>NZ_VDMA02000010.1 GCF_006334915.2 Microbispora catharanthi
GGTTACGGCGGTCATAGCGGCAGGGAAACACCCGGTTACATTCCGAACCCGGAAGTTAAGCCTGTCAGCGCCGATGGTACTGCACCGGGGACGGTGTGGGAGAGTAGGACACCGCCGGACAATCTTTTGTGGAGGGCCACCCCGTTGGGGTGGCCCTTCCGCATTTCTGGGGGTTCCCCCCGTGGGCCGGCGTGGAAGCGTCGGCTTGTGCGGGTGCCACGGACGGCATGCGCGTGCTGTGGTGGTGTGTGGTGTGGTGGGGTGCCCCGGCTGTGGTTGGCCGGGGCTTTCGCATGTCCAGGGGTTGCCGGCCGGCACTGATCCGGAATGCCGTCGGAACGCCGTGGGGAACGCCGTGGGGAATCCTTTGGGGATTGTGGTGCGGGGGCCGTACTCCGGTGGCGCAAACAACCCGGGGGAGCTGACTTGGCCGGGGGCGCGAGCAGCGGCGGGGAGGAGCGGAGCGGGCGGGAGGGAGGACCGCAGCGAAGGCCCAGCGGAGCGGGCTTCGCGAGGACCGGACCTTCCGACCGGCGCAGTGACGTCCCAACCCACCCCACCCGACCCCACCCAACCCCAACCTCACCCGCCCCCAACCCACCCGACCACCACGCCCCACCACAAGTCCTCCCGCCTCGGGCGCGGGACGTCCCAACCCCACCGACCCGACCGACCCGACCCAACACCCCGACCACGAAAGCCCCCGAGCGCGGGGCGTCCATACAGCACACGAATTGACAGTGATCAATAGCGGAGGAGAGGAGCCTGAGGTGAGCCGTGGATCGTCGCTGCCCGAGGTTACCGGTGAGCAAATGGTCCCGATCTCCGCAGGGAGGATTCTCCTTCGGGATGAGGGGACGCAGAGGAACTGGGTGGCCGAGGTCGAGGATTTCCTGCTGGCGCCGTATCCCGTGACCGCTGAACTGTACCTAGCCATCACGAATCAGACCCCATCGAACTCCAAAGAACCGCTGACGCCGGTGACCGAGGTTTCCTGGAACGACGCCGTCCGGTTCTGCAACCTCCTCTCGGAGGCGGCCGGGCTGACTCCTTGTTACTCGATCGGAGGAGACGTCAACGCAGAGGACGTGATCTGCGACTGGGATGCCGACGGGTATCGGCTGCCGTCCGAGGCGGAGTGGGAGTATGCCTGCAGGGCCGGAACGACCGGCGAGCGGTACGGGGAGCTCGACGAGATCGCCTGGTACCGGGAGAACTCCGGCGGGCGGGTGCGCGACGTCGGGACGAGGGCGCCGAATGCGTGGGGCTTGTACGACATGATCGGAAACGTGTGGGAATGGTGCTGGGACGTCTACGACGCCACGGTGTACGGCCCCTACCGAGTGTTCCGCGGGGGAGGCGCGCACGACCTGCCCAGGGGATGCCGGGCGTCGTGCCGCCGCAAGAGCCACCCGACGTTCCGCATCGACGACCTCGGCTTCCGCCTCGCCCGATCTGTCTGAGGCCGATCTGTCTGAGCCCGGTCCGTCTGAGCCCGGTCCGTTTGAGTGAGCCCGGTCGTTACGGCGTGGGTGGCGTGACCGCGGCCTGTAGCAGGGGCTCGATGCGGAAGGGGATCTGGGTCGACAGGGCGATCGTCGTGTCGGTCCGCTGGATGGCGGGCGAGGCGAGGATCCGGGCGATGACCTCCTGGAGGTGCGGGGTGCTGCGGGCGGCCACCCGGCACAGCAGGTCGGCCTGGCCGCTGGTGCCGTGCACCTCGAGGATCTCCGGAACGTCGGCCAGCCACCGCACGGCCTCGGTCAGCCGGCCCTGCGCGATCTGCAGGGACGCGAAGGCGAGGATGGGGTAGCCGATCTGCTCTGTCGTGATCGTCGGACCGAAGTCGCTGATGACGCCGCGCGCGGTGAGCTTGTCGAGTCGCGCCTGCACGGTGCCGCGAGCCACGCCGAGCAGGCGGGCCAGTTCGGTGAGCCCGATCCGGGGGTTGGCCCGCATGGTGGTCAGCAGGCGGCTGTCGAGCGCGTCGAGCATGCGCCGAGGGTACGCCTCGACTGAGCGAATCGACCAGTGCATCCAAGCAGAAGCGCACTGATTTGAGCGTTTCGCACACCCTGACTGGTCACTCTTGCCAGCTAAACGGTTACTTGCTGTCATATGGGAGTATGTTTGAAGAAGCGCAGTACTTCGCTCCGGTGGCGACGAAGGATGACGGATCCGTCGTCGTCGAGTTGGCCACGAGCCACCCCGGTTTCGCGGACGCCGTCTACCGTCAGCGGCGCAACGCGATCGCGGCGCTGGCGCTTGGTCACACCCCCGGTGATCCCATCCCGACGGCCGAGTACACCGACGAGGAGCACCACGTATGGGCGCTCGTCACCAAGGAACTGGCGGTCAAGCATCAGAAGTACGC
This sequence comes from Microbispora catharanthi, assembly GCF_006334915.2. Classification (GTDB taxonomy): domain Bacteria; phylum Actinomycetota; class Actinomycetes; order Streptosporangiales; family Streptosporangiaceae; genus Microbispora; species Microbispora catharanthi. The sequence goes on from NZ_VDMA02000010.1 coordinate 2,375, forward strand.
GGTGCGCGAGTTCCTCGACGCGACCAAGCGACTCGGCCTGCCCGAGGACCGCATCCCGCAACTCCAGGAGGTCGGCGACCTTCTGGAGCCGCTGACCGGATTCCGCTACCTGCCGGCGGCCGGGCTGGTCCCGCTCCGTGAGTTCTACGGCGTCCTGGCGGACGGCCTGTTCCACTCCACCCAGTACATCCGGCACCATTCGGTGCCCCTCTACACCCCCGAGCCGGACGTCATCCACGAGGTGATCGGGCACGCGAACACCCTGGCTTCGCCCCGTTTCGCCGCGCTTTACCGGGCCGCGGGCCGGGCGGCGCGCCGGGTGGAGACCGACGAGGCGCTGGAGTTCGTGTCCAAGGTGTTCTGGTTCACGCTGGAGTTCGGCGTCATGCGGGAGGACGGCGAAGTCAGGGCGTACGGCGCGGGGATCCTCAGCTCGTACGGCGAGATCGAGGAGTTCCGCGGGATGGACATCCGCGCGCTCGACCTCACCGCGATGGGGACCACTCACTACGACATCACGAAGTACCAGGAAGTGCTCTTCGAGGCGGCCTCGTTCGACCACCTCGAAGACACCGTCGGGACGTTCTGGGACACCTGCGACGACGACACGATCGCCCGTCTGCTCGCGGCGTCTTCGGCGTGAGCGGGCGCGTGAGTAGGCTCAGCGCGCGCCGACGATCAACAGGGCGTCGCCGACTCCCCGCTCGACGCCGTCGGACGGACGGTTGACCACCTTCTTGCCGATGACCATGGTGGTCGACCCGCCGCCGTCCAGGTTGATCGCGTCGCGCGCGCCGAGCCAGCGCATGAGCTCGGCCGCCTCGAAGAACGACGCGCCGATCGTGCTGCCCGGCGCTCGGCCGTCGACGACCGCGATGACGAGCTTGCCGTTGCGGGTGACGCCGGCGAGCGTGCGCGGGTGGCGCCGCAGGATCATGTTGGTGTTGGCCATGCCGTCCCGCGACGCGGTGATGGAGGTACTACCGTTTCGGACCAGGCCGATCGCGCCCCCGATGATGTTGGTCTCCGGGGTCAGCGGGACGGCCTTGTTCGTCCGCAGGTCGGTGACCTGGGTCGTGACCGTGACGGTCGTGCCCTCGCCCGCGTGCTGCGACAGCCAGTCGGCGGCGGCTCCGACCCCGTGCAGCACACGGGTGCCGGGCGCCACGGGACCGCCGGACCCGCGGACGGCGGTGACCCTGCCGGAGGCGTCGAGGACCACCTCGGTCCCGTCGTCCTGCGGAGTGTCCCGCCCGAGTTCCTCGGTGTACATCACCAGCTCGTCCGGCTTCGGCACCCGGTTGAGGCCGGTCACCTCGGCCGTGGTCCCGTCGGCCGCACGGGCGACGACCGAGGACGACAACTCGGTGACGCGGGCCGTACGGCCCCGCAGGACCAGGCCCACACGGCCGGCGACGGCCTCGCTGAGCAGCTTGCCGCCGACGACGGAGATGCCCGTGGGGTCGCCGCGGAAGGCGGGCAGCGTGTGGATGTCAAAGAAGCCGCCGTTCACCGCGGCGAGCGCCCTGGCGGCGGAGGCCATGGCCGAGACCTTCTCCCGCTTGGCGACGCTCGTGCCCAGGGAGGTCTGGTAGGAGCCGCGGAACGTACGCGGGTCGACGACGATGACCCGCACGCTCCAGGGGCCGGTGGTGACGAAGCCGTCGTCGCCCTGGAAGTCGACCTTCGCGCTCACCCCGGCGTCCTTGAGCTGCTTGACGACCTCGGCGGCCTCGGCCTTCCGGTCGAGCGGCCAGCTGCCCACCCGCACCATGAAGTAGTCGCCGGCGGGGTGGTCCGCGACGGCGGGCCGGGTGAACTTCACGATGACGGGCTCGAGACCGGCCATCTGCACGGCCGTCGCCTGGGCCTGCGCGTTGGCCTCGGACATGAAGTCCTTGCCCTTCACGACGACGCTGACCGTGTACCCGTCCTGCGGTGTGCCGTGGCGAAGGGTGAAGTAGCTGACTCCGGGGGCCAGGCTCTTGGCCGCCGACTTCGGGATCCCGGGCTCGCCGAGAGGGAAGTTCGTCGTCGGCAGTCCGGCGACGGGCTCGGCGGCGGCCGGTGCCGAAGGGGTGGTCGTCGCCAGGGCCAGTATGGCGGCCCCGACGACAAGGCGGCGTCTCATGCGATTACTCCCGATTGATGTCCCTTGCGGGACCATCGTGGCGACAATCGCGTATGGAGACGACGGAAACGCGCCAAAGAGCATGAAATTCCCCAACGCCGAATCGGGCGTTTAGGACATAGGCGCATAAATGTCAGGGAGTGTCGGCGTCGATCTCCCGGGCCCGCTGGACGAACTCCTGGGCGGATCGGGCCTCGATGTGGACGAGCAGTCCGTCGCGCCGCCGGGACATACCCCAGTAGTGCGTGGTGGCCTGGCCCCACCAGATAGTCCATTTGGGGAAACGTGCGGACAGGGCCCGTACCACGACCGTCGGGCTGATTTGGGGTTCGCTCATCGTGGGCACGTTTCGAGGTAAGCACGATTCACCCAGTGAGCGCGAGTATACGAAGAGTAGTCAGGTGCGATAGGACTTACACCCGGGACGACATACCTACTTTCCGGGTGTCAGCATCTCCGCAAGGAGCCGCCCATCGAGCCCTGTAACGGTCAAATCGTCTGCTCCGGTCATCGTTTCGGCCGCGACGAGCGCGTTGACGACGGCCTCCTCGGTCGCCTCGATGACCGCGTAGAAGAGCGGATCGAGGTACTCGTCCGCGAGCACCGTGACCTGGAACGTGCGCGGAGGGGCCGCGTCGAGGGCGTTGGCCGGCAGGTTCCGGTTGCCGGTCGAGAAGCACAGGAAGCCGTCGCCGCTGGAGTTCTCCCCGGCGCCTCCCGTGCGCGCCACGCCGAGTCCGGCGCGCTGTGCCACCCTCCGGCACTGGTGCGGCAGCAGGGGAGCGTCGGTGGCGACGATCCCGATGATCGACCCGGCCTCCTCATCGGGAAGCGCCGAGACCGGGAGGCTGCTGCCCACGTTGACGCCGTTGACCGTCAGCCGCTCCCGCCGTCCGTGGTTGGCCTGGACGAGCACGCCCACGGTGTAGCCGTCCACCAGGCGGGAGGCCGTGCCGATGCCGCCCTTGAAGCCGTGGCAGATCATCCCGGTGCCGCCACCGACCGCGCCCTCCGCGACCGGCCCGCCCGCCGCCTTCTCGTACGCCTCCCGGACGTGGGCGGCCTTCACGTGCCTGCCGTCGATGTCGTTGAGCATGCCGTCCCAGGTCTCGCCGACGACGGGCAGCGACCACGCCCGCCCGCCCTTGCCGAGCGAGCCGACCTCGATCTCGACGAGCGCGTCGCGGACCACGCCCACCGAGCCCGTGTTCGTCAGCCCGATCGGCGAGGCGAGCAGCCCGAAGTCCTGGAGGAACGCCATCCCGGTGATCTCGCCGTTGCCGTTAAGCCAGTGGAGCCCCGCGTAGAGGGGCTCGTCGAAGGCCGAGCCGTCGTGCGGGACGACAACGGTGACGCCGGTGCGCACCGGGCCCTCGCCGACCACGCGCGGGCCGCTCCCGCTGATCAGCGTGGTGTGCCCGACCCTCACCCCCGGAACGTCGGTGATCGCGTTGTGCTCGCCGGGTGTTCCGGTGCCGACGACGATGCCGAAATCCCGTGCTCTCAACGACGGCCTCTTCTCGATCAGGTGGTCTCGCGGCGGAAGGTCTCCAGGGCCAGCAGCGCGACGTGCAGCGACAGGCACGACTCGACGTCGTCGAGGTCGGTGTCGAGGACCCGCTCCAGCCGACGCAGGCGGTCGTAGAACGCGGGGCGGGACAGATGGGCCTTCTGCGCGGCCACCGCCTTGTTGCGTCCCGCGTCGAGGTAGATGCGCAGGATCCTGGTCAGGTCGCCGTGCCGCTGGGCGTCGTAGGCCAGCAGGGCCCCCAGCTCGCGCTCGGCGAAGGTCTGCAGCCGGGCGTCGTCGCGCAGCAGGTGGAGCAGGCCGCGCAGCCGCAGGTCGGGCAGGCGGTAGAACGGCCGCCCGTCGGGCTGGCGCACCGCGACCTCCGCCACCTGCTCCGCCTCCAGGAAGCTGCGCCGTACGTCCTTGATCGACTCCACGACCGAGCCGGCCGCCAGCACGAACGGCGTGGCGAAGTTCGCCCGCAGGCGCTCGGCCAGCGCGCCGAGCGCGGTCTCGGCGGCCATGCGGGGCGGCAGCGGCAGCAGCACTCCGACGCGACTTTGGTCCAGCGCCCCGACCAGGGCGGGCAGCTTGGCCTCGCGGCAGGCGGCGGCGCCGGCCTCGGCGAGCTCGCCCAGCCTGGCCTGCTCGCCCAACGCGGTGCCGACGGACGCGGTCAGCCGGATGACGGCGCTGACGAGCCTGCGGCCGGTGAGCGGGACGCCGACGGCGCGGGCGCGGGCGGCGGCCTCGTCGGGGTCGGCGTACGCGTGGGTGAGGATGCCGGTCAGTATGGTCCCGTGTGCCTGCCGCTCCAGGGACTCCTGGTGCCGCTCCAGCAGGCGGCTCAGCGCGAGCGTGGTCGCCGCGCGTTCGGCGAGCACGATGTCGCGGGGGCTGGGCGGCGCGTCGCACAGCAGGATGAGCCGTCCCCAGTCCTGGCCGCGGGCGCCCACCATGGTCACCAGCCACCCGGCGGCGGCGTCGTAGGCGGTCCGCTCGGAGGGCATGACCGCGCGCGACCTGGTCTCCCAGTTGGCCAGCACGCTCCCGGTGTCGCCCCCGGCCGCGTCGCACGCCAGGACCTGGTGGGCCAGGTTCTCCAGCAGCACGGGGCGGCCGGAGAAGCGGGTGACCTGGTTGAGCACCTCGGCCGGGGACGCGCCCTCGACCGACAGCTCGGTGAAGACCTCGTGCAGCTGCTCGGAGGCCCGCAGCTCCTGGAGCTGGATGTCGATGATCCGCGCGTGGACCGACTCGGTGATCTGCACGAAGGGCGTCTCGCGGGCCAGCGTGATCAGGGGCAGCCCGTGCTCCTCCGCGGCCTTGACCACCGCTCTCGGCAGCTCGCGGACGAACCGGCGGCCGAGCTCCACGATCAGGCCCGAGGCGCCGACGGCGGCCAGCTCGCAGATGTAGTCGGCCAGCTTGTCGGGCTCGCTCGGCAGCGCCACCCCGGTCGTGAGGACCAGCTCGCCGCCGCGCAACAGGTGGGCGATGTCGTGGACCTCGCCCACATGGACCCACCGGACCCGGGTGTCGAGCCGGTCGCCGCCCGCCACCACCCGGGGGCTGCCACGCCGGACGGTGTCCAGCGCGAGCACGTCGGCGACCGTGGGGAGCATGCTCAGAGGCTACCTGATCATTATGTAAGGATGACCCCCCAGTAGCTGACAGTGTGTGGGCCCGAAACGGACATTCAGCGCAGGCGCGTGCCGAGACCGTCGAGGAGGGCCATCAGCCCGAATTCGAAGGCGAGCCGCCGGGCCACGAGCGGGTCGTAGTCCTGGTCCGCGTAGGACCGGTAGCGCTCCAGCAGGTTGGGCCGGTCGGAGGCCAGCTTCATCACGATCGGGTCCACCGCGGCCTGCAGATCCGCCATGCTCTTGCCCGTCGCCTCCAGCGAGCTGAGAAAGGCGACCTCGGGGATCGTGGCGCCCAGCGTGTACGACACGACGGCCGTCATGGCGTAGTCCACGTCGATACCCTCGAACCCCGCGCGGACGAAGGCGCCCATCAGCCGGTCGGACGCGGTGAGCGCGTTCGGCCCGAGCGCGGGGACCACGCCGATGAGGCTCGCGCTCCACGGATGGTCGAAGACCGCCTGGCGCATGGCGTAGGCGAAGACGCTGGCCGCTTCCCGCCAGTCGGCCGCCTCGGGCATTACGACGCCCGAGTAGACCTCGTCCATCACGAGTTCGATCAGCTCGTCCTTGTTGGCGACGTGCCAGTAGAGGCTGGTCGCCCCCGCGCCGAGCCGGGCGCCGAGCTTGCGCATGCTGAGCGCGTCGAGCCCTTCGGCGTCGAGCAGCTCCACGGCCGCCCGGACGATCTGGTCGCGGCTGAGGCCCTGCTCGCGCCCTCCCTTGCGCTCACGGGTCCATACCGAGGAGAACGGCTTCGCTGACACGGCCTCACAATATTCGCTCGCACAGTGTTCGATTGAGTCGTACAGTGTCCGATACTACTCGCACACTGTTCGAGGTGACATTCATGTCCCATCCCCGACGCTGGTGGATCCTCGGCGTCCTCTGTCTGAGCCTGCTGACCCTGGTCGTGGACAACACCGTCCTCAACCTCGCGATCCCGTCGCTCATGCGCGACCTCGGCGCCACGCCGTCCGACGTCCAGTGGGTCATCGACGCGTACGTCCTGGTCTTCGCGGGCCTGCTGCTCACCGCGGGCAGCCTGTCCGACCGGTACGGCAGGCGGCGGATGCTCGTGATCGGCCTGGCGTTCTTCGGCGGGGCCTCGCTGGCGGCCACACTCGCCACCGAGCCGTGGCAGCTCATCGCGGCCCGCGCGCTGATGGGCGTCGGCGGCTCCTGCGTGATGCCGTCGACCCTGTCGATCCTGATCACCGTGTTCGACGAGAGTGAGCGGCGCAAGGCCATCGCCGCGTGGAGTTCGGTCGCCATGGTCGGCGTCATCGCCGGTCCGACGGTCGGCGGGTTCCTGCTCCAGCACTACTACTGGGGCTCGGTCTTCCTGATCAACGTGCCGATCGCGGTGCTGGCGATCGTCGCGGCCTTCGCGCTCATGCCGGAGACGTACGGCGAGACGCGGCGGGCCGACCCGCTCGGGGTGATCCTGTCCACGGCCGGGATGGGCGGGCTGGTCTGGGCCGTCATCTCGGCGCCCGGCGGGCACTTCAACCCCCTCGCGGTGGCGGTCTCGGCGGCCGCCCTGCTGGCGTTCGTGCTGTGGGAGCGCCGCACCCCCCACTCGATGCTGCCGCTCGGCCTGTTCCGGAACCGCTCCTTCAGCGGGGCGTGCTTCTCGATCGTGCTGCTGTCGTTCGGCGCGGGTGCGCTGATGCTGGCCATCACGCAGTATCTGCAGTTCGTCCTGGGCTACGACCCGCTGAAGGCCGGGTTCGCCCTGCTGCCCTACGTCGTGGCGGCGATGGTGTTCAACGTCCTGGGCGCGTCGCTGGGCAAGAAGGTGAGCAACCGGGTGCTCATCGTCTCCGGCCTGGTCGTCATGGCCGCCGGGTTCGTCCTGCTGTCCACGCTCACCGGCGGGTACGGCACGCTGATCGCCGGCCTGATGGTCATGGGCGTGGGCGGCGGCCTGGCCGGTCCCGCGGCGTACGCGACGCTGATGGGCGCGGTGCCGCCCGAGCGCGCCGGGGTCGGCTCCGCGCTGAACGACACCGTGCAGCAGGTCGGCATGGCGCTGAGCGTGGCCGTTCTCGGCAGCGTGCTCGCCGGGGCGTACACCGCGGCCATGCCCGAGTCGGCGCCGCCGGCGGCGCGCGAGTCGATCGGCGTCGCGGTGAGCCTGGGCGACCCCGCCGTGGCCGCAGCCGGGCGCGACGCCTTCGTGTCGGCGATGTCCGTCGGCTCGTGGGTGGGCGCGGCCTGCTCGCTCGCGGCGGCCCTGGTCGCGCTGCTGGTCCTGCGCCGGAAGGCCGCCGGGACGGCTCCCGCTCAGGAGCCCGCGGCACCCAGCACTGTGTAAGCCAAATTCGAGGTATCCCAGACAGGCTGACGGGTGAGGCGGTCGCCCGCCAGCCGGGATACTCGGAGCATGTCGGACCTTCTCGCACGCCATCGCGCGGTCATGCCGAACTGGATGGCCCTCTACTACAACGAGCCCATCGAAATCGTCGGCGGCAAGGGGAACCGCGTCGTCGACGCGAACGGGAAGAGCTATCTGGACTTCTTCGCCGGGATCCTGACCAACATGATCGGGTACGACGTGCCCGAGGTGCGGGAGGCCGTCGAGCGCCAGCTCGCCACCGGTGTCGTCCACACCTCGACGCTGTACCTCATCCGCAGCCAGGTCGAGCTTGCCGAGAAGATCGCCCGCCTGTCGGGCATCCCGGACGCCAAGGTGTTCTTCACCAACTCCGGCACGGAGGCCAACGAGACGGCCCTGCTGCTGGCCACCTACGCCCGCGGGTCCGACCAGGTGCTCGCCATGCGGCAGAGCTACCACGGCCGGTCGTTCGGCGCGGTCAGCGTGACCTCCAACCGGTCCTGGAAGAACAACTCGCTGTCGCCGCTCAACGTGCACTTCCTGCACGGCGCCGACCGCCACCTCGCGCAGTTCCGCGGCATGTCGGACGCCGACTACATCGCGGCCTGCGTGGACGACCTGCGCCACGTGCTCGCCACGGCCGTCACCAAGGACGTCGCCGCGCTGATCGCCGAGCCGATCCAGGGCGTGGGCGGCTTCACCATGGCCCCCGACGGGCTGTTCGCCGCGTACAAGGAGGTCCTCGACGAGGAGGGCATCCTGTTCATCTCCGACGAGGTGCAGACCGGCTGGGGCCGTACGGGCTCGGCGTTCTTCGGGATCCAGAACCACGGCGTGACGCCCGACATGATGACCTTCGCCAAGGGGCTCGGCAACGGCTTCGCGGTCGGCGGCATCGTGGCGCGCGGCGACCTCATGGACGGCCCGCACGCCGTGGGGCTGTCGACCTTCGGCGGCAATCCGATCTCGATGGCGGCGGCCAACGCGACGCTCGACTACGTGCTCGACCACGACCTGCAGGCCAAGGCGGCGCGCACCGGCGAGATCATCGTCTCCGGGCTGCGCGAGGCCGCCGAGCGGCTGCCCGTGGTGGGCGACGTGCGGGGCAAGGGCCTGATGTTCGCGATCGAACTGGTCGACCCCGCCACCGGCGCCCCCGCCCCCGCGCTGGCCGCCCGTTTCATGGAGGAGACCAAGAGGCTCGGCCTGCTCGCCGGCAAGGGCGGGCTGTACGGCAGCACCCTGCGCATGGCTCCGCCGCTCACACTCACCGAGGACGAGGCCCGCGAGGGCCTGGGCATCCTCGTCACCGCTCTGGAGGCCGTCAACGATGAAGCACGTTAACCACTGGATCGGCGGCGCCCGGACGGGCGAGGGCGGCCGTTCGGCCGACCTGTTCGACCCGGCGACCGGCGAGGTGAGCGGTCAGGTGTCGCTGGCCTCGATCGAGGAGGTCGACGCGGCGGTGGAGGCGGCCGCGCTGGCCTTCCCCGCCTGGCGCGACGCCTCGCTCACCAAGCGCACCCAGGTCCTGTTCCGGTTCCGCGAGCTGCTCGACGCGCACCGCGACGACGTGGCCGCGCTGATCACGGCCGAGCACGGCAAGGTGCACTCCGACGCGCTGGGCGAGGTGGCCCGCGGCCTGGAGGTCGTGGAGTTCGCCTGCGGCATTCCCCACCTGCTCAAGGGCGGCTACTCGGAGAACGTCTCGACGCGGGTCGACTCCTACTCGATCCGCCAGCCGCTCGGCGTGGTGGCGGGCATCACCCCGTTCAACTTCCCGGCGATGGTCCCGATGTGGATGTTCCCGGTCGCGATCGCCTGCGGGAACACGTTCGTGCTCAAGCCCTCCGAGCGCGACCCCTCCGCGTCCCTGCTGATCGCGGAGCTGTGGCAGCGGGCCGGCCTGCCGGACGGCGTGTTCAACGTGGTCCAGGGTGACAAGGCGGCGGTGGACCGGCTGCTCGAGCACCCGGCCGTACGGGCCGTGTCGTTCGTCGGCTCCACGCCCATCGCGCGGTACGTGTACGAGACCGGCACGGCCCACGGCAAGCGGGTGCAGGCACTCGGCGGGGCCAAGAACCACATGCTCGTGCTGCCCGACGCCGACCTCGACCTCGTCGCCGACTCGGCCGTCTCGGCGGGCTTCGGCTCGGCGGGGGAGCGGTGCATGGCGATCTCCGTGGTGCTCGCGGTCGACCCGATCGGCGACGAGCTGGTCGAGAAGATCGTGTCGCGGGTGCGCGACCTCCAGATCGGCCCAGGGAACGACCCCGAGTCGCAGATGGGCCCGCTCGTCACCGCCGCCCACCGCGACAAGGTGGAGTCCTACCTCGACCTCGGCGTCGAGGAGGGGGCCAAGCTCGTGGTCGACGGCCGGGATACCCCGGTGCGCGGGGACCGGGGGAACGGCTTCTGGCTCGGCCCGACCGTCCTCGACCACGTGCCGCCGAACTCCCGCGTCCACCGCGAGGAGATCTTCGGCCCGGTGCTGTCGATCGTGCGCGTCCGCTCGTACGAGGAGGGCCTGGAGCTGATCAACACCGGCGAGTACGGCAACGGCACGGCGATCTTCACCAACGACGGCGGCGCGGCCCGGCGCTTCCAGAACGAGGTCGAGGTCGGCATGATCGGCGTCAACGTGCCGATCCCGGTGCCGATGGCCTACTACAGCTTCGGCGGCTGGAAGGCCTCGCTGTTCGGCGACACCCACGTGCACGGCACCGAGGGGGTCCACTTCTACACCAGGGGCAAGGTCGTCACCTCGCGGTGGCTCGATCCCTCCCACGGCGGCGTGAACCTGGGCTTCCCGACCAACGCCTGACGCCGTAGGCGACGCCCCGGGCCGGTGGGGCCCAGTAGGCTCGGGGCGTCCGTCTTTCTCATGGGGGTCGTGCGTGCGCCGTACACACTTGGCCGCGACGGTCGCGGCCGTGGGACTGCTCGCCGCCGCCTGCGCCGGCGGGCCCGGGCCCGCGACGGAGGTGGCCACGCCGGGCACCTCGGCGGCCGCGGCGGCGACGGCCTCCGGCGGCGCAGGCCCCAGCCCGTCGTCCGGCGGTCCCACGCCCACCCCGGTCGCGTCTGTCGGGCCGGGCGAGGGAACGGTCAGCGTGGTCGCGATCGACGGGTACGCCGAGTGGGGCGGCGTCGATCCCAAGGTCAAGTGGGTCGGCACGTTCGAGAAGGAGACGGGCTGCAAGGTCAGCCTGCGCTACTACGACCCGCGCCAGGAGGAGAAGCCGGGCGACTTCCCGCCGTCGTCGTTCGACGTGATCTCCGCGACGCCCGAGGTGGGCGGCCGGCTGATGGACGACGGCAAGGCCGCCCCGCTCAACACCGCTCTGCTGGACGGCTACGACAAGATCCCCAAGCGGCTGCGCACGCTGCCGTCGGTCACCCGCGGCGAGCGGGTGTACGGCGTGCCGTACGTGTGGGCGACCAACGAGATCCTCTACGACGCCGGCAAGGTCGGTCCCGACGGCCCGGAGTCGCTCTTCACGGACAAGGGTCCCGTGATGCTCCGGGACCGTCCGCTGTCGCTGGCCGACGCCGCCCTGGTGCTCAAGGCCCAGGGCACGGACATCGGCGAGGACATCAAGGACCCGTTCGACCTCACCGACGCCCAGCTCGACGCCGCCGCCAAGCTGTTCACGTCCGACGAGGACGGCCGCCGCGTCTTCTGGCGCGATCCCGTCGAGGTCGTCCAGGGCTTCGCGACCGGGTCCGTACGGCTCGCGCAGGCCACGCCGTACCATCTGGACGTGCTCAGGCGGGGGCACAAGCCGGTCAGGGCGCTGACGGACCGGCCGGTGACCGGATGGGCCGACGCGTGGATGATGTCGGCCCAGGCCCCGCATCCCTCGTGCGCGTACAAGTGGCTCGACTTCACGATGTCGGCGGACGTGCAGCGCAAGGTGTCGGCCTGGATGGGCCTCGCCCCGGCCAACCCCGAGGGGTGCACCGGCGCGGCCCGCCGGATCTGCGCGGACTACCGCGCCGGCACCTCCCGGGCGTTCCAGGGCGTCTACTTCGCGGTGCGTCCCGAGGCGTACGACAAGTGGGTGGAGCGCTGGTCGCGGATCGTGTCCTGATCGGTGTCTCCTGATCCGTGTCTCCTGATTCGGGCCGTGAACGGGGCGCCGCTCAGTTCTGTTCGCCGGTGCTCTGCGGTGCCCGGTCGTGGTGGGGCTCGCGGGCATCCAGGGGTGGGCGGGTATCCATCGGTGCGCGTGTGGGGAAGACGGTGCAGGCGAGCGGCCAGAACACCAGCCAGACCACCATGGCGAACGTCAGGCGACCGGCCCACTCCAGGAGCGCCGCCCCGCGTCCGAGGTCGCCGATGACCACGACGCCGGCCAGCAGCAGGCCGCAGGCGACGGCCCAGCCGATCATGCCCTTGCCCCAGGCGTGCCATTCGTATCGGGCACGCTCCCTGCCGTAACGCTTGCGCCGGTCGGGCGGCGGCCCCCCGGCGTAGCGGTGGGCGAACCTGACGTCGGCCCACCGCACCATGTCGTGCCCGAAGGCGACGGTGAACCCCAGGTAGGCCGCGGCCAGCCCGTGCGTGAACTCCGCCCGCCCGCCGTCACGGAGGTCGGCCACGCTCGCGACGAGGAGGCGCACATTGTGCTATAAAAATCGGGCGGGTGCGTGGTTGGAGGAGCGCTGTGCCGAAGATCGTGGACCACCGGGTGCGGCGGGGGGAGATCGCCGAGGCGTTGTGGCGGGTCGTCCGCCGAGACGGCGTGGGCGCCGCCACCGTCCGCAGCATCGCGGCGGAGGCCGGCTGGTCACCGAGCGCGCTGCGGCACTACTTCTCGACCCAGGCGGAGCTGCTCGCCTTCGCGATGGAGCACGTCATCACGCGGGTCCGCGCGCGTATCGAGACCACCGACTTCCGCGGCCCCGTCCGCGTCGCCGTACGCCGCCTGCTGGAGGAGCTGCTGCCGATGGACGCGGAGCGGCGCGCGGAGGCCGAGGTCTGGCTGCAGCTGGCCGCGCTCAGCCAGGGCGGCCCGGCCGCCACCGACTGGTTGCGCCGCGCGGACGACGGCGTGGGGGAGGCGGCGACTCTGGCCGTCCGCGCGCTCGCCGAGGAGGGGGAGCTCGCCGGCCATCGGGACGCCGAGTTCGAGGCGGCGCGGCTACACGCCCTCATCGACGGTCTGACCATCCACGTCCTGGCCCGGCCGGATTCGATGCCGCCGGACCGCGTGAGCGCCGTGCTGGCCGCCCATCTGGAGGATCTGGCGACCTGAGGACGTCACGAGGCCGGGGGAAGCTTCGCGACCGCGGCCTGGAGGGCCGGTCCGGAGATGTCGGCGAACCCGCCTCCCGGATAGTCGACCAGCCACACGTGCAGCATGTCGGTCTCCCCGGGCGGGTCGCAGAGGGGGCAGGTGTGGGAGTGCCACGGCGTGAGCGGGCCTATCGCCGGGCCCCGGGCGCCCGGCGGCATGACGAACACCGCGCCCAGCAGGGTCTTCCCCTCGTGGTAGACCAGCACCTCCGGCTGCGCCGGGTCGAGGACCAGACCGTCCTGCAGCAGCGCGGGGTTGGCGAGCTGCTGGACGCCGTCGTTGTCGGTCCAGACCCGGTAGCCCGCCCGCTCCGCGTCCGCCGCCGTCGGCAGACGACCGGCGTTCTCCCGCCGTACCGCCGCCGCCAGGGCCTGCGCCGCGCTCGTCGCGGCGTCGGCCGCCACCACGCCCGCGCCTGGGGTGAGGGGCCCCTCGGCCGCCGCCGTGGCCGGCGGCTGCGGCGCCCCGTGGTGGTGATGTCCCGCGAGCGGTCCCGGCGAGGTCGTGGCGGGGCGCGCGACCAGGATCTCGTCGAAGGCCGTGGTGCCCCAGGAGGTGAAACTGACGCCGACCGCGGCGGCGACCAGGCAGGCGACCACGGCCGCGCCCACACCTCCCGCTGACGGGCCCCGGCCGGTGAGAAGGCCGATCGGCCGGTGGGAGCGGGCGCCGTCGTCGTCCGTGACCGACGCGTACGCGACGAGGGCCGGCGCGGCCGCCGCCAGCAGCGCCTCCAGGAGAGCCGCGAGCGCCTCGGGGGCGCCTCCGGGGTCGGGGATCCACGCGTCGGGGCCGAGAGGAAGCCCGGCCGTCCTGCCGACCAGCCAGATCACGAGCAGGGCGAGGTTGACGAACCCGCCGGTCAGCACCACCGCCTGCGTGGGACGGAGGAGCAGGGCCGCCGCCCAGGCCAGTTGCAGGCATCCCGCGACGGCGAACAGCGCGCCGTGCCCGGGAGACGCGGCGAAGTGGCCGGGGATCACGCCGAAGTGGATCGCGGCCGATCCTGCGGCCGGCGCGGCCAGAGTCAGCGGCGGCGCGCCGCGCATTTTGTCCACATTGCGCATTATTGGGCGCAATGATCTCGATAGGGAAGGCCGAAAATAGGAGCAACCCGGCACTGGGGCAGACGCCGTGGATGGGGCACGCCATGGGCCGGCCGAGCCGGGCCGGGGTGGAACGGGTGGTCAGGACATGGCCGCCCGGGAGCGGCGGGGCAGCGGCACCTTGCCCTCGGGGGCGGGCAGCAGGGCCTCGGCGCAGTCGTCGCAGGCGTGGACGGGGGCGTTGTCGGGCAGCATGCCGACCTTGACCCGGGGACGGGGCCACTTCTTGTGGCAGACGACGCAGGCGTCGCCGTCGCGCTGCGTGGTGGTGAGGCCGGCAGGGTCGAACGTCAGCATGAGCCGCTCGGCGCCGTTCGGGTTCCAGCCCATCAAAGTCCCCCCTCGATCGCCTATCGGAACCGTTATAACGCGGTTACCCTTCGTGATCGGCGCGAGTCGGGCCAAGCGATGGTTAAATCGAGGCATAACGCAAGCCGTACAACAACAAAAGGGACACCTTGGAACAGACCGGGTGCCCCTTTTGGTGTTGTTCAAACTGTCTAGTCCACGTTGAGCGCCTTTTCCAGAATGGAGAGGCCCTCTTCGAGCAGGTGGTCCGGGATCACCAGCGGCGGCAGGAAGCGCAGCACGTTGCCGTACGTTCCCGCGGTGAGCACGAGCAGGCCCTGCTCGTGGCACCTGCGCGCGATCTCGGCGGCCGGGTAGGGCTCCTTGGTTCCCGGGACCACGAGCTCGACGGCGATCATCGCGCCGCGCCCGCGCACGTCCCCGACGATCGGGTTGTGCTCCTGGACGGCGCGAAGGCGGGGCAGCATGACCTCGCCGATGTGCCGGGCGCGCTCGACGAGCTTGTCCTGCTCGATGGTCTCCAGCACGCCCAGGGCCGCCTCGCAGGCGAGCGGGTTGCCGCCGTACGTGCCGCCGAGACCGCCGCTGTGGACGTGGTCGAGCAGGTCGGCCCTGCCGGTCACGGCCGCCAGCGGAAGACCGCCGGCGATGCCCTTGGCGGTGGTGATGATGTCCGGGACGATGCCCTCGTCCTCGCAGGCGAACATGTGGCCGGTGCGGGCGAAGCCCGTCTGCACCTCGTCGGCGATGAAGACGATGCCGTTGGCGCGGCAGAACTCGACGATCTTCGGCAGGAAGCCGCGGGCCGGCTCGATGAAGCCGCCCTCGCCCGCGATCGGCTCGATGAGCACCGCCGCGACGTTCTCCGCGCCGATCTGCTTGTTGATCATGTCGATCGCCTGGGCCGCGGCCTCCTCGGCGCAGTTGTCCGGGCCGGTCGGCCAGCGGAACGGGTAGGCGAGCGGCACCCGGTACACCTCGGGCGCGAACGGCCCGAACCCGTGCTTGTACGGCATGCTCTTGGCCGTCAGCGTCATCGTCAGCAGCGTGCGGCCGTGGTAGCCGTGGTCGAAGACGACGACCGCCTGCCGTCCGGTGGCGTGGCGGGCGACCTTGACCGCGTTCTCGACGGCCTCCGCGCCGCTGTTGACCAGGAACGTCCGCTTCTCGTGGTCGCCAGGCGTGAGCTCGTTGAGCCTCTCGCACACCGCGACGTACGACTCGTACGGGGCGACCATGAAACAGGTGTGGGTGAAGTCGGCGACCTGCTTCTGCACGCGCTCGACGACCCGGGGGGCGGCGTTGCCGACGTTGGTCACGGCGATGCCGGAGCCGAAGTCGATCAGCGAGTTGCCGTCCGCGTCGACGATCACACCGCCGCCCGCGTGGGTCACGAAGACGGGCAACGTGGTGCCGATGCCCGGAGGCACGGCGGACTGCTTGCGCGCGAACAGTTCGCGCGACCGCGGGCCGGGGATCTCGGTGACGAGGCGGCGCTCCTGCGGGAGCTGCGGGCCGCCGTGCGTGGTGGCAGTGCTCATATCTCCGACGGTACGGCCGCCGCCTCCACCAGCCGATATGCCGCTATGTCAGAATGTAGGCGTACTTTTGGCCGGTGAGGACAAGCCGGGTGTTCGGGGGGAAGAGCAGTGGCACCCACGCTGCGCCGGATCGCCGCGATCGTACCGCTCCACCTGGAGGTGCTCGCCGGGCGGAACGGCCTCGACCGCCCCGTCCGCTGGGTCGCGGTGAGCGAGTTGGAGGACCCCACGCCGTTCCTCGAGGGCGGCGAACTGGTGCTCACGACCGGCATGCGCCTGTCCGCCGGCGACGCCGTGCCGTACGTCTCCCGGCTGATGGCCCGGGGAGTCACCGGGCTGGGGTTCGGGGTGGGGCTGAGCCACGACGCCGTGCCGCCCGCCTTCGCCGGGGCGGCCGAGGCCGCCGGGCTGCCGCTGGTCGAGGTGCCGAGGGCCACGCCCTTCATCGCGATCGGCAAGGCCGTCAGCGACCTGCTCGCGGGGGAGCAGTACGAGGAGATCAGCCGCGCCTTCGCCGCGCAGGGCAGGCTCACCCGCGCCGCCCTCCAGCGGGAGGGGCCGGTGGCCGTGGTGGACCGGCTGGCCCGGGAGATCGGCGGCTGGGCGCTGCTGCTCGACCCCGCGGGCGCCGTACGGCACGCCGCCGACGCGACCGGCCGTCGCACTGTCGACGCGCATGCCGGTCCGGGTGACAAGCGCGGCGCGGCGGGGGACTGGGCGCGGGAGACGGCCCGGTCGCTGGAGCCCGAGATCGCCCGGCTGCGAAGCGCGCCGTCCCTGGCGAGCCTCGCCCTGTCCACCCCGGACGAGCACGTCGTGGTCCAGCCGCTGGGCCGGAGGGGTTTCTTCGCGGTGGGGTCGCCGCGGCCGTTCTCGCCCATCGCGCACACGGTCGTCAACGCGGCCGGGTCCCTGCTGACTCTGGCGCTGGAACAGGGCAGGGAGCAGCGGTCCGCGGCGGCGCAGGTGCGGTCGGCGGTGCTCCGGCTGCTGCTGGCCGGTGAGGTGCGGGCGGCCGCGGAGACGCTGGCGGCCCTGGGCATGCGGCTGCCGGGGGAGCCGGTCACGGTCCTCGCCTGCGACACCCCCGACCCGGAGGCGCTGACCGAGGCTCTGACCGAGGCTCTGACCGGCACGTTCACCGCGCCCTGCGAAGGGCTGCTCGTCGTGCTGGCCCCGGACGCGCATGCCGACGAGGTCGTCGCGCTGGCCGCACAGCACGGCCGGGTGGGTGTCAGCGCGCCCGGTGTGGAGATCGCCCGTTCCGAGGGCCGCGTGGACAGCCGTTTGGACAGCCGTATGGAGAGCCGCGTGGAACCCCCTGCGGCCGGATCGGTGGCCCGAAGCGCGTCCCGCCCGGATCTCGCCACCGGGCTCGACCGCGTCCTCGAACGCGCTCCCGACCGCGCCTCCGATCGTGCCTCCGATCGTGCCTCCGATCGTGTCCCCGACCGGGCCCTCGCCACCGCCCTCGACCGGGCTCTCGACCAGGCGCGGCGGGCGCTCGTCTCGGCCTCACCGGTGGCGCGCTTCAGCGAACTCGCCGGGCGCGGGCTGCTGTCGCTGCTCGATCCCGCCGCCGCCGCGTCGTTCGCGGCGGCGATCCTGGCGCCGCTCCGCGAGTACGGCTCGCGCGCCGACCTGGTCGAGTCGCTGCGCGCCTACCTGGCCAGCAACGGCCACTGGGATGCCGCGGCGCAGCGCCTGGGCGTGCACCGGCACACGCTGCGATACCGGATGAAGCGGGTGAGCGAGCTGCTCGGGCGCGACCTGGACGATCCCGCGGTGCGGGCCGAGCTGTGGATCGCGCTGTGCCTGTGACGCCGGTCAGGCCGAGGGGCGGGCGAGGAAGGCGCGGACGGCGGCGTCGGTGACGATCTCGTACGTCTTGCCGTCGGGCAGATGCCCGGCACGTTCCAGGCTGAGCGCGCCCTGAGCCGCGGCCCACAGCGCGTCGGCGATCTTCCTCGGCTGGGTGGGCACGAGGTGACCGGCGGAGATGCAGTCGGCGATCACCCGGTCGACGATGTTGAGCGCGGCCCTCGCGAGCGTGCGCGCGCGCTCGCTCGGCACGAAGCCGGGGATGGCCCGCTCGAACATGAGGCTGTAGTAGCCGGGCTCGGCCAGCGCCGCCTCCCGGTAGGCGGGACCGAGCAGGCTCAGGTGCTCCAGCGGGTCGTTGCGCTGCGGCACGGCCTCCAGCCTGCGCCGAAACCGCTCGAAGCCCTCCAGGTAGAGCGCCTCGGCCAGGCCCTCCTTGCTGCCGAACATCGTGTAGATGACCTGGGTGGAGCAGCCCGCCTCGGCGGCGATCCTGCGTACGGTGAGGCTCTCCGGCCCGGCCTTGGCGAGCAGGTCGTTGGCGACGTCGAGGAGACGGGTGCGTAACTCGTCGTAGTT
Organism: Microbispora catharanthi; assembly: GCF_006334915.2. GTDB lineage: Bacteria > Actinomycetota > Actinomycetes > Streptosporangiales > Streptosporangiaceae > Microbispora > Microbispora catharanthi. The sequence goes on from NZ_VDMA02000010.1 coordinate 20,659, forward strand.
GCTGCGATGGCCGCGTGCGTAGGCACCCTGAAGACCGAGCGGCGCCGGCGTACCCATCAGCGACGAGCCCTTCTCATATTGGGGGTCCCGCGACAGACCCGGATGATGACTTAACCATGCCGCTCGGCTTTCAAACCGCAGTGAAACAGAAAACATCATGAAATTGCCGCGCATCTGTGACATGTGAGGAGTTGTCCATGATGGCGTGGCGGGGGGCGGTGATTGGCCCGTCCGGAGTAGCGACCGGCTTCCACCAGGTGGCATAGCGTGAAGACATGGACGTAGGCCGCACTTCCGAACCCCGCCCCTTCTGGCTCGCCGGGCGCCCCGCGACGGGGGACGCCGAGCAGGCCGTGACCAATTCTCACGACGGCCGGGTCGTCGGCGTCCACTCGGTGCCGACCCCCGAGCAGGTCGAGCAGGCCGTGGCCGCCGCGGACGCCGTGCGCAAGCGGGCCGCCGCGCTGCCCATCCACGTCCGCGCCGAGGCGCTGGCCCACGTGGCCCGGCGGCTGACCGAGCGCGCCGAGGAGATCGCCCGCCTGATCAGCGAGGAGAACGGCAAGCCGATCTTCTGGGCGCGCGGCGAGGTGGGCCGCGCGATCTCGACGTTCCGCTTCGGCGCAGAGGAGGCCCGCCGCTTCAGCGGCGAGGTGCAGCGGCTCGACACCGAGCCCGCCGCGCAGGGCCGGCTCGCCTACGTCTCGCGCGTGCCGTACGGCCCGGTGCTGGCGATCACGCCGTTCAACTTCCCGCTCAACCTGGTGGCCCACAAGGTCGCTCCCGCCATCGCCGTGGGCGCGCCCATCGTGATCAAGCCCGCGCCCGCGACCCCGCTGTCGGCGCTCGTCCTCGGCGAGATCCTGGCCGAGACCGACCTGCCGGAGGGCATGTTCTCCGTGCTGCCGGTGCCCAACGACCGTGCGTCGTCCCTCGTGGAGGACCCGCGGCTGCCGGTCGTCTCCTTCACCGGCTCAGGCCCGGTCGGCTATTCGATCATGGACAGCGTGCCGCGCAAGCACGTCACGCTGGAGCTCGGCGGCAACGCCGCCGCGGTCGTGCTGGCCGACGCCGACCTCGAGTGGGCGGCGAGCCGCGTGGCGCTGTTCTCCAACTACCAGGCGGGCCAGAGCTGCATCGCGGTGCAGCGGGTGATCGTGGAGGACGCGGTCGCCGACGCGTTCACCGACAAGCTCGTCGCCGCCGTCGGCTCGCTCGTGACGGGCGATCCCGCCGACGACAAGACGCAGGTCGGCCCGCTCGTCAGCGAGGACGCCGCGGTCCGCGTCGAGAGCTGGGTCAACGAGGCCGTCTCGGCCGGGGCGCGCCTGCTGGCGGGCGGCACCAGGGACGGCGCGACCGTCACCCCCACCGTGCTGGCCGACGTGCCCGCCGACGCCAAGGTGGCCCGCGAGGAGGTCTTCGGGCCCGTCATGATCGTGCAGCGGGTCGCCTCGGTCGACGAGGCGTTCGCCGCGGTCAACGACTCCCGGTACGGCCTGCAGGCCGGGGTCTTCACCCGCAGCCTGGACGTCGCCTTCCGGGCCAACCGCGAGCTCGAGGTCGGCGGCGTCATCATCGGCGACGTGCCGTCCTACCGGGCCGACCAGATGCCGTACGGCGGGGTCAAGGAGTCGGGTGTGGGCCGCGAGGGGCTGCGTTCGGCCATGGAGGACCTCACCTACGAGAAGGTCATGGTGCTCACCGGCCTCACGCTGTAGAACCACGCGTCCGAGGGGGCCCGGGGGACCACCGTCTCCCGGGCCCCCTCGTCGTGGGAGGCCCGGCGACTTCAGAGGAGACTCAGCGCCTTGGCGAGGCCGGGGTCGCGGCCCGTGGCCAGGTCGAGAGCCGTCATGGGGGCGTAGTGGTCGACGGGGACGCCGACGGTGTCGATGATCTCCCGGGCCGGCCCGAGGTGCCGGACCTTGGGCAGCAGCAGCACACTGTTGTCGTCGAGCAGGTACGCCTCGGCCGGGCCGGAGACGGCCCCCGCGGTGCGGGTCCCGACGAGGCTGCCCAGGCCGTTGTCCTTCACGGCCCCGCTGAAGTCCTCGCAGGCCGAGGCGCACGCGCGGTCGGTGAGCACGACCAGGCGCAGCCCCAGCAGCGGGACGGAGTCGTCGGTGCGGTTGGCCGTGCAGTCACCCTTCAGCGGGCAGAAGTAGCTCGTGACCTTGCCGTGCGCGAACGCGCCGAGCAGCCGCGTCACCTCGCGCGGCGACCCGCCGCCGTTGCCGCGCAGGTCGATGACCGCGGCCTTCGTCGTGTCCTTCAGCTTGGCGATGACCTGGTCGGCCGCGCCCTGGAAGAACCCGGGCACCTGGACGTAGGTGACGCCGCCGGGGAGCGTCTTCGACGTCACCGCCCGCTCCTGCTCTTCGAGGGGACCCTCCGTGAGCTTCACGGTCCGGACGCGTCCCGTCGTGGGCCGCTTCAGCGTGAGCCGTACGGTGCTGGAGGCGAACGTGTCGATGAGGCTCTGGTTCACCTTGTCCCCGATGAACGCCGGTACGCCGTCGACCTTCTCGATGATGTCGCCGGGCCGGATGCCGGCCTTGTCCGCCGGGCTGCCGGGCAGGACGCGGGTGATGAACAGGGGCGGCCGGGCGGCCGGGTCCAACCGTCCGCCCTGCGCGGCCGACAGGCCGGCGATGCCCGTCCCCACCGGTCCGTCCTCCGACGGGGGAGTGATCTTCTCCACCCGGGCGTGGTTGTCGTGGAGCCCCGCGACCATGCCGGTGATCGCGGCGCGCAGCGCCGCCGGGTCGCCGGTGCCGATCACGTCGGCGAACGCGGCCCAGTCGGCGTCGCGGTTCCCCGTCAGCGCGGGCAGGCGGAGGCCGGCCTTGTCGGCCCCGCGACGCATCAGCTCCTGGGTGTACGCCGCGAGGGCGTCCCGCAGCAGGACTTTCGAATCCAGCACGGGCCCGCTGTAGTAGTTGTCCAGCACGCACTCGTACGCCTGCCGGAGCGTGTTCACCGACGTCGGCGGCGCGGACTCGGGCGGCGGCGCGGTTATCCGGGCGCACGCGCCGTCCGTGGTGGCGAGCACGGTGGTGGCCTGCACGGTGGTGGCCAGCACGGTGGCGGCCTGCGCGGCAGGGGCCGGGAGGGAAGCGGACAGGGTGCCGGCCGTCAGCACGACGGCGGCGCAGACAGTTCTGATCATGCCCGTCAGCGTGGCCGCCGGCGGGTTGCACGGCCGTGAACGACACCGTTAACGCCGCTGTTACCGCACCTGCGGTACGAACGAGGCATGCGGGTTCTCGTGGCCGAAGACGAGCGCGATCTGGCCGACCTCGTCGCGATGGGACTGCGCCGCCAGGCCATGGCGGTCGACGTCGTGTACGACGGCGCCGCCGCGGCCGAGCGGCTGGCGGTCAGCGATTACGACGTCCTCGTGCTGGACCGCGACCTGCCCGGGCTGCACGGCGACCTCGTGTGCCGCGAGCTGGTGGCGCGCGGGAGCCGTACGCGGATCCTGATGATGACGGCGGCGGCGTCGGTGCCGGAGCGGGTCGCCGGCCTCGGCATGGGAGCCGACGACTACCTGCCCAAACCCTTCGACTTCACCGAACTGGTCGCGCGGGTGCGGGCGCTGGGACGGCGCAGCCGGGACCAGGTGCCTCCGGTGCTGACCCGGCACGGGATCGTGCTCGACACGCACCGGCTCCAGGCGTCCAGGGACGGCCGGCACCTGCACCTGTCGCTCAAGGAGTTCGCCGTCCTGGAGGTGCTGATGCGGGCGGAGGGCGCGGTGGTGAGCGTCGAGCGGCTCCTGGAGGAGGCGTGGGACGAGAACGCCGACCCCTTCACGACCGTGGTGCGGGTCGTGGTCAGCCGCCTGCGCGCGAAACTGGGCGACCCACCGTGCATCCAGACCGTCCCCGGCGCCGGATACCTGCTGTGACGACGGTCCGTGTACGGCTCACGCTGATCTACTCGGGGCTCTTCCTGCTCACCTCCGTCGTGCTGCTGGTCATCGTCAACACGCTGTTGCGCGTGGCGCTGCACTCGCGGATCGAGCGCTTTTCCCCGTCTCCCATGGGAGAGGCTCCGGCGGCCCCGGCCGCCCCGCTCCCCGGAGCGGAGGTGGAGCGGTTCCCGCCGCTGTCGGAGCTGGCGCGGGACGTGATCCACTATCAGTGGGACGTGAGCGCGCTGGCGATCGGGGTCCTGACCCTGGTGTCGGTGGCCGTGGGATGGGTGATCGCGGGGCGGATCCTGCGGCCTCTCCACCGGATCACCGCCACCGCGCAGCGGCTGTCCCTGTCCACCCTGCACGAGCGGATCGCCCTCGGCGGGCCGCGGGACGAGCTGAAGGAGCTGGCGGACACGTTCGACGCCATGCTCGACCGGCTGGAGCGTTCCGTCGAGGGGCAGCGCCGCTTCATCGCGAACGCGTCCCACGAGCTGCGGACCCCGCTGGCCGTGCAGCGGGCGGCGATCGAGATCGGCCTGCCCGAGGACGTCGGGGAGATCCGCGACAAGCTCCTGCTCCACAACCACCGCATCGAGAGCCTCATCGACGCCCTGCTGGTCCTCTCCCAGGCCGAGCACGGCCTGGAAAGGCGGAGCCGGGTGGCCCTGGACGAGGTCGTACGGCTGGTCCTGGCGGAGGGGGACCGCGGCGAGGTGACCGTCACGGCCCGGATCGAACCGTTCACCGTCCACGGCGACCCGGTCCTGCTCAACCGGCTCGTCACCAACCTCGTCGACAACGCCGTGCGCTACAACCACCCCGGCGGCGCCGTCGAGGTGACGCTCGCCGGGGGCGTGCTGACGGTCCGCAACACCGGTCCCGAGGTGCCGGCCGAACGCTTCGGCGACCTCTTCGCGCCCTTCCGGCGCCTGCACACGACGCGAGGGCAGGGCGCGGGGCTCGGGCTGTCGATCGTCGCCTCGATCGCGACGGCGCACGGGGCCGCCGTGGGGGCGCGCCCGAATCCCGGTGGCGGCCTCGAGGTCACCGTGACGTTCCCGGCGGTCGTCCCATAACTCGTCCCGTAACAAGGGGGGGTGGTCAGCGGCGGGGGCGCAGGCCGTCGAAGAGGACGTCGAGCGTACGACGGCGCAGTCCGTCGCTCCACTGGTCGCGTTCGGCCGCCAGGCACGCCCCCGACAACAGGGCCAGCAGTTCGGGCATCCGGAGGTCGGGCCGCACCGCGCCCGCCTCCTGCGCGGCCGTGAGCAGCCGCCCGATCGCCTGCCGCATGTCGCGGCTGACGTCGGCCGTCCCGGCCTTGGGGTCGACGCCGGCCCCGGCGAGCAGGTCGGCGGCGGTCTTCTTCTGGGCCGCGTCCACCACGATCCGCTCGAGGAACGTGAAGAAGGCCGTGCCCGGATCCGGCGACGGCCTGTCCGCCTCCGCCAGGAGCCGTCGCGTACGGTCGACGATCACCGCGTGGTAGAGCGCCTCCTGCGTGGGGAAGTGCCGGTAGATCGTGCCGAGCCCCACCCCCGCCTCCCGGGCGACCGCCCGCACCGACGCGGACATCCCGTCGCGGGCCAGCACGGCCTCGGCCGCCTCCAGGATGCGGTCCCGGTTGCGCTGCGCGTCGGCACGCCGGGGCCTGGCTTCGCCGGTCATCGTCCTCCTCGTCGCGTTGACAGCCGGAACATGTGTTCCGTATCGTTCCCGGCCAACCGGAACAGGTGTTCCTGATACTACGGGAGGCACGTGATGGAGTACGCCACGCTCGGCCGTTCGGGACTGCGGGTCTCCACGGCGAGCCTCGGCACGATGAACTTCGGCGCCCCCGGGAGCTGCGACGAGACGGAGGCCGCCCGCATCGTGGACGCCTTCCTCGAGGCGGGCGGGAACGTCGTCGACACCGCCGACGCCTACAACGGCGGCGAGGCGGAGCGGATCGTCGGGCGGGCCGTGCGGGGCAGGCGGGACGCCGTGGTGCTCGCCACCAAGGCGTTCCTGCCACAGGGGCCCGGTCCCAACGATCGCGGGCTGTCCCGGGCCCACCTCACCAGGGCGCTGGAGGGCAGCCTGCGCCGGCTCGGGACCGACCACATCGACCTCTACCAGTGCCACCAGTGGGACGACTCGACTCCGATCGAGGAGACCATGGCGACTCTGGACGGATTCGTACGGTCGGGCAAGGTGCGCTACGTCGGCTGCTCGAACTTCACCGCGGCCCAGATCGTGGAGGCCCAGTGGGCCGCGCAGCGGGCGGGCGGGACGCCGTTCGTCAGCCTCCAGCCGGAGTACTCGCTGGTGGCCAGGAGCATCGAGGCGGAGATCCTGCCCGTCTGCCGGCGGCACGGGCTCGGCACGCTCGTCTGGTCGCCCCTCGGCGGCGGCGTGCTCACCGGCCGCTACCGCCGGGGCGAGACCCCCGGGGCCGACACCCGGCTGGGCCGGCTCATGGCGTCGCCCATGCCCCGGGCGCGTGCCTGGGCCGAGGGCTTTCTGAACGAGCCCAACCTCGCGATCGCCGGGCACGTCGCCGACGCCGCCGCGGAGCTCGGCGTCGCCCCGGCGGCCGTGGCGCTGGCCTGGGTGCGGAGCAGGCCGGAGGTGACCTCGGTCATCGTCGGCCCCCGCACACTCGACCAGTTGCGCGGAAACCTCGCCGGGCTCGGGCTCACCCTGCCGCCCGATGTCGCCGCCCGTCTCGACGAGATCTCCGGTTGAGGGACGCGAACAGCGGTGATCGGGTGTACGACACCCGGCGCGGGGCAGCGGGACGTCCGCGGACATGCTGGCCAAGTGAACGGGACGCCTGAGATGCCGGAAGTATCACCGCAGTTAGGGGAGCATCCCGACGGGGTCGAGCTGCTGCGCCGTACGCCGGGGCTGAAGGTGCTGGACGACGATGACGACGATCCCGTCCTCGTGCGCGCTGACGGCGGCCCGGTGGACACCTGGCGCGAGCACTACCCGTACGACCACCGCATCTCCCGGCAAGAGTACGACCGGCACAAGCGGCTGCTGCAGATCGAGCTGCTGAAGCTGCAGTACTGGCTGAAGGACACCGGAGGCCGCTTGGTCCTCCTGTTCGAAGGACGGGACGCGGCCGGCAAGGGCGGCACCATCAAGCGCTTCATGGAGCACCTCAACCCCCGCGGCGCGACCGTGGTGGCGCTGGAGAAGCCCAGCGAGCGTGAGCGCGGCCAGTGGTACTTCCAGCGGTACGTCGAACACCTTCCGGCCGCGGGGGAGATCGTGCTGTTCGACCGGTCCTGGTACAACCGCGCCGGAGTCGAGCGGGTCATGGGCTTCTGCACTCCGGAGGAGTACAGGGAGTTCATGTACCAGGCGCCGCTGTTCGAGCGGATGCTCGTGCGCGACGGCATCCGCCTGGTCAAGCTGTGGTTCTCGGTGTCGCGGGCCGAGCAGCGCACCCGGTTCGTCATCCGTCAGGTGGACCCCGTGCGGCAGTGGAAGCTGTCGCCGATGGACATCGCCTCGCTGGACCTGTGGGACGAGTACACCCGGGCCAAGGAGGACATGTTCCTCAACACCGACACCGAGGACGCCCCCTGGACGATCATCAAGAGCAACGACAAGAAGCGCGGCAGGCTGGAGGCGATGCGCTACGTCCTGTCCCTGTACGACTACGACGACAAGGACGCCTCGGTCGTGGGCGAGCCCGACCCCCTGATCGTCAGGTCCGCCGCCGACATCGTGGACGAGGACAACGCCGAGCCGTTGTCGCCGTTCTGAGCCCTCGGCCGACCTTCCGCCCGGAGTCTTCTGCTCGTTCGTACGTCACGCCCGCTCGGCGGTGCGGAACAGGTCGCGTACGGCGGAGCCGAAGTAGGGGCCGTACATCGTGCGGTGGTCGTTGCTGTACTTGAAGCTGCTGACGGACGTCAGCGTGCCCCGGCCGGAGGCCGGGTCGAAGCCGCTGAGCCAGGGCCCTCCGCTGGCCCCCGCCGTGAGGTCGCAGCGCAGGCCCTGGTCGCGGGTCTGCCCCTGCGGGTCGCCGTGGGGGACGCCCGCGCAATACAGCAGCCGCTCGCCGTCGTAGGGAGGGTCCGCGGGGAACCCGAAACCGTAGGTCCGGCGGCTCCGGGGCGGGTCGAAGGCGATGGGCTGTCCGCCCACCAGGTCGGTCAGGTGCTGCCCGTCCAGGTCGTCCACGGCGACCATGCCCACGTCGTAGTCGTCGTTCCCGGATCGCGACCAGGGCCCGGCGACGAACATCCGCCGTGCGGGGAAGGCGCCGTACGGCTGCCGCCCTTCGTCGTATGCGGGGACGAAGGTCCAGTTCTCCGCCCAGTCCCCGGCGCCGTCCTTGACGCAGTGCCCCGCGGTGGCGACCAGATCCCTGTTCGCGCTGCGCACGGCGCTGGCGGAGCAGGAGAAGTCCACCCCGTTCAGCGTGAGGAAGACCCTGCCGGTGGTCCTCGTCACCGAACCTCCCGCCGCCCAGCGCGTGCCGCTCGTCGTCGCCGGGGGCATCGCCGCCGCCTGCCGTGTCCTGGCCGTCCTGCTTGCCCGGGTCGTCCTGGTCGTTGCGGTGGACCGGCGCGCCGCCTGGCCGGGGGCGAGGACCGCTCTGGCGGCCGGCGGCAGGGCGGCCCTGGCGACGGACGGCAGCACCGACCCCGGGGGAGCGGCCGGCGGCAGCGCCGACGGGGCGCCGGGCCGGGCGGCCGTGATCCTTTGCAGGCCCCCCAGCAGCCCGATCGGGACCGCCCGCGCCATCCGCTGCGGTGTCCAGTAGGTCCCGGAGGCGTGCCCGGCCACGTGCTCCACGACGTCTCCCACCGGGGAGACCTCCCGGTCGGGGGCTCCCAGGAGTCCGGTGACGAGGGCGGTGACGGCAAGCAAGGGGAGGCTCGGAGTCATGGCTCCCGAGTGTGGACCACCGGGAGTGCTCTTGTGGTTACTTTCGGTGAATCAGGTGAGGGCCGCGTTCTGGGCCGTGTTGTAGACCGCCTCGGCCTCCGGGCCGAAGTAGGGGCCGAACATCCAGTAGGACGCGAAGTTGTACTTGAAGCTGTTCACCGAGTTGAGCAGGCCGCCGCCGGTGCTCTCGCTGAAGTCGAGGAACCACGGGCCGCCGCTGGCGCCGCCGGTCATGCCGCAGCTCAGCCCCTGGTCCCGCGAGCTGAGGTAGTCGTCGAACGTCCGCCCGCTGCAGTAGACCAGCCTCGACCCGTCGTACGGCCCGCCCGCGGGGTAGCCGAAGGCGAACGTCTGGCGCCCGCGCGGCTGGTTGAACGCGACGCCCTGGCCGCCGACGACGTCGGTGAGGCTCTTGCCGCCCTGCGGCGCGACGACGGCGGCGGCGACGTCGTAGTTCATGTTCTCGCCGGAGTTCCACTGCGCGGTGGTGAGCAGGGTGGTCGCCGGCCAGGTGCCGTTGGGCCTGTTGCCCTGGTCGTAGCCCGGGACGAAGACCCAGTTGGCGTGGAAGGCGCCGTTCAGCTTCACGCAGTGGCCCGCGGTGATGACCACGCTCTTGTTGGCGCTGGTGACGGCGGTGCCCGAGCAGGAGGCGTTCCTTCCTGCGTCCGATCCGGCCGTGACCGTGAAGAACACCCTCCCCGTGGTCTTCGCCACCGTCCCGCCCGCCGTCCAGGACGAGCCGGAGGTCCGCGAGGAGACGCGAGCCGTGGCGGCGGCCGTGCCGGTCGCGGCGGTCAGGGTGGGGGCGACGGTCGCGGGCCGCGCCGCGGAGGCGCCGGCGGGGGCTGAGCCGGCCGAGCCGGTCGTGGAGCCGGCCGCCGCGAATTGCCGGTCGCCGGTGCCGGGGGCGTCCAGCGGCTCCGCGGCCTCCATGCGCGCGACGGTCCAGAACTTCCTGACCGTGCGCTGCTCCGTCGCCGTGTCGGCCGCCTCGTGGACGGCGGGCCGGGGGCCCGCGGCGGCCGACTGCGTGACGGTTCCCGTCACGGTCGCCGCGGCGCCGTGTGCGGCGGGGAGCATCACCCCCGCCGCGGCGAGGGCGGGGATCGCGAGAACCGTGAGACGTCGTGCCCTGGGGTGCATGCCTGGCTACCTCCGTGTCGGGATGCCTGAGACGTGTCGGGATGTCCTGACGCGGGAACGTAGCGACGCCTTCAACCGGATTTCTCGCAATCTACCTATACGGTTATGGGCAGATTCGGGCATATATGTGCTTGTTTCTCCCCTGCATCTTTCTGCGCAGCAAGATGCGGCACCGTCCGCTTCAGCTCCGGCCGTTCCGCGTACGGGCGCGTGCCGTTGCGGGCCCGCGGGCCGTCTCGGAGACAATGAGGGGATGAGCTCCCAATCCCTGCCGCACCCCCGATCTGTCGTCGTGCTGGGTTCGACCGGCTCCATCGGCACCCAGGCTCTCGACGTCGTCGCCAACGCCCCCGGACGGTTCCGCGTGACCGGGCTCGCCGCGGGCGGCGGCCGGGTCGACCTGCTGGCGAGGCAGGCGGCCGACTTCGGGGCCGAAGCGGTGGCGGTCGCCGACCCGGCGGCCGTACCGGCGCTGCGCGAGGCGCTGTCGGCGGCGGGCGCGCGGGCGAGGGTGCTGGCGGGCCCGGAGGGGGTGGCGGAGGTCGCGGCGTCGCCCTGCGACATCGTGCTCAACGGCATCACCGGGGCCCTGGGGCTGACCTCCACGCTCGCCGCGCTGGAGGCGGGCCGGGTGCTCGCGCTGGCCAACAAGGAGTCGCTGATCGTGGGCGGACCGCTGGTCAAGCGCCTGGCCCGGCCGGGGCAGATGATCCCCGTGGACTCCGAGCACTCCGCGCTCGCCCAGTGTCTGTGGGCGGCAGGGCCGGGCGGGGCCGACCCGGCGGCCGTACGGCGGCTGGTGGTGACGGCGAGCGGCGGCCCGTTCCGGGGGAGGAAGCGGGCCGAGCTGACGGACGTGACCCCGGAGATGGCGCTGAACCACCCGACCTGGAGCATGGGCCCCGTCATCACGGTGAACTCGGCGACGCTCGTCAACAAGGGCCTGGAGGTGATCGAGGCCCATCTGCTGTTCGACATCGGGTTCGACCGGATCGAGGTGGTGGTCCACCCGCAGTCGATCATCCACTCGATGGTGGAGTTCGCCGACGGCTCGACGATCGCCCAGGCGAGCCCGCCCGACATGCGGCTGCCGATCTCGCTCGCGCTGGCCTACCCCGACCGGGTGCCCGGAGCGGCCCGGGCGGTCGACTGGACCACCGCCCACACCTGGACCTTCGAGCCGCTCGACGACGAGGCGTTCCCGTCGGTCGCGCTGGCCCGTCACGTGGGCGCCCTGGGCGGCACGGCGCCGGCGGTCTACAACGCGGCGAACGAGGTGTGCGTGGAGGCGTTCCTGAAGGGCGCCCTGCCGTTCCTCGGCATCGTGGACACGGTGGAACGCGTGGTGGCCGCCCACACCCCCGGCCCGGCGGCGTCCGTGGAGGAGGTCCTCGCGGCGGACGCGTGGGCGAGGGCGCGGGCGGCCGAACTGACGAGCTGAGCCCGTGGCGCGACCCGGGTCAGGCGGGCCGCGCCGCGGGCCGGCGGGGTCAGGCCGCCGAGCAGGTCAGCGTCGGGGTGCTGCCGCTCGATCCGTTGGCCAGGAAGCCGAACGTGGTCGAGGCGCCGGCGCCCAGGCTGCCGTTGTAGCTCACGTTCTTCACGCTGACGTCGCTGCCGGACTGGCTGAGCGTGCCGTTCCAGACCTGCGTGATCGTGACGCCGCTCGGCTGGGTCCATGTGGCGGTCCAGCCGCCGATGGACGAGGAGCCGGCCTTCACCGTCACCTCACCCTGGAAGCCGCCGCCCCACGAGCTGACGACCTTGTAGGTGGCCGAGCAGCCGCCGGGGCCCGCGGTCGGGCTCGCCGAGGGGCTGACCCTCGGGCTCGGCGAGGTGTTGGGGGAGGTTCCGGGGGACGGGGAGACCGGCGGGGTGGGGCTCGGGCTGGTGCTCGGGCCCGTGCCGACGCCGGTCACCTCGCCGTTGCCGCCGTCGAAGACGACGTCGGAGCAGCTGTAGAACGTCTCGTTGCTGTCCGAGCGCTGCCACACGGTGTAGATGATGTGGCGGCCGCTCTTACCCGACGGCAGGTGGGCGTTCCAGTAGTAGTGGCCGTCCTCGGTGCCCACCGAGCCGAGGCTCGGCGGGTTGGTGACGCTGTCGAACGGAGTCGACTCCAGGTCGCTCCAGGCCAGCGGCCGGGTCGGGCTCCAGGAGTCCTTGGTGATGTACGACCGGAACGTGCCGGGGTGCGCGGCCCACTTGTTGTACTTGAACTCGATGGTCGCCCCGGACGTCAGGTGGGTGACCGGCCAGTCGTCGCGGGCGAGGTCGAAACCGCTGAAGTCGTAGACGATCGCGCCGCCGCTGCACAGTTGCCCGTCCGGGATGAAGCCGGACATCCGGCCCGCGCCGTCCGAGCGGAGCACGGCGAACCAGTTGTACAGCGCGTTGGTCCCGCCCTTGGCGACCGCGGCCGCGCAGGCGGGGTTCTTCGGCTGGATGGCTCCGCTCGAGGTCGTGCCGTCCTTCCAGCACAGGTAGGTACGGCTGCCGGGCACCATCGGAGCGCCGTGCGCGGACGCCGGGGAGGCGAGCACGACGGCGGAGACGAGGGCGGACAGCGCGGCGACGATCAGCCCGATCGTCGCTTTCGACAGTTTTCTTCGTGGTCTACCCACGGGCTACCCTTTCGCGTGGTCATGGCTGCCGCACTCGTGGTGCAGCACGGCACCGCCGACGGCGCGAGCACGTCGGCCCGGGGGGACAGCCGTTGACTTGCCAACCAGGTGGTGCGTAGAGCGCTCTCGCGATTCGGACTCTAGGTCGGCCTCCGTCGCCTGCCCACCCGTGCCAGGGCCACCGTGCCCGTCCTCGCAGGTGGCGGCTCTTCCTTCGGCCGCGGGTCATGAAACCTTCATTCCTCGTGAAAAGGTTTCGGGCCGTCCGGCGTCGCGGCACTCCTTAGACTGGGAGGGCCCCCCATCGGGCGTCGCCTATTACAACAAGGTGCAGAAATGTCTGTTGATCTCGGGATTCCCGCCGTACGGACCCAGCCGATCGCCAACCGGCGGGTGTCACGCCAGATCATGGTCGGCTCGGTCCCCGTCGGAGGGGACGCGCCGGTCTCGGTGCAGTCCATGACCACCACGCTGACCGCCGACGTCAACTCCACCCTGCAGCAGATCGCCGAGCTCACCGCCGCCGGCTGCCAGATCGTCCGCGTCGCGGTCCCGTCCCAGGACGACGCCGACGCGCTGCCGGCCATCGCGAGGAAATCCAAGATCCCGGTCATCGCCGACATCCATTTCCAGCCCAAATACGTCTTCGCGGCGATCGAGGCGGGGTGCGCGGCCGTCCGGGTGAACCCCGGGAACATCAAGAAGTTCGACGACAAGGTCGGCGAGATCGCCCGCGCCGCCTCCGACGCCGGCGTGCCGATCAGGATCGGGGTCAACGCCGGCTCGCTCGACCCGCGCCTGCTGCAGAAGTACGGCAAGGCCACCCCGGAGGCCCTGGTCGAGTCGGCGCTGTGGGAGTGCTCCCTGTTCGAGGAGCACGGCTTCCGCGACATCAAGATCTCGGTCAAGCACAACGACCCGGTCGTCATGATCCAGGCCTACCGCCTGCTCGCCGAGCGCTGCGACTACCCGCTGCACCTCGGCGTGACCGAGGCGGGACCGGCCTTCCAGGGCACGATCAAGTCCGCGGTGGCGTTCGGCGCGCTGCTGGCCGAGGGGATCGGCGACACCATCCGGGTGTCGCTGTCGGCGCCTCCGGTCGAGGAGGTCAAGGTCGGCACGCAGATCCTCGAGTCGCTGGGCCTGCGCGAGCGCGGCCTGGAGATCGTCTCCTGCCCGTCCTGCGGCCGTGCCCAGGTGGACGTGTACACCCTCGCCGAGCAGGTGCAGGCCGGGCTGACCGGGCTCAAGGTGCCGCTGCGCGTGGCCGTGATGGGCTGCGTGGTCAACGGCCCCGGCGAGGCCAGGGAGGCCGACCTCGGCGTCGCCTCCGGCAACGGCAAGGGCCAGATCTTCGTGAAGGGCGAGGTCATCAAGACCGTCCCCGAGTCGCAGATCGTCGAGACCCTCATCGAGGAGGCTCTGCGTCTCGCCGAGGAGATGGGCGTCGACGTGGACTTCGACGACGACGAGGCCGCCGGTCCGGAGGTCGTCGTCCGCTGACCCCGGCATTACAGTTCGCAATGCTCTGACTACACAATGGCAATGAACGGGTAGTACGGAACGTACATGGCCGATCACATCGCGAAGCTGTCCTCTGCTGTTCGGAAGCAGAGGAGCAATGCCGGTGAAGCGGGTCGTTGGTGTGATCGCGGGCGTGGCGACGCTGGTCGCCGGGCTGGTCGGTCCGGAAGGGGTGGCCGCCGGGTCCGACCGGTCGGGACACTGGGGGCCGCCGCAGCGTCCGCTCGAATGGAAGCAGTGCCCGCCGGAGACCAAGTCGGCCTCCGGCGGCCTGCTCGGCCTCGGCTCGGCCCGGCCGATCCGGCCGGCTCGCCGGGGCGACCGGCGGGAGTCCGTGCAGGAGTGCGCGGAGCTGCGCGTCCCGCTCGACTACCGCGAGCCGTACGGCCAGCAGATCACGCTGGCGCTCAACCGGATCAAGGGCACCGCCTCACGTGACGGCAACCACCTCGGTGCGCTGCTGGTGAACCCCGGTGGACCGGGCGGCGAGGGGCTCAGCCTGGCCAGGTACGTCGCGGCACGGCTGCCCAAGGACGTCGCGGCACGGTTCGACATCATCGGTTTCGCCCCGCGTGGGGTGGCGCCCAGCCAGCCCGCCATCTCCTGCGTGGACCCGGCCCGCTTCTACGCGCCGCCCCGGCCGGACAACGTGCCGAGGAACGACGCCGAGGAGCAGGTGCTGGCCGGCCGGGCCAGACAGTACGCCGAGGGCTGCGGCAACCGCTGGGCCTGGTTCCTGCCCTACCTGACCACGGAGAACTCCGCGCGGGACATGGACGCCGTGCGCGCGGCGCTCGGCGAAGAGAAGATCAGCTACCTCGGCTACTCGTACGGCACCTACCTGGGGGCGGTCTACGCCACCCTGTTCCCGCAGCGGGTGCGCCGCCTCGTACTCGACAGCGTGGTGGACCCCGACGGCGTCTGGTACGAGGCCAACATCGCCCAGGACCACAGCTTCGACCGGCGGCACCGCGACTTCCTCGCCTGGGTGGCCGAACACGACGACGTCTACAAGCTGGGCGCGACGCAGGCGGCGGTGTCCTTCGCGTGGTACTCCATGCGCTCACGCCTGCACGACCGGCCCGCGGGCGGTGTCGTGGGCCCGAGCGAACTGGACGACGTCTTCTCCAACGGCGCCTACAGCGACCGGCTCTGGCCCTACCTGGGCGCCGCCTTCTCGTCCTACGTCCGCGACGGCGATCCCACGGTCCTGGTGAAACTGTTCCACCTGGAGGCCGAGATCGACGCGGAGGAGGAGAACTCCTACGCGGTCTACCTGGGCGTGGAGTGCCGCGACGCGGCCTGGCCCCGATCCTGGGACCGCTGGCGGGCCGACACGCGCCGGGCGCACACCGAGGCGCCGTTCATGGCCTGGCCCAACGCCGTCTACAACGCGCCGTGCGCCTTCTGGCCCGAGAAGGGCGGCACGCCGGTCAAGGTGGGCACGTCGCACCTGCCGCCGGTCCTGCTGATCCAGGCCGAGCGCGACGCCGCCACGCCGTACGAGGGGGCGCTGCGCATGCGCCGCCTGTTCCCGACCGCGCGCCTGCTCACCTCGGGCGGCGGCAACCACGGCGTGTCGCTCGCCGGGAACGCCTGCGTGGACCGGCAACTGGCGGCCTACCTGCGCGATGCGGCGCTGTTGCCGCAGCGCAAAGGCAAGCGGGGTGCCGACGCGAGCTGCCCGGGAGAGCCGGAGCCGCGGGCCGCGCTGATGAAGGTCGCGGCGGGTGCGCCGGGAACGGCGTCCCACGCCTCCGCCGTACGGTGAGCCCGGCCGGGCCGATACCTCCCAAACGCGAACCGTTCGCGTAGGCTGGGCCCGTGATGCTGCGAACATCGGCGTCGCGCGTGCTCGACGACAGCGATCGTGACGAGGTGCTGGCACTCCTCGACACCGATCCGGTCGCCAATGTGTTCGTAGCGGCCCGGGTCAGGGCCGTGGGCCTCAGCCCTTCACGGCTCGGCGGTCAGATGTGGGGCTACGGCCCGCGCGGAGGGCTGGTGTCCCTGTGCTACGCGGGCGCCAACCTGGTGCCCGTGAACGCCACCCGCGAGGCCGTGCACGCCTTCGCCGACCGGGCGCGCAAGCAGGGCCGTCGCTGCTCGTCCATCGTCGGCCCGGCCGACGCCGTGGAGCAGCTCTGGGAGCGGCTGGAGCCGCACTGGGGCGGCGCCCGGGCGATCCGGTGGGCGCAGCCGGTCATGGCCACCAGTTTCGCGCCCGCCGTCGAGCCGGACCCGCTCGTACGGAGAGTCCGTCCCGAGGAGTTCGGCATCCTGCTGCCCGCCTGCGTGGCGATGTTCACCGAAGAGGTGGGCGTCTCCCCGGACAACGGCGACGGCGGGGCTCTCTACCGGTCCAGGGTCGCCGAGCTCATCCGCATCGGGCGGTCCTACGCGCGCATCGACGACGGCCAGGTGGTCTTCAAGGCCGAGATCGGCGCGGTGACGCCGCAGGCGTGCCAGATCCAGGGCGTGTGGGTCCACCCCGACCTGCGCGGGCGCGGCCACGCCGCGGCGGGCATGGCCGCCGTGGTCGAGCAGGCGCTGAAGTACTTCGCCCCGGTCGTCACCCTCTACGTGAACGACTTCAACCTCCCGGCCAGGGCCGTCTACCGCAAGGTGGGCTTCCAGGAGGTCGACACGTTCATGTCCGTACTGTTCTGACCGGCGCTGTTCTGAGCGTGCTGTTCGAGCGCGTGTTTCAAGCGCGTGGTGTTCTAGGCACTGAGGCCGGCCTGCGCCGGTCGCACCAGCCGGGTCAGCAGGTGGTCCAGCTCGGCCGCCGGGTCACGGGTCAGCCCGGCGTGCACCGGCCCGGTCTGCACGACGGTGCTGCGCGGCGCGGTGAGCCAGCGGAACCGGGCGCCCAGCGGCTCCCCGCACAGGGGCCCCGCCTCCTCGCCACACGCTCGCTCGTAGGCGGCGAGGGCCAGCCGTACGCCGGGCAGGTCCACCGGCGCGCCCAGCGCCAGCAGCCGGGCCTCGTCCAGCTCCACCCGCGCGCACAGGTAGCCGCGCGGCTGGCAGTAGAGGATGACCCCCGCGTTGACCAGTTCGCCCCGCTCCACGCTGGGCACCACGCGGATCACCGCGTACTCGTAGACGTCCAGGTCGCTCATCGGCCGCCCTCTCGCGCCGCACGCCAGAAACCGCCGATCGTCGCGTTCCGCTCGCCGCGGCGCGGCGCGGGAGCGGCGGCGGTGCCGATGGCGGGGTCGGGCAACCAGTCGCGGGGCCCGGCGACCCGGGCGAGCAGGTGCTCGGTGTAGGCCCGCCGTACGGCCTGCGCGTCCGCGAAGCCCGGCTCGCCCTCCAGCCACTCGTCCGGCACCAGCGCGGTCACCTCGTCGAGCAGCGGGCGGGTGACGAGCCCGGCCAGGTCCGCGTCGGCCTGCTCCAGCTTCGTCGCGAACGGCGCGAGCACGTGGTCGCGGCCGTCGAACCGGCGGCGGGGGTCGGCCGTCGGCCAGTTGTGGTGGAACCACAGGGCAGCGCCGTGGTCGATCAACCACACCCCGCCGTGCCAGACGAGCAGGTTGGGGTTGCGCCAGCTCCGGTCGACGTTGTGGACGAACGCGTCGAACCACAGCACCCGGGAGGCGAACTCCGCGTCGGGCTCCCAGGCGAGCGGGTCGAAACCGAGCGCTCCGGGCAGGAAGTCGATCGCGAGGTTGTGCCCGGCGCTCGCCGTGAGCAGGTCCTGGATCTCCTCGTCGGGCTCACGGACGCCGAGCTGCGGGTCGAGGTCGATGACCTTGAGCTCCGGCGTGGCGAAGCCGAGCCGCCTGGCGAGTTCGGCGCAGACGATCTCGGCGACGAGCACCCGCCGGCCCTGCCCGGCACCGCGGAACTTCACGACGTACGTGCCGAGGTCGTCGGCTTCGACGACTCCGGGCAGCGACCCGCCCTCGCGCAGGGGCGCGACGTACCGGGTCGCCGTGATCTGTTCGAGCACGAGAGGAAGGCTACCGGCAGGGCCGGCGGGCGCTCCCCTCCACGCGCCCGCCGGCCGCCCGGCCGACCCAGTTCGGCCGACCCAGTTCGGCCGACTCAGTTGGCCTTGCTCGGCAGCCACCACATCCGGCCCTCGGCGACGTCGTGGTAGACGTCGAGCAGATCCATGCCGGTGGTCTTGCTGCGTGACTCGGCGGCGGCCCAGGCGTACACGCCGCGCGCGATGGAGCCGCGCTCCTGCTGGACCCGCAGCGCGTAGACGAGGGCCCTGATCTCGTGCACCCTCCGGTTCTCCGGCTCGGCCTGCGCGGCGAGCTCGGCGAGCTGACAGGCCAGGCGCAGGTCGCCGTCGGCCGCCGCGGCGACGGCCCGGCCCGCGACCGACGCCGCGCCCGCCGACAGCTCGGCGACCGCGCGAGCGAACACGGCGTCCGGCGCGGGCTTGAGGTTGGCGGGGTTGCCGTCGTGCCAGCCGCCGTGCAGCCGCCAGATGTTGCGCACGATGAACTCGGGCTCGTCGTGGCGCTCGCGCAGGTAGGGCCGCCCGGCGAGCGCGGGCGGCGGCTTGACCGAGTGCAGGATCTCGTCCAGGCGGGCGCCGGTGTTCATCAGGTCGAGCGTCTGCTCCACCAGGCTGTCGAGATAGTCGGCCGTGTCGGTGAGCGCCCGGCGGACCCGTCCGGGCCCGCGGATCGGCAGCCCCCGCCCGGGGAGCAGCAGGTCGGCGTCGAGTGCGGCCATGGCCCGCAGCGCCACCGCCCAGTCGTCCGGATAGCGCTGAATCCGCTGTGGGTCGCCTGCCCCGGGGACCGTCCAGGCGAACAGGTCTCCGGTCAGCAGCACGCCCCGCTCGGGCAGGAACGCCCAGGTGGCGTCGTCGGTGTCGCCGCGGGAGTGGGTGAGCTGGAAGGTGACGTCTCCCAGTGACAGGGACAGCCTGTCGCGGTAGGTCAGATCGGGGAGCCGCTGCGGCGGTGGCCAGACCATCCGGGGAAAGCCCTGCTCACGCAGGTCCACGACCGCGTTGTAACCGGCCGTCCTGCCCCGCTGGGCGAGCCTGTGGGCCAGCCCCTCCTGCGCCACTACCAGCGGGCGGGGGCCCGGCTCGGCGTCGAACTCCTCCATCCCGGCCAGCCGGTCGGCCCGGCTGCGGGAGAAGATCGCGTATTTGAGCGGTTCGGCCGACCACTTCCTGATCGCTCGGTACGACTGCTCGGCCTCACGGGCGTCGCCCGTGTCGAAGAGACCCAGCCCGTCCTCGCCGCGGACGACGTACACGTTGCCGCACGCCGGCCACATCGCCACGCCGTAGGCGATCTCCTGCACTCCGTCGCGGCGCAGCTCCGCGTAGGGCACGTCCTCGGGGCGCACCGAACCACGCCAGACCTCGTCGGCGTACGAAAGGATCGGTGATTCCATGGTCAAGAGCCTGATCCTCCGGGCGGACGGTGCACAGTAGGGAGATCCCTAATGTCCGTGCCGACCCCGCGCCTTGCCCTCGCCCCCGTGCCTCGCCCCTCGCGGCAGTGGGCGTCTCACCTTCGCATCCGCGCCTCGCCCTCACGCACCCGCCTCGCCCCTCGCACCCGCGCGGGGCAGTGCCGTCCGGGCAGTGCCCTTCGGGCAGTGCCGAGCGGGTCACGAGCCGAATCGGCGACACCGCTGTCCCGATGCGCGGTGCCAAGGACAAGTGGCGCCTAAGACGGCGGCAGCTCGTGATCGTTCTTGAAGGAAGCTCCTCCCGCTTCGTCGTCGACCTGCTCCCTGATCGCGTGGATGCCTTCGCCATTCGCCCCACCGCTGGTCGTGCCATGACGTCCGCCGCTGGAATCTGCCAGAGGGCCGGATGGAGCCATGGTCGTGTCCGGTGCTCCGGCAGGATCGGCGGGCAGGCGTCCGGGCGGAGCGCCGGGCCAGTTGCGGGGCCGGGGTTCGGGGGCAGGTTGGATGATCTTCGGCAGCGGGCTGGGGTAGGCGTGTCCGAGCGGGCTGGTCCATATGATCAGACGGGGTCCCGCCCAGGTGACCCGCCAGCCGCCGAAGTGCCTGGCGCGGTGATCGTGGCGGCAGGCCAGGTGCAGATTGTCGGCAGTGGTGGCGCCGTCGTCGGCCCAGGCATGGATGTGGTCCTGGTCGGTCCGGGTGGCAGGCATGCGGCAGCCCGGCCAGGAGCAGACCCGGCCCCGAATCTGGACGTATCGGCGTAAGGCCGCACCGGCATGCCGCCGACCGGCGGACTCGGCGGACTCGGCGGACCCGGCCGCGTCGGGTGGATGAGCGTCGGGGCGGCCGGTTTCCGGCTGCCTGGGCTCGGCGAGCTGGGCACGGCGGGCCAGGTCGGCGATCAGGGGGGCCCAGACGCCGGTGGCGCCGGCTGTGGCGGCCAGTTCGCGAAGCTGAGTGACGGTGACTTGGAGCTCGACGATGCCGCCGCGCCGCGCATCGCGTGCGGGCCGTTGCGCGGGCGGGCAGGGGCGCCGGCCCGTGATGCCCGTCAGCAGCAGATGCCCGTTGTCGGCACAGACGGCAAAGCGCCATTGCCCGGTGAGCATGGAGGCGACGATCCGGCGGGCCTGAATGGCGTGGACCATGCCCCAGCCGGGCAGCTGGGCCGGGTGCTCGTCAAGGCCGAGCAGGGTAGTGAGCTCCACGCGTATCTCCGGCACCGACCACGCCCGCACCGACCACGCCCGCATCGACGAGGCCCACGCCGACATTGCCTGTGCCGACATTGCCTGTGCCGACCATCCCTGCGTCGACGATGCCTGCGCAGCGGGGGCGCTCTCGTCGTGGTCGTCAGCGTGGCTGCCGGCGCGATCCTGTGTGGGATCTCCATCGCGCGCCTCGCCGTGGATTCCGGTGCCGGTCGAGCCGCCGGTCTCACCGGGGGCTTCAGGGCGTGTCCGACTGCGGGTCCCAGCGCACCTCGCGCCGCGGGGCTCGTCAGGGGTCTCGGCGTCGGCCGCGTCGGCGGCCGCGTCATCGGACTCGGCGTCGGTCGCGTCATCGGACTCGGTAGCGGGCTCGGTGGCCTTATCTGTGGGGCGGATGTCAGGGGAGCCGGCTGAGGCGTCGGAGGGGGTGGCATCCACGAAAGGGTGGGTGCGGACGTGAGCGACGATCTCGGCGTCGGACAGGCCCTCGAAGCTGCCGTCCAGGCTGCCCAGGAAGAGGTCGGCACGGATGTGGTCGACGGGGCGGTGGTCTCCCGCGCGTTTGCAGGCGCGGGCCAGCTCGTCGATGCGCGCGCAGCCGGCCACCGCCCGATCAGGAGGCAGATCCAGACCCGAAACGGTCGCGGTGCCGTCGTCGTTGCGCATGCCGACCACGCGGCGCCTGCGCACCGCCTCCCTGTAGCGCTTCTCCGCCCAATCGGGGTCGATGGCCAGCACCAGACGCTGAATGTGCTCGATCAGCTCTCCCACCGTCCAGGCCGGGGCACGGCTGATCAGGCGCTCGCAGACCCAGCCGGCCTGGGGGTCGGTCAAACCGCTCGTCCAGCGGATGAAGGCCAACGCCCGCGGCTCGTCCAGCTCTCCCGCCAGCATGGCCTCGCCGAGAGCAGGAAGGCGGCGGTGCAGGTTCCACGCCAGATCGAACGCCGAGTCCGCCCGGCGGCGGGACCATACCAGCGCCGCCCGCGCCTCATCGGGAGCGAACTCGTCGGGCACTTCCAGGCGGACCACGCTGTCGCCGGTGAACTGCTCGCGCAGCCCGACCTCCAGCAGCGTGTGCAGGAACCGCGCCCGGTTGTGGCAGGACTGGCGGTAGGCGGCCTTGAGCACCTCGACGGTGTCGAACCCCGACACCCGCTCCACATCGATGTCGGCCAGCATCTGGGCGAGTTCGGCCCCGGGCGGCATCGCAGCCAGCCCTTGAGGAATCGCCGACGGCGTCCCGTCCCCACTACATGAGGACGGCCGCGCGAGAGCGGACGGCGATTGTGGCGCGGACACGGTGCGTGACCCCCGGGAGCGGAGACGAAGGCGACTGAACGGTTCCCGGCCGCCCGGACCGGGACTTCCTTCACGCAGACTCGGCTCAACACACGGCGTACGGCCACCGAGGGCCCGCCCACTAGGCTCATCTGTAACGGCTGCCCTCACCCTATCTCGAACACACTATCGATCCAATCTCTCACCACCACAAACGTGGAGTCACAACCGGTCCCACGTCACAGCTCACCGCGTTCGACGGCCAGGGCGAGTTCGACGCGCGACCGCAGGCCGGTCTTCGCGTAGACACGGGTGAGATAGACCTCCACGGTCTTGCGGCTGTAGTGCAGTTCCTCCGCGATCTGAGGGTTGCTCAGCCCGTCGGCGACCAGTTCGATGACGCGGCGTTCGCTGGGAGTGAGGCGGCCCGCCGGTTCGGGGACCATCCCGGCCTCCCGCAGGCGGCGTTCGGACAGCGCCGCCCAGGGCGCCGCGCCGAGCCGAGTGAAGATCGCGTGCGCGCGGGGGAGTTGCGTCGTGTCGCCGAGCGCGCCGAGGACCAGCCGGGCCCGGGCCTCCTCGAACGGCAGGCCGTCGGCGCGGGCCTGCTCCAGCGCCGCGCCCGTCCGCGCGCGGTCCCGGAACGCCCAGCCCACCGCCAGGTCGGCGGCGAGCCGGGCCCGGGGGGTGCCGTTCGCCGACCGCTCGTCCAGCCGGGAGGCCGCCGCCCGGCAGCCGACGTCGTCGCCTGCCGCTCCCGTCACCAGCACCTTGACCGCCAGGGCCCGGTGCACCACCTCGGGCACCTCGTACGCGAGGGCGCGGTCGAGTTCGCGCCGGGCGGCGGCGATGTCGCCCCGCCCGAGCGCCAGGCGCGCGCGGAGCACGCATCGCATGCCCTGCTGCAGCGCGGAGCCGGGCGGCGGCTCGGCGAGTACCCGGGCGGCCGCGTCCAGCCTGCCCTGGTCGAGCAGGATGTCCAGCTCCATGTTGCGCAGCAGGGCGAGGTTCTCCAGAAGGCCCGCCTCGGCCAGTGCCCGGCCCGCGACCGCGATCTCCTCCAGTGCCCGTGCCCACTCGCCACCCATCCGCCGGATCACCGCCATGGTCCGTACGTGCTGTCCGGCGATGTCGTGCCAGCCGAGGCCGCGGTGGATCTGCTCGGCCTGGTCGAGCACCTCGACGGCGCGGGAGCGCAGCCCGGCGATCGCCAGCACGTGCGCCGCCGACTCCAGCGACGCGAGCCGGGCGCCCGGCGGCAGCGCGGCGGCGAAGGTGAGCAGGTCGTCGACCGCCCGCTGCGTCTCGGCCCAGTCGCCCCGCACGAGCGCGTGGATGGCCAGATAGCCGACCGTGATCGCGCGGTCCTGCGGCGGGCAGTCGGACAGGCCCCCCCAGGCCCGCCGGGCGGCCTCCCTGCTGGGGAGGCCCATCTCCGCGCTGACCAGCGCCTGCTGGGCCAGCAGCGCCGAGGCGTCGTCGGCCTTCGGGATCTGGCGGCGGGCCACGTCGAGAGCCACTTCGTACCAGCCCATCGCGTGGGCCGCGCCGACCGCGGTGTAGGCGGCGCGGGTGCGGCGGCGGCCGGAGGGCAGTGCGGCGAGCGCCCGCTGTGCCGAGTTGAGCGCCAGCGCGGGACGTGACCCCTTCCAGTAGGCGAGAGCCTGCCTGGCCAGCAGTTCGCCGGGCTCGGGGGACAGCTCCGCGGCCTTGCCGTACCAGTGCGCGGCCGACAGCGGTGCGGTCCAGCGGGTCAGCTCGGCCGCGCGCAGCACCGCGGGCAGGGCCTCGGCGGGCGGCCCGGCCTCGGCCATGTGGGTGGCCCACTCCAGGACCCGCCTGGTCCCGGTCAGCCCCTCGCCATCGAGCATGTCGGCGATGCGGCGGTGCACCTCGCGCCGGCCGGCGGTGCCGAGGTCGTCGTAGAGCGCCTCGGCCACCAGCGGGTGCGCCAGCGCGTAGCCCTCGCCGTTCCTGGTGACGACGCCGTCCCTGACCAGTGCGTCGAAGGCGCGCTCGGCCTGATCGGGGTCGAGCCCGGCCAGTTCGGCGAGCGCGGGGAGATCGGCGGCCTCCCTCGTCCGCGACAGCGCGGCCAGCACGCGGGCGAGGTCGCGTCCGCCCCGGTCACGCTGGAACAGCCGGCTGAGGATCGCGCCGCGCCGCGCCTTCGGATCCGCCGAGCGTACGGCGCCGCCCTGCACCAGGGCCAGCACGGCCTCCTGTGCGAACCACGGGTTGCCCCGGCTCGCGACGTGGATCCGCCGCAGGACGGTGTCGCTCGGCGTACGGCCGAGCAGCGTGGTGACCAGCTCGGCGACCTCGGTCATCGTCAGCGGCTGGAGCCGGATCGACAGGTCCACGTCGAGCGGGGGAGGGTGGCGGGCGGTGCCGAGGATCGCGACGGCGTCATGGCGGCGTGGCAGGGCCCGCAGCACGCTCAGGGTGTCGGCGTCGGCCAGGTGCAGGTCGTCGATGGCGAGGAGGGTGGGGCCGGGCAGCGACTCCAGCAGCCGGGCGGCCATCGCGCCGGGCGCCGCGGCGGGGTGTCCGAGCGCGGCCTGGTCTATCGCGTCGAGCAGGCCGGACAGGACGTCGGCCGCCTCGCCGCCCACTGCCCCGAGCGCCTCGACGAGTGGGGCGTAGGCGCGCCCGCCGTCCAGTTCGCGGGCCTGGCCGCGCAGCACGCGGAAGCCCTTCAGCCGCGCCGCGGCCTCACCGAGCAGATGGGTCTTCCCGATGCCGGGCTCGCCAAGGACGATGACGGTCCGCGGCGTCTTCGACAGGGCCGAGACCACCTGGCCGAGCGCGCCCGCGCGGCCCTCCCCGACGGCCGGTACGTCCAAGGCTGGGCGTCACTCCCTTCGCGTCCGTCCGCTGGTGTCACGTAGGACGCGGCGGAAATGTTGAACGTTCACACGAAATGTGACGCGCTCTGAGAGTGATCGCAAGGGGGTTGGTATATCAAGATTCGAACACGGCCACGGCGGCGGTGGTCAGCGTCTCCTCGACCACCTCGGCGGGCACGTCCACGGTCTTCACCACACCGGACTGCACCGCGCCGAGGGCGGCCCAGGCGCGTACGCGCGTGCCGGGGGAGGGGTCGGGTCCGGCCAGGCGGATGAACAGTTCACGGCCGAACTCCCTGATCGCCTCGCCCGGAGATCCGGGAGGGGCGCTGTCGGCGCCGCCGATGTCCTCGGTGAGCAGCCGGATCACCGCGCGGTGCCGTACGGCGAAGGCGGTGAACGCGCGCAGGAACTCCCGGTGGCCGGAGAACTCGCTGCCGAGCAGCGTGAGCAGGTCGTCGGCGGCCGGAGCGATGATCTCGGCCGCAAGCCGGTCCTTGGGGTGGAAGTGGTAGGCGACCGCCGTCTTGGTCAGGCCGACCGCCGCCGCGATGTCGGCGAGCGACACGGCGGCGTATCCCCGCTCGGCGAACAGGTCGCGGGCCGCGGCCAGGATGCGGGACCGGGTCGCGTTGCCCTGGTCGAGTGTGGTCATCGTCTCATTTTCCGGCGCGACGCTCGCCGCCGATCAAATCCTTTTACCATCGTTTTGTACGGCCGTACAGGACGGCCGTGAGGACATGCTACCCGGGACGGACGGCGATGAGCGGGCTTCTGGGGCGCCTCGGCGGATGGTGCGCACGCCACGGCTGGATCGTGCTGACCCTGTGGGTGCTGGCGGCGGGCCTGCTGACGGCGGGCACCCTGGTGTGGGGCCGGCCGGTGAACAACAACGTGTCGATCCCCGGCACCGACGCGCAACGGGCGCACGAGCTCATGCGCGAGGGCTTCGGACCGGGGTACGACCCCGGCGGGACGGTGCAGCTCGTTCTCTACACCGCGAACGGCACGCTGATCGACAAGTCTCGCAAACAGGCCGTCGAGCGGTCGATGGACGCCCTGCGGCGTACGCCGCACGTCGCCGAGGTGGAGACGCCGTACCGGATGGGCGGCATGTCGTCCAGCCTGCGGATCGGGTTGATCACCGTACGGCTGAAGGGGCAGGACACCACCAAGCTCGCCCAGACCTCCGAGCAGCTCGTCGCCGCCGCCGCGCCGGCGGTGCGGGCGGGCATCGAGGTCGTCCCCTCCGACAGCTCCACGCCTGCGGACAAGCAGATCAAGACCGGTGCCAGCGAGATCGCCGGCGTCGTCTTCGCGCTGCTGGTGCTGCTGTTCGCCTTCGGGACGCTGGTCGCCGCGCTCGTTCCCATCTTCACCGCGCTGATCAGCATCGGCGTGGGGCTCGGCCTCATCGCGCTGCTCGGCCACGTCGTCGACGTGCCCTCGACCGCGTCGATCCTGGCCACGATGATCGGTCTCGGCGTCGGCATCGACTACGCGTTGTTCCTGCTGTCGCGGCACCGGACGCTGCTGGCCGAGGGCGTGCCGGTCCACGAGGCGGTCCGGCGTACGGCGGCCTCGTCCGGTGGAGCCGTGCTGTTCGCCGGCGGCACGGTCGTGATCGCACTGAGCGCGCTGATGCTCACCGGATTCCCGCTGCTGAGCACGCTCGGCTGGATCACCGGCGTCTCGGTCGTGTGCGCCGTGCTCACCTCGATCACGCTGGTGCCGGCGCTGCTCGGCCTCCTCGGGCACCGGATCAACGCGCTGCGGCTGCCGCTGGCCGGGCGCGCCGCCCGCCGCGACGGCCCGGCCACCGGCTGGGCGAAGCTGGGCGTCTGGGTGGCGCGCCGCCCCTGGCGGGTGCTCGCCGTCACCGTGGTCGTGCTGGCGGCGCTCGCCGCCCCGGCCGTCACGATCAAGCTCGGTCCGCTCGACAACGGGTACGGCGACAAGGGCACCCCGGCCCGGCGGTCGTACGAGCTGATCGAGGCGGGCTTCGGCCCGGGGGCCAACGGCGGGCTCGTCGTCGTGGCCGAACTGGACCAGAAGATCGCCGATTCGACCCCGCCCGACCCGGTCGTGCAGGTGCTGCGGCAGCGGGTGGAGCACACCGAGGGTGTCGCCTTCGTCGCCCCGCCGAAGGTCAACGAGGACGGCCGCTCGGTGCTCATCCAGGCCGTCCCCGACTACGCGCCGAGCGACCCGCGGGCCCTCGACGTGGTGAAGCGGGTGCGGGCCATCGAGGTGCCCGGGGCGCACGTCCACGTCGGCGGCGAGGTCGCCGGACTGGCGGACGCGGGCGACCGCATCATGGGCAGGACGCCGCTGGTCGTCGGCATCGTCGTGCTGCTCAGCGCACTGCTCCTGCTGCTGGCCTTCCGCGCGCCCCTGGTCGCGATCAAGGCGGCGGTGATGAACCTCGTCTCGCTCGGCGCCGCCTTCGGCGCCCTTGCCGTGGTGTTCTCCCACGGCCTGGGCAGCCGCCTGGTCGGCATGGACCCCCCGCCCTCGGCTGACGGGTCCTACCTCGCCACGCTGTTCTTCTCGGTGCCCATCGACACGTACGTGCCGCTCATCCTGTTCGCCGTGCTGTTCGGCCTGTCGATGGACTACGAGGTCTTCCTGCTGACCTCCGTACGGCAGGCCTACTCGCGCAGCGGGGACAACCGGAGCGCGGTGGCCGAGGGACTGGGATCCACCGGCCGCGTCATCACCTCGGCCGCCCTGATCATGGTGGCGGTGTTCACCGCGTTCATCGCCTACCCCGACCCCCTGGTCAAGGTGTTCGGCGTCGGGCTGGCCGTGGCCATCGCCGTCGACGCGACCCTGATCAGGGGCTTCCTCGTGCCCGCCACGATGGTGCTGCTCGACCGGCTCAACTGGTGGATCCCGCGCTGGCTCGACAGGATCCTGCCGAACCTGTCGATCGAGGGCCACGAGGAGGACGGCGCGCCCGCCGAGACGGAGCCCGAACTGGTCGGCGCGGGCGGGCACGCCCGCGCCTGACCTCGATCGGCTGAGGGATCAGAAGTTCTTGCTGCGGACCGTCCAGGGGGCCCTGGCCGCCAGGCCCGAGGGCCCCAGGATGTACGCCCGCGCCGTGGCGTTGTCGTTGAGCGTCATGTCCAGGAACTGGACCACCGCGGTCATGCCTTCGCTCATCTGGGCGCCGGTGATGAACCCGACGTGACCGGCCTGCGGCTGCTCGGCCAGCACGGCCGGCACCTGGGCCAGGTCGTAGTTGGCCCGGGTGTTGTCGTAGGCGATGTCGGAGGACCCGCCGTCGAGGAACATCACCGGACTGTGCAGCTTGGAGAGCTCCGAGCGCGGGTATCCGAACGAACCGTCGGCGAAGAACCCGCTGTCCAGCGAGACGACGCTCTTGACCCGCCGGTCCTGGGCGGCGACCAGCGCTTCCAGCCCCCCGCAGGAGTGGCCGGCGGCGGCGACCCTGGACAGGTCGAGGCGCTGGTAGAGCGGTGAGCCGCTGCGGGCGTTCTCCCGCTCGGCCCAGCTGATCCCGTCGGTCAGCAGCGACGGAATCGGGGACCCGCTCTGCACGCCGTTCGACGAGCCGTCGACCGACGCGGTGTCCACCACGACGAACCCGCGGGCCGCGATGAACGTCAGCGCCTGGATCACCTCGCTCCCGTTGGTGTGCGCGCAGGCCCCGTTGCCGAAGACCAGCACGGGCATGGCACGACCGACGGCCGAGGGGTTCGACGGCCGGAACACGGTGTAGCGGTTGGTGCCGTACGCGCCCTCCCGCGTGACCGGGAAGTTGTTGTCGATGGCAGGACGGCTCGGCGGCGTGGGACTGGCGCTCGGGGAGGCACTGGCACTCGGGGAGGCACTGGGGCTCGGCGAGGGCGTGGGCGTGGGCGTGGGGGAGGGAGACGGCGAGGGAGTGGGCGTCGGGGTGGGGGACGGCGAGGTGACGCCGCTGGTGCAGGTGACGCCGTTCAGGGCGAAGCCCGACGGCACGGGGTTGGAGCCGTTCCAGCTCCCGTTGAACCCGAAGCCTGCGCTGCCGCCGGTGGGGATGCCGCCGTTGTAGGAGGCGTTGGTGACCGTGACCTGCGAGCCCGACTGGGCGAAGGAACCGTTCCACAGCTGGGTGACGGCCTGCCCGGCCGGGAACGACCAGGTCAGCCTCCAGCCGTTGATCGCGTCGCCGAGGTTGCGAACGCTGACGCTTGCGCCGAAGCCGCCGGGCCATTCGCTGGTCACCGTGTAGCTGACCTCGCATCCGGCCGTGGCCGCCGACGCGACATGGGCCGCGGTCACCGTGACGCCGGCCGTCAGCAGCACGGCGGCGGCGGACAGCCGCGACCGGCGGCGGAAAGAGCTGTCAAGTCGCACGGGCATTCCCTCCGAGGCAACGGGTGTTAGCGCTAACAACATCAGGACGCCGATGTCGACGGGTGGTGAGCTCCTGGAGTCGCGAGTCAACCGCGACACGAAAGGGCGAGTCAATGAACTTGATATCGCCGCTGTTCCCCTCGCGACGTGAATTCCCCGGTGAGCAGGCGATTCGGGGAAGCGTGGGAAAGGCCGGCCGTCAGGACGACGGTGAATATTTCATTCCCCCTGCTCGTCGTCGCAGGGTCAGGAGATCACTGGAGGGGGCGGGCTGTCCTGCGGCTCGGGACTCTTCGGCTCGGGGTCGCGTGGTTCGGGGCTCTTCGTCTGGGGGTCGCGTGGTTCGGGGCTGCGGGACTCGGGCGGCTCGGGACTCGTCGCAGGGGAGGGATCCTTCTCCGGACCCGGACTCTCCTTCGTGGGCTCCGAGGGCGACTCCTGCGGCTTCGGGCACCGGGGACCGGTGACCCGCACCTCGGCCTGGCGCGGCCCGCCGGGATCGGCCGGCTCGGTCGTGACGCGCACCCCGAACACGGCCCTCTTCCCGCACTCCACGGTGCCGAGGCCGGCGGCCACCGTGAACGAGTAGGACGTGCGGCCGGAGAGCGTGCGGGTGTCGGACGCCGCCACGCGGCCGTCGCGCGTGAAGATGCTGGAGACCCTGACCGGGCCCTTGCCCGAGGTCCGCACCGTCACGGCCGCCGTCCTGCCGTCCCAATCATCGATCGCCACGCCCTCGACCGCGGGGGCCGGGCAGGGCGGCCCGGTCAGTTTCCGCGTGCGCGTACGGGTTCCTCCCTGCGCGGCGGGGACCGTGGACACCTCGACCCGCCGGTAGACGGTGGTTCCGCAGGCCGGGGAGGGGAAGGGCTGCTGCAGGCCGATGTGATAGGACGTCGCGCCCCGCAGCCCGACCATCTGCGAGGGCGCGGCGGTGAGCGCGTCCGGCGACGGCCCGGAGGCGAAACGCGCGGTGAGCAGGACCCGGGCCGCGGTGCTCGCCCTTACGTCGACCGTGACCGCCTGACCGTCGAACGCCGCGATGCCGAGATCGGTCACCCGCGCCGGCGCCGGCGACGCGGTCGCCCCCATGTGGGAGGGGGTGGCGCTCCCCTGCGGCCCGGAAGGTCCCGGCGGCGCGGCCGGCCCGGTGGACACGGACGACACCGGTGTGCCGGACAGTTCGGGCGGCGTCGTCCCGGCGTTCTCGTCCGGCCCCGCATCGGTGGGTCCTGAAGCGGCCTCCGAGGTCTCGTCCGGCGCCGTCTCGCCGGGTGCTGATTCGCCGGGTGCTGATTCGTCGGGCGCTGATTCGTCGGGCGCTGTCTCGCCGGGCGCGGCCGGCGGGACCGTCTCGGCCGAGTCCGGGGCCGGGGGAAGCGCCGCCGGGGCGCTGTGCGGTGGTGGGGTGAGCAGGGTGTCCTGCGCGACCGGGGTCTGCCGGTTGGCCGCGACCACCGCCGCGATCACGGCGGCCGACAGCACGGCGGCGCCGATGGCGAACCGGGGCGCGAAGCGCGAGAGCCGCTCGGACAGCACGGTCTGGGCGAGGGACGTGGACGCCTCGACCGGCTCGGCCGGAGCGGCCAGGGGAAACGTCAGCGCCAGCAGGGTCGCGAGTTCGGCCAGGTGCCGGCGGCCCCGCTGCTCCCAGTCGGACCCGTACGCGGCGGTCGCGGCGGTCTCCAGGTCGGCGATGAACGCCCGTGCCGTGGGCGGCCGGTCCGCCGGGTTCTTGGCCATGCCGCGCGTGACGAGGCCCCGCACCGAGCCCGGCACGTCCGCCGCGGGGATGGGAGCGCTGCGGTGCAGCATGCGCAGCGCCGTCAGATCGTCGGCCCGGTACGGCCGGCGCCCGGTGAGGCACTCGTAGAAGACGCAGGTGGCGGCGTAGACGTCGGCGGCCGGGCCGGCGGGCCCGCCATACCACTGCTCGGGGGCCATGTAGGGCGGCGTGCCCGCGGAGGTCTCCGGCGAGCCGCTCGGTGTCGCGATGCCGAAGTCCGACAGCTTGCTGTTGCCGTCGGCCTGGATCAGCACGTTCTCCGGTTTGTAGTCCCGGTGGACGATGCCCGCGGCGTGCGCGGCCGACAGGCCCGCCAGCGAGCCCTTCAGCACGACCAGCGCCGCCTCCGGGCTGGTCGAGCCGTGCTCGGCGAGGATCCTGCGCAGCGAGACCCCGTCGACGAGTTCCATGACGATCGCCGCGCCGTCGCGCGCCTCGACGTACTCGTACAGGCGCACGATGTTCGGATCGTTCAGCTCCACCATGACCCGGGCCTCGTGCCGGAACCCGGCGAGGAAGCGCCGATCCCGCCGCAGTTCCTCGCGCAGGTACTTGATGGCGACGTAGGCGCCGGTGGTCACGTAGGTCGCCAGCACGACCCGCCCGGCGCCGCCCGCGCCGAGTTCGCGCACCTCCCGGTAGCCCGGTACCGACCAGGCGTTCATGACGCCGCCCCCTCGGATTAGGTCGTCTCTGACAAATCAAGCCCTGCTGCGCGTGGCCCAGGCGGCGCCTCGCTGCGTTGTCGTCGTCGGCCGGAGGCTCCGCTCCGACCTCCTCCTCCGCCTTGCGATGCATCCACCTGGATCCCCGCTCGCGACAGGCAGCATTTGCCAGACACTCCCTGGCCCTGACTCAAGGTCTCACCCGAAAGGGCGGTTGTCACCGGAGCAAAAAAGTCACCTTGCGGATGTAGTCCTGGCCTGCGCGGTCACGTGCCGGGCCGCGCGTACGGCGAGGTCGCGGGCGCGGTCCACGTCCACCCCCACCAGTCGGCCCCCGCGCTTGACGATTCGCCCGCCGACCAGCACGGTGTCCACGGCGGCGGTGTCGGCCGCCGTGACGACCGCGGCGACCGGGTCGTGCACGGGCGCGAGGCCGGGGGCTCCGGCGTCCAGGATCACGATGTCGGCCTGCTTGCCGGGGCGCAGCGAGCCGATCCTGCGGTCCATCCCGATCGCGGCAGCGCCCTCGAGCGTCGCCATGCCGAGCACGTCGGACGCGGTGAGCTCCGGCGCCGCCTGTCCGGCGCGCCCGGCCGCGAACGCCGCACGCATCACGGAGAACATGTCGCCGGGGACGTCGGTGACCGTGTCCACGCCGAGTCCCGTCGTGATCCCGGACGACCGCAGCCTGCCGGTCTCGGGGTGGCCGTGCCCCATCTGCGACTCCACCGCCGGGGCCACCGAGGCCGTGCCGCCGCTGCCGGCGACCAGCTTCAGCGACTCGTCCGGGATGCCGTTGCAGTGCACGAACAGCACGTCCGGGCCGAGCAGGCCGGCGTCGTGCAGCCGCTCGACCGGGCCCTCGCCGGTGGCGTGCAGGCTGAGGCGCAGGCCGAGGTCGCGGGCGAGCGCCCAGTCGGCCCGCGCCGCCTCGACCGAGCCGTAGACCGGGCCCCAGGCGGCGAAGGCGGGGGTGACCAGGCCGTCGTCGGACGGCAGGAGCACCGAGCGGACCCGCCGCAGCTCGTCCTCGGCACGGTCGGCGTCGCCCGTTCCCCGATGGGCGTACCCGAAGACCGCCCGTACGCCGGACTCGCGCAACGCCTCCACGGCCGCGTCGGTGTGGCCGGGGGTGAGCTGGATGTGCGACCAGTCGTACACGGTGGTGACGCCGGCGTTGAGCGCCTCGATCGCGCCCCAGAGGTTGGCGGCGTACACGTCCTCCGCCCGGAACGCGGGGGTGAGGGTGCCGAGGACCAGGCCGAGGTACGCGCCGAGCGTCGCGTCGGCCGCGATGCCGCGCAGCACGCTCTGCCAGACGTGGCGATGGGTGTCCACGAAGCCGGGCAGCACGATGCCGCCGGCGGCGTCGATGATCTCGGTGCCTTCCGCCGGGTCGTCCGGCCGCGGGCCGACCGACACGATGACGCCGTCCTCGACGACGACGGCCGCGTCCGGCACGACGTGGGGCCGCGGCTCGGTGTCCACGACGGTGCCGTTGACGATGATCGTTCTCACAGACGAACCTCTTTTCCAAATGCTTTCAAAAAAGCTTTCTGAAAAGCTATCAGGGCGAGGGACTAGGCTCAACCCCATGCGACAGCGGGACCGGGTCGACGAGATGATCGAGGGATGGCGGGCCGAACTGCCGGAGGCGGCCACCGTCCAACTGGAGATCGTCAAGCGCGTCAGCCGCCTCAAGGCCCGCATCGAGGAGGTCACACAGGCGGTGCTCGGCCGCTACGGCCTGACGTACGCGGAGTTCGACGTGCTCGCGACCCTCCGCAGGGCCGGTCGGCCGTACCGGCTCAAGCCGAGCAGGCTCGCCTCGCACCTCATGCTCACCACCGGGGGGACGAGCAACATCCTGCAGCGGCTGGTCGCCGCGGGGCTGGTCGAGCGGGAGCCCGATCCGGCGGACGGGCGCAGCTCGTGGGTCCGGCTCACGCCGCTCGGCGTCGAGAGGGCCGAGGAGCTGTCGCTGGCCACGACCGAGGCACACCGGGAACTGCTGGCGGACGTGCCCGAACCGGCCGTGCGCGCCCTGGCCGACCTGCTCAGGGACGTCCTGCTCGCACTGGGCGACCGCGCCCAGCCCTGACCACCACGACGCTCCGGGCGGGGCCTAAGGTGCTCTCATGCCGCGCAATCTCATCCTGTCCGGGGGGGTGGCCCACGACTTCCCGGCCACCTCAGCCGCCCTCGCGGGCGTGCTCGCCGAGATCGGCATCGAGTCGGAGATCACCGAGGACGTCGCCGGAGCCCTGGCCGCGCCCGCGCCGGTCGACCTGATCACGGTCAACGCCTTCCGGTGGAGGATCGACGGCGACGACTTCGCGGAGGAGCGGGACCGCTGGCGTTTCGAGACGCCGGACTCCGTCAGGCGGACGGTGCTCGATCACCTCGCGAGGGGCGGCGGGCTGCTGGCCGTGCACACCGCCTCGCTCTGCTTCGACGACTGGCCCGAGTGGGCCGAGATCCTGGGCGGCGCCTGGAGGTGGGGCAGGTCGTACCACCCGCCGATCGGCCCGGCGAAGGTCCGGCTCGGCGCCGGTCACCCGATCGTCGACGGCCTGCCCGGCTTCGAGGTGACCGACGAGGTCTACACCGACCTCGACGTCCTCCCGGACGTGGAGCCGCTGGCGTACTCCGGAGACCAGCCCCTGCTGTGGGCGAGAACCGTGGCGGGCGGCAGGGTCGTGTACGACGCGCTCGGCCACGACACCCGGTCGTACGAGAACCCGGTGCGCCGCACGCTGCTGCGACGGGCGGCGCGGTGGCTCCTCGGGAGCTGACCTCCGGAGACCTACCGCCCCCAGAGCGTCGCGGCGACGAGTTCGGGCACCAGCGTCTCGGTCAGCAGGGCGACGTCCGGGTCGTCGTCGTGGCGGTAGCGCACCGCCGCCGCCTGCCCCTCGACCTCCCCGCCGACGGCCAGCACGCGCGACCCGCGCAGGCGAATCCACTCCATCGCCTGCTCGTCGTAGCGCGACCCGGGGAACAGCACGGCTCGGTAGTCGCGGGTCTTGGTGAGATAGACGTCCACGTGCGCCCAGTCGCCCGTCTCGCACGCGTCCGCCTGGATGCGCGGTCCCTCGCGGAACATCAGCGCCGACTGCTCGGCCGACGACAGCCGTTCGGCCGGCGCGATCGTGTAGACGCCGTGCGGCCCGTCGAGCAGCCTCACGGCGTCCGCCAGCCACTCACGCCGCCGCTCCAGCAGGTCGGCGGTGGCCGCCGCGGCCCTCCGTACGCGGCCCGCCACGGCATCGGGGCCGTCGGCGAGCGTGAGCAGGAGGGCGAGCGTGTGCTGGAAGGTCCGGCAGGCGACGCCGCCCCGCTCCTCGCCCGCCAGCATCGGCACGACCAGGTCGGCGCCCTCGGTCACGGGGGAGCCGGGCCGGTTGGTCAGCGCCACGACGAACGACCTGCCCCGGTGACGGGCCAGGGCGTCGAGCGTCTCCCGGCTGCCGCCCGTCGCCGACACGACGACGGCGGCGGTGCGCGGGCCGGGCGGGGTGCCCAGCGCGGCGGAGGCGTACTCCGCGACGGCGTCCGCCCCGGCCGCCCGCAGCCGCTGCGCCGCCACCCCCGCCGCGTAGCGCGAGCTGCCCATGCCGAGGAACACGACGCGGTCGAACCGCCGCGTCAACCCCTCGAACGGATCGCCGCCGTCCAGCAGGCGTGCCAGCGTCTCCAGCGCCTCCGGCTTGGCCTCCAGATCGGCAAGGAAGAGCCCCGCGTCCACGTCCATCTCCTTCGAAGAGTCTTCAGGCGTACCAGGCCCGCAGCACGCCCATCGGCGCGTACCGCCAGCGCGGCAGGTGGCGGGCGGCGTAGATCAGTTCGCGGCACTCCTGCTCGACCTCGAACGGCCGCAGCAGCGACCGGTCGAGCAGGTCGGCGCGGCCGGCCCGCGCGAGCGTCCGGGCGTAGGCCGCCGTCAGGCCCCGGCGCGCCGCGGCGGCCCAGGCGGCCGTCGCGTCCGGGTCGGCGGACCTGCGTCTGACCGCGACCTGCCCCGCGTGGTCCACGCTGGTGGTGAGCTGCGCGAGGTCGCGGGCCGCGGGCTGGTAGGGGTCGGCGTCCGCCACCGTCGGGTTGCCGTCGAAGTCGACCACCGCGTAGCCGTCCCGCCAGCGCAGGATCTGTCCCACGTGCAGGTCGCCGTGGACGCGGATCAGCGGTGTGGCGGGGGTGCGGGCGAGGGGCTCCAGTTCGCGGCGCAGGGCCTCGGCCCGCCCCGCCAGCCACGCGCCGTCCGCGCCGTCCGTCAGCGCCAGGGCCTCACGCAGCGCCTCCTCGGCGCGGGCCCGCCACGCCCCCTCGCCGGGCCGCGACAGCCGTACGGGGCCGGGGAAGACCGCGGACGGGGTGGCCATCGCGAGGTGCAGTTCGGCGGCGAGGGCGCCGACCTCGGCGGCGAAGCCGGTGCGGCCGGCCTCGGCCTCGTCGACGCACCACTCCCAGCCGTCCCGCGCCTCGGGCAGGTACGCCGTCACCAGGGCGACCAGCGCGTCCTCCCAGTAGACCGCCGCGTACGGCGTGGCCGTACGGCCGAAGCCGGCCAGATGGGCGAGCAGCCCGGGCGCGGGGTGCGGGGCCCGCGACGGCCGGGGGAACCACTTGACGACCACGGTCTCGCCGGCGACGACCGAGTGGTTGGTCTGGTCCACCGCGATGGCCCGTTCCCCGGGGGGCACCGGCGGCAGCGGCCGCAGCGCACGCACCGAGAAGGGCGGCGGAGCGGCTTCCCGCGCCAGGTCGCGCAGCACGCGCTCGGTGATCCCCTCCGCCGTCTCCAGTGTGAGGACGCCGTCCGGGCCCTCGGTCACTCGAGGCCAATGGGAGCCTTCCACTCGGTCTCCTGAATGTGGATTCAACGCGGCAACAAAAGGGGCAGGTAGACGTAACGGGAAAAGTCTTGTCTATGTTGATGCGTCCTGCAACACTGGCCGCCATCCTCACGCAAGGGAGCCCCCCATGACGCGCCGCGTGCCCCTCGTCGTGGCCTCTGCCTTTCTGGCGTCCGCCCTGACCGCCTGTGGTGGAGGCGCGGCGACCGACTCCGCGGGTGCGCCCGCGACCCTCGACGCCAAGGCGGACCTGTCCAAGCAGAGCCTGACGATCTCGATCTGGGACGGTTACAGCCCGAAGGACCTTCCGCAGCGGGTGAAGGCCAAGCTCGGTTTCGACACCAAGGTCGCCAGCCACGACACGAACGAGACGATCGTGGCCAAGCTGACCGCCGGAGGCGACAGCGGCATCGACGTGGCGTTCGTGTCCGGTCAGTACGCGCAGGCGCTCAACGCGCAGGGCCTGCTGGAGCCCATCCACCGTGAGCTGGTCCCGAACCTGAAGAACCTCTACCCCGAGGCGTCCCAGCTCGACTACGACAAGGGCAACGTCTTCTCCGTCCCGTACACCTGGGGGACCACCGGGTTGTGTTACCGCAGCGACCTGGTGAAGACGCCGCCGACGAGCTGGAACGACCTGCTCAGCCCGGCCCCCGAGCTGAAGAAGAAGATCACCATGATGACCACCGAGCGGTGGCTGGCGCTGCCGGCGCTCAAGCTGCTCGGAGCCTCGGTCAACACCACCGACCAGGCCACGCTCGACAAGGCCAAGGAGCTGCTGCTGAAGGTCAAGCCCGACCTGCTGGCCTACGACGACACCACGTTCGGCGACCGGCTCAAGTCCGGCGAGGCCGTGATGGTCGAGGCATGGGACGGCTGGTGCCCGACGTCGGAGAAGAACGTCGAGTTCGCGGTGCCGAAGGAGGGCAGCGACCTCTGGGCGGACACGATGGTGATCCTCAAGAGCTCCGCGAACAAGGAGGCGGCGCACGCCTTCGTCAACTACATCCTCGACCCCGAGGTGCATGGCTGGGTGCCCGCGAACATCCTTTACCGGATTCCCAACAAGGCGGCCATGGACAAGGTCGACCCGGCACTGCTCAAGAGCTACCCGGCGCTGGCGGAGCCGCCGTCCGAACTGCTCAAGGGTGAGAGCCTGATCGACCTGGGCGAGGCCTCCACCGCGTACACGCGCCTGTCCACCGAGGTCTCGGCGGCGCAATGACGGCTCGACAGCCCGCCCGCGTCGTCGGCAAGGCGGCCGGCCGCCTCGCCACGATGGGGCCCGGGTTCGGCTACCTGACCGTCTTCCTGCTGGTCCCGCTGGCGCTGGTGCTGAGCTACACCGTGTTCAGGCGGGGCCGGTTCGGGGGAGTGGTCTACGAGCCGACGGGGGAGAACTTCACCCGCCTCGCCGACCCGCTCTACCTCGACGTGGTGATCGGGTCGGTGAGGCTCGCGGCGATCACGACGCTGCTCGCCCTGCTGCTCGGGTATCCGACGGCGTACATGATCGCGAGGCTGCCCGCCCGGTGGAAGGTCGTCGCCCTGGTGGCGGTCGTGCTGCCGTTCTGGACGAACTTCCTCATCCGTACGTACGCCTGGATCGTGCTGCTCAACTCCGAGGGGCCGGTGAACTCCGGGCTGAAGGCGCTCGGCCTGGGGACGGTGGACCTGCTCTACACGGACGGCGCCATCGTCGCCGGGCTGCTCTACGCCTACCTCCCGCTGATGATCCTCCCGCTGTATTCGGCCGTGGAGCGGCTGGACCCGCAACTGCGGGAGGCCTCTGCGAACCTGGGCGCACGGCCGGCCAGGACGTTCTGGTCGGTGACGCTCCCCCTGTCGCTGCCCGGCGTGCTGACCGGATGCGTGTTCGTGTTCGTGCCGAGCCTGGGCAACTTCGTCATCCCGGAACTGCTCGGCGGCGGACGCCGGATCATGGTCGGCAACCTCATCCGCGACCAGTTCCTCAAGGCCCGCGACTGGCCGTTCGGGTCGGTGCTGGCGCTTGCCGTGATCGCCGTGCTCGTGTTGCTGCTGTTCGCCCAGGCGTGGGCCGCGCGGAGGGCGGGACGCGGTGCGTAGACACGGCTGGCTCCGGCTGCCCTTCTGGCTGACCTATCTGTTCCTGTACGCGCCGATCGTCATGCTCGTCGTGATGTCGTTCAACAGGAACAAGTCGCCCTACTCGTGGGGCGGCTTCTCGCTCGACTGGTACGGCAGGCTGGCGGGCAACGCCTCGATCCGCACCGGGCTGCTGAACACGCTGATCGTCGCTCTCGGCTCGACGGCGCTGTCCACGGTGCTCGGCACGCTGCTCGCGGTCGGGCTGGCCCGCCACACGCGCTCGCGGCTGCTCGACGCGCTCTCGACGCTGCCCGCGATCCTGCCCGACCTCGTCATCGCGATCGGGCTGCTGGCGTTCTACTCCGCGATCAAGCTGACGCTCGGGCTGCACTCCGTGCTGATCGCGCACACCGTCTTCGGCATGGCGTTCGTCGCGGCCGTCGTCCGGGCCCGGCTCGGCGGCATGGACACGTCGCTGGAGGAGGCGTCCCGGGACCTCGGCGCGACCCCGCTGACCACGTTCGTCAAGGTCACCCTGCCCACGCTCGCGCCGGGCATCCTCGCGGGCGCGCTGCTCGCCTTCACGCTCTCCCTGGACGAGTTCGTGATCGCGTTCTTCACCGCGGCTCCGTCCGAGCCGACGCTGCCGATCGTCATCTACTCCATGGTGCGGTTCGGCGTGACCCCCGAGATCAACGCGCTGGCGACGCTGCTGCTCGCGGTGAGCTTCACCGTCGTGATCGTCGCGCAGCGCCTGACCAGACTGACCGAGGCCCTGCGATGACTCTCATATCCATCGACGGCGTCAGCCGCCGGTTCGGCGAGGTGACCGCGCTCGACTCGGTCGGCCTCGACATCCGGCAGGGCGAGTTCTTCGCCCTGCTGGGGCCGTCCGGCTGCGGCAAGACCACCCTGCTGCGGATCCTCGCCGGGTTCGAGCAGCCGGACGCCGGATCGGTGCGCCTCGACGGCGCCGACCTGCTCGCGATCCCCGCGCACCGTCGCCCGGTCAACCTCATGTTCCAGTCGTACGCCCTGTTCCCCCACATGAGCGTGGAGAAGAACGTGGCGTACGGCCTGGAACGGGAGCGGCTGCCCCGCGCGGAGATCCGGGAACGGGTCGGCGCCGTGCTGGAGACCGTCGGCCTGGCCGCGCAGGCCCGCCGCAGGCCGCACGAGCTGTCGGGCGGGCAACGCCAGCGCGTCGCCCTGGCCAGGGCCATCGTCAAGCGTCCCCGGCTGCTGCTGCTCGACGAGCCGCTGAGCGCCCTGGACAAGAAGGTCCGCTCGGAGATGCAACTCGAACTCAAGCGGCTGCAGCACGAGGTCGGCATCACCTTCGTCGTGGTCACCCACGACCAGGAGGAGGCCATGTCGCTCGCCGACCGCATCGCGGTGATGAACGGCGGCCGGGTCGAGCAGGTGGACGCCCCCGTGGACCTCTACGAACGGCCGCGCACGCCCTTCGTGGCCGGCTTCATCGGGGCCAACAACCTCTTCACCGGCAGGGTCACGGGCAAGGGTCTGGAGGTCGACGGGCTGGGCGTGCTCCCCGCGCCCGCGGGGAGCGAGGAGGGCGGGACGGCGATGCTCGCGGTGCGGCCGGAACGGATCCGCCTCGGCCCGGTCACGGACGGCGAAGGGGTGCTGCGAGGCCGGGTCGTCGACGTCAGCTTCTACGGCGGCGTCTCCCATCTGGCGCTGAGCGTGCCCGGTCACGACCGCGCGGTGCTGGCGGCCACGCAGGGGCGGGCGAGGGTGGAGGCCGGCGCCGAGGTCGCCGTCTCCTGGGACGCCGCCGACGCCGCCCTCGTCGACGGGGTCAGCGGCGATCGGCGGGCC
This sequence comes from Microbispora catharanthi, assembly GCF_006334915.2. Taxonomy (GTDB): domain Bacteria; phylum Actinomycetota; class Actinomycetes; order Streptosporangiales; family Streptosporangiaceae; genus Microbispora; species Microbispora catharanthi. The sequence continues at coordinate 61,099 of NZ_VDMA02000010.1, forward strand.
TGAGCGGGTTGCCCGTGGCCAGGCGGGCGTAGTCGAGGATCAGCTCGACGGCCTTGTCCGGGTCGATCGAGTGGTGCCGGGCGATGATGCGGTAGCCGTACGCGTCCTCGAGTGCGACGAGGTTGCGGGCGATGGTCTCGGAGTCCTGCGCCAGCGTGAAGACGCCGTGGGCGGCGCCCGTCTCCAGAATCGTCTGGTACATCGACACCTGCCGGTCGAACAGCGTGGTCAGCAGCGTCGCGTAGACGCGGTTGCGGCCGGCGGCGCCGCCGAGCTCGCACAGCAGCCGCACCCCCGCGTCGTCCGGGCCGTCGGGCAGGCCCGAGCGGATCGTGACGATGAGCTTGTCCGCCGGATCGGAGATGCCGCTGATCTTCTTCACGCGCCGCTCGTAGAAGCGCTCCATGCCGGCGTGCTGGGCCTCGATCAGCAGCTCGCGCAGGTCGGGGTAGTGGTAGAGCACCGCGCCGGAGGTGAGCCCCGCCTCCTCGGCGATCTGGTTGAGGTGGACCCCCTCGGCGCCGTGCTGGATCATCGCCCGGTGGGCCGCGTCGATGAGGTCGAGCCGCCGGTCCGCCTTGCTCTTGCGCTGTGTCATCCCACCCCTTCCATTGCACCCCGCTTCACATCGCGCCCACGATACTCCCCCAGCTCTTGACGGGTGTATCCCCCTCGTATTTGAATCTCGATTCAACTAGCCTCAGAGGAGCCCCGAATGACGGCCACGCCCTTGACGATCCTGTTCATGCCGGAGAGCGCCTACGGACCGACGAACAACTGCGTCGGGATCGGCGACGTCCTGCGCCGCCGTGGCCACCGCGTGGTGTTCGCCGCCGAGGCGTCGTGGAAGGGCAAGCTGGAGGCGCTCGGCTTCGAGGAGGACCTGGTCGACCTGGCGCCTCCGGCGCCCGAAGAACAGGACGCGGCGGAGCAGGACGCGGGCCAGTTCTGGAAGGACTTCATCCGCGACACCGCGCCGGAGTACCGCAAGAGCACCCTGGAGCAGCTGGAGACGGTCATCAAGCCGATCTGGGAGGCGCTCGCCGACGGCGCCAAGTACTGCGAGCCGCAGCTCAAGGCCATCATCGAGCGGGTCCGGCCGGACGTGATCGTCGAGGACAACGTGGTGGCCTTCCCCGCCCTGGTGACGGCGGGCGTCCCGTTCGTACGGATCGTCTCGTGCAACCCGCTGGAGGTGAAGGGCCCGGGAGTGGCCCCGCCGTTCTCCGGACTGCCGGCCGACGGCACCGGCTGGGCGGAGTTCCGGGCGGAGTACGACCGGACCCATCGTGAGCTGTGGGAGGCGTTCAACGCGTGGGTCGTCGAGCAGGGCGCCCCGGCCCTGCAGGATCTGGAGTTCATCCACGAGGGCGACGCGAACCTGTACGTGTATCCCGAGATCGCGGACTACACGGCGGAGCGTCCCCTGGGGGACTCCTGGACCCGTGTCGACTCGTCCGTCCGGGAGACCGACGAGGAGTTCACGCTGCCGGACATCCCCGGCGAGGGCTCGCTGATCTACTTCTCGCTGGGTTCGCTCGGCTCGGCCGACGTCGAGCTGATGCGCCGCGTGATCTCCGTGCTGGCCCGCACGCCGCATCGGTACATCGTTTCCAAGGGCCCGCTGCACGAGGAGATCGAGCTGGCCCCCAACATGTGGGGCGCGGAGTTCGTGCCGCAGACGAAGATCATCCCGCTGGTCGACCTGGTGATCACGCACGGCGGCAACAACACGACGACCGAGGCGTTCCACTTCGGCAAGCCCATGATCGTCATGCCGCTGTTCTGGGACCAGTACGACAACGCCCAGCGCGTGCACGAGACCGGGCACGGCGTCCGCCTGGACACCTACGGATTCGCCGACGAGGAGCTGACCGGGGCCATCGAGAGGCTCCTCGGCGACCAGGACCTGCGCGACCGGCTCGCGGCGGCCGGCGAGGAGATCCGCCGCCGTGACGGCCTGCGCGTGGCCGCGGACGTCATCGAGAACATCGCCACCAAATGATCAAGGGCAGCCGGCTGATCGAGGACGCCGCCCCACGGGTCTTCTGGACCGACCGGCCCGGGGCTCCCGGCCCGTACGAGCCCCTGCACGGCCGCACCACGGCGGACCTGCTGGTGGTCGGCGGCGGCTTCACCGGCCTGTGGGCCGCTGTGCTGGCCAAGGAGGAGAACCCCGCCTGCGACGTCGTCCTCCTGGAGGCGCGCTCGATCGCGTACGGCGCGAGCGGCCGCAACGGCGGGTTCGTCTCCGACTCGCTGACCCACGGGCTGGGGCAGGGAGCGAGGTTGTGGCCGTCGGAGAACGCGGCCCTGCTCGCGCTCGGGCGGGCGAACCTCGCGGCCATCGCCCGCTTCGTCGACGACCACGGCATCGACGCCGACCTCCGCCTGGTCGGCAAGACCACGGTCGCGGTGGCGCCTCATCAGGTGGAGGAGCTGAGGCGGGCCGAGAAGCTGCACCGCGAGCACGGCGAGGACGCGGTGTTCCTCGGCCGCGACGAGATGCGCGCGGACGTCGAATCGCCCACCTATCTCGCGGGGCTGCGCCTGCGCGGCACCGGCGGCGTTCTCGACCCCGCCGCGCTCGCGTGGGGCCTGGCCCGCGTCGCGGCGCGGCTCGGGGTGCGCATCCACGAGGGCACCGAGGTCACCGGGCTGACCCGGACCCGGACCGGCGTGGAGGCCGGGACGAGAGGCCATGCCGTGGTGAACGGCGCGGTGAGCGCCGGGCAGGTGCTGCTGGCCACCAACGCCTTCCCCTCGCCCCTGCGCAGGCTGGGCCTGTTCGTGCTGCCGATCTGGGACTACGTGCTCGTCACCGAGCCGCTGTCGCCCGAGCAGCGGGCGTCGCTCCGGTGGCCGGAGGGCCAGGGCCTGACCGACGCGGGCAACCGGTTCCACTACTACCGGCTCACCCGGGACGATCGCATCCTGTGGGGCGGGTACGACGCGATCTACAACTTCGGCGGCGGCGGCTCCGAGCAGCGGGACGCCACGCACGAGCGGCTCGCGCGGCACTTCTTCGCGACGTTCCCGCAGTTGCGTGGCCTGCGCTTCACGCACAGGTGGGGCGGGATGATCGACTCGACCAGCCGGTTCACCCCGTTCTTCGGCACGGCGATGGGCGGACGGCTGGCCTACGCCCTCGGATACACCGGCCTCGGCGTCGGCGCGTCCAGGTTCGGCGCGCTGACCGGCCTCGACCTGCTGGCCCGGCGGTCCACCGCGCGGACGCGGCTGCGCATGACCCGCCGACACCCGGTGCCGTTCCCGCCAGAGCCGCTGCGCTGGCCGGTGGTGCAGCTCACCCGCCGCGAACTCGCCCGCGCCGACGAGAACGAGGGCCGCAGGGGGCCCTGGCTGCGGTCACTCGACCGTTTCGGCATCGGCTTCGACAGCTGAGGACGACCTCATGACGACATTGATCAATCCCGCCGACGGCCGGGCCGTCGAGGACGTGCCCGACACCCCGCTCGACGGGGTGGCGCGGGCCGTACGCCTGGCCAGGGAGGCCTTCGAGCAGTGGCGTGAGACGACGCCGGGGGAGCGGGCGCTGGTGCTGCTGCGCCTGGCGGACCTCGTCGAGCGGGACGCCGCGGAGCTGACCCGGCTGGAGGTGGAGGAGACCGGCAAGCCCGCCGCCGTGTTCCGGGACGGCGAGCTGCCGTTCGCCGCCGACAACCTCCGGTTCTTCGCCGGTGGGGCCAGGTCCCTCGACGGCACGGGCGCCGGCGTGTTCAGCGCCGGATACACGTCCGTGCTGATCAGGCGGCCGATCGGGGTCGTGGGGGCGATCGCGCCGTGGAACTTCCCCCTCATCATGGCAGTCTGGAAGATCGGCCCGGCCGTCGCCGCGGGGAACGCCGTCGTGATCAAGCCGGCTCCCCGGACGCCCCGCACCACGCTGCGGCTCGCCGAGCTGTTCGCCGAGGCAGGGGCCCCGGAGGGCCTCGTGCGGGTGGTGACCGGCGGCGCGGACGTGGGACGGGCCCTGGTGACCGACCCCGGCGTGGACATGGTCAGCGTCACCGGGTCCACCGCCACCGGCCGCGAGGTCATGCGCGGCGCGGTGGACGGCCTCAAGCGGGTCCATCTGGAGCTGGGCGGCAAGGCCCCCGCGCTCGTGTTCGCCGACGCCTCGCTGGAGGACATGGCGGCCGGGGTGGTCATGGGCGCCACCTACAACACCGGGCAGGACTGCACGGCCGCGACCAGGGTGTACGTCGAGAGATCGCGGTACGCCGAGGCGGTCGAGGCGCTGCGGGAGGCCGTCGCCCGCGTCCGGCCCGGCGACCCCTGGGCGCCGGACGCCGACATCGGCCCGCTGATCAGCGCCGAGCACCGTGAGCGGGTCCACGGCTTCGTGACCAGGGCGTCCGGCCGCGTCGTCCACGGGGGCGCGCCGATCGACGGCCCCGGCTTCCACTACGCGCCGACGCTGATCGCCGACGCCGATCCGGCGAGCGAGATCGTGCGGAGCGAGGTCTTCGGCCCGGTGCTGGTGGCGATGCCGTTCGACGGCGAGGACGAGGCGGTGCGGCTCGCCAACGCCACGCCGTACGGGCTGGCCTCGTCGGTGTGGTCCACGGACGTGGCCCGCGCCCTGCGCGTCTCCCACCGGCTGGACGTGGGCGTGACGTGGGTGAACGACCACCTGCCGATCGCCTCGGAGGCGCCGCACGGAGGCGTGAAGGGCAGCGGGTTCGGCAAGGACATGAGCCAGGAGGCCGTGCTGGAGTATTCGGTCACCCGGCACCTCATGATCAAGCACGCGGCCCCGCAGGCGCGCGACTCGTTCCGCCCCGCCTGAGCAGCCCGCCCGCTCTATGCGTCAGGGACGTTGCGCAGCGCCTCGCGGCGGCTCAGCCCGCTGATGCCCTGGTGCTTCACGTAGCGGAGCACCTCCTGCGGGTTGGTCTTCGCGTACTCCCGCAGCGCCCAGCCGATCGCCTTGCGGGCGAAGAAGTCGGTGTCCGACAGGCTCGGCTCGATGCAGGCGTAGAGCAGGTGGACGTCGGTCCGGTCCTTGAAGGAGTTCTGGCTCAGGATGGCGGTGCGCCGCTTCCACAGGTCGGGGTCGTGCGCCCACTCAAGCACCAGGCGGCGCATGCTCTCGGGATAGAGCCGCAGCAGCGTGCCGATCCGGTGCACGGCGATGTCGTCCACCAGGTCCCACCACGCCCCGGTGACGATCATCTCCTCGTACATGGGGATCGTGTAGAGCGTCTGCCAGGACCGGTAGAAGCGGTGCGCGGACAGCTCGATGGCGGCGTAGCGCTCCTCGCGGTATTCCGCCTCGCGCCACAGCGCCAGCACCGCCCTGCGCCACTCGGGGGCGCTGTCCAGCCGGTGCTCGGCGAAGACCTTGCGCAGCGCGGCCCGCCGCGGCACGGCCGTCACCCCGAGGAAGGGCATCTCCGACTTCATGTACGACCGCATGCCCTCGGCGCGCGCGGGGTCGGCCAGCTCGGTCAGCGCGAGCCGTACGGCCTTGAGTAGCGTCATGACGGCTGGCTCGCCCGCTCACCGGTCGCCAGGCCGTCGAACAGCAGCTTGACGAAGTGGTCGGCCAGGGCGTCGGTGTCGAGCCTGCCGCCGGGGCGGAACCAGCGCACGGTCACCCAGATCGTGTCGCGGATCATCCGGTAGGTGAGCTTGGGATCGACGTCGGGGCGGAACTGGCCGGCGGCCTGGCCGCTCGTGATCTGCTCCACCCACATGCGCTCGACCTCGTCCTCGGCCCGCACCAGGTAGTCGAACCGGTCGCCGGGCAGCGAGCGCAGGTAGTTCCAGTCGTTCTGCATGACCGTGATGGCCGCCCGGTGGTCCTCCAGCGTGCCGAAGCCGATGCGGACCATCTCCGCCAGGACCGAGCGCGGGTCGGTGTGCGTGCCCAGCGCCGCGCGGTAGCGGTTGATCAGATCCTCGAGGAAGGTGCGCAGCACCTCGTCGACGATCGTCTCCTTGGAGTCGAAGTGGTGGTAGAGGCTGCCGGACAGGATGCCGGCCTCCAACGCGATCTCCCGCACGGTGGTGGCCTGGAAGCCCTTGCGCGCGAACAACTCGGCGGCGAGCTTGACGAGGTGGTCGCGCCGTTCGGACGCCGAACCGGCCGCCCCCCGCTTCGCCTTGACCGGCGCGGCCGTGCCGCCGGAGTCCTTACGCTGGTTCACGGCTCCCATTATGGCCGTCGAGCAAGAGCTTGTTCACATTCTCGCCTCGCCCGACCTTCCCGCATGGGCGGGATCAGTAGGGCAGGATCGAACCCATGGCGAAATTGGGCTATCCGTTCACCTTGGGGGTGGCGTCAGGAGAGCCGTTATCCGACGGCGTGATCCTGTGGACCCGTCTGGCCCCCGAGCCGCTGCATCCGACACAGCCCGGCGGCATGCCCAACCGGGCGATGACCGTACGGTGGGAGCTCGCCGAGGACGAGGCGTTCACGAAGGTGATCCAGTCGGGCACCGCGCCCGCGCAGCCGGACTGGGCGCACAGCGTGCACGTACGGGTGACCGGGCTGCGGCCCGGGGCCGGCTACTTCTACCGCTTCTCCATCGAGGGCCACGCCAGCCCGGTGGGCCGCACCAGGACGGCGCCCGGCCCGGACTCGACCGCCCCCGTCCGGTTCTGTTTCGTCTCCTGCCAGCGCTACGAGCACGGCTACTTCACGGCGCTGCGCCACCTCGCCGCCGAGCGGCCCGACCTGGTCCTCCACCTCGGCGACTACATCTACGAGTACGGCAAGCCGAAGAACCCCAAGCCGGGCCGCTGGGTGCGCCCGCTCGAGTCGACGGCCGAGTGCACGACGCTCGGCGCCTACCGCGACCGCTACGCCCGCTACAAGATGGACCCGGACCTGCAGGCCGCCCACGCCGCCGCGCCGTGGGTCGCGATCCCCGACGACCACGAGGTCCGCGACAACTGGGCGGGCGCGCTGCCCGGTGACGGCGGCAGCCCCGCCGCCTTCCTCAAGCGCAGGGCCGCCGCGTTCAAGGCGTACTACGAGCACCAGCCGCTGCGCGTCCATCCGTCCGGCTCCGGCCTGCAGAACTACCGCCGGCGGCCGTACGGCCGGGTGGCCGACTTCCTGCTCGCCGACACGCGGCAGTATCGCGAGGGGCGCGACATGCTCGGCGCCGAGCAGGAGAAGTGGCTGAAGGACCGGCTGCACGAATCGACGGCCCGGTGGAAGGTGCTCGCGCAGGCGGTGTTCTTGTCCCAGCGGAAGTTCCCGCTCGAACCCGTCAGTGCCGACGCCTGGGACGGCTACCCCGACTCGCGCGCCCGCGTGCTCGCCGCCGCCCCCGACGGGCTGGTCGTGCTGAGCGGCGACGTGCACAGCGCGTACGCCTGCGACGTGCGCGCCGACTGGGCGGACCCGGCCTCCCGCGCCCTCGGGGTCGAGTTCGTCGGGCCGTCGGTGACGAGCATGCCGGGCGTCACCGACGCGAGCGCGATCCTCGACCTGAACCCGCACATCGCGTTCTTCGACAGCCGCCACGGCTACGTGTCCTGCGTGGCGGACATGGAGAACTTCCGCGCGGACTACCGGGCCGTGGCCTTCGTGGACCGACCCGGCGCGCCGCTGACGACGATCGCCGGCTTCGAGGTGAAGGAGAACAAGCTCCACCGCACCGACGTGTGATCAGGAAACGGGCGACAACCCAGGCCTGCCCCCTAGCAAATAGGAAACTTTCCTATTAGATTGCGGGGCATGCCTGAGCGATGCCCTGCGGGCGCAGCATGAAGCGAAGCCCTGACCTGCTCCGTCTGGCCGACACGGTCCTGTTGCCCGGCTTCACCGGGACCACCGCCCCCGACTGGGTGCGGCGGCGGCTCGCCGGCGGGCTCGCCGGTGTGGTGCTGTTCTCCCGGAACGTCGACACCCCGGCCCAGCTCGCCGCACTCACCTCGGCCCTGCGCGCGGAGAATCCCGAGATCCTGATCGGCATCGACGAGGAGGCCGGGGAGGTGACGAGGCTTGAGGCCCGCACGGGCAGCTCACGACCGGGCAACTACGCCCTGGGCGTCGTGGACGACGTGGGCCTGACCGAGCGGGTGGCCCGCGACATCGGACGGGACCTGCGGGCGGCGGGGGTGAACATCGACTTCGCGCCGGCCGCCGACGTCAACTCCAACCCGGACAATCCGGTCATCGGTCTGCGGTCGTTCGGCGCCGATCCGCTGCTCGTCGCGCGGCACACGGCCGCCTGGATCCGCGGCCTGCAGTCCACCGGCGTGGCGGCCTGCGCCAAGCACTTCCCCGGGCACGGCGACACGTCGGTCGACTCCCACCACGGCGTCCCGCGTGTGACGGCCTCCCGGGAGGAGCTGGCCGAGATCGAGCTGGAGCCGTTCCGGGTGGCCATCGACGAGGGCGTGCGCTCGATCATGACCGGCCACCTGCTGGTCACGGCGTACGACGAGGAGCTGCCGGCGACGCTCAGCCCCCGCGTCCTCACCGGCCTGCTGCGGGAGGAGCTGGGCTTCGACGGCCTGATCGTCACCGACGGCATCGAGATGGCCGCCGTCTCGGGCCGGTACGGCCTGGGCGGCGCGAGCGCGATGGCCGTGGCGGCGGGGGCCGACGCGGTCTGCGTGGGCGGGGAGAACGCCGACGAGGCGACCCACGAGCACATCCGCGACGCCGTCGCGGACGCGGTGACCGAGGGCGGGCTGTCGGAGGAACGGCTCGCGGACGCCGCCGCGCGGGTGCGCGCCCTGACCGCCTGGCAGGCGCAGGCCCCGCCCATGGACGACCGCCAGGACGAGATCGGGCTGGTCGCCGCCCGCCGGGCCGTACGCGTGACCCGGCGCGGGGCCGGCGTGCTGCCGCTGGCCGCCGCCCCGCACGTGGTCGAGCTGGCGCCGGAGACCAACCTCGCGATCGACAAGGACATGCCGTGGGGCGCGGGGGAGCCGCTGAGCAAGCTGCTGCCCGGCACCACGGTCGCCCGGCTGCGGCGGCAGGACGTCCACGACGGCGTCGCCGGCACGGTGTTAAGCCAGGCCGCCGACCGGCCGCTCGTCATCGTGGTGCGGGACGCCCACCGGCACCCCTGGCAGACCGACCTGCTGGAGCGTCTGCTGGCCGCCCGGCCGGACGGCGTCGTGGTCGAGATGGGGCTGCCGGGCCGTACGGACCTGGGGGCGGCGCACATCGCCACGCACGGCGCCGCGCGCGTCTGCGGCCAGGCGGCGGCGGAGGTGCTGGCCGGCCTCGTCTGACATTGCCCATAGCATTGGTCACTGCTGACATGCGGATGGGAGCGTCATGAAGGTCGCCTACGTCACCACGGACCATCCGGCCGCCGAGCACGACGACGAGCGGGAGATCGCCCTCGCCGCCTGGCTCGGGGCCGGCATCGAGGGCTCGCCGGTGAACTGGCGCGACCCCCGCGTCGACTGGTCGGAGTTCGACGCGGCGGTCGTCCGCTCCGCCTGGGACTACATCGACCGCCGTGACGAGTTCGTCGCGTGGGCTCACCGGGTGGAGTCGGTGACGCGGCTGTTCAACCCGGCGCCGGTGATCGAGTGGAACACCGACAAGACCTACCTGCGCACGCTCGGTGTGCCCACCGTCCCCACGCACTGGGCCGAACCCGGGACGGACCTGCCCGAATGGGATGAGTACGTGGTCAAGCCCGCCGTCTCCGCGGGCGCCCGCGACACCATGCGCACCACGGACCGGGACGCCGCCGCGGGCCACGCGGCGACGCTGCTCGCCGCGGGCCGCACGGTCATGGTGCAGCCGTACATCCCGTCCGTCGAGCAGGAGGGGGAGCTGTCGCTGCTGTACTTCGGCGGCCATTTCAGCCACGCCGTACGGCGGCACCCGATGCTCGCCGGGGTGGCGGAGACCGCGGAGAACCGCGCCACGCTGCGCGACCCGGACGACGACCAGTTCGCCCTCGCCGAGCGGGTCCTGGCCGCCGTGCCGGCGAACCTGCTGTACGCCCGGGTGGACCTGGTGCGGATGCCGGACGGCGAGCCGGTCCTGATCGAGCTGGAGCTCACCGAGCCCTACCTGTTCCTCCGGGACGAGCTGGCCGCACCCGACCTGTTCGCCGAGACCCTCGCCGAGATGCTCAAGGGCTGAGACTGTCTAGGGGCTGAGCGGGCGGGCCCGCTCGGCGGCGGCGAGCGCCAGCCGCACGGCCTCGGCCGGGCCGGCGGCGGCCACCGGACCGGGCACGGGACGGCCCTCGGCGTCGAGGACCCGCCAGCCCCCGAGGGTGATCACCGGCGTGCCGCCCCGCTGGGCGAGCGCCAGCTCCGAGAGCGTGCCCCAGGAGCCGCCCACGACGACGACCGCGTCGGCGGCCCGCACGATCAGCGCGTTGCGGGCCTCGCCCAGGCCGGTGGGAAGGGCCACGGTGAGGTCCGGGCTCGCCCCGGCGCGGTCCCGGCCCGACAGGACGCCGACCACGACGCCTCCGACCTCCCGCGCGCCCGCCGCCGCGGCGGCCATCACCCCGCCGTACCCGCCGCACAGCACGACCGCGCCGCGCTCGGCCAGCAGGCGGCCCACGTCGCGGGCCGCCCGGGCGTCCTGCGGGGTGCACTCGCCCGGCCCGCACACCGCGATCTGCCGCATGGAGACCTGCCGCATGGGGGCCAGGCTACGCGGAGATCCCGCCGTCCACCGGGATCACGGCGCCGGTCAGGTAGGACCCGGCGCGTGAGGCCAGGAAGACCGCCGCGCCCGCCATGTCGTCGGGCCTGCCGATGCGGCCGAGCGGGACGTTGCTCTCGATCGCGCCGCGCATCTGGGGGTCGTCGAGCGCGAAGGCCATCATCTTCGACTCGAACGGCCCGGGCGCGATCGCGTTCACCGTGATCGACTCCCGGGCGAGCTGGCGGGCCAGATGCCGGGTCAGCATGTGGACGCCCGCCTTGGCCGCCGAGTACGCGTAGTTCTCCATGAACGGCACCCGGAGCCCGTCGATCGACCCGATGTTGATCACGCGTGCCGGGTCGTCGGGCGACGCGGCGGCGCGCAGGAGCGGCAGGAGGCGGCGGGTGAGGAAGAAGACGCCCTTGACGTTGATGTCCCAGAGCTTGTCGAATGCGTGCTCCGGATACTCCTCCAGCGGCGCGCCCCAACTCGCCCCCGCGTTGTTGACGAGCACGTCGAGCCGGCTCTCCCGCTCCGACACCGCCTGCGCCAGCGTCTCGACGCCGTCGGGGGTGGACAGGTCCGCCTGTACGGCATGACAGCCCAGCTCGGCGGCCGTGGCCTCCAGCTCGTCCTTCTTCCGTGAGGAGATGTAGACGGTGGCGCCCGCGTCGAGGAACCCCCGCGCGATCATCTTCCCGATGCCCCGGGACCCGCCCGTGACGACGACCGTCTTGCCTTCCACCGAGAACAGAGTCATGCGGGCAGCATACCGACCGGTCGGTTCCGCGTCAGGCACGTCACGCCTCGAAGCTCCCATAGGCTCCGCGGAAGAACACCAGCGGGCCGCCGTCGTCGTGCCGGTCGAGCCCCGTGACCCGGGCGACGACGATCACGTGGTCGCCGGCCGGATGCTCCTTGTCCACCGTGCAGTCGATCCAGGCGAGCGCGCCGTCCAGCACGGGCGCGCCGCCGGGGGACAGGGCCCACGGAAGGCCGCCGAACTTGTCCCCGCCCTTCGCGGCGAGCCGATCGCACACCTGCCGCTGGTGGTCGGCGAGCACGTTGACGCACAGGGTCGTCGCGGCCTTGAGGCGCGGCCAGCTCGTGCTGGTCCGCGAGACGCAGAACGACACCAGTGGCGGATCGAGGCTCACGGACGTGAAGGAGTTGACGGCCAGGCCGCACGGCTCCCCGGTCTCCGGGTCGATCGCGGTGACGGCCACGACGCCGGTGGCGTACCTGCCGAGGACGTTCCTGAAGTGCTGGGGATTGACGGCCGGAATCCTCCTGGCGCCGTCATGGCCGACCCTCCGGGCCACAGGGATGCTCATCGCGCACGTGCCTCCTCGGTCGCCTCCCCATGAAGTCAAGGAGGGCCGGAGTCGATGCATTCCCTGTGTGTGGTTAACGGTGGCGCGTCCTGGCGGGCGTGGGGGACCCGCCAGGACGCGCTCCGCCCCGGCGCGAGACCTCGACCCCGGCGAGGGTTGGGGTCGAGATCTCGTTCAATCGCACGGAGTCCATGGGGAGCGGCCGTCCTCGACCGGCCGCTCCGGCGTGCGGTGGTACCGCGTGCTCGGGCATGTCACGCCGTTCCCGCACAAGGCGGTCATGTCGGTGGATACCGACAGCTCTGACATGTCGTTCCCGTCGCTCTGATAGGTCTGGGCTCTGGCAGGTCTGGGCTCGCGCCAGGGCGACTTCGGCGTTCCCGCACCGACCGCCCTCACGGGCCCACCTCCATTGGATGGATTTGTACCAACGTTTGGATAATGCGCGGCTGGGTGGGCTCTGGTCAAGGGGTTGTTTCCCGGTAGAGCGAGATCCTCTAGATTTGTTGGAACAAAAGGGTGGATTGAGGAAAGATGGCACGATCGTCGCTCTACCAGCAGGTGGCCGCCGAGGTACGCAGGGCCATCTACGCGGGCGAACTCGCGCCGGGCGACCAGATCCCGACCGAGGCCGACCTCATGGAGGCGCACGGCGTCAGCCGCAACACCGTACGGCTGGCCCTGGGCGAGCTGGAGAACGAGGGTCTCATCCTGCGGATGCGCCGGCGTGGAACGTTCGTACGCGAGCGCCGTCCCCTCCTCATGCGCCCCCAGGACGAGTTCCTCCCGTACGACCAGGAGGGGCGGCGGTTCGACACGTTCGTCCACGCGGTCCGCTCCGAGGGCCGTACGGCGGACCAGAGGATCGAGGTCTCGATCGTCGAGCCGCCCGAGGACGTGACCACCCGCCTCGCCCTCGCCGACGGCGCCCTGGCCGTCGTGCGCCGCCGGCTGCGCTTCGTGGACGGCCAGCCGTACAACACGCTGGACTCGTACTTCCCCCTGGAGATCGTGGGGGGCTCCGAGATCGCCAGGCCCGGCGACATCACGCGCGGGGCCAACCGGGTGCTTGAGGAGCTGGGCCATCTCCAGGTTCGCGTGATCGACGACCTGTCGGCCCGCATGCCGACCTCTGACGAGTCGTCGCGGCTTCAGCTGGAGCCCGGCACTCCGGTCGTCGTCCACACCCGGGTCGGCTACGACGCCGACGACACGCCCGTCCGCGTCGCCGTGTCCGTGCTGCCCGCCGACAAGCATCTGATCCGATACGAGCTGGAACGTCATTGACGAGGCCCGGACGCCCCCTGGCCTGAGCGGGCGTCCCCGGCCGCCGGGCCCTCCTCAGGAGGGCCGCTCCCGCGATTCCCGTCCTGACCCCGGCAGGGGACCCCGCCGCACCCGCGCGCCCTAGCCGGGTCCGCCGTCTCCGGACGGACGCTGCACGGCATCATGCCGTCACTCTCAGTGATCAAACCGCCGCCGTCGGCACGAAAGGAATCAGGCATGCCCGCGAACACCCTGGATCTTGTTACGGAACTCACGCTGCGTCGCGCCACCCCGGCCGATCTGCAGGGGGTCCTCGCCCTGCTGGCGCGCACCGCCGGGTGGCTGAACGGTCTCGGCGTACGGCAGTGGCCCGCCGGGGGCTTTCCCGCCGAGCGCATCGAACCGCTGATCGGCGCGGGCGTCATGTACCTCCTGGACGCCGGCTCCCAGGTGCCGGCCGCCACGATCGCCGTGGACGGCCATGCCGACCCGGAGTTCTGGACCCCCGCCGACCGCCCCGGGGACGCGCTCTACGTCCACAAGCTCGCCGTGAGCAGGACCTACTCGGGCCGGGGCCTGGGGGACACGCTGCTCGACTGGGCCGCCCTGCGGGCCGCCGCTCACGACCGGCCGTACCTGCGGCTGGACTGCGCCAAGGACAACGCCCGCCTGCAGTCGTACTACCGGAAGGCGGGCTTCCGGCACGTCCGCACCGTCGACCTGCCGCACCGCGCCTCCGGCGCGCTGTTCGAGCGGGACGCCAGCGCCGCGATCCCGGCCGCGTTGTCCTATCGCCGCACGCCGGCGGTGCCGGCCCAGCGCTCGGGACATGCGGCGCAATCCTGGAGGGTTCTTGACATCACTGCACACAACGAGTTGATCGAGTGCTGAACAGGGCGGACGCCGTGAGGCGCCGCAAAGGGACCGGATACTGTTCACTTCATGACGGGATCCCTCCTTGAAGTGATCGCGCTCGACCTGCGTGACGCCGTGGCCGCCGAGGAGGGCGGAGCGGATCGCCTGGAGATCGTGTCCGACATGGACTCGGACGGGCTCACCCCCTCGGCGGAGCTCGTCGCGGCGATCTCGCGCGAGTGCGGGCTGCCGCAGATGGTCATGCTCCGCTGCAACGCCGGGTTCACCGTGACCCCGGAGGAGCTCGACCGGCTGCGCGGCCACGTCAAGGAACTCGCCGAGGCCGGCGCGGCGGGCTTCGTCTTCGGCTTCCTGTCCGAGGACGGGTCGGTCGACAGGGAGGCGACGGACGCGCTGATCCACGCGGTCTCGCCGCTGCCCTGGACCTTCCACCGCGCCGTGGACCACGCCGCCGACGTGCGGGCCGCCTGGCGCGCCGTACGGCTGCTGCCGAACCTGGCGACCGTCCTCACGTCCGGTTCGCCCGAGGGCGTCGGCAGCGGCCTCGGCGTGTTACGCGCGCGGGCCGAGGCGGGGGACGCCTCGCTCGTGCTCGCCGGCGGCGGGCTGCGCGAGGAGCACGTGCCGGTGCTGCTCGACTACGGCGTCCGCGCCTTCCACGTGGGCAGCGCCGTGCGGGGCTCGTGGCGCGAGCCGGTCGACCCGGACCGCGTCCGGCGCTGGCGCCGCGTCGTCGACCGGCTGTGACCGCCCGGTTGTGACCGAACAGCTCAGGCGCGGCGGCGGGCGACCAGGACGGCGTCGCGGATGGTGACCTCGCCGCCCTCCGGGTCCACCGCCGTGCGCGGCCGGGCCTCGGCCGCCGTGACCTCCCACTCGGCCGGATCGAGCGACGCCGCGACCTCCTCGGCGGTGAACATCATCTGCGGGAAGTGCATCCGCCGGACCTTGGTCAGCAGGTCCGACGGGTGGTGCCCGACGATCAGCAGGGTGCCGCCAGGAGCCACCGCGGCGGCCAGCCGGGCGAACAGCGTCCGCCTGGCCTCGCGCGGCAGGTGCATGTACTGCGCCGACACCAGGTCGTACGCGCCCTCGGGAAGGGCGTGGTCGCGCAGGTCCGCGCGCACCCACTCGGTGCGGTCCGCGACGTCCGCGCCCGCGTCGGCGGCGTGGGCGGCGGCCCGCTCCAGCGCCGTGGCGGAGATGTCGGCTCCCGTCACCCGCCAGCCCCTTGCGGCGAGCCAGACGGCGTCGGCGCCCTCGCCGGTGCCGACGTCGAGGGCCCGGCCCGGGGGCAGCTGCGCGGCCTCGGCCACAAGCTGCGGGTTCGGGCGGCCGCTCCAGACCGCCGGCCGGGAGCGGTAGCGCTCCTCCCAGGTCGCCTCATCGAACAGCGTGCGCACCTCGTTCCGGTAGGCGTCGACGGCCTCCCGGGTCTCCTCGGCAATGAGATCCATGTTGATCGCCGCGCCGGCGGCCAGGCCCGCCGCGGCGGACGCGATCACCACGGCGCGCACGTCCGTCACGTTCCCCGCCACCCAGACACCGGGCACGGCGGTCGCCCCGGTCGGCTCCGCGGCGATCCGGGTGCCCGCCACGTGACCGCCGAGCTCCACCTCGACCGGCTTGAGACCGAGCGATTCCAGCACCCCGGACCGGGCGGTGAGCGGCGCGCCGACGACGAGCGCGTCGAGCGCGACGACCTCGCCGGAGGCCAGCCGAACCCCGGTGAGCGCGTCGCCGGTCACCTCGATCCCCGTGACCGGGCCGTCGGCGACGGGGATCCGGCGCGCGGCGAGCCGCTCGGCATCCTCCTCGGACGGCGCGGGGCAGTGGTGGGCCAGGAACACCACGTCCTCGCTCCACTGCCGCCACAGAAGGGCCTGCTCGACGGCGAGCGGCCCGGTGGCCAGCACGCCGATGCGCCGGTCGCGGACCTCCCACCCGTGGCAGTACGGGCAGTGCAGCACGTCGCGGCCCCAGCGCTCGGCCAGGCCCGGCACGTCGGGCAACTCGTCCACGGCCCCGGTCGCCACCAGCAGGCGGCGGGCCCGGACGGCACGGCCGTCGTCCAGCGTCACGAGGAAGTCGTCGCCCTCCCGCGTCGCGGCCTCGGCCCGCCCGGCGACGACCTCGCCGCCGTAGCTGATCACTTCCTCGCGTCCGGCCGCTCGCAACTCGGCGGGCGGCGTGCCGTCCCCCGGCCGAGGTAGTTGTGCATGTGCGCGGCCGGCGCGTTGCGCGGCTCTCCTGCGTCCACCACCAGCACCGACCGCCGGGCCCGCGCCAGCGCCAGCGCGCCGCTGAGCCCCGCGGGGCCGCCGCCCACCACGACCACGTCGTACTTCTTCTTCTCGTCCACCCCGTGCCTCCTGCGTCGACGTCCGCTTCAGATGTCTGCTGTCGAACAGTGCGGCACAGGCGGCGAGAGCGGCAAGGAACCTTGCCGATACGGCAAACCTCAGCAGAGGGCGCGGTCGGCCCGGGCCAGGGCGGCGACCAGAGTCCTGATCGTCGCGGGCTCGTCCAGCACGCCCCCCGCGGCCTCGCGCCGTTCCTGCCAGGCGCGCACCCGGTCGGCGTACTTCTCGTAGCAGGCGAGGTGGAAGGCGTACACGGTCGTGAAGCGGCTGACGAGGTGCGAGGGGTGCATGTCCCACCCCTGATAGAAGCCGTGCGCCAGCGAGTGCGACACCAGCGCCGAGTGCCTGCGCAGCAGGGCGTGCACGTCGGCCGCCGCGTCCGAGGCCGGGGCCGCGGCCAGTGAGCCGTCCGACAGCTCCACCCCCGTCCCCGACAGCGCCGTCTGCATGACGTGCCGCGCGTGGTCGCAGGCCGGGTGGTCGAGCCGCTGCTCGCCCGGCGGCAGCCCGAGCGCGGCCGTGTAGTCGAACACTCCGAAGTGGGCCGCCGCCAGCCGCCCGCCCAGCGAGGGCACCAGGTCGGCCGACCGCTGGAGCATGAGCACGGTCTGCGGGGCCTCCACCTGCATCTCGAAGCGCAGTGTGCCTGAGGGCAGGCGCAACGCGCGCTCCAGCGCCTCCAGGCAGCCGGCGAACTGGCGCAGGTAGTCCTCCATCAAGACCTTGGGGAAGGTCACCGTGAACCCGTCCGGAAGCCTGCCGGCCCGCCGCACGACCCCGGTGAGGAACCCGTCGAGCGTGCGCACCGAGCGCAGGGGGTCGCCGTCGGCGAACGACTTCACCCGCAGCCCCCACCTGCGGGGCAGCGTGCCCGCCTCGTGCATCGCGGCCACGGCCGCCGCCGCCGACTCGGCGTGCCGGTCCTCCTCCTCGGGGGAGCGCCCGCCGTATCCGTCCTCGAAGTCGACGCGCAGGTCCTCGATCGGCTCGGCGTGCAGCTTCCGGCGTACCCGGTCGTGCACGGGCTGGGCCAGCTCGGGGTCGAGCTCGAACAGCGCGGCCAGCTCGGCGGGGGTGAACAGGAGCCGGTGGAGGAGGTCGGTCGCGGCGTGCCGCCACTGCTGGACGATCTCCGCCGTCACCCGGTCCGCGGGCACGTACACGGTGTGCACCGGCTGCCATGCGGGTTCCCGTACGGGAAACCGGGCGAGCTGCTCGCGATGGGTGCCGGCGAAGCCGTCGAGCACCCCGTCCACGCCGGTCAGCGTCGTCTCCATGGGGACGATCCTCGCAGAGTCCCGCCACGGTGAGGGCAATCACGCAACGTCGCTGCATGACGACGCAGCGTTGGCTATCCTTTTCCTCGAACAGCCGATCGAACAGGTGAGCGAAAAAGAAACGGCCCCCTGTCGGGGGCCGTAGAGCCCGGGGACGTAGCCGCGGGCGCGGTGACTCCATGTTAGGAGATGATGGCGGTGAGCGACAACCCCGTTCCCCAAGTCGTGCGTGTCGGGGTCTACGTCGACGGGTTCAATCTCTACTACGGGCTGCGCTCCCTACGGGGGCGGCGCTATCTCTGGCTCGATCTACGGGCGCTGGCCCTGCGGCTGCTGAGGACCGGGCAGACGCTGACCGCCGTCCGCTACTTCACCGCTCCCGTCCGAGGCGACGCTCGTGCCCTCGCCTGCCAGCAGACCTATCAGGCGGCCCTGGAGACCCTGGGGGTCGAGGTGGTGCTCGGGCGTTTCCAGGAGCAGCGGGCCTCCTGCCGGGCCTGCGGCGTCTCCTGGCGGACCTACGAGGAGAAGCAGTCCGACGTCGCCCTGGCCGCCGCCATGGTCGGCGACGTCGCGCTCGACCTGGTCGACACAGTGCTGCTGCTGTCGGCGGACTCCGATCTGTGCGCGGCCATCGAGGCGGTGCGCGAGGTGGACGCCCGGCGCGGCGGCAAGACCCGGGTCGTCACCGTCTTCCCGCCCGGCAGGCGCTCGGACGGCCTGCGCCTCGCGAGCGACGCCTGGTTTCCCCTCGGCGAGGCGCTCATCCGGCAGTCGCAGCTGCCCGGCTTCGTGCCCGGCCGCGACGGCGCGCGCTACCACCGGCCGGCCCACTGGTCCTGACCAGGACTCCCCCGAGGACGCGACACCCGTCAGGACCCGACACCCGTCAGGACGGGCCCCCCGGCCGGGCGAGCCGGCCGCACGCGCCCAGCATCGCGTCCCTGCCCACCAGCTTCACCCGTTCGCCCCTGCTCAGGCTGCCGGCCAGCGAGGCCTCCGCGGCCTCGATCGCGAGCCAGTCCTCGTACGTCACCGGGCTCAGCCCGCGCGCGGCGAGCAGGTCGTCCAGCCGGGCGGTCGCGGTTCCCGGCACCGCTTCGGCGAGCAGCGTGCGCACGGTCTCGGCGGCGTCGGACTTGTTCGTCCCGATCACGCCCGTCGGCCCCCGCTTGAGCCAGCCCGCGACGTACTGCCGGTCCGCCGCCTTGCCGGCGACGTTCGGCACCGTCATCGACCCCGGGTCGAACGGCACCCCGGGCAGCGCCACGCTCTGGTAGCCCACCGAGCGCATCACCATGTCCGCCGGGATCGTCTCGAAGTCGCCGGTCCCGACGACCCGCCCGTTCTCCAGCCGGGTCCGCTCCAGCCGCACGCCCTCGACCCGGGACACGCCGAGGATCTCCACGGGACGCAGCCAGAAGCGCACCTCCAGGCGGCGGGGCCGGTCGGCCGTCTTGCGCTCCGACCACGACCGCAGCACGTCCACATTGCCCCTGACCTGCCGCGACAGCGTGGTCATGTCGGCGACCGCGACCTCGTCCGGGAAGGTGAGGACGTCGGCGTTCAGCAGCTCGCCGAGCTCGCGCAGCTCCTTCAGGGTGAATTTCGCGTGCTCGGGGCCGCGCCTGCCGACCATGTGGACGCGCTTCACCTTGGAGGCGGCCAGCCGGTCGAGCACCTCCTCGGGCACGTCGGTGCCGCGCAGCTCGTCGGCCGTCTTGGCCATGATCCGCACCACGTCCACGGCGACGTTGCCGACGCCGATGACGACGACCTCCTCCGCGTCGAGGGAGAAGGCGTCCGGCGGTACGTCGGGATGGCCGCAGTACCAGTTGACGAAGTCGGTCGCCGCGACGCTGCCCGGCAGGTCCTCGCCCGGGACGCCGAGGTGCCTGTCGACCATCGCCCCTGTGCAGTAGACGACGGCGTCGTAGCAGGACAGCAGGTCGTCCACCGAGAGGTCCGCGCCCAGCTCGACGCCGCCCAGGAAGCGCACCCCCGGAGTCTCCAGCACCCTTCGCAGGTAGCCGGCGATCGACTTGATCGACGTGTGGTCGGGGGCCACGCCGTACCGGACGAGCCCGTACGGCGTCGGCAGGCGTTCGAGGACGTCCACCTCGACGGGGTCGTGCGACTGTTTGACCAGTGCCTCGGCCGTGTAGATGCCGGCCGGGCCCGACCCGACGATCGCGACGCGCAGTGTCACCATGGCCTCCAGCAGCGGCGTCTTCAGCGGCGATTCTTCACCATAGGAGGGCGTGCGGCCAGGACCACGGGGAAACCGGCCGCGGCGAGGGCGTGTCGCCGCGGCGGGCGGTCACCATCCGCGGTCTCTGATGACCACCGATTGTGCGTTGCCGGTGGCCTGGTCGATGGCGTGAACGCTCAGCACGCCGTTGGCGTCGATGTCGAAGGTGACCTCGATCCGCGGTACGCCGTGCGGCGCCGGGGGGATGCCGGTCAGTTCGAAGGTGGCCAGCTTCCTGTTGTCCGCCGCGATCTCGCGCTCGCCCTGGTGAACCTGGATCTGCACGGACGGCTGGTTGTCCTCGGCGGTGGTGAAGATCTCCGAGCGCTTCGTCGGGATCGTCGTGTTGCGCTCGATGATCCTGGTGAAGACGCCGCCCTTGGTCTCGAGACCCACGGAGATCGGCAGAACGTCGAAGAGGAAGCCGGGGGTCTCCCCCCGGAGCATCCCGGCATGCAGTGCGGCGCCGATCGAAACGACCTCGTCCGGGTTGACACCCCCTTCGGGCTTCCTGCCGGTCAGCTCCGCGACCAGGCCGGACACGGCCGGCATACGGGTCGAGCCGCCGACCAGGATCACCCGGTCGATCTCGGAGACCCTGATCCCCGCGTCCTTGACGACCTGGTGGAAGGGGCCCTTGCAGCGCTCGAGCAGGTCCGCGGTGATCCGCTGGAACTTCGCCCGGGTCAGCTTCTCCTCCAGGTGCAGCGGACCCTCGGAGGAGGCGGTGATGTAGGGCAGGCTGATCGTGGTCTCGGTCTGGGCCGAAAGCTCGATCTTGGCCTTCTCCGCCGCCTCGCGCAGGCGCTGGAGGACCATTGCGTCCCGCGACAGGTCCACGCCGTGGGCGCGCTTGAAACGGGTCACCAGCTCGTCGACGATCCGCTGGTCCCAGTCGTCCCCACCGAGCCGGTTGTCACCGCTGGTGGCCTTGACCTCGACGAGATCGAGCCGGTCCGAGTCGTCGAGGACGTACACCTCGAGGAGGGACACGTCGAGGGTGCCGCCGCCGAGATCGAAGACCAGGACGAGCTGTTCCTGGTCGGTGCCATGGTCCGCGCAGTAGACCAGGGCCGCGGAGCTGGGCTCGTTGACGATGCGCAGCACGTTGAGACCCGCGCTTCGTCCGGCCTCCTTGGTGGCCTGCCGCTGGGCGTCGTCGAAGTACGCCGGGACGGTGACGACCGCGTCGGTGACCGTCTCACCCAGGTATGCCTCCGCGTCCTGCTTGAGCTTGCGCAGGACGAACGCGCTGATCTGCTGGGGCGTGAGCCTCTTGCCGTCGATCTCGACGGTCCAGTCCGTGCCCATGTGGCGCTTGACCGAGCGGATGGTCCTGCCGACGTTGGTCACCGCCTGCCGCTTGGCGACCTCGCCGACGAGAACCTCCCCGTTCTTCGCGAACGCGACCACCGACGGGGTGGTCCGCGACCCCTGCCCGTTCATGACGACCACGGGTGTCCCGCCCTCGACGACCGAGACGACGGAGTTGGTCGTGCCCAGGTCGATGCCGACGTAGCGTCCGGTGGGAGTGGCCCGGGAGGAAGAGGCCTGCGGTTCGGTCCTGACCGAGTGCACGGGCTCCCGCGCCGTCGGGACGGGCGAGGCGGGACCGGACGGTCCGCGGGCGCTCCGGAGGCTCCATTGGCGGTTGCGCACCAGGCCGATGCGGTCGCCGTTGTCGTACTGGCTGGACCTCGGCTCGGGCATGCCCTGTTTGAGGAGATTTAGCCGAACTATATGTGCTATGTCCGAGAGGGCGAGATATTCGCTCGTGGTCGAAATCCCTTCTCGCAGCACGCGGAGGAGTTGGCCGGTGAACACGGTGTTCCGCTCTCCGGGAAGAGCCAGCGACAGGGCGTTCTTCGCGGATGAGGTCATCACGTACGCGTTGGTCCGGCTGATCTGGGCGTCGAGAAACGACGCGTTGTCGGCCATTCCATGCGCCATGCCGCTGTAACAGCAATCCAGGATCACCACCGCGTTGAGGCAGCGGCGTGTCCGGATGAGGTGGCTCACGTCCGAATACACGACGCTGCGGTACGGCTTGTCCATGGTGGTCGTGGAGAGGGTCAGGCGTAATTCCTGGAAGGTGCGAGAGCCGTGCCCGGCGTAATAGATGATGGCGGTGTCGTTCGCCTTACGGGTCGCCTCCGCGATTGCGTCGAGCACGTCGCCGCCGTCCCGGGGGTCGAGCAGGGTGGTGCAGTTCTCCTCCGGGAGCCCCCAGAGCTCCGGATCGGTGAGAGTCTGCCGCAGGTCGGCCACGTTGGCGCGGACCGCGGGCAGCGGGGGCCACTCCTGGGGGTCCGCGTAGTCGGCGACACCGATCAGCACCGCTCGGGAGGCCCGCGGATCGGGATGGTAGATCATTTCTCCCTTGATTTCGGCTCGGTGAGGTCGAGTTCGCGCAGCAGCTCGATGATCTGCCGCGGATCCCTGGCGGATTTGGCGTCCACTTCCACCGTCCGGTCGCCGTTGGAGATTCTCACGGTGATTCCCGAGGGGCGGCCGCGGAGCCAGCCGAAGACGCCCTCGACCACCGCGACGCCGGCGCCGCCCGTGGTGAACGCCACGAGGAGAGTCTCGGTTATCGGTCCCATCCCGCCTGCCGGCAGGCTTGTGCGGCTTTCTATGGTCGCGCCTCGAAGCGCGTCGTCAATGAGCAGATCTTCCCGTAAGGACTCCAGCTCGACGCCTGTCGATTCGGGTGCGGTGAGCTCGATGGTGAGATTCACGATGCAAGTATCGGCATGCCGCGCAGAGTGGCGCAATGAGCGGAGAAACAGGCCGCGTCCGCGATTCTCCGGCGTGGGCCGGGGCCGCTCATTTCCTCCATATCCCCGCGAACCTCCCGGGGCTCCCGCGCCTCGCGGGGAGGCTGCGGGGGTTTGCGGCGACCCGGCCGCGGGGGTTGCGGCGACCAGGCGGCCGCGATCAAAGTGATGCCCGTGGGCAGTGGGGCTAAAAGACGGGGAAACCCGCGGACGAGAAGGCCGGGCGGTGGCACCCTCCCTGACATGAGGGGACTCCGCGGGGGGCGGGACGAGCCCGGGGCCTCACCGGCCACGGCGTACGGCCCGCAGAACGGTCAAGACGACGGCGACGCGCCGTCGCCGCACGGCTCGGGGCCGGACGGGCTCAGGTATGAGGCGCTGGGGCGGGTCATGGCAGCCCTGTCCGGCGAGGCAGAGACGTTGGAAGCGTGCCGCGACCTCACGTGGTGGCGGGGCACCGACCGCTCCTGGCACATCGAGTGGCGCGACGGCCCGTACGCCGCCGAGGTGGCGGCGCTGCTCCTGGAACGGATCGGCGAGCCGGGCCCGGACGCCGTGCGGGCGGCGCCCGCGGGCCCGGCGACCACGTCGACCGCGATGCTGAACGTGATGGGCGTCACCTTCGTGCTGCGGGCCATCGACCCGTTCGGCATGGAGCGGCTGCGGACCAGGCCCGGCCTGTGGCGGCTGTCGGCGGCGCTGGACGGCCCGGCAGGCCCCGTGGGCATGGGCGGGCGGTCCCGTCAGCACTGGGAGGAACTGCTCGGCGGCTGACATCGGCGGGCCGATATCGGCTCGCCCGTCGTTTACGTGAGGCGGTGGGGCCCCCGGAGTCGATAGCCTTGGGAGCACATCGTCTTCGTCTCGTCTCTCCGGTCGTCTCCGAGGGTCCGCGAGGAGATCCGCATCTCGCTTCCCGAGGAGGCGCCGCGGACGAGACCTCTCACGAGCAAGGAGTAGCCGTGCTGCTGCGTATGTCGACCCTGTTCCTGCGCACCCTGCGTGAGGATCCGGCGGACGCGGAAGTGCCGAGCCACAAGCTGCTCGTCCGCGCCGGCTACATCCGCCGCGTCGCGCCCGGCATCTACTCCTGGCTGCCGCTCGGCAAGATCGTGCTGGAGAACGTCGCGCGGGTCGTGCGGGAGGAGATGGACCGGATGGGCGCGCAGGAGGTGCTGTTCCCCGCGCTGCTGCCCCGGGACTTCTACGAGCCCACGGGCCGCTGGACCGAGTACGGCGACACGCTGTTCCGGCTGAAGGACCGCAAGGGCGCCGACTACCTCCTCGGGCCGACCCACGAGGAGATGTTCACCGACATGGTGAAGGGGGAGTACTCCTCCTACAAGGACTATCCCGTCACCCTCTATCAGATCCAGACCAAATACCGCGACGAGGCCCGGCCCCGGGCGGGCATCCTGCGGGGCCGCGAGTTCGTCATGAAGGACTCCTACTCCTTCGACCTCGACGACGACGGCCTGAAGCGGTCCTACGAGATGCACCGCGAGGCGTACATCCGCATCTTCGAGCGTCTCGGCATCGACTACCGGATCTGCTTCGCGATGTCGGGAGCGATGGGCGGGTCGGCCTCCGAGGAGTTCCTCGCCCCCTGCCCGACCGGTGAGGACACCTTCGTGGCCTGCCACAACTGCGGCTACGCGGCCAACGCCGAGGCCGTCGTCACGCCCGCGCCGCCCGCGGTCACCGCCACGCAGCCGCCCATGCAGGTGCTCGACACGCCCGACACCCCGACGATCGAGTCGCTCGTCTCGTACGTCAACGAGCGCCACAGCCTCGGCATCACCGCCGCCGACACGCTGAAGAACCTCGTCGTCAAGGTCCGCACGCCGGGCTCCGACGAGATCAAGACGGTGATCATCGGCGTGCCCGGCGACCGCGAGGTCGACTTCAAGCGCCTGGAGGCGGCGCTCTCGCCCGGCGTGCCGGAGATCTTCGAGGCCGAGGACTTCGCCCGCCACCCCGGCCTGGTGCGCGGCTACATCGGCCCTCAGGTGCTCAGGGACCTGGGGATCACCTACCTGGTCGACCCGCGCGTGGTGGACGGCTCGGCCTGGGTGACGGGCGCCAACGAGCCGGGCAGGCACGCCGCGCACGTGGTCGCGGGCCGCGACTTCCAGCCCGACGGCACGATCGAGGCCGCCGAGGTGCGGGCGGGCGACTCCTGCCCCCGCTGCGCGCACCCGCTGTCGATCGACCGGGGCATCGAGATCGGCCACATCTTCCAGCTCGGCCGCAAGTACGCCGACGCCGCCCAGCTCGACGCGCTCGGGCCCGACGGCAAGCCCATCCGCATCACCATGGGCTCGTACGGCGTCGGCGTGTCCCGGGCGGTGGCCGTGCTCGCCGAGCAGCGCCACGACGAGCTGGGCCTGGTGTGGCCCAGGGAGGTGGCGCCCGCCGACGTGCACATCGTGGGCACCGGCAAGGAGAACCAGATCGAGGTCGCCAGCACGCTCGCCGAGACCCTCGAGGCGCGGGGGCTGCGGGTGCTCGTGGACGACCGTCCCGGTGTGTCGCCCGGCGTCAAGTTCAAGGACTCCGAGCTGCTCGGCCTGCCCACCGTGCTGATCGTCGGCCGGGGCCTGGCCAACGGCGTGGTCGAGCTGCGCGACCGGGTCACCGGGACCAAGGAGGAGATCCCGCTGGACGAGGCCGTCGAGCGGGTGCTGGCCGCCTGCCGGGCCTGATCGCCGCGGACACAGGGCGCCGCCGTCCCCCATGGGGGCGGCGGCGCCGCCTTTCCCGGGAGCCGCTCCTTGTGCGGGAGCCGCTCACGGCCGTGGGTCGCGGCCCGCGCCGTCTACTGGCCGTCCGGCGCGGACGGCTCCGGCTGGGCCTCCTGGCCGGGTGCGCCGGCGGACCCCGCCGGCCCCGAGGAGGCCGCCGACGGGGACTCGGCCCCCGGAGTGGGGATGGCGACGTCGAAGTCGGCACCGGCTCGGTCCATGCCCGGGAAGGGGCCGATCTTCGGCTGCCAGCCGTACGCCCGGGTCGCGCACTCCTGCGCGGCCAGCGCGGCGATCCGCCGCAGCGCCGGGTCGCGGTCGGCGGCGAGCTCCAGGTAGGCGGTGGTCACCCGCTGCTCCACCAGCACGGCCAGGCGCACCGCGTCGGCCGGTCCGCGCACCTCGAAGGGCAGGCGGTAGGTGGGGCCGGGCTCGGCGGGCGTCCCGCCCCGCTGCGTGATGAGCGTGCGGAGCTGGTCGCGCCGTGCCCGGTGGGCGTCGAACCCCGCGGTGGCGCGCCTGAGCAGCGCGCCGCTCGTCTTCCCGCCGATCACCCCGTACGCGTACACGGCGGCGTGCTCGGCGGACAGGGCCCGGCCGAGCGCGTCGCCGACCGGTGCCCCGGTCGGCGCTCGGGCGGGCTCGGCCGAGGTCTCAGTCACGCACCCTCCCCAGGGCGACGACGTGGACGGCCTCGCACGCGCCGATGCTCGCCAGGAGCTGGGCGAGCGCGGGGGAGGCCGTGGCCATCTGCGCCGGTCGCGCCGACGCCGCGCGCCGCTCGGCGTCCCTGAGCGCCTCGACGGAGACCGCGGACGGGCGCTCCGACGGGGACGCGGAGGACGACGCCGGCGCAGGGCTCGCGGGGAACGTTCCCGTGCCGCTACCGGCGGGCAGGAGCGCGCGCAGGGCCTGCAGATGAGCCGCGTGACGCTGGCGGAACGGCTCCAGCGCGGCGGTCCGGGCGGGCAGGGCGGCGACCGCGCGCCCGTAGAGCGACACCAGTTGCTCCTTGCCCGCGATCAACGAGGTGAGCAGCACGGTCTGCGGATCCGGAGGGGCAGGCGCGGCAGGTTTGCGCGGGGCCGAGGAACAGCCGGCCGCGGCCAGACCGGCCGCGGCGGCGGAGCCCAGCAACGCGCGTCTCGTCACCTGTGCCCCGCCGCTGTGTCTCACGACACAGCATCGTACGGCGCGCCGCCCACTGGTCATCGCCCGTGACCGTGATGATCGTGCACGTGTCGGATCGCCGCTCGGGTGTGGCGCTGTTTCCACCTCCCGGTGTCGATAGGCTGTTGGCACATCGGGCTAGGCACACGGTCACAGCCACACGGTCATTGGGAGGTCGGCATGGGCATCGACGCTCGACGCGGCCGCCTGGTTGAGCTGCTCGGCCCGGTGGTCGCCGCCGAGGGATTCGACCTGGAGGACGTCACGGTCACACCGGCGGGTCGCCGGCGGCTGGTGCGCGTCGTGGTGGACAAGGACGGCGGCGTGAGCCTGGACGACGTGGCCGACGTGAGCCAGTCCGTCTCCAAGCGGCTGGACGAGGTGGACGTCCTCGGCGGCAGCCCGTACGTCCTCGAGGTCACCTCTCCCGGAGTCGACAGGCCGCTCACCGAGCCGCGCCACTGGCGCCGGGCGCGCGGGCGGCTGGTGAAGGCGGAGCTGAGTGACGGCACCTCCGCGGAGGGCCGTGTGACCGAGGCCGACGAGACCGGTGTGGAGCTGGACGGCGCGCGCCGCATCGCGTACGGCGAGCTGGTGCGCGGCCGGGTGCAGGTCGAGTTCAACCGGCGCGACGCCGGGCTCGACGACGAACTTGATGAGGACCTCGATGTCGACGAAGACATCGACGACGCCGACGACGAGGGCTAGGGGGAGCCTTGTGGACATTGACATGAGCGTCCTGCGCAGCCTGGAGCGGGAGAAGGACATCTCCTTCGACCTGGTCGTCAAGGCGATCGAGGACGCATTGCTGATCGCGTACTTCCGCACGGAGGGCGCGGCGCAGAAGGCGCGGGCCGAGCTGGACCGCGACACGGGCCACGTGATCATCTGGGCCGCCGAGCTGGACGAGAACGGCGAGGTCGTGCGGGAGTACGACGACACCCCGTCCAACTTCAGCCGGATCGCCGCCACCACGGCCAAGCAGGTGATCCTCCAGCAGTTGCGCGACGCCGAGGACGAGGTCAACTTCGGCGAGTTCGCCAGCCGCGAGGGCGAGCTGGTCGCGGGCGTCATCCAGCAGGGCAAGGACCCGCGGGTGGTGCTGGTCGACCTCGGCAAGATCGAGGCGATCTTGCCGCACAACGAGCAGGTCCCGGGCGAGGAGTACGCGCACGGCGAGCGCATCCGCTGCTACGTGGTGCAGGTGAAGAAGGGGCCCAAGGGGCCGTCGGTCACCCTTTCGCGCACGCACCCCAACCTCGTGAAGAAGCTCTTCGCGCTGGAGGTGCCGGAGATCGCCGACGGCACGGTGGAGATCGCAGCCATCGCCCGTGAGGCCGGCCACCGCACCAAGATCGCGGTGAGGTCGCGCAAGCCCGGCGTCAACGCCAAGGGCGCCTGCATCGGCCCGATGGGCTCGCGCGTGCGCAACGTCATGACGGAGCTGCACGGCGAGAAGATCGACATCATCGACTGGTCGGAGGATCCGGCCGAGTTCGTCGGGAATGCCCTGTCGCCGGCGCGTGTTTCCCGTGTCGAGGTGGTCGACGCCGACAGCCGCACCGCGCGGGTGATCGTGCCCGACTACCAGTTGTCCCTGGCGATCGGCAAGGAGGGCCAGAACGCCCGCCTCGCCAACCGTCTGACGGGCTGGCGGATCGACATCCGGCCGGACACCGAGCAGGCACCTGCTGATCCCGCTGATGCGTCGGCAAGGTAAGCTGGAATATGGTTGCCGGGCAGCCCCGCTGAGAACATGTGTGGGCTGCCGGGTTCGCACGGTAAAGTCCGAGTTGCTCCGCTTGGTTGTGGTCGAGGGCGTGATCGTCCCCGACACGCGAGGACGGCTCCCGGGACGCGGTGCCTCGTTGCACCCGTCCCCGCGCTGTCTGGAGCTCGCCGAGCGTCGCCGGGCGTTCCCACGCGCGTTCCGCGCGCAGGGATCGCTTGACACGTCGCTCTTGCGGGCTCACTTGGAGGGGTTGACTCCGGGGCGGTCCGGGTGAATGGTTACCGCTGGCCCTCGGTATCGGCTCCGGGAGCCAGGGCACAACGAAATTGTCATGTAGGACGCCGAGTTGATGGGCGGAGTCAGATTGCTATGAGCGCCTGATGAGCACGCGGCGATGAGTACGTTCAGGTAGCGACGGTCCGGCGGCACTGCGAGCCTCCCGGGCCGAGTTAGGGAGTGCAGTGGCGAAGGTCCGGGTATACGAGCTCGCCAAGGAGTTCGGGGTCGAGAGCAAGGTCGTCATGGCCAAGCTCACCGAAATGGGCGAGTTCGTGAGGTCGGCGTCCTCGACGATAGAGGCGCCGGTCGTCCGCAAACTGACCGAGGCGTTCAAGGGTGACGCCTCCAAGGGCGGGGGCAAGCCCGCCCGTCCGGCGCAGCCGAAGCCTGCGCCGAGGCCGGCAGAGAGCCAGGCCAACGGGGGCGCCCCACAGGCGCCCGTTTCCCAGTCCACCGGCGCGGTGGCCAAGCCGGGCCCGAAGCCCGGTCCGCGGCCCGCTCCGCGTCCGGTTCCGATGCCTCACCCGCCGGTGTCACAGCCGGACGCGGCGCGCCCCGAGGCCGCCCGTCCGCAGACGCCTCGCCCGGAGGCCCCGCGTCCCGCGGCCGCCGGCCCGAGGTCGGGTGGCCCCGGCGCCGGTGCGCCCAAGCCGGGCCCCAGGCCGGCTCCGGCCCCGCGCCCGGGTGGCGCACCCGCCGGTCCCGGCGCGCCCACAGGTGGCGCTCCGCGCCCCGGCGGGCCCAAGCCGGGTCCGCGCGGCCCGCGTCCGGGCAACAACCCGTTCTCCTCGACCGCAAGCGGCATGGGTCAGCGCCCCGCGCGGCCCGGCGGCCGTGACGGCGGTCGTCCCGACCGCGGGGACCGTCCCGAGCGTGGCGACGGCGCCCCCCGCGAGCCGCGTCGTGACGGCGCCATGCCGCGTCCGCCGGGCGCGCGTTCCGGCGCTCCGGGCGCCGGCGGCCCGCGTCCCGGACCCGCGGGTCCGCGTCCCGGGCCGGGCATGGGCGGTCCGCGTCCGGGTCCCGGCGCAGGTGGTCCGCGTCCGGGTGGTCCGCGTCCGAACCCGATGATGATGCCGCAGGGCCGTCCGGCCGCGCCGGGCGGCGGTGGCCCTCGTCCCGGCGGCGGCGGCGGTCGTCCCGGTGGTCCCGGCGGCGGTGGCCGTCCGGGCGGCGGCGGCGGTCGTCCCGGTGGGGGCTTCGGCGGTCCGCGTCCCGGTGCCACGGGTGCCGGTCGCCCCGGTGGTCCCGGCGGCGGTCCTGGCGGTGGCGGCGGCGGTTTCGCCGGCCGTCCGGGCGGTGGCGGCGGCCGTGGCCGCGGTGGCGGCACGGCGGGCGCCTTCGGGCGTCCGGGAGGCCGTCCGACCCGTGGCCGCAAGTCCAAGCGCCAGAGGCGCCAGGAGTTCGACAACATGCAGGCCCCGGCGATCGGCGGCGTGCAGGTTCCGCGTGGCGGCGGCCAGATCATCCGCCTCCCGCGTGGCGCGTCCCTGTCGGACTTCGCCGACCGGATCGGCGCCAACCCCGCCTCGCTCGTGCAGATCATGCTGCACCTCGGCGAGATGGTGACGGCGACCCAGTCGGTCAACGAGGAGACGCTGCAGCTTCTCGGCGCCGAGCTGGACTACAACGTCCAGGTCGTCAGCCCGGAGGAGGAGGACCGCGAGCTCCTCGAGTCCTTCAAGATCGAGTTCGGTGAGGACGAGGGCGACGAGGGCGACCTCGCGCCGCGCCCGCCGGTCGTGACCGTCATGGGTCACGTCGACCACGGTAAGACGAAGCTGCTCGACGCGATCCGCCACACCAACGTGGTGGCCCGCGAGGCCGGCGGCATCACCCAGCACATCGGCGCCTACCAGGTGGCGACGACGCACGAGGGCGAGCAGCGGAAGATCACCTTCATCGACACCCCGGGTCACGAGGCGTTCACCGCCATGCGTGCCCGTGGTGCGCAGGCCACCGACATCGCGGTGCTGGTGGTCGCGGCCGACGACGGTGTGAAGCCGCAGACCATCGAGGCGCTGAACCACGCCCAGGCGGCGAACGTCCCGGTCGTGGTGGCGGTCAACAAGATCGACAAGGAGGGCGCGGACCCGACCAAGGTGCGGGCCCAGCTCACCGAGTACGGCCTGGTGGCCGAGGAGTTCGGTGGCTCCACCCTGTTCGTGGACATCTCCGCCAAGCAGGGCGTCGGCATCGACAACCTGCTCGAGGCCATCCTGCTGACCGCGGACGCCGAGCTGGACCTCCGGGCCAACCCGGAGATGGACGCCCAGGGCCTCGCGATCGAGGCGCACCTCGACAAGGGCCGCGGCCCGGTGGCGACCGTGCTCGTGCAGCGCGGCACGCTGCGGGTGGGCGACTCGATCGTCTGTGGTGAGGCGTTCGGCCGCGTCCGCGCCATGCTGGACGACAACGGCGAGACGGTCGACGAGGCCGACCCGTCGCGTCCGGTCCTGGTCCTCGGTCTGACGGCCGTCCCGCGCGCCGGTGACAACTTCATCGTCGTCACCGACGACCGCATGGCCCGCCAGATCGCCCAGCAGCGGGCGGCCAGGCAGCGGATCGCCGACATGGCCAAGTCCGGCCGCCGGCGCACCCTCGAGGAGCTGTTCAAGGACCTCGAGAAGGGCCAGGTCGACGAGCTCAAGCTCATCATCAAGGGTGACGTCTCCGGTTCCGTCGAGGCCCTGGAGGACGCGCTGCTCAAGATCGACGTCGGCGAGGAGGTGCGCCTGCGGGTGCTCCACCGCGCGGTCGGCGCCATCACCGAGCACGACGTCAACCTGGCGATGGGCGACGACAACGCCGTCATCATCGGCTTCAACGTGCGTCCCGAGGTGCGGGCGCGCGACCTGGCCGAGCGCGAGGGC
Organism: Microbispora catharanthi; assembly: GCF_006334915.2. Classification (GTDB taxonomy): domain Bacteria; phylum Actinomycetota; class Actinomycetes; order Streptosporangiales; family Streptosporangiaceae; genus Microbispora; species Microbispora catharanthi. The sequence continues at coordinate 92,662 of NZ_VDMA02000010.1, forward strand.
GTGGACATCCGGTACTACTCGGTCATCTACCAGGCGATCGAGGAGATCGAGGCGGCCCTCAAGGGCATGCTCAAGCCGGAGTTCGAGGAGGTCAGGACCGGCACCGCCGAGATCCGCGAGGTCTTCAAGGTCCCGCGGATCGGCAACGTCGCCGGTTCGATCGTCCGCTCGGGCGTGATCACCCGCAACAGCAAGGCCCGGCTCATCCGCGACGGCGTCGTGGTGGCCGACAACCTCACCGTCTCGTCGCTGCGTCGCTTCAAGGACGACGCGACCGAGGTCCGCGAGGGCTTCGAGTGCGGTATCGGTATCGGCTACAGCGACATCAAGCTCGAGGACGTCATCGAGACGTTCGAGATGCAGGAGAAGCCGCGCGTCTGACGCTCCGTCCCGCCGCCCCCGCCACGCGCGGGGGCGGCGGCCGGGCGTCCGTGACGTGGTGACAACGCATGTTCATCGGTGCTCTCACTCTTGACATCCTGCTGGGCGACGTCCGTTCGCTGAAGCAGAAGCGCTCGGTGGTCCGGCCGATCATCGCCGAGATCCAGCGGAAGTACCCCGCCGTCGCCGTCGCCGAGGCGGGCCACCTCGACCTGCACCGGCGCGCCGAGATCGGCGTCGCCGTGATATCGGCGTCCGCGGCCAACTGCGACGAGGTGCTGGACGCCTGCGAACGCCTGGTCGCCTACCACCCCGAGATCGAGCTGCTGTCCGCGCGGCGGCGGCTCTTCAACGACCACGAGGAATAGACGGCCCGGCCCGCGCGTCAGCCGTACAGATACGAGGGAGCGTGAGCATGGACGCAGCGCGTGCCAGGAAGCTGGCCGACCGCATCCAGCAGGTGGTCGCGGAGATGCTGGAGCGGCGGATCAAGGATCCGCGGCTGGGGTTCGTGACGGTGACAGACGCGAGGGTCACCGCGGACCTGAGCGACGCGACCGTCTACTACACGGTCTTCGGCTCCGAGGCGGAGCGGGCCGACACGGCCGCCGCCCTGGAGAGCGCCAAGGGCATCATCCGCTCCGAGGTCGGACGGCAGACCGGCCTGCGGCACACTCCCAGCCTCACGTTCGTGCACGACCCCCTCCCCGACAGCGCCCGCCACATGAACGACCTCTTCGAACTGGCGAAGGCGAAGGACGCGGAGATCGCCCGCCAGTCGGAGGGCGCGCAGTTCGCCGGCGACTCCGACCCCTACCGCTTCGAGGAGGACCTCGACGCCGAGGCGGCCGAGGAGGCGGGCGAGGACGAGCCCACCGGCCAGGCGGGGCGCCCCGCCCGGTGACCACGAACGAAAGCGCCGTCGGCGAGGCGGACTGGCGGCGCGCGACCGAACTGATCCGTGCGGCCGACACGCCGGCGCTCGCCTGCCACGTGTCCCCGGACGCGGACGCCCTCGGCTCGATGCTGGGCCTCGGGCTGGCGCTTGCGCGTACGGGCAAGAAGGTCGTCGCGTCCTTCGGTGACCGCGTATTCGCCGTGCCCCGGCTGCTGCGGTTCCTGCCCGGTCAGCACCTGCTGGTGGAGCCCCCGGCCTACCCCGCCGAGCCCGACCTGATGATCACCTTCGACGCCTCCACGATGGAGCGGCTGGGCCTGCTCGCGCCCCACGCGGGCAAGGCCGGCGAACTCCTCGTGATCGACCATCACGTGTCGAACACCCGCTTCGGGACGGTCCACCTCGTGGATCCCGGGGCGGCCTCGACCACGATGGTCGTCGAGGAGCTCATCGACCGGCTCGGCCTCCCGATCGACCGGGAGGTCGCCACCTGCCTGTACGCGGGGCTGGTGACCGACACCGGCTCCTTCCGGCACTCCATCACCACCCCGGCCGCGCACGCCCTGGCCGGCCGGTTGCTGGCCACGGGGCTGCGCCCGGAGGAGATCGCCAGGGACCTGTGGGACCGCTCGCCGTTCGCGTACCTGCGGGTGCTCGGCACGGCGCTCGGGCGGGCCACCCTGGAGCCGGACGCCGTAGGCGGCCTGGGGCTGGTGTGGACCTACGTGACCCGCGCCGACCGCGCCGCGGAGGGCCTGCCGTACGACGAGGTGGAAGGTATGATCGACGTCGTGCGCCGGGTCGACGAGGCGGAGGTCGCGGTCGTGCTCAAGGAGGACGACGAGGGCGGCTGGAACGTCTCGACCCGGTCGAAGGGCACGGTGGACGTGGCCCGGGCCTGCGCCGCGCTCGGCGGCGGCGGTCACCCGCGTGCCGCCGGGTTCTCCTCGGCGCTGACCGTGGCGGACACGATGGCCGCCCTGCGTCCCCTCCTCGCTCCGGAAGGGAGCCGGTCGTGAGCACGGCCAAAGCCAGAAGGACCCCGCCGCCGAGCGGTCTGATCATCGTGGACAAGCCCGCCGACTGGACGTCGCACGACGTCGTCGGCAAGATGCGCGGCATCGCGGGGACCCGCAAGGTCGGCCACGCGGGCACGCTCGACCCGATGGCCACCGGCGTGCTGGTGGTCGGGGTGGAGAAGGCGACCCGCCTCCTCGGGCACCTCGCGCTGACCGAGAAGGTCTACGAGGCGACGATCCGCCTGGGCGTGACGACGAACACCGACGACGCCGAGGGCGAGGTGGTCGCCACCACCCTCGCCGGGCACGTCACCGACGAGCAGGTGCGCAAGGGCGTCGCCGCGCTCACCGGCGAGATCATGCAGGTGCCGCCGCAGGTGAGCGCCATCAAGGTCGACGGGCAGCGGGCCTACAAGCGGGCCCGCGCCGGCGAGGAGGTGGCACTGGCCGCCCGGCCGGTCACGATCCACGCGTTCGAGGTCGGGGAGATCCGGCGGACCCCGGAGACGGTGGACCTGGACGCGGTGATCACCTGCTCCAGCGGCACCTACATCCGGGCGCTGGCCCGCGACCTCGGTGCGTCGCTCGGCGTCGGCGGCCATCTCACCCGGCTGCGCCGCACCCGCGTCGGGCCGTACGGCATCGAGGCGGCGCGCACGATCGAGGACCTGGCCCGGGAGTGCGTGATCATGCCCATGGCCGACGCGGTGGCGGCGGCCTTCCCCCGCAGGGACGTGGGCGAGGACGAGGCGCGGCTGGTCGCGCACGGCGGGAGGCTGCGCGCGGCGGGCCTCGGGACGGGCCCGATCGGCGTCTTCGGGCCCGACGGCGCGCTGCTCGCGCTCGCCGAGGAGCGCGGCGGGACGGCCAGGCCTCTGGTGGTCTTCGCCTCCTGACGCCGGGGGCTGGTTCCCCGGCACCCCGCGGGGCATGGCAGTCTTGTCTACTGCGCTTCCGATGCGGGGCAACTCAGCCGCCTTGCCGAAGGCGAGGCAATCAGACACGAAGCGAGGTCGAGGTGCAGAGCTGGCACGGGCTGGACGAGGTCCCGCAGGACTGGGGCAGGTCCGTCGTCACGATCGGCGTGTTCGACGGTGTGCATCTCGGTCACCAGCGGATGGTGGCCCGCGCGGTGGACATGGCCCGCGACCTGGAGCTGCCCGCCGTGGCGGTCACCTTCGACCCGCACCCCGACGAGGTCGTGCGGCCGGGCAGTCATCCGCCGCGGCTCACCACCACCGACCGCCGGGCCGAGCTGCTCTTCGCGCTGGGCATGGACGCGGTGTGCGTGCTGCCGTTCACGCTGGAGTTCTCCCGGATGTCGCCGGACGAGTTCGTCCAGACGGCTCTGGTCGACCGGCTGCACGCGGCGGGGGTCGTGGTGGGGGAGAACTTCCGCTTCGGCCACAAGGCGTCGGGCGACCTGGAGACGCTGCGGACGCTGGGGGAGAAGTACGACTTCCAGGCCGAGGGCGTGCCCCTGGTCAGCGACGGCGACGCCATCTCCTCCACGGTGATCCGGGAGCGGCTGGCCGTGGGTGACGTCGCGGGCGCGGCCGTCCTGATGGGCCGCCCGCACCGGGTCGAGGGCGTGGTGGTCCGGGGCCACCAGCGCGGCCGGGCGCTCGGCTTCCCCACCGCCAACGTCGAGTCGCCGCAGCACACCGCCATCCCCGCCGAGGGCGTCTACGCGGGATGGCTGCAGTGCACCCAGAGCCCCTCGCCGTACGAGGGGGAGCGCTGGCCGGCCGCGATCTCGATCGGGACCAACCCCACGTTCGACGGGGTGGAGCGAACGGTCGAGGCGTACGCGCTGGACCGCGACGACCTGGACCTGTACGGCGCGCACGTGGCCGTGGACTTCGGCGAGCGGCTGCGCGACACGCTGAGGTTCGACTCGATCGAGGCGCTGATCGAGCAGATGCACGCCGACGTCGCCAGGGCCCGCGAGTTCACCTCCTGAACCTGCTGCGTGGCGCGTCGTGACTGGATGTGTCCGACGAGCTGGTAGGGTTGTATGTCAGCCATGCTCAGGTGGTGTGAGCCACCCGGCTGTCCTGTCACGGCGACTGTAGGCACGCACGGTCGTTCGCGGGATGGGAACCGTTGCGCGTGCCATTTCACCAGAACGGAGAAGCAGTGTCGCTTGACGCCGCTACCACCAAGTCCATCATCAGCGAGTACGGCACCACCGAGGGTGACACCGGGTCGCCGGAGGTCCAGATCGCGCTTCTGAGCAAGCGGATCAGCGACCTCACCGAGCACCTGAAGACGCACAAGCACGACCACCACAGCCGTCGTGGTCTGCTCCTGCTGGTGGGCCGCCGGCGCCGGCTGCTGAAGTACCTGCAGGCCAAGGACATCACCCGCTACCGCTCCCTCATTGAGCGGCTGGGCCTTCGCCGATAAGGTGAGGAAGGAGCGGCGATTCTTCGCCGCTCCTTTTCCATAACCGGCCACAATGGCCTGAGCACAACAACCGAATAGCCGAGACCAAGTGCCCCGCGTCCGCAAGCAAGCCGCAGCGCGATCCCGCGGCGTGAGAGGGCCGGTCCTCGGTAGTGGCCCCCGGTCGGCACGGCGACAGCCGTGCGGACGGACCGGGCGCTTCGATCGAAGACCGGCACTGCACCTGAACGGGGAGCCCGGCGACGCAGGACGCGGGAGACCGACCCAAGAGGAGGTCCCCCGTGGAGGGTGTCCACAGCACAGAGGCCGTTATCGACAACGGTCCCTTCGGCACGCGCACGATCAGGTTCGAGACCGGGCGGCTGGCCCGGCAGGCGGCGGGCAGCGCCGTCGCGTACCTGGACGACGAGACGATGATCCTGTCCGCGACCACCGCGTCCAAGCATCCCAAGGAGAACCTGGACTTCTTCCCGCTGACGGTCGACGTCGAGGAGCGGATGTACGCGGCCGGCCGCATTCCCGGCTCGTTCTTCCGCCGGGAGGGCAGGCCGTCCGAGGACGCGATCCTCACCTGCCGTCTCATCGACCGGCCGCTGCGCCCGTCGTTCGTGAAGGGCCTGCGCAACGAGATCCAGATCGTCGCGACGGTCATGGCCCTGCACCCCGAGCACCTGTACGACGTGATCGCGATCAACGCCGCGAGCATGTCCACGCAGCTCGCCGGGCTGCCGTTCTCCGGCCCGATCGGCGGCGTGCGCGTCGCGCTGATCGACGGCCAGTGGGTGGCGTTCCCGACCCACACCGACCTGGAGCGCGCCACGTTCGACATGGTCGTCGCCGGGCGCGTCCTGGCCGACGGCGACGTCGCGATCATGATGGTCGAGGCCGAGTCGACCCGCGACACGCTCAAGCTGGTCGCCGATGGCGCGGTCGCCCCGACCGAGGAGGCCGTGGCCCAGGGCCTGGAGGCCGCCAAGCCGTTCATCAAGGTGCTCTGCGAGGCCCAGTCGAAGCTGGCCGAGGTCGCCGCCAAGCCGACCGCCGAGTACCCGATCTTCCTCGACTACCAGGACGACGCCCTGGAGGCCGTGACCGCCGCCGTGAAGAGCGAGCTCGCCTCGGCGCTGACGATCGCGGGCAAGCAGGAGCGCGAGCTGGAGATCGAGCGGGTCAAGATGCTGGCGGCGGAGAAGCTGCTGCCCGACTTCGAGGGCCGTGAGAAGGAGATCGGCGCCGCGTTCCGGTCGCTCACCAAGAAGCTGATGCGCGAGCGCGTCATCAGCGAGGGCGTCCGCATCGACGGCCGCGGGCCGAAGGACATCCGGCAGCTCAACGCCGAGGTCCACGTGGTGCCGCGGGTGCACGGGTCGGCCCTGTTCGAGCGGGGCGAGACGCAGATCCTCGGCATCACGACGCTGAACATGCTGCGCATGGAGCAGATGATCGACACGCTCAATCCCGAGCGGACCAAGCGCTACATGCACAACTACAACTTCCCGCCGTACTCCACGGGCGAGACGGGCCGCGTCGGTTCGCCGAAGCGCCGCGAGATCGGCCACGGCGCGCTGGCCGAGCGGGCGCTGATCCCCGTGCTGCCGACGCGTGAGGAGTTCCCGTACGCCATCCGGCAGGTGTCGGAGGCGCTCGGATCGAACGGCTCGACCTCCATGGGGTCGGTCTGCGCCTCGACGATGGCCCTGCTCGACGCGGGTGTCCCGCTCAAGGAGATGGTCGCCGGCATCGCGATGGGGCTCATCGGCGAGGGCGACACCTACGTCACGCTGACCGACATCCTCGGGGCCGAGGACGCCATGGGCGACATGGACTTCAAGGTCGCCGGCACCAAGGACGTCATCACCGCGCTGCAGCTGGACACCAAGCTGGACGGCATCCCGGCCAGCGTGCTGGCCGCCGCGCTGAAGCAGGCGAGGGGCGCCCGGCTCGCGATCCTCGACGTGATGCAGGAGGCGATCGACTCCCCGGCGGAGATGAACCCGACCGCGCCTCGCATCATCACGATCAAGGTCCCGGTAGACAAGATCGGCGAGGTCATCGGCCCGAAGGGCAAGATGATCAACCAGATCCAGGACGACACGGGCGCCGAGATCACCATCGAGGACGACGGCACGATCTACATCGGCGCCACCGACGGCCCGTCCGCCGAGGCCGCCCGTACGCTGATCAACGGCATCGCGAACCCGCACATGCCGGAGGTCGGCGAGCGTTACCTGGGCACGGTCGTCAAGATCGCCGCCTTCGGCGCGTTCGTCTCGCTGCTGCCGGGCAAGGACGGCCTGCTGCACGTCTCGCAGATCCGCAAGCTGCACGGCGGCCGCCGGATCGAGAACGTCGAGGACGTCATGAACGTCGGCGAGAAGATCCAGGTGGAGATCGCCGAGATCGACTCGCGTGGCAAGCTCTCGCTGGTCCCGGTCGAGGTGGTCGAGAAGGAGGCCGCCGAGAAGGCCGCCGCGGACGAGAACGGCGAGGCCGCGCCCGCTCCGGCGGAGGCCGCCGCCGCGCCGGCGGATGAGGAGCAGCCGCGAACGCCGCGGCGCAGCCGCAGCCGCACCCGTGGCGGTCGGGACGAGCGCAACTCGTGACGACTGAGACACTGTTCCCGGGCAAGGACGGTGCGGGGGTCATCCGCCGCACCGTCCTCCCCGGCGGCCTGCGGGTCGTGACCGAGACGATGCCGACCGTGCGCAGTGTGGCGGTCGGCCTCTGGGTGGGCATCGGGTCGCGCGACGAGGCCCCCGAGCACATGGGGGCCACCCACTTCCTGGAGCACCTGCTCTTCAAGGGCACGCCCACGCGCGACGCCATGGAGATCTCGGCGTCCATCGAGGGCATCGGCGGTGAGATCAACGCGTTCACCGCCAAGGAGTACACCTGCTACTACGCCCGGGTGCTCGACGAGGACCTGCCGCTGGCGATCGACGTGCTCGCCGACGTGGTGACCTCCTCGCTGATCACCGAGGAGGACGTGGAGTCGGAGCGCGGCGTGATCCTGGAGGAGATCGCCATGCACGACGACGACCCCTCCGACGTGGTGCACGAGCAGTTCTCCGCCGAGCTGTACGGCGACACGCCGATCGGCCGCCCGATCCTCGGCAACGAGGAGTCGATCAACGCGCTCAGCCGTGACCGCATCCGCGAGTACTACCAGCGGTTCTACGTCCCGCCCCGCACGGTCGTGTCGGTGGCGGGCAACATCGACCACGAGCAGGTGGTCGCACTGGTCGCGGCGGCGTACGAGCGGGCGGGCGCGCTGGGCGGCTCCGCCGCGCCCGCGTCCCCGCGCATCGGCGGCCCCGGCGTGGACGTCAGGACCGGTGTCCGGGTGGTCGACCGGCCCACCGAGCAGGCCAACCTGGTCCTCGGCATGACCGCCTTCCACCGCAACGACGACCGGCGCTTCGCCCTCGGCGTCCTGAACGCCGCGCTCGGCGGCGGCATGTCGTCGCGTCTGTTCCAGGAGATCCGGGAGAAGCGCGGCCTTGCCTACAGCGCCTACAGCTACACCTCGCAGTACGCCGACACCGGCCAGTTCGGCATCTACGTGGGCTGCCTGCCCTCGAAGGTGGACGACGTGCTGAAGATCTGCCGTGACGAGGTGGCCAGGGTCGTGGCCGAGGGGATCAGCGCCGACGAGATCGCCCGCGGCAAGGGCCAGATGCGCGGCGGACTGGTGCTCGGCCTGGAGGACACCGGCTCGCGCATGTCCAGGATCGGCAAGAGCGAGCTCGTGTACGAGCGGCTCATGACGGTCGACGAGGTGCTCGGGCGGATCGAGGCGGTCACCCCCGAGGAGATCGCCGCGGTCGCGGAGGACATCCTCAACCGGCCGCTGACGCTCGCGGTGATCGGTCCCTACACCGACAAGGACTTCGGCTCCGCCATCGCCTGACCGTGCCGTTGGAGGCCGCGCCGATGCTCTTCCGCACCGGCGCGGCCTCGTCGTTCCTCCCCCTACGGCTCTCGCCTGAGGCGGCCCCTCCCGCCGCACGGGACTCGGGCGCGTCGGTCCGCTCCTCGCCGTCCCGCCTCCCACCGTCACGTATAGCCTTGGGCGCGTGATTAAGGTCGGTGTTCTGGGCGCCCGCGGGCGCGTGGGTGTGGAAGTGTGCAAGGCCGTCGCGGCGGCCGATGACCTGGAGCTCGTGGCGGAGGTCGACAAGGGCGATCCGCTCGACGCGCTGACCGGGGCCGAGGTGGTGGTGGACTTCACCCACCCCGCCATCGTCATGGGCAACCTCGAGTGGTGCGTCTCCCACGGCATCCACACGGTCGTGGGCACGACTGGTTTCGACGCCGGACGGCTGGAGACCGTGCGGGGCTGGCTGGCCGCCAACCCCGGCACGAACTCGCTCATCGCCCCCAACTTCGGCATCGCGGCCGTGCTGATGATGCACTTCGCCGCGCAGGCGGCCAAGCACTTCGAGTCGGTCGAGATCGTCGAACTGCACCACCCGCACAAGGCCGACGCCCCCTCCGGCACCGCCCGCCGTACGGCGGAACTGGTGGCGCGGGCGCGGCGCGAGGCGGGTCTCGGCCCCTCTCCCGACGCGACCACCACCGCACTCGACGGCGCCAGGGGCGCGGACGTCGACGGCGTCCATGTGCACGCCGTACGGCTCGCCGGGCTGATCGCCCACCAGGAGGTCATCCTGGGCGGCGAGGGGGAGACCCTCACGATCCGGCACGACACGATGAACCGGGCGTCGTTCACGCCGGGCGTCCTGCTGGGCGTACGCCGCGTGCAGGGGCTCGACGGCCTCACCGTGGGCCTGGAGCGCCTTCTCGACCTGTAGTAGTCGCGCCCGCCGCCCGGCCTGGACGTCATCCCGGACAGGGCCGGGCGGCCTCTCGTCGTTGCGCGGTCGACCGGCTCAGCGCCGGTCGACGGCGGCCCGGTGAGCCGGCGGTGAGGGAACGGTGAGCGGTCCTCGTCAGTGTTGAGCCATCGCCGGATCCACCGGGGATCGGCCTCAGAGAGGGAACACGACGATGGGCGAGCTGAGCGGCAAGACGGCGCTGGTGACGGGCGGATCGCGGGGGATCGGGCGCGCGGTCGCGTTGCGGCTGGCCGGCGAGGGGGCTCTGGTCTGCGTCCACTACGGCGGTGACGAGGACGCGGCCAAGGAGACCGTGGCGCGGATCCTGGACGCGGGTGGCCGGTCGTTCGCCGTACGGGCCCGGTTCGGTGAGGACGGCGCGGTGGACAGGCTGTTCGAGGGGCTGACCGCAGGGCTGGCGGAACACGGCGTGAACGGCCTGGACATCCTGGTCAACAACGCGGGCATCGCTTCCACCAGCCCTATCGCGCAGGTCACCGAGGAGGAGTTCGGCAGGCTGCTGGCGATCAATGTGAGCACCCCGTTCTTCGTGATTCAGCGGGCACTGCCGCTGCTGAACGACGGCGGCCGGATCATCAACATGGGCTCGACGGCCAGCCGGTTCGCGGTCACCATTCAGATCGGTTACACCATCAGCAAGGCGGCGCTGGAGTCGATGGCCCCGACGCTGGCCAACGAGCTGGGCAGGCGCGGCATCACCGTGAACACGGTCGCGCCCGGCGCGGTCTGGACCGATATGACCATCGGCTACACCTCGATGCCCGAGGTGGTGGCGGGGCTGGAGGCGATGGTCGCGCTGGGGCGGCTCGGCGAGCCGGAGGACGTCGCGGACGTGGTCGGGTTCCTGGCGGGTCCACGCGGCCGGTGGGTGACCGGGCAGACCGTCGACGTGTCGGGCGGGACCTACCTGGGGCCCATCGTCCCCGCGTGATCTCCACTGTGATCTTCCCTCGGGGGATATCGCGGGATAATCACGGGCATGCGGTTCGGAATCCTCGGCGAGACCCGGGTGTGGCGCGACGACGGGACCGAGGTCCCCCTGGGCGGACCGGCGCGGCGCGCGCTGCTGGCGCTGCTGCTGATCCGCCCCGGTCAGGTGGTGTCGTCCGACCGGCTGATCGAGGAGATCGATCCCGACGGCGCGCTGTCGGCGCACGCGCTGCAGTCGCAGGTGTCCCGGCTGCGCACCGCGCTGGGGCCGGCGGCCGCGATCGAGCGGAGCGGCGCGGGATACCGCGTCGTCGTCACGGACGACGACGTGGACGCCTGCCGGTTCGAGCGGCTGGCCGGGCAGGGCCGGACGGCGTTGCGCGACGGCGAGGCGGAACGAGCGGTGACGCTGCTGCGCGAGGCGCTGGACCTCTGGCGCGGCCCCGCGCTGGCCGAGCTCACCGAGAGCGAGACGGCACAGGCCGCCGCGATGCGGCTGGAGGAGCTGCGGCTGGCGGCCCTGGAGGACCGGATCGAGGGCGAGCTGCGGCTCGGCGAGCATCGCGCCGCCATCGCGGAGCTGCGCGAGCTGGTCGGCCGCCACCCGCTCAGGGAACGGCTGGCCGGATTGCTGATGCGCGCGCTGTCCGCCGAGGGCGGGCAGGCCGAGGCGCTGGTCGTGTTCGAGGAGAGCAGGCGCCACCTGGCAGAGGAGCTGGGCGCGGATCCTTCGCCCGAGCTGGTCGCGCTGCACCGGGAGTTGCTGAGCGTCGATCCTTCGCCGTCGCCGGCCGCGCCGCCCGCCCAGCTGACCTCCTTCGTCGGCCGCGACGAGGAGGTGGCGGAGGTCGCCGGCCTGCTTCGGGTGGCCCGGCTGGTCACGTTGCTCGGCCCCGGCGGTGTGGGCAAGACCCGGCTGTCTGTCGAGGTGGCCGGGGTGGCGGCCGACGAGGTGTGCTTCGTGGAGCTGGCCGCGCTGGCCACGCCGGGCGACGGGGCCGGGCCGGCGCGGGCGGTGCTCGGCGCGCTCGGCCTGCGCGAGAGCGGGCTGCAGGTGGGGGACGGCCCGCGGACGCCGGTCGACCGCCTGATCGCGGCGCTGTCCCACCGGGTGCTCCTGCTCGTGCTGGACAACTGCGAGCACGTGGTCGAGGAGGCGGCCGCGCTGGCGGCGCGGCTGCTGGCGGCCTGCCCCTGGCTGCGGGTCCTGGCCACCAGCCGTGAACCGCTGGGAGTCATCGGCGAGCACCTCTACCAGGTGCGTCCGCTCGACGGCGACGCCGCGGTGCGGCTGTTCGCCGACCGGGCCCGCGCCGTGCGACGCGGTTTCGCCGCCGACCCTCGGCGCGTACGGCGAGTCTGCGCGGCTCTGGACGACCTGCCGCTGGCCGTCGAACTCGCGGCTGCGCGGCTGCGCTCGCTGGACCTCGGCGAACTCGAGGGGCGGCTGAACGACCGGCTCGCGATCGCGTCCCGCGGCAGCCGCCCGGCCGACGGCCGGCACCGGACGCTGCGTTCGGTGGTCGCGTGGAGCTGGGACATGCTGACCGAACCCGAGCGGCGAGCCGCCCGGCGGTTCACCGTCTTCGCGGGAGGCGCGACGGCGGAGTCGGCGCGGCAGGTGTGCGGAACGGACGCCGAGACGCTGGAGTCGCTCGCCGACAAGTCGCTCCTGGAGGTCTCCCGCGGCCGCTACCGGATGCTGGAGACGATCCGCGCCTACGGCACCGAGCGGCTCGACGAGGCGGGCGACCGCGAGACGGCGCTGCGCGCCCACGCCCGGCACGTCCTGGAGCTGGTGCGGACCGCCGATCCGCACCTGCGGCGGGCGGAGCAACTGGAATGGCTGCCGCTCCTCGTCGCCGAGCACGAGAACCTGCTGGCGGCGGTGCGCTGGGCGGTCGAGGCCCGGGAGATCGCGACGGCGCTGGAACTGCTCGCCGCGGCCTCGGCCTACCTGTGGATCCGGGGCGCGTCCGCCGCGGTCGCGCCGTACGCGATCGGGCTGCTCGGCGCGCTCGATGACACGCCTCCGGACGGCCTCGGCGAGGAGTACGCGACGTGCGTGCTGCTGGGCGCGTTCGACCGCGCGACATGGCTCCGCCACCGCGCGGCGGCGGACAGGGCCCTGGCCGCCGCGTGGTCGGGCGACCGGCCGGGCCGCTACCCGGCGGCCCTGCTGACGTGGATGATGCGGAACGTCGGCGAAAGCGACGCGCAGGCCGCGTTCACCCTCCTGTCGGCTCAGCACGACAGCCCCGAGCCGTGGGTGCGGGCGGTCGCCCGATTCGTGTCAGGCTTCGGCGCCCTGGACGCGAGGGACGTCGCACCGGCGGAGCGTGAGTTCGGCGCGGCCGCCGAGGAGTTCCGCGTTCTCGGCGACCGATGGGGCGCCGCACTGACTCTGGACATGCTCGCCGGGCTGGCGGGCGGGCGTGGCGACCACGCGCGCGCGATCGCGCTGACCGATGAGGCCCTCACCCTGAGCGGGCGGCTCGGCGCCCAGGAGGACGCCGCCGATCTGCTGGTCAACCGGGGCGACTACCTCGCCGCCGCCGACGACGCGCAGGCGGCTCGCGCCGACTATGCGAAAGCCGCCGATCTGGCCCGCCGCGCCGGCAGCACCACCTGCCTGGGGGCGGCCCTGCGGGGACTCGGCGACATCGCCCTGCGGAAGGGCGACCTGGACGAGGCGGAACGGCTGTACACCGAGGCCGCGGAACGGATCGACCCCCACTGGATCAGAAGCCTCGGCAACCGGGTGCGCACGCTCGCCGGGCTGGGCCGCGTCGCCGAAGCGCGCGGCGACCACGCCACGGCCCGGACACGCTACCGGGAGGCCGCCGAGGCCGCGGCGGCGAGCGGCTCGGCCCCCGACGCGCTGCGCCTGCTGGGACTTCCCGATGCCCTTTCCGATGCCCTCGCAGAGGCGGTGAGCCGGCGGTGAGCCTCCGGTGAGCCCTCACCGGCAGGCTCTCTGCCATGGACAACGCAATGACGAACCGCAGCGTGCTGATCTCCGGTGCCTCCGTCGCCGGCCCCGCCCTCGCCTACTGGCTCCACCGCCACGGCTTCACCCCCACCGTCGTGGAGCGCGCCCCCGCGCTGCGCGACGGCGGCTACGCCGTCGACTTCCGGGGTGAGGCGCACCTGTCGATCCTGCGCCGGATGGGCATCCTGGACGACATCGAACGCGCCCGCACCGGCATGGGCTCCATGTCGTACGTCAACAGCGCCGGCAAGCCGCTGGCCAGGATGCCCGCCGACCTGTTCGCCGGAGACGTCGAGATCCTCCGCGGCGATCTGGCCCGCATCCTCTACGACGCCACCAAGGAGCACACCGAGTATGTCTTCGGCGACTCGATCACCTCGCTCACCGAGGACGCCCACGGGGTGACGGTCACCTTCGAACGTGGCGCGCCGCGCCGGTTCGACCTGGTCGTCGGCGCCGACGGCCTGCATTCCATCACCCGCCGCCTGGCCTTCGGACCCGAGGAGGACTACGTCAGGCACCTGGGGCTCTACTGCGCGATCTTCACCACCGCCAACCACCTCGGTCTCGACCACACCGGCCACGTCTACCGCACCGCCAACAAGCTGGTGGCGATGTACAGCGCGCGCCGCAACACCGAGGCCAAGGCCGTCTTCTACTTCGGCTCGCCGATCCTGGACCTGGACCGCCGCGACGTGGCCCGGCAGCAGGCCGTCCTCGCCGACCAGTTCGCCGGCAACGGCTGGCAGAGCGATCGGCTGCTGCGGGAGATGCGCGTCGCGCCGGACTTCTACTTCGACTCGGTCGGCCAGGTCCGCATGGACTCCTGGACCCGGGGGCGGGTGGCTCTGGTAGGCGACGCCGCCTACTGCCCGTCCTCCCTGTCCGGGATGGGGTCCGGCCTCGCCCTGGTCGGCGCGTACGTCCTGGCGGGTGAACTGGCCGCCGCGCACGGCGACCACCGCGTCGCGTTCGCCGCCTACGAGCGGGAGATGCGCGAGTACGCGGAGGGCTGCCAGAAGATGGGCGACGGCGTGGCCAAGCTCATGGTCCCCGGCAGCCGATTCCTGGCCTCGGCCCTCAACCGCTACTACAAGATCATGCCCTACCTGCCGGGAAAGAACATGGCCACCAAGATCGCCCGCAAGACCGCCGAGAACATCACCCTCCGCGACTACGCCGAAGTCAGCGCAGCTCGACCGTGACGTCTGCCTCGGCGAACATGCCCGCCCGCGGGGGACCGGCCGGATCGCAGCCGAGCAGCGTGTAGCGCTCCGGTTCCGGCAGCGGCTCGGGTGCGACGAACATCCCGTCGACGTCGGCGCAGACCCCCACCGCGACGTCCGTGTCGCCCGTGTACCCGTCGACCAGCAGCCACCGCAGCGGCAGGTGCCGGTCCCAGGTCCACAGGTGTTCCATCGGATTCCCAGCCAGACGCGGGCGCGGTCAGAACAGGGCCAGGCCGAGGGTGAACAGGGCGCCGAAGACCAGTTGCAGGCGGCCCGTCTGCTGGAGCGTCGCGATGAGCGCGGGACCGGTCGCCCCCGAGCGGACCGCCCTGATCGGGGCCACCACGAAGGGGAGCGCCAGCACGGTCAGCGCGGCGAAGGGCCGCACCGGCACCAGGGCGAGCGCGAACACGAAGGGCAGCACCAGGGTCGCCGAGTAGGACAGGCGCGTGCGGCTGTCACCCAGCACCACGGCCAGCGTGCGCTTGCCGGAGGGGCCGTCGGTCACGATGTCGCGGAGGTTGTTGACCATGAGGAGCGCGCAGGCGAGCAGCCCCACGGGCACGGCCGCGGCCAGCGAGAGCCAGGTCAGCCGCTCCACCTGGACGTACGTCGTCCCGGCGACGGCCACGATGCCGAAGAACACGAAGACCGAGATCTCCCCGAGCGCGCGGTAGCCGTACGGGCGGGAGCCTCCCGTGTAGAACCAGGCGGCCAGGATGGAGGCGAGGCCGACGAGCAGCAGCCACCACGCGCGGGTGGCGACCACCAGGACGAGCCCGGCGACCGCGGCGGCGAGGAAGCAGCCGAGGGCGGCGGCGAGCACCTGCTTCGGGGCCGCGACGCCCGAGCCGACCAGCCGCAGGGGCCCGACGCGGTCCTTGTCGGTGCCCTTCACGCCGTCGCTGTAGTCGTTGGCGTAGTTGACGCCGATCTGCAGCGCCAGCGCGACGAACAGTGCGAGCAGGGCTCGCCACCAGACCGCGCCGTCCTCCGCGACGGCGGCGCCGGTGCCGACGGCGACCGGGACGACGGCGGCGGGCAGCGTACGGGGGCGTGCGCCCGCTAACCATTGAGCTGGGGTGGCCACGTGACTCCCTTTTCCTACCTGTGCGTAGCCGGTGAAGGCGTACCTAGTTTGGCCAATCCCCTGTCAAGTCGTGACAGCGGGGTTGGCGGAGGCGACACCGCCGGGGGCGAAAGCCGTACGGACGGGCGGAAAGGGAGGTCACTCAGCTGATGTCGGTGGTGAGGCGGATCATCCTGATCGGGCGGCCCATGTCGAGGACGCGCTCGGCCTCGTCCTCGCCCCAGCCGGCCGACTCAAGGAAACCGATCATCTGGTGGTTGTCGGCGAAGACCCAGGTGACGACCGTGTTGTAGCCGTCCTCGCGCAGGTGGTCGACCGTGGCGTTGAGCAGCCTGCTGCCGTGTCCGCGCCTGATGTGGTTGGGATCGACGAGCAACGTCATCAACTCGGCCGTGGTGGCCGGGTGCAGATCGGGGTCCTCGGCGGGTCCGTGCGACGCCAGCCCCACGACCCGGTCGGAGGCACGCTGCGCCGCGGTCGCCAGGATGCCGCCGGGGCCGAGCGCGGTGAACGCGTCGGTGTCGGGCACCACCCGCTCGACGGCGACGAGCAGACGGTGACGGGGCGTGGGCGGCGAGAGGATCGCCTCCTCCCACTGGCGGCGCCACATCTTCTCCGCCGCCGGCCCGGTCATCTGCTCCAACGGGATCGGTGGCAGGAAGTCGCGATAAACCGCCTTCCACGCCCGGATCTGGGTGCTGGTCACCGCGTCGACGTCCTCGAGGCGGGCAGCTCTAACACCCATTCGGCGGGCTCCTTTCTTAGCCTGTAACACCGTACTGGTCAGGAGGGCCTCGGCGTACCTTCCGCCTGGCGTCGTGCCCGATATGCCCGGGTTTTTGTGCGGTTTCCGCAGACGCGCATGGAGCACCAGGAGCGAGACCGGTTTTTCGAGGAGTCGATGAACGCCCATTGACAGGTGCTCTCGGCGCAGACCTTCAGCCGTGGCCAGGTGCCGTCGGCGTGGGCGGCCGGGATCAGCGCCGCGAGCCGTGTGAGCCCGCCCGCCACTCCGGACCTCACGGGCTCGAGCGCCGGCGTCCCCGCCGAGAGCGTCACGCGGACCGGCAGTCCCGCCAGCGCCGCGTCCAGCCCCTCCGGAACCTCGTACGGACCTCCGTCGTGGTTGCCGCGCAACGCGGCCCGCAGTCCTTCGCGCAGCTGGGTCGCCACCGCGAGGTCCTCGTCGGCGGCGCGGTCGTCGTCGCCGATCAGCCCGCGTTCGCGCAGCCAGACGGACAGTTCGGCCGGCGAGGCCAGCTCGTCGGCGTCTCCCTCGACGTCGTAGGTGTTCACGAAGTCGCGGAGCAGCTCCGCCGGGCCCGTCATGATCGATCACCCCTCGTGACCACTGTACGACAGTCGGAGGTCGCGAAATACCAACACCATCGCAAGCGTTTCACTGGTGTCGGCTATTCCGAGGAGGATTCCATGCGTGTCGGCTACCTGGCCTATCTGGCATCGCGAAACAAGGAGCGCCGCGAGCGCGTGTCGGAGGAGCGCCGGCGAGCGGAGGCGCCGATGACCCAGGGATCTAGAGTCCGAGCCGCCGCACCGCGGTCCGCCAGTTCTTGGCGATAGCCTGCTGCGCCTTGGCGAGCGGCACCTCGCCGTGGCACACGGCCCTCCACAGGGTGAGCTCGACCGCGTCCTTGTCGGCCGGGGTCTTGCCCTTGCCCGCCAGAACCGGCTGGGGCCACAGGTTCTTCGCGCTCTTGGGCGACCCGCCCAGGGACAGCGGGATGAGGTGGTCCTCCTTGTAGTGCGACGGCCTCCTGTCCGCGTAGCCGTACTGGGCGATCTGCGTGACGCGCAGCGCGTTGGCGTAGCTCACCGGAGGCGCGACCTTCCTGCTGTAGCCGGGGCTGCAGATCGTGGACTTGATCGTCTCCTGGGTGACCGCGGGGTTACGCGTCCCCGGCTGGCACTTCGGGTCCGGCAGCGGCAGGTACTTCTGGGAGCATTTCGACCCCGCCGGCCTCGCGGTCGGCGTGGGCTTCGGGGTCGGCTTCGGGGTCGGCTTGGCCGTCGGCTCCTGTGTCGCGCCGCCGGAGGAGCCGGCCGGCTTCCACCGCCAGTAGGAGCCGTCCTGCACACAGCGGTAGGAGTCGCCGTCCTCCGAGGTTCCGTTCCTGCCGTGCGCCGCCGCCGGGCAGAAGGCGCCGGGCGTGACGCATTCCCAATGGTCCCCGACCTGGTGGTAGCAGCCCGCCGAGGCGGAGGAAGTCCCGGTGGGGGCGGCCTCGGCGGCGAACGGGACGACGAGCAGGCCGGCTGACGCGAGCACGGCGCATAACGCGATCAACAGAGAGCGGACGCGCACGGTGTCTCCTCTGTGAGGGGGTTGAAGGGCGACAGAGAAAAGACGACTCAGCCGGGGCGAAGGTTCACCAGTGGGACTGATGTGGCTCGCGGGACAGGACCGGGGCGAGGCGGCGGATGCCCTCTTCCAGCTCGGGCAGGCCGGTCGCGGCCGTGTGGGTCAGCCGCAGCCGCGGTCCCGGGGGCTCGGCGGGGTAGTAGATGCGCCCCGGGCTCACCAGCACGCCCCGCGCCTGCGCCGTCTCGACCACCTCCGCCTCGTCGGTGCCGGGCGGCAGCCGTACCCAGACGTGCAGGCCACCGGGAGGCGCCAGGTGCACCTCGGCGGCGGGCGCGTGGCGGGCGAGCCCGGTCAGCAGCGTGGCCTGCCGCACGCCGATCTCCTGCCGGACGGTGCCGATGTGACGCCGCCAGGCGGTGGAGCCCACGAACTCCACGGCCGTCTCCTGCAGGGGCCGGGCGACGAAGAACGACTCCACCACCTGGCAGGCCCGCAGCCGGTGCGCGGCCGGGCCCCGCGCGGTCAGGCCCGCCACTCGCAGACTGGGCGATGTGATCTTGCTCAGCGACAGGATGTGGACCACCGTGCCGTGGGCGTCCATGGTCACCATGGGCGGCGGGACCGGTCCTGTGGCCAGATATCGCGCGTAGTCGTCCTCGATCACGAACGCCCCCGCCGCCCGGGCCACGGCGAGCACCTGCTCCCTGCGCTCGCGGGTCAGCGTCGCCCCGGTGGGATTGTGCAGCGTCGGCTGGCAGTAGAACACCCGCGCCCCCGTCATAGCGAACGCCTCCGCCAGGAGGTCGGGCCGCACGCCGTCCTTGTCGAGCGGCACCGCGCTCGCGCGCAGTCCGGCCGCCTTGGCCGCCGCGAGCGCGCCCGGGTAGGTGGGGGTCTCGACAAGGATCGGCGAGCCGGGAGCCGCCAGCGCGCGGAACGCGAGAGTGAGCGCCGACTGTCCGCCGCTCACCACGAGCACGTCGTTCTGCGTCACCGCGCCGCCGACCTCCATGGCGAACCACCGGCGCAGCTCCGGCAGGCCGTTCAGCGGCGGCATGCTCCACGCCTCCGGCCGGCGTACGGCTCTCGCCGCCGCCGCGGCCAGCCCCTTGACCGGGCGCAGCTCGGGGTTGAGATAGCCGCCCGTGAGCGGCACGACACCGTCGGGGGGCTGGGCCAGCAGGCTCGCCGTCGCCGAGTCGTCCACCACCCGGTCGCCCAGGGCCACGGTCTGCCACGACAGGTCGGGCGCCTCCGCGACCGGCCGCCGGGCCGGGGCCACGAACACGCCCGCGCCGGGACGGGTGACGACCCGGCCCTCCGCCGCGAGCTGCGCGATCGCCCGCGAGACCGTCACCGGGCCCACGCCGTGGCGGCGCATGATCTCCCTGCTGGACGGCAGCCGTTCGCCCGGCCGCGACCGTTCCGTCTCCTCCCGGAGTATCGCGGCGAGACGGACGATACTGCTATCGTCATGCATGAAAGCTGACGATAGCGCTATTGACCTCCTTCCGATAGCGGACGCTCCCGCCGCGAATGCCCCTCGCCGCCTGGCATGGCGGGGCAGCCTCCTGGCGGGCGCGGGCGTCCTGTCGTTCTCGGGCTCGTTTCCCGCGACCGTGTTCGCGATGCGGGGGTTCGATCCGTACCTCGTCGCGATCGGGCGCGCCGCGCTCGCGGCGCTCGCCGCGGTGATCTGCCTGAAGGCCGCCGGGGCGCCGCTCCTGCCGCCCCGCGCCCACCTGCGGTCGTACGCGATGATCGCGCTGGGCGTGGTTCTCGGCTTCCCGCTGTTCAGCGGCCTGGCCCTGGACGGCGGCGCGAGCACGGCCCACTCGGCCGTCGTCATCGGCCTGCTCCCGGCCGCCACGGCCGCGTTCGCCGTGCTGCGGGCGGGGGAGCGGCCGAAACCCCTGTTCTGGGTGGCCTGTGCGGCCGGCGCGCTGTCGATCACCGTGTTCACGCTGACCCGGGGGACCGGCCGCTTCGCCGGGGCCGACGTGCTGCTCGTGCTCGCCCTGCTGTCGGCCGCCGTCGGCTACACCGAGGGCGGACGCCTCGCGCGGGAGACCCCCGGCTGGCGCGTCATCTCGTACGCCCTGGTGCTCGCGGCCCCGCTCACCGTGCCCGTGACGGCGGTGCTGGCGATCACCACGCCCATGGAGCCGTCGGCCGAGTCGCTGGCCGGGTTCGCGTACGTCGGGCTGGTGTCGATGTTCCTCGGGTTCATCCCGTGGTATGCCGGGCTCGCGATGGGCGGGATCGCCCGTGCCGGCCAGATCCAGCTCGCCCAGCCGCTGATCACGCTGGTGTGGGCCTGGCTGCTGCTGCACGAGGAGATCGGCGTCGCGACGATCGCGGCGGCCCTGGCCGTGCTCGTGTGCGTGGCGGTCACACAAGCCAGCCGCGGGCGGCGCGGTGTGGCCACTTGATTGGTGTGACGGCACGGCGCAGGATGAGGCTGACGGTGTTACAAGATGGGGTTACGCAAGCGAGCCGGTCACACGCACGCGGGATGGTGAGGCGATGTCGGACGTCGTGGTTCCTGAGGGTGGTTTCTGGCCGGCGCCCGAGATCCCGCAGCCCAACATCTACCCGATGGAGTGGCGGGTGGAGACCGAGAAGCTCGCGGCGATCTACGAGAAGTCCAAGCGGATGGTCTGGAACCCCGCCGACCTGCCGTGGAACCTGCTCGATCCCGGCCAGTTCACGGCCGAGCAGCGGCTGGGGATCATGTACTGGTTCTCCGTGCTGGCCAACTTCGACGCCTCAGGCCCGGCCGTCTTCGCCCGCGCCACCATCCAGGCGTTCGAGAAGCACGAGGAGGATCCCGTACGCAAGTGCTTCTTCTCGATCACCCGTGACGAGATGAACCACGAGGAGTGCTGCCAGCGCGCGATCGCGCGGCTGTGGCCCGGCGGCCCGCTCGACTGGCAGCCCTCCACCGACCTGGAGCGGGCGGCGCACAACAATATCGGCTGGCTCTACCACAATGGCGGGCGCTACTGGAACGGCTACAACGCGGCCGTGGGCAAGTACTCGCTCGCCGTGCTGTTCACGAGCTTCATGATGGGGGAGATGGCGGCCTCGACGCTGTTCCGGGGGATGGCCTCCGGCACCGAGCACCCCCTGTTCTCGGACATGTTCCACAAGATCGGCCGGGACGAGTCGCGGCACCTCCAGATCTGCATGACGATCCTGGAGAACGAGTGGCCCGGGCTCACCGACGACGTACGCGGCCTGATCACGCGGCAGCTGCGCGCCGGGTTCGTGTTCCTGTCGATGATCCTGTGGGAGCCGCCCGAGGGCTTCTGGGAGCTCCCGCCGTACTTCCTGCACAACCACCGCGTGCTGATGGACCACGCGCGGGAGGGCGGCCTCGGCGTGCTGTCGTACGAGGAGCAGGCCGACAACTGGCGGGTGGCGATGGCCCGCGTACGCGCGATCGTCGAGCGGTGGGGGATCGAGTTCCCCGCGATCCCGGAACTCGACATCGACGGTGTGGATGTCGACGTCATCGACCCGGAGGACATCATCCCGGTGTTCTGAGCCCTATCGAACGGCGGAACGCAGGGCCGCGATCAGCGCGACGACGGCGGGGTGGCCGCCGGCGCCCCGGCGGAAGGCGACACGGGTGCGGCGGCGCATCGACAGCGCGGTCAGCGTGACGCCTTCGGGCGGGTCGGCGGTGCCCAGCTCCGGCACGAGCGCCACGCCCTGCCCGACGGCGACCATCGCCAGGACCGTGGCGAAGTCGTCGATATGGTGGCGTACGCGAGGGGAGAAACCGGCCGCCTGGCAGGCGCGCACGGTCATCGCGTGGCAGAGCGTGCCGGGGGTGGAGACGATCCACGGCGCGTCCCGGCAGGTGAGGAGCGTGGCCGCGTCCCCCTCGCCGCTCACGGTGTGCACGGTGGCCAGGTACATGGGTTCGTCGAGGAGGGGGACGGCGTCCAGGGCGAGGTCGGGCTCGGCCGGGACGAAGTCGTACTCGTGGACCAGGGCGACGTCGAGCTCGCCGGCGCGCAGGCGCGGCGCGACCTCGGCCGGGTCGACCTCGTCCACCATCGGATCCAGGCTCGGGTGGCTGCGGGCGAGCGCCGCCAGGGCGGAGGGGAGGATGGCGCGGGTCGCCGTGGGAAAGGCGCCGATCCGCACGGTCCCGGCCAGGTTGGTTCCGGACAGGTCGGTCCTGGCCGCGGCGAGTTCCGCCGCCGCCTGCTCCAGCCGTTCGAGGACGGCCTCCGCGTGCCGCACCAGCGCCACGCCGGCGGGGGTGAGCACGACCCGGCGTCCGGTGCGCTCCAGCAGGGCGACCCCCGCCTCGCGTTCCAGCGCGGCGAGCTGCTGGGAGACGGCCGAGGGGGTGAACGTCAGCGCCTCGGCCACCGCCGCGATCGTGCCACGGTAGGCGAGCTCACGGAGCAGGCGGAGCCTGCGGACATCGAGCATCAGCGCAGGCGGAGCCTGTGGGTATCGATCATCAGTTCAGCTTAACGGTTTCGACAGAAATGCGAACTGGACCTACACGGTTGCTCGCCGGAAGGATCGCGGTATGACTCTTTCCGGCATCCATGTCCCGCTGATCACCCCATTCGCCGAGGACGGCGAGATCGCGTTCGAATCGCTCGAAGACCTGGCCCACGCCGTGCTCGACGACGGCGCGTCCGGGCTCGTCGCGCTCGGCACCACCGCGGAGGTCGCCACGCTGGCCGAGGAGGAACGGCGCGCGGTGATCGAGATCTGCGGCCGGGTCTGCCGGGAGCGGGGCGCCACGCTCACCGTCGGCGCGGGGTCGGCCGACACGCGGAGCACGGCCGAGGCGCTGCGCGCCCTCAAGGGGGAGGCGGACGCGGCGCTGGTGACGGTTCCGGCGTTCGTCCGCCCGTCCGAGGCCGGCGTGCTCGCCCACTTCACCGCGCTGTCCGAGCAGACCCCGGTGCCGCTGGTCGTCTACAACATCCCCTACCGGACCGGGCAGTCGGTGGGCGCGGCCACGCTGCGCCGGCTGGGCGAGCTGCCCATGGTGGCCGGGGTCAAGCACGCGGTCGGCGGCGTCGACCTCGACACGGTCGCCCTGCTCGCCGACCCGCCGGCCGACTTCGCGGTGCTCGCCGGGGACGACCCGTTCCTGTCCGCGCTGCTCGCCCTGGGCGCCGCCGGCGGCATCCTCGCCTCCGCCCACCTGCGCACCGGCGAGTTCGCCGAGCTCTTCCAGGCGTGGCGGGCCGGGGAGGTCGAGCACGCCCGCGCCCTCGGTCACCGGCTGTCGCTCATGTCGGCGGCCATGTTCGCCGAGCCCAATCCGACCGTCCTGAAGGGCGTCCTGCACGCGCAGGGCCGCATTCCCACCGCCGCCGTACGGCTCCCGCTCGTCCCGGCGAGTCAGGCGTCGATCGAGGCCGCCCTGCGGACACTGTGACCGCCGGAGGGGGACGCCGGCAGGACTCTTGGAGATAATCCGCAAGCGGACGAATTGATAGCCTGGACGCATGACCGCCATGGCACCCTCGCGTAACGAGCCCGACCTGTCCTTCCTGCTCGACCACACCAGCCACGTGCTGCGAACGCAGATGGCGGCGGCCCTCGCCGAGATCGGCCTGACGGCGCGCATGCACTGCGTGCTCGTCCACGCGCTGCAGGAGGAGCGTACGCAGATCCAGCTCGCCGAGCTCGGCGACATGGACAAGACCACGATGGTGGTCACCCTCGACGCTCTGGAGAAGGCCGGCCTCGCCGAGCGCCGCCCGTCCAGCACCGACCGGCGCGCCCGGATCGTCGCGGTCACGGAGAAGGGCGCGCAGGTGGCGAAGCGGAGCCAGGAGGTCGTCGACGGCGTCCACCGGGCCGCCCTCGGGTCGCTGCCGGAGGAGGAGGCGGAGGTGCTCGTACGCGCGCTCAACCGGCTGGTCACGGGGCATCTGGCCACGGCGGTGGAGGCGCCGCAGCCGGTCAGGCGGGCGCGTCACCGCGGATGATCGGTCCATAAGGGATCGTCTACAACAAAACTATCTGCTACGGTTTTTCCTGTTCCTCATGAACAGGAGGCGACTCATGTCGCGTATATCCCGATCCCGGTGGCTCGTGCTGGGCGTGCTGTCCGCCACGATGCTGATGACGGTGCTCGACGGCAGCATCGTGACTGTGGCCATGCCCGCCATCCAGCGGGATCTCGGCTTCGCGCCCGCTGAGCTGAGCTGGACGGTGAACGCCTACCTCATCGCGTATGGCGGACTGCTCCTGCTGGCGGGCCGGCTGGGCGACCTGATCGGCCGCCGGGCCATGTTCCTGGCGGGCAACGCCGTCTTCGCCGCCGCCTCCCTGCTGGCCGGAGCCGCCACCGGGCCGGGGGCGCTGATCGGCGCCCGATTCCTTCAAGGCGTCGGCAGCGCCATGGCCTCGGCGGTCGTGCTCGGCATCCTGGTGACGACCTTCACGGACGCGGGGGAGAGGGCGAAGGCCATCGGCGTCTTCAGCTTCACCGGCGCCGCCGGGGCGTCGCTGGGCCAGGTGCTCGGCGGAGTCCTCACCGACGCGCTGGGCTGGAACTACATCTTCCTCGTCAACGTGCCGATCGGCGTGGTCACGATCGCGCTGGCGGTCCGGGCGCTGCCCGCCGAGAGGGGGCTCGGGCTGTCGGCGGGCGCGGACGCCGTCGGCGCCCTGCTGGTCACGGCCGGTCTCATGCTGGGCATCTACGCCGTGGTCCAGATCGAGCGGTACGGCCTGCGCTCCCTGTGGTTCGGCGCGGTGTCGCTCGTGCTGCTGGCCGCGTTCCTCGTCCGCCAGGCGACCGCCCGGACCCCGCTCATGCCGCTGCGGATCCTCCGCTCGCGCGCCGTCGCCGGGGCCAACCTGGTGCAGGTCCTGACGCTGGGCGCGATGTTCGCCTTCCAGGTCATGGCGGCGCTGTTCATGCAGCAGGTGCTCCGGTATGGCGCGCTCGACACCGGCCTGGCCATGCTCCCGGCGGCGCTGGCCATCGCGGGGGTGTCGCTGTTCGCGTCCCCGCGGCTGAGCACCCGCTTCGGCGCGCGTGCCGTGCTGCTGGGCGGCCTGGTGCTCCTTATCGGCGCGATGGCCTGGCTCACCCGCGTCCCTGTCGACGCCCGCTACGTGACCGACCTGCTCCCCGTGATGGTGCTCATCATGGGCGGAGGCCTGGTGCTTCCGGCGCTGACCGCGCTCGGCATGTCCGGCGCCCGTTCCGACGACGCGGGCCTGGTCTCGGGGTTCTTCAACACGACCCAGCAGGTCGGGATGGCCGTCGGCGTCGCGCTGCTGTCCACGCTGGCCGCCTCCCGCACGGAGGGGCTGCTGGCGGGCGGGGCGAGCGAGGCGGTCGCGCTGACCGGCGGCTACCGGCTGGCCTTCACGGTCTCCCTGGTCCTGCTGGTCAGCGCCCTCGTGGCCGCGTACGTCGTCCTGCGACGGCCCCGGGCGGGCGTGGAGCAGGCGGCGGAGCTCCAGCCCGAGCGAGTCTGAGGGCTGCCGCGCCCCAGGGCCCTGTGACTCCAACGAAACGGCCCCCGGCTGTCACCGGCCGGGGGCCATGCTGCGTCCTCTCCCGTGCGACCAGTGTTGACGGAGGCGGAGATGCGCGTTCCCTCGCAGGCCATGCGCGCACCCGCGGTGCGGGTGACGACCCGCGCCCGCCTCACGCACTGCCTCGCCCGGCCGGTGAGTGACGGTGACCGCGCCCCCGCGCGACCGGCTTCCGTACGGCGACGCGTTCGTCGCCGGTCTGTCCCCCGACTACGGAGCCATGGTGGATTCCCAGACTCTTCTCGTCCTCGCCGGAGCCTTCTTCGGCATCTGGCTCGTCTCCGACTACGTACGCAACTACCTGTCCAGGTGCCCCAAGTGCAAGGGCAGTGGCACGCTCAAGGCCACCTGGTGGTCCGGGCGATACCGGCCCTGCCCGCGCTGCGGACGCAAGGGAGAGGTCCCGCACGCCTTCGGCCCCAAGAGCTGAGCCGCCGGGAAACATCGCTTTCCGGATGATCCGTTGTCAGGCTGCTCCTGACGGCCTAGCCTGTGGGGCGAGCGTCAGGAACAGCCTGACACGTTATCCCCTTGGAGGCGACATGCCGGCTCCTTCTCTGGCGGAACAGGACATCCGCTGCTCGTTCTGCTCCAAGCCGAAGACCGATGTGGCCAAGATGATCGCCGGTGCCGGCGTCCACATCTGCAACGAATGCGTCGGGCTCTGCGCCGAGATCCTGGCAGCCCAGTCGGTCGAGACGCCGGAGATCCCGTACACCGAGAGCATGACCGTCGAGCAGATCCTGGAGTTCCTTCCGCGGATCGCCGAGGTGGGCGCGCAGGTCGAGGACAACCTGCGGGTCTGGGTCCAGCGGGCGCGCGACCGGGGCGCCACCTGGGCCAGGATCGGTGCCGCGCTCGGCATGACCCGGCAGTCCGCCTGGGAGAGGTTCTCCGGCGAGGAGTGACGCGGGGCCGATCGTGTTCTCGAGGTTCAGGTGCACTTGGCGCCGTTGACGCTGAAGAACGTCGGCGCCGGATTCGTTCCGGTGTTCGTGCCGGTGAAGCCGATGTACACGGTCTGCCCGGGAGCGAGGTCCCTGTTCCACTCGTAGCCCTGGGCGTCCACACTGCTCCCGCTCTGGGTCCACTGGGCCGACCAGCCGGAGGTCACGTGCTGGCCGCCCGAGGGGAAGACGAACGCCAGGTGCCAGCCGGGAATGATCCGCGAACCGGTGTTGGTGACCGCGATGGAGGTGCTCGTGCCGCCCTGCCGGGACGTGGAGGTGTAGTTCACCTGGCAGGAGGGCGGGATGGGCGGCGCCGACGGAGACGGCGAGGTGGGCAGCACGTCGTTGTAGACCGTCACCGTGACCGGCTCCGACGGGGCCCGGGACGCCCTTGGTGTCGACGGCCCTCACGTAGAGGGTGTGCGTCTCGGACGCGACCCCGTACGGGGGGAACGGCAGGGTGACGGTCCCTTCGGTCGCGAGGGGGATCGCCGCGACCGCTGCTCGTCCTCCACACCTCCGACCTCGACGTGGTCGCCAAGCGGCTGCGCGAGCACGGCGTACGGGTCTGGGACGAGCGCGAGGACCCCGGCAGCCGCTCCCTCCACTTCGCCGACCTGTACGGCAACGTCATCGTCGTGGCCCACCTGCTGTCGTCTTGATCACCTTCGCTGCGCATGCCGTCCCGCGCAGCGGGACTGTTGCCGCCGAGAGGCGTGCGCCCGGCGCGGCGGCTGAGCATCGGACTCCCGTCAGGGCACGAGCACGATCTTGCCCATGGCGGCCCTGTCCTCCATGCGCCGGTGTGCCTTCGCGGCTTCCGCGAGTGGGAGCACGGTGTCGACCTGCGGGAGGAGGCGGCCCTCGGCGACCATGCCCAGCACGTCCGCGCGGGCGGCCAGCACCCCCTGAGCCCAGGCGTCCATGCCGCCGCAGCCCACGAGGGTCAGCCCGCGCCGCAGGAGGTCCATGGGAGCGATGCCGGGCGCGCCGTTGAGTACGCCGTAGAACATGATCCGGCCGCTGCCGGGCGTGAGCGCGTCCAGCAGTCGCCCGGCCGAGGCGCCGCCGAGGGATTCGAAGACCACGTCCACCGTCTCGCCGTCGAGAGCGTCGCGTACCCCGTCGGGCCAGTCAGGGTCCGAGTGGTCGAGCACGTGGTCGGCGCCCAAGGCCTCTGCCCTGCGTCGCTTGGCTTCGCTGGCCGCCGTCCCGATCACCCGGCCGGCGCCCGACTCCCTGGCGAGCAGGGTCAGGTAGCCCCCGGTGCCGCCTCCCGCCGCTTCGATCAGCACGTTCTCCGTTCCGTTCAGGCGCGCCGCCCGTAGCAGGGCCAGCGCCAACGCCCCCTGCACGGCCACGGCGACGGCGTCCGTCGCCGTCACCTCGTCGGGAATGAGGGTGAGAGCACCCGCGTCCGCCGCCACGTACTCGGCGTACGCGCCGCTCGCGCCGTCCAGGTTCATCACGTGTGCGCGGGCGCCGGACAGGGACGGGTCCACCCCCTTCCCGACCTCGGTGACCGTCCCGGCGGCCTCGAAGCCGAACACCGCCGGAAGCGGCGCGGGGAAGGGGAACGCGCCCCCGCGCAGCAGCGTGTCGGCGTAGCCGACGCCCACCGCCTCCGTCCGTACGAGCACCTGCCCGGGGCCCGCGGTGGGTGTGGGGACCTCTTCCAGCCGAAGGACCTCGGGTCCGCCGCTCTCGTGCATCACGATCGCACGCATGTGTTTCCCCTCTTTCCGGAGTTAACTGGACCTCAGGTCAAGTTGATGTGAGCGCTACTATATGGACCGTTGGTCAAGTTGTCTATCGAGAGGGCACGAGTGGGCGAACAGCGGCGCGAGCGCGCTGACGCGGCGCGAAATCGGCGCGCGATCCTGGAGGCGGCGGAGGAACTGCTGCGGCTGCACCGGCCCGACGAGGTGTCGATTGAGCAGGTCGCGGCGGCCGCGGGCGTGGGCAAGGGCACGGTGTTCCACCGTTTCGGCAGTCGGGCAGGGCTGATGCTCGCCCTGATGGAGGAACGCGCACAGGAGCTGAGCGAGGCCATCGCCGCCGGTCCCCCTCCGCTGGGTCCGGGGGCGCCGCCGCACGAGAGGATCCTGGCCTTCCTCGACGCCATGGTGGCTCTCGCCTCGCGAAACGTCGGCCTGATCACGGCGCACGAACACGCCGTGGCCACGCAGAGAAGCGCGGCCGGTCCCCGGGAGGCCAACCCGGTCTACCGGCGGTGGCATGCTCATGTCTCGGAGCTGATCGCGCGGGCGCGCCCGGACCTGGACGCCACGCTCGTCGCCCACCTCCTCATCGGCTCGCTGCACAACGAACCGGTGGCGCGGCTGCTGCTCGACGGTGAGTCCGAGCGGCTCGCCGCCGGACTGCGGTCGCTCGCGACGTCCCTGCTCGGCCCGGGCTCGGCCCCGATGTAGTGGAGATCACGGTGCAGTGGAGATCACGGTGCGGTGGGGATCAGCGGCGCGAGCGAGGTGTGATGCCGCAGCCGGGCGGCCGTGGCAGGCCGCCACCCGGCCGCCCGGCAGCAGGAGCGCGCCCACGTGGGTGCCGGTCATCGTGCCCTCGGTGAAGGCGGGGTCCTCGCAGGGAGCCTTGCATCAGGCGGTGTAGCAGATGTCGGGGAAGCTCTTGCAGAGGGGCGGGCCGCGATCGCAGCCTCGTGGCGCCCGTTGGCGTAATGTGCAATATCCGTGTCGTTGACGCCATGAAGCCCCGCTCGGAAGCATTGGGGCATGCAGCGACGCGTGGTCATCGTGATCTTCGATGGCTTTCAGATGTTCGATCTCGCCGGACCGGCCGACGTCTTCACCACGGCGAACCTGCTCGTGCTGGAGCCCGGCTACCGGGTCGAGGTGACGGCCGTGCGCGGCGGTGCCATACCGGCCCAGAACGGGATCGCGACCGTCGCGGAGACTCCGCTGGCCGAGGTCGCGGTGCCGATCGACACGCTGCTGGTCGTGGGCGGGCTGTCGGTGCCGGAACACCTGCGCGATCGGGAGCTGATCGCTGGCGTCGCCCGGCTGGCGGCGGGGGCCGGGCGCGTCGCCTCCGTCTGCAACGGGAGCTTTCTCCTCGCGGAGGCCGGGCTGCTCGGCGGCAGGCGCGCGACCACCCACTGGCTGGTCGCGGGGGAGATGGCCGACCGCTATCCGGACGTCGAGGTGGACGCCGATCCCATCTACATCCGCGACGGGAACGTCTGGACTTCGGCCGGGGTCAGCTCGGGAGTGGATCTCGCCCTGGCGCTCGTGGCCGACGACCACGGCCACACGCTCGCCCGCAACGTCGCCCGCGGACTCGTGGTGTACCTGCACCGCCCGGGCGGGCAGAGCCAGTTCAGCGCGCCGATGAGGGCAGCGGTCCCGCGCGCCGAGCCGCTGCGCGAGATCCAGGCGTTCATCGACGCCAACCCGGCCGCGGACCTGAGCGTGCCCGCGCTCGCCCGGCGGGCCGGGATGAGCGAGCGGCACTTCTCCCGCGTCTTCACCGAGCAGACCGGGGTCTCACCCGGCAGGTACGTCGAACGCAGCAGGGCCGACGCCGCCCGGCGGCTGCTGGAGACCACCGGCCACCCCCTGGACAGGGTGGCCAGGGAGTCGGGACTCGGCGTCCCCGAGACCCTCTACCGGGTCTTCCACCGCCACTGGCGCGTCTCACCCGGCGACTACCGCCGCCGGTTCCGATCGAAGGAAGGCAGCAGATGACGAACATCGCCATCCCCCTCTATCCCCGGTTCACCGCGCTCGACGCCGTCGGGCCGTACACGGTGCTGGCCTTCGCCCCGGGCTGCACGGTCACGTTCGTCGCGGCCGAGCCCGGGCCCGTGCTCGACGACCGGGGGAGCCTCAGCCTCGCGGCCACCGCGTCGTACGACGACCTGCCCGCGCCGGACGTGATCGTCGTACCGGGAGGACCCGGAACGATCGAGGCACTGTCCGACGCGGAGCTTCTGGGCTGGATCGCGCGGGCCCACGAGCGCACCCGGTGGACCACCTCGGTGTGCAGCGGCTCGTTCCTGCTGGGCGCGGCGGGCCTGCTGAAGGGCCGCAGGGCGACGACCCATTGGGGATGGCTCGACCAGCTCGCCGGGTTCGGCGCCGAGCCGGTGAGCGAGCGCGTGGTGGTCGACGGCAAGATCGTGACGGCGGCGGGGGTGTCCTCCGGCATCGACATGGCTCTGACCCTGCTGGCCGCGATGCGCGACGAGGAGACGGCGCAGGCCGTGCAGCTCGCGATCGAGTACGACCCGCGGCCGCCCTTCGACGCCGGCAACCCGAAGACCGCCCCGGCGGGCCTGAGCGACAAGGCGATGGCCCTCATCAACTGAGCCTTTCCATCCGGCGGGCTTCGGGGAGGCGCCGGCGACGCCTGATGATGCTCTCGACCACGACCAGGTTGACGACCCAGCCCAAGGTCTGACCGATCGGGATCATCGAGATCGCGAGTTCTCCCGTCGATCCCGGATCGGCCCCGCGGAAGGGGATCTGGACCAGCAGGAACAGGGGAACGAGGATGCGCGCGGTGACCGCGAGGAACGTCAGGGCGTAGTTGCGCATCATCCAGTTGCGGTGGGCGGTGAAGTCGCGCCGGCGGGCGGCCCGGTACGCGAGACCGCCGGTGATCAGCCACAGAACGGCCGCGGTCGTGAGGCCGACCTGCGTCATGAGGCGGCCCGACCACAGCGCTACCGGGATCGTGGCCACCGCGGACGGCAGCACCCCGGCGAGGAGATAGACCCGGCCGAGCGTCCGGTGGACCCGCCTGCGCGCCCGCACCTTGGGCATGAACTGCAGGGAGCCGAGCACGAGCGCGACCGCGGCGGTCCCGATATGACCGACCAGAACGTAATAGTGGAGGCTGTCGCGCACATCGAGGCGGCTGTCGTCGATATCAAGGCCCAGGTACGGATAGACGAGCACCGAAGTCGCGATGACCGCGACGGTGAAGATCACCCATGCCGTTCGCCTGTTCATGGCCCGGAGCCTCGCAGGCACGGGCTGCTCCGGCATCCGCCCGCGGATGGCTGCGCGCCTACGCAATTCGGCGTACGGACCCCGTCGCTTGAGCGTTCCGTCGGCCCTTCGACGGCGGCAGCCGGAGAAACGCGGCCTCGTCAGGCGACTCCCCTCATGCCCGAGGAAGCGCGGAGGGGGATCGGGGAGTCGCCCGACGTTCGCGGTTACGCTTCGAGGCCCTCGCTCTTGGCGATCACACGAGCGACCTTGTCGGAGAACTCCTCCCGCCACGCCTTCTGGATCCGGATTTCGTCCAGTACGACGGCGAAAGCGCCGCGGAACTCCTCCAACGTCTGGCGGATCGCGGCTGTGTCGGCGCGCAGCTCTTCCTGCCCCTTGCGGAGGTCGTCCGTGATGGAACGCAGCTCCTCTTGCCCCTTGCGGAGCTCAGCCGTTTCGGTTCGCAGCTCGTCCTGTCCGGCTCGCAGTTCGTCCTGGCCGGCTCGCAGTTCGTCCTGGCCGGTACGCAGTTCGGCTGTGATGGTGCGGAGCTCTTCCTGCCCCTTCTGCAGCTCGTGCTGACCCGTGCGCAGATCGCTCATCTGCTCACCGCACTTGATCAGCATGGCGTTCTGCAGTCGGACATCGCTCCTGATGCCGGTGATTTCCCGCTCTATGGCGTCGATGCGTTCC
Source organism: Microbispora catharanthi (assembly GCF_006334915.2). Taxonomy (GTDB): domain Bacteria; phylum Actinomycetota; class Actinomycetes; order Streptosporangiales; family Streptosporangiaceae; genus Microbispora; species Microbispora catharanthi. Next base: position 124,953 of record NZ_VDMA02000010.1, read on the forward strand.
TCGGTCTGTGGCATGCCGACAGGATAGGGACATCGGAGCGATCACGCACAGTGAAATCACGATCTCTCTGTGTCCGAATCTTGCGGCTGTCCTTCCGGTCGGTACGCGCCAGGAAGTTCAGACGGACGTGAACTGCCATGAGACGGCGGTCAGACGCGGTACGGCATCCGGATTCGCGAACTGCGCGAAGGCTGGACGGCTCAGGTCGAGGTGGTTGGCCGCGCAGCCGGGACAGAGGTCTCTGATCGGCACCTTGATGGTCTTGCCGCCGTACGTGATCAGCACTGCCTGCTTGCAGAGCGGGTCGTTCATGTGCGTGGTGCCTCCGCAGGAACCGTAGCCCGCGCGCGCGAGCATGTGTCTCGTCGATAGAGATCCCCCAGCGGACTCGTGAGGTGATTGCTCGGAAACGCTACGTCGCCGATCTTGTGAACTCCATCAGCGTCGCGGCGGGGTCGTGAACCAGACATGCACGCAGTGGAAGCTGAGGATCACCTGTTGGTGAGACGGTGTCGGGGCCGCTCAAGCTCTCGGACAGCGTCGCCAGGTCGGTCAGGCCAGTTCTCGGGCGCGCGCACGTAGGAACCGCGATGAGGGACGGTGAAGACGTAGCCCTGGTCCCGGAGGAGTCCGATGGCCTGGCGCACGGTCACCTTGGCCACGCCGTACTGCTGCATGAGTGACTTCTCGCTCGGGATCGGCCGGTTCGGTTTCAGCTCTCGCCGCCTGATGCGTTCAGCGATCTCTGTCGCGATCAGCTCGTACAGGGGCGGGTTACGACGGGGACGGTAGACGGTGCCGTCTCCTACGAAGGTCCCTACCCCTTGCAGGGTATGAACGAGGCCAAGATCCCTCAGTTCCCGGGTGACGCGCCGTGCCGTGGGGCGAGCCACCCTGTATTCGGCCTCCATCTCAGCCTCACTCGGGATGGCATCACCTTCGACCAGCTCGCCCCGGCGGATCTGTTCCTGGATCAGGTCGGCGATCTGCTTGTAAACGGGTACCGGTCCATCACGGTCAAGCATGGGTCGACCGTAGACCGACCCAGACGACTAGACGATGGAAACCGCTAATCCGCCGGCCACTTGTCCTCCGGTGAGACGAAGCTCCCTCGCTGGGGGACGGTGTAAACCCAGCCCTGCTCGCGGAGACGACCGATCGCCCTGCGTACCGTCTCGCGTGCCACCTCGTACTTCTGGACCAGCGCTGTCTCGCTTGGTATGGGACGACGCGGGCGCAGGTCGCCGTCGCGAATCCCCGCGACGATGTCGTCTGCGATCTTCCGGTACATCGGAATCTTTCGCGGCTCTCGCGGCGCGGTGTCCGGTGAGGTCACGAACGTGCCCTCGCCCTGCACCGTGTAGATCAGGCCTTCTTCCCGCAGCATGTGGAAGGCGCGTCGTGCTGTGGTCCGGGCCACGCCGAACTCACTCTGGATGGTGGCCTCGCTCGGAATGGGGTGTCCGGGCGGAAGGTCACCTCGCTGGATCTGCTGCCGGATGATCTCGGCTATCTGCACGTACAGATGCGTGTCACCGTCGTGGTCGAGCACGCGCGAAGCCTAGACGACCCACTACGAGCCGGTCTGTATGACTATGCCTGATTAGGCGTTGTGTTTTGTCCTGGGCAAGGCCATACAACTAGACGTACTATGCAACTATGCATTCTCGGGAGGAGGCCAAGGGACGCGGCGCCAGGCGGTGTCGGTGACGATCACGTGGTCGAGGAAGCGGAGGCCGACGGTGTCGGCGGCCTCGTGGAGGCGGGCGGTGACCTCGACATCGGCGGGGCTGGGGACGAGCGATCCGCTCGGGTGGTTGTGGGCGAGGCCGAAGGCGGCCCCGCCGGAGAGGAGGACGGTGGTGACGATGTCGCGGACGGGCGCGGGGGTGTGGTCGCTGCCGCCCTCGGTGACCACGGCGAGGCGCAGCACGCCGCCGCGCCCGTCGCACACGACCACGACGAGCCGCTCGCGCGGCTGTCCGTGCAGCAGGGGAGCGGCAGCCGAAGCGATGTCGGCCGAGCAGGTGATCCGGCTTCGCTCCGGCTCCGCCTGGGCCCGCCGTACGAGATGGAACGCGGCCGCCACGCGGGCGGCCTTGGCGGGACCCACGCCGGGGACGGCGAGCAGCCGATGGGCTTCGGAGCGGGCCAGCTCGCCGAGGTCGCCGCAGTGGGCGATGAGCTGGGAGGCGAGCTCGACGGCGCTCACGCCCCTGCTGCCCGAGCCGAGCAGCAGGGCGAGCAACTCCCTGTCGGCGAGCGCGGCGGCTCCCGACGCCAGCAGCCGCTCACGCGGCTGGTCGGCCAGGGGCATGTCCTTGACGCGCATCGGCACCTCCGGATGGGGGATCCGGATCGGTTGTACCAGTGGGCACCGACAGTCAGAGGGGACTGGGAATGCCGTAGACCAGGCGGAATCTGTCGCCGGGCACCACGGCGTCGCTGGTCTCCACCGGGCGCTCCCCGGCCCAGTACGTGCGCTCGATCTGGAGCACCTGGACGCCGGCGGGCAGCTCGAGCAGGTCGCTCTCGGTCGGCTGGGGGACACGGATGAGCACGGTCTCGCTGATCTCGGTGAGCGGCAGGCCGCTCGCCACGAGCCGGAAGGCCGCGCTCCTGCGTTCGTACGTGCCCTCCTCGGGCGCCTGGCTCTGGCCTGGCTCGACCGGTTCGTACGAGGTGAGCAACTGCACCGGGCGGCCGTCCCCGCGGAAGACGTAGCGGGTCCTGATCACGGGGCTGCACTCCCCGACGCGCAACCGGTGGGCGATGTCGGGAGGGGCGTCGGCGAGCTCGCTGCGCCAGCTCCAGCTGGGTTGTCGTCCGCCCGCCTGCATGTCGTTGGCGAAGGCGGCGTGCGGTTCGGGGAGGCGGCTGCGGTGGAGCGGGAGCAGGATCGGTTTCTCCCGCACCCGGTGCCCGGAGCCCACGCGGCCGATGATGAGGCCCTCCTGGGCGAGCACGCGCAGCGCGTGGCGGGCGGCCGTCTCACCGACGCTGTACTTCCGGGTGATCTGGTGCCGCGAGGGGATCGGTGCGCCCGGGGGGAGCGTGCCGTCGACGATCTGGCGGCGAATGTCCTCGACTACGCGCAGGTAGACCGGATCAGAGTTTGCCATCAATCCATCCCTGAGGGGGTGACGGGTCCTCCAAATCTTGGCGTATTCGCCGGGCGACCGAGAGTGACGGAGATGGCCTGTGACTCCAACTTTGCCTGGTGAAAGGGCTGCTAATGGGTGATTGTGCCGCTAAGCGGCCAGGTGCTGATATTCCCCTCCCGCCGCCCTATCACGGCATCCATGCCAGCCCTCCCAGGGACGGGCACAAGAAGATCAGCTGGATGAAGCCCACCAACCGGAGCGATCGCGTGCGGGTGCGCCGCCACACGTGTGAGTGCAAGGCGACGATCTACGAGCTGTGCGCGGCGGGCGGGCTGTTGTTCATCCGGCGGACGACGCGGGGCAAGAAGGTGGAGATCCGCGAGACCGAGCGCCTCGTCGCCACGCGGATGGAGGAGCTGTGGGTGAGGCTCCTCTCGGGGGAGGTCCACTGATCCGCTGGGGCGTATCCCGCCGAGGCTCTGCCGCCGGCCCCCGAAGGCGCCCCAGGGGTGCAGAAGCCGCTGTTCGCGGGCGTTCCGGAAAAATTTCGTCAGCGGTGTGTAACATCCGCGTAAGGCGCGGCGATTCCCGGTTAGAGGTCGCTGATGTGTGTACCCCCGAGCACATATCGGCGGCCTCTTCCGCTGCCGGCGGCGTCCGCGGGGCGGTACTGGACATAACGGGGTGGCGAGGTCCATCACTCCTGCGGATCCGGGTACCGTTCGGTCTATGGCATCGCCTACTGGAACCTCCGACGCCCCCTTCGGCCGCACGCTGACCGCGATGGTCACGCCGTTCACCTCTGACGGCGCCGTCGATTACGAGGGCGTCCAGCGGCTCGCCGCCTATCTCGTGGACGAGCAGCGCAACGACGGCCTGGTCGTCAGCGGCACCACGGGGGAGTCCCCCACCACCTCCGACGAGGAGAAGGACCGGATCCTCCGTGCGGTCGTCGAGGCCGTGGGCGATCGGGCCACCGTCGTGGCCGGCGCCGGTACGAACGACACGCGGCACAGCGTCGAGCTGGCCGAGGCCGCGGAGCGGGCGGGTGCGCACGGTCTCCTGGTGGTGACGCCGTACTACAACAAACCGCCGCAGGAGGGCCTGCTCCGGCACTTCACGGCCGTCGCGGACGCGACCGGCCTTCCGGTGATGCTGTACGACATTCCCGGCCGCGCCGGGGTGCCCATCACGATCGAGACCCTGTTCCGGCTGGCCGAGCACCCGCGCATCGCCGCCGTCAAGGACGCCAAGGGCGACCTGTTCGCGGGCTCGCAGGTGATGGCCTCCACCGACCTCGTCTTCTACTCCGGCGACGACCTGCTGAACCTGCCGTGGCTCTCGGTCGGCGCCGCGGGGTACGTCAGCGTGGTGGGCCACGTGGTGGGCGCCGAGCTGGCCTCGATGGTCGACTCCTACCGGTCCGGTGATGTCGAGAACGCACTGGCCGTCCACCGTCAGCTCCTCCCGGTGGTCTCGGCGATCATGACACGCACCCAGGGGGCGATCATGGTCAAGGCGGCGCTGAAGCTGGTGGGCCAGGACGCCGGGTACGTCCGCCCGCCGCTCGTGGACGCCACGGAGGAGCAGATCACAGCGCTTCGGGAGGACCTCATCACGGGGGGCCTCAAGCTTGTGGATTAGATCAACAGATGGAGCCGAATGAGCGACTTGACCAGAAGAAATGAAAACAGGGAACCGCGCGTGAGCGCGTACGGCGCCGGGCGCGGGGCGGAGGGCGCGGAATGAGTCATCCGCATCCCGAACTCGGGCCGCCTCCGCCGCTGCCGGAAAACGGCCTGCGCATCGTCGCGCTGGGCGGTCTCGGGGAGATCGGCCGCAACATGGCGGTCTTCGAATACGACGGCCGTCTGCTCGTGGTGGACTGCGGCGTGCTGTTCCCCGAGCCCGACCAGCCGGGCGTCGATCTCATCCTGCCCGACTTCGACTACATACGGGGGCGGCTCGACGACATCGAGGCGCTCGTGCTCACCCACGCCCACGAGGACCACATCGGCGCGGTGCCGTACCTGCTGCGGGAGCGGCGCGACATCCCGGTCGTCGGCTCGCGGCTGACGCTCGGGCTCATCGAGAGCAAGCTGAGCGAGCACCGGATGCAGCCGGTCAAGGTCGAGGTGATCGAGGGCGAGCGGCGTTCGTTCGGGCCGTTCGAGTGCGAGTTCGTCTCGGTCAACCACTCGATCCCCGACGCGCTGGCCGTGGCGGTCCGCACTCCTGCGGGCCTCGTCCTGCACACCGGCGACTTCAAGATGGACCAGCTTCCGCTGGACGGGCGGCTGACCGACCTCGGGGCGTTCGCCCGGCTCGGGGGCGAGGGCGTCGACCTGCTGATGTCCGACTCCACCAACTCGGAGGTGCCGGGCTTCGTCACCAGCGAGCGGGAGATCGCGCCGGTCATCGACGACGTCTTCCGCGGCGCGTCCAAGCGGATCATCGTGGCGAGCTTCGCCTCGCACATCCACCGCGTCCAGCAGATCATGGACGCGGCCGAGAAGCACGGCCGCAAGGTCGCGCTCATCGGCAGGTCGATGGTCCGCAACATGGGCGTGGCACGCGAACTCGGCTACCTGAAGGTGCCCGCGGGGCTGCTCGTGGACTCCCGGGAGATCGAGGAGTGGCCGCCTGAGGACGTGGTGCTGATCTGCACCGGCTCCCAGGGCGAGCCCATGGCGGCGCTGTCGCGCATGGCCAACCGCGACCACCCGATCAGGATCGCCGAGGGCGACACCGTCCTGCTCGCCTCGTCGCTCGTGCCGGGCAACGAGACGGCGGTCAGCAAGGTCATCAACGGCCTCAACCGCTGGGGCGCGCGCGTGGTCCACAAGGGCAACGCGCGGGTGCACGTCTCCGGCCACGCCGCCGCGGGCGAGCTGCTGTACGTGCTCAACCTCACCAAGCCGTCCAACTTCATGCCGGTGCACGGGGAGTGGCGGCACCTGCGGGCGCACGCGCGGCTGGCCGAGCTGACCGGCGTCCCCCAGGAGAACATCGTCATCGCCGAGGACGGCGTGGTCGTGGACCTCGTCGACGGCCAGGCGAGGATCACCGGCGCGGTCCCGTGCGGGTACGTCTTCGTCGACGGCACCTCGGTGGGCGACATCACCGACGTGGCGCTCAAGGACCGGCGCATCCTGGGCGACGAGGGGTTCATCTCCATCGTCGTCGTCGTGGACTCCACCACCGGGAAGCTCACCGGCGGGCCGGAGATCACCGCCCGCGGCTCGGGCATCGACCCCGACGCGTTCGACGCGGTCATCCCGCAGATCGAGGCCGCGCTGCAGGAGGTCGCCGCGTCCGGCGTGGCCGACGAGATGCAGATCCGCCGGACCATCCGGCGTACGGTGGGCCGCTGGGTGAGCGACACCTACCGCCGCCGCCCGATGATCATCCCGGTGGTCGTCGAGGTCTAGCCGGTAATCCCGTTGTACTCGGAGACGGGCGTGGCGTAGCGTCCCGCCCGTGTCCGAGGTGAGGATCATCTACCGCAAGTACGGCGGATCGCTGCACTGGCACCACCACGCGAGGGTGCTGGGCGAGGACGAGCACGGAGTCTGGGTCGGCTGTCCCTCCGGGATGATCGCCCAGCGGGGGCACGAGCCCTCGACGATCTTCGAGTTCGCGTCCGTCATCCTGTTTCCCCGCGACGCGTGGTGGACGGCGGCGTTCAACGCGCCGCCGCACAAGGCGGAGATCTACTGCGACATCACGACGGTCCCCGTGCGCGGCGACGCCCGGATCACGATGGTCGACCTCGACCTCGACGTGCTGCGGATGCGCGACGGACGACTGATCCTGGACGACGAGGACGAGTTCGCCGAGCACCAGGTGCGGTACGCGTACCCGGAGGAGATCATCAGGCAGGCGGAGCGGTCGGCCGCCTGGCTGATGAAGGCCGTGGGCAGCCGTACCGGCCCCTTCGACGGCGCCCACGACCGCTGGCTGTCCCAAGTCACATGACCGGGGATCACTTGACCGGGACCGGCTCGTCCACGGTCTCGGGGATCACCTTGGGCACGCCGCGCAGCGCGAACGGCACCGCGACCGCGAGCACGAGCAGGATGGCCGCGCCGGTCAGCACGGTGACGTGGATGCCCTCGACGAACGCCTGGCGGGCGGCCCGGGCGACGGCCCCCGCGGCGTCGCCCGGGAGCGCGGCAGCGGCCTTCAGCGCGCCGGCGAGCGTGTCGCGGGCCTCGGCCGCCGCGCCGCCGGGCAGGCCGGGCGGAAGCACCAGGCCGTTGCGGTAGGTGCTGGTCAGCACGGTGCCGAGCACGGCGATGCCGAGCGCGCCGCCCATCTCGTGAGCGGTCTCCGAGATCGCGCTCGCCGCGCCGGCCCGTTCCTTGGGCACCGAGGCGAGCAGCGTGTCGCCGGTCACCGCGAACGTGAAGCCCATGCCGACGCCCTGGATGAGCATGGCGACGAGCATGTAGAGGTAGGGCGTCTCGGTATCGATCCGGCTGAACAGGATGAACCCGATCGCGGTCAGCACCAGCCCGAGGCTGACGACCGGTCCACGCCCCAAGCGGTGCACGAGCACTCCTGACAACGCGCCGCCGAGGCCCCCGGCGAGGCCGCCCGGCATGCCGGCGAGCCCGGAGGTCAGCGGCGACCAGCCCATGACGAGCTGGAAGTACTGCGCGAAGACCACCGACATGGCGAGCATCGCGAAGACCGCGACCAGTTCGGCGCCGACCGTGGCCGCGAACGCGCGCCGCCGGAACAGCGCGATGTCGATCAGGGGCTCGGCCAGCCGGGTCTGCCTGCGGACGAACACGACCAGCGCGGCGACCGCGATCACCGTCGCGACGATCACGGGGGCCTGCGCGACGCCGCCGGTCGTGGCCTCCTTCATCGCGTAGATCAGGCCGAGCACGCCCACGGCGGACAGCGGGACGCTGACGAGGTCGAGCCGTCCGGGACGGGGGTTGCGCGACTCGGGCAGCACGACGAATCCGGCGGCCAGGACGGCCACGACGACGGGCACGTTGATCAGGAAGACCGAGCCCCACCAGAAGTGGCCGAGCAGCAGGCCGCCGACGATCGGCCCGAGGGCGAACCCGACCGCGCCCACGCTGCTCCAGATGCCGACCGCGGTGGTCCGCTCCTTCGGGTCGGGGAACACGTTGCGGATCAGCGACAGCGTCGAGGGCATGATCGTCGCGCCGGCCACGCCGAGCAGGGCGCGGGCGGCGATCAGCAGCGGCGCGTTCGGCGCGTACGCCGTCAGCACCGAGGTCGCGCCGAAGGCGGCCAAGCCGACGAGCAGCAGCCGCCTGCGCCCGATCCGGTCGCCGATGTTGCCCATGGTGACGAGCAACGCGGCCAGCGCGAAGCCGTAGATGTCGGCGATCCACAGCAGTTGGGTGGCCGAGGGTGCGAGGTCCTCGCCGAGCTTCGGCAGGGCGAGGTGCAGCACGGTGAGGTCGAGGGACAGCAGGAGCATGGCCAGGCAGGCGATGACCAGCGTGCCCCACTTGCGGGAGGTGTCGTTCATGGCCGTCAGCGTGCGCGCGGACGCTGACGGCTCACCCACCGAGCGCTGACAGGTGCCCTTCGACGATGGTCAGCGCCGCCCCATCCGTGTCCGCGGTGATCGCCATCCGCTCGCGCGCGTACGCCCTGCCCTGGCCGTACGCCCGGTCGAACGCCTCGCCGCCAAGGGCGGCCCGCGAGCGCCCCTCGACCCGGGCGACGTCCGGGTCGCCCGCGGCCGGGGCCCCGCGCAGGGCGGCGCCCACGCCCAGCAGCCACGCGGACCGCCCGGGATCCCCCTCCAGCAGCGCGACGCCGGCGACTCCCTCCGCGACCGCGGCGGTCATCCCGAAGCTGCGGCGAGTGCCGGGCACGGTGGTGAGGGCGCGGCGGTGCCACGCCAGCGCCTCGGCGGCCGACTCGGAATTCTGCGCGGCCCAGCCGAGCGCGAGGTAGATGCGCGAGCGCGTCTCCTCGACGTTGAACCACGCGGTCGTGCACTCCGCGAGGGCCGCCTCATACCGGCGCCGGGCCCCGGCCATGTCACCGTCCAGCCTGGCGAGCTCGCCGAGCCCGAGGAGCGCCGCGGCGAGCACCTCCGGGGCGCCCGTGCGGCGGGACAGTGCGGCGGCGCGGTCGTAGTCGTCCTTCGCGGCGTCCACGCGTCCGGAGCGCATCCGTGCCCAGGCGCGCCGGCAGAGGGTCTCCGCGACGTCCGACGTCGCGCCGAGCCGCTCGGCCAGCTCAAGCGCCTCGTTCACCAGCGCCTCGACCTGTTCGTGGTCTCCCCGCCGGTCGGCGACGTCGGCCACCGCGGACAGGATGATCACCAGGACCCACAGGTCGCCGATGGAACGGGCCTCTCGGAGCGCTTCGGCGAGCTCCTGTTCCGCCTCCGCGAGCCGGCCGTCGAACATCTTCAGGTACGAGAGGCTGAAGCGGCTGAGCGTCCGCGTCCACGGGTCGCGGTTGAGCGCGTCGAACAGGCCCCCCAGGTCGTGGAACTCCTCCCGTGGGGGCGGGCCGTTGATCAAGGCGTGCAGGACGAGGAGGAACGGCTGCCGGGGCGGCATGGGCAGGGTGTAGGTCCGCCGGGCGGCCTCGGCCACGCGGGTGTCCAGGCCGGGGCCGCTCATTCCGCCCCAGCCCACGAGGCAGGCGCACACGATGTACTCCTCTTCCAGCCCCTCGGGCGGCGCGGAGCCGATCCTGCCGAGCAGTTCGGCGGCCGACCGGGCCGCCTCCCCACGCAGGCCGCGCAGGATCCAGTAGCCGCTCATGGCCGACAGCATCCGCAACGCCGGCGCCACATCACCCGCGCGTACGGCGCGGCGCAGCGCGGCCTGAAGGTCGTCGCGCTCGCCGTCCAGCCGGCGCAGCCACTCGATCTGGTCCGGCCCGCGCAGGTGCGGGTCGGCCGTGGTGACCAGGTCCAGGACGTACGCGAGGTGGGCCTTGCGCATGGGCTCGCTCTCGCCGGCCTCGGCCAGCCGTTCGGCGCAGAAGGCCCGGATCGTCTCCAGCATCCGGTAGCGGTCGTCAACCACCTCGACGAGTGACTTGTCCACCAGAGAGGCGAGCACGCCGTCGGTGTCGGGCAGGCCGCACACCCGCTCGGCCGCCTCCAGCGTCGCACCGCCCGCGAAGATCGTCAGGCGTCGCGCGAGCGCGCGTTCCGGTTCGTCGAGCAGGTCCCAGCTCCACTCGACGACCGCGCGCAGCGTCCGGTGGCGCGGCTGCGCCGTACGGCTGCCGCGCGACAGCAGCGCGAAGCGGGGCGCGTCGCCCTCCGCCACGGGGTCGCCGTCGTCGCTTCCGAGACGGGCGGCGATCCGGGCGAGGGGCAGCGAGCGCAGCCGCGCGGCGGCCAGCTCGACGGCGAGCGGCAGCCCGTCCAACGCCCGGCAGATCCGCAGCACGTGCTCGACGTCGCCGGGCGCGAGGGCGAAGCCGGGCCGTACGGCGGCCGCCCGCTCGACGAACAGCCCTACGGCCGGATAGGCGAGCGCGTCCTCGACCGCGAGCTCGTCGCCGGGCGGGGGGACCCGGAGCGGGGGAACCGGGCACAGGCGCTCGCCGGTGATGCCGAGCGCCTCTCTGCCGGTGGCCAGCACGCGCAGGGCGGGGCACGCCGCGAGCAGCCGGTCGGCGAGCCGGGCCGCCTCCTCCACGACGTGCTCGCAGTTGTCGAGCACGAGCAGCACCGGCCGCAGGGTGAGGGCCGCCACCAGACGGGTGACGGGATCGGCGGTGGTCTGCCGGGTCCCGGGAGTGGGGATGGTCACGGCGGTCTCGCGCAGCCCGAGCGCGCCGAGCACGGCCTGCGGCACGTCGGCGCCGTCGGTGAGCGGGGCCAGTTCCACGAGGCAGACCTCGCCGGGCCACCGGGTGGCCGCCTCGAGCGCCAGCCGGGTCTTCCCGGTGCCGCCCGGACCGGTCAGCGTCACCAGCCGCGCCTCGGCGAGCAGCGCCTCGATGCGCTCCAGCTCGGCGGCGCGGCCCACGAGCGAGGTGAGCGGCACCGGCCGCCCGCCGGGCGCTGCGGAGGCGGGGGTGAGGGCCGGATCGGAGCGCAGCACCGCGAGGTGGATCGCGGAAAGCTCGGCCGACGGGTCGGCGCCCAGTTCGTCGGCGAGGACCCGCCGGGTGTCGTCGTAGGCGGCCAGCGCCTCCGCCGGGCGGCCCGCGGCGTACAGCGCGCGCATGAGCTGCCCGCGCGAGCGCTCCCGCAGCGGGTGCGCGGCGATCCGTTCCTGCAGCTCAGGGAGCAGGTCGCGGTGCCGTCCGAGGGCCAGGCCCGCCTCGGCGAGGTCCTCGGCCGCCGACAGGCGCAGCTCCTCCAGCCGGGCCGCCTGGGCGGGTGCGAACGGCGCGTCGGGCACGTCCGCGAGCGCCGGGCCGCGCCACAGCGCGAGGGCCTGACCGAGCAGGCCGGCGGCCCTGGCGGGGTCGCCCGCGTCGAGCGCCCGCCGCCCCTCGGCCGCCAGCCGTTCGAAGCGCGACGCGTCCACGTCGTCCGGGTCCACCGCCAGCCGGTAGCCCGCCGGTTCCCGCACGACCAGGTCGCCCAGGTCGCCCAGGCTGGCGAGGTGCCGGCGTAGCCGCGACACCTGGGCCTGCAGCGCGTTGTCCGCCCCGGAGGGAGGCTCGGCGCCGTACAGGCCGTCGATCAGGCGGTCGATGGTGACCACCCGCCCCGCGTTGAGGAGCAGCAGGCCGAGCAGCGCCCGCAGCCCCGGCCCGCCGACCGGCACCGGGCGGTCGCCGTCGGGCCGCGCCTCCGTCGGGCCGAGGATGCCGAACCGCATGCCCATGATTGTCCCGCATCGTCCGGCACTGTGCGGCGCGGTGCGCGGTGCGGCGCGGTGCGGCTCAGCGGCGGACGGCCTCCGTGATCGCCTTCAGCCGGGCGGCGGAGGCGAGGCCGCCGTGATACCAGTGGATCTCGGCGGCGCCGGCCGCCGTGTAGGCCTCGGCCAGGAACGACAGCGCCGCGCCGTCCGCCGGGCGCGGGGGCAGGGCCAGCACGTACGCGCCCACGCGGGGGCCGAGCCGGCCCAGGGCGCGCAGCCCGGCCTCGTCCACCTCGGGGGCGTTCCAGCAGTTGCCGACGAGCAGGTCGACGTCCACCCCCTCGGCCACGGTCGCGAACGGGCCGGTCGCCCACGGGTCGGCGTTCGCGTGCAGGGCGATCTTCAGGTCCGGCCGCACCGCTCTGGCCTCGGCCAGCAGCAGGTCGCGCAGTTCGCCCGCGAGCCCCGTGCGCAGGTCGCGCATCGCGCCGGCCAGGTCGCCGAGCGCGTCCTCGACCGAGCCCGGCGCGCCGTCGACGCCCGCCCGCACCCGCGCGCGTACCTCGGCGACGTCCAGCCCGGCCGCCTCGTAGCGGCGTACGCAGGCCGCGCAGAAGCACAGCGACAGCAGCGCGACCTGCGCGGGCGACCAGTCCGCGCCGTCGGTCTTCTCGTGGTGGCCGCCGTGGCGGAAGCCGAGCGCGCCGCACGCCTCCAGGATCAGCGCGTCGGGGTCGCCCACCTCGACGACCTCGTGGACCAGCGTGCGGCAGTAGTCGCGCACGTCCGCCGCCGCCGGGCACAGTGCATAGGGGTAGATCTCGCCGAAGGCGTTGGTGACGACCAGGTCGGGGTTGGCCGAGCCGAGCAGCGTGTTGTGGGTCAACACGGTCCACGCCTGCACCGGCAGGCCGGCGGCGCGCAGGGCGTCTCTGGCCTCCCCGAACGGGTCGGCCGAGTCCATCCACGACGGCGTGCCGGGCACCAGCCGGTTGCCCTTCCACGCCTCCTCGCGTACGGGGACGTAGCAGGCCGCGTGCCGCGCCTCGACCAGCCGGTGGGCCGGATGGGCGGGGGTCGCGGCGCGAGTGGTGTGGTAAGACGCGGCGAGCGCCACCGCGTCGACGCCGAGCGCCTTGAGGCGCGCGGCGGCGCCGGGGTCGCCGGCGATGTCCCAGGGGTAGGCGTAGATGACGTTCACCAGCGTGGCCTCCGTGCGGAGAAGGACGGGTCGACCGACCTCATGTACGTCGTGTCGTCGCGGGAGCGGACCCCGCACTTCTCATACTGCTCGTTCATGATTGCGAGGGCGTCGCGGTCGAGTTCCACCCCGAGCCCCGGGCCGTCCGGCACCGGGACCGCGCCGTCCACGAACCGCAGCGCGCCTTTACCGCCCGAAGACGGGGCGACCACGTCCTGGCCGTCCTGCCAGGGGGTGTGGGTGTCGCAGGCGTGGGTGACCGCCGGGGTGGCGGCGGCCAGATGGGTCATCGCGGCGAGGCTGATGCCGAGGTGGGAGTTGGAGTGCATGGACAGCTCGATGCCGAAGGTCTCGCACAGTGTGGCGATGTGCGCCGAGCGCACCAGACCGCCCCAGTAGTGGTGGTCGGTGAGCAGCACGCCGATGGCTCCCTGGCGTACGGCCGACGGGATGTGCTCGGGGGTGACGACGCACATGTTCGTGGCGAGCGGCATCGGCACCTCGGCGGCGACCCGCGCCATGCCCTCGATGCCCTCGGTCGGGTCCTCCAGGTATTCCAGCACGCCGTCGAGCTCGCGGCCCACGCGGATCGAGGTCTCCACGCTCCAGACGGCGTTGGGGTCGAGGCGCAGCGGATGCTCGGGGAACGCCTCACGCAGCGCGCGGATCGCCTCGATCTCCTGCTCGGGCGGGAACACGCCGCCCTTGAGCTTGATCGAGCGGAAGCCGTACCGGCCGATCAGCAGGCGGGCCTGCTCGACCACCCCCTCGGGGTCGAGTGCGGCGCCGAAGCCGTCCTCCGGCGCGCCCGGATGACCCGCCCACTTGTAGAACAGGTAGGCGCTGTACGGCACGGCGTCGCGCACCCTGCCGCCGAGCAGGTCCACGACGGGCCGGCCCACGGCCTTGCCGCGGATGTCCAGGCAGGCGACCTCGAAGGGGGAGAAGATCCGGTCGACGGTCTTGGCCCGTGAGGAGGTGCCGGTCAGGCCGTGCAGGTCGGTGACGACGTCGGCCCCGACGAGGCCGGCCACGGTGGCGTACATCGCGTTGTGGCCGTAGACGTCGTGGCCGATCAGCGCCTCGGCGGCGGCCCGCACCCGCACGAGGTGGTCGAGGTCGCCGTAGGTCTCCCCGAGGCCGGTCAGCCCCTCGTCGGTGACGACCTCGACGACCGTGCGCAGCGCCCAGGGCTCGTGGACGCCTGCGGCGTTGAGCAGCGGCGGGTCGCGGAAGGCGACCGGCGTGACGTTGATCTCGCGAATCCTCATCCGGCTCCTCATCCGACGATGTCCAGTCCGGTCGCGATCAGCTTCTCCAGCCGGGCGACGTGCTCGGGCGCCGCGTCGACCAGCGGCGGCCGCACCGGGCCCACGTCGAGGCCGCGCAGGGCGACGCCCGCCTTGACGAGCGAGACGGCGTAGCCGGGCACCAGGTCGCGCAGCTCGACCAGGGGGCGGTAGAAACCGGCGAGCAGGCGCCGCACGAGGTCGTCGTCCCCGGCGGTCACGGCCTTGTGGAAGGCCAGCGCCACCTCCGGGAGGAAGCAGAACACGGCGGAGGAGTACAGGCTCACGCCGATCCCCCGATAGGCGGGCACGGTCATCTCGGCCGTCGGCAGCCCGTTGAAGAAGGTGAAGTCGCGGTCGGTCGCCTCCCGCACGGCGAGGATGATCCGCTGCATCGCGTCGATGTCACCGAGGCCGTCCTTGAACCCGACGACGCTGGGGATCTCGGTCAGCGCCGCCGCGGCGGCGGCCGTGAAGCGGGCGTTGGCCCGCTGGTAGACGATGATCGGCAGGTCGGTGGCCGCCGCGACCTCGCGGACGTAGCGCACCAGCCCGTCGGCGGGCGCGCTGACCAGGTAGGGCGGCAGCAGCAGCAGACCGTCCGCGCCCGCGTCGGCGGCCCTGCGTGCGCACTCGCGGGCGAACGGGAGCGAGCCTCCGGCGCCGGACAGGACGGGAACCCGCCCACCCGCCGACTCGACGGCGATCCGCACCACCCGCGCGTACTCGTCGATGCCCAGCGCGTTGAACTCGCCCGTGCCGCAGGCGGCGAACACCCCGCCCGCTCCCTCGGTCACCCCCCGGGTCACGTGCTTGGCCAGCACGTCCTCGGCCAGCTCACCGTCCGGGCCGAACGGTGTGACCGGAAAGAAGAGAACGCCGTCGAGCTGCATCCGCCCACTCCCTTGGGTGTCCATATATATGGACAAAGTTCTTCAATATGTCCACGAAGCTAGCCGGGTGATCCGACGAAAGTCAACCTGGCCAGCCTTGACCGCGGCGCTGGTCAGCCCGCGCATGAACTGCCGCTCGAAGGCCGGGAACGTGAGCGGTCGTGCGTAGCCGACCGAGTGGATGACGCTGACCGGGTAGACGACGCGGCATGCGCCCGCCTCCAGTTCGCATGCTCGACCTGTCCACGTTTCTGAATCGGCTCCGCAATTGTGTTTAGTTGCTAGCAAGACCGTAGAAATTGACAACAGTTGCGTCAAGAAGAGATCGTGGGTCAGATATGTGAATCATGCCCGTAGTTGTGAACGGTTGAGAGTTACTGCGAGACTGGCGCCGTTCGGCATTGACACGGTCCGCACGTCGCGCGGACGATCACGGAGCGCCGCGCTCTATTGCAGGGCCGATCCGACAGGAGGCACATGCGAATTCTCATGACCGGCGCGGCGGGCGGCGTCGGCACCCTGCTGCGACCCCGGCTGGCCAGGGAGGGGCGCGTGCTGCGCCTGCTCGACGTCGTCCCGCTGGAGGCGGGGCCGGGCGAGGAGGCGGTGACCGCCGACATCACCGACCCCGAGGCGATGGACGCGGCGATGGACGGCGTGGACGCGGTGCTGCACCTGGGCGGCCACAGCCTCGAACAGCCGTGGGCGGACATCCTGCAGGTCAACATCCACGGCACCTACGTGGTGCTGGAGGCCGCGAGGCGGGCCGGAGTGCGCCACGTCGTGCTGGCCAGCAGCAACCACGCGGTCGGGTTCTTCCCGCGCAGCGAGGGCGAGGCCCCCGACTACCTGTTCCCGCGCCCCGACACCTTCTACGGCGTGAGCAAGGTGACCAAGGAGGCGCTCGGCTCGCTCTATCACGACCGTTACGGCATGCAGGTGACGTGCCTGCGCATCGGCTCGTGTTTCGAGCAGCCCAAGGACGTGCGCATGCTGTCGACCTGGCTGTCCCCGGACGACTGCGCCCGGCTGGCCGAGGCGTCGCTGGCGGCCGACGGCTTCCACGTGGTGTGGGGCGTGTCGGCCAACACGCGCCGCTGGTGGTCGCTGGAGGAGGGCCGGGCCATCGGCTACGAGCCCAAGGACGACTCGGAGGCCTACGCCGAGAAGCTCATCGCCGAGCACGGCGAGCCCGATCTCGGCGAGCTGCCGCATTCGCTGGTCGGCGGGGCGTTCTGCGGCCCCCGCTACGATGTCGAGAACCTTACGACGGGGGGATGAGGTGACCGGCCAGGTGAACGATGCCGTCCAGGCGGCGGTCGAGCGGGCCGCCGCGGCGGGCGAGGCATGGCGGGCGACGCCCCCGGCCGAGCGTGCCACCGTGCTCGAAGGCGTCTCCGACGCCCTGCTCAAGCACGCCGAGGAGCTGTGGCCGGCCGCCGCGGAGGAGACCCGGCTGCCGGAGGCGCGGCTGCGCGGCGAGATCGCCCGTACGGCCGCGCAGTTCCGGCTGTTCGCCGACGTCCTGCGGGACGGCGGCTGGGTCGAGGCGGTGATCGACCACCCCGACCCCGGCGCCACTCCGCCGTGTCCCGACGTGCGCCGGATGAACCACCCGCTCGGCGTCGTGGCCGTCTTCGCGGCCAGCAACTTCCCCTTCGCGTTCTCAGTGGCGGGCGGCGACACGGTGTCGGCGCTCGCGGCCGGCTGCCCGGTCGTGGTCAAGGCCCACGAGGGGCATCCCCGCACCTCCGACCTGACCGCCTCCGTCGTACGGCAGGCTCTGCCGGACCCCGACCTGCTCGGGCTCGTGCACGGGTTCGAGGCGGGGGCCCCGCTGGTGAAGCACCCGCTCGTCACGGCGGTCGGCTTCACCGGCTCGCTCGCGGGCGGGAAGGCCATCCAGAAGCTGATCGACGAGCGGCCCGACCCCATCCCGTTCTACGGCGAGCTGGGCAGCGTCAATCCGGTCGTCGTGCTGTCCTCGGCCGACCCCGCCGAGGTGGCCTCCGGGTTCGCGGCCTCGCTGACGCTGGGCGTGGGACAGTTCTGCACCAACCCCGGCCTGGTGTTCGTCCCGGCGGAGGGAGGGTTCGAGCAGGCCGTCGCCGAGGCGGTGGGCGCGACCAGCGGCGGGCCCATGCTGACCGACAAGATCCGCGAGGGCTATCTGCGGGCGTCCGGCCGGCTGGCCGAGCGGCTCACCGTGCTGGCGAGCGGGGGCGCGGTGGACGGCATCACCCCGCAGGTCTTCGCCGCCGACCTGGAGGCGTTCGCGGACGGGCTGCCCGAGCTGGGGGAGGAGTGCTTCGGCCCGTCGGCGATCGTCGTCCGCTACCGCGACCCCGCCGACCTGCCCGCGGTGCTGCGCCGGCTGCCCGGGTCGCTGACCGCGACCGTCCACGCGGCCGGCCCGGAGGAGGCCCGCGACCTGGTGCCGGTGCTGAACCGGCTGGCCGGGCGGCTCATCTGGAACGGCTGGCCCACCGGTGTCGCCGTCTGCTGGGCGATGCACCACGGCGGCCCCTGGCCCGCATCCACGGCCCCGGCGCACACCTCCGTCGGCGCGGCCTCGATCAGGCGCTGGACGACCCCCGTGGCCTACCAGGACTGGCCGGCGGACCTGCTGCCGCCGGAACTGCGCGACGACAACCCTCTCGGCGTGCCGCAACGTGTGGACGGCCGCCCGCGCGTCTGACGCCCCGCCGTGCGCGTTTCCGCGCCGCTCTCCCTTCTGGGGGAGCGGCGCCTCCATGCTCGGACCCGGACGAAGAGGACAAAAACCTCGTCTCGATAGCCTGGACTTCCGGATGCGGGAATCGGGGGTCTCGCGGTGGTCGACGTGGTGGACCGATATTTCGGCGCGTACAACGCCCATGATCTGGACGCGCTCATGGGGTGTTACTGCTCCCAGCCCGTCGCGGTGGGGCCCGGCGGACCCGCGAGGGGCCGCTCGGATGTCGCGTCCTACCACACGCTGCTCTGGCAGGCGTTCCCCGACGCGCGCGTCACGGTATGGCAGAAGATCGTCAAGGACGAGGCCGTGGCCGCCGTCGGCGTGGGAATCGGCACGCACACGGGCCCGTTCCCGCTCACCACGGGCGAGGTCGTCGAGGCCACCGGACGTCGGGTAAGCGTGCGCTGCTGCTGGATATTCGAGATCGAGGGCTGCCTGATCGCCTGCAGCGAGGTGTTCTACGACCAGCTCGAGCTGTGCATCCAGCTCGGACTCCGCCTGCCCGCCTGAGGCGCGCCGTACGGAACGCGCGGCCCCTCTGGGGTGCAGAGGGGCCGCGCGCCTCCGGCCGTCAGTGGATCTCGCCGGCCCCGGCGTGCCGGGAGACCTCCCTGCGCACGGTCTCGGCGGGGTCGATCCCCGTGTGCAGGGTCGGCGTCCAGCCCGCGTCGGCGCCGAGGTCGGGGTCGTTCTTCGCGTTGTAGGCGGCGATCAGGTCGATGGGCTGCTCCTCGCCGCCGACTCGCAGCAGGTTGCCCTTGGCCGTCAGTGTCGTGCCGCCCCAGTTGTAGAGCAGGTCGGCCGGGTCCACGCTCCGGCTCAGCCGGAAGTAGTTGTTCTCGGCGTAGATCTGGGACTCCACGCCCACGCCCAGCGCGTACTCGAAGGGCTCGGCGTCGGGCACCTGGTAGTAGTTGTTGTAGACGTGCACCTTGCCGAACCGCACGCGGGGCAGCCGCTGGAGGTTGCCGGAGAACTCGTTGTGGTGCACGGTGACGCTGAGCTTGCCCCGGTCGTTGGCGGGGTTGTTGGTCGAGCCGATCAGCATCGTCTTGTCGTGGTCGGAGAACTTGTTCCACGACACGGTCACGAAGTCGGACGCGCTGGTGATGTCGGCCTGCCCGTCGTGCACCTGGTAGGGCCGGCCGAAGTAGACCGGCTGGTTGGAGTCGGGGTTGTCTCCGTCGGTGAACGAGTTGTGGTCGATCCAGACGTGGGTCGAGTTGGTGACCGAGATGTTGTCGTAGAGGGAGTTCCAGTTGCCCTCGGCGCCGTCGGTGGGGTCCCACTGGGGGAAGCAGTCGGCCGCGTCCTCGAACCGGATGTTGCGGATGATGACGTTGTCCGCCTTGTCCACGTGCAGGTTGATGTGCCGGATGGTCGCTCCCGGCAGGCCCACGATCGTGGTGCCGGACGGCACCTTGAGCTTGATGTACTTCGTCTGCGCCGCGGCGGAGGCCGCCCGCGCATCCTCCATCGGCCCGGACGGCTCGGCGTCGCGGCCCCACACCGCCGGGTCGTACGCCGCGAGGTAACCGGCCGGCGTGTAGCCGCCGGTGGCGAAGTCCGCACAGGTCTTGTCGACGTCGATGACGCCCTTGACGTAGATGATGCGGGGGCCGGGGGAGGCGAGCGCCGCGGCCAGGCCCGCGCGGTCGGTCACGACGTGGACGTTCGACGCGGGGGCCGCCGCGCCGCCGGTGGTGCCGGTGCCGGCCGAGGCCCAGCCGTCGCCCGCGGGCAGCGTCTGCCGCCCGAGATCGGCCGGCTTCCCGGCCGGCGGGGTGGCCGCCCCGGCGGGGCCCGCTCCCAGCACGGGGACGGCGGCCGTGATCGCGAGGGCGGCCGACAGGAGTAAGGATCTTCCGGGCATGACTGTCTCCGTTCCGCGGTCGCTCCCCCGAGACGAGTCCGTACGTGTCGCCGGCGCTCAGGCCGGGTTGGGCGACCGCTCCAGTTCTTCGAGAAGGGCGAGACCGCGGTCGATCAGCGCGGCGAGCCTGTCGAGGTGCTCGGGGCTGGGATCGGACAGCGGCCGGCGGACGGGTCCCACGTCCAGACCACGCAGGCGCACACCCGCCTTGACGAGCGAGACGGCGTATCCCGGGCCCTCGCCGCGGAGGTCGACCAGGGGACGGTAGAAGCCCTCGATCAGACGGTTCGCGACGTCGTCGCGGCCGTCCCGCAGCGCCCGGTAGCAGGCGAGCGCGAGGTCGGGGAGGAAACAGAAGACGGCGGAGGAGTAGCGGACCACCCCGAGGTCCCGGTAACCGGGCTGGGACAGCTCCGCTGTCGGCAGGCCGTTGAAATAGAGCATTCCGGGCGGGGCGGCCTCGATGATCCGGCGCATGAGGCCGAGGTCGCCGTAGCCGTCCTTGAGCCCGATGACGCCCGGGTGCTCCGCGAGCGCCGCGACCGTCTCCGGCTCGAAGACGGCGTTGTCCCGCTGGTAGAGGATGATCGGCAGCCGGGTGCCGTCCGCGATCGCCTCGTAGTGGCGGCGCAGGCCGTCCTGACCCGCCTGCACGAGGTATGGCGGCAGCGCGAGCAGGGCCGAGGCCCCGCCGTCCGCTGCCGCCCTGGCGAACTCCAGGGCCATCGCGGTGCCGTAGCCGGTCCCGGCGACCACCGGGACGCGGCCGGCCGCCTCCTCGACCGCCGCGGCCACGCAGGCGGTGTAGTCGCGCAGGCTGAGCGAGGGGAACTCACCGGTGCCGCAGCAGGCGAACACCGCGCCGCACCCCGCCTCGACGCCCTGCCGCACGTGCCGGCGGAACACCTCGAGGTCGAGCCGCTCCTCCTCGTCGCAGGGCGTGACCGGGAAGAACAGCAGGCCGTCGAATGTCACCGGCTTCCTCCGTCATCCTTCTGAGTTGTCATTCATCTGACATCCATCTGAACCTGATTCATATTCATGAACACCGGGACCGTACGGTGCGCGGCGGCGCGCGGTCAAGACGTGCGCCTCAAGAGGGTGAATGTTTCGAATAGGACACGGGTTCTTGACAGGACCGAGGCCCGAACATCACCGTTGATCCGTCCACGTTTGTGAACTACGTTCAGGAATATGTCTTGAACATGGTTCAGGAAAAGTCACAGAGGAGATGCGCCGGTGACGACGATGCGCCGCAGGGCCGTGCCGTACCTGCTGATCTCACCGACGGTCGCGCTCATCGCCGCGTTTCTCGTCTACCCGATCGCCAGCGTCGCGTACTACAGCCTGCAGCACCGCAACCTCACCCGGCCATGGGCGGACGGCTTCGCCGGTCTCGACAACTTCCGGCAGATGCTGTTCGAGGACGAGGTCTTCTGGCACAGCCTGGGCTTCACCGCCAAATGGGTGGTCGTCGAGATCGGCCTTCAGCTGATCCTCGGGCTGGCCCTGGCCCTGATCGTCAATGAAAGTTTCATCGGCAGGGGGCTCGCCCGGTCGCTCGTCTTCTCCCCCTGGGCCGTCTCCGGGGTGCTGACGACGGGCATCTGGATCCTGCTCTACACGCCGAGCACCGGGGTGCTGCGCTTCCTCGGGCAGCCCGAGGCGGCGGTCCTCGGCAATCCCGACACGGTCTTCCCGGCCGTGGTGGTGACCGAGCTGTGGCGCGGCGTGCCGTTCTTCGCGATCCTCCTGCTCGCCGGCCTGCAGGGCATCCCGGGCGAGCTCTACGAGGCGGCGGCGGTGGACGGCGCCGGGCGGATCAGGCGCTTCCTCCACGTCACGCTGCCGCACCTGCGGGACGCGATCGTGCTGGCCACGCTGCTGCGCGGGGTCTGGGAGTTCAACAACGTCGACCTGCTCTACACGCTCACCGGCGGCGGCCCGGCGCAGGTCACGACCACGCTGCCGCTGTACGTCGCGCAGCGGGCCGTCGACTCCAAGGACTTCGGGTACGGCTCGGCGCTGACGATGGCGGGCTTCGTGATCCTGCTGTTCTGCTCCATCCTCTACCTCCGGCTCAGCCGGTTCGGCGAGGAACGATGAAGAGGCGAGGGGTTTCGCAATGAGCGCCGACGTGATGACCCGCCCGCGCACCCGAGCGGTGCCCGCGGGGACCCGCCGACGGAAGAGGCGCGATCCCGGCCGCGTGCTGCGGCTCTACGTCCCCCTCGGGATGTACCTGGTCTTCACCCTCGTGCCGTTCTACTGGATGCTCGTGTTCGCCCTGCGGCCGGCCGGATCGACCGACCCGGTGCCCTGGCCGATCACGTTCGAGCACTTCGAGACCGTCTGGAACGACATCGGCTACGCGGTGTTCTTCAGGAACAGCGTGATCGTCGGGGTCTGGTCGCTGCTGTTCACCACGGTCATCGCGGTCATGGGCGGGTACGCGCTGTCGCGCTACCGGTTCCGCGGCCGGGGCCTGTTCATGGTCGTGCTGCTGTGCACCCAGTTCATCCCCGGCGCGATGATGCTGATCCCGCTGTTTTCGATCTTCAAGACGCTCGGCCTGATCAATAACCTGGCCAGCCTCGTCGTCGCCGACACCGTCTTCAACCTGCCCCTGTCGATCATTTTGATGAGCGGGTTCATCTCGGCCGTGCCGTTCACGGTCGAGGAGGCCGCGATGGTCGACGGCTGCACCCGGTTCCGCGGTTTCCTCGCCATCGTGCTGCCGCAGCTGCGGCCCGGCCTGATCGCCGTGGGGTCGTTCGCCTTCATCCACACGTGGAACAACTTCCTGTTCGCGCTGATGTTCGTCAGCAAGCAGGACAGCTTCACGATCCCCGTCGGGCTCAGCTACACGATCGGGGAGTACAGCGCCGACTTCGGGGCTCTCGCGGCCGGGGGCGTCGTCGCCGCCCTGCCGGTGGTCTGCGTGTTCGCAGTGGTCCAGCGCTATCTCGTGCACGGCATCAGCGCCGGTGCGGTCAAGGGATAGCAACCCCCCAACCATTGAAGAGACCAGCCTGTCGTAAGCAGGAGGAACCATGAAGATCAAAGTGGCCTGGGCGGCGCTCGCCGTTCTCGCCGTCACCGCTACCGCATGTGGGTCGGACTCGGGTTCCGGCGAGGGCTCAGGCAAGACGACCATCACGTTCTGGGACAACAACGGGGGCGCCCGCACCCCGATCTATCAGGAGCTGATCAAGCGGTTCGAGGCGGCCAACCCCTCGATCCACGTCGAGTACGTCGGCGTCCCCATCGCCTCCGTCCAGCAGAAGTACGACACCGCCATCGCCGGCGGGGACACCCCAGACGTCGGCGGCGTCACCACGTCGTACCTGGCCAACCTGACCGGCCAGCAGGCGCTGGAGCCGGCGGACGAGTGGCTGGCCAAGAGCTCGGTGAACGGCAAGCTGGCCACGCCGATGCTCGACTCGGTCCGCAAGACCGTGCCCGACGGCAAGCTCTACCTGGTGCCCAACACCTCCAACATGGACGTGGTGTGGTACCTGAAGGACAAGCTCCAGCAGGCGCCGAACACCTGGGACGAGTTCTTCAAGGACGCCGACGACCTGACCAAGAAGCCCGACGAGTACGGCTACACCATCCGCGGCGGCGCCGGCTCGATCTTCCAGGTCCTGGCCGAGATGTACTCCTACTCGGGCGTGAGCGAGTTCTTCGACGGGTCCGGCAAGAGCACGGTCAACGACCCGAAGAACGTCGAGTTCCTCACCAAGATGGCCGGGCTGTACAAGAAGGACACCCCCGAGGCCGACGTCACCAACGACTTCCCGAAGATGGTCGCCGCGTTCGGCACCGGGAAGATCGCGATGATGCACCACAACCTGGGCTCCTACAACGACCACGTCAAGGCGCACGGCAAGGACAAGATCGGCGCCTTCGCGCTGCCGACCGGTCCCGGCGGCAAGCGGACCGTCGTCGCCAACCCCGTGGACGGCTTCGCGGTGTTCAAGAGCAGCGAGCACAAGGACGCCGCCTGGAAGTTCGTGGAGTTCCTGGTCTCCCACGACAGCAACAGCTACTGGAACCAGCAGACGGGCCAGATCCCGGCCAACACCGAGGCGCAGGGCGACTCCTGGCTGCAGGGCCTGGAGCACCTGAAGACCGCCGTCGACACGCTGAACGACCCGAACACCCAGGTCGTGTCGCCGCCCTACTACCTGCCCCAGTTCTCCTCCATCACCAAGGCCGACACCGAGCCCCTCTTCCAGAAGGTGCTGCTCGGCCAGATGAAGCCCCAGGAGTTCCTCGACACCCTGGCGCAGAAGCTGACCGACGCCCAGGCCGAATGGAAGAAGGCGACCGGCGGCTGACAACCGCCGCCGCGTCCCGGGACCGGGCCGGTGCGTCCCTGACCGCGCACCGGCCCTCCGGGCCCCTCCAGCACCGAAAGAGAAGGGAAGAGTCCATGGCGGTCGTCGAACGCGTCATCGTCACGGTCTTCGCCACGGTCACCAAGTCCGTGGTCGACGGGCACGGCCACCGGCATCCCGGCCCGCCGCGGGAGGTGCGGGAGGCGCTGCTGGCCATCACCGACAGCGACGGCGCGACCGGATACTGCCTGGCGGCGCCGGACACCGTCAGGGAGGCGGTGATCACGAGCCACATCGGGCCGGCGCTGATGGGTCAGGACAGCCTCGACCGGGAGCGGCTGTGGCACCGCGTCGCCCGCCGGCAGCGGGGCGCGCAGGGCAACCTGTCCGACCGGGCGCTCAGCGCGGCCGACCAGGCCCTGTGGGACCTCGCCGGGCGCAAGCTCGGCCTGCCGGTCTGGAAGCTTCTCGGCGGCGCCCGCTCCGAGGTGCCCGCCTACGCGAGCACGATGTGCGGCGACGACATCCCCGGCGGCCTGGCCACCCCCGAGGACTACGCCGCCTTCGCCAAGGAACTCGTCTCCCGCGGCTATCGCGGGATCAAGCTGCACACCTGGATGCCGCCCATGCCGTACGGCGTGGACCGCGACATCGAGGCGTGCGCCGCGGTCCGGGAGGCGGTCGGCCCGGACGTCGCGCTCATGCTCGACAGCAACCACTGGTACTCCCGCTCCGAGGCCCTGGCCCTCGGCAGGGCCCTCGACGAGCTGAACTTCGCGTGGTACGAGGAGCCCATGGAGGAGGCCTCGGTGCAGTCGTACCGATGGCTCGCCGACCAGCTCAGGACGCCGATCCTCGGGCCGGAGACCTCCTGGGGCAAGCACATGGCGCGGGCGGAGTGGGTGGCCGCGGGGGCCTGCGACATCCTCAGGGTCGGCGTGGTCGGCTCCGGCGGGATCATCCCGGCGATCAAGGCGGTCCACCTGGCCGAGTCGTTCGGCATGGACTGCGAGATCCACGGCAACGGCTCCGGCGCCCTCGCCGTGATCGGCGCCACGCTGTGCGGACAGTGGTACGAGCGGGGGCTGCTGCACCCGCACTCGAACTACGACACGCCCGCCCCGCACCTGCGGTCGATCGTCGATCCGCTCGCCGACGGAAAGGTGCGGATGCCGGACACTCCCGGACTGGGGGATGATCTGGATATGGACTACATCGCCTCCCGGACGGTCACCTCCTGGGGAACCGGCTCACAATAGGAGGCGGACAGGCGGGTCAGGGAGGTTACACATGGCGGAACCCGTGCCGCACGTGAAGTCGGCACTCCGGACGGTCGAGCTGCTCGACTTCTTCGCGCAGTATCCCGGACTGCACAGCCTCACCGACCTACAGGGCAAGCTGGGCTACCCCAAGAGCAGCCTGCACGCCCTGCTGCGCACGCTGGTCGACCTCGGCTGGATCGAGACCGACGTCACCGGCACGCTCTACCGGATCGGCATGCGGGCTCTGCTGGTCGGGGCGACGTACATCGACGGCGACCCGGTGGTCCAGCTCGCGCACGACGCACTGGACTGGCTGGCCGAGGTCACGGGCGAGACGGTGCACCTCGCCCGTCTCGACCACTTCGACATCGTGTACCTCGCCACGCGCGCCTCGCGGCACTACCTGCGGCCGTTCTCACGCGTGGGCCGCCGCCTGCCGGCGAGCACCACGTCGCTCGGCAAGGCGATCCTGGCGAGCAGGGACGACGGCGAGGTGCGCGCGATGCTGCCCGCCGAGCTGCCCTCGCTGACGGCCCACACGATCGTGGACGCCGAGGAGTTGCTGGTCGACCTGCACCGGGTGCGCAAGCAGGGCTACGCGGTGGACCGCGAGGAGAACACCGAGGGACTGCGCTGCTTCGGCGTCGCGCTGCACATCAGCGACCCGCCGCGCGACGCCATCAGCTGCTCGGTGCCGATCCCCCGCCTCACGCCCGAGCGGGAGAAGGAGATCGCCTCCTGCCTCCTTGAGGCGCGCGAGCGCATCGAACGCTCCGCCATGCGGCAGCGCCGCGCCTACTGACCGGCTCCGCCCCCGGCGGCGGAGCCGTGTCCTGCGCCTCACGCTCTCCAGCCGGTGGCGCGCAGCCACGTCTCCAAGGTCATCAGCCCCGGGTGCTCGGATCGCAGGGCCGGCAGATCGACCTGTGCGGACGGTTGCTCGTCGAAGAACTCGAACATCCGGGCCACCCACTCGTCGAACGCGCGCACCTGCTCGATCGGCGTCCGTTCGAAGCGGGCCGGCAGGCCGCACACCCGGCCGAACGTCTCGGCGATCTCGGACGGGGTGAGCTCGTCGGCGCCCAGGTCGACGGTACGGCCGAGGAACCGGCCGGGGCGCTCGAAGGCGAGGGCGGCGAACACCCCGATGTCCTCCACGCCGATCAGCTGCATCGGCTTGCCGGGCTGCGCGGGGAGCCGCACGACCAGCGTGCCGTCCTCCAGGACCGGCCGGTTGTAGGTGGCGAAGTTCTCCATGAAGGAGACCGGGCGCAGGACCGTCGCCGGGAGCCCGAGGGCGTGGATCTCGCGCTCGATCCGTGCCTTGCTCTCGAAGTGGGGGATCCCGGAAGGGGCGTCCGCGCCGGGGACCGAGCTGTACACCAGGTGTCCCGTGCCGATCTCCGCGGCCAGCCGGGCCACCGTCAGGCCCCGCCGCTCCTCGGCGGCGGCGCCCTCGACGGTGATCCTCGGGCCCTGCATCATGGTCAGCGCGAGGAAGACCCCGTCCACGCCCCGCATCGCGTGGCGCAGCGACGCCTCGTCGTCGAGGTCGCCCACGACGAGTTCCGCCCCCGACTCTTCCAGGGTCCTCGCGGCGGAACGGTCCGGGTCGCGCACCAGGGCGCGCACGCTCCGGCCCCGGGCGAGCAGTTGCCGCGCGGCGGCGCCGCCCTGCCGGCCCGTGGCGCCGACCACCAGTACGGGATCGCTCATGGCGCCTACCTCCGTGGCACACTCGCGGTGTGAAGGATCATGGACGTCACGATAACGAGAGGGCGTCCGGCGGTCCTGGCACTCGTGCTGCCAGTCACGCGCCCGGCCGCCGCGCCAGGGTGTCGGACCGCAGGGCCGAGCTCGGCGCGTTCCTCCGCGCCCGGCGGGCCCGCCTGCGTCCGGCCGACGTCGGCCTGCCGGAAGGCGAGCCGGCCCTGCGCCGCACCCCCGGCCTGCGCCGCGAGGAGATCGCCGAGCTCTCGGGTGTCGGTGTCACCTGGTACACCTACCTGGAACAGGGACGGGACATCTCGGCGTCGGCGCAGGTGATCGACGCGCTGGCCCGCGCGCTGCTGCTCGATCCCGACGA
The DNA here is from genome assembly GCF_006334915.2 of Microbispora catharanthi. Taxonomy (GTDB): domain Bacteria; phylum Actinomycetota; class Actinomycetes; order Streptosporangiales; family Streptosporangiaceae; genus Microbispora; species Microbispora catharanthi. The sequence continues at coordinate 152,530 of NZ_VDMA02000010.1, forward strand.
ACACCGCCACCTGCGCGACCTGGCCGGCCTGGCCCCGCCGGACACGCCGTCCGGCGAGGGGGAGCGGCCACGTGACCGGCTGCGGCTCCTGGTGGACTCCGCCGCCCCGAACGCCGCCTCCGTGTACGACGCGCGCTTCGACTATCTGGCCTGGAACACCCCCTACGCCCTACTCCGCCACGATCCGCTGACGCTCCCGCCGGGCAGGCGGAACCTGCTGTGGATGATGTTCACCGACGCCGGCAACCGCGCCCGGATGGTCCATTGGGAACCCGCCGCCCGCGCCGTGATCAGCCAGTTCCGCGCCGCGATGGGACGCCGGCCGGGTGATCCCGCCTTCACGGCGCTGGTGGCGGAGCTGAGCGAGGTCAGCCCGGAGTTCCGGGAGTGGTGGGCGGACTATCCGGTCCGCCGCTTCAGGCCCGCGACGGTCGCGATCGACCACCCCGAGATCGGGCGGCTGGACCTCGAAGTGTTCCAGTTGCGTCCGGCGGAGCACCCCGATCTCCTGCTGGTGCTGCAGGTGCCGGCGGGCGAGGACGGCCGCAGGCGGGTGACCTCGCTCCTCGATGGACGGCGGGACTCCGGCGGCGCCCCGAAGAGCAGCGCCCTAGAGGGCGGCGCCTCAGAGGGCGGCGCTCCAAAGGGCGGCCTCCCGGCGCGCCGCCCCGGTAATCGCCCGCATCCGGGGTAACTTCGGCATCATGGCCACCCGTACGTCCGGACAGGGGTCCGGCAAGCGCCCCGCGTCGCGCTCCGGATCCCGTACGGCTTCCGCGAAGCGATCCCCGGCGGGTTCCCGAGGCAGGGCGGCGCCCAAGTCCGCGCCCAAGCGGCCGGTCGCCACCGGACAGGACCCGATCAGCTGGTTCTTCCTTGTGATCGGCAAGCTCGTCATCGGCATGTGGATGCTGGTGGCGAACGGCGTGGGCATGGCGGCGCGGGCCCTCGGGCAGGGAGCCCGCGACCTCGACCCCGTGCACCGCCGCGACGGGCAGGGGCTGTCGGTGCTCGCGGCCGCCATCGTGCTCGCCGCCCTGACCTGGCGGGACACCAAGACGGGATTCGCCGCGTTCGTCGACACCGTGGTGCGCGGGACGGTGGGATCGCTCGCCTGGGCGGTGCCCGTGCTGCTCGCGCTGCTCGCCTGGCGGCTGCTGCGCCACCCCGACCAGAACGCCGAGACCGGCAGGATGGGCATCGGCTGGACCGCGCTGCTGGCCGGGATCCTCGGGATCGTGCACGTCGCCCACGGCACGCCGTACCCCTCAGGCGGGCCCAACGACGGCATGGACAACGTGTCGGCGGCGGGCGGCATGATCGGCTTCATCGTCTCGGCTCCGCCGTCGAGCATCCTGCCGGCGTTCATCACGATCCCGCTGCTGGTGATGCTGTCCGGCTTCGGCCTGCTGGTGATCACAGCCACTCCGGTCCACCGCATTCCCGAGCGTCTCGCCGAGATCCAGCACATGCTCTTCCAGCGGCCGGAGGAGACCGGGGAGCCCCGCAAGGCCCCCGCGCCGGCCAAGAAGCGCACCCGCAAGCAGCAGGGTGGCGGGCGCGACGCCGAGGGCGGCGACGGCGTCAAGCCGTACGACACGCCCGTGCTGTCGGAGAAGGACCACTCGCCGGAGATCGTCCCCGGCCTCGTGGACGACGTCGTGGAGTCGGCCGAGCCGACCGAGCCGGAGATACCCAAGCCGGCGCCTCAGCCTCCGCTGCCGACCCCCGCGCCGCGCAAGGTGGAGCAGCTCGTCCTGTCCAGCCAGGAGGGGCCGTACACGCTGCCGGACCTCACGATGCTGCGGCCGGGCAGCGCGCCCAAGCAGGAGACCAAGGGCAACCGGACGGTCGTGAACGCGCTGACCAGCGTGCTGGAGCAGTTCTCCATCGACGCGCAGGTCGTCGGCTTCACCCGGGGCCCGACGGTGACCAGGTATGAGATCGAGCTGGGCCCGGCCGTCAAGGTCGAGAAGGTCACCGCGCTCACCAGGAACATCGCCTACGCCGTCAAGTCCGCGGACGTCCGGATCCTGTCTCCCATCCCCGGCAAGTCGGCCATCGGCGTGGAGATCCCCAACGTCGACAAGGACCTCGTGTCGCTCGGCGACGTGCTGCGCTCGCAGGTGGCCCAGGCCGACCACCACCCGATGATCGTCGGGCTCGGCAAGGACGTCGAGGGCCGCACCATCGTGGCCAACCTGGCCAAGATGCCGCACATCCTCATCGCGGGCGCCACCGGCGCGGGCAAGTCGACCTGCATCAACGGGCTGATCTCCTCGATCCTCCTGCGGGCCACGCCCGACGAGGTCCGCATGGTGCTGGTCGACCCCAAGCGGGTCGAGCTCAGCTCGTACGAGGGCATCCCGCACCTCATCACGCCCATCATCACCAACCCGAAGAAGGCCGCCGAGGCCCTCGAATGGGTGGTGGGCGAGATGGACCGGCGGTACGACGACCTGGCGGCCAGCGGCTTCCGGCACGTGGACGACTTCAACAAGGCCGTGCGCGCGGGCAAGCTGGTGCCGCCGCCGGGCAGCGAGCGCGTCTACCAGCCGTACCCGTACCTGCTGGTGATCGTGGACGAGCTGGCCGACCTGATGATGGTCGCGCCGCGCGACGTGGAGGACTCGATCGTCCGCATCACACAGCTCGCCCGGGCCGCCGGCATCCACCTGGTCATCGCCACCCAGCGGCCGTCCGTGGACGTCGTCACCGGCCTGATCAAGGCGAACGTGCCCTCGCGGCTGGCGTTCGCCACCTCCTCGCTCGCCGACTCGCGGGTCATCCTCGACCAGCCGGGAGCCGAGAAGCTCGTCGGGCAGGGCGACGCGCTGTTCCTGCCCATGGGCGCGAGCAAGCCGATGCGACTGCAGAACGCGTTCATCTCCGAGAAGGAGATCGCGGAGGTCGTCGCCCATTGCAAGGCCCAGATGCAGGCCGAGTATCGGGAGGACGTCGCCGCGCCCGCCGCCGCGAAGCGGGAGGTCGACGAGGAGATCGGCGACGACCTCGACCTGCTGATCCAGGCCGCCGAGCTGATCGTGTCGACCCAGTTCGGCTCGACGTCCATGCTCCAGCGCAAGCTGCGCGTGGGCTTCGCCAAGGCCGGGCGGCTGATGGACCTGCTGGAGAGCCGCAACGTGGTCGGCCCGAGCGAGGGGTCCAAGGCCCGCGAGGTGCTGGTCAAGCCCGACGAACTGCCCGGCCTGCTCGCCGAGCTGCGCGGCGGGGAGTAGCCGCCGGGCCTCGCCAGGCACTTCAGGGACCAACCGGCGCGCCTCGGCGGCGCACGGGTGCACGCCGGCCCCCCGGACGACGTCTTCCAACGCATGAGCCCGAGGAGGCAGGCGTGGGCGCCGAACAGCCCGTCGCGGGCCTGCGTCAAGAAGTGGCTGGGCAGCGCCTGGGGCCCCGACGTCTGCACGGGCTGGATCACCTGACGTCAGCGCCGGCGACCCGGTGGGCGGCGGTAGCGAGCAGCAGGGCCGCGTGCGCGCCGGGGTCGGTCACCGGATGGCCCAGCAGCGTCTCGATGCGCTGCAGCCGCTGGTAGAACGTCTGCCGCCCGAGGTGCAGCGCGGCGGCCGCCCGAGTCGCGCTGCACCCGTGCAGCAGGAAGACCTCCAGCGTGCCGACGAGGTCGGTCCGGTGGGCCGTGTCCCAGTCCACCAGCGGGCCGATGGTCCGCCGTACGAGCTCGGCGGCGTGCCGGGCGTCGGCGTGGCGGGTGAGCTCCAGTTCGAGGGCGAGCGCGCGGGTGGTGACGAGCCGGGCGCCCCGCCGCAGCCCGAGCGCGGCCCGCGCGTCCCGCAGCGAACCGCCCAGCTCGGCCAGGCCGGTCGCGGCGTGCCCCACGGCGACTCTGAGCTGGGGGGTGTGCAGCCGCCGCAGCGCCTCCTCCAGCGCCTGGGCGGCCGCGCCAGCGGCGTCCGCCACGGCCACCGGCACCGCGAGGGCGCCGAGCACCAGGCGGCCCACCCGCCCCCGCAGGGCGGTCGTGTGCAGGATGTGCGCGGCCCGGTCGAGCACGGCGAGCGCGGCCGCCGTCTCCAGGGCGTCCACGGCCACGCCCACCAGCAGGTGGCCGGGCCCGGTGGGCAGGCCCGCCATGACCGCCCGTACGCCGGGGTCGGCCTCGGCCGTGCCCTCGATGAGGTCCCGCAGCAGCGCGGACGCCTGGCGGTCGCGCTCGCTCGGCGGACTGCCCGTCCTGAGCATGGCGAGGGCGAGGGCGACGGCCGTCCGCTCCAGCGCGATCGCCAGGTCGTCGGCGGGCAGCGCCGAACCGGGGCCGGCCACCAGCCGCCCCCAGGGGTGACCGTGGAGGGTGACCGGTGACTCGCAGACCGCACGCTCGGCCGCGCGCCAGGCGTCCCGGTCGCTGCCCACGCCGTGGGCGGCGACCAGCGCTCCGCTGGCGGACAGCAGCATCAGCGGTGCCCCCACCACCTCGGCTCCGGTCGCCAGTACCCCGGCGACCCCGGCGCCGGCGATGAGCGCCTCGTTGAGGGCGCGAGTGGCCGCGTCGCCCACCCGCAGCCGCCGGCTCGCGTAGTCGACGATCAGCGTGTTGACGTGCTCGGTGATCCGGATGAACGGGACGACCGCGTGCAGGGTGATGAAGGGCAGCTCCTGCCTGCGGGCCTCCTCCACCAGCTCGGGCGGCGTCTCGGGGAACGTGCGGCCGAGTTCGAGGGCGACCCCGGCCACGCCCCTGGCGGCGATCTCCCGCAGGTAGTGCCGCCGCGCCCCCGCGTCGGTGCCGGCCAGGCCGAGCCCGGTCGTCAGCAACAGCTCGCCGCCGGTGAGCAGGGGACCGATCTCGTAGATCTCGCTGGAGTGCACCCATCGGACCACCCGGTCGAGCGCACCCTTCCCGGCGAGGACCTCCGGCCGGGCCTCCCGCAGCACCTCGAAGGACAGCAGCTCGCGCAGGGTCAGAGGCATCGGTGCACCCCTATACGGATCGTCCGTTAAGGGTCGTCATAGTACGGACGTTTCGTCCGTTCCCGAAGGCCCGGCATGGAGGGATAGTGAGCGCATGACGAGCGACGCAGCCATGCTCAGCGTGGCCCTGGAAGAGGCAAGGAAGGGGTTCGCCGAAGGCGGCGTGCCGGTCGGCGCGGCCCTGTTCGGCCCGGACGGCCGCCTGCTGGGGCGCGGGCGAAACCGCCGGGTCCAGGACGGCGACCCCTCGGTGCACGGGGAGACCGCCGCCTTCCGCGACGCGGGCCGCCAGCCCTCCTACCGCGGGACCACCATGGTGAGCACCCTGTCGCCCTGCTGGTACTGCAGCGGCCTGATCCGGCAGTTCCGCATCCCGCGGCTGGTGGTCGGCGAGTGTCGCACGTTCATGGGCGCGCACGAGTGGCTCGCCGAGGCCGGGGTGGAGGTCGTCGTGCTCGACGACCCCGAGTGCGCCGGGCTCATGACGGCCTTCATCGCGGCCAACTCGGCCCTCTGGAACGAGGACATCGGAGATGAGGCATGAATTCGGTTCCCGTCGTCGACCTGACTCCCTGGTTCTCCGGTGAGGCGGACGGCCGGGCGCGGGTGGCCGCCCAGGTCGACGCCGCGCTGCGCGAGATCGGCTTCCTGCTGGTCACCGGGCACGGCGTGCCGGCCGCGCTGCGCGAGGACGTGCGCGCCGCGGCCCGGCGGTTCTTCGCCCTGCCCGCCGAGGCGAAGCAGCGGTACGCGGCCATCGTGGGAGAGCGGGGCTGGCTGCCGCCGGGCGTCGAGGCCAACGGCTACGCCGAGGGCACGCCCACTCCGCCCGACCTCAAGGAGACCTTCGCGGTGGGCGCCGACCAGCCGATCGGCGTCCCGGAGATCGACGCCGACTGGTTCCTCGCCAACGTCTGGCCGTCCGAGGTGCCCGAACTCCAGATGCTGCTCACCCGCTACTTGGCGGAGATGCGCTCGCTGGCCGGCGAACTCCTGGTGGTCTGCGCGGCCGCTCTGGGAATCGAGGAGGACTTCTTCGCCTCCCGGGCCGACCACCCGTCGTACACGATGAACATCAACCGCTACCCGCCGCTGTCGCAGGTGGGCGAGCCGGAGCCGGGGCAGTTCCGGATCGGGCCGCACACCGACTTCGGCACCGTGACCGTGCTCGACCGGCAGCGGGGCGTCGGCGGCCTGCAGGTCTACACGCTCGACGGCGAGTGGATCGACGCGCCGTTCGTGCCGGACTCGTTCACGATCAACATCGGCGATCTGCTGGCCCGCTGGACGGGCGACCGCTGGCGCTCCACCCGGCACCGGGTGCTCCCGCCCGACCCGTCGGCGCCGGACGAGGAGCTGATCTCGCTCATCTACTTCTACGAGTGCAACCCCCTGGCCGAGGTGGAGTCGCTCGGCCCCCCGATCGGCCGGGTCTCCTACGAGCCCGTCCGCGCGTCCGACTACCTCCTCGAGAAGCTGAGGGCGATCACCGTATGACAGTTCTGGAACCCCCCGAAGTCGCCGTACGCGAGGGCCGGTACGGCGACAAGGTCGCCGCGATCGAGCCGGGCGGCATCGAGTTCATCCCCCTCTCCGAGCGCCACGGCAGGCCCCGGCAGCTCTTCTGGACGTGGACCTCGCCGAACCTGGAGTTCGCCACGATCTTCCTCGGGGTCCTCGCCGTGGCGGCGTTCGGGCTGGGCTTCTGGCAGGCCGTGCTCGCCGTCGTCGTGGGCAGCGGCCTCGGGGCCCTCACCCACGGCGTGCTGTCGGCCAGGGGCGTGAGTGCGGGGCTGCCGCAGATGGTGCTCGGCAGGCTGCCGTTCGGCTATTGGGGCAACGTCATCCCTTCGGCGTTCAACTCCGTCGCCGCCGGAATCGGCTGGTTCGCGGTCAACAGCGTGAGCGGCGCGCTCGCGCTGAACACGCTGACGGGTCTGCCGGGCTGGGCCTGTCTGCTGATCGTCGTCGCGGTCATGGTGGTGCTCGGGTTCTTCGGCCACAACCTCGTGCAGGCCTTCGAGAAGTACGCGTTCCCGGTTCTCGCGGTGATCTTCGCGGTCACCTCCGTGATCATCCTGTCGAAGGCCGAGCCGGGCTACGCGGGCAGCGGGGGAGGGCCCGGCGGCTTCCTGCTGACCGTGGGCGCCACGTTCGGCTACGCGGCCGGCTGGAACCCGTACGCCGCCGACTACACGCGGTACCTGCCGCAGGACGCGAGCAGGCGGGCCACCGGCTTGTCGGCGGGCCTCGGCGTGTTCGTGTCGTGCGTGCTGCTGGAGGTCGTCGGCGCGGCGTCCGTGACGATCGGGGGCGGCGACGCCCTCGGGCAGCCCACCTCGGCGTTCACCGGCCACCTGCCCGCGCTCGTGGCGAACCTGACGCTGCTCGCGATCGCCCTCGGGGCCGTGTCGGCCAACGCGCTCAACGTCTACTCGGGTGCGATGTCGCTGCTCGCCCTCGGCGTACGGCTGCCGCTGACGATGCGGCGGGCCATCGTCGCGCTGGCCTGCGGCGTGATCGGCTTTGCGGTGGCGCTGTCGGGCCTGGAGGACGCCGGGCACAAGTATGAGGCGTTCCTGCTGGTCATCGCGTATTGGATCGGCCCCTGGCTGGGCGTGGTGCTGACGGACATGCTGCTGCGGCGCGGCCAGGACGTCCGCGCGCTCGAACCGCTCATGTTCGACCGGCGGCACGCCAACTGGGCCGGGCCTGTCGCGATGGTGGCGGGGGTCGTCCTGTCGGTCTGGCTGTTCTCCAATCAGGAGCAGTACGTCGGCGTGGTGCCGCGCAGCGTGCCCCAGGTGGGGGACATCGCGTTCGAGGCCGGGTTCCTCATCTCCGCCGGGCTCTATCTCGCGCTGAAGCCCCTGCGGCGCGGCTGAACGGGCTCCGGGCCGCTCCCCGGCGTGCACTCTCCGTGCATATTCGACCCACCCACGGGTACCCATCGTAGCCAGTTACTGATTGAATGTGACTAACTACGCATTGTGGGGCGAGCTGTTCAGCTCGGACAGGGGGCGGAACGATGAGCGTTGGTGCTGTTTTGGCCGAAGCCCGTGAGCGCGCCGGGCTGACCGTGCGTCAGCTCAGCGAGCGCACGCGGATCCGCGAGACCGTCATCGAACGCTTCGAGCGCGACGACTTCTCGGTGGGCGACTTCTACGCGCGCGGGCACATCCGGACCATCGCCTCCGACCTCGGCCTGGACCCGGACGAGATCCTGCGGCAGTACGAGCAGGAGAACGCCGACATCGCGTCACCGGTCAAGGCGTCGGCGGTGTTCAGGGGCGACGTGGGGGAGCGGGCCCGCAGGGCCCCCAGCTGGACGATGGCCGTCGCGGTGGCCCTGGCCATCGTCGCGGTCGTCGTCGTCGCGCGGATGCTCGGGGGCTCCGGCGGGAAGACGGGCCCGACGGCCGCCCAGCTCCCGGTGACCGCGCCGCACGCGCACGCGCGTCACGACAAGGGCCACGAGAAGAAGACCCTCGAGGAGGCCGTCGCGCCCGGCCTCGTGGTCGTGAAGGTCACCGCGCGCAAGCCGGCCTACCTCAACGTGAGAGACGCCAAGGGCCACGAGATCTTCCAGGGGACGCTGCCCGAGGGGAAGACCACGACCTATTCGGCCAAGGACCGGATGAAGGTGACCATCGGCGACGCGGGGGCGGTGCGGCTGGAGGTCAACGGAAGGGACCTCGGCACGCCCGGCAAGGACGGCCAGATGATCCGGCGGACCTTCGACGCGGGCGGCCCGAGTCCCCGTTAATCGCCGACTGCCGATACCGTAGTTCGCATCATGTCTTCTCGCCGAACCGTATCGCTGATCACGCTGGGCTGCGCCCGCAACGAGGTCGACTCCGAGGAGCTGGCCGCGCGGCTGGAGGCCGCCGGCTGGCACACCGATGACGACGATCCCGACGTCGTCGTCGTCAACACGTGCGGCTTCATCGATTCGGCGAAGAAGGACTCCATCGACACCCTGCTCGCCGCGGCCGACTCGGGCGCGAAGGTGGTGGCGGCGGGCTGCATGGCCGAACGGTACGGCGCGCAGCTCGCCGACGCCCTGCCCGAGGCGACCGTGATCTCCTTCGACGACTACGCCGAGATCGGGGAGCGTCTCGACGACGTCCTCGCGGGCAGGACGCTGGTCCCGCACTCGCCGCGGGACCGCCGCACGCTCCTGCCGATCACGCCGGTGGAGCGCGCGGCCGCCCGGGCCCACATTCCCGGTCACGCCCAAGAGGACCCGCTGCCGGAGGGCGTCGCCCCCGCCAGCGGCCCGCGCATGCTGCGCAAGCGGCTCGGCTCGGGGCCGGTGGCCTCGCTGAAGCTCGCGTCGGGCTGCGACCGGCGCTGCACGTTCTGCGCGATCCCGGCCTTCCGCGGCTCGTACGTCTCGCGCCGCCCGGAGGACCTGCTCGCCGAGGCCGCCTGGCTGGCCGGGCAGGGCGTCAGGGAGCTCGTGCTGGTCAGCGAGAACTCCACGTCGTACGGCAAGGACCTGGGCGACCTGCGCGCACTGGAGAAGCTGCTGCCCCCGCTGGCCGCGACCGAGGGCATCGAGCGGGTGCGGGTCAGCTACCTGCAGCCCGCCGAGCTGCGGCCCGGGCTGCTCGACGTGATCGCCTCCACCGAGGGGGTCGCGCCCTACTTCGACCTGTCCTTCCAGCACGCCAGCGGGACCGTGCTGCGGCGGATGCGGCGCTTCGGCGACCCCAAGCGGTTCCTCGACCTGCTCGCGCAGATCCGTGACCGCGCGCCCGAGGCGGGCATCAGGTCCAACTTCATCGTGGGGTTCCCGGGGGAGACCCAGGAGGAGTTCGACGAACTGGTGGGCTTCCTGGAGGAGGCCAGGCTGGACGTCATCGGCGTCTTCGGCTACTCCGACGAGGAGGGCACCGAGGCGTACGGCTTCGAGGGCAAACTCGACCAGGACGTGATCGAGGAGCGGGTCGCGACGCTGACCGAGCTCGCCGAGGAGCTGACCGCCCAGCGGGCCGAGGAGCGCATCGGCACCGAGCTGGAGGTCCTGATCGAGGAGGACCTCGGGGACGGCGGCTACGAGGGCCGGGCGGCGCACCAGGGCCCCGAGGTGGACGGTGCGGTCACGGTCCAGGGGATCGGCCTGGTTCCCGGCCAGATCGTCCAAGCGGTCGCCGTCGACTCCGAGGGGGTCGACCTCATCGCCCGGATCAAGGCAGGCACATGACGGAGCGCGGTGAGCCGCCGGTGGACGTGGCGGGCCCGGGAGAGGTGACACCGGAGCCCGCGGCGCCGCCGGTCGCCGCCGTGCCCGTCGCGCCGGTGGCGATACCGGCGTCCGCCGACGTGGCCGGAGCGGTCGCAGGAGAGGGCGCCGGAGACGGCACGGTCCGCCACGTCAGCACCTGGAACATCGCGAACGTCCTGACCATCGCCCGGCTGGCGATCGTCCCCGTCTTCACCGTCTTCCTGTTCGCCGAGGGGGAGGGCTGGCGCCTGGCGGCCCTCGGCGTCTTCCTGCTCGCGTCCCTCACCGACCAGCTCGACGGCTGGCTCGCCAGGAAGTACGCGCTGATCACCGACTTCGGGAAGATCGCCGATCCGATCGCGGACAAGGCACTGATCGGCGCCGCACTGCTCAGCCTGTCGTACCTCGGCGAGATCCCGTGGTGGGTCACCCTGGTGATCGTCGCCCGCGAGGCAGGGGTCACGCTGCTGCGCTTCCTCGTGATCCGGCACGGGGTTATCCCGGCCAGTTACGGGGGCAAGGTGAAGACCGTGTTGCAGATCGTGGCCATCGCGCTCTACATCGTGCCGGGGGTGCCGGATCTGATCAGGTGGGTGGCCATGGGCCTCGCCCTGGTGGTCACGGTGGGGACCGGCGCCGACTACGTGGTGCGGGCGGTGCGGCTGCGGCAGGTGGCGAGGAGCGCGCGAAGCCGATGATGGGCGTGGCGAGCGAGGTGCTGTCCCTGCTGGTTCGCCAGGGCGCGACGGTCGCCGTGGCGGAGTCGCTCACGGGCGGCCTGATCGGGGCCGCGATGACCGGTCCGATGGGGGCCTCGGCCGCCTTCCGGGGCGGGGTGATCGCCTACGCCACGGATCTCAAGGCGAGCGTCCTCGACGTGCCGTCCGACCTCCTCGGCAGGGAGGGAGCGGTGCACCCGGACGTGGCCGCGGCCATGGCCACGGGAGTGCGCAAGCTCGCGGACTCCGACTACGGCCTGGCGGTGACCGGGGTCGCCGGCCCCGATCCCCAGGACGGCAAGCCGGTCGGCACGGTCCACATCGCGCTGGCGGGACCGGGAGAGCGGCTCTGGCACCGCGACCTGCGCTTGACCGGAGACAGGGACGGGATCAGAACTGCCACCTGTCAGGAGGCGTTGACCCTGCTGGAAGGTGTGCTGAAGGCAAATTTGGGGGAACATTCGGGGTGATTACCGCGTTACGTCCCCAGCGAACATGCTCGCCTCGGTCTGCCGCGGTGTCGCCCTCTACAGGTACGGTGGAGCTGTGAGTGAGGTCCGTGAGCCAACGGCGAGGAGCAAGACAGGCGCACGCCCGGCGAAGGGGCCGAGCGAACCCATGATGACGGCGAGGCGTATGTACGAAGGGCAGACGAAGAAGGGGCGACATGAGCCCACCGTGAGAGGCGTCGTGAAGGCGCCCCCCTTGGGGAGGGAGCGACAGATGATCCTGCTGCGTCAGCTGCTCGGTGACGTGCTGCGGCGGCTGAGGGTGCGGCAGAATCGCACCCTTCGCGAGGTCTCCACTCTGGCGCGTGTCTCACTCGGCTATCTGTCCGAGGTCGAGCGCGGTCAGAAGGAAGCCTCCTCCGAACTGCTCGCCTCGATCTGCGGCGCGCTCGGGGTCCCGCTGTCCCAGGTGTTGCGCGAGGTGTCCGACCAGTTCGCGCTGGCCGAACTGCAGGCCGCCCCCGTGCTGGCAGAGGTGCCTGAGCACGAGCGCCTGCCCATCCCCGAAACCGTGCCCGCAGGGCCGGAATTCGAGGGCTTCCCCGAGGTCAAGGACATGGTCGCCGCTTAGGCGGCGTCCCGACGCCCCGCCGCGCCGGCGGTCGGCGTCTCCACGACTTCGCCTGACCGTCCCCACAGGCCCCATAAAGACACGGCTCGATAGGACACGCCCGGCAGCAGGCCAGGCGTGGCCCCGCGCTCGCAGTCCGGCTCGACCCGGACCCGGGTGCCCTGTCCCGATCCCACGGGCGGGCGCCTGGCCCCCGCAGGCACGGTTCGCAGGCATGGTTCGCAGGCATGGTTCACAGGCACGGTTCCGTTCCGGCGTGCCCATCCGGGCCCCGTTCGCGCTCGGTCGCGCTCGTCCGCTCCCGTCTCCGCGGTCTCTTCCGCACCGCGGTCCCGCGGCGTCCTCACGTCCCTCGGTCGCGTGGCTCCCTTGTCTCCGTACGGCTGTCTTCGCTGACCGCCGTGATCACGATGCCTGGATCTCGACCACCCTGCCGTCCGGGTCGGTCATGAGGTGCCGGCCGGGCTCCAACCGCGGCTCGGCGGTGGCGCCGTCCACATGGAGACCGAGCCGTACGGCTCCGGTTCTGCGCTCGGCGGTCGCCGGGTACAACTCGAACACGGTGCCGTCGGCCAGGACGGCGGCGTAGTGCTGCGGGCCTCGGCCGTGCCGCTCCCGGGTGAATTCGACGCCGAGTGCGCCGTAGAAGGCGCGGCACTCCTCCAGCCGATCGGTGTACAGGACGAGCAGCATGACGCGGGCGGCGGTGGGCGGCACGGAATCCCCTTCGTCTCTACGCACCGCCCTATTGTCGGTTCTCAGTCCCGCTGGCAGGCGGGGCACCAGTAGATCAGCCGCTCGGCCGGCTGCGGTCCCATCTCCCCGCCGCTGACCGGGGCGCCGCAGCGGCGGCACGGGCGGCGTGCCCTGCCGTAGACGAGCAGCGACCGCCCGGGGCGCGGATCGCCCGTCGTCACCGGGAGCGGCGCGTCCTTGCTCGCGTCCATCAGACGGTGGGCGACCGTGACCAGCGCCTCCAGCTCGTCCTGCGGGATCGACCCCACGGGGCGCCACGGGGACATCCGCGCGGCGTACAGCGTCTCGGCCCGCCAGATCGTGCCGATGCCCGCCAGGTCGCGCTGGTCGAGCAGCGCCTCCCCGATCGTCCGTTCCGGAGCGCGCAGCAGGTTCCGTACGGCGAGGGCGGCGTCCCAGTCCGGCCCGAGCAGGTCCGGGCCGAGATGCCCCACGACCCGCTCCTCACGGTCGGTCGGCACGAGATCGACCATCCCCAGCCGTGTGCCGACCGCCTGCCACTGGATGTTGGCGAGGATCAGCCGGACCACGTCGCCCCTCGGCGCCGGACGACCCGCCGGGCCCACGCGCCAGCTTCCCTCCATACGCAGGTGGGTGTGGACGGTGAGCCCGCCCTCCACCCGGGTCAGGAGGTGCTTGCCGCGCGAGACCGTCGTCAGCACGGTCCGGCCGCGCAGATCGGCGGTGGCGTACCGGGGCACCCGGAAGTCGCTGCGGGTCAGCCTCCGGCCGTCGAGGGCCTGCCTGAGCCGCTTGGCGGTCCGGTAGACGGCGTCACCCTCCGGCACGGCTCTCCTCCCGGGAGGATCGGGTTCAGGCGGCTCACACGGGCATGTGTGAGTCCCACGCCGCCGGGTCGGCGGCGAGCTCGGTCACTCGGTCCGGCAGCTCGCCCTTGGCGATCTGCTCCAGGGTGACCTCTTCGAGGATGGCCCGCTCACTCGCCCGCAGCGCGATCCACACCTGCTGCAGCGCCTGGGCGGCGCCCTGGTAGCCGACGTGCTCGGGCCGCTCGCCCCGCACGTTGGCCAGCGGCCCGTCCACCGCGCGGATCACGTCGGCGAGCGAGATCTGACTGGCCGGCCGTGCCAGGACATAGCCCCCCTCTGGGCCCCGCTGCCCGCGCACCAGTCCGGCGCGGCGCATCTGCAGCAGGATGTTCTCCAGATATTTGGGGGGCATCTCCTGCTCCTTGGCCAGCTCGCCCACCGTGGTGGGTCCCTCACCCGCCGCGGCGAGTTCGGCGGCGGCACGGAGGGCGTAGTCGACACGGGCAGAAAGTCGCATGTAGTCGATTATCCCGCCTGGTTGGCATCGGTAGGACGCCCGCCCGCCAACACGGCCCGGCCGGGCCTAATCCAGCCGGAGCCGCACGACGAGCGGGAGGTGGTCGGAGAACGGAACCCGGGGCGCGTCGGCCGCCACCGCGGTGAGCCCGTCCGAGATCAGCACGTGGTCGATGCGCCGCACAGGGGCGTCGGCGGGCGAGGTCGGCGGGTCGCCGAGCGCCCGCAGGGGGTCGGACAGGCCCGCGGCCTCCAGCACGCGCATCTGGGGATCGGACGGCGTCGTGTTGAGATCTCCCGCCACGATCACCGGTCGTGGGTCGGCCACACCGATGCCGGGTGGGAGGGTGTTCGCGGCGAGCCGCCGGGCGATCGCCGCCACCTCGGGCGCCTGCCCGCGCGGCTCCTGCAGGTGCGTGTTCACGATCCCCACCTCGTGGTCGCCGATGTTCAGCACGATCGACTGGGCCTGGGCGCCGGTCGGGTATCCGTGCCGCCCCAGCCGGGTCGAACCGATCTCAGCGACGGGCAGGTTCGTGAGCAGCGCGTCGCCCCAGAGTCGGTCCGCGGCGGGGGCGAAGTAGTAGCGCATGCCCAGGCCGCGGGCGATCCTCGCCAGGTCGTCGTGCCCGCCGTTGAGCAGCCAGCCCCGGTCCACCTCGCTGAGCAGCACCACGTCGGGGCGTCGCGTCGCGGCCCAGGCGGCGACGCGGTCGAGGTCGAGCCGCCCGCCGAGCCCGAAGCCCATCCGGATGTTGTACGCCACGAGTGTGAACTCGTTCCCCGTGATCGTTTTCGTGGCCGGCGGCGACTGCCAGGTGAGGAGGCCGGTCAGCAGGGCCAGCGACACCGTGATCGACCCCCATCGGCGCGGCGCCCGCCGTACCGGGGTGGTCGGGCGCCGCCGGCCCCCGCGTACGGCGACGGCGGCGACCGGAACGGCGACCGCCACCGGGACCAGGGCGTTGGGAAACCCCAGGTCGGCGTCGAAGGCCGCGTAGTAGAGGAACGCCCCGGCCAGGAACACGAGCATCCCGCCCAGCACCGCGACGCCGCCGCGCCCGCCCGCGCTTCCCACGGTTGGGGCCGTGTGCCGCCCGGCGGCGCCGGCGCAGGCTCCGAGGGCGACCGTCGTCACGAGGGCCGGCAGGCCCTGCACGCCGGTCTCCGCCGCCGCCACCCCGGCGATCAGGAAGAGCCCGGCCGTCCAGCCCCACGACGTGGTCCAGGTGTAGACGACGGCCGCGCACAGCGCCGCGACCTGGAGCGCGACCGCCAGAGCGGTGAAGGGCGCACTGTGCTGCGCGGTGTCCTGCGCGAGTATGGCCGGGCCGCCGCAGTACATGCCCGCGAGCATGAGCATCGGGCCGAAGGCGAACCACACGGCCGCCGGGGCGAGGATGGGCGACGCGGGCGAGAGCCGTACGGACCGCAGGAAGGCGACGCAGAGGGCGACGGCGGCGAACCAGGGGAGCGGCCCGACCCGCCAGACGAGGTCCACCCGGTCGAGGGCCAGATGGACGATCGACGCGCCGGCCAGGCCGCCGATCAGTCCGGCGGGCACCCACGTGTCCGCCACCGTCCGCGCGCAGCCGTAGAGGAAGACCAGGCCCGCCGTGACCCCGGCGGAGGCGAGCAGAAGCTGGGGGGCGCCCCCGTCTGCGGCCTGCAGGCCGAGCCGGGCCACGACGAGCGCCACCGCGCCCGCCGTCCTGACGATCCGGGGCGACGCGAGCCGCGCCGCGGGGACGGCGGCGAACGGCAGGACGAACCACAGAGCGGCGTACATCCCCATGCTCGCGGGGTCGGTCTCGCCCGCCCTGCCGTACAGGGTGATGAGGGACGGCAGGAACACCCGCACCACGTCGAACAGGAGCGCGACGCCCGTCACAAGCATGACCAGTGGCCATGGGGGAGCGGGAAATCGGCGGGTCGGTGTGGTGCGCGGCTGCCTGGCCGTCTCGGTCATGGCGCTCCCTTCAGGCTCATATGAGCCATCCTCATGAAACATGGGAGCGTTACCAATACGTTCGACCTGGGGCGTTCCCCGCCCTTGTCCGCTCGCTAAGCTTGCTGGAAACCTTGTTGTTCATTCACGGGCGCACATGATCGAAGCGCCGCCGGGGGCCGAGCGAACCGGAGGGGCGTGGGTGGGCGCACCGACGGCGAGCCGGAGACTCAGACGATGGGAAGCAGGAGCATGGAGCGACGTCCTGGCGTGCCCCGGCTGCTCCGGGAGATCAACGACCGGGCCGCCCTGGAACTGCTGCTCGCCTCGGGTCCCCTGACGCGCGGCCAGATCGGGGAGCTCACCGGCCTGTCCAAGGTCACCGCGTCCCAGACGCTGGCGCGTCTGGAGGAGCGCGGCCTGGTGGAGGTCGTGGGGGAGCAGGCGGGCAACAGGGGACCCAACGCCGCGTTGTACGGCGTGATCGCCTCCTGCGCGTACGTCGCGGGGCTCGAGGTGGGCCCCGACCGGGTGTCGGCGTCGATCGCCGACATCAACGGCGACGTGGTGGCCGAGGTGACGGCCTCCCCCGAGGGGCAGGACGACCCGGTGTCGCTGGTGCACGCGGCCGTGGTGAAGGCCTGCAGGAGCGCGAAGGTGGCGCTGTCGCGGCTGCGCGGCGTGGTCATCGGCACGCCCGGCGTCGTCGACCCCCGCACCGGCGATGTACGGTTCTCCTTCGACCTGCCGCAGTGGCACGAGGGCATCCACGAGGCGCTGGCACGCGACCTGCGCCGGGACGTCACGATCGAGAACGACGTCAACCTCGCCGCGATCGCCGAACGCGCGAAGGGCTCCGCCCAGGAGGTGGACGACTTCGTGCTCGTGTGGGTGGGCCGGGGCATCGGCCTGGCCGTCGTGCTGGGCGGACGGCTGCACCGGGGCCGGTCGGGCAGCGCGGGGGAGATCGGCTACCTCCCGGTGCCCGGCGTGCCGCTCGCCGACGACGTGAGGGCGGTCCCCGGGCGTCTGCCGTCGCTCGGGGGCGGCCTGCAGTCGCTGGTCAGCTCCGAGGCCGTCACCGAACTGGCCCGCGGGCACGGCTTCGCCGGAAACACCGCCGCCGACTGCGTGACCGCGGCCGTCGCCGCCGGGTCCGCGGGCGAGCCCCTGCTCGACGAGGTCGCCTCGCGGCTCGCCCTCGGCGTGGCGTCGGTGTGCGTGGTGCTCGACCCCGGCCTCGTGGTGCTGGCCGGAGAGGTCTGCCGGGCCGGCGGGGCGGCGCTGACCACCCGCGTGGAAGAGGCGGTCGCGCGCATCTGCCCGGTCCCGCCGCAGGTCGTCACGAGCCAGGTGGAGGGCAATCCGGTGCTGCGCGGCGCCGTCCTCGCCGCGCTCGACCAGGCCCGTGAAGAGATCTTCACGGCATAGGGAGTGCTTCCAGCCGAAGCCCCGATCCGGACGGGTGACGGCGTCGCCGTTACGAGCCGTCCATGGAGTGGCCCGGAACGTTTCCGTTCGCGTCGGTCACCATGAGCGTCCCGGCCATTCCCATGTCGGAGTGGCTTTGTACGTGGCAGTGGTACATCCACATTCCGGGGCCGACGAGTTCGCCCGCGATCACTTGGAAGCCGAACGATTCGGCGGGTCCTGTGGTCTTGGTGTCGATGATCCGGCTTTGGTCTTGCGGGTCTTTGAGCATGCCGGTGCGGTTGTCGGCCCAGCGGTGTCCGTGGATGTGGAAGGTGTGGAAGAAGTTGCCGTGGGCGATGACGATGAACTCCACGCGTTCGCCGAGTTCGGCGGTGAAGTCGGGTGCCTGGGTGAGGTTGTTGGTTTTCATGTCGTTGAAGACGACGGTGAAGGTCTTGTCCGGGAGTATGTCGCCTGTGCGGCGTACCACCAGTGGCCCGTAGAGTCCGCGCAGGATGCCGCCTGTGCCGTGGTCGGTTCCCACGACGTGGTCGTGGTAGTGCCAGTAGCCGGCGCTGCCGGGTGCGATGGTGCCGTCCGGGCGGGTGGCCGGGGTGTGGGTGCGCCAGGTGTAGACGTATCGGCTTCCCGGTTCCACCACGCTGTTGTTCATCCGCGTGCCGTCGCTGGTCGTTTCGTAGTCGACTCCGTGCGCGTGCAGGCTGGCGGTGACGTCGGTGTTGTTGACCAGCTCGATTTCGAGGGTCTCGCCCTCGATCATCTCGATGAGGGGGCCGGGGATCGTGGGCTTTCCGGGCTCCAGGCCGTAGCCCATCTGACCGTCCGGCAGGTTGTCCGCGTAGAGGGTGATGCGGCGGACGTCGCCCGGCTCGCCCGCGGTCTTGCCGGCGGTCTTGCCCGCGGGCTCCGCGGTGGCCTGACTGGCCACGGCGAACGGCGCGATCGCGGCGGCTGTCGCCGCGGTGGTGGTGAAGGCGCGCCGGGAGAGCAGGCGTCGCGTCACATCAGTGCTTTTCTCGGTCATGGTTCCCAATCGGTGACGGCGCTCGCCCGGGCGCGGCGAGCGGGGGGTGGTCCGTGATGCCGGCGGATACGACATGGGGGTCGGGGTCGAGGCGCGGCCATGCCGGTCTGGAGGAATTCGCGCAGGAAAGAAGGAATTTCGAAGCCGGGTCAGCCGCAGCTGATCGCCGTGTAGTCGGTCTCGTATGACGTGGTGACCTTCTTGCCATTGATGAACGACGTCCCGGTCACGGTGGCCTTGCCCGCGCCGATCTGTTTGGCCCGCGTGTTGAAGGACTGGTACGCCTGCTTGCCCGGGGCCACGTCGGCCACGGTCTTGGAGCCGTACGGGGTGGTCAGTGTCACGGTCGCCGGCACGTCGCCGTCGTTGACGGCCGTGACCGCGACGTACACCGACGTGCCCACGCAGCGGGACGAGGCGGTGACGGTCAGCGGCACGCTCTCGCTCGCGCCGGTCACGGTGAACGTCCCGGCCATTCCCATGTCGGAATAGCTCTGTACGTGGCAGTGGTACATCCACTTCCCGGGGCCGACGTATTCACCGGCGATGACCTGGAAGCCGAACGATTCGGCGGGTCCTGTGGTCTTGGTGTCGATGATCCGGCTTTGGTCTTGCGGGTCTTTGAGCATGCCGGTGCGGTTGTCGGCCCAGCGGTGTCCGTGGATGTGGAAGGTGTGGAAGAAGTTGCCGTGGGCGATGACGATGAACTCCACGCGTTCGCCGAGTTCGGCGGTGAAGTCGGGTGCCTGGGTGAGGTTGTTGGTCTTCATGTCGTTGAAGACGACGGTGAAGGTCTTGTCGGGGAGTATGTCGCCTGTGCGGCGTACCACCAGTGGCCCGTAGAGTCCGCGCAGGATGCCGCCTGTGCCGTGGTCGGTTCCCACGACGTGGTCGTGGTAGTGCCAGTAGCCGGCGCTGCCGGGTGCGATGGTGCCGTCCGGGCGGGTGGCCGGGGTGTGGGTGCGCCAGGTGTAGACGTACCGGCTTCCCGGTTCCACCACGCTGTTGTTCATCCGCGTGCCGTCGCTGGTCGTTTCGTAGTCGACTCCGTGCGCGTGCAGGCTGGCGGTGACGTCGGTGTTGTTGACCAGCTCGATTTCGAGGGTCTCGCCCTCGATCATCTCGATGAGGGGGCCGGGGATCGTGGGGTTTCCGGGCTCCAGGCCGTAGCCCATCTGACCGTCCGGCAGGTTGTCCGCGTAGAGGGTGATGCGGCGGACGTCGCCCGGCTCGCCGGCGGTCTTGCCGGCGGTCTTGCCCGCGGGCTCCGCGGTGGCCTGACTGGCCACGGCGAACGGCGCGATCGCGGCGGCTGTCGCCGCGGTGGTGGTGAAGGCGCGCCGGGAGAGCAGGCGTCGCGTCACATCAGTGCTTTTCTCGGTCATGGTTCCCAATCGGTGACGGCGCTCGCCCGGGCGCGGCGAGCGGGGGGGGTGGTCCGTGATGCCGGCGGATACGACATGGGGGTCGGGGTCGAGGCGCGGCCATGCCGGTCCGGAGGAATTCGCGCAGGTCTAAGGGCACTTCCACCGATGTGTAACGGGTCTTTAGCTGATTTCTTCGGTAAGTATGGTAACGAACTAGTCAACTTAGTAATTGATGTGGACTAAATGCAGCCAGACTGTTACGTTTCCAGCCGAAGCGCCTGAGGAGCGGCCACCAGCCTCTGAGGGGATGTAGGACGTCACGGCACCGCTGCCGTCACCGGGAATGATCGATCGGCGCAGGGACGAGGAGCTCGACAAGGTCGGCGCCACGTCCGACATCGGCGAGCCCAGTGACCACTGCGGCTGATCAGGTAGTTCTTCCGAAGGTTGCTGTTGCCCCCCACAACCGAAGGAGCGGACGATGGGCCGAAGAGACCTCTTCGCACACCCCGGCCACCCGCCTGGCGCCGCGCCGTGATCACAAGGGGAACGTCGCCCTGACTCTGGGCGTGGCGACGCCGCCCGTCATGGCCGCCCGACCTACCACCGCTTCGAGGCCGACACCGCCTGGCCGAGTTCCGCGACGCCCGTGCGCGCGAGCTCTCCCGCCCGGCACGCCCTCGGAGTGACGCCGGCCGTAGCGCGATGTCCGCCGGCCGACGCATCAGATCATGAGAGGTACACGGTATATGCGCATCAGATCTTTCTCGGGCTTCCTCAGTGATTTGCGGAGGGCGCTCAGAACCCCTGCCACGCTCGGACGCATGGCCCTGGTGATCGCGGCAGTGGCACTGCCGACGGTGTGGCTGTCGGGAGTCGGAGCCGCGGCGCAGGACCAGAGTCAGCAAGTCGGCCAGGCGGCGGAGCAGACGCTCGTCTGGACCGCCGACAACGATTACACCCAGTACAAGTCCGCGCCGACCACGGCGACGGCCGGCCCTGCGACGATCATCTTCGAGACCAACGCGTCGACCGGCAACACCTCCGGGATGACGCACACGCTGACGTTCGACGTCTCCAGCCCCGGCTACAACCACGACGTCAACGTCAACATCGTCGCCAGCCCCTTCGACACGAGCGGGGGCAGGCACGAGGTTCAGGTGAACCTCACCCCTGGAACGTACCGCTACTACTGCGCGATCCCCGGTCACTCGGGAATGGTCGGCGAGATCGTGGTCACCAGCGCCGGTCCCACCGACACGACGCCGCCGCAGGTGTCGGCTTCGGTGTCGGGCGAGGAGAACGCCGATGGCGACTACGTGGGTTCCGCCGCGGTGACCGTCTCGGCCACCGACACCGAGTCCGGTGTGGACACGGTGGAGTACGCCCTGGACGGTGGCGCGTTCCAGGCCTACACGGCTCCGGTGCCGGTGAACCAGGTCGGCGAGCACACTGTGCGGTACCGGGCCGCCGACAAGGCCGGCAACACCTCTGAGGTGCAGTCGGTGACGTTCACGGTGGTGGCCCCGCAGCCGAAGGACACCACCCCGCCGACGGTGTCGGCGGCTGTGTCCGGCACGAAGGATGCCGATGGCGACTACGTGGATTCCGCCACGGTGACCATCTCCGCGACCGACACCGAGTCCGGTGTGGACACGGTGGAGTACGCCCTGGACGGTGGCGCGTTCCAGGCCTACACGGCTCCGGTGCCGGTGAACCAGGTCGGCGAGCACACCGTGAGCTATCGGGCGACCGACAAGGCCGGCAACACCTCCGACGTCGCCACGGCCGACTTCACGGTCGTCGTGGCGCCGCCGCCCGCCGAGACGCCGCTGACCGTTACCGCCTCGTCCCGCTGCGTGGGCACGTCGGTGTACGTAGCGGTCACGGCCGTCAACGACGGCGACGTGCCGGCGACCGTGACGCTGACCACCCCGTACGGCTCCAGGACCGTGGCCGACGTGGCCCCGGGCAAGCAGGCGTACCAGTCCTTCAACACGCGGGCCAACCAGATCGGCGCGGGCAAGGCCACCGTGACCGGGACGTCGTTCATCGACGGCGAGAAGGTCACCACGTCCTACGAGAGCGGCTACAACGCGATCAGCTGCGGCTGACCGGGCCGGCGTGGCGATCACGGTGTACGTACCGGGGACGCCGCCGAACCGGGGCCGACCGGCCGATGGGCCGGTCGGCCCCGCCCTCTATAGCCCGGCCACCGAGGGACCATCGCTCAGCAGCTCCACCGCGGCCTGGGCGTTGGCGCGGGCCGCGCCGTACGTCGCGATGTAGGCCCCCGCGTCGGGCCGCCAGATCGGCAGGCCCATCTCCATCACGACGGCGTCCGGGCGGGCGGCGAGCAGCTCCGAGATCAGCGCGCGGCTGTCCGGGTGGCGGTGGGCGTCCTTGACGACCACGATCAGCGAACGCTCCAGGGCCCGGCCGAGCAGCGCCCCCGCGTCGGCCTCCGCCGGCGTGACCCGGACGATCTCGGCCTCCGGCAGCCACGGCGCGACCCCCCAGGGCACCTCGCCCACCGCGATCGTCGGCGGTGTGTCGATCTCGACCACGAACGGATCGACCAGCGGCCCCGCCGAGCCCGTCAGCGACACCGCGCGCCGGGCGGCGTGCAGGCCGACGGCGTCGCCCTCCGCGCCCTCCCCGGCCGGCCCGCTCCCTGATGGCAGGTGCGCGCCGGCGAACCAGTCGCGCAGCCGCTCCACCCGCGCGGCGGCCTCTTCCAGCCGCTCGGCCGTGAGCCTGCCCTCGGCGACGGCGTCCACGATGTGGTCCACCATGCTCCGCACGTCCTCCGACGTGGGCAGCGGCCCGAGGCACAGCAGGTCGGCGCCCGCGGCCAGGGCCCGCACCGCGCCCTCCGCGAGCCCCACGTTCTTGCTGATCGCGTGCATGTCGAGGGCGTCGGTGAGCACGACGCCGTCGTAGCCCAGCTCGCGGCGCAGCAACCGGGTGAGCGCCCGGGCGCTGAGCGTGGCGGGCAGGTCGCCGGTCAGCTCGGGAACGGCCACGTGCGCCGTCATGATCGACTTCACTCCGGCCTCGATCGCCGCGAGGAAGGGGACCAGCTCACGCTCTCTCAGCAGGTCGAGCGAGGCGTCCACCCGCGGGATCTCCAGGTGGGAGTCCTGATGGGTGGCGCCGTGGCCAGGGAAGTGCTTGACGCAGGCGGCGATCCCCGCCGACTGCAGGCCGCGTACGGCGGCGACCGTGTGCCGTGCCACCAGGCCCGGCGACGAGCCGAACGACCGGGTGCCGATGATCGGGTTGTCGTCGGCGGTGTTGACGTCGGCCACCGGGCCCATGTCGAGGTTCACCCCGCACCGCGCCAGGTCGGCGGCCATCGCGTGGTAGACCCGCTCGGTCAGGGCCACGTCGTCCACCGCGCCGAGCGCCGCGTTGCCCGGGTAGGCGCTTCCGGTGTGGTAGGCCAGCCGGGTGACGTCCCCGCCCTCCTCGTCGAGGGAGACGACCGGGCGGCCCGCCTCGTTCAGGCGGGCGCTGAGCGCGGCGACCTGCTCGCCGCCCGCGACGTTGAACCCGAAGAGGCAGACGCCGCCCAGACCGTCCTCCAGGCCGCGCAGGACCCAGTCCGGCGCGGTCGTGCCCTGGAACGAGATCAGCAGTGCGCCCGCCGCGAGCCGGTGCAGGCCCGGGTCGCCGGTACGCGTGGACAGGTCGGCGGCCCCCGCCAGGGGGTCGCGGGTGGCGGACATGGTGTCTCGGCTCCTTAGGTGACAGTGGGAGTGAGGACGCGCGGCAGGGCTCGTACGGCCACCGGGTGCGGTGGCCGTACGAGCGGCCTTCAGGAGAGTGGGGTGCCGGTGAGCGGTGGGGTTATCCCTTGACCGCGCCCGCGACGAGGCCGGAGACCATCCGCCGCTGGACCAGCAGGAAGAAGACGAGGACCGGGATGGTCATCAGGGTGGAGGCGGCCATGATGCCGCCCCAGTCGGTCGAGCGCTGGCCGACGAAGAACTGCAGCGCGACGGGCATCGTGTACTTGCCCTGGTCGCCGATGAGGGTCAGGGCGTAGACGAACTCGTTCCAGGTGGTGATGAACGCGAAGATGCTGGTGGCGACGAGGCCGGGCGCGACGAGCGGGAACAGCACCCGCCAGAACGTGGTGAACCGGCCCGCGCCGTCGATCCAGGAGGCCTCCTCCAGCTCCTTGGGCACGGCCGCGACGAACGTGCGCAGCATCCAGACCGAGAACGGCAGCGTCAGGCCGACGTTGATGATGATCAGGCCGAGCAGCTGGTCGTACAGGCCGAGCCGCTTGACCATGGTGAACAGCGGGATCAGCAGCGCCTCGGCCGGCACCATCTGCACGATCAGCAGCAGGATCAGGAACGAGGTGCGGAACCGGAAGCGGAACCTGGCCACCGCGGTCGCCGCGAGCAGCGCGAACACCGCGCCGAGCACGACGGCGCTGAGCGCCACGAGGGTGCTGTTGAACAGGTACTGCCAGATGGAGTGGCCGGCGACGCCCTTGGTGAAGACCCGCGAGATGTGGTCCATCGAGGGCGGGCTGGGGAACGGGATGAAGCTCGTGGTGAAGATCTGGTCGTTCGGCTTGAAGGCCGTGGTGACCATCCAGTAGACGGGGAAGACCGCGAAGAGGAACACCACGACCCCGGCCGCGTTCAGCGCGGCCCGTCCGAGCCTCCTGCGGGCGAGCGGGCTCATCGGATGTCGTCCTCCGTCTTCACGATCTGACGCACGTACACGAAGGTGATCAGCAGCAGGATCACGGTCAGCACGACCGCGATGGCGGCGCCCAGGCCCATCTTCGGCGGGCTGCTGAACGCCTCGGCGTAGCTCCACAGCGACAGGTTGAACGCGTCGCGGTTCACCGTGCCGCCGGCCAGCAGGTAGAGCTGCGTGAAGACCTTGAAGTCCCAGATGATCGACAGCACGACCAGCACCGAGAACACCGGCTTGAGCAGCGGAAGCGTGATCCTCCTGAACGTGCGGACCGCGCCCGAGCCGTCCATCTTCGCCGCCTCGTACAGCTCCGAGGGGATGCTCTTGAGCCCCGCGAGCACCGACACCGCGATGAACGGGAACGACGCCCACACCACGGCCACGATCAGCACGAAGTAGAGCGTGAGCGTGTCGTTGAACCACGGGTGCCCGCTCCAGTCGGCGCGGCCGAACAGCAGGTTCGACAGCCAGTCGGGCAGGAGGTTCAGCGTCCAGTTCACGATGCCCGAGTCGGAGTCGAACAGCCACTTCCACACGATCGCCTGAGCGGTGGGCGGGGTGGCCCAGGCGGCCATGATGCCGACGATCACGAAGGTCGACATCTTCGGGCCGAGCTTGTTGAGCAGCAGGCCGACGAGGGTTCCGAGGATGAGCGTCAGCGCGACGGTGACGACGGCGAAGAGCACCGTGTTGCGCAGCGACGACCAGAACAGGTCCGAGTCGAGGATCTGCGAGTAGTTGTCCCAGCCGATGAACTCGGCGGGCGCGGGGTTGACGGCCTTGATCTGCCGGAGCCCGACCTTGTGGAAGGACATCTCGACCATCTGGTACAGCGGGTAGAGCAGCAGCACCGCGATGACCAGGAAGCCGGGCAGGAGCAGGACGTACGGGACGGCCTTCGGGGAGAGCCCCGGCCTGCGCGCCCGCTTGCGACTGCGCCGCGACGGGGCGGAGGTGTCGGCTCCGCCCCGGGCGAGGGTTGACGAGTGAGTCATGATCTACTGGTTGAGGATCGTCTCAAGCTCGGTGTTCGCGTCCGTCAGAGCCTGGTCGACGCTCTTCTTGCCCTCGATCACTTCACGCGCCGCGTTCTGCAGCACGGCCTTGGTGTCGTTGGCCTCCGCCCAGTTGGGGCTGGCCGGGAAGCCCTTGGCGACCTTGAAGGTGTCCGTGAACGGCTTCTGGGCGGGGTCGCCGCCCATCTCCGCGAGCGCGTCGGGGTAGAGCGGGAGCAGGCCGCCCTCCTTGGCGTACCGGACGCCGAACTCCTTGCCCGCGGCGAGCTTGACGTACTCGAGGGCGAGCTCGGGGTTCTTGGCGTCCTTCCAGACGGCGATGTCGTTGCCGCCCTGGAAGGCCGGGGCCGGGCCGGAGCCGTCCTTGGCGGGCAGCGAGAAGAAGCCCATCTTCGACTCGTCGACCTTGCCCTTGCTCTGCTCCTTGATCGCGGCGATGTCCCAGCCGCCGGTGACGTACATGCCGACCTTGCCGGCGGCGAAGCGCTGGGCGATGTCGACGGAGTTCTGCGTCAGGCGGCCCTTGCCGGACACGCCGTCCTTGGCGACCAGGTCCGTGTAGAACTGGAAGCCCTCCTTGAAGGCCGGCTGGGTGAGCTGGCCCACCCACTTGCCGCCCTCGAACTTGGCGAAGTCACCGCCGGCGGACCAGACGAACGGCGACAGCGACATGTTCGCGTCGGAGCCGCCGTTGAAGGCGAAGCCGTCGACGTCCTTGCCCTGCTTGTCCACGATCTTCTTGCCCGCGGCGACCAGGTCGTCCCAGGTCTTGGGGACCTCGATGCCGAGCTTGTCGAACCAGTCCTTGCGGTAGAGCACGGCGCGGGTGCCGCCGCCCCACGGCACGGCGTAGATCTTGCCGTCGATGGTCTCGTAGCTCCACAGGTTCTGCGGGATCTGCTGGAGCTCGGAGTCGCCCTTCGCGGCGTCGGTGATGTCGGCGAGCGCGTCCTGCGCCACCCAGGCGGCGACCTGGTCGTTGCCGAACTCGGTGACGTCCGGGCCCTCGCCGCCGGCGAGCGCGGTGGTCCACTTCTTCTGGGCGTCGGGCCAGGGGATCCACTGGACCTTCGCCTCGGCGCCCGTCTTCTCCTTGAACGCGGCGTTCAGGTCGTCCATGTACTTGGTGAAGACGTCGGTGGGGGCACCGAGTCGCCACACGGTAAGAGTCTGGCCGGCGAACTTCGGACCGCTCGCGGCCGCGGAGGCCGACGGGGCGGTGGTGCTACCGGAGTCGTCGCTTCCGCAAGCGGCGAGTCCCAGGGCCAGGGCAGCGGTCGCGGTGGTCGCGACCGCGATCTTCACGATCTTCACGATGGGTCTCTCCCTTCCCGGCTTCGCGTCGGGGGTGCGCCTCGTGGGGGGTGTCGGCGGACCGCTCACCTGCTGGAAGGCGCTCTCCTTTCGGTCGGCGCTCTGGCGTCCCGAGGCTGATCGGTTGCCTCCGGGCTGGCAGGCGATAAACTAACAAGAAACTTTCTTATAAAAAAGACCGCGTTAGCGGATCGTGACGAGAGGGGAACCAGCCGGTGCCTCAACGACCGGGTACGCCTCGGCTGCTTCGGCAGATCAACGACCGCGCGGCATTGGAACTCCTCATCTCCAGAGGCCCGCTGACCAGGGCCGAGTTGGGAGAGCTTACCGGGCTGTCCAAGGTCACATCCGGCCAGCTCCTGGCCCGGCTGGAGACGCGCGGGCTGGTCACGGCCGCGGGGGAGCGACCCGGCGGACGCGGCCCCAACGCCGCGCTGTACGGGGTCAACCCCTCCAGCGCGTACGTCGCCGGGCTGGAGGTGCTGCCGGACAGCGTCACGGCCGCGGTCGCCGACATCACCGGCACGGTCGTCGCCCAGGTGACCGTGGACCCGAGCGAGGCCCGCGATCCCGTGGGCATCGTGCACGAGGCCGTCCAGCGGGCCTGCGGGACGGCCGGGATAGAACTCACCCGGCTGCGCTGCTTCGTCATCGGCACGCGCGGAGTGGTCGATCCGCTCACCGGCGACGTGCGCTACTCCGTCGACCTGCCCACCTGGCACGTCGGCATCCTGGCCGGGCTGCGCACCCTGCTCGGCGAGTGCGTGATCATCGAGAACGACGTCAACCTGGCGGCCCTCGCCGAGCAGACGTACGGCGCCGCGCGGGGCGCCGACGACTTCGTGATCCTGTGGACCGGCATCGGCCAGGGCCTCGGCGTCATGCTCGGCGGCCGGCTGCATCGGGGCATCACCGGCGGCGCGGGCGAGATCGGCTGGCTGCCCGTCCCCGGGGAACCGCTGCCGAGCGCGGTCACCGCGCCGCAGACCGGCTCCTTCCAGCGCCTCGTCGGAGGAGAGGCGCTGTGGAACCTGGCCCGCGCGCACGGCCTCGCCGCCCCGGACGTGCGGGACGCCGGGGTGGCCGACCTGGTCCGTACGGCCATCGACGCCGGCAACGAGGACTTCGTCGAGGACCTGGCCGGACGGCTCGCCGTCGGGGTCGCGGCGGTCTCCGTGGTCCTCGACCCGGGACTCGTCGTGCTCGGCGGTGACGTGGGCAGGGCCGGCGGCGTTCACCTCGCGGAGCGCGTCGAGGAGGCGGTGGCCCGGGCGTGTCCGAGCCGTCCCACGGTGGTGGCGACCGGAGTGGAGGGCAATCCAGTTCTCATGGGTGCGATCGTCGCGGCATTGGACCGAGCGCGTGAAGAGGTCTTTTCGGACACCGTCTGACGATAGGTTGATCCTTGTGCCCGACTCTCCGCGTGATCGCTCCGCCGTGCCCGGCCTCGCCGAGGGTCCGGTGCTCATCTCCGACCCCCGCGTGACCTCGATCCGCGTGAGCGAGTGCGGGGAGAAGCTGAGCGACGTACGGGGGCGGCTGCGGGTGGACGGGCGGCTCGCCGACCCCGCCGGGGCCTACGCCCACCTGCGCGAGGGCCTGCTCGCCCGTCTGGAGGAGGCGCAGGAGCGCCTGCCCGCCGGGTGCAACCTGGTGGTGGTCGAGGGTTACCGCCCACCGGCGCTGCAGACGAAGTACTTCGAGGATTACAAGGACGAGTTGCGGGCGGCGTTCCCCCGGATGTCGGGCGCGGAGCTGCACGTCGCCGCGAGCCGGTACGTCTCGCCGATCGAGGTGGCCCCGCACACGGCGGGCGCGGCCGTCGACCTCACGCTGTGCGACGACGACGGGGTGGAGTTCGACATGGGCACGGCCGTCAACGCGACTCCGGAGCAGAGCGGCGGCGCGTGCTACACCGACGCCCCCGTGGGCGCCGAGGCGCGGCGCAACCGCGACGTGCTGCGCGCTGCCCTGGAGGCGGCCGGGCTGGTCAACTACCCGACAGAGTGGTGGCACTGGTCGTACGGCGACCGCTACTGGGCCATGACCCGCCGCGCCCCCGCCGCCATCTACGGCCCGGTCGAGCTGTAGGGACGGCCCGATCGACGGTGCGGGGGTCAGGCGGGCGCCCGCGCCGGGGTGCCGGCGCGGGCGGTTCGGTACGACGGTGTGGCTCAGGTGAGCTGGATGTAGTCCAGTTCGGCATAGCCGGTGCCACCGGAGAAGCCGGGGGAGCCCTTGGCCAGGCGGATGACGTTGTATCCGGCCTTGAGACCGACACTGGTGCTGACGGTGGCGCCGAACTGGCCCCACCCGGAAGTGGCCGGGTAGCTGACGGTGCTCCACGACCCACCGTTCACGGCCAGGCCCTGGGTGGCGGTGGCGTCGTCGCCGTTGGCGTAGCCGATGGTCATCGTGTACGTCCGGGCGGTCGGCACGTTCACCACGAAGTCCACGTAGCTGTCCGTCCGGTGCGTGCTCGTGTTGTTGTCGATGCGGCCCACGTAGCCGCCCTCGGACGCGCTGGAGCCCGTCTGCCGCTGGGCCCGGAAGACCGACGCGTTCTCCGCCTCGTAGCGCTGCTGGTAGGACGGCACCCCACTGGCCGGCTGGACGACCACGTGGTACGCGTTGGAGGTAACCATGTTCGGTACCGTCACCAGTAGCTGGTCGCCGGTCACCCGGTAGACGATGTCGGAGATGGCGGTGGCCGCCGGGACCGAGGTGAAGCGGTTCGGCGTGTGCGTGGACTCAAGCGTGACCCGGACGGAGGGACCGAGCGCGCCGATGCCCGTCAGGCGGACGGTGTTGGTGCCGGACTCGTCGCCCAGGACCACGTTGACGATCTTGCGGGTGGAGTCGTAGGAGGCGAAGCCGTCCAGCCCGGTCTGGCCGGGCGGGGTGGTGGTGACCATGCGGCCGGCCATGTCGCCGTACCACTTGTACAGCCACCAGGTGCCGGTGGGCTGGCTGTTGTTGACGACCAGGCCGTTCATGGTGCCGTATTCGTACCAGAACGCCCGGTGCGCCGTTTCGACGCCGGCGCGCTCGAACTTGGCCACGTAGCTGGCGATGCGGCCGGGGACGTCCACCTCACTGGTGGCCGCGTACTCGTTGATCGCGATGCGGCGGGGGCTGATGCCGAGCGAGGACTCCAGGGAGCGGTAGTCGGCGATGTGCGCGGCGATGGCGGTGGGGTCGCCCAGCTCGTGCCAGCAGATGATGTCGGGCAGGGTGCCCGCGGCCTTGGCGCTGCTCAGGAACGACGACAACCAGGAGCGGTTGTAGTAGGCGATGCTCGGGCCGACGATCGGCGTCGTGGTGTCCAGCGCCCGGACCGCTCGGTAGGTGCGCGTCCACCCGTCGTTGAACGACCCGGCGGCGGAGGTGTTCCAGGTCCAGTTGGGCTCGTTCCACAGCTCCCAGCCCTCGATGTTGGTCACCGAGGTCGCGTTGAGCCTGGCCCGGACCATCGTGTTCACCTTGGCCAGCCAGTCGTCCCAGCTCACCCACTGGTAGGGGAAGTTGGGGTAGATGTCCGGCATCCGGATGTACTCCCCGGCCCCGACCCGGGTGGCCTGCGGCGCCACGAGCAGCGAGTCGCCTCCGGGCGGCTGGCCGTTGGGCCTCTGGCCCACGCCGGGGGCGGGCTGCGTCAGCGAGTTGACCTTCAGTGGCAGCAGCGCGGAGTCGGCCGGGCGGCTGTTTTCCGCCAGGCCGTACAGACCGCCGGTCGCGACATGCGTGACCGGCCGGAACGGGGAGCCGGCTGCCACGGTGAGCACTTTCCCCACGGGGTTCGTCGGCGGCGTGGTGCCGGAGGGGCTGACCGAAGGGGTCGGCGACGGGCTCGCGGACGGGCTCGCGGAGGGGCTCGCGGAGGGGCTCGCGGACGGGCTGGGCGACGCACTCGGACTCGAGTCGGGTGACCGCGTGGGGCTCGCCGACGGGCTGGCGACGGTGCCGGTGCAGGAGGTGCCGTTGAGGGCGAATTCGGTGGGAACGGGGTTGGAACCGTTCCAGGAGCCGTTGAAGCCGAAGCTGGTCGTGCCGTTGGTGGGGATGGAGCTGTTGTAGCCGGCGTCGCTGACGGTGACCTGCGCTCCCGACTGCGTGTGGCTGCCGTTCCAGAGCTGAGTGATGGTCTGCCCGGCATCGAACGACCAGGTCAGCTTCCAGCCGTTGACCGGATCACCGATGTTGTTAACGCTAACATTCGCACCGAAGCCGCCCGGCCACTGATTGGTGATCGTGTAGGTGACCTGACAGCCGGTCGCGGCCTGGGCGGTCAGGGCGGGCGCAACAGCGCCGGCGGTCCCGGCGCAGACGACGGCGGCCAGCGCCAGTCCTAACCGGTGGGAGAAGAGTCGCATCTGTCTCCTTGAAGACGGTGGGTGGAGTGACGGGAGAAGGGAGCCCATGAGAGAGCCGCTGGCGTGGAGCAGTGAGCGGGCGTGGCGTGACGCGGCGGAGCGGCCGTTCTGATCCGGGCGGTTGACGCCAGCAGGCGGCGATCGACCGGACCGCCACCCTCGGCCGGCTCGCACGCGTGCCGGCTCATCCGCTCCGCGAGATCCCGCCCGGACGGTTCCGGCGGGGATGACAACAGCTGGGACATCGGTTGCCGGATAGTTGCCGAGAGAAGGGGAGGAGACCGGACAGGAAAGCCCTCAGGCACTTCACCTGCCGGGTTTGCTGCCACCGCCGCTCCCGATGAGTCCGACAAACGATTTCCTTCGCGGAAACTTTGCGTTTCCCGGCGGACCGTACGCAGGGGGCGGGCCAAGCGTCAACGGACATGTCGGCGGCGGACGGCCGGACAGTCGGTATGGCACCGTTCCTGTGCCGCCCACGGGAGGTGTCGCGCCTTCGCGCGATCACAGGATCGGCTGAAAATTACATGTCCGAGGAAGACGGCCGGCACTGCCGTGCCTGCTTGCGCCTGCGCGGGTGGCGGCCGGAAATCGCGCGTCGCGCTCTGTCCGAACCCACCGGTGGCCGGAGCCCCAGGCGGTGCCTGCCGAGCCGTGGCGGAGGGGTGGATTCAGGCGCGGATGCGCAGGCCCCGGGGGGTGGGGTGGAAGCCCGCGGCTTCGAGCGCCGCCGCGAGCGGAGAGTCGGCGATGGCGGTGCCGTCGGCCCGCTCGACCGTCAGCTTCCCCAGGGCTCCCCGCTTCACGGCGACCGCCAGGGCCAGTACGGCGGACCGCAGGTCCTCCTCCGGCCCGAACGACAGCAGGGTCTTCCCGCCGCGCTCGACGTAGAGGATCAGCGCGCCCTCCACCAGCACCACCAGTGCGCCGGCCTTGCGGCCCGGCTTGTGGGTCACGTCGTCCGTGCGGTCCGGCCAGGGCAGGGCCGCGCCGTACGGGTTGGCCGGGTCGGTCGCCGCGAGCACGACCGCGCGGCGGGGCGGCGGCGGGGCGGGGATCGACCACAGGTCCTCAACCGGAGCGGGACGCGTGGAGGACATGGCGCGCATGCGGTCGACCGCGCCCGGCAGGGCGAACTGGGCGCCGCCCAGACCTTCGACGAAGTAGCCCCGGCGGCACCGGCCGCTCTCCTCGAACGCGCGCAGCACCTGGTAGACGGCGGAGAAACCACCGGGGAGGCGCTCGGCTGAGACGCCGCCCCGCGTCAGCACGCCGTGCCGCTCCAGCAGGACTTCGGCCTGCGCGTGGGCCCGCTGGGTGGCGTCGGCCGACGGCGAGGGCAGCAGCCACCATCGGCCGCTCACGGTCGGCGGGCCGCTTCTCGTCGGCAGCACCGCGCGGCGGCGCCTGGTCGCCGACGGCCGGTGAGCGGGCCGCCCGGTGCCCAGCGTCGAGCGAAGCGGGGCGAGCGTGTCGCCGGTGACCCGGCCCGCCCAGACGAGGTCCCATAGGGCCGCCGCGAGCGTCGTGTCGTCCGGCACCGCGCTCGCACGCGCGACACCCGCCGCCTCGTCCGGAACGCGGCCGAGGATTCTGGCCCGGCGGGCCGAGGCGGCGTCCTGACCGGACGGGGGCGGCACCTGCTCGCCGAGCGCCGCCGCCGCGATCCGGTTGGACAACTCGCGGAAGAACAACGCGCCGCCCCCGCTCAGGATCTCCAGGACCTGCTCGTGCAGCGGAGTCACGGTGATCTCCGACGGCGCGGGGAGCAGCAGGGGCGCGGTGTCGGCGAAGTAGAGGCCGACCCACCCGTCGCCGCCGGGCAGGGAACCCTGGCCCACCCAGACGACCTCCCCGGACGAGGTCAGCTCGTCGAGCAGGGCGGGGGAGTATCCGGGCACTCGCGCGGGGAGCACCAGCGACTCCAAGGCGGAAGCGGGGACGGCCGCCCCCTGCAGCCGTTCGATCGCCGTGATCAGAGCGTCCATGGCCCGCGCCGGGCCGTGGCCCTGGCCGTTCCGGGCGTCGGGCCCCGAGAGCCCGGTCCGGCCGCCGTTCCCGCCCTGCCCGCCGTCGGTCGGCGTGACGCCCTGCGGGACGACGCCGTGCCAGGCGGGCAGGAACGCCGCCAGCGTCTCCGGGGGGACCGGTTCGACCTCCTTGCGGAGCCGCGCCAGCGACCGGCGCCGCAGCAGCCGCAGCACCCCGGCGTCGCACCACTCCTCGCCCCGGCCCCCGGGGCGGAACTCGCCCGCGACCACCCGGCCCGCCGCCGCGAGACGGCGCAGCGCCTCGTCCACCACCGCGACGCCCACGCCGAAGCGCGCGGCGGCCGTGCCGGAGGAGAACGGCCCGCGGGTGCGGGCGTGGCGCGCGACCAGATCGCCGAGCGGATCGGGGGCGGCGGCCCGGCCCGGCCCGCCGGACCCACCGGCGAGGGGCGCTTCGAGGAACTCGTGCGGGACGCCCACCGGCAACGGCACCCCGAGCGCGTCGCGCAGGCGCCAGGCGTCCTCCACCGCGGCCCATTGCTCGTGGCCCGCCACGCGTACCCGGATGGCCCGGCGCGCCCGTTCCAGGTCGGCGAGCCAGCCGGGATCTCCTTCGCGGATCGAGACGTCCTGGGCGAGCAGCGGGCCGTGTGAGCGCAGCAGGTCGGCGAGGTCCTCGGCGTCGCGCAACGGCCTGTCCAGCCGCGCCAGCTCCCGCTCGGTCTCGGCGACGACATCCTGGTCGAGCAGCTCCCGCAGGTCGGCCTGCCCCATGAGCTCGGCGAGGAGCGCGGTGTCGAGGGCGAGTGCCTGCGCCCGCCGCTCCGCCAGCGGCGCGTCACCCTCGTACATGAACGCGCCGATGTAGTTGAACAGCAGCGACGCCGCGAACGGGGACGCCTGGGAGGTCTCCACCTCGACCACCCGCACCCGGCGGGCGGCGACGTCCCGCATGAGATCCACCAGGCCCGGCACGTCGAAGACGTCCTGCAGGCACTCGCGCATCGTCTCCAGCACCACCGGGAACCCGGCGTACTTGCTCGCGACGCCGAGCAGGTGGGCGGCCCGCTGGCGCTGCTGCCACAGAGGGCTGCGCCTGCCGGGCGAGCGGCGGGGCAGCAGGAGGGCGCGTCCGGCGCACTCCCGGAACCGGGAGGCGAACAGGGCGGAGCCCCCCAGCTCCTCGATCACGACCTGCTCGATCTCCTCGGCGTCGAACACCGCGACGTCGGTCGGCGCGTCCTCGAAGGTGTCGGGCACGCGCAGCACGACGCCGTCGTCGGAGTGGACGGCCTGGACGTCGACGCCGTACCGCTCGCGCAGCCGCCGCCCGATGGCGAGCGCCCAGGGGGCGTGGACCCGCGCGCCGAAGGGGGAGTGGATCACCACGCGCCAGTCGCCCAGCTCGTCGCGGAACCGCTCGACCACGAGCGTGCGGTCGTCGGGCACATAGCCCGTCGCCTCCCGCTGCTCGGTGAGGTAGGAGAGCAGGTTGCCGACGGCGTAGTCGTCGAGGCCCGCCGCGCGGATCCGCTCGCGCGCCGACGCCGCGTCGCCCCGGCCGCCCGCCCCGGCGGCCGACAGCTCGCGGAGGAACGCGCCGATCGCCCGGCCCAGCTCGGCGGGCCGGCCCGGCGCGTCTCCGTGCCAGAACGGCAGCTTGCCCGGCTGCCCGGGGGCGGGGGAGACCAGGACCCGGTCGGCGGTGATGTCCTCGATCCGCCATGAGGTCGCGCCCAGCACGAACACGTCGCCGACGCGGGACTCGTAGACCATCTCCTCGTCCAGCTCGCCCACGCGCGACGCCTTGTCGCCCACCAGGAACACGCCGAACAGCCCGCGGTCGGGGATGGTGCCCCCGTTGGTCACCGCCAGGCGCTGGGCCCCGGGACGGCCCTGGAGGGTGCCCGTCACCCGGTCCCACACGATGCGCGGCCGCAGGTCGGCGAACTCCTCGCTCGGGTAGCGCCCGGCGAGCATGTCGAGCGTCGCCTCCAGCGCGCTGCGCGGCAGCGTGGCGTACGGCGCGGCCCGGCGCACCAGCGCCTCCAGAGAGTCGACCGTCCACTCGTCGAGCGCGGTCATCGCGACGATCTGCTGGGCCAGCACGTCGAGGGGGTTGCGCGGATAGCGGATCTCCTCGATCTGCCCCGTGCGCATGCGCTCGGCCACGACGGCCGTCTGGACCAGGTCGCCCCGATACTTGGGGAAGATCACGCCGCGGGACACGGCCCCGACCTGGTGCCCGGCGCGGCCGATGCGCTGCAGGCCGCTCGCCACGCTGGGCGGCGCCTCGACGCAGGCCACCAGGTCGACCGACCCCATGTCGATGCCCAGCTCCAGGCTGGAGGTGGCGACCACCGCGGGCAGACGGCCCGACTTCAGCGCCTCCTCGATCTGGGAGCGCTCCTCCTTGGAGACGGAGCCGTGATGCGCCCGCACCACCTCGGGGATCGCGCCGCCCGAGGCTCCCGCCTGGGCCATCATCTCCGACGGCATGGCCGGAGGGCCGGTGCGCCGGGCATCCCCGCGCCGGGCGTCAGGCCGTAGGGCGTCCGTCCGCCCGGTGCCCCCGGGCTCGCTGTCCTCGGGCTCGCTGTCCGCGCGTCGGGCGTCAGGTCGTTCGTGCTGGTCCGACCATTGCGCGTGCAACTCCTCGAAGGCATCCGACCAGTGGGCCGGATCTCCCGAACCCGGGCTCGCACCCTCGCCCGGCGCGGGTGCGGTCCGCCGTTCCCAGGCGAGCTCGTTGAGCCGGGTGCACAGGCGCTCCGACAGACGCCGTGAGTTGGCGAAGACGATCGTGGACCGATGGGCTTCGATCAGGTCGAGAAGGTGCTCCTCGACATGCGGCCAGATGCTCCTGCGGTGCTCCGGCGACTCGCCGTCAGCGCCGGGAGGTGGCGGCGCCAGCTCGGTCATGTCCTCCACCGGCACCACGACGTCGACCTCGATGACCTTCTCGGAGGGCGGCTGCACGACCGTGGCCGGGCGGGACCCGCCGAGGAACGTCGCCACCTCCTCGACCGGCCGCACGGTCGCCGACAGCCCGATGCGCTGGGCCGGAGCGGGCAGCAGGGCGTCGAGCCGCTCCAGGGTCAGCGCGAGGTGCGCCCCGCGCTTGGTCCCCGCGACGGCGTGGACCTCGTCCACGATCACGGTCTCGACGCCGCGCAACGCCTCGCGCGCCTGCGAGGTGAGGATCAGGAACAGGGACTCGGGCGTCGTGATCAGGATGTCGGAGGGCCGGGCGGCGAAACGGCGCCGCTCCTCGGCCGCGGTGTCTCCGGAGCGGATCGCCACCGAGATGTCGGGGGCGGGCAGGCCCATCCGCAGCGCCGTCTGCCGGACGCCCGTGAGCGGGGCCCGCAGGTTCCGCTCGACGTCCACCGCGAGGGCCTTCAGGGGGGAGACGTACACGACCCGGCAGGGCCGGGGCGGCTCCCCGTCGTCCTTCCGGCCGCGCCGCGCACCGCGGCGGCCGCCGGGCCGCCCCACCTCGGCTACCGGCGAGGCCGGGCGCGTCGTGTGCTCGACGGCGAGGCGATCGATGGCCCACAGGAAGGCCGCGAGCGTCTTGCCGGACCCGGTGGGAGCGACCACGAGCGTGTTCTCACCCCGCGCGATCGACGACCACGCGCCCTCCTGCGCGGCGGTCGGCGTCGCGAAGGCGCCGGCGAACCACTCCCTGGTCACAAGGCTGAAGCCGTCGAGCGCACCCACCTGCCCATCATGCATCGCCCCACCGACAGAAAACGCCGCGCCGCCATCCCGCCACCAGGCCACAGGCAAGTGCGGGGCAAGCCGGCCCAGGCAGGCTGATCCCGTACGACACGACCACGACCTTCGACGAAGGGAAACGAGATGTTCCGCAGGACAAGCCGCACCGACCGGCAGGACCTCGCCCACCAGGCCCGCCTGGCCCGCGAGTCGCGGTACGAGGCGCTGCGGGCGGAACGCGTGGAATGGGTGAGCTGGCGAAGATGGCTGCTCCCCTGACCCCGGACAGCATGAGATGCCGCCATCAGGCCAAACTTCCTCAGTATGGAAATCGACTACGCGGCCATCGAGGCGGAGCGCGCGCGGATCCGCGAGCGCTACCTGAGCGAGCGCCGTGCCGCAAGCAGCGCGAGGGGCCTGCACCACTTCGCACTGATCTCGTCTGACGTCGAGCGGACGATCCGCTTCTACCACGAGCTCCTCGAGTTCCCGTTGACCGAGATATTCGAGAACCGCGACTACCGCGGGTCCAACCACTTCTTCTTCGACATCGGCAACGGCAATCTGCTGGCGTTCTTCGACCTCCCCGGCCTCGACCTGGAGCCGTACAAGGAGGTCCTCGGCGGGCTCCACCACATCGCGATCTCGGTGGAGCGGGCGACGTGGGAGCGCCTGCGCGGCAAGCTCGACGCCGCCGGTGTCCCCCACCAGGTGGAAAGCGGTAGCTCGATCTACTTCCAGGACCCGGACGGCGCCCGCCTGGAGCTGCTGGCCGACCCGCTCGGCGAGATGTACGGCACCCGCGTCATGTGACGCCGTCTCCTGCCGGTGGGCAGCGACCGCGACGCCGCGGCCGGGACGGGACATCCGGGCCGCGGCGTCATACTGAACGCATGCGCCTCACAGACTTCTGGAACAGGATGCGCCGCCACTTCGGCGAGGCGTACGCGGAGTCGTGGGCGAAGGACTACGTGATCGCCGGGCTCGGCGGGCGTACGGTCGAGCAGGCCCTCGCGGAGGGCGTGGCGGCCAAGCGGGTCTGGCAGGCCGTCTGCCAGGAGGTCGACGTGGACCCCAGGCTGCGCTGACACTCCCTGTCCCGCCTACCGGCAGACCGCGCCGGGGGCTACCGCTCGGCGGCGGTCTCCGTCGACTCCACCCCGTGACCGCGGCGGCGTGATCCCGTCACGTGCCGCTCCGTCCATGAGTCATGCCCTCCGTCGTCCACGGCATCTACTTGAATGCCGGTTGAGTGCTTGCTAGCGTGTTGAGCAGATGAACACGGAGGAAGCACATGAGCGGAGACGACTTCACTCCCGATAAGGCTCTCCAGGAGATCGGGCGCGTGGGGCGGCGGGTCCGGCGTTCCTCGCGCGGGCCCGGACGGGCATACCTGTTCGTGGGACTGGCCACGATGGTCTACTGGCCGGCGATGTTCCTCGGCGGCCATCCGTTGCCGTTGCTCGCCGGGCTCGGGTGGATCGTCCTGACGGTCGCCCTGTGCGTGTACTGGGTCCGGCTGCGGGTGCACGACCGGCTGATGCGGCGGATCAACGGGCCGGTCTCGGCCGCGTACGTGGTGACGATGATGCTGCCGTTCGTCTTCGGCGTCTGGCTGCGGCCCGACCGGCCCACGGCGGGCTGGACGGCGGCGCTCGTCGCGCTGTCGGTGCTCGCCGGGCTGCCCCTGGTGTACGGCGGACTCCGCGTGATGAGGAACCGATGACGGCTCACCCGCGTCACGAGCTCGACGAGATCATCCACGCGCCGGTGCGGCTGTCGATCATGGCGGCCCTGGCGGCGGCGGACAAGGCCGACTTCCGCTTCCTCCGCGACACCATCGAGGTCAGCGACTCGCTGCTCAGCAAGCACATCCTCACGCTCGAAGAGGCCGGCTACGTCCGGGTGGAGAAGACCTTCGTCGGCAAGCGCGCACGCACCTGGCTCTCGCTCACCGACCAGGGGCGTAGGGCCTTCGAGACATACATGGACGTTCTGCGACGAATTGTGGAGGCGACCCCCCGTGCTTGAGATCGACGGCCTGCGCAAACGCTACGGAGACAAGACCGCCCTCGACGGGGTGGGCTTCACCGTACGGCCGGGCGAGATGTTCGGGTTCGTCGGCGCCAACGGCGCGGGCAAGACGACGACGATGCGGATCGTCATGGGCGTGCTCGACGCCGACTCCGGCGAGGTGCGCCTGGACGGGCGCCCGGTGACGTACGACGACCGCCGCACGTTCGGCTACATGCCGGAGGAGCGCGGCCTCTACCAGAAGATGAAGGTCGCCGAGCAGATCGAATACTTCGGGAGGCTCCACGGGCTCGCCCCGGCCGCCGCGCGCTCGGCCACCGCCGCCCTGATCGAGCGGCTCGGCCTGGTCGAGCGGCGCGACGACGCCGTGGAGGCGCTGTCGCTCGGCAACCAGCAGCGGGTGCAGCTCGCCGTCGCGCTCGTCCACCAGCCGGCGGTCCTGATCCTCGACGAGCCGTTCTCGGGCCTCGACCCGCTGGCGGTCGACGCGCTCGCGGAGGTGCTCAAGGACCGCGCCGCCGCGGGTGTGCCGGTGATCTTCTCCAGCCACCAGCTCGACCTGGTCGAACAGCTCTGCGACTCGGTCGGCATCATCTCGGCGGGCCGCATGGTGGCGTACGGACCGGTCGGCGAGCTGCGCGAGCGGGAGGGCCGCGGGGTGCTGCGGGTCGTGGTCGGGGACGCCGCGCCCGGCTGGGCCGACGGCCTGCCCGGCGAGCTCACCCGCGAGGGCGACCGTGACGTCCTGCTGTGCGAGGAGGGCGACGACCAGGACATCCTGCGTACGGCGATCGGGGCGGGCAGGGTGGAGCACTTCGGCCGCAGGCAGCCGACGCTGGCCGAGATCTTCAGGGAGGCGGTGGCATGAACGGCCTGTGGCTGGTGGCCCAGCGGGAGATCCGCACGCGCGTCAGGACGAAGTCGTACCTGATCAGTCTGGCGGTCAGCGCGGTCCTGGTGGCGGCGCTCGCGTTCCTGCCCAAGGTCTTGGGCGGCGACGACACCTACGACGTCGGCGTGGTGGGCGACGCGCCCCCGCCCGCCGCCCAGCTCGCGTACTCCTGGTGGCCGGACGAGGCGGCCGCCCGGAAGGCCGTGGTCGACGGGGACCTCGACGCGGTGCTCGTCAACGGGGACAAGGTCCTCGCGAACGGCGAACTCGACCAGCGGCTGGGGCTGATCCTGGAGAGCGCCCACCGTGACGCCCAGATCAAGGCGTCCGGTCTCACGATCACGCCGCTGACGGTGGAGTCGGTCGGCGCGGACGCCCGCTACCAGGGCGTGCGCACCGGCATCGCCACGCTGATCGTGATGGTGCTGTTCTTCCTGCTCATCTACTCCTCGATGTTCGTCGCCATGGGTGTGGTGGAGGAGAAGGGCAGCCGCATCGTGGAGATCCTGCTCACCTCGGTGCGTCCCTGGCAGCTCCTGGGCGGCAAGATCGTCGGGCTGGGCGCGCTGGGGCTGGTCAACCTCGTCGTGGTCATCGCCGCCGGTCTGGCGGCGTCGTTCGCGACCGGCTTCACGGCCGACCTGCCGCCGGGAATGGGGGGAATCGTGGTCAGCGCGGTCGTCTGGTTCGTGCTGGGCTACGCCTTCTTCTCGGCGCTCGCCGCCGCCTTCGGCTCCCTGGTGTCGCGGCAGGAGGAGCTCAACACCGTCCTGACGCCGATGACCATGCTCATGATGTTCACCTACCTGACGGCCTACTTCGCCGCCGTCGAGCCGACGGGCACGGTCGCGCGCGTGCTGTCGTTCGTGCCGCCGTTCTCCTCGATGGTCATGCCCGTGCGTACGGCGGCCGTCGACGTGCCGCTGGGGGAGATCCTCATCGCCGGAGCGCTCATGGTCGTGGCCGTGGTGGCCGTCCTGCTGGGCGCGGCCCGCGTCTATCAGCGGGCGGTGCTCCGCACCGGCGCCCGGGTCAAGCTGGGCGAGGTCGTCCGCTGACGGCCGGGGCGCCGACGGAGGATCAGGGGCGCCGGGAGAGCGTACGGCCGATCAGTTCGGCCGCACGGCCGGGGTCGTCGGCGCTCTCCTGGCCGCCCGGCGCCCACAGGAACATCCAGCCTCCCTTGGCGGGCGTCGCGAAGACGATCGTCTGCCTGCCGGTGCCCGGGTGCCAGACGGACAAGACCGGATCGTCCGTGCCGAGCAGTCGCGCGGAGAGACCGTGCTCGGGGAGCCGCGCCGCGAGCGCCTCAAGGCGGGCCAAGCGCTGTCCGCTGTAGTCGCCGGTGCCCGTCACGTGGCCCCTCCAGCGGGGAGATCCAGCTTTGCTACAAGGATCGTCCCAGGTCAGCGCGCTGGCAACCATGGCAGAGTAACGCCCGGGAATGTAACGGCGCGGTTGGTACGCCGTTCGTCCCCGGGTTGGCGGCGGTTCGGGCATGTGATCGAACAGTCGTTCGGCTATATTGGACTGGTCGCCGCCGGGGTGCGCGCCGTCAGGTCGCCGGGGCGCGACAGGCTCCCGGCCCGCCTTCCGGGGCGGGCTGCGGGAAGCTCCGGAAAATGTCGGTGGCACCCCGTAGCTTTTCGGTGACCGAGCAGACGACCACCCTTCAGGGGGCACCCAATGGCAATCAACGACCGCGAGAAGGCCCTTGAGACCGCCCTCGCGCAAATCGAGCGGCAGTTCGGCAAGGGCAGTGTCATGCGCCTCGGAGACGACGCGCGTGCCCCGATCGAGGTCATCCCCACCGGTTCTATCGCTCTCGACGTCGCCCTCGGCATCGGCGGCTATCCCCGCGGCAGGATCGTCGAGGTGTACGGCCCCGAGTCTTCCGGTAAGACGACGGTCGCCCTGCACGCCGTGGCCAACGCCCAGAAGGGCGGCGGCATCGCCGCGTTCATCGACGCCGAGCACGCCCTCGACCCCGAGTACGCCAAGAAGCTGGGCGTCGACGTCGACGCGTTGCTCGTCTCCCAGCCGGACACCGGTGAGCAGGCGCTGGAGATCGCGGACATGCTGATCCGCTCCGGCGCCGTCGACATCATCGTGATCGACTCGGTGGCGGCCCTCGTGCCGAAGGCCGAGATCGAGGGCGAGATGGGCGACAGCCACGTCGGTCTCCAGGCCCGCCTCATGTCGCAGGCCCTACGCAAGATCGCCGGTGCGCTGAACCAGACCCGGACCACCGCCATCTTCATCAACCAGCTCCGCGAGAAGATCGGCGTCATGTTCGGAAGCCCCGAGACCACCACGGGTGGTAAGGCGCTGAAGTTCTACGCGTCGGTGCGGCTGGACGCGCGCAGGATCGAGACGCTCAAGGACGGCACCGAGCCGGTCGGCAACCGGACCCGGGTGAAGGTCGTCAAGAACAAGATGGCCCCGCCCTTCCGCCAGGCCGACTTCGACATCCTTTACGGCATCGGCATCTCCCGCGAGGGCGGGCTGATCGACATGGGGGTCGAGCACGGGTTCGTGCGCAAGGCCGGAGCCTGGTACACGTACGAGGGCGACCAGCTCGGGCAGGGCAAGGAGAACGCCCGCAACTTCCTGAAGAACAACCCCGACATCGCCAACGAGATCGAGAAGAAGATCAAGGAGAAGCTCGGTGTCGGGCCGCGGCTCGACTCGCCGAGCGAGCCCCCCGCCGCTCCGGCGGCGCCGCCCGCCCCCACGTCCGGCCGGGGCAGCAAGGCGGCCAGCGCGCCCAAGCCGGGTGACGTCTGAGCGCAGGCATGAGGCGCGACGAGCCCCCCGGCCCTGACGACGGGATCGGGCCGGG
The DNA here is from genome assembly GCF_006334915.2 of Microbispora catharanthi. Classification (GTDB taxonomy): domain Bacteria; phylum Actinomycetota; class Actinomycetes; order Streptosporangiales; family Streptosporangiaceae; genus Microbispora; species Microbispora catharanthi. The sequence goes on from NZ_VDMA02000010.1 coordinate 195,228, forward strand.
GGACTGGAACTCGGGACCCTGGGGGCCGGCCGAAGAGCTGCCCGGATCGGCTGAGGACGCCTCCGCGGCGATCGCCGCCCTGCGTGAGGAGATTCGGCGCGCGGAGAGCGGGCGTGCGGAGATCGGGCGTGCGGAGGCGGGTCAGGAGGCCGGCCGGGCCGGACGCCGGCGCCAGGGACGTGGCGGCCGGCGAGGAGACCCGGCAGGCCTGGGAGAACGGACAGCTCGGGGAGAACAGGCAGCTCCGGGAGACTGGGCAGGGCTGGGGGAACAGGCAGCTCCGGGAGACCGGGCAGGCCTGGGGGAGCGGGGAGCGCCGAGAGGTCGGGGAAAGCGCGGGAGGTCCGGCGGGTGGCTTCCCGACGGGCCGCAGGAGGGCACCGCGGCGGGCGAGGGCCCGCCGGCCGACCCCGAGGCGGTGGCCAGAGCCATCTGCCTGCGCCTGCTGACGATGGCACCCAAGACCCGGGCCCAGCTCGCGGACGCCCTGCGCAAGCGGGACGTGCCCGAGGAGGCGGCGAACGCCGTGCTGGAGCGGTTCTCCGAGGTCGGGCTCATCGACGACGAGGCGTTCGCCGCCGCGTGGGTGAGCTCCCGGCACACCGGTCGCGGGCTCGCCCGCCGCGCGCTCGCCCAGGAACTGCGGCGGCGCGGCGTGGCCGAGGAGACGGTCAAGGACGCCGTCGGACGGCTCGATCCGGACGAGGAGGCCGAGACCGCACGCAGGCTGGTCGATCGGAAGCTGGCCGCCACCCGCGGGGTGGAGCCGCAGGCGCGCATGCGACGATTGGTCGGCATGCTGGCCCGCAAGGGCTACTCGCCGGGACTGGCCTTCCGCGTGGTCCGAGAGGCGATCGAGGCCGAGGGCAGCCCGTCAGATGGGCTTCCGGATACCTTCGAGTGAGCCATAGCACCACGCAAAAGTCACTTGACAGGGCATCTTTGCTTGCTCGTTACCTCTCTGACGCTTAATCTCGACCGCAGTGAGGAGTTACTCCGCGCAGCGCGGATTGCCATAACGGTGTACCACGACGGACGAGAGACATTGACCGGCCTTCGGGCCATATGGGTCGCCCCTCGGGGCGCCTGGGCATTGCGACGATATTTGTCCTGGTGACGCCACCGGGCGCTGCCGTGCTGCGCGTGTGACCTCTGCCAAGAGTTGTCGTGAGGGGTGAGCGCGCATGGACACGATCGTGATCGTTCTTGCGGTTGCGGTAGTGCTGCTGGCTCTCGTGATGATCGCCGCCCTCGTCATAGTCATGCGCCGCACCGGAGCCGTCGCACCGCCCGGCCCCTCGCCCGAGCAGCTTGCCGAGGTGAAGGCCGAGGTCAACGAGGAACTCGAACGGGCCAGACGCGAGGCTGAGGAGATCCGCACGAAGGCGGAGCGTGACGCGGGGGAGATCCTCAAGAAGTCGGAGACACTCGCTGAGAGCGCAGCGCTGATGCGCAAGGAGGTCGAGGAGGAGGCGCGAATCCTCAAGACGGAGCTCAAGGAGCTGCGCTCCGACCTCGAACGCCGCGAGAACCGGCTGGCCGAGCGCGAGCAGCGGCTCGACGAGGAGGCGCGCAGGCAGACCGAGCGGGCCCGCAAGCTGGCCGAGACCGAGACCGAGCTGGCCGACCGCCGCGAGGAGCTGGAGCGGGTGGCCGAGCGGCGGCAGGAGATCCTGGAGCGGGTCGCCGGACTGACTGCCGAACAGGCCAAGTCGGAGCTGGTCAAGGAGATCGAGAACCAGGCCAAGCGCGAGGCCGCGCTGATCGTCCGGGAGATCGAGAGCGAGGCCCGGAAGGAGGGCGAGAAGCGCGCCTGCAAGATCGTGACGCTGGCCGTGCAGCGGGTCGCCACCGAGCAGACGGCCGAGTCGGTGGTGAGCGTCCTCCACCTGCCCGGCGACGAGATGAAGGGCCGCATCATCGGCCGCGAGGGCCGCAACATCAGGGCTTTCGAGTCCACCACCGGGGTCAATCTGATCATCGACGACACGCCGGAGGCGGTGCTGCTGTCGTGTTTCGACCCGGTCCGTCGGGAGACGGCCAGGCTGACTCTGGAGAAGCTCGTGCTCGACGGCCGGATCCACCCCCAGCGCATCGAGGAGGCGTACGAGCGCAGCAAGGCAGAGGTGCGGGACCTGTGCGTGCGGGCGGGAGAGGACGCGCTGGTCGAGCTGGGCATCACCGAGATGCACCCCGAGCTGGTCACGTTGCTGGGCCAGCTCCGCTATCGCACCTCCTACGGCCAGAACGTGCTCAAGCACCTGGTCGAGTCGGCGCACATCGCCGGGATCATGGCCTCGGAGCTGCGGCTCGACCGTGACCTCGTCAAGCGCTGTGCGCTTCTGCACGACATCGGCAAGGCGCTCACCCACGAGGTCGAGGGCAGCCACGCGATGATCGGGGCGGAGATCGCCCGGCGGTACGGCGAGCACGAGGACGTCGTCCACGCCATCGAGGCGCACCACAACGAGGTGGAGGTCAGGACCGTCGAGGCGGTCCTCACCCAGGCCGCGGACGCGATCAGCGGCAGCCGCCCCGGCGCCCGGCGCGAGTCCCTGGAGGCGTACGTCAAGCGGCTGGAGCGCCTGGAGGAGATCGCCCAGTCGTACGACGGCGTGGACAAGGTCTTCGCCATGCAGGCGGGCCGGGAGATCCGGGTGATGGTCCGGCCCGAGAACGTGGACGACATCCAGGCCCAGGTCATCGCCAGGGACGTCGCCAAGCAGGTCGAGGAGGAGCTGACCTACCCGGGCCAGATCCGGATCACCGTGGTCCGCGAGTCCCGCGCCACGGAGTTCGCCCGGTAAGGCCTCGGCCGTCACGCCTCATCCAAGCGCCTGTCATGGCGAAGGGACCTGGCTGATCCCTCTCGTGAGGGCGGGTGGTCGAGCCCCACACCCGCCGGAACCCAGGACGGCCCCCGACCGGGTCACCTGCCCGCCAAGGCCGAGGGCCCCCGCCCACTGCTGGGCGGGGGCCCCGGTCGTGCGTGGGACGCCCCGGTGGGACGCCCCGGTGGGACTCCCCGGTGGGACGCCCCCTGATCAGATCAGAGCGCGTCGGCGAGGTCGTTGAGCGCCTTTGTCGACGCGGACCAGCGCGTCGAGATCGACCGCATGCGCACACTTCTCGCCGAGACGGACGGGTGACCGGCCCCGCTCATCGGAAGATCTGCAGGTAGAACGACAGCTCGGCGGCGAGGGCCGCCGCCTTGGTCTCCAGCCGCCGGAACCCGTGGGCCTCGCCCTCGAACGTCAGATAGGTGCAGGGCACGCCGCGCGCCATCAGACGCTCGGCGAACGACTGCGACTGGGCCGGCGGCACGACCGGGTCGGCGAGCCCCTGCATGAGCAGCATCGGACAGTTCACCTGGTCGGCCCGGGCCAGCGGCTCACGCTCGCCGTAGCGGTCCTCGGGACCGACCAGCCACTCCACATATCGCGACTCGAAGTCGTGGGTGGCCGCGACGAGCGGCCCGAGCGCGCTGACGCCCGCCACCGAGACGCCGCCCGCGAATACGTCCGACGCGCCGCAGGCGGCCATGACCGTCCACCCGCCCGCGCTCGCACCGCGTACGGCGATCCGGGCGGGGTCGGCGAGGCCCTCGGCGACCAGCCACTTCGCCGCGGCGATCACGTCCTCCACGTCGGTCACGCCCCACCGGCCGCGCAGGCGCTCCCGGTAGGCCCGGCCATACCCGCTGGATCCGCCGTAGTTGACGTCGATCACGCCGATGCCGCGGCTGGTGAAGAAGGCCTTCTCCAGACTGAGCTCGCTCGTCGCGTGCCCGGTAGGCCCGCCGTGCACGAAGACGACGTAGGGCGCGCCGCCCACGTCCGGCTGTTCCGGCGGATACAGGTACGCGTGGACCCGCGTGCCGGGCCCGGCCTCGAACCCAACAGCTTCGAACTCCACGGCCCGGGGCACCGGGAGGACGCCGGCGGGAACGTCCTCGATCTCCCGCCGCAGTTCCTCGGCCCGACCGGCCCGACCGGCCCGACCGGCGCGACCAGTGCCACCGGCGGCGTCGGCGGCGTCGATCCGGACGACCGAACGCGGCGCGCCCGCCCGGTAGCCGAGGCCGACGAGCACGTCGCCGTCCGCGTCCAGCACGGGCGCCCACCCCTGAAAGGGGACGCCGAGGTCGGTCACCGCGCCCGTCTCCGGATCGAGGACGCCCAGGCGCAGGTCGCCGCGTCCGTGCAGCACGGCGAGCCGCCCGTCGGCCAGCACGGCGTACGGCAGGCCGCCGAGTTGCCACAGCGGTCCGGCGAACTCCTCCTCCGAGGGGCAGAGGGCCTCGCATGACGATCCGGAGATGTCGGCCCGGTAGAGGTTCCACCAGCCGGATCGGTCGGAGACCGCGTACAGGCTCCGCTCGTCGCACCACAGCGGCGCGAGGACCGACTCGGCAGGCCCACCCATCACCGTCCGCGTGGCGCCGTCGGACAGCCGCGTGACCCGCAGCTCGGTGCCGGTCCAGGGCATGTGCGGGTGGTTCCAGCAGATGTAGGCGAGGTGCCGGCCGTCGGGGGACGGCGTGGGCGAGGCGTAGAAGTCGCTGCCGGTGACCTGGTCGGTGACGTCGCCGGCCCCGGTCAGCGCCACCGACACGATCGATCGGGTGACCTTGGCGTCCTGGTGGTGGCGTTCCCGGACGCACCACACCCGGGGCCCGTCCGGGCCGTCCTGGACCCGCAGGTCGGCGTAGCGCAGCGCGCCCGGCTCGTCGGGCTCCGGCGTGACCGGCCGGGGCCGCTCCGCGCCCGAGCCCGGCTCGCCGCCGGCCCGGGGCCGGGCGAGATAGAGCCGCTGATCGGGGTGGTGCGCGAAGACGAGCCCGTGGCCGGGGACCACGACATACGACCGTCCGCCGTACTCGTGGACGCGCGTACGGGCGTCCCAGGGCGCGGGAAGCAGGTCGGTGAGAGCGCCGTCGGCGGCCCGGTGGACGACCGTACGGCGGCCGCCCTCTGCGGCGCGGTCCTCCTCCCACCACGTCTCCCGGCCCAGCACGGTCGGGAAGCCGAGCCGCAGACCGGCGCGTGCCACGTCGGTGGTGGAGATGGGCGACAGCCGTGGCGAGAACGGCCTCGGGCCAGGCGTGGGGGGCATGACCGCATCCTGCCGGACGAGCCCGCTCCCGCGGGTGCGAATGCGGCAACGCATCAGTCGAGGGACGGGGGAGTGGTGTAGCGGGTGGCGAGCGCGCCGAGCTGGTCGATGACCGTCCGCTTCCAGGTGCCGTCCTCGAACATCCGGCGCAGCGCCTCCTCGACCTGGTCGCGCAGTGCGGCCGTCCCGGTGGCGATGCCGTACTTCTCGGTGGCCAGCGACCTGCCGCTGAAGCGGAACCTGCCGGGGTACTGCGCCGACAGCCCGGCGAGCACGGGGGCGTCGGCCACGATCGCGTCGGTCCTGCCGGAGGCCAGCAGCGGCGCACAGGCGGCGGGCAGGTTCGCCTCGGCGAGGAAGAACTGCCGCCAGCGGGTGCCGAACCTCTGCACGAGCGGCTCGGCGGACTCCCGGGTGGCGCAGACGCGTTTGCGGGCGAGGTCGCGCGGGCGGCGGATGGACAGGTCGTGGGCCCGGACGAGGACGTCGGTGCTGGTGACGAGGTAGGGGCCGGCGACATACCGGGAGCCCGGCGGACCGGTGGCGCCGACGACGAGATCGGCCCGCGCGGTGTCGAGCGTGTAGACGACCTGGTCGTCGCGGTAACCGAGCGCCCGGGCGACGTACTGCGCGACCTCGATGTCGAAGCCGCTGTAGCGCCCGTCGGGAAGCCTGGTGACCAGGCCCGGCTGCCCGGGACGCACGCCGACCACCAGCGTGCCGTCGTTCCCGCATCCACCGGTCAGGAACGCGGCCGCCAGGACGCCGACCACGGCAACGCCACGCCACACGCGCTCAATATCGAGGTCGCGTGCGTCCCCCCGCCAGCAGCGACACGGCAAAGAACCCTTGACTCACGCGGCGTCCGGCGGGAGGGGTCAGCTCATCAGCGCAACCTCGCCGCCCGCGGCCGCCTCGGCGGCGGCCGGGTCGGCCGCGATCTTGCGGCTGCGCCTGCTGCGCCGTTCCAGCCAGGTGGCGAGGTAGCCCAGCGCCAGGTTGATCGCGATGTAGACCACCGCGATGACGATGACCGAGGGGATCAGGTTGGCGTAGTTGGCCGGCACCACGCGGGCGCCCGCGTTCAGCAGGTCGGCGTACGCCACGACGAACCCGAGCGCGGTGTCCTTGAGCAGCACCACGAGCTGGCTGACGATCGCGGGCATCATCGCGGTCACCGCCTGCGGCAGCAGGATCAGCCGCATCACCTGGTTCTTGCGCAGACCGATGGCGGATCCCGCCTCGGCCTGGCCGCGCGGCACGGCGAGGATGCCCGCGCGCACGATCTCCGCGAGGACCGACCCGTTGTAGACCGTGAGACCGAAGACCACGGCCGCGAACTCGGTCACGACCAGCCCGGCCAGGCTCCCGCCGTACTGGGCGAAGAAGATCAGCATGAGCACCGGGACCGCGCGGAAGGCCTCGACGATCACCGCGGCCGGGATCCGCACCCAGCGGTGGTCCGACAGGCGGGCGATGCCGAACACGGCCCCGAACAGCAGCGCGAGCACCGCGGCGACCGCGGCGGCGGCCAGCGTGTTGAGCAGCCCGGGCAGGATCAGCTCGGTCCAGGTGTCGGCCCGCAGGAACGGCTGCCACAGCGTGCCGTCCCACTGGCCCTTCTCGTCGAACTTCGTCCAGACGAAGTACGCGACCAGCAGCAGGACGACGCCGAACGCGAGGGTCAGCACGTTGTTGCGCAGGCGGGCGCGCGGGCCCGGGACGTCGTAGAGGACGCTGGCGCCGCGCCCGGTCATCGGACCACCGCCAGGCGCCGGGCCAGCCGGCCGGACAGCAGGTTCATGGGAAGGGTCAGCACGACGAACCCGGCGGCGAAGCCGAGGAAGATGGGAATGATCGCGTCTCCGTGGGCGTCGAACAGGTTCTTCATCCGCAGCGCCGCCTCCATGACGCCGATCGCGGCCGCGACCGTCGTGTTCTTGACCAGCGCGTTCAGCAGGCTCCCGAGCGGCGCGATGACCGTGCGCACCGCCTGGGGGAGGATCACCAGGCGGAGCGTCTGCAGGAACGTCAGCCCGATCGCCCGGGCCGCCTCCGCCTGCCCGAGCGGCACGGTGTTGATCCCTGACCTCACGACCTCGCACACGAAGGCGGAGGTGTAGGCGGACAACCCGATGATCGACAGCCAGAAACTGTTGAGCGACAGGTCGTCCCGGGAGAACTGGACGTTCATCACCGTGCCCAGGCCGAGACCGCAGAACACGATGATCAGTGTGAGGGGCGTGTTGCGCAGCACGTTGACGTACAGCGCACCCGCCCCTCGCAGCACCGGCAACGGACTGACGCGCATGGCCGCCAGCACGATCCCCCAGATCAGCGAGATCACCCCGCTGACCACCGTGAGCTTCACCGTCAGCCAGAACGCGCCGAGGATGACGGGAAGCTCGTCGACGACGGCCTCCACCGCCTGCCTCCTTCCAGTGCCGCTATCGGTGCTCTAGTAGCGTTCGACGGACGGCGGAGAGGTGAAGTATTTGCCGAACTCGCCGAGGTTGGCGTCGAGGGCCTTGCGCCAGCTGCCGTCCTTGAAGAACTTCTCGATCGCGTTGTTGATCGCGTCGCGGCCGGCCTTGTCGTCCAGCTTGATGCCGATGCCGTACTTCTCCTCGCTGAACGGCTGGCCGATCAGCTTGAACTTGCCGGGGAACTGGGCGGCGAACCCGGCGAGGATCGTCGCGTCCGTGGAGATCGCGTCGACCTGCTTGTTCTCCAGCAGCGGCAGGCACGCGCCGTACCCCTGCTGCTGGGTGAGGTTCTTGGACTCCCACTCCGCCCCGAACTTGTCGGCGAGGCGCTTCGGCGACGACGAGCCCTGCGCGCCGCAGACCTTCTTGTCCTTGAGGGACTCGACCCCGGTGATCGAGGTGTCGTCGGCGCGGACGAGGATGTCCTGGCCGGTGATCAGGTAGGGCCCGGCGAAGGAGATCTTCTTCTTGCGCTCGTCGGTGATGGAGTAGGTCGCCACGACCATGTCCACCTGGCCCTGCTGGATGAACGGCTCGCGGTTGGCCGACTGGGCCTCCTTGAACGTGATCCCGCTCTCCGGCACGCCGAGTTCCTTGGCGACGTACCTCGCCACGTCGACGTCGAACCCGCCGTAGCTGCCGTCGGGCTTCTTCAGCCCCCAGCCCGGCTGGTCGATCTTGATGCCGATCACGAGCTTCTTGTCGTTCTTGGCCTTGTCGGCTATCGAGTCCGCACCGGAGTTGCCGCAGGCCGTCAGGCCGGTGGCCAGGGCGGCCAGCGCGAGCAGGCCGGCTCCGAATCGCATCCGCGTCACCTTTCGCTTCTTGTGGAGCTTGTCGTGAGCTGGGATCAGTGAGTGAGGATCTTGGAGAGGAAGTCGCGGGCGCGCTCGGTGCTCGGCTGGGTGAAGAACTCCGAGGGCGACCCCTCCTCGACGATCTGGCCGTCGGCCATGAACACGATCCGGTTGGCCGCCCGGCGGGCGAAACCCATCTCGTGGGTGACGACCATCATCGTCATGCCGTCCTTGGCCAGGCCGGTCATCACGTCGAGCACCTCCTGGACCATCTCCGGGTCGAGGGCCGAGGTGGGCTCGTCGAAAAGGATCATCTTGGGGTCCATGGCCAGCGCGCGGGCGATGGCCGCGCGCTGCTGCTGGCCGCCGGACAACTGGGCGGGATACTTGCCCGCCTGAGAGGCGATGCCGACCCGTTCGAGCAGTTCCATGCCCCGCTGCTCGGCCTGCTGCCGGGAGACCTTCCGCACCCGGGTCGGGCCGAGCGTGACGTTCTCCAGGATCGTCTTGTGGGAGAAGAGGTTGAAGGACTGGAACACCATCCCGACCTCGGACCGCAGGCGGGCCAGGGCCCTGCCCTCCGCGGGCAGCTCCCGCCCGTCGAAGACGATGGTCCCGGTGTCGATCGTCTCCAGGCGGTTGATCACCCGGCACAGCGTCGATTTGCCGCTGCCGGACGGGCCGATGACGACGACCACCTCGCCCCGGCCCACGCTCAGGTCGATGTCCCTGAGCACATGCAGGGGACCGAAATGCTTGTTGACTCCCTCCAGCCTGACAAGCGGGTCGGAACCACTGATCTCCGTCATGGTCAACAACGTAGGGGGGTCAATGCCGCCGAGTCACTAACGGGCCGGTACCGAATAGATCACATCCCGGCTGCTCAGGACATCACTCCCGGTTTGTCCGTGCGGCCCGCCCCATGCGGCCCGGGACGCGGTCCCGGTTGGCTCCTGCCGACCTCTCACCGTGTAGGAGCACAGATGCTGAAAAATCCGGACCTATTTCGGAAGACCGTGGCGGCGGCGGCCATGCTGGCGTGGCCCGTCCTGCTCGGCCTGGCCTTCCTGACCTCGCCGCCGGGCACCGAGCACGATCCCGCGGTGTTCCGCGCCAGCCCGGTGCAGGTGCAGGCCAGCGCGCTGCTGTTCCAGTGGGCGACCGTCTGCCTGGTCCCGGTGATCCTCGGGCTCGCCCACCTCCTCCGCACGCGGGCGCCGCGCATCGGCAACATCGGCGCGGCCGTCGGCCTCACCGGCGCGGTCACCGCCACCTGCCTGTTCATGACCGACTTCTACGACCTGGCGCTGGCGCTCACCCTTCCGGACGCCCCGGCCGCCCGGGTGACCGAGGTGGCCGGCGCGCTCGGCGGGTTCGTGTACGGCATCCTCCTGCCGGGCTTCCTCCTCCACGTGGGCCTGCTGGTGCTCCTGACGGGCCTGGCGGCGGTGCGGCGGGCGCCGTGGTGGGTCCCTGCGGCGGCGCTCGCGGGGACCTGCGGGCCGTTCCTCACGATGGGGCAGCCGCCGGCCGTCCAGACCATCGGGTCGCTGTTCCACCTCGCGGCGTTCGGCGCGGTCGCGCTGAAGGTCCTGCGCATGCCCGTGGACGACTGGCGGGCCGCCTGAGCACCCGCGGGCGCCCGCCCGTCCGCTACAGGCCCGACTCCCTGACCCGCATGATCGCCTCGGCCCGGTCGGCCACGCGCAGCTTCGCGAAGACGCTGGACACGTGGTTGCGCACGGTCTTCTGGCTCAGCCCGAGCCGGGCCGCGATCTGGACGTTCGTCAGATGGCCGGCGACCAGGCCCAGGATCTCCCGTTCACGCGGGGTGAGTTCGGGAAAGCTCGGCTCGGGTCTGCGGCCGAGATCGGAGAAGTAGCCCATCAGCCGCCCGGCGAGGGCGGGGCCGAAGATCGCCTCGCCCTCGGCCACGGCCTGGATCGCACGCACGAGCTCGGCCCGCCGCGCGCCCTTGAGCACGTATCCGCGGGCCCCCGCGCGCAGTGCCGCGAAGACCGCGTCGTCGTCGTCCGCCATGCTGAGCACCAGGACCCGCACATGCGGGTTGTCCCTCGTGATCCGCTCGGTCGCGGCCACCCCGCCCATGCCGGGCATGGCGAGGTCCATCAGCACGACGTCGGGCTGCACGCGGGGGAGGAGGGCGAGGGCCTGCTCGCCGCTGGCCGCCTCGTCGGCGACCTCCATCTCCTCCACCGGCCGAAGGAGCGCGCGCAGCCCCGCCCGGAAGGCCGCGTGATCGTCAACCAGCAGCACGCGGATCGGTTCCATCGCCCGCCTCCCGTCTCGTGTCCTGCGCCGTGTTCTGCGCCCTGTTCAGGCGTGTGCTCTGGGCCGTGTTCTCGGCTGTGCTCTCGGCCGTGTTCCGGGCCGGAAGGCGGGCCAGCACGCGCGTCCCGCCACCGGGCCGCGGACCGATCACGCAGGTGCCGCCGAGCTCGGCCGCCCGCTCGCGCATCGACGCAGTGCCGACCCCGCTGCCACCGCCGTCCGCGTGCGGCTCGCCGCCCTCGTCGGCGATCTCCACTTCGAGCACGCCGGCACGAGTCCCGCCGGTCATGCCGAGCCGTACGCGCACCCGCCCGGCTCCGGCGTGGCGGCGCGCGTTCGCCAGCGCCTCGGCCGCGATCCGGTACGCCGCCACCTCGACGGCCGCGGGCAGCGCCGGAAGGGATCCGTCGATCTCGACGTCGATCTCGACGCCGGGCAGCCGGGCCGCGTGCGACCTGATCGCCCCGGCCAGGCCCAGCGTGTCGAGGGCCGGTGGCCGCAGCCCCTCCACCAGCGTCCGTACGTCGCCCATCGCCGTGCGGGCGTCCGTCATGATCTCTTCGAGCATCGCCAGGGCGTCCGGGTCGCGCACCATGTCCTGCACCATGTCCCGCACGGCCTCCGCGCGCATGGTCAACGCGGCCAGCGTCGGCCCGAGGCCGTCGTGCAGGTCGCGCCGCAGCCGCCGCCGCTCCTCCTCGCGGGCCGCCACGAGCCGCTCACGCGAGCGCTGCAGGTCGGCCGACAGCCGTACGGCGTGCACGGCGATCCCCGTCTGGCGGGCGAGGTCGGCGAGAACCCGGCGGTCTCTCGCGCCGAGCCCGCTCTCGCCCGGACGCGGAGACAGGACCAGGTCGCCCACCGGCTCGCCCCTGTGCACGAGCGGCAGCCGTACGGCGCCGGGGGAGGGCACGCCGTACGCGTGGGTCGGCCCTCCGGCCACCTCGACCGCGACGTGCGGCAGGCGCAGCGCCTCCGCCACCGACCGGGCCGCCGCGGCCAGCACCGCACCCGGCTCCGCCGCCTCCTCCAGGCGCCTGCCCAGCAGGGCCAGCGCCGCGTACGGGTCGTCGCGCCTGCCGTACATCACCAGATTGACGGCGCGTTGCAGCCGCTCGCGCAGCGGCGCGAAGACGAGGGCGACCACCCCGGCGGCGGCCACCGACACCGGCAGCCCGCCCGCCGTGCGAAACACCGCGCCGAGATAGGTGACCACGAGCACGTAACCGCCGAACACGCACGCCGACAGCAGCACGTAGACGAGCGTGCGGTTGATGACGAGGTCGATGTCGAACAGGCCGTGCCGCAGCACCGCCACCGCGCCGGCGGCCGGCAGCAGGCACGCCGCGAACGTCCCCAGAACCTCCCAGAACGGGCTGGTGATAGGCCAGATGGAGCGCGGGTCACCGTCCGACAACCCCGCGGCCACCCGCCCCGCGACGATCAGCCCGGCGAGCCCCGCGGCGTACCCGAGCCACTTGAGCTGGATCCGCTCGTCGGCGTCGCCGCGCCCGGCCCGGCGTACGAGACCGGCCGCGCCCGTCACGAACAGGGCAGCCATCAGCCCGGTCGTCAGCGGCTCGACGAACGGGGAGACCACGGCGAGCGCGGGCACTCCAAGGGGGTTCGGCAGCGGCGTGCCCCATCCGAGCTGATGGCTGGGGCCGGGCAGCAGGGCGCTCAGCGCGGTCGTCACGGCGGCGACCGCGGCGAGCGCCCACAGGGTCGCCCGCCACCTGGGCGACGACGGCCGTCCCGACGGGAAGAAGGCGGGCACGGCGGCGACCGACAGGTTGGCGGGGACCCACAGCCACGTCTGCGGCCAGGCCATCGAGGTCGCGAACGGCAGCCCGGCCAGGGCGTAGTGCCCGGTCGCGTCCAACAGCGCGAAGCACAGGCCGCAGACCGCCATCAGCCAACCGACGGCGTTGCCCGGACGTTCGGCGGTGATCAGGCCGCCGACCAGCGCGCAGACGGTGACGAAGAGGAGGTGGCTCTGGGCGAACAGCCCGGCGCCGTTGCGGTGACCGAACACCAGGGCCGCGACGACCAGGAGCAGGCTGAGCGCGCAGACCGCCCACGCCGTACGCCGCACTGCCCGCCTCCTTCGCGCCTCCGGCGCGACCGCCGAGTCGGGCTCAGGCTAGCGACCGAAATGCCCAGACGAACAGGACGATGTCCCAGGACGTCCGGGGCCTCGCGGCGCCGGGACCTGGTCGACGGACGGCGTCGCCGGCCGGTTGATCGTCAGGCGTCGCGGTCCCGGGTAGCGGCTCATCGTGGGACAGTGCTCATCGTGGGACAGGGGCTCATCGTGGGACAGGGGCTCATCGTGGGACGGGGAAACTGAAAAGGCCGGCGTGACCGGCACGATGCTCGCTTCGTCCGGCGATCTCAGGCGCTTCGCGGACGGGGAGGCGCAGGACGAACCGTGCTCCCCGTTCGCTGTCCTGGATGGTCAAGGTGCCCTGATGTGCTTCTGCGATCTCCCGTGCGATCGCCAGCCCCAACCCGGTCCCCCCTGAGTCCCGGTCGCGTGAGGCGTCCAGCCGGGTGAAGCGGTCGAAGACCGTTTCCCGGTGTTCGGGGGCGATGCCGGCGCCGTCGTCGAGGACCTCCAGCGTCGCCGTCGGCCCGTCGGCCCGCACGCTGACCGTGATCTGTGAGGTGGCGTGCCGTTCGGCGTTGTCGAGCAGGTTCACCAGGAGCCGGGTGATCCGCAGCCGGTCGCAGTCGACGAAGACGTTCTGATGGAGATCCCTCACGATCTCCATCCGGTAGGTGCGGCGGTCGAGCTCGCCGCGGACCAGCCGGCCGAGGTCGGTCGGAGTGAGGTCGAGGGGGGCGCGGGCGTCCAGCCTGGCCAGGGTCAGCAGGTCGGTCACGATCGCCTGCAGCCGGTCCACTCCGGCGAGCACCGCCGCGGTCGTCCTCGGCCAGTCGGCGTCGTCCGGATGCATGAGGGCCTCTTCGAGTTGGGCCCGCATGGCGGTGAGGGGGCTGCGCAGGTCGTGAGAGGCGTCCGAGGTGAACTGCCGCAGTTGCTTGTACGCGCCCTCGAGCCGGTCCAGGGTGTCGTTCACCGTTCCGGCCAAGAGCTTGATCTCTTCCTGGTTGTTGTGCGCCACGGGGACCCGGCGGTGGAGATGGGTGGCGGTGATCTCCGCCAGTTCCGTGCGGATGGCGTCCACCGCGGTCATATCCCTTTTGGCCACATGGAAGGTCCCGGCTGCCGTCATCGCGGTCATCAGCAGGGACATGCCGATCGCGAAGGACAGCGCCGCCGTGTTCCCGTACCAGGAGACCGTGGGCACCGCCACATAGAGGAGCCAAGGCCCGTCCGGCTGATAGACCTTGTAGGAGAAGACGGTCATACAGCCCTTCAGCCCGGCCGGAGGGCACAGCACCCGTTCGGAGTGCACGCTTGTGCTGGTCGCGTGGAAGGTGGCCATCGGGGGCTTGCGGGCGAGTTGCGGTGTCGCCGCGACGACCTGGTGCTGTGTGTCCAGGACCTGGATCGCGATGTCCTTGCCCGCCGGCAGCACGGAGGGGAGGAACCCCTCTCTGATGAGGGGCACCACCCGGTCCCACGCCCCGGTGACACGAGCCCGGGCCGCGTCGGCGTCCTTGCCGCCCACGACGACGAGGAAGAGCAGGCTGACCCCGGCGCAGACCAGTGCCGCGACGGCGGAGTAACCAACCGTCCTGCGGACGAGAACGGATGATCGGTTCCAGTTCGACATCGGTTCAGGCCAATCCGTGGGGAGTGTGGGTCTCGTGCCTTCACAAGGGCACCACACAGACATGAATGGTTCAATAAAGCGAACTTTTCGCTTTTCACAAGCCTGGGTAATGGCAGATGCGAGCCCTGGTCATGACACGGATCCGCACCCGTGGTCCGGCCCGCTCTGGGAGGGCTCGGCATGCGGCGACAACGCCGCTGTCGTCGCCGCTTGTACGCGATCGAGTGCGCGACGTTCCGGTACGGGCGGGGGTGGGAAAGCGCCTACCCTTGTAGTGCGATGACTGCGACCACACAGACTGTGACGACACAGGGCGCCGAAGGCGCGACGACGACACAGGGCGCCGAGCGGACCTACGAGGTGCGGACCTACGGCTGCCAGATGAACGTGCACGACTCCGAGCGGCTGTCCGGGCTGCTGGAGGACGCGGGATACGTCCGCGCGGCCGAAGGGGACACGCCGGACGTCGTCGTGTTCAACACCTGCGCCGTACGCGAGAACGCCGACAACCGGCTCTACGGCAACCTGGGCCACCTGAGGCCGATCAAGATGGCCCGCAAGGGCATGCAGATCGCGGTCGGCGGGTGCCTGGCGCAGAAGGACCAGGGCGAGATCGTCCGCCGGGCCCCCTGGGTGGACGTGGTCTTCGGCACCCACAACATCGGGTCGCTGCCGGTGCTGCTGGAGCGGGCCCGGATCGCCGAAGAGGCCCAGGTCGAGATCAAGGAGTCCCTGGAGACCTTCCCCTCCACGCTGCCGAGCCGCCGCGAGTCGGCCTACGCGGCCTGGGTGGCGATCTCGGTCGGGTGCAACAACACGTGCACGTTCTGCATCGTGCCGTCCCTGCGCGGCAAGGAGAAGGACCGCCGTCCCGGCGACATCCTCAGCGAGGTGCGCACCCTGGTCGACCAGGGCGTCCTGGAGATCACCCTGCTGGGCCAGAACGTCAACACCTACGGCGTGGAGTTCGGCGACCGGCTGGCGTTCGGCAAGCTGCTGCGGGCCTGCGGGGACGTCGAGGGCCTGGAGCGGGTCCGCTTCACCTCGCCCCACCCGGCGGCCTTCACCGACGACGTCATCGCCGCCATGGCCGAGACGCCGAACGTGATGCACCAGCTGCACATGCCGCTGCAGTCCGGCTCCGACCGCATCCTCAAGGCCATGCGCCGGTCGTACCGGTCCGAGCGCTACCTCGGGATCATCGAGCGGGTCCGGGCCGCGATGCCGGACGCCGCGATCTCGACCGACATCATCGTGGGCTTCCCCGGCGAGACCGAGGAGGACTTCCAGCAGACCCTCGAGGTCGTGCGGCGGTCGCGCTTCGCCAACGCGTTCACGTTCCAGTACTCCATCCGTCCCGGCACCCCGGCCGCGACCATGGAGGACCAGGTGCCCAAGGCCGTCGTCCAGGAGCGGTACGAGCGCCTGGTCGCCCTCCAGGAGGAGATCTCCTGGGAGGAGAACAAGAAGCAGGTCGGGCGCACTCTGGAGGTGTTGGTCGCCGAGGGCGAGGGCCGCAAGGACGACGCCACCCACCGCCTGTCCGGCCGGGCCGCCGACAACCGCCTCGTCCACCTCGCCGCGTCCGATGTCGCCGCCGACGCCCGTCCGGGCGACATGGTCACGGTCGAGGTGACCTACGCCGCGCCGCACCACCTGGTGGCCGACAAGGTCCTGTCCGTGCGGCGGACCCGCGCGGGCGACGCGTGGGAGGCGCGGCAGGCCGCGCCGCAGCGGGGCAGCGCGGTCAGCCTGGGCATGCCCACCATCGGCCGTCCCGCTCCGCTGCCCGCGGAGCCGTCCGCCTGCTCGGCCGTCTGACGGGCCGAGTCCGGCGACGGCCGGGTCACCCGCCGAGGCGGCGCAGGACCTCATAGCAGTAGGCGCGCCGCAGGTCGTCGTCGAACCGCAGGCAGGGGTCCTGGATCCGGGTGCGTGTCACGCCGTCCGCGTCCTTGGCCGCTGTGTTCTCGGCGGTGTTCTCTGCCGCCGGGGCGCCGGTCGCGGAGTTCCGTACGGCCGGCTTCGAGGCGTCCGGCGGAGCGACGCGGGCGGGCCGGGGCCGGTGCGTCTCCCTCGTCCCGGCGCGACCTGCCGTGCCGGTCGAGTCGCTTCCGCCGCTCCGAGACGACGAGACGGGCGAGGGCGGCCGGGACCGGGAGGAGGGGCCCGCCGTCCGGTCAGGGCGCCCGGACGACCGCGACGCTCCGGTCTCGTGACCGGGCGGCAGCGCACCGCCTCGACGTGGCGGCCGCTCTCGCTCCGGCTGTTCTCTCCGCGATTGTCCGCTTTCTGCACTTTCCGGGTCGTCTCGCGTCGCCGTTTCCTCCGTCTCCTCCCGGTGCTCCGCCGCGCGTTCCGGTTCCGTTTCCTGCCGCTCGGATCCGGGTTTCCGCGGGGCGGTCGCCGGCGAGAAGAAGGGGCCGGCGCCGGGAAATCCCGGCGCCGGACGTGCCGGTGAGGCCGCAGTGCCCAGATCGGCGGCAACCGGCCGAGCGGCGGAGGGCGCCGGATCCCGCGCGGGCAGGACGGCCAGGACGACGCCGAGCCCGGCGATCGCGGTCACGCCGATCACGCCCGTCAGGGCGAGGACGGGATGGCCGTCGCGCCGGTGCCGTGGGGTGGGGGAGAAATCCGGCAAGGTCGTGTTCTTCCATGCGGCGGTCGGTTGTTTCCGATTTCTCAGTCTGCCCGCCGCGGGCGAATTCCAGCGGTGGTTCCGTCGATTTCCGGGAACTCCAAATACGCCACCCGGCCATTATTTAGAGAAATATCCCGAATGATGGTGAATATTGACTGAGCCACGCCATACCAGGTGAAAGGCCGCGCATGACGGTGCTTCCGTCGGAGCGCGGCAGGGCCCGATCGCCGGACACGTCTTAACATCGGCGATGTGTCCGTTCGTGAACTGGTCGTCCTCGGCACCTCGAGCGCGGTGCCCACCCGTCACCGCAACCACAACGGTTATCTGCTCCGCTGGGACGGCGAGGGGTTCCTGTTCGATCCGGGAGAGGGCACCCAGCGGCAGATGCTGCACGCAGGGGTGAGCGCGCACGACATCACCTGGATCTGCGTCACCCACTTCCACGGCGACCACTGCCTGGGAGTGCCCGGCGTGGTCCAGCGGATCGCCAGGGACAAGGTGAACCACGAGGTGCGGGCGGCCTACCCCGCGAGCGGCGAGACGTACTGGCGCAGGCTGCGCAACGCGTCGGCCTTCGCCGACACCGACGTGATCGCGCCCCGACCGGTCTCCGGCGAGGTGGTCCGGTGGCCCTCGGGACCCGTGACGCTGACCGCGCGGCCGCTGTCGCACCCCGTCCAGTCGTACGGCTATCGCGTGGACGAGCCGGGCGGGCGCCGCATGCTGCCCGGGGAACTGGCCAGGCGGGGCGTGCGCGGGCCGATGATCGGGGAGCTCCAGAGGCACGGCTCGCTGACGATGCCGGACGGCTCGACGGTCACGCTGGACGAGTGCAGCGCCCCCAAGCCGGGACAGAGCGCGGCCTTCGTGATGGACACCCGCGTGTGCGACGGGGCGTTCGCCCTGGCCGACGGCGTCGACCTGCTGGTGATCGAGTCGACGTTCCTGTCGGACGAGAGCGCGATGGCCGCGCAGTACGGGCACCTGACGGCGGCCCAGGCGGGTCAGATCGCGGCCGCCTGCGGGGTCCGGCGGCTGGTGCTCACGCACTTCTCCGAGCGGTACACGACGGCGGACGAGCCGCGCTTCGTGGACGAGGTGCGCAAGTCCTACGCGGGGGACGTCGTGACGGCCCGCGACCTCATGCGCGTCCCCGTGCCGAAGCGCGCGGACTACCAGGCCCAGCGGGCGGCGAAGTAGCCCACGCCGTAGGGCGCGTCGTCGTAGAGCAGCTCGGAGGCGGCCGGTGGGGGCGCCTCCTGCGCCGCGCCGCCGAGGACCTGGAAGGCCGCCCGGCCCGCCGCCCACAGTTCCCGCGCCTCGTCCGGGTCGAGGCCGAGCAGACGCCCGGCGTCGCCCGAGGCGAGCGCGCCGGCGAGCATCTCGTCGTACGGCACGGCGTCGGGATGGACGTAACCCGGTGCCTTCTCGGTGCGCCTGGCCGAGCCGTCGCCCATGACCAGCAGCGCCACCCGCCGCGCCGACTCCGCCAGACGGCGGCCGAGCGCGGCGCACTCGGCGGGCGGCGCGTCGAATCCGACCGCCTCGAACCGCAGCGCGGGCAGGCCGTCCCCGGACGCGTGCGCCCGCTCCAGCAGCCAGCGGCCGATCGTGAGCGACAGGGGCAGGACGAGATCCCCCGGGCCGACCCGGACGTCGGGGCCCCACGGGCGCAGCGTCCCCGCGGCGTCCTCGGGGAAGGACGCGGTGACCTCCGCGCCACCGGCCACGGCCAGCACGTCGGGGCGGGCGTCCAGGAGCGGGCCGACCGCCGCGGCGCAGGCCGCGCGCAGGTCGTCGAGCTCAGGCGCGGCGGCCCCGGCGACCTGTGGGACGAGCAGCGGAGGATGCGGGCAGACGGCAGCGGCGACCAGCACCCGATCACCCTACCCCGCCCGGCCACGCGCAGAATGGGACGTATGGACAGCAGCACGGTGGCGTTCGCGACCGTACCGACCAGGCTGGGTGACGTGCTCGCCGCCGTCACCGAGGACGGGGTCGCCGCGACGCATTTCCAGGACGGCCCCCCGCTCAGGGAGCGCATCGCCGATCGCCTCGGGATGGCCGTCGCCGACGACCCGGACCGTACGGCCGCCGCAGGGGAGGAGCTGGCGGCGTACTTCCGGGGCGAGCTGAAGGAGTTCCGCGTGCCGGTGGACTGGCGGCTCATGTCGCCGCTGCAGCGGCAGGTCCTCGGCACGTTGTTCGCCACCGTCCCGTACGGCGAGGTGGTGACGTACGGGGAGCTGGCGTCGCGGAGCGGCACGGGGGTCCCGGCGCGGGCCATCGGCTCGATCATGGGCGCCAATCCGATCCCGATCATCGTGCCGTGCCACCGGGTCGTCGCGAGCAACGGGCTCGGCGGCTTCAGCGGCGGCGAGGGAGTGGAGTCCAAGCGGTGGCTGCTCACCCTCGAAGGCCACCTGCCTCCCACCCTCGACTGGGACATCTGACCTCCTCGCCGCTGGGACACTGGAGGGTGTGGGGCAGCTACCT
Source organism: Microbispora catharanthi (assembly GCF_006334915.2). Lineage (GTDB taxonomy): Bacteria > Actinomycetota > Actinomycetes > Streptosporangiales > Streptosporangiaceae > Microbispora > Microbispora catharanthi. The sequence goes on from NZ_VDMA02000010.1 coordinate 214,801, forward strand.
GTGATCGCCGTCGTGGGCGCGACCGCGGCGGGAAAGTCCGACCTGGCCGTCGAGCTCGCGCGCCGTCTGGGCGGCGAGGTGATCAACACCGACTCCATGCAGCTCTACGAGGGCATGGACATCGGCACGGCCAAGCTGACCCAGGAGGAGCGGCACGGCGTCCCCCACCATCTGCTGGACATCTGGCCGGTGACGCGGACCGCCAGCGTGGCCGAGTACCAACGCCTCGTCCGCCCCCTGATCGAGGACCTGCGCTCCCGCGACCGGGTGCCCGTGCTGGCGGGCGGCTCCGGGCTCTACGTGCGCGCCGCGATCGACGACCTGGAGTTCCCGGGGACCGACCCGGACGTGCGCGCCCGGCTGGAGAAGGAGCTCGCCGCGACCGGCCCGGCGCCCCTGTACGAGCGGCTCAAGGGCCTCGACCCGGTGGCCGCGGAGAACATCCTGCCGAGCAACGGCCGCAGGATCGTCCGCGCGCTGGAGGTCATCGAGCTGTCCGGGCGGCCGTTCTCGGCCACGATGCCGTCGTACGACGCGGTCTACGACAGCGTGCAGATCGGCGTCGAGGTGCCGCGGCCGGTCCTCGACGAGCGGATCGAGCGCCGGGTCGCCCTCATGTGGGAGGCCGGGCTGGTGGACGAGGTGCGCGCGCTCGCCGCGCGCGGCCTGGCCGAGGGCAGGACCGCCGGCCGGGCGCTCGGATACGCGCAGGTGCTGCGCTTCCTCTCCGGGGAGTGGTCCGAGGACCAGGCGCGGGAGGAGACGGTGCGGGCCACCCGCAGGTTCGCCCGGCGACAGGAGTCGTGGTTCCGCCGCGACCCCCGGGTGGTCTGGCTGCCGTTCGACGCGCCCGACCTGGCCGACCGCGCGATCGCCGTGATCACCGGCGCCTCCTAGACTGCTGCCATGCGGTTTGTGAAGGGCCACGGCACCGAGAACGATTTCGTCATCCTGCCGGACGCCGACGCCACGCTGGTTCTGTCCGCGGCGGACGTCGTCGCGCTCTGCGACCGGCGCGCGGGCATCGGCGCCGACGGGGTGCTGCGCGTCGTGCGCACCAAGCTCTGCCCCGAGGCGGCCGGGCAGGCCGGCGAGGCGGAGTGGTTCATGGACTACCGCAACGCGGACGGCGGCATTCCCGAGATGTGCGGCAACGGCGTCCGGGTCTTCGCCCGCTACCTGGTGGACGCGGGCCTCGCGGCGCCCGGCGAGTTCGCCGTCGCCACCCGCGGGGGCCTCAAGCGCGTACGGCTCGGGGTGACGGGCGACGTGACCGTGGACATGGGCAGGCCGCGGGTGCTGGGGAACAGCCGCGCGGTCGTCGACGGGCGCGAGTGCCGCGGCGTGAACGTGAACATGGGCAACCCCCACCTGGCGTGCGCCGTGGAGGAGTCGGTGGCCGGGTTCGACCTCGGCCGCGAGCCGGACTTCGACCGCGCGGACTACCCGGAGGGCGTCAACGTCGAGATCTTCAACGCCGTGGGCGACCACAAGGTGACCATGCGGGTGCACGAGCGGGGCTCGGGGGAGACGCGCTCGTGCGGCACCGGGGCGGTCGCGACGGCCGTCGCCGCCGCCCACGCCGCCGGGGAGACCACCGGCACCTGGGAGGTCCGGGTGCTCGGCGGCACGGTCACCGTCACGTTGGAGGAGGACACGAGCTACCTGTCGGGGCCGGCCGTCCTCGTCGCCTCGGGGGAGTGGCCCGCCGTCCTCTGATCGTTTCAGGCACTTGCAGAACCTTGTTCTGATGCGCCACCCTGGGTCTGGGGATTAGACCGAGGAGGGCGTATGGACCCGCGTGACGCGGTGGTGGAGACGAAGGCGGCCATCGGGGCCCTCGGCGGGGGCTTCATGATCTCCCGGGAGGTCAAGGCGCTGTGCGAGCGCCACGGCCTCGGCCCACGGGAGATGTACTTCCGGGGCAGGTGCGGCGTCCTCGGCGAGGTGGACGCCGACGTCGTGCTCGCGGCGGTCGTCTTCTTCCCGGCCGGGCACGTCCGCGAGTCGTGGGAGGGCGGGCGCAAGCTCCCGGCCGAGGAGGCCGCCGCGCTCTACGCCGGCGCCTGCCACGACTGGGGACGGCGCAGGCTCGCCGGGTTCGGGAACGCCGACCGGCTGGCGGAGCTGCTCGCCGCCGTCGCCGACGGCGCCGACCCGTTCTGCGCGCCGCTGTTCGCCGGATGGCGGGCCATGCCGCGGCCCGGCGGCGGGCCCGCCCTGGCGGCCCACCTGCTGCACGTCGTGCGGGAACTGCGCGGCGCCCGGCACGCGACGGCCGTGGTGGCGCACGGACTCGGCCCACTGGATGCCACCCTCGTGGGCGCGGACAACACCGGGACCCCGATCCCGTACGACCGCACCTCCGACGTCGCCCGCTTCCTCGCCTGGCCCGAGCCCTACGCGGAGCCGTCGGCGGAGGCGGCGGAGCGCAGGGCCGGGGCGGAGGAGCTGACCGACGACCTCGTCGCCCGCGCGTACGCGGCGCTCGGCCCGGCGGAGCTCGCCGAGCTCTGCGCCCTCCTCCGGGAAGCGACCCAGGCGACCCGGGCGCGCTGACGCGCCGGTGAGCCGAAGGCCGCGTTCGTTTGGGTCATGGTCGGCGACCTGGCAGACTGACTGCTCATGGACGTGGACATCTGGGCCTGGGTCGGTGGCACCCAGCGTGAACTGCACGAGGCGGGCAACACGGGGCTGGCCATGGCGCTGGGTGACGTGCCCGCGCAGGCGCTGGAGGGCCGTTTCACCCAGCTCGACGTCGTGGCGCCGGCGATCGCGCAGAACGCCGAGACGCTGGAGAAGCCGTGGCTGGAGTTCTTCGCGCGCTACTGGCACCTGCTCGGCCGGGTGGGCGACCGGGCGATCGGCGCGGCCGCGCTCGACGACGCCGTCGCGCTGGCGGACTTCGCCCAGCGTGACGACGTCCGCGACTGTCCCGCCGCCCCCGGCGCCGTGGAGGTCCTGGCGATGGCCCAGGCCAACACCGACGGCCCCGGCTACGCCGAGGCTCGGCTGGCCGCCCTCGGCGCGGCCCTCGACGGCGTCGGCCCGGACTCCCTCGCCTTCTCCGGGCTGGCCACGCAGTACGTCGCCGCCCTGATCGACGCGGGCCAGGCGGCCGAGGCCGTCGCGTACGCCGAGGCGGCGGTCGAGCGCCTGCGCGGCGAGGGACGCGAGGCGAGCTGGGAGCTGGGCGCCGCCTCCGCGCGGGCGCTGCTCGCCGCCGGACGCCCGGACGACGCCCTGGCCGCGCTCGACGCCTCGACCGGTTTCAAGCCGGACGACCCGGTTGCGAAGGGCCGCCGCGAGACCCTGCTCAGGTCGCAGGTGCTGGCCACTCTCGGCCGTGTGCAGGAGGCCGTGGACGCGCTGCCCGACCTCGACGTGGTGGGCGACCACGCGCGCGAATGGGTGGAGTGGGCGCGCACCGTCCGGATGCTCACCGAAGGCATCGCCAACACCTGGCAGCTCGGCCGCATCCTGCGGCAGTGGATCGCCTACTTCGAGAGCGTGGGCGGCCACCGCGCCAGGTTCGAGCTGGCGCTGACGGCCGGGCACCTGGCGGTCGCCCGGCAGGGCCTGTGGCAGGCCCGCCTGCTGGCCGACTACGCCGAGGCCGCGATCGCCGACCTCCGCCTCACCGAGGGACTCGCCGAGCGGGTGGCCGAGCTGCGCGCCGCGGCCGACGCCGCCAAGGAGCTTCCGCCGCCCGGCCCCCGCGACGAGCTGGTGGCCTACTTCGACGCCGCCGACGGCCGCACGGCCGACCCCGAGCGGTGGGTGGGCTGGCTGTGGCCGCTGTCCGGCACCGACCTCGAGGCGACCCGGCGGCACACCACGACGCTCGGGTTCCTCGGTTACGCCCCGGTGGGCGCCGACGTCTACTGGAAGACGATCGTCGAGGACGGCGACCCGGCCGCCGCCGGCGACGAGGACATCTCCTACCTCACCGGCCTGCTCATCGAGGCCGGGCAGGACGAGCGGGTGGAGACCCTGGCGGCCCGGCTGCCGGAGACCCGTTCGCACCTCGCGCTCGCCCGGCTCCACCGCGCGCGCGAGCGCTGGGAGCAGACGGCGGCCGAGGCCGAGCAGGCGGTCGCCCACGAGGGCGGGCTGGAGGCGCGCCGCCTGTGGTCGGGCGCCGTCCAGCAGCTCGGCGACAACGTCAAGGCGGCCGAGATCCTCAAGCCGCTGCTCGACTCCGGCGAGGGCGAGGAGGAGGACGTCTGGCGGATCATCGTCCTGTCCACCGCCGTGGAGGACTGGGCGACCGTCCGCGCCGCGGGCGCCAAGCTCGGCATGCCGATCGAGCCGGGCGAGGGCCCGATCGAGGAGGAGTGGCACCTGGTCCGGGTGATCCTCCCCGCCCCCGACGGCAGCCAGCGGGAGGTGCTCGCCGTACGGACCGGCCCGGCCACCGCGCGCCTGGCGATCCCGCAGCCGCGCGGCATGGAATACAACGCGGGCGACGTCGTCGTGATCGACCCCCGGCCGCTTGAGCCGATTCCCGAGAACGAGCAGGAGCGGGAGAGCTTCGTCATCCCGTTCGCCGGGGTGACGATGCTGCGCCCGGGCGGCTACACGAGCTGGTTCTTCGACGGCGCGGCGCCGTCGGAGGACGAGTGGGCCGAGTTCAACGAGGTCCTCGCCGAGCGCGGCTGGCCGATGTGGGTCTACAGCGACGAGAACTACCGCGTCACCCACCCGGCCACCGGCGAGCAGCTTCCCGGCGTGTTCGGCTGGATCGCGATCCCGCCCGCCGTGCGGCCAGCGGAGCTGGACGCCGTTCTCGACGACGTCACCGAGCAGTGGTCGCACCCGCTGGCGTGGCTCGACCTCGCCCGTGAGGTCGGCATCGAGGCCGAGCGGCACGAGCGGATCTCCAAGGAGTACGGCCTCTGATCCGCCCGCCCGCCACCCTTTAAAAACCTTGCTCTAGAGTCGGGTTCGATTCTTGAGCGAGGAGGCGGCGTGATCCTGGACCGGTTCCGTCTCGACGGCAAGGTGGCCATCGTGACGGGGGCCTCGTCGGGGCTCGGCGTCGCCTTCGCCAGGGGCCTGGCGGAGGCGGGCGCCGACGTGGCGATCGGGGCCCGCCGTCCCGAAGGGCTGGAGCGGACCCGGCGGCTGGTCGAGGAGACCGGCCGCCGCTGCCTGGCGGTCCCGACCGACGTGTCGGTCCCCGAGGAGTGTCAGGCCCTCGTCGACGCGGCCATGGGCGAGTTCGGCCGCGTCGACGTGCTGATCAACAACGCGGGCGTCGGCACGGCCGTGCCCGCCCTGCGGGAGGCGCCCGGCGAGTTCCGCCGCGTGCTCGACGTCAACCTGAACGGCACCTACTGGATGGCCCAGGCGTGCGCCCGGGTCATGCGGCCGGGATCGTCGATCGTCAACATCGGCAGCGTGCTCGGCGAGACCACGGCCGGGCTGCCGCAGGCGGCCTACAGCGCGTCGAAGGCCGCCGTCGTCGGCCTGACCCGCGACCTCGCCCAGCAGTGGACCTCGCGCCGGGGCATCCGGGTCAACTGCCTGGAGCCGGGTTTCTTCGACTCGGAGATGACCGCGCAGTATCCCGACGGCTACCTCGACCGCATGCGGGAGCAGCGGGTCCTGATGAAGCGCTCGGGTGACCCGGAGGAACTCGTCGCCGCCGCCGTCTTCCTCGCCTCCGACGCCGGCTCGTACGTCACCGGAGCGGTGCTCCCGGTCGACGGAGGCATTCTCGCCACCTGAGCCCGGCCCGGGTGCCACCTCGCCGGGGCGGGCCCTCACGCCGTGCCGCCGCGCCCTCACTGCCCGGTAAGGCCCGTGGGGCAAAAGATCACCGGACGATCACGATATGGAGATTAGGTGGCATTTTTCACCATATGAGGGCAGCAGGGCCCTAGCCTCAGACCTGTTGTCAAAACAGGATCCGTGTTGCGCGTAGCGCAACGCCTGTGCGTGTGCCCTGAGGAGTCGTTGGCCCCCCGCTCTTCATTCACGGCGTGCGAGCGGCAGCCCTCGCGCCGTGCTTTGGCGTTTCCGGGCGTCCACGCCGCCTCGCGGGCGAGCGCCAAGTGAGGGGAATCAGAGTGGGCACAGCCGCGATCGAGGTTCGCGGGCTCTGGAAGATCTTCGGTCCCAAGGCCGACCGGATCATCGGCAGCCCCGACGCCGAGCTTGAGCCCGCGCGACTGCGGGCGAAGACGGGGTGCACCGCCGCCGTCAGGGACGTCAGCTTCGAGGTACGCCCCGGCGAGGTCTTCGTCGTCATGGGCCTGTCGGGCAGCGGCAAGTCGACGCTCGTGCGCTGTCTCACCCGGCTGATCGAGCCGACGGCGGGCGAGCTGCGCATCGACGGCCAGGACGTGCGCGCCATGTCGGCCAGGCAGCTGCGGGAGCTTCGCCGTCACCGGGTGAGCATGGTCTTCCAGCACTTCGGGCTGCTGCCGCACCGGAAGGTCGTGGACAACGTCGGCTACGGCCTGGAGATCCAGGGCGTCGGAAAGACCGAGCGGCACGAGAAGGCCCGGCGCATCCTGTCGCTGGTCGGGCTGGAGGGCCACGAGGACTCCTATCCCGAGCAGCTGTCGGGCGGCATGCAGCAGCGGGTGGGGCTGGCCCGGGCGCTCGCCGTCGACCCCGAGGTGCTGCTGTTCGACGAGCCGTTCAGCGCGCTCGACCCGCTGATCCGCCGCGACATGCAGGCCGAGGTCATCCGGCTGCACCGCGAGGTCGGCAAGACCATGGTCTTCATCACCCACGACCTGTCCGAGGCGCTCAAGCTCGGCGAGCGCATCGCGATCATGCGGGACGGCGCGATCGTGCAGGTGGGCACCCCCGAGGAACTGGTCGGGGCGCCCGCCGACGACTACGTGGCCGACTTCGTGCGGGACGTTCCGAGGGCGCAGGTGCTGTCGCTGCGCTGGATCTCCCGCGCCCCCGAGCCTGACGAGCCGCTCGACGGTCCCGAACTTCCCGCCGACACCGTGATCCACGACGCGGTCCCGGCCGCGATGGCGTCCGCCCGGCCCATCCGTGTCGTCGCCGACGGCGAACTGGTCGGCGTGGTGAGTCGTGTCGACCTCCTCGGCGCGGTGCGGCCCGAGACCCAATCCGTGGTCGTCTCCGCCCCCGCCGAAAAGCCCGCCGACGAGTCCGACGAGTCTGATGAGTCTGACGAGTCCGCCGAGAAAGCTGCCGAGGAGCCGACCGAGGAAGCCGCCGGCTCGGAGGAGTCCGGAGGCGACGAGCCCGTCGCTCCCGGCGGGGCAGGCGAGGACGCCCCCGCCGTCGAGGCCGTTCAGGAGAAGCCGTCCGGTGAGGACGTTCACCAGGAGCCGCCCGGCGAGGACGTCCAGGAGGAGCAGCCGGCGCGGGACGAGGGCGACACCTCCGCGCCCGCCAAGGCGAGGACTCGTGGGGGCGCGGCGGTCGCCTCCGCCAGCGCGCCCGGGGAGGCGTAGATGGTGAGCGCGCCTGTTCAGGTGGCGCCGCCCGTGCAGGCCCCGGCGCGGGTCAGGCGCCTGCCGCGGTGGGTCGCGCCGGTCGCCGCGGTCGTCGCCGTGGTGGCCCTCTACGTGGCCTTCCGCGGCAAGGCCACGCTGCCGCACGACGACGACGCCGGCCTGTTCCACTGGCTCAACGACGCCCGCGACTGGGTCGACGCCAACCGCAACAGCAGCCCGATCTTCCTGTACGTCGTCAACTACCTCCGCCTGGGTGCGGCGGAGGTCTTCGCGCTGATCCAGGGTGCCCTGGTGGCGCTGGGGTGGCCCGGGCTCGTCGGCCTGGCCGCCGGCCTCGGCTGGCTCGCGGGCGGCTGGCGGATCGCGCTCGTCTCGCTCACGGGCTTCGCCGGCCTCGGCGTGCTCGGGTTCTGGGAGGCGAGCGTCGAGACGCTCGCGCTGACGCTGTCCGCGGTGGTGCTGTCGCTGCTGTTCGGCATCCCGCTGGGGATCTGGGCCGGCCGCTCGCCCCGCGTCCGCCGGATCGTGATGCCGGTGCTCGACGTCATGCAGATCATGCCGACGTTCTCGTACCTGTCGCCGATGGTGCTGCTGTTCCTCATCGGGTCGGCGTCGTCGACGATCGCGACGATGATCTACGCGATGCCGCCGGCGATCAGGATCACCGCGCTGGCCATCGAGCGGGTCTCCGGCGTGACGGTGGAGGCGTCGGAGTCGCTGGGCGCCACCCGCTGGCAGACGCTGCGCAAGGTCCGCCTGCCGCTGGCGCTCAACACGATCATGCTGGGCGTCAACCAGACGATCGCTGCGGCTCTGTCGATGGTGCCGTTGACGGCGTTGATCGCGGCGCCGGGTCTTGGCGAGGACCTGCTCCGCGCGCTCGCCCGGGTCAACGTGGGCGCCGCGCTGGTGCCCGGCGTCGCGATCGTGCTGATCGCCATCGTGCTCGACCGCATGACGCGGGCGGCGGCGCAGCGGCGCGAGGGCGGGAGCCGGGCGAGGATCGTCCGCTGGGGTGGTTTCGCCGTCCTCACGGCCGCAGGGCTCGCCCTGACCCCCGTGCTGGCGCAGGAGTTCCCCGAGCAGTGGCAGGTGCAGATCGTCCGGCCGATCAACGACGTGGCCGACTGGATCGAGGCGCACTGGTACACCTTCACCGGCTTCCTCAACGACACCGTCGCGTACGGCCTGCTCAACCCGCTGCAGGACGTGCTGACCAGCGCTCCCTGGTGGCTGGTCACGGCGGCGGTGCTGGCGTTCGCCTGGCGGGTGAGCGGCGTGGGCCCCGCCCTGGTCGCCGCCGCCTGCCTCCTGGGCGTCGCCGCGCTCGGCCTGTGGGAGCACGGCATGGAGACGCTGACGATGGTTCTGGTCGGCTCGTTGATCACGATCGCGGTCGGGCTCGTGCTCGGCGCGGCGGCGGCGCGGGTGCGGTGGTTCGCCGCCGTGCTGCGGCCGCTCCTCGACGCCGCGCAGACGATGCCGTCGTTCTCCTACCTGCTGCCCGCCGTCGCGCTGTTCGGCAACGGCCGCTTCACCGCGATCGTGGCCGCGTTCATCTACGCGGTGCCGGTGGTCGCGCGCCTGGTCGAGGACGGCCTGCGGGCGGTCCCCGCGACCGTCATGGAGGCGGCGAAGTCCGCCGGTTCCACCGACCGGCAGCTGCTGTGGAAGGTCCAGCTTCCGATGGCCCGCGGCTCGCTGCTCCTGGCGGCGAACCAGGGCATCGTCATGACGCTGGCGATGGTGGTGATCGGCGCGCTGGTCGGTGCGGGGGCCCTCGGATACGACGTCGTGGCCGGGTTCGCGCAGCAGGAGGACTACGGCAAGGGCCTCGCGGCCGGCGTCGCCCTGGTCCTCCTCGGAATCATGCTCGACCGGATCACGCAAGGCGCCAACGGGCGCCGCTCTCCCCACAAGAAGAGGAACGCATGAAGAAGTTACGCCTAATCGCAGGGGTTCTCGTTCTCGGCCTCAGTGCGGCCGCCTGCGGAGGCGCCAAGGTCGAGGACAACTCCGCGGCCGCGCCGAGCGCGAGCGCCGCGGGCTCCGCGGGCGCGTCCGCGGCGGGCACGGTCAAGATGGCCATCAACGGCTGGGTCGGCTACGAGGCCAGCGCCGCCGTGGTGTCCTACCTGCTGGAGCACGAGCTCGGCTACAAGGTCGAGAAGGTGACGCTCGCCGAGGAGCCGTCCTGGCAGGGCATGGAGTCGGGCGACGTCGACGTCATCATCGAGAACTGGGGCCACCCGGACCTCAAGAAGAAGTACATCGAGGAGAAGAACGTCGCCGTCGAGGCGGGCAGCACCGGCAACAAGGGCGTCATCGGCTGGTACGTGCCCGAGTGGATGGCGCAGAAGTACCCCGACATCACCGACTACAAGAACCTGAACAAGTACGCCGACCTGTTCAAGACCTCCGAGTCGGACGGCAAGGGCCAGATGCTGGACGGCGACCCGTCCTTCGTCACCAACGACGAGGCGCTGGTCAAGAACCTGAAGCTCGACTACAAGGTGGTCTACGCGGGCAGCGAGGCCGCGCTGATCAAGGCCGCCAAGCAGGCGACCGAGCAGAAGAAGCCGCTGCTCATGTACTTCTACGAGCCGCAGTGGCTGTTCAACCAGGTCAAGCTGGTGAAGGTCAACCTCCCCGCGTACACGGAGGGCTGCGACAGCGACCCCAAGAAGGTCGACTGCGACTACCCGCCGTACGACCTCGACAAGATCGTGAGCAAGAAGTTCGCCGACACCGGCGGCAAGGCGTACGAGCTGGTCAAGGCCTTCCAGTGGACGAACGACGACCAGAACGCGGTCGCCGACGACATCACCAACAACGGCATGTCGGCCGAGGACGCGGCCAAGAAGTGGGTGGAGGCCAACACCGCCAAGTGGCAGGCCTGGATGCCCAAGTGATCCGGGTCGTGTCCCCCGTGCGCACGTCCGGGCGCTGAGCGCTCGTCGGCCGCGATCTCCACGATCGCGGCCGATCCCGCTTGTTGTGGAATACTCTGCCGGTGTCGCCGCGGCCCCGCCGCTCGCGTTCGCCGCCCCGTACGACATCAGATGAGGCTAGATATGAGGATCCGTCTCCTTGCCGGCGTGCTGACGCTCGCGCTGGCCATGACCGCCTGCAGTGGCGGGAGTTCGGATGACGCCGCCGGAGCAGGCGCCGGGGGCGGCACGAAGACCGTACGACTCGCGATCAACCCCTGGATCGGCTACGAGGCCAGCGCCGCGGTCGTCGCCTATCTCCTCGAGCACGAGCTCGGCTACAAGGTCGAGAAGATCGAGAGCGCCGAGGCGGACTCCTGGAAGGGCTTCGAGAAGGGCACGGTCGACGCCGTCCTGGAGAACTGGAGCCACCCGGAGCTGAAGAAGGAGTACATCGAAGACAAGAAGGTCGCGATCACCGCGGGTGAGGACGGCAACAAGGGCGTCATCGGGTGGTACGTCCCCGAGTGGATGGTCCAGAAATATCCGGACATCACGGACTGGCACAACCTGGTCAAGTACAAGGACCTGTTCAAGACCGACAAGAGCGAGGGTCTGGGCCAGTTCCTCGCCGGCGACAAGTCCTTCGTCACCAACGACGAGGCGCTCATCAAGAACCTGAACCTGCCCTACAAGGTGGTCTACGCCGGCAGCGAGGACGCGCTGATCGCGGCGGCTCGCAAGGCCACCGAGAACGAGACCCCGCTGCTGATGTACTTCTACGAGCCGCAGTGGCTGTTCAACCAGCTCAAGCTCGTCAAGATCAACCTTCCGCCGTACGCCATCGGGTGTGACGACAACGTCAAGACGATCAAGTGCGACTATCCGCCCTACCTGCTCGACAAGATCGTCAGCGTGAAGTTCGCCAAGACCGGCGGCAAGGCGTACGAGTTCATCAAGAACTGGACGTGGACCAACGACGATCAGAACGCCGTGGCCTACGACATGTCGGTGAACAAGATGAGCGCCGAGGCGGCCGCGAAGAAGTGGGTCGACGCCAACAAGATCGTTTGGCAGGACTGGATCCCGGCGTGATCCACCGGATCTGATCCGTCGGGCCGTTCACCGGGCCCGTTCAAGGGGCGTGGCGCGCACGGCGTGCCGCGCCCCTCGTCGTACGTCGCGGCTCTCCTGCGCGCCTCCTTTGCCACTTTTTTACTCTTTGCTATATCTGAGAGGGATATTTCATTACCTAGGGGTGGCAGTGGGCGGGCGTGGTACCCGGCTGATCGCCGGAATCTCGGTGGCGGTGGCCGTACTGGCGGGTTGCGGGCCGATGCCCGAATTAGACGGCGACCCCACGGGCAAGGGCGGCGGCGCGAAGAGCGACTCGGGTACGGAGCGGGGCGTCAACCCGCTCGACAACCCCGACGGCACCGGCCCCGGTCTGAAGGCGATCTCGTCGGACAAGGACCGGGCGAAGGCTCGCGATCTGATCGACAAGGTGGCGACGAAGGGCCGGGGGGCGAAGACCGGCTACGACCGCGACAAGTTCGGCTACGCCTGGGCCGACAACGTGGACGACGTGCCGTGGGGGCGCAACGGCTGCGACACCCGCAACGACCTGCTCAAGCGGGACGGCCGGGACATCAAGTATCGCAGCGGGTCGAACTGCGTCATCGCCTCCATGACCCTGTACGACCCGTACACCGGCAAGACCATCGACTGGAGCAAGTCGCATGCGGCGGAGGTCCAGATCGACCATGTCATGCCCCTGTCGTACGACTGGCAGATGGGCGCGTCGCGGTGGAGCGAGAGCAAGCGCAAGCAGATCGCCAACGACCCGCTCAACCTGATCCCCGTGGACGGCTCCACCAACGGCTCCAAGGGCGACTCCGGCCCGGCCACCTGGCTGCCGCCCAGCCGCGACATCCGCTGCTCCTACGCCGTGCGATTCGCCCAGGTGGCCCTCAAGTACGACCTGCCGGTGACCTCCGCCGACAAGGCGGCCATGCTGGAGCAGTGCAGATGAGCCGCCGGCTCACCGATACACGACCTTCTTGACCGATCGGCCGGGGAACACGACGACCAGGTGCTCCTCGGCCGTTTCGCCTCCCCGGGCGTAGACGCGCAGCCGATAGCGTCCGGGGCCCTTCAACGCCAGGTTCGGCAGCCGGGCCCCGGCGCCCTCGTCGCCGCCGTCGGCGTACGAAGGCACCTCCAGGCGCCCGCTGCGGCTGACCAGGCCGACCTCGGCCACCTGCTCCCAGCCCTTCAGCCGTAGCCGGGGAGCGGAGCCGAACGCCTTCACGGTCAGGCACATCGGCTCGTTCTCGCCGTAGGTCATCACGACCGCGGAACTGCCCGCCGCGCCGAGGAACCCGTCGTCCACGCTCGCGTAGGGGTCCTCGCCCTCTGTGGTGTCGTCCGGGTCGTACACGCCGTATCCCCCGCCCTCGAACAGGAAGTACGCGGCCGTGCCCTGCCGCCGGGCCCGCAGCCGCGGCCAGGGGTCCCGGCAGCGGGCGTTGGCCTCCGCGACGACGTCGCTCTCGTGGTCCGCGCGTGCCCCGTCCTCGGGCCGGGCCGCCTCGGGTGGCCCGGCGTCGTACCACGAGTCGCTGTAGGCGGAACCCGCGGTCTCCTCCGGCCCGACCAGCACGAGGAACGGCAGCAGGACCGCCGCAAGCAGGATCGGCCCGGACGGGCGGAGCGGCGTACGCTCCCGGGGCGTGCCGCGTGGGCCGGTGAGTTCGCGGGCGGAGCGGGCCAGCCACACCGCCAGGAAGACGTCGAACTCCTCCAGCATCCCCATCAGCGGCACGGTGGTGGAGGTGAACGCCCAGAGGACGGCCACGGCGGCGAGAGGGGTCGCCAGCGACACCGTGACGTGGCGCCAGCCGGCCGTCACGGTGTCGCGACTCCAGCGGCCGTCGCGGTGCTGGCCGAAGAGGACGGCCACCTGCCAGGCCGTCGCCATCGCGAGGCAGGCGAGCAGGATGAACCGGGGCACCCGCACCCCGGGCACCTCGTCCATCGCGATCATCGCCAGGCCTGCCGACCCCGGCCAGGCGGAGACGAGCGCGAACACCCGGAGCCGTCCGCGGAGGGCAAGTGCGAACAGCACCTGCAGCGGGCACCACAGGGCCAGTGTGAGCGCCTCGCCGACGAGGTCGGGGAGCCGTACGGCCGGCAGCGGGGGGATCAGGGCGTGGGCGACGGCCAGGTAGAGCAGGCGCCGCAGCCAGACCGTCCGCCGGTCGGCGGGCCGCGGCGCACGCGGGGGGAAGGTGAAGACCTGGCGGAGCATCCAGGTCTTGAGCGCGAGGATCGTGAAGAGACCCACCGCGGCCGCCGCGGCGAGGCCGTCCGAGGAGTAGTCGTCGAGCGGATACCACAGGACGGCCGCCCAGAGGGCGTCGAGACGCCCGGTGACGGCCGTGCCCACGGCGCCGACGGCCGAGATCGCCAGGTAGGCCCCGGCCGCGATCCACCCCGCACGCTGTCGTAACACTCGGCGCCCCTCCCGGGACAAAGAAGGACGATCTTAGGGGAGATCGCTTCCGGCGGCGCCTGCGTCATCCGGCGAGCAGGTCGCGCAGGCGCGCGCACTCCCGGGCGAAGCGGCTTCCCCGGCTCGCCCGGCCAGTGGCGGCGTGCGCCGACACGACCGGGATCTCGCCGCGGGCGCCCACCCAGACGGCCAGGTCGGCGGCGAGCGTCACCGCCTCGGTATGAGTGACGTTCGGCCGCTCTCCGGCAGCGGGCAGCAGATCCGGCAGCAGGGCCCTCAAGATCTCCCACACCTGCTCGTGCGCCCCCTGATGCGCGGCCTCCCGCAGCGATGCCAGCACCGGACGGGACTCGAACCAGGTGCGGCGGATCAGTAGCGCGAGCTGACGGCCGACCGCCTCGGTGGGCAGGACTCCCCGGCTCGCCATTCGCAGCAGCAAAGGGACCGGGTCCTGGCGACGCTCGGCCAGGAAGTAGGCCACGATGAGCGCGGTCGCGTCCCCGAGCGGGCCGTCGGCGTCCGCCACGGCCTCCAGGTATGGCGGGTAGACCCCCGGGTGGTTCCACTGGTAGAGCAGGTGGGGCAGATAGTGGACGGAGACGGCCTCACGGTGCGACGGGAGCATCGACGGCCACCAGCCCATGACGTAACCGTGATCGTCCCAGCGCCACTTCGACGGCTCGCGCAGCAGCTCGTCGATGAGAGGGTGCCCGGTCGGCTCCGCGCGCAGCACCGGCACCAGCCGCACCTGCTCGACGTGCCCGGGGGCACGCTCCTCGAACAGGTGCTCGTGCGCGCCCTCGGTGTAGCCCCACTTCAGCCCCGCCTCCGGGTCGGGCAGGCCGCCACCGGCGAGCCAGGCGGCGACGGCCGAGGCCGCCCGTGATCCCACGCGTCCGGCGCGTTCGGCGACGAGGGGGTGAGCCCCCCGCGGCAGCCGCAGCAGCGCCTGCTGCAGGTCGGCGGGCAGCGGTTCCGCGCCCGCGGCGGCGCACAGCTCCAGCCGGTCCACCAGCACGCCGGGGTCGAGGTGCCCGCTCAGCACCGTCGGCGTCGCCAGCAGGACGGCTGGCAGCGTCCCTTCTCGAAGCGCCCGGTAGATCTCGCTGAGCCGGTACAGCAGGAACATGTGCGGCGGAGAGACGTGCGCGGGTTCCGGCAGCCGGTTGCGGCGGCGGAACTCCACCGCGGGGTCCGGCTCCTCCGGTGTGCCGAACAGCGGCCGGAAGCCCGAGTACATGATCTGCACGCGGAACTCAGGCTCGCCGGGATCGCGCGCAGGCGTGGGCAGCCCGTCGCGCATCGCCGCCACCCGCTCGGCGGAGATCCCGATCTCGAGGATCTGGCGGAAGATCTCCTCCCGGACGTGCTCCGGCAGGTCGCCGAAGGCCGGCTCGAGCGCGGCCTCGTCTTCAGCGCCGTCTTCGTCTTCAGCGCCGTCTTCGTCTTCAGATCCTTCTTCGTCTTCCGGCCCGCCCTGGTCTTCCTGCCCGGCCTCGTGGCCGTCCATTTCCTCTGGCGGCACGGCGCTGACGTGCACGGAGAAGCTCGACCCCGCCCAGGGATCGACGGGCTCCGGATCGGGCACGCCGGGATCGGTGCCGGGAGCGATCACCTCCTTCGCCAGGGCGGCGATCCAGGCGTCCGGATCGAGCCAGCGCTCCATGTCGTAGAGGTAGGGAAAGGAGCCCAGGAAGACGGGGGCGAGCGTCTCGCGCAGGGCCGCTCGGTTCCCGCCCACCAACGCGACGAAGCCGGCGAGCCACTGCTCGCACGCCACCCACCCGTGAAGTTCCCCTGTGGTCCGGTCCACCGTCGGTGCGGGGAACGGGCCGGGCTCGGGGAAGACGGGCAGCGGCGCGGGGGAGAACGGCTCCGGTGTCTGTTCGGCGGCGACCTCGCCGCCGAACACCGCGGCGAGCTCCCGGCCGAGATCGGCCGGGAGCAGCGGGACCGCGTCGGCGATGGGCTTCGCGTCGGCGGTCGGCTTCGCGTCCGCGCCGAACGCCGCGGCGTGCTTGAGCGCGATCCGGACGGCTCGCCGCCGCACGTCGTCGGAAGCGTGAGCGAACGCCGTGACGAGCGCGGGAGCCAGTTCGCCGGCGCGTGCGGGCCTGCGCCGCACCTCCTGGTCCAGCCGGGTCAGGCCGGCGCGGGCCAGCTTGGCCTCGGGCCTGAAGGTCAGCGCCTCGATCGCCTCCTGGACGTCGGCGTCGTCGTGAGGGCCGGTGCGGTTGATCTGGGTCAGGGCCAGCTCGGCGACCGGGCCGGGGGCGGCGGGGAGCAGGCGCAGGTAGTCCCGGGCCCGTTCGGCCGCCTCCTGCGGCGCCGGGTCGATCAGCTCGTGCAGGCGCACGAAGAAGCGCAGGTCCGCGGCGTCGCCCCCGCGCAGGAACCGGCTCACGCAGCCGTCCAGGAGCTCCGCCCGCGACACCCGTCCGGCACGCAGGAGCCGCCGGATCAGGGAGAGCCACGGGGTGGGCGACGGCGTGAGCCGTTCCTCACGCAGGGCGGGCCCCGCGCCCTCGGCCTCGAAGATCCGCGGCAGCAGCGGGCCGAGCAGCGGATCGTCGTCCGCCGCCTCGCCGGTCAGCCACGCGACCACGAGCGGGTCGTGCGGGGGCGGTGTCACGCCGGAGGCCCGCAGCAGCGCGAGCACCAGCGGGGCGACCCGGTCGTCGTCGGCCCTGCGAATCTTCCCGGCGAGCCGGCCCGTCACGTCGGCCTGCCACTCGGCCGGGCGCGTGACCAGCACCCGGACCACCTCGGCCGGGTCCGGGGCCGGCGCCCACTCCGGGTAGAGCTCGCGGCGGGTCAGCCAGGCCGCCGCGGCGGCGGGCCCGGAGATCGTCCCCGCACCCGCGATCCGCAGGGACGCGCCGAACTCGGCGAGGGCGCCCCGCACGGTCCGGCGACGCTCCCAGGCGAACCACGGGTCCTCGTCGTCGAGGTCGTGGGTCCCTCGGCTCTCGCGGGCCATCTGTGCGGCGGTGTCGCGCATCTCCGTGAGGAAGCCCGGCAGCCGTCTCGCCACCTCGGCGCGCTCGGCCTCGGTGAGCGCGATCACGCGGTCGGCCAGCGTCTTCGTCTCACGTGCGGTGACGAGGTCGCGCACTTCCTGCCAAGCGCTCATCGGGCCGTCTCCGAGCTCATCTCCACACCGGTCCCCACACCGGTCTCCGTGGTGGACCGCGCGGCGCTCCTGGCCGCGAGCACGTGCTTGCACGGCCCGCGTGAGCCGCGGTGGTCCCACCACCAGGGGCAGGTGCACGACCCGTCGGTCAGGCCGGCCTCCCGCACCCCGCCGTCGGTCCGTACGCGCGCCGTGTCGCCCGTGATCTCCACGGCGCCGGCCTCGACCAGCGCCCGCGCGGCCGTCAGCCGCGGGTTGAGGTGCTGCACGTGCTCCCTGTCGTAGGGCAGCTCGCGGTGGAAGTACGCCGCCTCGGACAGGTCGTAGCCGACCCGCCCGGCCGTGCCGAGCTGGGTGAGGGCGGCCCGCACGCGCGTGGAGGACAGCCCGGCGCGGTCGGCCAGCACGCCGATCTCCACCTCGGGCTCGAAGTTGAGCAGCATCCCCACCACGTCGGCGTCGGCCTCGGCCTCGTCGGTGGCGAGGTCGGCCAGCACCGCGCCCTCGCCGGAGAAGCCGCGCCAGCGCTCCGGCGACAGGACCAGCGTGTAGCGCATTCCGGGCAGTTCCAGCTCCCACGCGCTCGACACCGGGCCGCCGGGAGCGGCCGGGCCGTACACCTTGAGGCTCCTGGCGAAGCGGAGCAGCGGCAGCAGCGTCGCCAGGCGGCCCACGCCGGACAGGCACACCGCTCCGGGGCCGGGCCGGTCGGCGACGCGCAGGTCGCGGCCCGCGGGGGCGACCCACAGGTCGGCCGTCGCCCGCTTGGGCAGGGACCGCAGGAACCGCACCGCGCTCATCCCGTGCAGCTCGGCCCGCAGGTCCATACGCGCCGCGATCACCTGGACCTCGGCGAACCCCCGCAGCCACCGCTCGGGCAGCGGCACCTTCTTCTCCACCACCGCGCCGTCGAGCGTGGTCACCGTGAGCTCGTCCGCGCCGACCCCGAGGTGCAGCGGGTCGCGCGCGCCCACCCGGGCCAGCGCCTCCCGCAGCGGGCCGTTGACGTCGACGTTGGTCGTCCCCCGGTCGAACACCTCGCCGTCCAGGGCGTTCTCGAGCAGGTCGAGCCGGGCGTACACGCCCCCGCAGGCGGAGAACGACTCGAACCGCAGCCGGTCGCCGCCGCATGTGACGACCGGATCGCGCGTCCACCCCGGACGCGGCTGGTGATAGCGGGTGAGGGCCACGTCGGCCACGCCCAGCAGGGCCGCCGCCGCGGGCGCCGCCTGGGTCACCACCCCGCTGAAGAACCTCGGCGCCACGGCGGGGCCGCTCAGGGCCCTGCCGCCGGACGTCGAGAGCCCGAGGCGTCCGTCCACCAGCATCGAAGGCGCGGCGTAGCTGTACGCCTGCGTCGCGTTTGTCATGTGCCGGAGGCTAGAGATCACCACCGACAAATCGCCGCCCGTACGGGCGGGGGGTCAGAGGCAGCCGGAGCGGGGGTCGTTCACCTCGGGCGCGGTGTCGTCGACCGTGACCTCCAGTTGGGCGGTCGAGGCCACCAGGCTGCCGTTGGGCGCCTTCGCCTCCTTCTCGTCCACCACGACGCCGCGCTCCCCGAGCAGCTCGTAGGTGGACGGGTCGAAGATGATCTCCTCACGCACCCCGCCGGAGACCCGGCCGACGCCGATGCCGGTCCGTCCGGCGGCGTCCTCGGTGTTCTCGGTCACCGTAACCCCGGGAATCGTGGCGGCGGCCTTGAACAGCGCCGCGCGCTGGGGCGCCGGCACGTACGTCTCCCGCAGCAGGTCGCCGACGGCCGTCCACGCCCCCGTGTCGGGCGGATTGTCGCCGTGCGGCCGGTCGTACAGGTAGGCGCGCATCTTCTCCGGGTCGTCGGGCAGCTTCTTGAGATTCGTGTAGGCGGTGTCCCGCACGCTGTTGCAGGCGGGCAGCCGCATCCACTCGGTGCCCTTCTCCTTGTACGCCTCCGGCGGGATCGGCCACCCGGGGTAGGCGTGGGGCTCCAGATATTCGATCTTCAGTGCGCCGTCCCTCGTGCCGTCGGCGGACAGCCAGATCGTCCGCTTCGTCCGGTAGAGGTAGCGCGACTCCTTCTCGCCCTCATCGACCACGTCGGCCTCGTACATCGTCTGCGAGCTGACCTTGACGAACTGGTCGTCGCGCGGCGACAGGTCGGTCACCGCGCGGGCCGCCCTGCCCAGCACCTCCTCGGCCGACATGGCCGACACCTTCGGCAGCGTCACGACTCCCGGGCTCACCTTCGCCGGCCGGGCCTCCGGTTCCGTCAGCACGGTGGTGACGGCGACGACGCCCGCCGCGGCGAGCAGCGCCGTCCCGCCCGCCAGAAGCAGGTACGGACGCGGGCGCGGGCGGGCGGGACGGCCCGAGGGGTCGGCCAGCCGCCGCCGTACGGCCGCCTTGGCCGCGAGGGAGTAGGGCGCGACGTCGGGCCGCTCACGCGCCACCAGGTCGATCTCGTCGGTCATCACACGTTCTCCTCGGGAAGGTCGAGATGGCGGCGCAGCTTCCCGCGCACCCGGTGCAGGCGCGAGCGGACCGTGCCGATGGGGATCTTCAGCGCCTCGGCCGCCTCCTCGTAGGAGAGGTCGGCCCAGGCCACCAGCAGGAGCAGGTCGCGCTCGGCGGCCGACAGCCCGGCCAGCGCGGCGGCGAGGGCGGGCCGCAGGGCGGCGGCGCTCGCCCGCTCCGCTCCGCGCTCCTCCTCGTGGGCGCCGCGCTCGCCGGCGTCGCGCGGCGCGCGGGCGAGCGCCCGCAGCCGGCGGACCTCCGACCGGCGGTGCCCGGAGATGAGGTTGCCGGCGATGCCGTACAGCCAGGGCCGGGCGTCCGGCCGGGAGGTGTCGTAGCGGTGCCGCTTGCGGAACGCCACGAGGAACGTCTCGGCCGTCACGTCGTCGGCGTGCTCGGGGCCGAGACGGCGACCGGCGTAGGCGTGGATCTCGTCCGCGTGCCGGTCGAAGACGCCCGCGAACCGCTCGGGCACCGTCAGCGACGCCTCGATCAGCCCGGCGTCGCTCGGTTCGGCGTCGCTCGACCCGGTGCCGTACGGCCGGGTGCCGACGGCCCGGGCGCCGCGTGCCCCGCTGCGGGTCCCGGAGCCTGGGGCCGTGCCGTCGCGGGAGCCGCCGGGCTCGCGACCCGGGGCGACCGTGGGGAAGCGCGTGTCACCGGAGACCGTCCTCACCACCCGATTTGTCCGTTCATAGGGGATCCCTTCCGTGGGCGCCGTCGCGCCCTTCACCCCTACTCCGCCGGACGGCCCGGGCCGGTTCCGTGGTTCGCCGGAGCGACGTCAGCCGGAGGGCGTCCCGCCGGGCCGCCCGGTCTGTCCGTCCGCC
Source organism: Microbispora catharanthi (assembly GCF_006334915.2). GTDB lineage: Bacteria > Actinomycetota > Actinomycetes > Streptosporangiales > Streptosporangiaceae > Microbispora > Microbispora catharanthi. The sequence continues at coordinate 235,155 of NZ_VDMA02000010.1, forward strand.
TGCCGCGCGACGAGCGCCCCCTCGGCAGGGGACGCCGCGGGGGACGCCACGGGGGACGCCGCGGAGACCGGCTGGTCGAAGATGTCGATGTCGACCTCCTCGCCGCCGACCGTCAGCGTCTCCCAGGCTCCGCTCACCAGCAGGGTACGCAGCGTCTCGCTCCGCAGTTCGCGCAGGTGCCGGATGAGGGTCGCGTCGTCGGGCATGCCGGGAACACGTGGTGACAGGCGGTCGCGGATCTGCCGCAGGCGCTCCATCAGGGCGTCGATGTCCGCTTCCCTGTCCGAGGCGGCGCGGCCCTCCTCGATGCCCTGGACGATCGTGTCCTTGATCGCCCGGGTGACTCCCTGCTCGTCGGTGGTCACCATCGCGTTCCACGCGCGGCTCTTGTGCCGATACTGCAGCATCGACATCGCCGCCTCGTGCCGTACGAAGTCGGCGTCCCGCAACGGCCTGCCGCGCCAGTTGCGGTTGAGCGACCGGGCCAGCGAGATGGCCGACGCCAGCCCGCTGTTGAGGCCCCGCCCCGGCCAGAAGTGGATCGCGTTGGCCGCGTCCCCCAGGAGGAACCCGTACGTCCCCGGGGTGGTCGAGGTGGGGGAGTACAACCGGGCGGTGAACCGCGGCCGCTGCACCATGTCCAGCCGGAAGGCGGTGACCGCGCTCACGTCGCCGTCGGCGACGCCGAAGAGCGCGAGCCCTTCCTTCGCCCGCCTCCACAGTGCCGAACCCCTGATCAGGGCGGGCAGGAACAGCGTGTGGTGGGTTGAGCAGTGGAAGTCCCCGTCCTCGGTGCGCTCCATCAGGCAGGGACTGGAGGCGACGCACTCCTCGAACACGTGCCGGACGGGGTCGATGCCGACGACCTCCGCGGCCTCGTCGTCCGTGAGCCGCATGTTCAGGAAGCCCTCGCCGCGCAGGGAGTTCAGGAGGAACCGGTTCTGCGCCACGGTCAGCAGCACGATCGCCGGGTCGGGCAGGCTGGACTTCACCCGCAGCCCCAGCACCACGTCCTGCAGGTGCCGGCCGTCGAGCGAGAAGATCGAGTCGTCGGCCCGGCCGAATCTGTCGGTGAAGTGCTCGCGGGTCCGCGAGCGCCCTCCCTCGCAGATGGCGAGCACGTGCTCCTTGGCCACGGCGTCCTGGCGCTCCGCGGGGTCGAACAGCTCGGGCACCAGGCGGATGCGGCCGGACCTCTCGTTCGCCATCTCCAGCAGGGTGTCCTCGATGTAGGCGATCCGGATGTTCCGCGGGCGGTGGTCGCGGATCGAGTCCGGACCCGCCGGCCACATCTCGCTGTAGGACCCCTCGGTGAACAGCCGCGACTGGACGTCCTCCGGGAGGTTCAGATACTGGCGGCTCTGCACCGTCACGACCTGCTGCCGCCGGTTGTTGCCCTGCGTGGCGTTCTTCCACACGATCCGCGGCCCGTCCTCGGTCCAGCGGCCGTCGTAGATCGTGATGGCGACCCGGTGCCCCATGAGGTGTTCGAGGAGCAGGGCGAAGGCCAGCCCGACGGGCCCGCCGCCGGAGATGGTGACGTGCAGGACCTGCTCCGGTTCGACGTCAGGGAACGACCGGCGGAACCGTTGCATCAGGGAGGTGTCCATGACCGTCTCGGTGTCGTCGAACACCTCGAAGCGGAACGTCTCCCCTCCGATGGCGATCGTGTCGCCGGGCCGGAGCACATGCGTGGTGACACGCCTGCCGTTGACCAGCGTCCCGTTGCTGCTGCCCCGGTCGAGCAGCACGTAGCCCTCGGCCTCGCGGCGCACCTCCGCGTGGAAGCGCGAGGCCCTCTCGCTCGTTATCACCACACTGTTGTCGCCTCTGCGACCGAAGGTGATCGGCTTGTCGTCGATCGGGAAACGCTGACCGGCAAGTGGACCTTCATACCCGACGATCGCAGGTGGCACCGGTCCGCCCCCTTTCCCTCGGAACCGCCGATGCGATCATTAATCGTGACACGCTTCCCGTCTGCTGCAAAGCGCCGCAGTCAGGACAGGCAATCACCCTGCGCGAACGAGGCGGGGGCCGGCGTCCCACGGACCCGCGGAGACGCGAGAAGTCCGGGCGTGGTCACCGACGCCCCGATCGGCCCGGCGTCGCTCGGTTCGGCGCCCTCCGCCCCTACTCCGCCGGGGTTCCATCCGATGTGCTCACCCGGTGACGAGGAAGCCGTTGTGGTCGCGGGCGACCCCGCCCGTGCGCTCGGCGATCGCGAGGGCGGCCCGCCGGGCGGCGGCCGGAACGTCCGTGCCGTAACCGCCGTCCGCGGACAGCTCGTACGTCACGTCGTCGGCGTCCCATTCGGTGACGAAGACCTCGATCGGGCTCTCGGCGCTGGTGAGCAGCGTCGTGCCGGCGTCGGTCACCGTCGTGACGGCCAGGCCGGGCACGTCGTCCGCGAGCAGGCCGATCACCTCGTCCACCGCGATGAGCCGCCCGCCGGTGACCTCGGCCAGGTCCTCCGGCGGCTCCTGGCACTCCGGGTGCTCCCGGCCGCCGAGCCGCTCGGCGAGGCCCCGCACGAGCAGGCTCGGGCGCGCGAAGTCGCCGCCCGCCTCGCTGTCGATGTTGCGCGCGAAGAACGCGGCCGCCCAGCCTGCCGGCAGGCCCGCCCTGGCCGCCAGCTCAGGGCTCAGCTCGATCGGCCCGCGCAGCTCCACGTTCTCGCCGATCTTGAAGCCCCGCCCGTACGGCCCGGCCTGCGGGTCGTGCAGCCGCACCGTCTCCAGCAGGGTCGCGGGATCGGGCGCGTACGGCAGCAGCAGCGTGGGCCCCTTGCGCAGTCGCCGGGCCGTGAGGAAGTCGGAGATCATACCCATGCGGCCACTGTCCCGCCCGGCACTTGCGGCCGGCTTGGACTCCCCTGCTCGGACCCCCTGCGTGGACTCCGGTGCTATCGGGCGGCCGAGCCGCGGACCTGGAGGGAGGCCAGCAGCGCGGTGCTGGCCTGCGTGATCTCCTCGACCGCACGGTCGAACGCCTCGGCGTTGTGCGCGGCGGGCGCGCGGAAGCCGGAGATCTTGCGGACATACTGCAGGGCCGCCGCCCGGATGTCCTCCTCGGTCACCTCGTCGGTGAACGGCGGGCGCAGGGTCTTGATGCTTCGGCACATGACCCCATACTGGCCGATCCGTGGCGCGGTCAGGAATGGAAGACGGCGGCGCCGAAGTCCTCGGCCACCTTGCGCAGCATCGCGGCGAGCTCCTCGCGGTCGACCGCGTCGATGCGCTCGGCCGGTCCGGACACCGACATCGCCGCGAAGGTCCGCCCGCCGTCGTGGACCGGCACGGCCATGCAGTGGACGCCGCTCTCCTCCTCGCCCAGGTCGAGCGCGTACCCCCGGGCGCGCACCCGGCCGAGCTCCTCCAGCAGCTCGCCGACCGCCGTGATCGTCCGGTCCGTACGGCGGGGCAGCCCGGTGCGCAGGAACACCGCCTCCGCGTCGTCCCGCCCGGCCAGCAGGGCCTTGCCGACGGCCGTGCTGTGCGGCAGCACCCGGCGGCCGACCTCGGCGAACATCCGCAGCCTGCGCGGCGAGGGCACCTGGGCCACGTAGACGACGTAGTCGCCCTCCAGCACGGCGAGGTTGGCGGTCTCGCCGGACAGCTCGACCAGCCTCGCGAGGTAGGGCTCGGCCCAGACCGCGAGCATCCGCTCGGCCACGCCGCCGATCCGCACGAGCGCGCCGCCGAGGGCGTAGCGCCGGTCGGACTCCTGCCGGACGTACCCGCGGGCCAGCAGCGTCTGTAACAGCCGGTGGATCGTCCCGTACGGCAGGCCCGTCGTGGCGGCTATCTCCGACAGACCGGCCTGGCCGCCGTGCTCGGACAGTGCCTCGAGCACGTCCAGCGCCCGGTCGACGCTCTGCACGCTCACCGCGTCCTCCTCTTCGGCGGTGTCATCCTCAATGCGGGGACCGTCCCAGCATGCCGGGTTCGAGGCCGCGCAGCGAGGCGTCGAGCACCTCGGCCGTGTGCGCGACCCGGATCTCCCCCTTGCCCGCCCTGCGGACCGAGGCCGCGATCTGCATCGTGCATCCCGGGTTGGCCGACACCAGCAGGTCGGCGCCGGCGGCGAGCACGCGCTCGGCCTTGCGGTCGCCCAGCTGCCGGGCCGCCTCGGGCTGGAAGAGGTTGTAGGTGCCCGCCGATCCGCAGCAGATGGCGGACTCCTCGACCTCCCGCAGCTCCAGCTCCGGGATCGCGCGCAGCAGCTCGCGTGGCTGGGCGCGCACGCCCTGGGCGTGGGCCAGGTGGCAGGCGTCGTGGTAGGCGACCGTGACCGGCAGCGGGTGGCGCTCGGCGACAGGTCCCAGCTCGACCAGGAACTCCGCCAGGTCGCGGGTCCGCAGCGCCTCGGCACGGGCCGCCCAGGCGGGCTCGCCGGCCAGCACCTCGGCGTAGTCCTTCATGCTCGACCCGCAGCCCGCCGCGTTCACCACCACGGCGTCCACGCCGGCCCGCTCGAAGGTGGCGATCGTGCGGCGGGCGAACCTGCGCGCCTCGGCCTCGCGGCCCGAGTGCAGCGACAGCGCCCCGCAGCAGCCCTGCCGGGGCGGGATCACCACGTCGCAGCCCTCCAGGGCGAGCACCCGGGCCGTCGCCGCGTTGACCCGCGGGAAGAACTCGCCCTGCACGCAGCCCGTGAGCAGCCCGACCCGCGCCCTGCGGCGTCGCCTCGCCCGCACCAGCGGCGGCAGCCGTACGGGCCGGGGGACGCCGGGCGCCAGTTCGGCCATCGCGCCGAGGGAGGGGTGCACCTGTTCCAGGAACGGTTGCAGGCGCCTGCTCAGCCGCATGGGCAGCCGCATCGCCCGCAGCCTGCGCCGGTAGGGGAACAGCGCGAACACCAGCGCGCGGATCGCGCGCTCGTCCGGGCGGCGCACGTGCTCGCGTTCGACGACCGCGCGGGTCTGCTCGATCAGGCGGTCGTACCGCACGCCCGACGGGCACGCGGTGACGCATGCCATGCAGCCCAGGCAGGCGTCGAAGTGGCCGGCCATCGCATCGGTGAGCGGCGTGCCCTCGACGTGCTGCCCCATGAGGTGGATGCGCCCGCGCGGGGAGTCCATCTCCTCGCCCCACAGCACGTACGTCGGGCAGGTGGGCAGGCAGAACCCGCAGTGGACGCAGTCCCTGATCAGCTCGGGGTCCATCAGATGCCTCCCAGGAAGCGGCCGGGGGAGAGCCGGCGATCGGGATCGAACCGCTCCTTGACCCGGCGCATCAGCGGCAGCGCGCCGACGCGTCCCCACCGGTCGAGGCGGCGCGCGGCCTCCGGGGGCGCGGCGAGCACGACGACCCGGCCCTCGCCGTCCGCCTCCATGTGGGCCCGCAGCTCGCCTGTGAAGGCGGCGACCCGGCCGGGCTCGGTGTCCGGCGGCAGGGCGACGTGGAAGACGTGCGAGGCCAAGGAGCCGCGCACCGCCGCGCGCACGCCCGCCTCACGGGCCGCCATGAAGGGACCGACGAAGCTGCCGGCCAGCCGGTAGGGGATGTTCCTGACCTCCAGCAGGATCTCCCCGCCGCCCGCGCCCCCGGTGCCGGGCGGCCCGTCCGGTACCGGCGGCTCGGGCAGGCGCCCCCACCACGGCGGCGGCTCCTCGGCCACCTGCGCGTCGCTCAGCCCACCGCCCATCAGGGCGCACAGCGCCTTGGCGCGCTCGGCCGCGGCGGCGCCCTCGACCAGGACCGCAACCGTGCAGGGACTCTCCACGTCGGGCCAGTCCACCTCCACCGCGCTCGGCTCCAACGGCGACTCTGTGACCGCCGGGATCACCGCGCGCAGGGACGCCGCGACGTCCGTGGAGGTGGTGTCCAGCGTCTTGCCCTCGTACACGTAGGGTTCGACGGTCTCCGTGACCGGGCGTTCCACCGTCGCCGTCACCCAGGCGCGGGCGGCGGGCAGGGGATGGAGGCGGAACGTCGCGTCCGCGATGATCCCGAGAGTGCCGTACGAGCCGGTGAACAGCTTGCCGAGGTCATATCCGGCGACGTTCTTGACGACCTTCCCGCCCGACTTGGCGATCGTGCCGTCGGCGAGCACGACCGTGACGCCGATGAGCAGGTCGCGGGCCGTGCCGTGGCGGAACCTGCGCGGCCCGGCGATGCCGGTGGCCAGCAGCCCGCCGACCGTGGTGCCCGGCACGGGCACGTCGAGCGCGAGCTCCTGGCCGCCCTCGGCGAGAGTCCGCGCCAGCGCCTCCACGGTCACCCCGGCCTGCGCCCGGACGACCAGGTCGCCCGCCGTGTGTTCCGGCACCCGGTTCATGCAGCACAGGTCGACGAGCACGTCGCAACGGGAGGGCGGCGCGCCCCAGTGCAGCTTGGTGCCGCCGCCCGTCGCGACGGCGGCCAGGTCGTGCGCGGCGCACACCCGCATCACGGCCGCGATCTCCTCGGCGGACTCGGGCAGCGCCACCCAGCGCGGCCGCGCGCCCGCGACCTCGTCTCCGTCGCCGGCCGCGCGCACGGCCACGCCGGTCGCCTCCAGTGCGTCCCGCGCGTCCATCAGAACTGCTCCGCCAGACCGGCCTCGACCAGGGGATGGGCGCCCCTGCGCACTCCCGGCACCTCGCCGCACAGGCGGGGGGTGGGGAAGACCTTGCCCGGGTTGGCCAGCCCCCGGGGATCGAACGCGCACCGCACGAGTTGCATGGTGTCGAGGTCGTCCTCGGTGAACATCCGGGGCATGTAGCGGGCCTTGTCCACGCCGACGCCGTGCTCCCCGGTGATCGACCCGCCGTGCTCGACGCACAGGTCGAGGATGCGCCCGCTGACGGCCTCGGCGCGCTCGGCCTCGCCGGGCACGGCGTCGTCGAACAGCACGAGGGGGTGGAGGTTGCCGTCGCCCGCGTGGAAGACGTTGGCCACGCGGATGCCGTACTCCTCCTGCAGCCGGTCGATCCCCGCGAGCACGCGCGGCAGCGCGGTCCGCGGCACCACCCCGTCCTGCACGATGTACGCCGGGCTGATCCGGCCCACGGCGGCGAACGCCGACTTGCGGCCCCTCCAGATGGCCGCCCGCTCCTCGGCGGAGGCGGCCACCCGGATCTCGAAGGCGCCGCTGTCACGGCAGATGCGCTCCACGGCCGCGAACTGGTGCTCCACCTCGGCATGCGGGCCGTCCAGCTCCATCACCAGCACGGCTCCCGCCCCGGCGGGGTAGCGGCAGTGGACGGCGGCCTCGGCCGCCTCGATCGCCAGCGCGTCCATCATCTCGATGGCGGCGGGCACGACGCCCGCAGCGATGATCGCCGACACCGCCCGCCCGCCGGCCTCGATGCCGGTGAAGGCGGCGAGCAGGGTCGTGACCGCCTCGGGTGCCCGCGACAGCCGTACGGTGATCTTGGTGGCGATGCCGAGCGTGCCCTCCGAGCCGATGAACGCGCCGAGCAGGTCGTAACCGGGGTCCATCGCCGACAGTTCGACGATGTCCCCGTCCGGCGTGACGATCTCGGCGGCGAGCACGTGGTTGACCGTGAAGCCGTACTTGAGGCAGTGCGCGCCGCCCGAATTCTCCGCCACGTTGCCGCCGATCGAGCAGACCTGCTGGCTGGAGGGGTCGGGGGCGTAGTAGTACCCCCGGTCGCGGACCGCCTCCGTGATCGCCAGGTTCGTCACCCCGGGCTCTACAACGGCCCGGCGGTTCGGGATGTCGATCTCCAGGATCCGCCGCATGCGGGAGGTGACGATCAGCACCCCGTCCGTGCGCGGGAGGGCGCCGCCCGACAGGCCGGTGCCCGACCCGCGGGCGACGAACGGCACGTCGTGCTCGCCGCACAGCCGCACGACCGCGGCGACCTGCTCGGCCGCCTCCGGCAGCACGACCACCCCGGGGGTCGCCCGGTGGTGGGTCAGCCCGTCGCACTCGTAGGTGCGCAGCCGCACGGGGTCGGTGACGACGGCGTCCGGCGGGAGCACGGCCGCCAGCCGCGCCGTCAGCCGTTCGAGCTCGGACATCGGCTCCCGCTTCCCCTCACATCGTCACGGCATCCGCTCGTACGCAGGAAGCGTAAGGAACTCCGCGAAGTCGTCGTCAAGGGCGACCTCCTTGAACAGCGCCGTGGCCTGCGCGTAGAGCTTCTCGTCGTAGCCCGGCTCGGCGGCGATCCCGGCCAGCTCCTCCTCGATGATCCGCTCGGCGAGCTCCCGTGTCACCACCGCGCCGGTGTCGGCGAGCGTGATGTCGTTGTGGATCCACTGCCAGACCTGCGAGCGGGAGATCTCGGCCGTCGCCGCGTCCTCCATCAGGTTGTGGATCGCCGCGGCGCCGTTGCCGCCCATCCAGGCCGCCAGGTAGCGCAGGCCGACGTCCACGTTGCCGCGCAGCCCGGTCTCGGTGATCTCGCCGGGGGTCTTGGACACCGACAGCAGGTCCTCGGCCGTGACGTGGACGTCCTCGCGCCGCCGGTCGAGCTGGTTGGGCCGGTCGCCGAGCACGCCGTCGAACACCTCGCGGCAGATCGGCACGAGGTCGGGGTGGGCCACCCAGGAGCCGTCGAAGCCGTCGCCCGACTCGCGGGTCTTGTCGGCCCGCACCTTCTCCAGCGCGACCTTGTTGACCTCGGGGTCGCGGCGGGAGGGGATGAAGGCCGCCATGCCGCCGATCGCGTGCGCGCCGCGCTTGTGGCAGGTGCGCACCAGCAGTTCGGTGTAGGCCCGCATGAACGGCGCGGTCATCGTCACCGCGTTGCGCTCGGGCAGCAGGAACTCCCGCCCCCGGGTGCGGAACTTCTTGATGACGCTGAACAGGTAGTCCCAGCGGCCGGCGTTGAGGCCCGCGGAGTGCTCGCGCAGCTCGTAGAGGATCTCCTCCATTTCGAACGCGGCCGGGTAGGTCTCGATGAGCACGGTCGCCCGGATCGTCCCCCGGGGGATGCCGAGCAGTTCCTGGGCCCGGACGAACACGTCGTTCCAGAGGCGCGCCTCCAGGTGCGACTCCATCTTCGGCAGGTAGAAGTACGGCCCGCGCCCCTTGCCGATCTGCCGCTGCGCGCAGTGGAAGAAGTAGAGGCCGAAGTCGAGCAGCGACCCGGACATCCGCGCGCCGTCCACCAGGATGTGCTTTTCCGGCAGGTGCCAGCCGCGCGGGCGGACCACGATCGTGGCCAGCTCCTCGTCCGGGCGCAGCGCGTACGTCTTGCCGCCGGACTCGAAGTCGATCGTACGGTCGAGGGCGTCGCGCAGGTTGAGCTGCCCGTTGACCGTGTTCTCCCAGGTCGGGGAGTTGGCGTCCTCGAAGTCGGCCAGCCAGACCTTGGCGCCGGAGTTGAGCGCGTTGATCGTCATCTTGCGGTCGACAGGACCGGTGATCTCGACCCGGCGGTCCTCCAGTCCCGGAGCGGGCGGGGCGACCCGCCACTCGGACTCGCGGACGTGGGCGGTCCCGGGAAGGAAATCGAGCATGCCGCCCGCGGACAGCTCCTCCTGCCGCGCCTGGCGCGCGGCGAGCAGTTCCCTGCGCCTGAGGTCGAACTCGCGCTGCAAGGTGGCCACGAAGCCGAGGGCCTCGGGAGTGAGGATCTCGTCGAACCGGTCCAGCAGGGGGCCTTTGATCTCGACGCCTTCCGTCATTTTCCACCTTCCGGAAAAATAGTTCTGAATCGTGGAATCGACGCTACTTCAGGGGAAGGCCGGGGGTCAACGCCAGGGCATTCCTCAGGGGGCGCTCGGGGGATTCCCTGATGGGAGACGCCGCACGCATGGCCGAAGATCGAGGACATGAGACACAAGACGATGGCCGTCGCGGGGGCCGTCCTGGGAATGAGCCTCGTCGTGACGGCATGCGACGTGCGGATCGGCTTCGGCGGGCAGCAGGCCGTGGAGTCCTACGACGTGACGGACAAGGTGACCGTCCTCGACGCCCGCACCGATTCCGGCGACGTCGTGGTGAACGAGAGCGACAGGTCCGGCGTCCACGTCACCGAGACCCTGCACTGGCGCGGAGACAAACCCGCGAACGGCCATTCCGTCGACGGGGACACGCTCACGCTGGCGTACAAGTGCGGCAGCTGCTCGGTGGACTACAAGGTGGAGGTGCCGCGCGGTCTCACCGTCAAGATCCACACCGGATCGGGAGACGTCACGCTGCGCGATCTGACCGGCCAGGTGAACGCCTCCACCGGCTCGGGCGACGTCGACGCGCGGGGGCTCGCCGCCAAGCAGGTCAACACCCGCACGGGCTCGGGGGACATCGCCCTCAGGTTCTCGGCCGTTCCCACGGACGTGCAGGCCGTGACCGGGTCGGGCGACGGCCGGGTCTGGGTGCCGGACGGCGCCTACAACGTCAACGCGTCGACAGGGAGCGGCGACCGCAAGGTCGAGGTGGCGCACGACGCCTCGGCGCCGCACACGATCACGATCAGGACCGGATCGGGCGACGCCGAGGTGCACAAGCTGTGATCGCCGTCAGGCGAGCACCGGCTGGTTGGCGCGGAAGACGCCGTCGGGGTCGCGGCGGCGCTTGATCTCACGCAGCCGGGCCAGCGTGTCCGCGTCGAACGCGGAGGCGGCCTTCTCGGCGCCGTTCAGGTAGGTGAACGGCTTGCGGCCGGTCGTGTGCGGCGCCATCGCCCGCGCGATCTCCGCCTGCCGAGCGGTGACCGCCTGCCCGCCCTCGGGCGACATGACCGGCCCGATCATGTTCAGCAGGTACGGCTCGGCGATGTGCCCGCACGCCCCGCCGCCGTCGGCGGGCCCGCTCAGCGCGCCGCCCAGGTGGCGCACCTGCACCGTGGCCAGGGGGGCGACGTCGCCCACGGCCGCGAGCAGATCGTCCGCCACGGCGTCGCCGAGCCCGGTCAGCAGTTCGCCGCGGCCCGCGCCGGGCACCGGCTGCGTCGGCTCGGCGCAGATGCCGCCCAGGGCGTCCAGGGGCATCGCCGCACGGCTGTCGCTCAGCACGCCGGGGATGTCCTCGAACCGCCGGAGCAGGTCGCGCCCCTCCTCCTCGCCGCCCAGGAACGTCGAGTCCACGGCGACCGCGGCGAGTCCGCGCAGCGGCTCGGGCACCTGGGGCACCGGCGGGAACTTCACCATCGCGAACCAGACGGTCAGCTCCGCGGGCGCCGCCGCGGTCACCTCCCGGTAGGCGGCGAGCACCTCGGGCGCCCGCTCGGCGGGCCACAGCATGCGCCCGCCGTACAGCAGCGGCGCCGGGTGCAGGTCCAGCTCCATCGCCGTCACCAGCGCGAAGTCGCCTCCGCCGCCGCGCAGCGCCCAGAACAGGTCGGGGTCGGAATCGGCCGTGACGCGGGCCTGCGTGCCGTCGGCGCCGACCACCTCGAACGCACGTACGGCATCGGCCGCCCAGCCGTGCCTGCGGGCGAACCACCCGAGTCCGCCACCGAGGGTGTAGCCGGTGACGCTGACGACGGGAGAGCTGCCGGGCAGGCCGGTCAGCCCGTGCTTGCCGGTCGCGGTCAGCAACTCGCCCCACTGCACGCCGGCCTCGACGCGGGCGGTCCGCCGCTCCGGCAGGACCTCCATGCCGCGCAACCGTCCGGTGCGCAGCAGGATCGTCCCGTCGAGGCGGGTGGTGGCGCCGTGCCCGCTCGGCTGCACCGCGACGGCGAGGCCGGCCAGCCTCGCGCAGCGGACCACGGCGGCGGCGTCGGCCGCGTCCTCGACCTCCACGACCGCGGCCACCCGCTGGTCGACCGCCCGGTTCCACGGCAGCCGCGCGGCCTCGAATCCGTCGTCGCCGGGGACGAGGACCTGCCCGCGTACCATACGGCGAAGGTCGGTTCCCAGGGTTGTCACGCTCTCCTCCTGCTGCGTCCGGCGGCGCCTGTCGGCCCCGCTCGTGATCAACCCTGCTACATCCCGTTTGCCGATGATTAGGAATCGGCTCGGAATCGTCTGGTTCTACGGTAGGAATCCGATTTCCGGTACATGTCTCGTGATGGGGAGCGATGGACTTTCGCCTGTTCGGGCCGATCGAGGTCACCGACGCCGACGGCCGGGCCGTCGACCTCGGCACGCCCAAGCAGCGGGCCGTGCTGGCCGTGCTCGCGCTGGAGCCGGGCCGCGTGGTCTCCCTCGACCGTCTCATCGACGAGCTGTGGTCGGGCGAGGCGCCGTCGAGCGCGACCGGGACCCTGCAGGCGTACGTCTTCCAGCTCCGCCGGGCGCTCGAACCCGGCCGGCCGCCGCGCACGCCGCCGAAGGTGCTGGTCACCCGCGAGCCCGGCTACCTGCTGGCGGTGGCGCCCGGCCAGGTGGACCTGGTCCGCTTCACCGCGCTGGCCGAGGACGGCGGGCGCGCGCTCGCCCGGGGCGAGCACGCCGCCGCGGCCGAGTCGCTGCGCGGCGCGCTGGAGACGTGGCGGGGCGAGCCGCTCGCCGAGTTCACCGCGTACGAGTTCGCCCAGCCGGTCGTCGCACGGCTGACCGAGCTGCGCGCCACGGCCACCGAGAACTGGTTCGAGGCCCGGCTGGCGCTCGGCGACGCGGGATCGTGCGTGCCCGACCTCGAACGCCTGGTGGAGGACCATCCCTACCGGGAGCGGCTGTGGAGCCTGCTCGTGCTCGCCCTCTACCGGTCGGGACGGCAGGCCGACGCCCTCGCCGCGCTGCGCAGGGTCAGGGCGCTGCTCGCCGGGGAACTGGGCCTGGAGCCCGGCCCCGAGCTGCGGCGGCTCGAGCAGGCCGTCTTCGACCAGTCGCCGGACCTCGGCGGCCCCGGGCCGGTCCCGCTCGCCCCCGCCGCCGCGCCGGTGACGGCCGTCCCGCCCGGGACCGCGCCGCGACCGGTCGTCCACGACGGGCTCGTCGCCCGGCGCGAGCAGCTCGGACGCGTGGCCGCCCGCCTGGCCGAGGCCCGCCGAGGCCGGGGCGGCGTGCTGCTGGTCGCCGGGGAGGCGGGCATCGGCAAGACCCGCCTCGCGGAGGCTGCGGCCGACGAGGCGGCCGCCCTGGGGATGGCGGTCGCCTGGGGTCGCTGCGCCGAGGACACCGGCGCCCCCGCCTTCTGGCCCTGGCTGCGGGTGCTGCGCGACCTCGGCCCCGACGCGGCGGACGCGCTGGCCGCCCTGTCCGGGGGCTCGCAGGGACGGGCACCGGGCGGCGACCCGGGCGCCGCGCTGTTCGAGCTGCACGAGCGGGTGACCGCAGCCCTTCGGGCGGCGGGGCCGTCGCTCGTCGTCCTCGACGACCTGCACTGGGCAGACGCGTCGTCCCTGCGCCTGCTCGCGTTCGCGGCCGGGGAGCTGCACCGGTCGCCGGTTCTGGTGCTGGCGACGATTCGCCCTGAGCCGGGCGGCGACCCCGAGCAACTGCGCGACACGCTAGCCGCGCTCGCCCGCGAACGCGGCGCGGAGCGCCTCACGCTGCCGCCGTTCACCCGGGAGGAGGTGGCCGCCTACCTGGCCGGGCGCGACCTGCCGGACACGCGGCTCGCCGCGCTGCTGCACGAGCGCACCGGGGGCAATCCCTTCTATATGGGCGAGCTGATCCGGCTGCTGGGCAGCGAGCGCCGGCTCGACGCCGCCTCGGTCGGCGTGCCCGACGGGGTGCGCGAGGTCATCGGGCGCCGCGTCGCGCGGCTGCCGGAGGAGACCCGCGCGCTGCTGGAGGCGGCCGCCGTACTCGGCCGCGAGGTGAGCCTCGACGCGCTGGAGGCGGCCTGCGGCGTGGGCGCGGAGGAGGCGATGCTGCGGCTCGAACCGGCCGTGGCGACGGGGCTGCTCGTCGAGGCGCCCGGCTTCGACTACCGGTTCTCGCACGCCCTCGTCCGCGACGCCCTCTACGCCGGTCTCGGCCGGGTGCGCGCGGCGCGGCTGCACCTGCGCACAGGGGAGGCGCTGGAGACGCTTCCGGGGATCGAGACGTCCGTGCTCGCCCACCACTTCGTGGCGGCCGCCCGGGCGGGCGGCGCAGCCAAGGCCGTGGAGTACGCCGTCCTGGCCGCCCGGCAGGCCGCCGCCGGCTGCGCGTACGACGAGGCGGTGGAGTGGTGGGGCAGGGCACTCGCCGCCCTCGGCCCGGCGGACCCCGCCCGGCGGTGCGCGCTGCTGGTTCGCCGCGGCGAGGCGCTGCGCGCCGTCGGCGACGTCGCCGGGGCGAGGTCGGCCCTGCAGGAGGCGATCGGCCTCTCCGCCGGGATCGGCGAACGCGCGACGCTGATCGAGGCCGCCACCGTGTTCGGCGGCATGTCCGTGTGGAACTGGCCCCACTACGGCGTCGTGGACGACGAGTCGGTCGCCCTGCTGGAGGGCCTGCTGAAGGAGCCGCTCGGCGACGCGGAGCGGGCCACCCTGCTGGGCACCCTGGGCCTGGAGCTGTACTACTCGCCGCGCAGGGCCGAGGGGGAGCGGCTCGCGGCCGAGGGAGTGCGGCTGGCCCGCCGCACCGGCGACCCCCGCCTGCTGGCCCGCTCGCTCAACAACTACGCGGTGGCGGCCTGGGTCTGCGAGCGGGAGGACGAGCGCCGCCGGGCGGTCGAGGAGATGCTCGCCCTTCCCCTGGACGCGCCGGCGGAGGCCGTCGCCCGCGTCTTCCGCATGGCGCACCTGCTGAGGGCGGGCGAGCTCGCGGAGTGGGACCGCGACCTGGCGCGCTGCGCGCGGCTGGTGGACGAGATCAGGCGTCCCGAGTTGACGGGGATGTCGCGGATCGCCGAGGCCGCCGGCCGGACGATGCGCGGCGACTGGGCGGAGGCCGAACGCCTCGCCGAGGAGTTCACCGCGCTGATCGCGGGGTTCAGCATGTGGGGCCTCGACTACCCCGGCCTGATCACCCTCTACACCTGCCGCCGCGGGCAGGGCCGGGTGGACGAGATCGCCGACCGGCTCGTGTCCCGGGCGCACGACTCCGACATGGTGCCGCTGCGCCCGGTCGCCGCGCTGGCCGCCCTCGACGCGGGCGACACCGCGCTCGCCCGGCGGCTGGCCGAGCGCTGGAGCGGAGAGATCCGCGACGACTGGACCACCGAGTTCATCCTCGTCGTGTGGGGCCACGTGGCCGCCCGGCTCGGCGTGCCCGACCCCGCCGCCCTCTACCGGAGGCTCGCGCCGTACGGGGAACGGCTCGTGGTCAGCGGCATGGGCGGCGCCGGCTGGGGCTCCACCCATCTGGTCCTGGCCGAGCTGGCGGACGCCACGGGCGAGCGCGGCCTCGCCCTGCGCCACGCCCGCGGGGCCCACGAGACGCACCTGCGCCTGGGGCTGGACCACTGGGCGGGGGAGAGCAGCCGGCTCCTCGCCGAACTGGACGGATGAGCCGCAGTCACCCGAGGACGGGGTGGTTGCCGAGGATCACGTCGTGCGGGTCGCGGCGGCGCTTGACCTGGCGCAGGCGGGCCAGGATCTCGGCCGGGAAGGCGGACGCCGCCGGCTCCCCGTGGCCGAGGAAGGTGAAGGGCGTGCGGCCGCTCGCGACCCCCGCCACCGCGTCGGCGACGGCCGACTGGCGGCGCCGGATCGCCTCCGCCATGCCGGGCGCCGCGAGGACGCCGAGCGTGCTCAGCAGGTAGGGCTCCGCGATGTGGCCGCAGGCCCCGCCCTTCTCGTCCACCCGGGCCAGCGCCCCGCCGAGGTGGCGGATCTGCACGTAGGCGAGCGGCGCGATGGTGCCGGGCCCGGCGGCGGCCAGCAGCGCCGCCGCCTCGGCGTCGCCGAGTCCGGTGAGCAGCTCGGAGCGCAGCATCGCGGGCGTGGGGTCGGTCGGCTCCGCGCAGATGTCCGCGAGGTTCGCCACGGGCATCGGGCATCGGGTGTCGAAGACGGGCTCGGGAATCCGGTCGAACCGGTGCAGCAGGGCCCGCGCCTCGTCCGGGTCGCCGAGGTAGGTGATGTCGATCGTCACGGCCGACAGGCCGCGCAGCGGCTCGGGCAGCTCGGGCAGCGGCGGGAACTGCAGCAGGTGGAACCAGACCGTCAGCTCCTCGGGCGCCTCGGCCGTGGTGGCGCGGAAGGCGGCCAGCACCTCCGCGGCCCGCCTGGCCGGCCACAGGATCCGCCCGCCGTACAGCACCGGAGCCGGGTGCAGGTCGATCTCCATCGCGGTCACCACCGCGAAGTCGCCCCCGCCGCCGCGCAGCGCCCAGAACAGCTCGGGATCGCTGCCGGCCGTGACGGTCGCGTGCTCGCCTGCGGCGTCCACGACCTCGAACGCGCGCACGCTGTCGGCGGCGAAGCCGTACCTGCGCCCGAACCAGCTCAGGCCCCCGCCCAGGGTGAACCCGGTGGCGCTGACGACCCCCGTGCTGCCCGCCAGCGGCGTCAGCCCGTGCTCGCCCGCCGCCGTGAGCACCTCGCCCCACGAGACGCCGGCCTCCACCCGGGCCACCCGCTCAGCCGGCCGTACGGTCAGGCCGCGCAACGCCGTGGTGCGCAGCAGGATCGCGTCGTCGAAGGCGGCCGGGGCGTGCCCGTTCGGCTGGGTGGCGACGCGCAGCCCGGCGAGGCCCGCGTAGCCGACCACGGCCGCGACGTCGTGCGCGTCCCGCGCCTCGACGACCGCCGCGACCCGCTGGTCGACGGCCATGTCCCAGGGGCGTCGGCTCTCGTCGAAGCCCTCGTCGCCCCGCACCAGCACCCGGCCGCGCACCACCCGGCGGAGATCGGCGCCGAGCGCCTTCACCTGGTCCATCTCTTCTCCTCCCCATCGTGGGTTCCTCGTGCGGGACCACCGTGGAACACGGGGATCGGAGCCTGCATGGGCGTGACTTGGAAACCGTCCAAGTCACCCCCAAGTGGACCGTTCCGGTGGGGGTCGTCCCGGCTCTACGCTTGCCGCAGCTATCAGAGGGGTTTTTCGGTCATGAACTCGCTGTCCTTCCGGCTGCTCGGCCCCTTCGAGGTCACCGGCGACGACGGCCACGTCATCGACCTCGGTCCGCGCAAGCAGCGGGCGGTGCTCGCCGTCCTCGCCCTGGAGCCCGGCAGGATCGTCTCCCTCGACCGGCTGATCGACGAGCTGTGGGCGGACGAGCCGCCCTCCAGTGCCACCGCGACGCTGCAGTCGTACGTCTCGAACCTGCGCAAGGTGCTGGAGCCTGGACGGCGCCCGCGCACGCCCCCGGCCGTGCTGCTCACCCGCGAGCCCGGCTACCTGCTGTCCGTCGCGCCCGGCCAGGTCGACCTCGTGCGCTTCGTCTCCTGGGTGGAGGACGGCCGCAGGGCGCTCGCCCGGCGCGAGTACGCCGCGGTGCTCGGGCTGATCGACCGGGCGCTGGAGACGTGGCGGGGCGAGCCGCTCGCCGAGTTCGCGGCCTACGATTTCGCCCAGCCCGTCATCGCGCGCCTGTCCGAGCTGCGGGCGGTGGCGGTCGAGGACCGGTTCGAGGCCAGGCTCGCCATGGGCGACGGGCCCTCGTGCGTGGCCGACCTGGAGCGGCTGGTCGAGGCGTACCCCTACCGCGAGCGGCTGTGGAGCCTGCTCGTCCTCGCCCTCTACCGGTCGGGCAGGCAGACCGACGCGCTCGGCGCGCTGCGCCGGGTGCGGGCCCTGCTCGCCGGGGAGATGGGCCTGCAGCCCGGCCCCGAGCTGCGGCGGCTGGAGCAGGCCGTGCTGGAGCAGTCGCCGGCTCTGGACGCGCCCGCGCCCCTGGAAGAGCCCGCCGTCGCGCGGCCGGCCGCCCCGGAGGAGAGATCCCTCTCGGCGGCCGAGCCGCCGTCGGCCGCGGCCCTCGTCGCACGCGAGCGCGAACTCGCCCGCCTCACCGAACGGCTCGGCGCCGTACGGCGGGGCCGCGGCGGCGTGCTGCTGGTGACCGGCGAGCCGGGAATCGGCAAGACCAGGCTGGCCCAGCTCGCCGCTGAGGAGGCCGAGGCCCGTGGCGTCACGGTCGTCTGGGGCCGCTGCGTGGAGGCCGAGGCGGCCCCGCCGTTCTGGCCCTGGCTGCAGGCGCTGCGCGAGCTGGGGGAGCGGGGCCGGGCCGCCGCGCGGCTTCTCGCGGGCGAGGGCGACGCCGCCGCCGATCCCGAGGCCGCGCTCTTCGAGCTGTACGAGGGCGTGCTGGCCGCGCTCGCCCGATCCGGCACGCCGACGCTGGTGGTGCTGGACGACCTCCACGCGGCGGACGCCGCCTCGCTGCGGCTGCTCGCCTTCCTCGCTGCCGAGCTGCCCCGCAGGCCCGTGCTGGTGCTGGCCACCGTACGGCCGGAGCCGGGCAGGGAGCCCGAGCGGCTGCGCGACACCCTCGCCGCCCTCACCCGCGAGCCCGGCACCGAGCGGCTCACCCTCGCGCCGTTCACCAAGGAGGAGGTCGGCGCGTTCCTGCGGCGGCACGACCTGACCGACCCCGCGCTCGCCGAGGTGCTCTACCGCCGCACCGGCGGCAACCCCTTCTACCTCGGCGAGCTGCTGCGGCTGCTCGGCAGCGAGCACCGGCTCGACGCCGCGTCGCTGGGCGTGCCCCAAGGCGTCATGGAGGTCATCGAGCGGAGGGCCGCGCGGCTGCCCGACCCCACCAGGGAACTGCTGCGCCGCGCCGCCGTCCTGGGCCGCGACGTCAGCCTCGACGTGCTGGAGGCGCTCACGGAAACCCCAGCGGAGGAGGTGATGTCGTTGCTGGAGCCCGCCGTCGCCGTCGGCCTCCTCGCCGAGGCGCCGGGAGGCTTCGACTACCGCTTCTCGCACGCCCTGGTGCGTGACGCGCTCTACGCCGGGCTCAGCCGCCTGGAGAAGGCCAGGCTCCACCTGGGCGTGGCGGAGGCCCTGGAGTCCCTGCCGACGGCGCCGCCCGGCGGCGACAAGGCGGCGCGCCTGCCCGTCCTCGCCCACCACTTCGCCATGGCGGCGCGGGTCGGGGGAGCGGACAAGGCCGTCGGCTACGCCGCCAGGGCGGCCAGGCAGGCGACCGCGCAGCGCGCGTACGACGAGGCGGTCGAGCTGTGGGACAAGGCGCTGCTCGCCCTCGGCACGCGCGACCCGGCCAGGCGGTGCCGCCTGCTGATCGAGCTGGGCCGGTCGCTGCGCGTGGTCGGGGACGCCGTGCGGGCTCGGGCGGCACTCGAGGAGGCCATCGAGCTGGCGGAGGACACGGCCGACCGGGAGGCCCTGGTGGAGGCCGTGGCGGTGTTCGGCACCCTCAGCGTCTGGAACTGGCGGTCGTACGGAGTGGTCGACGACCACACGGTCGCCCTCATCGAGAACCTGCTGGCGGGCCCCCTGGACGACGCCCACCGGGCGGCGCTGCTCGGCACTCTCGGTATCGAGCTCAACTACGGGCCTCGCCGGGCCGAAGGCGAGGCGATGGTGGCGGAGGCTGTGGAGATCGCCCGCGGGATCGGCGACCCGGCCCTGCTCCTCCAGGTGCTCAACAACTACGTGATCGCGTCCTGGGTGCCGGAGCGGGAGAACGAGCGGCGCCGTGCCGCCGAGGAGATGCTCGCGGTGCCGGATCTTCCCGCCGCGGCTGAGATCGTGGCCCGGGTGCACCGGATGGCCTGCCTGTTCAGGGCGGGGGAGCTGACCAAGTGGGAGCGGGACCTGGCCCGCGCCGAGCATCTGCTGCAGGAGGTCAGGAGATCTGAGCTGACGGCGATGGTGCGCATCGCCGAGGCCGCGCGGCTGACCCTGGACGGCCGCTGGGACGAGGTCGAGCGCCTCGCCGGCGAGCTCGGCGAGGTCTTCGGCGACAGCAGCATGTGGGGCCTGGGCGTCGTGCGGCCGACCATGCTCTACGCCTGCCGCCGGGGACAGGGCAGGGTCGCCGAAATCCTCGAGGAGGTCATCGCGGCGGCGTCGCAGCCGCACAACGACCCGCTGCGTCCCATAGCCGTGCTCGCGGCGCTCGACGTGGGCGATCGCGAGCTGGCCGGGAACCTGATCGCCCGATGGGGCACGACCGTCCCCGACGACTGGTCGGGGGAGTTCGTCGCCGTCGTCTGGTCTTACGTCGCGGCCCGGCTCGGCGTCCCCGATCCCTCGGGCCTGTACGCCAGGCTGGCGCCGTACGCCGACCGGCTGGCCCTGCACGGCAGCGGCACGGTCGGCTGGGGCTCCGTCCACCAGGCGCTGGCGATGCTGTCGGTGGCCATGGGCGACCGGGAGCGGGCCCTGGACCACGCGCGCCGGGCCCACGAGATCCACACCCGCCTGGGGCTGGACTACTGGGCGGGGCGGAGCGCGCGACTCCTGGCCGAACTGCGCGTATAAGGGAGTGCGTACGTCCCGGGGGTCGTGTCACCATCGACGGAAGGCACCCGGGGTCCGGGAAGGCATCGGGGTGTCCGACTGTTCTGTCTAGTAGAGATGACATATATGCGAAACGAGCCCGAAGACCTCGCCGTAGGCGATTACGAACTGGAAGAGCGCCAGGCGCTCCGCCGCGTAGCGGGTCTGTCGACAGAGCTCGAAGACATCACCGAAGTCGAGTACCGGCAGCTCCGGCTGGAGCGCGTCGTCCTGGTCGGCGTCTGGGCGGGCGGCACGGCCCTGGAGGCGGAGAACTCGCTGCAGGAGCTGAAGCTGCTGGCCGAGACCGCCGGATCGCAGGTGCTGGAGGGTCTGATCCAGCGTCGCGACCGGCCCGACCCCGCCACCTACATCGGATCGGGCAAGGCGATCGAGCTGCGGGACATCGTGGCCGCCGGCGGCGCCGACACCGTGATCTGCGACGGCGAGCTGACCCCCGGTCAGCTCCGCCAGCTCGAGGAGATCGTGAAGGTCAAGGTCATCGACCGGACCGCGCTGATCCTCGACATCTTCGCCCAGCACGCCAAGAGCCGCGAGGGCAAGGCCCAGGTCGAACTGGCTCAGCTGCAATACCTGCTGCCGCGCCTGCGAGGCTGGGGTGGCAATCTGTCCCGCCAGGTCGGCGGTCGCGCCGCCGGCGGCGTCGGCATCGGCGGCCGCGGCCCCGGTGAGACCAAGATCGAGCTGGACCGGCGGCGGATCCGCGAGCGGATGGCCAAGCTGCGGCGGCAGATCAAGGAGATGTCGACCGCACGGCAGACCATGCGGCACCGTCGGCAGGCCCGCGAGGTGCCGGCCGTGGCGATCGCCGGATACACCAACGCCGGCAAGTCGTCGCTGCTCAACCGGCTCACCGGTGCGGGCGTGCTGGTCGAGGACGCGCTGTTCGCGACCCTCGACCCCACCGTGCGCAAGGCCCGCACGCCCGAGGGCCGCCTGTTCACGCTGGCCGACACGGTCGGTTTCGTCCGGCACCTGCCCCACCAGCTCGTCGAGGCGTTCCGCTCGACGCTGGAGGAGGTGGCGGACGCCGACCTGATCCTCCACGTGGTGGACGGGTCGCATCCCGATCCCGAGTCGCAGATCGCGGCCGTCCGCGAGGTGCTGGCCGAGATCGAGGGCGCGCGGGACATCCCGGAGATCGTGGTCGTCAACAAGGCCGACGCCGCCGATCCCGTCGTGCTGACCCGGCTGACGATGAAGGAGCGGCACAGCGTGGTCGTCTCCGCCCGCACCGGGGCCGGGATGGGCGAGCTGATGTCCGTGATCGAGCGGGAGCTGCCCCGCCTCGACCACGAGGTCAGGCTGCTGGTGCCGTACGACAGGGGCGACCTGATCGCGCGGGCGCACAGCGAGGGCGAGGTCCTGTCGCTGGAGCACACCGGCGACGGCACGATCCTGCACGCCCGGGTCTTCGCCGACCTGTACGCGGAGCTGGACCGGGTGGCCAAGCCCGTCGAGACCGTCTGACGCCTCTCACAGGCGGGCCACCTCCGGCGTGTCGGTGGCCCGCCAGCGGTTGCCCTTGCTACGATAAGGAAAGCCTAATGGGACCTTATGGCGTGGGTAACAACATGACACCAGGCAGTGCGGTCACCCTTTCCAAGGCGTTCGCGGATATCGGATCGGTCTCGTCGATCCTGATCTCGCCGCAGCGTGTGAGACGACTGATGCGCGGCGATGCGCATGAGACCGGCGTACGTTTCTGTCGCTAACCCTGTACATCAAGCCCACCTGTGAAATACCGTAACTGAACTGAATCGCCCGGGTTCGAGACCCCGGCGGTAGGGTCATCGCACAACATCGGTGCGCGATGAGGCAGGAGACCCCCCAATGACGTCCGGACGCGAAGCGGACCCGGCGGGCCAGGCGCCCGCAGGCGGGGGCCGTTCGCCGTCCCGGGGTGTTTGGCAGGTGATCGGATGACCGTTCGCCTTCTCACGAACATCGGCCGGCTCTGGACCGGGCACGATGTGTGCAGCAACGCGGCGATCCTGGTGCACAACGACCGGATCGCGTGGGTCGGCCGCGCCGCCGATCTCCCGCAGAGCGTTCCCGGCGTCGTGGACGACATCGTCGACGTCGACCACGTGGAGAACCTCGGCGGTGCGCTCGTCACGCCCGGCCTCATCGACGCGCACACCCACCCCGTCTACGCGGGCAACCGCTACGCCGAGATGGCGATGCGTTCCGGCGGGTCCAGCGCCTCGGCCATCGCGGCGGCGGGCGGCGGCATCGGCTCGACCGTCACCGTCACGCGGGGCACCGACCCCTGGACGCTGTGCAACGGGGTCCGCGAGCGGCTGCGCGAGTGGTTGCTCGGCGGCACCACGACCGTCGAGGCCAAGACCGGCTACCACCTGACCCGCGACGGCGAGCTGGCCGACGTGCGGCTGCTGCGCGAGCTCGAGAAAGAGCCGATGATGCCGCGGGTCCACGTCACGTTCATGGCCGCCCACGTGGTGCCGCCGGAATACTTCGGCCGCCAGCGCGACTACGTCGAGGCCGTGGCCTCCTGGTGCGCGGACGCCGCCGGCGCCGGGGCCGACAGCGTGGACGTCTACTGCGACGACGGTCACTTCACCGCCGAGGAGGCCCGCTGGGTGCTGGCCTCCGGCCGCAACGTCGGGCTGCTGCCGCGCATCCACGCGGGCGCCTACAACCGGCGCGGCGCCGTCCAGCTCGCGGCCGAGATGGGCTGCGCCTCCGCCGACCTGCTCCACCACGCCTCGGACGAGGACGTCGCCATGATGGCGAGATACGGCGTGCCCGCCGTCGTCTGCCCGGGCGCGGCCCTGCAGGTGGGCCACCTCCCGCCGGTGCGCCGGATGCTGGCCCAGGGCGTGCCGGTGGCGCTCGGCAGCGACCACAACCCCGGCCACTGCGGCATCACCTCGATGTCCCTGGTCATCAGCCTCGCCGTGGCGGCGTTCGGGATGAGCGTCGGAGACGCCTTGCGGGCCGCCACGCTGGGCGGCGCCCAGGTCCTCGGCGCTCCCGACCGCGGCATCCTCGCTCCCGGCCGCCTCGCCGACATCGTCCAGTGGGACGCCGACCACGAGGGCGCGTTCGCCTGGTCGTTCGGCCTCAAGCCGCGTCGCGTCTGGCGGGGCGGCGTACCGGTCCAGTGACCGGTGTGGCCTGAACGTTCACGAAGAGGTTGCCGGGCGATCACCCTTGGGTAATCTCGCGATATGTCACCACCTGTCGCTGTCGTCACCGATTCCACGGCGTACCTGGGCGCCGAGGCGACCGGCAGATGGAACATCACCGTCGTACCGGTTCAGGTGATCCTGGGCGATCGCGAGATCGACGACGTGACCCCGTTCGACGCCGGTCTTCTCGCGCACGCCCTCAAGGGCCGCTCGCCGATCGTCACCTCGCGCCCGGCCCCCGAGCGCTTCGCCGACGCCTACCGGCGGGCCGCCGCGAACGGCGCCGCCGCGATCGTCTCCGTCCACCTGTCCGGCGCGCTGTCCGGCACCGCGGACTCCGCGCGACTCGCCGCGCGTGAGGCCCCCGTGCCGGTCGAGATCGTCGACAGCGGGTCGATCGCCATGGGACTCGGCTTCGCGGTCCTGGCCGCCGCGGGGGCGGCCGGGGCGGGAGCCGCCGCCGCCGAGGTGGCCGACGTGGCCCGTCGGCGGGCCGCTGCCGCGAGCACGTTCTTCTACGTCGAGACGCTCGACTACCTGCGGCACGGCGGCCGCATCGGACGGGTGACCAACCTCCTGGGATCGGCGCTGTCGATCAAACCGCTGCTGCGCATGGCCGACGGCGAGATCGGCGTTCTGGAGAAGGTCCGCACCGGGAGCCGCGCCCTCGCCCGCTTGGAGGACCTGGCCGTCGAGGCGGCCGGGGACCGGCCGGTCGACGTGGCCGTGCAGCACCTGATGGCGGCCGAGCGGGCCGAGGCGCTCACCAAGGGCCTGACGGCACGGCTGCCCAGGCTCGTACGGATGTGGGTGGCCGAGGTCGGGCCTGTCCTCGGCGCTCACGTCGGCCCCGGCATGCTCGGCGTCACCGTCGCCCCCGCCGCCGTGGACTGAGCGTCCGGGCAAGGCCGCACCATCCCCGCCGCGCTGCTGGTTGTGCTGCCCGGCCGTGCGACCGTGTTGCGCCGCCTGGCCGTGCCGCCGCGCCGTGCGGTGCCGCGCCGCTGTGCCGGGCCGCGCAGGCGTCGTCCCGTCGTGCCGTCGTGCCGTCGTGCCGTCGTGCCGTCGTGCCGTCGTGCCGTCGTGCCGTCGTGCCGTCGTGCCGTCGTGCCGTCGTGCCGTCGTGCCGCAGTGTCGCGCCGTGCCCTCGCGCCCCTCGCCTGGCGGGCTCTCCAGGGTTCGCGGGTTGTCCACAGAATCACGTTCGGCAGCGAGCGGGGACCTGGCATGTCCCTACCGTCCATGGCGTGCGAAGCAAGGAGTCTCGCGGGGCCGTCCGCGGCGTCGTCGGCGAGTCCCGCCTGCGCGGGCTGCTGCGTCCGCTCGACCCGGTTCCCCCGTCCGCGCGCCTGCGGTCGACGCCGTCCCCGCCTGGGCCGCCGCCGTCGTTCGGCGCCCCCCACCTCGTCCGTACGGAGACGTACGTGCCGGAGCATCCGGCGGAGACCGAGGACGGCCCTTACCGGGAGGAGACCTCCGGCATGTCCGGCACGCCCGAAGAGGTCGCCGATCGGCGGGAGGGACGAGCGGACGGGCCCGGAACGTCCGTGCGGGACCTGCGGACGCTCGGACGGGGGGCTCTCGGTCGCGCTCTGCCACGGCTCGACCCGGGCATGTCCGGGCTGCGGGTGCTGGTGGCCGCCGGGCTGCTCGCGGCGGTCGTCACCGGGATCCTGGCCTGGCGGTCGAGGCCGGTGGCTGAGCCCGTCGCCCCGCCGCTCCCGGCCGCCGCGGGTCGCGACCTCGGCCCTGCCGCCGACCGCGTCGCAGGCTCCGCCGCCGGCCCAACCGGGGCACCGGGTTCGGCCTCGCCCGCGACGTCGGGTCCTGCGGCCGATAGCGGGCCGGGCGCGACGGCCTACGTCCCGGGCGCCGCTGGTCCCATGGCCACGACCCCCGGTTCATCGGCGCGAGTCGTGGTTCACGTGACGGGCAAGGTCCGCAACCCCGGGGTGTTCGTCCTCGCGTCCGGCTCGCGGGTCGCCGACGCGATCGAGGCCGCGGGAGGTCTGCGGAAGGGCGCGAAGCCGGGTGGGATCAACCTGGCTCGGCGTCTGGTGGACGGTGAGCAGATCGTCGCCGGAAGCCCGGCGACGGCCGGCGCGGGCCCCGCTGCCGGCTCTGAATCGGGCATGGCGCCGGGGGCGCAGGGAGCCGGGGTGGTGAACCTCAACACCGCCACAGCCGAGCAACTCGACGCGCTGCCCGGGATCGGCGGCGTGATCGCGCAACGGATCGTCGACTACCGGGACGCGCACGGAGGCTTCCAGAGTGTCGACCAGTTGAAGGACGTCCCAGGCATCGGAGACAGGAAGTTCGCCGAGATGCGCGACAAGGTCTCCGTGTGACCACCGCCGGCTTTCCCCACGACCTCCCCGAGGGCCGCGACGAGCCAACGCAGGATGAGCCGCGGCGTGACGAGCCAGGCCGCGACGAGCCAACGCAGGGTGAGCCGCGGCGTGACGAGCCAGGCCGTGACGAGCCAGGGCAGGGTGAGCCGCGGCGTGACGAATCGGGCCGCGAGGAGCCGGGGCGCGGCGGGGCGGTCTCCGGGCCGGCTGCTCTGGCCGCTCCTGCGGTGGCCTCCTGGCTCACGGCACTCGTGCTGCTCGGCTGCCCCGCCGCCGCCGGAGCCGCCGTGGCGCTGGCCGCGGCTGTCGCGGGCGCCGTCACATGGGCCGCGGCGCGGCGCCGCAACCAGGTGGCGGACTCCGACCAGGCTCCGGCAGGAGAGCACTCCGCCGCCGCGGGCGGGAAATGGGCAGCTGAGGCACCCCGACACCGCTTGGGAGAGCAGCAGCGGCGGACGGGCGGGGCCGCCGCGAGGATCGCACTGGCGGTGCTCGCGTCCGTGGCCGTTACGGCCGCGGTGACGGCGTTCACGGTCCACGGGGTGACGACCGGGCCGGTGCCGGACCTGGCCCGCCGGGACGTCACGGTGACCGCGGAGGCTGAGATCACCGACGATCCGCGCATCCGGCCGCACCAGGGCGGGGTGTCCCGGCGCGAGACGGCGGTCGTCCGGGCCCGGATGCTGCTGGTGTCGGCCGTTCGGGAGCGGTACGCCGTGGACGTGCCCGTCGTGCTGCTCGGTCCCGCGGGCGGCTGGCGTCCGCTGCTGCCGAGCCAGCGGGTCAGGGTGCGCGGGCGGTTGCGCCCGGCCGAGCCGGGTGAGCCCGTCGCGGCCGTGATGCTCGTCCGGGGGCCGCCCGAGGCGATCGGCGCGCCCTCGTCCGTGCAGCGTGCGGCCGGAGCGCTGCGCGGGGGGCTGCGCGAGGCGAGCGATGTGCTGCCGGACGATCAGCGCGGGCTGCTGCCCGGCCTGGTCGTCGGCGACGTGTCGCGGCTGGACGAGGAGGTCCGGCTCGACCTGGCGACGGCGGGGCTCGGCCACCTCACCGCCGTATCCGGCACCAACCTCGCGATCACGGCGGGCGCCGTGCTGGTGCTCGGGCGCTTCGCCGGCCTGCCACTGGCCCTCCGGGCCGTCGTCGCGGTCGTCGCGATGATCGCGTTCTCGGTCGTGGCGAGGCCGTCGCCGAGCGTGCTGCGAGCCCTCGTCATGGGAACCGTCGCCGCCGTGGCCCTCGGCACCGGCCGCGGCCGGGACGGCGTGGCCGCCCTGTCGGCGACCGTGCTGGGACTGGTCGTGTTCGATCCCGGGCTGGCCCGGCAGTGGGGCTTCGCGCTGTCGGTGTTCGCGACCGGCGGCATCCTGATCCTCGCGCCCCGGTGGCGTGACCGTCTGACGGCGCGCCGGGTGCCCCGCCTGCTCGCGGAGGCCCTGGCCGTGACCGCCGCGGCACAGGCGGCGGTAACGCCCCTGCTGGTGCTGATGTCCGGGCGCATCGACCTGGCCGCGATCCCGGCCAACCTGCTCGCGGAGCCCGCGGTGGCGCCCGCGACGGTGCTGGGGTTCGGGGCCGCCGTGATCGCCCCGGTGAGCATGGACCTGGCCCGGCTGCTGGTACGCCCTGCCGGGTGGGCCGTGGGCTGGATCATTTCGGTGGCGCAGTGGGCGGCGGACCTTCCGTTCGCCTCTGCGGAATGGCCGGGGGGCGCGGTGGGTGTCGCCGCGTTCGGGGCGGCGGCCGTCGCGGGATGGCTCGTCCTGCGGGGCCGTGCGCGAAGACGGCTGGTGGCGGCGCTCGCTGCGGGGGCACTGCTCGCCGCACTCGTCGCCATGCCGGTGGTGTCGCCCTGGCCGCCACCGGGATGGCTGCTGGTCGTCTGCGACGTCGGCCAGGGGGACGCCCTGGCGCTGGCGGCCGGTCCCGGCCGGGCCGTGGTGGTCGACGCCGGACCGCAGCCGGGCCCCGCCGATCGGTGCCTGCGCGCTCTCGGAGTGCGGCAGGTGCCGCTCGTGGTCCTCACCCACCCCCACCTCGACCACGTCGGGGGGCTGCCGGGCGTGTTGCGCCGCCGCGCGGTGGGGGCGGTGGTCGTGAGCCCGAGCCGCGTGCCGGAGGGAGAGGCCGGTCGCGTCTCCGCGCAGCTCAGGACGGCGCGGATTCCGGAATGGCAGGCGGTCCCCGGGATGCGGTGGCGGTTCGGGCCGAGCGAGATCACCGTGCTCGCCCCCGAGGCCGGTGTGGCGCCGCAGGGACCCGGCGAGGGGGCGACGGCCAACAACGCCAGCGTCGTGCTGCTGGTTCGCTGGTCCGGGCCGCCCACGGCAGCGGGCGACCCGCCCGCAGCACCCGGCGCAGCCGCAACGCCGGCATCGCCCGCAGCGCCGGCAGGGCCCGGAGGACGACCGGCGTCGGGGACGATTCTGGGGGCGGCCCTGCTCGCAGGCGACCTGGAAACGGAGGCGCAGGAATCCCTCCTGCGGCGCGGCCTGCCACGGGTCGACGTGCTGAAAGTGCCCCATCATGGATCGTCCCGGCAGGCGCCGGCCTTCCTCGCCGCCACGGGCGCGCGGGCCGCCCTCATCAGCGTCGGCGCGGTCAACGACTACGGGCATCCTGCCCCGCTGACGCTGCGGCGCCTGCGCTGGCTCGGCATGCGCCCCTACCGTACCGACCTGTCGGGGGACATCGCCGTCGTCGCCACCCCCAACGGCCTCGCCGTCGTCGTACGGGGCAAGTGAGCGGGTGGAGCCGTGCGCGAAGCTCAAGAGCGGAACGGTGCTTCCGCACCCAGCGCGGGCACGTGCGCTTCGCTCGGCAGCGGCCTGTTCGCAAGGAATACCGGGGTGGCGGACTCTGGCCGTGGAAGCGCTCCTGACCTGCCAATCAACGGTGCGGACGTGGTTCGGCCTGGCGCTGGGTGGCGTGGATGGAGCCGAGGAGATCCAGCGCCTGGGCGCTGGCGCTGCCTGGCTCGGCATGGTAGATCACAAGCTGCTGGCCGGGGGCGTCGCGTACGTCGAAAGCCTGGTAGGTGAGCGTGAGGGGTCCAACGTCGGGGTGGAGGAAGTGCTTGGCGTCCTGGGTCTTGCCGCGCACGGTGTGAGCCTTCCAGAGGCGGGCGAAGTCCACACTGTGCTCGGTGAGGGTGCGGACGAGTTCGCGTAGCCGCGGGTTGTCCGGATCGAAGCCTGCTGCCTGGCGCAGATTGGCGACGGTGGCCTGGGCCGCCCGGTCCCAGTCTGTGTAGAAGCCTCGGCCCGCAGGGTCGAGGAAGGTCATGCGGGCCAGGTTGTCCGCCGGCTCGAACGGGGCGTAGAGGGCGTCGGCCAGGGAGTTGGTGGCGAGGATGTCCAGGGTTCGGCTCATGACGAATGCCGGAGTGCTGGGGTAGCCGTCCATCAACTGGCGCAGCGCCGGGCTGACCCGGTCGGCGACGTGGGCGGAGGGCCGGTCGCCCGGCGCTGTCCCGGCCAGCAGGTACAGGTGCGCTCGGGCATCTGCGTCGAGGCGCAGCGCGCGGCTGAGGGCGTCGAGCACCTGGGGTGAGGGGTTGCGCTCGCGCCCTTGTTCCAGGCGCGTGTAGTAGTCGGCGTTCACTCCGGCCAGGACGGCGACCTCCTCACGGCGCAGCCCGGCGACTCTGCGGGCCCCGTAGCTCGCCATGCCGACGTCCTCCGGCTGCAGCCCGGCGCGGCGGGCGCGCAGGAAGTCCCCCAGATGGTTGCTGTCCATGTGCTCAGGCTATGCGGCAGCTTCGCCGTGCTGCCTGGGTGCGCCGCACCCAGGCAGCGCACGTCCTGGTTGATGCCTCCTGACCTGCGCAGACTCGGTGGAGCAAGCCAGGACCGCGTGGAGTGAGCAAAGGAAAGGAGCCCGCCATGGCCCAGATCGCTGATGACGGCAACGTCGACGTGATCGGAATGTGGGTGACAGCGGACGGTTACATCCGCCAGGAGTTGCTGCCGGACGGCCGCTACGACGAGGCCCGCGGCGAGCGGCGCAGCTCGTACACCGGCCGGTACACGGTGACCGGCAGCCACCTCGACTACGTCGACGACACCGGGTTCACCGCGACGGGTGACATCCGGGATGGGGTCCTCTATCACGAGCACCTCGTGCTGTACCGGGAGGAGAGGCCGTCATGACCGAGGTCGCCGGCGGCTTCACCGGCATCTGACCGGCGCCCGCAACGCCACAAGACCCGACCCAGCGATCGGCACAACGAGACACAGGGGGATTTCCCATGACAGGGCAACGACTCGCCGGCAAGGTCGCGCTGATCACCGGCGCGACCGGCGGCATCGGCACGGCGACCGCCGAACTCTTCGCCGACGAAGGCGCCCGGCTGGTGATCACCGATGTCGCCGAAGGGCCCCTGCGCGACCTGGCCCACCGGATCGAGGCGCGTGGCGCGGAGGTCGTTGCCGCCCGCCTCGACGTCTCCTCCGCGCGGGAGTGGGACGACGTGATCGGCGTCGTGCGCGACCGGTTCGGCATGCTGAACGTGCTGGTGAACCTCGCCGGCATCGTGGACTGGCCGGGCATCGAGGACACGCGGGAGGACGCCTGGGACCGCGTCATCGACGTGAACCAGAAAGGCACCTGGCTCGGTATGAAGGCGGCGATGGCGCTCCTGCGCGCGAGTGGCAACGCGTCTGTGATCAACACGTCATCGGTGCTCGGGCTCGTGGGAAGCGGCGCCGCCGCGGCCTACCAGGCGTCCAAGGGCGCGGTGCGCCTGTTGAGCAAGACCGCCGCGGTCGAGTACGCGCGGCAGGGAGTGCGGGTCAACTCCGTGCATCCCGGGGTCATCGCGACGCCGATGATCCAGGATCTCCTGGACGAGCAGGGCGATCAACAACCGGACATCCAGCGCACCCCGATGCGCCGGGCCGGCCGTGCCGACGAGATCGCACCGGCTTTCCTCTTTCTCGCCTGCGACGACTCCTCGTTCGTCACCGGCTCGGAGCTCGTGGTCGACGGCGGGCTCACCGCTTACTGAGCAGCGGACTCGCAGGACGGCGCGCAGAGAAGTCTGCCGCCGCGTCATCGCGAGGCGATTCAGGCGCCTCGCAACCGGCGTCTGACCTCACCACCCAAGGAATGGACAATGACACCCGCGAATCCGTCCGTCGAGACCGCCGAGTTCGCTGGAAAGGTCGCCCTCGTCACCGGGGCCGCGCGCGGCGTGGGCAAGGAGACCGTCCGGCTGCTGCACCACCGCGGCGCACAGATCGTCGCCGTCGATCAACGCCCCGGGGTGAAGGAACTGCCCGCCGAGTTTCCGGGCGTGCACCCCCTTGTCGGCGATGTCACCGATGAGGCGACCGCCACCCTCGCGGTGCGGGAGGCCGTCGATGTCTTCGGCGGTCTCGACATCCTGGTCAACAACGCCGGGCGCACCATCAACAAGCCGATCACAGAGACGACGGCGCAGGACTGGGACGCCGTGATGGCGGTCAACGCCCGGGGTTCTTTCTTCTTTGCCCGTGAGGCGTTCCGTGCGATGCGGAACCTTGGTGGTGGAGCCATCGTGAGCACGGGCTCCTACGTCTGCACGATCGCGCTGCCCGAGGGCGCCGCCTATAGCGCGTCCAAGGGGGCACTGGCCCAGTTGACCAAGGTCCTCGCCGTAGAGGGCGGGCCCTTGGGCATCCGGGCGAACATCGTGGCCGCGGGCGTCATCGAGACCGACTTCCTCGACACCTTCCGCTCCGACAGCCGCGCGTACCTGGCGTCCTTCGCCGGCGCCCAGCCGCTCGGCCGGGTGGCCAAGCCGGAGGAGATCGCCGAGGTGCTCTGCTTCCTCGCATCGCCGCGTTCGAGCTTCATCACGGGCGCCGTGGTCGCGGCGGACGGCGGGTTCACCGCGATTTGAGCGGCAGACCCGTACCCCCGCAACACGGCAGGCGGCAGCGGCAGGCGGACGGCGGGCGTCTGCGCGGCGGCAGCGGCGCAAGAGCTGTGCACGGTCGGCGCGAGACGGACGACCGAGGCCCTGACTCCGCGCTGGGTCAGCGCGACCGCCGCCTCCTCCGGCCGGCACCCGGCCCGCTGCGGGATCACGTCGTCCGCCTCCGACGCGGCCTCCCGCAGCATGTCCCGGCCTGACGAGGTCGGCGTCGTCGGTCGAACTCGGCTGTGCGCGCTGGGATCCGTCGCGGAGACGGAAGGCGGATGTGCCCCCGACAGCGTGGGCGTGGCATGCTGCGTCACATGGCGAACCCAGCACCTGTGACCCTGGTCGTCGGCGACGAGGAGTTCCTGGCCGATCGCGCCGTCGGCTCCATCGTGGCGGCGGTACGCGCCGAGGATTCGGGGGCGGAGCTGCACGACCTTCAGGGGAGCAAGGTGGAGCCGGGGGAGCTCACCGGGCTCGCTTCCCCCTCGTTGTTCGGCGACCGGTCGATCATCGTGATCCGCGGGGCACAGGACCTCTCGAAGGACGTCATCGCCGAGATCCTTAAATACACCGCCCATCCGGCCGACGACACGGTGCTGGTGCTGGCCCACCCCGGCGGGGTCAAGGGAAAGGCGCTGGTGGACGGCGTGAAGAAGGCGGGCGCCGACGTCGTGACCGTGGCCAAGGTGACCAAGGCGGGAGAGCGGCTCGACTTCATCAAGGCCGAGGTGCGCAGGGAGGGCCGCTCGATCTCGGCCGCCGCCGCCCAGGCGCTGCTCGACGCCGTGGGCAGCGACCTGCGCGAGCTGGCGGCCGCCTGCAATCAGCTCGCCTTCGACACCGAGGGCAAGAACATCGACGAGGCGGCGGTCGCGAAGTACTACCGGGGACGCGCCGAGGTCAGCGGCTTCACCATCGCCGACCTGGCGATCGAGGGCCGCTTGGGTGAGGCGCTGGAACAGGTCCGGTGGGCCATCGCCACGGGTGTGGCTCCGGTGCTGATCGTCAGCGCGCTGGCGGGAGGCCTGCGCTCGCTCGCCAAGGTGGGCGGGGCGCCCCGCAACCTGCGCGGCGGCCAGCTCGCGAGCCATGTGGGCATGCCGCCTTGGAAGATCGACCGGGTGAAGCGCCAGCTGGCCGGCTGGGGGCCTGAGGGGATCTCCGTCGCCCTGCAGGCCGTGGCGACGGCCGACGAGCAGGTCAAGGGCGGCGGCACCGACCCGGCGTACGCGCTGGAGAAGGCCGTCCACACGATCGTGGCCAGCCGAAGCACGCGCTGAGCCGTTTCCGCCGTCGGCTCAGGCGTGGCCCGGGGTTGCCGAGGCGCCCCTCCGGGGCCGGTCGAACACGCCTGGTCCCGGGGCTCGCTGTTTCCCGTCTGTCGGCTCAAGCCTGGCCGGGGTTCTCCACACGAAGCAGCATGCGCTTGAGCAGCGCCGCGAGGACGTCCTGGTCGTCAGGCCCCAGGACGCCCACCATCGCGTCCTCGACCTCGCCGCGCAGGTCCATCGCCTTGAGCCAGATCGCGCGGCCCTCGCTCGTCAGCTCCACGTCCACCCGGCGGCGGTCCTCCGTGCTGCGGACGCGCCGGACGAGCCCCGCCTTCTCCAGGGTGTCCAGGCGGCCCGTCATGCCGGCGGGAGAGACCCTCAACTCGGCGGCGAGCTCCGACGGGGTGGCGCGGCCGCCTTCTCCCCGGGCGCCGAGCCAGTGAAGGGTCTCGTACTCGAAATCCTGCAGGCCCACCGCGGCCAGCGCGCTGTCCTTCGCCTGGGCCAGGTGCTTCACCAGGAACTGCATGCGCGTGACGATCGCCTCCACGCGTTCGTCGAAGGGCGCCTTCCCGCGCCACCGCGCGATGTGCCGGTCCACCGAGTCGTCCACGGGACAATCCTACGCCAGATAAAAATACGTTGACGAAAGCTTCGCTGGCGAAATACCTTTCCTCGCATGATTGCACGTCTGGTCGCCGGGCGGACGGTCGCGGCGCTCGCCACCGCCCTCATCCCCACCGGGCTCACCCTCGCCGTCATCAGAGTGACCGGCTCCGCCCTCGATCTCGGCGTCGTCCTCGCCGCCGAGATGCTGCCCATGCTCCTGCTGCTCCCGGTCGGCGGAGTGATCGCGGACCGCTTCCCGCCGAGGCGGGTGATCCTCGTGGCCGACCTGGTCCGCTGCGCCGCCCAGGTGACGCTGGGGTCGCTGCTCCTCCTTGGGCGCCCCGGTATCGCCGTCATGGCGGGACTCGCGGCGCTCACCGGAGCCGCGGTGGCCTTCGGCGTCCCGGCGGTGTCACCGCTGGTCATCGGAGTGGTGCCGGCACAGCGCCGGCTGCGGGTGAACGCCCACATCGGAGTGGCCGGCGGCCTCGCTCAGATCGCCGGCCCCGCGCTCGCCGGAGGAATGACGCTGTGGCTCGGCCCGGGCTGGTCCTTCCTGCTGACCGGGGCCCTGTTCGCGGGGTCCGCGGTCACGCTGGGCGGCCTGGTCACGGCTCCCCGGCCGGCGACCGAACGCGATCACTTCCTCGGCGACCTGCGGGAAGGGTGGCGCGAGGCACGGCGGCACCGCTGGTTCCTCGTCAGCGTGGCCGGGCACGGCGTCTGGCACCTCGGGGCGGGCGTCCTGCTGACCCTCGGCCCGGTCATCGCCGTACGCAGCCTGGGCGGGGAGCCGGTCTGGGTGATCGTCGCGCAGGCGGGAACGGCGGCGGCGGTGCTCGGCGTCTTCGTCGCCCCCAGACTGCCGATCCGGCGGCCCCTCGCCGTGGCGGCGGTCGGGGCGGCGGTCTACGCGTGCCCGCTCGTCGCCTTCGCGTTCCCCACGGCGTTTGCCGCGCCGGCCGTGGTCGTCACCGCCGCGTACGTCGTCGCGATGCTGGGCGTGGGGATGCTGACGCCGCTGTGGGAGACGGTCGTGCAGCAGCGTGTGGAGCCTCAGGCCCTCGGCCGGGTGGACTCGTTCGACGCGCTCATCTCCTACGCGGCGCGCCCCCTCGGACTCGCCGCGGCGGCGCCGATCGCCGCTTGGGCGGGCGCCGCGCTTCCGCTGCTCACGGCCGCGGCGCTGGTGGCCGCGGTCAACTTGGCCGTGCTCGCCCTGCCCGAGGTCCGGCGGCGTACGACGGAGGAGGCGGGGCAGTCGCCCGTGCCCGCCTGACGTCCTTCAGTGGGCACGCGAAAACGCCGCATCCCCCGCGAGGGGAGATGCGGCGTGCGCTGTGTGTGAACTACTTGGCGGCCTGCAGGGCGGCGGCGCGCTGGGCGATCGCCGACTTCCGGTTGGCGGCCTGGTTCTTGTGAATGACGCCCTTGCTGACGGCCTTGTCGAGCTGCCGGGACGCGGCCTTGAGCGCGACGAGGGCGTCGTCCACGTTGCCCTGGTCGGCGGCCTCGCGGAACTTGCGGACCGCGGTCTTCAGGGACGACTTGACGGCCTTGTTGCGCAGCCGACGCTTCTCGTTCTGTCGGTTGCGCTTGATCTGGGACTTGATGTTCGCCACGAAGAAAGCCTCAGTGTTAAGTCTCGGTCGGATGGGGCGCG
Source organism: Microbispora catharanthi (assembly GCF_006334915.2). Lineage (GTDB taxonomy): Bacteria > Actinomycetota > Actinomycetes > Streptosporangiales > Streptosporangiaceae > Microbispora > Microbispora catharanthi. Next base: position 270,262 of record NZ_VDMA02000010.1, read on the forward strand.
CGGGCTCGTGAGAGGGCGCGCCACACGCAGTTGGACAGGATACCAACAGCCCGGGCCGCCGCTCAAATTCACGACGACAGGGCCGCCCCCGCTCATGCTATCGCGGCGCGGCCACCGCGGTCCGCACATCGGCCCGCCCGCCCGACGACTCCACGCTCCCTCCGGCGCCGCCGCGCACCCAGGCCCGCTCGTACTCCCTCCAGTCCTCCTCCGTGGCCGCGAAGTCGACGTACAGGGCCAGGCCGAACTCGGTGCGCGGGCCGTGCTCGCTGAGCGCGAGCCGCGCGCCCTCGGCCGCGGCCTCGACGCTCTCCGCGTAGTCGAGGTACGCCACCCCGTGGTCGTGGTAGGCCGGAGCCCCGATGAGGAGGGTCTTGTCCTCGGGCACGAGGTCCAGGGCGAGCGAGGTCTGCCGCGCGACGTAGCCGCCGTACAGGGACGGCAGGGGAGTCCCCGAGTCGTACGTCATGATCGCGACCTGGTCGGTCAGGCCGACGACCCGGCGGAAGTAGTCCGGCGTCCAGTACTTGTCATGGCCGATCACCAGGGCGGTGGGGGCGCGCAGGCCGGTCAGCGGCTCGATCTGCTGGGTGGCGACCGACAACGGCCGGGCGCCGATGGCCTGCCGGGTCTCGCGCAGGACGCTGAGGAACGGCTCGTCCCCGTCGGAGACCGGTTCGAAGTCGTAGTGGATCCCGTCGAAGCCGAGGGCGACCAGGTCACCGGCCCCCGCCACGACGCGGGCCCGCGTCGCCGTGTCGGCCAGGCTCAGGTGCTGCTTGCCGTTGTCGTTGACCGTCTGGCCGAGCCAGGCCGACACGCGGACGCCGGGCAGGTTCTTCCGCCACCATTTCAGGAAATTTCTGGCATTGGCGTAGCGGTCGGGGGGCAGGGTCCCGTCGTACTTGAACGGCCCGCTGTGGACGTACACGTCCTTGATCCCGCTCGCGCGCAGCCGTACGGCGAGGGCCCGCACGTCGGCCTCGGTGCGGCGGCCGTCCACCCACGCGTGGCCCATCCACAGGGCGTCGTGGCCGGTGGTCCTGGCCCATCCGGCGGGCGTGCCGGCGAACTGCAGGCGCAGCGCGGCGGCGCCGGCCAGGGCGAGCGCGAGCGGCACGGCCACGACGACGGCGGCTATTCGCAGGACACGTCTGGTGGTCAAGGCAAGCATCCGGACATGCCACCATGGAGGGTGGCTGGTCCGCCAGCCTCGGGAGGGCCCGCCGAGCGCGAGGCGAGGCGGACGGCCCGCCCGATCAGCAGTCAATCATCTTGTCGAAACGGACCTCGGTGCGCACTCAGCCTGGCCAGACCGACCCCGCGTTGATCCGCAACTTCTGCATCATCGCGCATATCGACCATGGCAAGTCGACACTCGCCGACCGGATGCTGCAGCTGACCGGTGTGGTGGACGACAGGTCGATGCGCGCACAGTACCTCGACCGCATGGACATCGAGCGGGAGCGGGGCATCACCATCAAGTCGCAGGCCGTGCGGCTCCCGTGGAACGGCCACGTCCTCAACATGATCGACACACCCGGCCACGTGGACTTCACCTACGAGGTGTCCCGGTCGCTGGAAGCGTGCGAGGGCGCGATCCTGCTGGTCGACGCGGCGCAGGGCATCGAGGCCCAGACGCTGGCCAACCTCTACCTCGCCATGAACGCCGACCTCCACATCATCCCGGTGCTCAACAAGATCGACCTGCCCGCCGCGCAGCCGGACAAGTACGCCGAGGAGCTCGCGGGCCTCATCGGCTGCGACCCGGGCGACGTGCTGCGCGTGTCCGGCAAGACCGGCGAGGGGGTCAAGGAGCTGCTCGACCACGCCGTGGAGCACATCCCGGCGCCCGTCGGGAACACCGACGTCCCCGCCCGGGCGCTGATCTTCGACTCGGTGTACGACACCTATCGGGGCGTCGTGACGTACGTCAGGGTGGTCGACGGGCATCTGTCCAAGCGCGAGCGCGTGCTGATGATGTCCACCGGCGCACAGCACGAGCTGCTGGAGATCGGCGTCATCTCGCCCGAGCCCATGCCGTCCGACCGGGGGCTCGGCGTCGGCGAGGTGGGCTACCTGATCACCGGTGTGAAGGACGTGCGCCAGTCCCGCGTCGGAGACACGGTCACCAACGCGGTCAAGCCCGCCGCGGAGGCCCTGGGCGGCTACGAGCACCCCAAGCCGATGGTCTACTCCGGGCTCTATCCGATCGACGGCGACGACTACCCCGAGCTGCGCGAGGCCCTCGACAAGCTGCGGCTGAACGACGCCGCGCTCGTGTACGAGCCGGAGACGTCGGCGGCGCTCGGCTTCGGCTTCCGCTGCGGCTTCCTCGGCCTGCTGCACATGGAGATCGTCCGGGAGCGGCTGGAGCGCGAGTTCAACCTGTCGCTGATCTCGACCTCGCCCAACGTCATCTACCGGGTGATCATGGAGGACGGCAAGGAGCACGTCGTCACCAACCCGTCGGAGTTCCCGGCCGGGAAGATCGACCAGATCTTCGAGCCGGTGGTGAAGGCCACGGTGCTCGCGCCGGCCGAGTTCATCGGCGCGATCATGGAGCTGTGCCAGGGCCGCCGCGGGCAGCTCCAGGGCATGGACTACTTGTCGGAGGACCGGGTCGAGATCCGCTACACGCTCCCGCTCGGCGAGATCATCTTCGACTTCTTCGACCAGCTGAAGTCGAAGACCCGCGGGTACGCCTCGCTCGACTACGAGCCGTCCGGGGAGCAGGAGGCCGACCTGGTCAAGGTGGACATCCTGCTGCAGGGCGAGACCGTGGACGCGTTCAGCGCGATCGTCCACCGCGAGAAGGCGTACGCCTATGGCGTGGAGATGGCCAAGAAGCTCAAGGAGCTCATCCCGCGGCAGCAGTTCGAGGTGCCCATCCAGGCCGCGATCGGCGCACGCGTCATCGCCCGGGAGAACATCCGCGCCATCCGCAAGGACGTCCTCGCCAAGTGCTACGGCGGTGACATCAGCCGTAAGCGCAAGCTGCTGGAGAAGCAGAAGGAAGGCAAGAAGCGGATGAAGATGGTCGGCCGGGTGGAGGTTCCCCAGGAGGCCTTCGTCGCCGCCCTCTCGTCCGAGGCCCCGGACAAGAACAAGAAGTAGGCGTCCCTGGTTTGACCAGAACTTAATTGCCATCGCGGAGAAACATGACCCTCGGTTAACGTTTGGTCATGCGCATCCTCTCTGTGAACGTGGGCCGGGCCGTGGACGCCGAATGGGCCGGCAACCTGCGGCGCACCGCCATCGACAAGCGGAAGATCGAGGGCCGGGTCGCCGTACGCGAGAACGGCCTGGCGGGCGACGAGCGCGCCGACGTCGCCAACCACGGCCACCCGGACCAGGCGGTCTACGCCTACGCGCGGGAGGACTACGACTGGTGGGAGCCCCGTATGGGCCGCGACCTGCGCGACGGTCAGTTCGGGGAGAATCTCACGACCTCCGGGGCCGACGTGACCGGCGCGGTCCTCGGGGAGCGGTGGCGGGTCGGCACGGCCGTCCTGGAGGTCACCGCCCCCCGCATCCCCTGCGTGGTGTTCCGCAACTGGCTGGACGAGCGCGGCTGGGTCAAGCGCTTCACCGAGGCGGGCCGCACCGGGGCGTACTTCCGGGTGCTCGAGCAGGGCGAGCTCGGCGCCGGAGACGAGATCGAGGTGCTCGACCGGCCCTCTGACAGCGTGACGATCGCCGAGTCGTTCCGGGCCTATCACGGCGACCGGGACCTGATGCTGCGGATCCTCAGCGTCCCCGGCCACAGCGACAAATGGGACCGGGTCGCCGAGCGCGTGCTCGGAGACCGCAGCGGCGTTGTCGCGTCCTGATCGCGAACTGCCCGCGCTCGCTGCCGGTCTCCTCCAGCAGGGCGGTCGCCGCTGCGGACGCCGACCGGGAGGCGTGGCGTCGCGAAGGAGCGCTCGGCCGCACGGTGCGCATCTCGCTCGGCGCGCTGTCCGGGCCGATGGCCGCGGTGATCACCTCACCGAGATCGTCGGTCGTACCGGATTTGCGTAGAATGACGGGCCGCTCCCCAGTCGCTTAAGGCGCCCTCATGTCCTTGACCGCACGACTGATCGCCGCAGCCGCCCTCGTGTCGTGCGCGGCGGGCTGTACGGCCGCGCCGGGTGAAGCCGGACCTCCACCGGCCGAATTCACGCGAAACATGGCCGAGTCGACGCTCGCCAGGATCGTGACCGGCGTGGTGGAGAACGGGGTCACCGGTTTCTGCTCACGACATGTGCGCGGCGCCGAGAGCTGCGCGATGCTTCTCGATGACGCGCTCCGTTCGTGCCTGCTGCCCGGTGGCAAGCCCGAGGTGACACGAGCGGTGCGCATCCCGCAGAAAGACCACTCGGAAGGCGGGTGGCTGCTGGAACTGCACGGCCGGACGATGGACGGCCAGCGCTACGTCTCGGAGTTCTTCGCGGTCCGCACTGGAAGCGAGCCGCCCCAGGCGGCCTTCGGCGTCTACTGGACGGGCCTCGGACTCGACGGGTCTCCGTTCGGGCCGGACAACCCGAAGGTCCCGCGGAACGCGTGCCCAGGCAAGGAAGCTACGCGGGCAGGAGGCTGATGTCGCCGGAACCCGCGCGGGCCACGACCTTGTGCGGTGAGTTCTGATCGGTCGTCACCGAGACCGTCACGTCTCCCGACTTCGCCTCGGCGTCCACGTCGTACGGCCCGCCGGGAAGCGTGATCTTCGCGGTTCCCGAGCCGGTCACCAGGTCGATGCTGTCGGGAGCGGTGGCGTACTTCAGCACGGTGTCGCCCGAGCCCGCCTCGACCGTGAGATCCGTGGCCGTCAGCCCGGCTCCCTCCAGGTCCCCGGAGCCCACCTTGGCCTTGATCGGATTGCTCAGGGCTCTGAGGTGGATGTCGCCGGATCCGGTCTCCAGCTCTGTCCGCATGCCCTTGGGCACGTGGACCTTGTAGTCCACCGAGCAGTTGTCCATGGCGTGCGGGCAGTCGTACGTCACCACGAGAGCATCGCCATCCACGTGGTGCTCGGTGGTCGGCTTACCCGAGGACCAGTGGAGGGTCTCGCTCACCGTGACGACGTCGCCGGCCGCTTCGCTGATCACGATGTCACCCGCACCGCCCACCACGACCAGCCTGGCCACCTTCTCCTTCACCTCGTAATCGAGGGTCGCCTGGTTGGCTGCCTGCGTGATGTCCCGCAACCCGCATCCGGTCAACAACGCCGCAGTGGCCAGCAGGCCGCCCGCCATCACCATCATCCTCACGGAGAGGATCATGCCGTCCCGAAAGGGGCTGCCGCAGTAGGGCCTACCCCCGTATGTCCGCTAAGGAATTCCCGACCCCTTGACTCCGATGCGAGTGCCAGGTGGTGCGGTGGGGGCCGCCCGGCCCCCACCGCACGGCCGGTCAGCGCAGGACGGAGTAGAGGGCGGTGGTGAGGGAGGCCGTGGCGTCGTCCTGGTCGATGGACCACAGCATGGAGCCGCCGAGGCCCTTGAGGCGGATGTAGGCGGCTTTCTGCAGCATGACGGCGGGGTCGTCGTAGGACCAGAACTCGTTGCCGTCGTAGAGCCACAGGGTGCCGGTGAGCAGGTCGCGGTAGCGTTTGCCGGGCTTGTTGACGAGGTTCTTGTAGTCGTCGCTGCCGGCGGCCCAGGTGCCGGGGGCGGGGCCAGTGGCCGGGGCGTACCGGCCGTCGCCGCCGGCGGTCACGCCGGTCCAGCCCTGGCCGTAGGCGGGGACGCCGATGACAATCTTCTGCTTGGGTGCGCCGCGTCCGATGTAGTCGCGTACCGTCTGGTCGACGCTGAACTTCACGTCGCTGGGGTCGCGCCGGTCGGTGAGCAGGTTGGCCTGGTGGCCGGTGCGGTTCTCCCACGGCCCGTGCAGGTCGTAGCCCTGGACGGTGGCGAAGTCGAGCTGGTCGAAGACCTTCCGCACCTCGAAGCCGGCGTCGATCTTGGCGGCTGCGGCGGGGAGGAAGGCGGTCAGTTCGTCGCGCCGGTCGTGGGCCTTCACCTGGCGGCGCAGTTCGGCCAGGAACAGGGTGAAGTTCTGCTTGTCCTCGGGGCGGATGACGTTGCCGTCGTTCCCTGCGGATCCGGGCCATTCCCAGTCGAGGTCGATGCCGTCGAACACGCCGGCGGCGGCGCCGGGGGGCAGGCCGGGCAGGTCGCCCTTGAGCCACAGGCCGACGCAGGAGGCGGCGAGCCTGGCCCGGGACTCGGGGGTGAGGACGGCGTCGGAGAAGTATTTGGAGCCGGTCCAGCCGCCGAGGGAGATCAGGATCTTGAGGCCGGGGTGACGGGCCTTGAGCTTCTTGAGCTGGCCGAGGTTGCCCTTGAGCGGCTGGTCGTCGCTGTCGGCGACGCCGTCGACGCTCTGCTCGGCGGGCACGGGTCGCTGCCAGTCGGCCCAGGGGTCGGCGGAGTGGCAGGTGCCCTCGGGGCCGACGAACCCGAAGGCGTAGTTGAGGTGGGTCAGCTTTCCGGCGGCGCCGCTGGCGTCCACGTCCTTCACGTGGAAGTTCCGTCCCTAGTACCGCCCTTAGCGCAACATGTCATCGTTGGAATGTTGCCCCAGTGCTTGGCGACCACCACCCAGCGCTACTTCCCGCCTGACATGCTCCGATGCCGTCATGCCGCGGTATCTCGCGCCGTCAGCGCTTACCGGGAAGCCCGAAGAACCTGGCGAACGATCACCTATCCGCGAGGACTTTCTCTACAAGGTCAAGGCGAGCCGCCTGCGGCGGCTCGCAGCGCGCCGGGCGGCCAGCGGGCCGGGCATGCGGCTCTCCGGCCGGTCCCGGCCCGCGCCGCCCGCGCGTTGGCCATGTAAGGGGGCACCCCCGTAGAGGGATCTAACACCGCGCTCGCCTGTGCCCGGCAAGCACAGAAGGCCAGATTGAGGATTCACGCTCAGGCGCAGGCGGGACGCATACATGATGGGTACATGCACAGACTGCGTCGGTACAGCAGGGCGATGCGCAGCAAGAAGCTGTGGTGGGGCGCTTTTCTAGGTGGCCTTTTCATGGCGAGTCTGGGCTGGATATATGAGGCACTTTCCAGCACAGACGATACGGCGCTCGACACTGCCGCCGATCAAGGGCAACTATTTGGTGTCGCTCTTGCGATATTAAGCCTACTTGCCCAGCCTTTCACGACAGCAACCGAACCGGATCTAAACTCCAAGAAAATTGCCCTGGCTAAACGTGTCCGGGGTAGTGAATCCCGGATACGTGCAGCCCTATTGTTCAATGGCCTTGCGCCGGCACTGGTCAGTTTCGGGGAGGGAGAGATCGGCTCCTCGCGGCATGCTAGTAGCCGTGAAGAGGGTGATGCAATTAGTCAGATTAGGAATATTGTATCGCGACTATTCCTGCGGCAAGATTCTCGGACTCGCGGCGACGCCACCCCTGTTGCCGGAGGGACGATCTCGGAGATTGTAGACTTCTATTTAGAGTCGCACTCAAAGAGATTAATCATCACGGGAGAAAAAGGGGCAGGAAAGACGGTTCTGGCGATTGAGTTATCGATTGACATGGCGACCAGGTTGATCGAGAACCCTAATGCAAATCTTCCTGTTCCTGTAAGGATCAATGCGGCCACATGGAGTTCGGGGCTGGCATTTGAAGCATGGTTGCGTGATCAAATCGTATTGACATACGGCGTGTCCTACAGGGATGCGGGGGAGTTGATTGCCGACTATGCCGTTATCCCAGTTCTCGACGGTGTGGACGAGTTGGATCCCGAGGAAGTGGAAGTTGACACCGAGTCTCAGGCTCCACTACGGGCCGCCGAATTGATTGCCGACCTCAATTCCTACTACTCGGGTAAGATGTATGCACCTGTAGTTCTGACGGTACGCACAAATAGGCTGGAGCAGCTTGAGAGAGAAGATGTATCGCTAAACCGCGCCCATATAGTCGGCATTTGGCCGCTCTCCTCAGATGCAATTATCGCTTACTTGGAAGATAGGTGTAAGGATCGGTCTCGGGTCATCCATCAGGCTTGGCAGCCAGTAATCGCAACCTTAAGGACCCATCCACGCTCGAACACTGCGGTATTCCTATCAACTCCATGGCGGCTTATGATGGCGGTTGCTGCGGTCGAAGACGATCCACGTGCAGCACGAGAGCTACTACCGTTGCCATCGGAGACCCTCCGAGATACGTTTCTTCGGTTGGAAGAATTGTTTGTTGGGAAATTTGTGCTGGCTTCAGCTAAGTCCTCTGGTGTATCAGGACGGGCATCGTATAAGCCGCATAAAGTAGAGCGATGGCTGCGGAGCCTGGCGCGTCACTTGGACTGGCAGCACCAGCAGGCCAATACAGCCGAGCCGGAACCGGGGATGTCTGGCGTTCACATCCTTCGTCATTTGCTCTGGCCTATAGGTGGCGCAAGGGCTCCTCGTGCAATGCACTCCCTTATTTCTGTCTCATTGTACATAATATCTTTTCTCGGTATATCCGCTCCATCGATGATGGGAGTAGTAAGTCGACCTAGCGCAACTCAATCCTGGGAAGAGTTGAGCGTGAAGGATCAATTGATTATCGGATTGATGACGGCGGCGTCAATTGTCGCGGTAACGTCATGGTTCGTCATTAAACCGTATCGAGTTATGTGGCCTGTTCCTTGGGTGCCGGATCCAGTAGGGGGAGCGAAGAGGCTCCGGGTGAAATTCGATGAAATAGCGCAACATTTAGCTAGCGAATCATTACTCAAAAGGTTGCGAACAGGGTTGGCCATTGTATTATTTCCCAGTATTGTCGCCATGGTGTTCCAGCTCTTTAAGCAGGCGCTGGTTATCGATGGTAGCTATGTCATCCTGTACTTCATAGGCATGGCCGCTCTCATGCAAGCTATGCGAAGATGGGATAAAAGGGAAGCATTCATGCTTCAGCGTCCAACCTTCGCTGGGGATGTTTCTCTGTCTTGCGGAATTATTATTCTCTACTTTGGTTTGATGGCCTTCGCTTATCGGGACTTTTATTCTGCGCTCGTAATAGGGGCGCCGATGGGGGCTGCTGTTTCTGTTGTCATGGCGGGCAGCTGGATAAGGTATGGACTGGGTATACTCTTTAGCGCTGCCAGAGGTCGCCTTCCCTGGCGATTCAAGCGGTTCTGTCGATGGGCATGTGATGCCGGATTATTGCGACCTAGTGGTGCCGCGTACCAGTTTCGGCATCATGAGATCCAGGCTTGGCTCCTGACTGATCCCAAAAGTGGGGATTCCAAAGCATAGCTGTGCGATAGCAGTGGGTTTCAGTCCTTTCCCCGCCCCCGCTGCTCGATTGTTCGTGGCCCTTGGTCGGCGTCAACGCCGTCTGTGCGGGTTGGGTGCGGAGTTGCGGTGTACGTCGTTGGTGGACGGACACGCGAAGACGGCATTGACACCTCGGTCGGGCCACTGATGTCGGCAGCTATCGGGGGCGGGGGAGGAGTGGCGCGGGTCGTAGATACAGGTGCGGCCCCGCCCGTGTGAGCGGGGCCGCGTGAGCGCTGGACCGTCTATCGCATCTTGCCGAGCAGCAGGGCACGCCACACCCTGCGCGCCTCCTCGATGGGCCAGCGGTGTGTTTCTCTGACCTTCGGCGACGGTTCGGCCTGCGTGGTCTTGCGGATGAACGCCTGCCCGCCGGCCTGGAGCAGCTCGTAGACGACGGCCCGGCAGTCGCAGGTCCAGGCGAGAGCCCGCACGCGCCCGACCCCCTCGAACGGCTTATGCCAGACGAGTTCTACGTGATCCCTTTGGCGCATCTCCCAGTGCGGGCTCAGGCATTCGTCCGGGTCCAGGAAGGTGACCGCCATCAGAGCCGCCGCCTTACTGTGACCCGCCGTTGGCCCAGCCGACGATCCACCGCACGGCAGACTGCGGTTGGTCGACCGAGGGCAGCGGAACCACGGTCCCGGACTTCGGCAGCTTAATCAGAAAGCGGCGCGGCTTGTTCTCCTGATCGATGGTGACCGTCGCGACCTGTCCGCCGAAGCCGTAGACGTCCAGCTCCGAGCCCGCCTTCTCCTGCATCGGGAACCCGGTCATTCGCAGGGTGATGTGGCTGATGAAGCGCGTCCGGACCCCTTGGGATCGGAGCAGGTCGCCGAGGGCGGCCAGGATGCCCGCCTGCTGGTTGACGCTTCCGGCGCTGATCGTGATCTGACGCATGGCTCTCCCATCTGTCTCGCTGACGGGTTGAGCGTACGCCAACCTTCCTACTCCTACCTAGTCCTTCTTATAGGTACCTCTAGGTACCTGTGGTAACGACATGGAACGCTTTCGTTCCTACTCTTGAGCCCGTGATCGAGTTCCGGCCTGACCAGCTCAAATGGGAAGCCGTCCTCGAAGAGATACGACGGCGTATCCGGACGGGCGAATACCAGGTGGGTCACCCCATCCCTGGTGAACCCCGCATGGCCGAGGAGTTCGGCATCGCCAAGGGCACCGCACGCCGCGTCATCAACGAACTGCTCAAAGCCGGAGACGTCTACACCGTGCTCGGCAAGGGAACCTGCGTCGCCGACCCCGAGACCGGCGGCCCGCCCCGGAGAGACACCGAAGACGAGTGAAGGCCCCCGAACGAACCCGGGGGCCTTCAGCCTTCTATCGGTTGTCAGCGAGACGACGGAAGGCGCACCAAG
>NZ_VDMA02000011.1 GCF_006334915.2 Microbispora catharanthi
TAGCGGCAGGGAAACACCCGGTTACATTCCGAACCCGGAAGTTAAGCCTGTCAGCGCCGATGGTACTGCACCGGGGACGGTGTGGGAGAGTAGGACACCGCCGGACAATCTTTGTGGAGGGCCACCCCTGTTGGGGTGGCCCTTCCGCATTTCCCGGGGGTTTCCCCCTGGGCGCCGGCGTGGAAGCGTCGGCTTGTGCGGGTGCCACGGACGGCATGCGCGTGGTGTGATGGTGGTCTGGTGGGGTGCCCCGGTTGTGGTTGGCCGGGGTTTTCGCATGTCCAGGGGTTGCCAGCCGGCACCGATCCGGAACGCCGTCGGGAACGCCGTGGGGAATCCCCTGGGGATTGTGGTGCGGGGGCCGTACTCCAGTGGCGCGAACAACCCGGGGGAGCCGACTTGGCCGGGGGCGCAAGCAGCGGCCCGGGAGGAGCGGAGCGGGCGGGAGGGAGGACCGCAGCGAAGGCCCAGCGGAGCGGGCTTCGCGAGGACCGGACCTCCCGACCGGCGCAGTGACGTCCCAACCCCACCCCACCCGACCCCAACCTCACCGCCCCAACTTCACCGATGCCAACTTCACCGATGCCAACTTCACCGACTCAACCCACCCGGCCACCACGCCCCACCACTCCCGCCGCGAGCGCGCGACGTCCCAACCCGCCCGGTCAAGGCCCTCACGCCCGGAGACTTCTCGTCCCACCGCAATCACGCCGCACACAATCACGCCCCACCGCGACACGTCGTCTGCCCGTGCGACCACCACGTGCTCGTATCACCCGCACCGCGTACCACCTCGTGAAGGGTTGGCCAGGAGTTCCCGTACGCTGAGGGTCGTGGAATATCGAGCCGTCGAGCAAGCGATCATGGCACGGGGAGTGGAGTGGGATTTCAGCCCCACTCTTGACCGGATCACCGCGCTGATGGAGATCCTCGGCGACCCCCAGCACTCGTACAAGGTCGTTCATATCGCGGGCACCAACGGGAAGACGAGCACCGCGCGCATGGTCGAGGCTCTGCTGCGCGAGCGTAACCTGCGGGTGGGCCGTTACACGAGCCCTCATCTGCAGTCGATGCGCGAGCGCATCTCGATCGACGGCGAGCCCCTGTCGGAGGAGCGGTTCGTCGAGGTGTACCAGGACATCGCCCCCTACCTCGAGATGATCGACGCGAGGGTGGGCAAGCTGAGTTTCTTCGAGGTGCTGACGGCGATGGCGTTCGCCGCGTTCGCGGACGCTCCGGTGGACGTCGCCGTGGTCGAGACCGGCATGGGCGGCACCTGGGACGCGACGAACGTCGCCGACGGAACGGTCGCCGTCATCACGCCCATTGCGCTCGATCACACGGACTATCTCGGTCCGGACATCGCGACGATCGCCGGTGAGAAGGCCGGCATCATCAAGCCGAAGGCGACGGCCATGCTGGCACAGCAGGCGCTGCCGGCCGCCGAGGTGCTGATGCGGCGCGCGGCCGAGGTCGGTGCGGTGGTCGCCCGCGAAGGGCTGGAGTTCGGGGTGCTGCATCGCGAGCTCGCCATGGGCGGCCAGATGCTGCAGCTCAGGGGCTTGAAAGGCGTATACGAGGACGTGTTCCTGCCGTTGTACGGCGCGCACCAGGCGGGCAACGCCGCGGGCGCCCTGGCCGCCGTGGAGGCGCTGACGGCCGGCGACGACCCGCTGGGTGACGAGGTCGTACGGCAGGCCTTCGCCCAGGTGAGCAGCCCCGGGCGGCTGGAGATCGTACGGCGGGGCCCGACCGTCCTGATCGACGCGGCGCACAATCCCGCGGGCATGGAGGCCACGGTCGAGGCCCTGACCGAGGCGTTCGGGTTCACCCGGCTCGTCGCCGTGATGGCCGTGATGGCGGACAAGGACGTGGACACGATTTTGGACCTGCTGGAACCGGTGGCCGAGGAGATCGTGGTCACCCGCAACTCCTCTCCCCGCTCGCTGAGCCCGGACGACCTCGCGGCCCGGGCGGAGGCCGTCTTCGGCCAGGATCGCGTCCACATCGAGGACCGGCTCGACGACGCCATCGACAGGGGCATCGCGCTGGCCGACCAGGGCGACGAGCTCGGCTCCGGCGTCCTCATCACCGGTTCGGTTGTGACCGCGGGCGACGCGCGCATCCTCTTCAAGGCCGCCAAGTGAACAGCGTCGTGTTCGAGGTGACCCCCGGCATGCGCCGGCTCTGCGCGACCGTCCTCGGGATGCAGGCGATCGTCGTCGCGCTCATCAGCCCGGTCGCGATCACCATCAACCACGTGTCCACACCGCTCGCGCTGACCGTCGGACTCGGGCTGGCCGTCCTGTGCGTGATCGTCGCCGGCATGCTGAAGCGCCCGTATGCGTACATTGCGGGCACTTTGCTTGAAATCCTGACAATCGCCACAGGATTCCTGGTCCCGCTCATGTTCTTCCTCGGGGTGATCTTCGCCGCCCTGTGGATAACGGCCATCTTCGTCGCTCGCCGTGTCGAAGGGACGACGAAGCGCTAAAGTCGGCAACCATGGCCGTCCCTCCCGTACCGCAGGCACGGACCGCCGTGCCGGTCCGTGCCGTGCGCGTCCCTCTGCTGGTCGACGTCGTCATCGGGCTGCTCACCCTGGTGGCCCTTCCTCTCGCGCTCGTCGCCATCCCGAACACGATCTCCGTCGTGGCGGCGCTGCTGCCGCCGGGCGTGTCGCAGGTCGACATGATCCGCGCGCACGGCCTGGCGCTGCCCGCCATGCTGGTGACTGTGCCGCTCGCCGCGGTCGCGGTGCGCAGGTTCCGCGCGGCGCCGATCCTCGTGGCGGGGCTCACGCTGCTCGCCCTCGCCGACGTCGCCGGGGGGTACACCGACACCGTCGCGCTCGTCGGCGTGCTGCGGGTGCTCCACGGGATCGGCGCGGGCATGCTCGTGCCGGCCACTCTGGTCGCGGTCGCCGAGCGTCCCCGGCACCGGGTGCTGCTGCCGATCTGGGCGGGCGCGCTCGCCGCCTCGCTGCTGTCGGCCCAGGCCCTCGCCCTGTGGGCGATCCGCGACGTGTCCTCCTGGAAGGTGACCCTCCAGCCGTACCCGCTGCTCACCGGGGTGGCGCTGGCCCTCGCCGCGGCATACCTGGTGCTTTGGATGATCTCCGGCGACGGCGCGACGCGGGCCGAGGGGGAGATCCTGCCCGCGGGCCGGCCGACGTCGGTGGAGCGCGGGCGGCTCGCGCTGGCCATCGTGCCCGCCGCGGCCATCGCGGTGCTGGGCGTCGGGATCACCTTCGACTGGCCGCCGCGCCTGGTCGTCGTCGCCGCGGCGGTCGTGGTGGTGGCGATGCTGGCCCTCGCGGCGCTCGGCACGTTCGAGGGGCCCGGCGGCCGTACGCTCGCCTTCGTCAACGTCGCGGTGGGGCTGGTGGTGCTGCCGACCGCCGCGCAGATGACCTACATCGAGCTCGGCGGCCCTCTGGGCGGTCCCGGCCTCAAGGGCCTGTGGGTGCCGTTCCTGGTGGCCGCGGTGACCGCGCTCGTGGGCGCCGTCCTCACGGGGCGGGCACCCGAGGCGCTCGCGGCCCGGATGACGGTCCTCGGTCTCGCGGCCGTCGTCGCGGGGCTGGCCGCGATCAGGCTGCTGGTCCCGGCGCCGTCGGGCACGCCGCTGGTGGTGCCGTTCGTCCTGCTGGCCGCCGGGTCGGCGGTGGCGTTGGTCGGCGCCTTCCGCACGGCGGGCCTCGGATCGGCGATGCTGGGGCTGTCGCTGTGCTTCCCGGCCGTGCTCGCGGGCTTCCTGCTCGGCACCGGCATCCAGGTGAACCGGCTGCGCGACGCCGCGGAGACCGCGCAGGGCGATGGGAACGCCCTGGTCGACGGGTTCATCGACGCGCTGCACATATGGGCGCTCGTCGGTGGGTTCGTCGTGGTCGGAGTGATCGTGCTTTCCTCCGTCCTGACCCGCCGGGCCGCCGCCGCGTCGGCGGACGGTGAGGTGGTGATCCCCGCGCCGACCCCCTCGCCGGAGGAGGACGACAGCGTCCCCAGGGACGCCGGCCCCACACACTGACACCGCGCCGCACATCGACACCGCCGCGCACACCGCCGTGCACAGGGACGCCGTCCCGGACGCTCCGCTCCGGCAGCCACAGATCCGCCGCCACAGACCCGGCGCCACAGACCCGGCGACAACCGGACTCGTCCGATCGGAGCGGCGTTCCCGGACCGGTAAGCTGCCGTTGCGTCGGAGCTTCCCAGCCGAAGCTCCCCAGGCGCTGACGAGTGGGCCCGCGATCCGCCGGGCCACCGTGTACGGCGAGTCAAACGACCTTAGGAGAAAAGACCGTGTCCGAGCGTACGCTTGTCCTGATCAAGCCCGACGGGGTCCGTCGCGGCCTCATCGGGGACGTCATCGGCCGCATCGAGCGCAAGGGCCTCAAGATCGTGGCGATGGACCTGCGCACGCTCGACGCCGAGACGGCCAAGGCCCACTACGCCGAGCACTCCGAGCGTCCGTTCTTCGGCGAGCTGGTGGAGTTCATCACCGGCGGCCCGCTGGTCGCGATGGTGCTCGAGGGCCCCCGGGCCGTCGAGGCGTTCCGCGCCCTGGCCGGCCTGACCGACCCGGTGAAGTCCGCACCCGGCACCATCCGTGGCGACCACGCCCTGGAGATCGGTGAGAACGTCGTCCACGGCTCCGATTCGCCGGAGTCCGCCGCCCGGGAAATCAAGATTTTCTTTCCGGACCGTTTCTAGTCCTTGCCACACGAGAGGCCCCGGTTTAAACCGGGGCCTCTCGTGTTTTTCCAGGTGGTGACCGAGCTTAGGTCGGGGGACAGCGGTTTTTCCGGGGGCTTGAGAGCTCGATGTGCCCAGTCATGAGCACGTGCCGTTACGATTCGAATGCGATGCGTCATCCCGCACTCCCGCTGAACCCGGTAACCGCTAACCACCTGAAGGAAGGCTTCCTTCCGCATGGGCAGCAAGCTGACATTCCTGGGCCGTGACATGGCTGTCGACCTTGGCACGGCGAACACTCTCGTCTACGTCCGAGGGCGCGGCATCGTCCTGAACGAGCCGTCCGTCGTCGCCATCAACGTCACGACAGGAAAGATCGTGGCAGTTGGGATAGAAGCGAAGCGGATGATCGGGCGGACGCCCGGAAACATCGTCGCGATCCGTCCCCTGAGGGACGGTGTCATCGCGGATTTCGATGTGACCGAGCGAATGCTGCGGTATTTCATCCAGAAGATCCACAAACGGCGGCACTTCGTGCGCCCGCGCATCATCGTGGCCGTGCCGAGTGGCATCACCGCTGTGGAGCAACGCGCTGTGAAGGAAGCGGGCTACCAGGCCGGGGCCCGCCGCGTGTACATCATCGAGGAACCGATGGCGGCCGCGATCGGAGCCGGCCTGCCGGTCCACGAGCCGACCGGGAACATGGTCGTCGACATCGGCGGCGGCACCACCGAGGTGGCCATCATCTCGATGGGCGGCATTGTGACCAGCCAGTCGATCCGCGTCGGGGGCGACGAACTCGACCAGGCGGTCATCGCCTTCACCAAGAAGGAGTACTCGCTGATGCTGGGCGAGCGCACGGCGGAGGAGGTCAAGATCGCCGTCGGGTCCGCCTGCGTCACGGGCGAGGACTTCCACGCCGAGGTGCGCGGCCGCGACCTGGTCAGCGGCCTGCCGAAAACGGTCGTCATCAGCGCCGAGGAGATCCGCCGGTCGATCGCCGAGCCGGTCAACGCGATCGTCGACGCGGTGAAGTCGACGCTGGACAAGTGCCCGCCGGAGCTCTCCGGTGACCTCATGGACCGGGGGATCGCCGTGACCGGTGGCGGCGCCCTGTTGCGCGGCATGGTCGACCGATTGCGCGAGGAGACCGGCATGCCGGTCCACCTGGCCGAGAACGCGCTCGACTCGGTCGCGCTCGGCTCCGGGCGATGCGTGGAGGACTTTGAAGCCCTCCAGCAGGTGCTCGTGCCGGAGCCCCGCAACTAAGGAGCGTCATGAGAGACACCCGCCGCGCCCGTCTCATGCTCGGACTCCTCCTCGCCGTGGCGCTGATCCTCATCACGGTGGATCACCGGGCCGGGAACAACCACGTCCTCGGCCCGGTGCGCGACTTCGCGGGCGCCGTGTTCGGGAAAGTCGAGCGCGTCGGCGCCGCCGTCACGCGGCCGATCACCGGATTCGTCGGCATGCTGCGCGACGCGCCCTCCGCGCAGCGCGCCATCGCCGACCTGCGCAAGGAGAACGCGCGGCTACGGGACGAGGTGTCGGCGCAGCGGCTCGACAAGGGGCGGGCCGAGAAGCTGGACCGCATGCTCGGGCTGGCGGGGCTCGGCCGCTACCGCATCGTGCCGGCCCAGGTCGTCGCGCGGCGTACGGTGGCAGGTTTCGAGGACACGATCGAGATCGACGCCGGCACCGGCGACGGGATCCGGCCCGACATGACGGTGCTCAGCGATGCCGGGCTGGTCGGCCGCGTCGTCCAGACAGGCCCGGCCGGCTCGACGGTGGCCCTGCTGACCGACCCGGCTCTATCGGCCGGGGCCAGGCTGGAGGGTGGCAACGAGCTGGGTGTCGTGAGCGGCCTCGGCGAGGCGGGCGGCGGCGGCAACCTCGTCAGGTTCCGCCTGCTCGACTCCACCGTGCCGATCGGCGTGGGCCGCCGGATCGTCTCGTTCGGTTCTCAGCAGAGCAAGCCGTACGTGCCGGGAGTGCCGATCGGCGTGGTCGAGCGGGTGGACAACACGCCGGGTGATGTGACCAGGACGGCCTACGCGCGGCCCTTCACCGACTTCTCCTCGCTGGATGTCGTCGGCGTGGTGGTCGCGGCGCCGAAGCGTGATCCGCGCGACGCGGTGCTGCCGCCGAAGCCGCCGCCGCCGAAGCCGCCGCGCGAGGACCAGCGGCGCGGCGACGACGGCCGCGGACAGGGGCGCGCCTCGCTGGAGGCCGAGTGGGGGCTCGGCGACCGGGGCCGCGCCGCGGGCGACGAGTCGCGGGCCACGACCGAGCGGCAGACGCGCGAGGCCCGGCCCGAGGCCGCGCGGGAGCGGCGCGGCCGGCACGGCACGCAGGCCGTGGACGGGGAGCAGTACACCCAAGACCAGTACACCCAAGCCCAAGACCAGTACACCCGGGAGCAGCACGCCCAGGAGCAGCACGCCCAGGAGCCGCCCGCCGCCCGTGAACGGCCCGCCGCCGACGAGCCGCGCAACGCGCCTCGGCAGCACGACGGCGCCGCGGACGACGGCCGCGGTGGGAGGAACTGACCGATGGCCCGCAACCTCCTCGCCGCGTTGCTGCTCTTCGTTGCTCTGGTGCTCCAGGTCAGCGTGGTCAACCGGCTGTTGTTCTCCTGGGCGCCCGACCTGGTGCTGTTGACGGTCGCCGCGCTCGCCACCAGGCGCGGGCCCGTGCCGGGTGCGGTGATCGGCTTCTGCGGAGGGCTCGCCTACGACCTGCTGCCCCCCTCCAACCACACGCTGGGCCAGTACGCGCTGGTGCTGTGCGCCCTCGGCTACGCGGCCGGGCGTGTGGGAGAGCGGGTGCCGCTGCCCGCGGTGGCGGCGTGCGCCGTGGTCGCGCCCGGCATGCTGGCGGGTCTGGGCGCGCTGATCGGCGCCCCGGGGGTCACCTGGCCGGTGCTGGCCACGGCATGGCCCCGGGCCGCGATCTGCAATCTCGTGGCCGCTCCGCTGGTGCTCTGGGCGGTCAAGGTCACGCACGGCGGCCACCGCAGGCGCGCCGGTGGTGGCGAGCTCGTGCCGAGTTGGAGACGGGGGACGGCATGACACGTTTGCGCGGACGCCTGCTCGTCCTGCAGGTGCTGGTCATCGCCATGATCGTGGTGCTCGTCGTCCGGCTGTGGCAGGTCCAGGTGGTGCAGGGGTCGCGGTTCGTCACCGTCGCGACGGAGACGCGCACCCGAGAGGTGCGGGTCCCCGCCCTGCGGGGGGCGATCCTCGACTCCTCCGGGCGCCCGCTCGTGCGCAACCGCACGACGCTGGTGGTCTCCGTGGACCGCGGCCGGCTGGAGCGGATGCCGGACGGCGGCGACGCCGTACTGCGCCGGCTGTCCACTGTGCTGAAGGTGCCGCTGTCGAAGCTGAAGCAGGAGATCCGGGCGTGCGGCCCCGGCATCAGCCGCCCGTGCTGGCCCGGCTCGCCGTACACGCCGATCCCGGTCGCCAACAACGTCAACCCGCGGGCGGCGCTGCAGATCCTCGAACGCCAGGAGGACTTCCCCGGCGTCACGGCCGACATCCAGGCGATCCGCGACTATCCCAACGGCAAGGACGCCGCCCAGCTCCTCGGCTACCTGCAGCCGGTGACGCAGAGCGAGCTGGAAAAGCGCGAGGGTCTCAAGGCCAACTACTCGGGCGTCGACCTCACCGGCCGCGACGGACTGGAGCGCACCTACGACTCCGCCCTGCGCGGCACGCCCGGCCTGCGCAACGTCCAGGTCGACCGGATGGGCAAGGTCATCGCGGTCAACCAGCAGTCCGACGCGGCCCCCGGCGACATCCTGGTGACCAGCATCGACGCCAACGTGCAGCGCGTCGTCGAGAAGTCGCTCGACCAGGCCATGCGGGAGGTGCCGAACTCGGACGGCGCCGCCGGCGTGGTGCTCGACGTCAAGACCGGCCGCGTGATCGCGATGGCCAGCCGGCCGACGTACGACCCCAGGGTCTGGACCGGCGGCATCGCGGAGAAGGACTATCGGCGACTGCTGTCGGACAAGTCGGGCAAGCCGCTGGTGTCGCGGGCGATCGCCGGCGAGTACGCCCCGGGTTCGACCTTCAAGATCAGCTCGGCGTCGGCGATGGTCGCCGACGGAGAGCCCCTGCACGGGACCTACCAGTGCCCGAGTTCCTACAACGTCGAGGGCCGGTCCTACCCGAACGCGGGCGGCATGAGCCTGGGCGCGATCTCGCTGCACGAGGCGCTGGTCAAGTCGTGCGACACCGTGTTCTACAAGGCCGGCTACGAAGAGTGGCTGCGCGACGGCGGCAAGACGCCCAAGGCCAAGGTCAAGGAGCCGATGCCGACCATGGCCAAGGCCTACGGCTTCGGCAAGCGCACCGGCATCGACCTGCCCGGCGAGTCCGCGGGCCGCATTCCGACCCGGGCGTGGAAGCTCGACCTGTACAACTCCACCAAGTCGGAGATGTGCAAGCGGGCCAAGATCGGCTACCCGGATATGAAGGACCAGAGCCGGGCCGCGTTCGCCAAGCGCCTGGCCAACGAGAACTGCCTGGAGGGCATGATCTTCCACGCCTACGAGGCGGTCAACCTCTCGATCGGCCAGGGCGACGTCCTGGTCACCCCCCTCCAGCTCGCTCGGGCGTACGCGGCGCTGCTGGGCGACGGCAACGTGCGCAGCCCGCGTGTCGGCTGGGCGCTGATGCGTCCGGACGGCACCCTTAAGCAGGAGATCCCGGTCCCGATCGTGGGGCACCTGCCGGTCAACGACGAGACCCGCACCTACATCCGCAAGGCGCTCAGCGAGGTGCCCTCGGACGGCACGGCCGCGGGCGCGTTCCGCGGGTTCCCGATGAACATCGTCAAGGTCGGCGGCAAGACCGGTACGGCGGAGGTCTACGGCAAGGAGGACACGTCGTGGTTCGCGTCCTTCGCGCCCGCGGGCAATCCGCGGCTGGTCACCGTGGTCATGGTGGCGCAGGGCGGCTTCGGCGCCTCGACCGCCGCGCCCGCCGTGCGGCGCATCTGGGAGGGGATCTTCGGCCTCGGCAAGGGGGACGACGGCAAGCCGCTCAAGCCGGCGCTTCCGGACGGCAAACCGGTGACGCGGCTGCCGGCCATCAGCCGCGAAACGCAGTGAGGCGGACCTGCCATGACTGAAGCCATCGGGGTACGGCGGAGGTCGTTCGCGAGCCGCGTGGTCGGCCGGGGATCGGTCGTCTGGCGGATGGACTGGCTGCTGTTCGGCGCGGTGGTCGCGCTCAGCGCGGTCGGCACGCTGCTGGTGTGGTCGGCCACCCGGACGTGGTCGTCGATCGAGCCGACGGGCATGGCCAAGAAGCACGTGCTCAACCTGCTCATCGGCCTGGCCCTCTACAGCGCGGTCGCGGTCACCGACTACCGCTGGCTGCGCACGTACGCGCCGGTCCTGTACGGCATCGCCGTCATCGGGCTGATCCTGGTCATCAGCCCGATGGGATCGACGATCAACGGCCACCACTCGTGGATCCTGCTGGGCGGGGGCTTCGCCCTGCAGCCGGCCGAGCTGATGAAGCCGGCGCTGGTGGTGATGCTGGCGCGGCTGCTGGCCCCGACGTCCGAGAAGGGGAAGAAGAAGGACCGGCCGAGGGCCTCCGGTCTCGCGCTGTCCGTCGCGGCGGCGGGCGCGGCGGCGGCGCTGGTCATGCTGCAGCCCGACCTCGGCACCACGATGGTGCTGATGGCGACGACCGGCGCGATGATCGTCTTCGCCGGGATACGCAAGCGCTGGGTGGGGGCCGGGGTGCTGCTCGCGGCCCTCGCGGCGATGGCGGTGTGGTCGCTGGGGCTGCTCAAGCCTTATCAGGTGGCGCGGTTCACCGCGCTCATCGATCCGTCGAGCGACCCGCGCGGCGTGGGCTACAACAGCACGCAGGCGCTGGTGGCGATCGGGTCGGGAGAGGTGTTCGGCAAGGGCCTGTTCCACGGCGGCCAGACCACAGGACGCTTCGTGCCCGAGCAGCACACCGACTTCATCTTCACCGTCGCGGGCGAGGAGCTCGGCTTCGTCGGGTCGGTCACCGTGGTCGCCCTGCTCGGCGTGGTGCTGCTGCGCGGCGTGCGGATCGCCCGGATGTGCGGCGACCGGTTCAGCGCGCTCGTCTCCGGCGGCATCATCGCGTGGCTGGCCTTCCAGACGCTCGTCAACGTCGGCATGACCATCGGCATCATGCCGATCACCGGCGTGCCGCTGCCGTTCGTCTCCTACGGCGGCACGGCGACGTTCGCGAACATGACGGCGGTGGCCATCCTGCAGGCGATCCATCTCAGGTCGCGGCCCGTGTGACCTGTGCCGCCCCATGAGAGCCGTCCGCAGGGTGGCGGACCCCGGCTCTCACTGGTGTCCGCTCCTCGCGGCGAACATCATGGGAACAGAACAGGTTCGGGGGTTGAACGAACCATTACGGAGGAACCGTGACTCCGGACGACGAGGTGCGGGAGCGTGAGCGCGCCCTTGACCTGCTGCGCAGGGCCTTCCCCGACTACCGGATCGTGTACGGCGGCGGACGATGGGCCGCCGCGGCCGCGGGCGACCCGCCGACGGTGTGGTTCGCCCAGACGCCGGCCAGCCTGTGCGGTCAGCTGTTCACAGCCCAGTTGCGCCGCGGCGGGACGGTCGTTCCTCTCCGGCTGGAGGAGAGCGACTCGCAGTGCGCGAGGTGACCGGTTCGTGACATGTAGGGCGTTAGCGTGCGGGTGTCACCACTGGGAGAGCCGATGACGACACCCTCACGCGGCGGGGACCGGTCCGCCATCCAGATCGCCGGCGGCATCCGCGAGCGCACCCTCGCCGCTCTCGGAGAGCCGCCGACGACCGCGGTCTTCCACCAGATCGCCGACGAGATCCACCTCTGCTGCCCGCAGCTGACCCGTTTCAAATGCCTGCGTCTGGCGTACGGGTGGACGGTCGAGGAGGCGATCGAACGCTTCCACGCGATGTGCGACCGCGAGCAGATCAAGCGCAGGGGCCTGAGCGAGCGGTCCTGGCGGGAGTGGGAGGCCGGGGCCCGACCCGACCGCGACTACACCGACCTGCTGTGCCGCCTGTTCGAGACGGGCCCGGTGCAGCTCGGGTTCGCCCGGGACTACACGCCCCCGGAGATGCGCCGCCCCGCGGCGTGGCGGCGCCCCGCCGCGCCCGACCTGATCAGCGCCGCCGCGCAGGAGGCGAGCGAGCACGCCGAGCGGGTCGAGACGAGCGAGATCGGCGACAGCACGCTGGAACGGCTGCGCACGCAGGTGATCTGGCTGTCCCGGCGGTACGTCTGGGAGGCGCCGCTGCCGCTGTTCGTGGAGATGCGGGCGCTGCAGGAGCAGACCCGCCGGGCCCTGGAGCGGCACGTCCACCCGGGCCAGGCCGGTGAGCTGTACTTCCTGGCGGGGACGCTGTGCGGGCTGATGGCCAACGCGAGCATGGACATGGGCCGGCGCGTGCCCGCCGACACCCTCGCCCGCGCGGCGTGGACGTACGGCAGGATCGCCGGCCACCGCTCGCTCATGGGCTGGGCCCGCGGAATGCAGGCGTCGGTCGCGCTGTGGGACCGGCGGTATGAGGACGCGGCGGGCTACGCCGAGGACGGCCTCACCCAGCTGCCGCGGGGTCAGGGCGGCGCGCGGCTGCACATGCTGCGCGCGCGGGCGGGGGCGATGCTGGGCTGGACCCGTGAGGCCGAAGACGACCTGCTCAAGGCGGCGGACGCCCGCGAGTCGGGCGCCGGGGACGAACTGCACGACGGGTTCGCCGGGGAGTTCTCCTTCCGGCCCGCCAAGCACGCCTACTACACGGCGGTCACGCACCTGCACCTCGGCCAGCCCGCCCGGGCGATCGAGCAGGCCCGCACCGCGCTCGACCTGTACGAGCGGGAGGACCGGCAGAACAGGTCGTACGGCTGTGAGGCGATGGCCGGGGCCCACCTCGCGGTCGCGCACCTGATGGAGGACGACCCAGGCGGGGCCGAGCAGGCCCTGACCCCGCTGCTGGCCCTGCCGCCCGAGCGCAGGATCGACAGTCTCGCCGAGACCCTGCAATCCACCCGGACGATGGTGCGCGGCGCTCTCGCCGAGCGGCTGGAGTCGTTCTGCGCGACCGGCCTGCCGCAGTCGGCCGCCCGGGCGCTGCCCGAGGCACTGTCCGAAGCAGTGCCCGAGGCACCGCGCGGTGAGGGGGACATGCGATGAGCGAGCGGAGCGAGCGAATCAATAGACACAGCGCCTTTCGCGCATGCGACTCCGAGCCGCTGGGCGAGGAGGTGGCATGAGCATTTCCACCGTCGCCGGCACTCCCCCCGCGCTCGCCGAGGCGTGCCGCCAGGCGGGGCTCAGCGCCGACGGCGCCCGGCTGCTGCGCAGTTTCGCCAACACGGTGTACCACCTGCCGGGGGAGAGGGTCGTCGTCCGCCTCGCGGAGGCCGGCACCCCCGGCAAGTACGACCGCCTGGTCACCTCGCTCAAGGTCACCCGCTGGCTGCACGAGCAGGGCTTCCCCGTCACGCTGCCGCTCGACGTGCGCCAGCCGCTGGCCGTCGAGGGCTGCCTGGCGACCTTCTGGCACTACGAGGACGGCGCGGACGACGGCGATCCGGTTCCGCTCGGCCTGTTGCTGCGGTGGCTGCACTCCCTGCCGCCGGTCCCGTTCGCGCTGCCGACCTACGACCCCTTCGGCCGCGTGCGGCGGGCCGTACGGGCCAGTCTCGTGCTGGACGGCGAGGAGCGGGAGTGGCTGCTGGGCCGGTGCGCGGCGCTGGAGGAGGCGTACTACGAGCGGGTCGAGTTCGTCCTGCCGTACGGGCTGGTCCACGGGGACGCGCACCGGGGCAACCTGATCCGCACCGCGGACCGGATCCTGCTGTGCGACTGGGACTCGGCCAGCGCGGGGCCGCGCGAGATCGACCTGGTGCCCACCCTGCAGGGCGCCAGGTTCGGGCTGTCGGACGCGCAGCGCGACGGCTTCGCCCACGCGTACGGGTGCGACATCAGGGACTGGCCGGGCTATCCGGTGCTCCGCGACATCAGGGAGCTGCAGACGCTGACGGCCGTGCTGCGTATCGGGCACCGGGACGCCGCGGCGCACGCCGAACTGCGCCACCGCCTGGCCTCGCTGCGCGCGGGCGACGACCGGATCTGGCACCCCTTCTGAGGACGGAAGATCCGCAGGGGCCACTCCCCGGAGCCGATACCCTGGATGCATGTCTGTCGAGTCGTTGTTTCCCCGCCTGGAGCCGCTGCTGCCCAAGGTGCAGAAGCCGATCCAGTACGTCGGGGGCGAGCTGAACTCGACGGTCAAGGACTGGGACGAGGCGACCGTCCGGTGGGCCCTGATGTACCCGGACGCCTACGAGGTCGGCCTGCCCAACCAGGGGGTGCAGATCCTCTACGAGATCCTCAACGAGCTGCCCGAAACGCTGGCGGAGCGCACCTACGCGGTGTGGCCCGACCTCGAGGCGCTCATGCGATCCGAGGGCGTCCCGCAGTTCACCGTGGACGGGCACCGGCCGGTTCGCGCGTTCGACGTCCTCGGGGTGTCGTTCGCCACCGAACTCGGCTACACGAACCTCCTCACCGCGCTCGATCTGGCGGGGATCCCGCTGGAGGCGGCGGACCGCACCGACGAGGATCCGATCGTGCTGGCGGGCGGCCACGCCGCGTTCAACCCGGAGCCGATCGCCGACTTCCTCGACGCGGCCGTGCTCGGCGACGGCGAGCAGATCGCCATCGCGATCTCCGAGGTGCTGCGCGAGTGGAAGGCCGAGGGCTCGCCCGGCGGCCGCGACGAGCTGCTGATGCGCCTCGCCTCCACGGGCGGGGTGTACGTCCCGAAGTTCTATGACGTCGAGTACCACCCGGACGGCCGCATCATGCGCGTCGTCCCCAACCGCGACGGCGTGCCGACGCGCGTGTTCAAGCACACGGTCATGGACCTCGACGAATGGCCGTACCCGAAGAAACCGCTGGTCCCGCTCGCCGAGACCGTGCACGAGCGGTTCAGCGTCGAGATCTTCCGGGGTTGCACCCGGGGCTGCCGCTTCTGCCAGGCGGGGATGATCACCCGTCCGGTCCGGGAGCGGTCGATCACCACGATCGGCGACATGGTCGAGGCGGGGATCAGGGAGTCCGGCTTCAGCGAGGTCGGGCTGCTGTCGCTGTCCAGCGCGGACCACTCCGAGATCGCCGAAGTCACGAGGGGTCTCGCGGACCGCTACGAGGGCAGCCAGGTCGGTCTGTCCCTGCCGTCCACCAGGGTCGACGCGTTCAACATCGACCTGGCGAACGAGCTGTCCCGGAACGGCCGCCGTTCCGGTCTCACGTTCGCGCCGGAGGGCGGATCCGAGCGGATGCGCAAGGTGATCAACAAGATGGTCACCGAGGAGGACCTCATCCGCACGGTCACCACCGCCTACTCCAACGGCTGGCGGCAGGTGAAGCTCTACTTCATGTGCGGGCTCCCGACCGAGGAGGACGAGGACGTCCTCGGCATCGCCGACCTGGCCAAGAAGGTCATCAAGGCGGGCCGCGAGGTGACGGGCTCGCGCGACATCCGCTGCACCGTCTCCATCGGCGGGTTCGTGCCCAAGCCGCACACCCCGTTCCAGTGGGCCGCCCAGTGCGACCACGAGACGGTGGACCGCCGGCTGCGCACGCTGCGCGACGCCCTGCGCTCCGACAAGGAGTACGGCAGGGCCATCGGCTACCGCTACCACGACGGCAAGCCGTCGATCGTGGAGGGGCTGCTGTCGCGGGGCGACCGCCGGGTGGGCAGGGTCATCCGGGCCGTCTGGGAGGACGGCGGCCGTTTCGACGGCTGGAGCGAGCACTTCTCGTTCGAACGGTGGATGGCCGCGGCCGAGCGTGCCTTCGCCGACGAGCCGGTCGACGTGGACTGGTACACGACGCGCGATCGGGACGAGCACGAGGTGCTTCCCTGGGACCACCTCGACGCCGGCCTCGACCGCGAGTGGCTGTGGCAGGACTGGCAGGACGCGCTCAACACGGTCGAGGTCGAGGACTGCCGCTGGACGCCCTGCTACGACTGCGGCGTCTGCCCCACGATGGGGACGGAGATCCAGATCGGCCCGACGGGCAGGAAACTGCTGCCACTCACCGTGATCTGACGCTCACGGCCTATTCTGAAAGACGATCGACCGAAAGCGGAAGGACGACGGAACTCTGAAACCCGTTCCCGACGGGCCCGCGCCCGAACCCACCGTGCAGCGCCTTCGCGTGCGCTATGCCAAGCGGGGCCGCCTGCGCTTCACCAGCCACCGCGACATCTCCCGCGCCGTCGAAAGGGCGGTGCGGCGAGCCGGTATTCCGGTGGCCTACAGCGCCGGCTTCAGCCCCCACCCGAAGATCTCCTACGCCGGCGCCGCCCCCACCGGAGTGGCGAGCGAGGCCGAGTACCTCGAGATCGGGGTGAACCGGCCGTGCGACCCGCGGCGGGTTCGCGACGACCTCGACGCCTCGCTGCCGCCGGGGCTGGACGTGCTCGATGTGGTGGAGGCGCGGGACGGGAATCTCGCCGACCGGCTGGAGGGCTCGATGTGGGAGCTGCGGCTCCCCGGGGCCGATCCGGCCGAGGCCGAGCGGGCGGTGAAGGAGTTCCTCGCGGCCGACCTGGTGGAGGTCGAACGTCTGACCAAGAAGGGAATGCGGCGGTTCGACGCCCGCCAGGCGGTGCGTTCGCTGGCCGTCGTGGAGGGGCCGGGAATTACGGCAGGTCAGGAGACCGTTCAACCGTGTGTCATACTTCGTATGGTTGTTCGGCACGAAACACCTGCCGTCCGGCCCGATGACGCGCTCATGGGTCTGCGTCTCGTGGCAGGCTTCGCGCCGCCGTCACCCGCAGCGGTGACCAGGCTGGCGCAGGGGCCGCTCGACGCGATGACCGGTGAGCCCGCCGACCCGTTCGCCTTCGACCGGGCAGGCGGAGACCGATAAGACTTGCCGCCGAGGCGCCGACAGGAAGCCCGGCGGACCGCGAGAGACGAGAGCCTCCGCGCGGCGCGGCAACGTGCCCGGAGGCTGACGGGAGAGCGCCCGCATGCTCGACAACGAGCCCACTGACGGGGCTATGAGCCTTGACGGTGACACGACAACAGAAGAACGCGGCCAGGCCGGGGAAGACATGGTCTCCTCCGGTCCGTCCGGCGTGTCCACGACCCCGCGCCGCCGGTCGGCGAGCCGCCCGGCCGGGCCCCCGCCCGAGCCGGACGACCTGCCGCCGCCGGTGACCACGGTGGCCGCGGCCAACAAGCCGAAGGCCGCGGAGAGCACTGAGCCGAAGGCCCCGGAGAGCACTGAGCCGAAGGCCGCGGAAAGCGCTGCGCCGGAAGCGGCCGAGCCGACCGCGGTGACCCCCGCGCAGGAGGAGCCTGTCGCGAAGGAGCGGCCCAAGCGCGTCACCCGCCGCCGCACGAAGACCGCCGAGGAGCCGGTTGCCGAGGAGCCGCCGGCCGCCGGGGAGCCGGTGCCGGTTGCGGCGGAGACGGTGACGACCACAGCGGAGCCGGTGCCGGCCGCGGACGACGAGCCGGCCGCGCCCACGCGGCGTCGCCGGACCCGCAAGAGGACCGACGAGACCGAGCCGTCCCCGCAGCCGGAGCAGGCCGAGGAGACGGTGCAGGCCGTGCAGGCCGAGGAGCCCGCCGCGCCGAAGCGCCGCCGCCGCGCCCGCGCCGGAGAGCCGGAGCAGGAACGATCCAGGGCGATGAGCGCCGCCGAGGCGGAGGTCGCCGCCGCGCTGCGGCTCAACCTCCCCGACGAGGAGCCGCTGGACGACGAGCCGCTCGACATCGAGGACGTCGACATCGAAGACGTCGAGGTCGAGGAGGACGGCGGGCGGCCGGACGTGGTGGCCGACCCCTTCGGTCTGTCCACACGGCAGCCTTCCGTGCCCTCGGTGACCTTCCAGGCGCCGTCGGCGCTGTTCCAGCCGCTCTTCCAGGCCCCCGACCCGTTCGCGGTGCCCGTGCAGAGGCCCGCGTCGCCCGCGGCCGAGCCGGCGCCGGCGGAGGACGAGGAGGCGGAGGAGCCGGAGGAGACGGCCGAATCCGGCGAGGACGAGTCCGAGGGCGAGGGCGGCGCCCGCAGGCGCCGCCGCCGCCGGGGCGGACGCGGACGCGGTGCCCGCGCCAGGGACGCCGAGGACGGCGAGGAGCAGGACGGCGAGGGCGAGGAGCCGCAGGCCGCGTCGGCCGAGGAGGACGACCGCGAGCAGGCCGACGACGACTCCGAGGGCCAGGCCGGCACCCGGCGCCGTCGCCGTCGTCGCCGCCGGGGCACCGAGGAGGCCGAGCTGGCCCCCGACGACCCGCCGAACACCGTCGTCCGCATCCGGGCGCCCCGCGCCACCAGGTCCACCTCGGTGGACGAGGTCCAGGGCGTACGGGGATCGACCCGGCTGGAGGCCAAGAAGCAGCGCCGCCGTGAGGGCCGCGAGCTGGGCCGCCGCCGACCCCCGATCATCACCGAGTCGGAGTTCCTGGCCCGGCGCGAGTCGGTCGAGCGGATCATGGTCGTGCGCCGCCAGGGCGGCCGCACCCAGATCGCGGTGCTCGAGGACGGCATCCTCGTCGAGCACTACGTCGACCGGGAGTCCAGCCAGTCGTACGTCGGCAACGTCTACCTCGGCAAGGTCCAGAACGTGCTGCCCTCGATGGAGGCGGCGTTCGTGGACATCGGCAAGGGCCGCAACGCCGTGCTGTACGCCGGCGAGGTGAACTTCGACACCGCGGGGCTGGAGGGCCAGCCCAAGCGGATCGAGGCGGCGCTGAAGTCCGGGCAGTCGGTGCTCGTCCAGGTCACCAAGGACCCGATCGGCCACAAGGGCGCCCGGCTGACCTCCCAGATCAGCCTCCCCGGCCGCTACCTGGTCTACGTGCCGGACGGCTCGATGACCGGGATCAGCCGCAAGCTGCCCGACAAGGAGCGGACCCGGCTCAAGCAGATCCTGCGCAAGGTCATGCCGGAGAACGCGGGCGTCATCGTGCGCACCGCCGCGGAGGGCGCCTCGGAGGAGGAGCTCAGCCGCGACGTCGCCCGGCTGTCGGCCCAGTGGGAGAACATCCAGCGCAAGGCCAAGTCGGCCAGCCCGCCGGAACTGCTGTCCGGCGAGCCCGACCTGACCATCCGGGTGGTCCGCGACGTCTTCAACGAGGACTTCAGCTCTCTGGTCGTCGAGGGCGACGAGGCGTGGACGACGGTGGACGAGTACGTCCGCTACGTCGCCCCGCACCTGGCCGAGCGGCTGTCGAAGTGGGATGAGGAGACCGACGCGTTCTCCGCCTACCGCATCGACGAGCAGATCGCCAAGGCGATGGAGCGCAAGGTGTGGCTGCCGTCCGGCGGCTCGCTGGTGATCGACAGGACCGAGGCGATGACGGTCGTCGACGTCAACACCGGTAAGTTCACCGGGCAGGGCGGCAACCTCGAGGAGACCGTCACCCGCAACAACCTGGAGGCGGCCGAGGAGATCGTCCGCCAGCTCAGGCTGCGGGACATCGGCGGCATCATCGTGATCGACTTCATCGACATGGTCTTGGAGAGCAACCGCGACCTGGTGCTCCGGCGGCTGCTGGAGTGCCTGGCGCGCGACCGGACCAAGCACCAGGTGGCCGAGGTCACCTCGCTGGGCCTGGTGCAGATGACGCGCAAGCGGGTCGGTCAGGGCCTGCTGGAGGCGTTCTCCACGCCGTGCGACTGCTGCCACGGGCGCGGGATCATCGTGTCGACCGAACCGGTCGAGGCGAAGCCCGAGCCGCGCGGCACGCAGGGCAAGATGGCCATCGAGAAGGCGGTGGCCGAGAAGATGGCGGCGGGCGAGGGCTCCGTCGCCGCGGCGGCGGGCTCGGTGCGCGAGAGCGTCACCGACGCCATCGACGCCGATTCCACAGACTCAGACGAGGGCGACGGCTCCGCGTCGTCTTCCCGGGGACGGCGACGTTCCCGCAGGAAGACGGCGGAGTAACGACTTCGTCACCCGGCGGTCCGCTCGGTTCGACCTGGGTGCCGGATATCCGGTACCCTGGTCATCCGGTGCGCCTGGTGTCGGCGTGCCTGGCTTCGCGCGCCTGCCCGGATCGCCGGTCGTGTATCGACAGCAGCTGGATGCGGGGCGCGGCATCTCAGCATTTAGCCAGTAGAAGGGTTCCGCGGTGTACGCGATCGTTCGTTGCGGCGGCAGGCAGCAGAAGGTCTCCGTCGGGGACGTCCTCGAGGTGGACAAGGTCGCCGGTGAGGTTGGCTCCTCGGTGTCGCTGCCGGCGGTGCTCGTCGTCAACGACGGCGATGTCACCACCGACGCTGCCACGCTTTCCCGGTTCCAGGTGACCGCCGAGATCCTCGGCGAGACCAAGGGACCGAAGATCCGGATTCTGAAGTACAAGAACAAGACCGGATACAAGAAGCGCCAGGGTCACCGCCAGCGGTACACCCAGGTCAAGGTCACCGGCATCAACCCCGGACAGTAGTCTCCCGGGGGACGACCCCCGCTTACCCCCGAAAGGGAGTGAATCATGGCACACAAGAAGGGCGCCTCGTCCACCCGGAACGGCCGTGACTCGAACGCTCAGCGCCTTGGTGTGAAGCGTTTCGGCGGTCAGCTGGTGAACGCGGGCGAGATCATCGTCCGCCAGCGCGGCACGCACTTCCACCCCGGCGACAACGTCGGCCGTGGTGGCGACGACACGCTGTTCGCCCTGGCCACGGGCCGGGTGCAGTTCGGCACCAAGCGCGGTCGCCGCGCGGTGAGCATCGTCCCGGCCGCGGAGTAGATCCGCCCCGGACACCGACAAGCAGCGCGATGAGGCGGATCGAGCATTCGGTCCGCCTCATTCGTTTTTCCGTACAGCAGTTAGGGGGAGCGGCTGATGGCCGACTTCGTGGACCACGTCGTCCTGCACATCAAGGCGGGTGACGGGGGCAACGGCTGCGCCTCCATCCACCGGGAGAAGTTCAAGCCGCTCGGCGGGCCCGACGGCGGCAACGGCGGACGCGGCGGCGACGTCATCCTGGAGGTGGATCCCAACACCGCCACCCTGCTGGAGTACCACCACCGGCCGCACCGCCGCGCGGGCAACGGCAAGCAGGGCATGGGCTCCAATCGGGACGGCGCCAACGGCGAGGACATCGTCCTGCCGGTGCCCAACGGCACGGTCGTGAAGGACGCCACGACCGGCGAGGTGCTGGTCGACCTGGTCGGCGCCGGGACCCGCTACGTCGCCGCGCAGGGCGGCTTCGGCGGCCTCGGCAACGCCGCGCTGGCCAACGCCAAGCGCAAGGCCCCCGGTTTCGCGCTGCTCGGCGAGCCGGGTGACGAGGCCGAGATCGTGCTCGAACTCAAGACCGTCGCCGACGTAGCGCTGGTCGGGTTCCCCAACGCGGGCAAGTCGTCCCTGATCGCGGCGCTCTCCGCGGCCCGCCCCAAGATCGCCGACTATCCGTTCACGACGCTCATCCCCAACCTCGGCGTGGTGACGGCGGGCGAGACGGTCTTCACGGTCGCCGACGTGCCGGGGCTCATCCCGGGGGCGTCCGAGGGCCGGGGCCTCGGTCACGAGTTCCTGCGGCACGTCGAGCGCTGCTCGACGATCGTGCACGTGCTCGACTGCGCGACGATCGAGCCGGGGCGCGACCCGGTCACCGACTTCGAGGTGATCGAGGCCGAGCTGGCGGCGTACGGCTCGCTGCAGGACCGGCCGCGGCTGGTCGCGCTGAACAAGGTGGACGTCCCCGACGGCCGGGACCTGGCCGACATCGTCACGCCCATGCTGGAGGAGCGGGGACTGCGCGTCTTCGAGATCTCCGCGGCCAGCCACGAGGGCCTGCGGCCCCTGGCGTACGCGGTGGGGGAGATGGTGGCGGCGGCGCGGGCGCAGGCCCCGGTGGAGGAGCCCACGCGGCTGGTCATCCGGCCCAGGCAGCTCGGCGAGACCGGGTTCGCCGTACGCCGGATCGACGAGAACCGCTTCCAGGTGAACGGCGAGAAGCCCGAGCGGTGGATCCGCCAGACCGACTTCTCCAACGACGAGGCCGTCGGCTACCTGGCCGACCGGCTCGAACGGCTCGGCGTCGAGGAGGCGCTGATCAAGGCCGGCGCGACGGCCGGCGCCGAGGTGATCATCGGTCCGATGGAGGGCGGCTACGTCTTCGACTGGCAGCCGTCGCAGGCTACGGAGGCGACGATGGGCCCGCGTGGCACCGACGCGAGGCTCGGCTGATCGGGGGGCCGGAGTGGGAGATGGCGTGACAGGCAGGGAGCGGATCCGCGAGGCCGCGCGGCTGGTGGTCAAGGTGGGGTCGTCGTCGCTGACGACGTCCCGGGGCACGATCGACGTCGACCGGGTGGACGCGCTGGTCGACGTGCTGGCGGCCCGGCGCACGGCCGGCACGCAGATCGTGCTCGTGTCGTCCGGCGCGATCGCCGCCGGACTCGGGCCGTTAGGGCTGCGCGACCGGCCCAAGGACCTGGCCACCCAGCAGGCGGCCGCCTCGGTCGGGCAGGGCGTGCTGGTCGCCCGCTACACCTCGTCCTTCGCCAGGTATGGCCTGCGCGTGGGGCAGGTGCTGCTGACGGCCGACGACATGATGCGCCGCTCGCACCACCGCAACGCCCAGCGGACGCTGGCCCGGCTGCTCGAGCTCGGCATCGTCCCCGTGGTCAACGAGAACGACACGGTGGCCACCGACGAGATCCGGTTCGGCGACAACGACCGGCTCGCGGCGCTGGTGGCCCACCTCACGCACGCCGACGGCATGGTGCTGCTGTCGGACGTCGACGCCTTGTACGACGGCGACCCGCGCAAGGACGGCGCCCAGCGGATCGCCGAGGTCCGGGGGCCTGAGGACCTGGAGGGCGTCGAGCTGGGCAGCTCCGGCCGGGTCGGCACCGGCGGCATGATCACCAAGGTGGAGGCGGCCCGCATCGCCACCGGGGCGGGCGTCCCGGTCGTGCTCACGGCGGCGGCGCACGCGGCGCAGGCGCTCGCCGGTGCCGACATCGGCACCTGCTTCCACCCGGGAGGCCGCCACCCCGGCACCCGGCTGCTGTGGCTGGCCCACGCGACGACCGGCCGGGGCCGCCTGCACCTGGACACGGGCGCGGTCGAGGCCGTGGTCGATCGGCGCAAGTCGCTGCTGCCCGCGGGCGTCGTGAAGGTCGAGGGCGACTTCGCCGCGGGCGACCCGGTCGACCTGTGTGCGCCGTCGGGCGCCGTCGTCGCCCGCGGTCTGGTCAACTACGACGCGGGGGAGGTCCCCGACCTGCTCGGCCGCTCCACCCGGGAGCTGGCCAGCACACTCGGCCCGGAGTACGAGCGCGAGCTGATCCACCGGGACGACATCGTGATATTGGAGCCTGTCCACCACCACAAGTGACGGAGCGCGAGGCAATGTCTGAGGCAGAGGAATTTCTGAAGGTCGCGCGGGCGGCGAGGGACGCCGCGACGGTGCTCGCGCCGATGCCGCGCGCGCCGAAGGACGCGGCGCTGCGCGCCGTGGCCGACGCCCTGGAGGCGGCCACGGACGAGATCGTCGCGGCCAACGCCGCGGACGTGGACCGGGCCAGGGAGAACGGCACCTCCGAAGCGATGATCGACCGGCTGCGGCTCGACGCGGGCCGGATCGCCAAGATCGCGGCGGCCGTCCGCCAGGTGGCCGACCTGCCCGACCCGGTCGGCGAGGTCGTGCGCGGCGGCACGCTGCCCAACGGCCTGGAGCTGCGTCAGGTGCGGGTGCCCCTCGGCGTCATCGGCATCATCTACGAGGGCCGGCCCAACGTGACCGTGGACGCGGCCGCGCTCTGCCTCAAGAGCGGCAACGGCGTGCTGCTGCGGGGGTCGTCCAGCGCGTACTCCTCCAACGCCGCGCTGGTGCGGGTCATGCAGGAGGCGCTGGCGGCGACCGAGGTGCCGGCGGACGCCGTGCAGCTCGTGCCGGGCCAGACCCGCGAGTCGGTCAAGCACCTGATGCGCGCCCGCGGGCTGGTGGACGTGCTGATCCCGCGCGGCGGCGCCTCGCTGATCAACAGCGTGGTCGAGGAGTCGACCGTGCCGGTGATCGAGACAGGGGTGGGCAACTGCCACGTGTACGTGGACGCCGACGCCGACATCGACACCGCCCTGAAGATCCTGGTGAACGCCAAGGCACAGCGGCCCTCGGTGTGCAACGCGGCCGAGACGCTCCTCGTGCACGCCGCCGTCGCCGACGAGTTCGTCCCCAAGGCGCTGACGGCGCTGAAGGACGCGGGGGTGACCGTCCACGGGGACGAGCGCGTGCGGGCCTACGGCGCCGACGTCGTGGCCGCCACCGAGGAGGACTTCACCACGGAGTACCTCTCGCTCGACATCGCCGCCGCCGTCGTCGACTCGCTGGACGACGCGGTCGCGCACATCCGCAGGTATGGCTCGGCCCACACCGACGCCATCGTGACCCGCTCCCAGCAGGCCGCCCGCAGGTTCGTGGCGACCGTGGACTCGGCGGCGGTCGCGGTGAACGCCTCGACCCGGTTCACCGACGGCGGGGAGTTCGGCTTCGGGGCGGAGATCGGCATCTCCACCCAGAAGCTGCACGCCCGGGGCCCCATGGGGCTGCCGGAGCTCACCTCCACCAAGTGGATCTACACCGGCGAGGGCCACGTACGGGTGTGACCGTCAGACGCGGGTGAGCACGGGACGCGAGCCGAGGCCCGCGTCCCTGGCCCGCAGGGCCGCGTCCACCCGGCTGGGCGCGGCCAGCTTCGTCAGCACGTTGCTCACGTGGTTGCGCACGGTCTTGGTGGCCAGGCACAGCTCGCGGGCGATCTCGGCGTTGGACCTGCCGTCGGCCAGCCGCTCCAGGATCTCGTGCTCCCGCTGGGTGAGGCCGGGGAACGGGCTGCGGGCCTGCGGCGTGGTGAGACGGTCGAGGAGCCGGGGCGCCAGCCCGCCGCCGAAGACCACCTGCCCGAGCGCCACGGACCGGACCGCCGCCGCGATCTCCGCGGGCCCCGATCCCTTCAGCAGGTAGCCGTGCGCGCCGGCGCGCAGCGCGCTCGTGAAGCCCGTCTCGCCGTCGTCGGCGCCCAGCGCGAGCATCCGTACGGCGGGGCAGCGGCGGCGCAGGGAGCCGAGCGCGCCCAGCATCGCCAGGTCGGCCAGCAGCACCTGCGGCGACAGCCGTACGCACAGGCGCAGGGCGTCGAGGTCGTCGCAGGCGGTGCCGACGACGGAGATGCCGGCCGCCTGTGCGGCTTCCTGCTTCAGGGCAGACCGGATCCCCTCGACGTACAGTGGGTGATCGTCGGCGACCACGACGGTGATCGCGCCGGAGGAGTCAGTCATCGTCATCTGTCTTCGTCTCGCCGGTGTCAGCGCGGGCCGGCGGTCCGGCCGCATTGTCGATGAACAGACTGCCCTGGTGTGCTTGTGGGCCGGTTGGCATCGGCTTATGTGCGATTGGAACGGCGCGCCTCCGCCTATTCGGGCTGCCGGGCCGCTATGGTTGGCGCTCCTATGGCTGGACGTCTCGGGCGGGTCGGCCCCTACGCGCTGCTGGAGCGGCTGGGCCGGGGTGGCATGGGTGAGGTGTACCTCGCCGTCGGCCGCCGGGGCGACCGCGTCGCGGTGAAGATGCTCCGCGACCCCATCGAGAACGATCCCGACGCCCGATTAAGGCTCGAACGCGAGGTGCGGGCGCTGCGCCGGGTCGAGAGCCCGTACGTCGCCCAGGTGCTCGACGCCGACCTGTCCGGCGACCGGCCGTACCTCGTCATGGAGTACATCGAGGGGGAGAACCTCCTCGACGGCGTACGGCGTGGCGGGCCGCTGCCGGAGTCCCGGCTCATCACGCTGGCGCAGGGCCTCGCGGCGGCTCTGGCGATCATCCACGCGGGCGGGGTCGTGCATCGCGACGTCAAGCCGGCCAACGTCCTGCTGGGCGAGGACGGGCCGGTGCTGATCGACTTCGGCATCGCCCAGGTGCTCGACGCGACGCGGGTCACGGTGACCGGTACGTTCCTCGGCACGCCCGGCTACTGCGCTCCCGAGGTCTTCGCGGACGAGACCGTGGGGGAGCCCGCCGACATCCACGGCTGGGCCGCCACGGTGGCGTTCGCCGCCACCGGACGGCCGACCTTCGGCCGGGGCACCGCCGAGTCCCAGATGTACGCGGTGCTGAACGGCAAGGCCGACCTGGTGGGGGTGCCGGCCGCCCTGCTGCCGCTCGTCCGCGCCGCCCTGCATCGCGACCCCGCCCGCCGCCCGACCGCCGCGTTGCTGGCCGACCGCCTGTCCCGGCTCGCGCGGGCCGCCGGGGAGGCGTCCGTCGCCGAGACCGCCACGCGTACGCCCGCGGAGGCGGCCCGGGCGCGTGCCGCGGCCGACGCGAAGCCGGTGACCAGGAAGGCCGTCAAGACGGAGGACAAGCCGGTCAGGAAGGGCGCCGAGACGACGACGCGGGAACCGGCGACGGCGGCCGAGCGGGCCGCCCGGCGCGGCGGCCCCGGCTCCGCCGCTCGCCCCCGGCGGGTGAGGGCGGCCACGGCCCTCACCACCGCACCGGAGGGGGCGGAAGGGGCGCTCGGCATCCCGACCGGGAACGCGGCCCTGGTCCTGGTCGCGCTGCTCGCCGTTCCGTGCGTGGTGGCGTCGGTGGTCTACCCGCTCGCCACCTTCGCGATCACGGCGGCCCTCGCGGTGGTGATCAGAGCCGTGTGGACCAGCCACTGGCTCGTGCGGAGCCGCAAACCCGGCCGTGCCCGCGCCTGCCTGCGCGCGCTGGCGTTCCCGCTCACGCTGGCCGGTTCGCTGCTGTCTGCCGTCGCGTGGCCGGGGCTGCCCGCCGCCGCGGCGGCGTTCGCGGCGCTGTG
Organism: Microbispora catharanthi; assembly: GCF_006334915.2. GTDB lineage: Bacteria > Actinomycetota > Actinomycetes > Streptosporangiales > Streptosporangiaceae > Microbispora > Microbispora catharanthi. The sequence continues at coordinate 26,557 of NZ_VDMA02000011.1, forward strand.
GGTGGGCTCCGGGGGACGCCTGGAGCCCGAGTGGTGGTCTCAGCCGGTGCCCGTCACGATCGCCGGCGTGGCGTTCGGCGTCGTCAGTGGCGCGATCAACGGGCGGGAGATCGAGCGCGCGGGAGCGGCCATCCCCGGCCTGCGGCGGGAGGGCCTGCGCGCGCTCGCCGTCCTGGGCGGCTTCGTCGCGCTCTGCGCCGCAGCCGTCCGCGCCGTGGCCTTCTTCTTCTAGCGCTGCCGGGCTGACCCGGTGCTCAATCCTGCCGGCTCAATTCTGGCGGCCCAGTTCTGGCGGCTCAGTTCTCGCGCCGGGCGAAACGGTTGAAGATGCGCTCGCCGGCGTTGACCGCGCCCTCGGCGACGTCGCGCAGCACGCCGATGAAGGGGTCCTGCGACTGCGCCCACGACTCGCGGTAGGAGTTGGCCGCCGCCTTGATCTCTTCGGTGATGCTGGCGTTCGCGTCGTCCTCGCGGCGCGGGTAGGTGCCGCCGATGATCCGGTCGTACTCTCCGCTGCGACGCCAGCGGTCGAGTTCGGCGACGCGGGTCACCGCGAACGGGTGGGTCGTGCCGAGCATGTTGAGGACCTTGAGCAGGCCGTCGCGCACGTCGCCCGCGGTGTCGTACTCCCTGGCCTGGTCGAGGAACGCCTCGATGTTCATCTCGTGCAGGCGGGAGCCGCCGGCGAGCTTCATGAGCGCCCGCAGCGCGGCGTCGGGGTCCTGTCCGGCGAGCAGGCCGCCGCGGTCGGCGGACATCTCCGCCTTGCGCTGCCATTCCTCCAGGGCGGCGACGATGACCCGCAGACCGATGTAGCCGAGCGGAATCCAGGCCACCCGGGTGGCCAGGCGGGTCAGGATCGCGAGCATCGTGCCGTAGACGGCGTGGCCCGACAGGATGTGCGAGGTCTCGTGGCCGATGACGAAGCGCAGCTCCTCGTCGTCCATGAGGTCGAGCAGCCCCGTCGAGACGATGATGAACGGCTCGTCGAAACCGATCGCCATCGCGTACGCCTTCGGGTCCTGCTGCACGTAGATCTCGGGGATGCGGTGCAGGTCGAGGATGTAGGCGCTGTCGCGGCCCATGTCGTGCAGGGCGCGGAACTGGGTGTCGGTCGTGCGCACCGCGGAGGCCAGGAACATCAGGCGGAGCCGGCGCTCGCTGAACAGGCCGGACGTGCGCTTGAGCACCGCGTCGAATCCGGAGAGCGAACGCATCGCGACGAGCGCGGAACGGTCGGCGGGGTGTTCGTAGGCTCGCGAGCTGATGCCGGGCAGCTGCACGCGATTGCGATCGGGAGTGGTCATGTTCCGCATGCTATGTCTCACGGGCCGGACGCGCGCGGACGTCGGGGGAGCCCTGGCCGTCACGGGAGGGCCGGTTTCCGGTGTGGTCCGATAGGCGCGTTATCGTCCGTTTCATGCGTAACGGGACGGCGATCCGGCGACTGGGCGTGATGGGCGGGACCTTCGACCCGATCCACCACGGCCACCTGGTGGCGGCCAGCGAGGTGGCCCACCACTTCAACCTGGACGAGGTGGTGTTCGTCCCGACCGGCCGGCCATGGCAGAAGGCCGAGCAGAACGTGTCCTCGTCCGAGGACCGCTACCTGATGACGGTGATCGCCACCGCGTCGAACCCCCGCTTCTCGGTCAGCCGGGTGGACATCGACCGGCCCGGCCCCACATACACGATCGACACGCTTCGTGACATCGCCGCCGCGTACGGCCCGGACGTGGAGCTGTACTTCATCACCGGCGCCGACGCGCTCGCGCAGATCCTGGGCTGGCGCGACGTCGACGAGCTTTTCACCATCGCGCACTTCGTCGGCTGCACGCGGCCCGGCCACACGCTCCAGGACCCCGGCCTGCCCGCGGGCAAGGTCAGCCTGATCGAGATCCCGGCCCTGGCGATCTCCTCCTCCGAGTGCCGCGACCGGGTGGCCGCCGGGGAGCCCATCTGGTATCTGGTCCCCGACGGCATCGTGCAGTACATCAACAAGCGCGGCCTCTACCACGACCCGGAAAGCTGACCCCCACGCCCGCGGCGAGCACGCCGGCGAGCGCCGCCGCGTACAGCACCGGACGGTAGGAGGCCAGGGCGAGGAGCCCGGCGCCGAGCGCCATCCCCACTGCGGTCGGGACGAACAGCACGGTGTTGGCGGTCGCGGACACGGTGGCCAGCAGGTCGTGCGGCACGATCCGCTGTACGGCGGTGAAGGCGGCGACCAGCACCCAGGGCAGCCCCAGCCCCGACAGCAGGCTCGCCGCCGTCACGACGGGCTCCCAGGGGACGGCGCGCAGTGCCACCGAGGCGGCGAAGAGGAGCCCTCCGGCGGTGGACAGCCGCGCCTCGCCGGTCCGGCGCAGCAGCGGCCCCGCGATCAGGCCGCCGAGGACCGTGCCGCCGCCCTGGACCGCGGACAGCACGCCGGTGAAGCCCGGCTCCCGGTGCAGACCGTGGTCGACCACGGCGAAGACGACCGCGCCGTTGACGCCGGAGACCAGCATCAGCGCCGCCCCGGACAGCGTGAGGCGGCGCAGGAGCGGGTCGCGGAGCAGGAAGCGCGCCCCCTCCGCCGTCCGGGCCGCCCAGCCGCGCGCCACGCGGGCGGGCCGTGCGGAGCCGGCCGGGAGGCGCAGCGTGCCGAGCAGCCAGGCGCCGGCCGCGAAGGTGGCCGCGTCGAGCGCGACCACCGCGTCGCCGCCCGCGGCGGCGAACAGCCCGGCGCCCAGCAGGGGCGCGGCGAGGCGGGTGCCCTCCGACGCGCTCATGCGCAGCCCGTTGACCTCGGCCAGCATCGCCTCCGGCACGGCGGCGGGCAGGACGGCCGCCTCCGCCGCGTCGAGCACGACGAAGCTCACGCCGTACAGCAGGAGCACCGCGAACAGCAGCCAGACCTGCGCGGGGGAGCGGACCAGGAAGAGCAGGCAGAGCGCCGCCCCCATCACGACGTTGGTCCAGACGAGCACGGGCCGGGCGCCGAGGACGTCGACCGCCGCGCCGAGCGCGGGCCCGGCCGCCGTCGGCGCCCAGAAGCAGAACGCGGTGAGGCCGGCGAGGCTGTCGGAGCCGGTCAGCGACTTCACCCAGATGCCCGCGACCAGGGACATGGCCGTGGTGCCGAAACCGGAGACCGCGACGGCGCTCAGGTAACGGCGGGCGTTGCGGTCGGCGAGGGCGGCTCTCATGCCGGGGATCTTTGCGGCAGCCAACCCCCAAGTCAATGCTTGGGGGTTGTGATGGTGTTAACTTTCCGCCATGGCGGAGGCGGATCCCAGGCTCAGGGCACTCGCGCATCCGGTGCGGCTGCGCATGCTCTCGCTGATGTGGGGCGCGCCCATGTCGGCGGCCGAGTTGTCCCGCGAACTGGGCATCTCACACGCCCTCGCCAGCCATCACCTGCGCTGCCTGGACGACGCCGGGCTGGCCGAGCTGGCCGACGTACGAGTCAGGCGCGGCGGCCGGGAGCGCCGCTACCGGGCGGCGGGGGGCACGCCGCTGACCGAGCAGCGGGACGGCTTCCCGCTGCTGGCCGAGGCGCTGGCGCGGTCGCTGCGCGAGCGGGCCGGGCGGCGGCGCGCGGGCGAGGAGGGGGTGACGGCCGACGCCGAGCTGTGGGTCGAGCCCGAGCTGTGGCACGACGTCCGCAGCAGGATTTTCGCCGCGATCGTCGACCTGCACGAGGGCGCCGCGACCCCCCGTACGCCAGGGACGATCCCGGTCGGCGCCACTGTCGCCGCCTTTCCCCTGACGGAATCCACGGGCTCTGAAGGACGTTGAACTCCTGATCCCGGGCATAACACCGGAATCGACAGGGTGTGCCGGTAGGGTCTCCCCGGGAAAGCCGGTTGTACGGGACACGCGGACTGTGCACCCTGGAAGAACCCGTCAACGGAGGACAGAACCGAATCGTGACAGCATCCGAGAGATCGATCCAGCTCGTGCGGGTGGCGGCCGAGGCCGCCGCCGAGAAGCTGGCCGACGACATCATCGCCTATGACGTGAGCGACCAGCTCGTCATCACCGACGCCTTCCTTCTCTGCTCCGCGTCCAACGACCGGCAGGTCCGCGCGGTCGTCGACGAGATCGAGGAGCGCATGCGCGTGGAGGCCGACGCCAAGCCCGTACGCCGTGAGGGCGAGCGGGAGGGCCGCTGGGTCCTGCTCGACTACCTCGACATCGTGGTGCACGTGCAGCACGAGGAGGACCGCAACTTCTACGCGCTGGAGCGCCTGTGGAAGGACTGCCCGTCCATCGAGCTGCCGGAGAGCGTCAAGCGGGTCGCCGAGCAGCGCGGGCACGGAGCGGCCCGGTGACGAACGCCATCATCGGGGCGGCGCGATGAGCCGTCGCGTCGTCTGCCTGCGGCACGGGCAGACGCTCTGGAACGTCGAGAAGCGCTTCCAGGGGCACACCGACATCGCATTGGACGAGACCGGCATCGCGCAGGCGGCCCGGGCGGCCTCTCTGCTCGCGGCCCTGCGGCCGACCATGCTCGTCTCCTCGGACCTGCGGCGCGCGTACGACACGGCCTCGGCCCTCGGCCGGCTCACCAGCCTCGACGTGGCCGTGGACAAGGACCTGCGCGAGCGCGGCGGCGGCGAGTGGGAGGGCCTGACCCGCGACGAGATCAGGGCGGGCTGGCCGGTCGAGTACGAGGCGTGGGAGGCCCCGGGCGGCGAGGACGTGGCGCACGTCGCCGACCGCGTGGCCGACGCCGTCGGGCGCTGGGCGTCCCGCCTCGACGAGGACGGCCTGCTGGTGGTCGCCTCGCACGGGGCCGCGCTGCGGCTCGGCATCTGTCGTCTGCTCGGGCTGCCGCAGGAGCTGTGGTCGGCGCTCGGCAGCCTGGGCAACTGCTCGTGGTCGGTGCTGGAGGAGGGCCGCCGCGGCTGGCGCCTGCTGGAGCACAACGCGGGGACGCTCCCCGAGCCGATCAGCAGCGACGACAGCCCCGCCGCCACCGCCGACGGCTGAGACGCGTGAGGCCGGTGACGATTAGGTAAACGGATGGGCATACCTATATGCTCTCCGAGCGCCGCGCCGGGAACACCCGGGGCGGTGGCAAGGGGCTATAGCGCAGCTGGTAGCGCACCTCCATGGCATGGAGGGGGTCTGGGGTTCGAGTCCCCATAGCTCCACCCACACGGCTGGAACCTTCACGCGCGTCTCTCGCATGACCTACGGCCCCGCTCAGGGCCGCGGCGCGGACGTTGACCGCCACCAGGATCACCTGGGACAGGGCATCAGCACCGCGAACCCGCACCCGGCGATCCACTACCACTCGGGCGCCCAAGGGCGACTTCCAGGCGCCGTCGGCCCGGGGGACCTGGCCGGCCTTCTGGCTGACCGGGGTCGACCAGATGGAGGGCTCGTCCGGCTCTCCGGGCCCGAGCGCGAGCACCTACTACCGGGCCCGGAACGTCTACGTCGGCCGCTCCCGTGCCTGACGCGGGCGTCGGAGGATCACAGGCTCTTGAGGTAGGCGAGCGACGGCATGAAGAAGTACTCGCCGCCCTTCATCGTCACGGTCTGGGGGACCTGGCGCTGGGGGGCGCTGAGCTTCGCGCTGCCCCACGCCGTCGGGTAGCGCACCTTGACGTCCCGCTTGCCCTGGCCGATCACGGGGTCGTGGCCGGTGTCCCCGGCCGGGAAATCGGCGTTGTCGGCCCAGGTCTGCTGGGTGAACTCGAACTGGCCCTGCAGGCTGGAGTTGAACGCCATGAACAGCAGGCCCACCCCGCCGGTCGGCCGGGTCGTCGCGGGCGCGTCGTCCCACGGCTTGTCGGTGCGCCTGCCGTACGTCTGGCCGCGCCGGGCCATCATCACGCCGAGTGCGCGCTCCAGGCCGCCGTCCCGCGAGTCGCGGGGGTTGGCCTTGCGGATGTGCGCGCTGACCGGGCACTTGGCCCCGGGGTCGTCGCGGTAGCTGAAGTCGTTCTGCACCGGGTGGCCCTCGGAGCTCGGCTTGCCGTGCAGCCGCAGCGGGGTGCCGTTGCGGAACCGGCCCACCAGCATCGCGCCCGCGAGCGGCCGGTCGTCCCCCTTCAGGCCGAGCGCGTCGGCGAGAGTCTCCTCGGCCTCGCGGAACGCGCGGACGTTCTGCTCCAGCTTGCGCAGGACGAGATAGCTGCCGAAGTGCCGGCTCGGGTGGGGAGCGAGGGGGTCGGGGACGAGCACGTGGCTCAGCGGGAAGAACGGGTTCCAGTTGGTGCCGGACTCGGCGGCCACCTGGTCGGCGAGGAACAGCGGCTGGCTGCGGCCGTCCACGTAGCCGAAGTGCTCGATGCCCCGGCCCTGGGCGTCGCGCAGGCCCTCGCCCTTCTCCTCGCCGACGATCTTCGCGGTCTTCGGCAGCAGCGCGAGGACGCGCTCGCGGGTGGCGGCAACCGGTTCGGGCGTGGCGTCGCCGATCAGCACGATCGCGTGGATCTCCTCCTGGTAGTGCTTCTCCCAGGCGCCGACCGCCGGATCGCTCAACGTGTCCTTGCGCCGTTTCATCCCCGACTTGAACGCGTTGTCGGTGAATTTGCTGGTGGAGTCACCCAGTTTCAGATAGCCGATTTTGCTGATTCCGACGCCCACGTACGGCGTGCCGGGTTTCTTGGCGCGGTTGAAGTCGCGGACCTCCTCCAGGTGCTTCCTGGCCGATTTCATGAGCGGCACGAGGGAGCGCAGGAAGCGTCTGCCGTCCGGGCCGTCGCCGAAGTGCACGAGCAGCAGGGACATGTTTTCCCGTACGTGCGCCTGCAGGATGTTCGGCTGCAGGTTGTCGAGCATCGCCTTGGTGTCGGCGTCGAGTTTCGCCGAGTCCCATGCGAGCGGTTTGCCGTTGGACAGGTCGACTGGCATGTCGAATCCTTCCCCGTAGTGGAAATGTCGGACCCCCACCGATATGAGTCATCATCCACGGAAAAGGTTCGGGGCGCTCCGACTTTGCCCGGACGAGAACGGACCAGGTCAGGCCTATTCCGCACCATCGGGGTAGTGACCGGTCATGACGAAGAGACGGCCTGTCGGCGTTGAAGAGGAGTTCCTTGTCGTCGATCTCGAGACCCGGCGGCTGACGCCGCTGGCGGAGTCGATGCTGGAGCGGCTGCCGGACGAGGGGTTCGCGGCCGAACTGCAGCGTTCGGTGGTGGAGACCAACAGCACCCCTATGGAGGACCTGGGCGACGTGCGGGCCGAGATCGTGCGGCTGCGCCAGGCGCTCGTGTCGGCCGGTGAGCCGCTGGGGGTGGGCGTGATCGCCTCCGGCACGACCCCGATCACCGGCATCGAGGGCTACACGTTCACCCCGGGGGAGCGCTACGAGTACCTGTCGGAGTCCTACCGGTTCCTCGCCCAGGAGCAGCTCATCTGCGGGGCGCAGGTGCACGTGGAGATCGACGACAGGGACGTGGCCGTGCTCGCCGCCCAGCGCGTGGAGGCGTGGCTCCCCCCGCTTCTCGCGCTCAGCGCCAGCTCGCCCTACTGGATGGACGAGGACAGCGGGTATGCCAGCAGCCGGGCGCTGACCTGGCAGCGCTGGCCGACGGCGGGTCCGCTCGGCCCGTTCGCCGACGCCGCCGAGTATGACAGGACGGCCGAGGACCTGGTCGCCTCCGGCGTCATCGAGGACCGGGGCATGGTCTACTTCGACCTGCGGTTGAGCGCCCACGTGCCGACGGTGGAGATGCGCATCTGCGACTCCTGCCCGCTCGCGGACGACGTGGTGCTGCTCGCCGGTCTCTTCCGCGCCCTCATGACGAGGGAGACGGAGGCCGTGGAGCGGGGCGAGCCGCCGGTCGGCGAGCAGCGCCTGGCGCTGCTGCGGGCCGCCAACTGGCGGGCCGCCCGCGACGGGCTCGAGGGCGACCTGCTGTCACCGGTGACGAGCAGGCCCGAGCCGGCCCCGCGGCTCATCACCGGGATGCTCGAGGAACTGCGGCCGACCCTGGAGGAGCTGGGCGACTGGGAGATCGTCTCGGAGCTCGCCGACGCGGCGCTGCGCCGGGGCAGCTCCGCCTCGCGCCAGCGGGGGGCGTACGCGGTCAACGGGAAGCCGGAGGACGCGGTCGACCTGCTGCTCGCGGAGACCCGGCAGCGTTAGGAGGCCGTGCGGCAGGGCGGGCGTGCGGGCCGATACCCTACTGGCCATGTCTGCGATCCCCGCCCTGAGCGCGGCATGAACGGCGCCTATTCGGGCTGGCTGATCGGCGCCGCCCTGCTGCTGGCGCTTGTCGGCGTCGTCACCGCCGTACGGGATCGGCCGATGGGGCCGGTGCTGCTGGTCGGGCTGGGACTGTTGGAGCTCGCCGTGCTCGCGCAGGCGGGCTTCGCGCTGGCCGGGCTCGGCCACGTGGTGGACAAGGCGACCTTCATCGGCTACCTGGCGGGCACCGTGGTGATCCCGCCCGCCGCCATGTGGTGGGGCCGGGCGGAGCGTACGCGCTGGGGCCCGGGGGTCATCGCCGTGGCCGCCTTCACCGTGGCCGTCATGACCGGGCGGCTGCTGCAGATCTGGAACGCCGGCGCATGAGTGCCCCTTCCGGCACAGGGCCGGGACGCGTGCTCGTGGCCGTGTACGGGATCTTCGCGCTGGCCGCGACCTCCCGCGCCGCCGTGCAGATCGCCACGAGGTTCGCCGAGGCGCCGCTGGCGTACGTGCTGTCGGCGTTCGCCGGAGTGGTCTACATCGTGCTCACGGTGGCGCTGGCCCGGGGCGCACGGCGCGTCGCGGTCGCCGCCTGCCTGGTCGAGCTGGCCGGGGTGCTGGTCGTCGGCACGCTGAGCCTGGCGGACCCCGCCGCGTTTCCGCAGGCCACCGTGTGGTCGGGGTATGGCAGCGGGTATGGGTACGTGCCGCTCGCGCTGCCCGTGATCGGCCTCCTGTGGCTGCTTCGCGGCGTCCGGCGTTCGTAACGAGTTCTCCGAAGCTGGAACAAATGAGAGCGATGAGGGCTTTGGTATGGTGTCAATCGTAGGATGACCCGATGAGGGGAGATGTTGCGGCGATGAGTGCCGTCGTGACGCGGAGGGGCGTGCTCCGAGCACCATGGAGAGCACAAGGCGGATCGATGGCGTGGTTGATCGCCGGGGGCATCGCCCTCGCCGCGCTGAACCTGCGCACCGCGGTGACCAGCGTGGGGACCGTCCTCGACCAGGTGAGCGCGGGATTGGGCCTGTCGGGGGCGATGACGGGGCTCCTCACCACGCTGCCGGTGATGAGCTTCGCTCTGTTCGGCGCCCTGACGCCGGCCATGTCCCGCAGGATGGGGGAGCACCGGCTGCTGCTGGCCGCGATCGTCCTGCTCGCGGCGGGGCAGGCCGCGCGCTCCCTCGTCGACTCGGCCGTGCCGTTCATGGCCGCGAGCGCGGTCGCGCTGGCAGGCGGCGCGGTCGGCAACGTCGTCATCCCCGCGCTGATCAAGAGGCACTTCCCCCGGCGGGCGGGTGCGATGACCACCGTCTACTCGACGGCGCTCGCGGCCGGGACGATGGTCGCCGCCGCCGCGACCGTTCCCGTGCAGCAGGCGGCGGGAGGCAACTGGCATGTGGCACTCGGGGTGTGGGCGGCCCTGGCCGCCGTGGCCGCGATTCCGTGGCTCGCGCTCAGGCGCGGTGAGCCGGAGCGGCGCGACACATCCGCGAGGGCCGGAGCCGACGGCCTCCTGCGCAGCAGGCTCGCCTGGGCCGTGGCCGGATACTTCGGCTCGCAGTCGCTCATCGCGTACGTGATGTTCGGCTGGCTGCCGCTGCTGCTGCGGGACAACGGCTACACCGCCGGGCAGGCCGGCCTGGTCCTCGCCGTGTTCACCGGGCTCGGGATCCCCGTCTCCATGGCGGTGCCCGCCCTGGCGGCCCGGCTGTCCGGACAGCGCCCGCTGGTGATCGCCTTCGCCGTCCTCTACGCGGCCGGCTTCGCGGGCCTGCTCACCGGGCAGGCGCTGTGGGCGTGGTCGATCCTCGTGGCCGTCGGCGGGGGCACGTTCCCGCTCGCGCTGGCGCTGCTCGCCATGCGGACCCGCACGGCGACGGGCACCGCCGCGCTGTCGGCCTTCGGGCAGAGCGCCGGGTATCTCATCGCGGGCGCCGGACCGATCACGTTCGGCCTGCTCCACCAGGTGAGCGGTGGGTGGGTGCTGCCGTTCGGGCTGCTGTTCGCCGCGCTCGCCGTACAGGTGGTGACCGGCTGGTACGCGGCGGCCGACCGCACCCTGGAAGACGAGACGTCGTCCGTGCCCACTGGGCGGCGGGACGACCACGTCTCGCGGGGCGTGCGCGACCTCGTCGCGGGACGGGCGCGCCGGTCGGCCGAGAAGGCGCGGCACGCGCGGTCGGGCGACGGGGGCAAGGCGGCCCGGCCGCGCCTGACCCGCCCGGCCGGACGGCACGGTGCGGGCCGGGGAGACGAGCGCCGCAGGTCGGCCACCCGCTGAGGCCGCGCACCCGGGTTTACCTCCTCCTCTCAGGGCAGGCGTAGTGCAGTAGCCCACGAGAGAAGGAGGAGGCATGAGCTCGATCGAACAGTCCGTCGACGTGAATGTCCCGATCCGCACCGCGTACAACCAGTGGACGCAGTTCGAGAGCTTCCCGGAGTTCATGGAGGGCGTGGAGTCGGTCAAGCAGATCGGCGACACGCGCACCGACTGGGTCGTCGAGATCGCGGGCGTCCGCCGTGAGTTCGAGGCGGAGATCACCGAGCAGCACCCCGACGAGCGGGTGGCCTGGCGCTCGGTGGACACGCCGCGGCAGGCCGGCGTCGTCACCTTCCACCGCATCGACGACACCACGACCCGGGTCACGCTGCAGATGGAGTACGACCCCGAGGGCTTCCTGGAGAAGGCGGCGGACGCCCTGCAGATCGTCCGCATGCGCGTCAAGGGCGACCTGGAGCGTTTCAAGACGTTCATCGAGTCGCGCGGCGGCGAGACCGGCGGCTGGCGCGGTGAGGTCCCCGGTCCGCACCAGCAGGGCGGCACGGGCACCGGCGGCTTCGGCACGGGTTACGACATCGGCGAGCCGATGCCGCCCCGGACCGTGAACCCCGAGTATCCGCGCGAGACGCCGCTGCCGCCGCCCGGCACCGGCCCGATCCCGCCCGCTCCCGGCACGGGTCCCGTCCCCGGCACCGGCCCGGTGCCGCCGCGCGACACGCCCGGTCCGGTGATCTGATCAGGCACCACGCGAATAGGCCCGTCTCTCGTAAATCGAGAGACGGGCCTATTCGTTATATGTGAGTGATCGGAAATTTATTTAGCCCTGATATGATGGAAAAACCTTGTTATAGCCTCTCGGGCGTATCTCATCGCATCAACCGAAAGGGATGTCGCCCGTGTGCTACGAGCCCGACGCCGTGCCGCCCGTCCACGGTTCTCCGATCACGACCGTCACGTCCGAACGCCTTGTGCTGACCTCGGCCGACGGCGCGAACTTCGCGGCTCATCTGGCCCGCCCCGGCCGCGCGTCCGGTCCTGCGGTGCTCGTCCTGCCGGACAACCGGGGCTTGTCGGGATTCTATGAACGCCTCACTGAACGGCTCGCCGAGCAGGGGCACATCGCGCTCGCCATCGACTATTTCGGGCGTACGGCCGGGACCGACCCGCGGACCGAGGATTTCCCCTTCATGGAGCACCTGGGCAAGGCGCACAAGGACGGGCTGTTCGCCGACATCGCCGCCGGCGCCGCACACCTGCGGGCCGAAAGCGACGAGGAAATCGTCTCCCTCGGCTTCTGTTTCGGCGGCAGGCTCGCGTTCATGACGGCCCGGCCGGCCTTCGGGCTCGCCGGCACCATCGGCCTGTACGGATATCCGGACGTGCTGTTCGGCAACCCCGGCCCCACCCAGATGGCGGGCGAGCTGCGCGGACCGATCCTGGGATTGTTCGGCGGCGCGGACGAGGGTATCTCCCCCGAGGTGGTGAGCGCGTTCGGCGAGGCGCTGGAAGGCGCGGGGGTGGCGCACGAGTTCGTCACCTATCCGGGAGCGCCGCACAGCTTCTTCGAGCTGGGCCGCCCGGAGTTGGCCGAGACCTGCGCCGACGCCTGGTCGCGCATCCTCGGCTTCCTGAAGCGGACAGCCCGAGGCGACCTGACCTCGCCTCGGGCTGCCACGATGCAAGACTAAGCCTTCCGGCTCCCGCCGCGCGCACCGGCACCCCCGAAAGTGCCTAAATGGTGATGCGGCCGAACGCGCGGGCACGTTACGGTGCCCGCGTGACATTGATCGTCTCTCCGCCGCCCGCTCGCTAGCGGGCGGCGCCATCCGGTGAGCCGGGCCTGGGCGGCCCGGCCGGTGGCCCCTGCCCGCCTGCGGCAATCGGGCCCACCTCACTGGAGAGACATCGATGAACCATGCTCCAGCCCTGTCCGTACGGCAGGGTCTCGTCTACGTGTCCACCGCCGCGGTCGCCTGGGGAACCGGGGGAGCGGCGGGGGCGCTGCTGCACGGCGCGGGACAGTTGAGTCCCGTCGCCGTGTCGTTCTGGCGCTTCGCCTGCGGCGCGGCGCTCCTGCTCGCCGTCGCGCGCAGCCGCCCCTCCTGGCGGGCGGTGCTGCTCGTCGGCCCGGCGATGGCGGTGTGCCAGGCGGCCTACTTCGCGGCCATCGCCGAGGCCGGGGTCGCGGTCGCCACGATGATCACGATGGGCGCCGCTCCGCTCCTGGTGGCGGTCGGTGGCCGGGTCTTCCTGGGCGAGCCGCTGGGCCGTACCGGCCTCGGATGCGCGGCGCTCGCCGTCGCCGGTCTGGCCATGCTCACGGGAGGCGCGCAGACGGTCACCCCGGCGGGCGCCGGCTACTCGCTGCTGTCGGCGGCGGCCTACTCCCTCGTCACCCTCACGACCCGCCGGATGCCCGCCGACGGCGTGGCCGTATGGGGGTTCGCCGGGGGCGCGGCCTGCCTGCTCCCACTCGCCGCCGCCGGAGGGCTGCTGCCCGCCGGGCACACCGTGACCAACGTGCTGCTGCTCGGCTACCTGGCGGCCGTGCCGACGGCGCTCGCGTACGGGCTGTTCTTCGCGGGGCTGCGCGTCGTCGGCGGCACCACGGCGGCGGTCCTCTCCCTGCTCGAACCGCTGGTCGCCGCCGTCATCGGCGTCGTGCTGCTGGGGGAGCGCCTGTCCGCCGTACAGGTGGGCGGGGCGATCGTGCTTCTGTGCGCCCTCGCCTGGCTCGCCAGGGGGGAACTTCGCGGCGTCCCGCGCTAACTCAGGGGCCGGAAGGCCTGTTAGCGATACCATGAGCTGGGGGCAGTGCGCGTACGCGGTCACCAGGCGAAACGTTCCTCACAGGGCTCGTGACGCGACAGTGGTCACCACGGTATTGACACGGCTTGCTGTTATCGCAAACACTCGGGAACCTGATCAGAATGAGCGGGGCGCGGCGGATGACGAAGGTCCGGCCTGGAGAGAGCCCGACCGAACGCCCGAAGGCGGCGGTCATGGAGGACGTCGCGGAGCTGGCAGGAGTGTCGGCGATGACGGTGTCGAGAGTGCTGAACGCTCCGGAGAAGGTGCGCCCGGAGACCCGGGCGCGCGTTCTCGCGGCGGTCCGCGAGCTCGACTACCGGCCCAATTCGGCGGCGCGGGTCCTGGTGACCGGCCGCTCGGGGGTGCTGGGGGTCGTCTGCTTCGACACCACCCTGTACGGCCCGGCCTCCACGTTGTTCGGCATCGAGCAGGCGGCCAGGGACAGCGACTACCTGGTCAGCATCGCCAGCCTGCCCGCGCTCAACCGCACCTGGATCACCAGGGGAATCGACCGCCTGCGGTCCCAGTCGGTGGACGGCGTCATCGTCGTCGCGCCGCACGAGTCGGCCGCCGAGGGGCTCCGGCACCTTCCCCCGGGCCTCCCGGCGGTCGACGTCGGCGGAGGAACCGATCTGCCGGTGCCGGTGGCGGCGGTGGACCAGTACGCCGGCGCCGCCCGTGCCACCCGCCACCTGCTCAGTCTCGGTCACCGCACCGTCTGGCACCTGTCGGGCCCGCCCAACTGGATCGACGCGAGCGGCCGGGTGGCCGGCTGGCGGTCGGTGCTGGAGGCGGAGGGCAGGGAGGTTCCCGAGCCGCTGGTCGGCGACTGGACCGCTCACTCCGGCTACGAGATCGGCAAGCGGCTCGCCCGCGAGCCCGACGTGACGGCGATCTTCGTGGCCAACGACCACATGGCGATGGGCGTGCTGCGAGCCCTGCGGGAGGCTGGCCGGCGGGTCCCCGAGGACGTGAGCGTCGTCGGGTTCGACGACGTCCCCGAGGCGGCCTACTTCTGGCCGCCCCTGACCACCGTACGGCAGAACTTCGGCGAGGTCGGCCGGCAGGCGTTCCAGCTCCTGCTCGACCGCATCTTCGGGGTGGACGGCGAGGCCAGGCGCATGGTGGAGCCCGAACTCGTGGTGAGGGAGAGCACCGGCGTCAGCCCCTGAAAAGCTTCCGCCCCGCTCGCGAGCGAGCCGGGCGGAAGACCGCGTCCCGCCGGTCTAGGCCCCCGGCGGGACGCGTGGAACAACCGTCCCCGTGCGGACCGTCCCATGGGCGGCCTGTCGGCTGCGCTGCCCGCTTCGGTGATCGGACACAGGTGAGAGCGGCGGCAGGCGTGTCCACGCCTGCCGCCGCTCGCGAGGAGCCGCCCGGGGCGATGGCGCACCCCGGACGGCCGTTTGCTACGGCTTCACCTCCAGCGTCACCATGGTGGCCGACGGCCGGAAGCGGGCGTCGCCGGAGTAGGAGACGGTGAGCTCGTGTGTGCCGGCCGGCAGGTCGAGGCCGAGCTCGGTCTTGCCCTGGCCGCCGGGGTTGAGCGTCCCGTCGCCGAGGATCGTCGCGCCCTCGGACACGGTCACCTCACCGGTCGCGCCCTCCGGGTCCACGCTGTAGTGGACCTGGACCTTCTTGCCCTGCTTCACCTGCTCGGGCGACGCGTGGGCGGTGACGGTGGTGCCGGCCCGGGTGTCCTTGCCGAGGCGGATGAACGTCACCGAGTGGGCCGGGAAGTCGTAGGTGAAGGCGGAGGAGAATCCGCTCACCTCCCGCTCGACCGGAGAGATCTTCGTGGGCTCGGCGAGCGAGTTCACGGCGGCCGGGTCGCCGGTCAGCGAGGTGACGATGGCCTTCGGCGCGATCGCGGCGGTGCCGAGGTCGACCGTGCTGCGCACGGCGGTGTCCTGGACGTTGACGGCCTTGATCACCACGTCGCCGCTGTCGCTGTCCTTCGAGACCACCTGGTAGAGCGGTTCGACGGCGGCGTTGTCGGTGAAGTCGTTGATCTTCTGGCCGTCCAGCCAGGTGGTGATGTGGCGACCGGAGACCTGGATCTTGATTGTGTAGTCGCGACCGGTCTGGACCGTGGTGCTCGACGTCGCGATCGACGACTTGGAGCCGTTCGTCGCCTTCTCGACGGCCGACTGGGTGTTGTTCCAGCCGCCGATGTTCCACCAGTAGAAGTTGCCGGTGTCCTTCGCGCCGAACATCACCAGGAAGCCCTCGGCTCCGCCGGTCTTGCGTGCCGTGACCTCCAGCGTGTAGTCGGACCAGTCCGTCGAGCCGGCCGTGGAGCGGGCGTCGGCCACGTTGGCCGTCTGGACGTACGCGCCGTCCTGCGCCGCCCACGTTCCCTGGCCGGGAGTCCACTTGCCCGTGCCGTTCGAGAAGTCGTCGTCGAACAGGACCGTGCCGTCGGCCCCGGTGACCTTGACGTCGTCGTAGCGGACCTGGGTGTTCCAGGAGCCGAGGCCGATGGCGCCCTTGATGTCGTCGGCCGGCAGCGGGCTCGCCTTGTACGTGCTCGGCAGCACGGTGTCGCCCACGTTGCGGGAGAACAGGCGCTGCACGTAGTAGCTGGGGGAGCCGTACACCTGGTCGTTGTCGAACCAGATGAGGTCCGGCGTCCAGTTGACGTAGTCGACGTTGGACAGCAGCGGCGCGTACGACGCCAGCTCGACGACGTCGGAGTTGCGCTCGATGCCGGTCAGGTACGACGCCTCGGTCAGCGCGTTCCAGTACGTGCTGCCCTTCGAGGCGTACTCGCCGACGAACACGTGCGGGCCGCTGCGGTCGTAGGTGTCGTAGCGGTGGTTGTTGGCCAGGAACCAGCTCGGGTCGTTGTAGTAGTGCTCGTCGACCAGGTCGGCCTTCTGGTCACGCGCGAACTGCCACATGCGATCGAACCAGCTGCCCTGGGACGTCTGGCCGGCGTTCGAGAGGATCTTGATGTTCGGGTACTCGGCCCGGATCGCGCTCGCGAACTTGGGGAAGTTCGTGAAGAACTCGGTGTAGATCTCCTCGTTGCCGAGGCCGATGTACTTCAGGTCGAACGGCTTGGGGTGGCCCATGGCGGCCCGCTTGGCACCCCAGGTGGAGTCGGCGGGACCGTTGGCGAACTCGATGAGGTCGAGCGTGTCCTGGACCCACCGCTGGAGCTTGGCCTCGTCGGTCAGCGGCCGGTTCTCGTTGCAGCCGTTGACGCCCACCGACAGCACCGGCAGCGGCTCGGCGCCGATGTCCTCGGCGAACTGGAAGTACTCGTAGTAGCCGATGCCGTACGTCTGGTTGTAGCCCCAGAAGTTGAAGTTGGTCGGCCGCTCCTCGACCGGGCCGAGCGTCTCCTTCCACTGGTAGATGCGGCGCCGGTCCTGGTTGAGCGAGTACGGGTCGTAGGTGCCGACGTTGGTCACGCAGCCGCCGGGGAAGCGCAGGAAGCGCGGCTTGAG
Organism: Microbispora catharanthi; assembly: GCF_006334915.2. Lineage (GTDB taxonomy): Bacteria > Actinomycetota > Actinomycetes > Streptosporangiales > Streptosporangiaceae > Microbispora > Microbispora catharanthi. The sequence continues at coordinate 43,247 of NZ_VDMA02000011.1, forward strand.
CGCGGCGATCGTCTCGGCGATGTCCTTGCGCATGCCGTTCTGACGGCCCTTGAAGGTGTCCTCGGGGAACAGCGAGATCATGTCGAGGTCGGCCCGGCCGCTGCCGCCGGCCAGCACGACCAGGCGCCCCGCGTCGGTGGTCTCGCTCGCGGTGATCGTCGCGGTGTACTTCTTCCAGTCGGCCGACTGGGCGTCGATCGTGGCCGTGCCGTACACCTTGGAGCCGTCGGCGCTCTCGATGGACGCGGTGATCGGGCCGCCGCTGGTGCGCCGGGCGAACAGCGACAGGTCGTAGGTCTTGCCGGCCTGGACCGCGACGCCCTTGTTGAAGCCGGCGTTGCTCACGCCGAAACCGGTGCCCGGGCTGGTGATGTCCAGCCGCAGGAAGTTGCGGTTGTCACTGTTCAGCGGCCGGTCGCCGGACACCGCGGCCGTGCCGGCCGCGCCGCCGCGCTCGACCTTGGTCCACGCGGTCAGGCCGTTGTAGTTCCGGTTGTCCACCGAGTTGAACTCGAAGGACCGGTTCTGCACGAGCTCGGCGTACAGGCCGCCGTCGGCCGCGTGGTTGATGTCCTCGTAGAAGATGCCGTACAGGTTGGGGCTGACCTTGGTGCCGGCGGCGGTGGTGTCCACCTTGAGCTCGCCGACGTCCTTGGCGTACCCCTCGACCTGGAACTTCGTCCCCTGTGTTGTTGTCGTCTGGGTTGTTGTGGTCTGGCTCGTGGCGACGAGTCTGCCGTCGCTGACCGCGACTCGCCTGTCCCCGGCCGACAGGTACACCTTGCCTCCGCCGGCGTCGCGGAGCTGGAACGCTCCAGCCGTCGAGCCGAGGCGCAGCGTGGAGTCGTCGGCGACCCCCAGGTAGCCCTTGCCGTTCAGGTCCTTGAGCGCGACCGTGCCGTCGCCCTTGTCCTCGGCGGTGACCGCGAGGCTCGTCATGCCCGGGGCGTCGGAGGCGATCAACTGCCCGTCCTTGGCCGCCGACAGGTAGGGCGCGGAGCCGGCCGCCCGCAGCGTGAACGGGCCGGACGGGACGATCGCCTTGCCCTCGGCCGCCTTGACCGCGAAGTAGTCGAAGTCGGCCGCGATCGGCGTGCCGTTCTGCGCGGACAGCGCGAACAGGCCGACCTGCCTGACGTCCAGCGCGGCGGTGACCTTGGACGCCTGCACCCAGGCGGAGCCGTCCCAGTAGGACGAGGTGAACTCGTTGCCCGACCTCGTCAGCTTGAGGATCTCGCCCGTGGATCCGGAGCGGCTCGCGAAGGCCGCGGTGAAGGCCGCCTTCACCTCGGTGTCGGTCTCGATGACGTTGCCCCCGGACGAGCCGACGTGCGCGAGACCGGCGCGGACGTAGTTGTCCCAGTCCTGCCAGGCGAAGATGCCGGCGCTCTGGTAGTCGAGCGCGACCGGGGCGCTGAACTTCGTGACGACCTCGAAGTCCCCGGCGGGGACGTCCATGAGGAAGATGTTCTTGGCCGAGTTGTCGGTCTGGTAGGTGTCGCCCTTCAACGAGTGGATGCGGAGGCTGCCGGGCTGCTCGCCGAGGGACCACTGGGTGTTGTCGGGGTTGAGGACCTGCCAGTCGGGACCGAGCGCGGCGGCGTCGAACTGGTCGACGGACGCGCCGGCGGGGATCGGGTCGGCGGTTTCGGCCTGAGCCGGCGTGGTGGAGAGCATGCCGCCCACCACACCGCTCACCATGGCCGCCGATAAGGCCAGTGACCAGGCCTTTCTGCTCATTCGGGGGGCTCCTCCGGTTTCTGTTAGCGTTAACATCACGGGATGGTCGCGAAGTGAGCGCTAACAAGCTGGATTCGGCCACCAGTTAAGGGCCATGCGGCATGTCCGTCAATAGGAGGTTAACGCGATGTTTCGGTGTGACCGGACCGTAATCGGCCACCACCTTGACGGGGGGTCGTGTTAACGCTCACAGTCTTCCCAAGCAGTTGAGAGGAGCGCCAGTGGGACCCAACGTCGACCGCCGCCCGCCCGTCATGGCCGACGTGGCCAGGCTGGCCGGAGTGTCGCACCAGACGGTCTCGCGGGTGCTCAACGACCATCCGAACGTCCGCGCCGAGACCCGCACCCGGGTCATGCGGGCCATCGACCAGCTCGGTTACCGCCGCAACCTCGTCGCCCGGGCTCTGGTCACCAAGCACTCGCGCACGCTGGGCGTGGTCAGCTTCGACACGACGCTGTACGGCCCGGCAAGCACGGTATACGGAATCGAGCAGGCGGCGAGGGACGCGGGCTACTTCGTGAGCATCGTGAGCCTGCGGACCATCGACAGGGCCGGCGTGAACGACGCGATCGGCTACCTCGCCGAGCAGGGCGTGGACGGCATCGTCGTCGTCGCCCCGCAGCGGTCGGCGGCCCGGGCGCTCGACGACCTGCCGGCGGGCATGCCCGCCGTGGCCGTCGAGGGCTGGCACCAGGGCGACGTCTCCGTGGTCAGCGTCGACCAGGTCGAGGGCGCCAGGCTGGCGACCTCGCACCTGCTCGAGCTGGGGCACGAGACCGTCTGGCACATCAGCGGCCCGGCGGACTGGCTGGAGGCCGAGGGCCGGATCGACGGCTGGCGCGCGGTTCTGACCGCCGCGGGGCGGCCCGTCCCCGGCATGCTGACCGGTGACTGGAGCCCCCGATCGGGCTACCGGGCCGGCAAGGAGCTCGCCGCCATGGCCGGCGACGTCACCGCGGTGTTCGTCGCCAACGACCAGATGGCGCTCGGCCTCCTGCGCGCGTTCACGGAGGAGGGGGTGAAGGTCCCCGAGCAGATCAGCATCGTGGGCTTCGACGACATCCCTGAGTCGGAGTTCTTCTCCCCGCCGCTCACCACCATCAGACAGGACTTCGGGGCCGTAGGCAGGCGCAGCATCGACGTGCTGCTCCGGCAGATCGAGTCGGGCGAGGGGCTGCCTCATGAGCGTCTCGTCGTGCCTCCCCAGTTCGTGCTCAGGGGAAGCACAGCCGCGCGCTAGCCGTACGGAATCACATTCGATGATCAGCGCTGTGCCCTAGGTGTTAGCGCTAACAGGTAGAAAGGATCCCCCCAGTGTTGAAGAGGATCTCGGCACTGATCCTGGCCGGTGCCACGGCCCTGACGATGGCCGGTTGCAGCAGCAGTGACAGCGGCGGCAGCGGCGGTTCGTCCGGCGGTGGCGCCGACGACGGAAAGCTCGTCATGGGCTTCGCCCAGGTCGGCGCGGAAAGCGGCTGGCGCACCGCCAACACCAAGGACATTCAGGAGTCGGCCAAGACGGCCGGCGTCGAGCTGAAGTTCTCCGACGCGCAGCAGAAGCAGGAGAACCAGATCAAGGCCATCCGCTCCTACATCCAGCAGAAGGTCGACGTGATCGCCTTCTCGCCGGTCGTGGAGTCGGGCTGGGACACCGTCCTCAAGGAGGCGCAGAACGCGAAGATCCCGGTCATCCTCACCGACCGGGCCGTGGACTCCAAGGACACCAGCCTGTACAAGACCTTCCTCGGCTCCGACTTCGTCGAGGAGGGCAAGAAGGCCGGTCAGTGGCTGGTCGACCAGTACAAGGACAGCAAGGACGACGTGAACATCGTCCAGCTGGAGGGCACCACCGGCTCCGCGCCCGCCAACGACCGCAAGGCCGGCTTCCAGCAGGTCATCTCGGCCGACCCGAAGTTCAAGGTGATCGCCTCGCAGAGCGGCGACTTCACCCGGGCCAAGGGCAAGGAGGTCATGGAGGCCTTCCTGAAGTCCAACCCCAAGATCGACGTGCTGTACGCGCACAACGACGACATGGGCCTCGGCGCCATCGAGGCGATCGAGGGCGCGGGCAAGGTCCCGGGCAAGGACATCAAGATCATCACGGTTGACGCGGTCCACGACGGCATGCAGGCCCTCGCCGACGGCAAGATCAACTACATCGTCGAGTGCTCCCCGCTGCTCGGCACCCAGCTCATGGACCTCGCCAAGAAGGTCGTCAAGGGCGAGCAGGTGCCCCAGCGGGTGGTCACCGAGGAGACCACCTTCACCCAGGAGCAGGCCAAGGAGGCCCTGCCCAACCGCAAGTACTGATCGGTTCCTGGCCGCCCCCGTAACGGGGGCGGCCTCACCCGCGACGACGAGTTACGAGGATGAGAGGGGCGCCGCATGGCCGCACCCGCGCCGATCCTGCGGATGAGCGGGATCGGCAAGCAGTTCCCCGGCGTGAAGGCACTGGACGGCGTCGACTTCCGGCTGTTGCCGGGCGAGGTTCACGCGCTGATGGGGGAGAACGGCGCCGGCAAGTCCACCTTGATCAAGGTGCTTACCGGCGTCTACGACATCGACGCCGGCGAGATCGAGCTGGAGGGCCGGCCGGTCGCCTTCTCCAGCCCCCTCGCCGCGCAGCAGGCGGGCATCAGCACCGTCTACCAGGAGGTCAACCTCTGCACGAACCTGTCGGTGGCGGAGAACATCTTCATCGGGCGTGAGCCCCGCCGGCTCGGCCGCATCCAATGGAAGGCGATGCGCCGCCGGGCCGAGGAGATCCTCGCCCGGCTCGACCTCGACATCGACGTGTCGGCGCCCCTGTCGTCGTACTCGCTGGCGCTCCAGCAGATGGTCGCGATCGCGCGGGCGGTCGACATCGACGCGAAGGTTCTCATCCTCGACGAGCCCACCTCCAGCCTGGACGCCGGGGAGGTCGCCCAGCTCTTCACGGTGATGCGCAGGCTCAAGGAGCAGGGCATCGCGATCCTGTTCGTCTCGCACTTCCTCGACCAGATCTACGAGATCTCCGACCGGATGACGATCCTGCGCAACGGCACGCTCGTGGGGGAGTATCTCACCAGCGAGCTGAGCCAGGTCGAGCTGATCGGCAAGATGATCGGCCGCGAGCTGGCCGACCTCGAGAAGCTGGAGGAACGCCCGCCGGCCGGCGAGGGTGCGCCGCTGGTCCAGGCCGAGGAGCTGGGCCGCACCGGCGCCATCCAGCCGTTCACGCTCACCATCCACGAGGGCGAGGTCGTCGGCCTGGCCGGGCTGCTCGGCTCGGGCCGTACGGAGATCGCCCGGCTGCTGTTCGGCGCCGACCACGCGGGCACCGGCTCGCTGAAGATCGACGGCGAGCAGGTCAGCCTGCGCACGCCGCGCTCGGCCGTCGCCCGCAAGCTCGCCTTCTGCTCCGAGAACCGGCGCGCCGAGGGCCTCATCCCCGACCTGACGGTCCGGGAGAATCTCATCCTCGCCCTGCAGGCCTCCCGCGGCTGGACCAGGCCGATCCCCCGGCGCAAGCAGGACGAGCTGGTCGACAAGTACATCGCCGCGCTGAACATCCGCCCGGCCAACCCCGACCAGCTCATCAAGAACCTCAGCGGCGGCAACCAGCAGAAGGTGCTGCTGGCCCGCTGGCTCATCCTGGAGCCCCGCCTGCTCATCCTCGACGAGCCCACCCGCGGCATCGACGTCGGCGCCAAGACCGAGATCCAGCGCCTCGTCGCCGAGCTGTCGGACGGCGGGATGGCCGTGCTGTTCATCTCCGCCGAGCTGGAGGAGGTGTTGCGGCTCAGCCACAAGGTCGGCGTGCTCCGCGACCGCAAGCTGGTCGCCCAGATGGACAACGAGGGGCTGACGACCGACACCCTGACGGAGACGATCGCGAGCGGAGCCCGATCATGAGCCGGATCCTGAAGCATCGCCTGTTCTGGCCCCTGGTCATCCTGGTCGCGTTGCTGGCACTGAACCTCATCTTCACGGACAACTTCTTCAAGATCCAGATGAAGGAGGGGCACCTCTACGGCAGCCTGATCGACATCGTCCGGTTCGGCGCGCCGCTGATCCTGGTGTCGCTCGGCATGACGCTGGTCATCGCCACCAGCGGCATCGACCTGTCGGTCGGCTCGGTCGTGGCGATCGCCGGCGCGCTGGCCTGCCTGCGCATCAGCGGCCTGTCCGACCAGAACTCGGTGGGCGGCGTGCTCGGGGCCGTGGGCCTCGCGCTGGTGCTGTCGGTGGTCCTCGGCGCGTGGAACGGCTTCCTCGTCGCGGGCATCGGCATCCAGCCGATCATCGCGACGCTGATCCTGATGGTCGCCGGGCGCGGCCTGGCCCAGCTCATCACCGACGGCCAGATCACCACGGTCAACAGCTCGCCGTACAAGCTGATCGGCGGCGGCTACTGGCTGACGCTGCCGTTCGGGATCATCATCGTGGCGGTCGTGCTCGCGCTCACCGCGTTCCTCACCCGGCGCCTGGCGCTCGGCCTGCTCATCGAGTCGGTCGGCGGCAACGCCGAGGCGAGCCGCCTGGCCGGCATCAGCGCCCGCGGCGTGCTCATGACGGTGTACGCGTTCTGCGGGCTGTGCGCCGGCATCGCGGGCCTGATGATCAGCTCGAACGTCTCCAGCGCCGACGGCAACAACGCCGGTCTGTGGATCGAGCTGGACGCGATCCTCGCCGTCGTCATCGGCGGCACCCCGCTGTCCGGCGGCCGGTTCTCGCTGAGCGGCACCGTGCTGGGCGCCCTCATCATCCAGACGCTGACCACCACGATCTACTCGATCGGCGTTCCGCCGGAGACGACGCTGCTGTTCAAGGCGCTCGTGGTGACGATCGTCTGCCTGATCCAGTCCCCGGCCTTCCGCACGAAGGTGTTCCACCGCCGCAGGCGCCCGATGACGGCGCGTCCGGCGGCCGAAGAGAAGGTGAGGGTCTCGGCATGACGAGCATCGCCGGCCTGCGGGACCTCCGCCGTCGCACGGTCCCGCCGAAGTACATTCCGGTCCTGGTGACCGCGGGCCTGTTCCTGGCCATGTTCGTGGCGGGCGGCATCCGCTACGAGAACTTCGCCACCGGGCAGATCATCCTCAACGTCTTCATCGACAACGCGTTCCTGCTGGTCGTCGCGGTCGGCATGACGTTCGTGATCCTCACCGGCGGCATCGACCTGTCGGTCGGTTCGGTGGTCGCGCTCGCCACGATGTTGAGCGCGAGCCTGCTGAAGGACGGCTGGCCGGCGTACGCGGTCATGGCCCTGGTGCTGGTGATCGGCGCGGTGCTGGGCCTGGCCATGGGCGCCATCATCCACTACTTCGAGATCCAGCCGTTCATCGTCACGCTGGCCGGGATGTTCCTGGCCCGCGGCCTGTGCTACACGATCAGCACCGAGTCGATCCCGATCGAGAACCCGACTTTCACCGACATCGCCCAGACGCGGATCAACCTCGGCGGCGACCTGTCGGTCTCCCCGAGCGCGGTGATCGCGGTGGTGGTCGTGCTGATCGCGGCGTACGTGCTGCACTACACCCGGCTCGGCCGAAACGTCTACGCGACCGGCGGCAGCGAGCAGTCGGCCCTGCTCATGGGTCTCCCGGTGGCCCGTACGAAGATCGCGGTCTACACGATCAGCGGGTTCTGCTCGGCCCTCGGCGGCCTGCTGTTCGCCTTCTACTCGCTGTCGGGCTACGGACTGAGCGCCGTGGGCATGGAGCTGGACGCGATTGCCGCGGTCGTCATCGGCGGTACGCTGCTGACCGGCGGGAGCGGCTTCCTACTCGGCACCGTGCTCGGCGTGCTCGTGCTGGGGCTGATTCAGACGATCATCAGCTTCGAGGGCACGCTCAGCTCCTGGTGGACCAGGATCTTCATTGGTCTGCTGCTCTTCGTCTTCATCCTCCTGCAGCGCGTGTTCTCGGGTGGATCGCGCCGCCGAACTCCTTGACGTGAAAAACGTCCCAGTCCCTTCTACCGGCCGCATCGAGCTGTGCGGCGACCCCCAACCAAGGAGATGCATATGAGGTTGCTACGAATCGGGGGCGTGGTGTCCGCCATCGCGCTCGCCGCGACAATGACGGCCTGCGGCTCCAGCCAGAAGACGGTGGACACCGAGGCGTCCGCGTCCTCCGGGGCCGGCACCGCCGGCGCCCTGATCGGCGTCACCATGCCCACGAAGTCGTCGGAGCGCTGGATCCACGACGGCGACAACGTGAAGCAGCAGCTTGAGGCCCTCGGCTACAAGGTCGACCTCCAGTACGCCGAGAACGACATCCCCACCCAGGTCAACCAGATCGAGAACCAGATCACCAAGGGCGCCAAGCTCCTGATCATCGCCTCGATCGACGGCACCGCGATCACCTCCCAGCTCCAGGAGGCCGCGGACAACAAGATCCCGGTCATCGCCTACGACCGGCTCATCCGCAACAGCCCGAACGTCGACTACTACGCCACCTTCGACAACTTCAAGGTCGGCGTGCAGCAGGCGACCTCGCTGCTGAAGGGCCTCGGCGTCGACAGCGGCAAGAAGGGCCCGTTCAACGTCGAGCTGTTCGGCGGCTCGCCCGACGACAACAACGCCACCTTCTTCTGGAACGGCGCGATGTCGGTGCTCAAGCCGAAGATCGACGACGGCACGCTGAAGGTCAAGAGCGGCCAGACCGACTTCAAGCAGGCCGCCATCCTGCGGTGGGACCCCGCCACGGCGCAGAAGCGCATGGAGGACATCCTCACCAAGACCTACACCGGTGACGCCAAGGTCGACGGCGTGCTCTCGCCGTACGACGGCCTGTCCATCGGCATCCTGTCGGCGCTCAAGAGCTCCGGCTACGGCACCAGCGGGCAGCCGTACCCGGTCGTGACCGGCCAGGACGCCGAGCTGGCGTCGGTCAAGTCGATCGTCGCCGGTGAGCAGTACTCCACCATCTTCAAGGACACCCGCAAGCTCGCGGAGCAGACCGTGAAGATGGCGGACGCGGTGCTGAAGGGTCAGAAGCCCGAGGTGAACAACGAGAAGGACTACGACAACGGCAACAAGGTCGTCCCGTCGTACCTGCTCGACCCGGTGGTCGTCGACAAGGACAACTACAAGGATGTCATCGTCGGCAGCGGCTACTACACCGAGGACCAGCTCAAGTAGGGATTCGGGCCCGGGGAGCAGTCCCCGGGCCCTCCCTGAGCGGGGGGCACATGACCGAGCACATCTTGCGAATGAGCGGGATCACCAAGACATTCCCCGGAGTGACGGCCCTGCAGGACGTCAACCTGGCGGTACGGCGGGGTGAGATCCACGCTATCTGCGGCGAGAACGGCGCCGGCAAGTCGACGCTGATGAAGGTGCTGTCCGGGGTCTATCCCCACGGCCAGTACGACGGCGAGATCACCTTCGAGGGCAGACGCTGCGAGTTCGGCGGCATCCGCGACAGCGAGCACGCCGGCATCGTCATCATCCACCAGGAGCTGGCGCTGTGCCCGCAGCTGTCGATCGCGGAGAACATCTACCTCGGCAACGAGCGGGCGACGCGTGGCGTCATCGACTGGAACCGAACCAACTACGAGGCCGGCGAGCTGTTGAGGCGGGTCGGCCTGCGCGAGAACCCCACGACGACGGTCTCCGACATCGGCGTGGGCAAGCAGCAGCTCGTGGAGATCGCCAAGGCGCTGTCGAAGGAGGTCAAGCTCCTCATCCTCGACGAGCCGACCGCGGCGCTCAACGACGAGGACTCGGCCCACCTGCTCGACCTGCTGCGCGGGCTCAGGGACGAGGGCATCACGTGCGTGATCATCTCGCACAAGCTCAACGAGGTCACGGCGATCGCCGACTCCGTCACGATCCTCCGTGACGGGCGCACGATCGAGACGCTGGACATGGCCGTCGACCGCGTGACCGAGGACCGCATCATCTCCGGGATGGTCGGCCGCGCCCTCGACAACCGCTTCCCGCCGCGCACGCCCGCGATCGGCGAGGAGGCCTTCCGGATCGAGGACTGGACGGTCTACAGCCCCAGCCAGCCCGGCAGGAAGGTGGTCGACGGGGCCTCGCTCATGCTGCGGCGTGGTGAGATCGTGGGCCTGGCCGGGCTGATGGGCGCCGGGCGCACCGAACTGGCGATGAGCGTGTTCGGGCGGACGTACGGCGTGCACATCTCCGGCAGGATCTTCAAGGGCGGCGAGCGGATCGAGCTGCGCACCGTGCAGGACGCGATCAAGCACGGCGTCGCCTACGCCACCGAGGACCGCAAGAGGTACGGCCTCAACCTCATCGAGGACATCAAGCGCAACATCAGCGCGGCCTGGCTCAAGGGCCTGTCCAGGCGCGGCTGGGTGAACGAGTACGAGGAATACCGCGTCGCCCAGCAGTTCCGCGGGAGCATGAACATCAAGGCGCCCAGTGTGGACAGCGTCGTCGGCAAGCTGAGCGGCGGCAACCAGCAGAAGGTCGTGCTCTCCAAGTGGATCCTGACCGAGCCGGACGTGTTGATCCTCGACGAGCCGACCCGGGGCATCGACGTCGGCGCCAAGTACGAGATATACATGATCATCAACCGTCTGGCGGAGCAGGGCAAGGCCGTGCTGGTGATCTCGTCTGAGCTGCCCGAACTGCTCGGCCTCTGCGACCGCATCTATACGCTCTCGGAGGGGCGCGTCACCGGTGAGGTGCCGCGCGAGGAGGCCACGCAGGAACGCCTCATGTATCTCATGACCAAGGGACAGGAGTAGCTCGCATGAGCAGCATCACGCCCGCCGACGTCGAGGTCGGCGCCAAGGGCGGCGGGGGAGCGCCGGGGCGGCCGGGCCGGGTGTCGCTCGGCGGGCTGTCGGTCAACCTGCGCTCCAGCGGCATCTACATCGCCTTCGCACTGATCATCGTGTTGTTCTCGGTGCTGACCGACGGCGCACTGCTGCAGCCGCAGAACATTTCCAACATCATCGTCCAGAATTCCTACATCCTGATCCTGGCGATCGGGATGATCCTGGTCATCATCGCGGGGCACATCGACCTGTCGGTCGGCTCGGTGGTCGCGGTCACCGGCGCGTTGGCCGCGGTGCTCATGGTGAACATGGGCGTGCCCTGGCCGGCGGCCGTGCTGATCACGATCGTGGCCGGGGCCCTGATCGGGGCCTGGCAGGGGTACTGGATCGCGTACTTCGGCATCCCCGCCTTCATCGTCACGCTGGCCGGCATGCTGCTGTTCCGGGCGCTGACCCTCACCGTCCTGGGCAACCAGGGCATCGGCCCGTTCCCCGACCAGGTCCGCACACTGGCCAACGGCTTCACCGACGGCTGGCTGGGCAACGTCGGCCTCGGCCCGCTCGGCGGCGCCGACCTGTTCAGCCTGCTGGTCGGCATCGTCGCCATCGCCGGCATGGTCCTCGCGCAGTGGCGCACCCGGAGCGCCCGCAAGGGCTACGGGCAGGCGGTCGATCCCCTGGCGCTGTTCGCGCTGAAGATGGCGGCCGGAGCCGCGGTGATCCTCTTCCTCGTCGTGCAGCTCGCCCGCTTCAAGAACCTGCCGTGGGTGCTCGTGCTGCTGGCGGTGCTCGTGCTGGCGTACTCGCTGATGGCGAACCGCACGGTGTTCGGGCGGCAGATCTACGCCATCGGCGGCAACCTGCACGCGGCCGTGATGTCCGGCGTGAAGGTCAAGTCGGTGGTTTTCTGGATCTTCGTCAACATGGGGGTGCTGTCGGCGATCGCCGGTGTCATCTTCGCCGGCCGGCTCAACCAGGCGGGCCCCACCGCGGGCAACAGCTTCGAGCTGGACGCGATCGCCGCGGCCTTCATCGGCGGCGCGGCCGTGCAGGGCGGCGTGGGCAAGGTGGTCGGAGCGATCACCGGTGGTCTGATCATGGCGGTGATCAACAACGGCATGTCGCTGATCGGCTCGCCCAGTGAGCGGGTCATGCTCGTCAAGGGTGCCGTGCTGCTCGCCGCGGTGGCGTTCGACGTGTGGACCAAGCGCAGGGCCGGCACCGCGCGCTGACGCCCGCGGACATCGACAGAAACCGGTTTCGGGCCGCCGGCCGCATCGCCGGCCGGCGGCCCCCCGCTCCGGGCATGGGCGGCGCAAGAGCCTCTGGAGGTTGAGTGTGAACGTTAACAGTGACCGTTATGTGGTCGGTGTGGATTACGGCACGTTGTCCGGCCGCGCCGTGGTGGTCCGGGTGAGCGATGGCGCGGAGCTGGGCAGCGCCGTGCACGAGTACGCCCACCGGGTGATCGAGGACGCGTTACCGGGCTCCGGCGTCCGCCTCGGACCGGACTGGGCCCTGCAGTCGCCCGCGGACTGGATCGACGTGCTGCGGCACGCGGTGCCCAAGGCGCTGGCCGCCGCGCAGGTCCCGGCCGAGCAGGTGATCGGCATCGGCACGGACTTCACGGCCTGCACGATCCTGCCCGCCACCGCCGACGGCCACCCGCTGTGCGAGGAGTTCCCCGAGCGGCCGCACGCCTGGCCGAAGCTCTGGAAGCACCACGCGGCCCAGCCGCACGCCGACCGCATCAACGCGCTGGCCGCCGAGCGCGGCGAGGCGTGGCTGCCGCGGTACGGCGGCAAGATCTCCTCCGAGTGGGCCTTCGCCAAGGGCTTGCAGCTGCTGGAGGAGGACCCGGAGATGTACGACCGGGCCGACCGCTGGATCGAGGCCGCCGACTGGATCATCTGGCAGCTCACCGGGGTGGAGACCCGCAACGTCTGCACCGCCGGGTACAAGGCCGTCCACCAGGACGGCGCCTATCCCTCCGAGGACTTCCTGGCCGCGCTCAATCCCGCCTTCTCCGGTTTCACCCGGAAGCTCGGCCAGGAGCTCGCTCCGCTCGGCGGCCTCGCCGGCCACCTGACCGCGCGGGCCGCCGAGTGGACGGGCCTGCCCGAGGGGATCGCGGTGGCGGTCGGCAACGTCGACGCCCACGTCACCGCCGCGGCGGCCGACGCCGTGCGGCCGGGCCAGATGGTCGCCATCATGGGCACCTCCACCTGCCACGTCATGTGCTCCGACCAGCTCGCCGAGGTTCCCGGCATGTGCGGCGTGGTGCGCGACGGCATCGTCCCCGGACTGTGGGGCTACGAGGCGGGCCAGTCCGCCGTCGGCGACATCTTCGGCTGGTTCGTGGACAACTGCGTGCCCGCGTCGTACGCGGAACGGGCCGCCGAGGCGGGGCTCGGGCTGCACGAGTACCTCACCTCCCTCGCCGCCGAGCAGAAGGTCGGGCAGCACGGGCTGGTCGCCCTCGACTGGCACGGCGGCAACCGCTCGGTCCTGGTCGACCACACCCTCTCCGGCGTCGTCGTCGGCCAGACGCTCGCCACCCGGCCTGAGGACGTCTACCGGGCGCTCATCGAGGCCACCGCGTTCGGCGCCAGGACGATCGTGGAGACGTTCGAGGCGGCCGGGGTCCCGGTGGAGGAGTTCGTGGTCGCCGGCGGCCTGCTCAAGAACGGCTTCCTCATGCAGACGTACGCCGACGTGCTGCGCCGCCCGCTGTCGGTGATCGGCTCCGACCAGGGGCCGGCCCTCGGCTCGGCGATCCATGCGGCCGTCGCCGCGGGCGCCTATTCCGACATCACCGCCGCCGCGGCGGCCATGGGCAAGCGCCAGGCCGTCGCGTACGCGCCCGACGCCGAGCGGGCCGACGCCTACGACCGGCTGTACGCCGAGTACCGCAGGTTGCACGACCACTTCGCGGACGGCGGGATGCTCCACCGGCTCCGCGCTATCAGGAACGAGGCCAGTGCATGATCGATGAACTTCGCAGGGAAGTCTGCCGACTCCACGCCGAACTGGTGCGATACAACCTCGTCGCCTGGACGGCCGGCAATGTGTCGGGCAGGGTGCCGGGCGAGGACCTGTTCGTCATCAAGCCCAGTGGCGTGTCGTACGACGACCTGACCCCCGAGTCGATCGTGGTCTGCGACCTCGACGGCAACCTGGTCGAGGGCGACCTGTCTCCGTCCAGCGACACGGCGGCGCACGCCTACGTCTACCGGCACATGCCGGAGGTCAACGGCGTGGTGCACACCCACTCCACGTACGCCTCGGCGTGGGCGGCCCGCGGTGAGGCGATCCCGTGCGTGCTCACCGCGATGGCCGACGAGTTCGGCGGGGAGATCCCCCTCGGCCCGTTCGCGCTCATCGGCAACGACGACATCGGCAAGGGGATCGTCGCGACCCTGACCGGTCACCGCTCCCGTGCCGTGCTGATGCAGAATCACGGCGTGTTCACCATCGGCGAGTCGCCGAAGGCGGCGGTCAAGGCCGCCGTGATGTGCGAGGACGTCGCCCGCACCGTGCACGTCGCCCGGCAGCTCGGCGAGCCCCTGCCGATCGCGCAGGGCGACATCGACCGCTTGTACGACCGGTATCAGAACGTCTATGGACAGAGGAGTCACCTGTGAAGCTATGGTTCCTGACCGGTAGCCAGGGCCTGTATGGCGAGGACACGCTGCGGCAGGTGGCCGAGCAGTCCCAGCGCATCGCCGAGCAGCTGGGCGAGGCGCTGCCGTTCGAGCTCGAGTGGCGGCCCGTGCTCACCGACGCGGCGGCCATCCGCCGCGTGTGCCTTGAGGCCAACGGTGACGACGACTGCATCGGCCTGATCGCGTGGATGCACACGTTCTCCCCGGCCAAGATGTGGATCGCCGGCCTGGACGCGTTGCGCAAGCCGCTGCTGCACCTGCACACGCAGGCCAACGTGGAACTGCCGTGGAGCTCCATCGACATGGACTTCATGAACCTCAACCAGGCCGCCCACGGCGACCGTGAGTTCGGCTACATCCAGACGCGTCTCGGCGTGCCGCGCAAGACCGTCGCGGGCCACGTGAGCGACCCGGCGGTGGCGGCGCGGATCGCCACCTGGGCCCGCGCCGCGGCCGGCCGGGCCGAGGTCGGCTCGCTGCGCCTGGCCCGCTTCGGCGACAACATGCGCGACGTCGCCGTGACCGAGGGCGACAAGGTCGAGGCGCAGCTGCGGTTCGGGGTGTCGGTGAACACCTACGGCGTCAACGAGCTGGTCGAGGCCGTGGACGCCGCCGCGGACGCCGACGTGTCCGCCCTCGTCAAGGAGTACGAGGACCTCTACCGGATGGCCCCCGAGCTGCGCGCGGGCGGGGAGCGGCACGAGTCGCTGCGTTACGCGGCCCGCATCGAGCTGGGCCTGCGGCACTTCCTGGAGGGCGGCGGCTTCAAGGCGTTCACCACGAACTTCGAGGACCTGGGCGGGCTGCGCCAGCTTCCCGGCCTGGCCGTGCAGCGGCTCATGGCCGAGGGCTACGGCTTCGGCGGCGAGGGCGACTGGAAGACCTCGGTGCTGCTGCGCACGCTCAAGGTCATGTCGGCGGGCCTGCCCGGCGGCACCTCGTTCATGGAGGACTACACCTACCACCTCACCCCGGGCGAGGAGCTCATCCTCGGCGCGCACATGCTGGAGGTCTGCCCGACGATCGCGGCGGACACCCCCGCGTGCGAGATCCACCCGCTGAGCATCGGCGGCCGGGAGGACCCGGTTAGGCTCGTGTTCGACGCCGCCCCCGGCCCCGCCGTGGTGGTGGGCCTGTCCGACATGGGCGAGCGGTTCCGGCTGGTGGCCAACGAGATCGACGTGGTCGCCCCGCCCGAGCCGCTGCCCGCTCTGCCGGTCGCCCGCGCGGTGTGGCGGCCCCGGCCCGACATGCGCACCTCCGCCGAGTCGTGGATCACGGCGGGCGCCCCGCACCACACGGTGCTCTCCTCGGCCATCGGGTCCGAGGAGCTGAACGACTTCGCCGACATGCTCGGCGTCGAGCTGCTCGTCATCGACGAGGCGACCACCTCCCGCCAGTTCGTCAAGGAACTGCGGTGGAACCAGGCCTACTATCGGCTCGCGCAAGGTTTTTGATGGGAAGACGTGTTCATCTGCTCCGGGGGGTGGTGGGCGGCCTGGCCGCCCTCACACTCGGAGCGGGGGCACTCGTCCCGTCCGCGGCCTCGGCGGCGGACGAGGGCCTCGCTCTCTGGTACAAGCTCGACGAGACCTCCGGCACCGTGGCCGCCGACTCCTCCGGCAACGGCAGGAACGGCACGCTCGACGGTGACGCGAGCTGGGGCGACGGCCTCCGGCTCGGCGGCACGAACGGGTACGTGAAGGTGCCCGACAACCTCATGCGCGGCATGACCACGATCACGGTCGCGCTCGACGTCTGGATCGATCCCACGCAGGCCACGCCGTACTTCGTCTACGGCTTCGGCAACTCGAGCGGGTCGAGCGGCAACGGCTACCTGTTCACCACCGGCAACACCTTCCGCACGTCGATCGCCTCGGGCAACTGGTCGACCGAGCAGAACGCCAACGCCGGCGTCAACCTGCCGCGCGGCGGCTGGCAGCACATCGCGTACACGCTCGGCGGCGGCGTCGGGGTGCTGTACCAGAACGGCGACGAGGTCGCCCGCAACACCGCCGTCACGCTCACCCCGGGCTCGATCGGCGGCGGCACGACCACGGCCGACTACATCGGCCGTTCGCTCTACTCGGGCGACAAGTACCTCAAGGGCAGGGTCAAGGACTTCCGTGTCTACGGCCGGGCCCTCGGCGCGTCCGAGATCGCCCAGCTCGCGGGGCCGGTCAACGCCGAGATCGTCAAGCAGGACGCCACGGCGCTCGACCTCGGCGACACCGGCGCGGTCCGGTCCGACCTGACGCTGCCGGCCAAGGGCGCGTCCGGGTCCACGATCACCTGGGCCTCCAGCGACCCGTCCGTCGTCAGCACGACCGGCGCGGTCACCCGGCCGCCGGCGGGCGCGGCGGACGCCCACGTCACCCTCACCGCCACGCTCACCAAGGGCACGGCGACCGAGACGAAGACGTTCGACGTCACCGTCGAGGCGATCTACACCGACAAGCGGGCCGTCGAGACCGACGCAGGCACGCTCGTCGTGCACAACATCGACGACGTCCGCGGCAATCTGACGCTGCCGACGAAGGGCGAGAACGGCACCACCATCACCTGGCGGTCCAGCAAGCCGGACACGCTCGGCGAGACCGGTGAGGTCAACCGTCCCACGCCGGGCGCCGAAGCCGTGAAGGTGAACCTCAAGGCCACGATCTCGCGCGGCGGCCACCAGGCCGTGCGGGTCTTCAAGCCCGAGGTGCCGGCGCTGCCCGCCAAGGAGCCGTACAAGGGCTACCTGTTCGCCTACTTCACCGGCGAGGGCTACTCGAACGGCGAGCAGATCTACAACGCGCTGAGCAAGGGCAACGACCCGCTGCACTGGCAGGAGCTCAACGGCGGCCGGCCGGTCGTCACCTCCGACGTCGGCGAGAAGGGCCTGCGCGACCCGTTCGTCATCCGCTCGCCCGAGGGCGACAGGTTCTACCTGATCGCCACGGACCTCAAGATCTACGGCAACGGCGACTGGGACCGCGCGCAGCGCGGCGGCAGCCGCTCGATCATGGTGGCCGAGTCGACCGACCTGGTGCACTGGACGAACCAGCGGCTCGTCCAGGTCTCCCCGCCGGAGGCCGGCAACACCTGGGCGCCGGAGGCGTACTACGACAAGACCCTCGGCGCGTACGTGGTGTTCTGGGCGTCCAAGCTGTACGACAACCCGCGGCACGCGGGGGACACGTACAACAAGATGGTGTACGCGACGACCCGCGACTTCTACACCTTCTCCGAGCCGAAGATCTGGAAGGACCCGGGCTACTCGGTCATCGACTCGACGGTGATCGAGCACGACGGGACCTACTACCGCTTCACGAAGGACGAGAGGAACAACACCTCCTCCAGCCCGTGCAGCAAGTACATCATCGAGGAGAAGTCCACCTCGCTGACCGACACGAACTGGGGCTTCCTGAAGGAGTGCATCGGCTCCGGCGCGCTGTCGCGCGGTGAGGGGCCGACGATCTTCAAGTCCAACATCGAGGACAAGTGGTACCTGTTCATCGACGAGTACGGCGGCCGCGGCTACGTGCCGTTCGAGTCGACCGACCTCGAGAAGGGCGACTGGACCGTCCCGGCCGACTACCAGCTCCCGAGCCGTCCGCGTCACGGCACGGTGCTGGGCGTCACGCAGGCCGAGTACGACCGGTTGCTCTCCGCTCTTGGCTGATCCGGGCCCTCGGCTGATCCGGTCTCGCCGATCGCTCGCGGGCCCTTCCCTTCAGGGGAAGGGCCCGTTCGTGTGTCAGACGCTGTACGTCAGGCCGCCCGCCGGGACAGCGATCGGGAGGCGAGGGCGGCCCGGGCCGCCGCGAGTGCGCTTGCTCCAGGAAGCCGCCCTCGTCCAGGTCGCTGACGAGGAACAGGTCCCGCGGGTCGGCGCGTACCGCGAGGTCGAGCAGGACCGCCCGGCCGCTCTCCCCGCGCAGCGAGTCGTCGCCCAGCAGGCCGCGGGCGGCGTCGAGGGAGGTGGCGACGATCACCGGTCCCTCCGGCAGCCGGTCGGCCCTCGACCCGGTCTCGATGCGTACGCCGAGGTCGCGCGCCCGCGCGGCCATCCGGTCGATCACCCGCCCCCAGCCGCCGACCACGTAGCGGACGGACGGGTAGCGCGGAGCGGTGACGCGCAGGAGCCGCTCCCAGGCGAAGGCCGCCGACAGCCGGCCGGGGTCGGCGTCGTAGGTGACGACTCCCAGCAGCCCGGCGGCGGCCCGTGCGGCCTCGGCGCCGAAGCGGCGGGTGGCCCAGGAGCCGAAGTCCTCGTCCACCGGCGCCCGCAGGCCGCGCCGGGCGATCATCCGCAGCAGCCCGGCCGGGGGCCGCCCGGTCAGCCTCCCGTCCCGGCGGAACCGCGCCCGGGCCAGATGCCCCGGCCGCGGCAGAGCGTACGGCCGGACCAGTCCCCGCTCGTCGAGCCACCGCCAGGGCAGGCCGTCGGAGTAGAAGACGTGGGTGCCGTCGTTGGCGACGTACGGCGTAGCGGTGGAGCGGGCGCGCCCGCCGAGGGTGTGGTGCGCCTCGTGCAGGACGACGGCCGCACCGCCCTCGGCGCAGGCGATGGCGGCGGTCAGCCCGGCAAGCCCGCCGCCCACGATCGTGATGGTTTCTCTCATGCACTCCCGGACGCGTTCGGGGTCGCCATTCGTGACATCTTGTCCGGGTTGGCGATGAGGTAGACGGTATGGATCAGACCGTCGCCGATCATCAGCGAGACGACCGTGACGGGACGGCCCTCCAGGCGGGCGACGATCGCGGGCCCGCCGTTGACTTCGGCGATCTCCAGGTCCATCTCCGAGCCAGGGGGAGCGCCCAGGGAGGCCAGGAAGCGCCGGCGGCCCTCCCGGCTCGCGATCGCGACGAGGAAGCGGGCGACCGGCATGGCGCCGGCCAGCTCCCGCAGCGGCGCCCGGACCTTGCCGCCGCCGTCGCCGACCATGCGGACGTCCGCGGCGAGCAGCGCCGTCAGGCCCTCGATGTCCCCTTCCGCGCAGGCCGCGACGAAGCGCTCGGTGATCGTGCGCCGCTCGCGCCGGTCCACGTCGAAGCGCGGCCTGCGCTCGCGCACGTGGTCGCGGGCGCGCCTGGCGAGTTGTCGTACGGCAGGCTCGCCCCGGCCGAGGATTTCGGCGATCTCGGCGTGGGAGAAGCCGAACGCCTCCCGCAGGACGAACACGGCCCGTTCCAGCGGGGACAGCGTCTCCAGCACGACGAGGAGGGCCAGCTCGACGCTGTCGGCGCGTTCCGCGGGCTCCCCGGAGTCCGGCGCGGTGACGACCGGCTCGGGCAGCCAGGGCCCGACGTACGCCTCCCGCCTGGCCCGCACCCGGCGCAGCCGGTCGATGGCGAGGTTGGTGGTGACGCGCACGAGGTAGGCCTTCGGGTCGGCCACCGACGCGGCGTCCACCTCCGCCCAGCGCAGCCACGCCTCCTGGACCACGTCCTCCGCGTCCGCGGCGCCGCCGAGGATGCGGTAGGCCACACCGACGAGCAGGCTCCGGTGCGCGGTGAAGACTTCGAGGGTCATGTCATGCCAGACGTATCATGCCCGCCGTTGTGTGACATCGGCTCGTCCGGTTACCGTCCCCGCGCGGACTCCTATACACTGACTGCGTCGCAAGGGGCTATAGCGCAGCTGGTAGCGCACTTCCATGGCATGGAAGGGGTCTGGGGTTCGAGTCCCCATAGCTCCACAACACCTCAAGGGCGGTCGATCGACCGCCCTTTTGTCGTTTCGCCCGACCGGAACGGCGGAATCTCCACTTAGATGGGTGATGACTTGCACCTATGCGTAGTGATGCTCCGCCATTGTTGCCGATCTTCCGGTCACGGCACCAGGCGGAGCTGCTCGCGCTTCTGTACCTCCAGCCGGAGCGGGAGTTCACTCTTACCGAGCTCGCGGCTCGTCTCGACGCCCCGCTGTCGACGATCCAGCGTGAAGCGAGTCGCCTGGTGCAGGCAGGGCTCCTCCTCGACCGGCGAGTAGGAAGGGCGCATCTGCTTCGTGCCAAGGCCCATGGTCGATACGCCAAGCCGCTCACCGAACTGCTGACCTTGTCGTTCGGGCCGCACACGTTTATCGAGCAGGAGTTCGCCCATGTTCCGGGGGCCGACGCGTTGGCGATCTTCGGATCCTGGGCGCGTCGATATCACGGCGAGCCGGGCCCGCCGCCCAACGACATCGATGTGCTGGTCGTCGGGCCGGCCTCGCGGGCTGACGTGTACGAGTCGGCCGAGAGGGTGGAAAGCAGGTTGGGCATTCCCGTCAATCCCGTTCTCGTCACCGTGGATCGCTGGAAAGAGGCCGCGAACCCCCTGGTAGAGCAAATAAAGTCGTCCCCCGTGGTCTGGGTGAGGGCGCTATCCAAGGGGACTGCTTGATGCGCTGGTCTCGCGGCGAGGCGGAGGTTCAACGGCTGGTGATGCGACCGAGCGCCTTTCCCGATCAGGGCACGCCGAGGAGGCGGAGGACCGCCGTGGTGGCGGCGGCGAGGACGACGATCAGGGGGAACGGTGCTTTCCGCAGCGTGAGGATCCCGGCGACGAGCACCCCGGCGGGCCTGGCCCATCCGGCGAAGCCGTGCCCCTCGGTGAGGGCCGAGGTGGCCACCAGGGCGATGAGCAGCACGGTCGCGGCGACGGACAGCAGGTGGCGCAGGCGGCCGGGCAGTCGCAGCCGGTGACGCAGCACCGGCCCGGCCAGGCGGAACGCGTAGGTGCCGGCGGCCAGCGCGACGACGGCGAGCAGAGGCATCAGCGGACCTCCCGGTCGGGCAGCGGCGCCGGTGCGCGAATGGCGAGCACCAGGCCGGTCAGGGCGAGCAGCACCGGCAGGCCTGCGGGCAGGAACGGCGTGGCCGCCACCGCGACCACAGCGCCGAGCAGGGCGGGGTTGCGGACGTTCCCTTCGGCGAGCGAGGGCAGCACGAGGGCGAGCAGCACCGCGGGGAAGGCCGCGTCCAGCCCCAGGGCGCCGGTGTCGCCGATGCCGCGCCCGGCCAGCGCGCCGAGCACGACGGCCGCGTTCCAGCTGACGAACAGACCGAGCCCGCAGGCCCAGAACGCGGCGTGACGCCGGTGGGGATCGCCGTCGCGCAGCACGAAGGCCACCGCCTCGTCCGTCATGAGGTGCGCGCCGGTGAGGCGTGTCCACCACCGGCCGCCGAGGACGTCGCCGATCGCGAAGCCGAACGGCAGCAGGCGCGCGTTCAGCACCAGACCGGCCGCGACGGCGGCGATCGGGGCGCCGCCGGACAGCACCACGCCGACCGCGGCGAACTGCGCTCCTCCGGCGAACACCACCAGGGACATGACGACCGGCACCCACGGAGGCAGGCCGCCGGACACGGAGATCGCGCCGAACGCGGCGCCCACCATGGCGTCGGCGAGGCATACCAGGGCGATGTCGCGGAGTGTGCCGCGATCGAGTGTTCGCCAGAGCGAATGCATGTCCAGTAGAGTGAACAACGATGGTGGGGTTCGTCAAGTCGAACAAACGGAAGTGTGGAGCGAACACGTGGCTGAGAGGCCGTCCTTCGACCTGATCACGCTCATCGCGGCGTCGATCCGCAGGGAGCGCGAGCGTGCCGGTCTGTCGCTGACCGAGCTGGCCAAGCGCGCGGGCATCGCCAAGTCCACGCTCTCCCAGCTGGAGTCGGGCGTCGGCAACCCGAGCGTGGAGACGCTGTGGGCGCTCGGGGTCGCGCTCGGCGTGCCGTTCAGCCGCCTGGTGGACCCGCCCCGGCCGGCCGTACGGGTGATCCGGGCCGGGGAGGGGCCCGCGACGTACTCCGAGCAGGCCAGCTACTCGGCCACCCTGCTGGCCTCGTGCCCGCCGAACGCGCGGCGCGACCTGTACCGGATCTCGGCCCAGCCGGGCCGGCCGCGCACCTCCGACCCGCACATGGCCGGCACCGTCGAGCACCTCCTGATCGGCACCGGACGCGCACTGGCCGGGCCCGCGGAGGAGCCGGTCGAGCTCGGGCCGGGCGACTACATCGCCTACCCCGGCGACGCCCCCCACGTCTTCGAGGCCCTCGAGCCCGACACGACCGCGGTCATCGTCATGGAGCACATCTAGCCCTCCTGCGGCTCCCCGCGGCGGGCGACGGCCGTACGGGCGGCGACGCCCGCCACGGTCGCGGTGGCGCAGGCCGCGAGCGCAAGAGGCGGCACCAGCGGCGTGAGGGCCCCGAGGGCGGCGAGGACGAGCACCCCCGCGAGATGCGCCCTCGGGACGCGTCCCCAGACCGCCCGCTTGAACAGCGCGTGCCCGGTGAGGAAGAGCGCGGGGCCGCCCAGCACGGCGATCGCCGTCCCCGGCGCGGTGTGGCCGCCCGGGTGGTGGATCACGAGTTCGTCGGCCACGGCCGACACTACGACGCCGGCGACCATCGGCAGGTGGAGGAAGGTGTATGCCGAGCGGGCGAGCCGCCCCGGGTCCTCCGCCGCGGCGATCATCCGGCTGCCCGCCTCGGCGCTGCTGCCGAAGTAGGTCCACCACAGGCCGACGCTCGCGCCGAACGCGGTGAGGAGGGCCGCGCCGGCTACGGGCGATGGGTGCGCGGCGAAGGTCGTCCCGGTGACCAGGATCGACTCGCCGAACGCGATGATCAGGAAGAGCTGGCAGCGCTCGGCCAGGTGGGCGCCGTCGATCGACCAGTCCGTGGTGGCCGACCTGCCGAGGCCCGGCGTGACGAATCCGACCCAGGGCGCCAGCAGGTCGGCCCCCACCGCCGCCGCCCAGAGCAGTTCCCTGGACAGGCCGTGCGCCAGGCCGCCCGCGATCCAGAACGCCCCCGACAGCACCGCCCAGGCGAGCACGCGCGCCAGGTTGCGCCGCAGCGGGCCGCGCGGCGCGGCGGCCACCGAGCACGCCGTGCGGACGACCTGGACGGCCACGTACGCCGCGGCGAACATCAGGCCGTGCTCGCCGAAGGCCCGGGGGAGGGCCGCCGACATGACCAGGCTCGCCAGCATGACGGCGACCAGCACGACCCGCACCGAGGGGCGGTCGGGGTCGAACCAGTTCGTGTGCCAGGCGGTGTAGATCCACGCCCACCAGACGGCGAGCAACAGCAACAGGGTCTGCGCCGTGCCGCGCCACGACAGGTGGCCGAGCAGCAGATGGGAGAGCTGAGTGATCGCGAACACGTACACGAGGTCGAAGAACAGCTCGGTGAACGTGACCCGCTGCTCCCCGCCGCGCGGGCGGAGCGCGCCCGTGTGCATCGTCACGGCGGCCCACGCTAGGGATCTTTCCGCCGAAAGGGAAGGAGATATCTTGATATACCAGGATCGGCTGGCGTACGTTCGAGCGGATGAGAGCGGAAGAGCTGCGCAGCCATCGCTGGTATGGCACCGACAGCCTCAGGTCGTTCAGCCACCGGGCGCGCACCCGGCAGCTCGGCATCGCGGCGGAGGAGCACCTCGGCAAGCCCGTCGTCGGCATCCTCAACACCTGGAGCCAGCTCAATCCCTGTCACACGCATCTGCGTGAGCGGGCCGAGGACGTCCGGCGCGGCGTCTGGCAGGCCGGGGGCTACCCCGTGGAGCTGCCGGTCATGGCGGTGGGGGAGACGTTCCAGAAGCCGACGGCCATGCTCTACCGGAATCTGCTCGCGATGGAGACCGAGGAGGTGCTCCGCTCCTATCCCGTCGACGCCGCCGTGCTCATGGGCGGGTGCGACAAGACCACCCCGGCGCTCGTCATGGGCGCGATCAGCGCGGACCTGCCGGTCGTCTTCGTGCCGTGCGGGCCGATGCTGCCCGGTGACTGGCGCGGGCAGCGGCTCGGCAGCGGCAGCGACATGTGGAGATATTGGGCCGAACGACGGGCGGGAAAGCTCGGCGACGAGCAGTGGGCGGAGATCGAGGAGGGCATCGCCCGCTCGCCCGGCCACTGCATGACGATGGGCACGGCGTCCACGATGACCTCGGTGGCCGAGGTGCTCGGGCTGACGCTGCCGGGCGCCGCCTCGATCCCGGCCGTGCTGTCGGCGCACACCCGGATGGCCGCCGCGAGCGGTCGCCTCGCGGTGGACCTGGCCTGGCACGGTCCCCGGCCGTCGCAGGTGCTGGACGAGAGGGCCTACCACGACGCGGTGACCGCCGTGCTGGCCCTGGGCGGCTCGACCAACGCGGTGATCCACCTGATCGCGATGGCCCGCCGCAGCGGGGTGCACCTCACGCTCGACGACTTCGACGCCGCCTCCCGCCGGGTGCCCGTCCTCGCGGACGTGCGGCCGGGCGGGGCGTTCCTGATGGAGGACTTCCACCGGGCGGGCGGCGTCCCCGCGCTGTTGCACAGGATCGCGGACCTGCTCCACCTCGACCGGCCCACGGTGTACGGACGCGTGCACGGGCACGGCCTCGCGACGCGGGAGCCGTACGACGACACGGTCATCAGGCGCAGGGACGACCCCGTCTCGCCGGAGGGCGGGCTGGCCGTGCTGCGCGGCAACCTCGCGCCGGTCGGTGCCGTGATCAAGCATGTGGCCGCGGAGCCGCGGCTGCTGCGGCACACCGGACCCGCCGTGGTGTTCGAGGGACACCAGGACCTGCTGCGCCGCATCGACGAGGTGGACGTCACGCCCGACAGCGTGCTGGTGCTGCGCGGCGCCGGACCGAGGGGCGGCCCCGGCATGCCCGAGCACGGCATGCTGCCGATCCCCGAGCGGCTGCTGAAGCAGGGCGTGCGCGACATGGTGCGGATCTCCGACGCGCGGATGAGCGGCACCAGCTACGGCGCCTGCGTGCTGCACGTCGCCCCGGAGTCGCACGTCGGCGGGCCGCTGGCACTCGTGCGGGACGGCGACCCGATCACGCTGGACGTCGAGGCGCGGCGCCTCACGCTGGAGGTTCCGGACGAGGAACTCGACCGCAGGCGGCGCTCCTGGACGCCGCCGCCCCCGCGCTACACCCGAGGGTACGGCGCGCTGCACGAGGCGCACATCCTCCAGGCCGACGAGGGATGCGACCTCGACTTCATGCGGGGATCCGGCGGGGCGCCCGAGCCGGACGTCGACTGATCGGGATTGGTATACCGGTACGCATGACCGCTGAGCACGTGCTGAGTCCGGTGGCCAGATCGACCACCCGCACCGACCTGGTCGCCGACGCGATCCGCACCGCGATCCTGTCCGGGCGCCTCGCGCAGGGGGAGACGCTGGTGGAGCGTCGCCTGGCCGAGCGGCTCGGCGTCTCCAAGACGCCCGTCAGAGAGGCGCTCATCGGACTGGCCGCCACCGGGCTGGTCGTGATCGGCCCCAACCGGGGGGTGACGGTGCGCGTGGTGGGCCGCGCCGACCTCCGGAAGGCGTACGAGGTCAGGCTGCTGCTCGAACCGTGGGCGATCGGCCGGACGGCGGCCTCCGGACACGCGGCGGACGGCGCGCGGGCGGCCCTCGCCGAGGCGCGGGCGCTGCTCGCGGGCACCGACACGGCGGCCCTCAGCCTGGCCAACCGGCGTTTCCATCGTGAGCTCTACGCCCGGTGCGGCAACGAACTGGTGGTCGCCCAGCTCGACACTCTGCAGGACCTCGCCGCGCTCGGCAGCGTCACCGTGCTGTGGCGGGACCGGCCCACGTGGCCCGAGGAGCACGAGGAGCACGAGACGGTCCTCGCCGCCGTCGAGGCGGGCGACCCCGCGCTCGCCGAGCGGCTGACCCGCCGCCACATCGAGCGCTCGGTCGCCCGCCTGTCCTGAGGTACGGCCCCCGCGGGGCGGGAGCCGTACCCCGGGGACGGTCAGAGCTGGGACAGCGCGAACGACCAGATGCCGCGGCCGTGGGTGGCGGCGTAGACCTTCTGGTCGGCGGCCGACCACTCCACGTCCGTCACCGCGGTCACCGGCAGGTTCGCCCCGAGCCGGGCCCAGGTCGCCGAGCCGGGCGCGCGGTAGAGGGCGCCGAGGTCGGTCGCGAGGACCAGCCCGCCCTGCGGCAGGAGGGTCAGCGCGTCGGCCGGTACGTCGGGCACGTCGGCCGACACGTCCTTCCAGGTCGCGCCGCCGTCGGAGGACTCGTACACGTGGCCGACGCCGGCCCCGGGCCCCTCGGTGAAGCGGCGGGAGAACCCGTTGACGGCCACGAACACGTGCTGGGGGTTGGCCGGGTCGGCGGCGAAGCCCGACACGTACCGGTTGGGCAGCACCGAGCCGTCCGACGGCAGCGTGAGCTGGTGCCAGCTCGCCGGGTCGTCGAAGCGGCCGGTCGCGATCCCGCGCGCGAAGCCGGCGTTGTTGCAGGGGCCGCACCAGCCGACGTACCCGGTGCCCTGGGACATCGCCACCGCCGTGGCGGTGTGCCCGGCGCCGAGGTCGAAGACGTTCTTCCACTGCTTGCCCTCGGTGATGCCGAAGCCCAGCGTGTTGATCCACACGTGCTGGCCGCCGGCGATCCAGCGCCCGGTGTCGGTGAGGTCCCTGCCGAAGGGGGCGGTGAAGCGGGCGGGCTCGTCGCCCGGCGCTGCGTTGTAGGGCTGGATGTCCTTGGACGACGCGCTCGCCTCGTCGAGCGCCCCCTTGTTCACGTTGCAGTTGAGCGTCACCCGCATGGCGAGGTTGGTGTACTCCTGCACCTGCCGGCACCCGTTGTCCGGGTCGGCCATGGAGTCGCCGCCGTCGCCGCCGAAGTTTGAGCCCATGACCGTGTCGCCCGGCCGCAGCACGGACACGCCGTTGTCCTGCAGGCCACCGGAGACGGCCACGCCGGTGCCGTCCTTGCCGACGGCCACCGCGTAGTACTGCAGCGCGTCCATCGTGCTGTCGTTCATGCTCTGCCAGTCGGTGGCGTTGCCGTGGCCGTTGACCACGCCGCGCAGCGGCCGTCGGTAGACGCCGCCGTCGTTGCCGACGTAGACGTAGCTCTTGCCCTGGTAGGACCCGATGGCGACCGAGTGCTGGTCGGGGTGGGTGGTCTTCGGGCAGGTGTTCGCCGAGTCGGAGATGTTCCAGCAGGCGAAGCCGAAGTTCCAGTACGGGCCGACGGTCATCCAGGTCGATCCGCCGTCGGTCGTCTCGTACACCTCTTCGAGGCCGGCGTAGACGTGGTTGGCGTCGCTCGGGTCGACGATGAGGAACTGGTTGTACCAGGCCTGGACGCCGGGGCCGTAGCCCTTGCCGCTCTCGGCCTGCTTCAGCGCCGAACCGGAGTTGCCCAGCTTCTGCGAGTCGGCGATCTTGTTCCAGGGGCCGGCCGGGGAGCCGTTGCGGGAGACGTAGATGCCGTCGAGGTAGCTGTTGACCGTTCCGGTCGGCTTGTTGAGCAGCCGGGGCGACTGGTTGATCGCGTACAGGCTGCTGCCGTCGGCGCTGAACGCGAACGTCACGTAACCGATGTCGTCGGCGGGCATCGCGCCGTCGGGGTTGATCTTGCGCCAGCTCGACGGGCCCTGGGTGTAGTCGA
Source organism: Microbispora catharanthi (assembly GCF_006334915.2). GTDB lineage: Bacteria > Actinomycetota > Actinomycetes > Streptosporangiales > Streptosporangiaceae > Microbispora > Microbispora catharanthi. Next base: position 70,792 of record NZ_VDMA02000011.1, read on the forward strand.
CGGTCTCGTAGAACCCGTTGTAGGAGTCGCCGCTGCGCCAGCCGATGGCCGCGATGACGTGCTTGGGGTCGCGCGGGTCGATCGCGACGTCGTTGGCGATGTTCTTGTACGGCGCGTTCGGGTCCGAGGCCCTGGACCCGCCGGCGAGGTAGTCGGGGTTGGGGGCGAACTCCTGGTGCCAGGCCCCGGACGCGGTGGACGTGTCGTGCGTCCACACGCCGGCGCTGGTCGCCGCCCAGACCTTGCCGCCCGCGAAGCGCATGCCGCGGATCGTGGTGCTCTCCAGCTCGGTGCCGCCCACCCGGTCGGCGGGGGTGAACACGCCCTTGACGGGGTCGGCGAGGCGGTAGACGCCGGAGCCCACGTACGAGGTCGCGCCGGTGTTGCCCTCGCCCGTCGCGTACCAGAGCGACCCGTCGGCGGCGAGGGTGAGGTTGGCCGACGACAGGCTCGGCAGTCCGTCGGCGATCGGCGTCCAGCCGCCCCCGCCGGTGGACGAGCGCCACACGCCGCCGTCCGCGCCCGCCGCGTACACGTGGCCCTTGCCGTCGGCGGCGAGGCCCGTGATCCGGCCCGTCACGAGACCGGAGCCGCCCGAGGAGTTGGACGCGTAGTCCCGGTAGCGGGGGTCGTCGGAGTCGTACTTGACCCTGGTGACCTCCTGCCAGCCGCCCTTGGTCGCGGGCAGCCCCTGGAGCTGGGAGAAGGCCGCGCCGTACGCGCCCGGGGCGACGACGCCCGGCGCGGTCCTGGCCTCCGCCCACTGCGCCGCGATCGTGGAGGCCTCGAACGCCTCCTCGCCCGCCTCCGCCGGGTCCTCCCCGGCCATCATCTCCATCCGCTCTCTGGCCTGCATCGGCAAGCCGGCGCCCGGCTCCCGCTTCAGTCCGAGCTCCTCCATGAGCTCGTCGCCGCCGAACGCGATCGTTCCGCCGGCCCCGAGGACCAGGGCCGCGGTAGCGGCCGCCAGCCATCGGGCCCGGACGGTACGTAATGAAAACGCCACTTGACAGCCCTCCGTGGCTTCTTTCCGGCCCCCGGTTGCGCGGGGGCATCGTCCCGATTAATCCGTTACAGCGGAAAGATCACCAGGGGTAAAGCTGTCACATGTTGGCAACGGGTCAAACACGAAAGTCAGCAACAAGGTTGTCCAGGATGGCCGAAACCGCCTGCCGGTCCGTCTGCGGCAGCTCCGTCATGGGCGGCCGTACGGCCCGGCCGCACACGCCGAGTTGCGCGAGCGCCTCCTTGACCACCGAGACGTTGTGCTCGCTGCCGTTCCCGGCGCGCAGATCCTCGATGGGCTTGAGCAGCCGCCACACCTTCGCGGCGCCCGTCCGGTCGCCCGCCCGGAGCAGGGCGTGCAGCTCGAGCGACAGCTCGGGGGCGATGACCGCCAGCCCGGAGGTGAAGCCCTCCGCGCCGCCCGGCCAGAAGAACGGCGCCCAGGTCTCGGCGAGCCCGCACAGCCAGACCGGCCCTTCGACGGCGGCGGCGAGGACGGCCATGGCCACCGGGTCGGGCACCGCGTACTTGATCCCCACCACGTTGGGGCACTCGCGCAGCAGGTCCCGCAGGGCGCGTTCGGTCACGGCGGGGGAGCGCACGTAGCAGACCACTCCGAGGTCGGGCACCGCTTGGGCGATCTCCCGGTGGTAGGCCGTCCAGCCGGCCTCCGACTGGTAGGGGTGCACCGGCTGGTGGACCATGACGGCCTGGCAGCCCTGCCGGGCGGCGTCCCTGGCCAGCCGTACGGCCCGGCGCACCTCGTGGCCCACGCCCGCGATCACGACGGCGTCCGGCGCGGCCCTCTGGGTGACGGCGACGACCCGGGACAGCTCGTCGTCGTCCAGCGAGTAGAACTCCCCGGTGTTGCCGTTGGGGGTGACCGCGCGCACTCCGCCTCTCGTCAGCCGCTCGACGACGGCCGCGAGCGCCGGCTCGTCGATCCGGCCGCCGTCGCCGAACGGGGTGACCGTGACGGCGACCACGCCGCGCAGCGCCTCGCGGACCTCGTCGATCATGTGAACCTCCCGGTGTGGTATCTGGTATATCAGTATGCCGACTTCGCGAAGTTGACAACGATCTTTGACACAACTGATGGCCGAAATGCCCATTTAACCGCGCAATGTCTTGACTTGTTCGGGTGTGGTCCCCTATCTAGAAGAAGGCAAAAGACGGCTGATCATTAACGGCGGCGACCATGACAATCGAATCAGGACCGGACAATCCGCGTCAGGAGTACCGCGCCATCCAGGCTGAGGCGTTCAACCGCATCGGCGGCCGGTACGACGAGGCGTTTCCGCACAAGGAAGGCCAGGTGGCCGCCGGTGAATGGATGATCAAGCAGCTCAAGCCGGGGTCGCGCGTCCTCGACGTCGGCTGCGGCACGGGCTCGCCCACGGCACAGCAGTTCGCCGAGGCGGGCTGCGAGGTGACCGGCATCGACATCTCCCCGGTCATGCTGGACCTGGCGCGCAAGAACGTGCCGACCGGGACGTTCCTCGAACGCGACGTGCTCGACCTCGACGACTCGCTCGGCGTGTTCGACGCCGTTACGGCCTTCTTCAGCCTGCTCATGCTGCCGCGGGCCGATATCGAGCAGGCGCTCCGCACGATCCACGCCGTGCTCGCCCCCGGCGGCCTGTTCTCGCTGAGCATGGTGGAAATCGACCTCGACGACGTGCCTTTCCAGTTTCTCGGCGCTCCGGTGCGGGTGACCGGATATCTGCGCGACGAGTTGCGCGAGGTCATCGAAGCCGCCGGGTTCAGCGTGCTGTCGGAGAATCACCTTTCGTACGCCCCGGCGACCACGCAGGCGCCGCCGGAAATCCAGCTCTTCGTCAACTGCCGGCGTGACCAATTCTGAGCGGCCACACCCGTGTCAGGAGGCGGGGAACCGTTCTCTGTGCTGAGTCACGTCAGCCGGGTCGTCCGGGCCATGGGCGAGAGCCCGGGCCCGGAGGAGGCGACGAGGGTCGTCTGCGAGGCGGTGGTGCCGAAGCTGGCCGACGCCGCCGCGGTCTACGTGGACGGCGCCGTCTGGCATCGGGTCGATCCCGACGGACGGCTGCCGCCGCGCTGGGCCGACGACGGGATCCGTGAGGCGACCCTGCTCGACGGGCACCTGCTCGCCGTGCCCCTCAGGGCGTACGGCACGCACGTCGGCTGCGCGCTGCTGGCGCGCGACGCCCGGCGGCCGCCCTTCGGGGAGGCCCACGTGCTCGCCGCGGGACAGCTCGCCGTGCCCGTCGCGCTCACGATCTACCACGGGCGGCGGGACCGCCAGCAGGACGAGACCCTGGAGACCCTCCAGCGCGGGATGCGGCCGGGCGACCCACCCGCCCTGCCCGGGCTGGAGATCGCCTACCGCTACAAGCCCGCCGCGGAGCGGGTGGGCGGCGACTGGTACGACGTCATCCCGCTGCCGGGCAGCAGGGTGGCCCTGGTCGTCGGCGACGTGATGGGACACGGGCTGGCCGCCGCGGCCGTGATGGGCCAGCTCCGCACGGCCGTGCAGACCCTGGCCTCGCTCGACCTGCCGGCCGAGCAGGTGCTCCACTCGCTCGACGAGATGGCCCAGCGGCTGGCCGCGCAGACGCTCACCACCTGCGTCTACTGCGTGTACGACCCGGTGCTGCGCAGGTGCACGATCGCGAGCGCCGGGCACCTGCCGCCGATCCTGCTGGGGCCGGACGGCAAGGCGGAGGTGCTGTCGCCGCCCCGGTGCCCGCCGATCGGGCTGGGCCGCACGCCGTTCGAGACGATGGAGATCGCGGCGGAGGACGGCAGCATGCTCGTCCTCTACACCGACGGGCTCGTGGAGGAGCGCGGGCAGGACATCGGGCTGAGCGTGGAGTCGCTGCGCCGCAGGCTCGCGAACGGCATCTCGATCGAGGCGCTGAGCGACGACGTGCTGTCCGCCGAGAGGACAGACGACGTCACCGTGCTGGCCATCCGGTTCCGCGGCATCCCCAGTGAGCACGTCGCCCAGTGGTTGCTGGAGCCCCAGCCGACGACGCCGTCACGCGTGCGCGGCCTGGTCCGCCGCACGCTCGGCTCATGGGGCCTCACGGCGACAAGCCCGGTGGCCGAGCTGCTCGCAGGAGAGCTCGTCACCAACGCCGTGCGCCACACCCAGCGGCCCATCACCATCAGGCTGCTGCGCACCGACCACCTGCTGTGCGAGGTCAGCGACGACGACCACCGGCTGCCGATGGTGCGCGAGCCCGGCCTGCTCGACGAGGACGGCAGGGGGCTCTACCTGGTCAGCCAGCTCGCCGAGCACTGGGGGACCAGCCGGGTCGCCGGAGGCAAGACCGTCTGGTTCTCACTGGCGATCCCCTAACGCCGGAACGCCTTGCGGTACGCCGAAGGCGACGTACGCATCGAGCGGCCGAAATGGTGGCGGAACGTCACCGGGCTCTCGAACCCGACGGCGGCTGCGATCTCCTCTATCGGAGCCGCCGTCGTCTCCAGGAGCGGCAGGCTGGCCGCGATCCGCTGCGCGATCACCCACCGCAGGGGGCTCGTCCCGGTGCGGCGCCCGAAGTGCCGGATGAAGCCGCGCTCCGACATTCCGGCGACCCGGGCCAGCGCGCCCACCGTGACCGGCCGGGTGAGATCGGCGAGCACCCAGTCCATCGCCCGGCCCACCGGATCGTCGTCCTGCACCTCCGCGACCGGCGCCTCGACGAACTGCGCCTGCCCGCCCTCGCGGTGCGGCGGCACCACCAGCCTGCGGGCCACCGCGTTTGCCACGCTCGGCCCGTGGTCGCGCCGCACCAGGTGGACGAGCAGGTCGAGGCCCGCCGCGCTGCCCGCGCTGGTCAGCACGTCGCCCTCGTCCACGTACAGCACCCCGGGATCCACCCGGACCTCGGGAAAGCGCCGCTGCAGCAGCGGGGCGTACCTCCAGTGGGTCGTCGCGGCCCGCCCGTCGAGCAGCCCGGCGGCGGCGAGGGCGAAGGCGCCCGAGCAGATCGACACGATCCGGGCCCCGCCGTCATGCGCCCGGCGCAGGGCGGCCGTGAGCGCGGGGGAGATCTCCGCTCTCACGTCAGGGACGCCGGGCACGATCACGGTCCGCGCCCCCGCGAAGACGTCCAGCCCGTGCGCCGCCTCGATCGTGAACCCGCCGACCGCCCGCAGCGGGCCGGGCCTTTCCGCGCACACGGCCAGCTCGTACCACGGGACGTCCAGCTCCGGGCGGGGCAGCCCGAAGACCTCGACGACGCAGCCCAGTTCGAAGGGGCTCATGCCGTCGAAGGCCAGCACCGACACGGTCCGGCTCCGATGGGGGAGCGCAAGCATGGCGGGATATTAGCGATATCGGGCGTTCAGGCCTCTTCTGGCGCGGCAAGGCGACCGGGCACCCTGGTCGGCATGTCCGCCGTCACGCACACGCCCGCCGCAGAGCCGGCCGCCGCCGTCGCCCACTTCTCCGCCCGCCTGGCCTTCGAGACCGACGTGTCCGACGTACGCGCCGACCTGCTCTCGGGGGAGCCGGCGATCGTGGTGGTCGACTCCCGCAGCGCGGAGAGCTGGCGGCAGGGCCACATCGAGGGGGCCGTCCACCTGCCCACGGCGGAGATCGCCGCCAGGGCGGCCGCGCTGATCCCCCGTGACGTGACCGTGGTCACGTACTGCTGGGGGCCGGGCTGCAACGGCGCGACCCGCGCGGCGCTGGCGTTCGCCCGGCTGGGCTACCGGGTCAAGGAGATGATCGGCGGGTTCGAATACTGGGCGCGTGAGGGCTTCCCGGTCGTGGAGCCCTCCGGAGTGCGCACCCGGCCGGCCGACCCGCTCACCGCGCCCGCGGGAGCCGCCTGCGCCTGCTGAAGTCTTCTCGGTTACACCCACGCCGCGGAAGTCCTATACACTGGCGAGGCACCGCCGACGCGGCGTGGCAAGGGGCTATAGCGCAGCTGGTAGCGCACTTCCATGGCATGGAAGGGGTCTGGGGTTCGAATCCCCATAGCTCCACCATGACTGAGCGATCCCGAGAGCCGTCCTCCATCCGGAGGGCGGCTCTCGGCGTTCTGATGGACGCGGAAACGGTCTTCGGCATCTACCGGCATCTCGCCGAACGTGGAGTGAAGGTCTGGATCGACGGCGGCTGGTGCGTCGACGCCCTCCTGGGGAGGCAGACGAGAGATCACCCGGACCTCGATCTGGCGATCGACCACAGAGACGAAGAAGAGTTCGTCGAACACATGAAGGGCCTGGGGTACGCGAAGAGGCACGACGGCGAGGACACCGCGTGGAACTACGTCCTGGCCGACGGTCGGGGCCGCAGTGTCGACGTGCACGTATTCGAATACGACGAGTCCGGAAAGAACGCATACGGAATCGCGTACCCCTACGGCTCGCTCACCGGACAGGGCAGGATCGACGGTCATGCCGTGGACTGTGTCGCCCCGGAGTGGATGTTCGCGTTCAAGACGGCCTACGCGCCCAAGGAGAAGGACCTCAGGGACGTCCACGCGCTGAGTGAGGCGTTCGGCTTCGAGATCCCGCCTACTCATCGACGGTAGCCGCGACGTCCTTCCCCGCGAGGTCCGCGGTAACCACGCGCGGCTCCACCGCTACGCCGCCGGCGTCCCGGCCGGTCGGTGGCCGGTGCGTACGAAGGCGACCGTGTCCAGCGGGACGGCGTGCCCCTCGGGGTCGGTGAAGGACACGTCCAGCCGCGCCCCGGTCCGCCGATCGCGGCGTTCGACCGTCGGTCCCGCGAGCCGGGGCACGTGGCGGTCCCCCCACTGCTGCAGCGCTCCAAGGATCACGAGCGCGTCGCGGCCCGAATCGGTCAGGTGGTACTCGTAGCGGGTGCGGGCCCCGGTGTCGCGGTAGGGCCGCTTCTCGACGACGCCCGCACGGACGAGCGTCGCCAGCCGGGTGGTCAGCAGATTCGTGGCGATCCCCAGGCGCTGCTGGATGTCGGCGAAGCGGACGACTCCCGTGTGCAGCTCCCGCAGTATCAGCGGCGTCCACCGCTCTCCGAGGAGGGTCACAGCCCGCTCGATGGAGCACGTCATCGAGTCAGGGAGTTCGGTGGTCGCCATCGCACGCCTCGCTCGCTTGTCGCCGGTGGGATCCAGGCTAGCCCGAGAGGGCTAACTTGAAATCTTAAAGCCAGCCACCTAGTGTGGACGCGAAGCCGTCGAGGGATGGAGGCCACAATGAGGATCGAGGGATCGGTCGCGCTGGTCACGGGCGCGAACCGGGGGCTGGGACGGTGTTTCGCAGCCGCGCTGCTGGACCGTGGCGCCGCCAAGGTGTACGCGGCGGCGCGCAGGCCGGAGACGGTCGACCTGCCGGGCGTGGTGCCGCTCGCCCTGGACATCACCGACCCGGCGTCCGTCCGAGCCGCCGCCGAGCGGGCCCGCGACGTAAACCTGCTGATCAACAACGCCGGGATCTCCACGGGCTCGTCGTTCCTCGCCGGTGCGCTCGACGACATCCGCCTGGAGATGGAGACGCACTACTTCGGCACGCTCGCCATGGCTCGTGAGTTCGCCCCGGTCCTGGGTCGCAACGGGGGCGGCGCGATCCTCAACGTGCTGTCGGTGCTGTCGTGGTTCACCGCCCCGCAGGTGGCCGGCTACTCCGCGGCCAAGGCGGCCGCGCTGCAGCTCACCAACGGTCTCCGCCTCGAACTGAAGGAGCAGGGCACGCTCGTCACCGCGCTGCACGTCGGATACATGGACACCGACATGGCCGCCCACGTCGACGGCCCGAAGATCGACCCGGCGGAGGTCGCCGCCCAGGCCCTGCAGGGGATCGAGCAGGGGAGGTTCGAGGTGGTCGCCGACGACACGAGCCGCCGGGTGCGGGCCAAGCTGTCCGGCGACGTGGCCGGCCTCTATCCGCAGCTGGCTTCCTGAACGGCGGGCACATGATCACATCCGTGCCGGGTAGGGGCGGGTGTCATGAAGAGGATCCTGCAGCTCGTCGTCACCCGCTGGCTGGCGCGCACGCCGATCGGGATGGTCCTTCTCGGCCTCGGCTGGCTGTTCACGCGCAAGCGGCGGGCCCGCAAGCAGCAGCAGCCCGCGAACTCCCCGGCGCTCCGCCGGCCCGGACGCCGGTCGGGCAACCCGTACGCCTCGCGCGGCCCCGCCGCGGGCGACCGCCGCTGACGCCGGTCAGCCGTTGACGCCCGTCAGCCGAGGACGGCGGGAGTGCGGAACGTCTGCCGGTAGACCAGGGGGGACACCCCGACGGCGGCGTGGAGGTGCTGACGGAGCGAGACCGCGCTGCCGAACCCGGCCTTCCTGGCGATCGCGTCGACCGGCAGGTCGGTGGTCTCCAGCAGGTGCCGGGCGTGCGCGATCCGCTGCCCGGCGAGCCACCTGGCCGGGCTGAGGCCGGTCTCCTCACGGAACCTGCGGGTGAACGTCCGCACGCTCATGCGGGCGTGCGCTGCCAGGGCGGCCAGGTTGACCGGCTCCTCCAGGTGTTCCAGCATCCACGATCGGGTGGGCGCGGTGGTGGTCCCGGCGGGATCGGGCAGCGGCCGCTCGATGTACTGGGCCTGCCCGCCCTCCCGGAACGGCGGGGTGACGCAGCGGCGGGCGGTGCGGTTGGCCACCTCGCTGCCGTGGTCGCGCCGGATGACGTGCAGGCACAGATCGATGCCCGCCGCCACGCCGGCCGAGGTCAGCACGTCGCCGTCGTCGATGAACAGCACGTCGGGATCGAGCCGTACGCGGGGGAACAGCGCGCGGAAGTCCGCGGCGTTGCGCCAGTGAGTGGTCGCCGGACGCCCGTCGAGCAGTCCCGCGGCGGCCAGCACGAAGGCCCCGGTGCAGATCGAGATGAGCCGGGCGCGTCCCGCGACGCCCCACAGCGCCGCGCGCACCTCTTCGCCGAGCGTGCCGTTCTCCAGCGGCGTCCCGCTGTGGATGCCCGGCACGACCACCGTGTCGGCCGTCGCGAGCACGCTCAGGTCGTGGTCGGGGACGACGCTGTAGCCCGCCGGGCTGCGCACCGGGCGGCCTCCCGGGGTGCAGGTGACGACCTCGTACAGCGGGCCGGGGTCGCGGGCGGCCCAGAACACCTGCCCGGGGATGCCCAGATCGAGTGTGGAGAAGTCGTCCAGGGCCAGTACGGCGACGCGGTGCATGGCCCGATTCTTTCACATGTTGACCTCCCGGCCACTTTCCGCGGAAGGCGGGCACAACGGAGGATGCTCGCCATGAAGTCGCTGCATCGTGCGTGGATCGTCGCCGCCGTCGCCTTCGTCGCGATCATCGGGGCGGCCGGGTTCCGCGCCACGCCGGGCGTGCTGATCACGCCGCTGGAGGACGAGTTCGGCTGGACGAGGGGCACGATCTCGCTCGCGGTCTCGGTGAACCTCATGCTCTACGGGCTGTGCGCGCCGTTCGCGGCGGCGCTCATGGACCGCTTCGGTATGCGCCGCGTCGTCGCCTGCGCCCTGCTGCTGGTGGCGGTCGGCAGCGGCCTGACCGTGTTCATGACCGCGAGCTGGCAGCTCGTCGCGCTGTGGGGCGTCCTGGTCGGGCTCGGCACCGGCTCGATGGCGCTCGTCTTCGCCGCCACGCTGACCGACCGCTGGTTCGTACGGCACCGCGGCCTGGTCACCGGCGTCCTGACGGCCGGCGGCGCGACCGGGCAACTGATCTTCCTACCGGTGCTCGCGCACCTGGCCGAGATGCAGGGCTGGCGGTGGGCCTCGGTCACGGTGGCGGGAGCCGCGCTCGCCGTCGTACCTCTCGTGTGGTTCCTGCTCAGGGACACCCCCGAGGAGATCGGCCTGACCGCGCTGGGCGCGACCGAGCCGGTCGTGCGCACGCCGGCCAAGGGCGCCGCCGCGCGGGCCGTCCGCGTGCTGCGGGACGCCGCCCGCACCCGGCACTTCTGGTATCTCGCCGTCGGCTTCGCCATCTGCGGGGCGAGCACGAACGGCCTGGTCGGCACCCACTTCATCCCGGCCGCCCACGACCACGGCATGCCCGAGACCACCGCCGCCTCGCTGCTCGCCGTGATCGGGGTCTTCGACATCGCCGGCACCGTCTTCTCCGGCTGGCTGAGCGACCGGGTGGACCCCCGGCTCCTGCTCGTCGTCTACTACGGGCTGCGCGGGCTGTCGCTGCTGGTCCTGCCGCAGTTGTTCGCCGCCACGACCGAGCCGAGCATGCTGGTCTTCATCGTCTTCTACGGCCTCGACTGGGTGGCCACCGTGCCGCCGACCGTCGCGCTGTGCCGCAGGATCTTCGGCGCGGACGGCGCGGTGGTGTTCGGCTGGGTCTTCGCCTCCCACCAGGTGGGCGCGGCCGTCGTCGCCACCGTGGCCGGGGTCACCCGCGACCACCTGGGGAACTACGACCTGGCGTGGTACGGCGCGGGCGTGCTGTGCCTGTTCGCCGCGCTCATGTCGTCCCGTATCGTCACGCGTGTCCGGGATCGCCGCGAAGCTGCGATCCTTGTCGGGTGACCGAACGCGTTCTTCCCCTGGTCGTACGCATCGAGCGGGCCGCGCCGCCGCAGCGCACCGACGCGCTGGAGGCGGCGGCGACGGCAGTGGTGCGCCTGCTCGACCGCGCCCAGGACCGTGCCGAGGACGGAGGCGAGTGGCTCGACGAGGTCGCCGAGTGGCAGGACGGCCGGATCAGGAAGGTGGTCAGGCGGGCACGCGGCGCCGAGTGGCGGCGGGCGCTCGCCCTGCCCGGCATCACCGTCACCGTGCGCACGGCCGAGGTGCGGGTGCATCCTCCCGTGCCGCTCGACGACTGGCCGCGTGACCTCGCCCGGCTCCAGGTGTCGGGGACGGATCTCTCCGACGACGCCGCCCCGCAGGAGGCGGGCCCCGACGACGTGGTGCTCTGGATCAACCCCCACCTGGAGATGACGGCGGGCAAGGCGATGGCCCAGGCGGGCCACGGCGCCCAGTTCGCCTGGTGGGGCGCGGACGAGGCGGACAGGGCGGCCTGGCGCGAGCGCGGCTTCGCCGTACGGGTCAGGACGGCCGGCCCGGCCCGGTGGGACGCGCTGGCCGCGAGCGGGCTGCCGGTGGTCAGGGACGCCGGGTTCACCGAGATCGCCCCGGGCTCCGCGACGGTCGTGGCCGACGCGCCGTGGCTGCCGGTCGGCGTTCCCGAAGTGTGATGGGGAAGGCACCCGAAATAACGGGATATGCCGTACGCTCCCGATCGTGTCACCTGGGGACTATGGGACGAAGGCCGTTCCCTCTTATATAGCGGCCGAGGCCGAGACCACTCCGCTACCGAAGATCACGGTCCCTGTGGCGGCGCCACCGGCGAGCTCGTCCAAGGGCTTCGGGGACCTGCCGATGCGGGTGGTCTACCGGGCGATCGCGGTCGCCGCGGGAGTCGTCGTCCTGGGGGCGGGCGCGACCGTCGTGCTGCTGAACCGGGGCGACTCCGCGACCGCCGCGCCGCGGCACTCCGCGGCCGCCGTCCCCTCGGCCGCATCGGCCTCGTTCGCGTCGGGCGCCGCCGCACCGGCCGCGGGCGCGGTGGCCACGCCCGGTCTCAGTCCGCTGTCGAGTCCGCTGTCCAGCACCGGGACGAGCGGGACGCCCAGCGCGGTCGTGAGCGCCGTCTCGAGTCCCGCGGCCAGCACGGACGCGGTCGATCCCGCGCTGGCGGCGGCCCTCAAGGACCCCCGCGTGCCCGCGCTGCCGAAGGACGGCCGCCGGCTCCGCGGCCTGCCCGGCCGGGCGGCCGCCACTCATGGCCTGATCAAGGACCGGCGCTCCGGCGTCGCCCTGCCCCGCTTCACCAAGGCATGGGCGCTGGCCACGCCCGCGCCGTTCGCCTCCCGCCAGCTGCTGCCCAAGGCCAAGGGCGCGTCCTACCGCGGAATGCTGGTCTCCTGCCCCGTGCCGATTCCCGAGCAGAAGACGCTGCGCGACACGGCCTTCCTGGCCGCCAGATGGACGCTCAACCACCACCCGTCGGGCGCGACGATCACCTGGACCGCCTCGCAGCCCGTCAAGGCGGGCAAGCGGAAGGGCTGGCTGCTCGGCTACACGGTGCACTACACGCTCAAGGGCAGGAAGCGGGTCTCCGCCGCGGCGCTGGCCCTCGTGGACGTGCCGGAGAAGAAGCCCGCCGTCGTGTTCGTCACGATCCCCGACAGCCAGAAGAAGCGCTGGCACGACATCAACAAGGTGATGTCCTCCGTCAAGGCGCTCTAGCGCTACAGCGAGGTTTTGCGGGGGCGGTCCTCGCCTACCTGCGGGCTCTTCCCCGGCCACGCGATCCGCATCGGCCGCGAAGCCCGGGCGTCGGCGTTGCGCCAGCGTAGGTAGGCGTGCAGGGCCCGGGTCTGAACGGTGTGGTAGCGCGAGGAACGCGCCCGCATTCGCAGCGAGAAGGGCATCCGCTGGGGCGGACGCCCCCTCTCGGCCCCGGCGTGAGCCTTCGGCTCGTCTGGCCGGTACAGATCACTGAACGCTGTTCGGCGTCCAGCGAAGCGTCATGTCGGGCAGGTTCTCCATGTTGCGATCACCATCGTTGGTGTCGAGGACGGTGAAACCGTGGCTCTCGTAGAACGCGCGGGCATCGGTGTTCTGCTGAAAGACGTGCAGCGACACCCCGTCAGGGCTGTGCCGCCTGACCTCGTCGAGCAGTAGCGTGCCGACTCCCTGCCGGCGGACGTCCGGGCGCAGATAGAGATGTTCGAGCATGTCGCCGTCGAGGGCCGCATAGCCGATGATCTCCGCATCACGCACTGCGACCCAAGTGCGACACAGCTTGAGCAGGACGTCCTGGACCCATCTGGTCACCTGCTCGTGACCGCGCTTCTGCGGGGGCAGGTAGGGCATGGTCGCCGACCGAGAGGTCATGTGGATGCGCGCGATCACGGCTGCATCTGCTTCCTCCGCGAATCGGATCCGAGTCTTGCCGTCATCGGTCACGTCGGGAACCTACAAGCCCAGCAGAGACTCGATCCAGCGGTTAACCCGGTGAACGTCGCCGGTCACAGCACTAGCGTTCGTGGGTGGGGTAGTCGGCCGAGCGGCTCACGTGGGCCCATTTCTCGGTTTCCGCGGCGCGGATCTCGGCGGCTTTCTGGGCGGAGGCGACGGCGTCGCTGCCGAGGAGGAGTCGCCGGGGTGGGTCGTCGCCGCGGACGACGTCGATGATGATCTGGGCGGCGCGGGCCGGGTCGCCGGGCTGGGTGCCGTCGGTGTCGCGTCGGTAGCGGTGGATGGCGCCCACGGTCTGCTCGTAGTCGGGGCCGACGGGGTGGATCTCCATGGAGGAGCCCTGCCAGTCGGTGCGGAAGGCGCCGGGCTCGACGATGATGACCTTGATGTCGAAGGGTGCGACTTCGTTGGCGAGGACTTCGGAGAAGCCTTCGACGGCGAACTTCGCGGTCTGATAGGCGCCCATTCCGGGGGTGCCGCCGACGCGTCCTCCGATGGAGGAGAACTGTACGAAGATTCCTGATCGCTGGGTGCGCAGGACGGGCAGGGCGGCCCGTGTGACGTTCACGACGCCGAAGAGGTTGGTCTCGATCTGAGCGCGGAAGTCGTCTTCGGCCATCTCCTCAATCGGTGCGCTGTTGCCGTAGCCGGCGTTGTTGACGACCACGTCGAGGCTGCCGAAGGTGTCGGTGGCCTGCTTGACCGCCCGGGAGGCCGCGGCGGCGTCGGTGACGTCGAGTGCGACCGCTCGCATCCGGTCGCCGTGGCGGGCCGCCAGGTCGTCGAGTTGCCTGGGGTTGCGTGCGGTGGCGATGACCTGGTCGCCTGCTTCGAGTACGGCTTCGGTGAGGCGGCGTCCGATGCCGCGTGATGCTCCGGTGATGAGCCATGTCTTGGGCATGGATGGTTCCTATGTGCTCGATATTCGGGGAACTGTCTCAGTAATGTAGCACTTGTAGGGTTAACGTTCGCGTCAGTGTGACAGGAGTCTCTCTGTGCTGTGGCCGGCTTCTGGATGCCGTCGGTCAGCGGCCGGGCAGCCGTTCGGTGATCTCCTGGAGGAACCAGCGGTTCCCGTCGGGGTCGGCGAACGAGGCGAAGGAGCCGTAGCTGGCACGCTGCGGGTGCAGGCCCATGACGCGGCCGGTCTCGCCGGTCTGGTGGAAGGCGCCGGTCGCGTCGTGGAACGGGCCGGTGACGTCGACGCCGCGGTCGGCCAGTTCCTCGTGGGCCTGCTCGATGTCGGACACGATCAGGTGCAGTCCCTGGACCGTGCCGGGTCGGGCGTCGGTGAGGCCGTCACCGAAGATGATCGAGCAGGCCGAACCGGGGGGAGTGACCTGAATGATCCGGTAGCCGTCGACGATGGGGAAGTCCGCGTCGAGGCGGAAACCCAGCTGCCGGGTGTAGAAGTCCTTGGCGCGGTCGACGTCGGATACGGGCAGGACGACGACTTCGAGCTTCATGTCCATGGTTGTGATCTTTCTTTCGCGTTGTGGGGCTATCGCGTGGCGCGTGCGGCCTTCTCGATGACGCCGGCCACGGTCTTGGGCTGGGAGACGGCGACGGAGTGAGAGGCGCGTACTTCGATGGAGTGCGCGTGGGCGCGCTTGGCCATGTAGCGCTGGACTTCGGCGGGGATGTTGAGGTCCTGGGTCGTGATGACGGCCCAGGCGGGCTTGTCCTTCCAGGCGGCGGCCTCGGTCTTCTCCTCCAGGGCGGACTGGGCGATGGGCCGCTGGGTGGCGGCCATGAGGGCCGCGGTGCCTGCCGGTACGTCGGCGGCGAACTGGTGGTGGAACTTGCCGGGCTCTTGCGACGCGAAGCCGGGCGTGGCGGCGGCGGTGGTGAGGAGACCGATCGCGACCGTCGACAAGGTGCACAACATCAGCCCCCGGCTACGTACACCCTTGCTGCTGACCACGAGATTCCCCTTTCAGGAAGCTTCAGACGAAGGTGGTGAATCCGGCGCCATCACTGTCGTCCGGAAAGGACCGCGGCCACATCGGTCACTTGACGGTCAGTCACGAGGTGCCGGCCGGACCGTCGTCCAGCAGCGCGACGGCGCTGGTCGGCGGGCTACCCGGCCGTGCGCGTATGTCCCCGAATGCGGCCCGCGGACCTGCGCCGCGGCGTGTGTCGAAGCGCGCCCGGAGCGGCTCGCGGCTGCTGACGGTCAACTGACTGATGTGCCGGGTGCCGGCCGCGAACGACAGTGAGACGCACCCCAACAGCTGACGACCCAGCACTTCAGTGAGAGGAACATCGTGAAACGCCTTGTGATCATCTTCGCGACCGGAGTGGCGGTGGCGTGCCTGCCGGCGGCGGCTTCGGCCGGCCCCGCGAGGTCCGCCACCGTCCCGTTCGCATGCTCGTCCGTCTCCGTGAACGCCCCGGTAGGCACCGCGGTGGAGTCCGTGACGACGGTGAGACGGGAGGGAGGCACCGTGACCATCCCTCCGGTGCCGCCGCTGACCGACGTGGCCGAGATCCCGGACGTGCCGGCCTACTGCGATGTCACGGTCACGCTCACCCATCCGGGCGTCGGCGACCACGCCAAGGTGCGGGTCTGGCTGCCTGAGACGGGCTGGACCGGCCGTTTCCAGGCGCTGGGCGGCAGCGCCTTCGCCGCTGGCGACTACGGCGCGGGCCTGGCCGGTGCGATCAAAAGCGGCTACGCCGCCGCGACCACCGACGCCGGCGTCGGCACCTACCTGGACACCGGCTGGGCCCTGAACGGCGACGGCGAGGTCGACACCGAACTGCTGAACAACTTCGCCGACCGGTCCCAGCACGAGATGGCGGTCGTGGGCAGGCAGGTCGTCGAGGAGGTCTACGGCAGGCCCGTCTCCTACTCGTACTGGAACGGCTGCTCGACCGGTGGCCGTCAGGGCTACATGGAGGCCCAGCGCCACCCTGATGACTTCGACGGCATCCTGGCCACCGCTCCGGCGATCAACTGGGACGAATTCGAGGTCGCGACCCTGTGGCCGCAGGTGGTCATGAACGAGGAGAACACCTTCCCCTCCCCTTGTGAGTTCAACGCTTTCAACGAGGCTGCCGTCAAGGCATGCGACCCGCTCGACGGCGCGCCCGACGGGTTGATCGGCGCCCCCGCCAGGTGCACCTTCGACCCGCGGAAACTCATCGGCAAGAGCGTCGAATGCGACGGCGAACAGGAGACGATCACCGCGGCCGACGCCGCCGTCGTACGCAAGATCTGGGACGGCCCGCGTACCCCGTCCGGTAAGAGGTTGTGGGCCGGAATCCCGATCGGAGCCGGCTTCGACCTCGCCGGCACCCGCATCGACGCGGACGGCAGCCGCGTGGGCGCGCCGTTCCCGGTGCCGGCCACGTGGGTCTCCACGTTCCTGAAGCGCCGGCCCTCCTACGACCTCTCGACGATCACGTACGCCGAGTTCGCCAGGCTGTTCGCGCAGTCCCAGGCCGAGTACGACGCGATCATCGGCACCGACGCCCCCGACCTGTCCGCGTTCCGCAGGTCCGGCGGCAAGCTGCTCACCTGGCACGGCCAGGCCGACCAGCTGATTCCCGCCCAGGGCACCGTGGACTACCGCAGGCGGGTGGAGCTGGCCATGGGAGGAGCGCGCCGGGTCGACCACTTCTACCGGTTGTTCCTGGCGCCGGGCGTCGCCCACTGCGCCGGCGACACGAGCACCGGTCCGAAGCCCACTGACGCCCTCGGCGCGCTGACGGCCTGGGTCGAACAGGGCAAGGCCCCGCAGACGCTGAGCGCCGCCGTCACGGACTCCTCCGGCAAGACGGTGACGCGTGAGTTGTGCCGGTATCCGTCCGTCTCCCGTTACATCGGCCACGGCGACCCGGCCGACGCCCGCAGCTACTCCTGCGCCCTGGTGCGGCACTGACAACCATCCACGTCGGCCTCGCGGGGGCGGGCGGGGTGGCGGAGGTGCTGCACGTGTTCGGTGCCTGGGCCGTCGTCTCCGGCGCGGCGCAGGTGCTGGTCGGGCTGCGGCGGCGCGGCCCGGAGCTGGGCAAGCAGTGGCCGATGTTGATCGCGGGCGGTCTGTCGTTCCTCGTCGGCATCTTCTACAACGTCCAGGCCCTCAGGGGCGACGCCTCACTCGACGTGCTGTCGGTCTACGCCACCGGCGGCGGCGTGTTCTTCATCATCCAGGCCGGACTGCTGGCCTGGCGTGCCCGCCGGCCGCGGACGCAGACCGTCTGACGGCGCGCTAAGCGCCATACGAGGCGAGGCGTGGCCAAGGCACGGCCACGGAAGCAGCGACAGCCTGCCGGATGCATCCGGCAGGCTGTCGCTGTACAGCAGGCGGTGGGCCGTCGTCGCGTTCGTCAGAGGTGGTCCACGTCGACGACGGCCTGGGCGAAGGCCGTGGGCGCTTCCTGCGGCAGGTTGTGGCCGATGCCCTCCAGAGTGCGGTGTTCGTAGGGGCCGGTGAACATGCCGCGGTACGACGAGCCGTCGCCCGGCGGCGGTGTGAAGGGGTCGCGCTCGGCGTCCAGGGTGATGGTCGGCACCTTGATGACCGGCCGGTCGGCGAGCCGCTTCTCCAGACCGTCGTAACGGCGCTCCCCGTCGGCCAGGCTCAGCCGCCACCGGTAGTTGTGGATCACAATGGCGGCGTAGTCGGGGTTGTCGAAGGCCGCGGCCGTGCGCTCGAAGGTGGCGTCGTCGAAGTCCCATGTCGGGGAGACGGTGTCCCAGACGAGCCGGGTCAGGTCGTGGCGCTTGTCCTTGTTCTCCATGGCCTTGCGGCCCCGCTCGGTGGCGAAGTAGTACTGGTACCACCAGGCGTATTCGGCCTTCGGCGGCAGCGGCTCGAGGTTGGCCTCGAGGTTCGTGATGAGGTAGCCGCTCACCGACACCAGGGCCTTGCACCGCCGCGGCCACAGGGCCGCGATGATGTCGGCGGTCCTCGACCCCCAGTCGAAGCCGGCGAGAACGGCCCTGTCGATCTTGAGGGCGTCCATCAGGGCGACGATGTCGAGCGCGATCGCCGACTGCTGGGCGTTGCGGGACGTCTCGGCGGACAGGAACCGCGTCGTGCCGTGACCGCGCAGGTAGGGCACGATCACCCGGTAGCCCTGCGCCGCCAGCAGCGGAGCGACGTCGACGAAGCTGTGGATGTCGTACGGCCAGCCGTGCAGGCAGATGACCACGGGCCCGCGGGCCGGGCCGGCCTCGGCGTAACCGACGTCCAGCAGGCCGGCCTTGACCTGCTTCAGCGAGGCGAAGGACGTGTGCGTGCCGGGCCTGACCGCCGGCAACGTCGGGGCCGCCCCGCGCGGGGTGGCGGAGGCGGCCGGGGACGCCGGTAAGCCCGCCAGCGAGGCGACGGTCGCGCCGGTGGCCAAACCGACGACCTTGCCGAAGGTGCGCCTGTCGATCATGTGGAGTCCTCCGTGTCCTGTAACAGGGAATGCGGCATCGCTTACTGTTTCTGGCAGGGAACCCCGGCACATCAGTCAGATGACGGTGAGAGTTCGCGAACGGCAGCCGTGCCGGCCACGCGAGACATCACCCGAGCACGGTGTCCGGGCAGACCTCGCCGGACCTGAGACGACCTGCGACGCAGGGCGGACGGGAACGTTCAGTCATTCGACTGTTCCGCTCCGGGCGCATCCGGACAATCCTTGGTCAGGCCTGGTCCTGAGCCTTTCCGGAGGATCCGTGAACCCCACTCCCGTCGTCTTCATCCATGGCGTGTGGCTCCACGCGTCGTCGTGGGAATCATGGAACGGGCGCTTCTCCAGTTTCGGGTTCGCCGTCTGCGCGCCGGGCTGGCCTGGGGAACCCGCCACGGTGGGCGAGGCCCGCCGGCGTCCCGAGGCGCTCCGGGAGGTGGGGCTCGACGAACTCACGGATCACTACGCGCGCATCGTCCGCTCCTTCGACACCCCGCCCGTGATCGTCGGCCACTCGGTGGGCGGGCTCATCGCGCAGCACCTCCTCGGCACGAACGCCGGCCGTGCCGCGGTCGCCATCGCCCCCACCCCGGTCGATCACGCGACCGCTCCTGCGCTCGGGGAGCCGTGGCCGGTGTCGATGGACGCCGGGAGGTTCCGGCGGCTGTTCGCCAACGCGGTCACCGAGCAGGAGTCCGCCGAGTTGTTCGAGCGCCACGTCGTCCCCGGGTCACGCCGGCTGCTGGGCGAGCTGGGACATGGCGGCGCCATACGGCACCCGCGGGCGGTCGTCGACCACGGCAACACCCGCCGCGGCCCGCTGCTGCTGATCTCGGGGCAGGAGGACCGGCTGGTGCCCGACCACGTCACCCGGACCGTCTACAAGTCGTACGGCGACTCGACGGCCACCAGCAGCTTCAAGCAGTTCCCGGACCGGGCCCACTCGCTGGTCGTCGACAGCGGCTGGCGGGCGGTCGCCGACTACGTACTGCTCTGGCTCGCCGAGCGAGGGGTGCGGGCCGACCCGTCGGAGTGGTGAAGAAGGGTTCAGGCGTCGCCGGCCTTGCCGAGAGCATCACGCAGTGCGGCACGCGAGGTGATGCCCAGTTTCGGGAAGACGCGGTAGAGATGAGAGCTGACCGTGCGCGGGGACAGGTGCATGCGTTCGCCGATCTCCTTGTTCGTCAGCCCGCTTGCGGCCAGCTCCGCGATGCGGCGTTCCTGCCAGGTCAGCGTGGTCAGGTGCGCCAGCGACGCGCGGGCGGGCGCCCCTGAGGCGCGCAGCTCGGCCTGGGCGCGTACGGCCCAGCCTGCGGCACCGAGCCGTTCGAAGGACTCGGCGGCGCGGGCCAGGACGGGCCGTGCGGCCTTTGGCCCATGGGTGTGCCTGAGCCGGACGCCGTGGGCCAGGCGGATGCGCGCCAGCTCGAACGGGAAGCCGGCTCCGGCAGGGTGGGCCTCGGCTCGGGCGTACATGTCCTCGGCCTCCTTCTCATCGGCGGCCGTCATCGCCAGGGCGCCGTACGTGATGAGGGCCAGGCGGGGGGAGACGGCGGGCAGGCCGGCGTCGGACGCGGCCTGGGCGTGCCGGCGGGCCTGCTCCAGGCGCCCGGTGTGCACGGCGGCCTCGACCAGGTCGAGCAGCGTGCGTGCGGCCTGATGGGCGCAGCGCTCGAACGATCCCGGCGGCGTGATGCCGATGGCGTACAGATAGGCGGCTTCGTAGTCACCCTCGCTCAACGCCGCCGCCGTGCCGATGGCGTCGGCGATCTGGGTCAGGAAGCCCACGCCGCGCGGGCGGGCCCAGGCGTCCAGGACGGCCTGCGACTCCCGGGCCCGCTCGACCTGTCCGCGCATCGCGGCCAGGAGCCCCAGATAGGCGCGGGTGTGATGGGTGAACAGCGCGTTTCCGCGGGACGTGGTCAGCTCCAGCGCACGTTGTCCCGTCCGTTCGGCGTCGTCCCACTCGCCGGCGGCCAGCTGGCCGAGCATGATCAGGTGCAGCATGGTCATGCCGTTGGCCACGGCGCCGGTCTCCACCTCACGGTCGACGGCCCGCTGCAGATAGGGGCGGTACTGGTTCAGCGTGTCCACGTGGTAGGCGGCGACGGCCAGGCGCGAGACGTCCCACGGTTCCAGCTCCGAGACGCCGGTGAAAGCCCGCTCGACGCGCTCGTGCACGCCCGCGCCGTGACGGACGACGTCGCTCCACGCGTCGCGGTAGATCGCCGAGCGCGTGTCGACCCGGTTCCCCAGAGCGTCCATGAGCCGGCCGGTGCGGTCCCACAGCGCGGCGTCGCCCGCGTACTGGCTGACGGCCAGCAGCACGTTCACGAGCCGGGTGAGTTCTTCGGTGGGCTCGTGCACGCCGTCTTTCCGCAGGCTCTCGATCGCCGCCGCGACGTGGCGATGCGCGGAGCGTACGTCGCCGTCTTCGTACAGGGCCACGTAGGCGGAGGTGACGACCGTGGCGGGGGACTCGCTCGCGCCGGGCGGCGAATCCGAGCGGACGAGTTTCTGCGCCTGGTCCAGGAGCGCGGCATGTCCGGCGATGAAGGCGGCGTCGCCGAGCCGCCTGGAGCGGTCGGCGGGGCTCTCGCTCAGCTCCGCCGCGCGGGTCAGCCAGGCCACGGCCGCGACCGCGCCGCCGCGCCGGGTCGCCGAGTCGGCCGCGGCCTCCAACGCGGCCGCCACCTCCTCGTCGGGATCCACGACCGAGACCGCCAGGTGGCGGGCGCGCCGCTCGACGTCGTCGCGATGCACCCGCGCGAGCTCGGCGTGCGCCGCGCGGCGCTGGTTGGGGGTCGCCAGCTGGACGACGGTGGTGCGGACCAGCGGGTGCCGGAAGACGAGGTCGCCGGTGGCGGGGTCGGTGTCCAGGAGGCCCGCCGCGACCGCTTCGTCGGCCCCGCGCATGCGGTAGCGGGCGCCCGGGGCGCGGTTGCCGCCCGGTCCCGCCCCGACACCGTCGAGGGCGCCGCGCAGCAGTTCCTCGCGTACGGGACCGGGCAGCCGTTCGATGCGGACGCCGTAGACGTGCTGCAGACGGCGCGACAGCGGGATGTCGCCGAATCCGAGGCGTTCCTCGGCCGCGCGGCCGGTGTGGCCGCCGTTCAGGTAGGCGGGCAGCTCCAAGAGCGCCAAGGGGTTGCCCATGGCGTGCTCCATGACGATGCGCCGGGTCTGCGTGTCGAGCTGCGGATGGCGCATGTCCAGCAGTTGCCCGGCGGCCTCCTCCGGCAGTGCCGCCACGGGGAGCTCGGGAAGCGCGGCCGTGTCGAACCGCGAGCCGACGTCGGACCGTACGGCGATGAGCATCTTCACGGAACCGCCGGTGAGCCGGCGCCCCACGAACCCGCACACCTCGGCGCTGGAGGCGTCCATCCACTGACCGTCGTCGAGCAACAGCAGAAGCGGTTTCTCCGATGCCGTCAAAGACAACAGGTCGAGGACGGCGATGCCGAGGGACATGACCGACGGCGCCGTGCCCTCGCGCAGCCCGAAGGCGACGTCGAAGACGACACGGCGGCCTTCGCCGAGTTCGGCCGAGCGGGGCAGCAGCGAGTACAGAAGCTGGTGCAGGCCGGCGAAGGGCAGCTCCGCCTCCGCCTCGACCCCGGCGGCCCGGATCACCCGGTGGTTCTCCGCGGACGCGAGGCCGGCCACGTGGTCGAGCAGGGCGCTCTTGCCCACCCCGGTCTCGCCCCTCAGGACGAGGGCCCGCCCCCCGGCGGCCGTCATGAACGCGGACAGTTCCCCTCGGACGTCATCCCGGCCCACCATCGTCGAGACGAGCGACTCCACGCTTCCCTCATTTCCTCAGGTATGGCCGATCATGAGCACGTCATCGGACCGACGCTGTAACTGCCTCATATCTGTAGCACTTGATGGCGTAATGTCTCCCTGATTGTGACATTTAGTTCCGCCATGTGCTACGTGAAGGGATATCTTGGGCGGGTGAGAGCAGACGCGACGCGCAACCTGGAACGCGTCCTGAGCACGGGCGCCCGCATGCTCGCCGACGACCCCTCGGCGACCGTCGCCGCCATCGCGGCCGCGGCAGGAGTGGACCGCCGCACCGTCTACCGCCGCTTCGCCTCCCGCGAAGACCTCATGGCCGCCGTCTACGCAGCGCGCTACGACGCGGTCGAGGAGGTCATCAAGGCCGCCAGGCTGCACGAGGCCCCGGTCGCGGTCGCACTGCATCTCTACGTCGAGGGCATCATCGCCGTCAACCGCAAATGGCCCGTGGAAACGAGCCGGATGCTCCGCGAAGTGACGCTCCGCGAGCGCCGCCGCCGCCTGATCGACGATGTCGACGCCTTCCTGCAGCGCGCGACCGACGAGGGCCTGCTGCGCTCCGATCTGCCGCCCGGCTGGGTGGCCACCGTCCTGCCACCGTTGCTGGAACAGGCCGCCGAGGGGTTGTCCGAGCTGAGCGCCGCGCAGGCCGCCGACGTCGTAGTTGACACGCTACTGCGAGGCGTCGGCGTCCCGCGGGCGCGCTGACCCCGCTCGGTGGTGGCGTGCGGGTCATCCGGACGTGGGGGAGAGGCTCCCGCTCGGTTGCCCGGGCGCCCACGAGGTGAGGATGCGCAGCGCGTCATCCGACGGCGAACCGGACTCGGCCGTGAGGACCATGAGGCGCTGTCCCGAGCCGTCGGGACTGCTCCACGTGTCGCAGTCGAGGGTGAGGTCGCCGACCAGCCGATGCCGGTAGCGCTTGGTGCCGTAGGCGGCGTTGTTGACGCGCTGCTCCGCCCACCAGGTACGGAAGTCGGCGTCCCGCACGGACAACTCGCCGACGAGCCGGGCGAGCTCCGGGTCGCGGGGATCGGCCGCGGATTCCATGCGCAGGGCGGCGACGGCGTCGCGGGCGTCGTGCTCCCACTCCAGGTGCATGCTCCGCATGATCGGGTCGGAGAACAGCAGATAGAGGTAGTTGCGCCGGTCCACCGGGAGCTGCGAGAAGTCGATGTACAAGGCGGCGGCGCAGGCGTTCCACTCGAGGATGTCCAGCCGCTTGCCCAAAACGATGGCGGGGGTCGCGGTGAGCTGGTCGAGCAGGCGCCGCATGGCAGGGCGCACGCGCTGCGGGGGCCGGCGCCGGCGAGGCCGGGCGTCGGTCTTGCCGGCCAGTTGATACAGGTACCGCTGCTGGTCGTCGTCGAGGCGCAGTGCGCGGGCCAGCGTGGCGAGGACAGAAGCGGACGCTCGGACACGGCCCTGCTCCAGCCGC
This sequence comes from Microbispora catharanthi, assembly GCF_006334915.2. Taxonomy (GTDB): domain Bacteria; phylum Actinomycetota; class Actinomycetes; order Streptosporangiales; family Streptosporangiaceae; genus Microbispora; species Microbispora catharanthi. The sequence goes on from NZ_VDMA02000011.1 coordinate 94,359, forward strand.
GTGTAGTAGTCGACGCTGATCGCGGCCAGCTGGGCGACCTCCTCACGGCGGAGCCCCGCGACCTTGCGCCGGGAGTCCTGCTCGGGCAGGCCGAGGTCCTGTGGGGCCAGTTGCGCCCGGCGGGCCTTGAGGAAGGCGCCGAGTTCGCCGGGGCCGGATGCGCTGGTCATGTCCTCCATTGTGCGGACCTGCGGTGGCGGGGATGAGGGGCAGGTTTTCTCCCAGGCAAGAACTCGCCACTTTTGCCTGTCCAGGGTCGCGACGACTGTGGACACGTGCCCGGCATCGTGCCGGGCCGGCTGACCACTCGGAGAGTTCCATGGCGAAGATCAACATCACCTTCCACAGCGCCGGCATCCCGCTCGCCGGCCATCTCCACCTTCCCGACACCCCGGTCGAGGGGCCGCGTCCGGCGATCGTCGTCGGACACCCCGGCACCGGTGTGAAGGAGCAGGCCGCCGGCCTCTACGCCCGCCACCTGGCCGACAGGGGGTTCGTCGCGCTCGCCTACGATGCGGCCTTCCAGGGCGAGAGCGGCGGCGAACCGCGCGGACTGGAGGACCCCGCGCAGCGGGTCGAGGACCTCAAGGCCGCCGTCTCCTTCCTGACCAGCCGCGGCGAGGTCGATCCGGACCGCATCGGCGTGCTCGGCATCTGCGCCTCGGGCGGCTACGCCCTCTCGGCCACCGCGGGCGATCGTCGCGTCAAGGCCGTCGCCACCGTCAGCGCCGTCGACGTCGCCCGTCAGTTCCGCCTGGGTGCCGACGGCGCCCAGGACCCGGCCGTGTTCCTCGGCATGCTGGACGCCGCTGCCCACGCCCGCACCGTCGAGGCCCGGGGCGAGGAACCGCCGGTGCTGACCCTCTTCCCTGACACCGTCGAGGAGGCCTACGCGCTCGGCGGAGAGCACGGTGCCGAGGGCTTTGATTACTACCGCACCAAACGTGGCAGGCACCCCCGCTCAGCGGGCTTTCTCACCTGGAACAGCATCGACAGGATGGCGGCCTTCGACGCCTTCGCGCCGATCCCGCTGATCGGGCGCCGGCCGCTGCTCATGATCGTCGGCACCCGCGCCGTCACGTCCTGGATGAGCATCGACGCCTTCCAGCGTGCCACCGGCCCCAAGGAGATCTACTGGATCGACGGCGCCAGCCACGTCGACCTCTATGACAAGAAGAACCACGTGGATCACGCCGTCGAAAGGATCGCCGGGTTCTTCGGCGAGAACCTGAGCCGGACGGCCTAGTCAGCGGGACGAGCGGGGGCGCCGCCACAGGCGGTTGGTCAGGAGCACGGCCACCGCCAGCCCTGCGGTGGTGAGGGCGCCGCCCTCGCCGACCATCCAGGCCGACCTGTCGTGCGCCGCCGTCATCGCCTCGGCCACGAAGTACAGCGACGCGTTCATCGTGGCATGGAGCACCAGGACCGGCCAGATGCTCCGCGTGCGCAGGCGCAGCCACACGAGCGGGAAGGCCAGCGTGACCGTCTGGAGCGTGAACATCAGCAGCGCGTACGGCACCGGCACGCCCTCCTCCACCGCACCCGGCACGAACAGCATCAGGGGGTAGTGGAACGAGGCCCAGGCCACGCCGAGGATCACCGCCGTCGCGGCCGGGCTCCTGCGGGCGCCGAGCCTCGTGACGAGCAGGGAACTCCAGCCGAGCTGCTCGCCGAGCGCCAGGACGACGAACGGCGCCACGCCGGGAACGAGGCCGAGCACCACGCCGAGCGCCGGATGCAGCCCGGTGGACGCGGCGAGGTCGCCCGGATCGAAGCGGGCGGCGCCGGTCAGCCAGGCCGTGCCGTACGCGAGGCCGGTGCCGAGGACGGGCACGGCCCACGCGGCGGCGAGCGTGCGCCAGGGCACCCGGTGGAAACCCCAGTCCACGGCGCGGACACCGCCACCTGCCAGGCATGCGACGAGCGCGGCGAGCGCCGGCATGAAGGCCTGGCTGTAGACGGCGATCTGGGTGCCGATCGGGGCGTCGCCGATCCGGTTGAGGTCGGCGCCCTGTGAGACGGCGAGGGCCACGACGGGCAGCACGAGGGCGGCCAGGGTGACGCCGTATACGGCGAGCCGTGGCTCGCGGGCGACGGGAGCGGCGGCCTCGTCGGGGACGGTGGTTGACGTGTTCGTTCGCATGGGCCGATTCCAGCGCCCCGGCGGTCCCGTCCGCCTGAGGGCCGGGTCCCGTTCCCGTCCCGGCGTCCGGGCCCGAGGGGGTCCCGGGTGGGACGGGACCCTGGTCCCATTCCCTTCGAGTGGGAAATGTCCAATGATGTCCTGATGCGAAGCGGTGCAAGGCCCCAATGGCTCTGGGCGATCCCCGTCCTGTGCGGGGCGGCCGTCGTCGCCGGCATCGCGCTCACCACGGCCGTGCCCGTGCCCGACGGCACCTATCTGGTGCTCGACGCGGTCGTCGGCATGACCTACCCCGCGGTCGGCGTGCTGATCCTGTCACGATGGCCGCGGCACCCCATCGGGCGGCTGTTCTGCCTGAGTGGCGCGGGGCTGGCACTCCAGGCGTTGTCCGGGGGATACGCCGCGTACGCCCAGTCGTACGGGCTGCCCGGCGCCCTGCTCGCCGCGTGGGTGACGAACTGGGTGTTCTTCACCGGTTTCGGGCCGCTCTTGCTGCTGCCGTTGCTGCTGCCCGACGGACGGCTGCCGTCGCCACGGTGGCGGCCGGTGCTGGTCGCGGCCGTCGCCGCGATGGCGGTGCTCCAGGTCATGCTCATGCTCCGCGATCGCGTCTGGGTCTGGGGACACGAGGTGCCCAGCTCCTTCGGGTTCGTTCCCACGGATCCCGTCGCGGAGGTCGCCTTCGGCGTGGTGGTGACCGGGCTGGCCCTGTCGGGGGTCGCGGCGCTGGCCACCCGGGTCACGCGCTCGGACAACAGGCGCCGCCTCCTGCCGGTGTTCGCGGCCGTCGTCGCGGTGGGGCTCTCGGTCGTCGCCGACAACCTGCTGCCGCCCGACCCACCGGTGGGGGTGTGGCTGCAGGCCGCGGCACTGCCGCTGTTCCCCGCGGCCACGGCGGTCTCGATCTTCCGCTACCGGTTGTTCGAGATCGAGGTGCTGATCCGGCGCACCGTCGTGTACGCGCTGGTCACGGTCGTGCTGCTGGGGGCCTACCTGGTCACCGTGGCCACGATCGGCACGCTCCTGCGGACCGGGAGCGGAGTGCTCGAGCCGCTCGCCGCCACCGCCGTCGTGGCGGTGGCCTTCGCGCCCGCACGCGACGCCGCGCAGCGGGCCGTCGGCCGTCTGCTGTTCGGCAACCGGGGCGACCCGGCCGCCGCGCTGTCCCTGCTCGGCCAGCGCCTGGAGTCGTCGGCCGACCCGACGCGGCTGCTCGACCGCGCGGCGGAGACCGTGGCGCACACGCTGCGGCTGCCCGCGGTCGCCGTGCTCGCCGCCGACGGCACGCCGGTCTGCGCCGAGGGCGGTGTCCCCGGCGACGGCGTGCGGCTTCCGCTCGTGGTCGGCGGACGCGTGGAGGGGGAGCTGCGCGCGGCCCCCCGTTCGCCGGGCGAAGCCCTGTCGGCGGCCGACCTGGCCGTGCTCGACGACCTCGCCCGCCAACTCGCGGTCGCCCTCGCCGCCGTGCGTCTCGCCAGGGAGGTGCAGACGTCGCGGGAGCGGCTGGTCATCGCCAGGGAGGAGGAACGGCGCAGGCTCCGCCGTGACCTCCACGACGGTCTCGGGCCCGGCCTGGCCGCCATCGGCGTACGGCTCGACGTTATAGAGGCCACCGCCCCGGACACGTCGCCGGCCATGCGGTCGTCGCTGTCGGAGGTCAGGCAGCTCGTCCAGGGCCTCGTCGGCGACGTGCGGAGGATCGTTCACGACCTGCGCCCGCCGGCACTGGACGAGCTCGGGCTGGCCGGCGCCCTGGAGGACCTGGCCCTGGACACGGAGGAGGCGGTGGAGGCCGGCCCGGCCGTCACGGTCCGGGTGCCGGAGCCGCTGCCCGAGTTGCCCGCCGCCGTCGAGGTGGCGGCCTACCGCATCGCCCAGGAGGCCCTGGCCAACGCCCTGCGTCACGCGCGGGCCCGGACCATCGAGATCGTCGCCCGGATCGAGCGGGACGGACTGGTCCTGCGCGTCCGCGACGACGGCAGGGGACTGCCCGAGCCGCTCGTCGAGGGCGTGGGATCGGGCAGCATGAGAGAGCGCGCCGCGGAACTCGGCGGCGTGTTGCGCAGGACGTCCGCCTCAGGGGCGGGCACGACGGTGGAGGCGGTGCTGCCGCTGTGATCGACCCCAAGGCCGACCCCAAGGCCGACCCCAAGGCCGACCCCAAGGCCGACCCTGAGGCCGATTCCACGGCCGATTCCACGGCCGATCCCGAGGCCGCCGCGCCGGTGCGCGTCCTGCTGGTCGACGACCACCCGCTGCTGCGGCACGGCCTGCGGGCGCTGCTCGAACAGGTCGGCGGCGCCCAGGTGGTGGGTGAGGCGGGAGACGGCGAGGAGGCCGTCGCCCTCGCCCTGTCGCTGCGGCCCGACGTGGTCGTGATGGACCTGGTGATGCCGGGCACCTCGGGGATCGAGGCCACCCGCCGGTTGATCGACCGCGATCCCGGCCTCGGCGTGCTCGTGCTGACGATGAGCGAGGACGACGCGTCGGTGTTCGCCGCGCTGCGGGCGGGCGCGCGCGGCTACGTCCTCAAGGGCACGGGCGGGGCGGAGTTCATCGCCGCCGTCCGGGCCGTCGCCCGGGGCGAGGCCGTGTACGGCCCCGCGGTGGCCCGGCGCATCCGCAGGTTCCTGGCGCCGGGCCCGGACGTCACGCCGTTCCCCGAGCTGACCGCCAGGGAGCGGGAGATCCTCGACCTGCTCGCGTCAGGCAAGTCGAACGCGGAGATCGCCCGCGCCCTGTTTCTCAGCCAGAAGACCGTGAAGAACCACCTGACGTCCGTCTTCGCCAAGCTCCAAGTGGCCGACCGGGCGCAGGCCGTGGTGCGCGCCCGCCGCGCCGGCCTCGGCGAGTGAGCCGTGGGACGACCGGGCTCAGCGCTCGGCGAGGACGATCACGGAGTCACCGGCAGCGAACGTCATGGTCCGTGACCGGTCTGGGTTGAGCGTGATGCCGTAGTGGGGCGGGTTCCCCGACTTCGCCGCCAGGCGGTAACCGATCGCGGTCTCGCCTCGCCGCAGGGCCGACTCCACGATCGTGCGGAAGGCGACGGGCCCGCCGGTCGTCACGTAGTTCTCCACGGGCCGGGGATAGACCTCCGAGCCCGCGGAGTCGAAGAGGTAGCCGAAGACCTCGGCGAGGTGCGGGTTCTCGGCGAGCTGCGCGAGCAGCAGGCCGATGACGGTGTCGCTGATCACGATGTCGTCGGCCTCGGTGACCTCGGCGAGCGCCCGGTTGTTCTCGTCGTGCATCTCGCTCACGATCGAGTACTTCTCCCCGAGGGTCGCCTGCATGTCGCGCAGTTGCAGCAGCGTCATCAGCGTCCGGTTGTCGGCGTGGCGGGGATCGTACCGGTCGTCGGAGAGCACGATGACGTGCTGGTAGACGCCGACGCCGAGGGACTCCAGGGCGTACCTGTCGGTGCCGTCGCACTCCTTTACGTTCACCGTCAGGTTGCGCAGGTCCGCCAGGCCGGCGCCGGCGCCGGGGTGGTCGCCTGCGACGTCGAGCACCGATCCGGGGGTCACGTAGCCGTCCAGGTAGCGGATGATCCGCGCGGCCCGGCCGTTCCAGCCGAGCATCAGGGTCCGCTCGGGGGCCGCCGCCGGGGCCGTCGCGGGGACGATGTGCCGTTCCTCCGCGGGAGCCGTTCCGTTCGCCAGGCGGATGAGCGAGTCGTCCTGGGCGAGCACGACGATCTCGTCGGACGTCCCGATCACCGTGTCCGGCGGCGGGTTGAGCACCACACCGCCGGGTGTGCGCAGGCCGAGGACGGTCGCGGTCGCGTACGCGTCGAGGGCCTGGCCGTACGACCTGCCGGCGAGGGAGGGATCGCGGCGCAGGTAGATCTCACCGCCGTCGAAGTTCAGCAGATCCATGCAGACGACGGACACGCCGGACTGCCGGGACGACTGCACGATCAGCCGCGCGGCGATGTCGTCGCTGTCGACCAGGTGGACGCCGGGCCCTCCGGCCAGCCGGGCGGCGGCCATGTTGCGCGAGGAGGCGATGGCGGCGACCACCGGAGGATGCTCCCCCGCCCGCTTGGCCAGCGCGAGCAGGGTCTTGATGACGTGCGCGTCCGGGTCTTCCTTCTCGGGGGACAGCACCACGATCGTCCGCGCGGTGCTCAGGCTCAACAGGTCGAGGTCGGTCGGCTCGGTGGGCCGGCCGGTGCGGCACACCAGGCGCGTCCTGCCCGTGTCGCCCACCCGGGCCCGGATGGCGTCCTCCATGGCCGGCTTGTCCCTGTCGGCCAGGATCGCGATGACCGAGCCGTGCTGGCTGGCGTGCGCCTTCGTGAGTTCGGAGACGATCGTGTAGAGCTGCTCGGACCAGCCGAGGATGACGGTGTGGCCGCTCTCGATGACGCGGGAGCGGCCCTTGCGCAGCTCCTCGATCTTGCCGCGCAGACCGGCGGAGAGCACGCCCACGAGGATGCTGACGATGAAGATGCCGCCGAGGGACGCGCCCAGCATGATCGCGAGAAAGGGCGCGGTGCCGGCGTCTCCGGCGATCTTGCCCGGGCTGAGGGCGTGCATGAGCGACAGCCACAGCACCCCGGGCCAGCCGTCGTGCCGGAGCGCCTCGTCGGGGGTGAGCCACACCGTCAGCGCGCTGACCACCACGATGAGCACCAGCGACACCAGGGCCAGCCAGCCGATGAGGGCGGCCGTGCCCCTGGACATGGTGTTGTCGAACCAGTAGCGCGCACGCTCTTTGACCGTGGCTTTTGACACCGGCATCCCCCGCACGTGATCGGTAAACGTCAGACATAGTAGAAGCGACTAGGCTTCACCGTGTGACGGAACTGGTGCTCGCCTCGGCCTCGCCCGCCCGCCTCGGTGTGCTGAGGGCGGCCGGGCTCGATCCCAAGGTGATCGTCAGCGGCGTCGACGAGGACGCGATCACGGCCGGCACCCCCGGGGAGCTGTGCCTGAAGCTGGCCGTGGCCAAGGCGGACGCCGTCTCCCGGACGCTCGGCGACGGAATCGTGATCGGCTGCGACTCTGTGCTCGAACTCGACGGCGTCGCGTACGGCAAGCCGGGAACGCCGGAGAACGCGAAGGACCGCTGGCACATGATGCGGGGCAGGACCGGCAGGCTGCTGACCGGGCACTGCGTGGTCGACGTGTCCGCGGGCCGAAGGGTGTCGGAGGTGGCGGCGACCGTGGTGCGGTTCGGCACGCCGTCCGACAGGGAGATCGAGGCGTACGTCGCCAGCGGGGAGCCGCTGCGCGTGGCGGGGGCGTTCACGCTCGACGGCCTGGGCGGCTGGTTCGTGGAGGGCATCGAGGGCGACCACGGCAATGTGCTCGGCATCTCGCTGCCCCTGCTTCGCCGCCTTTTCGCCGATCTGGGCGTGCCTGTGACGACCTTGTGGCGCTAGCCTGCCCGCCATGAGTGGCATCGGGCGGCCCGCCGGACGGCGCGGCGTCGGCGGTCTCGCCGAGGGAATCGGTTTCTGCTTCCGGGGTCTCGGGTGGGTCTCCCGGCATCCCCGCTGGTGGGTGTTCGGGCTGATCCCGGCCCTGATCGCCCTGGTGCTCTACGCCCTGGCGCTGGTCTGGCTGGGCACGCACGCGACCGACGTGGCGGCCTGGGCGACGCCGTTCGCGGACGACTGGGGATGGCGCGACGGGTTCCGCACGCTGGTCGGCGTGATGATCTTCGTGGCGGGTCTCGCGCTCGCCGTGCTGACGTTCACCGCCGTCACGCTCGTGATCGGCGACCCGTTCTACGAGAAGCTGTCGGAGCGGGTCGAGGAGGACCTCGGCGGGCTTCCCGGCGGCGGTGACCTGCCCTTCTGGTCGTCCCTGTTCCGGTCGATCCGCGACAGCCTCGTCACGCTCTGGTGGGTCCTGCTGTTCTCCGTGCCGTTGTTCGTGCTCGGCTTCGTGCCGGTCGTCGGGCAGACCGTGGTGCCCGTGGTGGGGGCGTTCGTCTCCGGATTCTTCCTCACGGTCGAACTGACCGCCCTGGCGATGGAACGCCGGGGTCTGCGGCGCAAGGAGCGCTTCGCCCTGCTCCGGTCGAACCTGTCCGTCTCGCTCGGGTTCGGCGTGCCGCTCTTCCTCGCGTTCCTGGTGCCGCTCGTCAGCGTCGTCGCGATGCCCGGCGCGGTCGCCGGCGCCGCCATGCTCGTCCGCATGCGGCTGGCGCCGGCGCCCGCACCGAAAGATCAGGCGCAGGGAGATCAGGCATCAGGAGGCCAGGCGCCGGGAGGTCAGGCCAGGGACACGAGACCGGCGTAACCGGCGTTCCACATGTCCTCGACCCCGTCGGGCAGCAGCAGGACGCGGTCGGGACGGAGCGCCTCCACAGCCTTCTCGTCGTGGGTGACCATCACGACGGCGCCCTGATAGGAGGCCACCGCCGCCAGCACCTCGTCTCGTGACGCCGGGTCGAGGTTGTTGGTGGGCTCGTCGAGCAGCAGCACGTTGGCCTGCGAGCTGACCAGGGTGGCGAGCGCCAGACGGGTCTTCTCGCCGCCGGACAGCACGCCCGCGGGCTTGCCCGCGTCGTCCCCCGCGAACAGGAACGAGCCGAGGATCCGGCGCACCTCGCCGTCGCCCAGGTGCGGCGCGGCGGCGGCGAGGTTCTGGGCGACGGTGCGCGCCGGGTCGAGCGTGTCGTGCTCCTGCGCGAAGTAGCCCAGCCGCAGACCGGGCCCGTGCACCACGCGGCCCGAGTCGGGGCGTTCCCGCCCGGCCAGGATCCGCAGCAGCGTGGTCTTGCCCGCGCCGTTGAGACCGAGCACGACGAGCCGGCTGCCCCGGTCCACGGCCAGGTCCACGCCGGTCAGCACCCGCAGGTCGCCGTACGCCTTGGTCAGGCTGATCGCGCCGAGCGGGGTGCGTCCGCTGGGGGCGGGCTCGGGCAGCCGGATGCGCGCGACCTTCTCGGCGCGGCGGACCGGCTCCACCGCGGCCAGCATGCGGTCGGCGCGGCGCGCCATCTCCTTGGCCCGTACGGCCGTGGACTTCCCGGCGCGCATCCTGTCGGCTTGGGCGTGCAGCGCGGCGGCCTTGCGTTCCGCGACCGCCCGCTGCCGGGCGCGTCCGCGCTCGGCGGCGTCGCGGTCGGCCAGATAGGTGCGCCAGCCGGTGTTGTGCACCTCCAGCGCGGCGCGGTCGGCGTCGAGGCGCCAGATCCTGTTCACGGTGTCGTCGAGCAGCGCGGTGTCGTGGCTGATCAGGACCAGCCCGCCGGTGCGGCTCGCGAGGAACGACCGCAGCCAGGACACGGAGTCGGCGTCCAGGTGGTTGGTGGGCTCGTCGAGCAGCAGCGTGCCCTGCCCGGCGAACAGGATGCGGGCGAGTTCGACGCGGCGGCGCTGCCCGCCGGACAGGGTGCCGACCGGCTGGGTCATGACCCGGTCGGGCAGGCCGAGCCCGGCGGCGATGCGGGCGGCATCGGCCTGCGCGGCATATCCGCCGCGGGCCTCGAACTCCGCCTCGGCCCGGACGTACCGCCGCATCGCCCGCTCCTGCTCGGCGGGGTCGGCCATGGCCGCCTCGGCGGCGCGCAGCGCGCGCTCGGCCTCGTCGAGGCCGCGGGCCGACAGGATGCGGGCGGCGACGGAGAGGGACGGATCGGCCGCCGAGGGATCCTGCGGGAGATAGCCGACCTCGCCGGTCCGGGTGATGGTGCCCGCGGCCGGCTGCAGTTCGCCGGCCAGGGTCTTCAGCAGGGTGGTCTTGCCCGCGCCGTTGCGGCCGACCAGGCCGACGCGGTCGCCGGGGGCGACGTGGGCGGTGACGTCCGACAGCAGGAGACGGGCGCCGACGCGCACGTCGACACCACGAAGGGTGATCATTTGTTGACGCTCCGGAGAAGCTCAAGGACACACGGGTGGCGTGGAAGCGGGTGTCCGAGCTAAGAGATCCGGGGCAGAGACATGGCGCCGAGTGTAGGCCGAGCGCCCGGCCCGGTGCCAACGGTTTTCCGGCTGTCGGGTTGTCCACAGGGGGACGGCTGTCCCCAGAACGCGCTTCGGCCGTCTTGGCGGCGCGGCCGTCCGGCGAGGCTTGCGGCCATGACGATCCCGAAGCTCGTGCTCTCCTCGCCGGCGGACATCCTCGCCGCCGTGCCCTACCTCGTCGGGTTCCACCCCACCGACAGCCTCGTCGTGGCCGGCGTCGCCGGCCCGGAGGTGCGGCTGACGACGCGCTGGGACCTGCCGGTCGCCTCCGGGGACCTCGACCGGCTGGTCGCGCTGCTACACCGCGAGGCGGTGACCGCCGTCTTCGTCGTCGGATACGGCCCCGGCGCTCTGGTGACCCCCGCCGTCGACACGGTGACCCGGCTGCTGCACGCCGGAGGCATCCGGGTGGCCGAGAGCCTCCGGGCCGAAGGCGGGCGCTACTGGTCCTACTCCTGCGGCAGCGCGAGCTGCTGTCCCGCGGAGGGCACGCCGTACGACACCGAGCGCAGCCACGTCGCCGCCGAGGCCGTGATGCACGGGCTGGTCGCCCTGCCCGACCGGGGCAGTCTGCGGCGCTCGGTCCAGCGGTGCGGCGGAGCGGCGATGCGGCAGGCCACCTCCCGCGTCCTGGCCGATCTGCGGGCGATGCCCGAGTCCGGGGAGCCGGTCGCGGACGAACTGGCCGCGCGGTTCGTGGCCGAGGGGCTGGCGCGGGTGCGCAGAGCCATCGGCCTGTACGACTCGGGAGGCCGGCTGGACGACGAGGGCGCCGCCCGGCTCGGGCTCGACCTCGCCGTGGTCAGGGTGCGGGACGAGGCGTGGGCGCTGATCGACGACCGTGACGCGCACGTCGCGCTGTGGCGCGACCTCACCCGCCGGCTGGAGACGGGCCACGTCGCGCCCGCGGCCTCACTGCTGGCGGCCGCCGCCTGGCATCGGGGAGAGTGCGCGCTGGCCGGGATGGCGCTGGAGCGGGCGCTCGCCGCCGACCCCGGCTATTCGATGGCGCACCTTCTCCGGCAGGCACTGACGCACATGATGTCCCCCGCCATGCTCCGCGACCGCATGCCGACACCGGAGGAACTCGACGACGAGATGGGCCCTCCCCGGGCGATCTGGCTCGCGCCGCTGCGCGCACTGCTGGCCCGCGACCTGCCCGGTCCGGCCTCCGCGTCCTCCCCGGGCGGCCGTCAGACCGGGTCGCCGCCCTGAGCCTGTCGGCGGCGCTCGTTGTAGGCCCGCATCCGGCCGGGATAACCGGTGAGCTGCACGTCGTACACCGGGAGGGCGAGATCTCTGGCGACCTTGGCGATCACCGCGGGAGCTCCGACACGGCGACGGGTCCACTCTCCGTCGTGGGCCACGGCCACCGCGGTGGTGTCGGTCGCGAAGGTCTCGGGTTCGACGTAGAACTCGACTCCACGCCGGGTCTTGGCGAACTCGATGAGGGCTTCGATGTCGGCGTCGGTCGCCTCGCGGTCGAATTTGGCCACGCGGGCACCCCGGCGCCGCCGGAGCCCGTAGCGATCTCGCCATCTCATAGTGCTTGTATACATCGCCGTGGATCACGATGGCGTTAAGGAGACGGTCTCGGGGCGATGTCGGGGATGTCCCTGATGCCGGCGGGCGCATACGCGGAACAAGATGGAGGCAGACTCGAAGAGAGCCGAGCAGTCGATCGACGGAAGGCGATGCTGTGATGCCCGCGGCAGCGACACCATCGTGGCCGGGCCATGCCCCGATGCCACACCCTCAGTTGCGCGTTACCAACCAGGACCGCGAACAGGTGGTCGAGCACGTCAAAGCGGCCTACGCCGAGGGCAGGCTCGACAAGCACGAGATGGACGAGCGGCTGCACCTGGCGATGACCGCGCGCACGCACGCCGATCTCGTGCCCATCATGAACGACCTGTACGGCACCCGCCCGGCGTACGTCCCCCGGCCGCCCTCGTACCGGGCCGCGGTCCCGGACGGGGGAGACCGGGTCGGGGCGGCGGCCTCGCACCTGTTCGCGCTGCTGGGGTTGTTCATCATCGGCCCGCTGCTGATGATGGTGACCGCGGGGCGGACGTCCCCCTACATCAGGAAGCACGCGGTGGAGTCGCTCAACTTCCACCTCACGGTGCTGGGAGCGACGGTGTTGCTGCCGTTCACCGTCGTCGGCGTCGTCCTGCTGCCGGTCATCTGGGTCGTCGGACTGGTCCTGTGCGTCGTCGGCGGGGTGTCGGCGCTCGCCGGCACCGAGTTCCGCTACCCGCTGACCATCCGCCTGATCAAGTAACTGCTGAAGCGGCTCCCGGTCAGGGCATGAGCGCGCGGACCGCGGCCACGGTGTCGGCTTCCTCCGGCCGCTTGTCGGGCCGGTAGCGCAGCACCCGGGCGAACCGCAGCGCCATGCCGCCGGGATACCGGCTCGACCGCTGCACGCCGTCGAAGGCGATCTCCACGACCAGCGCGGGCTTGAGCGTGACGACGTAGTCGTCCGTCGGCCCCTCCGCCAGCGGCAGGAACTGCTCGGTCTGCCAGGTCAGCAGTTCGTCGGTGAGGCCCTTGAACGTCTTGCCGAGCATCACGAAACCGCCCGTCTCCGGGTCGTAGGCGCCGAGGTGCAGGTTGGACAGCCAGCCCCGGCGCCGTCCGCTGCCCCACTCGGCGGCCAGCACGACCAGGTCGAGCGTGTGCCGCGGCTTCACCTTGACCCAGCCAGCCCCCCGCCGCCCGGCGGCGTACGGCGTGCGCAGCGACTTCACCACGACGCCCTCGTGGCCCCGGCGTACGGCGTCGCCGAAGAACATCGCGGCCTCCTCGGCGTCCGCCGTGACGAGCCGAGGGGTGATCAGCTCGGCCGGGACCGCGGCCTCCAGCGCGGCGTGCCGCTCCTCGTCCGGCAGGTCGAGCAGGTCGGCGCCGCCCACGCGCAGGGCGTCGAAGAAGAAGACGGTCAGCGGCACGGTCGCGCGCAGCGACGCGACGTCGGTCCTGCTGGCCACCCGGCCCGAGGTGACCTGGAACGGCTCGGGGCGGCCGTCCGGGCGCAGCGCGATGACCTCACCGTCGAGCACGAGATCGGTCCCGGGCAGGCCGAGCACGGCCTCGACCAGCTCGGGGACCTGCGCGGTGATGTCGTCGAGCGTGCGGGTGAAGACGGCGACACGGTCGCCCGACCGGTGGGCCTGGACCCGCACGCCGTCGAGCTTCCACTCCACGGCGGCAGGGGCGCCGGCCTTCTCCAAAGCGGCGGTCACGCTGGGCGCGCTCTGCGCGAGCATCGGCGCCACCGCCCGCCCGACCTCCAGGTGGAACGCCTTCAGCTCCGCGACGCCGCCGCGCAGCGCGGCCGCGCCGACGGCGGGCAGCGAGCCGCGCAGGGTCAGGGCCCGGCGCACCTCGGCCGCGGGCACGTTCGCGGCCATGGCGACCGCCTCGATCATCACCCCGTTGAGCGCCCCCTGGCGCAGCTCGCCCGTCAGCAGCCGGTGCAGGAACGACTGCTCCTGCCGGGTGAGGGCGCCGAACAGGTCGCCGAGCAGCTCACGGCGCGCCGCCTGCGAACCGGCGCCGGACTGCGACTTGACGCGTTCGAGCAGCGTGTCGACCTGCGTCAGGGTCGCCGTGGCGATCTGACGCGGCTCGGGAAGGTCGGACAGGCTCCGCCAGCCCACCCCGATCTGGCGCTGCGGCAGCTCGCCCGACAGGTAGGCGATGGCGATCTCGGCCTCGTCCGGTCCCACCCTGCCGAGCAGCTCGGCGAGGTGCCTGATCTTGGCGAGCCGCGCTGAGTCCGCGGCGACGGCCGCGGACGTCCTGGCAAGGTCGATCAGCAACACACCGTAATCCTGCCTCACCGCAGTGGCAGATGCCCAGGCCGGGGGTCGGACACTAGCTGTAGTGGCGCGCGCGCGGCCACAGCTCGTGCCAGGGCCGGACGGGGTCGCGGCAGACCGTGATCGGCACGCCCTGCTCCTCGCCCGGCATTCCGCTCAGCCTGCCCGCCGGGACGCAGTGGGCGAAGACGGTGGCGAGGTCGGCGGGCGGGTAGCCGACGGAGACGACCACCCGTGTCCCCTCCGGCGGCGGTCCCCACCACCACAGCTCGTTGTGGCCGCTGTAGACCGCGGGCAGCCCGAACTCGCCCGCCCAGCGACGCAGCGCGCCGGCCTCGCCGTAGTTCGCCGCGAGCAGCACCGCGCCGGCGCGCTCGCCCGCGGGCAGGCCGTTCACCACCCGGGCCGTCTGCGCCGCCACGTCGCGCATGCCCACCGACTCACGGGCCACCTCGTTGATGGCGGCGACCGGCGTACCGGCGAGCGACGCCGCCGGGATGACCGGCAGCGCCACGACCACCGCGACCACGGCGTCGACCGCCAGCGCCGCGACCAACGCTCCTCTCCACCGCCACCCGGCCGCAGCGACGCAGCCGGCCGCGAACAGGTAGAGCAGGAACCCGCCGGTGTAGTCGGGGCGGCCTCCCGAATAGAGGACCAGCGCGCACGCCACGGGGTAGGCGATGGCGAGGGAGCGGACCCGCCGGTTCCGCCACAGCCGCAGCCAGCCGGCCACGCAGACCACCGCCTGCGCGGGCCCGAGCAGCACGAGCTGAAGGGGGACGAAGGAGGCGCGGTTGTCCGCGCCCTCGTCGATCTTCAGCGCGTCGGCCATCTGGAACTGCGGCCAGTCGTGCGTCGCCTGGTAGAGCAGGTTGGGTGAGGCGATCGCCAGAGCCAGGAGGGCGCCGGCCCACAGTCGCCTGTCCCGCAGCACCTCGCGCGGCCCGGCCACGAGGACGCCCAGCCCGACGCAGCCCAGCAACACCACGATCAGATCGCGGTTGTACGCCGCGAACCCGCACAGCGCTCCCGTCCAGAGCCAGTAACGCCCGTCCCCCCTGAGCAGCACCCGGAGCAGGCACAGCGTGACCGCGCTCCACAGCACGAGGTCGGGAGTGAGGGTCAGCAGCGAGTGACCGGCCAGCAGAGGCAGCACGGAGGTGGCCGTCCCGGCCGCGGCGAGGATCTGGGCCGCACGGCCGCCACCCAGTTCGCGGGCGGCCAGTGCGACGAGCACGACCAGAGCCCCGGCGCACAGGGCGGGCACGATCCGCAACGCGACGACCGTGTCCCCGAAGATCGCCGTGGACACCCGGGCGATCATCGGCGTCAGCGGCGGAGTGTCGAAGTATCCGAGCCGCGGCCGCTCACCCAGCATGCGGAAATACAGCTCGTCGCGGTGGTAGCCGTACCACGGGCTCACCGCGAGCAGCACGGCCACGGTCGCGGCGGCGATCGCGACCACGGCCCGGGGCTGCCCGGTGAGCGGAGCGCCCGCACGGACGTCCCCGCTGGGGGACGCCCCGTCGGTGTCGTCGTGCGCCGCCGGCGTGCCGCCGGTCACCTCGTCGTCCGTGGTCACGCCGGCCTCCCGGAAGGCGGCGTTCGCAGGGGGCCGTCCTGCGGGCGGCCGAGATGGGAGGGACCCCGATCGAGGGGGTTCATGAGGCGGTTCGGGAGGGCATCGTCCACGCGGCCATCATCCTCGAACCGCTCCGGCCCTCCTACCCCTGAAACCGAAACGCCGCCGTCGCCGCACCGGTGTCCGGTCAGCCGACGCCGAGCAGGTCGACGACGAAGATGAGCGTCTCACCGGGCTTGATGAGGGCGCCCGCGCCGCGGCTGCCGTACCCGAGGTGCGGGGGGATCGTCAGACGGCGCCGTCCGCCGACCTTCATGCCGGCCACGCCGCGGTCCCAGCCGGCGATGACCCGGCCGCCGCCGAGCGGGAACTGGAACGGCTGGCCGCGGTTCCAGGAGGCGTCGAACTCCTCACCGGTGGAGAACGCCACCCCGACGTAGTGGACGGTCACGTTCTGCCCGGGCTTGGCCTCCGGCCCGTCACCCTCGACGAGATCGACGATCTCCAGGTCCGCGGGCGGCGCGCCCTCGGGAAAGTCGATCTCCGGCTTCTCCAGTGCCACGTGGGTCTCCTGTTCTCTGTGTGCCCGAAGCGCTTCCTGTGCCGGGAGTTCCGGCAGGCTGACGACTCTACCGGGGACGGCCGACGCGAGAACGCCTTCCCCACGCGGGGTGGGGAAGGCGTCGCGACTCCAGAGCCGACGAGGGTTACGGGCGACGGCCCCTCGACAGGCCCGCCCGGTCGTCGTCGCGCGCCTCCTCGGCGCGCACCTCATCCGCGCGGGCCTCCTCCGCGCGGGCCTCCTCCGCGCGGGCCTCACCGGCACGGGCCTCCGCCCGGTCCTCGGTCAGCGGGTAGCCGGTGGCCTGCGGAGCGGTGTCACCCGCCGCGGCAGGTGCCGTCGTGACCGGCCCCGCCGACGGCGGACGCTGAACCACGACGGTGTCGGCCGGCTGCACGCCGCCCTGCAGCAGCGCCTGGGCCTGGTCGAGCATGGGAGAGGCCACCAGCACGTCGTAGCGCCCGGCGACGATCGAGCTCCTCGACGAGAAGTCGCGCGTCCCGCCGGTGAAGGCGTGGCTGGTGAAGCCGAAGGCGGCGCCGGCGATGGCGCCCCAGAGGATCGACCACAGCACCAGTCCGAAGAACGAGGTCGTGGCCGAGGTGAACAGCCCGAGGAACAGGCCGACGATGAGTCCGAACACCGCGCCGGTGATCAGGCCGGACAGCGCCGCCTTGCCGTTGGTGAGCCGCCCGGTGACGGTCTCCTCCAGACGCAGGTCGCTGCCGACGATCGCGGTGTTCTCCACCGGGAACCCGGCGTCCGACAGGGTGTCGACGGCGCGCTGCGCCGCCGTGTAGTTGTCGTAACTGACCAGCAGCCGTCTGTCGGCCGCCGGACTGACCGGCCCTCCGGCCGGGGAGTACTGCATGATCGCCTCCGCGGGGTAGTGCGGTCGGTACACGAACGCACTACCCCCGGAGAGCCCGATATTCCTCTATGGAATAGGAGGAGTCACCAGCTTTGGTGCAGTGGCATGCCCTCGCTGTAGCCGGAGGCGCTCTGCACGCCGACCACCGCCCGCTCGTGGAACTCCTCCAGGGTGGTGGCGCCCGCGTACGTGCAGGAGGAGCGCAGACCGGCCACGATGGCGTCGATCTGGTCCTCCACGCTGGGCCGCGCCGGGTCGAGGTACATCCGCGAGGTCGAGATGCCCTCCTCGAACAGCGCCTTGCGGGCGCGCTCGAACGGCGAGTCCTCGGCCGTGCGCAGCCGTACGGCGCGGGCCGAGGCCATGCCGAAGTTCTCCTTGTACTTGCGCCCGTCGGGGGCGGTGCGGGTGTCGCCGGGCGACTCGTACGTGCCGGCGAACCACGAGCCGATCATGACGTTGGAGGCTCCCGCGGCGAGCGCCAGCGCGACGTCGCGGGGGTGGCGCACGCCGCCGTCGGCCCATACGTGCCGGCCCAGACGGCGGGCCTCGGCCGCGCACTCCAGCACGGCGGAGAACTGCGGCCGTCCCACGCCGGTCATCATCCGGGTCGTGCACATGGCGCCCGGGCCCACGCCGACCTTCACGATGTCGGCGCCCGCCTCGACGAGGTCGCGTACGCCCTCCGCGGTGACGACGTTGCCCGCGGCGACCGGCACGGAGGGCTCCAGCGCCCGCACGGCCCGCAGCGCCGAGATCATCTTCTCCTGGTGGCCGTGCGCCGTGTCGACCACGAGCACGTCGACGCCGGCGTCGAGCAGTTCCTTGGACTTGGCGGCCACGTCGCCGTTCACCCCGACCGCCGCCGCGACGCGCAGGCGGCCGCGCGCGTCCACGGCGGGCTGGTAGAGGGTGGAGCGCAGCGCCCCGGTGCGGGTGAGGATGCCGACCAGGCGGCCGTCCTCGTCCACCACGGGCGCCAGCCGGTGGCGGCCCTCGTGCAGCGCCTCGAACGCGGCCTGCGGATCGACGCCGCGCGGCAGCGTCTGCGGTGATTCGGTCATGACCTGGGAGAGCTGGGTGAACATGTCGACGCCGTGGCAGTCGGCCTCGGTCACCACGCCGACCGGGCGGTTGTCCCAGTCGACGACGATGACCGCGCCGTGCGCCCGCTTGGGCAGCAGGGTGAGCGCCTCGCCGACGGTGTCGTGGGAGGTGAGGGTGATGGCCGTGTCGTGGACGAGGTCACGGCTCTTCACCCATTCCATGACGTCGGCCACCACGTCGATCGGGATGTCCTGGGGGATGACGGCGATGCCGCCGCGCCGGGCGACGGTCTCGGCCATGCGGCGGCCCGCGACGGCCGTCATGTTGGCGACGACGACGGGGATCGTGGTGCCGGTTCCGTCGCCCGCGGACAGGTCCACGGCGAGGCGCGACCCGACCGAGGAACGAGACGGCACCATGAAGACATCGCTGTACGTGAGATCGTAGGGCGGCGTCACATCATTGAGGAATCGCACGTTTGTCCAGCCTACGTTGTGAGCGGGTCATATCCGGCATTCCCGGCCGACGCCGGAGCAGACCCGGACACGGGATACATTGACCTCGCCTGAGAGGAGAGCATGTGATCATCGTTGACCGTCCGGAGACGCTCGTCGTCGGCTATGCCGTACGGACGACCAACGCGGCGGAGGCGGACCCGGCCCGCGCCCAGTTGCCGGGCCTGTGGGGCCGCGCCGGAGCGACCGGAGCCTTCGCGCACGTGCCCGGCCGGATCGACGAGAACCTGTACGCCGTGCTGACCGACTACGAGAGCGACCACAACGGCGCCTACACGCAGATCGTCGGCGTGGCCGTCCGCACGGCGGCGCGACTGCCCGAGGGCATGGTCGCCGTACGGGTGCCCGGCGTGCCCGCGCTGCTGTTCGAGGCGCGGGGACCGATGCCCGGGGCGCTTCTCGACACCTGGCAGCAGGTGTGGAAGCACACCGAGTCGGGCGCCACCCCGGCCCGCGCCTTCACCACCGACCTGGAGATTCACCACCCCGGGGGCGTCGACCTCTTCGTGGCCACGCTGCCGTCGTTCGGCGAGCCCTCCGGGCCCCCGGCGCAGGTTCAGGCGGCGCCGGCCTGATCGTCGCTCTGCTCGTCGTCCTGCTCGTCGTCCTGGTCGTCGTCGGGCGGCGGGTCGGGCAGCCGCCACCCCGCGACCAGCAGCGGCAGCAGGAAGTGCGTCCACCACAGGGCGAAGACGCCGAGGAACACGGCCGCGGCGGGGATCTGGGACTTGTCTGCCTCGCTCCAGGTCGCGACCACGACGAACACCGCGAGGCCCGCCAGGATGAGCCGCATCACCCTGTTCGCGTACGTGTGCGCCCGGAGCCGTTCGGCGACCTGCCGCTCGTCGAGGCGGCTCTCCGGTAGCGAGGCGAGCCCGCGGGTGGCGCTGTTCAGCGCGGTCACGACCGGGATGTAGATCGCCAGCATGACCACCAGCAGCACGAGGTTGACCCGGACGGCGGTGTCGCTCGGGGCGATCGCCCACGACACCGCGGCGTCCGCCCACAGCAGCAGCACGCTCGCCGCGCCCGCCACGACGAGCAGGCGGCGCCGCCGCCGGGTGCGGTGCAGCGCCACGAGGCGGTCCTGCTCCATGGCGCGGGCCACGTGGAGGTTCCAGCGTTCGCGCAGGTTCACGACGCGCTCCCCAGTTTGGGAAACGGCTTGAGGGAGAAGACGACCTCCACCGGAACCTCGAAGAACTCGGCGATCCGCAGGGCCAGGTGGAGGCTGGGACTGTACTCGCCGCGCTCCAGGTAGCCCACCGTCTGGTAGTGCACCCCGAGCGCGGCGGCCAGATCCCGGCGCGAGACGCCGCGGTCGGCCCTCAGCACCGCGATGCGGTTGAACACCGGCTCCTCGGCCACGTCTCACCTCCGTCGGGCCCATGAGTCCGCTCATCTTCCGCGGACCCGGCGCAGCAACCAGGGGGCTAGAACCATACCGCCGACCGCCCACGCTCCCAGAACGGCCGCCGCCCGGCCGAGCGGCCGGCTGTGCCCGAGCTCGGCCGCGAGGACGGAATCGGGCAGGAACACCGCGCGCAGTCCGAGGCCCTGCCAGTAGAGCGGGAAGACCTGGGCGATGCCGCGCACCACCCCGGGCAGCGACTCCAGCGGGAACATCACCCCGGAGATGAGCATCAGGAGCATCGCCGGCAGGGCGAGCATCGCCGCGGCCGTCTTCGGGCCGGACACCAGGCTGCCGATCATCGCGCCGATGGGCACGACGGCCAGTGCGCCGAGCACCAGGACCCAGACGAGCGTGAACCACCGCGCGGGCGTCGCCGGCGCGGCCACCCCGGCGAGCGGCACGGCGACCAGCAGGACGAGCGCGGCGTTCAGCGCGATCGTCAGCAGCGTCGTGACGGCCCGCCCGGTCAGGTAGACGCGGATGCCCCTGGGCAGTGTGCGGGCTCGCATGAGCGTGCCCTCCTCGCGGTCCGCGGCGATCAACGTGGGCAGCACCGTGAGCCCGGTCGAGAACACCGCGAACGCCAGGAACCCCGGCGTCATGAACGCCGCCATGGACACGGACGTGCCGGGCACGTTGTTGCCCCCGATGAACAGGACGAGCACCACGTAGGTGCCGACGGTCCCGATGAGGGCGTTCAGCAGCTCCTTGCGGTCGCTCCAGAGGTTGAGCTGCTCGGTCCAGCCCCGCCGCAGTCCCAGGGGCGTCGCGTTCATCGCGTCCCTCCCACGGTCGCCGTCTCGCGGGTTCCGCGCGCCTCCTCGATGAGATCCAGGTAGCTCTCCTCCAGGGTCGGCCGCCTTAACTCCAGCCCGGGGACCGGGCCGCCGTACCGCTGGTGCAGGTCCCAGGCCACGCCGGAGGGGTCGGCGGTCTCCAGCTCGCCGTCCTCCCAGCGCACCAGCGACGGGACCTGCACGGCGCGCGCCAGCTCGGCCGGGCTGCCGCAGGTGACCACGCGCCCGGCCGCGAGCACGGCGATCCGCTCGGACAGCCGCTCCGCCTCGGCCAGGTCGTGCGTGGTGAGCAGCACGGTCAGCCCCTCCTCGCCGGCCAGCCGCTCGATCAGCAGGTGGAACTCCCGCCGCGCCTCGGGGTCGAACCCGGTCGTGGGCTCGTCGAGGAACAGCACCTCGGGACGGCCGACGATGCCGAGCGCGACGTCCAGCCGGCGGCGCTGGCCCCCGGACAGCACCCCCGCCCGGTTGTGCGCCGCCTCGGTCAGGCCGAGCGTGGCGAGCAGCTCGTCGACGTCGCGCGGCTTCTCGTAGTGCGCGGCGACGTGCGCGAGCAGGTCGCGCACCCGCCAGCGGGGGTGGTCGCGCCACGACTGCATGACCACGCCGAGCCGCGCCCGCCAGGCGTCCCCGGCGCGCGCCGGGTTCTCGCCGAGCACCTCGGCCTCGCCCGACCAGCCCGTGCGGAACCCCTCGAGGATCTCCACCAGCGTGGTCTTGCCGGCGCCGTTGGGGCCCAGCAGCGTGAACACCTCGCCCCTGCGCAGGTCGAGGTCGACGCCGTTCAGGACCTGAATCGGCCCGTACGCCATGCGGAGCCCGCGTACGCGGATGACGACGTCATGCATGCGCCCTCCAATGAAGTAGCTGTGCTCTCGAATGTAGTAGATGTACTACATTCGATTCAAGACCTGCTTCATCGGAGGGCGGTCAGCGTGATCGACTCAGGGCGTCCAGAGGGGTTCGGGAATCTCGAAACCGACCGGTTCGCCCCACTGGTTGCGGTAGGCGACCTCGTGGGCGGGCCGGCGCGGGGCCACCCCCCAGCGGCCGGTCGGGTAGCCGAAGGTGACCATGCACGCCACCTGCCAGCCCTTGTCTTCGGGCACGCCGAGGATCCGCATCGTCTCCGCGCCGTGGAACAGCCCCAGCACGGACGTCAGCGCGCTGCCCACCCCGAAGGCGCGCGCGGCCAGCTGAGCGCTCCACACCGAGGGGTAGATGGAACCGCCGCTCGGGTCGTTGCGGGTGAACGCGAACATCAGCAGGGGGTAGGTCTCGAAGTGGTCGGCCAGGTGCTGGGCCGACCGCAGCACGCTGAGCGTGCGGGTGTCGCCGGTCGCCTCGGCCTGCTCGCGCATCGGCTTGTAGTGCCCCTCGAACAGCCTGCCGAGCGCGTCCCGATACAGCGGCCCCAGCTGGGACTTCACCTCGGGGTCGTCCACCAGCAGGAACCGCCAGCCCTGGGTGTTGCCGGCACTGGGGGCGCGGACGGCGGCGTCCAGGATGCGTTCCTGGACCTCCGCCGGGATCGGGTCGGGCTTGACCCGCCGCATGGCGCGGGTCGTGTAGAGGGCCTCGAAAAGGTCCATGTGCGGGGGACTCCTCGATCGTCACGGGGGAAGGGGGAGCAGGGGTCAGGGGAGCGTGGGTCAGGCCGGCACGGTCAGGGCGACGCGGTCAGGGCGACGCGGTCAGGCCAGCACGCCGGCGGCGCGCAGGGCCTTCGCCTCGTCGCCGGGCAGGCCCCAGGCGCTCAGGTCGTGCAGCCGGGTGGCCGGGGACAGGTCACCGCGCGGCGCGCCGGCCAGCCGGGGCGCGGGCGCGGCCTGCGGCAGCCCGCCGACCTCCACGAACGTGCCACGCGCCTGGTTGTGCGGGTGCCGGACGGCCTCGCGCGGGTCGAGCACGGGGGATACGCAGGCGTCGGAGCCCTCGAAGACCGCCTCCCACTCGGCGCGGGTGCGCGACCGGAACGCCTCGGTCAGCCGCTCCCTGATGGCCGGCCAGTTCGCCCGGTCGTCGCGGTCGGGCATGTCGCCGATGCCCATCCGGGCGAGCATCTCCGCCCAGAACTGCGGCTCGAGCGCGCCCACGGCGAGATAGCCGCCGTCGGCCGTCTCGTACGTGTCGTACATGGGGGCGCCGGTGTCGAGGAGGTTGGTGCCGCGCGGGCCCCAGTGGCCGGAGTGCACCCCGCCGTAGAACATCGAGAACAGCAACGCCGCGCCGTCCACCATCGCGGCGTCCACCACCCGGCCGCGTCCGGTGCGTTCGCGCTCCAGCAGGGCCAGCAGCACGCCGTACGCCAGCATGAGCCCGCCGCCGGCGAAGTCGCCGAGGATGTTGATCGGCGGGGTGGGCTTGCCGCCCTCGCGGCCCAGCATCGACAGCACCCCGGCGATCGCGATGTAGTCGATGTCGTGCCCGGCCGCGGAGGCGAGCGGGCCGTCCTGGCCCCAGCCGGTCATGCGGCCGTAGACCAGCCGCCCGTTCACCGCGTGGAGGTCGGCGGGCCCGATGCCGAGTCGTTCCGCGACCCCGGGCCGGAACACCTCGATCACCACGTCGGCCCGCTCGGCGAGCCGCTTGAAGGCGGCGACGCCCTCGGGCGCCTTCAGGTCGAGGCCGATCGTGCGCTTGCCGCGGTCCATCACGTCGCGGCGCGGGGTGTCGCTCACGGCCTTCACCCGGTCGATCCGCAGCACCTCGGCGCCGTGGTCGGCGAGCATCATCCCGGCGAACGGCCCGGGCGCGAGACCGGCCAGCTCCAGCACCCGGATCCCCCCCAGCGGTCCCCGCGACTCCTCCATCCGAACCCTCCTCAGAGCGGCATCACTTCACGCGCTAAGTAGAACATGTTTCTGTAGGCGTGCGAGACTGCGCCCGTGACGTGGAATGTTCTCGCGCTGCCGCCGCTTCCTGAGGACGCGGTGCGCGGCCTGTTCGCCGACCTCGACGGCCGCGTCGAGGTGCGCGTCCCCGCCCGCCGCGACCGCGCGGCGCTGCTGGACGCGCTGCCCGAGGCCGAGATCGTCGTCGGCGACTGGAGCGGGGCCCTGGCCCTCGACGCCGGCGCCGTACGGCTGGCGCCGCGCCTGGCGTTCGTGCAGCAGCCGTCGGTCGGCGTGGACGGGCACGACCTGGAGGCGCTGGCCCGCGCCGGGGTGCCCCTCGCCAACACCGCGGGGGTGAACGCCGACGCGGTGGCCGAATGGTGCCTGGCCGCCGCGCTGGCGCTGCTGCGCCACCTCGCGGACGGCGACAGGGACATGCGGGCGGGGGAGTGGCCGCAGTTCGCCTACCAGCGCCGCGAGCTCGCCGGATGCCGTGTTGGAGTGATCGGGTTCGGGCCGATCGGCGCGGCCTGCGCCCGCCTGTTCGGCGCGCTCGGCTGCCGGGTCTCCTACTGGTCGCGCACGCCCAAGCCCGAGTCGTACGGCGCGGCCTACCTGGACCTCGACGCGCTGGTGGCGGGAAGCGACGTGCTCGTCCTGGCCGTGCCGCTCGCGCCGGAGACCCGCGGGCTGATCGGCGCGGAGAGGATCGCCCGCATGCCCAAGGGGTCGGTGCTGGTCAACGCGGCCCGGGGCGGGGTGGTCGACCAGGCGGCGCTGCCGGCCGCACTGGAGTCCGGCCACCTCGCCGGCGCGGCGCTGGACGTGTACGACAGCGAGCCCCCGGCGCCGGACGACCCGCTGCGCTCCTGCCCGGGGGTCCTGCTGTCGCCGCACGCGGCCGGGGTCACGCCCGAGGCGACGACCCGGCTGATCCGGTGCGTGCTGGACAACCTCACCGCCGCGATAGAGGGCCGTCCCGTCGTCAACGTGGTCAACGGCGCCGACCCGCTCGTCCGTCGGCGTCCGCCCAGGTGATGACGGTTTCCTCAGTTACGGCAGGGGCGGCGGAGGCGATGAAAAAGGGCAGGATACGATCTACGCCGACGGGGCGCCGCGGGAATTCCAGATAGTTTTCGCGGGCGTAACGTGTCTACTCTGGTCTGCGCTCCCCTCCGGGGATAGCGTGCCAAGAGGCGATCTCTACGATCCATGGGGGTGGTGTCATGCCAGAGCGCACGGCCAGTATGACCGCCCATCAGAAGGCCGTCGAGCAGATCAGGGACTCCTACGCGGCCATTCCCGAGGACTCCGCTCCCCGGCTGGCCAAGGCGACGACGAACCTGTTCCGCTTCCGCACGCCGGCCAAGACGGCCACGCTGTCCGCCCGCGATCTGGACCAGGTCATCCACGTGGACCCGGTGACCATGACGGCCGAGGTCCAGGGCATGACGACGTACGAGAACCTGGTGGACGCCACGCTGCCGTACGGGCTCATGCCGTACGTCGTGCCGCAGCTCAAGACGATCACGCTGGGCGGCGCGGTCACGGGCCTCGGCATCGAGTCGACGAGCTTCAAGGACGGCCTGCCGCACGAGTCGGTCGAGGAACTGGAGATCCTCACCGGCGAGGGGCGGATCGTGGTGGCCCGGGCCGACAACGAGCACGCGGACCTGTTCCACGCGTTCCCCAACTCCTACGGCACGCTCGGTTACGCGCTGCGGATCCGGATCAAGCTGGCCCGGGTGAAGCCGTACGTCAAGCTGACGCACATCCGCTTCAGCGACGCCGACAAGTGCATGCTCGCCATGCAGGAGATCTGCGAGAGCCGCGAGCACGACGGCGAGCAGGTGGACTTCGTCGACGGCACGTTCTTCGCTCCCGACGAGCTGTACATCACGGTCGGCTCGTTCTCCGAGCGGGCGCCCTACACGTCCGACTACACGGGCATGCGGATCTACTACCAGTCGATCCGCAGCCGCGTCCGCGACTGGCTGACCGTGCGCGACTACCTGTGGCGCTGGGACACCGACTGGTTCTGGTGCTCGCGCGCGTTCGGCGTGCAGCAGCCGCTGGTCCGCTCGCTCCTCCCGCGCCGCTACCTGCGGTCGGACGTCTATCGCAAGCTCGTCGGCCTCGACCAGAGGTACGGCGTGACCGCCCGGATCGACCGCTGGCGGAACAACCCCGTGCACGAGTCGGTCATCCAGGATGTCGAGGTGCCGATCGAGCGCGGCGCCGAGTTCCTGGAGGTCTTCCACGACAAGGTCGGCATGACCCCGGTGTGGATGTGCCCGCTCAAGGCGACCGGTCAGTGGGCGCTCTACCCGCTGGAGCCCGGCCGCCTGTACGTGAACTTCGGCTTCTGGGGCATGGTTCCGCTGCCGCGCGGACAGTACGACGGGTACTACAACCGGCTGATCGAGCGGGCGGTGCACTCGCTCGACGGCCACAAGTCGCTGTACTCCACCTCTTTCTATGAGCGTGAGGAGTTCTGGCGGCTTTACAACGGAGACGCCTACTGGCCGGTCAAGCGCGCCTACGACCCGGGCGGCCGGCTGCTGGACCTCTATGACAAGTGCGTCAGGGGCCGGTAGGCGTCGTTACGTCGGGAGAGGTGCAATGACTCTTGCGGAGATCTTCGAAAAGATCGTCGGTCCTGACGCGGGCGTCGAGTTCGTCGCCTACGACGGCAGCAAGGCCGGGTCCTCGGGAGCGGACGTCCGCATCGAGGTGAAGTCGCCGGTGGCGGTGGCCTACCTCGCGCAGGCGCCGGGGGAGCTCGGCCTCGCCCGCGCGTACATCTCCGGGCACATCGACGTGCACGGGGACATGTACACCCTGCTCGACCGGATGTGGTCGCTGACGCTCAACGACCTGCCGCTCAGCGAGAAGGTCGCCGCGGTCCGCTCGCTCGGGATCAAGCCGCTGCTGATGCGCGTGCCGCCGCCGCCGCAGGAGGCGCGGCAGAGCACGCTGGCGAAGCTGGGCAGCCGGCACGCCAAGCAGCGCGACGCCGAAGTGATCCACCACCACTACGACGTCTCCAACCGCTTCTACGAGTGGGTGCTCGGCCCCTCCATGGCGTACACCTGCGCGGTCTTCCCGCGGCCGGACGCGACGCTGGAGGAGGCGCAGTACACGAAGTTCGACCTGGTCGCCAAGAAGCTCGACCTCAAGCCCGGCATGCGGCTGCTCGACGTCGGCTGCGGCTGGGGCGGCATGGTCATGCACGCGGCCAAGGAGTACGGCGTGAAGGGCCTCGGCGTCACGCTGTCGCGCCAGCAGGCCGAGTGGGCGCAGAAGGCCATCGCGGAGGCCGGGCTGTCGGAGCTCGCGGAGGTCCGCTACATGGACTACCGCGACGTCGCGGAGACCGGTTTCGACCGGGTCAGCTCGATCGGCCTCACCGAGCACATCGGCAAGGACAACCTGCCGTCGTACTTCTCCTTCCTGTACGGCAAGCTCAAGCCGGGCGGGCGCCTGCTCAACCACTGCATCACCCGCCCGACCAGCACTGAGAAGACCCTCAACAAGGGGGGCTTCATCAACCGCTACGTCTTCCCGGACGGCGAGCTGGAGTCGGTGGGCTACCTGGTCCGCCAGATGGAGGACACCGGCTTCGAGGTCCGCCACGAGGAGAACCTGCGTGAGCACTACGCGCTGACGCTGCGCGAGTGGTGCAAGAACCTCGACGCCAACTGGGACGACGCGGTCGAGGAGGTCGGCCAGGGCACCGCCCGGGTCTGGCGGCTCTACATGGCCGGCTGCGTCGTGGGGTTCGAGCGCAACAAGGTGCAGCTGCACCAGGTGCTCGGCGTCCGGCTCGACGAGGGACAGTCGCACGTCGCGCTGCGCCCGTCCCTCGACTGGCCGTAAAGGTCTCTACCGCAGCTCGCGCTTGAGGATCTTGCCGGTGGCGGTCATCGGCAGGGACTCGCGGAACTCCACGATCCGCGGGTACTTGTAGGCCGCCATCGTCTCCCGGCACCACGCCACCAGTTCCTCCTCGGTGGTCGTGGCGCCGGGCTTGCGGATGACGTACGCCTTGACCTCCTCGCCGTGGGAGTCGTGGGGCACCCCGACGACCGCGGCGAGCGAGACCGCGGGGTGGGTCATGAGGACCTCCTCGATCTCCCGGGGGTACACGTTGAAGCCGCCCCGGATGATCATGTCCTTGGCCCGGTCGACGATGAAGTAGTAGCCGTCCTCGTCGCGCCGGGCCACGTCGCCGGTGCGGAACCAGCCGTCCTTCATGACCTGCGCGGTCGCCTCGGGCCTGTTGTAGTAGCCCTTCATGATGTTGTGGCCGCGGACGGCGATCTCGCCGATGTCGTCGGCCGTGTTCCAGTCGGCGTCGACCAGCTTCATCTCCACGCCCCAGATCGGCGTGCCGATCGAGCCGGCCTTCGCGGGCCTGCCCGGCTGGTTGAACGAGGCCACGGGCGAGGTCTCCGACAGACCGTAGCCCTCCAGGATGTCCACGCCGAACGTCGCGCTGAAGTCCTTGAGCACCTCGACCGGCAGCGCCGAGCCGCCGGAGACCGCCGTGACCAGCGAGGACGGCACCTCGGCCGTCCCGGCGTGCACGGCGGTGAGCATGGCCCAGTACATGGTCGGCACTCCCGCGAACAGCGTGACCTTCTCGCGCTTCATCAGCGTGAGAGCCTCGGCCGGCTCGAAGCGCGGCAGCAGCACGAGCGCGCCGCGGCGCCGGAACCCGGCGTTCAGCAGCACCGTCTGCCCGAAGGAGTGGAACAGCGGCAGCGCGACGAGGTAGGTGTTCTCCGTCTGCCGGGGGAACATCTCGTCGCTGACGATGGCGTTCATGACCATGTTCTGGTGGGTGAGCTCGGCGCCCTTCGGCTGGCCGGTGGTGCCGCTGGTGTAGAGGATCACCGCCGTGTCGTCGGCGGAGGTCTGCACGGTCTCGAACTCGCCGGACATCCCGTCGAGGGCCGCCCACAGCGTCTCGCCGAGCTCGGACTCGGTGGCGAACGGCGTGGCCGGCAGCACGAAGAAGTGCTCGGCGCGCTCGGCGTCGGCGAAGCCGGCCCGGCCCCGCTCGCCCAGCGGCAGCTCCGGCGAGCCCTCGAAGCAGAAGAAGGCCTTGGCGTCGGAGTCGTCCAGGTGGTAGGCGATCTCCCTGGCCTGCAGCAGCACGTTCAGCGGGACGACGGTCGCGCCCGCCTTGAGGATCCCGTAGTAGACGAACGGGAAGTACGGCAGGTTGGGGCAGGCCAGCGCCACCTTGTCGCCCCTGCCGACGCCGCGTGAGACCAGCAGGTTGGCGACCTGGTTGGCGATGGTGTTCACGAGCGAGTACGGCAGGCGCATGTCGCCGAAGACGACCGCGGTGGCGTCGGGCTTCTCCCGTGCGCTGTCTTCCAGCACGACGGCCAGGTTGAGCATCTGCCGCTCCCTCTTCTATCGGACCCTCGGTCCATACCAACCGGTAGGTACCTCAGCGTAACGGCTCGGGGAGTGGATTTTGAGGGTCCGGTTACAAGGGTGTTCTCGACCCTTGACGATGCCGTGCCCCCGCACAAGAGTGGGCGGCATGGACACGGCTGTCGACCTGTCCCACATCCCGTTCTGGGGACTGCCCCAGGCCGAGCGGCACGAGGCGTTCCGCCGCCTGCGCGCGCTCGGCCGGCCCGTCTTCTTCCGCGAGAACAAGATCCCCTTCATCGGTCACGGCCCCGGCTACTACGCGCTCGTACGGCACGCCGACGTGACCGAGGCGAGCCGCGACCCCGCCGTCTTCAGCAGCGAGCCGACGGCCAACAGCATCCCCGACATGCCGCGCTGGCTGGCCGTCTACTTCGGCTCCATGATCAACATGGACGATCCCCGGCACGCCCGGCTGCGGCGGATCGTCTCGCGGGCGTTCACCCCGCGCATCCTGGCCAAGATGGAGGAGGATCTGGGCCGGGCCGCCCGGGAGATCGTCGACGGGGCCGTGCGGGAGGGGCCCGGCGACTTCGTCACCCAGATCGCCGCCCGATTACCCGTACGGGTGATCTGCGACATGATGGGCATCCCGGCCGGACATCACGACCGGGTGCTGCGCCGTACGAACACGATCCTGGCCAACGCCGACTCGGAGTATTCGGGCGTCGCCGTCGACCCGTCCCGGCCGGACGCCTCCTTCGGCCGCTGGACCACGGCCCGCGGCCTGGCGGCGCTGCTGCGGGCCGGGCACGACCTGAACGCGCTGGCCCGTCGCCTGGCCGGGGAGCGCCGCCGGCGGCCCACCGACGACCTGACGAGCAAGCTCGTGAACGGCGAGGAACGCCTGACCGCCCAGGAACTCGGCTCGTTCTTCATCCTGCTGGTCGTCGCGGGCAGCGAGACGACCCGCAACGCCATCGCCCATGGGCTCAAACTGCTCACCGACCATCCCGGCCAGCGCGCGCTGCTGCTGGAGGACTTCGACGGGCGCATCGCGGGCGCCGTGGAGGAGATCGTCCGCTACTCCAGCCCCGTCATCCAGTTCCGGCGCACGGTGACACGGGACCACACCATGAACGGCCACGACTACCGCGCGGGCGACAAGGTCCTGCTGTTCTACAACTCGGCGAACCGGGACGAGGCGGTCTTCCGCGATCCCGACGTCTTCGACATCATCCGCAGTCCCAACCCCCATGTCGGCTTCGGCGGCCACGGCCCCCACTACTGCCTGGGCGCCCACCTCGCCCGCCGGGAGATCACCGTGATGTTCCGGGAACTGTTCGACCGCATGCCCGCCATCCGCTCCGTGGGCGAGCCGTCCTACCTGCTGTCCAACTTCATCAACGGCGTCAAGCACATGAGCTACCGCTTCTGAGCGTCGGCCTCAGTGGGCGTACTCGTCGCGGCGCCGCAGCATGGCCGCCAGCATCAGCGGGAACATCGCGACGTGGGCCGCGACCATCAGGCCCATGCCGTCGATCAGGCCCAGCCACAGGAGCGGGAACAACGGCACTACCGGGGCGAACATCGCGCCGCACATCTCCAGGACCGGAGCCCAGGCGTGGCCGCGCACGCGCATCCAGACGGCCATCCCAGCCGACATGTCGAACGCCATCAGCAGATAGGCGAGCTCGGGATCGCGGTCGTACGAGGGCGCCATCCCTGACGCGGACCACAGCAGGCCGAGTGCGAACATCCCCGCGAACATCGCGACCACCATCTCGAGGTAGTGCAGGGCGAAACGGCCCCATCGCCGCGTGGCGGGGCGGTGGCCGGTGTGCCTTTCAGGCGTGGTGTGAGTCATGGCCCAACTGTCCGGGCGGCCCGCGGACGCGCCAAGGAGAGAGACGGGGACGGGTCCGAAATCTTGGGCTCTCCGTCCGTCCGGCCTACAGTCGTGTCATGACCCAACGGCGCATGGTCGTGGTCGGATATCACGCGGCGGAGCTCGTGGACATCGCGTGTGTGACGTCGAGCCTGATCATGGCGAACGCTCATGGCGCGTCCCCGTGCTACGACGTGTGCCTGGCCACCCCGTCGGGTCTGCCCGTCACCTGCGGCAGCGGGTTGACGCTACAGGGACAGCAGGCGCTCGAACGCGTCACAGGGCCGCTGGACACGCTTCTCGTCTCTGGGGGAATCGGGCACGAGGAGGCGGCGGCCAACCGGGTCATCGTCGGGCACGTCCGGCGGCTGGCGCGGGAGAGCCGCCGCGTCGCGTCGGTGTGCACGGGCGCCGCGGTGCTGGCCGCCGCCGGCCTGCTCGACGGGCGGCGCGCCACCACGCACTGGCAGTTCGCGCACACGCTCGCCGCCCGCCACCCGGAGATCGCCGTCGACGCCCGCCCGATCTTCATCCGCGACGGCAACGTCACCACCGCCGCCGGCGTCACCAGCGCACTGGACGTCACCCTCGCCTTCATCGAGGAGGACCACGGCCCGGCCCTCGCCAGGCAGGTGGCCCGCAACCTGGTGACCTACCTGCAACGACCCGGCAACCAGGCGCAGATGAGCATGTTCACCGAGGGCCCTCCGCCCGGCGACGGCCTGGTCAGGCGCGTCGTCGACCACATCACCGGTCATCCGGACGCCGACCTGTCCACCACCGCGCTGGCGGCCGGCTCGGGCGTGAGCGAGCGCCACCTGACCCGGCTGTTCCTCAAGCACACAGGCCAGACGCCGGGCCGGTTCGTGCGCCGGGCCCGCGCCGAGGCCGCCGCCCACCTGCTCGCCTCCACGTCGCTGCCGATGGCCGCCGTCGCGGCCCGCTGCGGCTTCGGGACGGCCGAGGCCCTCCGTCAGGCGTTCGTCGACCTGTATGGCATCCCGCCCTCGCGCTACCGTTCGACGCAGGCGACCGCGTTGCCGTCCTCCCTCGGCAACGACAAGTGACGACTCTGGCGGTGCCGTCTGCGATGGTGGCGGCGTGGTCTACTTCGTCTACCGCAGCGTCTACGAGGGGCCGTCCGGCCGGCTCGTCCGGCACTTCCCCGACGCCACCGTGCTCGACTGGTTTCGCAGGGTATGGGATGACGCCGCGTCGGAGGACGCGTACAAGTGGGTGGAGCGCGAACTCGGCGCGAACGTCTACGGTCTGCACACCATCTTCGAGACCGGGCTGCCGGCCCCCCGCACCCATGACGAGTTGCGCCGGATGCTCAAGGAGCACCTGTACGTCGAACGGACGCTGCGGGTGGACCGGCACAGCGTGCGGGTGCCCACCGATGACGACGAGGTCGAGCTGGCGTACTTCTTCGTGGACGACCACGTGGTGGCATCCGAGCCGGATCGGTGGGCCTACCTCCTGCATGAGGACTGGGAACTACCCCTGAACGCGCCTCCCGCCCGGGAAGCGTTCACGCCTCCGGGGCCGGTCGACGTCATCACGTCCGCGCCGCCCGGCGGGGAGGGCGTGACGTATGCCGTACTGATCACATTTCACGCCACCTTCGCCAGCGTGGGATGTTCATGGCCGAAGGCGTTTCCTGGTGTGCGGCTGCCCGGGCTCGCGGCGGCGCTGCGCGCGGCGGACCCCGATCTCCTTTCCGGCGAGTTGTGTGCCCTGCGCGCCTTGATCGCTCCCGGCGACGAGGACATCGGGCCCGCGCTGGAGCGCTGCAACCGCTGGGGGCCTTTGGAGGAGTGGCTGCCCGAGATCAGTGCTCCGCACTCCCGGGCGCACGGGCATGCGCTGCGCCTGCTGGAGGACTGCGTCCCGGCGGACGGACGCGACCCGGGTCGCACGCTCATCCGGTGCGGCGACCACCTGGCCCAGATGGCGATCCACATGGACGAACATTTCGGTTACCGGCAGTGGTTCCTCTTCGACGACGTCTGGGCCGCCGCGCACCCGGAGCCGGCCGCCTCACTGATGCGGTTTGGTGCCCATTGGGATCCGCGCTGCCGGCGCGAGCATGCCCGCCTGACCCACTGTGGCTGAACCGGCGGATGTGGCAGACTGGCAACCGAATTTGGTTCTAGTCACCTCGGAGGGGCCGGCCCATGACCATGGAGCCCGCGGAGCGCGCGCCCATCACCTCGGCGGCGGACATCGACCTGAACGACTGGGACTTCTGGGGCCGTCCGGACGAGGAGCGGGAGCACGCGTTCCGGCTGCTGCGCGACCTGGACACCCCGGCCTTCTTCCCGGAACCCGAGTTCAGCCTGGGCGGCGTCACCGGGCCGGGCTACCACGCGCTCGTCCGGCACGCCGACATCCTGGAGGCGAGCCGCAATCCCGAGGTCTTCTGCTCGGGCGACGGCGGGGCCACCAACATCCCGGACCTGCCGGCGGAGTTCGCCGAATACTTCGGCTCGATGATCAACATGGACGACCCGCGGCACGCGCGCCTGCGGCGGATCGTCTCGCGCGCCTTCACGCCGAGGATGATCAAACAGTTCGAGTCCGATGTGGACGCCGCCGCCTCGCGCATCGTGGATGAGCTGCTGGAGACCGGCCCCGGCTGCGACTTCGTCACCGAGGTGGCCGCCAGGCTGCCCTTGAAGATCATCTGCGACATGATGGGCATCCCGGAGAAGGACTACCAGTTCGTCTTCGACCGCTCGAACGTCGTCCTCGGCGCCACCGACCCCGAGTACGTGAGCGAGCGTGAGGACATCGCCCACGCGCTGCTCACCGCGGGGATGGAGCTGCAGCAGCTCGTCCAGGACCTGGCCGCGCTGCGGATGGAGACGCCCACCGACGACCTCACCTCGTCCCTGGTCAACGCCAACATCGACGGGGAGCGGCTGACGGCCCAGGAGCTCGGCTCGTTCTTCATCCTGCTCGTCGTGGCCGGCAACGAGACCACCCGCAACGCCATCTCGCACGGCATGCGCCTGCTCACGGTCAACCCGGAGCAGCGGCGGCTGTGGCTGGAGGACTTCGAGGGCCGGGCGCCGCGCGCGATCGAGGAGATCGTCCGGCTGGCCGCGCCGGTCAACTTCATGCGCCGCAAGGTCACCCGCGACCACGAGATGAACGGCAACCTCTACCGCAAGGGCGAGAAGGTCCTGCTGTATTACTGGGCGGCCAACCGCGACGAGCGGGTGTTCGACGACCCGCTGCGCTTCGACATCCTGCGCGACCCCAACCCACACGTCGGCTTCGGCGGCCCGGGTCCTCACTTCTGCCTCGGCGCCCACCTGGCCCGCCGCGAGATCACCGCGATGTTCCGCGAGCTGCTGCGGCGGGTCCCCCAGATCGAGGCGGGCGAGCCGGAGCGCCTGCTGTCCAGCTTCATCAACGGCATCAAGCACATGCCCTGCCAATTCTGAGTGAGGTCATTGACCGCGCCGTGCGGGACGCTTAACGTACCGGCCAAGATCGACCAGCCGGTATGAAAGCAGGTGCCCGCCGTGAGCATCGTGGAGACCGTCGGCGGTCCCGTCGAGGTGAACGACCTCGGTCAGACGCTCATGCACGAGCACGTCTTCGTGCTCGCGACCGAGCATCTGGACAACTACGGCCGGGGCGCGTGGTGGGACGAGGAGGTGCGGGTCGCCGACGCCGTCGCCAAGCTCCGGGCGCTGGTGGCCAAGGGCGTGACGACGGTCGTCGACCCCACCGTCTGGGGGCTCGGCCGTTACATCCCCCGTATGCGGCGGATCGCCGCCGAAGTGCCCGGGCTCAACATCATCGTCGCCACCGGCCTGTACATGTTCGACGGCGTTCCGCACCAGTACGAGATGCGCGGGCCGGGCCTGATCATGGATGTGCCCGAGCCGATGGTCGAGGACTTCGTCCGGGACATCACGGAGGGGATCGCCGACACGGGCGTGAAGGCGGGGTTACTTAAGTGCGTGGTCGAGCAGCAGGGACTCACCCCCGGTGTCGAGCGGATCTGCCGGGCCGTGGCACAGACGCACCTGCGCACCGGCGCGCCCGTCACCGTCCACACCAACGCCGCCGCCCGCAGCGGCCTGGCCGCGCTCGGCCTGTTCGTGAAGGAGGGTGTGGACCCCGGCAGGATCGTGATCGGCCACGCGGGCGACTCCAACGACCTCGACTACCTCATGCGCCTGGCCGACACCGGCGCGATCCTCGGCATGGACCGCTTCGGGCTAGACCTATACAACCCCACGCCCGCCCGCGTCGAGACGATCGTGGCGTTGTGCGAGCGCGGCTACGCCGACCGCATGGTGCTGAGCCACGACGCCGCCTGCTTCTCGGACTACTTCGGCGGAGCGTGGGACGAGGTCATGCAGGTGACGCCGAACTGGCGGTACGACCACATCCACGACGACGTGCTGCCGGCCCTGCGCGAGCGCGGGGTGGGCGACGACCTGATCCGGCAGATGCTCGTCGACAACCCCCGCCGGTATTTCACGAGGGAGGGCTGACCACCGGCCGGGTGGTCAGCGGATCGGCTTGATCGACCGGAAGACCGTGTTGATGTCGGGGAGCAGCTCGTCCTTGAGCTGGGGCACGGCCATGTAGACGATCGTGGGAAGGTCGGCGCCGGTGTTCACGGCCGCGACCACGACCGTGGTGGCCGCGCCGTCGGCGGTCACCTTGTAGACGGCGGCCAGGCCGGTGAGGTTGTTGCGCGCCAGGCGCTGCTGGGCGATCTTGGTGACCTTGTTGTCCTTGGGGAACTGGGTCTGCCGCGCCCGGAACATCACGGCGCTGACGACCGGGCCCAGGTTGTCGGGCGTGGTGTACTTCACGGCCAGCGACTGCGCCAGCGGGCCCGACATCACCAGGGCGAACTCGCGCTTGCCCTTCGTGGTCATGCCGGCCGGCACGTACTGCCTGCTGGTGAAGCCGTACGTCGCCTTGACCTGAGCCGGGTCGGCGTCAGCCTGCCAGGGGCCGCCGAGCTTGGGCAGCGTGATCCGGCCCGCGGTGTCGGTGAGCACGCCGCTCACGGGGGAGGCGGTGCCCTTGTAGACCGGCAGCCGTGATGAGGTCTGTGCCTGCGGCTTGGCCGTGGCGCCGGACTTGACGGAGGAGGGCTTCGCGGACGTCGCCGCCTCGGCCGTGTCGCCGGAGCTGAGCGGCCCGGCGGCGAACGCCCACACGAGCACCCCGACGAGCGCGGCGACGACCGAGGCCACCAGCGCGTACAGCCAGACCGGCCGGCCGGATTCGTCCTCCTCGTACTCGTCGATGGCCTGGTAGTTCTCCCCGAACACCGTGTTCCACAGCTCCTGCTGCCGGTGCGCGGGAGGCGTCTTGGGCCCGCTGATCTGTCCCGCCGTCACGAACGGCCGGTACGGGTCCTCCGGCTGGGGAGGGGGCGGGGGCGGCGCGGAGGAGGCGGGCGGGGCGGACTCGGCGTACGAGCGGACCGAAGGGGTGAACGGTGAAGAAGAGGGCCGGGAGCGGTCCGGGCCGCCAGGGAACGGGCCCCCGTGCGGGCCGGCCTGCCCCTGCCGCTGGCTCTGCCCCTGGTTCTGCCCCTGCCCCTGGTATTGACGCTGGTCCTGACCGGGGCCCGCATGGCCCGGCGTGCCGTACGCCGGCGCGGGGCCGCCGAAGCCCTCTGCGCTTCCGGAGCCGCCCGGGCCGCCGAAGGCGGCGGGCCGGCTCGGAGCCGTGCCGGGCAGCTGGCCCGCCATGGTCGCGGTCGCGTCCGCGGACTGCTGCGGTGGCCCCTCCACGAAGGAGCGGACGGTGGGGGTGAAAGACGACGGGGGAGGCATCTCGGGCCAGGCCGGCGGGATCTCCGGCCACGCCGGCTCCCGCTGGTGTTCGCTGCGGTCCGTGGGCACGGTACCTCCCGAGATCATGCCCGAATTAGGGGTGCCTGGCATGATCTCATGCGCGCCGGGTGCTGCCGCAGCGAAACCGCGGAATGCCTCGCGGAACTGCTCACCCGTGGGGTCGGTGGGCGGGTCCTGCATCGGCAAATCCGCGGGCGGGAATGAGTTGGCCACGGCAGCACAGTAGGGGAATGGACATAAGAGCCCACAACGGAACTATCACCATCGTGTATCGCACTTTGACACGCGAGGTCAGCCCGCAAGATCGATCCGCGTCCCGGTTGCGGTCTGCGCTACGCTTGACACGCGTGCCGCCGCCCTGTTGTGCGGGCAGCCGTCTCGGAGCGTGAGAGCGCGGAGACCGCGGCTGCCTCGGACCGTGACGCAGGGACCTGCCCCCGGCGAGCGCCTTCATCTGAGTGATTCCAGCCGCCTGGCGAGGAGTGGAAGTGGACGAGCCGGTGTACGACCCGCAGGCGCTGCAGGCCAAGTGGCTGCCGCGGTGGGAGGAGTTGAACCCCTTCGCGGCGGTCGAGGACCTCGCGGACACCAGGCCGCGCAAGTACATGCTCGACATGTTCCCCTACCCCTCCGGCGACCTCCACATGGGGCACGGCGAGGTCTTCGCGATCGGCGACGTCGTCGCGCGTTACTGGTTCCAGAAGGGCTACAACGTCCTGCACCCGATCGGGTGGGACTCCTTCGGCCTGCCCGCGGAGAACGCGGCCATCAAGCGCAACGCCCACCCCGCCGAGTGGACGTACACCAACATCGACACCCAGGCGAACTCGTTCAAGCGCTACGCCATCTCCTTCGACTGGTCGCGGCGCCTGCACACCAGCGACCCGGAGTACTTCCACTGGAACCAGTGGCTGTTCACCCGCTTCTACGAGCGGGGCCTGGCCTACCGTAAGGGCGGCCTGGTCAACTGGTGCCCGCAGGACCAGACCGTGCTCGCCAACGAGCAGGTCGTGGCGGGCAAGTGCGAGCGCTGCGGCGCCGACGTCATCCGCCGCGAGCTGACGCAGTGGTACTTCAAGATCACCGAGTACGCCGACCGGCTGCTCGACGACATGGCGCAGATCGAGGGCGGCTGGCCCGACCGCATCCTCACCATGCAGCGCAACTGGATCGGCCGCTCCACCGGAGCCGACGTCCAGTTCCGCATCGAGGGCCGCGACGAGCCGGTCACCGTCTACACCACCCGCCCCGACACGTTGTACGGTGCGACGTTCTTCGTCGTGGCCGCCGACGCCCCGCTGGCCGAGGAGATCGTCGCCCCCGAGCAGGCGGAGGCGCTGGCCGCCTACCGCGCCGAGGTCGCCAAGCTCTCCGACATCGAGCGGCTGTCCACGGAGAAGGAGAAGACCGGCGTCTTCCTGGGCACGTACGCGATCAACCCGGTCAACGGGGAGCGCATCCCGGTGTGGGCGGCCGACTACGTGCTGTCCGACTACGGCCACGGCGCGATCATGGCGGTGCCCGCGCACGACCAGCGCGACCTCGACTTCGCGCGGAAGTTCGGCCTGCCGGTCAAGGTCGTCGTGCACACCGGCCTGGCCGACCCGGGCGAGACCGGCGTCGCCACCCCCGGCGAGGGCACGCTGGTCAACTCCGGCCCCCTGGACGGGCTGACGAAGGCCGAGGGGATCCAGAAGATCATCGAGGTCCTGGAGGAGCGCGGCACCGGCAAGGCCGCGGTGAACTACCGGCTGCGCGACTGGCTGCTGTCGCGGCAGCGGTTCTGGGGCACACCGATCCCGATCATCCACTGCGTGGACTGCGGCGAGGTCCCGGTGCCGGACGACCAGCTCCCGGTCACGCTGCCCGACCTGCGCGGCGCGGCCCTGCAGCCGAAGGGCGTCTCGCCGCTGGCCGCGGCCACCGAGTGGGTCAACGTCGAGTGTCCCAAGTGCGGCGGACCCGCCCAGCGGGACACCGACACGATGGACACGTTCGTCGACTCGTCGTGGTACTTCCTGCGTTACTGCGACCCGCGCTTCGAGGGCGGGCCGTTCGACGTCGAGAAGGTCCGCAAGTGGGGCCCGATCGACCAGTACGTCGGCGGCGTCGAGCACGCCGTGCTCCACCTGCTGTACTCGCGGTTCTTCACCAAGGTCCTGCACGACATGGGCCTGGTCGGCTTCACCGAGCCGTTCCTGCGCCTGCTCAACCAGGGCCAGGTGATCAACCGGGGCAAGGCGATGTCGAAGTCGCTGGGCAACGGTGTCGACCTGGGCGAGCAGATCGACGCGTACGGCGTGGACGCCGTACGGCTGACAATGATCTTCGCCGGGCCGCCGGAGGACGACATCGACTGGGCCGACGTCTCGCCGGCCGCGTCGCAGAAGTTCCTGGCCCGCGCGTTCCGCGTGATGACCGAGGCCGGAGCGGCGTCCGCCCCGGGGATCGGCTTCTCCGATGGCGACGTCGAGCTGCGCAAGGTCACCCACCGGACCATCGACGAGGTGACCAAGCTCGTCGACAGCTACCGGTTCAACGTCGCGGTGGCCCGCATGATGGAGCTGACCACGGCCGCCCGCCGGGCGATCGACGCCGGGCCCGGCGCGGCCGACCCGGCCGTCCGCGAGGCCGCGGAGACTCTGGCGATCATGCTTTCGCTGGTCGCGCCGTACGTCGCGGAGGAGGGCTGGGAGCGGCTCGGGCACGCGCCGTCGGTCGCCAAGGCCGGCTGGCCCGAGGCGGACCCGGCGCTGCTGGTCCAGGAGTCGGTCACGGCCGTGGTGCAGGTGGCGGGCAAGGTCCGCGACCGGCTGGAGGTCTCCCCGGACATCTCCGAGGCGGACCTGCAGGCCCTGGCCCTGGCGTCGGACAAGGTCCGGCCCTATCTGGACGGCGAGCCGCGCAAGGTGATCGTGCGGGCGCCGAAGCTCGTCAACATCGTCCCGTAGCGGGTGACCCCGCTCCGCCGTACCGTGAACGAACCTCTCCGGTACGGCGGAGCCGCCACCACCCGGCATAGGGTGCGGGTGTGGCGAATGGTGCGTACCTGAGATACCCCCACCTGAACGGTGACCTCCTCGCCTTCGTGGCGGATGACGACGTCTGGCTGGCGCCCACGAGCGGCGGCAGGGCGTCGCGGTTCACGGCCGACCGAGTGCCGGTCTCCCACCCCCGGTTCTCCTCCGACGGCACGCGCATCGCGTGGACGAGCACCCGCGAGGGCGATCCCGAGGTGTTCGCCGCCGATCTGGACGGGGCCGAAGGCGAGCGGCTCACGCACTGGGGCAACGGCATGACGGGCGTGCGCGGCTGGACCGCGGACGGGAACGTGCTGGCCGTCACCGCCGCGGGCCACGGATCACGGTCCTGGCAGTGGGCCTACGCGGTTCCGCTGGACGGCGGCCCGGCGACGGCTCTGCCGTACGGCAGGGTCAGTGAGGCCGCGGTCAGCGGCGCCAAAGTGGCGGGCGTCTCGGAGGTGTGGCGCGAGCCGTCGCAGTGGAAGCGATACCGGGGCGGCACCGCGGCCAAGATCTGGGTGGACGCCACGGGCGACGGCGAGTTCACCCGCCTGTTCGCCGGCAACCCCGCGCAGCACTGGTCGGTCATGTGGGTGGGGGAGCGCCTGGCCTTCCTCGCCGACACCGACGGCGACGGCAACCTCTACTCCTGCCTGCCCGACGGCTCGGACCTGCGGCAGCACACCACGCACCGCGGCTTCTACGCGCGGCATGCCGCATCGGACGGCTCCCGCGTCGTCTACAGCCTCGGCGGCGACCTGTGGCTGCTGGAGAGCCTGGACGCCGAGCCGTACAAGCTGGACATCGCCCTGAGCGGGCCGCGCCCGGCCAGGGCCAAGCACCCGGCGCCGAACGACGTCGGCGGCTTCGCGCCGGACCGCATCGGACGGGCCAGCGTGGTCGAGATCCGCGGCACCGCCCACTGGCTGCCCCACCGCGACGGCCCCGCCGGCGCGCTGCGCACCGAGCCCGGTGTCCGGGTACGGCTGCCGCGGCCTCTTGACGACGCCGGCCGGGCCGTCTGGGTGTCGGACGCATCCGGCGAGGACGGGTTGGAGATCGGCACGCCCGGCGGTGAGATCCGCACGCTGGCCGCCGGCCGGCTCGGCCGGGTGCTCGACCTGGCCGCCGCGCCGGACGGCGAACACGCCGCGATCGCCACCCACGACGGGCGGTTGCTGGTGGTCGATCTCGACTCCGGGAACGTCCGCGAGGTGGACCGCACCACCCACGGCGACGTGCGGCACCTGACGTTCTCGCCGGACTCGGCCTGGCTCGCGTGGGCGCATGCCTATCAGCCCTGGCGCTGCCACCTCAAGCTGGCCCGCGTGGACGGGAGCACCGCGATCGAGGTCACCCCGCCACGCTTCAACGACTACAGCCCGTCCTTCACCAAGGACGGCAAGTACCTGGCCTTCCTGTCGGACCGCACGTTCAACCCGGTCTACGACAGTCACGTCTTCGACCTGTCCTTCCCGACCAGTTGCCGGCCCTACCTGGTGCCGCTCAAGGCCACGACGCCCTCGCCGTTCGATCCCTCACTGGCGGGCCGCGGCTTCGGCGGGGAGGACGACACCGGTGAGGATGCCACGGACGACGGCAAGCCCGGCCCTCCGCGTGCGACCGAGGTGGATGCCGACGGGCTGGCGGCGCGGATCGTGCCCGTGCCGGTGCCCGCGGGCACCTACTCCAACCTGCGTGCCGCCAAGGACGGGCTGCTGTGGCTGCGCCATCCGCTCACCGGTGAGATCGGCGACGGCACCGAGCCCGGCGAGCCGGTCCTTGAACGCTATGACCTGGTCAAGCGCAAGGTCAGCGAGCTGGGCAGGGAGTTCGCGGCCTTCGAGGTCAGCGGCGACGGCACGCGCCTGGTGACCAGCGGCGGCAACGGCCTGCAGACCCGCGCGACCGGCGAGGACGACGAGGTCGTCACCATCGACCTGGACCGCGTGGCCGTGACCGTGGACCCGGTCGCCGAGTGGCGGCAGGCCTACAACGAGGCCGGGCGGCTCATGCGCGACCACTTCTGGCGGGCGGACATGAACGGCGTGGACTGGCCGGCCACGCTCGACCGCTACGCACTCCTCGTGGAGCGGATCGGCGCCTACTCCGAGCTGATCGACCTGCTCTGGGAGGTCCAGGGCGAGCTGGCCACCTCCCACGCGTACGCGCGACCGAGCGGTGTCGGCCGCGATCCCCGGCGCCGCCAGGGCCTGCTCGGCGCCGACCTCGCCCGGGACGGTAACGGGGTGTGGCGGATCGGCCGTATCCTGCCCGGGGAGTCCTCCGACCACGAGGCCCGCTCGCCGCTGCTCGCGCCCGGCGTCGCCGTCCGGGAGGGCGACGCGATCGTCGCCGTGAGCGGGCGCGCGGTCGATCCGGTCCGCGGGCCGCTGGCACTGCTGTCAGGTACGGCGGGGCGGCCGGTGGAGCTGACCGTCCAGCCCGGTTCCGGCGGCGAGACCCGCCGGGTCGTCGTCACGCCCGTCGCGGACGAGACGCGGCTGCGTTACCACGACTGGGTGGTGGGACGGCGGGCGTTCGTGCGGGAGGCGTCGGGCGGGCGGCTCGGCTACCTGCACGTGCCCGACATGATGTCCACCGGGTGGGCGCAGTTCCACCGGGATCTGCGCGCCGAGATGGGCTTCGACGGGCTCATCGTGGACATCCGCGACAACGGCGGCGGGCATGTCTCCGAGCTGGTGCTGGAGAAGCTGCAGCGGCGGGTGACCGGGTGGTCGCTGGCCCGGGGGTACGAGCCGGCGCGATACCCGGAGGACTCGCCTCGCGGGCCGATCGTGGCGGTCACCGACGAGTTCGCCGGGTCGGACGGGGACATCGTCAGTGCCGGGATCAAGAACCGTGGCATCGGACCGCTCGTGGGCACGAGGACCTGGGGTGGCGTGATCGGCATCGACTCGCGCTACTCACTCGTGGACGGGACCGTCGTCACGCAGCCGCGGTACTCGTTCTGGCTGGAAGGCGAGGGGTGGGGCGTCGAGAACCACGGCGTCGACCCGGACGTCGAGGTCGTCGTGACGCCGCAGGACCTGGTCGCCGGGCGGGATCCGCAGCTGGCACGGGCGGTGGAGCTGGCCCTGGCGGCGCTGCAGGAGAGGCATCCGGCCACCCCGCCGGAGTTGCCGCCGCTGCGGTGATCCCGGCGCCGAAGCTCGTCGGCATCGTGCCGTGACGGGACGTTGACGATCGGCTGGCCTTCCGGACAAAATTACGCCCGAGCCACAAACTAGTCATATCGATGTAGGCGTGCGGTCAGGGCATGCCGCGACCACCACCGCTCCGGCGGTGGTCTGGGGTGCGCGCCTGAACGTATGGCTCGCCGTCGGCGTGCGCCCCGCGTGGGAGGCACGTCTTGTACAGACGAATTCTCGGCGGGCTGGCGACGGCCGCCGCGATGGCGGCGACCGTTCTCGTCGTCACCGGGTCGCCGGCGAACGCCGCCGGCACGGGCACCGGCTACCTGCACACCAGCGGGAACAAGATCGTCGACAGCACCGGTGCCACGGTCCGGCTGACCGGCATCAACTGGTTCG
Source organism: Microbispora catharanthi (assembly GCF_006334915.2). GTDB lineage: Bacteria > Actinomycetota > Actinomycetes > Streptosporangiales > Streptosporangiaceae > Microbispora > Microbispora catharanthi. Next base: position 137,580 of record NZ_VDMA02000011.1, read on the forward strand.
GCATGGAGACCGACAACAAGACCTTCCACGGGTTGTGGGCGAACAACCCGTGGAAGAGCCAGCTCGACCTCATGGCGAGCCTGGGCTACAACACCATCCGGGTGCCGTTCTCCGACGACGCGCTGAAGCCGGGCGCGCAGGCGACGAGCGTCAACACCTACTCCAACCCCGATCTGATCGGCCTGTCCCCGCTGCAGATCCTCGACAAGGTCGTGGACTACGCGGGCCAGAAGGGCATGCGGATCATCCTCGACCGGCACCGGCCGACCAGCGCGGGCCAGACGGCGCTGTGGTACACCTCGGGCGTCCCCGAGTCCACCTGGATCAGCGACTGGAAGTCGCTGGCCCAGCACTACGCCGGCAACACCACCGTCATCGGGGCCGACCTGCACAACGAGCCGCACGCCGACGGCACCAACCCGAACGCGACCGGCTCCTGCTGGGGCTGCGGCGACGAGTCGCGCGACTGGCGCCTGGCGGCCGAGCGCGCGGGCAACGCCATCCTGTCCGTGCAGCCCAACTGGCTGATCTTCGTGGAGGGCGTGAGCTGCCCGAGCGGTGGCCTGTCCAACGTCTGGGACAACGACACCAGCAACGACGAGGACTGCGGCTGGTGGGGCGGCAACCTCACCAAGGCGGGCCAGTACCCGGTGCGGCTGAACGTGGCCAACCGGCTCGTCTACTCGCCCCACGAGTACGCCACGTCGGTCTACCACCAGGCGTGGTTCGACGACCCGTCGTACCCGGCGAACATGCCGGCCATCTGGGACAAGTACTTCGGCTACCTGTACAAGCAGAACATCGCGCCGATCATGGTGGGTGAGTTCGGCACCACGCTCGCCAGCAACATCGACAAGATCTGGCTCCAGGAGCTCATGAAGTACATGGGCAGCGGGGTGAACGGCATGTCGTTCACCTACTGGTCGTGGAACCCCAACTCGGGTGACACGGGCGGCATCCTGAAGGACGACTGGGCGACGGTCGACCAGGCCAAGCAGAGCATCATCTCGCCCTACCTGATCCCGCCGACCGGTGGCGGCAACCCGACGCCACCGGTGTCGCCCTCGGCCTCGCCGAGCGTGTCGCCGTCGGCTTCTCCGTCGGCCTCGCCGTCGGCGTCTCCTTCGGCGTCTCCGTCCGCGTCTCCGTCCGCGTCTCCCTCGTCGCCGGGCGGGAAGACCTGCACGGCCACGTACAAGGTCGTCAACCAGTACTCCGGCGGCTTCCAGGGTGAGGTCACGGTCAAGGCGGATTCCTCGGCCATCTCGGCCTGGACCGTGAAGTGGGCCTTCCCGAACGGCCAGAGCATCAGCCAGCTCTGGAACGGCACGCTCAGCGCGAGCGGGTCGAACGTCACGGTGACGAACCTGTCCTACAACGGCGCGCTGGGTGCCGGGGCCTCGACCACCTTCGGCTTCAACGGCAGCTGGTCGGGCACCAACGGCGTTCCTTCGCCGGTGAGCTGCACCGCCTCCTGACGGCGGACCGAACACGGCACAACACAAGCCCGGCGCTCTCATGAGCGCCGGGCTTGTGTTGTGCGGCGTCCGGAACCGGCGAGCCGCTGCTGCTACAGCTTGCGCAGGACGGCCGTGACCTTGCCGAGCACGGTGGCCTCGTCACCGGGGATCGGCTCGTAGTTGGGGTTGTGCGGCACCAGCCACACGTGCCCGTCCTTGCGCTTGAACGTCTTCACGGTGGCCTCGCCGTCGATCATGGCGGCCACGATGTCGCCGTTGTCGGCGACCGGCTGCTGCCGCACCACGACCCAGTCGCCGTCGGCGATGGCGGCCTCGATCATCGAGTCGCCGGAGACCTGGAGCAGGAACAGCGTGCCCTCGCCCACGAGCTGCTTGGGCAGCGCGAACACGTCCTCGATGCTCTGCTCGGCGAGGATGGGACCACCGGCCGCGATGCGGCCGACCAGCGGCACGTAGGCCGCGGTGGGCCGGTTGAATCCGGCCTCCTCCTCGGAGGTGGCGTCCGGGTCCACCCACAGCACCGGCTCGCCCGGCAGCCGGACCTCCAGGGCCCGGGGCCGATGCGGATCACGCCGGAGGTAGCCCTTACGCTGGAGCGCCGTGAGCTGGTGCGACACGCTGGAGGTGCTGGTCAGCTGGACCGCTTCCCCGATCTCCCGCATGGAGGGCGGATAGCCGCGCTGCTGGACCGAGTCGCGGATCACCTCGAGGATCTTCCGCTGCCTGGGGGTGAGGCCAAGCGAGTCGCGCCTGCGAACCGCGAGGTCGCTGACGCCATCCGCCTGCTCACTTCGGTCACTCACGATGCCACCTCTCAATCCGTGTTCCTCATGTCGCACAGAGCGACCGTACCGCGATTCAAGATCACCGTCAAACAATTGTTCGATATCCAGCGAAATCGCCGATCTCGCCGTCCGTCTCATCGTACGGGAGTTCGATCGATCCCGTGTTCGATTTACCCGATCTTCTCTGGCCGCAGTACGCCCAGGTCAGAAGCCGTACGGAAATCGGCAGGGAAAGGCGCGTAAAGGGCGTATTCCACGACGGGCGGGGCAGTTGATGCGGCCGTGACTGGAGGCGCGACACGCGCGCCGAGCAGGCACTTCCTCACCCAGGGCCGGTTCGACTTGCGTTCAAGGTCGGGCACTCCTACGGTTGGACCACAACATCTAGTAGTCACAGCGGTGTAAGTTCACCACACCTTGTGTTCCGGATGTGCGTTCAGGGAGGCGATGAAGTGCACTGTCCGTTCTGTCGCCACCCGGACACCCGGGTCGTGGACAGCCGTGCGGCCGAGGACGGGGCGGCGATCCGCCGCCGGCGCACCTGCCCCGAGTGCGGGCGCAGGTTCACCACGCAGGAGACCGTACTGCTGATGGTGAGCAAGCGCAGCGGCGTCACCGAGCCGTTCTCCCGGGAGAAGGTCATCGCCGGAGTGCGGCGGGCCTGCCAGGGACGCCCGGTCGGCGAGGACTCCCTCGCCCAGCTCGGGCAGCGCGTCGAGGAGAGCATCCGGGGCACCGGCGCGGCCGAGATCGCCTCCCACGAGGTGGGCCTGGCCATCCTGGGCCCGCTCCGCGACCTCGACGAGGTGGCCTACCTGCGCTTCGCGTCGGTCTACCGCAGCTTCGAGACGCTGGCGGACTTCGAGGCGGAGATCGAGCGGCTCCGCGCGGCCCACAGCACGGTGGGCGAGGAGTAGGCGCCTTCCGGGGGACCGGGACGAGGCGGGCGGCGGCGCGCGACGGCGCGGCGCGACGATGTGGTTATAACGAGCGTGGTCGGAGAAGGGGCTCCATCGGGCCCTGGGAGGGGGAAGTCATGACGGAGACCGTGAGCGGCACCGTGTCGGGTGTGGGGGGCCGGCCGGGCAAGCGCCCGCGCAAGGGCCTGAAGATGAAGCGCGTCTTCACCACCCCGGGTGTCCACCCGTACGACGAGGTCCGCTGGGAGCGGCGCGACGTCGTGATGACGAACTGGCGGGACGGCTCGGTCAACTTCGAGCAGCACGGCGTGGAGTTCCCGGACTTCTGGTCGGTCAACGCGGCCAACATCGTCACCACCAAGTACTTCCGCGGGGCGGTGGGCACCCCGCAGCGCGAGTCGAGCCTCAAGCAGCTCGTCGACCGGGTCGTGGGCGTCTACACCAGGACCGGCGTCGAGAACGGCTACTTCGCCTCCGAGGAGGACGCGGAGATCTTCGACCACGAGCTCAAGCACGCGCTGATCCACCAGACCTTCAGCTTCAACTCCCCGGTGTGGTTCAACGTCGGCACCCGCTCGCCCCAGCAGGTGAGCGCCTGCTTCATCCTGGCCGTGGACGACACGATGGAGTCGATCCTCGACTGGTACAAGGAAGAGGGCGTGATCTTCAAGGGCGGCTCGGGCTCGGGGGTCAACCTCTCCCGCATCCGCTCGTCCAAGGAGCTGCTGTCCAGCGGTGGCACGGCCAGCGGCCCGGTCTCCTTCATGCGCGGCGCCGACGCCTCCGCCGGCACCATCAAGTCGGGCGGCGCCACCCGCAGGGCGGCCAAGATGGTCGTTCTCGACGTGGACCACCCCGACATCGAGGAGTTCATCGAGACCAAGGCGCGCGAGGAGGACAAGATCCGCGCGCTGCGCGACGCCGGGTTCGACATGGACCTCGGCGGCAAGGACATCGTGTCCGTCCAGTACCAGAACGCCAACAACTCGGTGAGGGTCTCCGACGAGTTCATGCGGGCCGTCGAGGCCGGCGGGAATTTCGGTCTGCGGGCCCGGCTGACCGGCGAGGTCATCGAGGAGGTCGAGGCGCGGTCGCTGTTCCGCAAGATGGCCCAGGCCGCCTGGGAGTGCGCCGACCCCGGCCTGCAGTACGACGACACGATCAACGACTGGCACACCTGCCCCGAGACCGGGCGGATCACGGCCAGCAACCCCTGCTCGGAGTACGTCCACCTGGACAACTCCTCGTGCAACCTCGCGTCGATCAACCTGCTGAAGTTCCTGCGTGACGACGACTCCTTCGACGTCGCGACCTTCGTGAAGATCACCGAGCTGATCATCACCGCGATGGACATCTCGATCACCTTCGCCGACTTCCCGACGCAGAAGATCGCCGAGACCACCCGGGCGTACCGCCAGCTCGGCATCGGCTACGCCAACCTGGGCGCGCTGCTGATGGCGACCGGCCACGCGTACGACTCCGACGGCGGCCGGGCCATCGCGGCCGGGATCACCTCGCTGATGACCGCCGTGTCCTACCGCCGCTCGGCCGAGCTCGCCGGGATCGTCGGCCCGTACGACGGCTACCAGCGCAACGCCGAGCCGCACAAGCGGGTCATGCGCAAGCACGCCGCGGCCAACGACGACCTGCGCACCCTCGACGACATGGACAAGACCCTGCACACCGAGGCCACCCGGCAGTGGCAGGAGTGCCTCAGGCTCGGCGAGAAGAACGGCTACCGCAACGCCCAGGCGTCGCTGCTCGCCCCGACCGGCACCATCGGCCTGATGATGGACTGCGACACCACCGGCATCGAGCCCGACCTGGCGCTGGTGAAGTTCAAGAAGCTCGTCGGCGGCGGCTCGATGCAGATCGTCAACCAGACGATCCCGCGGGCGCTGCGCCGGCTCGGCTACCTCGAGGAGCAGGTCGAGGCCATCGTCGAGTACATCGCCGAGCACGGCCACGTCGTGGACGCCCCCGGCCTGCGGCCTGAGCACTACGAGGTGTTCGACTGCGCGATGGGCGAGCGGGCCATCGCCCCGATGGGCCACGTCCGGATGATGGCGGCCGTCCAGCCGTTCCTGTCCGGCGCGATCTCCAAGACCGTGAACCTGCCCGAGTCGGCCACGGTGGACGACATCGAGCAGGTCTACCTGGAGGGCTGGAAGCTCGGCCTGAAGGCCCTGGCCGTCTACCGTGACAACTGCAAGGTCGGCCAGCCGCTGTCGGTCGCGAAGAAGACCTCCGAGGAGGTCCCTGCCGAGACTTCCGCCGAGACCGCGGAGAAGGAGCCGATCGTCCAGGTCGTGGAGGTCGCGCGGCCGACCAGGCGGCGGATGCCGAACCAGCGGCCGAGCACGACCACCCGCTTCACCGTGGGCGGTGCCAAGGGCTACATGACCGCCTCGTCCTATCCCGACGACGGCCTGGGCGAGGTCTTCCTCAAGATGTCCAAGCAGGGCAGCACGCTCGCGGGCGTGATGGACGCCTTCTCCGTGGCGATCTCGATCGGCCTCCAGTACGGCGTGCCGCTCGACACGTACGTGCAGAAGTTCGTCAACATGCGCTTCGAGCCGGCGGGCATGACCGACGACCCCGACGTCCGGATGGCGCAGTCCGTGATGGACTACATCTTCCGGCGGCTCGCGCTCGACTACCTGCCGTACGAGGACCGGGCGGCCCTGGGCATCTTCTCCGCCTCCGAGCGGGCCGCGCAGCAGCGCGGCGAGGACCCGGCCGCGCTCCAGGACGTGGACACCGCCGCCCTGGCGCAGTCGGCGCCCATCGAGAGCGGGAAGTCCGCGCCGATCGAGAAGGCGCAGCCCGCGCCCGTCGAGGCCAAGCCCGCCGAGGGGCCGTCCGCCGGGCAGGTCGTGCCGGTGGCGGTGCCGGAGCCGCGCCGGGTCGGCGCCTCGCTGGAGAGCCACCAGGGCCGTACGGCGGACGCGCCGCTGTGCATGACCTGCGGCACCAAGATGCGCCCGGCCGGCAGCTGCTACGTCTGCGAGGGCTGCGGCAGCACCAGCGGCTGCAGCTGAGACAGGCGATCGCGTGTGATCTCTCCATGACGATGCCTCCCACCCGGGGTTCGGGTGGGAGGCATCCGTCAATCTCGACTGCCGTACCTCCGTGCGATCGTTTTCGGGAACCTCAGACCGTGGCGGTCGCGCGGTCCAGGTGGTCGGTGATGACGGCGGTGAACGCGGCGGGGTCCTCGAACGGCAGGCCGTGGCCGCCGGGGACCGTCACGAGCTCGGCGTGTGGGATGAGCCGGGCGAGCTCGCGCTGGTGGTGCGGCGGCACGATCCTGTCGTCGGCACTGGAGACGATCAGCGTCGGCGCGGTCACACGTGGCAGCAGCTCCGTGATGTCGACGGCGACGTCCGCCTGGGCCTGCCTGGCGAACCCGTCCTCCGCGCCGCCGAGCATCGCCGTGAAGGCGGCGGTGGCCTGCTCGAAGTCCTCAGGCGAGCGGGCGCGCAGCGTGGCGTCGCCCATCGCGGTCACCTGGAGCAGCCGGGCGAGCAGTTCCCTGTCGGTGCGCACCAGGCGGATCCACAGGTCCATCTGGAAGGCCATCCACGGGTCGGTCCTGGCCCATCCGGCGTGCGCGGTCAGCGACAGCACCTTCTCCGGCCGGGTGCCGGCCGCCGCCAGCGCCACGACGGCGCCGAGCGAGTGGCCGACCAGGTGGAACCGCTCCAGGCCGGCGTGCCCGGCCGCGCCGAGCACCTGGGCGACCAGATCCTCCACGTGGATCGGGCCGCCTCCGTCGACGGTGGCGCCCGAGCCGGACAGGTCGGGGGCGACCACGGTGAAGCGATCGGCGACGGCCTCGATGAGCGGGGCCCAGTTGGTCTCGCCGGTGGCGCCGGTGCCGTGGACGAGCACGAGGCCGGGCCCGGTTCCGGTGACGAGATAGTTGACGGTGCCGGAGCCGACGGTGACGACAGGCATGGTCGTTCCTTTCACGTGGTGATCCGCGCGGGTTCGCGGACGGACATCAGGAGACCGACGGCGAGCGCGCCGGCCAGGGACAGGAGGGTCAGCAGCCACAGGGCGGTGTGCAGGGCGTCCGCGTAGCCGGCGCTCGCCAGACGGGCGAACTCCAGCCGCCCGGCCCCGGCCGGCGCGGCGCCCGCGATGTCGCCCTGCAGCAGGCGGGAGGTCGCCCGGGCCGCCCGCGCCTCGCCGTATCGGCCGGTCAGGCTCGCCCGGGTCAGCGCGGACAGCACGGCGCCGAGCACGGCGATGGCGACGACCTCGCCGGTGATGCGGGCCGTGTTGAACAGCCCTGCCGCCATGCCGGCCCGCGCGGGCTCGACGGAGGAGACCGCCGCCCCGTCGACCACGGCCAGCGACACGCCGAAACCCGTCCCGATCAGCAGCAACGGCACGGCGAGCCGCGCCGGGCCCGATCCGGCGGGCACCGCCGCCAGCAGACCGGTCCCGGCCGCGACCAGCAGCAGCGTGGTCACCAGCAGGACGCGCTGCGACAGGCGGCGGGCCAGGGCGCCGGTGACGGGCGGCATCACCAGCGTCGGCCCGGTCAGCAGCATCAACGTCAGACCCGCCTGCCGGGCCGAGTACCCGGAGGTGGCCATGAGGTATGGCGGCAGCACGATCGTCAGCGCGACGAAGCCGAAGGCGAGCAGGAACGGCATGGACGCGATCGCCGCGAACCGGGGCCGGCCAGCAGCGACAGATCCACCAGGGGCGCGGGATGACGCCGTTCGGCCATGGCGAAGGCCGCCGACAGGACGGCGCAGGCGGCGAAGGCGGCCGACACCGCGGGGTGCGTCCACCCGAGAGCCGGCCCCTCGATCACGCCGAAGGTGAAGGCGGTGAGCGCGAGGGTGAAGGCGGCCGCGCCGCCCCAGTCCATGGGGCCGTCCAGGGCGGCGCGCGACTCGTCCAGCAACGCGCTCAGTGGCGGCACCGGCAGCAGCGCGATCCCGGCCGCCGCGAACAGGCTGCGCCATCCGACGGCGCCGACCAGTGTTCCGGCGATCACCGGGGCGAAGGCAAGCCCCAGGCCGAGCGTGGTGCCGAACCAGGCGAACGCCCTGGTCCTGCCGGGGCCCGCGGGGTAGGCGTCCGCGAGCAGCGCGGTGCCGCCGGTGGTGGCCGCGGCGGCACCCGCGCCCGCGAGCGCCCTGGCCGCGATCAGTACGCCGATGTCCGGGGCGGCGGCGGCCAGGAGCATCGACGCCGTGAACACGCCGGCGCCGAGGGCGAACATCCTGCGCCGCCCGAACCGGTCGGCCAGCGCCCCCGTGCTCGTCATGAACGCGGCGAAGGTGAGGAAGAAGGCGTTGACCACCCACTGGGTGGCGTCCAGCCCGGCGCGCAGGTCCGCGCCGATGTCGCCGAGCGCCTCGGCGGTGCCCGTGGCGGTCACCGGGACGAGCAGCACCGCGGCGCAGACCACGGCGAGGGACGGCGCTCGCCGTCGTGGGCCAGGACAATCCGCAGGCATAGATCCCATCCAATTCCGATAACCATAAGAACTCTGATGGACATCAGAGGATGGATGAATAGCGGAAGGCCTGTCAAACCGGTGGTAGGGTCCCCATGTCAGAGCCCTGACGGCGCGGGGAGCGTGATGATGGGAGCCGAGGAGGCGAGGATCGCCGAGGCGGTGGCGTGGCGGCCCGGCAACGCCATCAAGCGCGCAGAACAGGCGCTGATCGCGGAGAAGAGCCGCGTGCTGCGGCCGTTCGGGCTGACCGTCCCGCAGTACGCGGCGATGTACGCGCTGTCGCTCGCGCCCGGCATCTCGGGGGCGAAGCTGGCACGGTTCTGCTCGGTCACCCCGCAGAGCATGACGACCGTGCTCAAGACGCTGGAGTCGCGTGGGCTGGTGGAGCGGCGTCCCTCCAGCGATCACGCCCAGGTGCTCGTCACCCGGCTCACCCGGGCCGGGCAGGCGCTGCTGCGCAAGGCCGACGCGGCGGCCGTGGCCGTGGAGCGCAGGCTGGTGGAGGAGTTCACGCCCGACGAGGCCGACCGGCTACGGGACCTCCTCGAACGGGCCGTCGTCGTCCTGCAGGACACGCCGGCGGGGGAATGAGGCCGGGAACGGCTGTGTTGCCGCAACCATGGTCATCGGATTCATCGGCAGCGGGAAGATCGGCGGCACCCTCGCGAAGCTGGCGGTCGACGCCGGGCACTCGGTGGTGCTGAGCAACTCCCGCGGGCCGGACACGCTCTCCGAACTCGTGGCCGGGCTGGGCCCGGACGCACGCGCAGCCACCGCGGCCGAGGCCGCGGCGGCGGGGGACATCGTGGTCGTGACGATTCCCTTCGGCAGATACCGGGAGGTGCCGGTCAAGCCGCTGGACGGCAAGATCGTCATCGACACGAACAACTACTACTACGAGCGGGACGGTCACTTCCCCGAGCTCGACGCCGGTGAGACCACCGACACCGAGCTGCTCGCCGCGCATCTGCCGGGGTCGCGGGTCGTGAAGGCGTTCAACTCCATCAACTACGTCCACCTCGCCGAGCAGGGGCTGCCCGCCGGCGCGGAGAACCGACGGGCGCTGCCCATCGCGGGCGACGACGCCGAGGCCAAGAAGGCGGTCGCCGAGCTGACCGACTCGTTCGGCTTCGACGTGGTCGACGCGGGTCCCCTCGCGGAGGGGCGGCGGTTCCAGCGGGACAAGCCCGCCTACGGCCCCCGCCTCACCGCCGGCGAGTTGCGCGACGCCCTCGCCCGGGGTTGACGGATCAGGCGGGGACGCCGATGGGGACGACCGTCTGGCGGATGCCGGTCTCGGCGGAGCGGCGGATCGCGTCGAGCACCTGATGCAGGCGCACACCGTGCGCGAAGTCCGGCACCCGCCCTCCGCCCGTCCGGAGGTCGGCGGCGAGCGCGGCGTAGAGCTCGGCGACGTTGCGCGCGTCGCCCGCCGCCCCGGGCGCCCGGACGTACTCCTCGGGAACCGGCAGCTCCTTCCACGCGCCGCCCGCCGTCCCGTGCAGGCGCAGCTCACTGATCTGCACGCCGTACGGGCTGCCGGGGCCGGTGGACACGAGGGAGAGATCGCCCTCCGTGCCGGAGATCTCGATTCGCGTGCCCGGCTCGGTGACCTTGCCGCTGTGGAGGTGCAGGGAGACCACCGCGCCGCTCGCCATGGTGGCGGAGAGCAGGAGCTGGTCGGGGGCGTCGGCCTCGATCGTCTCGCCGCTCTCCTCGACGACGTACGTCTCCCGCTGGACGGAGAGGGTGGCGGACAGGGAAGCGGCGCCGCCCAGGAGATGCTCCACGACGTCGAGCGTGTGCCCGCCCACGACCTCGAGCAGCCCGGCCGCGCCGGCACGGGTGACCGTGTACGCCGACCAGGACGGCAGCCTTCCGGTCGCGCCCTTGCCGACCGCCGAGTGGACGTTCACCGAGGTGACCCGGCCCACCGCGCCGTTCCGGAGCAGGTCGCGGGCGTAGGCCACGACGGGGGCGAACCGGCCCTGCAGCCCGAGCGCGTGCCGCACGCCGGCCGTCCGCGCCTGGTCGAGCAGGTCCTGCGCCTCTGCGGTCGTCCGCACCAGCGGCCATTCGCACAGCACGTGGGTGCCTGCCTCCAGGGCGGCGCCGACGAGCTCGGCATGGTGGGGGACCTTGACCGTGACGGCGACGAGGTCCACCTCGGGGTGCGCGGCGAGGGCCCGGGGATCGGTGAACGCGTGCGCGGCGCCGAACCTGCGCGCGGCCTCGCGGGCGCTGTCCTCCCGGCTGGTCGCCACGGCCGTGATCTCGTAGTCCGGCAGCGCCCGCAGCGCCGGCACGTGCGCGCGCACCGCCCAGCCGCGCTCGGGGTTGGCGCCGACGATGCCCACACGGATTCTGCTCATTTCCGCCTCCACGCAATAAGCGGACTCGGTGCGTCCGGTTGTGAACGCTAGCATAACCGGACGCGCCGAGTCCGGTTGGTAGGCTGCGTTCATGAGTGGTCGGGACGGAGCGGTCGGCGTGCTGCTGTCGGCGGAGCCGGGGCGGACGCCCCGGGCGGACGCGCGGCGCAACATGGAGCGGCTGGTGGAGGCCGCGCGTGCGGCGGTGGCCGAGATCGGAGTCGAGGTCACGGCGCACGAGATCGCCCGCAGGGCCGGTGTGGGCATCGGGACCTTCTATCGGCGCGTGTCCTCCCGTGAGGCGCTGCTGGAGGCGGTCCTCGACGAGGTGCTCGCCGAAATGGCCGGCCTGGCCGCGAACGCCGGCGCCGACCCCGACCCCTGGCGCGGATTCGAGACCTTCGCCGCCGCGTACGTGCGGCTGCGCGCGGAGAGCTGCGGCATCCGCGAGGCCGTGGGCGGCGCCTGCGGGCCGAACCTCGACCCGGTTCTCGGCCAGATCCAGGAGGGCCTGCGGCTCCTGGTGGAGCGCGCGCAGGAGGCCGGGGTGATGCGGGCCGACGTGGCCTGGCAGGACGTGCCGTTCCTGCTGGCGGCCGTGGCTACCGGTCCGCGCACGCTCAGACTCCGGGCCGGGGACGAGCAGTGGGGCCGGAACCTGCGGATCGTGCTCGACGGGCTGTGTGCGCCGCGGACGCAGGGGCTGCCGGGGACCCCGCCGGCCTGATCAGTCGGTCTCGAAGGCGAGCCGGTCGGTGAGCCAGCGGTAGAACTTGATCGAGAACCTGACCCAGTGGGCCACCATCGTGGTCAGGTGTTCCCTGGTCACGCCGGCCCCGATGTAGACCTGGGAGTCGCCGACGACCCGGATCGTGCCGTTGTCCTGGGTGAACGCGTACACCTTCGGCCACATCGTGTCCGCGTTCCACTCGTTGATCGCCGTGAGCAGCATCGGCTTGTCGTCCACCGAGTACTGCCTGTCGTAGAAGGACCGTACGGTGAACAGGTCTCCTTCCTTGCCGAACAGGAAGAAGATCGTGAGATGGGCGGTGGAGATCGCCAGGTCGCCCTCTGTGTCTATCGTGTGCTCGATGTCCAGCTCGTCCAGGATCTCCTCGAGGAGGTCCCGGTCCGGCCGGACGACCGCTGGGGAAGGCGTCACCGCTCCATCCTGCCGCATCGGGCCGTCAATAAAGTGGCGGATGTGACAGACGATCCGGCGGAGGAGTTCAGTGGCCACCGCGCCCGGCTTTTCGGGCTCGCCTACCGGCTGCTCGGCTCCGCCGCCGAGGCCGAGGACGCGGTGCAGGACTCCTACCTGCGGTGGAACGCCGCCGACCGGGCGGCGATCGCCACGCCCGGCGCCTGGCTGGCGAAGGTCCTCACCAACATCTGCCTCAACCGGCTGACGTCCGCCCGGGCCCTGCGGGAGGAGTACGTCGGCCCCTGGCTGCCCGAGCCGGTCCTGACCGACGAGCCGCTGGAGACGGCCGAGCAGCGCGACTCGATCTCGATGGCCTTCCTCGTCCTGCTCGAACGGCTCACCCCGGCCGAGCGCGCCGTCTTCGTCCTGCGCGAGGCCTTCTCGTACGGCTACCGCGAGATCGCCGACGTGCTCGAGCTGTCCGAGGCGAACTGCCGGCAACTGCACCGCCGGGCGCGGCAGCGGGTGGGGGAGCGGCGCCGGTTCGACGCCTCGGCGCAGGCCCGCCGCCGGATCGTGGAACGCTTCCTGCTGGCCGCCGAGAACGGCGACCTCGCCGGGCTGGAGAGCGTGCTCGCGGCCGATGTCGTGGCCTGGTCCGACGGCGGCGGCAGGGTGAGCTCGGCCCTGCGGCCGGTGGTGGGGGCCGCCAAGGTGTGCCGCTACCTGGCGGGCCTTGCCGCCCGAGCCGCGGGGACGGGGGTCCGCCTCGGTCTCGCCGAGGTCAACGGGGAGCCCGCCGTGCTGGCCTTCCTCGACGGCGGGCTGTTCAGCGTGTTCGTCGTGGAGAGCGACGGGGATCTCGTCCATGGTCTGCGCGTCGTCGTCAACCCGGACAAGCTCGCCTATCTCGCGGGGCAGTTGTCACAACGGGAGGGCGTCGCCGGTTCTTAGCGGTATGAGCGATTCCATCCTTGTCACCGGCGGCACCGGCACCCTCGGCCGCCACGTCGTCGGCAGGCTCCTGGAGGCCGGAGCCGACGTTCGCGTCCTGTCCCGCTCGCCCCGCCCCGGCATGCCGTACGCGTCCGTGAAGGGCGACCTGACCACCGGCGCCGGCCTGGAGCGTGCCGTGGGCGGCGTCTCCACGGTCGTCCATCTCGCCAGCGACCCGCGGCGTCCACGCGGCGACGTCGAGGGCACGCGCCGGCTGGCGGAAGCCGCCCGCGCGGCGGGGGCCGGACACCTCGTCTTCATCTCCATCGTCGGCGTGGACCGGCATCCGTACTCCTACTACCGGGCCAAGTACGAAGCCGAGCGGGTCGTGGCGGCGTCCGGACTGCCGCACACGATCCTGCGCACCACGCAGTTCCACGACTTCGTGCTGCTCCTGGCCCGGTCGCTGGTCCGGCTGCCCGTCGTGCCCGTGCCCGCCGGGTGGCGCTTCCAGCCGGTCGACACGTCCGAGGTCGCCGAGCGGCTGGCCGCTCTGGCGTCGGCGGCCCCCGCCGGACGGGTTCCCGACATGGGCGGCCCGGAGATCCTGCCGGCGCGTGACCTCGTGCGGGCCTACCTCTCGGCCACCGGACGCCGCCGGCCCCTGATGAGCGTACGGGTGCCGGGGAAGACGGCGGCGGCCTTCCGGCAGGGCGTCCACCTCGCGCCCGGCCAGGCGACCGGCGTCCGCACGTTCGCCGAGTTCCTCGCCGGCCGGGGCACCCCGGAGCGGCCCGTCTCCGGGCGGGGCGCCGCGTGAGCGCGCGGGTCCGCCTGCGGCGGCGAATCGGGCTGTGGTACCTCGCGCTCACCGAGGCCGTCGTCGGGCTGTGGCAGCTGCTCGCGCCCCGCTCGTTCTACGACGACTTCCCGCTGCCGGGGCATCCCTGGGTGTCGATGCTGCCGGAGTACAACGAGCACCTGCTGCGCGACCTCGGCGGGCTCAACCTCGGGATGGGCGTCATGCTGGCCGTCGCCGCGGTCCGGCTGGAGCCGGTGCTGCGCCGTACCGTCGTGATCGGATACCTGTTGTACGCACTGCCGCATCTGGTGTTCCACCTCGGCCATCTCCACGGCTTCACCGCCCTGGACGCGGCCGGCCAGGCCGTCACCCTGGCCCTGGGCGTGGTCGTAGGGCTCGCCGTCCTGTAGAGGAGCGTCAGCCCGGGAGGTCCCCGTGGGGTCCCGGGCTCGCGGCGATCCTGGCCACGAGCGCCGTGATGTCCCCCGCCAGGGCGGAATCGAGCGGGGCATGCCGGTTGAGCAGCCGATACCACATGGCCCCGAAGATCATGTCGACCAGGAGGTCCAGGTCGGCGCCGGGGGGCGGCGGCATCCGCTCCAGCACCGCCCGCAGGGCGTCCCGCCGTGGACCGATCAGCCGCTCCCGCAGGCGCTCGCCCAGGGCGGGGTCGCTCTGGGCCTCCGCCATGAGGCCCGCCACGATCCTGCCGATCGCGCCGTCCGCCAGCGCGAAGGTCTCGCTCAGGAACGTCTCCAGGCCGGCCTGCGACGGCGCATGGGAGCTCCCGACGAGGTCGGTCATCGCCTCAAGCAGCAGGTCGGCCTTGGTGTCCCACCAGCGGTAGAGCGTCTGCCTGCCGGCGCCCGCCTCCTCGGCGATGCCCTTCAGCGTCACGTTCGGATAGCCGTCGCGCTCGCACAGCCGCAGGGCGGCCTTGAGTATCGCCCGGCGCGCCTGCTCGCTGCGCGGCCTCCCAACCATGCCGCCACTTTACAGGACACCGTGTCTCGATTTAAGATTTCGAGGCAGCATGTCTCGTATTGAGGAGAGGTCCAGTGCGTGAACGAGTGGTGATCGTCGGCGGCACGAGCGGCATCGGCCTGGCCACCGCCGTACGGCTGGCCGCGTCGGGCCGCGAGGTCGTCGTCACCGGCCGTACGCCCGAACGCCTGGAGCAGGCGGTCAAGGAGATCGGGGAGCGGGGCTCCGGAGTGGTGGCCGACGCCCGCGATCCGGAGGCGATGCGGAACCTGTTCGCCGAGGTGGGTCCGGTGGACCACGTGGTGGTCAACGTGTCCGGACGTAAGGGGGCCGGCCCGTTCCGGTCGCTCTCGCCCGACGACCTGCGCGAGGCCCTGGACGACAAGCTGATCGCCCAGGTGGTCGCCGCCCAGGCGGCGCTCCCGGCGCTGCGGCGGGACGGGTCGCTGACGTTCGTCGCGGCGGCCAGCGCGAACAACGCGCTGGCCGGAGTGGCCGGGCTCGCGGCGGTGAACGGCGCCGTCGAGTCGATGATCCCGGGGCTCGCGGTGGAGCTCGCGCCGGTCCGGGTCAACGCGGTGTCACCCGGCGTGGTCGACACCGAGTGGTGGGACTGGCTGGGGGACAGCCGGCAGGGCGCGCTCGACGGGTTCGCCGCCGCCACAACGGTCGGCAGGATCGGCACCCCCGCCGACGTGGCGAACGCGATCGCGTACCTGATCGAGACGGGTTACGCGACGGGCACCGTGCTGACCGTCGACGGCGGCGTCCGCCTCAAGCCGAGCGCGGCATGAGGACGATCCTCGTCACGGGGGCCACGGACGGGCTGGGCCGCCACCTGGCGGTCCGGCTCGCCGCGTCGGGCGACCGGGTGATCGTGCACGGGCGCGATCCCGAGCGGGTGCGCCGGGTCCGCGCAGAAATCGGCGGGACGACCGAGGGCCTGCTCGCGGACCTCGCCGACCTGCGGCAGGTCGACCGCATGGCGGCGGAGATCGAGGAGCGGTTCGACGGCCTGGACGTGCTCGTGAACAACGCGGGAGTCGGCGGGGGAGCCCCGGGCTCCGGCAGGCAGGAGAGCGCCGACGGCGTCGAGTTGCGCTTCGCGGTCAACTATCTGGCCGGCTATCACCTGACCCGGCGCCTCGTCCCCCTGCTCGTACGGTCCGCGCCGTCGCGCGTGGTCAACGTGGCGTCGGTGGGACAGCGGGCGATCGACTTCGCCGACCCGATGCTCACCCGGGGGTACGACCGCCAGCGCGCCTACTCCCAGAGCAAGCTCGCGCAGATCATGTTCACGTTCGACCTCGCGGAGGAGCTCGCCGGACAGGGAGTGTCGGTGACCGCGCTGCATCCGGCGACGTACATGGACACCACGATGGTCAGGGAGGCCGGCGCGCCCGTCCTCAGCTCCGTGCGGGAGGGCGGCGACGCCACCCTCCGCCTGATCGACGGGAAGGTCTCTAGCGGCACCTACCACGTCGGGACGACCGAGGGCCGGGCCGACCCCCAGGCGTACGACCGCGAGGCCCGGGCCCGCCTCCGCGAGCTGAGCGACCGCCTCGTCCGCGAGGCCCTCTGAACGACGCGCTGAACGGCCGCGCTGCGGCGTCCGCGGGAACCTCCGGGTAGCCGCGGCGGTAGTGAGGGGCATGAGGCACACTGCGGTCGGCTTATGCGGCTTGGTGCTCGTGGCGGGCTGCGCCGGCACCGGAAACCCCGGCACAGGAAACCCCGGAACCGGCACGGGCGCCGGAACGACGCTCCCGTCCGTCTCCGCCTCCGTCCCCGCCTCCGTCTCTGCGTCGGTCCCCGCTCGGGGGTCCTGCGAACGGACGACCGGTAGCACGGCGAACGCGCTGCCCGAGGTGCGGGGCTCCGGGCGGGGAGCCGAGGTGTGGGGGCTGATGTTCGCGCCGGTGCCGCTCGCCGCCGGGCGGGAGGTCAAGATCGTGTGGCGGATGACGGGTGAGGGGCCGTTGCGCGTGACCGCCGCGCTCCCCGACGGCACCGCCGCCAGGCTGACCTGGGGGCCCGAGGCGCACGGCGGATCGACCTGGCACCGGCCCGGTCAGGAGTGGGGCACGGGGTTCGTCTTCCCCAAGCCAGGCTGCTGGGAGATCACGCTGACCCGCGACCGGGGCTCGGGCACGGTGTGGCTGCCGGTGCGGTGAGTCGAGCCCCGGCCCGCCGCCACCGGGTGCGGAGCGTCGCGGTCAGTGGGGTGTGGTGCGGGCGAGGATGTGCGGCGGGACGGGATGTGCGGCGGCCTGCGGTTCGGTCACGGGAGCCTGCCACGACCGGGTGAGCGGCAGGATCCCGGCCCACACGTCATGCGGGTCGCCGGCGTCCTCGGGGTGGCCCTCGCGCACCTTGACCGACGCCTCGGCGAGCGGGACCGCGAGGATCGTCGTCGCGGCCAGTTCCTTGCGGTTCGGCTGCCGGGCGTAGTCCCACTGGCCGGGGGTGGCGTGCTCGGTCAGGCACCGCAGGGCGGCGAGCTTCTCGTCGCCCTCCAGTACGCGCGGCACGCCGTAGATCATCGCACTGCGGTAGTTCACGCCGTGCTCGAAGACCGACCGGGCCAGCACGAGGCCGTCGACGTGTGTGATCGTCACGCAGACCGTCGTGTCGCGGGTGAGGCTGCGGCTCGCCACCGAGCCGTGCACGTACAGATGGTCGTCGTCGAAGCCGTACACCGTCGGCACCACCATGGGGTCGCCGTCCACGACGACGCCGAGGTGACAGACGAACCCGGCCCGGAGCACCTCGAACAGCGCCTCCCGGTCGGTGCGGCCCTGCTCCCGCAACCGGCGGTGCCGGGTCCGCTCGGTTGCGGACAGATCACTCATGAAGCGACATTTAACCAGTAAAAGCCTCGGCCCGCCCGGCAGGGTTGCCGGGCGGGCCGTGTCGTGGATCGCTGCGGAAGGACCGGCTCAGGCGGCGGACGTCGGCCCGGACGTCCTCGGGAACCGGATGACGTTCCCGCCCGTGTAGGCCTTGAGATCGACGATCTTCCGGTCTCTCCTGTCCCGCGCGGGCCTGCGGCGCAGCGCGGTCCTGATGTCCCTGACCTTGGCGAGCGACGGCACCACCGTGACCATGTTCGTTTCCCCCCGACCGTGATGGTTCCGTGACCTTTCCCGGTATAGATACCGGAGGCTCGGTAAAAGGGGCGTAAAGCCTCCCGTGTCACATATGCCTCTGGAGGCGCGAGGGCCTCTGGAAGCACGGCTCAGTACGGAAGCGGCCGGCCGGAGGGGGTGCGCAGGTCGAGATCGGCGACGGGACGACGGACGCGGCGGGGCCTGCGGATCGTGCTACGTCTCATGGCCCTTCCTCCTTCCATGACGTTACGCAGACTATTCGCCCCGCGTGCCGCCGTCCTCCCGTTTTCACTCAGAGGGAGCCGGGCACCTTGCGGCTCACGACACAGAGCCGGTTCCAGGCGTTGATCTGCGCGATGGCGACGACCAGCGCGGCCAGTTGCTCATCGGAGTGGTGCTTGGCCGCATCCGCCCAGATCTCGTCCGGGACGGGGTCGGACCGGTCGGCGAGCCGGGTCGCGGCCTCGGTCAGCGCGAGCGCGGCCCGCTCGGCGTCCGTGTAGTAGGGCGCCTCCCGCCAGGCGGCCACCGACCACAGGCGCTCGTCGCTCTCCCCGGCCTTCTTGGCATCCCGGAAGTGCATGTCCAGGCAGAAGGCGCAGCCGTTGATCTGGCTGGCCCGGATCTTGGCGAGTTCCAGGGTGGCGGGGGGCACGTCGCACCCGTGCAGGAAACGCTCCACCCCGAGCATGGCCCGGTACGCTTCGGGAGCCAGCTCGCGGACGTTGATCCGCTGGGTCATCGTCATCTCCTCGTCTCGTCGGCCCGCGTCACGCGGGCGAGTTTCTCGGGGTTCAGGACCATGTCGACGGCGGTGACCCGGCCCTCCGCGACGGTGAGGCCGAGCACGGCGACCAGCCGGTCGCCGCGGTAGCGCAGCAGGCCCGGCCAGCCGTTCACCACGGCGGGGACCAGCTCGAACGGGCCGAACCTCTGGATGCCGAACAGCAGCCTGGCCACCTTGGCCGCGCCGAAGACGGGACGCCTCCCGGCGCGCACCCGGCCGCCGCCGTCGCTGCGGAACACGACGTCCGGGTCGAGCAGCGCGACCAACGCGTCCATGTCGTCGCCGAGGCACGCCCGGGCGAAGGCGTGCACCACCCGCCGGTGTTCGGAGGGGTCCACGTCGAACCGGGGCGCGCGCGACGCGACGTGCGCGCGCGCCCGGGCGGCGAGCTGCCGGCAGGCCGCGGGACTGCGCCCGACCGCCTCGCCCACCTCGGCGAACGTCAGGCCGAACACGTCGTGCAGCACGAACGCCGTCCGCTCGGCCGGGCTGAGCGACTCCAGCACGACGAGCATCGCCATGCTCAGCGACTCGTCCAGGGTCACCCGTTCCGCGGGGTCCGGCGCCGTCCCGGTGAGAACGGGGCCGGTGGGAACGGGCCCGGTGAGAACCGGCTCGGGCAGCCACTGCCCCACGTACTCCTCCCTGCGGTGCCGCGCCGAGCGCAGCACGTCGAGAGCGAGCCGGGAGACCGTGACCACCAGCCAGCCGGTCACGTCCCCGATCTCCTCGCCCCCGTCGGCGGCCGTGGCGGACCGCAGCCGCATCCAGGCGTCCTGCACGACGTCCTCGGCCTCGTCGAGGCTGCCGAGCAGCCCGTACGCGACCCCGAGCAGCCGGGGCCGCATCGCCTGGAACTCGGCGTCCAGGCCGGTAACCACTCCGCCGTCATGGTCGTTCACACCCTGAGGACGAGACATCCCCTCAGTGTGTGACATCCGTCTGCAGCGGCCGCCCTCGCGGCGCCTCCTGCGCCGGTGCCCAGGATCCGCCGGGGGCGCGGAGGCCGAACGCGACGACGACCGCGCCGAGCACCGCCGCCGCCACCGGGACGACCAGCGCGGTCCGCAGCGCGTCCGGCCCCGACCCGGCCGCGACGCTGACGGCGGTGACGGCCGACAGCCCGAGCGCCGTGCCGAACTGCATCGCCGTGTAGAGCAGGCCGCCCGCCAGGCCGTGCTCGTCCTCGTCGACGCCCTCCGTCGCGGCCATGGTCAGCGGGCCGTACGCCAGGGAGAAGGACAGGCCGAGCAGGAGCAGTGCCGGAAGCATGGCGGCGTAGGTCCAGTCCATCCCCACGGGCAGGAAGAGCGCGTACGCGACCGCCGCGAGGACGATGCCGCCGAACAGCACCCGGGCGTTGCCGAAGCGGTTCACCAGCCGCGGCGTCAGCGTCGGCGCGAGCACCGTGTCGATCCCGATCACCAGCATGGCCAGGCCGGTCTGCATCGCGTTCCAGCCACGCCACTCCTGGAGATACAGGGTGATCAGGAACTGGAACCCCGCGAACGCGAACAGGAACAGCAGCGCCGCCGCGTTCACCCGCACCAGTGGCGCGGTGCGCAGGATGCCCAGCCGCACCAAGGGCGACGACGATCGGCGCTCGATCGCGACGAACAGCCCCAGCAGCGCCAGCCCCGCCGCGATGGCGCCGGCGGTCAGGCCGGGGCCGTCGCCGGGGTGTTCCAACCGGACCATCCCGTAGACCAGCAGCAACATGGCCCCCGTGACGACGAACGCCCCCGCCAGGTCGAAGCCGCCCGAGGGCCGCTCGCCACCCGTGTCGCGGACGAGGACCAGCGCCGCCCCCAGGATCAGCGCCGACAGGATGACCGGCGCGAAGAACACCCACCGCCAGCCGAACGCGGTCAGCACGCCGCCGGCGACCAGGCCGAGCGAGAACCCGCCCGCCGCCGTGCCCGCGTACACGCCGAGGGCCTTGGTGCGCATCGGTCCCTCCGGGAAGTTGGACGTGACCAGCGCCAACCCGGCGGGTGCCATGAACGCGGCCGCGACCCCTGTGACGAACCGTGCGGCCGGCAGCATCCAGCCTTGCGTGGCGAACCCGCCGAGCCCGGAGAAGATCAGGAAGACGGCCAGCCACAGCAGGAACATCCGCCGGTGGCCCAGCAGGTCGGCGGCTCGCCCGCCGAGCAGCATGAACCCGCCGTAGCCGAGCACGTAGGCGCTGACCACGCCGCTGAGCGTCCCGGTGGACAGGCCCAGGTCGGCCCGGATCGACGGCAGCGCCACGTTCAGCATCGCGACGTCGATCCCCTCCAGGAAGATCGCGCCGCACAACACCAGCAGCACGCCCCACGCGCGTCCGGTCATGCGGGCGGGGTGCCGGGCGGCGATTCCGCCCGTGGAATCAGACATCGGGGTCCGGCTCCATCTCGTCGGGGAACCGGTCCCGGAGCGGTTCCCCGAGTGCCTGCCGGTTCCCTCTTGTAACCGACTGCATCCTCAGGCACCATCGGTGACCATGGAAGACGGCACTTTCGAGTCCCTCGGTTACTGCGCGAATACCGGCGTCGACGACGACGTCCTCCAATGGGACCAGCGCGCGGACTGCGAGGTGCGGCAGATCCTCGACCGCATCGCCGACAAGTGGTCGCTCCTGGTGATCGCGCTGCTCGACAAGCGGAGCCTGCGCTTCACCGAGCTGCGCCGCGCGATCGACGGGGTCAGCCAGCGGATGCTGGCCCGCACGCTGCGGCATCTCGAACGCGACGGGCTGGTGAGCCGCACGGTGCACCCGACCGTCCCGCCGCGCGTGGACTACGCGCTGACGCCGATGGGCGCGACTCTGCACGCCACCATCCGTGCCCTGGTCGTCTGGACCGAGGAGCACCAGAACGCCATCGCCGCGGCCCGCGCCGCGTACGACCGGCGCGTGGCCGCCGAGCAGGAGGCCGCCGAGCGCGAAGAGGCCGAACGCCGGGCCGTCGCCCGCGCGGCCCTGCCGATCAGGGGCTGACCGCCGGCGAAGGTGCCCGAACCAGGGCGAGCACGGGCCGGCCGGGGACGCGACGTGGTCTCAGGCCGACTCCCGCACGATGAGACGGGTGGGCAGGATCACCGGGTCCACCGGGCCGCCTCCGTCGACGAGCGCGAGCAGCAGCCGTACGGTCTCCTCCGCGACGTCGGCGAGCGGCTGGCGGATCGTGGTGAGCGGCGGATGCGTGGTGGCGGCGACGGACGAGTCGTCGAAGCCGCCCACGGCCACGTCGCCGGGCACCCGGCGTCCGGCCGCACGCAGCGTGGACAGCGCGCCGGCCGCCATGAGGTCGGAGGCCACGAAGACCGCGTCGAGGTCGGGTGTGCGCTCGAGCAGCCGCGCCATCGCGCTCTCGCCGCTGAGCTGGGTCCAGTCGCCGTGTTCGATCAGCTTTCTGGAGGCCTTCCTGCCGAGCACGTCGGCGAAGCCCTCCAGGCGCTGGATGCCGCCTGGGGTGTCCATCGGGCCGGTGATCGTGGCGATCTTCCTGCGGCCCTGCTCGACCATGTAGCGGGTCATCTGCCGGGCGCCCTCGCGGTCGTCGGCCGCCGCGTAGGGGATGACGTTCTCCTTGCCGATCACCGCGCCGCAGGCCACGGCCGGGATGCGCAGCGACTCCAGTTCGTCCACCAGCGGGTCGCCCGCGTGCGTGGACATCAGCAGCACGCCGTCGGCGTGGCCGCCGCGCACATAGCGGACGACGCGCTCGCGGTCGCCGTCGTCCCCCGCCAGCATGATGACCAGGGAGACGTCCCGCTCGCCGAGCCGCCGGATCGCCGTGCGGATGGTGGTGCTGTAGTTCGGGTCCTCGAAGACCTTCTCGTGCGGCTCCGACAGCACCATCACCACCGACCCGGTCCGCTGGGTGACCAGGCTGCGGGCGTTGCGGTTGACGATGTAGCCGGTCTCGGCGATGGCGCGGCGGACGGCGGCGTGGGCGGCGGGGCTCACGTACCGGTCGTCGTTGAGCACCCGGGACACGGTGCCCCGGGAGACGCCCGCCGCCGCGGCCACGTCGTGAATGGTCGGACGCTTCGCCATGGTCGTATTGTCCCCCCGCCGATCAGCGTGTTTCCCCGTGCTCGTCAGCTTTTCACGGCCCCGCCGGACAGGTCCGTACGCCAATAGCGCTGCATCGTGAGGAACAGCGCGATCAGCGGGATGAGCGACAGCATCGTCCCCGTGATGATCAGGTTGTACAGCGACGGCTGGTTGGCGCCCGCGGCGAGCAGCGTGTAGAGGCCGACCGTCAGCGGGAACTTGTGGTCGTCGCCCAGCATGATGAACGGCAGCAGGAAGTTGTTCCAGATCGCGACGAACTGGAACAGGAAGATGGTCACCATGCCCGGGGTCAGCAGCGGCAGCGCCACCCGGCGGAACAGCCGCCACTCGCCCGCGCCGTCCAGCCGGCCCGCCTCCAGCAGCGAGCCGGGGATCGCCGCCTGCGAGTAGATCCTGGCCAGATAGATGCTGTACGGATGCAGGATCTGGGGCAGCAGCACCGACCAGTACGTGTCGGCCAGGCCGGCCTTGGAGAACAGCAGATACTGCGGGATCGCCAGCACGACCGACGGCACCAGGATGCCGCCGATGAGCAGGTTGAAGATCAGGCCGCGACCGGGGAAGGAGTACTTCGCCAGCGTGTACCCCGAGATCGTGGACACCGCGGTCGACAGCACCGCGCCGCCCCCGGCGTACAGGACGGTGTTGAGCAGCCAGAGCCAGAAGACGCCGTCGCGGTAGGCGAACAGGTCGCCCAGGTTGGACAGCAGGCCGGTGCCGGGCGCGAAGGTCGAGGTGGAGAACAGCTCGGCCTTGGACTTGGTGGCGGCGACCACCACCCAGCTCACCGGGAACAGGGTGTAGATCGCGCCCAGCACGAGCACCCCGGTGGGCACGATCCCCAGCGGGCGGCGCGGCGACGGGCGGGCGTGCCCGCGGGTCCTCGGCAGTGCGGTGGCGGTCATCAGCCCTCCCCGAACGCGTGGTTCTTCACGACCCGCAG
Source organism: Microbispora catharanthi (assembly GCF_006334915.2). Classification (GTDB taxonomy): domain Bacteria; phylum Actinomycetota; class Actinomycetes; order Streptosporangiales; family Streptosporangiaceae; genus Microbispora; species Microbispora catharanthi. The sequence continues at coordinate 161,392 of NZ_VDMA02000011.1, forward strand.
GAAGCCGAACGACAGCACGAGGGAGATCCCGGCGATCACCATGGACGTCGCGGCGGCCGAGTACAGGTCGCCGGTGACGAACGCGTCGCGGTACACCTTCATCAAGGGGCTCCAGGTCGAGCTGATCGTGTTCGTCAGCGGCCGCAGGGTGGTCGGCTCCGTGAACACCTGGACGGTCGCGATGACGGAGAACACCGTGGTCAGGATGATCGACGGCACCAGGATCGGGATCTTGATGCGCAGCGCGATGCCCAGCTCGCTCGCGCCGTCGATCCTGGCCGCCTCGTAGTACTCCCGCGGCACGGCCCGCAGGTTCGTGTAGAGCACCAGCATGTTGAAGCCGGTGCCTCCCCAGACCGCCACGTTCGCCATCGAGAACGTCACCAGGTCGGTGCTCAGGAACGGGTGCTCGCCGAACGGGCTGAGGCTGGGCAGGTAGAGGAAGCCCCACATCAGCGTCGCCGCCACGCCCGGCACGGCGTACGGCAGGAAGATCGAGATCCGGGTGAGGCGGGCGAGCCGCACGTGCGCCGCGTCGAGCATCAGCGCGAACACGAGGGCGAGCCCCAGCATCAGCACGAGCACGAGGGCTCCGTACGCGAGGACGCGCAGCCAGCCGGCCCACAGCTCGCCGTCGCCGGCGGCGGCGGCGTAGTTGGCGAGCCCGGCGAAGACCTCCGTGCGGGCCCCCTTGCCGAGGCCCAGGCCGGAGACCTTGGTGCGCCGCAGGCTCAGATAGATCGTGTAGCCGATGGGCAGGGCCATGAAGAGCGCGAACAGCGCCATCGCCGGGGCGAGGAACAGGTAGGGCACGGCGCCCGCGCGGCCGGCGCGGGCGCCCTTCTTCGGAGATCCCATCGTCACTGCGCGAGGGTGAAGCCGGACTTCTGCATGTCGGCGACCGTGGCCTCCTGCATGCTCTGCACGGCGGCGGCGAAGTCGGACTTGGCGGCGACGGCCTTGTCGAAGGCGTCCTTGTAGGCGTTGTACGTCACGCCCACGTTGGGGCCGAAGGTGAAGCCGCGGGCGGTGGCACCGATGGAGGCGGCCTGCTGCCAGAAGTCGGGCTGGTTGGAGAAGTAGTCGGGAGCCTCGGTCATCAGCGCGGCGCCCTTGGCGGAGGCCGGGTAGACCGCGCCCTCCTTGATCAGCAGTCCGAGCGCCTGCGGGTCGGTGTTCAGCCAGGTGGCGAACGTCGCGGCGGCCGCCTTGTTCGGCGACTTGGCGGCGACGGCGGTGGAGGAGCCGCCCCAGAAGCCGCTGTGGTTCTCACCCGCGTTCCACTGCGGCAGCGGGGCGATGGCCCACTTGCCCTTGGCCTTCGGCGCGTTGCTCGACAGCACGCCCGGGCCCCACACGGCAGACGGCCAGGTGAGCAGCTTGCCGTCGTTGAGCGCCTTGTTCCACTCGGGAGTGAAGTAGGGCATGCCGTCGATGACGCCCTCCTTCACCAGGTCGCCCCAGTAGGAGGCGACCTTCTTGGTGGGCTCGTCGTTGATGGCGACCTTCCAGGCGTCGCCGCTGATCGACCACCACTGCGCGCCCGCCTGCTGGGCGAGCCCGGCGAACGAGCCCGGGTCCTTGCTGGAGAACGTGCCCAGGAAGACCTTGGGGTCCTTCTTGTGCACGGTGCGGGCGGCCTCGGCGTACTCGTCCCAGGTCTTCGGCACCTCGATGCCGTACTTCTCGAACAGGTCCTTGCGGTAGTAGAGCATCATCGGCCCGCTGTCCTGGGGGACCGCGTAGACGGCGTCGGTGCCGAGGGTCACCAGCCCCCAGATGCCCTCGCCGAACTCGGCCTTCGCCTGCGCGGTCTCCGCCTTCAGATCGGCCACCGCGTCGGCGGCGACGAAGGAGGGCAGCATCTGATACTCGGCCTGGACCAGGTCGGGCGGGTTGCCCGCCTTGGCGGCGGTGAGGAACTTGGCCGCCGCGTCGTCGCCCCCCGCCTGCTTGCTGACCGTGACCTGGATGTCGGGGTGGGCCTGGTTCCACACCGCGACGATCTTGTCCATGTTCGGGACCCAGGTCCAGTAGGTCAGCTTCACCGGGCCGGCCGGCGCCGCGCTCTGGCTCGCGGTCTGGGTGGACGGCTCGTCCGAGCCGCCCGAGCAGGCCGTCGAGAGCGCGGCGGTGAGGATCGCGACCGCCGCCACTGCTAACCGGTTCACGCGCATATGTTCCTCCAGGCAGGTGGGGGAGGGGGGTAAGAGGCTGGGCTGTCTGGGAGCGTTCACAGACTGAAAGCTCCATTCCGCGCTGTCAATGGTCGTTACGCGGTTGTTAGCGACCCTCACTGATCAGCGCGAATCGGTCAAACCTTCTCGGAGAGACGGTTCTGCGCTACTGTGCACGTTCACAGAAGCAGAATCGAGGGGAGAGACGTGCCCGGATATCCCGTCCTGCCCGAGGGCCTCGCCTACGGCGGGGACTACAACCCCGAGCAGTGGCCGGAGGAGGTGTGGCGGGAGGACGTTCGCCTGATGCGCGAGGCCGGGGTGAACCTGGTCACCGTCGGCGTCTTCAACTGGGGACTGATCGAGCCGCGGGAGGGCGAGTACGACTTCTCCCGGCTCGACCGGATCCTGGACCTGCTCCACTCGGCCGGGGTGTACGCCGACCTCGCCACCCCCACCTCCTCGCCGCCCACGTGGTTTCGCCGCCGTTACCCCGGCAGCCGCCTCGTGGACAGGGAGGGCCACGTGCTCGGCGGCGGTTCGCGGCACAGCTTCTGCCCGAGCTCGCCCGACTACGCCGCGGCGTCCGAGCGGATCGTCGCCGCCCTCGCCGCGCGGTACGCCGGCCACCCCGCCCTGGCGATGTGGCACGTGCACAACGAGTACGGCTGGGCCAACGCCCACTGCTACTGCCCGGCGTCGGCCGAGGCGTTCCGCGCCTGGCTGCGGGACAGGTACGGGGACGTGGGCGCGCTCAACGCCGCCTGGGGCACCACCTTCTGGGGGCTGACCTATGGCTCGTTCGAGGAGGTCGAGCCGCCCGTCACCGCGCCGGTCGGCCTGCTCACCGGGCTCCAGCTCGACTTCATGCGGTTCTCGGTCGACGCGCACATCGCCTGCTTCCGCAGGGAGCGCGAGACGATCCGGCGGTTCAGCGACCTGCCCGTCACGACCAACTTCATGATCCCCAACTGCAAGCCCATGGACTACTGGCGCTGGGCGGCGGAGGTCGACGTGGTGGCCAACGACCACTACCTCGACTCGGCCCGAGCCGATCCGCACATCGAGCTCGCCATGGCCGCCGACCTGACCCGGTCGGTGGCCGGGGGACGCCCCTGGATGCTGATGGAACACTCGACGGGCGCGGTCAACTGGCAGCCGCGCAACCTCGCCAAGCGGCCGGGGGAGATGCGCCGCAACACCCTCGCCCACGTGGCGCGCGGCTCGGACTCGGCGATGTTCTTCCAGTGGCGCGCCTCCCGATACGGCGCGGAGAAGTTCCACTCGGCGATGGTGCCGCACGCCGGGACCGACTCCCGGATCTGGCGCGACGTGGTCGCGCTCGGCGCGGACCTCGGCAGGCTCGCCGGGGTCAGGGGCGCGCGGGTGACGGCCGAGGTAGCGGTGGTGTGGGACTGGGAGTCCTACTGGGCGCTCGAATTCGAGTGGCGGCCCTCGGCCGACCTGCGCTTCCGGGAACGGATCGAGGCCTACTACGAGGCGCTGTGGCGCGAGCACGTCACCGTCGACTTCGTGCACCCGTCGGCCGACCTGTCGCCCTACCGGCTGGTCGTCGCGCCCAGCTCCTACCTGATCGGCGAGGCGCCGGCGAAGAACCTGCACCGCTACGTGGAGGCGGGCGGACACCTGCTCGTGTCGTACTTCTCCGGCATTGTGGACGAGAACGACACCATCCACCCGGGGCCGTACCCCGGGGCGCTGCGAGAGGTGCTTGGCGTGGCAGTCGAGGAGTTCCACCCGCTTCGCGGGCACGAGACGGTCGCGTTGCGGCCGCCGAAGTCGTCCGGGCCCGAGTCATCCAAGCACGGCGCGACCGGCCGGATCTGGTCCGAGCGGGTGCGGCTCGCGGGGGCGCGGGCCGTGCACGAGTTCGCCGACGGGCCCGACGCCGGACATCCCGCCGTCACCCGGCACGACCTGGGCGCGGGCAGCGCGTGGTATGTGTCCACCGCGTTGGACGCCGAGTCCGGCCTGCGCGCGCTCGTCGCGGGGGTTCTCGACCACGCGGGTGTGTCCCGGCCGCGCGGCCTGCCCGACACGCTGGAACTCGTACGGAGGGGCGACCACCTGTTCCTCATCAACCACGCGGACGCGCCGGTGACGGTGGACGGGGTGACGGGCACCGGCGTGCTCGACGGCGCCGCGTACGGCGGTTCGGCGACGGTGCCCGCCGGGGGCGTCGTGGTCGTCCGCACATGAGCGCCCCGGCGCCGTGCCGCACCTGACCGGCGGCGCGGTGCCGGGGATCCGGGGGATTTCCGCTGACGTCCTCTCCTGACCGGAGGATCCGATGGTTCGACACCTGGCGGCCCTGCTGTGCGCGGCCACCGCACTCCTCACTCCGCTCACCACACCGTTCACCGCCGCGGCGCCCGCGCACGCCGCGGTTTCGGACGCCGGCGGCCGCAGGCCGGACGGCGGGCCCCCGCTCGCGATCAGGGGCGCCGACGTGTCGAGCCTCGCCAAGTCCGAGGCGCTCGGCGGGGCGTACCGCTACGCCAACGGGCGGCGGGGCGACGCGCTGGCGATCCTGCGGTACGGCGGGCTGAACTACATCCGGCTCAAGGTGTGGGTGAACCCCGCCGACGGCTACAACGGCAGGGGTCAGGTGCTGGCGGTCGCGAAGCGGGCCAAGGCCCTCGGCATGGGCCTGCTCGTGGACTTCCACTACTCCGACTCCTGGGCCGACCCCGGCAAGCAGAACAAGCCCGCCGCGTGGGAGTCGCTGTCGTTCGACGAGCTGAAGCAGGCGCTCTACGACCACACCTACGACGTGCTGAGCGCGCTGAAGGCGCAGGGCACGACGGCCGACATGGTGCAGGTGGGCAACGAGCTCAACGGCGGTCTGCTGTGGCCCGACGGCCGCTGGGACAACTGGCCGCAGCTCGCCGCCCTGCTCAACGCGGGATACGACGCGGTCAAGGCGGTCTCCGGCGACACCAAGGTCGTGCTGCACCTCGCGAACGGCGGCGACAACGGCCTCTACCGGTGGTGGTTCGACAACGCCGCGGCCAACGGCGTCCGCTACGACGTGATCGGCCTGTCGTACTACCCGTACTGGCACGGCACGCTCGCCGCGTTCCAGGCCAACCTGAACGACGTCGCCGCCCGGTACGGCAAGCCGGTCGTGGTGGCCGAGACTGCCTACCCGTTCACCACGGGCGACGACGACGGCTGGGAGAACATCGTCACCTCCGCCGAGCCGTACGCCGGATATCCGGCCACCCCCGCGGGCCAGGCGGCGTTCGTCCGCGACCTGATGAACATCGTCAGGGCGGTGCCCGGCGGGCGCGGGCTGGGGGCGTTCTGGTGGGAGGCCACCTGGACCGGGGTGAAGGGCAACGGCTGGGATCCCGCCGACCCGGCGTCGGGCAACGCCTGGGAGAACCAGGCTCTGTTCGGCTTCGACGACCGGGCGCTGCCCGCGCTGCGGGAGTTCGCCCGCCGGTAGCGCGGACATGGTCTCCCTCCCCGCGACGACCTGACCACGTCGCGGGGAGGGTTCGGGGGTTCGGGGGCGTCCATCAGATCCTCTCCTGAGCGGAGGAACCATGAGAAAGATCCTCGCGGCGCTTGTCCTGTGCGCCGCGGCGGCTCTCACCGCCGGGCAACCGGCGCACGCCGCCACCACACTGACCATGCTCGGAGCCGACGTCTCGTCCGTGCAGCGCTCCCTCGACCTGGGCGCGAAGTACTACGACGCGGGCGGCGCACAGAGGGACCCGCTGGACATCCTCAAGGGAATCGGCGTCAACTACGTCCGCCTGCGGATCTGGAACAACCCCGTCAGCGGCTACAACAACAAGGCCAAGGTCCTGCAGTACGCCAAGACGGTCAAGGCCAAGGGGCTGAAGCTGCTCGTCGACTTCCACTACTCGGACACCTGGGCGGACCCCGGCAAGCAGTACAAGCCCGCCGCCTGGGCGAGCCACGGCATCGGCCAGCTGCAGACCGACGTCTACGACTACACCTACGACGTGTGCTCCAGCCTCAAGGCGCAGGGCACGACGCCGGACAGCGTGCAGATCGGCAACGAGATCAACGTCGGCATGCTGTGGGACGACGGCAAGGTCGTCAACAACGACTTCACGAACCTGAGCCTGCTGCTCAAGGCCGGCTACAACGCGACCAAGGCGTGCAACTCCGGCACGCAGGTGATCATCCATACGGCGGACGCGGACAGCGACGCACACGCCCGCTGGTTCTACGACGGCATCCGCGCCAAGGGCGTGTCCTGGGACATCACCGGCCTGTCGTACTACTGCATGTGGCACGGCACGCTGTCCAACCTCTACAACGTGATCTCGGACGTGCGGTCCCGTTACGGCAAGCCGGTCGTCATCGCCGAGACGGCCTACCCGTTCACGGCCGACAACGCCGACTGGGAGGGCAACTCGGTCACGTCGGGATGCGCGGGTTACGGCCTCACCTGGCAGGGTCAGGGCGCCGAGTTCGCGGCGGTGCAGAACACGGCCCGCAACGCGGGTGCCATCGGAGTCTTCTACTGGGAGCCGACCTGGTACGCGGTGCCCGGCAATGGCTGGGACCCGGCGAACATCAACGGCACCGGCGACGGCTGGGACAACATGGCCGTTTTCAACTGGACCGGCCACCTCAACCCGAACGTCCGGTGGACTCCATAACGGACTGACACCGAGCGGGACACCTCGAAGGGCGACCCTTCGAGGTGTCCCGCTGCCGGGCTCACGACCACGCCGTATCACTACATTCCGATGTCGAGCAGGTGCATCGGCTCACGGGCAAAGCACTACTCGGTGAACAGCTCGTCGGCCGACGTGATGACGGCGGCCTTACGGACCCAGGCGTCCAGCTGGTTCGGGTCATCGCACTGGCAGATGCGCTCGCGCGCGTCGTCGGAGATCTCCAGGCCTCGGGCATCCAGCACCGAGAAGATCGACTTGATCTCGCCCTTCACCTCACCTTTGACCTCGCCTTTGGCCAGCCAGTGGGAGAAGTACTTCTCGCCGAGGTAGTCGAAGTCCTGAATGGTGGTCACCATCTCCTCCAGACGCTTGACCGTCACAGCATGTAGCGAGCTGATCACGTAGTTCAAATATACTCTGGCCCGATCTGGATCCAGTGTCGCGAGCCCCGCCAGCATCGCCTCCAGCACCGGCTCGTCGTCGGCCTCGTCGGGGTGTGCCACGGCGGAGAGCACCGCGAGTTCCGGGCTGGCGCGGGCCTGGTCGGGGTTGGTGATCACAGGTATGCGGCTGGGATCGATCGCCAGCGGCGTGATGGCGCCGTTGGGGCCCAGCCGGATCGTCCTCTCACACCAGCGGGCCATCGACCGATCCGGGCAGATGACCAGCAGCGCGGTCTCGCACTTGTGCTGGGATCGCAACGTCGTGACGTAGACCGGCCAGCTGAACCGCTTGCCGGCGTCCCTGCTCCGCTGCACCTCCACGATCACGGCCGTCAGCGCGGCACCGGTCTCGTCCCGTAGCACCACGACCGAATCGGCGCGGAACTCGATCGGCGCCTGGGTGCAGTCGACCGTCTCCACGCGGGCGGCGGTGTGCGGCGGGATGTCGTCTCCCGTCACGCAGCGCAGCAGCTCCAGCGCGGTCTCCGGCCGGTTGCGGATGAGTTCGAGCGGCATCTCGTGATCGAAACCAGGCATGGCCGAGACGTTACTGACTGTTGTCAGATAATTACTGTGAGTTTGCGAAAGTGGTGGTGATTGGCGGCCATTAAGGGGCGTGGATCGGCTCAGGGCTCGGGGATGGCCTCCCATTCGCGGCAGGGGCTGAGCGCGTGGTGCTGATAGATGACGCCGACGGCGGGACGGGACCAGCCGAGTGCGACTGCGTCGCGCTCCGTTTGAGGGACCGGCTCGCCGAGGTCGGCGGCGGTGACGGGCTGGCCGCCGGGGCCGCAGACACACTCCGGGCTGCCCTCGTGGTCGATCGCGTCGTCGAGTGGCATCACGTGTACGAACCTGTCCATGTCACCTACCTTGACGGGGGATTGCGGTCACATTACCCCAATGAGACATAAAGCGGAATAACTTGGACAAATCCGGATGAGCGCCGACCCATTGACCTTTGTTGGGATGGACGGCAAACTAACTCCACAATCGCTGGATGAGCCGATGGAGTGCCGCAATGCCGTACCGTCCCCCATTGATCGCGCGCGAGTTCTTCGTGGCGGATCCTCCAGAGCTTCCGGTGCGCGAGCCGGGCGAGGAGGGCCTGTCCGCGCTGACCAGCGCGGAGGTGGTGGCCTCCGACGGGCAGGGCGTGACGCTCAAGGGCTCCACCTCGGCGGAGGAGACGCTCGTCGTGCAGATCACGGTCGCGGGTGAGGGGGTGATCCGGGTGCGCCTGTCGGAGGACCCCGACGCGCGCACCCGATCCTCCCGCGCGATCTCGATGGTCACCCCCGGCGAGTACGGCGAGGCCGTCGTGGAGGCGAGCCACAGCCGCGTGATCGTCGACGCCGGGTCGCTGCGGGCCGAGGTGCGGCTGAACCCGTGGAACCTGCGCTTCACCGACCGGGCCGGCCGGACGCTGGTGGAGCAGGACCCTGGCCACCCCGACATCAGCGGCCGGCTGCGCACGCTGCCGTTCGGCCGCTCCGCGGTGGACGGCGCCCCCGTCGCCTACCACGACACGTTCGTGGCCCCGGCGGACGAGGCGTTCGGCGGCTTCGGCGAGTCGTTCACGCCGCTCGACAAGCGCGGCCAGCGCCCGCTCATGTGGAACTTCGACGCGTTCGGGGCCGAGTCGCAGCGCGCGTACAAGAACGTGCCCTTCTACCTGTCCAGCAGGGGGTACGGCATCTGCGTCGACAGCGGCACGCCGGTCGAGTTCGACATGTGCCAGTCCACGCACAGCGCCGTGCAGATCATCGTGCCCGACGACCTCATCGACTACTACGTGATCGCGGGACCGACCCCCGCCGAGGTCCTGGACCGGTTCGACGGGCTGACCTCCCGGCCGGAGCTGCCGCCGAAGTGGGCGTTCGGCACCTGGATCTCCTCGGGCTTCTTCCGGGACAGCCAGGAGCGCGTGCTGGAGCGCGCCAGGAAGATCAGGGAGCGGGGCATCCCCTGCGACGTGCTCCACCTCGACTGCTACTGGCAGGCGGACGGGCACTGGTCGGATCTCCAGTGGGATCCCGAGACGTTCCCCGATCCGGCGGGCATGCTCGCCACGCTCAAGGAGCAGGGCTTCAAGGTCTGCCTCTGGATGAACTCCTACATCTCGCACCTCAGCCCGGCCTTCGCCGAGGCGGCGGAGAAGGGCTACTTCCTCAAGCGGCCCGACGGCGAGACGTACGTCGCCGACACCTGGCACGGCTCCTACCCCGCCTGCGGCATCGTCGACTTCACCAACCCCGAGGCCGTCGAGTGGTTCAAGGGGCTGCTGCGCGACCGCCTGCGCGAGGGCGTGGCGGCGTTCAAGACCGACTTCGCCGAGGGCGTCCCCGCCGACGCCGTGGCCTTCAACGGCATGACCGGCACCGAGCTGCACAACGTCTACACGCTGCTGTTCAACGACATCGTCGCGGACGCGACCCGCGAGGTGAACGGGCACGGCCTGGTCTGGGCCCGTTCGTCCTACCTCGGCGGCCAGCGCCACTCGGCCCAGTGGAGCGGCGACGTCGACACCACCTACTCCGCGATGGGCAGCACGATCAGGGGCGGGCTGTCGCACGGCCTGTCCGGCATCCCCTTCTGGAGCCACGACGCGGGCGGCTTCACCGGCACGCCCAGCCCGGACCTCTACATCCGCTGGTCGCAGTTCGCCGCGCTGTCCCCGCTCGTACGGTTCCACGGCACGACCACCCGGGAGCCCTGGGAGTTTCCGCCGCACGCCGAGCAGGCCGCCATCGAGGCCCTGCGGCTGCGCTACCGGCTCATGCCGTACATCTATTCGGCGGCCGTCACCGCGGCCGAGACGGGCGCGCCGATGCTGCGCGCCCTGTGCGTCGACTACCCGGACGACCCGGTGGCATGGCAGGCGGACCTGGAGTACCTTCTCGGCACCGACCTGCTCGTCGCCCCGATGACCTCCGCCGACGGCACCCGGAAGGTCTACCTGCCCTCGGGGGTGTGGGTGGACTACTGGACGGGTGAGGCCGTCGACGGCGGGCGTTACGTCACGGTGTCGCCGCCGCTCGACCAGATCCCCCTGTTCGTACGGCACGGCTCGCTGATCCCGGTCACCGAGCCGGGCGACACGGTGGCCGACGACCCCCGGGTCTCGCTGCTCGCCTTCGGCCTGCCGGAGCGCGAGAGCCGTACGACGATCAGGGACCTGGACGGGGACACGACGGTCACGGCGGTGCGGGACGGCGACAGGCTGGTCGTCACCGCCGAGGGCCCCAAGCAGATCGACGGCGTCGAGTTCGTCGGCCCCGGCGCCCCGGTCGTCATCAACTAGACACACCCCCTGGAGAAAGACCATGTTCAGAGTAGGCAGGAGCGCGGCGGTGGCGGCACTGGCCGCGGCCGCACTGGCGCTCAGCGCGTGCGGTGGATCCTCTGACGATTCCAATAGCGGCAGCGGCGGCTCCGCCGAGGGCAAGACCCTCACCCTCTGGCACTACGAGACCGGCAACAGCGCCATGGGCACCGCCTGGGCCCAGGCGATGAAGGAGTTCGAGGCGAGCCACCCCGGCGTCAAGGTGAAGTTCGAGGAGAAGGGCTTCGAGCAGATCCAGAAGACGGCGTCGATGGTCCTCAACTCCGACGAGGCGCCCGACATCATGGAGTACAACAAGGGCAACGCGACCGCCGGTCAGCTGTCCAAGCAGGGCCTGCTCACCGACCTCACGGAGCAGGCGACCAAGCGCGGCTGGGACAAGCTGCTCAGCCCGTCGCTGCAGACCACCGCGAAGTACGACGAGCGGGGCATCATGGGCTCGGGCAAGTGGTTCGGCGTGCCGAACTACGGCGAGTACGTGATGGTCTACTACAACAAGGACATGTTCGATAAGGCGGGCGTCAAGGTGCCCACCACGTTCGACGAGTTCACCGCCGCGCTCGACGCGTTCGCGAAGAAGGGCACCACCCCGATCGCGATGGCGGGCGCCGAGTACCCCGCCCAGCAGCTGTTCTACCTGCTCGCGCTGAACAAGGCCAACCGCGCCTGGATCGACTCCTTCGAGCTCTACAAGGGCAAGGTCGACTTCCACGGCCCCGAGTTCACCTACGCGGCCCAGACCTTCTCCGACTGGGTGAAGAAGGGCTACATCAGCAAGGACTCGGCCGGTATGAAGGCCGAGGACATGGGCGTGGCGTTCATCGGCGGCAAGTTCCCGATCATGGTGTCGGGCAGCTGGTGGTTCGGCCGGATGGCGGAGGAGATCAAGGGCTTCAAGTGGGGCTCGTTCCTGTGGCCCGGCCAGTTCGCCCCGGGCTCCAGCGGCAACCTGTGGGTCGTGCCCGAGAAGTCCAAGAACAAGGACCTCGCCTACGACTTCATCGACATCACGATGAAGAAGGAGATCCAGAACCTGCTCGGCAACTCGGGCGGCGTCCCGGTCGCGGCCGACCCGACGGCGATCACCGACGCGCAGAACAAGGAGCTCATCGAGAACTTCAACAAGCTCTCGACGCAGGACGGCCTGGCCTTCTACCCTGACTGGCCGGCTCCCGGCTACTACGACGTGCTCGTCGCCGGCATCCAGGAACTGATCAACGGCAGCAAGAAGCCCGAGGAGGTCCTGGACGAGATCGCCCAGCCGTACAACGACAACCTGGCCGACATCGGCAACTAGGGTCGCGGGCGGGTCCCCCGGCAGAGGGGACCCGCCTTTCCCTCCGACCCCGGCGGCGGGGCTGCCTGACCGGTCCCCGCCGCCGGGCCCCCTCTGGAAAGGTCTGCACATGGCACCACCCGGCGCGGGCGCGGCCCGCCCGCGCGGGAGGGGCGGCTACTGGCTCTACCTGGTTCCGAGCCTGGTGCTGTTCCTCGCGATCATCGTCGTCCCGTTCCTGATGAACGTGGCGACGAGCTTCACCCGCTGGTCCGGCGTCGGCACCCCCACCTGGATCGGGCTCGACAACTACACCAAGCTGTTCAAGGACGAGCGCTTCTGGGCGTCCTTCGAGCACAACGTCGCACTGATCATCGCGATGGCCGTGGTGCCCACGATCATCGGCCTGGTGCTCGCCGCCGCGCTGTTCGACTACATCGCCAAGCGGTTCGGCGGGCGTACGGCCTCGGCCCTGCGCGCGGCGTTCTACCTGCCGCAGGTGCTGCCCGTCGCGGTGGCCGGGGTGGTCTGGGGCTGGATGCTCCACCCGTCGTACGGCGCGGTGAACCAGATCTTCGGGATCAAGGTCAACTGGCTGGGCGACCCCGACATCGCGCTGGCGACGGTCATGGCGATCATGGTGTGGTTCCAGCTCGGATATCCGGTCGTCATCTTCATGGCCGGGCTCCAGCGGGTCGACCCCTCGCTGTACGAGGCAGCCGAGATCGACGGCGCCTCGTGGTGGCGCAGGTTCTGGCACATCACGATCCCTCAGATCCGGCCGGAGATCTTCGTGGTGCTGCTGACCTGCACGATCGCGGCGCTCAAGGTGTTCGGGCCGATCTTCGTGCTCACCAGGGGAGGGCCCGGCTCCGCGACCATGGTGCCGTCGTACTTCTCCTATCTGAACTTCTTCCAGAAGGTCAACGTCGGGTACGGCTCGGCGATCGCGACCGTGCTCGCCCTGATCATCGTCGTGGTGACCTTCCTCTTCCTGCGGGTGCAGGAGCGTGACCAGGAGAGTGGCTCGTGAACGCCGATCGCACCTTCCGCCAGCCGGGACGGTGGGCCGTGCTCGCGGCACTGGTCGTGCTCGCGGTCGTGATGCTCTTCCCCTTCGTCATCGTCACGCTCAACGCGTTCAAGTCCCCGGCCGAATACTCCTCGGGCGGCCCGCTGAGCCTGCCCCACGGGCTCTACCTCGACGGCATCGTCGCCTTCTGGGATCGCGTCGACTTCGGCCTGAAGCTCTGGAACAGCCTCCTGATCAGCGGCGTCGTCGCCGTCGCCGCGGTGGTGCTGTCGGTGCTCAACGCGTACGCGCTGGGCATCGGCAGGGTGCGCGGCCGGCTGTGGATCCTCGTGCTGTTCCTGGTCGCCAACACGCTGCCGCAGGAGGCGCTCGTCTACCCGCTCTACTACCTGTCGAAGGAGGTGGGGCTGTACGACTCGAAGCTCGCCGTCATCCTGATCTTCACGGTGATCCAGGCGGCCTTCGGGACCTACCTGCTCTCGTCGGTGCTCGGGCAGTTCCCCCGGGGGATCCTTGAGGCGGCCGAGATCGACGGCGCGAGCAGGCGGCGGATGCTGTGGGGAATCGTCGTGCCCATCAGCCGCCCGACCCTCTCGGTGCTGCTCATCTTCTTCTTCATCTGGACGTGGAACGAGTTCTTCCTGCCGATGGTGTTCCTCATCTCCAACGACAACCAGACCGTGCCGGTCGCCCTGGGCGTCCTGCAGGGAGAGAAGATGATGGACGCCACCATGTCCAGCGCGTCCGCGCTGCTCGGCATCATCCCCGCCGTGGCCTTCTTCCTGATCTTCCAGCGCACGCTGACCCGTGGCATCACGGTCGGCGCCATCAAGTAACACCCCCCAAGTAACGCGTCACTACCTGACCTGGAGGCGCAATGTCCCATCGCCGTTCGGCGATGCTGTCCGCGTCGGCCGCCCTGGCTCTGGCACTGAGCCTGGGCGTCGGCCCCGCGAGGGCGGCCGACGACTATCCGTTCCGCGACCCGTCGCTGCCTCTCGCCCAGCGCATCGACGACCTTCTCGGCCGGCTCACGCCGGACGAGAAGGTGGCGATGCTGCACCAGTACGCCCCCGCGATCGACCGTCTCGGCATCAAGATGTTCAAGACCGGCACCGAGGCGCTGCACGGCGTCGCCTGGTCGACCGACTACACGAACAACGGCGCCGTGGTCACCGCCAAGGGCACCGTCTTCCCCCAGGCGGTCGGCCTGGCCAGCACCTGGGACACGGGCCTGATCAAGCGGGTCGGCTCCGCCGTCGGCGACGAGGCCCGCGGCTTCCACGCAGACAACCCCACCGTGTGGGGGCTCAACCTCTGGGCGCCCGTGGTCAACCTGCTGCGCGACCCCCGCTGGGGGCGCAACGAGGAGGGCTACTCGGAGGACCCGACGCTGACCGGCGCCATCTCCACGGCGTACGGCTCGGGCCTGGAGGGCGACGACCCCGACCACCTCAAGGCGGCGCCGACGCTGAAGCACTACCTGGCCAACAACAACGAGGCCGGCCGCGACGTCACCTCCTCGGAGCTGCCGCCGCGGGTCAAGCACGAGTACGACGAGGCGGCCTTCAAACCGGCGATCGAGGCCGACGCGGCCACCGGCGTGATGGCGTCGTACAACCTCGTCAACGGCCGGCCCAACACCGTCAGCCCCGACCTGAACGACGTGGTCCGCTCCTGGACGAAGCGGACGCTGTTCAACGTCACCGACGCCTGGGCGCCGAACAACCTGGTGCAGACCGAGAAGTACTACGCCACCCAGCCCGAGGCCGACGCCGCGCTGATCAAGGCGGGCCTCGACAGCATGACCGTCGACGACACCAACGGCGCCCCGACGGTCGCGGCCGTCAAGGAGGCGCTGGCGAAGGGGCTGCTCACCCAGGCGGACGTGGACGACGCCGTCCGGCACCAGCTCAGCATCCGCTTCCGGCTCGGCGAGTTCGACCCCGACGGCGGGCCGTACGCGAAGATCACCAAGGACGTGGTCAACAGCCCGGCGAACCAGAAGCTGAACCGCGAGACCGCGGCCAAGGCGATGGTGCTGCTGAAGAACTCCGGCGGCGCGCTGCCGCTGAAGCCCGGTAAGAAGGTCGCCGTCGTCGGCCCGCTGGCCGACGTGCTCTACACCGACTGGTATTCGGGCAGCCTGCCCTACAAGGTGACCCCACTCGACGGGATCAAGGAGCGGGCCGCGTCGGTGGCCTCCTCCGAGGGCGCCGACCGGATCGCGCTGAAGGACGTCGCGACCGGGAAGTACATCACCGCCCCCGCGGCCGGAGGCGACCTCACCGAGAGCGACACCTCGGCCGGCGCCACCTCGACGTTCGACGCGTTCGACTGGGGCCAGGGCGTGCTGACCCTGCGCAGCGTGGCCAACGGCAAGTACGTCAGCCGGGCCAACTGGGCGACGCTGGCGAACACCGCCGACCAGCCGTCCGGCTGGTTCGTCCAGGAGCAGTTCAAGCTCGAGCAGCAGTCCGACGGCACCTACCTGCTGCGGTACGCCGGCTACGAGACGAGCGAGAGCTGGTTCGGGCCGAACGCCTACGTCAAGGCGGCGGCCGACGGCACGCTGAGCCTGACCACCGCCGACCAGGCCACGCACTACGCCAGGGAGGTCGTCTCCCGCGGCGTCGACGACGCGGTCGCCAAGGCCAAGGCCGCCGACGTGGCGGTCGTCGTGGTCGGCAGCATGCCGTTCATCAACGGCCGCGAGGCCCACGACCGCACCGACATGAACCTCGCCGAGGGCCAGGAGGCGCTGGTCAAGGCCGTGAAGGCGGCCAACCCGAACACGGTGGTGGTGCTGGAGAACAGCTACCCGACCACGATCAACTGGGAGCAGGACAACGTCCCCGCCATCCTGTGGACCACCCACGCGGGCGCCGAGACCGGGCACGCCCTCGCCGACGTGCTGTACGGCGACGTCAACCCGGCCGGGCGGCTCACCCAGACGTGGTACCGGTCGGCTGCCGAGCTGCCGGACATCCTCGACTACGACATCGTCAAGAAGGACCGGACGTACCTGTACTACCAGGGCAAGCCGCTCTACCCGTTCGGGTACGGCCTGTCGTACACGTCGTTCTCCTACCAGGGGCTGAAGGCGGTGCAGAAGGGCGACGCGTACGAGGTCTCGGTCAAGGTGACCAACACCGGCTCCCGGGCCGGCGACGAGGTCGTGCAGCTCTACACCCACCAGCAGCGCTCGCGGGTGAAGCAGCCGGTCAAGCAGCTTCGCGCGTTCCAGCGGGTGACGCTGGCGCCGGGGCAGACCAAGACGGTCGCCTTCAGCGTCAAGAAGAGCGACCTGGCGCTGTGGGACGTCACACGGAACAAGTGGACCGTCGAGAACGCGACCCACGACGTGCTCGTGGGGTCGTCCTCGGCGAACATCCGCCAGCGGGCGACGATCAACGTCAAGGGTGAGAACATCCCGCACCGCGACCTGTCGACGACCACCCGTGCGGTCGACTTCGACGACTACTCGGGCATCCACCTGGTCGACGAGACCAAGGTGCGCGGCGACGCGGTGGCGGGCGCGAACGGCGGCTGGATCGCGTTCAAGGACGTCCAGCTCCGCAAGCCCGGCACGGTGACGGCCGGGGTGGCCTCCACGGGCGGCGGGACCATCGAGGTGCGTCTCGGCTCGCCGACCGGCGCGAAGGCGGCCGCGATCCCGGTCGCCGCGACCGGCGGGATCTACAACTGGGCCACCGCGACCGCTTCCGTGTCCGGCGCGAACGGCGTGAAGGACGTCTACCTGGTCTTCACCGGCGACGTCCGGATCAAGGACCTCGCCCTGAGCTGAGGCTCCCCGAACGGGAACAACGGACGCCCCGCGCATCTGCGCGGGGCGTCCGCGCGCGGGCGGTCAGCCGGGCGCCAGCACGTCCGTCGCCTTGTGGTCCTCGTCCACCCCCTGGATGAGCACGGCATCGCCGGAGGAGTTGCGCGTGCGCAGCGGCAGGATCTCCTGATAGGCGGGCGACCGGTACCAGGCCCTGGCCCTGTCGAGGTCGGGGAACTCGATGACGATGAGGGTGTGCGTCCAGGCGCCCTCCAGCACCTCGGGCTCGCCGCCGTGGATGATGAAACGGCCGCCGAACGGCTCCAGCGTGGCGTCGATCCGCCGCAGGTATTCCACGATGTCCGCTCCCACGTTGACGTCGCGGAGCTGGGCGATGGCGTAGGCGGTCATGGTCTCTCCAGGGTCGAATGCGGTGCGCCGGTGTGGGTGGGTCCTCCTCTTGGCTCAAGCATGCCGCCGACGGGTCACGGAGACGATGACGCGTGAGGTAATCGCCGGACGGCCGCGCGTTCACCACGCC
This sequence comes from Microbispora catharanthi, assembly GCF_006334915.2. Lineage (GTDB taxonomy): Bacteria > Actinomycetota > Actinomycetes > Streptosporangiales > Streptosporangiaceae > Microbispora > Microbispora catharanthi. The sequence continues at coordinate 178,680 of NZ_VDMA02000011.1, forward strand.
ATGCCCGCTCCCCCCCAGCCGTGGAAGATCCGCGCCGTGACCGCGGACGCCGCGGATCAGGGGAGCACCGGCGCCGCGACCGCGAACACGGCCGCCGCGGTGAGCCCGGGTGGTGAGGCTGGTTCCGCCTGCGGCGGGCGTATCGATCACGCTTTCGCTATTCTCCCCGATATGGCCGAATCGCTGAGGGGGACGCTGGCCTCGCGATACCACCTGCTGCGCCCGCTGGGCTCCGGTGGCATGGGCACGGTGTGGCTGGCCAGAGACTCCGTGCTCGACCGCGAGGTCGCGATCAAGGAACTCCGCCTCCCGGACGGCCTCGGCGAGCGCGAGCGGGCCGAACTGGTCGCCAGGGTCATGCGCGAGGCGGAGGTCACCGCGCGCGTCCGGCATCCCGGGATCGTCGCCCTCCACGACGTGCTCCTCCAGGACGGCAGGCCGTGGATCGTCATGGAACTGCTGCACGGCCACGATCTCGCCCGGCAGATCGCCGCGTACGGGCCGCTGCCGTACCGGCAGGTGGCGGACCTCGGCGCCCGCCTGCTCGACGCGCTGTCGGCCACGCACGCCGGGGGTGTGCAGCACCGGGACGTGAAGCCGGGCAACGTCTTCCTCTCCGCGGACGGCCGGGTGCTCCTCACCGACTTCGGCATCGCCCGCCAGGCCGACCAGGCGTCGATCACCGAGGCCGGCCTGATGGTCGGCTCACCGGGCTTCATCGCGCCGGAACGGCTCGCGGGCGATCCCGGCGGTCCGGCCGCCGACCTGTGGTCGCTCGCCGCCACCCTCTACACGGCCGTCGAGGGCGCCGCCCCCTACCAGGGCTCGCGTTCGGAGGTGATCCGGGCGACCCTCACCCAGGCTCCCCGTCCGCCGGTGCTCGCGGGTCCGCTCGGCCCGGTGCTGACGTGGATGATGGCGCGCGACCCGGCCGCCCGCCCCGACGCGGCCACCACGCTCACGCTGCTGCGGCAGGTGGCCGACGGCGGCATTCCTGACCTTGATCCCCGGCACGGGCTGCGGATCGAGTCGCCGAAGCGGCGTCCCCGGTGGTGGTACGCGGCCGGGGCCGCCGCCGTGGTGGGCGTCGCGGTCGCCGTGGCGGCGGTCGTGTTCTCCGTCAGGGCGGGCGAGCCACCCCCTGATCCCGTACACCGGGTCTCGCCCACCTTCGACAGCGCCGTGGACCTGTGCCGGGCGCTGCCGGCCGAGGAGGTGCGGCGGATCGTGGGCGCGTCGGCGCAGGGCCGGCCGGGGAAGTCGAGCTGCCAGTGGACCGTGAAGGGCAGCGGCGTCGAGCTGAGCGCCGAGACCGACTCCGACACCCCCGAGCCGTGGGGGCTCGACACGGCCTCGGCGACCACGCTCATGGAAGGGCTGCGCAGGCAGTACGGGTCGGGGCCGAGCGACGCGAGCTGGCTCTGGTACGAGATCGGCCTCGACCGGAGGACCCAGGCCATCGAGACGGCCGGACGGGAGACGCCGGATGTGGCCGACGAGGCGTTCGCCGTCGACCTCACCACGCCGGAGGGCCGGGCACAGGCCGCCTATGTGTACTTCAGGCTCGGCGACCTCGTCGTCCGGCTCCAGTACGCCGATCTCGACGTGAGCTCGCCGGCCGTCCTGCGGGACCGGGCGATCGCGGCGGCGGCGTCGGCGGCCGAGGGCCTGAGGGGGCTGGCCTAGCCGTGGACCTGCTCGCCGGACGGTACCGCCTCGCCGAACCGCTCGGCGAGGGCGGCGGCGGCACGGTCTGGCGCGCCCACGACGAGCTGCTGCGCCGGGAGGTGGCGATCAAGCAGCTGCGCGTCCCGCCCGACCTGGACGACCGGCAGCGCGCCGACTTCCTCGGCAGAGCCGTCGACGAGGCCCGGGCGGCCGGACGGCTCACCCACCCGTCCATCGTGACGGTCCACGACGTCGTCGGGCACGCCGGGCAGCCGTGGATCGTCATGGACCTGGTGCCGGGCCGCTCCCTCGACAAGATCATCCGGGAGGACGGGCCGCTCGCCTCCGAGCGCGTGGCCGAGATCGGGCTGGCCGTGCTCGACGCGCTGGAGGCGGCCCACGCCCGGGGTATCCTGCATCGCGACGTCAAACCGGCCAACGTCCTCATCGGGCCGGACGGCCGCGCCCTGCTCACCGACTTCGGGATCGCCGCGCCGCTGGGCGGCGCCGGGCACTCCTGGCAGAGCTCGGCGGGCTCGCCCAACTACATGGCCCCCGAACGGTTTCGCGACGAGCCGGACGGCCCGCCCTCCGACCTGTGGTCCCTCGGGGCCACGCTCTACACCGCCGTCGAGGGGGAGCCGCCCTTCCACCGGAGCATGACCGCCGCGCTCGTCGCCGCCGTCCTGCTCCACGAGCCCCGGCCGATGACCCGGGCCTCGCGGGTGCTCGCGTGGATCGTGCTCGCCCTGCTCGACAAGGATCCGGCGCGGCGTCCGCCGCCCGACGTCGTACGGCAGGCACTGCGGGCCGCCGCCGCGCCGCCCGCCCCCGCCCCCGCGGACCGGCGCGCCGGCATGTGGCGCTTCGTCGCCGTGGCGGCCCTGGTGGTCGTGGTCGGCCTCGCGGCGGGCCTGGGCGCCTGGCTTCTCGTGTCCGGGAAACAGGGCGGCTCAGGGCGGTTCGCCGCCGTCCCCGACGCCTGCCGCAGCCTGACCAAGGCGCAGATCCATGACCTTCTCGGTGCCACGCCGCGCGGGGAACCCGCCGCCGAGGGGCGCTGCGAGTGGAAGGAGCACACCACCGGCCACGACGGGACGATCACGGTCGCCTACCGGTTGCCGGCCGAGGGGGAGGGGGAGGCGGCGGCCTCCCGCGACCTCGCGGCGGAGCGGGCCGCGCGGGGCGCCGTCGCGCGCGACCGGCCCGGGATCGCCGACGAGGCCTTCACCTGTGACTCCTCCGACCCCGCCGGGACCACCGGGGCCACGGTCTGGTTCCGCCTCAGCAATCTCATCGTCGAGGTCGCCTACCGGCGCGCCGGTGACCCCTCGGTCACCCCGGCCGACCGGCGCACGGCCGAGCGCGCCGCCGAACTCGTCGGCATCGGGCTCGGGTGACCTCCCGCTCTGCATCTGTAGGAGACCCCATGACCAGCGGTGACGACGCCCCCGTCGAGCCCGTCGAGCCCGGCGGGACGCCTCCCCCGGACGACCGCCCCCGGCAGGGCATGCCGCCGTACCCGCCGCAGGGCCACCCCCTCCCGGGAGTTCCGCCCTACCCGCCCCCGTACGGCCCGCCGCCCGGTCCCCAGCCCGGCCCGCAGCCGGGCGTGTATCCCGGCGGTCCCCAGCCGGGCCCGTACTCCGGTCCCCAGCCCGGCCCACAGCCGCAGCCGGGCGCGTATCCCGCCGGTCCTCAGCCGCAGCCGGGCGCGTACCCGGCCTCCCAGCCGGGTCCGTACCCTGGTCCCCAGCCCGGGTCGCAGCCGCAGCCGGGCGCGTATCCCGCAGGTCCTCAGCCGCAGCCGGGCGCGTACCCGGCCTCCCAGCCGGGTCCGTACCCTGGTCCCCAGCCCGGGTCGCAGCCGCAGCCGGGCGCGTACCCCGCCCCGGGCGTCTACCCCGGCTCCTCGCCCGGGCCGCAGCCGCAGCCCGGCGTCTATCCGGGTGCCGCGCCCGGTGGCGTCCCGCAGCCTGGGGGATATCCCGGGCCGCCGCAGTCGCCTCAGTCGAATCCCTATCCTTATCCGTCGCAGGCAGGGCAGGGCGGCCCGCCGCCTGGGCAGCAGGGACAGGGCTGGCAGGCGGCGACGCCTCCTCCACCCGAACTGTGGCAGATGCCGACCCAGCCCTCCGTCCCGGCGCGGCGGGGGTGGGTGCTGCCGGTGGTGGCGGTCGTCGCTGTGCTGGTGGTGGCCGGGGGAACGTTCGCGTTCATGACGGTGCGCCAGACGGGAACGTCCAGTAAGGCGAGTCCGGCGGCGACGGCGGCGACGGCGGCCAAGAAGTCGGCGTCGGCCGCGCCGGTGGCGGCGACCGCCGACGTGTGCTCGATGCTCGACCCGGACGAGGCCGAGCGTCTCGTGCCGCGGGCCGAGATCGACTCCTCGACCGACGACAACCGCGGCGACACCCTCGTGAGCTACGTCCGGTGGCAGTGCCGCTGGGCCAACCGGAACATCTCGTACAAGGACGTCACCCGCAGCCGCGAGATCACGGTCAACGTGTCCAAGTACGAGGCGCTCGGAACGACCACGGCCGTGGAGGCGGCGAAGATCCAGTACAAGGGTGAGCTCAGCCAGTACAAGTACGGCGCGACCCACTCGGACGAGGAGCACTACTACTCGCCGGCCCAGGAGTACCAGGGCATCGGAGACACGGCGGCCGCGCAGTACCAATGGACGCGCGAGGGGAAGCAGTACTGGTACTCCTTCGGCCAGGGAGTCGGCCGGGTGGGCGACGTGGTCTTCCAGGTGAAGTACGAGGCGAGCCAGAAGAAGAAGGAGGCCGACCTCCTGTCGACGGAGAGCACGCAGTCGATCACCGAGGAGAACGCCCTGCGGGAGGTGAAGGGCCTGCTCGGGCAGCTCGCGAAGTCGGTGACCGCCTGGCGGGCCGGGCAGCCGCTGCCGTATCACGCGCGTCCCAAGCCGAGCCCGTCGCCGTCGCCCTCGCCCACCCGGATCCCCCTGCCCCGGGCCTGCGTGAGCCTCAAGACGCTGGCAGCCACCCTGGTGCCGGAGACCGAGGGCGCGGCGGTGCGGAGCAAGGAGGGCAACTCGAACGTCACCCAGTGCCAGTGGTGGAACGACAAGCTGCCGCTCGGCGGTGGCAAGGTCCGGTGGCGCAACCTGCGCATCGCCGTCCACACCTTCTGGGACGCGGAATCCGCCCGTTACTACCTCATCGACCAGCGCTCGAAGACCAAGTTCACGGCGAGCAGCGAGATCGGCGGCATCCGGTGGGGCAAGGTCGAGAAGCTGACCGGCTTCGGGCAGGAGGCGTTCGGCCAGGCGATCCGGCAGCGCACCGACACGGCCCAGGGCAACCGGTACGAGATCTACGCGCTGGACGGCAAGAACGTCATATGGGTGCTGCTGTCCGGCAGCGACCGCCCGGAGAACACGCCGATCAACGCGTCCGACTCCGTGCTCATGGACCCGAAGGAGGCGGCCACCGGGGCCAAGTCCGTGGCCAAGTCCCTGCTCGGCGCCCTGTGAGCCGGTGTTCGTGCAGGTTTGCGCGGGTATTTCCCCCCTCGACGGCGAGTCGACGGGGGGAAACCATGGCTACCTGTGAGGTCTGCGGCAACGATTACGACATGGCCTTCGAGGTGCACACCCAGGGGGCGGTGCACGTCTTCGACAGCTTCGAGTGCGCTATCAGCCGGATGGCGCCCGTGTGCGAGCACTGCGGGTGTCGCATCGTGGGCCACGGCTCAGAGTTCGACGGCCGCTGGTTCTGCTGCGCGCACTGCGCCCGGGAATCCGGTGCGACCAGGATTGTCGACAGAGAGGTCACGGGCGCCGTCGCCCGCTAGAGCGGGTCACCTTGACGGTCGTGAGGGCCTCCGAGCGGGATCCACACCCGCGGGAGGCCCTCATGCCGCACGTCAGGACTCGAAAGCGACCAGGCGGATGATGAGGAATCCCTCGCCCTCGCGCTTCGGCGGCAGCGTGGTGCCCGGCACGGCCTCGAACACCTCGGGGTGCTCGTCCCTGGTCACCACGCCGAACAGGTCGTCCGGCAGGGTCATGCCCAGCGCCATGGCACGCCTCGCAGCGGCGTAGAAACTGCCGCCCGCCTCCAGGTCGGCGGCGACCATCTCGGCCGCCGGCCGGTCGGGCACCCGGATGCGGGCCACCCGGGCTCGCTGCGGCCGGGCCGAGCGGGCGCGGAGATAGTCCTCGATCTCCCATACGAGCAACTCGCCGAGGTAATGCGACATGTCCCTCTTCACGGTGCCCAGACTCGCCTGTGGCGGTTGATTCCCGTTTGCACTCCGCTTGCTCCGGAGTTTGCTTGCGGCGTTCGGGCTTGCGGCGTGTGGACTTCCCGTGCCGGTGGAGGGTCTGCCGGCGCCCGCTCATCTCACCCGGATGCTTGCCCCTGGATTCGCCTGACGCTGCACGGTAGTCTTTTAGTTAGTTCCTTAGCCAAACAAATGTCGGAGGAGCGAGTGCCACCAGGTTACCCGGGAGGCGCTGGGACCGGTGGCCGGTGCCAAGCCGGGCGCGGCGCTGCCCGCGCGACGATTCCGGCCGCCGTTGTCGTGTCAAATTGCTCGCAATTGCGGCATGATGAGCCCGAGCGGGAACGGGGCGGACATTGATCACATCGCACAACGGGCCACAGCCGGCCGACTTCACCGACGTACGGGCGACCAACCTCGCCGTCGTGCTGCGGTTCGTCCGGGAGAACGCGCCCTGCTCACGTGCCGACATCGCCGCCTCGACGGGCCTCAACAAGGCCACCGTGTCCAGCCTGGTCGCCGACCTCATCGACCGGAGCCTGCTGCGTGAAACCGGCCTGACCGAGCACCGCGTCGGCCGGCCCGCCACCATGCTCGTCCTGGACGGCTCGCCGTACGCCGCGATCGGCATCGAGGTCAACGTCGACTACATCACGGCGGTCGCGGTGGACCTCAAGGGCGAGGAGCTCCTGAACTGGCGGCGGTCCTTCCCCGGCGGGGCCTCGAGCGCGGGCCAGGCGGTCGTCGCCATGGCGGCGCTCGCCCGGCGGGTCGTGAGCCGGATGACCAAGGAGGCCCGGCAGGTGCTCGGCCTGACCGTGGCCGTGCCCGGTCTGGTCGACGTCAACGGGATCGTGCGGGTCGCCCCCAACCTGGGCTGGCGTGACGCGGACCTGGCGGGCGACCTCACCAAGGCGCTGCGCGACCCCGGCTTCCCCGTGCTCGTGGACAACGACGCCAACCTCGCCGCCCTGGCGGAGCACCGGTTCGGGCCCCACCGCAACGCCGCCAACCTCGTCTACGTGACCGGCGAGGTCGGCGTGGGCGCGGGCATCGTCATGGACGGCCGGCTCAGGCGGGGCGGGCAGGGCTACAGCGGCGAGATCGGCCACATCGAGCTCGATCCCGCCGGGCCCACCTGCCGGTGCGGCCGGCGCGGCTGCCTGGAGGCCGTGGCCGGGGTCGGCGCGATCCTCGCCCACACGGCGCCCGACGCCTCGCCATCCGAGCTCGAACTCGAGATCGACGAGGTCGTACGGCGCGCCCGCAACGGCGAGCGGGACGTCCTCACGCTCCTGGAGGACGTGGGACGCCACCTCGGCAGGGGAATGGCCGCCGTGGCCAACATGCTCAACCCGGAGGTCGTGATCCTCGGGGGCTACTACGTGCCGCTGGCGCCCTGGCTCGTCGCGTGCGCGGAGGAGGAGATGTACGGCAGGGTGCTCGCCCCCGGCGGGGGAGGCTGCCGGCTTGAGGTGTCCACGCTCGGATACGGCGCGGCCGCGCTCGGGGCCGCCGCGCGGGTGCTCGACTCGGTCGACTCCGGCCGCCTGCCCGCGCAGCGCTGACCCCCTTATCCCGCCGCCGTCCACAACGGCCGGGCTGTGGCGCGGGGCCGGCCCATGCGCCCGGCGCGCCGTTCCCGGCGTCAGGCGTACCGATATCGAATGGCTGCGAACCCGGCCGGGGCGCGAGGCGTCGAACAACGCACTGTCGACGAATTGGAACATGATGAACACTCGCCTGCTGTCCGCCGCCGCGCTGTCCGCCGCGCTCACGGCCGCATTGGCCGCCCCCGCGGCCGCCGCCGCTCCGGCCGGGGCCTCCGCCGCGCCGAAGCCCCTCACCGGGGTCGCCGTCTACCTGTCGTACGGCAAGGGCTACCCGGTCAGCCGTTACGAGCCCGGCAAGGGCTTCACCAAGCTGGGCGCCATGCCGATGACGGGCCAGTTCTCCGCGTCCCCGGACGGCAGGAAGCTCGCCTGGATCACCGGCGCCGGGTACGTGCGGGTCGGGGACGGCCGCACGGTCACGACCGCGGCCAAGGGCGCCGGGGCGGGAGCGCCGTGCCTCACCCCGATCTGGTCGCCCGACTCCAGGCAGGTCGCGTACGTGGCGAAGGGCGACTCCGACGCCGGGTCCGTCTCGGTCGTCGGCGCGGACGGGAAGGGCCGCAGGAAGGCGGGCACGACCCTCGGGGTCTGCCACCTGGCCTGGTCGGCCGACGGCCGCTACCTCGCCGGGTACGCCGGGACGACCGAGGGCGTGTACCGCCTCGACGTGAGCACCGGCAAGGCGATCAAGGTCAAGGGCGTCGGCCTGGCCAACCACGTGCAGAGCCTGTCGCCCGACGGCACGAAGGTCGTCGTGGCGCCGCTGTCGAGGAACGCGCCGGGGGGCGACGGCTCCTGGCCGGGGGGCTTCCGCCCGGCCGTGGTCGACGTCGCCACCGGCAAGAAGGTCGCCATCCCGGTGAAGGGCTCGCTCATCGGCGCCTTCTACCTGCGGGACGGCCGCCTGGTCGTCCGGGTCGCCGGACGCACCGCCAACACCCTGGTCGTGCTCGACAAGAACGGCGGGCAGGTGCAGCGCCTGACCGAGCCCGCCGCGGCCAGGCAGCAGGCGCTGCTGCAGATCGTCGGCTGACCGGAGGCTCCTGGCATCGGCCGACGGTAGCGGCCGGAAGGGCGGGCGCGGACCGGCCGGGACTCCCGGCCCCGCGCCCGCCTTCGCGTACGGCCGGCGTGCGGCCGGCGTGGGCCTCGATGTGACATCGAGGTGAAACCGGCGAGGGTCTTGACCTGAGCCGAGGATGAGGGCACTCTTCCGGATAAGCCCGGATTTACACGCCAGAAACTTGCGGTAACCCTTTCGAAGCGCTTCGACGGCGGCGCTTCTCCAACCGAACACGCGGATCCTCGCGACGCCCTCATGGGCGTCTTTTTCGGCAGGTCATCGAAGCGCTTCGACGCGAAGGGTGAGTCTCCAGATGAACGAACCGGCGAGACACGACCAGGACCCGGCATTCCGGAACCCCGCGCTGTCTCCCGCCGAACGGGTGGACGACCTGCTCGGCAGGCTCACACTCGACGAGAAGATCGGCCTGCTGCACCAGTATCAGGCGCCGGTGGAACGGCTCGGCCTGCGGGTCTTCCGCACCGGCACCGAGGCCCTGCACGGCCTGGCCTGGCACGGCCCCGCCACCGTGTTCCCCCAGGCCGTCGGCCTGGCCAGCACCTGGAACCCCGACCTGGTCCGCCAGGTGGGGGAGGCGACAGGCGACGAGGTCATGGCCTTCCACCACAAGGATCCGCAGAGCGTGGGCCGCAACGTCTGGGCGCCGGTGGTCAACCCGCTGCGCGACCCGCGCTGGGGCCGCAACGAGGAGGGCTACTCCGAGGACCCCTGGCTGACCGGGGTGATGGGCACGGCCTACGCCCGCGGCCTGCGCGGCGGCCACGCCGTGCTGAAGACGGCGCCCACGCTGAAGCACTTCCTCGGCTACAACAACGAGACCGACCGGTGCGTGACCTCCAGCGGCCTGCCGCCGCGGGTGCTGCACGAATACGAGCTCAAGGCGTTCCGGCCGGCCGTCGAGTCGGGGGCCGCGGTGGCCGTCATGCCGTCGTACAACCTCGTCAACGGCCGTCCGGCCCACCTGTCGCCGCTGATCGGCAGCCACCTGCGCACGTGGGCGCCCGACGACATCCTCGTAGTGAGCGACGCGTACGCGCCGGGAAACCTCGCCGGGCTGCAGGGCTACCACAAGGACCTGCCCGAGGCGTACGCGCACGCGATCAAGGCCGGACTGGACAGCTTCACACAGGACGACGCGGACACCGCCGCCACCCTGGGCCACGTCAGGACCGCGCTCGACCGCGGTCTGCTGACCGAGGCCGACATCGACGCCGCCGCCCGGCACGCGCTGTCGATCCGGGTGCGGCTCGGCGAGTTCGACCCCGCCACGCCGTACGACGACATCACCCACGACGTCGTCAACAGCCCCGAGCACCAGCGGCTCGCGCGGGAGGCGGCCCGCCAGTCGATCACTCTGCTGAAGAACGACGGCCTGCTTCCGCTGGCCGCCCCGCGCACGGTCGCGGTGATCGGCCCGCTGGCCGACGCGTTGTTCGAGGACTGGTACAGCGGCACGCTGCCCTACCAGGTCACGGCCCTGGCGGGGCTCGCCGAGCGGTGCGAGACCGTCTACTGCGAGGGCGCCGACCGGGTGGCGCTGCGCACCGAGGGCGGGTACGTCGGCGCGTCCGCCGACCCCGCCGGCGGTCCGCTGTACGTGGGGAGCGAACGCTCCTGCTTCGACGTGTTCGACTGGGGCGGCGGCGCGTTCGCGTTCCGGTCCTGCGCGAACGGGCGGCACGTGTCGGCGGGCGAGGACGGCGTGCTGGCCAACGACCAGCCCGGACCGAACGGCTGGGAGGTGCGCCAGACCTTCCGGATCGAGGAGCGGCCGAGGGGCGTGGTGCTGCGCAACATCTCCTCCGGCCGCTACGTCACCGTGGCCGACGGCGTCGTGCGCACGACCGACGACCCCGACGCCGCGTCCGTGCTGTCCGTGGAGCCGGTCGAGAGCGGCGCGACCCGCGCCGCGGAGGCGGCGGCCCGCGCGGACGTCGCGATCGTCGTGCTCGGCGACCACCCGCTCGTGAACGGCCGCGAGACCGAGGACCGCACGACGCTGGCGCTGCCCGAGCGGCAGGAGGCCCTGCTGAAGGCCGTCCACGCGGCCAACCCGGCCACCGTGCTCGTGGTCTCCAGCGGCTACCCGTTCGCGGTGACCTGGGCGCAGGAGCACCTGCCCGCGATCGTCTGGTCGGCCCACGGCGGCCAGGAGTACGGCCACGCGCTCGCCGGCGTGCTGCTCGGCGACGACGACCCGGGCGGCCGCCTCACCCAGACGTGGTACCGCTCGGCCGCCGAGCTGCCCGACCTGCTCGACTACGACATCATCGCCTCCGACGCCACCTACCTCTACTACCGCGGCCGGCCGCTCTACCCGTTCGGGCACGGCCTGAGCTACACCCGCTTCGCCTACTCCGATCTGGAGCTGTCGTCGGCCGACCTCGCCGAGGACGACACGCTGACCGTCCGGGTGACCGTGACGAACGCCGGTGAGCGCGAGGGGGAGGAGGTCGTGCAGTTCTACACCCACCAGCGGCGCTCCCGCGTCAAGCAGCCGCTGCGCCAGTTGCGCGGTTTCGTCAAGGTGCGGCTCGCGCCGGGCGAGAGCCGCACGGTGTCGGTGGACGTGCCGGTCGGCGACCTGGCCTTCTGGGATGTGACGCGCGGCAGGTTCGTGGTCGAGGAGGCCGCGCACAAGGCGCAGGTGGGCGCCTCGGCGGGGGACATCCGGCTGTGCGCGCCGTTCCGGGTGCGGGGCGAGCGCATCCCGCCGCGTGATCTGACCTCGGGGCCACTGGACGCGGCCGATCACGACGAGTACGACGGTGTGGTGCTGTGCGACGCCGCTCTCGACTCCGGCGACGCGGTCCGCTCCACGGGACCGGGGTCGTGGATCGCCCTCCGCGACTGTGATTTCGGCGGAGGGGATTTCGGCGGGGATCTCACCGATGGGGGCCCGTCGGCGTGCGTCCTGGCGGTGTCGAGCGACGAGGGCGGGGTGGTCACGCTGCGGCTCGACGACCCCCTGACCGGCGAGGTCGCGGGCGCGGTCAGCGTCCCGCCCACGGCGACCAGGCACGATTTCGTCGAGGTGAGCACTCCTCTGGCGGGAGCCGCCGGAGTGCGCGATCTTTATGTGGTGTACGAGAGCGAGGGGGTCACGGTGAGCGCGTTGGGGTTCTGCCCGTGAGGACCGTGACGATCGCCGACGTCGCCAAGCACGCGGGGGTCGCCGTCTCCACGGTCTCGTACGTGCTGAGCGGCAAGCGGGCGATATCGGCGACCACCCGGCAGCGGGTCCTGGACAGCGTGCGGGTCCTCGGTTACCACCCCAACGCCGGCGCCCGCGCCCTGGCGAGCAAGCGCGCGAAGGTCATCGCGCTGGTGCTGCCGCTGCGGGCCGGCATGAACCTGCCGGTCCTCATGCAGTTCGCGACCTCGGTCGTCACCATGGCCCGCCAGTACGACCACGACGTGCTGCTCATGACGGCCGACGAGGGGGCGGACGGGCTGCACCGGGTGGCGGCCAGCGCGCTGGTCGACGGGCTGTTGCTGATGGACGTGGAGATCCACGACCCCCGGGTGCCGCTGCTGCGCAAGCTCGCCGAGCCGAGCGTGCTGATCGGTTTCCCGGCCGATCCCGAAGGGCTGACCTGCGTCGACCTCGACTTCGCCCGCGCCGGGGCGCTGTGCGCCGACCACCTGGCCGATCTCGGGCATCGCGAGATCGCGCTGCTGGGCGCGCCGCGCGTGGTCTACGAGCGCGGCACGGGGTTCGCCGAGCGCACGATGGCGGGTTACGTCGAGGCGGCCCGGCGGCTCGGGCTCGAGGCCGACGCGCGGCCCTGCGAGGAGTCGTTCGACGAGGTCCACGCCGCCGTGAAGCTGCTGCTCGACGAGCGGCCGGGGCTGTCCGGGCTCGTCGTGCACAACGAGGCGGCCGCCGGCCACGTGCTGGGGGCGTTGCGGATCCTCGGCAGGCGGGTGCCCGAGGACGTCTCGGTGGTGGCGATCTGCCCGGACGACATCGCCGAACGGGCCAGCCCCGCGCTGACCTCCGTGCTCATTCCCGCCGAGGACGTCGGCAGGCAGGCGGTCCGGCTGCTCATGGCCAAGCTGGAGGGCCAGGCCGTCCCGGAGTCGACGCTCCTCGAACCACGGCTGACGATTCGCGAAAGTTCACGATGATCTCATTTCCCGACGGCTTCCTGTGGGGGGCCGCGACCGCGTCGTACCAGATCGAGGGAGCGGTCCACACCGACGGCCGCGTCCCCTCGATCTGGGACACCTTCTCCCACACCCCCGGCATGGTCGCCGACGGCCACACCGGCGACGTGGCCTGCGACCACTACAACCGCTATCTCGACGACGTCGAGATCATGGCGTGGCTGGGGCTGAAGGCCTACCGGTTCTCGGTGGCCTGGCCGCGCCTCGCCGACCTGAGCTTCTACGACCGGCTCGTCGACGCCCTGCTCGCCAAGGGCATCACGCCCGTCGCGACGCTCTACCACTGGGACCTCCCGCAGACGCTGCAGGACACGGGCGGCTGGACCAACCGTGAGACGGCCTTCCGGTTCGCCGACTACGCCGCCGCCGTGCACCGGCGCCTGGGCGACCGCGTCAGCGTCTGGACGACGCTCAACGAGCCCTGGGTGTCGGCGTTCGTCGGGCACGGATCGGGCCGGCACGCGCCCGGGGTGACCGACCCGGCCGCCGCGTTCGCCGCCGCCCACCACCTGATGCTCGGGCACGGCCTGGCCGTGCAGGCGCTGCGGGCGGGGGGCGCGGAGTCCGTCTCGCTGACGCTGAACCTGACGCCGATCCTCGGCGACCCCGAGCCGGCCCGCCTGATCGACGGGCTGGCGAACCGGCTCTTCCTCGACCCGGTGCTGCGCGGCGAGTACCCCGCGGACGTCCTCGCCCACCTGGAACGTTTCACCAAGGTCAACCTGGACGACCTGCCCACGATCGCGCAGCCGATCGACGTGCTCGGGGTCAACTACTACACGGTCAACCGGGTCGTCGCCGACCCCTCGTCCGAGGGCCATCCGGAGTATCCCGGCAGCGAGGGCATCGCCTGGGAGGACCCGCACGGCGAGGTCACCGAGATGGACTGGGAGATCAACCCGGCCGGTCTTGAGGACCTGCTCGTACGGCTGGCGCGCGACTACCCCGGCACGCCTTTGATGATCACGGAGAACGGGGCCGCCGTTCCCGACGGGGTGTCCGACCCCGGCCGGATCTCCTATCTCGACGCCCACTTCCGCGCCGCCCGGTCGGCCATGGACCGGGGCGCCGACCTGCGCGGCTACTTCGTGTGGTCGCTGATGGACAACTTCGAGTGGGCCCGGGGCTACCACAAGCGGTTCGGGCTCGTCCGCGTCGACTACGACACGCTGGAGCGCACGCCGCGCGACAGCGCCCGCTGGTATCGCGAGGTGATCGCCGGGAACGGCCTGGCGGACTGAGGCCGCCCCGCCCCTACAGGACGGTTTCCACGCAGATCATCACGACCAGCAGGACGACCAGCGCGCCGAGGTGGGCGGCCGACGACCACAGGCCGATCGGGACGGTCGCCGCGGCCAGCAGCGCCGCGGCGACCCGCACGGCGGTCCGTCCCAGCCCGAGCACCCGGCGGAACCACAGGTCGCCGAGCAGGAACAGCGCGGTTCCCCCGGCCAGCGCGACGGCGGGGCCGAGGCCGAGATGGTCGTGGCCGACGGCCTTCTTGATCCCGGCCGCCGTCGCGACGACCCCGAGCAGGATCGGGATGTGGGCGTAGAAGTACGCGCCCAGGATGAGCCGCGTCCGCTGGACGACCTCGGCCCGCATCAGCGCGTGCTCGGGCCCGCTCTCGCCGCGTCCGAAGTACACCCACCACAGCGACGCCGTGAGGGCGAGGCCCAGCAGGGCCGCGACGATCAACGCCGCCCCCGGGTGGCCGTCGGTCGCCCCGATGCCGATCGCCACGATCGACTCGCCCAACACGATGATCACCAGCAGGCCGTGCCGCTCGACGATGTGCGCCGGGTGCAGAGGGAAGCCCTTCTGCCCGATGAAGATCGGGCTCATCCAGATCAGCACGAGGGCCGCCGTCCACAGCGCGTAGTTCCACGGCGGGTCGGCGAAGGCGGCGGCGAAGACGAGCGCGGTCGCGGCCAGATTGAACGGCACGACCCGCGCGATCGCGGCCGTCGCCTGCAGGTAGAGCCCGCTGTGGACGAGCACGATGACGAGGTAGCCGACGGCGAACGCCACGCCGCTGCCCGAGAAGGTGCGCGGGATGGCCAGGGCCATGATCAGGAATCCGGCCATGCCGCACAGGATCAGCACCCGCCGGGCCGCGCGCTCCGGCGGCACGGTGTTGGTGAGCCAGGCGTAGCCGGAGTACATCCACCAGAGCAGACCGAAGATCAGAATCGCCTGCACGGTGCCCTGGCCGGTGAACCCGTCCCCGTCCTGGCGGGTGAAATCGCCCACCAGCAGCGACGTGAGCTGCGTGATCGTGAAGACGAAGACGAGGTCGAAGAAGAGCTCGATCGTGGAGACGCGCAACTCGGCGTCCGGAGCGGTCGGTTCGACGCGCTCGGCGAACCAGCGGGGGAGATGCATGGCGAATATTGTGCCGGTTGCGATGCTTTCTTGATTACACGTTTTCACGTGCTCCGGACGTCGGCGGCAGCACCCGGTCGCCGAGTCCCGGGAACACCTTGGCGACCTTCGCGGTCAGATAGTCGCCGTACGTTCCGGTGAAGGCCCTCAGGTCCAGGCCGTCCCAGCGGGCGCGGCCCCCCTCGCGGGCGGGCAGGGAGGGCAGCGGCGGCACCTCGCAGTCCCAGCCGGGGTCGAAGAAGAAGGGGAAGGACAGCCTGCCGCGGCCCGTGGCGTTGCGCACGCGGTGCGGGGTCGACCGATACAGGCCGCCGGTCAGCTTGTCGAGCATGTCGCCGATGTTGCAGACCAGCGTGCCCGGGATGGGCGGCGCCTCGATCCAGCCGCGGGCGGTGTGCACCTGGAGGCCGGGATTGTCGTCCTGGAGCAGCAGCGTCAGCAGGCCGTAGTCGGTGTGCTCGCCGACCCCCCACTCGTCCGGATCGGCGTACGGCGGGGGCGGATAGTGGAAGATCCGGAACAGGGTCGTGGGCGTGGCCGTGTAGCCGGCGGCGAAGTAGTCCTCGTCGAGCCCCAGGCTCAGCGCCACGCCCCGCATGACCGCCTGCCCCACGTGGGTGAGGGCGTCCATGTACGCCGGCACGGCCCGGCGCAGTTCGGGCACCTCCTCGGGGAAGAGGTTGCACCCGTGCAGCGGCCGGGGATCGTCGTGGCCGAACTCGGCGCCGAAATAGAGGCCCTCCTTGAGGTCGGGCCGGCCGGAGGTGAGCTCGCCGCCCACGGGGAAATATCCGCGCCAGGCCCGCCCGCTCCGGTCCATGGAGATGCGCGACTTGTGCTCCTCGGGCAGCCGGAAGAAGCGCGCCGCGGCGTCCCTCAGCTCCGCGATCAGAGCCTCGGGCACCCCGTGGCCGCTGATGTAGAAGAAACCGCTGTCCAGGCAGGCGGCCTTGATCCGGCGCGCGACCTCGGCGCGCACGTGGCCTGCTCCGGGGCCTGCTCCGGGGCCGGTCCCGGGGCCGGTGAGGGCGGCCACGTCGATAACCGGCAGTGGTCCGGCGGCGTTCATACCCCATATCCCACCATCCGGGAGGGCCTTCCGGAAGGCTCCTTTACCTGCTTGCCGGTCGTGTTGCGCGTGTCGGTATTTCGGCCCGACAGGACCATCTCGTCCAGCTTGTCCCGTTACCGGTTAATAACGCCCTGAAGAGTAGATTTCTTACGCACGGTTAGGACCACGTCGTAAGTAGGCGATCACGTGGGTTTCGGGGATCGTTGGTCGGTCAGGAGTCGCATCGCGCTGTTCACCGGCACGGTGGTCGCCCTGCTGTGCGCCGCGTTCTCGGTCGTCCTGGTGTGGTCGCTGCACGCGGCGGCCCGGGAGAACCTCCTGCGGGAGGCGACGGCGGACGGCGGCAGGGTCGCCTACCTCGTGGACCACGGACAGGCGGGGAACGTGCTGCCCCCCGGCGGACGAGACCGGCCCGTCCAGGTGGTGGACCCGCAGGGCAGGGTGCGTGCGGCGACGCCGGCCATGGCCGGAAAGCCGGCCATGGCGACCTTCCGTCCTCAGGCGCCGCTCCGCAAGGCCACGCGGGAGGTCTGCGGCGGAGTCTTCGGCGCCGACCGGTGTCACATCGTGGTCGCGCAGCAGGTCTACCGCGACGACGGAGACTGGACCGTCTACAGCGCCGCGCCGATCGAGGCGTTCGATGCGCCGCCGGCCCTGGTGGCCGGTCTGGCCGTGGGATCGGCGCTCGTCACGGCCGCCGTCGCGTACGGCACCCGGCGCAGCGTGAAGCGGGCGCTCGTGCCGGTGCGGGCCATCACGGCCGAGCTCGACGAGATCAACGTGTCGGACCTCGGGCGGCGGGTGCCGGTCCCCGAGGCCAAGGGGGAGATCCACGATCTCGCGCAGAGTGTCAACTACACACTGGACCGGCTGGAGGAGACGCTCGAACAGCAACGGCGCTTCACCTCCGACGCGTCCCACGAGCTGCGCAGCCCCATCACCGCGATCCGCGCGCAGGTGGAGGACGCGCTGCTCGCCCCGCAGGAGTCCGACCTGCGGGAGATCGGGCCCGCCGTGCTGAAGAGCCTCGAACGGCTCCAGGCGATCGCCGCCGACCTGCTGACGCTGGCTCGTCTCGACGCGGGCGCGCCCTGCGAGCGCGAGCCGCTGGACCTCGGCCGGCTCGTGGCCGCGGAACTGGACACCCGCCGCCCGGTCAGGAGGGTCGTCTCGCAGCTGACTCCCGGTGTGGTCGTCCGGGGGGACCGTATCCGGCTGGGCCGCCTGGTCACCAACCTGCTCGACAACGCCGAGAGGCACGCCGCGACCACCGTACGGCTGGAGGTGCGGCGCGAGGACCCGCCCGACGGCGACCCCCGGTTCCGTTCCGGTCTGGCCGTGCTCGAAGTGCTCGACGACGGCGCGGGAATCGCGCGTGACCAGCGTGAGCTCGTCTTCCAGCGGTTCACCCGGCTCGACACGGCCCGCAGCAGGAACATCGGGGGCGCGGGCCTGGGCCTGCCCATCGCCCGGCAGATCGCCGAGAGTCACGGCGGTACCCTGACGATCATGGACAGCCCGCGCGGCGCGCGCTTCCTCCTGCGCCTGCCGCTCTCCCAGGAGCCCTGACCTCCGGGTCGGAAAACCGCTCCCGCTCAGGTGCCACGCCGCACTACGCTCCTTACCGGCACAAAATCGGAGGGAATGCGCGTATGCGACGGTGGCTCCCGTCTTTCATCCTGTTGGCGCTCATCTGGGGAAACAGCTTCTTCTTCATCAAGGTGGCGCTCGGGAGCCTCCATCCACTCCAGATCTCCTTCGGCCGGATGGCCGTCGGCGCGCTGACCCTGCTCGTCGCCGTGCTCGCGACCGGCCGCCGGCTGCCCCGCGACCCCCGCCTGTGGGGCCACTTCGCGGTCGCCTCGATCGTGCTGACCACGGTGCCGTTCACCCTCTTCGGGTACGGCGAGCAGCACGTCTCCTCGGTCCTCGCGGCGATCTGGAACGCCACGACGCCGCTGTGCACGCTGCTGTTCGCGCTGCTGCTGCGCAGCGAGAAGGCGACGGCCACCAGGGCGACCGGGCTCGGCCTCGGCTTCGCCGGGGTCATGGTGGTGCTGGGCGTGTGGCAGCCGATCTCCGGCGGCGAGGCCGTCGGCAGCCTGGCCTGCTTCGGCGCGGCCGCCTGCTACGGCGTCGGCGGGGCGTACATGGGCAGGTTCATCATCCCGCGCGGGGAGGAGCCAATCGTGCTGGCGGCCGCGCAACTGGTCGCCGGTACGGCCGAACTCGCGGTGATCACGCCGCTCGCCGGGGTGAGCCTGGTCGAGCTCGACGCCCCGCTCACGGTCTGGGGCAGCATCGTCGCGCTCGGCGCGTTCGGCACCGGCATCGCCTACCTGCTGCTGTACGGGATCCAGCGGCAGGTCGGGGTGACGACCGGATCGGCCGTGACCTACCTGATCCCGGTGTTCGCCGCCGCCTCCGGCGTCGTCTTCCTCGGCGAGCACCTGACCTGGAACCAGCCCGCCGGAGCGCTGGTGGTGCTGCTGGGCATCGCCGTGATCCAGGGGATGGTCCCCCGGCGCCGCGCGGGGCGTACCGCTCCACCGGCGCCCGCCGTTCCCGCCGAGACCGACGCCGCGGCCTGACCCCGACCCGCGTGGCCTGGCTCGCACGCCTGGCTCGCACGCCTGGCCCGTACGGCGTGGTTCCCGGCTCAGCGGGCCGGGGGCGCCTCGGTCCGGCTCTCCGTGGTCGTGTCGTCCTCCCGCCGCGTACGCCGCTGCCGGGGCGCGGCCTTGCGTACCGTGGTCGTGGCCGGAGCCTCGTCGCCGGGCCGCTCCGCGGCCGTCCCGGCGGCGGTGGAGCCCGCACTCGCGCCATCGGCCGGGGGCGACGTGGGCGAATCATCAGAGGGGGTGGGCGTGGGCTGCCGCTCCCCGGGGGCAGGCCCGGGCGGGGCGGGCCTGGCCGGGGATTCGCCCGCGCTCGGGTCGCCTGGCCGCGGCGGGCGCAGCGCCGCGATGACCGCGTCGGCCTCCGCCTCGGCCGCGAACTCCCCGGCCGCCTCGGCCTCGCGTCGTTTGATGACCACCATGTGGTCGACCGAGATCCGGCCCGCGCCGGTGACGGCCAGCAGCACGGAGGCGGCCCCGAGGGCCACGATCAGTTCGATGTCACCTCCGGTGAGCGGCAGGCCGCTGTCCCCGGCCGTGACCACGAACACCGCGAGGGCCTCGGCGAACAGCAGCAGCCCGACGACCGGCACGGCGAGGCCCGCGATCAGCAGCGCGCCGCCCACCAGCTCGGTCAGCATGGTCACCGGCGCCCACACGTGGGGCAGCGGGGCCTGGAGCGCGGTGAACTGGTCGGCGGTGGCGTTGAGGCCGGCTTCGAGCTTCTGCCAGCCGTTGGCGAAGAAGATCCCGCCGACGCCCATGCGGGCGGCCAGCGAGGCTAAGTCGTGCAGGGTTCTCTTCACGGCTTCTCACTCTGGGTGGGGGG
This sequence comes from Microbispora catharanthi, assembly GCF_006334915.2. Classification (GTDB taxonomy): domain Bacteria; phylum Actinomycetota; class Actinomycetes; order Streptosporangiales; family Streptosporangiaceae; genus Microbispora; species Microbispora catharanthi. The sequence goes on from NZ_VDMA02000011.1 coordinate 198,373, forward strand.
TGACTTGCCCGGACACTTCCCCGCCTGCGCCGCCGTCATGCGCGCGGCCGGCTCAGGTCCGTACGCCGCCGGACTCCTCGGCGTCGGCGCTCGCGGGGGTGGGAACGTGGCGGGGGAGCAGCAGGGCCACGGCCAGCGCGGTGAGCGCGAGCAGCGCCACGCTCACGACGATGGTGGAGTGCAGGGCGGTGACGAAGGCCGCGCGGGCGGCGTCCAGCAGCGCGGCTCCGGTCGCGCCGGTCTCGTCGGCGACGTGCGCGGCCGCGGCCAGGGACTCACGCGCCTGCGCCATGAGCCTGGCCGGGATCCCCGGGACGGTCGTGAGGGAGGGGGCGTACACGATCGTGGTGATCGTCCCGAGGACGGCGATGCCGAGGCCCGCCCCCAGCTCGTAGGCCGTCTCCTCGATCGCGGCCGCGCCGCCGGCCCGCGACTCCGGCACGGTGGCCATGATCGTGTCAGACGCCGCCAGCAGGGCGACCTCGATGCCGAAGCCGATTCCCACGAAGCAGACCGCCAGCATCACCGGATGCTGCTCGGTGCCCCAGGTCAGCACCGGGGTGAGGGACAGCGCGGTCAGGGCGAGGCCGCCGCCGACCGTCGCGCGCAGCCCGACGCGCCCCAGCACGTGCGCGGCGGCCAGGCCGCCCGCGATGGCCGCGACCATGAGCGGCAGCATTCGCACGGCGGCCTCCAGGGGAGACAGCCCCAGCACGAGCTGGAGATACTGCGCCAGCATGAGCTCCAGCCCGACCAGCGCGAAGATGGCCAGCAACACGCAGCCGACGCCGGTCGCGAAGCCGCGCTGGGCGAACAGCCCGATGTCGAGCAGGGGGAACGGCAGCCGCCGCTGCCGCCGCACGAACCAGACGAGCAGCGCGACGCCGGCCAGGAGCACGGCCAGCGAGAGCCCGCGGCCCAGAGTGTGCCCCGACCCCGCCTCCTTCAGCCCGAACGCGACGGCCAGAATGCCCAGGGTGGACAGCGCCGCGCTCAGCGCGTCCCACGGATGGTCGGCCCGCCGCGGCGACGCCGGCAGGATCCGTACGGCGAGCGGCAACGCGACCAGCAACAGCGGCACGTTGATGAGGAAGACCGCGCCCCACCACAGGTGCTCGACGAGAACCCCGCCGATCAGCGGCCCGACGGCCGCTCCCGCGGCGGCGACGGCGCTCCACACGCCGAGCGCGATCGCCCGCTCGCGCCGGTCGGTGAACACCTGCCGGATGATCGAGAGCGTCGCCGGCATGATCATCGCGCCGCCCACGCCGAGGAAGGCCCGCGAGACGATGAGCGCGAGCGGGGTCGCGGCGAACGCGGCCGACAGCGAGGCCAGGCCGAACACCACGTAGCCGCCCAGCACGAAGGGCCGCCTGCCATACCTGTCGCCCAGCGTGCCGAACGTCACCAGCAGCGGCGCGACGACCAGCGAGTAGCTGTCGATGATCCACAGGAGCTGCACGGACGACGGCTCCAGGGCCGCGGTGAGCGCCGGGACGGCGATGTGCAGCACGGTCGCGTCGACCGCGATGAGGAGCAGGCTGAAACACAGGAGCACGAGCACCGACCACCGGCTCGCGCGGTGCTCCCGCAGGGCACCTGCGGCACGCACGGTGACGGACTCGACCGAAACCATGATCATAGTCCGCTCAGTGCTCCTGCCCCAAAATCCCGGCCCGCTGGAACATGCGTGGCAGCTTAGGCCATGAGAAGCGGATCTCTCAGCCCTTCCGGTGATGTCGGGAACAAATCGCCGGATCCGTATCACCGCAGGTGATCAAGTGGAGCGATCCGCCTCTCTAGAGAGCCATAGGTATATATCCCGCGTCTAGGCAAGCGGCCGAACCCAACGGATCATGCGGTCGTGGGGAGCGATATCGACGGATGTGATACGTCCCCGGTGCCGCCCCCGCTCGACCGCGCCGACTCCCGCGCCTGGTGCGCCGTCGCGGTGGCCCGGCTGTCGCACGACCAGCCGGAGGCGGCGCTGGAAGCGGCGCGCCAGGCGATCGGCCGCGATCCGCAGGACGAATGGGGGCATCGCCTGGCCGGCGCGGCCCTGGAGCGTCTCGGCCGCGACACCGAGGCGGTCGCGGCGGCGCGGGAGGCCGTACGGCTCGCGCCCGGCTCCTGGGCGGCGCGGCTGCGGCTCGCGAGCGCGCTGCGGCGGATCCCCGGACGGTGGCGGGAGGCGTGGGCGGAGGCCCGGCGTGCCGTCCGGTTCGCCCCCGACGAGCCCGACCCGCACGTGCTGTGCGGCGACCTCGCGCTGCTGCGCGGAGACCACGACGGGGCGGCCCGGGCGTACGGCGCGGCGCTGCGCAGGCGCCGGGACCACCCGGCGGCGTGGGTGAACCTCGGCCTCACGCTGCTGCGCTGGCAGCGGCCGCGCGATCACCACGACCCCGCATGGGAGGCCGACCCGCGCGACACCGGCCGGGCGCGGCGCGCCCTGGAGACCTGGTCGCGGCAGGTGCGCGTGATCCTCGCGGTCGCGACGGCCGGGATCTGCGCGGCCGTCGTGCTGCCCGGCCTGAGCCTTCTCGCCGGCACGCACCGGCAGCTCCCCGGCATGCACGGGGAGGCGCGGATCGGCGGCGCGCTGGCGCTCGCGGCCGTCCTCGTGGTCTGCGTCCGGCAGGCCGCGCGCGTGGGCGCCTGGGCCTACGTGCCCGGCATGCTCCGGCGCGACCTGCGGCTCGGCATGTCGGTCGCGCTCGGGCTGCTCACCCCGGCGGCGTACGTGGCGGGGCTGGCCACGCTGCCGGAGCCGAGGCCGGATTCGCTGCAAGAGGTGGGCGGGGTCTGGGCGGGCGCGACCGGGCTGGTGCTCCTGAACCCCGCCGCGGCGTTCGCCGTCAGGCTCCTGGCCGAGACGTGGAGGGGGCGCCCGGTCGCCGCGCTGAGGCGGTTCGCCGCCGCGCTGCCCGTGCCGTCCGGCCCGGGCGCCGCCGATCGGGACAGGACCGCGGCGGCCGACCGGGCGGCGACGCGCGACATCGCCGTCGCGTTCTGGATCGTCGCGGCCCGCGCGTGGCAGGCGGCCGCGGCGCTCATGCTGGTGCCCAACGCGGCCGGCGCGCCCCTCGCCGCCGTCGCGTGCCTGGCGGTCCCGGCGGGGCTGCTGCGGGTGCGGACGACGGGCGCGCCGCGGCCGCACGACCGGTGGCTCGCCGCGGCGCTCGCCGCTCCGGCCGTCGCGGCCCTCTGCGCCGCCTGCGCGGGTGCGGCGCGGGCCCTCACGGGGCCGGACCCCGCCGTCGTGGCCCTGTGGCGCTGTGCCTGGGGCGCGCTGGCGCTCGGGGCGGCGGCCTTCGCGGTGCGCGCCACACGGGCCTGGTGGCGCGGCGGGCCGGGCCCGTGGCGCGCCTCACTCGTGCCGTCCGAGTCGTGCGGCACGTGGATCCCCGGCGACCTGACCCCCTCTGCCGGTCTCAGCGAGGAGGTGCGGCACGCCGCGGCCTACTCCAGGAACGTGGTCCTCGCCTGCACCGGGGCGGACGGCCCGCGCGCGCTGGCGGTGAGCGCCGTGACCTCGGTGACCCCGGCGGGCGAGTTCCGCCTCATCGCCGGCGACGAGGCGTGGGACGCGGTGCGGCGCGACCCGCGCGTGGTCCTCTTCGTGGGAGATCCCCGATTCTGGGCAGAGGTACGGGGCGTCGCCGTGCCGGACGACGACGTGCTGCGGGTCACGCCGCGGCAGGTTCTGATGCGCGAGTACCCCGGACGCCACCAGGCCCGCACCCGGTAGCCGCGAACCGCGCAACTCGGGCGGGCGACCCGTTCCGGCGACGTGCGTCGTCCACCGCGCCGCATGGGTCCACCCATTCCGTTCGCACGTGCGGTATAACCGGGGTCGAAGCGGGGAGGCGTCGATGCGGGACTCCGACAGGGCACGGGCGGCGAGCCTCTTAAGCCGGACTGCGGCACGTGATCTGTTCGAACAGGTGCGTTTCCGCTATTTCCAACTTCCGCCATTCGCGCGACGCGCGCTGTTCGTGGTGCTGCTCGTCGCCACCATGGGAGTGGCCGCGGCGCTCAACTGGTCGCTGGCGCCCACGTTCATCTACACGTTCCTGGCGCTGTGCTTCCTCGCGCTGGCGCTCAGCTATCCGCGCGCCGCCGCGACCGTGCTCGTGCTCGCCGGGTGGGGTCTGCTGCTGCCGCTGTTCATGGGCGTGTTCGGCGGGCAGTCGATCGTGCCCGGCCTGCTGATGCTGCTGGGCGCGCTGACCGGCGGCGCGGCCCACCTGATCCGGTGGGTTCCGCCGTGGCTGACGACGCTGATGTCCCTCGCGCCCGCCGGGGTCGTCGCGCTGTCGCTGTCACCGCTGTCGCCGTCCGCCGCCCTGTGGGGCGCGTACGGCGTCGCCGCCGCGCTGCTCCTCTTCCGCCTGGTGCTGGCCCGGAAGGTGCGCGCGGAGGCGGAGCGGGAGGCGGCGGGCGCGGAGACCCAGGTGCAGGTGCGCGCCAGGGCGGGCGGCCACCAGCCCGCCGCAGCCGAGGCCGGTGCTCCGCCGCCCATCACGGTCGAGCAGGCGCTCGCGGAGCTGGAGTCCATGATCGGGCTCGAACCGGTCAAGGAACAGGTGCGCGCCATCGCCGCGTCGATCGAGGCGGCCCGGCTGCGCAGGGAGGCGGGCTACGCCAACGAGCGGCCGATGCGCCACTTCGTGTTCGTCGGCCCTCCCGGAACCGGCAAGACCAGCGTCGCCAGGTCGCTCGCCAAGATCTTCTACGCGTTCGGGCTGCTGGAGACGCCGTTCGTGGTCGAGGCGCAGCGGGCCGACCTCGTGGGGGAGTACCTGGGGGCCACGGCGATCAAGACCAACGAGCTGATCGACCGCGCGCTCGGCGGCGTCCTGTTCGTGGACGAGGCGTACAGCCTCATCAACTCGGGCGACGGCCAGCCCGACCGGTTCGGCGCGGAGGCCGTGCAGACGCTGCTCAAGCGGGCCGAGGACGACCGTGACCGGCTCATCGTCATCCTGGCCGGCTACGAGCGGGAGACGAACGACTTCCTGGCGTCCAACCCGGGGCTGTCGAGCCGCTTCGCCACCCGGGTGCGCTTCCCCAGCTACAGCCCCGCGGAACTGCTGGAGATCACCGAGGCGCTGCAGCAGCGCCGGGGAGACCTGCTCGCCCCCGAGGCCCGTCCCGTGCTGCGCCGGCTGTTCGAGGACGTGGAGCGCCGCGGGCTCGTCGACGACCTCGGCAACGCCCGCTTCGCCCGCAGCCTCGCCGAGGCCGCGGCGCAGGCCCGCGACGTCCGCGTGGTGAGCGCGGGCGGGGCGCCGCGCGGCGAGGACCTGGTCACCATCACCGCCGACGACGTGACCAAGGCGTTCAACGAGATCACCGCTCGATATCGCGGCTACCAGGTCACGCCGACCCTGGACGAGGCGCTCGCGGACCTCGACAGGATGGCCGGCCTCGAACCGGTCAAGCGACAGGTCCACGCGATCACCGCCCAGCTCAAGGTGGCCAGGATGCGCCAGGAGCAGGGCCTGCCGGTCCAGTCGCAGATGCGGCACTTCGTGTTCGTCGGCCCTCCGGGCACCGGCAAGACGACCGTCGCGCGCATCCTCGGCCGGATCTTCTCCGCGCTGGGCCTGCTGGCCCGGCCCGACGTGGTCGAGGCGTCACGGGCCGACCTGGTCGGCCAGCACCTCGGCGCCACTGCGATCAAGACGAACGAGCTGGTCGACCGGGCGCTCGGCGGGGTGCTGTTCATCGACGAGGCCTACGGCCTGGTCAACACCGGCTACTCGGGGGGCGACGCCTTCGGGGCCGAGGCGGTGCAGACCCTGCTGAAGCGCGCCGAGGACGACCGCGACCGCGTGGTCATCATCCTGGCCGGCTACGAGCGTGAGATGGACGCATTCCTGGCGACCAACCCCGGCCTGGCCTCCCGGTTCAACCAGCGCGTGTCGTTCCCCTCCTACAGGCCGTCGGAGCTGACCGAGATCGCGCAGCTGCTGGCCGCCGGGAGCGGCGACAGGTTCGACGCCTCCGCCGCCCGCGATCTCGCCGACGTCTTCGACTGGGTCTGCCGGGAGAGGCTCATCGACGGGCTGGGCAACGGCCGCTTCGCGCGGTCGCTGTACGAGCGGGCCGCGCTGCGGCGCGACGTCCGGCTCGCCGAGCAGGGGTCGGCGAACGCCGCCGAGCTGACGACGATCATCAGCGAGGACGTCCGCAGCGCGGTAGACGAGTTGTCCTGATGTCGTAGGAAACCCCCCGGACGCGTGTCCCGATGGCCGCAGGCCGTCACTTCCTGCTACTAATCGACTGCGCATGGTAGCTGGAGGATCGGAGAAGCACGTGAGAGCACGATGGCCGGTTGCCCTGGCCACACTGGCCGCTCTGTGGGCCGCCGGTGCCTGCGGCGTGCAGCGGGGGCCGGGTGAACCGGACAGCGGGCTCGCCCCCTCCCCGGTCAAGGCGTACGACATCAACCCGCTGGCCCGCGACAAGGTCAAGGACGGCGGCACGCTCCGGTGGGGGCTCACCGACTTCCCGGCACAGTGGAACCGCAACCACGTCGACGGCGACAGCACCGCCGTCAAGGCGGTGACGGACGCGCTGATGCCCCGCACGTTCCGGTCCGACGAGCGGGGGCGGCTGACCCTCGACACCGACTACGTGACCAACGCCAGGATCACCGCGACCTCCCCCCGGCAGGTCATCACCTACTCCATCAACCCCAAGGCGAAGTGGTCGGACGGCAGGCCGATCACCTGGACGGACTTCGCCGCGCAGTGGAAGGCCATGAGCGGCCGCGACCGGGACTACCGGGTCGACTCGACCATCGCGTACGAGAACATCCAGAGCGTGGCCAGAGGGGCGAGCGACCGCGAGGTGGTGGTCACCCTCGCCCAGCCGTTCAACGAGTGGCAGTCCCTGTTCACGCCGCTCTATCCCAGCACCACCGACGCGACCGCGGCGGCGTTCAACGCCGACTGGATCAACCGCATCCCGGTGACCGCTGGGCCGTTCCGCGTGGAGCGCCTCGACGTCAAGGGCAAGACGGTCACGCTCACTCGCAACCCCGCCTGGTGGGGCAACCGGGCCAAGCTGGACAGCATCGTGTTCCGGACCGTGCGTCCCGACCAGATGGTCCACGCGTTCACCAAGGGAGATGTGGACGTCTTCGAGGTGGGCCCGTCCCCCGACGACTACGCGAGGGTCAGGGAGGCCTGGGACGCAGTGGTCCGGCAGGCCGCGGGCACCCAGTATCGGCAGCTCACTCTCAACGGGGGGAGCCCGGTCCTGGCCGACGCGCGGGTGCGCGAGGCCGTCGCCGCGGCGCTCGACCGCCGCGGTCTCATGCAGGTGGACCTCAAGGGCCTCGGCTGGCCGACCGTGACGCTGGACAACCACTTCCTCATGAACAGCCAGTACGGCTACCACGCCAACGCCGGGGAGCTCGGCGGGTACGACCCGAAGCGCGCCGGGCGGCTGCTCGACCAGGCGGGCTGGAAGCTGTCGGGCAAGACCCGCGTGAAGAACGGCAAACCGCTCACGCTGCGCTTCGTCGTCCCCGACGGCATCGTCATGAGCGGCGTCGAGGCCGACGTCGCCCGGCAGATGCTCGAACGCGTGGGCATCCGGGTCGACGTGCGCAAGGTGTCCTTCGACGACTTCTTCGGCAAGCACCTCATCCCCGGCGACTTCGACATCACCGCCTTCGCCTATCCGAGCACGCCGTTCCCGGTGTCGAGCGCCTTCGACATCTATGCGGACGGCGAGAGCGGCGGCCGGGGCGACGACATCGAGTGGTACTCCAACCTCGGGCGCAGCGGGAGCAAGCAGATCGACGAGGCCATGTACCGCGCCGGCAGCACGCTCGACCCCGACAAGGTGCCCGGCCTGCTGAACGAGGCCGACCGGCTGGTGTGGAAGAAGGTCAACGTGCTGCCGCTCTACCAGTGCCCGCAGGGCGTGGCCGTGCGGTCCGCGCTGACCAACATCGGGGCCAACGGGTTCTTCGACCTCAGGTATGAGGACATCGGCTACGCCTCCTGAACGGCCGCCGGCGGGCCGCCGCCGCGCGGATGCGGCGGATGATCGGCGGCGCCGCCGTGCCCATCCTGCCGCAGGGGAGGAGTTCCCGGCGTCAGGTGGGAGGTTCGTCCGGGATGTCGGCGATGTCGTCCAGTGCGGCGGCCAGCTCGTCCGGATGGTCGCCGATCCGCTCGGCGATCTCGATGAGGACGTGCAGCACGTCGTGCCGGTCGTGCCCCAGGTCGATCAGGCGCTGGGCGGCCTCCCACAGCTGCGGCGGGTCGCCGACCCACAACCGGCTCGCGATCTCCTCGTGCCAGGCGAGGTGCTCCTCCAGGTCCGTACGGCCGAGCTCGTCGGCGTGGTCGATCTCCAGCAGGATCCGCCGGTCGGCCTCGTCCGCCGGGTTCAGCAGGTCGAGGTTGGTCGAGCCGCGCATGCCCTGCAGCAGGGGGAACGCGAACGCGCGCCGGGCCAGCGCGGACAGGTCGCCGTCGGGCAGCAGCCGTTCCACGAGAGAGCGGTCCAGTCCGAAGGTGGTCGGGTCCCGGTACGCCTCGGTGAAGCGGGCCGTCGCCTCCCAGACCGCGTCGAGCGTCGCCCGCACCCCCTCGTCGGGCAGCCCGATCCGGGGGCCGGCGAAACGCACCCACGCCGACAGCACGTGCGGCATCGCGTCCTGCTCCGCCGGGGTGAGCAGGACCTTGCGCGGCAGCCAGTCGAGCAGGAACGTCTCGCACTTGGTCGGGCTCACCCGCATCGGCCGGCCGAAGTCCTGGTCGCAGCCGTAGTCGATGATGTGGTCGGCGCACCGGGACGCGGCCGAGGGGTCCGACAGGTTCTCCGCCGCGTCCGAGGCGAGGAACTCGGCCGCCAGCATCGCGCGGCGGTCGCGGCTGTAGGGGGCCTCGGTGTGCGCGGGAGCGGGCCGCATCCGCCCGGGCGGCAGCGCCTTGACGCGCGCCCGCGCGAACGCGTGGTAGGCGCTGTAGCTGTCGCTCACCGGCTTCGGGCCCGTACGGCCGTGCGCGGCGGCCCGGGCCGCCTTCATCGCGAATTCGAGCAGCGCTCGCGCCTGCTGCGGCTCCAGTTCCTCGAACCGCAGCAGCGCGTTGCCCGCGGCCTCCAGCCTGGCCTGCTCCAGCAGCTTGTCGACCTGCGACGACACCCAGGCGTCGCGGGCCATGCCGCCCATGTTGTAGTCGACGACCACGACCAGCGCGTGCCTGTCCTCGCCGTTGTAGGCGAACGTGCACACCACGGTGTCCTGGTCGCCGTACACGTCCCTGGAGACGTAGCAGCCGGTCGGCTTGACGGCGCCGACGCGGTCCGCCCAGCGGGGCCGGGCGACGTCCGACTCCATCAGCGCGAGCGCCGCGCCCTCCGCCTTGGCCGCCTGGCGGGCGGTGCCGAGGTAGGCGACGGAGATGAGCAGGGTGAGCGCGGCCGGCGTGCCGGCCTTGGCCGCGTAGTCCACCAGGCCCTCGCCGAGGATCTGCTCGACGTCGCCGCCGCGCAGCCGCCTGCCCCACCACGCGCCGAGCATGTCGGAGACCATGAGCTCGGCGTCGAGCGGGCTGCGGACGGCGAGCAGCTCCCTGGCCGCCAGCAGCATCTCCGCGAACACGTCGTCCGGCGGCCGGGTCTCCCGGGGGTCACGTCGGCGCCGGCGACTCACGAGATCTCGCTCCGCTCGCTCACGGTGACCACCTTCTCGCATTCCCGCCGCGAAGGGCATCAGGAACACGGCCCGGTGACTTCCCCGTTATCTGCCGCTCCAGCCCTCCCCGCCGTACGGGTACGGGCCGGGGCGACCGCCGCGCGACCGCCGTACGGCGCCTCACCTCCGGGAAGGCGGCGCCGAGTTCACCATACCCAGGAGGCGCTCCCGGGCGACCCGCTCGACGATCTCCGGAGTGACGTCGAGCCCCAGATGCTCGCCGCAGGCCCAGGCGTCGGCGACGCAGCGGGCGACTGAGGACAGGGGGACGGTCAGGAATTCCGCGGCCAGCCGGTGGGTCACGAGTTCCACCGGTTCACGAAGACCCGGCTCCGGTGATGGGCCGCCACTGATTCGTGTTGCGAGTATGGGCATGGACTGCATTCCTCGCTGAATGGGGACCTGCCGCCCCTTATTTCACCTCTTTCCCCGGCGGTGTCAACCCTTCGCGGGCCGCCGCGTGGGAAGCTGACCCCATGCGCATCCGGCTCGCCCAGGATTCCGAGGCCGACGAGCTGCTCGGCCGCAGCCCCCTCGCACTGCTCATCGGCATGCTGCTCGACCAGCAGGTGCCGCTCGAGCGGGCCTTCGCGGGGCCCCGTACGATCGCCGACCGGCTCGGCCGCGACCTGGACGCGCGTGAGATCGCCTCCTATGATCCTGACCAGTTCGCGGCCCTGCTCGCGGCGGCGCCCGCCGTCCACCGCTATCCCAAGGCGATGGCGGCCCGCGTCCAGGCGCTCGCGACCTATCTCGTCGAGCATTACGATGGCTCGGCCGAGAAGGTGTGGAAGGATGTCCGCGACGGCGCCGAGCTGCTGCGCCGGCTGCTGGCCCTCCCCGGATTCGGCCGGCAGAAGGCCCAGATCTTCCTGGCCCTGCTGGGCAAGCAGTGCGGTGTGCGCCCGGACGGCTGGCGTGAGGCGGCCGGGCCGTACGGCGAGGAGGGGGTGCACCGGTCGGTGGCCGACGTCGTGGACGCCGAGAGCCTGCAACTGGTTCGCGCGACCAAGCAGGAAGCGAAGCGGGCGGCCAAGAAGTAGGCCGGATCCTCCTGCGCGAGACGCCGGTCTTTTGACAGGATGCGTTGACCGCATGGCGGGCGGGGCTTCCGTCCGCGCATGCCGATCGCCCATGATGTAGGGCAGATCTGCGCTACCAATCACAGTTATGGAGATGTGCCTCGTGGGAGACGCTGGCACGCGACGGAGGTGCCGACCATGAGCGCCGAAACCTCCGTGCCCCGGCCCCGGGAGCCCGGTTTGGACATATCAGACTCCGACCTCTTCAGAGGCCTGATGTCGGAGGCGCCGTTTGCCTTCGCGTTTTTCAACCCGGATGGGCGTTTCGTCCGGGTCAACTCCACCTTTACCGAGCTGACCGGCCATCCTGTCGAGCTGCATCTTGACCGCCACCCGGCCGAGCTGCTGCCGGCCGACCTGACCACCCTGATCGAGGCGGCGCTGCGCCGGATCGCCGACGAGGCGCTGCCGGTCACCGACCAGCGGATCAGGACCCGCGCCGAGAACGGCGACAGCCGCCACTGGACGGTGTCGTTCTTCCCGATGCGCGACGACGACGGCGTCGTCGGGACCGCGCTGTTCGGGGTGGACGTGACCGAGCGGCAGCTGAACGAGGAGGTGCTGGAGCGTAGCGAGGAACGCTACCGCTCGCTGGTGGAGTCGCAGCAGCAGCTCGTGTGGATCAGCTCGCCCAGCGGCTCGGTGGCCGAGGACGCACCCCAGTGGCGGGCCATCACCGGCCAGGGCCTGGAGGAGTACCTCGCGCACGGCTGGCTGGACGCGGTGCACCCCGACGACCGTCCCGGCACCGAGGAGGCGTGGCGCGAGGCGCTGCGCGGCCGGACGATGTTCGAGTGGAGCTACCGGGTGCGCACCCGGGCCAGCGGCTACCGGCACTTCGAGGTCCGGGCCGTGCCGATCATCAGGCACGGCCGCGTGGTGGAGTGGGTCGGGGCGAACACCGACGTCACGCCGCAGCGGGAGGCCGAGGAGATGCGCGGCCGCCTCACCGACCAGCTCGGCGCCGCCGCGCTGCGCACCGCCCGCCTCCAGGGCGCGACCGCCCAGCTCGCCGAGGCGCTCACCGTCGAGCAGGTGGTGCAGGTCATCATCGACGTCGGCCGCACGGCCCTCGCCGCCGACCACTCGTCCGTGGCCCTGCTCGACCTCGACCGGGCGACGCTGAAGCTGATCAGCAGCGGCGGCACCCCGGACACCCGGGGCGAGGAGATCGACCTCGCGCAACCCAACGTGATGACGATGGCGGTCAACAGCCGCCGCCCGCTCTTCGCCGAGTCACCCGACAGCCTGCGCGCCCAGCTCGTGGACGCCGGCGCCGACGAGGCGCAGATCTCCGGCTTCCTCGCGCAGACGGACGAGCGGGCCTGGGTGGGCCTGCCGCTGCTGGCGGCCGGGCGGGCGCTCGGCGCGCTGCGGTTCTCGTTCACGCGGACCCAGAAGATCTCGCAGGAGGACGGCGTCTTCCTGGAGGCGCTGGCCGGACAGTGCGCCCTCGCGGTCGAGCGGGCCACGCTGTTCGAGCGCGAGCACAAGACGGCCGAGACGCTGCAGCGCAGCCTGCTGCCCGAACGCCTGCCGGTGGTGCGGGGCCTGACCCTCGCCTACCGCTTCCGCTCCGGCTCACGTCACGTGCAGGTGGGCGGCGACTGGTACGACGCGTTCGTCCTGCAGGACGGCCGGGTGGCGGCCGTGGTGGGCGACGTCATGGGCAAGGGCGTCAAGGCCGCCGCAGGCATGGGCCGGATCCGCAACGCCATGCGCGCGCTCGCGCTGACCAACCCGCCCCCGGCCGCGGTGCTGACGGGGCTCGACCGCGTCTTCGAGGCGACCGAGGAGGAGGAGCAGGTCACCACCCTGGCGTACATGGTCGTCGAGCCCGGGACCGGGGAGGGCACGCTGGCCCTGGCCGGTCACCCGCCGCCGCTGCTGGTCTCGCCGCAGGGCGTCGGGCTGCTGCACGAGACCGAGCCGGGCACACCGCTCGGCTGGGCCACGAGCCGCAAGCAGTTCCGGTTCTGCGTGCCGCCGGGTCACACCGCCGTTCTGTACTCGGACGGTCTGGTGGAGAACCGCAAGCGCGGGCTGGACGCCGGGCTCAGGGAGCTTTCGTCCGTCGTGGCCGAAGCGCCCCCGGAGGTCCTGAACAGCCCGAATATGCTGCTCGATTTCCTGGTGGACCACATGCTGTCCGGGTATGAACAGGACGATGACGTAACGGTACTCGCGGTCCACGTTCCACCGGCCACGAAGAGTGACTGAATGAAACAGTCATAACGGTTGCTTTCGGGTATCAGTGACCTCCTTCCGTACGCACTAGTGTCTCGGTCGGCCTAGGGTGGAGGGGCAACCGGCGGGACGCGGCCGTATCACGTACCGTGGCGTGCCACAATGGCATGTCGCGGTCCGCGCGACCTCACCACCGGAAAAGAAGAAGCACCTGGGTCCATTCTCGCCATGCGTTCGTTCGAGAGGTGTTCGTGTCGCCTGCAAGTTCGACTCGCTCGAAGCCGTCGGAGCTGAACGAGCCAGTGATTCAGCAGCTCCTCGAGCGTGGGCGCTCGCAGGGTTTCCTCGAGTCCGAGGATGTCCGCAAGGCCTTCGAGGAAGCGGACATCCCGATGTCGCAAGCCGCTGGATTCCTGCGCAGCCTCAGCAAGGAGGGTGTGACCGTCGTGGTGACGGCCGCCGACTCCGCGGCTCCCAAGCGTTCTCGAGGTCAAGCCAAGCGCCGCACCACCGCGCCCGTCAAGAAGACCACCAAATCCGCAGCGGCCAAGGAGTCGCAGCCGGAGACCGTGACCGCCGTGGTGACCGACTCCGCGCCGGCCGCCAAGCCGGTGCCGAAGAAGCCCGCTCCGGCCAAGCCCGCGCCGCCCGCCGCCAAGGCTCCGGCCAAGCCCGCTCCGCCGAAGAAGGCCGCACCCGCCAAGCCGGAGGCCCCCACCACGGGTCCCGAGGTCAAGGCGGCCAAGGCCGACTCCAAGCCGAAGTCCGCCGACATCGCCGAGGACGACGAGGACATCGACCTCGAAGGTGACGTCGACATCGAGGACTTCGACATCGAGGTCGAGGACGTCGAGATCGACGCCGAGGTGGAGACCGAAGAAACCGAAACCGAGACCGAGGGAGAAGCCGACGGCGAAGAGCCCAAGGCCGAGGCGCTCGTCCAGTCCGAGGACGAGGTGCTGATCCTCACCGACGACGATGACGACGCGCCCGTCGCCCAGGTCGCGGCGGCCGGCGCCACCGCCGACCCGGTGAAGGACTACCTCAAGCAGATCGGCAAGGTGCCGCTCCTCAACGCCGAGCAGGAGGTCGAGCTCGCCAAGCGGATCGAGGCAGGCCTGTTCGCCGAGGAGCAGCTCGCCCAGGAGGCCGACGGCCTGCCCGTCGACGTCCGCGCCGAGCTGGAGTGGATCGCCGAGGACGGCCACCGCGCCAAGAACCACCTGCTGGAGGCCAACCTCCGCCTCGTGGTCTCGCTGGCCAAGAGGTACACCGGCCGCGGCATGCTGTTCCTGGACCTGATCCAGGAGGGCAACCTGGGCCTGATCCGTGCGGTCGAGAAGTTCGACTACACCAAGGGCTACAAGTTCTCCACGTACGCCACCTGGTGGATCCGGCAGGCGATCACCCGGGCCATGGCCGACCAGGCGCGGACCATCCGCATCCCGGTCCACATGGTCGAGGTGATCAACAAGCTGGCCCGCGTCCAGCGGCAGATGCTGCAGGACCTCGGCCGCGAGCCCACGCCGGAGGAGCTGGCCCGCGAGCTCGACATGACCCCCGAGAAGGTCATCGAGGTGCAGAAGTACGGCCGCGAGCCGATCTCTCTGCACACCCCGCTGGGCGAGGAGGGCGACAGCGAGTTCGGTGACCTCATCGAGGACTCCGAGGCCATCGTCCCGGCCGACGCCGTCAGCTTCACGCTGCTGCAGGAGCAGCTGCACTCCGTTCTCGACACGCTGTCGGAGCGGGAGGCGGGCGTGGTGTCGATGCGGTTCGGCCTCACCGACGGGCAGCCGAAGACCCTCGACGAGATCGGGAAGGTCTACGGCGTGACCCGCGAGCGGATCCGCCAGATCGAGTCCAAGACCATGTCGAAGCTGCGCCACCCCTCCCGTTCGCAGGTGCTGCGCGACTACCTGGACTGACGCACGAGTCGATCGTCCCTCGGCCACGCACCACGGCCGGGGGACGATGACGTTTACGCCCCCGTAACCTCGTGGTAGCGCCACGGGCACGTTGACGCTCCTAGGCTCGCGCCTCATGGGAGTGATCGAAGTGGATCGGGCACGTGCTCGGGGGCCACGAGTGATCCCGGACCGCCCGTGGGCGGACACCATGCTCGACGAGGCGGTCGAGGCCGCCTCCCGAGGTGACCTCAGACCGGCGGCGGCCGTCCTCGCGGACAGCAGGGGCGACCCGGAGACGCGGTCGCTGCGGGCGGAGGCGCTGTCGCGGGCCGTCATCGGGGCGAGCCGGTCGATCGAGGCGCTACTCGCTCACGACCAGGGCAATCCCGACCTGTGGCTGTGGCTCGGCCGGGCCCGCCTGGAGGAGGCCTGGGAGCTGAGGCCCGACGTGCGGGCCAGGGCGGTGCAGGCGGACCGGCTGCACGCCTACCGGTCGGCGATGGAACAGGCCAGGCAGCCGCTTCTGGCGGCGGCGGGGCTCGCGCCGGTCGACCCGGTGCCGTGGGAGTGCCTGATGTGGCTGGCCATCGGGCTGGACCGGCCGCGCGCCGACAAGGACGCGGTCTGGTACGAATGCTCCCGCCGGTGGCCGACGCTGTATTCGGGGGCGCTGGCCCGCCTGATCACCCTGTCGCCCGGCTGGGGCGGCACCGCCCAGGAGATGCTCGGCTTCGCCCGCTCGGCCGCCGCGCACGCCCCGGAGGGCAGCCCGCTCCCGGCGCTCGTGCCGCTGGCCCACTTCGAGATCGTCGCCGCAGGGCGCACCCCCATGTCCCGGGGCGGCTGGTTCTCCTTCGACGCGCAGCGCGAGATCGTCTCGGCCGCCGGCCACTGGGCGGAGCGGCGCATCGGCGGGGCGCACCCGCGCTCGGTCGAGGCGCACAACGTCTTCGGCGCCGCCTTCTACCTGTCCGACCTCCGGCGTCCGGCGCGCGGGCACCTCGCCAGGACGGGGGGCCGCTTCAGCCGGCTGCCCTGGTCGCATCTCGGCGATCCGGCGCAGCAGTACCGCCGGGCCTGCGCCCGGCTGAATCTCTGACTCACTCGTTCACGATCACGTCGAGGGTCCGCGGCTTTCCCCGCCCGGACGGCGCCGCCAGTTCCACCCGATGTCCCAGGCCGGTCAGCAGGTCGGCCAGATCTGCGGCCGTGCGGGGCCGGTCGGGGGTCTCGACGAGCGCGCGGGCCACCACGCCCCGGGTGGCCTTCGCCATGTGGCTGACGACGGTCCGCTTCCCTGCGGCCTCCCGCAGCACCCGTACGGCCACGCCGCGTTCGCCGGGCTGCCAGGCGGCGGCGTACGTCGCGGACCGCATGTCCACCACGAGCCCCTTCGTCGCGTCGAGCACCGCGCTGATCGACGGCCGCCAGAACGCGGCCAGGCCGCCCATCGGCGGCAGCCGTACGCCCATGGACAGCCGGTAGGGCGGCACGCGGTCGGACGGGCGCAGCAGGCCCCACAGCGCCGAGAACACGACGATCCTCCGGTCGGCCCGCCGCCGGGCCTCGGGGGAGAGGGTGGCGAGGCCCAGGTTGTCGTACAGCACGCCCGTGTAGAGGGCGGCGACGGGCAGCGTGCGCGCCGTGGGGAGCGCCAGGTTGCGCTCGATCTCGCCGGTCTGCCCCTCCGACAGGCCGAGAACGTCGCGCGCCTCGGGCGTGTGGCAGAGCGAGACGAGGGCGTCGAGGACCTTCTCGCGCGGGGAGGCGAGTTCGGGGAAGCTGAGCCGGCGGACGGCGGAGGTGCCCCGCTCGGCCTTCCCCTCCGAGGGCGGAAGCAGGATGAGCACGGTTCCGCAGCCTACTGCGCCCCGACCGGAGAGTTTCCCCCGATCGGGGCGCTGCGCGATGGTCGCCGACGCGGCGTGTCGCTCAGTCCCGGCCGGTCTCCACCGCCTTGAGCACGGCCTCCGCGATCGAGCGGGGATCGACGCCGAAGTGCCTGCGGACCGCATCGCGGGTGCCCGACAGCCCGAACCCGTCGGTGCCGAGCGAGGTCCACGGCCGGTCGATCCACGGGCTGATCTGGTCCGGCACCGCGCGCATCCAGTCGCTGACCGCGATCACCGGTCCCGCGGTCCCGGCCAGGGCCTGCCGGACGTACGGCACGC
The DNA here is from genome assembly GCF_006334915.2 of Microbispora catharanthi. GTDB lineage: Bacteria > Actinomycetota > Actinomycetes > Streptosporangiales > Streptosporangiaceae > Microbispora > Microbispora catharanthi. The sequence goes on from NZ_VDMA02000011.1 coordinate 215,450, forward strand.
CCGTGGTGGTCATGGCGTCGCGGCGCAGCTCGCTCCAGGAGGTGACCGACCACACGTCGACGCCCAGGCCGTACTCCTCCCGGAGCAGTCGCTGCGCCTCCAGCGCCCAGTGGATCGCGGTGCCGCTGGCCAGCAGGTGGGCCTGGCCGCCTCCGGCGGCGTACCGGTAGATCCCCCGGAGGATGCCCTCCTCGACGCCTTCGGGCATCGGGGGCTGGGGCAGCGGCTCGTTGTAGACGGTCAGGTAGTAGAACACGTCCTCGCCGTCGGGGCCGTACATGCGCCGGAGCCCCTCACGCACGATCGTTCCCACCTCGTAGGCGAAGGCGGGATCGTAGGCCAGGCACGCCGGGTTGGCCGAGGCGAGGAGCTGCGAGTGACCGTCCGCGTGCTGCAGGCCCTCTCCGGTCATCGTGGTCCGGCCGGCGGTGGCGCCGACGAGGAACCCGCGGCCGAGCTGGTCGGCCAGTGCCCACATCTGGTCGCCGGTGCGCTGCCAGCCGAACATCGAGTAGAAGATGTAGAAGGGGATCATGGCTTCGCCGTGGGTGGCGTAGCTGGAGGCCGCGGCCGTGAACGACGCCATCGACCCGGCCTCGGTGATGCCTTCCAGCAGGATCTGCCCGTCGGCCGCCTCCTTGTACGACAACAGCAGGTCCCTGTCGACGGACTCGTAGCGCTGGCCCAGCGGCGAGTAGATCTTGGCGGTGGGGAACAGCGACTCCATGCCGAACGTCCTGGCCTCGTCGGGCACGATCGGCACCCAGCGGCGTCCCGTCTCCGGCTCCTTCATCAGGTCCTTGACCAGGCGGACGAAGGCCATCGTCGTGGCCACGGGCTGCTTCGAGCCCTTCTCCAGGGCCCGGAACGGCGCCTCGCCCGAGGCCGGCAGCGGGGCGTGGGAGACCGTACGGCGGGGGACGGGCCCGCCCAGGTCGCGGCGCCGCTCGGCGGCGTAGCGCGCCTCCGGCGAGTCCGGCCCGGGATGCAGGTATGGCGGCAGGTCGCCGTCGAGCGCCTCGTCCGGCACCGGCAGGCCGAGCCGGTCGCGCAGCGAGCGGAACTCGTCCTGGGTGAGCTTCTTCATCTGGTGGTTGGCGTTGCGCGCCTCGATCCCCGCACCGAGGGTCCAGCCCTTCACCGTCTGCACGAGGATCACGGTGGGGGCGCCACGGTTGTCCAGGGCCCTGCGGTAGGCCGCGTACACCTTCCGCGGCTCGTGGCCCGCCCGGGACCCGCCGACGATGCGCCGCAGGTCGTCGTCTGAGCAGGGCACGTCCAGTCCCTGGAACAGCCGCTCCCTGATATAGGCGCCCGTCGAGGCGGCGAACGTCTGGAACTGCCCGTCCGGCACCTCGCCCAGCCGGGCCACCAGTTCGTCCGAGCCGAGCAGCCCGTCCCACTCCCTGCCCCACAGCGCCTTGACGACGTGCCAGCCCGCGCCCCTGAAGACGCTTTCGAGCTCCTGGACGATACGGGTGTTGCCCCGCACCGGCCCGTCGAGCCGCTGCAGGTTGCAGTTGATCACGAAGGTGAGGTTGTCGAGCCCCTCGCGCGCGGCGAGGGTGAGGGCGGCCGTGGACTCCGGCTCGTCCATCTCGCCGTCGCCGAGGAAGGCCCATACGTGGCTGTGCGAGGTGTCCTTGATGCCGCGATTGTGCAGGTAGCGGTTGAACCTGGCCTGGTAGATCGCGTTGAGCGGGCCGAGGCCCATGGAGACGGTGGGGAACTGCCAGAAGCCCGGCATGGACCGCGGATGCGGGTATGACGGCAGCCCGCCCTCGGGCTCGCGCCTGAACAGGTCGAGCTGGGCTTCGCTCAGCCTGCCCTCAAGGAAGGCCCGGGCGTAGATGCCCGGGGATGCGTGGCCCTGGAAGTAGACCTGGTCGTGGCCGGCATGGAAGAAGTGATTGAAGCCCACCTCGTACAGCCAGGCGGCCGAGGCGTAGGTCGCCAGGTGGCCGCCGAGGCCCAGCCGGCTTCCCCTCGTGATCATCGCTGCGGCGTTCCACCGGTCGTACGCGGCGATGCGTTCCTCCACCTCCAGGTCACCCGGGTAGACGGGCTCCTCGGAGGCCGGGACGGTGTTGATGTAGCGGGTGGTGGTGGCCAGCCGCTTCAGCAGGTAGTCGGCCCGTTCGGGGCCGGCTGCACGGCGGACCGCCTCGAGGGATTCGAGCCATTCGGCGGTCTCCTGCGGGTCCAGGTCTTCGTCCATGGATTCATTAAACACCCTATGATCGATCATCGGATGTGTGCCGTCCGGCCCTATCATCGGTCTCGTGGAACCCGTCGTGCGGTCGCCGCTTCGCGACCAGATCCGGCAAACCGTGCTCGACGGCCTGTCCGACGGCCGATGGAAGCCCGGCGACCGTCTCGTCGAGCGGCGGATGGCGGCCGAGCTGGGCGTCAGCCAGGCCCCGGTGCGTGAGGCGCTGCGCGAGCTGGAGGCGCTCAGGCTCATCGAGTCCGCGCCCAACAAGGGCGCGCGGGTCCGCAGGCTCACCCGGAGCGATCTGCGCGAGGTGTACCAGGTGCGGGCGGGGCTGGAGGAGACGGCCGTCCGGCTGGGCAGGCCCTCCGTGGATGCGTTGCGTACGCACCTCGGCCGTCTGCACGAGGCGGCGGCGGCCGGCGCCCTGCACGATCAGGTGCGGCACGGCGTCGCCTTCCACCGGGAGATCGTGAAAGCCTCGGGCAACGAGGTGCTGCTGTCGGTGTGGGAGTCGCTCGGCATCGAGGTGTGGACCCACCTGTCGATCCGCCTGTTCCGGATGCGTCCGCACGAGAACGCCGCCGACCACGAACCCCTCGTGGAGGCGTTCGAGCGGGACGACCCCGAGGTGGGCGTCCTGCTCCGCGAGCACGTGCTCGGCTACGCCCCGGCCTAGCCCTTCCGGCCCGTCGTGGCGATGCCCTGGACGAAGTAGCGCTGGCCGGCGAAGAAGACGACGACGAGCGGCAGCGTGGTGATCACGCTCGCGGCCAGGACGATCTCCCACTTGGGGTCGCCGCCCTGGGAGAACTGGTCGACCACGGCCTTGAGCCCGCGCGGCAGCGTGAACAGCGCGGGGTCCTGCAGGTAGATCAGCGGCTTCATCAGGTCGAACCAGCTCGCCTTGAGCTCGAAGATGAACGCGATGATCAGGGCCGGGCGGCCGAGGGGCAGCGCGATCCGCCAGAACAGGTCGAGGTAGGACGCGCCGTCCACGCCGCCGCACGCGGACAGTTGCAACACCGCTGCCAGAGCTCCGGCCAGCACGACGACGCCGGTACGGTTCCTGCGCGAAGGGGACACCGCCGCTCCTTCGAGGGGGCCCGAGGAATCGAAAGCCCTCCACCGCCCCGGACGCACATCTAAAGCGAGCAGCGCAGGTCAACTAGGCTGCGGCGGGTGACTGAGGAAATCGCACAGTTCGACCTGCTGGTGGATGCGGCATGGCCGGCGCCGGGACGGGCGGAGGACGACGGCTGGGTCTACCGGCACGCGGGCGGCGTGACGAAACGGGCCAACTCGGTGCTGCCGCTGGGAGAGCGGGCGAACCTGCCGGAGGCGGTCGACCGGGCCGAGCGCTTCTACGCGGGCATCGGGCAGCCCTGCGTGTTCTCGGTCGGCATGGGCGCGTCGCCCGGGCTCGACGACGAACTCGGCCGCCGGGGTTACCGGCTCGTGGATCCCACCTTGGTGATGACCAGGCCGCTCACCGGCGATGAGCCTGCCGCCGACGCGGCGGTGGAGGACAAGCCGTCAGAACGGTGGCTGCGCACCTGGTGGAGCGTGGACGGCGGGCGCCACCGCGACACCGGGGAGGTTCCGGCGCGGACGTGGGGTGAGCGCATCCTCGGCGGGGTGCCCGCCGGGTACGTCCTCCTCGAGGAGGGCGCGGTGGGAAGGGGCGTGCCGCAGGGGCGATGGCTCGGCGTCTACTGCATGGCGGTCGAGCCGCACGCCAGGCGGCGCGGGCTGGGCGCTGCCGTGCTGCGCACCCTGCTCGCCTGGGGGCGGCGGTGTGGCGCCGACGGCGCGTACCTGGTGGTGACGGAGGCCAACACCGGCGCCCGCGCGCTCTACGAGCGCGAGGGATTCACCGTCGCCGGCCGCTACCACTACCGGGTGCGGTCCTGACCCGCCGGCGCCGTCCGCCGCGGACCCCGGGGGAAGCGGGGAACGGCGGCCGCGCCGGGCGGGCGGCCCGGGTCGATGGCTTATATGGCGACGGCGCGCGGAGCCGACATTATCGTCTGACGCTCCGGCACGCCGTCTATGGGGTCAGCGCTCGCCCTCAGGGGCGGTCGCGGGGGATTCACTGAGTCGGGCCGACTCGTCCTGGATCTCAGCACCTTTGTCGCGCAGCACAGTCACGTGCTGACGCCCGTGGTGGGCGCAGAACAGCAACTCCCCACCCACGGGCAGGGTCGCGCGGATGTAGGCCTGAGCACCGCACCGGTCGCACCGGTCCAGGGCCGTCAGCGGCTTGATGGGGGCGAGAGCTCCAGTCACGTATCGCCTTTCGGGTCGCCCCACGCTGTGGGGACGTTGGCGTCAGTCACTTGGGACAACATCTAACCGGATACGGGCCTTCCCAATCATGCTCCGACTACGCCCAGAGCAGAATGATCGGGAAAGTGACGGGGATCACAGCGAAAGTGCCGGTCATTGTGCTGCGCCTGGCAAGCTTGTGCGCGTACAAACATTGAGTGGCGTTAAGCTGCGTACGCGTGTTCGATTGATAAGTAGGAGTTGGGTGTGACTGCGGTTCGCGCGGAGACGGGGTACACCGCCCGTCATCTCTCTGTGCTGGAAGGCCTGGAGGCCGTCCGCAAGCGCCCGGGGATGTACATCGGCTCCACGGACACGCGCGGCCTCATGCACTGCCTGTGGGAGATCGTGGACAACGCGGTCGACGAGGCGCTCGGAGGCTACTGCACGCGGATCGAGGTCGAGCTGCACACGGACGGCTCGATCGAGGTGCGTGACAACGGGCGTGGCATTCCCGTCGACATCGAGCCCAAGAGCGGCCTGGCCGGCGTCGAGCTCGTCTACACGAAGCTCCACGCGGGCGGCAAGTTCGGCGGCGGCTCCTACGGCGCCTCCGGCGGCCTGCACGGCGTCGGCGCCTCGGTGGTCAACGCGCTGTCCTCCCGCGTCGACGTGGAGGTCGACCGCGACGGCAAGGTCCACCAGATCAGCTTCCGCCGGGGCGTGCCCGGCGTGTTCGACGGCGACGGCCCGACCGCCAAGTTCCGCAAGAAGTCCGGCCTGCGCGACGGCGGCCCCGCCCCGCGCAACACCGCCGGCACCCGCGTGCGCTTCTGGGCCGACCGGCAGATCTTCCTGCCCGAGGCGGAGGTCTCGCTCGACGAGATCCACGTGCGGCTGCGCCAGACGGCCTTCCTGGTGCCGGGGCTCACGCTCGTGGTGCGCGACGTCCGCGGCGAGGAGCCGGTCGAGGAGACGTTCCGCTTCGACGGCGGCATCAGCGAGTTCACCGAGTTCCTGTCCCGGGACGAGGCCGTGTGCGAGGTGCTGCGGCTGCAGGGCGAGGGCCACTTCCACGAGACGGTCCCCGTGCTCGACGAGCAGGGGCACATGACGCCGACCGAGGTCGAGCGGGAGCTCACCGTCGACGTCGCGATCCGCTGGGGGAAGGGCTACGAGACGACCGTACGCTCGTTCGTGAACGTGATCGCCACGCCGAAGGGCGGCACCCACGTCGCGGGGTTCGAGCGGGCGCTGGTCCGCACGGTCAACGAGCAGCTCAGGGAGACCCGGCTGCTGAAGAACGGCGACGAGCCGGTGACCAAGGAGGACATCCTCGAAGGGCTGACCGCGGTCGTCACCGTGCGGGTGCCCGAGCCGCAGTTCGAGGGACAGACCAAGGAGGTGCTCGGCACCTCCGCGGCCAGCCGCATCGTCGCCCACGTGGTCGCCCGCGAGCTGAAGGCGCTGTTCGCCACCCCCAAGCGAGGGCAGAAGCAGCAGCTGCGCGCGGTGCTGGAGAAGGTCGTCGCCGCGGCCAAGGCCCGCATCGCCGCCCGCGAGCACCGTGACAACCAGCGGCGCAAGTCCGCCCTGGAGAACTCGGCGCTGCCCGCCAAGCTGGTCGACTGCCGCAGCGACGACGTCGACCGCAGCGAGCTGTTCATCGTCGAGGGCGACTCCGCGCTGGGCACGGCCAAGCTCGCCCGCGACTCGGAGTTCCAGGCTCTGCTGCCGATCCGGGGCAAGATCCTGAACGTGCAGAAGGCGTCGGTCGCCGACATGCTCAAGAACACCGAGTGCGCCGCGATCATCCAGGTGGTCGGCGCCGGGTCGGGCCGCTCGTTCGACATCGAGTCGGCCCGCTACGGCAAGATCATCTTGATGGCCGACGCGGACGTGGACGGCGCGCACATCCGCTGCCTGCTGCTCACGCTCTTCCACCGCTACATGAAGCCGATGGTCGAGGCCGGGCGGGTGTTCGCCGCGGTGCCGCCGCTGCACCGCATCGAGGTCACCAACCCCGGGCGTGGCCAGGACAAGTACATCTACACCTACAGCGACGCCGAGCTGCACAAGGTCCTGCGCGACCTGGAGCGGCGCGGCAAGCGCTGGAAGGACCCCGTGCAGCGTTACAAGGGCCTCGGTGAGATGGACGCCGACCAGCTCGCCGAGACGACCATGGACCCCCGCCACCGCGTCCTGCGCCGCGTGCGGATCGAGGACGTGGAGGATGCCGAGCACATCTTCAACCTCCTCATGGGCAGCGACGTGGGCCCGCGCCGCGAGTTCATCATCGGCAGCGCCGCCGAGGTGGACCGCGACCACATCGACGCCTGACCGGTGCCCGCCGGGCACCGGCTCACCGTCGCGAGCCCAGCCTGGGAGGAGCCGGGGCACGCGTCCGCACCTCCTCCCCAGGAAGGGCGCCCCTTATGACCGTCCGTGACCTGACGGTGCCCGAACGTCATCTGTGACCATGGGCCCATGACATCTCTTGGCCACGACCAGAAGAGCCGTGTGACCGTGCGGCAGCTCACCGCCGAGGACGTCACCTGGGTGCGGGAGTTGTTCACCGAGAGGTGGGGAGGAGTCGTATCGGTCAGCCGAGGCGTCGCCCACGACACGACGGCGCTGCCCGGATTCGTCGCGCTGCTCGACGGGGAACGCGCCGGCGTCGCCACCTACAGGATCGCCGGCCGGGAGTGTGAACTCGTCACGCTCGACTCCGTACGCGAAGGCGCCGGAGCGGGCACCGCCCTCGTCGACGCCGTGGCCGGAGCGGCCCGCGCCGCAGGCACCGTTCGGCTATGGCTGGTGACGACGAACGACAACCTGCGGGCGCTGCGCTTCTATCAGCGGTACGGCTTCGACCTCGTCGCCGTGCACCGCGACGCCGTCGCTCGGTCGCGTGAGCTCAAGCCGTCGATTCCCGAGATCGGCCTCGACGGCATCCCGATTCGCCACGAAATCGAATTCGAACTGCCCTCGAATCTGGCCGGGGTCAGCCGGACTCGATCTCCAGGGTGCTGACCCGGTTGCGGGCCTCCAGCATGCCCTCCCGGTAGCGTTCGTCCCAGTCCGGGTCGTCGTCGCGGATGGCCCTGACCGTCTGCCTGGTCAGCTCCACCGGCCCGTTGGGGCCGGGAGCTACCTTGCGTACGACGATCAGGGTCCACCCGTTCTCCATGACGGTGTCGGTCTCCCAGCGGGGTGAGCCGGCCGCCTCTCGCCGGGGCGCGGGCTTCCCGCCGCGTGCGAGCGTCACGAGCAGATACACGAGCACGGCGATGACGATGAGCGTCACCGGAAGGGCGAGCAGGCGCATCGGGGTTCCGGCTCCCTACTTGGTGGGCAGAGCGACGCCTCCAGTATTGCCCGGCGCGTACACCGTGATGCCCTGGGGCAGGGCCTTCAGCTTCTCGATCTCCGCGCACGTGGGGCACTTGTTGTAGCCGTCCTGCCGGGCCTTGTTGGCGTCCGCCTCCGCGCGCGCCTGGGCGACCTTCGCCTGCGCCTCGGTGACCTTCGCGAACGCGGCCTGCGCCTGGTTGACCGCCTCCTGGACCTCGTTGGGCAGGGTCACCCGCGAGAGGTTGAAGTGGATGCCGGTGAGATAGTCGGCGCCCAGGGTCGACTTGAGGTCCTCGGCCAGGCTCGTGTTCACCGCTTCCTGGATCTTGGCGATGTTCGCGTTGTTGCCCTGCTGCGGCGAGCCCCCGCCCTGCTGGCCGGCGCTGTTGTTCTGCACGAGCGCGCAGGAGGAGACCAGTTGCGCGCAGCGGAAGTTGTTGATCTGGGTGCGCAGGTCGTTGTCGATCACCGGCCGGATGATCTGGTCGAGGAAGGCGGACCAGCCCTCGTCGCCCTCCCAGGGGTAGAAGGTCCCACCGTTGGTGCTGCGGAACTTGCGCGTGCCGAACTTGTCGTCGAACGACTTCAGCGTCTGGTGGTCGAGGTTGAGGCCGAAGTAGAGCGTGCCCTCGATGCCCATGTTGACGCCGTCGCCGCTCGGCACGTTGACGACGTCGACACCGGACCTCTCGCCGTGTCCGGCGTCGGAGGTGATCGTGTAGAACCGCTGCTGGGCGGGGTAGCGGTGCATCTGGGACCACCAGCCGATCCAGGTCACCCCGGAGCCCGGGTCGATGACCTGGCGGACCTTGTTGTCGTCGAGCGGGCCGCCGTCGCGGACGACCGCCACCTCGCCGCCGCTGGTGCGCTCGAACCCGCTGAACGCGCCGAGCAGGGTCGGCGCCCCGACGACGATGAGCGCGAGGATCACCAGGATGGCGATGCCGCGGAAGGACCGGCGCGAGGTGCCGCCGGAGGCGGAGGGAGTGCGGCTGGGCATACGGGCTCCTTGGGGGGGCGCCTCGGGACCGGTTGCGGTACCGGGGGGAAAAGCTCACGTGTCGTCGGCACGACAACGTAGCAGCCGGGTGCCCCGGTTCCGGGATGGCCCGTGGTCCGGAGAAGGCGCCCCGCCGGCCCCGTACGGCAGACCGGGCGGCCTGCCGTACGGGGGTGGGGTCAGAGTTCGACGGGCTGGAGCCGTCCCGTGTGCACGTCGTACAGCGCGCCGCCCACGACGAGGTCGTCGGGCAGGTAGGGGCTGGACTTGATGCGGGTGATGTCGTGCCGCAGCGCGGCGCGCTGGTCGGGGACGGTCTGGAACTCGAGGCTGCGGGTGTCGACGCCGTAGTCGGCGGCGATGAGGTTGTGCACGTCCTCGTCGGTCGACTTGGACATCCGGCAGTCGGTGTGCGGCATCACCAGCACGCGGTCGACGCCGAGCAGGTAGACGGCGAGGACGAGGGTCCGCAGGACGTCGTCGGTCACCCGTGCGCCCGCGTTGCGCAGGATCTTCGCGTCGCCCGCGGTCAGGCCGAGCAGCCCGAGCGGGTCGATGCGGGAGTCCATGCACGTCACCACCGCGAGCCCACGCGCCGCGCGGCCACTGAGGCCGGAGTGGGTGAACGTGCTCGCGTACTTCTCGTTGGCGTCCAGCAGATCGTCGAAAGCTCCGGTCATGTCACAGATGTTGCCCGATGCCCTCCGACCGGTCATCGCGGGGGGCGGGCTTTTGCGCACTCCTGGCGGGTGGCCATCGCCTGCGACACCGGTATAAGGTCTTAGATGGTGTTGAAACCTGAGGGAGAGAGGTCACCATGAGCGGTGTCGCGCGCATGCACTCGGTCGTGCTCGACTGTCCGGAACCGAAGGCCCTGGCGGACTTCTACGCCGGGCTGCTCGGCTGGAAGGTCGCCGATGAGGAGGAGGACTGGGTCACGCTCGCCGGCGACGACCAGACCCGTCTCGCCTTCCAGCGGGTCCCCGAACACGTGCCCCCGGCCTGGCCCTCCGCTGAGCACCCGCAGCAGTTCCACCTCGACCTGACGGTGGACGACATGGCCGAGGCGGAGAACCAGGTGCTCGCCCTAGGAGCCGTCAGGCACGAGCACCAGCCCGGTGAGGGAAGCGGCTGGACGGTCTTCCTCGATCCGGCCGGGCACCCGTTCTGCCTGGTCACCGAGTAAGCCGGCGCCTCGGCTCAAGCGCCGGCGGCGGCCTTGTCCCGCGGCGTACGTGCGAGGCGCCGCAGGACGAGAAGGCCGCCGATTCCCGGCAGCCAGGCCAGCGCCTTGCCGGTCGGGTCGCACCCGGCGTCGCGGGCGGCGGCCACGACGACGACCAGGTATGCGCAGCCGTGCAGGGGGCCGACGAACGAGGAGACGGGCGGCAGGTGCACCGTGGCCAGGTTGACCAGGAGGACGGCCAGGGACCCCAGCTCGACGGCGGCGGCGACGCGCAGGGCGGAATGCGGACGTGACATGGTCAGACTCCCGTGGTCGAGCCGGGGCGGACGATCATCAGCACCGTGACGGCCGCCCACAGCAGGTTGAAGACGCCGGTCGGCATGGCGAGCCGCGCCACTCCTTCGCCGGCGTCGGCAGGCGTGGAGTCCCCGGCGGTGAGCCGGGCGACGACGGCGTCCTGGCGAGGCAGGACCGCCAGTGCGAGGATCGCGGCCGCCGCGGCGGTGAGCAGGATGGACGCGATCACCCACGCGTCGCGCAGCACGCCGAGGCCGCTCGCCGTGGCGAACCCGAAAACCGGTACGGCCAGGCCCGCGACGGCGTAGACGCGGCAGATGCGATGCAGCACGCGGAGCGTGGCCACGCCGCCGACCCCGGTGTCCCGACCCGCCGCGCCCCGATCCGCTGAGGCCCGACCCGCCGCGCCCCGATCCGGCAAGCGACGTGCGGCAGACGGGAACATGCTCGCCGCCACGGCGACAGGGCCGACCGCGAGGATCGCGGCGAGGACGTGAACGGCCAGGAAGAACTTGGTCATCGTGCACGCTACCCGATCAGCGGGCGGCCGGCGTGGACGGGCGGCGTGGACGGGCGGCGCTCGCGCCAGACGACGCCGCGCCGTTCATGGGCGAACAGCCGCTCCACGTCGCGTGCGACGTGCGGCCCGAAGTCACGCTCCACCAGGTAGAGACCGAGGTCGAGGCCCGAGGTGACCCCGGCGCCGCTCACCAGGTCGCCGTCGTCGACGACTCGTGCGTCCACCGCGACCGCCCCGAAGGCGCTCAGCGTGTCCAGGCCCATGTGGTGACCGGTCACGTGACGACCCGGGATCAGCCCCGCCATCGCCAGGATCAGCGAACCTCCGCAGACGGTGGCGACGGTGACGCCCTCCCGCCCGAGCGCCTCGCCCATGAGCCCGGGCAGGCCGGTCGCGAGAGCGCGGCCGAGCCGCGCGGTGACCGTCCCCGGCCGCTCCGGGAAGGACGACCAGGTCGGCGCGGGCCGGGTCCAGCCGCCCGGTGGCCCGCAGCGACACACCCGGAACGCCGCCGGCCACCTCACGGGGTCCCTCCGCCGCGACGAACGTGGCTGTGAGCGGGGTCCGCGTGGACATCGCGGCCGCCGTCAGGACCTCGTACGGCGCGAGAACGTCCAGGGGATCGAACCCGTCGAACAGCACGAACTGGGCCAGCATCGGCATCTCTCTTTGTCGTCGGCGGTGCGGTCACCAACCGTAGGAGTGCGGCCGAGGCTGATCCCAGAGGCGAGAACGACAAAGACCAACGGATTCCCGCCAGCAGCTGTCACCTGAGGATTCGTGGATCTGCCCTGAATTCGTCGCTGGCGGGATTCCGTCTATCGTGGCGATCGTGCACACAGTGGCGATCCTGGCGCTGGACCATGTCGTGCCGTTCGACCTGGCGACCCCCATCGAGGTGTTCGGGCGCACCCGCCTGCCCGACGGCCGGCGCCCCTACCGGGTGCGGGTGTGCGGGCCCGCCCCCGAAGTGGAGACCGAGGCGTTCGCCCTGCGCGTGCCCTACGGCGTGGACGCGCTGGCGGAGGCCGACACGATCATCGTGCCCGGCTGCTCGGAGCGGGCGGGGCCGCCCCCGCCCGAGGCGCTGGAGGCGCTGCGCGACGCGGCCGCGCGGGGCACCCGCCTCGCTTCGATCTGCGTGGGCGCGTTCACGCTCGCGGCGGCCGGGCTGCTGGACGGTCTGCGGGCGACCACGCACTGGGCGGCGGCGCCCGCGCTGGCCCGGCGGTTCCCGCTGGTGGACGTGCGGCCGGACGTGCTCTACGTCGACAACGGGCAGGTGCTCACCTCGGCGGGCGCGGCCGCCGGCCTCGACCTGTGCCTGCACATGATCCGGCGCGACCACGGCTCGGCCGTCGCGGCCGACGCCGCCCGCCTGTCGGTGATGCCGCTGGAGCGGGAGGGCGGTCAGGCGCAGTTCATCGTCCACGAGCACCCGCCGGTGCCCAGCGGTTCGCTGCTGGAGCCGGTGCTGGCGTGGATCGAGGACAACCTCGGCCGCGACCTCACCCTGCGGGAGATGGCGGCCCTCAGCGGGATGAGCGAGCGGACGTTCAGCAGGCGCTTCCGTCAGCAGACCGGCACCACGCCGCTGCAGTGGCTGCTGCGCGCCCGGGTCCGGCGGGCGCAGTATCTGCTGGAGAACACCGACCACGGCATCGAGCGCATCGCCGCACAGGCCGGTTTCGGGTCGCCGACCGCGTTCCGGGAGCGGTTCAAACGGGTCGTGGGGACGACACCGCAGGCGTACCGCTCCTCGTTCCACTCCTCATTCCACGGGGGCCCCGCCGCCACCTGAACGCCACGGGCAGGCGCAGGGGCGGCGGCGCGGAGCTACGAGACCGGCTCCACGCGCCGCCTGTTTCAACGGGGTGGCTCTTCGCCCCCTGTTCCAATGGGGTGGCTCTTCGCCCCCCCTGTTTCAACGGGGTGGCTCTTCGCCCCCCCTGTTTCAACGGGGTGGCTTCGCCCCCTGTGCCACATGGGCGGCTCTTCGCCGCGTGTCACATGGGAGGCTCTTCGCCTCCCGTGTCGCCCGTGGTGGCCATGCCGCCATCCGTCGCGGCGGTGTCCTCGTCGCCGTCCGCGCCGAGCGCGCCGCCGATCGCGGCGATGGCGTGCACGAGGCGCACACCCGAGCCGTCGCGGCGGCCGAGCTCCTCGGGCAGCGGCACCGGCTTGCCGGTCGAGGAGACCGCCTTGACCGGCGCCGGGCCGGCGTAGGCGTGCAGCAGGACGTCCTCGCCCTTCAGGAAGCGCTGGGCGCGCACGCCACCGGTCGCGCGTCCCTTCGACGGGAAGTCGGCGTAGTCGGAGATCTTGCCCGCGCCCATCTGCGTGCCGGGCAGGGCGGTGGAGGACCCGGCGATCGTCACCACACGCGCCTCCCGGGTGGGATCGACCACGCCGAAGAAGACCACCTTCGCGTCGCCGTCGAGGCGCACACCGGCCATGCCGCCCGCCGGACGTCCCTGGGGCCGTACGACGGAGGCGGGGAAGCGCAGGAGCTGCGCGTCGCTGGTGATGAACACGAGGTCGTGGTCGACGGAGGTCAGCTCGACGGCGCCGACCACCACGTCGCCGTCCCGCAGTCCGATCACCTCGAACTCGTCGCGGTTGACGGGATATTCGGGCACGACCCGCTTGACCACGCCCTGGCTGGTGCCGATCGCGAGCCCCGGCCCGTCCGGGTCGAGCGAGCCCAGCCCGACGACCCTCTCGTCCGGTTCGAGGGCGACGTACTCCGACACCGGATGCCCGCCCGCGAGCGAGGGCGGGTTGGCCGAGGGCGGCAGCGCGGGCAGGTCGAGCACCGAGACACGGATCATCCGGCCACTGGAAGTCACCACGCCCACCTCGCCGCGCACGGTCGAGCGGACCACCGAGACCAGCACGTCGTGTGCCGCCCGGTCGCCCTCGCCGGAGATCGGCGAGGCGTCGGTCGTACGGGCGAGCAGGCCGGTGGACGACAGCAGCACCAGGCAGGGATCGTCGGCCACCTCCAGTGGCACGACGGCGGCCCTGGCGGCCTCCGACGACTCGAGCAGGACCGTGCGGCGCGGCGTGCCGTACGTCTTGGCCACCTCGGCCAGCTCGGACGACACGACCCTGCGCAGCCGGTCCTCCGAGCCGAGGATCTCGTTCAGCTCGGCGATGTCGGCCTGGAGCTGCTCCTTCTCCCGGTCGAGCTCCAGCTTGTCGTAGCGGGTGAGGCGGCGCAGCGGGGTGTCGAGGATGTAGTTCGCCTGGATCTCGCTCAGCTCGAAGGTCTCCCTGAGCCGCGCGCGGGCCTGCGCCGAGTCGTCCGAGCCCCGGATCACCTGGATGACCTGGTCGATGTTGAGCAGCGCGATGATGAGGCCGTCGACGAGGTGGAGCCGTTCCTCGCGCTTGCGCAGCCGGAAGCGCGACCGCCTGCGCACGACGTCGAGCCGGTGGTCCACGTAGACCGACAGCAGTTCGCGCAGGCCGAGCGTGCGCGGCTGGCCGTCGACGAGGGCGACGTTGTTGATGCCGAAGGTCTCCTCCATCGGCGTCAGCCGGTAGAGCTCCTCCAGCACGGCCTCCGGGTTGAAGCCGTTCTTGACCTCGATGACCAGGCGCAGGCCCTTGTGCCGGTCGGTCAGGTCCTTGAGGTCGGCGATGCCGGTGAGCTTCTTCGCGTTCACCAGCTCTTTGATCTTCGTGACCACCCGCTCCGGGCCCACGTTGAACGGCAGCTCGGTGACGACGATGCCCTTGCGGCGCGGCGTGACCTGCTCGATCGTCGCCTTGGCCCGCATCTTGAAGGTGCCGCGGCCGGTCTCGTACGCGTCCCTGACGCCGTTCAGGCCGATGATCGTGCCGCCGGTCGGCAGGTCGGGGCCGGGGACGAAGCGCATGAGCTCGTCGAGCGTCGCGTCCGGCTTCCTGATCAGGTAGCGGGCCGCCGCGACGACCTCGCCGAGGTTGTGCGGTGCCATGTTGGTGGCCATGCCGACCGCGATGCCGGAGGCGCCGTTGACCAGCAGGTTGGGGAACGCCGACGGCACGACCGACGGCTCGGTCTCCTGGCCGTCGTAGTTGGGCTTGAAGTCGACGGTGTCCTCGTCGATCGACTGCACCATGAGCATGGCGGCCGGGGCGAGGCGGGCCTCGGTGTACCGCATCGCGGCGGGCAGGTCGTCGGGAGAGCCGAAGTTGCCGTGCCCGTCCACCAGCGGCAGGCGCATCGAGAACGGCTGCGCGAGCCGTACGAGCGCGTCGTAGATGGCCGAGTCGCCGTGCGGGTGGAGCTTGCCCATCACCTCGCCGACGACGCGGGAGGACTTGACGTGCCCGCGGTCGGGCCGCAGGCCCATCTCGCTCATGGAGTAGAGGATGCGGCGCTGGACGGGCTTGAGTCCGTCGCGCGCGTCGGGCAGCGCGCGCTGGTAGATCACCGAATAGGCGTACTCAAGGAAGCTCGTCCGCATCTCCGCGGAGACGTCGATGTCGACGATCCGCTCCTCGAAGTCCTCGTCCGGCGGGGGTGTCGTCGTGCGTCGGGCCATGTCGTGGTTTCCTGCGTGTCGAGGAGCCGGACCCCGGCCGTCGGGACCGGGGAGGGCGAACGTTGATGGTGAACGTCAGTGGTGAGCGTCGTGGTGGACATCAGTGGTGGACATCAGTGGTGGACATCGAACATTCTGCCGAGAGTTCACCCTGTTCGCGACTCACCACCATACTGCCGGGCCCGCGCCCGCGGTCCCGGCTTCCCCGGCAGGACAGCCCTTGCGGCCCCGAAACGGTCAGTCGCGGGGGCCGGCGCCGGGCCAGGGACCGGGCGTCTCGCCCTCGTCCTCGTCGCCCGGCATGTTCAGCTTCTCGTCGTAGATCCGGAAACCCCGGGCCTTGTAGTTGGCGAGCGCGGCCGGTCCGTCGAGGGAGCAGGTGTGCACCCAGACCCGGCGGGTGGTCTCCCGTCCCGGCCAGCGCTCGGCGAGGTCCCAGGCGCGGGCCGCGGCCTCGCCCAGCAGCCACCCGCCGAGGCCCTGCCCGATCGCGTACGGCAGCAGCCCGAAGTTGACGATCTCGACCGTGCCGCTGTCCTGGGCCACCAGTTCGGCGTACCCGGCGGGGGTGCCGCGCACCCAGGCCACCCAGGTCTCGACGCCCGGCCGGTCGAGCCAGTCCTTCCACTGCTTCCAGGTCCACGGCAGCCGGTTGGTCCACTGCCAGTCGCCGCCCACGGCCGTGTAGAGGAAGCGGCTGAACTCCGGGCTGGGGACCTCGGCGCGGACGACCTGCGCGGGGAGCGCGGGCGGCCGTCCCGGCCGCAGGTCGGCGGGGCTGGTCTGTTCGAGATACCAGGTGGTCACGTCCATAGCGGGATTCATCCAACCACGACGCCCGTCCGGGTCGGTCCGGCCGCTTCGCGGTCGCGGCGGAAACGGTCGGCCGGACCTGGTACCAATGGGCGGGTGAGCGAAGAAGAGGTGATGCTGCGGGAAGAGGCGGAGGCCCGGCTGCGGGCGCTCGCCGGCGAGCAGGCGCGGCTGCGCGACGACCAGTGGGCCGCCATCAAGGCCCTGGTCATGGACCGCAGGCGGGCGCTGGTCGTGCAGCGCACCGGCTGGGGGAAGTCGGCCGTCTACTTCATCGCGACCGCGCTGCTGCGCGAGCTCGGCGAGGGGCCCACGGTCATCGTCTCCCCGCTCCTGGCGCTGATGCGCAACCAGATCGCCGCGGCCGAGCGGGCGGGCATCCACGCCGAGACGATCAACTCGGCCAACCCCGAGGAGTGGGAGAAGGTCTACGGCCAGGTCGCCGAGGGCGCGGTCGACGTGCTGCTGGTCAGTCCCGAGCGGCTGAACAACCCCGACTTCCGCGACAACGTGCTGCCCGAGCTGGCCGGCAGCGCGGGTCTCCTGGTGATCGACGAGGCCCACTGCATCTCCGACTGGGGCCACGACTTCCGGCCCGACTACCGCAGGCTCCGCACCCTGCTGGCCGAGCTGCCGCCGGGCATCCCCGTGCTGGCCACGACGGCCACGGCGAACGCCCGGGTCACCCGCGACGTCGCCGAGCAACTCGCCGTCACGCAGGAGTGGGACGAACTGCCCGGCGGCGAGGTGTTCGTCCTGCGCGGCCCCCTGGAGCGCGAGAGTCTCCACCTGAGCGTCGTACGGCTGGGCGGCGCGGACCAGCGGCTCGCCTGGCTGGCCAGGACGCTGCACGAGCTGCCGGGCTCCGGCATCGTCTACACGCTGACCGTGGCCGCGGCCCAGGAGATCGCCGCGTACCTGCGCGAGCAGGGCCACACCGTCGCCGCGTACACCGGGCAGACCGAGCCTGCCGACCGGCTGGCGGCCGAGGAGGACCTGCTCGGCAACCGGGTCAAGGCGCTGGTGGCGACCTCGGCGCTCGGGATGGGCTTCGACAAGCCCGACCTGGGCTTCGTCGTCCACGTGGGCGCGCCCGCCTCGCCCGTGGCGTACTACCAGCAGGTGGGCCGGGCCGGGCGCGGCGTGGAGCGGGCCGAGGTCATCCTGCTGCCCGGCCCCGAGGACCGGGAGATCTGGGCCTACTTCGCCTCGCTCGCCTTCCCGCCGGAGGGCGTGGTCAGGGCGACGCTGGAGGCGCTGTCCGAGGGGGGAGTGCTGTCCACCGCCGCACTGGAGACGAGGGTCGACCTCAGCCGGAGCCGGCTGGAGATGATGCTCAAGGTGCTCGACGTGGACGGCGCCGTACGCCGGGTCAAAGGCGGCTGGGAGGCCACCGGCGAGCCGTGGAGCTACGACACCGAGCGGTACGCCCGGGTGGCCGCCGAGCGCCGGGCGGAGCAGGAGGCCATGCTCGGGTACCTCGCGACCACCGAATGCCGGGAGCAATACCTGCGCCGCCACCTCGACGACGATTCGGCGACGCCGTGTGGCAGGTGTGACAACTGCACCGGCGCCCACCGTTCCGCCGAGGTGCCGGACGAGGCCGTCCGGGCCGCGCAGCAGCGGCTCGCGCGTCCCGGTGTCGAGATCGAGCCGCGCCGCCAGTGGCCCACCGGCCTGCCGGACCTGAAGGGGCGGATCAAGCCGGAGCTGTCCGCCGAGCCGGGCCGCGCGCTCGGCCGCCTGACCGACATCGGCTGGGGCACCCGGCTGCGCGAACTGTTCGCGGCGGGGGACGGGCCGGTGCCCGACGACGTGTTCGCGGCCGTGGTCGAGGTGCTGAAGTCGTGGGGGTGGGAGCGGCGGCCGGTCGCGGTGGTCGCGGTGCCGTCGGGCACGCGGCCGGCGCTGGTCGGGTCGCTCGCCGAGCGGCTCGCCCAGGTCGGCCGGCTGGAGTATCTCGGGGCGCTCGGTTATCGCGACGGGCCGCCCGCCGCCAGGCACAACAGCGCCCAGCGGGTGACGGCCATCCGGGGGACGCTCGCGATGCCGCGTGACGTCGCCGCGAGGATCGCGGCGGCGGGCGGGCCGGTGCTGCTGGTGGACGACCGCGTGGACAGCGGGTGGACGATGGCGCTGGCCGCCGCCCAGGTCCGTCACGCCGGGGCGCCCGCCGTGCTGCCCTTGGCCCTGGCCGTCACCAGCTGACCACCTCCCGAGCCCAGCCCCGGGGCGGACCGGCGCGCCCCTGACGCACGGGCCCCGACACACGGGCCCTGACGCACGGGCCCCGACACACGGGCCCTCACACACTGGCCCTGACAAACGGGGGCGGCGAGCCGAGGCCGGGCTCCGGGACGGGTCAGGGTGAGGTCAGGGTGTTCACCCCATCCCGGGGCTGCGTGTGATCGCCAAACTTGTCGCCATGAGATCACTTGTTGCGGCTCCGGCCCTGGTCGGCGCATACGGCGTCGCCCGGATCGTCGACGGATTCGACGGCAGCCGGGGGCCCGGCCTGGCCTGGACCCTGGGGCACCTGTTCTTCCTGGCCGCGTTGATCCTCTTCGTGCGGATTTTCGGGCGGCTCCGAACGATGGCCGGCGGCGGCGTGACGGCCACGGCGGGGTACGCCGCCGGCCTCGCCGGGGCGCTGGCGCTGGCCGCGCAGTTCACGATCGACATCGTGGTCGGCCTCCTGTCCGCCGACCACGACGCGATGGGGCCCCGCTTCGACGCCGTCAAGGCGATCCCGGGGGTCGAGCCGGTCGTGTACACCGTCGTGCCGTTGCTGTTCTACGCCGGCATGGTCGCGCTGGTGGCCCGGCTCGCCGCGGGGCGGCGGGTGCCGTGGTGGAGCCCGGCGCTGGTGCTCGTGCAGGCCGCGCTTCCGCTCGCGAGCAAGGACCTGATCCCGCTGGCAGCGGCGCTGCTCCTGCTGGCCTTCGTGCCGCTGCTGCGCCTGCGGCCCGCGCAGCCGGTCGTGCTCGCGCGAAGCTCGTTCTGAACCGGGCCGTCCTGAACCCGGGCCGTCCTGAACCCGGGCCGTCCTGAAATGCGGGTCAGAGACGAGGGCGGGCGCCGAGATTGGAGATGCACTTGGCGGCGAGGGCGTTGCCCGCCGCCAGCGCCTCGGCGGCCGGCTTGCCGTCCAGCCAGACGGGCAGGAATCCGGCGGCGAAGGCGTCACCGGCGCCGGTGCCGTCGACCACCCGATCGACGACCTCGGCGGGCGCCCGGACCGGTTCGGGACGGCTGTTGGAGTACCAGAGCGAGCCCTCGGCGTTGAGCTTGATCACGACCTGCGGGAACCAGGCGGTCAGCACCTTGGCCGCCGCGGCGGCGTCGTCCCTGCCGGTGAGCACCTTGGCCTGATCGGCGTTGGCGAACAGCAGCTTCGCACCGTCGGTCCACTCGAGGAACGGCTCGGCGCCGGTCCGCTCCAGCGGGGCGGAGGAGGCGCAGTCCACGGAGATCGACATGCCGGCGCGCCGGGCCATGTCGAGCGCGGCGATGCCGGCGTCGCGCGACCCCTCGTTGATCAGCGTGTAGCCCGACATGTGCAGGTGGCCGCCGGTGCTGAACAGGTCGCGCGGCAGGTCCTCGGGGGACAGCGCGGCGTTGGCGCCGGGGTCGGACAGCATGGTCCGCTCGCCCTTGTGGGTGACGAGCACGACGCAGGTGCCGGTCGGCCGCTCGGGGTCCATGACGAGCCGGGCGTCCACGCCGTACCCCATGAGCTCCATGTCGCGGTTGCGGCCGGTGATGTCGGCGCCGCGGCGGCCGATGAAGGCGACCTCCGAGCCCTCCACGGCCAGCCAGGAGGCGATGTTGGCGCCGGAGCCGCCACCGTGCATGGTCACGACGGCCGGGGTGTCGCTCGCCCTAGCAAGAGGGAACTTCGCGCGGGCGACCGCGTCCGTCATGAGATCGCCCACCACGACGACCCGCGTCATGATGTCACCACCTTGCCAACTGCTTGTGGAGGTGAGCCATGCCCTAGGAGGGGCGGCGTCCTCTCCGTGCTGTGAGGCTGACGTCCAGAAACCTAACAGCTTCCAGGGGCGTCGTGGGGTGGAGAGCGGACAGACGGGAACAGTCGATGCACAAGCGTTGCCCAACTTGCCACGTCAGGGCTGGTAGATCCCCTATAAGCGGATCCGGAAAGCGGGCCCTCCAGTCGTAAGGAATGTCTCAATACGGGCTAAGCCGGACACCGCTAGCCTCGAATGCGTGCACCCTCAGTACCCCGCCCACTGGGAGGCGGACGTCGTGCTGTCCGACGGCGGCACCGCCCACGTCCGCCCGATCAGGCCGGACGACGCCGACATGCTGCGTTCGTTCTATTCGCGCCTGTCCGCGGAGTCCATCTACTTCCGGTACTTCGGGCCGCGGCCGCGGCTGACCGACAAGGACGTGGTCTGGTTCACCAACGTCGACTACGACAACCGGGTCGCCCTCATCGCCACGATCGGCACCGAGATGGTCGCGGTCGTACGGTACGACCGGGTGCAGCCGCGCGACCACGCCGAGGTGGCCTTCCTCGTGGAGGACGCCCACCAGGGCAGAGGTGTGGCCTCGGTGCTGATGGAGCACCTGCGGGCCGCCGCGCGCGAGCGCGGGATCAAGACGTTCATCGCGGACGTGCTGCCGGGCAACCACCGGATGATGGGCCTGTTCCGCCAGGCCGGCTACACGGCGCAGAGCCAGTTCGAGGACGGCGTCGTGCGCATGACGCTCGACCTGTCCAGCACCGAGACCGCGCTGGAGGTCCGGCTCGCCCGCGAGCACCGCGCCGAGGCGCGCTCGATCGCCCGCCTGCTGACGCCGGAGTCGGTCGCGGTGATCGGCGCGAGCCGCGAACCGGGCGGCATCGGCCAGACGGTCCTGCGTAACCTGCTCGCCGCGGACTTCACCGGCCCCGTCTACCCCGTCCACCGGCACGTACGGGCCGTGGCGGGCGTGCGGGCCTACCGCAGCGTGTCGGCCATCGACGGCGAGGTGGACCTCGCCGTGCTGGCCGTCCCCGCCGAGGGCGTGCTCGAACTGGTCGAGGAGTGCGCGGAGAAGGGCGTGAAGGGCCTGGTCGTGGTCTCCTCCGGATTCGGCGAGACCGGGCCCGAGGGCCGCGCCCGCCAGGAGGAGCTGGTCCGCATCGCCCGGGCGTACGGCATCCGGGTGGTGGGGCCCAACTGCCTGGGCATCGCCAACACCGACCCTGCCGTACGGCTCAACGCGACGCTCGCGGCGACCCTGCCGGGGCGGGGGAGGGTCGGGTTCTTCAGCCAGTCGGGCGCGCTCGGCACCGCGCTGTTGCAGCGGGTGGCGCAGCGCGGCATGGGCATCTCGACGTTCGTCTCGGCCGGCAACCGGGCCGACGTGTCCGGCAACGACCTCCTCCAATACTGGGAGGAGGACCCGGCGACCGACGTGATCCTGCTCTACCTGGAGTCCATCGGGAACCCGCGCAAGTTCACCCGGCTGGCCCGGCGGATCTCGCGGTCCAAGCCGATCGTGGTGGTCAAGTCGCAGGGCGTCCCCGGCGGGCACCGCGCGCCCGTGCTCGCGCTGCCCGACACAGCGCTGAGCTCGCTGTTCGCGCAGGCCGGGGTTATCCGGGTGGACGACCTGGTCCAGCTCTTCGACGTCGCCCAGCTCCTGGCGCACCAGCCGCTGCCGGCCGGGCCGCGGGTGGGCGTGGTCGGCAACTCCGACGCGCTCACGCTGCTCGCGGAGGAGGCGTGCGCCGGCGCCGGCCTGCAGCCGAGCCTCCCGGTGAACCTCGGCGCCCGCGCCGGAGCGGCCGAGTTCGCCGAGGCACTGCGGAGCGTCCTGCCCGAAGTGGACGCCGCCGTCGCGATCTACATGCCGCCGATCCCCGGCGACTGCCGTGAGGTGGCCGAGGCGCTGCTGGAGGTCGCGCGGGAGTCGGGCAAGCCGGTGCTGGCCACCTTCCAGGGCGAGCTGGGCATGCCGGCCGAGCTGCGCGTGGCGGGCGGCCCCGGCGACGACTCCCCCCAGCGCGGGTCGATCCCGTCGTACCCCGCCCCGGAGGAGGCGGTCCGCGCGCTGGCCCACGTCGTGAGGTACGCCCACTGGCGCAGGCAGCCGCCGGGCACGGTCGCGTCCGTCGAGGGGATCGACACCGCCGCGGCGCGCGAGATCGTCGCCGCCGCCCTGGTCGGTGAGGGGGCGGCCGGTGAGGGGGCGGACGGCGAGGAGCGGGAGATCGACGCGACCGCGCTGCTGGCCTGCTACGGCATCGAGGTGTGGCCGGCGCACGTCGCCGCCGACGCCGAGGAGGCCGTCGCCGCCGCCGAGCGGATCGGCTGGCCCGTGGTGGTCAAGTCGGCCGACCCGGAGGACGCGCGCCGCGCCGGCACCGTCCGCATCGGCCTCAGCGAGCCCGCCGTAGTCCGGCAGGCGTACGCCGACCTCGCCGCGCTCCTCGGGCCCGGCACGCCGCTCGCGGTGCAGCGCATGGCGCCGCAGCCCTCGGTGCCCACCGTCGTCGGCGTGACGCAGGACCGCTACTTCGGCGGGGTCGTCACGTTCGGCCTCGGCGAGGTCACCGCCCGGCTGCTGGGCGACCAGGCCTACCGCCTCGCGCCGCTCACCGCCGAGGACGCGGCGGGGCTGGTGCGGTCGGTCCGCGCCGCGCCGCTGTTGTTCGGCGAGTACGGCTACCAGGCGGTGGCGGTGGAGGCGCTGGAGGAACTGCTGGTGCGGGTGGGGCTGCTGGCTGACGCCCTGCCCGAGGTCGCCAGGATGGACCTCGACCAGGTCCTGGCGGGCGCGTCGGGAGTGGCCGTGCTCGGCGCGCGGGCCGTCCTGCGGCCCGTCACCGCGTTGCGTCCCGACGTCGGGCCCCGCCGCCTGAGCTGATCGGTGCCGTCTGAGCTGATCGGGCCGGCGTCACGCCGTGGGCGGAAAACCCGTCCCGTCGGGGTGTGAAACAGGTGTCCCTTACAGGGCAGGATGGACCCATGAGGGAAACCCGAGTCTCCGCCGCGGGCTTGCGCGAGGCCATAGATCGCAGCGGCTACTACCCGGATCTGGTGGCCGACGCCGTCGACTCCGCGCTCGGCAACGAGCCGGTCACGGCGTACGTCGTGCATCACGAGGCCACGTTCGACCCGGCGATGGAGGTGCGCAGGCACGTCACGGTCCTGGTCCTTTCGCCGACCCGGCTGCTGGTCTGCCACACCGACGAGCACCCGCCCGCCGAGGGCATGCCCGCCTCGCACGCCTCCACCACCACCGAGGCGGTGAGGCTCAGCCGCATCCAGTCGGTCGCCGTGACGAGGGTCGTGCCCGACCCCGCGTCGTACGCGCCGGGCGTCCCCCCGACGGAGGTCACGCTGACGATCGGGTGGGGCGCGATCTCCCACGTCGATCTCGAACCGGCGACCTGCGGCGACGAGAACTGCGAGGCCGACCACGGCTACACCGGCGCGATCACGGCCGACGACCTGTCCCTGCGGGTCAGCGAGGCGGCCGACGGCCCGGAGGCCGTCACCCACGTGCTGGCGTTCGCGAAGGCGCTGTCGGAGGCCACCGCCAAGGCGGCGACGGCCTGACCGTCCCCCCTCGAGCCGCCGGGAGGTGACGTGATCGACCCCCAGCCCTCGGGGGCTGTGCCCGGGGAGCCGCCCGTGGCGTCGCCGCCTGTGCCCGTGCCGCCTGTGCCCGTGCCGTACGTGCCCGCGTACGGCACGGCCTCGCTGGCCGATCTGCCGGGCTCGCTGCTCGCCTCCCTCGGGCTGGTGGCCGACAACACGCTGGCGCTGGAACCGGCCCCGCGGGTGTGCCTGTTCCTCGTGGACGGCCTCGGGGCCGAGCTCCTTGCCGCACACCCCGGCGCCGCGCCGTTCCTGTCGGCCCATCTGCGGGGGACGCTCACCGCCGGCTTCCCCTCCTCGACCCCGACCAGCCTGGCCACCCTGGGCACCGGCGCCCCGCCCGGGGAGCACGGCATGGTCGGCATCCAGATGGCCGTCCCGGGGGAGGGGCGGCTGTTCAACTGCCTGCGCTGGAGCGCCCCCGGTCTGTCGATCGACCCGGACGTGTGGCAGCCCGCGCCGACCGTCTACGAACGCATGGCGGCGGCGGGGATCGAGCCCGTCTACGTGGCGCCCGCCTCGTTCGACGGCACAGGACTGACCCGCGCCGTCTATCGGGGCATGCGCTACCGGGCGGCCGAGAGCCCCGGCGAGCGCGTCGAGTCCGTGCGGCAGGCGCTGCGCGAGACCAGGTTCGTCACCGTCTACTACGGCGAGGTCGACCGCGTGGGGCACTTCAGCGGGTGGGGCGGCGGCGAGTGGCTCGAACAGCTCGCCGTCGTGGACCGCATGGCCGAGCGAATCGCCGGGGCGCTGCCGCCGGGTGCGGTCCTGTACGTCACGGCCGACCACGGCATGATCAACGCGGCCGACAAGGTGGACGTGGACCACCGCCCCGACCTGCGGGAGGGCGTGCTCATGCTGGGCGGTGAGGCCCGCGCCCGCCACGTCTACACCTCTCCCGGCGAGGCTTCCGCGGTGCTGGAGACCTGGCGGGAGGCCCTGCGCGGGCGGGCCTGGGTGGTCACCCGCGAGGAGGCCGTCTCCTCGGGCTGGTTCGGCCGCCGCGTCCGCCGCGAGTGGCTCGGCCGCGTCGGCGACGTGGTGGCCGTGCCGTACGGCGAGTGCGTGATCGTGGCCTCGGCCGTGGAGCCGGTGGAGTCGTCCATGATCGGCTACCACGGCTCGCTGACCCCCGCCGAGCAGAACGTCCCGCTTGTGGAGATCCGTCGCTGACGCGCCCGCAGATCTGCCGCTGACGCCTCTGCGTATCTGCCGCTGACGCTTCTGGGAGATCCGCCGCTGATCCGCTTGCCTTCTGATCAACAGCCTGGACTGCTCAGTTTGAGGTGTACAGTCTGAACTGTCTTTCTGGCTGTCTTCCGGGAGGAGTCCCATGAGCGATGCCGTCTCGGAGGCGGCGGCGCAGGCGGCCGGCGACGCCTGGGTGGCGGTCAGCCGGCTCGTCCGCAGGCTGAGAGAGCTGGACGCGGAGGGAGACCTCAGCTCCGGCCAGGTCTCCGTGCTGGTGCGGCTGGCCAAGCACGGCCCGGCGTCGGCCAGTGAGCTGGCCGCGGCCGAGCGGGTCAGGCCGCAGTCCATGGCGGCGATCGTCCAGGCACTGGAACGGGCCGGGCTGGTGGAACGCCACCGCGATCCCGAGGACGGCCGGCGTCAGCTCGTCACGCTGACCGAGCTGGGGCGCGAGCGCCGCCTCGACGACCGGAGGGCGCGCGAGGCGTGGCTGGCACGGGCGCTGCAGGACCACTGCACCGAAGCACAGCTGCGCACGATCATCGAGGCGATGGCGCTGCTGGACGCCGTGGCCCAGTCATGATCAAGGAGCGGGCGTGACCCGGGTTCCGGCCGCCTCCCGGGCCGGGCGCCGATCGGACGCCGGCGGCTTCGACCGCCGGCTGATCGCCCCGATGATCCTGGGCTCGATCCTGAACCCGATCAACTCCTCGATGCTGGCGGTGGCGCTCGTCCCCATCGGCCGCTGGTTCCACGCCTCGCCCGCGCACACCGCGTGGCTGGTGACGGGGCTGTACCTGGCCACCGCGGTCGGGCAGCCGGTCATCGGACGGCTGGTGGACACCTTCGGCCCACGGCCGCTGTACCTGACCGGCACGGCGCTGGTCGGCGTCGCCGGGCTGCTGGGCGTGTCGGCGCCCAGCCTGGGCGTCCTGATCGTGTCCCGGGTCCTGCTCGGGATCGGCACCTCCGCCGCCTACCCCGCCTCGATGTTCCTGCTGCGGGCCGAGGCCGACCGCACCGGCATGCGAAGTCCCAGCGGAATCCTGGCGGCGCTGTCGATCTCCAACCAGGTCATCGCGGTCGTCGGGCCGACCCTGGGCGGTCTGCTCATCGGAGCGGGCGGCTGGCATCTCATCTTCGCCGTCAACGTGCCGCTCTCGGCCGCCTGCCTCGTCCTCGGCGCGCGGCGACTGCCCCGCCGCGTCACGACCTCCTCCGCGGCCGCCCGGCCTGGCGGGGGACTGGACGTGATCGGCATGGCGCTGTTCGCCGGCACGCTCACGGCGTTCATGACGTTCCTGATGAACCCGGCGTGGGGGCTCTGGTGGCTGCTGATGATCGTCGCGATCACCGGGACCTGCTTCGCCGTAAGGGAACTGCGGGTGGCGCAGCCGTTCCTCGACCTGCGGGTGCTGGGCGGCAACCTGCCGTTGCTGGCCACGTACGGCAGGCAGTGGCTGGCCTACACGACCTCCTACGCCTTCATGTACGGGTTCCCCCAGTGGCTGCAGGACGGCCGGTCGCTCACTCCCTCGGCCGCCGGGCTGCTGCTCCTGCCCATGTCGGCGATGGCCATCGCCGTGACCGCCCTCACCGGCCGCCGCGCCGAGGTGCGCGGCAAGCTCGTCGCGGGCGCCGCGGCGCAGATCGCCGGCTGCGCCGCGCTGCTGACGGCCGGCTCCGGCAGCCCGATGTGGCTGCTGGCGCTGATCGGCGCGTTCGTCGGCGTCGCGCAGGGCCTCAACGGGCTGGCCAACCAGAACGCGCTGTACGCCCAGGCCGATCCGGCCCGCATGGGCTCCTCGGCCGGGCTGCTGCGCACATTCGGATATCTCGGCGCGCTGAGCGCCTCGGCCGCCGACGCGGCGTTCTACCGGCACGGCGCCACCACGCTCGGGCTGCACCACCTGAGCCTGCTCCTGCTGGGCGTCTCGGTCCTGTTGCTGCTCGGCATCCTCGCCGACCGGTCGCTCCGCCGCGTCGGCCGCACCTGACCACCCTCTGTCCGCACGTTGAAAAGGGAGATTTCCATGCCCGTGACCACGCTCGATCCCACAACCGCGCTCGTCGTCGTCGACCTGCAGAAGGGTGTGCTGGCCGTCCCCGGCAGCCCGAACTCCGCCGCGGACGTGCTCGCCCGGACGGTCCGGCTGGCCGAGGCCTTCCGCGCGCGCGACCTGCCGGTCGTCCTCGTCCGCGTCACCGCCGCGGCCGACGGCTCCGACGCCGTCCCGGGACGCGCCGACCTGTCACGCCCCGGGCGCGCCCGGCCCGACGGCTGGGACGAGATCGCCGACGACCTGGCCGGACATCCGGGAGACATCGTCGTCACCAAGCGCAACTGGTCGGCGTTCTACGGCACCGACCTCGACCTGCACCTGCGCCGCCGCCGCGTCACCCAGATCGTGCTGACCGGGGTGGCCACGAGCATCGGCGTCGAGTCCACCGCCCGCGCCGCCCACGAGCACGGCTACCACGTCACCCTGGCGACCGACGCCATGACCGACCTCGACCCCGAGGCCCACCGCCACAGCGTCGAGAAGATCTTCCCGCGCCTCGGCGAAACCGGCACCACCGCCGAGATCCTCAACCTGCTCGCCGCGGCCGTGTCCTGAGGCGCGTGGAGCCCCGCCGGCTTGACACAATGGCTGCGGAACCGTCCGACAGGGATCCAAAGGCGAGGGGATGGCATGAGCCCGCTGATCACTCCTGAGGAGCTCGCCGCGATCGGCGACGCCGCGATCCTCGACGTCCGCTGGCGGCTGGGCGGACCGCCCGGCGTCGAGGCGTACCGCGAGGGCCACATCCCCGGCGCGGTCTTCTGCGACCTCAACGCCGATCTCGCCGCCCCCGCCGGGCCCGCCGGACGGCATCCGCTGCCCGCGCCGGAGGCGTTCCAGGAGGCGATGCGCCGCCTCGGGGTGTCCGAGGGCCGGCCGGTGGTCGTCTACGACGAGGCCGACTCGACGGCGGCGGCCAGGGCCTGGTGGGCGCTGCGCTACTTCGGCCACGGCGACGCGCGCGTGCTCGACGGCGGGCTGCGGGCCTGGACCCGGGCCGGGCTCCCGGTGACCAAGGACGAGAGTCCCGTCCCGCCGGGCGACTTCACCGCGCGGCCGGGCGGGATGCCGGTGCTCGACGCCGATCAGGCCGCCGCGCTGGCGTTCGACGGCGTGCTGCTCGACGCCAGGGCGGCCGAGCGCTACCGGGGTGAGGTGGAGCCGATCGACCCGGTCGCCGGGCACATCCCGGGTGCGGTCAGCGCCCCGACCACCGGGAACGTCGAGCCCGGCGGGCGATTCCACAACAGGGAGTTCCTCCGCGAGCGCTTCAACAGCCTCGGGGCGGTCGAGGGCGTGCCCGTCGGCGCGTACTGCGGGTCGGGGGTCACGGCCGCCCACGAGGTGCTCGCACTGGAGATCGCCGGGCTGCCGGCCGCCCTGTACGTCGGCTCGTGGTCCAACTGGGTCGCCGACCCCGGCAGGCCGGTCGCGACCGGCTGACGGGGTGCGTGGCGGCGCGACCGTGGGCACCTCCTGACCGGGATGCGGAGCGCGGCAGGCATCGCCGTCGGTGAGGGTGCGTCAGCGGGCGACGAGGGGCTCGTCGCCGGCGCCGAAGCAGACGAAGCCCGGCACCGCCGTCTTCTCGGACGCCTGGGCCAGCGCCTCGGCGGGGGAGCGGCCCTCGGCCAGCAGCGTGTGGAAGAGCGTCATGAGCGTCGGCGCCTCGTCGTCGCGCACCGGCACCACGCCGGCCACCACGCACGCGGCGTCCCCGTTGCGGGCGGCGCTGTCGAGGAAGGCCCCGGCGAGGCCCAGCGCCGCGCCGTCCACCGGGGCGTGGGCCATCCCGGCGTCGCAGGCCGACAGCACGACGAGACGGGGGATCCGCCGCGCGGTCAGCAGGTCGTACGCCATGAGCGGCCCGTCGTCCAGCGTGATCTGCGACAGCATGGGCCCGCGCGGACTGAACATCCCATGGGCCGCGACGTGGAGCACGTCGGCCCGCTCCAGTGCGCGGAGCGCCTCCGCCCTGGTGGCGCCGACGCGCCGCGCCCGCGCGTGCGCGGTGGCGACCATGTCGGCCTCGGCCGCGGCGTGGTCGAGCCCCGGTCCCGCGAGCGACAGCACCAGAGGGATGCCGGCCGGGCCCGGGCGCGGGGCGAGCCACGCGGCGGCGTCGGCCGCCACCGACACCGGCCGGCCGCGCAGCGAGGGAAGCAGCGGCCAGGGCAGCGTGCACAGTGCTCCGGTGGGCACGACCGTCACCGGCCCGCCGGGCCGGCTCCCCGCTGACGTGAGGATGCCGGGACCGGACAGGAGAGCGCGGTCGAGCGCGGACAGCTCACGGGCCGTCCCCTCGTCCACCACCCCGGGAAGATCGCCCGCGTCACGCGGGGCATCGCGCAGGGTGTCGAGCAGAGCGCGGCGGCGCAGGCCATACCGGATCCGCACGGTCGCCTCCACCGCCGCCTGATAGGAGCCGAGAGCCCGCAGCGCGCATCCCTCTGACCCGGCTGTGACGGCGAACAGGTCGTCGCCGCGCCGCACGAGCTCCACGAGGAGCCCGGATCCGGCGGGCAGGACACCGTGGAGCACCGACATGGGAGCCGCGGCGCCGCGCACGACCGCCCGCCATCGCTCGGCCCATTCGAGCACCGTCCGCGCGTCCCCCGTCCGCCGGGCCCGGTCGAGGGCGATCTCCAGGCCGAACGCGGCGAGATCCTCGGCCGGCCGCGCCGCGTGCACCCGAAGTTCCGCGTCCCGCGCCTCGTCGCGGTCGCGTGGACCGGCGTCGCCGCCCGGGGCGTGCACGGCCTCGATACCCCGTGCCGTGGCCGCCAGGGCCCGATCGAGGTCTCCGTCCAACCGGTGCCGCATCGCCACCGCGTGCCAGCGTACGAGCGGGCGGGTGGCGGTGGCGGCGACGCGATCGAGCTGCGGGCGGGCGGTCGTGATCGCGCCCAGCCGTACGGCCGCCGCCGCGGCGGTGAGCCGCAGCGCCGCCGAGGCTCCGGGCCAGCCGCACGCCGCGAGGTCGTCGGCGCAGGCGACGAGGTCGGCGACCAGGCCCTCGGCCCCCGCCGTGTTCCGCCTGGCGCCGGCCTGGGCCTCCGCCGCCGCGTCCCGTGCGTGCGCGGCCGGCGGGGCGGGGGTCTCCGCGAGGCGGGCGCGCAGGACGACCTCCCTGGCCAGGGGCAGCCAGGCCGTCCTGCCCTGCGCGTCCAGCTCCGCGAGCGCCGTGCGCGCCGTCGTCTCGGCCAGCGGGGCGTCCCCGGCGAGGAGCGCGGCCTGGGCGAGCAGCAGCCGCGCGCCGGGGAGCGCCGCCTGCGCGCCGGCCGCCACCAGTTCGGGGACGGCCTGTTCGAGCAGCGTGCGCGCCTCACCGGGCAGTCGCGCGGCCACCAGCGCCTCGGCGAAGTCCGTGCGCATCACGGCGAGCCGTTCGGGGAAGCCGAACAGCGTGGCCTCGGCCGCGCGGTATCGCGCGAAGGCGGCGGCGACGTCGCCGCGCCGGGCGGCCACGAACGGCAGGTTGCCCTCCGCCAGCATGGCGACGTGGTCCAGGCCTGCGGACCTCGCGACCCGGGCGCACTCGGCCAGGTCGGCCTCGGCCTCGCCGTACTGATCGAGGTAGGTGTGGGCGAGGCCGCGGTTCAGCAGCCCGCCCGCCCGGAAGCGGGGATCGTCGTCCAGCAGGCCGATCGCCCGGTCGCAGTGCCGTACGGCCTCCTCGTGCCGTCCCAGCAGGATCAGGGCGACCGACCGCTGCACGCCGAGCCTCGCGAGGTCCGATCCCGCGAGATCCCGCTCGGCGAGGTCGGCGAGGCGCAGCCCGCCCTCGGGGTCGCCGAGCTGGGCCCTGACCGTGACGAGCGACATCCTGGCCTGCGCCACCCGGCGCGGGAACCCCCGCCCCGCCGCGATCGCCTCCTCAAGCCGCTCTCCGGCGAGTTCGAGGTCGCCCAGCTCGCGAGCCGCCAGCGCCGCCGCGCGCAGCGCCACCGACGCCGCCTCGCCGTACGCGCCGGCGGCCAGGTCCAGTACGGCTCTCGCCTCCGTGAGGGCCAGCCGAGGGTCGGTCGCGGAGAGCCGCACGGCGGCCTCGGCCCTGTCGAGCAGCAGGTCCCCGGGAGAAGTCATGGGTGCACGTGGATCCAGCGGGTGAAGACGGGAGGGTGGCCGGGCCGGTGGCAGACGACGCTGACCCACCCGGGCGGCAGGCCGGCCACCGCGAAGTGGCCGCTGCCGGAGGGCGCGCGGACCTTGGCGATGTGCGGTGTCCGCACCTCGATCCTGGCGTCCGGTCCGGGGGCGGGGGACACCTGACCCGCCACCTCCAGGCGCCCGCCGGTGACGGCCGTCTCGACGTCGATGACCAGGTCGTTCGCGCTGAAGCGTCGGACGCCGGCCTGCGCCGTCCCGGCCTCGGGAGAGGAGCGGGCTCCCGGCGGCACGGGGAGGTCGACCGGCCCGGCGGGCACGCCTCCGGGCACCCGCAGGCCGAAGACCGCCCGGGCGGCGGCCGACACGCCTTCCGGCACCGGATCGGCGCCCGCTCCCATGCGCAGGGCCGCCAGCAGGTATTCCTCTCTCAACGGGTTTCCTCCTCCACGAGAGCGCGCAGGCGGGCCATGCAGCGGGCCCGGGTGGGGCCGATGCTGCCCACCGGCAGGTTGAGACGGACCGCTATCTGGGCGTACCGCGCCTCGGGGTGGAGCACGTAGAGGCGGATGAGCGACCGGCACGGCTCACCGAGCAGGTCGAGCCTGCGCCACACCTGCCTGCCGAATTCGGCGTCCACCACCGCGGCCGTCGGGTCGGGCAGCGCCGTGTCCGGCACGTCCAGGTCGGAGACCACCTCCCCGCGTGCCCTGCGGCTGAGCCGGGCCGCCTCGTGGCGGGTCGTGGTGACGAGCCACGCGCCGATCCGTTCGGGGTCGCGGATCGCGCCCGCGTTCTCCACGAGCCGGAGCCATGCGCCCTGCACGGCGTCGGCCGCGTCGGCGGCGCTCAGCCCGAACGCCCGGGCGACCGCCCACATCCTGCCGTCGAATCGGGCGACCAGGTCCTCCCAGGCGGCCTGGTCGATGATGGCGATGGAGTTGTCTGTCGACATCTGTCACTCTGCGCGATCGGGGAGAAGCTTATGGTGACAGGAACCCTATCGATCTCCGCTCGTCACGACCACCCCGAGATCCGCGATCCGCCGGCCGCCGTCGAGCAGGTGCCGTACGGCCCGGTCCGGCGGGGCCTCCCGGCACAGGCGGGCGAGTACGCCGGTGACGACGGCGGCGGCGAACGAGGTGCCGCTCCAGGTGGCGTAGCCGTGGAAGTCGCCGAAATCGAGGAAGCTGCTGGCCAGGCCGACGCCCGGGGCCCAGACGTCCACCCAGGGGCCGTAGGCGGAGAAACCGGCCCTGGCGTCGCCGTCGAGCGCGCCGACCGCGACCACACCGGGGAGGGCCGCGGGCCAGAAGGGACGCGACGACGCGGTGTTGCCCGCGCACGCGACGACGGCGGGGAAGCCCGCGAGCGCTTCGGCCAGCCCGAGGGGCGGCGCGTCGTCGAAGGTGTGCCCGCCGAAGGAGAGGTTCACCACGTCGGCCCGGCCGCCGCGCAGCGCGGCGAGCGCGCGCAGCAGCGCCGCCTCGTCGCTCACGCCGTCGCTGTCGAGAAAGCGCAGGACGCGCAGCCGGACCCCGGGCGCGTGCCGCAGGATCAGCCCGGCCACGAACGTGCCGTGCCCCGCCTGGCGATCGCGCGCGCCGTCGCCGTCCGCGTCGGGCGTCTCGGCGATGTCGTCGCTGTACCACCGCGCCAGCCAGGGGTGCGGCGCCAGGCCGGTGTCGAGGACCGCCACGGTGACCTCGCCCGGCTCACCCGGCTCGTACGGCGGCGCCGCCGCGGGCAGGGGCGGTCCACCGGGCCCGCCGAAGAACAATGGCTGGCCGGACAGGACGTGGTTGGGGGAAGCGGCGTGCCCGCGGTCGCGGAGCGTGGCCGTCAGGTCGATCACGTCGGTGCCCGGCGGCAGCCGTACGCGATGGACGCGGCCGGCACCCGGAAGGGACTCGGAGGCCAGGGCCCACCGGGCGACGGCGGCGGGGGAGGAGGTCAGGAGTTCGTCCGGCCGGATGAGAACGGGCCGTCCCGGGAGGGGTTCGACGAGCCGGCTGCGCATCGGGGAGCCTTTCCGTGATGGTTACGGAACGCGTCCTTCCCGATTCAGTTGGTCGCCAAGCGCCAATCGGTATGACCCCCCTCTGGTGCCAGGCTGCGACGGACGGTAGTCTCTCCTACAGTCATCCAACCGTGATCATTCCAAGTGTGAGGCCGTTGGGGAAGGCGCACCTCATGCGAATTGGGAGGTCCGGTGGCTGCTGCTCGTGGCGTCCTGTACGTCCACTCGGCTCAGCCTGCGCTGTGCCCGCACATCGAGTGGGCCGTCGCAGGCGTTCTTGGCGTTCCCGTCGACCTGACGTGGACCGCCCAGCCCGCCGCGCCCGGGACCCTGCGGGCCCAGGCCGAGTGGGAGGGGCGTCCCGGCACGGCGGCGGCGATCACGTCCTCACTCATGGGCTGGCAGCGCATCCGCTTCGAGATAACCGAGGACGCCTCGCCGGGCGTGGACGGCTCCCGGCACGCCTACACACCGACGCTGGGCGCCTTCACGGCGGTCGTCGGCGCGAACGGGGACATCCTGATCCCCGAGGACCGGCTACGCAACGTGATGCTGATGGCCGCCCAGGGCCGGGTCGTCCTCGAGGAGGAGCTCGACCGCCTGCTCGGCAAGCAGTGGGACGAGGAGCTGGAGTCGTTCCGGTACGCGGGCGAGGGCGCGCCGGTGCGCTGGCTGCACGCGGCCGTCTGACGCTTTTTATGCGGATGGTGATAACAATCCGCCCTTCCGCCTTGTGAAAGCGACATAGAAAGTCGTCTTTTTCGCAGATATACCGGGACTCATCCACGTCCGCACCCCCCGACGCGGACCCGAGGAGGAGTCCATGAGCGTTCTTGCCCGGCGCCTGGCGATCGGCGTGGCGGCGGCGGCGCTGCTGGCCGGCTCGGCGGCGCCCGCCCACGCGGCCGCCGCCTACGACTACCACCCGAGCGACGCCGACTGGGCCGACTGCCCACGGCTTCCGGCCGGTGCCACGCCCGACACCTGGAGCTGCATCTTCATCATCACCGTGGGCGGCTCGATCAAGCTCGGCTCGATCACCCAGGACATCAGCGAGCCGTTGCGGATCACCGTCGCACAGGGCAAGCTCGCCGACGGCAGCACGGCGGCGGCGTTCGGCAGCGTCGCCGGCGGCCGGATGAAGGTGCCCGGCGGCCTCATCGGCAAGCCGTTCGAAGTGCCCAAGCTCACCGACGTGTACGTGGAGACCCAGGGCACCGGGAAGGTCGAGGCCGGCCCGATCTTCCCGACAAACGTCGGCATCAAGATCCGCATGATTCACTCGCTGCTCGGCAAGAAGTGCTACATCGGGAGCGACGCCGCTCCGATCGTGCTGAACCCCGAGGTCACCTCGCTGGACTTGACGTCCATCGACGGGACGCCGGTCTTCAAGGTCGCGGCCAAGGACACGACGTTCGCCGTGCCGAAGGCGTCGGGCTGCGGCCTCAACTGGGGCCTGGTCAACACGGCCGTGAACCTGCGGGCCGGGCTGCCCTCGCCAAGCGGCAAGAACGCGGCCGACTTCCAGTGGTTCGTCCGCGGCAAGTCCTACCTGGAGCTTCCCCAGCTCACGTCCTGACCTCCTCCGCGTCCGCCCGGCCCCCACCCGTGGAGGCCGGGCGGGCGACGGCTCAGGCGAGCCCGTCCAGCAGGGCGATGTCCTCGGGAGACAGGCACAACCGGGCCGCGGCCATGTTCTCCTCCAGGTGAGCGAGCGAGGAGGTGCCGGGAATGGCCAGGGTGACCGGGGAACGGCCGAGCAGCCAGGCGATCGCCACCTGAGCACGGGTCGCGCCGTGCCGCCCGGCGACCTCGTCGAGCACGGCCAGCCGCTCGGCCGAGGGGGCCATGCCGGGCGGGGCCTGCGACAGGTCCACGTCGTGCCGGAGCATGCCGGCGGCGAGCGGGAAATAGGCGGTGAACGCGATGCCGGCGGCCTCGCACGCGGCCAGGACGTCCGCGCCCGACCGGTCGAACAGATGGAACCGGTTCTGCACCGCCGCCACGGGGGCGATCGCGCGTGCCTCGGCCAGCTGGTCCACGGTCACTCCGCTGAGCCCGAGCGCCCGGATCAGCCCGCGTTCGTGAAGCTCGGCCAGCGCCCCGAAGGACTCGGCGAAGGGCACTGCGCTGGGAAACAGCAGTCCGTCGCCGCCCACGCGCAGGTGGACGAGGTCGAGCCGGGCCCGGCCGAGCCGGACCAGGTTCTCCTCGACCTGTTCGCGCAGCCGCTCCGGCTCCGCGGCGGCCTCGAAACCGTGCCACTCGTCGCGGACCACGCCGACCTTGGTGGCGATGACCAAATCGTCAGGATAAGGGTGCAGGGCCTGCCTGATCAGGTCGTTGGCGACGTGCGGGCCGTAGAAGTCGCTGGTGTCGATGTGGGTGACGCCCAGCTCCACGGCCCGGCGCAGCACGGCGAGTGCGGTGGCGTGGTCCCGCGGCGGGCCCCACACGCCCGGACCCGGCAGCTGCATCGCGCCGTACCCCAGCCGCCGGACGGCCAGGTCGTCCGCGAGCCGAAGGACGTCGCCGATGGAAACGGTCATACAGATCTCCTCATGCCGGCCGCGGTCTGGTCGCCGCGGCTGCGGGAGAGGCGGGCCTGGATCGACGCCGTGGTGATCGCACCCTCGGGATCGCGGTCGAGCTTGTGCCGGCGCACCAGGTCGTGGACGCCCTGACGGGTGATGCCGAGCATCGCCGCGGCGACCGAGACCGGCACCGCGGTCGCGGCCGGGTGCCCCGCGCGCCGGGCGACCGCCCGGCCCAACGGCGTGCCCCACCACGCGGCGGGCGGGTCGAACGGCGCGTCACCCGGATACAGCGCGCTCACCAGCCGGATCGCGAGGAAGGCGGCCGCGCGGTCGTCCTCGCCGCACAGCACGTCGGCCCAGGCCCGGCTCTTCGCCGCCAGAAGCTCGCGCAGTCGCGTGTCCTCGCCGGACAGCTCGTCCGGCTCGAAGAGGATCTCCAGCGCGTCGAGCACCCTGCCGCCGACGATCCGGCACAGGTCTTCGGCCAGTTCGCGGCGCTCGTCCATGCCCGCCTCCCTTCTACTTGACGACAAGCATCAAGTACTTGTCGTCGAGCGTCAAGTATTCGAGTGTCCGCTCTGGGGGAACGCGAAAGCGCCGGCCCCCGGATGCGGGGACCGGCGCCTTCCGTGCGTCGTCAGAGCGGGATGTTGCCGTGGGCGCCCCGGGCCGGAGTGGCCTGGGCGAGCACCCGGGCGATCGCGCCGCGCGTCTTGGCCGGCTCGATCACCTCGTCGATCACGCCGAGGTCGAGGGCGCGCTGGAGGCCGCCCGCCGCCTTCTCGTGCTCCTCGGCGAGCCGGGCCTCGAGCGCGGAGCGCTCCTCCTCCGGGGCGGCGGCGAGCTCGCGCCGCTTGAGGATGCGCACCGCGGCGACCGCACCCATGACCGCCACCTCGATGGACGGCCAGGCGAACACCCGGGTCGCGCCGAGCGAGCGGGAGTTCATCGCGATGTACGCCCCGCCGTACGCCTTGCGGGTGATCAGCGTGACGCGCGGCACGGACGCCTCGGCGAACGCGTGCAGCAGCTTCGCGCCCCGCCGGACGACCCCGTCGTGCTCCTGGCCGACGCCGGGGAGGTAGCCCGGCACGTCCACGAGCACCACCAGCGGCACCCCGAAGGCATCGCACATCCGGACGAACCGGGCGGCCTTCTCGGCCGAGGCGGAGTCGAGGCAGCCGCCGAGCCGCATCGGGTTGTTGGCGATGACGCCGACCGTGCGGCCGCCGAAGCGGCCCAGGGTGGTGACGATGTTCGGCGCCCACTTGGGGTGCAGCTCCACGCCGGGCTCGTCGAGCAGCCCGTTCACCAGCGGATGCACGTCGTAGGCGCGGCGGGGGTTGTCGGGGAGCAGGTCGCTGAAGTCGACCTCGTCCACCTCGCCGCGCACCCGGCCCTGGTGGCCGAGCAGGCAGGCGAGCTGGCGGGCCCGCAGCATCGCCTCGGGCTCGTCCTTGGTGACGACGTGGACGACGCCGCTGCGCTTGCTGTGCGGCTCGGGACCGCCGAGGGCGGCCATGTCGATCTGCTCGCCGGTGACGCTGCGGACGACGTCGGGGCCGGTGACGAAGATGCGGCCCTGGTCGGCCAGGATCACGATGTCGGTCAGGGCCGGGCCGTAGGCGGCGCCGCCGGCCGCCGGGCCGACGACGACGGAGATCTGTGGGACCAGGCCCGAGGCCTTGGTCATGGCGGCGAACACGCGGCCCACGGCGTGCAGCGACTCGACGCCCTCGGCCAGGCGGGCGCCGCCGCAGTGCCAGAGGCCGATGATCGGCACCCGCTCGCGCACGGCCACGTCGTAGGCGTGGACGATGTGCTCACAGCCCTCCGCGCCCATCGCGCCGCCCTGGACCTGGGCGTCGCTGCAGAACGCCACGACCGGCACACCTTCGATGCGCCCGGTCACCGCACGCACGCCGCTCTTGTCCTCGGGGGTGATCGGCCGGATCGAGCCCTCGTCCAGCAGGTGGCCGAGGCGCACCAGGGGGTCACGATGGTCGACGGCGGCGGCTCCGGCGGCATCGGCCACCGTCCTGCTGTCCAGCACTGTCATTCGAGACTCCCTTGTCAAACCGTCGTGAAGGCCACGGCGACGTTGTGTCCGCCGAACCCGAAGGAGTTGTTGATCGCGGCGAGCTGGTCGCCCTCGAGCTTGCGGGGTTCGCCGCGTACGAGGTCGACTTCGATGCCGTCGGCCGGGTCGTCCAGGTTCGCGATGGCCGGCACGATCCGCTCGTGCAGGGCGAGAATGGTGAAGATCGACTCGATGCCGCCGGCGCCGCCGAGGAGGTGGCCGGTCATCGACTTGGTGGCGGTGACGATCGCGTGGTCGCCGATGGCGTCCTTGATCGCACGGGCCTCGATCTCGTCGCCGAGCGGGGTCGACGTGGCGTGGGCGTTGACGTGGACGACGTCCGACGGGGCGAGGTCCGCGTTCCTGAGGGCCCGGAGCATGGCCTCCGTGCCGCCCTTGCCGTCCGGGTCCAGCCCGGTGATGTGGAAGGCGTCGCTGGTGTAACCGGCTCCGGCGGCAACGGCGTAGATGCGGGCGCCGCGAGCCAGGGCGTGCTCCTCCGACTCCAGCACCACGATGCCCGCGCCCTCGCCGAGCACGAAGCCGTCGCGGCCCTTGTCGAACGGGCGGGAGGCCCGCTCGGGCTCGTCGTTGCGGGTCGACATGGCCCGCGCCGCGGCGAACGACGCCACGTTCAGACCGTGGATCGCCGCCTCGGTGCCGCCGGCGACCACCATGTCGGCCCGGCCGGAGCGGATCATGTCGATGCCGTAGCCGATGGACTCGGCGCCGGTGGCGCAGGCGCTGACTGTGGCGTGCGCGCCGGCCTTGGCGCCCAGCTCGATGCTGATCCAACCGGCCGAACCGTTGGGCATGAGCATGGGCACGGTGAACGGCGACAGCCGGTTCCAGCCCTTCTCCCGGTAGAGGTCGTAGGCGGAAAGGATCGTTCCGATTCCGCCGATGCCGCTGCCGACCACCACGCCCAGACGGTCGCCGTCCACCTCGGGGGCGCCCGCGTCCTGCCAGGCCTGCCTGGCGGCGATCAGGGCGAACTGCTCGGCGCGGTCGAGCCTCCTGGCCTCGGGCCGGGGAAGCACCTCGCCGGGGTCGACGGCCGCCACACCGGCGAACTTCACCGGCACGGTGTCGACCCAGTCCTCGGTGAGCGTGCGGATGCCCGACCGCCCCTCGAGGAGCGCCGACCAGGTCGATGCGACGTCTCCACCGAGGGGCGTCGTCGCGCCGAGCCCGGTGACTACGACACGTACCCGGTCCTTACTCACTTGTCTGCACTCCTCTTGGTAATCAGGGCGTGAAAGGGGGCCGGACGCGCCCTGTCGCCTCGCCGGAGGCGGGGGCGGGCACGTCCGCGCAGCCGTCGTACGGCGAAGGTCAGGCCTGGATGAAGCTGATGACGTCCTTGACGGTCTTCAGGTGCTTGAGCTGGTCGTCGGGGATCTCGACGCCGAACTCGTCCTGGGCCGCGACGGCGATCTCGACCATGGAGAGCGAGTCGATGTCCAGGTCGTCCACGAAGCTCTTCTCCGGGGTGACCTCGTCGGCCGAAATGCCGGTGATCTCGTTGATGATCTTGCCGAGGCCCGCGAGGATCTCCTGCTCGGTCAGTGCCATGTCGCGACTACTCCTTGGATTTACTGTCTTCCGGGTTTCCTGGGTTGCCCCAGCTCTGTACGGCAGGCCGTACAAGTTCCTCAGGGGATCTCGATCACCTGGGAGGCGTAGGTGAGGCCGGCGCCGAAGCCCAGCAGCAGGGCCAGGCCGCCCGACTGGACCTCGCCGCGCTCGATCATGCGTGAGAGCGCGAGCGGGATCGACGCGGCGGAGGTGTTGCCGGCGAGCACGATGTCCCTGGCGACGACGGCGTTGTCGGCGCCCAGCTTGCGCGCGATGGCCTCGACGATCCGCAGGTTCGCCTGGTGGGGAACGAAGGCGGCCAGGTCGGCGGGGTCCACGCCCGCACGCTCGCAGGCGAGCTTGGCCACCGGGTGAAGCGCGGTGGTGGCCCAGCGGAACACCGTCTGGCCTTCCTGGTAGAGGAAGGACTGACGGTCCTTGATCATGATTGCCTCGGCCTTGTCGCCGGCGCTGCCCCAGGCCACCGGGCCGATGCCCGGCCGGTCGGAGGGGCCCACGACTGCGGCGCCCGCGCCGTCGGCGAAGATCACGGCGGTCGACCGGTCTTCGCCGTCGACCCACTGGGTGAGCTTCTCGCTGCCCACGACCAGCACGTTGGTCGCCGAGCCCGACCGCACCGCGTCGGACGCGGCGGCCAGCGCGTAGCAGAACCCCGCGCACGCGGCGTTGAGGTCGAAGGCGCCGGGGGCGGTGATGCCGAGCCGGTGGGCGACGCGGCCCGCGGCGTTGGGAATCGGGGCCTCGATCGTGCAGGTCGCCACGATCACCAGGTCGATGTCGTCGCTGGACAGGCCGCTGGCCGCCAGGGCCTTGCCGCCGGCCTGCACCGCGAGGTCGATCTCCGACTCCTGCGGGCCCGCCACGCGGCGTTCCTTGATGCCGACGCGGCTCTGGATCCACTCGTCGTTGGTGTCGAGCCGGGCGGCGAGGTCGTCGTTGGTCACGACCTGGGCGGGCTGGTAGCCGCCGAACGCGAGAATCCTCGCCGCGGGGGCGCCTTGACCGAGCCTCACTTCAGAACCTCCCGTGCGGTGTCCAGGTCGGCAGGCGTCTTGAGCGCCACGGTCTTCACCCCGGGGAGGGCCCGACGGGCCAGGCCCGTCAGCGTGCCGCCGGGCAGCAGCTCGATCACGGCGGTGACGCCGCGCTCGGCCATCGTCGCCATGCAGGCGTCCCACCGGACCGGGTTGGCCACCTGATTGACCAGCCGGTCGAGGAACTCGCCTCCTCCTGCGACGGCCGCGCCGTCGGAGTTGGACAGCAGCGTGACCGACGGGTCCGCGGGGGTGAGGGCCGCGGCCTCGGCGCGCAGATGGTCGACGGCGGGGGCCATGTGGACGGTGTGGAAGGCTCCGGCGACCGCCAGGGGGCGCACCCGCGCCTTCTCCGGCGGCTCGGCCGCGAAGGCCTCCAGCTGCGCCCGCGTGCCGCCCGCGACGATCTGGCCCGCGCCGTTCATGTTGGCGGGGGTCAGTCCGTGCTTGGAGATCGCGGCGAGGACGTCCTCCTCCGCGCCGCCGAGCACGGCGCTCATGCCGGTCTCGGTGACGGCGGCGGCCTTGGCCATCGCCCGGCCGCGCTCGCGCACCAGGGCGAGGGCCTGCTCGGGGGTCAGCACCCCGGCCATCGCGGCGGCGGCGAGCTCGCCCACGCTGTGCCCCGCGACCATGTCCGG
The DNA here is from genome assembly GCF_006334915.2 of Microbispora catharanthi. GTDB lineage: Bacteria > Actinomycetota > Actinomycetes > Streptosporangiales > Streptosporangiaceae > Microbispora > Microbispora catharanthi. The sequence goes on from NZ_VDMA02000011.1 coordinate 256,529, forward strand.
CCGGACCCCGAGCGTCTCGAACGACGCCAGGGCGGCCGCCACAAGCAGGGGCTGGGCCACGGCGGTGTCGCGGATCTCGTCGGCGCCGGCGGTCGTCCCGTACGTCACGAGATCGAGCTCCACGATCTCCGACCACGCGGAGATTCGGTCGCGGAACTCGGGTATCTCGAGCCACGGACTGAGGAATCCTGGGGTTTGGGCGCCTTGGCCCGGAGCGACGATGACGAGCACGTACTCAACCCTGCCCTGTAGAGGTTCACCACACTGATGGAGATCCGAACGAACTTTGTGGCCGCCGCGTTGTGGGGTACCTACAGTTTCGGTGTCGAGAAGATTAAGGCACCCGGCTCAGGTTACGGACAGGCGCCCGAGTATGAGACCCACCTGGAGGGTGAATGCGGACCGCCCCTCCGTGGGCTGGTACCCGGTCAGTTCCGTGATCTTACGTAGACGGTACCGCACGGTGTTGGGATGGACGAACAGCAGCCGGGCCGTCGCCTCAAGGGAGGTTCCCTGCTCCAGGTACGTCGCGAGCGTGTCGAGCAGCGGGGTCCCGGCGAGCGGCTTGTAGACGTTCTCCACCAGCTGGGCCCTGGCGTCCTCGTCGCCGTCCAGCGCGCGCTCGGCGAGCAGGTCCTCGGCGAGGACCGGGCGCGGGGCGTCGGGCCAGCCGGCGGCGGCACGCAGGCCGGCGATGGCGGCGCGGGCCGAGCTGGCCGCCGCGTGCAGGTCGGGCACCTCCGGCCCGATCACGACGGGCCCGGGGCCGAAGCGCGCCACCACGCCGCGGGCCGCGTCCTTGACGCCGTCCGCGCCGCCCACGATGACGATGAGCCGGTCGCCCTGCACCCCGGCGAGCAGCTCGTGGCCGAGGCGCCGCCCCTTGTCGCGCAGCCCGTCGATGACGCTCTGCGGGTCCTCGTCGGGGGCGTACCCGGCGAAGACGACGACGGGCGCGGAGGTCCAGCCGAGCGCGGCGGCCCACGAGTGCAGCCCGTCGTCGACCTGGCCGCGCACCAGCGCGTCCACGATCAGCGCCTCAAGCCGCGCGTCCCACGAGCCGCGCGCCTCGGCCTCCCTGGCGTACACCTGGGCGGCGGCGAAGGCGACGTCGCGCGTGTAGCGCAGCATCGCGTGCCGCAGCAACTCCGCGCCGCCGGGCGCGGCCAGCTCCTCGACCTGGGCCTCGACGACCTCGACGACGATGCGGACGAGGTCGACCGTCTGCTGGAGCGACACGCTGCGCTTGAGCTCGCGCGGCGCGGTGCCGAAGAACTCGATACTCGGCGTCGGCCGCCCCTCGCCCGCGTGGCCGAACCACTCGACGAACGCCGCGATGCCGGCCTGCGCCACCAGGCCGACCCACGACCTGTCCTCCGCCGACAGCGCGCGATACCAGGCCAGCCGCTCCTCCATCCGGGCCATCGCGGCCGTCCCGAGGCTGCCCATGGCCCGGTCGAGCCGTCGCGCCGTGTCCTCCCGGATCTTGTCGCTCATCGGCACACCGTCTCCGGCCATCCGGACGACGTCGTCGCTCTGCCCGTCCGTACGCACCTGTCCGCCGTTCCACGCGCCCCGCTCGCTCACGCCCTCTAGCGTGCCAGGTCATCCCGGTGATCGTGCCGTACGGGGGTGTGGACTGTGTCGTCGCAGGTCGGAACGGCGGCCCGCGGCCTCAGGCGCCGATGCGGTGGAGGACGACGATGTCCTCCCGGTCGAGGCGAAGCTCGTAGCCCTCGTTGAGATAGCTGTTCACCACGCCGCGCAGGTCGTTGTTGACCGAGGCCACGATCCAGGGCGTGCCCCGCTTCTGGTAGTCCCACCACAGCACGGTCGTCCGGCCGGACAGCCGCGCGCCGAAGTCGTCGGTCGCCTCCACCACCACGCCGTCGGGGACCATGCTCATGGCCTGCTCCCTGGCCTCCGTACGCGGATCGGGGTGGTAGAAGTCCGGGCTCATCAGGTTGTCGAACGGCCGGTAGGGGACCGTGGTGACCGCGACCGCGAAGACCGCGGCGGCGTAGGCCAGCCGCAGGCCGTGCCCGGGGCGCGGCACCCCGCGCCGCTCCAGCCACCGGATGAGCCGGGCCGCGCCGTCCACCCCGGCCATCAGCAGGATCACCACCACGAACGCGTCGTAGTGCCAGCCGGTCGACCACCAGTTGTCGGAGTCGGCCAGCAGCCGCTCCAGGATGAGCGGCAGCGCCGCCAGGACCAGCGGGGACAGCAGGCACAGGAACAGCGCCGGCCACAGCAGCAGGCCCCAGGTGTCCCACTTCGAATGGTCGTCGAAGAGCATGGCCACGAACGCGTGCGGCCGCGTGACGGCGCTCCACAGCATCTGCGGCAGGTCCTCGCCGAGCTTCGAGTAACGCGTGTAGTAGGCCGGGTTGCCGCCCGCCAGGGGGATCACGAACTTGCGCACCACCTCGAACACGGCCACCCCGGTGAACGCCAGCCCGGCGCCGAGCCTGCGCTGCCCGGTGAAGAACAGCCAGACGCCGATGCCCGCCACCATGAGGCCCAGGTCCTCCTTGGTGAGCAGCAGGCCGAGCACCGCGAGCAGGCCGGGCAGGCGCCGCCCGGCGTGCAGCCGCTCGATGGCGATCGCGCTCAGCAGCGGCACGAAGGCGACCTCGTGGAACTCCACCGCCGTCGCCTGCGCGATCGGCCAGGAGATGGCGTACGCCACGGAGACGAGGTAGGCGTGCGGCGTGCCCAGCACGCGGCGGGTGAACATCCACACGAACGGGATGGCCAGGGCGAACAGCACGGCCTGCGCCACGAGCAGCGTCTCGGGCCCGTCGTGCAGCCAGTAGAGGGGAGCCAGCACGGCCAGGATCGGCGAGAAGTGGTCGGCGAGCTGCATGTAGTCCATGCCGAAGCCGCCGGTGACCCCGCGCAGCGGCACCGTGGGCGCGGAAAAGTGCGAGTATCCGCGCACCGCCTGGTCGAAGATGACCAGGTCGTAGGTGGCCACCTGGAAGTGGGCGAACCTGAGCAGCGAGAGGGTCCAGTTCAGGGCCGACGACAGCGCGCAGAGCACGGACACCGCGATCAGGTGCCGGTTGGACCTCAGGAACCGCGCGGCGGGGTGCGGGGCCGCCGCGCCGTCCGGCCGTTCCTCCGGTTCGACGGCGGCCGTGGCGCCGGCGATGTCTCCAGGCTCCGCCTCGCCGGCTGCCCGGGTGCCTGCGGTGTCTCCGGGCTCCGCGACGGCCGTTCCGTCCACGGCGGCTGCCTCCAGGGTGTCGTCGGGGTCGCTGCCTCTCCGGGGCGGCTCCTCCGCCGGTTGCCCGGACGTCGCGGTCCCCGTGATCACGAGGAGGAGAGTAGGCCCTCCGGGCGGGAACGGTCTATACGGGCGTATCCCCGGAAACGCCTCGATAGGACGTACGACGCTCCCACCTGGGCCTCCTCACGCACGCCCATGAATCTTTCACGGGCGTCGTCCCGGGGCGTCCCCCGGCGTCGGCGGGTCAGATGACGGCGACGGCCGTGATGAGGCCGATGAAGAAGTGCGTCACGCCGAGGAGGACTGCGGCGGGCTGCAGCGTGGTCTCCCGGACCAGCTCACGCACCGATATGCCGGCGACCTTGTCGAAGGCCACCATGCCGAGCGTCTGCACGGCGATGCCCACCAGGCCGAACACGAGCGTCGCGAGCAGGCCCTCGCGCAGCGCGCCGCCGGACGACCAGATGGAGGCCGCCACGACGAGTCCGACGCCGGCGACGCTGGAGGCGGCCAGCACCGTGGCGTTGGGATTGCGGTCGGTACGGATGATCTTGCTGAGTCGCCCGGGCGTCGCCAGGTCGATGACGTAGAACCCGGCGACGAGCAGCAGCACGCCCAGGATGGCGTACGCGAGGATCGCCAGGGCGCCGTGCGTGAGCACGTCGACGATGGAGGTTGTGGTGTTCACGGGGGCCTTCGCTTTCAGCCGTGGATGCGATGGGGGACGAAAGAGGACGTGTCGTCGGTGACGAGGCCGGAGGTCTCCCGGATGCCGAGCCCGGCCGACTCCTCGTCGACCACCCACGCCCCGAGCACCGGACGCCAGCCGTCGAAGTCCGGCAACGGCAGGAACTCCTGGTAGACGAAGCCCTCCCTGCCGTAGTCGCCCTCGGTCTCCACCTCGACGCCCGGCGCGGCGATCCGCATCGAGGCGCCCTCGCGGCCGAGCAGCGGCTTGCGCACGTATCCGGGGCCGCCGGCCAGTTCGCGAGGACCGTCGAGGTAGGCGGGCAGCAGGTTCGGGTGGCCCGGGTACAGCTCCCACAGGATCGCCAGCAGAGCCTTGTTGGACAGCAGCATCTTCCACAGCGGCTCGATCCACGTCATCGAGATCTGCTGCGCGAGCGCGTGCGGCGCGAACGGCTCCGCGACGATCCACTCCCAGGGATACAGCTTGCACAGCGTGCGGACGACCCGGTGCTCCATGTCGACGAACCGGTGGTTGAGCGCGTCCCAGCCGATGTCCTCCATGGCGATCGCCGCCGTGACCAGCCCGGCCTGCTCGGCGGTCTCCTGGAGGTAGCCGATGGTCATCGCCTCCTCGCCCGTCTCGTCGGCGCTGGTCCACGCGAAGTGGGCCGGGCCCGTCTGGAGCGTGAGGGACTTCCAACGGTCGACAAGGCGCTCGTGGATGGAGTTCCACTGGTCGTCTTCGGGATACACGTCCTTCAGCCAGAACCACTGCACGACGGAGCTCTCGACCAGGCTGGTCGGCGTGTCGGCGTTGTACTCCAGCAGCTTGGCCGGTCCCGTGCCGTCGTAACGCAGGTCGAACCTGCCGAAGACGTGCGGGTCGCGCCGCCGCCACGATTCCGCGACGGCCGCACGGCAGTGCGGTGGGATGCCGAGGTCGGCGAACCGGCCGGAGGCCACGATGTGGTCGGCCGCGGCCAGGCACATCCGGTGCAGCTCCTCGACCTGCTCCTCCAGGGCGAGGACCTCGTCCATGGTGAAGACGTAGTGGACGCTCTCGTCCCAGTAGGGCCGGGTGAGGCCCTCGGGGTGGGCGGAGCGGTGGAACGCGAGCCCCTGCGACTCGATGAGGGCGGCCCAGTTCTCCCTGGGCGCCGAGGTCAGCCTGCGCACGTGCCGGCCCCGCTCAGCCGCCGCCGCCGGAGTGGAAGCCGAAGCCGCCCCGCTGCACGACCCGCCCCGACCGGGTCGTGATCTGGGCGTCGGCCGGCCGGACCGTCGTGCCGCGGTAGACCCGGCCGCCCACGTGGCTGCCGCCGTAGTACCAGCGGTACGCGCCGTGCGAGCCGTAGTAGTGGCTGCCACCGCCGCCGTCGTCGTCGCAGTAGTCGTCGTCGACGACCACGTACGACCCGTCCGGATTGAGCGTCGAGGTGTCCACGCAGTCGGCGCCGACCTCCTCGTAGTCGTCCTGCGCCGCGCAGAAGCCGACGACGAGGACGGACAGCACACCCAGGGTGCCGAGTTTGATCGCCGTGGAGGACTTGACGCCGCTCGACGGCGGCGGCGTCTGCGGCCGCGGCGTGCCCATCGCCATGGGATGGGTGGGCATGGAGGAGCCACCGGGTGGCGTCGTCTTCGGTGGGGGGCTCTCCCCGGGTTCTGCCAATCGGGCTCCTGCTGTCGAGATCGGCACACATTATCGTCTCGCTGGACGAACGGGACAGGCAGGCGCGGGGTTCCTGATCGGTCTGTTATGTCCGCCCGGCTGAGATGCCGTACGCCGGGTAGCGTCCCGGGTGTGGATCCCGTCGAGGCACTGAAGCGCATCGCCTTCCTGCTGGAACGGGCCGGCGAGCCGACCTACCGCGTGCGCGCCTTCCGAGGCGCCGCCGCCGCGATCGAGGACCTGCCCCGGGAGGAGTTGGTACGGCTCGCGCGCACCGGCGGCCTGACCGACATGCGGGGCATCGGCAAGGTCACGGCCCTGGCCGTCACCGAGGCGCTGGACGGCGCCGTGCCGACCTACCTGCGGCGGCTCGAGGACACCAAGGACGTCGACCTCGACGAGGCCGCGCAGGCGCTGCGGTCGGCGCTGCGCGGCGACTTCCACAGCCACTCCGACTGGTCGGACGGCGGATCGCCCATCGAGGAGATGGCCGACGCCGCCCGCGCGCTCGGTCACGAGTACCTGGCGCTGACCGACCACTCGCCCCGGCTGACCGTCGCGCACGGACTGTCCGCCGACCGGTTGCGGCGGCAGCTCGACGTGGTCGCCGAACTCAACGAGCGGTACGCGGGGGACGGCGGCCCGCCGTTCCGGATCCTGACCGGCATCGAGGTGGACATCACCACCGACGGCTCGCTCGACCAGGAGCCGGAGCTGCTCGAACGGCTCGACGTCGTGGTGGCGAGCGTCCACTCGCTGCTGCGGATGGAGGCCGCGGACATGACCCGGCGGATGGTCACGGCGGTGGCCGACCCCCACGTGGACGTCCTCGGGCACTGCACCGGCCGGGTCGTGCGCGGACGAGGGCGGCCGGAGTCCCGGTTCGACGCCGAGATCGTCTTCGAGGCGTGCCGGAGGTTCGGGGTCGCGGTGGAGATCAACTCGAGGCCCGACCGGCTCGACCCGCCCAAGCGCCTGATGCGGCTGGCGTACGAGATGGGCTGCGAGTTCGCGATCGACTCCGACGCCCACGCGCCCGGCCAGCTCGACTGGCAGCGCTTCGGGTGTGAGCGCGCGGCCCTGTGCGGGATACCGCCCGAGCGCATCCGCAACACCCGCCCCTGGGGGACTGCTGCGGACTTGGGGTGATAGTGCTGTGGCGTCCGAGTGAGGTGTGTTGGGCGGGTTTCGCCGGACTGATCGACGTAGCGTCGAATCATGAAACGCCGCGACGCGCTGGTGAAGGAGCTGGAATCCGCCGGATGCCTGTCGGCCCGCGAGCTCGCCTCGCGCCTCGGGGTCAGCAAGAGCACCGTCGTGCGCGACGTCGCGAAGCTCCGGGAGGCCGGTGTCCCGATCCGGCTCGACCAGGGCGGGTACGCGCTGGCGGGCCCCGACTCCGTGAAACGCGCCATCGACAGGGCGCTGCACGGGCGGCACGTGCTGCGCCTGGAGTATGTGAACAGCAAGGGCGTGCCCACCGTCAGGGACGTCGAGCCCAGCATCTGCCTGGGTGGCCGGGGCGGGCACTGGTATCTGGTGGCCTGGTGCCGGTTACGCGACGACGTGCGCGTCTTCCGGCTCGACCGGATCTCCTGGGCCGAGGTCATGGACGAGCGCTTCCCCGAGCCGGGCCGCGACCGCCTGGCCGAGCTCGCCGAGGCCGTCGGCGGCTGAGTCGCCGCCCCGCAGCGCTGGAAGGCGGCGCGTGTACGACCGGAAGCGTGGGCGGCACGGCCGGGGCCGGGCGCGGCTGGTGCGGCGGAGTCGTGAGGACCCGCGAATCCGTGAGCCGGGTGGACGGGCGCAGCTCGGGTGCCCGTTCTGACGTGCGCCGATGCGCGGGAGTCGAACGCGTCAGCGAGAAATGTCGGTGGGGTGGCCTACCCTCTGCGGCGTGAACCGTACCGACCGGCTCTACGCGATCGTCGAGGACCTGCGGGCGATCTCCCCGCGCTGCCGGTCCGCGCGTGAGCTCGCCCTGCGCTTCGAGGTCAGCTCGCGGACCATCGAGCGGGACATCTCCGCGCTGCAGCAGGCCGGCGTGCCCATCTACGCGGAGGTCGGGCGCAGGGGAGGGTACGCGCTGGACAAGAGCATGTCCCTGCCCCCGCTCAACTTCACCCCCGCCGAGGCCGTGGCGGTGGCGATCGCCCTCAGCCGCACAGAACAGCAGCCCTTCGCCGACGAGGCGCGCAGCGCGCTGCGCAAGCTCGTCGCCGCCATGCCCGGCCCCGAGGGGGAGCGGGCCCGGCAACTGGCCGCCCGCGTGCAGATCCTCACCGACGACAAGCCGGAGTCCCGATACACCGGGTCGATCGGCAGGGTCATCGAGGAGGCCCTGCTCAAGGGGGTCGTCCTACGCATCCACTACAGCGACGCCCAGGGTGTGCTGACGACAAGGGAGGTGGAGCCCGGGGCGTTCGTCGGCGGGCGGAGCGGGTGGTGGTATCTGGTGGCCTGGTGCCGGCTGCGCGACGCCGTCCGCGTCTTCCGGCTCGACCGGATCGCCGAGGCCGTCCTCACCGAGGATCCGGTGCCCGGCCGGCCTCTGGAGGCGTTCGACGCCGGCGTGCCGGACATGATCGCACGTACGCCGGTGCTCGACTGACGTTGATTCGAAAGAATGTTCGCGATTTTCTGGAAACGCCGACAGGGGGGTGTCGCCGAAGGGCGGGAGGCTCTACTCACACGACGGACCGGCCATGGTCCACCGAGCACCTTCCCCGCTCGTCACGCCGTCTGCCGGTGCCGTCGCGTAGGAGAGCGAGCGCCTGCATACAAGGCAACAGAGAAAGAGGCCGACGATGACCACTCCCGCCGCCCCCGCCGTCAACACGGTCGCCTGGTTCGAGATCGCGAGCGACGACCCCGAGGGGGTCCAGCGCTTCTACGGCGACCTGTTCGGCTGGCGGTTCCGGACCGACGAGGACTCGGCCGCCATGGGTATCGACTACCGGCTCATCAGCTACGCCGGTGACGAGGAGATGCGCGGCGGCGTGTTCGGCACCCGTGGCGACATGCCCGGCCACGCCGTCTTCACCGTGCTGGTGCGGGATGTGGCCGAGACCTGCCGGAAGGTGGAGGCGCTGGGCGGCAAGGTGCTCAGCCAGGTCGTGGGCAACGAGAGCGGTCCCGACTTCGCCTACCTCCACGACCCGTCCGGCAACCTCTTCGGCGTCTTCGCTCCGGCCGGTGCCTGACCGGCCGGAGCGTACCCAGGCCGTCCGAACGCCTGCCGGGATCCCCCGTGCTTCCCCTGCGGCGCCTTTCCCCCCGGGCCCTTCCCCTCCGGGCCGTCAGGGCGCTCGGACGGCCGTTCCCCGCCCCCGCCGGTCGGGTGGGGTCCGCCGGCCGCCCGTTCGAGGTGCCGATACGGGCGGCCGGCGGCGGCGCGTCGCCACGCATGCGGTGGCGGTGCCTGCCAGGTGGCCGGCGGTGCGTCGCCTCGTGTGCGGCGGCGGAGACACCGCGGCCGGATGCGCGATACCACGCGTGCCGCGGCGGTGGCGGGCGGCCGGCGGCGGGGCCTCGTCACGCCTCCGGCGGGCGGTGCTGCAACTGGCGGCGCAGTTCGGCGATCTCCCGCTCCAGGTCGGCGACGTCCGGGGCGTTGGAGTCGGCCGGGCCCTGGCCCGGGGTGGCCTGCGGCCGCTGCTGTCCGTAGGGCGAGGGAGCGGGACGCACGTACTGCGTCGCGCCGTCGGGTCGCTGGGGATCGTAGCCCCCGCCCGGCAGTTGGGAATCGTAGTCGCGCGGGCGCGGAGCCTCGTAGCCCCCGGCCGTCCGCCCGGGCTGGTGGCCGTTGGCCGGCGGCAGGCTCTGCGGCTGCCAGCCCTGTGGCAGCACCTGGCCGTTCACCGGCTGCCGGTCATAGCCGCCGCCGACCTGCGCCGGGTAGCCGCCGCCGTTGATCCCGGGGTAGGGCCCGCCGTACGCCGGCGAGGGCGACTGGTCCTGCGGGGAGGAGGGGGCCTTCTTGCGCCTGCGCATGAGGACCAGCAGCAGGAGACCGCCGCCGACCACGATCAGGACACCGGCGCCGATGGCGATCCACAGCCACATCGGCTGCGGGGTCTCGTCCTTGCCGGACGAGATCGCCTGCTGGGAGTCGGTGATGTACTTCGCGACGTACGGGTGGCTCGGGAACAGCGCCTGCACCTCGCGGAACTTCGGCAGCGCGTCCTTGTAGTGCCGCTGGAAGAAGTCGTCGAGCGCCTCGTTGTACTTCGTCGTCGTCAGCGACGCGGCGGGCTTGACGTTCTTCTCGTTGAGCTTCTCCTTGATGATCGAGACCGGGAGCACGAAGCTCTCGTTCTCCGACGCCTCGCCGTTCTCGCTCACGGTGCCGGCGATCAGCATGCCGACGACCTTGCCCGCACGGCTGAAGACCGGACCGCCGGAGTTGCCGTGGTAGGAGGGCGCCTGTGTCTGGATGTACGGCACGCCTTCCTGCGTCGTCCGCTTGGCGTTGTACGGCCCCTCGGTGAGCGCGGGGTCGAGCTTGGACTCGACGCTGAACCACGGCGTGTTGGTCACCAGGCCGGGGAAGCCGCTGATGTAGAGCGTGTCGCCGGTCTGCACGTCGGCGTCGTCGCCGAGCGGCACGGTCGGCAGGTTCTGCTGGCCGTTGACCTTGAGCAGCGCGAAGTCCTTGCCCGGGTAGCTCTCACCGACCGACACCAGCTCGGCCGGGACCTCCTTGGCCGTCTTGTCGACACCGCCGCCGGGCAGGCTCTGCAGGACCGACAGGCTCTTCTGCAGGCCGCGGATCTCCAGGTGGGTGCTGTTGAAGGTGACGTAGATCTGCTGGACGAGCTCGATCATCTCCTTGTCGGCCTCGAAGTTCCGCAGGGCGTTGATCATGTCCTTCGCGTCCTGCTTGTTGAACTTCTCCAGCGCCTGCTGCGCGAAGGTCTGCGACAGCTCCTCGTCGCTCATCTGCACGCAGTGCGCGCCGGTGACCATGTAGCCGTCGGGGGTCACCCACCAGCCCGTGCACATGCCGCCGACCTGGGCCTTGACCGTGCGCTCCGGGCCGACGGGCTGGAGGTACCGGTCGACGTCGGCCGCCACACGCTGGAAGAGGAACTTGGCGATGCTCCGCTCGTCGGAGGGGATCTTGCCGGCGAGCACGGCCTGGGTGGCCTCGGTGGTCAGCTGGTCCCAGGCCGCCTGCTTGGCCTGGCTGCTCGGGACGACGACCTCGCCCGAGTAGGTGATGCTCGTGAGCTGCACGGCCGGGTGGGTGCGAGCGGCCAGCCGGGTGCCGACGGGGACCTCGTCCCCGGTGTCCGCCGAAGCGGGAGCGGCCACGACGAGCAGGGCGAAGGCCGCCATCGCGGCCATCCCCCCGGTCAGTCTGCCGAAGTATTTCCTGAAATTTCCATCCACGGCAGCAAGCGTGATGGAACGGTCTTGTTTCTTGCTTGGAGGTGGCTTGGGACCGGACGGTACCGCACTGCAAGACCGCGTTCGCGCCGCTCAGGTGCGGTGCGGGCGCCGGAGACGACGGCGGCCCCCGCCGGAGCGGGGGCCGCCGGACGATCCGCGGATCAGACGCCCATCGACTGGGTGTCGTTGGTCTCCGGGGTCTGCTGAGCCGACACCTCGGTCACCCCGTTCTTGAGGTGGTAACGGGCGACGGCCTCCTGCAGCGTCTCGGCCTTGACCTCGCCGCGCCGCACGAGCTGGGTCAGCACCGCCAGCGTGATCGAGGCCGCGTCCACATGGAAGTGGCGGCGCAGCGCCGAACGCGTGTCGGACAGGCCGAAGCCGTCGGTGCCGAGCGAGGTCCAGTCACCGGGCACCCACTGGGCGATCTGGTCCGGGACGGCGCGCATGTAGTCGCTGACGCCCACGAAGGGCCCCGGCACACCCGTCAGCTTGCTGGTCACGTACGGCACGCGCTGCTCGGCGTCGGGGTTGAGCAGGTTGTGCTCCTCGACGTCCAGGGCGTCCCTGCGCAGCTCGCTCCAGGAGGTGGCCGACCAGACCGAGGCCGACACGCCCCAGTCCTCCGCCAGCATCCGCTGTGCCTCCAGTGCCCACGGGCCGGCGACGCCGGACACCAGGATGTTCGCCTTCGGCCCGTCGCCCGCCGCCGGGGCGTAGAGGTAGAGGCCCTTGAGGATGCCCTCCACGTCCACGTTCTCCGGCTCGGCCGGCTGCGGGTAGGGCTCGTTGTAGACGGTCAGATAGTAGAAGACGTCCTCGGGCTGCTCCCCGTACATCCTCCGCAGACCGTCCTTGACGATGTGCGCGATCTCGAACGCCCACGCCGGGTCGTACGAAACGGCGGCGGGGTTGGTCGAGGCGATCAGCGGGGTGTGGCCGTCCTCGTGCTGCAGGCCCTCGCCGTTCAGCGTGGTGCGGCCGGCCGTCGCGCCGAGCAGGAAGCCCCGGCCCATCTGGTCGCCGAGCTGCCACATCTGGTCGGCGGTCCGCTGGAACCCGAACATCGAGTAGAAGATGTAGACCGGGATCATGTGCTCGCCGTGGGTGGCATACGAGGTGCCGACCGCGAGCACCGAGCCCATCGAGCCGGCCTCGCTGATGCCCTCGTGCAGGATCTGACCCTCGGTCGACTCCTTGTACGACAGCAGCAGCTCGCGGTCGACCGCCTCGTACGTCTGCCCGTGAGGCGAGTAGATCTTGGCGGTCGGGAACATCGCGTCCACACCGAACGTGCGGGCCTCGTCCGGGATGATCGGCACGAACCTGGCGCCGATCTCCTTGTCCCGCATGAGGTCCTTGAGCAGGCGGACGAACGCCATGGTGGTGGCGACGTTCTGCTTGCCGGAGCCCTTGCGCAGGCCCGAGTAGACGGGGTCGCCGGGGAGCTTGAGCGGCTTCGCGCGTACCACCCGCTTGGGCAGGTAGCCGCCGAGCGCCGCCCGGCGCTCCTTCATGTAGGCGATCTCGTCGTTGTCCTCGCCGGGGTGGAAGTACGGCGGGAGGTCGGCCTCGAGGTCCTTGTCCGGGATGGGCAGGTAGAGCCGGTCGCGGAACTCCTTGAGCTCGGCCTTGCTCATCTTCTTCATCTGGTGCGTGGCGTTGCGCGCCTCGAAGTCCTTGCCGAGCGTCCAGCCCTTGATCGTCTGGGCCAGGATGACGGTCGGCTGGCCGACGTGCTCGCGGGCCGCTTTGAACGCGGCGTACACCTTGCGGTAGTCGTGGCCGCCGCGCGACAGCTTGCGGATGTCGTCGTCCGACATGTGCTCGACCATCTTGCGCAGGCGCGGGTCGCCGCCGAAGAAGTTCTCCCGGATGTACGCGCCCGACTCGACCGAGTAGGTCTGGAACTGTCCGTCGGGCGTGGTGTTCATCTGGTTGACCAGCACGCCGTCGACGTCGGCCGCGAGCAGCGGGTCCCAGTCACGGCCCCAGACGACCTTGATCACGTTCCAGCCGGCGCCGCGGAAGTACGACTCCAGCTCCTGGATGATCTTGCCGTTGCCGCGCACCGGGCCGTCGAGCCGCTGCAGGTTGCAGTTGATCACGAAGGTGAGGTTGTCGAGCTCCTCGCGGGCCGCGACGCCGATCGCGCCGAGCGACTCGGGCTCGTCCATCTCGCCGTCGCCCAGGAAGCACCAGACGTGGCTGCGGCTGGTGTCCTTGATCTTGCGGCTGAGCAGGTAGCGGTTGAACCGCGCCTGGTAGATCGCACCGATCGGGCCGAGGCCCATGGAGACCGTGGGGAACTCCCAGAAGTCCGACATCAGCCGGGGGTGCGGGTAGGAGGGCAGGCCCTTGATCCCGTGGGACAGCTCCTGACGGAACGCGTCGAGCTGGGGCGCGTCGAGACGGCCCTCCAGGAAGGCCCGGGCGTAGATGCCCGGCGCCGCGTGGCCCTGGATGAAGATCTGGTCACCCGACTCGCCGTGGTCCTTGCCGCGGAAGAAGTGGTTGAAGCCCACCTCGTACAGCGACGCCGCGGACGCGTAGGTGGCGATGTGGCCGCCGACGTTGGTCCGCGCGTTGGCACGGGTCACCATCACCGCCGCGTTCCAGCGGATGTAGGCCCGGATGCGGCGCTCGACGTACTCGTCTCCCGGGAACCAGGGCTCGCGCTCCGGGGGGATGGTGTTGATGTAGTCCGTGCTGCGCAGGCCGGGCACACCGACCTGGTGTTCGCGGGCGCGCTCGAGCAGCCGGAGCATCAGGTAGCGGGCCCGGGTTCGGCCCTCGGTCTTGATGACGTTGTCGAGCGATTCGAGCCATTCGTTGGTCTCGCTCGGATCGACATCAGGCAACTGGCTGGGTAGGCCGTCACTGATGATCGAAAAACGCTGGCGTCCGGAAGCCACTGGGTCTCGCCTTCCGAGAATGGACTTTGTCTCGTCGGATCTGTTACGTCTGTGTTGCCTGCTGCGATGCGGTCAGCGCTTGATCGCGGCGTTGCGGTCTTCTTCCATCCTGTCTCGTCCCACCGGAAAGTGCATCTCTACTTCCCGGTAACCGAACCGTCCGCGCTGGCTGCGGGGCAGGTGTTGGCCTAGACCACCGATGGTAGGACGATTTTTACCTACCATCCATTCCCGGCCGCCGCCGGGGGCGCCGCAAGGTCGCCGGCGTCACATCGTGCCTGGTCGGAACCTCCGTACCCGGCCTGACCGCGCCCTACCCGGAACACCGGGCGAAGTCGCCGCGCAGTCGCGGTCGTAGCCGTCCCGCCATTGTCTTGGGGACCCTCCGCCTCGCCTGTCTCCACGTCTCCGGCACGTTTCCGAGGGTGCGCGGGCGGGGCCGGGGGCGGCGTGCCGGCCAAGTAACGTTTTGGTATGAGTTGTCCCTTCCTCTGAGGAGAGGGGGGTTTCTCCTCTTTCCAGGTGGCGATAGCCGTACCAGGCTCTGGAGAGAGGGGGATCGAGATGCACGCAACGGTAGGGGACCGGCTGGTGGTGCACGGTGCCGTCGTGGGCGACCACGAGAAGCACGGTGTGATCGTCGAGGTCCGCGGTCCAGAGGGCGGCCCGCCGTTCCTGGTGAGGTACGAGGACGGGCACGAAGCGCTCGTCTTCCCCGGTCCGGACGCTGTCGTTCTTCCAGCTCAGCGCGAATCGTAATATCGCGGATGTGAAATCGACGGTGATCGAGGTGCGGACCGGCGGGCGCGAGCGCGTGCATGACATAACGAAGGAGTGCGCCGATTTCGTGCGCGAGTGCGGGGGAGACGGGCTGCTGCACGTCTTCGTCCCGCACGCGACGGCGGGCGTGGCGCTGCTGGAGCTCGGCTCCGGCAGCGACGAGGACCTGCTGGCCGCTCTGGGGGATCTGCTGCCGGCGGACGACCGGTGGCGGCATGCGCACGGCTCCCGTGGGCACGGAAGGTCGCATGTCATGCCCGCCTTCATTCCGCCGTACGCGACCGTTCCCGTCCTCAAGGGCAGGCTGGCGCTGGGGACCTGGCAGTCGGTCGCCCTGATCGACCTCAACGTCGACAACCCTGACAGGCGTGTTCGTTTGTCGTTTTTGACCGATTAAGAGATAACGGTGCGGGTCACCCGCCGTGGCGACCGTTGACGACGGCGGGTCGCAGCGTGTGGACTGTGCCGAAGCATGGCTCTCAACGAGCCGGGACAACCGCAAGACATGGGCGGGGTCACCCCAAGCAGGAGGGATAAACGTGAGCGCGACCGCGGGTCAGGCGCAGGACGAACGCGGCCTGGCCGAACGACTCGGCCTCAAAGCCGGTCAGGTGGTGCAGGAGGTCGGCTGGGACGAGGACTGCGACGAGGCGCTGCGCCAGTCCATCGAGGAGCTGACCGGCAACGAGCTGGTGGACGAGGACTACGAGGACGTCGTCGACGTGGTGCTGCTCTGGTGGCGTGACGGCGACGGCGACCTCTTCGACGCGCTGAGCGACGCGATGACCGCTCTCGCCGACGGAGGCCAGATCTGGCTGCTGACCCCCAAGGCGGGGCGCGAGGGCCACGTGGAGCCCAGCGACATCGGTGAGGACGCGGCGACCGCCGGGCTGTCGCAGACGAGCAGCGTGAGCGCCGCCAGGGACTGGTCGGGCACGAGGCTCGTCGCCCCGAAGGCTCGCCGCTGAGTATTGCCCTGCCGTACGGCCCGGGGATGCCGTACGGCAGGATGATGGGCGGACACCTGGGGAAGGACTGCTCATGGCGATAGAGGTCGGGCAGCAGGCTCCGGATTTCGCACTCAAGGACCAGCACGGCGTTCCCGTGCGCCTCTCCGACCTGCGGGGCAAGACGGTCATGCTCGTCTTCTATCCCCTGTCCTTCAGCCCCGTCTGCCACGGCGAGCTCGCGGCCATCCGCGACGAGCTCGCCGGCTCCCTGTCTCCGCATGTCCAGGTGCTGGCGGTGTCGGTCGACTCGATGTTCAGCCAGCGCGCCTGGGCCGACCAGGAGGGCTTCTCTTTTCCTCTGTTGTCGGATTTCTGGCCCCATGGTGAGGTCGCCCGGGCGTACGGTGTCCTCGATGAGGACAGGGGACTCGCGCTCCGGGGCACGTTCATCATCGACGGCGAAGGCGTCGTGCGCTGGAAGGTCGTCAACCCGATCGGTTCCGCACGCGATCTCGACGAGTACCGGAAGGCGCTCGCGGAAATCTGATCGTTTCATTGCCCGCCCCCGGGCACTGACATATTCGACTCCGACTCCGACTCGCCCCATTGGAGGCCACGATGCCCTGCTACAGGTGCGGGGCCCGGCAGACCGATCCCGTCCGCGGCGCCAGCCCATGGAAGCGCGCGGTGCGCCGCGAGGCGCAGGTCCTCGTCTGCCCGGACTGCCAGCGTGTGCATGACCTCGATCTCGACACGTGCGCCTCGTGCGGCTCGATCGCGCTGATCTGCCGCCTGGGGGAGATCGAGTGCCGCTCCTGCGGCGAGGTGCGGCTCGCCCGTGCCGATGAGCCGCTCGTCACGGCCGGCTCGACGGGTGCCGGTCACATGCCCGGCCTCGCCGCGGAGGTGGAGGCGGCCCTCGACCGCGTCCTGGGCCGCTCGTGACGTACGTCGTCGCCCTGGATGTGGGGGGCACCTCCATGAAGGGCGGCCTCGTCACCCGCGGCGGCGAAGTCACCGTCCTCGCCGGGCGCCCCACGGGCCGCGAACACGGTCCGGACGCGGTGGTGGAGGCCGTGCGCGCCTACGTCGGCGAGATCGCCGATCTCGGCCGCTCCCGGTACGGCGTCGAGCCCGCCGGGGTGGGCCTGGCCGTCCCGGGCATCGTCACCGCGTCCACCGCCGTCTACTCGGCCAACATCGGCTGGCGCGACGTGCCCGCCGAGGCGTTCACGCCGCCCGGCGTCCCGGCGCGGCTCGGCCACGACGTCCGCACGGGCGGCCTGGCCGAGAGCGTCTTCGGCGCGGGCCGCGACGTCGCCGACTTCCTCTTCCTGCCCATCGGCACCGGCATCGCGGGAGCGGTGGTGCTCCGCGGCGAGCCGTACGGCGGCGCGCACGGCTGGGGCGGCGAGATCGGGCACGCGTCCGTCTGGCCGGCGGGGGAGAAGTGCGCCTGCGGGCAGATCGGCTGCCTGGAGACCTACGCCTCCGCCTCGGCCGTGGCCCGCCGCTTCGCGGCGCGCTCCGGCCGTACGTCGACCGCGAAGGACGTCGTCGAGCTCGCGGTCGCGGGAGACCCGGTGGCCGCCGAGGTGTTCGGCGAGGCGATCGAGGCCCTGGCCATCGCCCTCGCGTCGTACGTGCTCGTGCTCGACCCGGCCCTGATCGTCATCGGCGGCGGCCTGGCGGAGGCCGGTGCGGCCCTGTTCGAGCCGTTGCGGGAACGGCTGGCCGGCCGGTTGACCTTCCGGGAGCCCCCGCCCGTGCGCCCGGCCGCCCTGGGCCCCCGGGCGGGCATGCTGGGGGCGGCCCTCCTCGGCTGGCAGGCGGCGGGAGACAACGACGCGGGCGCCGACTGGTCACTCGATGTGCTGAGAGGCGGGTCGGTGTCGTAAGGTGTAGTCCGGTCCGGGCGGTTAGCTCAGCGGTAGAGCACTCGCCTTACAAGCGAGGGGTCACTGGTTCGAACCCAGTACCGCCCACCAGCAATAACAAGCCCCGTAGCGATCACGCCACGGGGCTTCGTGCCATCAACGTGCCATTAGCTTTGGATCTTGGCTGTTTTGATCTTGCGATTCGCCGCGTCGGCGATGCCCTTGTCCGCCTCCGTCGTGCGGTGCTGGTAGATCATCGCGGCGCGCACGCTGTCATGGCCCATCCGTGCCATCAGGCCGCGGAGGGAAGCGCCGGCACTGGCTGCGATCGTGTTCCCGGTGTTCCTCGGCTTGGGAGCGCTTGGCGATGACGGCTTGGCCGTGCCCGCCGGGTCCGTCTTCGACGCGCTTCTCCTTCGCTCTCCGACGGGTGGCGGAGCGCGGGTATCGATCGCGCCGGGGACGTCCAGGGCTGCACGTTCCGCTCGCCGGCGCTGAGCGGACGGGGCATGGGCAGGAATGCGAAAATGGCCGTACCTGACAGAAGATCGGAGCCGGGATGGACATGCGCGCAGAGGTGGAGTGGGTCGACTCACGGGAGAGGCTGCCGGGGAACGGAATGCCCGTGGCCGCCGCGATCACGGGCCGTTTCGTGTCCGACGATGCGGACGAACTCGATCCGAACGCCGGGCAGGAATTCTGGCTGGTGAGGCCGATGTACTTCACCACCCGTCACTTCGCTGAGGACGGGCGTGAGTACCATGACTGCTTCGTCGACTCTGACGGTGTCGTCCGCCTGCCCTACGGCCGGGACGGTGACGACCCGCAGGACTGTGACGACCCGATCACCCACTGGGCCGAGCTGCCCACTCTGCCGGGCACGACCGTGCATTACCTGGTGGGCGAGGAGGCGGAGACCGCTCGCGCGAACGCCTTGGGCGAGGGGACATAACGGCGGTCATGGCGCGCTCGCGATCCCATGAGCCATGCCAGCATGGCATCGGCGCCACCATTCCCGAACGCGCCGACCAGGTCCGCAACCGGCTGCGCAAAGGCCGCCGAGGCAGGCGGCCACTCGCCTTCGACCGAGGCGTCCACAGCTACGAAACGTGGTCGAACGCTGATTCAACAAGCTCAAGCAGTGGCGTGGCATCGCCACCCGCCTGGCGGCAACTGCACCGTCAAGGGAACGAGGTTGGCGGCTGCACGGTCGCCCGGCATATGCGCGAACTCGGCCTGCACGGCGCATTCGCCTGAAGCTACTTGACCATCCAGGGCTCGGCTCGGGCCGTCCCTCTCGCTGAGGTCCGCGCGAGTCTGGACCTCGGTCGGTTGAGCGAGTTCATCCACACCTGGTGGCTGATCGCGTGCGATTCGGTCAAAGATCCGCAGGGCCGCGGAGACGTCTACGAGCGGTCTGCCCACGTCCAGGAACTGGTCGACGCCGGCGGGCCGATTCCTCGGGGCGACAAGACATGGCGCCAACTGCTGGCGGAGCGCGGGGTCGAGCAGTAGGTGTACTCGATCGTCGAGCCCGATCCTGTCCTCACGGGTGCGTCTCAACACATCGAGTGATTATGGGGTGGCAGGGCTTTCATTCACGTCGGGGTTCGTCTGCACGCCGATGCGCCCGAGGGTGGCGTGGGAACGTCCGGCCTGGAACTGGGCCTTCCGCAGGAGATCTTCGATCAATCGGGTGCGGTGGAGAACTTCAGCGAGCCGGGCCCCCGGGTCCGGGTCGCCGGTTCTGTCACGCAAGACATATCTAGTGGGCAGTGCTTTGACCTCGGTACGCACATGGGCGGCTACGGTGACGGCGGCCTCGATCATCTCGCTTAGGGCGCGTATCGGGTTGTGATCAATCCTTGGGATTTGCCGTTGTGGCCGGGTCTGATCCGGTAGGTCCTCGTGTGTGACGCGGGCCCAGTTGACGGACGAAGAGTGGGAGTTCATCAAGCCGTAC
>NZ_VDMA02000012.1 GCF_006334915.2 Microbispora catharanthi
TCAAAGGAATCCGTCACCGACACCACAAGAGTGCCGCTATGACGGGGTCATGCATGATTCATGCACTGGCTTTTAGCACACTGTTGAGTTCTCAAGAAACGGACGCGACCACCATCACCCGAAACCCTTTGAAGAAGGTCCCGCACTCCGGGGCGTTTCACCGTTTGTTTTTCTTTTGTCTTGCTGGTCTTAATTCTTCCCGACCGGCTCTTCCGTGTCAAATCCGCCCCACCGGGACTTATTTGACCCGAAACCCGCCGACCGACAGGAATTCGACCACCCCGTTTCCGGGGCAACCCCTCTAACTTACCCGATTCCTGAAAGTCCGTCGAATCGTGACGAGACATCCCGAGATCGGGTCCGATGTAAGGGAGTTACTGAGAGCCTAACAGCCGATCCCCCGAGGGGGGTTCAGGCTCGCCGGTCCTCAGCGCGTGCAGAAAGACTAGCACCCGTCGAGAGGTGGTGCGCACAACTTGGGCAACTTTAGGGTCCTGCCCTGTCTCCGCGCCCTTCAAACCTCAGCCGCCACAAAGCCAGGAGAGCGTGTGCGCCCTCGCGGCAGACGAGGGCGCACAGGACGACGGCCTAAGCCGGCAGGGCGGCGAGCTGGGCCTCGAGGCGCGAGATGTCCTCGGCGGCCTGCTCGGCCCGCCGGCGCACCTTCGCCACGACATCCTCTGGCGCCTTGGCCATGAACTGCTCGTTGCCGAGCTTCGCTGTGACCTGCGCCTGCTCCTTGCGTGCCACGGCCAGGTCCTTCTCCAGCCGCTTCCGCTCGGCGACGACGTCGATGGCTCCGGCCGTGTCGATCTCCACGAGCACCGTGCCGACGGTGAGCCGGGCTGTCGGGTTGAAGGTGTCCGCAGGTTCGTCCAGACGCAGCAGGACGCGGATCGCACCCTCATGGGCGGCGAGAGCCGTACCGGACAGGGACAGTCGCGCGGCCACCCGCTGGCCGGGCTTCAGGCCCTGGTCCGAGCGGAACCTGCGCACCTCCGTCACGAGGTTCTGCAGTGAGGAGATCTCCTGCTCGGCCGTGGGATCGAGCAGCCCGGGCGAGGCGGAGGGCCAGGGAGCGACCACGATCGACTCCCCGCCGGTCAAAGCCCGCCACAGCTCCTCCGTCACGAACGGCACGAGCGGGTGGAGCAGCCGGAGCAGCGCGTCGAGGACATGCCCCAGCACCCGCTTGGTGTTCTCGGCCACCGCGCCGCCCTCGGCGAACTGGACCTTGGCCAGCTCGACGTACCAGTCGAAGACCTCGTCCCAGGCGAAGTGGTAGAGGGCGTCGGAGGCCTTGGCGAACTCGAACTCCTCGAAGGCCGCGTCGACACTCGTGACGACCTCCTGCAGGCGCGACAGGATCCACCGGTCGGCCGCCGTGAGGTCTTCGGGCAGGCCGTCGGAGACGGCGCCGTTCATCAAGGCGAAGCGGGTGGCGTTCCAGATCTTGTTGCAGAAGTTGCGGGATCCGGCCGCCCAGTCCTCGCTGATCGCCACGTCGGAGCCGGGGTTGGCACCACGCAGGAGCGTGAAGCGAGTGGCGTCCGCGCCGTACCGCTCGATCCAGTCGAGCGGGTCGACGACGTTGCCGAACGACTTCGACATCTTCTTGCCGAACTGGTCGCGCACCATGCCGTGCAGCGCCACGGTGCGGAACGGCGGCTGGCCGTCCATCGCGTACAACCCGAACATCATCATCCGGGCGACCCAGAAGAACAGGATGTCGTAACCGGTGACGAGCACGGTCGTCGGATAGAAGCGGGCCAGATCGGGCGTGGCGTCGGGCCAGCCCAGCGTGGAGAACGGCCACAGCCCGGAGGAGAACCACGTGTCGAGGACGTCCTGGTCCTGCTCGTAACCGGCCGGCGGCTCCTCATCGGGCCCCACACAGACCATGTCGCCGTCCGGGCCATACCAGACGGGGATCCGGTGTCCCCACCACAGCTGGCGCGAGATGCACCAGTCGTGCATGTCGTCGACCCAGTCGAAGTAGCGCTTGGCCAGCTCCGGCGGGTGGATGCGGGTGCGGCCGTCACGCACGGCGTCACCGGCGGCCTTGGCCAGCGGTGTGACGTTGACGAACCACTGCAGCGACAGCCGCGGCTCGACCACGGTCTTGCAGCGGGAGCAGTGCCCGACGGAGTGCACGTACGGCCGCTTCTCGGCGACGATGCGGCCCTGCTCACGCAGCGCGGCGACCACGGCGGGCCGCGCCTCGAACCGGTCGAGGCCCTGGAAGGGCCCGTGGGCGGTGATGACGCCGCGCTCGTCCATGATGACGAGCGACTCCAGCGAGTGGCGGCGCCCGATCTCGAAGTCGTTCGGATCGTGCGCGGGGGTGACCTTGACCGCGCCGGTGCCGAAGGAGGGGTCCACGTGCTCGTCCGCGACGATCGGAATGCGCCGCCCGGTGAGCGGCACCTCGACGTACTTGCCGACCAGGTGCGCGTAGCGCTCGTCGGCGGGGTGGACGGCGACCGCGGTGTCGCCCAGCATTGTCTCGGCGCGGGTGGTGGCGACGACGATCTCCTCGTCGCCCGAGCCGTACCGGATCGAGACGAGCTCACCGTCGTCGTCGCTGTGCTCGACCTCGATGTCGGACAGGGCGGTCAGGCAGCGGGGGCACCAGTTGATGATCCGCTCGGCGCGATAGATGAGACCGTCGTCGAACAGCTTCTTGAAGATCGTCTGGACGGCCCGGGAGAGCCCCTCGTCCATCGTGAAGCGCTCACGCGACCAGTCCACGCCGTCGCCGAGCTTCTTCA
Source organism: Microbispora catharanthi (assembly GCF_006334915.2). Lineage (GTDB taxonomy): Bacteria > Actinomycetota > Actinomycetes > Streptosporangiales > Streptosporangiaceae > Microbispora > Microbispora catharanthi. The sequence goes on from NZ_VDMA02000012.1 coordinate 2,772, forward strand.
TCTGGCCCAGGATCCGGCCGCCGGACTCTTCTTTCCACTGCCAGACGCGCTCGACGAACGCCTCACGGCCGAAGTCGTGGCGAGACAGGCCCTCCTTGGCGATCTCGCGCTCCACGACGTTCTGGGTGGCGATGCCGGCGTGGTCCATGCCGGGGAGCCACAGCGTCTCCATGCCCCGCATCCGGGCTCGCCGGGTGAGCGCGTCCTGGATCGAGTGGTCGAGGGCGTGGCCCACGTGGAGCGACCCGGTCACGTTCGGCGGGGGAAGCACGATGCTGTACGGCTCGCGCCCGCTGCCCGGGTCTGCGGTGAAGTAGCCCGCCGATACCCAGCGCTCGTAGCTCCGGATCTCGACATCGGCGGGGGCGTACTGGGTGGGCAGCTCAGACGTAGTCACGGTGCCCAATTCTAGGGACGTCCGGACGCCGCCCGAGCCGTCGCCGCACGCCCTGTGGACAACGCGCCGGCGAAGGCCCGCGTCAGGCCGACTTCTCCCTCGGGGTCCGCTGCTGCTTGGCCTGCAGCTGGTCGCGTGGCACCAGGGTCGGATTCACGTGCTCCAGCACGGCCTCGCGGGTGATGACGACGCGGGCCACGTCCTGGCGGGAGGGCACCTCGTACATCACGGACTGGAGGACTTCCTCCATGATGGCGCGCAGCCCGCGGGCGCCGGTGCCGCGCAGGATGGCCTGGTCGGCGATGGCCTCCAGCGCGTCGTCGGAGAACTCCAGCTCGACGTTGTCGAGTTCGAGCAGGCGCCGGTACTGCTTCACGAGCGCGTTGCGCGGCTCGGTGAGGATCTGGATCAGCGCGTCCCTGTCAAGGTTGTGCACCGACGTGATCACCGGGAGCCGGCCGACGAACTCGGGGATCATGCCGAACTTCAGGAGATCTTCCGGCATGACGTCCGAGAAGATGTCGGAGGAGTCCATCTCCTCCTTCGAGTGGATGATCGCGTTGAAGCCGATGCCCTTCCTGCCGACCCTCGACTCGATGATCTTCTCGAGACCGGCGAAGGCGCCACCGCAGATGAACAGCACGTTCGTGGTGTCGATCTGGATGAACTCCTGGTGGGGGTGCTTGCGCCCGCCCTGCGGGGGCACACTCGCCGTGGTCCCCTCAAGGATCTTCAGCAGGGCCTGCTGCACGCCCTCACCCGACACGTCCCGCGTGATCGACGGGTTCTCGCTCTTACGGGCGATCTTGTCGACCTCGTCGATGTAGATGATGCCGGTCTCGGCCTTCTTGACGTCGTAGTCCGCGGCCTGGATCAGCTTGAGGAGGATGTTCTCCACGTCCTCGCCGACGTAGCCGGCCTCGGTCAGCGCGGTCGCGTCCGCGATGGCGAACGGCACGTTGAGCATCTTGGCGAGGGTCTGCGCGAGCAGGGTCTTGCCCGACCCGGTGGGGCCGAGCAGCAGGATGTTGGACTTGGCCAGCTCCAGGCCGTCGTCACGGCCCCGCTCCCCGGACTGGACGCGCTTGTAGTGGTTGTAGACCGCTACCGACAGGGCCTTCTTCGCCTTGTCCTGCCCGATGACGTACGCGTCGAGGAACTCGTAGATCTCGCGCGGCTTGGGAAGGTTGTCCCACTTGAGCTCGGAGGACTCGGACAGCTCCTCCTCGATGATCTCGTTGCAGAGATCGATGCACTCATCGCAGATGTAGACGCCTGGTCCGGCGATGAGCTTCTTGACCTGCTTCTGGCTCTTGCCGCAGAACGAGCACTTCAGCAGGTCTCCCCCGTCGCCGATGCGTGCCACCCCAGATACTCCTTTGCGTGGGACCGCCCCTGCCGCCGCGGTCGCTTCCGTCCGCACCTGCTCACGATCCGGGCTCATGATCCTGGGCCATGAGCCAGCGATCGCGATCCGGTGCGAAAACGTCATCCCGCTCAGGTTTCGACGTTACCGTCTCTCGGGCCCTCAGTGAGCCCCCTAGCGGTGAGTCGCACCGGAACGTGCCCAAATGGGCACCGTTCCGGTGCGGCAACTCCCTCAGGAAGCGGCGACCGCCGCCGCGCGCTTCTTCCGCGACGGGATGATGTCGTCCACCAACCCGTACGCCTTCGCCTCCTCGGCGCTGAGGATCTTGTCACGCTCGATGTCCTTGCGGACCTCGTCGGGCGCCTTGCCCGAGTGCTTCGCCACGATCTCCTCGAGCAGCGACCTCATCCGCAGGATCTCACGAGCCTGGATCTCGATGTCACTGCCCTGGCCGCCGCCCTCGGTGTAGGGCTGGTGGATCAGCACGCGGGCGTTGGGCAGCGCGAACCGCTTGCCCGGCGTGCCGCCGGCCAGCAGGACCGCTGCGGCCGAGGCCGCCTGCCCAAGGCAGACCGTCTGGATCTCGGGCCGGACGAACTGCATGGTGTCGTAGATCGCGGTCATCGCGGTGAACGAGCCGCCCGGCGAGTTGATGTACATGCTGATGTCGCGGTCCGGGTCCAGCGACTCCAGCGTCAGCAGCTGCGCCATCACGTCGTTCGCCGAAGCGTCGTCGATCTGGACGCCGAGGAAGATGATGCGGTCCTCGAACAGCTTGTTGTAGGGGTTCATCTCCTTGACGCCGTACGACGTGCGCTCGACGAAGGAGGGAAGAACGTAGCGGCCGTTGATGTCACCCGGCCGGATCAGCTCACTCATCTGGGAAGCTCCAGTCACGAGACGGCGCCCTCGGAGGGCACCTGGCGGGCGCTGCGCACCACGTGGTCGATGAAGCCGTAGTCCTTGGCCTCCTCGGCCGTGAACCAGCGGTCCCGGTCGGAGTCGCGCTCGATCTGATCGAGCGGCTGGCCGGTGTGGAAAGCGATCCGCTCCGCGAGCGTCTTCTTCACGTAGAGCATCTGCTCGGCCTGGATCGCGATGTCGGCCGCGGTGCCGCCGATGCCGCCCGACGGCTGGTGCATCATGATCCGGGCGTGCGGAAGCGCGTACCGCTTGCCGCGGGCGCCGGCACAGAGCAGGAACTGCCCCATGGAGGCGGCCAGGCCCATGGCGACCGTGCAGACGTCGTTCGGCACGTACTCCATCATGTCGTAAATCGCCATGCCCGCGGTCACCGAGCCACCGGGGGAGTTGATGTACATCCAGATGTCGCGGTCCGGGTCATCGGCGGCGAGGAGCAGGAGCTCAGCGGCCAGCCGGTTGGCCACCTCGTCGTTGACCTGGGTGCCGAGCACCACGATCCGCTCGCGCAGCAGGCGCTGGTAGAGCTGGTCCTCGAGGCGGGAGGGGCCACCCTCCGGGCTCCGGGCCTCGAAGCCGGAACCACCGGTTGGGAAGAAGGTCGGCGGGCTGGTCACAGCGTCACCTTCCGATGCGTCGTAATCGATTGGCTTTGCTTGTGACCTTAACGCGCGACGCAGACAGGTCATGCCCGTGCGCCGTACTGTTCGCTGACGGCGCATGCCCGGCCCGCCACGGGGTCCCTGCGCCGCATCGCCCGTGTTTCCCGCCGTGGCCGCACGGCCGGGGGCACAGGGATCTCAGCCGTACGATTGCTCCCCGACACGCGGTAAGAAACAAATTTGCAGGGATTTGCCCGAACATAACCGGAAACCCCCGGCGCACCCGAGTGCGACGGGGGTTTCACCGTTACCGCGACACCGACCGGCCTCCCGGCCGGTCGGTGGCAGAAGTCAGGCGAGAGCCTGGGAAATCAGCTTTCCTCAGCCTCGTCGGCGGGCTCCCCGGCACCCGCCTCCTCCACGCCCACGGCCTCCTGCTCGGGGTTGAGCTCGGCGTAGATGGCCTTGACGTCCACCTCGTTGCCGGCCGTGTCGGTCACCTTGGCCGCGTCGCCGATGAGGGTCTTGGCCTTCTCGCGCACGATCTCCATCATCGCCAGCGGAAGCTGGTTGTTGTCCGCGAGGTGCTGGGCCAGCGTGTTCGGCGCGACGCCCATCTGCATGGCGCGGCGCACCACGAAGTCGGTCAGCTCCTGCTCGCTGACGCCGATCTCCTCCGCCTTGACGATCTTGTCGAGCACGAAGCCCGACTTCAGCGCCTTGGCCGAGGTCGACTCGTACTCGGCGAACAGCTCCTCCTCGGAGGTCTGCTGGAGGCGGAGGTACGCCTCACGGCTCAGGCCGCTCTCGGCGACCTGGTGCTCGAGGTTGTGCTTGCGCGCGTCGATCTCCGCCTGGAGCGCGCTCTCGGGCAGCGGAATGTCGATCTTGTCGAGCAGCGCGTCGAGCGCCTTCTCGCGGCTCTGCACGACCTGGTCCACCAGCTTGTTGCGGCGAACCTGCTGACGGATGCTGTCCTTGAGCTCGTCAAGCGTGTCGAACTCGCTGGCGAGCTGCGCGAACTCGTCGTCGAGCTCGGGCAGCACCTTCTCCTTGACCGACTTGACGTTGATGATCACGTCGGCCTCCTCGCCGGCGTTCTCACCGCCGACGAGCGTGGTGCGGAAGGTCTTCTCGTCACCGGCGGCCATGCCCTCCAGCGCGTCGTCCAGGCCCTGCAGGACCGAGCCCGCACCGACCTCGTACGACACGTCGGCGGCCTGCTGCTCGTCTAGGTTGCGGCCGTCGATCTCGGCACGCAGGTCCATCACGACGTAGTCGCCGGTCTGGGCCGGCCGCTCGACGCCGGTCAGCGTCGCGAAGCGCTGGCGCAGGGCCTCGAGCTGGGTGGTGATGTCCTCGTCGGTCACCTCGGCGGGGTCGACCACGACCTCGGCGCCCTGGTAGTCCGGAATGTCGAAGGCGGGACGGATGTCCACCTCGGCGGTGAACTCGACCTGCTCGCCGTCCTCGATCTTGGTGACCTCGATCTCCGGCTGGCTGACCGGAAAGACCTCGGTCTCGTCAACGGCCTGGCCGTACAGCTTGGGCAGGGCGTCGTTCAGGGTCTCCTCGAGAACCACCGCGCGGCCGAAGCGCTGCTCGATGATCCGGGCCGGCACCTTGCCAGGACGGAAGCCGGGCACGCGCACCTGCTGCGCGACCTTCTTGTACGCGGCCTGCAGGCTCGGCTCGAGCTCCTTGAACGGCACCTCGACGGTGAGCTTGACCCGGGTAGGGCTGAGCTCCTCGACAGCGGTCTTCACGGGGTGGTCTCCTTGATCCAGCATCTGGTGATCGCGGGCACGTCGTGCACGGCAACCGCGGCACAGTAACGCGCGCCGCGCCCACGTGAAAGGCACAGGATCACCGTCTCGCCTGCACGCGACCTGTCCGGGCATGCTCGACTGTGGCGGGTGTCCAACGCCAAGGGCAGTCTAGAACAGATGAAGCCCGGTAGCGACTGATCAGAGGTCGGCCATGATCTGCCGCAGCAGGTCCACCGTCTCCGTGGGGGTGGTGCTGACCGCGCAGAGGCGTTCCATGACCTCGCTGTAGCGATCGACTTCTTCCCGTTTGTCCAGGTAGAGCGCGCTGGCGAGCTGCTCGACGTACACGATGTCGGGCAGGTCGGGATCGGAAAACCGCAGGATGCTGAAAGCACCGCCCTCGGCGGCGTGTCCGCCATAGCTGAACGGGATGACCTGGATGGTCACGTTGGGCTGGTTCATCAGGTCGATGAGGTGCTGGATCTGACCCCGCATCACCTCGACGCCGCCGATCGGGCGGCGCAGCGCGGCCTCGTCGATCACCGCCCAGAACTTCGGGCTGTTCTCGCCGTCGAGGATGCGCTGGCGTTCCAGCCGCAGGTCCACCCGCCTGGCGATCTCCTCCGGCGCCGCGCCGACCGCGCCGGCCATGATGACCGCCCGCGCGTACTCCTTTGTCTGCAGCAGGCCGGGAACGAACTGCACCTCGTAGGTGCGGATGCGCTCGGCGGCCTCCTCCAGGCCGACGTAGGCCTGGAACCACGAAGGCAGCAGGTCGTTGAACCGGTGCCACCAGCCGGGCTCGTTGGCCTGATCGACCAGGTTCATCACGACATCGCGCGTCTCCTCGTCCTCCACTCCGTAGAGGGCGAGAAGGTCGGCCACGTCGCGTTCCTTGAATCCGACCCGGCCCAGCTCCATCCGGCTGATCTTCGATTCGGACGCCCGGATGCACTGGCCGGCCTGGTCACGGCTGATGCCCTTGCTCTCACGGAGCTTGCGGAGCTGGGAACCGAGAAGGATGCGCAGAGCCGTCGGACCCGATCCAGCCTGGATCTGTATCACGGCGCCTCCCTCTCACCTCGGCCTTGTGTGCCGCCAAGGGACGACCCGCACGACACCCCCAGCCCACACAGTGTCACCACTTCGGGCTCCGATGACAAGGTCTGATCTACGTGTCCCTGACGGTTAGCACTACCGCATTGTGCGTATGCACGTGACAATTGCACGTGCATTTGGGTCTTGCAGCGGCAGGAGGCGCTGATCCATCATGTCTAGGTGCATATTGGGCCAAATGTGCACCAGTCCTCGATTCAGGCCAGCGGGAGGTACGGGCAACCATGTCGGACGAGCCCAAACCCGGCGGCCAGCTGACCCGTGACGTGGGATTCGGCTGGTTCCGGAGGGCGGCAGGGGCGTCCGATACGACGATGTGCCCCCTGGCCCCGCAGGCCGACTCCGTCAAGACCGCACGTGACGTCACGCGGACGACCCTGCAACAGTGGGGTCTGTCGGAACTGAGTGACGACGCGGCACTGGTCGTGAGCGAACTGGTGACGAACGCGGTTCGTTACGCGCTGTATCCGGCGAACCGCTCCGGCGACCGGCCGATAACACTGACGCTCCTGCGCATCGCCCCGCACGTGCTGCTCGCCGTCTCGGATCCGAGCGACCAGGCGCCCTCGCCCGTGCAGCCCGACTTCGTCTCCGAGCACGGACGCGGCCTCTACATCGTCGAGACCTACAGTCAGGCGTGGGGCTGGGACGCGCTGGACGAGGGCGGCAAGGCGGTCTGGGCCCTCTTCCGCACCGGCGACTGACCGTTTCTCAGCGTCCGGCCGTTCCCCGTCACCTCGTCCCAGGTTTGCGAGATCCGGGTCAGAGACAGGGCATCCGAGGAGGCTCGCCCGCCGCTCCGGAGGTCGGCCCCTTTCACTCCGCCGTTCTCCTCGGTCGCGATGACCTGCCCGTCGGGGGGTCCGTGCCTTCCATTCCCGGGAGGACGACGCCACCTGGGCCTTCGTCATCAGGAGCGGACGACGAGAATCGAACCCGCATAGCCGGTTCGGAAGAGTTCGGATCGCCACGGCTCAGCTGCTCCAGCGCTGGTCAGGGGCGATTTCCGGGTGTCCGCTCATACCTGCGACTGCTCCTGATTCCCCGCTATGACTGGCACGCTCGTGGCACGGTATGGATCATGCAGGAGACTCGTTCGTACCTGATCAGGCCGGAGGGCGGGCCGGAATGGATCCCCATACACGCCCGAGATCTTGCGCGCGTCCTTACCCCTGACGGGTGGGAGGCTTCCCTCGTGGACGGCTGGGGCGATCACCGGATTCGGGTGCGGGATGTCGACGTCTCCTTCTCGGCCGAGGATGTCGGCTGGCAGGTGTCCATCGAAGGGGATCTCCCTGCAAACGTCGCCGATGACCTTGTGGACGTCGTAACGCGGCAGATAACGGCACACGCCGGCCTGTCAGCCGTTTGGGTGCTGCTCAGCGAGTAGGCGCGCGGCCGCGAGGCGGCGCGGAGCGCCGCCCTTGACTGGAGGCCGGTGTGGTCCGGGTCGTGGGAGCGCTGGCCGAACTTGACGGCGGGAAGCTGCTTGATGACACACCCAAGTCGCCCGCCGGTCGTCGGGGTGTCGCCATCCCTCCGGAACTCCTTCCCCAGCTTCGGGAGCATGTCGAGCGCTACTCGGACAAGGCGGCGGACGCTGGGTCTTCATTGGCCCCAAGGGCGCTCGTCTCCGGCGCTCCAGCTTCCGCGGGACCTGGAGCAAGGTCCGTACGGCGGTCGGTCTCCCCGATCTCCACTTTCACGACCTGCGGCACGTCGGGAACACACTGGCGGCTGCCGACGGTGCCAGCCTCAAGGAGCAGATGGCGCGCATGGGTCACTCGTCCACTCGGGCGGCCCTGATCTACCTGCACGCCACGCAGGGCCGTGATCAGGCGATCGCCAAAGCGCTCGGGCAGACGCTCAAGACGGCGGCCGGAACGAAAATCGAAAACTGAAGTGGCACGTATGTGGCACGGAAGATCGGAAACAGTGCCGTTAGATCACAAAGGCCAGGCTCCCCGTGCGGGGTGACCTGGCCTTTTATACTGAGAGCGGACGACGGGAATCGAACCCGCGTAGCCAGTTTGGAAGACTGGGGCTCTACCATTGAGCTACGTCCGCGCGCGCCCGGTGTCCATCTGGTCTAGACTTCATCCGGTCGTCAGGGCGTAAGCGTACCGGAGTCTCGGACCGCTCGCGTACCCGACGAGACGGGGCGTGGCGCAGCTTGGTAGCGCGCTTGCTTTGGGAGCAAGAAGTCGCAGGTTCAAATCCTGTCGCCCCGACCAGCTCTCGCGTACTACATAGACCGCTTCCGCTCGCCGGGAGCGGTCGCCCGTGGCCGCGAACGCCGCGGCCTGCTGCTGGACGAGCACGGCCAGGACCTCTGGGGAGGCACCCGGCACGGGCCGCATCCGGATCCAGTCAACGCCCACGACGTCCTCGGCCTTCGGTCGTGTTCTGCCGGGCATGGAGATCACGGTGGGCCGGCTCATACGGGTGTGCGGTCGCTGTGGTGGGCTGGGCACGGGCATGTCTTTACGCGTGACATAGAACACGATCGGCATGGTGCTCTTGAGAAGGGTTCCCGGAGCCGGTTCCTGGCCGACCACGATCCAATCCGTCGGGACCTTCATCTCCTCGCCGTCCACGGTGTGTATCTCCGGGACGAATCCGAGAGCGGTGACCACTCTTCTCGCGGTCTCCGCGTCCTGATGCCAGAGCTCGGGCATCGTGGGCACGTCGAGGGCCGATTCCGTCGGCCGTCCCGACGCGGTGGGCGCGCGGTACGGCGTGGTGGAACCAGGGCCGGGGAGAATCAGCGCGAAGGTGGCGCTGACGGCGGCGCCGAAGGCGGCGACGATCGCAGTGATCAGAGGTATCGCCACAGAGCGCCGCATGGACGATGCGTACCACGATCTTGGCGAGAGTTCGAGCCGGATGGCCCAGGTGACCGCTGATCCTGCGGGCGGGCTGCCCGCGCACCGGCGTCACCGACGTCCGGGGCCCGGCACCTTTCTATAACCTGTTCTCGCTACCCCCGGAACCCTGAGGAGCATCATGGGTGACCTGGTCCTCGTCGACCGGCCCTCCGAGGCCGTCGCGGTCGTGACGCTGAACCGTCCGCGCAAGTACAACGCGATCTCCAAGGCGCTGCTCGAAGAGTTCCATGACACGCTCAAGCGGCTCGCGGAGGAGCCCGGCCTGCGCGCGATGGTCCTCACCGGGGCCGACCCCGCCTTCTGCGCGGGCCTGGACCTCGGCGAACTCGAAGCGGCGGTGAAGATCGGCCACCCCGACTCCATCCTCCCGCTGCGGAACTTCCCGGTGCCCGTCATCGGGGCGGTCAACGGCGTGGCGGTGACCGGTGGCCTGGAGTTCGCTCTCGCCTGCGACTTCAGGATCGCCAGCGAACGGGCGAGGTTCGCCGACACCCACACCCGCGTCGGCATCGTGCCCTCCTGGGGCATGACGGCCCGGCTCAGCCAGGCCGTCGGGCAGGCCTGGGCCCGGCAGATGACGTTCACCGGGGACTTCGTCGACGCTCCCCTGGCACTGCGCATCGGCCTGGTGAACGAGGTCGTCGCGCACGACCGGCTGCTGCCCCGGGCCGTTGAGCTCGCGCAGAGCATCGCGACGACGACGCCGGAGACGCTGAGCAGGATCCGGGAGATCTACGACCTCCTGCGCGACGGCACCGGCGCCGACGGCCTCCGGGCCGAACTGGAGACCGGCCGGGACGGGCTCGCCATCACCAGCCCCGAGGATTTCGCCGCCCGCAGACGCGCCGTGTTCGACCGGGGCCGGACGCAGACCCGCTGAAAGTCACTCCTCCTCCACGTACGGATGGGTGAGGAACTCGATGGCGTGACCGTCGGGGTCGTCCACGTACACCCCGCGGCCGTGGTGGCGGTGGTTGATCTGCTGCGGCTCCTGGTGGTGGGGGCCGCCCCAGTAGGGCAGGCCCCGCTCGGCGATGCGGGCGCAGATGTCGTCGAACTCGTCCTCAGAGACTAGGAACGCCAGGTGCTGCATGACGATCCGGTCCCGGTCGACGATCGAGTCGGCGTAGTCGATCGTCACGCCGTTGCCGACCCGGACCGTGGCGAACGGCCCGAACGCGCCGGGCTCGGGCTCGCCGAGCAGCCCGGTCAGGAACCGGGCGGACTCGAAGCGGTCGCTGCTGTGCACGATCGTGTGATCCAGTCGAGCGGTCACGTCGCCCTCCAGGTTTCCTACGGTCTTCATCGACGCAATACCGTGGACAGGTGATCGACAAGCACATCTCCCGCGTGCTCGGGCTGCTCGGGCAGGACGACACGCTCCGGGTCCTCGCCGGTCTGGTCCTGCGTCCCGGTGAGCCGCTCGACAAGGTCACCGGGCTCGACCCGGAAGTGGTGTCCAAGGCCCTGGACCGGCTGGAGCGGGGCGGCCTCGCCGCACGGGACGGGGACGGCTGGCGGGCGCGGCCCGAGACCTTCCGCGACCTGCTGCGCACGATCCCCTCCACGCCGGCGGACCCGATGGACGCGTTCCTGGTCGGCGGGCGGCTCGTCTCCATCCCCGTGAAGAGGGCCAAGCGGCTGATGGTGCTCGACTACATCGCGCAGGTGTTCGAGGTGGGCGTGCGCTACTCGGAGAAGGAGGTCGACGTGGCGCTGCGGGCGTTCCACGACGACTACGCCGCGCTGCGCCGTTATCTGGTGGACGAGGGGTTCCTCACCCGGGAGGCCAACGTCTATTGGCGCTCGGGCGGAACCACCTGACGCAGCCGCCTGACCGGGTCCGGCCACATCGGCGAACGCCCTTTCCCGATGAGCCCCCGGCGCGGACACTGGGAGTTATGGGCGAGCCGACCAGGGTCCTTCTCGACGAGTCCCGGATTCCCCGGAACTGGTACAACGTCGTCCCCGATCTGCCCACGCCTCCCCCGCCGGTGCTCCACCCGGCGACGCTGCAGCCGGTCGGACCCGACGACCTCGCCCCGCTCTTCCCGGCGGCGCTGATCGAGCAGGAGGTGTCGGGTGAGCGGTTCGTCCCGATCCCTGACGGCGTCCTCGACGTCTACCGCCTCTGGCGGCCCACGCCCCTCATCCGCGCCCGGCGGCTTGAGCGCGTCCTCGGCACGCCCGCGCGGATCTACTACAAGTACGAGGGCGGCAGCCCGTCGGGCTCGCACAAGCCCAACACGGCGGTCCCCCAGGCGTACTACAACGCGCGGGAGGGCGTGCGGAGGCTGACCACCGAGACCGGCGCGGGCCAGTGGGGCTCCGCCCTGGCGTTCGCCTGCGCACAATACGGCCTGGCCTGCGAGGTCTGGATGGTCAGGGCGTCGTACGAGCAGAAGCCCTACCGCCGCACGCTGATGAAGATCTACGGCGCGACCCTGCACGCCAGCCCGTCGGCCGTGACCACGGCGGGCAGCAGGATCCTGGCGGAGGACCCCCACTGCACGGGGTCGCTGGGCATCGCGATCAGCGAGGCGGTCGAGGTCGCCGGGCAGCACGACGACACGCGATACGCCCTCGGCTCGGTGCTCAACCACGTTCTGCTGCACCAGACCGTGATCGGCGAGGAGGCGCTGGAGCAGTTGGCCGTCCTCGGCGAGACCCCGGACGTGGTGATCGGCTGCACCGGCGGCGGCTCCAACTTCGCCGGGCTGGCCTTCCCGTTCCTGCGCGAGAAGCTGGCGGGGCGCATGAACCCCGTGCTGCGGAGCGTCGAGCCCGCCGCCTGCCCGTCCCTGACCCGGGGCACCTACGCGTACGACTTCGGCGACACGGCGGGGTTCACGCCGCTGATGAAGATGCACACGCTGGGGCACACGTTCGTGCCCGACCCGATCCACGCCGGCGGGCTGCGCTACCACGGCATGTCGCCGCTGCTCTCGCACATCTACGCGCTGGGCCTGGTGGAGGCCGTGGCCGTCACGCAGACCGAGTGCTTCGACGCGGGAATCCGCTTCGCCAGGGCCGAGGGGATCGTGCCGGCTCCCGAACCCTCCCACGCGGTGGCCGCGACGATCGCGGAGGCGTTGCGGTGCGCCGAGTCGGGCGAGGAGAAGGTCATCGTGATGTCCCTGTGCGGGCACGGCCACTTCGACCTGCCGGCCTACGAGAGCCGTCTCGCCGGACGCCTTGAGGATTTCACGCTTCCGCAGGAGCGGATCGACGCGGCCCTCGCGCACCTGCCCGCCGTCTGATGTGACGCATGCCCGCCGATATCCGTTTCGTCCCTTGACCGGCGGGTACGGCTGCGCCATCGCGCCGTCATACCGACCGGAGCACTCATGTCAAACGGCTGAAATGCGCGGTATCAGCTCCATACGATTCTGGAACACCATCCGCTCTCTCCGGAGAAATCGTTGAACCGGAACTGCGTCATCAAGGACCCCGCCCCGGGCAACCGGGCGCAGTGGCGCCGCAGCAGCGCCGCGTCCGCGCACGAGCGGCTGGCTTTCCTGAACGAGGCGAGCCGGCGGATCGGCAGCACGCTCGACTTATCCGAGACGAGCCGGGAGCTCGTCGACGTGGCGGTCCCCCGCTTCGCCGACGCGGCGGCCGTGATGGTGCAGGACCGCCTCATGGCGGACGGCGAGTTGTCGTCCAGGCCGGTGGACGGGACCACCCTCGTACGCCGGGTCGCCTTGGGCGTGGCCGGTGCCGATCCGGACGCCTGGATGACGGCCTTTCCCGTCGGCGAGGCGACGGTCTACCCGGCGATCCTTCCGCAGGCCCAGTGCATGGCCGGCGGCAAACCGCTGATGTACCCGGCCCTCGACAAGGAGAGCGCCCGGCTGATCGGCGCCAGCCTGGACCGGGAGGAGGCGGTCGCCTCGCTCCTGACCGACTCCTCGTTCCTCGCGGTGCCCCTGCGAGCGCGGGGAAGGGTCCTCGGGTGCCTGATCTTCATCAGACACCCGGGCAGCCTGCCGTTCGAGGAGCAGGACGTGGTGGTGGCCGAGGACCTGGCCGCCCGCACCGCCGTGTGCATCGACAACGCGCGGCTGTACACCAGGGAGCGCAGGACCGCGCTGACCCTGCAGAGCAGCCTGTTGCCCGTCGAACTGCCGCAGGCGCTCGGCATGGACATCGCCTCGCGCTACCTGCCCGCCAGCGACCTGATGGGCGTCGGGGGCGACTGGTACGACGTGATCGCCCTGCCCGGGTGCCGTACGGCCCTGGTGGTGGGCGACGTCATGGGCCACGGGACCAGGGCCGCCGCGACCATGGGCCAGCTCCGCACGGCCGCGCGGACGCTCGCGAGCCTCGACCTGCCGCCCGACGAGGTGCTGTTCCGGCTCAACCTGATGAGTCAGGACCTCGACCCGAGCCAGATCGCCACGTGCATCTACGCCGTCTACGACCCGGTGACGCGCAACTGCGCGCTCGCCCGTGCCGGGCACGTGCCGCCGATCCTGCTGCACCCCGACCGGTCGACCGAGATCATCGAGCTGCCCTCGGGCCTGCCTCTCGGCATCGGCAGCGACCCGCTGGAGTCGCGCGAGCTGATCCTGCCGGCCGGAAGCGTGCTCGCCCTCTACACCGACGGCCTCGTGGAGAGCCGGGAGCGGGACCTGGACGCCGGGATCATGGGGCTGCGCCGCCTGCTCGCCGGTCCGATCGAGGACCTGGAGGACATGTGCGATGTGATCATCAGCAGCCAGCGGTCGGGCCACGAGCGTGACGACATCGCCCTGATGGTGGCCCGGGTGCGCGATCTCGACCCGGACGAGGTGGCGACCTGCCCGTTGCCGTCCGACCCGCGGTTCGTCTCGCACGCCCGCCGCTTCGTCCGCAGCACCCTGCAAAGGTGGGGGCTGAGCGGTTTGGTGGACAGCACCCAGCTCATCGTGAGCGAACTGGTCACCAACGCGCTCAAACACGGCTGGCCGCCGATCGAGCTGCGCATGCTGCGCGGCCGCACGCTGGTGGTCGAGGTCGTCGACGGCTCCCCCGCCGCTCCCGCCCCGCGCACGGCCACCCCCGACGAGGACACCGGCCGCGGTCTCCAACTGATCAAGCGGTTCGCCTACCGCTGGGGCACCCGGCCCACCCCGTACGGAAAGATCGTCTGGGTCGAGCAGCATCTCCCTTGACTCGGACGTTCCCTCCCCTGCGAGCGTGTATGACTGATCGTCGAGAAGAGTTACGGTCGAATGGGGAGTTCGTGGCGAGGAGGGGACATGATCGACATCCGTGACGCGTACCGCAGGGCGCTGGACGGTTTCGGAGACCGCCTCCATCTCGTCCGCCGCGGACAGTGGGAGCTGCCGACTCCTTGTGTCGACTGGGACGTCCGGGGGCTCGTCAACCACGTCGTGGCCGAGAACCTGTGGGCCCCCGAGCTGCTGTCCGGCCGTACGGTCGCCGAGGTGGGGGACGCCTTCGAGGGCGACGTGCTCGGCGACGACCCGCTCAAGGCGTTCGAGGCCTCCGCGCAGGGCGCCGTCCAGGCGGTGTACGCCGAGGGCGCCCTGACCAGCGTGGCCCATCTGTCCTTCGGCGACGTGCCGGGCGAGGAGTACATCACCGAGCTGTTCGCGGACGTGCTGATCCACACCTGGGACCTGGCACGTGCCATCGGCGGGCCGGAACGGCTCGACCCCGAACTCGTCGCCTCCTGCTCGGAATGGTTCGAGAAGGCGCGGGAGGACTACCGCGAGGCGGGGGTGATCGGGGACGAGCGAGGCGTTCCGGCCGGCGCCGACCAGCAGACTCATCTGCTTGCCGCCTGGGGCAGGAACCCGTAGGTCCTGTCGCAGGGCCAGGGCTACCGCACGGTCCTATCGCAGCGCCTACCGCACGGTCCTATGGCAGGGCTACCGCACGGGTCCTATGGCAGGGCTACCGCCCTGTGGGCCGCCTGCCGTGGTTGGCCTTCTTCTTCTTGCGTGCCTTGGACTTGCGTGCGCGCCTGCCCATCACGACCGCCTTCCGTCGAGTACGGCTTTCGCTCACTGTCCTCCCCCGGACCGCCGGCGGCAAGTACCCGGACCCCAACTCAACATGTCTCCACGTGCGTGAGGCATAATTTGTTTGAATCTGTTGACAGGAGTGGTGGATGCTGGCCCAGCAACGGCAGCAGGCGATCCTGGAGAGGGTACGCAGAACCGGCGGGGTGCGCGTCGCGCAGCTCGTGCGCGACCTCGGGGTCTCGGACATGACGATCCGCCGCGACCTGGAGGTCCTCGCGGAACGCGGCCTGATCGTCAAAGTGCACGGCGGGGCGACCGCCACCGGCACCGGCTCGACGGAGGAGCCGGGCTTCGCGGCCAAGTCGGTGCGACAGCAGGCCGAGAAGGAGGCCATCGCCCGCCGGGCCGCCATGCTCGTACGGCCGGGCAGCTCCGTCGCCCTTTCGGCCGGGACCACGACCTGGACACTGGCCCACCACCTGGTGGACGTGCCCGAACTGACCGTGATCACCAACTCCGTCCAGGTGGCCGACGTCTTCCATCGGGCGGGACGGCCCGACCAGACCGTGGTGCTGGTGGGAGGCGTCCGCACGCCCTCCGACGCGCTGGTCGGCCCGGTGGCCGTGGCGGCCGTCCGCTCCCTGAACGTCGACACGCTCATGCTCGGCGTGCACGGCATGAGCGTCCGGGCCGGTTACACCACGCCGAACCTGCTGGAGGCGGAGACCGACCGCGCCCTCATCGCGGCCGCCCAGCAGCTCGTGGTCCTGGCCGACCACACCAAGTGGGGGACGATCGGCATCAGCACGATCGCCGCCCT
Source organism: Microbispora catharanthi (assembly GCF_006334915.2). Classification (GTDB taxonomy): domain Bacteria; phylum Actinomycetota; class Actinomycetes; order Streptosporangiales; family Streptosporangiaceae; genus Microbispora; species Microbispora catharanthi. The sequence continues at coordinate 18,629 of NZ_VDMA02000012.1, forward strand.
CGGCGAGGCCGGCGTGGTCGTGAGCGACGTCGGCCTGCCGGAGGAGGCGCGCGCCGCGCTGTCGGAGCACGCAGGCGAGCTCCTCCTCGCCGATCCGTCCGGGGAGACCGAGCTGGAGACCGCACTGTGACGCCGGACCTCTGCAGGAAGCCCGCTGTGCCCCCGGACATCTGGAAGCCCGCTGTGACCCGGGACACCGCACCGTGAAGCTGGAGAACCGCTCTGTGAAGCGCACCATCACCCATCTCGCCGACGGCCGTGAGCTGATCTATTTCGACCGGCGCGACGACGCCGACCACAGCGCCACCGACACCAGGGACCTGCCGCCGCGTCCGCTCGCCTCCGAGTTGCGCTACGACCCCCTGATGGACGAGTGGGTGGCCGTGGCCCGGCACCGCCAGACGCGCACCCACCTGCCGTCCGCCGATGAGTGCCCGCTCTGCCCGGGTCATCCCGGCTCGGAGGTCCCCTCGCCGTACGAGGTGGCGGTGTTCGAGAACCGATTCCCGTCGTTCAGCTTCAACACCGGTGCGTACGAGCAGGTGGGCGGGCTGAGCGAGGTGCGGCCGGGGATCGGGCGCTGTGAGGTCGTCTGCTTCACCTCCGACCACGACGCGTCGTTCAGTTCACTGAGCGACGAGCAGGCCGAGCTGGTCGTCGAGGCGTGGGCCGACCGTACGGCCGAGCTGTCCTCGCTGCCCGGCGTGGAGCAGGTCTTCTGCTTCGAGAACCGCGGCGCCGAGATCGGCATCACGCTGCCGCACCCCCACGGCCAGATCTACGCCTATCCGTACGTCACGCCGCGTACGCGGCAGATGCTGGACGCTGCCGCCCGCCATCAGGGCGGCAACCTGTTCGCGGACGTCCTGGCCGCGGAGCGGAGGGGCCCCCGGGTGGTGGCCGCCAACGAGCACTGGACGGCCTTCGTCCCGGCCGCCGCGCGCTACCCGTTCGAGGTGCACGTCTACCCGCACCGTCAGGTGCCCGACATCCCCGCGCTGTCGCCCGAGGAGCGGGCCGCCTTCGCGCCGCTCTACATCGAGGTGCTGCGCCGCCTGGACGGACTGTTCGGCGTCGTCATGCCGTACGTCGCGGCCTGGCACCAGGCCCCGGTCGCCTACCGGCGCGACCTCGCCTACCTCCACCTGCAGCTCTTCACGATCCGGCGCGCGCCGAACAAGCTGAAGTACCTGGCCGGATCGGAGTCGGCCATGGGCGCGTTCGTCAACGACGTGCTGCCTGAGGAGGCCGCCCGGATGCTTCGCGAAGCGATAACGGCTTGATCTCCGGTTGGTTGCGACTTTGGTGGCAGCCACGGTTTCTTTACCACTAGTATCCCTGACACCGGCCGTCACAACCGGTACGCCTAATCCCGGGCGCCCCGCCCGGGAGCCGGGGACCCAATCACGCACCTGGGGTCAAGGCAGTTGCCTGCCCGGGCTCCTCCAGCCCGAACCCGTCAGCTAACCCGGTCGGCAGATGGAGAGGAGTGGGCTCTGCCCCGCGCGTTCCCCCTGGCTGTCGGCGTGCTCGCCTCCGCCGTCCTCGTGTTCGGCACGACCGCGCCTGGTGCCGCCGACCCCAAACCGACGGAGAAGCAGCTCAAGAAGGAGCTGTCGGACCTGCGGAAGAAGGTCGACCGGTTGATCGGCGACTACAACGCCAAACGCGTCGCCCTCGCCAAGGCCCGCGTGGACGAGAAGGCGGCCCGAGGCCGGCTGGCCAAGGCGGAGGCCGACTACGAGGCCGCCAGCGACGCCGTACGGCAGCTGGCCGGGCTGCGCTACCAGACCGAGAGCGCGATGGCGCTGCCCGACATGAACACCGCCGCGCTGAACTACCAGCTCAAGGAGGAGCAGGCCGCCAGGCTCGCGCACTTCGACCAGGTCCGCACCGAACGGCAGCGGGCCGCGGACGCCGCCAAGACGCTGACCGGGCAGCTGAAGACGCAGGCCGCCGAGGTCGCAGGACAGCGCGAGGACGCCGAGGATCTCATCGACGAGATCAAGGACAAGCTCGACGCGCTGATCCCGATCGCGCCGGGAAAGCGCGCGGGCGGGTCGTGGGCGCCGGAGCTGCCCAGCGGCTCCGACAACATCACGCCCCGGATGCGGCTCACCCGCAGCGAGGTCGAAAAGAACTTCGACCTGCGGTTTCCGGTCGGCTGCTACCGCGCGGAGAACAGCGGCGAGCACCCCCTCGGGCGCGCCTGCGACTTCATGATGAGCTCGGGCGGCGCCATACCCTCGCCCGAGATGAAGGCGCTCGGCGACAGCCTGGCCGCCTGGGCCATCAAGAACGGGCCGAAGCTGGGCGTGATGTACGTGATCTGGCAGCAGCGCATCTACAACCTCGGCCATCCGGGCTGGCGGACCATGTCCGACCGCGGCGGAATCACCGCCAACCACTACGACCACGTGCACATCTCGATGTACTAGGTCCACAAGCCGCGTGCCTGAATGTTTGGTCTCGACATCTTCGAACGCGGCGTCCTTGCCGAACGTGACCGAGGTCGGGGCAGCATGACCGATCACGCTGAACGCCCACTGCTCTTCCTCGACGTCGACGGACCGCTTCTCCCCTTCGGCGAGGACCCGCAACGCGCACCGCGGGGCACTACACCGGACTGGCGCTTGGCGCGGCTCACCTCCGAGGTGGGGAGTCGGCTGGCAGCGCTGCCCTGCGAACTCGTCTGGGCGACAACCTGGGAAGAGGAGGCGAATGTCGAGATAGCACCCCGGATCGGGCTGCCGCGACTGCCTGTCGTGAGCTGGCCGGAGCCAACCGACCAGCACAAACGTGAGGACCAATGGTTCGGGCTCTGCTGGAAGACCCGCACCCTCGTGAACTGGGCGGGCGGACGCCCGTTCGCCTGGGTCGACGATGAGATCACCGACGTCGATAGGGAGTGGGTCTCCGTACACCACAGCGGTCGGGCTCTCCTTCACCACGTGGAGTCATACAGGGGACTCGCCGACGAAGACTTCGCCGTCCTCGATCAATGGTTTCGAGCCTTTTGAATCACCCGCGATCCACAGAATTCGACCTGTAGGTCCACGTGCACCACCCTCTTGACGGCCCCGCGAGGTTCCTCAGGTTGCTGGGTGGTGCAGTTGGAACGCAACGGTGAAGACGTCATCTGGCTGAGCTTGGACCCCACCGCGACGAGGATCACGGACATCGAGGTCTGTGACGGACGTGACCTTGGCCCGGCAAGCCGCCGGCGGGGCGTCTCTCCGTGACGAACTGCGTGACAACGCTCGCGGACGATGGTGGACACCCCGTGGGCGACGGTGGACGGCCCGGAAAGGTTAGGCACCCACGATGTCGCCGATACTGCCGGTGATGACCGCCGGCTCGTAGCCCGACGGCGGCGGGCTGGTCGGCCACGCGAGGAACATCCGCACCCGCGAGGAGTGGTTCGTAGACGGCGGGTAGCGGGGCGACCCGGCTGGAGCCGACGTCAAGACGACAGAGTTCCTCTGGCACCGGCGATGATCAATTCGAGGCCGTCATGAAAGGCGCGGTCCCGGCGCTCTCTGGGCCAGCCGTCGACTCCGGTCTTGCGGGCCTGTTCCTCGATCGTGTAGCCGTTGACGTAGGCCAGGACGGTGTCCACGGCGATGGTGGCCGTGTCGGCCGGGACACCCGCGGCGATCAGGGCGGCGATGAGACGCCTGAAGGTGGCGACGGCCTCGTCGCCCGGGTGGTGGAAGCCGGATATGAGGCGGGCGCCGTCGCGGTGGGCCAGCATGACCTCGCGCACGCCGGACGCCACGCCGCGCAACAGCTCGTCCCAGGGGGCGTCGGAGAGCGGAACGACGTCGTCCGCCGGGCTGACCAGGTGCGTGACTATGGCGTCCAGCAGGGCCTGCTTGCTGGGGTAGTGCCGGTACAGGGCACTCGCTCGCACGCCGAGCCGGCTCGCCAGCAGCCGCATGGTGAGAGCGTCCAGGCCTACCTCGTCGAGCAGCTCGATCGCCGCCTGCAGCACCTCGGTGCGCCGCTGCCCCATCGCGTCCTCCTGAATCGGGGTTGACAGTCCTTCCCCGCCTACGTGAACAATGTACACGTGAACATCGTTCACCTAGCAATGGAGGATCATGATGACACGTGTCCTGGTGATCGGGGCAGGGCTCGGCGGACTGACGCTCGCGCACGCCCTCATCCGTGCGGGCCTCGACGTACGCGTGTACGAGGCCGACGACGGCACCGGCGAGCGGGCTCAGGGCTACCGGATCGGACTCGCGCCGCCGGCGATGGAGGCATTACGCGTCAGCCTGCCGCCACGGCTGTACGAATTGGCCGAAGCCACCAGCGGCAGCCTGACCGGGCCGGGGTTGCTGTTCGACCAGCGGCTCACGCTGCTCGGCGACGACCTGCCCGGATCGGAGGAGTCCAGGGCGTTCGACCGGCAGGTGCTGCGGCAGATCCTGCTCGGCGATCTGGACGGCCGGGCCTCCTTCGGCAAACGGCTGAAGAGCTTCGTGGAAGGGGCGGACGGGACCGTCACCGCGCTCTTCGCCGACGGCACGCGGGCCACGGGTGACGTCCTGGTCGGAGCCGACGGCGGGAACTCTGCGGTGCGGCGCCGGTTGGTGCCCGAGGTCAAGCTCATCGACGCCGACCTGTGCGGGGTGATGGGCCGCACCCCCGCCGCCGACCGCTTCCTGGCACTCGTGCCGGGGCGCGGCACGATGGTCAAGGGACCGGGCATCACACTGATGCTGGGAAGGATGCAATTCGGCAGGGAACCCTGCGAAGCCGCCGCCGAACTCGTTCCCGGCCTGCCCATGCCCCGCAGAGAGAGCTATGTGAGGTGGGTGCTGCTCCTACCGCCGGACCATCCGGCGGCCACCATGCCGGGCCGGGAGGACGCCCGCGAACTGGTGCTGGAGTTGATCGGCGACTGGCACCCCGACCTGCGGGACCTGATACGCAGCGCCGACATGAGCGGTGTGGGCCGCTCCAAGGTCCACGACCGCCCGATGCCGCCGTGGCAGGTGGGCCGCGTCACGCTGCTGGGCGACGCGGCCCACCTGACGCCGGCCAGCGGCGGGAACGGCGCCGGCACCGCGATGCTGGACGCCGTACGGCTGAGCGCGCGGCTGGCCGAGGTCGATCAGGGCCGGCGGGACCTGATCTCGGCTCTGGACGAATACCAGCACGAGCTGCTGGAACGCGGGAACGCGGCGGTGGAGGCCGGCAAGCGGGCGATGCACATGTTCGTCCCGGCTGCAGGCGCGCGATGAAGGATTCGCCGCGCACCGTGCGCGAACAGGTTCGTTCGGCCGACGGAACCGTGATCGGCTACCGCCGCAGTGGCCACGGTCCCGGACTGATCCTCGTACACGGCGCGATGCTGGCGTCGCAGCACTTCACGAAGCTCGCCGCCGCCCTGTCGACCTCATTCACCGTGTATGTGCCCGACCGGCGCGGACGGGGGCTGAGCGGCCCTCACGGCGCCGACTTCAGCGTCGAACGGGAGGTCGAAGACCTGCAGGCGCTCGTCACGGCGACCGGCGCGTCGCAGATCTTCGGCCTGAGCGCGGGCGCGCTCGTCACCCTGCGTACGGCCCTGGTCATGCCCGCCCTTGACCGGATCGCCCTGTATGAGCCTCCATTGTCAATCGGCGGCTCGGTGCCGACGGACTGGTTGGCGCGCTTCGACCGCGAGATCGCCGCGGGAAGATCCGCCTCCGCTCTGGTCACGGGGATGAAAGGCTTGGACGCCGAGCCGTCGTTGTTCACCAGGGTCCCCCGCTTCGCCCTCGTGCCGCTCCTGGCGATCGGCGCGCGCCTGCAGGGCGACGGATCCCCCGATGAGGTGCCGGTCGAGGCGCTCATCCCGACGCTGCGATTCGACGTACAGGTGATCAGGGAGACGGCCGACACGGTCATGGACTACGCGGCGCTCGATGCGCGGGTGCTGCTCCTCGGCGGCACGAAGAGCGCGGCATACTTGCGTCTCGCGCTCCGGAAACTCTCCGAGGTGCTCCCGCACGCGCGAAGCATCGACCTGCCGGGGGTCGGACATTCGGGGCCGGAGGACGACGGAGCTCCGCTCGTCGTGGCCCAGGCTCTGCGTGAGTTCTTCGGCGCGCGATGACGGGCGGAGGCTGTCAACGGCACCCGCGCACCCGGCGGCACCACCCGTATCGCCGCCTGGTGGAGCAGGGGGTCGCTCAGAGCCGCACGTCGGTGCTGTCACGTAGTCGGTCATGCTGCATGCCATGCTTGCCTGAGCCGTGCCCGGTTCGGATATCTGAAGGGGGCGTCATGAGTTATGACGTGCAGGGGGTAATCGCAAGCACCCGGCTGCTGCGCACCGTGACCGTCACACTCACCCATACACGGCTCGGTTCACTGCGACAGGGCTTTTCGCTTCTGCCCATCACCGACGAACTTTTCGACTCCGTGGTCGACTATACGGCTGATCGTATGCAGGAGTTTCGGCGCCTGCCCAATGGGTTCGATCGCACCATTGCCGGCTGGTCACAGGCCGGGCCCGTAGCGTACGTGGAGGCAGAATATTTTGGCGGAACAGGCGAACAGCGCGCAGCAGTCTGGCACGACGGGCGTCTGGTTCTCGGGCCGCTCAAGGTGGGCGAGAAGGAACCCTTCCCGGTAGAAGGTAGCCCCATCTCGCAAGCACTCCGATACCTCGGCGCCCGGAACGACGGCTTGTTCGACGAATTCAGTTCCGTCGGCCTCGGAGAGCATCGCAGTAATGAGGGCTGGGTTTCCTGACCGGCCTGCTGAATGGAGCCCATACTCGTGTGCGCCGTCGGCAGACCATGGGATTCCTCACCTCCACACCGGTTCTGGAGGCATGACCCAAGGATGCAGCGATATCGCGTCCTGTCCCGGACAATGCCTGAGCAGAACCGGATGGGCTGAAGGGGTCACGCCGTGGCTGAACTCATAGCGGACGTGTTCGTGTCGATGGACGGCTTCGCCGCCGGCGTGGACGTGGGACCCTTCTTCGGCTACTCGGGTCCGGGCCTCGACGCCTGGATACGCGAGGCGACCGAGCAGCCGCAGCTGATGCTCATGGGGCGCGTCACCTATGAGGCGCTGGCGGCCATCTCGTCCACGGCCGCCGACGAGGCGAGCACCCGGATGAACGACCTGCCGAAGGCCGTCTTCTCCAACACCCTGCGAGAGCCGCTCGCCTGGAAGAACACCCGGCTCGTACGCGGCGACCTCGCCGAGCGGATCACGGCGCTCAAGCGGGAGTCGGACGTGCCGCTGCGCTCGATCGGCAGCCTCACGCTGGTGAGAAGCATGATGGAGCTCGGGTTGGTCGACCGGCTCCGGGTGATGGTCTTCCCCCTGACGCTGGGCGGCGACGGCCGGGAGCCCGCCTACGCCGGCTACCCCCGCACCGGGCTGGAACTGGCCGGCACCAGGGTCCTCGACTCACGCGTCGTCCTGCTCGAATACCGGCCGGCGAGCTTCAATTGACATGACTCCGCGCCGCGGCTCGGGCAGGATGCCAGGATGACCGACACACGTATCGATCCCCCTGTCGTCGCGGGAGAGCGCGCGATGCTGCGCGCCTGGCTGGACTGGCACCGTGAGACCCTCGCGGTGAAGTGTGAGGGCCTCACGGAGGAGCAGCTACGGCTGCGCTCCGTGCCGCCCTCCAGCATGTCGCTGCTCGGCCTTGTACGGCACATGGCCGATGTGGAGCGCTCCTGGTTCCGGCGGCGGCTGAACGGCGAGGACCTCGGCGGCATCTACTACAGCGACGACGACCCGGACGGCGAGTTCGACAACGTGGACACAGCGTCCGCCGAGGAGGCCTTCGCGACCTGGCACGCGGAGATCGAGCACGCGCGGGCGGCCGAGGAGGCCTGCGCCGACCTGGACGCGATGACGAAGACGGACCGCCAGGGCGTCCACTACTCGCTGCGCTGGATCATGTGCCACATGATCGAGGAGTACGCCCGCCACAACGGCCACGCCGATCTGCTGCGCGAACGCATCGACGGGGCGACGGGCGAGTAGCCCCCTGCCCGGCGGGGCTCAGCCGGACAGGCGGACCGGGTTGACGAGGTCGGCGTAGATGAGAAGGCCGCCCATGACGACCAGCAGGGCCGCCATGACGTACGTCAGCGGGAGCGCCTTGGCCACGTCCACGTAACCGGGGACGGGCCGGCGGCGCACCCGCGCGAAGGCCCGCTTGACGCCCTCCCACAGCCCGCCGGCGATGTGACCGCCGTCCAGCGGCAGCAGCGGGATCAGGTTGAACATGCCCACGGCGAGGTTCAGCCCGGCCAGCAGGTTGATGAAGATTTCGATCTTGTTTTCGACCGAGAGGTCCGAGGCGGCGATCTCACCGCCGATGCGGCCGGCCCCGACGATGCCGATCGGCCCGTTCGGGTCGCGTTTCTCGCCCGAGAACGCGGCGTTCCACACGCCGACCATCTTCTTGGGGATGTTGACCATCGCGACGGCGGTGCGCTCGGTCAGGTCCCACATCTGCCCGACGACGTAGCCGGGGCCCTTCTTCTCGACGACGGCGGTCGGGCTCACGCCCAGGAAGCCGACGTTCTTCTCGACCTTGTCGGGATCGGTCAGCGAGGGCATGTCCTGCGCGATCAGGTCGACACTCACATCGGTCCGCTGCCCGCCCCGCTCGATGCCGAGCGTCGTCACCCCCGAGCCGTGCTCGCGGATCAGCCGCTGCGCGGCCTCCCAGTCGGCGACCGGCGCGCCGCCGACGGCGACGATGTGGTCGCCGGGCCGCAGACCGGCCTTGGCGGCGGGCGTCAGGGGATCGCTCGGCCGGCAGTCGCGGTGCTCCGCCTCGGCTGCGGGGATGGCGCACTTGGACACCGAGGACACGACCGGCGTCAGCTCACGGACGCCGAAGCCCATCATCACGACCGCGAACAGCACGAACGCGAGCACGAAGTTCATCGCCGGGCCGCCGGCCATGATGATGACCTTCTGCCACCAGGGCTTGCGGTAGAAGACCCGGTCCTCGTCGCCCGGCCGGATCTCCTCGGACGCGACCGCCCGCGCGTTCTCGATCAGGCCCTGCCAGGGACCGGTGGAGACGCTGCGCAGCTTGCCGGGCGCGTCGGAGGGACGCGGCGGGAGCATGCCGATCATGCGGATGTAGCCGCCGAGCGGAACCCACTTCACGCCGTATTCGGTCTCGCCGCGCCTGCGGGACCACATCGTGGGCCCGAAGCCGACCATGTATTGGGTCACGCGGACGCCGAAGAGCTTGGCGGGCACGAGGTGGCCGATCTCGTGAAGCGCGATCGAGACCAGCAGACCGACGAAGAGGATCCCGAATCCGGCCACGAAGAGCCAGCTCATCAGCGCGTACCCCCGAATCGGAGAAGGTGCCCTGGCGGACGAAGCACCCTTCGAGCGTAGCCCACCCGCACGAGGGTGAAGACTTTTCCGGGACGGGTGCGGCTTGCCCATGTGTGACCGATTGGGGACACTTCGTTGACAGTACGCAATTGGTCGATCACCCTTTGAGAGACGTCCAGAGGGGAGAACCTTGATCCGGATCCTGGTGGCCGAACACCTTCCGTTGGTACGGCGAGGCCTGGTCGCGTCCCTCGACGGGGAGGACGACCTGCGGGTGGTCGCGGACGTCGGGTCGGGCGAGGACATCGTGCCCGCGGCCCTGGACGTGCGGCCGGACGCCGCCGTCATCGACGCGGACCTGCCCGGAGTGGACGGGCTCACCGCGGCCGCGCGGCTGGGAGAGAAGGCGCCACGCTGCCGCGTGATGCTGCTGTCGGCGCAGCCCAGCCCGGGTCACTTCAAGCGGGCATTCGCGGCGGGCGTCCTCGGCTACCTGAGCATCGAGGTGGCCCCCGAGCATCTCGCCGACGGCATCCGCCGGATGGCCGCCGGGCGCCGGGTCGTCGACTCCGAGCTGGCGGTCGCCGCGCTGGAGGCCGCCGACTGCCCGCTGACGCCGAGGGAGCACGAGGTGCTGCGGCTCGCGGCGGGGGGCGGGCACTCGAAGGACATCGCCGCCGAGCTGGGCCTGTCCGTCGGCACCGTGCGCAACCACCTGTCGCGCATCCTCGTCAAGACGGGAGCGCGCAACCGCGTCGACGCCGTGAGAATCGCCACCGACTCCGGCTGGCTGTAGGAACTCAGGGCCGCCAGATCAGGACGAGCGCGCAGTCGTCGTTGTGGCCGGATGACATCGACTGGACGAGCTGCCGGGCCTTGTCGCGGAATCCCGACGGCAGCAGCCGCTCGGCCTCGCCCAGCAACCGGTCGAGCCCGGCGTCGATGTCCCGGCCGGGCTGCTCGATCAGCCCGTCGGTGAACAGCATGAGCGCGTCGCCCTTGCGCAGCACCCCGCTGTCGGTCTCGCAGGCCAGGTCGGGCACCACCCCGAGCACGACGCCCTTCGCCGTGGAGACCCGCCACGTGCCCGACCCGGAGTCGAACCGGACCACGGGCGGGTGCCCGGCCGAAGTGATCGTGTACTCCCCCGTGGACAGGTCGAGCTCCAGGTGGACGGCGGTGACGAACCCCTCGTCGCCGAGCTGGCGGTGCAGGTAGGAGTTGCACGCGACGAGGAAGTCGTCCACCGAGCCGAGCAGGCCGCCGAAGGTGCCCGACAGCATGAGCGCGCGGGTTCCCGCGTCCACTCCCTTGCCGGACACGTCGACGACCGCCACCCGGACCCGGTCGCCCTCCCGCATCGAGACGACGAAGTCGCCGCCGAACGACGATCCCCCGGCCTGCTTCAGCACCACCTTGCCGCCCCAGTCCTTGGGCAGCGGCGGCAGCTCGCTCTGCCGCTTGAGCCGGTCGCGCAGCTCCAGCAGCATCGCGTCGCCGCGCAGGCCCTGGACGCCGAGCTTGCCCCGCGTCCGCGCCATCATCCAGGCCAGCGCGGCGGTGAAGGCCATCGTGATCAGCAGGCCGGGGCCGACGCTGAGCACTCCCCTGATCGGTCCCATGTACGCCAGGGACGCCACGACCACGCACAGCAGGATCGCGAGGCTGCGCAGCCGGAGCTGGAGGCCGCCGATCAGCGTGAAGAGGATCAGCAGCGAGGGCGAGAACCAGTACGGCGACACCTCCGCGTCGAGCACGCCGATCACGACGGTGAGCACGACGAGGGCGATGAGGAGGTACCGGTCCTTCGACCAAACCTTCCTGACAAAACGGACCAACGGCACCAGGAGTGGCACGCGCGCCAGGAGCGCGCGCAGCCGAGGAGGGATCAGCGGCGCCGGACGGGAAGTCATGATGGCCTCGACTGTATCCGGCCATCCCAGGTGGCGGCACCTGCTTGACCAACGTCTAGATCATCCGGCACGGATATTGGGTCGCCTCACCCGGCGGCCCGCTTCTACGGTGATCTGGTGAGCATCACCGTTCGTCGCATCGGGGAATCCGAGTGGCCGGCCTTCGTCGCCGTCGACTACGAGGCGTTCAGCGCCACCTATCCCGTGGAGATGGCCGACCGCTGGCGCGAGGTCCTGGAGCTCGACCGCCTGCTGTCCGCCTTCGACGGCGATCTGATGGTCGGCTGCGCCGGCGCGCTGTCCTTCGAGATGACGGTCCCCGGCGGGCCGATCCCTGTGGCCGGCGTCACGTCGGTGGGCGTGCTCCCCTCGCATCGCCGCCGCGGCGTGCTGACCGCGCTGATGACCCGGCAGCTGCACGGCCTGCACGAGGACGGGCGTGAGGCCGTGGCCGCGCTCTACGCCAGCCAGGCGGGCATCTACGGGCGTTTCGGGTACGGCAGGGCCGCCGACACCTTGTCCTTCCGCATCCCCACCCACGGCTCGGCCTTCACGCGCTCGGCCCCCGCCGATCCCGCGCTGCGCCTGCGCGTGGCCGATCCCGCCGACGCGCTGCCCGGCCTTCGGCGGGTCTACGACGCCGTACGGCCCGGCCGTCCCGGCATGTACGCGAGGTCCGACGGGTTCTGGCGGACTGAGATCATCCCGGACACCGAGCACGACCGGGGCGGGATGGGTCCGCTGCGCTGCCTGCTCGCGGAGGACGCGACGGGGGCGCGCGGCTACGCCCTGTTCCGGGCGAAGGCCGACTGGAACCAGCACGCCGTGCCGGACGGGGAGGTCCGGCTCCTGGAGCTGATGGCCTCCGATCCCGCGGCGTACGCGCTGGTCTGGCGCGGCGTCCTCGACCGGGACCTGTGCTCGGTCGTCCACGCCGGGCGGCGGCCGGTGGACGACCCGATCATGCACCTGCTGACCGAACCCCGGCAGCTCAACGCGGTCTGGTTCGACGACCTGTGGATCCGCCTGGTGGACGTGGACCGGGCCCTGGCCTCCCGCGCGTACGCGGCCCCGGCCGACCTGGTGCTGGAAGTCGAGGACGAGGTCTGCCCGTGGAACGCCGGCCGCCGGCGACTCGTCACCGACAAGGCGTCCTGCGAACCGACCGGCGCGCCCGCCGACCTCACGCTGCCGGTCGACGTGCTGGGCGCGGCGTACCTCGGCGGGCGGCCCCTGCGGGCGGCGGCGGACGCCGGGCTGGTGCGGGAGCACCGGCCGGGGGCCCTGCGCGAGCTGTCGGCCGCGATGGCGTGGGACCCGGCCCCCTGGGGCTGCCGGGTGTTCTGAGACGCACCGCCGACAGCCGGGGCGCGGGCGTCGAAACCGCGTAGGCTTCGAGGCATGGCGCTGCAGAGTTTGCAGATCACCGCGATCACGGCCATGCGGGCCCGCGACGTGTCCCGGCCCACGTCCGAGCAGCAGGAGGCCGCCGACCAGCGGCCGCTGCGCGACGAGACGCCCCGGCGGGAGCCCCGCCGGGGCCGGGACAGGGACACCCACTAGCCAGAGGTACGGCCAGAGGTGCTCAGGCGGGCAGCGGCGGCAGTTCGCCCGTGGTCTCGTAGTCGGCGAGCTGGCGGATCCGCCGGGCGTGCCGCTCGGCCCCGGAGAACGGCGTGGCCAGGAAGAGGCCGACGAACCTGGCGGCCTCCTCCGGCGTGTGCTGGCGGGCGCCCAGGCTGATCACGTTGGCGTCGTTGTGCTCGCGGGCCAGCTTCGCCGTGTCCTCGTTCCAGGCTAGGGCCGCGCGCACCCCCCGCACCTTGTTGGCGGCGATCTGCTCGCCGTTCCCCGATCCGCCGATCACGACCCCGAGGCTGCCCGCGTCGCCGGCCACGCCCTGCGCGGCCCGCAGCACGAACGGCGGGTAGTCGTCCTCCGCGTCGTAGACGTGGGGACCGCAGTCCTCCACCTCGTGGCCCTGCTCCTTCAGCCAGGAGACCAGGTGATTCTTCAGCTCGTAGCCGGCATGGTCGGCACCGATGTAGACACGCACGGCACAAGTTTCCCAGAAAGCCTCTGGCGAAGACGACCCCGGGCTCCACTAAAGTAATAGCCAAGACGGGCCTCCGTCCCTTACACCTCCGGCCTGACAGGAGTGTCATGCGCGAGCTTCGTTATGTCGGCGACCCGGTCCTGCGCACCCCCGCGGAACCGGTGACGGACTTCGACCGCGAACTGCGCCGGCTGATCGACGAGATGTTCGCGGTCATGTACCAGGCCGACGGCGTCGGGCTCGCAGGGCCGCAGATCGGCGTGGGCCGGCGGCTGTTCGTCTACGACATCAGCAACCGCAAGGGCCACGTGATCAATCCGGAGCTGACGATCGACGACCCCGAGCAGGTCGTCGAGGAGGAGGGCTGCCTGTCGGTGCCCGGCAAGGAGACCGGCAAGCCGCTGTACGCCCCGACCGCCCGCGCCGCCGGAGTGACCGTGCGCGGGGTCGACAAGCTCGGCCGGCCCGTCATCGTCAAGGCCCGGGGCATGCTCGCCCGGTGCTTCCAGCACGAGTTCGACCACCTCGAGGGCACGCTGTACGTCGACCGGCTGGGCAAGGACGAGCGCCGCAAGATCCTCCTGCAGACGCCCTGACGTCCTACAGCTGGATGGCCTTGACCTCCAGGAACTCGTCCAGGCCGAACTCGCCGAGCTCGCGGCCGATCCCGGAGTGCTTGTAGCCGCCGAACGGCGCCATCGTGTTGAACCGGCCGCCGTTGATCGCCACCTGCCCGGTGCGCAGGCGGCGCGCGACCGCGAGCGCCTTGTCCTCGGTGCCCGCCCACACCGCCCCCGACAGCCCGTACGGCGTGCCGTTGGCGATCTCGACGGCCTCGTTCTCCGACGCGAACGGGATGATCGACAGCACCGGGCCGAAGATCTCCTCCTGCTCGATCGACATGCCGGGCGAGACGCCCGCGAAGATCGCGGGCTCGACGTAGTAGCCCCGTTCCATGGGGTTGTCGGTCCCGCCGAGCACGAGGCGGGCGCCCTCCTCCTGGCCGCGGTTGATGTACCTGACGACCCGGTCGCGCTGGGCGGCGGACACCAGGGGCCCGAGGCGGGTGCCCTCGGCGAACGGGTCACCGGGGACGTAGGCGCCGGCCGCCTCCACGGCGAGCCGCACGGCGTCGTCGTACTGGTCCCAGTGGACGAGCATCCGGGTCAGCGCCGAGCAGGTCTGGCCCGCGTTGAGGTAGGCGCCCGCGACCCCGTTCTTCACCGCCTTCTCCAGGTCGGCGTCGGGGAGGATGATGTTCGCCGACTTGCCGCCCAACTCCAGGGCCACCCGCTTGACCGTCTCGGCCGCGAGGGCCGCGACCCTGCGCCCGGCCCTGGTGGACCCGGTGAACGAGACCATGTCGACGTCCGGATGGGCGGCGATGGCCTCGCCGACGACCGGCCCGTGGCCGCTGACCATGTTGAACACGCCGGGCGGCAGCCCGATCTCGTGGAAGATGTCGGCCAGCGCGTACGCCGCGAGCGGCGCGACCTCGCTCGGCTTGAGCACGACGGTGCAGCCGGCCGCGAGAGCCGGGGCCACCTTGCACACCACCTGGTGGAGCGGGTAGTTCCACGGCGTGATCGCGCCGACCACGCCGACGGGCTCCCGCACGATGAGCGAGTTGCCCACGCGGCCGCCGTCGAACTCGTACCGCTTGGCGAGGTCGGCGTAGGAGGCCAGCACCTCGGCGGGCATCAGCGTCTGCACCTTCAGCGCGAGCGTGAGCGGGGCGCCCATGTCGGTGGCGATCGTCGCCGCGATCTCCTTGGCACGCTCCTGCAGCAGCCCGGCCGCCGCCCCCAGGAACGCGGCGCGTTCCGCCGGTTCCAGGGCCGACCATGCGGGGAAGGCGGCGCGGGCGGCGGCGACGGCGGACTCGACGTCGGCGGGCGCCCCTGCGGGCACCCGGTCCACGACCTCCTCGGTCGCGGGGTTGACGACGTCGACGGCCTCGCGGGAGGAGGACGGGACCCAGGCTCCGTTCACGTAGAGGTGACGCATGTCACTCATCCTTGCGCCTCCGCTGTCAGATGGCGAGCCTTCCAGCGGAAACCTTTCCGGTCGGTTCGCACGAGGGTGAAGGAGCCTGTGAAGTCTCAGGAGAAGATCGGGTCGCGGGTCCTCGACCTCTTCAGCTCGAAGAAGCCGTCGGTGCCGGCGACGAGCAGGACGCCGTCCCACAGGCGCGCGGCGGCCTCGCCCCTGGGGATGGGCGACACGACGGGGCCGAAGAACGCCGCTCCCTCGACGGCGATGACAGGCGTGCCGACCTCCTGGCCGACCAGGTCGATGCCCTCGCCGTGCGAGCGCCGGATCGCCTCGTCGTACTCGTCCGAGTCGTGGGCGGCCACCAGCGCGGGGTCGAGCCCGGCGGCGGTGAGGGCCTCGGCGATCGTGTCCCGGTCGCGCTCGCGCCCCTCGTCGTGGAAGCGCCTGCCGATCTCGGTGTAGAGGTCGCCGAGGACCTCCTCGCCGTACTTGTCCGCGGCGGCGGCCAGCACCCGTACGGCGCCGAGCGTCTGCTTGACCCGCTCGCGGTAGTCGGCGGGGATGTCCTTGTCCTCGTTCAGCACCGCCAGGCTCATGATGTGCCAGCGCACGTCGACGGGACGGAGCGCGGCCACCTCGTGGATCCAGCGCGAAGTGATCCACGCCCAGGGGCAGGCGGGGTCGAACCAGAAATCGACAAGCTTTCGGTCGGACACTGTGGCACCCTCTCGAACGGACTATGGTTCCCTCGGTCGTCAACCCGGGCAGGAAATCTCCTATTCCAGGTAGGAGCGATCTCGAATCCGCCGTGTCGCCGCGGCGTGGCAGGATTCATGCAATCCCTGACGCGACGGGGCGGCGGGGATCGGGGGCGTTGATCATGCGATGAGGAGCGGGTGTGGCAGGGAATCTGACACGGGACGAGGCTCGGGAGCGTGCTCGGTTGCTCTCCGTCCAGTCCTACCAGGTCGAACTCGACCTGACGGAGGGCGAGGAGCGGTTCGAGAGCGTCACGACGGTCCACTTCACGTCGGACCGCGAGGGGGCGGACACGTTCATCGACCTCCACGGCGCGCACGTGCGGAAGGTCGTGCTCAACGGCAGGGAGCTGGACGTCAGCACCTATGACGCCGAGAAGGGCCGCATCCCGCTGCCGGGGCTGGCCGGGCACAACGAGCTGCGCGTGGACGCCGACTGCTCCTACATGCGCACCGGTGAGGGCCTGCACCGCTTCGTCGACCCCGTGGACCAGCAGGTCTACCTGCACAGCCAGTTCGAGACGGCCGACGCGCACCGGATGTACGCCTGCTTCGACCAGCCGGACCTCAAGGCGACCTTCGAGCTGACCGTCCTCGCCCCCGGCGACTGGGAGGTGGTGTCCAACGCCGCCCCCGACGCGGCCGAGGCGCTCGAGGAGCACCGCGGGCGGCACGGCACGCTGCAGGCCGCCAAGCGCTGGCACTTCCCGCCGACCCCCGTCATGTCGACGTACATCACGGCCCTCATCGCCGGGCCGTACGCGGTCGTGCGGGACGAGCACGACGGGATCCCGCTCGGGATCTACGTGCGGCGCTCGCTCGCGCAGTACCTCGACCCCGACAACATCTTCGAGGTCACCAAGCAGGGCTTCGACTTCTTCCACCGCGTCTTCGGCCTGCGCTACCCCTTCGGCAAGTACGACCAGTTGTTCGTGCCGGAGTTCAACGCGGGCGCCATGGAGAACGCGGGCGCGGTGACGTTCCTGGAGGACTACGTCTTCCGCTCGCGCGTGACCGACGCGCTCATCGAGCGCCGCGCGGAGACGATCCTGCACGAGATGGCGCACATGTGGTTCGGCGACCTCGTCACCATGCGCTGGTGGGACGACCTGTGGCTGAACGAGTCGTTCGCCACCTACATGTCCGTGCTGTGCCAGGCCGAGGCCACCCGGTGGGGCCAGGGCGCGTGGACGACGTTCGCCAACGTCGAGAAGGCCTGGGCCTACCGGCAGGACCAGCTGCCCTCCACCCATCCCATCGCCGCCGACATCCCGGACATGCAGGCCGTCGAGGTCAACTTCGACGGCATCACGTACGCCAAGGGCGCCTCGGTGCTCAAGCAGCTCGTCGCGTACGTGGGGCTCGACAACTTCCTCGCCGGGGTGCGCGACTACTTCAACGAGCACGCCTGGAAGAACACCACCCTGCAGGACCTGCTGTCGGCGCTGGAGCGCACCTCCGGGCGCGAGCTGTCGTCCTGGTCGAAGGAGTGGCTGGAGACCTCGGGCGTCAACACGCTGCGGCCGTCGTTCACCACCGACGACGAGGGCCGGTTCCTGAGCTTCGACGTGCTGCAGGAGGCCACGCAGGAGCACCCGACGCTGCGCTCGCACCGGGTGGCCATCGGCCTGTACTCCCTGCGCGAGGGCGTGCTGACCAGGACCAAGCGGGTCGAGCTCGACGTCGTCGGCGCGCGCACGGCCGTGCCCGAGCTGGTCGGCGAGGTCCAGCCCGACCTGGTGCTGGTGAACGACGACGACCTCACCTACGCCAAGATCCGGCTCGACGAGCGGTCGCTGCGCACCCTCGTCGGCGGCGGGATCACCGCGTTCACCGAGTCGCTGCCCCGCGCGCTGTGCTGGTCGGCCGCCTGGGACATGACGCGGGACGCCGAGATGGCCACCCGCGACTACGTCAAGCTGGTCGTCTCCGGCATCGACTCGGTGCGCGACATGACCGTCCTGCAGACCGTGCTGCGCCAGGCCCGCCAGGCCGTCCAGCAGTACGCCGACCCGGCGTGGCGGGCCACCGGCCTGGCCGAGCTGGCCGGCGCGCTGCGCCGCCTCGTCGCGGCGGCCGAGCCGGGCTCGGACCACCAGCTCGCGTACGTCAACGCCCTCGCCGCGACCGCCACCTCGTCCGAGGACCTGGCGTTCCTCAAGGGCGTGCTCGACGGCACCGAGGCGCCCGAGGGCCTGGCCGTCGACGCCGACCTGCGCTGGACGCTCATCCAGGCGCTCGTGTCCGGCGGCGTCCTCGGCGCCGGGGACATCGACGCCGAGCTGGCCAGGGACGCCACGGCGACCGGCGAGCGCTCGGCCGCCACCAGCCGGGCCTCGATCCCGACCCCGGAGGCCAAGGCCGAGACCTGGGCGACGATCGTGGGAGGGAAGCTGAGCGGCGCGCTGCTGCGCGCCACGATCCTCGGCTTCGTGGACCCGCACCACCCCGAGCTGCTGGAGCCGTACGCCGACCGGTACTTCGAGGAGGTCGGCCGGGTCTGGAGCGAGTGGACCTCCGACATGGCGCAGAACTTCGCCATCGGCTGCTACCCCGCGCTGCTGATCCGTCCGGAGACCGTGGCCCGCACGCAGGACCACATCAGCGCCAAGCAGCCGCCGCACGCGCTGCGCCGCCTGCTGCTTGAGGGCGCGGACGGCGTCAGCCGGGCGCTGCGCGCCCGGGCCCGGGACGCCTCCGCCTGATCCGCGTACGGCCGCACGATCACGATCCCGAGGGCCCCGGCACACCGCCGGGGCCCTCGGGCATGCCAGGGGACAGGCGGCGCGGCGGGAGCGTGAAAGCGGGGCGCAAGCCCGGTGCAAGGCATCGGGGGTGCCATGGGCGCGCCGGGCCGTTCACAGGGTGAACGGGCCGGGACCACCGTCCGTGCAGAAGGCCCGTGATCGCCATGATCCCTATGATCGTCGTCCTCGCCGTCGTGGCCGTCCTCGTCGCGGCGCTCGTCTCCGCCTACAACCGCCTCGTACGCGCCCGCAACAACGTCGACAACGCCTGGGCGCAGATCGACGTGCAGCTCAAGCGCCGCTACGACCTGATCCCCAACCTCGTGGAGACGGTCAAGGGCTACGCCGCCCACGAGCGGGCCACACTGGAGGCCGTCGTCGCGGCGCGCTCCCAGGCCATCGGCGCCCGGGGCCCCGAGGAGCGGGCGGCGGCCGAGAACATGCTGTCCGGCGCGCTGAAGAGCCTGTTCGCGGTGGCCGAGGCCTACCCCGACCTCAAGGCGAGCGCCGTCTTCGCCGAGCTCCAGGAGGAGCTGGCCGCCACGGAGAACCGGATCGCCTACTCCCGGCAGTACTACAACGACGCCGTCCTGACCTACAACAACGCCATCCAGACGGTTCCCGCCAACATCGTGGCCGGCATGACGGGCTTCACCCCCCGCGAGTACTTCCGGGCGCCCGGCGAGGAGCGCGGCCCCGTACAGGTCAGGTTCTGATCATGGCCTTCTGGATGGCCGCGGCGGCGGCGACCGGCCTGTGGCTGCTGCTCCTGCTCGCGCTCGCCGTGGCGACGAGGAACCCGGACGTCGAGCCGGGGCCGGCCACCCGGGAGCTCGCCGGGCAGTCCCCCGCGGTGGTCGACCTGATCACCGGCGACTGGCGGTTGTGCGACGAGGCGGCCTCCGCCACCCTGCTCGACCTGGCCGCCAGGGGCGTCGTGGCCGTCGAGGAGATCGGCCCCGAGCTGTCCCTCGTACGGCTGCGCGGAGAGCCGGGCGGCCTGAGGCCGTATGAGCGGCTCGTCTACGACCACGTGCGCGCGCTGGCCGTCGACGGCGTGGTGGCGACCGGGGCGCTGGCCGAGGGCTCGCGCGACCTGCGCCGGTGGTGGAAGAGCTTCCGCAAGAAGGTGATCGTCGAGGCGCGGGAGCAGGGTCTGTCCCGGCCGCGCTGGAGCCGGGCCCACGCGCTGCTCCTCGGCGCGGCGGCGGTCGTCCCCGCCGTGGCGATCGGCATCGCGGTCTCCGCCGACGACGCCCGCGCGAACCACGACGGCGGGCCCGGCGCGGCGATCGTGTCCTTCGCCCTGCTCATGGCGTTGATGGGCAGACTGAACGGGGAGCGCGGCACGGCCGAAGGGGCCAGGGCCGCCGCGCACTGGCTCGGCGTCCGCGAGCACCTGCGGGCGACCGGACGGTTCGCCGAGCAGCCGGCCGCCTCGGTCGCGATCTGGGGCCGCCACCTCGCGTACGCCGCCGCGCTCGGGCTCGCGCCGCGGTCCGTCGGAAGCCTTCCGGTCAGCACCCCTGCGGACGACAACCGGGCCTGGTCCGACTACGGCGGGATGTGGCACGTCGTGAACGTCCGCTACCCCTCACGCCTGCTGTGGGGCCGGCCGCCGGGGGCGACGATCCTGCGGGGCCTCGCGGCCGGCTGGTTCGCCGGGTTCTTCGCCTGGATCCTCCTGGTGGTCGCCACCGCCTTCGGCGTGTGGCCGGACGGGCTGGTCCTGCCCGCCGCCCTCGCCGCAGGCCTGGCGGTCGCCGGTCTGCCGGTCGTCTACGCGATCGCCGACCTCGGCGGCGCGGCGACCGTCGAGGGCCGGATCGTCCGGCTGCGTCGCTTCCGGGACGGCGGCAAGGCGAACGACACCGCCAAGTGGACGTACTGGTGCGCGATCGACGAAGGGGGCTCCCGCGAGGTCAGGGCCATGGGCCTGAGCGAGGAGATGTGGCGCCCCCTGCGGGAGGGCGACAAGGTGCGGGCCGCGGCGGGGCGCAGACTCGGCTGGATCAGGCGGATCGACGTGATCGAGGGCTCCCGGCTGCGGGCCTCTTACGACGACACGGGCGAGCATCTGGTGGACGCCCCGGAGAACCTCGGCGAGGTGCGCGTCCTGCCCGACCACCCCGCGCGTGCGTCCCGAGCCGAGGACGGCAGGGCGGATGACTGCCGGCGCCCTGAGTAAGGTCGTCGGGTGCACTCAGCCCACGACCTGTTGATCGCCCTGGCCGGGAGGTACTCGTTCGGCGACGTCGGCGCGCTCGCGCCGGCCGTGCTCGGGGAGGGCGGGCGGGCGGCCCTGGTGGCGTCGGTCTGCGAGTTCGGCCAGCGGCTGCTCACTCTCGACGCGGAGGACTTCCACACCGAGATCGACGCCCAGACAGTGCCGGCCGACCTGCGCAGGCGCGCCCGCGCGTGCCACATGCCGCAGACGCCGAGGGAGCAGCCGCGCGGCGCGCTCGACTCGCTGCGGCCGGCGTACGCGCTGCTCCTCGAGGTCGTCGAGGCCCGCTGGCGGCGGCGCGAGCTCAGCTCCATGATCGCGGCCGTGCACATCTGCAGCGAGTATCTCCCGCTGCTCGCCTTCGAGCCCGCGCTCGGCCACGCGGGCGACCCGGTTCGCTGGCCGGAGGGCCTGCGCGCCCCCGGCAGCCGGTTCGGGGTCATGCCCGACCGGGAGTGCGACCATACGAGGGCGGAGCGGTCGGCGGCCGAGCGGACGCTGCGGGTGGCCGTGGAGCCGCCCGCGGGCTGGCGGGCCTACTTCGACCGGCAGCACAGCCAGGTGGCGGGGGCCCTCGCCACCTGCGCGGGCCGGTGCCGCACCCCCTGCCCCGCCCTCGACTGGGTGCCGGACCTCGACGGCCTGTCCGCCCGTTGCCGGATCGCGCTGGCGTTCGCCGAGACCCCGCTCGTACGGCTGCGCCACGCCGCCCCCGTCGGCCACGGCTTCGGCGTGCCGTCGCCGGAGGAGGTGCTGGAGGCGTGGGAGCGCAGCCGCGCCGCGCTGGCCAAGCACGAGGCGGCCGCCGCGGTCAGCGCCGACGACGGCTTCCCGCTGCCGGGGCTTCCCGCCCTGTTCTCCGCCGTCGCGGCGGCGCCGGTGCGGCCGGCCACGCTGCTCGCCGACGTCTCGGCGTACGTCGTCGAACTGCTGCGGGGATAGCCGTCACCAGACCGGCGGCCTGCGGTCCCCCCAGAAGCCGCCGACCGACGCCTCCACCTGGGACGACAGCGAGATGAGCGTCCCCTCGTCGCCGTACCTGCCCGCCAGCATGACGCCGATGGGGAGGCCGTCGGGCGTCCAGTAGAGCGGGAGGTTCACCGCGGGCTGGCCGCTCACGTTGTAGATGGCCGCGAAGGGGGCGAAGCGCATCATCCGCTCGAACGTCTCCTCGGGCGACTCGACGTCCTCGAACCAGCCCACGGGCACGGGCGGCTGGGTGACGGTCGGCGAGAGCACCGCGTCGTAGGCGTCGGTCACGAGCAGCGCGAACCGGGTGGCGAGCTGGAGCGTCGACTGCGCCTGGAGGAACTCGGGGGCCGAGATCGCGTGGCCGCGCTCGCGCAGCCACGCGGTGAGCGGGCGCAGCTTCGGCTCCAGTTCCTCCGTCACGGGGTGCATGCAGGAGAAGCTGAACCACATCTTGACGAACTCGGGCACCACGTCCGGGCCGAACGGCGGCGCGATCTCCTCGACCTCGTGGCCGAGCGACTCCAGCACCGCCGAGGCGCTCTCGTACGCCGCCAGCACGTCGGGGTGGACCTCCGCGCCGGGCACGGCGGGTGTGGCGAACCTGGCGATCCGCAGGCGGCCCGGGTCCCGGCCGGCGTAGGCCGAGAACGACCCGAGCGCCGGCGCCGGGGCGTGGTAGAGGTCGCCGGGATTGTTGTGGGCCATGACGTCCAGCAGCGCCGCGGCGTCGGCGACGTTCCTGGCCAGCGGCCCGTTGGTCGACAGCCCCGCGAGGTCGGGCATGATCGGGGCCGCGGAGATGCGGCCACGGCTGGGCTTGATGCCGTACAGGCCGCAGACGGAGGCGGGGATGCGGATCGAGCCCGCGCCGTCGCTGCCCTGCGCGGCGGGCGCGAGACCGGCCGCGACGGCGGCCCCCGCTCCCCCGCTCGATCCCCCGGCCGACCGCGTGGTGTCCCACGGCGTGCGGGTGGGCTCGTGCAGGTAGGTCTCCGTGTAGCAGGGCATGCCGAACTCGGGGGTGCTGGTCTTGCCCAGCATGATCGTGCCGGCGTCCCGAAGGCGCTCGACCATGCTGTCGTCCGCGGGCGCGACGAACCCCTCGTACGCGGCCGAGCCGAAGTAGACCGGCACGTCCTTGACGAAGTTGAGGTCCTTGATGGGGATCGGCACGCCCAGCAGCGGGGGCAGGTCCTCCGCGTCGCCGGCGGCGAGCCGGGCCTCCTGTTCGCGGGCCTGGGCCAGGGCCCGGTCGGCGGTCACCGTGACGAACGCCCCCAGGCCGGGGTCGAGCCGCTCGATGCGCTCCAGGTAGTGCTCGGTGATCTGGACAGGAGAAAGTTCACCCGTACGTACGGCTGCCGCCTGCTCAAGGGCGGTAAGATCGTGAATGTGCGCCACGCTACCGAACGGTAGGTCCTCGGGCGACGGATATCTAGAGAAGATACCCGCACTTCCGCGCAACGAATCGGCTCAAGCAGGCCACAAAAGTATGAACCATCCAACACTAGGCAAGCCGCTGACGGCTCAACTACCGTGAGTGATGTGGATACCGGTCTAGCGCCAGAAGACGGTCACGATACGTCACCTATCTGGGTGAGTGACCAATCGTCAGAGCAGGCGGAACGCCCTTCGGCGCCACCTGAGGCGCCGGCGTCTCCCACGTACGCTCCAGTCGAGCGCACATCGCTGAGCAGCCTGTGGCAGGACACGCGATACCGCCACCTGCGCCGCCGAGCCGTGATCGCGGTCGCGGCGGGCGTGGTGTTCGGCGTGCTCTTCGCCAGCTGGCGGCTCGGGCTCACCGCGGCCATCCTCGCGTGCGTCGCCGACGCCGTCTACCGGGCGAGGACGGTCTCCTCCATCCCCGCGTGGCGGCGCGCCTCCGCGGCGGAGCGTCAGACGGAGGCCCAGCTCAAGAAGCTGGAGCGCAACGGGTACAAGACGCTGCACGCCCGAGCCATCCCCGGCAGCGAGGCGCAGATCGACCACCTGGTGGTCGGGCCCACCGGCGTGTACGCGGTGGACTCGGAGAAGTGGGACAAGCGGCTGCCCGTAAGGGTCCAGTCGCACCGCAAGCTCTTCCACGGCCCGTTCAACCAGAAGCCGCGGCTCGACGAGGCCCGGTGGGAGGCGGCGCAGGCCAGCGACCTGATCAGCAAGGCGCTCGGCCGGGAGATCACCGTGGTGCCGTCCCTGGCCATCTACGGGCCGCCGATCCCGTGGCGCATCCTCAACATCCGTGAGGTGGACGTCTTCTCCGGCGGGCTGGTGCGCAAGTGGATCACCAAGCGGGAGAGGTCGCTCACCACCGCGGAGATCGACGCGATCTACCGGGCCGCCGAACGCGTGCTGCCCTCGCGGTATCCCGAGTAGACACGTCCCGACTCGTGGACAGCGGGTCTCGGCAGCCGGGCACTGGCCGTACCATTTGAAGACTCAGTAGTCTCCGGATGGGGGTCCCTCGATGCCCGCTCTCAGGTCCCGCACTGTCACTCACGGCAGGAACATGGCCGGCGCCCGCGCGCTGCTCAGGGCCACGGGCGTAGCGGGGAGCGACCTCGGCAAGCCGATCGTCGCGGTGGCCAACAGCTTCACGCAGTTCGTGCCCGGCCACGTGCACCTGCGCGAGGTCGCCGAGGTGGTGGCCGGCGCGGTCCGCGAGGCGGGGGCCATCCCGCGCGAGTTCAACACGATCGCCGTGGACGACGGCATCGCGATGGGCCACGGCGGCATGCTCTACTCGCTGCCGTCCCGCGAGCTGATCGCCGACGCGGTCGAGTACATGGTCAACGCCCACTGCGCCGACGCGCTGGTCTGCGTCTCCAACTGCGACAAGATCACGCCCGGGATGCTGCTCGCCGCCTTCCGGCTCAACATTCCCACGATCTTCGTGTCCGGCGGCCCGATGGAGGCCGGCAAGATCCCCGGCCGCAAGCTCGACCTGATCGACCCGATGATCGCCTCCGCCGACGCGAGCGTGTCGGACGCCGACCTCCTGGAGATGGAGGAGAACGCCTGCCCGACCTGCGGGTCCTGCAGCGGCATGTTCACCGCCAACTCCATGAACTGCCTCGCCGAGGCGATCGGCCTGGCCCTGCCCGGCAACGGCACCACGCTGGCCACCCACAAGGCCCGCAAGACCCTGTTCGAGAACGCGGGACGGCAGATCGTCGACCTCGCCCGGCGCTACTACGAGGACGACGACGAGTCGGTCCTGCCGAGGAGCATCGCCACCCGCGAGGCGTTCGAGAACGCGATGGCCCTCGACGTCGCCATGGGCGGATCGACCAACACGATCCTCCACATCCTGGCCGCCGCCCGTGAGGCGGGCGTCGACTTCGGGCTCAAGGAGATCAACGAGCTGTCGCTGCGGGTGCCGTGCCTGTGCAAGGTCGCCCCCGCGACGATGAAGTACCACGTCGAGGACGTGCACCGGGCGGGTGGCATCCCCGGCATCCTCGGCGAGCTGGACCGGGCCGGCCTGCTCCACCGCGACCTGCCGACCGTGTCCTCCTCCTCCATGGCCGAGTACATCGCCAAGTGGGACCCGAAGTCTCCGGAGGTCACCGAGGAGGCCCTGGAGCTGTGGCACGCGGCGCCCGGCAACGTGCGGACCGTCAAGGCCTACTCCCAGGACGCCCGCTGGGAGTCGCTCGACCTCGACCGCGCCGAGGGCTGCATCCGCGACCTCGACCACGCGTACACCAAGGACGGCGGCCTCGCCGTGCTGTACGGGAACATCGCGCAGGACGGTTGCGTGGTCAAGACCGCCGGCGTGGACGAGTCGATCTGGCGCTTCTCGGGCCCGGCGGTCGTGTTCGAGTCGCAGGAGGAGGCCTCCGAGGGCATCCTCGGCGGCAAGGTCAAGGCCGGCGACGTGGTCGTCATCCGCTACGAGGGCCCCAAGGGCGGCCCGGGCATGCAGGAGATGCTCTACCCGACGAGCTTCCTCAAGGGCAAGGGCCTGGGCAAGGCGTGCGCGCTGATCACCGACGGCCGCTTCTCGGGCGGCACGTCGGGCCTGTCCATCGGCCACGCCTCCCCGGAGGCCGCCGAGGGCGGCACGATGGCCCTGATCGAGGACGGCGACATCATCGAGATCGACATCCCGGGCCGCTCGATCGAGCTCAAGGTGGCCGAGGACGTGCTGGCCGCCCGCCGCGAGCGGCTGCTGGCCGACCTCGGCGGCTACCGGCCACGCGACCGGCAGCGCCCGGTGTCGGCCGCCCTGCAGGCGTACGCCGCGCTGACCACCTCGGCCTCGACCGGCGCGTCCCGCGACCTGTCCCAGCTCTCCCGGTAGGTCGTGTGGGGCCGCCTCGCCGGAGGCGGCCCCATGTGTTCATCCCGGTCAGCTGTAGGAAACCGACTGCACGCTGCAGTTCGTCATCCACGGACCGGGATAGACCGGGGCCGTCGTGCAGCCCCAGGTGGCGGTCACGGTGGTGGTTCCCGCAGGGATGCTGACGCCGCCCGCGGAGCCGGCGAAGTCGTACGTATGGCCCTCGCTGCACATGGCGGAGACGCTGACGGACGTCGTCCCACTGGGCAGCGTCTGTGTGAACTGCCACGCGTGCGTGGCCGGGACCGCGACCATGCTGGTGTAGGGCACCGTCCCCCCTCCGCCGTACGGTGAGGCGCCGACGGACGGGGAGATGGGGTACCAGTCCCTGGTGTCCCCGAAACTGTTGTAGTTGAGGCAGTCCACCGTGGCCTGCAGCGTGACGGTGCCGGCCATGGCAGGGCTGGGGGCGAGCGCCAGGCTCAGCACGCCGGTCGTGACGAGCGCCGCACCGAGCGCGAGCACCCTCCGGGCTGGATTCACAGCGAACATTGGTGTCCCTTCTCCCGCATTTGCAATCAGCCACAGCGAATGCACCACCTCCCCCAGGAGCGGTCAATCACCTGCGTTTTCGGCAGGCCGGAACATCGTGCCGACTGAAAGTGCGCTCCACAGAGGGCCCGAAACGCGGTTGCGGCTGATCACGCAGCCGAAATCCGATACGCAGCGGCGATCGCGGCAATTTTACGAGCGATTCGGCGAAATGTTTCGAATGCCCGGCTCGCCGTGATTTCCGGGCGGAGCCCGGCCGGTGAAAGTTTCAGCGCGTCATCCGTCGCGGCACTCGCGAAGCCGTCCGGCGGCGCCCCGATCTCGCGGCGCATGGCGTCGCTGCCGGTGTGGCCTGCGTCGTCCACCACGACCAGGCGCGCGTCCGGCCAGGCCCGGGCGAGCTGCCAGGCGGTCTCCAGCGGCCCCCCAAGTCGAGGCGGCCGTGGACGAGCACGCCGGTGTCCATATACCCGTGGTCGTACGGCTCGACGGGTGGATACACGCCGGAGAAACCGCAGCGGCCGGCATAGGCGGGAAAAGCGGTTTCCCACGTCGGCGGCCAAGCGTCCCGGGCAGGAAACGATGACCAGGAGGACAGACCAACCTATCGCTCTTCCCGAGCGCGCGTTCGGAAAAATGTCAGTCCTCGTCGCTATTGTCGAGGTATGGCCAACGTCATTCGGCACTCGCTGACCGCCGAGGAACTCGCCGCCCTCGCCCTGTCGCTCGCTCATCTCGGTGCCGGCCCGCAGTCGGTCACCGCCCGGCGCGGTCTGCGCCACGCCTTCGAGCACCTCGATCTGGACGACGACGTCATCGCCACGACCCTGACCACCCTGACCACTCCGCTGCCCACCGACGTCGCCCGGCGGGCGCGGGCGGTGGCCAACGCGATCACCGCGCGCCTGGTGATCCGCATCCAGTATCACGACGCCGCAGGCCGGATGACGGTCCGCGACGTCGAGCCGGTGACCTGCCTGGTCCACGGCGAGTTCTGGTACCTGGTGGGCTGGTGCCGCATGCGCCGGTCGATCAGGGCCTTCCGCTTCGACCGCATCCTGGCGGTCGAGCCGACCGACCTGCCGGCCCGTGCCCACCTGCCGCAGCGCTACCTGCCGTTCCAACGGCGCTCGCGGGCCAGTCGCCCGTCCGCGGCCTGACGCCGCTGCCCGCGGGCGTGGCGCCTGGCGCCCACGCCCGCGGGCCGCAGGCGGCCGGACACGGACGCACGGCCGGAAACCGCTCGGATCAGCCGCCGCAGCAGCCACCTCCGCAGCAAGCGCCGCCCGCGCCGCTCGACGGACGGGCGGCGGGAGCCCCGGACGCCCTGCCCGTGACGGCCACGGTGGACAGCAGCTTCACGGTGTCGTCGTGGCCGGAGGGGCACACCGCCCGGTCGCCGGCCTCCGCCATGGGACGGTTGAGCTCGAACGTCGATCCGCACGCGCGGCAACGGTAGTCATAGCGAGGCATGCGTCCAGATTACGGCCCGGCGCGGCGACCGCGAGCGCCCCCGGGGAAGCACCGGGAAACACCTCAGGTGAAGTGGATGGTGGCGTAGTCGGCGATGGGCCGGTAGCCGAGCCGCTGGTAGACGGAGTTCGAGGTGGGGTTGCTGAGATCGGTGAACAGCAGCACCTCGGTGGCGCCGTCGTCGAGCGCCTTCCTGCTGGCCGCGTGGCTGACGGCGCTGCCGTACCCGCGTCCACGCAGATCGGGCGGGGTGTAGACGGGCCCGATTCGCGACATGCCGGCGATCGGCGCGGAGACTCCGGCGATGGACACGGGCCGGTCGTCGTCCTCCCACCAGATCAGTTCCTCGCGATTGACACGCGCGGCGACGACGGGAGTCGGGTCGGCCGTCCGCTCGACGTGTGCCTCGTGCTGGAACTCCTGGAAGAAGCGCACGGCCGTGGGCAGGTCGTCGGGGCCTGCGACGCGAGGCTTCCCCGGCGCGGAGGGAGCCCGCAGCGAACCGAGGCGGTAGAGCCGCTCGGCCCGGCGGCGTGTCTCAGGCCGCCACCAGGCGCGTGCGAACGCCTCGGCGACGGCCGCAGGACCGCCGACCGCGGGCACGTCGTGGTCCATCTCGATCAGGTCGCGCGCCAGCAGGGGAAGCGCCGCGAGCGGGACGTCGCCCAGCGCGAGCGGATAGGGCGGCGTCTGGCAGGCCGCCCCCGCCACCGTGTCGCCGTCCTCCAGCCAGGCCAGCAGGGGATCGATCGTGAACTGGCCGCTGCGGATCCCGCGCAGCACGGTCAGCATGACCGTGTTGCGGACGGGATCGCGCAACAGCCAGGGCTCGGCCGCCGCGGCGTACTCCTCCACGTCGGCGGTGATCGTCCACTTCATGACGTCATCCGTCAGGCCGCCGTCTCCGACAGGTAGGGCGCCCACTGCGGATCGCCGTCGAGTTGCGCGCCGATGAGCCGCCAGTGCGCGCCGTGCGGCACCACGGGGGGCACGCTCAGCGCCCACCCGATCTCCTCCAGCAGCCTGTCGGCCTTGCGGTGGTTGCACGGCATGCACGAGGCGACGCAGTTCTCCCAGGTGTGGGGGCCTCCCCTGGATCGCGGGATGACGTGGTCGATGGTCTCGGCCCGCTGACCGCAGTAGGCGCAGCGGAAGTTGTCCCGGCGCATCAGCGCCGCCCGGGTGAGCGGGATGCGCGTCCGGTAGGGAATGCGGACGTAACGCCGCAGCCGGATCACCGACGGGACGTCGAGCGTGCGAGTGGCCGAGCGCAGGACCGCGCCCCGGCCGTCGCGGTGGACGACGTCCGCCTTCTCCCTCAGCACCAGGATGACGGCCCGGTGCAGGGAAAGCGTGGTCAGCGGTTCGTATGTGGCGTTGAGTAGCAGGACTTGGCGCATCAGCCGGCCTCCACAGCGGTCTCGGCTGTGCGCCTGGGTTGTGGCCCCGTCGGTTGGGACCCGGGTGCTTCCGTCACAGGGACCTCCGCCGGACGGCCCAGCGGATCGTCACCACGGCACCGCCCTTCACCAAAGTGTGGCCTTTTCGGCGGCCCCTTCGCCACCCCATAAAAAGGGTCCGTGAGGTGAACGACTGGAACGCCTGCTGCTTCTATGCCCAGCAGTTCACCCCTTTATTCCCGTCTTGGCCGGGTACGGACGATGTACCGTCGCAGTCGCCCGGCTGATTTAAAGTGCCAGCATGAGCCGAGTGCCGTACCCGCCAGCCCGCCGTGACGACATCGTCGACGATCTCCACGGAACGCCCGTCCCCGACCCGTACCGGTGGCTGGAGGATCCGGACGATCCGGCGACGAAGGAGTGGCTGGACGCGCAGGAAACCCTGTTCCGGTCAGCCGAACTCGAAGGGCGCGACCACTTCCGCGAGCGCATCGCCGAACTGCTGCGGTCCGGGTCGGTGGGGACACCGTCCTGGCGCGGCGAACGCCGCTTCTTCACCCGCCGGGCCCCCGACCAGGAGCACCCGGTCCTGTACGTCGCGGACGGTGACGGCGAGCGCGTGCTGCTCGATCCCACCGCCCTCGACCCCTCGGGCCTGACCACGCTCGACTCCTACCAGCCGGACAAGGAGGGCAACCGGCTGGCGTACCAGATCTCGATCGGCGGCGACGAGGAGTCGCGCCTGTACGTGGTCGACGTGACGACCGGAGAGGTCGTCGAGGGGCCGATCGACCGCTGCCGCTACTCCCCCGTGGCATGGCTGCCCGGCGGCGAGGCGTTCTACTACGTGCGAAGGCTGGCGCCCTCGCTGGTCCCGGTCGGCGAGGAGCAGTACCACCGCCGCGTCTACCTGCACCGCGTCGGCACCTCCCCCGACGAGGACGTGCTGATCTTCGGCGATGGCCTGGAGAAGACCAACTACTACGGGGTGTCGGTCTCGCTCGACGGCAGATGGCTGTCGATCTCCGCCTCGCGGGGGACCGCCCCGCGCAACGACCTGTGGGTGGCCGACCTGGTCGCCTCGTCGCCGCGGGCGCCGGAACTGGTCACCGTGCAGCAGGACGTCGACGCCCAGACCGGGCTCCACTTCGGCCGCGACGGGCGGCTCTACGTCTTCACCGACCTCGACGCCTCGCGCGGGCGGGTCTGCGTCACCTCTCCGGAGACGCCCGGCCCCGAGCACTGGCGCGACCTCATTCCCGAGGACGCCGAGGCGGTGCTGTCCGACTTCGCGATCCTCGACGGCATGGCAGAGCCGGTCCTGCTCGTCGGCTGGACCCGGCACGCGATCGGCGAGATCTCCGTCCACGCGCTGGAGACCGGCGAGCGGATCGGCGAGGTCCCGCTGCCGGGGCTCGGCTCGATCGGGGGGATCTTCGAGCGTCCGGAGGGCGGGCACGAGGCGTGGTTCAGCTACACCGACGGCATCACTCCGACCGCGGTGTACCACTACGACGCGCTGACCCGCGAGACCTCGCTCTGGGAGGCGCCTCCCGGCGCGGTGGAGGTGCCCGAGGCGACGACCGAGCAGGTGGTCTACCGATCCAAGGACGGCACCGAGGTGCACATGCTGGTCACCTCACGCCCCGGCTCCGGGCCCCGTCCCACCATCCTGTACGGCTACGGCGGCTTCGGGGTCCCGATGAACCCCGGGTTCTCCGCCACGACGCTGGCGTGGGTCGAGGCGGGCGGCGTCTACGCGGTCGCCCAGCTTCGCGGCGGCGGCGAGGAGGGCGAGCAGTGGCACCGGGCCGGCATGCTCGGCAACAAGCAGAACGTCTTCGACGACCTGCACGCCGCGGCCGAGCACCTCATCGCCACCGGTGTCACCAGCCCGGACCGGCTCGCCATCTCCGGCGGCTCCAACGGCGGCCTGCTCGTCGGCGCGGGGCTCACCCAGCGCCCCGATCTGTACGCGGCCGTCGTCTGCGTGGCCCCGCTGCTCGACATGGTCAGGTATGAGAAGTTCGGCCTCGGGGCGACCTGGAACGTCGAGTACGGCTCGGCCGACGTGCCGGAGGAGTTCGCCTGGCTGTGGGGCTACTCGCCGTACCACCACGTGCGTGAGGGGGCGTCGTACCCGGCCACGCTGTTCGCCGTGTTCGCCTCCGACACCCGCGTCCACCCGCTGCACGCGTGGAAGATGGCGGCGGCCCTGCAGCACGCGCAGGCGGGCGACCGGCCGATCCTGCTGCGCAACGAGACCGAGGTGGGGCACGGCGCCCGGGCGGTGAGCCGGTCGGTCGAGCTCTCGGCCGACCAGCTCGCGTTCCTGGCCCGGCACACCGGCCTGCGGGTCGGCTGAGGCGTACAGGTCAGCGCGGGAAGATGACGGTCTTGTGGCCGTCCAGCAGCACGCGGTGCTCGGCGTGCCAGCGGACGGCCCGGGCCAGCGCCTGGCATTCGAGGTCGCGGCCGATCGCGGCGAGGTCCTCGGGCGAGTGGGTGTGGTTCACCCGCGCGACCTCCTGCTCGATGATCGGCCCCTCGTCGAGGTCGGGCGTCACGTAGTGCGCCGTGGCGCCGATCAGCTTCACGCCCCGGGAGTACGCCTGGTGGTACGGCTTGGCGCCCTTGAACGACGGCAGGAACGAGTGGTGGATGTTGATCATGCGCCCGGCGAGCTTGGCGCACATCTCCTGCGAGAGCACCTGCATGTAGCGGGCGAGCACGACCAGATCGGCCTGGTAGTGGTCGACCAGCGTGAGGATCTCCGCCTCCTGCCGCGGCTTGGTGTCCGCGGTGACCGGCAGGTGGTGGTAGTCGACGCCGTACGACTGGGTGAGGGGACGCAGGTCGGGGTGGTTGGACGCGACGCCCACGATCTCGATGGGCAGCAGGCCCGAGCGAACCCGGTAGAGCAGGTCGTTGAGGCAGTGGTCGAACCGGCTGACGAGCACCAGCGCCCGCGTCCGCACCGCGAGGTCGAAGAGCTGGAACTCCATGGCGAACTCCGACGCGAGCGAGGCGAACGCTGCTCGCAACTCGTCGACGGCGCTCCCGCCGGAGAACTGCACGCGCATGAAGAACCGCTCCTCGACCGGGTCGCCGAACTGCTGGCTCTCGATGATGTTGCAGCCCTTCCCGGCCAGCAGCCCGGAGACGGCCGCGACCACTCCGGGCCGGTCCGGACAGGACAGGGTCAGCACATATTCAGCGCTCATGCTCAGATCCTCGACGGGTGACGGTGTCGGCTTCAAGGGTAGGGCCAGCCGATCGCAGGGTGCGGGCAGGTGCGGGCAGGTGGAGGCGGGGCGGCGGACGACCGGCCGGCCGCCCGCCGTGAGCGTCCCCGCGTCAGCCCTCCTTCTCGTGCCGCTGCAGCGCCGCGCGTACATCGGGGTCACCGGGGGCCAGGGACAGCGCCCGGCGCAGGTCGAGCAGCGCCTCCCGCCCCCGGCCGAGCGCGTCGAGCGCGGTCGCCCGGTTGAAGTACAGGGCCGCGTCCTCGCCCAGCTCGATCGCCCGGGTCAGGTCGTCGACGGCGCCCCGCGCGTCGCCGGTCTCGAACCGCAGGGTCGCGCGGTTCGCCCAGGCCGAGGCCAGGCGGGCGTCGGCGGCCAGCGCCGCGTCGAAGGCCAGGGCGGCCTCCGCGTAGCGGCCCGCCTCGGTCTCCAACTGCCCGAGCACGCCGTGCAGGTGCGCGTTGCCGGGGTCGAGGGCGAGCCCCGCCTCGACGTCGCGCCTGGCGGCCTCGTGCTCGCCGAGCATCTCCAGCACACCGGCCCGGTTGACGTACGCGTCGAGGTAGCCGGGGTCGAGGTCGAGCACATGGTCGAGGTCGGCCCGGGCGCCGTCCAGGTCCCCGGCGGCCAGGCGCAGCTCCGCCCGGTTGTAGTACGCCTCGGGCAGCGGCGGGCTCACCCGCATCGCCGTCTCGTAGTCGGCCAGCGCCTCGTCCGTACGTCCCATCTCGAACAGCAGGTTGCCCCGGTCGAGATAGTGGTCGGGGAAGCCCGGGTCGATCGCGACGGCGCGGTCGAAGTCGGCCAGCGCCTCCTCCCCGCGGCCCAGGCGCGCGAGGAGCTGCGCGCGGTTGGCGAACAGCACCATCCGGTGCACGGGGTGGGCGTCCGGTGGGAGATCACGCTCGGCCAGGTCGATGGCCGACCGCACCAGGCCGAGCGCCTCGTCGATACGCCCCTCCCGCAGCTCGATCAGCGCGCGGCCGTTCTGGTCGAATCCGAGTTTGAAGGCTCGCGTCCGCCGGTCAGGCAGCAGCGTGGAGATCGCTATCGCCTCGTTGATCCAGGCTCTGGCCCTGGTCAGGTCGCGCCGCGCCGGATCGCGGTCGCGCGCGTCGAGCATCGCCGTGCCGTACGCGGCGGCGGCGTGCACGGCCGGATCGACGCTGACCCTCCGGGCCTGGTCGTACAGCTCCTGCGCGTGCGCCCGCCGGCCCAGCCCCGCCAGGGCGGTCGCGGTGCGGTGGGTGAAGCGCCACCACAGGTCGGAACCCGGCTCCACCAGTCGCAGGCCGCGCGAGCCCAGCTCCACGACCGCGTGCAGGAAACCCTCGGTGACGCAGTGGTCCACCGCCGCCCACAGGGCCTGCGCCGCCGCGTCCATATCGCCGCCGTGCTCCAGGTGGTACGGCACCGCGCCCAGCGCGTGCTCCGAGGCCGCGGCGTCGGCCCGCAGTTCGGCGACACGCCGGTCGTGCCGGCGCGCCCGTTCCTCCGGCGGCAGCGACAGGTACGCCCGGTAGGCCCGGGGGTCGTCGGAGGTGCAGTCCGAGACGACGTAGTCGTCGGGCGGGCCGCCCTGGACCCGGGCCTCCATCAGCCGCGTGCCCTCCCATTGGGGCTCCGCGGAGGCCAGGACCAGCGTCAGATCCGGCACCCGGCGCGCCAGGACGCGCAGCAGTTCGCGGTCGGCCGGATCCGCCTCGTGCAGGTTGTCCACCAGCAGCGTCCGCGGCTCTTCGAGGCAGTCGCGGACGAACTCGGCGATCCCGTTGGCGATCCGCAGCGTGCGGCGCGGCGCGGGCACGAGGATCCGCTCGTCCTCCGTCAGACGCGCCTCGATGGTCTGCCGCCGCGCGGGCACCAGAGGGCGCAGGCTGGGAGCGACGGCGCGGATCTCGATGTCGTGTTCCGCCACCAGGCCCGGGGAACGCTCCAAGGCGACCGGGACGAGGGCGCGCAGGATCGCGCCACCGATCGTGTACGGACCGCGTAGCCGGCGGTGCCCGTTGACGACGGGCGCCATGGGAGGCGGCACCTCCAGAGCAAGCGCGCGGAGGGCCGCCACGCGGTCCCGGGAGAGGTCTCCCCGGACCCAGATGTGGCTCGGGTGGTCCCTCACCCCTTGTGGATGACGCTCGAGGTACCGCTGAGCTTGGTCGTTCCCGGCTTACGGATAATGATCTTCTTCATCATGCCTCTTTCCCCACTCTTGCGGACAAGGCACAAGTATTCGCAGGGATCAGCTATCCGCCAAGGGATGGAAGCATTATCTATCGGGAGAAAAGCGGAGAGACTACGGCATTCAGCTGCTTCTCGATATAAATCACCACGTTGTCACCGCGTACCTCGCGCCGCAGCTCCCGCCACCCGGATTTGCGATAGAGCTCAAGCGCGGCGACCTGACGCAGGGTGGTGTCACCGCGCAACGTCCTGTAGCCGAGCCGGCGCGCCCGATCCTCGAGCTCCTCCGTGATCTGGGCGCCGTAGCCGCGCCGCTGGTGATCGGGGTGGACCCGGAGCCGGCACATCTCCGCCGTGTCGGCGTCGATGCGCCGCAGGCCGCCCATCGCGACGAGCCCCGCCCCGGACACCTCGCCCACCAGGAAGTCACCCCCGGCGGCCAGGTAGACCTCGGTGATCCGGGGGAAGTCGTCGTCGTAGTAGACGCCGTCACCCGGCACCACGCCCACCTGGGCCAGGCCGATCTGATGGAGGGACCACACCGCGTCGAGGTCGGACCAGCGGTATCGCCGGATCCTCAGCGGCGCGGCCCCGCTCTCCCCGCCTCTCACGGGATCTCCCGGATCGAGATCTCCCGCCAGCGCGTCTCCTGCCACACGTCCTCCTCGGTACCCACGTCACCCGGCGTCCCGGAGCAGCTCCGGCGGGACCGTGACCCGGCTCTGCTTGATCACCTCGCAGAAGGCCTGAAGCCGGGGCGAGTCGCCGTGCTTGGCCTTGACCTCCTTCGCCAGGTCGTACGCCGGTTTGAGCAGCAGGTCGGTCCGGTAGTCCTTGTCGACCAACTCGATGGCCTCCTGGCCCAGCTTGAGCGCTGCCTCGACGTCGCCGTCGATGAGCCGGCACATCGCCCGGTCGAACCGGATCAGGGTCTGGTCGAGCAGGTCCTCGTCCGTGTACTTCTCGAGCGCCTGCTGCAGGATCACGTCGGCCTCCACCGTCTGCCCCAGCTTCACCAGGACGTCGCCCTGGTAGAAGTAGAGCTGCCGCTCGGTGTAGCCGAACGCCGGGTCCTCCCGGTCGCTGTCGTTCATCTGCTGGAAGGCCGCCCTGGCGCGATGCAGGGCCCGCTTGGCCTGCTCGACCACCTCGTGCCGCGAGCCGTTGACACCGGCGATCTTCGCCAGCGCCCTCGCCTCGACGACGGGCGCCATGGTCCGCGCGGCACAGGGGGTGTGGCCGGCCAGGTCGCGGCTCTTCTTCGCCAGCGTGAGCGCCTCGCGCGGGTCGCCGTAGTAGAGCGGGACCAGCGCCTCGCGGGCGGTGACCCAGGCGCGCAGGGCCCGGTCGCCGGTCTCGTCCGCCGCCATCCGGCCCGTGCGGAAGAACGAGCGGGCCATCCGCTGGTCCCCGAGGTCGATCATGATCATCCCCGAGAGCCCGGCGAGCTGGGCCGCCATCCGGCACAGCCGCTCCTGCACGTCGATGGGCTGCCGGCGGTCCAGGGCCTTGCGTACAGCGGTGAACTCCAGCATGACGTCGCAGAGCAGCCGTACGGGCGGGGTGTTCATGTACTGCCGCCCGAAGCCGAACGTGGCCTGCTCCCACTGGTCGAGCATCGCCGGCGAGACGGTGGCCGTGACCATCGTCTCGTCCATCCGCCGGCGGAGGTTCTCCACCGCGCCGAGCACCTCTTCGTTGAGCTCCTTGAGCCCAACCGCCCCGACGGTGCCGCCGGCGAGGAGCCTCAACAGCGTCCTCCGTAGCACGTTCTCGTCCTCCTCGCCCCCGTCCACCGGATGGGTGCAGCCGCCCGACGGGGGCGGCGCACCCCACGGAGCGGGTGAAGTGATAGGTCTGTCCTGTTCTGGGTCACCGCCACCTGATTCGGCCAAGTGTCCGTGGCCGCAGATACACGGGCTTTCGAACCCGAGGGCCAGGGGCTCCACCCGGTAGACCGAGCACAGGTAGTGGAGATACTCCGGGCCGGGCCGCTTCATGCCCGACTCGTACGCGGACAGTAGCGTCTCGCCGATGCCGGGGATGGCTTTTCCGTCCCTCTCGAAGAGCGCGCGCACCTGCTCGATCACGTCGGCGAGCGCCACACCGTGCGAGAGGCGATGCGCCTTGATCCGAGTCGTGCCGAACTGTGGTCCGCAGTCGTTGTGGATCTCCTGGGCGATCTCGGCCAGGCTGCGCCCGGCGGCCAGGCCCCGCGCCCGGATCCGGCGCGCGATTTCCGTCTCCCTGTGTTGCCTGCCGGACATTCCGGCCCCTCTCTCGTGGCCGGCCGCACTCGCAGCCCGTGGTCTCGAGCGGTCCTCACCTCGTGACGGAGAGTGACTTACTCGTCGCGCTCCGACCACACCATAATGATGGACCATAGTTGGCGCGGCCAAGCCCCCAACATGAACGTGCCGACTAAGGATCGTCTCCCGATAGGGGTTTTCTTTCAACCGACATGGGTTTTCCTCCACCGCGGCCGCTTCCCGCCCTCGTTGACCCGAGCACTTCCGTGAGCCATCTTGGGCGCACCAGAGTGAACAGACGGGAACGCAAAGTACACATTCCGCCCGCGAACGGAAATGAAGGAGGACCTACGGTGGGGGAGGACGATTTCCGGCGCCTGGAACATTTGGTGGCCGAACTCGACGCGCGGGGTCTACTCGCGCGAGTCGTGCGCACCCCGTCGGGCCGCGCCTACGTACGCGTGATCAACCCCGACGCGACGAGCCTCACGGAGAA
The DNA here is from genome assembly GCF_006334915.2 of Microbispora catharanthi. Classification (GTDB taxonomy): domain Bacteria; phylum Actinomycetota; class Actinomycetes; order Streptosporangiales; family Streptosporangiaceae; genus Microbispora; species Microbispora catharanthi. Next base: position 56,517 of record NZ_VDMA02000012.1, read on the forward strand.
CGTGGTCTGCCAGGCGGCCGACTACTGGTGGTCCTGGGGTGAGCGGATGCACCGGGCGGACGACCCCGCCGGAGCGGCCACGAAGGTGGCCCGCGTGCTTGCCGCGGTGAGCGAGTAGGGGAAGGCGGCGGCCCGGGTGAGAGTGCAGTCGCCGTGGACCGCCGCATCCACCGCGGCCTCAGGGGGCGGGCAGGACGCCCGGTGCGGAGCGTGGCCGTCGCGCCGCCCCGGCGCGACGGCGACGCTGCGGCGTCCCGCCCGCCCCGACCCCGTCCGAATCTCGCGGCCGACCGGCTCGCCGGTCGTCATTGACCGCCGTCCGGCCCTGTCGAGCAGGTGGGGCCGGACGGTGATCGGGGGGGATCCCCACTTGGAGAACGGCGCCGGGCGCGCTTCCGGGTGCGCGCCCGCGCCCTGCCACACCGTCACTGGAGCGTGTCCGGTCCGCCCTCCGCGGCCCCGGACGGGACACGCTTCCGTCTTCCCCGGCGATGTGACGGAGGCCGGATCAGTCGGCAGTATTGGCTACGTTCAAGAACTGCCGTTGATCCGATCCGGGGGGGATCCACCTCGTGTTACCGCTGTCGCCCGCGACGCCCAGTCCCGCGCCGACCGTGCCCGACCTGACCGAGGCGGCCGCGGCTGTGACGAAGGCGTGCGAGAAGAGCGAGGGCGTCTTCTGCACGGTTCTCAACAGTGCCTTCCCGGACCGGGACTTCCCGGCCTGGGTGCAGCTCGTGGCCGGCGTCGTCGACGTGCTCGTGATGCTCGTGCTGATCCTGGCCGGAGCGCTCATCGTCCGGAACGTCGTGCACCGGCTGATCACCCGGCTCACCATGCGGGCCAGCGTCGGCGTGCTGCCGGAGCGGCTGCGCGGCAAGACCGTGCTGACGAGCACGGAGGCCGCGGTGGCGATCATGACGGAGCGCCGCAGGGCGCGCGCCGAGACGATGGGCTCGGTGCTGCGGAGCCTCGCGTCCGTCGTGATCCTGGGCACCGCGGCGTTAATGATCTTCGCGAAGCTCGGGGTCGAGCTGGCGCCGCTGCTCACGAGCGTCGGCATCATCGGTGTCGCGGTCGGCTTCGGCGCCCAGGAGCTGGTCAAGGACTTCATCGCCGGCATGTTCATGCTCCTGGAGGACCAGTACGGCGTCGGCGACGTGATCGACACGGGGGTGGCCGTCGGCACGGTGGAGGCCGTCACGCTCCGCATCACCCGCCTGCGCGACGCCGACGGCAAGGTCTGGTACGTGCGCAACGGCACGATCACCAGGATCGGCAACGAGTCGCAGGGCTGGTCGAGGGCCCTGGTGGACGTGCCGGTGCCGTACGACAGCGACGTGGCGACGGTCCGCGAGCTGCTCAACGGCCTCGCACACGACCTGTGGGAGGACCCGGAGTATCGGGACACGGTCATCGTCGAGGAGCCGCAGGTCTTCGGCCTGGAGTCGGTCTCGGGCTCGTCCGTCATCTTCCGGATCAGCGCGAAGACCGTGCCGGCGCGGCACCTGGAGGTCGCCCGTGAGCTGCGCCTTCGGGTGAAGCGGGCCTTCGACGAGAAGAGTCTCGCCTTCGCCGCCTGACCTTACCGATCGGTAGCTGACTTAGGCTGAAACCGTGACCAGCGAGCAGACCCTGTCCTTCTACGAGGCGATCGGCGGTGAGGAGGCCTTCGAGCGCCTCGTCCGCCGGTTCTACGAGGGCGTCGCGGAAGACCCCCTACTGCGCCCGATGTACCCCGAAGAGGACCTCACCGGCGCGGAGGAGCGGCTGCGCCTGTTCCTCATCCAGTACTGGGGCGGCCCGAGGACCTACAGCGAGCAGCGCGGCCACCCCCGGCTGCGGATGCGGCACGTGCCGTTCGTCGTCGACGAGGCGGCACGAGATGCCTGGCTCAGGCACATGGGCGACGCCGTGCGTTCCCTCGGCCTGCCGGCCGAGCGCGAGAAGGAGCTGTGGGACTACCTCGTCTACGCCGCCCACAGCATGGTCAACGCATAAGTAACGGAAGCAGCGGGCAGCCCAAGACTCATGGAAACAACCCCCTGGTGGCGTGATGCCGTTGTCTATGAGATCTACGTCCGCAGTTTCGCCGACGCCTCCGGCGACGGTACGGGCGACCTGGCGGGAATCCGCGACCGCCTGCCGTACCTCGCCGAGCTCGGCGTCGACGCGATCTGGCTGACCCCCTTCTATCCCTCCCCCATGGCCGACGGCGGCTACGACGTGGCGGACTACCGCGACGTCGATTCGTTGTTCGGGTCGCTGGCCGACTTCGACGACCTGGTCGCCGACGCGCACGCGCACGGCCTGCGGCTGATGGTGGACATCGTGCCGAACCACAGCTCGTCGGCCCACCCCTGGTTCCAGAAGGCCCTGGCGTCCCCCAGGGGCTCCCAGGAGCGCGAGCGGTACATGTTCAGGGACGGCGGTCCCGAGGGCCGCGGAAGCGGCCACGGAGAGCCGAACAACTGGCTGTCGACCTTCGGGGGCCCGGCGTGGACCCAGGTGCCCGACGGGCAGTGGTACCTCCACCTGTTCGCACCCGAGCAGCCCGACTTCAACTGGCGCAACCCCGAGGTGCGGGAGGAGTTCCTCGACATCCTGCGGTTCTGGCTCGACCGGGGGGTGGACGGCTTCCGGATCGACGTCGCGATGGGCCTGATCAAGGCGGAAGGGCTGCCCGACACCGATCCCGGCTTCACCTCGAGGTCGCCGATCTGGAGTCAGCCGGAGGTGCACGACATCTATCGCGACTGGCGGCGGGTGCTCGACTCCTACCCCGGCACCCGTGTCGCCATCGGCGAGGTCTGGACCGACTCGGCCGAGGACCTCGCGTTGTACGTGCGGTCCGACGAACTGCACCAGAGCTTCAACTTCGCCTGGTTGGAGGCCCCCTGGTCGGCCACGGCCTTCAGGAAGGTCATCGACGACACCCTCAAGGCCGTCACCTCGCCGACCTGGGTGCTGTCCAACCACGACGTCGTACGGCACGTGACCCGCTACGGCCAGGGGTCGCTCGACCCGGAGGCCGGTCTGGCCCGGGCCCGCGCGGCGTTGCTCGCCATGCTCGCCCTGCCGGGGTCGGCCTACCTGTACCAAGGTGAGGAGCTCGGGCTGCCCGAGGTCACCGACCTGCCTCCGGAGGCGCGGCAGGACCCGATCTTCGCGCGGTCGAACGGCGAGCTGCCGGGCCGCGACGGCTGCCGGGTGCCGCTGCCCTGGTCGGGCACCGAGCCGCCGTACGGCTTCGGGTCCGGCGGGTCGTGGCTGCCGCAGCCGGCGAACTGGGCGGACCTCACGGCCGAACGGCAGGCAGCCGACCCGTCCTCGACGCTGTGGTTCTACCGCCGGGTGCTGCAGACGCGGCGAGAGCTGCGCGGCACGCTGCCCGACGCGATCACCTGGCTGGAGTCGCCGGAGGAGACGCTGTTCTTCCAGCGGGGCCCGCTGCTCTGCGTGATCAACTGCGGCGAGGGCGCGGTGGCGCTCCCGCCCCACCACCAGGTGCTGATCACCAGCGGCCCGCTCGACGGCACCGCCCTCCCTGCCGACACGGCGGCCTGGCTGCTCACCGGCTGACCTCGCCCCGCCTCCGGACCGGCCGCCGGCTCCGGCCGTCGCGGCCGGTCACGGAGCGAGGGCGGAGAACCGCTTGAGGTATGCGAGCTCGTCCTCGTCGAGCCTGCGGGGGCGGGCCGCCGCGGCGTCGTAGGCGACCATGACCGTGCGCGCCTCGACGTAGAGCGTCTCGTCGTCGCGGATCTCGTACGCGAGCGTGAAGCGGACCCTGGAGATCTCGGTGACCCACACCTCGACGCGGACGGGATCGGAGCGGAAGGTCAGGGGCCGCCGGTAGTCGATCTCATGTCGCGCGACCACCAGGTCCTGCCGGCGGCCGGTGATCTCACGCGGCCGCTCCCACAGCATGGACACCCGCGCGTCCTCGAGGTAGTCGAGGAAGCGGACGTTGTTGACGTGGCCGAAGCTGTCGATGTCGGCGAAGCGCACCTTGCGCTCGAAGACGAAGCGGGTCAGCCGCTCTGGAGGATGGCGTAGCTCGGTCACCGGTCAAACCTAACGGCCCCCCGTCCCCCGCCCGGCGGCGGGGGACGCAGGCGGCAGGCCCGCGAACAGCGGAAGGGGACTCGGGTCAGTCGCGGGTGAGCTTGCGGTAGGTGACGCGGTGCGGGCGGGCGGCGTCCGCGCCCAGCCGCTCGATCTTGTTCTTCTCGTAGTCGGCGTAGTTGCCCTCGAACCAGAACCAGTTCGAGCCCTCTTCCCACGCCAGGATGTGGGTGGCGATGCGGTCGAGGAACCACCGGTCGTGCGAGGTGATCACGGCGCAGCCCGGGAAGTCGAGCAGCGCGTTCTCCAGGCTCGACAGCGTCTCGGTGTCGAGGTCGTTGGTGGGCTCGTCCAGCAGCAGCACGTTGCCGCCCTGCTTGAGGGTGAGCGCGAGGTTGAGCCGGTTGCGCTCGCCGCCGGACAGGACGCCCGCGAGCTTCTGCTGGTCGGGGCCCTTGAAGCCGAACGCCGCGACGTACGCCCGCGAGGGCATCTCGACGTTGCCGACCTTGATGTGGTCGAGCCCGTCGGAGACGACCTGCCAGACGTTCTTGTTCGGCTCAATGCCGGCCCTGCTCTGGTCCACGTAGGAGATCTTGACGGTCTCTCCGACCGTGATGGACCCGGTGTCCGGATTCTCGGACCCGGTGATCATCCGGAACAGCGTGGTCTTGCCGACGCCGTTGGGGCCGATGATGCCGACGATGCCGTTGCGCGGCAGGTCGAAGGACAGCTCGTCCATGAGCAGCCGGTCGGCGAAGCCCTTGCTCAGCTTCTCTGCCCGGATGACCGTCGTGCCCAGGCGCGGACCCGGCGGGATCTGGATCTCCTCGAAGTCGAGCTTGCGGTACTTGTCGGCTTCGGCGGCCATCTCCTCGTAGCGCTGGAGACGGGCGCGGCTCTTGGTCTGGCGGGCGCGCGCGTTGGAGCGCACCCACTCCAGCTCCTCCTCCAGGCGCTTCTTGCGCTTGACGTCCTTCTGGCCCTCGACCTTCAGACGCGCGGCCTTGGCCTCGAGATAAGTGGAGTAGTTGCCCTCGTAGGCGTAGCACCGGCCGCGGTCGAGCTCCAGGATCCAGCCGGCCACGTTGTCGAGGAAGTAACGGTCGTGGGTGACGGCCAGGACGGTGCCGGGATACTTCTCCAGGTGCTGCTCCAGCCACTGGACGCTCTCGGCGTCGAGGTGGTTGGTGGGCTCGTCGAGCAGCAGCAGGTCGGGCTGCTCCAGCAGCAGCTTGCACAGCGCGACCCGGCGCCGCTCGCCACCGCTGAGCTTGGTCACCTCGGCGTCGGGCGGCGGGCAGCGCAGCGCGTCCATGGCCTGTTCGAGCTGGCTGTCGAGGTCCCACGCGTTGCGGTGGTCGAGCGCGTCCTGCAGGCGGCCCATCTCCTCCAGCAGCTCGTCGCTGTAGTCGGTGGCCATCTGCTCGGCGATCTCGTTGAACCGGTCGAGCATCGCCTTGGTCTCGGCGACGCCCTCCTCGACGTTCCCGAGCACGGTCTTCGACTCGTTGAGCGACGGCTCCTGCAGCAGGATGCCGACCGTGAAGCCGGGCATCAGCCGGGCCTCGCCGTTGGACGGCTGCTCCAGCCCCGCCATCATCTTGAGCAGCGTCGACTTGCCCGTGCCGTTCGGACCCAGGACACCGATCTTGGCCCCCGGCAGGAACGACAGCGTGACGTCGTCAAGGACCACCTTGTCACCGTGCGCTTTGCGCACGCGCTGCAACGTGTAGATGTACTCCGGCATACCTTCAAGCCTAGGGGATCGCACCGGCAGCGCCGTCCGCGCTGCGGGGAGGTGGGGCCACTGGGGCGGCGGGGAGGCAGACCCTGTCCCTGCCGAGCTCCTTGGCACGGTAGAGCGCGAGGTCGGCCGCCGCCAGCAGCTCGATCAGGTCCTCACCGTGAACGTTCATGATGGCCACCCCGGCGGAGACCGTGACCGTGACCGTCGCCTGCTCGGCGGGGACCACCATCCGGCCGACCCGGGTGCGCAGCCGCTCGGCCACCCGCCTCGCCTCATGCACGTCGGCGCCGGGCAGCAGCACGACGAACTCCTCGCCGCCGAACCGCCCCACCACGTCGTACTCACGCAGCTGCGTACGGAGGGTGGCCGCCACCTGGGCGAGGACCTGGTCGCCCACCAGGTGGCCGTAGGTGTCGTTGACCTTCTTGAAGTGGTCGATGTCCACCAGGACCAGCGCGAGGGCCTCCCCCGTCCGCTGGGCCCTGACGATCTCCGTGTCCGCCTCCCGCTGCCAGGCGGCCGCGTTCAGCAGGCCCGTCTTCGGGTCCGTGCGGGCCGCGGCCTGGAGCTGGGCGTGCAGCAGGCTCCGCTGGAGCAGCACGACGGGCGGCAACACGAGCAGCAGCAGCGCCAGGTTGAGGCCGCAGACGACCGCGACGAGGACGCCGAGGCAGAGTTCGACCGCGTCGAGCAGGACGCGTTCGCGGTCCCACAGGACCTCGCCCCAGCGGCCCTCCGGGTCGGACGCGTGCGCCGCGACCGCGATCAGCGCGGTGTTGAGCACCGTGAACAGCACCGCGCAGGCCGCCGCGACCGCGATCGGCTCGCCCTCCCCCGCGGACAGGTGCACGGGGACGGGGACCCAGCGATGGAAGACGGCCGAGGCGGAGGCCGCCGCGAGCCCGATCGCCGCCGCGCTGAACACGCGGCGATACAGCACGGTCGCCCGGACCCTGAGCTGCAGCAGGATCTGCATCGGTATGGGCGCGAGCAGGGCATAGACCGGCGGAAGCAGGAACGCCACCGGCAACCACCAGGCGGACAGCAGGTCACGGGACACACCGGCGGGCATGCCGAGGCGACGGGTCGCCTCGATGCACACCGCACCGCACACGGTGAGCGCCCCGAACATGGCGAGGTGGTGGGCGTGGAACGCGGTCGACTTCGCCAGCACCGCGATCAGGACCGCGTCGAACGCCACGATCGCGCACACGTAGGACACGAGGGCGGGCGGCTGGGCGAGCAGCGGCCAGCGACTTCGCGAGTAGATCGCGCTTCGCGGCCTGGCCGAGGTCTGACCGGTAGCCGTCATCCCGCCCCCCAGTAGCCGAAGCCCATCTCACGATGAGTAACACAATAGTTGCGGAGTGTGCGATGCGCGACGGGAACCGCTACCTTGGCACGATGGCCATCTGCATCTGATGGGCTAAGGAGGCATCTGCGGCGGATTGCCCGACCCGCGATTCACGCAGCTCCCGCCGACCCCGTGGTGTCGCCCGGAGGGGTGTCGCCCGGAGGCAAGAGCAGGCCGGCTCCACCCGGCCGGGTGTCATGCGGTGTGTGGAAGCGGCGGCAGCGGCAGCGGCAGACCTGGCAGGCCGTCGATACTGGTCGCGACGTGCTCCTTCTTGTGGAAGTACGCGTCGAGCGACTCGTCGGTCTCGCGTTCGAACCGTGAGCGGTGCAGCGGGCGGTCCTCTTCATAGGTCATGAACGGGACGGCGTACCCGCACGTATCACGGATCTTCTCGGCGGTCACGACGATGATCGCGCGCAGGCCGTGCGAGGTCGGGTCGATGTCCGGGAAGTAGCGCATCAGGCCGGCCCAACGTGGATCGTCGCGGAAGACCGGCTCTCCGCGACCGTGCACCCGCACGATATTGGGAGGGCCGTCGAAGGCGCACCACATCAGGGTGATGCGGCCGTTCTCGCGCAGGTGGGCGATCGTCTCGGCGTTGCTGCCGGCGAAATCCAGGTAGGCCACGGTGAGTTCGTCGATCACGGCGAACGAGCCGGTCAGGCCCTTGGGTGAAAGGTTGACGGTGCCCTCGCCGTCCAGCGGCGCGGTCGCGGTGAAGAAGATGTGCTGCGCCTCGATGAAAGCACGCAATCTACCGTCTATCCGCTCATAGCTCTTCCCCATGACCTGATTATGACCGGGGTGATCCGGCAGGGCAGGAGCGGGGACGGCACAGCGGGACCGGGGACGGCACAGCGGGAACGGAAGCGGCGCGCGGCGACCTGCCGGGTGGCGGGCCGTTCAGCGGCGGGCCCGCAGGCAGGCTCTGGGCGCCTCGATGAGCTGCTCACGGATGTTGTGCACGTTCGCTCCCGGCACGTTGGCCGGGTTCTGCCCTTTGGCCCGCTGGGTCCCGGCGGGCCAAAGGAGCGAACAGCTCAGCGGCGAACACCTTCAGCCGCTGCCGGACATGCGTGAGTCGTTCGGGGATCACGCCCGCATCGCACCGCTACCTGCCCGAACCGAGCTGCTAAGCCGCCAGTGCGGGCGGGATCCAGGCGGCGTCGTCGCTTTCCCGCAGGCCGGGCTCCGGATCCGTCACCCCGTCCGTCGCCCTGTCCGTCGCCCTGTCCTCCGTGCTTTCCGTTGTGCCTTCCTCCGTGCCGGTCTCGTCCGTGCCGCCGGTCTGCGGTGTCTCGTCGCCCCGCCACGCTCCCCCGGCATGGCGGGCGCCCGCGGTCGCCCGCGCTCCGGCGACCTGCGGAGCCGCGTCGTTCGCGCCTCGTTCGCCGACGAGGGCGTCGAACGCCTCGTCATCGCCCCCATTGCCTACGTCGACGACGGACGCCGCACCGGGTCCGGTGGGACCGGTCAGCTCCCATTCCCGCGTCGCGTCTTCCATCGCCTGGCGCTCGTCGTCATTCGGCGCGCCCGCCGAGTAGGCCCGGACCGGCTTCTCGAACGTGGCGATGCCCCACTTGAGGTCATGGCCCACCGAGCCGGCCTCGATCTCCGCCCAGAACCGCTGCTCGCCGTCGCGCTCGAACTGCTTGATCCGCAGCTTGCCGTACACCACGACCGGGTGGCCCTTGCGGATCGACTGCTGCACGTTGTCGGCCAGGCCGCGATAGCAGCGCACGGTGTAGTAGGTGGTGTCCCTGGTCTGCCAGGTGTTGGTCTGCTGGTCGAGGACGCGCCTGTTGACGGCCATCCGCATCGAGGTGACACGCGAGCCGTCGCGGAACCGGTACTGCCGGGGGTCGTCGGTGACGTTCCCGCTCAGCGTGACGTAGATGTCGTTCATCGAAGTGCCTCCCCGGCCCGGTCACTCGCCGGGCTCGGGGGACAGACTGGCCGCGCGCCCCGCCGCCTCACGGGCCAGAAACCCGTTCTGTGGACGAAGCCACGCCTGTGGACAACGCTTCGGGTCGCCTGCTCGTGGCAGTCGGGCGGCGGGCCGTTCAGCGCCGGGCGGCCGCCATCGCGCCGAAATACTCGTTGTAGCGGGTCAGCTCGCGCTCGACCGGCTGGACGACCATGTCCTGCGCGAGGACGCCCACCCGGCGTCTCATGTCGTGCTCCAGCCGGTCGCGTTCCTTGCCCGCGGCGAGCACCACGAAGTTCCTGCTCGCCATGGCCGAGAACAGGCCGAGCCCGAGGACGCTGATCATCATCAGCCCCACCCAGGGCAGCACGGCCACGTCGCCGAGGACCTCGGCCGGCGGACGGCCCGCCTTGAACACGCCGTACGCCAGGATCGCGCCCGCCCAGGCGAGGCTCGCGACGAACATGACCACCAGGAGGTACTGCCAGATCTTCAGAAGCCACCACCAGACGGGCACCCGGTCGAGCGGCGGAGCCACCTCAGACAGCTCGTCGGACAGCGCCTCGGGAAGCTCGTCCACCCGTGAGCGGGCCGCCTCGCGCACGCCGTCGCGCCACACCTCCGGCATGCCGGCCGTCAGCCCGTCGGCGAGCGCCTGCACCGCGTTGTCCACCTCGGCGGGCTGAGCGGTGACCGAACTCGCGACAAGGCCGCGGATGTCGTCCTTCACGGCCCCCAGACGCAGGCTCTTGAGCGGGTCGGGCCGCAGTCGGGCCGCCCAGCGCGCGAACGGCCACCCGACCCAGTCGGCGGACCGGACGGCGTACACGTTCTCGAGGGCCTCGCCGAGAGCGGAGACGCCGATGGCGTCGCACAGCGCGTCGACCAGCCCCGCGCGCCGCGCGCCGTCCAGCATGGGCTCCACCCGCAGCAACTCCGGCACGTCCTTCACCAGGCGCAGCACCAGCCGGTCGAGGTCGGCCTCCAGGCGCTGGTAGGCCGCACGCCGGGCGGCCACGGACTCGGCCAGGACGGCCTTCAGGCTGTCGACGCCCCTGCCGGTGGTGGCGGACGTCGCGACCACCCGGGGATGGGCGACGCCCTCACGCCGGAGAAGGTCCTCCAGGTCGGCCACGCACTCCGCCTGCTCCTCCGGGGTGAGCCGGTCGGACTGGTTCAGCACGAAGACCGTCACCGCGTCGTGCCCGGTCAGCTCGGTCACGTAACGCCGGTGCACCGAGGCGTCGGCGTACTTCTGCGGGTCGAGCACCCACACGATGAGGTCGGCCACCTGGATCAGCCGGTGGGCCTCGTGGTCGGTGAGCGCGCGGATCGAGTCGTGGTCGGGCAGGTCGAGCAGGATCAGCCCGTGCAGCTGGCTCTCGCCCTTGTCGAGGGCGCTGGCGCGGGCGAACCGGTGCCGCCACTGGATCTGCAGCCAGTCGAGCAGCGGGCCCGCGCCGTCGATGCCCCACACGCAGGCGTGGGTGCGCGCCGTGGTCGGCCTGCGTACGCCGATGGGCGAAAGCTCCAGCCCGGAGACGGCGTTGAACAGGGACGACTTGCCGCTGCCCGTGCCACCGGCCAGCGCGACGACCGTGTGGTCGGACGACAGCTTGAGCCGGTCGCCCGCACGCAGCAGGAGCTGGGCGGCCTCCGTGACCAGCGCCGGGTCGAGCCGGCCCTGTCCCAGCTCGACGATCTTGGCCAGGGCGGCGAGCCTGGGGCCGAGCCCGTGCTGCGTTTCGGCGGTGCTGACAGCCGTCATGGATTCCTCACCGTGGTGCCGGAGACGTACCCGGGCGCGATCTGCCGGATCGGCTGCGTCATCGTGCGACCTCGAGGTTGTACGTTGCCTGGTAGAGCCGCGTCGCCGCGGCCTCGTCCGGGATGCCGGCGCTGTCGAGCGCGTCGACATACCGGAGGGTTTCCTCGTCGAAGAGCAGGCCGACGCGGGCGCGCAGGTCGCTGCGGGCCTTGGCACTGATGTTGCGCAGCGACTCGGCGCCGAGCAGGCCGCGCAGCAGCCGCTGGGGCAGCGCGCCGGCGCCCGCGCCCGCCGGCGCGTCCGTGGCGCCGTAGCCGAGCAGGCCGATCATGAAGATCAGCGAGAGCGACTCCACGTCGAAGGAGATCAGCTTGGCCACCGACCGCTTGGTCACGCCCTCGGTGCGGATCAGCTCGGTGACGTGGTCCTGCCAGGCGGTGATGGTCCTGGTGGTCCTGCGGGCGATCTCCTCCGCCGGGCGGCCGAGCCCCGGAGTCGCGGCCAGGCGGTCGCCCGCGCCCGCCCGCTGCCGCCAGCGCGCCACGGCCTCCTCGGCGGCCTGCTGGACGGCCGAGTTGACCAGCGCTTCGAGGCCCGCCCGCAGGGCGGCCCTCAGCCCGCGCACCCGCTCGGGGCCCTGCTGGTGGCCCTTGACGCCGCGGCGCAACCGGAGGGTGCGCATGAGGTCGCCCGAGCCGGCGAAGTCCTGCCACCGGGCGAGCACCTCCCCGCGCAGCAGCGAGCCGTCCCTGGTCGCCTCGTCGATCCGCGCCAGGGCGCCCATGTAGGCCGCATCGACGTCGGAGCGCAGATCGGCGCGCAGGGCGACCTGGGTCTCGAGATGCCGGGCGAGCGCGGGCAGCCTGGTGCGGAAGCTGTTCAGCACGCCGTTCAGCGTCGCCTTGACCGCCGCGTCCCGCCGCTCGTCGTCGACGGACAACGCGGACAGCCACATGCGGAGATCCGCGATCTCGATCTCGGGCAGCCGCCCGTCCTGTACGGACGTCTCCTTGATGACGAAGCGCTCGACCTCGCCCAGGCCGTACTCGTGCAGCATCCGGCCGAAGTGCTTCACGACGACCTCGCGGGACCGCGGCGGCACGCGGGACAGCACGATGACCAGGCGGGCCCCGCGTTCCTTGGCCCGGCGCAGCAGGCTCCAGGACGGCGCGTCGGCGTACCGGGACGCCGTGGTGACGAACACCCACAGGTCGGCGGCGTCCAGCATGCGGTGCGCGATCTCGTGGTGCTCCTCCACGACCGAGTCGATGTCGGGCGTGTCGAGCAGCGCGAGTCCCCGGGGCAGGGACGGGCTCGACGTCAGCACCACGCTGCCGGGCGGGGCGTCCCGCGTGGGTTCTTCGAGCCTTTGCACGCCTCCGAGGAGGTCGCCCCGCGCGTACCACTCGTGGTCGTCGGGGTGGCAGACGATCACGGGCGTCGCCGTGGTCGGGCGGCGCACTCCCGTGGCCGAGACCTTCCCTCCGGCGAGCGAGTTGACGATGGTGGACTTGCCCGCCCCCGTCGAACCGGCCACGGCGATCAGCGCGGGCGCGGTGCTCATGTGGACGCGCGGGATGACGTAGTCGTCGAGCTGCGCCAGGACCGCCGCCTGCGCCTTGCGCGCCTCCTCGGAGCCCGGCACGTCGAGACCGAAGTGCAGGCCCTTCACCGCCGTGCGGAGCTGGTTGAGCGCCTCGGTCAGCGCCGCCGAGACCGGCTCCGGCATCGGGAACGAACGGACCCCATCGCCGTCAAGCTCGTCGGCGGCGTCCTCCGTGCCCTCGGCGTGCTCGGTGTGCTCCGCGTCTTCAGCGCCCTTCGAGTCGTCCTCAGGGTCCGCCGAGTCCTCAAGGCTCTGCGCGTCCTCGGTGTATGCGGCGTAAGCCGCGTCTGCCGCGCCCTGTTCGCCGTCGTCGTCCGCCGGCCCGCTCTCGCTCTCCTCGGTCTTCTCGGCCGCCGCGTCGTGCGAGGCCCCGTCGGGCTCGGCGGACCGCACGGGGTCGTCCGCGGCCTCGGGGACGTCCTCATGGGAGGCCTCGTCCTCGATCGCGTCCGCGGCGGACCCGGCGGACAGCCGCCCGCCCGAGCCCGAGGGAGACGAAGCAAGCTCCGGCGCGGGCTCGTCGTCGCGGATCGGGCGGAACGCGATGGTCTGCTCCCCCGGCGACTCCGGGTGCTCCTCGATGTCCGGCTCCTCGGTCACGGCGTCGCCGGAACCCGCACCGGTCCCGTGGTCGGGCGTGTTCCTGGCTGCCGATCTCACGGGATCCGCTCCGCTCGCACCATTTCGATCTCCTGGCCGACCTTGACGACCTCACCGACGATCACGATCGCCGGAGGCCGCACTCCGGCCGCGGTCACCCGTTCCGCCACGGTCGACAACGTGGCGGCAACGGCTCGCTGGGTCGGAAGAGTACCGTCCTGTACCACCATCACGGGAGTTTCCGGCGAACGTCCGTCTCGGACCAGCGTTTCGGCGATCTCCTTGATCCGTTCGACGGCCATGAGAAGTATCAGGGTTCCCGTCGATCTCGCCAATCCGGGCCAGTCGACGGTGGACGCGGGGTCGCCGGGCGCGACGTGCACGGAGATGACGTGGAACTCCTGGCTCACCCCGCGATGGGTGACCGGGACTCCGGCCGCCCCGGGCACCGCGACCGCACTGGTGATCCCGGGCACCACGGTCACCGGGATGCCCGCCCGGGCACAGGCGATCATCTCCTCGCCGCCCCGGCCGAACACGAACGGATCGCCGCCCTTCAGCCGTACGACGAATCTGCCCTTGCGGGCGTGCTCGATGAGCAGTTCGTTGATCTTCTCCTGGGCCAGCGACCGGCCGTACGGCACCTTCGCCGCGTCGATCAGCTCGACGTCGGGCGACAGCTCGTCCAGGAGCGCGCGCGGCGCGAGGCGGTCGGCCACGACCACGTCGGCCTGGGCCAGGAGCTGGCGGCCCCGCACGGTGATCAGGCCGGGGTCGCCGGGACCGCCGCCCACCAGCGCGACGCCGACCGGCTTGGTGCGGTGCCGCCGGGCGTCCACGGTGCCGTCGCGCAGCGCGCCCACGATCGCGTCGCGGATGCCCGCCGCCCGGCGGGGGTCGCCACCGGCGGTGACCGCCACGCCGACCTCGTCCACCCGCCCGCTGGCGGGGGTCCAGGCCGCGGAGGCGTCCTTGTCGTCGGCCCGCACGCACCAGATGCGCTTGGCCTCGGCCTCGGCGGCGACCGCGGTGTTGACGTCGCGGTGGTCGGTGCAGGCGTGCACCAGCCAGGCGCCGTCGCAGTCGCCGACCTGGTAGGGCCGCCGCTCCCAGGTCACCCGGCCCGTGGCGATGAGGTCGTCCAGCGCCGGGGTGACACTGGGCGAGACCAGGGTGACGGAGGCTCCGGCGTCGAGCAGTGCGGGGACCCGTCGCTGAGCGACGCGTCCTCCTCCGACCACGAGCACACGCCGCCCGTCGAGGCGGAGGCCGAGCAGGTAGGGCGCCATGACCCCTGTCTCCCTATTGCGTCAAGCGTGCATTGTTAGGAGGCAAACCTACCCGCTGGGCTCGGGCGACATTCACGGGATGAGACTTGTGAGTCCACGGGGCGGTCGCCCGCGGGCCCGCGCGGCTCAGTCGCCCTTGTCCGCCACGCCCGCGGAGTCGAACGTGGCGACCTCGTGCATGACCCGCGCCGCCGCGCTGACCAGAGGGTGGGCGAGCAGCCCGCCGGTTCCCTCCCCGAGGCGCAGCCGCAGGTCGACGAGCGGGTCGAGGCCCAGGTGGGCCAGCGCGACCGCGTGGCCGGGCTCGGCCGAGCGGTGCCCGGCCAGGCAGTAGCCGATCGCGTCGGGCGCGAGCGCGCCGGCCACCAGGGCCGCGGCTCCGGCGATCACCCCGTCGAGGATGACGGGCACCCGGGCCGCGGCGGCGCCGAGCACGAATCCGGCGATAGCGGCGTGCTCCAGGCCGCCGACCGCCGCGAGCACCCGCAGCGCCTCGTCGGGCCCGTCGGGTACGGCTCCCGCCTCGGTGATCCCGTTGGCCCGCAGGCCCCGCCGTACGATCTCGATCTTGTGCTCGTAGGTGGCGTCGTCGACGCCGGTCCCCCGGCCGGTGACCCCGGCGGCGGGCCTGCCGGTGAAGGCGCAGATCAGGGCGGCCGACGCGGTGGTGTTCGCGATGCCCATGTCGCCGGTGACCAGGCAGCGCCCGCCCGCGTCCACCAGCTCGCGGGCGACCTCGATCCCGGCCGTCAGGGCGGCGGTGGCCTGCTCCTGCGTCATCGCGGGCCCCTGCGACAGGTCGGCCGTGCCGTACGCGACCTTGCGGGCGAGCAGCCGGGGCGCGGGCGGCAGGTCGGCCGCGACGCCCACGTCCACCACGGTCACCGACGCGCCCACCTCGGCGGCGAAGGCGTTGGCGACCGCTCCTCCCGCCGTGAAGTTGGCCACCATCTGCGCGGTGACCTCCTGCGGCCAGGGGCTCACCCCTTGCGCGTGCACGCCGTGGTCGGCGGCGAAGATCGCCAGGGCGGCCGGGACCGGGAGCGGCGGCGGGCACGTCCCGGCGATGCCGGCGAGCCGCACCGCGACGTCCTCGAGCACCCCGAGCGAGCCGCTCGGCTTGGTGAGCCTGTCCTGGTGGGCCCTGGCCTCCGTCATGGGGCCGGGCTCGACCGGGCGGATGGCGCCGATCGTCTCGCCGAGGGACGTCATGCTTTCTCCTTCTGCGCGGCGCCTACACCACGCTGGCGACTCCGGGCTGGGCGAGCGGCCCGTCCGGCGCATCGCCGCGGGGCTCCTCCCCCGCCTCGCCGCGGCCGGCCACGCCGATCATGCTATCGGCCTCGATCTCGCCTTCCGTTTCCGGTTCCAGGGTCTCGGCGTCGAGCGCCTCCACGTCGAAGACATCCACGTCGAGCGATTCCAGATCCAAGGACGCAGGGCTCTGCGGCTCGGCGTCGGCGTCCCTGGTCGTGCTCAGCCGCGCGGCGATGGCGGTCACGAGGCCGGCGCCGTTCCCGGCGCCCGGGCCCATGTCCGGCGTACGCCCCGAGGGGAACGGCCGGGTCACCGGCAGCACCGTGGACGGGCGGCGTGCGGCCGGCGCCGAGGACTGGCCGCCCCCGGCGAGCGCCTCCTCATACCTGTCGATCACCACGTCGGCGAGGCCCTCGCAGTCGCCGATCACCTCGGCGCAGCGGATGTCGAGGCCCTCGTGGTTGGCGCCGTACGCCAGCGCCTGCGCCCAGATGCGTTCGAGGACTCCGCCGGCGAACAGGACGTACGGCAGGACGATCACGCGCTTGGCGCCGAGCCTGCGGCAGCGCTCCAGGCCGCCCGGCACGCCGGGGCGGGTGTGTGACACGTACGCGGTCTCCACGGTCAGCAGGTCGGCTGCGTGGGTCTCCCAGAACAGCCGCGAGACCCGGTGGACCTCGGCGTTGACGGCGGGATCGGTGGAGCCGTGCCCGACCAGGACGACCGCGGTCTCGCCGGGCGCGATCTCGGCGGGCGGTTCGTCGGTCACGAACCGCGGCATCTCGGCGCGGGCGTCGGCGAGCCGCTCCGCGAGCAGCTTGAGCACCCGCGAGTCGGGCCCGAGGGGGCGGCCGAGGTCGTATTCGAGCGTGGGGTGCCGCTCCTGCTCCAGGGCCATGGTGCCGGGGATGTCCCCGAGCGCGTGCCGGTCGCCGGTCAGACTGAGCGGCACCGCGATCAGGTGGTGATGCCCCCGGGCCACGAGAGAGGCGATGGAGTCGCCGAGCGGGGGGCGGGCGTTCGTGATGAAGCCGCCGCTCACCTCGGCGGGAAGCCCGTCGAGGCGGCAGCGAAGGCGGTGAACGAACCTGCCGAACTCGGCGACGCCGGTCTCATCGTGGGTGCCGTGGCCGATGAGCAGCAGCGGCGGTTTCATCTAGCTGATCTCCCCTGCAGTTGACCTGCGTGTCGTTCACAATCCCCCGCCCCGTCGGGCCGGCGCCGCCCGTGCGCATGCGGGGACCGGGTCTCCCGCTTCTGGACGCGCGCTCACCGGCCGGCGGGAGGGTCACGGCTGGCGAGGATAGCCTTCCGGCCCCCAATCATGGTGGCCACTTGACCGATGGCACAGCGACTAGGGGGATTCTTTACCTAATGCCAGGAAATTTCCCCGTTGAGCATGCCGAACAGGACGGCGTCGGCCCAGCCCCCCGGGATCGGCAGCGCCTGCCGCATGATGCCCTCCTCGATGAACCCGGCCTTCCTCGCGACCGCCTGGCTGGCGCGGTTGCCCGTCGCCACCAGCAGGTGGACCCGATGGAAGCCGAGGTCGAACAGGTAGGCCGTGGCCAGTTGCGTGGCCTCCACCGCGTACCCTCTGCGGCGGGCCCACGGCGCGATCCAGTACCCCAGTTCGGCGTCCCCGCGTTCGTGGTCCTCACGCTGCACGCCGATGGCTCCGGCGAGCCGTTCCCCGTCCTTCGGCTGTATCGCGAAGTTGCCACCATAGCCGGGGCCGTTCGCGTGCGCGAGCCGGGTGCACCACTCCAGCGCGCGCTCCAGCGTGTAGCCCTCGGCCCACGGCATCCAGCGGGCGATCTCGGAGTCGCCCTTCACCGCGTCGACGACGTCGAAGGCGTCCTGCCGGGCGAACGGCCGCAGGACCAGCCGCTCGCTCTCGATCCTGCGGCGCGGAACCCACCGCTCGTCGCCGCGCAGCCGGCCGAAGACCACCAGGTCGTGCGGGCCGTCGTCTTCGAACCCCGCGCCGCGGAGCAGTCCCTCACGGGTGAAGCCCGCCTTCTCCGCGACCCTGATCGACGCGAGGTTGTCGGCGTTGGCCCGCAGTTCGATCCGCCTCAGCGGGCCCTCCCCGAGCAGGCGGCCGACGAGCCCGCGGACCGCCTCGGTCGCGTATCCCCGGCGGCGGTAGGCGGGGTGCACGCCGTATCCCACCTCGGCGGTGCCCACGCCCCACTGGGCCTTGAAGACGCTGATCGACCCGACCACGCCGTCCCGCGCGTGCATCGCGAGGTGGATCCCCTGGCCCGAGCGCCACAGCTCGTGCACGCCGTACGACAGCCACTGCGCGATCCCGGACGCGTGCCCGGGCGCGCCCGGGGGCAGCGCGGTGGAGTGCGCGCCGTCCTCGATGACGGCCCGCACCTGGCCCGCGTCCCCGGGGCCGAACGGCCGCAGGATCAGCCGTTCGGTGTTGATCGTCAGCCGCTCGTCGAACAATGCGTCACTCCATCACATAAGCGGATTTTTCGGCCGCCGCAGATTATGTGGGACACGGCCTCACCGCTCCCGATGTTTGGGGCAGGCGGTCCGGGTACGAGGCACGACAGTGACCCTAATCGGGAGGTGAGGTCATGAGTATCCAACGCGGCAGCGACAAGCACGGCCGCCGGCTCGACGAGCAGCAGAAGCACGAGACGCAAGGCCTCGTGCAGGGCACCGGAACCAGCCGGGCGGAGGAGTGGCGCGAGCCCGAGCCGACGCAGCAGCCCGAGGAGGACATGTCGCCGCCGCGCCGGCAGCCGCCCGGCCGCGAACCCGGGACGCCGCTCGGCATCACCCCCGCCGACGTGGAGCGCCGCAGCCACCTCGCCACCTGGCTCAGCGACGCCGGTTTCCCCGCCGATCCGGCCAAACTGCTCGCCCACGCGGAACGCAAGAACGCCCCCGACGCCGTGATCGACGCCGTACGGCGACTGCCCGAGATGAGGTTCCACAACATCGGGGAGGTGGCGGAGGCACTCGGACTCGGAGTGGAACGGCAGCGCTGGTAGGGAGGGCCCGTGAGACTGGACTTCATTCGCCGGTTGTACGAGCGGGGCGGCCCGTATGCCTCCGTATACGTGGACACCGACCGGACGTCCGAGGGCGCGGCCAACGTCATCCAGCGGCGGTGGGCCCATCTCAGGGAGCGGCTCACCGAGGAAGGAGCGCCCGCCTCGGCCCTCGATCCCATCGGCGAGCTGATGCTCGACCCCGGGTGGGTCGCGCCCGGACGCGCCGCCTTCGCCAGGGAGGGCGAGGTCGTGCTCACCGAGCCGCTCACCCACCGGCCGCGCCGCCAGACCGCGCGGTGGTCGCCGCTCCCCCACGTGGTGCCGCTGCTCGCGCAGCGCGGCGAGCACGTCCCGCACGTCGAGGTGCTGGCCGACCGGGCCGGGGGCGACGTCGCCGTCGTTGCCGACGGGCGGCGGCGCGAGCTGACGGTGGAGGTGGCGGACCCGGACCGGTCGCTCCAGAAGACCGGCCAGGGCGGCTGGTCGCAGGCCAACTTCGACCGGGAGGTCGAGGAGGGCTGGCGCCGCAACGCCGTGGCCGTCGCCGAGGTGGTGGAGAAGGAGGCGCACGGCATCGGCGCGGAGGTCGTGGTGCTGGCCGGTGATCCCAAGGCCCGCGCGCTCGTGACCGACTACCTCGCCAAGGACGTCGTACGGCGGCTGACGGTGGCCGAGCACGGCAGCCGGGCCCCGGGCGCCGACCTGGACCACTTCCGGCAGGAGGTCGAAGGGGCCTGCCGGGCCTGGACCGATCGGCGCTGCGAGGAGCTGCTGAACACGTACGCGGCGGGCAACGCCGTGGCGGGCCTGACGGAGACGGCACGCGCGCTGCGCGACCGGCGGGTGGGCGCGGTGCTGATGCACGACGACCCGTCCTCCACGGCCATGATGTGGATCGGCCCCGAGCCCACGCAGTTGTCCACCGACCCGGCGGAGCTGGCCGCCTGGGGGGTCGAGGAGCCCATGCGGGAACGCGCGGACGCCGCCCTCGCGCGGGCGGTGGCCGCGACCGACGCCGAGCTGTGGTTCGTCCCGCGCCTCGAGTCACCCGACGGCATCGGCGCGCTGCTGCGCTTCTGACGCGCAGGATTCGGGATGGGGTTCAGGCCACGATCAGCACTTCGAGCGTGCGGGGGCCGTGGACTCCCTCGACCCGGTTCAGCTCGATGTCGCTGGTCGCCGAGGGGCCGCTGATCCAGGTCAGGGGCCGCGCGGGGGCGAGCCGGTCGACGGCGTCCGGCACCCCCGCGACGACCTGGTCGGCCCGCACCACGCACAGGTGGTGATCGGGCACCAGCGTGAGCGCCCGCCGGCCCTGGCCCGGCCCGGCGTCGAGGACGATCGTGCCGGTCTCCGCGATCGCGACCGCGCAGGTGGTGAGCACGCCGTCCACGGCGTCGAGGTCGGCGGCGCTCAGCGGCGGGTCGTCGGCGACCGCCTCCGCGTCCGCGGCGGCGAGCCATCGCGCGGGGAACCCGGCGGGCACGACGACCCGCCGCGCCCCGCGCCCGGCGAGAGACAGCGCGACGCGCTCCGCCACGCCCGCCTCGTCCACGAGGTGGACCACGGCGCGGTAATCGCGGACCCGCTCCTCGAACAGGCGGATCTCGCCCGGCGTCCGCGAAGGCCCGCGGTAGGCACGGGTGATCTCGACGTCGGGCACGCCCGCCAGGGCGCGGCGGACCCGGGCGAGGATCAGGTCGCGGGAGCTCATCGGCGTCCTCCGTCCGTGCGGTCCCACCATGCGCGGAACGACTCTTCCGGCACCTCGGGGAGGTCCCTTGTGTCGGTCCAGCCGCCGAGGGGCCCGGGCAGCCGGCGGGGCACGAGCCGGCGCAGCCGTCCCCCGGCCCGCTGCAGGCGCGCCAGCCGTCCCGACCGCTCGAACACCCATCCGGCCGCCGCCATCCCGGCGCGCTCGGGCCAGGGGTGGCGGGCCCGGGCCCGCAGGTCCAGCAGTACGGACGGGATGTCGATGGCCACCGGGCAGACCTCGTAGCAGGCGCCGCACAGCGAGGAGGCGTACGGCAATGAGCGGTCGAGCTCGGAGCCCATGCCGCGGAGCTGTGGCGTCAGGATCGCCCCGATCGGCCCGGGATAGACCGACCCGTACGCGTGGCCGCCCGCCCGTTCGTACACGGGGCAGACGTTGAGGCAGGCCGAGCAGCGGATGCAGCGCAGGGCCTGCCGCCCCACCTCGTCGGCGAGGACGCCGGTGCGGCCGTTGTCGAGCAGCACGAGGTGGAACTCCTGACCCTCGGCGGCGCCGGTCCACGACGAGGTGTAGGGGTTCATCCGCTCCCCCGTGGAGCTGCGGGGCAGCAACTGCAGGAAGACCTCCAGGTCGCGCCAGGTCGGCAGCACCTTCTCGATGCCGACCACGCTGATCAGGGTGCGCGGCAGGGTGAGGCACATGCGGCCGTTGCCCTCGGACTCCAGCACGACCATCGTGCCGGTCTCGGCGATCGCGAAGTTGGCGCCGGAGATCGCCACCTTGGTCTTCAGGAAGCGCTCGCGCAGATGGAGCCTGGCCGCCTCGGCCAGCTCCGCGGGGTCGTCGGTCAGGTCCTCGGGGGCGGGCCTGCCCCAGCCGGACATGTGCTCGGCGAAGATCTCCCGGATCTCCGCGCGGTTGCGGTGGATCGCCGGGACGAGGATGTGCGAGGGCCGGTCGTCGCCCAGCTGCACGATGAGCTCGGCGAGGTCGGTCTCGTACGCGGTGATGCCGTGCTCCAGCAGCGCCTCGTTGAGCCCGATCTCCTGGGTGGCCATCGACTTGACCTTGACGACCTCGGTCTCGCCCGTGGCCTTCACCAGCGCGGCGACGATCCCGTTGGCCTCGGCCGCGTCGGCGGCCCAGTGCACGTGGCCTCCGGCCGCCGTGACGGCCTCCTCCAGCTGCACCAGGTATCTGTCCAGGTTGCGGAGCGTGTGCTCCTTGATCGTCCGGCCGGCCTCGCGCAGCTCGGCCCAGTCGGGCGCCTCCGCGACGACGCTCGCCCGCCTGGCCCTGATCGTCCGAGTCGCCTTGCGGAGGTTGAAGCGCAGTTGCGAGTCCCGCAGGGCTCTGGCGGCGTTGCGGGGGAAGGGGCGGTCGGCGGGCATGCCGAGGAAGGTGACGCTCATCGGGCACCCGCCGTCTCGGTCGAGCAGAGGATCTCGGCCAGGTGCGTCACCCGCACGCCCGACTTCTGCCGGCCGAGCATGCCGCCGATGTGCATCAGGCACGAGTTGTCGGCCGCGCACAGCACCTCGGCACCGGTGTCGAGGACGGCCCGCACTTTGTCGGCGCACATCGCCGCCGACACGTCGGCGTTCTTCAGCGCGAAGGTGCCGCCGAATCCGCAGCACTCCTCCGCGCCCGGCAGCGGCACCAGTTCGAGCCCCTTGACCTGGCGTAACAGCGTCAGCGGGCGGTCGCCCAGGTGGATGCCGCGCAGGGAGTGGCACGTCGGGTGGTAGGTGACCCGGTGCGGGAAGTAGGCCCCCACGTCGGTCACCCCCAGCACGTCGACCAGGAACTCGGTCAGCTCGTACGTCTTCGGCACCACCTGCGCCACCGCGTCGGCGAAAGGTCCGGACGACCCGGCCAGCTTCGGGTACTGCTCACGGATCATGGCCGCGCACGAGCCCGAGGGGACGACGACCGCGTCATAGCCGCGCAGCGCCGCCACGCTCCGCCGGGCCAGCCGTACGGCCTCGTCCCGGTAGCCGGTGTTGGCGTGCATCTGGCCGCAGCAGGTCTGGGCGCGGGGGAAGTCGGCCTCGACGCCGAGGCGGCGCAGCAGGCGCACGACCGCCCGGCCGGTGTCCGGGAAGAGCGTGTCGTTGACGCAGGTGACGAACAGGGCTACCCGCACATGCCCTCCCGGCGTGTATGGTCAGACCAAATATGGTCAGACCATACATCCTGGTTCGCCCCCGGCGACACCGGCATCGGGAGGAGCCGCGGTGACCACCGAAGAACGCCGGCGTCCGGACGCCCGCCCGCGCGCCTTCGAGGAGGTGCTCGCCCGCATCGAGGAGCGGATCACAGCCGACGGCCTGACCGTGGGCGACCGGCTGCCGGGCGAACGGCAGCTCGCCGAGCAGCTCGGCGTGGGCCGGTCGTCGGTCAGGGAGGCGCTGCGCGTGCTGGAGACCCTCGGGGTGGTCGCGTCGCAGGCCGGGCGGGGCCCGGACGCCGGGGCTGTGCTCACCTCTCGCCCGGGAAACGCGCTCACCGACCTGCTCCGGCTGCATCTCGGCCTCGCGACGCTCTCGATGCGCGAGGTGATCGACACCCGGCTGATGATCGAGCAGTGGGCCGCGGCCCGCGCGGCGGCGGCTCCCCCACCGGCGGCTTCCACACCGGCCGCTTCCACACCGGCCGCTTCCGCGCACACGGCGACGGCGCGGATGGCGGAGGCGATCGCGGCCATGGACGCCGCCGGCGATCCGGCCGAGTTCGTCGAGCACGACATCGCGTTCCACCTGGCCCTCGCGGAGGCGGCGGGCAACCGGCTGATCACGGCGGTCATGCGGGCGCTGCGCGACGCCCTGCGCCGCTACGCCGTGGACGCCGTCGTACGGCTCGGCGACACCGGCGGCCTGCAGGACGACCACCGGCGCATCCACCGGGCGATCGAGGACGGCGACGCCGGGGCGGCGGCGGCCGCGGTCGCCGAGCACCTGGCGCGGGCCTATCCGGAGTCTGGCCGGGATTCATAGAACGTGTTCTAATCACGCCTGTGGCCGATGATCTGAGACTCGGATTGAACCTCGGGTACTGGCAGCGGAACGCCGACGACGCGACCGAGGTCGTGCAAACCGCCGAACGGCTGGGCTACGAGTCGGTGTGGACCGCCGAGGCGTACGGCAGCGACGCGTTCACCCCGCTGGCCTGGTATGGCGCCAGGACCAGCCGCATCAAGCTCGGCACCAGCGTCGCCCAGCTGTCCGCCCGGCCCCCGGTGACGACCGCGATGACCGCGATGACGCTCGACCATCTGACCGGCGGGCGGCTGCTGCTCGGCGTCGGCGCCTCGGGCCCGCAGGTCGTCGAGGGCTGGTATGGCCAGCCGTTCGCCGCGCCGCTCGCCCGCACCCGCGAGTACGTCGAGATCATGCGCAGGGTGTGGCGGCGGGAGGAGCCGGCGACCAACCCCGGCCCGCACTATCCGCTGCCGCTGCCCGGCGGGCTCGGAAAGCCGCTCAAGCTGATCACCCGTCCGCTCCGGCCCGACATCCCGGTCTACCTGGGCGCGGAGGGCCCGAAGAACGTCGCGCTCGCCGCCGGGATCGGGCAGGGCTGGCTACCGCTGTTCGCCTTCCCCGAGAAGATCGAGGCGATGTACGGCGACGCGCTGTCCGGCGCGAAGCCCGGGTTCGACGTCGCCGCCATGGTCATGGTGGTCGTCACCGACGACCTGCGGGCCGCGCTCGACGGCGTGAAGATGATGCTGACGCTCTACATCGGCGGCATGGGGGCCAGGACCCGCAACTTCCACGCCGACATCATCGGCCGCATGGGCTACGCCGAGCAGGCCCGCCGCATCCAGGAGCTCTATCTGGCCGGCCGCCGCGACGAGGCGTTCGCCGCCATTCCCGACGAGCTGGCCGACGGCATCGCGCTCCTCGGGCCGCTCGGCCGCATCCGGGAGCGGCTGGAGCTGTGGCGCCGCAGCCCGGTCACCACGCTGCTCGTCATGGGCCCCCGCGACGAGCCCACGCTCAGAGCCGTACGGGATCTGGTCCTCGGCTGAGCGCCGCCCGGTCGGCGGCGGCGGCGGCGAACGCGCGCACGAGCGGATGGGGCCGGCGCTCGGCCAGCTCGGGCTGGAACAGCGTGACCAGATAGAAGGGGTGGCCGGGCAGCTCGGCCACCCGCGTCTCCCCCTCCTCATCGTGGCCGGTGAAGCGCAGGCCGTGGGCCTCCAGGGTCTCCAGATAGGCGGGATCGGGGCCGTAGGAGCAGAAGTACCGCTCCACGGTCCGGTCGGCGCCGACGATCCGCTCGGCGAGCGAGCCGGGGACGAGCCGCACCGCCGCCTCGTGACCGGCTAGGGAGCAGGCGAGCTGCCTGATCAGCGGGTTCGGGGCGTCCGGGTCGTTCTCCGCGTGGCTCACGCTCAGCCCGCACACGTGGCGGGCGTACTCCAGCAGGGCGTGCTGGAAGCCGGCGCAGGTGCCGAGCAGCGGGATCGCGTTCTCCCTGGCGGTCCGCGCGGCCGTGATCGCGCCCTGCTCGCTGCGGTAGGGGCTGCCGGGCAGGATCCAGACGCCGTCGAACCCGCCGAGATCGGCGACCTCGTCGGTCCTGATCCAGTAGGCGTCGAGGTCCAGCCCCTCACGCTCGCGCAGCGCGTCGAGGATGAGCGGGATGCGGGTGTGGGAGCGGACGGCGGGTGACCGGTCGCCCACCAGCGCGATGCGGGGTCTCATGACCTCCATGCTGGCGACGTGCGAACTTAATGACAAATGATGATTTCTGAGGTCTCCATAAGCGATGCTGATGTCGTGGACCCTCATCTGCTGCGCACGTTCGTGACCGTGGTCACCGAGGGGTCGTTCTCGGCCGCCGCGGATCGGCTCGGCTACACCCAGCCCGCGGTGTCCCAGCAGATCGCGGCACTGGAGGCCGACCTCGGGGTGCCGCTGCTCACCCGCCGTCCCGTACGGCCGACCAGGGCGGGCGAGCGCCTCCTGGAGCACGCGGGTCCGCTGCTGCTGCGGCTGCGGGCCGCGCGGACGGACGTGGCGCGGCTGGCCGCGCGGCCGCGGACCCTCACCGTCGCCGCCGGCCCGCTCGTCCTCACGGCGGGTACGGCGGCGGCGCTGGCCGGGGTGACGACGCTGCGCATCGCCGGCGCGGCGGCGGCCATGGCGCTGGTGGCCTCGGGCGAGGCCGACCTCGCGCTGGCCGACGGCCCGGCGGCGCCGTCCGACCCGCTGAACCTCCCCGAGGCGGGGCCGCTCACCACCGTCGGCGTACGGGAGGAGGAGCTGGTCGTCGTGCTGGCGGAGGGGCATCCGCTGGCGGGCCGGGCCGGTCTGCGGCTGGACGACCTGGCCGACGCCCTGTGGGTGGACGCCCCGGAGGTGATGCCGCTCGACCGCCTGCGGGCCGTGGCACGGCTCGACGGGCTGCGGCCCGGCATCCGCTACGAGGGCCACGACCCGGCCGTCGCGGCGCGCCTGGCCGCGGCCGGGCACGGCCTGACCCTGCTGCCCGCGTCCGCCGCGCCGTGCGGGGTGCGGGTGCCACTGGTCGCGCCGAGGATCGTGCACCGGGTCGAACTGGTGCACGCGGCCCTCCCGCCGGGCCCCGCCGCCGAGGTCGTCCGCGCGCTCACCTCCTGAGCCCCTCCAGACCGCCGGCGGCAGGACGGAGAAGACAACCGCGGACACCGGACAGCCGCTGTCCGGTGTCCGCGCCCGAGAACGCGGAGAAGTGCTCGCGCGGCAACGGATATCAGCCGGACAGGTCGCCCACCGCGTCGGCGTAGTAGACCGACCCGCTGACGTGGAAGGCGACCTGGCGGAGCGTCCAGCCGTCCCCCGGCGAGTGGTCGAGCTGCTCCGGGGTCAGCACCTCCAGGCAGGCCGTCCAGATCCGGGCGAGCCGAGTGAGCCTGCTGCGGGCCTCGTCGAGGTCCTGCTCGGTGAACGGGGCGAGGTCGGCCGCAGTAGTGATCATCGACCCGTGCCAGTGGTCCGGCAGGGGCATGCGACCGGCCAGCCGGTCCTCGACCTCCGCCAGGTGGTCCACGAGATGGTCGGCCACCCGGCGGATCGCCTTGTGCGGGGTGTAGATCCGGTCGCCCGACGGCACCGGACGGCCGTCCCAGGCCGTCCAGGTCGCCGCCAGGCGGAGAACGTGGTCGATCATCTCGGTCACGACCCGCGCGGGCTCGCGGTCGTCGGTCAGCGGGATGTCGGTCATGTGCGGCCTCCGAGGTGCGAGGGGATGTGCCGCGCAGGCTAGGCCCCCGGCGTTTCGACGCCCGCCGAAACGTCCTCATCGAGCGTTTTCCGGAAATGAGCGAACCATTCGGAGAACCCGGGCGTTGGCATCGGATGAAGGGTCCCGAATATCACCGAGGAGATCGATGGACCTGTCCGATATCGCCGCGTTGGTGGTCTCCCTGCTCGCGCTCGTCGTGTCCGTCTTCACGGCCCTGCGTCAGACGACGATGATGCGGCACTCGAATCAGCTCCCCGTTCTGGTCGAGCTTTTTCAAGAATTCCGGTCGACGGAATGGCAGCGCGCCGAGGCCTACGTCCTGGGACGCCTCCGGGCCGAGCACGACCCGGAGATCGGCTGCTCAGCCCTGCCGGACGAGGCGAGGATCGCCGTCAACAAGGTGATCGGGTACTTCAGCGGATTCGGCTACTTCGTATACAAGAAAATGGCGGCCGAAAGTCTCGTCGTCCCGCTGATCGGATATCGCGCGAGCAGGGCATGGGACGCCGTAGAGCCGTTCGTCCGGCGCGAGCGCGAGATTCGCGGATCCGACGACCGATACGCGGGCATGTTCGAGGATTTCGTGGGGCGAGTCCGCGCGCACATGCCGCTGCACACCAGTTATGGACTCCGTCTCAAAACTCTCCCAGTGACACCGAATCAGGTTCGAACTGAAGAAAAGCCGCAAATGCCCTGAACCATCCTTCCCCGCCGGGTGGTCCCGGACCGGATTAGCGCGATCGCGGACGGGATAAGAGTGAGGCAGGTCACGCACCCGGCGCGGGGGGAGAACACATGCGGTCCACGTCGTCAGCGGTGAGCCGGGCGGCCGCCGGCGTGTACGCGGCCCTCGCCGCCCAGGTCGTCTCGGTGGCCGCGCTCGCCGTGTTCGAGGAGACCCGGGGCAGGCGGCTGGCCACGCAGATCGCGGCCTTCGGCGGCGATCCCGCCTCTCCCGCCGCCCGGACCGTCAGCGGCGCGGCGACGGCGTTCGCCGTGCTGGTCCTGGTGATGATCGGCGCCACCGTGGCGTGCGCCGCCGCCTACCTGTCCTGGCTGCGGCGGGTGCGCCCGGCCACGCCGCCCGTCGCGCTCGTGGCGGCGTGCCTCGTGCCCGGAGTCAACCTCGTGGTCCCGCCGTTCCTCGCCGACCTGGCCTGGCGCGAGGGTCCGGCGGGCCGCACCCGGCGAAGCGACGGCCCCGCGCGAAGCGGCATCGTGCGAAGCGGCGGCCTCGCGCGGAGCGAGCCGTACGGCGGCTGGGACCGGACGCGGTGGCTGATCGTCCTCGCCTGCTGGTGGGTGAGCTGGCTGGCCGCGCTCGGGCTGGTGTTCGCCGACCCGGCCCGGGACGGGCTGACCGGCCTCGGCACGCCACAGGCCGCCGCGGTCGCCGTCGCGGCGCTCCTGTGCGCCTCGGCCGTCCACGAGGTCACCGCCCGGCACACCGGCGCCGGACGGAAGCGGGCGGTGCGGCCCGCCGTCCGGCCGCAGGTCCGCCTCGGCCACGGCGAACGGCCGTCCGGCATGCCGACGGCACCGGCGACACCGGCGGGCGCCCCACTCGCGGACGGCGGCGGGGAGGATCACCGGCCGGGCGGCGGTCCCGAGCTGCCGGAACTGGCGTGCCAGAGCCGCCGCTGGGGCGCGGACGGATGGCCGAGGAACCGCCCCTCGCGTACGGCCGGCGGGGCGCCGTTGTCGGAGTAGGGCGACACCCGGAAGCCGTTGCCGTACTCGATGGGCCGTCCGCCCACCCCCGCGCCGGGCGCGGGGACCTCGCTGATCACGGCGCGTACGGCGTCGAGCCCCTGGTCGCGCCACACGCGGTCGAGGTCGGCGAGGTTCCAGCAGTGCACGGCGCGCAGCGAGACCGCCCTGACCCCGGTGCGCCGCACCACTCCCCTGGCGGCCAGCAGCCACGACCCGAACACGGTCGCGGCCGTGTGCGCCTGCACCGACTCGAAGAACGTCAGGTCGATCGGGCCGGTGGAGTCGTCCAGGGTGGTGAAGATGACCCGCTGCCCCGACCGCACGGCGGGCGTCTGGGTGGCGACCTTCACTCCCGCGACCAGGATCTCCGCACCGTTGCGCTGCCGGACCAGATCCCTGGCCCGCGTCACGCCGAGCGCGTCGAGCAGGTCGCGGTAGAAGTCCATGACGTGGTGGCTCACGTCCATGCCGAGGATCTCCAGCTCGGCCTCGACGGCCTCGGCCTCGGTCATCTCCGGCAGTTCGCCAGGCGTGACCCGATCGGTGAACCCTATCGGAAGCTGCCCGGCCGCGCCCACGGGAGAGCCCCGGTCGAGCGCGCCGACCTGGGCGATCAGGTCGCGCCTGGTCAGCCGCCCCGGCCGCCAGCGCGGCTCCCCCGGCCGCAGGCCGTGCAGCGCGTCGAACCCGCCGACCTCCACGATCCGCTCGGCGATCGGCCGTGAGGGCCGGGCCCGCTCCCAGAAGTCGGCCAGCGAGGTGTAGGGCCGGGCCGCGACCATGCGGTCCACCTCGGCCTCGCTCACCCCTCGGACGGCCGAGAACGGCACCCGCAGGCCGTACCCGCGGCCGAACTCCCCGGGACCGTCCTCCGCCGGACCCGTACGCTCGACCAGCCAGGTCTTCCCCGAGCGGTTGACGTCGAGGGGCAGGACGTCCACCCCGCACTGGCGGGCCTCGTCGAGGATGACCCGGCTCGGGTACATGCCGGGGTCGTGAGTGAGCACGCCCGCGAGGAACGCGGCGGTGTGGTGCCGCTTCAGCCAGGCCGACTGGTAGGTGGGCAGCGCGAACGCCGCCGCGTGCGCCTTGCAGAACCCGAACCCGCCGAACGCGTCGAGCACCTTCCACGCCCGCTCGACGACGTCGGGGGCGTAGCCGTTCCCCCTCGCGAGCGGCACGAACCAAGCGCGTACGGCCTCGCGGCCCTCCGGCGTCCCGAGGGCGCGGCGGGCCCGGTCGGCCTCCGACAGCCCCGACCCGGTCATGATGTCGATGACCTTCATGACCTGCTCGTGGAAGACGACCACCCCGTTGGTCTCCCTGAGCGCGTCGCGCAGCGACTCG
This sequence comes from Microbispora catharanthi, assembly GCF_006334915.2. GTDB lineage: Bacteria > Actinomycetota > Actinomycetes > Streptosporangiales > Streptosporangiaceae > Microbispora > Microbispora catharanthi. The sequence goes on from NZ_VDMA02000012.1 coordinate 86,161, forward strand.
TGCGGGTAGCGCGCCTCACGGAAGCCGTGCCTGGTCTCCAGATAGGGCGTGACCATGTCGGAGTTGACCGGTCCCGGGCGGAACAGCGAGATGTCCACGATCAGGTCGTGCATCGTGCGCGGCTCCAGCTTCGCGACCAGTTCGCGCTGCCCCGGCGACTCGATCTGGAAGCAGCCGATCGTGCGGCTGAGGCGGATCATGTCGTAGGTCTCCCGGTCGTCGCGCGGGACGGCGTCCAGGTCGATCCGCCGCCCCTCGACCCGCTCGACCTCCTGGAGGGCGTACGCCAGGGCGGACTGCATCCGCACGCCGAGCACGTCGAGCTTGAGCAGGCCCGCCTCCTCGACGTCGTCCTTGTCGAACTGCGACATCGGGAACTCCAGCAGGCTGCGCTCGACCGGCGTGCGGTCGCGCAGCGTGGAGTTGCCGATCAGCACGCCGCAGGGGTGCAGCGCGATGTGCCGGGGCAGCCCGTCGAGCCGCTCCGCCAGGCGGAACACGGTCTCCAGCGACCGGTCGTTGAGCCCGCTGTCGCGCAGCTCCGGCAGGTCGGACAGCGCGGCCCTGATCTGCCTGGCCCGTACCTGCGGGAACGCCTTGGCGATGACGTCGATCTCGTGCGGCGGCAGGCCCATGGCGGCGCCGACGTCCCTGATCGCGCTGCGGGCGCGGTAGGTCTCCATCATCGACACGCAGGCCACCCGCTCCTCGCCGTACCTGTCGAGGATCGCGCGGTAGCAGTCGAGGCGGCGGGCCGACTCCACGTCGATGTCGATGTCGGGCAGGCCCTTGCGGCCCTCCGACAGGAAGCGCTCCATCAGCAGGCCGTGTTCGAGCGGATCCACCTCGCCGATGCCGATCAGGTAGTTGACCAGGCTGCCCGCCCCCGAGCCGCGGATCGCGCACCGCACGCCCATCGCCCGGATCATGTCCGTGATGCCGGCGACGGACGTGAAATAGCCCGACAGCCGCTTCTTCTCGATGACGCGGAGTTCGGCGGCGAGCCGGTCGCGGGCCTCGGCCGAGCGCTCCAAGCCCCGCCGGGCCAGCCCCTCCTCGCAGCGGCGCCGCAGCAGGGGCACCGGGTCCTCGCCGACCTCGGGCAGGTGGAGCCGGGGCCGCTCGGGTTCGAGCAGGGGCACGACCTCGACGGGGTCGAGCACGCACCTGCCGGCCACGCGGCGCGTCTCGGCCAGCAGCAGCGCGGCCCGGCCGGTGTCGCCGCCGCAGATCCGTGCGGCCACCCGCGCCATCTCGGCGCCGTCCTTCAGGTACGCGTGAGCCGTGGGGTCGTCGAGGTGCCGCCCGTCGAGGGGCACCAGCTTGCGCGCCGCGTCGAGCACGTTGCCGATCTGGTGATCGGCGGCGTCCAGGTAGCGGACCGCGTTGGTCAGCACGACCGGCACGCCCATCGAGTCGGCCAGCCCGATCATGCGGGCGGCGGTGTTCGCGTCGCGGTAGCCGTACAGGTCGGACACCTCGACGACCAGGTCGGGGACCACCGCGCGCCAGGCGGCCAGCAGGGCCCTGGCCTGGTCGTCGCGCCGCTCGGCCACCGCGCGGCCGACCCCCGAGCGGGGCCCGAGCAGCACGGTCAGCCGCGGCCCGCCGTCCGGGCCGGTCGCGTGCTCGGCCACCATCCCCGGCGTGACGTACGGCGCGCCGCGCTCCCCCACCTGGTGGGCGGCCGTGACCAGGCGGCACAGCGAGGCCCAGCCGTCCGAGCGCGCGAGCACGACGACCCGCGCCGGCTCGGCCGCCGTCCCCCGGCCACGCCCGTGTCCGTGTCCGTGCCCGTGCCCGTGTCCGGCGCGGCGGCCGGACGGCAGGCCGCCTCCGAACAGGTCGTCCGACGTGGAAGAACCTTGGTCGAGGGCGAGATCGACCCCGACGACCGGGCGGACGCCCTGCTCGTGGCAGGCGATGACGTGCTTGATCGCGCCGTAGAGGCCGTCGCGGTCGGTCAGCGCCAGGGTGTCCATGCCGTGCTCGGCGGCCCGCCGGACGAGGGCGGCCGGGAACGCGGTGCCGTACCGCAGCGAGAAGGCGGACGCCACGTGCAGGTGGGCGAAGGCGTGCGTCATAGGCGCGCCCCCGTCCGTCCCCCGGTCCGTCCTCCAGCGGCCCGTCCCCCGGTCGTCGTGGGGAGCTGGAGCGTTCCCATCAGTCCCAGGCCCTCAGCAGGAGCCAGCCGCCGCTGGCGGTGTCGAAGCGCAGTTCATAGGTCCCGACCTCCTTGCCGGCCGCGGCCCCCACTCGCCAGAAACGCCGCTCGCCGGGATCGGCGTCCGAGGTCTTCCACCATTCCCTGGCGACCACCCAGTGGTCCTGGATCTCGCGGACGGTGTAGAGCCGGTCACGCCAGACGAACTGAGCAGGGTGCCCGCCCCGGACCCACACCTCGATCGGATCGCCGTAAAGTCTGCTCAAGACTCCTTCTCCCTGTGGCTTCGTGGCCACCCGGGGGAAGACGGGCGGATGATTCGGGCAGAATCGCCGCTACTTCGAACATACGTTCCCAGCGGAGTGAACGCAAGTCGGCGCGGCCCCTTTCCGGGAACAAAAGCCCAGGAAGCGCGTCCGCCGGCGGATCACTCGCCGAGCCAGATCCCGCCGCCCCGGTAGGGCGGCTCCTCCCGTTCGGTGGCGTCCGCCACCGCCGCCCAGACGCGCGCCGTCCCCGGCCCCCTGACGACGGCCGCCACCCGGGTGTGCCCGAGCGGACCCGCCGGAAACGTCCCGTGCGTCCACTGGCCGCCCGACCAGTGACCTAACGCCGTGCTCCACTCGTTCTTCGCGTAGAACAGCCAGAACCCGCCCCGGCCGTCGGCCTCCAGCCGCAGGTGGGGGTCGAGCTCGGGCTCGCCCGGCAGGCTGTAGCTCCACCGTCCGTTCTCCCGGCGCAGGAACAGCGTGCGGCCGCAGAAGGTCACGTCCTCCTCCTCGGTGCCGCAGACCCAGGCGACCCAGCCGACGGCCGCCACTGCGCCCGACTCGTCCACCGCGAGGTCCACGAGCTCGGAGAGCTGACCCCGGTGCAGCGCGGGGACCGCGGGGAGCGGGACCATGCTCCAGGACCAGCCGTTCCATCGGGCGACGGCGGCCCGGCCGCGGCTGGAACCGGCCGCCCACACCGCGCCGCCGGGCAGACCGTCCACGTCCTTGGCGACCAGCGGCGGCCGCGCCGTGCGCCAGGCCGTGCCGTCCCAGTGCCGCAGATCCGACCAGGAGCTCCAGGGCCCCTCGGCTCCCCCTGCCCCGTCAAGGAAGTTCGCGTTGAGGATCGCCCAGACGTCGCCGGGGGCCGCCGCGTGCACCCGCTCCGGCTCCGCGCCCGGGCTCGGCGCCGCGGTCCACCTCCGCCCGTTCCAGCGCGCGGCGGTCTTCTCGCCGAACAGCCACACGTCGCGGTCGGAGGAGGCGGCCACGGCGCGCGGCTCGGACAGCGGCGGGGCCGGAACCTCGCGCCACCGCCCGCCGTCCCCGCGCAGCAGCAGCGGCGCGTTCGTCTCGGGCCCGCACGGCTCGGGCACGCGCGTGCCGGCCGCCCACACGGTCCCCTCGCGGGTCACGGCCAGGCCGGTGATGCGGTCACGGTAGTCGTAGTAGGCGACGCGCCACCCGCCGTCCCGGACCGGGCTCGGCTCCGGTGTGGGCGAGCCGGTCAGGCAGGAGGGCGAAGGCCGCTCCCGCGCGGCGGCCGTGGCGGCCGCGGCGTCGGTCTCGTTCCAGGTCTCGAGATCGCGAGGCGTGGTCGACGCGCACGCCGCCGGCAGCACCATCGCGGCCAGCGCCGCCGTCACACCCAGAATCCGCGTCCGCATATCCGTAGGACGCGGCGGGCCGGCATCCGGTTCTGCCGAACCCGCTGCCGGCCGTGCCCCCTGGGCTCAGACCGCGCGTTCCGCGTAGGCGGCCAGCAGCTGGGCCTCCGCGGTGTCGAAGTACGCGAGCAGCTCCCGCTCGGCCCGCTCGTGGTCGCCGTCGATCAGCAGCGTGGCGATGCGCGCGTTGTCTTCCAGATAGGGCTCGTGGAAGGTCCTGAGCTCGCCCATCACGTGGAAGGCCAGCCGCAGCTCGGCGAGCAGGCGCGCCATGGTCTTGTCCACACGGGGACTGGTGAGCAGCGCGGCGATCGCGCGGTGGAACCACATGTTCGCGGTGCCGACGGCCGCCCAGTCGCCGTTCTCCGCGGCCGCCTGACCCTCCTCGACGTGGCGCCGCACCTCCCCCACGGCCCCGGGCGGGGCCGTGACGACCGCTCGTACGCCCGCCGTCTCGAGAATGCGCCGCATCGCGTAGATGTCCGCGACGTCGGCCGCGGCGAGCTTGCGGACGAAGACACCGCGGTGCAGCTCGTGCACCAGCAGGTTCTCGTGCGACAGCAGCCTGAACGCCTCTCTGAGCGTGTTGCGGGAGACGCCGAGCAGGTTGCCGATCGTCTCCTCCGACAGGCGGGTGCCCGGGGGCAGGGAGCCGTCGATGACGTTCTCCCGCAGGACGTCGGCGACCAGTTCGGCGGCGCTGGCCCGATCGAGCACCGGCCGAGCCGCGCTCAACCGTGCCGCCCAGTCCGCCATAGCCGTCATCGCCGCAACCCCTTCTCGACCGCCCGATCACTCCCAGCTTAGGCCGCGGGACGTCGCCGGGATCCAGCGATCACCATCGGGCTTCGCGCGATCACACCCGGTTGTAGCGGAGAAGTAACCGACAAGAGGCTTGATGAATCGTTGAACAATCCTCTAGCTTCCAGGGGAGGTGAGCAAAGGAGTCTCGCATGAACCGACCCCCCGACACCCAGACGGCCTCATCCGCGGGCATCACGAGCGGAGGGCGGCGCTCGGCGCTGCTCGGCGCGATGTTCCTCATGGCCACGAGTGCCATCGGCCCCGGCTTCATCACTCAGACGACGACGTTCACGGCGCGGCTCGGCGCGGCGTTCGCGTTCGTGATCGTCGCTTCGATCCTCGTCGACATCGCCGTCCAGCTGAACGTCTGGCGGGTGATCGGCGTCTCTGGGATGCGCGCCCAGACGCTGGGCAACCGGGTGCTGCCCGGTTCGGGATATCTCTTGGCCGTCCTCGTGGCCTTCGGCGGCCTGGTGTTCAACATCGGCAACGTCGGCGGCGCGGCGCTCGGCCTGAACGCCCTCGCGGGGATCGATGTCAAGATCGGCGGCACGGTGTCCGCCCTGATCGCCGTCGCCATCTTCCTCAGTAGGCGGGCCGGGGTGGCCGTCGACCGGATCGTCGTCGTCCTCGGCGTCGTGATGGTGGCGCTGACGCTGTACGTGGCGATCGTCTCCCACCCGCCGGTGGGCGAGGCCCTGCGGCAGACGGTCCTGCCGGACACGGTCGACTTCCTCGCCGTCACGACGCTGATCGGCGGCACGGTCGGGGGTTACATCACCTACGCGGGCGCGCACCGGCTCATCGACGCGGGCGTGACCGGGCCGCGGAACGCCGGGCAGATCACCCGCGGCTCGGTCACCGGCATCCTCGTCACCGGAGTCATGCGGGTGATCCTCTTCCTCGCCTCGCTCGGCGTGGTGGCCGGAGGATTCCGGCTCGCCGCGGACTCGGCGAACCCGGCCGCCGACATCTTCCTGAGCGCGGCGGGCGAGGTGGGGCTGAGGCTGTTCGGGGTCGTCCTGTGGGCCGCGGCCATCACCTCGGTCATCGGCGCCTCGTACACGTCGGTGTCGTTCCTCGCCAGCTTCTCGCCCCGCACGGACCGCTACCGCTCGTGGATCACGGTGGCCTTCATCGTGGTCTCGACCGCGGTCTTCCTCCTCCTCGGCAAGGCTCCGGCCAACCTCCTGATCCTCGCCGGAGCGCTCAACGGCCTCATCCTGCCCGTCGGTCTGGCGGTGATCCTCTGGGTCGCCGCACGCCGTCGTGATCTCATGGGCGGGTACCGCTACCCTGTCTGGCTGCTCGGCATCGGTGTGCTCGCCTGGGCGCTGACCATCTACCTCGGCTGGAACTCCCTCAACGGGATCAGCGCGCTCTGGAGCTGACGTGCCCTACCCGACCATGTGCATCGACCTCAACTCCGACCTGGGCGAGGGCTTCGGCCAGTGGACGCTCGGCGACGACGACGCGCTGCTGTCGATCGTCACGAGCGCCAACGTCGCCTGCGGGTTCCACGCGGGAGATCCGGTGATCATGCGGCGCACCTGCGAGACCGCGGCCGCGCGCGGCGTGGTGATCGGCGCCCAGGTCGGCTACCGCGACCTGGCGGGCTTCGGGCGGCGCTTCGTCGACGTGCCGCCCGTCGAACTCGCCGACGACGTCATCTACCAGATCGGCGCTCTGGACGCCTTCGCGCGGGTGGCGGGCACCAGGGTCAGGTACGTCAAGCCGCACGGCGCGCTCTACAACGCGATCGTGCACCACGAGGCGCAGGCCGCCGCGGTGGTCGCGGCCGTGCGCGCCTACGACCCCGGCCTGCCCGTGCTCGGCCTCCCCGGCTCGGCGTGGCTGCGCCAGGCCTGCCGGGCCGGCCTCACCACGGTCGCCGAATGCTTCGCCGACCGCGCCTACACCCGCGAGGGCAGGCTGGTGCCGCGCGGCGTGCCCGGCGCCGTCCTGCACGACCCCGCGCGGGTCGCCGAGCGCAGCGTGCGCATGGCCAGGGGCGAGCCGGTCGAGGCCGTCGACGGGACGCCGCTCACCATCACGGCGGACTCGATCTGCGTGCACGGCGACAGCCCCGGCGCCGTGACCATGGCGCTCGAGGTCCGTGACGCGCTCAAGGAGAACGGCATCGGCCTGGCGCCGTTCGTCGAGGAGAAGCCGTGAACGCACGGCTGCACCGCTGTGGCGAGCACGCGGTCCTGGTCGAGCTCGACCGTCTCGAGGAGGTGGTCGCCCTCTACGACGCCCTCGCGGCCGACCCCCCGCGGGGAATCGTCGACATCGTCCCCGCGGCGCGCACGCTGCTCGTCCGGTTCGAGCCGCCGGCACGCCACAATGAGGTGGAGTCCGCCGTCCTGGCCGTGCGGCCGGCCGGAGGCCGCCTCGCGACGAGCGAGGAGGTGGTGATCCCGGTGGAGTACGACGGCGACGACCTCGCCGACGTGGCCCGGCTGACCGGGCTCACCGAACGCGAGGTCGTGGCGGCGCACACCGGGACAGCGTGGACGGTCGCCTTCTGCGGGTTCGCCCCCGGCTTCGGCTATCTGATCGGCGGCGATCCCCGGCTGGCCGTGCCCCGGCGGCCGGAGTCGCGCGTGCGCGTGCCCACCGGCTCCGTGGGGCTCGCCGGGGAGTTCAGCGGGGTCTACCCGCGCGAGTCTCCGGGCGGCTGGCAGCTGATCGGGCGTACCGAGACCGTGGTGTGGGACATCGCGGCCGACCCGCCCGCCCTGCTGCGCCCGGGCGTGCGGGTGCGATTCGCGGAGGCAATGTGAGCGGGGCGACTGTGAACGAGGCGCTGTGAGCGAGCTTCGGCGGGCGCTGGTGGTGCTGGCTCCCGGTCCCCTCACCACGGTGCAGGACCTCGGGCGGCGCCGGCACAGCCATCTCGGCGTCGGGCGCTCCGGCGCCGCCGACCGGGGCGCGCTGCGGCTGGCCAACCGCCTGCTGGCCAATCCCGAGGACGCCGCCTGCCTGGAGGTCACCCTGGGCGGGCTGAAGGTGCGCGCCACCGGCGACCTGCTCGTGACGCTCACCGGCGCGCCGTGCCCCGCCACCGTCACCTACCCCGACGGGCGCACGGGCGGCATCGGGCACGCGTCGGTCGAGCGCCTGCCCGACGGGGCGACGCTGCGGCTCGGCGTGCCGCCCCGCGGGCTGCGGACCTACCTCGCGGTCCGCGGCGGGATCGACGTCCCCGAGGTGCTGGGGTCACGGGCCACCGATCTGCTCTCGGGACTCGGCCCGGAACGTCCGGCGCCCGGATCGGTGCTCCCGGTCGGGCCGGCGCCTGCGGAGTTCCCCGCGGCCGATCTCGCGCCGGTGCCCGAGCCGGAGTCCGGCGTCCTCATACTGGACGTGCTCCCGGGACCACGCCACGACTGGTTCGCGCCCGGGGCGCTGACGGCCCTGTGCGCGGAGCCGTACGAGGTCACGGCGCAGAGCGACCGGGTCGGCATGCGGCTGCGCGGGCCGCGCCTCGAACGCGCGCGCGACGGGGAGCTGCCGAGCGAGGGCATGGTCCCCGGCGCGCTGCAGGTGCCGCCGTCCGGACAGCCGACGCTCTTCCTCGCGGATCACCCCGTGACCGGTGGATATCCCGTCATCGCGGTGGTGCGCGATCACCACATCGACCGGGCGGCGCAGGCCCGCCCCGGGCAGCGCATCCGTTTCCGGGTGGCCGGCGACCACCGGCCCATTCGTCCGAGGAGGCCCTGATGGAACTCGACCCCGCACGTCTGACCCCCCGCGAGGCGCGGGCGCTGTTCCAGGGTGGGCTGGTCACGCCCACGTCCGGCTGGGCGGCGGGATGGGCGCAGGCCAACCTGATCGCGCTGCCGAGGGACCGGGCGTACGACTTCCTGGTGTTCGCGCAGCGCAACCCGCGCCCCTGCCCCGTGCTCGCCGTCACCGAGCCGGGTGCGCCGTTCGCGTCGATCTTCGACGGCGACCTGCGCACCGACCTGCCCGCCTACCGCGTCTACCGGGACGGCGAGCAGGTCGCCGAGGTCACCGATGTGACGTCCTACTGGCGCGACGACCTCGTGGGCTTCCTCATCGGCTGCAGTTTCACCTTCGAGGCCGCGTTGCTGGAGGCCGGCGTCCCGATCCGCCACATCGAGGCGGGCACGAACGTGCCGATGTACCTGACCGACCGGCCGTGCGTCCCGGCGGGCGAGCTTTCCGGCCCCCTCGTGGTGTCGATGCGCCCGATCCCCGCCCAGCTGGTGCCGGTCGCCGTACGGGTCACCTCGCGCTATCCGGCCGTGCACGGCGCGCCGGTGCACGTCGGCGACCCCGCCGCGCTCGGCATCGCCGACCTCGGCACGCCCGACTTCGGCGACCCGGTCGAGGTGCGCGACGGCGAGCTGCCGGTCTTCTGGGCCTGCGGGGTGACGCCGCAGGCCGCGGTGATGCGGTCGCGCCCGCCGTTCGCCATCGGCCACGCGCCCGGCCACATGGCGATCACCGACGCCCGCGACAGCGCCTACCTGGTCCCCTGAGACAGCGCTTACCCGGTCTGGCGCTGTCAGTCGCCGGCGCGGCGGACGAGGGGGTTGGCGGCGGTGGAGTTGCGGATGCTGAAGGTCACGCTCCCGGCGCGGTAGCGGTCGTCGGAGCACTCGACGGGCCGGCCCTCCTGGGTGGTGGTGACGCGGCGCTGGCGCAGCAGGGGGCTGCCCCGCCGCACGCCGAGCAGCCGGGCGTCCTCGCTGCCGGCCGCCACCGCGTCGATCAGGTGCTCGCCGTACGCGAAGACCAGGCCGACGGACTCGTAGAGCTCCTGGGTCACCGACTCGCAGTCGGGGTCGAGCCGCTCGACGGCGGGGGCGATCCAGCCGGCGTAGACCGTGCGCTCGACCAGCACCGGTTCGCCGTCGAGCCGCCGCAGCCGCAGCACGTCGAGCACCTCCTCCCCCGGCTCCAGCGACAGCCGTACGGCCTCGGAGGGCGAGCACGGGCGGCGCCGGGAGGACAGCACGGTGCCGCTGGCGCGGTAGCCCATCGACCGGGCCCACTGGGCGAAGCTGTGCAACTCGGCGAAGCTCTGGCTGCGCTCGCTGCCGAGCACGATGCGCCGCGCGCCCTGCCGGGACCCGACCAGCCCCTCGGCGGCGAGCAGGGCGACGGCCTGGCGAACGGTCCCGCGCGCCGCCGAATAACGTAAGGCCAGCTCAGCCTCGGAGGGGAGCTGAGCGCCTATCGGATAGTCCCCCCGGACGATGGCATCCCGCAAGTCACTCGCGATCTGTTCGTAGCGCGCCATCGTGCTGAGCCCTTCCGTTCACGCGACTGACATCGATATGCGACTTACTAGCTCTGGCTTGTTTGTACAAGTTCGCCTAAGTTCGATCCACGCACCACAGTGGGAGGGACCGTTGTCCACACGTACCGCCGGCCTCGTGGCCGCGCTCACGATAACCACCTCAGTGATCGCGGCGTGCGGCGCCGCCCCCACGACCGCCGGCGGCGGCTCGGGATCCGGTGACTCCAAGGCGGCCACCGCGACCTCGGCCCAGGACTTCGGCGGGCTGGACAAGCTGGTGGAGGCCGCCAAGAAGGAGGGCCAGCTCAACACCATCGCGCTGCCGCCGGACTGGGCCAACTACGGCGAGGTCATCAAGGCGTTCGAGGCCAAGTACGGCATCAAGATCACCAATGACAACCCCGACGGCTCCAGCCAGGACGAGATCAACGCGGTCAAGACCCTCAAGGGCCAGGGCCGCGCTCCCGACGTGCTCGACCTCGGCAGCGCCTTCGCGCTCAGCGGCGCTCAGGAGGGCCTGTTCGCGCCCTACAAGGTGCAGAGCTGGGACAAGATCCCCGATGGGCAGAAGGAGACCGGCGGCGCCTGGTACTACGACTACGGCGGCTACATCTCCATCGGCTGCGACGCCAAGCGGGTCAAGACCTGCCCCCAGACGTTCGCCGACCTGCTCAAGCCCGAATACAAGGGCATGGTCGCGCTGAACGGCGACCCGACCAAGGCCGGCGCCGCCTTCGCCGGCGTGTACGCCGCCTCGCTCGCCAACCAGGGCTCGTTCGACGACATCCAGCCCGGCATCGACTTCTTCAAGAAGCTCAAGGAGAACGGCAACTTCAACCCGGTCGAGGCCACCCCCGCCACGGTGGAGAAGGGCGAGACCCCGGTCACCCTCGACTGGGACTACCTGCAGGCCAGCTACGCCAAGGAGTTCTCCTCCAAGGGCGTGGACTGGAAGATCGCCATCCCCGCGGACGGCCAGTACGCCAACTTCTACGCCCAGGCGATCAACAAGTGGGCGCCGCACCCCGCCGCCGCCCGCCTCTGGCAGGAGTTCCTCTACAGCGCCGAGGGCCAGAACCTGTGGCTGAAGGGCTACGCCCGCCCGGTGCTGCTGCCCTCCATGCAGCAGGACGGCAGCGCGGACGCGGCCATGGTCGCCCAGCTCCCCAAGGTCGAGGGCACCCCCACGTTCCCCACGCCCGACCAGGTCAACAAGGCCAAGGAGGTCCTGGCGAGCGGGTGGGGCGCGGCGGTCTCGGGCTGATTTCGTGCGCGACAGCCGTACGCGATCGAAGAGCCGGTGGGCGGCCGTACCGCTGCTGGTCTTCGTCGTCATCGTCTTCGGCGTGCCGATGCTGGTCCTCCTCGGTGGCACGTTCACCAAGGAGGGCACGCTCAGCACCGCCAACCTCACCGAGTCGCTCCAGGGCGCGTACCTGACCGCCCTGCTCGGGAGCGTCAAGATCTCGGCACTCGTGGCGGTGCTGGGCGGGGTGCTCGGCACCTTCCTCGCCCAGGCCGTGGTGACCTCCAGGTCCCGTACGCTGCGCGAGGCGGTGCTGACCGCCTCCGGGGTGCTGGCCAACTTCGGCGGCGTGCCGCTGGCCTTCGCCTGGATCGCCACGCTCGGCAACGCGGGCGTCGTCACCACCACGCTCGGCCTCGGCGGCCACGGGTGGAGCCTGTACAACTTCTGGGGTCTCACCCTGGTCTACCTGTACTTCTCCATCCCCCTTCAAGTGCTCACGGTCGTGCCCGCGCTCGACGGGCTGCGCCCGCAGTGGCGTGAGGCCGCGCAGAACAACGGCGCGAGCACCTGGCAGTTCTGGCGGTACGTCGGGATTCCGGTGCTGACCCCGGCGCTGCTCGGCGGGGTCGTGCTGCTGTTCGGCGGCGCGTTCTCGGCCTACGCCACGGCGCAGGCCATGGTCGGGTCCACCGTCCCGCTGGTCACGCTGAAGATCGCCGACGCGCTCACCGGCAACGTCCTGATCGGCCACGAGAACGTCGCGCTGGCCCTCAGCCTCGACATGATCGTGGTCGCGGGCCTGGTCATGGCCGTCTACCTCCCGCTGCAGCGAAGGAGCGCCCGATGGCTTCGCTGACCCCCCAGGTGACTACGCAGGTGACCCCCGGGACGGTGCCCGGCGCCGCCCCGGCCCCCGCACCCTCCCGGCCCGGCCGGCCGCGGCGTCCCCGGGTGTGGCGCGGGGTGGTCCTCGCGCTGGCCGCCGTCTACTTCCTCGTCCCGCTGATCGCGTCGTTCGTCTTCACGGTGAAGGTGCCCAATCAGGGCTTCTCGCTCGACGCGTACGGCCAGATCTTCTCGGCCGAGGGCTTCGGGGGCAGCCTCCTGCTGTCGCTCGGGCTCGGCGTCGCCACGATCGTGCTGGTCCTGCTGCTGACGCTGCCCGCCGCGGTGGCCGTACGGCTCGGCGCGCCGCGGCTGCGGCCGGTGCTCGAGGTGGTCTGCACGCTGCCGCTGGTCGTGCCCCCGATCACGTTCGTGGCCGGGATCAGCACCGTGCTGCGGTGGGGGCCCGACTACCTGGCGAGCACGCCGTTCTACCAGACGATGATCGCGGTGCAGAACCCGGACTTCCCGGTGGTGCTCGTGCTCGCCTACGTCGTGCTGGCGCTGCCGTTCGCCTACCGCTCGCTCGACGCGGGCCTGGGCGCGATCGACGTGCGCACGCTGTCGGAGGCGGCCAGGAACCTCGGGGCTTCGTGGCCCCACGTGCTGCTGCGGGTGATCATCCCCAACATGCGGTCGGCGATGGCGAGCGCGTCGTTCCTCACGCTGGCGCTGGTGCTCGGGGAGTTCACGATCGCCCGGCTGCTCAGCTTCCAGACCTTCCCCAACTGGATCTACCGGATCTCCGGCTCACAGGCGCAGGTGTCGGTGGCCGTCTCGGTGTTCAGCCTGCTGATCACCTGGCTGCTGCTGCTCGCCCTGTCGTCCGCCGGTGCACGGCAAAGGAGTGGATCATGAACGGCGCCCGGGTCGAGTTCCGCGGGCTGCGCCGGCGGTTCGGGAGCACGGTGGCGCTGGACGGACTCGACCTCACGGTGGAACCGGGCGAGCTGATCGCGCTGCTCGGCCCGTCGGGGTGCGGCAAGACCACGGCGCTGCGCTGCCTGGCCGGCTTCGAGCAGCCCGACGAGGGCGAGGTGCTGGTGGACGGCGCCGACATCACGCGGGTGCCGGCCAACCGGCGCGACGCCGGCATGGTCTTCCAGTCCTACAGCCTCTTCCCCAACCTCAACGCCCGGGACAACGTGGGCTTCGGCATGCGGGTGCGCAAGGTGCCCGCCGCCAGGCGGCACGCCCGCGCGCAGGAGTTGCTTGAGCTGGTCGGCCTGCCCTCGGTCGGCGACCGCTACCCCCACCAGTTGTCCGGCGGCCAGCAGCAGCGCGTGGCGCTGGCCCGCGCGCTCGCCCTGGAGCCCAGGGTGCTGCTGCTGGACGAGCCGCTGTCGGCGCTCGACGCCAAGGTGCGGGTCACGCTGCGCGAGGAGATCCGCCGCCTGCAGCTCTCCCTCGGCATCACGACGATCTTCGTGACGCACGACCAGGAGGAGGCGCTGTCGATGGCCGACCGGGTCGCCGTGCTGCGCGACGGCCGCCTGGAGCAGGTCGCCGACCCCGCCACCCTGTACGACCGGCCGGCGACCCCGTTCGTCGCCGAGTTCGTCGGCGCGATGAACCACCTGCCCGGCCTGGTGTCGGGCGACGGGGTCACCGTCCTCGGGCAGACGCTGCCCGTGGAGGGCCGGGCGCCGGGCACGGCGCGGGCGGACGTGCTGGTGCGGCCCGAGGCCGTGCTGGTCACGCCGGTCGACGCGTCCGGCGCCGAGGGCGACGGGATCGTCATGGTGTCGTCGTTCCGCGGCTCCACCGCCCGCCTGCGGGTCCGCCTGAGCGACGGCACCGAGGTGCTGGCCGACGTCCCCGGCCACGACTCGGCGCGCTTCGCGCCCGGCACCGCCGTACGGGTCGGGCTGGTCGACCGGCCGGTGCTCGTGTCGGCCCGTTCGGAGACCGGGGCCGCGGCGGCGGTCCCCGAACCCGATGTCGTCTAGGGAGAGCCCGGCGGCGGTCCTGTTCGACATGGACGGCACGCTGGTGGACACCGAGGACCTGTGGTGGGACGCCTGCGTGGAGGTCGCGGACGGCCTGGGCTCCCCTCTCGGGGAGGCCGACCGGGAGGCGCTGTTCGGCCTGTCGGTCGAGGACGCCGCCCTGCACATCACAGCCGCCCTGGACTCCATCGGGGGCCCCGGGGCGCGGGCCGTCGAGACCATGCTGACGGACGCGTTCACCGGCCGGCTGGAGAACGGGGTGACCACGCTTCCCGGCGCGGTCGCGCTGCTGGAGGCCCTGCGCGCGGCCGGGATCCCGGCCGGGCTGGTCAGCGCGTCCCCCCGGCCGGTCGTGGACCTGGTGCTCGAGACCGTCGGCGGGCACCGCTTCCGGCTGTCGGTGGCCGCTGGGGACAGCGCCAGGAACAAGCCCGCGCCCGATCCGTACCTGGCCGCCGCCGCGCGGCTCGGCGTCGACCCGACCGCGTGCGTGGCGATCGAGGACAGCCCGACCGGCGTCGCCTCGGCCCGGTCCGCCGGGTGCGCCGTCATCGTGGTCGGCCCCTCAATCGCTGTCGACGGTGTGACGGCGGTGCCGACGCTGGAGAGCGTCGACCTGCCGCTGCTGCGCCGGCTCGTCTCCGATCCCGGGGCGGTCACTCCTCGAACCTAAGTTCCTTTTGGGTATCGTCACAGCATGAACGCCATGAAGACGGTTTGTGACGACCCCAAGGACGTCTACTCGGCCGCCTGCCCGTGCCGCAACATGCTCGACCTGCTGGCCAACAAGTGGAGCGCACTGGCCCTGGGCGCCCTGGAGGACGGGCCGCAGCGTTTCGGCGCGCTGCGCGCACGTCTCCAGGGCGTCAGCCCCAAGGTGCTCACCCAGACCCTGCGCCGCCTGGAGGACCACGGTCTCGTCCACCGCGACGTGTATCCCGAGGTGCCGCTGCGCGTGGAATACAGCCTCACCCCGCTCGGCCGCGACGCCAACGTCCCGCTCGCCCACCTGCGGACGTGGGTGGAGCGCAACATCGACCGCTTCCCCGACCTGGACTAGCCCGCTGACCTCGATGGTTCCCGATGGGTACTCGTGTCCCTTGCGGGTAACCAGGCGTCGGTGGATACCGTGCGGGTCATGCCGCCGAGCCGTACGACCGGCTTCGGCACGGGATCCATGAAGCGCAGGGGACAGACATGACTGAGAACCAGAACGGGACCATGCCCGCCGTCGCCTTCCGGCGCAGCCTCCCCGTCGACGACCCGGAAAGCCTCCTTGACGTGGAGCTGCCGGTGCCGCACCCCGGCCCGCGCGATCTGCTGGTCCGGGTGGAGGCGGTCGCCGTGAACCCGGTGGACTACAAGGTCCGGCGGAACAGCGATCCGGGCGGCGAGCCCAGGGTGCTCGGCTGGGACGCCGCCGGCACCGTGGTCGCCGTGGGCGACGAGGTGGAGCTGTTCGAGGTCGGCGACGAGGTCTACTACGCCGGTGCGATCGACCGGCCCGGCGCGAACTCCCGCTTCCACGTGGTGGACGAGCGCATCGTCGGCCACAAGCCCGCCACGTTGTCCTTCACCGAGGCCGCCGCGCTGCCGCTGACCTCCCTCACGGCCTGGGAGGGCCTGTTCGAGCGGCTGGGCCTGCGCGGCGACGCCCTCGACCAGACCGGAACGCTGCTGGTGACCGCGGCCGCGGGCGGCGTCGGCTCCATCGTCGTGCAGCTCGCACGTGCCCTGACCGGGCTCACGGTGATCGGCACGGCCTCCCGCCCCGAGACGGTCGAGTTCGCCCGCCGGATGGGCGCCCACCACGTCGTGGACCACCGGGGACCGATGGCGAAGCAACTGGCCGAGGTCGCGCCCGACGGCATGGACTACGTCTTCAGCACGACCGGCACCGACCGCAACCTCGCGGCCTACGCCGAGGCGCTCATCCCCTTCGGTCAGATCGTCGCCATCGACGACCACGACTCCCTCGACATCGGCGTGCTCAAGTCGAAGAGCATCTCGTTCCACTGGGAGCTCATGTTCACCCACTCGCTGTTCCGGACCCCGCACCAGGTGAACCAGCACCGCATCCTCGACCGGGTCGCACGGCTCGTGGACGCGGGAGTCGTCACCACCACCGCCACCCGCGACCTCGGCCCGGTCAACGCCGCCAACCTCCGCGAGGCCCACCGGATCATCGAATCGGGCACCGCGATCGGCAAGATCACTCTTACGGGCTTCTGAGGCCCGCCGTGCCGGGGCCGGGGAACAACGGATACGGCCCGGCCGGTTGGGGACCACAGGAACCGAGCCGAAGACAACAGGAGCCGCGCATGCATGCCATCGTCATCCCCGCTTACGGTGATTCCTCCGTGCTGGAGTACGCCGAGCGGCCCGACCCCGAGCCCGGTCCCGGTGAGGTGCTGGTCGAGGTCGCGGCGACGGGCGTCAACTTCATCGACGTCTACCACCGCGAGGGCCGCTACCCGATGCCGCTCCCGCTGGTGCCAGGCAACGAGGGCGCGGGCACGGTCACGGCCGTCGGGCCCGGCGTGACCGACGTCGTGCCCGGCGACCGGGTCGGCTGGGCCAGCGTCATGGGCTCGTACGCGACCAAGGCCGTGGTGCCGGCAGACAAGCTGGTCCGGCTGCCCGAGGGGCTGTCACCGGACCTCGCGGCGGCTGTGCTGCTCCAGGGGCTGACCGCGCATTACCTGACCCACTCCACGTACGCGGTCCGGTCGGGCGACGACGTGCTCGTGCACGCGGCGGCCGGCGGCATGGGCCTGCTGCTCGTCCAGATGGCCAAGCTCCGCGGCGCCCGCGTGATCGGCACGGTCTCCAGCGCAGAGAAGGAGAAGCTCGCCCGGCAGGCGGGCGCCGACGAGATCGTCGGCTACGAGGGCTTCCCCGAGGCCGTCAGGGAGATCACCGACGGCGCCGGAGTGCACGTCGTCTACGACGGGGTCGGCGCCGCCACGTTCGAGGGGTCGCTCGCGTCGCTGCGGCCGCGCGGCATGATGGCGCTGTACGGCGCGGCCAGCGGCCCCGTCCCGCCGTTCGACCCGCAGCGGCTCAACGCGGGCGGCTCGCTGTTCCTGACCCGGCCCACGCTCGCGCACTACACGGCCACCCGCGAGGAGCTGCTGTCGCGGGCGAACGACCTGCTCGGCTGGGTCGCCTCCGGCGCGCTGAAGGTGCACGTCTCCCAGCGCTATCCGCTCGCCGAGGCCCGGCGCGCCCACGACGACCTGGAAGGCAGGCGGACGACCGGCAAGCTGCTGCTGATCCCCTGAACCGCTGATCTCCTGAACCGCTGAGCTCCTGAACCGCTGATCTCCTGGGCCGTGGGCAACCGTCCTCAGGCCACCATGGCGACCAGCCGCCGCGCCGCGGCCGCGGCGCCGTCGGTACGCACCTCGCCCGCGACGGCCGCGGCACGGGCCGCCACGCCGGGGTAGAGGGCCCGGTCGACAGCCGTGGCCAGCGACTCGGCGGTCGGCGCGGCGGGCGGGTGCGCGATCCCGATCCCGAGATCGGCGACCCGCTCTGCCCAGTAGTGCTGGTCGTAGTGCTGCGGCAGGACGACCTGAGTTGCCCCGGCCAGCGCGGCGGCGGTCGTGGTGCCCGCGCCGCCGTGGTGGACGACGGCGGCGACCCGGGGGAACAGCGCCTGCTGGTTGACCTCGTCGATCGACAGGCAATCGGGTCCGCCGTCCGCCGGGGACAGGCCGGCCCAGCCGCGGAGCACGACCACGCGGCGTCCGAGCGCGCGGGCCGCCTCGACCGTCGCCTGCGCGATGTCCCGGGGAGCGCGGACGCTGCCGAAGCCGACGCAGACGGGCGGCTCTCCGTCGTCGAGGAACTTCTCCAGTTCCGGTGGCAGCGGGCGCCGGTCCGGCAGGATCCAGGCGCCCGTCTGCACGACGCCGACGTCAGCGGGCTCGGGCCAGGGCCCCAGCGTCGGGTCGGCGGCCAGCCAGGGCCGGTCGGTGAACATGTGACCTCGCGTGTCCGCCACCGGAGCCAGGCCGGCCGCGGCCCGGTGGGCGTTGAGCGCGGCGCCGACGGTGCCGTTCCAGCGCCGCGCGTCCTCGGCCCAGCGCGCGCGGTTGCCGGCCGTCGCGTCCGCCGGCGCCTGCCCCCAGACGGGTACGGGCGCGTGATGCGGCGACGGCAGCGTGACGGGGCAGTAGCTCACGTAGACGTAGCCGATCCCCAGCTGCTCCGCCACCGAGTGGGCGGCCATCGACATGGCCCCGCCTCCCACGATGACGTCGCAGCCCTCGGCCGCCGCGGGGATCGTGGCGAACTGGACGGCGACCGTGCCCTCGATCATCCGCCGGCGTTGCTCGGGCGTGGGCGGCGCCTGGACCCGTGGGGCGGCCGAGGCGGTCGGGCGCAGCTCCGGCCCGATGGGCACGACGGGGAATCCGAGGCCCTCGACCCAGTCGCGGAAGTCGGGAGGCACGCACAGGCGGGCCTCCTGCCCAAGTTCCCGCAACGCCATGGCCAGCGCCACCATCGGCTGGACTTCCCCCCGCGTTCCGATCGTGGACAACAACACGCGCATGTGCACTCCCCTGTGACGGCCCCTTGTGACGGCCCCTGTGACGGCATGGTGGACGTGAGCGTGCTCGCGGCTCGGTGCGGCGTCCGCCGTGGGCCGGCCCGGCTCACGGCCCCCGATTGTGCGCCGTCACCGGGGCCTTGCCGCAAGTCCCCCCGTCACCTATACGTTGAAAGTGGCGGAGATGCCTCGATCAGGCCAGCGGGTGGGCCGGCCACTCCAGGAGGCGGGCCCCGAGCACGGCCGTCTCCAGCGTGAACCGCTGTGTGGGGTCGCTCGGCGAGAAGCCGGTCAGCCTCCTGATCCGCTCCAGCCGGTAGGTGATCGCCCGGGTGCTGACGCCGAGCCTGCGCGCCGCCGCCGTGTGGTTGCCCTGGGAGGCGAAGATCGCCTCCAGCGTCTCCAGCAGCGGCTCGGGGCCGCCGCGGGCGGAGGTCAGCGGCCCGAGCACGGTGGAGACGAGGTCCACGATCGCCTCCCTGTCCCGTAGCAGCACCGGGAAGACCAGCAGGTCGGCCGCCTTCAGCACCTGGGCCCGCAGGCCGAGCCGCTCGCCGAGGTCGATCGCGTTGACCGCTTCCCGATAGGAGGTGACGATGCCGCCGGGGCCCTGGTGGGGGCGGCCCACCCCCGCCCGCCAGTCCGTGAGCGCGGAGCGTACGTGGTGGGTGAACTCCCCGGTCGCG
Organism: Microbispora catharanthi; assembly: GCF_006334915.2. Classification (GTDB taxonomy): domain Bacteria; phylum Actinomycetota; class Actinomycetes; order Streptosporangiales; family Streptosporangiaceae; genus Microbispora; species Microbispora catharanthi. Next base: position 105,394 of record NZ_VDMA02000012.1, read on the forward strand.
GCGGTCAGCGCGCCCGGGGACACGCACACCAGAAGGCCGTCGCGGACGGCGACCAGGATGTTGTGCGATCCGAATCTCGCCACCAGCGCCTGCTCGATCCTCCCGGCCAGCGGGTCGCCCGCCGTCACCGGGGTGCGGGGCCTGGCCACGGTCACGACGTACGCCCCGGCGAGCCGCAGGCCGAAGTGCTCGGCCCGCTCGGCGTCCGCCCTGCCCTGCAGCAGGTCGTCGACGAACAGGCGGCGGGCCTCCTCCTCCTGCCGGAGGGCGGCCCGCTGGGCCTCCTCGTATCCCTCGATGTAGGCGGCCATGCCGCGGCGTACGGCGCCGAAGGCCCCGCCCGCGGTGATCTCGGCGGCGTGCAGGCAGGCGTCGGCGAGCACCCGCAGCGGGATGCCGCGTTCGGCGGCGAGGGCACCGCACTCACGCAGGCCGTCCATGTCGGCGCGGCCGGGCAGCCTGCCGGTGGCGGCCGACGCGGCCAGAACCGACAGGAACCCGCCGAGTAAGTCGGCGGGCACCCCGGTCGCCTCGCTCACGCGAGCGAGAACGCTGTCCATCAGACTCCTACGTCACGCCGTTCGAAAGCGAGCAGCGCCGTCATGAGGAGGACGGCCGTCGCACCCAGCAGCACAAGGTAGTCGCCGTACGGCCAGCCCTGATAGAGCGGCCTGCCGTCGAGGTAGTAGTGGACGGGCGAGATCCAGCGCAGCCAGGAGATCGCGTCGATGCTCCTGCCCATGGTCTCCACGATGTACCCGGCCACGCCCCAGACGCCGACCACGGCGAGCGCGATCTGCTTGCGCCCGAAGGCCGCGCCCACACACAGCGTCAGCGTCCCGAAGAACAGCACGAGCAGGAACAGCCCGGTGTGCGCGGCGAGGATGCTGCCGAACGGCACGTCCATGTCGGCGGCGGACGAGGCCCCGGCGGCGACGGCCAGCGTCACCAGCGCCACCCCGAGCAGGCCGAGCGTCAGCGCGGCCCAGCGCTCCAGGAGCAGCCGCCTGCGGTCGATCGGCAGCGTCAGCGTGAGCTCCAGCGTCTTGGCCTCCTCCGGGCCGGCGATGGCCCGGTTGCCGAGGATCGCGGCGCACATGGTGAACAGCAGCGGGCCGAGGAGCTGGTAGGCGACCGCCTGCAGGTAGCCGCGCCCGGTCGCGATGTCGGTCATGCCGCCCATCAGGTCCCTGAACGCGCCGGGATACTTGGCGATGGCCTGCCTGCTGAACGTCTCGGGGTCCTTCATCATGCTCGCGTAGATCGAGATGTACATCCCGAGGAACGCGCACAGCCCGACCGTCCACCCGATGAGGGCGCGGCGGTACTCTCCGAGGCTCTTACGCACCAGCGTGGGCATGACGGCCCTCCTCCTCGCTGTAGTAGGTCAGGAAGATCTCCTCGAGGTCCGGCTCCGCGCTGACCATGTGGACCACGGTGTAGCGGGCCGCCGCCTTGATCAGCGCGTCGGGCCTGCCGTCGATCGTGCAGCGCAGGCTCGCCCCCTGGACGACCACGTCGCGTACGCCCGGGAGCCCGTCGAACGACTCCTTGGGGACCGGCGCGTCGAAATGGAGCTCCACGTGCCGTACGGCCCGCTCGCGCAGGGCGGCGATGTCCTCGACCGCGACGAGGCGGCCCGCGCGCACGATGCCCACCCGGTCGGCCACGTGCTCCACCTCGGCGAGCACGTGCGACGACATCAGGATGGTGTGGCCGGCCGTGCGCGCCTCCCGGACCATGGCCAGGAACTCCTGCTGCACCAGCGGGTCGAGCCCGCTCGTCGGCTCGTCGAGGATGAGCAGCTCGGGCTCGTGCATGAACGCCTGGATGAGGCCGACCTTCTGCTTGTTGCCCTTCGACAGTTCGCCCATCCTGACGGACAGGTCGGCGTCGAGCCGCTCGGCCAGTTCGTCGATCCTGCCGCGGCTCACCCCGCCGCGCACGTCGGCGAGGAACTGCAGGTAGTCGCGGGCCCGCTCCCTGCCCTCCAGGGCCAGCTCGCCCGGGAGGTAGCCGATCCGGGCGCGTACGCGCGGATCACGGGTGTCGGCGCCGAAGACGGTCGCCCGGCCGGACGTCGGCCGGATCACGTCGAGGAGCAGCCGGATCGTCGTCGTCTTGCCGGCGCCGTTGGGGCCCAGATAGCCGAAGACCTCGCCCGGCCGGATTTCGAGGGTGAGGTCCTCGAGGCCCCGTCTCGTACCGTAGAACTTCGTCAGTCCTTCGGTCTCCACCACTGCTGTCATGCCGCAATGGTGGCGCTCCCGTCAGGCGCGGGGTATGCCCGCTTCCGGACACTTGCCGGTCGTGTTTGTTCGCACCTTCGGCAAAGCGGAGGTCAAGACGTGCCGCAGGTGGTGGAGCCGGGCAGCAGGTGGCGGTAGCGCGAGACCAGCCGGTAGCCCGCCTCCGCGAGCCAGCTCACCGGCGGGGTCAGCATCGCCCGGCCGGCCGCGCGCCAGGCCGCGCGCGGCTGCAGGGCGAGGAGCAGTGCGACGGCGCGCGCGCCGTGGGCGCGCAGCCCGTCCGGGCCCAGGAGCTGCACGGACGTCGCGACCTCCTCGCGCGTCAGCCCCACCGCGCCGAGGTCGAGGCCCTGCCACGCCCGCACGGCGGGCATGTACGGCAGGAGCCGATGCCCGGCGTTCACGCACGTCTGGCAGAAGGCGCAGTCGCCGTCGAAGACCAGCAGGACCCGGTTCTCTCCGCTTTCTTCGCCCATGCCGTCGAACCTACCAATCCTGGGACGGATCATTCCGGTCTCGTGGTGGCGGCGCCGGCCGCCGCGACGCGCGCATGATCAGCACGGCGAGCACGATCACCGCGACCGCGACGCTGAAGACGACCGCGAAGACCAGCAGCAGGACGAGCGCACTCATCGTCGATCCCTTCGGCGGTTCCGGGTGAGGGCGAGCCGGGCGGCGACGGCCAGGCCGACCGACGCGTACGACACCGCGCGCGCCAGCCGTACGGACCTGGGGATGTCGGAGACGGCCGGGCGGGGACCGTCGCCCAGCTCCGGGCGGTGCTCCACCCTGCCGCCGTAGTCGTTGGCCCCGCCGAGGCGTACGCCGAGGGCGCCGGCGAAGGCCGCCTCGCAACGTCCGGAGTTGGGGCTGGGATGGCGGTGCCCGTCCCGCACGAGGACGGCCGCCGCGCGGCGCGGGGAACCGCCCGCCAGACCGGCGAGGCCCACGGTGAGCAGGGCCGTCAGCCGGGCCGGCACGTAGTTGGCCACGTCGTCCAGCCGGGCCGATGCCCAGCCGAACCTCGCGTAGCGCGGCGACCGGTGGCCCACCATCGCGTCGAGCGTGTTCGCCGCGCGGTAGCCGAGCAGGCCGGGCACGCCGAAGAGCGCGCCCCACACGAGCGGGGCGACGACGGCGTCCGAGGTGTTCTCCGCGATGGACTCGACCGTGCCCCGCGAGAGCTCCGCGGCGTCCAGCCCCGACGGGTCGCGCCCGCACAGATGCGGAAGGCGTGCGCGGGCGGCGGCCAGGTCGCCCTCCTTCAACGAGTGGGCCATCAGCGCGCCCTCCCTGCCCAGTGTCGTGCCGCCGAGCACCGCCCACGTGGCGGCGGCGGTGACCATGGCCCGCGCGATCGGGCTCGATCTGGTCATTCGCTCGGCGAGCAGCCCCGCGGCCGTCGCCACGCCGACACAGACGGTGGTGTAGGCCAGGCCCGCCAACCGCGAATCACGATATATGCGCTTTTCGAGGGCGGCGGCCCGGCTGCCGAACACCGCGACGGGATGACCCCGCCGGGGATCTCCCACCGCGGCGTCGATCGCGGCCCCGGCGAGCAGCCCCGCCGCCGTGGCACCGTCCATGATCCGGGTCACGCACGCATTCTGCCGTACGTGCGCATTTGTCACGCGATGGGCTCGTCGCCGAGGAGACGGCGCTGGATCGCGTCCTCGTTGGCGTCGAGCCAGGCCGCGGCGCGCCTGATCCGTCCGCCCGCGCCGCCGTCCCACATGCGCGCCCAGCCGCCGCCGAGCGTCCTGGCCCGGTCCCGCATGAGCGCGTAGGAGCGGCCGAACCGCGTCCTGGCCGTCTCCACCAGCTTGAGCCGGTCCCGCGCCGGCAGGCCGTACGCGTCGCAGAACGACCGCACCCGGGCCGCCGCGTCCAGGGACCGCTGCAGCGGGTCGCGGTCCAGCGGATCGGCGAGCGGGGCCCAGTGTCGCAACGTGGTGACCACGTCGAACAGCCGCGTGGTCGGCCTGGCCATGTCGAAGTCGATCAGCGCGTACGGCAGGAGTCCCGAGCCGGGCCGCTCGCGGAAGACGACGTTGGCCGGGGTGACGTCGCAGTGGCCCACGAGCTCGGCAGGGCCCTCCGGCGCCGAGCCGTCCTCCCAGACGGCGCCGGGAGGCGGGCTGAACGAGGCCGCCGCGTCGTGGAAGCGCCGCAGCAGCCGGGCCAGCGCGGTCAGCGCCTCGTCGCCCACCGCGTACGCCGGCAGGGGATGCGCGGGCACCACGCCCTCGACGTACGTGAGGATCGCCCTGCCCCGCTCGTCGATCCCGAGAACCCGCGGCGCCCGGTCGAACCCGGCGGACTCCAGGTGCCGCAGCAGCGCGTGGACCGACGGCGACGTGGGCCGCATCGGCCGCCGCACCGTCGCCCCCACCCGTACGACCCCCTCGGAGACATCTCCGATGAGCGGGATCTCGCGTACGGACATGGCGATGCAGTGTAGCCGCGCGATCACCGGACCGCAGTCGCGCGGGCGACTTCCCTATCGTTCCCCTGACGGGCGCTTCTCAGCGCCTCGTACGGCGGCCGGCGGCGCCGGACGCGCCACGATCGGAACATCGGGGACACCCTCCTCGCACGCAGGGACCTGGACGAGGGCCTGAGCGACGTCGGCAGCAGGCCATCTCCGACGAGCACGGACACCGGTCTCGGGGCCCGTGAGAGGCGCGGTCCGGCCCATGTCCGGGAAACCGGGTGTGTACCCGGTCCCCGGATCATGCAGAATTAGGCACGAGCGCCCTTAGCTCAGCTGGATAGAGCATCGGACTTCTAATCCGACGGTCGGGGGTTCGAATCCCTCAGGGCGCGCTCCCCCATCCAGCCCAGATGCCCTCTGAGCTGGGCTTTCCCTTGATCGGGCTGTGCCGAGGATGCAGCCGGACGTCACCAGATGCAGTCCCAGGCGGCCAGTCCCGGAACATATCCGAAATGATCTTGGCCGCATTTCCGCAAGGCGACGGGCAAACCCGCTGTGGACACTCTCTACCCGAGAGCCGCGGTCACGGGCATACGTCGGACTGGGACCCCCCACTCGTAGACGGTCCTGGGTAGCGAGGTGAGAGGGATGACGGGCGAGCAGTCGCGCGCAGCACGTCAGCCGGACGGTCGCGCGGGACATCCCGTGATCACGGGCCGGCGAGCCGGTTCCCCTGCCCTGCGTCAGGGACCAGTCGTGGGACAACGGGCGGGGTCACTGCGGTTCAGGCCGTACGGCGGAGCGCTGGGAGGCCGACGGCGCCGCTCATTCGGCCACCGCCGGCTTGATGGCTTCTTCGGCGAACTCGCGGAAGGTGGTGGGCGTGGTGGACTCGGCGGTGCGCGGCGTGGCGTTGTTGATGCCGCGTTCGCCGGCGAGGTCCATATCCATCATCGACTGGGCCATCGCCTCGGAGAAACCACAGCTGATGAGGAAGTGTCTGACGGCAGTGCGGTCTCCGTGCTCGAACCGGACGGGTGTGCCGAGAACGTCGGTGAGGATTTCGGCGATGTCGTGGTACGAGAGGTCCTCACCGCCGAGGACCTCGACCGAGTCCTGCCCGGTCCAGGTGTGGTCGAGAAGGTACTTGGCGGCGAGCGCCGCGATGTCCTTCGTCGCGATCCACGGCATCGTGAAATCGGCCGGGAGGGTGCCCGAGATGACCCCGTTCCTGATCGTGGCCGTCTGCCGGAGGATGTTGTCCATGAAGGTGGGCAGAGCCAGAGCGCGCACGTGCGCGCCGGTGCTGCGAAAGAGGTCCTCCATCGCGTGCGACGCGGAGACGTGGCCGGCATAGATCTGCGATCCGCGCCCGAGCGCGGAGATGATCACGACGCGCGCCACCGCGTGGCGCACGACGGCATCCGCGCCTGGGACGGAGGCGGTGACGTACGCCTCGTAGGGGCTGCTCGCGGTCGCGTCCGCCGGCATGAGCCAGAACAGCGCGTCGGCGCCCTCGAGCGCGCGGTCCAGAACGTCGCGATCCCGGTGCGATCCGACGACGATCTCGGCTCGGTCTCGTACCTCGGCGGGTAGCTTGCCGGGGTCCCGGGTGATGAGGCGGACCGGCTCACTCTGCTGGAGCAGCGTGGCGACGAGCTTGCTGCCGATCTGCCCGGTCGGAGCGGTAATCACAATCATGGATGATGACTCCAATCAGCACTGAGAGCGAAGTAAACTCGACTGTACCGTATACTTTAAGGTGAGTGCCAATGGCCCGACGCGGGCAAGAGTTGCGCGAGCACATCCTCGACACGGCGAAGCTCGCGTTCCTGGAGGACGGCTTCGAGCGGACCTCCATGGATGCGATCGCGGCGCGCGCGGAAACGTCGAAGCGTTCCCTGTATGCGCACTTCCCGACCAAGGACGCGCTGTTCCTCGCGGTCGTCGAGCGCATCCGTGTCCTGTTCGGTGCCCGGATGCGCACACCTGCCGAGTACTCCGCGCAACCGTCGGAAGCGGTCGTGCAGTACTGCGGGCGCTTCGTACAGCTGTTGCGGTGGTCCTCGGTCGCCAGGATGCTCCGTCTCGGCGTCGCCGAGGCCGACCGACTACCGGATCTGGCAGCGGGCCTCTACGACGTCCTCTTCGGGATCACGGTCCGCGATCTCGCCTCACATCTGGTGACAGCCCTGGGGCTCGCGCCTGACAAGGCCGAGGTCGTGGCGAACGAACTGATCGGCCTCGTCATCCACCCGACGCTCCCCCGCCTGCTGTTCGGAGTCGAACCCCTCGTGGACGAGATGCCAGAGGAGGCCCGGCTGGCGACCGACGTCGACCTTGACAGAATCCGGCGACTCCTCCACATCGTCATGCCGCCGCCGACTGCAGCGTGACACAGGCCACTGCCGACGGCCGCCGCACTCCTGCTCGGCCAGAAGACGTCGGCCTCGAACACCCGCCGGACCTCGGTCAGCACGCCCGCGTCGGCGCCGGGCTCCCTACGCGCTGGGTGGCGACGTTAGAAGAGCCCCTGACCTGTGACAACGCAGGTCAGGGGCTCTTCTTTGGTCCGGAGGTGCTCGGCTGACACCGGCCCGCTACCGCGTCGTCCCGGCATCAGCGGGTGAGGGGCTGCCCGGGGCGTGGCCTGCGGTGCGGCGGGGTGGTCGGCACCGCAGGCCACGGGCGCGGGCTATCCGTTCCAGGCCCACTTCTGGTTGGTGCCGCCCCAGCAGGAATAAAGCTGGATCTTGGTGCCGTTGCCGGTGCCGGCTCCGGCGGCGTCGAGGCACAACCCGGACTGGACGCCCTGGATGGTGCCGTCGGAGTTCACCCGCCACTTCTGGTTGTCGCCGCCCCAGCAGGAGTAGATCTGGACCTTGGCGCCGTTGCCGGTGCCGGCCGCGTCGAGGCACTTGTTGCCGTACACCCGGATCTCACCGGCGGAGGTGGAGGTCCAGGTCTGGTTGGTGCCGCCGTTGCAGTCCCACAGCTGCACCTGGGTGCCGTCGGCGGTGCTCGCGCCGGGCACGTCCAGGCAGCGGCCGGAGGCCGCCCCCTTGATCGGCCCGCTACCACCACCGGAGGTAGGAGTCACGCTCGGGCTGGGGGACGGGCTGGGGGACGGAGACGAGGTACCGCCGTCGAGCGTGAGGTTCTTCTGCTGGACCTGCCACTGGGTGCTGCACAGGCCGCAGTTGGGGCCGACGAAGTTGGCGCCGGCCGTCGTGTCGCCCTTCAGCCGCCACTTGAGGTACAGCACCGCCACACGGCCGAACTCTCCGCCGTTGGTCTGGTCGTAGGTGCCGCCGTGTCCGACGTTCAGATTGCCCATGAACGCGGGCAGTCCCGCCGGCAACTTGCCCCAGTCGTCGATGGCGTTCGGGTAGGCGATGTCACTCGGCCCGCCGATGAAGTAGGCGATCGGCTTCGTCAGCCGGCGGAGCTGGTAGTCGTCGGAGTCGTTCAACAAGCCGCTACTGAAGATGGTGGTCGTGCTGATACGTGAGTCGTTGGAGACGGCGTAGGCCTCCAGCCCTCCGCAGGACCAGCCCCCTACAGCGATCTTGCTGGTGTCGAGCCTGCCGTTGTATTTGCTGCCCTGGCGGCTGTTCTCCGCGACCGCCCAGTCGATGGACTGGGTGAGCATCTGGGACGTCGTCGAACCAGAGCCGTTCGGGCTGCCGCTGGCGATGACCAGGAACCCGTACGAGGCGATCTCGCGGAGGAAGTTCAGCTGCCCCGTCCCGTTGGCGGAGCAGCCTCCGTTGCCCCATACGAAAATGGGGAGCTTCTCGGACGGGAGGGTTCCGGGCCGGTAGATGGTGTGATTGGGCAGGCCGGTGGAGGTCTCGTAATCGGCCGGGTAGGGGCCCGAGCCCCCGACCGCCGCGGCGGCCGGGGTCGTGGTCAGCGCCACTATTCCGGCGCAGAGTGGGGCGACCGCGGCCGCCAGCACTGCGCTGATAATCGAGCGTTTTCTCATTTCGCCCTCCGAGGTGTCACAACGGCGCTCTATGTCGGATGTGGCATGCGCGGCGCACGCCGACGGAGCCCGACAACGGCGAAACAACTCCCACCGCAGTCGGGCTGGTCGGCGCCAACCGAATTTCGAGATCTCGACTGCGAGTTTGCGCCCGTACCGGGCGGAACGAGCCGATGAAGAACAGCGTGCAGTTACTATCACTGCGGTAATAAAAAGTGTCAAGGGACCACACTCGGCACGTTAAGTGGTGCGCGCAGACCGGAAACGCCCCTGACGCACTCGGATCCGGGCGTAGACCGGCCAACCTCCGGGCCGGCGCCACCGGCCCCCTGCCCGGCGCCGCGGGGACTGACCGGTGCAGGCGGCTCCGGCGCAGGTCACAATGCCTGGCAGGCCCGACGCTCCGGTGGGATCTCGCGGGCGGCGGCCAGTCGGGGAGCTACGCGCCGCAGCGGTCGCGAGACGCGCCCCGGCGACCAGGGAGTCGTTCGAGTGCGTGAAAGTTTCTTCAGCCGTCCCCGCCGGCCGGGATCGAAACGGAATTCTCCGATGCCTGGAAATGGGTGATCCAGGACGCGGCGTCCGGCCAGTGAGGTGTCGCGACCTGGATGAGCCGCGCCTCGGCGAGCGAGCCGAGAGCGGAATGGATCTCCAGCATGAGGTCCCTGGCAGCCTGACGGGGCCACGGCGCCGGCAGGAGGTGCTCGGGAAGGTTCGGGTCGATGTCCGGGAACTTCCGCCAGGAATCCATGACAGAGGTCCGGGCCACCAGCGCCCGGGTCGCGTCGATCTCCCCGTCGCGGACGGCCGCCCGCAGGTCCGAGTACCGCGCGATGAAAGCCTCGTAGGCAGAGGCGAGGCCGGCCAGATCGTAGGCGGCGGCCGGACCGTGCGGCCCGGCCTCCTCGTCGAACCGCGTGTGCATGACCGACCATCGACCGCCGTCGACGTCGTCCAGGACGTCACACAGCGCCTGAGTCACCGGACCGGAGTCGGATCCAGGCCGGATCCACACGCTGTCGTACAGCCGCGCGAATCCCAGCGACCCCAGCGCCTTGCGGACCGCGTGCCGTGTGGCCTGGCCTGACTGGGGAACCGAGAAGGAGACGGTCACCCAGTCTCCCGTCCATCGCGGCGGGCGTGCGCCGAAGCTCAGGAAATGATCCATCCGGGAGCGGTGCCTGGCGACCGCCTGAGGCGTGAGGTGGTACACGGGCGGCCGTCCAGATCCCCGTACGGCGATCAGGCCTCGCTTGGTCAGCCGGGACAACGCGGCCCGTGCGCTGGACTCGCTGATGCCGAACTCCCTGAGCATCGCGACCACCGCCATGGAGGGAAGGCCCGCATCCGAGGAGTCGAGGTACTCACCGAGCAAGGTCGTCAGCAGGTGCTGCGGGTTGGGGCCGACCTGCGCCCGTGGGGCTCCGACATCGTCCGGAGGTACATGGACACTCACGTCATCAGCTTGCCTCACGACAACGCCTTCGCCGCACGACTCCGGGCCTGGACTCTCGCTCGATCGCGCCGTGATCGCGTCGCATGCTCGTGCGGCCTCATACGGCGAGGGCGTGGCCGGCCCGCTCGGCGGCTTCCGGCCGTGGCCCCCTGCGTTCAGCCACAACGAGACGGCCCGCGTGGCGCAGGTCGTACGCTCAGTGCGAGTGTCGGGGCGGGGCGCTGCCGCTGCCACCGACGAGGAAGTCCAGGTCCGCGCCCTTGTCGGCTTGCAGCACGTGCTCGGTGTACAGCCGTACCCATCCCCGGTCGGCGGCCGGTTGCGGAGGCTGCCAGGCGGCGCGACGGCGCTCGAGTTCCGCGTCGTCGACCAGCAGGTCCAGACGCCGTGTCGGGACGTCGAGCCGAATCACATCGCCGGTGCGCACGAGTGCGAGGGGGCCGCCCACCGACGCCTCCGGGGCCACGTGCAGGATGCAGGTGCCGTATCCCGTGCCGCTCATGCGGGCGTCGGAGATCCGCACCATGTCGGTGACCCCGTCGGTGAGCAGCCGTCGTGGCATCGGCATGTTGCCCACCTCGGGGAAGCCGGGGTAGCCGCGCGGTCCGGCGTTCTGCACCACGATGATCGTGTCGGCGGTGACGTCCAGGTCCGGGTCGTCGGCTGCGGCGACGTAGTCCTCGATCCGGTCGAACACGAGCGCCTGTCCGGTGTGCTGGAGCAGATGGGGCGAGGCGGCGGAGACCTTCAGCACGGCCCCCGACGGCGCGAGCGACCCGCGCAGCACGACGGTCCCCGACCCGGCGGGCTGGAACGGCTCCTCCATCGTGCCGATGACCTCTCGGTTCCAGCACTGGGCACCGCTGATGTTGTCGGCCACGCTCTTCCCGCTGACGGTGACATGGTCCAGGTGCAGCAGGGAGGCGATCTCCTTCATCACCACCGGGAGTCCGCCCGCGTACGCGAAGTCCTCCATCAGGTGCGTGCCGGAGGGCATCAGGTTCACCAGCATGGGCACATCGGCGGTGAGCGTGTCGAAGTCCTCCAGCGACAGGGAGACGCCGAGACGCCCGGCGATCGCGAGCAGGTGCACCACGGCGTTGGTGGAGCCGCCGATCGCGGCGTTGACCCGGATGGCGTTCTCGAAGGCCTCCCGGGTGAGCACTGTGGACAGCCGCTGGTCCTCTTCGACCATGGCCACGATCCGGCGCCCGGCGGCGTGCGCGAGCGCGTATCGGCGGGAGTCGACCGCGGGCACGGCGGCGGCCCCCGGCAACTGGACGCCGAGCGCCTCGGTCACACAGGCCATCGTGGAGGCGGTCCCCATGGTCATGCAGTGCCCGCGGCTGCGGGACATGCAGACTTCCGCCTCGGCGCAGTCGGCCGCGGTCATCCGGCCGGCGCGCTGTTCCTCGGTGAAACGCCACACATCGGTGCCCGACCCGATGTCCCGCCCACGGAATTTGCCGTTGAGCATAGGACCGCCGGTGATCATCAGAGTCGGCAGGTCGACACTGGCCGCGCCCATGAGCAGCCCGGGCGTGGTCTTGTCACAGCCGGACAGCAGCACCACCCCGTCGAGCGGGTTGGCCCGGATCAGTTCCTCCGCCTCCATCGCCAGCAGATTGCGGTAGAGCATGGTCGTCGGCCGCATCAGCGGCTCCCCCAGGCTCATCGCCGGGAACTCCAGCGGCAGGCCACCGCTCTCCCACACGCCGCGCTTCACCGACTCGGCCAGGTCGTGCAGGTGGGCGTTGCACGGCGTCAGCTCCGACCACGTCGTGGCGATGCCGACCACCGGCCGGCCGTCGAAGACGTCGTCCGCGAATCCCTGGTTGCGCATCCACGATCGGTGGATGAACCCGTTGCGGCCCTCCGCTCCGAACCACTGCTGGCTCCGCAGCGGGCGATTCGTCATCGACATCGGCACACCTCTCTGTCATTTCGATCGACTGCTGGACGACCGGCCACGGCTACCTCAGGCCTCCGACGGACAGTCCGCCGCGCCAGTGTCGCTGGAGAGTGAAAAAGGCGATGATGAGCGGGACCACCGACACGAGCGCGCCCAGGATGATGAGGCTCCAAAGGGAGGTACTGCCCGCGTTGTTCGCCGAGGCGATGCCCTGCCAGAGTCCGAGCCCGACGGTGACGGGGAAAAGGCGGTTGTCGGAGAGCATGGCGAGGGGCAGGAAGTAGTTGTTCCAGGACGCCACGGCGGACAGGAGCAGCACTGTGACCACCGCCGGTCGCATCAGCGGGAAGGCGACCTGGAGGAACGTCCGCACTTCACCCGCGCCGTCGACCCGCGCCGCGTCCAGGATCTCGTCGGGAACCGCGTCACGCGCGTACACGTGCATCAGGTAGACGCCGAACGGGTTGAGCAGTGACGGGAGGATCACCGCCCAGATCGTGTTCGTCAGGCCGAGCCCGGAGAACATCATGAAGGTGGGAATCACCAGGGCGGTCGCGGGCACCATCAACGCGCCGAGCAGGATCGAGAAGCTGAAGCGTCTGCCGGCGAACCGGTATTTGGCGAATCCGTAGCCGGCCATGACGGCCAGGATCGTGGCGCCGATCCCGCCTGCGAACGCGTAAAGCGTGGAGTTGAGGATCCACCTGCCGTAGATGCCGCCGTCGTAGGTGAACAGCCGCTGGAGATTCCCGAAATAGTCGACCCGATCGGCGAACCACAGCGTGTTGCCGCCGCCGAACAGGCCGGGGGCGTCTTTGGAACTGTTGACGGCGACCCACCAGAACGGCACGAGGAAGTACACGACCAGGAACCCGAGGAAAATCTGCAGGGGGAGGTGGCGTTGGGGACGGCGGCGTGCGCCGGCGCCGGAGCTGCCGGTCATCAGAAGAAGCTCCTCCGCTTGCGGGTGAAGAACAGGAAGGCGTAGACGCAGACGAACACGATCCCGCCGAGGGCGAAGGAGATCGCCGATCCGTAGTTGAAGTTCGCGAGCCCGAACGCCTGCTGGTACGCGTACATGTTGGGGGTGAATCCCGGTGCGATCGTGCCGGCCGCGAGGTATCGCAGAATCTGTGGTTCGTTGAAGAACTGCAGGGTGCCGATGAGTGAGAAGACCAGGATCAGGAGCAGCGCGGGGGCGATCAGCGGGATTTTTATCCGAAGCGCGATCTGCCATTTGCCGGCGCCGTCCATGCGGGCGGCCTCGTAAAGTGTCGGGTCGATGCCCTGGAGCGCCGCATACAGGATGATCATGTAGTAGCCGGCCCACTGCCACGTGACGACGTTGATCAGGCCGTAGAAAATCAGATTGCTGCTGAAGAAGTCGGGCGCGGTGGCGCCGAACAACCCGAAGATGTCGGAGAGCGGCCCGAAGCTCTTGCTGTACAGGAATCCCCACATGACCGCCCCGATGACCGTGGGAATGGCATAGGGGAGAAAAATCATGAGGCGGGAGAAGCGGGTGAACAGCGAGGTCACGGCGTCCAGGATGAGGGCCATCGCGAGCGCGATGACGATCTGCAGCGGGATGGCGACGAGCGAGAAGCGGATGACGAACCACGCCCCGGAGAGGAAAGTCGGGTCGGTGAACGCCTTCACGTAGTTGCCGAGGAAGACGAAGCTGGTGCCGCCGATCAGCTTCTTCTGCCAGAGGCTGAGGTAGAACGCGTACGCGAGCGGCGCGATGAGAAGCGCCAGGAAGACGATCCCGAATGGCCCGACGAAGAGCCACCCCATCAGGTGCTCACGAAGGCGCACCTTGCCGCGGACCTTGTGCGCTTTCTCTTGAGTGCTCGCCGCACTCTCCTCGGTCAGGAGGGTCATCTTGGGCTCCGCAAAGTCGATGCCGGGGGTCGCGGGTGGGCCGGCCGGGGACGGACCGGCCCACCCGTGTTGTCACTGAACGGTGAACCCTTGCTCCTTGGCGTAGCTCACCACGTCCTCCTGGATTCGGTCAGCGGCCTGCGCACCGGTGACGGAGCCCTCGATGAGGGCACTGACCTGCTTCGTCATGGCGTCGAAGTAGTACTGGCCGAACGGGCTGTAGGTCATGCCCTTGTAGGCGTTCGCCGCGGGGACGTAGACCTCCTTGTTCGCCTGCTGGCCGTCGAAGAACGACACCTTCAGGTCCACGAACTTGGGATCGTTGAGCGCCTTGAGGTTCAGCGGGAAGATGATCTGGTTGGTCCAGCCGTCGGTGAGCGACTCGTCGTCGGCGTAGAGGCCGTACGCCGCCTTCGCCGCGAGTTCGGGGTTCTTGGCCTGGCTCGTCACCGAGAAGGCCGACCCGCCCCAGTTCACCTGCACCGGGTTGTTGGGATCCCACTGCGGGAGCGGCGCCACCGCGAACTTGCCGGTGTCCTTGCCCTTGCCCACGCCGGCGCCGGTGAGGTATCCGGGCGCCCAGGCCGCCGAGACGTACGTCGCGTACTTACCGTTGACCACACCGGCGATGTACTCCGGCGTGAACTGGTCCTGCGTCCCGACCAGGCCCTTCTTGGCGAGGCGCCCCCAGTAGTCGAGCACATCCTTGGATGCCTGGTCGTTCAGCTTGATACCGATCGACTCCGGCCGCGCCGGATCGTAGGTGAACGGATTCGCGCCCTTCTGGATCTGCAGCGCCATCGTGACGGCCGACACGTTCGCGCCCAAGTCGCCGAACAGCGGGCCCCCCGCGTCCTTCACCTTCTGCGCCGCCTGCTCGTACTCGGCCCATGTCTTCGGCGGCGTGATGTCGTACTTGTCGAAGATGTCCTTCCGATAGATCATCGCCATCGGCCCGCCGTCGACCGGCACGCCGTAGACCGCGCCACCGATCGAGACGTCCTTCCACGCGCCCGGGCCGTAGTTGTCCTTGACGGCGTCATAGCCGTACTTCTTGATGTCGACGAGCGCCTTCTGGATCTGGAAGGTCGGGATCCGGTCCGCCTCGATCATGATCACGTCGGGAGCACCGGTGCCCGCCGAGATGGCCGTCTGGAACTTGTCGTACTCGTCACCGCCCTGGCCGACGTTGGTCCAGCAGACCTGCACCTCGTTGTTCTGCTTGTTGAAGTTGTCGACGACGAGCTGCATGTTGGGGTACCAGCCCCAGAAGGTCACGACCGGCAGGTCCTTCTTGCTGATCGTGTTCGTGCAGTTGCTCGCCTTGTTTCCGGTCGCATCGTTTCCGCTGTTACCGCTGTTGCCCGCACTCGCATTGCTTTCGCTTCCCGCGGTGGAGGAGCAGGCGGCAAGCACGCACGCGGCGGCGAGCATGGATGCGGTGGCGAATAGTCTTTTCGTCTTCATTGACATGATTTCCCTTCCGGGATCGCTGCGCACAGGGGTCATGCGCCGCCGCTGAGGCCGAGCGATCGGCCGGGACGGGGCGCGGATGACGCGATTCGCGCCCCGTCCTTCGTGCCGATCCTCATATGTGAACGTTCACATGACTTCGCTGCCTGGCGAGTACGGCCGGGGGGCCGCCTCGACGGGCCTGCCTAGCGCTTGAACAGGCGCGGCGCCAGGTCGATGAGGTTCTTCTGCCACACGTCCCAGCCGTGCGGTCCGGGGGTGACCCCGTCGAACTCGTAGTGGACGCCGAGGCTGTCCATCGTGGCCAGTCCGGCCATGAACGACGGGTTCACGAAGTCGGTCACATCGCCGACGTACATGCGCAACAGCTTGGTCCCGCTGTTGATCGCCGCCACGTCGACGCCGGTGCCGCCGCCGAACCCGGCCGAGAACGCCGCGATGTAGGCGAACCGGCCCGGATACGCCTTGAGCACCCCGATCGTCTGTCCACCGCCCATCGAGAGGCCCGCGAGCGCCTGCTGCGACGGGTCGCTGGAGATGTTGTAGCGGGCACGGGCCGCCGGAACGATGTTCTCCAGCAGCTCCTTGTTGAAGTTGGACGTGTTGCCGTTGCCCATCACGACCACCATCGGCACCAGCTTGCCGTCCAGGGACTCGTGGTCGAGGATCTGCTTGGCGCGGCCCATCTCCACCCAGTCGGTGTAGTTCTGGCCGCCACCGTGCTGGAGGTAGAAGACGGGATACGGCTGCGCGCGGTTCGGGTCGTATCCGGGCGGGGTCCACACCAACGCGGTCCGGTCCGCGTTCGCCACGTTGCTCCGGTACGTCAGGCTCTCCACCTTTCCGCCCTGACCGGCGGGAACGTCCGAAAGCAGCCGCGACCTCTCTCCGGAGACGAGGAAGGTGCTCCACGTCGGCTCGGTGGTCACCTTCGTCGGGTTCGACGCGTCCTTGACCGAGACCCGGTCGACGATGAACTTGTAGTAGTAGAACCACGGGTCCAGCGGGCCCACGGTCGCCCGCCACCGGTCGCCCTCACGGGACAGGGGGATGCGGAGCCAGCTTCCGCCGGGAGCCGTGTTCGCCCACACCGTGACGTGCTGGGCGTTCGTGAAGTCCGTCGTGGTCTCGAAGGTGACGAAGCCGCCCTCGGACACGAACGGCGTCGGAGTGGTGCCGGCTGCGGGCGGGGTGAACTCGCCCTTCAGCGGCCCGTGACCGGCGCTCGGACCATGGTCCGACACCTTGCGGAACAGCCTCGGCACGAAATCGATCAGGTTCTCCTGCCAGGCGGTCCAGTTCGCCCCGGCGTCGGGGTTGACCCCGTCGAACTCGTACCTGACACGCGCGCGGTCCAGCGCCTTCGTCAGGCGGACGGTCGCGTTGTACGCGGGATCGGTCACGTTCCCGGTGTACAGACGCACCAGCTTGACACCGGGGTTCGGCCTGGGACCGGGTCCCCCACCGGCGATCTCCGTGAGGAGACCCGAGAACGAGCCGGCGTAGGCGAACTGGCCCGGGCCGGTCAGCGCGGCGCGCAACGCCTGCGACCCGCCCTCGGACACACCGGCGATCGCCTGATGCTCCCGGTCGCGATGGACGTGGTAGGCGTCCCCGACCGCCTTACGGAGGTCCTTGAGGTCCTTGTCGTCGTCCGGCCCGCGACCGTCGGTGATCACGACCACCATCGGCTCCACGGCGCCCTGAGCCGACAGGTTGTCGAGGATCTGCTTGGCGCGACCGAGGTCGAGCCAGTCGGTGGCACTCCTGTCCGTGCCGGACTGCAGGAACAGCACCGGATATGGCTTGCCACCCTTGGCCGAGTACCCGGCCGGGGTCCAGACCAGAGCCGACCGCTCCTCCGTCTTGACCCGATAGGCCAGGGTCTCGACCTTGCCGCCCTGCCCCTCAGGCGCGTCCGCCAGCAGACGCGCCGAGTCGCCCGCAACGAGGAACGTGCTCCACAGGGGCTTGGACGCCACGGTGGTGCCGTTCGTCGGGTCCTTCAGACCCTTGGTGTCGTCACCCGTGACCTGGTAGTAGTACAGCCCCGGCTTGAGCGGGCCGAGGATCCCCGACCACACGTCGCCCCTGCGGGTCAGGCCGAACTCCGCCCAGGCGGAGGAGGGACCGAAGTTCCCCTCGATGACGACCTGGGACACCTGGCCCACGTTGGCCTGGACGTCTGCCGCCGGGACGGTGAACGACGCGTAGCCGTCCTCGGAGACACTCAGCCACGGCGTGTCCGCCACCGCCGGCCGAGGCGCGAGCAACACCGCCGCGAGCGCCATGACTCCGGCGACGATCACCGCCGAGAGCCGGCGTACGCCCATGGGGCGCACGCTGCCGTGATATAATGACAACGTCATACCGAACTCCTTAATAGTCGACAGCGGATTGGGCCCGACTGGTCGACTGATTCATCGGTGGATGTGTCGTGGACTCTGTTCCTGCACCTCCGTCCGTAACGGGTTTCGTTTTGATTGACCTGACGTCGGCCGCGCCTGCGGGTGCGTCAGGGCCTTGTTGTGGTCCTCGGCGGTGCGGTGCTGCCGCGGACCACCAAGCGCGTCGGGAGCAGTATCTGGCGGGGGCCCTCCCACTCACCGGTCACCAGCGACTTCAGCATGTGAGCGGCCTCGTATCCGAGTCGGTACATCGACTGGTCCACCGTGGTCAGCCCCGGCTCCGCCAACGCGGACTCCGGAATGTTGTCGAATCCGGCCACCGACAGGTCGCCGGGAACGCTGAGCCCCAACTCCTTCGCGACCTCCAGAACCTTCAGGGCCATCCCGTCGCTCGCCGCGAAGATCGCCGTCGGACGGTCCGCCCTTTCCAGCAACTCGCGTGCCAACGGGACCGCGGACTCGGGATTGAAATCCCCCCTGCCGATCAAGGCCGGGTCGACCGGCACACCGGCTTCGGTCAGCGCCCTCCGGTAACCCTCCTCTCGCGACCACGCGGCCGCGAGACTGGAACGGCCCGCGATGAATCCGATACGCCGGTGACCAAGGCCCAGCAGATGCTCGACCACTGTGGTGGCGCCCGAGAGGTTGTCCGCCGTCACCGACGGCACCGTCGAATCCCGCACCGGATCGATGACCACGACCGGAGTGCTGCTGCGCACCTCGCCCCAGGGTGTGACGACGATGCACCCGTCCGTGAGCGTGCCCGACAGGCGGGTCAGATGCCGCTGCTCCCAGCCCTCCGAATACGTCCCGTAGAGATCGCTGTTGGCGTAGATGATCAGATCGAAGCTCGACTGGGCCAACGCCTCCATCACACCCTTGAGCACCTCGGCCGTATAGGACTGGAAGCTGTGGGTGACCAGACCCAGGACATTGGTACGGCTGCGCCGCAGGCTCGTCGCCACCAGACTCGACTCGTAGCCCAGCCGCTCGATGGCCGAACGGACCTGCGCGATGGTGCCGGCACTGACGCCGTAGCGTCCGTTGACCACCCGTGAGACCGTTGCGGTGGAGACACCCGCCAGTCGCGCGACATCGCTCATTGTCACCGGCGCACCGCCTTCGGCCATGCCGTCCTCTTACGCTGCAATCGTTATCGGTTACGTTTCCAGCGCTTAACGTAAGCGATAACGATTGCCAACACAAGCCTCATTTCGGTCTCTTAGTACGCGGACTCTCATGCACATAGGGGATGCGGCGGCGGGGTTACCGGTCCCCGTCCCAGCGGGCGCCGTGAGGTCGTCGCGGCAGCTCGCCGACACCGACCGTGCCCGTGTAGACCTTCTGGACCTGCGGCCGGTCGGCGTCGCCCGTGATGGTGAACGCACCGACGTGGGTGTGAGCGTCGGAGGAGAATCCGACGTAAACCTCGATATGCCCGGTTTCTACCGTGTAGTTCATATCTCGGCCGTAGAAGCCGAGTTGGCCCGTAGGCACGTGGAAACGTACGGTCGCGCGCTGCCCGGGAGCGACGGACACACGGCCGAAACCCTTCAGCTCGAGCACGGGCCGGGTGACCGTTGCCTCGGGGTCGCGGATATAGAGCTGGACGACTTCCTCACCGGCTCGATCACCGGTGTTGGCCACGGTGACCTCCACGGCGACGCCGTCCCCGGCGGTCACTTCGGTCCGGTCCAGCGTGGCCTGTTCGATGACGAACGGGGCGTACCCGAGACCGTGACCGAAGCAGTAGCGCGGGCTGACGGGCGAGTCGACGTAGTCGCCGTGCCAGTGTGACCGTCCGCCGGACACCTTGTGCCCGTAGAAGACGGGTATCTGGCCCACGGAGCGCGGGTAGGAGATGGGCAGCTTCCCGCTCGGGTTCACCTCGCCGAGCAGAACCTCGGCGATCGCCTGTGCCCCGGTCTGCCCGGGAAGCCAGGCCATCAGCACCGCGGCGCATTCCTCGTGCAGGAAGTCGCCGCCGACCGGGCGACCGGCGACGAGCACCGCCACCACGGGGGTGCCGGTGGCGACGACGGCACGCACCAGGTCCTCCTGGACACCGGGAAGCTCCAGGCTGGACCGGTCCCGCGACTCTCCCGTGGTGGCCTGGGTCGTCAACCCCGAACGGTCCCCCAGAACCAGCACCGCGACGTCGGCCGCCGCGGCGGCCGCGACCGCCTCGTCGAAACCGTCCTTCGACGTGTCGATCACGTCGCAGCCACGCGCGTAACGCACCCGATCCCCCAGGCGGGCCATGAGCGCGTCACGCACCGAAGGCAGCCCGTCCGTACTCTCCTCGATCTCAAGGTCGTCCGGGATCGTCATCATCTGGCCGAGCAGGCCCTGCCGCTCGCGCGCCTGCATCAACGACTCGACATGAGCCGCGAAGGAGTAGTCACCGAGCAGGTGCCGCGCGTCGTCGGCGTTCGGCCCGATGAGAGCGACCGTTCCGGCGCCCGGTCGCAGCGGCAGGACACCGTCGTTCTTGAGCAGGACGAGGCTGCGCCGGGCTATCTCGAGCGCCACCTCCTGATGCCGCTCGGCGTTCACCGTCACCGCGACCGCGGCCTCGTCGACGTAAGGGTTCTCGAACAGGCCGAGCTCGAACTTGTGCCGGAGAACCCGTGAAACCGCTTCGTCCAGTTGCCCTTCGCCGACCTCGCCGACGTCCAGGGCGTCTGCCAGGGGATCCGCGTACGCATCCGTCGCCGGCAGTTCGACGTCGGTACCCGCGGTGAGTGCCAGAGCCGCCGCCCGCCGCTTGTCCTGCGCGAAGTGGTGATACGAGTGGAGATCGTCGACGGCGAAGTAGTCCGACACGACGGTGCCGGTGAAGCCCCACTCCCCACGGAGGACATCGCTGAGGAGCTCACCGTTGGCGTGGCAGGGAATCCCGTCCAGCTCGTGGTAGCCGGCCATCACCGACTGAAGGCCCGCCTCGCGGACCGCCGTCTCGAACGGATACAGATACACCTCCCGCAGCAGACGAGGCGGCAGATGCGCCGGCGCCCAGTTCAACCCCCCCTCGGACGCCCCGTACCCGACGAAGTGCTTGGCCGTCGCGATGACGCCCTCCGCCAGAGAATCGCCCTGGAGGCCACGGACGAACGCCGCGCCCATCCGGGCCACCAGGTAGGGGTCCTCCCCGTAGGTCTCCTCCGTCCGGCCCCACCGCGGGTCCCGTACCACGTCCAGCACCGGTGAGAGCCCCTGGTGGCTTCCCATCGCGCGCATCTGCGTGCGAACGGCATCCGCCAGCAGCCGGTTGAGTTCCGGCTCCCAGGTGCTCGCGACGCCGATCGCCTGCGGGAAGACGGTCGCCTCCCGTGCCATCACCCCGGAGCACACTTCCTCGTGCACGATCGCGGGAATCCCCAGCCGGGTCTCGGTCACCAGGAAGCGCTGGATCGCATTCGCCACCCGCGCCACCTGCGCCGCCTTCAGGCTGGTGGCCCCCGCGACGCGAGTCACGTGCCCCAAGCCGTGCCGGAGGACCGTCCGCGCCCGCTCCGCCGAGTACTGGCCACCCTCGATCAGTGAGAACGCCCAAGCGCTCCCCAACTGCGCGAGCTTCTCCTCCCGGGTCATCCGGGCCAGCAGGTCCGCCACGCGCTCCCCTACAGGCGCGGCCGGATCGATGTAAATCGCTTCGGATTCCCGCCTCACCGTGGTCACTCGATCACCCCAATCACCACTACAGCCCCATTTCCGGCGTCACCGATGACATCGCCAGTCGCCTTTGAACGGACCAGGCCAGATCACCTCGCCCCGGCCCCTGCCTCGTCCCACCGATTCCCCGGATGCGCCGTCGAGCGCGCCGGGGCGACGGCGTCCGGGCCTCACCACCGGCCCCTGGCGACGTCCATCACGTGCGTCCGGCTCTTGCGTAAACGTAATCGGTAACGTTTACGATGCAACCGTCGCCGATCACGTCCGGTTTGTCCATAGCCCGCACCACAGCTGCCAGGTCGGCCGTTCGGCTGAACGAACCGCCGACACCTCTGCGCCTGACGTCCATCACTTCACGACAAAGGGGAAATCGAGTGCACATCGTGCGATACCAGCGGCATGACGACCCCCACCCACGCATCGGGGTGGTGAATGACGGCGTCCTGTCCGCCCTGCCGGTCGCCGGTATGTTCGAGCTCCTTCAACACCGGAAAGAGGAAATCGAAGGGATTTGTGCCGACGCCGCCCCTGCCTGCTCGCTCAGCGAGGTGCGTCTGCTCGCCCCCGTGGACGGGGTCATGGAGGTATGGGCCTCGGGCGTGACCTACCTGCGCTCCCGGGATGCCCGGGTGGAGGAGAGCGCCCTCAAGTCGGTCTACGAGCTGGTCTATGACGCCGAGCGTCCCGAACTGTTCTTCAAGTCGCCCGCCTGGCGGGTGGTCGTCGACGGCGAACCCGTCGGTATCCGCTCCGACTCGGAGCTCAACGTTCCCGAGCCCGAGCTGGCTCTTGTGGTGAACCGCTTCGAGGAGATCGTCGGCTACGTCGTCTGCAATGACATGAGCTCACGATCGGTGGAGGGCGAGAACCCGCTCTACTTACCGCAGGCCAAGCTGTACGCCGGCGCCTGCGCCCTCTCCCCCGGTATCAGGCCCGCGTGGGAGGTCGACGCCTCCGACCTCACCATCCGCCTGACGGTTACGCGCAAGGGCGCCGTCATCTGGGACGGCACGACCTCCACCAGGCAGATCCGTCGCCCGTTCAGCTGGCTGACCGCCTATCTGTTCCACTCGGAGAACCATCCCCACGGGGTCGTGCTCTCCACCGGGACCGGCATCGTGCCCGATCTCGACTTCCGGCTCCATGCGGGTGACCTGATCAGCGTGACGATCGACGAGATCGGTGAGCTCCACAATCCGGTTGTCGTAGGCAAGGACCACTTCCACTTCCTGAGGACCCCGTGACTCCGGGGTGATCACTTCGCGGGAAGAAGGGGAGCCGGTGCGTATCGTCGTGTCCGAGAGCCAGGAAGGCCAGGAAATGAAGATCGCTGTCATCGGGGGAACCGGCCTCATCGGATCCCGGCTGGTCACGATCCTGAGCGCGCGCGGGCACGAGGCGGTGCCGCACTCGACGTCCACCGGAGTGGACCTGCTCAGCGGGCGGGGCCTGTCCGCGGCACTGGCGGGCGCCGACGTCGTCGTCACCGACGACAGTGCCGGCATGTACGCCGCCGCCTCGGGCTCCGCCCTCGTCGCCAAGGACGGCGCCGGCATCGCCAGGACCACCTATCGGGAGTGGCTCGCGCGCTGACCGGCCGGCACCCCGCCGGCGCCCGTTCCCGCGCGTTCCTCCAGCCGCGAGCGCGCGAGTCCGGTGCCGCGTTGTCACAGATCTAAACTCTGCCCTGTCTTCGGAGCGGACCGTACGTTGCGCAGCGACAGGAGCAGGACCTTGCCACCAGCAGGCACCACGATCCGGATCCGGGTCCGGATGAGCGCCCGTGCCATCGATGAGCCGCACCGCGTTTCGAGTCAGCTCGAACTGCTGTTCGATCTCACCTTCGTGGTCGCGGTCGCGGCCGCCACCGCGCAGTTCGCGCACGACATCGCCGGCGGTCACGGCCTGGCCGGGCTGGTGCCGTTCCTTCAGGTGTTCTTCGCGATCTGGTGGGCGTGGATGAACTTCACGTGGTTCGCCTCGTCCTACGACACCGACGACGTCGCCTACCGGTTGCTGACCATGGTGCAGATGGCCGGTGTGCTGGTCCTCGCCGCCGGCGTGCCCGCCGCGGCGAGTCACTCCGCCTACGGGGTCATCACGCTGGGCTACCTCATCATGAGAATCGGGCTCGTCGCCCAATGGCTGCGGGCCGGTCTCGAAGACCCGGCGAGGCGCCGCACCGCGTTTCGCTACGCCGGCGGCATCACCTTCCTGCAGTTGGGCTGGCTGTCGCGGCTCGTCCTCGTGGAGACGGGAGTCCTGCCCTCGTCCTTCGGTCTGCCGTTCTTCGTCTGCCTGGCCGTCCTGGAACTCGCGGTGCCGCGGTGGGCGGAGCGGGCCAGGGCCACCAACTGGCACCCGCACCACATCGCCGAGCGTTACGGCCTGTTCACGATCATCCTGCTCGGTGAGAGCGTGCTGGCCGCGAGCAGAGGGGTCGGAAGAGCGCTCGAGACGGGCGAGGTCGGCGGTCCCTTCGTCGTGATCGCCGGCGCCGGCCTCACCCTGCTGTTCGCTCTTTGGTGGCTGTATTTCCTCGGACCTGCCGGGGACGGTCTCAGCGATCGCCGTCATCGGTCCTACCTGTGGGGATACGGCCACTATGGAATCTTCGCAGCGCTGGCAGCCCTCGGCTCCGGGCTCGAGGTGGCGGTGGAGAAGAGCGGGCACGACGTCGTGGCGTCGTCGCCGGCGCTCGGCTACGCGGTCGCCGTCCCGGTGGGGGTGTATCTCGCCCTGCTGTGGGCGGTGCACGTGCTTGTCGTCACAGAGCCCGTCATGTTCCCCGCCGCGGTTCTGGCGTGCGTCGTCATCGTCCTGTCACTGCCGCTCGCGACGCCCTGGGTCGGCGTGGCCGGCACGGTCGCGGCGATCGCGGCCGTCTGCGTTCTGCTCGTCGCCGTCACGATCTGGTCGGCGGCCGCCGGGGGCCGCACGGGAGCACGTCGTCATGACCCGCCCCACGTGACCGGTGACGGATTGACGTGAACTTCGCGGCTGCCGTCACAACCCCGGAGGCTGTCCGGTCTTAGCTGGCGACCGGGTGGCAACGAGGTGGCCCGGCGGACAGAAAGAGAGCGCGATGAAGATCGTGGTAATCGGCGGCACCGGCCTGATCGGGTCGAAGCTGGTGAAGAAGCTGGGCGAGCACGGTCACGAGGCGGTCGCGGCGTCGCCGAACACCGGCGTCAACACGCTGACCGGCGAAGGGCTGGCCGAGGTGCTGGCGGGCGCGCAGGTGGTGGTCGACGTGTCGAACTCGCCGTCGTTCGAGAGGACCGCGGTGCTGAAGTTCTTCGAGACCTCCACGAGCAACCTGCTCGCGGCGGAGGCGGAGGCGGGCGTGGGTCACCACGTCGCGGTGTCGATCGTGGGAACGGAGCGGATGCCGGAGAACGGCTACTTCGCGGCGAAGATCGCCCAGGAGCAGCTGATCGAGAAGTCGGGGATCCCGTTCTCGCTCGTGCACTCGACCCAGTTCTTCGAGTTCGCCCGCGGCATCGCGGACGACGCCATGGTGGACGGCAAGGTGCACATGGCGCCCGTGCTCTTCCAGCCCATCGCGGGCGACGATGTCGCTCAGGCGGTCGGCCGGACCGCGGTGGGGTCGCCGCTGAACGGCAGGGTCGAGATCGCCGGGCCCGAGCAGTCCCGGATGGACGAGTTCTTCCGGCAGGCGCTGGCCGCCTGGGGCGACCCGCGCGAGGTGGTCACCGACCCGCACGCGCGGTATTTCGGCAGCGAGCTGAGCGAGCGGTCGCTCGTTCCGATCGGCGACGCCACCCTCGGCACGATCCGCTACCACGACTGGCTCGACCGCACCGCCACCGGCAAGTAGGCCGACGAGGCCGTTCATCCCTGAGGGCGCGCACGCGATGACCGCGATCACCGGCCACGCCGCTGTCCCGGCCGCACCGCTGTCCCGGCTGCGCCGCTGTCCCGGCTGCGCTGCGCAGGTCGCCGCGGTCGTCGCGTCCCGCCCCCCGGCCGAGTCATCCGCACACCGACACGGAGAGAGGAACGATGACCGCTCCGAACGACGAGACCGAATTTCTGCACGAGCTCGAAATCGAGGTCGAGGCGGAGGTGATCCGGGTCGAGTCCAGCCGTCCGGAGGACGCCGCCGGCCTGCCGGTCACCGACTGGCTGTTCGACCCGACGGACGCCGAACGCGAGGAGATCGGCCTGCGAGGGCTGCTCGCCGCGGTCGAGGTGCTGGAAGACGACCCCCGGCCCGGCGATCCCGCCGAGTAGAGCGGCCTAGCGGGCGACGCCGCAGGCGAGCAGTTCCTCCAGTTCGGCGAGGTCGCCGGTCTGCGCGGCGGAGAGGAACGTCCGTACGAGGCGCCGGTGCCCGGTGGTGCTCACCGGGTTGCGCCGCTCGCCGGCGAGGTGGTCGCGGGCACCGGCGCACGAGTTGCCGCGCGTGGTCTTCGCTCAGGCCGAGGATCTCGGAGATCCGGCGGTAGGGGTAGCCGAAGGCCACGCGCAGGAGATGGACCGCTCGTTCGGCAGGGGTCAGTCTCTCCGGCAGCGACCGGATCGCGGCGTCGACCGCCTCATGTCGCTCGGCCGCCGTCTCGGGGCCGGCAAGCGCACCATCGAGACGCGCGCCACTCTCACCGCCCAGGAAGCGCAGATCGCGCGCCTGGCCGGTGACGGGCTGACGAACCCCGAGATCGGCGCGCAGCTCTTCATCAGCCCGCACACCGTCGAATGGCCCTGCGCAAGATCTTCACGAAGCTCGGCATCGCGTCCCGCAGGCCATTCAGCACCGCGCTGCTCGCGGGCACCGGGGCCACGGCCTGAGGTCTCGCTGATTCGCCCGTTGACGGGCGGTGCGACATTTCGTACGTTCCGCGTAGGCCGCACCCCCGGCGCCCCCGACGGAAGGGGTTGCAGTGACCACCGAGCCGGATTCGAACGGGACTGAGCCGAATATCGGGCTCAATATTGAGCCGTACATCGGGCCGGATATCGTGCCGGGGCCACTTGCCACGCCACCACCGGAGTTCGCCCGCAGACGCGAGTCGGGGCCGCTGGAGCCGGCGGCCATGCCCAGCGGCGACCACGTCCCGATGGCCGTCCGGTACGAGGACGTCCGCGCCCTGCTGGCCTCGCCCGCATCCAGCCGCAATCTCCGCCTCCCCGGATTGCCGCGGTTCGTGAGCGGCGTCGGCATCGACGACGACCCGGACGCGCTGATCAATCAGGATCCGCCGGAGCACACGCGCTACCGCCGGATCATGCAGGGCACCTTCACCCCGCGCCAGATCGAACCGTGGCGTCCCCGCATCGCGGCGATCGCCCGAAAACTCCTCGACGGCCTGGGTGACCGCTTCGACGTGGTCCAGGGATACGCGCTGCGGCTACCGGCCCATGTCATCTGTGAAATGCTCGGCGTGCCGATGGACCACTACGAGCAGTTCGTCCAGTGGACGGACATGTTCCTGACCACCTCCACGGCCACCGAGCAGGCGCGTTACGAGAGCTACAACGACTTCATGGCCTACGCCGCGGAACTGGTCGCCCAGCATCGCCTCTCGCCCGGCGAGGACCTCATCGACCTGCTCATCCAGGCCAGGGACTCCGGCGACCGGCTGTCGGAGGGCGAGCTCGTCAACACCGTCTTCTCTCTCATCACGGCCGGTTACGAGACGACCGCCTCCATGATCGCCCGTGGCGTGTTCCGGCTGCTCCTCCATCCGAACCAGTGGGACGAACTGGTCGCGGACCCGGCCCTGACGGCTACGGCCGTCGAGGAGATCCTGCGCTTCGACGGACCGCCCGCCAGTGCCTTCATGCGCCGCATCACGGAGGACACCGACCTGCCGAGCGGCTCGCTGAGCGCGGGGACGGTCGTCATGCCGAACCTGAACGCGGCCAACCACGACCCGCAGGCGTTTCCCGAGCCCAGCCGGTTCGACATCCACCGTTTCACCGAACACCCTCCCAACCCGCATGTGGCATTCGGTTACGGTCCACACCGCTGCCTGGCAGCCAGTCTCGCCAGGGTCGAGCTCACCGAGGCGATCAGGGCCCTGGTCACCCGGCGACCCGCTCTCCGCCTGACCGCCTCGCCCGAATCGGTGACATGGACCGATGGTCTGGTCCTTCGGCCGGTCGCGCTGCACGTCACCTCGGGGGCGGCAGGCGCCTGACCGAGGCGGGCCGGACGCGCCTGGTGGCCGGTCGGCGGCAGCGCGCGAAGTCGTGACCGGCTCCCTTCCGCCAGGCGCGGAGCTCATGGGTCGTGAAGAAGTTCCCTGCGGCTGTCACACGTCCGGCGGCTGTCCGGTCTTAGCCTGCGACCGGTCGCGTCACACGCACAGACACCACTTCTGCCAGTGAGGTAGGACTTCGATGAACGATCTGGAACCGCAGGGGACTGTCACTGTTCCCGGACCGGCGCCAATCGACACCCTCGACAGTTTGCGTGAGCACCTTCAGTGGGCGGTCGAGCTGGAACACGCGACGTTGCCGCCGTACCTGTGCGCGCTGTACTCCCTGGAGCCGGAGCACAATCCGGAGGCCGTGGAGGTGGTCGGCAGCGTCTTCGCCGAGGAGATGCTGCATCTGGCGCTGGCCGCGAACCTGCTCAACGCCGTCGGCGGCCGACCGCGCCTCGACATGCCGGAGATGTTGGCGCCGTATCCCCGGCGGCTGCCCCACAGCGATCTGGAGCTGTCGCTGCTCCCGTTCGGCCCGGAGTCCCTGGAGATGTTCCTGCGACTGGAACAGCCGGCCCCACCCGGCGCTCCGGCGGAGGGCGACGGCTACGAGACGATCGGGCAGTTCTACGACGCGATCGAACAGGGACTGCGCCACCTGTGCGAGCAACTCGGCGAGCGGGAGGTCTTCTGCGGCGACCCCGCGCGCCAGGTGAGCGGCAGCCATTTCCGGCACACCGCGGGCTGGTTGTTCGCAGTGGAGGATCTGGAGTCGGCGCTGGGGGCGCTGAAGGAGATCGTCGAACAGGGCGAGGGTACGGCACGGGGCGAAGTCTGGGACGGGGACCAGGACATCTTCCACCCCGATCGGGACGAGGTCGCCCACTACTACCGCTTCCGGGAACTCCAACTCGGCCGGCGCTACCGGCGCGGCGACACCCCGCAGTCCGGGCCGACCGGCGAGACGATCTCGGTGAACCTGGCCGCCGTGCGCCGGATGCGGCCCAACCCGCGGCTGTCCGATCACGCGCCGGGCAGCGCGATCCGTATCGCGCAGGACGAGTTCAACAGCACCTACTGCACGCTTCTGAACCAGCTGGAGCAGGCCTTCGACGGCGACCCGAAACTGCTCGGGGCCGCCGTCGGCACGATGTACGCGCTCAAGGCCCAGGCCGACGCCCTGTTGCTGATGCCCGATGTGGACGGCACCACGGCCGGCCCCACCTTCGACTATGTGCCGCCGGAGTCACGCTCATGAGCGTGTCCACCGCGGCTCGGAGTCGAGCTCGGCGAGCGCGGTCTTCAGCTCGGTGCGCCCCCTGATGCCGAGCTTCGTGAAGACCTTGCGCAGGTGATACCCGGCGGTGCGCGCGCTGATGAACAACCGCGCGGGCACGGGAGGGCCGGTGTGCGCCACGACTGAAGGCGGGAACCGGAACCGGTTCCCGCCTTCTTCGCTCTCAACGTGTGGTGGTGAACAGGAACGCGCAATCCTGTACGGCCTCCACGCGGTGGCGGCGTTCCGGCATGACCAGCAGATCGCCGGGCTGCCCGTCCCACGAGTCGGGCCCGGCGACAAGCCGCACCCGCCCGTGCAGCACGTGCACCGTGACCTCGCCGGGATGCTCGTGTTCGTGGATGTGCTCGCCCTGTCGCAACGCCATCACGGTCTGCCGCAGCGAACGGTCGTGCCCGCCGTGGACGGTGGTGGCGCTGCGCCCGCTGTCCGCCTCGCGGGCGAGTGCGAGCAGATCACGGACGAGTGCGGTCAGCGAGACCTTGGTCATGACCGCGGCGCCCGACGGTCGCGCCGAGCTTCCAGCTCCTCCGGGCTGACCACGGTCAGCATCGGCTGCCCCGGCGCGCAGAACATCGTCACCACGAACGCCGACTCCTCGTCGGCGAGATGGTTGCCGTCCTGGTAGTGGATCACGTCCCCGCCGGGCTCCCAGAACGTCTCACCGGCCCGGACGACCCGCGCGGGTTCGCCTTCGAGCTCGAAGTCGATCGCTCCCCTGATCACGAACCCGAACGCGGGCCCGGAGTGCCGGTGAGGCGGCGCACCAGGGCTGTTCGGCGGCAACGTGACCAGGATCGTCATCGCCTCGGCCCCCTCCGGCGCAGGCGGGGCCCCCGGCACGGTGCCGACCACGTCGATCTTCGGTGGCGGACCGCTCCTGTCGGGGTTCTCAAGGTGGTGAACGTGGGTGTGATCGGTGCTCATCGGGATTCCTTCGCGTGACGGTGGCCGGCTCGATCCGGCCGTGCACCAGCTCAGACAAGACAGCGTCCCGATGCGTGACAACGCCGTCCTCGGCGAGGCTGGGTTGTGAACGCCGAAGGTCGGCGGCGAGCCTGACAGGAGTGTGTGCCGATGCCGGTAGCGCCACAGGTTGTCATCATCGGAGGGGGCCTGGGTGGGCTCTGCGCGGCCCACGGCCTGCGGAGGGCCGGGATCGGCGTGACGGTCCACGAGCGCGATCCCTCACCCGGCCACCGGCCGCAGGGGTACCGCCTCCACCTCGACTCACGCGGCGCGGGCGCGCTGCACCAGTGCCTGCCGCCCCGCCTGTACGAGCTGTTCACCGCCACGGCCGGGCTGCCTAGCAGGCGAGTCACCGTCGTCGACGAACGCCTGCGGGAACTGCACGGCGTGACGTTCGACGGCGTGTCGGCAGGGGGCGACCCCGCGACCTTCAGCGCTCCGGTCGACCGGATGGTGCTGCGCCAGGTTCTCCTGGCCGGGCTGGACGGCGTGGTCGGTTATGGCGCCGAGTTCACGCACTACGAGCACGAGGGCGAGCGTGTGCGCGCCTGGTTCGCCGACGGCGGCAGCGTCACGGGTGACGTGCTGGTGGGCGCCGACGGCATCGGTTCACGAGTACGCGGGCAGTTGCTGCCGCACGCGCGGATCAAGGATCTGGGCACCAGGTGCGTCTACGGCAGGACCTTGCTCGGTGAGCGGGTGGCCGGCCTGCTCCCTCCCCGGATTCACGAGGGCTTCGTGTCGGTGCGCTCGAGCCGGGCCGGTCTGGCGCTGGGTCTGGTACGACCGCGCGAGGATCCGGCGGAGGCGGCCGCCAGGCTCTGGCCGGGGCTGCGTCCGCAGTGGCCGGGCGACTACGTGATGTGGGCGCTGACGGTGGACGCGCGCGAGCTTCCGGGCACCGACGCCGAGCGTCACGGCGGGCCTGCCGCTCGCCGGCGCGATCGGCGACTACGAACGGCGGATGACCGGCTACGGCTTCGCCGCGGTGCGCGCGTCCGAGCGGGCGGCGACGGCGAGGGGCGGACCTCTGACCAGCGCAATGTCCCGGCTCGGGCGAATGCTCCACTAGAGCGTTTCCGACCGGAACGAGCATCGCCGGCTGGTTCGCCGTCAGCGCGTGATCTGGCACCGTTGCGCGACCTGCTCCATGACACCCGGGGTCTACCGCCAGGTCGCGGACTCCGGGTCGACGCCATGAGCCGCGGCGTTCGCGCAGATCGTGTCGCGTAGCCAGACGGCCAGGCCCGGCTCGACCGCGTCGTAGTGGCCGGCGAACCGGAGATCGGCGGTGAACATCCGCCCGATGCAGGCGTGCATCGAGTGTGTGCAGTCGAAATACCTCGACATCGACGCGCGGTGCCGCTCCGCGAGCGCGTTCGCGCCGGTGGACCCGGGCGTCACGCCGGCGCGTTTCGCCGCGGCGAGGTCGGCGTTCAGGGCATCGGTCTCGGCCGCGATCCTCTTCCAGTCCTCCGGCTTCATCTCGCCGGCCCGCTCGACGTACTGCGCCCACTGCGCGCTGTCGCCCCAGCGGTCCTCGGCCTCGTCGGCCCAGGCGGGCTGCCAGTCGTCGCCGAAGATCTCGACCTGCTCCTCCGGGGTCAATCGCATGGCGGTGCTCGACGCACCCAGCATGCGGTCGACCGCGCCGACCATCTTCCGCAGGCGGGAGATGCGCTCCACGAGCAGCGTCCGCTGCCGGCGCAGATGGTCGCGCGCGTCGGCGGCCGGGTCGTCGAGGATCCGGCCGATCTCGGCGAGCGGAAACCCGAGCTCCCTGTAGACGAGGACGCGGTGGATCCGCGCGACGTCGTCGCCCGAGTACACGCGATATCCGGCCCCGGTGTGCCCGCTCGGACGTACGAGGCCGATCGCGTCCCAGTGGTGCAGCGTCTTCACGCTGACCCCGACGAGCGCGGCAGCCCGGCCGACGGTGAGGCCGTCGGAGCCGTCCGGTCCGGTGGCGACCGGTCGGCATTCGCGGGCGTCGCTCGTCACCGGCCCAGTATCGCCGACCTCGCCGGAGGCCCACGGCCTGAGGCGGGCGTGCGGGGTGCTCACTCGGCCGGGATCTCGATGCCCATCGCTCGCAGATCGTCCGCCCGCGCACTGTGCGGATCGAGCGGCTGAGCGGCCGTCATCACCACCCGGGCGTTCTCGGGCGTGACAACCGTCAGCTCGATGGAGTTCCACGGCATCTCCCTCGGGCCGCTGGTGCAGCCCGGCACGAGTTCCTCGCAGCGCACGGCGATCTGGTCGATCTGGCTGAGGACGCAGGCGAAGCTGACAGTCATCGCCGGGACCTCGCCCACGTGTTCCGCGGGCACGAGCAGGACGTCCTGGAAGGCCCAGCGGCGCAGATGAGTCAGCCGATCCGGCACGGAGAACAGGTCGACGAACCCGAGCCCGCGGGTCCAGAAGTCCTTCGACGCCGCGAGGTCGCGCGTGGGAATGCTGACGAACATCGGCATGCCGTAGTAATCCCGGTAGATCTCGGGGGCGGTCGCGTCGAGCGCGGGCATGGGGACGGGACTGACGTACTCGCTCATGCCCTGATCGTCGAGCCTCCTGCCGCGTCAGGGTCAAGGCCGTGACGACGGCGAACGGCCATGCCTGTGGAGACGGCCGCGGCGGCGATCAGGGACGCGACCCGGTGGGGAAAAGAGGGGGGCGCGTTCCCGCTCCTCGGAACGCGCCCCCGGTCATGGCGTGGACGTCAGGCGACGTTCACCGTGGCGGAGCTCTGCCGCTTGGCCGGCGTGCCGGCGAAGGCGGCCTTCCATGTGCCCGTCCCGCCGCTGTTCACCTTCACGCTGTACTGCCCGCGCGACCCCGTACGCGTCGAGGTGACGTACGTGTAGCGGGCGGAGCCGGCCTTGCGGAAGTAGACGGCGATGGTCTGGGTGGCAAGGCCCGACCGGCCGGAGGTCAGCGAGCCCGAGAGCGTCAGCTGCTTGGCACGCCGGTCGTTGCGGGACCGCTTCGCCGTCTCCTCACTCGCCGAGGCGGTGATGGTCAGCGAGGTGGCCGCGGCGGAGCGGGAGCCGTTCTCGCCGTCATCCCGCTTGGCGTCCGGCTTGGTGTCCGGCTTGTTGTCCGGCTTCGGGTCCTGCTTGGGGGTCGTGGTGGCCACGGGTCGCGGGGCGCCCGGCTGACCGGTCGCCGCGAAGGCCGACGCCGTCGGGACGAGCACACAGGCGCCGACGGTGGCGGTCAGCAGTCCGGCGGTTACTTTTGCACGCATTGGTTCCTCCTCGGGAAAACCACCGGCGCGGGTTTCAATGGACAGAGAGGGTGCCCGCACCGGATTTCGCCTTCACCGAAGAACGTATCGGCCTTTTTCGCGGCCGAGACGATTCTTAAATATCCGCACGACCACGGCGGCCCGCTAACGCCATTCTTATGACGCCAGCTCAGAGAGGGCGCGTGGACGACGATCGACCCTATGCGAAAGAATCCGTCCGGGCGATGAAGTCTCATCCGATGTTCAGCCCGCGTGAGAATCCGATGAGACGACGCCCCGGCCCGTTCATCGTTTTCTCAGACGCCGCGATACGACCGCGGCATGAGGATCGCGCCGCCGTCCACCGCGCTGCCCGCCGCAGAGGGTTCAGCGGCCTCGCGTCGGACGGCTCGGGGGCCGGTCGTCGTCCATGGCTCCGTAGCCGGACGCCCGGAACAGGAAGGAGGCCCAGGACCGGTAGGGCCGCCACGCCTCGGCCACCTTCCGGTACGCGGCAGGCGGGGCGTCCTCCGGCAGCCCGTACGCCTCGCGCAGGATCGCGAACAGGCGTGGTTCGTCGCCCGGAAACGCGTCCGGCGCGCCCGCGCCGCGGATCAGGATCAGGCCGGCGGAGAACGGCCCCACGCCGGGCAGGGCGCGGAGCTCCGCCAGCGCCTCCTGGGGGTCGAGCGCGCGCAGGTGCTCGGCGGTGAGCACGCCGTCGAGCGCCGCGCGGGCCAGCCCGCGCAGCCACTCCTCCTTCTGCGCGGGCAGGCCGAGACCGCCGGCCTGCAGCAGCGTCATGGGCGGAGGAAAGGCGGCGTAGGTCTCCCCGTCCACGACGACCTTCGCGCCGTATCGCTCCGCGACGCGCTGTTTGAGCCGGGCGGCGATGAGCATCGACGAACGCTGCACGATCACCGCCCAGCAGGCCGCCTCCCAGGGGCTCCAGAAGCCCAGCGGGCGCAGGCCGGGACTCTTCCGCTGCAGGTCGCCGAGCACCGGGTCGGCCTCGCCGGCCGCGGCGAAGCCGGAGCCGTCCACGTCGAGGGACAGGATGCGCGCCACCTCGCCCCGGATCCGCGGCCCGGCGGCCCGCGTGGTGGCGACGGCGACCCCGTCCGGCGCGGCGGTCACGGTCACGCCGATCGGCAGCCAGTCGGACTCCGCGCAGTAGGCGAAGCGCAGCGCGCGTCCGTCGGAGGGCAGGCCGCTGGTGGCCGGCCAGTCCTCGACGAAGCGCAACGTGGCGCCGAAGTCGAACGGGCCCTCTGCCGTGAGCGTGAAACCGTGCCTGGTCATGGGCGACATCGTACGAGGCCAGGCCGACAGACGATCTTTCCGCCTGCATGGGCGTGACCCCCGTGGGCCACACCGGATCTTCGGGAACGAGGACACCCGGAAAGGACGGGAGGTACGGTCGGGATCATGGAGATGCTGGCGTGTGCGCTGATTCTTCTGGCCCTGCTCGAACGCCTGTGGCGATGGGCGGCCAAGGTCCGCAAGTCCGGCCGGTCCATCTCGGCCACCGGATTCGACGAGTTCGCGGCGGCCTTCCTTTCCACCAAACGGGTGCAACTGGAGCAGCGGCAGAGCGAGACGATGCTCCGCGACGACGAGACCGACGGCGCGCCACCCGCCAACCGCATCGACGCCGCCCGCAACAAGATCACGATCGTCGTACCGGACAAGAGGTAGCCCCGCACCTCGGAACGCTCTCCTTCGAAAGCTTTCGGCAGAAGACTTACGACTTTCACTGTCGCCCTTCCACTCCTGTTGCCTATTCTTCCGTTGCACGGCGACTTCCGGCGTGACCAAACCGGACTAACAGGCATTCCGTGCCGATCATGGAGTGGCATCGTGTCGAAACTTTTCGGTGACAGCGTGGAGATCGGCCTCGGCGACGAGCCGACCTCCCGAGGGATGACGGGTTCATGGTGACGGTGGCGTTCAGCGGCAGCCGGGAGGGCCAGGCGCCGCTGACCTGGGGACAGCGACTCATATGGCGGGCGGTCCACCTGATGGGCGACAGCCAGACGTTCCTGAGCTGCCCATGGGTGCTCCCGGTGTACGGCAGGCGCGACCTCGGCAGCGTCCTGGACGCGCTGCGCGTGCTGCTGGAACGCCACGAGAGCCTGCGTACGACCTTCGCTCTCACCCCGGAAGGGCCGGTGCAGCGGGTCCGCCGCGGCGGCGAGCTAGCCGTGGATCTGGTGGACGCGGGACAGGAACGGGCGCTGCGGGTCGCCGAGCGGCTCGCGGGCGAGCTGGGCCGGACGCCCTTCGCACACGACCGGGACCTGCCGCTGCGCTGCGCCGTCGTCGTCAAGAACGGCCGCCCCATGGCGCTGGCGGTCGCCTTCTCCCATCTGGCGGTGGACTTCCAGGCGCTGAACACGCTGTCGGAGGAGTGGAAGGCCCTGCTGCGCGGCGAGGAACTGCCGCCCGCCGAGTGGCAGCCGATGGACCAGGCGGCCGCGGAGCGCGAGGAGCCGTACCCCGCCCGCTCGGCCAGGTCCGTCCGATACTGGCACTCCGTGCTGGCGGAGGGGCCGCTCGACGTGTTCGACCATCCGCCGCGTGAGGCGGACGACCCGCGGTTCATCGAGGTCGGCATGGAGTCGGTGGCGCTCGCCACCGCGGCGCAACGGCTGGCCGAGCGCTGGACGATGAGCACGACCAGCGTGCTGCTCGCCGCCTGCGCCACCGTGCTGGCCGTCGTAAGCGGCCGTCCGCGTGCGGTCATGCAGCTCGTGCACAGCAACCGCCGCGACGCGCGCGTCCGCACGATGGTCGGCACCGTGGAGCAGGACGGCCTGTTCGTGCTCGATCTGCCCGCCACGGACTTCGCCGCCGCCTGCCGGGCCGCGCAGCGGGGGGCGCTCAGGGCGTACCGCAACGCGCACTACGACCCGTTCGAGATGCAGGCGATGCGGGAGGAAATCGGCCGCCGCCGCGGCCGGGAGCCGGACCTCGACGCGTTCTTCAACGACAGGCGGACCGTCGGCACCTGGCCGGGCCTGCCTCCCGTCGGCCCCGACGAGGACGTGGCCCGCCTCACCGAAAACACCAGGACGTACGTCACGAACGCCTGGCCGGGTGTCCGGTTCAAGGCGTTCTTCACGGTCGTCTCGGCCCCCGACACCGGGAAGCTCAGCCTCATCGTGGACACCGCCTACCTGCCCCCGCACACCGCGGAGGCGATGCTGCGCGGCGTCGAGGCCCTGCTGGTCCGCGCTCTCACAGAGGAGGTCCCGATCGCCGCCGTCCCCGAGGTGTGCGGGGTCGGCCCCTACGACGGGCGGCTCAGGACTGCTGGATCGCCAGGCGCAGACCGAAGCCGATGACGATGAGGCCGGTGAGCCGGTCCAGGCCGCGCTTGACCGCCGGCCTGCGCAGCCAGCCGCG
Organism: Microbispora catharanthi; assembly: GCF_006334915.2. GTDB lineage: Bacteria > Actinomycetota > Actinomycetes > Streptosporangiales > Streptosporangiaceae > Microbispora > Microbispora catharanthi. The sequence goes on from NZ_VDMA02000012.1 coordinate 141,946, forward strand.
CAGAATTCCGGTGAACCCGATGAGCACGGCACTCCACACCAGCGCCTCGCAGACGTGGACGCCCGCCAGCAGTACGCCCATCACCGCGTGCGGCACGCCTTGGGGCATGAACTGCGGCAGCACCGCGACGTAGAAGGCGCCCACCTTCGGGTTGAGCAGGTTCGTCAGCAGGCCCCGCCGGAACGCCCGTCCCCATCCGGCCTCCGGCGGGCCGGGCGGTGCGACGTCCTCCATCCGGCTCGTGCGGCTCGTGCGGCTCTGCCAGAGCATCCTGCCGCCCATCCAGACCAGGTATGCGACACCCGCCCACCGCAGCACCTCGTACGCCACGTGGGAGGCGGTGAGGAGAGCGGACAGGCCGGCGGCCGTGAGCAGGCCCCACAGCAGGGTGCCGACCTGGATGCCGAGCACCACGGCCCAGGCCGGTCGCCGGCCGGCGAGCAGCGACGTACGCAGGATCAACGCCGTGTCCAAGCCGGGCGTGAGCGTGAGCAACGCCACGATGACGGCGAACGAGGCGATCGCACCATAGACGTTCACGACGGCCACCGTAACCCACGCGCACGCACCCGGCTTGACCCTCTTCACATCGACGGGCACCCTGCCGTGGTGATCACCGTCCGGATGAACGACGCCGCGGCCGAGGCCCTGGGTTCCCTGTCGAGACGGCCAAGCCGGGCGCGCCGGTTATGGTCACCCCGGCGACAGGACCAGGACCGCGTGGTCGGGCGCCACGCTCGCGAGCCGCAGGCGGATGTCGCCGATCCTGCCGGGCCGTCCCAGGGCCAGCGTCAGCCCGCCCTCCGTCCGGCAGCGGCCGTTGACGCAGTCCTGGCTGACGCTGGTGTTCATGCCCTCGACGTGGAAGGCACCCGCGCCCGCTTCGAAGCGCAGCCGCAACTCGCCCCGGTCGAGTGCGACGATCGTGATCGCGTCGAGGCCGGTCTTCCGGTCGAGCCGCAACCGGTCACCAGGACGGACCGCCACCTCGCAGTCGGCGTTCCGGCACGCCTCCGGATGGTCCGCGGCCGATACGACCGACGAGCTAGGCGAGGGCGACGCGGCGGGGACCGCGGTGGACACCGGGCCGCCCGTGGCCACGGGCCGCGGCCGCATCTGCGGCTCCGGGGTCCCGCACGCCGTGAGCAGCACGGCCACCGGAACGGCGACGAGGCCGGCCCGGCCGATCAGGCGGGACGCGTACGGTCCTCGACGCATGACTCTCCCCGAGACCACGACGGCTACGCCGGTCAATGGCACCGGCGGCCGGAGCGGCCCAGGCCCCGCCGCTCGGCTCGTTCGAGCCTTCCCCGAGCCCGGCGGCCCCAATCCCCGAAGCGGGGATCACAGGAGGAGCGCGCCGGTGATCTGATGGGCGGTCCTGCGCACGGCCGCACTCAGGCGCGGCAGCGCCGCCGCTCCCACCGGCGCGGCGACCGCGACGACCATGCACACCCCGCCGTCCGGGCCGCCGAAGACGGGCGCGGCGACGCAGCACACTCCCTCGGCGAACTCCTCCCGCGCGTACCCCACGCCCTCGCCGCGGACGGCCGCGAGCTCGCGTTCCAGCGCGGCCGGCGCGGTCACCGTACGGCCGGTCATCCGCCGCAGGGCCGGGGCGGCGAGGAACGCGGCGCGCAGGCCTGCGTCGTAGGCGAGCAGCACCTTGCCCGTGGCCGTGCAGTGCAGCGGCGCCCGGTCAACGCCGTCCGACGGCGACTTGACCCGGTTGTGCCCGTACAACCGCTCGACGTACGCGACCTCGAATTCGTCCCGCACGGCCAGGTTGACCGTCTGCCGGGTGGCCTCGTACAGCTGGAGCAGGTGCGGCAGGACCGCCCTGCGGGAGCCGGGCAGGCGACGGCCCTGGACCGCCCAGCCGCGCGGTGGCACGAGGTCGGCGAGGCGTCCGCCGACCGTGTAGTCGCCGCCCGTGCGCGTGACCAGGCCCCGCCGCTGCAGGGTCCCGAGCAGGCGATGGGTGGTGGTCTTGGAGAACCCGGTGGACCGGTGCACCTGGGTCAGGTTCATCGGCCTCATGCCGGCGGCGAGGCACAGGAGGATTTCTATCCCGCGTTCCAGGCTGCCCAGCGCGGAGGCCGCCTCCGCCCGGCGGGCGCGATCCAACGGTACGAACAACCTCACCCCGCGACGCTCGAGAACCACATCCTGATCGGCCAGCGGTCACCTTAGCCGTGCCGCACGGCGCATGAGGGGCGAATGCGCGGCTCCTCAGCCCTGCAGCGCGCGGCTTGAGGACGCCAGCCCGACCTGCCGGCCCACTTCGTCGCACTCCGCCGCGGCCAGCACGGGAGCGAGCAGGCCGGGGAACCGGGTCTCCAGGTCGTCCCGGCGCAGCACGACGAAGCAGCGGGTGCCCTCCTGACGGGTGCGGGTGATCCCGGCGTCGCGCAGAACCCTGAGGTGATGGCTGAGCGTCGACTTGGCGACCGGGGCCCGCAGCTCCCCCCCATCCGCGCTCCCGCCCGTCGGCCAGCAGCCGGACCAGCCCCACCCGGATCGGGTCACTGAGCGCCGCCATGACCGCGGTGAGGGAAGAGTCGTCTTGACCGGACAGTCAGCCGGCCGCTTCGCCGGCCGGGTCGTCGTCGTCACCGGTGCGGGCTCGGGCATCGGACGCGCCGCCGCCCTCGCCTTCGCACACGCCGGCGCCCAGGTCCTCGGGATCGGCCGCCGCGCACACGCCCTCGAGGAGACCGCCCGGCAGCACCCGCGCATCGCCGCACTCGCCGCCGATGTTCGCGGCGCGGGCTCGCCCGAGACGATCGCGCGCACGGCCGTCGACCGCTGGGGCCGGTTGGACGTGCTGGTCAACAACGCCGGCGCGACCACGGTCATGCCGCTGGCCGAGACGACGGCGGCGCGCGTCACCGACCTGTTCGACCTCAACGTCACCGCGCCCAGCCTGCTCGCCCGAGCGGCGCTGCCCCACCTGCGGGAAACACGCGGATCGATCGTCAACATCTCGAGCACCTACGGCCACCGGCCGCTGCCCGGCGGGGCGCACTACGCCGCTTCGAAAGCCGCGATCGAGCACCTCACCCGCAGTTGGGCGCTGGAACTCGCCGGGGACGGGATCCGGGTCAACGCCCTGGCCCCCGGGCCGACCGAGAGCGAGGCACTCACCGCCGCCGGTCTTCCCGAGACCGTCGTCGAGCAGACCAAGCAGGACGAGGCCCGTCGCATCCCCCTCGGCAGGCGTGGCGAGCCCGGAGAGGTGGCCGAGTGGATCCTCCACCTCGCCGATCCCGCCGCGACCTGGCTCACCGGCCAGGTCCTCACCCTCGACGGCGGTCTGGAGCTCACCTGACCCGGGGAACCGCATCCGGCCGAGGTGATCCCCGAGCACCCCGGCCGGATGCGTACCTCAGTTCACCTCGACGCTTTCCAGTACGCCGAGGGCGTCGGGGACCAGGACGGCCGCCGAGTAGTAGGTGGTCAGCAGGTAGGAGATGATCGCCTTTTCGTCGATGCCCATGAAGCGCACCGACAGACCGGGCTCGTACTCGTCCGTCAGCCCCGTGCGGCGCAGGCCGACCACGCCCTGTTTCTCTGCCCCGGTGCGCATCACCAGGATCGAGCTGAGCCCGCCCTCGGTGATCGGGATCTTGTCGCAGGGCAGTATCGGCACCCCCCGCCACGCCATGACCGTCGCCCCGTTGACCTCGGTGACGTCCGGATACACGCGGCGCCGCGTGCACTGCCGGCCGAAGGCGGCGATGGCCCGGGGATGGGCGAGGAAGTAGTGCGAGCTGCGCCGGCGGGCGAGCAGCTCGTCGAGGTCGTCGGGGGTGGGCGGGCCGGAACGGGTGTGAAGGCGCTGCTTGAGGTCGGCGTTGTACAACAGCCCGAAGTCGCGGTTGTTGACCAGCTCGTGCTCCTGACGCTCCCGCAACGCCTCGATCGTCAGCCGCAACTGCTGCTCGGTCTGGTTCATCGGCTCGTTGTACAGATCCGCCACCCGCGAGTGCACCCGCAAAATCGTCTGCGCCACACTCAGCTCGTACTCACGCGGCCCCAGCTCGTAGTCCACGAACGTCCCCGGCAGCGTCGCCTCACCCACATGCCCCGCCGCCAGAGCGATCTCCGCCTCGCCATACCGGTTCACCGGCCGCGCCGCGGGAGGACGGCCGAGATGCTCGCGCAGGCCACCGGCGAGCGCGGTCAGGTTGTCCAGCGCCGACCGGTCGAGGACGAGAACGATGCAGGAGGTGAGGGCCTTGGCGGGCGAGGCCCCCGGGCCGGTGAGGTCCCCCAGGTGGTCTCCGTCGGCCAGGACCTGGAGCAGGGCCTCGCCGCCGTACGCGCCGGCGCCGACGCGTGCGATCTTGCCGTGGGCGACGAGCACCACCTGGCCCGGCGGCACCGGCTCGCCCGGACGCAGGTCGTGCTGGACGAACCGGTCCGCCAGCGCCCCGAGGGTGTCCAGGTCGCCGTAGTCGTGCAGGGACGGCAGTTCGCACAGCTCGGCCGGGATGACGCGCACCCGCGCCCCGGTGGAGACGAAGCTCACCCGCCCGTCCCCCACCGTGCAGGTGAGCCGGCGGTTGAGCCGGTAGACGCCGCCCTGGACCTCCGTCCACGGAAGCACCCGCAGCAGGTGCCGGGGAGTGATCTCCCGCATCTGCGGCGGCGTCTTGGTGGTCGTCGCCAGGTTCCGCGCGGCGGCCGTGCTCAGGGTCAGGCGCGCCGCGGTCATGGCGCCCCCACCGGCAGCGAGTGAGCCGGCACCGCGAGATCGGACGCCGCCAGATCAGACGGTGCGAGATCAGACGGCGCCAGATCAGACCGCCCGAGAGCGGGCGCCGTCACGGACGACGCCGTGAGCGCCTGCGACCCGCGAGCCGGCGGCGCCAGGGAGAGGATGCGTGCGGTGGCCGTCCCGAGCCCCGTCGGCCCCTGGGACCACCGGGCCGCCGGGCCCCTGCGCAACTCCTCCTCGAAGTAGCGCCGGGACCGCTGGTGCCAGCGCAGGATCGCGGCCATCCAGTTGCGCAGGTCGGACACGTATCCTTCGACCGACTCCCGTACGGCCTCCTCCGCCTCGACGCGGTCGAGCAGGGCGGGCAGGTCGACGGTGGTGATGTGCTCGAACTGCCTCATCCGGCTGGTCATGAGCGCGTCCACCACGGTCACCGCCTCGTCGGGCGCGCAGTCGAAGAAGGTGCCCAGCACCACGACGGCGTTGTGCAGCTCACCCTCGAACTGGATCTCCTTCTGGTAGGAGAACAGGTCGTTCAGCAGACACGCGTAGTCCTGCGCGGCATCGGTCATGCCGAGGAACTCGCGAGTCCGATGGATCTCGGTGGGGATGACCCGGCCCGGCGCCAGCCTGGCCAGGCTCATCGTCATCTGCGAGCCGAACGTCCTGCGCCGCATCTCGATGTAGTCGACCGGATCGGGCACGCGGTGCTGGGCCTGGTTGGCCAGCTCCCACACCCAGCTGTCGATCATCTCCTCCACGGTGGCGCGGAAGGCCCGGCGGGAGCCCTCCGGCAGCGGCCCGGCGGTGCGCGGCCACAGGTCGGCCAGCCCGCGTTCCAGCCCTGTCATCGGGGTCAGGCGCGGGACGAGGTCCAGTGGCATGAACTCCTTGAGCCGCCGGTTGCCGAGCTTCGCGCCGACCAGGTCGCGCGCCGCCCCATAGACCCGGGGATAGTAGTCGTCGCCGTACGTCCCCCAGGCCAGCCAGTTGGTGGCCAGGATCAGTTCGCCGGCCGGGGCGTCCGGGTTGATGCCGGACGCGCACAGGGCGAGGTCGAAGCCGACGAGTTGCGGTTCGTTCCACACGGCGGTCGCCGGGATGCCGGGGACGCCGTCGAAGAAGCCCATGGCGGCACACCATTCGACGTCCGCCGCTCGCGCCGCGTCCAGGTGCGGGTTGTCGCGCACCTCGAACGGCATGTACGGCTGCGGCAGCCGCACCGCGGCCTCGGAGAAGGGCCGGTGGGTGTGGTTGCGCAGGCCGCCCGCGCCCGTGAGGTGGGCGCGGGCCACGTTCATCCCGAAGAACCCGGTTTCTCCCGCAGTCTTGGTGTAGCGACTGGAGGCGGTATGCCAGGCGTGTCCGCCCGCCTGCCAGTCCTGCAATCCCTTGACGTAGCTCAGGACCAGCGCCTGCTCGGGCGGCAGGACTCCCTCGTCCGCGAACAGTGCCGGAAGCTCGGTCAGCGCGGTGTGCTCGAACTGGTGCAGCCGGGAGGTGAGCAGGTCGTTGGTGATCTCCACGGCCCGCTCGGTGTCGCAGCCGAAGAAACGCTCACAGACCAGCACGCAGTTGGACAGCTCGCCCTCCTGCAGCACCTCCCGTTCGTAGGAGAACAGGTCGTTGCGCAGGTGCACGGAGTCGGCGAACGACTCGGTCAGCACCCGGATCGGCCGGGAATCCGCGAGCCGGGCGGGCAGTTCCGCGCCGGCCGCGTGCTCCACCAGCGCGGCCGACCACGGGGCGCCGCCGACCTTCCTGCGTTCCTCGATGTACTCGATCGGGTTGGAGACGGCCTCGCGCTCGATGTGGAACAGCTCCCACATCGACTCCTGCAGGAGGTCGCGCGTGACCCGGACGAACCGGCGCCGCCACGCCTCCGACATGGCGGGCACGGTCCGGGGCCAGAGGTCGGCCAGGCCCCGCTCCACGGGGTTCGTCGGCTCGGGCGGGTCGTCCGTCATGAACGCGTCGAGCCGGTCCAGGTAGTCCTGGGCGCCGTCCAGGTCCCTGCTGCGTTTGAAGGTCTCCAGGAAGTGGTCGTCGAAGTAGAAGACCCACACGTACCAGTCCGTGACCAGGTCCAGTTCGGTGGCGGAGCAGTCGGGATGGGTGTAGGCGCACATCAGGCCGTAGTCCATCGCGTCGAGCGACTCCTCGGTCCAGATGTCCGGGTCGTCGAGCATGCCCATGTCCGCCGCCCACCCCCGTGTGTGCGCCCGGGCGGTCTCCACGTGCGGGTTCAGCCGGGGCGGATAGGGGAGGTAGAAGTCCGGCAGCCGGTAGGAGGGCATCACAGGACCTCGACGCTCTCCAGGATGCCGAGGGCGTCGGGGACCAGTACCGCCGCCGAGTAGTAGGTGGTCACCAGGTAGGAGATGATCGCCTTCTCGTCGATGCTCATGAAGCGCACCGACAGACCGGGCTCGTACTCGTCCACCAGTCCGGTGCGGCGCAGGCCGACGACGCCCTGGTCCTTCTCCCCCAGGCGCATGACCATGATCGAGCTGATGCCCTTGTCGTTCACCGGGATCTTGTTGCACGGCAGCATCGGCACCCCGCGCCAGGCCGGGGCCTTCTGGCCGTTGAACTCCACGGTCTGGGGGTAGATGCCCCGGGCGTTGCACTGACGGGCGAAGGCCGCGATCGCCTTGGGGTGGGCGAACATGACGTTCGGGTTCTTCCAGACCGTGGCGAGCAGCTCGTCGAGGTCGTCGGGGGTGGGCGGGCCGGAACGGGTGTGAAGGCGCTGCTTGAGGTCGGCGTTGTACAACAGCCCGAAGTCGCGGTTGTTGACCAGCTCGTGCTCCTGACGCTCCCGCAACGCCTCGATCGTCAGCCGCAACTGCTGCTCGGTCTGGTTCATCGGCTCGTTGTACAGATCCGCCACCCGCGAGTGCACCCGCAAAATCGTCTGCGCCACACTCAGCTCGTACTCACGCGGCCCCAGCTCGTAGTCCACGAACGTCCCCGGCAGCGTCGCCTCACCCACATGCCCCGCCGCCAAAGCGATCTCCGCCTCGCCATACCGGTTCACCGGCCGGTCCGGGTCCTCCCGATAGGCCTGCACGTGCTCACGCAGGCTGTCCGACAGCGTGAGCAGCCGTTCGAACTCCTCCCTGCCGAGGGTGAGCACGGTGCACGACGTCACCGCCTTGACCGTCCACTCCCACCGCGCGTCCGCGTTCACCAGCATCTGCTCGCCGACGTACTCGCCGTCGGCCAGCACCCCGAGCCGCGTCTCGTTGCCGTACGCCCCCTCGCCGAGCCTGTCGACCTTGCCGTGGGCCAGGAGCACGACCTCGTCCATCGGGGTGCCGGCCTGCGCGATGACCTGGCCGGCCTCGTACTCCCGCTGGGTGAACAGGTCGGCCATGGCGGCGAGCACCTCGGCGTCGCCGAAGCCGCGCAGGGCGGGCAGCTCGCACAGCTCGGCGGAGATGACCCGCACGTCCGCCCCGGTCGAGACGAACGTCACCCGCCCGTCGGCCATCTGGTAGGTCAGCCGCCGGTTGACCCGGTAGGCGCCGCCCACCGCCTCGATCCAGGGCAGCACGCGCAGCAGATGACGGGAGGTGATCTCCTGCATCTGCGGCGGGGTCTTGGTCGTCGTGGCCAGGTTGCGCGCGGCCCTGGTGCTGAGGCTCAACCGGTTGTCGGTCGGCATGGTGTTTTCGGTCACGGCACATCACCCCATCTGTGATCGGCACGGCGGCCGGTTGTTCGGTGACTGGACACGCTCGTCGCCGAGCGGCGGAGGGGGAGAGAAAAGATCAGAGTCGTACCGGCCCGGACAGGGCCACACCGCGTGCACCGAATGCGCCGGGTGCCCGTACGGCCGCACGTGGATGCGGCCGGAGTGTTCCGGCGGCGGGAGCAAGGAGAGCGGGAGTCAGGAGAGAGGCGGGCGTACCGACCGCGCGCCTCACCGGACGCGGCGGGTGAGCCGCTCGGTGAGCACCGCGAGAGCCCGCGCCGCCTCCGGGGCGATCGCGCAGTCGCTCAGCGCGCCGAGCGCCTGCCCCGCCCGCAGGGCGATGAGGTCCTCGACCTCGCCGAGGGCGCCGGTGTCCACGATGATCTGCCTGAGCTCGGCCGCCCGCCGTTCGTCCAGGTCGGGGGCGCCGTGCCAGGTCCGCAGCCGGTCCCGTTCCGGTCCTCGCGCCCGCGCGTACGCGTACGCCATGAGCACGGTCCGCTTTCCCTCACGCAGGTCGTCGAGGACCGGCTTGCCGGTGACGGCGGGGTCGCCGAAGACGCCGAGGACGTCGTCGCGCAGCTGGAACGCCTCCCCGAGCGGCAGGCCGAACCGGGAGTACGCCTCCAGCAGGGCGGGCGGGGCCCCGGCGAGCGCCGCGCCGATCTGCAGCGGGCGCTCCACGGTGTATCGGGCCGTCTTGTAGCGGATCACCGTCAGGGCCTGTTCGACGTCCGCGTCCGCGCGGGCGTGCGCCAGGATGTCGAGATACTGCCCGGTGACGACCTCCGTGCGCATCCGGTTGAACAGCGCGCGCGCCGCCCGCCCCCGCGCGTCGCCGGCGGCGGCGTCCGCGAGCAGCTCGTCCGCCCACGCTTGCGCGAGCACTCCGAGCAGGATCGCGGCGGACTGGCCGAAGGTCTCCGCGCCCGTCCACCGTGGGGCCCCGGCGAGCCCCCTGTGGATGGTCGGGCGCCCGCGGCGCAGCTCGCTGCCGTCCATGACGTCGTCGTGGATCAGCAGACCGGCGTGGTAGAGCTCCAGCGCCGCGCCGGTGACGACGGCCCGGTCCTCGTGCGGCTCCTCGCCGCCCGCGCCCCGCCAGCCCCAGTAGCACAGCAGCGGCCGGATGCGCTTGCCGCCCTCGACGACGAACTCGCGGAGCAGCCGGTAGCCCTCGGCGACGTCCGGATCGCCGACGGGGGGACGCCGGGCGTCGAGGAAGCCGGCCAGCAGCTCGTCGACCCGTCCCCGGACGGCGCTCGTGACGGCGGCGACGCCGCCGGTGTCACCGACGCCGGTGATCCCCTTGATGGACGTGTCCACGGTGTCCGCGGTCATGCTCGGCCTCCTCGCTCGGCGAGCCGGTATCCCTTGCGGAAAGTTACTTAATGAACACGCAAAGTAGAACCGGCCGTTCCGATAGTCGGAACTTCTCGCCCCGCCGCACTCGGACCGCCCAGCTCAGTCGGCAACTGTGCTGCTCAGTCGGCTCTGCCGAACCGTGCTACTTAGTCGGCTCTGCCGAACTGTGCGATCGCGGTCGCGAGCAGGGCGAGCCCGAGGACCGCGAGGACGGCCACCTCGACGGGGATGGGCACGTGCCATCCGCCCCACGTCAGCCCCGGCGCGAGCCGTTCCCGTACGGCGGGCGCCAGGTTCAGATGTGCGAAGACCAGCCGCCTGATGGGATCCACGGCGTACGAGAGCGGGTCGATCCGGTTGAGCGCGGTCAGCCACGCGGGCAGGTTCGAGGCGGGGAACATCGCGCCCGACATGAAGTACAACGGCATGATCAGCAGCTGGTTGAGCGCCATGAACGACTGCATCTGCCTGACCCGCACGGACATCGCGACCCCGAAGGCCGTGATGGTGAAGGCCAGCAGCACCTGGATGCCGAACACGCCGAGCATCAGGCCCGGCGCGTACGGCACGCCCACGGGACCCGCGATGCAGATGACGACGAGGCCCTGGAAGGCCGCGACGGTGGCCCCGCCCAGGCATTTTCCGAGGACGATGGCCCCGCGGGACACCGGCGCGACCAGCATCTCGCGCAGGAAGCCGAACTCCCGGTCCCAGACGATCGAGGCGGCCGAGGACATGGCGGTGAACAGGACGGCCATGGCGAGGATGCCCGGGTAGAGGAAGGTCCGCAGACCGAGCCCGCCGGTGCCGCCCGAGGTGAGCTGCGACAGGCCGGTGCCGAGGACGAACAGGAACAGGAACGGCTGCACGAGAGAGGTGAGGATGCGCAGCGGGCCGTTGAAGAACCTGATGATCTCCCGCTGCCAGACCACCTTGACGGCGCGCAGCTCGCTCATCGCGCTGCGCCCGGGCACCCGGACCGCCGTGACGGGCACGGTCATCGCCAGCCTCCTCGCGCCGCGGCGAGCGCGGCCGGGCCGCGTGCGCCGCCGGTCGCCTCCGCGTCGCGGATCGACCGGCCGGTGTAGGACATGAACACATCGTCGAGGCTGGGCCGGGCCACGCTGACGGACCGGATCGGCAGCCCCGACCGGGAGAACAGCTCCGGCACGAACCGCTCCCCCTCGTCCACGTGGAAGACGACCACGTCCCCGGACGCGACGGCCCGGATGCCGAACCGTTCGTCCAGCGCGGCGACGGCCGCCGCGCCGTCGTCGGTCTGGATCTGGACGCGGTCCTCGCCGACACCGGCCTTCAGCGCGGCGGGGGTGTCGAGCGCGATGATCCGGCCGCCGTCCATGATGGCGATGCGGTCGCAGTGCTCGGCCTCGTCCATGTAGTGGGTGGTCAGGAAGACCGTGATGTCCTCGGCATCCTTGAGCTCCCGGATGTAGGACCAGATGGAGCTCCTGGTCTGCGGGTCCAGGCCCACCGTGGGCTCGTCGAGGAACAGCACCCGCGGCGAGTGCAGCAGGCCGCGGGCGATCTCCAGTCTTCGTCTCATGCCGCCCGAGAACGTCGCGACCCTGGCTTCGCGCCTGTCCCACAGCCCCACCATCTCGAGCACTCCGCGTAGCCGTGGACCGACGTCCGCGCGGGGCACGCCGTACAGCTCGGCGTGGAAACGCAGGTTGCGCTCGGCCGTCAGATAGCCGTCCAGCGTCGGGTCCTGGAACACCAGCCCGATCGAGCGCCGCACCCTGTCGCGTTCGCGCACCACGTCGTGTCCGGCCACGCGCGCCTCGCCGGCCGTGGGCGTGGTCAGGGTGCAGAGCATGCTGATCGTCGTGGACTTCCCGGCGCCGTTCGGGCCGAGGAAGCCGAAGATCTCCCCTCTTCGCACGGTCAGGTCGATGCCGCGTACGGCCTCGACGTCGCCGTAGTGCTTGGCCAGACCGGTGGTTTCCACCGCCGGATGCGTCATCCCGCCTCCCCCATTCATTACACTTGGTGTAACAGTACACCAGGTGTAACCAAGGAGGCCGATACGCTGTGCCCATGAGTGCGGGCGGACTGCGGGAGCTGAAGAAGAACCGGACCCGGCAGCTCATCGCCGACACCGCGAACGCGCTCTTCCGGGCCCGGGGGTTCGACGAGGTCACCGTGGACGAGATCGCGGCGGCCGCGCAGGTGTCGAAGAAGACGGTGTTCAACCACTTCCCGACCAAGGAGGACCTGGTCTTCTACCGGGCCGAGGACCGGGAGGCCATGTCGCTGGCGGCGGTCACCGAGCGCCCGGCCGGGCTCTCCATCCTCGACTCCTTCCGGGCGCTGTGCCTGGCGCAGACCAGGTTCGTCCCGGGCATGCGGCGCGACCTCGTCCATCCGCGCAGCTTCTTCGACCTCGTCAGCGGCAACCCCTCGTTGCAGCGGAAGATGCACGAGGTCAACGAGCGGATCACCCGGGTGCTCGCCGACGCGCTCGCGGCCGAGGCGGGCGCCGAGCCCGGCGATCCGCTGCCCCGCATCGTCGCCTCGACGCTGGTCGGCGCACAGCGGGCGCTCTACCGGCGGCTGCGGCAGCGGGTGCGGGAGGGCGGGCCCGACGAGGAGATCGAGCGCGCCCACCGCGCGGACGTCGAGCGGGTCTTCGACCTGCTGGGCAGGGGTCTGGGCGGCTATCCGCCGGCCTGACTCTATTCGGCCACCGCGACCCTGGCCTCCTGGCCGTCCACGGCCTCGGCGCGCTCGCGCCGCCAGGGGCCGTGGAACAGGAAGACGGCGGGCGCGAACAGCGCCAGGCACACCAGGGAGACCACCAGCCAGGTCTGCCAGCTCGTGGCCTCGACCACGTGCGGGATGACCAGCAGGCCGACCACGGCGATCGCCTTGGTGAGGAAGCCGAACAGCCCCCATGCCGTGCCCTGCAGCCGGGGGTCGACGTCCTCGGCGTCCTCGGAGTAGTTCGCCATCCACGGCCCGTACGCGATGCCGAGCGAGCCGCCGAGCAGCGCGCCGACGATCATGAGCATGCCGCTGGAGACGTCCTGGCCGCCGAGAAGCGAGGCCAGGTAGGCGGTGACGAGCACGGCCGCCACGGTGCCGCCCAGCGTGAACGGCTTGCGCAGCTGGGTGCGGTCCGAGAGGCGCCCGGCGACGATCAGGGTGATCAGGTTGAGGCTCCAGAAGCACGCCATGATCGTGGACGCCTCGGCGGCCGTGATGCCGAGCGCGCCGACCAGCATGGTCTGGCCGAACAGCGTGAGCGTGATGTAGAGAACCAGCCACAGCGAGATGCCCACCACGTGGGCCCAGATGTTGCGCCGGACGAACAGCGAGGTGGCCCTGGCCGGCCTGGTCAGGTCGACGACGTCGCTGGCCTGGCGCTCGGTGTGCTGGATCTGCGCGCGCAGCTCGGGCGACAGGTCGGCGATGTTGAAGGCGATGACGATCGAGATGACCAGCGAGAAGCAGCCCATGATGACGAACTGCGATCGCCAGGAGTCATCGAAGATCGGCAGCGTCCAGCCCGCGACGGCGGCGGCGAGGAAGTTGGCCCCCACCGGACCCCAGGTCCAGAAGCCGAACGCCTGAGCCCGGCCCAGGCGCGGTGAGAAGTCGCGGACCAGCGGCGCCGTGCTCGCCATCGCCACCCCGTCGACGAAGGCGAGCACGATCCTCGCGATCAGCAGGTCCCTCGAGCTGTGGACGAGCGTCATGGCGAAGCAGCACACGGCGGTCAGCAGCATCAGCGGGACCAGCAGGCGCACCCTGCCGATCCGGTCGGTGAGCCTGCCGCCGAGCGCCGACGCGATCGCCCCCGCGACCGCCGCCGCCCCGGACACCGCGCCGTACGTCGCGAGGGACATGTCGAGGTCCTTGAGGAGCAGCGGGACCACAGGGGCGATCTGCGCCTCATAGGAGCCGATGAGGACGGCCAGCACGGCCATCGTGAGGATCTTCATGCGACGGGCACCGGTGGGGTACTCGTCGAGCTCGCGTACGTAGGACAGGCCCATTGACATGCCTTTCTCGTCAGCCCCCGTCCCAGCGATGAGTTCTAGAAGCCAGCTCTAGAATTCATTTCCACGAATGCTCCGCCTCCTCACGGCTGGAGTCAAGGGTTGTGAGCATGGTGTTTCCTGGGAATCGGATGACTAGAATGAGATTCTAGGATTTCGATCGAAGGAGGACGGGTGGGCATCGCCGAGGAACTGGCCGGGCTGGACGCGGCCTTCGACCACACCGCCGTCGCCGCGCCGCGCGTCAGGGACCTGCTGCCGATCTACCGGGACCTGCTGGGAGGCGAATACCTCGGCGGGGGCGACAACGTGGTCAACGGCTACCGGACGCTCCAGCTCAGGTACGCCAACGGGAGCAAGATCGAGCTGATGGAGCCGCTGGCCGGATCCTCGTTCTTCGACAGCTTCTTCGACCTCACCCGCGGCAGAGGCGGGGTCCACCACCTCAACTTCCACGTCACCGACATCGAGGCCGCCGTGGCGGCGCTGCGCGGGCGCGGCTACCGGCTGTTCGGCCTCAACCTCGCCGAACCCCGCTGGCGCGAGGTCTTCCTCCACCCGAAGGAGGCGCACGGCGTCCTGGTCCAGCTCGCCCAGCCGGGGCCGCGCGACCACGAGCCGGCGCCGTCTCTCGATGACCTGCTGGCCGGTCGCGGCCGGCGCGGCAACGGCGTCCCGAGTCCCTGACAACGGACCCTCGCCAACTCTAGATCGGAGTTCTAGAATCTGACTCTAAGACTTCCTCCGCCTTCGTAGGAGAACGATGACCGCATCGCACAAGCCCGTCCCGAAGCCGACACCGGAGACCCAGCCGTTCTGGGACGGCACGGCGGAGGGACGGCTGCGCATCCAGCGCTGCGACGCCTGCTCGCGGCACTACTTCTATCCACGGCCCGCCTGCCCGCACTGCGGCTCCGACGACGTCACGTGGGTGACGGCCGGCGGCAGGGCCACCCTCTACTCGTACGTGATCAGCCATCGCCCGGCGCCCGGGTTCGAGCAGGACGGGCCGTACGCGATCGCGGTCGTGGAGCTGGAGGAGGGCGTGCGGATGATGACGAACATCGTCGGCGTCGAGATCACGCCGGAGAACCTGCCCCTGGACATGGAGCTGCGCGTGGTGTTCGAACAGCGCGGCGACGTGCACGTGCCCCTCTTCGAGCCCGCCGGGGGTCCCGCCCGATGAACATCGTCATCGCGGGCGCGGCCGAGACCGACGAGCTCGGCAAGCTGCCCCACATGTCCACCGCGCAGCTCCACCTCCAGGCCGCGCGCAACGCTCTCGCCGACGCCGGGATGACCAAGGACGACATCGACGGCGTCGCCACCGTCGGCATGCCCGGCCCGATCCAGATCGCCCACGCGCTCGGGATCGCTCCGGCCTGGCTCGACGGCACCGGGGTGGGCGGCTCGTCCTTCCTCTTCCACGTACGGCACGCCGCCGCGGCCATCCGGGCCGGGCTGTGCACGACCGTGCTCATCACGCACGGCGAGTCCGGGCGGTCGCGGGTCGGCGCGCCCCGGCCGGCCCTCGGCCCCGACTCGCTGATCGGCCAGTTCGAACTGCCGTACGGCGTGCTCGGCCCGCCCACCATGTTCACGCTGACGGCGCTGCGCTACATGAAGGAGACCGGGCTCACGCACGAGCAGCTCGCGGAGGTCGCGGTCGCGCAGCGCCGGTGGGCGCACCGCAACCCCCGGGCCATGTTCCAGGACCTGATCACCGTCGAGGACGTGCTCGCCTCCCGGATGGTCGCCTACCCCTTCCACCTGCTCGAGTGCTGCCTCGTCACCGACGGCGGCGGGGCGCTGATCGTGACGACCGAGGAGCGCGCCCGCAGGTCGCCGGTCCATCTGCTCGGCTCCGGCGAGTCCGCCGAGTCGCCGATCATCTCCCAGATGGAGGACTTCACCACCTCCGCCGCCTTCCGCCGCTCCGGCGAGGCCGCCTTCGCCGAGGCGGGCATCTCCCACGACGACGTGGACCACCTCATGATCTACGACGCCTTCGCGCACGTGCCCATCTACGGGCTGGAGGACCTCGGCTTCGTCAAGCGCGGCGAGGCCGGGCCGTTCATCGCCGAGGGCCACACCTCCCCCGGCGGCCGCCTGCCGCTCAACACCAACGGCGGCGGCCTCTCCTACACCCACACCGGCATGTACGGGATGTTCGCCATCCAGGAGTCCGTACGGCAACTGCGCGGCGAGGCCGCCGCGCAGGTGCCCGGCGTCGAGGTCGGCGTGGTCCTCGGCAACGGCGGGATGTTCGCCTCCGCCGCCACGCTCGTCCTGTCCAACCACCGCCCCTGACCCGCCGGCCCGCCCCTCCGGCCCGGTCCGCCGGAGGGGGTAGCGGATACGGGACGTGGGGCCGGCCGGGTCCCGCCGTCCGGTTGTGCGATCGCCGTCAGGAGAGCACCGCAGGTCGGCGATATGGACTGAAGTGGCGAGGGTCGAGGGTTGCGCACACACGCGATGTCCCTCTGCTCGACCGGCGAGGGGCTGACCGGTGGTCAGCCCCGGGTCACCCGGCCCATACCAGCTCATAAATGGTGATCAGCTCGACATCGTCGTCGACATGAAAGTGAATCAGTCCGAGATCCCCGAAGGTGGCCTGCCGGTAGTCCCTACGCCCCGGATACAGGACCTGGGCATCCCAAGGTTCCTCGATGAGATCCGCAGTCCGCTCGACCAACGCCGTCAGTGCCGCGTCGGGGAGATTCTTCATGTTGACAAGCACCGACGGAGCAAGGACTACGCGATAGCTCATTGACGCCGTGTCCGAGCCAAGCGCTCCTCCCAGTCGGGAACGGCCTCCTCCAGGGGGACGAACTCGCCGGCTCCTTGGGCAGCCTCACGCGCACGTTGATCATAAGTCGGGTCGGCGAACGCGATCGAGTTCAACCACCACAGGTTGAGGAGTTCCGGAAGCCTGTGGTACTCGCCGGGTTCGCGCGCCGCCTCCCACGCCTCGTGGTACTGAGCGAGGAAGACCGGACGCCACTTCTCCGGTAGCGCCTGAAGAATGGCCTTCGGGTCATACCGAGGATCGTGGACGGGCTGTGCGCTCATGAATCCACCGTACCTGGCGGGCGCTGTCGCACCATGAGATCGGCCATGATCGGCCGTCAACGATCCCAGGAGAGGACCGGGTGTTCGCGGTCGGCGGCAACCCCTCGTACGACGAGGACAGCCAGGCGCGGATCTGGACGAGGTCCTGAATCGAGTCCACAACGCTGGCACCGAGGCCGGCGCCGTTCCGGTCAGATCGCCGACGTGTAGGTGACGAAGGTGCGCTGCTTCGTGAACGCGGTGCCGTTGAAACAGATCATCTTGTTGACGTACGCGTTCACGGAACTGACCGACCAGAGGCCGCCGAGCTGGCAGTATTCGGGGCCGGGACCAAAAGCCGTCACCTGGACGTCGTCGGGGAGCACTCCCACGCCGGGGAATGTCACGGAACGGAACGGAAGGGCATCCTGCACCGTGTTCGGCACGATGATGGGGTTGTAGCTCCAGGCGGACGACGGCGGGTAAGGCCCGGGCGTGGTCGGGGACTCGTCCATCGTGTACGCGAAGTACTTCGGCGGCTTCGCTCCCCCGGTGATCGCTCGCTGCCGGGTGTAGCTCAGGGTCCAGCCGGTCTTGAGAGGCTTGCTGGTGGCGTCGAAGCAGCGCACCTCGACCACCTGCCCGGCCGCGCTCGGAGTCCAGTTGCCGACCTTGCACCGCGCGGGCTGCGCCGGGTCGACCGCCGTCACCTGGAGATTCCCGGTCGGTGTCGTGGGGAGCCCGGGCAGGGTGACCGTCCAGACCCCCACGGGTCCCGCCGCGACGCTGTTCACTCCCGCGGTCGAGTTGTACGAGGAGACCACCGACGCGCCGTCGTAGTAGAGGTGGGCGACGGCCTCCGGCGGGGAGAGAGTGCCGCTGCTCTGCTCGTAGACGATGGTGAACGGCACGATCACCGGGGCGCCGCCGTACTTGTAACACCGCACCTGAACCAACAGCCCCGGACTGCCGGGACCCCACTTGGCCACCTGGCACCACTCCGGGTTGGGCGAGACGGCCGTGACGTGCACCACTCCGTCCATGAGCGTGATCGTGGGGAACGTGACATCGACCCGGGGCGGAATCAGGACGCTCGTGATGGCGCCCGCAGGCGAGAGGCCCTGATGGGCGGCCGGTGGAGGCCCCGCGAGCGCGTCGACGTAGGCGAACCCCCACATGTTCGGGACGGCCGCCCGAGCGCCCGTGGCCGCCGGGACGAGCCCCGCCGTCACCATGAGCGCGATGAAAAGCCGAAGGATGAACTTCCGGGTCCGGTGCATTTCCTCACCCATCCGCCGTCAATGTGGAAGCGCGCCGCTCGTCAGTACTCGATGGGCTCGAAGGTCACGGTGCAGGGGACGCCGTTCAGCGTGAAGCCGGCGGGGTGCTCGTCGGCCCCGTTGGCGTTGAAACCGACCGTGAAACTCGCGCCGGGATCGATACTCTTCTGCCATGTCGGATTGGCGGCCTGGACGCTCGGCGGGGTCGCGGAGAACGTCGCGTTCCAGCCGGTGGCGAGGGTCTGGCTGCCGGGGAATACGAACTGCAGGATCCAGGGGCTGAAGGCCCGGGTCCCGGTGTTGGCGATCGTCACGTTGGCGTAGAAACCGGTCGACCATCCCAGGCTGGCGTAGGTCACGGCGCAGGCGTAACCTACCGGAGCGTCGGCGGGCGCCGCCGCCTGAGCGGGAGTCGCGAACAGCGCGGCCAGGAGAATCCCGGCCATACCGATCCCCGATGAAGCCTGCGGAAAACGCATGGATCCTCCTCCGGAGCGGCGCTCGATGAAACCGATTTCAACGTGATCGTGAGCCACCCGGCATGCGCTGTCAAACAATTCCCGGAGCATATTTCGCGATTACTCGGCCCTGTCACGCCTACGTTCGCCACTTCATGCGAGCCGAGCTGCCGGTTTCACCCTCGGCCACATACCGATTACTTTATCGAGGTCGACGGATCGGCCCTGATCGGCGTCGCGAATTGCGCTTTTCAGACGCGCCAGATTATGCCCGAAATATGTCCGTCCGTCCGCGCGCGGCGGCGGGCGCCGCTGGACGGACGTGCCCGCACCCCCGTGGCCGGGCCGGTGTGCGCTCAGGGGTGTGCGCAGGACGTCTGGACCGTGTCGGAAGCCTGACCGTCGATGACGATCTGACCACGCGCCACGACGCATCCCACACGGGTGCTGAGCATGCCGGCCCAGTGCCGGTCGCGGACGAACTCCTCGTCGATCCGGCTCGCGCTGCCGTCGGCCGGCCTGAAGGTCTCCAGACGGACGCGGATGTCGTCGGAATGGTGGTTGATGAGGGCGGCGTTGGGGTCAAGACGCGCCCATGCCTTCCCGCACCCGGCGGAGTAGCGCACCTCGAGGTTGCCCAGCCGCTGCGGTCCGGACCAGATCTCCTGAGAGGTCAGCGTCACCGCCTCGATGCAGCCGGCCCGTGCCGGATCCGCCCCGTCGACCTTGCTCTGCCCCTGCTCGAAGGTGTAGGGCAGCACTTTCCTGGCCGGGGACCAGGCCATCGCGGGCGCCGCGCGCGGCCACAGGACCAGGGCGAGCACGCCTGCGCCGGTCAGGACGAGGACGACGCCGGCGGCGATCCACATCCCGCGCACCCGGCTCCCCTGCTTCCGGCTCCCCTGCTTCCGGCTCCTGGGCACCCGGCCGCGACCGACCGGCACGTCTCCCGCACCGTCTTCCGCACCGTCTCCGGCACCGTCTTCGATATCGGCTTCTGTGGTGGCGGAGGGCGGTTCCGCCGCCTCCGGCCCGGGCGCGAGGGCGTCCTGCCGACCGGCGACGTCCAGCCAGCGCTGCCGCCACTCCTCGACGTCGCCGCCGCACGCGGCCACGTAGGCCAGTGTCAGCTCCAGGGTCGGCAGCGCCTGCCCGCCGGCGGCGCGGGCGAGAGCCGCGGCCGAGTAGTGCGCCTGCTCGGCGAGCTTGCGATACGACGGATTGCCCGCCTTCTCGCGTAATCGGCGCAACTCGTAGGCGAAGGCCTCAACCGGGCCGGCGTCCGGGTCCAGGGGGTTTTGCGGGCGGCCCACAGCGGCTCTCCTGGCGTGTCTCAGGGGTTGTCTCTGCGTTGTCTCGCGACATCCAAACCGTAGGCGACAACGTAATGGATCTCCACAATCGCTGACGCACCCCTTCGACAACACCTGTTAGGGAGACATGAGAGACATGCCGCGCCCGATCGCGCTCGCCCTTCCCGTCCTCCTGCTCGCCGTCTGCGCCGCCCCGGCCGCGGCCGCCCCGGCCGACGACGTCAGCGGGGGGAAATACTCCATCCCCGTGCCGCCCACGGTGGACGTGATCGACTTCAACGATCCCGCCAAGGGCTGCCCCGGCGACGCCGCCAACCAGTACAAGATCGTGGGCGCCAACCCCACCCTGACCGCTTGGACCTACGCCAACGGCACCCATCGATGCATCGAGGTCAGCTACCGGCCGAAGGTTCGCAAGCGCTGCGAGTTCTGGTTCATGACACCCGGGAGCGAGTTCAGACAGTACGCCACCGGAAGGATCACGTTCCACTTCGAGTACACCGACCCCGACTCCCATCCGCGGGATGAGCGGGTCACCGTCGACGAGCGCTTCGAGAGCGCCGTCAAGCTCGGTGAACACAGCGGCGTGGAGCGCATCTGGTTCGGCGACGACACCGGCCAGCGCTACCCCACCAAGATCGCGTGGGATGTGAAGGGCACCGCCGGGGGACTCACGCAGGTGTGCACGGCATGACCAGCGAGGTTCCCACGACGGCGGAGAGCCGTCTGGTGGTCCCCGGGACCGTCCACGCCGGCGCCTTCCTCGGCTACCTGCTGGCCGGCGGCCTGCTCGTGCAGACGGCCACGCTGGAGCGGATGATCGAAACCGGGCTGCTGGACGCCGACGACTGGGACGGCGTGCAGCCCATCGTGCTGACACTGGCCGTGCCGATGCTGGCCGCGGCGGTGGCCCTGCACTGGGGGCTGCGCCCCGCCCGGCTGGTGCTGGCCATCACAGGCTGGCTGCTGGCGGGCTTCCTGGCCGTGCTGACGCTCGGCCTCCTGGGCCGCCCGTCGGTGCCCGCGACGGTGCCGCTGTCCATCGTCGCGAACGCCGTGGCGGCCGTCGTCATGGCCAGGCTGCCGTACGGACAGCAGGCGGACGACTACCTGAAGGGCCGCGGCCGGACCCGGGCCGACGTCCGTGCCGCCCGCCTTGACGGCCTGGCCGCGCCCGGCGGCGTCCGCCTCGTGGCCGGCTTCGTCGGCCTGGCCGCGCTGGTGGGGGTCGTCGCCACGGTGGATCTCGTGGTCAACGCGAACGGTTCCCCGCTGCCGCCGCTCGCCATCGCGTGCATGGCCGTGGCACTGGTCAGGGGACTGCTGCGCGGCCGGCTCTGGGCGCGTGCCTACAGCGTCATCGTGTTCGCGTCCGCCCTGGCCGGCGGCCTGATCACGCTGATCGGACTCTGGCGGGCCTCGATCCCGGAGGAAGGCTTCCTCGCCTCCGCCCCGCCGGACGTCGGCCCGGCCGTAATGGTCACCCTGCTGCTGATGGCCGTCGCCGCCGTGCTGCTGTACGCGCTGGCGTGGCAGGAGAGCAGCGCCGCCTTCTTCGACGAGGGCTGGTGACTTCCTCGCGGCCCTCAAAGGACCGGGATTCCCGCCCTCACGGGCTGGGCTTCCTGCTTCACCGCCGACCGCCGAAGGGAGGACCCTTGCGGACTCACGTCAGCTCCACAGGCGGACACCGCTCGACCAGCGGCCAGGATGTTCTTGGCGGCGTTGACGTCCCGGTCGTGCCGGGTGCCGCAGTCCGGGTAGGCGACGCGCTTGTGAAGCGCGCCGGAAGACCGGCGCGCTTCACGGGTGCGCACAGGCGGCCGGAGTCAGCGGCCGGCTCGGTCGCGCCAGGTGATGAGGGCGTCGAGCGCCTCCACATGGGAGCCGCGGACGAGCAGCGGGTTGATCTCCAGCGACTCCAGGTCGTCGCCGAGGCTCTCGGCGAAGGCGGCGACGCGGGCCACGACCTCGGCGACGGCGTCGAGGTCGGCGGGCTCGGTGCCGCGTGCGCCCCGCAGCAGCGCGGTGCCGCGCAGCTCGTCCAGCGCCCGCCGCACCTCGGCCGCGTCCACCGGCAGGACGCGCAGCGCCGTGTCGCGCAGCGCCTCCACCCAGATCCCGCCCAGGCCGACGGCCAGGGTGAGCCCCCACGCCGGGTCCCGCACGATGCCGGCCAGCAGCTCCACGCCGCCGCCGCGCTGCGGCTGGACGAGCGCGCCCACCCGGCCGGCGCCGGGCACCGCCGCGGCGGCGGCCACGACCTCGCGGTAGGCCCGCTCGACGTCCCGCGCGTCGGACAGGCCCAGCCGGACCCCGCCGATGTCGCTCTTGTGCCCCAGCCCTTCGGCGGCGGCCTTGAGGACGACCGGGTAGCCGAACCCGACCGCCGCCGCCACCGCCGACTCCTCGTCGTACACCAGCTCGCCGGGCACGACCGGGATCCCGGCGGACGACAGCAGGGCGGCGGCGCGGTGCTCGGCCCACACGCCGGTTCCCGCCTCGACCGCCGGGGTGCTGACCGCCGCCTCGGCCGGGACGGCTCCGTTCGCCGCCTCGACGGCCGCGCGGTGCGCCCGGGACCACCGGACCGCGGCGCCGATGGCGTGCATGCCGTGCTCGATGCCGCCCGCGACGTACGGGAACCCGGCCTCCCGCTGGACGTCGCGGCCGAACTCGGTGACGTCGGTCAGCACGTTGCTCACGACGACGACCGGCATCGGGGCGTCGGCCATGCGCTTGGCGCTCGCCGAGAACATGGCGTACACGGGCGCGGGGTCGGGCGGGGCGACGCGCGGGAGGTCCGACAGGAGCATGACCGCGTCCACGCCGGGGTCGGCGGTGACGGCCTCCAGCGCGCGGCCGAGCAGCGTACGGTCGATCAGCACATAGCCGGTGACGTCGAGCGGGTTCTGCACGGTCCCGAAGGCGGGCACGATCTCCCGCAGCCGGGCGACGGTCTCCGGGGCGAACGCCGGCAGCTCCAGCCCCTCGTCCTCGGCACGATCGGCGATGATCTCCGACGCGCCGCCCGACGGCGTGACGACGCCGATCCGCGGGCCCGGCAACGGCCCCACCTCGGCCAGCAGCCCCGCGGTGATGATGAGGTCCTCGAGCGACCGCACCCGCACGACCCCGAGCTGCCGGAACGCCGCGTCGATCACGTTGTCGTCACCGACGAGCGCACCGGTGTGGGCCTGGGCGGTGCGCGAGGCGAGCCGGCTGCGCCCGATCTTGAGCGCGACGATCGGCTTGCCCGCGAGCAGCGCCCGGCGCGCCGCCCGGGAGAACGCGGCCGGGTCGCGGACCGACTCGAGGAACAGCGCGATGGCCTTGGTCGCCGGGTCGTCCACCAGGTAGTCGATCACGCCGGTGACGGTGACGAGCGACTCGTTGCCCATCGAGGTGAGCAGGCTGATCCCGACGTTGCGGGCCTGCGCGAAGCCGAGCACCGAGCTGGCCAGCGCGCCGCTCTGCAGCACCACGCCGACCGACCCGCGCAGCAGCGGGGACGGGATCGGCAGGCCGTACGGCGTGACGTCCGCGGCGGCGTTGATGAAACCGTTGCCGTTGGGGCCGAGCACGGTGAGGTCGTTCTCGCGGGCGAAGTCGACGATCTCCGCCTCCAGGGCGGCGCCCTCCGGGCCGGTCTCGCCGAAGCCCGCGGTGAGGATCACGTAGTGACGGACGCCGAGCTTGGCCCCCTCGCGCAGCACGGGCAGCACGGCGGTCGTCGGCACCATCACGTACGCGAGGTCGACCTGGCCGGGGATGTCGGACAGGCTGCGGTGGGCCTGCTCGCCGTGCACCACGCCGCCGCGCGGGTTGACCAGGTGCACGGGTCCGCGGAAGCCGTGCGTACGGAGGTTGGTCAGCGTGCTGATCGACCAGCCGGACTTGTCCGTCGCCCCGACCAGGGCGATCGACCGGGGGTTGAACAGCTCTCCTACCGGCATCCTCACTCCCCGATCGTGCCGAGGCGGGCGTGGCCCCTGAGCAGGTTGCGCGCGATCGTCCGGCGCTGGATCTCGTCGGTGCCCTCGAAGATCCGCAACAGGCGCAGCTCGCGATACCACCGCTCGATGGGCAGTTCCTTGGTGTAGCCCATGCCCCCGTGGATCTGCAGCACGCGGTCGACGACCTGGTTGGCCATGACCGCGCCGTTCAGCTTGGCGATCGAGGAGGCGTGCCGGGCGTCCATGCCCTGCTGCACGCGCCAGGCGGCGTGGAGGGTGAGCCACTTGGCCGCCTCGATCTCCACCTGCGAGTCGGCGATCATCCACTGGATCGCCTGGTATTCGGCGATCGGCTTGCCCATCGACATGCGGATCTTGGCGTAGTCGATCGCCATCTGGAGCATGCGCTCGGCCGAGCCGACCGCCCGCGCGGGGATCATGTAGCGGCCCTGGCCGATCCACTGCATCGCCAGGTCGAAGCCCCTGCCGAGCTCGCCGAGGATGTTCTCCTCCGGCACCCTGACGTCCTCGAACACCAGCGAGGCCGGACCCCACTGCCCCATCGTCGGGATCGGCTCGGACTTCCAGCCCATGTCGCGGTCGGCCAGGAAGCAGGTGACGCCGCCGTTCGCACCCTTGTCGGCGTCGGTCACCGCGAACACCATCACGAAGTCGGCCTCGTTGCCGCCGGTGATGAAGGTCTTCTCGCCGTTGATGACCCAGTCTCCGCCGTCCTTGACGGCACGCGTACGGATGTTGCGGGCGTCCGAGCCCGCGCCCGGCTCGGTGATGGCGAAGCAGGAACGGCGCTCCCCCTCGATGGTGGGGATCAGGTAGCGCCGTTTCTGTTCCTCGGTGCCGGCGTAGAGGATGTTGTCGGCCGACCCGCCGAAGCTGAACGGGACGAACGTCCGCCCCATCTCCATGGCGATGATCGCGGACATGACCGGGCCCAGGGCGGCCCCGCCGTACTCCTCAGGGGTGTTGATGCCCCAGAAGCCCATCTTCTTCGCCTTGAGCCGCAGGTCGCTGAGGACCTCGGGATCGAGCCCCGGGCCGCCGGCGCGCTCGCCGCGCAGCACCTCGGGTTCGAGCGGCATGATTTCCCGCTCCACGAACGCGCGGATGGTGTCACGGATCTGCAGTTCCTCTGGGCTCAGGGAGAAGTCCATCGACGCGACTCTTTTCTAGAATTGCTCTCTAGGAATCGGCTCCAGCCTGGTTCCCCGCCGGAGGGGTGTCAAGAGGTCTGGAATCACTTTCTAGAATTCGACCGGCTACGATGGCGTCGTCCCTGTCGACAAGGAGCCCAGATGGCACGCAAGCCCGGCGGCAGGAGCGGCTCGTGGGAGTGGAGCCGCACCGCCCAGACGCGTAAGAGCATGCTTCAGGCCGCCCGCGAGGTCTTCTCCGAGCACGGCTTCGCCGACGCCAACGTCGCGGACGTCGTCGTGCGCGCGGGCTCCAGCGTGGGCAGCCTCTACCACCACTTCGGCGGCAAGACCGAGCTGTTCCTCGCGCTGTGGGAGGAGCACCAGGCCGCCCACGAGGAGGCCGCCGCGTCCAGCGTCGCCGCGGCGAAGCAGGCGGGGGTGAAGGACCCCGTCGAGCTGTTCATCGCCGGGGCCAGGGCGTTCCTCGAAGGGTCCTGGCAGCGGCGCGACCTGGCGCGGCTGTTCATGGACGGCGACGGCCCGCCGGGGTTCGAGCTGATGCGGCGCACCCGCGGCCGGGAGTGGGTCCGGCAGAACGCCGTCCTGCTCGGCGCGGCGAACACGCCGACCGACCGCCTCACGGTCTCGGTCCTCACCAGCGTGATCGGCGAGGCCGGACGCGAGGTCGCGACGAGCGAGACCGAGGAGGAGGCCGAGGAGGTCGTCGAGGCGGCGATCGCGCTCATCCGCCGCTTCGGCGACCCCCTGGCCACCCACGACACCACAGGTGCAGTGGACGACGCCGGGGCCGCACCGAGCTGATTTCGACGTGCTGACCCCGGCGACGCCCCGCGCGCCGCTCCTCCACCTCAGGCGGGGCGGAAGGCGGCCCTGCCTCGGTCGATCACGACGGTGCCGTCCTCCTTCGCCGTACGGAACAGGGCGGTCGCACCGTCGTCGGACGCCCTGGTGGACACCCAGACGGACACGGTCAGCGGCTCTCCCGGGAAGACCGGTTTGCTGAACCGTCCCGACATTGCCGCGAAGCGGGCCGGGTCGGACCCCGCCACCGCGTGCAGCAGCGCCCGCCCGGTGATCCCGTACGTGCACAGCCCGTGCAGGATCGGCCGGGGGAAGCCGGCGCGAGCGGCGAAGGTGGGGTCGGAGTGCAGCGGGTTGCGGTCTCCGGACAGGCGGTACAGCAGCGCCTGGTCCGGGCGGGTCTCGTACGTCACCGTGTGGTCCGGTGGCCTGCCGGGCTCGGCCCACTCGTCGCGGGGGCCGCGCTCGCCGCCGAAGCCGCCCTCGCCCCGGATGAACACCGAGCTCCGGCTCGTGATCAGCAACTCGCCGCTTTCGGCGTCGGCCGCCCTGGCTTCCGTCGTCACCAGCGCCCCCGAGCCCTTGTCGTAGATGCCGGTCACCGTCGAGGTCGTCCGTACGCGACCGGCGGCCGGCAGCTCGCCGTGCAGTTCGAAGGCCTGCTCGGCGTGCACGAGCATGGCGGGGTCGAAGTCGCCGAGCCGCCGCCCGGTGGGCGCCTGGGCGGCCAGGACCGCGAAGGTCGGCAGCGCCCGCTGCCGGATCCCCGCCGAGTTCTCCGTGGTGAAGGCGAGCTCCTCGGTGCCCGCCCCGACGCCCAGCGCGTACAGCAGGGTGTCGGCGGACGTCCACGACCGCTCGTGCGGCGCGCTCTCCACCCCGATCAGACTGTGGTCGAGCGGCATGTCAGTCCTCCCCGTCCGGGATGCGCCCGCTGGTGAGGGCGTTCGGCGCGGCCTTGTCCACCAGGGCGGGGATCACCTCGCCCAGCTCGGCCGGATCCCACCGGGCGTCCTTGTCCACCCCCGGCCCGGCGTGCCAGCCCTCGGCGACGCTGATGTGCCCGCCGCGCACGTTGAAGACCCGGCCCGTGATCCCCCGCGACTGCGCGCTCGCCAGCCACACCACCAGCGGCGCGATGTTGTCCGGCGCCGCCGGGTCGAAACCGCCCTCGGCGGGCCGCCTCCCGCCCGGGATGAGGTTCTCGGTCATCCGGGTGAGCGCGGCGGGGGCGACCGCGTTGACCGTCACGCCGTAACGCGCCAGCTCCTTCGCCGCGATGATCGTCAGCGACGCGATTCCCGCCTTGGCCGCGCCGTAGTTGCCCTGGCCGGCGTTGCCGTAGATGCCGGACGACGACGTGGTGTTGATCACCCGGGCGTCCACCGGCTCCCCGGCCTTGGCCCTGGACCTCCAGTAGGCGGCGGCGTACCGGAGCGGGGCGAAGGTGCCGCGCAGGTGCACCCGGATGACCGCGTCCCACTCGTCGGCGGTCATGTTGACGAGCATCCGGTCGCGCAGGATGCCCGCGTTGTTGACCAGGACGTGCAGGTCGCCGAAGGTCTCCACGGCCCTCCTGATCATGCGTTGCGCGCCGTCGAAGTCGGAGACGTCCGCGCCGTCGACCACGGCCTCGCCGCCCATGGCCCTGATCTCCTCGACCACTTCGCCCGCGGCGCCGGTGGACGACCCGGTGCCGTCGACCTCGGCGCCCAGGTCGTTGACGACGACCTTGGCGCCCTGGCGCGCGAACTCCAGCGCGTGTCCCCGTCCGATGCCCCGCGCGGCGCCGGTGACGATCACGACACGGCCTTCCACGATTCCGCCCATGCCCAGCTCCCTTGACTCGACCTTGACCCGACCGCGTATGAACGTGATTCTAGTAATGGAATCTAGAATTCGGTAGGGAGGAGCCGGTCATGATCCAGCTCGCCGTACGATGACGGCCGTGCCGCAGACCGTTGCGGCGGACCCCGGCGAGCGGGAGCGGCTGCGCCACGCCTGGCGGACGCTGTCGGTCGTGAGCATGGCCAGCGTCCTGACCGCGCTCGGCGGCAGCGCGCTCAACGTGGCGCTCCCCCAGGTCGTACGGCAGACGCACGCGAGTGCGGACGCCGCGAGCTGGATCCTGCTCGCCTTCCAGCTCACGACGACCGTGCTCATGGTCGTGTTCGGCCGGCTCGCCGACCTGTTCGGGCGGCGGGCGATGTATCTCGGCGGCCTGGCCACCTACACCGTCGCCAGCCTGCTGGCCGGGCTCGCGCCGGACGCGTGGGTCATCGTGGCGCTGCGGGTGGTGCAGGCGGCGGGCGGGGCCATGCTGCTGACCAACAGCGCCGCCCTGGTGACCGCCGCCTTCCCCAAGTCGCGGCTCGGCGAGGGGATGGGCGTCTACACCGCGTCGTTCTCCATCGCCCAGCTCGCCGGCCCTTCGCTCGGCGGCCTGTTCACCGAGCACCTGGGCTGGCGCTGGGTGTTCTGGTACAACGTGCCCCTCGGCATCGCGTGCCTGGTCTGGGGCGCGATGGCCCTCCGTCCCGGACCGCCGCAGGGCCGCGACCGGGGGCTCGACCTGTCCGGCAACGCGCTCGTGCTCGCCTGTCTCGGCGGCCTGCTGCTCGCGCTGTCGGAGGTGACCAGGCTCGGCTGGGGACATCCGATGGTGGTCTCCGGGCTCGTCGTGTTCGCGGTGACGCTGCCGCTGTTCGTCGTGCGGGAGCTGCGGGCCCGTCATCCGGTGGTGGACATCCGGATGTTCCGCGATCTCACGTTCGCCCTCGGGACACTGGCGTCATTCCTCAACTCGACCGCTCGGGTCGGGGTGGTGCTCCTCGTGTCGCTGTTCTTCCAGGCCGTCCGCGGGGAGGACCCGGTGAGCGCGGCGGTGAAGGTGCTGCCGCTCTCGATCGCGGCGATGGCGGCGTCGGTCGCATCGGGCTTCCTGCTGCGCCGCCTCGGCCC
This sequence comes from Microbispora catharanthi, assembly GCF_006334915.2. Classification (GTDB taxonomy): domain Bacteria; phylum Actinomycetota; class Actinomycetes; order Streptosporangiales; family Streptosporangiaceae; genus Microbispora; species Microbispora catharanthi. The sequence goes on from NZ_VDMA02000012.1 coordinate 170,751, forward strand.
GCGCACGGTGGCCGTCGCCGCGACCTCGCTGACGACGGCGGGCCTGGCCGTGCTGCTGTGGCTGATCTCCCCCGGCATGTCGTCGGCGTCGCTCACGGCCGCCCTCGTGCTGATCGGCGTCGGCTCGGGCATGTTCCTGCCCTCCAACACCACCGCGATCCTCGACGGGGTGCCGTCGCACCGGCTGGGGATCGTCAACGCCATGCGCCTGATGCTGCAGAACACCGGGGTGGTGGTCGGCACCGCGCTGGTCCTGTCGATCATCACGGTGCCGCTGCCGGCCGGGCTGCACGACGCCGTCTTCGCGGGAACGCTGTCCCACGTCTCATCCACGGCGGTCGAGCAGCTCGTGACCGGCTACCGCTGGGCGCTGGCCTGCATGACCGCCGTCTCCGCGCTTGCCGTGTTCACCGGATTCTCCAGAGGAAGGCTGGCCTTTCAGGGTCGGGAGGAATCCGGGCCTCCCAAGGGGTGGCCCGGCGAAGCCGGGACAAGCCAGAGTGCGAAGCGCTCATGACTCTCTCGTTTTCGCGTTCCGATCAGAGAAGTGGATGGCAAAATGCGGACGTGCGTACGGCGTACAAGGTGCGGGTCTATCCCGCCCCCGAGCAAGCAGCGGTGCTGAGCCGCACGTTCGGCTGCGTACGCCTGGTCTGGAACACGGTCCTTGCCTGGCGGCAGGCCCGCTACCGTGCTGAGGGCGTGAAGACCTCCTACGCGCAGACCGACCGGTATCTGACCGAGCTGAAACGCGACGGCGGCCACGACTTCCTGTACGAGGTCTCCAGCGTCCCCCTACAGCAGGCGCTGCGCCATCAGCACACCGCCTTTGCGAACTTCTTCGCCGGACGCGCCAAATACCCGCGGTTCAAGTCCCGCCACGGCCGCCAGTCCGCGACCTACACCCGCTCGGCGTTCCGCTGGCGGGACGGCCGGCTGTACCTGGCGAAGATGGACGCACCGCTGGAGTTCGTGTGGTCCTGGCCCGAACGTGACCTCACCACGATCAGCCCGACCACGGTGACCGTCTCCCGCGACCCCGACGGCCGCTGGTACGCCTCCTTTGCCGTGGAGACCGAAAACGCGACCGAACCCGAGCCAGCGCCCGCCACCGGCAGCCACGCCGGGATCGACCTCGGCGTGACCCACTTCGCCGTCCTGTCCACCGGGAAGAAGATCCCCAACCCCCGCCACCTGGAGCGCAAGACCCGCAACTTGGCCCGCTACCAGCGCAGGATGGCCCGCAAGCAGCGCGGATCGAACAACCGGGCCAAGGCCAGGGCGAAGGTCGCCCGCGCCCACACCAAGGTGCGGGACGCCCGCGCCGACTTCCTGCACCGCACCTCCACCCGGCTGGTCCGCGACCACGACCTGATCGTCATCGAAGACCTCAACGTCAAAGGCATGGTCCGCAACCGATCCCTGGCCCGCGCCATCTCCGACTGCGGATGGGGCGAGTTCCGCCGCCAGCTGGAGTACAAGACCGCCAAATACGGCCGCCGCCTGATCGTGATCAACCGCTGGTACCCCTCGTCCAAGACCTGCTCGGCGTGCGGGCACCTGCTCGCCGAACTGTCCCTGTCCACCCGGCACTGGACGTGCCCGGGATGCGGCACCCGGCACGACCGGGACGTCAACGCCGCCAAGAACATCCTGGCCGCTGGTCGAGCGGTGTCCGCCTGCGGAGCTGACGTGAGTCATTCCGGGTCCTCCCGGATGCGGTCGGCGTTGAAACAGGAAGCCCAGCCCGCGAGGGCGGGAATCCCCCGCCCTTAGGCGGGGGAGGAAGCCAACTGCTTCACCAGAAGGCGGGCGGGCTCGTCCGTCAGCTGAGGACGCGGCCGTGGCGGTCGCGGGCCTTCAGCCGCACGGTCGGCATCTCGGGCGCGGGAAGCGGGTTCTGCCCGCCCGGGACGACGCCGAAGCGGCCGCCCCGCATCCAGTCGTCGCGCGCCCGCGCGATCTCCTCGTGCGAACGGCCGACGAAGTTCCACCACATCACCAGGGGCTCCTCGAACGGCGTGCCGCCCAGCACGAACAGCCGGGCCGGACCGGCCGTCTCCATCGGCACCGCCGTACGGCCCTGCCCGAGATAGAGCAGCGAGCCCGGCGCCAGCGCGACCCCGGCCACCTCGGCCGTGCCCGACATGACCAGCACCGCCGTCTCGTACGCCGGATCGACCGGCAGCCGGTGCCGCCGGTGCTGTCCAGGCGGCCCGGAGAAGAGCACCTCGGCCCCGAGCAGGGGGGTGTGCACGAGGGCGGGCGAGCGCAGCGGCCCGGCCTCGCCCACCACGACCGTCACCGTGACGTCCCCGTCGCGCAGCACGGGCAGCGCGTCATGGTGCTCGAACCGCGCCTCGCCGTGCCGTGCCTCCTCCGGCAGCGCGACCCACAGCTGCAGCCCGTGCATGCCCGGCGGGTGCTCCGGCGGCGACTGCTCGGAATGGGCGATCCCGTGGGCGGCCGTCATCAGGTTGAGCTGCCCGGGCACGATCGCCTGGACGTTGCCGAGGCTGTCGCGGTGCAGGATCTCACCCTCGGCGAGCCAGGTGACCGTCTGCAGACCGGTGTGCGGATGCGGCGGCACCTGCATGCCCGGCCGGCCGCTCACGTCGTCGGGCCCGAAGTGGTCGACGAAGCACCATGCGCCGACCATCCGGCGCGGGCGCTGCGGGAGCAGCCGGCGCACGGTCGTGTAGCGGCCGAGCGGCACGTCGTGGCCGGGCAGGAGCACGCTCTCCGGCTCCGTGCCGTCGGCGACGGTACAGCCGTACAGCGCCGACTCCCCAGGGCTCACTCTGATGCCTCCCCGCCGTCGAGGGAGAACCTGGCCCGCTGATCGGCGGGCACCAGGTCGAGGTAGTCAGGGTGCCGCTCGATGTACCGCTTCACGAACGGGCAGAACGGCAGGACCGACAGCCCGGCGTCCCGGGCGGCGTCGAGCGCCGCCCGGACCAGCGTCGAGCCGAGGCCCCGGCCCTCGAAGGCCGGGTCGATCTCGGTGTGGGTGAAGGAGATCCTCGGCCCGTTGAGCCGGTAGTCGGCGAAGCCGGCGAGCGCGCCGTCCACGGTGATCTCGAAGCGGCTCGCCTCCGGGTTGTCGGCGACCTGCGGTTCTGACTGCTGCATCGGGATTCCTTCCAGGATTGTCGTCAGGCGGCGATCGTCGCGTGCATCTCCCACACGAGGATCTCGGCGGGCTCCGTCGCGGTGACCTTCTGCCCGCCGGTGGCGGTGAACCGTACGGCGTCGCCGGTCTCCAGAGTGCCCGCACCCTCCAGGGCGACGGTCCCCCGGGGTACGAACAGGTGCAGGAACGGCGCCTCCGGCAGCTCCACGCTCTGGCCCGGCTGGAGACGGGCGGCGTACAGCGCGGCGTACCGGTTCTTGATGCGGATGGCCGCCTCGCCGGTGTGCTTGTCCATGCCGCTGGCGACCGGCACCAGGCCGCCGGCCAGCAGCTCGTTCTCGATCTCCAGCTGCTCGTAGCCGGGGGTGATGCCGGGCTCGTCGGGGACCACCCACATCTGGACGAAGTGCACCGGCTTGTCGTGGGTGTCGCCGCCGGTCAGCCGCCAGGAGTCGTTCTTCTCCGAGTGCAGGATGCCGGTGCCGGCGCTCATGCGCTGGGCCAGGCCCGGATAGATGACGCCGGAGTGGCCCTCGGAGTCCTGGTGGACCAGCGAGCCCTGGAGCACCCAGGTGACGATCTCCATGTCGCGGTGCGGGTGGGTCTCGAAGCCGGTGCCGGGGTGGACGACGTCGTCGTTGTTGACCAGCAGCAGGCCGTGGTGGGTGTTGTCGGGGTCGTAGTGGCCGCCGAACGAGAACGAGTGCTTGGAATCCAGCCAGGAGATACGGGTGGCGGAACGCTCGGCCGCCCGGCGGATGTCCACACGAGGGGTCAGCCTGGTCGTGGTCATGAGTGCCCTTTCCTCGTCGCCATGTAGATGATGCGTCATCTACTGGTGCCCTCAACATACATGACGAGTCATTGATTCCGGCTAGCCTGGGGACCATGAACAGCCCTCGGTGGCTCGACCCGGACGAGCAGCGCGCCTGGCGGGCCTACCTGCGCATGCAGGGCCGCCTGACGGCCCGGCTCAACCGGCAGCTGCAGGCGGACTCGGGTCTGTCCCTGGCGGACTACGAGGTCCTCGTGCACCTCACCGACCGGGAGGAAGGGCGGCTGCGGCCGTACGAGCTGCAGCGCGACCTCCAGTGGGAGCAGAGCCGGCTGTCCCACCACCTGACCCGGATGCAGCGCCGGGGGCTCGTCCGGCGGGAGGAGTGCGCGGACGACGGCCGCGGCGCGTACGTCGTGATCACGGAGGAGGGCCGCCGGGCCATCACCGCCGCGGCCCCCGGACACGTGGAGACCGTGCGCCGCCTGTTCTTCGACGGTCTCACCCGCGAACAGGTCACCGCGCTCGAACGACTCGCCGCGGACGTGCTCGGCCGCCTCGACTAGCTAGCTCACCAGTCCCTCGGGGAAGACGACGTCGGCCACTCCGGGGACGGTCCTGGCGACCAGCCCGGCGATGCGGGCCGACCGCTCGTCGCCGGGGCCGTACAGCTCGACGACGCCGTCCCGCACGGCCGCGCCGAAGGACGAGGTGTCGGCGCAGTCGCGCAGCGCCGCGAGCACGTCGTCGCGGATCCGCTCGTCCCCCTGGGCCAGCAGGCCCATCAGGTCGCGGCGGCTGACGATCCCCACGAGCTCGTCGTCGCACAGGACGGGGACGCTCTTCACCCCCGTCGTGATCATCAGTTCGACCAGGTCCATGGTGTCGGCGCCGTCCCCGACGGTGGCGACGCGCGGCGTCATGACCTCCTCGACGAGCGCGGGCGGCCTGCCGGTGGGCAGGGCCTCGGGGCGCAGGAAGGCCCGGGGGTTGGCCCCGAACTCACCGCGCAGCAGATCCATCTCGCTGACGATGCCGACCATCCGCCCGGCCGCGTCCACCACCGGCGCGGCCGTGATGTCCTGCTCGTACAGCAGGCGGACGGCCTGCTTGATCGTCACCGTGCGCCGGACCGTCACCACCGGCGTCGTCATGATCTCGCGGACCAGCATCGTGACCACCTCCTACGCGGCCGGTGCGAGGGCGAGCGTGCCGCCGGGCGCCGGTGCGACCCGTGCGCCGAACTCCCGGCCGATCCGGTCGAGCGTCGCCCGCAGCCACTCGCGGTCCCCGCCGCAGGCGTGCCGCAGCCGCATCCGTACGGCCCGCATCGGCGCCATCCGCAGCTCCAGCAGCCGCCCCGACGCCGCCTCGGCCGTCGCGAAGTACAGCAGCCGCAGGTCGTCGCGGTACTCCTCGTAACCGGTGATGCCCTCGTAGTCGTCGATGAAGTCCCCGCAGCCGTAGAGGATCAGCCGGTCGCGGTACACCTCGGCCGGGCGGGGATGGTGGGAGGAGTGGCCGTGGACGAGATCGACGCCGCCCTCGACCAGCGCGTGCGCGAACTCGACCTGGTCGTCCTCGACCTCGTAGCCCCAGTTGGAACCCCAATGGAGGGAGACGACCGCGATGTCCCCCGGCCGCTTGGCCTGTCGGACACGGTGGACCGTCTCCGCCGCGGCGTCGCGGGACGGCCCGGACAGGAAGGCCACCCCGGGCCGGTCGCGGGCCGCCGCCCATCCGCCGGGGACGCCGCTGGACGGCATCGCGACTGCGAACACCAGGACCCGCCCACCGCCGGGGAGCGCCACGACCGCCGGCCGCCGCGCCTCGTCCTCGTCCCGTCCCGCGCCCGCCTGGTCGAGTCCCGCCCCCGCCAGCGCGTCCAGCGTCTCGGTGAGCCCGCGTACGCCGAAGTCGAGCACGTGGTTGTTGGCCAGCACGCACACGTCGGGCCGGGCCACGGCCAGGGCGGGGAGATTGGCCGGGTTCATCCGGTAGTGCACTTCCTTGCCCGGCGCGAAGTCGCGGCCGCGCGTGACGCTCGTCTCCAGGTTCAGCACGCGTACGTCGGGGGCGGCCTCGTCCAGCACCTCCAGGGCGTCGCCCCAGGGCCAGGAGTAGCCCACCGGCCGCGGGATCGGGCCGTTCGCCTCCTCCGCCAGCTCGACGTACGCGCGGGCGTCCCGGACGCACGACTCCTCAAGCGCGGGATCTCCGGGGTGCGGGAGGATCTGGTCGACGCCCCGGCCCAGCATGACGTCGCCGCACAGGAACAGCGTCACCGGGTCCCCCGCCGCCGATCGCATCTCACCCCTCCTCGGTGAGTGCCGCACAGCGGGCGCCGCCCGGACAGTGGGGGAAGTCCTTGTGGTGGGCCAGCCACAGGCGGACGAGGGCGGCTTCGAGGTCGCGCACGTCCACCCCCGCCTCGCCGGCGATCTCCCGCAGCCGATCGAGGGGGTGGTGTCCCGCGCCGAGCAGCCCGGCGTGCCGCCCGGCTTCCAATGCCCGGTCGTCCGGCGGCGGGTCCACCCCCGGCCAGACGCCGCGCAGCTCGCGCAGGAACAGCGTGACCGTCACCGGGCCCCAGCCGGGCAGCGCGCCGAGCGCGGCGCGGGTCTCGTCCAGGCCGCCCCCGCGCAGCGCGCCTACCTCGCCGCCCACCGACTCGGCGAGGCGGAGCAGCCGGGTGGCCGTGCGGTAGTCGTAGCGGGCGTAGCCGCCGCGGTCGAGGATCTCGACCAGTTCCTCCCACGTGCGGCCTTCGACGTCGGAGATTCCGCGCACCCCCGCCTCGGCCATGGCCCGGTAGGTCCGTACGGCGATCGCGGCGGAGATCCGGGCGCCGAACAGCGTCGCCGCGAGCAGCCACCGCTCGACCTCGCGATCACCCCGGTCGACGTCGATGCCCATCTCGCGGGAGAACCGTCCGCCCAGGGTCTCGACAAGACGGCACGCTCGGTCCGGCAGGCGGGTCAGGTCCCTGCCCGCCGCCGTACGGCCGCGCGTCCTGGACGTCACGCTCCCATCCTCCCCCCTGGCCGTCCGCCGCCACCGGGCGGTATCAGGCGCCGGACAGCAGGTCGTCCATGTCCTCGTCCCGGTGGAGGCGGCCGATCGCCTCGGCCAGCAGCGGGGCGACCGGGCACACCTCCAGCGACGGCAGGGCCGCCTCGTCCTGCGGCAGGGTGTCGGTGACGACCAGGCCCCGGATCAGGCTCCGGATCTCCGCGCGGCGCAGCCGCTCCCACGCGTCCCCGGCGAACACGCCGTGCGTCGCGGCGACGGCGAACGGCGGCGCCGCTCCCTGTGCGAGCAGGGCCTCGACGGCCGCCTCGATCGTCGCGCCCGTGCTGATCATGTCGTCGACGACCAGCGCGGGGCGGCCGGTGACGTCGCCGAAGACCTGCTCGGCCCGCACGTCCGCCCCGGTCAGCCGCGTCTTGCGGACCAGCGCGACGGGCCGCGCCAGCAGGCGGGCGTAGTGGCGGGCGAGTTTGACCGCGCCGAGGTCGGGCGCGACCACCACCGCCTCCTCCGGCAGCCCGCGGCCGGCGGCGCGGGCGAGGGCGGGCACGGCCGTCAGCGTCTCCACCGGCATCGGGCACACCGCCTCCAGCGCGGCCGTGTGCGGGTCGACCGCGATCAGGCGCTCGACCCCGGCCGAGGCGAGCGCGGCCACCACCACCCGCAGCCCGATCGCCTCTCCCTCGCGGCGGCGCCGGTCCTGCCGGGCGTATCCCACATAGGACACGACCGCCGTCAGCCGGGCCGCGCCGCCCCGCCGGCAGGCGTCGGCGAGCAGCAGCGCCTCCATGACGTGCTCGTCGACGGGCGGCCCGGTGGGCTGGACGAGGTAGACGTCCGCGCCCCGGACACCGGTGACGACCGGCCGCGACTCGCCGTCCGGGAACCGCTCGACCGCCGGGACGGACGGCTCCTGGTCCAGCGCGGCCGCGACGGCGGCGGCGAGCGGGCGGTTGGCCGTCCCTGCCACGATCCGCAACGTCATGGCTGCTCCCCTCTCAGAACGGCCACTCCGTGACCGTCCCCCGTAGGCCCGGAGGCAAGCGTGGCCCGGGCGGGTAAAACCCCGGCGATCCGGCACCGGCCCTCGTCCAAGTAGGAATCAAGACGCTTGCAACCGGCCGAGGACACTGTGAGGCGAATGAACAGCAGACTGAGGAGAAGTGCCGGGCTCCCATCGCCCGTCAGACGGCCGCCCTCGGGGGGCACCGCGCACGCGACGTCGGCTCCCCTCCTCAAGGTTCCCCCTCCGACGACGATGTCGGAGCACGACTCACATCGGGTTCCCGCAACGGCGGCGTCATGGGCGGAGACCTGGCAGGCGGGACCGAGCACCGGACCGGCCCAACCGGTGACCATCAGGCTTCTCGGGCCGCTCGACGTCGTCTTCGGCGACACCGCGAGATACGTCTCGGGACTGCGCAGGAAGACCGCCCTGGCCGCGCTCGCCCTGCGGGTGGGGAAGGTGGTCAGCTACGACAGGTTGATCGACGTCGTCTGGGGCGGCCGATCACCCGTCACGGCCGTGAACACGTTGCAGAGCCACATCTCCTACCTGCGCCGGCTCTTCGGGGTACGCGAGTCGATCGTCACGCGGCCGGCCGGATACTGCCTGGTCCAGGGCGACGTCACCACCGACGTGGAGATCGCCGAGCAGCTCATCGACGAGGCGAGACGGTCGGCCGACCCCCGGTTACGGGCGGCCAAGCTCAGGGAGGCCGTCTCGTTGTGGCGCGGTCAGCCGCTGGACGACCTCAGCGCTCACCCCTGGCTGGACGAGCAGGCCGAGCGGCTCGAACAGGTACGCATGATCGCGTTCACCGTCTTCGTGGAGGCCCGGCTCGACTTGGGCGAGCACGCCGCGCTCATCCCGGAGCTGGAGGACCTCACCCGCCAGCACCCCTTCTACGAGGACCTGCACCGGCAGCTGTCACTCGCGCTGTACCGGACGGGCCGCCAGGCCGACGCGCTGTCCGTCCTGCACCGGCTCAGGGGCAGGCTCAGAAGGGAGCTGGGTGTCTCCCCCGGGAGGCCGTTGCAGGCGCTGGAGGAGGCGATCCTCAATCACGACGCCTCCCTCGACCCGCCCGTCGCCCGCCTGGCGATCCGGCCCGGCGCCGACGCGCCCGACCTGCCCGGCTCCGCCGGGGTGAGCCAGGCGGGACCGGTCGTTCCGGCGCAGCTGCCGCCCAGAGGGGGCAGGATCGTCGGCCGCGTGGCCGAGCTGGAACACCTCGACCAGGTGCTGGAGCGGCAACAGGGCACCGAGACCGGCTCGGCCGCCATCCTGGCGGTGTCCGGGGCGCCGGGAGTGGGGAAGACGGCACTGGCCGTCCACTGGGCGCAGCGGGTGGCCGGGCGGTTCCCCGACGGCCAGCTCTACGCCGACCTCCGGGGGTTCGACCCGAGCGGATCGGTCCTGGACCCGGCGGACGCCCTGTACGGGTTCCTCAACGCTCTCGCCGTGCCGCCGAGCGGCATCCCCGCCGGCGTCGAGGCCCGGGCGGGCCTTTATCGCAGCCTCCTGGCCGGCAAACGGATCCTCGTGGTGCTCGACAACGCCAGGGACGCCGCGCACGTCCGCCCGCTCCTGCCCGGCTCGCCCGAGTGCGCGGCCGTGGTGACCAGCCGGACGCAGTTGACGCCACTGGTCGTCACCGAGGGGGCGCGGCAGCTGACCCTCGGCCCGCTGCCGCCCGCCGAAGCGTACGCCCTGCTGGCGAGCCGCCTGGGCGAGGACAGGGTGAAGGCGGAGCACGACGCGGCCGAGGAGATCGTCGAGCAGTGTGGCGGGCTGCCGCTGGCGCTGGCCATCGTGGCGGCGCAGGCCGAGACGTATCCGGTGCGCCCTCTCACGAGACTGGCCGCCGACATGCTGGGGGGCTGGGCGCCCCTGGACGTCCTGACGGGCGGTGATCCCACCACCGACCTGCGCACCGTCTTCTCCTGGTCGTATCGGTCCCTCGGCGAGCACGCGGCGGGACTGTTCCGCCGGCTCGGATGCCGTGCGGAGGGCGACGTCACCGCGCGGACCGCCGCCGAGCTGGCCGGTCTGCCCGTGCAGCGGGTCCGTCCGCTGCTCGACCAGCTCACCGCCTCGCACCTGCTCACCCGGTATCCGCGTGACCGGTACGTGCTGCCCGGACTGCTCCGGGCGTACGCGGCCGAGCTCTGGCGTCAGCACGAGAAGGAGACGTGCGGGCACCTGGGGTAGGCGCCTGCCCGTCCTGTCCGCGCCCGGGGGCGTCCGAGGACGTGACGGTCATCGGACGCCCCTCGGCGCCGTGAGCCTGCCCAGCACGTGGACCGCCCCCAGGGCCCTGTTGACCTCCCGTATCGTCCGCGTGCCTCCGACAGCCCCGTCGCGCAACGCCCGCAGCCCTTCGGACGCGGTCATCCGCCCGGCCTGCTGCCGGCCCGACGACCACGCGTCCGACAGAGCGCGCCGCCAGCCCTTCCCGTTGCGGTGCGCGATGACCAGCTCGGGCCGGAACCGCACCGGGGTGCCGCGCTCTGCCAGGGAGCGGGCGAGGCTGTTGTCCCCGCCCGTGCCTTCCTGGGAGAAACCGCCCACCTCATGGAAGACCTCGGTCAGGACCGCGCTGTTGCCGCCGGCGAAGAAGCCGACCGTGGCGTCGCGTTCCAGCCGTGCGTACCGGGCGTCGTATCGGGCCTGGCGCGCGCGGGACAGCAGGCCGAAGTCGAAGCAGAGCACCCGCCCGGTGATCGCCGGGCTGCCGTCGTCCACAGTCGCGGCCTGGATGAGCCAGTCGCCGCGCGGTGCGGCGTCGTCGTCCAGGAAGGCGAGCACGTCACCCGTCGCCAGTTCGACGCCGAGCCGGCGGCTGGCGCCCGCCCCCATCCGGTCCCGGCTGCGCAGGATCTCGACGGGCAGGGGCGAAGACCTGGCGACGGCGGTGGCGTGCCCGGTGACCGAGGCGTCGTCCACCACGATGACCTGGTGCAGCTTCGCCCGGGAGTCCGAGCCGTCGAGGCGGCGCGCGCACTCTGTCAGCGCGTCGAGACATCGCCGCAGGTCGCGAGCTCTGTCGCGGGTGGGAATGACTACTGAGATCCGAACCACTGCTCTCTCCATCCAGTAGCGAGGCCCGCCCACCGCTCCACCTCGCCGCTCGGCAGATAGGTGCGGCGGATGTGCAGCGGGCGGTGCTCCCAGGAGGCCGGCGGGGACTTGACCGTTCCGAAGGCCAGGAGGCCGGCGGGGACCGGAGGTCGCTCGGGGATGAGCCCGTAGGGGTAGGCGAACGTCCGCACCGGCTCGCCCGTCCGCTCGCGGACCCGGCGCAGCGACGCCGTGACCTCCTCGGCGGCCTCGTTTCCGCCGAGTTCCGGCAGCTTGGGGTGACGGACGGTGTGCGCCGACAGCACATGTCCGAGCCCCGCGAACCGCTCCGCCTCCTCCCACGTCAGGAAGCTCCTGCGGGGCGGCAACGCGGCCCGCTCCGGCTCGCTCAGCCGGTCGGCGGCGTCCAACTCGCCGGTGACGCAGAAGAGCAGCGCCTTGACGCCGAACTCCGCGAGCAGCGGAGCCGCCACCTGCAGGTTGTCCCGGTAGCCGTCGTCGAAGGTGAACAGCACGCTCGGATGGTCGGGCGGACGGAATCCCGGCCCGACGGCGGCCGGGTCCAGCGCCGGGCCGACCGTGCCGAGCACCGTGTCGAGGCCCCTGCGGAACTGGTCGGGGGAGAGCGCGGTGTAGTGGTCGACGAGGGCGTTGACGTGGTGGAAGTACAGCACCAGCGGCCAACCGGGGGCGGAGCCGAGCGCGGGGTCGGCGAGGTCGGCGATCAGGGGAGCCCCCATCCGAGTTCGGCCAGCACGGACGCCGGCACCTCCACCCCGCGCGCGTCGGCCTCGGCGGCGTGGTCCTCCTCGGGCTGGTCGGGGAACCACGGGCGGGCCGGCCGGGTGGCGTGACCGTCCAGCACGGCGGCGCGCAGCCGGTCGACGAAGCCGTCCAGCGCCTCCGGCTCGCCCGCCGGACCCAGATGCCGGGCGGACAGCCCGATGAAGAGCTGCGAGCAGCCCATCACCTGCTCCGGGTGCTTGCGCTGCTTGCCGACGTCCGGGCTCACCCGGCGGCCCGCGACCGCACCGGCCAGGATCTCCGCCAGGAGGGTGACGCACAGCCCCTTGTAGCCGCCGAACAGGGGAATCGAGCCGCCGCGGTCGAGGTCGCCCGGGTCGGTCGTGGGCGCGCCAGACGCGTCCTGCAGCCAGCCCGGCGGCACCGGCACTCCCCTGTTCAGGGCGTCTCTGATCTTCCCGGCGGCGACGACACCGGTCGCCAGGTCGACGCAGAACGGCTCTCCTCCCTCAGCGGAGGGAGTGACCAGGCAGATCGCGTTGCTGCCCAGGGTGGGCCCGCCCGCGCCGGGAGCGGCGATGGAGGGGCCGGAGGTGTTGAGCAGGAAGCCCACCACCTGGTGCCGCTGGAACGCGTGCCGATAGGCGGCGAGCATTCCGACGTGGTTGTTGTCGTGCACGGCGACCGCCGCCAGCCCGTGCTCCGCCGCCTTGGCCGCGCACCAGTCGGCCGCCAGCCGGGCCGCGGGCTGGCCGAGGCCGCCCCCCGCGTCGACGGTCGCGACGGCGGGGCCGGCCTCGGTGAGCCGGGGCCGGGCCGCGGCCCGGATCCCGCCCTCCTCGATCCGCCTCAGGTAGGTGGGCAGCAGGGCGACGCCGTGCGAACGGTGCCCTCGGCGTTCGGCGTCGACCAGGACGCTGCTCGCGGCCTCGGCGGCCGGCGCCTCGACACCGGCCGCGAGCAGGGCGGCCAGAGTGCGGCGATGCAGTTCGGCCAGCGGGACGCGGACGCCCGCGGGCGGGCGGGCGGGCGGCGACTCGACGAACTGCCCGCCGTCGAGCCGCAGGGACCGGTATCGGCCGGGCACGCTCAGTCCTGCCCATTCGTGTCCGGCGAGCACCAGAACGCTGAACGGGTCGTCGTCGGGCGGCAGGTCGGCCACGGTGATGCTGCCGGGCCCGTCTCCGGCGTCCAGCACCGTGGTGCCCCGGCCGGCCCGCAGGCGCCCGAGGCGTCCGCTGCGGACGGGGCCGACCCTGACCGTTCCGTACGTGGGGGGCATCCGGCCGTCCAACAGGGCCGTGAGGCTGCTGCGGGCCTCGCCGTCCAACCCGGACAGCAGAACCTTCTCGCCCTCGCGGATCCTCAGGTCGGCGCCGCGCAGCAGGACCCGTTCGGCGCCCGGCGGGCCGACGGAGAGCACGACGTCCTGTAGTTCGAGCACGAGCGGCAGGTGGGAGGCCGCGGACGCGAGGCCGGTCGTCGTGGGGGGCGTCATGCCGGCCCCCCGGCACGCAGAGCGGCCTGCTCGAGCCGCGCGAGGGTGGAGCGCACCAGGTGCTCCACGGTCTCCCTGGCGAAGTGGTCCCGGCTGAACTTGACGGCGAAGGCGAACCGCTCGCCGACCTGGTCGGCCTCCAGCATCAGCACGTACGGTTCCGTCTGGCGGGGCGAACGGCGGCCGCCGGCCGACACCGTGGAAGGCGGGAGCCAGTCCACCTCACGGGCGTTGATCTCGCTCATCCGGCTGCGGAAGTTCAGCCGGATGCCGCTGGACGGCAGGTCCGCGAGGGCGGTGTGCCCGGCGAACCGCAGCGCGTCGAACCCGAAGCGGTCCTTCGGCACCCGGTCGAACACGGCCGCGGCCCGCTCCAGCCAGTCACCCGGGCCGGCGGTCACCACGACGGGATAGCTGGCCTGGAAGTATCCGATGCCGGAGGTGATGTCCGGTCCGCCGGGCAGCTTGTCCCGCCCGTGGTGGTAGGTGTCCACGCTCACCCCGGGCAGGCCGAACCGCTCCGTGATCGCGTCCGCGGCGGCGGTCAGCACCAGCGCCTCGAAGGTCAGACCACTGCGCACGGCCAGCCGCTGGACCGCGGCCGTGTGCGCGACGTCCAGTTCGGCGCTCGCGACGTCCATGCTGGACAGCAGGCCGGGCCCGGTCGCCTCGACCGGCACCGGACGGACCCGCGTCCAGTCCTGGCCGGCCCACGCCGCCGCGTCCCGGCCGGCCTGCGCGGAGGTCAGCCAGGCGGACAGCACCCGCGCCCGGTCCCGTGGCGCGCCGGGAGCGGCCGGGAGGTCCGCGCCGACGAGGAGGGCCTCCAGGTCGTCCGCGATGAGCTCGACGGAGAAACCGTCGAGCGTCAGGTGGTGGAGCGCGACCTGGAGCAGCCGCTGGGCCGGCAGCCAGCGCGCGGCCAGCACCCGCCCTTCGGCGAGCCGGTGCGCCCGCCAGCCGTCCCGCAGCACGCCGGGCACCTCGTCGTCGGGCACGTCGGCCTTGACGAACAGGCCGTCCGGCGCGGCGGGGAGCACCTCCGCGCGCGGCGCGCCCTCGCCCTCGAGCACATAGCGGGTGCGCAGAGCCTCGTGCCTGCCGGCCAGGGCGAGGACGGCGGCCTCCACGTCCCCGGTGTCCACCGGCCTGCCGTCGGGCGTACGCTCCGGCACGTCGAAGATCCAGCCGAGGGAGAAGTGGTCGGGATCGGTGAATCCGTTGGCGATCCAGCGGTGCTGAGTGGGGAGCAGCGGCACCGTGCCGGTCCTTCCCCTGCCGGCCGTCCCCTCCGATCCCATCGGGTCCGTGGCCTCGCGGAGCGCTTCGAGCCGGGACAGGATGCCGCTGAACGTGCGCCCGCGCAGGATGTCGGCCGGTGTCGCGGCGACACGGGCCTGGCGGAGCCTGCTCAGCATCCGTACGGCCAGCAGGGAGTCGCCTCCCACGGCGAAGAAGTCCGTGTCCGGACCGGCCGGGGCCGCGCCCAGGGCCGCCTGCCACGCCTCGCCGAGCAGGTCGGCGGTCGAGGCGGGCCGCGTGTGGTCAGGTGGTGTCATGCCGTGCTGCTCGCTTCCTTCGAGTCGGTGCCGGGCGCCGCGGTGGCCGCGGCCGGTTCGGTCGTCGTGCCCGTCTCGGCCGGTTCCTCGGCTCCGTGGGCCAGCCAGGCGCTCGCCAGGCAGCCCACCCCCAGAACCGCCGCCAGGACGAACCAGGCGATACCGGGCGCCTGCGTGATCAGGACGATGACGAGCACCGGGCCGATCGCCTGGTGCGCGGAGAAGCTGATGGAGAACAGGGAGAGATAACGACCCCGCAGGTGCTCCGGAGCGAGGTTGACGGAGACCGTCCATTCGCCGACCGCGCCGTACAACTCGGCGGCGGTATGGGCCAGCACGCCGACCACCAGGAGGACCACGACGAGCGACAACGCGTCCCCGGCCAGGGACGCCGCCCAGTAGACGATCGCGGCGAGCGCGAAGGCCGCCGCGGCCCGGGCGTAAACCGGCGGCGTCTGGCCGACCCGGGAGATCCCCTTGGTCAGCCGGACCTGCAGGAGCACGACGAGCGCCGTGTTCATCGCGAACAGCACTCCCACCAGCCCCGGCGAGGCGGCGGTGTGCTGGTCGATCCAGAGCGGCACGCCCACGTTCAGGGCCGTCACGTGCGTCATGACCAGCGTGTTCAGCACGGCCAGCGCGACGTACCTGCGGTCGGCGAGCACCTCGCGGAACCCGCCACGCGGGCTCGCCTTCCCGCCCCCGCCCCCGCCCGCGCCGGCGCCGGCGGCGCGGGCGGCCGCCGGGCGCGTCACGTGGATGCCGATGACCAGCGCGGCGGCCACGAGGAACGACACCGCGTCCCCGGCCAGCACCATCGTGTAGCCGGTGTGGGCCTTCAGGGCGACCAGCGCCGCGCTGGTCAGCCCGCCGAGGCCGAAGCCGATGTTGCGCACCGACCTCTGGAAGGCCATCAGCGGCACGCGCTGCTCCGGGGTGACCATCGCGGCCACGAGCGCCTGCTTGGCGGGCCGCGCGCTGTGCTCGGCGATCTCGGCGACGACCGCGACCACCATGAAGGAGACCCAGTCGCGGATCGCGAGGTAGCCGAAGTAGCCGGTCGCCGCGGTCAGGAAGCAGGCGATGACCATGGTCCTGGGGCCGAGGCGATCGATGAGCGCGCCGGCCGCGGGCGCGCACACCGTTCCCACCAGGGCCGCGACCCCGAGCCCGACGCCCACCGACGCCGCGGGCAACTGGACCACGGCGGTCAGATAGAGGACGGTGACCGGGATGCGCATGCCCGTGCCGACCGCGTCGATGACCGCCACCCAGGCCCAGCGCCGGGCGCCGGGGACGTCGGGGAGCCCTATCCAGTTGCGCGCGAGGCGGCGGAGGACCTCCGGGGCGCTCACGACCCGGGCTTTCGCGACTCGACCGGGCTGAGGAACTCCAGCCGGTTCTCGTGGCAGTCCTTCACGTAGAAACGCCGGTGGCCGGGGAAGTTGTCGTCCCAGGTGACCTCGACCCCCCGGTCGGCCAGCGACGCGGCGAGGGCGTCGAGGTCCGCGACGAGGATGCCGGGGTGGGCCTTACGCGCCGGGCGGAAGTCCTCCTCGACTCCCAGGTGGATCTCGAGGTTGTCGGCGCGGACCCACAGGCCGCCACGGGCGGCGAGCACGGGGGGCTTCTGGATCTCGGTCATGCCGAGCACGTCCACGTAGAAACGACGGCAGACCTCCTCCTCCCCCGGCGGCAGGGCGAGCTGCACGTGGTGAAGCCCGAGGCCGAAGGCGGAGGTGGCGGTCGTGGTCTCGTACGGCTGGGGCTGCGGGCGGTCGCTCATGTCGGAAATGCCTTTCGTGCGTCGGGGATTACGGTCATAGCGTTCTCCGGTCGAGAAGGTCGTGCCAGATCCGTTCCACGTGCGGCGGCAGATCGTCCGGCGTCTGCGGCCCCGGACGCTCGGTGAGCAGACCCGCGAAGGGGGCGAGCTCCAGGCCCGCCGCCTCGGAGAGGCGATCGAGGTCCTCGCCGGCGCACAGCCGCCCGTACTCGACCACCACACAGCGGGCGGGGTCGCGGGTCCGCTCGTGCCGCAGCCAGGGCTCGTGCCAGGCGGCCCACTTGTCCAGCGCGGCCTCGCGCGTGCGGGGGCGCCACGGGCGGTCGCCCGACCACCGCAGCATCGAGGCCGCCACCGCCGAGGGATGGCGGACCAGCAGCGCCCACCGGGCGTCCGGCACGGTCTCGGCGAGCCGGTCGAGTTCGAGGAGGTATTCGTTGTACTTCTCGCCGAAGCGGGTCGCGCCCGCGTAGGCGCGCCGTACGAGGTCGCGCCGCAGTGCCACCGCGTCCCCGGCGGATCCTGCGGCGACCTCGGCGGCCGCCTCACGCAACACGCGCTCCACCGTGGCGAGCCACCGCTCGCCGCGCCGTCCGTACGGCGGTCTGCGGCGCAGGGCGTGCAGCATCTCGTCGACACGCAGGTGACGGGCCCGGACGTCCTCCTCCGTGCACCAGCGATGCAGCACGTAGGGCAGCTTCCCGTTGATCGTGAAGAGTCCGCCCACCGCCTCGAAGGCCGCGTCGAGCACCCCCGCCAGGGCGGTGGTGCCCGAGCGTTGCGCGCCGAGCAGTATCAGCGGCGATGCTCCCGGCACGGTCACGACCCCGCGCCCGCCGTGGCCAGGTCGTCAAGCCAGCCGCGCAGCCGTCGCATGCACGCCACGCTCGCCACGTAGGCTCCGCGCGAGAACTCCTCGCCCCATGGGTCGTCGCGCTCGGCGGCGGTGAGCTGCCTGCCCTGGCGCCAATGGGTCTCAAGGCTGACGAACCCGGTGTAGCCGTCGTCCGCCAGCCGTCGCAGGATCACCGGCCAGTCGAGATCGCCGTCGCCGAGCCGGACGTATCCGCGAGTGCCGTCGGGGTCCTTCACGTGCACGTGTCGGATCCGCTCGCGGCCCACCTCGTAGTCGCCGGGGAAGGGGACGGGGTCCCAGCCGCTGAAGACGCTGTTGCCCGGGTCCCACAGCACGCCCACGTCGTCACGGCCGAGCGCGTCGAGGAAGGTCATCACGTGCCGCAACGTCGGGGTGTTGGTCCTGGTGCCGTTCTCCACGACGAGCGGGACGGGTAGCCGCAGCCCGTCCAGGACGCGGGCGGCCACGCGGGCGGCGCGGACCGGGTCGGGGTCGCCGTCACGGTAGAAACTGAAGATCCTGACGTGGGGGGCGCCGAGCAGCACCGCCCGGCGGCAGCCGTCCACCAGCAGGTCCGCGGCGGCCCGCAGGTCGTCGTCCGTCTCCGGCAGCGCGACCTTGAACGCGGGCGGCGCGAACCCGGCGTTCGCCAGCCCGTGCTCGTCGAGGATCGCCCGGGCCCGCACCAGTTGGTCGTCGGTGAGCAGATGGGGCGGGGTGCCCTCCATCGACCTGATCTCGACGGCGTCGAATCCCAGCTCGGCGGTGGTCTCGGCGACCACCCGGCAGTCCTGCGCCAGCTCGTCGCCGATGACTGCCAGTTTCATCGGAGTCCCTCTTCCTTTTCCGGCGGCTTCGTCGCCGCAGTCGCGTTCGGGTGGGCGCCCGCCGGCACGAGGGCGGTGGCGAGTGCGGCGGCGAGAACGGCCATGTCCGCCGCCGGGGTCCCCGCGCGGGACTCGACCGTCACGCATCGCAGCGCGGCACGGTCCATGACCCGCAGGACGGGCTCGAGGTCGGCCGGCGTCAGGGAGCGGTGCCGCACTCCATCGGAGGTCCGCCGCACACCCTTGACCTGGGCCGCCCGTACGTGCGGGGCGAGGCCGGCCAGTTGACGCCGGTCCGCGCCGCCGATCTCGTCGAGACCCAGGACGTCGAGGACGACCCCCACACCGGTGCGTTCGGCGAGATCGATCAGGCCGTTCACGCCGGGGCCCCCGGCATGCGTCTCGACCCACAGTTCGAGCCCGGCGTCCGCGGCGGCCGCCACCTGGTCGGCGACCAGCCCCACGTCGGGCGCCTCGACGCAGAAGACCTTCACCGGCCATTCGGACGGCACGCCTGCCGCCGCCGGATCCGGCAGGGCGGGATCGCCGAGCCGCCACCCGACGCCGGTGAAGAAGACGTGGAGCCCGGCCGCGGCGAACCCGCGCACCGCCTCGGCGACGCCGTCGCGCTCCCACCGCTGGTTCTTGCCGATCCTCAGGTCGACACCGGAACCGCCGTACGCGAGGACGGCGTCGGCGAGTTGCGCGGCGGTGGCTCCGGGCAGGGTTCCCGAGCTGAGACCGATGGCCGGGACGTTCGTCATCGGGCGGCCCCCGCGGTGCGAGCGGCGGGGGCATGCCCGGAGAGAAGGCCGTCCAGCGCCTCCACCACCCCGCGGCTGCGGCTGAGCGCGGCCAGACCGAGGGTGGTGCGGCCCGCCACCGCGCCGGAGAACTCCTGGTAGACCTCGGTGCGCAACACCGACGCGGGACGGGTTCGTCCCTCGATCGGCCTGCCGTCGATCTCGCCGGTGACGGCGCCGGAACGGACCTCCAGCCAGGCGTCGGCGCCGAGCACCGTGAGCTGCTCGGCCCTCGCGACGGAGCGGCTGGTGATCGCGACCGACAGCTGGGCGCCGGACTCGAACGCGATGTGCCCGCACAGCTGGGTGTCGATGCCCGGTGCGGCGTCGGTCCTGGACAGAGGCGTCACGGCCCGCGGCGTTCCGAGCAGCTGGCATGCCAGGTCGAGGTAGTGCACTCCCAGGTGTGCCGTGACGCCTCCGAGCGCGTGGCGGGGGTCGGAGCGCCAGCCGGCCTGCCGGTAGTGCGCGTCGGAACGCGCGCGGGAGACCGTGAGGCTCGCGACGGCCCCCGCGAACCGTTCCGGTTCGATCGCACGCAGCGGTTCTGGCAGGGCGAACCGGTGCTGGAACATCACCGCGGCCAGGACCTCGCCGTCGTCCGCGAGCGAGAGCAGCCCGGCGAGCTCCTCCGCGGTGCGCGCCGGCGGCTTCTCCAGCAGCAGATGCTTGCCGGCGGCCACGGCGGCCCGCGCGACGTCCGTACGGGCGCCCGGGGGCAGGCACAGCGCCAGCGCCCGGACGGCGTCGTCCGCCAGCACCTCGTCCAGCGCGCGCACCGTCAGTCCCGCGCCCCGCGCCCGCGACGCCGCCGTCGGATCCGTCTCCACCACCGCGGCGGCGTACGCGCCGGCGGCGCCGGCCAGGGCGTCGACGTGCTGGCGCCCGGCGTTGCCGTAGCCGACGACCGCGATCCCCGTCGCCTCGGAGCGGCCGCTGTCCGGCCCGCTCACCCCCGCTTTTCTTTCTCCCATACAAGCCCCCCTGGTTCGCGCCCGGTCAGCGGTGGACCGGAACTCTGTCGCGCAGCTCGGCGCCGGTTCGGGTGACCGGGCCCGCCGGAGTGTCGAAGGTGAAGCCGATCCCCGAAAGGGCGTGGTCGAGCACGGCGAGCATCTCCCGGTGTGACGGCGCGTGGCCGACGAGCAGGTCGAGATAGACCGCCTTGCCGTCGCCCGGCAACGGAGTGCCCGGCTGGACGAGCTGGCGTCGTGCGGTGATCCCCGGAATCCGGGTGAGCGAGCGGGCCCCCTCGATCGCGACCACCCGGGTCGCCTCGGGCAGCGGCCGGGTGTAGTGCTGGAAGAACACGCCGTCCCGGGGACGCACGGCCGGCTCCACGTCCTGCCCGAGTGCGAGCCGGCCCGCGACCTCGATGAGGTCCATGCCGGTCGCCCGCAGGTACAGCTCGTTGATGAACCCGCCGATGCGGCCGTTGACCTCGATGACGCGGGGCCCGCGATCGGTGATCTTCACCTCGGTGTGGGTGATCCCGTGCCGCACTCCAAGGGCCCGGAGCGTCCGTTCGGTCATCTCGATCACTTCGGCCCGCAGGGCGTCGTCCAGCGTGTCCGGGAAGAACTGCCCGTTCTCGCGGAACGGCGGCAGCAGCGGCAGTTTCCCGGTGACGCCGATCGTGTGGATGCTGTCGCCCGCGCAGGCGCTCTCCACCGAGACGTAGTCGCCGAAGGGCTCGCTCGGGACGCCCGTCAGGCACTCCTCGACGACGAGACCCTCCTCCGCGGCGGCGCCCTCGGGGTCGAGGAGCCGGCCGGCCAGGGCCGCGCCCTCGGCGGCGTCCTCCACGAGGTGAGTGTTGCGGCTGCCCTCCCCCCGGACCGGCTTGAGCACGGCGGGCAGCCGAACGTCCCGGGGCCAGTCAGCGGGGCCGCGCAGCAGCCACGACGCCGGGGTCTCGATGCCGTGCTCGCGCATCGCCCGCCGCTGGAGATGTTTGTCGGTGAGCCGTTCGACGGTCTGCGGGCTGTGGAACGGCAGGCCGGCCGCGGCGGCGAGCCCGGCGGCGACGGGAAGCTCCCGCTCGCTGAAGGTCACCATCCCGCTCGCCCCCGCTGCGCGGAGGGCGCGGCCGTCGGCGTGCGAGTCTCCGGTGAGCGTCATGACGGTGCCCGCCGACTCGAGCAGGGCGGCGTAGCGCGCGCCGTCCGGGCCCGGCGCCACCACGAAGATCGGATCGTGGCAGAAGCTCAGGCCGACCAGCATGTCGCCGAGGGTCACCGCGCCCTCGCCGAAGACGACCGCGAGCCTGGCGTCACCGGCGGTCATGCGCGGCCCCTTCCGTGGTGCGCGAGCAGCGCCGCGATCCCCCGCACGGTCGGGGCGGCGACCGCGTCCCGCAGCGGGATGGCGACGCCGGTCAGCTCCTTGAGCCGGGCGATCATCCGGACGAGGAGGAGGGACTGGCCGCCGAGCGCGAAGAAGTTGTCATCGGGGCCGACGTCCTCCACTCCCAGCAGGTCCCGCCAGACGACCGTGATCTCCCGCTCCGCCGGGAAGCCGCGCTGCTCCGCGGCGGTCTCCGGAGCGGGCGCCGGCGCGGGCATGCGCACGCCGTGTTCCGGTCCGGACGGCTCGGGCGCCACCGGATCGAGCCAGTGCCTGCCGCGCTGGAACGGGTAGCGGGGCAGGGGCACCCGGCGCGCGTGCGGGTCGTCGTCGAGGGCGGACCAGTCCACCGGGGCTCCGGCGCACCACGCCGCGGCCACGGCCTCCAGCAGGGTCTGCAGCGGCCGCGCGTCGTCCTTGCGGCCGGGCAGGGCGGCGAGGGCCACCAGCGGGCGGCCTGCGGCCGTCTCGTGCGCCAGGTTGGCGAGCGTGCGGCCGGGGCCCACCTCGATCAGCAGCGGGTCGCGCCACTGGAGGGCGTACTCGACCGCGGCCGCGAACCGGACGGTCTGGCGCAGGTGGCGCGTCCAGTAGTCCGCGTCGAAACCGCGTTCCGGGTCGACGGGCCGTCCGGTGATCCCGGAGACGACCGGGATGGCGGCCGGGCGGTAGGTGAGCCTCTCGGCATGGGCGCGGAACTCGTCGAGGAGGCCGTCCAGCATCGCCGAGTGCGCCGCGATCGGCACGGGGACCTTACGGTGCCGGATGCCGCGCGCGTCGAGCCGCTCGACGAGGTCCGGCATCGCGTCGGCCGGGCCGGTCACCACGATCGAGCGGGGCGCGTTGATCGCGGCCACCGACAGGGACGCGGGCAACAGCGGGGCGACGCTCTCCTCCGCCGCGAAGACCGCCAGCATCGCGCCGCCGCGCACGCGGTCCAGCAGGCGGCCCCGGGCCCCCACCAGCGCCGCGGCGTCCGCCAGGCTCATCGCCCCCGCGATGCAGGCCGCCGCGTACTCGCCCAGGCTGTGCCCGATCAACACCTTGGGCCGCAGTCCCAGCGACAGCAGCAGCGTGGCGGTCGCGTACTCCACGGCGAAGACGGACGGCTGCGCGAGGGCCATGCCGTCGAGTTCGGCCTGGGCGGCGGCACGGTCGCCGGGGACGTCGCACAGCGTCCAGCGGATGTCGACGCCGGTGCTGACGGAGAACTCCCTGGCGCAGTCGTCCATGGCCGCGCGGAAGACGGGGAACCGGTCGTACAGCTCCGCGGCCATGCCGGGGTGCTGGTTGCCCTGGCCGGTGAAGAGGAAGCCGACGCTCACCGAGTCGCCGCTGCGGGCCGGCAGCCGGAACGCCGAGGGGACACCCAGCTCGGCGGCGCCGGACACGACCGCGGCGGAGCGGTACTCCCGCTGCCGGCGGCCGAGCCGCAGCGTGTGCGCCATGTCGCGGACGTCGGCCTCGGGGTTGGCGCGCGCGTGCCCGGCCAGCCGGTCGGTCAGCTCGGTCAGGGCGTCCGGGGTGTGCGCCGAGAGCGGCACGATGACGGGCAGGGCCGGCGCCGGCCGGCTGTCGGCGATGAGGGGAGCCTGTTCGAGCACGACGTGCGCGTTCGTGCCGCCGACGCCGAAAGCGCTGACCGCGCCTCTGCGCGGGCCGTCCGTCGCGGGCCAGGGCCGCAGCGTCCTGTTGATGTAGAACGGGCTGTCGTCGAGGCCCAGGCCGGGGTCCTCCTGATCGCAGTTGATGCTCGGCGGGATGCGGCCGTGGTGCAGTGCGAGCGACGCCTTGATCAGCCCGGCGACTCCGGCGGCGATGTCCACGTGCCCGATGTTCGGCTTCAGGGTGCCGAGCGCACAGGAACCCGGCTCGCCCCGCCCGAACGCCTGGACGAGGGCCTCGACCTCGATCCGGTCGCCGAGCTCCGTGCCGGTGCCGTGGGTCTCGACGTACTGGATCGTGTCCGGGCCCACGCCCGCCGCGGCCTGAGCGGCGCGGATGACGTCCGCCTGCCCGCTCACGCTGGGGGCGGTGTAGCCGACCTTGCGCTCCCCGTCGTTGTTGACGGCCGATCCCCTGATCACCGCGTAGATCGTGTCCCGGTCGCGTACGGCGTCGCTCAGCCGCTTCAGCACCACGACGCCGACACCGTTGCCCGGCACGGCGCCCCTGGCGTCCTTCGCGAAGGCACGGCAGTGCCCGTCGGGCGACAGGATGTCGTGCGGGCTGTAGAGGTAGCCGGACCGCTGGGGCAGGACGACCGACGCGCCACCGGCGAGCATGAGGTCCGCCTCGTGCCGCACCAGGCTCTGCACGGCCAGGTGCACGGCGACCAGCGACGTGGAGCAGGAGGTCTGAACGGTGATCGCAGGGCCCCGCAGACCGAGCCGGTAGGCCGTGCGCGTCGCCACATGGTCCTTCTCGTGGCCGACGAGCATGGTCATGTCCCCGAGGTTCCTGACGAGGCCGGCGTGCCCGATGACGTGCCGCATCAGGTAGTGGTTCTTGCCCGTGCCCGCGTACACCCCGATCGGACCGGGGGCCGTCTCCTGGGTGTATCCGGCGTTTTCCAGGGCCTCAAGCGCGCACTCGAGGAAGAGCCGCTGCTGCGGGTCCGTGACCTGGGCCTCGCGTGGCGGCATGCCGAACAGACCGGCGTCGAAGTCCTCGACGCCCGAGATCGTCCCGCGCACCGGGACGTAGGCCGGATCGGCGACAACAGCCTCCGGCACCCCCTCCGCCGCCAGCTCGCCGGGCTCGAACCGGGTGAGGCACTCCCGGCCGGAAGCGATGTTGTCCCAGAACTGCGCGGCGGTCTCGGCGCCGGGCAGTCGCAGCCCGAAGCCGATGATCGCGACGCCCTCCCGCTGTGCGCCCGTCTCCCGGCTCACCGCCGCACCCCTCTCAGATGCTCGGCCAGCGCCCGGACGGTCGGGTACTGGAAGATGTCCACGATGCGCAGGGGGTGGTCGGGCAGCTCGGCGCGCAGGCGTGTGTGCACGCGCCCGGCCAGCAGCGAGTCCCCGCCGATCTCGAAGAAGGGATCCTGGACGCCGAAATCGGCCGTGCCCAGCACCTCGCGCCATACGCCGGCGATGACGTCCTCGAAGACCGGCCCGCGGTCCTCGCCGCGTCCGCCGCCGTCGCCGTGGCGCGTCGTCCCCGCGGCGGCCGGAGCCGGCGGCCGGCCGCGGTCGCCCGCCGTGGCGCGGCGTTCGAGCTCGGCGACGTCCACCTTGCCATTCGAGGTGTACGGCAGCCTGTCGGTCACCACCCACAGCGCCGGCACCATGTAGTCGGGCAGTTCGGCGCGCAGCGCTTCGCGCAGGCGTGCCACCAGGCCGTCCTCGTGGTCGGCCACCACCGCGGCGAGCAGGCGCCTGGATCCGGCGTCGGCGCCGGTCACCACGACGGCGACGTCCCGCACATCGTCGTGCCCGGCCAGCCGGCCCTCGATCTCCGCCAGCTCGATCCGGTAGCCGCGCACCTTCACCTGCCGGTCGCGCCGCCCGTCGAAGTGCAGTCGTCCCGTCGTGTCCCAGTGCACGAGGTCGCCCGTACGGTAGAAGCGCTCCCGCCGGCCGGGGGGTGTCACGAAGGCCCGTCCCGTCTCCTCGGGGGCGTCCAGGTAGTCGGCGGCCAGCCCGCTGCCGCCGAGATACAGCTCGCCGACCTCGCCCGGCCCGACCGGCTCGCCCGCCTCGTCGAGGACCAGCGCGGAGGTGCCCGGGATCGGCCTGCCGATCGGCACGGGCGCCTCGACCTCCGCCGCGCTCCCCATGGGATGCACCGTGGAGAACGTGGTGTTCTCGGTCGGTCCGTACGCGCTGACCACCGTCAGCCCGGGATGGCGCGACAGCACGGCGCGGACCGCGTCCGGGGGCACGACGTCACCGCCGGTGAACACCTGCCGGACGGTGGCGAACGCCTCGATCGCCTCTGCGGCCACGACCCGGAAGAGGCCCGCGGTCAGGAAGGCGACGCTGACCTCGGCCTCGCGCATGAACGCCGCCAGCTCGCCCGGCGAGACCGGGCCGTCGGGAAAGACCTCCACGGTCGCGCCGGTGGCCAGCGCACAGAAGATCTCCAGCGTCGAGGCGTCGAAGGCCAGCGGGGCGAGCCGGAGCATCCGCTCGCCGGGCCCCCTCCGCGCGTAGACGGCGCCGCGTACGAGGCGCACGACACCGCGGTGGGGAATGCGCACGGCCTTCGGCACGCCGGTCGATCCCGACGTGAACGTGATGTAGGCGATGTCCCCGGGACCCCGGTGGGCCCAAGCCCTGCGCGGGCCGGCGGCGGGCGGGTGGGTCATCGGCGCCGGTTGGACGGGCACGCACCCTGCGGGGGCGGCCCGGACGATGGAGCGGGCCGCGGCGAAGTCCGCGACCACGGCCTTCGGCCGGACCGGGTCGAGCATCGACCTTAGCCTCGGCTCCGGGAGCGAGGCGTCCACAGGAACATAGACGGCCCCCACGCTGAGAACGGCGAGGACGGCCACGATCTCCTCGACGGAACGGGGCAGCGCCACGATCACGTGGTCGCCGGCCCCGAGCCCGCGTGCCAGCAGCCCGTCGGCCTGCGCCTCGACCTGTCCGAGGAGCTGCGCGTAGGTCAGGCTCAGGCCCCGCCCGAGATCCCGGACCGCCGGCAGGTCCGGGAACTCGGCGCCCGCCTCGGCGATCAGCTCTCCCACGGACGCCTCCGCGTCCACCTCCGGCGCACGCCCCCACTGTCGCGGTTCGGAGGTCATGAGCGACCGCCTCCGTCGCGTCGCGGACCGGTTGGGATCTCCCTCATCACTCCACCCCCGGAGTCGGATCGATGGTCATCGCCGCATCGCGCATCGCCTGCACGATGCGGCGCCTGTTGTCGGGACGGCGCAGGTAGAAATGGCCGCCCGGGAGAAGGCGCGTGGAGAAGGCGCCGGCGGAGTGCTTCTCCCAGCCGCCGAGCCTGTCGTGCAGGTCGTGCTCGTCGGCACCGCACAGGACCTGCAGAGCGCACGCCAGCGGCCGGCGGTCCTGGAATCGGTAGGTCTCCATGGCCGCGTAGTCGGCCCGCATGTACGTCGACACGATCTCGATCAGTTCGGGACTCTCCAGCACCTCGGCGGGAATCCCGTCGTGCCTCCTGTGCAGCGTCCACAGCAGGTCGGCGTCCGGGAGGTGCCGCACCTCGGGCTCTCGGCGCGCGATGTCGGGACTCGGGAAGGCGGATACCCACAGCCAATCGGGGGTCCTGCGACCGCGAGCGCGCAGCGCGTGCGCGATCTCGAAGGCGAGCAGGGCGCCGAAGCTGTGGCCGAACAGACCGAAGGGCAGGTCAAGTGGCAGGGAGTCCGCCAGCTCCCCGGCCAGGGCGCGCAGATCCCGTGAGGCCGGTTCGGCGAACCTGGCGCCGCGTCCCGGCCGTTCCACACCGATGATCTCGACCTCGTCGGCGAGGCCCGTCCACTCACGGAACTCCCCCGCCGAGCCGCCGGCGTGGGCGAAGCAGTAGACACGCGCCCGGTACGACGTCTGCGGCGGTGCATCCACCGTGGTCGCGTTCATGCGCGGTCGATCAGATCGAAGATCTTCTGGCGCACCACGGGGCTCCGCAGGAACTCACCGGGGGGAACGTCGACCCGAAGGGAGGAGCACTGCGCCGCGGTCCATCCCGGCGCCGGTCCCCGGTCACTGGCACCGCTGACGACGAGCGAAACCGGCGCCTCGGGTGCCGGCACGGCCGCGTCCACGGTCGCGAAGAGGAAGCCGAACCATGCCTCGTAGCGCTGGGTCAGCATCGTGACGCACGTCTCGATCTCGGCCTCGGGCATGCCGTCGGCGGCGAGCTTGGTCGTGAGGTCGCCGGTGAGCGTGGCGAGGACGGTGTCGAGTGTGAGCTCGACGGGCCGGTCTCCGGTTGCGCCGAGCGTCGCCCGCAGGGCGTCCAGCTCCTGCCCGATCATGGTCACGGTGAGCCACGTCGGCTCGACGAGGACCACGTCGGGCGCGTGCCCGTCCCCGCCGCTCGCGAGCCGCTTCGCGAGCGCGAGTGCGAGCGTCGCCGCGCTGCAGTAGCCGAGCACGGCGGCGGGCCGGCTCCCCAGCCCTTCGATCTCCTTGGCGTACAGGTCGGCCAGCCGGGCGATGGTCAGGGACCCGTGGATCTCGAGGTCCTGCACGGCGTCGATGCGGTAGGTCTCCCACCTCGATTCCGGGACGCCCATCAGGCCGGTCATCGTGTCGGCGGTGGAGAACATGGCGAAGTCCACAAGTATGACCGGCGGAAGATCGCCTTCGACCAGCTTCTCCAGCACTCGTTCTCCCCCTTCGAGATGTCCTGCGTGCGGTCCTGCCTCGGGGCTCGGCGCCGGGCGCCACCGGTGACCCTCGGCGCGCGAGGGTCACCGTCGCGTCCCCGGCCGTCTCCCGGTGTCCCGGGACGGCACCGCGGTGAGAAGCCCCCGCGCCGGCACTCCGCCTGACGCGGTCTCGTGGCCGCCGAGGCGCTCCCCCGAGCCTCCGCCGCGGACACTGTCGCACCGGATCCTGGAGCCCCGCTGACGCGCCGCTGACGCAGGGGGCGAGCGGCCGCGCGTTGCGCGTCAGCGCGATTCCAGAGAGGCGGTCCGGTACGCCGGAGCGCGCAGGACGAGGTGCCGCCCCGTCGTTTCAGGCCCGTTACAGACCCGGATGCGAAAGTCGTCAACCGGTCGGCCTGGCGGTCGTCCGCCGCCCACCCCTACGAGCGGCCGGGCCTGGAGGCCTTCCCTGGGCCGGTTCGCGCTCCCGCAGGAGGAATTCGTTCGTGTCCGAGACGTTGGTGAGGCCGCACGATCGTGCGGCCCGGTTCGACGCGATCGTCGTCGGCGCCGGATTCGCCGGCATGTACATGCTGCACCGGCTGCGTGTCTCGGGCTTCACGGCCCGCGTCCTGGAGGCGGGCGGAGACGTCGGCGGCACCTGGTACTGGAACCGCTACCCGGGAGCGCGCTGCGACGTGGAGAGCCTGGAGTACTCCTACTCCTTCTGCCCCGAGATCACCCGGGAGTGGAGCTGGAGCGAGCGCTACGCCGCGCAGCCGGAGATCCTGCGGTACGCGGGCTATGTCGCCGATCGGCTGAACCTGCGCGAGGACATCCGGTTCGGCACGCGGGTGACGGGCGCGGTGTACGACGAGGACGACGGCTGCTGGACGGTGACGACCGAACACGGCGCCCCCCTGCGCGCCAGGTTCCTCATCACCGCCGTCGGCTGCCTGTCGGCGGCCAACGTCCCCGACATGCCCGGCCTCGGATCCTTCGAGGGCCGCTGGCATCACACGGGCCGCTGGCCGCACGAGGGCGTCGACTTCACGGGCGAACGGGTCGCCGTGGTGGGCACGGGTTCGTCCGGCATCCAGCTGATTCCCGCCGTGGCCGAGCAGGCCGCGCACGTGACGGTGTTCCAGAGGACGCCCAACTTCAGCACACCGGCGGTGAACGGCCCTCTGGACCCGGCGCGGGAACGGTGGTTCAAGGACAACCGCGACGCCCTCGCCCGGCGGGCCCGGACCTCGCCAGGCGGGTTCCTGATCGAGTACGGGGAGCGTTCGGCCCTGGAGGTGAGCCCGGAGGAGCGACTGGCCGAGTTCGAGCGCAGGTGGTCGCGCGGCGGGGTCGGCTTCCTGGCCGCCTTCTCCGATCTGCTGCTCTCGGAGGAGGCCAACCGGACGGCGGCCGACTTCGTACGAGACAAGATCCGCTCCATCGTGACCGATCGGGCGACGGCCGAACGGCTGGTCCCCACCGGCTACTCCATAGGGCTCAAACGCCTGTGCCTGGACACCGGTTACTACGCGGTCTACAACCGTCCGGACGTCACCCTCGTGGACCTGCGCGAGACTCCCATCACGGAGATCGTCCCCAACGGAATCCGAACCGCCGGGGAGACCTTCGACGTCGATTCCATCGTCTTCGCCACCGGATACGACGCCATCACGGGTGCGCTGCTCGGGATGGACATCCGAGGCCGCGGCGGGCGGCGGCTTCGGGACGCGTGGGCGGCCGGGCCGAGCAGCTACCTGGGCCTGATGAGCGCCGGGTTCCCCAACCTGTTCACGATCACCGGTCCCGGCAGCCCTTCCGTGCTCACGAACATGATCGTCTCCATCGAGCAGCATGTGGAGTGGATCGCCGCCTGCCTCGCCGACCTCGAGCGCGCGTTCGGCCCACGGGCCTTGATCGAGGCCGAGGCCGACGCCGAGGCGGCCTGGATGGATCACGTCAGGGAGCTGGCCGAGTTCACCCTCTACGGCAGGGCCGAGAGCTGGTACTCCGGTGCGAACATCGCCGGAAAGCCACGCACCTTCCTGCCGTACGCGGGCGGCGTGGGCAACTACCGGACCATGTGCGACCGGGTGGCCGCGCGCGGGTACGAGGGGTTCCTCCGCACCGCCCTGCCCGAGGGGGCGTGAACCTCCGTGCGGGCCCTCGTCCCGGCGGTCCCGAAGTGGCATGTACGGACACGGGCCGGTCGTCAGGTCACACGGCAGAGGATCTCGCCGTGCAGGACGCTGAACCAGGCGCCCTCACTCGCGGCCCACTCCCGCCAGCCGTCGGCGATCCGCCGCAGATCGTCCTGCGTGGCGTGGCCGGCCTCGACCGCCCGGTCCGCGTAGGAGGACTGGACCGTGCGGTCGGCCCACAGGCCGCCCCACCAGTCCCGCTCCTCCGGGGTGGCGTAGCACCAGGTGGACGATGACGAGGTGATGTCGGTGAACCCGGCCTCCCCGGCCCAGGCGCGCAGGCGGCGCCCGGCGTCGGGCTCGCCGCCGTTGGCGCGGGCCACCCGCCGGTAGAGGTCCAGCCAGTCGTCCAGGGCCGGAATCTGCGGATACCACACGAAGCCGGCGTAGTCGGAGTCGCGCACCGCGACGATCCCGCCCGGCTTGGTCACCCGCCGCATCTCGCGCAGCGCGCCCACCGGGTCGCCGACGTGCTGGAGCACCTGGTGGGCGTGCACCACGCAGAAGGAGGCGTCGGGGTAGTCGAGCGCGTGCACGTCGCCGGTCGTGAAGCTCACATTGCCCAGGCCGCGCCCCTCCGCCTCGCGGCGCGCCTGCTCCAGGATGCCGGGTGCGGTGTCGAGCCCGATCACCTCGCCCTGCGGCACCCGCTCGGCCAGGTCCGCGGTGATCGTGCCCGGGCCGCAGCCGACGTCCAGGATCCGCATGTGGGGCTTCAGCGCGCCCAGCAGGTACGCCGCCGAGTTGGCGGCCGTGCGCCAGCGGTGGGAGCGCAGGACGGACTCGTGAAAGCCGTGGGTGTACACGGCCGTTTCGTTTGCCATGCCGGTTACGATTCCACGCGTCTCGCGATTTGAGCAATTATGTTTCACTATCTGAGACCGACACGGCTCGACGCAGGCGGCGCAGCGGGCCCGGGGCCCACCAGTTCGCCGGACCGGCCAGCCGCATCAGCGCCGGCACGAGCACGCCGCGGATCAACGTGGCGTCGACGGCGACCGTGAGCGCCATGCCGACGCCGAGCTGCTGCAGGAACACCACCCGTCCCGTGGCGTACGCCGCGAACGAGGCGGCCAGGATGGCGGCGGCCGCGGTGACCAGCGGCGCGCTGCGGGCGATGCCCGCGGGCACGGACGCCACGGCGTCGCCCGTCCGGTCGTACTCCTCTTTGATGCGCGCGAGCAGGAAGACCTCGTAGTCCATCGACAGCCCGTAGGCCACGCAGAACATCAGGATCGGGATGCTCGGCTCGATGGACCCGGTCGGCGTGAAGCCGAGCAGCCCGGACAGGTGGCCGTCCTGGAAGACGAACACCAGTGCGCCGAACATCACCGACAGGCTCAGCAGATTGAGCGCCGACGCCTTGAGCGGCGCCACGACGCTGCCGGTCATGACGAACAGCACCACGAAGGTCACCAGCACGATCAGCAGGCCGATCAGCGGCAGGCGCGCGGTCACGCCGTCCCGGTAGTCGGCCAGCTCGGCCGGATAGCCGCCCACCTCCACCGCGAAGGGCGCCGGAACCGCCCGCACCCGGCGTACCAGCCCGGCCGCGTCGGCGTCGAGACGGTCGCTCGACGCCACCACCGACAGCCACGTGCCGCGGGCGGCGGCGAAACGCGCATCCGCCGGCCCCGGGACCGGCCGGCCTTCCGCGTAGGATCCGGCGGCCGAGTCCACCCGCACCACCCCGCCGACCCGCGACAGCGCGGCGGCGTACGGCCCCGCCTGGGCGGCGTTCCCCTCCGGCGCGACCACGTGGACCGCGTCCGCCTCCTCCTGGGAGAAGCCCGCCCGGATCTGGTCGTACATCTGCCGTACGGGCGCGGAGGACGGCAGCACCCGGTCGTCGGGCAGCCCGAAGCGGACGCCGAGGAAGGGCGACCCGAGCAGCAGCACGACCGCCAGCGCCGCCCCTCCGAACGCCAGCGGACGGCGCACGACGCGCAGGGCGAGACCGTGCCAGAACCCGCGGCGCTCGACTCGGGCAGAACCGGCACGGGCGACTCTGTGCCCCAGCAGGGCCAGCGCGGCCGGAAGCACGACGGTCGCGCCGATCACCGCGGCGACCACGACCGCGACCCCCGCGTACGCGAAGGAGCGCAGGAACGGGAAGGGGAAGGCGAACAGCACCGACAGCGAGGCGGCGACGGTGACCCCGCTGAACAGCACCGTGCGCCCGGCGGTGCGGACGGTCCGCGTCACCGCCTCCGGCACCGGCAGGCCGCGCCGCAGCTCCTCGCGGAGCCGGAAGATCATGAAGAGCCCGTAGTCGACCCCGAGCCCGACGCCCATGACCAGGGCGATGTTCGAGGCGAACGTCGAGACCTCGGTGAGAAGCACGACGCCGCGCAGCAGCGCAAGCGACCCGGCCACTGCGAAGATCCCGACGCCGAGGGTGACCAGGGCCGCCGCGAGCCGCCGGTACACCAGCCACAGCAGCAGCAGGACCATCGGCAGCACGACCAGCTCGGCCTGGACGAAGTCCTGCCTGGCCTGTTCCATGACCGTGCGGAAGACCTCGTCGGAGCCTCCCGCCCGGACGTCGATCACGGCGTCGCCCCGGGTGAAGTGCGGGGTCAGGGCCGGCAGCACCGCACGGCGCACCCTGTCGGCGTCGCCGGGCACCCAGGCGAGCACCATCGCCTGCCGCCCGTCGCCGGAGCGCAGCGTGGCCACGCCTTGACGCGTCCAGTACGACCAGGCGTCGCCGACGCCGGGATAGGCCGCGAGCTCCCGGGTCAGCGCCCGCCCGGCGGCCTCGACCGGGTCGCTGTCGACCGTCCCCCGGCGGGCGGTGACCAGCAGCGCGACGTTGGGGCTGCCGGTGCCGAACAGCCGGGCGAGATCGTCGCGCGCCCGCGCCGACTCCGAGCCCGGCGCCTCGAATCTGTTGAGGGACAGCGCGCCGATGGTCCCGGCCCCGACGACCCCGGCGATGAGAGTGATCAACACGCTCACCACGACGACCCACCCCGCTCTGCGTACGACGATTCCGTCCGGCACGAGCCCTCCTGCTAGTTTTACGAGCGATCATTCGTGTTTGAGGCGAGAGAATACGAGCAATCACTCGTATTCGCAATGAGGGGTGCCATGGAGAGCGAGGAGGCGCGGCCCCGGAGGCGGCAGGCGCGCGGCGAGCGGCGGATGAGCGAGATCCTCGACGCCGCGGCGGCGGTGTTCGCCGAGCAGGGTTACGAGAAGACCACGACGAACGCCGTCGCGGCGGCGGCCGGGATCTCCCCCGGGTCGCTCTACCAGTTCTTCCGCAGCAAGGAGGCCGTCGCGCAGGCGCTGGCCGACCGGTTCACCGTCCAGATGCGCGCCGCGCACGGGGAGGCGTTCGCCCCGGCCGACCTCGCCGCCATGGACCTGGACGACCTGATCGACCGGGTCGTCGATCCGCTGGTGGCGTTCAACGTCGCCAACCCGGGGTTCAAGGCGCTGTTCGCCCGCCCGGACATGCCGCCGGGCCTCGCGACGGCGGCCGGGCCGATCCAGTCGGCGCTGCTCGGCCGGGTCGAGGCCATCCTCGCCGTACGGGCGCCCGGCCTGTCCGCGCCGGAGCGGACCCGCAGCGCGCGGGTGCTCGTGCAGATCTTCCAGGCGATGACGCCGGTGGTGGTCGCGGCCCCCGAGGACGAGCGGGAGGCCGAGGTGCGCGAGCTGAAGAAGGTCCTGCGCGGCTACCTGGCCCCACTGGACGGTTGATTCCCCGGCCCGAGCGCGGGCATGGTGATGCGATGACCAGCGATGAGGTGCGCGACGGAGTCACGCTGACCAACCTCGACCAGCCGTTGTTCGACGGCGCCGGCGCGACCAAACGCGACCTGGTCGACTACCTGGACGCGGTCCGCGACCGCGTCATCCCGGTGCTGCGCGACCGGCCGCTGTCCGTGGTGCGGGTGCGGCAGGGCCAGGCGCCGTTCATGCAGAAGAACGTGCCCTCCTACGCCCCGGACTTCGTGCGGACGGTCACCCTCTGGGCCGAGTCGTCGCAGCGGCGGGTGTCGTACGCCCTGTGCGACGACCGGCGCACCCTGCTGTGGCTCGCCAACCAGAGGGCGGTGGAGTATCACCCGGCCCTCGTCCACGCCGGCGAGTGGGACCGTCCGACCCATCTCGTGCTCGACATCGACCCGCCGTCGGCGGAGGCGTTCCCGCAGGCCGTCGCCGCCGCCCGCCTGGCCGGCCGGGCGCTGGCCGACGCCGGCCTCTCGGGAGCGGTGAAGACCAGCGGCGCCAAGGGCCTGCACGTGTTCGTGCCGCTGGAGGCGCACGCGACGGAGGACGTCGCCGCGGCCACCCGCGCGCTCGGCGTACGCGCCGAGCGACTCGACCCCGCCCTCGCCACGACGGCGTTCATCCGGGAGGACCGCGGGGACAGGGTGTTCATCGACTCCACGCGGTCGGGCGGGGCGACCGTGGTGGCGGCCTACAGCCCGCGCGTACGGCCCGGCGTTCCCGTGTCGTTCCCGGTGGCCTGGGACGACCTGGACCGGATCACCCCCGGCGACTTCACCGTCCACACGGCGGCGGGGCTGCTGCGGGACGGCGACCCCTGGGCCGCGCTCATGCCGGAGCCCCAGCGGCTGCCCCGCGAACTGATCGAGGAAGGCCACACGATCCCGGTCGCCCGCGTCCAGGCCATGCACGAGGGCAAGCGCCGCGCCCGCGCCCGCCGCGCCCCCTCGTGAGCAGGTTGGCGACATGGTGTTGCTATAGTTCGCGACATGTCGTCGCCAACATCGCGCCAAAGCTGGATCCCCCTCGTCGTGCTCGCGACGGGCGTGTCGATGGTCGTCATCGACGCCACGATCGTGAACGTGGCGGTGCCCGCGATCATCGCCGATCTGGGCCTGGGCGCGACCGACGTGGAGTGGGTCAACTCGATCTACTCGCTGATGTTCGCGGCGCTGCTCATCCCGTTCGGCCGGGCCGGCGACCGATACGGCAGGCGCCGCCTGTTCGCCCTGGGCGTCGCGGTCTTCCTGCTGGCGAGCGTGCTGGCGGCGACGTCGGTGAACGGGCCCATGCTCATCGGCGTACGAGCCGTGCAGGGCGTGGGTGCGGCGATGGCCGTGCCGATGACCCTCGCGATCATCAACCGCGTCTACGTGGGCCGTCAGCGGGTGATCGCCTTCGCGGTCTGGGGCTCCATCATCGGCGGCATGGCCGCCGTCGGCCCACTGGTGGGGGGCTGGCTCGTCACCGAGCACGGCTGGCGGGCCGCTTTCTGGATCAACCTGCCCATCGGCGCGCTGCTCCTGCTCGGCTCGCTGGGGGTGCCCGAGTCACGCGACGGCCACAGGGCGGGCGGCGACCTGGCCGGACTCGTCCTCGCCGTGCTCGGCACGACCGGCGTCGTCTTCGCGCTCATCGAGGGCCAGAAGTACGGCTGGCTGGAGCCGCGGCGGACCGCGGACCTGTTCGGCCTGCGGTTCGAGAGCGTCTCCCCCGTGCCGTTCGCCTTCGGCGTCGGCATCCTCGCGCTGGTCGCCCTCGTCGTACGCGAACGGCGGCGCGGGCGCGCCGGCCGGCCCGTGCTCGTCGACCTGACGCTGTTCGAGCTGCCGAGTTTCCGCTACGGCGCGATGGCGGCGGTGATCGTGGCGCTCGGCGAGTTCGGCATGATCCTCGTGCTGCCGCTCTTCCTGCAGTCCGCGCTCGGCTACACCGCCTTCCGCGCCGGTCTCGTCATCGCCGCGCTGGCCCTCGGCACCTTCCTCGCGGGCGGGCTGGTCCCCCCGCTGTCGAAGATGTTGTCCCCGCGGACGATCGTGCGGATCGGCCTGGGCATGGAGGCCGTCGGCGCGGCCGGCATCGGCCTGTCCCTCGCGCCGGACATGGGCGCCTGGCGGCCCGTGCCGTGGCTGCTCCTTTACGGCGCGGGCATCGGCTTCGCCACGGCGCAGCTCACCGGCGTCCTCATGGCCGACGTGCCGGCGCGTCTGTCCGGCGGCGCGTCGGCGCTCCAGAGCACGGTCCGCCAGCTCGGCGCGGCGCTGGGAGTCGCCATCCTGGGCGGGGTGCTGGTGGCCGGGCTCGGCTCGGCCGTCGAGCGCGGGCTCGCCGACCGGCCCGAGCAGGTGCGCACGAGTGCGGCGCGCGCGGTCGAGGAGAGCGCCGGCGCCGCCATCCCCGCGCTCCGCGACCCGGTGATCCACGCGGCGGCGGTCGAGGCCGCCGCCGAGGCGACCCGCAGGGTCACGTTCATCACGGCGCTGGCGCTGCTGGCCGGGGTCGGCGTCACTCTCCTGCTGCCCCGCACACCGGCCGTGAAGGACGAGTCGCCGGAGCGGGTCGCGGCGGGCGGGCCGGATACTGGAGGTCGCGACCTGGACATGTAGCGACCCTGGAGGGGGTAATGCCGAGGATCAGCGCGGCGACCGTCGCGGATCACCGGGCCAACCAGCACGCCGCCCTGCTGGAGGCGGCGCGGGAGATCCTGGCCGCCGAGGGCGTGCACGCGCTCACCCCGGCCGCCGTCGGCGCCCGGATCGGCCTGGCCCGCTCCAGCGTCTACCGCTACTTCGCCTCCACCGCCGACATCCTGGCGCAGCTCGTGGAGGACGCCTTTCCCCGCTGGTCGGCCCGCCTGCGCGCCGCCATCGCCCCCGACGACCTCGATAGCTCGCTGCCCGGCAGGATCCGCGCGTACGGCAGAGCGGCGCTCGACTTCGTCGGCAGCCCCGACTACGCGCTGATCCCGGCGCTGCAGGCGATCGGGCTGCCGGGTGAGTGCCGGGTCCGGGTGGACGAGCTGCACGGCGCGCTGATCGCGCCGCTCGCCGACGCGCTGCGCGAGGCGGGGGCCGACCATCCGGCGCTGCGGGCCGAGCTGGCGTGGGGGGTGCTGCGGGCGGGGGCCCGCCGCCTCATGCCCGAAGCGGCGGCACACATCCCGGAGCCCGCGGCGACCGATCCGGACGACATCATCGAGATCACCCTCGACGTGCTCACCCGCGCCCTGCATATGACATCACCTTGATGCGGCATGACGTCATAACCGATTGACGTGACGTCACAATGGCGTCATAGTTGGGTCATGGATCTGATGCCATACGTCGAGAACCTCCGCCGTCAGCTCGCCGTCGCCGCCGAGGCGGGCGGTCCGGACGCCCGTGCGCTGGCCGAACGCCTCACCGGCGCCCTCGAATCGGCCGCCAGGCTCACCTTGCTGGAGGCGCTGTCGGCGGCGGCGGACGAGATCACCCGTGATCTCGCACCGGGCTCGGTCGACGTACGGCTACGCGGCGGTGACCCGGCCTTCGTGGTGACGCCACCGCAGCCGGCGCCGTCTTCGGGGGGCACGGCCGGCGAGGCGGAGACCGCGCCGCCGGCGGCGCCGGAGGCCGCCCCGCCTGCCGGGCCGCCGTTCGGCGAGGA
This sequence comes from Microbispora catharanthi, assembly GCF_006334915.2. Classification (GTDB taxonomy): domain Bacteria; phylum Actinomycetota; class Actinomycetes; order Streptosporangiales; family Streptosporangiaceae; genus Microbispora; species Microbispora catharanthi. The sequence goes on from NZ_VDMA02000012.1 coordinate 208,074, forward strand.
GGGCGGCACCGCGCGGGTGACCCTGCGGCTGCCCGAGCCGCTCAAGGTGCGTGTGGAGGAGGCGGCCGCCCGGCAGGGGATCTCGGTCAACGCCTGGCTGGTCCGCGCCGTCTCCGCCGCGTTCGAGCCGGGCGCCGCGAGCGGTCCCGCCGACCGGCCGAAGCAGCCCCGGAGCGGGCGCAGCTACACCGGCTGGGTGCGCTAGCGGCGCCCGCCCGGTCTCATCACCCGTCACCACTCTTCGCCCGGCCCCGAGGCCGGGATGTTCCACCGGACCCGTGAGGAGGGCTCCGCCATGCCTGCTTTCGACACCCCCGAGCCGATCACCGCCGACATCCAGATCTACCTCGGCCAGGTCCGCATCCACGCGAGCGACCGTGCCGACACCGTGGTGGAGGTGCGCCCCAGCGACCCGTCCAGCGAGGCGAGCGTGCAGGCCGCCGAGCGGACGATCGTCGAGTTCTCCGGCGGACGGCTGCTGGTCAAGGATCCCAAGCCGAAGGCCCTGAGATACCTGCTGCCCTGGCGCGGCTTCATCGACGTGACCGTCGAACTGCCGGCCGGCTCCCGCGTCGAGACCCAAGGTGCCGCGGACCTCATCGCCACCGGCCCGCTCGGCCAGACCGTCCTGCAGAGCTCGTACGGCGGCCTGCGCCTGGAGGAGACCGGTCCCCTGGAGGCCAAGGCGTCGTACGGCGACATCTCCGTCGACCGGGTGACCGGACCCGCCGAGGCGACCACCTCCACCGGGGCGATCCGGATCGGAACCATCGACGGCCCCGGCACGCTGAAAACCTCCACCGGCGCCATCACCCTCGGCGAAGCGACCGGTGACCTGCAACTGAAGACCGCCCACGGTGACATCACCGTCGACCGCGTGCTGGCCGACCTCACCGCCAAGACCGCGCACGGCGGGATCAGGATCGACGCGGCGGTGAGCGGCACCGTCCACCTGGAGACCGGCTACGGCAAGGTCGGCGTCGGCGTCGCCGAGGGCACGGCCGCCTGGCTGGACCTGCACTCCAAGAACGGCGTGGTGCGCAACGCCCTCGACGCCGCCGAAGGCCCCGAGACCACCGACGCGGTCGTCGAGGTGCACGTGAACACCAACTGGGGCGACATCGACATCCACCGGTCCTGACCTCCGAACACCAGCAAGGAGACCCCCTATGAGCGACGCGATCACGGCCGAAGGACTGGTCAAGAGATACGGCGAGGTGACCGCTCTCGACGGGCTGAGCTTCGCTGTCCCGCAAGGGACGGTGCTCGCCCTGCTCGGCCCGAACGGCGCCGGCAAGACCACGACGGTGCGGGTCCTGACCACGCTGCTGCGCCCCGACGGCGGCCGCGCCACCGTCGCCGGATGCGACGTCGTCGGTGACGCCCGGCGGCTGCGCTCGTCCATCGGACTGTCCGGCCAGTACGCCGCCGTCGACGAGCACCTCACCGGCGCAGAGAACCTGGAGATGATCGGACGGCTCTACCACCTGGGCGCAAGGCGCAGTAAGGCCCGCGCCCGTGAGCTGCTCGAACGCTTCGACCTCACCGACGCCGCGGACCGTCCGGTGAAGGGCTACTCCGGCGGCATGCGCCGCCGCATCGACCTCGCCGGCGCCCTGGTCGCCGATCCGCCGGTGCTGTTCCTGGACGAACCCACCACAGGCCTGGACCCCCGCGCCCGCGCCGCGCTGTGGGACGCCATCTCGGAACTCGTCGCGGCCGGCAGCACGCTGCTGCTCACCACCCAGTACATGGAGGAGGCCGACCATCTCGCCGACCAGATCATGGTGGTCGACCACGGCCGCGCCATCGCCCGCGGCACCGCCGACGAGCTCAAGGACCAGATCGGCGGCAACCGCATCGAACTGACCGTGACCGACGCCGCCGAACTGGAGACCGCCCGGCAGACCCTCGCCCGGTTCGCCGTCGGCGCCGTGCGGACCGTGCCCGAATCGCTCCAGATCACCGCCCCGGTCACCGACGGCCCCGAGTCGCTCCGCCAGGTCCTCGGCCTGCTCGCCGACGCCGGAGTCCGGGTGCGCGACGCCGGCCTGCGGCGGCCCACCCTCGACGACGTCTACCTCACCCTGACCGGACACCAGGCGTCCGGCACCGACCCTCAGGCCCGGGAGGCCGCCCGATGAACGCGCTCACCATGCCCATCGCCGACGGCTGGACCATCGCCAGGCGCAACACCCTGAAGATCAGGCGGTCGCCCGATCTGCTCGGCTCCGCGATCATGTTCCCGATCGTGTTCGTGCTGATGTTCGCCTACGTCTTCGGCAGCGTCATCGACGTCCCGGGGATGTCGTATCGGGAGTTCCTGCTCCCCGGCATCTTCGTCCAAGCCGTGATCATGAGCGCGCAGATCACCGGCTACACACTGACCCTGGACCTGCAGAAGGGCATCTTCGACCGGTTCCGCTCGCTGCCCATGGCCCCGTCGGGGGTGCTGATCGGCCAGACCGTCAGCGACCTGCTGATGAACCTCGCCAGCCTGGTCGTCATGGCGGTGATGGGACTGATCGTCGGCTGGCGGGTGCACACCTCGCCCTACGAGGCCGTCCTCGGCTTCGGGCTGCTGCTGCTGTTCGCCTACGCGTTCTCCTGGTTCACCGCGGCCGTCGCGCTGGCCCTGCGCACCCCGGAGAGCTTCAACAACATCGCCACCATGCTCTCCTTCCCGCTGATGTTCATCTCCAACGCCTTCCTCGACAGCTCCGCACTGCCCACGCCGCTCCGCGTCGTCGCCGAGTGGAACCCCGTCTCCACCATCACCCAAGCCGTACGCGATCTCTTCGGCAACACCAGCACCGCGATGAAGACCTCGGACGCCTGGCCCCTGCACCACGCCATCCCGGCGGCGCTGCTCTGGATCGCCGTGATCCTGGTCGTGTTCATCCCACTGGCGACCCGCCTCTACAAGAAGGCGGTCAGCGCCTGACCACCCGCGCCGCCGGTCGGCGACGGGCCCGGCGCCCGGTCAGGGCTTGCGGGCGACGGCTCCCACGATGCCGGACCGGCTCGTGTCGGCCGGCACCTCCCAGGGGACGTCGGGCCGCCACGCCTGCACGGGGACCAGGCCGGGCTCCAGCATCTCCAGGCCGTCGAAGTAGGACGCGATCCGCGCCAGCGGCCTGCCCGCGAGCCCGCCGGAGGAGGTGGCCGAGTAGACCTGCTTGCTCGCCTCGACGACCTCTTCCTGGATGTCGCCCTTGTGGATGTGCGACAGCACCAGGTGTCCGCCCGGGACCAGCCGTTCGCGGACGCTCGCCGCGATCCGGTCGGCGACCTCGTCCTCGGAGACGAAGTGGAGCACCGCGACCATGAGCACGGCGAACGGCCGGGTGAAGTCGATGTGGGCCCGCACCGACGGGTCGTCGAAGATGGCGCCGGGGTCGCGCAGGTCACCGCTCATGACGATCGTGTCCGGGTTGTCGGCCAGCAGCGCCCGCGCGTGGACGAGGACGACGGGGTCGTTGTCCACATAGACGACCCGCGATCCCGGGGCGTGGCGCTGCGCGACCTGGTGGACGTTCTCCTGCGTCGGCAGCCCGGCGCCGATGTCGATGAACTGGGTGACGCCCGACTCGGCCAGGTGCCGTACGGCGCGGCCGAGGAAGCCGCGGTTCTCCCGGGCGATCTCCCGCCCGTCGTTGCCCATCTGGCGGCCGATGGCGAGCATCTTCTCGGCGGCCTCCCGGTCGGCCGGGAAGTTGTCCTTGCCGCCCAGGTAGTAGTCGTACATCCGGGCGACGCTGGGGACGGTGGGATCGATTCCCGCCGGTGCCTGTCCGAAGTTGTCCATGCGTCGCTCCTCGCCGGTGGGATCGCTCCCACGGATTCCATGACGTTGAAGATCATCCCCTGAGATTCACCCGCGGGCAATGGGGCAGCGGCACGGTGACGATCTCAGGAGGACGCATGACGCCACGCATGACCCTGACGGCGGCGGTGCTCAACGCACCCGACGCGCGCGAACTGGCGGCCTTCTACCAGCGGCTGCTGGGCTGGCCGATCGATGACGACGAGCCCGGATGGGTGACGTTGCGCGTGCCCGGCGGCGGGACGGGCCTGTCGTTCCAGACCGAGAAGCTGTACGAGCGGCCCGTATGGCCCGCGGCGCCCGGGGAGCAGCAGATGATGCTCCACCTCGACATCGAGGTGGACGACCTCGACACCGCCGGGGCCCACGCCGTCGAGGCGGGCGCGACCCTCGCCGACCACCAGCCGCAGGACGACGTGCGGGTCTACCTCGATCCGGCTGGGCACCCGTTCTGTCTCTGGGTCAGGACGGACTGACCGGCACCCTGATGATCTGGCGGCGGGGACGACGGACGTGTGAAAGCGGATTAATGCGGGCGACATTCCACAGACCGTGACCACGTAACAACGCCTGGTCAGACTTCCGGGGTATGAGCGAACCGAGAAATGCCGCCGGCGGGGGCGGGCACGCGTCTCCCGGCCCGCATCCCCGGCCCCCGCATCACGGGCATACGCATCACCGGCACCACAGCGTCCGGTCCTGGCGGCGGGAGGTCGCGGAGCTGGCCGCGCTCTTCCTCGCCGTCGGCCTCGCCCACGTGCTCACCACCCTGCTCGGCCACCGGGACCCCGGCCCGGTGGTCCTCGTCGGCCTCGGCCTGGCGCTGATCCTCGGCTCGGCCGTGCACCGGCGGCTGTCGGCCTCGGGAGGCGTACGGCCGCGCGCCCGCGTCAGGGCGGAGCAGCCCACGAGCCTGTGGCGGGTGCGGGCCAGGGTCGCCGAGCGCCCCGGCCGCCTCGCCGCGCTCGCCGGGGCGTTCGCCCGGCTGCGCTGCAACATCCTCGCCCTGCAGATCGCGCCCGCCGGGAGCGCGTCGATGCTGCCGGGAGGCTGCGACGCCCTGGACGAGTTCATCGTCGAGGCCCCGGCCTCGCTGACGCCCCTCGACCTGTGGCGCGCGGTCGACCGGGCCGGCGGCGCGGAAGCCGTCATCGTCCCCGCCCAGGTCAGGGACCTCATCGACCCCGGTATCCAGGCGCTGCTGCTGGGTCGGCGCGTACGCGACGACCCGGGCGAGCTGGTCGCGGCCATGACCGAGTTGCTGCGCACGGCAGATATCCGCAGGCGTGGCCCCGGCGAGCCGGCCCCCGAGGAAGGACCGACCGTGATGGCCATCCCCCTGCCCGACGGCGGCGTGCTGGTGGCGCGGCGGCCGGACCTGCCGTTCACGCCGACCGAGACGGCGCGGGCCGCCGCGCTGGCCGCGGCGGCCCGCAACCGTCAGTGGGCGGACGAGTGAGGTAGTCCTCAGCCCGCCGCGTCGAGCCGGCCGAGCTCCTCGGGCGACAGCTCCAGGTCCACCGCCTTCACCGAGTCGAGGATGGTCTCCGGCCGCGACGAGCCGGGGATCGGGATCACCACAGGCGCCTTGGCCAGCATCCAGGCCAGGCACACCTGCTGCGGGCTCACGTTGTGGGCCCGCGCCACCTCCGCGAACGGCGCGAAGCGCGAGCCCAGCTCGCCCGCCCTGGAGATGCCGCCGAGCGGGCTCCAGGGCAGGAACGCGATGTCCAGCTCCGCGCACAGCTCCAGCTCCGGCTCGCTGGAGCGGAAGGCCGGGGAGAACTGGTTCTGCACGCTGACCAGACGGCCGCCGAGGATGTCGTCGGCCTGGCGGATCTGCTCGGGGTCGGCGTTCGAGATGCCGGCGTAACGGATCTTGCCCGCGTCCAGCAGGTCGCGGATCGCCCCGACCGACTCCTCGTACGGCACCCGCGGGTCCGGCCGGTGGAACTGGTAGAGGCCGATCGCGTCGACGCCCAGCCGCTTGAGCGAGGCGTCGCACGCCTGCTTCAGATAGTCGGGCGAGCCGTTGAGCGTCCACGAGCCGTCACCCGGGCGCAGGTGCCCGCCCTTGGTGGCGACCAGCACGTCCGAGGTGTCCCCGTCGTAGCTCGCCAGAGCCTTGGCGATCAGCAGCTCGTTGTGGCCCACCTCGTCCGCGTGCAGGTGGTAGGCGTCGGCCGTGTCGATGAGCGTCACCCCGGCGTCCAGTGCCGCGTGGATGGTCGCGATCGAGCGCTGCTCGTCGGGCCGCCCCTCGATGGACATCGGCATGGCCCCGAGACCGATCGCGCCGACCTGCACGTCGCCGATGCGGCGAGTCCGCATAAGAAGATCCCCCTTCGAAGGACACAGATCAGAGTTCTGTGTCCTATCCTGCGAATCCGGCATTAAGCCGTCCAACAGAAGATTTCGATCGCATTGAGCAGCGTGGGTGATAAGCGGTGGAGTTGCGGCAGCTCAGGTACTTCGTGGCGGTCGCCGAGGAGAGCCACTTCACTCAGGCGGCCGATCGTCTGCACATCGCACAGTCGGGCCTGTCGGCGTCCATCCGCGCGCTCGAACGCGAGCTGGGCGCCGACCTGTTCCGGCGCAACACCCGGCAGGTGCGGCTCACACCCGAGGGCCGGGCGCTGCTGGTGGAGGCCCGCAGGGCGCTCGCGGCGAGCGACGCGGCCCGTGACGCCGTGGCCGCCGTCCAGGGTCTGCTGCGCGGATCGCTGTCCATCGGCTCCCTGCAGTGCCTGCACGCGGTGGACCTGCCGACGGTGCTCGCCGGGTTCGTGGCGGCCCATCCCGGGCTCGACATCCGGCTGCGCCACGGCGGCTCGGGCGAGCTGGTCGAGCAGGTGCGCGAGGGCCGCCTGGACCTCGCCCTGGTGTCCCGCCCGGCGCGCGAGCCCGACGACGTCGTGGTGGCCCCTCTCGCGGCCGAGCCGCTCGTGCTGGCCTGCGCGCCGGGGCACCCGCTGGCCGCGCTCGGGAGAGTGGGGCTGGCGGCGCTGCGGGGCGAGCGGTTCGTGGACTTCCCGCCGGACTGGGGCACCCGGACGCGGGCCGACGAGGCGCTCGCCGCCGCCGGTGTCGACCGGCACGTGGCCCTGGAGGTCACCGACGTCCACTCCCTGCTCGATCTCGTGGGGAACGGCCTCGGCGTCGCGCTGGTCCCGCGGTCGTTCTCGGCGAAGACCGCTCGCGTGCGCTTCCTGGAACTCGCGGACCCGGCGCCGATGTGGGAGACCGTGGCGGTGAGCGGGGCGCCCGGCGGCGCCGCGGCGGCGGCGTTGCTGGACGAGATCCACCGCGCCGCTCGATAGGTTTCTAGTCAAAAATCACCCAAGTTGGTATATAACACCTCATAAGACTTCGGGGGTTCGGTCCCAGGGCCGCCCGAACAGCCGACGACCACGAAGGCGGCTCCTATGAGCGTGCACGTCCACGTCCGCCTCAACGACGGTTACGCCGTCACCGAGGACGGACAGCTGCTGGAGCTGACCAGTTGCCACTGCGGCGCCTCGTGGGAGACGACCTACCAGGTGGACGAGGGCGAACCCGAAAGCATCTGACCCACCGGGATCCGGGCGCTCCGGCCCCGCAACCGGGACTCCAGGCGGCTCGGGCCCCGCGGCCGGGACTCGATGCCCAGGGCTCCGGGCGGCTTCCTTCATCGGATCCTCATGCGGATCTCAGCGGAGGCCGAGACGCGCTTCCTAGCGTCGTGAGACGACGACACGACGCGAAGGACGATCCCGGTGACCGTTGACACACTCCGCCCGCCCCGGCCGGCCGTGGGAGCCGTACCCCGCCGGGTGCCCGCCCGGCTCGCCCCGGCCGTGCTGCTCGCCGCCACAGCGGTGCTGTACGTCTGGGGCCTCGGCGCCTCCGGCTGGGCCAACTCGTTCTACTCGGCGGCCGTCCAGGCGGGCAGCGCGAGCTGGCAGGCCTTCTTCTTCGGCGCCTCCGACGCGGCCGGCGCCATCACCGTGGACAAGACGCCCGCGGCGCTGTGGCCGATGGCCCTCAGCGTGCGGCTGTTCGGGCTGAACTCCTGGAGCATCCTGGTCCCCCAGGCGCTGATGGGCACGGCCGCCGTGGGCGTGCTGTACGCCACCGTCCGCCGCCGTTTCCCCGTCTGGGGGGCGCTGCTGGCGGGCGCGGTCATGGCGCTGACCCCGGTGGCCGTGCTGATGTTCCGGTTCAACAACCCCGACGCGCTGCTGGTGCTGCTGCTCACGCTGGCGGCGTACTTCCTGGTGCGGGCGCAGGAGAAGGCGGAGACCCGCTGGCTGGTCCTCGCCGCGCTCTGCGTCGGCACCGGATTCCTCGCCAAGATGCTCCAGGCGTTCCTCGTGCTGCCGGGCTTCGCGCTCGTCTACCTGGTCGCGGCTCCGGCGAGCCTGCGCCGGCGGCTCGGACAGCTCGCCCTCGCGGGCCTGGCCGTCCTCGTGTCGGCCGGATGGTGGCCGGCGATCGTCGCGGCGATCCCCGCCGGCTCCCGGCCGTACATCGGAGGGTCGCAGGACGACAGCGTGCTTGAGCTCGCGCTCGGCTACAACGGCCTCGGCCGGCTCAACGGCGACGAGGCCGGCGGGCTCGGCAACACCAACCAGCAGGCCGGGCTGCTGCGCCTGTTCGACACCGAGGCCGGCGGGCAGATCTCCTGGCTGCTGCCCGCCGCGCTCATCCTGCTGGTGGCCGGGCTGTGGCTGCTGCGCCGGGCCCCGCGTACCGACCCGGCCCGCGCCGCGCTCGGCGTGTGGGGCGGCTGGCTGCTGGTGACCGGCCTGATCTTCAGCCTGATGCAGGGGATCTTCCACGCGTACTACACGGTCGCGCTGGCCCCGCCCGTCGCCGCGCTCGTGGGCATGGGCGCGGCCCTGCTGTGGGAGCGCAGGCACCGCCCCGCCGCCGTCGTCACGCTCGCGGCGACCGTGGTCGTGACCGCCTGGTGGGCCTCGGTGCTGCTGTCACGCGCCTCCGGACGGCTCCCCTGGCCGGCGCTTGCGGTCCCGGCCGCCGGCGCGGTCGCCGCCGTGGCGATCCTCGCCCTGTGGCGGGCGCGCGTGCGGCTGTTCGCCACGGCCGCCGTCGCCGGGCTCGTGGCCTGCCTGGCCGGCCCTGCGGCGTACGCCGTGGAGACGGCGGCCACCCCGCACACGGGCGCCATCCCCTCGGCGGGCCCGAGCGCCTTCGGCGGACCCGGCGGCTTCGGCGCGCGCGGGGCCTTCGGGCGGGGCGGCCTCAACGGCGGTCCGCGCGGCGCGTTCCCCGGACGGACCGGTCAGGGCGGGTTCCCCGGCGGGTTCGGCGGCGGGCGCGGCATGGGCCCGGGAGGTGGCCCAGGAGGTGGTGCGGGCGGCGGGCTGCTGAACGCGGCGACGCCCGGCGCCGCGCTCACCGCGCTGCTGTCCGCCGACGCGGGACGCTACACCTGGGTCGCGGCGACCGTCGGCTCCAACAACGCCGCCGGATATCAGCTGGCCACCGAGGAACCCGTCATGGCCGTCGGCGGCTTCAACGGCACCGATCCCGCGCCCACGCTGGCGCGGTTCCAGCAGTACGTCGCCGAGGGACGGATCCACTACTTCATCGGCACGGGCATGGGCATGGGCCGCGGCGGAACGAACGGCGGCGACGAGGCCACCCGGATCGCCGCGTGGGTGCAGGAGACCTTCGAGCCGCGGACCGTGGACGGCGTCACGGTCTTCGACCTCACCACCGCGGCCACTCCGGCGACGGCCGCCTGACCGTGCTCACCGATGAGCGCGGGCGATGATCTCCAGCAACGCGGTGTGCGTCTCCCGGTCGGCAGCCACGACGAGCCCGCCGGCACCGGTGTGCAGTGGTTCGCCGTGGATGCCGGTCACCACGCATCCGGCGGCCTGGCACAGCGCGATCCCGCTCGCGAAGTGCACGCTGTCGCGCAGACGGCCGTCGGTGACGTACGCGGCGCGCCGCCCGGTGGCGACCCACGCCACCGCCAGAGTGGTGGAGACGACCCGGGGGTGGAAACGCTCGGCGAAGCTCGGATCGGCGAGGAGCCGAGCGGCCAGGAAGTCCGGTGCGTTCGGGAACGGCGGATCGAGGTTGACGTCCACCAGTCGCGACTCGGCCGACGGCGTGAGCGGCTCGTCCACGGCGTCCCGGCGGACGTACGCGTGAACGCCGTCCGTCCAGAACACCTCACCCGCGAACGGGTCGGCACAGGCCGCAGCCGTGATGGTCGAGCCCACGCGCAGGGCGACGTTCACCGCGACGAGCATGGTGCGCGCGGCGTAGTTCCGCGTGCCGCACAGGGGATCGACCAGCCACATGCGCTCCGCGCCGTCCCGCCCGGTGCGGCCGCTCTCCTCGCCTGTCACGGCGTCGTCCGGACGAGCCGTGCGGATGACGTCGAGGATGGCCTTCTCCGCTTCGATGTCCGCGACCGTGGCGAAGTCGTCCGCGGATTTCGCGAAGCGCGTCAGCGATGTCCCCCACATGGAGCGCACGACGGCGGCTCCGGCCTGCGCGGCCGTCAGGGCCAGTTCCTCGTCCGTGATCGACACGGAACAGGACTATCACGACCCGGGTGACGCTGGTCGGCGCCGTCATGATGAGCGGGTGACGGCGCCTCGGCTCTCCGCGGCAGGTGCTCCCGGCCGTCGCTAGGCGGGGCTCTCCCCAAGGCCATCGGTTCTCACTAGGCTGATCCAGAAGTTTCCTCTGTTCAGGTGTTGGAGCCGCTCATGTCCCCCGCCTCGCCGGATGTCGCCCTCGCCCGCCGCCAGTCGCTCGCGGACCTGCTCCGGCGCTCCGCCCGGCGGCACCCCGGCCGTCTGGCCGTGGCGGACGCGGCCCGATCCCGTACGTATGCGGAGCTCGACGAGGACGTGACGCGAGTGGCGGGCGCGCTGGCCGCGCGGGGTGTGCGTCCCGGAGACCGCGTGGCGGTGCTGTCGCGCAACAGCGTGGACTACGTGCGGACGATCTTCGGCGTGGCCCGCGCCGGGGCCGTCCTCGTGCCGGTCAACTTCATGCTCGGCTCCGACGAGATCGCCTACGTCCTGTCCCACTCCGGCGCGGTCGCGCTGATCGCTCAGGACGCCCTGCTGCCGGTGGCGCGGGACGCGGCCAAGCAGGCCGACGGGCTGCGGCTGCGCATGGTGTACGGCCCGGCGCCCGAGGAGGGCTGGGAGTCGTTCGACTCGCTGCTTCGGGAGGATGTGGCCGAGCCGATCGTGCCGATCGGGCCGGACGACCCCGCGCAGATCCTCTACACCTCGGGCACGGAGTCACGCCCGAAGGGCGCCGTGCTGTCCCACGCCGCACTGATCGCCCAGTATGCGAGCTGCGTCATCGACGGCGGCATGACCCGCGACGATGTCGAACTGCACGCGATGCCGCTGTTCCACTGCGCCCAGCAGCACTGCTTCCTGGTGCCGGACATCCAGCTGGGCGCCTCCAGCCACATCCTCCCCGGAGCCGACCCGGCCGCCGTGCTGGAGGCGATAGAGCGCCACGGGGTGACCAAGTTCTTCGCCCCGCCCACGGTGTGGATCTCGCTGCTGCGCCACCCGGACTTCGACCGGCGCGACCTGTCCTCACTCCGCAAGGGCTACTACGGCGCGGCGATCATGCCGGTCGAGGTGCTGAGGGAGATCGCCGAGCGGCTGCCTGATGTGCGCCTGTGGAACTTCTACGGCCAGACCGAGATGGCGCCTGTCGCGGTGATGCTGCAGCCGGAGGACCAGATCCGTAAGGCGGGCTCGGCCGGCCAGGCCGCCCTGAACGTCGAGACCAGGGTCGTCGACGCCGACGGCAACGACGTTCCTCCCGGGGAGATCGGCGAGATCGTGCACCGCAGCCCGCACGCGATCCTCGGCTACCTGGACGACCCCGAGAAGACCGCCGAGGCGTTCCGGGGCGGCTGGTTCCACTCGGGCGACCTCGGGGTGATGGACGAGGAGGGCTACCTCACGGTCGTCGACCGGATCAAGGACATGATCAAGACCGGTGGGGAGAACGTCGCCAGCCGCGAGGTCGAGGAGGTCGTCTACGAGCACCCGGCGGTCGCGGAGGTGGCCGTCGTCGGCGTCCGCCACCCGAGCTGGATCGAGGCGGTCGTCGCGATCGTGGTGACCAAGCCGGGCGTGACCGTCACCGAGGAGGAACTGCGGGCCCACGTCCGGGCGCGGCTCGCCGCGTTCAAGGTGCCCAAGGCCATCGCCTTCGTGGACGCGCTGCCGAAGAACCCGAGCGGCAAGATCCTCAAGCGCGAGCTCCGGGACCGCCACGCCGCCCTCGCCGACCGCATCCCCGGCACCCGCTGAACCGTCGTGTACCCGGCCGTGGAGCGTTGACAGGCGCGCTACGCGCTGTCATCGCCCTCGGTCCCCCGCCGACGCCTTCTACCGAGGTACATCTCAAGGAGCATCAGCAGCATGACGACCAGAGTGAGCGAGATCGCGATGGCGAACAGAACATTCGTCCACTTGTGCTCCCCAGGCGGTTCCAGCGGGATCGACGCAGCCGCCATCAGGAAGACGGAACCTTGAACGATCGCCGTCAGCCGGCGAATCCTACGGACAGTCGGAATTCGTTTTCTCATTGGGATCCAACCGTGATATCCCCCGGTGCCGGTATCGGGACTCCAGACCAATCCCAAATAATTTGAGGGTCGCCAACTTTAATCCAGACACCCTTACCCTTGTTCTTGGTCGACAGTTTCCACGCACCGAACTCGATGACGGCCGCACCCGCCTCACAAATGAAAGTGATCAGGTGGACACCGGCGACACCGCAAGCAGCCAAGATGAATGCACCACCTACGGCGGCAGCGGTGGTCACAAGGTTGGTCAATCCATTATCCAGATGGTAGACGCAGTTCTTATTCTTCTTGTCACACACCTTGCCAGTCATTCCGTTTCCCTGCATGCAGGCACGCTCCGACTTGTTCTTCTTCGCGCACTCCAGGTACATGTCGTCGTACCACCAGCAGGCTCCCGGCTTGTTCTCCTTCCAGCAGCCCAGCAGTCCACTCATCATCTCGCCGCAGAACGGGTCGTTGTGCGCACCGTACTTCTTTGACGAGCGGCATTGGAAGTACGTCTCAGCGAAGGAAGTGCAGGACTTGTCGTCGTGCATCTTGGCCTGATCACGGCATGCGAGGTAGTTGCTGGACCAGCTATTGCACATGTCCGCGTCGCGTTCGGTCCGGCACTGACGGTAATGTGACTCGTTGTCGCCGCAGACGCTTCTACCCTCGGACATATTCGTCTTGCGTCCGTTGAGGCACGTCCTATAAGCCACGGTAGTGTCGTCGCATGTTCTCTTGCCGTAGCCACCGGCGCGGCATTTGATCGCGACGGAAGCCGTGTCGCGACAGATATCCGCATCGATGTGAACACCACGGCACTCGGCATACGCGGAAACCCCGTACTGGCAGGTCTTGTTGCCATATCCAATTGCCAGGCAGTCTCCATAAACATCCTTCGTCGCGGCGCAGTACTTCTTGGAGTGCTCGGCACGACAGTCGCGATACTCATTCTCCGCCCAGGAGCATCCACCCTGGCCGTAATCCTTCACACACCGCTTGTGATCCTGCTTGACCTCGGTTTCGACCAGGCAGGTCTGCTTTTCCTTTCCCTTCTTCTTCGCGCAACTGGTCGCAGGCTGGACCGTGACCGTCTTCGTCTTTGTCTTGACCTTCGCCAGCCCTCCGGACACCGTGGCTGTTTTGGCCTTATGTCCATCGGGGTCGGTGTTGGTCAGGGGATTGTCGTTGGCGTAGGTGTAGCGGTTGAGCTGGACCGACGGATCGGCGGTGAGGGTCGCGGTGTCACGGGAGACGAAACTACCCGTTGCGGGCTGGTACCAACGGGCGGCCATATTGACCTTCTTGGTGCTGGGGTCGGTGTAACCGCCCTGGTACCCGATTCCGTGAGGGGCACCCGTCTGAGCGATTACCTCTCCAAAGGGGTTGTAGGCAACCGAGTCGATCAATGCGGTGCCGTCGGCCGTAAAGGCGCCGATCAGGTCGCCGTGCAGATCACTGAATGCCAACTGTCCGCCGCCTCCGTCGGACAGACTCACCGTGCGCCCGAACGCGTCTCGGCCGTACGCCGCCTTCTTTACGTTGCCGCTGTCCGTGACGCCGACCAGATTGTTCGTCTGGCCATCATAGGCAAACTTCAACGTCTGTTCGCCGTCACTACGGGTGGCCATGCGGTCGAGGGCGTCATAGTCGTACGTTACTGCACCGTCCTGGACGAGACGGTCGAAAGCGTCAAACTTGGTGATCTCTACTTTTCCGTTAGAAGCCTCGGCCAAGGTGCCGCGTGCTGTGTACGTATAGGTATAGCCGTCACCGGATATGAGGCGGTTACGTTCATCGTAGGTATAGGTCTTGTCGCCTGCCCGGATGCGGTTTCCGGCGGCGTCCCAGCCGTAGTCGGTGGTCTTGCCGTCAGGCGCGATCCATGATGTGAGGCGGTTGGCCCAGTCGTACGTGTAGGTGTTGTTACCCGCGCCGGCAGTGCCGGTCGTGGCCTTGCTGGTCATGTTGTTGTCGGCGTCGTAGCCGTAGTCGATCGACGCGATCGGTGAGTCCTGGCCGCTTTTGAGCTCGTCCTTGGTAAGACGATTCAGCGCATCGTAGGAGAAGCTCCGCCGCGTGCCGTTCGCGCCGTAGACCATGCTTGTCACCCGCGCTGCTTTGTCGTACCCATACTCGATCGCGGAGGACGTCACCGGGTCGGTCATGCCGGTAAGGCGATCGGCGTCGTCCCAGGTGAAGGAGGCCATGCCAGTGGCATCCACTCTCTGAACGAGCCGGTTGTCGGCGTCGTAGGCATAGGCGCTGATGTCGCCGTCGGGTCCGCTGCTCTTCAGCAGTAGGCCGCGGTCGTTCAGCGAAAAGGCCAGTTCGTCCGCACTGGTCAGACGACCGGCGAGGTCGTAGGTGAAGTGCTTGTCCTCCGTGGCCGCCTCGCCACCGCTTCCGGTCTGCTTGACAAGTCGGTTCAGCTCGTCAAAGGTCCTCTCAACCTTGACACCTCCGGGAAGCAGGCTCGTGATCTGGTTACCCGCCTCGTCATAGATGGTGGTCCAGGTGCGGTCGGGCACGTTCGGGTGGGCAGTGGTGATCGGCTCGATCACCGACTCCACTAGTCCCAGGCTGTTGTAGGTGGCGTAGGTGGAGTTGCCCCGCCCGTCAGTCGACCGGGTCTGCCGACCTGACGCGTCGTATCCGAAGGAGGTGTTGATGGTCTCGGTGGCGGAGACCGGCTCGTGCTGCTCCACAATGCGGTTGGCCGCGTCGTAGACACGGGTGGTCGTGTGACCGCTCGCCGTGGTCTGGCTGATCTGGTTTCCCGCAGCGTCATAGCCGAAGGTCCGGGCGCGCAAGACGGTGCCATCGGCATCGATGTCTGCCGCTTCGATCTGCCTGCCGGCCTGATCGAAACCAGCGGTCGTCGATACACCCAATGGGTTGGTCGTCTTCGCAACCCGGCCGGTGAGGTCGTAGCCGAAGGTCGTGCTGTTCCCGAGCCCGTCCGTGTGGGACGTCATCTCGCCGGCCGCGTTGTAAGCACGGTTGGCGACGTCTCCGCCCGGACGAGTGACCTTGGTCAGGTTGCCCGCGTCGTCGTACTCCAGTCTGGTGACGTAGGCGGCCACGGTCGGCCTACGCTCAAAGGTCGTCGTGGTGATCTGGCGGCCGAGGTCATCGTAGGTCGCTTCCCAGCGTGCACCAGTGGGGTCGGTCTGCGATATCGCTTCTCCGAGCAGGTCGTAGCCGTACGTCGTGATACCGCCCGCCGCCCCGCCGACAGACGGGTTTGTGACCCGCACCTTACGGCCGAGCCCGTCATAAAGCGCTGTCGTGGTGTGGCCACGCGCGTCTGTCGCACTGACCTGCTGTCCGGCGAGGTCATACTCCGCCGTCACCATTGGAGTAATCGTCTGGCCGCCCGGCGGGGTGTAGGCGGGCATGGTCTGCGAGACCATCCGCCCCGCCCGATCGAACGCGGAGACAACTTTTTGTCCTTCCGGGTCCAACAGGTGGGTCTGGTCTCCGAACGTGTTGTAGCCCACCCAGGTGGTGGGACGAGCAGGCGCGGCGGCGATTCCGTAGCGCTCGATTTGGACCTGCGGCAGCTTCACCTCAACCCGGTTGCCCGCCACGTCGTAACGAATGTCAGTGGTGTAGTCAGCGGCGGTGGCTCCAGAGACGTTGCCGCGAGGGTCGGTGATGGCCGTGATCAGTCCGCGGTCGTCCACAGTCAGCGTGGTGACCAGGTCCTGACCGTTGTTGTGCACGACCTGCCTAATGGGCTGGTCTGCCGCGTCGTAGGCATATTCGGTGACCTCGGTGCGATCGGTTCCGGCCGCGCTCCGACCTATTTCGATGATGTTGTCATTAGCGTCGTAGCGGTACGCCGTCTTCCTGGCCAACGCGGCCGGATCTGTCGTGTGTGACGTGAGACGTCCGGCCTCGTCGTAGACCGCGTCGACGCGCAGGACGCCGCCATCCGTGATCTGCCGAGTGAGGTGACCAGCGGGGTCGTACACCCTCTCGTCGAGTATCACATCACGCTCAGAAGAAGAACCATTCAGGCTCACGCCGCTGGCGATCGTCTGAGCCGGGAGGCCATCCGCGTAATAGGTATAAGAGCTGATGCGGCCCATCGCGTCGGTCTTGGCTGCGCGTCTGCCAGCGGGATCATAGGCATACGATTCCATGACCACGTCGGTCGCGCTTTGTGGATCCACCGGGCTGCCCCTCCATCCCCTGAGGATGACCGTGGCGAGCTCTTCACGCGGTGTGTAGGTGTAGTTGTACACCGAACCGCGCGTGTCGGTGTAGCTTACTTTCTGTCCCTTATGGTCATACTCATATCGCTCGACGCCTCCCTCCGGACCGGTGACCGAATCGACCCGGCCGTAGGAGTCATAGGTGTGCGCGGTGGTGCGCTCCGCGTCGCCTCCGGTCAGGTCGGACACCGACACGCTCAATTGATTGCCGTCCGCGTCATAGGTGAAGGACTGCCTCAGCGTGTGCGTCACATCGGCAACTTCGTTCCTGACGGCCGCTCCAGTGACGGTTGTGAGAAGCCCACGTCGGCTATAGGTGAATTCGGTGGTGACGCCCTCGGGATTCGCCTGCGAGATGTCGCTGCGCTCGACCATCCGCCCGATCGGATCGTAGCCGTACTTCTTGATCAAGCCGCTGGGGCCGGTCTCCTGAGCGAGGTCGCCGTTGGCAGTGTAAGCGTAAGTGGTCTCATTTCCCTTGAAGTCCTTGGCGGACTTCACCAGGCCGGCTGGAGTGGTGCCACCGCCAACTGCCGGTTCAGTGCCGTCGGTGTAGGCCGTGATTTGGGAGCGCCCCTGGGGGAAGTCCGACGTGGCCGGAACCGTCTTCTTCGTCGGCTCACCATGGGTGTTATACGTCATGGTGACCGCGTAAGTGTCGTCGGCGGCCGAGGCCGATCTGCCGTCGCGGTAGGCGGTCGGTTGATCGTTGCGGGGATCGAAGGGGTCGTCCGCGTTCAGGTAATAGGAGTAGTACTCCGTGAAGCACGTGTCGCTGCTGCGGCACGTCTTCTTGGCCACGGGGTTACCGCGCGCGTTGTACGACACGTCCGTTGCGTTGCCGTTCGGGTCGGTGACCTTCGCGGGGAATCCGCCGACGTCGTAGGCGTACCTGGTGGTTTTGCCGAGCTGGTCGGTCGTGGAGACGACCTGGTATCCGCGCAGAGCGTTCGTGACGTAGGTCAGCGTGCCGTTGTGCGGGTCGGTCACGGTGGCCGTGGCCGAGATCTGAGTGGTCGATTCCTTCGCGTACACCAGGTCCGACAACTTCCAAATGCCGCCGTCGTCGTCGGTGTGCGTCGTGAGCCGGCCTCCGTCGGCGTTGTAGGTGTTCTCCGCGTGGACGCGGCCCGACGGCTGGGTCTCCTTGGTCAGCAGCGGCTGGGCCAGTCGCGCGGCGTAGTGGGTGCGGACGGTGCCCAGCCCGAGGGGCCTGTTGTACACCGCGACCTCGTCGATGCTGCCGGCGAAGGGGAAGGCGGTGAACGACGCCGTGGTGAACGGCCAGCTCGGGCCGCCGTACCCAGCGCCGATGCGGGTGTCCCACATCTCGGAACTGACGGTGTGGGTGATCTTGCCCGCGACGCCGCCGACAGGCTGCCCGTCCAGGAACAGGGTCTGGATGTCCTCCGCGCCGGACAGCACCACATGGTGCCAGTTGCCGTCATTCACCTTGCCGGGCGTGGTGATCGGAGCGATGGTTCCGTTCCAGAACTGGCCGCGGAGTTTGCCGTCCGTCCCGACATAGATGCCCAGACCATAGGAGTCCGGATCGTCCTCGTACGAGTTCTGGTAACCGAGGATGGTGCCCGAGCCGGTGGTCTTGAACCAGGCCTCGACGGACAGGCTTCCGCCGAGCCCGCTGACGGTCGCCTCAGGCAGTGACACGTAGGCGGAGCCAGCGGTGCCCGCGAACGTCATGGCCGTGTCCGCTGTGCCGGCCAGCGCTCCCGTGACGCCCGCGGTCGCATTGGCTGTGGTACCCCTGAGCATGCCGTCGCTCGCGCCGAAGTCGAGGCCGCCGGAGCTGGGCACCTTGCTCCGCAACGCCGTCGCGGTCCCGCCGAGGCGCCAGTAGCCGGTGGGCATGGAGTCGAGGACGACGCTGCGGTAGTGGGACGCGTCGGTGTAGGTGTAGGTGGTACAGGCGCCGCCGGCGGCCGGAGGGCATACCTTGACCAGCTTGTCGCCGTCGTACTCGTAGGTCCAGCTGATTGGAGCGCCGTCAACGGGGTCGGTGGCGACACTGGTCACATGCGCGCCGGTCCAGCCGAAGGTGAGCGAACGCCCCCCGGTCGCCGTGACCTTCAGCAGTTTGCCGTCCGTGCCGTACGCCAGGTCCTGCGTGCGGTCCCGCCTGTCGCTGACCTTCGTCAGCCGACCGGAGGTGTCGAACCAGTAGGAGGTGGCCGACCGGTCCATCAACCGCCAGCCGCCGTCATCCAGGCTGACCAGGGTGGCGAAGGTCCCCGGCGGGGAGGCGTAGGTGCCGTCGCCCTTGGAGGCGAAGCGCTGCTGGGTGCCGTCCGGGTAGGTGATCAGCACCGTGGCGGGAGGCGTGATCGTCTTGATGGCGGCCAGCCCTTGGATCTCGGCCGACGACAACGCCTTCTGGAACATCCGGAGGTCGTCGATGGCGCCCTTGACGTCGCTGCCGAGCACCGTCGTGCCGGTCGCGTTCCAGCCGGCCGGGACGCCGGTGGCCGTCTTCATCAGGTCGCCGTTGAGATAGAGAGAGATCGAGCCCGCGGCCTTGTCGTACACGCCGGCGACGTGGAACCACTGCCCGACGGGCGCGTTCACTCCCGACAGCACGGAGGTACTCGTGGAACCGGCGGTGTCGGAGGCGTAGGTGGCGAACTTGAGCTGGCCGGTGGCCTGGTCGACGCCCAGGTAGTACGGCGCTCCGTTGTCGCCGTTCTGCCGGGCCACCTGGTAGGAACCCGACCTGTCGTCCAGCCTGAGCCAGGACGCGACGGTGTAGCTGTCGTCGGTGCGCAGCACCGGCCCGGGTGCGGTGGCCACCGCGCCACCCGACGTGGCGATGGCACCGCCGATCTTCCCCTGAACGGGGGACGTGCCGGCGGACAGCGCCGCGTTGAACCTCCGGCCGGACGCGTCCGCCGCGAACACGCTGCCCAGAAGGTCGCCCAGACGCCAGTGACCGACCATGGACGGGTAGCTGATCGCCTGTCCCTCGTCCTGAATCCGCATGTCCCACCGCGTGGACCAGCCGGAACCGAACGCCCCGTCCGAACGCGGGTCAAGGCTGTTGTACGAGCGGGTGACGGCCAGCGGCGGGCCAGGAGTGGCGACGGACAGATCGGTGACCGACCGGGTGTAGTCACCGTTCACGTAGTTGAACTCCCGGCCCTCGGTGCCGGTTACGAGAAGGGAGTTGACGGTGCCCTGTTCAGGCGTGGTGGTGAAGCTCATCCACGGGGAGGTCACGGTTACGGTGCTCGTGGCGGCCTTGGCGTACCACCAGTAGGTCTTGCCCCACTGCAGCTTGTCCTTCGGGACGGTGAACGTCCCGTTCTTGCTCCAATCATACGAGCTCTCACACCACGTCCAGTGGTCCTTGGTCCCCGAGCAGATCTGGAACCAGTAGGTCACCTTGGCCTCGACCGGCGACTGCGCGTGCGCGGACAGTGTCGGACGCAACGTGCTCACTTGCGAGTTGTCCGCAGGAGAGAAGGTCTGGAAGGGCAGGCCCGCGACCGTCGCCCTCTGCCACTCGGACCACGGGCCGTTCACTCCGCTCATGGTGACGCCCCGGACCCGCCAGCGGATCCGCCAGCCGTCGGTGAGCTTGCCTGCCGGGATGACCGTCCAAGCGTTCGAGCCGGACGGGTATGCGGCGGTGCCGGTCCCGGCCCAGATCTGACCTGATCCCTGGTCGGCCGCCTCGGGGTCGTGCTCGACCTCGACGCCCAGGTAGGAACTGCGTCCCTGGGCGTCGGTCACCTTCGCGAACAGCCACGGAGTCAGCGACTGAGCGGTCCAGGACCAAACGCCGGCCGTTCCTGGGGTGATTCCCACCGCTGCGACGGCAGGTCTGTTGACGCTCACCCTGGCGCTCTGCCACTCCGACCACGGTCCAGTGACGCCGGTCGTGGTCACGCCCCGGACCCGCCACCGCACCAGCCATCCGTCGGACAGCTTGTCGGCGGGCACCTGCACCCAGGCGTTCGACCCGGAGGCGTACGACTTGGTGCCGGTCCCCGACCAGATCAGCCCGCTCCCCTGGTCCGGCACCGACGGATCGTGCTCGACCTCCGCGCCCAGATAGGAGGCCAGGCCTCCCTCAGTGGTCACCTTCGTGTACAGCCAGGGCGTCGACGAGGCCAGAACCCAGAAGTCGTCCGCGGTCTTGGTTCCCGGGACCACGCCGAGGCCGGTCCCGGCCGGCTTGTTGACGTCGATTTTCGCCGTCTGCCATTCCGACCACGGCCCGTTGATCCCCGTCGTCGTCACACCGCGAACCCGCCACCGCACCAGCCACCCATCGGTCAGCTTGCCCGCGGGCATCGACACCGAGGCGTATGAGCTGCTTGAGGACGTGGCCGTCGTGCCCGTCCCGGACCAGATCAGTCCGCTCCCCTGGTTCGGCACCGATGGGTCATGCTCGATCTCCGCCCCAAGGTAGGCGTTCGGTCCGAGACCGAGAATCGAGTTGTAGGTGATCTTCGCCGAGAAGCTCTGCGACAGGGTCCACATCGTCCACAGGCCGCCGCTCTGGCTCCCCTGCACCCCGATGTCGGACACCACCGGCTTGGTGACGTCCACCCTCATGGTCTGCCAGTCCGACCACGGCCCCGCCAGGCCCTTGGTGGTCACACCGCGAACCCGCCACCGCACCACCCAGTCATCACTCAGCTTCCCCGACGGCACAGTCACCGAGGCGTACGGGTTGTCCGCGGACGTGGTCGTTGTGCCCTTGCCCGACCAGATCAGACCCGACCCCTGGCCCGGCGTCGACGGATCATGCTCGACCTCCGCAGCAAGATAGGAGTTCGCGTCAAGACTGCCGAATGTGGTGGGCCTGATCTTCGCCCGGAATTCCGGTGTCAGCGTCCACGACGTCCACAGACCCGAGTTCGGCAGACCGGTAGTCGTCGTGACCTCCGACACCGCGGGTTTGGTTATGTCGATCTTGGAGGTCTGCCAGTCGGACCACGGCCCGTTCAGGCCGGTCGTCGTCACGGCCCGGACCCGCCACCGCACCATCCAGCCGTCGGTCAGCTTGCCCGCCGGCACCTTGACGTAGGCGGAGGACGTGGACGAGGACGTCGGCGTCGTGCCCGTACCCGACCAGATCAGACCCGACCCCTGACCCGGCACCGATGGATCGTGCTCCACCTCCGCACTCAGATAGGAGTACCGAGAGGAAACCCAGTCACTGATGTCGGCGTCGAATCGCGGCGTCAGCGACCACAAGGTCCACAGCCCCGAGCCCTGCGTCCCGTCGGCCGACAGGTTCGACACCGTCGGCTTGAAGATGTCCACCTTGGCCGACTGCCAGTCGGACCAGGGCCCGGCCACACCCGTCGTCGTCACGGCCCGGACCCGCCACCGCACCATCCAGCCATCGGTCAGCTTGCCCTTCGGCATCGTGACGGAGGCGTACGAGCTGGTCGAGGACGTCGCCGTCGTGCCCGTACCCGACCAGATCAGACCCGACCCTTGGCCTGGCGTCGACGGATCGTGCTCCACCTCCGCACTCAAGTATGAGTACCGGAACGGCATCGGGTCAGTGACCTTCGCCGAGAATTCCGGGGTCAGTGACGCCAATGTTGACACTCCCGCCTCCGGCCACGCCGACAAGTCCGATACCGCGGGCTTGAAGACGTCGATTTTCGCCGGCTGCCAGTCAGACCACGCGCCCTCTACGCCGCTCGTGGTGACACCACGGACCCGCCAGCGCACCAGCCAACCGTCCGTTAATTTTCCCGAAGGCACGCTGACGGAGGCGAACGACCCCGACGACGCCGAGGTCGTCCCCTTGCCCGAAGAGATCAGACCGGAGCCCTGCGCGGGCACCGAGGGATCGTGCTCGATCTCGTACCCGAGATAGGACGACCGATACAAGGGGTCGGTGACCTTCGCCTGGAAATACGGCGTCAACGACGACAGCGTCCATCCGTCCGAACCCTGGGTCCCCAAGGCCGAGAGGGATGACACGGAAGGAGCGTCACCCTCCGCCATGGCGGAGGCGAGGTTCGACGACCACCTTGTCGACGTTGCGGCAGACGCCACTCGGGTAACGACAAGCGTGGGTGACTCCGCAGCAGCGCCCTTGGCGGGGCGCACCTGCCTCATCGACAAGCCCTGACTTTGGACGGCCTGCGGGGGGGCCGTCTCCTCGGGCTTCGCTTCCCTGAATTCGGCCGGCAGTGGCGGTGGAGACTTCAGACCGCCCTTGGCCGGCTCGTCCGACGGCGTGCGCGGCTTGTCCAGCGGAAGCCCACCTTCCGGGCGCTTCCCGTCGTCACTTGGACGCGGGCCGGGAATTCGCAGGTCTCTCGGTTCGGTGGCCGATGCATCGACCAGATGCGGCAGGCCCTGCGCCGAGCCCGACTGCTGCACCGGCGGGGCGTCGGCCGAGCCGGATGTGACGTTCGGCAAGTTCAGCACAACGCGCGGCGCGGAGACCGGGGCCGGAAATGCCGGAAGTTGTAACGTTCCAGGCAGAATCGCGATCACCGACACAGTCGTGACACGCAGCAGCCATCGAGCCGGGCCGATCTTGCCCAGGCCGAACCCACTCCGTCGCACCCCGTCCACCTCTCCGTCGGCACGCAACATGCTGCGCGCACGGCGCCCATGCGAAGCAGAGCTTCAGGAGAGGCTCGGCGACACCGGAGCGATCTTCAGCAAAGTGATCAAAAGGTACCTGCCGACGATCATGACGTAAAGAGGGCATAAAATTTGCTTTGCCGCATTACCCAAACCGCTGGCGGTCGCTCAGCCCCTGTGGACCTCGCCGATCTGCGACATCACCCTCATGACACAAGCTTGATCACGGGACGGATGCGTGCGATTACCTGCGATAAGACGTCTTGCTGTGACCTCAACCCGACATTCGGGTGTTCCTAATTCCGCAGCCCTCCGATCGTGCATACTCAGGGCGAAGGTCCGCCGGACGCGCTCACGCACTTTTCCGCCTTTCGGCATCGGCGGCATGGCCGGGGGTGGCCGTCAGAGCTGCGAGCACGGCGCGATGTCCTCCGCTTCGTCGAGAGCGGGCGGCCAGGCATGTCCGTCCATCCAGCGGTCCCACCACTGCCGGTCGACGTGCTGGAAATATCGCGGGCCGTCGCAGAAGGTCCGTAGTGGATCCTCGCCGACCCCTGCGATGTTCCAGGTGAAAGCACCCCACCTCGGCGTGGCCATCATCACCGTCGTCCCGGATGCGGCCATGGCGACGCCGTTCGCAAGCGTGGCAGGCCCCTTGAGAGTGGCCGTCCGCACCGGACGCGACCGATCCCGCAGATCCCAGAGCATCGTCAGTCCGCCGAACCCGCTCGTCATGGCGGTCTTCCCGTCCGCCGCCAGCGCCACGTTGTAGACCTCCGACATGCGGGCGGGCAGAGTCGCCAGGTGAACGGGCCTCGCCGGTGTGGACAGGTCCCACATGTGCGCCCCGTTGCGCCGATCGACGTCTGTCAGCCCACCCACCAGAGCGGTGCGTCCGTCGGCGCTGAGCGCGACGCCCTCGACGGTGGAGCCGGGCCGGTCCAACGTCGCCAGTCGAACCGGCCGAGCCCGGTCGGTGACGTCCCATACGACGCCGCTACCTCCCGCCGCGGACACGACCGTGCGCCCGTCGGCGCTCATCGCCAGACCCCCGACGCGCGACTTCGCACCGCGCAGCTCGGACAACCGGACCGGATGGGACTTCCTGGTCAGATCCCACAGGGTGACGTCGCCGTTCTCGGTGCCGGCCACCGCGGTGCGCCCGTCCGCGGCCAGCGCCACCTTCGTGACCCCGTTGACCACATCGCCCACCACCATTCCCCCGGCCTTGACCGGGCGGCGTGGATGGGTCAGATCCCAGACGCTCATCGAGCCATCATCACTGCCGGCGGTCAGCGCGACTTTTCCGTCCGGCGTCAACGCGATCGCGGTCACCCAGCCTTCGTGATCTTTGAGAGCGGAGATATCGCTTGCTTCGACACTGTCGTCCATTTCGGACGACAATTCCCAAATCTTCACGCCGGTGTGGAGGTCACTCGTGATCGCCAGACTTCCGTCGGCGCTTATCGCCACCGAGTCGACGTTCACGGTGCCGAAAACGACGCTGCGACGGTGGAGGAGCAACGTGTCGGCCAGGCTCGCCCGGGTGACCTCGTCCGGCCGGATCGACACGGCCGCCGCACCCAGCAACGCCGCGTCTTCCGGCCGGGACTCGCGCAACTCCGCGCCGCGGAGAGCGAGCTCGTACGCCGCGGCGATTCGCGACGTGTTCTCGTACCGACGGAATGCGACGGCCGTACCCGCGGCAAGCAATCCGGCCGTCAGGACCAGGACGACGAGGGCCGCGCGGGATGATTTTCTCGGGAAACGCGGCTTCGCGTCGCCGGATTCGGCGTCCATCACCTTCTCCTCAGCAAAGACGCAGGCCCGCGGCGTGGACGTCATGGACGACGATCACGGCCGACGCGGCGATCGCGAGGGTCAAGCTCAGCAGGAGCGCCCTTCCCCAGTGACACCACCCGAGGAATGCGAATCTCCGCGAGGCGGCATCCAGCAGCACGACGGAAATGACGGAGACGAACGCGATGGCCCCGAACACCAGGACCCTCTCCATCAGCCACAGGAATCCCGCGAACTTCTCCGGGGCGTTGAGGCTCCCCGTGCAGTTCAGCTGCATTCTTGTGACGAGGCGCGCGTCCAGGACGGGTCCGCCGAGGCCGATCCCCAGAGCGAGCAGCGCCGCACTCCCGCATCCGTGGAGTGGCCGCTCCTCTTCCTCGTCACCGTCATGGGTGATGGAAACTCTTCGCAATCGCGGCCCGATCGGCTCGATGAATCAGAGGGCGATTTTGATCTTACGGCACGAGCCGTCGGTCGAATAGATCAACGAAAAGCCGCCCTACGCCAATTGACGCACATCTTCCAGGCGTCGAGCATGCGGATTCCCGGACATCCTCCCAGAGGCCGGCCGTACGGTCAGGAGGGGTACCCGTAGCGGCCGTGGAGGCGGACGAAGCGGGCCAGCGTGAGGACCTGACGCGGTTCGAGGCCGATGACGGTGCGCTCGAACAACACGACCTCCTCGCGGCCGCCCGTGCCGATGGGCTGCACCAGGCGACCGCCGAGCCGCAACTGCTCGACCAGCGGCGCGGGGACCGTGGGAAAGGCGGCCGAGACGATGACGGCGTCGTAAGGGGCGTGCCCGGGCACCCCCTGGCCGCCGTCGCCGACGCGCACCTCCGCGTTGCGGATGCCCTGCCGGGCGAGGTTGCGGCGAGCCCCGCGCACGAGGTCGGGCCACAACTCGACGCTGACCACGTCGGCGGCCATGCGGGCGAGCAGCGCGGTCTGGTAGCCGAGACCGCTGCCGACCTCCAGCACGTGCTCCCGGCCGGTGAGTCCCAGTCCCTCGATCATCGTGGCCGACAGCGACGGCTGGGTCGTCACCTGCCCGTGCGCGATGGGGATCGGCACGTCCTCGTACGCGTGGGCGATGTGCTCGGTGGGGACGAAACCGGCCCTCGGGGTCGAGCGCACGGCCTGGAGCAGGCGCTCGTCACGCACGCCCACCGCCCGGACGGCCCGGACGAGGTCTTCGGGACAGGCGGCTGCGGTCACGTCCACCACGCTCAAGTTCAGACGGTGAGCGGCGCCGTCCCCATCCGCGGCCCGCTCACCCTCGGTGATGCCCCCTCAGCCGCGCCGGAACCTCAGCCCGCGTCGGTGGTGAAGGTCACCTCCGCCGTGCCGACGGTCCCCGCGCGGCGGCCGGGGGCGCTCTGCCACTGCCAGTAGAGGTTCGTGTGCGCGATCACCTGCTCCGGAGCCGGCGCGCCGTAGGCGGTGAGGTCCTCGGTGGTGTGCGCGTCGCCGACCAGCGTCACGTCGTACCCACGGACGAAGGCCCCATGGAGGGTCGAGCGGATGCACGCGTCGGTCTGGGCGCCGGTGACGACGAGACGGCCCACCCCGCGCTCGGCGAGCAGCGCCTCCAGGCCGGTGTCCTCGAACGAGTCGCCGTACCTCTTGTGGACGAGCGGCTCCGCGTCCTGGCGGATCAGCTCAGGCACGTACTGCCAGTTCTCACTCCCCTGCTGGAGATCGTGGTCGTCGGAGTGCTGCACCCAGATCACCGGCACGTCCTCCGCGCGGGCCTTGCCGACCAGGGTGTCGATGTTCGCGATGACGGCGTCGCGGTTGGGGGCGCCCGCCACCACCCCGTTCTGCACGTCGATGACCAGCAGCGCGGTGTTCGGGCGATCGGCAAGAGTCGTCATGGGGTCCACCCTAGAACCGGCCACCGACAACTTCGCTCCCGTACGTAGCACCCCAAATTGGAGTGCTACATACCGATTTGATAGCGTCAGGGTGTGCGGTTGACGAAGTTCACGGACCTGGCCCTGCGCGTCACCATGCGCCTGGCGGTCCTGGAACCGGGGGCATCGCTCACCACCCGCCAGGTGGCCGACGCGATGGTGATCCCCTACAACCACACCGCCAAGGCCATCGCCCGCCTGCAGCACCTCGGCGTCGTGGAGGCCCGCCGGGGACGCGGGGGCGGCCTGGAGCTGACCGAGTTCGGCCGTACGGCCTCGATCGGCTGGCTGGTCCGCGAACTGGAGGGAGAGGAGGAGGTCGTCACCTGCGAGGGGGAGATCCCCTGTCCGCTGCGGGCCGTCTGCAGCCTGCGCGGCGCGCTGCGCGCGGCACAGCAGGCCTTCTACGCCTCCCTCGATCCGATCACCGTGGATCAGCTGGCCTCCTCGTCGTCGAGGCCGGTGCTACTCAGTCTCTCCTGACCTGCATCAATGGGAAGAACCAGCAGGTTCGTGGCGTTAAATTTGCATATTAGATACCAATTT
Source organism: Microbispora catharanthi (assembly GCF_006334915.2). Classification (GTDB taxonomy): domain Bacteria; phylum Actinomycetota; class Actinomycetes; order Streptosporangiales; family Streptosporangiaceae; genus Microbispora; species Microbispora catharanthi. The sequence continues at coordinate 235,542 of NZ_VDMA02000012.1, forward strand.
GGAGGATGCCATGCTCTCCCCGGAGTCGGCCGCGACGGTCCGCGCCACCCTGCCCGTGATCGCGGGTGCGATCCAGGACATCACCGCCCGCTTCTACGACACGATGTTCGCCGACAACCCGGAGCTGCTGCGCGACCTGTTCAACCGCGGCAACCAGGCCAACGGTGAGCAGCGCGTCGCGCTGGCGGGCTCGATCGCCGCGTTCGCGACCGCGCTGGTGGAGCGCCCGGGGGTGCTTCCCGGCACGATGCTGTCCAGGATCGCCAACAAGCACGCCTCCCTCGGCATCACCGAGGAGCAGTACGCCGTGGTGCACAAATACCTGTTCGGCGCGATCGTCGAGGTGTTGGGCGACGCCGTGACGCCCGAGGTCGCCCAGGCGTGGGACGAGGTCTACTGGCTCATGGCCGAGACGCTGATCGGCCTGGAGCGCGGCCTCTACCGCGAGGCGGGCCGGGGCTGGACGCGGGCCACGGTGGTCGAGCGGTGCGACGAGACGGCGGACGTGGTCTCCTTCCTCCTGCGCCCGGACACCCCGATGTCCTTCCGGCCCGGCCAGTACGTCAGCGTCCAGGTGACGCTGCCCGACGGGGCGCGGCAGATCCGGCAGTACAGCCTGTCGAACGCCCCGGAGCGCGGCGACTGGCGGATCACGGTCAAGCGGGTGCGCGGCGAGGGCACCCCCGAGGGCGAGGTCTCCGCCTGGCTGCACGAGCATGTCCGGGCCGGTGACGTGCTCGCGGTCTCCGCGCCCTTCGGCGACCTGACCCTGCCCGAGGGCGACGGCCCGCTGCTGCTCGCCTCCGCGGGGATCGGGGTCACCCCCATCCTGTCGATGCTCGACCACCTCGCCGCCACCGGCTCTGAGCGGCGCGTGCTGGTCGTGCACGCCGACCGCTCGCCGGACGCGCACGTTCACCGCGACGAACTCGCGGACCTGGTCGCGGCCCTGCCCGGCGCCACCCTGCACCGCTGGTACGAGGACCTGCCGGAGGAGCATGCCGCAGACCACGTCGCCGCCGTGGGCCTGGCCGACCTGTCGGCGATCGACCTGCCCGGGGACGTCGTGGCCTGCCTGTGCGGGCCGCTGCCGTTCATGCGGGCCGTGCGCGCGCAGCTGGTCGAGCTGGGCGTGCCCTCCTCCGGCATCCACTACGAGGTGTTCGGCCCCGACCTGTGGATCGCGGCCGCGTGATCCGGTGACCGGCCCGCCGCTCGCCCGCGGCGGGCCCTCTCACCGAGGCCGGGTCAGCGCAGCAGGCCGACGCCGGCGTAGCCGTCCACGCCGGGAATCCTCGGCAGCTTCGGCTCGTCGGGCTCGGGCCGCCACTCCTCGGTCACGACCAGACCCGGCTCCACCAGGTCGAACCCGTCGAAGAACCGCAGCAGTTCGGCGTGGGTGCGCGGGGTGACCGCGCCGGCGGAGGTGTTCTTGTACAGCTCGCGCCCCTCGCGGATCTTCTCCTCGTCGAGGTCGCCGTACGACAGGTGGCTGATAGCCATCGCGCTGCCGGGGGCGAGCCGGTCACGCAGCGTGGCGACGATGCGCTCGGCGTCCTCGGTGCCGGGGATGAAGTGCAGCACGGCCACCATGAGCAGGCCCACCGGCTTGCCGAAGTCGATGTGCTCGTTGATCCGGGGGTCGCTGAGGATGGCCTCGGGCTCGCGCAGGTCGCCGTCCACGACGATCGTCTGGCTGTTGTCGGCCAGCAGGGCCCGGCCGTGGGCGAGCACGATCGGGTCGTTGTCGACGTAGACCACCCGCGCGTCGGGGGCTTCACCGAGCGCGACCTGGTGGACGTTCTCCTGCGTCGGCAGGCCGGCGCCGATGTCGAGGAACTGGCGGATGCCCTCCCGGGCCATGAGGGTCACGGCCCGGCGGATGAAGCGCCTGTTGGTCCGCACGCCCTCACGCGCGTTCGGGGTCAGCTCGATGAGCTTCTCGGCCGCCGCCCGGTCGACGGCGAAGTTGTCCTTGCCGCCGAGGAGGTAGTCGTAGATCCTGGCGACGCTGGGGACCGTCACGTCGATTCCCGGCGGACCCTGCTCCATGTTCATCCGACCTGCCCCTGATGCGCTCGTACGTTGATCAAAACGTAGCCGATTAATCCGGATTCGGCGCATCAAAGGGGGAATTGACCGGCATGTGCCAGGGCGCGGCCGGTCAACCCGGAGCCCCGCGGGCTCCTCAGTCCCTCGCCGGGCGCTCACCCCCCGGGGTGCCGGCGACCAGGATGTCGACCGGGCCCGTCGTGGCGGGAGCGGCGACGACCGGGTCGGCGATGAAGTCGCGCATCCAGTGGAAGCTGGCCTTCGGCGTGCGCACCTGGGTGTCGTAGTCCACGTGCACCAGGCCGAACCTGGCGGAGTAGCCCCGGGCCCACTCGAAGTTGTCCATCAGCGACCAGCAGAAGTAACCCCGCACGTCCGCGCCCGCCGTCATCGCGTCGCGGGTCGCGGCCAGGTGGTCGCGCAGGTAGTCGACGCGCCCGCTGTCTTCGAGCACGCCGTCGTCGCCGTACCCGTTCTCGGTGATGTAGACGGGCGGCAGGTCCGGATAGCGGGAGGTCAGCCCGACGAGGGTCTCGTACAGCCCCTCGGGCTCCACCACCCAGCCCAGCCCGCTGGTGCGCGCGTCCTCCGGCGTGACGGTGCGCACACCAAGGTCGAACGCCGAGCGCAGGGCGGGGTCGGCCTCCTCGTACGGCGCGGCCTCCACATGCAGGCGGTAGTAGTAGTTCACCCCGAGGAAGTCCACCGGCGCGCCGATGATGTCCAGGTCACCGTCCTGCCGGAAGGAGAAGTCGGTGATCCGGCCGAACGTCTCGGCCATGTCGGCGGCGTAGGCCCCGCCGAAGAGCGGTTCGGTGAACTGCCGGTTGACCAGCAGGTCCATCCGCCGCGCGGCCCGGACGTCCTGCGGCGAGGAGGTCACCGGCACGGTCGGCGACATGTTGAGCGTCACCCCGACCTGCTGACCGGGTCTGGCCATCTCCCGCAGGCGCGCGACGGCCAGGCCGTGGCCGAGCAGCAGGTGGTGGGCCGCGGCCAGCGCGCCGTGCCCCTCCTTGGCGCCCGGCGCGTGCCGCCCCTCGCCGTACCCGACGACGGACGAGCAGTACGGCTCGTTGAGCGTGATCCACTGCGAGACCGAGTCGCCGAGAGCGTCGTACATCACCTCGGCGTAGTCGGCGAAACGCTCGGCGGTGTCGCGGACCCGCCAGCCTCCGCGGTCCTCCAGCGCCTGCGGCAGATCCCAGTGGTAAAGGGTCACGTACGGCTCGATCCCGCCCTCGCGCAGAGCGTCCACGAGCCGCCGGTAGAAGTCGAGCCCGCGCCGGTTCACCGGTCCGCGGCCGTCGGGCAGCACCCGCGGCCAGGCGACAGAGAATCGGTAGGCCCCCGCCCCCAGGTCTTTCATCAGATCGACATCCTCTTGCCAGCGGTGATAGTGGTCGCAGGCGAACTCACCCGACTCGCCCTGTGCCACCGCGCCGGGCACCCTGCAGAAGGTGTCCCATATTGAGGGCCCCCGGCCGTCGGTGTCGACGGCCCCCTCGATCTGGTAGGCGGCGGTGGCGGTGCCCCACACGAAGCCCGCGGGAAAGGTCCGCGGCCGGGTGAGGCTTTCCTCGATCGCCGTCATCCCTTGATCGCTCCTGACATGATACCTCCGATGATCTGCCGGCCCAGGGCCGCGAAGACGACCACGACGGGCACGGTCGCCAGCACCGTGCCGGTGAGCACGAGCGCGTAGTCGGTCGTGTAACCGCTGGCCAGCGAGGAGAGCGCGACCTGCACGGTCGGGTTCTCCGGGGTGAGGACCACCAGCGGCCAGAAGAAATCGTTCCATGCCTGCATGAACGTGAACAGCCCGAGCACGGCCGCGGCCGGCCGCGCCGCGGGCACCACCACGTGCCAGAACAGGCGCAAGGTGGAGCAGCCGTCGATCCGCCCGGCCTCCAGGAGTTCGTCCGGCACCGCGCTCGACAGGTACTGCGTCATGAAGAAGACGCCGAACGCCGTGACCAGGCCGGGCACGATCACCGCCTCCAGCCGGCCGGTCCAGCCGAGCTCCGCCATGAGGATGTAGAGCGGGATGATCCCGAGCTGGTGCGGCACGGTGGTGGTCGCGATGGCCACGACCAGCAGCGACGTCCGGCCCCGGAAGCGGAGCTTGGCGAAGGCGAACCCGGCCAGCGTGGAGAACAGCACGACCGAGACGGTGACCGAGCCGGAGACGATGAAGGAGTTGAGCATCGCCTTGCCGAACGCGGTCGTGTCGAAGACCCGCGCGACGTTCTCGAACAGGTGCCCGCCGGGCGTCAGGACGGGAGGCACGCGGGCGATGGCGTCGTTGTCGTGCGACGCCACGATGAGCGACCAGTAGACGGGGAACAGGGAGCCGAGCAGGACGGCGACCAGCGCCGCGTAGGTCCAGAACCCGGCCGAGCGGCGCCCGCCGTGGGAGCGGGCCGCCCGCGAGCGGGGCACGCGCGCCTGCCGGGGCGCCTCGGTGATGATCGTCGTCACGTCAGCTTCTCCTGATCCGGCGGGTGACCGAGTAGTTGACCAGAGCCATGACCACGATGATCAGGCACAGTGTCCATGCGATGGCCGAGGCGTAGCCGAACTTGTACAGGCCGAACCCCTGCTCGTACAGGTAGAGGCCGACGGTCTGGAACTGCCGGTCCGAGCCTCCCGTCGGGTTGCCCGTGCCGGCCTGGAACAGCAGCGGCTCGGCGATGATCTGGAACCCGCCGATGGTGGACACGACGGCGGTGAAGATGATCGTCGGCCGCAGCATCGGGATCGTGATCTTCCGGAACTGGGTGAACTGGCGGGCCCCGTCCAGCGTCGCCGCCTCGTACAGGTGTTCGGGGATCGTCTGCATGGCGGCCAGGTAGATCAACGCGTTGTAGCCGGTCCACCGCCAGATGACGATGAGCGAGATGGCGATGTGCGAGGACAGGGTGCCTGCCTGCCAGTCCACGGGCTCGAGCCCCACCAGTTCGAGCACCCAGTTGACCATGCCGAAGTCGCGGCCGAAGAGCTGGGCGAAGATGATCGTGACGGCGACGATGGACGTCACGTTGGGCAGCAGCACGCCCATCCGGAAGAACGTGCGGGCATGCAGGCTGCGGTTGAGCATGTGCGCGATGAACAGGGCCGCGAGCAGCTGCGGCACGGTGGACAGCAGCCAGATGCTGACGGTGTTGAACAGCGCGTTCCAGAAGTAGTCGTCGGTCAGCAGTTCGGCGTAGTTCGCCAGCCCCACCCATTGCCGGGTGGGCTCCAGCAGGCTCCAGTCCGTGAGCGAGACGTACGCGGTGTACAGCAGCGGGAACATCCCCACCGCGCCGAACAGCAGGAAGAACGGGGCGATGTAGAGGTACGGCGAGCCCTTGACGTCGAGCTGGTAGGCCCAGCGACGCCGCGGCTTGGATCGTGCGGGGGTCATGGATCCATCCCGGGAAGAGGGGAGACGGCGGGCCCTGACCTCCCGCCGTCACCCGGCTTGGCTGCGCGGCTACTTCTCGATGCGCTCGACGTCCTTGAGCATCTGGTCCCAGGCCTGCTGGCCGTCCTGCTTGCCCTCCTCCACCCGGTTGATCGCGTCGCGGATGGCGGTCTGGATGTCACCGGCCCGCGGCCCCTGGTACTGCGGCTTCAGGTTCAGCGCGGCGGTGGTGAAGATCTGCCCGACCGGGGCGTCGTTGAAGAAGGCGTTCTTCAGGTCCTTGACCTCGGGCTTCTCGTACGTGGCCACGGTCGAGGGCAGGATGCCGTGCGCCTTGAACACCTCGATCTGCTGCTCGGGAGCGGTCAGCCAGGTGATCAGGTCCACCGCCTCCTTCACGTGCTTGCTCTGCGCCGGAACCGTCAGGTACGAGCCGCCCCAGTTGCCGCCGCCGCCAGGAATGGCCGCGATATCCCACTTGCCGGCGAAGGCCTTGGCCTGGTCCTGGATCTTCGCGAGCATCCAGGCGGGACAGGCGACGGTGGCGAACTGGCTCTTGGCGAAACCGGTGTTCCACGCCGGGGAGCTGCCCACCAGCTTGGCCGACTCGCCGTCGGCCACGGCCTTCAGCACCTCGTCGTACGCCGAGCGGACCGCCGGGTTGGAGGCGACGATCACCTGGTCGGAGGTGTCGTAGTAGCCGGTTTCGGCCTGTCCGATCATGGCGTTGAAGATCTGCGCGGCGCCGTCGAAGAAGCCGGCGCCCGCCGGCTTGTTCGCGGTGTACTTCTTGCCGGCCTCGAAGTACGACGCCCAGTCCGGCCAGAGCTTGCTCACCTCGTCCCGCTTGGTGGGCAGGCCGGCCTTCTCGAACAGGTCCCGCCGGTAGCACATGGCCAGGCCGCCGACGTCCGTCCCGTACCCGATCTGGGCCCCGTTCTTGGCCACCGACGCCTGCCACTTCCACGGCAACCACCGGTCCTTCAGCCCGTCGGCGCCGTGCTTGCGCAGGTCGACGAAGCGCTCCGGCTGCGCCCTGAACTGGGCGATGAAGCCGGTGTCGATGCCCTCCACGTCCGCCGCGCCGCTGCCCGTCGCCAGATGCGCGGCCAGGTTGCGGTGGTGGTCGTTGTACGCCGAAGTACGCTCGACGATCTTGATGTTCGGATGGGCGGCCTCGTACTTGGCGTACAACTCCTTGAACCCCATGTTTCCGAACAGGTTGAGGGTGAGGGTGATGTGGCCGTCGCCGGACGAGCCGCCGCATCCGGCGGCGAGCACACCGGCGGCGAGCACACCCGCGAGCAGACGAAGTTTCGCAGCAGACACCGTGAACTCCAGGGGGGAGGAGGGGGGTGGCTGCGAGATGCGATGGCCGAGCCGCGGCAACGAGAAGCATCGACCGATACGTCCGCCATGAGACATAACAGCGGCACCCGATGTCAAGTCACGGAAACCTAACATCGGCGAAATCTCCGGCCGCCTTGACAGACTTCCCCGGGTTGCATACTTTCCTCGAAACCGGTTACATGAAACCGGTTACAGCGAGATGCGATAACGTTTGATCCGTGGCAACGATCAGAGAGCTGGCACGCCTGTGCGGCGTGTCCCCGGCAACCGTCTCCCGCGTGTTCAACAACCCGGAGGTGGTGAACGCAAAGACCAGGGAGCAGGTCCTGCGGACGGCGCGCCAGATCGGCTACCTGCCCAACGAATCGGCCCGCACCCTGGCCACCAAGAAGTCCTTCATGGTCGGCCTGGTGTGGGACACCGACCACCGCCGACCCGGCTGGCGGCACCCGTTCTTCCAGGAAATCCTCATCGGCCTGAAGACGGCGCTCAGCGGGCGCGAATATCACCTCCTCATGCTCGCCACCAGCGGGGACACGAGCGGGGAGAGGACGGAAGACGCCTACGTGCGCGCCGTGCGCAGGCACAACCTCGACGGCGTCGTGATGATAGACAGCGGCACCTGGGATCCCTCACTGCGGCGGCTGTCCGAATCGGGCGTCCCCTGCGTCAGCCTCGACCGTCCCGTCGAGGGTTCCCGCGCCACATACGTGACCTCGGACAACGCGGGCGGCGCCCGCCTGGCCGTACGGCACCTGCACGAGCGGGGACGGCGAGCCATCGCCACGATCACCGGCCCGGCGCACACGCGTCCGGGCGCCGAGCGGCTGCGGGGCTACCAGGACGAGATGTCCCGCCTGGGGCTGCCGCACCGTCCCGAGTTCGTGGTCGAGGGCGACTTCTACCTGTCGGGCGGCCACGCCGCGATGCGCCGCCTGCTCGAGGCGGACGAGCGGCCCGACGCCGTGTTCGTCGCGGGCGACGAGATGGCCGTCGGCGCGCTGCGCGCGATCGGCGAGGCCGGTCTGAAGGTGCCCGAGGACATCGCCCTGGTCGGGTTCGACGACATCGAGGTGGCCGCGCTCGTGCCGCCGGGCCTGACGACCGTCGCCCAGGACAAGGCCGGGTTCGGCACCGCCGCCGCGGAGGCGGTGGTCTCGATGATCAACGGTGCGGACGCCCCGCCGCCCCGGATCCTGCCGACGACACTCGTCGTGCGCGGCTCCAGCACGCCCCCGCTCTGACCCTCTCCGCCCGCCCGTGGGCCGGAACACGCGCGCTGTCACGGCCCAGGCCCCCTCTCCGCCTGCCTGGGGCCGGACATCCGTGCCGGCCTGGGCCGCGATCGGCACTGCCCGCGCGCTGAGCCGCACCGGACGCTCCCGCTCGGGGTGTCGCCCTGTCTGAGCGTTCTGGATCGCTGTGCTCCCGGAGGCGCTTATCGTGATGAGGCACCCATCACCCTTGACCCTCCGGGGGACTTCTGTGTCCGAGCAGTCCTGGCCTGTCCGCATCCGTGCCGAGTTCGCGCAGCGCGTCCTTGACCTGCGGCATCAGCATCCCGGGATCCTCGCCTCGCTGGACCAGCACATGACCGCCGTCAAGCACGCCATCGCGGAGCTGGGCGAGCGGGTCGGGCCTGCCTCCCTGCTCGCCTATCTGATCGGCTACTGGGACGGCGCGCGAGAGAAGGGCTGGCGGGCGCCGGGACCGGAGCAGCCGCTCGACTTCGCCACCCTCCGCATGACCGCGGTCTGCCTGCTGCTCGACGCCGCGGCCGAACCCGCCTGACTCCCCACCGCTTCCGGCACAGCGGCGGGGCGCCCCTCCCGATGAGGGACGCCCCGCGCGGCTGAAAGGCTCACCGGCGCGGCGCCGGCGGCTCCTCCGGGGGATTCGGCCGGGAGGAGGTGGGCCGCGCCACCTCACCCGGCGCGTCCTGCGGCATCGGCGGGGTTCCGGGGGCGCCCGGAGGGACCGCGCCCGCCGGGGGGATGGGAGTCGTCGGCGCGCCCGGAGCGACCGGCGGCGTGCTCTCGGGGTACGCGGGCCGGCTCGCCGGCGCCTCCCTGGCGCCCTGCGCGCCCGGGATGTTCCCGCCGACGTTCTGCGGCCGCACGGCGCTCTCCGGCTGCGCGGTGTCCTCCGGCTGCGCGATGTTCTCCGGCTGCGCGATGTTCTCCGGCTGCGCGATGTTCTCCCGGGACGCGGTGCTCTGCGGGTACGCGGTGGAGGCCGGCTGGGCGAAGGCCCCCACCCGCTGCCGCGGCTGCTCGGTCCGCGGCACGGCGACGGTCTCCATCGCGTCGGCGCGGCCACGGCTGTAGGCCGCGGCCTGGGCGCGGATGGTGTCGGTCTCGGCCTCCGCCCGGTTCAGCCAGTGCTCCCAGCGCTGCTGCATGGGCCGGACCAGGCCGCCGCCGACGCCGACGACGAGGATGCCGGCCATGGTGGCCAGGATCGCGATCAGCACGGGCGTGGTGACGGTGGTCGCGACCTCGATCTGGTTGAGCGCGGCGATGACGCCGAGGCCGATGATGAACACCGACGCGATCGTGGCCAGCGTCCGGCCGTACGACAGGGAGCCCAGAGCGGCGGTGATGATGTCCTTGACGGCCCTGGCGATGGCGGTGGCGACCACGATGATGACGATCGCCACGGCGGCCTTGGGCAGCCACGCCACCACTCCGGCGAGCAGGTCGCTGACGGGGTTGGGCCCGAAGACGGAGAAGGCGATCTGCAGCGTGATCAGCAGGATCGCGTAGTAGACGAGTTTCGCGAGCAGGCCGGACGCGTCGTATTTGCTGCGCGCCAGCGCCCGTCCCACGGCCCCGCGTTCGACCCACCGGTCGAACCCGGCACGTTCGAGTACGGCGTCCACAACCTTCCGCAGTGCCGTGGCGACCAGCCAGCCCACCGCGAGGACGACGACGAATGCGAGGAACTTGGGGACGAACGTGGCGACCGACGACCAGGCGTCGGCCACTCCTCTTCCCCAGTCGACCGGAGCGGCCATGGGTCCTCCTGTTGAGAGCCTTCCACGACATACGAGGCTCACGGCTACCCGGTGATCCGCGTCTCATACCCGATTCGTGTCCGGCCCGGCACACAAGGCTTCCGTATGCTGTACGGTACAACGTACGACAGAAAGGGGCGCATTTCGTGTACGAGCCGAGCGACGAGGAACTGAAGAGCGTCGAGGACTGGTTCGCCCAGTACGACGCGGTCGCCGAGCAGGGGGCGATCGAGCGGCTGGCCGACCTCGCGGTCTTCCCGATGAATCTGGCCACCGACGTGCCGGGCGGCTTCGCGGCCGTACGGCAGTGGACGCGCGAGGAGTACGTCGAGGCGATGCGGGAGGCCATGGGCGGCGGAACGGCGGGGCTCGACCTGGAGTCGGCGAGGACGCCGCACTTCCTCAGCCCCAACCTGGTGTTCGTGGAGACCACGGCGACGATGACGGTCGAGGGCCGGCGGGAGAGCATGCACTACGGCGACCTGCTGGTGCGCACCGAGGACGGGTGGGCGTTCCAGACGATGGCACAGGGCGGCTGGGGCCACGGCTGGCCGCCCGCTCGGCGCGGCTGACCGGGCAGAGGGCCCGGAGAAGACAGACCGCCGACGCGACCGCGGCGCGGTCAGCCTTTCACGTGTCGCGAAGGGACGGTGATGCCCGCCCGAACAGCGTGCCGCACCTGGCGGTCGAGGACTGGGACAGGCAGATCGACCTGAACATCAACTGTGCCGGCCGGAGGCATCTGCGGCCGGCACAGCATAGGCATGCGGCATCGTGCCCGGCCGCACCTCCCCGTTCCCCGCCGGCGCAGAATCGATCAACCCAGTGACGCCGTTGCCGCGCGCAGATCCCGCAGGGCGGCCAACGCATGGTGCGCGAGCCCTCGTGCGTCATCACGATCGCCTTCGGACCACTGGGCGTAGCCCCGCTTGAAGGCAAGGACTCCCATCTCGGCCGCGAGGTGCGCGGTCGGGTCCGGCACACCGCGGGCGATGAGCGCGGCGGTCATGGCGGCAGCGAGACCGACGCTCTTGAGGGCGTCTCGCTCCTGAAGTTCGGTGCTGGCCGCCACGGCTGCTTTCAGGCGGGGGCCGAGTTCACGGTTCGCCGGCCCCATGGCGCTGGATGCGCGTTCGAGACCGGCTGCGACCGCCTCGAGCGGGCTCGCGTTCGGGGGCGCCTCGGCGATCCCCTCCGCGAGCAACCGGCTCAGGGTCTCCTGGCCGGCGACCAGCAGCTCACGCTTGTCCGAGAAGTGCCGGAAGAAGGTGCTCTTGGTAACGCCGGCGCGCTCGGCGATCTGCGCCACCGTGGTGGCGTCGTATCCCTGCTCGGTGAACAGGTCGACGGCCGCGACGACGAGTCGCTGGGTCGTCTCCGGTTGCCATCGGGCCATGAACGACATCATAGGTGATGGGACAAGTGTCCCGTCGGTGTGTATGGTGATGGGACAATAGTCTCGTCACTTGGGGAGAGTGTCATGCACGTTTTCGTCACCGGCGGCACCGGCACCATCGGCTCCGCCGTCGTTGCCGAACTGCTCGCCAACGGTCACACCGTTCTCGCGCTGGCCCGCTCGGACAAGTCCGCGCAAGCCCTCGCAGACGCCGGTGCCCAGGTGCTACGCGGACAGCTGGCCGACCTCGACGTCCTGCGGGCCGGCGCCGCGCAGTCCGACGGCGTGATCAGCCTGGCGTTCGGCGGCGACTACAGCACTGACGAGGCCGTCGCGCAGTCGATCGCCGAGGAGAGCGCCGCTCTCGCCGCTCTGGGCGAGGAGCTGCTCGGCAGTGCTCGTCCGATCGTCACGGTCTCGGGCACGCCCTGGGTGCCGGGCCGCCTCTCCACCGAGACCGACCCCGCGGCGACCGAGGGACCGGTGGGCGGTCGCGGCCGTTCGGTCAATGCGCTGCTGGATCTGGCGTCGCGTGGTGTGCGCAGCACGGCTGTCCGCATGCCGCGCACGGTTCACAACGAGGGCAAGGGCGGATTCGCCGGCCTGCTGACGGATCAGGCGCGCCGCACCGGCGTGTCCGGCTACCCCGGCGACGGCGCCCAGCGCTGGCCGGCCGTGCACGCGCTCGACGCGGCGGTCCTGTTCCGGCTGGCTCTCGAGTCGGCACCCGCCGGGACGGTCTGGCACGCCGTGGCCGATGAGGGCGACGCCGTACGAGACATCGCGACCGTCATCGGCCGGCGACTCGGCCTGCCGGTCGAGCCGGTGCCGCAGGAGAACTTCGGCCCGTTCGGCCCGATCTTCGCCATGGACCAGCCGGCCTCCAGCGCCCATACCCGCGAGGTCCTCGGGTGGCAGCCCACGCACCCCAGCCTCCTCGAGGACCTGGAGAACATCCAGCCCTGAGCCCTCCTCACCTGCCGTAGAGGACGAGCCGACCGCCGGCCCAGCGGGTCAGAGATGGACCGCCACGGTTCGGACGTAGGCGCGCCACCCCCCGTGCGCGGTGATGTCGGCCGCGCCCCGCAGCCCTTCCGGAGCGCAGAGGAAGCCGGGCACGTTCGTGCCGTCGGCCAGTTCGACCTGGCCCAGCGTCATCGGGCGGGGAAGAGCCGTGAGCAGGTCGGCCAGCCCTTCGGCGGGAAGTTCCCACACCTCGCACTCGATGGCCGCGCCGTTCCCGGCGACTCGGACGAGCCCGGGTTTGGGCGGGTCGGTGGTCAGGGCGTGCAGCCGGTAGCGCGCGGCGGTCGTGGTGGTGGCCACCAGGCGGGCGCCGCGCGTGGTGAGCTCGTGGTTGAGCGGTTGTCCTGACAGGTGCGCGCCGACCACGGTCAGGCGGACGGCCGGCTGAAGCAGCCGGGCGATGGCGGCCAGGTCGTCGTCGGCGTGGGCCCGGCCGACCAGCATGACCCCGTACGGAAGCCCGTCCACCTGTCCGGCGGGTACGGCGAGCGCGCACATGTCGAAGAGGTTGACGAAGTTGGTGAAGCGGCCGAGGTCGCTGTTGACGCCGACGGGGTCGGCCGCGACCTGCGCCAGGGTGGGATGGCGGGGAGTGACCGGCAGGAGCAGGGCGTCGCGGTCGCCGAGCAGGGACAAGGCCCGCTCGCGCAGTGCCGCGAGCCGTTCCCGGTCGGCGAACAGGCGGTGGGCGGGCAGGTCGCGGGCCGCGGTGATGATGGAGGCGACAGTGGGATCCAGGTCCGGGCCGCCTTTGTCGACGAACGCGCCGACGGCGGTGTAACGCTCGGCGACGAAGGCCCCCTGGTAGAGAAGCGCGGCGGCCTCCAGGAAGGGGGCGGGGTCGATCGGGTGGATCTCGACGCCTGCCGAGGCCAGCCTGCCGGCCGTGGTCTCGAACGCCTCGGCCCAGCCCGGGGCCAGCGTGCCGAGGCCGGCGGTGGCGGGCACGGCCAGCCGCCAGGGTCCGGGGCGGCGGGCCGGGCGGGATGCGGGAGGTGCGGAAGGGGCGGTCATGAGGGCCAGGGCCTGCTGGGCCTCGGGGAGCGTGCGGGCGAAGACGCTGACGCAGTCCAGGCTCCGGCAGGCCGGGACCACGCCTTCGGCAGGGATCAGGCCGCGGGTGGGCTTGATCCCCACGATGCCGTTGAAGGCGGCGGGGACCCGGCCCGAGCCCGCGGTGTCGGTGCCGAGCGCGAGGTCGGCCAGGCCGAGCGCGACGGCGACCGCCGAGCCCGAGCTGGATCCTCCGGAGATCCGGTCCGGGTCGGTGGCGGCGCGCACCGCGCCGTAGGGGCTGCGGGTGCCGACCAGCCCTGTGGCGAACTGATCGAGATTTGTGGTGCCGAGCACGATCGCACCGGCCCCGCGGAGCCGAGCCACGGCGGGGGCGTCGGCGTCCGGACGGTAGGCGTAGGAGGGGCAGCCGGCGGTGGTCGGCAGCCCGGCCACGTCGATGTTGCCTTTCACGGCCAGCAGGCGGCCCGCGAGGGGAAGGTGCTCGCCGCCCGCCACCCGGACGTCCACGGCGGCGGCCTCGGCCTCCACCTCGGCCCGCGGCCGCAGGTCGATCCAGATCTCCGGACGGTCCGTCTTGGCGATCCGGGTGTAGGCCCTGCGGACTCGTTCCAGTGCCGTCTCAGCCACGATCACTCCTCAGCACCACCAGCGGGACGCCGGCCTCCACCTGGTCACCGGGGCCGACCAGGACCCGTTCGACCACGCCGTCGGCGGGGGCCAGGACGGCGGACTCCATCTTCATCGCCTCCAGCACGATCAGCGGCTGCCCGGCGGCGATCCGCCGGCCGGGCGTGACGCTGATCTGCCAGACGCTCGCGGTGAGCTCCGCTTCCACCACCTGGCAACCCGGGGGGAGCTCCAGCTCGGTCTCGGCCTGGCCTTTGGGCTGCTCCACCCGGTCGAACTCGCCCGACGCCTGCCAGGCCGCCCGCTCGGCGGCGAAGGCGGCGGCCTGCCGTTCGCGGAAGGCCGCGATGGAGTCGGCGTGCTCGGCCAGGAAGCGGTGGTAGTCGGCGAGCCGGAACACCCCTTCTTCGATCTTGGGTTCGAGGCGCCCCGCCGCCAGGTCGGCGCGTAGTTCCAGCAGCTCTTCCGCCGTCACCGGATACCAGCGGATGCGGTCGAAGAAGCGCAGCAGCCAGGGGGACCCGGGCTGGAACGCGCCGCGTTGCTGCCAGCTCGACCACACCTGCGTCGTACGGCCCACGAACTGGTAGCCGCCCGGACCTTCCATCCCGTAGACGCACAGATAGGCGCCGCCGATGCCGACGGAGTTCTCGGCGGTCCAGGTGCGGGCGGGGTTGTACTTGGTGGTGACCAAACGGTGCCGGGGGTCGAGCGGGGTGGCCACGGGAGCGCCGAGATAGACGTCGCCGAGCCCGAGGACGAGGTATTCGGCGTCGAAGACGATGCGGTGGACCTCGGCCACGTCCTCCAGGCCGTTCACCCGGCGGATGAACTCGATGTTCGACGGGCACCAGGGCGCGTCGTCGCGCACTCCCGCCATGTAGCGGGCGATGGCCTCCCGGGTGGCGGGGTCGTCCCAGGACAGGGGCAGGTGGACGACGCGGCTGGGCACCTCCAGCTCCCCTGTGGGCGGCAGACCGGCCTCGATGCGGAGCAGTTCGGCCAGCAGATCGCGCTGAGAGAGCGCCGCCGGGTCGAGATGGATCTGAAGCGAGCGGATGCCGGGGGTGAGGTCGACGACGCCGGGCAGGTCTCGGGCGGCGAGCGCCTCCGCCAGGGCGTGCACGCGCATGCGCAGGCCCAGGTCGAGCTCCATCGGCCCGTACTCGACAAGGATGTTGTCGTCCCCGCTGCGCCGGTAGGTGACACAGGGCCGCTCGCCGGTCTCGGGAAGGCGGTGAAGCACGCCGCCGTCGCCGGGAACGCCGATCGCGGGGGGCACGGGGACGAAGGTGACGGTGTCTCCTGGCCGCAGCTGGCCGAGTTTCCAGCGTTCGGAGCTGACGACGGTGGCCGGGCAGACGAACCCGCCGAGCGACGGGCCGTCGGGGCCGAGCACGACCGGCATGTCACCGGTGTAGTCCACGGCGCCCACCGAGTAGGGCGTGTCGTGGATGTTGGAGGGGTGCAGTCCCGCCTCGCCGCCGTCGAGGCGGGCCCAGCGCGGTTTGGGGCCGATCAGGCGGACGCCGGTGCGGGCGGAGTTGTGGTGGACCTTCCACTGGGCGGCGTAGAAGTCGCGGATGTCGTCGTCGGTGAAGAACTCGGGGTTGGCGTGCGGGCCCTCGACCACGCCGATCCGCCAGGCGTGCCCGAACTCGGGCCGCTCCCCTGTTTCGGCGCTGCCGGGGACGAGGCGTCCCTCGTGCCTCAGGCGCTTGAGGGATCCGTGCAGGACGTCTCCGGCGCGCAGGGCCCGGCCGCCGTGGCCGCCGAACCCGCCGAGCGTGAACGTCGCGGCGCTGCCCAGGTAGGCGGGAACGTCGAACCCGCCCGCCATCAGCAGGTAGACGCGCAGTCCCGGCCCTTCGGCGGCGCCGATGTCCAGCACCCCGCCGGCGGGCACGGTGACCGGCTCCCACTGGGGGACGGGCGCGCCGTCCACCGTGACGGGTGCGGGCGCGCCGGTGACGCAGACGGTGGTGGTGTGGCTGAAGCGCAGCGCCGGGCCGCGCAACGTGCACTCCAGTCCGGGTGCGCCGGGGTCGTTGCCCAGGGCGGCGTTGCCGTGCCTGAAGGAGCGGTCGTCCATCGGTCCCGACGGCGGCACGCCCACCTGCCAGTAGCCGGTCCGTCCCGGCCAGTCCTGGACGGTGGTGAGGGTGCCGGGCCGCACCACCTCGATCCGGCGGGAGCCGTCGGCGAGCCCGGCCAGGGTGGCGGTGCCGTGCGTGGCCGCCCGCACGGAAGGATCGTCTACGGCGGCGCGCAGCAGCCCGAGGTTGGTCTCGACACCGTCGATCCTGGTCTCGGCCAGCGCCGCGGCCAGCCGGTCCAGGGCCTGTTCCCGGTCGGCGCCGTGCGCGACGACCTTGGCGAGCAGCGGGTCGTAGGCGCTGCTCACCTGGGTGCCCGTCTCCACCCAGCCGTCCACCCGCACGCCCTCGGGGAACGCGACGCGGGTGAGCAGGCCCGCGCTGGGCCGGTGGTCGCGGCTCGGGTCCTCGGCGTAGACCCGGGCCTCCACGGCGTGACCGACCGCCGCGGGCGGGGTCCGCAGCGCGGCGTGCACGTGGCTCGCGTCGCCCTGGGCCAGGCGCAGCATCCACTCGACCAGGTCGACGCCGTAGATCGCCTCGGTGACCGGGTGCTCCACCTGCAGCCGGGTGTTCACCTCGAGGAAGTACGGCTCGGCGCGCACCGGATCGTAGATGAACTCGACGGTCCCCGCCGACCGGTAGCGCACCGACGCGCACAGGCCCGCCGCGCTCTCGGCCAGCCTGGCCCGCACCAGCGGCGGCAGGCCGGGGGCGGGGGCCTCCTCCAGCACCTTCTGGTGACGCCGCTGCAGCGAGCAGTCGCGGTCGCCGAACGTGACGACGCCGCCCAGGCCGTCGCCGAAGACCTGGACCTCGACATGCCGGCCGCCCTCGACCAGGCGTTCCAGGAACAGCCCGGCCGAGGCGAAGCTCGCGGCGGCCGTGCGCTGCACGCTGTGCCACGCCTCGGCCAGCTCGCCGGCGTCGCGGCAGGCGCGCATGCCGATGCCGCCGCCCCCGCCCGTGGCCTTGAGCATGACCGGGTAGCCGATCTCCCGCGCGGCGCTCAGGGCCGCGTCCAGGTCGGGCAGCAGGCCGGTGCCGGGGAGCAGGGGCACGCCGGCCCGCTCGGCGGCGGCGCGGGCGGTGTGCTTGGTGCCGAACAGGTCGAGCTGCTCGGGAGTGGGACCGACGAAGGCCAGCCCGGCGGCTTCGACCCGGCGCGCGAAGGCGGCGTCTTCGGACAGGAAGCCGTAGCCGGGGTGGATGGCGTCCGCGCCGCTGTCCAGGGCGGCGCGGAGCACCCGGCCGGCGTCCAGGTAGCTCTCCCGGGCGGGGGCGGGGCCGAGCCGTACGGCGTGGTCGGCCAGGCGGACGTGGGCGGCGCCCCGGTCGGCGTCGGAGTAGACGGCGACCGTGCGCAGGCCCAGGCGGCGGGCGGTGGCGATGACGCGGACGGCGATCTCGCCCCGGTTGGCGATGAGGAGGGTGTTCATCGGACCGTCATCCGCACGGGCGTGGGGTCGAAGCCGTTGCACGGGTTGTTGATCTGCGGGCAGTTGGAGATCAGGACCAGCACATCGGTCTCGGCCCGCAGCGTGACGGCGAGGCCGGGAGCGGAGATGCCGTCCACGATGCCGAGCGTGCCGTCGGGTTCGACCGGGACGTTCATGAACCAGTTGATGTTGCTGACCAGGTCGCGTTTGCCGAGCCCGTGGCGGCTGCCCTCGATGAGGAAGTTCTCGACGCAGGCGTGCTGGGAGTAGGTGTGGTGTCCGTAGCGCAGCGTGTTGGACTCCTTGGAGCAGGCGCCGCCGACGGTGTCATGGCGGCCGCAGGTGTCGCCGACGACGGTCATCAGCGGGGTGTGCTCGTTGGACAGCAGCACGCTGCCGGTGGTGAGGAAGATGCCGCCCTGGGCGTGGATGGTGTCGGGGGCGCTGTAGCGGACGGCGGTGTCGTGCGCGTCGTACAGCAGGCAGTCGACGGCCTGGTTGCCGCCGAGGTCGGTGATGGTCAGCTCCTGCCCGGCCCGGATGATCGCCGACCAGGGGGCACGGGCGGGCACGGTCACCTCGAGCACGGGCGCATCAACCACGGGCACATCAACCACGGGCACGTCGAGCGTGGGGACGTCGGGCACGGTCATCGGGTCACCTCGGCGGTGTTGAGGAAGGCGCGGCGGCCTTCGGGGCCGGCCTGCCACAGGGGGTCGCCGGGGCCGGTGGGCCGGGCGCGCCAGGCCAGGACTTCCAGCGGGGTGCAGGTGTAGGCGGGGCGGGGGTCGACGGGGTGGGCGGTGTTGGCGATGAGCACGGTCAGCGGCATCTCGGCGCGCAGGGTGACGGACGCCCCGGGCCCGGCTGAGCCGGTGAAGGTCAGGCCGCCGTCGGGGCCGACCCTGACCCCCTGGAAGAAGGAGATCGACGGGGGCAGGTCCCGGGGCTGGAGTCCGTGCTTGGCGGCGGCCAGCTTGAACAGCTCGCGCCCGGCGGGGGCGGGGCCGTGCGGGGAGCCGTCGCCGTAGCGTTCGGTGTTGCGCCGAAGGGTGGAGACCCCGCACATGGTGTCGTGGCGACCGGAGGTGTCGGCGACCACGGAGGCCAGCACGCGGCCCTGGTCCGACAGCAGCAGGTGGCCTTCGCCGAGGTAGGCGTTCCACAGCACCTTGACGGTGTCGGCGACGTTGAGCCGTTCCCAGGGGCGGCCCTCGACGAAGAGCAGCAGGTGCGCGCAGGCGTCGCCGGCCAGGTCGGTGAGGCGCAGCTCGGTGCCCCGGGCCAGCACCTTGTGGGTGTAGCCGCCCCCGGCGACGGTTTCGGCCCACACGAGGTGGGCGGGGTCGACGCCGTCGGGCGGGGTGGGCCAGTCCGAGGCCGGGAGCACCGGCATGGTGTCGCTTGTGGTGCCTTCCTGTGCTCGGGCGTGCTCGCGCGCGCCGTAGGTCGTGCTGGTCGCCATGACGCGTTCTCCTCTGGGGGGTGAATTTCTGTCGCACGACAGAAATTAGGCGGCGTGTGTTTCCTCTCCTGCGCCCCTGGGTTTCCCGCCCGTTACCGGAAGCGCACAGCCGCGGCGGCCGGTTGGAGGTGTGCGAGGATCGTGCGGTGAGTGCCCGTTCCACCGCGCCCGGCTCCAGCGCGCCCGGCTCCAGCGCGCGAAGGGTCGGCAGGCCGCGAGCCGTCGCCCGGCCGCGAACCGAGCTGAGCCCGCGGGAGGAGATCCTGGCGGCGGCGGCGGAGCTGTTCACGACGCACGGCTACGCGGCGACCTCGACGAGGGCGATGGCCGAACGGGCCGGGATCAGGCAGGCGTCGATCTACCACTATTTCGACGGCAAGGAGGACATCCTCGCCGAACTGCTGGAGAGCACGGTGCGGCCCTCGCTGGAGACCGCCCGCGCCCTGACCGGCGGTACGCCGGAAGAGCGGCTGTGGGAGCTGTGCCACTGCGACGCCAGGCTGCTCTGCTCGGGCCCGCACAACCTTGGCGCGCTCTACCTCCTGCCCGAGGTGCGCACCGAGCGGTTCGCCGCCTTCCGGCGCATGCGCGGCGAGCTCAAGGACACCTACGCGCGGCTGCTGGCGGCCACCACCTCCGGCGCGGCGCTGACGCCCGCCGACCGGGCGCTGCGCACCGATCTGCTGTTCGCGCTGATCGAGGGCGTCATCCTGATCCGCAGGGACGCCCCGGGCGAGATGGCCGCCGACGCCCTGGAGACGCTGGCGGCCGCCACCGCCGACGCGGCGCTACGCCTGGCCGGCGTTCCCGACCGGGATCTGCCCGACCTGCGCAAGACGGGCCGCGGGCCGGCGTAGCCGCCGGTAGAGCGCGCCCAGAGCGACGACCGCCACCAGGAAGAGCAGGGTGAACCACTGGAAGAACCAGTGGCCGGTGATCGGGGCGTACACCTCGGCCCTCGGCCAGGCCAGGT
The DNA here is from genome assembly GCF_006334915.2 of Microbispora catharanthi. Classification (GTDB taxonomy): domain Bacteria; phylum Actinomycetota; class Actinomycetes; order Streptosporangiales; family Streptosporangiaceae; genus Microbispora; species Microbispora catharanthi. The sequence continues at coordinate 255,408 of NZ_VDMA02000012.1, forward strand.
TGACCATCATCGCCAGGCCGTAACAGAAGGCCAGCGCGTTGACCGGCAGGCCCCAGCGGCCCATGCTGAACAGCCGGCTGCCGTCCTCGGCGAACCCGCCCGGCGCCCCGCCCCGCCAGCCGCCGCGCAGGCGCTGGAGCAGCAGAGGGCCCGTCACCATCGCGTACGCCAGATAGAGCAGCACGATGCAGGTGGTGCCGATGGCCAGGAACGCCTCGGGAGAGGCGAAGTTGAGCAGCAGGATGGCCGCCGCGGCCACTCCGGTGACCAGCGCCGGCCCGGTCGGCATCCCGGTGCGGCGCGAGACTCTGGACAGCGCGCCCGACAAGGGCATCGCCCCGTCGCGCGCCATGGAGAACAACATCCTGGTGGCGGCCGTCTGGATCGCCATGGTCGCCACGGTGATCGCCAGCACCACGTCGGCCAGCAGCAGCTTGCCCACCCAGTCGCCCAGGCTGCTGGTGAGCACGTAGGACAGGCCCTCGGCGGCCAGCCTCCCGTCGGTCAGGCTGGGAGCGGCGAGCAGACCCGCGAACAGGATGAGTCCCCCGAGCACCCCGGCCGCCGTGAGCGCGGTCAGGATGGTGCGCGGGGCGACCCGCCGGGGGCTGCGGGTCTCCTCGCTCAGTTCGCCCGCGCTGTCGAACCCGATGAGGACATACGCGGCGGTGAACGAGCCGACCAGCAGCGCGCCGATGGCCCCGCCCTGCCCGCCGGTGCTGAACGTCACGCCGGGACCGTGCTCGGCGTGGGTGAGCAGCAGCACGACGATGAGAATCGCGCCGACGATCTCGGCGGTGACGCCGATGCTGTTGATCCGGGCGAGAACGCGGTTGTCGACGACGTTCACGGTGGTGGTGAGCGCGAGCAGGACCAGGCCGAGAATCGCGGCGTTGGCCGCGCCCGTCGCGGTGGTGGGCGCGGGGTCGCCGCCGACGAGCTGGAAGCCCGGCCAGATCGCGGGCAGCACCACCTGCAGGGCGAGCGCCGCGGCGGCGATCACGACGATCTGCCCGAGAATCATGATCCACCCGGCGAACCAGCCGAACGTCGCCGTGCTGAGCCGGGTGGACCACTGGTAGATGGAGCCGGAGATCGGATAGCGGGCGGCCAGCTCGGCGAAACACAGGGCGACCAGGATCTGTCCGGCCAGCACGACGGGCCAGGTCCAGAAGAAGGCCGGACCGCCGAAGGCGTACCCGAAGGCGAAGAACTGGAAGACCGTGGTCAGTACGGAGATGAAGGAGAAGCCGGCGGCGAAGGAGGCGTACCTGCCCATGCTGCGGTGCAGCTCCTGGCGGTAGCCGAACGTCTGCAGGGCGCTCTCGTCGGTGGGAGGCGAGGAAGGGACGGTGACGGCCATCGGGGCTCCGGGCGCTGGGGGGATTTCTGTCGATTGACAGTTATTTACGGGGCCGTCGTTTCCGCGTCGTCACGAGCACGTTCATCCGCCGTAACGCACTCCTCACCGCTCGCAGCGGCCCGCCGAGCCCTCGGCGAGGGGGCGATGTGGTGCACTCCGCAGGGTTGTATAGGATTCCTATGTAAATTCGGTTCCCGTCCGGAGGAACACCTGTGTCCGTCACCCCGAGTGCCGATCCCCCCGAGGAGTCCCAGGCGGTCGCGGCCGTCCTGGACGACCTCGCGGTGCTCGCCGTACGGCGGCTGTCCGCGCAGAGCGACCTCAGCCTCACGGCCGCGACGACCCTGTCGTACCTGGACCGCAACGGCCCGGAGCGGCTGAGCGTCCTGGCCGCGCGGCAGGCCGTCACCCAGCCGTCGATGACCCAGCTCGTGCAGCGCCTGGAGCGCGAAGGCCTGGTATGCCGGGCGGTCGACGACCTCGACGGCCGCGCGGTGCGGGTCAGCGTCACCGACGCCGGCCGGGCGCTGCTGGCCGAGCGGCGCCGACGGCGCAGAGAGCGGCTCACCGAGATGCTCGGCACGCTGTCCCCCGGCGAGCTGCGTGAGCTGACGCGGGTCGCCGGCGAGTTCCTCCCCCTGCTCCGGCGCCTGCTCCAGGGCACGGCGGACGAGTAGGGATCAGGGCGCTCCCCCTCGCTTCTTCCCAGGAGGTCCGGTGAGCTCTGCTCATGCCCCTGTCTCCAACCCCTTCAAGCAGCCGAAGGCGGTGTGGGCCGTCGCCTTCGCCTGCGTGATCTCGTTCATGGGGATCGGGCTGGTGGACCCGATCCTGCCCGCCCTCAGCACGAAGCTGCACGCCACGCCCAGCCAGGTGTCGCTGCTGTTCACGAGCTACCTGGTCGTCACCGCCGTGGCGATGCTGGTCACCGGGTGGGTCTCCAGCCGGATCGGCGCCAAGCGCACCCTCATCGTGGGCCTCGCCCTGATCGTGGTGTTCGCCGCCCTCGCAGGGACGTCCGGCAGCATCGGCGGCATCGTCGGCTTCCGCGCCGGCTGGGGCCTCGGCAACGCCCTGTTCATCGCCACCTCGCTCGCGGTCATCGTCGCGTCGAGCAGCGGCGGCTTCGCCGGAGCGATCATCCTGTACGAGACCGCGCTCGGCGTCGGCATCGCGGTCGGCCCCCTGCTGGGCGGCGTGCTCGGCGGCATCAGCTGGCGCGGCCCGTTCTACGGCGTCGCGGTCCTGATGGCGATCGCGCTGATCGCCACCGTCACCCTGGTGCGGCCCACGCCCACGCCGGCGACGAAGACCGGCATCGCGGCGCCGATCAAGGCCCTGCGTCACCGCGGCCTGCTCATCCTGGGCCTGACCGCGCTCTGCTACAACTGGGGCTTCTTCACCGTGCTGGGCTACGCGCCCTACCCGATGGAGCTCGACGAGCACCAGCTCGGCCTCGTCTTCACCGGCTGGGGAATCCTCGTCGCGATCTTCTCGGTCTTCGGCGCCCCGCGGCTGCAGGCCCGCTTCGGCATCGCCCGCACGCTGTACGCCAACCTCGTGCTGTTCAGCCTCGACATCCTGGTGATCGCGCTGTTCACCGACAACCGGGTCGCCGTGATCTGCGGCGTGATCGTGGCCGGCGTCTTCATCGGCGTCAACAACACGGTCACGACCCAGGCGGTCATGACCATCTCGCCCGTGGAGCGGCCCATCGCCTCCGCGTCGTACGGTTTCATCCGCTTCATCGGCGGCGGTCTCGCGCCCTTCGTCGCGGGCAAGCTCGCCGAGCACTTCGACAGCCGGCACGCGCCGTTCTACATGGGGGCCGCGGCCGTGCTCCTCGGCGCGGTCGTCCTCACCACCGCGCACCGGCAGCTCGGCGAGGCCGAGCGCGCCCAGGCGGCCGAGGCGGCCGCCGCCGACCCGGCCGCCGCGCGGCGGGAGGAACTGGAGGAGGAGGCCCTGGCCGAGGACCTCGGTTCGGCCACCTGATCGAGGGGCCGGGGGCCGGGCGCGGCGGCCCCACACTGCGTTGCTCATGAGCCAGACCGCCGCGGCCGAGGTGGGATTACCACGCGAGGGCCGGGTCAGATCCGTGTGAGCAGGTCCGGGGTGAGCGCGGCGACCCCGGCGCAGCCGGAAAGGGCCAGGGTGAGATCGGTCTCCGCCAGCACGCAGCGGATCACGTGCTCCACCCCCGCCTGACCGTCCAGGCCCAGCCCGTACGCGTACGGACGGCCGAGCAGCACGGTCCTGGCGCCGAGCGCGAGCGCCTTGACGACGTCGTCCCCGGTGCGGATGCCGCCGTCGAACAGCACGGTGAGCCGGTCGGCCACGGCGTCGGCGACGGCCGGCAGGGCGTCGGCCGCCCCGATCGAGCCGTTGACCTGGCGTCCGCCGTGGTTGGAGACGACGACGCCGTCCATTCCGGCGTCGGCGGCCAGGCGGGCGTCGTCGGGGTGCAGGACGCCCTTCAGCACGATCGGGCCGTCCCAGTGCTCGCGCAGCAGCGCGAGGTCCGGCCACGTCTTGCCCGGGTCGCCGAACATCCCCACGAAGTGCAGTACGGCGGCGTTCGGGTCCTCGTGCACGGGCCGGGCGAGCCCGGCCTGGAACGCCGGGTCGGTGAAGTAGTTGGCGGTGCCGACGCCCCGCAGGAACGGCAGGTAGGCCTGGTCGAGGTCGCGGGGCCGCCAGGCCAGCAGCGGCGTGTCGAGGGTGACGACGAGCATTGTGAACCCCGCCGCCTTGGCCCGGGCGAGGAAGCTGAGGGTGACCTCGCGGTCCTTGCCCCAGTAGAGCTGGAACCACCGCTCGCCGTCCCCCATGGCCGCCGCGACGTCCTCCATCGGCGTGCTGGAGGCCGACGACAGGATGAAGGGCACGCCCGTCGCGGCGGCCGCGCGGGCGGCGGCCCGCTCGGCCTCCGGATGCATGATCGAGAGCACGCCGATCGGCGCCAGTGCCAGCGGCGCGGGCAGCCGCCTGCCCAGCACGGTCACCGACAGGTCGCGTTCACGCACGTCGCGCAGCATCCTCGGCACGATCCGCCAGCGGTCGAGCGCCTCGCGGTTGGCGCGCTCGGTGCGCCCGCTGCCCGCGCTGCCGGCGACGTAGCCGACCGGACCCGGCCCGAGCCGCCTCTCGGCCATCTCCTCCAGCCGGGTCAGGTCGGTCGGCAGCCGGGGCACGGCCCCGGTCATGCCGCTGAGATAGATCTCGTACTGGAAGTCCGCCCAGCTCATCGCGCTCGCTCTCGCTCCGCTTCCACCCGGCCGTCGCCCCGGCGGCTCCTGCCGAACACATTATCGGGAACCGATCAACGGGCCCCGCGCGCCAGGTGGGGGTTTGCGGCGCGGGACGTGAGGCGTTCCCAGTTGCGGTGGGCGATGTCGGCCTTCTGCTCGTCGGTGAAGGGGGCGTCCTCCAGGAAGGAACGGGCGACGCCGGCGCTGGTGTCCACGAAGGGGAAGCCACCGGGGCGGAACCCGTAGGTGAAGGGGTAGTCGGTGCGCGACGATCCGCAGTCGGTCGGACATGCGATGCTCCTCAGCGCTCCGTTTCCAGTGAAAGCAATGACATCGTATCAGCGTTGATAACGCTGGAACCATCCATGCGTTATCAGCGATACACGACACCACGTCCACTGGGCGGGAGCAGCACCGCGGTCCCCAGCCGGGTTCCGGCTCCTGACCAGGGACGGCGATCAGCGAGGGCCGGGGGCGCGGCGGAAGGCGAAGGGCTGGCTCTCGCGGCCCGGCACCACGAACCAGCACTCGCCCGTGCCCTCGCTCGCCAGCAGCGAGAAGAACGCGTCGACGACCGTCTCGACGTCGAGGATCGGGAACTTCAGCTCGTCCAGCAGCGCCTTGGCCTCGGCGTCGAGGATCGCCGTGTCCGCGAACGACGGGCACAGCCCCTGCACCCGGACGCCGAGGGGCTCCAGTTGCGGGCCGAGCGAGCGGACGAGCCCGACGACCGCGTGCTTGTTGGCCGCGTAGACGGGATCGGAGGGGATGCCCACGATCCCCGCCATGCTCGCGGTGGCCACGATCACGCCCCCGGCCCGCATCGCAGGCAGCGCGGCGTGCACGCCGAAGACGACGCCGTCGAGGTTGACCCCCATCACGCGTCGGTAGCGGGCGAGGTCGAAGTCCTCGCCGAGCCCGAACCCCGAGGCGACGCCCGCGTTGAGGAAGGCGAGGTCGAGCCGCCCGTGCCGCTCGACCGCGAGCGCGACCGCGGCCTGGTTGTCCTCCAGCCGCGACACGTCGGTCCGCACGAACGCGGCGCCGATCTCCTCGGCGGTGCGCGCACCGGCCTCGGCGTCGACGTCGGCCAGCACGACATGCGCGCCGTACGCGGCCAGGCGGCGGGCGACGCCCGCGCCGATGCCGCCCGCGCCCCCGGTGACGAGCGCGACCTTGCCGGAGATGTCGTCGGTGTTCACAGCGGCAGTCCTCCCGTTGCGGCCCTGGTCGAGCCGGTGGCCCGGTACGCCTCGATGGTGCGCTCGGCGATGCGCATCTGGTGGATCTCGTCGGCGCCGTCCGCGAACCGCGCCCATCGCGCGTGCTGGAACATGTGCGCCAGCGGAGTGTCGGTCGAGTAGCCGAGCGCCCCGTGGACCTGGATGGCCCGGTCGACGATCCGGTTCAGGCTGTTCGCCACGAAGTGCTTGGCCATCGAGACCTCGGTGCGGAAGTCCTCACCCTTGTCGATCTTCGAGGCGGCGTGCAGGACCATGAGCTTGCACTGGTAGAGCTCCATGGCCGAGTCGGCGATCATCCACTGCACGCCCTGCTTGTCGGCGAGCAGCGATCCGTGGCTGAACCTGTCCAGCGCCCTGCCCACCATCATGTCCAAGGCCGTCTCCGCCTGCGATATCCACCGCATGCAGTGCGCCAGCCGGGCCGGACCGAGGCGGTACTGGCCCAGCCGGTGGCCGTTGCCCCGCCCGCCGAGCACGGCGGAGTCCGGCAGGCGCAGGTCGGTGATGACGATCTCGCTGTGGCCGGTAGAGCCGTGCATGGTCTCGATCTCGCGTACGTCGTTCCAGCCGTCGGCGGGCAGGTCCACGAGGAAGGCCGTGTTGGCGCCCCGTGCGCCCTCCGGCAGGTCGAACTCGGTCTTGGCGATCAGGATGGCGAAGCTCGCCCTGCGGGCATTGGAGATGAACCACTTGTGCCCGTTGATCACCCACTCGTCGCCGTCCTTCACGGCGCTCGTACGGATGAGGGTCGGGTCGGAGCCGGCCACCTCGGGCTCGGTCATCGCGAAGCACGACATCTTCACGCCGTCGAGCAGCGGCCGCAGGTAGCGCTCCTTCTGCTCGTCGGTGCCCCAGTGCAGCAGCGTGTGCATGTTGCCCTCGTCGGGGGCCGCGCAGTTGAGCACCCACGGGCCGAGCCTGGTCTTGGCCGCCTCGGCCTGCACCATGGCCAGCTCGACGTGACCGAGGCCCATGCCGCCCCATTCCTTGGGCATGTGCGGCAGCCAGAGCCCCTCCTGCCTGGCCCTGCGGCGCAGGTCGAAGATCGTGCGCAGGTACTCCTCGCGGGTGAGGACCTTCTCCTCGGAGTCCTCGAACGGCTTCACCGCCGGGATCACCGTCTCCTGGACGAACGTCCGCACCCGCGCGCGTATCTCCTCGTGCTCGGGAGCGAGCGTGAAGTCGATGGCCATGGCCCTCCCTCGGGCACGATAATGCGACTGACACGTCAAATAAGACGATCGCCTGAAATACCGTATCCTTTGGCCGTACGAGCGACAAGGGAGGCACGATGGCGGCGGAGACCACGGTTCGGAGGCTCGTGGACGCCGCGGAACGCCTGTTCGCCGAGCGCGGCATCGACGCGGTGTCGCTGCGCGAGATCAACACCGCCGCCGGGCAGCGCAACTCCACCGCGCTGCAGTACCACTTCGGCGACCGCGCCGGGCTGCTGAAGGCGGTGCTCGCCAAGCACCGCCCGGAGATCGAGGCACGACGCCACCAGCTTCTGGACGAGTACGAGGCACGCGGCCCGCTGCCTCAGGCCGACGCCCTGCGTTCGCTCGCCGCCGCGCTCGTCCGCCCGGCCGCCGCCAAGCTGGCCGACCCCGACGGCGGGCGGGACTACCTGCGCGTCATGGAGCAACTGGTCCACCGCGTGCCGCCCAGCCTCCCCGAGGACGGCGGCGGCAGCATCGACCGCTGGCGTGAACTGGTCGCCCCCCTGCTTCCCGAGGCCGCCGTACGCCTGCACCAGCGCTTCATGGCGATCCGCATGACGTACGTCGAGCTGGCCCGCCGGGCGAGCGGCCCGCCGGCCCGGGACGACCGCCTGTTCACCAGCCATCTGATCGACGTGGTCTCGGCGGTCCTCGCGAGCGAGGTCTCCGACGAGACCGCCCGCCTCCTCGCCGAACGCGAGCAGCGCCCCTGATACCACGGCGCCCGGCGTCGCCGTACGCCGGAGTTCGGCGGGCCGGACAGAGCCCAACTTTTGCGCTGTTTGGGGATTCGCTACGGGAGCGTAGCGACAGGGAGGGGCACACCTAGGGCGACGACGATCGGCCTAAGGGTGATCATGCCTAGTCACGCATCGCGAACAGCGCGGGCCGAGGGCGGCTCGCGGATCTCGCACGGGGGATCACGCAGGCGGCTGCACCACGTCTTCGAAGCACGGTGCGACCTGACGCCGCGGGCGACGGCGCTGGAGTGCGGACAGCTGAGGCTCACGTACGCCGCGCTGGACGCCCGGGCGAACCGGCTCGCCCACCTGCTGCGCGACCTGGGGATCGGACGCGGGGCCCGTATCGCGATCCTGCTGCCGAGGTCGGTGCACACCTACGTGGCGCTGCTCGCGGTGGGCAAGGCGGGCGCGGCGTTCGTGCCGATCGACCCGCAGTCGCCGCCGGACCGGGTCGGCTACATCCTCGACGACGCCGGCGCCGACCTCGTGCTCACCACGTCGGATCGATCGTTCGCCGTCGTCGCGCTGGGTCACCGCGTGCTCGACCTCGACGCCTCCGCCGGCCTCGTCGCCGCCGCGCCGGTCACCCGCCCGCTCGACGGCGCAGCGGACGACGACGATCCGGTCGCGTACGTCATGTACACCTCCGGGTCCAGCGGCCGGCCGAAGGGCGTCGAGGTGGCGCAGTCGAGCATCTGCAACTTCCTCGACGTCGTGCCGGGCCTGTACGGCGTGCGGCCGCACGACCGGGTCTACCAGGGGATGACGATCTCCTTCGACTTCTCCGTCGAGGAGATCTGGCCGACGTGGTCGGCCGGCGCCGCCCTCGTCGCGGGCCCGGCGGGCTTACCGCAGTTCGGCGCGGAACTTGCGGACTTCCTGGACCGCAGCAGGATCACGATGCTCTACTGCGTGCCGACGCTGCTCGCCACGATCCCGCGTGAGCTGCCGTCCCTGCGCACCCTCATCGTCGGGGGCGAGCCCTGCCCGCCCCGTCTGGTGGAGCGGTGGAGCCGGCCGGGCCGGCGGATCCTCAACACGTACGGGCCGACCGAGGCGACCGTCACCGCGACCTGCGCCGAACTGCTGCCGGGGCGGCGCGTCACCATCGGCCGGCCGTTGCCGACCTACTCCGTGGTGCTGCTCGACGAGCGGCGCGACCCGGTGCCGGACGGCGAGGTCGGCGAGATCTGCATCGGCGGGCCCGGCGTCGCCCGCGGCTACATCGGCCGTCCCGACCTGACCGCCGACCGGTTCATCGAGCACCCGCTGGCGTCCCCCGGCGGCAGGTTGTACCGCACCGGGGACCTCGGCCGCGTGACCGCGACCGGGGAGATCGAGTACCTGGGCCGTGCCGACTCCGAGGTGAAGATCCGGGGACACCGGGTGGACCTGGGCGAGATCGAGAACGTGCTGCTGGAGGACGCCGGCGTCGCCGAGGCCGTGGCCGCCCTGATGCCCGTGCCCGGCACGGGCGCCTCCGGCGACGAACTCGCCGCCTATGTCGTGCCCGCGAAGGGGAACGGGAACGGCCGGGACTCCGGCAGGGCGCTCGTCGGGCGGCTCCACGACCGGCTGCGCCGCAGACTGCCGTCGTACATGCTGCCCTCGTTCCTGGACGTCGTGGCGGCGCTGCCGGCCATGCCGAGCGGCAAGGTGGACCGCAGGAGGCTGCCCCCGCCGACCGGCCGTCGCCTGGTGGCCTCCGGGCCGGTGACGCCCGCCGAGAGCGACCTGGAAACACGCCTGCGCGAGGTGTGGGCGGAGGCGTTCGGCGTCGACCCCGAGTCGCTGTCGGTCGAGGCGGACTTCTTCACCGACCTCGGCGGTCACTCCCTGCTGGCGGCCCGCGTGGTGTCGCTTCTGCGCGCCGGCGAGATCGGTGCGGGCCTCGCGGTGCGCGACCTCTACGCCAACCCCACGGTACGCCGCCTCGCCGCCCATCTCGGCGGTCGTACGGGCGTCCCGCCGCGGGACGCCCGTGCGGCCCCCCTTCGGCACGGCGGCCGCCGGATCGCGCTGGCCGGGGCCGTGCAGAGCGCGGTCATCTACCTGCTGCTGCTCGTGATCACACTGCCGGTCTCCGTCACGTTGCACGCGTGGACCAACCCCCGCGCGGACGCGATCCCCCATGTCCCGAGGAGGGACGAGGGCTGGCTGCTCCTGCCCGGAGACGGCGGCGCCCTGCTCGCCTCACTGGCGCTGGCCGCCATGACCGCGTACCTCTGGGTGCACTGGCTGCTGCCGGTGCTGCTCGCGCGGCCGCTGGCGGCCGGCGTCCGGCCCGGCCGATATCCGCTGTGGGGGGCCACCTACCTGCGGCTGTGGGCGCTGCAACTGCTGCTGTCGGTCTCCCCGCTGCCGCTGCTGAGCGGCTCCCCCATGATGGGGGCCTACCTGCGGCTGCTCGGCGCGCGGGTCGGTCCCGGCGCCGCCGTCGTGACGGGCGACGTCAACCTCCCGACCATGCTGCGGATCGGTGCGGGCGCCTCGGTCGGCTACCGGGCCTCCCTGCACGCCTGGCTGGTGGTGGACGGCTGGGTGGTCGTCGCCCCCGTGGAGGTAGGGCCGCACGCGTTCCTCGGCAACGGGGTCGTACTCGGACCGGGCGCACGGGTCGGCGCCCATGCCGGGCTCGGCGACCAGTCGGCCCTGACGCAGGGCGAGACGGTGCCGGACGGAGCGCGGTGGGCCGGGTCGCCGCCGAGCCCCGTGGAGTCCGTCGGGCCGGCGGTGGAGACGATGCTGCGCGCCCCCGCACCCGGCGGATGGAAGGCGCGTCATGTGGCCGCGGCCGTGGTCGTCCTCGGCTGCCTCGAGGCGGTCATGCTGGCCTCGATCGTGCCGAGCGTCCTGGTGGTCTGGGCGGCCGTGGCCACCTGGGGCCTCGCGGCCGGCCCGGTCGCCGTCCTGCTGGCGGGCCCGCTGTACGTGGTCGTCGTCTGCGCGGCGGTGGCCGTCGGCAAACGCCTCATCCTGCCGAAGGCACCGGTCGGCGTCCACCCGGCGCGTTCCTGGCTCGGCGTACGCAAGTGGGCCGTGGACAAGCTCCTGGAGTTCAGCCTGAGGTCGACCAACTCCCTCTACGGCACGCTGTACACCTCGCCATGGCTGCGGCTGCTCGGCGCGCGGGTCGGCCGTCGCGCCGAGGTGTCCACGGCCGCGCAACTCGACCCCGACCTCCTCACGCTGAGCGAGGAGAGCTTCGTCGCGGACATGGCGAGTGTGGGGGCCGCCGGCTTCGCCCGCGGCCGTGTCGCCTTCCTGCCAACTGAGGTGGGCAGGCGGGCGTTCGTCGGCAACGCCGCGGTCATCCCTGCGGGGACGCGGATGGGATCGGGCTCCCTGGTGGGCGTCAGCACGGTCCCTCCGCGCGACGGCGTGCCCGAGGGCACCTCGTGGCTGGGCTCTCCCGCGATACACCTGCCCGTACGGCAGGACAGCGGCTCGTTCTCCGAGGACCAGACGTTCCGACCGCCTCGCCGGCTGGTGCTGCACCGCCTGGGCGTCGAGTTCTTCCGCGCCACCCTCCCGGCGATGCTGTTCGGCGCGGGCTTCTACCTTCACCTGCTGGGCGTGCACGCACTCGCCCGCGTCCTGCCCCTGCCCGCGGTCGCGGCCGCCGCGCCGCTCGTCGCCTGCTCGGCGGGGCTGGCGTTGATCGGCTGCTGCGTCGGCTTCAAGCGGCGCCTCATCGGCGTCTACCGGGCGAGAGTGGAGCCGTTGTGGAGCCGGTTCGTCCGGCGCACCGAGTTCGTCACCGGGCTGTACGAGGCCGCCGCGGTTCCGGCCGGGGTCGCTCTTCTGGCCGGCACCCCGTTCCTCCCACCCGTCCTGCGGTGGTTCGGGGCCCGCATCGGCAGGCGCACCTGTATAGCGACCACCTACCTGACCGAGTTCGACCTGGTGGAGATCGGTGACGACGTCGCGATCGGATCGGGGGTGTCACTGCAGACGCACCTTTTCGAGGACCGGGTCATGAAGATGTCCACCGTGACCGTGCGGTCCGGCGCGAGCATCGGCCCCCGCGCCGTGGTGCTCTACGACTCCGTGGTGGGCGAGGACGTGTCGCTCGGCGCTCTGTCGCTGCTGATGAAGGGTGAGCAGCTCACGCCGGGCACAAGCTGGCGAGGCATCCCGGCGCAGACCGCCCCCGCCTGAGAGATGTGCGAGGAACACCATGAGATCCATTGGCATACGCAGGGCCCTCCGCCGCGTCTTCCGCCCCGAGAAGGCCCCTCCGCCGCGCACCGGACGGCCGCTCGCGCTCGTCTACCGGGGCCCGGCCTCGATCCCCGGCTGCTCCGAGGCGGTCGCCGGGTTGCTGGAGGCCAGCCGCTGGGGCTTCGACGTCCGCTACACCGGCCCGCACGAGGAGATCCCGCTCACGGCGGAGGCGCTGGCCGGGGCCGCCGTGTACGCCCAGCCCGGCGGCGGTGACCTGGCGCGCGGCTATCGGCACCTCAGGCGGCTTCGCGGCCCGCTCCGCGACTTCGTCGCCAGGGGCGGCCGCTATCTCGGCTTCTGTCTCGGCGGCTACCTCGCCGGAGCCACCCCGGGATTCGCCCTGCTGCCAGGCGACACCGACCAGTACATCGTCACACCGGGCGCGACCGTGGAGGGCGAGGAGGACACGCTCGTCGACGTGCGGTGGCGCGGCCGGAACAGGAGCGTGTTCTTCCAGGACGGCCCCTGCTTCCTGCTCGAACCCGGCAACGAGGCCACCGTCCTCGCCACCTACCCCAACGGCGCCGTCGCCGCCCTCGTCACACCGTACGGCGCGGGCCGGGTCGCCGTGGTCGGCCCGCACCCGGAGGCCACCGACGACTGGTTCAGCGACGCCGGTCTGCCGGTCCGGCAGGCACAGGATCTGGGCCTCGATCTTGTGGACGCGGCGATGGCAGGGTGAGCGGTGTGGCCGGCGTGGCCAGGGCGACCATGCGGAAATATGCCACAAAAGGAACTAATGTGACGAATTACCGCTTTTAGCCAAAAATCCCCATTATGGGGGGATGGTGCGTAAATTAGCCGCCCTCGCCGCGAGCCTCACCGTAATGGCGTCCTCGGCCGCTCCGGCCGCCGCGGAGCCGGTCACCTTCCTCCCTGGGTCGGCGGGGATGGGCGACCCCTACTATCCCCTGCAGGGCAACGGTGGCTACGACGTCGGACACTACGACCTGCGCCTGCGGTTCGACCCCGACGACCACGAGGTGGACGCCACCACGACGATCACCGCGACCGCCGCCCAGAACCTGTCCCGGTTCAACCTCGACTTCTCCGGGCCGCCGATCAGCAGCGTGACGGTGGACGGCGCCCAGGCCGATCACCGCCGCGAGGGCCAGGAATTGGTGATCACCCCTGCGAAGGGGCTGAAATCGGGGAGCACATTCACGGTCGCGGTCTCCTATGCCGGGACGCCGAAGGCGGTCTCGGACGCGACCGGTCACCAGGGGTGGATCAAGACCAAGGACGGCGCGTTCGTCGCGTCCCAGCCGGACGGTGCGCGCAGCTGGTTCCCGGCCAACGACAGCCCGGCGGACAAGGCCACCTTCTCCTTCAGGGTGTCCGCACCGGAGGACCTCACCGTGCTGGCCAACGGTGAGCGTACGGGTGCGGACGACGCGGACGACGACGGCTACCGCACGGTGCGGTGGGAGATGAGGCAGCCGATGGCGCCCTATCTCGCCACCGTCGCGATCGGCCGCTTCACAGTCGACGAGGGCACCGTCGACGGCATGCCGAACGTGACCGCCTACGACCCGTCGCTGGCGAAGAAGTCCGAGCACCTGCACGAGTTCACGGCGAAGGCGGTCGCGTGGGAGACCGGGCTCTTCGGCCCCTATCCGTTCTCCTCCACGGGCGGCATCGCGGACGGCAACGGCTCCGTGACCGCGCTGGAGACGCAGGGCAGGCCCGTCTACAGCGGCGGTCCGACCGACGACCTGGAGATCGTGCACGAGCTGGCGCACCAGTGGTTCGGCGACAGCGTCGGTGTGCGGAGCTGGCGCGACATCTGGCTCAACGAGGGCTTCGCGACGTACGCGGAATGGCTCTACCAGGAGCAGCACGGCGGGCCGTCCGCCAAGGAGATCTTCGACCGGCACTACCGGAAGAACGGCCACTTCTGGAACCTGAAGACCGGCGATCCCGGCCGGGCCCACATGTTCGACGAGCACGCGGTGTACCTGCGGGGCGCGATGACCGTCCACGCCCTCCGCACGAAGATCGGGGACAAGGTGTTCTTCTCCCTGCTCAAGACCTGGGCGCAGGAGAACAGGCACGGCACGGCGACCACGGCCGACTTCGTCTCCCTCGCCGAGAAGCTCAGCGGGCAGAACCTCCGCCCCCTCTTCGACGCGTGGCTCTACCAGGCGAACAAGCCCCAGATCTGAGCCAGGGCGTCGGAGCCGCCGGGCCGGCGCAGGCCTATCCCAAGGGGTCGTGCGGGCAGTCGTCGAGCTACCTGTACGTCTGCGGGCTCGCCCGTCCTCCGTCAACGGTGTAATAGCGGTAATAATGCGCATTAGCAGCGCGGCTTGGGTATCCGTGCGGCCGTCACGGTGCGTGATGTCCCCTCCCGCCTTCACCGGACGGGGGTTTGCCCTGTTGGCGGACGGGGAGGGGAGGACGGCACCGCGGACGGACCGTTTTCGGGCCGCCCGCTTCCGGTGCAGCCGTTGTCCGGTATCGGCGCGTTCGTGCTCCGCACCCTGCGTGACCGTCCGGAAGAGACGCGACGGGCGTGAGCGTGGAGGGGCGAGGTGAGCGGAATACCGACGATCAAGAGCCTGGACGAGCTGACCGAGCTCGTCGAGCACCGGCCCGGGCTGTACCTGCGCTATTCCAAGGGCCCCGACGCCGACGCCGGCAAGCCGAGCGTCGACTACGAGAGCCGTCTGGAACTGCCCGGCCTGTCGGTGACCGTGCTCGACGCCGAGCGCTGGTGGACCCTCCCGCTGCGCGACTGGCTGGCCCGTCAGATCTGCAAGTACACGCACCTGGCCGAGAAGGACGAGGAGCGGCACGCGTGGGTGCTGGCCGGTCGCGTGGTGGCCCGCGGCCCCGACCACGAGCCGCTCATCGACCAGGTCGAGCCGGTCGCGTGGCTCGACGACTCCGTGGTCGAGCAGGCGCGCGAGCACTACGAGAAGGTGTTCGACGCCGGCCGCGACTCCACCGGATGAGTCCGCGGCCGCGGCCACAGGGGCCGATGCGTTCGGCAGTGCTTTATATGCTTTCTTTCTCCTGTTCATGACGGTGATCGCGAGGGTGGACATGGTCGAGAGGGCAGGCACCGCGAAGCGTGCGCGATCAGCACGCGCCGCCGGCGGTGACCCCGAACTGGATCTGCGGCAGCTCCTGGCCGGCCTCACCGCCGTACGGGACGGCGACTTCGGCACCCGGCTCCCCGAGGACGGCGACGGCCTGCTGACGGAGATCGCGACGGTCTTCAACGGGATGGTCGACCAGCTCTCCCTGTTCACCTCCGAGGTGACGCGCGTGGCGCGGGAGGTGGGCACCGAGGGCCAGCTCGGCGGCCAGGCCGAGGTGCCGGGGGTGTCGGGCACCTGGAAGGACCTGACCGACTCGGTGAACGCGATGGCGGGCAACCTCACCAGCCAGGTCCGCTCCATCGCCGAGGTCACCACCGCAGTCGCCAAGGGCGACCTCTCCCAGAAGATCACCGTCGACGCCCGCGGCGAGATCCTCGAACTCAAGAACACCGTCAACA
>NZ_VDMA02000013.1 GCF_006334915.2 Microbispora catharanthi
AGGTCCGCTCCATCGCCGAGGTCACCACCGCAGTCGCCAAGGGCGACCTCTCCCAGAAGATCACCGTCGACGCCCGCGGCGAGATCCTCGAACTCAAGAACACCGTCAACACCATGGTCGACCAGCTGTCCTCCTTCGCCGACGAGGTCACCCGCGTCGCCCGCGAGGTCGGCACCGAGGGCCAGCTCGGCGGCCAGGCGCAGGTGCCCGGCGTCGCCGGAACCTGGCGCGACCTCACCGACTCCGTCAACTTCATGGCCGGCAACCTCACCAGCCAGGTCCGCTCCATCGCCGAGGTCACCACCGCAGTCGCCAAGGGCGACCTCTCCCAGAAGATCACCGTCGACGCCCGCGGCGAGATCCTCGAACTCAAGAACACCGTCAACACCATGGTCGACCAGCTCTCGTCGTTCGCCGACGAGGTCACCCGCGTCGCCCGCGAAGTGGGCACGGAGGGGCGGCTGGGCGGGCAGGCGCAGGTGCCCGGCATCGCCGGCACCTGGCGCGACCTCACCGACTCCGTCAACTTCATGGCCGGCAACCTCACCAGCCAGGTCCGCTCCATCGCCCAGGTGACCACGGCCGTGGCCCGCGGCGACCTCTCCCAGAAGATCACCGTCGACGCCCGCGGCGAGATCCTCGAACTCAAGAACACCGTCAACACCATGGTCGACCAGCTCTCGTCGTTCGCCGACGAGGTCACCCGCGTCGCCCGCGAGGTCGGCACCGAGGGCCAGCTCGGCGGCCAGGCCGACGTCAAGGGCGTCTCCGGCACCTGGCGCGACCTCACCGACTCGGTGAACTTCATGGCCGGCAACCTCACCAGCCAGGTCCGCAACATCTCCCAGGTCGCCACGGCGGTCGCCAAGGGCGACCTCTCCCAGAAGATCACCGTCGAGGCCAAGGGCGAGGTCGCCGCGCTCGCCCAGACCATCAACACCATGGTCGACACGCTGAGCGCGTTCGCCGACGAGGTCACCCGCGTCGCCCGCGAGGTCGGCACCGAGGGACGGCTGGGCGGCCAGGCCGACGTCAAGGGCGTCTCCGGCACGTGGAAGGCGCTGACCGAGTCGGTGAACGTCATGGCCGACAACCTCACCGACCAGGTCCGCTCCATCGCCGAGGTGACCACGGCGGTCGCCAAGGGCGACCTGTCCCAGAAGATCCGCGTCGACGCCCGCGGCGAGATCCTGGAGCTGAAGGAGACCATCAACACGATGGTCGACCAGCTGTCCTCGTTCGCCGACGAGGTCACCCGCGTCGCCCGCGAGGTCGGCACCGAAGGACGGCTGGGCGGCCAGGCCACCGTACGCGGCGTGTCGGGCACCTGGAAGGACCTGACCGACTCCGTCAACGTGATGGCGTCCAACCTCACCAGCCAGGTGCGCTCGATCGCCCAGGTCGCCACGGCGGTCGCCAAGGGCGACCTGTCCCAGAAGATCACCGTCGAGGCCAAGGGCGAGGTCGCCGCGCTCGCCCAGACCATCAACACCATGGTCGACACGCTGAGCGCCTTCGCCGACGAGGTCACCCGCGTCGCCCGCGAGGTGGGCACCGAGGGCCAGCTCGGCGGCCAGGCCCGGGTGCCCAACGTGGCGGGCACCTGGAAGGACCTCACCGACAACGTCAACTCGATGGCCGACAACCTCACCAACCAGGTGCGCTCGATCGCCCAGG
This sequence comes from Microbispora catharanthi, assembly GCF_006334915.2. Classification (GTDB taxonomy): domain Bacteria; phylum Actinomycetota; class Actinomycetes; order Streptosporangiales; family Streptosporangiaceae; genus Microbispora; species Microbispora catharanthi. Next base: position 1,678 of record NZ_VDMA02000013.1, read on the forward strand.
TCACCACGGCCGTCGCCCAGGGCGACCTGACCAAGAAGATCGACGTCGTCGCCCGCGGCGAGATCCTCGCGCTGAAGACGACCATCAACACGATGGTCGACCAGCTGTCCTCGTTCGCCGCCGAGGTCACCCGCGTGGCCCGCGAGGTGGGCAGCGAGGGACGGCTGGGCGGCCAGGCCGAGGTCGAGGGCGTGTCCGGCACCTGGAAGCGGCTGACCGAGAACGTCAACGAGCTGGCCGGCAACCTCACCCGCCAGGTGCGCGCCATCGCCGAGGTGACCAGCGCGGTCACCTCCGGCGACCTGACCCGGTCGATCACCGTCGACGCCGAGGGCGAGCTGGCCGACCTCAAGGACAACGTCAACTCCATGGTGGAGTCCCTGCGCGAGTCGACCAGGGCCAACCAGGAGCAGGACTGGCTCAAGACCAACCTCGCCCGCATCTCCGGGCTCATGCAGGGCCATCGCGACCTGTCGGCGGTCGCCGAACTGGTCATGAACGAGCTGGCCCCGCTGGTCAACGCGCAGCACGGCACCTTCCTGCTGGCCGAGGAGACCGCGGCGGGCGCGGAGCTGCGAGTGGTCGGCTGCTACGGCCACCGCGACACCTCGCGCCGCTACGCGTTCGGCGAGTCGCTGGTCGGCCAGGCCGCGCAGGCCAGGCGGACGATCCTGGTGGAGGACATCCCGCCGGGCTACCTGACCGTGTCGTCCAGTCTCGGCGAGGCCGGGCCCGTCAACCTCATCGTGCTGCCGATCGTGGTCGAGGACCAGGTGCTCGGCGTGATCGAGCTGGCCAGCCTCGGGCGCTTCGCCAGCATCCACCGGGACTTCCTGGAGCAGCTCGTCGAGACGATCGGCGTCAACGTCAACACGATCGTGGCCAACGCCCGCACCGACGCGCTGCTGGCAGAGTCGCAGCGGCTCGCCACCGAGCTCCAGGTGCGGCAGGAGGAGCTGCAGCGCTCGAACGCCGAGCTGGAGGAGAAGGCGGAGCTGCTGGCCCAGCAGAACCGCGACATCGAGACCAAGAACAGCGAGATCGAGCAGGCCCGCCAGGAGCTGGAGGACCGGGCCCAGCAGCTCGCACTGGCGTCCAAGTACAAGAGCGAGTTCCTCGCCAACATGAGCCACGAGCTGCGCACCCCGCTCAACTCGCTGCTCATCCTGGCGCAGCTCCTCTCCCAGAACCCCACCCGCAACCTCACGCCCAAGCAGGTGGAGTACGCCAACGTCATCCACTCGGCCGGCACCGACCTGCTCCAGCTCATCAACGACATCCTCGACCTGTCCAAGATCGAGGCCGGCAAGATGGACATCACGCCGGAGCCGGTCAGCCTGCGTCAGCTGCTCGACTACGTGGACGCCAACTTCCGCCCGCTGACCACCCAGAAGGGGCTGCGGTTCGGGGTGACGGTGGCCTCCGACGTGCCGGCCCAGCTGCTCACCGACGAGCAGCGACTGCGGCAGGTGCTGCGCAACCTGCTGTCGAACGCGGTCAAGTTCACCGAGGCCGGCTCGGTCGAGCTGCGCATCGAACGGGCGGCCGACGTGGACCTGCCGGACGCCGCCGGCCAGGAGATCCTGGCCTTCCACGTGGTGGACACCGGCATCGGCATCGCCGCGGAGAACCTCTCGCAGATCTTCGACGCCTTCCAGCAGGCCGACGGCACCACCAGCCGCAAGTACGGCGGCACCGGCCTCGGCCTGTCGATCAGCCGGGAGATCGCGACCCTGCTCGGCGGCGAGATCCGCGCGACCAGCACGCTGGGCGAGGGCAGCACGTTCACGCTCTACCTTGCGCTGGCTCACGTCGACGGCGCGCAGAGGGACGAACCCGGGGTGCGGGAGGAGGAGCCGCCGCTGGTCGCCCCGCACTCCATCGCCGCGTACGATGCGCCCGCGGCGGCGCAGACCCCGGGCGGCCGGGACGGCGGCAGGGCGGGGCGCCGCCTGCTGGTCGTCGAGGCCAGGCCCGGCGGTCTGCTGTCCATGCTGGCCCAGAGCGTCGCGGCCGACCTGCACGACACCCACGGGCCGGTCCAGGTGTCGACCGCGAGCGACGCCCACTCCGCGCTGTCGATGCTGCGGCAGGAGAGCGTCCACTGCGTCGTGCTCGATCTCGGCATGCCGCACGACGCCGCGGCCGACTTCCTCAAGGGGCTCGACTCCGATCCCGCGCTGCGCGCGTTGCCGGTGCTCGCGCACCACTCGCGCAAGCTGTCGCGCCCGCAGGAGGACCTGCTGCAGGTGCGCTCCCGCAACCAGCCGCTGGAGCGCCTGCCCAGCCTCGACGAGCTGCGCGAGCGGATCACCCTGCACCTGTCCGCCGAGGAGCCCGGCAGCGTACTGCCGCTCGTGCAGCCGGCCTCGGAGGAGGGCGCGTACGAGTTCGGGAAGGTCGACAGCGCGCTCGTGGGCCGCAAGGTGCTGGTCGTGGACGACGACGTGCGCAACGTCTTCGCGCTCACCACGATCCTCGAACTGCACGGCATGCAGGTGCTGTACGCGGAGGACGGCCGCAAGGGCATCGACGTGCTGATGCGCAACGACGACGTGGACCTGGTGCTGATGGACATCATGATGCCGGAGATGGACGGCTACGCCGCCACCGCCGCCATCCGGTCCATGCCGCGCTTCGCCCAGCTGCCGATCATCGCGGTCACCGCCAAGGCCATGCACGGCGACCGGGAGAAGACGCTGTCGTCGGGCGCGAGCGACTACGTCACCAAGCCGGTGGACGCCGAGGAGCTCATCGTCTGCATGCAGCGCTGGCTGGACCTGCCCGGCAACGGCGACAGGTAGGCGCGGCGCCTCAGGGCTGACGGGTCGGGGCCGGGCCCGGGGCCGGGCCAGAGGTGGGGACGGTGCGACGGCCCCGGACCCGCGCCGCCCGGCGCAGGTCCTCCAGCACCGCCCGGGCGGCCCGCCGTCCGGAGACCAGCGCACCCTGGTGGGAGCCGGTGTCCCTGTGGTCGCCGCACACGTAGCGCCGGGCGCCCAGCCCCACGACCTCGAGACGTACTGGGCGGCGCAGCGGCATCGGGGGCGGCATGGCGGGCAGGGCCGCCTCGATCGCGTAGGTGGCGACGTGCTCCCACGACGAGGTGTCGCCGTAGACGGTGTCACCGTAAATCTCGGCGAGCCGGGCCCGCACCCGGGGCTCGTCCCGGTCCGTGTGGACGCCGAGGACCGAGGTGGAGATCAGGGCGCGGCCGTCGGCGGAATACTCGGGCGCGGCGTCGGTGACCACGATCGTGTCGGTGATCACTCCCTTGGCGTCCACGACCAGCGTGGGCTCGCCGAGAGGTGAGGCGGGGGCGGCGTGGTAGAAGGTCGTGACCGGCCGCATGGCGGGCACCGGCAGGCCGGGCACCAGCCGTCCCGCGGTGGGCGGGTCCACCGCCACCACCACGGCGGCGCCCGGGATCTCTCCCCCGTCCGCGAGGGCCACGCCGTCGGGGGTCAGCGCGCCGACCGGCGTCTCCAGCGAGATCGCGTCCTCCGGCAGGCGGGCGGCGAGCTGAGCGGGGACCCGCTCCATGCCGAGGGCCGGCACGCCGATCCTGCCGCGGGAGAACGACCGCCAGAGAAGGTGGAAGATCCTGCCGGAGGTCTCCAGCTCCCGCTCCAGCACGACTCCCGCGAGGAGGGGGCGGAACAGGTTCTCGACGATCTCGGGAGACGCGCCCCAGCGCCGCAGCTCGGCCAGGGTGGTGCGCTCGGCGCCGCCGCGCCGCCGTACGAGGAAGTCGGGGAGCAGCAGGTCGCGGGCGGTCACCGCGGCGAGCACCGCCTTGTCGAACGGCGTGCCCACCGGGGCGAGCAAACCGCTGAGCGCGTGCCGAGGGTGCCGCCAGGGCAGCACGACCCGCTCGCGCCGGCCGTCCCTGAAGATCATCGCTCCGTTGGTGAACCGCCGCAGGTCCAGCGCGCCGATGTCGAGGACCCGGCCGACCTCGGGATAGCTGGTGTTGAAGATCTGGAAACCCCGATCGAGCCGGAAGCCGTCCACGAGGTCGGTGCGGATCCGGCCGCCCACGCCGTCGGACGCCTCCAGGACGCGGACCGGCACCCCCTCCTGACGCAGGTGCCAGGCGCAGGCGAGGCCCGCGAGCCCCGCGCCGACGACGATCACCGTGGCGGGCTGTGGCATGAGCGGGTCTCCTCCCCTACCGGCCGCACGCGCGACGGCTCCCTTAAGGGACTTCGAACCGGAACGTCGGGGCGGATGCAGCGGCTCCGCACGAGCGCGGGGCCGGGGTGAGAGGTCAGATCTGTGATCGTTCACAGACCGTGCGGCATGCGGGACTGAAAATTTCACCGATCGGCGCGCGATGTCGAGATGCAGGTGACGCCCCCAGGATGGCTCCTACCAGCCGAGATCGACATACCTGGACGCGTCGGATGATTGCGTTCACATTGGTGAATCGGAGCTGATTGACCACACCGCCGGTCTCGCGTTGTGATGACGCACCCCGGCGCATCCCGTCGCACCGTACCCGCCCGGGGCAGGTCCGACCCGGAGGTCCCGCCTCGGAGAACCCCGATCACGTCCGTGCTTCCGGCGCCCTCACGGCCGAACGCCGCACCCCCATCGGCACCCCCTCATGGAGTTCCAGATGACCACACGACGAAGATCCGCTCTGGTCGCCGCCGTGGCCTCGGCCGCCGCGCTCGCGGGGGCCGGGGTCCTGCCGGCCCTGCCCGCCTCGGCTGCGGCGGGCTGCCGGGTGGACTACCAGGTGACCAACCAGTGGCAGGGCGGGTTCGGCGCCGCCGTCACGATCACCAATCTCGGCGACGCGATCGCCGGCTGGACGCTCACCTGGTCGTACACCGCCGGCCAGACCGTCACGCAGGCGTGGAACGCCACGGTCACCCAGAGCGGCGCGCAGGTCAGCGCGAAGGACGCCGGTTACAACGCCTCGATCCCCACCGGCGGCACGGCGTCGTTCGGCTTCAACGGCTCGTGGAACGACTCGTCCAACCCCGTGCCCGCGAGTTTCGCGCTCAACGGCACCACCTGCACCGGCGGGGTCACGAGCAGCCCCACTGCGAGTCCCAGCGCGAGTCCCAGCGCGAGTCCCAGCGCGAGTCCCAGCGCGAGCCCGGCCCAGTCGCCCTCCGCGAGCCCCACGCCGAGCCCCACGCCCAGCCCTTCCGCGAGTCCCACGAGCATCCCTGCGGGCGCGCGGCAGATGGAGGACCTCAACCGCGGCCTGATCAGCGTGCGGTCGGGCAGCGGCAACCTGGTCTCCTGGCGCCTGCTCGGCACCGAGAGCATCGGCACGGGTTTCAACGTCTACCGCGGCTCGACGAAGCTGAACTCCTCGCCGATCACCGACTCCACGAACTACTTCGACTCCGGGGCCGCCGCCGACGCCACGTACACCGTGCGGGCCGTGGTGAACGGCGCGGAGCAGGCGGCGTCGGAGACGTCGCTGCGCTTCACCGGCGGCGACCACCTCGACGTGCCCATCCAGCCGCCGTCCGGCGGCACCACACCCGACGGGGTGGCCTACACCTACAGCGCCAACGACGCGAGCGTGGGCGACCTCGACGGCGACGGACAGTACGAGATCGTGCTGAAGTGGGACCCGTCCAACGCCAAGGACAACTCCCAGTCCGGCTACACCGGCAACGTGTTCGTCGACGCGTACAAGCTCAACGGCACCCGCATGTGGCGGATCGACCTCGGCCGCAACATCCGCGCCGGCGCCCACTACACGCAGTTCCAGGTGTACGACTACGACGGCGACGGCAAGGCCGAGGTGGCGTTGAAGACCGCCGACGGCACCAAGGACGGCACCGGGAAGGTCATCGGCAGCTCCTCGGCCGACTACCGCAACTCCTCCGGCTACGTCCTGTCCGGTCCCGAATACCTGACGATGTTCAACGGCCAGACCGGCGCCGCGATGTCCACGGTCAACTACGACCCGCCGCGCGGGACGGTCTCCTCGTGGGGCGACTCCTACGGCAACCGCGTGGACCGCTTCCTCGCCGCCACCGCCTACCTTGACGGCACCCGCCCGTCGCTGATCATGTCGCGCGGCTACTACACCCGCACGGTCATCGCGGCCTGGGACTTCCGCAACGGCACGCTGACCAAGCGGTGGACGTTCGACTCCAACTCCGCCGGCAGCCAGTACACCGGACAGGGCAACCACAACCTCGCCGTCGCCGACGTGGACGCCGACGGCAAGGACGAGATCGTCTTCGGCGCGATGGCGATCAACGACAACGGCTCGGCGCTGTGGAACACCCGCAACGGCCACGGCGACGCCCTGCACGTCGGCGACCTCGACCCGTCGCACGCCGGGCTGGAGGTGTTCAAGGTGGACGAGGACACCAGCAAGCCCGCGGCGTGGATGGCCGACGCCCGCACCGGCTCGATCATCTGGAGCAACGCCTCCTGCGGCTGCGACAACGGCCGCGGCGTCTCCGACGACATCTGGTCCGGCAGCCCGGGCGCCGAGTCGTGGTCGTCCGCCGTCAGCGGCGTCTACAACACCAGGGGGCAGAACGTCGGGCGCAAGCCGGGCTCGGCGAACTTCCTCGCCTGGTGGGACGCCGACCCCGTCCGCGAGTTGCTCGACGGCACCCACATCGACAAGTACGGCACGAGCGGCGACACCCGGCTGCTGACGGCCTCCGGGGTGCACTCCAACAACGGCACCAAGTCCACCCCGTCCCTGTCGGCCGACCTGTTCGGCGACTGGCGCGAGGAGGTCGTCTGGCCGACGAGCGACAACACCGCCCTGCGGATTTACAGCACGACCACGGCGGCGAGCCGCCAGATCTACACGCTGATGCACGACCCGGTATACCGGGCGGCGGTCGCCTGGCAGAACACCGCCTACAACCAGCCGCCCCACACGGGCTTCTTCCTCGGGGACGGCATGGCGACGCCCGCCAGGCCGAACATCTATCTGAGGTGAGACCCCGGCGGCCGCGGACACACCTGGCGAGGTCCGCGGCCGCCGCGCCGGGCACGCCCGAAGCGCTCAGCCCGGGGCCTCCGTGAGACACAGACCGAGCTGGGTGTACAGCTCCAACTGGTCGAAGTACTCCCGGTGGGTCTTGATCTTGCCGTCCTCGACGAAGGACGCACAGGTGCCGCGGAAAGTGACCGGGCGACCGGTCCCCTCCAGTTCGCGCCCGTTCGGCAGCAGGAGAGGCCCACGGTGCGTGCCCGTGGCCGTCCACTCCACCATCAAGGGCGTTTCGCAGGTGACGGCTTCGTACCACACGATCAGCTGGAAGTCCGGAAAGCTCTTGAAGACCTGCTCGTACATCCACGCGATCTGCTCATGTCCCTCCGCCACACCGAAGGGCGAGACGAGGACGGCGTCCGGACTGAAGGTCTCGAGCACGCCCTCCAGATCGTGTTCGTTGAGCGCGTCGGCCAGCTGGCGTTTCACAGCCCATGAATCGGACATGACGACAGTCCTTCGACGGTCGGTACGTAACGCAGGCCAACAACTTTAGCCAGAGGCCGGTCAGGCGCTGCCCACGATTACGTCGCCGGAGCACCACGAGCGGGTTCCGGTTCTCACACGGTTACCCGGTTTCCGCACGGCGGTTCCGGCGGCGTTTCGCTGACCGCGCCGACGTCTCCAAGTCCCCACCCTCCGCTTGACCTGCGCCTTTGTGGGTAGGCCAGTCACAGCGGAGGGCCGTGGGGGTGGCAGGATGCGATCGTCGATCAGTCTCGGCCGCGTGGGCGGGGTTCCGGTCGGGCTCAACATCAGCGTCGTCGTGATCGTCGTGATCCTGGTGATCGGGCTGGCCTTCGGCCGCTTCCCCATCGCCTTCCCCGGCCTCTCGACGGCGGCGTACGTGCTGGCCGCGGTGGTGTCGGCCCTGCTCTTCCTGGCCTCGTTGCTCGCGCACGAGGTGGCCCACGCGATCGTCGCCAAACGGCACGGCCTGGAGGTCAACGGCATCACGCTCTGGCTGCTCGGCGGGGTCGCCGAACTGCGCGGGGAGCCCCGCTCCCCCGGCGCCGACCTCAAGATCGCCGGAGTGGGGCCGCTGACCAGCGTCGTGCTCGGCGGCCTCTTCGCCCTCGTGTCCTGGGGGGTTTCGGTCATCGGCGCACCACCGCTGATCAGCGGGATGTTCGGCTACCTGGCCGCGGTGAACGTGCTGCTGGCCGTGTTCAACCTGGTGCCCGCCGCGCCGCTGGACGGCGGCCGGGTGCTGCGCGCCTTCCTGTGGGCACGCTGGCACGACCGCCTGCGGGCCGCCGTGGCCGCCGCCCGGGCCGGCCGGGTCTTCGGCTACGTCCTGATCGCGATCGGCTTCCTCAACCTCGTCTCCGGTCTCAGCCTCCAGGGGTTCTGGCTGGCCCTGATCGGCCTGTTCCTGGTGAACGCGGCCACCGCGGAGGAGCAGCAGACGCAGATCGACGCCGCTCTGCACGGGATCACGGTGGGTGAGGTGATGTCGCGTGATCCGGTCGTCGCCCACCCCGACGAGACCGTGGCGGGCCTGGTCGACCGGCTCGTGCTGCGCCATCACCTGTCCACCTATCCGCTGCGGGACGACGACGGCCGGTTCGCGGGACTGGTGACGCTGGGCCGCGTCCGGCGCGTGCCACCCGACGACCGCGTGATCACCAGGTTGCGGGAGATCGCGTGCCCGCCGTCGGACGTGCCCACCGCCCGCCCCGGCGACCAGCTCACGGAGTTGCTCCAGCGGATGAGCGGGTGCACGGACGGCCGGGCCGTGGTGCTCGACGACGACGGTCACCTGGTCGGCCTGGTCACCCCCACCGACATCAGCCGGACCATCCAGACGGTGGACCTGCGGGCGCACGAGCCGTACCGGACGCCGCGCGGCGCCGACCTCGCCCCGCCGCCTCCCGGAGACCGCACCCCGGGCGGACCCTCTTCCGGCGGCTCTGCTCCCGGCGGCCCTGCTCCCGGCGGCACGGTCCCGCCGGCCGGTCGCCGCGACGCCGCCTGAACGCCGCCCCGGCCCTGCGTCATCCGGTGCGGGTCATTCGGCCCGGGTCACTCGTCGGCGGGTTCCTCGACGTCGTCGGGCGAGTCGGCGCCGGGGGCGTGCCAGTCGCCGGACGCGCCGCCGTCCAGGTCCGCGCCGGGCTCCACGTCGGGCGACTGCGCCAGCGGCGGCAGCCGGTCAGGGATCAGGTGCTCCGGCCCCGCGTTGTCCTTGGGCATGGCCTCCTCCTCGGGCTGCTGCCTCTCCGTCTTCGCGTACCCCCGGGTGGCGCGGGCATTCGGTCGGGGGCGCAGGACGGGCCGCGGTAGCCGAAAACAGATGCGCGAGCCGTGTTGAAAGGGAGACCAGGGGTAGGCGGACGGTGCGACCGGACCGGACAAAGCGGTCGTAACTGATAGAGGCAGGCTCTCAAGGAGGTGGGGATATGACGATCGTCGACGACACGGCGGTCGAACGGCGGCGGCTGCGGTTCGAGCGGGACGCGCTGCCGTACATCGACCAGATCTACGCCGGCGCCCTACGGCTCGCTCGAAACCCCGCCGACGCCGAAGACCTGGTGCAGGACGTCTACATGCGGGCCTTCAGCAACTTCCACCAGTTCCGCGAGGGCACGAACCTGCGGGCCTGGCTGTACCGCATCCTGACCAACACCTACATCAACACCTACCGGAGGCAGCAGCGGCAGCCGCAGCGGTCCGCGACCGAGGACGTGGAGGACTGGCAGCTCGCCGAGGCGGCCTCGCACACCTCCTCGGGGCTCAAGTCGGCCGAGGTGGAGGCCCTGGAGGGGCTGCCCGACTCCCGGGTGAAGCAGGCGCTGCAGGAGCTGCCCGAGGACTTCCGGCTGGCGGTCTACCTCGCCGACGTGGAGGGCTTCGCCTACAAGGAGATCGCGCAGATCATGGACGTCCCCATCGGCACGGTCATGTCACGGCTCCACCGGGGGCGCCGCCAGCTGCGGACCAAGCTGGAGGACTACGCCGCCGAACTCGGCCTGCTCCGGTCGGCGAGCGCCGCCGCACGGGACGGCGAGAAGACCTGACTCAGGCGTCCTCGCGCTCAGGGTTCTCCAGCCGGAAGAAGTTGCTCGGGCTGCCGTCCTTGCGGTGCTCCTGGTAGATGAAGTTGAGCTTGCGCTCCTCGAACGTCGTGAACCACTCGTCCCAGGAGATCTCCTTCAGGTCGCCGCCGCCGTAGCCCGGGAAGTCGAACCGGAGGACCCCTGGACGGCCCTCGTGCTCGGTGCCGGGGACGGTGGCGGGTTTGGCGTCCCGCTCCTCGGCCCAGCGCCTGATCACCTCGTGGTCGGTCGTGATCAGGCTGCGTCCCGGGCGCTCCTCGTGCTCCTCCGAGGAGGAGACTTCCTGCTCGTACTTGTGCTCGCCGGTGACCGGGTGGTGCTGCTCGGACATCTCGACACCTCCCCCTCGTGCTCCCTACCCCGCACCACCGGCCTTACCCTGAGGCCTTCCCGGGCAGCCGCACCCAGGCGGGAGACTCCTCCCCCGGCGCGTACGCGGAGCCGAGGCGCTTGCCCACCACACCGGGCAGGCCCTGCTCGGCCGCCGCCCGCCGCACCGCGTCCACCTCCCCGGGCCAGGACGGCGCCGTCTGCCAGCGCGGCCCGTCGACCGCGAGGTCCTCCAGGCCCGCACGGCGGCGTTCGAACGGCTCGTCCAGCAACGACCGGCCGTCGTCGTAGAGCAGGTCGTAGGCCACGTAGACGGGGGTGCCCGCGAACGTGACGACCTCGCCGTCGAGCACGGCGGCCCTGCTGCCGAACGCCTCGGCCAGCGGGCGCAGCCGGCGGTGCTCCCCGGTGACGTCCGCGCCGCCCGCGTCGCGCAGGGTGAGCCTGCCGCCCTCCACGTACGCGAGCGCCCGCGCGCCGTCCCACCAGAACTCCCAGGCGTACGCCTCCGGGTCGCGCGGCACGCGGGCGCGGGTGACCGGCGTCATCGGCGCGAGCGAGGCGGGCGGAGGTGCCCACCGCCCGCTGGGCGGGTCCATCCGGTGGATCATCCAGTTGCGGCCCCGGGTCTGGAACAGCACGTAGCGGCCCGCGACCCGGGAGCCGCTCAGCACGATCTTGACCTCGCGGTCGCTCCACTTCTCGGTCGCGTAGTGGCCGCGGTCCCAGATCGTCATCGTGCCGCCGCCGTACTCGCCCTTGGGGATGTCGCCCTCGAACCGGGCGTACTCCATTGGGTGGTCCTCGGTGTGGACGGCGAGGTGGTTGGTCGCGGGGTCGGGCGGCAGGCCCTTGGGGATCGCCCAGGAGACCAGCACCCCGCCGCGCTCCAGGCGCAGGTCCCAGTGCAGGGACCTGGCGTGGTGCTCCTGGATGACGAACGTGTCGTCCTCGCCCCGCGGCAGCGGCCCTTCGGCGGGGACCGGCTCGCTGGTGCGCGTCGCGTCGCGCTTGGCCCGGTAGGTCTCGAGTTTGTCCGTCATCCCACTGGTCCTACCCACGCCGTGGCTCCCCGTGGGTGACAGGCGTGTCACCTTGTAGCGACATGTCCGGTTAAGGACTTCGTGACCACTTGGTAATTGGGCATCACTATCGTCACCCAGCATGAGTTCAGCGATCAGGTTGACCGCGGGCGCCGGCGTCGTGGCCCTCGGTCTCCTCCTGCCCGGCACCCCCGCCACCGCGGCCCCGAGCCACACGGTCAAGATCACCGTCATGGCCAGCTCCGACATCCACGGAAACGCGCTCAACTGGGACTACTACAAGAACGCGGAGTACGACGACAGCGCGCACAACGACGTGGGCCTGGCGAAGATCTCGACGATGGTGTCGAAGATCAGGGCCGACCGCGGCGCCGACCACACCCTGCTGTTCGACTCCGGTGACACCCTCCAGGGCACGCCGCTGGACTACTACTACGCCAAGGTCGAGCCGATCACCTCGACCGGCCAGGTCCACCCCATGGCGAAGGCCATGAACGCCATCGGGTACGACGCCGTGACGCTGGGCAACCACGAGTTCAACTACGGCCTGCCGCTGCTCGGCGCATGGGTGGGGCAGATGAAGGCGCCGGTCCTCGGCGCGAATGCCGTCTCCGCCAAGACCGGCCTGCCGGCCTACCGGCCGTACGTCATCAAGACCATGAAGGTGAAGGGCGAAAAGCCGATCAAGGTGGGCGTGCTCGGCCTCACCAACCCCGGCGTCGCGATCTGGGACAAGGCGAACGTCGACGGCAAGCTGAGGTTCCTCGACCTCGTCGAGACCGCCAAGAAGTGGGTGCCGGTCATCCGCGGCCTCGGCGCCGACGTGGTCCTGGTCACCGCCCACGCGGGTGACAACGGCCTGTCGTCCTACGGCTCAGACCTGCCGGTGGAGAACGCCGCCGCCATGGTCGCCGAGCAGGTGCCCGGCGTCGACGCCGTCCTGTTCGGCCACGCGCACAACGACGTGCCGCAGCGCTTCGTGACCAACAAGGTCACCGGGCAGCAGGTGCTGCTGACCGAGCCCAGCAAGTGGGGCCAGCGCCTCAGCGTCGTCGACTTCACGCTCACCAAGGAGCGCGGGAAGTGGACGGTGACCGGCAAGTCGTCCACCACGCTCAACACCAACACCGTGGCCGAGGACCCGAAGATCGTCGCGCTCCTGAAGGAGTCGCACGACAAGACGGTCGGCTACGTCAACAAGGTCATCGCCCAGTCCACCCAGGAGCTGTCGGCGGCCGAGTCGCCGTACAAGGACACGCCGATCCTCGACTACATCCAGAAGGTCCAGACCGACCTCGTCGGCAAGGCCATCGCCGGCACCGCCGACGCCTCGCTGCCCGTGCTGTCGATCGCCGCGCCGTTCAGCCGCACCGCCGTGTTCCCGGCCGGGCCGGTCAGCGTCCGCGACATGGCCGGGCTGTACGTCTACGACAACACGCTGCTCGGCATCAAGCTGAACGGCGCCCAGATCAAGGACTTCCTGGAGTATTCGGCGAAGTACTTCGCCCAGGTCGCCCCGGGCGCGCCGATCGACCTCGGCACGCTCACCAACGCCGGTGGCACGCCCGACTACAACTACGACCAGCTCTCCGGCGTGACGTACGACATCGACATCTCCAAGCCGGTCGGCCAGCGCATCGTCGGCCTGTCCTACCAGGGCAAGCCCGTCACCGCCGACCAGCAGTTCGTCGTGGCCATCAACAACTACCGCCAGTCGGGAGGCGGCGGCTTCCCGCACGTCTCGACCGCCCCGGTGGTCTACAACGCCCAGGTGGAGATCCGCCAGGCGCTGATCGAGTACGCCGCCGCGAGCGGCACCATCGACCCGGCGACGTTCGCCCAGGCGAACTGGAAGCTCGTCCGCGACGGAGTTCCCGTCTTCGAGAAGTGACGAGCTGCTTCGGGTGACGAGTGGGGGTGGTCCGCGTCCCGGGCCACCCCCTTTCTACTGAGCGGTCGTACTCAGGCGATCCGGGTGATCCCGCTCATGCCCGCGCGCCGATCCGGCGGCGACACTGACGTGTCCGAACGCCGGCGGAAAGGATGACCGTGAGCAGAAGCGGGATCGTCTTTCTCGCGATCGTCTCCACGATCGCGGGGATCGTCCTGGTCTACGTGGTGGACGTACCACTGCCGGTGGTCGTCTCGCTGGGCTTCGGAGCGCTGTGCCTGCTCTGGCTGATCGTGCTCCTGACGGTGCCGTGGAACCTGTACTTCCAGGCCCATGCCCTGATCCACGAGATACGGGTCAGCCGCGAGCGCGGGGTGGAGGTCTCACCGGAGCGCGAGGCGGAGGCCCTCCGCATCGCGGTGCGCATGCGCCGGGCGGCCGTCGCCGCCCACCTGCTGTCGGCCGCCCTGCTCGCGGTCGTCACCTACTTCTCCGGCGAGACCGTCGGCTACTACTTCGCCGTCTTCTACCTGATCGCCACGTTGTTCAGGCCGGCCGGGGCGTGGTTCTCCCACCTGCGCAACCGCATGACCACGATGCTGGAGGAGGTCCGCTATCCGCGCGAGGACGTCGTCACGCTCGTCGAGCGGGTCGCAGCGCTGGAGGGGCGGGCCGAGGAGTCGGAGGCCAGGGCCGCCGAACTGGCCGAGCGCCTCGACGCCCTCACCTCGGAGACGCGCGCCGGGTTCCACGCGGCCACGGCGCGCGGGGACGACCTCGACCGCCGGCTCGACGCCATGGGCAGGAAGTTCGAGGACTCCCTCAGCCGTCTCACCGACAACCAGGAGGTCCTGTCGGGCATCAAGGCGTTCCTCCGCCTGATCAGATCCGAGACCGGATAATTCCGATTTTGTGGACGGTCCTGCCACTGCCCGATACCCTCTGCCGGGTCGAGATTGTTGGATCTTCAACGACAGGCGGGGACGGCGTGGCACGCTCGTGGAGGGAGCTTCCCACGGGCCGGGTCGTGCACCTGCACGCGGACGGGGACGTGCACCTGCACGCGGACGGGGACGTGCACCTGCCCGATGACGCGCCCGCACTGGTCACCTACGTGCCCCGCCCGGCCGAGACCCCCGCGGACGTGGTCGCCGACGTACTGGGGGAACTGGAGTCCGCCGCGCTGGCGATGTTCCCCGCCTGGCTGCCCGATGCGGACGGGATCACCGGGCCCGGCGGCGCGGCCGTCCCCGCCGTTCGCGCCCTCGCCCTGCGTACGGGCTCCGCCACCAGGCACTTCGCGCCCTTCCTCGCCCACCTGGCGGAACGCGCCCTGCGCGGCCAGGCTCGGGGAGGCTTCCCGCCCGAGATCCGTGCCGCCGGGCTGGCCCGGGTGCTCCGCTCGGCCTACCGGCGGCCGGAGGCCGCGATCCTCGTACGGGTTCCCTCCGGGCTCTCGCCTGCCGCCGAGGAGGTGCTGGTCGCGGCGTGCGAATGGCTGGCCCACCACGGCGGGTTCGGCGTCTGGCTCATCGGGCCGCCGCCGCGCTCCGTCGACCGGATCGAGACCATGACCGCCCCGATCCCCGAAGAGGTCGCGGCGCTCGCCCGCGAGATCACGTCCGGCGGTGCCGTGGAGTCTCCGCTGCCGGCGCTCGCCTTCCCGCCTCTGGCCGGATCGCCGCACCCGGCCAGCACCGCCGAGCGGCGGTTGGAGGCGGCACTGTCGCCGTACGCCTGGGCGGCGGGCCGCGAGTGGAACCAGCTCCACGCCTCAGGACCGCTCAGCAATCCGATCCGCGTCGACCTGCTCTGGCGTGCCGAGCGATGCGTGGTCGAGATCGACGGCCCCGAGCATCTCCGGCCGCTCCGCCTCGCCGCGGACAGACAACGCGACCTGCGCCTCCGCCGGGACGGCTACGCCGTCCGCCGCTTCACGAACGAGCAGGTGCTGGAACGCCTCGGCACCGTGCTCGCCGAGTTGGAGCGCTTCCTCCACCAGTGCCGCCATGGAACGCTCGAAGGGTCACTCCATGCCTGACAAACCCTTGTCCTTCTCCGCGACCTGCGCCCTCCTGATCCTGATGGCGGAGGACCGGGAGATGTCCAATCCCGAGCTCAAGGAAAAGTACGGCGTCACCATCACGGGCAAGGAGCGGACCACCCTCAACGAGGGCAGATTCGTCACCAGCCGGAGAGCGGGGCGCTCTTTCAGCCATGTGCTGACCGACAAGGGCTGGCACCACGCGTCGGAGCTCGTCCGGGACGGCATCGGCACGCCGGGCACCGGTTTCGCCGCGGCGGCGGTCAAGGCCCTCGTCGGCAACCTCCAGCGGCACATCGCCCGGAGCGAGAACAGCCTCGCCGAGATCTTCGGGCGGGAGGAGGACCTCGTCCCCGCGAACACCGGAGAACCGGTTGCGGAACCGCCCGCCTCCGAACCGGCGGCAGCACCGATCGCGATCGCGGAAACGCCGGCCGCGAGCGTGCCCGCGTCCGACGACATCGAGACGATGATCCGCAAGGCGTACGCGCGGCTCGCCGACAAGCCCAACGCCTGGGTCAGCCTGACCCGGCTGCGCCCGTTGCTCGGCGATGCCCCCAGGGACGAGGTCGACGCCACCTTCCGCCGGATGATCGGCCTGCCCGACGTACGCCTGGTGCCCGAGTCCAACCAGAAGATGCTCACCGACGAGGACAGGAGCGCGGCTGTCGTGATCGGGGACCAGGCCAAGCACCTCATCCTGATCGGAGCATGATGACGAGCGACGAACTCGACGCCCTTCGGGCCCTGCGGTTCAACTACACGCGGGTCGCCGACGACGTGTGGCGCCCGTTGCCGTTCCATGTCGAGGGGATGCATCGGGACGCCGCGCAGGTCATCCTCGACGGCCTGCTGGAGGCGGAGGAGAGCGTCGCCGCGAGCCCCATCGGCGTCGCGATACAGGGCCAGCGGGGGACGGGTAAGACGCATCTCCTCGGCTGGGTGCGCGAGAAGGTACACGAAGAGGACGCCTACTTCTTCCTGGTCAGCCTGCTCGACGCGAAGGACTTCTGGGAGAGCGTGCTGCTCTCCATGCTCGACAGCCTCTCCCGGCCGCTGGCCGGGGACGGCAGTCAGCTGAGGGAACTCCTGTGGCGCCTCTGCGTGCTCGCCGAGGTGCCACAAGCGGCACGCGGCCCGATCATCGGCGACGTCCCCCTGTCCCGGGCTGACCTGGATGCCTTCATCGACGCCCTGCGCCAATACGACCCGCACGTCGGCCGTGACGTGCAGGACACCGCACGGGCCCTCACCCTGCGGGCCTCGCATGGCCTGGCGGCGCAGGACATCGGTGACGCCTACCTCATCTCGGCGCCGCAGGGAGAGCCCGGCGAGCGCGCGGGATGGGGGTTCCGGACCGTCGAGAAGACACCGCAGGAGATCGTCCACGACCTGTCCAGACTTCTCGCGCTGACCGGTCCCTCCGTCATCGCCGTGGACCAGGTCGACACGCTGATCGCCCAGTCCGCCACCCTCACCGGGGGCGGATCGGCGGAGGACCCGGAGCACCGCAGGACGATCGAACGCGTCGCGGGTGGTCTGATGACACTTCGCGAGGTTACCCGCCGCACGCTGACGGTCCTGTCCTGCCTCCCCCTCACATGGACGTTGATCGAAAAGCATGCCACCGACACCGTCCAGGACCGCTTCCGGATGACCCTGCCGCTGGGGACGATCCCGGACGCGAAGACGGGCCGGGCGCTGATCGAGAAGAGGTTCAGCGCGCAGTACGGGGCGGTCGGGTTCACGCCGCCATACCCGACCTGGCCGGTGACGCCTGAGGCGTTCGAGGAGGCGAACCAGTACACGCCTCGCCAGTTGCTCATCCGGATCGACACGCATGTGCGGTCGTGCCTGGCGAGCGGGCAGGTCGCGGAGCTGGAACGGCTGACCGGCTCCCAGCCGGCCAAGGTCGTTCCCACAAAGCAGCGCCCGGGACCGGAACGGGGACCGGACTTCGGCGAGCTCGACAGGCGGTTCGCGGAGTTGCGGCAGCGGGCGGACGTGGTGGAGGCGCTGGACCCGATCACGGAGGACGCCGTGATGCCGGGACTGCTGTCGGCCGGGCTGTCCGCCTGGATCGCCGAGCAGGGCGAGGACGGACGCCTGTTCGCCCAGGACCCGCCTCCGAGCACGAAGCCGCCCCTGCACGCCCGCCTGCGGCGGACCCTGGACGAGGCGACGGAGAACGAGGCCCACTGGTGTTTCCGGGCCGTCTCCGCGTCCCATCACACCGCCGCGCTCAACCGACTGAAGGCCGCGTCCACGGCGGCCGGGCTCGACGATCGGATACCCGCGCGCAAACTCTTCGTGCTCAGGAACCAGGGCTGGGCGAAGGGGCCCGCCACCCAGGAGGCCCTGGCCGCCTTCGAGCAGGCGGGGGGCCGCGTCCTCCAGGTCGAGGAGGACGACCTGAGGATCTTCTCGGCTCTTCGCACCCTGCTGACCGAAAACCCGGCGGACCTCCAGGCATGGCTCGTCTCCCGCAAGCCGACGAACGAGGTGAAGCTGTTCGCCGAGGCGCTGAGCGACGCGGCCGTTCCGCGCGTGTCCAGCGCGGGGAGTGGGAGGTCCTCGCGGCCGGCCCGGTCGCCGGACCGCCCCCGGCGCACCGCCAATCCCGAGCGGCGTCTGCTCCACCGGGAGGCGGTGCCAGGACTCAAGCCGCTGCCGGTGGCCGACGCGCCGTCCCCGGCCTCCGGTGATGCACCTTCCGCGGCCCCCGACACCGCGCCGTCCCCGGCCCCCGACACCGCGCCGTCCCCGGCCCCCGACACCGCGCCGTCCCCGGCTTCCGGCAATGTGCCGGAACCTGTCGGTGCGAGCGTCGCGGTTCCCGGCGGCGTAACCCTCGGCCCGGCCGTTCCCGATCTGCAGGTCTGGCCACCTCTGCCCTCCCCCGAGGCATCGCCGGTCGAAGCGCCGTCCGCGGAGGTGCCGGCTGTGGAGACGCCGGTCGCGGAGGTACCGGCTGCGGACACGCCGGCTGTGGAGACGACGGTCGAGGCGCCCTTTGCGGAGATGCCGGCAGCGGAGGCGGCGGCCGTTCCTCGTCCGCGCAGGCCGCTGCCGGCGGACGAGGCCCCGGCCGCTCCGTACCTGACGATCGGGGCGGCGACCTCGGACGACCGGCCGGTGCGGATCCCGCTGGAGACCCTGCGCAAGCACACGGCGATCTTCGCCGGCTCGGGCTCCGGCAAGACGGTGCTGATCCGCCGCCTCGTGGAGGAGTGCGCCCTTCAGGGGGTCTCGGCGATCGTGCTCGACGCGAACAACGACCTCGCGCGGCTCGGCGACCGGTGGCCGGAACCACCGGCGGAGTGGGGCGAGGGCGACGCGGCCAGGGCCGACGACTATCTGAGGAACACCGACGTGGTCGTCTGGACGCCGCGCAAGGAGTCGGGACGCCCGCTGAGCTTCCAGCCACTGCCCGACTTCGCCGGCGTCGCCGACGACCCGGACGAGTTCGACGAGGCGGTGGACGCCGCCCTCGCCGCGCTCGTGCCCCGGGCGAAGCTGGAGGCCAAGACGGCCAGGGCCCATCTCGGCCAGGCGGTGCTCCGCGAGGCCGTCGCCCACTACGGACGGCGCGGCGGCACGGGGCTGGGCGGCCTGATCGCCCTGCTCGACGACCTTCCTGACGGCGTGAGCAGTCTCGAAGGCGCGCCCAGGCTCGCGACCGAGATGGCCCAGCACCTCAGGGCGGAGACGATCAGCGATCCCCTGTTCGCGGGGACCGGGACGCCTGTCGATCCGGGCGTCCTGCTCACGCCGCCGGAGGGCAGACGGGCCCGCGTCTCGGTGATCAGCCTCACCGGCATGGCCTCCGACGCCCAGCGGCAGGGCTTCGTCAACCAGCTGCAGATGGCGCTGTTCTCCTGGATCAAACGGCATCCCGCCGGAGACCGGCCGCTCGGCGGGCTGTTCGTGATGGACGAGGCCCAGACGTTCGCGCCGTCAGGGACGGCGACCGTGTGCACCCAGAGCACGCTCGCCCTCGCCGCGCAGGCCCGCAAGTACGGCCTCGGGCTCGTGTACGCCACCCAGGCGCCGAAGGGCCTGCACAACCGGATCACGGGCAACGCCGCCACCCAGTTCTTCGGCCTGCTCAACGCGCCGGCCCAGATCACGGCGGCGCGGGAGCTGGCCAGGGCCAAGGGCGGCGACGTCCCCGACGTGGCGCGGCTGCGGTCCGGCCAGTTCTACGCGGCGTTCGAGGGCGGGTCGTTCACGAAGGTCCGTACGCCGCTGTGCCTGAGTCACCACCCGAGCAGCCCTCTGACCAGCGAGGAGGTCGTGGCCCGGGCGAACCGGTCCTGAATGGGAGCGCGCGGAGCCGGCGCCGTCCTCGGACGCGACGCCGGCTCCGCTGCACCGGTGATCAGTCGGCGGCGTCTTTCCGCTGCTCTGCCCTGGGAATCCGGCTGGGCGGGGTGACCGGCCGGCCGTAGAGGATCGATACCCAGGCGTTGGTGAGAACGTCGACGAGGACCTCCTCGTCGTCGAACGGGGGGACACCGGCCGCGGCGAGATAGTAGAGCCGTTCACCCATCCAGGTCAGCGACGCGGCGACGGCGCGCACGTCCATGTCCCCGAGCCGCCTGCGGGCCTGCGGGTCGGACTCGATCCGGGCCACGGCGGCGTCGGTGAACAGGTTCATCTGTTCCAGCCAGAGGGCTCGCAGCCCCTCGTCCGAGCCCTGGCTCTCCACGATCGCCATGAGGACGCCCGCGTTGTCGCGCCACAGCCGGGCACCGTCCCGCACCCCCGCACGCAGCGCGGCGACGGGGTCCTGCGACCCGCCGATCCACGGGGCCGCGGCCTGCTGTCCCTGTGCCACGGCGTCGCGCACCAGCTCACCGAGCACGGCCTGCCTGCTCGGGAAGTAGAAGTAGAAGCTCGCCCGGGAGACCTCCGCGGCGGTGAGGATGTCGGCGACGCTGAGGGTGTCGAAGCGGCGCTCCCGCAGCAGCTCGCGGGTCGCGGACAGGATCCGCTCCCGCAACCCGGTGGACGCCGGCTCCGCGGCCGATCTACGGGCCGGCTGCGCGCCGGGCTTCGAAGGCATGCCCCTCAGGATACCGACGTGCTGTACGGACGCCTTGTACAGACATAATGTTCAGACACAGTGTATGGTTCCCTTCATGACACATTCAGATATCGGCATGAGGTACCGCACTTTGGGCACGAGCGGTCTTCGGGTGTCCGAACTGATCCTGGGCGCGATGACCTTCGGAGAGCAGGGCGGCGTCGGCGCGCCGGCGGCGGAGTGCCGGCGGATGCTCGACCTGTACGCCGAGGCCGGCGGCAACATGATCGACACGGCCGTCAACTACCGCGACGGGGCCAGCGAGGAGATCCTCGGCGAGCTGCTCGAGGGCAGGCGTGAGTCGTTCGTCCTCGGCACGAAGTACACCGTCTCCCGCGACCGGTCCGACCCGAACGCCGGGGGGAACCACAGGAAGAACCTCCGGGCCTCCCTGGAGACCAGCCTGCGCCGGCTGCGTACGGACTACCTCGACCTCTATTGGGTGCACATGTGGGACCGTGACACGCCCATCGAGGAGACCATGCGCGCGCTGGACGACGCCGTCCAGGCCGGCAAGGTGCTGTACGTGGGGATCTCCGACGCCCCCGCCTGGGTCGTGGCCCGCGCCAACACCCTCGCCGAGTGGCGCGGCTGGAGTCCCTTCATCGGCCTGCAGGTGCCGTACAGCCTGCTGCAACGTGACATCGAACGGGAACTGCTCCCCATGGCCGAGTCCCTCGGGCTCGGCGTCACGGCGTGGAGCCCGCTCGGCGGCGGGGTGCTGTCCGGCAAGTACACGGTGTCCAGCGAGCACACCCGCCCGGACGGGGCCGTGCCCATGGGACGGCTGAAGGCCGAGTCGCTCTCGGCCCGCGACCACGCCGTCGCCCGGGCCGTGCAGGAGGCCGCCGACGACCTCGGCGCGACCCCGGCACAGGTCGCGATCGCGTGGACGATGAGCCGCTCTCCCGCCGTCCATCCGATCGTCGGGGCGCGTTCCGCCGACCAGCTACGGGGCAATCTCGCCGCCGCCGGCCTCGCCCTCCCCCCTGAAGTGCGCACGCGCCTGGAAAATGCCACCGAGTTCACCCTCGGATTTCCCGGCGACTTCATCGCCCAGACCTCGCCGTGGGTGTTCGGCGCCGCGCTCGTCGACCCCCCTTCCGGCGCATTCCGGCGATGAGGGCCGCGTCAGCACTTGCGGCCCACATCGTTCTCCGGCCCGGCGTCGCCGCCCGTGTCCTCCTACCGGCGGAAGGCGGCGGCACCGGCGGCGGCGATCGCCACCGACAGGACCACGACGACCGTGAGCGTCCCCAGGGGGTTGCGGTGCCGTACGGGCGCGATCGCGCGCATGGCCGGCACGCGGGCAACCGGTGACCTGGACGGCGAGGGGGTGGGCCGCGGCGTCGCACGAGGGCGGGGGGACGGCACCGCCACGGGCGGCCGGGGCGCGACCGCCACCCGATGCGGGGAGTGCCGGGGCGCCGGTGCGGGCTTCTCGGGAGCCGGCGCCGGAGGCTCCGGGGAGGGCGCCGGCGGCGGGACGGGCGTCGGCGGCGTGCAGCCGGGCCCTCCGATGCCGACCTCGGCGTGCAGGTCGACGATCACGTCGACGTCGACGCAGACGCCGACCCGCAGGCCCGGTCCATCCGGATCGTCGGCCGTGGAAGACGTGCCGGCCGCTGCCCGCACCGGCGCGGGAAGCGCGGCGGCCGGCGTGGCCCAGGTCAGGGTCGCACAGGTGAGAGTGGCACAGGTCAGCACGGCACTGGCACGGACGAGCGCGACGGCCACGCGCGGGCCCGCCGTCCTGCCCATGTCAGCGGCCCTCGGGGATCCGCTGGAACTCGTGCAGGGCGCTCACGAACGCGTCGGGCTTCACCGCCAGGCCACCGCTGAAGGGGTGGGAGATGTTCCAGGCGAGATAGACGCCGACGCCGAGCAGGACCGCCATCGCCGTCATCGGCACGAGCGTGAGCCCCCGGGGACGGGCCCCGGCCAGGAACGGGAAGACGACGACGAGGACGCCCGTGAGGACCGTCAGCAGCATGACGCCGGGAGGCAGCGCGGTGCCGACGTCGGCGGCGCGCTGCCGGCGGGCGGCGAACAGGTCCGCCATCCGCTCCAGCACCGCGTCCTTCGCGTCGCGCGCCTCGTCGGTCGTGGCCGGCAGTTCGGTCACGCGGGCGCGCAGCGACTCCAGCCGCGCCGTCCCCTCGGTGCCGAGGCGCCCGGCCGCCATCTGCGGCCACTCGTCCTCGAGGACGTATCTCGCGTACTCGCGCAGTCCCTCGCGCACCTGGGCGGCGTCGGGGGCGGGGAGCGGCGCGGCGGCCCAGTAGGCCTCCACGAGCGCCTGGGTCTCCGAGTAGGTGTTCTGCCGCGCCGAGTCGGCCGATGTCCACGGCACGACGATCGCGATGGCGAACACGAGCAGGAACAGCGAGGAGAGCATCGACCCGGCGTGACCGGCGGACGCGCCGCCGGGATCGCGATCGTCGGCGCCCCGGCCCAGCGCGCGGAACAGAAGGGCCGCCACGGCCACCAGCCCGACGGCCGCCGCGACCGCGAGTACGCCCATGAGCATGTCATCTCCACAGACACTTTGCTGATTACTAGTAGTGACATGACTATCACAAGAAGTAACCATTGACCAGCGAAGACGGGCAAGTGACGGCGCGGCCTGCCCCGGCGGCCTGGAGGGGTCGTGGCAGGATCGGCGCGGAGGTGAGCGCATGCGCGTGGTGATCGCGGGCGGACACGGGAAGATCGCCCTTCGGCTGGCACGCCTGCTGAGCGGGCGGGGCGACGCGCCGGTGGGGCTGATCCGCGACCCGGATCAGGTCGCGGACGTGGAGGCCGCCGGCGCCGAGGCGGTGCTGTGCGACCTGGAGCGAACCGCGCCGGAGAAGGTGGCCGAGATCCTGCGGGGAGCCGGAGCCGTCGTCTTCGCGGCCGGGGCGGGGCCCGGCAGCGGCGCCGCGCGCAAGTTCACGGTGGACCAGGGCGCCTCGGTGCTGCTCGCCGACGCGGCCGGACGGGCCGGCGTTTCCCGCTTCATCCAGATCTCCTCGATGGGCGCGGGATCGCCGCCCGCGCCGGGGAGCGACGAGGTCTGGACGGCCTACATCACCGCGAAGACGGCAGCGGAGGAGGACCTGCGCGCCCGCCCGCTCGACTGGACGATCCTGCGGCCGGGGCGGCTCACCGACGGGCCGGGGACCGGCCTGGTGACGCTGGCCGATCCGCCGCTTCCCTCCGGGGCGGTGCCGCGCGACGACGTCGCCGCCGTGATCGCCGCGCTGATCGACGCCCCGGAGACGCGGCATCGCGTCCTCGAACTCATCGGCGGAGGCGTGCCCGTCGCCGAGGCCGTACGGCTCGTGCTGATGCGGTGACGGAGAAAGGCCTCCCCGGGACCGTTACTCATATCGGCCCCACATGACAAGAGGCGCTAAATACCCAATCAGGCACTAAGCCATCTCGTTGCGGAAAAATCCCGAATTTGGGGGGTTCGTGCACCTTGACGACTTTTTCGGGGTGACAAAGACTTCCCTCGACCTCGCGTGATCCGTTCCGGGCTGACCCCCCTTCCCGGACGGCACGCCAGATGGAGGAAACTCGATGAGGAGCTCTCCCCGCAGGGCGCGGCGCTACGCCGCCGCACTCGCACTCCCCCTGGCGATCACCCTGAACGCCCTCCCTGCGCTCGCCGGTCCCTCTCCCGATCCGGTCCCGCCCGACCGGGCGTCCAGCACCGCGCAGAACGGCGTCGCGCTGATGCGCGTCGTCGTCGCCGACCAGTCGGGCGTGGACAAGCTGGTTGCCCTGGGCGTCGACCTGGCCGAGTACAGCAAGCCCGTCGACGGCGGCGTCGAGGTGCACGCCGTGCTCAGCCCCGACGAGGCGCGGAGCCTGCGCGACCAGGGCTTCGACGTCCGCGACGCCATCTCCGACCAGAGCGACTACGCCGCGAACCTGGCCGAGCGGCGCCAGGCGCTGGCCTCCGCGTCGGCCGACGCGACCGAGACCGACACGCTCACACCGCTGCGCGCCGAGTGGTTCACCAGCCTCGACGATCAGCGTTTCCTTTCGGTGGAGGTGAAGACGAGCGCGACGGACGCCCAGACCGTGCTCACCGCCACCTGGGACAGCGGCCCCGGCACCGCCCCCGACTCCGGCGGCACGGCGACGATGTCCCGCTTCACCGACGCCGGGCAGTACATGTACCACCGGTTCAACGCGCCGCTGCCGATCACGGCGGCCCCCACCACGGTCACCATCACCAGCAACCGGGGCGGCTCGATCACCGTGCCGGTGACGAAGTGGCTGGGCGAGCCGCGCAAGGCGCCGAGCAAGCACTACGTGCAGGACTTCGTCGACCACTACATGGACCCCACCGAGGTCACCGGCCGGATCGTGGCGCTGTCCAAGGAGTTCCCGAAGATCTCGGAGATCGTCGACCTGCCGAACAAGACGAACGGCTACCGCCGCCAGGCGCAGGCGCAGTTCGGCACGGGCTCGGGGAGCGCGCTGGCGAGCACGTTCTACGTGACGTCCAAGGCGTACGGCAGCGAGGGCGGCAACGACGTCGGCGTCGCGCTGGTGAACCCCGGGACCGCCTCGGCCCCGCTTTCCGTCGCCGTCAACGGCAAGGACGTGACGGTCAACCTGGCCACGGACGCCTCCGGCACGGTCACCAGCACGGCCTCCCAGGTCGTCGCCGCGCTGAACGGCAGCTCCGCCGCTTCGGCGCTGCTGACCGCGAGCCTCTACCGGACCAGCACGGGCACCGGTGTGGTGGCGGCGGCCCCGGCGACGAAGCTGACCGACAACCTGAAGGCGCCGGCGAGCGTCTCGCGTCAGCCGTTCCAGATGAAGGCGCTGCGCATCGGCAAGAGCCGGAACGGCTCGAAGACCGGCGTGTTCCTCTACTGCCAGGAGCACGCCCGCGAGTGGGTGACCCCGATCACCTGTGTGGAGACCGCCGAGCGGCTGCTGCGCAACTACGCGCAGGACCCGGACACCAGGAAGCTGGTGGACGATCTCGACATCTTCATCGTGCCGACGATCAACCCCGACGGCGCCCACTACTCGATGTACGACTACAACATGCAGCGCAGGAACATGGTCAACTACTGCGCCGCCGACGCGGCGGACCCGGGGCGGCGCAACTCCTGGGGCGTCGACCTCAACCGCAACTTCTCGGTGGGCAGCGTCCGCGACGGATACAACGGCGGCTCGACCACCTGCACCAGCGACACCTTCGCCGGGCCGGCGGAGCTGTCGGAGCCGGAGACACGCAACGAGGTGTGGCTCACGGAGAAGTTCCCGAACATCAAGTTCGCGATGAACACCCACTCCTACGGCGGCTACTTCATGTGGCCTCCCGGGGCGTACAAGACCGCGGGACGGGAGACGCTGCCGCGGACGGACCTCGGCACGGAGGAGTACTTCTGGAACGCCTCCACCCACATCCTGTCCGCCGTCCAGGGCTGGCGCGGCACGGCCATCTGGCCGGGACGCACCGGCCCGGTGATCGACGTGCTGTACTCGGCGGCCGGCAACAGCGCCGACGAGTTCTGGTACAACAAGGGCATCATCGGCTGGGACTTCGAGGTCGGCGCCGACGTCTACGACCAGGCGACCAAGCAGTACCTCGCGGTCGGCTTCCAGCCTCCATTCGAGGAGGGCCACGAGGAGGCGATGGAGTTCTCCAACGGCCAGATCGGCATCCTCGAGGTCGCCCGCGCCTACGACAAGGACAGGCAACGGCCCGATTCGACGCTCGTGGTGACCGGCAGGACCGACACCTCGACGACGTTCACCTTCAATGTGGACGAGCCGGCGAACGTCTACTACACCCTCGACGGCAGCCGGCCGACGCTGAGCTCGCCCAAGCTGACCTCTTCGGGCATGCGTGAGGGCGCCGCGAAGATCTCGATCGACAAGACCACCGAGGTGCACTGGTTCGCCATGGACCTCGCGGGCAACGTCGAGAAGAACTACAAGCCGGACGGCAACGGCAAGAACTACGGCAAGGAGACCGTCACGGTCGGCGGCAAGCCCTGACCGTCGCGTTCCACGATGGCCGCCGGCCGGGGACTTCCCCGGCCGGCGGCCACCGTCGTTCGCCCCTGGGGATGGTTCAGGACGAGGTGACGCAGGGTTAGGAAATCCTGACGTAGCGGATTGTTGACCGGGCGGTCAATCAGGCACACCGTCGGGTCATAGGTCACCTCTCCCCGTACGGAGGCACGGATGGATCTCACGAGATCGTTGTCCGACATCGTCGCCCTCGTCGCCGGGCTGGTCGCGGTGCTCGCACCGTTCTTCTGGGCCGACGCCCAGGCGGCCACGCAGCCACTGCTCATTCTCGGCGCCCTGCTCGTCGTCTCCGCCCTGTGGTCCATCCTGGGCGCGGGCGGCGCCAGCTCCTGGGTGACCGCGGCGTTCGGCGCCCTGCTGTTCGTCTCCCCTTGGGCGTTCGGCTTCGACGGCGACTCCGCCTCGGCGTGGACCGCCTGGATCACCGGCGCCGTCACCGTCGTCGTCGGCCTGCTGACCGTCCTGCAGGTGCGCGGCCGCACGACCGTCGCCGCCTGACCCCACCCACCCCGACATCGCGTGCGGCCCCGCCGCCTGTCGCCCCTCCGGCGACCGGCGGCGGGGCCGCACGCCTTTCCGGCCTTTCCGGTTCTCACGGTCGACAGGAGCGATGAACAGGGGCCTCACCTGCGCCTGGACCAGAGTCGCGCTTATCACCCCGTAGGCGATATGTCGCCCCTTGACTTTGGCGCGATCTCCGCTCAATCTGTTGCGTATAGCGCTTCCTGTTCCACCTTACGAAACTGGAAACTCCCGCATGATTCCTGCGTGCCCCCTCGCCGCCCTGCCCAGGGGTGAGGCCCTCCGAATCGAGACAGATCCCCCGATCGCCGTCTTTCACACCGAGGACGGTGAACTGTACGCGGTGGACGACACCTGCACGCATCAGGACGCCTCGCTCGCGGACGGGTGGCTGGAAGGATGCGAGGTGGAGTGCCCCCTGCACGCGTCGCGCTTCGACCTGCGCACGGGCCGGGTGGACGCTCCTCCCGCGAAGCTGCCGGTGCGCACCCACCAGGTGGTGGTCCGGGACGAGACCGTCTACGTCGTGCCGTCGGACCTGCCGCCGAACCTCCCGCCCGGCGTCCGCACCGGTTCGGCCTGAGACGTCGTGAGGGTGCCGTGAAATCCGTCGCCATCGTCGGCGCGTCGCTCGCCGGGCTGTCGGCGGCCCGCGCGCTGCGCGCCCAGGGCTTCGGCGGGCTCCTGACGATCGTCGGGGCCGAAGCGCACCGCCCCTACGACCGGCCCCCGCTGTCCAAGGAGTTCCTCGCCGGCCGGATGACGACGGTGGACCTCGCCCTGGAGGGCGACGGCGAGGACCTCGACGCCGAGTGGCGCCTGGGCGTCGCCGCGACCGGGCTGGAACAGGGCCGGTCGCTGCGGATCGCGCTCGCCGACGGCTCCGCGGTCGAGGCCGACGGCGTGGTGATCGCCACCGGCGCGGTCGCCCGCACCCTCGGGGGCGATCTGTCCGGCGTGCACACGCTGCGTACGATCGAGGACGCGGCGGCCCTGCGGGCCGATCTCGACGCCGCCCGGCGGCTCGTCGTGATCGGGGCGGGCTTCATCGGCGCAGAGGTCGCCTGCGTCGCCCGCACGCTCGGGCTCGACGTGACGATCGTCGAGGCGGCGCCCGCGCCGTTCGCCCGCGCGCTCGGGCCCGAGATGGGCACCGCGCTCGCCGGGCTGCACGAGGCGCACGGGGTGCGCCTGATCTGCGGCGCCGCCGTACGGAGCCTGACGGGCGAGGGCCGCGTCGACGGCGTGCTGCTGGAGGACGGGCGCCGCCTGGACGCCGACGTGGTGCTCGTCGGCATCGGCGCGCGGCCGGCGGTGGACTGGCTCGACGGCAGCGGGGTGAAGGTCGGCGACGGCGTCGTCTGCGACACCGGCGGGGCGACGAGCGTGCCGGGAGTCGTCGCGGTCGGCGACTGCGCCGCCTGGTTCGACCCCGCTCTCGGCGCCCACCTGCGCGTGGAGCATTGGACCGGCGCCGCGCGGCGTCCCGCGACGGCCGCGCAGACGCTGCTATCCGGCGGCGCCGCCGTTCCGGACGCCCTCGCGCCGCCCTACCTGTGGTCCGACCAGTACGGCATGCGCGTGCAGTTCGCCGGGCACACGCTTCCGGGAGACGAGGTGAGCGTCGAGGAGGGCGACCTCGCGTCCCGCCGCTTCCTGGCCGTCTACCGGCGGGAGGGCCGCACGGTCGCGGTGCTCGGCGTCGACCAGCCGCGCTCGTTCACCCGGTGGCGGCGCCGCGTGAACGAGCCCGCCGGGGCGCGATGAGCGCCGTCACGTCCCGTCGGGGACGTCCCTCCGGCGCCGTGTCTTCCGGTGTCGGGTCTCCCGATACCGGGCGTGCGGTGACCCCGGTCACCCGGCGTGGCCGAGACGGTGGCTGATGTCGGCGGCGCCCGCGACGAGCACGGGCGCGAGCTCGCGCATGCGCTCCTCGCTGAACCGGTAGGCCGGGCCGGAGGCGCTGACGGCCGCCACCACCTCGCCCTCGTGGGAGCGGATGGGCGCGGCGATGGCGTTCAGCCCGATCTCGTACTCCTCCACGGTGACCGCGTAGCCCCGCCGCAGCGCCTCGTCGAGCTGCCGCCGCAGTTCGGCGGCGTCGGTCACCGTGGCCGGCGTGAAGCGCTCCAGCCCGGCGGCGGCGATGAGCCGTTCGCGGCGCCGCTCGTCGAGGTGGGCGAGCAGGACCTTGCCGCTCGACGTGGCGTGCAGGGGGGTGGGCTGGCCGACCCAGTTGTGCGCGGTCACGGCCGCCTGGCCGCGCACCTGGTCGAGGTTGATGGCGTAGTGGGACCGCGCGACGGCGATGTTGACGGTCTCGCCGATCTCCTCGGCGAGCCGCCGGCACACCGGGCGGCTCTGCTGGACGAGGTCGAGGCGCGCGGCCACCCCGGCGGCGAGCCGGACGATGCCGAAGCCGAGGCGATACTTGCCGCGGTCCTCGGCCTGCTCCGCCAGGCCGCGGGCCTCGAGGGCGCCGAGGAGCCGGAACGCGGTGGACTTGTGGACGCCGATCTCGGCGGCGACCTCGCTCACGCCGGCCTCGCCGCGCTGGGAGAGGATCTCCAGGATCGTCACGGCCCGGTCCACCGACTGGACGCCGCCGCTCCCCTCGGACCGCACGGCGGCCTCGTCGGCCCCGACGAGATCGGGGTCCGACGCGTGACGTTGCGAATGCTGCACTCTATTGCGCATATCAATATCATCCTGCCCGGGAGGCGGACATGTATGACTTTGTCATCGTCGGTGGTGGATCAGCGGGGAGCGCTCTCGCGAACCGGCTGTCGGCCGACCCCGCGAACCGCGTGCTCGTGCTGGAGGCGGGCCGTCCCGACTACCTGTGGGACGTCTTCATCCACATGCCGGCCGCGCTGATGTTCCCCATCGGCAGCCGGTTCTACGACTGGAAGTACGAGTCCGAGCCCGAGCCGCACATGAACGGCCGGCGCATCTACCACGCCCGGGGGAAGGTGCTCGGCGGGTCGAGCAGCATCAACGGCATGATCTTCCAGCGCGGCAACCCCATGGACTACGAGCGCTGGGGCGCCGATCCGGGCATGGAGACCTGGGACTTCGCGCACTGCCTGCCGTACTTCAAGCGCATGGAGAACTGCCTGGCCGCCGACGCGTCGGATCCGCTGCGCGGACACGAAGGGCCGCTGGTGCTGGAGCGCGGCCCGGCCAGGAATCCGCTGTTCAAGGCCTTCTTCGAGGCCGTGCAGCAGGCGGGCTACCCGCTGACCGACGACGTGAACGGCTACCGCCAGGAGGGGTTCGCGCCGTTCGACCGCAACGTACGCCGCGGGCGCCGCCTGTCGGCGGCCCGGGCCTACCTCCACCCGGTGATGAACCGCCCGAACCTCACGGTCAAGACCGGGGCGTTCGTCACGAAGATCCTCTTCGAGGGCAAGCGCGCGGTCGGCGTCGAGTTCGACGGCAAGCGGGTGCGGGCCGGGGAGGTCGTCCTCTGCGGCGGCGCGATCAACTCCCCGCAACTCCTGCAGCTCTCCGGCGTGGGCGACGCCGACCATCTGAAGGCGCACGGCGTCGACGTGGTCCACGACCTGCCCGGTGTCGGCGAGAACCTCCAGGACCACCTGGAGGTCTACATCCAGTACGCCTGCAAGCAGCCGGTCTCGATGCAACCCGCGATGAAGTGGCGCAACCGGCCGATGGTCGGCGCCCAGTGGCTGTTCCTGCGCAAGGGCCCCGGCGCGACCAACCACTTCGAGGCCGGCGGCTTCGTGCGTGGCAACGAGGACGTCGACTACCCCAACCTGATGTTCCACTTCCTGCCGGTCGCCGTGCGCTACGACGGCAGCGCGCCGGCCGGCGGGCACGGCTACCAGGTGCACATCGGTCCGATGTACTCCGACGCCCGCGGCTCTGTGAAGATCAAGAGCGCCGACCCCCGGGTGAAGCCCGCGCTGCGGTTCAACTACCTGTCCACCGACCAGGACCGCCGCGAGTGGGTCGAGGCCGTGCGGGTGGCCCGCGACATCCTCAACCAGCCCGCGATGGACGGGTTCAACGGCGGCGAGCTGTCCCCCGGCCTGGAGGTCGAGACCGACGAGCAGATCCTCGACTGGGTGGCGAAGGACGGCGAGACCGCGCTGCACCCCTCCTGCACGGCGAAGATGGGCGTGGACGAGATGTCCGTGGTCGACCCGCTGACCATGGGGGTGCACGGCCTGGAGGGCCTGCGCGTCGTGGACGCCTCGGTCATGCCGTACGTCACGAACGGCAACATCTACGCGCCGGTGATGATGGTCGCGGAGAAGGCGGCCGACCTGATCCTCGGTAACACTCCCCTGGCCCCCGAGCCGGCGGAGTTCTACCGGCACAGGAAGGACGCCTGACATGAAGGACCTGTACATCGGCGGGCAGTGGCGCGACGCGGCCGAGGGCGGCCGGCGCGAGATCCGCTGCCCGGCCGACGGACAGCATGTGGCCACCGTCGCGGAGGCCGGCCGCGCCGACACGGAGGCCGCGATCGCGGCGGCCCGGCGGGCGTTCGACGAGGGCCCGTGGCCGCGCACGCCGGAGCGGGAGCGCGGGGCGTTGCTGCTGCGGGTGGCCGGTCTGCTGGAGCGCGACAAGGCCGAGATCGCGCGGGCGGAGTCGCTGGACACCGGCAAACGCCTGGTGGAGAGCGAGTACGACGTCGACGACGTGATCGCGAGTTTCCGCTACTTCGGCGGGATCGCGGGCACCGACGCCGGGCGGGTGGTCGACACCGGCCGCGCCGATGCGATCAGCCGGGTGGTGTACGAGCCGGTCGGGGTCTGCGGCCTGATCACGCCGTGGAACTACCCGCTGCTGCAGACCTCCTGGAAGGTGGCGCCCGCGCTGGTGGCGGGGAACACCTTCGTGCTCAAGCCGAGCGAGCTGACCCCGTCCACCGCGATCTTGCTGATGCGGCTGCTTGAGGAGGCGGGCCTGCCGCCGGGGGTGGGCAACCTGGTGCTCGGGGCCGGCGCGGAGGCAGGCGCGCCGCTGGCCGAGCACCCCGCGGTGGACATGGTGTCGTTCACCGGCGGGCTGGCGACCGGGCGGCAAATCATGGCCTCGGCCGCGCGGACGGTCAAGCGCGTCGCCCTGGAGCTGGGCGGCAAGAACCCCAACATCGTGTTCGCCGACGCGGACTTCGACACCGCGGTCGACTTCGCCGTGACCGCGGTGTTCCTGCACTCGGGGCAGGTCTGTTCGGCCGGCGCCCGGCTGCTGGTGGAGGACTCCGTCCACGAGAGGTTCGTGGACGCGGTGGTGCGCCGGGCCGAGCGGATCAGGCTGGGCGGGCCGTTCGACCCCGAGGCCGAGACCGGGCCGCTGATCTCGGCCGAGCACCTGGCCAAGGTCGAGGCGTACGTCGAGGCGGGGATCGCGGAGGGCGCGAAACTACGCTGCGGCGGGCGGCGCCTGGAGGGCGAGGGATACTTCTTCCCGCCGACGGTGCTGGACGGCTGCCACCGCGACATGCGGGTGGTCCGCGAGGAGTCGTTCGGGCCGGTGCTGACGGTGGAGCGATTCTCGGGTGAGGACGAGGCCGTCGCCCTGGGCAACGACACCGACTACGGGCTGGCCGGGGCCGTGTGGACGACGGACGCGGGCAAGGCGCAGCGGGTGGCCGGGCGGCTGCGGCACGGCACGGTGTGGATCAACGACTACCACCCGTATGTGCCGCAGGCGGAGTGGGGCGGGTTCAAGCAGTCCGGCGTCGGCCGGGAGCTCGGCCCGACCGGCCTGAACGAATACCGCGAGATCAAGCACATCTGGCAGAACACCGATCCTCGCCCCCAGCACTGGTTCCGCCCCTGAATCAGTCGTCCCGCCCGTGCGCGGCGAGGAACTCCTCGATGCGCGCGTCCATCTCGGGCGGCGCCGCGAGGGGAAGGGTGTGATGGGTGGCTCCGGGCAGCACGGCCGTCTCCACGCGGGGCAGGAGCGCCGCGGCGGAGGCGGCCACCCGGCCGATGTCGTGTGCCCGGCTGTGCTCGGCCAGGAGAAGCAGCACCGGGAGCCGCAGCGCCCGCAGCGCCTCCGGGCCGGGACGCGGACCGGTCAGGGGCCGGGCGGCGGGGAAGGCGGCGGCGCGGTCGTAGAGGCGGAGCCACGTCTCGTCCAGCGCCGCGCGCCGGGTCTCCCATTCGAGGAACGCGCGGCGCCGCCCCACGGTCGGGCGGAGCAGCATCGGCAGGGCCCGCAGCAGGTAGCGGCGGGAGAAGCCGATGAAGCAGTTCGTCGGGTCGACCAGGACCAGCGCCCTCACCCTGCCGGAAGCGTGCGCCGCGTAGTGCAGGGCGCTCCACGCCCCGTAGGAATTGCCGCACAGGGACACCGCTGAGGTGCCCGATCCGTCGAGCACGGCGTCGAGCACGGCGTCGAGCCAGGCCATCTGGTCGCCCAGCGTCCGGATCGCCCGCTCGCCGGCGACGCTGCGTCCCGCCTCGCCGACGGTGTCGACCGCATGCACCCTGTAGGCCGTGCCCAGCGCCCTCGCCGTATCGGACCAGACGGTCGAGGTGGTCCCGCCGCCGTGGAGGAGGACCACCGGCGGCGCGTCCGCGGGGCCGACGGAGTTGACGTGGGTCGTGCCGTAGGGCGTGCGGATCTCGGCCGACTCGGTGGAGGCGGGCCAGCGCGCCGCCAGGACGGCGTCGTAGGCCGCGAGAAACGCGTCGTCGATGGTCGTCAAGACGCCTCCGTAATGTCTCGCTGAGCGATAATCTCGTTGAGCGAGATAATAGGCCGAGGAGGGGCTGCCATGGCGCCAGGGGTGGCAGGTGAGCGCGAGGGCCCGGAGATGGAGATCTTCCATCTGCTGCGGGCGGTCGCGGTGGAGTACGGCCTGCGGCAGGCGGAGTTCGCGGCCGAGCACGGCATGCACGTCACCGACGTGCGGGCGCTCATCTGCCTGCTGGACGCGGAGCGGGCCGGAACCGACGCCACCGCCGGTTTCCTCGGCGCCGGGCTGGGCCTGAACTCGGCGGGCACCACGGGGGTCGTCGACCGGCTCGAACGGCTCGGCCTGGTCAGCCGGGTCCGCGACGTCAAGGACCGGCGCCGGGTCCTGCTGAGAGTCGAGGACCGCGCCAAGGAACTGGGCTGGAGCTACTTCGGCCCGCTCATCGACAGCACGGTCGGGGTCCTGTCCGGATTCGACGAGCGGCACATGGCCGCGGTGCGGCTCTTCCTCCAGACGGCACTGGACGCGTTGACGACGGAAGACCCATGACCGGCGGCCGCGCCCCTGCGGCGGGGGCATGCTGGGAAACATGGAGGTGTCCGTACGCTTCTCGCCCGAGCTGTGGATCTTCCTCGCACCGCGCAACCGGCGGCCCGAGGTGCTCCTGCCGTACGACGGGACGTCCTCGCTCGGCCACCTGATCGAGTCGGCGGGCGTTCCGCTGACCGAGATCGGCGAGCCGCTCGCCGGAGGCCGCCCGGTCGGCCGGTCGCACCGGCCGGGCCCGGACGAGGTGGTGGAGGTGCCGGCCGCGCCCAGGCCGCAGGCCGTGCCGGGCTGCCGGTTCGTCCTCGACGTCCACCTGGGGACGCTGGCGCGGCGGCTGCGACTGGTCGGCCTGGACACCGCCTACCGCAACGACATGGACGACGACGCCCTGATCGAGCAGGCCAACGCCGAGGACCGGGTGCTGCTCACGCAGGACCGGGGCATCCTGCGGCGCCGGTCGCTGCGGCTCGGCGCGTACGTGCGCGGCGCCCGGCCGGACGACCAGTTCCTCGACGTGCTCGGCCGCTTCCGGCCGCCGCTGGCTCCGTGGACCCGCTGCACGGCCTGCAACGGGCGGCTGGCGCCGGTCGGCAAGGAGGAGGTGGAGGACGCGCTGGAGCCCGGGACCCGGCGCAGCTACGACGAGTTCGCCCGCTGCCTCGCCTGCGGCCGGATCTACTGGCACGGCGCCCACGGCGGCAACCTGGCCGCCGTCGTCGACCGCGCCCTCCACTTCGTACATCTCGGTTAACGGTTGAGTCTCCAGTAGGGGGAGGCGCGAGGGTGGGGGCATGGACGGCGACGCGCTCTACGCGATCGGTGAGCTGGCCCGGCGGACCGGATTGACGGTCAAGGCCATCCGGTTCTACTCCGACTGCGGGATCGTGCCGCCCACCGGCCGCAGTCCGGCCGGCTACCGCCTCTACGACAACGACGCCGTCGCCCGGCTGGAGCTCGTACGGACGCTGCGCGACCTGGGGATCGACCTCCCCACGATCCGCGAAGTCCTGGACCGGGAGACCACGCTCGCTCAGGTCGCGGCGGCGCACGCCGAGGCGCTGGCGACGCAGATCCGGGTGCTGCGCCTGCGGCGCGCGGTGGCGACGGCGGTGGCGCGGCGCGGCTCTACCCCCGAGGAGATGGATCTCATGCACAGACTCGCCAGGCTTTCCGAGGACGAGCGCCGGCGCCTGGTCGGCGGCTTCCTCGACGCCGCCTTCGGCGGCCTGGACGCCGACCTGACGGGAATCAGGCGCACGATGACCCCCGAGTTGCCCGACGACCCCGAGGACGAGCAGGTCGAGGCGTGGATCGAGCTGGCCGAGCTGGCCGCCGACCCGGAGTTCGGCGCGCTCATGCGGCGCGTCGCCGAGCAGCACCTGGCCGACCGCGCCCGGGGAGAGGGCCCGCGCCCGGACGCGGTGGCGATGGTCCGCGACCACGTCGCCCCCGCGCTCGCCGCGGGCGTCGGCAGCGCCTCACCTCAGGCCGGCGCGATCGTCGCCGCCGTGACCGCACGGTATGCCGACCTGGTCGGCCACCCGGACGACGCCACCCTTCGGCGCCGGCTGCTCACCCTGCTGGAGACCGCGAACGACCCGCGCAGGGAGTCGTACCTCCGGCTGCTCGCGGTGGTCAACGGCTGGCCGCCCCCGGACCCGCTGACCCCGGCCCTCACCTGGTTCATCGACGCGCTGAGAGCCCGTTCCGACCGGTGACGGACCATCTGTCGGCACCTTCTGGCACGATCACGCCGACGGATCCGCCCCCTGCTCCGGAGTGTCCCTTGAACGACGACCGCCCTGCCCCCGCCGAAATCTTCTCCCACTACCTGAAGCTGCTGCGGGAGGAACCGTGGCTGGAGGTGGCCATGTGCTGGACGGTCGTCGTTCCGCACGACCATCGGTCGATCTCCGTCGCGGACGTCGGAGCCCGGGTAAGCGGCGGAACCCCGCACGAAGCGCACGAGACCGCCCCGCTGGAGGCGCTTCCCCACTACGACGGGGTTCATCCGATGTCGGTGGCGCCGGCGGGCTCAGCCGTGGTGCTGTTCGAGAACAACGGGTTCCTGGGAAGCCTGCCCGAGGTTCTGCGGCGGCTCAGCCGTGACGGCCGGGTGTGCGGCATCTACTGGAACGTCGAAGGTAACAACAGGCTGAGCTACGCGGCCGACGGACGGGTCCTCGTAAACCTCGACGCGATGTTCTGGGACGAATGGAGCGGCGACGACTTCGCGGTGCTCGAGCCGGAGCTGCGTGCCATGACCGGACTGCTCGCCGGGGACGAGGACGACTGGCAGGCCGCCGCGATGACCGTGGTGGAGCTGGTGACCGGGGTGCGGCTGACCGGCGAGTGGCTCACCGAAGCCCATCCGTACGTCACCTTCCGCTGGCCCGTGGCCCCGGAACCTCTCCTCCGAGGACGCTCCGCATAGGCGGCGCGCATCCCCAGGGGGCTCCGTCGGCTACGCCTCGTCTTCGACGTCGTCGATCGGACGGCCGAACGTGACCGCGTCGCGCACGACAGCGGGCACGGTGGAGCGAAGAGGAGCGTCGGGGCGCAGGCCGAGCGCGTCGTTGACCGTCGAGAAGGCCAGACGGAGTGCCACGAACGCAGTGATCGTGAAGATCTGCGAATCGTCGAATCCGGCGTCGCGCAGCTCCTGCACATCCGCCTCGGTGGTGCCGTTGGGGTCGCGCGCCACCTTACGGGCCCACGCGGCCATGGCCTGCTCACTGTCGTCCAGGCCGTCGTCGACGCCCTTCAGAACCCCTGCGGCGGTCTCCGCGCCGGCCGCCTGCGCCAGCCTGTTTCCCCACATGAGCGAGCAGTAGGAATCGCCGAACGCCGACGCGAACGCGGCGACGAGGACGGAGCGCTGACGCGGGCTGAGGCGGTCCCCGGCGTTCACCTGCCGCAGCAGGGCGAACAGCCCGGTCACCGTCGCCGGCTGATAGGCCCACAGGCGTGAGACGCTCATCACGTAACCCACCTCGGCGACGTCCTCGTCGAAGATCTGCTGGGCCTCGGCGGTGACGTCGGGGATGCCGAGAAAACCGATTCTGTCCATGGTCTCTTTTTTCACGGGTCGCCGGCTCGCTTGCAAGGCCAGCGTCGCGGTTCTCCGGCCCCGGCTCATCCGTGCGATGCACGGATCCTCGTACGGACGCGGTCTCCGTGTCGCCGGTGCCCGTGCCGAAGGACAATGCGTGCATGACGCACCAAGGGGACGGCCTGCCGGATCGGCTGGCTCGCGCCGGGGTCACCGGACGCGAGGCCGAGATTCTCTGGGCGGTCGCCGAACGGCTGCGTAACCGCGAGATCGCCGAGCGGCTGCACGTCTCGGTGCGCACCGTGGAGAGCCACATCGCCGCCCTGCTGCGCAAGCTCGGCG
The DNA here is from genome assembly GCF_006334915.2 of Microbispora catharanthi. Classification (GTDB taxonomy): domain Bacteria; phylum Actinomycetota; class Actinomycetes; order Streptosporangiales; family Streptosporangiaceae; genus Microbispora; species Microbispora catharanthi. The sequence continues at coordinate 39,332 of NZ_VDMA02000013.1, forward strand.
CCGCGGATCGGGCGGCGCTGGCCGAGACGGGTGCGCGGCTGCGACGTGCCGCCCGCGCCGGCGCCGCTCTCCCCGCGCCCCTGACCAGCCTCATCGGCCGGGTGGACGAGACGAACGAACTCGTCGCACTGCTCGGCACCCATCGCCTCGTCACGCTCATCGGCCCGGGTGGTGTGGGCAAGACGCGGCTCGCGCTGCACGTAGCGGAATCCGCATGGGCCACGGCCCCCGCCGACCGGTTCCCCGGCGGCGTCCGGCTGGCCGACCTCGCTCCGGTGGCGCCGGAGTCGGCCGGCGACACCTTCGCGCGGGCGCTGGGCGTCGTGCCGGAGCCGGGATGGCCGCTACGCGACATCCTGCGGGAGGTCGCCGCGGGTTCGGGCTGTCTGCTGCTCGCCGACAACTGCGAGCACGTCGTCGCGGAGGCCGCCGAGATCGTCGCCGACCTGCTCGGCGCCGGCGGCGCGCTGCGGGTGCTCGCCACCAGCCGCGAACCGCTCGGCATCCCCGGCGAGGTCGCCTACCAGGTGCAGCCGCTGCACCTGCCCGCTCCGCACGCGTCCGAGCGAGCCGAGAGCATCGCGCCCTACGACGCCGTACGCCTGTTCGTCGACCGTGCGACGGCCGCATCGCCCGGCTTCGCCCTCACCGACGCCGTCGCCCCGGCCGTCGCGGCGCTGTGCCGGCGCCTCGACGGGCTGCCGCTGGCCATCGAACTGGCCGCGTCGCGGCTGCGCACCTTCGGGCCGGCCGAACTCGTGGAGCACCTCGACCAGCGCTTCGAACTGCTGTCCGCCGGAGTCCGTACGGCCCCGCCGCGGCACCGCGCCCTGCGCAGCACCATCGACTGGAGCTACCAGTTGCTGGACGACGGCGAGCGAGCCTTGTTCGATCGGCTCGGCGTGTTCCCCGCCGACTTCGACCTGGCGGCCATCGTGTCCGCATGCGAGGGCGAGGATCTCGCCGGCGAAGCCGTGATCACGTTGCTGCCCAGGCTGGTGGACAAGTCGCTCGTCTCCACTGTGGGGCGCGGCACCGGGCGCTACCGGCTGCTCGAGACGATCCGGGCGTACGCCGCCCAGCGGCTGGCCGACTCGGGTGGTGAGCCGGCCGCCAGGCGCCGTCACGCCGCCCACTATCTCGCCTTCGCGGAACGGGCGGCCGAGCGATTACGCACCTCGGACCAGCGCGTCTGGCTCGACCGTATGACCACGGAGCAGCCGAATCTGCACGCCGCGCTGGCACACGGCATCAGCACCGGCGACGTCGAGTCCGCCTGGCGGATGATCGCCGCGCTGCAGCGGTTCTGGGACGTCACCGGTCGGCGCCGCGAAGCCCACAAGTGGATTCGGCAGGCGCTGACCGTCGCCGACCCGCCCGCCACGCCCGCCGTCGTCGCCGGGCTCACCGAGGCCTGCCTGGTCCTGGACTCCCGGGACGCTCGCGCCGCGTTCGACCTGGCCCGCAAGGCGGCGAGCCTGGCCGCCGGCCTCGACGATCTCGCCCGCGCCAGAGCGGCACGCGCGGTCGGAATGAGCGCGACCTGGATCCGGCCGGAGCTGGTCGCCCCGGCGTTGCAGGAGGCGCTTGCCGGGTTCGGCGACGAGCATCCGTGGGACGGCGCGCTGACGATGCAGGGCCTCGCGGTCACCACCGCCGACCTGAGCCGGGCGCTCCAGTGGGGACGAGACAGCGCGGCGTTCTTCCGCAGGGCCGGCGATCAGATATGCGCGGCCAACACCTTGTACCTCATGGCGCAACGGTCGATATCCGCAGGCATCGCCGACGACGAGGTGCACGGATGGCTCACCGAGAGCCGCGCGTTGGCCGAGGCCGCCGGCAGCGAGGCGGACATGGCGCACGCGACGGTCGGCTTCGGGCAGTTGGCGTGGCTGCGCGGCGACCACGACCGGGCCGCCGAGCTTATGAGCGAGTGCCTGCCCACCCTGCGCCGGCTCGGCGACCGCCGCTGCACGGGCCGCGCGCTGCACATGCTCGGTCAGCGGGCCTACGAGAAGCAGGAGCCGGCCCGGGCCGAAGAACTTTTACGCGCCAGCGTCGAAGCCATCGCGCTCGCCGGCCAGTCGTTCGTGCTCGTATCGGCGCTCGAGGCGCTGGCGGCCGTGTACGCCGCGCAGCAGCGCCCCCGCAGCGCGGCCGTGCTTCTCGGCACGGCGCACAGCGTGCGTGAGGCGGCCGGCGCGCACCTGCGCCCCCCGCAGCCGCCTGACCAGGAGCTGCGCCACACCCTCGTACGGGTCCTTGGCGCCGGGTCCTTCGACGGCGCCCACGCTCAAGGGGAGCGCCTGTCGGCGACGGCGGCGCTGCGGCTCGCGCCCGTGGACGAGGAATCCCGGCCCGCCGTCCCCTGAGCTCTCCTCATGATGTCGTGACGCCGCTCACACGTGCGCGTTGCCCAGGGGAGGGAGCACTACCTGAGCGGAGCGGCTAAGCGACGGCCAAGTATGCGGAAAAGGGCCGAGGCCAACGTGACGAACATCGGCGACCGGGCTTCAGCCGACGCGGATGATGCTCTTGCCGCGGGTCACTCCGCCGGCCAGGTCCGCTATCGCGTTCTCCACATCGGCGAGGGTGTATTCGGCGGTGACGTCGAGGCGCACCGACCCGTCGGCGATCAGGGCCATGGCGCGAGCGGCGCTGTCGGCCAGCTTCTGCGGGCGGGTCTGGCTGGCCAGGTTGCTGTTGTAGGTCATCAGCGACTGGCCGTGCGTCAGCAGATCGTTGGCCGACACGGTGACCGGCTCGAAGGTGGCGATGTTGCCGTAGACCACGATCCGGCCATGCGGCGCCAGACGTGCCAGGTTCGCGACCCGCGTGGCGCCGCCGACCGGATCGAGGATCACGTCGAACGTCTCGTCACCGAGGGCATCCGGAAACTGGTCGCGCACCAGCACCTCGTGATAACCGAACCGGCGTGCGTAATCGACCCGACCGGCATCGCCGACCACCCCGACGATCCGGTCCGCGCCCGCGGCGGCGGCGAACTGCCCGGCCAGGGAGCCCACACCACCGGCGGCGGCATGGATCAGCACACTGTCCCCGCGCGATACCCCGGCGACACTGTTGATCAGGTCGTAGGCGGTCGGGGCTACCCACCCGAAAGCGGCGGCATCACGGATGCCGACCCCGGCGGCGTTGATCGCGAGCACCGCCGGCGCGGTCACGACCTCGGCGTAACCGCCCCCGCCGATCAGCGCGGTCACCTGCTCGCCGATACGGGCCTCGTCGACGTCCTCCCCCACGGCGACGATCTCACCCGCCGCCTCGAAGCCGGGCACGAATGGGCGCGGAATCGGGAAGTGCCCCGCACGCACCAGCACGTCGCCGTACTGCACCCCCGCGTAGGCGACCCTGATCGCGACCTCGCCCGGCCCGGCCGCGGGCTCGGCCCTCTCCGCGATCCGGAGCTGGTCGTCGGCGCCCAGAACAACAGCCTTCATGGCGTACAACCTTCTGTGTCGACTCAGTATCCTGATACTGAGAAGCCTAAGCAGTATCAGGATGCTGAGTCAACTTAGGGAATTGAGACATGCCTGAAGTGCCCATTGAGGAGTACGTGTGCACCCGCATCCGCCGAGCCGAGCAGGCGCTCATGGCCCACCACGAGGGGGTGCTGCGCGGTTATGGGCTGACCATGACCCAGTACATGGTGCTGCTGACCCTGTCTCGCGACGACGGCATGTCAGGTGCCCAACTGGCCCGCGCGTGCGGAGTCACCCAGCAGAGCATGGCCACCGTCTTGACGGGGATGCAGAACAAAGGCCTCATCGACCGGCAGCCGTCCCCTGTGCACGCCAAAGTCCTGATCGCCACCCTCACTCCGGGCGGCCGTGACCTGCTCGACCGCGCCTACCAGGAGGTCATCGTGCTCGAACGCGCTCTGACCGACCGATTCACCGCCGACGAGCACCGGCTGTTCTGCGAATTCCTCGACCGCGCCACCGCCACCCTGGTCGAGCAGACACCCGCCGCCCATTCCACCTGAGAGCGGACGCCGGACCCGCCTGCGGCGGGGCGGAGCCGCAGGCGCGCCCGGTGGACGGCGAGGGTCAGGAGGCGACGGAGTAGGAGGTGAGCTCCTTCTCGAACCAGTCGATGGTGCGGCGCAGGCCGGTGACGGGGTCGACGCGCGGACGCCAGCCGAGCCGCTCCTCGGCGAGCGAGGTGTCGGGACGGCGGACGGCGGGGTCGTCCACCGGCCGCTCGACGAACCGGATCGGGGAGGACGAGCCCGCCAGGCCGCGGATCGTCTCCGCCAGCTCCGCCATCGACATCTCGGCCGGGTTGCCGATGTTCACCGGCCCGGCGAAGTCGCTCTCCGCGAGCGCGAGCACGCCGTCGATCGTGTCGTCCACGTAGCAGATCGAGCGCGTCTGGCCGCCGTCGCCGGTCACGGTGATCGGCTCGCCCAGCAGCGCCTGACGGATGAACGTGGGGATCGCCCGGCCGTCGTGGGGCCGCATCCGCGGGCCGTACGTGTTGAAGATCCGCACGATCGCCGTGTCGGCGCCGCGCGAGTTGCGGTAGGCCGTGGTCAGCGACTCGGCGAACCGCTTGGCCTCGTCGTATACGCTGCGCGGCCCGACCGGGTTGACGTTGCCCCAGTACGTCTCCTTCTGCGGGTGTTCCAGCGGGTCGCCGTACACCTCGCTGGTGGAGGCGAGGACGAACCGCGCGCCCTTCTCGGCGGCGAGGCCGAGGGCGTGCAGCGTCCCCATGCTGCCGACCTTCAGCGTCTCGATCGGATGGCGCAGGTAGTCGGCGGGGGACGCGGCCGAGGCGAAGTGCAGCACCAGGTCGACCTGGCCCGGCACGTGGACGAACCCGGTGAGGTCGCACTCCACGAGCCGGAACGCCGGCCTCCCGATCAGATGCTCCACGTTGCGCGGCGACCCGGTGAGGAAGTTGTCCAGGCAGACGACCGCCGCACCACGCTCCACCAACCGTTCGCACAGGTAGGAGCCGAGGAACCCGGCTCCCCCGGTGACCACGACACGGGATCCCTTCACCGCACTCCCACCCCTCGCAACCTTCTGACGGCGTCGAGCACCTCGGGCACCCCGATTTCGAGCAGCCCCTCCGACGGCCGGTCGCCGTGCGGGTCACCCCTGCGTCCGGCCCACAGCGCGATGTGCGGGCGGCCCGGCGGCGGCCCCCACAGCGCGGGCGGCACCGGGCCGTACAGGATGACCGAGGGCGTGCCGACGGCGGTGGCCAGGTGCGACATGCCCGTGTCGCCGCAGACGACGAGCGCCGCGTGCGCCGTCAGCGCGGCGAGCTCGGGCAGGTTCGTACGGCCGGCCAGCACGGACTCCTCCGGCAGGCCGGCGAGCGCGGCGACGTGCCGGGCGAGCGCGATCTCGGTCACGCCGCCGGTGACGACGACCCGGTGGCCCTGGCCGGCCAGTTCCGCCGCCACCTGGGCGAAGCGGTCCGGCGGCCACTGCCGTGCCCGGAACGCCGCCCCCGGGTGGATGATCACCTCACCGCCGGCGAGCGGGCTCGGCCCCGGGTCGCCCAATGCGAGGTCCTCCGGGTCGGCCGGAATCCCGTACCACTCCAGCAGGGAGCACCACCGCCGTCTCTCGTGCGTCTCCGGCTCCCAGGGCGGCCCGTCCGGGCCCGGCACCAGGTCGTGGGCGTGCGTGAGCAGACGGCCCGGCCGGGTGCGGCGCAATGCCTGGATGCTCTCCGGGCCGCTGCCGTGCAGGTTGACCGCGACGTCCGGCGACTCGTACGGCACCGGCCCAGGGCCGGACACGTCGAGCAGCTCGTCGACGCCGCCGATCAGCGGCAGCAGCCCGCCGAGGTAGGCCGGGGTGGCCAGCACGAAGTGGTGCTCCGGGTGCGCCCGCCGCAGCGCCCGCAGCGCGGGCACCGAGGTCAGCAGGTCGCCGAGCCCGAGCCCGCGCAGGGCGAGCAGGACCGGTCTTCGCGGATCTTCTAGGGCCATGACGTCTCCGTGGAGGCGCACACGACCAGCTCCCTGACCTCGCAGCCCCGCGGCTGGCCGAGCGCGAACAGGATCGCCGAGGCGACGTCCTCCGGCTGGTTCAGCCGGGCGTCGGGGCCGGGCTTGTACTGGTCGGGGCGGTCGTTGAAGAAGTTCGTCTGCATGCCGCCGGGGATCAGCAGGGTCACTCCCACCTGCCCGGCCAGCTCGGCGGCCAGGGCCCGGGTGAAGCCCACGACGCCGAACTTCGAGGCGCAGTAGGCCGTCGCGTCGCCGAGCGCCCGCACCCCGAGCGTGGAGGCGACGGTGACGACCTTGCCTCCCGACTGGCGCAGATACGGCAGGGCCGCCCGGACCACCGCGGCGGTCCCGAGCAGGTTGACCCCGATCACCCGTTCCCACTGCTCGGCGGCCACGTCCTCCAGCCGTCCGCAGGCGTCGATGCCCGCCGCCGTCACGACGCCGTCGAGCCCGCCCACCCGGTCGGCGAGCTCGCGCACGGCCCGCTCGGCCTGCTCGCGGTCGGCCAGGTCGGCCCGCACATGGTCGAACCCGCCGTCCGGCTCGTTCACGTCCACGACCAACGGCCGTCCGCCCGCCTTGGCGACCGCCATGGCGGTCGCCCGGCCCAGGCCGGACGCGCCACCGGTGATCAATACGTTTCCCACCATTGAGGTCGATCCCTTCGATAGGCGGCCGATGTCACGAAGCGGCTCGGGCGGCGGCGATCAGGCCGGTGGTGGAGTAGCCGGGCACGGTCGGCAGGATGACGACCTCCCCACCGGCCCGGCGTACGGCCTCGGCCTCCGGCATCGACCGCTCGTCGTAGTCGCCGCCCTTCACCCACACGTCCGGGCACAGGCGCTCGATGACCCGCGACGGCGTGTCCTCGTCGAAGACCGTCACCGCGTCCACGCAGCCGAGCGCGCGCAGCACCTCGACCCGGTCACGCTCGCTCACCAGCGGCCTGCTCGGTCCCTTGAGCCGCCGGATCGAATCGTCGGAGTTCACGCAGACCACCAGGGCGTCGCCTAACGCCCGGGCCCGCCGCAGCAGGCTCACATGCCCGGCGTGCAGCAGGTCGAAACACCCGCCGGTCGCGATCAGGCGGCCCCCGGCGGCGCGTACGGCGGCGGCCACCTCGAAGGCGGACGCGCCGGGCGCGAACGGCACCGGCGACTCGGCGGCAGGGCGCGGCAGGCGCAGCGCGGCGGCCCCGCCCTCCTCCACGAACCTGGTGGCCTCGCCGACCGCGCGGGCGACGGCGTCCTCGGTGGACGCGCCGTCCGCCAGTGCGAGCGCCGCCGCCGCGGCGAAGCGGTCGCCCGCGCCGCAGGCGTCCGTGCCGGACGCGACGTGCGGGACGGGGACCGGCCCGAACCTGCCGCCGCGGCGGGCCAGCATCGCGCCGCGTTCCCCCAGTGTGATCGCGACGGCCTCGGCGTCGAGGTCGCGCACCAGCCTGCGGGCGGTGCGCTCCGGCGAGACGTACGGCTCCTCGCACATGCCGCGGGCCTCGGCCTCGCTGGGCGTGACCAGCGCGCATCCCGACACGGGCAGCGCCCCGCGGGGATGGGGGTCCCAGACCAGCGGCACGTCGAGGCCGCGCAGCGGCTCACGCAGCAGGTCGGCCACGCCGCGCCCGTAGTCGGCGACCAGGACCGCGCTCGCCGCGGCGAGGGCGTCGGCCGCGCGGGCGAACGCGGAGGCGGAGGCCACCTGGCCGGGCCGGCCCAGCGCCCGCCCGTCGCCGGTGTCGATCCTGACCAGCGTCTGCCCGCGGGCGCGGACCCGCGTCTTACGCACGGTCGTGCCGCGCAGCGGCAGCCGCACGATCTCGACGGAAGGCGACAGCAGCCCCTCCAGGCAGCGGCCGGAGGGGTCGTCGCCCATGGCGGTGATCAGCACCACCCGCGTGCCGTCGCGGGCGGCCAGCAGCGCCGCGAGCCCCGCGCCGCCCGGCCGGTGGTGCTCCGCCTGCTCCTCCACGACGGGGACGGGAGCGTCGGGGGCCAGCCGGTCGGCGGTGCCCTCGACGTCGACGTCGAGCAGGGAGTCTCCGACGATGACAAGTGGTCCGCTCACGCGACTGCCTTCTCGATCACGTCACAGAGCATGTGGATCACCGTGAGATGCACCTCCTGGATGGTCGCGGTGTCGTCCGCGGGCACGGTCAGGGCCTCGTCGCACAGCTCGGCGAGCGGGTTGGGACCTGGGCCGGTCAGCGCCCAGGTCGTCAGGCCGCACTCGCGGCCGGCCTCGGCCGCCTCGGTCACGTTGCGGCTCGTCCCGCTGGTCGACAGGCACATCAGCACGTCGCCGGGGCGGCCGTGCGCCCGCACCTGCCGCGCGTACAGCTCGGCCATGCCGAAGTCGTTGCCGATGGCGGTCAGGGACGAGGTGTCGCCGTGCAGCGGGATCGCGGCGTACGGCCGCCGGTCGGCTCGGTAGCGCCCGACCAGTTCCGCGGTCAGGTGCTGCGCCTCGGCGGCGGATCCGCCGTTGCCGCAGGCGAGCAGCCGTCCGCCGCCGCTCAGCACGGCCGCGAGCTTGTAGCCCCAGGCGTGGATCTTGGGCGTCTCCGGGTCCACCGCCGTCAGCGCGGTGCTCAGCCGGGCCAGATGAGGATGCATCGCTCAGCCTCCCGCGGCGGCGAGGGTGCGCAGGCACCCGCCGACCAGGTTTCGGTACACGGACTCGGTCTGCTCGGCGATCCTGGGCCAGCCGTAACGGGCGCGGGCCCGCCGGGCTCCGGCGGCCGACAACGCCGCCCGCAGGCCGGGCCGGATCAGCAGATCGCAGAGCGCGCGCGACAGCGCACGCGGCCGCCGGGGCGGCACGAGCACGCCGCATCCCGCGACGGTGTCGAGGTGGCCGCCGACCGCCGAAGCGACCACCGGCACCCCGCAGGCCAGGGCCTCCAGGGGCACCATGCCGAACGGCTCATACCACGGGACGGTCACCAGGACGTCCGCGGAGCGCATGAGGGCCGGCACCTCGGCCCGGCTCACGCTGCCGATCAGCCGGACCCGGTCGCCGAGGCCGAGGCCGTCGGCCAGCGTGCGCAGCCGCGTGCTCTCCTCGTCATCAGGGTCGCCGCCGGCGATCACGAGCTCGGCGCCGGGCACCTGCCGCATCGCGCGGACGACGGTGTCCACCCCCTTGCGCGGCACCATGCGGCCGATGCTCAGCACCCGGGGCCGGTCGCCGCGCGGGGCGGCCGGGCCGTCCGCGCGGAACAGGCCGAGGTCGACGCCGCACGGCACGACCGCGATCCGGTCGCGCGGCACGCCCATCACGACGAGTTCGCGCACCTCGTCGGAGCAGGTCGCGATGACCGCGACCGCCCGGCGGCCGATGTCGCGCTCGATCGCGAGCCGGCTCGGCGGACTGGTGTCGGCTTCGCCCTGCCAGCGCCGCTTCACGGTGCCGAGCGCGTGGTAGGTCTGCACGACCGGAATTCGAAGAGGCTCCGCCGCCGTCAGCGTGGCCAGCCCGCTCATCCAGAAGTGCGCGTGCGCCACGTCGGGCGGCTCGGCCTTCCACCTGCGGGCCAGGTGCTCCCCGAACTCGGGCATGTGCGGCAGCAGTTCGTCCTTGGGCAGCGGCTCCGCCGGTCCGGCCGGCACGTGCTCGACGGTGACGCCGGGCGCCATGGGCACGGCCTCCGGCTGGTCGGGGGAGGTCCGCCGCGTGTGCACGACGACCTCGTTGCCCCGTTCGGCCAGGGCCACGGCCAGCGCCGCGACGTGCACGTTCTGCCCGCCGGCGTCCACACCGCCGAGGGTCGCCAGCGGGCTGGCGTGCTCCGACACCAGGGCGATCCTCATGGCACCCTCTCCTTCACCGCCTCTTCGGCCGGTATGAGGCGGCGCACCGCGTCGACCACCTGCTCACCGCCGACCGAGGTCAGGCACGGATGACCGGGAATGGGACAGATCCTCGCCCTGCTCCCCCGGCAGGGGGCGTCCTGGTCGCCGAGGACCACCGTGGGCACGCCGTACGGCGCCCAGCGGGCGGCGGGCACGACCGGCGCGAACAGGCTGACAACGGGCGTGCCGACGGCGGCCGCGAGGTGGGCGGGGCCGGTGTTGGCGGCGACCACCGCCGACGCCCCGGCGAGCACGGCGGCGAGTTCGGCGAACGTGGTCGCCCCGCCCAGATCGAGCGCGAGGCCGGAGACGATCGCGGTCAGCGCCCGCTCGCCCGGGCTGCCGGTGACGACGACCCGCTCGCCCGCGGCCAGCAGCGCCTCGACCGCCTCCGCCCAGCGCTCGGCGGGCCACGCCCTGGCCGGCGCGGTCGTGCCGGGATGCACCACCACGTAGCCGGGCGGGCCGGTGAGGTGCTCCACATCCGGCAGCGGACCGCGCACGGCGAGCCGCCCGTCGTCGCCCGGCGGGAGGTCGAAGCCGGCGGCGCGGGCGAGGCCGAGCATGCGCTCCGGCTCTGGGACGTCCACGCGCTCGTCCACGAGGTGACGCACGTCGAGCAGGGAGCCGGGGTAGTCCTCGCTGATCGCGGCGATCCGCGGCACTCCGGCCAGCCGCAGCAGCAGGGCCGTCGGCAGCGCCGACTGGTGGAAGGACGTGAAGATCACGGCCACGTCCGGGCCGACGGCGCGGACCTGCTCCACCAGGCGGGCCGCGTGCTCGGAGGTCATCGGCATCCCGTCGGGGTCGATCCAGGGGGCGCGCCACTCCAGAACGCGGTCGACGCCGGGCAGCAGTTCGGCCGCGGCCCTGCCGTGCGGCCCGGCGAGCAGCACGACCTCCCGCGCCCCGGCGGCGACGGCGCGCACGGCGGGCCCCGCGAGCAACACGTCGCCCGCGTTGTCGGGCCGCACCACCAGAGCGGTCCCGATCACGAGCGCCTCCCCGTCTTGCCCGTCCGCACCTTCACCTCGCCTCTGATCCGGTGCGCGCAGGCCACCGGAGGGATCACCACGCTGGTCGCGGCCATGCGCGCGATCTCCCCCGGCGTACGCGGGCCCGGGGCGATGCGCGCCCAGGCGAACTCGGCGGTGAGGCCGAGCCAGGCCAGTCCCGCGACGGCGGCCGGTCGCCTCCGGCACCCCCCGGTGGCGGCGAGCGTGAGTGCGAGCAGGCCCATGCCGGTGGTGAGTGCGTGCCGCCTGAGCCTGCCCGGGTGGCCGCCGATGGCCGCCCGCCAGTCGCGGCCGTGCACGTGCCGCATGAGCGCGTCGGACGCGTTGCCGCGCTGGAAGCGCACGCTGGACCAGAAGCCGTCGTCGCGCACCGGGTGGCGGGTCAGGCGTTCGCCCTTCACCAGGGCGAACCCGGCCTGCTCGACGCGCAGCGCGAGGTCGGCGTCCTCCCGGTAGGCCCCGGGGAAGCGCTCGTCGAATCCGCCGGTCGCCTCCAGGGCCGTCCTTCGGTAGGCCATGTCGGCGGTGATCCAGTCGGCGCCGGCCAGCCCGGCGGTGTTGCGCTCGGCGTCGGTCGGGCGGCGGCCCGCCGGCAGCGGCACCTCCAGCCGTCCCTGGCTCCCGCCGACGTTCTCGGGCAGGCGGGCGAGGTCGTCCGTCAGCGCGCGGACCCAGCCAGGGCCCGGCACCACGTCGTCGTCGAGGAACACCACCCACGGCGTCGTCGCGGCCCGCCATCCGGCGTTGCGCGCGGCGGCCGGGCCGCGCCCGCCCGACCTGAGCACGCGTACGTGACCGGGCACCGGCAGCGGGTCCCGGTCTGCCTCCCGCCGGTCGTCCACCACGATCACCTCGGGACCGGAGCCGACGGCGGCGAGCGTGGCGGCCAGGCTCGGGCGCCCGATCGTCGGGATGACGACCGTGACGGCCGGTCCCGTTTCTTGGTGCGGCTCCCCGGTGGGAGCCGGGTTCGTTCCCCGGGTCATCTCAGTCGTCATCCGGCGAACACCGCCCCCCTGCGCACGACGTACGGACCGAGGACGAGCACGTCCACCGGGGCCGAGCCGAAGCACTCCAGCGCGTCGCGGGGGTCGTCCACCATCGGGCGGCCGGCCGTGTTGAGGCTCGTGTTGACCACCACCGGCAGCCCGCTGCGCGCCTCGAACTCCTCGAGCAGCCGGGCCAGCAGCGGGTCGCGACCGCGCTCGACGGTCTGGATCCTGGCCGTGCCGTCGACGTGCACCACCGCGGGGATGCGGTCGCGCCACTCCGGCCGCACGTCGTGGACGAACAGCATGTACGGGCTCGACATCGGGCCCCTGCCGAAGATCATGGGGGCGCGTTCCGCCAGCACCATCGGGGCGATGGGGCGGAACTGCTCGCGGCCCTTCACGTCGTTGAGCCGCTCGGTGTTGCGGGGGTTGCCGGGGTGGGCGAGCAGGGAGCGGCGGCCGAGCGCGCGGGGGCCGTACTCGGCGCGTCCCTGGAACCACGCGATCACGCGGTCGGCCGCGAGCTCGGCGGCGACGGTCGCGGCGAGGTCGGCGGGGCGCTCGTAGGGCACGCGCGCGACGTCGAGCCAGGCGCCGAGCTCCTCGTCGGTCCAGCCCCGCCCGAGGTCGGCGCCGGGCATCGGCGTGACGGGGTCGCCGTTGGCCTGGGCGAGGTGCAGCGCTCCCCCGAGCGCGGTGCCGGAATCGCCCGCCGCGGGCTGCACCCACACCTCCTCGAACGGGCCCTCGGCGAACAGGCGGGTGTTGGCCACGCAGTTGAGCGCCACTCCCCCGGCCATCGTGAGGTAGCGCGCCCCGGTGCGCTCATGCAGCCACGTCGCGAGGTCGAGCAGCACCTCCTCCAGGCGGACCTGCACGCTCGCGGCGAGGTCGGCGTGGTCGGCCGTCCACTTCTCACCCTTGCCGAGCGCCTTGGCGTAGACGCTCCAGTCGATCGGCTCGACCCGGAAGCCGCCGTCGCCCGTGGGGTGGATGAGCTCGCGCATCTCGCGCAGGAAGCGCGGCTCGCCGTAGGAGGCGAGGGCCATCACCTTGTACTCGTCGCTCGACCGGAGGAAGCCGAGGTGCTGGGTGAGATCCTCGTACATCAGCCCGAGGGAGTGCGGCAGCGCCTGGCTCGCCAGGACGGTCAGCTCGCCGTCCCGGTAGTGCCCGGCCAGGTGAGAGACGGCCTCGCCGCGGCCGTCGCACACCAGCACCGCCGACTCGCGGTAGGGCGCGGCCAGCCCGGCCGACGCGGCGTGCGCGATGTGGTGGGGGACGAACCGCACCTGGGCGGCGTCGAGCCCGGGCAGCGCGGTGGCCAGGAAGTTGGGGGCGCGGCGTGCGTAGGTGGTGCGCAGGTCCTCCCAGCGCTCGTCCTGCCCGGGCCCTCCGGGCACCACGAGCTCGGGGTCGTAGGAGTAGGCGACGCCGTCGAGGTCCTCGGGCCGCAGCCCGGCCTGTTCGAGGCACCACGCGGCGGCCAGCTCCGGCAGCTCCCAGGAGGAGAACGGGACCGGGCGCTTGCCGTGCTTGCGCCGGCTGAAGCGCTCCTCCTCCGCTGCGGCGACCACCTCACCATCCACGACCAGCGCGGCGGCTGGATCATGAAAAATCGCATTTATCCCCAAGAACCGCATCGGTTTCCCTCCGTGGCGCAGTGGAGGTCTGGTTACCGAGAGAAGCGCTCCTAAACACTCCTTTGTAGAGAAGTCGACGTGAGTGGGGGATGCACTCAATAACTGCTACTCTGCGTAGTCACGGGCGAAGTTGTGGCGGTGTTTGCCGACCTGTCCCCCGGGTAGCCCGGCGGGCGATTCGCGCAGGAGGTTGCTCGTGCCACAGGCCGCCCGTCCGCCCGCCGCGGTGCTTTTCGACCGTGACGGAACGCTGATTCACGACGTTCCTTACAACAGCGATCCCGAGCGCGTGGAGCCCGTCGCCGGGGCCCGGGAGGCGCTCGACCGGCTGCGCGCGGCGAGCATCCCGGTCGGGATCGTGACCAATCAGTCGGGGGTCGCCAAGGGCCTGATCGCCCCGGAGGCCCTGCGCGCCGTGAACGACCGGGTGGACGCCCTGCTCGGCCCCTTCGACGTGTGGGAGATCTGCCGGCACGACGACGGCGACCGCTGCGACTGCCGCAAGCCCGCGCCCGGTCTCGTGCTGCGCGCGGCCCGTCGGCTCGGCGTCCGTCCGGAGGACTGCGTGGTGATCGGCGACATCGGCCGGGACGTGGAGGCGGCCCGCGCCGCCGGCGCCCGGGGCATCCTCGTGCCGACCCCGGTGACCCTGCCGGAGGAGGTGGCGGCCGCCCCCGAGGTGGCGTCCGACCTCGCCGCGGCGGTCGATCTGGTGCTCGGGGGAATTCCGCTCACAGCTGAGGATGAAGAGGGCATGACCAGGGCAGGTGGGTGAGGCGCCCGCGGGGGGGAGGGCACGGTGTTCCGAGGTCGGCAGAACGACGGACGGGGAGCGATGCGATGAAGATCATGGTCTGGCATGTCCACGGGTCGTGGACCACCTCTTTCGTGCATGGGCGGCACGACTATCTGGTGCCGCTCACCCCCGACCGTGGTCCCGACGGGCGGGGCCGGGCCGACACCTACCCCTGGCCCGACAGCGTGCGGGAGGTCCCGTACGACCGGCTGGCGGGTGAGGACGTCGACGTGGTCGTGTACCAGAGGCCGCACGAGCTCGACCTGGCCCGCGAATGGCTGGGGCGTGACGTGCCCGGCGTCTACGTCGAGCACAACACGCCCGCGGGGGACGTGCCCAAGACCCGTCATCCGCTGGCCGACCGCGACGACATCCCGATCGTCCACGTCACCCACTTCAACGACCTGTTCTGGGACTCCGGCCGCGCCTCCACCCATGTCATCGAGCACGGGGTCGTCGACCCCGGCTACCTCTACGCGGGCGAGCTGGCCCGTGCCGGCGTGGTCGTCAACGAGCCGATCAGGCGCTGGCGGGTGGCGGGCACCGACCTGCTGCCCACGTTCGCCGCGACGGCCCCGCTCGACGTGTTCGGTATGAAGGTGACGAACCTGCCGTCCAAGCTCGGCCTGGACAGGGAGATGGAGGTGTTCGAGGACCTGCCGCAGGCCGCCATGCACGCCGAGCTGGCCCGGCGCCGGGTCTACCTGCACCCCTACCGCTGGACCTCGCTCGGACTGTCGCTGATCGAGGCCATGATGATCGGCATGCCGGTCGTCGCGCTCGCCACCACCGAGGCCGTGGAGGCGGTGCCGCCGGAGGCGGGGGTCGTCTCGACCAAGCTGCCGACGCTGCTGCGGGCGCTCGACCGGTACGCCAACGAGCCCGAGCTCGCCGTCCAGGCGGGCAAGGCGGCCCGCTCGGCCGCACTGGCCCGCTACAGCCTCGACCGCTTCCTCGCCGACTGGGACAAGCTGCTCGGCTCGATCGTCCCGGGATGACTCTCATGCGGCCGCGCTACTGACGTCTTCCTGGGGAAGGCCTTACCCCTCGATGAGACCGGCCGGTCTCCCCGCCGACGTACGCTTCAGGGAGGCGAGGGGGAACCATGGCCGATCCTCGGGAGATCCATGACGCTTTCGTGGAGGCGCTCTGCGCGCACGACAGCAGGCGTCTTCTGGACTGCTTCCACCCGGATGCCGTTATCGTGACCCCCGTCGGCATGGTCGAGGGGCACGAACAGATCGAGTGGTATTTCGGCCAGTTCTTCTCCACCGTGCCCGACCTGACGGCCAGGGTCACCACGATGCTGGTCCACGGTGACACCGTCGCCGTCGAATGGGTCACGTCGGGGAGCCAGGCGGGAGTGATGCTGCTTCCGGACGGCACCGAGATCCCCGGCACCGGCCGCCCCGTCTCCTGGACGGGGTGCGGCATGTGGACGGTGGATGACGGCAGGTTCGCCACCGGGCGCATCTACTACGACCAGTTGCAGGCTTACATGTCGTTGGGCTGCCGGCTCGTGCAGACCGAGCCCGTCCATCCACGCGATCAGGGGACCCGAGCCGAGTCGCGCTCCGGATCCGTCCGCCGGCTTCTCCGCAGACTCGCCGGCCGGTGACAGGACACCGCCTTGCCGGATCCGCGCAGGCCGAGGCGGACCTTGATTGTTTACCGAGAACGGGGCACCCCGAGGGCAGGTGATCCGGTCCGGGTGGGAAAAGGCTCCTCATGATGCGCAACCTGGTGAACGGCGCCGTCGGCGGCGCGCTCGCGACGGCCGTGTACAGCGCGATGCTGATGGCGGCGGACAGGGCCGGCCTGCTGGAGGAGCCGCCGCCGCGGCGGTTCGCGCGGCTGACCCTTTCCGGGCGGGACAAGCCCAGGAGGGGTGAGAACGTGCTCGGGACGATCGCGCACTTCGCGTTCGGCTCCTCCTCCGGCTCTTTGCTCGGCCTGCTGTCGGCCGGACAGCGGGTGCCCGTGCCCATCGGCACGGCGTACGGGTTGCTGGTGTGGTACTTCGGCTACCAGGGCCTGGCGCCGAGCATCGGCGCGTATCCGCCCGCACCGAAGGACCACGCGGGACGCCAGGCCGCACTGCTGGCGGGACACCTGCTGTGGGGCACCGCGCTCGCCGTCGCGCTCAACCGGCTGCGGACCGAGAAGGCGCCGTTGACCGCCGAACTCGCGCCCCGCGTTCGCGAGCAGGTCCGGCGCGTCATGCCCACCCCCGAGCCGGTCCCGGCGCGGTGACGTTCACCAGAACCCGACCTCCGGATACTCCGCCGACGGCCCGTCGAGCAGGGGCCGCCGCTTGTCCTTCAGGTGCGTGTCGAGGAAGGCGGTCACGTATTCCCGAGTGATCGTGAGGGAGCGTATACCGTCGATCGGATACGCCGGCATGCCGAGCTGCGGCCCGAGCACCGCGTAGTCGACGAAGCTCACGTGCTCGGCGCCGGTGACGGTGAGCCAGCGCTTCCACGTGCCGGTGACGTGGGGCCAGAACAGGTCCCACGACTTCGGCCGGCCACTGGTGACCGGCTGCTGCCGGGGGTTGCCGATCATCATGAACGGCTTGGTGACGGGCTCGGCAGGGGTGACGGGGTTGTAGGAGCCGTCCAGGTTCACCGCGGCCTTGATCCGGTCGTTCACGGGCAGCAGGTGGGCCGCGCTCTGGCCGCCGACCGAGTGCCCGACCATCGCGATCCTGCTCTCGTCGATCAGCCGGTTCCAGCGCCTGGCCCGCTCCAGCCGGTCCAGCGCGAAGGTCGTGTCCGCCGCGCGCACCCGGGCGACCTTCTCTCCCAGCTCGGGGGTCTGGCCGCCCGCACCCGCCTGGAACGTGACGGTCCTGCCGTCGGGGAACGTGGTGGCGACCGACTCGTAGGTGTGCTCGATGCCCGCGACCACGTAGCCCCGGCTCGCGAACTCCTCGGCCAGCGAGGTCAGCGTGGCCCGTGGCATGGTCATGCCCGGCGACATGACCACCAGCGGCCATCCGCCCTTCCTCAGGAGCGCGGGCGCGTCGGCGCGGGCATGCGTCTTCGTCTTCGTGAGCGTGTCCGGCGGGAGGTCCTTCAGCTCGGGGAATCCCTTGAGGATCAGCGCCGATTCCTGCGGGGTGACGTAGGGCGCGGCCGTGCCCCTCGTCTTCTTCGCCGGATACCAGAGAGAGACCATCAGCTCTCGCGGTCTGTCGTCCACCCAGGGGTCGGGCCGGTGGGAGTCGACCAGGTGGACGTCCGACCGTCCGACCGCGTAGTGCCCGGTCGGAGCGGGCAGAGCCGGCTTGGGGGCGGGAGTGCCGCCGGTGACGGGAGCCAGGGCGATCACGCCGGCGATGAGCATGTTCTTCATGGCCGTCACCCTGCCGGGCGGCGCTGCCGCACTGTCCCCTGCAAAGGTCACGCGGCGTGCGCGACTTTCGTAGGGGGTCGCTCCGCCGGCCGCCCAATAGCCTCTGACCATGACCTCTACCGGTTCGGGCATCCTGGATCGGGCCTTGCCGTGGGCGCTCGGGAGCGCGGTGTTCGTGCTCTGCGCGGGCTCCGCGTCCGGCTGGGCCGGCGTCGCGACGACCGTGCCCGCCCCGGTGGCCCTGGCGGTCGCCGCGGCCTCGGCGGGTGCCACGGTCGCGGCCAGGCGTTCGATGTGGCCGGTGACCGTGGTGGCGGCCGTCGCCTACGTCTGGCTCGCCATGTGGCCGCCGGCGGTCGTGGCCTCCTATTACGCGGGCCTTCACCTGGGGCGCCGTCAGGCTCTGTGGCTCTACGCGGCCGGTGCGTCCGCCGCGTGGGCGCTGGGCGGAGTCGTCTCCTGGCTGAGCGGCGGCCACCGGGCGCTGGCGATGGGCTCCTCTCCCAACGTGCTCATCCTGGGCGGCGCGCTGGTCGGGCTTCCGCTGGTGGCCGGGTTGTGGAGCCGTGCCAGGCGGCAGGTGCTCGACACCATGCGCGAGCAGGCCGAACAGCTGCTGCGGGAGCAGGTCCTGCGCGCGGAGCAGGCACGCGCCCAGGAACGCGCCCGCATCGCGCGGGAGATGCACGACGTGGTCGCTCACCGGGTGTCGCTGATGGTCCTGCACGCCGGGGCGCTGGAGGTCGGCGCGCCGGACGAGCGTACCGCCCAGGCGGCCGCCCTGATCAGCGACGTCGGCAGGGAGGCGCTGCACAACCTGCGCGAGGTGCTCGGCGTCCTGCGCGCGCCGGAGGCCTCCCGCGACCCGCAGCCCACGCTGGCCGACCTCGACCGGCTGCTGGAGCAGTCTCGCGCCCTCGGCCTCGTGGTCAACCGGCGTGACGAGGGCCCGGCCCGCCCGCTCGGGCACTCGGCGGAACGCACCGCCTATCGGGTGGTCCAGGAGGCGCTGACCAACGTGCACAAGCACGCACGTGGCGCCGAGACCGATGTGGTCGTCCGCTACCTGCCCGCCGATCTGGAGGTGCTCATCCGCAACGCGACGTCCCCCGCGGGTGAGGGGTTCCCCGGATCCGGCTGGGGACTGGTCGGCCTGCGCGAGCGCGTCGAACTGCTCGGGGGCACCCTGGAGGCCGGCCAGCACGGAGGGGGTTTCCAGGTGCTGGCGAGGATTCCCGCCGCATGATCCGCGTACTGATCGTCGACGACGAGGCGCTGGTCAGGTCGGGGCTGCGGATGATCCTGGAGTCGGCCGGCGACATGGTGATCGTGGGCGAGGCCCGCGACGGCGAGGAGGCGATCGGCGCGGCCGCCCGGCTCAGGCCCGAGGTCGTGCTCATGGACGTCCGGATGCCCGGCATGGACGGCCTGACCGCCGCGGCGCGGCTCCCGCGCGCCCCCGGCGCCCCGAAGGTGGTGATGCTGACCACCTTCGACCTGGACGAGTACGTCCACGAGGCGCTGCGTCTCGGCGCCGTGGGGTTCCTGCTCAAGGACACCCCGCCGCGTGAGCTGATCGCCGCGGTCCGCACGGTCGCCGCGGGGAACGCGATGCTCTCCCCCGTCGTCCTGAAGAGGCTCATCGGCTCGTTCGTCCACAAGGCGCCCTCGCGTGCCGACGTCGCGCGCGAGCGGCTCGCCGCGCTCACGGCCAGGGAGGAGGACGTGATCAGGGCGCTGGCGCGCGGCCTGTCGAACGCCGAGATCGGACGGGAGCTGAAGCTGTCGGAACCGACGGTGAAGGCGCACGTGAGCCGGCTGCTCGCCAAGCTGGGCCTGGCCAACAGGGTGCAGGCCGCGATCCTCGTCCACGACGCCGACCTCGCCTGACGCCGGCGCTCTCGCATACGAAAGCAGGGGCCGACGCCCGCCGATCGTCCGATGTGCCGTGACCTGCTGAGTGTCTAGCTTCATGGCGTGTCGGCCCTGACCTCTGTGCGGGATGGGCCCGCGTCCGATCCGGGACCTCCCGGATGTCCCCGACGCTCCTCGGCCGACACGGTGTACCCAGTGCCCCAACGATCGGAGTCACGCTGATGTCGCACGCGATCCTCGACCTGGTCCAGCAGGTGATGTCATCGCCTTGGTTATACGTGGCGCTGTTCGCCCTGGCGCTGCTCGACGGCTTCTTCCCCGTCGTGCCGGCCGAGACCTCGGTGATCACGGCCGCGGTGTTCGCCGCGTCGGGCGAGACCAACCTGGCCCTGGTCATCGTGGTCGCGGCTCTCGGCGCATGCGCGGGTGACCACATCTCCTACCTGATCGGCAGCAGGTCGGCGGGCAGGCTGCGGGAGAAGAAGCCGTTCGTCTGGGCGCGGAACGCGCTGGCCGAGCGGGGCGGTCTCGTCCTGATCGTGGCGAGATACATCCCCGGTGGACGCACCGCGACCACGCTCACCATGGGCGCCGTACGGCATCCGCTGCGCTCGTTCACGTTCTTCGACGCGATCGCGGCGGGCTCGTGGGCGGTGTACTCCGGGCTGATCGGCTTCTTCGGCGGGATGGCGTTCGAGAACGACCCGATCAAGGGCCTGTTCCTCGGCCTCGGCATCGCGCTGTCGATCGCCGTGATCGTCGAGCTGGTGCGATGGCTCAGGAAACGACGCGCCACCCGGCTCTCCCTCGAGCGTCTTCCCACCCCGTCATCGGGGGAAGAATGTGATCTCGTGTCCGCCGCCGATTCAAGGCAGCGCTGACGAACCGAGGAGGAGCAGATGAGCAAGCTCGATGAGAACGCCGTAGCTCTGCTGAAGGAACCGGTCCACGCCTGGGTGACGACCGTCCGGCCGGACGGATCGCTGCACAACACCGTGGTGTGGGTCGACGTCGACGGCGACGACGTGATCTTCAACACCGCCGTGGGGCGGGCGAAGGAGCGGCACCTGCGCAACGACCCCCGGGTGTCGGTCAGCGTGCTCGACCCGGAGAACGCCTTCCGCTTCGTCAGCGTCTCGGGCACCGCCGAACTGGAGCTCGAAGGCGCGGACGCGGTCATCGACGGCCTGGCGAAGAAGTACCTCGGGGTGGACGCCTACCCCTACCGGCAGCCGGGAGAGCAGCGCATCACCGTGCGCGTCGTTCCCGAGAAGGTCGTCTTCAGCGCCGGTCGCTGACCCGGGCGCTCTCCGGGGCGGCGACGAGGACCCGCTCACACGGCGGCGCGCAGGTAGGCGAGCACGGCGAGCACCCGGCGGTGGTCGTCGGCGTCCGGAGGCAGGTCGAGCTTGGCCAGGATGCTCGCGATGTGCTTGGCGACGGCCGCCTCGGAGACGAACAGCGCGCGGGCGATCGCGGCGTTCGACCGTCCCTCCGCGACGAGGGCGAGCACCTCGCGCTCGCGTGGCGTGAGCCGGGCCAGCGGGTCGCGGCGCCCGCGCAGCAACTGCCGGACGACCTCGGCGTCGATCACCGTGCCGCCGCCCGCGACCGTCGTCACCGCGCCGGCGAACTGGGTGACGTCGCCGATCCGGTCCTTCAGCAGGTAGCCGACGCCGCCCCCGTCCGGGGAGCGGGTCTGGTCGAGCAGTTCGGCGGCGTAGGTCTGCTCGACGTACTGGCTGAGCACGAGCACCGCGAGGGACGGCCGCGCCGCCCGCAGCTCCAGCACGGCCCGCAGCCCCTCGTCGCTGAAGCCGGGCGGCATGCGCACGTCGGCGACGACGACGTCCGGGTCCTGCTCGGCGACCGCCGCGATCAGCGCGGGGGCGTCGCCGACGGCCGCGACGACGCTGTGCCCGAACCGTTCGAGCAGGCCGGCGAGACCCTCCCGGAGTAGCACCGAGTCTTCGGCGATCACCACTCGCACGGGATCTCCGCCCTCACCGTGGTCGGGCCGCCGTACGGGCTCTCGACGGTCAGCGTGCCGCCGACGGCCGCCACCCGGTCGGCGAGCCCGGTCAGGCCGGTGCCGCGCGCCGGGTCCGCTCCCCCGCGCCCGTCGTCGGCGATCTCCAGCACGAGCCTGCCCCTGCGCAGCCGGCCGCGCACCGCGCAGGAGCCGGCCGCGCTGTGCTTGGCCACGTTCGCCAGCGCCTCGCAGGCGACGTAGTAGGCCGCCGCCTCCGCCCGCTCGGGCAGCCGCCGGTCCAGTTCGACGTCCACCTCCGCGGGCACCGGCGACCTGCCGGCCACGTCGCGTACGGCGGCGGGCAACCCGCGGTCGGCGAGCACCTGTGGATGGACACCGCGGATCAGCTCGCGCAGCTCCGCGAGCGCCTGCCCGGCCAGCTCGCGCGCCTCGTCGAGCCGCACGGCCGCGGGCGAGCCCGGCGGCAGGTCGAGCCCGGCCAGGCCCAGCTTCATCGACAGCGCGACGAGCCGCTGCTGCGCGCCGTCGTGCAGGTCGCGCTCGATGCGGCGGCGCTCGGCCTCGAAGGCGTCCACCAGCCGCGCCCGGGAGCGTGCGATCTCCCGCATCTCGGCCTCCTGCGGGACGAGCATCGCCCGCGCCATCGCCGCCCTGGCGCCCGCCCAGGCGGCGATGGTGTACGCCGCGACGGGCACCAGCAGCAGCCCGACGGCCGAGCCGACGAAGGTCTCCCCCAGCGTGGCCTCGCCCTCGGGAGCGGTCGGCTGCACGACCGGGGAGAGGATCAGCACCACCGGCCCGGCGATCGCGGCCGCCACCACCAGCAGGTCGACCCACCAGAGCGCGAGCAGCGCCACGAGGGCGTGCCCCGCCTCCCGCCACCCCGGCCACCAGCCGTCCGGCAGTCCGCGCACCGGCTGCCGGTCCGCGAGGCGCAGCCGCCACCGCTCGAACCGGGCCAGGGGCGCCAGCAGCACGGCGGCCACCACGAGGGACAGCGGCGCGGCGAGCAGGCCGCCCACCGCACGGACGGGCGCCAGGACGGCGGCGAACGCGAGGCCGGGGACGACCCCGGCCAGCAGGTAGGCCAGAGACCTCCACGGCCAGGCCGAGGCCAGGAAGCGCTGGGGCGGTCCGCTGAGCGCGTCCAGCGCGGTCCGGGGCACAAGGGTCATAGGGGCGGGGGCGAGGAGCGGGGTGGCCACGGCACCGACGCTAACCGCTGGGCGCGCCGGTGTCGGTAGTGCTGGGGATACCCCTGGTTCTCGCCCCAGTGCCAATGCCTCACGGGCCCGCCGCCGGTTGGCTGAGCCACATGACACAGACAACCGGGCAGGCTGTCCTGCTCGACTCGGTCCAGGTGACGTACGGCACCGGGCCTGGCGCGGTGACCGCTCTCGACGGCGTGACCCTCGGCTTCGGCCAGGGCACCTTCACCGCCGTGATGGGGCCCTCGGGCTCCGGCAAGTCCACGCTGCTGCACTGCGCCGCCGGGCTCGACCGGCCGACGTCCGGGACCGTGCTGATCGGCGGCACCGACCTCGGCCCGCTGAACGAGAAGGCGCTCACCCTGCTGCGCCGGGAACGGGTCGGCTTCGTCTTCCAGGAGTACAACCTGGTCGACGCGCTCACCGCCGAGGAGAACGTGGCGCTCCCCCTCCGCCTGGCCGGGCGCCGCCCCGGCCCTGACGAGGTGCGCGACGCGCTCGCCGAGGTCGGCCTGGAGCGGCGGGCCGGGCATCGGCCCGCCGAGCTCTCCGGCGGCGAGCGGCAGCGGGTGGCGATCGCCCGCACCC
Organism: Microbispora catharanthi; assembly: GCF_006334915.2. Lineage (GTDB taxonomy): Bacteria > Actinomycetota > Actinomycetes > Streptosporangiales > Streptosporangiaceae > Microbispora > Microbispora catharanthi. The sequence goes on from NZ_VDMA02000013.1 coordinate 62,646, forward strand.
TCATCACCCGGTCGAAACGAACCGAGCCTGCCGTGCTCTTCGCCGACGAGCCCACCGGCGCGCTCGACAGCGCCGCGTCCCGCGTGGTCATGGAACTCCTGCGCGCGCTGGTCGACGCCCACGGGCAGACCGTCGTCATGGTCACGCACGACCCCGCCGCCGCGGCGTACGCGGACCGGGTCGTGCTGCTGGCCGACGGCCGGCTCGCCGGGGAGCTGGGCCGGTCGAGCGCCGCCGAGATCGCCGCCCGCATGGCCCTGCTGGAGGAGGCATGCTGAGCTTCTCCCTGCTCGGGCCGGCCGGAAGGGGCCGGTGGACCGGGCTCGCGGGCACCTTCGTCGCGCTCTGTCTCGGCGCCGCGGTCCTCACCGCGAGCGCGCTGCTGCTGACGTCCGCGGGCCCGCGGGTGCCCGCGCGCTACGCCGCCGCGTCCCTGCTCGTACGCACCCCCGGCGTGCCCGGCGACGACAACGGCTTCGCCGAGAACCGGCCCTGGTCTCCGGAGACGGCGGAGGCGCTGGTCCGCGCGCTGACGTCGGTGCCCGGCGTCGCGGCGGCCGTCCCCGATCGCGCCTTCTACGCCCAGGCCGTCGTCCGGGGCAGACCGGCCGGCGCGCACGAGGCACGAGGCTGGAGCACCGCGGCGCTGGCGCCGCACCGGCTGGTGGCGGGCAGGCCGCCCGTCCGCGCCGGAGAGGTCGTGCTCGGCCGCGCGCCCGGGCTCGCGCCGGGCTCGCCCGTCACGCTGCTGACCGCCAGGGGACCCGCGCCGTACACGGTCAGCGGTCTCACCGACGGCCCCGGCCCGTACGTCTCCGACGGCGAGGCCGCGCGCGTCGGGGGCGGGGTCCGCGTCATCGGGCTGCTCACCCGGCCGGGAATCGACCCCCACGCCGTGCGGCGTGCCGTACTCGGCGTCGTCGGCGGGTCCGGGCAGGTGCTCGCCGGGCCGGACCGGGCGGCGGCCGAGCCCGCGGCCGACGCGCGGACCCGCTGGATCGGCATGCAGGTGCTGACCGCGATGGCGCTGCTCGGCGGGTTCGTGTCGGTGTTCGTCGTGGCCTCCACGTTCGCGTTCCGGGTCACCCAGCGGCGCCGGGAGTTCGGCCTGCTGCGGGCGGTCGGCGCGACCCCGCGCCAGGTGCGGCTGATCGTGTACGGCGAGGCGCTCGCCGTGGGAGCCGTCGCCGCCGCGGTCGGGGCGCTGCTGGGCGCGGCCGTCGCGCCCGCCGTGGGCGGGGTGCTCGTCGCGGCGGGCTTCGAGCCCGAGTCGTTCGGCGTGCGGTTCGCCCCGCTGCCCGTGGCCGGAGCGGTCGCGGCCGGGATCGCGGCGGGCCTGCTCGGCGCGTGGTCCGCCTCGGGCAGGGCCGCCCGGGTCCGCCCGCTGGAGGCCCTCCGCGACCACACGGCGGGCGGCACGCCGATGACCCGCCTGCGGTGGATCGCGGGCGTCGTGTCGGTCGCGGGCGGCCTGGCCCTGGCGGTGGCGAGCGGGTCCGCGGGCGAGGACGCTCTGGTGAACGACGTCCTGCTCGCCGCGATGGCGCTGATCGCCGGGCTCACCCTGCTCGCGCCGGTCGTCCTCCCGCCGCTCGTCCGCGTCCTCGCGTGGCCGGTCTCCCGGCCGGCCGTGGGCATGCTGGCCGGGCGGAGCGCGATGACGGCCGTGCGGCGCACCGCCGCCACGGCGGCCCCGGTGCTGCTGACGGTGGGCTTCACCGTGCTCGTCACCGGCATGGTGCGCACGACCGCCGCGGCGTACACGGCGGGGCGGGCGGCCGGCACCCCCGCCGCGGCGGTGCTCGTGCCCGACGGCGCCCCCGGCCTGTCGGACGCGGCGCTCGCGGCGGCGTCGGCCTCTGGCACGATCACGGCCCCGCTGCCCACCACCGTGTACGGCGACCGGCCGCTCGCCGCGCTGGGCGACGGTCACCTCGCCGGGGACGAGACGGCGGTCGCGGAATGGGTCGCCCGGGACCACGGCTGGCGGAAGGGAGACGTCGTGCCGCTCACCTTCGAGGACGGCAGCAGCGTGCGCCTGCGGATCGCGGCGGTCCTGCCCGGCGCGCCGGCGGAGGTGCTGGTCTCCAGGGACACGGTCCGGGCGCACGACCCGTCGGCGCTGACCCCCGAGGCGTACGTGTCCCGGCCGGCCGGAATGGTCTTCCCGGGGGCGAGGACGGTGAGCGTCGCCGACCGCGCGGCCGGCGACCAGGCGGAGGAGGACCGGCTCGTCTGGCTGTTCACGCTCCTGCTGGTCGGGGTCTCGGCCGGTTACTCGGGCCTGGCGATCGTCAACACGCAGGTCATGGCGGCGTCGGCACGCGCACGCGAGTTCGCGGTCCTGCGTCTGTCCGGCGCGACGCGGCGGCAGGCGACCGCGGCGGCCGCGGCCGAGGCGGCGCTCGTCACCGGGATCGGCACCGTGCTCGGCCTCGCCGTGGCCGTTCCCGCGCTGCTCGGCATGCGCGCCGGGCTGGCGCAGAAGTCCGGCGCGGCCGTTCCGCTGGTCGTCCCCTGGCCCACGGTCGCGGCCGTCGTCGCCGCCTGCCTCGTCCTCGCGGCCGGAGCGAGCACTTTCACAGGAAAAACACCTTTCACTTCAGGAAAGGCGTCGTATAGGCCGTCTACCAGGGCAGATGCGTGATCAGGCAAAGGAATCGTCGATCCTTCGCCTTGTTATCGCAAGTATTGCGATCCCACGTGTTCAGACGGCCCGGTTTCCGGATAGCCCTTATTAACATTTTTTTCCTGAGCATTGCATTACGGACACGAACGGAGGGGTCATGGCGGGCTGGCGCATGCCTTCCCTTTTACGCCCGCGCTCGATCCAGGCGCGGACCGCAGTGATGAGCGCGGTCCTCTCCCTCGTCGTCCTCACGGTGATCGGGTTCGGCCTGGACATCGCCGTACGCAACCGGATCCACAGCCATCTCTTCATGGACACCCAGCGGGTGGCCACCGACTGGATCGCCTCGATGGGCCCCAACGGCATCCCCGAGCCGCCGGCCGCGCACGAGGACCTGGTGCAACTCGTCGACTCCCGCAACCGGGTGATCACCGCCAGCCGGGCGGCGAGCGGCCGGGCCCCGCTGACCTCCCCTTTCCCCACGGGCCAGGACCGCCTGCAGTACCGGATCGAATGCCCGGACCGGGGCCGGTGCGTCGTGCTCACCGCCGTACGGGTCCTGCCGGTGCAGTCCCGGCTGTTCTGGGACGGCGAGCCGCACGCCGTGTACGCGGGAAGGACCGAGCCGGGCCTCCTGGCCACGCGGCGGCTGGAACTGTTCATCGCGATCGGAGTGCTGCTGATGACCGCCGGATGGACCTGGGCGAGCTGGCGCGCCGCGGGCCGCACGCTGCGTCCGGTCAGAGAGATTCGCGAGAGGGTGACCGAGATCAGCGTGCGCGACCTGAGCCTGCGCGTCCCCCAGCCGCCCGGGCGCGACGAGATAGCCGAGCTCGCGCGGGCCTCCAACAACTTCCTCGAACGCCTCGACACCTCGGTGCGCCAGCAGCGGCACTTCGCCTCGATGGTCTCCCACGAGCTGCGGACGCCGCTCGCCGGGCTGCGCACGCAACTGGAGGAGGCCCTGCTCTACCGCGAGGAGACCGATCCGTACGAGACGATCCGTACGGCGGTGCGGACCACGGAGCGGTGCCAGGCGATCATCGACGAGATGCTCACGGTCGCCCGCGTCCGCACGGCCGCGACGGACGAACCCGAGCCGGTCGACCTCGGGACGCTCGCGCGGGAGGAGGCCGCCGCCCGCACGGACGGCGTGCCCGTGCACGTCGAGGTCGAGGACGAGGTGACCGTCCTCGGCAATCGGGTCCAGCTGTGCGGCGTGCTGACCAACCTGCTGGTCAACGCCCAGCGCCACGCGTACGGCAGGGTCGACGTCACGGTCGGGCGGGCCGGGGACGAGGCGGTCGTCACCGTGCTCGACGACGGCGACGGCATCGCGCCGGAGGATCGCGAGCGGGTCTTCGAGCCGTTCGTCCGCCTGAAGGACGGGCGCCGCCGCGACCCCAAGGGCACCGGGCTGGGCCTCGCCCTGTGCCGCGTCACGGCGGACGCGCACCACGGGACGCTGCGGGTCGAGGACTCGCCCCGCGGCGCCCGCTTCGTCCTGCGCCTGCCGCTGCCCGCGGGCGCCGCGGCCGCGGGCAGCGCGCCCCAGCTCAGCCGGTGACGCTCAGCCGGTGACGCCCGGGCGGGCGCTCCCGACGGCGGCCAGGGTCAGCGCGAAGTCGGCGGCGCTGTCGGTGTACCAGCGGCAGACCGCGAACCCGGCCCGGGACAGCTCGTCGAGCACACCCTCTCTGTGGAACTTGGCGCTGATCTCCGTGCGCATCTCCTCGCCCTCGGCGAAGGCGACCGTGAGGCCGAGCGCCCTGATCGGGACCTCCATGGGCCGGGTGGCCCGCAGCCGCATCTCGATCCAGTCGTTGTCCTCGTCCCACAGCGCGACGTGCTCGAACGCCTCCGGCTCGAACCCGGCGTCCAGCTCCCGGTTGAGCACGTGCAGCACGTTGCGGTTGAAGGCGGCCGTCACGCCCCCCGGGTCGTCGTACGCCGCGACCAGCCGCCCCCTGTCCTTCACCAGGTCGGTGCCGAGCAGCAGGGTGTCGCCCGGCCGCAGCGTGGCGCGCAGTTCCTTGAGGAACACCTCCCGCGCGGCGGGCGGGAGGTTGCCGATCGTGCCGCCGAGGAAGGCCACCAGCCGCCTGCCGGTCCTCGGCAGCAGCGCGAGGTGCTGCTCGAAGTCGGCGCGCACCGGCCGCACGTCGAGGCCGGGATAGCGTACGGCGAGCCGCTCCGCCGCGGCCTCCAGCGTGACGTCGTCCACGTCGACCGGCGTGTAGGCCCGCAGCACGCCCGCGTTGGCCAGCGCGTCGAGCAGCAGCACGGTCTTCTCGCTGGTGCCCGAGCCCAGCTCGACGAGCGTGTCGGCGCGGCTGAGGCCGGCGACGTCGACGGCGCGGCGGCGCAGGATCTCCAGCTCGCGCCGGGTGGGGTAGTACTCCGCCAGCCGGGTGATCCGGGAGAACAGCTCGCTGCCCGCGGCGTCGTAGAACCACTTGGGGGGCAGCCACTTGGGCGACGAGGTCAGCCCTGCGCGCACGTCGTTCTCCAGAACATGGCGCAGGTAGTCGGCGCCGAGATGGTCCGTAACGCTAACGCTCATGTCGCCTCTCAATCGATGGGTGTCACCGAAACGCCGTCGGGGGACGCGAGCAGCAGGCTCCGGTCGGGCACGGCCCGCCAGCCCGGCCGGTCGTCCAACGGCTCGCTCGCGACGAGCACCCCCTCCTCCAGGTGCGTGAACAACGTGTCGCCCCACGCGACGGCGGCCAGGTGGGAACCTCCCGTGACGAGCAGGTTCAGCCGGGCCTCCGGGTCGCCCTCGGCGGCCGTGCGGACGACGGCGGGCAGGACGTCGGCGAGTGACAGGCCGTCCCGCAACCGGGTGAACGCGGCCGCGGCGAGCCACGCCGAGTCGCACCCGCTCTCCGCGTCGGCCGCGAGGGGCCGGACGGCCTCGCGCCTGACCCTGCCGTTGTGGCTGAGCAGCCAGGGCCCGTCGGCGAACGGCGCGGTGGCCGTCTCCTCGATCGGCATCCCGACCGTGGCCGACCGCACCGCGGCGATCAGGCACGTCGAGCGGGCCGCCGCGGCGAGGCCGGGCATGTTGGCGTCCGTCCAGATGGGCACCGTACGGCGGTAGCGCACGGGCCGGGACCCGTCGTACCAGCCCAAGCCGAACCCGTCGGCGTTCACCGTGCCGTACTTCTGCAGGCGCGGCGCGTACGACTGGCGCAGCAGGCCGTGTTCGGGGTCGCTGATGAGCGTGGTCAGGGCCCGCGCCGGGCCCAGCCACGCCGCGTGGCGGCACATCCCCTCAGTCCTCCGAGCGGGCGCAGCGGAACCCGGCGAAGATCTGCCGCCGGATCGGGTAGTCCCAGTTGCGGAAGGTCGTGCGGACCGCGGAGGGATGGGTGGCCCACGACCCGCCGCGCAGCACCCGGTAGGTCTCCCCGAAGAAGACCTTGCTGTACTCCTCGTAGGGGAAGCACCGGTAGCCGGGATAGGGCTGGAACCAGGAGTCGGTCCACTCCCACACGTCCCCGATGAGCTGCTCGACGCCATAAGGACTCGCGCCGTCCGGGAACGCCCCGGCGGGCGCGGGCCGGGCCGCGCGGTGGCCGAGGTTGGCCCAGCGCCCGAGACGGCCGGGATCGGCCTCGCCCCAGGGATACGTGCGGCCGCCGCACGCCTTCTCCCACTCGGCCTCGGTCGGCAGGCGCTTGCCCGCCCACCGGGCGTACGCGTCGGCCTCGTACCACGAGACGTGCTGCACCGGCTCGTCCGGCGGCACGGGCTCCTCCCGGCCGAACCGGACCCGCCACCAGGTGTCGCCGTCGCGCGTCCAGAACAGCGGGGCCTCCACGCCGTTCCGCTCGGCCCACTCCCAGCCCTGCGGCAGCCACCAGCGCGGGTCGCGGTAGCCGCCGTCCTCGACGAACTCCAGGTAGGCCGCGTTCGTGACGGGGTGGCGGTCGATCCAGTAGCCCGGCAGGTATATGCGGTGGGCCGGCCGCTCGTTGTCGTACGCCCAGGGCGTGGTGTCGGTGCCCCCGCCGGTGCCCATCGTGAAGACCCCGGCGGGGATGTGCACCTCGGGCTCGGCGGCGGGCCTGCCGGGCGGCAGCTCCCCGTCGCGGACCAGGCCCGGCCGCCGGGACAGCTGGAGCGTGGCGAGCATGGTCTCGTCGTGCTGGTGCTCGTGCTGCAGCACCAGCCCGAAGACGTAGCCGCCGGACCGCAGCGGATCGGGGTCGGTCAGGTCCACCCGGTCGAGCACGTCGAGCACCCGGCCGCGCACGCCGGAGATGTACTTCCTGGCCTCGGCCGGGCCGAGCAGCGGGAGCGACGGCCGGTCCTTGCGCGGATACTTGAACGCGTCGTAGAGGTGGTCGATCTCCGGGCGCAGCGGCTCGATGCCGCCCACCTCGCGCAGCACCCACAGCTCCTCGTAGTTGCCGACGTGGGCGAGGTCCCAGACCAGCGGCGACATCAGGGGCGAGTGCTGGCGCACGAGCATGTCGTCGTCGGCGTCGGTGTAGGCGAGCGACCGCTCGCGTACGGCGGCGAGCTCGGCCGCGATCCGCTCCTTCAGGCCGGTCGGGCCGGCGTTGCCCAGGACGGCGTCGAGATCGGTCACGCGAACATCTCCTCCATCTGGTCGGCGGCCGGCGATCGGCCGGATTCGATGTGCCGAGAGGCGAACGCGCGGACCCGGGCGACCAGCGAGGGCTCGGCCCCGAGGCGCGGCAGGGCCTCGGCGGCGGCGGCGAAGCAGACCGAGGCGGAGCGGCGCAGATCGGGGTCGGCGAGGCCGAGACGGGCGGCGTCCGCCCACCGGTGGGCGACCGGCCGGGCCGCCTCCATGGCGATCCCGGCGGCCCGGTCGTCGGTGACGAGCGCGTGGACGACGGCCACGCACACGGGCCACTCGGCGGCCCCCTGCGCGTCGAGGTAGCGCACCTCCAGAAAGCCCCGGGGCCGCACGGGTGGGAAGAGCGTGGTGGCGTGGTAGGCGAGGTCGGCCTGAGTAGGGGGCCGCCCGGCCACGCGGGCGAAGTCGCGGAACGCCGAGCCGTCGAGGACCGGCAGGAGACCGCCGGTCCCCCGGACCAGCATGAGGCGGGCGTCGAGGAGGTAGCGCGCCCAGTCGTCCGCGGGGGCGCCGTTCTGCGCGACCGGCGCGGTCCTGCTCGGGTCGAGCCTGCCCCACACGGCCTGGCGGCCGGAGGCCCACCCGTCGGCGGGCGAGTTGGCGAAGGCCGCCACCAGCACCGGGCCGAGCACGTGGGCCCGTTCCCAGCGAGCCCGGTGATCCTCACCGAAGTCAAGGTTGACCTGGATCGACGCCGTCGAGCACATCATCGTCAGGCCGTCCGGCCGCTCCAGGACCGCGGCCATCGCCTCATACCTGGGCTCTCGTAACTGCCGCAGGGGCGCGCGCAGGGTGTCCAGGCCGCGGCCGCCCAGCCGCAGCCCGGCCCGGGCGAGCGCGAGCCGTACGGCGTCGACGTCGGCGGTGAGCTTCGCGACGGCGGCGGGCAGGACGTCCGGCGGGGCGGACAGTTCGAGCTGCCCGCCCGGTTCGAACGTCACCCGGCTGCCACCCGCGAGCGCGGGGAGCGCGCCCGCGATCCGGGCGATGGGGACGTAAAGCGCGGGGTTGTCCGCGTCGAAGACCAGGAACTCCAGCTCGACGCCCAACCGGTCGGAGGTGACCCCGCGGAAGCAGTCCCGGGCGTACCTCTGCACGTCGGTCATTCGCCCCCCATCGGGCCGAGGTTTACGCGACTCGGTCGCGCCGAGTCAACTTTCCCCGTAATCCCCCTTCTCAACCTGAAACCCACTGAAACAGTGCGTTAACACCGGTCACGCGGCGGTGGAGGTCGCCCACTCCTCGTCGCGCATGCGGATCATCGAGACGCCGACGATTCCGAAGACGACCAGCGGGATGACCGGGCCGCCGAGGCCGAGCACGAGGTTCCACGCGCTCGCGCCCAGGCCGCGTTACGCCTACGAGTCGGGCGTCGTCCGCCCAGGAGACCCCTCCTCGTGAGCCGGTAGCGTAGGTGCACATGACAGCTATCGACTCCACCACCTCGGGTGCGTACGGCATCGGCCTGGCCACGATCGCCGCGGACGGCACCGTGCTGGACACCTGGTTCCCCTTCCCCGCGCTGGGCGAGCCCCCGGCCGTGGGCACCGAGCCGATCGCGGGCGAGGACCTCGGCGAGGGCATGGCGGAACTGGTCGGCCCCGACCTCGCCCGGGGCGTCGAGGTCGTGGCCGTGCGCACCGGCATCGCCGACCTGTCGGCCCCGCCGGCCGACGCGCACGACGTGTATCTGCGCCTGCACCTGCTGTCCCACCGCCTGGTCCGGCCCCGCGCGCTCAACCTCGACGGGATCTTCGGGCTGCTGGCCAACGTCGTGTGGACCAACCACGGCCCGTGCAAGGTGGAGGGCTTCGAGGAGGTGCGGCTGCGCCTGCGGGCCCGGGGCCCGGTGACCGTGTACGGCGTGGACAAGTTCCCCCGGATGGTCGACTACGTGCTGCCGGCCGGGGTGCGGATCGCCGACGCCGACCGCGTACGGCTCGGCGCCCACCTGGCGAGCGGCACCACCGTGATGCACGAGGGCTTCGTCAACTACAACGCCGGCACGCTCGGCGTCTCCATGGTGGAGGGCCGCATCTCGGCGGGGGTCGTCGTGGGCGACGGCTCCGACGTGGGCGGCGGGGCCTCGATCATGGGGACGCTGTCGGGCGGCGGCAAGGAGGTCATCTCGATCGGCGAGCGCTGCCTGCTCGGGGCCAACTCCGGCATCGGCATCTCGCTCGGCGACGACTGCGTGGTGGAGGCCGGGCTGTACGTCACGGCGGGCACCAAGGTCACGCTGCCGGACGGGACGGTCGCGAAGGCGAGGGAGCTGTCGGGCAAGTCGGGCCTGCTGCTGCGCCGCAACTCGACGACCGGGGCGGTCGAGGCGGTGTCCCGCGACAGCGGGGGCATCGAGCTCAACGCGGCGCTGCACGCCAACGACTGACGCTGGAGCGGGCCCCCTCCCCCACCCTGAGATGACCCTGAGTCTGCCCTGAACTTGGCCTTCGGCCCTGTGAACGGCGGGAGGGCGGCCCGTACGGTGAGGGTATGGGACGCATTCTCCTCATCGCCGCAGCCGTCATCGTCGGGTTCTTCCTTCTCGGTTCCGTCATCGGGCTCATCTTCGGCGCGCTGAAGTGGGTTCTGATCATCGGCGCCATCGCGCTGATCGTGTCGGTCGTGCTCAAGCTCACCCGGAGCAGCAGGTCGAACCACTACTCCTGACCGGCTCCATGGCCGGAAACAGGGCCGGAAAACAGGGGCGGGCCCCGCCGCGGATGCGGCGGGGCCCGCTGTCACTCGCGCCTCGTGTTACGAGAGGGGCGGGTAGGCGTTCTGCATGAGCTGCTGGAACTGCGCGGAGAACCAGTGGCCCGAAACCGGGGCGCCACCCAGAGCACCGGACATGTTGTTGCCGTTCAGGCTGTTACCGGTGTAGGTCGGGTCGCACATCCGGTCGAAGCCCTTACCCTCGTCGTTGTCGATCGCCGAGCTGGAACCGTCGGACTCACCCGGAGGCTTGATCCAGACGTAGGCGTCGAAACCGGCGGCGGGGTTCGCCTTCGGCCGCTCACCCATACCGGCGCCGGACTGGTTGCACCAGTTGCCAGCGTGGATCCGGCGGTCGACGCGCGACTCGTTGACGAAGGTGTTCACGTCGGTGGACGTGCTCGCCTTGGTCGGCCGGGCCGAGCCACCCCAGCCGTTGCGGGAGGTGTCGACCAGCATGCCGATGGTGTTCGGGAAGCCCTTCGAAATCAGGGCGTTGCGGAGACCGGTCGCGAAGGACGACTCGTCCACGTACCAGTTCCAGTCGACCCAGTGGGACTGGCGCACCGACTGACCGTTCACCGTGGTGTTGATGTTGAAGTACGGCTCGGTCAGCGCGGCGAAGTTGGCGGTGTTCACGATGAAGCCGTCGATGCTGTTCACGCCGGCGGTGGTGCCGGTGGCGACCTGGTAGAAGAGGTTCACCATCGGCTGGAAGTTGTTGTCCCAGCCGAGCCAGGCGTGGTGCGCCGCGTCCACGTAGGTGTACACGTTCTTGATCGCGTGCAGCTTGTTCAGCGCGTACTGCACGCCCTGGACGTAGGCGCCCGAGGACTGGGCCTCCTGGCACGCCTGGAAGTTGCTGACGTTGGTGATCAGGTTCGGCAGCGAGTCGGGCTCGATGACCGTCACGATGCGGAGGTTCGAGTACTTCGAGTCCGCCATGATCCCGGCGATCACGTCGATGTACTCGCTCTTGTACCGCGCGAGGCCGTCCTGCGCGATCTTCAGCTCGCCGTTGGAGGCGAGCGCCGAGCAGTCGCGGTTCGGCAGGTCGTAGATGACGACCTGGATCGTGAGAGGCGCGCTGCCGTTGGCCTCGTCCTGCCTGACCGCCTCATCGAGGTGGTCACGCAGGCCCATGCTGTTGTTGCCGGCCGAGCCGGAGCTGATCGCGGCGATGCGGTCCAGCCAGATCGCCGTGGAGATGTTGGCCACCCGCGAGCCGCCCGGCTCGGACTTCGCGCTGGCCGACCAGTCGGGGTTCACGTAGCCCGTCGCATCGGCGTACGGGTTGTCCACGTGGGTCCCGGGCGGCGGCGGCGAGGTCGACGGAGAAGCGGACGGCGACGGGGACGCCGACGGGGAGACCCTGGGAGAGGGCGAGGCCGACGGGGAGACCCTCGGAGAGGGGGAGGCCGAGGGCGACACCGAGGGCGAGACGGACGGCGACGGCGACGGCGACTGCGGGGTGCCGTTGCAGGACACACCATTGATCTTGAAGTCGCTCGGCGCCGGGTTGCTCCCGGACCAGGTGCCGTTGAAGCCGATGCTCGTCGAGCCGCCGGTGGCCAGGGACTTGTTCCAGTCCATGGCGGTCACGGTCACGTTGCTGCCCGACTGGCTCCAGTTGCCCGACCAGCCCTGGCTGACCTTCTGGCTGCTGTTCGGGAAGCTGAACGTGAGCGTCCAGCCGTTGAGGGCGTCGCCCAGGTTCTGAATGGTCAGGTTGGCGGACATGCCGCCCTGCCACTCGCTGGCGGAGTAGTTGACTTTGCAGGAGACCGCGGCACTCGCCGAGGTGGCGGTGGCGACGGCCGCCGTGGAACCGAGCGCGAGCACGGCCGCCGCGACCAGGCCGCGGCGCACCGTGGAGCTCACGGCTCCCGGTCGGGGGGTGGATCTCATTGGGAAGGTCCTCCTGGCGATGAATACTGCGCTTGGGAGCGCTCCCACGAACCATAGGCACCGCCTCCGGCGCCGTACAGGGACCCGTCAAGGGCGGGAGCGCGGCGAAGTCGCGGCCCGGCGTTCACCCCGCGTCCGAGCAGGGATTCCGTCATGCCGTTACGTCAGAAGTCACCTGCGTGTTTCGTGAAAGTTTCACCCTTTCACTGGCGAAACGCGTGGCCAGGGGCCGGATGTCCCGTCCAGACCGCCCCCGACGCGCGGAAGTGGGGATGCACCACCTGGTCACAGGGGGAACCGGGCCGACGGGTAGCATCCGTGAGTCACACATATCGCGAATGGGGATCCGTCATGACCGTCAAAGTGACCGTCACCGGCGCGGCCGGCCAGATCGGTTACGCGCTGCTCTTCCGCGTCGCCTCGGGCCAGCTCCTCGGGGCTGACACCCCGGTGAAGCTGAGCCTTCTCGAGATCCCGCAGGCCGTCAAGGCGGCCGAGGGCACCGCGATGGAGCTCGACGACTGCGCGTTCCCGCTGCTGCGGGGCATCGAGATCTCCGACGACCCGGCCAAGGCCTTCGACGGCGCCAGCGTCGCGCTGCTCGTCGGCGCCCGCCCGCGTACGAAGGGCATGGAGCGCGGCGACCTCCTCGAGGCCAACGGCGGCATCTTCGGCCCGCAGGGCAAGGCCATCAACGAGCACGCGGCCGACGACATCCGCGTGCTCGTCGTGGGCAACCCGGCCAACACCAACGCGCTCATCGCGCAGTCCGCGGCTCCCGACGTGCCGGCCGAGCGGTTCACCGCGATGACCCGTCTCGACCACAACCGCGCGCTCTCGCAGCTCGCGGCCAAGCTGAACGTGCCGGTGGCCGAGATCAAGAAGATGACGATCTGGGGCAACCACTCCGCCACGCAGTACCCGGACCTCTTCCACGCCGAGGTCGGCGGCAAGATCGCAGCCGAGCAGGTCGAGCAGGAGTGGCTGCGCGACACCTTCATCCCGACCGTCGCCAAGCGCGGCGCCGCCATCATCGAGGCGCGCGGCGCGTCCTCGGCGGCGTCCGCGGCCAACGCGGCGATCGACCACGTGCACGACTGGGTGAACGGCACGCCCGAGGGCGACTGGACCTCGGCCGCCATCCCGTCCGACGGCTCCTACGGCGTGCCGGAGGGCCTCATCTCGTCCTTCCCGGTGGTGTCCAGGAACGGCCGCTGGGAGATCGTCCAGGGCCTGGAGATCGACGCGTTCTCCCGCGAGCGGATCGACGCCTCGGTGAACGAGCTGGTCGAGGAGCGCGACGCCGTGCGGGCGCTCGGTCTCATCTGACGATTCGCGCACGGAAGGGGCGGGCCCGCACGGGCCCGCCCCTCGTGTTGTCCCGGGTCTCCCGCACGGTACGGCTCCGCCTGCCTGGGCAGTTGACGGGCATGGACGGCATGTACGACGTGGTGGTGCTCGGTCTGGGACCGGGCGGAGAGGACGTCGCGGGACGGCTGGCGGAGGCGGGCCTCAGCGTCGCCGGCGTGGAGGCCGGCCTGATCGGGGGCGAGTGCGCCTACTGGGGCTGCGTGCCCTCCAAGATGATGGTGCGCGCCGCGGGACTGCTGGCCGAGGCGCGGCGGGTGCCCGGCATGGCCGGCTCGGTGCGGGTCTTCCCCAAGTGGGCCCCGGTGATCGACCGGATCAGCGGTGAGGCCACCGACGGCTGGAGCGACGACGCCAGGGCGGAGCATTTCGAGAGCACCGGCGTCCACCTCGTCCGCGGCCGCGGCCGGATCACCGGGCCGCGCGAGGTGACCGTGGACGGCCGGGTGCTGCGGGCACGGCGCGGGATCGTCCTCGCCACCGGGACCAGCCCCGCCGTCCCCCCGATCGACGGCCTGGAGGGCACGCCGTTCTGGACGAACCGGGACGCCGTCGCTGCGCGGCACGTGCCCGAGTCGCTGATCGTGCTCGGCGGCGGGGCGATCGGCTGCGAACTCGCCCAGGTGTTCGCCCGGTTCGGCACGCGGGTGTCGGTCGTGGAGGCCGCCGACCGCCTGCTCGCGCAGGAGGAGCCCGAGGCCGGCGTGCTGCTGGCCCGGGTGTTCGCCGGCGAGGGCCTCGAGACGCACACCGGCGTCGCGGCCGAGCGGGTGCGGCACGACGAGGGCGGCTTCACGCTCACGCTGGAGGACGGCCGGACCCTCCGCGCCGTGCGACTGCTGGTCGCCACCGGGCGCAGGACCGATCTGGCCGCGATCGGCGCCGGCGACGCCGGCCTCGACGAGAGCGCCCGGTTCGTCACCGTGGACGGGCGGATGCGGGCCGCCGACGGCGTGTGGGCGGTGGGCGACGTCACCGGCCGGGGGGCGTACACGCACGTCGCCGTCTACCAGGGCAGGATCGCGGCCCGCGACATCCTCGGCGAGGGCGGCCCACCGGCCGACTACCGGGCGGTGCCCCGGGTCACGTTCACCGACCCCGAGGTGGCCTCGGTCGGCCTGACGGAGCGGGAGGCCCGGGAGGCCGGGCTCGACGTGCGGGTGGGCTTCGCCTCCGTCAGCGAGTCGGCCCGGGGCTGGATCCACGGGGCCGGGCACGAGGGCTTCGTCAAGCTGGTGGAGGACGCGCGGCGTGGCGTGCTGGTCGGCGCCACGAGCGCCGGGCCGGCCGGCGGGGAGGTGCTCGGCGCACTGGTGGTGGCGGTGCAGAACGAGATCCCCACGACGCGGCTGCGGCACATGATGTACGCCTATCCGACCTTCCACCGGGCCATCGAGGACGCGCTCGAGACGCTTGACGGCCAGGCATACGCAATCGACTTGTGACGAACCGGCGACCCCCGGGGCGGGTCCAATGCATGACCTCCCAGAAAGGAGAAAGTCATGCGGCACCCCACCCGGCCGATCACACTGCGTCCCATCTCAATGGGGCTGATCGGCCTCGCCCTGTCCACGCTCACGATCTCCGTGGCGGCCGCGCCCGCCACGGCCCGGACCGCACCCTCCATGCGGCACTCCGCGCACCACTCGATCAGGTACGCCTCGGTGGACGCCTGCACGGCCAAGGACGACACCGAGAGGCCGTGCCACACCTGGCGGCTGGACCTGCTCGACGGCGGGCGGGTCGCGCTCAAGGACGCCATGCTGTGGCCGCTCAACGCCAAGGGCAAGGTCGACAAGAGCCTCAGCGCCCCCCTCACCGTCAGCGGTGACGGCGAGTCGGTGGCCTACTTCCGCAAGTCAGACCATCGCCTGGTCGTGCGCGAGTTCCACGGCGGGGTCCACGTGATGCCGAAGACGCCGCTGCCGCGCGGCATCGGCATGGACTCGGTCTGGCTGGACATGTCCCAGGACGGCAGCCGCCTGGCCCTCGCCTACACCGACGACGACGGCGATACGCGAGGCCGCCTGTTCGACGTCGCGCGGGCGAGCGTGACCGGCACGATCCCGAAGTCGGGCGGGTTCTCCGGCTTCAGCGGGGACGGCTCGGCCGTCCTCCTGCAGCGGGACGCCACCGCGAACACCATGGGGCTGGCCGTCCACGACGACGCCGGCGCCGAACTGGCCAGTGCCGTCCCACCGCAGATCGTGGCCAACAACGGCCCGTGGGCGCTGTCGGCCGACGACCGCACGGTCGCCTTCGTCACCGGTAGCGGCAAGAAGGCGGCGCTGCGCTTCTACGACGTCAAGACCGACCAGACGACGGGCTCGGTCCGCGTCTCCCTGCCCGGGGACACCTTGCCCGACATGATCGACTGGACCGGCGAGCACGAGGTGACCGTCCACTTCAGCGAGTCGGGAGGCACCCGCGATGTGGTGACCGTCCTGAGGATCGACACGCAGACGGGCAAGACCCGAGTGCGTGACCGATACAAGGTCCGGGCCGGCACCTTCACCTACCAGAGCTGCGGCGGCTGACCTCGCCGCCGACACGGACATGGCCACCAGCGCCGCCACCTCGGAGACGACGGTCAGGCGCTGGGTGAGCCCGGCCGGCACCGTGCCGGGGTCGAGGTGCAGCATCCGGAAGGCGTACGGCAGGACCACGAGGAGCAGCGAACCGAGCGCGACGGCGCACAGCACGCGCACCGGACGCGAGCGGGTGACCCGGGCGACGAGCAGCCCGGCCAACGGCAGGCTGACGAAGGCGGCGAAGGCGGCATAGCGGTGTATGCCGCCGGAGAGCGACAGCGACAGCCCCGGTCGGTCGGTCGGGAACCCGGCCACCAGCAGCAGGCAGACGCCCCACACGCCCACCAGCAGCGCCGCACGCCGGTCCAGCCGCGCCAGCCGTACGGCGAGCACGGCCGAGCCCAGGGCGAGCGACGTCAGCGAGACCGGCAGCAGCCAACCGTGCGGCGCGAAGACGTACTCGCTGATCATGTCGGTGAGCGGGTCGAGCCCCGCCACCAGATGTAACGCGAGCATCGCGGCGGCGCCAGTCGCCACCAGCAGGTATCCCAAGACCATCCCCATGGCTCTTCACTGTGGCCGTGGGGAGGGCGGCGGCCCATCGGAGATCCACCCGAGCCGTCCCTGAGGGAACCCCTAGGGAGCTCAGGAGACGTCGGCGGAATCGGCCGGGGCCGTCTCGGGGGTGGAGGCGCGGAACCAGCGGCAGCCATACCTGCCCATGGGGAAACGGGCCCGCCCGGAACCGGAGATCTCGACCGTGCCGTCCACCAGCAGGTCGGTCAGCACCTTGGACGAGTCGAGCCCGTCCAGCGCGATCTCCACCTCGACCTCGGCCTCGCTGAGGTTGTGCACGGCCACGACCGTCTCGCCGTCGCAGTCGGCCCGGTGGGCGAACACGGCGTCCACGCCGGCGTCGAGCACGGTGTACTCGCCCCACGCGAACTCCGGGCAGTCGCGGTAGTGCCGGATCAGCCGGGTGATCCACAACAGCAGCGAGTCGGGGTCGCGCTCCTGCGCGCTGACGTTGACCTTCTCGGGGCCGTAGTCCCCGGTGGGCATGGGTATCTGCACCTTCGAGGGGTCGGCGTCGCTGAAGCCGCCGTTGCGGTGCGGGGTCCACTGCATGGGTGTCCGGACGGCCTGGCGGCCCTCCAGCTCCAGGTTCTCCCCCATGCCGATCTCCTCGCCGTAGAAGAGCACCGGGGTGCCCGGCAGGGAGAACAGCAGGCTGTAGACCATCTTGATCCGGTCGACGTCGCCGCCCAGCATCGTGGGCAGGCGCCGGCGCAGACCCCGGCCGAACAGCTGCATGTTCTTGTCCGGGCCGAAGGCCGCGAAGACCTCCTCGCGCTCGGCGTCGCTCAGCTTGTCGAGCGTGAGCTCGTCGTGGTTGCGGACGAACGTCGCCCACTGGGAGTCCTTGGGGGCCTCGGGGCGCTCCCGCAGGGCGGCGGCCAGCGGGCCGGCGTCGTTGCGGGCCAGCGACAGGTACGTCCGCTGCATGGTGATGAAGTCGAAGCACATCGTGATCTCGTCACCGAGATCGTTGCCGAAGTATCGCACCAGGTCGTCGTACGGCAGGTTCACCTCGCCGAGGAGGATGGCGCTGCCGTCGCGGCGGCTGAGGAAGGCCCGCAGGCAGGCGAAGAACTCGTGCGGATCGGGCAGATCGCCGCTGTCGGTGACCTGCTCGACGAGGAACGGCACGGCGTCGACCCGGAAGCCCGAAAGGCCCAGCTCCATCCAGAACCCGAGGATCCGCGAGATCTCGTCCTGCACCTCGGGGTTGGCGGTGTTCAGGTCGGGCTGGAACCGGTAGAACCGGTGGAAGTAGTACTGCTCGGTCTTCTCGTCGTACTCCCAGAGGCTGTCCTCCTTGTCGGGGAACACGATGCCCTTGGGATCGTCGGGCTCCGGCTTGTCGGACCAGATGTACCAGTCCCGATAGCGGGAGTCCCGGCTGGAGCGCGCCTCCTTGAACCAGGGATGTTTGTCGGAGGTGTGGTTGACCACGAGATCGGCGATGACCCTGATGCCGCGATCCCTGGCGACCCGCATGAACTCGACGAAGTCGCCGAGCGTGCCCAGGCGCGGATCGACGCTGTAGAAGTCGGTGATGTCGTAGCCGTCGTCCTTGTCCGGCGTCGGGAAGAACGGCATCAGCCAGATGCACGTCACGCCCATCCGGTCGAGATGGTCGATGCGCTGGATCGCCCCCCTGAAGTCACCGATCCCGTCGCCGTTGCCGTCGGCGAAGGTCTCGATGTCCAGGCAGTACACGACCGCGTTTTTCCACCAGAGATCGGAGGTCATGCTCAGTCTCATGACCATTCCCGATGCCCGGCAAAGGAACGGCAAAACATCGGGCCCGCGCCGCCGGAGCGGCGCGGGCCGACGTGGTACCGCCGGCGCGGCCGGTCACGGCCGCGATGTCACCGTGCGTCACGTCCTAGAGCGGCGTGACCTGTTCGGCCTGCGGTCCCTTGTTGCCCTGAACGGTCACGTAGCTGACTCGCTGGTTCTGGTCCAGCGTCCGGTAACCGTTCGAAGTGATCGCCGAATAATGAACGAACACGTCAGCGGTGCCGTCGTCCGGAGCGATGAAACCGAAGCCCTTTTCGGCGTTGAACCACTTGACAGTGCCTTCAGACAACTGCTTCTCCTTCTTGGAAGCCACACCATGTTCCCAGGTCGAGAGCATGAGGCTGCGTAGCGGATTCATCGCGCGACCGCGTGAGACGCTGGGAATGCGCGTATATCCGCCGCCGGGACGAACCCGGGTGCGCTTTTTACAAACCATGTTTTCAGGAATTGTCCACTGCGACACTCGCAGCCTGTACGGAGAGTACCCGCGATTACCCGAGGCTATGCCGGTGCCGCCATATACCAGCGGGCGTGCCCGTCACCGCGCGTGAGCGAGTCGAGCCGCCGGGGCAGCTCCTGGCGGGAGAACGGGTCGCCGGAGGCGTTGCGGATATGGATGCCCACGGCGTACATGTCCCGCACCTCCATCAGCGTGCCGTAGCCGGGCCACAGCCGCAGGTCCGAGCCGTACGCGCGGGCGAACTCGTCCACGTCGGCCGCCGACAGGCCGAAGCGGCGCTGCCCGTGGTAGGTGTGCACCAGGTCCCACTCGCGCGGGCCGACGGCCACGCCGTCCCAGTCGCACAGCACCACGTGCCCGTCCTGGCAGCGCAGCAGGTTGTCGATCCAGGCGTCGCCGTGCAGCAGCACCGGCGGGCCGGTGTCCAGGTCGCGCCAGCGCCCGGTGAGCTCCTCGATGCGGTCGCTCAGCCAGGACCGCTGGCCGGCGGTGAGCACCTCGGCCCGATGCTCCACCGCGTGCCGCACCTCGGCGAGCGGGTCGGTGAGCGTCCGCAGGCCCACCGGCGGCACCGGCTCGCGGTGCAGGCTGCGCAGCACCCGGCCGAGCTGCCGGGTCGTCGGGCGGCCGCGGGAGGGGACGTACCGCCAGAACGTGACCACCCGGCCGTCGTGCACGATCGGCTGATCGGCGATCTCGTCGGCGGGCCGCACGGTCGGAAAGCCCCGGTCGGCGAGCCAGCGGGCGACCGCCACGACCACCGGCAGCCGGGTCAGCGCGTCCGGCGCGGTCGCGATCCGCACCACCATCTCCCCGCCCGCCATGTCCCCGCCCGCCATGTTCCCGCCCGCCATGTTCCCGCCCGCCATGTTCCCGCCCGCCATGTTCCCGCGCAGTTTGAAGACCGCGTTGCTGCGCAACCGCAGGAGCCGCGCGCCTCGCGCGTCCACCCCGATCTTCGCGCAGACCTCGCGCAGGACCTCGAACGCCTCCTCGGCCAGCGGTGCCGGCTCCATCGTCCTCATGGCGGTTTCAGGCGTTCTCGGCGTTCTCGGCGACGGGGAAGTCCGCAGCGGGGAACAGCCCGCTGAGGGCGAGCGTGGGCGACGACTCCGACAGCACCCGCCGCAGGCGCCGTACGGCGGGCAGCGCGGGGTCGGCGTCCGCCAGCAGGGCCCTGGCCCGGGTGACGACGATCGAGGTGCGGTGTTCCGCGGGCACCTGGCGCAGCGCGTCCGCGGCGATCCTGCACGCCTCCTCGTGGTCGCCGTGCCTGGCCAGGTGGCTCGCCTGGTCGAGCAGGATCAGCGCCGGGTCGATGGTCTGGAAACCCGGGGGGAACCCGTCGATGCCCTGCACCTGCAGGGCGTCCCCCAGCTCGATCAGCGTGCCGGTGCGGTAGAACTTCATCCGCTTCTCGGTGAAGACGAAGGCCAGGTCGTCCTGGCTGATGCCGCGCATGCGGGCGAAGATCTGCTCCGCCTCGGCAAGCGCGATCCTGGCGGCCTTGCCGTCCCCCATCCTGGCCAGCGCGCGCGCCTCGGCCGCCGCCGCGAGCGCCGCCGGCGAGCTGGGGGCCGAGCCGGCCAGCATCCGCGCCTCGCGGGCCAGCCGCACGGTCTCGTTCAGGTCGCCGTAGTAGTAGAGGAGCATGGTCTGCTGGGCCCGCACGAGCGCCCGCAGCCGCAGGTCGCCCACGTCGTCGGAGGCGGCGCGGGCGGTGCCGTACCAGGCGTGGGCCTGGCGGGTGTCGCCCAGCTTCATCAGCGCGTCGGCGGCGAGCAGGGTGAGCATCGTGGTCGCGGTGAGCAGGCGGCGCTGCACCGACGACGGCTGGCGGACCGCGCTCAGCCGGCGCACATCGGAGATCTCCAGCATGACCCGGCAGAGCATCGGCGTCGGCGGGGTCGTCATGTACTCCCTGCGGTAGCGCAGCACCTGCTCGTCCAGCCGGTCGAGCTGGTCCTCGCTCACCGTGCCCCCGGCCAGCGTGCGATCGAGGTCGTGGCGCAGGCCCTCGACCTCCGCGAAGAACCGGCCGCTCGGCGTGCCCATCAGCATCGCCTGGTGGAACAGCGCCCGGCGCTCCGCGTCGTCGGCGGCCGGGTCCTCGGCCCGGGCCTGCTCAGCGGTCTGGCCCGGGCCCACCACGACGATCTTCTGCCCGCCCTGGTCCTCGCAGTAGTCGGCGGCCAGGCCGAGCCGTACGGCGTTGGCCCGGTAGAGCCGGGCCAGCAGGTCGATGGTCTGGGGACGCGGGCGTGCCCGATTGTTCTCCCAGGCGTTCAGCAAATCGATGCTCGCGCGCGGGTGGCCGAGGTTCTGCTGCTCGCACAGGTGCTCCAGCTCCTCGATCGCCTGCCGGGCCGACCACCCGCGGCCGAGCCTGTGGGCCTTCAGCAGGCTGACGCCGCAGCACCCGTGGATCGCCTGGACGGTCTGCCAGAGCGTCCACTGCCGCACCTGTGCCTGTTCGCGCCAGCGACGCGCGCAAGCGGGTGAGTGCTCTCCGCGGGCCATGTGCACGCCCTCCACTGGTGAAGCGGTCCCCGTTTACGGTTGTTTCCCCAAGGTAAACGCGCAGGCACGCAACGCCCGAGACTGTTATGCCTTCGTGTTCGCGAACCCGCGTGTGTTCCACGGAATCCCGGTGAGTTCCCTGGTTATTGCACGGTTTCGGGGAATCGGGGCGATTGCCGGTGGGTCGTTGCGGGTTCACCCTTTCCGGTGATAGGTCCTGACGTTCCGGAGGCTGACCATGACGACGGTAGACCGCAGCGAGGCGATGGACCACCTGGAGCGGCTCGCCGCGCAGCTCGAGGCCCACTCCTTCCAGGTACGCCTGACCGCGCCGGCAGGCCTCTATCCCCGTCTGCGCGTCATCAACCCCATGGAGCCCACGATGGCCGAGGACGTGCTCGCGTCCAACGCCAGCGACGGCGAGTGGTGGTACTGGCTGTCCTGGGCCGGCCGGATCGGGCACGCCTCCGACGTGGTCACCGCCGCCGAACGCATCGCCAGCGTCCTCCACGTGATCCGTCGCTGAGTCAGGTCAGGCGAACTTGGACTCGGGGCGGTCCTGGAGGACGCCGTCGATGTACACGTCCACCTTCTCGTCGTAGAAGGCGACCAGCCCGGCGATCTTCTGCGACTCCGGGAGCGGCGTGGGATAGGACCAGACGAGGTCCTTGCCGGACTCGTCATCGCCGACCGACCAGTACACCGCGCGGCCCTTGTACGGGCAGTGCGTCACGGTCTCGGACGGGCGCAGCAGGTCCAGCCGCACGTCGGTCTTCGGCAGGTAGTAGCGCGGCGGCAGGCCGGTCTCGAACAGGATGCGCGGGCTGCGCGAGTCGGCGACCGTCACGCCGCCCACCTCCACGCGGACATGACGCGAGCTGGCCAGGACGTCCACCCGCGTGTACGGGTCGCGGGCGTGGACGAAGACCTCCTCGTCCTCCTCGAACCAGTTGTCCATCGCGTTCCAGTCGAAGCGGACGTGGCCCCGGATCTGATCCAGCGGCGCGTCGTCCCCGTACACCAGGGCGGCGCCCGCCCGGCCGGCGACGTCGTGGACCGCCGCGTCTCCCCTGCTGGGCGAGTGCCGCGTCTCCCCTGTGGCCTTCAGCTCCTCCACGCGGACGTCGTCCGCCGGGAAGTAGTACGTCGGGTAGTAGGGGACCTCCCAGACCAGCAGGGCCCGGGTGGTGTCGGCCACCGCCCGGCCCTCGACGTAGACACGCACGCGCTTGGCCGTCGTCTCCACCCGGACGCGGCCCCGTTTCGTCTGCTCCATGCCTGCGCCAACCAGCGGGCGGATCGCCCTTATTCCCCGGCCTCACAATCGCCATTTCCCGGTGTGCGGGGCGGGGTCGGCCCGCGCTATCGACAGCGAGCGGATAAGTCGCTTACCCTCGGCTAGGTGGGTCTTCGCCTTTACGATACGCATGGCCGCGCCGTCCGCGATTTCGCCCCCCGAATTCCCGGAACGGTGTCGATTTATCTCTGCGGTCCCACCGTCGTCGTTCCGCCGCATCTGGGACAGCTCAGGTCGCAGGTGAATTTCGACATCCTGCACCGCTGGCTGAAAAGCAGCGGATACGAGGTCCTGCTCTGCCGGAACGTCACCGACATCGAGGACAAGATAATTCACCGGGCCATTTCCGAGGGAGTTCCGTGGTGGCGGATCACCGATCCCGTCCACCGCGCCTTCGTCCGCACGTACACCGCCCTGGGATGCCTTCCGCCCAGCGTGGAACCGTGGGCGACGGGACACATCCCGGAGATGGTCGAGATGGTGGAGCAGCTCGTCGCATCCGGGCACGCCTACGAGTCCGACGGCAACGTCTATTTCTCGGTCGGCTCCTACCCGCATTACGGGTCCCTCTCCCGGCAGCAGGCCAGGCATCTGCGAGCGGCCGAGGAAAACGAGCACGGAAAGCGCGATCCGCGCGATTTCGCGCTGTGGAAGAGCGCCAAACCCGGCGAGCCGGTGTGGAACTCCCCCTGGGGCGAGGGGCGCCCGGGGTGGCATCTGGAATGTTCCGCGATGGCCCGCCGATATCTGGGCGCCGAATTCGACATCCACGGCGGCGGAGCCAATCTGATATTTCCGCACCACGAGAACGAGATGGCCCAGTCGCGGGCCGCCGGGGATTCGTTCGCACGCTTCTGGCTGCACAACGGGCCGGTGACGCACCGGGGCGAGAAGATACGCAAACATCTCCGCAATCCGCTGGCCGTCCCGGCCCTGCTCGACCGCGTACGGCCGGCCGAACTCCGCTATTACCTGGCGGCGGCCCATTACCGGTCGCCGGTGGAATTCAGCCCCGACGCCCTGGACGAGGCGGCGGCGGCCTACCGGAGGGTCGAGAGGTTCGTGCTGCGGGTGGCCTCCGACGCCGCCGCATCCCTTCCCCCGCAGTTCAGCGAGGCCATGGACAACGACCTGAACGTGCCTCAGGCCCTCGCGGCCGTCCACGGCGCGGTGGCCGAAGGCAACGCCGCACTGGCGTCCGGAGATCGCCGGCGGGCGGCCGGGAAATGCCGATCGGTCCGGGCCATGCTGAATGTGCTCGGCCTCGATCCGCTCAGCGACACCTGGCATCGGGAAACGCATCTGCAGGAAGTCGCGGGGGCCGTACTCCGGGTGGTGCGTAATCTCGCCGCCGCCAGTGCCCGGCAGGGAGATCACGAACGCGCGCGGATCATGGAGCAGCACATCGAGAGGGCGCTCGCTAAACGGCGCCAAATCGAGCATGCCGCGCTTATCAGATAGATCTTGACGCCCGGCCCGGAGTGAACGCTCACATCCCGGCGGGGTCCGGCCTCTCTGGGCACGGACACGACCACGGCGTGCGAGCAGCCCCGACGGGCAGTCTGCGACGCGGGGGTGACCGACGGGCGCACGTTACAAGAACAAGAACTGACGCGCGGAGGATAATTTCGGCCAATTCATGGGAATCATGACGGCACCAGCTGACGGACACCGCCGAAAGGAGGGCCCCGATGAAGAAGGTGCAGATCGTGCCGCGACCGCGGCCACCGAGAACTCCCGCTCCGATGGACCTGCGCACCCCCTCGGGAAGGGTCCTCCCCTACTAGACCCCGCTTCTTGGACCCCGGTGGCCCGGATCAGCTTCTGGCCAGCTCGTAGCAGTGGGCGAAACCCTCCAGGACGGCGGGCCAGGAGCACCGGACCGGCTCCGTCTCCCTGTTGTGCTCGGCGATCGACTGACGCAGGGCGGAGTCGCGGGCCAGCCGTGCGACCGAGGCGACGAGATCGTCGAACGTGCGGCCCAGCAGGCCCTCCTTGCCCGGCCTGACGAAGTCGGCCACGCCGCTCTGCGCCCGCGCCACCACCGGCACGCCGGCCGCGCGGGCCTCCAGCGCGGCCAGGCCGAACGACTCACGCGGAGCCGGGGCCACGAACACGTCGGCCACGGCCAGCAGGTCCTTGATCTGCTCCCGGCTGTACCTGCCCGGCAGCGACACCCAGCCCATCCGGCGCGCCCGCAGGTAGCGCTCCATACGCCCGCGGGCCGGGCCGTCGCCCACGATCGTCGCGCGCATCGCGATGTCCTTCGGCACCCGGGTGCGCACCGTCTCCAGCAGCTTCAGCAGCCGCAACGGCTGCTTGCGCGGCGCCAGTCTGCCGACCGCCACCACATGGACGACGTCGTCCACCGGCCCGTCCCCCGCGTCCCGTACGGAACTGTGCCGTTCGGAACTGTGCCGTACCGAACCGGGCTCGGGCCGCCACGCGGTCACGTCCAGGCCGTTCGACACCACCTGTACGGGCACGCGGGGCCCGGCCACGGCGCGGATGGGGCGCGCGGCGGCCTCGCTGACGGCGGTGAGGACCAGGCCCCAGCGCCGCCACTCGAACGCCGCCTGCAGCGCACGGTAGACGCCACGGGTGACCGGATCCCACATGCTGTGGACGGTCGCGACCACCGGCAGCCCGGACCGGACCGCCGCGCGCACTCCCATCCACGCGAACGGCGAGACCGCCCCCGTGTGGACGTGCACCACGTCGAACCGTCCGCTCCTCATGATCCGGAGAAGGTGGGCCGTGCCGCGCGGATGGACCGGCAGGTCGAAGGGGAGGTTCGCGACCACCCGGTGCACCCCGGGCAGCTGCTCCCCCGGCGTCGCCGTCACCACCTCGACCGTGTGGCCCGCCTCCCGCTGGGCCCTGACGAGGTCGGCGACCTGCACCTCGATCCCTCCGAGCCGCGGCAGGTAGCAGTCGCTGACGTGAAGAATCCTCACCGGGTCAGCCTGGCAGAGCACGCCACGCCCATCAAACCGCACGCCTATTCAGACTGCTCACGGGGAGGGCGACGTCGCGCGACCTGGGCCACGTGGGATCATGGGCGGAACTGGCCGCGACGGCAGCCGCGACGGCAGCCGCGATGGCGCTGACGAGTGGAGCACGCGATGACGACGTTCCGTGGGGCGCGATGAGGACGGCGGTGTTCTTCCACGCCCATCCCGACGACGAGGCGCTGCTGACCGCCGGGACCATGGCCATGCTGGCCAACGAGGGGCATCGCGTGGTGCTCGTCGTCGCGACGGCCGGCGAGCGCGGCCTCGCCGACCTCCCCCACGGCGAGGAGCTGGGCAGAGCCCGCATGGACGAGCTGCACCGCTCGGCCGCGGCCCTGGGCTGCGCCCGGGTCGTGCTGCTCGGCTACGGCGACTCCGGCCTGGCCATCGACGGCGGCGTGGCCGACGACCGGCCGGACAACGCGTTCATCGACGCCGACATCGAGGAGGCCGCGCAAGGGCTGGCCTCGGTGCTCAAGGAGGAGGCCGCCGACCTGCTCACGATCTACGACCCGGCCGGCGGCTACGGCCACCCCGACCACGTGCAGGTCTACCGGGTCGGAAGCCGGGCCGCGGAGATCGCCGGGACGCCCATCGTGCTGGAGGCGACGGTCGACCGCGACCTGCTGCTGAAAGGCGTACGGCTGGCCTCCCGGTTCTACCCGGCGATCGACGTGCGGAGCTTCGAGCGGGCCTACTCGCCCCGCGACGCGATCACCCATCGGGTCAACGTGCGCAAGTACGCCAAGGCCAAGCGGGCGGCGATGGCGGCCCACGCCAGCCAGGCCACCGGCGGCGCGGGCGACCGCACGCTGGGCGCGATGCTGAAGATCCCCGGGTTCGCCTACCGCTTCGTCTTCGGCACCGAGTGGTACGTACGCCGCGGCCTGCCCCGCGGCACCCGCCTGCGGCATCCCTTCGACGGCAGTCCGCAGGCCACCCCCTAAGGGGCGTGATCCTCCGCCAGGAGGATTCGGCCGCCCCCGGGGCCCGGCAGACTGGAGGGGACCGACACCGGACTGGGGGCGTACGCGGGTGAACAGGAAGTGGCTGCAGATCGCGCTGTCTGTGGTCTCGCTCGGGCTGGCCGCGGCGCTGGTGCTCTATCTCCCGGAGATCGTGCACACGCTGACCGGCGCCACCGTGAGCTGGACGGAGATCGGGCACCAGTTCGGCGGTCTCGGATGGCAGACGATCGCGCTGATGACCGTCCTGTGGCTGGCGAGCCTGTGGGCGTACACGTTCGTGATGACCTCCGCGCTGCCCGGCCTCACGCACACGCAGGCGCTCACGCTCAACGCGGCGGGAAGCGCGGTCAGCAACCTGCTGCCGTTCGGCGGCGCGGCGGGCGTGGCCCTGACGTTCGGCATGACCCGCGGCTGGGGCTTCGCCAACCGGCCGATCGTCGTCTACACGCTGGTCACCGGCATCTGGAACTCGCTGTTCCGGTTCATCCTGCCCGCCGTGGGGATCGTGTGCCTGCTGATGGCGGGCAAGGCCACCAATCCCACGGTCGCCAAGGCGGGCTGGGTCGGGGCCGTCTCGATCCTCGTCCTCGTCGCCGTCGTCGCCACGGCGCTGTACTGGGACCGCGCGGCCGCCGTCCTCGGCCGCGTCCTCGACGGGCTCGTACGGCTCGCGCCCCGGCGGTTCCGCCCGGCGGAGCACGCGGCGTCGGCGGCGATCGAACGGCTGCGCAGGGACACGGCCGACATCATCCACAGCCGGTGGGCGGGCCTGTCGCTCGGGATGGTCGCCTTCCTCGTCCTGCAGTGCCTGATCATGGCCGCCTGCCTGGTCGCCACCGACTCGTACCCGGGACCGGCCGAGACCGTCGCCGTCTTCGCGCTCAGCCGCGTCCTCACCACCGCCCTCGTCACGCCCAGCGGAGCGGGGATCATGGAGGGGGGCGTCGCCACGCTGCTGATCGGGGCGTTCGGCCAGCCCGCCGGCGGGGCCACCGCGGCCGCCGTGCTGTTCGGCTTCTGGACCTACACCATCGAGATCCCCTGGGGCGGGCTCGCGCTCGGCGGATGGGCCCTGCTGCGCAGGCGGGAGACCCGCGCCGCGAACGCGGAGGCGGAATCGGCCGCCTCCCCGCACCGCACCCGGGTCCGCTGATCAACTGCGGGTCACCCTGCCGATCTCCTACACTCGCGGGGCGAGAAGGTGAGGGTGTCCGGGTTGGTGAATGCCTTGTGCCCCTTCGCGGGCGCGCATACGGTGACGCCTGAGATAGGACGACCAGCGGCGGCCGGCAGGCACGACGCACGACAGCGGAGGAGCGCCCGATGACCCCCCCGACGAGCCCGGTGACGTTCCGGGTCCTCGGTCCGGTGGGGGCGCACGACGGCACCGACGAGCTCGACCTGGGCGGGCTGCGGCAGCGCGCCGTGCTGGCCCGCCTGCTCGTGGCGCGCGGCCAGGTCGTGCCCGTGGACACCCTGCTGTTCGACCTGTGGGACGACGACACCGCCAAGGGCGCCCAGTCGGGGTTGCAGGTCTACATCTCCCGGCTGCGCCGCGTGCTTGAGCCCAACCGCCCGCGCGGCGGGCCCAACCGCCTGCTCGTGACCGTCGCGTCGGGGTACGCCCTGCGCGCCGCCCCGGAACAGGTGGACGCGCTCCGCTTCGAGGCCATGGTCCGCTCGGCCGGGGAGCGGCTGGAGGAGAGCCCCCAGGCCGCCCGGGCCCGGCTGGACTCGGCGCTCGCGCTGTGGCAGGGCACGCCGTACTCGGACTTCGCCGACCAGTCCTGGGCGGAGGCGGAGGTGGCGCGGCTGAGCGAGCTGCGCCTGGTGGCCAGGGAGCGGCACGCCGACGCCGGGCTGCGGATGGGCCTGCACGCCGAGACCGTGCCCGACCTGGAGGCGCTGACCACCGAGCACGCCCTGCGCGAGGAGGGCTGGCGGCTGCTCGCGCTCGGGCTGTACCGGTGCGGGCGGCAGGGCGACGCGCTCGCCGCGCTGCGCCGGGCCCGCACGATCCTGTCCGACGAGCTGGGCATCGACCCCGGGCCGGCGCTGCGGAAGCTGGAGTCGGACATCCTGGCCCAGGACCCCGGGCTCGACCTCGTGCTCCCCGCGCCCCGGCGGCCCGCCGAGATCACCGCGACCTGGCCGCCCCGGCCGCTCGCCACCGGCGACGCCCCGCCGCTGGAGCCCGAGCCGTTCGTCGGGCGCGACGCCGAACTGGCCGCGCTCGCCGCCGCCGCGCCCCGCGCCCAGGCGGGCCGGTTCACGGTCACCGTCGTCAGCGGCGATCCCGGCGCGGGGAAGACCACACTGGTGCGGCGGCTGTTCGAGCGGCTGGAGGGCGACGGCTGGATAGGGGCGACCGGTGGCTGCCCCGACAGCACGGCGACCCCGCCCGGCTGGGCCTGGGTCGAGGTGCTGCGCGCCCTGGTCGCCCGCAGGGGCGCGGGCGAGTACGCCGCGCTGCTGGCGCCGCTGCTCGACGACGCCGCTCCCGACATCGCCGACGACGAGGCGTCGGGCGGCTTCCGGCTGCACCGGGCCGTCGGCGGCTACCTGTCGGCCGTGGCGCGCGAGGCCCCGCTGCTGATCCTCCTGGAGGACCTGCACTGGGCCGACGACCAGACGCTCGCGCTGCTGCGCGCGCTGCCCAGCCTGCTCGCGGCCAGCCGCGTGCTCGTCGTGGTGACCTGCCGCGACGGCGAGCTGAACGACCAGCAGCAGGACGTGCTGGCCGCGCTGGCCCGGCTCGACCCCGTACGCGTGGGGCTCGGCGGCCTCGACGACGCCGCGGTGGCGGAGCTCGTCCGGGCGACCTGCGTGCACGACGTGGACGACGAGGTCGTCAGCACGATCGTCGAGCGGGCCGGGGGCAACCCGTTCTTCGTCAAGGAGACGGCCCGGCTGTTCGAGGCCGAGGCCGACATCTCCGAGGTGCCCTCGGGCGTGCGCGACGTGCTGCGGCGGCGGATCGCCCGGCTGCCCGAGCGGGCCCAGCAGGTGTTGCTGCAGGCCGCCGTGATCGGCCGCGATGTGGACGTGGACGTCCTGGTCGATGTGTCCGGCGACGAGGACGCCGTGGTGGACGCGGTCGAGGCGGCGCTGCTCGCCGGGCTGGTGACCGAGCCGGGCCCCGGCCTGCTCAGGTTCGACCACGACCTGGTCAGGGACACGCTCTACTCGGACGCCTCCCGGTTGCGCCGCTCGCGCCTGCACGCCGCGGTCGCCTCGGTGATCGAGCAGCGCAGCCCGAACGACGTGGCCGCGCTGGCCCACCACTACGACGCGGCGGGCACGGTGGAGACCGCCGCGAAGGCCGTACGGTACGCCGGGCTGGCGGCCGAGCAGGCCGAGCGCAGGTTCGCCCACCGGGAGGCCGCGACGCTCTGGCAGCAGGCCATCGCCGCCTTCGACCGTGCCGCCACAGGCCGGGCTCACACAGGCCGGGCCCACGCGGGCCGTGGCTCGGTACGCGACCGGCTGGAGCTTCAGCTGCGGATGATCAGGGCGCTGGCACTGTGCGGGGACATGACCGCCGCCCGCGCGCACCGGGGGGAGGCGATGTCGGTCGCGCTGCCCCTCGGCGATCTGGAGCTGACCGCCCGGGTCGCGGCGGCGCTCGCGGTGCCGCACAAGGGCATCGCCCGCGACTTCACGCGCACGGCCTGGGAGATCGTCGACGTCACCGAGAAGGCGCTGGTCGAGCTGCCGCAGGGCGAGCAGTCGCTGCGGGCCAGCCTGCTCGCGACGCTGGCCCTGGAGCTGGAGGGGTCGGCCACCGAGCGCGGCTACCAGGCGTCGCTGGAGGCCGAGGAGCTGGCCAGGTCGAGCGGCGACCCCGCGCTGCTGGCGATGGCGCTCAGCGGGCGGCTGCGGCAGTCGTACACGCTGACGCAGGTCGACGAGCGCGAGACCATCGGCCGTGAGCTGCTGCGGGTCGGGGCGGAGTCGGGCCAGATCTCGGTGCAGACGCTGGCGCACCTCGTGCTGCTGGAGTGCGCGGCGGCCCGCGGCGACTTCGCCGAGGCCGACGAGCACCTCGCGCAGGCCGAACGCCTCGGGCGGCAGTACGCCCTGCCCGCCCCCGCGGCCGTCGGGGCGTGGTACGCCGGGCAGCGGTTGATGATCACCGGTGACTACGCGGGGGCCGAGCGGGCCTACCGGAACGCGGCACGGCTGACCGCGCGGGCCGGCATGCTCGAAGGCCGCCAGGACCTGCCGCTGATCGCCACGTTCTGCCTGCACCTGGTGGACGGGCGGGCCGCCGAGATGACCGAGCCGCTGGGCGAGGCCCACCAGCGCGGCGCGAAGTGGACGCTCGACGCGTACGCCGTGGCGCTCGCCTCGGCCGGGCACGTGAGGGACGCCCAGGTGGTGGCAGCGAGCCGGGAGCCGGTCCGCACCGACTTCCTCTACGAGCTCGCCCTCATCTGGCGGGCGCTCGCCGGGATGCTGCTGGACGACGAGGGCCGGATGCGGGAGGCATACGAGAAGCTGGCGCCGTTCCGCGACCGCATCGCCGGGGCGGGCACCGGCGTGGTCGCCCTGTGGCCGGTGGCGAAGACGCTCGGCGACCTCGCCGTACGGCTCGGCCTGCCGGCCCGCGACCACTACGAGAAGGCGCTGGCCGTGGCCGAGCGGGTGGGTGTGCCCCGCTGGGTCGCCGAGGCGCGCGGGGCGCTCGCGAACAGATGAGCGAGCAGAGGAGGCAGGGAGAGGACGGATCGATCGCCGGTTGACATTCGCGTGCAATCAGCGCGATCCGGGGCGCTAAGGTGAGGCTTGCCTAAATGACTGCCCCGATGACCGGCGGTGAGAGCACGTGCGGATCCCTGACCCTACGGCCGCCTCCGTGTTCGGCCTCCCCCTGTGGCTGGTCGTCGCGGTCGGCGCGGTCGCCCTGTTCGGCGCGTTCCAGGTGTACTACTGGGTCGGCCGCAGGCTCGGCGAGGCGCTCTACCGCTCGCGGATGGGCCGCAGGATCGGCCGGGAGCGGATTGAGCGCGTGGAGAACGTGGTGCGCCGGTGGGGCGCGCTCGCCGTCTACGGCTGCTTCTGGGTGCCGGGCCTGCGGCACACGCTGCCGTGGGTCGCGGGGGCGCTGCGGGTGAACTACCGCTGGTATGTGGTGGCCAGCGCGCTCGGCTGCCTGACCTGGGTGCCGGTCGCCTCCTTCGGCCTCTACTCGCTCCTGTGGGCCTGGCTGTCGCTGGCGGCCCGGTCCCCCGCGCTGGCGGCCGCCGTCGTCGCCGTCGCGGCCCTGGCGGTCGCCCTCCTCGTACGGCGCCGCAGGAGGAGGGGCGGGAACGGGGACGCGCCCGCCGCACCCGAAGCCGTGCGATCATGTCGGGATGCGTAACGGGGTACTCATCGCGCTGGCCGCCGCCCTCGTCACGGCAGGGACCGCGGCCGCGCCCGCTCAGGCCGCTGAAGCGCCCTCGGTCACGGCCAGGGAGGCCTACCTGGTGGACACCACGGAGGGAACGGTCCAGTTCGCCAAGCGCGAGACGCGCCGCGTGCCGGTCGCGAGCCTGACCAAGGTCATGACCGCCTACGTGGTGCGGCGGCAGGCCCGGCTGGACGACGTGGTGACCATCACCAAGGCCGACGTACGGCACGCGACGGCGGGCGGCGCCACGACGGCGGGCCTGCGGGCGGGCGAGCGGCTCACGGTGCGTGACCTGCTCTACGGGCTCATGCTCCCCTCGGGGGCGGACGCCGCCCACGCCCTGGCCGAGCGGTACGGCCCGGGGACGGCGAAGTTCGTCGCCAAGATGAACGACGCGGCGCGGGCTCTCGGCCTGCGCGACACCCGCTACGCCAACCCCGACGGGCTGCCGTCGAAGGGGTATTCCACCGCCCGCGACCAGGCGACGCTGGCCGTGGCGGCGCTGCGCGACCCCGTGATCGCGTCCATCGCCAGGACGCCCAAGCGGGTGGCCGGGAAGTCGGCCCTCCACCGGGCGCACGTGTGGCGCAACACCAACGACCTGCTGGACGACGGCGCGGTGGGGCTGAAGACCGGCTTCACCAACCAGGCCGGCTACTGCCTGTCGTTCGCCGCCGTCCGGGACGGGCGCACGTACGTCGGGGTCGTGCTGGGCGAGCGCAGCGACAAGGCGAGGTTCGCCACGGCACGCAAGCTGCTCGACTGGGTCGGCCAGGACACCGGCGAGAGTGCCGAGGCGGGGGCCGGGGTCACGCTCCCCTGAGCAGGCCGTGACAGGCGACGGCCGCGGCGGCCACCACGTTCAGGGAGTCGACGCCGAGGTCCATCGCCCGCGGGCTCATCGGGATGCAGACGGGCTGGTCGGCCTCGTGCAGCCAGTGGGACGACAGCCCGTCGCCCTCCGAGCCGAGCATCAGCGCGACCCGGCCGGACAGCGGGGCCTTGTCCAGCGGCACCGCCGACTGGTCGGGCGTGAGCGCCAGCAGGCGGAACCCGGCCGCCCTGATCTCCGCCAGACCGCCGTGCCAGTCGGTCATCCGGGCGTACGGGATCGCGAACACCGCCCCCATCGACACCTTGACGGCCCTGCGATAGAGGGGGTCGGCGCAGCGCGGTGACAGCACGATCGCGCCGACGCCGAGCGCCGCCGCGCAGCGGAAAATCGCCCCCACGTTGCCGTGGTCGACCAGGTCCTCCAGGACGAGGATCCGCGACCCCGCGTCCGCGAGGAGTTCGCCGACCGGGGGTAGCGGGGTGCGCTCCATCGCGGCGAGCGCGCCCCGGTGCACCTGGAAGCCGGTGATCCCCTCCATCACCCGGTCGGAGACCACATAGACGGTGGCCTCCTCGACGACGTCGGCCAGCGCGTCGAGCCACTTGGCCGTGGTCAGCACCGAGCGCACCGGATGGCCCGCGCCGATCGCCCGCCGGATGACCTTCTCGCCCTCGGCGACGAACAGCCCGCGCTCGCTCTCGACACTCTTGCGCAGATCGACGTCGCGCAGCCGCACGTAGTCCGACAGGCGCGGATCGGCGGCGTCCTCGACCGGGATGACCACGGGCCAAGGCTACGGCCTGCGAGGGGGACTCCCGCACATCAGGCGCAAGTTATGACTTTTGCCAGTATCGTTCCGTAAACCTGTTACGGCCAGTCGACATCGGAGAGAGCACCGTGGGCGGACGGCACCGCACAGACGAACTCGATGGCGGCTTCGACCCCCAGTACGAGCCCCCGCCGCCGCCGCGGCGGCGGGCCGGGCGGGGGACGGTGTTCGTCCCGCTGGCCGGCGCGGTCGCCCTGGCCGTGCTCCTCGGCGTCGCCGCGTACGTGGTGGTGAACAAGAGCCCGGGCTGCGCCGGCGAGAAGGTCAAGCTCTCGGTCGTCGCCGCGCCCGACATCCAGCCCGCCGTTCAGAAGATCGCCACCAGGTTCGGCAAGTCGGGCAAGGCCCTCGACGGCAAGTGCGTCGCCGTCACGGTCAAGGCCGCCGAGCCGGCCGACGTCGCCAACGCGATGGCGGGCACCGGTCCCACCAGCGGCAAGCTGGACCCCGACCTGTGGATCCCCGACTCCAGCCTGTGGCTGAGCGGCGTCAAGGACGCGCCGGAGCCCGCCGGGAACGCCGCGAGCACCCCCGTCGTGCTCGCCGCGTCCAAGACCGGCGCGGACAAGCTCCAGTCGGCCTTCAGCCCGAGCTGGACCGGCCTGATGAGCGCGGCGAACGCCGCCAACCCCGACGGCCTGGCGCGGAAGGTGCGCGTGCTCGCGCTCGATCCCACGCAGAACGCCGCCGGCCTCGGCGCGCTGCTCGCCGGGGCCGCCGTGCTCAAGCAGGGAGGCGGCAGCGAGGAGACGCTCGTCGGCGTGCTGCGCCAGTTGTCGGAGTCCACCGTGTCGACCCCCGACAGCATGTTCGCCACGCTGACCAAGGCCGCGGCCCGCATCCCGGTCGGCGTGACGTCCGAGCAGGCCGTGTGGTCGTACAACACGACGACGACCCCCTCGAACCCGGCGGTCGCGCTCTATCCGGCCGAGGGCACGATCAGCCTCGACTACCCGATCATCGTCACGGCGAAGGACGCCACGACGCGCAAGGCGGCGCAGGCCCTGGCGACCGAGGTCACCTCGCCCAACGGCAGGAAGACCGTCCAGGACTACGGCTTCCGCGCGCCCGACGGCAAGGGCGGCAGCCTGCTGAAGCCCGACAACGGCGTGAACGCGAAGAAGCCGGCCGCGATCCCGCTGCCGGACGCCGCGACCGTCACCCGCCTCTCGCAGGCGTGGCACCAGATCAAGCTCGGCACCAGGCTGCTCTCCCTCATCGACATCTCCGGGACCATGGCGCTGCCCGCCGACAAAACCGGTGTGAGCCGGATGCGCGCGATCAGCGACCTCACCGTCGAGGGCCTGAAGCTCTTCCCGGACAAGGCCGAGATGGGCATCTGGGCCTTCTCCGACAACCTGCGCGGCGAGGGCGTTGACTGGAAGCCCGTCGTGCAGATCGGGCCGCTGGCCCAGCAGGTCAACGGGGTGACCCGCCGCGAAATGATCGCGCAGGCACTGCGTCAGGCGAAGGCCATTCCCACGGGCAACACCGGCCTGAACGACACCCTGTGGGCCGCCTACCAGAAGATGACCAAGGAGTACGAGCCCGACAAGGTCAACACGATCCTGCTGTTCACCGACGGCGTCGGCAACGACGACCCGAACGGCGGCGTCTCCAACGCCGAGATCCTGCGCAAGCTGAAGGACGCCTACGACCCCAAGCGGCCGGTGAGCATCCTGATCATCTCGTTCAACACGCAGAAGGACGAGGACCGGACGCAGATGACCTCCATCGCCAAGGCGACCGGCGGCGCCGCCTACTTCCCGCAGACGGTCCTGGAGATCCGCAACATCTTCCTCAAGGGCATCGCGCGCCGCCTCCAGTAACATCCGCACCTGTTTTCCCAGGTCATGCCGGTTGGGCATGACACTGTGATCCGTAAACGACGCCAGAGGGGACGGCGTCCCACTCGTGTGGGGACCGGCAAGACCAGGTTCCGTCACACGGGGAGGAATGTTCGTTGCCCGAATGGCCCGGCGTCGGGCGAGCCGACGACCACCGACTGCTGGAGGCGCTGCGCCGCGGGGGCGGCGCCGACGCCCAGGCCACGGCCGCGCTGTACGACGCCTACGCCGACCGGCTGA
Source organism: Microbispora catharanthi (assembly GCF_006334915.2). Taxonomy (GTDB): domain Bacteria; phylum Actinomycetota; class Actinomycetes; order Streptosporangiales; family Streptosporangiaceae; genus Microbispora; species Microbispora catharanthi. The sequence goes on from NZ_VDMA02000013.1 coordinate 98,184, forward strand.
GCGACTACGCGTACGCGCTGGTGCGCGACCTCGACGCGGCGGAGCGTGCGGTGCACGACGCCCTCGTCGCCGCGTCCTGCTGCGCCGACCGGCTGAAGGAACCGGCCCGGCTGCGGGCGTGGCTGTACGCGCTGACCCGGTTCCACAGCGCCACCAGAAAAGGGGCCGCGCGAGGGGGGAAGGAGGTCACCGGACCCGTCATCTCCGTGGAGGAGTCCGCGGACCCGCCGCTCGCCGCGCTGGTGCGGGAGGTGCTGGGGGAACTCGGCGACCACGAGCGCGAGGTGCTCGAACTCGCCGTACGGCACGGCCTGACGACGGCCGAGATCGGATCGGTCCTCGGGCTCGCCTCCCGGCAGGTGTCGGCGCGGCTCACCCGGGCCCGCGATCACCTGGAGAACGCCGCGGCGGCCCTCGTGCTGGCCAGGGTCGGCCGGGCCCACTGCCCCGAGCTGTCGGCCCTGGTCGACCACGGCGTGGGCGCCTCCTGGCAGGACGGCCCCCTCGCTCCTCCCCTGCGCAAGAGGTTGAGCAAGCACATCGCGGCCTGTGAGATCTGCCGTGAGGGCCGGGGCAGGCACGTGTCGGCCGAGCGGTTGCTCGACATGATCCCCGTCGCCTTCCCCCCGCTCTCCCTGCGCCGCCGGGTGATCGAGTCCGCGCTCCACGCCGACCGGCGTGACGCCGCCACCGCCACCACAGCCGCCACCACCGCCGAGTTCGACCGGCGCGGTTTCCCCGCGACCACCGGCAGGCAGGCAGGGCACGGGCAGGCAGGGCACGGGCGGACAGGGCGCAGGCGGGTCCGCTCCCGCCCGCTGCGGACCGCCCCCGTCATGCTCGCCGCCGTCTGCGTGTTCGGCGCCGCCGGAGGGCTCGCGCTGGTCTCCGGTCAGGCTCCGGCCGAGCGGCTCGAGGCGATACGCGTATCTCCGACGGCGGCGCCCGGAGGCCCCGTCTCCGGAGACCCCGCCGCCGGAGAGCCTGCCCCCGGAGATTCGACGCCGGGCCCGGAGGAGAGCGACCTGCCCACGGCGACTCCCGCCGCGTCCGGAGACGAGACACCCCCACCAGACGGTTCCCCCCAATCGGCCGCGACCGCCCCGCCCCACACCACCGCACCCTCGGGGCGGTCGCGGCCCTCTCCCACCCGTACGCGGCCCGTGCCCAGGCCGGCGCTGACGGCGCTGTGCCCCGGAGACCTGGGCGGGGCCGCGGGCGCGTCGATCACGCTGGCCGCGCGCAACGCCGTGATCGAGTGGACGGCCGTCACCTCGGGCGGGATCGCGGTCTCGCCCCGGCACGGCAGGCTCCGCGCGGGCGCGAGCGGCCGGGTCACGCTCGCCGTCGTCGACCCCGGCGTCGCGGGCAGGGGCGTGGTGACCTTCGAGTCCTCGGCCGGCCGGCCCTCGTGCCGGATGACCTGGGACGGCCAGGAGGGGAACGGCGACTCCGGCCCGCTGCCCGACCCGACCTCCGACACCACGACCGGTCCCACTGCCCGCCCCACGGCCGGCCCCTCCTCCGATCCTGCGGGCGAGTCGGGCGACGGCCCGCCTCCGGCCGCCGAAGCCGCCGCCACTCCCTCTGCCTGACGCATCCGTCACAGAATCACCAGGTGTTACACCTTCGTTGGAAGATTGGCACCCGCCAGTAACAATCAGGATTCGCGAGGTGTCAGCGGAAGTTTGAAAGGGGAAAAACGACGCGACCGAGGATTTGAGGGGGCATTGTGGCCCAAGCATGGCTGCCCGGCGCAAGCCGACTTCCCTCCCCCGGGGACTCCGGAGCGATGCTCGGAGGAGCCCCGAGGACCGTCTGGTTCATCTGGCCCGCCGACCCCCAAGGGGTCTCGGCCAGGTCCGTCGCCCAGCGGCTGATCCAGCTCCGCCGGCCCTCCCACCTGGTGTGGAACCCGGTGACCGGGGAGATCGTCCAGTTGCTCCCGCCCACCAGGGCGGGCGGCGGGCTCGCCGCGGACCGCGGCAGGAACGGACGGGTCTGCGTGCAGATCCAAGTCATCGGCTCGGCGAGGGAACCGTTCACCGACACCAAGCTCGACGGTCTGGACGACATCCTGGCCTGGCTCGACTCCTGGGAGGTGCCGCGCCGCTGGCCGGCCGGCCCTCCGCTGCCCTATCCACACTCCCTGACCGCCGAGCGCAGCAAACGGCTGTGGGCGCGGGGCGGCCACTTCGGCCACTCCCAGGTGCCCGGCACCAGGGAGGGCGACCCGGGATCGATCGACATCGCCCGCATCATCGGCGAGGAGGCGCTCAACCTGGAGGTCCCCCTGCCCGGAAGAGGGCTCAGGCTCCTTCAGGAGGTATGAGCTCCCGGATCACCGCGCACCCGCGCCGCACGTCGGCGCGGGAGGCCGAGCCGTAACCCAGCACGAGGCCGTGCACCCGAGGCGGCCCCTGGTGGTGGGCCTCGGTCGTGTCCAGGAGCACGCCGCGTTCCCCGGCCCGCCGTACGAGGCCGGGGACCACGCCGGCGGGCAGGCTGACCATGACGTGGAGCCCGGCCGTGTCGCCCCGCACGTACGGCCCGAGCGCCTCGACGATGGCCGCCCTCCTGCGGGCGTACTCCAGCCGCATCCTGCGCAGGTGCCGGTCGAGGTCGCCGCGTTCCAGCAGGGTCGCCACGGCCCGCTGGACCGGCCCCGACGTCCGGTCGGCGAGGTGCATCCGGCGCTCGGCCACGGCGTCGAGCAGGTCGGCGGGGGCGACCAGCCAGCCGAGCCCGACGTCGGGGCCGAGCGACTTCGACAGCGTGCCGAGCAGCACCACCCGCCCGGGGTCGAGCCCGTAGAGCGCGGGCAGCGGCGCGACGTCGTAGCGGAACTCGGCGTCGTAGTCGTCCTCCACCACGATCGCGCCGGTCCTGCGTGCCCAGGCGAGCAGCTTCTCCCTGCGCGGGATCGGCAGCCTGCCGCCGACCGGGAACTGGTGCGCGGGCGTGGTGTAGAGCACCCGCAGGTCGTCGGGGAGCGCCTCGACGATCACGCCCTGCTCGTCCACCGGGCAGGGCACGACCTCCGCGCCCCGTGAGGCGAAGATCCGCCGGGCGGCCCGCCAGCCGGGCTCCTCCACCCCGGCCCGGCTCCCCGGCCCGAGCAGCGTGGCGGCGATCAGGTCGAGGCCGTTGCCGGTGCCCCTGGTGACCATGACGTTCCCGGCGCCCACCGGCACGGCCCTGGCCCTGCGGAGGTGGTCGGCCAGCAGTTCGCGCAGCTCCGGGTGGCCGTAGGGGTCGGGGAACGCGTTCAGCGCGAGCTCGCCGGCCGAGCGCCAGGCCCGCCGCCAGGCCGCCGTGTCGTACCCGAACACCCACGGCCGTCCCGGCCGCAGGTCCACCCATCCCGGGGGCGCCGGCTCGCGGCGGGCGGCCCCGCGAGCCTCGACCGCCTGCGCGCCGGGCTGCTCGTACGGCAGCGTGTCGTCGGCCACATAGGTGCCCGAGCCGTGCCGCCCGTCCAGCCACCCCTCGGCGTACAACTGCTGGTAGGCGTCGGTCGCGACGGTCCTGCTGACCCCCAGCAGCGCGGCGAGGGCCCGCGTGGACGGCAGCCGCTCCCCCGCCCTGAGCCGGCCGGTGCGCATGGCCTCCCGCAACTGGCCGGCCACCTGGGCGGCGAGCGGCACCGGGGACTCGCGGTCCACCGTCAGCGGCAGATCTATGGTCACACGCACAGTGTTCTCCGCAAAAGTGGTCTCTCCATATGGGCACTGAGTGGACGTGTTCCGGCGGTCCACTTCGGCTTAACGTATCGGACATGCTCTCCACAACCGCCCGTACCACCCTTAGGCGGTCGAAAGACCGCGCCCGCACCGACCGCGCCGACCTGTACGCGATCCTGGACGCCGGCCTCATCTGTCATCTCGGCGTGCTGGCCGGCGGGTCCCCCATGGTGATCCCCACCGGTTACGGTCGGATCGGCGACACCCTCTACCTGCACGGCTCCACCGCCGCCACCTCGCTGCGGGCCGCGCTCGGCACCCCGGTCTGCGTCACCGTGACCCACCTCGACGGCGTCGTGCTGGCGCGCTCCGCGTTCCACCACTCCGTGAACTACCGGTCCGCCATGGTCTACGGCCTCGCCCGGATGGTGGACGACCCCGAGGAACGGCTCGCCGGCCTGCGGGCCGTCACCGAGCAGCTCGCCCCCGGACAGTGGGACGCCGTACGCCTGCCGGACCGCAAGGAGATGGCCGCCACGGCCGTGGTCGCCCTGTCCCTGGAGGAGGCGTCGGTGAAGGTCCGGCAGGGGCCGCCGAAGGACGACGAGGAGGACTACGACCTGCCCGTCTGGGCGGGCGTGCTGCCGCTCACCGTGTCGTGGGGCGCTCCCGAGCCCGACCCGCGCCTCGCGCCCGGCATCCCGGTTCCCCCGCACATCGGGAACCGTCAGCCGCGGCTGTAAGCGGATTGCAAGCGGTTTCACCGACACTACGGCCGACCTTTCATCAGCCAGGGAGGCCGTATGAGTTCCGCCGAGCACTGGAATGTGCCCGGTTACACGGTGACGCGTGAGCTGGGCGCGGGAGGCGGCGGGCGCGTCGTCCTCGCCGTCCACGAGGGGTCCGGCGCCCCGGTGGCGATCAAGTACCTGTCGGAGGACCTGCGCCGGGACGAGGGATTCGTCGCCCGTTTCCGGCAGGAGGCCCGCCTGCTCGTCGAGCTGGACGACCCGCACGTGGTGCGGCTCTATGAGTACCTGGAGACCGGGCGGGGCGCCGCGATCGTCATGGAACTGGTCGACGGCCCCACCCTTCGGGCGCTGCTGCGCGAGCAGGGCCCGACGGGCGCCGAGGCCGCGCTCGCCGTCCTCAAGGGCTCCCTGCTCGGCCTGGCCTCGGCACACGCGACCGGGGTCGTCCACCGCGACTACAAGCCTGAGAACGTGCTGGTCACCGCCGACGGGACGAGCAAGCTCGCCGACTTCGGCATCGCCGTGCGGGCCGGAGGAGCCCCCGGCTTCCCGGCCGGCACCCCGCCGTACATGGCCCCCGAGCAGTGGACGGGCACGGCCGCCTCACCGGCGTCCGACGTGTACGCCGCGACCGCGGTCTTCTTCGAGTGCCTGACCGGGCACCGGCCCTACCGGGCGACCGAGCACTCCGTCCTCCGGCACATGCACAGGACGGCGCCCGTGCCGGTCGAGGAGGTCCCCGAGCCGCTGCGGCACCTGGTCGCGCGCGGCATGGCGAAGGACCCCGCGCTACGGCCGGCGAGCGCGACCGCGTTCGTCTCCGAGCTGGAGCAGGCCGCCGTGGCGGCGTACGGCCCGGCGTGGGAGGAGCGGGGCCGCCGCAGGCTGGCCGCGCTCGCCGCCACCCTGGCCGCGACGTTCCCGCTGAACCGGACACGTCCTCCGGAGGCCGGCACCTCGCTGTTCACCACGACGCTGCGGTCGCTGAGGAGCAGGGGTGTCCTGCTCACCGCCGGGGCCGTGCTGGTGGTGGTCGCGGGCGGCGGCATCGGCGCGTACGCTCTCGGCTCGGCCGGGACGCGCACGGTCGCGGCGTCGCAGGACACGAGCGCGGGGAACACGGGCGCGGGGAACACGGGTGTGCCCGCCACGGCGTCCGCGTCGCCGGTCGTCCCTGAGGAGACGCCGGACGAGACGCCGGACGAGACCTTCTCGGAATCCCCCTCGCCGGTGTCCACGGAGACGCCCGTGCGGAGCCCGTCCGCGGCGCCCACCTCTGCGCCCACCCCTGGACCCACGGTCAAGCCCTCTCCCAAGCCCTCTCCGAAACCTTCTCCGAAACCTTCTCCGAGGCCCTCTGCGACACCCTCGGTGAAGCCGTCGCCCTCTCCCCCACTCGTCAAGGTCGGCGACCTGGATGTCGGCGGGCTGTCGTACAAGGCCGGAGCAGGCAAGGACGGCGCGACCGGCGCCGGAACGGTCACCGTCAGGACGAGCGGGCCGGGCAAGGTGACCCTGACCGTGCGTTTCACCGCCAACGGCACGGTGACCGCCACCCGCACGCTCACCCTCAGTGGCGCGACGTCCTACACCCGCACCGTCTCGGGCGGCCTCGGCCACGTCTGCTCGGGCACCTGGGGCATGAGCGTGACCACCGGCCCCGCCGCGCCGGGCGGTGCCCGCGAGGCCACGGCGAAGGCGCCGCCGTGCCCGACCTCCGTCACCGGGCTGAAGGCCGGCACACCGGTCGTGTCCTCGGCCGGGGTCGCGACGGCCACCGTGACGGTGACCACCGACGGCACCGGCCCGGTGGACCTCGCCGGACGGTTCTCCGCGCCCACGGCGGGCGGCGGGACGAAGACGGTCCGTCTGTCCGGGGCGAGGACCTACACGCGGACGCTGTCGTACACCTTCTCGCGCCGCCCCTGCGGCGAGAGCGTCACGTTCGACGCCTCGACCGATCCCGCGGCCCCCGGCGGCGCCGCGTCGCGTTCGGTCGCGGTGACCTGCCCCGCCTCCGTCGGTCAGGTACGCGTGCAGAGCCTGGACATAAACGGGACGACGGCCACGGCCACCATCGCCGTCACCGCGGGCAACACCTCCGCGGTGCGGTTGAACCTCGCCTGGATGACCGGTGGCTCCACGGTGACCACCCGGACCTTCAGCCTGTCGGGCAAGACCGGCTACACCGTCACGGCCTCGTACACCTACTCCCGCTGGCCCTGCGACTCCTACGGCGTGACCGCCTCGACCTCCCCGGCCGCGGCGGGCGGCGCCTCCACGATCATCCGGCAGACGGATCCGTGCATCAAATGACCCCGGACCATCATTGACGACTCAGTCTGACTAAGTCGTGACTTTTCATCGCACTCGCAACGTCATCACTAAGCTACGGTCTCGTCATATGGCGGGGGCCCCAGGCGATGAGGAGACAGACCGTTATGCACGGCCATACGGGCGCCTGGCGCGTCCCCGGCTATACGGAGATTCGTGAACTCGGCACGGGGGGCGCCGGGCGAGTGATACTCGCGCGGCACGACGCCGACGACATCCCTGTGGCGATCAAGTACCTGTCCGACGAGATGATGGCGGACCTCCACTTCGTCGCCCGGTTCCGGCACGAGGCCCGGCTGCTCGCCGCCATGGATCCCAATCCCCACGCGGCGCGCTTCTACGAGTACGTCGAGACCGCGCGCGGCGCCGCCATCGTCATGGAGCTCATCGACGGCGTCTCGCTGCGCGCGATGCTCCGTTCGGAGGGCCCGACCGGTCCCGAGGCCGCGCTCACCGTGCTCAAGGGCTCGCTGCTCGGCCTGGCCGCGGCGCACTCCATCGGCGTCGTCCACCGCGACTACAAGCCCGAGAACGTCATGGTGGAGGGCGACGGCACCAGCAAGCTCGTCGACTTCGGCATCGCGGCGCAGGCCGGCGAGGGGGTCAGGGCGGCCGGGACACCGCCGTACATGGCTCCGGAGCAATGGTCGGGCGGGAAGGCCGGACCGGCGAGCGACGTCTACGCCGCCACGGTCGTCTTCTTCGAGTGCCTCACCGGCGGACGGCCGTTCCGGGCGCAGAACATGGCCGCGCTGGCCCGCCAGCACCAGGCGACCCCTCCTCCGGTCGACGAGGTGCCGCCCCCGCTGCGCGACCTCGTGGAGCGCGGCATGGCCAAGCGGCCGGAGGACCGGTTCGCGTCGGCCGAGGAGTTCCTGCGGGAGCTCGAGGCCGTCGCCGCCGGCGCGTACGGCCCGGCCTGGGAGGAGCGCGGACGGCGCCGGCTCGCGGCGCTCGCCGGGCTGCTCGTACCGTTCTTCCCATTGAAGGAGAACGCTCCCGAGACCGGCACCGCGCTGGCCGAGACCAGGCTCGGCGGGCTGCTGAGCCAGACCCGCATGAAGATCGGCCTGACCCTGGCCGGGATGGTCGTGATCGCGGGCGGAACGGTGGCGCTGGTCCAGACGGTGAGCGGCGGCACGACCCTGCAGGCCGGGACGACGATCGAGACGTCCAGCCCGCCCGCGGTCGATCCCTCGTCCATCGAGGTGGAGGACGACTCCGGCGACGACTCCGGCGACGACCCCACCGAGGAGCCGCAGGAGCCCACCCCGACCCCGGCGGCCACCAGCCCCAAGCCCGGCGCGTCGCCGACGCCGGCCGTGCGGCCCACCGTGACCCAGCGGCCGACCCGCAGGCCCAGCCCCTCGCCGAAGCCGAAGCCGACCGCCAAGCCCACGACCAGACCCACGGCCAAGCCCACGCCGAAGCCGTCGCCCAAGCCCGTTCCCTCGGACGAGCCCACGGTCACGGTGGACCCGCCCAAGAACCCGCCGGCGACCAGGCAGCCCAAGCCCACGCCGACCAGCAACCCGCCCACGACGCAGCCCTCCACCCAGCCTTCGCCCCAGCCCTCGACCGAGAACCCGCCCACACTGACGCTCTCGCCCGCTTCGCCGCCGGAGATCCTGTGAGCGCGCTCGCCGCGGCCCTGGTGACGACCGGCCTCGTTCCCGCCACACTGGCCATGGGACGCATACGCGGACGGCACCGAAGGCGGCGGTAGATGCGAGAAGGCGTGACGGTCGCGGGACACCGGCTCACCGGCCGCACCCGGCCCAGCGAGGTGGGCACCTGGGCGGACGCCGTCTCCCCCGACGGGCGGCCGTCCGGTGTGCTGCGGTTCGATCCCCTGGCCGTCGCGACGGCCCAGGCGCGCGAGCGGCTCGTCGCGGCGGTCGGCGCCGACGTGCGTTTACACGGAGGCGGGCCGATCGGGCTGCTGCCCGTGATCGACCTGGTGGCCGCGCGTGACGAGGTCTGGCTGATCACCGCACGGGCGACGCCGGCCGTCGCCGACCTGATGGCCGCCGGCCGCCTGGACCCGGGCGGCGCGGCGACCGTGCTCCTGGAGACCGCGCAGGCGCTGCTCGCCGTGCACGCCGCCGGGCTCGCCCACGGCGCGCTGCATGCCGGGACCGTCGTGATCGGGGAGAACGGCGCGGTGCTGCTGGCCGAGCGCGGCCTGCTGCGGGCGCTGCGGGGCGAGCACGCGTCCGCGGAGCAGGACGTCGCGGCCTGGGCCGCGCTCGCCGGCGCGCTGGCCGCGAACTGCGGGCAGGGACACGCCGCGGCGGCGCTGCGGCGCGCGTCCGCCACCGCGGCCCATGGGCTCGCCGCCGCGCGAGACACCCTGCTCGCCGAGCGCGAGGCGTTCCCCGGCATGGGCAGGGAACAGCTGGCCCACGCGGCACACGGCCTCTCCGCGACCGCGACCCCAGAACTCCCCGCGGGCGCGGCGGCCGGCTCTGCCGGCGGGGAGGCGGTGACCCTGCTCGACCTGCCGGACGCGGCGGACGGGCTCGACCTGCCGAATGCGGCCGACGGCCGCGGCGACGTGATGATGCGGTTCGGGCCCGGGGTCCCGACCGAGACCACGGCGGCGCAGATCTGGCGTGCCGGGCAGACCTCCGACGCCATCACGACCACCCACGCCGGCGGTCCGGCTCCCCGGCGGCGCCGGAGGCGTACGACGGCGTGGGCGGGGACGTTGCTGCTGGCGATCCTGATCGCGGCGGTGATCCTGTGGCTGCGCCAGACGCCCGGCCTGCCGCTCGCGGTGAGCGACGTCGACGTCAAGGCGCCCAAGAAGACGGTGCGCTGCGACGGCAAAGCCGATTTCGTGGGCGTCGTCACGACCAACGGCGAGGCCGGGACGATCCGCTACCTCTGGATCCGCAGCGACGACCGCAAGCCGCTGGAGCAGGAGCAGCGGGTCTCCTCCGGAGACACGTCGGTGGACCTTCCCCTGCACTGGAAGGTGACCGGATCGGGATCGTTCAAGGGCACGGCCACACTCCGCGTCCTGTCCCCCACGACGGCGGGGAAGCCGATCCAGGACAAGGCAAGTTTCACCTACAAATGCTGATTTCATTAGTGTGGCGCGCATGACGACGACCCCCGCCGGCTGGTATCCGGACCCGTACGGCTCCCCTCTCCTCCGTTGGTGGGACGGCACCCAGTGGACCGACGCCACCCACGCTCCCGGACAGGAGGCCGGGGCGCCGCCCCAGGCTCCTCAGCAGGCCCCTCACCAGGCCCCTCAGCAGGCCGCTCAGCAGGCCCCGCAGTGGACGACACAGCCCCAGTGGGGGCCTCCGAACCAGACGGCGCAGCTTCCGATGCCCGAGTTCGGCGCGCCGCGGCGTACGGCGCCGGTCTGGCCGTGGATCGTGGGCGGCATCGCCGCGGTGGTCGTGCTCGCGCTGGTCATCGGCGGCGCGGTCATCGTCCTGCGCGACCGCGCCGGCACGGCCCTCGCCCGGCCGGACACCACCGCGACGGCCCCGCAGCTCGACCAGACCGTGCCGCCCGAGCAGGAACCGCAGCAGTCCACCCCGCCGCTGCCCCAGCTTCCCCAGCCGTCCGGTGACCGCATCACGGACCCGGTGACCGGCCTGTCGTACGCGTACCCGGGCGACAAGTGGCAGGTGCCGGAGTCGAAGGACGTCAACAACCCGGCCGACCCGACGAGTCCACTGTGGACGAGCGGCTGCCAGGCGACGTCCCAGTCGAACTACGACGGCAGGGGCAACGACTGGGTGGGCAGCGTCTACACGGCCGAGGTGCCCCAGGTCTTCCCCAACAGCGGCGCGGGGGGCTTGGGGCCGCTCGCTCAAGGGCTGCTGCTCACCTACGACCGGGCCTGGTACGGCATCCAGCACGACCGCAAGATCCTCCGCAACGAGGCGCTGACCGTGAGCGGCAAGCAGGGCTGGGTCATCGAGTTCGAGATGGACTTCACCAAGGTCGCCGAGGCCAACAATCTGAAGTGGAAGAAGGAGAAGGGCGCGATCATCCTCGTGGACCGCGGTCAGAACGCCCGTCCCGCGATGCTGTACGTCTCGGTGCCGGACAACCTGGACCAGTCGGTCATCAAGCGCGTGGAGGACTCGCTTTAATCTCAGTGACGTCCCCATTACCCTTCAGCATTACTCTTGAGCCATGACTGACCCGCTGGTCTGGATCGACTGTGAGATGACCGGGCTCGACCTCGGCCGTGACGCGCTCATCGAGGTGGCCTGTATCGTCACCGACGGCGAGCTGAACCAGCTGGATGAGGGCGTGGACGTCGTCATCAAGCCCCCCGCGGAGACGCTGGAGCAGATGTCCGAGGTCGTGCGGGAGATGCACACGGCCTCGGGGCTGCTGCGGGCGCTCGCGACGGGGGTGACCCTGGCGGAGGCCGAGGCCGTCGTGCTCGACTACATCCGCTCCCACGTGCCCGAGGCCAAGAAGGCGCCGCTGTGCGGCAACTCCATCGCGACCGACCGCGCGTTCATCGCCCGGGACATGCCGCTGGTGGACGCGTTCCTGCACTACCGGATGGTCGACGTCTCGTCGATCAAGGAGCTGGCCCGCCGCTGGTATCCCCGGGTCTACTTCGCCTCCCCCGAGAAGCAGGGCGGGCACCGCGCGCTGGCCGACATCACCGAGAGCATCCGGGAGCTGCGTTACTACCGCGCCGCGGTCTTCGTGCCGCAGCCCGGCCCCGACTCCGCCACCGCCCGCGAGGTCGCGGAGGCCGTCTCCGGGTCCTGACGCGGAGGGCGAGCGGTATTGAGGGCGCGGAGGACTCCGAAATACCGCTACACTTTCTTCGTACGCCTCGAACGGCGGACATGGTGGGTGTAGCTCAGCTGGCAGAGCGCCAGGTTGTGGTCCTGGATGTCGTGGGTTCAAGTCCCATCACTCACCCCAATGGCGAACGGCCGGTCCAGACGGATCGGCCGTTCGCTTTTTCATGAGTGACTATAACCTCCGCGTATACACTCGATGTATAGTCACCGGCATGACCGTTCCCCTCGCGTTGCTCGGCCTGCTGGAACGGGAGCCGAGCCACGGATACGACCTGAAACGCGACTACGACGCCTTCTTCGGCCGGGGCAGGCCACTGCCCTTCGGGCAGGTGTACTCCACGCTCGGCCGCCTGGCCAGGGACGGCAAGGTAACCGGGCAGAGCGAACCGGGCGACGGGCCGGACCGCAAGCGCTATGCCATCACCCCCCTCGGCAGGCAGGAGGTCGCCACATGGCTGGCCGAGCCGGTCGCGGCCGAGCCGTACCTGCAGACGGTGCTGTTCACCAAGGTCGTGCTGGCGCTGATGCTGGGCCGTGACGCGGCCGGCTATCTGGACGCGCAGCGCGCCACGCACATGCGGCGCATGCGGGAGCTGACGGAGGTCAAGCGCGGCGGCCCCCTGACCGACGCCCTGCTGGCCGACCACGCCATGTTCCACCTGGAGGCGGACCTGCGGTGGATCGACGTCACCCAGGCCCGGCTGGGGGCCCTGGCCGAGATGGTGCGCGCATCGTGATCATCGAGGCTCGGGAGGTCAGCCGCTCCTACGGCAGCACGCCCGCGCTGCGGGAGGCGAACCTGTCGGTGGCCGCGGGCGAGGTCGTGGCGATCATGGGTCCCAGCGGGTCCGGCAAGTCGACGCTGCTGCACTGCCTGGCCGGCATCTTCACGCCGGACAGCGGCGAGGTCTGGTTCGACGGACGCCGCCTGGACACCCTGGACGACGGCCGCCGCAGCGAGCTGCGGCGCACCGCCTTCGGCTTCGTCTTCCAGTTCGGCCAGCTCGTGCCGGAGCTGACCGCGGCCGACAACGTGATGCTGCCGCTGCTGCTGGGCCGCACCAGGAGAAAGCACGCCGAGCGGCGGGCGGCCGAATGGCTGGAGCGACTGGAGCTGGCCGACCTGGGCGGCCGGCGCACCGGGGAGCTGTCCGGCGGGCAGGCGCAGCGCGTGGCGATCGCGCGAGCGCTGGTGACGCGGCCGCGGGTCGTGTTCGCCGACGAGCCGACCGGCGCGCTCGACACGCTCACCGGCGAGCACGTGATGGACCTGCTGGTGGGCCTGGCCCGCGAGGAGGGCGCCACCGTGATCGTGGTGACCCACGACGCCCGGGTGGCCGCCTGCGCCGACCGGGAGGTCGTGGTGCGCGACGGCCGCGTCTTCGACCCGTACACGAGCGGGGCCCTCCGATGATCCGGCTGGGCCTGCGGCTGTCGCTGAGCAGCGGCAGGGAGGCGGCGGCCAGGCTGGCGCTGATCGTCGTCGGGGTGGCGGCCGGCGTCGCGGTGCTGCTGGCCACGCTGTCGCTGTTCAACGCCTTCCAGGCCACCGACGGCCGCCCCTGCTGGGAGTGCACGTCCGGCTCGGCGCCCAGCGGCTGGGCCCTCGACGCGACGGCCGACGGCGCGCTGTGGAACTACCACGAGGACTTCTACGCGGGCCGGACGATCAAGAGGCTCGACGCCGCCGCGCTCGGCACGCGGGCGCCGGTCGTCCCCGGTCTGTCCCGCATGCCCGGCCCGGGGCAGTACTACGCCTCGCCCGCGCTGGCCGGGCTGCTGGACTCGGCGCCGCCTGAGGAGCTGGCCGCCCGCTTCCCCGGCACGCGCGCCGGGCTGATCGGCGACGCGGCGCTGTCCGGGCCCGACGAGCTGGTCATCGTGGTAGGGCGGACGCCGGATCAGGTCGCCGCCCTGCCCGGCGCCAGGCAGGTCGACACGGTCTCCGCGGTCTCCACCATGCCCGCGGTCGACGACAGCGCGGACGTCTACCGGTTCGGCTTCGGCGTCGCCGCCGTCGGGCTGATCGTCCCGCTGCTGGTGCTCGTGGGCACCGCCACCCGGCTGGCCGCGGCTCGCCGCGAGACCCGCTTCGCCGCGATCCGCCTGGTCGGAGCCACCACGCGGCAGATCAACGTGCTCGCGACGGTGGACGCCGCGCTGGGCGCGCTGGCCGGCGCGCTGGCCGGCCTCGCGGTCTTCCAGCTCGTACGGCCGGCCGTGGCCGGCGTCCGGATCACCGGTGCCCGGTTCTTCCCCGAACTGGTCGCCCCGCACGCCTGGCAGTACGCGGCCGTGCTTGGCGGCGCGCCGGTCGTGGCGGCCTGCGCCGCCCTGTGGTCGCTGCGCCGGGTGCGGATCTCGCCGCTCGGCGTGGCGAGGAAGACCGCCGCGTCCCCACCGCGAGCGTGGCGGGTGGTCCCGCTGCTGGCGGGGCTGGGGATGTTCTTGGGTCCGGTGTACCGGAACGGCAAGCCCGACAATTTGCTGGCCGTCGTCGCGCTCGCGCTGGTCATGGTCGGGCTGATGCTGGCCGGCCCCTGGCTGACCATGGTCGCCGCACGCCTGACCGCCCGGCTGACCCGGGGCGGGGCGACGCTGCTGGCCGCGCGGCGCCTGGCCGCCGATCCGAAGGCCGCCTTCAGGTCGGTGAGCGGGCTGGTGCTGGCGGTGTTCATCGGGACGACGATCGCGGCCCTCGTGCCGACGGTGGTCGCCGGCCAGCAGAAGGTGGCCGGGGGCACGCTCAACGACGTTCTGGGCGCCAGGTTCGACCGGCCGGGCGTCTCCGGCCTGTCACCGCGGGCGGGAACGGAGCTGCTCGACCGGCTGCGCGCCCGCCCGGGCGTGGACGTGCTGCCGATCTACGCGCTGCCGATCGAGGCCAGGGCGGAACACGTCCCCCCGCGGCCCGACGGCCCGCCGCCCGCGCCGTACGTCGTCGAGTGCTCCAATCTGGCCCGCTTCCCCGTGCTCGGCCGCTGCCCCGACGGCGCCCGGGCCGTGGCGGGCAACTTCGCCCGCATCGTCGGCGCCGACAACCCTCTCACCGTCGACAGACTCCTTCCGCTGGCGGGCCCGGCCAGCCCGCCCGCCTCCGCCGACGGGCTCGACCTGGCGGCCGTCATGATCACTACACGCGATCCGGCGACGCTGGAGCGGCTGCGCACCCTGCTGGCGGGCTACACCGTCGAGGCGCCGATGACCTTCGCCGAGGTCGCCGAAGTCAGGGCGGACCTCTACACCCGGGCGGAGAACGTCGCGCTGGCCATGGTCGGGCTCACCCTGGTCGCCGGCGCCTGCGGCCTCATGGTGGCGGCAGGCGGCGGGCTGGTGGAGCGCAGGCAGCCGTTCACCCTGCTGCGGCTGGCGGGCACGCCCACGCGCACCCTGGCCGCGGTGGTGCTGCTGGAGTCGGCGCTGCCGCTCGTGCTGGCCGCCGCGCTCGCCGCCGGCGCCGGCTTCGGAGTGGCCGAGCCGCTCATCGACGCCCTCGCGATGAAGAGCGCGTCGATCGCGATGCCAGGTCACGTCTACTTCGCCTCCCTCGGCGCCGGCCTGGCCGCCTCCCTCCTGGTGATCCTCACGACGCTGCCGCTGCTGCGGCGCATGACCACGCCCGACAACGCGCGTTTCGAATAGGAGACCGATGAAGCTCAGACCACTGATGATCACGCTGGCCTTACTCACCCCGGCCGTGTCTCCCGTGCCCGCCGCGGCGGCCGACGGGAGTTACTCGGCCACGATCCGACGCACCGAGTACGGCATCCCGCACATCACCGCCAAGGACTACGGCGGCCTCGGATTCGGGTACGGCTACGCCTTCGCCCAGGACAACCTGTGCACGCTGGCCTCCTGGGTCGTGACGCTGCGCGGCGAACGCTCCCGCTACTTCGGCCCGAAGGCCGAGTCCGACGACCCGGTCCGCCCGGTCGCCAACCTCGCCAGCGACGTCTACTACAAGAGCGTCGCCGGCTCCGGCGTCGTACGGCGGCTGCTGGCCCGCCCCGCGCCGGTCGGCCCGAGCGACGAGCTGCGCCGCCTGGTCGACGGCTACGTGGCCGGATACAACCGCTACCTCGAGGACACCGGCGTGGCGAACCTGCCCGACCCCAGGTGCCGGGGCAAGGCGTGGGTCGGCCCGATCACCGCCACCGACATGTGGAACAACCTGCTCGACCTCGACCGGATGGTCTCGAGCTCCAGCCTGAAGGAGGCCATCGCCGGGATAGCCGAACCCGAGGGACCGCCAGAAGACAAGAGACCACAGCCCAAGCCGGCCGCGGGCAGCAACGCCTGGGCGCTCGGCCGTCAGGCCACACGCGGGGGCGGCGGGATGGTGCTGGCCGACCCGCATTTCCCCTGGCAGGGGATCCGCCGCTTCTACCAGGTCCAGCTCACCATTCCCGGCGTGCTCGACGTCTCCGGCGGCAGCCTGTACGGCACCCCGGTCGTCCAGATCGGCCACAACGCCAAGGTCGCCTGGGCCCACACCGTCTCCCACGCCCAGCGCTTCACCGTCTACCGGCTGGCACTCGCGGGCGGCCACAGCTACCTGGTGGACGGCCGGGCGGAGCCGATGGGCGAGCAGGAGGTGGAGGTCGCCCTGCCGGACGGCACCGTCTCCGGCCACACGCTCCTCACCTCCCGCTACGGCCCGGTGCTCGCCGTCGGCCAGACCGACGAGGCGGCGTACGCGCTGGCCGACGCGAACGCCGCCAACCTGCGGGCGGCCGACGAGTGGCTGGCGATGGCCAGGGCGGGCAGCCTCGATGAGCTGCGCACGGCTCAGGGGACCTACCAGGGGATGCCGTTCGTCCACACCCTCGCCACCGACGTGAGCGGGACCGCCTACTTCGCCGACACCTCGGTCGTCCCCCACGTCACCGACGAAGAAGCGAAGCGCTGTGCCAAGCCCTCGCCCGTTCCTGGCCTCGATGCGTACGTCCTGGACGGCTCGACCTCCTCGTGCCTGTGGGGCAGGGACGACGACGCCGTCGTGCCGGGCATCTTCGGGCCGGGCAACCAGCCGAGATTGATCCGCGCCGACTACGTGGCCAACTCCAACAACACCTACTGGATGACGAACCCGGCGAAGCCGCTCACCGGCTATCCCCAGGCGTACGGCGAGACGGGCACCGACCTGGAGCCGCGCCCCCGGGTCAGCCTCGACATGATCGCCCAGCGGCTGTCCGGGGCCGACGGGCTCGGCGCGCCCGGCTTCACCCTGGAGACGCTGCAGGACACGGTGCACGGCAAGCGCAACCTCACCTTCGAGCTGATGCGCGACGACCTGCTGAAGCTGTGCCGCACCCACCGCTCTTCCTCGGGCCCCGGGGCGGACGTGCGCGAGGCCTGCCGGACACTGAGGAAGTGGAACGGGCGAGCCACCCTGGACGGCGAGGGCGCCGTTCTGTGGCGCGAGTTCTTCACCCGGCTGGGCCGTCCCACCAAACCGGGAGAGCCGGTCTTCAGTCCGTGGCGGGTGCCGTTCGACCCCGCGCGCCCGCTCACCACCCCGAGCGGGCTGAAGAGCGACGACCCGGCCGTGCGGCAGGCCCTCGCCGACGCCGTGCGCTACTTCCAGTCCAACCGCATCCCTCTGACGCTCACCCCCGGGCAGGCGCAGAGCTACTCCTCGATCCCGATCCCCGGCTGCACGGAAGGGGAGGGCTGCTTCGACCGGGTACGCACGGGCGGACCGCTCGGCGCGGACGGGCGCTACCCGGAGGTGAACACCGGATCCAGCTTCATGATGGCCGTCGAGCTCACCAAGGACGGCCCCCGCACGCGTACCGTCCTCACCTACTCCCTGTCCGCCAACCCCGCATCGCCCCATCACACCGACCAGACGGCCCTGTTCTCGCGCAGCGGGTGGGTCACCGAGCGCTTCACCGCGGCCGAGATCGCCGCCGATCCGCACCTCGAAACCGTCACCGTCCACGGGGGGCATTGACCCGGGCAAGTCAGCGCATTTTTCCCCAAAGGTGGACGTTGCGGGTTATGCTGCCTCACAACCGCCGTGCGGGGGCCTCGGCGATCTCTGATCGTCTTCTACGGAGGCCGGATGAGAATCGACGACCGCACCGCAATGGGGCTGAGCAAGCGAGAAGCCGAGGTCATGGAGCTGATCGCGACCGGTCACTCCAACGGTGAGATCGCGCGGCTGCTGTTCCTGAGCGAAAAGACCGTGAAAAACCACGTCAACCGCATCTACGCCAAGCTGGGCGTGGACTCGAGGATGACGGCCATCTGCCGTTGGCGCGGCGAACCCGCGCCACCGGCACCGTCAGCTCCCGGCCAGATCCCCGGCGAGGACGGCACGCAGGCCGGCCAGGCCGTACTCAAGCTCGTCCGGCTGGACGGACAGGGCAGGGCGTAGCCGTACGGACCGCTCGCCGCAGCGCAGGACGAGGATCGCGCGTTCCTCCCGGAGCCGGGCGACCAGCCCGCCGGGGTCGGGGACGTCGAAGGCGCACATCAGCCCGCGTCCGCGCGCGTTGGCGACCAGGCCCTCGGCCTCCAGACCCTGGAGGGCGCCCAGCAGCTTCTCGCCCAGGATGGCCGCCCTCGGGATCAGGGCGTCCCGCTCGATGATCTCCAGCATCCGGCGGGAGCGCACCATGTCGACCAGGCCACCGCCCCAGGTGGAGTTGATCCTGCCGCTGACGCGGAACACGTTGTCGGGCACGAGGTCCACCCTGCGGCCCGCCATGACGCCGCCGACCTGGACCTTCTTCGCGAAGGCCACGATGTCGGGAGCCAGGCCGAGCTGCTGGTACGCCCAGGGGGTGCCGGTCAGGCCGACGCCGGTCTGCACCTCGTCCATGACGAACAGGGCCTCGTGCTCGTGGCAGAGCGCCTGCATCGCCTGCAGGAACTCGGGACGCATGTGGTTGTCGCCGCCCTCGCCCTGGATCGGCTCGGCGATGAAGCAGGCGATGTCGTGGCGGAACCGCTCGAACGCCTCCCTGGCCTGCGCCAGCGCCCGTTCCTCCGCCCGCTCGACGTCCCCGAAGTGGATGGCGGGGACGTCGACGCGCGGCCAGCAGAACCGGGGGAACCTGTCGGTCTTGACGGGGTCGGTGTTGGTGAGCGAGAGCGTGTAGCCGCCGCGGCCGTGGAAGGCCCGGGTGAGGTGGAGGACGCGGGTGCCGAGGCCGGGGTGGCGGCCGTGGGCCTCATTCCAGCGGCTCTTCCAGTCGAAGGCGCACTTGAGCGCGTTCTCCACGGCTGCCGACCCGCCCTCGACGAAGAACAGGTGAGGCAGTTCCGGGTCGCCGAGCACCCGCCGGAACGTCTCCACGAACTCGGCGAGGTGGACGGTGTACATGTCGGAGTTGGCCGGCTTGTTGGCGGCCACCCGGCCGAGCAGAGCGACGAACTCCGGGTCGTCGGCGAACGGGTTCACCCCGAGCGGCGACGACGCGAAGAACGTGTAGAAGTCGAGGTACCTCCGGCCGTCCCGGGCGTCGACCAGCCAGGAGCCCGCGCTCCTGTCCAGGTCGAGCACGAGACGGTAGCCGTCGACGAGCAGGTGCCGTGCGAGGGCGTCGTGCACAGTGGTGGGGTCCATTTCGCCTCCGCGTCATGCTGGGAAACGAGATGATTCCCTCACATCGGGCCATCTATGTGAAGGGTTTTCGCACAGATAGCACCTTAAGAGGACATTTTTCAGGCCACAGGGGTAGGTTCCGCATCCGAGAAGCTCATCACTGGCGGCCTGCGGGTGAACATCCTCGTCAGCGCGAGGAGATAGACGAAGCCCACCGCCATCCAGATCAGGCCGACCGTGAACGTGACACCCGAGAGGCTGGTCCACAGCCAGATCGTCAGCGCGAAGCCCACCAGCGGGACCAGGCCATACCGGACCAGGTCGGCGGCCGAGCGGCGTCCCTCGTCGAACAGGTAGTGCTTGACGACCGTGAGATTGACCATGGAGAACGCGATGAGCGCGCCGAAGTTGACCATGACCACGGCGTTGTCCAGGCTGATGAACAGCGCGACGAGCGAGACCGCCGACACCACGGCCGTCGCGACGACCGGGGTGCGGAAGCGCGGGTGCAGCCGGGCGAAGGCCGCGCGGGGCAGCACGCCGTCGCGGCCCATCGAGTAGAGGATGCGCGAGACGCTCGCCTGGGTGGTCATGGCCGACCCGAAGGCGCCGACCACGTAGATCCCGACGAAGACGGTCTCGAAAGCGGCGCCGCCCAGCGCGGACATGATGTCCACACCCGCCGTGTCCGCGTTGGCGAAGTCGTCGTAGCCGGGGTGGACGAGGCTCCCCATCCACGCGACCAGGACGAACAGCAGGCCGCCGATGAGCGTGGTGAGCACGATGGCGCGCGGGATCGCCCGGCGGGGCTCCTTCGCCTCCTCCGACAGGGTCGAGACGGCGTCGAACCCGAGGAAGCTCAGCGCCAGGATCGCCGCGCCCGCGAACACGCCCGAGCCCGGAGTGAAGGGGGCGAAGGGCGACGGCGCGGGGTGACCGGCCAGGTGCTTCAGCGACAGCGCGGCGAACACCACGATCAGCACCACCGACAACCCGACGACCAGGACGTTGACCCGGTTCATCACCGTGATGCCGACGACGTTGAGCACGAGCACCAGCAGCAGCGCCGCCAGGGTGAAGATCCACTGGGGCACCTCGGGGAACCGGCTGTTCAGGTAGATCCCGATGAGCAGGAAGTTGATCATCGGGAGGAACAGGTAGTCCAGCATCAGCGTCCACCCGGTCATGAAGCCGATGTGGCCGCCGAAGGTCTGCTGGGTGTAGGTGTAGGCGGACCCGGCGGTGGGGTACGCCCTGGCCATCCTGCCGTAGCTGAACGCCGTGAACAGCATGACCACGAGGGCGACCACGTAGGCCGCCGGCAGGTGACCCTCGGTGACCTGGGTGACGGCGCCGTAGGTGGTGAAGACGGCGACCGGGGCGAGGTAGGTCAGCCCGAACAAGGTCAGTCCGGGGACGCCGAGGACGCGCTTCAGTCCGGCGGATTCGGTCATACGCCACTCCTGTTGACTGGGGGGAAGGTTCTCACGCCGGCCGCCCACGTGCCGAGGACGGTCGTCGTCTCCGCGATGTCATGGGGGTCCAGCCGCCGCACGTCGCCGTTCAGCCAGACCAGGTCGGCCACCTTGCCGGGGGCCAGGGTGCCGCGCTCGTCCTCGGCGAACGCCTGGTGGGCGACCCCCGCGCTGTACGCCGACAGCGCCTCCTCGACGCCGATGCGCTCCTCGGGCAGCCAGCCGCCGGACGGCTCACGCTCGGCGTTCTCCCGCGTCACCGCGACCGGCAGCCCGGCCAGCGGGCGGTGGTCGCTCACCGGCCAGTCGCTGCCGAAGGACACCTGCACCCCGGCGCGCAGCAGCGAGCCGATGAGGTACTGCCGCCGGGCCCGCTCCGGTCCGATCCTGGGGAAGGTCAGCTTCGTCATCGGGGGATCGGTGCGCGCCCACAGGGGCTGGAGGTTGGCGATCACGCCGAGCCGGGCGAACCGCGGCAGGTCCTCCTCCGCGAGCACCTGCACATGAGCGATCACCGGCCTGCGGTCGCGCGGGCCGTTCACCCGCGTCACGTGCTCGATCGCGTCCAGCGCGGTGCGGATGCCCGCGTCGCCGATCGCGTGCAGGTGCGCCTGCAGGCCCATCGCGTCCACGGCCGTCAGGGCCTCCAGCAGGTCGCCGTACGGCCAGACGGGCATGCCCCGTGTGCAGGGATCGTCGCTGTACGGCGCGAGCAGCGACGCCGTGCGGTTCTCCAGGATGCCGTCAACGAAGAACTTGACCGTGTCGGCCGTGACGGTGGCGGTGGTGAGCCGGTCGTGCCCGAGCGCCCGCACCCGCGCGCGGTCGGCGGCGAACTCGGCGAGCTGCTCGCGCCATCGCGCCGGATCGGCGCGGAAGGCCAGATTGACCCGGGTCGCCAGCAGCCCACGGCGGGCCGCCTCCAGGTAGGCCTCGACCGTGCCGTGCTCCACCCACGCGTCCTGGATCCAGGTCACCCCGGCCGCGGCGTACGCCTCGGTGGCGGCGGCGAGCGCGGTGACGAGGTCCTCGGTCGTGCGGGCGGGGGCGGCGGTGAGGACCGCGTCCACCGCGTCCCACTCGATCATGGTCCCGAGCAGCGCGCCGTCCGGACGGCGGGCGAACCGGCCGCGGGGCGTGTCGGGCGTCGAGGCGTCCAGGCCGGCTCGCCGCATGGCCTCGGAGTTGCACCACAACGTGTGGTAGTCCCAGGCCCGCAGCGCCACCGGACGGTCGGGCACCGCCTCGTCCAGCCATCGGGCGTCGAACAGGCCGTCCGGGACGATCGTCGCGTCGTAGCCGCCGCCGATGATCCATTCGTCGCCGGGATGCGCGGCGGCGTGGCGGCGAACCTCCTCGACGATCTCCTCGACCGTGCCGAGCCCTCTGATGTGCGGGCCCGTCGCCTCGAACCCGGCGTGGTCGGGATGACAGTGGCCGTCGCCGAAGGCGGGCAACAGCATTCCGCCCCGCAGGTCCACGCGGTCGTCGTGGGTTCCCGCGAGGGCGGCGGCTCCAAGTGCCTCTATCCGGCCGTCCCGTACGGACAGGGCGTCGGTGGTCGTGCCGGTGCCCGTCCAGACGGTGCCGCTGTGAAAGAGGGTGCGACGGAAGAGGGTGCGCGACATGGGCGTCCCGATAAATCGAATGACGTTCGTTTAGTGGGATGAGGATAGGTTGTCGAAGGGCAAAGCGGAAGGGGGCTGCGGGCCGAATGCGGCGGCGGGTGGGACGGCCGGTCAAGCCGGTGTTGAGCAGGGAGGCCATCGCGCGGGCCGCGCTGACCCTGATCGACGACGCCGGAGCCGAGGGTTTCTCCATGGCCGCCCTCGCCGAACGGCTGGGCGTGCGGCCGTCCTCGCTCTACAACCATGTGAGCGGCAAGGACGACATCCTGGCGGCGGTCCGCGAGATCGTCTCCGACGCCATCGACGCCTCGATGTTCGCCGAGCTGCCCTGGGACGAGGCGCTGGTGCGGTGGGCCCACGGCTACCGCGACGCGTTCGCCGCGCACCCGCCCGCGATCTCGCTGCTGGCCACCCTGCCGATCACCGGAGCCCTGCGGACGCTGCGGATGTACGAGGAGGTGGTCGCCGGCCTGCGGCGCGGCGGCTGGCCCGAGGCGATGGTCATCCCGGTGATGGTGGCCGTGGAGTCGTTCATCCTCGGCTCGGCGCTCGACCTGGTGGCGCCGCCCGACATGTTCGACGCCGGGCCGCTGGCCGCACAGGTCCCGGTCTTCGCCGCCACGGTGCGCGCCCGCGACGACGCCGCGACCTCCAGCGGACGTCCGCCGGCGGACCTGTCCTTCGAGGTCGGGCTGGCCGCGATCGTGGAGGGGCTGCGGCGGACGCTCGCGGCTATGGGATGACGATTCAGAAGCCTTTGTGTACCTTTGCTTCAGATTCCGTGGTTTTTCACGGAGTTCAGCGATCTTTTCTGAGGCAGGGATGATGATCGACCGTACTCGCCTGGCCCGGCTGCTCGACCGCGAGCGCGACGCGTTCCGGGGGCGCAACCCGCGCTCGGCCGCCGCGTACGAGCAGGCGAGAGGCCACCTGTTCGGCGGCGTGCCGATGACCTGGATGAACAAGACGGCCGCGGGCTTCCCGCTCTACCTGGCCGAGGCCCGCGGCGCCCGCGTCACCGACCTGGACGGCCACGAGTACGTCGACCTCTGCCTCGGCGACACCGGTGCGATGGCGGGGCACTCCCCCCAGGCGACCGTGGACGCCGTCGCCGACCGGTTCGGCCGGCGGGGCGGCGCCACGGTGATGATGCCGACCGAGGACGCCGCCTGGGTCGGCGCCGAGCTGGGCCGCCGGTTCGGCGTGCCCTACTGGAGCTTCTCGCTGACGGCCACGGACGCCAACCGGTGGGCGATCCGGCTGGCCAGGGCGATCACCGGCAAGCCCAAGATCCTCGTGAACAGCTACTGCTACCACGGCAGCGTGGACGAGGTGCTCCTCGTGGTCGGCCCGGACGGCGAGCAGGTGTCCCGCGAGGGCAACGTCGGCGCTCCGGTCGATCCCACCGTCACCTCGCGCGTCGTGGAGTTCAACGACCTGCCCTCGCTTGAGCGAGAGCTGGCGCACGGCGACGTCGCGGCGGTCCTCATGGAGCCCGCCCTCACCAACATCGGCATCGTCCTGCCCGAGCCGGGCTACCTGGAGGGCGTCAGGGACCTGACCCGGCGGTACGGCAGCCTGCTGATCAACGACGAGACGCACACCTTCTCGGCGGGCCCGGGTGGCTGCACGAAGGCGTGGGACCTGCACCCCGACATCGTGACGATCGGCAAGGCGATCGGCGGCGGCATCCCGAGCGGCGGCTACGGCCTGTCCGCCGAGGTCGCCGCGCGCGTCGAGGCGATGGACGGACTCGACCTGGTCGACATGGGCGGTGTCGGCGGCACGCTGGCCGGCAACGCCCTGTCGGTCGCCGCGATGCGTGCCACGCTGGAGCACGTGCTCACCGACGACGCGTTCGCCGCCATGACCGAGCTGGCGACCCGCTTCACCAAGGGCGTCCAGGAGGTGATCGACGCGCACCGCCTGCCGTGGTCGGTCACGCAGCTCGGAGCGCGCGCCGAGTATCGCTTCACCAGCCCGGCCCCCCGCAACGGCGGCGAGTCGAACGCGGCAGGCGACCCCGACCTCGACGACTACCTGCACGTCTACCTGGCCAACCGGGGTGTGCTGCTCACGCCGTTCCACAACATGGCGCTGATGTCCCCCGCCACCACCGAGGCCGACGTGGACCTGCACCACGAGGTGTTCGCCGCGGCCGTGGCGGACCTGGTCTCATGACCCTCGACGAGGTCGACCGGGTCCTGCTGCGCGAGCTGCAGCGGGACGGCCGGGCCTCCTACACCGCACTCGCCGAGGTCACCGGCCTGTCGGCTCCCGCCGTACGGCAACGGGTGCAGCGGCTGCGCGACGAGGGCGTCGTACAGATCGTCGGGGTCACCGACCCGATGGCGCTGGGCCTGCCGGTCATGGCGCTGATCGGCGTCCGCGTCGACAGCGACGTGCACGAGGTCGCCGACCGGATCAGCGAGCTGTCCGGGGTGATCTACGTGGTGCTCACGGCGGGCTCGTTCGACCTGTTCGCCGAGGTGGTGTGCCGGGAACCGGCCGAGCTGCTCAGCGTGCTCAACGACCACGTCAAGCGGGTGCCGGGCGTCACCAGGGCCGAGGCGTTCACCTATTTCGGCATTCACACCCACCGGTTCGCCTGGCCCGGCGTCTGAGGGCTTCAGAGAGCCTTCAGGAAGCGGGCGGCGATGGGGACGGCGGCGCCACGGCCGGTGCCGCCGTGCTCGACGAACACGGCGAAGGCGAGGTCGCCCCGGTAGCCGATGAACCAGGCGTGGTCCTGCCCGCCCCGCCAGTCCTCGGCGGTGCCGGTCTTGCCCGCGGTGCCCTGGGGCAGGTCAGCGCCGGCGGCGGTCCCGTCGATCGTGACCGCGCTCATCAGGGAGCGCAGTCCCTCCGCCACGTTGGACGGCAAGGGCATGCTCTGCGGCAGCTCCCCCTGCGGCGCCTCGTCCGCCAGCGGGCGGGCCGGCCGCCACTCGCCGCTCTCCACCGCCGCGGCGACCAGCGCCATGCACAGCGGGGTCGCCTCCACCGTGCCCTGTCCGAAGGAGTCCTCGGCGAGCGCGTCCGGCTTCTCCGGCCGCTGCAGGCTGCCGCACGTGCTCGTGCCGGCGCTCTCCCCCTGCACGAAGCCGAACGCCCTGGCCTGGTCGACCAGCGTGTCGCCGTTCAGCCGCTCGACCGTCAGCCGGGCGAACGTGGTGTTGCACGACAGGGCGAACGCCTGGCGCAGTGTGACCGTCCCGTGGTCCTCGTTGTGGTAGTTCGAGATCGACCGGTTGAAGGGGATCTGGTAGGACGCCGGGCACTCCACCGTGCTGTCGGGGGACAGCCCGTTGGCGAGCAGCGCGGCCGCCGTGACCGTCTTGAACGTCGAGCCGGGGGCGTACTTGCGCTCGAACGCCGCCCGGCCGCCCAGCCGGTCGGCGACCGCGAGGATCTCCCCCGTGGACGGCCGTACGGCCACGACGGCGGCCCGCTGCACGCCGTCGAGCGCCCGGGCCGCGGCGGCCTGTATCCCGTAGTCGATCGTGGTGCGTACGCCCACCGGCCGCTTCTCGGGCTTGTAAGACAGGACGGTCTTCGCCGGCATACCCGGGTTGTCGACCTCCAGCGCCCATCCCACGGCGACGCCCGTCGTGGGCGCCACCCCCTGGTTCACCAGGTTGTCGAGGTACGCCTCGGCGCCCGAGTTCTGCGGGAACTCCCGCCCTTCCCTCGTCACCGGCCGCAGCGGCCCCGCATCCGGCTCGGTCCTGACGAGACTGCCGCCGGGCTGGATCTCCGGATGCAGGACGGACGGCGTCCAGACGACCTTCCAGGTGAGGTCGCGTAC
Source organism: Microbispora catharanthi (assembly GCF_006334915.2). Taxonomy (GTDB): domain Bacteria; phylum Actinomycetota; class Actinomycetes; order Streptosporangiales; family Streptosporangiaceae; genus Microbispora; species Microbispora catharanthi. Next base: position 124,218 of record NZ_VDMA02000013.1, read on the forward strand.
GGCCAGGTGCAGACTGGAGTCGAAGCGCCAGGTGCCGGCGTCCTGCTCGTCCCGCTCCTGGGTGAAGGGGATCTCGGCCGTCTCGTCTCCCGTGCGCACGAGGTTGCCGACCGCGATCCGCAGTGACTTGGAGAGGGCGGCGTCCTCGAACTCGCGGTGCTGGTCCGCGAAGTCGTCCGGTGGATCGTCGACCCGCTCGCGCATGGCGTCGTAGTCGCTCTTGACCCAGGCCTGGAAGTAGGCGGCGGCCGTCTCGTCCGGGGAGCCCTCCGGGGAGCTTGCGGGGGACGGCTCAGGAGATGAGTCGGGGCGGAGCTGCAGCGTCTGCGGGCCGCCGGGTGCGGGCGTCCCCCGCGGCGCGGCGACGAAGTCCGCGCCCGGCCCCTGCCTGCCGGACACAATGAGTCCGGCAACGCCGAAGACGAAGATGGCCGCGGCGACCATGACGAGGGCGAGCAGGGCCCTGTTCCGCATACGGTTCTCATATCACGCGAAAGGAGCCATAGGTGGCAAGGAGCAGAGAACCGTTGCCAGGCCGCTATCCGGTGACCTTCGGCGAGGTGGAGCTCCTGCGCGACCTCGACCGGCCCGACGGGTGGATGCTGATCAGGGACGGCGTTCCCCAGTCGTACGTGGACCTGGCCGATCCCACCTATCTGGACTTCTCGTACACGCAGCTCATGGCGAGCGTGATCGACTGCCTGCCCGAAGGCCCGCTCGACGCCGTCCACATCGGCGGCGGGGCATGCACGATCCCGCGCTACATCTCCGCGCGGCGGGCCGGCTCCCGGCACATCGTCGTGGAACCGGACGCCGAACTGGTCCAGCTCGTACGCGACCAACTCAACCTCAAGTCGGTGCCCCGGCTGAAGGTCCGGGTGATGGACGGCCGCGCGGCGACGACGGACCTCAGGGACGACTCGGCCGACCTGTTCGTGCTCGACGCGTTCTCGGGCGCGACGATGCCGGTCGAGCTGGCGACCGTCCAGTACATGACGGAGATCGCCCGCGTCCTGCGCCCCTCCGGCATGGCGCTGATCAACGTGGCGGACGGCAAGGGCCTGCCCTTCGTGAAGCGGGTCGCCTCCACGGTGAGCCGTGTCTTCCCGCACGCCGCGCTGCTGGCCGAGCCCGGCATCCTGCGCGGGCGCAGGTTCGGCAACGTCGTCCTGGCGGCCTCGCTCGGCGACCTGCCGATCGAGGCACTCACCAGGAAGGCGGCGGGCGGCCTCACCCAGGCGCGATGCTTGGCGGACGAGGAGCTGACCCGCCTGGTCGCGGGGGCCGCGCCCATTCACGACGGCGACGCCATTCTCGCCCCCGTCCCTCCGCCAGGCCTGTTCGATTAGTGAAGTGTCCACGAAGCTAGGTCCGGGTCGGTCACTGCGCCGGAAGGAACCTCCGGTCCTCGCGAGGCCCGCTCCGCTGGGCCTTCGCTCCGGTCCTCGCTCCCTTCCGCTCCGCTCCCTCGGCTCCGCGAACGCGCCCGGGCGATGGGCGACGAACTGGTGCGGATCCACGACGGACTTCGGGCGGAGATGGCCGCGCTGCTGGCCGCGGTCGAGGACGGGCTCGCCACGGGCACGACGGTGAACCTGCCGGGTCGCGGCCTGGAAGGAGCGCTGCGGGAGCGCTGCCTGTCCTTCTGCACGGCCTTCCACGAGCACCACGTCAACGAGAACGAGCGGGGCTTCCCCCTGCTGGAACGGGCCTTCCCCAGGCTGGCCCCGACCCTCGACCGCCTGCGCGAAGAGCACGTGCGGCTGGCCCGGATCAGGGAGGACCTGGGCGCGGCGGTCGGCGAGGCGGGCTCCGTCGACCCGGCCACGGTCAAAGCCAGGCTCACGCGCCTGTCGGCCGAGCTGGAGGCCCACTTCGCCCGCGAGGAGGAACAGCTCCTCGCCGCACTGAACGCGCTCTAGGACGACCGCCCTAGGACTGCGGCGATCCGGCCTCGTGGTCGGCCACGATGGCGTCGATGCGGGCGGCGAGCTTGTAGTCGAGGTCGGTCAGGCCACCGGCCTCGTGGGTGGTCAGCGCCAAGTGGAGGGTGCGCCATCGGATGTCGATGTCGGGATGGTGGTTCAGGGCCTCGGCCTGCTCGGCGATGTCGTTCACGATCGCGATGGCCGTACGGAAATCTCGGGCGACCACGGTCCTGCGGATCGTGTCTCCGTCGCGGCGCCACTCGGAAGCCTCGTACATGGCATCAGGACATCACGAAACACCGCCGATTGTGTAGATTCGCCGGCGTGAACGAGCAGGTGAACGAGCAGGTGGACGAGCAGCTGGACGAGCTGCGGCGTGAGCTGTGCGAGTACGGCCGGCGGGCGGCGGCCCTCGGCCTGGTGATCGGGACCTCGGGCAACCTGAGCGCCCGGAAGGGCGACCTGGTCGTCGTCACGCCCTCGGGCGTGGCGCTCGACCGGCTGCGCCCGGAGGACTGCCCCGTGGTCGACCTCGAAGGGCGGGTCGTGGAGGGGGAGCGCAAGCCCTCCTCGGAGACGCCGATGCATCTCGCGCTGTACGAGGCGACCGGAGCCCGGGCGGTGGTGCACACCCACTCGGTCTTCGCGACCGTGGTCGCCTCGACCATGACCGAGCTGCCGCCGATCCACTACAACGCCCTGCTGCTCGGCGGCGCCGTCCGCGTGGCCCCGTACGCGACGTACGGCACGCCGGAGCTGGCGCGCAACGTCATCGCCGCGATCGAGGGCAGGCAGGCCGCCCTGATGGCCAGCCACGGCGCGGTGACGATCGGCGGCGGCATGGAGCAGGCGTTCGAGGCGACCCGCCTGCTGGAGTGGTTGTGCGAGGTCTACGTCCGCGCTCTCGGCGTGGGCCGGCCCACGGTGCTCACCGAGGACCAGCTCACCGCCGTCATCGAACGCGCACTCAGCGGCTGAACTCTCAGCCGAGCACGACCTTCCGGGCGAGGCCGAGCGGAAGCCCGCCGGAGCCCGCGATCGTGTCGTGGAAGGTCCGCAGATCGCCGTCGTAGTCCGCCCTGATGCGCTCGATCTCCAACGCGCCCGTGAGGTAGGAGGGCGCCTGCGTGGGCCAGGCGCAGTAGCGGCTGACCTCTCCCGCTGCGGTGCCCGGCGACAGCGACGCCTTCGTGGTCAGGAACTCCTCCGCCTGCTCGATCGACATGTCGTCGCAGTGCAGCGCGGTGTCCACCACGATCCGGGCGGCCCGCCAGATGCGGCAGTCGAGGTGGGCGAGCTCGGTCTGGGGCGTGTCGAAGTAGCCCTGCTCGTGCATGAGCTTCTCGACGTAGAGTCCCCAGCCCTCCACGAAGTAGGGCGTACGGAAGATCTTGCGGGCGCGGTGCGGGTTGCCGGCCATCCAGGACAGGTGCCAGTGGTGGCCGGGGTACCCCTCGTGCACGCTGATCGAGGGCATCTGCGGGCGTGAGTTGGTCCGCAGCCGCTGCCGCACCTGCTCCTCGGTGAAGCCGTCCGGCGTGTACGGCACGAAGAAGACGCCATCCCGCGAGGACGACAGCGGCGGCGGGGCGAGGTAGCTGGCCACGGCGATGATGGGCCGCTGGAACTCCGGCGAGGGCTCGACCCGGCACACCTCCCCCTCGGGGAAGGTCACCAGCCCGCGCTCGCGGACGAACTCGCGCGCCCGCAGCGTCTCGGCCTCATACTCGGCGCGCATGGCCTCAAGCGTCGGCGGGTGGTCGTCCATGAGCGACTCCATCGCCTCCCGCCAGCTGCCGGAGCCGAGGCGCGCGGCGACCTCCGTCATCCGCGTGTCCAGCTCGGCCCAGGCCTGGCGGCCCTTCTCGTGCAGCTCGGGGGCGCCATACCCGAGCATCTCCTGCTCGCGCAGCAGCGCGGAGTAGAGCTCCTCGCCCATCCGCCAGGTGCCGCGGGCCTCGAAGCCCTCCAGGAAGCCGACCAGTCCGTCGAACGCGTCGGCGGCGGGCTCGGCGGCCCGCGCCAGCCGCGCCCGCAGGTCCGCATCGCCGACCAGCGCGGGCAGCGTCTCGGTCAGGAAGCGGCGTCCCGTACGGGCCTGGTCGAGGCCGCGCTTGACGAGCAGGTCGGCGGCGAGATCGGGGTCCAGGTTGGCCTGGCAGGCGGCGAGCGCGGCGGGCACCTCGGCCAGCCGCGCGACGGCGGCGTCGACCAGCTCGGCCTCCGGCTTGAGGCGCTGCTGGAACGGCGTGAACATCGACGCGAAGACCCAGCTGAGGTAGGCGGCCGGTTCGCGCCGCCACTCCGGCCAGCGGGCCAGCGCGATCTGCCCGCGCAGATGAGCGGCGACCAGGTCCCTGTCGATCTCGTCCTCGGGACTCTCGGGCGTCGACTCCGACAGCTTGCGCAGCCATTCCTCGGCCGCCCGCTCCCGCGCCGTGAAGGCGCTCGCGCTGAGATCGCCCAGCGTGCGGTCGTATCCGTCGGCCCCCAGGAGGGCCGCCCTGACCGGGTTCTCGGCCAGGTACCAGTCGATGAACTCGTCCACCAGCGTCATAGCGCCCGACTCTATCCGCGACACTTGGGTGGAAGCCCCCAGATAAGGAGCGATTGGTGCCCCTGCAGATCACCGGCGCCCCCAGCGACCCCGACCTGATCCGCCTGCCATGGGACGTCCCCCTCGAAGAGTGGCCCGTCCACCACCTGGTGACGCTGCCCCGCGGTATCTCCCGGCACGTGGTGCGCTTCGCCCGGCTCAGCGGCCGGGTGTACGCGATCAAGGAGATCAGCACCAGGTATGCCAAGCGGGAGTATCAGCTCCTGTGGGATCTGGCGCGGCACGACGCCCCCGCCGTCGAGCCGGTCGCCATCGTCACCGGCAGGACCGCCCCGGACGGCTCCGAACTGGACTCCGCCCTGATCACACGGCATCTGCAGTTCTCGCTGCCCTACCGTGCCGTGCTGTCGGGCTCGGTGCGGCCCGACACCCTGACCCGCCTGCTCGACGCGCTCGCGGTCCTGCTCGTACGGCTCCATCTGACCGGCTTCTACTGGGGCGACTGCTCGCTGTCGAACACGCTGTTCCGGCGGGACGCCGGGGCGTTCGCGGCCTACCTGGTGGACGCCGAGACCGGTGAGCTCCACCCGGCGATCAGCGAGGGCCAGCGGGCCCACGACATCGACGTGGCGCACGTCAACATCTACGGCGAGATGCTCGACCTGGAGGCGGGCGGGCTGCTCCACCCGACCATCGATCCGCTGGCCTTCGCCGAGCAGCTCGTCGAGCGCTACCACCGGCTGTGGGACGAGCTGACCGAGGACGAGATCATCGAGGAGGTCGACTGGCATCGTGTGGACCAGCGGGTGCGCCGCCTCAACTCGCTCGGCTTCGACGTCGCGGAGATGATGGTGCGGCGCAAGGCCGGCACCTCCCGCCTGATCGTCCGGCCGAAGGTCGTGGACGCCGGGCACCACCAGCGCCGCCTGCTGCGCCTGACGGGCCTCGACGTGGAGGAGAACCAGGCCAGGCGGCTGCTCAACGACCTCGACTCGTTCCGGGTGTCCACGGGCCTGCGGCACGAGGACGAGGCGATCGTGGCCCACCGCTGGCTGGCCGAGGTGTTCCAGCCGGTGGTGAACGGGATCCCGGCCGACCTGCGGCGCAAGCTGGAGCCGGCCCAGCTCTTCCACGAGGTGCTCGACCACCGCTGGTACATGTCGGAGGCCGCGGGCAAGGACGTCGGGCTGGAGGCGGCGGTGCGGTCCTACGTGGACAACGTCCTGGTGCACAAGCCCGACGAGAAGGCCGTCATCGTCACGTCCGATCCTCTGTCTCCGTAAACGCTGTCTCCGTGACGAGGTTCGCCAGATACTGAGCGGCCTGCGGAATCCGGTCCTCGCCGAAGACGCGTATGCCGTTCAGCTCCAGCAGCGCCGTCGTCACACCCTGCCCGGGGGTGGTCCTCCCCCGGTGGCTGCCGTCGTAGATCCGCAGCGACCCGCACGACGGGCTGCCCTCCTTGAGGATCGCGACCCGTACGCCGAAGGACCGGGCGACGGCTAGGGTCTGCTGCGCTCCGGACAGGAACGCGGCGGTCACGTCGTCGCCCTCCGGCGTCAGGATCCGGGCCGCGCCCGCCAGGACGGCCGCGCCGCCCGCGCCGCCCTCGATCTCGGCGGGCGGCCGGGGGACGGGCAGCCCGCCCTCGACCTCGGGGCAGAACCGCACCAGCCGCCCCTCCGCGCGCCAGCGGGCGAGCAGGTCGTCGTCGCTGGTCTTGGCCCCGCCGTCGTACCGAACCCGGCTGCCGAGCAGGCAGGCGCTGACGAGAATCCGCTCCACGCCTCCCATTCTGGCCGCCGTACGGCGGTGCACGCGCCGTCCCCCGATACGAGGAAATTTCATGAAAACCGGGATTTCCATTCCGGGAAGAAGAATTCTTATTCCTCGGGACTAATCCGTTTATCCCCGCCGTTTCCGGCTCGGGTGACCCGTCCACCTGCTCCTCTAGTGTTGGCCGCGCTGTACCGGCGAGGCGAGGAGTTACGAGTTGATCGGGATAGAGGACTGCCTCTCCGAGGCCATGTCGATCCCGGGCGCGCTCGGCGCCATTCTCGTGGACCACACCAGCGGCATGGCCGTCGCGGGAAAGGGGATCCCCGATCCCGGAAGGGCGGCCGCGGGGCTCAGCGAGGCGTACCGCGCCACGCTCGACGGGATCGCGATGGCCTCCCAGGAGACGGGTTTCCGGATCGAGGACGTGATCGTCACCACGGGTTCGGCCTACCACCTGGTGCGGCCCATGGAGATGATGTTCGACGGCCCGCTGCTGCTGTGCGTACGCCTGGACGTGGAGCGGTCGAACCTCGCCCTGGCACGGCGGCGGCTGCGCACCATCACGGACGAGCTGGTCGCCTCCTGATGGGAGCCTGACCGGTGGCCGCCCCGACTCTCGACGCCGTGCTCACCGGCCTCGCCCAGGACGAGGCCACCGGCTCACTGCGGGTGGGCAAGGAGGGCACGGTCTACTACGTCCGCGGCCGGGTGTCGTACGTGGAGTGCGCGGCCACGCCCGGTGTGGAGGAGTTGCTCGGCGCGTCGGGCCGGATCAGCGCGAACGGGATGCGGCACGCGCGGCAGGAGTCCGGTTCCGGCGGCGACGGCGGCGCCCTGCTCGTGGACAGAGGGGTGCTCAGCCGGGGTGAGCTGGAGTTCTGCATGCTGTCCGCCACGCTCGACGCGGCGTTCTTCCTGCTCACGTCGAGAACGGTGCGGACCAGGTTCAGGGAGAGCGACGCCCACTGGCTCGGGGTCCACTGGTTCTTCGACGTCCCTGGGCTGCTGCGCGAGTGCGCCAGGCGCCGGGCCCGGCTGGAGCGGGCCTGGCCCTCGGAGGAGCTGGACGCGCGGCCGGTGACGCCCCTGCGGCAGATCCCGGGCACGCACGCGCTGCTCACCCGGCTGCAGTGGGAGCTGCTGCTCGCCGCGGACTCCACCGCCACGCCGGTCGAGCTGGCCCGCCGCCTCGGGCGTCCGGCCTACTCCACGCTGCTGGCCGTACGGGAGCTCGCGGCGGCCGGCCTGGTGATGACGGGCGAGACGGCGGCGCTGCCCAAGCGCACGCCCAAGTCGCCCGCACCGCCGAGGGAGCCCGGGCCTGCCGGCTCGGGACTCCCCCAGGTCAACGGCGACGCGACCGACGTGAACCTGCTGCTCAGACTGCGTGACGCGCTGGAGGCGCTGTAGTGATCGGATGGCTCAAGCGGGCCGGAAAGGGTGTCTCGGTGGATCTGCGCCACGACATACATGAGGAACTGGTCGTCCTGCGGCAACGGGCGCCCGAGATCACCGGAGCGCTCACCTGCACGATCGACGGCATGCTCGTGACGACGGACCTGGCCGCCGACACCGAGCAGACCGCGGCGCTCACGTCGGCGCTGCTGTCGCTGAGCCGGAAGATGACCGATCTCGCCAGGATCGGGCGGCTGGAGGAGACGCTGATCTCCGGCACCCAGGGGCACACCGCGTGCTACGCCGCGGGCCCCACGATCGTCCTCACCGTTCTCGCGGGTCAGGGAGCCAATCTCGGCCTGCTCCGGATCGAGGGACGCAGGGCGGCGAACAAGATCGCCGCCATCGTCGAACGCGGATGACAAACCAGAACAGGAGAAGAGACATGGCGAACATGGACGTCTCGCTGAAGGAGATGCTGACCATCGACGGCGCGGTCGGCGCGGCGGTGGCCGACTACGGGAGCGGGATGGCGCTGGGCACGCTCGGCGGCTCCAAGGACCTCGACCTCCAGGTGGCCGCCGCGGCCAACACCGAGGTGGTCAAGGCCAAGCTCCGCGCGATCGACGCCCTCAAGCTCAACGACGGGATCGAGGACATCCTCATCACGCTGGGCACGCAGTATCACATCATCCGGCCGCTGACCGGCCGCGGCGGCAAGGGCTTGTTCCTCTACCTCGCCCTCGACCGCAGCCGGGCCAACCTCGCGATGGCCCGGCACCAGCTCCGCGCGATCGAGGACAAGCTCGAGATCTGAATCCCGTCCGGTCAGCCCCGCCCGGTCAACCCCGCTCGGTCAACTCTGTGACCGCCTCCGCGATGACCGGCCAGAGCGGGCGGGGCAGGTCGTGGCCCATCCCCGGGAAGGTCAGCAGCTTCGCGCCGGGGATGGCGTCCGCGGTCGCGGTCCCGCCTTCGAGGGTGATCAGCGGGTCGTCCTCGCCGTGGATCACCAGCGCGGGCACCGAGAGCCCGCGCAGTCCCTCCGTACGGTCGCCGGATATCCGGATGGCGGTGAACTGCCGGGCGGTGCCCGCGGGATCGAACGCCCGGTCGTAGGCCTCCGCGGCCACCCGGGTGACGCGCTCGACGTCCATCTCGTAGCCGGGAGAGCCGACGACCCGCGCGGTCGCGACGGCGCGGGCGATCGCCTCGTCGCGGTCCTGCGTGGGGGGCGCCATCAGCACGGTCATGGCCGCCTCGGTCGCCCGCCCCACGCGGGGCCCGGGCGTGGACATGATCGAGGTGAGCGTACGGACCCGGGCGGGGTGGCGGATGGCGAGGGCCTGCGCGATCATGCCGCCCATCGACGCGCCCACCACGTGGGCGTTCTCCCAGCCCAGCACGTCCATCAGGCCGGCCGTGTCGTCGGCCATGTCGTCCAACGTGTACGACGGGGCGGGCGCGAGGCCGTCCGCCGGGGTGAAGTGGGTGGACAGGCCCGCGTCCCGGTTGTCGAACCGGACGACCCGGTGGCCGGACTCCACCAGCAGCTCGATCAGCCCCTCCGGCCAGCCGATCATCTGTGCTCCGAGCCCCATGATGAGGAGGACCGGACGTCCCCCGGGCTCGCCGAACACCTCGTAGCAGATCTCGATGCCGTTCGCCGTCGCACGCATGCGAGGAGAATTTCATTCGGTTTGCCCTGCCGCAAGCGGCACATGACCAGATCTGTACGGTTGTGTGGTGTGGTGTCGCAAATGACCCGCCGACGGCGGATACTTGTTCTTCTCATCTGCTGCATGAGCCTGCTGATCGTGTCTCTCGACAACACGATCGTCAACGTCGCCCTGCCGTCGCTCGGGCACGATTTGCACGCGCCGGTCTCCGGCCTCCAGTGGACGGTGGACGCCTACACGCTGACGCTCGCGAGCCTGCTGATGCTGGCCGGCTCGACGGCCGACCGGGTGGGCCGCCGCCGCACGTTCCAGACCGGTCTGGTGATCTTCACGGCCGGGTCGCTGCTGTGCAGCCTCGCCCCGAGCCTGGGCTGGCTGGTGGCCGCCCGGATCGTCCAAGCCGTAGGCGGGTCGATGCTCAACCCGGTGGCCATGTCGATCATCACGAACACGTTCACCGACCGCAGGGAGCGGGCCCAGGCGATCGGCGTGTGGGGCGGCGTGGTCGGCGTCAGCATGGCGCTCGGACCGGTCGTCGGCGGCCTGCTCACCGACACGGTCGACTGGCGGGCCATCTTCTGGATCAACGTGCCCATCGGCCTGCTCGCACTGTTCCTGACCTGGCGCTTCGTCCCGGAGTCCAAGGCGCCCTCGGCACGGAGGATCGACCCGGTCGGGCAGGTGCTGGTCATCGTCCTGCTCGGCACGCTCACGTACGGGATCATCGAGGGCCGGGCCGCGGGCCCCGCCGTGAGCGCCGTCTGCTTCGTCGTCGCGGCGGCGGCCCTGGCCGCGCTGGTCGTCTGGGAACTGCGCAGGCCCGAACCCCTCATCGACATGCGGTTCTTCCGCAGCGCGCCGTTCTCGGGCGCGGCCGTCATGGCGGTGTCGGGCTTCGGCGGACTGGGGGCCTTCCTGTTCCTCAACACGCTCTACCTGCAGAGCCATCGCGGGCTTTCCGCCCTCGCCGCGGGGCTGTGCACGCTGCCGGTCGCGGTGACGACGACGATCGTGGGGCCGCTGTCGGGCCGGCTCGTCGGCACCCGCGGCCCGCGCGTGCCGTCCGTCGTCGCGGGCGTGTGCCTGGCCGCCGCCGGGGCGCTGCTGTCCCAGGTGACGCTCACCACGCCGCTCCCCCTGCTGCTCGGGATCTACGTGGTCTTCGGTGTCGGGTTCGGCATGCTCAACCCCCCGATCACCAACACCGCGGTCTCCGGGATGCCGCTCGCGCAGGCGGGCGTGGCCGCCGCGGTCGCCTCGACCAGCAGGCAGGTCGGCCAGTCGCTCGGCGTGGCCATCGCGGGGTCCGTGGTCTCGAGCGCCGGCGCCAACGCGGCGTTCGTCCCGGCGGCGCACGCGGCCTACCGCGTCAACGCCCTGTACGGGCTGATCGTGCTGGCGGTCGCCCTCCTGACGACCGGCCGCTGGGCCAGGGCCACGGCCGAGCGCACGGCGGCGCGGCTCACGGAAAGCCCGCAGGTCACCCTGTCACGGGGGTGAAGCCGGCACCGCCGAGGACCTTGCGGCCCTCGTCGGACAGGACGAGGTCGACGAACTCCCGGGTCAGGGCGAGGCGCTCGGTCCCGGGAACGGTCGCGATGAGGTAGTCCTCGACCGCCCTGGCCGCCTCGGGGAGGTCCACGCCCTCCACCGCTCCCGCCGCCGCTCTGACGTCCGTACGGTAGACCAGCGCCGCGTCCGCCTCGCCGAGCCGCACCTTGGCCAGCACCTTGGCGGCGTCCGGCGCCTTGCCGTTTCGATCCGGGCCGATGGGCGTGACGGTGACTCCGGCTGCGGCGAGCGCCGTGCGGGCGCCCGCCCCGCACGGCGCCGACTCGGCGCACAGGGCCACCCTGACGCCGGGAGCGGTCAGGTCCTTCAGGCCCGCGACGTGGGCCGGGTTTCCCTTCGGCACCGCGACCTGGAGGCTGTCGCGCGCGAAGACCCGCGGGCTGGGCGCCCCCGACCCTCGCATGGCCGCCGTGCCAGCCGCGGCGAACAGGTCGGCCGGCGCACCCCGCGCGATCCGCTGCGCCAGCGCGCCGCTACCGCCGAAGTCGAACCGGACGGCGACGCCGGGGTGGGCGGCCTCGAACGTCTTGCCGAGCGAGCCGAACGTCCCGGTGAGCGAGGCGTCGGCGAACACGGTGAGCGTCTGCCTTCCACCGCCCCCGCAGCCGGTCGCCACGAGCAGCACCAACGCGAGCGCCACGCAGGTCGGCGGTGTGAAATGGTTCACCTTGGGATATATGCCCTAAGAAGGCGTTTAGAGGTCATGCCTGGCGAAAGACTCCCTATCGGACATGAACCGACTGAGTGAGGAGAGACATCTTGAGCGTCAACCCTTCCTCCAGAATGCGTGAGAGCAGCCAGCCCTGGCTCCACCAGAGGGGCACCGAGATACAGGCGTTCGGGACCGTGCGGGACTTCCCGGTCGGGCTGCCGAGGGAGACGCGGGAATACTCCTGTCAGCGGCTCAACCAGATCCTCGCCGACACGCAGATCCTCTACAACCTCTACAAGAAGCACCACTGGCTCATGCGGGGGCCGACCTTTTACCAGCTTCACCTGCTGCTCGACAAGCATGCGAGCGAGCAGTTGCCGATCATCGACGCCGTCGCCGAACGCATCCAGACCCTCGGCGGCGTCGCGGTCGGCGATCCGCGCCAGGTGGCGGAGATGACCGTGATCCCGCGGCCGCCGGACGGCGTGGAGGAGGTGCCCGCCATGCTCTCCAGGCTCCTGGAGGCGCACGAGACGATCCTGGTCGCCGCGCACGACGCCGCCTCCCGGGCGGCCGAGATGGGCGACGACGGCACCAACGACCTGCTCGTCTCCGAGGTCATCCGCACGGGCGAGCTGCAGGCGTGGTTCCTCGCCGAGCACCTCGTGGACACGCCGCTCGTCCGCGCCTGACCCGCGTTCCCAGCCCGGGCGTCACCCCGTGACGCTCGGGCGGCCGTTCTCGATGTGTCCCATCAGCCGCCGGGCGAACCCGTCGTGGCCCGCCACCCCGATCATCAGGTCGTACCACCCCGTGGGCGCGTGCCACTCCAGGCGGGCGGTGTCTCCCGGCGCGATCCGGACCGTACGCGCCGCGCCTCCGTACGCCAGCGGGGTGACCGACACCTCGGCGGGGAAGGCGCCCCGGTTCGCCACGGCGATCACGACGGTGCGGGCGGCGGCGTCGATCGCGCCGGTCACCTCCACCGGGTCGGCCGTCCCGCCGCGGAACTCCCGGCGGAACCCGTTCGGCCCGACGAGCACCAGGTCGTACGACGGGCAGGGGAAGTAGACCACCTCCTCCGCCGCGCCGAGCACGTCGAAGTGCATCGGCTTGGCGACTTCGCCGAGGTGGCCGTACAGGATGAAGTGGGCGGAGGCCGCGCCGGAGTTGCGCATCGCGATCTCCACGGACCGTCCGCGCACCACCGCCTCTGCGTCCGGCTGGTAGGGCAGGGCGCGGGCGGGCTTGGCCCCCGGCTCCTGCGCCGGCATCCGCTGCTCGGCCGGCACCTGCGGATACCACCGGTTTCCGGCCGGAGACGGCCGCGGGCCGGCGACGGTCTCCACGGGAGGCGGGGTCGTGGGCGTCGTGGGCGTGGCGAAGTCGAAGGCGGAGGTGAGGTCGCCCGCCACCCGGCGCCGCCACTCGCCGATGGGCGCCGTGATCCCGAACCTGCGCTCCAGGAACCGTACGGTCGAGGTGTGGTCGAACGTCTCGGAGCAGACGTTGCCGCCCACACTCCACGGCGACACGACGATCATGGGTACGCGGACGCCGAGGCCCATCGGACGCCCGCCGACGAACTCCTCCGGGGTGCCGTCGGGCGGGACCGGCGGCGGCACGTGGTCGAAGAATCCGTCGTTCTCGTCGTAGGTGACGAACAGAGCGGTACGCGCCCAGACCTCGGAGTGGGACCCCAGCGCGTCGAGCAGCTTGTGGACGACCCGCCCGCCCTCCACGGCCGACGACCCCTCGGGGTGCTCGGAGTCGGCCAGCGAGGGCACGACGTACGACACCGCGGGCAGGCGCCCGGCGGCCACGTCGGCGGCGAACCACTCCCCCAGGCCACCCGCGGGGGCGCGGCGCAGCGCCCGGTCGTAGAGGTCGCGGTCGGCCGGTTCCAGGGCGGCCACCCGCTCCGCCAGCTCAGCGAGCAACGGCGCCGGGTCCTCCGCCGCCCGCACCTTCTCGTAGAACGAGCGCATGCTGCCCAGCCCGATCCGGTCCATCACGGCCGCGAACGGCCGGAAGAACTCCAGGTTGTTGCACTCGTAGTTGTCCCACTCCTGGTACACCTGCCAGGTGTGCCCGGCCCGCGTCAGCAGCTCGGGCACGGTGACCCAGTCGTAGCCCGGATGCCCCTCCGCCCCCTCGGACGCGACGTTGTCCAGCGCGCGCTGCCGGGTGCCCGGCTCGTAGCCCGTGTAACCCGACACGTGGTAGTTGCGGTTGGGGGTCGTCGAGGTCAGCAACGAGCAGTGATAGGCGTCGCAGATCGTGAACGTGTCGGCCAGCTCGTAGTGGAAGGGCAGGTCGCGCCGGTCGTAGTAGGCCATCGAGCCGGGCCCCTTGCTGGGCACCCAGGCGTCGTTCCAGCCCATGGCCCAGGCGTTCTGGGTGCCGAGCCAAGTGTGGTCGTGCGTGTCGAGCAGCATCGGGTCCGCCCCCGCCCGCTCGGCCGCCTCCCGTACGGAGAAGGGCAGCACGCCGTCCTGTTCGAAGATCGGCCGCCACGCCCGGGTGGACACCGCGTTGCGGTCACCGAACCCCCGCACCCCGCGCATCCGGCCGAAGTAATGGTCGAACGAGCGGTTCTCCAGCATGACGAAGACGACGTGCTCGACGTCGGCCAGGCTTCCCTGCGGGACCGGCCGGGCCAGCGCCCGGAGCAGGGAGGGCGGCAAGGAGGATCCGGCCGGCATGGGCGCCCCTTCGGGAGGAAATCAGGCGAAACGCCCACAACCTAACAAGACCTCCCCTGTCCCGGCGATTCGCACCAGAGGCTTCCTCGGCCGGCCGTCACAGGTGGACGCGGCCCAGCTCCCGCAGGGCCCGGGCGGCCCCGGCACGGCGGGCCAGTGAAAGCGCCTGCCGGGCGAGGTCGGCCGCCTGGTCCCGCTCGTGCGCCTCGGCGTACGCGTGCGCCTTGCGGGCCAGCACATACGCCGCGAGGTACGCGGGCGCGGACGGGGCCGGCTCGCTCTCCAGCATCTCGATGGCGCCGCCCGGCCGGCCGAGGTCGACCAGGCAGCCCGCGCACAGCTCCGCCCCCGTCTCGCCCGACTCCTCCAGGCACTCCTCAAGGCAGCGGTGGCACAGCTCCACCTCACCCGCCAGCGCGTGTGCCCGGGCCTCGTGCCGCCGTGACAGCGTCCCGACCTCCGCCGGCACGCCCGTACGCTCGCGGGCGGCCACGGCCGCCTCGACGATCTCGCCCGGCTCGGCGGCGTCGACCAGCTCGGCCCGCTGGACCAGTGCGAAGACCTCGGTGAGGGTGTCGCCGGTCTCGCGCGCCTCGCGGATCGCCCGGTCGGACCAGGCCCGCGCCCCCCGGGCGTCACCCGCCTCGTGCTCCATCCCGCTGATCAGCTCCGCGTCCCGGGTGGCGAGCGCGAGCAGCGGCCCCCGCGCGGGCGGCCTGGCGTCACGGCGGAACCCCTCGATGCCCGCGAAGACGGGCCGCAGCGCCGCCGCGAGATCGGCGGGCCGCGCGTGCGGCACGGCGCAGGCGTCGAGCATCCGCTCGAAGTAGCCGGCCGTGCCGGCGTCGGCACGCCAGGGACGCTCGATGGCCCGGCCGACCCGCTCCTCCTCCTCTTCGGGGAACAGGCCCGGCATCAGCGGAATGCCGGTCACGTGGTGCCACAGGGTGGTGCCCGACCCGGGCCCGACGAACAGGTCCGCCTCGTCCACGCCGAACGCGTGGCACAGCAGCTCCGCGTGGCCGGGGTCCGGCCGCCGCTCCCCCGCCTCCCATGCGCGCACCGCGTCCGCGGGCAGGCCGGGCTCGGTCTCCCCTGCGGCTTCGGTCAGCCGTTCTTCCAGGTCCCGGCGGCTCCACAGCCGGCCGCGGCGCAGCGCCCGCAGGCGGGCGGCCCACAGCGGGACGTCAATAGTGATCATCAGTGGCACCCCCGGTTCTGTCGGTGCCGGGCGTTATGTTTGCGGCGTGCTGACCCGACGTATGCTCAACCGCACGCTGCTCGACCGCCAGATGCTGCTGCGCCGCCACGACGCCAAGGCTCTGGCCGCGATCGAGCACCTGGTGGGCATGCAGTCGCAGGCTCCTCTCCCAGCCTACGTCGGCCTGTGGACCCGCCTGCTGGACTTCCGGCACGAAGACCTGGCCGGGCTGCTGACCGACCGCACGGCCGTACGGATCGCGCTGATGCGCGGCACCATCCACCTCGTCAGCGCCGACGACTGCCTCGCCCTGCGCCCGGTCATGCAGCCGCTCCTCGAGCGGTGGCTGCGCACGTCTTACGGCAGGCGGCTGGACGGGGTGGATCTCGGCGAGGTGGCGAGCGCCGCCCGTGCCCTGATGGAGGAGCGGCCGCTGACCTTCGCGGAGCTGGAGGAACTGCTCGGCGAGCGGTGGCCGGGCCGCGACGCGCTGGCCCAGGCCGTACGCGCGGTCGTGCCGCTGGTCCAGGTCCCGCCGCGCGGCGTGTGGGGCGCCTCTGGCCAGGCGCGGCACGTCCCCGCCGAGTCGTGGCTGGGCCGCCCGCTCGGCGACGGCTCGGCCGCCGGTGAGATGGTGCTGCGTTACCTGCGTGCCTTCGGACCGGCGTCGGTGAAGGACATGCAGACCTGGTCGGGCCTGACCGGGCTGCGCTCTGTCGTCAAGGGCCTCGACCTGGTCACCTACCGGGACGAGAGCGGGGTGGAGCTGTTCGACCTGCCCGGAGCGCCGCTGCCCGAGCCGGACGCCGAGGCGCCGGTGCGGTTCCTGCCCGAGTTCGACAACCTGCTGCTCTCACACGCCGACCGGACGCGGGTGATGGCCGAGGAGCACCGCCCGCGGGTCTTCACAGTCAACGGGATCATCCGCGCGACGATCCTGGTCGACGGTTTCGTCGCGGGGCTGTGGCGGATCGAGCGGGGGCGGATCAGGCGGGCCGGGGAGACCGCGGTCCTGACGATCGAGCCGTTCGAGCCGCTCGGCCCCGCCACCCGCGACGCGCTGGCGGCCGAGGGCGAGCGCCTGCTGGAGTTCGCCGCCGGCGACGCCCCCGCACGCGACATCCGCTTCCTGGGGTAGGACACCTTCCTGGTAAGGACGCTTTCCTGGGTAGGACCTACGAGGTGGAGACCCTCTCTGTCACGGTGGACGCGCAGGCGAGCCCGGATCGGGTCTTCGCCGTGCTGACCGACTGGCCCCGGCACCACGAGTGGATGCTGCTGACCCGGGCCTGGGTGGTCGCCGGCGACGGCCGCAGCAGGGGCAGCAGGCTCGCGGCGGCCACCGGAGTCGGCCCGCTGTCGTTCGTGGACACGATGGACGTCACCGGCTGGCGCCCGCCGCACGAGGTGGAGGTCCGCCACACCGGCCGTGTCGTACGCGGCACGGGGCGGTTCCACGTGCTGCCCCGTCCCGACGGCGGAAGCAGGATCGTCTGGGAGGAGCAGCTCCACGTGCCCTTCGGCCTTGCCGGGCGGATCGGCTGGCGGGTCGCCGGGCCGGTGAGCGCGGTCTTCCTGCGCCTGTCCCTGCGCCGCCTCGCCGCCCTCGCCCTGCGCGGCTAGCCGAGGGCCATGTCGAAGAAGCGGCGCTCCAGGGTGGTCGCCCGGCGGAAGACGTCGAGCACCCGGGCCCGGCCGTTCTCGTCGAGGCCGGGGCCGAGCCGGTCGAGCTCACCGCGCAGGAAGCCCACCCACGCCTCGAACTCCGGCCCGCTGTGCAGGTCGATCCACTCCCGGTGGACGAAACCCTCGGCGGACCCGACGGTCCGCGAGGCCCAGCCGAGGTAGGTCCACTCGGCCACGCACAGCACCGCCAGGATCAGCGGATAGTCCTGGCTGCGGCGCACGTCGTCCATCAGGGCGCGGAACTCGATCGTCACCGGCTCCAGCGTGGGCGGGGTCAACTCACCGCCGAGCTCGGCGAGCGCGCGGTGGAAGTAGCCGCGCTCGGTGTCGGCGACGGTCTGCCCGAGGAAGCGGCCCACGGCCACCCGCGCCTCGAAGGTGTCGGCCGCGGCGACCGCGGCGCCGAGCAGCGCCGTGAAGGCGTCCACGAACTGGAAGTCCTGCTCCAGATAGCGGCGCATGTCGGCGGTGCCGCTGTGGATCGCCGCGGCGAAGGGGTGCGTGACCACCGCCGTCCAGTCGGGCTCGCTCTGCGACCGCAGCCACGCGCTGAACGGCGCTCTCGACTCCGGTTCCTCGTTGTGCTCATCGATTCGCTCGCTTCGCTCGCTCATCCGCCATCCCTCCCCGACGATCCGGCGTGAACGTTTCACAATGATCTCAAAGACCCGCTGTCCGTCTCCACCTGCCCAGCCGGGGCGAGCGACGGGGCGGGCGGAGACCCGCGCGGACGAATCCGTTGACCGGCGCTTAACAGGTCCGTAATTTGATGCGCGTTGTTCCTCCTCATGAATGTTGTTCGCATTCATGAACGCCCCCCTATGTGGGACCAGGAGTACATCCCCTCGGTCAGGGGTCCTGCACGACATGCAAGGAGCTCGGCTTTGAGAACCAGAACCAGAACCGGAGTCGGAGTGATCGGCACCGTCGTCGGGGTCGCCGCCCTGGTCGGCGGCGTCTTCGCCGGCGTCTCCAACGCGGCGCCGAGCGCGGGCGCCTACCGGATCGTGAACGGCGCCAGCGGCCTGTGCCTCACCGTTCCGGGCGGCAGCACCTCCGACGGCGTGCAACTCACGGTCACCGATTGCAACGGCGCGAGCAACCAGACCTGGAACCTGTCGGCCCAGGGCAGCGGCTTCCGCCTGACCTCCGGCAACAGCGGCAAGTGCGCCGGCGTCATCGACGCCTCGACCTCGGCCGGCAAGGCCGTCCAGCAGGAGTCCTGCACCGGCGCCTCGTCACAGACCTGGGAACTCACCGCCTCGGGATCGAACTACCGCGTCGTCAACGCCAACAGCGACAAATGCCTGAACACCAAGGACAACTCCACGTCCTCGGGCGCCCTGGTGCAGCAGAACTCCTGCGACTCGGTGGCCACCAAGCAGTGGACCCTCCAGCCGACCGGCTCGACCCCGAGCGGCACGCCCACGGCCAGCCCGACGAGGAGCCCGTCGCCCACGCCCACCACCACGCCCACGGGCGGCCCGACGACCCCGCCCACGACCGGCCTGGTCGGCTGGGCGACCCAGGGCGGCGGCACGACCGGCGGCGCGGGCGGCAGCACGACGACGGTCACCTCCCTGACCGCGCTCACGAGCGCCGTCAGCGGCGACAGCCCCAAGATCGTCCAAGTGAGCGGCAACTTCACCTGCTCGTCCGACGTGCGGGTGGGCGCCAACACCACGATCCTCGGCGTCGGCTCCGGCTCCGGACTGACCGGCTGCGGCGTGAACATCCGTGACGTCAGCAACGTCATCGTGCGCAACATGAAGATCTCGAAGGTGCCGGCCGGCAACGGCAACGGCGACGCGATCCACCTCGACAACGCCAAGCGCGTGTGGCTCGACCACAACGACCTGTCGAGCGACACCAGCCACGGCACGGACTACTACGACGGCCTGCTGGACATCACGCACGGCTCCGACTACGTCACCGTCTCCTGGAGCAAGCTGCACGACCACGTCAAGTGCTCGCTCGTCGGCCACAGCGACGGCAACGGCTCCGAGGACTCCGGGCACCTGCGCGTGACGTACCACCACAACGCGTTCCAGACCTGCGCCCAGCGCAACCCCCGGGTGCGCTTCGGCAACCCGGTCCACGTGTTCAACAACTACTACTACAAGGACCCGTCCTACACCGACTACAGCTACGGCATCGCCTCCACCTGCGGCGCCGGAGTGCTCGTCGAGGGCAACTACTTCGAGAACATCGCCGAGCCCACCCACACCGCCGAAGGCTCGTCGCCGGGCGGGTCGATCGTCGCCCGCAACAACTACTTCGTGAACTCGGGCACGCCGCAGACCTCCGGCAGCGTCGCCTCCATCCCGTACTCGTACACGGTGGACAACCCCAGCGGCGTGAAGGCGAACGTCCTCGCCAACGCGGGCACCGGCAAGATCTAGTTCCAGACGCACAGGTACCGGCACGTCCCTGTGAAGTCCCGGAGGCCGCGGCCACCCGCCGCGGCCTCCCCGCGCCCGTCAGTCGACGAGGCCGAGGTACGCGAACAGGTTGTCCTCGATCAGGGCCACCAACTGCGGTGGAAGTTGCCCCAGGTAGTCGCCGAGCTCCTCCTTGAGAAAGGGCTGTGCGCAGACGGTGCGCACCCAGCACTTGCTTGGCAGGTTGGCGGTCCCCTGCGCGAGCTTGACGCAATACTCCGCTTTGAGCGTCGTGGCCGTCGACAACGGCGCGACGTAGATCAGATCCCAGTCCGACTGTTGGTTCTTCGCGTCACCGCTCAGGACGACGACCGGTCGCCGGGGGTGAAGATTGCGCTGGTCGTTGGGCGGCATCGTGAGCGATCTGTCGGAGACGTAGTAGACACCACCCTTGCGAATGAACGACTTCACCGATCGTCCAGGGCCTTCGCGTTAGCGCGGCGGAGAGCGTCTCGCGTCTGCAGGAACTCTTCCTTGACAATCGCACCGACACCGGGGTCGTCGTGCTCGGGAGGCATCGACGCGCGCCTCGCCTTCGCTCGCGCGAGCAGCGCCGTGGCCTGCCTGCGCCGCCGTGCCCGGTTCAGGTCGAGCAGGACGCCGGACTCTCCGCCCGCCTGCGCCTCGACGACGGGCACGGTGGCGTCCACAACGGTCCGGAGAACGGCGGTGTCCCTCCCCCCATGCAGGGCCACGACCGTGCGGACGAATCTCATGGCGTCAGGGCCCAGAGGATCGTCCACATCCATGGTCAAGGACAACACGCCCGCCTCCGCGTCAGCGGATTCGTCGGCGCCACGCTCCGCGAGCTCGCTTTCCACCACATAGTCCTGGGCCCGCGTAAGCGCGGGGTCATAGGGGCCGCAGCGCCCGAGGCGCCAGGTGGCACCGGTGATAGGCGGATGCCCCGCCTCGACGGCAGCGACGTCGGTGAGATAAAGGAGCCCCACCAGGTGAGCCTCAGTCACCGGCAGATTCAGTTCCCGCGCCGCCACGAGTATGGACAGCACGGCCCCTGCCAGAGGATTCGGCGAGTCGACGGGCATGCTGATCACCGCTCCTCCCCGGCTCAGCCGCATGCTCACCGTACCCCTCCCGCTCCGTCCGCCACCTTGCACAGCAACAGCGGAGACATTACTTAACGTCACATTGACACGTCAATGAGTGACGGAGGTGGCCGATACCGGGAGGGGCTCCTCTCGCGAGGCCGGTCAGCCGTCGAGGGCGGCGCGTTCGGCGTCGGTGAGCAGGCGGGAACGGATCAGGAAGCGCACGCCCTCGGGCGCCTCCAGAGAGAAGCCGCTGCCCCGGCCGGGGACGACGTCCACGGTCAGGTGGGTGTGCCGCCAGCGCTCGAACTGGCTCGCCGACATCCAGAACGTGACCGGCTCGTCGACGCCCTCCACGGTCAGCGAGGCGAGCAGCACGTCCGAGGAGCCGGTGCGGAACTCGCCCTCCGGGTAGCACATCGGGGCGCTGCCGTCGCAGCAGCCGCCGGACTGGTGGAACATCAGCGGGCCGTGGGCCGCCCGCAGCCGCCGGATGAGGCCGGCGGCCGCGGGGGTGAGGTCCACGCGGGACACCTCGGGCATCAGAAGAAGCCGAGCTTCGAGGGCGAGTAGCTGACCAGCAGGTTCTTGGTCTGCTGGTAGTGGTCGAGCATCATCTTGTGCGTCTCCCTGCCGATGCCCGACTGCTTGTAGCCGCCGAAGGCGGCGTGGGCGGGATAGGCGTGGTAACAGTTCGTCCAGACCCGCCCGGCCTGGATGGCCCGGCCGGCCCGGTACGCCTTGTTGACGTCCCTGGTCCACACGCCCGCCCCGAGGCCGTACAACGTGTCGTTGGCGATCTTGATGGCGTCGTCGAAGTCGGTGAACGAGGTCACCGAGACGACCGGCCCGAAGATCTCCTCCTGGAACACCCGCATGTTGTTGGCGCCCTCGAAGATCGTCGGCTCGACGTAGTAGCCGCCCGACAGCTCGCCGCCGAGGTCGGCGCGGTGCCCGCCCGTGAGCACCTTGGCGCCCTCCTGCCGGCCGATGTCGAGGTAGGACAGGATCTTCTCCAACTGGTCGTTGGACGCCTGGGCGCCGACCATGGTGGCCTGGTCCAGCGGGTGCCCGCGGACGATCTTCTCCGTACGCTCGACCGCGGCCTCCAGGAAGCGCTGGTAGTGGCCCTGCTGGATGAGCGCCCGAGAAGGACAGGTGCACACCTCTCCCTGGTTGAGCGCGAACATCGTGAAGCCTTCCAGCGCCTTGTCGAAGAACTCGTCGTCGGCGGAGGACACGTCGTCGAAGAAGATGTTGGGGCTCTTGCCGCCCAGCTCCAGCGTGACCGGCTTGATGTTCTCACTGGCGTACTGCATGATCAGCCGCCCGGTGGTGGTCTCCCCGGTGAACGCCACCTTCGCGACCCGCGCGCTGGAGGCCAGCGGCTTGCCCGCCTCGACGCCGAACCCGTTGACGATGTTGAGGACGCCCGGCGGGAGGAGGTCGGCGACCAGGCTCATCCAGTAGTGGATCGACGCCGGGGTCTGCTCGGCCGGCTTCAGGACCACGGCGTTGCCCGCGGCCAGCGCCGGCGCGAGCTTCCAGGTGGCCATCAGGATCGGGAAGTTCCACGGGATGATCTGCGCGACGACGCCGAGCGGCTCGTGGAAGTGGTAGGCGACGGTGTCCGCGTCGATCTCCGACAGGCTGCCCTCCTGGGCCCTGATCGCCCCCGCGAAGTAGCGGAAGTGGTCGATGGCCAGCGGGATGTCGGCGGCCAGCGTCTCCCGGATCGGCTTGCCGTTCTCCCAGGTCTCCGCGACGGCGAGCCGCTCCAGGTTCTGCTCCATGCGGTCGGCGATCCGGTTGAGGATGTTCGCCCGCTCGGCCGCGGACGTACGCCCCCAGGCGGGGGCGGCGCCGTGCGCGGCGTCCAGCGCGCGCTCGACGTCCTCGGCCGTGCCGCGCGCGACCTCGGTGAAGGTCTGACCGGTCACCGGCGAGGGGTTCTCGAAGTACTGCCCCCGCTGCGGCGGGACGTACTCGCCGCCGATCCAGTGGTCGTAACGCTGCTCGTACGCCATGAGGGCGTCCGGCTGTCCCGGCGCGGCGTAACGGGTCATGAGATGGACCTCCCGGACAGGGTGTGGGGTCTGACGCCCCGGACGTTAGTCGCGGGCACGTTGCCGACACGTTGCGTCCGTGTTCCGGGCCGTTCGGAGGCGTCCTTCCGCACTCAGCCTCCGCGCGGCGCGGTCAGGGCCGTGGTCATGCCCGGTCAAATCTCCCCTAAGATCAGCCGTCATGATTTCGGAATCGTTTACCGCCTCTCGCAGGGACGCTTTGCGCCTGCTGGCGGGCGGTGCCGCGGCGGGGCTGGCCGCCGGGCTGCCCGCGTCACCGGCGAACGCGGCGGCCCGCGTGTGGAGCGTCACCGGCCGCAGCGCGACGTCGCTCAAGCCGTTCGACGACACGCTGAAGCGCTTCATGATGGACCGGGCGATCCCCCACGCGTCCCTGGCCGTGGTCCGCAAGGGCAAGCTCGTGCTCGCCCGGGGCTACAACTGGACGGCGGACACCTCGTTCGCAGCCGGGCCCACCTCGCTGTTCCGCATCGCGAGCCTGAGCAAGCCGGTCACCGCCGCCGCCGTGCTGAAGCTGGCGCAGGACGGCAAACTCAGCCTCTCGGCCAAGGTCGCGCCGCTGCTGGGGCTGAGCACGACCGCCGACCCGCGCCTCGCCTCGGTCACCGTGACCCACCTGCTCCAGCACCTCGGCGGGTGGGATTCCGAGGTCTCGGGCGACCCGATGTTCAAGGACCGGGTCATCGCCGCGGCACTCGGCGTCCCGCTGCCGATCACGCAGGCGCAGATCGTCAAACACACGTCCGGCCTCAAGCTCGACCACGCGCCGGGCACGACATACGCGTACTCGAACTACGGATACCTTCTCCTGCAGAAGATCATCGAGAAGGCGAGCGGAGTCTCGTACGCGAGCTACGTCCAGAGCAAGGTGCTGACGCCCCTCAAGATCAAGCGGATGGTGCTCGGCAGGACCGCCAAGAGTCTCCGCAAATCGGGCGAGGTGCCGTACTTCTCGCAGTACACCGGCAAGAGCGTGATCGACACCTCCGACTCCGTGGTGCCCTTCCCGTACGGCGGGTTCAACCTCGAGAACATGGCCGCCCACGGCGGCTGGCTCGCCACGGCCGTCGACCTGGCCAAGTTCACCACCCTCTTCGACGCGGCCGGCGTGCTGACCTCGGCGTCGATCTCCAAGGCGTTCGCCAAGCCGTCGATCGGAGTCAACTCCGACGGCTGGTACTACGGCCTCGGCTGGCAGGTCCGCCCGGTCACCGGGGGACGCAACACCTGGCACACGGGGTCGCTGGCCGGCACCTCCACGCTCATGGTCCGGCGCTACGACGGGCTGAGCTGGGTGGTGCTGTTCGACCAGCGCGACGACGCCTCGGGGCTGAACTACGGGGCCATCGACTCCCTTCTCCACACCGCCGCGAACTCGGTGAAGTCCTGGCCCACCACCAACCTCTTCTCCACGTACGGTCTGTAGATGTGGAGGACGTCTGGGACCTGGTGGTGGTCGGCGCCGGGCCGGCGGGCTCGGCCGCCGCGCTGCGGGCCAGGCAGCTCGATCCCGGCTGCCGGGTGCTGCTGCTCGACCGGGCGGCCTTCCCGCGTGACAAGGCCTGCGGCGACGGCATCGCGGCGCACGCACGGCAGGAGCTCGCGCTGCTCGGGCTGCCCGGCCTGCTCGACGACCACCGGCCGACGCCGCGCCTGTCGGTGACGTCGCCCGGCGGGGCCCACGTCTCGGCCGTCGTCGCACGGCCCAACCACGTGGTCCCCCGCCGGGTCTTCGACAACCGGCTGGTCGAGGCGGCGCGGGCGCGCGGCGTGGAGGTGCGCCGCCACCGGGTGCGTACGCTGACCACCCTCGGCGGGCACGTCGTGATCGACGGCCACCTGGTCGCCCGGGCGGTCGTCGCCGCCGACGGCGCCAACTCGGCCGTACGGCGGCTGATCGGCGTCCCGCCGAGCCCGGACCGGCACACCGCCATCGCGGTGCGCGGGTACGCCGACGTGCCGCCGGACGACGACGAGCAGGTCATCGTCATGCAGAGCGAGGGCTGGCCGGCCTACGCCTGGTCGTTCCCGGTGGGCGACGGCACGGCCAACGTCGGCTACGGCCTGCTGCTGCCGACGCTGAGACAGACCGGCCGGCCCGGGCGCGAGATCCTGCACGGGCGGCTGGCCCGGCTCCTGCCCCTGCTGGGTGAGATCAGGTCCCCCGTCCGCGACCTGCGGGCGCATCACCTGCCGCTGTCGAGCGGGCGGCCGGTGCCGGGCGCGGGCCGCGTGCTGCTGGCCGGCGACGCGGCGAGCCTCGTCAACCCGCTGACCGGCGAGGGCATCTACTACGCGCTGCTGTCGGGGCGGCTGGCCGCCGAGGCGGCGATCGGTTCGCCGGACGACCCGCTGCGGGCCTACCGGCGCGGGCTGCGCGGGGCGCTCGGGCGGCACCTGCGCACCACCGACGTGCTCGCCCTGGCCGCCCGCTCCCCCGGCTTCATCGACGCGGCGATCACCGTCGCCGCCCACCGCACCGAGGTGTTCGACCTACTCGTAGACGTCGGGCTCGGGGCGGGCACCGTGCCGCCCCGCCTGGCGGCGGCCGTCGCCCTCCGCTGGCTCAAGAATCTCACCTGAACGGCAGGCCGTACTCCGCGTCGAGGTCGCGCACCCGCCGGGCGGCCCGCGCCCGGGCCGGGGATCCGGCGGGCAGCGCGGCCAGCAGCGCCTGCCAGGCGACGATGTCGTCCCTTCCCCACGGCGCGCGCGTCCATCGTTCGAGCAGCGCGGGGTCGCGCCGGGCCACCAGCAGGTCGCGTACGCCGTCGTCCAGCAGGCGGCGCTGCCATACGACGCCGGGCGCGTCCGAGCCGGGCAGGAGCTGCCCTCGGTAGGCCCGCAGCGCGGCGTCGGCGTCCGCGGCGGCCAGGTGCTCGGCGAGCGCCTGGAAGTCGGCCCGCACCGGCACCCGCAGCCGGTACGGACGGGAGTCGAGCAGCGGGCCGAGCCGGTGGCGCAGCCGGGACAGCTCCGCGCGGAGCGTGACGGGGTTCAGCATGCGGTCGCCGTACAGCTCCGCGCTGAGCTGGTCGCTGCTCAGCCCCTCGGGATGGCAGGCCAGCAGCACGACGATCTCGCTGTGCCGGGGACCCAGCCTGATCCGGCGCGGGCCCTCGGTGAGCACGGCGTCGTCCCGGCCCAGGGCCGTGAGCGTCACGGCGGGCGCAAGAGCCGGAGCGGGAAGCGTGGCCCCGTGGTTGGAAGCAAGGTGCGCCTCCGCCGCGCGGGCCGCCGCCTGCACGAGGGCCAGGCTGTACGGGCTGGCCAGGTTGTCGCCGCCGGTGACGTCGACCGCGCCGAGCAGGCGGCCGGTGTGCGGGTCGTGGATCGGCGCGGCGGCGCAGGTCCACGGCTGCACCGGTACGGCGAAGTGCTCGGCCGCGAAGATCTGCACCGGATGGCCGACCGTGATCGCGACGCCGGGGGCGTTGGTGCCCGCGTGGGACTCGTCCCACCGGGCCCCGGCGACGAAGTTCATCCGCTCGGCCCGCGCCCGCGCCCCGCGATGTCCCTCGACCCACAGCAGCCGGCCGGCGGCGTCGCACACCGCGAGCAGGTGCCGCCCGTCGTCGGCGATGCCGCCCAGCAGATCGCGGAACAGCGGCAGCACCCTGGCCAGCGGGTGCGCGCTGCGATACTCCTCGAGCTCGGCGTCGGTGAGCTCCAGCGGCGCGAGCGCGTCCGGATCGACCGCCCGGGCCGATCGCCGCCACGAGTCGGCGACCAGGGAACGCACCGGCCCGTCGATCGCCCCGGCCGACAGGAAGCGCTCATGGGCGCGGCGCAGCTCACCGGTACGCTCCGCCGCGTCGGCCCCGGATTCAAGCGCGAGCCATGGATTGGTCACGGCGCCCTCACTCTCCGCGTCTTCAGGCGCCATCGTCACCCACGGCCGGGTCGTGCGACAAGGGCCCGTTCAGCCCTCACGCCCGCCGCGCTCCCCGGCGGATGACGGGTCAGGCGGACGCCCAGATGTCCTTGTCGATGTCGCCGGCGGCCTGCGGGCCCATCAGGCCGAGCCCTCCGTCCACGAACAGCGACGCGCCGGTGACGTACGACGCGGTCGGCCCGGCCAGGAAGGCGATCACCGCGGCGACCTCGCGGGCGTCGCCGGGACGGCCGAGCGGATAGCCGGGCCGGGTGTCCGGCCGGGGCGGCTGGTCCTCCTGCCCGGTCATGGGAGTCGCGATCTCCCCGGGTGCCACGGTGTTGACCGTGATGCCGTGCCTGGCCAGCTCCATCGCGAGTGTGCGGCTGAGCATCCGCAGACCGCCCTTGGCCGCGCAGTAGGGCCCGGCCCCGAGGCGGGGGTACTCCTCGTGGACGCTGGTCACGTTGACGATCCGGCCGCCCGCGCCGCGCGCGATCATCCGGCGGGCGGCCCGCTGCGAGCACAGGAACGGCCCGTCGAGGTCGACCGCGAGGACCGACCGCCACCGGTCGTAGCCGATCTCCAGAAGCGGCTCGGCCGTGCCGGTGCCCGCGTTGTTCACCAGCACGCCGAGGCCGCCCAGCTCGTCGGCGAGCTCGTCGATCACGGCCGCCGCGGCCACCGGGTCGGTCAGGTCGTGCTGCCGCACCGCGGCCCGGCGCCCCCGCACCTCGACCTGCTCCGCGGTCTCCCGCGCGCCCTTCTCGTCCTGGTGATAGGTGACGCCGACGTCGAAGCCGTGCGCGGCGAGCATCACCGCGGTCGCCCGCCCGATCCCCGAGTCGGCGCCGGTGACGATCGCCACCTTGTCGTAGTCGAAGCGCGAGATCGGCGCCACCGTGCCGCCCATGGATCCCCCTCCGTCGGTTTACGGCACCTCGGCGTACCCGGGAGACCCTCCTTCACACGCCCCGGCGGGCGCGCGCCATGGCGGCCAGGCGCGTGCGCTGCTCCGGGGTGAGACGCGCCAGCCGCTCGCGCGGATCCGGCCGCGTCATGACCGCGTCGGTCCCGATGAGCGCCTCGGCGTGCTCGGCCGCGACACGCACGGAGTCCTCCGACGCGGCGTCGGCCGCGAGCGGCGCGATCCGCTCCCGGTATCCGCCGTCGGCCGCGGAGTCCAGGGCCCGGGCCAGCAGGTCGGCCGTCCGGTCCTCGGTCCAGTGCGACACGGGCAGCCAGGTCGCCACCCCGGCGCGTTCCAGCCGCTCGGCGTTGTCCGGGCGGTCGACGCCGTGCGCGAGGAGCACCTGCGGGGTCGCCGACGACAGCGCCCGGGCGAGTGTGCCGATCCCGCCGTGGTGGACGACCGCGGCGACATGGGGCATGACCGTGGCGAACGGCGCCGAGGGCACCCACTCCACCCCGTCGGGCAGCGACTCGGGCTGGAACGACGGGTGCCGGTTCACCAGCAGGGCCTTCCTCCCGATCCGCCGGCACGCCCGCGCCGCCACGTCGTAGAACCGGTCGTGCAGCACCTGCCCGGTGCCGCCGGTGATCAGCACGGGCGGCTCGGCCCAGTCAGGGATCGGGCCCTCCGCCGTGTCGCCGAGCACGAACCCGCAGCGGACGACGCCCTCCGGCGCCGGCTGGCCCGCGGCGTCGAACCATTCCGGCCACAGCGCGAGCTGGGTCTTGGCGCTCGTCAGGTAGGCGACCCAGTCGCGGACCGGCCGCAGGCCGAACGCCTGGAAGACGTCGTCGTACCCCTGCCCGAGCACGCGCCTGAAGAGGTTCCCGAGCACCGGCAACGAGACGTACTGATGGGGCGTGACGGACACCAGCGCCACCGGCACCCCGCGACGCTCGGCGGCCATCAGCGCGGCGATGCCCGAGGTGTGCCGGGCGACCACCACGGTCTCCCCCGGCCGATAATGCTCCTCGATCATGCGGACCTCGTCGGCGAGCAGCTCGAACAGGCCGTTGCGCCGGTAGAGCGCGAGCACGCCGTCGGGGTCTTTCAGGGGATCGAGCATGTAGCGCCGGGCGTCGTCCAGGTGCCGGTCGTAGCCCTCCGCCGTGTCGATCGGCAGGTGCCGGAGACCCGCGGCCGCGATCCGGTCGGCGAACCAGGAGTGCGTCATCACGACGACGTCGTGGCCGCGCTCCGCCAGCTCGCGCCCGATCCGTACGAACGGGAGCACGTCGCCGTTGGTGCCGTGGGTGCTCAGCAGCATCGTGGCCATGCGGATCAGCCGTTCCCCGAGTCGAGCAGGGCGTCGATCTCCTCGTCCGACAGGCCCGCGAGCTCGTCGAGCAGCCCGGCCAGCTCCTCGTCGTCGGTGTCGGCGAGCTGCCGCTCCTCGATCGCCTTGGCGACCTCGGCGACGGTGAACGAGGTGGTGTAGAGCGTGTCGAAGGGCAGCTCGACGCCGAACTCGGCACGCACCCGCGCCATGAACTGCACCAGCCGCAGCGAGTGGCCGCCCAGTTGGAAGAAGCCGTCGCTCACCGAGGCCGGCGCCACGTCGAGCAGTTCGGCCCACATCCGCATCACGGTCACCTCGACGGGACTCGCTCCGGCCACCTCCGCCACCGGACGGGCGGCTCGCATGGCGTCGAGGATCGCGTCGGCGCCGGTCAGCCGGGTCGCGATCCGTTCGACGGCCGCCCAGCCGGCGGGAGCGGCGGGTTCCGCGATCCGGATGGCCTGTACGGCCTGGTCGGGCCCCGCTGCCCTCTCCTCAGCAGGGCCCGGCGCGTGGACGACGGCCGCCGCGGCGCCCGCGTCGAGGACGTACCAGGCCGCCTCCTCGCCGTACGGCTCCACCGTCGCCGGCAGGGCGGCCAGGAAGTCCCTGGCCGGTTGGTTGCGCTCGGTCGCCCGGAAGGCCAGGGCCACCCGGGCCAGCCCGCGCTCCCGCGCGAGCACCCCCAGGTGCGCGAGCATGCGGTGCTCCACCCCGCGCCCGAGCGCCCGGCAGCTGAGCAGGAACGCACCGGCGCGCAGCGTGTCCCCCTCCGTCCGCACGTCGGTGAGGCCGACGACGCCGTAGTCCCCGAAGCGGTCGCGCACGTCCACGACGAACTTCTCGTCGCCGTCCAGGCGACGCACCCCCGAGAGGTTGAACTGGTTGGTCCGCTCGGCGAGCTGAGCGGCCCGGGCCTCGTGCTCGGGACCGGCGGGGGTGATGGTCACCCGCAGGTCGAGCGTGGCGAAGAAGTCGGCGAGGGACATCTCGTCCCTGGCCTGCTCTCGCTGCCGTTCCTCCTGGTAGCGGCGGGTGCGCTCGCGGTCGGCCTCGGTGACCGCGGTCAGGTCGAGGGGCCAGCAGTGCCGGAGGAAGGCCGCCGCCTCCGCGGCACCTGCCGGGAGCCGGAGGGTCAGCACCTCGGGGCAGCCGGCCCGGACCTCGGCGCACTCGACCGGGCTGTCGTCGAGGAAGACGAACGAGTCGAGCCCGAGGTCGAGCTCGGCGGCGAGCGAGCGCAGCGACTGAGACTTGGCCTCCCACCCGACACGCATCGCGGCGACGTCGTCCAGGCCGACCGGCAGCTCCGGATGCCGGGCGAACACCTCGCGGACGTCCTTCTCCTCGTTCTTGCTGCACAGGCACAGCAGCCTGCCTGCGGCGACCTGGCGCGCCAGCTCCCGCCAGATCTCCATCCGCTCCGGGCCGATGACCACGCCGTCGGGACCGTCCTCGCCGACCACGCCGTCCCAGAGCGTGCCGTCGCAGTCCACGGCGACGACCTTGGGACGCGGGGTGGTCATGGCGTGCAGGCGGCGGGCGGCCGCGGCGGCCAGCGCGGCGAAGTAGCGGTCGGTGTAGGGGACGTTGCCGGTCCGGTCGGCGAAGGCGTCGTGGACGGCCTCCGGCGCGGGCTCGTACGGCTCGGCGGAGGTGAGCACGGAGACGGCCCGGTCGCCCTCGAACGCCCGGGCCAGACTGGAGGCGAGGCGCGCGTGGGCCTCGGGTGAGCCGTGCTCGGGCGAGGGAGGGCAGACGACGAGCACGTGGGGCGTGCCGGACGCGCGTGCCGAGGTTCGCAGCGCGGCGGCGAGGTCGGTGGCCACGGCCTCCACCTCGTCGAGCCCGTCCTGCTCGGCGGCCAAATCCCCGGCGACCAGATCTTCCGCCCGGACCAGCACGACGGCGGCGCCGGCCCGGCCGAGCACGCTGCCCGAGTCGAGGAGCGAGGGGAAGACCTGGTCGTACGGAGCGAAGGCCACCTCCCCCTCGACGCCGAGTTCGGCGAGCCAGAACCGCAGGGCGTCCCCGAGCGGCTCGGCGGTGAAGGTCGCGGCGACCCCAAGTCCGATCTTGTTCACTGCGTTTTCCCTTTCGAGAGCGCGATCAGTCGGACATGGCGACGAGGATGCGGCGGGAGCCGGTGAAGGGCCTGCGGCCGTGCCCGACCAGCACGTTGTCGATCAGCAGCAGGTCGCCCTTCCGCCAGTCGACGTCCACCGCGTTGTCCAGCCCCCGGTCGCGCACCTGGATCACGTACTCGCCGGGGATCGGGGCGCCGTCGGGGAACGTCACCGACTGCGGCAGCTCCTCCGGCGGCATGAGTTCGGCGAGCATGGCGGCGGCCTCGTCGCCGAGCGAGGCGGGGTGCCACTGGTCGGCCTGGTTGAACCACACCTCGGCCCCGGTCACGGGGTGCCGAGTGGTGGCGGGCCTGATCTGGGAGATCCGCACGCCGCCGTCGGGCCGCCACTGCCAGTCCGCCTCGATGCGGTCGAGGAAGCCGGCCACCTCGTCGCGGTCCTCGGTCTCGAACGTCTCCTGCCAGCTCTTGCCGAGCCCCCGACCGGCGTGCAGGTTCTGGGTGTAGCGCACGCCCTTGGCGAAGGCCTCCCTGACCTCGTCCTCGAGCGACTCCAGCCAGCGCACGCCGTCCACGACGGGGGTGGCCCCGCCGGTCTCGGCCGCCTTCTCGCAGTAGAACAGCAGCCGCGAGGGCCAGGTGGCGGAGTACGACAGCTCGTTGTGCATGGAGATCGTGTACTCGGGCGGGTACTCGGTCGAGGTGTAGACGTTGCCGCCCACCTTGGTGCGGGGCGAGTTGCCGTGGACGTACGCCAGCCGGTTGGGCAGCAGCATGTCCATGACGGGATCGAGGGTCTCGGGCGTGACGCCGAACCCCCGGAAGACGAGCGCCTTCTCGCGGACCAGCAAGTCGCCCAGGTTCAATCCGCGCAGCCGTTCCATCAGCCCCTCGGGCGTGGCGGCGGAGCCGTCCGGGGTTATTTCCAGGGGCTTCCAGAAGTCGTCCATGCGTCCTCCTTCTGCACGGGATCGGGCCGCGGCCGAGCACGGGGAAAAGTTGAATTAAGGAGGCAGGCGGGCCCTCGAATAGGCGGCGCCCCTGCGGAAAGAGATTCCGGCGGCCAACATAGAACCCGGATCGGGTCACGCGCAAGAAACATGTTTCATCCGGTTCAACTCGACGACGTCAGTCAAATTATCCGACATTCGCCTGTGTCCATCGGCAATGCCGACGACCACTCATGTTCTGCGGTCGGCAGGCGATGACGGAAGGTCGATTTCCCAATACTCTTCGCACCTGATCGCAGGTAGAAGTGAGGCTTGCGTTACCCAACGTGCATCCCGTATCGTAAAATAACCACTTTCGTGGGAGCGCTCCCACGCATCTCGACTCGAAACGCGGCGAGATACGCGGCGAGATCCTGCGAAATCGACGATCAAGCGTTTTCTGGTTCAACCACTTTTCTGCGTGGTCAGCTGGTCCTGCGCATAATTTGCGCAGAGAGGAGAACGCTCGGTGACGATATCGCCGACGACTGACAACGAGCATCTAATAGCGTCGCTTTCCCCACGCAGGCAGGAGGCCCTGCGCCGGCTCCTCGCCGCCAGAGCCGCCAGGGCCGCCGCCGCGGACGCGATCACCCCACGCGGCGAGGGACCCGCCCCCTGCTCCTACGAGCAGACCCAGATGTGGCTCGGCGCCCGCTTCGCCGAGGGCGCTCCGGCGCCGAACGCCACGATCGGCCTGCGGCTCACCGGCCCGCTCGACACCCGGGCGCTGACCGTCGCCCTGGACAGCCTGGTCGAACGCCACGAGATCCTGCGTACGGTCTACGAGGGCGACGGGCACGAGCCCCGCCAGATCGTCCTCGACCCCGGGCCGGCGCCGCTCGACGTCGTCGACCTGCGGGACCTGCCGGAGCCCGAGCGGGAGGCCCGGGCCCGGGAGATCACGTGCAGGGCCGCCGTCGAACGCTTCGACCTGGAGACCGGGCCGGTCCACCGCACGACGCTGGTCCGGCTGGCCGACGAGGACCACGTGCTGATGTTCGTCTGCCACCACATCGCATGCGACGGGTGGTCGGTCGGCATCATCGTGGACGAGCTCACCGGCGTGTACGCGGCCGCCCACGAGGGCCGTCCCGCCGAGGTGGCCACGCCCCCGCTTCAGTACGCCGACTACGCGGCCTGGTCGCGGCGTGAGCTGACCGGCGAGCGGCGCGAGCGGCGGCTCGCCTACTGGCGCGACCGGCTCGACGGCGCGAGCGCGGTGGAGCTTCCCATCGCGCGGGACGGTCATGCCGCCACCGAGGGCAACCGGAGCGACTGCCACCTGTTCACGCTGCCGGACGAGGTCCTGCGGGCGCTGCGGGAGGTCGGCGGCCCGGGAACCACCCCGTTCGTGGCCCTGCTCACGGTCTTCTCGATGCTGCTCGCGCGCTACACCGGGCAGGGCGACCTGACGATCGCCACGGTGGACGGCGGCCGGCGCCGGGTGGAGCTGGAGCCCGTGCTGGGCTGCTTCGTCAACGCCCTGCCGCTGCGCGCCGACCTGTCGGACAACCCCTCGTTCAGGGAGGCGGCGGCCGGGGTGCGGCGCAGGCTCGGCGAGGCGCTCGCCAACCACCTGCCGTTCTCGGAACTGGCCGGGGCGCTGAGCGACCGGGACGCCCGCAACTTCTCGCTGTCGACCGTCGGCTTCTCGCTGCGCGTCTTCCGCGACCAGCGCGGGCGCTGGCCCGGACTGGAGGCGTCGGTCTGGGAGCACGAGGTCGACGACTTCACCTACGACCTCGCGCTGCTCGTGCACCTGAACGGCACCGGCGACCCCGAGCTCTATCTGACCTACCAGAAGGACCGGTTCGACGCGGACTCCGTCGTCCGGATGGCCGGGCACTACCGGGCGCTGGCCGAGCGGATCGCCGCCGCCCCGGACACCCCGCTGGCCGACCTGGAGATGCTCACCGACGCCGAGCGCGACGTGGTGCTGGGCGCCTGGAACGACTCGGCCCGGCCGTACCCGGACGTGGCCCTGCCCGAGCTGCTGGAGCGCCACGCGGGCTCCGACGCGGTCGCGGCCTCCTTCGAGGGCCGCACGACCACGTACGCCGAGCTGCACGCCCGCGCCAACCAGGTCGCCCACCTGCTGCGCGAGCGGGGCATCGGCCCGGAGGACACGGTGGGCGTGCTGCTCGACCGGAGCCCGGACCTCATCGCCTGCCTGCTGGGCGTGTGGAAGGCGGGCGCGGCCTACCTGCCGATGGATCCCAAGTTCCCCGCGCAGCGCGTCCGCGACATGCTGTCGATCGCCGCGACCCCGCTGGTCCTGACCTCGGCGGGCTACGCTCATCTCTTCGACGGCGTCCGCGTCGACGTCGTGGACGTGGACGGCGGCCTGCTCGACGAGCAGCCGCGCGACCCGGCCGGCGTGCCGTACGACATCGACCGGCTGGCCTATGTGATCTTCACGTCGGGGTCCACCGGCAAGCCGAAGGGCGTGCAGGTCACCCACCGCGGTCTGGTGAACCACGTGTGGTGGGCCGTCGAGGACCTGGCGTCCCAGGGCGACGGCGGCGCGCCGCTGTTCGGTTCGGTGGCGTTCGACCTCGTGGTGCCCAACCTGTGGGCGCCGCTCGTCGTGGGACAGCGGGTCACCGTGCTGGCCCAGGACTTCGACATGGGCGAGCTGGGCGCGCTGCTGGTGGCGGGCGGGCCGTACGGCTTCATCAAGTGCACCCCCGGCCACCTGGAGGTGCTCGGTCACCAGATCGACGCCCGGCAGGCCGCGGCGCTCGCCGGGAAGATCGTCGTGGCGGGCGAGGCGCTGCCCGGCTCGATGGCCAACCGGTGGCTGGAGATGCTCGGCCCGGGCCGACTGATCAACGAGTACGGCCCCACCGAGGCCTCTGTCGGGACGTGTATCTATCCCGTGCGGGACGCCCAGCTCGTGGAGGTCGTCCCGATCGGGCGTCCGCTGCCCAACATGCGGATGTACGTCCTGGACGCCAACCGGCGGCTGCAGCCGGTCGGCGTGCCGGGCGAGCTGTACGTCGGCGGCGTGGGCGTGACCCGCGGCTACATGAACCGGCTGGACCTCACCGAGGAGCGGTTCCTCCCCGACCCCTTCCACCCTGTCTCCGGGAACGAGGGCGGGCGGATGTACCGCACCGGCGACCGGGTGACCTGGACGCGCGACGGGAACGTGGCCTTCCTCGGCCGGTTCGACGACCAGGTGAAGATCCGCGGCTACCGCATCGAGCTGGACGAGGTGCGGGCGGCCGTCCTCGATCACCCCGGCGTGCGCGACGCGGTCGTCACCGTGCACGCGTTCACGCCCGAGGACAAACGGCTCGTCGCCTACTACGTCCCCACAGGTCCGGAGTTATCCGAGCTGGCAGAGCACTGCGCGGCGCGGCTGCCGGAATACATGATCCCATCGGTGTTCGTGCCGCTGGAGACCATCCCGCTCAACGCCAACGGCAAGGTGGACCGCAAGGCGCTGCCCGATCCGGTGGTGCGGGTGGGCGAGGACCTGGCCGAGCCGACGACCGAGACCGAGATCGTGGTGGCCGGGGTCTGGCGTGAGGTCCTCGGCATCGAGGCCGTCTCGATCGACAACGACTTCAACGCGCTCGGCGGCCACTCGCTGCTGCTCATCCGCATGGTCGCCAAGCTGCGCCAGGCGCTGCCCGCCGACGGCTACCAGGTGACCGTGCTCGACGCGATCGCCAACCGCACCGTGCGGGAGCTGGCCGCGCTGATCGACGCCGCCCGGCAGGCGCCGGAAGAGACCGAGGACGGCCCTCGCGGCCTGCTGGTCGAGCTGACCCGGCCGGTGAAGACGCCGACGCTGTCGCTGGTCTGCATCCCGTACGGCGGGGCCAGCGCGATGATCTACCAGCCGCTGGCCGACGTGCTGCCGGCCGGGCACTCGCTGTTCTCGGTCGCCCTGCCGGGCCACGAGCTCGGGGTCGAGGAGAGCACGATCCCGTTCCACGAGGCCGCGCAGCGGGTGTGCGACGAGGTGATGGAGCGGGTGCGCGGCCCGGTCGCGCTGTACGGCCACTGCGTCGGCAGCGCGCTCACCACCGAGATCGCGCGGAGGCTCGAGGCGGCGGGACGCCGGGTCGAGGCCGTCTACGTGGGCGGCAGCTTCCCGTTCGCCACCCCCACCAAGGGCCTGAACGGCCTGCTCGGACGGATCTTCCGCAGCAAGGCGCTGGACAACGCCAACGCGCACGCCAACTGGCTGCGCGCGATGGGCGCCGACCTGCAGGACCTCGACCCCGATCAGGTCGACCACATCATCCGCACGATGCGGGTGGACGCGCGGGCCGGCGAGGACTACTTCAGCGAACTCGTGGAGCAGCAGAGCCCGCAGCTGCGCGCCCCGGTGATCTCGATCGTCGGCGACCGCGACGCGCTGACCGACTTCTACCAGGAGCGCTACCGCGACTGGCACTGCGTCTCCGAGACCACGGCGCTGGTCGTGATGGCCGAGGCCGGCCACTACTTCCTCCGATACCGCACCGAGGAACTGGCCGCGATCGTCACGACCACCCACACCGCCGTGGAGAGTCCCGGCGAGTGGCGGCCGCGCCCGCCCGACGACCCGGCGACGTGGTGGCGACAGGCGCTGTCCGCCGACCGGCGGGCCGACGTCGCCGGGCCGCAGCCCAGCCTTGGCCGGTTCTTCACGGTGGCGACCGGTCAGATCGTCTCCATGATCGGCGCCGTGATGACCGAGTTCGCCGTGCCGATCTGGGCGTACCTGAAGAGCGGCTCGCTGGTGCAGTTCGGGCTGTTCGCCATCATCGGGCTGGTGCCGGGGCTCGTCCTCGCGCCGCTGATCGGCGCGCTCGTCGACCGGTACGACCGCAAGCGGGCGATGCTGGCGGCCGACGGCATGTCGCTGGCCGTGCAGGCCGCGCTGCTCGCGCTGATGGCGAGCGACGGGTTGAGCATGCCCGTGCTGTACGCCCTGCTGGTGGTGCTGTCGATATCGGTGACCCTCCAACGGGTGGCCTGGCAGTCGGCGGGTCCGCAGCTCGCGCCCAAGCACTATCTGCATCACGTCGGCGGCGTCGTCCAGCTCGGCAACGCCGTGGCCCAGCTCATGGTCCCGCTGTTCTCCGTCGCCGTGCTGGCGTTGATCGGCATCGAGGGCATCCTGACCGCCAACGTGATCTGCTACGCGATCGCGTTCGCCGTGACCCTGCTCGTGCGCTTCCCGGCCACGATGGCCTGGCGGCGCAGGGAGACGGTCTCCGCCGAGATCCGCAACGGCTTCCGCTACCTGCTGCGACGGCGGGGCCTGCGGGCCATGGCCTTCACGATGTTCATCGTGAACTTCTTCCTGTTCACCGGGTTCATCATGATCTCGCCGCTGGTGCTGTCGGTCGGCGAGCTGGCCGACACCGGGCGGGTGGCGCTGCTCGCCGGGATCGGGGCGGTCTGCGGCGGCGTGATCATCACGCTGTGGGGCGGCCCGCGCGACCGCCGGATGTTCGGCATGCTGTCGGCCGCCGGCGTGCTCGGGATCTTCTGCGCGATCGCCGGTCTGCGCTCGTCGCTCGTCCTCATCACGGTCGGCGCCTTCGGCATGTCGCTGATGATGACGATCAGCGACGGCATCTGGCTGACGATCATCCACTCGAAGGTGCCCCAGCGCTACCACGCCCGGGTCATCGCGATCAACCGGATGCTCGCGCTGTCGACCCAGCCGGTCGGCCTGGCCGTACAGGCCTGGCTGGTGGGGCTGGTCTTCGAGCCGCTGATGCGGCCGGACGGCCCGCTGGCCGACACGGTCGGCACGGTGATCGGGGTCGGCGAGGGCCGCGGCATCGGCCTGCTGTACGTGGTGTGCGGCCTGGCCATCGCGTTCACGATCACGCTGGCCCTGCGTCACCCGGCCCTGGCGCGGTTCGACCAGGAGACCCCGGACGCCGAGCCCGACGACCTGGTCGGTCTGGAGGCGCTGCGCAGCCGCCAGGAGGAGGCGAGCGTTCCGGCGCAGCGGGTCCCGGCCGAGCTCTGAGGTGCTCTGACGGATGAATGGCCTACGGGCCGCCGGGTACGGCGGCCCGTATGGACGAGAAGAAGATGAACCCGAAGCAGCTCGCAGAGGAGCTGGCGACCAACGCGCAGGACGACCCGCGGTTCAAGAACCGGACGCCCGGCATCCGGGCCACCCGGCAGGGGTCGGTGGAGAAGGCGGACCAGGACGCCGCCGGCATCGTCGGCGGGACCGGCGTGTCGGGCGGCGGGGCCTCCGGAGGTGGAACGTTCGGGCAGCCGCCGACCGGACGGCTCGACGACGACCAGCTCGCCGACACGGTGGCGGGCACCGGCCTGCCGCCCGACGACGAGGAGGACGAGGGCGACCAGTAGATCTCAGCTCAGGCGGAAGGTCGGGCGGCCGCCCGGACCGGTTTCGGCGTCCAGCGTCTTGCCGCCGACGGCCTGGGCGACCTGTGCGTCGAGGAAGACGCGCACGTCCGCTCTCTTGATCACCTCGTCGCCCGAGAAGGGCGCGCTCACCAGCGAGAGCTCCAGCGAGGCGGGCTCGCCCGGCTTGGCCGCGATGCGCAGGCCCGCCTCCTCGGGGAGGTACTCCCCCACCATCAGATCGCGGATCGCCTGAACGGCGTGGTCGGTGACTGTCAGCACGACGCGCCTCCTAGGTGTCTGCTCACGCGTCCTCGGGCTTGCGCCGCCGGTTCATCGCGAGCCATCCGGCGTCCCAGGCGGCGTACCTGCGGTGATCGAGACGGCGGCGGACGAGGGAGAGGCACGCCAGCAGGGCCGTCAGCGACAGCGCCGCCGTGGCCGTTCCGGACGCGACGCCGTCCGCGACCGTGTCGATCCGGCTCCGCGGGCCGTCGCCCGGCCTGCCGTCGCGGTCCAGCCAGATCCGCACGGGCGTGCCGGCCGTGGCCGCCGAGGGAACCGGCGCCTGCCCGGTCACCGTACGGCCGTCGGCGGCCGTCCAGGCGACACCCGTGCGCAGCCGCGCGGCGGTGCCCTCCACCGCGACCCAGGTGGCCGCCGGCGCGTCCCGCGTGACGGTGGCCGTCACCCAGCGCCCGGAATGCTCCTCGGCCACGCCGCCGCGATACACGGCGGCGCCCACGGCGAACGCCGCGACCAGGCTCAGCACGGCCAGGATCAGGAAGGCGAGAACGGCCGCGGACTCGACGCGGTCGGTTCCGCGCCGTAAGGGATTGCCGTCGGGCAGGTAGCGTCGCACCCGCATCGTCACCGGGCCAGATCGCATCGCGTCACCCCTCCTCCTTCTCGTGCGCCGGTTGTCTCACTCGCCCGGCTCCCGGAACCGCGGCGCGTCCGGCGGAGGGCCGGAGGACTCCTGGATCAGCGCGTTCAACGTGGTGTCGTCGGCGATGGCGTGCTCGAACTCGGGTGTGTCCTCCAGCGCGGTGATCCGCTCCGGTCGCCGCGCCTCCCGCTCCGCCTCGTCCCGGGCCCGTACGGCCTCCTCGATGGCCTCCAGCATCTCCCGCCGGCTGTAGGAGCCCTCGGGGATCTCGTTCAGGAGGGCGAGGGTCTCGGCCGACACGTGGATGTCCGCGGCGGCGGCGGAGTAGAGGTCGCGGCGCGTCACGCGGAGGCGGTCGTGGAACACCTCGTCCACGACCTGGCGCAGCCGCTCCGTCTCCGCAGGGTCAGGCATGCCTTCTCCTTCCGCTCTCTCCTTACCCCCCGCGGTGCGGATCCCACGCCCTCACGGCCCTTCCCCTTGCAGATCGGCGGCGAGGTCGACGAACTCCTGGATGAGCCGGCCGCGGCGGTCGGCGTCCCACGCGAGGCAGACCTCGTTGGGCGGGAAGTCCCGGACGGGCACATGCGCCACGTCGGAACGGGTGTAGAAGGTCGCGGCGGACAGCGGGAGAATCACGACGCCACGCTCCGCCGCCACGTGTTCCAGCTTCTCCTCGACCGTGCGCACCGCGGGTTCCGTCCGGGGAGCGTCGCCGGGCCACTCCGGCACCGCGGCGGGGTTCTGCAGCAGGCACTCGCCCGCCAGGTCGGCGACGTCGACGGCGTCCTTGCCCGCCAGCGGATGGCCGGCCGGCAGGACCACGACGCGCGGCTCGGCGAACAGCGGCCGCAGCCGCAGCCCGCGCCGGTCCACCGGCAGCCGGACGTAGCCGACGTCGGCCCGCCCGTCCCGGATGACGTCGATCTGGTCGTCCCAGCTCGTACGGAGCACCTCGACGGTGAGTTCGGGGTGCCGGGCGGACAGGGCGCGCACGGCCGGGGTGACGATCAGGCCGGGCATGAAGGCCACGGTGAAGGTCCGGGGGCCGCGGGCGGCCCTGCCGACCCGCCGCCGCAACGCCTCGGCGGCGGCGAGCAGCGGCCGGGCGTCCTCCAGGAGTTGCTCGCCGGCGGGCGTCAGCTCGGTGCCCCGCCTGGTGCGGACGAACAGCTGGGCCCTGAGCTCGCCCTCCAACGCCCTGATCTGCCGGGACAGCACGGGCTGCGCGATGTGCAGCGCCTCGGCCGCCCGCCCGAAGTGCAGCCGCTCTGCGACCGCCACGAAGTAACGCAGCTTGCGCAGGTCCACGTCCACCGGCGCCTCCTCGCAGGGCTGATGCCCTGAGGGTATTACAGGCGCCCGGACAGGTCTTGGACGCCCGCCCACGTGCGATCGCAAAGTGGAGACACCTCCGATTTGG
Organism: Microbispora catharanthi; assembly: GCF_006334915.2. Lineage (GTDB taxonomy): Bacteria > Actinomycetota > Actinomycetes > Streptosporangiales > Streptosporangiaceae > Microbispora > Microbispora catharanthi. The sequence continues at coordinate 164,801 of NZ_VDMA02000013.1, forward strand.
CGAAAGGTCACCACCATGAAGCTTCACGGGCAGCGCGTCGTCGTCCTCGGCGGCACCTCGGGCATCGGACTGGCCACGGCACGCGCCGCGGCAGAGGAGGGGGCCGAGGTCCTCGTGGCCTCCAGCACTTCGGCGGGCGTCGACCGCGCGCTGGCGGCACTGCCGACCGGCGCCCAGGGCCGGGTCGCCGACCTCTCCCGGACCGGACGCATCCGCTCCCTGTTCGAGGACCTCGGCGAGATCCACCACCTCGTCTACACGGCGGGCGAACCGCTGGATCTGACCCCGCTCGCGACGCTCGACCCCGAGCAGGCGAAGTCGTTCTTCACCGTGCGTTTCTTCGGCGCGCTCGCGGCCGTGCAGGCGGCGGCCCCGCACCTGCGCCCGGGCGGCTCGGTGACGTTGACCACCGGGATCGCCAAGGACCGGCCGGGCCCCGGCTGGGCGGTCGCGGCCGCGGTCTGCGGCGCGGTGGAGTCCCTCATCAGGGCGCTCGCGGTCGAACTCGCTCCGATCCGGGTCAACGCGATCTCGCCCGGCGTGGTGCGGTCCCCGCTGTGGGACCGGATGGACGAGGCCGACCGCGAGCGGATGTACCGGGAGACCGCCGCCGCCGTCCCCACCGGCCGCGTCGGCGAGACCGACGAGGTCGCCCATGCCTACCTGTTCGCCATGACCCAGCCGTTCGCCACCGGCACCGTCATCACGGTCGACGGGGGCGCGATCTTGGTGTGAGCACCTTGGAGAAGCGGTCCGCGCGAACCGTTCACGTACCGGCCGGAGCCGATCAGTATGGCGGGAGTAACCCGATTCCGATCACGGGAGGCCCGGCATGTCCGACGCGCTGCTTCGCGACCCCTACCCCGTCTACGCGAAGGCCCGCGAGACCCCCGGGCTGACCTTCCTCCCCGAGATGAACGCCTGGCTGGTCTCCAGGGACGCCGACGTGCGCGAGGTGCTGCGCGGTCCGGAGGTCTTCTCCTCGGCCAACGCGCTGCGCGGCGACTTCGTCCCCGAGCCGTCCGTGCTCGCCGAGCTCGGCAAGGGCGTCGGCGGCGCGCCCGTCGTGGTCACCTCCGACGGGGCGGCGCACCAGCGCTACCGGGCCCCGCTCGTCCGGGGGCTGTCACCCGCCCGGATCGCCTCGGTCGTGCCGTTCATCCGCGAACGCGCCGAGTCGCTCGTGGACGCCTTCGCCCCGGTGGGCCGGATCGAGCTGGCCGGCGCGTACGCCAGAAGGCTGCCCGGGGAGGTGATCGGGCGCCTGCTGGGCCTCGACCCCGAGCACGTGCCTCAGGCGGTGGAGGCCGGCTACCGCGCCGAGGAGCTGTTCTTCCTCCCGGTCGGGGAGGAGGGGCGGATCGCCGCGGCCCGCGAGGTCGTCGCCCTGCAGCATCTGCTCGACGAGTACGCACGGAGCCGCCGGGAGGACCCCCGCGACGACCTGTGCACCGAGATGGTCCAGGCGCTCGCGCCGGGCGCCGGGCCGCTGACGCGGGAGCAGCGGGCGGAGCTGGTGTCGAACCTGCAGAACCTGCTGATCGCCGGCCACCTGACCACGACGGCTCTGATCTGCACCGCGGTGCTGCATCTACTGCGGCGACCGGAGCAGTGGGAGCTGCTGTGCGCCCGGCCCGAACTGATCCCCGACGCGGTCGAGGAGGCCGCCCGGCACGACGCCCCCGTCCAGGCGTTCCGCCGCGTCACCACCCGGCCCGTGACGCTCGCCGGCACCGACCTGCCCGAAGGCGCCACCGTGCTGGTCGCGTACGGCTCCGCCAACAGGGACGAGGCCAGGCACGACCGGCCCGGCGACTTCGACGTCACCCGGCGCGCCCGGCGCCATCTCGCCTTCGGGCACGGCGTGCACTCCTGCCCGGGGGCGCAGCTCGCCCGCGAACAGGTGCGGATCACGCTGGAGATCCTCACCCGGCGGTTGCCCGGGCTGCGGCTCGCCGAGGACCGGCCGGTCGTCATGGCCCCCACGCTCATCCACAGGGGCCCGGAGGAGCTGTGGCTCACCTGGTGATGCTCCTCAGGCGAGCCAGTCCAGCCACTCGCCGTGCGGCCCGGCCATCGCGAGCGGCTCCCCGTCGAGCGCGGGCAGGAACGCCAGCCGTCTTTCCGGCAGGTCGGCCGTCAGCTTCGGGAGCAGGGAGGGCAGCCGGGGCGAGCCCTCGTTGGAGATCCACCGCACCGGCAGGTTGCGTACGAGCGCCACGAAGCGGTCCCGCGCCTCGGCGTCGAGGTAGGGCATGACCGCGCTGTGGAAGACGACGACCGTCGCCCCGGCGGGCGCGGCCGCGACGAGATCGGACAGAGCCGCCGCGGCGTCCCCGCGCACCAGACGCGGCGGGTCCTGCCTCGCCATCCGCACGGCCCCGCGCAGCCGCGCGAGCCGGTCCCGCTGTTCCGGCCAGACGAGGCACTCCAGCCAGCGCACCGCCTCGTCGTCGCGTACGTCGATGGGATCGGGGTCCAGCCCGGCCCGCCACACGACCTCGGGGAGGCGCTGCGGCACCGGCACCTTCCCGTTCGTCCGGCAGGTGAGCAGGACCGGGCTTTCGGCCGGCCCGATCTCGGGCCCGTCGTCGTAGCGGTAGCGGTAGCGGTCCGGGTAGAGGCACAGCCCCGCCGAGGCGCCCACCTCCACCAGGGCCAGCGGCTGCGGCAGCGTCGCCAGCACCGGCAGCAGGCTCGCGCACCGGCCCGCCTCGTTGGTCTGGGTCCGCCGGGCGAGCATCGTCTCCCGCACCTCGGCCCAGTGGCTCACGGTCCACTCCCGGAAGCGGCCGAACTCGTCGTACGGCCCGCCGAGGAAGCGCACGGCGGCCAGCAGCAGGTTCGGCTGCCGCTTCGGCTCCGGCAGGCCGTCGATCAGTTCGAGCAGCCCCGGGTCGGCGGCGATCCCGAGAGCGAGTGCCTCGTAGGCGAGGCTGTGCCCTCTGACCTCCCGCTCCGCGAAGTACCGGTACCACTCCGCCGTCTCCATGCCGCCTCCCCGTGGAACGCCGAGGACCCCATCAAATCAGCCCGAACCCAGCCGGCACCGGCAGCTACCGCTGGGCGACCTCGATCTTCTGCCCGCTTTCTCTCTCGATGACGGTCCGCCCGTTCAAGGGTGCACGAAGATGTAGCCGCACATCGAAGCGGCGTCCATTGTCTGGCAGGTTCATCGTCCCCCAGGACACGAGGGGCGCGCACGGATTTCTCAACTGGACGCCGATTGTCACTTGAGAGGGCGACTCCCGCACTTCCGTGTCCGTCACTTCCCAGCAGAAGCGGCCGTCGTCATCCTCGGACTTGTAGACGATGAACGTCGCGGTCAGCGTCTGCCCATCGGGGGACGGCGTTACCCAGGCGATCGTCTGCCAGTGTGCTTTGCGGACATTCGCCGTCATGGCGAGCGCCGCGAATAACAGCAAGGCAGCAGACAGAGCCACGATACCGGGCTTCTTGCGCATGATCGAGGGCATGACGAGCCTTACTGGCAGCGAGCGCCATCTGGGGGACGGCAGCAGGACAGGAAGATCACGGAATGTGACGGAAGGCCCGTAATCCTGTGCGAGCTACCAGGCCTTCCTGAGGTGCCTTGATGGCGTAGTTGCGGCTTACCGACCGGAGGGCATCTACAACAAGCAGCGGTTACGACCCATCGGGTGATCGGTAAAGCCGAACACGCTGATGACGCACGTTCTCCAGAACAGTCCGCCCATCAAGCGGCTGCTTCAAATGAAGTTTGACGCGCCGCACGTAACCTATAGCGATGGTTGACTTGGATGGGCGCGGACAGTCATCTTGCACCCGAACGCCGATGATTACCTGCGACGCCGACTCCTCTATTTCCCTTTCGACGATTCGCTGGCATTGCTCCTTATCACTCTCCGGCCTTTTGAAGGTCAAATCCACGGTTAATGCCCGCCCGCCTTCAGACAGCATCGCTGACGGTATGTCCTGCCATCCAGGCCCACCGCAGGCCGTTGCAGCCAAAGCGGTAAATCCCACGAGGAGGGCGAAGGTCGTTTTCTTGCGGGCGGACATAATCATGGATTCAGAGCCTGTCCTGTCGGCGTTTCATGACGTCGCCGCCGAATGCTCGGCGAGCGTCCAGGATATCGCTCTAGTTGAGCGTATATATAGGGCCTCAATAACCGCCGCCGCTAGTGATTCCCTTGGCGATTGTCGTGAGACCGAGTCGCCGGAGTCCATCGTCGGGATGGCGGCTGTAGCGGTCGGTGGCGGCGGCGATGTCGGTCCAGCCGATCAGGCGGGGCCCCGGCGGGAGGCTGGTGACGGCGTCCGGGCCATCACCATGAGCATCTCGACGAGATCGGCGCCCTTGGCGGTGAGGTGGTACTCGTAGCAGGGGCGGGCGTCGCAGGGCGGCCGCTCGAGCACACCCTGTTCGACCAGGTGGTCGAGCCGCTCGGTGAGCACCTTGCGGGAGATCCCCAGGTCGGCCTGGATGTGGTCGAAGCGGCACACCCCGGCCCACACGTCGCGCAGGATCAGCGGCGACCAGAGCTCGCCGATCACGTCCGAGGTACGCGCGATGGAACACGCCATCTCCCCGAACCGCGTTCGCGGCATGGGAGCAATCCAGCAAATGGGGTTCCCTTACGGAACCTCGGATGCTACCTTTCTCAGAGTCTCTTAAAGAAACCTCGAAAGGGATCCGATGACATTCATTAGGCGCTTCGACCACGTCGGCATCACCGTCGCCGACCTCGATGCCGTGACGGCGTTCTTCGTCAGCCTCGGTATGGAGGCCGATCGGAAGATGGCCGTCGAAGGCGAGTTCCTGGACACGGTGATCGGCATGACCGGCGCCCGCACCGAGATCGTCATGCTGCGAGCGCCCGGCGGAGGTACGACGCTGGAGCTCTCGAGCTTCACGCGGCCGGACCACCTCCCGGGTTCGCCTGCCGCGCCGGCCAACGAGCTGGGCCTCCGCAACGTCGCCTTCGAGGTGCACGACCTCCACGCCGCAGTCGACCACGCCGCAGCCGACGGCTACGGCCTGGTGGGAGGCATCGGCGAATACGAAGGCGTGTGGCGGATGGCCTACGTCCGCGGGCCCGAAGGAATCATCGTCTCGTTGGCCGAGCGCATCGAGAAGTAAGGAGACATCATGAGCACGACCGTGACCGACGAACAGATTCGGGCTCTGGCCGCGACCGCGAAGCCCTACAGCCTGGCGCTCCTTCAGTGGGGGCCGGAGCGGACCATGGACGGCGCGGACGCAATCGAACTCGAACACCAGCGACGCATGGTATCGCTGCGCGCCGAGGGAGTGATCGCGATCCTGTGCCCGGTCGGCTCCGACACCGTGGCCGGCGTCGCGATCATGACCGTGCCGGCCGAAGAGGCCGCGGAGATCATGGCCGGGGACCCCTGCGTTCGAGCCGGGATGATGCGCTGCGAGGTGCACCCGTGCCACGGCTTCCCCGGAGACGCCCTCCAATGATCATCAGGGGTCGCGTTTGTCATCTCATCCCGCCATCACGGGTCTCAGGCCGGTCGGTCCCAGGCCCACAGGCGCTCGCCGTCCTCAAAATGATCGGTGGGCAGCAGGCCGATCCGGCCGGCCACCGTCATGGACGCCTGGTGATCGGGATGGATGTGGGCCTCGATGCGGGCGACACCGCGCGCACGCAGCCAACCGGCCAGGGCCGTCGCGGCCTCCGAGGCGTACCCGCGGCCCTGCCACGCGGTCCCCACGACCCACGCGACCTCGGCCCGCCGCCCCTCGTCCTCCACGGTCGCCTGGACGTAGCCGACCGCCCGCCCGTCCGTGTGGCGGCGGATGATCCAGTTGAGCCACTCCTGCCGCCCGTCCGGAGAGCAGCGGGCTTCGAGCGCGGCGTACCGGGCGCGTAGTTCCGGCAGGGTGGGCGCGGCTCCGCCGATGAAGGCGTACAGCTCCTCCCCCGCCAGCACCTCCGCCATCTCGTCCGCGTCCTGCACGGTCAGCGGCCACAGCGTGAGCCGCACCGCCGAGATGGTCTCCATACGCCGAAGTCTCCCCCGTCCCGGCCCGTACGCCCAACGGCTTTTCGCGGGTGGCCGGATAACCGATCGATTCCTGGCGGGCACGGCGGACATCATGGCGGGCATGAAGCACCGCAAGGGTTCCGAGCGCGCCCGCCGGGAGGCGCTTGTCGAGCTGCACGGCTCGCTGGACCGCCGCTACCGGCCGGAGGACGTCGCCGAACTGGTCCTCCAGGCACTGGACGGACGGCTGTCGGGCCGCGAGCGCCTCGTGCTGGGCCGTGCCGCGCGGCACTCCTCGCGCGGCTCCGCGTGGTTCACCTCGATGTCGAGCGACTACGCGCGTCCCGTCGGCGGAGCGCGTCAGGTGGCGACGGCGGCCCGGCTGTTCGGCGGTCCGGCGGAGGCGGACCCCGACGACCCCGAGTCCCTGCTGGCGTACGCGAGCACGGTCGGGCGCTCCATCGCATGGACGCCCGGCCGGACCGATTTCCTGGCCGACCGGCTCAACCGCGAGGCCCGGGAGGCCGCCGGGATGGACCTGTCGAAGCGGCAGTACAACCGCCGGTTCCGCATGCTGCGCCGCATCGCCGCGAAGGCGGGCACACTCGAGGTAGAGCGGGACAAGCGGCGGCTGCTGCTGATCGGTGTCACCGGCTTCGGCGCGCACATTCCTCTGGAGAGGTTCGTCGCGGACCCGGACGCCGCCTGCTTCGTCGCGTACTACACCGCGCGCCGCAAGCTGCGCCGCGAGTTCAGCCTCTCCGGGCGGGACAATCCTTTCGACGAGATCGCGGAGGTCCTGCTCCGCCGGTGCGGAGACGATGCGGACTGGTGGGTGATCGCGCAGGTCCGGTCCACACCCGACGTGCTGGACCGTCTCACCGACGGGGAGCGGGGACGGCTGCTCGGTCAGTGGTCCGCGGTGATGCGGCACAGTGCCCGGCTCCTGGGCCTGCGGTGGCGGGCGACCACTGACCGGGCGACGATGGTCGTCCGGCCCGGCGACGACTCCAGCACGTGGAACTCTCTGGCGGGCGCTTACAACGCGGCCCGCGCCGGGTGGCTCGCGTGCCTCGCCTCCCTGAACGCTCTGGAGTTGCTGGACGCGTCCTGCCCCGGCAAGGCGATGCGGCTGATGGCCGCGGACCTGGCGGCCTGGCACCGCTCGACCGGCGGCGACGTCGATCCCGGCACCCAGGTGTGGGCCGCGCTGCCGCCGCCTTGGGAGGTGCTGGACGGCACGGCGTCCTGCACCCGTGCCGATGTCGAGGCGGCCTGCCGTACGGCGGGGCTCGACCCGGAGAAGTCGGGCTGGACCGCGCCCGCGCCCAAGCGCCGTGTCGCGGCGTTCCGGCCCACCCCCGAGCTGGTGCACGGGGTCGCCGTCGCCGATCCGGTGTGGGCGGCCCTGCTGCGCCGCGCCGGGGTGTTCAGCGGCGGGCCCCTCAGACCCGACCTGGCTCCGGAGGCCCTGCACGGGCTTCAGAGCCGCGTCGTGATCGGTGACCTGCCCTCCGCCGTGGAGACGGATTAATCCGTGGCGCGGCCGGGAACGGTCGAGCAGACTGGAACCCGGCCCGCCGTAGTTCAGCGGTAGAACGCCCGGCTCTTCATCCGGGTGGGCGCCGGTTCGAGCCCGGCCGGCGGTGCCCACACGATGGAGCGGTCTCGTCGTAGCTCAGTGGTAGAGCGCCCGGCTCGGGCCCGGCGCCGGTTCGAGCCCGGCCGGCGGGGACCTCCATGGCGTGGATCATGGTGACGTGGTCGAAACCTTCGAGACGCTCGTCGCCAGGGCCGCGCCGGGCCATCAGTACGTGCTGTGGGACCTGTGGACGGCCCTGTTTCGGGCGGCGGCCCATCGCGAGCACGCCGAACGCGCTCTCGACGCCTTGGCGGCGGCCCCGCCCCGGCTGTGGCCCGAACTCGACCCGGCGCGGCGTCGTGGCTGGTACTCCGCCCTCATGGACGTGACGACACCCGTGCCGGACACCCCGCTCGCCGTGCTGGCGGCGGCCTGCGCCTACGACGGCCACGAGCGGGAGCGCGCCGTCCGGCATCCCGCCATGCGCCGCGACCCGCGGCTGCTGCCGATCCTGGTGATCCGGGCCGCCGACTGGGTGACCGAGGTGCGGTCGGCGGCGGCGGACGTCCTGGACCAGGTGCTCGCGACGCCCACCGCGACCGTTATGGAGACCGTGGCACCGGTCGCCGTACGGCTCGGGAGACGGCGTCGCGGCGAAGCGGTCGTCCGAATGGTGCGTGACGCGATCACGCGGGCGAGCGACGAGGTCCTCACGGCCCTGCGCAGCAGCGCCGACATCCCCACCCGCCGGTTCGCTTACCGGGCCTGCCTCGACGGCGGTCGCCTCGGCGAGGCGGACCTGGTCCACGCTGCGCAGCACGAGGAAGACATGGCCTGCCGGACGCTGTGCGCGGAGGCGGTCGCCGGGCTGGACCGTCCCGACCTGCTGCGGGGACTACTGGCGAACCGGGCGGCCCGGGTGCGTGCCACGGCGATGACCGCACTGGTGCGGCTCGGCACCCCGGAGCACGGGGAGCGGATGCTCGGCGACGGCTCCCCCGTAGTGCGGCTGACCGCGCAGTGGGCGGTCCGGCGGGCGGGCGGCGACCCGGCGGAGTTCTACCGCCGCCTGCTCGATGAGCGGCCGGGTCACGGGCTACGGCACCTGGTCGCCGGGCTCGGTGAGTGCGGCACTCCCGCCGACGCCTCGATCGTCCTGCCGCACCTGGCCGACGAGAGCCCCCGTGTGCGGGCGGAGGCCGTACGTGCCGTGTCTCGCCTGGGAGCGCGGGCCGACCTGGCCGCGATGCTCGTCGATCCCGCGCCGGTCGTCGTACGCCACGTCGCCGAGGCGCTGCGCGACGCGCCCCCGCCCGAGGATCGGCTGTGGCCGTTGCTCGACGGCGGGCGTCCCCCGCACGTACGACGGGCGGCCCGCCGGCTGCTCGCCGGGACGGACAGGTGGAACCGGCTCAAGGCCGACCTGATTCTTCTGTCCGGGCCGGACGAGTCGCTCCGCGAGCGGGCTCGGGCCGGTGTGGACGACTGGCTCGCCCGCCAGGCGGCCACCGCGTACGCGGGACCCCCTGAGCCGCTTTGCCGCGAGCTGGCGGCACTGGTCAAGCAGACGTACGACGCGCTGGGCGAGCGGACCGCGCGCGTCCTCACCTGGCACCTGCGAACGGCCTGCGGTCCATAGTGCAAGATCGATACGGTACGCGGATGATCGGACCCCCGTGGGCGCGTGTCGTACGACCGGCGCTCGTGGCCGCGCTCCTGATGGCAGGGCTCGCGGGCGAGCCGGACCTCATGGAGGAGACGGTGACGTGCTCCTCCATGTCCATGGGCGACACCGTGTCGCTGTCCTGCGACGATCCCGAGTTCGAAGCGAGGATCAAGGCCAACGCGCTCACCGCCGAGGAGGCGAAGGCCATCGGCTGCCCGCCGATCCGGTGGGAAGACGACGGGACCGCGACGGGAAGCGAGGAGCCGCAGGAACCGGTCTTCGTGGGCGACGAGCCCACGTACGTCCTGCGTACGCCCGATCCGGCGATCGCCGCCCGGGTGAACCAGGCGTGGGACCGGATCGAACGCTGGCTGGGCGCGCACGCCTCGGCCACGCTGCGGAAGCTCGAGTTCGGCGCCGGCCCGCAGGCCCTCGCCGGGTGGGAGGCCAATCACGGCCGCCGCCTGCCCGACGACCTGTACGCCTCCTACCTGCGCCATGACGGCGCCGACGGCAACCTGGGAGAAGGGTTCCAGCTCCCCCCGTCGTACGGCCTGCTCGGTCTGTTCGAAATCGACTCCTTCAACTGGGGCAACTGCCAGGACCTGGTGATGGAGGGTGACCTGGACGCGGCCGACCCCGAGGACGGGCGGTGGCACGGCAGCTTCCTGGCCATCGGGAGCGACGGCCGCGGCCGGGAGCTGTTCGTCGAGCCGCGTACGGGGCGTGTGGGCGAGGCCGCGTCGGAGGAGAGACTGGAGTACGACGGCCCGATGGGCTGGCCGTCGCATGTCGCGATGCTGGAGGCGCTGGCCGGCGCGCTGGAGCGGGGTGTGGCGCTGCGCGACTGGTATCCGGTCGTCACGGCGGGCTGCGAGCTGCGCTGGGCCGAGGACCCGGCCCCCGTGCGGCCGGGCTGCGCCGGCGGCCCCCGGCCGTCCCCCAGCCCCACGCCCACCGTGGAGCCGACCCCGGAGAAGCCGACGGCCGGGGAGCTGCGGGCCGGCGGGTGCCTGCCGCCCCGCCGTACGCCGCGGGTGCGTATGCCGGGGCCGCGTGCCATCGCCGAGGTGAACGCGGTGTGGCGGCGCGTCGAGCGGTGGCTGGCGCGAAAGGCCCCCGTCACGTTCAAGCGGCTCCGGCCACCGGCCCGCCCCCTGGACATCGCCAGGTCGGAGGCGGCGATGGGGCTGCGCTTCCCCGACGACCTGCGCGCCTCGCTGCTGCGGCACGATGGCGCCGGCTCGCTGGGGTTCGGCCCCGCGCCCTTCTACGAGCTGATGTCCGCCAAGCACATCCACTCCGAGTGGAAGATGCTGTGCGACATCGGCGGCGACTCGCTCGGCTACTGGTGGAGCGGCCACCTCATCCCCTTCGCTTACGCCATCGACGGCGGAAACCTCTTCGTCGACACCCGTACGGGCAGGACCGGCGAGTTCTTCAACGAGGAGGGGCTCACGCTGGAGGGCGACGTGGTGTGGCCGTCCTACCTGGCGCTGCTGAAGGCGACCACGAGGTCGCTGGAGACCGGCAGGCCGATCCGCGGCTGGCGGCCGAAGGTCGTCAAGGGCGAGCTGGAGTGGGAGAGCACCACCCGGCGGTAGCCGCGATCACGCCAGCCGGGCGGCGATCCCGTCGAGGACGAAGTCGAGCCCGATCACGAAGCGTTCCTCCGGCGTGGGACCGGCCGGATGGGTGAGCCATTCCGTGAGGTGGGGCAGGCCGCCGTCGGCGGCGGCCAGTTCGCGGAGCGTCGCGATGGCGGCGTACAACCGGGCGTCGTCGTCCAGGCCGTGGCGCCGCTCCAGGCGAGCCTCCTCGCTCTCCTGCAGGGCGCTGCCGAGAACGTGCCGATCGATCAGCACCGCATAGGTCATGGCGTCACCGACGGTCGCCCCCCGCCGTACGAGGACGGTGAGCATGAACTCCAGTCGCCGCATCATGTGCGGGCCGGCCGGAGGGCGGGCGTGGACCAGCACGGCGAACCAGGGGTGCCGCGATGTCATCCGCCGGGTTTCCAGGGCGAGCGTGCGCAGATCGCGGCGCCAGTCGTCACCGGGCTCTCCGGGGAGCGGGATCTCGGCCGTGGCCGCGTCGAGCATGAGGTCGAACAGGCCCTCCTTGCTGTGCACGTGCCGATAGAGCGCCATCGGCGAGTACGGCCCGAGGCGGGCGGCGACCGCCTTCATCGTCAGGCCGTCGAGTCCGGCCTCGTCGGCCACGCGGATCGCCGCCGCCGTGATCTGCTCCCGGTCCAGCCCGCGCCGGCGCGGCTGCTGCCGCTGGGTCCAGATCAGCGGGAACGCGTTCGTCTCTCCCTCGCCCACGGCACAAGTTTACGCTATAAGCTATGCGTATACGACATAAACTTTCCAAAGTCGGAGGTACTGATGACGCAGGCGGCGATCGACGCGTACGAACCGCCGGGGATCCGGCTGGGCATCGTGAGGGGCGTCAGCTACGGCCTGTTCGGCCCGCCCGGCACGTTCGTCCCCCAGACCCGATCATTGGGGGCCGGGATCGTACGGGCGTACGTGTACTGGAGCCAGGTCGAGCCCGAGCCGGGCCGCTACCGCTGGGACGTGGTCGACGCGTTGCTCGGCCAGCTCGACGGCGACGAGGAGGTGTGGATCACGCTGTGCTCCAGCTCCCCGTGGGCCACCCGGACACCGACCGACTTCCTGCCGCCCTCCCCCGCGCACGACCTGAACGCCTACGCCGAGTTCGTACGCCGGGTGGTGCGCCGCTGCGCCGGGCGGGTGCACTACTGGCAGTGCGACAACGAGCCGAGCAACACCGATCTGCTGTGGGCGGGGACCGCCGACGAGTACGTCGCGCAGCTGAGGGTCATGTACGCCGCGGTCAAGGAGGCCGACCCCGCGGCCGCCGTGGTGCTCGGCGGGTGCGGCTACGACGTGCTCGGCAGCGAGGCGGGAAGCGAGCCGTGGCGCTTCTTCGCGCAGGTGCTGTCCGGCGGCCGCGACGCCTTCGACCTGTTCGACGTGCACCTGTATGGCGACACCGCCGCGGTCCCCGCCCACATCGAGGCCGTGCGGGAGCTGATGCGGGCGCACGGCTGTCTCAGGCCGGTGGTGGTGGGCGAGTACGGCGCGCCCGTGCCGTTCGAGTTCCCCGACGCCCAGGCCGTCATGTACGAGGTGTTCGCCGAGGCCTTCACCGGAGACGCGCAGGCGCAGAGCACGGATCAGCCGGCCGCGCAGAGCACGGTTCAACCGGCCGTGCAGAGCACGGTTCAACCGGCCGTGCAGAGCACGGTTCAACCGGCCGTGCAGAGCACGATTGAACTGGCCGCCAGGGCGCGGCAGGACACCCCCGAGCGACGGGCCATGGCCGCGTTGTACGCGCGGATGCCGCAACTGCCGCCCCGGCTGCGGATGTTCATGGAGGGGTGCCCGCCCGAGCTCGAGGCCAGACGACACCGGATCAACTGCCGTCAGCTCGTCGCGTGCACCCTGCAGGCGCTCGCCGCCGGGGTCCGCCGCACTCTCTACTGGAACCTCGCGCCCGAGGTCCCCGGACCGGCCGACCCGCTGCAGATCATGCATCTGATGTTCGGCAAGCTCGCCATGCTGGGCTACCGGGACGGCGAACTCGCCGTCCGGCATCCGGCGGCGGACACCTTCGCCCTGCTCACCGCGCAGCTCGCGGGGGCCCGCCGGGTGACCCGTGTCCAGCCCGCCGACCCGCCCGGCCTGTACGCGTTCGAGGTCGAGCGTGCCGGACGGGGGCCGCTACTCGTGCTGTGGGACCGGCGCGACACGGCCGACGACACGGCCGACGGGGAGGACCAGCCGCCCGTCCCCGTCTCCTGGCCCTGGCCCGCCTCCAGCGCGACGGCCGTGGACGCGTTCGGCGAGCCGCTCGCCGTCGAGGTCCGCGACCGGCGGCTGCGCGTGGCCGTTTCCGGCACGCCGGTGTTCGTCAGCCCCGTCGTCAGCCCCGGGACCTGATCGGATCATCTTGTGATCGGGGCGAGCGCCGGGCCGCCTCCGCGCTGAAGCTCGCCGGGGAGCAGTCAAGGGTTCACGGCGTTTTCCGACCCTCGGGAGCCACCTCTGTCACACAGCAGGACCAAGGTGATGTCGATCACATAAAGGGATCTTGTCGGCATACAGGCACGCATGGAGATTTGCGGGGAATTCCTCACCCCCCTCTGGAGGCTCTCCGTGCTGTTACGAGCAGCCATGGCCGCGGTCGCCGTGACCGCGATCGGCGCGGTTCCTGCCCACGCGGCCACCGGCCCGGCCATCACCGTCGACCAGGGACGCACCCAGCCGGTCTTCTCCTACGCCGACGCCGTTCGCGAGCACGTCTACGTCGAGTCGAGCGTCGACAGCGACTCCGACGGCCGCCTCGACCGGGTCAGGGTCGACATCATCAGGCCCAGGGAGTCGGGGCCCGGGCTCAAGGTGCCGACGATCCTCGACGAGAGCCCCTACTACGACAACTCCGGGCGCGGCAACGAGTCCGAGCGCAAGGTGTACGACGCGGCGGGCGAGCCCGCCAAGTTCCCGCTGTTCTACGACAACTACTTCGTGCCGCGCGGGTACGCCGTCCTCAACGTCGACATGGTCGGCACCACGAAGTCCGACGGCTGCCCGGACGTGGGCGGCAAGGCGGACGTGCTGGGCGGAAAGGCGGTCGTCGACTGGCTGAACGGCCGCGCCCCCGCCTACCACGACGACGGCTCCCCCGCGGTGGCCGACTGGAGCACCGGCAAGGCCGGCATGATCGGCAAGTCGTACGACGGCACGCTGGCCAACGCGGTCGCGGCGACCGGGGTGCAGGGCCTGGAGACGATCGTCCCGATCTCCGCCATCAGCTCCTGGTACAAGTACCAGCGCTCCAACGGTGTCATCTACAACTACAACTACATGTCGTACCTGTCCCGGGTGATCGACACCGACCCGGCCGCCAAGTGCGCGGCGAAGCGGGCTCAGCTGGACGTCGACGCCGACGACGCCACGGGGAACTACAACGGCTTCTGGGCCGAGCGCGACTACGTCGCCGGGTCGCTCGGGGACGCGTCGAAGGTGCACGCCAGCGTCTTCGTCGTGCACACGGTCAACGACCTGAACGTCAAGCCCGACAACTTCTCGGTGTGGTGGCAGGCTCTCGCCGACCGGAACGTGCCGCGCAAGATCTGGATCGGTCGGTATCAGCACGTGGACCCCTTCGACTTCGAGGGGCGCCGCGACCTGTGGGTCGACACGCTGCACCGCTGGTTCGACCGCTGGCTGCTGGGCGTGGACAACGGGATCATGCGGGAGCCGCGCGCCGACGTGCAGGTCGGCCCGGCCGAGTGGATCACGCAGCGCGACTGGCCCGCGCCGCTCGCCCGTAAGGTCCCTCTCCGCCCGGCCGCCGACGGTTCGCTCGGGCTGCTCCCCGCCAGGAAGGGTGAGACGGCCGCCTTCACCGACACCCGCCAGTCCGAGGACGCGATGGTCGCCGACGTCGGCACGGCGGCGCCGGGCAGGGTGGCCTTCACCACCGGCGAGCTGCCGATGAACCTGCGCATGTCCGGCACACCCGAGGTGGACCTGCGGATCTCGCTCGACAAGCCGACCTCGAACCTGACCGCGCTCCTGGTCGACTTCGGCGAGGACACCCGGGTCGACTGGCGTCTCGGGCAGGGCATCACCACCCTCGCCGAGGAGGACTGCCACGGCGACAGCACCGCCTCCGACGACGCCTGCTACAAGAAGGTCGCCACCAATCTGGCCACCAGGCCCCTGGAGGTCGTGGCCCGCGGCTGGATCGACGCGCAGAACCGCGGCTCCCTCACCGAGCCGTCGCCGCTGGCCCCCGGGACGTACGCACAGGTGACGTGGCAGACCCTGCCGCAGGAGTACACGTTCAAGAAGGGCCACAGGATCGGCCTGGTGATCGCCGGGACCGACTCCACCTACAGCCGTGAGCAGGCCACCGGCGCGAACGTCACCGTCGATCTCAGGAAGAGCAGCGTCTCGCTTCCGCTGGACCTGGTCGGCGCGCTGATCAACCTGCCGAAGGGCCACAAGGACTGGCGCGGCCCGAAGCAGGTGCGGCTGCCGGTGCCGGAGATCAGGCTCTACTGATCCCCTGACCGTCCGGTGACGCGGCGCCGGGATTCCCGTCCCGGCGCCGCGTCCGTGCTGGCGCGGCTGGACCGCATCGCCGAACCGTAGGCGCCGGTCGCCGCGCGGCGGGCGTTTGGACCTGTTCTGGTCGGCAACCTGGTAGATCCAGGGTCAAGCCGACGGGAGAGGTCACCGTGCGTTTCCACGCCGACCTGCACATGCACTCCAGGTACGCCTACGCGTGCAGCAAGAACAGCGACCTGGAGCAGCTGACCTGGTGGGCCCGGCGCAAGGGCGTCACGCTCATGGGCACGGGCGATTTCACCCACCCGGCCTGGCTGGACCGGCTGCGTACGGCTCTCGTGCCGGCCGAGCCGGGACTGTTCCGGCTGCGCGACGACCTCGACCGCGAGGTCGCGGCGACGCTGCCGGGCAGCGTGGCCGACGCCCCCGTGCGGTACATGCTGTCGGTGGAGATCTCCACCGTCTACTCCCAGGGCGGCCGCTCCCGGAAGATCCACCACCTCGTCTACCTGCCGGGATTCGACCAGGCCGAGGAGTTCGACCGCGGCCTCGCCAAGGTCGCCGACCTCGGCGTGGACGGCCGGCCCACCGTACGCATGAGCTCCCGCGACCTGCTGGAGACCGTCCTGGCCTGCGGCGAGGGCGCCTACCTGGTGCCGGCGCACGTCTGGACGCCGTGGTTCGGCGTGCTCGGCTCGAAATCGGGATTCGACAGCATCGAGGAGTGCTTCGGTGACCTCACCGAGCACGTCTTCGCGCTGGAGACCGGGCTGTCCGCCGACCCCGCCATGATGTGGCAGGTCTCCGGCCTCGACGGATATCGGCTGGTCAGCTACTCGGACGCCCACTCGCCGCCCATCGTGGGCCGCGAGACCACCGTCTTCGAGACCGACCTGGACTACTTCGCGATCGAGCGGGCCCTGCGCACCGGCGCCGGCGTGTGCGGCACGACCGAGTTCTTCCCCGAGGCGGGCAAGTACCACGTCGACGGCCACCGCAAGTGCGGCGTGCGGCTCGACCCCGAGGAGACGCGCAAGCTCGGCGGCCTCTGCCCGGTGTGCGGCAGGAAGCTCACGGTCGGCGTGCTGAGCAGGGTCGAGGACCTCGCGGACCGCCCGGCGGGCAGGAGTCCGCGCGGCGCGGCGGGATTCCGCAACCTCGTCCCGCTCCCGGATCTCGTGGCCGAGACCCTGGGGGTGGGCCCGAAGAGCAAGAAGGTGAGCGCCGAGACCGACAGGCTCGTGACCGCGCTCGGACCCGAGCTCGCGATACTCGGCGACCTCCCCCTCGACGACATCGCCGCCCACTCGCCGCGGCTCGCCGAGGCGATCGGCCGCCTGCGGAACGGCGAAGTGACGAAGGACCCCGGCTACGACGGCGAGTTCGGCCAGATCCGCGCCCTCGACCCGGCGGCTTCCCAACCGGGCCGGGTCAGAGGTAGGTGATGCCGGTCAGCGCCTCGGCGGCGGTCCACAGGCGCCGCCCGACGTCGGGGTCGGCCGCCTCCGCGCTGGGGCGGACCTCCACGACCCGGCCGCGCATCTCCAGGAAGCCGGACGGTCCGAAGAACTGACCGCCACGCACATCGGGCGCGGTCGCGGCGAAGAGCTGGGGCAGCGCCCCCCGCTCGGCCGGCTGCGTCACCAGCAGCCCGCCTCGGGCGAAGATCCGCCCGATCCGGCCGCGGTGCTCCCAGGCTCGGGGGGTGAGATTGCTCCTCGACAGGCCGGGGTGGGCGACGACGCTGACGACCGGTGAGCCCGCGGCGCGCAGGCGGCGGTCGAGTTCGAGGCCGAAGACGGTGGTGGCGAGCTTGGAGCGGCCGTACGCCCGGCTGGCGTTGAAGTCGCGCCGCGACATCAGGTCGTCGAAGTCGAGATGGGCGTTCTTGTGGGTGATCGAGCTGAGGCTGACCACCCGTGCGGCGTCCGCCCGGCCGAGGGTGTCGAGCAGCAGGCCGGTGAGGGCGAAGTGGCCCAGCATGTTGGTGCCGAACTGCAGCTCGAATCCGTCGGCCGTCGTGCGGGCGGCGCCGAGGAGGACCACGCCCGCGTTGTTGACCAGCAGATCGATCGCCGGGAAGTCGGCGGTCAGATCCTTCGCGAACGCGTGCACCGACGCGAGCGAGGCCAGGTCGAGCTCACGCACCTCGATCTCGGCCCGTGGCGCGGAGCGCCGGATCGCCTCGGCCTCCCGCTCCGCGGCGACGGTGTTGCGTACGGCCATCACGACGTGCGCGCCGTGCCGGGCGAGTTCGGTCGCGGTGACCAGGCCGAGTCCCGAGTTCGCGCCGGTGACGACGGCGATCCGGCCGTGCTGGTCGGGGATGTGGCTGGCGTTCCATTCGCTCATGGCGACGACGCTAGGTCGCGGTCGCCGGAATTCGGTCGTACGCGTCTGCCTGGGAACGCCAGACCTACCTTCGGCCTGGACCGCACCGGCAGACTGTCGTCATGGCCGTCTATCACCCGTACGCCCGTGAACTCGGTGACTTCCTGCGTGCCCGGCGCGGCCGGTTGCGTCCGCAGGACGTCGGCCTTGAGCCGGGGCCCCGGCGCAAGGTGGCCGGCCTGCGGCGCGAGGAGGTCGCGCTGCTGGCCGGGCTGAGCACCGATTACTACCAGCGCATGGAGCAGGGCCGTGAGGTGCGGCCCTCCGACGAGGTGCTCGACGCCATCGCCTCCGCACTGGACCTCGGCGACGAGGAACGCCGGCACCTGTTCACCCTCGCCCGGGCGGCACGGCGGCCGGCGGCCGTCCGCACGCGCCGGGCTCCGGAACGCGTGCCGGACAGCACCCGGCGCCTGCTGCACGTCATGAGCACTCCCGCGGTCGTGCTCGGCCGGCACCTCGACGTGCTCGCGTGGAACACGCTCGCCGAGGCGCTGCTCGGCGATCCGGCCCCCCTGCCGCCGGGGCGGCGGAACATGCTCATTGTGCTGTTCGAGGATCCCGGGGCCCGTGCGCGCTGCCCCGACTGGGAGACCACCGCCCTGCAGTACATCGGCATGCTGCGGGCCGCCGTCGCGACCGACCCCACCCACCCTCGCGCCACGGCGATCATCGGCGAGCTGAGCATCCGCAGCGCGGACTTCCGCCGGCTCTGGGCCCGGCACGAGGTGCGTGAGACGGTCCACGGGACGAAGCTGTTCCGGCACCCCCAGGTGGGCGAGATCATCCTCGACTGGGACGTCTATCCCCTGCCCGGCAATCCCGGACCGGTCCTGCTCGTCTACACGGCCGAGCCCGGCACCGCCGACGACGAACGAATCCGGCTGCTCGCGTCCCTGCACGCCACCCGGGTAGCGCAGCAGGTCCAGGCCGAACGGCCTTGGCTTCCTGACGTGGTGCGCCGCGAGGGACTCGAACCCCGGACCCGCTGATCGACAGTCCGCCTCCCTATGTGCAGGTCTTCGTTTCCGGCGAGCAGAACCCGACCTCGGGGTAGCGCACCGAGGGCCTGTCCAGCAGGGGCTGTGGCCTGCCGCCCAGGTGCAGGTCGAAGAAAGCCCGGACGTATCTGCGGGTGATGTCCACGGAGCGGGTTCCGGCGAGCTCACTGCCGAGGTCGACGCCGATCTGCTGGGCCAGCAGGTCGTAGTCGCTGAACGACGGGTGTACCGCTCCGGCCACCACGAGCCAGCGCTTCCATCCGGTCAGGTGTTCCCAGTCGCGGTCCCATGTGGCGTCCGTGCCGCCCGGGCTGTGCAACGGCTGGCCCAGGAACAGGAACGGGCGCGCCACCCCGCTCGCGGGGATCGGGGCGAACATGAGGCCGTCCATGTTGATTCCGGCGCGCACCCGGGGGTCCTTCAGCATCGTCTCGGCGGCACTCGCGCCACCAAGCGACGTGCCCGCCATCGCGATCCTGGACGCGTCGATCAGCGAAGCGCCCTTCCACTTGGCGTGCGGACCGGTCAGCTGATCGATCACGAAGGAGACGTCGACCGCCCGGTTCTCCACCGCTTTCTCACCGAAGTCGTCGACGCCTTCGAGTTCGCACGCGGCGCAGGTGGCCAGCCGCCCGTCGGGGAATGTGGTGGCGAAGGTCTCGTACGTGTGGTCGATGCCGGCCACCACGTAGCCCCTGCTCGCCAGTTCCTCGGCCAGGGCGGTGAGCGAGCTTCGAGGGTCGGTGAAGCCGGGAGAGAGCACGACAAGGGGCAGAGTGTGTCCACGTCCCGCCGGTTCGGCGCCGCTGAACGCGTGGGTCCGCGTTCTGCTCAGCACGTCGAGCGGCACGCCCGTCACCCCTTTGCCCTTCAGGATTAGCTCCGACTCCTTGGGCGTCACGTAGGGCGCACGCCGTCCGTTCCGGGACCTCGCCGGATACCAGAGGGAGATCATGAGCTCCCTCGACGTGGCCTCGGGGACCCAGGGGTCAGGGCGCGAGGTGTCGTTCAGACGCAGGGACGTTGTGCCGACCGGATGGGGACCGGTCGGCTCGGGCAGATACGGCGTGCTGCTCGAAGTGACCGAAGAGCCGGCGGAGGCGTGTCCGGAAGAGGCGGACGCCGGCGTCCGGGAGGCGGGAACCGTCAGGGTGAGCAGTCCTGCGACCGCGGCCAGGCCGGCCCGCAGGATCGGAGTCCGGAGCGTCGGCTTTCCACGGCTCTGACGACGGCCGGGCAGAGCCGGACGAACCTTGTCATGCCTGGTGGGGGCCTCGGCTCTCGGCGCAGCATGCGGATCTTCGTATGGCATGGCTTGATCCTGCGGGGCCCGGGCCTGGCGCGGTATCGGCCGAAGGTGCGGTCCGCGCCGTTTGACTAGCACTTTCGGCCGAGGCCGAACCTGCGCCGCCGAGACAATCAGTGAATAACGAAAGCCCAGGTCGGATATACCGACCTGGGCTTTCGACAGGGTGCGCCGCCAGGGACTCGAACCCCGGACCCGCTGATTAAGAGTCAGCTGCTCTAACCAACTGAGCTAGCGGCGCAAAGCCCTTAGAGGCTATCGCACACCCCAGAGCAGTCCAAATCAGATCAGTCGAAATCAGGCTAGAGTAGAACAACATTCGGTATCGGCGGTTGGGAGCGCACATGTGGTTCGCCTCGCGTGACGAGGTCCGGGGGCGGCTGGCGGCCGTCGACTACCTTGCCGACGACGGCATCGCGACATCGGTGTTCCTGGCCGGGGCGCTGGGCAAGCCGCTGCTGGCCGAGGGACCGGCGGGCGTGGGCAAGACCCAGCTCGCCAAGGCCGTGGCGGAGGCCACCGGCGCGCGGCTCATCCGTCTGCAGTGCTACGAGGGCCTGGACGAGGCGCGGGCGCTGTACGAGTGGAACTACAAGAAGCAGCTGCTGCGCATCCAGGCCGACGACGGCGCCTGGGACGACATCTTCTCCGAGGAGTTCCTGCTGGAGCGCCCCCTCCTGAAGGCCATCAGGAGCGAGGAGCCCACCGTGCTGCTCATCGACGAGACCGACAAGGCCGACGTCGAGGTCGAGGGGCTGCTGCTGGAGATCCTGTCCGACTACCAGATCACGATCCCCGAGCTGGGCACGATCACCGCCGCGCGCCGGCCCTACGTCGTGCTGACCTCGAACGCGACCCGCGAGCTGTCGGAGGCACTCAAGCGACGCTGCCTCTATCTCCACCTCGACTACCCCACGCCGGAGCGGGAGCGCGACATCCTGCTCGCTCAGGTGCCCGGGCTGCCCGCGAGCATCGCCGACCAGCTCGCCCGTACGGTGGCCACGCTCCGGGCGCTGGAGCTGAAGAAGTCGCCGTCGATCGCGGAGACCGTCGACTGGGCGCACACCCTGCTCGCGCTGGGCCGTACGGAGCTGGACGAGGCGCTGATCGGCGAGACGCTGGGCGTGGTGCTCAAGCACAACTCCGACCAGGTGCGGGCCGCCAAGGAGCTCGGCCTGCCGTCCCGGTCATGACGACTCCGGCGTCCCTCGTGGACCGGCACGTGGGGTTCGTCCACGCCCTGCGGGAGGCCGGGCTGCCGGTTTCCCCGGCCGAGGGGCTGGACGCCGCCCACGCGCTCATGGTCATCGACCTGGCCGAGCGGGAGACGCTGCGCGAGGCGTACGCCGCGACGCTGGTGAAGCGGCCCGCGCACCGGCCGGGGTTCGACCTGCTCTTCGACCTGTGGTTCCCGCCGGTGATCAGCGGCACCGAAGGCACCGCCGTCGCCGAGGACGCCGAGCTGCCCGAGCTGCCCGAGCTGCGCGAGCGGTTGGCGGAGCTGCTGATGGGCGATCCGGCCGATCCCGCGTTCCGTGAGTTCGCCCGGACGATGGTGGGGCGGTTCGGGCAGGTCCAGGCCGCGCCCGGCAGGCAGTCGTGGTTCTCCTTCCCGGTGCTGCGCGCGCTGTCGCCCGAGACGCTGGTGGCCCGGATGCTGAACGCCATGCTCGACGAGCGCGGCGGCCTGCCGGAGAAGGTCGCCAGGCGGCACATCTCGCGGACCGTCGAGGCGTTCACGGAGGCGGTCGCCTCCGACGTACGCCGAAGGATCGCCGAGGAGTCGGGCATCGAGAAGATCGCCAGGTCGGCGGTCCGGCCACCGATCGACCAGGTCGACTTCCTGCGCGCGACCAAGGAGGAGCTGGCCCGGCTGCGCCGGGAGGTCTACCCCCTCGCCCGCCGCCTGGCCACCCGGCTGTCGATCAGGCAGAAGCGGGGGCGGCGCGGGCGGCTCGACTTCCGGCGCACCGTGCGTGCCTCGCTGTCCACGGGCGGGGTGCCGCTCACCACCCACATGCGCCCGCCCCGCCCCCACCGGCCCGAGCTGGTCGTGTTGTGCGACGCCAGCGACTCGGTCTCCACGTTCTCGCACTTCACGCTGTTGCTGACGTTCGCGCTCCGGGAGCAGTTCACCAAGGTGCGGGCGTTCGCGTTCGTGGACACGGTGGACGAGATCACGGACCTGTTCGCCCCGGGTGCGGACGTGCTGGACGCCATCGCCCGCCTGACGGAGGAGGCCGACATCGTCAGGTTCGGCCGCACCGACTACGGCCACGTCTTCGAGCGCTTCGCCGAACGCTTCCCGGACGCCGTGGGCCCCCGGACGTCGCTGCTGATCCTGGGCGACGCCAGGTCCAACTACCAGGCCCCGGCGCTGGGCACGCTGAAGCGGCTGGCCGGGCAGGCCAGGCACGCCTACTGGCTCAACCCCGAGCCCCGGGCCCAGTGGGACACCGGGGACTCCCTCGCCACGTCGTACGGCTCGGTCGTTCCCATGCACGAGTGCCGCAACGTCGCCCAGCTCGCCGCGTTCGTCGAGACACTGGCCTGAATCGAGACCCTTCGCCCGAATCGATTCCGGCCCGCGTCGGCGTGCTCAGCTCATGCGGCGCAGGATGCGGGCCGCCGTACGGGCCAGCAGTTCGATCTGCTCCTCGGTGAACTCGGCGGAACCGTGGGTGCGGATCCAGCGGGCCACCCTGCCCGGGTAGGCGACGGTCAGCCCCTCCCCGTGCAGCGCGCCGCCCCTGGCCTTGATCTTCCCGCCGTGCACCGCGAGCACCGGGGCGATGGAGACCTCGATGCCGGTCTCCTTGGTCAGCAGCGCGGCCATCGAACCGGCGGCGGAGATGAGGCCCTTGGCGACCGAGGTGCCGAACTTCTCGTCGAAGAACAGGCGCTCGCCGTACCGCGCGATCAGGGTGTCGGGCGACCACGCCTCGTTGTCCACGATCCACAGGCCGCCCGGCCCGATGACGAGGTGGTCGATCGACGCCTCGCCGGGCACGGCCCGGCCGTCCATCACCCGGTAGCCGTGCCGGCGCAGCCCGAGACGCAGCAACCGTCCGGTGCGCACCTCGCCGCGGCGCTTGCCCCGCCACACCGCCGTACGCTCGTGCAGGCGCCAGGCGATGAACAGGTCCGTGCCGCCCGCGAGGGCGGCCAGCCCGAGGCCGGCGGCGAACATGTTCAGCCCGAGCCGCGGGCCCACCAGGTTGCCGATGACGAACCCCGCGAAGGTGATCGCGGCCCGCACCCGGATCCGGTTCTTGCGTCCGGCGAACCAGAACGTCTCGTACAGGTTCTGCGGCGAGGCACCGGTGAACTTCTCGTCCTTCGGGACGTAAATAGACCCATTCGGCACGCGAACCCCCCACACTAGGCATGCGGCTTTCTCCGGGATACCCGAGCGGGAATCCCAACCCTCCTAAGGTGAGGGAAGTAGCGCAATTACGCCAGTGCCGACGCTTGACCGACCAGTCGGTATGCTTGACCCGAGAGACGAAGGAGGTCGGCATGGCCCGCCGCGTAACGGGGGATCGCGCGAACGGGGAGCGCCCCGCGAACGGGTCCCTGGAGGAGCCGGTGCGGCAGCGCCTGCTCGCCGAGGCCACCCGGCTGTTCGCCGGGCGGGGTTTCGAGAGCACGTCGGTGCAGGAGATCGTCGCGGCGGCCGGCGTCACCAAGGGCGCCATGTACCACTACTTCGACTCCAAGGACGACCTGCTCCACGAGATCTACGCCCGGGTGCTGCGCCTGCAGATGGAGCGACTCAACCGGTTCGCCGACGCGGAGGGCCCGGTGGCCGACCGGCTGCACGCGGCGGCGACCGACGTGGTGGTGACCACGGTCGACAACCTGGACGACTCCAAGATCTTCTTCAGGTCGATGCACCAGCTCGCGCCGGAGACGTACAAGAGCGTGCGGGCCGAGCGGCGGCGCTACCACGAGCGGTTCCGCGACCTCGTCGTCGAGGGGCAGCGCGCCGGCGTCTTCCGCGACGACATCCCCGCCGAGATGGTGGTCGACTTCTTCTTCGGCTCGGTCCACCACCTCGGCACCTGGTATCACCCCGACGGCCCGCTGACCGGCCAGGAGGTCGGCCGCCACTTCGCCGACCTCCTGCTCAACTCCCTGCGGCCCTGACCGGGCCCGGAAACGCGGCTCAGGCGGGCGCCGGGAGGTCCGCCGGACCGGCCAGCGCCTCACGGTGGTCGCCCGGCGTGCCCAGCGCGATCTGATCGGCCTTGGCCCGCTTGAGGTAGAGGTGCGCCGGGTGCTCCCAGGTCATCCCGATGCCGCCATGGAGCTGCACGCACTCCTCGGCGGCGTGCACCGCCACCGCTCCGCAATGGGCCTGCGCCACCGCGACGGCCACCGCGGCGTCGTCGCCGAGCGGTCCCGCGGAGGCCGTGTCCGCCAGCCGGGCGGCCGCGTTGCGGGCCGCCGCCCTGGCCCCCACGACCTCGAGCCACAGGTCGGCCAGCCGGTGCTTGACCGCCTGGAACGACCCCACCGGCCGGGCGAACTGCCTGCGTTCCTTCACGTACGCGACCGTCGTGGTGAGGCACCACTCGGCGACGCCGAGCTGTTCCGAGGCGAGCAGCCCGGCGCCGCGCACCAGGGCCTCCCACACCCACGGCACCTCCAGCCCGTCGGCCCTCGCGACGACCCGCGCCGGCGCCGACGCGAACGACACGGTCGCGATGGGCCGGGTCAGGTCGAGCGAGGTGACCGGCGTCACCCGGACCGCGGCGGACGCCTCCACCACGCACAGCCCGGTGCCCTGCGCCAGCCGTACGGGGACGAGCAGGACGTCGGCGACCTCCGCGCCGATCACCCCGGTGACCGTGCCGGTCACCGTGCCGTCCTCGCCAAGGGTGACCATCGGATTCGGCGGCGCATACGGCGAGGCGGCGAACGACACCGCGAGCGTGGCCGTCGCCTCGCCCGCGGCCAGGCGTCCCAGCAGCTCTTCCGCGATGTCTCCCCCGGCGGTCAGCAGGGCCTGGGTGGCCAGGACGGCGCTGCTCAGGAACGGCACGGGAGCCACGGCGCGGCCCAGCTCCTCCAGCACGACGGCGGCCTCGCGGGCCGAGGCGCCGCCTTTACGGGAGGCGGAGCCGCCGAGCTCCTCGGGGATCAGCAGCCCGGCCACGCCGATGTCGCGGGCCAGCGCCTTCCACAGCTCCGCGTCGTACGGCGTGCCGGACTCGACACGGTCGAGCACGGCCGAGGGGGAGCACTTGTCGGCGAGCAGGTCGCGCACGGCGGCCCGCAGCTCCTCCTCCACCTCCGTGTACAGCAGCGTCATCGGGGGAGGTCCTTCCAGGCGACGTCCTTGTCGGCACGCGGCTCGGCGGGCAGGCCGAGGACGCGTTCGGCGATGATGTTGCGCAGGATCTCGGAGGTGCCGCCCTCGATCGAGTTGCCCTTGGCGCGCAGGTAGCGGTAGCCGGCCTCCCGGCCGATGAAGTCGACCTTGTCGGGCCGGCGGAACGTCCAGTCGTCGTAGGCCAGGCCGTCCTCGCGCAGCATCTCGACCTCGATGCCGGACAGCTCCTGGTGCAGCCGGGCGAAGGCCAGCTTCATGCCCGAGCCCTCCGGCCCCGGATGCCCGGCGGCGAGCTGCTCCCGCAGCCGTACGGCCGTCAGGCGCATGACCTCCGAGTCGACCCAGAGCTTGAGCAGCCGCTGGTGCAGGTCGTGCGTGCGCAGCTCGGGCCGGGAGCGCCAGGTCTCGGCGACGACGCCCATCATCGTGCGCCGGGCGGGGGCGCCGCCGATCGCCACCCGCTCGTTCATCAGCGTGGTCTGCGCGACCCGCCAGCCGTCGCCCACCTCGCCCAGCCGCAGCGCGTCGGGCAGCCGCACCCCGGTGAGGAAGACCTCGTTGAACTCGGCCTCACCGGTGATCTGGCGCAGCGGGCGCACCTCGACGCCGGGGGCGTGCATGTCGCACACGAAATAGGTCAGCCCGCGGTGCTTGGGCACGCCCGGGTCGGTGCGGGCCACGAGAATGGCCCAGCGGGCGGTGTGCGCGCTCGACGTCCACACCTTCTGGCCGTCCACCACCCACTCGTCGCCCTCGCGTACGGCGCGGGTGGCCAGCGTGGCGAGGTCGGAACCGGCGCCGGGCTCGCTGAACAGCTGGCACCACACCTCCTCGCCCGTCCACAGCGACCGCAGGAAGCGCTTCTTCTGCTCCTCGGTGCCGAACGCGAGGATCGTCGGGGCGGCCATGCCGAGGCCGATGCCGATCCGGCCCGGCTGGTTGTCGGGCGTGCCCTTCAGCTCCCGGTCGGCCACGGCCTGCAGATCCCGGGGCGCGCCGAGCCCGCCGAGGCCCTCGGGGAAGTGCACCCAGGCCAGCCCGGCGTCGAACCGGGCGCGCAGGAACTCCAGGCGGTCCATGGCCGCCGGGTCGTGCTCCGCGAGGAAGGCTCTGGCGCGCTCGGCGACCGACGCCTCATCCCATGCCACGAAATATCAACCCCCACAGATTCAGCGCATGTACTTTTTGAGCTCGCGGTAGGCCAGCGACCGCTTGTGGACCTCGTCGGGGCCGTCGGCGAACCGCAGCGACCGCGCGCCCGCCCACAGCGCCGCCAGCGGGAAGTCCTGGCTGATCCCGCCGGCGCCGTGCGCCTGGATGGCCTTGTCCAGGATCCACTCCACCGTCGCCGGACCGGCGATCTTGATGGCCTGGATCTCGGTGTGCGCGCCCTTGTTGCCGACCGTGTCCATCAGCCAGGCCGTCTTCAGCACCAGCAGGCGCAGTTGCTCGATGCGCACCCGCGACTCGGCGATCCAGTCCTGGATCACTCCCTGCCGGGCCAGCGGCTTGCCGAACGCCTC
This sequence comes from Microbispora catharanthi, assembly GCF_006334915.2. GTDB lineage: Bacteria > Actinomycetota > Actinomycetes > Streptosporangiales > Streptosporangiaceae > Microbispora > Microbispora catharanthi. The sequence goes on from NZ_VDMA02000013.1 coordinate 191,709, forward strand.
CCGCGTCAGCACCCGGCGGCACATCAGCTCCACGGCCCGCTCGGCCATGCCGATGAGCCGCATGCAGTGGTGGATGCGCCCCGGCCCGAGCCGCGCCTGGGCGATGGCGAAGCCGCCGCCCTCCTCGCCGATCAGGTTGTCCACCGGCACGCGTACGTCCTCGAACACCACCTCGGCGTGGCCGCCGTGGTCGGCGTCGTCGTAGCCGAAGACCGTCATGCCGCGCCGTACGGTGAGACCGGGGGCGTCCCGCGGGACGAGCACCATGCTCTGCTGGCGGTGCTTGGGCGCCTCGGGATCGGTCTTGCCCATCACGATGAAGACCCGGCAGTCGGGGTTCATCGCGCCGGTGATGAACCACTTGCGGCCGTTGACGACGTACTCCCCGCCGTCCCTCCTGATGGAGGTCGCGATGTTCGTCGCGTCGGAGGAGGCGACGTCGGGCTCGGTCATCGCGAAGGCCGACCTGATCTCCCCGGCCAGCAGCGGCTCCAGGTATTCCTTGCGCTGCCACTCGCTGCCGAACTCCGCCAGCACCTCCATGTTGCCGGTGTCGGGGGCGGCGCAGTTGGTGGCGGGCGGCGCGATGGCGGGCGACCTGCCCATGATCTCCGCGAGCGGGGCGTACTGGAGGTTGTTCAGTCCCGCGCCCTTCTCTCCGGGGAGGAACAGGTTCCACAGGCCGCGCGAGCGGGCTTCGGTCTTGAGGTCCTCCAGCATCGGCGGCGGGCCCCACCCGCGCTGTGTCGCCCGCATCTGGGCCGCCTGTTCGTGGAAGGCGTGCTCGGCCGGGTAGACGCACTCGTCCATGAACTCCAGCAGCCGTTCCCGGTAGCGGTTCGTGGTCGCGTCGAACCCGAAGTCCATCTCAGACCTCCATCAGCCCGCGGGCGACGATCGGGGCGACCTGATCGCCGACCTCGGCGAAGCCCTCCCCCACCGTGAGCCCCTTCGTGTATCGGAAATGGATGCCCTCGGCGATCACCGCGAGCTTGAAGCAGGCGAGGCCGACGTACCAGCCGAGCCGGGACAGGTCGCGGCCGGACGCCTCCCCGTAGTGGGCGGCCAGCTCGAAGCCGGGCGGCGACTCACCGGCCGCGCCCCGGTCGAGCGAGGCGACGTCGCCGTACAGGAGGAACAGCGCCAGGTCGGTGAGCGGGTCGCCGAGCGTGGACATCTCCCAGTCGAGCACGGCCCGCACCTCGCCGTCGGCGATGAGCGTGTTGCCCAGCTTGAAGTCGCCGTGCACGATCGCCGGCTTGCCGGAGGCGGGCACGTCGCGAGCGAGCCGCTCGTAGAGGTCGTCGATGCCGGGCACCTCGCGACTGCGCGAGGCGTCGAGCTGCCGCTTCCACCGGGCGACCTGCCGCTCCAGGAAACCGTCGGGCTTGCCGAAGTCGCCGAGGCCCACGCTCTCGGGGGTGATCGAGTGCAGCGCGGCCAGCACGTCCACCAGCCCGTGGGCGAGGGCCGGGGTGAGCGGCGGCTGCCCGCCCACGACGTGCTCCATCACGTAGAAGGGCGCGCCGATGATCTCCGGTTCCCGGCACAGGTGATAGGTGCGCGGCACCGGAACGCCGGTGTCCTGGAGCGCGCTCATGACCCGGTATTCGCGGCCCATGTCGTGCGCCGTCGCCAGGACGTGCCCGAGCGGCGGCCGCCGCACGACATATGTGCTCGTGCCGTCCCTGACGACGTACGTCAGATTGGACTTGCCGCCCACAATCAGCTCCGCGGTGAGCGGCCCTTCGGTCAGTCCCTCGCGCTGGAGGTGCTCGGCGAGGCGGGTGAGGTCGAGGCCGGGCGGGTCAGCGTTCACGCCGTCAGCGTACCGACCAGACGGTATGTGTGTCGACACGGTCACGCCCAAGTGGTCCTCGCCGTTCCGCCCCAAGTGGCCATCCGCTCGCACCGTACGTCGCCGATAACGTCGGGCGCATGACCGCGAAGATGCCCGCGCCGGCCGTGCTCGACGGCCGCGCCGTACGCCTTGAGCCGCTCGCCCCCGGACACGTGCCCGACCTGTTTCTCGCAGCACAGGACGAGGAGGTCTGGCGGTTCCGGCCGGAGCCGGTGCCGGAGACCGAGGAGGACATGCGCCGCCTGGTGGACAAGCTGCTCGCCGACCCGCGTACCACCCAGTTCGCGGTGGTCCTCAAGGAGACCGGCCGGGCGATCGGCTCGACCGGCTACTGGGACGTCGGCGGCTTCGACGAGAGCGTGGAGATCGGCTCCACGTGGTATGGCAGGGCCTACTGGCGCACCGCCGTCAACACCGAGTGCAAGGTCCTGCTGCTCGACCACGCCTTCGCTCTGGGGTTCGTCCGGGTGGTGCTGAAGACCGACATCCGCAACCTGCGGTCGCAGGCGGCCATCGAGCGCATCGGCGGCGTCCGGGAGGGCGTGCTCCGGCGGCAGTACCGCCGCGCGGACGGCACCTGGCGCGACAGCCCCCTCTATTCCATCCTCGACGAGGAGTGGCCTGCCCACCGCGCCCGCCTGCTGGCCGCCCGTTAGATGCAACTTTCTCGCGATCACCCTCCTGCCGGCTGGAGCGGTGCGGCCGACCTCGGGCACCTGGCAGACCTCCTGCTACTCCAGCGAGGCTGACGCCACGTCACGACCGGCGAGACTCACCGTCCTGAGGCGATGCGGAGAAGCTCCCGGAAGGCGGCGTCGAGCTCCTCGAGGGTCGGCACGTCCCCCGCCCCCACGACCGCGTCGAACAGCAGCCCTTCGACGTAGGCGACCATCTGCCGGCCGTGCCGCACCGGATCGGGCGAACCGGCGGCGGCCAGCACCGCGACGGCCTGCTCCCGGAACCGGCGCCCCATCTCGTCGTACGTCGTGCGCAGCTCGGGGCGCCGGCTCGCCTCCAGCGCCAGCTCGTATCGTGCGATGGTGGTCTCCCGGTGCACGGTGATCGCCGCGTGCGTCGTCCTCGCCAGGAGATCCGCCAGCCGCGTCACTTCGCCCGCGCTCTCGGGCGTCCGGCCGCCGGAGGTCATCGCGGCGGTGAACACGGTCTCCTCGCGCTGGGTGAGCCGGACCAGCGCGAGCTCCAGCAGCGCCGCCCGCGTGCGCGCGTGGTTCGAGGTGGAGCCCGGCGGCAGCCCCGCGGCCTCGTCCACCGCCCGATGGGTGAGGCCGCGCATCCCCCGCTCGGCCAGGATCGCGATGGCCGCGTCCGCGACGACGACCGCCCGCTGACTGCTCACCTCCTCATCGTAGAGGCGGACTACGGCTGTAGTACGCTCACTACAGCTGTAGTGACGAGGAGGCGGGCATGGCGCACGCGGTGGTGATCGGGGCGGGCATCGGCGGGCTGACGGCGGCCCTCGCCCTGGCGCGGAAGGACTGGTCGGTGACGGTCCTGGAACAGGCGGCCTCGATCGAGCCGGTGGGCGCCGGGCTGGCGGTCGCGCCCAACGCGCTCCGGGCGCTCGACGTGATCGGACTCGGGGACGAGGTCAGGAAGCTCTCCGCCATCCAGGGCCAGAGCGGCATCCGGTTGCCGGCCGGCCGATGGCTGTCGCGGACCACCGCCGAGGACGCCGCCGCCCGGTATGGCGATCCCATCGTGCTGCTCACCCGCTCGGCGCTGGTCGACATCCTCGCCGGGCGCCTGCCGCAGGGCGCCCTGCGGGTGAGCACTCGGGTCGAGTCCGTCGATCCCGCGACCGGGCGCGTCACCGTGTCGGGGGCGGCGGAGACGATCGAGGCCGACCTGGTCGTGGCGGCCGACGGGATCCGGTCCCGGATCCGCTCGGCTCTGTTCCCCGCGCATCCCGCGCCGGTCTACGCGGGCGTGACGAGCTGGCGGGCGATCGTGCCGCTGCCCGGCGTGACGGGCGCGTCCGAGACCTGGGGCCGTGGGCTGATCTTCGGAGTCATGCCGCTCGCGGGCGGTCAGGTGTACTGCTACGCCACCGCGGCTGTTCCGGCGGGCCTGCGCGCGGCGGACGAGAGGGACGAACTGCTCCGGTTGTTCGGCCGCTGGCACGACCCGATCCCGGCGCTGCTGGACGCCGCCGACCCCGCGACCGTGCTCCGCCACGACATCCACTGCCTCGACGCCCCGCTGCCCGCCTTCCACGCGGGACGGGTCGCGCTGCTGGGCGACGCGGCCCACCCCATGACGCCCAACCTCGGACAGGGGGCCTGCCAGGCCATCGAGGACGCCGTCGTGCTCGCCGAGCGCGTCTCACCTCACGGCGACCCGGCCGCGGGGCTGGCCGTCTACAGCAGGGAGCGACTGGCACGGACGACGCCGATCGTGCGGCGGTCGCGGGCGATCGGCCGGCTCACCCGGTGGCGCAACCCGTCGGCGGTCGCTCTGCGCGACGGCGCGATGCGGGCGGCGGGCTGGTTCGGGCCCGGGCTCGCGTTGCGTCAGGGCGACCAGATCTTCACCTGGTCGCCCTGAACCGCCGAGGAGATCGGCGGCCGCAGCTGTCAGGCCGCCTCGGACGCGACCACCGGGTCGCCGATCCTGTCCGGCTCGGCCGGTGCGGCAGCGGGCTTGGAATGGTCGGGGGCGAGGCGGCCGAGCGTGATCGTCCCGGCGATCAGCAGGCCGGCCGCGAGCAGCGCGGGGATCACCTTGTCCACTTCGGTGGGCAGCGACTCGCCCAGCAGCACCGCTCCGGCGGTGACCGAGGTGATGGGGTCGACGACCTGGACCCCGGCGTAGGCGATGCCGAAGTAGCCCACGGCGTACGACTTCTGCAGCAGCACCACGGCGCAGACCAGCAGCACCGGGATGGCCAGGGTGAACCAGTGGAGCAGGTGACCGAGGTCTCCTTGGAGCCCACCGCCGACGACCCGGACGAAGGTGGACACGGTAGCGGTGACCGCTCCGGCGCCGACCGCCATCAGCAGCGCCTTCGCCGGGCCCCTCAGCCGACGGGCCGCGGTGAACGTGACGGCGACCACCAGGGCGACGCAGCCGATCAGCTCCAGGGCGTGCGCGTCGGACAGGACCGGAGTCACGTTGTGCGCCGGGACCAGCAACATGAGGCCGAGCAGGCCGACCGCCACCGCGATCGACCCGGCGATCTCTGCCCGGCGCGGGCGCCTGCCGTGCAGCGTCGCGGCGAGCGGCACCGCGAACACGAGGGTCGCCACGCTCACGGGCTGGACGACGACCAGCGGAGCCAGGCTGAGCGCCACCGCGTGCAGGGACGCCCCGGTGAAACCGATGACCCCGCCGATCCACCAGCGGGGCCTTCTGACGAGAGCGAGGGTGGCCCCCTCGCTCACCGCTTCGAACTGCTGCAGCGCCGCACCCAGGGCGTATCCCAGCGCGCCGACGAGGGCGATGGCCACTCCCACCCAGGTCATGCGCGCCCGCCGGCGTGTCGAGAAATCACCACGCAAGCTTAGTGGGACCCGGCACTCGCCCAGGGAGCCCGTGACACAAGTCCGGCTTTCCGGCCAGCTCCCCCAGATCCGCTCCCCGGGATCCGCGACCGGCGCGGATCCCGGTGGGGAACGATGCGCGGCTCAGTCGACGCCGCTGGACAGGGCGAGGTCGATGACCCCGGTGTTCTCGGTCACCCAGGTGGCGGACAGCCCGCCCTCCTTGACAGCGCGACGCCGTCCGCCCGGACCACGCGGAGGCGGTCGCCGGCGAGGACGAGCTGCATGGCGCTGTCGTGCTCCAGGACCCAGTTCGTGGACAGGCCCCCTCCTTCACCCAGGCCCTGCCGTCGGCCGTCACCACCCCGATCCGGTCACCCGACGCCCACTTCAGGACCACTGGGCCCGCTTCAGGACCTCTCCGGACACACGCAGAAAAGGTGGCCCTCCGGGTCGGCGAGCACCACCCAGTCGCCCGGCTGGAACTCCGGCTTGGTCGCCCCGAGCGCGATGTACTCCTCCACCGCCTTGGCCACGTCGGGCACCCGGAAGTCGAGGTGGAACTGCTTGTCCGGGCCGGGCCAGGAGGGGGCCTTCCGGTCGGGCACGCGCTGGAAGTAGATGCTCGTCGCGCCGTCGCCGATCCCCGCGTACTCCTCCTCGGCGTACTGCACGGGGAATCCGGTGATCTGGGAGTAGAACTCGGCGAGCTTCTTCGGCTCGGCACAGTCGATGGTCACGGCGATGAGCTTCGCGATCGTTGTCATGGGGACCATCTTTCCGCGTATACCTGTCAGGGAGTGTCAGGTAGGTGCGCCACGGAAATCGGCATCGATAGTGGGACCATGAACCGGGCATGTGGAACCAGTCCGGCAAGCGAGTCGTTGGAGCGGATGTGGCACGGGTAGGCGAATGGATCAAGCGGTTCCTGGACAAACCAGGAAGCGTCGATCTGGCCCCCTTCCAGCGGATCGTGGCCGAGGCGGGCGAGCTGGAGGGCGAGGTCACCCGGCGCGCCGACCTGCGCCCCGCGGCCGTCGATCCCGACTGGGTCGGCTCCGCCGACTTCTGCGCCGTGATGCGGGAGGCCGCCCGCCGGGCGCTCGGCCAGCGGCCGTACGACGTGCAGCTCGTGGGCATGCTCGCCATGCTCGAGGGCCACGTCGTGCAGATGGCCACCGGCGAGGGCAAGACGCTCGTCGGCGCGCTGACGGCGGCCGGGTTCGCGTTGCGCGGCGCCCGGGTCCACGCGGTCTCGGTCAACGACTACCTCGCCCGCCGCGACGCCGAGTGGATGGGCCCGCTGTACGAGACGCTCGGCCTCACGGCCGGGTGGATCGCCGAGACCTCCACCTCGGAGGAGCGGGGGGCGGCGTACGCCTGCGACGTCACGTACGGAGCCGTCAGCGAGCTGGGGTTCGACGTGCTGCGCGACCGCCTGTGCACCGACCCGGCCGAACTTGTCGTGCCCGCCCCCGAGGTCGCGCTGGTGGACGAGGCCGACTCGGTCCTGGTGGACGAGGCCCGCGTGCCGCTGGTGCTGGCCGGCACGGCCGACCCCGGCACGGCGCTGCCCGAGATGGCGGCCCTGGTGCGGCGGCTGTCGCGCGGCTACCACTACACGATCGACGAGGAGGGGCGCAGCGTCTTCCTCACCCCCAAGGGCACCGACACGGTCGAGAAGGCCCTCGGGGTCGACCTCTACGAGCACCCCGGCGTGGTGACCCAGGTCAACCTCGCCCTGCACGCCCACGCGCTGCTGACCAGGGACGTCGACTACATCGTGAGGGACGGCCGGGTCCACCTGATCAACACCTCGCGCGGCCGGGTCGCCGTGCTGCAGCGCTGGCCGGACGGGCTGCAGGCGGCCGTCGAGGCCAAGGAGCACCTGCCGGCGTCGGAGACGGGCGAGATCCTCGACTCGCTCACCGTGCAGAGCCTCATCCGCCGCTACCCGCAGGTGTGTGGCATGACCGGCACCGCGATCGCCGTGGCCGAGCAGCTGCGGGAGTTCTACGACCTCAGGGTCGCGGTCATCCCGCCCAACAGGCCGTGCGTACGGGTGGACGAGCCCGACCGGATCTTCGCCACGCTGGAGGACAAGGAGCGGGCGCTGCTGGAGGAGATCGAGACCCGGCACGCCACCGGGCAGCCGATCCTCGTCGGCACGCTCGACGTCGCCGAGTCCGAGCGCCTGGCCGAGGCCCTGGAGGCCGGGGGGCTGAGCGCGGCCGTGCTCAACGCGAAGAACGACGCCGAGGAGGCGCAGATCATCGCGAAGGCCGGCCGGCGCGGCGCGATCACGGTGTCCACGCAGATGGCCGGGCGCGGCACCGACATCCGGCTCGGCGCGGGCGACCCGGACGAGGAGCAGGAGGTCGCCGCGCTCGGCGGGCTCTACGTCATCGGCACCGGCAGGCACGAGAGCAGCAGGCTGGACGACCAGTTGCGGGGCCGCGCCGGACGGCAGGGCGACCCCGGCGGCTCGGTGTTCTTCGTCAGCGGCGAGGACACGCTCCTCACCGCGTACGCGCCGGACCAGTCGCTGCCCGCGGCCGGCCGCGACGGCGTCGTGCGGGCCGCGGACGCCGCCGGGCTGGTGGCACACGCCCAGCGCGTGGCGGAGGGCGTCAACCTGGAGATCCACCGCAACACCTGGCGCTACACGCGGCTGCAGGAGCGCCAGCGGGCGGAGGTGCTGGAGCGGCGCGACCGCGTCCTGCACGGCGACACGGGGGCGCGGGCCCTGGAGCAGGCCTGCCCGGAGCGCTACCGCGAGCTGTGCGAGACGGCGGGCGAGGAGACGGTCGAACGGGCCGCCCGGCAGATCGTGCTGTATCACCTCGACCGCTGCTGGACCGAGCACCTCGGCTTCCTCGCCGACCTCCGCGAGGGCATCCACCTGCGGGCCCTCGGGCGGTTGAACCCGCTCGACGAGTTCAACCGCGAGGCCGTTCCGGCCTACCGGGCGATGCTCGACGAGGTCGAGCGGCGTTCCAAGGAGACCTTCGAGAAGGCCGACGTCACCCGGGACCTCGCGGAGCAGGGCCTCAAGCGGCCCACGGCCACCTGGACCTACCTGGTGCAGGACAACCCGTTCGGCTCGGAGTGGGACCGCGTGCTCAAGCGCGTGGCCGGAGCGCTCAAGCGCCGCAAACGGTAGAGGTCCGCGGGCCGCCGGGGCCCTACTCGTCGCGGTCGCGGCCCTGCCGGTGCGAGGTTCCGTGAGCGTGGGCGGGCCGGCTCAGCACGGCCTTGGCGCCCACGGCGGCGAGCGCGCACACCACGATCGCGACCGAGAAGGCGGGAACGGCCGCCTCTTCCAGCTGTCCGTCCACGGCCGACGCGGGGGTGAACGCCGGGGAGGCCGTCACCTCGCTGGTCCTCGCCCCCTTCACGGTCTCCGCGACGGTCTTCGGGGTGGTCTTCGGGATGGTCTTCCCGGCGGCGTTCGCGGCAGGGTTCGCGGCAGGATTCGGGGCAGGGTTCGCCCCTGTCGTACCAAAAAGTGGGGACATCTGGGCCGTGGCCGCCTCGGCCCGCATGGCCGACGCGTCCGGCGTGTCCGGCGAGGCGGGCGGCGCGGGCGCGGCGGGCGCCACGGACGCGGAGGCCACGGGGGCCACGGGGGCCACGGGGGCCGGGCTCTCCTTCACGCCGGGCGTGGACGTGGGAGCGGAGTCCTGCGGCGCGGCGGGAGAGGCGGAGGGAGCGGGAGCCGTGGCGGGGCAGGGCGGCGGGGGCTTCGGCTGGTCCTTGACCCCGTACGCGCCCGTCGAGAACGGCTTGGGCGCGCCCGTCTTGCCGAGGCCCTTGCCCCATTGAGTGATCACGTACTTCACCGGGATGTGGCCGAGCCCGTCCGCGTCCTCGACGGTGAGCGAGTCGGTGTTCCAGGTGCCGCCGGTCAGATCGGCGAACGTCTTGCCGTCGAGGTCGAGCATGACGCCGCTGCTGGAGGGAACGCCGGGGCCGCGGTCGCCGATGAAGAAGTCGGCCTTCTTCCCCTTGTAGACCACATAGCCCTTGGTGCCCATCGGCCAGCTCGGGCTGGCGGCCAGGCCCTCCTGCATCGGCTCGCCCGACGCGGGGGCGCCGGTGTCGCCGTTGACGCCCGACCCGTCGTCCCAGAAGTACGACGCGGTCGTCTTGCCGGCGTACAGGACGGTGTGGCCTTCGGCGGTCGGGCAGCCGACCTCGGGAACGGCGGGCGCGGTGGCCGCGTCGGCGCCGTCGGCGGGTGTGTCCTGGGAGCCCGCCGGGGCGGGGCGGGCGGAGGCGTCCTGCCGGTGCGGGGACACGGCGGTCGCGTGAAGCGTCTCGCCCTTCGCCGGGCTCATCTGCTCCCGGAGGGCGTCGTTGTGGGGGTCCGCGTAGCTGGAAATGGGGGATCTCCTGACTGGTCACGGTTGGGTAACCGGACACTAAGCCAAGAACACCCCAAATCTCGACATCTCAGGCGAAAGTTTTACTTTCTGGACGAACTTCCCATGAAGTGGCAAAGTCAGATGCGACGCGCCCCCCTTCCCGGGGGGCCGGAGGGAAGGAGGGCACGCCACGTATCGGGATCAGGACGTCAGCAGGCGAGCCCGCAGCCCGGCCCCGAAGGCGGTCGGGGTGCCGTTGTAGTCGCTGATCAGGGACGGGCCGGTGGAGCAGTCCCAGGTGTTCCAGGTCCAGCCGAGGTAGGACAGGCCCTTGGCGTCGAACCAGTTCATGACCTGGTCGATGAACCCGTGCGAGCAGGTGTTCTCACCGATCTCCCCGGCCACCAACGGGACCTGGGCCGCCACCGGCGCGAGCTGGGCGTCCCAGCACGAGGTGCTGACGCAGGAGTTGAAGTTGTACACGTGCCACGCGGCGGCCAGGTTGTTCCGCGAGTCCGTGGGCTTGTACTGCAGCCACTGCGACAGGTCGTTGGAGTAGGCCAGGCCGCCCAGCATGATGATGTTGGTCGCACCGGTGGCGCGCACCGCGTTCACCAGGGACTGGAAGCCCGCCACCTGGTAGGGGATGCCGGAGCAGGTGCCGCCGTCGCGCCAGCAGGCCCACCCCGAGGCGGCGCCGCCGGTCGCGCGCTCCGGATAGGGCTCGTTGAACAGGTCGAACACGACCTCGTCACGGCCCTTGAACGCGTTCGCCACCCCTGTCCAGAACTGCGGGGCGTACTGCGCGTCCGGCATCGGCTTCTGGCAGGAGGCGTGGACGTCGGAGCAGCCCGAGGAGTTGCCGGTGTACTGGCCGTAGTTCCAGTGCATCTCGACGATCGGGGTGACGCCCTTGGCGACCAGCCGGTCGACGTACGCCTTGACCTCGTTCTGGTAGGCGGCGCCGCCGTACGAGGACTGGATGTTGCTCAGGCCGAGCCAGCACTCCTCGTTCAGCGGGACGCGGACCGCCCTCACGTTCCACGTCCTCATCGCGTCGATCGCCGCGTTGTCGACCGGGCCGTCCCAGATGCCGCGGCCCTGGACGCACATGAACTCGCCGCCCGACCGGTTGACCCCAAGCAGCCGGTACGGCGTGCCGGTCGCGGCGTTCACGATCTTGTTGCCCGACACCTTCAGCTTCGGCGCCGCCCCTGTGGAGGGGCTGGTGGAGGGGCTGGGCGACGTCGAGGGCGAGGGGCTCGGGGACGGGCTCCGCGAGGGGCTGGGCGACGGGCTCGGCGACGGGCTCGGCGAGCGGGAGGGCGAGGGCGACGGGGACTGCGACGGCGTGCCGCCGTCGCAGGCGACGCCGTTCAGCGTGAAGTCGGTCGGCGCCGGGTTGCTTCCGGACCAGGATCCGTTGAAGCCGATGCTCGTCGAGCCGCCGGTGGACAGGGACCTGTTCCAGTCCACCGCCGTCGCGGTCACGGCGCTGCCCGACTGGCTCCAGGTGGCCGACCACCCCTGGGTGACCTTCTGACCGCTGTCGGGGAACGTGAAGGTGAGCGTCCAGTCGCTCAGGGCGTCGCCCAGGTTCTGGATGCTCAGGTTGGCGGACATGCCGCCCTGCCACTGACTGGCCGTGTAGGTGACCTTGCACGCCACGGCGGCCTGGGCCGCCGGCGTGTTGCCCAAGGCGAGTCCGCCTGCGGCGATCAGCCCCAGTGCGGTGAGGATCGCGCCTCTCCGTCGCATGCTCCGTCCTTCCATAGAAGACCGGAGCGAAGCGTTGTGAACTAGACCGGTTAAGTCAAAGACGCGGCGGGCGTCACCCCGGCTGAACTGGGCCTACCTGCCGCGAGCAGGTGAAATTTTCAGCCGGGATCCGGCCCGGCGCGCCGCCTCCGGGGCGTCGGCCGCCCGCCGCCGTCAGGACGCCCCCGCAGCACTCGATTCTCTGACGAAGTGCCCGCGGCAATGGGGGCAGCAGAAGCCGTAGGTCTGCCCGTCGCGCTCCAGGATCACCGCCTCTTCCAGCGGCACGGTGGCGCCGCAGACCGGGTCGACGACCATGCCGTCCGGCACGTGCGCGGCCGATCCGGTCTTGGCCTCCTCGATCAGGGCGAGGAAGTCCGAGGAACGCCGCACCCGCCCGCGCAGGCCGTAGCCGCCCTCCGGAAGACTGATCACGTTCACCACGACACGCGGCTCGGGGCGCCCCTCCGCCTCCGCGAGTTCGGCGGTGATCCGGGAGATGAGGTGCTCGCTCATCTCCTTGCCCCACAGTCCGACGATGACGTTCACCACATACCAAGGGTCCTGCGAGCCGTCGAGCAGGTTCCCGCCCGCGATCCAGACCTCCTCCTCACGGACCACCACGTGGGAGAGCGAGTCGAACAGATCCATGACACCGGGGTCCGCGGCGGGTGTCGTGCCGTCCACGGGCGACAGCAGACGCCGCGCCGTGAGCCGCCCGGCGAGCACCCGGCGCTCCCACTCGTCGAACATGCCCTTGGGCACCAGCAGCTCGACAAACAACATCGTCGCTCCATCCTTCCCGAAAAGGGTCGATCGGTGGCGATTTTGCCGCGACGAATCCTCACTGTCGTCGCCCCGGGGAGGACTCTCCCGGCTACTGCGCCGGGCGCAGTGGGCGGGCGCGCTACGCCGTACGGAGTAGTCCGCTCCCGACCCCGTCCGGCGTCTGCGAGCGCGTGGCTATGCCTGGTCGCCGCGCAGGACGGCGGCGGGGATCGGGATGGCCGGGAACGGGTTGTCCGGCAGGAGGATCAGCCGGCGCGGTGTGCCGGTGCGCTCCGTGGCGTCCAGGTGCAGCAGGGCCGTCCCGATGCCCGCGGCTCCCACCATGTATCCGGTGTCGGCCGTGACCTCCCCGGGCCGGAGCCGCCGATAGGCCTGATACCAGCGGAAGCCGGCCTCGTCGCCCGCGGTCGCGCGCCCGATCAGGTCGATCGCGAGCGTGCGCGCGAAGCCGAGGTACGGCTCGTGCCCCGTGGCCGCGTACAGGCCCACGAAACACTCGATCAGCCCGGCTGTGCCGCAGCACAGGCAGGCCACGTCCCAGTGACCCTGGGGCCGGGCCCCGGGCACGCCGCTCTGCATGATTCCGTGCGCGAGCCGTTCCATCCAATCGAGATCGCCCGGGTCGCCGGTGACCCGGTGCAGCTCGTGGAACATGCGGGCCACCCCGGCGGATCCGGAGCAGAAGCCGAGGTAGTGGAGCCGGCGCCCCTGCGGGATGTGGTGCGGCACGAGCGCGCATCTGTCGGTGACCACGCTGACCGTGCGGACGAAGTCGGCGCCCCTGCGGGCCGCCGCCAGGAATCGCCCGTCGCGGGTCACGCCGTACAGTCGGGCGAGCAGGAACGCCGTGCCCGCCGTCCCGGACAGGAACCCGGGGGTGACGGCGTCCACGGGCAGGTCGGGGGCGGCGTCGCCGCCGAAGCGGTGCCCGGGGACGACGAGGCCCGCGATGCGCTCCCCCGCCTCGATCGCCACCTCCTCGTACGCCGGGACGCCGAGGATGCCGGCCGCGTGCAGGAGCGCGAGCACGATCCCCCCGTCACCGCGCTGCGCCGGGTCGCCGGTCCAGCCGATGCCGTCGCCGAGGGGGCGGGCGTCGCGGACGAGGCGGTCGGCGGCGGCGCGGGCCGCCCCGAAGATCTCCTCGTCGCCCGTCGCCCACCCCGTCTCCGCCATCGCGAAGACCAGGCCGGCGAGCCCGTGATAGAAGGTCGGGTCGCGCTGCTCGGGCCAGGTGACGGCGAGCCTGCGCGCTCCCGCGAGCGCGTCCTCCAGGTACGCCTCGTGGCCGGTGGCGGCGGCGAGTTCGAGGAAGAACAGCACGACGCCGGCCGCGCCGGCGTAGAGGGACGAGACGTCACCGGCCCCGGCCGACCGCCCCCGGGGATCGGGGTTGGCCCGCCATCGCCGTCCCAGGTCGTCGTCGACCGCCGCCGACCGCACCCAGCGCGCGGCCGTGACAGCGGCGGTGACAGGTGTCTCGCGGGGCCAGGCGCTCATCACCCCAGTCTCCCACAAAGCTGGTAGGAAATTAAGGCTATTGTTCTTCCACTCGGAAGCCTACGGGCAGTCGTGCGCCGATCACACCGTCGGCGCGGAAACGTCCGGGTGACGTGCCGCGAGGACCGGGGTCGGCGGTGGCGCGGACGGGAGTCCGAGCAGCGTCCTTGCGTGGGCGATCGCGGCCGGCGTGTCCGGGAAGACGAGCCCGTCACGGCGGAGGTGGTCGGCCACCCCGAGCCCGCCGAGGACCTCGTCGTGGCCCGGCCGGATGCCCGACAGCAGCACGATGATCCCCTTCCCCTCCAGCCGCCTGATCGCGTCCCCGAGGACACCGGCGCCGGTGGCGTCGATCGTGGACACGCGCGACATGCGCAGGATGACCACCCGCACGTCGGCGACCTCCGACAGCTCGAGCAGGAAGCGGTGGGCCGCGCCGAAGAACAGCGGGCCGTCGAACCGGTAGGCCACGATGTGCTCGGCCAGCAGGCGCCGTTCCTCGTCGCTGTGGTCGCCGGTCTCCAGCGGGACCTGCTCGATCTGCGCGCTGCGCGCGACGGCCCGCAGGGCGAGCACGATCGCGACGCCGACGCCGACCGCGACCGCGGTGACGAGGTCGAAGACGACGGTGACGGCGAAGGTGAGGACCATCACCGCGGCGTCGCCCCGGGTGGCGCGGGCGATGGCGCGCAGCGAGCCGACCTCGACCATGCGGACCGTCGTGGCCAGGAGCACTCCGGCCAGCGCGGCCAGCGGGATGCGCCCCACCAGGCCGCCCGCGCTGAACACGATGGCGGCAAGCACGACGGCGTGCGCCAGGGCGGCCAGGCGCGAGCGGGCACCCGATCGGACGTTGACCGCCGTACGGGCGATCGCGGCGGTGGCGGGGATGCCGCCGAAGAGCGGGGAGACGACGTTCGCCAGGCCCTGCCCGAACAGCTCGCGGTCGGGGTCGTGCCGCTCCCCCACGCTCATGCCGTCGGCGACCGAGGCGCACAGCAGGCTCTCCAGGGCCCCGAGTGCGGCCACGGCGAGGGCCGCCGGGAGCAGCGAGGTGACGGCGCCCGGATCGAGGAAGCCGATCGACGGCGCGGGCAGCCCGGCCGGCAGGGTTCCGATGCGGGCGACGTCCAGCCCTGCGGCCTCGGCCACGACCGTGGCGGCCACGACCGTGAGGAAGGAGAACGGCACCGCGGGCCGCCACCGCGCGCCCAGCAGCATGACTCCGGCGACCACGAGCGCCATCGCGATCGGCACCGGATGCGGATCGCGCGCGAAGTTCGCGACCGCGCTCCCCGCCGCCTGCCACACCCGCTCACCCTCGCCGGTCACGCCGAGCGCCGCGGGCACCTGCTGGAGCGCGATGACGACGGCGATGCCCGCCGTGAAACCTTCGATGACGGGGGTCGGCATGTAGCGGGCGTACCTGCCGACCCGGGCCAGCGCGAGCACCACGAGCACGATCCCGGCGAGCAGGCCGACCGCGAGCACCCCGCCCGGGCCGTGACTGTGCACGATCGGGACGAGGACGACGGTCATGGCCCCCGTGGGCCCCGACACCTGGAGGTTGCTGCCGCCGAAGACGGCGGCGATCGCGCCCGCGACGACGGCGGTCGCCAGGCCGGCCTGCGCGCCCAGCCCGGAGCCGACCCCGAAGGCCAGCGCGAGCGGCAGGGCCACCACCGCGACCGTGAGCCCGGCGATCAGGTCGCGGCCGGGGCTGCGGCGGGCCGGTCGCCAGTCGGCGGGCGAGGGCAGCAGACCCGCGATCCGGCCGTACAGCCGCTTGGCCGCGCCGGTCACTCTGCCGCCTCCGCCTGAAGCTCGGCCAGCAGCTCGCCCTGGCCGGTGATCATGTCGGTGAGGATCCGCCGGGCCGTCGCGAGCAGGTCCACGACGTCGGGGGTGGCCAGCGAGTAGACCACCGTGCCTCCCTCCCTGACCGCGCCGACCAGGCCGGTACGGCGCAGCACGGCGAGCTGCTGGGACAGGTTCGACGCCTCCACCTCGATCTCGGTGAGTAATTCGCGGACCGGGCGGGGCCCGTCCCGCAGGAGTTCGAGCACGCGGATCCGCACCGGATGACCCAGAGTGCGGAAGAAATCGGCCTTGGCTTGGTAGAGCGGGACGGGCATCGGGCTCATTCCGCCCCTCCTGCGGCCTCCAGGCTGATCCCGTGGTCGGCGGCCAGGCGGTTCAGGTTGTCCAGCCGGCCCGAGGCGACCTGGACGCCATGCTCGTCGCCGCTCTCCCGCGCCCGCCGCAGCTCCTCGCGCGCCTCCGCGAGCCGGGCGCGCAGCTCCGCCGTGAACTCGTGCATGTCGTCCTCTCTTCCGTCGACGGTACCCAGCATATTCGCAATTGAAGAATTCTTCAATTCAGCAGCACCGCAACCATGCGGGGCGGCCGGAGACGGGGCTCAGGCGGGGCGCGCCGTGAAGGAACGCTGGTCGCGCCGCAGTGGATGGCCCTCGGGGATCTCGACCAGCACGATCGGCAGGCCGTCGGGGTCCTCGATCCACATCTCCACCAGCCCCCACGGCTCCAGCCGGGGCGGGCGGGACACCCGCACCCCGGCCTCCACCAGCCGGTCGTGCTCCCTCTGCACGTCGCGCACCTGCAACCAGACCGCCGGCCCCTCCCGTACGTCGCCGGTGCGCGGCGAGACCTCGACGAACCCCTGCCCCAGGAAGAACACCACCCCGGGGTCCTCGACCGGGCCGAACTCCCGGTTGACGGCCAGGCCCAGGACGTCCCGATAGAAACGGCGGCTCGCGGCCCGGTCGGCCGATCGCAGGAGTATGCGGCTGCTCAGCACTTCCACGTGACGGTCGTGCCCATTCGGGGCATGCGGTTGGGGATGGATTACGGCAAACGGCGGCCAAGGCTTCCCGGGCCCTTAGTCCCTCCGTCGAGCGACGGACGTCGGTGCCGCCGGAGGGACGGGAACGGCAGACTGGTCGCCGACGCCCGTTGAGGATCATCGTGGAGGTTCGCATGACTGAAGACACGGCTCCCGCCGGCATGCCGCGCCTGGACAAGCTCGACCGCGAGGAGTGCCTGCGGCTGATCTCGCCGGGCGGTGTGGGCAGGGTCGCCTTCAACAACCCGACCGGGCCCGTGATCCTGCCGGTCAACTACACGATCGAGCAGGGCGCCGTCTTGTTCCGCACCGCTCTCGGCGGCCCGATGGACGCCGACCTGCGCACGGGGATCGAGGGGGCCGACTTCATGGTGGCCTTCGAGGTGGACCACATCGACGAGAGCACCCGGGAGGGCTGGAGCGTGCTCATGCGCGGCGGGGCCCACCACATCACCGGCGACGTGAACAAGAACGCCGTGGAGTCGTGGGCGGGCGGCGACCGTCCGCTCTACATCCGGATCTCGCCCAACGAGGTCAGCGGCCGGCGCATCCAGCACGCGTGATGGAGGCCTGGGTCGTGGCCCGGCCGGGGCCCGTCGCGACACGGCCGCTGGAGCGGGCCGTGCTGCCGGACCCCGTGCCCGGGCCCGGGGAACTGCTGGTCCGCGTCGAGGCCTGCGCGGTCTGCCGCACCGACCTGCACCTCGCCGAGGGCGACCTCCCCCCGAGACGCCCTCGTACGGTTCCCGGGCACGAGGTCGTGGGACGCGTGGCGGGGCTCGGCCCGGACACGGCGGGGCCGCCGGTCGGCACCCGCGTGGGGGTGGCCTGGCTGCGCTCAACCTGCGGCCGGTGCCGCTACTGCCTGCGCGGCGCGGAGAACCTGTGCCCCGCGTCCACCTACACGGGCTGGGACGCCGACGGCGGGTACGCGGAGCTGCTGACCGCCCCCGCGGCGTACGTCTACCCGCTGCCCGAGGACACCCCGGCCGAGACGCTCGCCCCGCTGCTGTGCGCGGGGATCATCGGATATCGCGCGCTGGTCCGCGCCGACCTGCCCCCGGGAGGGCGGCTCGGCGTCTACGGGTTCGGTGCCTCGGCCCATCTGACCGCCCAGATCGCGATCGCCGAGGGCGCGACCGTACACGTGATGACGAGGTCGGCGGCGGCGAGGGAGCTCGCGCTCCGGCTGGGCGCGGCCTCCGCGGCGGGCAGCGCCGAACCGCCGCCCGAGCCCCTGGACGCGGCCATCCTGTTCGCCCCGGTCGGCGACCTCGTGCCGGTCGCGCTGGCCGCGCTCGACCGGGGCGGCACGCTCGCGGTGGCGGGGATCCACCTCACCGACATCCCGGTGCTGAACTACCAGCGCCACCTGTTCCAGGAGCGCACGCTGCGCAGCGTCACGGCCAACACCCGCGACGACGGGCGGGAGTTCCTGCGGCTGGCGGCCCTCCATCATCCGCGGGTCACGACGACGCCCTACTCCTTCGACGCCGCCGGCCAGGCGCTGGCCGACCTGGCCGCCGACCGCGTCGAGGGGGCGGCCGTCCTGCTCATGGACAGGTGACGGGCGGCACCGGCTCCAGGTGGAACAGGCCGCCCTTCACGTCCGCGGGGTCGCCGGCCGGACGCGCCGTCCTCCCGGCCAGCGCCATCAGCACGTCGGTGGTGGTGACCAGGCCCCGCAGGACGTCGTCCGGGCCGAGCACGGGGACCGCGCCGCAGTCGGCGTCGACCATCAGCGCGGCGACCTCGGACAGCGGGGCGTCCGGGGCGACCCGGGGACAGCGCCGCCCCTGCACGAGCGTGCGCACCACCGCCTGCGACTGCTCGGCGGGGCCACCCGACCAGTGCGCGGCGACGTCCTCCCGCCCGAGCACGCCGACGAGCCGGCAGCAGGCGTCCACGACCGGGAGGTGGTGGACGCCGGCCCGCCACATGAGCTCCCAGGCCATCAGCGGCGACTCCTCCGGCTCCACCGTGACGAGCGTCCGGGTCATCACCTCGGACGCGGTCGTGGTCTCGACGCTCATCGATCCCGTCCGCCTTCCGCCGGGCCGGTCCGCCGGGGCGCGCCCGCGGGGACGGCCCGGTCCACATCGTCGATCTCGTATGTGATGGAGGAGTCGACGTCCACCACGCCGTCCACCTGCCAGACCTCCTCGATCAGGGCGCAGAGCTGGGAACGCCGCTCCACGCCGCCGTCGAGGTGGACGATCCCGTCCTGGATCCGTACGGCGCACTGGCGGGAGTGGCGCGACGTCACCTCGAGGACGTCGTCGCGGAGGTCCTCCGGGGGCCGGCAGAACGCCCTGATCAGATCGAACTGTTTGACCAGCCCGGTGATGCGGCCGGTCTGCCCGTCCACCACCGGCAGCTCCTTGATCCTGTTGCGGTGCATGAGACAGGCCGCCCGCCGCAGCGGGGTGTCCTCGGTGACCGTGATCGCGGGGCTGCTCATGATCTGGGCGACGCTGCGGCCGCTCGCCTTCCTGCGCTCCCTGCGGCGGGACGGCCCCTCGATGATCAGATCGCCGGGCCGCATGTCGAGGTCCTTGAGCAGCAGGTCGTCGTCGCTCACCATGCCGATCACGCGGCGGTCCCCGTCCACGACAGGGACGGCCCCGACATGGAACCGGCACATGGCGGTGACCACGTCGGAGAACGAGGCCGTGGCCTCGACGGCGACGACGAACCTGTTCATGACGTCGCAGACGGTCATCGGCACGGCGACCTCCCCCCGATCATGACCACTCCCCAGTCATGGCCACGCCCCCAGCCTCGGCCATGACCGGCGGCGGGGCGACCGGCGAACGTCCCCCTACCGTGGGACCTATGTCCCGGGGGTGCCGTTCAGCGAAGAGCCGCCAGTACCGTGTGAGTTGTGCAGAATGCCGCGATCCTCACCGTCGATGACGACCCTTCCGTCTCCCGGGCTGTGGCTCGTGACGTACGCCGCCGATACGGCGACCGCTACCGGGTGATCCGAGCCGAGTCCGGCCCCAGCGCGCTCGACGCGCTGCACGAGATCAAGCTGCGCGGCGAGCAGGTCGCCGTCATCCTGGCCGACTACCGGATGCCCCAGATGAACGGCATCGAGTTCCTCGAAGCGGCCATGGACGTCTTCCCGCTGGCGCGCAGAGTGCTGCTGACCGCCTACGCCGACACCGACGCGGCCATCAGCGCGATCAACATCGTCGATCTCGACCACTACCTGCTCAAGCCGTGGAACCCACCGGAGGAGAAGCTCTACCCGGTGCTGGACGCGCTGCTGGAGGCCTGGCTCGCCACCCCCGCCGTGACGATGCCGGAGACCAAGGTCGTGGGTCATCGCTGGTCGGCGCACTCGTTCACGGTGCGCGACTTCCTCGCCCGCAACCTCGTGCCGTACCGCTGGCTGCGGGCCGACGAGGCCGAGGGCGTACGCCTGCTGACCGCCGCCGGGATGAGCGAGGCGGACGTGCCGGTGGTGATCACCACGGACGGCAAGGCCCTGGCACGGCCCACGGAGGCCGATCTCGCCGCGCACGTCGGCATGGCCACCACCCCGGCCTCGGATCTCTACGACCTCGCCGTGATCGGCGCGGGCCCCGCCGGCCTCGGCGCCGCGGTGTACGGCGCGTCCGAGGGACTGCGCACTCTGCTCGTGGAGCAGCGGGCCACCGGCGGTCAGGCCGGGCAGAGCAGCCGGATCGAGAACTACCTGGGCTTCCCCGACGGGGTCTCCGGCGCCCAGCTCACCGACCGCGCCCGCAGGCAGGCGCTCAAGTTCAACACCGAGCTGCTCACCACCCGGGAGGTCGTCGGCCTCCAACGAAGCGGTTCGGCCACCCTGCTGCACTTCGGCGACGGCACCGCCGTGACGGCGCACACGGTCGTGCTGGCGACCGGCGTGTCCTACCGGCTCCTGGACGCGCCCGGCCTGGCCGACCTGACCGGCCGGGGCGTTTTCTACGGTGCCGCCGCCACCGAGGCCCCGAGCTGCGCCGGGGAAGAGGTCTACATCGTCGGCGGCGCGAACTCGGCCGGGCAGGCGGCGGTGTACTTCTCCCGGTACGCCCGCAAGGTGCACATCCTCATCCGAGGAGAGGACCTCACCCGGTCGATGTCGCAGTATTTGATCGATCAGATCGAGGCCATTCCGTCGATCGAGGTCCATCCGCGCACGCAGGTGGTCGGCGGCGAGGGCCGCGACCACCTGGAGCGCCTGATCCTGTGCGACGGGCGGACCGGCCTGACGACCGCCGTGCCGACGTCGTGGCTGTTCGTCTTCATCGGGGCGGAACCGCGCACCGACTGGCTCGGCGACGTGGTCGCCCGCGACGGATCCGGCTACGTGCTGACCGGCTCCGACCTGCTGGCGGACGGCCGCCGCCCGGCCGGGTGGACGCCGTCCAGAGATCCTTATCACCTGGAGTCGAGCATGCCCGGCGTCTTCGCGGCGGGCGACGTGCGGGCCGGATCGGTCAAGCGCGTCGCCTCGGCCGTCGGCGAGGGCGCCATGGCGGTCTCGCTCGTCCACCGCTATCTGGAGGCTCGATGACCGACCATCCGAGTGAGCCGACACTGTCGCCTGACGAGCTGCGCACCCTGTTCCTGTTCGAGGCGCTGGACGACGCGCAGCTCGCCCGGTTGTCGGAGGCGGGCCGGGTGGAGCGGCGGCTCGCCGGGACCCGCGTCTACCAGGAGGGCGACCCCGCCACCTGCTTCTTCGTGCTGCTGAGCGGCACGGTCGCGATGAGCAGGCGGGTGCAGGGCGACGAGGTCGAGGTGAGCCGCACCGGCCAGCGCGGCGTGTACGGCGGCGCCACCCAGGCGTACATCACGGGGGAGTTCTCCCAGCTCTACATGAACACGCTGACCGCGGTCACCGACGCCGAGTTCTTCGTGCTCCCGGCCGAGGTGATCAGGGCGTGTGTGCGCGAGTGGTTCCCGATGGCGATGCACCTGCTCGAGGGGCTGTTCCTCGGCATGCGCGCCACCCAGACGATCGTCGGCGAACGGGAGCGGCTGCTCGCGCTCGGCTCGCTGTCGGCCGGTCTGACGCACGAGCTGAACAACCCGGCGGCCGCCGCCGTACGGGCGACGTCGGCGCTGCGCGAGCGGGTGGCGGGCATGCGGCACAAGCTCGCCATGATCGCCGACGGGCGGCTGGACGGCAGTCAGCTGCACGACCTGGTGGAGCTCCAGGAGGACGCGGTCAAGCGGTCGGCCTCCGCCCCCGACCTGACGCCGCTGGCGCGCTCCGACGCCGAGGACGCGGTCGCCGACTGGCTGGACGACCACGACATCGTCGGCGGCTGGGACCTGGCGGCGACGCTGGTGGCCGGCGGCCTCGACGCGGCCTGGCTCGACCAGATCGCCGGGGCGGTGGGCGAGGAGAACCGGGAGGCCGCGGTCCGGTGGCTCACCTACACCGTGGACACCGAGCTGCTGATGTGCGAGATCGACGACGCGGTCAACCGGATCTCCGGCCTGGTCGCCGCCGCCAAGCAGTACTCCCAGCTCGACCGCGCCCCGCACCAGACGGTCGACGTGCACGACCTGCTCGACGCCACGCTGACCATGCTGCACGGCAAGATCCCCGAGGGCGTCCGCACGGTCAAGGAGTACGACCGGTCGCTGCCGCTCATCCCGGCGTACGCGGCGGAGCTGAACCAGGTGTGGACCAACCTCATCGACAACGCGCTCGGCGCGATGGACGGCACGGGCACGCTGACCCTCCGCACCCGGCGCAAGGACGGCCACGTGATCGTCGAGGTCGGCGACACCGGCTCCGGCATCCCGCCCGAGGTCCGGCCCCGCATCTTCGAACCGTTCTTCACCACCAAGCCCGTCGGCGAGGGCACCGGCCTGGGCCTGGACATCTCCTATCGGATCGTGGTCAACAAGCACCACGGGGACATCAGGGTGGATTCGCGTCCCGGCGACACCCGGTTCCGGGTCTACCTCCCGGTGGACCAGGCCGCCCCGGAGCCCGTTCGATAGGGCCGCCCACAAACGGCCTGGCCGTACAGTGTGGACATGGGCATGGTCAGCACCGTGGGTCTCGTCCTGCACCCGCAACGCGACTCCAAGGAGGCGATCGACACGATCGTCGAGTGGGCGCGCAAGCGGGACTGCACGGTGCTGGGGCTGCCCGACGAGGTGGGGCGCATCGACTGCAGCGCCATCGCGGTGGACGCCCCGACCCTGGTCAGACGGTCCGACCTGCTCGTCAGCCTCGGCGGCGACGGCACGATGCTGCGCACGATGCGCCTGATCGCCGGGCGGCCGACCCCCGTCCTCGGGGTCAACCTGGGACGGCTCGGCTTCCTCGCCGAGATCGACGTGGACGAGCTGGCCCCCGCGCTGTCCGCGATCGACGAGCACCGATACACGGTCGAGCCGCGCATGGCGGTCCGGGCGACCAGCCACGACGGCCGGATGGTGACCGCGTTCAACGACATCGCCCTCGTCCGAATCCCCGGCGACGGGCTCGCGGCCGTGTCCGTCTCTGTCTACGGTGAGCCGTTCGTCCGGTACGCCGCCGACGCCGTGATCGTCTCCACCTCCACCGGGTCCACCGCGTACAGCTTCTCGGCGGGCGGCCCGATCGTCTCCCCCACCGTCGAGGGCTTCCTCGTCGTCCCGGCCGCCGCCCACTCGGCGTTCAACCGGGCGCTGGTCCTGTCGGCCGACGAGGAGGTGACGCTCGACGTGCTCCCGACCAGCGGGCAGCTCGCCCTGGAGGTCGACGGCACCATCGGCGGCCACCTGTGCCCCGGCGACCGGCTCACGGTGACCGCGCTGCGCGCCGCCGCCCGCGTGGTGCGGCTCGGGACGACGACCTTCTACGAGCGGGCCCGCCGCAAGCTCCGCGTGAACGGCAGCGCCGAGGTCGACTGACCGCGGCGCCCCTCACGCCGCCGGATCATCGTGACGGCGTCGGCGACCAGAGTCCCGCCGCGGTCCCGTCGCGCAGGTGCCCGCGATAGGTGACCACCTTGTCGTGGATGACGGCGAGGCTCGCGTCGAGCTCGGCGATCCGTGCCCTGACGGTGCGCTCGTGCTCCTCCAGCAGAGCGAGACGCTCGTGCTCGTTGCCCGGCCCCGACCGTACGAGCTCGGCGAACCTGCGCAGGGTGGCGATGGGCATGCCGGAGTCGCGCAGGCGGTTGCACAGGACCAGCCACTGCACGTCCGCCGGGTCGTACATTCGCTGTCTTCCGGCCGATCGGGGGATCGGGCGGAGGAAGAGCCCCTCGCGTTCGAAGAACCGCAGCGCGTGCACGCTCAGCCCGGTCGCCTCCGAGACCTGCCCGATGGACAGAGCTTCCGTATGCCTGGTCATGCGGCGGATCGTACAGCTTGACCTAGAGCACACTCTAGTTTCTAGCGTCCTTCTCATGACGACACAGCACAGGATCGGCAGTGGTTTCGGCGCCCGCAGCACCGCGCGCGAGGTGCTCGCGGGAATCGATCTGTCCGGCCGGACGGCCCTGGTCACCGGGGGGTACTCCGGGCTCGGCCTGGAGACGACGCGGGCGCTGAGCACGGCGGGGGCTCAGGTGATCGTCCCCGCGCGCAGGCCGGCGGTGGCGAAGGAGGCGCTGCGCGACATCCCGGGCACGGAGACCCGCGAACTCGACCTGGCGGACCTGCAGAGCGTTCGCATGTTCGCGGAAACGCTTGTGGAGACCGGCAGGACCATCGACATCCTCATCGCCAACGCCGGCATCATGGCCTGCCCGGAGACCCGCGTCGGCCCCGGGTGGGAGGCCCAGTTCGCGGTCAACCACCTCGGTCACTTCGCCCTCGTGAACCGCCTCCGCCCCGTCCTGGCCGCCGGAGGGTCGCGGGTGGTGTCGGTGTCGTCCGCCGGCCACTTCGCGACCGGGATCCGATGGAACGACATCCACTTCCGCGACGGGTACGACAGGTGGCTGGCCTACGGGCAGTCGAAGACGGCGAACATCCTGTTCGCCGTGCGCCTCGACGCGCTCGGTGCGGCCACCGGCATACGGGCCTTCTCGTTGCATCCGGGCGAGATTCTCACTCCCCTCCAGCGGCACATCCCCCGCGAGGAGCAGATCGCCCTCGGCTGGATCTCCCCCGACGGCACGGCGGCGGAGGGCTTCAAGACTCCGGAGCAGGGCGCGGCCACGACGGTCTGGGCGGCGACCTCTCCCATGCTCGCGGATCACGGCGGGGTCTACTGCCAGGACTGCGACGTCGCCGAGCTCGCCACGGCCGACGACATGGACACCGGAGGGGTCAAGCCGTGGGCGATCGACCCCGAGGAGGCGTCCCGGCTCTGGGACCTGTCGTGCGAGCTCACGGGCGTCGACGCGTTCTCCTGACGCGGACGGCCGGGGCGGCGTGTGCGCGCCGGCCCCGGGGACCGCGTCCGCGTGGCCTACAGCAGGCTCTCGATCTCGGACAGCTCCTCGGCGGTGAGCGCCGGTGCGGCCAGGGCGGCGACGTTCTGTTCGAGCTGCCCGACCGAGCTCGCCCCGACCAGCACGGACGTGACCCTCTGGTCGCGCAGGATCCACGCCAGTGCGAGCTGCGCGAGCGACTGGCCGCGCTCCTGGGCGATCTTGTTCAGGCCGCGCAGGGTCTCCAGCAGATCGGGGGTGAGCCGGTCGCGCTTCAGGAAGTGGCCGATCGCCATCCGCGAGTCGGCCGGCACCTCGCCGTCGAGGTAACGCCCGGTGAGCAGGCCCTGCGCCAGCGGCGAGTAGGCGATGCACCCCGCCCCGGCCCGCTCCAGCGTGTCCAGCAGGCCGTCCTCCACCCAGCGGTCCAGCATGGAGTAGCGCGGCTGGTGGATCAGGAGCGGGGTGCCCAGCTCGCGCAGCACGGCGGCGGCCCGCTCGGTCTGCTCGGCGGAGTAGTTCGAGATGCCCACGTAGAGCGCCTTGCCGGAGCGCACCGCCGTGTCGAGGGCGCCCATCGTCTCCTCGATGGGGGTGTCCGGGTCGGGCCGGTGGGAGTAGAAGACGTCGACGTAGTCGAGGCCCATCCGGCTCAGCGACCGGTCGAGGCTCGCCAGCAGATACTTGCGCGACCCCCACTCGCCGTACGGCCCGGGCCACATGTCGTAACCCGCCTTCGTCGAGACGAACAACTCGTCGCGGTAGGGCCGGAAATCGGCGCGCAGGTGGCGGCCGAAGTTCTCCTCCGCCGAGCCGTACGGCGGGCCGTAGTTGTTGGCCAGGTCGAAGTGGGTGATGCCGAGGTCGAAGGCCCGGCGCAGAACGGCGCGCTGCACGTCGAGCGGGTGGCCGTCGCCGAAGTTGTGCCACAGCCCGAGGGAGATCTCGGGGAGCAACACGCCACTCCTTCCGCTGCGCCGGTACCGCATGTCGTCGTATCGAGCGGGGGCGGGGACGTAGGGGTGCGGGATCATCCGTGGCCTTTCTTACGCGACTGGGCCGGTCCTTTGCCGCGGCCTTACTCAAGGACTACCAGCAAACCGCACATGTCTACGGCGGCGGATCTCGGGACGCGGGCCGTTCCGGTCAGTCTCGGCGTCGCATCGACAGAGAGGCGATCCCGGTCAGGGCGAGCGCGTTCCCCCCTCCTCCCGGCCGGTCAGCTCGTGCATGCGCCTCAGCAGCGCCGCCCGCCGCGCATGGGCGCGCACCGCCAGCACCAGGGCCACCGCGACGAACAGGCCCCCGACCGCCAGGGCTGGCCCCGCCCCGCTGCCGCGGCCTACGGCCACGACCGTCACGACCGCCGTGGTGGCCAGCGAGGCGGCCAGGCCGATCCAGGCGGCGATCACCTGGTCGGTGGCGAACAGCGGAACCCGGCGCGTCAACAGCCACCCGCCGTATCCGGCCCAGGTCAGGCAGAACACGGTGAGCATCGCGAACGCCAGATGCGTGCGGCCGGGCAGCGGGCCGGGCTCCGACCACCACAACGCGCTCACGAACACCGTGCCCGCCATGCCGGCCAGCAGCGCCGTCACCGCCCGGATGCGGGTGGTCAGCGACAGCGCCGGCGCCAGCCGCTCGATCATGTCCTGCGCCGGCAGGCGCGGCTCTTCGGTCATGGCCGGTATCCCTTCTCCTCCAGGTGCTCACGCAGCAGACGACGGGCGCGGTTGAGCCGGGACTTGACCGTTCCGGCAGGAATCTGGCAGATGTACGCGCATTCCTCTATCGGCAGGTCCTCCAGGTAGAACAGGACGAGGATCTCCCGCTCCGGCACCGGCAGGTCTGACAGCACGTTCACCAGCGCGGCGCGATCCACCATGGCCTCGGCCGGGTCTTCGGCGATCCCCTCGCCCACCATGTCGCCGAGTCCGGACGTTTCCTGGGCCCAGGCGTACTCGCCGCGCAGCCGGTCGGTGACCGACCGCCGGGCGATCGTGAACAGCCACGGCGCGAACCGGCCGGGCTCCCTGAGCCGGGGCAGGCCGCGCACCACGGCCAGCCAGATCTCCTGGGTCACGTCGTCGGCCCGTTCGCCGTCCAGCATGCGCCGCACGTACGTCCACACCGGCATCCGCCACCGGGCCAGCAGCTCGGCCAGCGCCGCACGCTCGCCCAGCTGAGCGCGAACCACCAGCAGCTCATCGGTCATCTCGTCCTCCCGTCATCATGGACAGTCGGACGAGAAGCCGTGCGGGTTCACGATGCGCGGATCACGATGCCGAGCACGGTCACCGCGGATCGGGATCGAGGTGCCTGAAGACCGCGGCGCGGCTGCCCGGAGATCCATCGCGTCCCGCGGCGGTGAGGGCGTCGCGCCGGCTGTCAGGGGCGGGCCGCGATCCCTCAGCGCACGCCTCTCGGGCGGAACTGGACGCTGATCCGGGCGCCGATCACCTTGGCCGACTTGGGGATCGCGTGCTCCCAGGTGCGCTGACAGCTTCCGCCCATGACGACGAGGTCGCCGTGGCCCAGGTCGTGCCGCAGCGCCGGGCCCCCGCCGCGCGGGCGCAGCAGCAGCGGGCGCGGCGTGCCGACCGACACGATCGCGACCATCGTGTCCTGCGTGCTCCCCCGCCCGATCGTGTCGCCGTGCCAGGCGACGCTGTCCCTGCCGTCACGGTAGAGGCACATCCCCGCCGTACGGAACGGCTCGCCGAGCTCCTCCCCATAGTGGGCGTTGAGCGCGTCCCTCGCCTCGGCCAGCACCGGGTCGGGAAGCTCCTCGTCCTCGTCGTAGAACTTCAGCAGGCGCGGCACGTCCACGACCCGGTCGTACATGTGCCTGCGCTCGGCGTGCCACGGCACCGCCTCCAGCAGGCGTTCGAAGAGCGCGTCGGCCCCCTCGATCCAGTGCGGCCGGACGTCGATCCAGGCACCGCGCTCCAAGGAGGTGCGCCGCACGGACGAGCCGAGCGGGCCGACATGAACATCTTCACCCCAGTCCAGCAGTGAAGCCTGAAAAGCCGTCATGCGACTATCGTATTAGAACATCTATTCGATCATGTCCGGCTCCGCCGCCATCGCGAACCGAGCTCGTCACAGCACGTCGAGGTCGAGGCCCGGCGGCGGGCCGGTGACGGTGGCATGACCCGCCGCGTCCACGGCGACGCCCGCCTCCGCGCCCGCCACCCACAGTCCCCGGGCCGACAGCGCTCCGAGCGGCGCCCCGGCCATGGACCGCAGCAGCACCCGCCCCCGCCGGGCCGGTCCGGGGACGCCTCAGGGACTGTCCAGCAGGCGGACCGGGCAGTGCAACTCGGCGCCCACCCGGTCGAGCAGGACCGCGAAGCCCGCACGCGTGGCCGGTCGGAACCCGAGGAAGAACCGGTTGGCCAGGGGCACCCCCCATCTCAGCCGCTCGGCCACGTTGCGGACCTGGTAGACCAGCAGCGTGCCGGCGGGGTCGGGTGCGAGGCGGTACTCGCCCCGCCACCACCAGCCCCCCTGCGCGGCCAGCCGGTCCCGGCCCACCTCGACCGTCATCGCGTGGCCGGGCGCGGCCAGGACGAAGCGGTCCGGCCCGCCCG
The DNA here is from genome assembly GCF_006334915.2 of Microbispora catharanthi. Lineage (GTDB taxonomy): Bacteria > Actinomycetota > Actinomycetes > Streptosporangiales > Streptosporangiaceae > Microbispora > Microbispora catharanthi. The sequence goes on from NZ_VDMA02000013.1 coordinate 220,300, forward strand.
TGAGCGTTCCGCCGTGGTCGGCGAACGGGAAGCAGTTGTCGCGTCCCACCGGCCCCGGCCGTACGCGCAGGAGCAGGCCTGCCACACGCTCGACCGGCGCCTCGACGACGCCGCGCACCTCGCAGAGGAGGGTTCCGGCGGCCGTCACGGCGTGCCGATCCGCGTGTTCTGGAACGACGAGAAGCGCCAGCCGTCACCCTCCCTGACCGCCGTGAACGTCATGATCGAGTCGCGGCGCGGATCGGCCGCGCCGTCCGGCAGGGCCGAGCCCCCTGTGGTGACGACCAGCGCCGCGTCCGGGCTCAGGAAGCGGATCTTCCGCAGCGGCGGCGCGGCGGCGGGCCCGCCCAGGCGAGACCCCTTCAGCGGGCCCTCGAACAGCGCCCGATGGCTGTCCTCGATGGCCCGGCGGCCCTCCATGTGGAGGCCGAAGAACGTCACGTAGTCGGCGTCCTCGGTGAACAGCCCGGCGAAGGCGGCGGCGTCCGCGTCGTTCCAGGCCGCGGTCAGCGCGTCGAGCAGGCGGTGGATGTCGTCGGACATGGGTGCGGCTCCTCTCGGATGACCGCGAAGCCGCCTATCCTCTGGGGTGCGAGTCCTGATCGGCCGCTTCGCGGTGGTCGGGTCCGGCGCCGGCCGGATGTTGGCGCATCCGGCCGGCGCGTCACTGTCGGTCGAGCTGTCCGCTGTTCGAATCGGCGCTCCAGGAGACCTGGCCGGACCGGATCTCGGCGAGGGTCGCGCGGACCCACTCCAGCTCGGCGGCCTTCATCGCCCGGTCGTACTCCACCTCCAGCAGCAGCACGCGCGGCAGGCCTGAGCCGGTGAGCGCCTCGATGTGCGCGTCGGCGGAGACGATGGCGCCCTCCAGCGTGGCGGCCCGGGTGCCCAGCGCCCGCTCCGCCTCGGGGACCGGAAGGCATCCCATCAGCGACACCGCGGCCACGAAGACCTTGGTGTCTCCGTCCGGCTGTTCCAGGAGACGGCGCAGCCGCGTGCCCAGCTCGGCCCGCCCCTCCTCGGTCACCTGGTAGACCGTACGCTCCGGCCGGCGGCCCTCCCTGCTGGTCTCCACGGGGGCGATGAGCTCCTCGCGGGCCAGCCGGTCGACCGCGTGGTAGAGGCTGCGCGGCAGGCCGCTGATGTAGTCCTTGTGCGTGTCGATGACGAACCGGTGCAGCTCGTAGGGGTGCGCGGGCCGTACGGACAGCAGGGCGAGCACCGTGAGCCCGACCAGGTCCCTGTCCGCCCGTCCCCGCGCCATCACTCCCCCATTGCCTTATTGCAACTCGCACTATAGCGATGCGCATCTGAGGCGGGAAGCCCTTACACGGAGACCTGCGGGCGGCGCCGGGCGGCGAATGGAGGTGCCGACGAACGCCACGCCGGTGATCCTCGACACCGTACGGAAGGAGCTGAGGCGGCAGACGGGACACAATGCGGACGAGAAGGACGGCACGATCTCCTCGTCTGAGCAGCGGAGGGCATGGGCGGATGGACCTGTTGCAGATCAAGTTCTGGGAGGCGGACGACTACCGGCCGGGCACGAAGGGCCACGAACGCCGGTGCAGTTGGGGCGGGTCGTCGTGCGCGTCACCGGCCGAGTTCACTGTCACCGATCGCGCAGGCGCCCACAACGGCGCCTGCGCGGTTCACGTCGTCGACTACATCAGGGACCGTCTCCGGCACGGCCGCTGACCGCGCCGCGACCCCCGGTCACCCGGCGGCGGCGGGGTCGGCGGCGAACGCCGCGATCAGCTCGGCCTGGGCGGCCAAGGCGGCGGCGAGGGCCTCGGGGTCGTCGGCGTCGAGCGTCATCGCGCATCCCATGCGGATCGCGTCGAGGTCCACCGGCCCGCGCCTGGTCGCCCACCAGCGGCCGACATCCGACCGCCAGATGATCCAGCCGGTATGGACCCGTGCGATGTCCTCCAACGTGGTCATGTCACCCATCTCCAACGGCTGCTCGCGGAAGTGGGCCAAGCTAAGCGCTTTTGAAGCGGTTGGAGTATCAGCCAGGAGACGTCCAATCACAGCCAGTAGCCACGCGAACACGGAATCTCCCGTAGTGTCAGCGTGTCACGCTGACACAGCGTGCTTGCGGTCGTGCGAGGAGGGGTGCGACATGCCGGCCAACCACCGCCATCCGCCGAACCGCCGGCTCGCGTGGGAACGCCTGCAGCGCGGGTGGTCCTACGAGGAGCTGTGCGAGCGCATCCGTACGTCCATGCGGTCGTGCGACGAGAAGGACACCGGCCTGACGGCCAACACGGTGCGGCGGTGGGAGACCGGGGAGCGGTGGCCGGATCCGCGCTACCGCAAGCATCTCGTGACGATTTTCGACAAGCCCGCGAGCGAGCTGGGACTGCTCACCCCCGACGAGATGGCCATGCGGCCGGTCACGGAGGTGGTGGACGAGATACGGAGGCTGCTGAGCATGATCGTCGCAGACGGCATCGACCGCTCCACGTTCCTGCGGGGGCTCCTCGGCGCGGGCGTGCTCGCCCCGCTCCTCGGCGAGGGCGGCGAGCGTCTTCCCGCGGCGGTGGAACGCGGGCGCGGGGTCGACGCCGAGTCGGCCGAGGCGTTCGCCCGGGTCGTCGACAAGCAGGGCGCCCTCTACTGGACCTCGCCGCCGGACGACATCTTCCAGGCGTCGGTCGCGCACACCCGGCTCGGCATGAGCCTGCTGCGGGCGGCGCCGGAGGGAGCGGTCAGGCAGACGCTGGCCGAGGCGGCCGCGCGCTCGGCCCTGCTGTCGGGCAGGGTCGCCTTCTTCGACCTGAACGACGGCCCAACCGCGGCGCGGCTGTACCGGATGGCCCTGTCGGCCACCCGGGAGTGCGGCGACCATCCGCTCGCCGCCGCCGTGCTCGCCCACGCGGCGTTCGTGCCGGGGTTCGAGGGCAACCGTACGGACGCCCTGGGCCTGCTGGACGCGGCGTTCGCGCACGCCTGGCACGGCGTCGGCCCGCTCACGAGGGCATGGCTGCACTGCGTGGCCTCGGAGATCTCGGCCCGCTGCGGCGAGCCGAAGGAGTGCATGCGCCACATCGACCGCGCCGACCACATGGTGGACGCGGGCGGCGACGACCCGCCCTGGCTGGACTTCTTCGAGCGGGCCAGGCTCGACGGCTTCGCCGGCTACAGCGCGCTGACGGCGGGCAACCACGAGGAGGCGGCCCGCCGGCTGCGCAAGGCGCTCGACGACCTGGGCCCGAACGGCGGCAAGCAGCGCTCGGTGCTGCTCGCCGACCTCGCCGCCGCCCACGCCTCCACCGACGGCGACCAGGCCGCCGAACACCTCAGGCAGGCGGTCGACGCGCTGGAGGATCAGTGGTACGCGATCGGGCACGACCGCGTACGCGGCGTGCTGAAGGTCCTGCCGCCCGCGGGGCAGACGCGGGCGCTGGACGAACGGCTGACCGACCTCGGCCGTTCGAGTCATCCCGAACTCATGATGTGACGACGGCCCCGCCCGCCACCTCGCGCCACCGCGGACTGCGAGATCTCTGAGGTAGCGCCTATACGACCGGTCGTATAGTGACCTTATGGGACGGACCAGCGATGCCAGGGAGAAGATCCTCGGCGCCGCGCGAACGCTCATCGAGCTGCGCGGTTACTCCGCCTTGGGCGTGGCGGAGATCTGCAAGGCGGCCGGCGTGCCCAAGGGCAGCTTCTACTACTTCTTCGAGACCAAGGAAGCCCTCGCTCTGGCGGTCATCGACGAGCACTGGGCCGACCAGGAGCGGGCCTGGAAGCAGATTCTGTCCAGCGAGGCGGAGCCGCTGCACCGTCTGCGCCGGCTGTTCGAAGCGGCCCAGGCCGCCCAGCGTGCCGGGCAGCGGGACTGCGGCACCGTCTCGGGCTGCCTGTTCGGAAACCTCTCGCTGGAGATGAGCAACCAGACCGAAGCCATCCGCGGGCGGCTGCAGGAGATCTTCGACGCGCAGGTCGAGATGATCGATGCGGTCATCGTCGAGGCCCTGGCGCGTGAGGACGTCACCGTGGCCGACACCCGGGAAGCCGCACGGTCGGTGGTGGCCCAGTTGGAGGGGCACGTTCTGTTCGCCAAGCTCTACAACGACACGCGGCGGCTCGGCCCCCTGTGGGCCAACTGCCTGGCGCTGCTCGGTGCCCGCGCCGAGGCGGCCGCCGGGCTTTGACACCCGCCCGGATGGTCGGGCTGGTAGGCGCAGCCTCTCGCCGTCCTAGCATGGCGAGCGTGGAGTTGCGCCAGCTGCGGTACTTCGTCGCGGTCGCCGAGGAACTGAACTTCGGCAGCGCCGCCAGGCGCCTGCTGATCGCCGGCCCTTCCCTGTCCCAGCAGATCAAGGCGCTGGAGCGCGACCTGGGCGTGCGCCTGTTCGACCGGGACCGCCGCTCGGTGTCCCTCACCCCGGCCGGTTTCGCCCTGCTTTCCGACGCCCGGGCCCTGCTGGAACGCGCCGACGACCTCCGGCACCGGGCCCGCCGGCTGGCCGGATCCGAACCGGTCCGGCTCGGCTACGTCAACTGGCTGCCATCGGACCTGATCGCCCGCACCGCGGCGGTGGCGCAGGTCAATGTCGACGCCTGGGTCGCGCCCTCGCACACCCAGGCCGCCCGGGTCGCCGAAGGCGGCCTGGACCTCGCGATCTGCTGGCTGCGCACCGACGATCTGGAGCGACGCGGCCTGCACGCCCAGCTCATCGGCGCCGACCGCCTCTACGCCGTGGCCACCGGCCGTGACACGACCGCGGTTCCCGCCCGGGAGACCGGCGTCCTCCTCGACGAGGACACCACCTCCTGGGCGTCCTGGAACGCTTACGCCGAGGAACTGGCCGGCCGGACCGGGGCCCGCGCGGTACGCATCTCCGACGGCGGCATCACCGGCCCGGCGTTCTTCGACCATGTGCGCCGCTGCCGCCGCCCGGTCGTCAACTCTCCCAAGGGCCAGGCCACCCCGCTGCCGCCGGACCTCGTCCGGCGGCAGGTCATCGCGCCGGAGATCTACTGGACCTGGTCTCTGGTGTGGCGTCGCGGCGAAGTCCGCACCTCGGTGCTCGCCGTCGTCGAGGCTCTGCGCACCGACGACCGCTTCGGGATCCACGGCCCGGACGCCTGGCTGCCCGAGGGCGACCCGCACCGTCGCTAGCCCTCGCCCCCGGGCCTAGGTGCGCTGATCCGGGTGTAGGAGCCTGCGCCTATCAGTTGGAAGGATTCCGGTTCTGGCTGAGGCGCCGTGAACCTTTGATTTCTCCTCTCCGGCGGCCTAAGTTCACAGGCAGAAATAGACGACCGGTTGACTAGTAACCGATCGGTTCCCTCTGGAGGAAAGCAATCATGAGCATTCAGCAGCAGAAGGTCGCCCTCATCACCGGCGCGTCGCAGGGCATCGGCGCCGCACTGGTCGAGGCCTACCGCAAGCTGGGCTACGCCGTCGTCGCCGTCTCGCGCACCATCGCGCCCTCCGACGACCCCGGCGTCCTCACCGTCCAGGGCGACGTCGCCGACCCCGCCACCGCCGAACGCGCAGTCGCGGCGGCCGTCGAGCGGTTCGGCCGGGTGGACTCCCTGGTCAACAACGCGGGCATCTTCGTCGCCAAGCCGTTCACCGACTACACCCTCGACGATTACACCGCCGTGACCAAGGTGAACCTCGACGGCTTCTTCCACGTCACCCAGCTCGCCATCGCGCGCATGCTGACCCAGGGCGGCGGCCACGTCGTCACCATCACCACCAGCCTGGTGGACAACGCCGACTCCCGGGTCCCGTCCGTGCTGGCCTCGCTGACCAAGGGCGGCCTGCAGTCCGCGACCAAGTCGCTCGCCATCGAGTACGCCACGCGGGGCATCCGCGTCAACGCCGTCTCGCCCGGCACCATCAAGACCCCCATGCACCCCGAGGAGACCCACGAGGCCCTCGCAGCGCTGCACCCGGTAGGCCGGATGGGCGAGCCGAGCGACATCGCGGACGCGGTCGTCTACCTGGAGAACGCACCCTTCGTCACCGGTGAGATCCTCCACGTCGACGGCGGCATGAGCGCCGGCCACTGATCCGCGAGCCCCGGTTCCACCGGCAGGAGGCGCCTGATGACCAGCGACAAGGACAGGGAAACGATCCTCAGGGACGTCCTCGACCGGTGGAAGGCCGGCGTCGACGCCCACGAACCGCAGCAGATCGCCGCCCTGTTCACTGAGGACGCGATCTTCCAAGGGCTGCGCCCCTACACCGTCGGGAGGCCGGGTGTAGCCGCCTACTACGACTCCCAGCCGCCCGGACTGACGGCCGCGTACCGCATCCTGGAGACCGCGGCCCCCGCCGACGACCTCGTCCTCGGATACCTGGCCGTCGACTTCTCCTTCACCGACCGCCCCACCCTCGACGTCTGTCTCAGCGTGCTGGTGAAGCGGACGGAGGAGGGCTGGCGCATCGGCCACTACCAGGTCTCCCGACTGTGAGCCCCGCCGCTCGTCCGGGACGGCCTGGCCGACCCGGACGCCCGCCGCTCGGAGTCTCGTCGTTTCGGCATTTCCTCACAACCAGCGCAGGAGGCGCAGGGCATGGACATGAAACTTGAGGTCGTCGTGGTGCCGGTCTCGGACGTCGACCGGGCCAAGGACTTCTACACGGCGCTGGGGTGGCGGCTGGACGCCGACATCGCCACCGGCGAGGGGTTCAGGGTGGTGCAGGTGACCCCGCCCGGCTCGCCGGCGTCGGTCATCTTCGGCACGTCGGTCACGTCCCAGACGCCGGGCTCGGCCCAGGGCCTGCATCTGATCGTCGACGACATCGAAGCCGCGCACGACGAGCTCAAGCGGCTCGGCGCCGACCCGAGCGAGGTGTTCCACGACGCCGGTGGCATCTTCCACCACGCGGGCACCGACGCCCGAGTGCCCGGCCCGGATCCACAGCGCCGCAGCTACGGCTCGTTCCTGTCGTTCGGCGACCCGGACGGCAACGGCTGGGTGGTGCAGGAGGTCACCACCCGGCTCCCGGGACGGCTGGACCCGCCGGTCGCCACGTTCGTCTCGGCCCCGGACCTCGCGGCCGCGCTGCGCCGTGCCGCGGTCGCGCACGGCGAGCACGAGGCGCGCATCGGTGCCGAGGACCCCGACTGGCCGGACTGGTACGCCGGCCACATGGTGCGCGAACAGGCCGGAACGGACCTGCCGGCATGAGCGCCTCCACCTACCGTGCCGTCACCGTCACCGGCCGGCGGCAGTTCGACCTGGTCGAACGCGAGCGGCACGAGCCGTCACACGGGCACGTGCGGATCCGTGTCGAGGCCTGCGGCATCTGCCACACCGACGTGCTCGCCGTCGAAGGGCTGCGGCCCGACCCCTCGGCGCCGATCGTGCCCGGCCACGAGATCATCGGCGTGATCGAGGCCCTCGGCGAGGGCGTCGGCCCGGCGTGGCAGATCGGGGAGCGTGTCGGCGTCGGCTTCCTCGGCGGCCAGGACAACGCCTGCGAGCCGTGCCGGCGCGGAGACTTCGTCAACTGCTCCGATCAACCGCGTACGGGCACCGACGTCGACGGCGGCTACGCCGAGGTGACCTACGCACGGGCGACCGGCCTCGTTCGGATCCCGCCCGAGCTCGGCTCCCTGGCCGGTGCGCCCCTGCTGTGCGCGGGCCTGACCATGTACAAGGCGCTGCTGTCGGCGGCCCCGCGTCCCGGCGCGCTGGTTGCGGTGCAGGGACTCGGCGGCCTCGGCCACCTCGGCCTCCAGTACGCCCGGGCGCTGGGCCATCGGGTCGTCGCCATCGCGCGAGGCAGCGGGAAGGCTGCGCTGGCCGCCGAACTCGGTGCCGACGACTACATCGACACCACGCGGACCGATCCCGGCGCCGCCCTGCAACGGCTGGGCGGAGCGGCCGTCATCGTCGCCACCGCGGCCTCGGGTGCGTCGATGTCGCCACTGGTGCCGGGGCTCGGCCGGCGTGGGCAACTGGTCGTCGTCGGGGCCGCTCCCGATCCGATCCAGGTGGCGACGAGCGACCTCATCTTCGGTGAGCGCGTCGTGCGCGGCAGCCTGACCGGCACGGCGATCGACAACGAGGACAACCTGCGGTTCGCGCTCGACCAAGGCATCCGCTCCCGCAACGAGGTGTTCCCGCTGAGCGAGGCGCCCAAGGCCTACCAGCGCATGATCTCCGGTGACGCCCGCTTCCGCGTCGTCCTCGACCCCAGCGCCGGCGACTCTAGACGCTCGTCGCCCGGCTGAGCTTCTCCCAGTCGTCCAGGTCCGCGCGGAGCATCTCGTGGTGGGCGCGGATGGCGTCCACCGCGTCGTCGCCCAGGGCGAGCCGCAGCGGCGGCTCGTCGTGGTCGAGGACCTGGAGGATCGCCTGCGCGGCCTTGGCCGGGTCCCCCGGCTGGGCGCCGTCCATCTCGTCCACCGCGGTCCGGGTCGCGCCCGTGGACACCCGGTAGGCGTCGATGGGCTCCGAGCGGTGCATGCGGTGGCCGCCGAACTCGGTGCGGAACGCGCCCGGCTCCACGATCAGCACCCGTACGCCGAAGGGCGCGACCTCGGCGGCGAGCGCCTCCGACACTCCCTCCAGGGCGAACTTGGCGGCGCAGTAGGCGCCGAAGCCCGGCATGCTCAGCTGCCCGCCCATCGAGCTCATCTGCACGATCGTCCCGCTCCCCTGCCGGCGCAGACGCGGCAGGACGGCCTTGGTCACGGCCACCGCCCCGAAGAACATGACCTCCATCAGCGCGCGCAGGTCGGCCATGTCGAGCTCTTCGACGGCCCCCACCGACCCGTGGCCGGCGTTGTTCACCACCACGTCGATCCGGCCGAAGGCCGACAGGGTCTCGGCCACCGCGACGTCGATCGACGCGGCGTCGGTGACGTCCAGCCGTGCGACGCGCACGCGGTCGCCGCCCGTTTCCGCCAGGTCCGCCAGCGTCTCGGGGCGTCGCGCCGTCGCCATCACCCGGTCACCGGCGGCCAGAGCGGCCTCGGCCAGCTCCCGGCCGAAGCCCGCAGAGCATCCGGTGATCAACCACACCCGTCCGGTCATGGTCCCACTCCTCGTCCTCGTGATCAGTGCGACCACTCTCCCCGGAGCGAGCCCCGCGCGGCCAACACACGTTCCCTGCAGCGGTTACAGTCAGAGCCTGTGACCCCCGAGCTGCGTCATCTGCGGTATTTCGTCGCCGTGGCCGAGCATCTGAGCTTCACCGTCGCCGCACGGGAGCTGCACCTCGCCCAGCAGTCGCTGTCGCAGCAGATCGCGGCGCTCGAACACGCCCTCGGCGCACGGCTGTTCGACCGCGACACCCGGGGCACGCGTCTGACCGAGGTCGGCCGCGTGTTCCTGCCCGAGGCACGGGCCGTCCTGACTCGCGCGGACGCGGCCCTGGAGACCGCCAGAAAGGCGGTGCGCGGTGAGATCGGCCGGCTTCGGGTGGCCTTCCTCGTCTCCACCGCGAACTACATGATGCCGCCGGTCGTCCGCGCGTTCCGGGAGCGGTATCCGGACGTCGAGCTGCTCGCCGAGGCCGTCGGCATCGCCGGCCTCGTGGCGGGCCTGCGCGAGGACCGGTACGACGCGGCGTTCACCCGGCCGCCGCTGGTCGACGACCTGGTGACCGCGACGCTGGTCGCCGAGCCCGTCTGTGCGGTCCTGCCGGCGGGCCACCCGCTCGCCGGGCGGGCCGGGCTGCGGCTCGCCGATCTGGCCGGCGAACCCTGGGTGCTCACCCCGCGCGGCTCGTGGGAGCCGTGGCACCGGAAGTACGACGAGGACTTCCGCGCGGCGGGCTTCGAGCCGCAGGTGGTGCAGCGGGCAGACGGCGTGCCGAGCCTGCTCGGCCTGGTCGCCGCCGGAGTCGGCGTCACCCGGCTCGCCCGGTCCGCGCACAGCCTCCGGCGCACCGGGGTCGTCTTCGTGCCGCTCGCCGGTGAACGCGCCGAGACCGTCATGGCCTGGCACCCCGCGCGCGACCGGCAGGCCGTACGGAACCTGCTCGACGTGGCGGCGGAACTGGCCGTCTCGATCGACCTCACCGAGGCCGGTTGAGCGATCAGTCGCCGTTGTGCTTGCGGATCAGGGCGGGCAGCTCGGCCAGCGAGTCGACGTGGAACAGGCACGCCCGGGCCGCCGGCTCGTCGCGGAGGATGTGGCCCCAGGGACCCCGCCGGACAAGGGCGGTGCGCACCCCGGCCTTCTGCGCGGGACGGATGTCGTTGTCGAGGCGGTCGCCCACGTAGAGGACGGACTCCGCCGGGCAGCCGGCCTCCGCCACCAGGCGATCGAAGAAGGACGCGTCCGGCTTCTCCACGCCCCAGCCGTCGGAGGTGCCGATCACGTCCACGGGCAGGTCCAGGGCGCGCAGGATGGTCTCGGCGCGGGCGGTCTGGTTGCCGGCGAGGCCGACGCGCAGCCCCATCTCCCGCAGCTCGGCCAGGCAGGGCCGGGCGTCGGGGTAGAGGTTCTCCTCGCCGAACGTCTCGGGCCTGCCTTCCCGGGCCCGGCGCTCTCGCTCCTTGTGGAGGTCGAAACCCGGCCGGAAGTGCTGGAAGGTGTCCCGGTAGTCGCCGCCGCGCGCGATCACGGCGCCGAACACGGCGGAGAAGGTGTGCCGCGGGACGCCCAGCCAGTCGGCCCAGGTGCCGTACTCGCGGGTCTCGTCCACCAGGGTCTCTCCGACGTCGAAGAAGACCGCCTCCAGCCGCATCGGTACCTCCCGTCTCTCGCGCTGCATGCACCTTACGCGGTTTCGGGCGGCCTCCACTGCCCTGTTGGACCCGGCCTCTACTGCCCCAGGGGACAGGGCCGAACCACCGAGGAAACCGAAGAGGATTCGGTTTTCGGCATGGACACGAGAGGGGTGCCGGAGACAGGCTGGACGGGTACGCCTCATGAGCTTTGGGAGCCGCGATGAGCCTGTCCGACCTGCAGCCCGTGCCCGCCGACCAGCTCGCCTTCCGGCTGCCGCCGACGTTCGACACCGTGGAGGAGGAGCGGCGCCACCGCAAGGAGCGGCTGGCGGCGGCGCTGCGCCTGTTCGGGAGGTTCGGCTTCGAGGAGGGGGTGGCCGGCCACATCACGGCCCGGGATCCGGAGCACACCGATCACTTCTGGGTGAACCCGTTCGGCATGTCGTTCAAGCAGATCAAGGTCAGCGACCTGATCCTGGTCAACCACGAGGGCCAGGTGGTGGAGGGCCGCTACCACGTCAACCAGGCGGCGTTCGCCATCCACTCGATGGTCCACCAGGCCAGGCCCGACGTGGTCGCGGCCGCCCACTCCCACTCGGTGTACGGCAAGGCCCTGTCGGCGCTGGGCACGCTGCTCGAACCGCTGACGCAGGACGCGTGCGCGTTCTACGAGGACCACGCCCTGTTCGACGACTACACCGGGGTGGTCGTGGAGACCGAGGAGGGCCGCCGCATCGCGCAGGCGCTGGGCTCGCACAAGGCCGTGATCCTGCGCAACCACGGGCTGCTGACCGTGGGCGACAGCGTGGAGGCGGCGGCCTGGTGGTTCATGACGATGGAGCGCAGCTGCCAGGCGCAGCTCGCGGCCAAGGCCGCCGGGCCGACGGTGCCCATCTCGCACGATAACGCCAAGCTCACCCACGGCCAGATCGGCAACGACGTCGTCGGCTGGATCAACTTCCAGCCCCTGCTGGACCAGATCCTCGCCTCCGACCCCGACCTGCTGGACTGAGCCCTTCCGGACCGGGCACGGGGCCCGGGCCCGGCCGCCGCCGGGGCCCGGGCCGGACCGGCTGCGGAGCTACGGCATCGGCACCGTGTCCTTCCACGTGGTGCCCGCGCTCCGGAACGCGTTCACCCTGGAGGCGATCTCGGCCGGAGCCACGACCTCGTTCTTGCTGAAGTAGAACCAGTCGACCTGCTGGGTGTAGGCGCGCGGAGTGGCGCTGCCCAGCAGCCCGCCGCTGATGAACCAGAGGTTGAAGTTCACCGACTGCGGGGTCTCGGGGTAGTAGTCGCCGCCGTGCTCGGCGAACAGCGTGCCGTCGATGTAGTAACGGACCGTGCCTCCGGAGACCTGCAGCACGAGGTCGTGCCAGCCGGCGTAGCTCGCCGTCCGCTCGGTGTGCGTGTTGACCGCGAGCCAGGGCTCGTTGCGGTAGGTCTCCCAGGTGGTCGTGTACATGATCGGGCCCTGCGCGCCCCAGCCGCCGTTCGGCAGATACTCGAAATCCTGCTCGCTGTAGTCCGGGTCGAGGTCGTACGCCAGGGGCGTGATGGTGAAGAACGTCTCCACGATGTTGTCGCCGTCCGGACCGCTGTCGGGGGCGTCGGCGAACTTCACCCGCGCGGCGTACGTGCCCTCGAAGAACTTGCGCTGGTGCAGGAACTCGGCCTGCGAGGTGCCCCCGGCGGTGCCGTCGGTGGCCGCCCGCAGTTGCAGGGCCCTGTTGCTCCCGCTGACGACGGGGAAGCCGACGTTGGACGCCGGCCAGCTCGCCCCGGGGACGCCGGGGCCGCCGCTGTTGGTCCGCACGGTCCAGTTGTGCGCGGTGATCTGCGGGTCGGACGAGGAGGCGTAGGCGAAGTCGTCGAAGACGACCCCGCTGCCGCCGCCAGGCCCGCCCGGCGAAGGCGAGGTGGAGGGCGACGGGGACGGCGAGGGATCGGTCCCGCCCGCGGGCGGGACGCCCCAGACCAGCGTGCCGCCCTGGTAGACCGCGACCTTGTCCCAGTCGCCGTACGTCGTCCGCGTGGGGCCGAAGGAGTAGTCGTCGCTCTGCCGGATCGTCTGCCAGTCGGACCGGTAGAAGCGCAGTTGCATGTCGCCGGTCGAGGCGCCGGCCGCCAGGCTGCCGGAGGTGAAGCCGACCTCCAGGTAGCGGTCGGCCGCAGCCGTGCCCGAGACCGTCTGGAAGGTGCCGGTGACGGCCGAGCAGGAGACGACCGCCCACGAGCAGGCGAACCGGTACTGCTGCGCCGGCGAGTCGGCTGTGAAGTAGTAGCGGATCTTCACGGTGTTCAGCGGCACCGCCGTGGTCCCGCTGTTGACGAGGTCGAACCACGGCTCCACCTGGTCGGCGGTGGCGCCGGTGGCGCTGGTCTTGTATCGCAGGCGCAGCGACTGGGCCGCCTGCGCGGGCAGAGCCACCGCGAGCGCGGCCAGCAGGACGGCCACGAGGCCGCCCCATAAGAGCTTTCGTGACACCGCAGTCTTCCTTTCGTGGGGGGTGGGTCGCGGAGTCAGGGGATGACCGGCCCCGGCCGGACGCCCAGGGACTCCAGGTGAGGGGTGAGCCTGTGGAGGAACTCGCGGTAGTCCCCCGCCGTGCCCCACGCCACCTCGGCGAAGGCGCACAGCCGGGGGAAGGCCATCGCCTCGACGTGCTCGGGCGTGGGCATGTACTCGGTCCAGAGCTGGCACTGCACGCCGAGGATCCGGCCGGTGGCGCCGTCCGGGGCCGGAGGCGGCGTGAACCCGTAGACGTCGGCGAGGGAGAGCATCCGGCCGTGCGGCCCCGGGGCGTCGGCGGGATAGTCGAAGTAGGTGCTGGTGTGCGGGGCCAGCACGACGTCGAACCCCTCGATCGCCGCACGCGGGCCGCTCTCGTGGTCGAGCCACGTCATCGCCGTCACGCCGGGAGCGCCTCCGGGCCCGTCGTACCAGTGGATCGGGCGCCGGCCGCGGGAGGTCACGTGGGCGCCGACGGTGGCGGTGAACCACGCCCGGGCCGCGTCCGGGCCCGTCAGTCCGAGCCGGGCGATCCGCCGCAGCGCCGCCTCGCTGTGCTCCCACTCGTCCGGCGGGCACTCGTCGCCGCCGAGGTGGACGTACTCGCCGGGGAACAGGTCCATGACCTCGTCGAGCACGTCCCGGCAGAAGCCGACGGCGGTCTCCTCCAGGTTGAACACGTGCGGGCTGATGCCCCACGAGTCCCGCACCGGCAGCCGGCGCGACGGCTGGTTGCCGAGCCAGGGATAGGCGGCGATGGCCGCCTGGGCGTGCCCCGGCATCTCGATCTCCGGCACGATCGCGACGAACCGGTCGGCGGCGTAGGACACGATCTCCCGGATGTCCTCCTGCGTGTAGTGCTCCCCGCTGACCTCGGTGAGCCGGGGGTAGCGCTTGATCTGCAGCCGCCAGCCCTGGTCGTCGGTCAGGTGCAGGTGCAGCCGGTTGAGCCGGTGGACCGCGAGCAGGTCGATCAGCCGCAGCACGAAGTCCTTCGGCATGAAGTGCCGCGCGACGTCGAGCATCACCCCGCGCCAGGAGTGCGCGGGCCGGTCGGTGATCCGGCACAGCGGCGCCTCGGGGCCGAGCGCCGTCAGGGTGCGCAGGCCGTAGAAGCGCCCGGCGGGTCCGCCGGCGGCGAGTTCGGCGCCGGCGGGGGTGACGTCGATCCGATACCCCTCCTCCCCGAGCCGGGGATCGTCGGGCGCGTGCCGTACGAGGCCGTCGTGGAGCGTGACGGTTCCCCCGAGCACGGCCACCTCGCGGGGCCGCGGAATCATCATGTGGGTCATCCCTTCACCGCGCCCGCGATCATCCCGGAGGACACGCGGCGCTGGAGCACGAGGAAGACGAGCAGGACGGGGAGCATGAACAACGTGGCGGCGGCCATGGTGGCGCCCCAGTCGGTGCCGAAGACGTTGCTGAACCCGGACAGCCAGATCGGCAGCGTACGGTCGCCCTGATCCTTGATCATGAGGGCGTTGGCGAAGGCGAACTCGTTCCAGGCCGTGATGAAGCCGAACAGCGACGTGGACATCAGGCCCGGCGCGAGCAGCGGCAGCACCACCCGGCGGAACGCCTCCGTCCGGCCGCACCCGTCCATCAGCGCGGCCTCCTCCAGCTCGGGCGGGACCGCCGCGATGAAGCCGCGCAGCGTCACGATCGTGAACGGCAGCGTCGTGACGAAGTACACGAGCGTCAGCGTCGGCAGCCGGTCGAGCATGTCCGCGTCGCGGGCGATGATGTAGACGGGCACGAGCAGCGCCGACCAGGGGGCGGTCTGGGCGACGAAGACCATCAGGACGAACCCGCGCCGCCCGGACCAGCGCAGCCGGGCCACCGCGAATGCGGCCGGCAGCGCCACGACCAGTGCGAGCAGCACCGCGCTGACGGTGACGGCGAGGCTGTTGCGCCAGAACGTCCAGAACCCCGCGGCCCTCACGGCCGTGGCGAAGTGGTCGAGGGTCGGCCGTGCGGGCCAGAACGCCGGGGTCTCGGTGAGGATGTCCACCGTCGGCTTGAACGCGGTGATCACCATCCAGTAGACGGGGAACACCGACACCGCCAGCACGCCCAACGCGGCCAGATTCAGCGCGACCCTCTTCACGCTCCCTCCTCCCGGAACATGCGGCGCAGATGGACGACCAGCACCGCGAGCAGCATCAGCACGGTGAGCGTGGAGACGGCCGACCCCAGGTCGTACCGGTGCAGCGACTGCGCGATCTGAAACGCGTAGACCGGCAGCGTGGCCGTGGCGCCTCCGGGGCCGCCCTTGCTGATCGCCCAGATCTGCGCGAAGCAGGTGAAGACCCAGATCACCTCCAGCGACGTGATCAGGCCGAACAGCGGGCGCAGGATGGGGAACGTGACCCGGCCGAAGACCTGCCAGGGTCCGGCGCCATCGATCCTGGCCGCCTCGTACAACTCGCCGGGGATGGTCGTGAGCCCCGCGTAGAGGGTGAGCACCGCGAACGGCACCGACTGCCAGACGACAAGCGCGACCAGGATCGCGAACGTCGCCCCACCGTCGGCGAACCACGTGTAGTCGCGGAAGGAGTCGAAGCCGAGGCGGACCAGCAGCCAGTTGACCACGCCCAGGCGTGACTGGAAGAGCCACTGGAAGATCGTGGTCGCGGCGAGCACCGGCGTGGCCCAGGTGAGCACCATCCCGCTCATGACCGCCAGCCGCATCCGCCGCCCGAGGCGCGGCAGCATCAGCGCGACGGCCGTGGCGATCACCATGATCACCACGACGTTGGCGGCGGTCCACAGGAAGGTCCGCCGCACGACCGCCCAGAACTCCGGGCCGCCGAGGGCCTCGGCGTAGTTGGCGAGCCCGGCGAAGTCCGCTCCGCCCCTGATCAGCTCGCCCAGCCGGAAGTGCTGGAAGGAGATCACGATGCTGCGGGCCAGCGGATAGACGAGCAGGCACGCGAAGCCGGCCACCGCCGGGCCCACCAGCAGGTAGGGCCACAGCGCGCCTTTTCTGCGGGGTCTCGCCTCGATCACGAGAGCAGGACGGGCCGCCGTACGGGCGAGGGTGCGCGCCATGTCAGGACTTGGTGTTGAGGATCGTGGTGATCACGTCGGAGGCCGCCTTCGCCTCGGTGGCCGCGTCGCCGCCGGTGAGCACCTTGGTCATGTACTCCTTGATGACGTTCCTGGCCTCCACGGCCGCCCAGTTGGGCGAGTTGGGCGTGGCGTGCCCGACCACGGCCCCCGCCGCCATCGCCGCGGTGGCCTCGTCGCCGCTCAGCACCCCGGCGTACGCGGTGCGGTTGGGCACGTAGCTCATCTCCTTGGCCATGTCGAGCTGGAACTTCTCCCCGGCCAGGGCCTTGACCACCTCGTACGCCTCGTCGGGGTGGGCGGACGCCTCGGGGACGATCAGGTCGGACCCTCCGGTGAAGACGGCGCCCGGTTTGTCCGCCGTCTTGCCGGGGATCGGGAAGAAGCCGAGCTTGCCCTTGAGGTCGGGGTTGGCCTTCTCGATCGCGACCGCGCCGCCGGGAGCGGAGATGATCTGCGCGACGTCGCCCTTGCCGAACACGTCGGCCTGCGGCGGCCTGGCCTCGTCGGAGTCCTTGGGCCCCTTGCCGAGCGCCTGGAGGCGCTGGTAGAACGCCATCCCGGCGAGCGCCTGCGGCGTGTCGAGCACGCCCTTCCAGCGGTCGCCCTCCTTGACGGCGAGGTCGCCGCCCTCGTCCCAGACGAGCCCGGCGAACGTGTACCAGTTCTGGCCGGGCAGGTAGATGCCCTGCACGCCGCCCTTGTTCAGCTTCGTGGTGACGTCGATCCACTCGTCGCGGGTCTTCGGCGGGGTCGTGACGCCGGCCTTGGCGAACAGGTCCTTGTTGTAGACCACCACCCGGTTGGCGGCGTACCAGGGAATGCCGTACTGCCTGCCGTCGATCTTCCCCGGCTCGGCCAGGCCGGACAGCCAGTCGGAGCCGCCCAGGTCGGCGACCTCGCCGGTGAGGTCCCTGACCCCGCCGCTCGCGGCGTACTCGGCGACCTGGGTGTTGCCGACCTCGATGACGTCGGGGGCGTCCTTGCTGGCGAGCGCGCTGGTGACCTTCTGCCCGATGCCGTCCCACTCCTGGATCTGGACGTTCAGGGTGATCCCGGGATGCGACCGCTGGAAGTCGTCCGTGAACCGCTTCACGATCGCGTCCGACAGGCTGTCGCGCATGAACCACACGGTCAGCGTGGTCGTGCCGGTCTTTCCGGATGTCCCGGGCTCGGACGCCGAACCGCAACCGGCGAGCGCGAGGCTGAACGCGGCCGCCGCGGCGAGGAGGCGTAACCTCATCGGTCCTCCCAGTGGTCAGTTATTGGTAAACCGTTGAGAGGAGAGTGGTCTTAACCAGTCGGGCTGTCAAGGGGCGAAATTTCGGATATTCCCAGGCACAATGCCGAGAGGAGTGGTCAGCTACTGGTAAGGTCGAGGACGTGCAGAGACTTCCAGCGGGTCTCAAGCGCGACCGGGTCAGAGACGTCCTGCTCGACCTGATCGCCGACAAGGAGCCCGGCACCGCCATCCCCTCGGAACGCGACCTGTCCCGGGAGCTCGGCGTCTCCCGCCCGACCCTCCGCGCGGCGATCGACGGGCTCGTACGGCAGGGCATGCTCGTGCGGGAGCACGGCCGGGGGACGTTCACCGGCCGCCGGAAGGTCACCCAACCCCTCGCGGCCGGTGACGACTCCTTCCACGCCCCCGCCGCCGAGGGAAACTGGCTCAGCCGCATCCTCGAGTTCGACTCGGCCCCGGCCACCGCCCGGCTCGCGCACCGCCTGCAGGTCTCCCCCGCCGACCCGGTCCTGCGCGTCGTACGGCTCCGCCTGGTGGACGACGAGCCGATGGCCATCGAGCGCATCCACCTGCCGCACCGCCTGGTCGAGTCCCTGAGGCCCGACGACATGGTGTCCGGCTCGTTCTACCGGTTCCTGCGCACGAGGTTCGGCATCGACGTCCGCCGCGCCACGCAGAGCATCGAGCCGACCGTCACCGACGAGACCGAGGCCGAACTGCTCGGCGTCCCCCAGCACGCCCCCGCCCTGCTCATCGAACGCACGGCCCGCGAGGCAGGCGGCCGGGTCGTCGAGTTCACCCGGTCCATCTACCGCGGCGACCGCTACCGCATCACCTCAGAGCTCCACTTCGACGACACCTCCGGCTGACCCGGCGCATCCGAGTGCGGGTTCGCTGAGAGCGTGGGCAGGGGCTCTTGCCGGGGGCTCGGCGCGCTCCGTACGGTCCGGACATGGCCACTCTTCCTTCGACCGAGCCGGCACTGGCGGTGGTGCGGGCCGCCACAGGCGACGAACGGCAGGTCCTGGAGGCGTTCCTCGACTTCCTCCGCGCGATGGTCGTCCGCAAGGCCCAGGGGCTGTCCGAGCAGGACGTGCGCCGGCGTCACGTGCCGTCGGCGACGACGCTGGCCGGACTGGTCGGGCACCTGACCGTGGTGGAGCGGAACTGGTTCGAGCGGGTGCTGGCCCAGGACCCGGCCATGGCGCCTCCTTCGGAGGAGGACGCCGGCAGGAGCTTCGCGGTCGGCGACGACGACACCATCGAAGCCCTGATCGCGGCCTACGAGCAGGCCTGCGCCCGGTCGCGGAGCATCGCCGCACGGTTCCCGCTCGATCACGAGGTGCCACACGAGCAGGTCGGCGCGATCTCGCTGCGCTGGATCTACGTCCACATGATCGAGGAGACCGCGCGGCACGCCGGGCACGCGGACATCCTCAGGGAGCTCACCGACGGCGCCACCGGATCCGTCGTCTGATCGCGCCTCGTCACGCACGCGACGCCGGGCCCCCGTGCGGGAACCCGGCGTCCTCACCGCGGGTGGGCGATCAGCGGCAGGCGACGCGGTAGGCGTCGAGGTCGAGGCGTTTCTTCAGGGAGTTGAAGTTCTGCGCGTTGGCCTTGGCGCAGAACTTCGAGGTGGCGAGGTTGTACTCCACGTTGAAGACGGCCTTGCCCGCCTTGACGAACTGGTCGAGGCCGTAGTCGCCGTTCTGCGCGGTGGTGCACTCGCTGAACTCCCAGCACTGCTCGTTCAGCGCCCAGTCGAAGTACGGCAGGAGCTGGGGGATCTGCTCGTTGTCGTTCTTCAGGCCGGCCGACAGCCCGCGGGCGTGGGCCTCGTTCGCGAGCCAGGCGTTGTAGCGGAGCTGGTCGTCCGCGGTGAGCGGGAACCCGGTCGTGTTGGTGTAGCCGTCGACGTTGTCGAACTCCACGGCGTCGAAGCCCTTGGACCTGCACATGTCGAGCCGCGCCCGCATGATCTGGCCGAGCGTGCCGCCGTACTGCCGGATGTCGAGCCAGCGCTCGCCCGCCCAGCCGTCGAGGGCCTTGCCGAGGACGGAGGCGGGGAAGGAGCCGGCGTCGGGCCGCCAGTCCTCGTAGGACCCGGCGCTGATGTAGCAGACGACCTTGCGGCCGGTCTTGGTGGCGTGCAGCCGCTGGACGGTCGCCGCCGTGGCGTTGAAGCCGTCGATGTCGTACATCGCGACGTCCAGGAACGGCTCCGCGGGCACCGAGCTGAGCTGCCACTGCCAGCTCGTGTTCAGCGCGGGATGCCAGCAGCTGGCGCACGAGACGGGTGCGGGCAGGGCCGCCGCGTCCGCGGCGGCCGGGGCGCCGAAGAGCGCGCCGAGGAACGCCGTGCAGGCGGCGAGCATCGCCGCCAGGTATCGGAGAATGCGCATGTTCTTCCTCCCAGTGAGATCGACGGGGCGCATGCGTGCTGTTCCGCACTCTCCACACCGCCTCGCCCCCGGGGGATGCTCTAGACGGTGTGGAGTGGCGTGGCCCAGGGAGGTCGGCAGGGCGCACGCCAGCACGGGGAAGGAAACCTCCTCTCTGCCCGGATGCTCCAGGTGCTCCGGGGGCGCGATCAGCCGCCGGAGAACAGGGCGTTGACCTTCTGGTTGGCCGCGGTCAGCGCGGTGCGCGCGTCCTTCTGGCCGAGCCAGACCTCCTCCATCGCGGTGGAGACGATCTGGTTGATCTCGTCGCCGTGGTCGCTCACCGGCAGCAGGAACGTCCCGCCGGGCGCCTCGGCCTCGTCGACGAACAGCCGCACGTCGCGGCCCGCCGCCTTGTGGGCCTTGAGCGCCCGCTCGACCGAGGAGGTGATGGCCGGGAAGACCACCGCGTTGTCGGCGACGATGTCCTGGCAGCCTGTGGAGCCGAGGAACCTCACCCACTTCCAGGCGGCGTCCTTGTGCTCGGTGCCCGCGTAGATGACGTCGGCGAGGCCGTTGAAGGCGGACTTGCGGCCCTGCGGCCCGGTCGGCAGCGGCGCGAAGGCGAACTTCTGCGACTTCGAGTCGAGGTAGGTCCTGATCATCCAGGAGCCGGTGATGCCGAGCGCGCCCTTGCCCGCGTTCAGCATCGTGTCCGGGCCCAGCGAGCTCGTCTTGTCGTACGGCGTGGCGTACCCCTTGTCGGCCAGACGCCTGAACCAGTCGGCGGTCTCGGCGAGCTTGGGGCTGTCGTAGAAGTAGCGGGTGCCGAACGGGTTCTTGTCGATGAACGTGAAGCCGTTGGAGACCGCCAGGTCGCCCCAGCCGTTCTGGCCCTGCGAGCCGTCGTTCAGCTCGGGCACGATGCCGTGCACGGCGACCTTGGTCTTGTCGAAGCCGGGCTCGTCGCCGCGCTTGCCGTTCGCGTCCACGGTCAGGTGGGCGATGGCCTTCTCGAAGGTGCCGCCGTCGGCGGGGTTCCACGTCAGGCCGGACATGTCCACGCCCGCCTTCTTCGCCATGTCGACGTTGTAGACGATGGCGATCGTGTCCCAGTCCTTGGGCAGGCCGTACCGCTTGCCGTCCTTCACCCAGAGGTCGGCCAGGCCGGGCCAGTACTGCCCCAGGTCGATCTTGTCGGCCGTCACCATCGGCTGGATGTCCAGGAGCTGGCCGTTCGCGACGAACTGGGGATAGTACGACGCCTGCATCGTGATCACGTCGGGGGCGCCGCCGGAGACCATCTGGGTGGTGAGGTTCTGCCAGTACTGGTCCCAGGCGCTCTGCGAGATCTTGATGGTGATGTCCGGGTTGGCCTTGTGGAACGCGTCGGCGCACTGCTGGTAGGCGCCCTGCTGGACGTCGTCCCACAACGCGTAGGTGAGCGTGACGCCGCCGGCGTCCGCCGGGCCGCCGCCCCCGCCGCAGGCCGCCGTCAGGAGCAGGGCGGTCACCGCCATGAATGCCTTCTTCAACGTCAACCCTTCATGCCGGAGAACTGGATGGAGTCCACGAGGCGGCGGCCGAAGAAGACCACCAGCAGCAGGACGGGGACGACCGACAGGGCGGAGCCCGCCATCAGGCCGGTCCAGTCGGGCGAGGTGTTGGGCGACTGCTTGAGGAAGATGCCGAGCGCGGCGGTGAGCACGCGGGTGTCCTCGCCCGGCGCCACGAGCAGCGGCCACAGGTAGTCGTTCCAGGTCCACACCGCGGTCGTCAGCGCCAGGGTGAACAGCGGCCCCTTGGTCATGGGCAGCACCACCCGCCAGAAGATCGTCCAAGGCCCGGCTCCGTCGATGAACGCCGCCTGCTCGACGTCGCGGGGGATGCCGAGGAAGAACTGGCGCAGGAAGAACACCGCGAACGGCGTCACGAGCAGGCTGGGGGCGACCAGGCCCTGGTAGGTGTTGAGCCACCCGAGCTGCTTCACCAGGGCGAAGTTGGGCAGCAGCGTGAAGATCGGGGGCACCATCAGCGCGGCGACGAACACGTTGAACAGGGCGTCCCTGCCGCGGAAGCGCAGCCGCGCGAACGCGTACCCGGCCATGGCGCAGAAGATCGTCTGCGCGCAGGTGATCAGGCCGGTGTAGACGACGGAGTTGCGCAGGTAGAGGAAGAAGCTGAGGTTCGCCCCCGACCCGCCGGCCGCGCGGGCCTCGTCCCGGCTCACCAGGCCGAGCACGCGCTCGAAGTTGATCAGCGTGGGGTGCCGGGGCAGCAGCCCGGCGTTGTCCGACGGCAGTTCCGGGCCGGGGGTGATCGCGGTCCGCAGCATCCACCACAGCGGGAAGAGCGAGATCCCGAGAGCGAGGATCAGGCAGATCCAGGCCGGCAGGCGGCGCAGCCGCCGGCGGCCCACACTCGCCGGTGCGCCCACACCAACCGGCGCGCTCATGCTCACCGGCGCGCTCATGCGAGGTCAGACCGGGAGGCGCGCAGGAGGCGCATCTGGACGAAGGTCAGCAGGCCGAGGATGAGCACCAGGCTCAGCGCCAGCGCCGAGGCGTATCCCATCTTGAAGTGGGTGAACGCCTCCTCGTAGATGTAGAAGTAGACGACGCGGGTGGCGTCCACCGGTCCCCCCTTCGTGGTCACCGCGACGGCGTCGAACAGCTGGAACGAGTCGATCAGCGAGACCACCAGGACGAACGCCAGGATGGGGCGGAGCAGCGGCAGGGTGATGCGGAAGAACTGGCGCACCTCGCCGGTGCCGTCGAGGGCCGCCGCCTCGTAGATCTGCCGCGGCACCAGCAGCATCCCGGCGTACAGCAGCAGCGTGGTGTATCCCGTGGCGCCCCAGGCGTTGATCGCCGCCACGCTCGGCATCGCCAGCCCGGGCGAGGTCAGGAAGCCCTGGTTGTCCAGGCCGAGGCTCACCAGCAGGTGGTTGAAGAAGCCGAGGTTGGCGTCGAGCAGCCACATCCACAGCAGTGCCGAGGTCACGTTGGGCACCAGCCAGGGCACGACCAGCAGCGAGCGGAGCACGAGCGACCGGGTGAGGCGGTGCATCAGGGCGGCCAGGCCGAGGCCCGCGACGATCTGCATCCCGACGGTGAGCACCACGTAGTAGGCGGTGACCTTCAGCGAGTTCCAGAACAGCGGGTCCCCGACGAGCTCGGCGTAGTTGTCCAGGCCGACGAACCCGGGCTCGGACAGCAGATTCCAGTCCGTCAGGGAGTACCAGGCTCCGCGTACGGCCGGATAGACGTAGAAGGCGGCGAACCCGATGAGCACGGGCGCCAGGAAGGCCAGCGCCACTCTGCCGTCCCCGCGTCTGCGGCGGGGCAGGGCGGCGCCGGCGGTCTCCGTTTTCGTGAGGGTCGCGGTCGTCATCGTCGCGGCATCTCCAGACCTCCTGAGACCACCGGGACGAGCCGGTGCGGGCGGGATGTTGGAGACCATAATGGTCGCTTTCGAAACCTTGTCAATACCTTCGAAGACGTCCCACTCACCACTCAAGGTGACCGTTTTCGGCCCATATCGAAAGACTTGACAAGTTATCGAAGGTGCTGGGACCGTTCCGGTCCATGGGGAGACCAGATTTCGACCTGCTCGTCGTCGGTGACGCGAACCCCGACGTGGTCGTCACGGGAGCGCCGCGCGTTCCGGAGTTCGGCCAGCGCGAGCGGCTCGTCGAGGCCGGCGCGCTGGTGCTCGGCGGATCGGGGGCGATCACGGCCTGCGGCGCGGCCCGGCTTGGCCTGCGCACCGCCTTCGCCGGCCGCGTGGGCGACGACGCCGCGGGCGCGTTCGTGCTCGACGCGCTCACCCGCAGCGGGGTGGACGTCGCCGCCTGCGTCGTGGACCCCGCCGCGCCTACGGCCCTCACCGTGGTGCTGGCCGACGGCGGTGACCGGGCCATCCTGACCGCACCCGGCTGCCTGGACCGGCTCGAACCGGGCGACGTGCCGGCGGACCTGCTGGAACGCGCCGCCCACGTCCACGTCTCGTCCTATTTCCTGCAGCCCCGGCTGGCCTCCGGCCTGCCCGCCCTGTTCCGTACGGCACGGGCCGCGGGGGCCACCACGTCCCTGGACACCAACGACGACCCGTCGGGCCGCTGGCAGGGGCTCGACGAGGTCCTGCCGCTGACCGGCGTCCTGCTGCCGAACGAGCGCGAGGCCCTCGCCATCGCCGGGCGCGCCGACGGCGACCTCGAAGGCGCCGTACGCGACCTCGCCGCCCGGGGCACCACGCCCGTGGTCAAGTGCGGCGGCGACGGCGCGCTGACGATCCACGAGGGCGAGCCGGTCCGCGTGCCGGCCGCCCCGGCCACCGTGGTCGACACGGTCGGAGCCGGCGACAGCTTCAACGCCGGCCTCCTCGCGGCCCGCCTGCGCGGGCTCCCGCTCCACCGCGCCCTGGAGGTCGCGGTGGCCTGCGGCACCCTCTCCACCCGAGCCGCGGGGGGCACAGCGGCGCAGCCGACCTGGGAGGAAGTAGTCACCCGATGAGAAACCCGAAGATCGCCTTCATCGGCGCGGGAAGCGTCGTCTTCACCCAGGGCCTGCTCGCGGACCTGCTGGCCTACCCCGAACTACGGGAGGCCAGGATCGCGCTGCACGACATCGACGCCGAGCGGCTGCGGGTCGCCGAGACCGTCGCGCACCGGATCGCGGCGGCCCGCGGCGCCCGACCGGCGGTCACCGCCGATCTCGACCGCCGGGCCGCCCTCGACGGCGCCGACTTCGTGATCAACATCATCCAGGTGGGCGGGCACGACGCGACCGTCACCGACTTCGAGATCCCCGCCCGGTATGGCCTGCGGCAGACGATCGCCGACACGATCGGCGTCGGCGGGATCTTCCGGGCGCTGCGCACCTTCCCGGTCCTCGACGCCCTCGCGGCCGACATGGCCGCCGTCTGCCCCGACGCCCTGCTGCTCAACTACACCAACCCGATGGCCATGAACGTCTGGTATCTCAGCGGCAAGGTGCGCAACGTCGTCGGCCTGTGCCACTCGGTGTACTGGACCATGCGGGGGCTGGCGGATCTCGTGGCCGTGCCGTACGAGGAGGTGGCGTACCTGGCCGCCGGGGTGAACCACCAGGCGTGGGTGCTGCGGTTCGAGCGGGACGGCGAGAACCTGTACGACCGGCTGGACGACGCCATCGCGCGCGACCCGGAGCTGCGCCGCCGGGTGCGGGTGGAGATGTACCGGCGCCTGGGCCACTACCCCACCGAGACCAGCGAGCATTCGGCCGAGTATCTGCCCTGGCTGCTGCGCCACGACGACGAGATCGACCGGCTGCGCATCCCGGTGGGCGAGTACGTGCGGATCAGCGAGGAGAACGTGCGCGAGTACAAGCGCACCCGCGACGCCGTACGGCACGGCGGGGACCTGCCCGTGGAGGGCACCGGCGAGTACGCCCCGCAGATCATCCACAGCGTCGTGACCGGCACCCCGCGCGTGGTCTACGGCAACGTCGTCAACGACGGGCTGATCGCCAACCTGCCGCCCGGGTGCGTGGTCGAGGTGCCGTGCGCGGTGGACGCGACCGGGGTGCTGCCCACCCGGGTCGGCGCCCTCCCGCCGCAGTGCGCCGCGGTCAACCGGGCGTACGTCAACGTCAACGAGCTGACCGTGCGGGCCGCGCGGGAGGGACGGCCGGAGCACGTGCGGCACGCCATGATGGTGGACCCGAACACGTCGGCGACGTTGTCGCTGGAGGAGATCTGGCGGCTGTGCGACGACCTGACCCGGGCGCACGGCGACCTGCTTCCCGAGGCGCTGCGCGCGACCCTCGCCGGCTGACGTCCGCCGCCTCAGGCCGCGATCTCCACCTTGAGGCCGCGATCGCGGAGCACGGCCACCGTCGCCGGATCGGCCGACTCTCCCGTGATGAGCAGGTCGATCTCCGACAGCGGGCAGATCGGCGCCATTCCGATCGCCCCGAGCTTGGAGGAGTCGGCGACCACGATGCGGCGGCCGGCCGCCCGCAGCATGCGCTGCTTCATCTCCGCGTCGGGCAGGTTCACGTTGGTGATCCCGACGTCCGGGTGGACGCCGCCGCAGCCGATGAAGACGGTGTCCACCCGGATGCCCTCGATGGCCTTGCCGCCGAGCGGATCCACCAGGGAGTGCTGCTGGCGGCGCAGGCTCCCCCCGGTCACGACGACGGCGAAGCGGGGCAGCGCGGGCTCCAGCTCCAGCGCCGTACGCAGGCCGTTGGTGAAGACGGTGACCTCGGTGAGGTCGGCCCGGGCGACGAGCTCCCTGGCCACGTAGGCCGTGGTGGTCCCCGCGCCCATCATCACGCTCTCCCCCGAGCCGACCAGCCGGGCCGCCGCCTTGGCGATCAGCGCCTTCTCCACGGCCGCCGTGCCGAGCGACAGCTCGAACGACGGCTCGGTGCGCCGCGGCGGGCCGGCCGCGACGGCCCCGCCGCGCACCCGGCGGATGCGTCCCTGCTCCTCCAGCGCGTCCAGGTCGGCGCGTACGGTGACGCTGGAGACGCCGAACGCCTCGGCGAGCTCGGCGACCCGGGCGAACTCCTGCTCCATGAGCATGCCGAGCATGCGCTCCCGCCGCACCTCCGTGGGCATGGAGTCGGTCATGGCCTGCTCCCGGCGAATCGGACGCCCTCCGGCAGCAGGTCGCCGTGCGCCTCGATCAGCTCGTCGCAGAGCGCCTCGATCGCGGGCAGGGGCAAGGTCGCGGCGGTGTTCGGGTCGAGCATCGCGGCGTGGTGGACGTGCCTGCGGTCGCCGTCGAGCACCGCGCGCACGGTCAACTCGACGACGTTGAGGAACGTGCGGTTGAGCGCCACGAGCTGGATGGGCAGCTCTCCCACCGGCCGGGGGTGGACTCCGTCGGCGTCGACCAGGGCGGGCACCTCCACGCAGCAGCCCTCGGGCAGGTTGCCGATCAGCCCGTGGTTGGGGACGTTGACGTAGACCTCCTTCTCCTGGCCGGTCAGCATGGCCAGGAGCGCGGCCGCCGCGGGCTCCTGGTGCTGCCAGCGCACCAGCAGCGAGCGGCCGGCCGACAGCGCCCGCCGCGTCTCCTCGTACAGGTGCAGGCTGTGGCCCACCCGCCGCAGGTACTCCTCGGGACGCACCCCGAGGCGCGCGGTCTCCTCGCTGTGCCGCATGAACCACGGGACGTACTCGGCGGCGTGCTCGCTCGACTCCGTCGGGAAGTAGCCGAACCGGCGGTAGAGCTCCACCCGCACGTGCCGCCGCAGCTCGGGATCGGCCTCGAGCACCTCGTCGAGGTCGGGATACAGGGAGCGGCCCTCGGCCTCGAACCGCAGCACGAACGACTGGTGGTTGAGGCCCGCGCTGAGGAACGTGACCTCGTCCAGCCCCCGGCCGACCAGATCGGCCAGGTACGCGTGCGTGTCGCAGACGGCGTGGCACACCCCGGCGAACCGCTTGAAACCGGTCGCCTCCTGCACCGCCCAGCCCGTCATCGCCATCGGGTCGCTGCAGCTCAGCAGCCAGGCGTCCGGGCACAGCTCGGCCATCTCGCGGCCCAGCTCGACGAAGACCGGAATCGTCCGCAGCCCGCGGAAGATGCCGCCGATGCCGATGGTGTCGCCGATCGTCTGGCGCAGGCCATACCTGTGCGGGATCTCGAAGTCGCGCAGGGTCGCCTCGAACCCGCCCACGTCGATGTGGCCGACGACGAAGTCGGCGCCGTCCAGCGCCCTGCGCCTGCTCGGGCAGGTGACGATCGCCGCCACCGACCCGGCTTCGGCGTCGAGCGCGCGGACCAGGGCCTCTGCCGTCGCGAGCTGCCCGGGGTTCTCGTCGTGCAGCACGATCTCCAGCTCGCCCCGCAGCGAGGGGGCGAGGAGAAGATCGGAGACCACCCTGCGCGTCAGCTCCACGTCCCCGACGCCGACGAAGACGATGCGCGCCATCCCACCTCCCGCCCGGTACGTGCGCGAAGACTACTTCACCCAATGCTCCCACGCACCCCATGAAAGGACGATGCGCGATCTTGCGCGTAACCCATTGATTCCGCGCACATCACCTCATCACCCGTCCCGGTCCGCTGGCGTTCGCGACGACCGTACGACGTCCTCCATTGCTCGAATCTGCTCGATAGTGCTACAAATCTTGCATCAATGAGCACTGGAGGGCCTGTGAGTCACACCGAGACCGAGATCGCGTCCCAGCCGGCCTGCTGGAGCCGCGCCGCCGGCCTGGCCTCCTCCGGCGCCCTGCCGGCGAAGGGCGAACGGGTGGCGGTGGTCGGCTGCGGCACCTCGTGGTTCATGGCCCAGGCCTACGCCGCGCTCCGCGAGGGCGCGGGGCACGGCGAGACCGACGCCTTCCCCGCGTCCGAGGCCCCGATCGGCCGCCGTTACGACCGGGTGCTGGCGCTCACCAGGTCGGGCACCACGACCGAGGTGCTCGACCTGCTCCGCCGCATCCGCGAGCAGGGCGGGGAACGGGCCCGGACGGCCGCGGTCACCGCCGATCCGCACACGCCGGTCATGTCCCTCGCCGACGAGGTCGTCGTCCTCGACTTCGCCGACGAGCGGTCGGTCGTGCAGACGCGGTTCGCCACCGCGCAGCTCGCCATGCTGCGGGCGCACCTCGGCGAGGACCTCACCGGGGCGATCGCCGACGCGGAGCGCGCGCTCGCCGAACCGCTGTCCCCCGGCCTCGTGGCCGCCGAACAGTTCTCCTTCCTCGGCACCGGCTGGACGTACGGCCTGGCGCGGGAGGCGGCGCTGAAGATGCGGGAGGCCTCGCAGTCGTGGACGGAGGCCTACCTCGCCATGGAGTATCGCCACGGCCCGATCAGCATCGCCGCGCCCGGCCGCGTCACGTGGGCGTTCGGCCCGGTGCCGCGCGGGCTGCGGGGCGAGGTGGAGGCCACCGGCGCCACGTTCGTGGAGGGCGGCCTCGACCCCATGGCCGAGCTCATCCTGGTGCAACGGCTCGCGGTCGCCAGGGCGCACGCCCGCGGTCTCGACCCCGACGCGCCGGCGCACCTCACCCGATCGGTCATCCTCCGCGAATCGCCGTGACCGGCGTGATCCTCACCGTCACGGTGAACGCGGCGCTCGACGTCACCTACGGCGTCGACGACGTCGACTGGAACGGCGTCAACCGCGTGCGCGGCGTGCACCGCAGGGCGGGCGGCAAGGGCGTCAACGTGGCCCGCGTCCTCACCGCCCTCGGCCACGAGGTCCTCGCCGTCGGCCTGGCCGGCGGCCCGACCGGCGACGCCGTGCTCGCCGACCTGTCCGCGGCCGGCGTCCCCGCCGCGTTCACCCCCATCGCGGGAGAGACCCGCACCACCCTCGCCGTCCGCGCGGCCGGGAGGACCACGCTGTTCAACGAGCCGGGGCCGGTGGTCACCCCGGAGGAGCTGGCGCGCTTCGTCGACGCGTACGAGCGGGCCCTCGGCGGGGCGTCCGCCGTGGTGATCTCCGGCAGCCTCCCGCGCGGACTGCCCGCCGACCTCTACGCCACGCTGGCCGCCGTCGCCGCCCGGCACGACGTCCCGGCCGTCGTGGACGCCGACGGCGCTCCCCTGCGCCACGCCCCCGCCGGCCGGCCCGCCGTGCTCAAACCCAACGCCGAGGAGCTCGCCCGCGCGCTGCGTCCGGACGCCGGGGAGGTGCTGGACATCGCCACCGGAGCCCGCCTCCTGAGGGACGAGGGCGCCGGCTCGGTCGTGGTCTCGCTGGGGTCGGACGGCGTGCTCGCCGCGACCCCGGAGGGGACCTGGCGGGCCCGCATGCCCTACCGGGTGGAGGGCAATCCGACCGGCGCCGGAGACGCGCTGGTGGCGGGACTCGCGCTCGGCCTGGTGGAGGGCACGCCGTGGCCGGAACGGCTCCGCCGTGCCGCCGCCCTCGGCGCCGCCGCCGTCGCCACCCCCGTCGCGGGCGACGTCGATCCCGGCGTCTACCGGCGCGTCCACCCCGACATCACCGTCGAACCCCACCACCCCTGACCGGACCTTCGGAGGCCCACCATGCCCCTCGCCGGCATCGGCGACATCATCCGCGACGCACCCCTCGGCCTGGGCGCGTTCAACATGATCCAGCTCGAACACGCGGAGGCCATCGTCGCGGGCGCCGAGGCCGCCGGCGTCCCGGTGGTGCTGCAGATCAGCGAGAACTGCGTGCGCTACCACGGCGCGCTGGCCCCGGTCGCGCTGGCGTCGCTCGCCCTGGCCCGGGCCGCCGCCGTTCCGGTGGCCGTGCACCTCGACCACGCCACCGACAGGTCCCTGGTCGAGGAGGCCGTCGGCCTGGGCCTCGGCTCGGTGATG
Organism: Microbispora catharanthi; assembly: GCF_006334915.2. Taxonomy (GTDB): domain Bacteria; phylum Actinomycetota; class Actinomycetes; order Streptosporangiales; family Streptosporangiaceae; genus Microbispora; species Microbispora catharanthi. The sequence goes on from NZ_VDMA02000013.1 coordinate 250,472, forward strand.
TACGACGCGTCCGCCCTGGACCACGAAGTCAACGCGGCGGCCACGGCCGAGGTGGCGCGCTGGTGCCACGAGCGCGGGGTGTGGGTGGAGGCCGAGCTCGGCGAGATCGGCGGCAAGGACGGCGTGCACGCCCCGGGCGCCAGGACCAGACCCGACGAGGCCGCCGGCTACGTCGAGAGGACGGGGGTGGACGCCCTGGCCGTCGCGGTCGGCAGCTCCCACGCCATGACCACGAAGGACGCGGTCCTCGATCTCGGCCTGATCGCCGAGCTCCACGCCGCCGTCCCGGTCCCGCTGGTGCTCCACGGCTCCTCCGGGGTTCCGGACGCGACCATCCGGGCGGCCGTACGGCACGGCATGAAGAAGATCAATATCGCGACCCATCTCAATAAGGCGTTCACGGCGGCGGTCCGCGACCGCCTGACCGCCGACACGTCCGTTGTCGACTCGCGCAAATACCTCAAGGCGGGCCGCGACGCGGTCACCCGGGAGGTCGCCCACCTCCTCGGCGTACTGACCTCTTGACATGACCCCGGTGCGCGCCCGGGGGATGTCTCAGGCGCGCACGACCTTGACACCCGCGTCGGCGAAGGGCGCCGTCTGCTCCTCGGTCGCCGCGCTGTCGGTGACGAGGATGTCGATCTGGTTCACCGGGCAGATCCGCGCGAACGCCCGCCGGCCGAGCTTCGAGCTGTCCGCCACGATGACGACCTGCTGCGCGCGGGAGGCCATGATCTGGTTGACCGCCGCCTCCCCCTCGTTGTGGGCGCTCGCGCCGTGTTCCAGGTGCAGGGCGTCGACCCCCAGGATCGCCAGGTCCAGGGCGACGCGCTCCAGCATGCCGGCGGCGATCGGGCCGATCAGCTCGTATGACTGGGGCCGGGCGGAGCCGCCCGTGGTGACGACGTGGATCTGCGGGCGGAGCACCAGTTCGTTGGCGATGTTCAGGGCGTTGGTCACCACGGTCACCACCGGGCCCCGCTGGTCGGTGTTCAGGTCGGGGCGCGTGGCCAGCGCCCGGCCGACCTCCGTCAGCGTCGTGCCGCCGTTCAGGCCCACGGTGGCGCCGGCGGGGACCATGGCGGCCGCCGCCGCTCCGATGCGCTGCTTCTCCGGGGCGTGCCTGGCGACCTTGTATCGCAGGGGAAGGTCATAGGTGACGCTGTGCGCCGACGCCCCGCCGCGCGTGCGGGTGAGGAGTTGCTGGGAGGCCAGCTCGTCGAAGTCCCGCCGCACCGTGGCGGGCGACACGCCGAGGTGTTCGGCGGTCTCCTCCACGTCGAGGTGTCCACGCTCGGCGAGCAGCTCCAACAAGGTGTTCCACCGCTCGTATCTGCTCACGGCCACTCCTTGCTCACACCGCTGCCTGCGCGACCCATCATGCCCGGTCCGGGAGGTTCCGGGGCCCCAGGTATGCCTTCGGCCGACTGCGCCTCCCCCGTCCGTCTCCCTGGCCCCTGCGGTCTCGCGGTGGCCGTGCGCGCCGTGCTCTGTGCCGCTGTGTGCCGCTGTGTGCCGCTCATGCCGCTCCGTGCCGCTCCGCCGGTCGATCACCACGAGCCGGATCAGCGGCCTCCCCCCACGATCTTTCCGCGGACGTCGAGGACGGCCCGGTCGGCGGCGGCCCGGCCGGAGATCCAGCCCTCCCGGTTGCTGACCGCGCCCGCGCCGACCATGGTCAGCGTCGGGAAGATCTCCTCGACCTTCGCCTCGACGGCCTGTTCCCGGGCCGCCAGCACCGGCAGCAGGTCGCGCCCGGCATCGGCGGCCGCCTCCCGCACCGCCTCCCCCGCCGCTTCCCGCAGCCGCTCGCCGATCCGCTGGGCGTACGCCGCGAGGAACGACTGCCGGAACGACCGCGTGCGGGAACGGCCGGAGCCGTCCCTGCGGGATCCGGCCAGCCTCAACGCGGTCGTGGCCTGCACCAGCAGGGAGGTGAACAGCACCTCCACCGCGGCCAGGTCCGCGGGGAACCCGAGCACGGTGGCGAACCCGAAATGACGGCTCCACACCGAGCGGCAGTGGTTGGCCGAGGCGATGACGTCCAGCAGCATCGCCTTCGGGCCCTCGTAGGGCGCGTCGACCCCCAGCCGGCGCCCCTGCGGCCGACCGGCTCCTCCCGGACCGGTCGCCGTCCGGGAGGCGAGCAGCGCGGCGTCGATGCTGTGCCGGGCCATCAGCGCCTGGGCCGCGGCGGTGAACGTCTCGGCCTCCGCCTCGAACTCGGTCGACTCGGCCTTCGCCAGCAGGGCCCGCACCCGGGCGAGCGTCCGCTCGTCGACGGCGCCGCCCCGGACGCCGGGCGTACGCCTGGCCGTTCCCGGCACGGGGCACAGCCGCTCCAGCGGCGGCAGCGTGGCCAGCAGATGGATCACCCGAAGCGCGCAGGCGACCATCGCGGTCCGGTCGCCGTCCTCACGGAGGTACTCCTCGTCGCGGCCCCACCACACCGTCGCACCGATGGCGTCGAGCTGGTCGAGCCAGCGATCGTCCACGGTCGCCGCGGCGTAGGCACGCATCTCGGCCGCGACGGCGTCGGTCACGAGGCGGACGTGCCGGGCCTCCAGCCGCCGGACCACCAGCCGTACGACGTCGGCGGGCTGCCAGCCGCCGTGCCAGGCGAGCGTCACATGCCGGTTCAGGGCGTCAAGCAGGGCCCGGTCCACGACCTGGCGGAGCCCCTGGCCCTGCGCGAGGACCTTCACGCATCGCCGGAACTCGGTCTCGTCGCGGCGGCGGCGCGCCTCCAGCGCCGCGGACAGCAGCCCGGCCACCAGGTCCTCGGCCCCCTGCCCCGGCTCGCCGGACGACCAGGGGAAGCTCCACGCGGCTCCGCCCGGCGGCCCGAGGCTCCACCGCCGCCGCGTGCCCTCCCGCTCTCCGCCGCCCATCCGCTCGCCCTCCCCCGATCGGTCGTGCGAGCGATTCTGTCAGCCCCGGCCCCCGGCGCCGTGACGTTATCCACAGGCCGGCGGGAGTGCCTGTCAGGCGGGCCCGGCGGAATCTCAACCGAGCAGGCGGAAGCGTTCGGCCACGATCAGCGTGTCGTCGTCGACGACCGGTGGTCCGCCCAGGACGGCGGACATCTCCGGGCCGGTCCAGAAGCGCTCGTGCGCGGCCCGCCACTGGGCGACGGTGTCGTACCCCTCGCCCTCGTCGCGGGCGAACGCCTCGTCGATCTCCCGGATCGGCGCCACCCGCACCTGCGTCGTCTCCAGCAGCGCCACTCGCCGCCCGGCCGAGTCGATCAACGCCGCCCACCGGCCGACGACCGGGAGGGGATCACCGCAGTGCTCGTAGTCCGCCAGCAGGCCCGCGGTGGCGGTCTTGTCCCCGCTCAGGATCGCGGCCACCAGGCGATCGCGCAGGGGCCCGGGAAAGGCGAACTCGGCCGACGGCGGCTCCCCCAGGGGGAAGAAGCCCTCCGCTCTCCAGCTCTCCCCGTCGAAGACCCGCAGCGTCACGCCGCCGACGAACGTCGTCACGGGCAGCCCTGCCGCCAGGCCCGCCGCGACTCCGGCGACGACCTCGCCGCCGAGTCCCTCCGCGACCGTGAGGTGCGGCACGATGTCGCCGAACCGGCCTCCGTACGGCGGCGTCTGCGGCCAACGGCCCACCACCGCCTCGGTGAGCTCCCGCAGCGGGCCGTCCGGGTCCAGTGCGAGGTAGAGCACGCCCGGGAAGCGGCCGACGCCCCCGAACGCGACCTCGAACGGCCTTCGCTCCGCGAACAGGTCCCGCAGCGCGGAGAGCACGCCGTCGTCGAGGCGTTCTCGCGGGAGGAAGGGATACAGGACGGTGACGTGCGCGGGCATGCCGTACGCCGCGGAGGAGTCGTAGCGTTCCCGAAGGCCCCGGACCAGGGGCTCGGCCGAGGGGACCTCCACCACCAGGGCGGTCTCACCGATCTCGAAGGGTGCCATGACCGACATCCTCCCGCCGGATGGTCACGCGTACGACCGGACGCCACTGCGGCGGGTAACGTACCGCTCTGGGCATTTACATGGAGGATTCGACCAGATTAAATCTTTATTTCCAGATACAAAGTGATCTAGGCCACATTGGTGCCGTGCCTGATCGTGCGAGGAGTGGTGCCCGATGGTGTTCTCCCTGGCGAAGCGGATGATCTTCGCTGTTGGACGGGGATTCGTACGGCTTGGACGGTACTGGGCCGCCCAGTTCGGCCTCGCCTACGCGATGGCCTGGGGTCCCGACGCGCCCAACCTGGCGCGCGAGCAGGAGGAGGAGACCGAACACTGGGACTGGTCGATCCCCTACCACTGGTACGAGACCTCCCGCTGACGTCCACGGCGCGGCAACGGGCTCTCTCCACGGAAACGGAGGAGGACACACCGTCCTCCTTGGGGGCTGCCCGCCGGGTGCCGCGAATTGCCGGCGATCAAGCGTCGATCTGGGCACATACCATGACCGGATGGGCTTATCCGATCTTCGCCGGGACATGGTGCTGGCCGCCATCGAGGAGTTCGACAGGCTCGGCCGGGAGGAATTCCTCGCGAAGTACGGCTATCGCGAAGCACGGGGCTACTTCCTCACGCACCAGGGCCGGCGATACGACTCCAAAGCCATCGCCGGAGTCGCGCATCGCGGTGTGGCCGGCCGCCCGCTGCGCGCCTCGGAGTTCTCGGGAGGAGCGGCCACGGTCGCCCGGACCCTGGCCGACCTGGGTTTCACGGTGACCACACCGGAAGACCTTGCCGCCGAGAGTCCAATCGAGGCCCTACTCGGCAAGGTCATGAACCTTGAGACGGCCAAGTCGCCGCAGACGAAACGCCCGAAGCGACACCAGCCACTCACACTGCTCTGGGCACTCGGCCGGGCCGCACGGGCCGAACCCAGGCTTGTCCCCTGGGAGACGACCCGCGCCGAGATCGGCTCGCTCATTTCCACCTTCGGCCTTGTCGATGACGCGCCGAACCCGGAGTACCCCGTCCTCAAACTCGCCCATTTCGGCCTGTGGGAAATTGCGGAACACCCGGCTCCGCCTGCCGCCAGCGGCGGCGAGCCACTCCGCTGGATGCGTCGTCATCAACCGCTCTCCGGCCCATGCGACTGGGTCTATGACCTGGTCACGAAGGACGATGCCGTCCGCTCACGCGTCGCGGCCTTCCTACTGTCCGAATACCTTCATGACGTCGACCAGAACGCTCTCCTCGCCCGCGTGGGTCTGCAGGCGGCGCCGGTCGGGCGCCGCTCGACCACGGTCGAGCGGATCGTGCGGGACAGCGCACTGTCACGGCTCGTGAAGACACTGCATGATCACATGTGCCAGATCTGCGGAATTCGGCTGATGCTCCCCACCGGCCCCTATGCCGAGGGCTGCCACATCCGCCCGCTCGGGGAACCGCACAATGGCCCCGATGAGCTCGCCAACATGCTCTGTCTCTGCCCTAACCATCACACGCTCTTCGACGCGGGAGCCCTCGCCGTCCAGGGCGATCTCATCGTGGTGGACCGGTCGACAGGCGCGCCGGTCGGAGCGCTGTCCGTGGTCGCGGAGCACTCCATCGACCCTCGCCATGTGACCTACCACAGGGAGGCGGTCGCGGGAGGAGAAGCCGACTGAAACGCCGCAGGGCGTTCACCTCAAGTGGTGAACGCCCTGCCTGTGTGCGCCGCCAGGGACTCGAACCCCGGACCCGCTGATTAAGAGTCAGCTGCTCTAACCAACTGAGCTAGCGGCGCCCGCACCACAAGAGTAGCGGCATCCGGAGGTGCTCCGCGCCACCGGCGCGCTCACCGTGTCGGAATACGGGCGACCAGATCATGTCCTGCCCTTACGTGTCCGGGATGTTCCCCTTCTCGCCTTCGGGTACGTGGAGTGACGACGAAGGGAGTGTGAGCACCATGACACCGGATCTCTGGTCGTATTCCGACACCGTGTCGGGCACGGGACAGCAGATGGACATCGCCGGATACGACGTGCAGGCGGTGGACGGGAAGATCGGTTCCGTTGACGAGGCCACCTACGAGGCCGGACAGAGCTACATCGTCGTGGACACGGGCCCGTGGATCTTCGGTAAGAAGGTCATGCTTCCCGCGAGTGTGGTGACGAGGATCGACTTCCAGGACCGCAAGATCTTCGTCAGCCGCACGAAACAGGAGATCAAGAACGCGCCGGAGTTCGACGAGACGGCGATGACCGACCCGGGCTATCGGGACCGTGTCGGGGAGTACTACGGACGGTTCCCCCGCACTTCGTCCATGTGAGTGACATGTGAAAGGGGGGCCGCGCCGTCACGGCGCGGCCCCTCTACGTCGGCGAGCCGGACCCCGCCCGGCCCCTCCTCCGCACGAACCGGGACGGCGGGCCGGTGTTCAGGGCCAGGTGCTGTCCGGCCGAGGTGTCGTAGGGGCGATGATGTGCAGCCGCTCCAGGAGCGTGACGAACGTCGAGGCGTACGGCGACGGCGCGGCGACCGAGGCGACCCTGTCCCAGTCCACCTGCTCCCGCATGGCGCGGACCATGGGCAGCAGCGAGCCGTAGTCGCAGGCGTGCTCGGACAGCGGCAGTATCCAGGAGATCACAAGATCGGTGGCTTCGAGGACGGGCAGGCTCAACGCGGCGGTGTTGATCGGCTGAGCCCGGGCGATCATGGCCTCGGTCACGGGCCTGTCGGCCAGCGAGAAGATCAGGTCGACGAGGACCCCTTCCTCGTCGAACGCCTTGACCAGCCAGTCCTCCGGTGGTTTCGCGGTCCGGAAACCCAGGCTCTCCAGGGTTTTCAGCGCGAGCGGGACGTCTTCCTCGACCAGGGCGAAGTCGACGTCGTGCAGTGATGGCGCGGCGCCCCTCGCGTAGCCGGCGCAGCCTCCGGCCAGGGCGAACCGCACCCCGGCCTCCTTGAGACCGGCCCCGGCGCGCTTGAGCGTCTCAAGAATCGCGTCGGTGACTTCATGACTGTGACTACCCACTCACGTCGCTTGCCCAGCCATGTTCGCTGCAAACAATCCCGGGTAGGGCGCGCTCATGACCGAGACCCTCCAGGAGATCAAGCGCGAGTACGAGGGAGAGGACAACCGTCCGCTGGCCTCGTATACACGGGTTCTCGCGGTGTACGGCGGGGCCGTCACGGTGCTGCTCGCCGCGGCGAAGCTGACAGGCCGTCAGGCCCCCGAGAAGATCAAGGTGATGGACCTCATGCTCATGGGGCTGTTCACCCACCGGCTCTCGCGGACGCTCGCGAAGGACCCGGTCACCAGCCCCATCCGCGCTCCCTTCACCCGTTACGAGGGCGTCTCCGGCCCGGCGGAACTCAAGGAGGAGGTCCGCGGTCACGGGCTGCAGCACGCCGTGGGTGAGCTGCTGACCTGCCCGTTCTGCCTGTCCCAGTGGATCGCGACGGGATACGCGGCGGGCGCCGTGTTCTTTCCCAGACTGACCCGGCTGGCCGGGGCCACCATGGCGGCCGTGGCGATCTCCGACTGGCTCCAGCTCGCCTACGCGCGCCTGATGAAGAAGGCCGAGGAATGAGTGAGGTTCTCGAGCCTCTGGAGAACACCGACGAGAACCCGAAGGAGCGCGTCGACCGCGAGCTCGGCGAGCTGCTGCAGGGCCTGCGGGTGGCCGCGACGGGCGTGCAGGTGCTGTTCGCGTTCCTGCTGACGCTGCCGTTCTCCTCCGGTTTCAGCAAGATCGACACGACCGGCAACTGGTTGTTCTACCTGGCGGTCGTCAGCGCGGCGGTCGCGTCGATCTGCACGATCGCCCCGGCGACCCAGCACCGCATCCTGTTCCGGTCGGGGCTCAAGGAACTGCTGCTACGCCGGGCCAACCGGCTGGGCGTGGCAGGCGGGGTGGCCCTGGCCGTGTCCATGACCTGCTCGACCGCCCTGGTTCTGGACGCGCTGACCAGCCCCGGGCCCGCCGCGGTGATCGGCGCGGGTGTGGCGCTGCTGTGCGCCTGGCTGTGGTTCGTCCAGCCGCTCCTGTCGCTGCGCCTGGTCAAGGACGAGGACTAGAAGTCCGGGGAGCGCGACCGCGGTGCCCGCGGTCGCGCTCTCGTGTGCGTCGCGTCAGCGCCGTTCTCCCAGCCGCGTCAGCGCAGTTCTCCCAGGCGTGTCAGCGCCGTTCCCCCGGCCGCGTCAGCGCTGTTCCCGCAGGCGTGTCAGCTCCGCTCCCCGGCCGCGTCAGCGCCGTTCCCGCAGGCGCGGCAGGATCTGCGTCGCGTAGAACTCGAAGAACCCCTCCTGCTCCTTGCCGATCTGGGAGATGTAGACCTCGTCGAAACCGGCGTCCACGTACGCGCGGATCGCGTTCAGATGCGCCTCCGGGGAGGACCCGCAGGGCGTCGACTGAGTGGCGGCCTCCTCCGTGACGAGCTGCGAGAGCTGCTCGAAGTGCCGCGGCAGCGGCAGGAGCTGGGCGGCCTCGCCCGGGATCCCCTGGTTGGGCCAGAGCCTGTGGACGGTCCTGCGCGCCTCGGCCTCGTCGTGCGCCCAGCACACCTTCAGCCCGGCCGCGCACGGCTTGCCCTCGCCGCCCGCCTTGTGGAAGGCCTCGACCATGTCGGCGGCGGGCGCGGTGTGGATGTAGCCGTCGCCGAGCCGTCCCGCGAGATCGACGGACTTGGGCCCGAAGCCCGAGATGTAGATCGGCGGGGGCTGGTCGGGCAGCGAGTACAGCCGGGCCGTGTCCACTTCGTAGAACTCGCCGTGGTACGTCACCAGTTCGCCCGTCCACAGCTCCCTGATGACGTCGAGGGCCTCCTCCAGCATGCGCTGGCGCTCCTCGGCCGGAGGCCACTGGTCGCCCAGGATGTGCTCGTTCAGCGCCTCGCCGGTGCCGACCCCCAGGCGGAACCTGCCGTCCAGCAGGATCTGGGCGGTCGCCGCGGCCTGCGCGATGATCGCCGGGTGGATGCGGATGATGGGGCAGGTGACCGCGGTGGTCACCGGCAGCGACGTGGCCTGAGAGATGGCTCCGATGACGGACCACACGAACGAGCTCTCGCCCTGCTCGTCCAGCCACGGGTGAAAGTGGTCGGAGATCCACAACGCCTCGAAGCCGGCGTCCTCGGCGAGTTTCGCCTGACGTACCAGCTCCTTGGGGTCATGCTCCTCGCTGGACAGAAAATATCCGAAAGTGGTCATGTATCACCAGATGCCCGAATATTGTCAAGCAAACGTAACAATGGGTGCTTCAAGGGCAAATTCAATCGGGGCCAGGGCTCGATGATGTTACGAGCCCCTTTGCAGGGGCAGTGGAGGGCCATGGCTACTCTGCTTTGGATCATCGCCGTGGTACTGGTCATCGCCGGGATCTACGTCATCCTGGCCCGTCGGGACATCCTCTGGGGGATCGTCCTCATCGTCCTCGGATTCCTCGTCGGCCCCGGGGGCGTCAGCATCTTCAATCCCTAGCACCAACCTCACCCGCAAGCCGCAACCTCATCCACGCTATTCGCGGACACCGAGACGGCGGCCGGCCGAAGGGCCGGTCGCCGTCTCGCCATCGGAACAGCGAATCAGCAATGGTCGCCGTTCAGGCAGTAAACGGTGTAGGCGTGCTTGATTACCGGAAGGGCGACATTACGCACCCGGATACCTCCGGGAGTCACGCCCTTTTCCGTGCCCGCGTGCGCGTGGCCGTGAATGAAAAGATCGGCGCCCTCGGCGTCGGCCGCCTCCGCCAGCATGTAGCTGCCGAGGAACGGATAGATTTCCGGCGGCTCGCCCATCAGCGTGTCCTTCACGGGCGAGTAATGGCTGAGCACGATCTTGTGGTCGGCGTCCAGCTCCTTGAGCGCCCGCCGCCACCGCTCGGCGATCTCCTTCGTGTGCCGGACGAACGCCTTGGTCTCCGGCTCCCCGAACTCGCTGGCGCACTTCCCGGCGAAACCGCCGCCGAAGCCCTTGCCGCCGGCCACTCCGAGCCGTACGCCGTCGATGGGGACGACCGCGCCCTCGTCGTCGAGGACGGTGATGCCGGCGTCGCGGAGGAGATCGATGATCTCCTCGTTCCGGTCGGAGTGGTAGTCGTGGTTGCCCAGCACGGCGACGACGGGGATGGGCAGGCCGCTCAGCTCCTCGGCGACCACCTGGGCCTCGGGGATCGTGCCGTGCCTGGTCAGATCGCCTCCCACCAGCAGCACGTCCGCACGGCGCTCGATGCCCTCGATCTTCTTGCGATAGTGGCCGCGCAGGTCCTCGCCCAGATGGATGTCCGCGACGGCGGCGATCCGCAGCTCCCTCACAGATGCTCCTCCTCTCCCGGCTCCCGCACCTCCACCAAGGTGAGCTCGTTGTGCACCCGCAGGCCCGGAGCCGCCTCCCGGGCGACGTTCTCGATCTGGTGCCGCCGCTCGTCACAGGAGACCTGCCCGCGCAGGTAGACCTCTTCTCCTCGCACATCCACCCGAATGCCCAGTTCGGTGGTCCGTTCGTCCTCCGCAAGAGCCCGCTGCACGCGGGCCGCGACATAGTGCGGCGTCTCCATCTCTTCCCCTCGTGTCCCCCTCGGTTCCGTATGCCTAGCGCTGCCCGGCCCTTTCCGAGCGAAACCACTGGTTTGACGGGCGCGAGGGTGGATATGGTTGTTTGTATTCCTGGTGCCTAAGACGCAGGTACCTCCTTGGCGTGAGCATGCCGTGACGGAGGAGCGTCTTGGGAACGTGTGACCGGACTTCACCCCGCCCTGAGCGGAGCATCGCGGGCACCGGCAGCACCGCTTTCCACACCTCTTCCACGGGCGCTCCCTCCACCGGCCCCCACGTCGCCGCCCGTCCCGTACGGGCCGCCTTCGGCGCCGCCTCTCGATTACGCGCCACCGTCCTCGCGGGCCGCACGCCCGCCCTCCACCGTCCCGCCGCGGTCCGCCACGCGTGCGCCGCCGTCGTCGCGGGCCATTCCGCCCCAGGGAACCGTCGTTGCCGCGTCCGCGCCGGCGACCCCCGCACGCCGCGACCGGCCGCCCCCGTCCCGGTCGCCGGGCCTGCACACCTGGACTCCCTGACCCCCGAGCCGGGTACCCGCCACTGCCGCTCTTGGAGGAACCCCCAGTGAAGATCGCCATGGTCTCGGAGCACGCCAGCCCGCTCGCCACCCTCGGCGGTGTCGACGCCGGCGGCCAGAACGTGCACGTCGCCGCCCTCGCCCAGGAGCTCGCCCGCGCCGGTCACGAGGTCACCGTCTACACCCGCAAGGACCGCGAGGACCTGCCGGAAACCGTCGCCTTCGGCCCGGGTGTGGACGTCGTCCACGTCCCCGCGGGCCCCGCCTCCGAGATCCCCAAGGACGAGATCCTTCCCTGGATCCCCCAATTCGGGAAGTGGCTGCACGACCGGTGGCTGTTCGACCGCCCGGACGTCGTGCACAGCCACTTCTGGATGAGCGGGCTGGCCGCGGTCGGCGCGGCGGAGAAGCTGCGCATCCCGGTCGTCCACACCTACCACGCGCTCGGCAGCGTCAAGCGGCGTCACCAGGGCCCGGCGGACACCAGCCCGCGGGATCGCATCGAGGCCGAGGCCGAGATCGGACGGCGCGTCGACGGCATCATCGCGACCTGCAACGACGAGGTCGACGAGCTGATCCGCATGCGCGTGCCGCGCCGCGCGACCCGGGTCGTCCCCTGCGGAGTGGACGTCACCACCTTCCATCCCCACGTCGAGCCTCTGGAACGGCCGGAGCGCCCGCGCCTGCTTTCGGTCGGCCGGCTCGTGCCGCGCAAGGGCCTGGAGACCACCATCAGAGCGCTGCAGTACCTGCGGGACGCCGAGCTGGTCATCGCGGGCGGTCCCCCCGCGGCCGAGCTGCACCACGACCCCGAGGTCACCCGGCTGCGCTGGCTCGCGGCCCAGGCGGGCGTCTCCGACCGGGTCCGCTTCCTCGGCCGGGTCGAGCGCGACACGCTGCCCTCGCTGATGCGCTCGGCCGCCGCCGTCGTGTCCGTGCCCTGGTACGAGCCGTTCGGGATGGTGGCGCTCGAGGCGATGGCCTGCGGCGTCCCGGTCGTCGCCTCGGCGGTCGGCGGTCAGAAGGAGACGGTGGTCAACAACGTGACCGGCCTTCTCGTGCCGCCCCGCAAGCCCGTCGTGCTGGCCAAGGCGCTGCGCAAGCTGCTCGACGACCCGGTGCGGCGCACGGCGTACGGCATCGCGGGGGCCGACCGGGCCCGCGCGAGGTACGCCTGGAGCCGCATCGCCGCCGAGACCCTGGCCGCCTACGACCGGGCCCTGTCCACCCCGGAGCTGGAAAGGAGCGCCTCTTGATCCTGCCTACCCCCGAGGTGAGCCGGTGACGTCGACGGCCCTCGTGCTGCGCTCTGACGGCATCGGGGGCCTGCTCACCGTGGTGCCCGCGCTGCGCGCCCTGCGCCGCCACGGGCTGCGCGTCGTCCTGGCCTGCCCACCGGAGCTGAGCGAACTCGCCGCGCTGACCGGCGCGGTCGACCGGATCCTGCCCGCGTACGGGCTCGCGCCGCTGTCGTGGCCCGGGCCCGGCGAGGAGGACGCGGACCACCCGCCGCTCCTGCCGGACCTCGCCGTCAACCTGCACGGCCGCGGGCCGCGCAGCCACCGCATCCTGCTGAACCTGCGCTACCGGGGCGAGGGGACGAGACGCCTGTGGGCGTACGCGAACCCGGACGTCCCCTGGATCAGGGGGCCGTGGTGGGACCCCGGCGAGCACGAGGTGCTGCGGTGGTGCCGGCTGCTCCGGTGGCACGGCGTGCCGGCCGATCCGGAGGACTCGGCGCTGCCCACTCCCCTGACCGCGAGCCCCGCACCGGGGGCCGTCGTGATCCACCCCGGCGCGGGCGGCACGTCGCTGCGCTGGCCCGCCGATCGGTTCGCCGAGGTGGCCCGGCTGCTCACGGACGAGGGCCTGCCCGTCGTGATCACCGGCAGCTCGCGGGAGCGGCCGATGGCCCTGCTCGTGGCGACCCGGGCGGTGCTGCCGCCGCAGATCGTGCTCGCGGGCCGCACCTCGCTCCGGGAGCTGTGCGCACTGGTCGCCGGGGCCCGGCTGGTGATCAGCGGCGACGTCGCGATGACGCGGCTCGCCGCGTCCTATCGGACGCCTTCGGTGCTCGTGTCCACGGTGGACGGACGGCACCCGATCCTGCACGAGGTGGACGGCGCCGACCGCCTGGACGCCGCGGTCCCGGCCGCCCAGGTGGTCAACGCCGCCGTGCGGGCGCTCGGCGCAGGAGTTCGATGACGGCCTCCTCGACCGGCCCGTGGGTGGCGAGCCGGCCCTCGCCGGTGTCCTCACCCAGCCGTTCGAGGGGGATCGTCCGTCCCTTCTCGTACAGCGCGACGATGCGCGGGTCCACGTAGGAGGCGCGGCAGACCGACGGCGTGTTGCCCAGGTACTCCGACACCTCCTTCATCACCCTGGAGACCGCCCGCTTGCGCCCCGCGCCGCTGCGTACGGGGCGGGAGACGGCGAGCCCGACCGCCGCCAGGACCGTGGCGTGCCAGGTGCGGAAGTCCTTGGCCGAGACGTCGGTGCCGAACGCCTCCTTCAGGTAGGCGTTGATGTCGGCGCTCCGCACGTCCACCCAGCCGTCGTCGGCGCGGTAGCGCAGCAGCTCGCCCCCGCCCCCCTTCGACAGCGCCGTCAGCACCTCGCACACGTCGGCGTCGGCCAGCACCTGCTCCCGTTCCTTGCGGCCCTTGGCCAGGTAGCGGCACACGACCTTGCCGTCGCCGCACTTCACGTGCGACGTCTTCAGCGTGGCCAGGCCGTAGGAGTCGGTGTACTCCTCCCCGCCGACGCGGAAGAAGCCGATGTCGAGCATGCGCGCGGCGGTGGCCAGCACGCGCTCGCGGCTCAGCTCGTCACCCCGCAGGTCGCGGGTGACCCGCTCGCGGAACGCGGGGAGCATCTGGGCGATCTCCAGCACGTGGTCGAACTTGGCCTCGTCCTGCTGCCTGCGCCACTCGTCGTGGTAGCGGTACTGCCGCCGGCCCGCCGAGTCGGTGCCCACGGCCTGGAGGTGGCCGTTCGGGTGGGCGCAGATCCACACGTCGGTCCAGGCCGGCGGGATCGCGAGGGACTTGATCCGGCGCAGTGTGGCGCGGTCCTTCACGGGCCGGCCGGAGGCCCAGATGTAGCTGAACCCGCGCCCGCGGCGCCTGCGCCGGATGCCCGGCTCGCTCGGGTCGCTCGGCCGCAGTTCGACGGGCGGTGTCTCGAAGACCTTCGCCTTCTCCGCCATGGTGCTCATCGCAGCAGGTCCCACGCCTGTTCGAGCACGTCGTCCACGCTCACGTCGCCCACCCACGAGACGTCCCTGTGGCCGCACTCGCGCATGCCCTCGGACCCCGCGGGGAGCCCGCAGATCGGGCAGCCGGACGTCCAGGAGATCAGCGGCCGCTGGTGTCCCCTGCTCAGCGGACCCCAGTTGATCATGTTGCCGCACCAGTAGATCCCCACCGTGGGCGTGCCGGTCGCCGCCGCCAGGTGGCGCGGCCCGGTGTCGTTGGAGACGAGCAGGTCGCAGGCGGCGTACAGCGCGGTGAGCCCGCCGAGGGACAGCTCTCCGACGACGGCCCTCGCCGGGGTCTGCATCTGCGCGACGACCTTCTCGACGACCTCCCGCTCCTCCTCGACGCCGGTCACCACCACCGGCCGTCCGAGGCGGTCGGCGACCTCGGCGAAGCGCTCCGGCGGCCATCTCCTGCGCCGGTCCCCCGCGCCCGGGTGGATCGCCACCAGCCCCCGGGGCACCTTGCCGAGCGTGCGGTTCAGCTCGGCCCAGTCCTCCCTGACGACCGCGATCCTCGGCTCGATCTCGTTGGTGGCCGCGCCGAGCAGCCCGGCCACCTCCAGGTAGCGCAGGGTCTCGTGCTGGTAGTGGACGTACGGCACCCAGCGGTCGAGCGGCGCGGCGTCGGGGGTGCGCAGGCCGGCCGTCACCCGCGCGCCGAGGCGGCGGATGAACGGATTGGAGTTACGCCCGCCGCCGTGCATCTGGACGGCCAGGTCGAACCTGCGCTGACGCAGGTCCTCGTACAGCTCATCGGGGGCGGCGATCCCGTCGGGCGGGGAGGAGACGCCGGAGATGGGCGGCAGCGCCACCACCTCGTCCACCGGGCCCGGACGATTGCGCAGGAACCGCGCGTGCCATTCGCGGCCGAGCAGAGTGATCTTGGCAGCGGGATACGCCCGCCGCAGCGCCCCGATGGCGGGCAGTGCCAGCAGCAGGTCGCCCAGGGCGTTCGCCCTCAGCACGGCGATCCGCTCGACTCCTTCGACGAGCAGCGCGCTCATGCCACCCCCTCGCCTGGCGGCTCGGGGTCGCGTCGTGCCGCAGGCGCGCAGATCAGCACTTCGCGAATCGCGCTGTGCCTACCGATTCGCTCGCTCCGCTCGCTCATGCCACCCCCTCGCCTGGCGGCTCGGGGTCGCGTCGTGCCGCAGGCGCGCAGATCAGCACTTCGCGAATCGCGCTGTGCCTACCGATTCGCTCGCTCCGCTCGCTCATGCCACCCCCTCGC
>NZ_VDMA02000014.1 GCF_006334915.2 Microbispora catharanthi
CGGCGTCACGCAGCCGCCCATCGGGGCCGGTGCGGAGTTCACCTATGAATTCACCGCGCCCACCCCCGGGACCTACTGGTTCCACCCGCACTCCGGCCCGCAGCTCGACCGCGGTCTGTACGCGCCGTTGATCGTCGAGGATCCCCACGAGCCGCTGTCGTACGACAAGGAGTGGGTGGTCGTCCTCGACGACTGGCTGGACGGCGTCACCGGCACTCCCGACCAGGTCCTCGCCGAGCTTCGCAAGGGCATGATGGGCGGGATGAGCCATTCCACCGGCGACCACGCCGGGATGGACGGCATGGACATGGGGGCGATGGGCGGCACGGACATGAGCACGCCCAGCCCAGGGGGCGGCTCCCACATGCTGATGGGCGCCGCCAGCGACCTGCTCGGCGGGGACGCTGGCGACGTGGCCTACCCCTACTTCGTCCTGAACGGCCGTCTGCCGGCGGCACCGGAGACCTTCCGCGCCAAGCCCGGCACGCGGGTGCGCATCCGCTTCATCAACGCCGGTGCCGACACCGCCTTCCGAGTGGCTCTCGGCGAGCACAAGATGACTGTCACGCACACGGACGGCTTTCCCGTTGAGCCAGTGCCGACGGATGCGCTGCTGCTCGGCATGGGGGAGCGCTATGACGTACTGGTGACCCTGAAGGACGGCGCGTTCCCGCTGGTCGCCGTCGCGGAGGGCAAGAACGGTGCAGCCCGTGCCGTGATCCGCACCAGTGCGACGGGCCGGGCGCCTGGCGTGAACGCGCAACCGGCACAGCTCAAGGGGACGATCGTCCGCTATGACGAGCTTCGCCCTGCGCAGACCGCGAGATTGCCGTCGAAGGGGGCCGACCGCACGATCAGGTTGGAGTTGACCGGCAGCATGATGGCCTACAACTGGGCCATCAACGGCAAGCCGTACGATCCGAAGGTCATCCATGCGGTGCGAACCGGTGAACGGGTTCGGCTGTCGTTCGTCAACCGCACGACCATGTGGCATCCCATGCACCTGCACGGTCACACATTCGCGTTGGCAGATAACGGAATCCGCAAGGACACCGCGATCGTGCTGCCGAACACCACCTTGGACGTCGATTTCGACGCCGACAACCCTGGCACGTGGATGATCCACTGCCACAACGTCTACCACGCCGAGGTCGGCATGATGACAACGCTTGGCTACCTCCAGGCCTGATCGTCCCTCCCCGGGGCGGTGGTGCGCCCTTCGCTATGGCCGCTGGTCGTGCTCAACACGGCGCTGTTCATCGTGTTGCGTTCACTTTCTTCCGTCCTCGTACCGGACGAGATCGGCGTGCGATGGGCGCGTTCTCGGCGTTTCTGGTGGCCCTGTTCACGGAGATGTACGGGATCCCGCTGACGATCTACCTGCTGGGAAGCCGAACCAAGCGGCCCTGCCTCGTCGGCCTGTCCACCTTCGCGGCCGCTGTCGTGGTGACGTCAAGGGACAGGCCGATCTCGCCAGGGGATAACCGGACGCGTTGCAGCACCTCACCGGCCAGAGCAACGGCATAGCCGAGGCCCGGCCAAGGCCAGGAGCGCCGTGGACGCCGCGATCACTCCGGCTTGTTGGGGAGTGTTCGAGTCAGCGGAATCGCTGTTGGAGCTCCGCGACCTATCAGGCGGGGGCGGGCTTGTACGCCGGCGAGAAGGTTCGGCCCCCGTCCTGGGACTGATAGACGGTGCCGTCATCTGCCGCTGTGAGCAGCCGGCGCCCGTCGGTAGTGGAGAAGGCTGTGGCGGGGCCCGGGACGGTTCCCTGATTCTTCCAGGTCTTCCCGCCGTCCTCGCTTCTACGAACTGTTCCGTCGGTCGCGATCCCGACGAGCAGGCCTTTGCCCGGTGCATCCAGGAAGGTGAGCAGGGGTGCGCCCGTTAGCGCAGCGAACGTCTTTCCGCCGTTCTGGCTCACTACCGGGCCCTCCGGAGTGGTCGCGTAGAGGCGATCGGGCTGGTCGGCGGAGCCGGCCAGGTCCGCCACCTGTAGCTGTGCGCCGTCCGCCCAGGTGACGCCGTTGTCGGTGCTGCGGCGGATCCGCCCGCTCTGGCTGTCGTAGGCATACAGGCTGGCGCCTGCGGGTTGCAGGACGTGGAAATCGGCAGTGCCTGCCTCCGATACCGTCTTCCAGGTAAGGCCGGCGTCGGTGGTGCGGATCAGCCCCAGGTGGGCGGGCGACCCAGCCGCCAGGTCGACAGCGGAAGGGTGGCCGCTGGCCAGGAAGGTCTTGGGCCCTACGACCGTGAAGCCCATATGGTCCTGAACCCGGTCGGCGATTCTGACGGCGGTGTTCGTTGCCCTAACCTGGAACAGGCCGAAGTGGCCGGCAACATAGATCGAGCCGTCTGCCGGGTCGATGCCGAGACCATGGACGTGGCCTATGCCTGGATCCATCGAATCGCTTCTTTGCGCTCGGGTCTGGTCGACCTGATCGGCCTGGCCGACTTGGCACCCGGTCACCAACAGAGCCAGCAGGGCGACGATGCCAGAGAGGCGACGCCGGGTCGGAAGCATGGAATCCTCGTCTCGGGAACCATCCGGTTATCACAAATGCTACTAGGGATAGTAGTAGATCGCGGTTCTCGCTCATCGAACGTGTCTGGTTCTCGGCTGTGGGTCGAGGCCGGGGCGGCGTCCGTCGGGGTTCGATGACGATCGCGACGTCCGTTCCAGGCATTCGTGGCAGTTGTCCGGAGCATAGGCAACGGCCCAGGCCGATAGTGCGCAAGTATTCGTACCTGGATGTTCGACTTACTGGTTAAGAGGTCCTACAGAATGATCAGCGGGTGAGGCGTCGCCAGCAGATGATGGCGGCGGCGAGGGTCATGAAGGCCTCGTGGATGTCGTCGCGGATCTCCCAGCGGATGCGTAGGCGGCGGAACCAGTGCAGCAGCGCGATCGTCTGCTCGATCACCCACCGACGCACGCCGAGGCCGGAGCCGTGCGGGGTGCCCCGGCGGGTGATGACGGGCTTGACCTCTGTGGCCCAGACCATGCGGCGGTACTTGTCGTGGTCGTAGCCGCGGTCGGCATACAGCAACTTCGGGGCGTGCAGCTTCGAACCGAAGCCCAGTTCCTGGGGCAGAGGCGGCCGTGTCAGCGTCGGATCGTCTGGTCATTCGCGTTGTTCTCGGGGTGATCGCGCCGCCCGCCCTCGTCCCCGTGCATCCCCTTCATCATGACCATCATCATGATCGGGCATACGAGGACGATACCGAGCACGAGCAAGGTGCCGAGAGGCATTCCCAACCAGAGCGCTCCCACGACGAGGATGGCTACCGCGATGGCGACCAAGCCATAGTTGACCTTCATTGCGGCCTCCCTTCCAATCCGTGGCAGCTTCACTCTCCTCCTGCGCCACTAGATGTGCCCAGGGGCGAAGGTCCTGGGCCATGGGTGGAGAGGTCCTCGCCTGCGTGCGGCGAGAGCCCTGCGTCCTATGCGAACTGCGCGTCTGCTATCTCAAATAGCAGTGCTCATGCGCTGCAGACATGTGGGGAGGCTGGCCGTGAGGGGTTGTGGAGCCCCAGTGATGCGGTGATTCCCGCCGGGCTGCTGCTGGCGCTCGTGTCCACGGCCCTGACCAATCTTCGGTTCCGAATCGTGGATAAGGCATCTGTGGGTCGACATCGAAGACGCGGACGCCATCATCAAGGGTGAGACAGAGCAGAACGGGCTCGCTCAGCAGGGTAGAGGCAGCATCATGACGGCCAGGGTCGCCAGGGTTGCCGGGACGCCGAGGGCCGCGGCGATGGCCAACCAGGACAGCGGCCTCGCATGCGGCGCCCGTGGGAGTGCCGAAGGGTTGCTCAGTCGGGCGATTCTCAGCCTGGCCACCTCGGCCGTGGCAGGGTTCACGGCAAGCGCCCCCGCCGAGCAGGACGTGATCGCCAACTTCTGCAGTGCACCGATGAGTGGCGCTCTTCCATGGTGTCGCACGGCATGGTCATCGGCGGCCAACTCCAGCAGGCCGGGCAACGTCGTATGCGCGAGACGCAGCGTCCGGAGCCAGGGAATGGCAGAGCGCAACGCGTCAGCCAGCACCAGAATCAGATGGTGCTGTTGCTGTAGGTGAGCGCGCTCGTGAGCCAGCACTGCCTCGACTTCGGCCGGCTCCAATTGTTTGAGTGCGCCAGTCGTCACGACGATAGGCCGTTCTCGCGACGGCAGGCAGTAGATCAATGGCAGCGGATGCTCGAGTACGCGGACATCCGGTTCCGTAACGAGATCGCGCGCGACCACATCAAGCATCTCCCGATGCTCGCGCCGCCCCCGAACCGTACGGGCGATTCTCGGTAGGGCCAGCCGGAGAGCTGTTGCCCCCGCTACTAGGAGTAGAGCTGTTAGAAGCACAGCCACTGGTGAGATGCGATGCCCATCCTTGGGCAAGCAGTCCGCGATCCAGTCGATGAGGCGATGGCCGGGCGTGGAAGGCCATATCAGTCCCAGGCCGGCTAGTCCCGCCAGAGCCAGGACGGCGCCGGCGACCGCGGCGGCCCACAGCGCTACGGTGGTTGCGGGCAGGCCTGCAGACCAGCGTGCGCGCAGAAGCAGGGGGCCGGCGAGATGTCCGAGCAGGAACACGCATCCGGCCAGGGCGATAAGCGCAGCGATCATTCCCAGTCCTCCACCTTCTCCTGCCCAGGCTGAATGTTCCCAGGAACCGTGGGCGGCGGGGATGTCGCCGCCGCCCACCCGCCAGACTCTTACTGCAGGAGCTTCTTCATCCTGCTGATCTCCGCGGACTGGCTGGAGATGACGGATTCGGCCATTTGCTTGGCCGGCTCGTAAGCACCACCCGCCACTTCCTCCTTGGCCATGGAAACGGCGCCCTCGTGATGCTGGATCATCATCTGCAGGAACGCCTTGTCGAAGGCGGCACCCTTGAGGCCCTCGAGCTTCTTCATGTCCTCTTCGGACATCATGCCCGGCATGCCGTGGTCCATCGGCATCGCGTCCTCACCGGGTGCCTGCACGCCCCAGCTCTCGAGCCAGCCGGTCATCGTCTTGATCTCGGGATCCTGGGCGGCTTCGATCTGCTTGGCCAGTTCCTTGACCTGGCTGCTGGCGGCGCGCTCTTCGGCCAGCTTGGCCATCTCCAGCGCCTGGCGATGGTGCGGAATCATCATCTGCGCGAACATGACATCGGCGTCGTTGTGGTCCGCCGCGGCGCTTGTGGCAGGAGCTGGTGACTCGGTGGGCGTTCCGGACATCGATGACATGGAGGACATGTCGTGGGTGGCGCTGTCAGTGGAGCCGCAGGCGCTGACCAGGAGGCCGGCCCCGAGCAGGGCCATGGGAATGGCAAGACGCTTCATGGTGGATGCTCTCCGTGTTTAGTTGGATACAGGTGGCGCTAGCTCGACGGTGGACATACCGTCGAGTGCGCCCTCTACACCCGGATCACGCAGAGTTGAGCGAGGGTCGGCCCTCGAGGGCGGACTGTTGGCCCGTGAGGGATTGACCGTTGCAGAAGCAGGCGGGCCGGCAACGCGACGAAGCGGCTCATTGCCGCGGTGACGAAGAGAAGTAGTAGGACCGAGCCGGCCAGCAGGAAGGCGAGACAGACCTGGCTACCGCTATGGCCGTCGTGGGGGAAGCTCTGCCCGCCGTCATGACGCGTGTCCGTTGCCGCCGTCGGCATGCCGGAGTCGCCGGTGTGAGCGGTATGGAGGGTCAGGATGCTCGGAGCGGAAAGAGGGCCAGGTGAGGGCTGCAAGCCATGCATGGCGAACAGTCCGCACAAGACTGCGGCAAGCAGTAGCAGGCCGCTCCAAGGAGCCAGCCTGCGCGCCACGTTGCCCGTAGTCACAGCGGACACCCTACTGATAGGGACGTACGCTTTCCGCATCACGGGGCAAAGCGTCGCGCCGTCGCGGCTACTAACTGCAGTAGTGAGCTGGAGTTGGGTGGCTGGGCGCTCGCGGTCTGGGTAGTACGGCTCGTTCAGGGCACCGGACTACCGGCGACAGGTACGCGCCCACTCTCGACGCGGCCTGTTCGGTGGGTCAAGCAGGCGGAGAGATCAAGGCACCGCCATACGGCCATGCCACTCCAACCGCAGGCCTCCTATCGAGGTGACGTCGCCGGTGATTTCAGCGCCTACAGGGGACGGTGGCGCGTAATTCAGGGCCTTGACCCGTGTTGCCTATGGTCAGGAATACCAGCTTTGTGGTAATGGGGCTGATCTACTATCGTATTTAGGGGAAGAGAGCTGAGGGCGGAGGGGACGTGCGGGAGTTCGGCAAGCTCGAGGCGGCGGTGATGGACTGCGTCTGGGCTCTCGGCCGACCTGTGTCCGTACGTGAGGTGCTGACCGAGCTGCAGAAGAGCCGCGATATCGCCTACACGACGGTGATGACGGTGATGGACACCTTGCACGGCAAGGGCTGGCTGCGTCGTCGGAAGGAAGGTCGTGCCTACAGTTATGAGGCCGTGGCCTCGCGCGAGGCGTACACGGCCCGTCTGATGCGAGATGCGCTCGCCACGAGCAGCAACCAGGCCGCCGCATTCGTGCACTTCCTCTCCGAGTTGACTCCGGCCGAGGTGGACGCGCTCCGCCAGGCTCTGAAGATTGTGCCGCCGGCCTGAATATTGCTCGGCTGGGTCGAAGATCCAGGCGCTGTGGATGCAATCTGGTGATCACACTGGTACGTGCGGCCGCGCTTCGATGCCGATCCTGTCCGTGACCATTTCTTGGAAGTGCGCGCATGAGGTGAAGTCCTCATGGTCGCAGTTCAGCGCGCATCGGATGAGCTCCAGCGAGGCTTCCGCCTGGGCGATGCGCCGCCTCAAATCGTTCTCGAGACGCCGTAGAATGACACGCCGTTCCGCCGGCTCCCTGGCTGCGATCATCTCCCGGATGTCGTCGAGCCCGAACCCGGCTTCCTTCGCCCGCAGGATGACCGCGATTCGGTACAGATCATCGGGACCATACCGGCGGCGGTCGCCTCCGATCCGCGCCGGCTCCAGCAGGCCGACGGACTCCCAGTGGCGTAGGACGTGCGTGGCCAGGCCGAAGTGTTCCGCCACCTGTCCGATGCTCATCGCCGGAGGGTTCGAGTTTGACTTCATGTCGACATTAAGTCGCATGGTGGGGCACATGTACAACGACGAGATGCCCCCTGTGCCAACCGAAGATCTCAACCCGCTCATCCGGCTGCTCGACGTGGCCGACGCATCCGCTGGAGCGGCGGCCCTCCGTGCCCGCTCCTATGAACTGCTCCACATCGCCCCCGGTGTCCGAGCGGTCGATGTCGGGTGCGGCACCGGCCGCGCCGTGGCGGAGATGAACGAGCGTGGGGCCGAAGCCGTCGGCATCGACGCCAGCGTGCAGATGATCGATGAGGGCCGTCGGCGCCGGCCGGATCTGGACCTGAGGGTGGGCGACGCCTACGAGCTGTCCCTGCCGGACGGCTCTGTGGCGGCCTACCGGGCCGACAAGGTGTACCACGAGCTCGACGACCCGGCGAAAGCGCTCGGTGAAGCGTTCCGTGTGCTCACTCCCGGCGGGCGAATCGCCCTGATCGGCCAGGACTGGGAGAGCTTCATCATCGACTCGGACACTCCCGCGATCACCCGCACCATCGTCCAGGCGCGCGCGGACACGGTTCCGAATCCTCGCGCCGCTCGCCGCTACCGCAATCTCCTGCTCGACGCCGGGTTCGAGGACGTGGCGGTAGAGGTCCGCACCGGCATCTTCACCGACGCCACCATGCTGCCGATGCTGTCGGGAATCGCCGAAGGAGCCTCCGCGGCCGGCGCGCTCGACCGGGAGCAGGCCGACATGTGGACCGCCGAGCAGGCTACGCGGGCCAAGGCGGGGCGGCTCTTCCTTGCGATACCGCTCTTCCTCGCCTCGGCAGGCCGGCCCTGACGAGAACGGCTACCGGTGTCGCTGGACGCTACTTCGAGGCGCGGTCCAAGCGGCGTGCGGGTGCGGCGTTGCGTGCGTTGCTGGAACTGGGCGCCAAGGATGTGGCCGTGCTCCGCGACGGGGCCGAGGTGCGCATCCCCACCGGTGACCTCGCGGTGGGTGACCACTTCGTCGTCCGGCCCGGGGAGAAGATCGCCACCGACGGCGTCATCGAGGAAGGCAGCTCTGCGGTCGACGCCTCGATGCTCACCGGTGAGTCGGTCCCGGTCGAGGTGCGGGCCGGGGGATGCGGTGACCGGGGCCACGGTCAATGCCGGAGGCCGGCTGGTCGTGCGGGCCACCCGGGTCGGCTCCGACACCCAGCTCGCCCAGATGGCGCGCCTGGTGGAAGACGCCCAGACCGGCAAGGCACGTGCTGCCCGCCGACAAGGTCGATGTGGTCAAGAGGCTGCAGGCCGAGGGCAAGACCGTCGCGATGGTCGGCGACGGGGTCAACGACGCCGCGGTGCTGGCCCAGGCCGACCTCGGCTTGGCGATGGGCACCGGCACCGACGTGGCCATCGAGGCCGCCGATCTGACCCTGGTGCGGGGTGATCTGCGGGTGGCGGCCGACGCGATCCGGCTGTCACGACGCACGCTGCGCACGATCAAGGGCAACCTGTTCTGGGCGTTCGCCTACAACGTCGCGGCCCTGCCGCTGGCCGCCGCGGGGCTGCTCAACCCCATGATCGCCGGCGCGGCGATGGCGTTCTCCAGCGTCTTCGTCGTCAGCAACAGCCTGCGCCTGCGCAGCTTCCGCTGATCGCTGGCCGAGGGGCCTCCGGCAGTCTGCCGGAGGCCCCTCGGTTACACAGAGGAGCGAGGCGGCCTTGTCGACTGCGTACGGATCGAGTGTCCGCAAAGGTTGACAGACCGTTGACAGACCCAACCTACTATGAGATGCCGTAGATCTGTCTCCTCAGAGTGTGCGCCGGAAAGTAGGCGCGGGATCGGCCAGATCGTGCCCGTGCACCATCGTGAGCAGGCATTTTGTCGCCAACTCCGGATCCTATCGATCGCCAGTTCACGTTGTGTCGACGCGGTGAGATGCCCCAGCAATGGTGCGAATACGGATCAAACGCGACTAACCAACCGCCCCTTCTGTAGCATTCCGCCCAGTAGTTGGACAAAGGAAGGCGTCAGCGTGGCCATGGCGGGCGTGCCGGTGAGGTTTGGGCGGGTGGTCGGGGCGGCGGGCCTAGCCGTCATCGTGCTGCTACCGCTCAATGGGGCGGCCGCCGAACCGCAACCCACCATCGCCCAGGCCAGAGCGAAACTTGAGAAGCTCAACGACCTGGCGGGAAAGGTCGTCGACCGCTACAACCTGGCCAACGAGCGGTGGAAGAAGATCAGAAAAGACTACGGCCGCCTGAACAAGGACTACAAGCAGCAGCAGAAGACCGTCGACCTGCTACGGGACGATCTCGTCCGGCTTGCGATCAGCACGTATCAGTTCGGTGGCATGAGTAGCGGAAGACTCGTCACCAGCGACGACCCGCGGTCCGTGCTGAGCGGCATGGCCTTGTTCGACTACATGGCGGCCGACCGCGCCGAATCCCTACGGACCTTCGAAACCGCCAACCAGGCGCTCAAGTACAAGTACGGCAAGGCGAAAGAGGCATTGGCCGAGGCAGGCAAGGCACGAGACACGCTGGCGGAGGAGAAGGCCAAGGCAGAGCGCATGGTCGCTCAGCAGACGAGGTTGCTGCGCAGATTAGGCCAATTCCGGGCTGGAGACCCGAACAGCCCCGGGATTGCCTACACCGGCCCTGCCTCGGGGAACGCGCGGGTCGTGCTGCAGTTCGCGTACAAGCAGATCGGGAAGCCGTACCAGTGGGGTGCCACAGGACCGAACTCGTATGACTGCTCAGGGTTTTCCCAGGCCGCCTGGCGTCAGGCGGGGGTTGAACTGCCCCGCACGACCTACGAGCAGTGGAGTTGGGGTGCTAACAGACGGGTCCCGTTGGACCTGAGCCAGTTGCAGCCGGGTGATCTGCTCTTCAGCAAGGGACTGGGGCATATGGGCATCTACGCCGGTGACGGCAAGATGGTGCACGCTCCGCAGACCGGTGACGTCGTCAAGGTCGTCGATCTCGATGACTACTGGTGGGGACGGCTTGCGGGTGCCGTCCGTCCTTGACGGTGACTCCTGCTTGAACATGGGTGCTCGCTGCATTCAGCCATTGATCAGCAGGGAAGGCAGGCGGGGGCCCGGACCAGGTCGCTCGGGACGAGGGGTTCTGGCGAGCTGTCACTCGGCAGTATCGGGTCAGCCCGAATTTCGTCAACCTGGAGAACGGCTATTACGGGATCATGCCCGAGCCGGTCCGGCGCGCCTATCACCGCAACGTGGACCTGCTGAATGAACAGAACTCCTCCCTGCTGCGCACTACCTACAAGCCTGAGGCCGACCAGATCAGGCAGCGTGTGGCCGAGGCGCTCGGTGCGTCCAGGGACGAGATCGCCTTCACCCGCGGCGGTACTGAGGCGCTGCAGAACCTGATCGCCGGCTACCGGCGGCTCCAGCCGGGTGACGCCGTGATGTACGCAGACCTCGACTACCACAGCATGCAGTACGCCATGAACTGGCTGGCCGACCGCCGGGGTGTGCGGGTGGAGCGCATGGTCGTTCCCGAACCCGCGACGCGTCAGGCCGTACTGGACGCGTATGAGCGGGCGCTGCGCGAGCATCCGCGGGTCAGGCTGCTCCTGCTCAGCCACATGAACAATCGCACTGAAGGCGTTGACGTGATCGTCGACGCCGCCCACTCCTGGGGACAGCTCGACTTCACGATCGACGACCTCGGAGCCGACTTCGCCGGCTTCTCCCTGCACAAGTGGATGGGGGTGCCGCTGGGCGCGGGGTTCCTCTACATCCGCAAGGGGCGCCTGCCGGACATCGATCTCGCCTTCTGCGACGAGACCTATCCCGCGAACGACATCCGCTCACGGGTCCATTCCGGCACGCTGGATGTGGCTCCCATCCTCACGGCCCCCGTCGCGCTGGACTTCCACAACACTCTGGGAGCTGCCGTCAAACAGGCGCGGCTGCGCTTTCTCCGCGACCGCTGGGTCCATCAGGTGCTCGACATCCCCAACGTGGAGATCCTCACTCCCGAGGACCCCGCCATGTACGGCACGATCACCGCGTTCCGTATCACGGGCCGGACCTCCGAGGCCGACAACGTGGCGATCAGAAAGTATCTGCTCGACCGCTACCGGATCTTCACCGTGCGCCGGGGAGGACCCGCCAGGGGCGACTGCGTACGGGTGACCCCCGCGCTGTTCACCTCACGCGATGACGTGGACCTCCTCGCCACAGCCATACGAGACGTCGCCAGGCGCTTCTTCGCCTGACAGATTCGTCCCGCGTGTTTATCGCTGGTGGATATGCGAAACCTTCAGTCTGGTTACATGCAGCATCTTCTCTCATTATTCGTCATGTTTTATCTTTCCGGTAATGGACCATGATCGGGTAAATTGTCGGGCTGCAATACCCTGTGTTCGCGTGGCTATCGACTGCCGCTGGGCACAACATCGGTGATGTGTAACGGGGAATTCTCGGGTACGACGGCGGAGCAGCCGAGTGCCCTGAGACGAGTGCGGAAGAGCCGGGTGCCGATCGCCATCGCGATGGTACTCGGGCTCTTCTTCCTGCACGTAATCACCTGCTGCACGATCGATCAGGTTCATCCGCGCCACCACGATGTCGTCGGCATCGGCGCAGCCTCCACGGACGACGATGGATGCGATCACTCCTCACCACATCCGGAATGCTGTGAGGAGTCCGACGGTCTCTGGGTCCGGGCTCTCGACGGCGACGACCCTCTCCATCTTGAGGCGATCGTCAGAGCCCTTTTGACAGAGGAACCACCTGCTTCAGGCCCGCCCGTCCGGCGCGAACCCTCCCATATCCCGCATGCAGTGGAACCGTACGCTTTGTGCGTGTTGCGCATATAAACCCACCGCCTGCTCGCCGTCAGTGAGCGCAAGGCAAGGCAGGAACCGTCCGGCACCCGTATTTCCTATGCTGGTGCCACGACCTCGGTGGGTTGACAACAATGAAAACAACGATTCATTCCATGCTGCCCTCATTCATGGGCGTGCCTGCTCCGATTCAGGCGACACCCCGTGTCGGGAACACACCCGTCATGTGGATCCCGGTGAAATCCCAGGAGAGCGGGTTCTGGGCGAAACTCGAAGGGTTCAATCCGGGGGGTATCAAGGACCGGCCGGCTCTTCACATGGTGCGCAGCGCCCGCCGCCGTGGACAGCTCAGGCCGGGAGGCGTGATCGTCGAGTCCACAAGCGGCACGCTCGGGCTCGGCTTGGCGCTGGCCGGGATCGTCCACGGACACCCGGTCACGCTGGTCGCCGATCCGGGTCTGGAGCCGCTGATGGCGCGGCTGCTGCGCGCGTACGGCGCACGCCTGGAGATCGTGACGGCGCCCCATCCGGTCGGCGGCTGGCAGGAAGCGCGGAGGGAACGGGTCCGGCAGTTGATGGACGAACTCCCCGACGCCTACTGCCCGGACCAGTACAACAACCCCGACAACGTCGCGGCATACACGACACTGGCCGCCGAACTCGTGACGCAGTTGCCGTGGATCGACGTCCTGGTCTGCGCGGTGGGTACCGGCGGCCACAGCGCGGGAATCTCCCGGGCGCTGCGGCAGACCTTTCCCGACCTGATGCTGATCGGCGTCGACACGATCGGCTCCACCATCTTCGGACAGCCTGCCCGGCCACGGCTCATGCGCGGACTGGGCAGCAGCATCCACCCGCGCAATGTGGACTACCCGGCGTTCTCCGAAGTCCACTGGGTCAACCCCGCCGAAGCGGTGCACACCTGCCGTGCTCTGGCGGCCCAGCACTACGTCTCCGGCGGCTGGAGCACCGGAGCGGTCGCACTGGTCGCCGACTGGGTCGCCAGAACAAGCCCTCCGGGGACGGCCATCGTGGCGATCTTTCCCGACGGACCATGGCGCTACTGGAACACCGTCTTCGACGACGAGTACTGCACAGCCAACCGTCTGCTGGAAGCCGCCCCGGCGGAACATCCCGACGAGATCTCTCAACCCTCGGAACGGGAAGTCGCCCGCTGGACGCGCTGCACCGCGGTGATCGACCCGATCGGGGTCCGGGCATGATCGCCGCCTTCGGCTCGTTCAGCCCGGCCGTCCGCCTGCTGCTGATCAACCAGTTCGGCATCAATGTCGGCTTCTACATGCTCGTGCCCTATCTCGCCGATCACCTCTCCGGTCAATTGGGCCTGGCGGTGTGGCTGACTGGGCTGCTGCTCGGCCTGCGCAATTTCAGCCAGCAGGGCATGTTTCTGCTCGGCGGCACCTTGTGCGACCGGTACGGCTACAAGCGCCTGATCATGGCGGGATGTGGCCTGCGCACGGTCGGATTCGCCCTGTTCGCCGTCTCGACCTCCGTTCCCGCCCTTGTCGGCGCCTCGGTGCTGACCGGGCTCGCCGGAGCCTTGTTCAACCCGGCAGTGCGGGCCTACGTCTCCGTCGAGGCTGCGGACCGGAAGGTCGAGGCCTTCGCCTTGTTCAACGTCTTCTACCAGGCGGGCATCCTGACCGGACCACTGGTCGGCGTCCTGCTGATCTCGGTCGACTTCCGGCTCACCTGCCTTGCGGCCGCCGCAGTCTTCGCCGCGCTGACGGCACTGCAGGCCTGCTGGCTACCCGGACGCCGCGGCACCACCGCGAGCTCGGCGCGGCCCGTGCTCGCCGACTGGAAGGAGGTCGCCACCAACCGGCCTTTCGTGACGTTCTCGGCCGCGATGTTCGCCTCGTACGCCCTGTCCTACCAGATCTACCTGGCGCTCCCGCTGGAGTTGCACCGGCTCGGCCATGGTCAGGCATCGATAGCGGTGATGTATACCTTCACCGCGCTACTGGCAGTGGCCGGCCAGGTCCGCCTCACCTCGTTCGCCAAGGCCAGGTGGCAGCCGGAGCAGGCCATCACGCGTGGCCTGGCCGTGATGGGCATCGCTTTCCTGCCCACACTGCTCACCGCGCAGCTCCCGCATACGCCCTGCTGCACGGCGGCGACGACCACGGCTGTGCTTCTGTCCGCCATGGTCCTCACAGCCGGGGGCATGCTGGTCTTCCCGTTCGAGATGGCCATGATCGCTACGCTGGGACGGCAAGAACTGACCGGCACCTACTACGGGCTCTACAACGCCTTCTCCGGGCTCGGCATTCTCCTGGGCAACTTGGCCAGCGGCTGGGCAATGGACCAGGGCGAGAGCCACGGCGTACCAGCACTGCCCTGGCTCCTACTCGTGACCACTGGCTTCGCCTCAGCGGTGACCATACGGAGACTGAACCAGACAGGACGGCTCCGAACCAGAACGGCGCCGGACCTGACTTCCACCGGTTGACCCGAAGGCCCGGCGTCGAAAGCCGCCGGGCCACACCGGACGTCGCCGAGGGGATCTCTCCGAGCGGCGCGGTATCGCGTGGCGAGGGTCAGATTTCCTTGTGGGGGGAACCGCCCCTGCTGGTGACTTTGCTGCCGATGCTTTCAAGGGCTGCGAGTTCGGGCGACGTGAGGGCGTCAATGAAGAGGTTGCGTACGGCGGCAACGTGCCCGGGTGCGGTCTTGACGACCTTGGCGTACCCCGCATGGGTGAGCGTGGCGTTTGTCCGCCGACCGGCGCCTGGGCGGCGGATGCGCCGAAGAAGGCCCTGCTTCTCAAGGCGAGCGGCGACGTGCGAGAGCCGTGACAGGGATGCCGACGCGGCTTGGGCCAGCTCGCTCATCGACAGGGTGCGGTCCGGCTGTTCCGACAGCAGCGCCAGAACCATGTACTCGAAGAAGGTCAGCCCGGCGTCGCGCTGCATCTGGGCATCCAGCACAGGGGGAAGCTCGGTCATCAACGCGACCGCAGCGAGCCACGCCGCACGCTCGTCCGCTGTGAGCCACCTCGGCTGCGCGTCGTTGTGCTCCGCGGCCCCCTCGATGACCTCCTCGGGCGACTCCTGAGCATCGGCTGGTGGCATGACGAGACCACTCGGATCTGACTCGTTGGTTGCCACCAGGAGAGGCTGTCTGCTTGCGCGTTCCTTCAAGTCCTCTTGACCCATCGGGTTATTGCTGCTGAAAGGAGCCCTCATACCCGCTCTGTTGTCCCCCGCTGCCCGGAGAGCACCCATCCTCGGCGAATGCCGACCCTCACGTGCCCGGCAGGGCAAGTCCTGACTCTGCCGACGCAGCGGGATCGCGGCCGCCTTGCGACGCTGAAACTCACAGAACACGGAGGTGATGCCGCCCCGACTGATGTCGAGGCGGTCGTGCGTCCATACCGATCACGATCACGCGTGATCGCCTGGTCTATCGCATCGTCAAAGCCGATCGCGCCGTCACAAGCGACGGCGGGGGATGCCGCTGTTGCCAGACTTGCGCATGCGGCGATGACTGCGGCTGCCGCAGGACGGCAGACCTTGTTGGCCATGAGGGGATGTTCCTCCGTGATGGAGCACCAGAGGCGGTAACGGGAACATAAGGTCCGATGCCGGTCTGTGGGAAGACTTTCTCCTACATTGCGTAGGAGGAGGTGTGAACGACAGCCTTACCGCCACTCTCACTCCAACCTGGAGTCGGGCGATTCGCTGGGCCAGCAGGCTCTAAGGCATCTCCCTCGCCGCCTGGGGAGCGGGGAGTGAGGTTGAGCCGATGAAGCGCGCCGATCACCGAGGTTGACCGTACGGCCGACGCGCATGGGACCGGGCGACTAAGCGAAGACGGGGCCAAGAGGGCGACAACCACAGCGGTCAGAATGCGGAACTTTGCGGTGACGGCGAGGGGCAGCCGGTGACGCAGGCATGGCGCCGGTGCGACAGAAGGGCCGGGGAGGTTTCCGTGATCAGGTACAACGCCAGAGGCAGGACCAAACCATTCGGACTATCACTCGTCGTTTTCGTTGTTCGTGGTCCGGTCG
The DNA here is from genome assembly GCF_006334915.2 of Microbispora catharanthi. Taxonomy (GTDB): domain Bacteria; phylum Actinomycetota; class Actinomycetes; order Streptosporangiales; family Streptosporangiaceae; genus Microbispora; species Microbispora catharanthi. The sequence continues at coordinate 15,886 of NZ_VDMA02000014.1, forward strand.
GTCAGAGCGTCGAGGAGTCTCTGAGCGTCATCCGGGTCGACGCTCTCAGCGAACCTCGTCAGGACGGGTCCTCTTTCCGGAAGGTCGGCGAGTGCATCGAGCATCACGGCGACGACGTGCTCTTCACGAGTCCGCACCGGCGCGTAGGCGATGGCGGTGCCTGTGCGGTTGCGCGTGAGGATGCCCTTCCGGGAAAGCCGATCGGCGACCGTCTGGACGGTCGTGTAAGCCAGGGCTTGGCCGCGTCCGGTGTTGAGAGGCTCAAGTAGCTCGCGGATCAGGAGTGGCCGGTTCGCTGCCCAAAAGCACTCCATGACTGCTCGCTCCAGCGGCCCGAACTCGGCCATCCAAGGCCTCCACTTCTCCGGCCATGCCCGCCGCCATTGCCGCACCGGTGGCGACCCTGAAACGGACCACAGTAATCGTGTCCGCCGGCCGGGTCTGAGGCAACTCAGCGGTACCAGGAGTGAGCCAGGACGACCTCAGCATCGCCCGGGTGGCACTCCTCGATGTGAACGATCACGACTGGGACCTCGAATTGGCGAACTGGTGGCGTTGGCGGTTAGTCCCCTGGCGCCCCGCAACATCGGAGCGGCATGCACATGCCGGCCACCGCTGTAAGAACCGTGGCCGGCATGTTCGGGGCCTGCTGAGCTGAGAGGCGACCTGTTCAGTGATGGTAGGCGTGGACGACGGCGTGTCCCTTGCCCTTGCTGATGATCCACTTGTTGATCGGTGTGGTGACCAAGAAGGCGATGAGCAGGGAGAGCGCCAGGGAAGTCCAGAACACTGCGGACGTCAGGGTGGCTTCCATGGCGCCGGGGATGGCCAGCATGACGCTGTTGTCCACGATCTCCATGACGATGATGGACACGGTATCGGCTGCCAGCGCCAGTTTGATCGCGCTGCCCCAGCCCACCCCGGCCCTGCGCAGGGGGAGCAGGGTGAGGAGGTAGCCGAAGAAGAAGGCGAGCACGACTGCCACGGCAATGGACGGGGCGTTGCCCCAGCCGAACGCAGTGGCGATCACCAAGCCCAGGACCTCACCGATGGCGCATCCGGTTAGGCAGTGCAGCGTCGCCGATGCCGCCATACGCCAGGACACCTTCCCCATGGAGGGGTCATGCTGCGCATGGTTGCTGTGAACATGCGCCGCCAGGTGCTGTCCGGTGTAGTCATGTCCGTTGTGGTCGTGGTGCTGCTGCTCCGTCATGACATCTCCAGAGGGCCGATTAGGGGGACGTGGCGATTACTTGCCACAAGTTATACCCCCCGGGGGTATCTCTGGCAAGTTCTCGTGGGATGCAGCCTGCGCCCAAAGAGATTTGAGGGAGTAGCAGTAAGCCGGCATGGCGAAGGCGGCAGGTGGCCCTCGAAGTCGGTGGCGGGGCCGTCGAGCAAAGCGGCCTAATGCTGGGCGGGTCGGGTCTCTGAGTCTGTCGGTCCCAGGCGTTAGTCTCGGCTGTCGTGGCTCTGGCGATCGATACATCGAACCCCTTCCGCTAGCCCAGCGAGCTGACCAGGCTCGTCCGCGCTGTGCACGAGGCGTCCGACAACGACGAAGCCAGGTGGATCGAGCGGAAGAGCACGCTCGACCTCGCCGGGAGCGGTGCCGTTCACCACCTCGTCCGTCAGATTGGGCTTCTCGAATCGCCGCTTGGCCGGAGACCGCCCCGCCACCCGCGATGCTCAGGGTCGACCACCTTCACGCCCTGGATGTCACCGTTGCGCGGCGGGTCGAGGACAACTTGCCCGCGATCAACACGGCCGCAAAAGAGATCGCCGACCCTCCCGAAGGAGGATCGGCGTCCAGAGAAGTTTCCCCTTGTTCTAGGTGCCCCCGGCCAGGGACGCCGCAAATCTGCGGCGCTCTAACCTGCGGTTTCCCTCGGCCGTCTCGTCGTTGAGGCCCGCGCCGAGGTGGGCAGGGGAGGCGGGGCCCGATAAGTCCCCTGTTCCGGGTGGATACCCGCATTCGGGACAACAACCGCTTCGGTGACTCTGCTGGCCGTGATCTCCGCAGTCGTGTCGTTCCGGCGGCGTATTCACGAGCCCGCGCTGCGGCCTGAAGCCGCTGGACCGCCGCTCTTGAGAGCACCGGTACTGGCCGGATCGACCGGATTCTGTCGGCGGGTCGCGGCATGATCTCGCCATGAGCCAACTCGCGGTGAACTTTGAGGTGGATGAGGCGGTTGCAGCCGCCCTTACCTCAGGAAGCTGGGTGATGGAGGCGATTGCCCGGGAACGGGAGTTGGAGAGCCTCTCGCAGCCCTGGTCGCGTCCGGCCGGCTGGACCGAAACGGACGGTGTCAGGCTGCGGATCGAGGCCAGGAAGGTCCGCCGCGAAATGGTGGACCGGCTTTCTCGGGAGCGGGGTGCCGCCCGGCGAGCTGCTGTGATCTGTCTCGCGCGGCCTTCATTGAACGGCTACGCCGAGGAGCTCGATCTTGCTCTCTCCGGCTCGGACGGGTGGACCGTCGTCGAGGTGGCCGCGCTGTTCACCGTGATGCGAGACCGGGATTTTCAGTACGGGGAGGACGTGTGGCTGTCGCGGGTGCTGGAGCTGGCGCTGAGCTTCGGCGATGGGAGCCTGTGAAGCCGCTCATCCAGGCTGTGACCGACAGCGGCGTCGAGGCCGGCAAGCGCCGCCGGCTGCATCGCCTGATCGCAAGCGTGTTTCAGACGGATCCGGAGGCGTTGCCGTTGTCGGCGCTCGTGCTCTGCGACGAATGGGCCATGGTTCTGCGCGATCACCTCGGCGACACGCCGGCGGCGGAGCTGGTGCGGCTCGTCGACCACCTCTGCGCGCTCAACGGGCCACGACCCACGAAGGCGTGGCGGAAGCGGTGCCTGGAGTTGCTCCGGCCGGACGGTGCGAAGGAGTTGGTGCGGGTCGCACTGGGCGCCTTCGACCGGATCACCGAATGGAACACCCACTGGGGCACGGCCCGGCTGACCGTCTCGGACGCCAACGTGGACGTGGCCCGCGGGTTCGTCTGGGCCGCCACCCTCCTACAGGCGGAAAACGTCGTGCCGGCGCTGACGGAGCTCGCCCTTCGCACCGCGGGGGTCCGCCGGGACGTGCGGGAGGACCTGAAGCTGGCGGGGGCCGCGATCAACGCGCTGGGTGACTGCGGGGATCCGGCGGCCATGGAGTCGCTGTGGTGGCTGCAGCGGACGATCCGGCATCGGGCACTGCGGAAACAGGTCGACACCGCGCTCAACGCCGCCGCCGCTCGCCAGGGGATCACACCCGGCCGACTGCTTGAGCGCAGCGTCCCCGATCACGGTCTCGGCCCCGACGGGACGCTGAAGCGCACGATCGGCGACTGGACCGCCGTGCTCGCGGTCGAGGACGCGATGACCGTACGGCTCGGCTTCCGATCGCCGGACGGCACCACGGTCGGCACCGCGCCCGCCGCACTGAAGGAGACCGCCGACCTGAAGGCGCTCAAGGCCCTGCGGAAGGAGATCCGCCAGACGCTGTCGGCCGAGCGGGCGCGTCTGGAGGGGCTGTTCACTGTGGACCGGGCGTGGCCGTACGAGGAGTGGGCCAGGTACTACCGGGACCATCCGATCACGGGGGCCGTGGCGCGTGGGCTGATCTGGGAGGTGGATGGGAGAAGCTCCCTGCCTGCCGAGGCCGAGCCGGGGTCTCACGTCCGGCTGTGGCACCCCGCCCGCGCCACTGTGGAGGAGGTCGTCGCCTGGCGCGAGACGGTGACCGAGCGGCGGCTGCGCCAGCCGTTCAAGCAGGCCTTCCGCGAGATTTACCTGCGCACCCCCGCCGAGGAACGGACCCGCGTCTACTCCAACCGCTTCGCCGCTCACATCGTCGACCACCCCCGGCTGTACGCGCTGCTCAAGGAGCGCGACTGGCAGACCAACTGGCTGGGGCCGTTCGACGGCGGCTACGACGCGGAGGCCAAGAAGGAGTTGGCCGAGGGTGCATGGCGGGTCCGATTCCGCTACGAGACCGCGGCCGTCGATGCCGGCCATGAGGTGATTCTGGCCGCCACCGACCAGGTGCGCTTCGACCGGCGGGAGGGGCGTGCCTTCCGCCAGGTCGACCTGGCCGAGGTGCCGCCGCTGGTGTTCAGCGAGGCGATGCGGGATGTGGACCTGTTCGTGGCGGTCACCTCGATCGCCACCGACCCGGAATGGGTGGACCGCGGCGAGGACCCGCACCATGCCTATTGGAGAGAGACGTCCTTCGGCGTACTGCCGCCGTCTGCCCAGGTGCGCCGCGACGCGCTGGCGCGGCTGCTTCCCCGTACGGCTGTCGCCGACCGCTGCACCCTCACCGACCGTTTCCTGGTGGTCCGGGGTGACCTGTGCACCTACAAGATCCATTTGGGCAGTGCCAACATCCTCATGGATCCGGGCGACGTGTACCTGTGCATCGTCTCCGCGCGCAAACGCGACGCCAGACTGTTCCTGCCCTTCGAAGAGAACGGCCAACTGTCCCTCATCCTCAGCAAGGCGTTCCTTCTCGCCAACGACAGCACGATCACCGACGAGGCGATCCTCCGGCAGATCCAGCGAAAGCGCCCTGCTTGATCAAGATGGCCGCACCGATCGGAGCGGGCACCATGCGACAGAGTTGAGCCCTCGGCGCTGCCGTGCACACGGAAGGCTACGGCCGGGTCCTCCAGCCGAGGCTCCTGCTGGGGCGGGAGCGGAGGGTCCGGCGACGGCGCCGAGATCACTTCGGCTGTGCCGGCTCGGGTCTGCGCCATTGGGGAAGTACTGGAGCCGACACGGAGAGGGTCCCGCCGGGACGCTGACGCGACGGCGGGACTCTCCCTTGATCCGGCTCTGTCAGCGGAACCGGAACAGCGCCCAATGTTGGGTGCCGTCGGCCAATGTGACGTTCAGCCGCCTGCACTGGCCGGCCCACGCCTTGTCGGTCTTCCAGACGTACGTGTACTGATCCTTCGCCGCGTCGTACGACAGCGGCGATCCACCCGCGGTGACCGCCTGCTCGACCGAGTCCGTCTGACCCAGGGAGCAGGAAACCTGGCCCGACGCCGGAGAGCCCGCCGCGAAGACGTCCATCCCGCGGTAACCGCCGAGGCCGAACTTCACCGGGATCGCCTGGCCGGCCTGGACGGCGTTGACCGTAGGCGGGTTGTCCACCGGTGGCAGGAATCCACGGAAGGGCCACGGCGCCGACGCCACCTTGACGGTACGGGAGGTGGAGACCGACCCGCCGTCGCCGTCGCTCACCGTCACTGTGGCGGTGAACGTGCCCGGACCGTAGGTGTGGGGCAGGAAGCACGGCGACAGGGCCCCGTCGAGCACGCCGGGCGCCGTCCCGTCCCCCCACCTGACGGTGCAGGTGTGCTGGTCGGCGATGCCCGGGTCGGAGAACTCGATCCGCGCGCCGGACCCGTCCACGGCCACCGTGCCGAGCACCGGGGCGGCGTTGCCGACGGTCAGGATGGTGGTGTCCGACGCCGAGGCGCCCTCGGCGTCCACAGCGGTCAGTGTCGCGGTGAAAACGCCGTCGTCCGAGCAGGTGACCGACGCCTGCGGGCCGTCCCCCGTGACGTCGCACGGACCGTCGACCGTCCACGACGACGTGACTCCGGCGGCGTCATCGGTGACGGTGCCGGAGAGTGGAAGGGCCGCGCCCTCGACCCCGGACACACCGTCTCCGGCCTCGACCACCGGCGGCCTGTCGGCCTTGTCGTTGTCGGTGATCCACGCCATGCCGACCTCGCCGGGCAGCACCTTCCGCCCGTCGGACGCGGTCATGGCGCCGATCTTGAGCCGGAACGGCTCAGGAGATTCCACCGCGGTGTCGTCGATCGCGGTCGCGGTGACCACGCCGCTGGGATGCTCGCTCGTCAGCGTCAGCGTCCCGGTGGCGGGCCCGACGTCGCCGGGGCCGTCGTCCGGGCCGGCGGCCGGCTCGACGATCGACCACGGCACGGACACGCTCTCACCCGCCGGCGGCGCCGGGTTCACGGTCACCGTGAAGTCGCCGGACGTGCCCTCGGCGATCCTGGGCGCGGAGACCGACACACCCAGCACCTCGTCGTCCCGGATCGTCATCGTGGCGGGTTGCCCGGCGCTGCCGTTGGCGACCTCGCCGACCGAGACGGTGAACGTCTCGTCCGCCTCCGGGATCGCGTCGCCGTTCACCGCGAGGTGAACCACGTGCTCGGTCTCGCCTGGGGCGAAGCGGATCGTCGCGTCCGAGGCCACATAGTCGTCGTTCGCCTTGGCCGAGCCGTCGGCGGTGGCGTACGCGGCCACGACCTCCTTGCCGCTTGGCTTGGACAGATGGAACGTGATCGGTGTGTCGGTGAGGCTGGTTCCCCCCTCGGTCACCGTCGCCGGCTCGACCGAGACGACGGGCCCCTCGTCGTTGTCGGCGATGGTGCCCGTCGCCTGGGCGCGCGTGATCGTCAGCCCGAGCCGGGCCCCCGTCAGCGCGAGCGTCACGGTCTCGTCGTCCTCGTCGATCGCGTCGTCGGCCACGTCGACCGGAATCGACGCCTGCGTCTCACCGGCCGATACGACCACCGTTCCGGTGCCCAGCGTCGCGTCGTCCTCGCCCGCGCTGCCGGGCCGCAGCGACCAGGTCAGCGCGACGTCGTCACCCAGGGCGTGATCCAGCTTCACAATGAACGCCCCGTCGTCCGCCTCGCTCAACGCGGCGTCCTCGACGGTCGCGTTCACCCACGACGCCGGCAGCTCGAGGTCCGGGTCGGACGCCGGCCGGGTCAGCGCGAGGGCGTTCCACTTCGAGGCCGACACCTGGAGGAACACCCGGCCGGGCAGGTTGACGACCGCCGGCATGCCGACCGGGGCGCTTCCGCCGGTGCCGGTGGCTCCGAAGAGGTTTCCGCCCCAGGCCAGCATGGAGCCGTCGGCGCGGATCGCGAGGGTGTTCATCGAGTCGTCGTGATCCACCGCGACGACCGGCGCGCCCTCGGGGAGGGCCACCGAGGTCGGCACGCTGGTGCTCTGGCCGCCGGCGAAGCCGAGGGCGTCCAGCTCGTGGTTGGTGTTCTGGCCCCACATGGACACCGAGCCGTCCTCCTTCAACGCGACCGCTGAGTCACCCGAGGAGGACACGTCGACCACCCCGCTGCCGCGACCCAGGTTGGTCACCGTGTTGGGCAGGTACGGCGACGTCGGTGTGTTGAGCGCCCACGGCCGCCCCAGGACCGGATCGGTGTCGCCGCAGGAGAGCAGGGTGCCGTCCTTCTTGAGGAAGAACACGACGCCCGAGGCAGCGGCGATCTGGCGGATGTCGCTCAGCCCCGGGATCGCCGTCGCGTACGGCTTGTTCTGGGAGGAGGTGCCGAGGCACTTCTGAACACCCCAGGACGTGACGGTTCCGTCGTCCATGAGCGCGTAGAAGGCCTGCTCACCCGCCTCGATGTCACGGACACCCCGCAGCGGCGTGTCCGGCCCGGTGAGCACCAGCCCCGGGACGTTGCGCGATGTCATGGTCGAGCCGTCGCCGAGTTGCCCGTTGCCGTTGAACCCCCAGGTCGCGACCGTTCCATCGGTTCGCACCGCCGCGACCTGGTCGCCGTGGGCGGAGATCCGGGTGACACCGGCCAGCGTGCCGGCCCCGCCGACGCCGAGAGGCGACACCGGGGTCGCCCGCTGCGACACGGTCGAGCCGTCTCCCAGTTGACCGTGGTCGTTCATGCCCCAGGCGCGCACCGTGCCGTCGCTCAGCACGGCGAAGCTGACGCGGAAGCCCGACTCGACCTGGACCGCGGTGCCGGGCAGGACGGTCTGCTGCGGGGCGTCGAACTCGCCACCCAGCGTCCCGGTGCCGACCTGGCCCAGCGTGTTGTGACCCCAGCCGTACGGCTTCGCGGTCAAGCCGCCCGGCGGCGCGTCCGGCGAGCCGCTGTCGCAGTCGTCGTCGACACCGTTGCCGATGAATTCGATCTGTCCGGGGTGCACCGCCGCGTCGCTGTCGTCGCAGTCGGTGGTGGCCGTCCAGCCGTCACCGTCGGCGTCCTTCCGGAACACCAGGACCGACCAGCCGCGCGTGACGCGGTGTCCGTCGGCATCGGTGGCTGTGGCGACGACCTCATGGCTTCCCGGTGTGTCCGGTGCCTTCCACGACAGCGACTCGGTCCCGTCGGCCGGCCTCCTGTCCACGGCCCAGCTCACCTCGGGCGCGCCGCCGTCGTCGCTCACCGTGACGGAGAACTCGGCCGTCTTGCCGGTCTCGACCGTGATCTGGGCGCTCTCCGGCGCGCTCCGGTCGATCTTCGGGTCGTCGCCCTTGCGCGTCACCGTCACGCCGCTCCAGGAGTACGCGACCCGCCCGGCGTCGTCGCTCACCCGCAGGCCGATGACCGGCGAGCCCGGCTCGTCGAACATCGCCGACGGGGTCTGCCCGGCCGCATCGTCGAAGTCGCGGTCGCCGTCCAGATCCCAGGCGTACGACGAGATCGTCGCCCCCTGTGCCGCGGTCGAAGCGGACCCGTCCAGCCTGATCGACTGCCCCTCGGGCGCCGTGTACGGGCCTCCCGCCTGCGCGACAGGATGCGTGTCCGGCACTCCCGCGTCGCCCGCCAGCGCGTCGGTGATCGCCTGCCAGCCGCTGAGGCCCTCCTGCACGGCCGCGGCCGTCTTGGCATGCGCGGCGATCTGCGCGGCCAGCGCGTCCCGCACGGTCTGCGCGGTGTAGGGGCCGGCGGCCGCGCGGATCCGGTTCTCGAACTCCGTGATCTGCGCGCCGGTCAGCCCGCTCTCCCGCAGCACGCGCCGCTCGTCCGGGGTGAGGCCCCGCTGCTTGACCCGGCTCCCGAAATCCGCGGCGAAGGCGAACGCCTTGTCGGCGTCCTCGCCGAACAGCGCCTTGATGTCGTTTAGCTGGGCCGAGGTCCGCGCCAACTGCCCGGCCAGCGCCTGGTGCAGGTCACGAACCTCACGCGCGTGGACCAGGGCCCACTCCCCGTCACCCGCCTGCTGCGCGCCCTTGTACGCCTCGACCCCGCGCAACAAGGCCTGAAGCAGCGACGCCTCACCCGCCATGGCATCAGTCGAGACGTCGTCGTCGACCTTCTCGGGAATCACCGGCCGATCAAATTCGGGATTCGGTGGGTCGGCATAGATGCCGATGTAATGTATCGCCCGACTGAACTGCAGATTGGCGAACTTTCGATGGATGGGGGTGGAAAAGTCTTTCTTCTCCAGCGCACACGCGACGGGGTTGCCGAGAGCGCAACCCCCCTGAAGCGCCGTGTCAAGCATGTCCCCTGCCGCGCGGGCGTCCAGCCAACGCTCCCTGTACGCCTGGTACTCGTCCAACGCCGCGCTTTTCAGACTCGCCAGCGCGGCGTCGGGCGCAGGGGTCCGCGCGAGGGCCAGTACCTCGATCTGGCCGCTGTACCAGCTGTCGTCCGCCGCGTCGAAGTACCCGTCCTGGCAGGTGTCGACGACAACGGCGTATTTTCCTGGAGGGAGATTTCCAGCGGGCGAGGTGATGCCGATCACCTCGCCCATGACAAGGGATTCGTCCTGCACCACCGCGTTGGGCGTACCGACGACGTCGTCGAGGTGCTGCCCCTCTGAGGGCGGCCCATCCGGCACCAGGTAGATGTCACTGACCGGGTAGACGAAGTCATTCAGCCCGCCGTCGCAGTCGTCCTTGTACGTGAGCACGGTCGACGCGATTTCGATCCTGCTGTTGGGGCCGTACACGCCGTTCCCACTGAGGAGAATCCCGTCTGCCCTGGCTGGTGGCGCCGAGACCACCACGCCTGTCGCGACGGTCATCGCCATCGCCAATAGGGACGTTACCGCCCGTCTCCACCGGTTCACCCGAACCTCACCGACTCCCGTTTCCATCCGGCATCCGTTCGACCTGTCAACGGGAGAGTGACGGAGGAGGCCTGGTAGCCACTTGGGAGGCGCTTAAGGCGGCTTTGGGGGATACAGATGCGGACTATGCGTTCTGCCAACGTCTGCGGGCCCGCTTCACAGAGCTGGAACGTGAGCGCCGGACCAAGGCGCAGGAGCTTGCCGATGCCGAGGCGAGTCCGCCCGCTCGCGACCACCCAACCGGCCTGCTCCACAAGATCCCCATGCTCCAGACGAAGCTCGCTGAGCTGCCCGAAGAGCTCCAGCGTGAGCTGCTCACGGCCTTCCGTCTGGAGATCCGCTATGACGCCCGCCTTGGGGTGGCGTTGATCCGAATCAGCCTGGACCACGAGACGATCGAAGGAGTCGCGGCGAGGGCGGAAGAACTTCCCGGAAACGAAAACAGGCGCCTGCCGGAGGCAGGCACCTGTGCCGAAGATTTGGTGAGTGCCCCCGGCAGGATTCGAACCTGCGGCACCCGCTTTAGGAGAGCGGTGCTCTATCCCCTGAGCTACGGAGGCGCACGATGTGCACCAGTAAGCCTAGCGAAAGGTTGGGCCCGCTCGCGCCTTCCCTGGGGGTGTCGTTTCGAGGTCGCCGGTCATCAGCGGGCTGACCTGCGGTAAAGGCATGGCAAGTGGTTGTACGCCGACCGCGGGAGGGTGGTTACCGTCGCTGGCCGTGACCGTAACGCGACGTGGATCCGTGCGCGGGCTGCGATCGGTGGTGCTCGTCGCGGCGCTGCTCGTGCCGGCGATCCTTGCCTCGGGCATGCTCATGGCTCACTTCGCCGGCTACGGGGAACGGGTGCGGAGCGACTTCTCACGCACCGCGGCCGTACGTGCGACACCGGCGGGGACGGCGGATGAGAAAGGCGCCGGAGCAGCCGGCGGGACCGCGGGAGACCGGACTCTCGCCGGCACGCCCGGTACGCGGCCGACTGTGCTGCCGAATCTCGCGGATGGACAGGAGGTCCGGAGGGCCGACGTGGTTCCGATGGCGGGGACGGCGCGGAAGCCCCTGCTGAACCCGACCCCGGTGCCCGAACCGTCCGGTCCCGCGCGTCTCTACGAGGGGCTCGTACGGATCCTGCCGATCGCCCAACCCGTCCATGAGGTCGTCCACGGGGACGCGCCGAAGGTGAGCCGGCCGGTGAAGAAGCCGGAACCTCGTGAGAAGACGACCTTCACGTGCGCGCCGGAGTGGCGGGACACGTGGCTGTGGGAGCTCTGCCGCGAACGTGAGGGCCAACCCGAAGTCGGGCGATGAGCTGGAAGCGCGCAAATGCGACGTGACCGGTCGATAGCACTTATGCGAACCGGGGCTCGGGCACAGAGGGCGCTGTAGTAACGTGCGTCCCTGACCCAGGTCACGAGTTCGCAAACGGGGGAGTCGATCGTGCCATCTCCTCGATCAGCCAGGCTGATCGCGGTCGTCACGGTGATGACTTCGCTGGCCGTCTCCGCGCCGCACGGCACGGCCGCGGCGGCCTTGGCCGGCACCACGACCGCGGAGGGCTCCGCGAACGCTCGCACGGAGGCCGCCGGGGAAAGCGCCCGGGCCGGCGTGCTCGACAAGGAGCCCACCACGCTGACCGAGCTGCGGCGAGAGGCCCAGAAGGCGTACAAGTCCATCGAGGACGCGAACAGGGTGCTGGTGGCGCGGCAGAAGAAGTTCGGCGCCGTCGAGAAGGAGCTGGCGACCAAGCTGCAGGGTCTCCAGCAGGCCACGGCGGAGCTCAACAAACTGCGCAAGCCGCTGTCCGACCTCGCCTCGTCCATGTATCAGGACCCCTCGCTCGACGGACTCAGCCCGTTCTTCAGGGCGGGAAACGGCACGGAGACGCTCCGGAGGATCGCCGACCTCGATCACCTTGTCGCAGGGCGGAACAACGTGCTCGGCGACGCGGTGAAGCTGCTGGAACGGCAGCAGCAGCTCGCGCAGGAGGCGCAGGAGCTCCGGGCGGCCAGCCTCCTGCAGGAGGCGCAGCTGAGCGCGCAGGTCACCGCGCTGCGCAAACGCTCCACCACGCTGGTCCGGTCGCTGACCAAGGCGCTGATCAAGCTCGGCGTGAAGATCGGCGATGGAAGGGCCGGCGGCTGCGACCCGACCAGGATCGGTCAGGCGGAGCAGTACCCGAACGGCCTGCTGCCCAAGAACATCCTGTGCCCCCTGCCGCAGGCCGGAGAGGAGCTGCGGGCGGACGCGGCGATCGCCTTCGCCGATCTCAACATCGCCTACAAGAAGCGCTTCGGCGCCCCGATGTGCATCTCCGACAGCTATCGCAACCTGGGTGAGCAGCAGTCGATCTACTATCGGCGGCCCGGTTTCGCGGCCACTCCAGGGAAGAGCAACCACGGTCTGGGACTCGCCGTCGACCTGTGCGGCGGAGTGCAGAGCTTCCGTTCTGTGCAGTTCAACTGGCTGGAGGCCAACAGCAAGCGGTATGGCTGGATCCACCCCGACTGGTCGTATCACAGCCCCTTCGAGCCCTGGCACTGGGAGTACGACCCCAAGCTCGGCGCACAGCTCTGACGGGTGCGCTACGCCGGGTTCAAGGAGATGCTCCCGCAGGTCACGCGTGACCAGCGGGCCTGGCGGCAGGCCGGGGCGAGCACCGCCTGATCGGCGTCATCCGCCGCCGGACAAGGCCGATCAGTGAGGGTGAATGGTCATCGATAGCCTGCCCTGTGCCTGTGCCTGGGCGAGCTGGGCCGCCTGCCCGGGGGTCGTGGCCAGCACGAGCAGCGCGCCGCCGTCCGTACGGCCCGGTGGCCGGGCGATCACTCGCACCTCCTGGGCGACGGTCCGGGCCTGGAACGGGCCGTCCTCGAAGGCCGCCAGGATGTCGATCACGTCTCCCGGCGACAGCAGACGGGCGGCGTCGGGGTCGGCGATCCTGACCGGCGTCGCGACCATCCCCGGCTCCGCGGCCGAAGCTCCCGCTTGCGCGGTCGAAGTCCCTGGCGCCGCTGCCTGACCACCACCGGCCGACCCGTCGGGCACCTGACCGTCGGAGCCCTCCCCACTCGGCTCGTGCCGGCCGGACGGCTGCCCGGCCAGGGTCTGTCGGAACAGGCCCGGACCGAGCAGCCGTGCGTCGGTGAGGAGTTCGCCTCGGCGCAACGAGCCGGCGAGCACGCGGCCCGAGACCGGGGCGCCGGGCGCGTACGCCCCGGCGGGCACCGTGTCGGGCGGAAGCCGTACGACCACCACGTCGGAGGCGGCCAGCCGGCCTCCGGCGAGGTCGTGGGCGGCGGCGAGGACCTCCACCCCGTCAGGGGAACGGACGGCAAGCAGCACGCAGGCCACCGCCAGACCGGCGAGGACGGCGGCGATCGGACGGCGACGGCGCGCCGTCAGCCGTCTCAGATCACGCATGACCATCTCGTGTCAGGGGAGCTCGATCGGCAGCTTGATCCCGTCGAGGGCGTTGCCGCAGGGGCAGGGGCGCTCCTCCGGAAGGGCCTCGACGACCTGTGCGACCAGAGTGCGCATCCGCTCCACGTTGGCGGCGAAGAAGGCCAGCACCTCTTCGTGGGTGACCCCCTCACCGGCCTCCACGCCGGCGTCATGGTCGGTCACGAGGGCGAGCGTCGTGTAGCAGAGGGCCAGTTCGCGGGCGAGCACGGCCTCGGGGTGCCCGGTCATACCGATGATCGACCAGCCCGCGCCCGCGAACCACTTCGACTCGGCCCGGGTGGAGAAGCGGGGCCCCTCGACCACGACCAGAGTGCCGCCGTCGACCGTGTCCCAGCCCGTCTCGCGCGCCGTGGCCACGGAGGCCGCCCGGCCGGAGGGGCAGTAGGGGTCGGAGAACGACACGTGAACGGCCCCGCCCGTGTCGTAGTAGGTCTGCTCGCGGCTCTGTGTGCGGTCCACGAGCTGGTCGGGGATCACGAGGGCGCCCGGCCCGATCTCCGGTCGCAGGGATCCGACCGCACTGGGCGCGAGCACCTGGCGGACGCCGAGGGACCGCAGGGCCCACATGTTCGCCCGATAGGGGATGCGGTGGGGAGGAAAGGTGTGGCCGCGGCCGTGCCGTGGGACGAACGCGACGGTCCGCTCGCCGATGCGGCCCACGGTGATCGAGTCACTCGGCGGGCCGTACGGCGTCGTCACGTCGATCTCTTCGGCGTCCTCCAGCAGCGAGTAGAACCCCGAGCCGCCGATGACCCCGATATCTGCGCGATTGACCATGGGCCGACACTAGCGAACGGCGCCGCACACCCGCCGTGTCCCGCCGGCCCCTGTGGATAACCTCAGGCGGCGGCGGTGGAGCCGGACGACGACGTGCTCGACGACGTGCTCGGCGAGGAGGTGCTCGACGAGCTCGTGGAGGTCGCGGGCTCCTTCTTGCCCGAGTCGCCGGACGACTTCGAGGACGACGTCGTCGTGGTGGACGTGGTCGTCGACGAGCTCGACGAACGGCTGTCGGTCCGGTAGAAGCCGGAGCCCTTGAACACGATGCCAACGGCGGAGAAGACCTTGCGCAGCTTGCCCTGGCAGGCCGGGCACTCCGTGAGCGGGTCGTCAGAGAACTTCTGGACGGCCTCCAGCTGCTCACCGCAAGCGGTACAGGCGTACTGGTAGGTAGGCACTCGCTCCTCCTGAGACTGGCACTCGACCGGGTCGATTGCTAATGGTAAGCAGTCAACAAGCCCAAACGCCACTCCAGCCCGGTTTATTGCCCCGCGCCGTCCCATTCGCTCACCCTGCGAACCGTCGGCGAACCGTCGGCGAACCGTCGGCGAACCGCCCGCGATCCGGCCTGCGATCCGGCCCGCATCCGCTCGCGAAAATTCCAGACAACCCCGGGCGGCGGCGGTCAGCCGCCGCGTTCGCCGTACCAGCCGGCGAGCTTGCCACGGCGGCTGACGGCGCGCAGGCGGCGTTCGACCGTCTCCCGCTGGGCGGCCGTGGTGACCACGAGAAGCTGGTCGCCCGCCAGCAGCCGGGTCGTCTGCGTGGGCACGAACGACTGTCCCTTCCGCACGACGAGCGTGACCATGGTGTTCGCGGGCAGCCGGAGCTCGAAGATCTCCACGCCGTGCATGAGCGAGCCGGGCGGAATGCGGACCTGCAGCAGGTCGGCGTTCAACTCTCCCAGCGGCGCGGCCTCCACGTCGAGGTCGCGGGCCTCGCCCTCGGCCGCCAGGCCGAGCAGCCGGGCGAGGTACGGCAGAGTGGGCCCCTGCACGATCGTGAACACGATGACGATGATGAAGACGTCGTTGAACAGGCCCTTCGCCCCCGGCAGGCCGGCGGCCCAGGGGATCGCGGCCAGCACGATGGGCACCGCGCCGCGCAGCCCGGCCCACGACAGGAACACCTGCTCGCGCCACGACAGCGAGCCGAGCCGCAAAAGCCGCACCACCGCGCCGGACACCAGGACCGACGCCGGGCGGGCGAGCAGGACGAGCAGCAGGCCCGACACGAGGGCCGGGACGATCACGCCGGGCAGTTCGCGCGGATCGGCCAGCATGCCGAGCATGACGAACAGCCCGATCTGGGCGAGCCAGGCGGCGCCTTCCGCGAAGCCGCGCGTGGCGGCGCGGTGGGGGAGCCGGGCGTTGCCCAGGATCAGCGTCGTCAGGTACACCGCGAGGAACCCGCTGCCGTGCAGCAGCGTCGCCCCGCTGTAGGTCACGAACGCCAGCGCCAGCACCGCGATCGGGTAGAGGCCGGAGGCGGGCAGCGCGACCCGGCGCAGCGCGTACACCCCCGCCGGGCCCACGGCGAGGCCGAGGGCCGCGCCGATGACCAGTTCGACGGCGGTGTCCAGCAGGACGTGCGGCAGCGAGAGGGTCAGCGACGAGCCCGCGCTCAGCATTATCACGAGGATGACGGTCGGGGCGTCGTTGAAGCCCGACTCCGCCTCCAGGATCCCGGCGAGCCGGGGCGGCAGCGGCAGCCGTCTCAGCACGGAGAACACGGCCGCCGCGTCGGTCGACGCCAGGAACGCGCCGAGCAGCAGCGCCATCCGCCACTCCATGCCGAGCAGGGCGGCGACGGTCACCGCGAGCACGACGACGCTGACCGCGATCCCGACCGTGGCGAGCACGAGCGCGGTCGGCACGGCGTCGCGTACGTGGTTCCAGTTGGTGGTGAGACCGCCCTCGGCGAGGATCACGGCGAGGGCGATCATGCCGAGCTGCTGGGCCGTCTGGGCGTTGTCGAAGTTGATGCCGACGATGCCGCCCTCACCGAGCAGCAGGCCGATGCCGAGGAAGATGAGCAGCGTGGGAAGGCCGGTGCGGTGCGCGATCCGTACGGACGCGATGGCCGCGATGACGACGGCGGCGGACAGCAGCAGCCAGACGTTCAGACCCACCCGCTCCCTTCGCCGTCCCTTAGGCCAATCTTGTCACATCTGTACCAATCGGGCGATTCCGCTCGGGAGGGCGGCGAAGCGTACGCGCTGGTCGTGGGGCTCGGTGGGAACCCCTTCGATCAGCTCGCCCTCGTGCAGGAGCGCCACCGTCGGCACGTTCGGCCCCACGCGGGCGAGCGCCCGGTCGTAGAAGCCGCCGCCGCGGCCGAGCCGTACGCCGGTGACCCGGTCCACGGCCAGGGCCGGCACGATGACCAGCGCGGCGGTGCGGATCGCGTCGACGCCGCGCCGGACGTCCACCGGCTCCATGATCCCGTTCGGGCCGGGCGCCAGCGAGTCGGGACCGTCGTACACCGCCCAGTCGAGCTCGCCGTCCGCCCGCTGCACCGGCAGCATCACCGTGGCGCCGTGTTTCCACAGGGCCAGGATCAGCCCCTGGGTGGACGGCTCGGTGCCGGTCGACCAGTAGCAGGCCACCAGCCCCGCCATCTGCACCCACGGCTGGTCGAGGAGTAACTCCCTGATGGCCGCCGACGACTCGCGCAGCGTCCTGGGATCGAGTTCCGACCGGCCGCGCAGGATACGCCGACGCAGGTTCATCTTGTCCAAAGACTGCTCCGTTAGTGTCTACTCATGGCTGACTTCGATCCCGTGACCAAAGCCGTCGTGCCCGCCGCGGGTCTCGGCACCCGCTTCCTTCCCGCGACGAAGGCGACCCCCAAGGAGATGCTGCCCATCGTCGACAAGCCGGCCATCCAGTACGTGGTGGAGGAGGCCGTCTCCGCCGGGCTGCTCGACGTCCTCATGGTGACCGGCCGCAACAAGCGCTCGATCGAGGACCACTTCGACGTAGCGTACGAGTTGGAGGACGCTCTTCGCGCCAAGGGCGACGAGGAGCGGCTCAACCAGGTGAAGGAGCCTGTCGACCTCGCCACCATGCACTACGTGCGGCAGGGTGAGCCCAAGGGCCTCGGCCACGCCGTCCTGTGCGCCAAGCAGCACGTCGGCCACGAGCCGTTCGCCTGCCTGCTCGGCGACGACATCATCGACCCCCGCGACCCGCTGCTCAAGCGCATGATCGAGGTGCGCGCGACCTACGGCGGCAGCGTCGTCGCGCTGATGGAGGTGCCACGCGAGCATGTCTCCCTGTACGGCGCCGCCGCCATCCTGCCGACCGACGAGGACGACGTCGTCCGCGTCACCGACCTCGTGGAGAAGCCCCCGGCCGACGAGGCGCCCTCGAACTGGGCCATCATCGGGCGGTACGTGATCGATCCCGCCGTGTTCGACGTGCTGGAGCGGACCCCGCCCGGGCGCGGCGGCGAGATCCAGCTCACCGACGCCCTGCGCACCCTGGCCTCGATGGGCCCGGAGGAGGGCGGTCCGGTGCACGGCGTGCTGTTCCGCGGCCGTCGCTACGACACCGGCAACAAGCTGGAGTATCTGCAGACCGTGGTGCAGTTCGCCGCGAACCGGGACGACCTCGCCCCCGAGTTCCTGCCGTGGCTGCGGGAGTTCCTGAACAAGTCCGGACAGTGAGCCGATGAAGCCCGTCGACCGCCATCTCGCCGGCATCCTCGCGACGGTGCGCCCGCTCGCACCGCTCGAGGTCGAGATCGAGGCCGCCCTCGGCGCCGTGCTGGCCGAGGACGTCGCCTCGCCCGTCGCGCTGCCGCCGTTCGACAACTCGGCGATGGACGGCTACGCCGTACGGGCCGAGGACGTGGCCGCCACGCCCGTCACACTGCCCGTGATCGGCGACGTGGCGGCGGGGGACGGCGGGCTGAACGCCCTCGGCCCCGGCCTGGTCACCCGCATCATGACCGGGGCGCCGATGCCCGTCGGCGCCGACGCCGTCGTGCCCGTGGAGTGGACCGACGGGGGCACCGCCCGCGTACGGATCGACAGGCCGGCGCCGGTCGGCAACGCGATCCGGCGGGCGGGTGAGGACGTGCGGGCGGGCGACGTGGTGCTCCGCGAGGGCGCCAGGATCGGGCCCGCCCAGATCGGCATCCTCGCCGGGGTCGGCCGGCGCCGGGTGCTGGTGCGGCCCCGGCCGAGGGTGGTCGTGCTGTCCACGGGTGCCGAGCTCGCCGAGCCCGGCACCCCGCTGGGCGCGGGCCGCATCTGGGAGTCCAACAGCTTCATGCTCGCCGCGGCCGTACGCGAGGCCGGGGCGGAGGGGTTCCGGGCCGGTTCGGTGACCGACGACCCCAAGGAGTTCATGGACACGCTGGACGCCCAGCTCCTGCGGGCCGACGCCGTGATCACCAGCGGCGGCGTCTCGATGGGGGCGTACGAGCCGGTCAAGGAGGCCCTGTCCCCGCTGGGCACGGTGACCTTCGAGAAGGTCGCCATGCAGCCGGGCATGCCGCAGGGCTTCGGCGTCGTGGGGCCCGACCGCGTGCCGATCTTCACGCTGCCGGGCAACCCGGTCTCGTCGTTCGTGTCGTTCGTGCTCTTCGTCAAGCCCGCTCTGCGGGCGATGCAGGGTCTCCCGGCCGGGCCGCCCCCGACCGTACGGGCCACGGTGACCGCGCCGCTGCGGTCTCCCGAGGGGAAGCGGTCATACCTGCGGGCCGTGCTTGCCGGGGAGACCGTGGCGCCGGTGACCCGGCAGGGCTCGCACCAGCTCGCGGCGCTGGCCGGGGCGAACGCGCTGATCGTGGTGCCGGAGGACGTGACCTCGCTGCCCGAGGGCGCCGAGGTGGAGGTGATACCGCTATGAAGCTGACTCACGTGGACGAGTCGGGCGCCGCCCGGATGGTGGACGTCTCAGAGAAGGACGTCAGCGCGCGTACCTCCGTCGCGACGGGCCGGGTGCTGCTGTCGCCGGAGGCGGTGGCCGTGCTCCGCGCGGGTGACGTGCCCAAGGGCGACGCGCTCGGCGTCGCGCGGATCGCCGGGATCATGGGCGCCAAGCGCACCCCCGACCTCGTGCCGCTGTGCCACCCGATCGCCCTGACCGGCGTGAAGGTCGACCTGGCCGTCGTGGACGAAGGGGTGGAGATCACCGCCCGGGTCCGTACGGCCGACAGGACCGGCGTCGAGATGGAGGCGCTCACGGCCGTCACCGTCGCGGCGCTCGCGCTGGTGGACATGGTCAAGGCGGTGGACCCGACAGCGGTGATCAGCGATGTTCGGGTCGAGGAGAAGACGGGCGGCAAGACGGGCCACTGGACCCGGTCCGGACAGGAGTGAGGGCGTGCGCGCGTTGGTGGTGACGGTGTCCAACAGGGCGTCCGCGGGCGTCTACGAGGACCGCTCAGGGCCGCTGCTGGCCTCCCTCCTCGAGGAGGCGGGCTGCGACCGGGTGGACGGGCCCCGCGTGGTCCCCGACGGGGACGCCGTCGAGGCCGCGCTGCGCGAGGGCGTCGCCGAGGGCTACGACGTGATCGTCACCACGGGCGGCACCGGGGTGACGCCCCTCGACCTCACCCCGGAGATGACCCGCCGGGTGCTGGACCGGGAGATCCCCGGCATCGCCGAGGCCATACGCCAGTTCAACCGGGAGAAGGTGCCGACGTCGATCCTGTCCCGCGGTCTCGCCGGGCAGGCCGGCAGGACGCTGGTGGTCAACCTGCCCGGGTCCTCCGGCGGCGTACGGGACGGCATGGCCGTGCTGACCACGATCCTGGGTCACGTGGTCGATCAGATCCACGGCGGCGACCATGCCCGCTGAGGAGTCCGCCGAGACCGGGGCGCGTCCCGCGTGGCGCGTTGACCGCGTTCCGGTGGATGATTGACGAATGGATCGA
Organism: Microbispora catharanthi; assembly: GCF_006334915.2. Lineage (GTDB taxonomy): Bacteria > Actinomycetota > Actinomycetes > Streptosporangiales > Streptosporangiaceae > Microbispora > Microbispora catharanthi. The sequence goes on from NZ_VDMA02000014.1 coordinate 35,827, forward strand.
CTTCGCGGCTGGCCGGCATCCATGGCCGAGGGGCCCGTCGGGCTGCGGCCGCTGCGCCTGCGTGACGTGCGGGACTGGCGCGACACCCGGTTGCGTAACGCCGAATGGCTCCGGCCCTGGGAGCCGAGCAACCCGGAGACCCCGCTGTTCCGCACCGGTCTCGGGCCGTACGTCTCGATGGTCGGCACGCTGCGCCGCGAGGCCCGCCAGGGGCTCGCCATGCCCTGGGTCGTCACGTACGAGGGACGCTTCGCCGGGCAGCTCACCGTGGGGGCGATCGTGTGGGGGTCGGCCCGCTCCGCGCAGGTGGGCTACTGGGTCGACGGTGCGCTCGCCGGGCGGGGCATCATTCCGACGGCGCTCGCCATGGCGGTGGACCACTGCTTCTTCACGACCGGTTTACACCGGCTTGAGGCCAACATCCGGCCGGAGAACCACGCCAGCCGCAGAGTCGTGGAGAAGCTCGGGTTCCGCGAGGAGGGCATCCGCCGGCGTCAACTGCACATCGACGGCGCCTGGCGCGACCACATCTGCTACGCGCTGACCGTCGAGGACGTGCCGCGCGGACTGCTCGTCCAGTGGCGCCGCACCATGAACTCGGCCGCCCGCCGCAGCGAGTCCAGCCCCGGTTAGGAGACGGCGCCCGGCCGGCTGCAATCGAAGGGCAAGCCGATCACTAGCGGGCGCTGTGATGCTCCGTGGCGGTAACCGAAACCGCGCCACGGGAGGCATCCGCATGAGGAACCGGACTCCGTCCATCGCACCCCGGCCGCCGCTGGCCCACCGGTAGCGGGTCCTCATCGCGAGCGACGCGCGTGGCCTGTGGGAACCACGGGCTCGCACGGGATCGAATTACATGAAGAGCTTTGACGATCTCGCGACACACCGGACTGAATGCTCGTCATTCAGTGACACACAGTCCTACGGTGCGTGACGTGAACACCTCTCCGCCGACACAGGGCCACGGACGTGTTCACCATGCCCTCGGGCGCGCCCGTACGGCGGTCCGGAGGTGGCCGCATGGGTAGCGCCCTGCTCTACCTCGCCATCGTCGTCATGTGGCTCAGCGTCCTGCTGCCCATGTGGCTGCGCCGGGACCGGCACACCGACGACGAGCTGTTCGAGGAGCAGGCGGAGGCGTTCACGCTGTCCGAGCCGCCCGCCGTGGACGACTCCGCTGAGGCCGCCGGTTCCGACGACGCTTCCGACGGCGCCTCCGGCGGCACCGGTGACGCGGACGGCGGCGACGCCGACACGGTCGTCACCCCGCCGGCCGTGTCCGCGGGCTCCGCCGATCCCGCCGCGTCCTCCGCTGCGGAGACCGTCACCCCGGACCAGATCGCGGCGGAGCGGCACGCACGGGCCCGCCGTGTCGCCGCCCACCGCCGCGCCAGGATCCTCGCCCGGCGCCGGCGGCGGCTCCTGTGGAGCATCCTGCTCGTGCTGGCCTCCGTGGTCACCGCGGCCGTCCGCGTGATGCCCTGGTGGGCCGTCGCGCCCTCGGGCGTGCTCCTCGTCGGCTATTTCGCCGTGCTGCGCGTGGCCGTACGCGCGGATAGGGAGCAGCGGGAGAAGGCCGCCCGGGCGCGGGCCGAGCACCTGCGCCGCCGGCGGGAACGCCGCCGCGCCCTGGCGGCGGCGGCCCGCGAGGCGGAGATCATCAAGTTCGAGGCGCGCAAGCGCGTCCAGGTCTTCGACCAGTACGCCGACGGGCGCCGCGCGGCCGGAGACTGAGTCGGTGGCGCGAACACCCCGGAGAGTTTGCTAATCTAGTCGAGGTCGTTGGGGCTATAGCGCAGTCCGGTAGCGCACTTCGTTCGCATCGAAGGGGTCTGGGGTTCAAATCCCCATAGCTCCACCACGACAGAGGCCGGTTCCGCCCAGCGGGACCGGCCTCTCTGCTTCTCTGAGTGACTAACTGAGTGACTAAGCCTCACGGGGAGGCGGCGGCCTCCCAACCGTCGTACTCACCGTGGTACCGAGCAGCTAGGGCATCGAAGAGGTTGCCCGTCTCCCGTACGAAGTCGGGTGAGACCACCGCGTTTGTTTCACAGGTCACCGGCCAGCTGTCTGGGTACTCCGGGGAGGGCTTGCCGACCTCAGTACGCAAGCTGTACTCGGCACTGTCGGCATCCTTGGCGATGCTTTGAGCAGCCTCGAGAGTCGGGGCGTACAGATAGAAGATCACGTGTCGAGGCTGCTCAAGATCGGCACCGGCCTTGACCAGCTGATTCATCACCATTAGGTCCTTGTGCTTGATCCCAAGCTGGGGTGACCGCTCCTCCAGATCGACTTGCTCACGCTTCTTTCTCCGAAACGGCCACATGCGACATCCTTCGTAATCTTGGTCGGCCTGAAGATCTTATTCAGTCGGAGAAAAGCTGATCCATGGCTTCAGCCCCTTCAAGGAGCACCGGGCGGAGTTGCTTGCGGTAGACGGTCTCGGTGACCTTCGTGTTGCTGTGACCCACCAGGCGCGAGATGTTCTCGATCGGCACTCCGCTGGCCGACAGCAGCGACACGAAGCTGTGCCGCATCTTCCGGGGCGTCCACTCCTTCTCGTTCAGTCCCGCCTTCTTTACCACCTTGCGGAAGGCGCGCCGTACGTTATGAGAGTCGAGAGCAGTCCCCACCGCAGAGGCGAAGACGAGGCCATGGTCCTGCCATCGGGCGCCAGCCGCTTTTGCGCGCGACGGCCTGCCGCTCACGGTGAGCTTTGAGCGCGTCCGCACAGCGCTTCGGCATGGCGAGCGTCCGGCGAGACTTCTCGGTTCTCGTGTCCCCGCCAGCCCGGACGGACCGCCACACCATGATTGACGGCGGCTCGCCCTCCAAGTCCACATGTGACCAGGTCAACGCGCGCAACTCCTCGGTCCGGGCGCCGGTCAGGAGTGAAACCACGATGTAGGCGTGCATACTCGTTCCTTCGGCCGCCGCGAGCACCGCTTCGGCTTGGTCGAGCGTGAGCGACTTCGACGGGCGCCCCTGTCTGCCCTTGGGGATCTCGCACAGCATGACCACGTTGCGCTTGACCTTGTCCCGGGCCTGAGCGCGAGAGACCGCACGGACGAGGATCAAGCCGCCTTCGGCGGATTGCCGTGAGAAGAGGTCCGGCGGGGACTATTCAGGATGCCGGTCGTGCATCACGCGTACGGACCTCCCGTCTACCGCCTCGTACTCCCGCCGGTTTGGCCACGCCTCGGGCGCCCTCTCTACACCGCTTGTCGGGATGAGATCACTTTAATGTGCAGGGACGGGAGGGAAGGGCGCAAGCACAAGAGGGGCGGCGGGCTCGACGATCCAGAGCAGAAGGCGGGCCACCAGGGGGAGGACCCGCCGGGGAAGGAATCGGCAGAGGAGAGGGCTGTTTCCAGAGCTGTCTTCCAGTGACACCGTGAGGGGGTCGAACGACGGTGGGAGGCACAGCGCAGCCAAGAAGCCATCACGGCCCGCACTCCCGAAGGGGAAAGCACGCGGACACAGGTTGTGTCTACCGCTGGGCCGCGCGCCCGCCCCGCCGGCGGGCTGCGGCTCTCCGGCCGGTCCCGCCGGCAGGCGGCGCGCACCCTGCGCCGACAAGCGGCGCGGTGTTCAACCGATGGCGGCAAAGCGGCAATGTGCGAAAAGTGATCTCTCTCCCCAAAAGGTGAACGGGTCGTTGGCCACGAGCGGCACCACGACGCCGAAGAACCCGGAGACCACAAGGGCGACGCTGGCAGACGGAAGGAGAGAGGAAGAAGGAGCGGGAAGAGGGGGCGGGGCGGAAGGTGCAGGAGAAAGGGCCTTGGGGCGCTGCCCCAAACCCCGGGGCCTCCGACTCCGAGAGGGGGCCGCGCAGAGCTGGCGCCGTAGGTGGCTGGGCTGGAAGTCCTGATCGCTCGCCCGCCATCGACCCAGGCAGAGCCCAGCAGCCCGGCTCCTCCAGGTCAAGCCCAGCCGTGCCAGCAGGACAACCAGCGCGCGAGGAAGGTCACCGGGAGGCAGGTACACGCAAGGCAGGGCTTGACCCTCCGTCCCCGGCCCGCTGTCGTTTCGCGATGGGTCGACGGCAGACGAGAGATCAGGCCAGCGGATAATGTGCGGGTCCGCACGAGCGTGGGAGAACCCGGTGGTTCGAATGCGAATTTCGGCGCAGGAGGCCGTCATAGGTCTGATGAGCTTGGCATTCATAGAGATCCGCACCGTGAGTTACCGTCGCGATCCGACGCTCCTGGAGTGGATTGACGGCCCGGAGGATTACCACGAGCAGATACGGGTGATCGCCGACATATGCCACAACTTGCCCGGAAGTCTTGGATCGCGCAGCAAGCGGCAACGGGAGCGAAGGGCCAGTGAGAGCCTGAGACTCCTTCTGCAAGGAGCAGACGACGCACATACTCAATGGGTCCGCACCCGTCTTGACGAGCTCGGATATGACTACCACTCGTTGCTCGGGAAGCCCGATCGAGAGGTCTAAGTTGGGCACTGCCTCCGCCGAGCGGGGGCACACGCTCTCGGAAAACGCTGTCAAGCGATGGCAGCGAACGGAAGCGCTAACGCAGGTCACCTGTCATGCGAAGCGATTCGCCGCAGGTAGAGAGCGCGCGGAAATCGAACCCGGCCTACAGATCGACTGGTCCGCATCACCGCGCTCCGCCTACCTTGGATGCGTGACCAACTGCGTGCCCAAACCGGTGCTCAGCGAGGGGGCCGCGTACAGCAATCCGGCTGGTCATGATAGTCAGGGTGACGTGCATGAGCATGCGGTCATTCTGAATGAGTTGGCGCAGGACATTCGTCCGGTGTCGTGGGGTGTCGTCTGGTTCGAGGGGCTAACAGCTGAGGACCAGTTGGTCGTGCTACGCGATCTCGCCTACTACTGCATTCAGGCTGGTGCCGTCGTCGAGGATGGGCCGGAGAGTGTCCTCTTGGCGGGGATACGGGTCACCCACACTCCGGCGGTGCTGATAACGCGGGGGCGACTGGCTGAGCAACTGGCGAAGATCATCAATTTGCCACAGGACGAGCGCGTCAAGGCATTCCGTCTTCTGGTCGCGCTTCTGGCTGTCGCGGACGGGCGCCGACGTGAGCGCTACTGCGCAGGCGGATGCAGCCACGCATGGCACCAACTGAGGAACCGGCGCGAAACGGAACGGCCACTGCCCAATCGTAAAAGGGGTGTGGACCCCTGAGTGAGATGAACCTGGTCGACCTGGTGCTGTACAGCAACCGCTACAGCAAGGCCGCCTCACACGACCACACACCACCGGCCCGTAACTGCCTCTTCAGTAGGGCGACGAGCCCACCACGTCATGACTGGCTCCCGTTTGCAACCAGGCAGCAGAGGGACAGGGCCCTACAGAAGTTGGACCGAAGGCCGAGGCAAAATGACGGCATAGCGCAGATTAGGACTGCTAGCTAGTCGAAGTCACCATCAAATTCATCTCCGTTGCCATAACTGATAGTGATGATATCGACGGCACCAATGGGAAAGCGGAGGTATACCCATAAGCCCTTACGAGGCGAAACTACTTTGATCGACCGATCAGCAGGATAATCCGCGCTATGCCAGCGTTTTTCCCAAGTCTTCTCGTCGTCCAGTGTCGAGAGAAGTTCATCGATCAATCCCCGATCGCTTACTGCGGCTCGCTCCCTCCACTCTGTGATCACACGCAGACTTTGTGGAGTGACCCGCAGCAGCTTCGCCATCGTTACTCCTTGAGGATCTTCCGCACCTCGTCTAGGTCGATCAACTCCTCAGGCCGCACCGGCGTTGAGGCGGCGATGCGTAGAGCCTGCCGATCCTCCGGCTTGAGGTTGACCATCAGCTCAACACTGTCCGCGAATGTGATGAGGTGGTCAACGTTAGATGTTTGTCTGAAGGCGGCTATTGCACTGTAGAGGTTACGGAAGACCTCACGGCGCTCCGCGTCACTCAATTCGTCATAGACCATTAATGCGCGAGAGATGTCCAAATCTTCACTCTCGGCACCCAGAGGGATATTTACATCTGCCACATTGATCTCCCCGTGACGACTAACGGCTCTCGCTCACCATAAGGGGACGCGCTGCATGATCGGGGCGGGACAACCAAATTGGCAAGATTCGGCGACCTCCCAGTGCTCCGCTGGCGGAGCCGGTCCAGCCTGGTTCCGCCCGGGCGAAGATCCCTAACCAGTCGTAGCGTCGAGCAAGGCAAGCCCCCCGATCTCCAGGCACGCGAGGGAAGGTGACTAACTGGGTGACGACCGGCACGAACAACCACGGCCTTACGCGAACGACAATGAACGGTCTTGGCAGCTCAGGCAGCACCTTCCTCCAGATCGCATCACCCGCGAATTGGCTTCGCATCGAAGGGGTCTGGGGTTCAAATCCCCATAGCTCCACCACGACGAAGGCCCGTCAGGTGATCCACCTGGCGGGCCTTTTCGCTGCTCGGGAGCCGGATGCCACCTGCGGCTAGCGCTCTGTCAACGCCCCTGAAGGTGAGTGGGAAGCCTGGTTTCCCGCGCCTTGGTCGGCCGGCGCCGGCTGGAGGCCGAGGAGAGCAGGGCCGCGGTCGGCGGCTGTCTCCCGTGGAGTCACGTGGAGGAGACGCGGAGGAACCCTTGGTGTTCCACAGGAGATGCGGGCAGGGCCTTGACGCTCCGTGGAGATTGAGGGGTCGCCTCTTTCCCGGCCCTTTCCGCCCCATGTGGTCCACTGGCCGGAGGGGACAGGATGAACCTGCAGGGCCGCTTCTCCATCACCAGCCGCATCACCCTGTTCACCGGGGTGGTGGCGACCCTGCTGTGCGCGCTGCTGGCCCTGCTCCTCATGACGGCCGTGCACCGCTACGCCAGCGACACCGTCACCAGGGAGGTCGCGGCGGCGGGCGGCCGCGTGGCCGTCCAGATGGAGCGGGGACAGCTGGCCTACCCCCTTGCCGAGCGCGAGTTCCGCCACCTTCAGGTGGTCGACCCGTCCGGCCGCGTGGTCGCTTCGACCCCCGATGTGCGGGGCATGCCGAGGATGGCGCGCTTCATTCCGCGGGACAGCAGGAACAGCGCGACCTGCGTCGTGTGCGGCGGCATCTTCGCGGCTGCCGACTGCAACATCGTCGTGGCGCAGTGGGCGCACCGCGCGGGCGAGAGGTGGATGGTCTACAGCGCTTCCCCGGAGGTGCCCCCGTGGGTCGACCCCCGCTTGGCCGGGCTGGTGGGAGTGGGCGCGGCGGCGCTGGCCGCGGCGATCACCTACCTCGGCTACCGGAACGTACGGGCATCGCTCAGGCCGGTGAACGCCATTCGGGCGGAGCTCGACGAGATCAACGGGGACTGCCCCAGTCGCCGTGTGCCGGTGCCGGCCACGGACGACGAGATCCAGGGGATGGCCGAGAGCGTCAACCACACGCTCGGCCGGTTGGACACCGCGCTGCGGCAGGTCCAGAGCGCGCTGCGGCAACAGCGTGAGTTCGTCTCCAACGCCTCCCACGACCTGCGCACTCCGATAGCGGCCATGCGCGCGGAGGTGGAGGACGGGCTTCTCGCGCCGCAGGAGACCAGCGTGCCCGAGCTGGGTTCGGTCCTCCTGCCCAGCCTCGACCGGCTGCAGGCGATCGTGCACGACCTGCTCACCCTCGAACGACTCGACCACGGCATGCGCGGAGATCAGCACCGGCTCGATCTGGCCGAGGTCGTGGCCGCTGAGCTGCGCAACCGCCGTCACCCGGCCAAGCGGATCGAATCCGCCCTCCAGCCCGGGGCGCTCGTGCTGGGCGACAGGGTGGGTCTGGCCCGCCTGCTGACCAACCTTCTCGACAACGCCGAACGGCACGCCTCCTCGACGATCACCGTGTCCGTACGGCACGAGCCCGGCGGCGACGGCGGCGATCGCCGCTTCCCCCAGGGGAGGGCGGTGCTGGAAGTCGTCGACGACGGGCCGGGCATCGAACGGGACAAGCGCGAGATGGTGTTCGACCGGTTCACCCGGTTGGACGCGGCTCGCAGCAGGGACGCCGGGGGCGCGGGGCTGGGACTGCCGATCGCCAGGCAGATCGCGCAGACCCACGACGGCAGCCTGACGATCGAGGACAGCCCCGTCGGCGCCCGCTTCGTCCTGTGCCTCCCGTCCGCCCCTGCCGAGGTGACGACGGCACCGGCCGACGACAGCCTGTCTTCCTGAACCCCCCGGTCCGCGAGAATCACCTTCGGCCTTCCACCTCGGACAGACCGAAGATCCTGGCGGCGTTGTCGTGACAGACCGCGCGCAGCCACCCGTCCCCGAGCTCCAGGCCGGCGAGGGCCGACAGCGCCTCCGCGTACGGGTAGGGGATGTTGGGGAAGTCGGTGCCGAGCAGGACGCGGTCCTGAAGCTCCAGCAGCAGCGGGACGGCATCCCGGGGGAAGGGCGCGGTCTCCTCGGTGAAGCCGGTGAAGGCCATCGTCGTGTCCAGGCAGACCGCCGGATGACGCAGGGCCAGGGCGAGGAACTCGGCGTACTCGGGAGTGCCCATGTGGGCGATCACGAGCGGCAGCCGGGGATGCCGGGCGAGCAGGGCCGCGATCGGCTCCGGCCCGGTGTGCGGGCCGGGGGCCGGGCCTGATCCGCAGTGTGTCACCACCGGGACGCCGTGATCCTCCAGCAGCCCCCAGACCTCGTCGAGCAGCGGATCGTTCGGGTCGTACCCGCCGACCTGGAGGTGCGCCTTGAACACCCGGGCACCCGCCTCGACCGCCCGCGCGACGTATCGCGCGGCGCCGGGTTCGGGGAAGAACGTCGCCGTGTGCAGGCAGCCGGGCACCCGGGCGGCGAAGCCGGCGGCCCAGTCGTTCAGCCACTCCGCCATGCCGGGCTTGTGGGGGTAGAGCATGGAGGTGAACGCCCGCACGCCGAACGCCCTGAGCCGTTCGACGCGGTCGTCCTCGGGCAGCCGGTAGGTGATCGGCCAGGTCCGGCCGACGAGCGGCCCGGCGGAGTCGAAGTACGCCCACACCTTGGTCAGGACGCGTTCCGGCATGAAATGGGTGTGGACGTCGATCAGACCGGGCAGGCCCAGCCTCCGCCAGAACGCGTTCACGTGTCGGATGTCGTCGTCCGCGGCAAGTGTCTCGTCCGGCATGACCTCAGACGCTACCCGCCCCCCGCCGCCCGGTAGCGCTCGGCGAGCGCACGCAGGTGGGCGCGCAGCTCGGGCGGGTCGAGCACGGTGAAGGGCACGTCGAGCGCGGTGAGGAAGGCCGTCAGATTGTGAAGTGAGTCGCCGCCTGTCTCCAGCACGCAGGCGTCCGCGCCGTCGGCGCGCAGCAGGCCGGCCGCGGCGGTGAGCCTCGCGCCCATGACCTCGACGGGCGCGTGCAGCCTCACGACGGCAGGGTGCCTCCAGGCGGCCGAGCCCGCCCCGCGTACGACGTGGGCGGCGGCGTCGCCCTCGGGTGGTTCGCGCGGGGTGAAGCGGGGGCCGTTGGGGGTGCGGAGCCGCACGCGGTCGGCGCGGAAGGTCCGCCAGTCGCGCCGGTCGACGTCCCAGGCCAGCAGATACCAGCGCCGCCCGGTGAACACGAGCCGGTGCGGCTCGGCCGTGCGGCGCCCCTCGTCGCCCCGGTGGTCGAGGTAGTCGAAGCGCAGGGTCTCGTGGTCGCGGACGGCCGCGGCGATCGATGTCAGCGTCTCCGGATCCACGGTGGGGCCGTGGCCCGGCACCGCGACCGTGGCGGCGCGTACGGCCTCGATCCGGTGCCGCAGCCGCGACGGCAGCATGCGCTGGAGCTTGGTGAGCGCGCGCAGCGAGGTCTCCTCGATGCCGGTCACGGTGCTGCCCGCGGCGGCCTGCAGGCTGACGACCACCGCGACGACCTCCTCGTCGTTTAGCAGCAGCGGGGGCAGGGCGGACCCCGCGCCCAGCCGGTAACCGCCGGCCGTGCCGGTCGTCGAGTGGATCTCGTAGCCCATGATGCGCAGCCGCTCGACGTCGTTGCGCACAGTTCTGGTGGTCACCGCGAGCCGGTCCGCCAGCTCGGCGCCGGACCAGCCGGGCCGCGCCTGGAGCAGCGCCAGCAACCGCAGCAGCCGTACGGAGGTTTCCAGCATGGCCACAGTCTCCCGCGCGTTGCGGAACCGCACGTTCCTCAAGGCCTCCTAGCGTTCATCTCCGACGAAGGGAGCACGAATGTTGCGCGGAATGACGACCGTGAGTTTCCGGGCGGACGACGTCGAGCAGGCGAAGAGGTGGTACGCGGAGCTGCTCGGTGTGGAGGCGTACTTCGAGCGCCGGGGACCGGACGGGCGGCTCGCCTACGCCGAGTTCCGCCTCGGTGATTACCAGCACGAACTGGGACTGATCGACCGCCGCTACGCGCCGCACGACGCGGGCGGGCCGGGCGGGGCCGTCGTCTACTGGCACGTCGACGACGTGACGGCGAGCCTGGCCAGGCTGCTGTCGATGGGCGCCGCCCAGCACGAGGCGCCGACGGAGCGCGGCCCCGGGTTCGTCACCGCCTCGGTCGCCGACCCGTTCGGCAACATCGTGGGGATCATGTACAACGCCCACTACCTGGAGGTCCTCGACGGCCGCGCCTGAAAGTCGCAGCACCGTGCGCCGCCCACGAGGCGCATACGGCCATCGCAGAACGCGGGGTGCCCGGCCGGGTTCAGCCGAGGCCGGCGTACTGGCGGGGGCGCAGGGCCTGGGCGCGCAGCGCGGCGAGCGCGGCGCGCCGCCCGGCGTCCGTGAGCCGCCACGGCACGGCGCCCGCCGCACGCCTCGCGCTCTCGGACGCTCGGCCCACCGCCGTCTCCAGGGCTGGGCCCGTCGCCTCCGGCGTGTGGGCCGCGGCCTCCAGCCCGAGGGCGTCGAGGCGGTGCCGGAGCCGGGCGAGCGGGCCGGTGAGGTCGGCGCCGCCGACCCGGCCGCCGTCCGTGGCGCGCCAGCCCTCGCCGTTGACCACCTCGGCGACCCGGTCGCGCAGCTCGCCGTCCCGCACCACGTCGCGGTCCACCAGGATCATCAGTGCCGACTCGCGGATGGAGACCTCGAAGTCGTGCTCCCCGGGGGCGGGGACGAGCAGCGTGGGCGCGGCCGCCTCCCACATCGCGGCGCGGTCGTCCAGCAGGTTCCTGCCCGTGGTGGTGAGCACCAGCCTCCGGCCGCTGCGCCGCAGCGCCCCGAGATCGTGTACGGCGATCTGCCGCAGCTCGGTGAGAGCGGGTACGTCGGCCTCGCCGCGCACCACCCCGGACCTGGTCCGATTGCCCCAGCCGAACCGGTCGGCCGCCTCGGCGGCCACGGCACGCCCGACGTTGAGCCGCTCGGTCAGGCGGACCCCGGTGCGGGCCAGGCCGAGCAGCCAGCGCAGCGGTTCAAGGTGCGGCTCGTCCGGAGCCGCGATGGGGGCGTGCAGCCGCACCTCGAAGGGCTGGGCGAGCTCGCGGCGGGCGGTGCCGCGTCCGAGCACCCAGCGGTTCAGCCGCTCGCCGTGGACCCGGTGCAGCCAGCAGTCGCCGCCCAGCTCGGCGCGGGGCGCGGTGAGCCAGCGGCGGGTCAGCTCCTCACGGTCCACCGGGTCGCCGGTGACGATGGCCAGCTCCAGGGCGGCCGCGCACGCGACGTGCGCCCCGAGCTCCTCAGGCCCCATGATCGAGCTCCACGACAGCTCGGCGACGTCCGGGGGCAGCACCCCGGTGGCCTCGAGCTCACGGTGGTAGGCCGCGGCCCCGGCCTCCTCGCCCTCCCTGGCGTACGTCAGCAGGATCCGGGCGGTGGCCGGGGAGTCGCACAGGGCGGCGTAACGCTCCATGCCCGCGAGCCTGAGCAGCCGGCCGAGGGCCCTGGCGATGGTCGCCTGGTCGCCCGGCACCTTGATCGGCAGCGTGTACCAGAGGAACTCGCACACGTCGAACTGGCTGATGGTCTCCAGCGCCTCGCCGCCGGCGAGCCACTCGACCGCGACGCGGGCGGGCTCGGCGATGTCCGGCTCGGAGCGCTCCAGTTGGGCGAGGAGCGCGGCGACGTCAGGTGCGGGCATGACCCGCAGTCTGCCGTATCGACCCCATCGTTGACGACGACCCGGCATCACTCGCGACCACCCCCCCTCTGGGTGCACCTTAGGGCGCGACGTACGCGCCCAACCATACGGGGGTGTCAGATCCACGAGTCGAACAGCATCCTCGCGTGCCAGGAGTCGTACGGGATGGACTCGGCGGCGATCACGGGATAGAGCCACCCGAAGTTCACCAGAGCCAGGAGCACGAACGCGCCGACCACGGCCGTGCCGGTCACACGCCGGTTGGGCTGGGCCGGATTCTCCCTGCCGATGATCAGCCCGCAGGCCAGCACGAGTGCCAGGATCATGAACGGCACCATCGGCATCGCGTAGAACATGAACATCGTCCGGTTGTCCGCGATGGCGAAGTAGAACCACGGCAGCCATCCGGCGGCGTAGCCGAGCAGCACCGCGCCCGCCCGCCAGTCGCGGGTCGCGACGTACCAGGCGATCATGCCGATCAGCGCGAGCACACCGGCGAACCAGATGACCGGCGTTCCGGTGCCGAGGACCGCCCAGGAGCAGGAGGCGGCGCCGCAGTTCTTCGGCGACTCGTAGAAGAACGCCACCGGGCGCAGCAGCAGCGGCCACTGCCACGGCTCGGACTGGTACGGGTGGCTCGTCTCCAGACCGGTGTGGAAGGTGAGCACCTGCTTCTGGTAGTCGAACCACGAGCGGAGCGAGTCGATGACGAAGTAGACCGGGCCGCTCGAAGTGGCCTGGTCCCAGTTGCGGCCGTATCCCTTGTCGGTGACGAACCACCCCGTGAACGACAGGACGTAGGTGACGATCGGGACGACCGCCATCCACGCGGCGGCGAGGGGCAGGTCGCGTCGGACGACCACGCCGTACGGCCGGGGCGTTCCGACGGCCCGCCGGGCGCCCGCGTCCCACAGCAGCGACATGATCGCGAAGGCGGCGATGTAGAAGCCGCCGGTCCACTTGGTGGCCATGGCCAGGCCGAGGCACACCCCGGCGGCCAGGCGCCAAGGCCGCAGGCCCAGCCGCGGACCGTCCGCGGGCGACCCCGCCTCGCGCCAGTCCGCGAGCCGGCCGCGGGACCAGTCCCGGTCGGCCACGAGGCAGGCGAAACCGGCGAGCACCCAGAACATCAGGAAGATGTCCAGCAGCGCCGTACGGGACAGCACGAAGTGGAGGGCGTCGAGGGACAGCAGCAGGCCCGCCGCGCAGCCGAGCAGCGTCGAGCGGGTCATCCTGCGGGCGGTGCGGGCGAGGATCAGGATGGACAGCGTGCCGAGCAGCGCGGCGGTGAAGCGCCAGCCGAACGGGTTCGCTCCGAAGATCATCTCGCCGAAGCCGATCAGCCACTTGCCGACCGGCGGGTGCACCACGTAGGAGGCGCACTCGCCCACCGAGCCGCACTGCTTGAAGATGTGCTCGTTGCCGGCGAGCAGGAGCTTGTCCGCGCCGTCCACGAACTGCCGTTCGACGCCGTACTTGACGGTGGCGAAGGCGTCCTTGGCGTAGTACGTCTCGTCGAAGACGACCGAATGCGGTGTGCCCAGCCGGTAGAACCGGAGGAACCCGCCAAAGAGGGCGACCAGGATGGGGCCGAGCCAGCCCCACATGGCGCTGCCGGGCATGGGCGGCACGAGCCGGTCGCGCAGGGAAACCGCGGGAGCGTTGTCCTGTGGTCCCTCTTCCGGCTGCTCGAACGCCTTGTGAGAATAGTCGGTCACGGCCACGCCGACAGATTACTGGTGAGTCCCCGCCAAGGACACGGGTCGCGCGTGGATTGGGCCAACCGGCCGCTCGTCGATGAATGTTTCACGCCCGCCATAGGGTGGATGCGTGCTCGTTCTCGCCGCAGCCCCGATCGGCCAGCCCAAAGACGCGTCCCCACGGCTGCGCGAGGTGCTCGCCGCGGCCGACGTGATCGCTGCGGAGGACACCCGCCGGCTGCGGCGGCTCGCGGCCGACCTGGAGATCGCCATCGGGGGCCGCGTGGTGTCCTACTACGACGCCAACGAGAGTGCCAGGGCCGCCGAGTTGCTGGAGGCGCTGCGCGAGGGACGGACCGTCGTCGTGATCACCGACGCGGGGATGCCGGGCGTCTCCGACCCCGGCTATCGGCTCACCCGCCTCGCGGTCGAGGCCGGTCTGCCCGTGACGGCGCTGCCCGGCCCGTCGGCGGTGACGACCGCCCTCGCCGTCTCCGGCCTGCCGAGCGACCGGTTCTGCTTCGAGGGGTTCCCTCCGCGAAAGCCGGGGGAGCGGGCCAGGCGGCTGGCGGCGCTGGCGGCCGAGGAGCGCACGATGGTGTTCTTCGAGGCGCCGCACCGCCTGCACGCGACCTTGGAGGCGATGGCGGAGGCCTTCGGCGCGCAGCGGCCCGCCGCCGTCTGCCGGGAGCTCACCAAGACCTACGAGGAGGTGCGGCGCGGCGGCCTCGGCGAGCTGGCCGAATGGGCCGCGGGCGAGGTCAGGGGCGAGATCACGCTGGTGGTGGCGGGACGGACCGCCGAGGAGGCCGCGCCGGGCATCGAGGAACTGGTCGAGGAGGTGGCCAGGCGCGAGGGCGCGGGCGTGCCACGCAAGCAGGCCATCGTCGAGGTGGCCAAGTCGGCCGGCGTCCCCAAGCGCGACCTCTACAACGCCGTCCACGGCGTCTGACCCAGGGAAACGCCGACCCCGGGAAAACGCCCGACCCCGGGAAACGCGATCCGCGGCGCCTGACCCCCGGACGGGGGCCGGGCGCCGCGTGCCGGGTCAGCGGAGCGAGGGGCGGCGCCGCGATGACGGGCGCAGTGAAGACGGGCGCAGTGGCGACAGGCGCAGGGAGGACAGCCGCGGCGAGGGGCGGCCCAGCAGACCGGCGGCGGTGATGCCGGCGGCGAGGCAGGCGAGCGGCACCGCGGGCAGCAGGTAGCGGTAGTCGAACTCGGCAGTCGCCGCCGGGGCCAGGATCAGTCCCACCGCCCCCAGCCAGGGCAGCAGTTCGGGCCCGCCGAGGTCGCGCCAGCGTCGCGCCACGCCGTACAGGCCGAACAACAGCAGCAGGCCCAGCACGATGCCCGGCAGCCGTACGACCTTCTGGTAGCCGATCATGATGTCCGACCACGGCGAGACCACGTGCGTCGCGGCCGGGCCGTTCTCGTACGCCTCGGCGTCCTTGTCCGTGGTGCTGTGGTAGGAGCTCCACTTGGGCAGCTTGCGGGTGTACTCGTTGTCGAACTCGTACTGCAGGAAGGTCTTGGCGTCGGGGAACCGCGGGCGGCCCCACTGGAAGGCGCGGAAGAAGTCCTTGGCCACCGCGGCCAGGTAGTCGCCCGGCTGGGACAGGATCGCCTTCTTCGCGAACGCGCTGGCGTTCGCGTTGATCTCCGGGGTGAACTTCATGCCCGAGCCGAAGACGTGGAGCTGGTTCTGGTCGTCCCACCACAGGTACGCCTGCGCGGACAGGCCGCGGTCCTTGGGCGCGACGTTGATGCAGAGCAGCGCCAGCTCGAGCTCGCGGCGCTCGTCGATGTTCATCTTGTGGCAGTCGGCGAACAGCGACGTCCTCATGTAGAGGATCACCCCGTCGCTGTTGGTCATCGCGAACTGGCCGTTCACCGCCTTGAACCAGCCCATGTAGGCGAGCACGGGCAGCGCGCACGCGGCGATCATGGCGGCGATCGGCTTCCAGCCCGCCCGCTTGATCACCAGATAGGCCACGACCAGGGCGAGGATGGGCAGGCCGATGCTCCGGGTCAGCGCCGTCAGCGCGAGCAGCAGGCCGACCACGGTCCCGCCCTGCCAGGTCATCCGCTCCCGCCACAGCACGAGCGTCACCACGCCCACGACGAGCAGGATGAACATGGTGTCCGACATGATCAGCTGTTCGAGCTGGATCTGGTAGGCGTCGAACATCACGGGGGCGGCGGCCAGCGTCGCCCCCCAGCCTGGCATCCCAAATTTTCTGGTCAGCAGCGCATAGATAAGGAACGCCGCCGCCAGGCCCATGAGGTGCTGGGTCAACACCACGAGCGAGAAACTGTGGAACGGCTTGAGCAGCAGCAGCCAGAAGCTGTACCCGTCGGGGCGGATCGGGTGCGGACGCGGGCGCAGCGCCACGGACACGTAGTCGTAGGAGTCGTTGAACCACATGGCCGGGCCGAAACCCAGCATCGTGACGATCCGCAGCACGAAGGCGACGCCGAGCGTGACCGCGAAGACCCGGTGGCGGCGCAGCAGGGCGAGCGGACGGCCCCAGCCGCCGACCGGGGAGGCGTTCACCGACGGAGGATCCGCGATCGCGACCATCAAAGTCGCGCGGAGCCGACCGCCTGCTTCAGCCGGCGGGTGCGTCCGCGCTTCCTCCCCTCGAATTTCGCCGGTTCCTTCGAATGGACACCCGCGGGCATGTGGCGGAAAACCACGCCACCCGGCCGGAGTTCCGGCACTTCACCTGCGGGCATACCGCGCACGCCGACGTGGCCGGCGCGCTGAGAATTCTCCGGGCCGGGCTCGTCCTCTGCGACGCCGCTTGGCCGGCGACGCGGGGAGCCCGCCGCTCCAGCGGTGGGTGGAGTCACGGTTACAGAATGCCAGCCGTTTCGCGGACTTGACTCGGACGCTACTGGGAAGCGGGCATCATTGGTGTCCTGCCGTCATATGCGAGGAGTTGCGACGTGGAACTTACCGTTGTCATGCCATGCCTCAATGAGGCCGAGACCGTTGAGATCTGTGTTCGCAAGGCTCTCACCTGCATGCGCGAGAACGGAATCGACGGCGAAGTGGTCATCGCCGACAACGGCAGCACCGACGGCTCGCAACAGCTGGCCCGTGACGCGGGCGCCCGGGTTGTCCATATTGACGAGAAGGGCTACGGCAACGCCCTGATCGGCGGCATCCGCGCCGCCCGAGGCAAGTACGTCATCATGGGCGACGCCGACGACTCCTACGACTTCACCAGCCTGATGCCCTTCGTCGAGCAGCTCCGGGACGGCGCCGAGCTGGTCATGGGCAACCGGTTCCGCGGCGGCATCGCCCCGGGGGCCATGCCCCCGCTCCACCGCTACCTGGGCAACCCGGTCCTGTCGTTCATCGGCCGGCTGTTCTTCCCCAGCGCGATCGGCGACTTCCACTGCGGACTGCGCGGCTTCCGCCGTGACTCGATCCTGCGGCTGGGGCTCCAGACCGGCGGCATGGAGTTCGCCTCCGAGATGGTCGTGAAGGCGACCCTGCAGGGGCTCGACGTCCGCGAGGTGCCGACCACGCTGTCGCCCGACGGCCGCTCCCGCCCGCCGCACCTGCGCTCCTGGCGGGACGGCTGGCGCCACCTGCGCTTCCTGCTGCTCTACAGCCCGCGCTGGCTGTTCTTCATCCCGGGCCTGGTGCTCATGAGCCTCGGTCTCGTCGCCGGGGCCGCGCTGACGTTCGGCCCGGTCTACATCGGCAAGCTCGCCTTCGACGTCGACACGCTGGTCGGCGCGTCCGCGATGGTGGTCAGCGGTTTCCAGGCCGTGCTGTTCGCGTTGTTCACCAAGGTGTACGCGGCCGAGGAGGGCTTCCTCCCCGAGGACCGGCGCATCCGCAGGCTGGTGGACGTCGTCACGCTGGAGAAGGGCCTGCTCGCGGGTGGCGCCCTGGCCGTGGCCGGTCTCGTCGGCCTCGTGGCCTCGCTCGCCCACTGGGGCGGCCGCGGCTTCGGCGAGCTGATCCCGGCCGAGTCGCTGCGCCTCGTCGTGCCCTCGGCGACCGCGTTCGTCATGAGCTTCCAGACGATCTTCGCGTCGCTGTTCATCAGCATCCTCGGCATTCGCCGTACGCGGGAGAACCCGGTCGACATCGCGGCGTCCGCCGCCGAGGAGGCCGCCGAGGCCGTCAGCCGCGAGTCCGAGACCGCCGGTCGCGAGTCCGTGGCCTAGGGACGCCACCGGCGTTTTAACCCGGGGAGTCATCTCCCCGGGGCCGATAGGATTCGCACATGGCGGCTACAGGAACGACTGCATCCGGGGAGTCGGCGTTCTACGTGACGACGCCGATCTACTACGTCAACGACGCCCCGCACCTGGGCCACGCCTACACGACCGTCGCGGGCGACGTGCTCACCCGCTGGCACCGCCAGCGCGGCGAGAAGGTGTGGTACCTCACGGGCACGGACGAGCACGGTCAGAAGATCATGCGTACGGCCGAGGCGAACGGCGTGTCACCCCAGGAATGGTGCGACAAGCTCGTCGAGGACGCCTGGAAGCCGCTCTGGGAGCACCTCCAGATCGCCAACGACGACTTCATCCGCACCACCGAGCCGCGTCACACCGACCGCGTCCAGGAGTTCGTGCAGGACCTGTACGACAAGGGCGAGATCTACAAGGGCGGCTACGAGGGGCCCTACTGCGTCGGCTGCGAGGAGTACAAGTCCCCCGGCGACCTGCTGGAGGGCGACCTGTGCCCGATCCACAAGCGCCCGGTGGAGTGGCTGAAGGAGGAGAACTACTTCTTCAGGCTCTCGGCGTACGGCCCGCGCCTGCTCGAGTTCTACGAGCAGAACCCCGACTTCGTCCAGCCCGCCTCGGCGCGCAACGAGGTCGTGCAGTTCGTGAAGCAGGGCCTGCAGGACCTGTCGATCTCGCGGTCGACCTTCGACTGGGGCGTCCCGATCCCCTGGGACTCCAAGCACGTCATCTACGTGTGGATCGATGCGCTGCTCAACTACGCCACGGCCGTCGGATACGGCTCCGACCAGGCGAAGTTCGACGCCACCTGGCCGGCGAACGTGCACCTGGTCGGCAAGGACATCCTCCGGTTCCACGCGATCATCTGGCCCGCCATGCTCATGGCGAACGGCCTGCCGCTGCCGGGGCGCGTGTTCGCCAACGGCTGGCTCATGGTCGGCGGCGAGAAGATGAGCAAGTCCAACCTCACCGGCATCTCGCCCCGCGATCTGACGAGCCACTTCGGCGTGGACGCCTACCGCTACTACTTCCTGCGGGCGATCCCGTTCGGCCAGGACGGCTCGTTCTCCTGGGAGGACTTCTCCGCCCGCTACACCTCCGAACTCGCCAACGACTTCGGCAACCTGGCATCCCGGGTCGCGGCGATGATCGGCAAATATTTCGACGGAACCCTTCCCGAGGCGAAGGACGCGGGTCCCGCGGAGCAGGCGATCGCGGACGGCCTGGCCGCGGCGGCGGCCCAGGCGGACACCATGATCGGTGACAACCTGGACTTCGCCGGCGGCATCGGCGCCGTCTTCGACTTCGTCAAGCAGGTCAACGGTTATCTGAGCGACCAGGCGCCGTGGAAGGTGGCCAAGGACGACTCGCCCGAGGGGCAGGCGCGGCTCGCCACGATCCTCTACACGGCGGCCGAGTCGCTGCGCGCGATCGCGGTCCTGCTCCACCCGATCATGCCGGCCACGAGCGCCAAGCTGTGGGCGTCCCTCGGGGCGGAGCCGCACCTGGGCGTGCTCGCCGACCAGCGGATCGCCGACGTCGCCACCTGGGGCAGGCTGCCCGCCGGGGCGCAGGTCGTCAAGGGCGAGATCCTCTTCCCGCGGCTGGAGAACGCCTGACCATGTCGCGTGAGCGTCCCGCGCCGCCCGAGGCGCTGCCGGCGGAGGTGTTCGACAGCCACTGCCACCTGGACATCATGGTCGGCAACCGGCAGGCGTCCTCGGGCGATCCCGTCGCGCTGGCGGCCCAGGCGGCCGGGGCGAGCGTCGCGTCGATCCTCGCCGAGGCGAGGTCGGTCGGCGTGACGCGCCTGGTGACGGTGGGATACGACCTGCCCTCCTCGCGGTGGAACGCCGAGGTGGCGGGCGAGCACCGGGACGTCTACGCGGCCGTGGCCATCCACCCGAACGAGGCGCACGCCTCCACGCCCGAGGTCCTCGCCGAGATCGAGGACCTCGCGCGGCGGCCGCACGTGCGGGCGGTGGGGGAGACCGGACTCGACTACTTCCGCGACTGGGCGTCGAAGGACGACCAGCACGCCAGCTTCCGCGCGCACATCGAGATCGCCAAGCGGACCGGCAGGGCCCTGGTCATCCACGACCGCGACGCGCACGACGACGTGCTCGCCGTGCTCGCCGACCAGGGCGCCCCCGACGTGGTGGTCTTCCACAGCTTCTCCGGCGACGCCGAGATGGCCAAGCGGTGCGTGGACGCCGGTTACTTCATGTCGTTCTCCGGCCCGGTGACCTACAAGAACGCCGGATATCTGCGCGAGGCGGCGGCGGTGGCCCCGCCCGAGCTGATGCTGGTCGAGACCGACGCCCCCTACCTGCCCCCGACGCCGCACCGGGGCAAGCCCAACGCGCCCTACCTGATCCCGCTCACGCTCCGCTGTCTCGCGGAGGTCAAGGGCATGGACGTCGCCGACCTCGCCGCCCGGATCACGGCCAACGGCGAGACCGTCTTCGGCGCCTGGTAGCGCGGGGGACACTGGAGGCATGAGTCTGCTCGGGCCGGTCGAAGTGCGTGCACTCGCGGAGAAGCTGAACATCCGGCCGACGAAGAAGCTGGGGCAGAACTTCGTGATCGACGGCGGCACCGTCCGCCGGATCGTCCGGCTCGCCGAGGTCGCACCGCACGACGTGGCGATCGAGGTCGGGCCGGGGCTCGGCTCGCTCACCCTCGCCCTGCTCCCGGAGGTCGCCGAGGTCGTCGCCGTGGAGATCGACCCGGTGCTGGCGGAGCAGCTGCCGCTGACGGTCGCCGAGCGGGCCCCCGAGGTGGCCGGCCGGCTGACCGTGGTGCACGCCGACGCGCTCAAGGTCGGGCCCGCCGAGCTCGGGACCGAGCCGACCGCGCTGGTCGCCAACCTGCCGTACAACGTGTCAGTGCCGGTCGTGCTGCACCTGCTGGAGGTGCTGCCGTCGCTGCGGCGCGGGCTGGTGATGGTGCAGTCGGAGGTCGCCGACCGGCTCGCCGCGGCGCCGGGGTCGCGCATCTACGGCGTTCCCTCGGTCAAGGCCGCTTGGTATGCCGACGTGCGCCGGGTCGGTCCGGTCGGGCGCAACGTCTTCTGGCCCGCGCCGAACGTCGACTCCGGCCTGGTCTCGCTCGTACGGCGGGAGCCGCCGGCGACGACGGCGACCCGCGAGGAGGTGTTCGCCGCCGTCGACGCGGCGTTCGCCCAGCGCCGCAAGACGCTGCGCGCCGCGCTCGCCTCCTGGGCCGGAACGGCGGCCGCCGCGGAGAAGGCCCTGCTCGGGGCCGGGATCGACCCCTCGGCGCGTGGGGAGCAGCTGAGGGTCGAGGACTTCGCCCGCATCGCCGAACAGCGGGTCGCGCCGGCGGCGCACCAGCCGGGTCAGATCGGCCGGCGGCCGAGGTAGGCCAGCAGCACGGCCACTTCGCCGGCGTCGTCGCCGGTTTCCAACGCGGGAGCGTACGCGCCGTAGGCCCGCAGCGGTTCGACGATCCGGGTGGCGACCTCCATCAGCGGCAGGGCCATCTCCGGGGTGAGCGGCGAGGGCTGCCCCGTGGCCACGGCGATGTCCCAGGCGTGCACCGCCGCGTCGAGCGCGCACGCGCCGGCCGCGAGCCATGCGGGCATGGGGCCCTGGGGGAGCGGCACCGGCACCTGCTCGGCGTCGTCGTCCACCGTCGCCCAGGCGCGGGCCGAAGCGTCCAGCCCCGCGGCCAGGTGCGCTCGGGGGTCGCCCTCGATGCGGCCGGAGGGCGAGAACGGGTCCTCGGAGGGCCACGCCCCACCGGTGATCGCGGCGGCGAAGGCGATCTGGTCCCCGGTCGCGTGCTGCAGCACCTGGGTGACCGACCACTTCTCGCACGGAGTGGGGGAGTCCCACGCCTCGTCGCCGACGCCCGCGACGGCGTCGCGCAACGCGTCGTGCGCCTGGGTCAGCAGGGTCCGCCAGCTCGCCGTCGTGGTCTCGTTCATCGGTGTTTCCTCTCCTCGTTCAGACCGGAATGTTCCGTTCCGCTACTGAGGACTATAGCAGAACGGAATGTTCTGTTCCACTGCTACTGTGAGCGCATGCCGAAGCAGATGGACGACCACGGTTCCAGCGGCCTCGCCGGACGGCGGGGCCAGGCGGCGCGCAACGACGCCGCCATCCTCGACGCCGCCAGGGAGGTCTTCCTCGCCGATCCGAAGGCGCCGGTCGCGGCCGTCGCGGAGCGGGCCGGGGTCGGAATGAGTGCGCTCTACCGGAGATATCCCGGCAAGGAGGACCTGCTGCGCAGGTTGTGCCACGACGGTCTGCGTCGCTGGATCGAGGAGGCGGAGGCCGTCGAGACCGAGCCGGATGCCTGGAAGGCCCTCGTCGTCTTCCTCGAACGGATCGTCGACGCCGACGTGCACTCGCTCACGGTCCACCTTGCCGGCACCTTCACGCCGACCGAGGAGATGGGACGCGACGCGCAGCGGGCCGGGGAGATGATGGGCCGGCTGGTGGAGCGGGCCCACGCGACCGGGCGGTTGCGCCGTGACGTCGTCGCCGACGACTTCGGTCTCGTGCTGGAGGGGTGCGCCGCCGTCCGCCTGCCCGATCCGGAGCGTACGCGGGAGCTGCGGCGGCGCTTCCTGTCGATGGTGCTCGACGGTGTCGCCGGAGCCGATGTGACCGGGGACGACGTGGCGGCTCTCCCCGGCCCGGCTCCGCAGCCGGGCGAGCTGAACTGGCGATGGCGACGGTCGGGTTAGTCGGATCTGACCGAAATTGATCATTGCGGACGTGTATCGGCTCTTGCGGCCTATCTGGGGTGAGACGACGATCTCCGGTACTTGTGCACTTTTCTCCGGAGGACTCATGCTCCCCAAACGTTCCGCCGCCCTGGCCGCCGCCCTCGCCACCGCCGTCGTGAGCGCGCCCGTCACGCCCGCCGCCGCGCGGACCGGTGCGTACACGGCGACCGCGACGGCGACCGTTTTCGCCCCCAACCCCGTGCAGCAGCTCGGCCTGCAGGACCTCACCGACGCCAAGGACGCCGACCTGCCCGAGCTGGGGCCGGCGTACACGAAGGTCACGCTGACCGACCTCGACGGCTCCGGCACGCTCACCGGCCGGTACGTCGTCGTGAAGAGCTCGACCGGCGGCGCCGCCAAGGCCGCCGACGGCGCCTTCCCGGCCTACCACCGTGACGTGGACCAGTTCGAGCAGGTCATGGGCTACCACTGGGTGACCACCGCGCAGCACTACATCCAGTCGCTCGGCTTCGGCAGCACGCTGCGGCCGGTGAACCAGCGGCAGATCGAGTTGCGCATCAACCAGTACGGCGGCGACAACTCCTTCTTCCGCGAGGACAAGGCCAACATCACCCTCGGCAAGGGCGGCATCGACGACGGCGAGGACGCCGAGGTGATCGTCCACGAGTACGGCCACAGCGTCCAGGACGGCCAGGTGCCCGGTTTCGGCACCACGCTGGAGTCCGGCGCGATCGGCGAGGCCTTCGGCGACTATCTGGCCGTGGCCGTGAGCAGCTGGGCGACCGGTGTTCCGACCAGGACGGACGAGGCCTGCGTGGCCGATTGGGACTCGGTGAGCTACTCGAGTGCCCCGCACTGCCTGCGCCGGCTGGACGGGACCAAGCACTACCCCGAGGACGTCAGGGGCGAGGTCCACGCCGACGGCGAGATCTGGTCCCGCGCCCTGTGGGACATCCGCCGGGTGCTCGGCGACCGGAAGGCGAGCACCCTGATCATCGAGGCGCAGTTCGACTTCGCCCCCGGCACCACGTTCAAGGCGGCCGCCGAGGCGACCGTCGCCGCTGCTCGGCGTCTCTACGGCGCGAGTGCGGCGAGCGCCGTCACCGGTGCGTTCGCCGACCGCGGCATCCTCTGAGCGCCGTGCCCCGCCCGGTCGGGCATTTCGGGCGGGGCACGCCCCGGGGGCACTTCCGACGGGGGTGCGGGTGCTCCGGCGGAGCGACTTTGACGTGATCAACTAGCCTTCCCGTTCCGTCGGATCAGTGTGATTTACATCACACTGGAACCCTGGCTGGATCAGTGACGATCAGTGACGGGTCTGCGACGGCGGCCTCTGTGATCAGCGAAAACGTGACGGTGCTGTGAGGGATTCGGGCGGCGACGGAAGTCGCGATCTTGACCGACCGACCAGACTGAAACGACTTAAGGCGGTCACAAGCCACAAATCCTCAGATAGCTTCTTACTCGTCCTTTACTGACGGATGGGGCGCAAGTGGCGCCCGACGATCAGACCAGGGAGTAGTAAGTTGAAGCGCACCCTCACCCTCGGCGGCATCGCGGTCGGCATGCTGGCCGCCGCCGCTGTCGCCACCCCCGCTGCACAGGCCGACACCGACGTCGCCCCGCCCATCAACCTGGCCAACACGAACTTCGCGGCCAAGCAGGTGGCGGCGTTCTGGTACGGCCAGAACAAGGCCAACCTCGTCAACGCCACGCCGTACAACGTCGAGACGACGCTGCCCACCAAGCACGTCTCGACCGGTGGCGCCTCCGCGGACAGCAAGGCCGGCGTCGTCGGCTCCAGCGGTGACAAGAAGGCCACCAGCGGCACGTCGAAGAACGTCAACCTGCCGAAGACCACCGGCAAGGTGTTCTTCATCGGCGCCGACCACAAGCCGCACTGGTGCTCGGCCACCGCCGTGCAGAGCCAGTACAAGAACCTGGTCGCGACCGCGGGTCACTGTGTCTACGACACGGTGAGCAACAAGGACACCCTCGACAAGTGGGTGTTCATCCCGGGTTACTACCAGGGCAAGACCCCGTGGGGCATCTACGTGGGTAAGACCGCGTACACCCACTACGACTTCGACGTGTACGAGGACGGCGACCGCGACTACGCGTTCGTCACCGTGTACAACGGCGTCCTGCCCACCAGCGTCTCGACCGACAAGGTCAAGAACTGGGTGGACAACCGCACGTTCGAGACCAGGGCCGAGGCCGAGAAGGCCCAGAAGGAGCTGGAGCTCAAGAGCACCGGCTTCGCGGGCAAGATCGTGCCGGTGGTGGACTACACCAAGCGGGTCCCCCTCCGCACGCCGGACTCGACGAAGGCGCCCGCCACTCGCGACCAGCTCGGCGGCAACACCGACGCGAACCGGACCACCCTGGAGAACCAGGCCAAGAACAACGGCACCTCCACCTACGCCGACAAGACGTGGGGCACGGTCGTCAGCCGGGTCTCCAAGGGCGAGTTCGGCAACGGTGGCTGGTCGTCCGACGGCAAGGCCTTCTACTTCGCCAAGGACAACGGCTGGTACAAGGCGACCTACTGGGGCAACTTCGACGTCGACTACAAGCTGCGCGGCAGGCTGGTCGACATCGCCCTCAAGGACGTCGGCACCCTGGGCGCCAACGTCGGTGGGCAGGGCCTGGCCTACAACCAGAAGATCGGCACGTCCGTCTTCGTGTTCGGTTACCCGAGCGGGTCGCACCCGGACGGCAACTACGCCTTCACCGGCAAGACCCTCAAGTGGAGCTACGGCAAGACCTTCAAGGCGGCCGCTCCGTCCATGAAGGCCGAGGAGCTGGTGGGCATCAAGTCCTCCTTCACCGGTGAGGGCTCGATCGGCTCGTCCTGGCTGTACCGCTACAGCAGCACCAAGCGTCTCGGTTACCTGAACGGTGTGACCATCGCGGTCTCCGACACCGACGGCAACAAGCGCATCGACACCAGCGTCTCCCCGTACTTCGACGGTGAGACCCTGGCCGTCTACCAGTACGCCGCGAAGTTCGCTTCCGGCAAGATCGTCTGAGACTAGCTCTCTGACGGTCTGACTGGACCACAGGAAAGGGCCCGGCCTCCCGCCGGGCCCTTTTCGCGTGCGGGCACGGTTGATCAGCGGAAACTCGCGAGATGTCCCCAGGGGCGTGTGACGCTAAGCTCGGATCTCATGGTCAGGCACAGACGACGTGGCCCCGCCCGTCGCCCAAAACCAGGACGACACGCACCGGGACGACACGCGCGAGGACGGCACGAGTCGGTGAACGGGCGATGAGCGCGATCAGCGTGCGCGTGCCGGCGAAGGTCAACCTCCAGCTCGCGGTCGGCCCGCTGCGCGATGACGGCTACCACGACCTGGTGAACGTCTTCCATGCGGTCTCGCTGTTCGACGAGGTCACCGCCGCCGAGCCGCTCGACGGGGACCCCTCCGCCGCCCCGCTGGGGGTCAGGGTCGAGGGGGACCTCACCGGAGAGGTTCCGGTGAGCGACGACAACCTCGCCGTCCGGGCCGCCAGGGCGCTGGCCGATCGGGCGGGCCGTTCCTACCGGGCCGATCTGCTGATCCGCAAGTCGATCCCGGTGGCGGGCGGCATGGCCGGGGGGAGCGCCGACGCCGCCGCGGCGCTGGTGGCCTGCAACGAGCTGTGGGGCCTCGGCCTGCCCGTCGAAGACCTGATGGAGATCGCCGCCGATATCGGTAGCGACGTGCCGTTCGCGCTGCTCGGCGGCACCGCCGTGGGCACCGGACGCGGCGAGCGGCTCGCTCCGCTGGAGACCGCCGGGGTCTTCCACTGGGTCTTCGCGCTCGCCGACGGCGGTCTGTCCACCCCGAGGGTGTACGGCGAGTGCGACCGGCTGCGCGAGGAGGCGGGGGTGGCCGCGCCCACGCCCGCGGTGAGCGAGGCCCTGCTCGCCGCCCTGCGCGAGGGCGACGCGAAGTCGCTCGGGCAGGCGCTGTCCAACGACCTCCAGCCCGCCGCCCTGGCGCTGCGCCCCTCGCTCGCGGGCACGCTCGCCCTGGGGCGTGAGCACGGGGCGCTCGGCGCGATCGTCTCCGGGTCCGGTCCCACCTGCGCCTTCCTGGCCGAGTCGGCCGAGCGGGCGCACGAGCTGGCCGCCCTGATCAAGGACGTGGACGGCTGCCGCGCCGTCGTCACCGCCCACGGGCCCGTCCCCGGGGCCACCGTGGCCGGATAAGCTTGACGGGCGATGAATCTGGTCAATCTGGAGTCCGTCTCCCACGCCTTCGGGCCCAAGCCCCTGCTCGCCGACGTCTCTCTCGGGCTGGAGGAAGGCGACCGGATCGGCGTCGTCGGCCGCAACGGCGGCGGCAAGACCACGCTCATCTCGATCATCGCCGGGGCGCTGAAGCCCGACAGCGGCCGGGTCACGCATACCCGCGGCCTGCGTGTCGGCACGCTCTCCCAGCGTGACCAGTTCGACCCGGACACCGCGGTGAAGGACATCGTCCTGGCCGGCCGGGCCGAGCACGAGTGGGCCGGTGACGCCGCGATCAGGGAGATCCTCGCCAACCTGCTCGCCGACATCGACCTCGCGGCTCCCGCGGGCGCGCTGTCGGGCGGTGAGCGTCGCCGTACGGCCCTGGCGCGGCTGCTGATCGAGAAGCACGACCTGCTGATCCTCGACGAGCCCACCAACCACCTCGACATCGAGGCCATCGCCTGGCTCGCCGGGCATCTCGTCCAGCGTAAGTCCGCGCTGCTCGTCGTCACCCACGACCGGTGGTTCCTCGACGCGGTCTCCACCCGCACGTGGGAGGTCGTGGACGGCTCCGTCGAGCGATACGAGGGCGGCTACGCGGCGTACGTGCTGGCCAAGGCCGAGCGGGCGCGGATCGCGCAGGCCGCGGAGGAGCGCCGGCAGAACCTCATGCGCAAGGAGATCGCCTGGCTGCGGCGCGGACCGCCGGCCCGGACCTCCAAGCCCAAGTTCCGGATCAACGCGGCCGAGGCGCTGATCGCGAACGAGCCGCCGCCGCGGGAGACCGTCGAGCTGCTGAACTTCGCCTCGGCGCGGCTCGGCAAGACCGTCGCGGACCTGGAGGACGTGACGCTCCACGCGGGCGGCCCGGCATCGGGTCCGCTGGTGCTCGACCACTGCACCTACCAGTTCGGCCCGGGGGACCGGATCGGCCTGATCGGGGTGAACGGCTCGGGCAAGTCGTCGGTGCTGCGCCTGCTGTCCGGCACGGTCGAGCCCGACTCCGGCCGTATGGTGCGCGGCAAGACGGTGCGGCTCGCGCACCTGTCGCAGGAGCTGGCCGAGCTGGACCCCACGCGGCGGGTGCTGGAGACGGTCGAGGAGATCCGCAAGTACGTCCAGGTGGGCAAGAAGGAGTGGTCGGCCTC
Organism: Microbispora catharanthi; assembly: GCF_006334915.2. GTDB lineage: Bacteria > Actinomycetota > Actinomycetes > Streptosporangiales > Streptosporangiaceae > Microbispora > Microbispora catharanthi. The sequence goes on from NZ_VDMA02000014.1 coordinate 63,816, forward strand.
CCAGCTGCTCGAACGCCTCGGCTTCCGGGGCGAGGCGCAGTGGAAGGTCGTCGGCGACCTGTCGGGCGGCGAGCGGCGGCGACTTCAGCTCCTCAGACTGATCATGGACGAGCCGAACGTCCTGCTGCTCGACGAGCCGACCAACGACCTCGACATCGAGACGCTCACCGAGCTGGAGGACCTCCTCGACGCCTGGCCGGGCACGCTCGTGGTGGTCAGCCACGACAGGTACTTCCTGGAGAGGGTGGCCGACCGCTGCGTCGCGCTCCTGGGGGACGGCAGGCTCTCGATGCTGCCGGGCGGCGTGGACGAATACCTGGAACGCCGTGCGGCGGGCGCGGCCCTGTCGGCCCGGGCGGCCTCCGCCGCGAGCGTTCCCGAGCGGGCCGGCCAGGACGACCAGCCGGCGCCCGCGGGCGGGCTGTCCGCCAAGGAGCTGCGGGAGCTGCAGAAGGAGCTCAACCGGCTGGAACGGCAGATCGACAAGTTCGGCGAGCGTGAGGCGAAGCTGCACGCCGAGATGGCCGAGGCGGCGAGCGACTTCGAACGTCTGGCCAAGCTCGACGCCGAGCTGCGGGAGATCGCCGCGCAGAAGGAGTCGGCCGAGCTCGAGTGGATGACGGCGGCCGAGCGCCTCGAAGGGCAGTAGAGCGGCGTCGGCCGGCCACGGTCTCGACGTCGCCATGCGATGAGGAACGCAAAAGGGGCCCGGCGCGGTGCCGGGCCCCTTCGCGTGCGCGGTGGCGGATCAGACGATCTTGCCGGACCAGTTGTTCGCGGCGACCTTGTACACGCCGTAGGTCTCGCCGTCGAAGTACGGGGAGACGCTGGTGTCGTAGCGCTGGTTGCCGTCGCGGTCGGCGACGCCGATGGTCACGCCGTTGAGGTAGCCGAGCCGCTTGGTGTTGCTGTAGCGGTACAGCCACGCCGAGCCGAGCGCGCCCTCACCGGTGAACGACGACTTGATCCCCACGAGCTCCTGGGCGTTGATGGTGGGGGAGCTGGCCTTGAAGGTCTTGCCGTACGACCACTTGAGGGTGTTGCCGGAGAAGGCGTGGTTGCCGTCCGGGTGCGAGCCGCTCGGGTAGCCGAAGACGAAGGTGCCGCTGCCGATCTTCTGGTTGTAGGCCAGGCCCTGGCCGCCGACGTTGGAGCCGAGGGTGCCGACGTCCTTGAGACCGATCGACAGGGTCCGGCCGGTCAGGCGGTAGTCGACGTCGTAGTTGATCCAGTAGGTGCGGACGACGTACTTGTCGCCCTTCTTGAGGTAGAAGGCCTTGCCGTCGGCCGACGCCTTGCCCTCGTCCCAGCCGTCGGGCTTGGAGGTGTACTCCTTGTCCGTGACGCCGGTGCCCTCCTTGAACGGCCCGTTCGCCGGAGTGCCCTCGGGGTTGAGCTTCTTCCACTCGTCCCGCTTGACGTAGACCTTCTCCGACTCGCGGGTGCCCTCCTTGACCACGTGGTCGGTGTCGAGGACGGGCCGGATACGCAGGTGGGAGTAGGCGTTGTCCCTGTCGAGCCTGGCCTTGGCCCACCGCGCCTGACGGTAGGTCTCGAAGGTGCGGGCGTAGTGCTTGCTGGAACCGCCGGTGGGCAGGACGCCGTTGTAGACGGTCACGAACGCGTAGTCGCGGTCGCCGTCCTCGTAGACGTCGTAGTCGTAGTGGGTGTACGCGGTCTTACCCACGTAGATGCCCCACGGGGTCTTGCCCTGGTAGTAGCCGGGGACGAAGACCCACTTGTCGAGGGTCGCCTTGTTGCTCTTGGTGTCGTACACGCAATGGCCGGCGGTCGCCACCAGGTTCTTGTAGTGCGACTGGACCGCGGTCGCAGTGCACCAGTGCGGTCTGTGGTCGGCGCCGATGAAGAACACCTTGCCCGTGGTGCGGGGCAGGTTGACGTTCTTCGTGCTGGTGGTCGCCTTCTTGTCGCCGCTGGACCCGACGACGCCGGGCTTGCTGTCCGCGGACGCCCCGCCGGTCGACACGTGCTTGGCCGAGACTCGCGTCTCCACGTTGTACGGCTTGGCGTTGCGGAGGTTGGCCATACGCTCGCCGAACCAGAAGGCGGCGACCTGCTTGGCGGCGAAGTTGGAGCTGGCCAGGGTGTCGTGCGGTACGGAGTCCGCGTGTGCGGGGGCGGCGACGACCGCGGAGGCCAGCAGGCCCGCGGCTACGCCACCGAATGCGAGGGTGCGCTTCAAGGGGTGTTCTCCTCGGTCTGTCGGGGGCACAAAGTTCGCCCACACGTCAGTAAAGGGACGGTAAGCAAGCTATCGGAGGAGTCAGGCGGAAAGTAGCGCTGAAAACCGCTCCGTCGGCGCACCAGAGATGATCGAGGTCGGATCCGAACCTGAAAGGTTCCTGTGTTTCCGCTGATGAGATGCTGATTTCGAGAGGTCACGATCACGTTGCGTCACTGATCGTCCAAGGCGATAATGTGATGCAAATCACATTTATCGGATGGAACCGTGGGGTGACGTGATCACGTCTGATTTCACCCGTGCGCGCGCCGGCAGCGATCCCGACGGGGCGCAGAGCATAGGGAGAGCGCGGGGGCGGCCCGGAGGGCGCCGGAGAGCCGGGAAACGAAAGAAGGGCCCGGCAGACTGCCGGGCCCTTCGCGTGAGGTCGAGCGCTTAGACGATCTTGCCGGACGCGGCGGTCGCGGCGACCTTGTAGACGCCCAGGGTCTCGCCGTCGAAGTACGGCGAGATGCTGGTGTCGTACCGGTCGTTGCCGTCGGTGTCCGAGACGCCGATGGTCACGCCGTTGAGGTAGCCGAACCGCTTCTTGTTGTCGTACCTGTACAGCCAGCCGGAGCCGAGCGCGCCCTCACCGGTGAAGGAGGACTTGATGCCCTGGAGCGCCTCGCCCTTGATGGACGGCGCCACGGCGGGGAAGGTCTTGCCGTAGCTGTACTTGAGGGTCTTGCCGGTGAAGGCGTAGTTGCCGTCCGGGTGCGACCCGCTCGGGTAGCCGAACACGTAGGTCGGCTGGCCGACCTTCTGGTTGTACGCGAGGCCCTGGCCGGGGACGTTGTCGCCGAGGGGGCCGACGTCCTTCAGCGTGATATCCACGATCTTGCCGACCAGCTTGTAGTCCAGGTCGAACTTGGCCCAGAAGTTGACCTTGTAGTAGCCGTGGTCGTAGATGAAGTAGACGCTCTTCCCGTCCTCGGAGACGCGGAACACGAGGTCGCCGAGCTTCACCTCGTCCTTGGCCGAGTCATACTCGGTGAGCGAGACGCGGGTGACCTTGATCCCGGTGCCGGGCGCGGTCTTGAAGTCGGTCGTCTCCCCGCGGCCCTTGTTCAGGATGTCCACCGCGTCCTTGGTCGCGGGGGCCTTGTTCTCAGCCGTCAGAGCCGCCGCCTGGAGGTTCTGCCAGTGCGCCCAGGTGCAGACGTCGACCCACGCCTGCTGGTATTCCGTGTTCTTCTTGTCCCTGACGACCGTCTCGGGCTTGGACACGAACGGCACGATCTTGCCGGCCCAGCCCGTCTCCTTGATCTCGACGTCCTTCTGGGCCTTCTCGGCCTCGGCCAGAGTCTTGAAGACCCGCTTGTCGACCCAGTTCTTGACGCTGTCGGTCTTCACGTCGGTGACCTGGACGCCGTTGTAGACGGCCACGAACGCGTAGTCGAAGTCGCCGTCCCCGTAGACCTCGTAGTCGAAGTGGGTGAAGGCCGTCTTGCCGACGTAGATGCCCCACGGGGTCTTGCCCTGGTAGTAGCCGGGCACGAAGACCCACTTGCTCATCGTGTCCCTCTCCTTCACTGTGCTGAAGACACAGTGACCGGCGGTGGCCACGAGGTTCTTGTGCCCGCTCTGAATGGCGGTGGCGGTGCACCAGTGCGGCTTGTTGTCGGCGCCGACGAAGAAGACCTTGCCGGAGGACCGGGGCAGGTTGACGTTCTTCGAGGTGCCGGTGGGCTTCTGTTCGCCGCTGGACCCGACGACGCCCGGCTTGACGGAGGTGGGCTCCTTCGGCAGGTGGGCGACGACCTTGGACGAGACCTTGGTCTCGACGTTGTACGGCGTGGCGTTGATCAGGTTGGCCATCTTCTCGCCGTACCAGAACGCGGCCACCTGCTTGGCGGCGAAGTTGGTCTCGGCCAGGGGCTTGGCCGGAACCTTCTCCGCCTGGGCGGGGGAGGCGACGACGGCGGAAGCCAGCAGGCCGGCCGCCACGCCGCCAAGAGCGAGGGTGCGCTTCACTTTTTCTCCCAGGTCTGGCGTGGGGCGTGACTATTGCCCCATGCGTCAGTAAAGGATGGGAATAAAGTTATCGGAGGAGATCATTGGGGCGTAAGGGCTGTTACTGGAGCGATGCGTGACAGCCACCCGCGATATAGGAAAAGGGCCCGGCTGGAGGCCGGGCCCTTCCCTTTATGGTCCAGTCAGAGCGTCAGAGAACTAGTCTCAGACGATCTTGCCGGAAGCGAACTTCGCGGCGTACTGGTAGACGGCCAGGGTCTCACCGTCGAAGTACGGGGAGACGCTGGTGTCGATGCGCTTGTTGCCGTCGGTGTCGGAGACCGCGATGGTCACACCGTTGAGGTAACCGAGACGCTTGGTGTTGCTGTAGCGGTACAGCCAGGACGAGCCGATCGAGCCCTCACCGGTGAAGGAGGACTTGATCCCGACGAGCTCCTCGGCCTTCATCGCCGGAGCGGCGGCCTTGAAGGTCTTGCCGTAGGCCCACTTGAGGGTCTTGCCGGTGAAGGCGTAGTTGCCGTCCGGGTGCGAGCCGCTCGGGTAACCGAAGACGAAGATCCCGGTGCCGATCTTCTGGTTGTAGGCCAGGCCCTGCCCACCGACGTTGGCACCCAGGGAGCCGACGTCCTTCAGCGCGATGTCCACGATGTGGCCACGCAGCTTGTAGTCGACGTCGTAGTTCACCCAGAGGGTGACCTTGTACCAGCCGTTGTTGTAGGCGAAGTAGAAGGTCTTCAGGTCCTCCGAGACGCCGACCTTGTCGTCGTGCCACTTGGCGCCGTTGAACTCGTCGTGGCTGATACGAGTGACGGTGACGCCGGTGCCGGGAGACACCTTGAAGTCCGTCGTGCCACCGCGAGTCTGGTCGAGCTTGGCCGCCAGCGCCTCGATGTCCTGCTGGGAGGGGTTGCTGAGGGTCTGGTACTGCTCGCCCCAGCCCTGCGCCCAAGCGAACTGGCAGAGGTTGACGTACTCCCTCTTCGACTCGTCGTGCCGGTTGCGAACCACGGTGCCGTAGTCCACGACGGGGACGATGTCGCCGGCCCAGCCGGTGGTCTTGAGCTCGAGGTCCTTGCGGGCCTTCTCCGCCTCGGCCTTGGTCTCGAACCGGCGGTTGTCGACCCAGTTCTTGACGTGGTCGACGGCCACGTCGGTGACCTGGACGCCGTTGTACACGGTGACGAACGCGTAGTCGCGGTCGCCGTCCTCGTAGACGTCGTAGTCGTAGTGGGTGTAGGCGGTCTTACCGACGTAGATGCCCCACGGGGTCTTGCCCTGGTAGTAACCCGGGATGAACACCCACTTGTCGAGGGTCTCCTTGTTGGTCGCCGTGTCGTAGACACAGTGACCCGCGGTCGCGACCAGGTTCTTGTAGCCGCTCTGCACCGAGGTGGCCGAGCACCAGTGAGGCTTGCCGTCGCCGCCGATGAAGAACACCTTGCCGGTGGTCTTCGGCAGGTTGACGTTCTTCAGGGTCGCCGTGGAGGGCTTCTGGTCGCCGCTGGAGCCGACAACGCCGGCCTTGCTGTCGGCCGAAGCACCACCCGTGGAGACGTGCTTGGTGGGCAGCGTCGTCTCGACGTTGTACGGCGTCGCGTTGATCAGGTTTGCCCGGGCCTCGCCGAACCAGAACGCCGCCACCTGCTTGGCGGCGAAGTTCGTGTTCGCGAGGTTGACGGCCGGGATCTCGTCGGCGGCGTGAGCCGGCGCGGCGACGACGGCAGAGGCCAGCAGGCCCGCCGCGATCCCGCCGAGAGCGAGGGTGCGCTTCATGGATTTCTCCCAGGTCTGTCGTGGGACGACACTTGCGCCCCATGCGTCAGTGAAGGATCGAGGAGAAAGCTATAGGAGGAAGAAGGGGTACGTAAGACGATTCGAGTGGCCTATTCGCAAGGCACTAATGACGCGTCGATGCTCGATCTGTCCTGGTTGACAGCGTTTTCGCTGATCACATACGCATTCTCCGATCCTCCTCACCTCGAGTCATGGAACGGTTTAGGATGCGGTGTGACGCAAATCACATCTATTGGATGAAACCAGTGGGCGGCCGAGTCCCGTCAAAATCGGTCTCGCTACCGGGCGCGTGCCGGAGGAGACGCTCCGTATCGTTGCGGAGGAAGCCGAGAGCGCGCCCGGAGGGCATGCGGGATGACACCGCGTCCGTGCCGATCCTCCCGGGCCGATTCTCCTGAGAAACGGCCCGGGAGCAGGCTGGCGGCTGCCCCTCAAGCGGTGGTCGGCTGGCGCCGTGGTGTGTGTCTGACAATCTTCCGGCGGCCGTCGGCGAAGATCTCGCCGACGAGGCCCAGGGCCAAGGTGTCGCGCGCTCCCCTGCGGGAGGCGACCCCTAACACCGTCGTGGATAGTGCCGTAGCAGGCCTGAGCCGGATACGCGCGGGCGGAGTCTGAGCCGACGCGGGACTCGAGATGCCGGCGCCGGAGACGGAAGGCTCGTGCGTCGGCGTGGCGGGCGTGGAGCGTGCTGTCGACGTGGACGGCAGAGATGTCTCCCGTTCGTCTGACGCAGGCCGTGAGATACCGCGTCCCTGGCGGTGGGGCGAGCGTGACCTGGCGGCACACACCGTCGCTTCGCCGCCGGATGGGACGGCGAGCCGGCGTGCCTGCGACGCCTGAGCCGAATGGCCCCCTTCACCGCAAGGCGGCGGAGCCTCGGCTCTCCGCTGTTTCGCAGGCGCGGCCGGGTTCTTTATGACCGCTCATGCGGCCGCACCGGTCGCCGCGCCCATTCGGCATTCGGCGAAAGCGGGCGAGGAATAGGAAAAGGGCCCGGCTTGAGGCCGGGCCCTTCCCTTTACAGTCCAGTCAGAGCGTCAGAGAGCTAGTCTCAGACGATCTTGCCGGAAGCGAACTTCGCGGCGTACTGGTAGACGGCCAGGGTCTCACCGTCGAAGTACGGGGAGACGCTGGTGTCGATGCGCTTGTTGCCGTCGGTGTCGGAGACCGCGATGGTCACACCGTTCAGGTAGCCAAGACGCTTGGTGTTGCTGTAGCGGTACAGCCACGAGGAACCGATCGAGCCCTCACCGGTGAAGGAGGACTTGATGCCCACCAGCTCCTCGGCCTTCATCGCCGGAGCGGCGGCCTTGAAGGTCTTGCCGTAGGCCCACTTGAGGGTCTTGCCGGTGAAGGCGTAGTTGCCGTCCGGGTGCGACCCGCTCGGGTAACCGAAGACGAAGACCCCGGTGCCGATCTTCTGGTTGTAGGCCAGGCCCTGCCCACCCACGTTGCTGCCGAGGGTGCCGACGTCCTTCAGGGCGATGTCGACGATGTGGCCACGCAGCTTGTACTTCTTGGCCACGTTCACCCAGAAGGTGGCCTTGTAGAAGCCGTTGTCCTTCTTGTAGTAGAGGACACCGTCCTTGACGCCGCTGTCCTTGTCGCCGACGGCCGCGATGTACTCGTCCCTCGTGATCCGAGTGACCTCGTAGCCGGCCTTGCCGTGCCAGGTGTTGAGGTCCAGGGTCCCACCACGGACCAGCGCCGGAACGTCTCCCGCCTTGTCCAGGTGGAGGAACTGGCACCACTCGTCGAGGCCGAAGTAGACCTTCTGGGACTCCTCGCCGTGCCTGGCGATACGCCAGTCCCAGCGCTCGTCCCAGGGGTTCTTGACGTCGTTCGGGCCGAAGGCCACGATCTCGCCGGCCCAGCCGGTGGTCTTGAGCTCAAGGTCCTTGCGGGCCTTCTCCGCCGCCTCGCGGGTGTCGAAGAAGCGGTTGTCCACCCAGTTCTTGACGTGGTCGACGGCCACGTCGGTGACCTGGACGCCGTTGTACACGGTGACGAACGCGTAGTCGCGGTCGCCGTCCTCGTACACGTCGTAGTCGTAGTGGGTGTAGGCGGTCTTACCGACGTAGATGCCCCACGGGGTCTTGCCCTGGTAGTAGCCGGGCACGAAGACCCACTTGTCGAGGGTCTCGCGGTTGCTCACCGTGTCGTAGACACAGTGACCGGCGGTCGCCACCAGGTTCTTGTAGCCGCTCTGCACCGAGGTGGCCGAGCACCAGTGAGGCTTGCCGTCGCCGCCGATGAAGAACACCTTGCCGGTGGTCTTCGGCAGGTTGACGTTCTTCAGGGTCGCCGTGGAGGGCTTCTGGTCGCCGCTGGAGCCGACAACGCCGGCCTTGCTGTCGGCCGAAGCACCACCGGTCGAGACGTGCTTGGTGGGCAGCGTCGTCTCGACGTTGTACGGCGTCGCGTTGATCAGGTTTGCCCGGGCCTCGCCGAACCAGAACGCCGCCACCTGCTTGGCGGCGAAGTTCGTGTTCGCGAGGTTGATGGCCGGGATCTCGTCGGCGGCGTGAGCCGGCGCGGCGATGGCGGCGGAGGCCAGCAGGCCCGCCGCGATCCCGCCGAGGGCGAGAGTGCGCTTCATGGATTTCTCCCTGGTCTGTCGTGGGACGTCACTTGCGCCCCATGCGTCAGTGAAGGAACGAGGAGAAAGGTATAGGAGGAATAAGGGTGGTGTAAGTGGTCTCGCGGGGTTCGTTCTCCAGCCGCCAACCCCGCGCCATGGGCGCGTCGGGTGGCTCGCGCGACGTTTTGGCTGATCATCTATGGACCGGTCCGACCGTCCTTACCTTGGGTAATGGAACGGTTCAGGACGGATGTGACGCAAATCACAGTTTGCGGTGAAACCGGGAAAGGTCCTAATGCCGTCAAAACGGTCACATTGCCAAGGGGTCGCTGAAGCCGCTCGAGCCGTCCCCCCGGGCGAGCGCGCCGCACTTCCGAACCGCATGCCGCGTCGGCGCCGCGGATGCCGCCTGCGGACCGGATCAGGCAGGCCCTCGGCGTCCTGACCATCGAGATCGATCGGGCCACCGACCCGCCGTTTGATCAGTCAGCCGACCTTGACGGCCATGTGACCTCCGGGCATGCGAAAAGGGCCCGGCGGGAGGCCGGGCCCTTTCCTGTGGTCCAGTCAGAGCGTCAGAGAACTAGTCTCAGACGATCTTGCCGGAAGCGAACTTCGCGGCGTACTGGTAGACGGCCAGGGTCTCACCGTCGAAGTACGGGGAGACGCTGGTGTCGATGCGGTCGTTGCCGTCGGTGTCGGAGACCGCGATGGTCACACCGTTCAGGTAACCGAGACGCTTGGTGCTGCTGTAGCGGTACAGCCAGGACGAGCCGATCGAGCCCTCACCGGTGAAGGAGGACTTGATGCCCACCAGCTCCTCGGCCTTCATGGACGGAGCGGCCGCCTTGAAGGTCTTGCCGTAGCTCCACTTGAGGGTCTTGCCGGTGAAGGCGTAGTTGCCGTCCGGGTGCGACCCGCTCGGGTAACCGAAGACGAAGATCCCGGTGCCGATCTTCTGGTTGTAGGCCAGGCCCTGCCCACCGACGTTGGCGCCCAGGGAGCCGACGTCCTTCAGCGCGATGTCCACGATGTGGCCACGCAGCTTGTAGTCGACGTCGAACAGGACCCAGAACTGGGCCTTGTAGTAGCCGTTGTCCTTCGTGTAGTAGAAGGACTTGCCGTCCGACGAGAAGCCGCCGTCGCCGTACTCCTGCTTGCTGACACGGGTGATGGTGAAGCCGGCCCGCCTGCCCAGCTTGACGTCGGTGCTCTCGCCGCGGACGAGCGCCTCGGTGTTCTCCTTCGCCCAGCCGGTCAGCCTGCAGAAGTCGTCCCAGCTGACGTAGCCCTTGACCGACTCCTCGCCCTTCTGGGCCAGGTGCCAGCGGTCGGGAACGGCCACGATGTCGCCGGCCCAGCCGGTGGTCTTGAGCTCGAGGTCGTGACGGGCCTTCTCCGCCTCGGCCTTGGTCTCGAACGTGCGGTTGTCCACCCAGTTCTTGACCTTGTCGGTCGACACGCTGGTGGGCAGGACGCCGTTGTAGACGGTCACGAACGCGTAGTCGCGGTCGCCGTCCTCGTAGACGTCGTAGTCGTAGTGGGTGTAGGCGGTCTTGCCCACGTAGATGCCCCACGGGGTCTTGCCCTGGTAGTAGCCGGGGATGAAGACCCACTTGTCCAGCGTGGCCTTGTTGGTCGCCGTGTCGTAGACGCAGTGACCGGCGGTCGCGACCAGGTTCTTCCACTGGCTCTGCACGGCGGTGGCCGAGCACCAGTGCGGCTTGTTGTCGCCGCCGATGAAGAACACCTTGCCGGTGGTCTTCGGCAGGTTGACGTTCTTCAGGGTCGCAGTGGAGGCCTTCTGGTCACCGCTGGAGCCCACGACGCCGGCCTTGCTGTCGGCCGAAGCACCGCCCGTGGAGACGTGCTTGGTCGGGATCGTGGTCTCGACGTTGTACGGCGTGGCGTTGATCAGGTTGGCCTTGTTCTGGCCGTACCAGAACGCCGCCACCTGCTTGGCGGCGAAGTTCGTGTTGGCCAGGTTGACGGCCGGGATCTCGTCGGCGGCGTGAGCCGGCGCGGCGACGACGGCAGAGGCCAGCAGGCCCGCCGCGATCCCGCCAAGAGCGAGGGTGCGCTTCATGGGTTTCTCCCAGGTCTGTCGTGGGACGCCGCTTGCGCCCCATTCGTCAGTGAAGGATCGAGGAGAAAGCTATAGGAGAGTTTTCTGAGGCGTAAGTGATCGGCGGCGTGCGCTCGCAGCCGCCTCCGCTGTGCCGATCCCTCGTCCGGCTGCGCCCGGCGACGTTTTGGCTGATCACCAAGGGTGAGTTCCGGTCTTCCCTATACGGGCGATGAGTGCTGTGTGTGACCTAAATCACACTTATGAGTGAAACCGGATGAGGCTCGCTTCCGTCAAAGCGGGCCTCTCGGGACGCTCGACGCGCTGACAGGTCGCCCCCACGAGGAGGCGGGGCGGTTTCCGGACATGCGAAAAGGGCCCGGCTGGAGGCCGGGCCCTTCCCTTTATGGTCCAGTCAGAGCGTCAGAGAACTAGTCTCAGACGATCTTGCCGGAAGCGAACTTCGCGGCGTACTGGTAGACGGCCAGGGTCTCACCGTCGAAGTACGGGGAGACGCTGGTGTCGATGCGCTTGTTGCCGTCGGTGTCGGAGACCGCGATGGTCACACCGTTCAGGTAACCAAGACGCTTGGTGCTGCTGTAGCGGTACAGCCAGGACGAGCCGATCGAGCCCTCACCGGTGAAGGAGGACTTGATCCCGACGAGCTCCTCGGCCTTCATGGACGGCGCGGCCGCCTTGAAGGTCTTGCCGTAGGCCCACTTGAGGGTCTTGCCGGTGAAGGCGTAGTTGCCGTCCGGGTGCGACCCGCTCGGGTAACCGAAGACGAAGATCCCGGTGCCGATCTTCTGGTTGTAGGCCAGGCCCTGCCCACCGACGTTGGCGCCCAGGGAGCCGACGTCCTTCAGCGCGATGTCCACGAGGTGGCCACGCAGCCTGTAGTCGACGTCGAAGTTGCCCCAGTAGGTCGCCTTGTACCAGCCGTTGTCCTTGGCGAAGTAGAAGGCCTTGCCGTCGGACGACCAGCCACCGTTGCCGAACTCCTCCTTGGAGACCCGGCTGACGATGGTGCCCCACGTCCTGTCCTGGTACGTGGAGGTGCCGTTGTTCTTGGCCTGGTTCTCCAGGGTGGTCCGGTTCGCGTCGGTGTTGCCGCCGAGCTGGTCGCGAGTGGCGGGCGCCTTCGCCGAGTCCGGCGTGCGCAGGGGGACCCGCTTGGTGTAGTCCACCACCGGCACGATCTTGCCCGCGAAGCCGGTGCTCTTGAGCTCCAGCTCCTTCTGGGCCTTCTCCGCGTCGGCCATGGTCTCGAACGTGCGGTTGTCCACCCAGTTCTTGACGTGGTCAACGGCCACGTCGGTGACCTGGACGCCGTTGTAGACCGTCACGAACGCGTAGTCGCGGTCGCCGTCCTCGTAGACGTCGTAGTCGTAGTGGGTGTACGCGGTCTTACCCACGTAGATGCCCCACGGGGTCTTGCCCTGGTAGTAACCCGGGATGAACACCCAGTTGCCGAGGGTGTCCTTGTTGCTCACCGTGTCGTAGACGCAGTGACCCGCGGTCGCGACCAGGTTCTTCCACTGGCTCTGCACGGCGGTGGCCGAGCACCAGTGCGGCTTGTTGTCGCCGCCGATGAAGAACACCTTGCCGGTGGTCTTCGGCAGGTTGACGTTCTTCAGGGTCGCCGTGGAGGGCTTCTGGTCGCCGCTGGAGCCGACGACGCCGGCCTTGCTGTCGGCCGAAGCACCACCGGTCGAGACGTGACGCGTGGGGATGGTCGTCTCGACGTTGTACGGCGTGGCGTTGATCAGGTTCGCCTTGTTCTGGCCGTACCAGAACGCCGCGACCTGCTTGGCCGCGTAGTTCGTGTTGGCCAGGTTCACGGGCGGGGCGACGTCGGTGTCGGCGTGGGCCGGCGCGGCGACGGCGGCAGCGGCCAGCAGACCCGCTGCGATCCCGCCGAGAGCGAGAGTGCGCTTCATGGATTTCTCCCTGGTCTGTCGTGGGACGTCACTTGCGCCCCATCCGTCAGTAAGAGACGAGGAGAAAGGTATAGGAGAGTTAAGGGTGGTGTAAGGGCATTCGTGGCTTCTGTTCGCTCGATGCCGACCCCGCGTCAACCCGTCGTTCAAGCCTTCCGGTGCGTTTCCGCTGATCATTTACGGGGTACCGCAAACTTCTTGACCGACCGGAACAGCTGTAGATGTGACGCAGATCACAGGTTGCGGTGAAACCGTGGGGGCGCCGTTCCCGTCAAAACTCGGCTCCTCCGGACGCTGGGCGCTGCTGGGTCGGCTCGCTCCCCGCATGCCCGGAATCGTCCACTTCTTCCGTCTCCGGAGCTTGCGCCGAGGGGGGAGGCGAGCTCCCGCCCCCTCGGCGAGAGGCGGCACCGGCCTACGCGTGGCTACCGCGTTCGCGGCTCTGTCGTCCCGCATGACCCCCGTCTCCGCCGATGAAGCCGGTATCTACCTGGCCCACACCGTCGACGGCGATGGCATTTGGAACGATCCGTTCAAGCAGTGGCGGGAATTGAATCGGTCCAATCAGGGGGCTTGGATGTCATTCTCCGCCCGGCATTTGTCGGCACCTTGTCAAGGCGGATAGGGAGGAGCGGGGCCCTGACATCGTGAAGGAATGATGCGAGCGCTCGTACGGGGAAGATCACTCACGTGCGCTTCAGCTCGGACCGAGCGGTTGGGCGGTGCGGAAGGGCCTCGAATCACCAGGGCGACGCCGCGGGCAGGCGGGCAGGGCGGCGTCCGTCTTCCTACGCCGGCGCCGCAGCGACGGGACCGGGCGTATGGGGCCCTCGCACGCGGCATCCGGCTATCGCCGGTCGAGTGGGGTCGCTCCCGCGCCCGGGCAAGGAGCAGAGGCGCAGGGGCGACGGCGCTTGCGTGGAGGAGACACGCGCGCCGTACGGCGAGGGCGATGTTCCTCGCCCGGTGCGGCGTTCCGGAGGAAACGAAAGGGCCCGGATGGACAAGCCATCCGGGCCCTTCCTGAAGCCGTCAGGAGTCAGAAGACTCAGACGATGCGGCCGGAAGCGAACTTCGCGGCGTACTGGTAGACGGCCAGGGTCTCACCGTCGAAGTACGGGGAGATGCTGGTGTCGATGCGGTCGTTGCCGTCCACGTCGGCGAGACCGATGGTCACACCGTTGAGGTAGCCGAGCCGCTTGGCGTTGCTGTAGCGGTAGAGCCACGGCGAACCGATCGAGCCCTCACCGGTGAAGGAGGACTTGACGCCCACGAGCTCCTCGCCCTTGATGGCCGCGGCGCTCGCCTTGAAGGTCTTGCCGTAGGCCCACTTCATGGTCTTGCCGGTGAACTGGTAGTTGCCGTCCGGCTCCGACCCGCTCGGGTAGCCGAACATGAAGATGTTCGTCCCGATCTTCTGGTTGTAGGCCAGGCCCTGACCGCCCACGTTGTCGCCGAGACGACCCACGTCCTTCAGGGCGATCTTCAGCGTGCCGTGCGGCCTGTGGTCGTGACGGCCGTACATCGCCCAGAACGTCCGGGCGTAGTACTTGTACTTCGTCCGGTGGTCGTTGTCGTCGCAGTGGTCCCTGCCGCCGCCCCGACGGTCGTTGTCGGCGGAGAAGGTGTCGCGGGGGCCGCGGTCGTCGTCGCACCAGTCGGGCTTGCCGGTCGGCGAGGGGGACGGCGACGGGGACGGGGAGGCCGACGGGCTCGGGCTGGGGGAGGCCGACGGGGACGGGGACGGCTTGGGGCCGTGACCACCGGGGCCACCGGGGCCGTCGCCGGGGCCGCCCTTGAAGAGGACGACGTCGTCCGCGGCGGGCCTGCCGTGGTCGTGGTGACCCGGGCCACCGTGGCCGTGGTCGTCGTTGTCCCAGACCTTCTTGCGGAAGTACAGGGTCTTGCCGTCACCGCTGACGTACGAGTCGAAGCGGCTGCTGTACTGCCGCTCGCTGATCTCGCGGGTCTGGACACCCGTGCCCTTGGCCCAAGGGCCGTTGCCGGTGAGGTCCCTGCCCCTGTTCAGGGCCTGGAACTCGCGCACGGACAGGCGCTCGATGGACGTGCGGTGGTCGTCACGGCCGTGGTAGTCGTCGCGGCCGTAGCGGTCGTCGCGGCCGTGGTGGTCGTCACGCCCGTGGTCGTGTCCACGGTGGTCGTCCCGGCCGTACCTGTCGTACCTGTCGTAGCTGACGCCGGTGACCTGGACGCCGTTGTAGACGGTGACGAACGCGTAGTCGCGGTCGCCGTCCTCGTAGACGTCGTAGTCGTAGTGGGTGTACGCGGTCTTGCCCACGTAGATGCCCCACGGGGTCTTGCCCTGGTAGTAACCGGGGATGAAGACCCACTTGTCCAGCGTGGCCCGGTTGCTGTCGGTGTCGTAGACGCAGTGACCGGCGGTCGCGACCAGGTTCTTGTAGCCGTTCTGCACCGAGGTGGCCGAGCACCAGTGCGGCCTGTGGTCGGCGCCGATGAAGAACACCTTGCCCACGGTGCGGGGGAGGTTGACGTTCTTCAGGTTGCCGGTGGCGGCCTTCTGGTCGCCGCTCGACCCGACGACGCCGGGCTTGCTGCTGGCGGACGTCCCACCGGTCGAGACGTGCTTCGCGGGGAGCTTGGTCTCGACGTTGTACGGCGTGGCGTTGATCAGGTTGGCCCGAGCCTCGCCGAACCAGAACGCCGCCACCTGCTGGGCCGCGAAGTTGGTGTTCGCGAGGTTGATGGCGGGGATTTGGTCGGCGGCGTGGGCCGGTGAGGCGACGATGGCGGAGGCCAGGAGGCCGGCCGACACACCGCCGAGGGCGAGAGTGCGCTTCAAGGTGGATCTCCCTGGTCTGTCGTGAGGCGCCACTTGCGCCCCATGCGTCAGTGAAGGAACTAGGGAAGTTATAACGAAGAAACCCTCTGAAAACAGATATTTCAGAATTTCCTCTTCGTGCCCACAGGGTCTCCATACTTCGCCGACGGCGGTGCCGGTGCGCATCGTCCGCCTTGTCTCCGCTGATCACGCAGCATCCGCGCGTCTCCGGCTTTGGGCGCACATGGACCGATCCAAGAAAAAGTGTGACGAAAATCACATCTAAATTGGCATATCGATACCGGTTGTGAATGAGTCAGTGGCGGGTTGACGTGGCGTCCAATGGGCCGTCGAAAGCGTCAAAAGCGACAAATGGCAGAGATGGGCAGGACTTGGCCCTGATGAGGGCGTTTGTCAGCCTCAAATCCCGCCAGGGTCCGATCGGTTTCCGCCTCCATGGCGACGGCCATCTGAGTCTCGACCCCCCTGGCGGCCGAACCGGGGGCGCGGGAAGCCTGCCGGATCAGTGGGTGGCCGCGTCGGAGGTGTCGAAGGGGACCAGAAGTGTGCGCAGCAGTGCGGCGAGGGCCTGCTGTTCGTGCTGCTCGAGACCTGCGAGCAGTTCGCGTTCGCGCCGCAACAGGTCGGCGAAGGCGGCGTCCACGCGGTGCATCCCGGCGGGGGTCAGTCGCACCAGCACACCGCGCCGGTCCTCCGGGTCGGGGCGCCGGGTGACCAGCCCGGCGGCGGCCAGCCTGTCGATGCGGTTCGTCATCGTGCCCGAGGTCACCAGAGTGGCGCGCAGCAGTGCCCCCGGGCTCAGCTCGTACGGCTCGCCCGCGCGGCGCAGGGCCGTCAGCACGTCGAACTCCCACGACTCCATGTCGTGCGACGCGAAGGCCGCGCGGCGCTCGCGCTCCAGGTGCCGGCTCAACCGGGAGACCCGGCTCAGCACCTCGAGAGGCGTCACGTCCAGGTCGGGGCGCTCCTGCTTCCAGGCCGCGACCAGCCGGTCCACCTCGTCCTCGACGGGCCTAGAGAAGGTCATGGGCCGAGTCTAGCTTCTCTTGACATCGAGATATCTCGCGCGATATCGATTTATCTCGACGTCAAGATAATGAAGGAGGCCGCATGGGCGCGGACATCTGGGATCCGGAGGTCTACGAGCGGTACGCGGCCGAGCGTGGCCGCCCCTTCCACGAGCTCGTGGCCCGGGTGGGCGCCAGGTCGCCCGAGTATGTCGTCGATCTCGGCTGCGGCACCGGAGAGCTCACGGCGACCCTGTGTGATCGCTGGCCCGGTGCCCGGGTGCACGGCGTCGACTCCTCACCCGCGATGATCGCCAAGACGCCGCCCGGGCCGACGTTCGAGGTGGCCGACGTCCGCGACTGGCGCCCACCGCGCCCGGTCGACGTGATCGTCTCGAACGCGCTGCTGCAGTGGATCCCGGAGCACCCCGACCTGCTGCGCCGGTGGAGGAGCCACCTGACCGAGGGCGGCTGGCTCGCCTTCCAGGTGCCAGGCAACTTCCACGCGCCCAGTCACGCCGTCGTGCGCGAGCTGTGCCGTACGACCTGGCGGGAGGAGCTGGGCGACGTGCCGCGGGGCGAGCCGGTCGGGGATCCCGCCGACTACGTGGACCTGCTCGCCGGTCTGGGCTTCACCGTGGACGCGTGGGAGACGACCTATGTGCATGTCCTGCCCGGGGGCGACCCGGTGCTCGGCTGGATCAAGGGCACGGCTCTGCGGCCCATGCTCGACCGGCTGCCGCCTGAGCGCCACGCCGACTTCCTCGCCGACTGCGCCCGGGCCCTGCGGGCCGCCTACCCGCCCAGGCCGTACGGCACGCCGTTCCCGTTCCGGCGGATCTTCGTGGCCGCGCATCTGTGAGGTTTGTTCATCTTCGCGTGGCAGTATGACCGCCGACCGGGATATCCAGGGGGAACGGTGGCGCTGGAGATCGAGGACAAGTTCGACGTTCCGGAGGGCTTCGCCCTGCCCGACCTCGGCGGCGTGCCGGGATGTGAGGGGGTGTCCGAGCCGCTCTCCCACCGGCTGACCGCGGTCTACTTCGACACCCCCGACCTGCGGCTGGCGGCCCGGGGCGTCACCCTGCGCCGGCGGCGCGGCGGAGACGACGAGGGCTGGCACCTCAAGCTGCCCAAGGCCAAGGGCGCCCGTCAGGAGATCACCCGGCCGCTCACCCGCAGCGCCAAGGTGGTGCCCGCCGAGCTGGCGAGCCTCGTCCTCGCGTACACGCGGGGCGCGCCGCTCGCGCCGGTGGCCCAGCTGGAGACCCGCCGGGGAGTCACCCGGCTGCTCGGTCCGTCCGGCGCGGTGCTCGTGGAGATCGCCGACGACCGGGTGAAGGGCACGGTGCTCGGTGACGAGCCGGTGGTGCGGCGCTGGCGCGAGGTCGAGGCCGAGCTCAAGGAGGGCGAGCGCGACCTCCTCAAGAAGGTGGCCAAGCGGCTGCGCAAGGCGGGGGCCGCTCCCGCGGACAGCGCGAGCAAACTCGCGCGCGTCCTGGGCGACCGCATAGCCGCGCCGCCGCCGAGGACCCGGCCCGAGCCCGGTTCGGCAGGAGAGGTCGTCGTCGCCTACCTCCGCGCTCACGCCGACGCGCTGATCGCGCAGGACCCGCACGTACGGCTGGGCGAGGAGGACGCCGTCCACAAGGCCAGGGTCGCCTGCCGCCGCCTGCGCAGCGCGCTCAAGGCGTTCAAGCGGATCGTCGCCGGCACCGAGCACATCCAGGGGGACCTCCAGGAGGAGCTCAAGTGGCTCGGCGAGGTGCTGGGCGAGGCCCGTGACCTGGAGGTCATCCGGGCCCGCTTCGCCACCCGTCTCGACGGTCTCGACCCCCGCTTCGTCACCGCCGACGCGCGCCGCAGGCTGGGCGACGACCTGCTGGCCAGGGAGCACGACGCGTACGAGCGCATCCGGCGGGCGCTCAGCGAGGACCGTTACTTCGCGCTGCTCGACGCCCTCGACGCGCTGGCCGCCGACCCGCCGTTGACGGCCACGGCGGCCAAGAACGCGGACAAGGCCCTGCCGAAGATCGTGGACAGGAACTGGCGGCGGGTGACCGACGCCTACGAAGCGGCGCGGCGCATGGAGGAGGGCGAGGAACGGGAGACGGCCATGCACGACGTGCGCAAGGCCGCCAAGCGCGCCCGATACACGGCCGAGGCCGCCGGCATGTCTGGCGCGGCCGAGCGCGCCAAGCAGGTGCAGGAGGTGCTCGGACGGCACCAGGACGGCGTCGTCGCCCAGGGCGTGCTGCTTGAGGAGGCCGGAAGGGCACGGCAGGCCGGGGAGGACACCTTCACCTACGGCGTGCTGGCGGGCATCGAGAGCGCCGAGGCGGCCCGGGCTCAGGAGGAGTTCCCCGCAGTCTGGTCCCGTCTCGCCTGACACCCCGCCTGACCCTGCCGACTTACCCTGCCGCCTGACCGCGCTGCCGGTCTCAGGTCGCCTACCGCGCTGCCGGTCTCAGGTCGCGTAACGCTCCAGGCTCACGACGTGGTCGCCCGCGCCGACGGTGCCGTCGCCCGGATCGGCGGCGCGGTCTCTGCCGACGGCGCGGTGGAGCACGGCGAAGCCGCCCTTGGCGAGGGTGTGGTCGGCGGTCCGCACCCCGCGCAGCGCCTCGCCGGCCATGCCCAGCAGCTCGGGCAGGACCTTGCCGTGGCTGCACAGCACCGCGGGCACGGGCGCGGCCAGCAGACCGCGCATGGTTCGTTCCGCTTCGCGCGGGTCGTAGCCGCTCTCCGACAGCGCCGTCTGCTCGCGCATCTCCAGCCCGTGCCGCTCGGCGTACGGCTTGAGCGTCTGCGTGCAGCGCCTGCTGTGCGAGCTGACCAGGACGGCCGGGCGATAGGCCCCGAGCACCGTGGCCAGGACCTCGGCCTGGGCGCGGCCGCGCTCGTCCAGCGGGCGCCGGTCGTCGTCGCCCTTCCACTCCTGCCGGGAGCCCGCCAGCGCGTGCCGCAGCAGGATCAGCGGCGTGGTGACGAGGGGAGCGGCGCCGACGGCGCGCAGCAGGCTGCGGTCCCAGGCGTAGGTGAGGCGCCGTCGTGCCTCCTCGATCGGCAGCCACGCCACCTCGTCGACCTCGTCGCCATCGGTCGCGACCTGGTCGTCGAGAGCGTGGGCGAGCCAGTAGTCCACCCGCTTGAGCCGGCCGTCGTGCAGGTAGTGCACGGGCGGGAGCGCGCGGCCGAGCACGACCCGCAGGCCGGTCTCCTCCCGCACCTCGCGCAGGGCCCCCGCGATCACGTGCTCGCCGTGCTTGAGCTTCCCCTTGGGCAGGCTCCAGTCGTCGTACGCCGGGCGATGCACGAGGGCGACCTCCGGGTCGTCCTCGTCCCCCCGCCAGACGACCGCCCCGGCCGCCCTGATCATGCCCTTGGCCATACCCCTGACCATGCCCTCGGCGGTCACTCCGTCACTCCGTCACGTCGTCCACGGTTCGCCAGCGCCTCCCGGCGATCAGGTGGTGCTGCAGATCGACCTCGCCCCGGTGACGCAGCCACTTGCCGTCGGAGTGCAGCGTCCAGGCGGTGGTGGTGTCCAGGAACGCCAGGTCGAGCAGATCGGACAGATACCTGCGCTGCTGCGGACTGGTGACCTTGACCAGCGCCTCGACCCGCCGGTCCAGGTTGCGGCGCATCAGGTCGGCGCTGCCGATCCAGATCTCCGGCCGCCGTCCTCCGCCGAACTCGTACACCCGGGAGTGTTCGAGGAAGCGGCCGAGCACGCTGCGTACGCGAATGTTCTCCGACAGGCCGGGCACACCCGGGCGAAGCGTGCAGATGCCGCGCACCCACAGGTCCACCGGCACTCCCGCCTGCGAGGCGCGATACAGCGCGTCGATGATCGGCTCGTCCACCATCGAGTTGGTCTTGATCCGGATCCGGGCCGCGCGGCCCGCTCCGCGGTGGGCGATCTCCTGCTCGATCCGGGCGAGCAGGCCCCGGCGCAGCGAGTCGGGCGCGACCAGCAGCCGGCGATACTCGGACTGGTGGGAGTAGCCGGTCAGGTGGATGAACAGGTCGGTGACGTCCTCGCCCACCTGCGGGTCGGCAGTGAGCAGGCCGAAGTCCTCGTACTGCCGGGCCGTCTTCGGGTTGTAGTTGCCGGTGCCGATGTGGCAGTAGCGCCGCAACTCGCCGCCCGCCTCCTGGCGGACCACCATCGACAGCTTGCAGTGCGTCTTGAGGCCGAGCACGCCGTAGACCACATGGCACCCGGCCGTCTCCAGCTTGCGCGCCCAGGAGATGTTCGCGTGCTCGTCGAACCTCGCCTTGATCTCCACCACGACCACGACCTGCTTGCCCGCCTCGGCCGCGTCGATCAGCGCGTCCACGATCGGCGAGTCGCCGCTGGTGCGGTAGAGGGTCTGCTTGATCGCCAGCACGTCCGGGTCGGCCGCCGCCTCCTCCACGAACCGCTGCACGCTCGTCGCGAACGAGTCGTACGGGTGGTGGATGAGGATGTCGCGCTCGCGCAGGACGGCGAACAGGTCGTCCTCGGCGCTGATCGCCTCCGCCGGGACGAACGGCCGGTAGTGCAGCTCCGGGCGGTCGAGGTCGGCGATGGCGTGCAGCCCGGTCAAGTCGAGCGGCCCGGGCAGGCGGTAGATCTCGTTGTCGGACACGCCGAGCTCGTCCACGAGCAGTTCCAGCACCTGAGGGGTGATGGTGTCCTCGACCTCCAGCCGCACCGGCGGCCCGAACCGGCGGCGCAGCAGCTCGCGTTCCAGCGCCTTCATGAGGTTCTCCGTGACGTCCTCGTCGACCTCGAGGTCCTCGTTCCTGGTCACCCGGAAGACGTGGTGCTGCACGACCTGCATGCCCTTGAACAGCTCGCCCAGGTGGGCCGCGATCACGTCCTCCAGCGGGACGAACCGGTTCGGCGAGGCCGTCACGAACCGCGGGAGCTGCGAGGGGACCTTCACCCGCGCGAACACCGTGTGGCCGTCCTCCGGGTTCCGCACGGTCACGGCCAGGTTCAGCGAAAGACCCGAGATGTACGGGAACGGGTGGGCGGGGTCGACGGCCAGCGGGGTCAGGACCGGCCGGATCCGCTCACGGAAGAGCTTGCGCAGCGCCGTCCGCTCGTCCCTGGCGAGGTCGTCCCAGCGGACGATCGCGATGCCCTCCTCCGCGAGCTCCGGGCAGATGCGGTCGTGGAAGACCGCCGCGTGCCTGCGCGCGAGCTCGTCGGCGACCGTCGCGATCCGCGACAGCGCCTCGCTCGGCTTCAGCCCGCCCGTCGTCCGCAGCAGCAGGCCGGTCGCCATCCGCCGTTTGAGCCCGGCCACCCGTACGCGGAAGAACTCGTCCAGGTTGCTCGCGAAGATGGCGAGGAACCTGACGCGTTCGAGCAGCGGCACCGAGGAGTCCTCCGCCAGCTCCAGGACGCGCTCGTTGAACTGGAGCCAGCTCTCCTCCCGGTTGAGGAATCGCTCGTTGGGCAGCGGGGCGCGCGCGGGGAGGTCGGCCTCTTCCGGCTCATGGGCAGGGGAGCTTTGGGCGGACATATAACGAAATATGCCCTAAGTCGTTGAACGGAACGTTAACTTCACCGCAACGAAAGCGTCAGGCCGGTTTCGGCGGGCCGCGTTCTCCCTGATCGCCGCGCCTCCCGCGCATCGGCGACCGCCGCCCCGAACCGCCTCCCGCGAGCCGCTTCCCGCGCATCGGCGACCGCCGTCACGAGCGGCTTTCCGCGGTTTCCCGGCGAGCTCCCCCGAGTCGCAGGCGGGACGGTCAGATCTCCCCGTGCTGCTGCCGGTCGAATTCCTTGGCCCGCTCGCGCTGCAGGCGTTCCAGTTCCTTGGCCCGCTCGCGCTGGCGGCGTTCGAGTTCCTTGGCGCGTTCGCGCTGCTCTCGCTCCTGCGCCTTCTCCTGCTCGCGGCGGAGCTTCTCCTGCTCCTTCGTCTGCCGTTCGAGCTCCTTGGCGCGTTCGCGCTGCTCGCGTTCCTTGGCCTTCTCCAGCTCGCGCTGCTGGCGTTCGAGCTGCTTGGCGCGTTCGCGCTGCTCTCGCTCCTGCGCCTTCTCCTGCTCGCGGCGGAGCTTCTCCTGCTCCTTCGAATCGCGCTCGGCGGGTCTCGCCGTACGGGTCTCCGCGGCGGGGGACAGGACCAGGCCGCGTGTCGCGGCGGTGAGCGCGGGATTGGGATCGAGGCCGGTCAGGCCGTTCCAGGACAGGTTCACCAGGTGGGCGGCGACCTCCTCGCGGCGCGGCTTGCGCACCTCGAGCCACCACTGGCCGGTGAGAGCGGTCATCCCCACGAGCATCTGGGCGTACATCGGCGCGAGCTTGGGGTCGTAGCCGCGCTCCATGAACTCGTCCGCCAGGACGTCCTCCACCTGGCTGGCGATGTCGCTGATCAGGCTGGCGAAGGTGCCCGTACCCGAGGCGGCGTGGGAGTCGCGGACCAGGATGCGGAAGCCCTCGCTGCTCTCCTCGATGTACTGAAGGAGGGCGAGCGCGGCCCGCTCCAGCTTGACGCGGGCATGCGAGGCCGACAGAGCCTGGGTGACCAGGCTGAGCAGGCGCTGCATCTCCCGGTCGATGACGACGGCGTAGATGCCCTCCTTGCCGCCGAAGTGCTCGTAAACCACGGGCTTGGACACCTTGGCGCTGGCCGCGATCTCCTCGACCGAGGTGCCGTCGAAGCCCTTGTCCGCGAACAGGGCACGGCCGACCTGGATCAGCTGCTCGCGGCGTTCCGCGCCGGTCATGCGTCTTCGGGATCGAGAGGACTCGCTCACGGGTTCCATCATGGCGGGTGCGGCGGCCCGGACCCGGCTCGGGCCGGTTGCCGTCTTACGGGGAGAAGGCGCCGGACGCGCCGGTACGGCCACCGCCGAGGCGGGGGCCGTACGAGTGCCGGTGCCGGCGAGTGCCGGGAGGGCGGATGTGGCGGGCACCACCGCAGAAGACGGTGCCGATGCGGGGGGCGTCGGTGTGAGGGTCAGGGCCGCCGCGTTTCGTCGAGCGGCCCTGCCGTCAGCGCTGACTGAGTCGTCAGGCAATTCGCTTCGCCGCCAGCCGCTCCGGGGTCGGCCAGCGCACGTCGTGGGCCCATCCGGCCTTCTCGAACCAGCGGATCATGCCCGCGCTGAGGTCGATCTGGCCCTTGAGTGCGCCGTGCCGGGCGCAGGTGGGGTCGGAGTGGTGCAGGTTGTGCCACGACTCGCCGAACGACGGGATGGCCAGCCACCAGACGTTGCGGGACTTGTCGCGCGACTCGAACACCTCCTCGCCGAACACGTGGCAGATGGAGTTGATCGACCAGGTCACGTGGTGCAGCAGCCCGATCCGCATCAGCGTGCCCCAGAAGAAGGCGGTCAGCGCGCCCTGCCACGACCAGGTGATGAGGCCGCCCAGGACCGCCGGGAGCAGCAGGGAGGTGATCGCCAACGGGGGGAACCACCGGTGCAGCTTCATGATGTCCGGGTCCTTGAGCAGGTCCGGGGCGTACTTGGCGCGGTTGACGCGCTCGACCTCGAAGAGCCAGCCCACGTGCGCGTACAGCAGGCCCTTGCACATCGACTTGAAGCCGGGCCCGAACCGCCACGGCGAGTGCGGGTCGCCCTCCTTGTCGGAGAACTTGTGGTGCTTGCGGTGGGCGGCGACCCAGTCCAGCACCGACATCTCCAGCGAGAGGCTGCCGGCGATCCCGAGGGCGATCTTCAGAGGCCGGTTGGCCTTGAACGAGCCGTGGGTGAAATAGCGGTGGAACCCGACCGTGACCCCCAAGCCGGACACGACGTAGAACACGGCGGCGATCGCGATGTCCGTCCAGCCCAGGCCCCATCCCCAGGCGAACGGCACCGCGGCGATCACCGCGAGGATCGGAAGACCGACGACGAGTGCGAAGACGACCAGATCGGCTTTGCTCTTGCCTTCCGGCTCGAACTCCGGCTTCGGCTGTGGTGAGGGACGTTCGGTCAGGACGGTCATGGGCTACCTCACGAGATGGGGAAGAATGTCTGGCTACGGAACCGTAACCTACGCCATCGTAAGTTAGGAATCCCTAAGAGCGAATGTGTGGAAGGTGACGCTCCGGGCCACATCTGGTGGCGAATCCACGCCTTGCACCAACGGTCGGCCATCTGGTAGTGCCTCTTACTCACTTCCGGCCGCGTCGCCGATGCCGCGGCGTCCACGCCGACCTGCCCCGAATGGTGTCTCGGTAACATCCAGATTCG
This sequence comes from Microbispora catharanthi, assembly GCF_006334915.2. GTDB lineage: Bacteria > Actinomycetota > Actinomycetes > Streptosporangiales > Streptosporangiaceae > Microbispora > Microbispora catharanthi. The sequence goes on from NZ_VDMA02000014.1 coordinate 88,442, forward strand.
CCGTACTTCAGGCCATACGTGGGCGTGTGAGGCGGGCGGGTGATGCCGGGCCGCGTCGACGAGGCGGGCGCCGAGCGCGCGGATGTGCTCGACGAGTTCGGGCGGTTTCGTGCGCCTCGAAGGGGACGCCGAGGTGTGCGGCCCACGTGGCCGGCTCGTCGAGGGAGTTCGATCCGGCGGTGAGGACGCGCGCGCCGGCCCGGCCCGCTCCGTACGCGCTGAATTTTGGGGGCGCGCGCCAGGGGGACGGCTCTGTATCCTGAGTGCGGATTCCGGCGGCTGCCGGAACCCGGCAAAACGGCACTTCGCGCCCTTCCCGGGTCGTCTAGGGGCAAGACTACAGATTTTGGTTCTGTCAACGGAGGTTCGAATCCTCCCCCGGGAGCCTGTTCATTCGGCCGTAGGAGCCCCAGGGGGGCTGGTTCCCTTCCGGGGTACGGCAGGTAAGCTCACCTTGTCGAGCGGGTGACCGTGCGGTTCCTGGGTAGTGGACGCGTGGGAAGCCGCACCCGATTTGTACAGTCACGATCCGTGTAGTAAGCCGCGACGCCGAGGGAGCCTCAGTCCGTGAGTGTGCCGCGCCCGGCAGCCGTGATCGTCCTCGCCGCCGGCGAGGGCACCCGGATGAAATCGAAAACCCCCAAAGTCCTGCACGAGGTCTGCGGCCGAACGCTCGTCGACCACATGCTCGCCGCCGCGCGCGGCCTGTCGCCCGAGCGGCTGATCGTGGTCATCGGGCACGCGCGCGAGCAGGTCGGCGCCCATCTCGCGACGACCTCCGTGGACGCCCGTACGGTCGTCCAGGACAAGCAGAACGGCACCGGCCACGCCGTGCGCACCGCGCTCGAAGCCGAGGGCCCGATCGACGGCACCGTCCTGGTGACGTACGGCGACACGCCGCTGCTGCGCACCGAGACCCTGGCGGCCCTGCTCGAACGGCACGCCGCCGACGGCAACGCCGTCACGGTGCTGACCGCCGTCGTCCCCGACCCGGCCGGCTACGGCCGGATCGTGCGTGCCGAGGACGGCGCGGTGCTGGAGATCGTCGAGGAGAAGGACGCGACCCCCGAGCAGCGTGCGATCGCCGAGATGAACTCGGGTGTGTACGCCTTCGACGGCGCGCTCCTGGCCGACGGTCTGAAGCGGATCGGCGCCGCCAACGCCCAAGGCGAGGAGTACCTGACCGACGTGCTGGCCATCCTCCGCGAGGACGGCCACCGGGTGGGCGCGCACGTGGCCGCCGACCACGCCGAGGTCGAGGGCGTCAACGACCGCGTCCAGCTCGCCTTCGTCCGGCGCGTGCTCAACGACCGCATCCTGCAGGCGCACATGCGCGCCGGGGTGACCGTCGTCGACCCGCCCAGCACATGGGTCGACGCCGGGGTCGAGATGGAGCCCGACGCCGTGATCCACCCCGGCACCCAGCTCAAGGGCGCCACCAGGATCGGGGCGGGAGCCGAGGTCGGGCCGGGCAGCACGCTGACCGACACGGTCGTCGGCGAGGACGCGATCGTGCGCAACACCGTCGCCGACGGCGCGGAGATCGGTCCCGGCGCCGCCGTGGGCCCCTTCGCCTACCTGCGCCCCGGCACGGTGCTCGGCGCCAAGGGCAAGATCGGCGCGTTCGTCGAGACCAAGAACGCGCGGATCGGCGAGGGCTCCAAGGTCCCGCACCTGACGTACGTCGGCGACGCGACCATCGGGGTCGGCTCGAACATCGGTGCCGCCTGCGTCTTCGTCAACTACGACGGCGTCTCCAAGCACCACACGGTCGTGGGCGACCACGTGCGCGTGGGCAGCGACAACATGCTCGTCGCCCCGGTCACGATCGGCGACGGAGCGTACACGGCCGCCGGATCCGTGATCACATCCGACGTGCCGCCCGGGGCGATGGCGGTCGCCCGCGGCAAACAGCGCAACGTCGAGGGCTGGGTGACGCGCCGCCGCGCCGGCACCAAGTCGGCGGAGGCGGCCCGGCGGGCGATCGAAGCCCGCGACGCGGCCGCCGCGAACGGCGGAGACCCCGCCGGTGATCAGAGCCGGTGAATTAGGACCGGCGACTAGGACCACCTGCGGCCCGCCTCCCCGCGGGCCGTACGGGGACAGGTAAGAGTACGAGGCGCGGTCTGACCGCGTAGCGCCGAAGGGCCAGGCCAGGAGGACACCGTGACCGACCACATCGACCGGGCGAAGGGGTTTGCGAGCCCCGGGCGAGGCGAGGGAACGGCGTTATGGCCGGCCCGGCCCCAGAACCAGGCCCGGTACGGCGAACAGGCTCGACACGCGAGGAGCGCGGCATGAGCGGCAAGAAGACGACCGGTGAGCGGAACCTGATGTTCTTCTCCGGCCGGTCCCACCCCGAACTGGCCGACGAGGTCGCGAAAGCCCTCGGCGTCGAGATCACGCCCACGGCGCTGCGCGACTTCGCCAACGGCGAGATCTACGTGCGATACCTGGAGTCCGTGCGCGGCTGCGACGCCTTCGTCATGCAGAGCCACACCGCGCCGATCAACCAGTGGATCATGGAACAGTTGATCATGGTGGACGCCCTCAAGCGGGCCTCCGCCAAGCGGGTCACCGTGATCATGCCGTTCTACGGCTACAGCCGGCAGGACAAGAAGGGCCGCGGCCGCGAGCCCATCACCGCCAGGCTGATGGCCGACCTGTTCAAGCAGGCGGGCGCCGACCGGATGATGTCCATCGACCTGCACACCTCGCAGATCCAGGGCTTCTTCGACGGTCCGGTGGACCACCTGTTCGCCCTGCCGGTCCTGATCAACTATCTGCGCGGCAAGCTCGACCCGGAGACCACCACGATCGTCTCTCCCGACACCGGCCGCGTACGGCTGGCCGAGCGCTGGTCCGACAGCCTGGGCACGCCGGTGGCGTTCATCCACAAGCGGCGCGACCTCGACGTGGCCAACCAGGTGAAGGTGCACGAGGTGGTCGGCAAGGTGCGCGGCAGGACCTGCGTGCTGATCGACGACATGATCGACACGGGCGGCTCGATCTGCAAGGCGGCCGACGCGCTCTACGAGCACGGCGCGACCGACGTCATCGTGGCCGCCACCCACGCCATCTTCTCCGACCCGGCCGTGGACCGGCTCAAGAACTCCCGCATCTCCGAGGTGGTCGTGACCAACACGCTGCCCATCCCGGAGGAGAAGAGGTTCGACAGCCTCACGGTCCTGTCGATCGCCCCGCTGATCGCCCGGGCGATCACCGAGGTCTTCACCGACGGCTCCGTCACCAGCCTCTTCGAGGGCGACAGCTGAGCGGTGCGGGCCCCCGGTCTGGTCGGACGGCCGTCCGGGGGCCCGCGCGCGCCCTTCAGTAGAGGGCCTTCATCGCCTCCCGCACCTCCTTGAGGGTGTCGTCGGCGATGGCGTTCGCCCACTCGTTGCCGTCGCGAAGCACCCGGCGGATGTGGGCGCGGTCCAGGGCCAGCTCGGCGCGCCGTGCCCGGATGGGCGCGAAGTGATCGTTGACCGCGTCGGTGACGACGGCCTTCAGCGCGGCCGCTCCCCGGCCGCCGATCTCCTCGGCCACCTCGTGCGGGTCGCGGTCCAGGCACAGCGCAGCCAGAAGGACCAGGCTGGAGACTTCGGGCCGGGCCACCGGGTCGTACGTGATGTGGCGGTCCGCGTCGGTCTTGGCGCCGCGGATCATCCGGGCGGTCTCGTCGGCGGTCGCGGCCAGGGCGATGGCGTTGCCCCGGCTCTTGCTCATCTTGCCTCCGTCGGTGCCGAGCAACAGCGGGGCCGCGGACAGCAGAGCCTCCGGCTCGGGGAACACCGGACCGTAGCGGCTGTTGAAGCGGCGTGCGACGGTGCGGGCCACCTCCAGATGAGGCAGCTGATCCTGACCGACAGGCACGAGCCCGGCCTTGCAGAACAGGATGTCGGCGGCCTGGTGGACCGGATAGGTGAACATCAGCCCGCTGACCGCCGACTGACTCGAGTGGGCGATCTCATCCTTGACCGTGGGGTTGCGGCCCAGCTCCGCGACGGAGACCAGGCTGAGGAACGGCAGCAGCAGCTGGTTCAGCGCGGGGACCGCGCTGTGCGTGAAAACGGTGGCCCGGTCCGGGTCGATGCCCACGGCCAGGTAGTCGAGCACCAGGTCCTCCACGTGCTCCGCGAGCCGGTCGGCGACGTCGCGGTCGGTCAGGACCTGGTAGTCCGCGACGAGCACCATCATGTCCACGCCCAGGTTCTGGAGGCGGACGCGGTTGTGCAGGGTGCCGAAATAGTGCCCCAGGTGCAGCCGCCCGGTCGGGCGGTCCCCGGTCAGCGCGCGGAATCTTCCGGGCCGCTCGTGGATCTGTCTCTCCAGCTCGGCGCTGCGGCGCCGGGCGGCCGGCACGCCGAGCTCGTCGTCGTCCGGAGTGGTGTCGAGGATCGCGGTCATGTGTTCTCCCTTGGCAGGTGGTCCGCCGTTCCGACGGCGACCCCTCGTCCAGGGAGCACGAAAAAGGGCCGTCCATCCGAACGGCCCGGTCGTACGCGTGTGAGATGGCCGCTCCTACGTGGAGCGCCACCAGCCCTGACACAACGTACGAATCATGCGGCCAGTGTAACGGCCACCGAGGGACTGCCGGCAAGACGGTAGAGTGGTGGGGTTGCGCTCGTAACGCCTTCCGCTAGGGCGGGTGAGGGGGAGCGCGTCAATCCGCCGACGAGCATCCCTAGGAGATGTGCCGTGTCCGAAGTACGTATCGCCGCCGAGCTTCGCAACGAGTTCGGCAAGGGCGCCGCCCGCAAGATCCGCCGGGGGAACAAGGTCCCCGCCGTTCTCTACGGCCACGGCACCGAGCCCAAGCACCTGACCCTCCCCGGCCACGAGCTGCTGCTCGCGCTGCGCACGCCCAACGTGCTCATCCGCCTGCAGGGCGAGGGCGTGGACGAGATCGCGCTGCCCAAGGGCGTCCAGCGCGACCCGATCAAGGGCTTCCTGGAGCACGTCGACCTGCTGCTGGTCAAGCGCGGCGAGAAGGTCACCGTCGAGATCCCGGTCACCGTCACCGGCGACACGATCGGCAGCGCCATCGTCGAGCAGCAGCTCGTCACGATCTCGGTCGAGACCGAGGCGACCCACATCCCGACCGGCGTCGAGGTGGACGTGGACGGCAAGGACGCCGGCTTCGCGGTGCACGCGAGCGACCTGAAGCTGCCGAACGGCACCACGCTGGCGGGCGACCCCGAGGCCCTGGTGCTGCAGGTGATCGGCGCCCCGGCCGCCGAGCTGCCCGAGGAGGGCGAGGCCGCCGAGGGCGAGAGCGCCGAGGCCGCCGAGTAGGACCTGTTCGTGAGAGAGTCCTCCACAGGGTGTCCTGTGGAGGACTCTTCCATGTGGGGAAAGACAGCGGAGGAGACAGCGATGTCCGACACGTCCGCGCAGCGGTGGCTGGTGGCGGGCTTGGGCAACCCCGGGCCGGAGTACGCCGGAAACCGGCACAACGCGGGCTTCATGGTGCTCGACGAGCTGGCGGCCCGGGTGGGCGGGCGGTTCAAGGCGCACAAATCGCGGGCCGAGGTGGTCGAGGGCCGCCTGGCCGCGCTCCCGGTCGTGCTGGCCAAGCCGCTGTCGTTCATGAACCTGTCGGGCGGCCCGGTGAAGGCGCTGGCCGACTTCTACAAGGTCACCCCCGACCGGGTGATCGTGGTCCACGACGAGCTGGACATCCCGTACGGGGCGCTGCGCGCGAAGACCGGCGGCGGGGACAACGGCCACAACGGGCTGAAGTCGATCACGAAGTCGCTCGGCACGCGCGACTACCCGCGGATCAGGTTCGGCATCGGCCGCCCGCCGGGCCGCATGGACGCGGCGACGTTCGTGCTGCGCGACTTCGCCACGGCCGAGCGCAAGGACCTGCCGTTCCTCGTCGACCGGGCGGCCGACATGGTGGAGTCGCTGATGACCGCCGGTCTGGAGGCGACGCAGAACCGCTTCCACGCCGCCGACCTCAATCCGGCGAAGCCTCCCCGCTGAGATCCGGCGAGGCCGCCCCGCCGACGCCGCTCGCGTCGCGCCCGCGGGCGGCGCCCGGCCACAGCATGAGGTTCTGCAGCAGTTCCGCCTGCTCGATGGCGTCGTCGAGCGCGTTGTGGGTGTGCGGGCGCCGCGCCCGCACCTCGCGCGGCATCTGGCGCTTTGTCGCCCAGGCCACCGGCACCACGGCCTTGGCGGCGTACAGCGTCTTGATGTCGATGCACCGGGAGTGGCCGAAGGGCGACTGCCCGGTGAAGCGGAGGAAGTACCAGTACATCCACATCCAGTCGTACGACAGCGGGAAGGCCGCGAGCACCGGCAGGTCGTCGCCGCAGACCTCGCGCACCCAGGCCGCCGCCTCCGTCATCGCCTCGGCCGGGTCGCGTCCCTCGCGCAGCAGCGTCGTCCGGTCGAGGCCGCTCACCGCCAGCGCCTCCGCCACCCAGTCGTCGCTGATCGGCCGTAACTCCGCGTAGAACGTCAGGGACTCCGGGTCGGTCCGCTCGAACCGCCGCCCGGTCATCCGGCCGGCCACGGTCATGCCGAAGCTGACCATCGAGTACGGCCCCGGAATCGGGCCGTCCGCCTCGACATCAACCGATATGTACGTTTCGGCTTTCAACGAATCTCCCTGAGACGCCGGGGTGAGGCCGCTAGCATTCCATCACCGTCGGTATTGACAGGATTACGGGGGGCGATGGTGCTGGACGGTGACACGTCCTCGGTCGCCGTCGGCACGTCCCGGGACTCGCCCGCCCATCCGATGCCGCGGCCTCCCGAGTGGGCCGTCCGGTATCGGCTCACCGCGGCCGTCTGCGACATCGTGGGCGCCCTTCTCGCGGGGGTCACCGCCGTGGTGATCCGGTTCGGCGAGGTTACTCCGTACGTGATGCCCTATGTGATGGCGAGCGCCGCGCTGCCCGCCGTCTGGACGGTGATCCTGGTGCTGAGCCGGGCGTACGAGCCGCGCCTGATCGGCGTGGGGGCCGAGGAGTTCCGCCGGGTCGCACGGGGCGGCTTCACGTTGATCGCGGGTGTGGCGATCGCGGCGTACGCGTCGAAGACCGAGATAGCCCGCGGCTACGTGCTGATCGCGCTGCCGCTCGCCACCGTGCTCACCCTCGGGGCGAGGTACGGCCTGCGGCAGCGGCTGCACCGCAGGCGGGCCAGGGGCGAGGGCTGCATGCGCAGGGTCGTGGTGGTGGGCCACCGGGCGGCGATCGCCGAGCTGGTCGGCACCTTCCGCAGGGAGCGCTACCACGGGATGGAGGTGGTGGCCGCCTGCGTGCCCACCGGCGCCGCCGGCCGGGTCGCGGACGTGCCGGTGCTCGGCGACTTCACCGACGTGCCGCTGGTGGTCGAGCAGGTCCGGGCGGACACGGTGGCGGTGCTCGCCTGCCCCGAGCTGGACGGCACGGCGCTGCGCAGGCTGGCCTGGCGGCTGGAGCGGACGCGCACCGACCTCGTGGTGGCGCCCGCGCTGATGGAGGTGGCCGGCCCGCGGATCGCGATCCGCCCCATCGCCGGGCTCCCGCTGCTGCACGTGGAGCATCCCGAGCTGGCAGGAGGGCGCCGGCTGGTCAAGGGCGTGTTCGACCGGCTGGTCGCCGCCGCCGCGCTGGTCGTGCTCGCCCCGCTGCTGGCCGCCGTCGCCGTGGCCGTGCGGGCGACCGGCCCGGGGCCCGTCCTGTTCCGCCAGCGGCGGGTCGGCAGGGACGGCGTGGAGTTCACGATCCTGAAGTTCCGCACGATGCGCCGGGACGCGGAGGCCCGCAAGGTCGAGCTGGTCAGCGACGCCGACGGCGTGCTGTTCAAGGTGCGCAGGGACCCGCGGGTGACCCGGCTCGGCGCCGCGCTGCGGCGTTACTCGCTCGACGAGCTGCCGCAGCTGTTCAACGTGCTGCGGGGCGACATGTCGCTCGTCGGACCGCGCCCGCCGCTGCCCGAGGAGGTCGCGCGGTATGGCGACGACGTGCGCCGCAGGCTCGTGGTGCGGCCCGGGATGACCGGGCTCTGGCAGGTAAACGGCCGATCCGACCTCTCCTGGGAGGAATCGGTACGGTTGGACCTACGTTATGTCGAGAACTGGTCTCTCATGCTGGATCTGCAGATCTTATGGAAGACGTGGTCTGCGGTCGCCGGCGGGGCGGGAGCGTACTGAGAAATGACGATGCGGGACGACCATTCCCTCGCCGGTGAGCTGGCGACGGAGGCGGGGGAGCGGCTCCTGGAGCTGCGCGCCCGTCTCGGGTTCGAGGACGGCCGGGCGCTGAAGGACGCCGGGGACCGCGCGTCCCACGAGTTCCTCATGGACGCCCTGAGGCGGCTGCGGCCGGACGACGCCGTGCTGTCGGAGGAGGCGACCCGCGAGGAGCGGATGGACCCCCGGCGGCTGTCGGCCGAGCGCGTCTGGATCGTCGATCCTCTCGACGGCACCCGTGAGTTCTCCGAGCAGGGCCGCACCGACTGGGCCGTCCACGTGGCCCTGTGGGAACGCGGCGCCCTCACCGCCGGAGCGGTCGCCCTGCCGGCCCAGGGGCGTACGCTGACGACGGCGGCGCCGCCCGAGCTGCCGGAGAAGGTGCGCGAGCCGTTCCGCATCGCGGTCAGCCGCACCCGGCCGCCTGAGTTCGTCCGTGAGCTGGCCGCCCGCCACGGCGGGGAACTCGTCCCCATCGGCTCGGCCGGTGCCAAGATCGCCGCGGTCCTCACCGGAGAGGTCGAGGCGTACGTGCACGCCGGGGGCCAGTACGAGTGGGACTCGGCCGCGCCGGTCGCGGTGGCGGTCGCGGCGGGGGCCCACGCGAGCAGGATCGACGGCTCACCCCTGACCTACAACCAGGGGGACCCCTGGCTGCCGGATATCCTGGTCTCCCTACCGGATCTGGCGCCAACGTTGCTCGCCGGAATCCGTGACCTGCATCGCCAGACTCCGTGAAGGAAGTCCCCATGCTTCAGCGTGACTACACCACGTCACAGCTCGACGTGCTCGAGGCCGAGGCGATCCACATCATGCGTGAGGTCGCGGCCGAGTTCGAGCGCCCGTGTCTGCTCTTCTCCGGCGGCAAGGACTCCATCGTCATGCTGCGGGTCGCCGAGAAGGCCTTCTGGCCGGCGCCGATCCCCTTCCCCCTGATGCACGTCGACACCGGGCACAACTTCCCCGAGGTCATCGAGTTCCGCGACCGGCGGGTCGCCGAGCTGGGCGCGCGGCTGGTGGTCGCGTCGGTCCAGGCGTCGATCGACGCCGGGCGGGTGGTCGAGCAGACCGGGCGGCGGGCCTCCCGCAACCGGCTGCAGACGACGACGCTGCTGGACGCCATCGAGGAGCACGAGTTCGACGCGGTGTTCGGCGGGGCTCGGCGCGACGAGGAGAAGGCCCGGGCCAAGGAGCGGGTGTTCTCCTTCCGCGACGAGTTCGGCCAGTGGGACCCGAAGAACCAGCGCCCCGAGCTCTGGAACCTCTACAACACCAAGATCAGCAGGGGCGAGCACATCCGCGTGTTCCCGCTGTCGAACTGGACCGAGCTGGACGTGTGGCACTACATCCGGCGTGAGGGCATCGAGATCCCGTCGATCTACTTCTCCCACACCCGCACGGTCTTCGAGCGCGACGCCATGCTGCTGGCCGACTCCGAGGTGGTCCAGCGGGGCGACGACGAGCCCACGTTCGAGGCCGTCGTCCGCTACCGCACGGTCGGCGACATGACCTGCACCGGCGCGGTCGCCTCGACCGCCACCACGATCGACCAGATCATCGACGAGATCGCCGCCACCCGGATCACCGAGCGCGGCGCCACCCGCGCCGACGACCGGGCCTCCGAGGCCGCCATGGAAGATCGCAAGAAGGAAGGCTACTTCTGATGGACATCCTTCGTTTCGCGACGGCGGGCAGCGTCGACGACGGCAAGTCGACGCTGATCGGGCGGCTGCTGTTCGACTCCAAGGCGATCTTCGAGGACCAGCTCGAAGCGGTCGAGCGCACCTCCCGCGATCGGGGCACGGAGTACACCGACCTGTCGCTGCTCACCGACGGCCTGCGGGCCGAGCGCGAGCAGGGCATCACGATCGACGTGGCCTACCGCTACTTCGCCACGCCCAAGCGGAAGTTCATCATCGCCGACACCCCCGGGCACATCCAGTACACCCGGAACATGGTCACCGGCGCCTCCACGGCCGACCTGGCGATCATCCTGATCGACGCGCGCAAGGGCGTGCTGGAGCAGTCGCGGCGGCACGCCTTCCTCACGACGCTGCTGCGGGTGCCGCACCTCGTGCTCGCGGTGAACAAGATGGACCTCGTCGACTACTCCGAGGCCCGGTTCGAGGAGATCCGCGAGGAGTTCACCGCGTTCGCCAGCAAGCTGAACGCGTCCGACCTCACGTTCATCCCGATCTCGGCGCTGCACGGCGACAACGTGGTCTCCCGCTCGGAGAACATGCCGTGGTACGAGGGCTCCTCGCTGCTGCACCATTTGGAGAACGTGCACATCGCCTCCGACCGCAACCTGGTCGACGTGCGCTTCCCCGTGCAGTACGTCATCCGCCCGCACAGCGCGACCAGCCAGGAGCTGCACGACTACCGGGGCTACGCAGGGCAGGTCGCGGGCGGCGTGCTCAAGCCGGGCGACGAGGTGCTGCACCTGCCCTCCGGCCTGACCACGACGATCACCGGGATCGACACCTTCGACGGCCCGGTGGAGGAGGCGTTCGCGCCGATGTCGGTCACGCTGCGCCTGGGCGACGACATCGACATCTCCCGGGGCGACATGATCTGCCGGCCGAACAACCAGCCGCAGGCCGCCCAGGAGATCGACGCGATGATCTGCTGGATGGCCGACGGCCTGAAGCTCCAGCCGCGCTCCAAACTGATCATCAAGCACACCACCCGTACGGCCCGGGCTCTCGTGCGGGACCTGCACTACCGGCTCGACGTCAACACCCTGCACCGGGACGAGTCGGCCACCGCTCTCGGCCTGAACGAGATCGGCCGGGTGTCGCTGCGGACGACCCAGCCGTTGTTCGTGGACGACTACGCCCGCAACCGCCTCACCGGCGGCTTCATCCTGATCGACGAGGCCACCAACGGCACCGTCGGCGCCGGGATGATCGTCGACGCGCGCTGACCGGCGCTTCTCGAAGGACCTGGGAAGTCCCGCTCGGACGGCCTGCGAGGGCGAGGCACAGGGCGGCACAGCGCGGCAGCACAGGGCGGCACGAGGCGGCACGAGGCGACACAGGGCAGCGCTTCAGCTCAAAATCGGCGGCGCTGCCCGTGCCCGCCCTTCAGGCCCCGTGTTCAGGCCCCGTGTTCAGGCCCCGTGGAGACCGTCGGCAGGGTGTCTGATCAAGGTCAGGCTTCCCCGCTCTGAGGAGCGGCGAGGGTCTCCAGTGGCCGGCCGGTGTCGGCCAGCGCTTGGGGCGTGACGGGTGTTCCGGTGCGTATCAACGTCTTGATCGGCTCGACGACGTCCCAGACGTTGACGTTCATGCCGGCCAGGACGCGATCGCCGCTGAGCCATAAGGCGACGAACTCCCGGGCCGCGACGTCGCCCCGGAAGACGACCTGGTCGTAGCCGCCGGGCTCGACGTGGCCGACGTACTCCATGCCGAGGTCGTACTGGTCCGTGTAGAAGTAGGGCAGCTCCTCGTAGACCGCCTCCCGGCCCAGCATGGTGGCGGCGGCGACCGCGGGCTGTTTGAGCGCGTTGGCCCAGTGTTCGACCCGTACGTGCGTGCCCAGCAGAGGGTGGTAGGCATTGGCGACGTCCCCGGCGGCGACGATGTCCGGGTCGCCGGTCCGCAGGGTCGCGTCCACCACGATGCCGTTGTCCACGTGCAACCCGGCGCTCAGGGCGAGCCGCACGTCGGGTTCGGCGCCGACACCGACGAGGACGGCGTCGGCGTCGATCTCGCCGCCGTCGCCCAGACGTACGCCCGAGGGCGTGATCTCGCTGACGGTGACCCCGAGCCGGAGGTCGACGCCGTGGTCGCGGTGCAGATCGGCGAAGACCTGGGCCGCCTCGGGCCCGAGCGCGCGCAGCAGGGGAAGCCGCGCCGTCTCCAGCACCGTGACCGCGACGCCGGCCTGCCGGGCGGCGGCGGTGACCTCCAGCCCGATCCAGCCGGCCCCGATCACCGCCAGCCGGGACACGCTCCCGAGGACGTCCCTGAGCGCCTCGCAGTCCTCGATCCGGCGCAGGTAGTGCACGTGCGGCGCCTCCGCGCCGGGGATCGGAGGCTTTCGCGGCCGGGCCCCGGTGGCCAGCAGCAGTCTGTCGTATTCGATCACGCTGCCGTCGGCCAGTTCGACGCGGTGGGCGCCGCGGTCGAGGCCGACCGCGGCGATGCCGAGCCGCAGCTCGACGTCGTGGTCGGCGTACCAGCCTTCCTGGTGGACGAAGACGCCGGCCCGGTCGGTCTTGCCCGTCAGGTAGCCCTTGGACAGCGGGGGCCGCTCATAGGGGCGGTGCGGCTCGGCGCCGATCAGCGTGATCCGCCCGTCGAATCCCTGCTCGCGCAGGGCTTCGGCGGCTTTGGCGCCGGCCAGGCCGGCTCCGACGATCACGAACCTCTGCTGTGTCACGGCGATGGTCTCCTTGTTCAGGTGCGGGTGCCGGTGAGGGCGAAGAACTCCTGACGGGATCGGGCGTCCTCCCGGAGGATGCCCAGCAGCGTCGAGGTGACGGTGGTCGAGCCGACGGCCCGTACGCCCCGCAGAGTCATGCAGGTGTGCTCGGCCTCGATCACGACGCCGACCCCCGCGGGTCGCAACCGGTCGGCGAGCCAGTCGGCCACCTGTTTGGTGAGCCGTTCCTGCACCTGCGGCCGGCGGGCGAAGTGCTCGACGACGCGGGCCAGCTTGGACAGCCCGAGGATGCGGTCGCCGGGAAGGTAGCCGACATGCGCGACTCCGGCGAAGGGCAGCAGATGATGCTCGCAGACCGAGCGGACCGGGATCGCCCGGGCCAGCACGAGCTCGTCGTAGCCCTCCTCGTTGGGGAAGGTGGTGAGGTCGAACGGGCGTGGCGTGAACAGCTCGGCATACGCCTTGGCCATCCGCGCCGGAGTCTCCCGCAGGCTCTCGGAGTCCGTCGAGATGCCCAGCGCCTCCAGGAACTCGCCGGCCGCGCGCTCGGCGGCGGCCAGGTCCACACCGTCGCGCGGCTCGTCGATCACCCGCAGGGCGTTACCGGAACGCATCTCAGCCGCCGCTCATGCCGAGCGCGGTCAGCAGCACCAGCACCACGGTGGCCACCGCCAGCAGACCGTGTCCGGCCACGACCGCGACTGGGAAGTGCCGCTCGGGCGGTCCCGCCGAGCCGGTGGCGCCGGGCCCGCCGGCCACCGCCGTACGGCCGCGGTAGGCGGGGATCCACCGGGCGAACATCGCGAAGCCCAGCAGCGCGACCGGGACCAGCAGGACCAGCGCGACCCACGCCAGGGCGGCGATGCCGGCGAACAGGTATGCGATCCACACGACCAGCCCGGCGGCGGCCAGCGCGAAGTGACCGAAGATCAGCCCTGGTGAGAAGCGGCTGGTGCGCCGGCCGCCTCTGGCGATCCAGACGCCCAGCATCACGAAGCCGCCCACCGCGGTGAGCAACCAGGTGACCAGTGCCGCGATACCCATGATGAATTCTCCTTCTGTGATGGTGGGATGAGGGTCAGCGCCGGAAACCGTCGGCCTGGGTGGCCTCGTCGGCCACCCGCACGCCGTAGCGGTAGGCGAGCTTGCCGCCCAGGTAGCCGGAGACCACGAGCAGCGCCAGGCTGCCCGCCGAGAGCAGCAGCGGGCCGAGCGCGACCGCGCCTGTCGTCGTGCCCGCCGCCGTGCCCGCCGTCGTGCCGGTCTGACGCCACAGGAAGCCGGCGGCGTACGCGGCGGTGATCACGAGGTTCAAGCCCATGTGGAGCAGACCCGTGCGGAACGCCGGGGTGCCCGGCGGGATGGCGAACAGGTCGAGGAACCCGGCCATCGCCGCGGCCAGCGCGCCGAGCACGCCGATGGCGATCAGCCACTTCGAGCCCTCGGCGAGGAATCCCGGATTGGGCGCGAACCGGGACGCCAGGTCGAAGACCATGCTCGCCACCCACGCTCCGATGGGCACCGCGACCAGCATCGGGTGGAACGGATGGCCGTACGGCCCGGCCAGCACCGCGCTCACCGGTCGTTTCGCCTCGTTCAGCTCACCGGTCATCCGGACCTCCGCGTGCGACGTATTTACGCCAAAGAATGTTGGTCTTATTTGGCCCGGCGGTCAAGGAGTACGCGTACATCGGAGGGGATACGGTTTTCGACCGCACGGGCGGGCGTTATCGTGGCAGGGTGACAACGGATCCCGCGATCAGTGCGGTGGCCGCACTGGACGACGTGCTGCGGCAGGGGATGTACGCCTACATCCGCAGGGCGCGCCGCCCGGTGACCCGGGACGAGGCCGCCGCCTCGGTCGGAATCTCCCGCAAGCTGGCCGCCTTCCATCTGGACAAACTGGTCGACGCCGGCCTGCTGCGCGCCCGCTACGAGGCGGTCGGCGGCATCCGCAAGGTCGGCCGCACCCCGAAGGTCTACGAACCCGCCGAGACCGACATCCGCGTCACGATCCCCGAACGCCGGCACGAGGTGCTGGCCGACATCCTCATGGACGCCGTTCTCGCGGAGAGCGAAGGCGAAAGCGCCCGCCAGGCGGCGGTCCGGGTGGCCGGTCGGCACGGCGAAGAGATCGGCGCCGCGGAACGCGCCCGGGCCAAGCCCGGCCGGCTCGGCGCGGAACGCGCCCTCACGCTGCTCGAAAGCCTGCTCGCGCGGCACGGCTTCGAGCCCGGCCGCGAGTCTCCCACCTGTGTGCGGCTGCGCAACTGCCCGTTCCATCCACTGGCGGCGCGAGCCCCCGAACTGGTCTGCGGGGTCAACCACGCCTTCCTCGACGGCATGCTCACCGGCCTGGACGCCTCCAGGGTGCGGGCCGTCCTGATGCCGCGGCCGGGGGAGTGCTGTGTCGAACTGCGCTCCTCCTGAGGCTTCCCCCGCCCCCGGTGATCCCGTTCCGCCGCGGGCGGCGGCCTCGTAGATCCTTTGGCGATCAGGGGTCGCCTGATTACCCTCCGCGCTAGGGTCGTCACGTTTCGCATCCATCCGTGGAGGACACGTGGCCGACGCTCAGCCGGTGATCTTCGTGGGCGGCCTGGGACGCAGCGGTAGCACTCTGCTCGAACGCCTCCTCGGCGAGGTGCCCGGCGTGGCGCCGCTCGGCGAGGTCGTCCACCTGTGGGACCGCGGCGTACGCGCCGACGAGCCCTGCGGCTGCGGGCAGCGGTTCTCCCAGTGCCCGTTCTGGGTCAAGGTGGGCGCCCGCGCGTTCGGACAGTGGCGGCAGAGCCAGGCGGGGTGGCTGCCCGGCCTGCGCGCCCGCGTCGACCGGACCCGCCGCGTGCCCGTCCTCGCTCTCGGGCTGGCGACCCGTGAGGCCGAACTGGCCGAATACGTCCGGTCGTACGCGCGCATCTACGCGGCGGCGGCGGAGGTGGCCGACGCCCGGGTCGTCGTCGACTCCAGCAAGCACGCCTCCCTGGCGTACTGCCTGACGGCGATCATGGATATGCGGGTCGTGCAGGTGGTGCGCGACCCGCGGGCGGTGGCCGCGTCGTGGCGGCGCAGGGTGCGCAGGCCCGAGGACGGGCGGCCGATGACCCGCTGGACGCCCGCGCGCACCGCCGTCCACTGGCTGGCCCAGAACCTGGCCTTCGAGGTGCTGCGCCGCAAGGGCGTGGAGGTCGTCCGGGTGCGTCACGAGGACCTGGTGCGGGATCCGCGCGCGACGCTGGGACGCCTGGCCGCGTGGCTCGGACTTCCCACCGGCGGGCTCGCCTTCCTGGACGACCGCGAAGCGCTGCTCGGCGTCGCGCACACCGTCTCCGGCAACCCGATGCGTTTCTCCGTGGGACCGATCGAGATACGCCACCGTCCGGCGCCCCTGCCCCGGTCCCAGCGGTGGCTGGTCACCGCGATCACCCTCCCCCTTCTTCTCTTCTACGGCTATCGCCTCGTCTACCGGCCGGGAGCGCGGCGATGAGGCCGTCCGTCGGCGTGGTCGTCCCCACCCGGGGCGACCGGCCCGGCCCGCTGCGGGCCGCGCTGACCGGGGTGCTCGCCCAGGAGTACGCCGGCCCGGTTGAGGTGGTGGTCGTGGCCGACGGTGTGTCCGCCTCCCTCGTCGCCCAGCAGGTGTCCGGCGTCGCCGGTTCCGCGACCTGCCCCAGGGCCGGATCGGAGGCGGGGGGAGCGGTCAGGAGCGTCCGCGTGCTGGGCAACCGGCGGGCCGCCGGCCTGCCGGGCGCGCGCAACACCGGGATCTCGGTGCTCGGCACGGACTTCGTCGCCTTCTGCGACGACGACGACCTCTGGCTGCCCGGCAAGCTGGCCGCCCAGGTCGCCGCGCTGGCGGAGGAGCCCGACGCCGGCTTCGCGAGTTGCGCCGTCGAGGTCGAGTACGGCGATCGCAGGGTGCCGCGGCTGGCCGGCACCGGCCGGGTGACCCATCGGCACCTCACCCGCTCGCGCATGATGATGGTGCACTCCTCGACGTTCCTGTTCCGCCGGGGCTGGACATGGGTGGACGAGAGCGCGCCGTCCGGTCAGAACGAGGACTGGGACCTCGCGCTGCGGGCCGCCTGGCGGCATCCGATCGTCCACGTCGACCGGCCGCTCGTGCGGGTGCGCTGGGGCTCTTCGCACTACGTGGGGCGCTGGGCCGACCGGATCGCGGGGCTGGAGTGGATGCTCGCCCGGCATCCCGGGCTGGCGGCGGAACCGCGGGGCGCGGCCCGCGTCTACGGGCAGCTCGCCTTCTGCCACGCGGCCCTCGGCCGGCGGCGCGAGGCCGCCCGCTGGTCGCTGCGCGCCTTCTCCGCCCGGCCGGGTGAGCCGAGGGCGGCGGTGGCGCTGGCGGTCGCCGGAGGGCTGGTCAGCCCGCGCGCCGTGCTGCACGCCCTCCACCGTCGCGGCCACGGCATCTGATGGCCGAGCCCGCGCCGGCGCGTACGGCGGCCGTGGACCCGGCGACGCCGGTGCGGCAGTGGTCCGAGGCCGTCCGGGCATGGGGCGCCGGGGTTCGTGTGGACAGGGTTCGTGTGGACAGGGCTCATGGGGACAGGGTTCGCGTGGGCGGAGTGCTGCTCGATCCGCTCACCGAGGCACAGGTGGTCGCGCGGGTGATGGGCGCGCTCGAGCGCGGCACGGGTGGGCACGTCGTCACGCCGAACGTGGACATCTGCCGTGCCGCCGCCCGCGACCCCGCTTTGCGCGCGCTGATCGACGCGGCCGAACTCGCCGTGGCCGACGGTATGCCGCTGGTCTGGGCGTCGCGCCTGCTCGGGCGTCCGCTGCCGGAACGGGTGACGGGAGCCGACCTGATCTGGTCGCTGACCGGGGCCGCCGCGGCCCGCGGCCTGCCCGTCTACCTGGTCGGGGGACCGCCCGGCGTCGCCGAGGCGGCGCGGGACGCGCTGTGCGGGCGGCATCCGGGTCTGGTCGTGGCGGGTGTCCACGCCCCGCCGTACGGGTTCGAGACCAGCGCGGCGGCGCTGGCGGAGGTGCGGGGGCGGCTCATCGCCGCGCGGCCGTCCCTGGTCTTCGTGGGGCTTGGGTTCCCGCGGCAGGACCGGCTCGTGGCGGAGCTGCGGGCCGACCTGCCGGGCGCCTGGTTCGTGGGGTGTGGCGCGGCCATCGCGTTCGCCGCCGGTTCGGTGCGCCGGGCCCCGGGCTGGATGGGCGACCACGGGCTCGAATGGCTGTTCCGCCTGATCAGCGAGCCCCAGCGGCTCGCCCGCCGCTACCTGGTCGACGACCTCCCCTTCGCCCTCCGCCTCCTGTCGGGCGCCCTGCTGCGCAGGGCTTTCCGGTCGCGAAGCAGGAGCGAGGAAGCAGGGGTCAGAAGGCGTACGGGCCGAAGCGGCCCCAGGCGACCACGGCGGCCAGCACCAGGAGCACCAGGTTGACGACGATGACCGGGGATTCCGCGCGGCGGGCGTGGACGACGGCCGCTCCGGCCATGAGCAGGGCGATGCCGAGCGCGGCGAGCGGCGTCAGCACCGGGACGATGCCCGTGACGGCGGGCAGGACGAGGCCGAAGGCGATCAGCACCTCGAGAGCGCCGAGGCCCTTGACCGCGCCCGCAGAGAAGTCCTCGGTCCAGGCCATGCCGGACACGGCCAGCCTGTCCTTCGGCTGGGCGAGTTTCATCACCCCGGCGACGAGGAAGGCGAGGGTGAGCAGGCCGGCGATGACCCACAGGACGATGTTCATGGGGAGTCCGTTCTTGCGGCAGCAGAGCGAAATGTAGCGGATGGGCGAGCCGCGGCCATCGCCGCGGATCGCCGGCACGGCTGTCCCGGCCGCGAGTGCGGATACGGAACGGCGGGCGGCCGCCCTCGGTGAGGGAGACCGGCCCGCCGCTCTCATCGGGCCTGCCGGCCCGCTCTCATCGGGCCTACTGGGCCACCGTGATCGTGGCCGAGGCGGATTGCCCTCCCGACGTGACCGTGAGGGTGGCCTGGCCGGGCCGTACGCCGGTCAGCGTGTGCGTGGACAGGTCGAGCACCGCGACGACGCCGTGGCGGCGTGCCGCCTTCTTCGCGTCCGCGGCCGACTCGGCCACCGCGAGGGCGCGGTCGCCGCTCCACGTCACGCTGGCCGGGTACGCCAGCGGGAACGTCAGGTTCGCGCCGCTGGTGGTGCCCGTCGCCGAGACCTCCGCCGAGGCGCCCGGGGCGAGCGCGCCGGGCGCCGACAGGGAGATCTTGTCGATCAGCGGGTTCGTCCGCGCCACGACCCAGTCGCGGGTCTGCGGGCTGGGACGGCCCGCCTCGACCTCGCCGGGCCGGGGATCGACGCCGACGAGGTCCCACCCGAAGAACCCGCCCTTGTCCGGGGAGCTGTAGGGCGTCTTGCCCACCGGCGGCGTGGTGACCTCAAGCACGCCGTCCGACCTGGTGGCGGCGGCGGTGTGGGCGTGGCCGGTGAACAACGCGACCGGCTTGCCCGACGACTCCCGCCAGTCGGCGAGCCACTTCTCGACGAGGTCCGCCTCCCGCTGGTCGGAGAACTGGGACGCGCCCGCCCCCGAGGGGTCGCGGAGGGGGTGGTGGAACACGACCGCGACGGACTTCACGGATTTGTCCTTCGCCGCGGCGTCCAGGTCCTGCCGCAGCTCCGGCACCTGCGACCAGTCGGACGTCCGCAGCCCGCCCAGCGTGGTGTTGAGCAGGACGAATCGGGTGCCCTTGTGGTCGAACACCTGGTGGGCCGGCCGCCCGGTGGCGATGAAGCCGTCCAGGGTCCCCGTCGCGGTGGCCCCGGACTCGTGGTTGCCCGGCGTCCAGTAGACCGGCAGGTCCGCCGGCACGTCGGCCTTGAGGATCTCCTCGGCGAGCGCGAAGTCGGCCGGCGTGTTGTTGTCCACGAAGTCGCCGTTGATCACGATGAAGTCGGGCTTCGTCGCGACGGCCTGCTTCAGCGCGGCGGCCGCCTGCTGCGCCGCGAACGACGTCGTGCCCCCGGCCGCGCCCACGTGCAGATCGGACATGATCGCGAACCGCCAGCGCGAACGGTCGATGTCGGCCTGCTCAAGGACGAACGGATCGGGGATCCGGGTGTCGCCGGTGGCGAGATCCTGCCCGACCAGCGCGGTGAGCCCGTCGAACCTGAGCTGTCCCGCGTCCTTCGCGAGGTTGGAGGTCTCCACCACGTACACGTTGAGCAGCGTGATCGGCTCGGTGAAGCCGGTGGGCAGGGCGCCCTCGACCCACTTCCATCCGGTCCAGTCGACCACGGAGGCGAAGGTGAAGGGGACGTTCGTCGTGCCCTGCGACCGCAGCGTGGCACGCAGCCAGTGCCCGCGGCCGTCGCCGTACACCCACAGGCCGAGCCGCCTGGTGCCGGTCGGCAGGGTCAGCGGCCCGGGCTTGGCCACCGCGTACGCCGCCGAGGTGCCGGAGGTGCCGGTGAAGTCGTAGGTGAGCGCGAGGGCCTGGTTGCCGGCCGCCGCGCCGGGGCGGTCCGCCGCGTCGACGGCCGCCACCGACGCGGTGGCCTTGGCGGTCGAGACGACCCAGGGCTGGCCGCCGTCGAACTCGGCCAGCGAGCCGCGCTTCAGCCCGACGGCGACGGGCAGGTGCGCGACCTTGCCCTGGACGGTCGCGGTGATCACGGCGCCGCGGCCGTCGGCCGCCTCCAGCCCGGTGACCGTGAACGATCCGTCGTCGCGCGGCTCCACCTTCACCACGGCCGTGTCGTAGTCCAGGTCGACGTCGCGGGCGGCGATCGGCGCGTCGAAGCCGTCGGCATCGGTGCCGGTGACCCCCACGACGGCCGAGCCGCCGGCGTCCAGGGTCAGGCTCGTGGCGGTGAACGCGACGGTGGACAGGTCACCGAGCACGCGGACGTCCGCCGCGCCGTGCGCCCGCCCCGAGCGGGCCTCGATCTCGCCCTCCCCGGAACGCTCGGCGTGCAGGACGCCGTCGCGCACCGTGCCGAGCTTCCCGGCGTCCCAGCGGACCGTGCTGTCTTTGCCGCCCTTGTCGCCCTTGTCGTTCTTGCCGCCGTCGAGGGCGACCGGGGCGTAGGACTCGTCGTACCCGGCGGCGGAGACGCCGAGGGTGAGCCCGGGGAAGACGCGCGGCGCGCTCGTCCGCACCGCGATGCCCTTGAGTGCTCCCGATCCCTTCGCGGCGAACAGCCCGACTCCGCTGGGGATGGGCCGTTCACCACCGTCCGACGGGGTGTTGACCACGCTCACCCCGGCGTCGCCGGGCGTGCGGGCGACGAGATCGGACGAGCCGCCGCCGTCGAGCATGAACGCCTCGTCGGCGCCGAGCCGCACAAGGAGCTTGGCGGTCTCGTCGAAGCTCAGACCGGCCGAGAAGTTGGCCGAGCCGTCGACGGTCACGAGCAGGAGCCGCCTGCCGCCGTCGCGCCAGCCGATCGCCGTACGCGGCTTCGGCGCGTCGTTGCCCGTCGAGGGCGGGAAGTCGACGGCCTGGCCGTCCCGCACGAGGACCGCTCCGCTGCCCAGCGCGGTGCGCAGCTTCGCGGGGGAGTCGGTGCGCAGGCCGGTGGTGAGCGTCACCGGGTCGCCGGCCTTGGCGGTGGCGAGCGGGGCCGCCGCGCTCCCCACGCCCACGACCACCAGGCCTCCGGCCGGCACCGGCGTCGTGGTGACCGCGTCGTTCACCGCCGTGACGACGCCGCCGGAGACGACCACCTCGGTGACGGGCGCGCCGTGGCCGATCAGCGTGCGCAGGCCCGGCCCCCACTGGTCGGTGAAGACCGAGACGGCGTTCGCGGGCAGGGACGCAGAGTTGAGCGAGGCGACCGGATGGTCCGTGCCGCCCACCGCCACCGTGCTCTCCAGCAGCGCGCTCGCGAGCCGGGCGATCTTGTCCTCGCCCACCGAGGCGACCGTGGCGGGCTGGGTGGTCGCCTTGCGCACCTGGCCGTCCCTGACCTCGGGGCCGATGACCGCGTTGGTCTGGTTGATGTCGTAGTAGTCCCCGTTGACCGCGGCCACGGCTCCCGCGGCGTCCGCCGACTTCGACAGCGCCCGCGTCTCGGTCAGCGCGCCGCCGACCATGCCCACGTCCACCCGGTCGTCCGCCAGGTCGGCGTTGAGCACGTGGGTGCGGGTCCAGCCCGTACGGCCGAAGGTGTCGAACGACGTCAGCACGATGCCGGGGGCGATCACATGGTCGGTGCGGGCCGCCTCGACGGACTCGCCGGAGACGGTGGTCTGGTAGCCGGGCGGTTCGGCCGGCCTGTCACCGGGGGGCGCCTCGGCCCGCGCCGTCCCGCCGACGGCCACCGAGCCCGCGGCGACGACCGCTGCCACGGCGACAATGTGCGCAAATTTGCGCATTTTGTACCTCCAAGCAATAACGGGCCTGAAGGTAGACAATCCCGAAACCGATCTTCCGTCCACGGCATGACGCCGTCATGACCACCCCGTGAACGGCGAGCTTCCCGGACGTCGGTGTCCTTGTCGGTGTCCTTGGGGTGGCGGGTGGAGGCGCAGGCGAGGTGGACGGGTGCGCCGGTGCCGCTCCCGGCATCTGCCGCTTACGTCGGACGTAATTGATGCGCCTACCCCTGCATCGCGAAGATTGTCCACGTCGGCGCCACTAACGAGCGGCATCACCAAGGAGCTATCCATGTTTTTCCACACTCATGACGGAACCCGCCTGGCATATGAGGACTACGGTCAGGGCCGGCCAATCGTGTTCGTGGCCAGTTCGATGCTCTGCTCCGATATGTGGGAGTACCAGATTCCGTACTTCGTGGAGCGGGGCTACCGCTGCATCGCTCTGGACCGGCGCGGGCACGGCCGCTCCGACCGCCCCTCCAGCGGTTACGACCTGGACACCGGAGCCGATGACCTGGCCGCCTTGATCGAGCAGCTCGACCTGCACGAGGTCACCTTGGTCGGCCACTCGATGGGCGGCGCCGAGGTGGCCCGGTATCTGGCTCGGCACGGCGACGCCCGGATCACGCATGCCGTGCTGGTCTCGGCCATGCTGCCCTTCCTCCGGCAGACCGACGACAACCCCGAAGGCGTCCCCGGCGTGCTCCTGGACGCGTCGCTGGCCGCACTCGACGCCGATCGCCCCAAGTGGCTGGCCCGGCAGGCGCAGGCGTTCTTCGCCACGCACCTGGGCAACGACGTCTCCCCGGCACAGATCGACTTCACCCTGCGCCAGTGCCTGGACACCTCGCCCTGGGCGACCCGCCAGTGCCAGCGCAACGTGGTCGACTTCGACCACCGGGCCACCTTGCCCGAGATCGCTGTGCCCACGCTGGTCGTCCACGGCGCCGCCGACTTTTCCGCTCCGGTCGAGGTCACCGGCCGCCGCACCGCCAAACTGATCCCCGGGGCCGTCTACCACGAATACCCGACCGCCGGGCACGGCCTGTACGTCAGCCACCGAGACCAGTTCAACGACGACCTGCTCGCCTTCATCACGGCGCGATGACACGCCACCGCCGCTACCCGGTCTCGTCACGCCTGCGGGCGAGGTAGCGGCGCTCCGCGTCGGTGGGCGCGAGCGCCAGGGCCTCCTCGTAGGCCTGCGCCGCGTCCGCCGTACGGCCCAGCCGGCGCAGCAGGTCGGCACGGGTCGCGGCGAGCAGGTGGTGCCCGGCCAGCGCGCCGCCGGCCCGCAGTTCGTCGACCAGTCGCAGACCGGCGAGGGGGCCGTCGGCCATCGCCACGGCCACCGCCCGGTTCAGCTCGATCACCGGAGACGGCGTCAGCCGTGCGAGCTGTGCGTACAGCCCGGCGATCTGCGGCCAGTCGGTGTCGTCCGGGTCGAGGGCGGTGGCGTGACAGGCGGCGATGGCCGCCTGCACCTGGTAGGGCCCGGGGCGGCGGCACGCCAGCGCGTCGTCCAGCAGCCGCAGCCCCTCCTCGATCTCGTCGTGGTCCCACTTCGCGCGATCCTGGAACTCCAGGGTGACGATGTCGCCCGCCGCGTCGAACCGTGCCGCGCGCCGCGAGTCCTGCAGCAGCATCAGCGCGAGCAGCCCCTGCGCCTCGGGCTCGCCCGGCATGAGCCCGGCGAGCACCCGGGCCAGCCGGATGGCCTCGGCGGTCAGTTCCGGCCGGGCGGGGCTCGGTCCGCCGCTGGCCGAGTATCCCTCGGTGAACAGGACGTACAGCACGCCGAGCACCCCTGCCGTCCGCTCCGCCAGCAGGCGCGCGGGCGGCACCCGGTAGGGGATGCCGGCGTTGCGGATCTTCCGCTTGGCCCTGACCAGCCGCTGCGCCATGGTCGTCTCCGGCACCATGAACGCCGCGGCGATCTCGGCCGTGGTCAGCCCCGCGAGCGTACGGAGGGTGAGGGCGACCTGCGCCTCCAGCGGCAGGGCCGGGTGACAGCAGGTGAACATCAGGCGCAACCGGTCGTCGGGCACGTGATCCTCCTCCACCGGCTCCGGATCAGGGCCGGCCGGCATGGCCGCGACTGAGCGGAGCCGCGCCACCTCGGTCGTGCCGCGGCGGAGCCGGTCCAGCGCCCGGTT
Organism: Microbispora catharanthi; assembly: GCF_006334915.2. GTDB lineage: Bacteria > Actinomycetota > Actinomycetes > Streptosporangiales > Streptosporangiaceae > Microbispora > Microbispora catharanthi. The sequence goes on from NZ_VDMA02000014.1 coordinate 112,503, forward strand.
GCGGGCCGCAGTGGTGAGCCACGCCCCGGGACGGCGCGGAACGCCGTCCCGGGGCCAGCGGGCGAGTGCCTGGGCGAAGGCGTCCTGGGCGCACTCCTCTGCCAGGTCCCAGTCGCCGGTCAGCCGGATGAGCGTGGCGACGAGGCGGCCCCACTCCTCGCGGAACGCCTCCTCGACGACCCGGGTGACGTCGGCGCCGCTCATTCCGGCCAGAACGGCCTCACCTCGATCGAGCCGAACGACGCCACGGGATGCTTCAAGGCGATCTCGATGGCCTCGTCCAGGTCGGTGCACTCGATGATGTCGAATCCGGCGATCTGCTCCTTGGTCTCGGCGAACGGCCCTTGGGTCACCAGTCCGGCTCGCACCGTCGTGGCGTCGCTGACGGGGCATAGGCGATGCCCGTCGAGGCGCACTCCGCGGCGCTCCGTCTCCTCGATCCACGGCTCGGGGTCGGCCTGCTCGGGGCTGACTTCAACCGACTCCTCGGCACAGATCAACAGCAGGTATTTCATCGGTCCTCTCCTCCGGGACACGGCGGCCGCCCTGCACGGCCGCTCTCCTCTACGACGCGGTGAGTCTCCGAAATCGACATCCGGTCCCGTGGAGCGACGACGAGAGGGCCGGGAGGAGAGAGCCGTGCGACGGGCACGCGCGGCGGTGACGGCGGTGTTCGCCGTGAACGGCGCCCTGATCGCCGCCTTGGCGGTCCGCACGCCTTCGCCGCGTGGAGCATCGGCTCCGTGGCCGGGTCGCTCACCGGTGGGGCCGCGGCGCACGCTCTGACGGCGCGGGGGCCGGGGCAGGGCGCGCGCTCAGCCGCGTCCGGCGGCCTGCACGGCGGCATTCACGGTGTGCCGCAGCAGCAGCGCGGTGGTGACCGGGCCGACCCCGCCGGGCACGGGCGTGAGCGCCCCGGCCTGGTCCGCGACCGCGACCGCGTCGACGTCGCCGACCAGGCCGCCGTCCTCGGTGGGGTTGGTGCCGACGTCCACGACCACCGCCCCGGCCCGCACGTGCTCGGCCGTGATCAGCCCGGCGCGGCCGACCGCGGCCACGACCACGTCGGCCGCGGAGGTGACGGCGGCCAGCTCCCGCGTACGGGAGTGGCAGACCGTCACGGTGGCGTTCCTGTCCAGCAGGAGATGGGCGGCGGGCTTGCCGACCACGGTGGACCGGCCGACCACGGCGACGTGGCTGCCGACCAGGTCGACTTCGTGGTGGTCGAGGATCGCCACGACGGCCTCGGCGGTCGCCGGAGCGAAGGCGGGCAGGCCCGCGGCCAGGCGGCCCAGCGACAGCGGGTTGGCGCCGTCGACGTCCTTCTCGAACGCGATCGCGCCGGCCAGGTCCTCCAGCTTCGCTCCCTGCGGCAGCGGGGTCTGGAGGATGATCCCGTGCACGGTGTCGTCGTCGCTCAGCGCCGCCAGCCTGTCGCGGATCAGGCCGGGGGCGGCGTTCGCGCCGAGGTCGACGATGTCGCAGGTGATGCCGGCCTTCTCGGCGGCGCGGGCGATCGAGCGGACATACCAGGCGCTGGACTCGTCCGCCGTGGCGACGACGACCGCGAGCTTCGGCGGCGTGCCGGCCGCGGCGAGCGCGGCGGCCCGCTCGGCGGCCTCGGTCCGGATCGACGCCGCGAGCTCCTTGCCGGACAGAACCCGGGCGCTCACTTGGCGATCTCCTCACGGACGGCGGCGGTGACGCGTTCGGCCCGCGCGGCGACCTCGTCCACCCCGGCCGCCTCGGCGGCCAGTTCGGCGCGGGCCCGCTCGTCCTTGATCCCCCCGAGGTTGATCTCGATGTTCACCCGGGCGGTGGTCGCCGCGGCCCGCGCGGCCTCGGTGGCGGCGGCGATGTCAGAGACGACGTTGCGGTTGCCGATGGGCAGCAGTTCCTCGGCGATGCCGACGACCTTCCTCGCGACGGCGACCACCTCGGCAGGGACTTTGCCCGCCCCCACCAGCGCCTCGGCGATGGCGGCCGATCGGGCCGCCTTCGCCTCGTCAGTGTCCTTGGGCAGTTTGTACGCCTCGGTCACCGTCGTGAACGCCGCCGCGTCGTCCTCGGCCAGGCGCAGGGCGCTCGACCGCAGTTCGTCGGTCTCGCCGGTGATCCGTTCGATCACGGCCGCGTGCTCGGCGTACTTCTCGCCGGTGGTGTAGCGCGCGACCATGCCCAGCAGGGCCGCGGCCTGCGCGGCGTGCAGGGCCGCGGTGGCGCCTCCGCCCGGCGCGGGCACCCGATCGGCGAGGCGGGACAGGAAATCGCTGATCTTCTCGTCGCGCATCGCGCTCGTCCTCCGGTCGTCCTGGTTCGCGTATGGCACAGTTCGCGCATGGCACGGCCGGGAAAATCCTCCCACGTCTCGCTCGTCGCTCCGCGTATTGGGCTCCTCCGTGTCAGCGGGACGGGCAGGCCGTCCGGGCCGCGGGCCGTACGGGCTCGGGCGGGGCCGTGGCGCGCCGGGAGCGCCCGGCCGGGGCCTGACCGAGGAGGGTGCCGCCGAGGGCGAGGACCATGCCGAGCAACTGAACCGCGCTGAGGGCCTGACCGAGCGCCGCCCAGCCGATGACGGCCGCGGAGACCGGACTCAGCAGCGCGAGGAAGGCGACGGACGTCGCGGGGAGCCGGGAGATTCCGCGGAACCAGATCCAGTAGCCGAGGGCGGTGCCGACGACACCCAGGTAGACGTAGCCGAGCAGGTTCTCGCCGCTGAGCGCCGGCGGCGCGCCCTCGACGAGCAGGGCGACCGGGACGAGCAGCAGCCCGCCCGCGGTGAGCTGCCATCCGGTGAGGGCGAGGGCTCCGACCCCCTCGGGACGGCCCCAGCGCTTGGTCAGCACGGTCCCGGCGGACATGGACGCGGCCCCGGCCAGTCCGGCGAGCACGCCGACCATGTCGAGTTGTGCATCGGCGCGCAGGACGACCAACCCGACCCCGAGCAGTCCGAGGAGGCCGGCGAGCACCTTGCGCAGGGTCGGACGCTCGGCGAGCAACAGGGCGGCGAAGACGAGCGCGAACAGCGGCCCGACCGCGCCGAGCACCGCCGCGACGCCGCCGGGCAGCCGGTACGCCGCCAGGAACAGCAAGGGGAAGAACGCCCCGATGTTCAACACGCCGAGCACCGCGGCCCGCCAGATCCACACGCCGCGCGGGAGCACCCGGCCGATGACCAGCAATGCCAGCCCGGCGGGCAGCGCTCTCATCACCGCGGTGAACATCGGGCGGTCGGGCGGCAGGAACTCCGTGGTCACGGCGTACGTCGAGCCCCAGGCGAGCGGCGTCAGCGCGGTGAGGGCCAGTGTTGCGGCGGAACCGGACCGGGATGCGGCGAACTTGCTCATGAAGATTGCTCCTCGTTGATAATCTCAACGTTGAAATAACAGCATGAGACTCACATAGACGTCAAACTAGTCAATGTTGAGATACTTAGTGTTGAGGGGTCGCCATGGACGATGCCGTCGATCTGCTGATGACGCAGTGGGCGCGGGAACGGCCCGACCTGGACGTGTGGCCGATGGGGATCATGGGCCGGATCAGCCGGCTGTCGCGGCTGCTCGACCGGGAGCTGAAGGAGTTCTTCGCCGCGCACGGCCTCGAGCGCTGGGAGTTCGACGTCCTGGCCACGTTGCGTCGGTCCGGTCCGCCGTACGAGCTGACGGCGGGAGCGCTGAACAGGGCGGCGATGGTGACCTCCGGCGCGATCACCAACCGCATCGACCGCATGGCGGCCAGAGGACTGGTCGAACGGATCCCCGACTCCGGCGACCGGCGGTCGATCCGGGTGAGGCTCACCGGCCGCGGTCTCGCGCTCGTGGACGAGGTGCTGGAGCCGCACGTCGCGAACGAGGCGCGCCTGCTGGCGTCGCTGGACCCCCGGGAGCGCGACCACCTCGCCGCCGCCCTGCGCACCCTCCTCGCCTCCCTCGGCGACACCACCCTCGGCTAGCTCGATGCCGCTTGTTCACGATCGGTGGTTGCCCGATCGGGGCATACGTCTGCACCTGCACCGCATACAAGACCTGCTGGTGGAGGCCAATACGCTGACCGAGGTGCCGCTTCTCAGGGGGCAGAACCAGTGTCACCGATATAGAACCGGGCCCGGATGTAGGTCGGCTCCTCGGGGAGACGCGGTCGGTGTGCTTCAGCCGGGCTGCAGGGCCTGCGCGAGATCGGCGGCGAGGAGGGACGTCGCCAAGGCAACAGTTTCAGGTTCACCGATGCCCTCTTCTGCGCGTCCCGCCATCCTCGCGCCGAGTGCGTCGGGTCCCGGTGCGAACAGCGCGGCCAGGTACTCGACGGCTTGGTCAGTGATCTCGCTGCTGATGGGGTCGCTGAGTAGGACGTTGAACTCCAGTCCTCACATCGTTCGGGAAATACCATCACTCCGCCGTCGGCGGAGTGATGGTATTTCCCGAACGCCTCCTTCGGCGATACGCCGATCAGTCGTATGCCAGGGCCCGTACGCGGGCGGCGTCCTCGTGGGGGAGGGAGGACGACGTGAGCGCCTGCCGGGAGTCCATCGGGCGGTAGGCCGTACGGGACAGGCCGGTCCAGGCGAAGGCGGGGCGGGTCTCGAAGCGGGAGGACGTGCAGGCGGCGGTTATCCGGCGGGCGGCGCGGCGGGTCCAGGGCAGTCCGCACCAGTCGTACAGGTCGCGGAAGCCGTCGAGGGGCGCGGCGCACAGATCCTCATACCGCACGACCGTGATGCCGGCGGCGCGCCGGGCCACCGTGTCGGTGACCCGTCGTGCGACCTTCCACAACACTGCCGCTCCGGTGGCCACGTCCCGGTTTCCGGCGAGCGCTCCGAGCTCGGCCACGTACGGGTGGTCGCGCAGCAGGAGGGGCTGGCCGAGCAGTTCGCGCACGTCCACCCTCCAGCCGAGCCGCCGCCAGCTCCCGGCGAACGACACGGGGTCGCGGACCACGACGACCACCCGGCACCCGAGGCGGCGGGCGAACCACTCGGCGGACAGGAGCGCGAAGGGATCGTCGAGCAGCGCCCGCCTGGCCAGCAGGCGGCCCACGGTGAACGCCGTGCCGTACTTGGCCATCCGCGCGAGGTCGCCGGGCCCGTGGTTGCGGCGGATCTCGGCCAGCCAGTTGTAGCGCAGCGCGACCGTACGGGAGAACGCCGCCAGCCAGGGCGTCTCGTTGTCGGGGCAGATGTACTGGAAGCGATGGGTCACCGACGCGTCGAGCACGCCGGGGGAGCGGCCCGGCGGGCGCTGCGGGTTCAGCGGCTCGTTGACGTAGACCAGCCGCCGGCTCGCCGTGAGCATCCGGCCCACCCAGCTCGTGCCGCTGCGCGGCAGGCCGGTGACCAGCACGGGCGGTTCCGCGGTCATGAAGCCGCCCTCGCAGCCCCAGCCGCCCCCGCACCGCCGGCCGCCCTCGCAGCCTCGACCGAGCGGCCTCCACCGAAGGGGCGCAGGCCGTAGCGGCGGTGGACCTGTACGGCGGGCAGCAGGTTCTTCACGAGCACGCCGCCCGACCAGCCCAGCACCGCCCCCAGCGCGCCGTAGGCGGGGACGAGCAGCACGTCGAGGGCGATCGTCACGGCGACGGCCGTCGTCACGTTGGCCAGGCTGGCCGCCGTGCGCCCGCCCGCGACGAGCACGACGTCGACCATGCCGCAGGCGGTCGCGACCATCATCGTGGCGGAAAGGACGAGCGCGATCGCGCCGCCGCCGGCGTAGGCGGGCCCGAACAGCGGGAGCAGCCACGGCGCGAGCGCCGCGTACCCCAGCCAGAGCGGCCAGGTGAGCACGACCAGCCATCTGGTGGTGGTCCGATACAGCGCGCGGGCGCCGTCCAGGTCGCCCTCGGTCAGGGCCCTCACCAGCCGTGCCTGCGCGGCCTGGGCGAGCCCCTGACCGGCGAGCTGCCCCAGCACCTTGAACCGGGTCGCCGCCGTGTAGACGGCCGCCGCGGCGGGACCCGCGAGCAGTGCGACGATCACCACGTCGAGCCGCTGGAACAGCGACTGCACGGCCGCCGCGGCCGACCGCGGGGCGGTGTGCCGCCAGAAGGCGCCCACCTCCCCCACGTCGTACGGCCCGAGCCCGCGCAGCCGCACGGCGGCCAGCACCGCGCCGGCCATGGAGGGAAGCGCCCAGGCGGCGGCCAGCACCGGCGGCGGGGCCCCGGCGAGCACGGCCGCGGTGACGAGGGCGAGCTGCCCGAGCGGCTGCACGGCCCCGGTGAGCAGCAGCGTCGGCCGCATGGTGCCGAGGCCGCGGGTGGCGCAGATCAGCACGTCCGACACGGCGACGAACGGCAGGGCGGCGGCCAGCACGACCCAGACGCCGCCGGGCACGCCGGTGAGCCCGGCCAGCGGCCCGGCCGCCACGGCGACCCCGGCGCCCGTCACGGACGCGAGCGCGGCCACCGGCGCGAGGATCCCGCGGACCAGCCGCCGCCCCCCGTCCCGGCCGGCGCCGTCGACGGACCGGTTGCGGGCCAGGGCGTGGACGAGGCCGTTGCCGGTGTCCAGGCGGACGACGCCCGCGAGCATCAGGCACAGCGCGGTGGCCGTGAAGAACGCCCCGGCGGCCGCCGGTTCGAGCGACCGCGTCACCACCAGCACGAGCGCGAACTGCCCGCCCGCCGTGGCACCCGCCGTGGCCAGGCCGGCGACTCCATGCCGGAAAAGGCCGCCCGGCCGTGGAAGATCGGTCAGCGCCGCCACGAGGGCACCGCTCCCAGCCACGGGACGAGCAGCGCGTCCCATGGCTCGAAGTGCTCGCGAAGCCGCCGGTGGACCGACGCGGGCATGGCCTCTCGCGGCCGGGCGTTGTGCCGCTCGAACTCCACGCCGCCGAGCCGGGGCAGTCCCAGGAAGCCCAGCACCCGGTCGTACGCGGCGCCGGGGTCGCGGAACAGCAGTCCGCTGTCGAGGACCAGGATCCGGTCGCGTCCCACGAGCGGTTCCAGCCGGGCCAGCTGTTCGGCGTACCGTCCCCGGGACAGGTAGGCGTGGTGCCGGTGCGCGTGGCTCGCGTATCCGGGGACGGTGCGCAGCCGTTCGGCCTCGCCGGCGAGGCGCTCCGGCTCCAGCGCGAGGGCGCGCTCGAAGCACGGCTCGGTCTCGAACCCCCGCGCCAGCTCGTGCGCGTGGGCGGAGCAGGCCCGCTCGACCGGGTCCCGGACTAAGGCGATCAGCTTGACCCCGGGGAGGTCCCCCGCGATGCGGGCCCCCGCCAGGGGATGGAACAGGTAGTAAGGGGCCGACTCGAACGCCTGGGGGGCGTGGCCCCACCGGAATCGGAGCGCCTGCGCCCCGGACGTCAGCGGGAAGTGGGCGCGATACCAGGGCAGGCCCCGCTCGTAGGCCATGTCGAAGTAGTGGACGCCCTTGCGCAGCACCGGCTTCATGACCAGCGGGTGCCGGGACAGGGCGCGGTACAGCGAGGTGGTGCCGCACCGCTGCGCCCCGATGATCAGGAACGACGGCAGCACCCTGCCCGCGCTGGTCGCCCTCCCGGCGGCGAGCGAGACGGCGTGCGCCGAGTGTTTCAGCGTTGACCTCAAAGCAGGCACTCCAGGTGATCGACCAGAGGGTTCAGCCAGACGGCGGGCGGCCCGAGCGGCTCCCGGCCGTCGCGGCGGTGCCGCTCGGCGAGGGCGACCAGATAGCGGACCGCCGTACGGCGCGCCTGGGCGACGTCGACGCCGAACGGTTCCAGGAGCCCGCCCGCCTGGGCGAGACAGGATCGGGCGGCGACCGGAGGCGGCATCCGGCGCAGCGCCCGGTGGAAGAAGTGGTGCAGGGCGTCGAAGCCGAGCGGCACGCCCACGGCGAACCGCTCCCAGTCCCACACGAGCAGCCGCCCGTCCGCACCCGCGGCGACGTTCCAGGGGGTGAAGTCGCCGTGCCAGGCCGCGGCCTCCCCGGTCCGCTCCTCGGAGCCCGTCTCGTCGTCGTACGGGCGGATGGCGGCGATCTCCCGCGCGGCCGAGACGAGCAGGCGGGCGGGCACGCGGCGGGGACCCACGCGGCGGGAAGTCACGGGCAGCGGCGACAGCATCAGCACCTCAAGACCCCGCCACGCGCCGTGATACAGCACGTCGGGCGGCACGACGACCTTCAACGGCCGCCCGGCGAGCATGCGCAGCACCTCGCTCTCGTATCGCACCAGCCGCCTGGCCCGCGGCGAGTCGCCGATCTTCACGAATCCCGTGAGCCCCGACTCGTCGTACGCCTCGAGGATCGGTTTGCGGTTGGCGCGGCGGGCTGGCCTGACGTGGACGACGACCCGCATCCGGCGGCCGAGGACGTCGCTCAGGTGCGTCTCGATCGTGTCGGTCCCGCCGCCGACGGGCAGGCCGCGCCCCAGCGCGGTGTGCCACCACGCGCGCGGGACGACCCGCCGGGGGACGAGGCGGTGCGGCAGCACGCTGCGGACGCTCGGCCGGGCGCCGGGCCGGGAAGGGGGGAACAGCAGGTTTATCACCTCGTCCAGGTAGTGAAGACGATCGGCCGCGTCCCTCATCGCGCCTCCCCGGGGTCGGATGTCCTGGCGGCGTTGCGCCAGAGCAGGGCGAAGGAGATCAGATACAGGGTCAGGGCGCTGATCAGCCCGTCGTAGACGACCATGTAGAGCAGCACGAGGATCATCACGAGCGTCCCCGCCTTGCCGATCGGCGTCCGGTCGGCCCAGTAGCGCCGCACCGCGCCGGCGAAGAAGGCGACGTACAGCAGGGCCCCCGCGAAGCCCTGGCTGATCAGCAGCAGCCACAGCTGCCCGTCGCTGCCGAGCGGGGGATGGCCGCACTCCACGCACCACGAGCTGCGGCCCGTCGTGACCGTGCGGTGGCTGCCGTACGCGTTGCGCGTGTTGCCATACCCGATGACCGGCGAGGTCGCCGCGACCCGGACGGTGGCCGCGACGGTGAACGCGCGGATGCCGTTGCTCTGCGGGTTGTCCAGCCGTTGCGCGACGATCGTGCTCAGCGGCGACAGCAGGAACGCCGCCGCGACGACGGCCGCGACCGCTCCGGCCAGGAGGGGGCGTGCGCCCCGGACCATCAGGTACGCCGCCGAGATGCCGAGCCCGATCCACAGGCCGCGGTTGAGCGAGTAGACGACCGGGACGGCGGCTGCGGCGAGCGCGAGCACGGCCGCCGCGCGGCGGTACGGCCCGCCGTAGGTCCACCAGCCGACCACGAACCAGATCACGAGCACCGAGACGTCGCTGCCCCAGGCGTTGGCCCACTCGAACGGCGCCTCCGGGCGCGGCGCGGCGTGCCCGAGCACGTGCTGCATCTGGGCCGCCGTCGGGTGGATCAGGTTGGCGACGAACGGGTTGCCGCCGATCGACGACGGCAGCGCCATCTCCAGCGGCGAGGTGAACGCGAAGCCCGGCGCGAGCACGCCGAGCAGCCCGCCCGCGACGGCCGTCAGGAACAGCACGCCGAGCCACCTGACCAAGGTGCGCTGCGGCAGCTCGTCATGGGTGAGATTGCCCAGGTAGAGCACCATGATCAGGAGTGAGACGTAGACGGCCAGCCGCATCAGGTAGCCGACGACCCGGCCGGCGGCGAGCTCGCCGTATGTGCCGTCCGGCGTCTCGGCGAGCGCGAGCGCGCTGACCAGGTAGCCCGCCAGCAGCAGCGCCCACAGGCCGAAGCCCTTCGGTGCGCGGATCGGCCGCCTGTGCCACAGCGCCACCGCCATCGGCACGGCCAGCACCACCACCGACAGTCCGCCCAGGCCGAGCGCCCACCAGAGCGGATAGCCGAGCAGGAACGCCGCGATCGGCCACGCCGCCCGCGCGGGACGGCGCCGGCGCCGGGGGCGGGCCGCCGGAGGCAGGACGGTGCGGGGGGCGGGGATGGTCACGCGCCCCACTCCGCCGTCTCGGGGACGGGCGCGACGAACCCCGGCGGCACGGCGACGGCGCCGAGCACGCGGGCGCCCTGCCGGCCGAGTTGCCGTACGGCCCGGGCGACCTCCGGGGAGGTCGTCCGGCGCAGGGTGATCAGCAGCAGGGCGGCGTCGGGATGGGCGGACCGGCCGGTCACGACCGTCACCGGCACCAGGTGCGCCAGCGCGGGGCCCAGGCCCTTGGCGAGCTGCCTGGCCGTGCCCTGTGCCCGCACGCCTTCCAGGCTCCCTGTCCGCACGCCTTCGCGGCTTCCTGCCCCCACGGCTTCGGGGCTTCCTGCCCCCACGCCTTCGAGGAGCAGCCGGTGGGGCCCGCCGCCCAGCGACGTGGCGACGGCGGCGGCCATCTCGTCGAGGACCGCCGCGTCCGGCCTGGCCGGAAGCTCGGCGAGCAGCGGCAGGCCGCACAGCCGTTCGACGTCCGCGCAGGTGCGGATGCGGGTGTCGAGCCGGTCGCGGCCGAACGCGGCCCCCGCCCCGGCGAGTACGCCGAGGAACAGGCCGCTGCCGAGGAAGAGCGGCGGGCTCGGATGGGCCGGCCGCGCGGGCGGCCTGGCGGGGCTGATCACCGTGCCCGGCGTCACCGCGACGGTCTTGAGCGCGTCGTAGCGCAGCGTGAGGTCCGACACCTGCCGGGCGAGCACGGCCTGCCGCCTGGCCGGTCCCGGTCCCGCCGCGGTCTGCCCGGTCGCGGTCCGGGTGGTCGTGGTCTGAGTGGCCTGAGTGGGCTGAGTGGCCTGAGTGGCCTGGGCGTTCGCCGCCTGGGTCGTCACGGCCTTGTCGAGATCGTCCTCGACCTCGCGCAGCCGCGCGGCGATCAGCTTCAACTGGCCGCCGATCGCGTCCTCGGCGGCGCGGGCGCGGTTGCGCAGATATGCCTCCGCGTACGCCTGGGCCCCCGCGGCCGCGGCCCGGGGATCCGACGCCGAGTAAGAAATGGAAAGAATGGCGGAATTGGGAGGAACGTCCACGATCACATGCTCCCGCAATTCCTCCGGATCCGGATATCTCAGAATCGCGGCGGCCAGGGTGGAGACGACCGCCGATCGGGCGATCTGCGATTCGGTGTCGAGGTTGAGCGTTTCCCGTTGCCGGGAGCTCGGCACGTTGAACTGTTCCTGCGCGCCGGTCGCCAATACCTGCACCTGGGCGACCGCGGTGTAACGCTCTGGGGTCATCGCGAGCGCCGCGGCGCCGCCGCCCACTCCGGCGAGCAGGCAGACGGCGGCGACCAGGCGCCTGCGCCGGAGCACAGAGCCGTATTCAGAAAGGTCGCGGCTGTGCGGCGGCAGGCTCATCGAACTCCCCGTGCCCTCGTTCGTCACGCGGCCGCGGCCGGCGGTGGGGCCACCGGTGCCCCCCCGGATGAGGGAGGGGCAGCCGGGCGCGTTCGTGGTCCCGGCGGCGGTCCGGCGGGATCCGGCTCGAACTATAAGCCGCCACGGAGTTTCGTCCCCGGCTATTGCCGAATTAGCGTCAGGCGATGGCCGCTCAATTAGCCGATTAAAACGGAAATATCCGTACTCGTGAGATGGGGAAACGGCCCCCGAAGCCACGGGGATTGATGGGATGGTGTTTGCCCATCCGTTCATTGCGTGGTCTGCCGAGGAAGGGGGCGCGATGAGACTCATCGCCGGCTTGGCCGTACTGGTGGCGGGGGTGTGCGCGACGGCCTGCGCGGGCACCGCCACGAGCGGGCGGGTGCCGGGCGGCGGCGCCGGGACGACGCCGGTCGCCTGCGCGGTCACGGACAAGCTCATCCCGACGTGCGGGGCGTGGTGGGGGATCGCGCCCGACGTCTTCTCCGGTCGTGGCCCGATCCGCGCGGTGGACATGGCCGAACGGCGCATGGGCCGCCGGGCCGACATCGTGCACGTCTACCACCGGGGCGGAGAACTCTTCCCGACCGCCGAGGAGCGGGAGATCGCCAAGGGGCCCCGCCTGCTGCTGGTGAACTGGAAGCCGGCGCTCGACCACACGTGGGCCGAGGTCGCGCGCGGCGAGGTGGACGGGCGCGTCGACAGGCTCGCCGAGCACATCCGGCGCACCTTCCCCGGCCGGTTCTTCCTCACGATCCACCACGAGCCGGAAAACGACGTGCGCGAGGGCGGGGGCTATTCCCCCGCCGACTATGTCGCGATGTACCGCCACGTGGTGACCCGCCTGCGGCAACAGGGGGTGCGCAACGCGGTGACCGTGATGACCTACATGGGCGCGCCCAACTGGGCGGCCAAGCCGTGGTTCGGCAGGCTCTACCCCGGCGACGACGTGGTCGACTGGGTGGCCTTCGACCCGTACGCGGACGACCGGGTGAGCGACTTCGCCGGGCTGGTCGACAAGACCCGGCCCGACGCGCCGGGCTGGCCCGGGTTCTACCGGTGGATGCAGGCGAGGTTCCCGGCCAAACCGATCATGGTCGCCGAGTGGGGCGCCTTCGAGCGGCGCGGGGCACCCGCGTTCAAGCGCGACTTCTTCGAGTCGGTGCGGCGTCAGATCGGGGACTACCCCCAGATCAAGGCGCTGGTCTACTTCGACTCGCCGCTGGCGCCCCGGGGCGACACCAGGTTCGACACCACGCCGGGCGCCACCCGGGCGTTCGCGCAGCTCGGGCGGCTGCCCCGCTTCACGTCGACGCCGGTGCCGCCCTCCTGAGCATTCGGCGGACGCCTCAGCGGACCCAGCCGCCCGAGGTGACGAGGTTCAGCACGGCGCCGACCGCGCGTTCGATCGTCATGTCCGTGGTGTCGAGGACGAGGTCGGCGTCCTCCGGCTCCTCGTACGGGTCGGAGATCCCGGTGAACTCCGGGATCAGCCCGGCCCGCGCCCTGGCGTACAGGCCCTTGCGGTCGCGGCGCTCGCACTCCTCCAGCGGCGTGGCCACGTGGACGAGCAGGAAGTCGCCGCCGACCTCCTCGACCATCGCCCGCACCTCGTCCCGGGTCGCGGCGTACGGCGCGATGGGCGCGCAGATCGCCAGGCCGCCGTGGCGGGCGACCTCGGCGGCCACGAAGCCGATCCTGCGGATGTTGCGGTCGCGGTCCTCGCGCGAGAACGTGAGCCCCGCCGACAGCATCCGCCGCACGACGTCGCCGTCCAGGTAGGTGACCGTGCGGCCGCCCCGTTCGAGCAGCGCGTCGCGCAAACCCCGGGCGATCGTCGACTTGCCCGAGCCGGACAGGCCGGTGAAGAACACCACGAGCCCCCGCTTGTGCGGCGGCCCGGGGATGGTGACCGGCGCGGGACCGGCGTAGTGCTCGGTGGCGCCGTAGTTGCGGGCCACGTGCTCGCGGAGTTCGAGGTCGATCTCGGCGTCCTCGCGCGGCGCGAGCGGCACCGCGACCACCGTCGCCCCCGGGAGCCGCTCGGCCGCCTTGAGCGCGGCGCGCACCACGGCAGGCCCGCCCTCGCCGAAGACGAGGGGCATGAGGAGCACGGTGGCGTCCAGTTCCTCGGCGGTCGCCGCCACGTCGTCGAGCGCGGCGCCGTCGAGCGGCCCGCGCATCGTCACCGCGAGGACCTCGCCGTCCGGCAGGTCCTTGCGCACCTCCTCCGGCGTGCGGCGCAGCCGGGAGAACGGTCCGTACACGGGGGCGTCGAGCGCCTCGACCGGCCCGGCGGCGTGGTGGCCGTCCCGCTCCACGACGGTCAGCACCGCGACCGCCGCGCCCTCGGGGTCCCTGAGCGTCACCCGGTCGCCGGGCCCGAACTCGTCCGGGAGCGCGATCGTGATCGGGTCGGGCCAGGACGCCCCTCCGGGCAGCCGGCCCCGCTCGGCCACGCTCTCCACCTCGGCCGAGGTGAGGAAGCCGGCCAGCGGCGCGTACGCCCCGGACAGCAGCAGCTCCAGGTCCGCCAGCTCACGTGCGTCGGGCGTCCACTCGGTCATGGCTTCCGTTTCCGCTCGATTGTGCGCAGCTCGGTGGGTCGGATACGCACCCTACTGGCAACCGCACGCATAGCGTGCCGGTGCTCGGGGCGTCTACAGGCAGACATTAATCCGAGGAGGTGCTCGTGGACGCCGCAGAAGAGCGACGATTCCGCGAATTCGTGTCGGCCCGCGCGCCGGCGCTCATGCGGCTGGCCTATCTGCTGACCGGAGGAGACCAGCACTCAGCAGAGGATCTGCTGCAGACCGCTCTGGCCAAGGTCATCACCAGATGGGGGCGGCTCGACGAGCCCGAGGCCTACGTGCGCCAGGTGATGTACCGGCAGCAGATCAGCTGGTGGCGGCTCGCCTGGCGGCAGCGGGAGACCAGCGTGGCCGACGTGCCGGAGCATCCGGCCGGCCGCGCGGGCACCGACGAGGCCGAGCTGCGGATGATCCTGCGCAGGGCGCTCGCCCGGCTGACGCCCCGCCAGCGCGCCGTGCTCGTGCTGCGCTATCTCGAAGACCTGCCCGAGGACCAGGTGGCCCAGGTCCTCGGCTGCTCCGTCGGGACCGTGCGCAGCACCGCGCACCGGTCCCTCGCCCGGCTGCGGACGACCGCGCCGGAACTCGCCGATCTGCGCCTGAGTGAGGTGATCTCATGACGCCCCGGATGCTGAAGCAGACGCTGGAGGAGTGGTCGCGAGAGGTCCACGTGCCCGGCGACCTCGCCGACCGCGCGCTGCGCCGCCGGTCGCGGCTGCGCCTGACGAGATTCGCGGGGGCGGTCTCGTGCGCGGCCGTCGTGGCGGCCGTGGCCCTGCTGGTGCCGCTGGTCGTGGTCCCCCTCTTCACCGCGGAGCCGATCTCGCAGGTCGGCGGCCCGCCGGTGGTGGTGCCCGTCCAGCCCTACCGGCAGACGACCCCTGCGGAGGACGTGCTGGCCGACACCGGGAACTCCCCGCCGAAGACGATGATCGCGGCGGGCGGAGTGGCCGTCTCCGCCTACTACACGTGGCGGTCGCGTACGGCCGCCGGGCGCAAGGTGCTGGACCGCACGTGGTATCTCCTCGATCCGGCGACGAAGAGCTACGAGAAGACGGAGTGGGGCTGGACCGAGGTCGCACCCGGCCTGCGCTGGGCGGCGGTCCTGGAGAAGGACCTGCCCGTGCGGAGGATCGGCATCTTCGACATGGAGGCCCGGCAGGTGCGGGCGTGGGTGCCGGTTGACCACCCCGTGGGCGGCGTCGCCTGGTCCCCGGACGGCACGCGCCTGCTCGCCACCGCCTACGACGAGTCCCCCGACCTGGACAGGACGTCCGTCGTCGAGCGACAGTGCCCGTCGCGGGTCGCGGCGACGCCGGAGGACCCCCGGCACCCGCCGTTCCAGACGATCTCCACCAGCCGGACGGGTTTCTACGTCGTCGACGCGGCCACCGCGACCGCGGGGGACTTCCACGCCGTCGATCCCTGCTGGACCGACAACAGCAACGTCAGGCGCGACTTCGGCTGGAGCGACGACGGCGCGCTGGTCCGCGAGGCCAGCAACGTCTGGAAGCGGCCGGACGCCTTCTACGATCTGGAGGGCAGGCCGCACGACGCACCTTCCGGCTACGTCGCCACGGAGTCGAAGGCGGGCGTGTCGCCCGGCGGCACGCTGCTCGCCGGCCCCGACGGCATGCCCACCAAGGTCACGGAGCTGTCGACGGGCGAGATCGTGGGCCGTCAGCAGGTGCTCCAGCTCCTCGCCTGGGCCGACGACCACCGCCTGGTCGCGCTGGGCTGCGCGGGCACGTGTGGGAACGAGTTCCACAACGGCCTGGTCCTGGTGGGCGTCGACGGCGAGAACGCGGTCCCGCTGTCGGAATACCGGAAGAACACCCAGAAGCCCGAGGCGTGGGAGCCGGTGTTGACCCCCAGGTAGCGGCCCAGATGTAGCCACTCAGATGAGGCGGGCGAAGTGGTTCTGCGGACGGCGGATCACCATGGTGATCTCGTCCTCGGTCCCGTTGAGCCCGCCTCGCGAGAGCGCGGCCACGACCCGGCAGACCACGGCGACCAGACCGCCGTGCGGACCCCGCCGGGCCGGGCCGCTCACCGCCGAGTAGTCCTCGGCGATCATGAGCCCGCGCATCAGGCAGTACGCCTGGATGCCCTCGCGGGAGGCCAGCGGCTCGTACATCGCCGGAAGCGGCCCCACCGACCCGGCCGGGGCGAGCGTGCGCCACAGCGCCCGCCGCAGCCAGCGGGGGGCCACCCGGTCGCAGAAGCCGTACGCCGACTTGCGGTCGCGCATCTTCAGCAGCAGCAGCCCGCCGGGGCGCAGCCCGGCCACGAGCCGGTCGAGCACGAGCTCGGCGTGCCGGATGCGTTCGAGGAGGAACGACACGTAGACGACGTCGAAGGAGCGGGGCGGGATCGGCACGAGACGCAGGTCGCCCAGGTAGGACGCCTCCAGGTCGCCTCGGTTGGCGGTGTGGGCCCGCAGGGGCGGCAGATCCTCGTCCACCCCCGTCATCCTCGGCTCGTAGCGCCCCACGTCGAGGGCGCCGCCCCGGCCGCATCCGGCGATGAGGATGTCGAGCCGCCGTCCGAGCTGGTCGGTCCACTGCTCGCGAATCCGCTGGCTGAACACGTCGTCCTGATCGGCGGACGACAAACGAACCTCTGTCATGCCACTGAGGGTAATCATTCGGCGACGCGCAGTTGCGCATTTGCGGTCACCCATCATGTCCGGACCGAGGAGCGAGCGGAGCGAGGCGAGGGGACAGGCGAGGGGCGCGGCCGTGTCTGGACTGAGGAGCGCGCGGAGCGAGGAACGAGCGAGCACGTACCGAGGGAAGACGCGGACTGTAGGCGCCCGGAGCGGCCGAGCGGAGCGAGGCGAGGGGACAGGGCGTAGCCTTGGTAGCCGCGGCCCGGTTGGGAGCGTCTCGCGGATCTCCTCCGTTAGGGGGATCGGCCGGATGAACGGGGTCGCGTCCGCACGCCGGCTGTCTTTGTCACGGGGCTTTTGAAGGCATCGATGTCTCTTTCCGGACTGCTCGACCTCGTATCCGCCGAACCCAGGCTGGCCGCCGCGCTCGACGCCGCCGGGCAGGCCGCCCACCCCGGCGCCGAGCTGGTGGCGCCACCCGCGTTGCGGCCGTTCGCCGTGGCCGCGCTGTCCCGCGTACGGCCGGTGCTCGCCGTCACGGCGACCGGGCGCGAGGCGGAGGATCTCGCCGCCGCGCTCACGAGCCTGGTGGACGAGAGCTCTGTGGCCGTCTTCCCCGCCTGGGAGACGCTGCCGCACGAGCGCCTGTCGCCGCGCAGCGACACGGTCGGCCAGCGCCTTGCCGTGCTGCGGCGGCTGGCGCACCCGATCGAGGGCGACCCCGCGGCAGGCCCGCTGCGGATCGTGGTGGCCCCGATCCGCTCGCTGCTCCAGCCCATCGTGGCCGGGCTCGGCGACCTGGCGCCCGTACGGCTGCGCGCGGGCGACGACGCCGACCTGGACGACGTGGTGGCCCGGCTGGTCCAGAACGGCTACCACCGGGTGGACATGGCGGAGAAGCGCGGTGAGGTGGCCGTGCGCGGCGGCCTGCTCGACGTGTTCCCGCCCACCGAGGAGCACCCGCTGCGGCTGGAGTTCTGGGGCGACACGATCGAGGAGATCCGCTGGTTCAAGGTGGCCGACCAGCGCTCGCTGGAGGTCGCCCAGGACGGGCTGTTCGCCGCGCCCTGCCGCGAGCTGCTGCTCACCGACGACGTACGGCGGCGCGCCCGCGAGCTGGGGGAGGAGCACCCGGCGCTGAAGGACGTGCTCGACCAGCTCGCCGAGGGTGTGCCGGTGGAGGGCATGGAGGCGTTCGCACCCGTGCTCGCCGGGGAGATGGACCTGCTGCTCGACCACCTGCCGATCCGGTCGGCCGTGTTCGTCTGCGACCCCGAGCGGATCCGCGGCCGGGCCGTCGAGCTGGTCCACACCAGCCAGGAGTTCATGGAGGCGTCCTGGATCGCCGCGGCGGCGGGCGGCGAGGCCCCCATCGACCTGGAGGCGGCCGCCTTCCGCACGCTCGAGGAGGTGCGCGACCACGCCGGCGAGCTGGGCCAGCCGTGGTGGAGCATCGCCCCCTTCGGCGAGGGCGTGGAGCTGGACGCGCAGGACGTCGAGGCCTACCGGGGCGACACGCAGCGGGCGCTCGCCGACATCAAGGGCTGGATGGGCGCGGGCAAGGCCGTCGTGCTGCTGAGCGAGGGGCACGGCCCGGCCGAGCGCATGGTCGAGCTGCTCAAGGGCGTGGACGTGGCGGCGCGGCTGGTGCCGTCCCTCGACGGTCCGCCGCCGAAGGACGTCGTGCAGGTCACGACGGGCCGCGTCGACCACGGCTTCGTCACGCCGGACGTCGCCGTGGTGACCCACCTCGACCTCGTCGGGCAGAAGGCGTCCACCAAGGACATGCGGCGGCTGCCGTCGCGCCGCCGCAACATGGTCGACCCCCTCCAGCTCAAGGTCGGCGACCACGTGGTGCACGAGCAGCACGGCGTGGGCCGCTACGTCGAGATGGTGCAGCGCACGATCCAGGGCGCGACCCGCGAATACCTCGTGATCGAGTACGCCAGGGGCGACCGGCTCTACGTGCCGACCGACCAGCTCGACGAGGTCACGCGCTACGTCGGCGGCGAGGCGCCCACGCTCAACCGCATGGGCGGGGCCGACTGGGCCAAGGCCAAGACCAGGGCGAAGAAGGCGGTCAGGGAGATCGCGGGCGAGCTGATCCGGCTCTACTCGGCCCGCATGGCCTCGCCCGGCTACGCGTTCGCCTCCGACAGCCCCTGGCAGCGGGAGATGGAGGACGCCTTCCCGTACGCCGAGACGGGCGACCAGCTCGAAGCGATCGACGAGGTCAAGCGCGACATGGAGCGGCCCGTCCCGATGGACCGCCTGATCTGCGGCGACGTCGGCTACGGCAAGACCGAGATCGCGGTGCGGGCGGCGTTCAAGGCGGTGCAGGACGGCAAGCAGGTCGCCGTGCTGGTGCCGACGACGCTGCTCGTGCAGCAGCACCTGTCGACGTTCGGCGAGCGGTTCGCCGCCTTCCCTGTCACGGTGAAGCCGGTCTCCCGGTTCCAGACCGACGGCGAGGTCAAGGCGACCCTCGACGGCCTGCGTACGGGCGAGGTCGACGTGGTGATCGGCACGCACCGGCTGCTGTCGCCCGAGGTCAAGTTCAAGGACCTCGGCCTGATCATCGTGGACGAGGAGCAGCGGTTCGGCGTCGAGCACAAGGAGGCCATGAAGCACATGCGAACGCAGGTGGACGTGCTCGCCATGTCGGCGACGCCGATCCCGCGGACGCTGGAGATGGGCCTCACCGGCATCCGGGAGATGTCGACGATCCTCACCCCGCCGGAGGAGCGGCACCCGATCCTCACGTTCGTCGGGCCGTACGACGAGAAGCAGATCGCGGCGGCGATCCGGCGCGAGCTGATGCGCGACGGGCAGGTGTTCTTCGTCCACAACCGGGTCCGCACGATCGACAAGGTGGCCTCGCGGCTGCACGAGCTGGTGCCGGAGGCGCGGATCGCGGTCGCCCACGGGCAGATGAACGAGAGCCAGCTCGAGAAGATCATGGTGGACTTCTGGGAGCGCAACTTCGACGTGCTCGTCTCCACCACGATCGTCGAGTCCGGCCTGGACGTGCCCAACGCCAACACGCTCATCGTGGACCGTGCGGACAACTACGGCCTGTCGCAGCTCCACCAGCTGCGCGGCCGGGTCGGCCGGGGCCGCGAGCGCGGCTACGCCTACTTCCTCTACCCGCCCGAGTCGCCGCTGACCGAGACCGCGCACGAGCGGCTCGCCACGATCGCCCAGCACACCGAGATGGGCGCCGGCATGTACGTCGCCATGAAGGACCTGGAGATCCGCGGCGCCGGCAACATCCTCGGGGCCGAGCAGTCGGGCCACATCGCCGGTGTCGGCTTCGACCTGTACGTCCGCATGATGGCCGAGGCCGTCCAGGAGCAGAAGTCCAAGCTCGCGGGCGAGGCGAAGGTGGAGGAGCGGCCCGAGGTCAAGGTCGAGCTGCCGATCAACGCCCACGTGCCGCACGACTACGTCACCTCCGAGCGGCTGCGCCTGGAGGCGTACAAGCGGATCGCGGCCATCGGGTCTGAGGACGACATCGCGGCCGTCCGCGACGAGCTCACCGACCGGTACGGCAGGCCGCCCCAGGAGGTGGACAACCTGCTGGAGGTGGCGCGTTTCCGGATCAAGGCCCGCAAGGCGGGGCTGACCGACGTGACGCTGCAGGGCCAGCAGATCAGGTTCGCGCCCGTGGAGCTGAGGGACTCCCAGCAGGTGCGGCTCCAGCGGCTCTACCCCCGCTCCATCGTGAAGCAGGCGACGGGCATCCTGCTCGTGCCGGTGCCCAAGACCAAACCGATCGGCGGTCAGCCACTACGCGACCTCGACCTGCTGAAATGGTGCGGGGACCTGGTCGAGGCCCTGTTCCTGGAGCCGATGCGGGTACAGTGACCCGCGAAATTGTCAACATACGCGTGGCCGGTGTCGTTCGGGAGGATCGTCCGTGAAGTCGTATCGAGTGCGCGTCGCCGTGGCGCTGGCGGCGGCCGGGATCGCCGTGACCGCCTGCGGCGGCCCCGTGCAGGCGGGTTCCGCGGCCATCGTGGGCAAGGAGCGCATCACCTCCAGCGAGCTGAACGACGAGGTCCGCGCGCTGCGCGCCGACCTTGCCGCCAACAAGATCCCCGAGGACCAGCTCCAGCTGTCCTTCTCGCTGCCGCAGACGGTCCTGCTCAACATGACCACGAGCAGGCAGTTCCGGGAGCTCGGCCGGAGCAAGGGCGTCGTGGTCACCGACCGGGAGGTCGACGACGTCGCCACGGCGCAGGGCGGCTGGGACCAGTTCAACAAGGTGCTGCTGGCCAACGGCATCCCGCTGGACGAGGGCCGCGACTTCATCCGCGCCGTCGTCATCCGCAACAAGCTGGCGCAGCAGTCCGGCGCCGGTCAGGACCAGGCGAGCCAGCAGGCTGCCCTTCAGAAGATCGTCCAGGAGGCCGACTCGGCCGTGCCGGTGAAGTACAGCCCGCGCTACGGCAAGTTCGACCCCCAGCAGGGCTTCGTCGCCGACGACCGCTTCGGCTCGGCGGGCGGGGCCACTGCGGGCGAGGCCGCCGCGGGTGCTGCCGGCGCCGCTCAGGCCGGCTGATCGCACGCCTGAGCGGTATGGCCGGCGACCCGGCGACGCCGGGTGGGCGGGCTCATTAGGCTGAGGCCATGGCGTTGATCGTGGTGACCACCTCGCCCCGGGTCGCTCCGGGCCTGCTCGCGCCCGCGGCGTGGAAGGCCCTCACCCGAGGGCGGGTGCTCACCGGCACCCCGGACCACCCCTACCTGCCCTATCTCGACGAGGCCGGCGTACGGGTCGAGGTGGTGACCCCCGAGCCCGGCGCGATCGCCCGCGAGAGCCGTACGGGGACGGTGGTGTGGCTGGCCGCGCAGGACGGCGACGAGGACTTCATGCGCGCGGTCGGCCACGCCGCGATCTCCCTGGACGAGCCGCCGGAGATCGAGGTCGTCCCCGGCTCCTACGACCTGCCCGGCGCCCGGCTGCTCGACCTCGTCCAGATCATGGACCGGCTGCGCCGCGAGTGCCCGTGGGACCGCAAGCAGACCCACGAGTCGCTCGTGCCCTACCTGGTCGAAGAGGCCTACGAGGTGCTGGAGACCATCCACGAGGGCGCCTACGGCCCGCCGCTGCGCGAGGAGCTCGGCGACCTGCTGCTTCAGGTGATGTTCCACGCCCGGCTCGCGCAGGAACGGATGGGCCCGGAGGAGGCGGCCGGGGACGGCTTCGACATCGACGACGTCGCCGCCGGGATCGTGGAGAAGCTGGTCCGCCGCCATCCGCACGTCTTCGCGGACGTCGAGGTCTCCGGCGCGGGTGACGTCGCCGACAACTGGGAGACGATCAAGGCGGCCGAGCGGGCCGCCAAGGGGGAGGCCGGCTCGGCGCTCAGCGGCGTGCCCATGGGCCAGCCGGCGATCTCCCTGGCCGCCCAGCTCCTGCGCCGGGCCGGCCGGGCCGGGGCGCCCGCCTCTCTCGCCGGCGACCTCGCCCCGCCCGCCGGCGCCCGCCTGTTCACGCTCGTACGGGAGACCCAGGACGCGGGGCTCGACCCCGAGGCCGCGCTGAGGGCGGCGGCCAGGGAGTACCGGCGGCGCGTGGAGCAGTGGGAGGACGCCGCGGACACGCCGTGAACGGGCGGCCCTGCGCCGTACCGGGTAGTAGGGACCGATAGGCTCGGGAGGCAAACCGCCCGCCATTTTGCTAGGAGCGTTCGTGGCTGCCATCGAGGCCATCACCGCCCGCGAGATCCTCGACTCCCGTGGGAACCCCACGGTCGAGGTCGAGGTACTGCTGGACGACTACAGCACCGGCCGTGCCGCCGTTCCGAGTGGCGCCTCCACCGGTCAGTTCGAGGCCGTCGAGCTGCGCGACGGGGACAAGAAGCGCTATCTCGGCAAGGGTGTCGAGAAGGCCGTCCTCGGCGTGACCGACGAGATCGCCGACGAGCTCATCGGGTTCGACGCCGAGGAGCAGCGTCTCATCGACCAGACGATGATCGACCTGGACGGCACGCCCAACAAGGCCCGCCTCGGGGCCAACGCGCTCCTCGGCATCTCGCTGGCCGTCGCCAAGGCCGCCGCCGACAGCGCCGACCTGCCCCTGTTCCGCTACGTCGGCGGGCCGAACGCGCACATCCTGCCCGTGCCGATGATGAACATCCTGAACGGCGGCGCGCACGCCGACACCAACGTGGACATCCAGGAGTTCATGATCGCGCCGATCGGCGCCGAGACGTTCTCCGAGGCGCTGCGCATGGGCGCGGAGACCTACCACACGCTCAAGGGCGTGCTGAAGGAGAAGGGCTACGCCACGGGCCTGGGCGACGAGGGCGGCTTCGCGCCGAACCTGCCGTCGAACCGCGACGCGCTCGACCTGATCATGGTCGCGATCGAGAAGGCCGGCTACACGCCGGGCCAGGACATCGCGCTCGCGCTCGACGTCGCGGCCAGCGAGTTCCACAAGGACGGCGTCTACACGATCGACGGCAAGGGCGTGTCGGCCGCCGAGCTGATCTCCTTCTACGAGGACCTGGTCCGCTCCTACCCGCTGGTCTCCATCGAGGACCCGCTGAACGAGGAGGACTGGGAGGGCTGGAAGGCCATCACCACGTCGCTCGGCGCCAAGGTCCAGCTCGTGGGCGACGACCTGTTCGTCACCAACCCCGAGCGGCTCGGCCGCGGCATCGCCGAAGGCGCCGCCAACGCGCTGCTGGTGAAGGTGAACCAGATCGGCACGCTGTCGGAGACCCTCGACGCGGTCGACCTGGCCCACCGCAGCGGCTACCGCTGCATGATGAGCCACCGCTCCGGCGAGACCGAGGACACCACGATCGCCGACCTCGCCGTGGCCACCAACTGCGGCCAGATCAAGACCGGCGCCCCGGCCCGTTCGGACCGGGTGGCCAAGTACAACCAGCTCCTGCGCATCGAGGAGCTGCTCGACGACGCGGCGCGGTACGCCGGTCGCGCCGCCTTCCCGCGCTTCCAGGGCTGATCGGCGGCATACGGGGGTACCTCGGCTGGACACGTTCCGGACACGTGGCGCGGTGACGCCGTGCCCGTCCGGGCGTGTACGGCCGGGACGGGCGGTTAGTGTGGCCGTTGATCGGGCCTTGCGCTGACCGACCGGGAGGGGTGGTTTCGTGGCGGCGAAGCGGCCGCAGCTCACCGGGCGCGCGGCGATCCTCGCGGTCGTCGTGTGCGCCATCGCCATGAGCCTGGCCTACCCCGTGCGGGAGTACGTCGCCCAGCGTCGGCAGATCGCCCAGCTGGAGGCGCAGCAGGCGAACGCGCTGCGCAAGCTCCAGAACCTGGAGCAGCGGCGCCGGCGGCTGGAGGATCCGGACTACATCAAGCGCCTGGCCAAGGAGCGGCTGTTCTACTGCGAGCCGGGCGCGGACTGCTACCAGGTGATCGACGAGGAGACGGCCGGGTCCGCCGCCGCCAAGGCGGGGACGAAGCCGCCGGAGCGGCCCGCCTGGTACGTCACTCTCTGGCGGTCGTTCGAGGCGGCCGACAAGGGGCGGCCCGCCGCACCCGCGGCAGGGCGGAGCCCCGCACCGACGGCGTCCGCATCGGCGTCTGCGCCGGCGCCGGCGGGATGAGGACCGCGGACGGCCGCGACAGGGCATCGTGAAGGGCGAGGAGATCGACGTGGCGGACGACCAGGCGGACCACGTGGGCCACGCGGGCAGTGTGGACCCCGCTGACCTGGCGGCGGCGCGGGCGCAGCTCGGGCGGCAGCCGCGCGGGGTGCGGGCCGTCGCCCACCGGTGCCCCTGCGGTCTGCCCGACGTGCTGGAGACCGCGCCCCGGCTGCCCGACGGCGCGCCGTTCCCCACGCTGTTCTACCTGACCTGTCCGAAAGCCGCCTCGGCGATCGGCACGCTGGAGTCGTCCGGCCTGATGAAGAGCATGCAGGCCCGGCTCTCCGAGGACCCCGAGCTGGCCGAGGCCTACCGGGCGGCCCACGAGGACTACGTCGCCCGCCGCGACCGCGCGGCCGACGAGGAGGGCGTGGAGCCGCTGCCGCGCGACATGCAGACCGCCGGCGGCATGCCTGGCCGGGTCAAGTGCCTGCACGCGCTGGTCGCCCACGAGCTGGCCGCGCCGGGCGTCAATCCGTTCGGCCGGGAGGCCCTCGACGCGCTGCCCGACTGGTGGGCCGGCGGCCCCTGCGTGGTCGTGGAGAATTCCGAAGAGCGGCCATAGGCCGGGCGCGGGACAGAAACGGGAGCGCCGTCGTGGCGCGGGGAGCCGACCGGAGGCCGGAGGGATGAGCGTGAAGACGAAGCGGGTCGCGGCCATCGATTGCGGGACCAACTCGGTCCGCCTTCTCATCGCGGACATCTCTGGCGACGACCTCACCGACGTCGAACGGCGAATGGAGATCGTCAGGCTCGGCCAGGACGTCGACCGTACGGGACGGCTCGCGCCGGAGGCCCTGGAGCGGACGTTCACGGCCATGCGCGGGTACGCCAAGCTGATCAGGGAGCACGCCCCGGACGGTCCCGTGCCGGTCCGCGTGGTCGCCACCTCGGCGACCCGCGACGCCGCCAACCGGGCCGACTTCGTCTCCGGCGTACGGGACATCTTCGGCGTGGAGCCCGAGGTGGTGACCGGCGACGAGGAGGCGCGGCTGTCCTTCACGGGCGCGACCCGGGGCCTGGCCCGCTCGGGCGCCGAGGCCGAGACCCCTTATCTCGTGGTGGACATCGGGGGCGGTTCGACCGAGTTCGTCGTCGGTTCCCGGTCGGTCGAGGGCGCGCTGTCGGTGGACATCGGCTGCGTACGGCTGACCGAGCGCCACCTGCGCGACGACCCGCCGAGCGCCGGGACGGTGGAGGCGGCCGTCGCCGACATCGAGGCGGCCATGGACCGGGTCGAGGAGAGCGTCCCCGTGCGTACGGCGCGGACGCTGGTCGGCCTGGCGGGCTCGGTCACCACGGTCGCCGGCATCGCGCTCGATCTGCCCGCCTACGACCCCGCGCGCATCCATCACTCGCGTATCCCCGCCGAGCGGGTCCACGAGGTGTCCGCGCGGCTGCTGCGCATGACGCACGACGAGCGGGCGGCCATCCCGGTCATGCACCCGGGCCGGGTGGACGTCATCGGCGCGGGCGCGCTCATCCTCGACCGCATCGTCCGCCGCTACGGCTTCCCGGAGGTCGTGGTCAGCGAGCACGACATCCTCGACGGCATCGCCTGGTCCCTCGCCTGACAAGAACCGGGGCGTCAGGGGGCGGCAGGCTCGGCGCTCGTCTCGTGAGCGTCGAGGATCCGCCAGGTGGGGCCGGGAGTCTCCGGCTTGGTGCCCCGGGGCAACGGGTGGCCGCTTTCACCCCGTCGGGCGGTCTGGCCGAGGTGGCCGTGGCGCCCGCCGCCCTGACCGTGCCGCTGCCGGACGACGTGACGTCCCACCTCGGCGCGGCCGCCCCGCTGATGCTGACGAGCGCGTTGCTGCTGCTCACCGACGCGGCGAGGCTCGGCGCGGGGGAGAGCGTGCTCGTGCACTCCGCGAGCGGCGGTGTCGTGTCGGCCGTGGCACGCCTGGTCCCCGCACTCGGCGGAGGACGGCTCATCGGCACCGTGGGACGGCCGGACAAGGTCGGCGCGGCCCGTTCCGCCGGCTACGACATGGTCGTCGTCCCTGCGTCGCGTCCTCGATCTGGTCGCGGAGGGCCGGCTGGACGTTCGGGTGACCGAGATCGGCGCTCTGTCCGGGGTGCCCGAGGTGCATCAACTGCTCGCCGAAGGCCGCGGCAGCGGAAAGTACGTCGTCCGGATCGCGTGAACGCCGCGTGGAACACCTGAAGATCTTGCTGCTACTGCGCAATGCGTAGTACTGTGCGATGCGTGGACAGTAGCCAGCTCCTCAAAGGAGTCCTCGACCTGGCGGTCCTCGCGGTGCTCGCCGAGCGCGACAGTTACGGATACGACGTCGTACGCCGCCTGCGTGAGGTGGGGCTCGAGGACGTCGGCGACGCCTCGGTGTACGGGACGCTGCGGCGGCTCTTCAAGGCCGGAGCGCTCACCTCCTACGTGGTCGCCTCCGACGAGGGGCCGCACCGCAAGTACTACGGCCTGAACGACGTGGGCCGCTCGCTCCTCCAGACCTCGGCGAAGACCTGGACGTCCTTCGCCGCCACCATGAACGACCTGCTCAAGGAGGTCGATCCGGGATGAACCCCCCAATGACGCCCCAGAAGTACGCCGCCGCCGTACGTGAGGCGCTCGCCGATCTCCCCGCCCGCGACAGGGACGTGCTGCTGGAGGACCTGGACGAGCATCTCGCCGAGGTCGCCGCCGAGCCGGGCATGTCGCTGGAGGAACGGCTCGGCAGCCCCGAGGCGTACGCGGCCGAGCTGCGGGCCGCCTACGGCGGGCGGCCTTCGGGTGGCGGCTCCTCTCTGGGCGGGCGGCTGCGCGAGCGCATGAGCGGAGCCGTCCGGCGCGTTCACACGCGGCTGCTCGTGCTCCCGCCCTACCGTCAGGCCGCCGTCTTCGCCCCCGAACTGCGCCCCGCATGGTGGGTGCTGCGGGGTTACGCGATCGCGCTGGCCGTGCTCGCGCCGATCAGCGCCCCCGGGCTGGTCCCCGGCGACCTCCCCGCCTGGGTGTTCACGCTCGCGGTCATCTGGGGGTCGGTGTGGCTGGGCCGGCGGGGCCGCACGCGGGGGTCACGTTGGAGCCGGGCGCTGCTGCTCGGAGCCGACCTGCTGGCCGCGGTCCTCGTGGTCACGGCGATGGCCGACGTTCCGAGCACGTCGTCGCGCGGCGTGGCCTTCGACTACGGCCCCCGGCCGGACGTGTACGCGCCGGGCATGCGGGTGGAGAGGGTGTCCTCGCTGGGCGGGGACGTCTCCAACATCTTCCCGTACGCGGAGGACGGGACACCGTTGCACAACGTCCGGCTCTACGATCAGGACGGCAACCCGATCATGCTGGAGCCGGGATTCGACCAGGAGTTCGTCATTCCCTGCGACGGGGAGCCGCCCATGCGCAACGCCTACCCGCTGCCGCTGAGGCCCGTGGAGCACCGCGCCGATCCCGCCGGTCCGGAGGCGACCTGCGTGCCCGCCACGCCGGCGCCCACGGACGCCACGGCCTCCGCGACGCCCTCCGCCTCGCCGTCGCCCTCACCCTCCGCCACGCCGTCCCGGCGGTAGGGGAACCGCAGAGTCAGCCGGACCCGAGCGCGCGCAGCATGGTCAGGAGCGTCGTGCGGTCGGAGACGGGCCGGAAGAAGGCCCGGTCCACCCCCTCGACCACGGCGATGGCCTCCTGTGCGAGGGCGGCGCCGCGCTCGGTCGCCCGCAGCCTCCTGGCCCGGGTGTCGGCGGGGTCGATCTCGCGCGAGACCAGGCCCTTGGCCTCCAGTTTGCGGATGACCTGCGAGGTCATCTTCACGTCCGTGCCGGCCTGCCGGGCCAGCGTGAGCTGGTTGGGATCCTCGCCGTGGGAGTTCAACCACCACGTGCTCGCCAGCAGGACGAACTGCACGTGGGTGAGATCCAGCGGCGCGAGGGCCGCGGCGATGTCACGCTGCCAGCGGAGCGTGGCGTGCCACAGCAGGAACCCCGGGCTCTCCTCGGGGTCCAGCGGCGGCATGGTCTAGCCCTCCTCTGCCAGCCGCACCAGCGCGGCCAGCACGTCGGGGAAGTCGGCGGTGATGGCCGGGCCGAGCTGCGGGCCGACCTCGTCCGCGGCCGGGCCGGTGATCTCGGTGCGGTAGACGATCCTGGTGTGGCCGTCCGCCGGTTCGAGCCGGTGCACGGTCCGTACGACGAAGTCGCCGGCGTCCATCTCATCGGTGAACCACGTGCCCGGCTCGATCTTGGTCAGGCGCATCCGGATCGGCTCGTCGCCCGGCGGGGTCATCGTGAACGTCGTGCCGACGGCGAACGGCCCGTCGACCTCGATGCTCTCGATCCCGTCGTTCCAGCGCGGCCACGCCGCCATGTCCGACCAGTGCCGCCAGACCGTGCCGGCGCTCGCGGCGGTCTCCACGCTGTGCTCGTACTCCCACATGCCGGGCTCCTTCTCCGATTGCCTACGTAGAGATTATCTACGCATAGACTATCTGTCCATAGACCGGCTCCGCGTACGGACGGAGCCGGGCCGGACGTCAGCCGCGCAGGCGGACGGGCAGGGAGAACAGGCCGCGCATGATGGCGCTGGGCCACCACCTCAGCTCGGCGGGGTCGGCGGCGAGGGCCAGATCGGGGAATCGTTCGAGCACCCGGCCGATCGCGGCCTCTCCCTCCACCCTGGCCAGGGCCGCGCCGACGCAGTAGTGGGGCCCCCGGCCGAAGGCGAGGTGCGGTTC
This sequence comes from Microbispora catharanthi, assembly GCF_006334915.2. Taxonomy (GTDB): domain Bacteria; phylum Actinomycetota; class Actinomycetes; order Streptosporangiales; family Streptosporangiaceae; genus Microbispora; species Microbispora catharanthi. The sequence continues at coordinate 141,232 of NZ_VDMA02000014.1, forward strand.
GCCGACCCGGCCGGGGGAGAACGCGTCCGGGTCGGCGAACGCCGCCGGATCCCGGTTGGCCGCCAGCAGCGAGACGAGGATGGGCTCCCCGGGCAACATCTCCTGGCCGCCGACGACCACGGGCTCGGTGGGAAAACGCCAGGTGGCGTTCCGTACGGGACCGTCGTAACGCAGCATCTCGTCGATGAAGTCCGGCAGCAGGGAGAGGTCGGCGCGCAGAGCCGCCGCCTGGCCGGGATGCCGCAGCAGCGCGAGCAGACCGTTGCCGATCAGCGCCACGGTCGTCTCGTGGCCGGCGATCAGCAGCAGGAACGCGGTCGAGGTCAGCTCGTCCTTGTCGATCTCGCCCTGGTTGGACCGCCGTACGAGGTCGGTGAGCAGGTCGTTGCCCGGCCGGGAGCGCTTGAGCTCGACCAGATCGGCCAGGAAGGTCTCCAGGGCGTCCGTGGCGCGGGCGATCTCCGCCACCTCGGACGCCGCCGCCGAGTCGATGACGGAGGCGTGGTGGTGGAAGGTGGCCCGGTCCTCCTCGGGCACGCCGAGCAGGTCGCAGATGATCGTGATCGGCAGCGGATAGGCGAGGTCGGCGATCAGATCCGCCTCGGGACCGTCGAGGCGGTCGAGCAGCGCGTCGGTCACCTCCAGCGCCCGCGTCCGCAGCCCCGCCATCCGCCGGGGCGTGAAGGCCGCGCTCACGAGCCGCCGCAGGCGCGCGTGATCGGCCCCGTCGGCGTTGATCATGTGGCGGGCGAGCCCGGGCCGGTGGTCCAGGGGCAGGCCGAGAGATGCGGCCCGCCACTCGGGCGAGCCGGCCGCCGGGTCCTTGGCGAGGGCGGGATGGGTCAGCGCGGTCACGGCGTCCTCATACCGCGTGACCAGCCACGCCTCGCAGCCGGGCAGCGGCACGCGGGTCACCGGGGCGTTCCGGCGCAGCCAGTCATAGGCGGGGTAGGGGTCGGCGTCGAAGGCCGGGCCGAACAGCGGGGGGAATGAGTCGGTGGACACGGGCCGTACGTACCCATCCGCGGCGCGACGGAAAAGATTGGAATCTTTCTCGGCATGACCTCTTCGTGACACGCGCGCCGGTGCCCCGTGGACACCGCGTCGGGACCGCGAGACGGTGCGGCACGGGTGCGCCGAGTCCGGGCGGCCCGATCGGCGGGCGGCGGCGTCGCGAGGACCGGCTTCCGGCCGACGCATACCTTGTGGCCTGGCACGATCGGTGTCATGAGCTTCGTTCCTCCCGGTTCCGGCTGGCCGGGCGACCCCGCGTGCCCGGACACCCCCGTCGCCCACGACGCCCACGAGGTCGCCAAACTGGCCGCCGAGAGCCGCACTCTGACCGAACTGACCGCCAGGCAGTCGGTGTGCCGCGCCTGTCCGCGTCTCGTCGAGTGGCGGGAGGAGGTCGCCGACGTCAAACGGCGGGCGTTCGCGGACGAGACCTACTGGGGCCGGCCGATCGCGGGATGGGGCGACGAGGCGCCGCACACGCTCATCGTGGGGCTGGCCCCCGCCGCGCACGGCGGCAACCGGACCGGCCGGATCTTCACCGGCGACCGCAGCGGTGACTGGCTGTTCGCGTCGCTGTACCGCACCGGCCTCGCCGCGCAGGAGACCAGCGTTCACGCGGGCGACGGCCAGCGGCTGATCGGCGCCCGGATGATGGCGGCGGTGCGGTGCGCCCCGCCCGCCAACAAGCCGACCCCGGAGGAGCGCGACACCTGCTTCCCCTGGCTCTCGAGGGAGCTCGCGCTCGTGGCCGGTACGACCCGGGTGATCGTGGCGCTCGGCGGCTTCGCCTGGCAGGCGGTGTGGCCCGCGCTGCGCGAGGCCGGGTTCACGCTGCCGCCCCGCAGGCCGCCGTTCGGCCACGCGGTGGAGGTGCCCCTCTCCCACGGCGCGGCTCCGGTCACGCTCATCGGCTGCTACCACCCGAGTCAGCAGAACACCTTCACCGGCCGGGTCACCGCGGACATGCTCGACGCGGTCTTCGCCCGCGCCGTCGCACTGGGGACCACGACCTTGTGAACCATTTCACAAGTGTGAAGTCGGTCACTGAGAGAAGATTGCAGGAATTTTCGCGAGAAATGTCGTCAAGAGATGACGAAGTGGGGAAAATCACTGGACCTTCGGCCCTAGTGGATTGGTGCGGTTGCCAACTCGTGACGTAAGCTTGTGAATGCTTTCACAAGCTTCGGAGGGCATCGTGGCAGACCGCAACTGGAAGCACGTCGTCATCGTCGGCGGTGGGTACGTGGGCCTTTATACGGCTCTTCGTCTCCAGCGCACGCTCCGCCGTGAGCTGCGCGACCGCAGCGTGCGGATCACGCTCATCGACCCGCAGTCGTACATGACCTACCAGCCGTTCCTCCCCGAGGCGGCGGCCGGCAACATCTCGCCGCGCCACGTCGTGGCCCCGCTGCGCCGGGTGCTGCCCGCGGTGCGCATCCTCAACGGCAAGGTCTCCAAGGTGCACCACGAGGCGCGCACGCTGACCTTCGAGCCCGCCGCCGGCCAGTCCCGCGAGATCGAGTACGACGTCGTCGTCATGGCGGCCGGCTCGATCTCGCGTACGCTGCCGATCCCCGGCCTGGAGGACGCGGCCATCGGCTTCAAGACCGTCGGCGAGGCCATCGCGCTGCGCAACCGGGTCCTGGCCCTCCTCGACCGGGCCGAGTCGAGCGACGACGAGGACGTGCGCCGCCGTGCGCTGACCTTCGTCGTGGTCGGCGGCGGCTTCGCGGGCATCGAGGCTCTCGCCGAGCTCGAGGACATGACCGAGGACGCGGTCACGTACTACCCGAGCATCGACAAGAAGGACCTGCGCTGGGTCCTGATCGAGGCGTCCAACCGCATCCTGCCCGAGGTCGGCCCCGAGATGGGCGAGTGGACCGCCGAGCAGCTGCGCGAGCGCGGCATCGAGCTCAAGATGGAGACGTTCCTCCAGTCGTGCGAGGGCGGCCTGGTCAAGACCTCGGACGGCGACGAGTTCGAGTCGGCCACGATCGTCTGGACCGCCGGCGTCAAGGCGAGCCCGATCGTCAACTCCACCGACCTGCCGCTCGACGAGCGCGGCCGGATCAAGACCACGACGCGCCTGACCGTCGCGGGCGTCAAGGGCGCGTTCGCCGCCGGCGACATCGCCGGTGTCCCCGACGTGACGAACCCCGGTCAGTACTGCGCGCCCAACGCCCAGCACGCCGTGCGGCAGGCGAAGGTCCTCGGCGACAACATCACCGCGTACCTGCGCGGGGAGAAGCTGCAGGACTACCGGCACAAGTACGCCGGGTCGGTCGCCGGGCTCGGCCTCTACCGGGGCGTCGCGAACGTCTACGGCATGAAGCTGCGCGGCTTCCCGGCCTGGTTCATGCACCGCACCTACCACCTGTCGCGGGTCCCCACGGTCAACCGGAAGGTCCGCGTGGTGATGGACTGGACGCTGTCGCTGTTCTTCAAGCGGGAGACGATCTCCCTCGGCGAGATCGAGCACCCGCGCGACGAGTTCAGGGCGGCCGCGAAGAGCGGCCTCAAGCGCTGACCCGCTCGGCGCGGACGGATCGAAGGACGACCTCAGGACACGCACACGGCCCGGCGGCGCACACCGCCGGGCCGTGTGCGTGTTCCTGTGCTCTGCCATGCTGGTGTGGTGGACGGTGGAGAAGGTGCGGACGGTCTCCCGGACCTTGACCGGGTGGCTCCCAGGGGTGCCGTTCACGCGCTGTGGAAAGGGGGACAAGCCGCGTAAGACGTAACTTGCTTACAGAGGAGTGATCCGTGACATATGATCGCGGCGCCCCCGTAGCCCAATGGCAGAGGCAAGCCCCTTAAAAGGGCTGTGGTGTGGGTTCGAGTCCCACCGGGGGCACTGGCGCCTCCCAGCAACAAGAAGCCGGTGACCTGCGTGATCCAGGCCACCGGCTGATCTGGCCAATCCGAGAAGATCGGCGTCACCGGGCGACGTTCAGGCGTGGTGACAAGTTCCCTTACGGAATCAATCCGCCGCCCGTGTCGGGCGGCGTGTGTGGTGCCGCAGCCCACAGTGCGCGTATCAGGACACGGCGGCGGCTTGTCTGCGCATCAGCAAATGGCCGCGGCGGAATCGTTCATCCTCCAAAGGCTCGCGCAGCATCCGCCCCACCTCGACGAACTCTTCCTCGCGGGCCAGGGCGGCCAGGTCGTCGATCGGCCACCGGTAGGCCGGCGTGACCTTGTGATCGAACTGCTGCACGGGACCGCCCTCGGATTCGAAGAAACCGAGCAGGAGGTAACCACCCGGGGCCAGCACCCGGCGGAACTCGGCGAAGTACGGCGGCAGCTCCGGCGGTGGGATGTGGATGACGGAGTACCAGGAGACCAGACCGCCCAGCTCGCCGTCGGCCACGTCGAAGGCGCCCATCGAACCCAGCTCGAAACGCAGGTCAGGGTGGTCTTTGCGGGCGATGTCGATCAGCGCGGGAGACAGGTCGACGCCGAAGGCGTCCAGTCCGAGGTCACGCAGGTGTGCCGTCATGTACCCGGGACCGCAGCCGGCCTCGACGACGGGCCGGGGTCCGGCGGCCCGTACGAGTTCGGCGAACACGGCGACCATCGCACGATCCAGTGGCAGGCGGTCGAGCGAGTCTCGGGCGAGGTCGGCGTAGAGGTCGGCGACGGCGTCGTAGGCGTCCGCCGTCGCGGTCAGATAGGGGGAGGATTCGGCCACGGCGGACGACTGTAGCTCATCGGTCGGCGAAAATCGTCGATCAGTGACCGGTCGGCGCGTCCTTCCGTATCCGGTCGGCTGACCGCGACCTAGACCCCCGGTGGCGTCCCCGAGGTCATGGGCCCTCACCAGCGAACCGCGGGCGAGCACCACAAGAAGCACCACAAGGGTGAGCATCACAAGGGTGAGCACCACAAGGGCGTGCACCACTAGCCGCTCGGACCGCATCGCCATGGCCGCTCCTCCTCGAGTCGGAGGGGGCGTCTTCCGTTGTCCGGCGAGGTGGGCCCCTGCGCCCGGTTCAACCGCAGAGGGCGGACGCTGACGCGCGACGCGCGGGCCTGACGGCCGCGCGGTAGATCTTTTCGTTCCATTTGCCATGCGGAGCCCATGCTCGGATACATTCGTGCATGCGTTTCGTCCCCTTTGTCATGATTCTTGCGGGTTTGGTGGCAGGTACCGCCTCGCCGGCGTCGGCGATCACCCACGGCTCGGTCGATACGACCGATCACCCGGAAGTGGGAGCCCTCATCGGCGAGAAGCCGGAAAGCGACGGCACGTGGTCGTACTGCACCGGCACCCTCATCTCGCCGACCGTCTTCCTTACGGCCGCCCACTGCGGGAGCAAGGGGCAGAAGACCGCCCGGGTCTCCTTCGCCAGCCATTACCAGTCCGGGGCGAAGCTCTACACCGGCCGCTACGTGCCCGACTCGAGATACAAGGGCGAGGCCTATGACCTGGCGGTCGTGGTCTTCTCCGAGCCTGTCGCCGGCATCGCGCCGGCCAAGCTGCCCACTCTGGGCCTGCTCGACCAGCTCAAGGCCGACGACAGTCTGAAGACCGCGCGCTTCACTCCGGTCGGGTACGGCTCGGTGGACCCCACGAAGAAGCGGCACGGATGGCGGTATCACTACACCGACACGCGCAGTCAGACCTCCATCTCCTTCAAGCGCCTCGGCAGCAGGTGGCTCGACCTGGCGCCGGACCCCTCGGGCGGGGAGGGCGGAACCTGCTACGGCGACTCGGGCGGCCCCAACTACCTCGGAGGCCCCGACTCGAACCTGCTCGTGGCCACGACGATCAGCGGAGTGGACGACGCCTGCCGGACGACCAACGTCGACTACCGCCTGGACATCCCCGAGGTCCGGGAGTTCCTCGGCAAGTACGTCACGCTCCCCTGACGTCGCGCCCCCATTGGGGGTAGACATGTAACCCCAATGGGGGTATGAATGATGCATGCCTAAGATCAACGTGTATCTGCCGGATGATCTGGCGGAGGCGGTCAAGGAAGCGGCACTTCCGGTGTCCGCGATCTGCCAGCGGGCGCTGGAGCAGGCGGTCCGCCGGGTGAGCGCCATCCGCGAGAGCATCCTCGGCGATTTCGAGATCGACGACCCCCGGCTGTCGCACTTCACGCCCAGGACCCGCGCCGTCTTCCGGCTGGCGCTGGAACGGGCCCGGGCCGAGAACGCCGCCGGCATCGGCACCGAGCACCTGCTCGCCGCGATGCTGGCCGAGGGGCAGAACCTCGCCCTGCACGTCCTGCGAGCCATGGAGGTCGAGCCCACCCTGGTCGAGCGCGACCTCGCGAGCCGCCGCCCGTCCATACCCGCCGCGACGGCCGGTCCAGAGCAGTCCGGGGACGAGGGAACGCTGAAGGACGGTCCGAGCCGGTTCGACGCGCACGCGGCCAACGCCCTCGAACTGGCGGTCACCGAGGCCCATGCGCTCGGGCACAACTACATCGGGTGCGAGCACCTGCTGCTCGGCCTGGTCGCCGAGCCCGACGGGATCGGCGGGCAGGTGCTGCGGGATCGGGGCGCCGAGCCACGCCTCACGCGGCGCGCGGTCGTCGCGGCGCTCGCCGGCTACGTCCACCTCCGGGCCCAGGCACAGGACGCCTCCGCATCCCAGGCCGCCCCTCAGGCCGGCTCCCAAGCCGCCGCGCAGGCCGTGGCGGCGGTCGTCCGTCAGGAGATCGCTCCGCTCCTGCGGCGCATCGAGCGGCTCGAGCAGCACGCCGGAGTCGCCGCGCCCGCGGAGGGCGAGGCCTCGTGACCGGACGCGTGCTGCTGGTGGCGACGGGCGACGTCATGGCGTACGCCCGTCACACCAGACGCCCGGGGCTCGCGACGGCCGCCGACCTGCTGGCGGCCGTACCCGGGGATCTCGGTGTGGAGGTCGTGACCGAGGACGTGCAGGCCGAGCCGAGCTGGGACACCTCGCCCTCCACGATGCTGCGGCTGGCCCGGCGTGCCCGCTCGGCCCTGCTCGACGAGGGGTTCGACGGCGTGGTCGTCACCCACGGCCTGGACACGATCGAGGAGACGGCCTTCCTGACGGACCTGCTCGCAGGCCCCGCCGCTCTACGCGGTGGCATCGTGCTGACCGGCGCCGTGCGCGGGCTGGACGAGCTGTCGAGCGACGGCCCGCGCAACCTGGCGTCGTCCCTGGTCGCCGCCGCCGATCCCGCTCTTCGCGGCGTCGGCGCGGTGGTCTGCGTGAACGACGAGCTGCACGCGGCCCGCTGGGTCACGATGGCCGACGCGACGGGCGTGGCAGCCTTGTCGTCCACGCCCGCGCCGATCCTCGGCCGGGTGGCGGACGGCAGGGTCGAGATGACGGCGCCGCCGCCGCCGCGGCCCCCGGCCGCGCGGGGAGAGCCGGAGACGCACGTCGCGCTGATCAAGACGTACCCGGAGATGGACCCCGTGCTCGTCACGTCCGTCGTGGACGCCGGAGCCAGGGGTGTGGTGCTGGAGGGCACCGGCGCCGGGAACATCCCGATCACCCTGTACGCGACCCTCAGTGAGCTGGCGGAGTGGGACATCCCCGTGGTGGTGGCCTCGCGGTGCCGCACCCGGCCGGTCGCGCTGGAGGATCTGCCGCCGGCCCTGGGGCTGGCCACGAAGGTCGGCGCCATCGGGGCGCGCGGGCTGGCGGCGGTGAAGGCCCGATACGCCCTGATGGTGGCGCTCGGCGGGGGCGGGCGGAGCGCCGTCCGCGACTGGTTCGCCCGCCTCTGACCGCCGTCAGGCATGTCCCTCGTTCAGCGGCGCCGGGACGTTCTCCACCCGCGGCGGCTCGGCGTACGGGCCCGCGGCGCGGCGGATCGCGGCCTGCGAGGGCGCGGCGTCGGTGTTCTGCGGGCAACCGGAGACCGGCAGGCACAGCACGAACATGGCGCCGCCGTACGGCGACTCGGCCGCCACCAGGGTGCCGCAGTGGGCGCGGGCGATGTCGCGGGCGATGGCCAGGCCGAGGCCGGTGCCCCCGTGGCCCCTGCTGCGCGCCGTGTCCGACCTGGCGAACCGCTCGAAGATCCGCTCCCGTTCGCACACCGGTACGCCGGGACCGTCGTCGCCGACCCACAACTCGACGAAGCCGTCGTCGCGCCGGAGCCCGATCTCGACCACGCTCCGGGCGTGCCGCTGCGCGTTGTCGAGCAGGTTGGTCAGCAGCCGGGCGAGGTGGCGCGGCGCGGCGTGCATCCTGACGCCGTCCTCCAGCAGAAGGCGCACCGGTATCCGGTCGGTCCGGCGGGCGACCTCATCCCTGACCAGCTCCGACACGTCCACGGGCTTGCGGCCCGGGGCCGTCGCCCCCACCTTCGCCAGCAGGAGCAGGTCGTCGATGATCGCTTCCAGCCGCTCCACGTCGAGCAGCGCGTCCCTGAGCAGCGACCGCAGATCGGTCTCGTCGGGGTGAAGCTGCGCCTCCTCCAGCTGTGTGCGCAGGCCGGCGAGCGGAGTGCGCAGTTCGTGGGAGGCGTCCGCGGCGAACTCGCGCTGCCGCCGCAGCGCCCGCTCGGTGGTGAGCTTCGCCTGCTCGATGCGGGAGAGCGTGCTGTTCACGGTGCGGGCGAGCCGCGCGATCTCGTCGTCCCCGGCCGGTACGGGCACCCGGGTGTCCAGGTCGTTCACGTTGACGGTGGCCAGGTCGCTGCGGATGGCCTCGACGGGGCGCAGGGTGCGTCCGGCCACCTTCCAGGTGGCCCAGGCGGTGAGCAGCACGAGCACGGAGACCTCCGCGGTGAAGAGTAGATCGAACATCGCGACGGGAGTGAAGCCCTCGATGGGGCGTCCCGCGTACACGACGGGGGAGTCGGGCCCCGGCGTCACCCGCAGCGCGGACAGACGCAGGCAGCCGAACCCGTCGTGCGTGCAGGCCTGCAGGTCCTGCATCGGGTCCTGCTGGGACGGCCAGAAGGAAGTCAGCGGGGCCATCCCCCGGGCGGCGGGCGACGCGGCGAGCACCCGCCGATTCGGAGCCACCACCTGGACCAGGTCGATCCCGGCCACCTGCGGATTGATGATGTGGCGGAAATGGCCCGCACGCCACGCGGCGGCGGTGAGCGCCGCCTCCTGGCGGGCGTCGAGCCAGACCGCCGTGGAGAACGCCTGCCGGGCCAGCATGCTGCCCAGGATCCCGGTGGGGATCAGCAGCAGGGTGGCGAGCGCCGTGATGAGGACGGTGATGCGTCCTCGGATGGAATGAGGCTGGAACCTTCGCAATAGCGGTGGGCCGCTGACGTTCATCGCCGTCCTCCTCGCGATGACATTCCCCTGCGGCACTGGCGGCGGACGGGCGCTCTCCGGCGTCGAAGTGGCCGTCCGGACGGCCTGCTGTGCCGATCTGATTCGGAATGAGAGGCTCGCAACGGCAGGCGGAGTGGTCGCTGAGGCGTTCTGCCTGGTCAGGCCGCTACTTCTCGGCTCCGCACCAACGCTAGCACTAGACTTGAAGAGTTCAAGTAAAGGAATCGTTCAAGTTTGCTCTGCGGTCGGCGTCGGCCGTCGATTTCGGTGAGCGACGACGGGAACTCGCCCGGAAGCCTGATCGTTGCCACTGTGGTGGAGTGGCGCTCCCACTTGTAGGAGCACCGCTCCTCGGGCACCATCCCCACTAGGCCGCGCAGCGGCTGATCAGTGAGTCGCGTCCTGGAGGAAGCGAATGGAGAGCAAGAACCCCATATTCAGTCGGCGCGGGGCGGCTGGTCAGCAGGCGTGGGCCGGTCCGACGCCCAGCGTGCAGCAGCTGAACCAGATGTACGCCACCCCCTCGTACGCTCCCCCGGCGGCGCGGACCATGACGATCGACGACGTCGTGGTGCGCGGCTTCATGACCCTCGGCACGCTCGTCGTGTCGGCGGCCCTGGCCTGGTACTTCAACGTCGGCTGGGGGCTGGCGGCGCCGGCGATGATCGTGGGCCTGATCCTCGGGCTCATCGTGTCGTTCCGGCAGAGCACGAATCCGGCGCTGATCCTCGGCTACTCCGTGTGCTACGGCGTCGCCATCGGCGTACTGAGCCACATGTACGACAATGTCTACAACGGCATCGTCCTGCAGGCCGTGCTCGGCACGATGGTGGCCTTCGGCGGCACGCTGGCCGTGTACGCGCTGAAGATCTTCCGGCCGACTCCGAAGTTCGCCAAGTTCGTGATCGCCGCCGCGTTCGGCGCGATCGGCCTGTTGCTGATCAACTGGATCGCGAGCATCTTCGTCAGCGGTGGCCTGGGCCTGCGCACCGACAGCCCCATCGGCTGGGTCTTCAGCATCGGCATGATCCTGCTCGGCTGCTTCTTCCTGCTGCTCGACTTCAGCGAGATCGAGCAGGGGGTGCGGGCCGGCGTGCCGGAGCGCTACTCGTGGCTGATGGCGTTCGGCCTGACCCTGAGCCTCGTCTGGCTCTACCTGGAGATCCTCCGCTTCATCAGCTACTTCACGAACAACGACTAGCCGTACGAGCGGAAGGGGTGCCGTTCCTCCGGGAGCGGCACCCCTTTGTTGCGCTATATCAGGATCTGGTGATCGGCACTGCAACTTTCGATCAACATCCTGTAACAAATCAATGCCACTGAGGTCTTGTCAAGCGCGGACCGGTGATGCACTGTGACACAAAGCAGCCTTTTCCGTGGAGGTGCCCATGTCGTTGAACCACTCACCGGAGACCCAGAACAAGCTGATCGCCCGTGTCCCGTCCATAACCGGGCGCGACCTCCCAGAGTGGTTCGAAGCCATCGACAACGGCCCGTCGTTCCTACGCTGCGAAGAGCGGGCCAACTGGCTCGCCGACGAGCACGGGCTGAGCCACGGCTACGCCGCCGCGATCGTCCTCGAGCACGAACGGCGCCGTCGCTTCTAGACCGGGGCGCGGGAGGGGCAGTGACGTCCCGCGCACGCCAGCAGCAGCCGTACCACGTTCTGTACGGAGGCTTCCGTCCTGAGGCAGCACTGACGCGCCCGCACCGGCCGGTGCGGGCGCATCATTGTTCTATGGATCTCGACAAGGCGCGTGAGTTCGTCAGGAGCAACCACCGAGCGGTCATGCTGACCCGCTATCCGGACGGGAGGCCGCAGACCTCCCCGGTGACCGTCGGCTGCGACAAGGACGGCTACATCGTGATCAGCAGCCGCGAGACGGCCGTCAAGACCCGCAACCTGCGGGAGAACCCCCAGGTCGTGCTCACCGTGATGACCGACGCCTTCTATGGCGAGTGGATGCAGATCGAGGGCATCGCCCACGTCGTCTCGCTGCCGGACGCGATGGAGCCTCTGGTGCAGTACTACCGCGACATCAGCGGCGAGCACCCGGACTGGGACGACTACCGCGCCGTGATGATCAAGGACAAGCGGGTGATCATCCGGGTCGAGCCCACGCGCGCGGGCCCCAATTACCACGGCTGAGTTCGCGCCGGTCCCGGCCCTGGCCGGGACCGGCGTGACTCCCGTCGCTCAGGACAGCCGCTCCAGGACCATCGCCATGCCCTGGCCGCCGCCGACGCACATCGTCTCCAGCCCGATCGACTTGTCGTGGAACCGGAGGCTGTTGACCAGCGTGGAGGTGATGCGGGCGCCGGTCATGCCGAAGGGGTGGCCCACCGCGATCGCGCCTCCGTTCACGTTGAGCCGCTCGATGTCGATGCCCAGCTCCTGGTAGGAGGGGATCACCTGGGCCGCGAACGCCTCGTTGATCTCGACCAGGTCGACGTCGCCGATCGACATGCCCGCGCGGGCGAGGGCCTGCCGCGACGCCTCGATCGGGCCCAGCCCCATGATCTCGGGGGACAGGCCGGTGACGCCGGTCGACACGATCCGGGCGAGCGGCGTGATGCCCAGCTCGGCGGCCTTGGTGTCGCTCATGACGACCACCGCGGCGGCGCCGTCGTTCAGCGGGCAGCAGTTGCCCGCCGTCACCGTGCCGTCCGGCCGGAAGACCGGCTTGAGCTGCGAGACCGCCTCGTACGTCGTGCCGGCCCTGGGACCGTCGTCCTTGCTCGCCACGGTGCCGTCGGGGAGCGTCACCGGGGTGATGTCGCTCTCCCAGAAGCCGTTGGCGACGGCCTTCTCGGCGAGGTTCTGCGAGCGCACGCCGAACTCGTCCTGCTCGCGCCGCGAGACGCCCCTCAGGGCCGCGACGTTCTCGGCCGTCTGACCCATGGCGATGTAGACGTCCGGCAGCGCGCCGTCCTCGCGCGGGTCGTGCCACACCGGCGCACCACCCTTCGCGGTCTCCTCCGTCCGCGCCTTCGCCTCGTCGAACAGCGGGCTCTGCGCCTGGGGCATGTCGGAGCTGCCGTTCGTGAAGCGGGAGACGGTCTCGACACCCGCCGAGATGAACACGTCGCCCTCGCCCGCCTTGATGGCGTGGAACGCCATCCGGGTCGTCTGGAGAGAAGAGGAGCAGTAGCGGGTCACCGTGGTGCCCGGCACGTTGTCGAGCCCGAGCATCACCGCGACCACGCGTCCCAGGTTGTGGCCCTGCTCGCCGCCGGGGAGCCCGCAGCCCAGCATGAGGTCGTCAACGTCGTTCGGGTCGAGCTGCGGCACCTTCGCCAGCGCGGCGCGGACCATCTGCACGGTCAGGTCGTCCGGGCGGATGTCCTTGAGTGACCCCTTGAAGGCGCGGCCGATCGGCGACCGCGCGGTCGCCACGATGACTGCCTCGGGCATGTGACTCTCCTGCCTGATCTCGTGCCCCTCCACTCAGGGTTCGGGGGGCCTCCTTCCCGGAGGTTACCCCTCGGTACGCCGCCCGCCACGCCCCGGGCCCCACTCACCAGAATTTTGTACTACTGCACAAGTCGATCAATCAGCCGTACATGCCGGGGGTGGTGGCGGTGCCGTCGTTGACGGCGTGGAGGCCGCCCTTCTCGTCACGCCACAGGCGCCAGCCGTTCTGGCTGCCGGTGAACCAGGAGGGCGGCGCGGAGGAGGAGTCCTTGCGCTTGCCCGTGGCCAGGTCGAACTCGCAGAGCGCCGCGATCGAGTAGAACCCGGAGATCATGCCGCGCAGCGGCAGCGGCTTGGGATCGGTCACGCAGAACGACCAGCCGGTCGCGCCGCTCACCGGGGTCGGCTCACCGGTGCTGAGATCGAAGACCGAACCGGGAGCGTCGCGCTTGAGGAAGCCGAGCTTGTTCATCTCGGGAGGGAAGGCCAGCCACCAGCCCGACCCGGGAACCTGGGTGGGCGTGATCTGCCCCAGGACCCGTCCGGTCTCGGCGTCGAGCCGGGCGAACCCGCCGTACTGGCCCTGCTCGTCGACCGGCCGGACCACCGGCGCGTACGCGGGGTTGCCGCTGGGGTAGACGCGGACGACGGACGGCCGCATCCAGTCGACGGCGCCGTCGGCGAGACGCGCGGAGAACAGGCCGAACGTCGAGGTCTCCTTGGTCTGGGGGTTGGTGTACGGGGCGACGTACCCGATGATCTTGTCGCCCGTCGCGCCGAAGGCCCAGCCCCCGCTCAGGTCGACGTCGGGGCCGAGGGCCTGCTCGATCGGCAGCTGCCAGACGGTCTTGCCGTCCTTGAGCGCGCGGGCCTCCAGCACCGGGTGGGAGGCGAGCCTGAGCAGGACGACCTTGGACGCGTCGGACCACTCGACCTCCGCGATGCCGGCCAGGCGCCACTTCACGGCGCCGTTGCGGGGGTCGAGGACCACGACGCGGGCGGACGAGAGCGCGGTGTCCTCGGAGACGCAGACATACGGCCCGCAGCGCTGCGGCCCGAAGGTGGACCGCACGGGCCTGGTCCACTTCTGCTGCCCGGTGCGGGCGTCCCTGGCGACCAGCGTGGCGCCCTTGTGGCCGGCCGCGGCGGGGTCGAGCGCGATCACCGCGGCCTGCCCGCCGCCGGTCTCCACGGTCGCCGGAGCCTGCACCCCCATGCCGGGGAGCCGGCCCGCCATCGTCGCGGGGTGCGCCCACAGCCGACGGCCGGTGGCGAGGTCGAGGGCGACGGTCTCCAGGGAGCCGTCGGGCCGCATGGAGGTGGTGGCCGCGACGCCGCCTCCCGTGGTGGCCCGGCTGACCGCGTTCACCTGCGTGTTCTGCCAGGCCGGGGAGTCCTTGGCGGCTTCGTCGCCGCCGGAGCAGCCGGTGAGGGCGCCCCCGGTCAGCAGGGCGGTCGCGGCGAGCGCCAGAGCGGGTTTCACGTGGTTCAGCTGGGGCCGGATCATTTCGCTCCTACAGGGGGTGATGGCCCGGCCGCAGGAGGTAACCGGCTCTAGGCGTTCGGAAGCGGCCCGGGTCTCCGGCGGAGCAGCGCCGCCCACCGTCCATGGGGGCCGACCGCCCGGCCGGCGACACGGGTCGCGGTGACCTCGGTGCCGGGTTCCTCCACGGCCATTGCGGCCAAGAGGTATTGCGATCCTTCGACGCGCACGGGTTCCGGCTCGGGCCACAACCCCAACGCGGCGCATACAGAAGGTAGCACTGCGTACGCGGCCTGTAGGTAACCTCGGGCAGATGGATGAAAACGATCAGGTCCGAACATCTCGGCCGGGTTCGCGTCGAACTCGGGTCCGAGCAGGTCGGCGAACGCCACGGTGCGGCCGCCCGCCTCGACGACGGCGACCGTCTGGGCCGCGGCGAGCTGCCGCGACCAGCGCCGGGTGACCCATCGGAGCGGCTGCGCGATCGGGCGTACGGTGCCGAGGTCGGGGCAGGTGCCCACGACCACCTCCGCGCCGGCCTCGCGCAGCCGGCGCACGGCCTTCTGCAGGTGCCGCACGGCCCGGGCCGGCAGGGTGGCCGTGATCACGTCGTTGGCCCCCACGAAGACGATCGCGATCTCCGGCCGGGTCTCCAGCGCGCGGTCCACCTGGACGCCGAGGTCCACCGACGCCGCACCCGACTGGCCGACCACGGTGAGGCGCACCGGGCGCTCGGCCACCGCCGCGAGCCCGTATGCGATGCGGACGGCCGGGGTGTCCTCGGGGCGGGTCATGCCGAGGCCGACGGAGAGGGAGTCGCCGAGGACGGCCATGCGGATCGGCTCCCCGGGGAAGGCGCCGTACACGCCGTCGGCCTGGGGGCCGTCGAGGCCGTGCGGCTGCCCCACGATGCGCCTGGCCACCATGGCCTCGGCCATCAACAGGCCGTACGTGACCGCTCCCAGGGCCGTGAGCCCGCCTCCGCCCACGGCGGCGGCGGTGGCGATGCGCCGCGCGGCGCGCACCGCGCCGGACGTCCAGACCACCCGCCCTCCTCACGCTCACGGTACGGTTTGAAGTTAAGAAACTAGCCGAGTTCCGGCCACCCCTATCGGAACCCCGGCTGACGGCAGGCTGACAAGCTTCGGCAAACAAGGTGGTCATCGCGGTGCGCGTACACGACTCGCTGGTGGAGCTGATGGGCAACACCCCGCTCGTCCGGCTGCGCAAGGTCACGGCGGGCGCGCCCGCCCAGATCCTGGCCAAGGTGGAGTACTTCAACCCCGGCGGCTCGGTGAAGGACCGCATCGCGGTGCGGATGATCGAGGCGGCCGAGCGGAGCGGCGAGCTCAAGCCCGGCGGCACGATCGTCGAGCCGACCTCCGGCAACACCGGTGTGGGCCTGGCCATCGTGGCGCAGGAGAAGGGCTACCGCTGCCTGTTCGTCTGCCCGGACAAGGTCGCCCAGGACAAGATCAACGTGCTCCGGGCGTACGGCGCGGAGGTCGTCGTCTGCCCGACCGCCGTCTCGCCCGACCACCCCGACTCGTACTACTCGGTGTCCGACCGGCTGGCCCGTGAGATCCCGAACGCCTGGAAGCCCGATCAGTACTCCAACCCCGAGAACCCGGCGAGCCACTACCACTCCACCGGCCCGGAGATCTGGGAGCAGACCGAGGGCAGGATCACGCACTTCGTCGCCGGCATCGGCACCGGCGGGACGATCAGCGGCACCGGCAAGTACCTCAAGGAGGTCTCCGGCGGCCGGGTGAAGGTCGTCGGCGCCGACCCCGTCGGTTCCGTCTACTCCGGCGGCACCGGCCGTCCCTACCTGGTGGAGGGCGTGGGCGAGGACATCTGGCCCGCGACGTACGACACCACGATCTGCGACGAGATCATCGCGGTCTCCGACAAGGACTCGTTCGGCATGACCCGCAGGCTCGCCCGCGAGGAGGCGCTGCTCGTCGGCGGCTCGTGCGGCATGGCGGTGGTGGCGGCCGTACGGGTGGCCCAGGCGGCCGGGCCGGACGACGTCGTGGTCGTGCTGCTGCCCGACGGCGGCCGCGGCTACCTGTCGAAGATCTTCAACGACGAGTGGATGGCCGACTACGGCTTCCTCACCACATCGAGCGAGGAGGGCCTGGTCGGCGACGTGCTGGGACGCAAGACGCCGGGGCTGCCCGAGTTCGTCCACGTCCACCCGCACGAGTCCGTCGGCACCGCGATCTCGATCATGCGGGAGTACAACGTCTCCCAGCTTCCGGTCATGAAGGAGGAGCCGCCGGTCATGGCGGCCGAGGTCATCGGCTCGATCGTGGAGCGCGACCTGCTGGAGGGCCTCTACCGCGGCCGGGTGCGGTCCGAGGACGAGATCGGCGGCCACATGTCCGCCCCGCTGCCCATGATCGGGTCAGGTGAGCCGGTGGCCCGGGCGGTCGAGGCGCTGGAGAAGGCCGACGCCGCCGTGGTCCTCGACGACGGCAAGCCGGTGGGCATGGTCACCCGTCAGGACCTGCTGGCCTTCCTCGCCAACCACTGATCCGGCGACTGAGCCGGTCACCTGGCCGACGGCTGACGCGCCCGCCGGGACCAGGCGGGCCGGGCGGCTACGCTCGACCCCATGAACCAAGGTTTCGAGACGCTGGCCATCCACGCGGGCCAGGAGGCGGACCCGCACACGGGCGCCGTCGTTCCTCCTATATACGCCGTGTCCACCTACAAGCAGGACGGCGTGGGCGGCCTGCGGGCGGGATACGAGTACAGCCGGTCGGCCAACCCGACCAGGACCGCCCTTGAGGAGGCGCTGGCCGCCGTCGAGGGCGGCGTGCGCGGGCTGGCCTTCGCGTCGGGCCTCGCCGCCGAGGACACGCTGCTGCGCACCGTCTGCAAGCCCGGCGACCACGTGGTGATCCCCGACGACGCCTACGGCGGCACCTACCGGCTGTTCTCCCGGGTGCTCCAGGAGTGGGGGGTCTCCTTCGACCCGGTGCCGCTCGGCGACCTGGACGCGGTGCGCGCCGCCGTACGGCCGGAAACGAAGGCGGTCTGGGTGGAGACGCCCACGAACCCGCTGCTGAACGTCGCGGACATCGCCGCGCTGGCGGACGTCGCCCACGACGGCGGCGCGGTGCTCGTGGTGGACAACACCTTCGCCTCGCCCTACCTGCAGCAGCCGCTCAGCCTGGGCGCGGACGCCGTGGTCCACTCGACGACCAAGTACGTCGGCGGCCACTCCGACGTGGTCGGCGGCGCGCTGGTGACGCGGTCGGCGGACCTCGGCGAGCGGCTGGCCTACCACCAGAACGCGATGGGCGCGGTGGCCGGACCCTTCGACTCCTGGCTCACCCTGCGCGGCCTCAAGACGCTGGGCGTGCGCATGGACCGGCACTGCGACAACGCCGAGCGCGTGGTCGACCTGCTGCTGTCGCACCCGAAGGTCGTCCAGGTCCTCTACCCGGGCCTGCCCGAGCACCCCGGCCACGAGGTCGCGGCCAAGCAGATGCGGCGCTTCGGCGGGATGGTGTCGTTCCGCGTCGAGGGCGGCGAGGAGGCGGCCGTCGAGATCTGCAACCGCGCCAAGCTGTTCACGCTTGGAGAGTCGCTCGGCGGCGTCGAGTCCCTGATCGAGCACCCCGGCCGGATGACCCACGCGTCGGCCGCCGGGTCGCCGCTGGAGGTCCCGGCCGACCTGGTCCGCCTGTCGGTCGGCATCGAGACCGTCGACGACCTTCTGGCCGACCTCTCCGAGGCCCTCGGCTGACGACCGTCTGACGTCCGCTCCGCGCTCCGTCTAATGGGCGCTCCGCGCTCTGTCTATTGGGCGCTCCGCGCTCTGTCTATTGGGCGCTCCGCGCTCTGTCTATTGGGCGCTCCGCGCTGGGGCCCTACGCTCCGGCGCGGAGGCGCGGGCGGGAGCCACCCACCGTTCGCACAGCAGGGCGGCGAGCGCCGCGGCGGTCAGGAGGGCGCCCGCCACGGTCACGCTGCGGACCCCCGAGTGGTCGATGAGCGCGCCGCCGAGCAGCGACCCGCCCGCGATGCCGACGTTGAAGGCCGAGCCGCTGCCGGCCGAGGCGATGTCGGTGCTGCCCGGGGCCACCTGCAGCGCGCGGCTCGCGATGGCCGCCGCCAGCGCGCTGAACGACATGCCCGTCACGCAGAGAGCTATCACCGCCACCGGGTGCAGGGCGCCGAAGACGTACAGGGTGAGCAGCGCGCACGTGATGAGGGCCAGCGGCCCGACGAGGGCCGTCCTTGGCCGGCTGTCGAGCAGCCGGCCGACCACGATGGTCCCCGCGACCCCGGCGATTCCGGACGCGAGGAGCAGCGGGCTGAGCGCGGCCGGGGCGAAGCCACCGAAGTCCAGCAGGAACGGCGTGATGTAGGTGTACGCGGTGAGGTAGCCGCCCACGCCGATGACGGTGGCGACGATGAGCAGCGCGTAGCGGCGGGCGTCCGGGGTCGCGCCGCGGCCCGGTTCGTGGCCGTCGGAGCCCACGCGCGGCATCAGCGTCGCCACGGTGACGCACGTGACGAGGCCGACGGCGGCGGCAAGGGCGAACGCGGTCCGCCAGCCGACCTGCTGGCCGAGCCAGGTGCCTGCGGGGACGCCGAGGACGGGCCCCAGGGAACTGCCGATCGACATCCGGGCGATCGCGCGCCCCCGGATCTCCGGGGGGAACATCGCCGCCGCGGCCGGGGTCGCGACCGACCAGAACAGCGCCTGGGTGGCCGCGACCAGCAGCCGTCCGCCCAGCAGCACCGGGTAGTTCGGCGCCACGGCGGTCAGCAGCATCCCCGCGACGAACACGCCGAGCGTGACGGTGAGCAACCTGCGCCGCGGCACCCGCTGGGTCAGCCGGGTGAGCGGCAGCGACGCCAGCACCACGACCGCGGCGTACCCCGTGACCAGCAGGCCCGTCTCGGACGGCGACCGGTCCAGGTCGGCCGCCATGACCGTGAGCAGCCCGATGGGGAGGACCTCGGCGGTGACGTAGGTGAAGGCCCCGACGGCGAGGGCGACCAGCGCCCACGCCGCGCGGCGTTGCGTCGTAAGGTGCACCCGCTCCTCTTTCCCCCGTTTCCGGCCAAAGACGTTCTACCGGACATACGGGGGAAAGCGGGAATCTTTCTCTCAGGGGTTGAAGAAGACCATCAGGAACAGGATGACGAGCCAGATCAGGGCGCTGATGCCGCCCAGTGCGGCGATCCGACCGGTCTGCACCTTGGCGTCGTCCTCCGGCGACTCGCTGGACAGTGCCGCGATGGCCGTGCGCTGGTCACGCTCGACGATCACCAGCAGGACGGCCGCGACGACGAACAGCGTCATCGACACCGACAGGTAGGGCGCGCCGAGAGCGCTGCGGCCAAGCAGCAGGCCGAACAGGAAGACCCCGATCGTGAGCAGGCCGAACAGCCGGGTCGCGCGGTGCAGATACCGCAGCACCGCGACCTCCCTGGCCCGGATGTAGCGCGGTGTGACGCTCGTGACCGCCGTGAGCGGACCGAGCGCGAAGATCGCGAATCCTATGTGCAGCCACAGCAGGAAATGGTCGAGAGGCGACATGGGCAGAGGCTATCGCCTGGGCTTATCGGCCCGCAGTCGCCCGGAGCCCTCGTAGTGGGCGCGTCGGACGCCGGGGCGTCGAGGAACTACTTCCGGCGACGGGGGCGGTTGTGGACCGCCATCTCGTACAACACTCCGGTGAGGATCATGAGAACGACGAGGCCGACCGCTGCGAACATGGGAGCGCTCCTTCCACCGGCATGTGGAACGACCAGCGCGAACAGGGGATGCCTGTCTATCGTCCGCCGATTGCAGCCCGGTCGGCAATCGATTATCGATCCGCCGGTACCGTCTCCCGGGGTCACGGCCGCCGTCTCCCCGCTCGCGCCCGCTGCCCGTCTTTCCGAGTGTCCGGTGCTTGACGCGCCCCCCGTATCACGCCGATGCGCTTAGCCATGCCCGCATGAGAGGCGACGAACCGCTTCGCGGCGTCCCCTCAAGGCCGCGACCGGGCCAGGACCGGGCCGCGACCACGGGCTGCGTGCGGCCGGCCCGGCCCTCGTCAACGGGTGCGGCGGGCGCGCAGGAAGTCGCTGACGACGTACTCGCCGAGGCGGTCGGCGCTGGCGGAGAAGACGCGGCCGCCGTTGCGCCGGGCGACCTCGTCCACGAACTCGCGCAGCCGGTCGTCGGCGGCCAGCATGAAGACGTTGATCGTCGCGCGCCGCCGGGTCATCTTGTCGACCTCGGCGAGCGTCAGCGTCAGCGTCTCCTGCGACGGCGGCCACTCGAAACGCGGCACGCCGTTGCGCATCAGGTGCGCCGTCGGCTCGCCGTCGGTCACCACCAGAACCACCGGCTCGAAGTCCGGGTGCCGGTCGAGGTGACGGCCCGCGATCAGCAGGGCGTGGTGCAGGTTGGTGCCCTGGACCATGTCCCATTCGAGCCCGGCCAGCTCGTCGGGCCGCAGCACCCGCGCGTAGTTCGAGAACCCGATGATCTGCACCGCGTCCTGCGGGAACTTCGAGGCCACCAGCGCCTGGAGGGCGAGGGCGGTCTGCTTGGCCGCCGCCCAGGTGCCGCGCAGGGCCATCGAGTAGGACAGGTCGACCAGCAGGCACACGGCCGCCGCCGAACGCCGCTCGGTCTCCACGACCTCGAAGTCGTCCACCGACAGGCTCACCGGCGCGCCGCCGCCCCGCCGTACGCCGTTGACGACCGTACGCACGACGTCGATGGGCTGCTCGTCGCCGAAGCGCCACGAACGGGTCGATCCGGTCGGCTCCCCGGCCGTGCCCGCGTCGCGCTGGTCGTGGTCGCCGCGGCGGCCCGAGTCGAGCGAGGCGAAGACCCGGCGCAGGGCGGTCTCCCCGAGCCGGCGTACGGCCTTGGGGGTGAGCTCCAGCTTGCCGCGGTTGCGCCGCAGGTAGCCCTGGGCCTCCAGCTCGCGCTCGACCTGCCGCAGGGCCTCCAGGTCGTCCACGGCCGAGCGGCCGAGCGCCCGCCTGATGGCGGCCTCGTCGATGTCGTCGAGCCGGGCGCCGGGGTAGTCCTGGCGCAGCGCGGTCTCCAGATCGCCGAGGTCGGCCAGCTCCTGCAGGGCCGTCACGGCGTCGCCCATGTCCATCGGCTGCTCGCCGGACACCCGTTCGGGGGCGCCCCAGGCGAGGTCGGGGCGGCGGGCGTAGAGGGCGTCGCCGAGCCGGCGCATCTGCTCGGCCAGGCCCGCCTGCTCCAGCGTTTGGTTGATCAGCCCGGCCAGCTCCTCGCGCTGCTCAGGGGTGAGCGAGGCGAGCAGCCGCTGCGCGGCGGCGGCGCGGCGGGCGAGCTGGTCGACCAGCTCGTCGAGGTTTCGCGGATTCTCGGGGAACATGTCCCCGTATTGCTGCATGAACCGATCGAAGTCATCCTGGGTGTGCTCGCCCCGGGCGTCGCGGTCCAGCATGTCGTTGAGGTCCGACATCATCTGCCTGACCCGCTCCATGGCGGCCGGGTCGGGGTTGGCCAGCGCGTCGCGCATGCCGCGGAACTGGCTGTCGAGGACCTCCCGGCGCAGCAGGTCGCGCAGCTCCTCGAACGTCTGCCGCGCGGCGGCCGACCGCCAGTCGTAGTCGGCCAGCTCCTGAACCGCCCGCGCCGTGTCCGAGGGCAGCGCGTCGAGCGCCGACTCCCGGAAGCGGGCGTCGTCGGAAGGATCAGGGAACAGCTCGGCCCGCTCCTGGCCGATCGCCTTGTCGAGCAGGGCGCGCGCGCGTTCCAGCGTGCCGTCGAGCCGGGTGTTCTCCCGCAGCTCGCGGCGGCGCCGCCGCACCTGGCGGAGCAGGTCGTCGAGGCCGCGGCGGTCGGGAGCGCCGGGGAGCCCCCGCCTGAGCAGGTCGCGCAGCGCGTCGAGCGGTGTCGAGCCGGACAGGATGGCGTCGCCCATCTCGTCCAGCGCCGAACGCACGTCGTAGGGCGGAGCCAGCGGGTCCGGCCCGTCGTGGTACTCCCGGTAGAAGTAGCTCACGTCCGGTACACCGTGCCGCCGTCGGTCTCGTCCTTGGACAGCCTGCGCATCAGGTAGAGCCCCTCCAGCGTGAAC
This sequence comes from Microbispora catharanthi, assembly GCF_006334915.2. Lineage (GTDB taxonomy): Bacteria > Actinomycetota > Actinomycetes > Streptosporangiales > Streptosporangiaceae > Microbispora > Microbispora catharanthi. Next base: position 163,460 of record NZ_VDMA02000014.1, read on the forward strand.
TCCAGCGCCGCGGCGGCGTGGCCGGGCGACTCGTCGCCCTCGCCCATGCCGAGCCGCGCCATGATCTTCGACAGGCCCTCGACGCGGCCGATCCTGCGCAGCAGCTCGTGGGCCGCCACCAGCTCGCCCGACTCGACCTGCGCGCCCTCGCCGAACCTGTCGAGCAGCGGCGCGAGGTCGGCGCCGCCGAGCGAGGCGCGGAAGGTCTCGGCCGTCGCGCGGCGCAGCAGGTGGGCGAGCACGTCGATCTCCCGTCCCTCCTCGCTGACCTCGAACTCGACCTTGCCGCGCAGCGTGTGGACCACGCCGGGCAGGTCGCACACCCGCGTGACGGGCCGTTCCTCCCCGGTCAGCGCGGCCCGCCGTACGGCGGAGGCGGCGGCGGTCTCGGCGGCGGCGATCGAGAAGCGGGCCGACACGCCCGAGCGGGAGTCGACGGCGGTGGACTCGCGGACCAGACGGGTGAACCGGGCGATCACCTCCACCAGGTGGTCGGGCAGGTCCGCGCCGAGGGCGCCGAGGTCGGCCTCCTGGCGGATCAGGACCAGCTCGTCCTCGACCGTCCGGGGGTAGTGCGTGCGGATCTCCGCGCCGAAGCGGTCCTTCAGCGGGGTGATGATCCGGCCGCGGTTGGTGTAGTCCTCGGGGTTCGCGCTGGCGATCAGCAGGATGTCGAGGGGGAGGCGCAGGTTGTAGCCGCGGACCTGGATGTCGCGCTCCTCCAGCACGTTGAGCAGCGCCACCTGGATGCGCTCGGCCAGGTCGGGCAGCTCGTTGACGGAGAAGACGCCCCGGTTGGTCCGGGGGACCAGGCCGTAGTGGACCGTCTCGGGGTCGCCGAGCGTGCGGCCCTCGGCGATCTTGATGGGGTCGACGTCGCCGATCAGGTCGCCGACCGAGGTGTCCGGGGTGGCCAGCTTCTCGCCGTACCGGTCCTCGCGGTGCTTCCACGCGACCGGCAGGTCGTCGCCGTGGGCGGCGGCCAGCCGCCGGCACCGGACGCAGACCGGCGCGTACGGGTGGTCGTTGATCTCACAGCCCTCGACCACGGGCGACCACTCGTCGAGCAGGCCGGTGATGGTGCGGATCAGGCGGGTCTTGCCCTGGCCGCGCTCGCCGAGGAGCACGAGGTCGTGACCGGCGATCAGCGCCCTCTCGAGGTGGGGCAGGACGGTGTCGTCGAAGCCGACGATGCCGGGGAACCGGTTCTCGCCGGCCCGCAGCCGGGCCAGGAGGTTCTCCCTGATCTCGGCCTTGACCGTGCGGTATCGGTGTCCACTCTCGCGCAGTTCACGCAGAGTGCTGGGGGCAGGCGTGGGCGATTTGTGCACGGAGTCGAGCCTACGTCCCCATCAGACGATCCTGCAGCCGGGTTTGGGAGACACGGCTGCAGGACGCCTGGCCCAATTGGCCGGGCGGCCCGTGCGTCGACCTCCTTTCAGTGGGGAGAATCGGCCCAAGGAAACAGTCGCGGAGGAAGAGAGGGCGAGACATGGCGGTATTGACGAGCCGCTTCGCCGACGGTCTCGCCGTGGGCGCAAACCTGGTGGAAGCGGCCGAGACGGCCGTACGCCAGGCGTTGGCCGGCCTGTCGGGTCCGCCAGACCTGGTGTGCTTCTTCATCTGCGGGGACGATCCCGACGACGTGGCCATGGCGGGCCGGCGGGCGATGTCCGTCGCGTCCGGAGCCGACGTGATCGGCTGCAGCGCGACCGGCGTCATCGGGCACGGCCAGGGCGTGGAGCTGACCCCGGCCGTGAGCGCGTGGGCGGCCTCCCTCGGCGGCGCCAGGATCGACACCTTCGCCCTGGAGACGCTCAGGACGGAGGACAGGTTCGTGGTCGTGGGGCTGCCCGAGCGCGTCCCCGACGACCGGGCCGCGATCCTGCTCGCCGACCCCTACAGCTTCCCCACCGACGCGTTCATCGAGCACTCGCACGAGGTGCTGGGCAGCCTGCCGATCGTCGGCGGCCTGGCCAACGGGCTCCAGGGCCGTGGTTCCGTGCGGCTGTTCGCCAACGGAGAGGTCCACGACTCCGGCGCGATCGGAGTGATCATCGGCGGCGCGGTGAACATCGGCACCGTGGTGAGCCAGGGCTGCCGGCCCATCGGGCCATCCATGGCCGTCACCCGGGCCGAGGACAACGTGCTGCTGGAGCTCGCCGGCCAGCCCGCCCTGGCCCGCCTGGAGGACATCGTCAGCGCCCTCGACGAGGAGGACCGCGACCTGGTGGCCGCCGGTTTACAGATCGGCATCGCCATGGACGAGTACGCCGAGCGCCACGAGCGCGGCGACTTCCTGATCCGCGGGGTCATCGGCATCGATCCCGAACGCGAGGCGGTGGCCGTCGGCGACGTGATCGAGATCGGCAGGACGGTGCGGTTCCAGGTCAGGGATGCCGAGGCCGCCGACGAGGACCTCTACGAACTGCTCGACGCCCACCTGCAGCAGCACTCCGGCCGGGTCGAGGGGGCCCTGCTGTTCTCCTGCAACGGCCGGGGCTCGGGCATGTTCGGCTCGGCCGACCACGACGCGCTCGCCGTACGCGAGACGCTGGGGCCGATCGGGGTGGCGGGGTTCTTCGCCGCGGGTGAGGTCGGGCCGGTCAGCGGGCACAACCACGTCCACGGCTTCACCGCGTCGCTGCTCGTCTTCTCCAGCGGCACCGGATTCTCCAGCGGCACGGGACTGTCCACCGGTACGGGAGCGGGCGCGTGAGCGACCTCACTCTGGCCGTCGACATCGGCGGCACGAAGTTCGCGGCGGGGCTGGTGGAGCCGGATGGGCAGGTCGTGGCCGCCGAGCGGGTCGCCACCCCGCAGGGCGCCGACGATGAGACGCTGTGGCGCACGCTGACCGCCCTGCTCGACCGGCTGGACGTGCCCACCGCCCTCGCCGGCGTGGGCATCGGCTGCGGCGGCCCGATGACCTGGCCCGAGGGGGAGGTCTCGCCGCTCAACATGGGCGGCTGGAGCGGCTTCCCGCTGCGCGGGAGGCTGGCCGCGCGCTTTCCCGGCGTCCCGGTCCGCATCCACAACGACGCGATCTGCCTGGCCGTCGCCGAGCACTGGTGCGGCGCCGGGCGGGGGAGCGCGGCCATGCTGGGGATGGTCGTGTCGACCGGGGTCGGCGGCGGGCTGATCCTCGGCGGCAGGCTCATCGACGGCGGGACGGGCAACGCCGGTCACATCGGCCATGTCGTGGTCGACCCCGAGGGCCCGCCGTGCGGCTGCGGCGGCAACGGCTGCCTGGAGGCGATCGCCCGCGGCCCCGGCCTCGCCGCCTGGGCGCTCGCCCAGGGCTGGTCTCCGGGCGATGCCGTCACCGAAGGGGACCTCTACCGGGAGGAGGGGACGGCCACCGCGCGCAGGCTGGCCGCCGACGCCGCGGCGGGCGACCCGATCGCGCTGGCCGCGATGGCCCGGGCCGGGCGCGCCCTGGGCGTCGCGATCGCCTCGGCCGTCAACCTGTGCGACCTCGACCTCGTGACCGTCGGCGGCGGGCTCAGCCAGGCGGGCGACCTGCTTTTCCGGCCCCTGGAGGAGGCCTTGCGGGAGCACACCCGGATGGGGTTCGCCGGGCGGGTGCGGGTCGTGCCCGCCGCGCTCGGCCAGGACGCCGGTCTCGTCGGCGCCGCCGCCCTGGTGATCGCCGGGGACAGATACTGGTCGCCCGGCATCTGAAGGCGTGTCGCTCCCCGGAACCTGTGATGATTGGCGCATGGCTGTCCCACAGGTGACGTACGACGACGTCGTCGCCGCGCGCGAGTCGCTGTCGGAAGTGGCGGCGCTGACGCCCGTCCTGCACTCACGGGTGCTGTCCGAGATCGTCGGCGGCTCGGTGCACCTCAAATGCGAGAACCTCCAGCGGGCCGGGTCGTTCAAGATCCGCGGGGCGTACGTGCGGATCGCGCGCCTGAGCGAGGAGGAGCGGGCCAGGGGCGTGGTGGCGGCCAGCGCGGGCAACCACGCGCAGGGCGTGGCGCTGGGCTCGTCGCTGGTCGGGGCCAAGTCGACCGTCTACATGCCCGAGGGCGCGCCGCTGCCGAAGGTGGAGGCCACCCGGGCGTACGGCGCGGACGTGGTCTTCGCGGGGCACACGGTCGACGAGGCCCTGCAGGCGGCCAGGGAGCACGCCGACCGGACCGGCGCGGTGTTCATCCACCCGTTCGACCACCCCGACGTGGTCGCCGGGCAGGGCACGGTCGGCCTGGAGATCCTTGAGCAGCTTCCCGGCACGGCCACGATCGTGCTGCCCATCGGCGGCGGCGGTCTCGCGGCGGGGGTCGCGCTCGCGGTGAAGTCCCAGCGTCCGGGGATCAAGGTGGTGGGCGTTCAGGCCGAGCGGGCCGCGGCCTACCCCGACTCGCTGGCCGCGGGCCGTCCTGTCATGGTCGAGCCCACGTCGACGATGGCGGACGGCATCGCGGTCGGGCGGCCGGGCGAGCTGCCGTTCGAGCTGATCCACTATCTGGTGGACAGCGTCGTGACGGTCTCGGAGGAGTCGCTGTCGCGGGCCCTGCTGCTGTGCCTCGAACGCTCGAAGCTACTGGTGGAGCCGGCCGGGGTGGCGGGGGTCGCGGCGCTGCTCGACCAGCCGCACGCGTTCGAGCCGCCGGTGGTCGTGGTGCTGTCGGGTGGCAACATCGACCCGCTGCTGCTGGCCAGGGTGCTGCGGCACGGCCTGGCGGCGGCGGGTCGCTACCTCGCCTTCCGCATCCGGCTGACCGACCGTCCCGGGGCGCTGGCCGCGCTGCTGGCCCGGCTGGCCGACCTCGGCGCCAACGTGCTCGACGTGGTGCACGAGCGGTTCGGCTCCCGCCTGCATCTGGAGGAGGCCGAGGTCCTGCTGCAACTGGAGACCCGTGGCCCGGCACACTGCGACGAGGTGCTCAGCGCGCTGCGGCGGGACGGCTACAAGCTGCTGTTCTCCTAGCTTCCCCGGTGTGGACGGTCAGGTGATCGGGGCGGGACGCTTCGGCTGGAACAGCCAGGCGTCGAACAGCCCCTTGAGGTTCTTGCCCGACACGCGCTCGGCCAGCGCGATGAACTCCTGCGTCGTGACGTTGCCGTACCTGTGGGCGTCGGTCCACGCCCTGATCAGCGGGAAGAACTTGTCGTCGCCGATCTCCCTGCGCACGGCGTGCAGCGTCATCGCGCCGCGGTTGTAGACGGCCGCGCTGAACAGGTCGTCGGCGCGGGCCGCGCCCGGAGGGTAGGCCCACATCGAGTCCGCCGCGTTCGCGTAGTAGCGCTTGAAGGCCGAATCGGCCGTGTACTGACCGGTGTGCTCCGCCCACAGCCATTCGGCGTACGTCGCGAAGCCCTCGTTGAGCCACAGGTCCCGCCAGCGCGCGATGCTCAGGCTGTCGCCGAACCACTGGTGCGCGAGCTCGTGCGCGATGATCGCGGGCTCGGGGGAGAAGCCGCCGTAGATGGGCTTGGTCTGGTTCTCCAGCGCGTACCCCGCCGCGTAGTCGTCGATCACGCCGCCGGTGGAGGAGAAGGGGTACGGCCCGAACACGGTCGACCAGTAGTCGGTGATCTTCCCCGTCTGCGTGAGGAGCTGGCCGAGCGAGCCGCGGAAGGAGTCGGCGACGGCGACGTAGATCGGCAGGCCCTTGTCGCTCGTGCCGGTGCGGATCTGGAACTTCCCGGTCGTCATCGTGGCGAGGTAGCTCGCCATCGGGTGCTTCTCCTGCCAGACGAAGGTCGTCTTGCCCGCCCTGGTCTGCGGCGTCCCGGCCATCTCGCCGTTGGCGATCGCGGTCAGCCCCTCGGGAACGGTGATCTGGAAGTCGTAGGTCGCCTTGTCCGAGGGGTGGTCGTTCGACGGGAACCAGGTCTTCGCGCCGTTCGGCTCACACGTGACGAACGCACCGTCCGCGGTGGAGATGAAGCCGTATTCGCCGAGGTTGACGGAGTCGCGCATCGGTTCCGGCACGCCCGAGTAGTCGACCGTGACCGCGAACCGGTCGCCGTTCGAGATCCGCTTGCCCGGCTCGATCACGAGCTCGTCCTTGCCGCGGCTGAACGAGGCGGCCCCGCCGTCCACCGTCACCCGGCTCACCGTGAGCCCGTGCAGGTCGAGGTCGAACGACGTGAGGTCCTGTGCGGCCTTGGCCTCGATCGTGGCGCTGCCCGCGAGCTTCCTCGACGACGGGTCGTACGACAGGCGCAGGTCGTAGTGCTGGACGTCGTAGCCGCCGTTGCCGTCGCCGGGGAAGTCCGGGTCGCCGATCCCCGGGGCGCCCGTGGTGCTCCTCGACGCGCCCGCACCCGGTGACGCCGGGGCGACCGCCGCCGCCTGGGACGGCGCGACCGCGCCCTCGGACGGCGCGCAGGCCGTGGCGGCCCCCACGGCCACGGCACAGATCAGGGCGGAGACCGACCTGCCGGCCCGCACACCGGTCGGCGTGGTGGTCGGCGTCGTGGTCGGCGCGGGGAACGGAGGAAGACGATGCGTGGACATATGTTTGGCAACTCTACGCGAGGCCGGGGTGTGGTCCGGGTAGTGACTCCGGACGTTTTCCCTGCTCGCGGGGGTCGCCCGGGGGTCGCCGGGGTCCGCGGGCGGGCGGGCGGGTCTCAGGCGTCCACGACGACCGTCCGGGCCGCCTTGTCGTGCAGGGCCTGCTTCCTGCGGTCGAACAGGATCCACGCGAGGTTCACCAGCCCGAGGCAGCACAGCCAGCCCAGCACGATCTCGACCGCCTGCCGCACCGCGATCGGCCCGGGACCGGCCGGCTCCCCGGTCTCCCGCACGACGCGCATGCCGAACAGCCTCTTTCCCACCGTCTGGCCGTTCCAGAACGACTGGAGCAGCCAGTAGTAGAGGAACCCGATCACCCCGAGGAGAAGGCCGTTGCCGACCGGGACCCGCCCCACCGTCCCCGTCGTGCTGTCGTACACGGCCCTCCAGTTGTCCCAGGTGAGCGGCGAGGTGACGAGCCCGACGAGCACGGCGTCCACGATCCCGGCGAACAGGCGGCGCCAGCGGCCGGCGAGCCGCGGCGCCGTCTGCCCGAAAGGCGGGGGCGTCCAGGGAATCCTCGGTTCCTCGTGCGGGCTTCCCGGAGGCGGCGGTGTTCCCATGGCTGAATGGTCACCCCGCCGCTCTTCGGTCAAAGCCGGGCGCGCGCAAAGGGTGCGTCAGAGGCCGGATCAGAGGGTGCCGCGGCGTTCCTGCTCGCGCTCGATGGCCTCGAAGAGCGCCTTGAAGTTGCCCTTGCCGAACCCGAGGGAGCCGTGACGCTCGATGAGCTCGAAGAAGACGGTCGGACGGTCCACCACCGGCTTGGTGAAGATCTGCAGAAGGTAGCCGTCCTCGTCGCGGTCCACGAGGATGCGGCGCTTCTTCAGCTCCTCGACCGGCACGCGGACCTCGCCGATGCGGGAGCGCAACTCGGGGTCGTCGTAATAGGAGTCGGGCGTGTCGAGGAACTCGACGCCCGCCTCGCGCATGGCGTCGACCGTCGTGACGATGTCGTTGGTGGCCAGCGCGATGTGCTGCACGCCAGGGCCGCCGTAGAACTCCAGGAACTCCTCGATCTGGGACTTCTTCTTGCCCTCTGCGGGCTCGTTCAGCGGGAACTTGACCTTGCGGGTGCCGTCCGCGACGACCTTGGACATCAGCGCCGAGTATTCGGTGGCGATGTCGTCGCCGATGAACTCCGCCATCTTGGTGAAGCCCATGACCTTCTCATAGAACTCCACCCATTCCTCCATGCGCTCGACGTTGCCGACGCAGTGGTCGATCGCCTGGAAGAGCCGGCCGTTCTTCACCGCGGGCGGCGCGACGATGGGCTCGGCCGCGACGTATCCCGGCAGGTAGGGCCCGGTGTAGTTGGCACGGTCGATCAGCGTGTGCCGGGTCTCGCCGTAGGTCGCGATGGCCGCGACCACGACCTTGCCGTGGTCGTCCTCGACCACGTGGGGCTCCTCCAGCCCCCGGGCCCCCTGCTCCAGCGCGTGGCGGTAGGCCGCCTCCACGTCCGGCACGTCCAGCGCGAGGTCGATGACGCCGTCGCCGTGCTCGGCCACGTGACGCGCGAGCGGCGTGCCCGGGCGTACGGCTCCGCGCAGCTCGAACCGGGCCGAGCCCGACACGAGGACGTACGCCACCTCGTCGCGGCTGCCCGTCTCCGGCCCCCGGTAGGCCACCAGGCGCATCCCGAAGGCGGTCGAGTAGTAGTGGGCGGCCTGCTTCGCGTTGCCGACCGCGAAGACCACCGCGTCCATGCCGTGAACCGGAAAGACATCGTTCATGCGTCAACTGTCCGTTGGCATGGCCAATTTGCGCAACAGTGAGTTGATTCGGTGGACAATATGCTCAGTCTTCGCTTCATGCAAGGGGAAATCGTTATGACGATTGACCATCTCGACGCCCGGCTCGTCGCACTGCTGGCCGCCGAGCCCAGGATCGGCGTGCTCGAGTGCTCCCGCAGGCTGAACGTCGCCCGGGGGACGGTGCAGGCCCGGCTCGACCGGATGGCCGAGAAGGGAGTCATCACCGGCTACGGCCCGGACATCGATCCGGCCGCGCTCGGCTTCGACGTGACGGCGTTCGTGACGTTGCACATCAGGCAGGTCGCGGGACACGTGCCGGTGGCCGACCAGCTCGCGCTCATCCCCGAGGTCCTGGAGGTCCACACGATCACCGGCGGGGGAGACATGCTCTGCCGCGTGGTCGCCCGCAGCAACGCCGACCTCCAGCGCGTCATCGACCTGATCGTGGACGTGCAGGGCGTCGTCAGGACCGAATCGGTGATCGCGCTCGACACGCCGGTGCCGTACCGGACCCTTCCGCTCGTCCGCGCGGCCGGGGGCTGACGCGGTTTTCCGCAGTGTCCTTTGCCCGGGGCAGGCTTTTCCACAGACGTCGCGGGAAGTGCCGGACCATCGATGGCCATCGTTTACCGTGGTTCCATCCGCCCAGCTCAGAGGGCACAAAAGGGCGTAGCGGGGGTATCGGACTTATCGGGGGTCACAGCGTGGACAGCGCCGAGGAGGGCCCGATCGAGGAGGGCGCCGCGGAACCGCGGGCGTCACTCGGCGGCCCGAACGGGGGAGGAGGCGGCGGGGACGGCGGCGCGCCGAAGCCTCGCCGGCGAAGACGGCTGCCGCGTGTCCTCCTCGTGAGCCTGGCCACCGGGATCGTCGGGCTCGTCGTGTTCCTCGCCGTGGTGTGGGCGCTGACCCCCATCCCGGACAGCACCCAGGAGCTGGCGACGGCCCAGGGTTCGGTGATCTACTACCGGGACGGCAGGACGGTCCTCGCCACCGAGGGCGTCAACCGCAAGAACGTGCCGCTCACGCAGGTTCCCCAGGTCGTCAGAAGCGCCGTCATCGCGGCGGAGAACCGGACGTTCTATCAGGACCAGGGCGTCTCCCTGTCCGGTACGGCCCGCGCCGTGTGGTCGACGGTCACCGGCCGCCAGCTCCAGGGCGGCTCGACGATCACCCAGCAGATGGTCCGCAACTACTACAGCGGTCTCGGTCAGGAACGCTCCATCGGGCGCAAGCTCAAGGAGATCATGATCGCGCTGAAGGTGGATCGTTCCAAGCAGAAAGACTGGGTGCTGGAGCGCTACCTCAACACCATCTACTTCGGCCGGGGGGCTTACGGCATCCAGGCCGCCGCGCGGGCCTACTTCGACAAGGACGTGCAGAACCTGACGGCGGCCGAAGGCGCCTACCTCGCCGCCGTGATCCAGCAGCCCACCCGTTTCGCCAACCCGACCGGGGCCGCGCTCGACGCGGTCAAGGCCAGGTGGACGTCGGTGATCCAGGGCATGCGCGAGATCGGCGCGATCACCCGTGAAGAGGCCGACGCCCAGGTGTTCCCCACACTCGCCAGGCAGCGGGCGCCGTTGTCCCTCGGCGGCCAGAACGGCTACATGCTGGCGCAGGTGCGCGCGGAGCTGAACCGGCTCGGCTACACCGACGAGGACATCAACCACGGCGGCCTGAAGGTCACCACGACGTTCGACAAGAAGCTCATGGCGCAGGCCCAGCAGGCGGTCAAGTCGGTCCTGCCGGACGACACCCCCAAAAAGGTCCGCACCGGCCTGGCGGCCGTCGATCCCGCGACCGGCGAGGTCGTCGCCTTCTACGGCGGTCGTTACGAGACAAACCAGTACGACAACGCCTTCTCCGCCAAGGTCCAGGCCGGCTCGACCTTCAAGCCCTACACGCTGGCCGCCGCGCTCGAAGCCGGATACGGGCTCGACACGCTGGTCTACGGCAACTCCCCCATTCGCATCGGCTCCGCCGACATCCCGAACTCCGGGGGCAGGTCGTACGGGCAGGCGATCACACTGCTCCAGGCGACGCAGTTCTCGGTGAACACCGCCTTCGTGGACCTCGGGCAGCGGATCGGTCTCGACAAGGTCGTCGCCGCGGCGCGGGCCGCCGGGATCCCCGCAGGGCAGCTCGCCCCCCACCAGAGCGCCGCCACGTTGCCTCTCGGCGTGGCGTCGGTGAGCGCCGTGCAGCAGGCCTCCGGCTTCGCCACCTTCGCCGCCGGGGGCATCCACCATGAGCCTCATGTGATCCGTACGGTCACCGACAGCACCGGACTCACCCGGAAGTTCGCCCCGTCCGGCACCCGGGCCTTCAGCGAGAACACCGCCGCCGACACGACGTACGCGCTGGAGCAGGTGGTGCGCAGCGGCACCGGCACGGCCGCGCGGCTGTGGGACCGCCCGGTAGCGGGCAAGACCGGCACCACCGACGAGTCGGCGGCCGTCTGGTTCTCCGGCTACGTCCCCCAGCTGGCCGTCGCGGTCGACATGTTCCGCGACGACAACAAGCCGGTGACCGTCCCCGGCTACGGCGAGTTGTACGGCGGCACGTTGCCCGCCGAGATCTGGAAGACCTTCATGAGCACCGCCATGGAGGACAAGCCGGTCCGGGAGTTCCCCGACCCGGTCACGTGGAACCCCTACTACTGGGACACCTACGGCATGGCCATGCCCCAGCAGAGCGGGGCTCCCACGGCATATCCGTCGGGGCCCGCCGGGTCGCCCATGCCGTACGGGCCGGGTGACGGGGTGACGGTGCCCGGCCCCGACGCGCCCGGCGTGCCCGGTCCGCCCACAGGGGCGGACGAGGAGCAGCAGGGCGCGACCGGCCAGGACGGCGAGGCCGGCCCGAGAGGCGGCGCGAACGGCATCGGCGGTGCGACCGGCCCGACCGTCACCGGCCGCAGCCGCGATACGGGTGCCCCGGACGCCGCCACCCGCGCCGCTCCCGAGACGGGGACAACCAGATCCGACGCGGGTGCCAGGCGGACCGGCCAGACCGACGTGGGCACCAGGCGGACCGGCCAGACCGGCCAGACCGGCCAGACCGGCCAGGATGGCGTGGATGGCCAGAGTGGCCAGACAGGCCACGGTGGTCAGAGCGGCCCGGTCGCGCAGATCCCCGGGCCGCAGCTTCCGGTCGCCCAGGTTCCCGCCCGTTGACGGCTCCAGCCGGGCATTCCAGTGGCGGGCGACTGTGACATTCAGGCGAGGACGGGGAAGTTGCCGCGGAAGACGTCATGGGGGTCGTGGCGGCGCTTGACGTCACGGAGCCGGTCAAGCACGGCGGGGGTGAAGGCGTCGGCCACGCTCTCCTGCGGGTTGAGGAAGGTGAAGGGCTTGCGCCCGCTGACGGGGAGGGCTTCGACGAGCGCGCGCTGCTTGGCCGTGATCGCCTCGGCCGTCGCCGGGTCGGCCGGGACCCCGAACAGGTAGAGCGCGTACGGCTCGGCCAGCGGTCCGTGCGGGCTGTCGGACGGGCGGGCGAAGGCGCCGCCCAGATGACGGATCTGCACGCTCAGCAGCGGGGCGACGGGGTCGGCGAGCAGCGTCTTGGCCGTCGTGTCGTCCAGCCGGGTCAGCAGTTCTCCGCGAGAGGAGCCGGCGCCGGGGTCGGTGGGTTCGGCGGTGATGGAACCGAGTTCGGAGACCGGCATGGTCCGCCGGCTGTCCGACAGCGGCCGGGGAAGGCGGTCCAGGGGCGCCAGCAGGTCGCGAGCCTCGGACGCCTCACCGAGGTATGCGGCGTCCACGGCCACCATGGGCGCGGAGCCGGGGAAATGCAGCAGGTCCAGCCAGACGGTCAGCTCGTCCGGCGCGGCGGCGGTGATCCGCCGGTAGGCGTCCATCACGTCCGGCCCGTGCTCGGCCGGCCACAGCACCCGCCCTCCATACAGTCGTGGCGCGGGGTGGAGGGACAGCTCCAGGGCGGTGACGATCGCGAAGTCACCACCCCCGCCGCGCAGGGCCCAGAACAGGTCGGGGTCGGCGTCGGCCGTGACGCGCCGCTGTCGTCCCTCGGAGTCGACGATGTCGAAGGCCGTGACGCTGTCGGCGACCCAGCCGTACGTGCGGCCGAACCAGCTGAGCCCGCCGCCGAGGGCGACCCCGGTGACGCTGACGACCGGAGAGCTGCCCGGCAGGCCGGTCAGTCCGTACGGCGCGGCGGCTGCCTGCAGCCGGCCCGAGGACACGCCGGCCCCGACGCGGGCCCGCCGGGCGGCCGCATCGATCTCCACGGCGTCCAGTGGCCGGGTGCGCAGCAGGACGGCGCCGTCGGTGCGACCGGTGGCGCCGTGCCCGTTCGGCTGGACGGCGACGGTCAACCCGGCGGCGCGTGCGTGCCGGACCAGCGCGGCGGCGTCGTCGGCGTCGGCGGCCTCGACCACGGCCGCCACCGGTTGTTCGACGGCCAGGTTCCACGGACGGCGGGAGGCGTCGAAGCCGGGGTCGCCGGTCGACCAGACCCGGCCGCGGACGGCGGCGCGCAGGGTGCGCAGAGCGTTCACGATCATTCTCTTTCCGTGATGGCAGGTCAGACGGCTTCCGCGCGACCGAAGAAGGCCGTGGGGTCGCCGGTGTACCAGGCGTTGTGGATGCGGATGCGGCGGATGACCCAGCGCTCGCCGTCGCGGACCAGCTCCACGTCGTACGGATTCTTGAGCAGGGCGAAGGTGGCGTGGTCGGCGGTGAGCAGGTGCTGGGCCTCCACCAGGGCGGTCAGGCGCGCGGTGTCGCCGTCGACCGAGATCCGGGGATTGGTGATCTGGTGGGTGGTGTCCACCCGGCCGGTGAACATGGCCAGGATCGTGCTGACGATCACCTCCCGCCCGGACATCAGGGGTGGCCGGCCGCCCCATCTGGCGGCCGCGGGGCGGAAGTCCAGCTCCGCCTCGGCGGCGAAGGCCGAGGCGAACAGTTCCTCGTCCTTCAGGTCCTGGCCCAGGCCGAACCGGTACAAGGCGTCCAGGATCTCGGCGTGGTCCCGCAGTTCCCGGACGACCGCGGTCATGTGGGCAGACTGAGTGGACAGCGCGGATTCACGGGTGACGAACATCGGCTACTCCCGCCGCAGGTCAGAGGGGTTTCTGAACGGATCCACTCTCGACCGGCGCAGGAAGCCGATCAACGCGGTCCTGTGCAATGATCGTGTAGTCTGAGTTAACGATGGGGGGATCATGCTGGAGCGGCACGAGCTGGAGGCGTTCCTCACCCTCGCCGAGGAGTTGCACTTCGGCCGCACCGCCGAACGCCTGCGCGTGTCCACCTCCAGGATCAGCCAGACGATCGCCAAGCTCGAACGCCGTGTCGGCGTCCCGCTGTTCGACCGCACCAGCCGCCGCGTGGAGCTGACCCCGCTGGGACGCAGGCTGCACGAGGAGGTGCGGCCCGCCTGGCAGCAGATCACCTCCGCGTTCGAGCAGGCCGTCGCCGCAGCCCGTGGCCTCACCGGCACGCTGCGGGTCGCCTTCGTCGGCGCCGCGGGCGGGCAACTGCTCGTCGGGGCGGCCGAACTCCTGCGGCGGCGCGAGCCCGGTTGCGACGTTCAGCTCCGGGAAGCGCAGATGGTCGATCTCATGCCCTGGCTGCGCGACGGCGAGGTCGACGTCGCGTTGGGCACCTTCCCCGTCGAGGAGCCCGGCATCGCCACCGGGCCGGTCCTGGTGTCAGAGGCGCGCATGCTCGCGGTGCCGTCCGGGCACCCGTTCGCCCGCCGGGAGTCGGTCTCCCTGGAGGACCTGGCCAGGGTTCCCCTGCTCCAGCTCCCCGGCACGCTTCCCGACTCCCTGCGCGAAGACCGCACCCCGCGCACCACGCCCTCCGGACGGATGATCGAACCGGGCCCCTCGGCCGCCACGTTCAACGAGATGCTCACCCTCATCGGCGCCGGCCACGGTGTCCTTCCGGTCGGCGCGCAGGCCAGGCGCTACTACGTCCGGCCCGACGTCGCCTACATCCCGTTCAGCGACGCCCCACCGCTGCGATGGGGTCTGCTGTGGAGAACCGACAACTCCACGGCACGCGTCCGCGCCTTCGTCCAGGCGGCCGGCGATCTGGTCGGCGGCCACGCCTGAGGACCTGCCGCCCTGCCGCTTCCGCGGTGTCGCCTCTATTGGGCCAGCTCGGCGCGCAGCTCGGCGGGCGTGGTGACCGGCGCCCGGCAGGTGAACCGCCGGCACACGTAGGCCGCGGGAGAGCCGTCGACCATGCCTCGCCCCTCGAGCAGCGGCACGTCCACAGGCACGCCGCCGGCGTGTCCGGTGCCGGCTTCTCCTGCGCTGACTTGTCCCGTGCCCAGCGCGACGACCAGCCCCGGCGTGCCGGACATGAGGGCCGCCCTGTGCAGCGCGCGGGTGCGGGCGTCGTCGGCCGGGCCGACGATCGCCACCTCGGCGGGGCCGCGCAGCGCCGCCTCCGCCACCGCGAGACCCCACCCGGCGAACCGGGCGTACCGCTCCGCCAGGGCGGAGACCGTGCCCAGCGCCGCCTCGGCCGCCTCCCGGTGCCGGGCCGAACCGGTGAGCGCGGCGTACGACAGCAGCGCCCCCGCCGCCGCGAACTGGCCCGAGGGCGTCGCGTTGTCGGTGGGGTCCTGGGGCCGCTGGAACAGCCGCTCGCCGTCGTCGGGGGCGTCGTAGAACCCCCCCGACTCGTCGGGGAACCGCGTCAGCACGGTCTCCAGCAGGTCTCCGGCGCGGTGGAACCACCGGCTCTCGCCGGTGACGCCATAGAGGGCGAGGAAGCCCTCGGCCGTGTTGGCGTAGTCCTCCAGCATGCCGGCGTTGGCCCCCGCCCGGCCGTCGCGGGAGGTCCGCAGCAGCCGGGCCGGGCCGCGGCTCACCGTGTGCAGGTCGTCGAGCAGCACGGCCGCCTCGCGTGCGGCCTGGAGCAGGTCCGGCCGGTCGAAGAGCGCGCCCGCCTCGGCCAGGGCGGCGATCGCGAGCCCGTTCCAGGAGGCCACGACCTTGTCGTCCCGGCCGGGCCGTGGCCGCTGATCCCGCACGGCGCGCAGGGCCGTACGGACCCGGTCGAACCGGGCCGGGTCGTCGGGGTCGGCGAGGAGCTGGAGCACCGACGTGCCGTGCTCGAACGTGCCGGTCACCTCGAACACCGATGCGGCCCAGGCGGCATCGTCCTCCCCGAGGACCTCACGGAGCTGATCGGGGGTCCAGACGTAGAAGACCCCCTCGCCGTGGGCGCCGTCCGGTCCCTCGCTGTCGGCGTCGAGGGCCGAGGCGAACGCGCCCTCGGGCGTGCGCATCTCCCGCAGCAGCCATTCGGCGGTCTCCAGGACCACCCGCTTGGCCAGGACCGAACCGGTCGCGCGCCACCAGTGGGCGTAGACCCGCAGCAGCAGGGTGTTGTCGTAGAGCATCTTCTCGAAGTGCGGCACCACCCAGCCGACGTCGACCGAGTAGCGGGCGAAGCCCCCGCCGAGCTGGTCGTACATGCCGCCCCTGGCCATCGCCTCCATGGTCGTCTCCGCCATGGCCGCGGCCTCCCGGGTGCCGTGCCGCAGCAGGAACTCCAGGACCATGGACGGCGGGAACTTGGGCGCCCCGCCGAATCCGCCCCGCCGCTCGTCGAAGCTCTCCGCGAGGTTCCGTACGGCGAGGTCGAGGGTCTCGGCGGTGGGCAGCGGGCCCGAGGGCGCCCCGGTGCGTTCGGCGAGCGCCTCCACCACCTTCTCTCCCTGGGCCAGGACGCCCTCCCGGTCCTGCCCCCACGCCTGTGAGACGGCGTGCAGCAGCCGCTGGAAGTGCGGCCGGGGGAAGTAGGTGCCGGCGTAGAACGGGTGCCCGTCGGGGGTGGCGAAGACCGTCATCGGCCAGCCGCCCTGCCCGGTCATCGCCTGAACCGCGCCCATGTAGACGGCGTCCACGTCGGGCCGCTCCTCGCGGTCCACCTTGACGTTGACGAACAACTCGTTCATCAGCCGCGCGGTGGCCTCGTCCTCGAACGATTCGTGCGCCATCACGTGGCACCAGTGGCACGCCGAATAGCCCACGCTGATCAGCAGGGGGACGTCGCGGCCGCGCGCCTCCGCGAACGCCTCCTCGCCCCAGGGGAACCAGTCCACCGGGTTGTCCGCGTGTTGCAGGAGGTAGGGAGAGGTCTCGCCACCCAGCCGGTTCATAGGGTCAGCCTCTCACACCGTCGGAAAAGGACGATCGAGTGAGGACGACGTGGCGGTCCACCCGCTACGGACGCAGTTCCAGGGAGACGTACGGGGACAGCGCGCGGAGGAAGTCGAGGGCGTCGAAGATCTCGCCGGCGGAGGCGACCCCGACGGTCCTGGTCCGTCCGGTGAGTACGCGGTCGACCGCTTCCACCGCGAGCGGCGCGGTGACGGCGTAGATGTCCCGGCCTCTCGCCACGGCGCGCCGTTCGCTGCCGCCGGAGCGCACGACGACGTCGACGAGGAAGGTCTGGGCGGACCGCCCACGCTCGTCGACCGGGGCCGGCGCCGGCGTGTCCGGGTCCGACAGGTCCCTGGCGGCCTCGACCGTCATGTAGGTGCGCACATCGGGGATGGGCAGGTGGCTGGGAATGGTGACGACGTCGGCCATCGTGAACTCCCCGATGACGGCCCGAGGCCCCATCGGGTCGGGGAAGGGCCACTCCAGGGTCGGCGCCTTGTCGTCGCGATACTCCAGCCGGCCGTTCGCGTAACGGACGCGCCGGCCGCCCCGCCGCTGCCCGGAGACCACGCCCGCGGCACGTGTCCCGGCGGTCGGGTGCCAGCTGCTCAGCCCGTACGCGACGTGCGCCTCGTCGGCCGCCGTCCAGTCGCCCATCGCGGCGGTGGCCAGCAGGTCGCCGAAACCGCCGTAGAAGGCCATAGCGGGGACGATCACGGCTCCCGCGGCGCGGGCGCGGTCCGCGAAGTTCGCGAACGTGTCGACGTTGGCCTCGATCTCCGCCGCCACATCCACGTAAGGGATCCCGGCGCGCAGTGCCGCCTCGATCACGGGAGCGGCCGTCGCGGCGAAGGGCCCGGCACAGTTGATCACGGCCGCCGCACCCGCCAGTGCGCGGTCGAGCGAGGCCGGGTCGTCGACCGACGCCGTGCGGGCCTCCAGCCCGGACTCGGACGCCAGCAACTTCAGCTTGCCGGCGTCGCGCCCGGACAGAACCGGAACGAACCCGCGATCCCGCAGCTGTGCCACCACAAAGCGCCCGGTGTGCCCGTACGCGCCGAACACCGCCACCGTGAGACCCGATCCCATCGGTTCTCCTCCTTTTCAACCGATTCGCTGCGATCTGTCGTGGACATCCTGACGAGGACGGGCGTCTTCCACGAGTGTCCGGAACGCCATTACCCATACAATTCCGGACATGAGCACTGTCGCGCTGGCCGTCACCGACGGGATGCTGCATTTCGAGCTGTCGTTGGCGTACGAGGTCTTCGGGACCGACCTGACCCACGTTGCCGATCCCTGGTACAGCCTCGTCGTCTGCGGGCCGGGCGCCGTGCGGGCCGGCCGGTTCCGGCTGGAGCCCGACCACGGTCTCGACCGGCTCCGGCACGCCGACACCGTGATCGTCCCGGGTTGGGCCGACGTCGACGTCGACCCGCCCGCCGACCTGGTCGACGCGGTGCGCGCGGCCCACGAGGCGGGCGCACGGGTGGCCTCCCTCTGCACGGGCGCTTTCGTGCTGGCCGCCGCCGGCCTGCTGGACGGGAAGCGCGCGACCACGCACTGGGCGCACACCCAGGACATGGCCGCCCGCTACCCCCAGGTGCACGTGGACCCGGACGTCCTGTACGTGGACAACGGCAGCGTGCTCACCTCCGCCGGCAAGGCCGCGGCCATGGACCTGTGCCTGCACCTCGTCCGCCTCGACCACGGCTCCTCGGTCGCCAACACGGTGGCCCGCCGCCTGGTCGTGCCGCCGCACCGGGACGGCGGCCAGGCCCAGTTCGTCACCACCCCGGTGCCCGCGCCCGACAACCATCCGCTCGCCGAGCTGTTCCCCTGGGTGATCGAACGGCTGGACCGTCCACTGACCGTGGAGGACCTGGCCCGACAGGCGCGGATGAGCTCGCGCAATCTGAGCCGCCACTTCAGGTCGGTCACCGGCACCACCCCGCTGCAATGGCTGCTGACTCAGCGGATCCGCCACGCCCAGGAGTTGCTGGAGACCACCGACGACGGCATCGACGCCATCGCGGAGGCCACCGGCATGGGCACCGCCACGACACTGCGCCGGCACTTCAACCGCACGGTCGGCGTGTCTCCGGACACCTACCGCCGCACCTTTCGCTCGCGGACGCGCCCCGGCCCGGGCGAGCCGCCACGTCCGGGGGAACTCGTGGGGGACCGCGGGGATGTGTTCCGGCCCGTCCCGGCGTAGGCTCACAGGACGTGGGCTTGGATCTGGACTTCGCTATCAGGCACTCGGGACGTCCCGCGGCCGCCATGACGCGGCGCGACGTCGCGCGGGTGCTGCTGGCCGTGCCGTCCGGACAGGCCCTGGTCGCCCTTCCCGACCTGCGGCGGCAGTTGCTCGCGGCGGGCAACCCGCTGTCGCCCGGGTTCTGGGAGTCGGCCAAAGCCGTGCTGATGAGCATCGAGTCCGGCGTGGCGACGGTCGGCGACGTGCAGCGCTGGCTGGAGTCCAGCGGGACCGAGCCGATCATGCTCACCCGCAGCTACTTCCTGTGGCCCGAGGAGAGCGAGCGCGGCCCGGTGGCCACCGAGATGTACGAGCGGCTGGTCGAGTTCCTGGAGGAGCGGCTGGCGGCCGGGGAGATCGACGCGGACGCGCTGGCCGCGGGGGATCCCGGCGCCCGGCACGCCTACGAGGAGCTCCAGGAGCGCTGGCTCGGCACCCCGCTGCCGGACGGCCGGGTGCCCAACGTCGTGGTCAACGACGAGCAGGACCAGGAGCTGTACGCCGCCTGGGACGAGGAGGAGGCGTTCGCGCTGAGCGAGCTGCGGCGGGTGCTCGACGACCTTCCGGAGCCGCCCTTTCCGGCGGACGATCTCCGCTCGGCCGCGCGGCGGCTGCGCGTGACGTTGACCCGGCCCGGCTATCCGGGCAACGTGCTGCGCGCCTGCGCCGGTTTGGAGGACGGCGAGCTGCCCGAACGGGATGAGGACCTGTGGCTCACCGTCGCCGCCGGGATCGCCGCGCCGATCTCCGACCTTCCGGACGAGGAGGACGCCGCCCGGTTCTTCGACATGGAGGGCGAGCTCAGCCACGAAGACTCGATACTGGCCTCGTTGTGCGCCATCCACCACGCCGACTGGCTCGCGTCGGTGATCACCCTGGTCCGGTACGGCCCGGGGGTGCTCGCCTCGCCCGAGCGGATCGCCCGGTTCATCGCCGACTCCGAGGACGTCGACATGGACCCCGACGAGCCGGAGGACCTGGAGGCGACAGAGATGCTGTTCACGGCGGTGACACCGCTGTGGGCGCACCTCGGCATCGTGGACCGGGCCGAGGTGCTGACCCCGCTGGGCTGGTGGGGCCTGCCCAAGGCGCTGGAGCGCGCCTGGTCCTCGGGCCCCGCGCTGCCCGACTGAGCTCCGGGCTGAAAGGCCACACCGCCCGGCTGAGGGATCAGCCGGGCGTGTCGACCAGGTCCCGGTAGTCGTCGTCCACCAGATCGCGGTATTCGGGATGCCGCTGGATGTAGTAGGCCACGAACGAGCACAACGGCACGACCCGCAGGCCGGCCGCCCGCGCTCCGTCGAGGGCCCCGCCCACCAGCCTGCCGCCCAGCCCGCGGCCCTCGAACTCGTCGCGCACCTCGGTGTGCGGGAGGACCATCGAGCCGTCCCGCAACCGGTACTGCGCGAACCCGGCGACCACGCCGTCGACGACGATCTCGTAACGCGACGCGGCGGGGTTGTCGACGACCCGGGCGCCCGCGCTCACGCCTCGGGCCCGTTCCCGCGCCGTTCGTCCTCGTGGTGGTCGTGCGGCACCTGGATCTTCCTCATCTGCTTGTTCATGTTCTTCAACAGGAAGAACAGGGCCAGACCGATCGCGGCGACGACGATGAAGCCCAGGAGACCCGGCCCGTAGCTGGTTGCGTCCACGCCTTCAGCTTACGAGCAGGCAGGGGTGACCTCGGCGGCGATCCCCGCGAACAGGTCGTCCTCCGGCAACGTGGTGTCCACGAGCGACCGCGCGAGGTGGTAGTCCTCGGTCGGCCAGATCTCCTCCTGCAGCTCACGCGGGCAGACGAACCAGAACCCGTCCGGGTCCACCTGCGTGGCGTGCGCGAGCAGGGCGAGATCGCGGATCTCGAAGTACTCCCCGCACGGGACCTTCGTGGTGACCTCCCACTTCTGCGGCCGGTCCTCCCACCGCGCGATCCAGTCGGCGTACGGCGAGCCCATGCCGCGCTCGGTCATGACGTTGTGCAGCGCCTCGAACCGCTCCCGGGTGAAGCCCATGTGGTAGTAGAGCTTCAGCGGCTGCCACGGCTCACCCGTGCCGGGGTAGCGGTCGGGGTCGCCGGCCGCCTCGAACGCCTCCACCGACACCCGGTTGGTCATGATGTGGTCCGGGTGCGGGTAGCCGCCGTTGTCGTCGTACGTGAGGATCACGTGCGGCCGGAACTCCCGGACGGCGGCCACGAGCGGCGCCGACGCCACCTCGAGCGGCTGCAGCGCGAAGCACCCCTCGGGCAGCGGCTCGTTCTCGTCCTCGGGCAGCCCGGAGTCGACGAAGCCGAGGAAACGCTGCTGGACGCCGAGGATCTCGCGCGCCTTCTCCATCTCCTGGCGGCGCACCTCGCCCATGTTCTCCAGAATGTCCGGCCGGTCCATCTTCGGGTTGAGGATCGAGCCGCGTTCACCACCCGTACATGTGACGACGAGCACCTCCGCGCCCTCCGCGACGTAGCGGGCCATCGTGGCGGCGCCCTTGCTCGACTCGTCGTCTGGGTGCGCGTGCACGGCCATCAGCCTCAACGGTGCACTCACGTCTCTCCTCAGGTGTTCTATGGCTACGAAAAGAGGTTAGCTTCTAAGGGACCGTGCGTTCCGGACCCGGTATGGCCCGCGTCGCCGACACGGTCGACTTGTGCGGACGATCGTCTCGCACAACACCGACAATCCTCAGGGAGATTCCGCGATGCCCACCGATGAGGCCGGCGGCCGGGGGACACGCCCGGTGCTCGGCACGCCGGACGACTTCGCGCCCCGCCCGGCGCGGCCCGCCAGGCTGGTGCCGTACATCGTGATCGCGCTGATCGTGGCGGTGATGGCGGGCGGCTGGGGCTATGTCATGCTCCGCGCGAACGGGAACCCCTCGGTGAGCGCCGACGTGATCACCTTCGACGCGAGCGCGGCGGACTCCGCCGTCATCACCTTCACCGTGCACAAGCCCGCCGACCGGGCGGCGATGTGCCGGATCCAGGCACTCGACACCCAGCACCTGGAGGTCGGCAGCCGTGAGGTCGACATTCCCGAGGGCCGGTCGGACCTCGAGTTCACCGAACGGTTGAGGACGAGTTCCCAGGCCACAGCGGTACATGTCGACTACTGCGATCTCGTATAGTGGAATCTTTGGGGAAGCGTTCGAAGGCGTTAACTTGACAGCCTTTCGAGTCACTTACGGAAACAAGGAGAGCCCGTGGCCGTCTCCCAGAACGACAACGTCACCTGGCTGACGCAAGAGGCGTACGACCGCCTCAAGGAGGAGTACGAGTACCTTTCGGGCCCGGGTCGCACGGACATCGCCAAGAAGATCGAAGCCGCCCGGGAAGAGGGTGACCTCAGGGAGAACGGTGGCTACCACGCCGCCAAGGACGAGCAGGGCAAGATGGAGGCCCGCATCTTCCACCTCCGGCAGATCCTGGACAGCGCCAGGGTCGGTGAGGCTCCCCGCGCCGAGGGCATCGTGGGTCCCGGCATGACCGTGACGGTCCGCTTCGACGGCGACGACGAGGAGGTCACCTTCCTGCTGGCCTCCCGCGAGGAGAGCGGCGCGCCCATCGACGTCTACTCGCCGAACTCCCCCCTCGGGTCCGCGATCAACGGCAAGAAGATCGGGGAAAAGGCGACGTACACGCTGCCCAACGGCAGGCAGAACACCGTCGAGATCCTCGAGGCCGTTCCGTACATCGGCAACTAGGCTCCACCCTTTTCGCCCCGGCCGGGAATTCCGGAATGGTTTGCGGTATTCCCGGCCGTGCGGCAGTCTCGTCGTGGACCGGACCATTCGCCGCGGGAGGGGTGAGAGCGTGCTCGACCGCCGAGCGCGTCCGTCCGCCCGTTTAGGCAGGAAGTTCGCGAGAGCCGTGTCCGAGGCTCGTCAGGATCTGGCCTATCGCCCTCGCCTGCCCCGCCCCGGGCGCCTGCGCAAGACGGTTCCCCTCATCGCCGTGGCGCTCGTCACCGTGCTGACGGTCGACGTGCTCGTGCTCGGCGAGCTCGGGTCGGAATCCACGAACTCGGGCGTGGTCACGGCCCTGTCCGAGCGGCGCACGGGCCACGGCTACGTGGCGGCGGCCCGGCAGGCCCGCGACGTGTCGGCTCTGCCCCCGGAACGCCAGGCCCCGGCCGCCCAGACGGTGACGCAGCAGCCGGTGGCTCCGCTGGAGCGGCTGATCCGCCCGCACCTGTTCGTGGTGGCCAACCGGCCCCTTCCCCCCGAGGTGGTGGAGAAGGTGCGCAAGGCGAAGGGCGTGACGGCCGCCGAGGTGACCGGCGCGGCCGACGTGGCCGTGGACGGCAAGCGGGTGCCGACGATGGGCGTCGACCCGTCCACCTTCCGGTCGTACACGCCGAAGGTGACGGCCTCCTCCGACGAGCTGTGGCGCAACATCGCCGCCGGCGACATGGCGGTCTCCTTCGAACTCGGCAACGACGGCGGCGTGCAGCTGGGCTCGCAGGTCCACAGCGGCGCCAGGCGCCTGCGCATCGGCGCGTACGCCACGGTGGGCATGGGTTCGATCGCGGCGATCGTCTCGAAGGGGACGGCGGCGGCGCTCGGCATCCCGGACGGCAACGCCCTGGTCGTGAGCGCGCCGAAGGTCGACTCCCGCAAGCTCCGCCTCAGGCTGCTGAAGATCCTGCCCAAGGGCAGTCAGGTCGCCACGATCAACCCGGTGGTGGTGACGCCCAAGGGACGCACGGTATGGCCGCAGACCGCGTTCATGTCCGCGGAGCAGCTCAAGGTCGCGCTCACGGCGGCCGTCGGCAAGCTCGGCCGGCCGTACGTGTGGGGCGCCGAGGGGCCCGACAGCTTCGACTGCTCCGGGCTCGTGCAGTGGGCGTATGCGCAGGCGGGCGTGCGCATGCCGCGGGTGACGTACCAGCAGTGGGTCACCGGCCCGCAGGTGCCGCTGTCGCAGGCGCAGCCGGGCGACCTGCTGTTCTGGCGCAACGATCCGACCAACCCCGGCTACATCTCGCACGTCGCCATCTACTGGGGCAACGGGAAGATGCTGCACGCCCCGCACACGGGTGACGTCGTGAAGATCGCGAACGTCTACACCAAGAACCTCGCCGGGGTCGTCCGGGTCAGTCCGCAGATCTCCGCGCGCGTCCGCTGACCGCGCCGGCGGCCAGTCCGTCCAGCACGAGCGAGAACAGGTGCTCGCTGCGCTCGGCGACGACCGGGCCCTGCTCGGCGATCCAGCCGACGGCGCTGACGAGCGCGAACACGTCCATCCCGTCGACGTCGGGCCGGATGCGGCCGTCGTCCTGGGCCCGTTCGACCAGGCGTCCCGCGGCCTCCCGCATCGCGGAGCACGACGCGTGGAGGGGAGAGCCCTCGTCGCTGATCGTCGTCATCATCGAGGCGGTCAGGCCGCGGTAGGTGCTCGCGCCGCCGAGGAACTCCCGCAGCCACTGCCGCAGCGCCTCGTGGGAGTCGCCCGCGCCCTCCAGTTCCCCGGCGCGGGCCGCCAGCCGGTCGAACCGCTGCCGGAGCAACGCCTCCAGCAGCGCCTCTCTGGTGGGGAAGTGCCGGTAGAGCGTGCCCATGCCCACCTCGGCGCGGCGCGCGATGTCGCGCAGGGACGCCTGTGTCCCCTGCTCCTCCACCACGGTTCTGGCGACCTCCAGGATGCGCTCGTAGTTGCGCTGCGCGTCCGCGCGCTGCTGCCGGCCTGTCATGCGTCGATCCTCGCACCTCGTCATCCGAAGCATTGACATCCGGAGCGGCGCTCCGATTATTATCTGGAGCACCGCTCCGAATCAACAGGAGGATCGATGCCAACGATGAAGGCCGTCCGCATGCACAGGACCGGCGAGCCCGGCGTTCTGGCGGTCGAGGAGGTTCCCCGCCCCGAGCCGGGAATCGGGGACGTGCTCGTCCAGGTCCACGCGGCCGGGCTGAACCCGCCCGACTGGTACGCCCGCAAGGGCTTTTCGAACTTCCCGGAGGAACTGCGGCCCCCGCTTTCCCTGCCGTACACCCCGGGCTCGGACATCTCCGGCGTGGTCGCCGCCGTCGGCCACGGCGTCACCCAGTGGCGGGAGGGCGACGAGGTGTTCGGCCTCGTGCGCTTCCCCTCCGTGGAGCGCGGAGGAAGGGGATACGCCGAATACACCACCTCGCCCGCGTTGCAGCTGGCCCGCAAGCCGGCCGTCCTCGACCACGTGGAGGCGGCCGCCGTGCCGATGGCGGGGCTCACCGCCTACCAGTACGTCTTCGATCACATCAAGCTCGACGAGGGTCGCAGGGTGCTGGTCAACGGCGCCGCCGGCGGGGTCGGCCACTTCGCGGTGCAGCTCGCCAAGGTGCAGGGCGCGTACGTCATCGGGCTCGCCTCGGGGCGGCACGAGACGTTCCTGCGCGAGCTGGGCGTCGACGAGTTCCTCGACTACACGACCACCCGTGTGGAGGACGAGGTGCGGGACGTGGACGTGCTCATCGACACCGTCGGCGGGCCGGACGGGCACCGCTTTCTGCCGGTCCTGCGGCCCGGCGGCGTGATCAGCCCGGTCTTCCCTGGCGATTACCATCGGGAGCGCGCGGCCGAGCTGGGCATCACGTTCCGATCCGGCCAGGTCCACTCGGACGGACAGCAGATGGCCGAGCTGGGACGCCTGTTCGAAGAGGGCCGCCTGCGCGTCGGCATCGACTCGGTCTTCCCGCTCGCGGAGGCCGCGAAGGCCCACGAGCGGGCCGAGCGCGGGCACATCCAGGGGAAGATCGTCCTGCGGGTGGCGCCCGATCAGATCGGGAGCCCGGCCTCCAGGTAGCCGAGGGCCTCGTCGAGCAGCACGGGCAGCGGCGTCCTGCCGTCCTGTTCCACCCATGTGAAAATTGCCGTGAGCATGACCCCCATGACCGCGCCGACGAGCGTCCGTACGGCGGGGCTGCGGGGGTCGCGGCCCGCCCGCTCGGCCACCGCGGTCGCAAGCATGTCGATCGTGGCGAACAGTCCTTCCACGGTCCGCGCCCGCAGCGCGGGCACGGAGGTGGACAGCTTGGTCCGGGCGAGGACCTGATCGAGCTCCTCGGCCCCGATCGACTCGAAGGCGGTGCGGAACGCGGCGCGCAGCGCGGCCAGCGGGGGCAGGTCCGCCGGCTGGGCCTTGATCGCCTCCATGAGGATCGGGTCGTAGTCGTCCTGGGTGACCACGTCCTCCTTCGTGGGGAAGTAGCGGAAGAACGTGCTCGGGGAGACCTCCGCCGCCTCCGCGATCTGCTCGACCGTCGTGGCCTCATACCCCTGCTCGGCGAACAGTCGCAGGGCCTCCTCCTGGATGGTCCTGCGGGTCTTGGCCTTCTTGCGCTCGCGCAGGCTCGTGACAACGCGACCGGAGGGGTGCGGGGTCCGGTCAGCGCGCTGTGGTGAGCTCATGCCCCGATTCTGCCGTCTTTCCGTCCTCGGCCGTACTCCCCGGTAGGAAGACCGCCACCAGGACGGCGGCCAGCACCGACGCGGCGCCGCACACCAGCAGGACCAGGTCCATGCCGCTCAGGAACGCCTGCCTGGCGGCGTCCAGGAGCGCGGCGTTCCCCGTGCGCGCGGCCAGGGTCACCGCCGCCGTGATCGAGTCGCCCGCCGCCTCCGGGACGCCCTCCGGCAGTCCGGAGGCGTACGCCGCCGAGAGCACGCTGCCGAGGCCGGCCACGCCCAGTGCGCCGCCGACCTGACGTACGGTCTGCAGGGTCGCCGATCCCGAGCCCGACCGCTCCTCCGGCAGCGTGGCGAGCACGCCGTCCATGGCGGGAACCATGGCCAGGCCCACGCCCGCGCCGAGGACGGCCAGCCACGCCGCGACGAACCCGTACCCGGAGGACATCGAGGTCGTCGCGCCCAGACCGAAACCGGCGGCGAGCACGACCAGGCCCGTCGGCATCACCACGCGCAGGCCGAGGCGCGCCGTGAGCCGCTCTCCGGTCAGGCCGCCGAGCATGAGCCCGGCCACCATCGGGATCACCCGTACGCCGGTGCCGAAGGCATTTTGAAAGTAACTCTCAAAAAGTAGCAACTGTCAATCTCGGCCCGTCACTGCGCAGCGATGTAATGTTGATTACATGAATTCAGAAGAGCAGTTGAGTGCCTGGTTCGCCGGCCGATTGCCGGGAGACTGGTTCGCCGAGTCCCCCAAGGTCGTGGTGGACCGCGAGGAGATCAGCGTGCTGGGCACGCTTCCGCCGCTGTCGGCGGCCGAAGGGCTCCCCGACGTGGAGCGTGCGGCGGCGATGGAGGGGTACGTCGAGCGGTTCCGTGAGGAGACGCGCGAACGCAGGATCGACATCGCCAGGGAGGCCGAGCACCGCTTCCGCCGCAAGGTCTCCTGGGGCGTCGTCGTCGGTGACGAGACAGTGATGTTCACCACTCTTTCCGTCCCCGTCATGACCCGGCTGCGCCAGCCGGAACGGCAGGTCCTCGACACCCTGGTCGCCGCGGGTGTCGCGCGCAGCCGCAGCGACGCGCTGGCCTGGTGCGTCAGGCTCGTCGGCAGACACACCGACACGTGGCTCGCTGACCTGCGCGATGCCCTGCAGCACGTGGACCGGATCAGGGCGGAAGGCCCCGGCGGATTGGACTGAACCAATTCCCGCAGAGGTCTGGACCATTCGAATTGGCCTATACCAATGTGTAAGCCCGGCCAGGCGGGTAAGGGGGAGAAGGACGTTTTTTCGACAGGGCCAGAGTGGGTAAGGTCCCACAACATCACCGCTGCTGCCTGCGCTGATGCTGTCCGAGGCCGTGAAGTCGAGAATGGCGCCGATTTAACGGAGTGGAAACACGATGGTCTACTCCAATTGGATTCGGAAGCCATTTTCGCTGATGATGCTCTGGCCCTGGGAGATTAAGGAGCCGCCCCCGTGTCCATTTCAGTAGAGGTACCGACGCCCACCACTCACAGCGATCTGGCGGCCTGGGTGACGCAGATCGCGGAGCTGACCCAGCCGGACCGGATCGAATGGTGCGACGGCTCCGAGGCCGAATGGACGCGCCTGACCAACCTTCTGGTCGAGCAGGGCACCCTCAAGCGGCTGGTCAAGCGTCCCAACAGCTTCTACGCGGCCTCGGACCCGAGCGACGTCGCCCGCGTGGAGGACCGCACGTTCATCTGCTCCGAGCGTGAGGAGGACGCCGGGCCGACCAACAACTGGATCGCGCCCGACGAGATGCGCCGCACGTTCGCCACCCTGTTCAAGGGCTGCATGCGGGGCCGGACGATGTACGTCGTGCCGTTCTGCATGGGCCCCCTGGGCGGGACCATCTCGCAGCTCGGCGTCGAGATCACCGACTCGCCGTACGTCGTGGTGTCGATGCGGATCATGACCAGGATGGGAGAGGAGGCGCTGCGCCTCATCGAGGAGCGCGGAGCGGCGCGAAAGGCCCGGGAGAGCGAGGCACGCGCCAACGAGGGCCGCGGCAAGCGCGACCAAGAGCACAGCGACTTCGTCAAGGCGGTTCACTCGGTGGGCGCGCCGCTGGAGCCCGGCCAGGCCGACGTGCCGTGGCCGTGCAGCCAGACCAAGTACATCAGCCACTTCCCGGAGACCCGCGAGATCTGGTCGTACGGCTCGGGTTACGGCGGCAACGCGCTGCTGGGCAAGAAGTGCTACGCGCTGCGGATCGCCAGCACGATGGCCCGCGACGAGGGCTGGCTGGCCGAGCACATGCTGATCCTGAAGCTCACGCCGCCGCGGGGCGAGGCGCGGTACGTCGCCGCGGCCTTCCCGTCGGCGTGCGGTAAGACGAACCTCGCCATGCTCCAGCCCACGATCCCGGGCTGGAAGGTCGAGACGATCGGCGACGACATCGCCTGGATGCGCTTCGGCCCCGACGGCCGGCTGTACGCCATCAACCCGGAGGCCGGCTTCTTCGGCGTCGCGCCCGGGACCGGCCAGTCGACGAACGCCAACGCGATCGAGACACTGTGGGGCAACAGCATCTTCACGAACGTCGCGCTGACCGACGACGGGGACGTCTGGTGGGAAGGCCTCACGGACGAGCCGCCCGCGCACCTCACCGACTGGAAGGGCCGTGACTGGACGCCGGAGTCCGGCGAGCCCGCCGCCCACCCGAACGCCCGGTTCACCACTCCGGCCGAGCAGTGCCCGACGATCGCCCGCGAGTGGCAGGACCCGGCCGGGGTGCCGATCTCGGCCATCCTGTTCGGCGGCCGCAGGGCGACCGCGGTGCCGCTGGTGACCGAGTCGCTGAGCTGGCAGCACGGCGTCTTCCTGGGCGCCAACGTGGCCTCGGAGAAGACCGCGGCGGCCGAGGGCAAGGTCGGCGAGCTGCGCCGCGACCCGTTCGCGATGCTGCCGTTCTGCGGCTACAACATGGGCGACTACTTCGGGCACTGGCTCGAGGTCGGCAAGATGACCGACCCGGAGAAGCTGCCCAGGATCTACTACGTGAACTGGTTCCGCAAGGACGCGAACGGCCGCTTCCTGTGGCCGGGCTTCGGCGAGAACAGCCGGGTGCTCAAGTGGATCGTCGACCGGCTGAACGGCATGGCCGACGCCGTGCCCACGCCGATCGGCAACCTGCCGGCCTCGCTCGACACCGAGGGTCTCGACATCGCGCCCGAGGACATGGAGCTCCTGCTCAGCGTCGACCCCGAGGTGTGGCGCGAGGAGGCCGCGCTGATCCCGCCCCACTTCGAGACCTTCGGCGACCACATGCCGAAGGAGCTGTGGGACGAGTACCGCGCCCTGCTCCAGCGGCTCGGCTGAGTCCAGCGGCTCGCTGATCCACGCGTACGGCCCGCGCACCCGCTCCCTTCGGACGGAACTTTCCCCGTGAAGGCTTCGTCTACGGGACAGACGGGGCGCGGGCCGTCCGACCCGGGCGGTCGACACGCCGCTCGCCTCGCTGGGCGGGTCGAGGGCGGACGCGCGGGACTTCGTCTCCTGGCTGCGGGCACGTGGGCGTCTCTGACCGCGAAGCGGGTTACTCCGGCCGTGCCCAGGAAAGCCTGAGGAGGGCAGGGCATGCCGGTTCGCCCGCGATAATTGGTGATCGAGCCCCACCGTCGCGAGGAAGAGGGTCGCATGCGCGATCTCGTGTACAAGCTGTACGAGCGCAGGCTCGAACGGACGCTGTCCTCCGACCAGATTCCCCGCCACGTCGGCGTCATCGTGGACGGCAACCGCAGGTGGGCGCGGGCGATGGGCCTGCGGGACGTCAGCCGCGGTCACCAGAAGGGCGCCGACAAGATCTCCGAGCTGCTGGTGTGGTGCCGCGAGGCCGGGGTCGAGTACGTGACGCTGTGGCTGCTGTCCACCGACAACCTCGGGAGGGACAAGGACGAGCTGGGGCCGTTGCTGCAGGTGATCGAGAACCTCGTCCAGGATCTCGTGGACCAGGGCTGGCACCTCAACCCCATGGGCTCGCTCGACCTTCTGCCCGATCACACGGCTCGTGTCCTCAAACACGCAAAAGAAACCACATCGCATCGTCCAGGCCTGATTGTGAACGTTGCCGTTGGGTATGGAGGAAGGCGTGAGATCGCTGATGCGGTGCGCTCCCTCCTCCAGGAGCATGCCAGCAAGGGCGCGAGCATCGAGGACCTCGTCGAGGTCCTCGACGTCGAGCACATCGCGGAGCATCTCTACACGCGCGGCCTGCCCGATCCGGATCTCGTCATCCGGACCTCGGGAGAGCAGCGACTCTCCGGATTCCTGCTCTGGCAGAGCGCCCACTCCGAGTTCTACTTCTGCGAGGCCTACTGGCCCGACTTCCGCAGAGTCGACTTCCTGCGGGCGCTCCGCTCGTACGCCGCACGGCACCGTCGGTACGGCTCCTGAGACGGTACGTGACCAGCATCTTTTAGCCTGCGTAAACCTATTGGGCTGGGGAGATTCGTTACGTAACGTGGTAGCTGAGCGGCCGTCGAGGGGATCGGCGGCCACCACCTCGGGAGAGGGCCCGTCCTTGCGCGACCACCATGCGAGGAGGGCCGGAGCCCCGGTCTGCCTTCGCAGGTCACGGGCCCGGTCCGTTCACCACCAGTCAAGGCAGGGCGCCCACCTCAGGCGCCCGGGGGAGAACGCGTGGCAGTGTCCTCGAGCAACCCGTCCACATCCCGCACCTACGTTCTGGACACGTCCGTCCTGCTCGCCGACCCGGCGGCGATGAGCCGCTTCGCCGAGCACGAGGTCGTCGTCCCGATCGTCGTCATCACGGAACTGGAGGCCAAGCGCCACCACCCCGAGCTCGGCTACTTCGCCCGGGAGGCGCTGCGCTTCCTCGATGACCTCAGAGTGCGGTACGGACGGCTGGATGAGCCCATGCCGATCGGCGACGGGAACATCCGGGTCGAGCTGAACCATAGTGATCCGTCCTGCCTCCCGGCGGGCTTCCGCCTGGGCGACAACGACACCCGCATCCTCACCGTCGCGCAGAACCTCGCGGCGGAGGGCAAGGACGTGGTGCTGGTGTCGAAGGACCTTCCGATGCGGGTCAAGGCGGCGTCCATCGGCCTCAGCGCGGAGGAGTACCGCGCCGGCATGGTGGTCGAGTCCGGCTGGACCGGCATGGCGGAGCTCCAGGTCACCACGGAGGAGATGGACGCCCTCTTCGAGGCCGGCACGGCCGACATCGACGAGGCGCGCGAGCTGCCGTGCCACACCGGCCTGCGGCTGCTGTCGAGCCGCGGCTCCGCGCTCGGCCGCGTCCTGCCGGACAAGTCGGTACGTCTGGTGAGGGGCGACCGTGAGGTCTTCGGGCTGCACGGCCGGTCGGCGGAGCAGCGGATCGCGCTCGACCTGCTGATGGACCCCGACGTCGGCATCGTCTCGATGGGCGGTCGTGCCGGCACCGGCAAGTCCGCGCTGGCGCTGTGCGCGGGCCTGGAGGCGGTGCTGGAGCGCCGCCAGCACCGCAAGATCATCGTCTTCCGCCCCCTGTACGCCGTGGGCGGCCAGGAGCTCGGCTACCTGCCCGGCTCGGAGAACGACAAGATGGGCCCGTGGGCCCAGGCGGTCTACGACACGCTGGGCGCGGTGACGTCCCCCGAGGTGATCGAGGAGGTCATCGACCGGGGCATGCTGGAGGTCCTGCCGCTGACCCACATCCGCGGCCGTTCCCTCCACGACGCCTTCGTGATCGTGGACGAGGCGCAGTCGCTGGAGCGCGGCGTGCTGCTGACCGTGCTGTCCCGCATCGGGGCCAACTCGCGGGTCGTGCTCACCCACGACATCGCCCAGCGCGACAACCTGCGGGTGGGCCGGCACGACGGCGTCGTCGCCGTGGTGGAGAAGCTCAAGGGCCACCCGCTGTTCGCCCACATCACGCTGACCAGGTCCGAGCGGTCGCCGATCGCCGCCCTGGTGACCGAGATGCTGGAGAACATCACGCTCTGATCGGATCACGTCACGGGGGGAGATGGCCGTCCTTGGGGGCCAGATCCCAGAACTCCCGGCAGGTGTGGACCTTCAGGGGGCCGTTCCTGTCGGGAGTCGCGTGAGCGATCTCCACGGCCCAGATCTCCGGGCGCAGCCGCGCCGAACAGGTGATTTGGGCCATGGCGGTCCTGGTGATCTTCCAGCCGCTCACGAACAGCCGTACGCGCAGGCTGAGGGTGTTGTCGGGGTCGTTGCGGCTGCCCGCGTCCGGGGCGTACCTGACGAGCTGCACCTGGGCCAGCGTGAGCCCGGTCAGCGCGGTGGACAGCCGGTTCGACGTCCGCCCGCTGGCCGCGAACAGCGCGTCCAGCACGTCGTTGACGTGCGGCGAGCGCGCCGCGACCCGGGTGGGCCACAGCCGGCCGTCCCGCAGCAGGTAGATCGTGACGAGGGTGGGGGTGCCGCTGATGACCGGCGCAGGACCGGCGTCGACCACCCCGGTCGGCGCGACCCCGCAGGCCGCCGGCGCCATGAGCAGCCCCGCGAGCAGGGCCGCGGCCGCGCGTCTGATCCGTCTCCTGCTCATGGTTTCGGGATCCAGACGCGGAAGAGAGTGCCGGGGTCGCAGCGCTCGGCCGTGATCGAGCCGCCGTGCAGCTCGGCGTTGGCCTTGGCGATGGACAGGCCGAGACCGCTGCCCACGCTCCTGGCCCGGTCGGTGCCCGCCTTGTAGAAGCGGTCGAAGACGAGGGGGAGGACCTGCTCGGGGATGCCGCTCCCGTGGTCGCGCACGGTCACCTCGAGCGCTCCGTGATTCTCGCCGCCGACCGCCACCCGCGCGCTCACCACCACGGGGGGCGCGCCGTGGTTGAGCGCGTTGCCGACGAGGTTGGCCACGATCACGTCGAACCTCCGGGCGTCCAGGGAGAACGTGAGCCCGACGGGCACGGTGAGCTTCACCCGGTCGGCCCAGCCCCGCACCTCCAGGCAGTCGGCCAGCGTGTCGCCCACGTCGACGGTCTCCCGGCGGAGCGTGGCGGCGCCCGCGTCGAACCGGCTGATCTCGATGAGGTGCTCGACCAGCACCCGCAGCCTGTCGATCTCGCGGACGACGATCCGCACGGCCTCCCCGGCGTCGTCCGGCAGGTCCTCGGCGTCCTCCGACAGCATGTCCGTCACCGCGGTCATCGCGGTCAGCGGCGTGCGCAGCTCGTGGGAGACGTCGGCGACGAACCGCCGCGACATCGACTCCAGCGTCCGCAGCTCTGAGACGGTGTCCTCCAGTGCCGCCGCCGTCTCGTTGAACGTCGCGGTCAGCTCCGCCAGCTCGTCCCTGCCCCGCACGGGGAGGCGGACCTGCAGCTCACCGGCGCCGAGGGCGCGGGCGGCCGCGCCCAGCCGCCGTACGGGCAGCAGCACCCGCCGGGCCGACAGCAGGGCCAGGGTCAGCGCCAGGACGAGCGTGATGCCTCCGGCCTGCGCGAGGGCGGCCCTGAGGCGGGACAGCACGGCCTCCTCCTCCGACAGCGGCACGAAGACGTAGGCCGTCAGGCCCGTCGGGCGCAGCACGCCGTCGCGGGTGGCCCGCTGGATCTGCGTGGCGACGATCAGCCACGGATGGTCCCCGAACAGCACCCTCTGGTAGACCAGCCGCCGGGCCGCCTGCCAGCGGAGCTGGTCGGGCACGTCGGTCATGGTGAACCTGGCGCCGGTGTTGGAGCGCCGGTGGTCGCCGTAGGTCACGATGACGGTCCGGTCCGGGGCCTCGAGCGCCTGCACCACCCCGCCGAGGTCCTCGTCGGTGACGGTGGTGTCGCTCGGCCAGACCACGTCGCTCGCGCCGATCGGCAGCGTGATCCTGGACAGCGTCTCGCGCACGTCGGCGACGGCACCCCGCTCCGCGCGCTCCAGGAGCCCCCGGCGGACGATCTGGTATCCCAGGCCCGCCACCATGGCGGACGCGGTGACCGCCACCAGCAGGAAGGTGATCACCAGCCGGGCCCGCAGCCCGGTGGGCACCCAGGTCATGGCGGGGTCATGGCGGGCTGAAGCGGTACCCGAAGCCGCGCACGGTGTGGATGTAGACGGGGTCGGCGGGCACCGGCTCGATCTTGGCCCTGATGCGCTGCACGCACGCGTCGACCAGCCGCGAGTCCGCCACGTGCGTGTGGTCCCAGACGGCGCGCAGGAGGTAGCGGCGGTTGAGCACCTGACCGGGGTGGCGGACCAGTTCGAGCAGCAGGCGCAGCTCGGTCGGGGTGAGGTGGATCTCCTTGCCCGCGAGGCTCACCTTGAGGGCTCCGCGGTCGATCACGAGGTCGCCGAAGGTGAGGCGGTCGGGCGAGGCCGACTCGAGGCGGCGCAGAATGGCGCGGATGCGGGCGTCCAGGACCCGCGGCTCGACCGGCTTGACGACGTAGTCGTCCGCGCCCGCCTCCAGACCCACCACCACGTCGAGGTCGTCGCCCCTGGCCGTGAGCAGGATGATCGGCAGCGGATCGAGCCTGCGGATGCGGCGGCACACCTCGACCCCGTCGATGCCGGGCAGCATGACATCGAGGATCGCGATCTCGGGACGGCGGGAGCGTACGTGGTCGAGGGCCTCCTCGCCGGTGGCGTACGCGGTCACCGAGTGGCCCTGCCGGGTGAGCGCGAGCTCGAGTCCGGCACGGACCGAGGGGTCGTCTTCGACCAGGAGGATGCCTGCCACCCGGTCATTATGGTGCGGACCTCACCAATTCCCCTATTTGTCACAGTCCTGTGACCTCGCCCGCACGCCATCATCAAGAAGCGGGAGCAGGCTGGTGCCGGGCACCCATGCCTCTCCCTGTGGCGCAAAGTGTGATCAAAATCACATTATGGGGGAAAGTCCATGTGATCGGCGGTCGGGTCAAGACGTCACCAAACAGGTACCACGATTCGGTTGCGGAGCACCCCCCACCACAGGGCAAGCTCATAAGCCGTGAGCTCTGGTCAGCAGTTGAAGGATCGCCCCCGCGCCTCCCGGCCCCGGCGGGGAGCTGACGGCCGCTCCGGGTCGGGCCGGCTGACTCCCAAGCGGATCGCGATCCTCGGCGTCAGCGTGGCCGTGCTCGCGGGCGGGACGGCCTTCGTGGTCCGCACCTCGATCGAGCACGGCAACGCGCCCAAGCAGGTGCTGGGCCCGGACAGCTTCCTCGCCCTCGACCCGAACGCGCCCGACCCCGAGACCGACATCCTCAAGGAGCAGGCGGTCCAGGCGCTGCGCAAGGACAGGCTGCAAAGCACCCGCGACGACCGGAAGAAGGGTCTCGACCCGGTCGAGATCGCGCAGAAGGCCCCCGGCGGCGGTGGCTTCACCCCGGCCGACTTCCCGCCCGGCTCCACACCGGACCCCGGCAGCAACAAGGCGCTCGGCAAGCAGATGGCCGAGGCGCGCGGCTGGGGCGGCGAGTGGGGCTGCCTGGAGAAGCTGTGGGACAGGGAGAGCCACTGGAACGAGCGGGCCATGAACCGCTACAGCGGCGCCTACGGAATCCCCCAGGCGCTGCCCGGCAGCAAGATGGCGAGCGCGGGCTCCGACTGGCAGACCAACCCCGCCACCCAGATCAAGTGGGGTCTCGGCTACATCGCCGGCCGCTACAAGACGCCCTGCGGCGCCTGGGGGCACTCCCAGTCCACCGGCTGGTACTGAGCCTCTCCCAGGTCCGCCTGGTCCGCGAAACTCTGGTCAGGGTTTCTCGACCTTTCGGCAAGCCCGCGCGTACGGCGGGGGTCGCACTGCACCCTTGGCCTCATGGGTGTGAAGGTCAGCGTGGTTATGCCCGTGTCCAACCCCGGGCTGTCGAACGACGCCTTCGGCGCGTGTGTGCGCTCGGTGCTGGAGCAGTCGCTGCCGCCGGACGAGTACGAGGTCGTCTTCGCGGACGACGGGTCGACGGACGGGACCCGCAGGCGGCTCGACGCGATCGCCGAGCAGCGCGACAACGTGCGGGTCCTGCACCTCGACCACAGCGGCTCGCCCGCGCGCGGGCGCAACGTCGGCCTGTCGGTGGCCCGCGGCGAGTACGTCTACCTGCTCGGCCAGTACGACAGGCTTGAGCCGCACGCACTGGAGCGGATGTACGACAGGGCCGTGGAGACCGACGCCGACGTGCTGATCGGCAGGCTCGCCGACCAGGGGCCGCCGCCGGCCACATTCGCCCGCGACCGGGACCGGGCCGACGTGCTGCGCGACCACCTCCTCGCGCTGCCGACGGCGCACAAGCTGTTCAGCCGCGACTTCCTGGAGACCTGCCAGCTCCGCTTCGCCGACCGGCCGCTGTCCGAGCAGGCGTTCGTGACCAGGGCGTACCTCGCCGCGAAGGTGATCGCCGTGCTGGCCGACGAGATCTGCTGCCACCTGGGCCCGGCTTCCTCGGGGACGGCGGAGGAGGCGCCGGACGCCGAGGCGCTCTTCGACGGCCTGAACGCGATCTTCGATGTGGTGGACGCCTACACCGAGCCGGGCTCGCAGCGGGAGCGCATCCAGGCCCACTGGTATCGGACGCTCGGGCTGCGCCGTCTCGCGGGCGCGCGGTTCCTCGCCGCCGAGCCGGACGAGCGGATGGTCCTGTTCTCCTTCCTGCGCCGCTTCACCCTCGACCGCTTTCCCGCCTCGCTCGACGTCCACCTTCCCGCGCACCTGCGCGCCCGTACGGCGCTGCTGCGCCTGGACCGCCTCGACGCGCTGGTCGCGCTCGCCGAGGCGTCCCGGGGCACCAGGCTCAGCGCGGAGCTGCGGGAGCTGCGCTGGGACCAGGGCGTGCTGCTGCTCGACCTGAGCGTGGAGATCCTCCGGGCCGGGGGCGGCCCGCTGTGGCTGCGGCAGCGGGGCGACCGGCTGCTGTGGACTCCGCCCCCCGGGGTCGAGGGCCTGCTCGACGGCCTGCTCGACGACGAGGGCGCCGACGTGACCGACGCGGTGCGCAGGGCCCGTGTGGAGGTCTGCGTCCGCCACGTGGAGACCGGCGTGGTCCACTCCCTGCCGGTCACCTGCTCGGTGGGCCGCGCGGGCCTCGGGGACCAGGCGCGCGGCGGCCAGGTGCGCGTGTGGGTGAGCGGCCAGGCCCGCCTCGACGCCGGCGCGGCGGCCATCGGACGGCCGCTGCCCGCCGGGCTGTGGGAGGTCCACGTGCGCATGCGGGGCATCCATGCGGGCCGCACCCGGGTGGCCCGCCCCGCCCTGCCGATGAGCTGCGCGGGCGCGCTCGCCGGCGAGCCCAGGCGGCTCGTCGTGCCGTGCTGGTCCGAGCGTGGCGAGCTGGGCGTCTGCGTGGAGCCGAAGTCGTTCCCCGAGTCGATCGCACTGGTCTCGTCCCGGGCCACCGTGGCCAGGCAGGAGGGGCACGTCTTCGTGGTCGTGCCCGTGCCGTACGTGCCGCCGAGCGGCGGGCCGCCGGCCGAGCTGGTGCTGCGCGAGCAGGACGGGCGCGGGCGCAGCATGGTCGTGCCCGCGCTGGTCGAGCCGGGGATACCCGGCCGGGTGGCCGGGCAGCTCGTCGCGCGGGTGCCGGTGAGCCGGATCGGCGGGGACGAGTGCCTCGGCCCGGGGTCCTGGCGGCCCGCGCTCCGGGTCGACCAGAAGGACGTGGACCTGCTGTTCGGGCTGACGGTGCGCCGCGGCGGGCAGGTGCACGTGCTGCCCGCCGGGGCGTCGCCGCAGGCCCCCTCACTGCTGCGGCGCATCGCCGTCCGCGTCCTGCGCGAGCGCCGCTGAGATCGCGCGGGGCTGTCCGCGCGGGCCGTCCGCGCTGACTATCCGCGCAGGTGCGCGAGCAGCGCCGCGCGGAACTCCGCCGGCTTGTCGAGGTGCGGGCCGTGGCCGGCGCCCTCGACGACGACCTCCCGGTAGGCGCCGTAGCGGTCCAGCACGGCCCGCGTCTGGGTCACCATGGGCTGGGCGGGCGTGCCGTCCCACCCGGGCACGGCGCCGATCGCACCCAGGTGCGCCAGGTCGAACAGCGACGTGTCCGAGACGATCACGTCCTGGTCGCCCCTGATCCAGAGGATGGGCGGCTTCGGGTCGATCTCGTGCAGGTCGTCGATCCGGAAGTTGGTCGGCGCGATCGTGTTGAGCACGCCCCGCTTGCCGGGGGCCACGCCCGGCCAGGCGTCCGAGGGCAGGGAGTCGCCCGGGTAGTGGTCCTCGCCGATCCGGGTGGACAGCATCGACTCCACGAACGCGTCCTCCTCCTCGCCCAGGTCGGTTCCGGCGGCGACGTACGTGGCGCGCAGCACGGTCCGGGGCGAGACGGGGGAGTCGGCCGACCGGTCGCCCGCCCGGAGCGCCGCCACGAACTCGGGGTTGGCCGCGCCGCCGCCGGAGCCCACGCCGTCGGGGCTGGTGAGCACGCCGTCCGGGCCCGTGGTGCCGCCGAAGCCGTACGGCGAGACGGGGTTGACCAGCGTGGCGCTGCGGACCGCCTCGGGCCGGTCGCGCATGGCCTGCATGACGACCCCGCCGCCGAGGCTCCAGCCCACGAGGTGCGCGGGCCCGATCCGGTCGAGCAGCGCGAGCAGGTCGTCGGAGTAGTCGCGTACGCCCCGGCTCGCGTCCACCGGCTCGGGGTCGGAGTCGCCGAAGCCGCGCAGGTCGAGCGCGTACGGCCGGAACCCCTCCGCCGCGATCGCGGTCATCGTCGAGCACCAGAACGCGCTGGAGGAGACGTTGCCGTGCACGAACACCACCGGGTCGCCCGCCGAGTCCGGCACGGACAGGACGTTGAGAGTCAGACGGGGCGTGCTGACGCGCTCGGCGGATATGGGCAGGGTCATGGTGTTGCTCCCAGGGTGCAGGTGTTCTCGAGGTCGCCCGTGGCCGGGCGAGGCAGAGTGGCGTCCGGGGGCGGCGGCGTGCCCGTGCCGATCCACGCCTCCAGCGCGGTGAACGCGCT
Organism: Microbispora catharanthi; assembly: GCF_006334915.2. GTDB lineage: Bacteria > Actinomycetota > Actinomycetes > Streptosporangiales > Streptosporangiaceae > Microbispora > Microbispora catharanthi. Next base: position 202,422 of record NZ_VDMA02000014.1, read on the forward strand.
GCGGAAGCAGGGGAGCAGGGGCCGCAGGCGGTCGGGGAAGGCCGGGTAGAGGCTGTCGACGTGGTTGCCGCCCTCGACACGGTAGTAGCGCAGCAGCCGGTCGCGGTGCCGGTCGGCGATCATCTTGGCGTAGACGTCGGAATCCTCGCGGATCGGCAGCAGCGTGTCCAGGGTGCCGTGGACGATGACCAGCGGTCGCTTGATCTTCCCGGTGAGGCTCACCCGCGCGACCGCCTGCTTCACGGCCGCGGGCCTGGAGGCGTAGTCGTAGTCCGTGTCGCAGCCGGGCGTGCCGGAGGCGCAGAACGGCGTGCCCGCCTCGGCGTCGCCGTCATAGGTGGGGTCGAACTCCTCACGGTAGAGGCGCTGGGTGAGGTCCCAGTAGTACTGGTAGTGGAACGGCCACAGGAAGTCGGACTCGGGCGCGAAGCCCGCCGCCGCGACCCCGGCCGTGTCGCCCTTCGCGTACGCGCGCAGCGCGGGCGGCAGGAACGTCAGCAGGTTGGGTCCGTCGGCGGTGAAGAGCGTGCCCTCCCAGTCGACGCCGCCGTCGAACAGGTCGGGACGGTTCTCGATCTGCCAGCGGACCAGGTAGCCGCCGTTGGACTGACCGGCCGCGATCGTCGTGCGGGCCGGCCTGCCGTACCGCTGCCGGACGACGGCCTTGGCGGCGACCGCCAGCTCGCTGACCCGGCGGTTCCACTCGGCCACCGCGTCGCCGGGCCGTGCGCCGTCGCGGTAGAAGTAGACGCCGGTGTTGCCCTTGTCGGTCGCGGCGTACGCGTAACCCTTGGCCAGCGCCCAGTCGGAGATCGTGAAGTCGTTGGCGTACGTCTCCCGGTTGCCGGGCGACCCGGCGACGACCAGGCCGCCGTTCCAGCGCTGGGGCAGCCGGATGACGAACTGCGCGTCGTGGTTCCAGCCGTGGTTGGTGTTCCCGGTGGAGGTGTCGGGGAAGTAGCCGTCGACCTGCATGCCGGGCACGCCGCCGGGGTTGACGGCGCCGGGGGAGTTGAGGCCCGACCAGTCCGACTGGTCGGTGTGACCGGAGGCCGACGTGCCCTTCGTGGTGAGATCGTCGAGGCAGGCGATCACCTGCTTCTGCGCGCCCGGCACGGTCACCCCCGGGCAGGCGGCGGCCTCGGACGGGATGGCGGCGGCCAGGGGGAGGGTCAGCGCCAGGGCGGCCAGCATGACGGCACCGGCGCGCATCAGGCCTCCTTCACGATCGCGGCGGCCTGGGCGGCGCCCGAGGTCGGCTCGATGGCGGACAGGTCGCGGTCGCGGGTCTCTCTGGAGGCGATCACCGCGATCATCGTGAGGATCGCCGCCGCCACCACGTAGACGGAGATCGGCACGCTCGATCCGTACGCGTCGAGCAGGGCGACCGCGATCAGCGGGGCCACGCCCCCGGCCACGATCGAGGCGAGCTGGTAGCCGATCGACACGCCCGAGTAACGCATCCGGGTGGCGAACAGCTCGGAGAAGAACGCCGCCTGCGGGCCGTACATCGCGCCGTGGAGCAGCAGGCCGACCGTCACCGCCACGGTGACCAGGGCGAAGTTCTTGGTGTCGATCAGCGGGAAGAACGCGAAGGCCCACAGGCCGACGCCGACGGCGCCGAGAAGGTAGACGGGCCTGCGGCCGATCCGGTCCGACAGCGCGCCCCACAGCGGGATCGTGACGAAGTGGAACGCCGAGCCGATCAGCACGGCGTTGAGCACGGTGCCCTTGGGCAGGCCCGCCGCCGTCGTGCCGTACACGAGGACGAACGCGGTGATCACGTAGTAGGAGACGTTCTCCGCCATGCGGGCGCCCATCGCCACCAGGACGTCGCGCCAGTGATGGCGCAGCACGCCGACGATGGGAGCCTTCGGAGCGGGCTCCTGCCGCTCCAGCGCCTCCTGGAACACCGGCGACTCGGTGACCGTCAACCTGATCCACAGGCCGATCAGCACGAGCACGCCGGACAGCAGGAACGCGATCCGCCAGCCCCAGGCGAGGAAGGCGTCGTCGGGCTGCACCGCGGCCAGCAGCGCCAGCACCCCGGTGGCGATCAGGTTGCCGCCGGGAGCGCCGGCCTGCGGCCAGGACGCCCAGAAGCCGCGGTTGCGGGGGTCGCCGTGCTCGGAGACCAGCAGCACCGCGCCGCCCCACTCGCCGCCGAGGGCGAAACCCTGCACCAGGCGGAGCACGGTCAGCAGCAGGGGCGCGCCGGCGCCGAGCGCGGCGTACGTCGGCAGGCAGCCGATGAGGAACGTCGACCCGCCCATCATGAGCAGGCTGATGACCAGCAGCCGCTTACGGCCGAGCCGGTCGCCGTAGTGGCCGAAGACCAGCCCGCCGAGGGGCCGGGCGACGAAGCCGACGGCGTAGGTGAGGAACGCCAGCAGTGTGCCGGTCAGCTCGTTCTCGGTGGGGAAGAACAGCTTGTTGAATACCAGGGCGGCGGCCGAGCCGTACAGGAAGAAGTCGTACCACTCGATGGTGGTGCCGATCAGGCTGGCCCCGACGACCTTTCCGATCCGGGCAGGTGGGGTGTTTGCCATGGGAACTCCTCCGATGGGGGGTTCCGCCACGGTACGCAGTGACCGAGGTCACTCCTATGGGGCGTCGCCACACACCTCAGGCGTCCGGCATGTGGGTGCGCAGCCGGTGCAGCCGCAGGGCGAGCTGGATCTCCAGGGCGCGCTCGGGCTCCTGCCAGTCCTCGCCGAGCAGCTGCCCCACCCGGTCGAGCCGCTGGGTCACCGTGTTGACGTGGATGTGCAGGGCCTCGGCCGTACGCGACAGCGAGCCGCCCGTGCCGAAGTAGGCGTTCAGCGTCTTGACCAGGGCGGTTCCCCGGCGCGCGTCATAGTCGAGCACCGGCCCGAGCGCGCCGGACAGGAAGCCGGACACCTCGCGCCGCTCGCCCACGAGCAGGCCGACGAAGCCCAGCTCCTCGGCGCTCGCGCCGTCACCCGTACGGCCGAGGGCCACCAGCGCCCCCGCACAGCGAAGGGCCTCCTGGTAGGCGGACGCCACCGCCGTCACCGGCCCGGAGGCCGGCGCGGCCCCCGCCGTCGCCGGGCGGCCGAGCGAGGCGCTCAACTCGGCCGCGACACGCCGGGCCAGCGCGCCGGGCCGGTCGCCGGGCAGCAGCAGCACGACCTCGTCGCCCCGGGCGGTGGCCAGCCCGTGGGCCAGCGTCGCCTGCGACGACGCCCAGAAGGCGCCGCGCTCCCGCTGCCCGTCGTGCCGCGCCACGACCAGCACGTGCGGCACGTCGAGGTCGACACCGAGCCGTCGCGCCCGGTCGTCCAGCCCGCGCAGCTCGGGACGGGAGACCAGGTCGTCGAGCAGTTCACCGCGCACCCGTCCCTCCGCCTCGGCCACGCTGCGGCGGAACAACAGCAGCAGCGCGGTGACGATCGCGGCGCGCTCCAGGATCCGCTGGTCGGTGTCGGACACCGGGTGGTCGGTCCGCAGGACCAGCGTGCACAGCGGCGCCGCCCCGACGTCCACCGACGCGACGTACGCGTCGCCCCGCTTCACCGTGCGGCCCAGCGCCCGCGAGGACTGGGCGGCGTCGAAGACACCCGTGTCCAGGTCGCCGGACTCGCCCACGAGGGGGCGGCCCTCGTCGTCCAGCACGGTCAGGCGGCCGCCCAGCACCTCGGTGACGACCGCGGCGACGTCCTCGACCCCGCCGCCGCGCAACACGAGGCCGGTCATCCGGTCGTGCGCGTCGGCGGCCCGCTCGATCGACTCGCTGTGCGCCCTGATCAGCGTGTTCGCCTCGCTCAGCTCGGCCAGCGCGGCCCGGGTCTCCTGCAGCAGCCGGGCGGTGTCGATGGCCACGGCGGCGTGCGCCGCCAGCGAGCACAGCAGCGCCACCTCCTCCTGCACGAACGGCCTTGCGCTGCGGTTGGCCGCGAACAGCACGCCGATGACCTGCGTGCCGAGCCGCAGCGGCACCCCGAGGATCGCCACCAGGCCCTCCTCGTGGACGGCCACGTCGATCGTGCTCGTGTGCCGGAACCTGGGGTCGGCGAAGTAGTCCGCCGTGTTGTACGGCGTGCCGCTCTGCGCGACCAGCCCGCCCAGCCCGGCGCCCATGGGCAGCCGCAGCCGCCGGAAGCTGGCCGAGATCGACCCGTCGGTCACCCGCATGTAGGTGTCGCCGCGCTCGGGGTCGTTCAGCGTCATGTACGCGATGTCGGTCGCGAGCAGCTGCCTGGCCCGGTGCACGATGGCCTCGAGCACCGCGTCGAGGTCGCGCAGCCCGGCCAGGTCGCTGGCGGTGTCGAACAGCGCCGACAGCTCCGCCTCGCGCTTGGCCCGCCGGCGCAGCACGGCCCGCACCTGCAGCGCCGCGACCTTGGCCCGCTCCAGCTCCTCCAGCGTCGCGGAGTCGGCCCCGGCCGCCCTGGCCTGCAGGATCGGGCCCTCGAACTCGACCGCCGACGCCTCACGGGCGAGCAGGTCGAGGTAGGCGTACGCGCCGTCCGTGTTTCTGGGGGCCGTCGTGTTCTTGGGAGCCGGAGTGGTCAGCGCGCGCTCCATCCTCCGTCGATGGGGATCGAGACGCCGGTGACGAACGATCCCTGGGGGCCGCACAGGTAGGCGACCATGTCGGCCACCTCGTCCGGCTCGATCAGCCGCTTGATCGCCGCGGGGGCGAGCATGATCTGCTCCACCACCTCGTCCTCGCTGATCCCGTGGGTGCGCGCCTGGTCGGCGATCTGGTTCTCCACCAGCGGCGTCCGCACGTAGGCGGGATTGACGCAGTTGGAGGTCACGCCGTGCGGCGCCCCTTCGAGGGCGATCACCTTCGACAGGCCCTCCAGCGCGTGCTTGGCCGTCACGTAGGCCGCCTTGAACGGCGAGGCGCGCAGGCCGTGCACCGAGGAGATGTTGACGACGCGGCCCCAGCCGCGCTCGTACATCCCGGGCAGCACGTCCCGCACGAGCAGGAACGGCGCCTCGACCATCACCCGCATGATCTTGCTGAAGATCTCGGGCGGGAACTCCTCGATCGGGGCCACGTGCTGGAACCCCGCGTTGTTCACGACGATGTCGGCTCGGAGGTGGGTGGCCGGCGAGGGCGGGAGCTGACCCCGCCAGGCCACCAGGAACTCCGGATCGGACAGGTCGACGGCCACCGGCGTGCCGCCGATCTCGGCCGCCACCTTGCCCGCGGCCTCGGCGTTGATGTCGGCGACGACGACGTGCGCGCCCTCGGCGGCCAGGCGCCGGGCACACGCCCGTCCGATGCCGCTCCCCGCGCCGGTGACGAGGGCCGTACGCCCTTCAAGGCTCATGCTGCCTCACGATAGGAACCACGCTCTTCCGGGCACATGGCGGTCGGCGACATAGATGCCCGCCTTCCTATGTGGGGCTGGTCATGGACAGCACGTCCAGCGCCTGGTCGAGCTGCTCCTCGGTCAGCGCGCCGCTCGCCACGTGACCGCGCTCGATGACGACCTCCCGGATCGTCTTGCGCTCCTTCAGCGCCTGCTTGGCGATCTTGGCGGCCTCCTCGTACCCCACATATCGGTTGAGCGGGGTGACGATCGAGGGCGACGACTCGGCGTACTCGCGCAGGCGCTCCACGTTGGCGGTGATCCCGCCGACGCACCGGTCGGCGAGCAGCCGCGACACGTTGGCCAGCAGCCGGATCGACTCCAGCACGTTGCGGGCCATCACCGGCAGCATCACGTTGAGCTCGAACGATCCCGAGGCCCCGGCCATCGTGATCGCGGCGTCGTTGCCCACGACCTGCGCGGCCACCATCGTGACGGCCTCCGGGATCACCGGGTTGACCTTCCCCGGCATGATCGACGAGCCCGGCTGCAGGTCGGGCAGGTTGATCTCGGCCAGCCCGGCGCGCGGGCCCGACCCCATCCAGCGCAGGTCGTTGGCGATCTTGTTGAGCGATACGGCGATCACCTTGAGCATGCCCGACAGCTCGACCAGGCCGTCACGCGCGCCCTGCGCCTCGAAGTGGTCCCTGGCCTCGGTGAACGGCAGGCCGGTCGTCCGGCTCAGCTCGGCGATCACGGCCTGTGCCCAGCCGGGACCGGGCACGTTCACGCCGGTGCCCACGGCCGTGCCGCCCAGGGGCAGCTCGGCCAGGCGCGGCAGCGCCGCCTGAAGCCGTTCGAGCGCCAGCTCGACCTGGGTGGAGTAGCCGCCGAACTCCTGGCCGAGCGTGACCGGCGTCGCGTCCATCAGGTGGGTGCGGCCCGACTTCACCACGTCGGCGAACTCGGTCGCCTTCTCCTCCAGCGCGGTCGCCAGGTGCTCCAGCGCGGGCGTCAGTTCGTGGACCACGGCGTACGTCGCCGCGACGTGGATGGAGGACGGGAAGACGTCGTTGGACGACTGGGCGGCGTTGACGTGGTCGTTGGGGTGGACGGCCCGGCCGAGCCGCTCCTGTGCCAGCGTGGCGACCACCTCGTTCATGTTCATGTTCGACGAGGTGCCCGAGCCGGTCTGGAAGACGTCCACGGGGAACTGGTCGTCCCAGCGACCCTCGGCGACCTCCTCGGCCGCCTCCTGGACGGCCTGCGCCATGTCCTTGTCGATGACGCCGTACTCGGCGTTGACCTTGGCGCAGGCGGCCTTGATGCGGGCGAGCGCCGCGATGTGCGGCGGCTCGAGCCCCCGGCCGGACACCGGGAAGTTCTCCACCGCCCGCTGCGTCTGGGCCCGCCACTTGGCACGGGCGGGCACCCGGACCTCGCCCATGGAGTCGTGCTCGATGCGGAATTCGTCCATGCCTCAGTCCTTCGGCTCTTCCTACGGCACGTTCCTGCCCGGATCCGCGTCTTCTGAACGGTCGGTCTCGACCACCGCGTCGGGCAGCTCAGAGCCCGTCGCCCTCCGAAAGGCCGCCGCGACTCTTTCGGGGTCGTTACGGTACTCATCACGCAGGTCTGCCGTGATCGCCTCGATCGTCTCCCGCATTCCCCTGGTGAGCCGCCACGCGGCGGCCAGGTGCTCCACGGCCTCTTCGCTGTAGCTGAAGAGTTGGGCGGCGGAGCGGAGGTCCGCGGCCATGATCGCCGGCTCGGCGGCCTCGGCCAGCCCGTCGAGTTCCCGATCGCCACGAAAATGCACCATGTTGAGTGTGTGAGGACTCGGCGGGGTCCCCTCCTCATCCCAACCGGGTTCGAAGCCGCCTACTCGCCGGTGGTCGCCGTCGCCGATGTACCGGACGATCAGATCGCGGTTGCCATGCTGGAATATCCGCTCGACCTGGAAGTGCCGGACCAGGCTCTCGAAGGCCTTTCCGCTCAGGCGCGCGTACCAGAGAGACGTCAGGTGAGGCCAGGAGCGGACGGGGTGTCCGTCGCCGGGGAACAGCCGGCCAGCGGTGATTCCGTCGGCGACGAGGGAGGCGAGGACGACCAGGTTGGCCGTGTAATAGGCGCACCGGGTGACGAACGTGTTCCTCCCGGGCCGGTAGTCGGCGTAGCTCTGGTCGGTCCGGGTCTCGGCCCCGTGCAGCAGGCGGACGAGCAGGTCGGTCGCGGGCTCGCGGTCGAGGGCGGGCAGCAGGTCGCGGAGGAACTCCACGGTCGGCTGCCGCTCGGTCAGCAGTGAGAACGACAGCAGCGCGTGGAGGAGCCCGTCGTCCGGCTGCGGGGGAGCGAAGAACGGATCGGCCGCCGCCGCCGTCTCGCGGGCGACCATGCCGCGCAGGACGTCGCGCGTCATCCGCGCGACGAGGTACTCGCCGAAGGTGGCGTGCAGGAACTCGTAGGTCTGGAGTTTGGCGCCGTCCCTTTCCGCGGACGCCTGATGGACGAAGAAGAACTTCCCGATCACCCGGTCGGCTCGGGAGAGGGGCGCCTGGAAGCTCGTGGTCTGGGCCGCCTGAGCCGGGAGCAGCGCGGTCAGGTCTCTGTTGAGGCTCTTGGTCGTGACCCACTGCCTGCCGCGGTTGAACATCGCGAACGCCGCGACGGCAAGGGTGCGCAACTCCAGCTCCACGGCCTGCGCCGCCGCCGTCTCCGGCAGTCCCGGCTGGTGCTTGTCCACCTCGCGCCGGGCGAAGCGGGTCAGCAACCGCTCGTACAGCTCGGCCTGGCCGAGCCCGGTCTCGCCGCGCCGCAGGGCGTTGGCGTCGGCGTCGTACAGCGCGAGCATCAGCAGCAGCAGCGGCTGCGACGCCAGGTCGCCGTGCGCCAGCGCCGTCTCCGGCGGCAGTGGTTCCAGGCCGTGCGCGGTGAAGTAGTCCTGGTTCGCGGCGTTCCACACCGCCAGCCAGCGGCGGACCTGCTCCACGCTGAAGGGTTCGAGCCGGATCGTCAGGCACCCCGGCGGGAAGCGCATCCGGTCGGCGACGGCCGTGCGTGTGGTCACGAGCACGACCGCCGGGCGGCCCAGCTCCGCCTCCCGGCGCTGGAAGTCGGCCACCCGGCTCAGATAGTCGGACCGGTGGACGCCCGTGGCCTGGAGCAGCTCGTCCAGCCCGTCCAGCATGATCACCGGCAGCGCGCCGTCCGCCGACCGCGCCAGCTCAGGCCAGCTGAGGTGCTCACCGGTGGCCTCCCGCACCGCGGCCTCGATCTGCTCCTGGATCGTCCCGTCGGCAGGCACCTCCCGCAGCGGCACGCGCACCGGGAGATAGTCGCCGGCCGGGAGGCGACCGGCCAGGATCTTGGTGAGCACGGACTTCCCGGCACCGGGCTGGCCCAGCACGACCAGCGGCATCCTGGTGGCCTCGGGCGAAGTGAAGTGGCGGGCCAGGAAGCCTGCGATGTCGTCGCTCGGCTCCCTCTGGTCCCACCACGATTCTGCGCTGGGATCGTCCTGCGTTCCGTACTCGGCCGGCCGGAAGCGCGGGTTCACGTACGCCTCGACGAGGGTGGGCATGCGCATGCCCGAGGGGACCTCACCGGACTGCGCGATCGGCCGATCGAGGACGGCCCGATGGGCGCGCGACAGCGTGTGCCGGTGCTCCGGCGTCCTGGTGCGGGCGGCGACCTCGGTGAGCAGTCTCTCCAGCTCGCCGAGGCCCGTGGTCACGTGCCTGCGCTCGATCGCGTCACGCCACAGTGCGAACTCGGGGATGTCCGAAGCCAGCCGCCGGTGGAGTTCCTCGTATCTCCGGCAGGCGGCCTCGGGCAGTTCCTCCTCGATCGCCCTCTTGGCGCGTGCCCATTCGGTCGCGTCCAGCCGGTCGCGGACCGCAAGCCCCGAGACGAACCTGGTCAGCGCCGACGCGAGCCCGTGGTGGTAGGCCTCGATCGAGCCGAGCATGTCCGCGTAGGAGCGATCGGCCCGGAAACCGGCCGGCGCGATCCTCATCAGCGTGTCGACCATCGATCCCGGTCGTGGGCCGGCTCCGGCCAGTGCCGCCTCCTCGGCCCCGGTGAGGCGGAGTTCCTTCGGATCGAACGGCAGGCGCAGCTCGTCGAGGGCCTCGAAGAACGCCGCGACGACGAGGACGGCCTGGGCCGCCTCCAGCCGGGCCGTACGGTCATACCGGTTCAGGCCCGTCACCCGGTCGCGAAGCACGCCGGTCGCCTCGCCCGCCAGCCGTACGGCCTCGTCCTTGATGTCGAACAGGGACAACACCGGTACGGCATCGATCAGGGTGCCGGTGAGGGCCTTCACGACCTTGCTCTCCTGCCCGAGCAGGCGGACGGCGTCGGCGTAGCTGATCCCTTTACGAATCATTTGGCGAAGATGAAGACGCCCAGGAGGATCAGCGCGAGGACGCCGACGAGCACGATCCCCATCGTCACGAGCACCCGGGCCTGCGTCTTGGCGTCCGGGCCGGTGGGTCCTTGCATTGTGAACAGGTCCGTGCCCAGGCTGGGCGGCCTCCCCGGGACGGGCGGACCGGCGGGAGGCCCCGGCATGACGGGCGCGGGACGGTCGGGACGATTCTCGGCGACGGGGCCGGGGAGCGGGGGCGTCGCCGGTCCCCGCCCGGGCAGCCTGCCGGGCACCGTGGTGCTGTGCCTGTCGGCGGCCTCGGGGACGGGCTCGCCTGCGCCGGCGTTCCGGGACTGGCCAGGGGGCGGGGAAGGCAGGCGGAGGCCGCCTGCGGGGCGGGGGACGACCATTGTGCGGTTCGCGTCGTCCTCGTCGCCTTCGGTCATGTTCTCTCCAGGGGGTGGGGCGACGGCCGCTGCGGCGGCCGAGCCGTCGCCGTCGGGGCGCGCCTTCGCGGCACCTGTGGGCGCCGGGGCGGGCGTGGGGGGCGGGGGCGGTGCCGGGGGCACCGCGGGGATGGAGCCCGTGGGGGTGTCGGCGATCAGGCGCAGCATCGCGGCGGCGCGCTCCGGCGTGAGGCGCGCGGTGTGGTCCTTCACCAGCAACCCCTCGAGGACCTGACGCAGCGGCCCGGCCTGGGCGGGTGGGTCGGCCTCCTCCGTCATCAACGCGGCCAGCGTCTCGCCGACGGTCGAGCGCTCATAGGCCGGTCGTCCCTCGACGGCGAAGTACAGCGTCGCGCCGAGCGACCACAGGTCGGACTCGGGGCCGGTGTAATCGCCCCTGGCCCGCTCCGGGGCGGTGTATCCCGGCGAGCCGATCACCATGCCGGTCTGGGTGAGTGCGTGGTCGCCCAGCGCCTTGGCGATGCCGAAGTCGGTCAGCACCACTCTGCCGGTCTCGGTCAGCAGCACGTTCGCCGGTTTGACGTCGCGGTGCAGGATGTCCTGGGCGTGGGCCGCCCGCAGCGCGCCGAGCAGGTCGTAGCCGATCTCCGCGACCAGACGCGGCGGCAGCGGCCCCTCTTCGTCGATCACCTGTTCCAGCGAGCGGCCCTCGACGAGCTCCATGATGATCCACGGGATGCCGTCGGACACGATCACGTCGTGGATGGTGGCGACGGAGGGATGGCTGACGCGCGCCGCCATGCGGCCCTCGCGCATCATGCGTTCGCGCAGCTCCTGCCGTTGCCGTGGGCTGAGCGAGGGGTCCTGGCGGATCTCCTTGACCGCGATCTCCCGGCCCAGTGACCGGTCGTACGCCCGCCAGACGGTGCCCATGGTGCCCCGGCCGATGCGGGTGCGCAGCTCGTAGCGGTCGGCGAGCGGCCGAGGGTGCTGTTCCGGCATATCTAGAAAGATAGCGATTCCACCTTGGAAATCGCTTTCTGGTTACTTGATGAAGATTCTCGGCCAATACCGGCGCGGGAGCAGGATCTTGATCATCTTTGCCACGTGCCGCATCATGGGGATGCGTACGACGTGGTGGAGGGCGGGCTCCGGCGGCTTGCGGTGCAGGCCCTCGCTCGGCCGCCGCCGCTGGGACGGCACGGCCGGCGTCTCCCGCGAGTAGCCGTAGTCGCGCGGATAGCCGCGGTGGCCGGACTGCCCCGGCTGCCCCGACTGCTGGTGCGGGCCGCTGAAAGAGCCGCTGTGTGGGCCGCTGAGCGGGCCGCTGTGCCGCAGCTGACCGCTCTGGCTGAACTGTCCATACTGTCCGGACTGCCCGTGCGGGCCGTACAGGTCGTACCGACCCGAGGTGTACAGGTCGTATCGCCCGGAGGTGTACGGGTCGTACGGATGGGGCTGGGCGTACTCCCCGGGCCGGTGCGGCTGGCCGTACGACCCCTGCTGGCGGTGGGGCCCGGAGTCGCGGTCGCGCGGGGTCACCTTGGGCGTGGGCCGTGAGTCGGCCCGATGCTGTCCCCGCTGGCTGCGCTGCGGCGGCTTGCGGGGTTCGGGAGCGGTGGGCTGCGGGGCGGTGGGCGGCGGCGTGGGCCGGCCGGCCCGCAACGGGGACGCGAACGGGTCCTCGGCCGAACCTCCGGCGGCGATCCTGGACAGCGCGTGGGCCGCGCGGACGCCGTCGAGCCTGGCCGCGGGGTCGATCTGGAGCAGGCCGCGAAGGACCGGGGCGAGCGGCCCCGCCTTGTCCATGGGGATCGGAGCGCCGCTGGTCAGCGCCGCGAGCGCGGCTGCCGCCGTACGGCGGCCGTGCAGGCCGCGGCCCTCGACGGCGGTGTAGAGGGTGGCCCCCAGCGACCACAGGTCGGCCGCCGGGCTCGCCTTGTCGCCGAGGACGCGTTCCGGGGCGATGTACCCGGCGGAGCCGAGGACGATCCCGGCCTGGGTGATGGAGGCGTCGCCCTCCAGTGCGGCCAGCCCGAAGTCGGTCAGCACCGCCCGGTCGTCGTCGGTCACCAGCACGTTGCTGGGCTTCACGTCCCGGTGCAGGATGCCCTTGGCATGCACGGCGCGCAGCGCGCCGAGCACCTGCCTGCCGATGTCGGCCACCCGGCGCGGCGGCAGCGGGCCCTCCTGACGGATCAGCTCCTCCAGCGACCGCGCCCTGAGCAGCTCCATCACGATCCAGGGGCGGTCGTCCTCGGTGATGACGTCGAAGACCGTGATGACCGAGGGGTGGGCGACCATGGCGGTCGCCCGGCCCTCGCGTTCGGTGCGCGCGCACAGCTCCGCCCGCAGGTCCTCGTCGAGGACCAGGGGGAGCCGCACCTCCTTGACAGCCACCTCGCGGTCGAGCAGCTCGTCACGCGCGCGCCACACAGTGCCCATCCCGCCGCGCCCGACCGGCTCGATCAGCCGATAGCGCGCGGCTAACAGGTATCCGGACGGCGCACGCATGGGTGGCAGCTTACCGATTTGTGTAGTGCGACCTGTAGAGACCATGCCGGGAAATTGTTGAGATCTTCTGTCAAAGATCCTGACAACCTCCCTGTAGATCACCGCCTCCCGATGGTAAGGACGGGACCGGTCGTGTCGGCGAAGAAGTCGTTGCCCTTGTCGTCGACGACGATGAAGGCCGGGAAGTCCACGACCTCGATCTTCCAGACCGCCTCCATGCCCAGCTCCGGATATTCCAGGACCTCCACCTTCTTGATGCAGTCCTGGGCCAGCCGGGCGGCCGGGCCGCCGATCGAGCCGAGGTAGAAGCCGCCGTGCTGCCGGCACGCCTCGGTGACCTGCTTCGACCGGTTGCCCTTGGCCAGCATCACCATCGAGCCGCCCGCCGCCTGGAAGCGCTCGACGTACGAGTCCATCCGCCCGGCGGTGGTGGGGCCGAAGGAGCCGGACGCGTAGCCCTCGGGGGTCTTGGCGGGGCCGGCGTAGTAGACGGCGTGGTCCTTCATGTACTGCGGCATGTCCTCGCCGGCGTCGAGCCGTTCGGCGATCTTCGCGTGGGCGATGTCACGGGCCACGACGAGGGGGCCGGTGAGCGACAGCCGGGTCTTCACCGGATACTTGCCCAGCTCGGCGAGGATCTCCGGCATCGGGCGGTTGAGGTCGACGCTGACCACGTCGCCGCCGAGGTGCTCGTCGGTGGTGTCGGGCAGGAAGCGGGCGGGGTCGGTCTCCAGCTGCTCGAGGAAGACGCCCTCCGGTGTGATCTTCGCCAGCGCCTGCCGGTCCGCGCTGCAGCTCACCGCGATGGCGACCGGGCAGGACGCGCCGTGCCTGGGCAGCCGGATGACGCGCACGTCGTGGCAGAAGTACTTGCCGCCGAACTGCGCGCCGATGCCCAGCTTCTGGGTCAGCTCGAAGACCTTCTTCTCCATCTCCAGGTCGCGGAAGCCGTGCCCGCTCGGCGAGCCCTCGGTGGGGATGGAGTCGAGGTAGCGGGCCGAGGCGTACTTCGCCGTCTTCAGGGCGTACTCCGCGCTGGTGCCGCCCACGACGATCGCCAGGTGGTACGGCGGGCAGGCGGCGGTGCCGAGCGAGCGGATCTTCTCCTCCAGGAAGGCGAGCATGCGCTTCTCGTTGAGCACCGCCTTGGTCTCCTGGTAGAGGAACGACTTGTTGGCCGAGCCGCCGCCCTTGGCCATGAACAGGAACTTGTATTCGTCCGGGTGGCCGTTCGGGTCCTCGGCGTACAGCTCGATCTGGGCCGGCAGGTTGGAGCCGGTGTTCTTCTCGTCCCACATGGTCAGCGGCGCCATCTGCGAGTAGCGCAGGTTGAGCCTGGTGTAGGCGTCGTAGACGCCCCGGCTGAGGTGCTCGGCGTCGCGCCCGTCCGTCAGCACGTGCCGGCCGCGCTTGCCCATGACGATCGCGGTGCCGGTGTCCTGGCACATCGGCAGCACGCCGCCGGCCGAGATGCTCGCGTTCTTGAGCAGGTCGAGGGCGACGAAGCGGTCGTTGCCGCTCGACTCGGGGTCATCGACGATCTTGCGAAGCTGGGCCAGGTGGGATGCCCGCAGGTAGTGCGAGATGTCGTGGATCGCGGTCTCGGTGAGCAGCCGCAGGGCCTCCGGCTCGACCTCCAGGAACCTGCGCCCGGCGGCCTCGGTGACCCGCACCCCCTCGCTGGTGATCAGGCGGTACTCCGTCTCGTCCGGTCCAAGCGGGAGCAGGTCGGTGTAGTCGAACTCCGGCATCGTCCTCGGTTCCTCGTGGTCTGCCTGGTGGGGCGCGCCCGGCGTGCGGACCGCCCATGGTCTTTGCACAGCGTACGGCGCGCGGGCGGCGGTCATCATGTCCGGGCTGTGAGTAGGTTTTGAGGAACTTCATACTGAATATTCGACCACAAAGCGGGATAATTAAGACATAGGACAGTAGAGGGGAGGGGTCATGAACGCCGAAGTATGGGTCATGGTCATCTTCGCGATCGGCATTCTCGTGGCCCTGGCGGTGTCGCTGCTCACGCTCGTGCTGCGGCAGGTCAAGGACGGCGACATCACGTGGTTGTCCCCTCCCGGGGCGCGAGCGACGCCACGCGAGGAGCCGCGGCCAGCTGAGCAGCCTGCCGAACGGGCGGCTGAGCGGGTGGCTGAGCGGGCAGACGCGGTGAGGGCGAGCGGAGCCCGAGGGCGATCCCGCTGATCACGAGGGCCGCTCCCGCCAGGTCGGCCGCGGAGGGGACGGCGATCCCCAGAAGGGCGGCCGTGGCGAGCGCGCCGACGGGGATCATCCCGGCGAACAGCCCGGCCCGGTCCGCGCCCAGGTGGGGCAGCGAGCGGTACCACAGGAAGAACGCCACGGTCGTCACCACCAGGGCGAGGTAGGCGAGGCCGCCCGCCTCCGCGGCGGTCGGCGCGCGCAGCACGTGACGGCCGTCCAGGGCGATGCCCGCCAGCAGCAGGAACGGCACCGCGAGCGCGGCCGTCCAGGCCGACAGCCTGACGGGACCGATCAGCGGCAGCAGCGGCAGGGCCAGCAGCGAGAAGCAGAGCTCGCAGACCAGGGCGCCAAGGGACCACAACAGCCCGGTCAGGTTGCCGCTGCCGGCGCCGGTCGCCAGAGAGGCCCCGGCGACCACCACCAGACCCGCCGCCACGACGCGCGGGGACGGCCGGGCACCCGTGAAGATCGGGCCCACAAGGGCGAGCGCCAGTGGCACGGTGCCGAGGACGATGCCGGGCAGCGCGGGCCCGGCCGCGCGGGTCGCCTCGACCACGCAGACGTTGAACAGCACGAGCCCCGTCAGCGACAGCGCGGCGAGCAGCGCCCATTGCCGCGGCCGGAGCCGCACGAGGCCGAGGCCGCGCGCCCGGGCGACGGCGAGCAGGATCACGGCGGCGAGGGCGTAGCGGAGCGCCTGACCCCCGTAGACCGGATAGTCCGCGATAACGCCGGAGACCGCCGCCAACGTCCCCACGAGGAACATCGCACCCGCAGCTCCGGCCGCATGAGTGTTCATGTCAGGTGATGCTAGGGACGGATTGGTCCTGGTTCATGGTCCAATCGATGGCCGTTAGTGTGGGCCAATGGCCGATCTTCATCTCATGGTCGACAGAGCCGCCGGCGGGCTCGCCGGGCAGATCGCCCGCGAGGTGCGCGAGGCAGTCCGGTCCGGGCGGCTCGTCCCCGGCGTCCGTCTGCCCGCCACCCGCGACCTCGCCCGGGATCTCGGCCTGTCGCGCGGCGTGGTGGTCGAGGCGTACGAGCAGCTGGTGGCCGAGGGAGTCCTCGAATCCAGAACGGGCGCGGGCACCAGGGTCGCGGCGGGGGCCGGGCGGCAGGCCGCCCCCGGGCGCCCCGGGGACGAGCGGGAGAGCTGCTGGCCCCACTACGGCCATCGGCCCACGTCGCCGGATCTCGGCCTGTTTCCCCGGCAGGCATGGCTCGCCGCCGTCCGTCACGTCCTGGCCACGCTGCCCAACGACGCGCTCGACTACGGCGACCCCGGCGGTGTGCCGGCACTGCGCCGCGAACTCGCCGCGTACCTCGGCAGGGTGCGCGCGGCCGACGCGTCAGCGGACGACGTCGTGGTCGTGACCGGGGTGGCTCAGGGGCTCAGCCTCGTCGTCCAGGCCCTGGCGCGCGACCGGGGCCGCGGGATCGTCCTTGCCGTCGAGGACCCGACGAGCGCGCGTCAGCTTCCGCTGCTCCGGCGGGCCGGGGCGGACATCGTCCCCGTGCCCGTCGACAGCGAGGGGATCGTCGTCGGGGCCCTGCCGGGCGACGCCGACGCCGTGGTGGTCACTCCCGCGCACCAGTACCCGACCGGCGTCGTCCTGTCCCCGGCCCGCCGCGCCGCGCTCGTCGACTGGGCGGCCCGCACAGGCGCCCTCGTATTGGAAGACGACTACGACGCGGAGTTCCGCTTCGACCGCGACCCCGTCGGGTGCCTGCAGGGCCTCGCGCCCGACCGGGTCGTGCTCGCCGGCAGCGTGAGCAAGGCCCTCGCCCCGGGGCTGCGGCTCGGCTGGATCGCGGCGCCCCCGCGCGTCGCCCGTGCCGTACGGCTCGCGCGCGGGGAGTTCGACCTCGGCTCGCCGGTCATCGACCAGTACGTGCTCGCCCACCTCATCGACGGCGGGGCGTACGACCGGCACCTGCGCCGGATGCGCCGGGAGTACCGGCGGCGCAGGGACGCTCTCGTCGGCGCCCTGGCCGAGGACCTGCCCTGGATGAACGTGCGCGGCATCTCGGCCGGGCTGCACCTGTACGCCGAGGTGGACGACGGGGGCGACCCGTCCGGCCTGGCCGAGGCCGCCCGCGCCGTGGGTCTGTCCGCAGAGGTCGTGACGTCGGCCCACGGATCGCCGGGGCTGGTGCTCGGCTTCGCCCGCCTGCCCGCCCACCGTGTCGCCGAGGCCGTACGCGCCCTGGCGGGGAACGTCGAGGGGGATGTCAGGGGGTGACGACGGTGGTCGCGGTGGCCGGGTCGGCCGTACGCGGCTGGAAGCCGCGCGCGAGCAGGATGATCGCGGCGGCGAGGACGAGCGGCGCGGCGAAGGCGACGCGGAAGCCGGAGGCGTCGGCGAGGCCGCCGACGAGCGCGGCTCCGACGATGAACCCCACGTAGTTGAACATGTTGACCCGGGCGATCGCCACGCCCGTGCCCGCGGGGTCGAGGCGGCCGGCCGCGGAGAACGACTGCGGGGCGACGACGGACAGGCCGATCCCGGTGAGGGCGAAGCCCGCGATCGCCAGCGGCACCGTCGGGGCCGCCACGATCGCGACGAAGCCCAGCGTCGCGACGGCGCCCCCGGCGCGCACGATGGCCGCCGGGCCCCACCTGCGCACCGCGAAGTCGCCGCCGACGCGCACCAGGAACGTGGTGAGCTGGTAGGCCCCCAGGGCCAGCGGGATCACGGTCGCCGAGGCGTGCAGGACCTTGTCCATGAAGACGGTGCCGAAGTTGGAGACCGACGAGTCGCCGACGTAGAGGAACGCCATCGCGAGGCAGAGAGGGATGATCGGGCGCCACGCGACCCCGGCCGGCCTGCCGGCGCCCGCGTCCTGCGCCCGGACCACGGCCGCGACCGCGTGGTGCTCCTCCTCCGGCCGGTAGAGCCGGAGCGAGGACAGGACGGCGACGACGGCGGCCGGGACGAGGGCGATCGAGAACGTGACGGGCAGGCCGAGGCCGAGCGTGGCCGCCGCGGAGGCCCACAGCGACCCGATGACCGCCGCCACGCTCCACAGCGCGTGGAACCCGGTGAGCACCGCCCGGCCGTACTCGCGTTCGACCGCGACGCCCTGCATGTTCATGCCCGCGTCCACCCCGCCCAGGCCGAGGCCGAACAGGACGTTGGCCACCACCAGCATGGGGACGTTCGGGGCGAGGCCCGCGAGCACGACGGCGGCGCAGGCGAGCGGCTGCACCAGGCGCAGGATCAGGCGGCTGCCCCACCGGGACGCGGCGGCGCCGGCGAGCGCGCTCCCGGCCCCCGCGATGAGCGGGACGACGAGGAGCAGGATGGTCAGCTCGCCGTCCGACAGGCCGTGCTTCTTCTGCAGCGCCGCCACCTGGGTGAGCAGCGTGGCGAAGGTGAGGCCCTGGACGAAGAACACCGCGAACGTGGCGAGCCGCGCCTGCCGGTCGCGAGGAGTGGGCACCGGTCCTCCACGAACATGAGGGGGGTTCAAGTTTTCGCCAGCGTAGGAGCCGCCACCCGCCCGGTCAATGGGGTGAGCGGGTCAGGACCGGCCGCTCGCTTCGCGTGCGGCCATCCAGGCGGCGATCTGGGCCCGGGAGGCGAAGCCGAGTTTGTCCAGGATGTGCTCGACGTGGCCCTCCACGGTGCGCTGCGAGATGACGAGGGTGGAGGCGATCTCCTTGTTGCTCCGTCCCTGGGCGATCAGCTCGGCGATCTCCTGCTCACGCCGGGTGAGCGGGGACGGCTCGGCCGCCGAGACCGCCCTCGTGGGGCGGCCGGGCGGCGTGGGCTCGGCCTCCGCGACCGTCTCGTCCGCGCGCGCAGGCCCGCCCGCGGCGCGCTCGCCGAGCGCCTCCCCGATCGCCTCGTCCATCGTCAGCCGGTTTCCCCTGCGGGTCTCGCGGCTCAGGGCCCGGTCGCCCAGGCTCGTACGGAGACCGGTCAGGCACCGCTCGTGGAACTCGGCGAACCGCTTGTCGCGGGACGGCGTCAGGCCCACCGTACGGCCGATCTCCTCCGAGGCCGCGAGCAGCCGGGCGGCGCAGGGGTGGCGGCCTTCGCCGGTCTGCACCCAGGCGATGACCTCCAGGTTCAACGCGATGTTCATCCGGTCGCCCAGGTCGCGGCCGAGAAGGAGGGCCTCGCGTGCCATCGCCAGCGCGCGGACGTTCTCCCCGCCCTGCCACAGGTGGACGGCGAAGATCGTGAACACCCAGGCCCGGCCGGAGCACTCGCCGTGGGCCTCGGTCAGCGCGAGAGCGCGCTCGAACAGCTCCGTGGCGCGGGCCCGGTCGCCGAGGTAGCCGACGCCGGCCGCGAGCGTGATCAGGGCGACCAGCAGGCCGCTCAGGTTGCCGACGGCCTCCTCTTCAGCGACCGCCCGTTCCAGCAGCGGGATGCCCCTCGCGTAGTCGCCCGCGTAGTGCTCCGCCATCCCGGCGACCAGGGACGTCTGGGCGAGCGCTTCCGGGTCGCCCAGTTTCTCGGCGAGTGCCCGGCTTTCCGCCAGCAGACGCCGGCCCCTGTCGGTGTCGCCCTGGGTGAGCACCAGTTCCGCGTCGGCGCACAGCGCCAGCGCCCGCAGGACGGTGGGCTCGGGCGCCGCCCACAGCATGCGGTCCAGCCAGTGACGGCCCTCGTTGTAGTACGCGTTGGCAAGCCAGCAGGGGTCGGTCAGGCAGAGGGCCATCCGCAGCCCGGCCTCCGCCTCGCAGGGCTCCTGCAGGCAGAAGTCCATCGCGGCGCGCAGGTTCGCCTGCTCCAGGTCGAGCCGCCTGAGCCAGGAGAACTGGTCGGGGCCGAACCACTCGGCGGCCGCCTGCCGCGACAGCAGGAGATAGTGATCCCGGTGCCGCCGCTGGAGCGACCGGCGCTCCGCCGGCCCGCCGAGCCGCTTGCGGCCGAACTCGCGCAGGGTGTCGAGCATGCGGTAGCGGACCGTGTCGGAGTGCTCCTCGCGCAGCAGCAGCGACTTGTCCAGCAGCGCGTCGAGCAGGTCGAGCACGTCGTCCCGTTCGATGCCGCCGCCGGTGCACACCGCCTCGACGGCGTCCAGGTCGAAGTGAGAGGGAAAGATCGACAGCCGGGTCCACAGCGTCCGCTCGGCGCCGGGCAGCAACTGGAAGCTCCAGTCGACCAGCGCGTGCAGGGTCTGCTGACGCGGCACCGCCGTACTGCTGCCCCCGGTGAGCATGCGGTAGCGGTCGCGCAGGCGCTCGACGAGCGCGTTCACCGACAGGGCCCGCAGCCGCACGGCGGCGAGTTCGATGGCCAGGGGGATGCCGTCGAGCTGGCGGCACAGCTCGGCGACGGCCGCCTGGTTGTCCTCGGTGACGGTGAAGCCGGGCAGGACCGCCGCCGCCCGTTCCGTCAGCAGGCTGATCCCGTCGTACAACTCCAGAGACCTGCGGCTGAGCGGCCGGTCCGGCTCGGGGACGGGCAGCGGCGAGATCTTCATCTGGTGCTCGCCCGTGATGCCGAGCGACTGCCGGCTCGTCGCGAGGATGCGCAACTCGGGGGCCGTGCGCAGGAGCCGGTCGGCGAGCACGGCGCAGGCGTCACGCAGGTGCTCGCAGTTGTCCAGCACGAGCAGGGTCCGCTGCGAGGACAGCACGTGCTCCAGCGCGTCCACCGGGCAGGCCGCCGGCTCGTCCCGCACGCCCATGGTCGCCGCCACCGTCTCCGCCACGAGCGCGGGATCGGTGACGGTGCTGAGGTCCACCAGCCAGACGCTGTCGAACGCGCGGCGCTGCTCGGCGGCCGCCCGCAGGGCCAGCCGGGTCTTGCCGACGCCGCCCACACCCGTGAGGGTCACCAGACGCGACGCCGAAAGCAGCCGCCTGATCTCGGCCAGCTCACGCCTTCGGCCGACGAAACTCGTCAAGTCGGCCGGAAGGTTGCCGACCTGCCGTGTCACCGCCCCCGCGACCACCTCCTCACGCTAAGCGGCCGCGAAGTCCCTGGTCAATGCCGGGTTCGACGTCGGCGCCGCGTCGCGTGGTGACCGGCGCGCGTCGACCGCTTACTCTCGATGGTGTGAGCAGCAGCGAGTCCTCAGCCGTGAAGTGGATCTCCGCCTTCCTCTCGCCGCGCACCCCGGACACGCCCGACCCTGCCCTGCTGCGGGCCTCCGACGCCGATCGGGAGCGCATCGTCGCGGTGCTCGCGGACGCCGTCGCCGACGGGCGGCTCACGCCGCTGGAGCACGAGGAACGGGTGGAGCGCGTCTGGGCCGCGCGGACCCTCGGCGAGCTGGCCGAGCTGACCGTGGACCTGCTGCCGCCGGAGAGCCAGCCGTTCCGGATGGACAGCCGTCCCGTCACCGCCTTCTTCCGTACGGAGACCCGTGGCGGCCGGTGGGTCGTGCCCTCCCAGGTGCCGGTGACGTCCCTGGGCGGCACGGTCACGATGGACCTGTGCGAGGCGCTGCTCCAGTCGCGGCACGTGGTGGTGCAGCTCGCCGTCATGGCCGGCACGGTCAACCTGACGGTCCCCGAGGGTGTGCGGATCGTGACCGCCCCGGACGCCCGTGTCCGGTCGCTCAGGAACGAGGTGCGGCTCCCGCCGGGCGCGACCGGCTTCGCGCCGGACGCGCCCGTGATCGAGCTCGCCGGGTTCGTCTTCGGCGGCAAGGTCGTCGCCCGCTCGCCGAAGCGCCCCCGCCGCCGCCTGTTCGGCCGTTGAGGTCTTACACGGCTGTGTCGAAGTTGATGGCGCTGTAGGCGCCGAGCTTCCAGAGCTGGTGCTCGCTCTCGATCTTGCGGATCGTGCCCGACCGTCCCCGCATGACGAGGGAGTGCGTGACCGCCGCCCCGCCCTGGAACCGCACGCCGTGCATCAGTTCGCCGTCGGTGATGCCGGTCGCGGCGAAGAACACGTCGTCGGAGCGTACGAGGTCGTCGGTCATGAGCACCTGGTCGAGGTCGAGCCCGGCGTCGAGGGCCTTGCGGCGCTCCTCCTCGTCGCGCGGCCACAGCTTGCCCTGGATGACGCCGCCCATGCACTTGAGCGCGCAGGCGGCGACGATGCCCTCGGGCGTGCCGCCGATGCCGAGCATCAGGTCGACGCCGGTGCCGTTGCGCGCCGCCATGATCGCGCCGGCCACGTCGCCGTCGGTGATGAAACGGATCCGGGCGCCGGTCTCCCGGATCTCCTTGACGATCCGCTCGTGCCGGGGCCGGTCCAGGATCACCACGGTGACGTCGGACGGTTTGGCGCCCTTGGCCCGGGCCACGGCGCGGATGTTGTCGGCGACCGGGGCGTCGATGTCCACATGCTCGGCCGCCTGCGGGCCCGTGACGAGCTTCTCCATGTAGAAGACCGCGGACGGGTCGTACATCGAGCCGCGCTCGCTGACCGCGATCACGGAGATCGCGTTGTTCATGCCGAGCGCGCACAGCCGGGTGCCGTCGATCGGGTCCACGGCCACGTCGCACTCGGGGCCGGTCCCGTCGCCGACCTCCTCGCCGTTGTAGAGCATCGGGGCGTTGTCCTTCTCGCCCTCGCCGATCACCACGACGCCCTTCATCGAGACCGTGTTGATCAGCTGGCGCATGGCGTTCACGGCGGCGCCGTCCGCCCCGTTCTTGTCGCCGCGTCCCACCCAGCGCGCGGCCGCCATCGCCGCCGCCTCGGTCACCCTGACCAGTTCCAGAGCCAGGTTGCGGTCGGGTGCGTGTTCCCCCGTCGCCAGAGCGGCCGGTACGTGATCAGCCATTGATCCCCTTTTAGGTAGGTGCCGTTCTAGCGATCGTAGTTCGCGAAACCCTTCTTGTCCGATTGGTCTGAACCTGTTGGGCCAGGTAGAAGGCCATTTACGGGCGCGGACCCCCGGAAAGGACGGGTCGGAGATATCGTCGCCGCATGAGCGGCGACACCGAACGACCAGTGACGACGCGCACGTCGGAGCGCGGCGCGGCGACCCGGGGAGCTCTCCTGGACGCCGCGAAGGAGACGTTCATCACGAGCGGCTTCGCCGAGGCGGGCGTCACCGACGTCGTGGCCAGGGCCGGCGCCAGCGTCGGCAGCCTGTACCACCACTTCTCCGGCAAGGCCGATCTCTACCTGACGCTGTTCGAGGAGTTCCAGAAGCGGCAGACCCAGCGCACCCGGCAGGCCGTGCAGGAGGCCAGGGCGGCCGGGGAGACCGACCCGATGCCCCAGTTCCTCGCCGCCGCGCGGGCCTACCTGGAAGGCTGCCTCGCCGAACGCGATCTCGCCGCGCTCTTCCTGCGCGGCGACGCCCCGCCCGGGTTCGAGGTCATCATGCGCGACCGCCTCCGGCAGTGGGCCAGGCGCACCGCCGCGCTGTTCGAGCACGAGGACGCCCTGGTCGTCGTCGTCACCGGCGCCCTGGCGGCCGTCGTGCAGGAGGTCACGCTGTCCGACGACCCGGAACGGGCCCGGAAGATGGCCGAGGACGCTCTTCGCATCATCGGCGATATTCGGCACCCGTGACGGCCGGTACGGCCACCGCCCGCTCCACCGACTAATCTCGCATTACGTGGGACGATTCACCCAGGGCTTCTACGGCTACGCGTTCGCGCTCTTCGTCTGCCTCGCCGCCGTCGGAGTGTTTCTGCTCATCACGCCGCAGAGCCGCACCGAGCACATCCCGCGGGTGGAGTTCTCGATCGACAGGGCCAACGCGGCGCGCACGGCGTCGTACGAGGTCGTCGCCCCGAGCCAGGTGCTGCCCAACTGGGTGCCCAACAGCTCGTCGCTGACACAGAAGAGCGGCGCCGTGACGTGGCGGCTGGGATTCGCGACCGCCAAGCGGCAGCACGCCATGCTCGCCCAGAGCGACGAGAGGCCGTCCGCGGACTTCGTCAACCGCATGGCCAACACCGACAAGGCCGGCGGGAACCGCCAGATCGACGGCGTGACCTGGGAGGAGCGGTTCCGCCAGGACAAGAACCAGCGGACGCTGGTCCGCGTCTTCCCCGATCACGCGGTGGTCGTCACCGGAACGGCCGACTGGGACGAGCTGACCGCCCTCGCCCGGACGCTCACGCCGCAGCCCAAGCCCTCTCCGGTGCCGTCATCGGGCTGAATCCGGATCCCGGCTGACGGTCGCCAGCAGGTGCGCGACCAGGGGGCTCAGGTCGTCCTTACGCCAGCCGACGGCGACCCGGGTGCGCGCGTTGGGCTCGACCGTGCGGAAGGCGACGCCCTTGAGCCGGATGCGCCGGATGCTCGCCGGAGCCAGGGAGACGCCCAGGCCGGTCTCCACGAGGGCGCATACGGTCTGCCATTCCACCGCCCGCTGGGCGACCCAGGGGGTGAAACCCGCCGCCGCGCACAGGCCGGTGATCTGGTCGTGGAGCCGCGGGCCGGTCTCGCGGGGCAGGAGCACGAAGGGCTCGTCCGCCAGCCGCGCGAGCCTCACGGTACGCAAGGCGGCCAGCGGGTGGGCGGACGGCAGCACGGCCACGAAGGGCTCGGTGAGCACCGTCCTGAAGGCGAGTTCCGCCTCGTCGGAGGCGTCGTCGGCAGGGGGTTCGCGCAGCAGTCCGACGTCGATGGATTTGTCGCGCAGGGCGGCGATCTGCGGCGCGGTGGTCATCTCGCGGATGTCCAGGCGGACGTCGGGGAAACGCCCACGGAACGCGCGCAGCAGACCGGGCAGGACGGTCAGGGCGAGGGAGGCGGCGAAGCCGATCCGCAGGTGCCCGGCCCGGCCGCTGCCGACGGCCCGGGCGGCGGCCAGCCCGTCGGCGAGATCGGTGAGGGCGCGGCGGGCGGCGGGCAGCAGTTCGCGACCCGCCGCGGTCAGGGCGACACGTCCCGGTTCGCGGGTGAACAGCGCGTGGCCCACCTTGTCCTCCAGGCGGCGGATCTGCTGGCTGAGCGGCGGCTGGGCGATGCCCAGGCGGGCCGCGGCGTGGCCGAAGTGCAGTTCCTCGGCGAGCACGACGAAGGCGTGCAACTGCGCCAGGGGGAGTTCGGGGCGCTCCATACGCACAGAGATATCAGACCATGCCTGAGGATGTATTAGACGTATCGATGGGCGTCGGCCTAGCGTTCGGCGCATGACGGAGCGACGCGTGATCCTCAGCGGCTCGACGTTCGAGGAGCAGATCGGCTATGCCCGGGCCGTGGTGGACGGTGACCGGGTGCATGTCTCCGGGACGACCGGTTTCGACTACACCACCATGACGATCTCCGAGAGCGTGGTGGAGCAGGCCGAACAGTGTCTGCGCAACATCGAGGCCGCGCTGGCCGAGGCGGGGTGCGGCTTCGCCGACGTGGTGCGGGTGCGCTACCTGCTGCCCGACCGGGCCGACTTCGAGCCGTGCTGGCCGGTCCTGCGCCGCCGCTTCGGTGACGTGCGGCCGGCGGCCACGATGATGGAGTGCGGTCTGGCCGACCCCCGCATGAAGATCGAAATCGAGGTCGACGCGCGGCGGCCCGGCGTCTGACGGCCCGTCACGCCGGACGCACGCTCACGTCGGCGGATTGCAGCCGTAGACGATGACCTCGGCCATGTTCCGGACGACGTCCCTGGTGACGTGCTCCGGTGGTGCGCTGACCAAGGTGAACAGCGCACCACCGTAGAGCGCGATCACGGCGGGGATCCTCCCGCGTGGAATGCCGAGGCCGAGTTCGTCGTGGTGCCCGGCGGTGACCAGCGACGCCGTGTCCTGCAGTCCCGCGAGCGCCGAGGCGATCACCGGCCGGCGCGCGGCCTCCAGTTGCAGTTCGAAGATCGCGAGGTAGCGGGTGCGCAGCGTGGTCGCCGCTGTGAACAACGATTCCGTCAGCAGGTCGACCAGCGTCGCTGGCTGCTTGACGGCCTGAGCGGTGTCGGCGTGATGCAACTCGGCGATGCGCTCCGCGGCGGCCACCAGCAGCGCTTCCCGGCTGCGGAAGTAGTTGGAAGCCGTTCCCGGCGGGACGTCCGCCGCTTTCTCCACCGCCCGGTGGGTCAGGCCGTGCACGCCCGATGACGCCAGCAGTTCGATGGCGGCATCGGTCAGGGCCCGGCGACGGGCCGGATTAGTGGGCGGCACGGGGCCATGCTACCAATAGCCGTACTAGTACGATCGTAGTGAATGAGCGGGAGGTCTCATGAGGATCGTGGTGGTCGGCGCCGGGCTCGGAGGAGTGGCGGCGGCGGTGGGGCTGCATCGCCTGGGTCATGAGGTGACACTCCTCGAACGGGGCGCCGAGCTCAGGGAAGCGGGCACCGGGATCGTGGTCATGCCCAACGGGCTTCGCGCGCTGGACGCACTGGGGCTGGCCGAAGACGTTCGCGGGCACGTCATCCATGCGGCCCGCGGGGGATTGCGGGACTGGCGCGGACGGCCGCTGCTGGTCACCGACCTGGTCAGGGCGCAGCAGGAGGGTGGAGCGCGGCAGGAGGTCGGGGCGCCCGACATGCTCGAGCGAGCGGAACTGCACCGATCGCTCCGCGCCCCGCTGCCGTCCGAGCTGGTGCGGACCGCGACCCCGGTCGAGCGCCTGGAGTCCGGCCCCGCCGAAGTGACCGTGATCAGCGGAGGCGAGCCCGTGGCGAGAGCGGACGCCGTGATCGTGGCCGACGGCATCGGCAGCACGCTGCGCGCGCAGCTCTTCCCCGGTCACCCCGGGCTGCGGCGGACCGGCCGAATGGACCTGCGCGGCATGCTGCCCCGCCCTCCCGGAATGGCGCAGGACCTGCTCGTCAGCCAGTTGGTCGACCGTCGCAGCGGGGCGATGTTCGGCCTTTTCCCCGTCGGCGAGGACCGCCTGTACTGGTTCACCGACTCTGTCCTGCGCGGTACACCGCCAGGCGCGGACGAGGCGCGCCGGCAGATGCTGTCCCTGATGGCCGACTGGCACCCTGTCGTCACGGCACTGATCGAGGCGACCCCGCAGGCCGACATCTATGTCGACCCGATCGCCCGCCTGGCCGAACCCCTGCCTTCGTTCGCGACCGGCAGGATCGCACTCCTCGGCGACGCCGCGCACGCCATGTCGCCGGACCTCGGCCAGGGCGCCAGCCAGGCATTCGAAGACGCCGCCGCACTGTGTCGCCACCTGGCCCGCCATCCGGCCGGCGCCGAGCCGGCCGACGTCGCCCAGCGACTCCTGCGCTACGACGCCGAGCGCAGGCCCAGGGCCAATCGCATGATGCTGGCGGCGTCCCGGCAGTCGCGGCTGACCTCCCGGACCGGCGTCGCCGCGTGGCTACGCGACACGTTGCTGCGGGCCGTGCCGTCCCGGCTGGCCACCCGGCAGCTCGCCGCCCTCTGGCACGCCTAGCCGCCTGCCCGGTGTCAGAAGGGCGCCTCTTCGGGGCCGTTCGGCTGAGGCTCCTGGCGCTGGGCCATCGCGGCGGCCAGCTTCGCGCGGGCGCCCTGGAGCCACTCCTCGCAGATCGCCGCCAGCCGCTCTCCCCGCTCCCACAGCTCTATCGACTGCTCCAGCGTGAGCCCGCCGGTCTCCAGACGGCGCACCACCTCGGTCAGCTCCTCGCGGGCCTGCTCGTACGACGGGGTCTGCCTGTCCGGCGGGGTCTGCTTGTCCTCAGCCACGTCCCCACCTTAGAGGCCGGGGCCGACACTCCGTGGCCTCTTAGGCGTGTCCGCTTTGGGCATAAATCGAATAGTTTGTCCGTTACTTAGGTGTACTAACCATCTTCGGGGGCGATGATCGGGGGGTCATCTTCATGTGTGGAATCAGCGGCTGGGTGGACTACGGACGTGACCTTCGTCGCGAACGGGAGACCGTGCAGGCCATGACGGACACGATGGCGTGCCGGGGGCCCGACGCCGAGGGGATGTGGCTCGCTCCGCACGTCGCGTTCGGCCACCGGCGGCTGGCCATCATCGACATCGAGGGCGGGCGCCAGCCGATGGCCGCCGAAACCGGCGGCGATGTCGTGGCCGCGCTCACCTACAGCGGCGAGGTCTACAACTTCAGGGAACTGCGCGCCGAGCTCACCCGGTGCGGGCACCGGTTCCGGACCCAGAGCGACACCGAGGTCGTCCTGGAGGCGTACCTCGAATGGGGTGAGGACTTCGTCTCCCGCCTCAACGGCATGTACGCCTTCGCCATCTGGGACGCGCGCCGCGAGGAGCTGCTTCTCGTGCGCGACCGTATGGGGATCAAGCCCCTGTACTACTACCCGACACCCAACGGGGTGCTGTTCGGCTCCGAGCCCAAGGCCGTCATGGCCAACCCGCTCGCCGAGCGCGTGATCGACGCCGACGGCCTGCGCGAGATCCTGGCCTTCGTCAAGACGCCGGAGAGCGCCGTCTTCCGGGGGATGTACGAGGTGCGGCCCGGCCAGGTGGTGAAGGTGCGGCGCGAGGGCCTGAGCAAGCGCCGCTACTGGCAGCTGGAGGCCCGCGAGCACACCGACGACCTGCAGACCACCATCCGGACGGTGCGGGAGCTGCTCGACGACATCATCGAGCGGCAGCTCATCTCCGACGTGCCGCTGTGCACGCTGCTGTCCGGCGGGCTCGACTCCAGCGCGGTCACCGCGCTCGCGGCCCGCGCGCTGGCCGGCCAGGGCGGGGTGCGGTCGTTCTCCGTCGACTTCGCCGGCTACAGCGAGAACTTCCAGGCCGACGACATGCGCGACACCCCGGACACGCCGTACGTCCACGACGTCGTGCGGCACGTCGGCTCCGATCACACGGACATCGTGCTGGACTCGGCCGACCTCATGGATCCCGCCGTGCGTGCGGCCGTCCTGCGGGCGAGGGACCTCCCGCTCGGCATCGGCGACATGGACACCTCGCTCTACCTGCTCTTCAAGGCGATCAGGGGGCACTCGACGGTGGCGCTGTCGGGGGAGTCCGCCGACGAGGTGTTCGGCGGCTACCGGTGGTTCCACGATCCCGAGGCGGTCAACTCCGGCACCTTCCCGTGGCTCGCCATACAGGGCCAGACGGGCCTGTCCAGCCGGGGCGAGTTCCTGCACGAGGAACTGCTGCGCAAGCTCGACATCCCCGCCTACCGCGCGGACAGCTACCAGCGGGCGCTGGCCGAGGTGCCCCGGGTGCCGGGGGAGACCGGGCTGCAGAAGCGGATGCGGGAGGTCAGCTACCTGCACCTGACCCGGTTCGTGCAGATCCTGCTCGACCGCAAGGACCGCATGAGCATGGCCGTCGGGCTGGAGGTCCGGGTGCCGTTCTGCGACCACCGGCTGGTCGAGTACGTCTTCAACGCGCCCTGGGCAATGAAGACCTTCGACGGGCACGAGAAGAGCCTGCTGCGCGCGGCGACGGCCGACGTGCTGCCCCGGTCGGTGGTCGAGCGCCGCAAGGTGCCGTACCCCTCGACGCAGGACCCGGCGTACGAGCGTGCGCTGCGTGCCGAGGTGACCCGCGTGCTCGCCGGGGACCCGGCCATCGGCTGCCTGGTGGACGCGGGCAAGGTGCGCACGATGCTCGACCAGCCCATGGGCGCGGTCAGCCTGCAGGGCGCCCGGACGTCGCTGGAGGGCATCCTGCAGATGAACGCGTGGCTCGGCGCCTACGACGTGCGCCTCGCGATCTGACCCGCTGCGGCCCGCGGCCCCCGCGGCCCGCGCGCCACGGCCCCGGTTCAGGCGTCCTGGGCGGTCACCGTCACGCGGTCGTCGGAGAAGCGGATCGTGAGCTCGTCACCCGGCTTGACGTCCCCGGCCAGGCGGACGACCTCTCCGGAGGGACGCTGCGCGATGGCGTAACCCCGCTCCAGGGTCGCTGCGGGGGAGAGGGCCACGAGCCGGGCCCTGAGATGTTCCAGCGAGTCGGCCGAGCGGTCCAGGGACGCCGAAAGGCAGCGCCTGGACCGCTCGCGCAGCGCGTCGACCTGCTCGGCCCGCCGGTCGAGCTCCCGGACGGGATCGGCGAGCGACGGCCGGGAGCGCACGGACTCGAGCCAGGACATCTCGCGCTCGACCCAGCCCCGCAGCACCCGGCGGCCCCGGTCTCTGAGCTGGTGGACGAGCGTGAGCTGCTCGCCCACGTCGGGCACGACCTTCTTGGCCGCGTCCGTCGGGGTCGAGGCGCGCACGTCGGCCACGAGATCGAGCAGCGGACTGTCCTGCTCGTGGCCGATCGCGCTCACCACCGGCGTGCGGCAGGCCGCGACGGCCCGCACCAGCGACTCGTCGGAGAACGGCAGCAGGTCCTCGAGGGAGCCGCCGCCCCTGGCGATGATGATCACGTCGACCTCGCGATCGGCGTCGAGCTTGCGCAGCGCCTCGGTCACCTCGCCCACGGCGTACGACCCCTGGACGGCGACCTGCTCCACCTTGAAACGGACGGCGGGCCAGCGGCGGCGGGAGTTCTCCAGCACGTCACGCTCGGCCGCCGAGTCGCGCCCGCAGATGAGCCCGACGGTGCCCGGCAGGAACGGCAGCCGTCTCTTCCTGTCGACGTTGAACAGGCCCTCGCCCGCCAGCACCTGGCGGAGCCGTTCGAGCCGGGCCAGCAGTTCGCCGATGCCGACCGGACGGATCTCCAGGGCCGTGAACGCGAACGAGCCCTTGTTGACCCAGAAGTCCGGCTTGACGTGCATCACGACGCGCGCGCCGTCGACGGGACGCGGCACGCTCGCCTCGTATACGCCCCGGGCGCAGGTGATCCGCGCCGAGACGTTCGCCACGGGATCGCGCAGCGTCAGGAAGACGGTGCCGCCCCTGGCGGTCAGCTCGGTGATCTGCCCTTCGACCCAGACGGTGCCCAGCTTGCCGATCCACTGGGCGACCATCTGCAGCACCGACCTGATCGGCAGCGGCGCCTCCGGGGACGTCTTCGCGCTCAAATGCCCTCCTCGCCTGGCCCGGCTCGCACCTGCAGGCTAGCCGTACCTGCCGACAATCCGCAGACGGCCAGGCGGAGGACGCCTCACCCATCCGCCCGGCGTACGGCCGGGCGGGCGCGACCGGGATCAGGACTCGGACTGGAGCTTGGACAGCCGGTTCTGGAACATCCGGACCACTTCGGGGCGGTTCAGGTGCGCCTGCTCGTAGTCCAGCAGCGCGTGCACCTGCTCGGCCGACTTGCCACGCATACGCGCCCGCAGCGACGCCACGGAGAGGTTCGCGTAGCCCGGCATCGGCTCCGCCGTCTCGGCGGTCGTCTCGTCCGTCGCCGGCTGTCCCACGGGCTGCTGAGCCGGCTCGGCCGCTGCGGCGACGGGCTGCTCCGCCGGCGCCTCGGCCGGGCTCTCCGGCGCCTTCGCGGCGGCGGGCTTCCTGCGGGTCCTGGTGGCCTTCGGCGCGGCGGTGGTCGTGCTCTCGGCACCGCTCGCGGCCTCGGCGGCTTCGGTCGTGGCCTTGCGGCGCGTGCGCGGCTTCTTGGCCTCGGCGGGCGCGGCCTCTTCCACGGTCTCCGTGGTCTCCGCGGTTCCAGCGGTTCCAGCGGTTTCGGTCGTCTCGGCGGTTCCGGCGGTGGCCTTGCGGCGGGTGCGCGGCTTCTTGGGCGCGGCGGTCCCGTCCGCTACCTCGGCGACGGCCGGGGGCTCGGCCTCGACGGGGGCGGCGGGCAGGTCGAGCTTCTCCGCCTCGGCGGCAGGGGCGGCCTCGGGCTTCGGCTCGGCGGCGGCCTCCACGTCCTCGACGGACGGAGTCTCAGCGGCCGGCGCCTCGGTCGTCACCGCCTCGGCCTGCTCAGCCTTCTCGTGCTTCTCGGTCTTGCTCGGGCGGGGGGCGAAGATGACGGGCTCCCGGCGCGCGGGCCGCTCCCCGGCGGCCTGCTCGGCGGCCTCCTCGGTCCGCGTGGCCTCGGCGGTCTCGGGACGTTCGCCGTCCTGCGCCTCGCCACCGGCGAAGCGCTCCTTGATGGTGGTCTTGATCTTGTCGCCGACCAGCAGCGCCTGTCCGACCCCGTTCAGAGCGGTCTGTAGCACTGTCGTTATTGCTCTAAGGACGGACATTTCTGCTCCCGGGGAGATGCGTATCTGGTACACCCAGTCTTGCAAGACCAGGGTCAAGGGGCGGCTCGCGTTCCACATAGCATAGGAACATGGACGTGCAGACCTCAGCGACCCGCCGTGTCCTGGTCGCCAAGCCCCGCGGCTACTGCGCGGGTGTCGACCGCGCGGTGCAGGCGGTCGAGCGGGCGTTGGAGCAGTATGGCGCGCCAATCTACGTTCGCAAGCAGATCGTGCACAACACCCACGTCGTGAAGACGCTGGAGGAGCGCGGCGCCGTCTTCGTGGAGGAGACCGAGGAGGTCCCCGAGGGCGCCATCGTCGTCTTCTCCGCGCACGGTGTCGCGCCCGCCGTGCACGAGGAGGCCGCGAGCCGCCGTCTCCGGACGATCGACGCGACGTGCCCGCTGGTGACCAAGGTGCACAACGAGGCCAAGAGGTTCGCGGCCAAGGACTACGACATCCTGCTCATCGGGCACGAGGGGCACGAGGAGGTCGAGGGCACCGCCGGTGAGGCGCCCGAGCACATCCAGCTCGTGGACGGGCTCGACGGCGTCGAGAACGTGTCCGTACGGGATCCGGAGAGGGTGGTCTGGCTCTCCCAGACGACCCTCTCGGTGGACGAGACCACCGAGACGGTCGCCCGGCTGCGGGGGCGGTTCCCCAACCTCATCGACCCGCCGAGCGACGACATCTGCTACGCCACGTCCAACAGGCAGACGGCCGTCAAGCAGATCGCCGCCGAGTCGGACCTGGTCATCGTCGTCGGCTCGGCCAACTCCTCCAACTCCAAGCGGCTCGTCGAGGTAGCCAAGGACTACGGCGCCGCCGCGTCCTACCTCGTCGACGACGCCTCGTTCGTGCGGGACGAGTGGCTGGAGGGCGTGCGCACGGTCGGCCTGACCAGTGGCGCCTCCGTCCCGGAGGAACTCGTGCGGGCAGTGCTCGCCAAGCTGGCCGGCCACGGTTTCACCGAGGTCGAGGAGGTCGAGTCGGTGCAGGAGAGCATGCGGTTCGCCCTGCCCCACGAACTCCGCAAGGACCTCCGCACGGTCTAGCCCAGGTGCGGCGCGAATCCGGGTTCACTCGTCGGCGGCCCTGCCGTACACGCGGGGCTCGAAGTAGCCCTCCGGCTCCGGGTCGAACGTGCGGACGCGCCCACGGCGCGAACGGAAGCGGGAGGCCGGAGTCGGTGTGGGCGCGGGCGCGCCGCGCAGCTCCCTCAGGCTGGCGGGCAGGCCGCGCACCCACGCGATGCCCAGCGCCAGAGCGGACCCGAGGAACAGCCACGGCGCGCCGGACGACAGCGCGGTGAACATCCCGAGCCCGAACGTCTGGAGCATCGAGCCCGAGCTGAGCGCCCGCACGAGTTCCACCAGCAGCGCCGCGACGAAGAAGACCAGCGGAGGCGTCACCACCAGCGGCAGCAGGTCCCGGGGACGCACCAGCAGGACCGCGGCGAGGCAACCAGCCACGAACGCGGGCCCGGGCAGGAACGGCATGCCCACCAGAGTGATCACGAAGAGCATGACGATCGCCCCCCGAGCGGTCAGCCGCAGCCCCGCTCGACCGGTGCCTGTCATCGGGCCCCCCTTACGACAAGTCTCGCGTCAATTTACCGTTCTGACGATGCGGGGGAGGGGGGCTTACCCGCTCTTCACCTTCGAGTTCGGGGATGGCGACCGGCCGGGGGACCTCCTCCACCGCCGACGGGGCGTCGAGCGGGTAGTCCACCAGACCGAGGTCGTTCATCCTCCGCGCGCTGACCAGGACCCTGCTCTCCAGCGAGCCGACCGTCTGGTTGTACGCGGTGACCGCTCTCGTGAGCGCCTTGCCCAGGCCGTCCACGTGCCGTCCGAGGCCGCCGAGCCGCTCGTACAGTTCCTTGCCCAGATCGAAGACGGCCTTGGCGTTCTCGCTGACCGAGGTCTGCTGCCAGGCGTACTGCGCGGTGCGGAGCATCGTGACGAGCGTCGTGGGAGTGGCGATGTGGACGCGCCTGCGCATCGCGTACTCCAGCAGCCCCGGGTCGCGCTCCAGCGCGGGCGCGAGGAACGCCTCGCCGGGGATGAACAGGACCACGAACTCGGGCGACGGATTGAACGCCTGCCAGTAGGACTTGGCGGCTAACCGGTCCACGTGCTCGCGCACGTGCCGCGCGTGGGCGTCCAGCCGGGCCGAGGCGAACTCGGGATCGGTGGCCTCGGCCGCCTCCAGGTAGGCCGCGAGCGAGACCTTCGCGTCCACGATGACGTTCTTGCCGCCGCTGAGCCGTACGACCATGTCGGGCCGGACCACGCCGTCGCGGGTGACGGCGCTCACCTGCTCGTCGAAGTCGCAGAAGCGGGCCATCCCGGCGATCTCCGCCACCCGGCGCAGCTGCAGCTCACCCCACCGTCCCCGGGCCTCCGGCCGCTGGAGCGCCCGTACCAGCGCGTCCGTCTGGGCCTTGAGCCGATCGGAGCTCTCCCGTACGAACTCCATCTGCTTGCTCAGCTCCGCGCGGGCGGCACGGGCGCCCGACTCGCTCTCCCTGAGCTGGCTCTCCACCTTGGAGAGCGTCTCCCGCAGCGGCGCGACCAGGTTCTCGACCGCCTGCCTGCGCTGGTCGAGGTCCCCGGCCGCCTCGGCCCTCGTGGTGTTCAGCCGGTTCTCGGCGAGTTCGAGGAAACGCAGGTTGGCCACGTCGAGGGCGTGTGCGGAGATGGCCTGGAACCGCTCGGTGAGCTGGTTCTCCATGTAGGCCACCTTGTCCTCGGCCGCCCGCGTCCGCGCCTCGGCCTCGGCCACCCTGGCGGCCCCCTGGGCGGTACGGCCCGCGGTCCGCATCCCGGCCAGGGCCGCTCCGACCACGACGCCGATCACCAGTCCCAGTGCGAGAGCCACGACATCCACGGTCTGGATGATTTCAGGCATTGGCGTGCCAAACAGGGAGGCGCGCCTGGGAGCGGGCCGAGGCCGTCGATGTCCGGCGCACCCTCCGAGGCCCCTAAACTCGTGGTACGTGAGCCTGAGCATCGGCATCGTCGGCCTGCCCAACGTCGGCAAGTCCACGCTTTTCAACGCCCTGACCAAGAGCGGGAACGCCCTGGCGGCCAACTACCCGTTCGCCACGATCGAGCCGAACGTGGGGATCGTCGGCGTGCCGGACTCCCGTCTGGACAAGCTGGCGGAGATCTACGGCTCCGCGCGCGTCCTCCCGGCCAAGGTCGAGTTCGTCGACATCGCGGGCCTGGTGAAGGGCGCGTCGGAGGGCCAGGGCAGGGGCAACCAGTTCCTCGCCAACATCCGCGAGACCGACGCGATCTGCCAGGTCATCCGGGTCTTCTCCGACCCCGACGTCACCCACGTCGACGGCGAGGTGGCGCCGGAGCGCGACATCGAGACGATCAACACCGAGCTGATCCTCGCCGACCTGCAGACGATCGAGAAGGCGCTGCCCCGCCTGCAGAAGGAGGCGCGCACCAACAAGGACCGCAAGGTCCTGCTGGAGGCCGCCGAGGCCGCCGCGAAGCTGCTCGACACCGGCACGACCCTGTACGCCGGGGGCAAGGCGGCCGGGATCGACCTCGCCGACCTGCGTGAGCTGCACCTCCTCACGGCCAAGCCGTTCCTGTACGTCTTCAACCTCGACGCCGACGAGCTGACCGACGCCGACCTGCGGGCCAAGCTCTCGGCGCTCGTGGCGCCGGCGGAGGCCGTGTTCCTCGACGCCAAGATCGAGTCTGAGCTGGTGGAGCTGCCCGACGACGAGGCGCTGGAGCTGCTGCAGTCCGTCGGCCAGGAGGAGTCGGGCCTCGCCCAGCTCGCCCGGGTCGGTTTCGAGACGCTCGGCCTGCAGACGTACCTGACGGCCGGGCCCAAGGAGGCCCGGGCCTGGACGATCCGCAAGGGCGCGACCGCCCCCGAGGCCGCCGGGGTCATCCACACCGACTTCCAGCGCGGTTTCATCAAGGCCGAGGTCATCTCGTTCGACGACCTGGTGGAGGCGGGTTCGATGACCGCGGCCAGGGCGGCGGGCAAGGCCCGCATCGAGGGCAAGGACTACGTGATGCGGGACGGCGACGTCGTGGAGTTCCGCTTCAACGTCTGAACCGGCCCTGTCCGCCCTGCTCATGCCTTCGGGGGCTCGTTCCGGGGCACATCTGGGGCACACGACCAGGCGTCATCTACCGCTCGGCG
Organism: Microbispora catharanthi; assembly: GCF_006334915.2. GTDB lineage: Bacteria > Actinomycetota > Actinomycetes > Streptosporangiales > Streptosporangiaceae > Microbispora > Microbispora catharanthi. The sequence continues at coordinate 238,240 of NZ_VDMA02000014.1, forward strand.
AGTCCGTTCCTCGGAGTCCGGCATCAGGTGACCATAGGTCGAGAGAACGAGGTTGGCGTTCTCGTGCCCCAGACGTTCGGCCACGACGATGACCGATTCATCCTGCATCAGGGTTCCGCCTCGGCATGGCGTCAGCCAGCGCCCGCACCTGGTCTACGGTCAGCGGGACGATCCGTTCCCGATGCGCGGTCGGCAACGTCAGCCGGACGACGGGCGAGCGGGTGACGGACTCGCACGTGCGGTCGGCGAGGTGAACAGCCGGCTGCGGCGCGACGAGTTCACCAGCGTGATTGTCGTCAGCCTGACGGATGTCGGCGGTTCGTGGCTGTGATGTGGGGGTGCAGCGCAACGCTCTGCTCCGTCCTGTTCCTCCGGAACGCGGAAGATGAAACCGCTGAAACGCAAAATCCCAGCTCACAAGCGGCGCCGGAGGTTTGCCGCAGCAGAGACGGGATGGACAGCCAAGGGCGTGGCTGTACGCCTACGAGCCAGCCATCGAGGCGTGACATGTCGATCGAAGGTAAGATCACCGCGCCCCAATCCTGGGCTAACTTGTGGAGAACCCGTGTCTCAGCCCCCATACGACTCGCGGGGATACCCGGACATAGACAGCCAATCTCGCCCGCCATACGCGGAGTCAGACGGCCAGCCCGAATACCAGGACAGCGGCCAACCGCCCGACCCCGCCTACCCCAGGCCTTCGACGTCTCCACCAACAAGGCGCGACGTCAGCAGGATCATCCTCATCGTTCTTGCCGGGCTGGCCATTGCCGTCGGTAGCGCTGCTGTCTTCAAGGACCACATCCAGCGCAGTGTGCAGACGCACGTCGTCGAACCGAAGACACTCAACGGTCGGCCCAAGTTCGTGGACACCGATTTTCGGGCGCTCGCCGACCAGACGGCTGCCGATGTGAAGAAGGGGATACCGGAAGCGACTGGCGTATTCACTGCCTACTATGGCGACCCGACAAGCCTGGTCATGATCGTCGGCCTGTCAGCTCACATCACCGCCCAGGACGCGAAAGCCAGACAGCTCATCGCCATCGTGGCCGACGGGCTGAAGGTCACCAACGTGAAGCCAGTCGAGCCGGGTCCGCTCGGTGGCGTCGCTAAATGTGGCGACGCTAGTGTCGCCGGCTTTCCGAGTGGCGTCTGCACCTGGGCCGACAGTGACACCATGGGGATGATCTTGATTTACCTCAAGTCTGGTGATCAGGCTGCGGCCGAATTCGTAAAGCTGCGCAGTGAGATCGAGCAGCGCAACTGACCCCGTCGAGCCACCTTGCCCCGCAGGGTCCAGGACGCAGCATGATCAGAGGAACGCTGGCCGCTGGGGGCACGTACGGGGCGCAAGACACCGTGAAACGTCGGCAACGAACGACCACCGACGTGAGACCAGAAGACCGCGCGACCAGCACGGAGAGCTCCGCACGCAGATCACCTGAGCGACGGTCAGAGTTCCGCTTCAACGTCTGACCCGGCGCGAGACCGCTCAGGCGGCCGGCCGGGTCCGCGCCGCGGGTTGCGGCGCGGACACGGCCGACCGGTGTCACCGCCGGTTCAGCTGCGCGACCACTTCTGGTTCGCGCCGCCGTTGCACGTCCAGATCACCAGCTGCGTGCCGTTGGCGGTGCCGGCGCCGTAGGCGTCCAGGCACTTGTTCGAGCCGACCCCGACGATCGTGCCGTCGGAGTTGAGCGTCCACTGCTGGTTGGCGCCGCCGTTGCAGTCGTAGATGTCGACCCGGGTCCCGTCCGCCGTGCCCTGTCCGTAGGCGTCCAGGCACTTGGTGCCGTAGACCATCAGCTGCTTGGACGGCGTGAGGGTCCAGGTCTGGTTGGCGCCGCTGTTGCAGTCCCAGAGCGCGACCTGGGTGCCGTTGGTCTGGGACGAGTTGGGGACGTCGACGCAGCGGCCGGAGGCCTGGCCCCTGATGGGGCCGACGCTGCTGTCGCCGTTTCCGCCGCTGGTCGCGGTGACGGAGAGGTTGTCGAACATGTCGGTCTGGTATCCGACCACTCCGAGCCCGACCTGTCCGGTGTAGTAGGAGCCGTCCGTCACCGAGCCGAGCGCGGCGCCGTCGAGGGTGGCGCTGATCTGGTTGCCCGAGAAGCTGAGCGTTACCGTGTGCCAGGTGTTGGTCCCGAGCGAGCCTCGGGAGCCCGAGGTTAGGGTGCTCACCGTGCCGGACGTGGTGCTCTTGGCGATGGACCAGGCTCCGGAGCTGTTCAGCCGCAACTGGTAGGCCGCCTGGTGGCTCTGCGGGCGCTGCTGCGTGTTCGCCCGCCCGAGCAGCGTGATGGTGCCGGCCTGCTGGAAGTCGACGTCCACGCTGACCTTGTAGTTGCTCCAGGACGGGTCGCCGACCAGGCCGAAGGCGTCGCTGTCGTCCTGCCATTCGATCGGACGCTGGGGGGTCACCTGCTGCAGGCACTGACCGGCGCGGCCGGCGGCGCAGGGCCGGACCTCGAAGGATCCCTGCATGTCGGAGAAGTACTTGGCCTCGGTGCGGGAGGCGTAGGCGTCGAAGTCGTCGGAGTACGGCAGAGCCAGCGGCGCGCTCGCCGGGCCGGCCTCCGTGCCCTTGCCCTGGCCGGTGGTCGTGGTCACCGAGTAGATCCGGTTCGGCTGCATGGTGAGTGAGTAGGAGCCGTTGCTGGGGGTGATGTCCGGCTGCCTGACGAACCAGTCGGCGGGGTTGTTCGAGCCGAGGTTGGTAGACCACACGTGCACGGTCCCGGTGCTCAGCCCACCTGTCACGCTGACGTTCACGGTCTGCGTGGTCGTCGACGTGGTGGTCTCGTAGATGGTCGAGTAGTCGGTGTTGTTCGTGGACTTCAGGGAGATGTAGCTGCCGTTGCTCCGGTTCCCGCCGAGGTATCCGCTCGCGGAGCCGGTGAGGAAGCGCCAGCCCGGCTGGGTGAACTGGGCGACCTGGGCGTTCGCCCACAGGCTGCGGCCCAGCTGATAGGAGCCCGACCACGGTGAGTTGGCGACCGCCAGGGCGGTGGTGTTGAAGGGCAGGTTCGGGTAGAGCGCGGCCACCAGCGGCCAGTTGACGAAGCCCGTCATCTGGCCGTCGAGGTATCCGCGGGTGATGCTGCGGATGTAGGGGGCCGAGCCGCTGATGTAGTCCTGCGATCCGAACTCGCTGTTCCAGATCGGCTTGCCGGTGGCCACGGCGTTCGCGCTGGACGGACACGAGGTGGCGTCGCCCAGGTAGCCGCACAGGTAGTGCGACCCGACCACGCCGACCGCGGCCTTGAACGCGGGGTCGCTCTGCATGTCGTCCGCGGTGGACAGGCCGAAGCTGTCGTCGCTGACGATCTGCACGTTGCCGTAGCCGTTGGAGTTTAGGGCCGACCGGAGGTTCTCGTACCAGGTCTTGTTGTGCCCGCGCTCGTTCCATCCGCCGATGTAGTTGATCGTCAGGCCGTGCTGCTTGGCGCAGTTGAGCCAGGAGATGTCGTAGTCGATCATGTCCTGGGACCAGAAGTTCCCGCCGCCGATCCAGCCCGGCGCGGTCCACGGCAGCGCGATCAGCTTGATGTTCGGGTTGCGCGCCACCGCCTGCTCGCCCAGCCAGAACTCGTAGCCGACGTTGCAGTTGATGTCACCGCGGGTGTGCTCGATGCTGGGCTCGGAGCCGTCGGTGGAGTTGGCGTCACCGCCGATCTCCAGTTTCAGCAACTGCACCGCCGCGCCGTACCCGGGCTTGAACAGGTAGTCCAGGATCTGTGAGCGCTGCGTCTCCGGGTAGTCGATGAGCAGCCGGGAGTTGCCGCCGCCGCCGCTGATCGCCCCCACCCCGTCGAACGTGCGTCCCGTCGAGCCGCCGTTCACCGTGATGGTCGTCGTGGCCGCCTGGGCCGCCGGCGCGGTCATCACCACGGCGCCGGCGCCGGTCACGGCCGCCGCGACCGTCGCCATCATGATGCGGACCCATTTCCTGTCGCCGACTAGTCGACGTTTGCGCATGCCGGACCTCCGGGGCTGTCCGTGTGGGGGATGAGTGACGGGCGGTTCGCCGGCCCTGCTGGATTCAGAGCGGTTGGCCCCAGCACGCTCGGCTCGATACCGTCGGTCACGCTTTCTGTTGGAAGCCGTTTGAAAATGTCAGAGCGGTTGGGACGTGTCAAGACATTGTCAGGATGGAAAGATGGCGTGTGAACGTGGTTGAACTGGCGTGCAGCGGAAACGTGCGTGTCGAACGTCGCCTGCTATGAATGTTTCAGGCGTACGCGTACGTTCGGTTGCGCTCGGTTATGGCAGAGATTGTTGGAACGCGAGCCAGCGAGGTTTCTGCGGCGCGGCGTCAGGTGATGCCTGCGATCCAGCGGTATGACCTCGGTCTCCAGCGCGGGCCGGACCGGTCCACGTCGCCAGGATGGCGATCAGGGTTCCGCTTCAACGTCTGACCCTTCTCAGACGAGGTCGCGGTAGTAGTAGAACATCGGCTCGGTCGCCCCGGGCTCGCTGTTGGCGAAGCCGTGCGCCTCGTAGAAGCGGCGGGTGTCGGTGTCCTCACCGTCGACGTTGATCTCGAGCGTCTCCGCGCCGCGTTCCCGCGCGACGCGGCACGCCTCTTCCAGCAGGGCGTGCCCGAACCGCTGTCCGCGCGTGCCGGGCCGCACGTACAGCTCGTCCAGGAGCGCGGCCGGACCCTCCTGCCAGACGTTGGGCCGGAAGGACAACACCGCGACGCCGACGGCAGGTTCGCCGGTGAGAAGGGCGACAAGGTGGTCCCCGGCGATCATTCGGCGGAGGCGCGCCGTGAGCACCTCCGTTCCCGGTGACGGCGTGTCGAACTCACGGTTGAAGGCGTCCAGCAACTCGGCGACGACAGCGGAGTCGGCCGCCGTCGCCCGCCGTACCAGGTGCTCTTGCCGAGGTGTGGCCACCTCCGCAACCTTCCTGCCCGGCCCGGCGGACCGCAAGATATTTTCGAGCATCCGCGGAAGAGGGCGGAGTCGCTGGCCGTGCGCGACCTCCTGGATCGGCTGCCTGAGGAGCACCGCAGGCACTGCTCGTCCTCGTCCTGGCGGCGACGGCGGGCTCCGGCGCTTGCGACGATCGGGAACTGGCGAAGATCATTGAGGATCCGCTGGTCCGGACGGTTCGCGTGGCGGACGTCACCTACGATCTCGAACGGCCCTGAGACGCCCGGGTCGTGCAAAGCGGCGGTCATGGCGTGAGCGGCATCACCCGCCACACCTCTCCCTCCGGTCAGATCCTCCACGACCGGCGGAAACGCTTGGGCCAACTGCCCTAGACGCATTCGTGAGGCTCGTTGAAGCATCGATATGAGGCCGTTTGGCGCGTAGTCGCCGTTTGAATCCCTTTTCGCGACAAATCTCATCGGTGCCGTAATCCGGCATGGCGGAAGGGGAGGCGGCCGAATTCGGGCACCGGGAAAAGCCCAGGTGGCCTGACCTGGCGAGGCCCGATCGGGCCCAAGGGGGGAACCATGCATCGGAAATCCGGACAGCTGGCTCTCGCGGCGATTTTCGCCTCGACGCTCACGGCCGGCGGAATCGCGCTGCTCGGCGGCACCGCCTCCGCGGCCACGAGCGAGCCCGGCGGCTCGGTGCGGGCGACGTCGTACACCACCACCATCAGCGAGCCGTTGCTGGCGACCGAGGCCGTGCCCATGGCTGGGACGGTGCCGATCGGCGTGCCGAGCATCACGATCGCGGAGTTCCCGGCGCAGTGGTCCGCCGGGCGGTACACCGGTTCGAGCCTGCGAAGCGAGGCGTTCCCGGGCATGGGCGCACCGATGGAGCAGATGGCGGAGGAGGCCCGGCAGAGCATCAGGGACGAGGCGAGCAGCGCCACACAGCAGATCATGCAGGAGGCGGCGAGCGCGCAGCAGCGCATCGAGCAGATGTCCCAGCGCGCGCAGCAGCGGGTGTCGGAGCAGGAGCAGTCACAGTCGCAGTCGTCGGCCGGCCAGTCGCAGAGCTCCTCGCTGCCGGAGAGCGCTCCGGGTAGCGCTCTGGGCAGTGCTCCGGAGAACGTCCCGCCGGCGATCTCGGGTCCGGAGAGCGCACCGCCGACGGGCATCCTGCCGAAGTCGGGCGAGTCGTCCTCCTCTGGGGCGTGCCAGTGAGGGCGCAGGCGTAGTTCGCGACACGACGGCCCCGCTCCGTGCGGGGCCGTCGTGGTGCGTACGGTCGGTTTCGTTATGCCTGCGAGCTGCGAAGACAGCAATAGGTGGCGGTTAGGTAATCGATGCCCCCGCTGGCCAGGCGTAACGTGCTTTTCCGCGGAGTGGATAGGTGTGGGGCGCCTCTACGGGATGTAGACCTGGTTTGCTCGGTCGCGGCGATGCTTGCACCATGGGCGTGGCTTACCTGGAAGAATTGGCGAGACCGCTAGGGTGAATACTTCAATGCGGTTAACCGGATCGAGAGCAAGAGGAAACCGCGCCAGCCGGAGGGATCGGCGCGAGCGGAGGCGTGATGGCTCGCAGGTCAGACGTCCAGCAGGATCCTCGGATCGCTGGCGACCCTGACCCGTACCCACTGGAAGGCTTCGAGGCGGCGAGCGCCGCGCACGGCACGGCCCCCCGCCGCAGAGGCTGGAGCGGCGGTGGAGGCCGCTGGCTCGTCTGGACCGGGCGGGTCATCCTCTGGGCACTGATCGTCGTCATCCTGGTCAACGGCATACGCGCCCCGTTGGAACGGCTCGCGGGGGACGATCAGCCCACCACGACGCCGACCGGCACGGTCACGTCCGGGTTCCCGGCGACACAGGCGGCGGCCTTCGCCAACCAGTTCGCGGCGGTCTACCTCAACTACGACGCGGCCAGCCCCCAGCAGCGCGCGGAACGGCTGAAGTCGTTCCTGCCGGAAGGCGCCGACGAGCAGTTCGGCTGGAACGGGTACGGACGCATGTCGGCGGGAGCCTTCCAGTTCGCCGGGATCGACGTGATCGACGACCACAACGCCCGGGTGACCGTGACGTACCAGTCGGGGGGCAGCCGTGGTCTGCTGTCCGTGCCGGTCTACTACGACAACGGCAGGTTCGTGGTCTCGGCCCAGCCGGCTCTGCTGCCCGCGCCGGGGCCGGCGGGCCTGCCGCAGCTCCCGGACCCCGACCGCGACTCCGCCACCGAGGCCGAACTGCGTCCCCAGCTCGAAGGCTTCTTCAAGGCGTACGCCGCGGGCAACCAGGTCGACCTCCAGCGTTACGTCGCGAGCGGGGTGACCGTCAACGGGTTCAACGGAGAGTTCACCCTCGCCGAGCTCAAGGACGTCGTGGTGCCGCCGGGCGGTGCCGACAGCAGGAAGGTCACGGCGGTGGTCGTGTGGGCGGTGGCGTCCGGACAGTCGACGGCGGTGGCGAGCCCGTCGCAGGATCCGGCGGCGCAGCCGGCCGGTCTCGAGCAGGCCTATCAGTTGACGATCGAAAAGCAGGGCGGCAAGTGGTTCGTCAGGGACATCCAGGGTGCGAACCGGTCCGTGGGGTAGCGCATGCCCGGCAAAGACATCGCTGATCCATACCCCCGGGAGGGCGAGAGTTGATACTGAAGACCATCGCGGACCACGTCCTTGATCTTGCCGCGCCGTCACCGGCGCCGACGACGGGCATCAACACCGAAGGTCTCGCCGACTTCCTCCGGAAGTTCTTCGCTCCGCTCTTCCTCGCGGTCGTCTCCGTCGTGGCGATCTTCTTCCTCTTCACCCGCGAGATCACCAGGTTCGTCCAGTTCATCATCCTGGCGATCGCGATTGGTGTGATCTTCTACGTTCCCAACATCATCGAGGTGACGGCGAAGGCGATCGCGGGCGCACTTGGCATCAAGTGATCGGGCGGAGAGGAGGTTCGGGGTGGATCTGCCCACATATACCAATATCTGGCGCATTGAGAAGCGGCTGTACAAGCTGTACGACCTACGGCTGCCAATGCCGCTTCCGGTCGTCTGGATCGGTGTGTTCGTGGGTGTCTCCGTGCCGTGGTGGGTCTTCCTCTACCTGATCGGACTGCCGTTCGCGGCCCCCTGGCACGTCATCTACCTCGTTCCTCCGGGCGTGCTCACCTGGCTGTCCACCCGTCCCGTCATCGAGAGCAAGCGCCTCACCGAGCTGCTCCAGTCGCAGCTCCGCTACATGAGCGAGCCCCGGACCTGGTGCCGCATGGCCCCGTTCGACGAGCCGGACGAGATCGCCCTCACGGCGCGCGTCTGGCGGACCACGCCGCCGGCCGCGGCGGCGCACGCCAGGGCGGCCCGTAAGGCGCGCCGCCCGGTCTCGGTCAAGGTGCCCGTCCCGAAGGTCTCCAGGACCGGCGCACGGGCGGCTTCGGGCGCCGCCGCGCGGGTGGGCGCGCACCAGGTGGACCCCTCGCGTGTCGTCCGCCCGGCCGTGGCGGCCGCGGCGGCAGCCGCCGCGCCGGTCACCGACACACCCCCCGCCACCCCCTCCCGCGGCGGTGCCGCCGCCCGGGCCGGCGCCACCGGTGACCGCGTCTTCTACCTCACGGAACCGTCCGCACCGCCCGCGCACCCTGCGGAGCCGCAGATCGGGCACGTCACCGGCCCGGATCGCGACCACGAGCCGCACGAGGGGCACGGCGGGGGACGTGACGCCCACGAGAGCCATCAGAGCCATGAGAGCCATGAGCAGGGCTCTGTGCAGGGCTCTGTGCAGCAGGCGCTCCCTGCCGCTCCCGCCGAGGCTTCGGAGGCGCCCGCCGTCCCGCCCATCGGCACCGAGACGCTGCGCCGCCTGCGCCGGCTCGCCGCTTCGGCCGAACCCCGCGCCGTACGGCCGCCCGGTGCGGCCTCCTTCACCGAGTCGGCCACGGTGGAGCCGGCGCAGGAGGAGCGTCCCGGCGACGCGCGTACGCACGACGCCGACACCATCGACACCATCAACACCAGCGACACCGCAGAGAGCGCAGAGACCGCCGACGACGCGGACCCGGAGAACACGGCACAGCGGGACGCCGAGGCCCTTGAGCAGCACCGCAAGGGCCGTCCGCCGAGGCTCGTGCGCCCCCGCGTGCCGGCGGGTACGGAGACGGACGAGGACGTGCCGGCCGGGCGGGCCGTGATGGAGGTCGCGGCCGCGGCGGCTCCTCCGGCGGACGCCACGACCGAGCACGCACCGGCGGCCGACGCCTCCGACGCCTCCGACGCCTCCGACGGTTCCAGGCAGGACACGCCCACCTGGATCAGGCCGTCCCACGCGCCGCAGGAGGTTCCGGACGACGCCGGTCTCGGCGCGCACCCCGCCTCGTACCCTGCGCGGGAGAGGACGCATGCGCCGGGGTCCAGGCCGTACGAGAGCGCCACGGGCAAGGGGGAAGTGACGCCGCCTCCGGCCGGTCCGGCGGGGGTGTCGATCCGGGCCGTGCCCGCGGGGCCCCGCGCGGCCGGCCCGGCCGGTCCCGCCCGGCCGTCGCTGCCAACCCCGGGAACGACCACCCCCGGCAGGGCGTCGCACGAGGAGCCGCCGCGGTTGCGCCGCGTCGAGGCCGTCGTCGGGCGCGACACCTCGGGCGGCTGGCGGCGCCTGGCGCAGGTCGTCGTGGGCGGCAGCCGTACGGACGGCATGGAGGCCGACGAGGCCCGGACCCGCATCCCGCTCACCACGAGCAGGCGGATCATGGTGCTCGGCTGCACGGGCGGCGCCGGGCAGACCACCACGGCGTTAATGCTGGGCCACACGCTGGCCCGTTATCGCGAGGACCGCGTGCTCGCGCTCGACGCGAACACCGGAGAGGACACGCTCACGACGAGGATCGCCGCCGAGTCCCCCGAGACGCTGAGCTCGCTCATCGAGGGCTCGGAAGAGGTGACCGGCTACCTCGGCATGCGGGCGTACACGACGCGCTGCGAATCGGGACTGGAGGTCGTCGGGGCGGACACCGACGACCGGGTGACGCAGCGCCTGGCGGAACGCGCGTTCCTGGCCGACTGGCGCAGGACGCTCGCCGCGCTCGACCGGCACTACCGGCTTACCGTGATCGACCCCGCGGCCGCGCTGGCGGCCCGGCTCCTGCCGTACGCCGACCAGCTCGTGCTGGTCGCCCCCGCGAGCGAGGACGCCTCCGAGGCGGTGGCGATGACCTACGAATGGCTCGACGGGCACGGCTGCTCCGACCTGCGGCGCCGCGCCGTGATGGTGATCAACGGCGTGAGCCGCCGCAGCCTCCCCGACGTGGAGCAGGCCGAGGCGGTGGCCAGCGGCCGCTGCCGGGCGATCGTCCGGGTGCCCTGGGAGGACGAGCTGGCCCCCGGGCGGCCGGGACCGGTCGACGTCAATCACCTCCGAATGGGCGGCCGCAGGGCGTACGTTGCGCTTGCGGGAGTGATCGTGAGCGGTCTGGCGGCTGTCCAGGCCAAGCAGGAGGTGGCCAGATGAGGGGCGAGCGAGGAAGCTGGTGAGAGGTCGATGAGCAGGGCGCGCAGTCGCCTCGCGGTGCGTTACTTCGACGATCGCGTTCTCCTCACCGACTCGGCGGCCTGGGCCTACTTCCGGCTGCCGACGGTGAGTTACGAGTTCCTCACCCCCGAGGAGCGCGAGGCGCTGGCCACCAACGTCACGATCGCGCTGGCCGCGATCAGGATGCCCGACGCCGAGGTGCACCTGCGGATCGCGCACCGGGCCTACCCGGCGGCGGAGTGGGCGATGGCGCTCAACTCGACCTCCGACGAGGGCCCGGGCTGGCGGGAGTACCTGGAGGAGATGTACCGCCACGTCTGGGCCAAGGACTTCTGGAGCAAGGAGATCTACCTCGGCGTACGGCTCGGGCCGCGCGGCGCGCAGCTCGGCACCGGCGTGCTGGCCCAGCTCTTCGGCTTCTACCAGCGCAGCGAGAAGGCGCTCGGCATCGAGGACGACCACGTGCCGGACAAGGAGATCGCGCGGTGGACCGAGGCCGCCGAGCGGCTCGGCCGGGCCCTGGCCTCCAGCGCGTTGTACGCCCGCCACGCCACCTCCACAGAGATTGCCTGGCTGTTCCAGCACGCGGCGGCGGGCGGCCTCGGCGAGCCGCTGGCCTCGGCCACGCCGCGCCGCAGGTGGGGCAAGGGCGAGATCGAGGCGCTGGTCGAGGGGCAGATCCACAACGGCAGGTCGCTGCTGCGGATCGAGCAGCCGGCCGGAGACTCCTACACGGCGCACCTGTCGTTCGCCCGGTTCCCCGATCTCATGCCGTTCCCCGACGGCGAGCCGTGGCTGCACTTCGCCGACCAGTTGCCGTTCCCGGTGGAGGTCTCCAGCCGGATGCGGCTGATCCCCCCGGTCAGGGCGAGCAAGGACGTGGCGCGCAAGCTGGCCCACGCCCGCGACATGGACATCCACATCCGTGAGGCGGGCGCGGAGGCGCCGCTCGCGCTGGCCGAGCAGATCGACGCCGCCCGCATGCTGGAGCACGGCATCACCAAGGAACGGCTGCCGTTCGTGTACGGCTGGCACCGGCTGAGCGTCAGCGCGCCGACCGAGGAGATGTGCGTCCAGCGGGTCGAGGCCGTCGTGGAGCACTACCGCGACCTCGGCATCGACGTCGTCAACTCCACCGGCGACCAGTTCTCGCTGTTCTGCGAGGCCCTTCCCGGCGAGCGACTGCGGGTCAACGCGTACGCCCAGCGGCAGCCGCTGCGCACGATCGCGGGCGGCATGGCCACCGCGACCGTCGAGCTCGGCGACCGGGTGGACGAGTCGAACGCTGGATGGATCGGGCCGTACGTCGGGGAGACGCTGGGACGGGCGCGCAGCATCGTGCACTTCGACCCGCTCGTCGCGGCGGCGCGCAACCGCCCCACCGCCATCGCGATCACCGGCGAGCCGGGCGGCGGCAAGACCACGCTCGCGCTGCTGCTGATCTACCAGATGGCGCTGCGCGGCGTCACGATCGCGGTCATCGACCCCAAGGGCGACGCCGAGTCGCTCGTGCGGCTGCTGCGCAACCGGGGCCGCAAGGCCAGGGTCATCCCGCTGGGGTCGGCCGCGCCGGGCCTGCTCGATCCGTTCTCGTTCGGCGACGACATCGCGACGAAGAAGACGATGGCCACCGAGACCCTGCGGCTGCTGCTGCCGAGGATGTCGGAGGAGCGCGAGTCCGCCATGATCCAGGCGGTCGCCGCGATCTCCAACGAGCCCGATCCCTCACTGGGCAAGGTGGTGGACCACCTGGAGCAGTCCACCGACCCGGCGTCCAAGAACCTCGGCGCCGTGCTGCGGTCGATGTCGGAGATGCACCTGGCCAGGCTGTGCTTCGACGCCTCGGGCGGCGAGCAGGTCGACACCGAGGGCTGGACGACCGTGTTCACGCTGGGCGGCCTCACACTGCCCGACGTGATGACGGCCAGGGACGACTACTCCTACGAGCAGCGGCTGTCGGTCGCGTTGCTCTACCTCGTGTCGCAGTTCGCGCGCCGCCTGATGAACGGGCTCGACCGGCGCACACCGAAGGCGATCTTCCTCGACGAGGCGTGGGCGATCACATCGACCCCCGAGGGCGCCAAGCTCGTGCCGGAGGTCTCCCGGATGGGCCGCTCGCGCAACACGGCGCTCGTCCTGGTCTCGCAGAACGCCGGTGACCTGCTCAACGAGCAGGTGACCAACTGTCTGTCGTCGGTCTTCGCGTTCCGTTCGACGGAACGCGTGGAGGTCGAGCACGTGATGGAGCTCCTCGGCGTGGACCCGTCGGAGGAGCACAAGGCGGTGCTGCGCTCCCTGGGCAACGGGGAGTGCGTCTTCCGGGATCTGGACGGCCGGGCCGGCCGTATCGGGGTGGACCTTATCTCGGAGGAACTGCTGCGCTGGCTTGACACCAATCCGACACACGACAAACCCAACGAGAACGTGCATGATCTTCTTGACGGGGGCTCCGGTCGGTCGGGGGTCGCGCAGGAGGTGCGATCGTGAGCGTGGGCAGGAACGGTCCGAAGGGCCGCACCAGGGAGGGTGCCAGACGCGGCAGGAGGATTCGCCGGAGCCTGGCGCTGCTGTTCGTCGCGTTCGCGGCGTTCGTGACGCTGCCGCTGGTCTTCCCCACCGGCACGGCGAGCGCGGTCGGGCCCTGCGACCTGTCGCCCAGCCTCGCTCCCGAGATCGTGGGCGGCGGCGTCGACGGGCTGGTCCAGCCGCCGTCGACCGAAGAGACGACGGCCGCCGGCCAGGGGACCCAGCAGAACACCACCCAGGCGCCGAAGCAGCCGGCGACCAACTACGAGCGGTACGGCATGGCCGGCCAGTTCTGGCACACCTACGACCTCGGGTGCTCCGACGTCACGGCCGTGCTCGGCAACGCGTGGGCCAACACGGTCTTCTCGTGGGCCAAGGCCGTCGACCGGCTGACGATCAGCACCTACCAGGCGGCGGCCACCGAGGGCCCGCTGCAGCCCATCAAGGACGTCGCCGACGAGATCGTCACCAACCTCGCCAACGCGATGTACTGGCCATATCTGCGGCCGATCGTCATCCTCGGCGCGATCTGGCTGGCGTGGTACGGCCTGATCCGCAAGCGTGCGACGACGACCACCGAGGGCGTCATCTGGATGGTTCTCGCCGTCACGGTCGCCATCTGGTTCTTCAGCCGCCCCGGTGACTTCACCAGCCTCGGCAAGACCGTGACCGACAAGACCGGCGAGATCGTGAACTCGGCGTTCTCCGGGCTGCCGGGGGCGGGCGGCGCGTCCTGCCTGCCGATGAAGGAGACCGCGCCGGGCGAGGTGCCGAGCGCTCCGACGGCGGGCGGCTACGGCCGCCAGGGGACGCCCGGCGTGGAGCAGAACGCCGACGCGCTGTGGTCGGTCCTGGTCTGCAAGCCGTGGCTGATGGGCGAGTTCGGCACGGCCGACCCCGACTCCGGTCTCGTGAAGGGTCTGGGCGCCAAGCTGCTCAACCTCCAGGCCATCGACGCCGCTGAGCAGGCCGCCGATCAGACGCCGGCCTCCGACTCCCACCAGCAGCGGTTCGAGGCGGAGGTCGCCAAGCCGATGCAGAGCACCCCGGCGTACTTCCTGTTCCAGGGCAAGGACTGGACCAGCCGCCTGGGCATCGCGATCGGCGCGTTCATCGCGGCGATGGTCGCCGGTCTGCTCATCTTCCTCGTCGCGGTGTCGCTGCTCGTCCTGAAGGTCGGCTTCCTGCTGCTGCTGATGCTCGGGCCGATCTTCCTGTTGATCGGCGTGCATCCGGGCTCCGGCCGCATCATCGCCATGCGCTGGGTCGAGATGCTGGTCGGCACCCTGCTGCGCCAGGCGGTGCTGGCCCTGGTGCTCGGCGTCCTCGTGTACGGCTACGCGCTGATCATCTCGACCAGCTTGCCCTGGGGCATGCAGATCCTGTTCATGGCGCTGCTGACGATCGCGGTCTTCTTCTACAGACGGCCGTTCCAGCATCTGTTCGCCTCGATGGACGGGCACACGCTCACCACCCGGATGCTCGGCGAGGCCGCCACCGCGCCGACACTCTCGCGGGCGGCCAACGCGCTGCCGCCGGTCGCGGCGGCCCGGGCGGCCCGGTGGGGCCTGCGCAAGGCCGAGCCGGTCATCGGCGCGGCCGCGATGGCGACCGGCGCGGGCACGGCGGCGGCCGCCGCGGCGGGGGTGGCGCAGGGCCGCGTGCGCGGGGAGGAGGGCGCGGGCAACGTGCCCGCCCAGGCCGGAGCGCGTGCGGGGGCGCAACCCGCGCCGCTCGACGCCGACGCGCAGGGGGCCGGTCGCCGCAAGGCCGGGGTCACCGCCTCACGTCCGGGCACGGCCCCGCCGCTCAACCTTTCGGGAGTGCGGCCCGCCGGATCCGTACGGGCGGCCGTGCCGTCCGGCCCGGGCACGTCCTCCGCCGTCCAGGCCGCGTCCGCCGCGGCGTCGTCCGGCGCAAGCCCGGCGGCCCCACCGCAGCGGGTCACCGGCGCCTCTGCCGTGCCCGCGCCGTCCGCCGCTGCACAGCCCGCACCGTCCCGCGGCCGTCCGAGTGGCGGATCGAGCGGCGGATCGAGTGGCGGGTCAAGCGGTGGTTCCAGCGGTGGTTCGGGTGGCGGCTGGTTCAGCGGCAGGTCCGGCGGCTGGGCCTCCCGGCCGTCGTCCAGCAGGCCGTCCGGCGGGAGCTCGGGCGGGTTCTTCGGCGGTTCGCGCGGCCCGTCGGGCGGGTCGAGCAGGTCGGGCGGCTCTGGCGGCTCGGGTGGCCTGTTCGGCGGCTCCTCCGGCAGGTCCTCGAACAGGTCGTCCGGTGGTTCGTCCGGTGGCCTGTTCGGCGGATCGTCCCGGCGGGGCGACGGCGGCCGTTCCCGGCCCGCCCCGCCGCGTGACTCCGGTTCGTCCGGCGGCTCGTCCTCCAGCCGTCCCCGGTCGGCCGAGCCGCCCCCGCTCTGGCTGCCGAGCAGGGGAGGAGAGGGCACGCGCCGCGACAGCGACGCGCCGACCCCGTTCTGGGCCAAGCCCGCCGACGACGACTGATGAGAAGCCGGAACAGTGATCGGGGGAAGGGCATCGCCTTCGCGGCGGCCGTCGTGGTGCTCGCCGCCGTCGGCGCCTACCTCACGATGAGCCCGCCGTCGAGCTCCTCCTCCGGGGGCGACGAGCAGACGAGGGAGCAGTCCGTCGTGACCACCCCGCGGGCGACGGCCGCGGTCCGGGAGCCCAGCCCGGTGGCCACGACTCCCGGCGCCTTCGACGTGTACGCGTACCTGCCGCTGTCGAGGGAGGAGATCGGCGCGGCGGCCGACCTGGCGCGCCGCTTCACCGAGGCGTACGGCACCTTCTCTCCCGGCGAGGAGCCGGCGGCGCGGGCCGACCGGCTGAAGCGGTTCGCGACCGACGAGTTCGCCGGCCAGCTCACCAGGACCGTCACCGACCCCGCGGTGGTGGAGCAGAACGAGGCCGACCAGGTGACCTCCAAGGGGTCGGCGAAGGTGACGACGATCCGTGACATGACGGCCGACCAGGTGGTGTTCGTCGTCGACTCGGTTCGTCACGTGACGGACAGGAACGGCCAGAAGGACGTGCCCGAGCGGTTCGCCGTGACCGTGATCAAGGCGGGCACCGACTGGCGGGTGTACGACCTGCAACTGGCCGACGCCGGTCAGGACGGGGACAGCTCGCCGTGACCGCCCCGCCGCGCATCACTTCGTCCGGCGCCTCGACGCGCGTCGTACGCAGGCTCGCGTCGGCGGGGCGCGACTGGCGGACGATCGCCGTGGCCCTCATCGTGATCGTCCCGGCCACGCTGTTCGGCTCGATCATCCTGATGACCCCCAGCCCGTCGATCCTCTTCGGCGGCGGCGCGGCGGAGAACTGCGCCGAGGCGGCCACGGGGGAGGGCGCCGCCGACGTCTCGCAGACGGCCCAGGGGGACATCCCGGACGACTATCTGGAGCTCTACAAGAAGTTCGGCAAGCAGATCGGCGTGCAGTGGAACGTCCTGGCCGCCATCGGAAAGCGGGAGACGAACCACGGCCGCTCGACGCTGCCGGGGGTGCGCAGCGGCACCAACTACGCGGGGGCCGCGGGGCCGATGCAGTTCCTCGTCAGCACCTGGGGCGGCCAGGCCAAGATGAAGATCGAGCCGGGCATCAACGGCTACGCCTCCGACGGCGACGGGGACGGCTACGGCGACGTCTACAACCCGGCGGACGCCATCCTCGGCGCGGCCAAGATGCTCAAGCGCAACGGCGCGCCCGACGACCTCAGAAGGGCGATCTTCGTCTACAACCGGGCCACCTGGTACGTCGACCAGGTGCTGGAGATCGCCAAGCGCTACGCGGCGACCGGGGACATCGGCGTGCCGCCCGAGGCCGACCCGGCCTGCGACTCCGGCTATGTCGACAGCGCCCCCGACGACGTCGTACGCAAGATCATCGAGTACGCTCTGGCGCAGCGGGGCAAGCCGTACCGGTGGGGCGGCACAGGCCCGGACGCCTTCGACTGCTCGGGGATCATCTACATGGCCTACCGCAACGCGGGTCTGACCATTCCCCGCACGACCTTCGGCCAGTGGCCCTTCGGCATGAAGATCGAGGAGGGTCAGGAGCAGCCCGGCGACCTCGTCTTCTTCAACGCCGGTCCCGGCACGTCCAAGGACAGTCCAGGGCATGTCGGGATGGTCGTGTCGCCCGGCAAGATGATCGAGGCGCGGTGCACGCTGTGCGGGCCCATCAAAATCTCGACGTACCGCGACCGGCCCAACATCGTGGGCTTCACCCGGCCGCTGGAGAACGAGACGGTCATCGCGCAACTGAAGCGGGCGCAGACGTGACGGGCACGCGGCTCGTCGTCGGGGCCGCGATCGTCGAGGGCGGCCGCCTCCTGGCCGCCCAGCGGTCCGGACCCCCGGCGCTGCGCGGCGGCTGGGAGTTTCCCGGCGGGAAGGTCGACCCGGGGGAGGACGAGCGCGCGGCGCTGGTTCGCGAGTGCGTCGAGGAGCTCGGGGTTCAGGTCGTCCTCGGACCCCGTGTCGGCGGGGACTGGCCGCTGGATAACGGTTACAGGATGCACGTGTGGTTCGCCACCGTCGTCGCGGGCGTGCCCCGCCCGCTGGAGCACCTCGCGCTGCGCTGGCTGGAGCCGCACGAGTTGTACGACGTCCCCTGGCTTCCGGCGGATCTGCCGGTCGTCGCCGCGATCGAGAAGCTGCTGCCGAGCCGGGATGCATAGTCGCCGAATCGTTCGCAAGATCCGGCTTTGCTCCTCCTTGCACCGAACTACAATCGGTCTTGACCTCGAAGCCGGGCCGACAGGAGGCGAGCCGTGATCGGACGCGCGTACATGAGAGCCGCGTCCTCGGCTGTCGCGTCGGTGGCCATCGCCACGCTGGCGATCGTGGCCGTGGGCCCGGTGATCGGCGCCAACGCCGACCCGGTGGAGCCGTGCGACCCCACTACGGACCCCCAGTGCGCCGTGGTCACGGTCACCGTCACCCAGACGCCGCCGGCCACCTCCTCGGCGGATCCGAGCCCCACGGCCGAGCCCGTGGTGACCAAGACCGTCACCATCACGCCGACGCCGAAGCAGACCAAGACCAAGACGCCCAAGGCGGTCCCGACGACGACCGCTCCCCCCGCGTCCACCACGGAGCAGAACCCGCCGCAGTCGACGCAGACGTTCCCCACGCCGACCGACCTCTCCGTTCCGAATCCCAGCCCGAGCCCGGAGGACAACGGGCAGGTGAGCCTGCCCCCCGCGTCGACCCCGACGCCGGACACGGCGCAGCAGACCCCCAGCGCGGGCGTGTCGTTCGAGCAGCCCGATCCCGAGACGGTGCCGATCGAGATCCGCAACGCGTCTCCCGAGTATGACAAGCCGACGCTGGCCCATCGGCTCGCCATCCCCGCCGGGGTGCTCGTGGGCATCGCGCTGATCGCCTGGCTGATCTTCGAAGGCCGGCTGCGCCGGATGGCGCACGCCGCCGCGGTACGGCGAGGAGGCCCGGCCGCGGCACGGACGCCGGCTCCCGAGGTGGCGGCCTACCCGGCGGCGGCCACCCCCGGCTACGCGCCGATGATGGGCTTCGTGCCCGTCCAGCCCTACACCATGAGCTATCCGCAGCAGCCCTACGGCTACCCGGTGCCGTACGGCTATGCCCAGCCGTACGGGTACCCGGTGGCCGACCCCGCCCAGATGCAGGCGCAGCAGTACCCGGGCCCGGCCCCGGCGCCCCAGGGCGCGGCAGATCCGTGGAGCCAGGCGGTCGGCGAGGCCCAGGCCGGGGTCTGGACCGAGGCCACCCGGCCCGGCCACCTCCCGCAGCCGCCCGTGGGCGAGGACCCGACCACCCAGCGCTGACGAACACAGCGCTGACGAACAGAAAGGCGCCGATCGGACGGACCGATCGGCGCCTCTGATAGGGCTCAGCGCTGGCGCTTGAAAATCTTCGAGCCCAGCCAGACCAGCGGGTCGTACTTCCGATCGACCACGCGCTCCTTCATCGGGATCAGCGCGTTGTCGGTGATCTTGATGTGCTCCGGGCAGACCTCGGTGCAACACTTGGTGATGTTGCAGTAGCCCAGGCCGTGCTCCTCCTGCGCCGACTCCTTGCGCTCCGCCACGTCGTACGGGTGCATGTCGAGCTCGGCGATCCGCATGAGGTAGCGCGGGCCGGCGAAGTTCGGCTTGTTCTCCTCATGGTCGCGGATCACGTGGCAGACGTTCTGGCACATGAAGCACTCGATGCACTTGCGGAACTCCTGCGAGCGCTCGACGTCGACCTGCTGCATGCGGTACTCGCCCGGCTTCACGTCGGCGGGCGGCGTGAACGAGGGGATCTCGCGGGCCTTCTGGTAGTTGAACGACACGTCCGTCACCAGGTCCTTGATGACCGGGAACGTCCGCAGCGGCGTGACCGTGATGGTCTCGCTCTCCTCGAAGGTGGACATCCGGGTCATGCAGCCCAGCCGGGGCTTGCCGTTGATCTCCATCGAGCACGAGCCGCACTTGCCGGCCTTGCAGTTCCAGCGAACCGCGAGGTCGGGGGCCTGCGTGGCCTGGAGCCGGTGGATGACGTCGAGGACGACCTCGCCCTCGTTCACCTCGACGGTGAAGTCCTCCAGGCGGCCCTCGCCGCCCTCGCCGCGCCAGATGCGGAACTTCGCCTTGTATCCCATCACGACTCCTTGACCGCGGCGTCGTATTCCGCCAGCTCTTCCTCGGTGAGGTACTTCTCCAGCTCGGAGCGCTCGAACAGACCGATGAGGTCGCCCCGCATGGACGGCTGGACCCTCTCCTCGACCGTGATGGACGTGCCGTCCGGCTTCGCGGAGCAGACCAGCAGCTTGCGCCGCCACTCGGCCGACATGCCGGGGAAGTCGTCGCGGGTGTGGCCGCCGCGGCTCTCCTCCCGCAGCAGCGCGGCCTTCGCCACGCACTCGCTGACCAGCAGCATGTTGCGCAGGTCGAGCGCGAGGTGCCAGCCGGGGTTGTAGATCCGGCTGCCCGAGGAGGCGGCGTTCTTGGCCCGCTCCTTGAGTTTCTCGACGACCTGGAGGGCCTCGCTGATCTCCTCCGACTTGCGGATGATGCCGACCAGGTCGTTCATCGTGCGCTGCAGCTCGTGGTGGACCTCGTACGGGTTCTCCCCTCCGCTCCGCTCCAGCGGGGCCAGGGCCTCGTCCTTGGCCTCCTCGACGCCGGTCACGGTGGGCCGCTTGGCCAGCCCGTCCACGTACGCCGCGGCTCCCGCGCCGGCCCGGCGGCCGAACACCAGCAGGTCGGACAGCGAGTTGCCGCCGAGGCGGTTGGAGCCGTGCATGCCGCCGGAGACCTCGCCGGCCGCGAACAGGCCGGGGACCGACGCCGCACCGGTGTCGGCGTCCACCTCGACGCCGCCCATGATGTAGTGGCAGGTCGGGCCGACCTGCATGGGCTCCTTGGTGATGTCGACGTCCGCCAGCTCCTTGAACTGGTGGTGCATCGACGGCAGCCGCTTGGTGATCTCTGCGGCGGGCAGGCGGGTGGACACGTCGAGGAACACGCCGCCCTGCGGTGACCCGCGCCCGGCCTTCACCTCGGCGTTGATCGCCCTGGCCACCTCGTCACGCGGCAGCAGCTCCGGAGGACGGCGGTTGTTGGCCTGGTCGTTGTACCAGCGGTCCCCCTCCTCCTCGGTCGTGGCGTACTTGTCCTTGAACACGTCCGGGATGTAGTCGAACATGAAGCGGCGGCCCTCGGAGTTGCGCAGGACGCCGCCGTCGCCGCGCACCGACTCGGTCACCAGGATGCCGCGCACCGACGGGGGCCAGACCATGCCCGTCGGGTGGAACTGGATGAACTCCATGTTGATGAGCTTCGCGCCGGCGAGCAGGGCCAGCGCGTGACCGTCACCGGTGTACTCCCAGGAGTTCGACGTGACGACGTAGGACTTGCCGATGCCGCCGGTGGCCAGCACCACGGCGGGGGCGTCGAAGACGATGAAGTCACCCGTCTCACGCCAGTAGCCGAAGGCCCCGGAGATTGCGTCCCCGTCCTTCAGCAGCCGGGTGATCGTGCACTCGGCGAAGACCTTGATGTACGCCTCGGGGTCGCCGTGCAGCTTCTCGTCCTCCTGCTGCAGGGCGACGACGCGCTGCTGGAGGGTGCGGATCAGCTCCAGACCGGTGCGGTCGCCGACGTGGGCGAGGCGCGGGTACTCGTGGCCGCCGAAGTTGCGCTGGCTGATCTTGCCGTCCTTGGTGCGGTCGAACAGCGCGCCCCAGGCCTCCAGCTCCCAGACGCGGTCCGGGGCCTCCTTGGCGTGCAGCTCAGCCATGCGCCAGTTGTTGAGGAACTTGCCTCCGCGCATGGTGTCGCGGAAGTGCACCATCCAGTTGTCGCTCGGGTTGACGTTGCCCATCGCCGCGGCGGCGCCGCCCTCGGCCATGACCGTGTGGGCCTTGCCGAACAACGACTTGCAGACGATCGCCGTCCGCTTGCCCTGCTGCCGCGCCTCGATCGCCGCGCGGAGCCCCGCTCCACCGGCCCCGATGACGACGACGTCGTATTCGTGACGCTCCACTTGAAATCCTTAAGCGAACGGGAAGTTGATGACGCCCTTGGCGACGAGCCGGACGTACAGGTCGGCGATCATGACCGAGAACAGCGAGGCCCAGGCGAACTGCTGGTGCCTGGCGTTGAGCTTCGAGACCAGGGTCCACGCCTTGTAGCGCAGCGGGTGCCTGGAGAAGTGGTTCAGGCGCCCGGCGGTGATGTGACGGCACGAGTGGCAGCCGAACGTGTAGCAGAGAATCAGGGCCGCGTTCGCGAGCAGGATCCAGCTGCCCAGCCCGGCGGGCTTGTGCACCAGTGCGAGCACCGCGTCGTACGTCAGGATCAGGCCGATGACGATGGCCAGGTAGAAGAAGTAACGGTGGATGTTCTGCAGGATCAGCGGCAGACGCGTCTCACCGGTGTACTTCCCGTGCGGCTCCGCCACGGCGCACGCCGGCGGCGACAACCAGAACGACCGGTAGTAGGCCTTGCGGTAGTAGTAGCAGGTGAGCCGGAAACCGCCCGGCAGGCCGAGGATCAGTATTCCGGGCGGCAACGTGTACCAGTCGCCGAACGGGGCGAGCCCGAACAACCGGGCCCCCTCGGGACAGGACGTCGCCAGACACGGCGACGAGAAGGGCGCGATGTACGGGTCGACGAAGTAGCTCTTGTCGAAGATCGCCCAAAATCCATAAATCAAGAACAACAGGAGTCCGGCGAACGTGAACGCCGGAGCCAGCCACCATCGATCGGTTCGAAGCGTGCGCACCCTGATCTGTGCGCGTTGTTTCCTTGCCGCGCTCTCGGCCGTTGTCTGGGTCATCGGAGACCTTCCACCCTCACTGACTCCGCGCACGCCGGAGTGACCGCGCCGTACTGCTCAGGCCGTGCGCGTTATTGGTGGGGCACACATTACGACGAGCACATCACGAAGTGTGAGGAGGGTCACTCCTCCCCGCTGTGATCTCGGTCACTTCCCCGGCAGCTTGACCACGGTCACGAAGAATTCGTCGATCTGCCGTACTACCCGGGTGAACTGGTCGAAATCCACGGGTTTGGTGATGTACGCGTTGGCGTGCAGGTTGTATCCCCGCAGGATATCCTGCTCGGCCTCCGATGTGGTGAGGATCACAACGGGAATGCTCCGCAGCGAGGGATCCTTCTTGACCTCCTCCAGCACCTCGAACCCGTTCACGCGCGGCAGGTTGAGGTCGAGCAGCACCAGGTCGGGCCGGGGCGCCGAGTCGTACTGCCCCTCGGCGCGCAGGAAGGCCAGCGCCTGCTCGCCGTCGTTGACCACGTGGAGGTTGTTGCCGACCTTGTTGTAGGAGAACGCCTCCTGGCAGAGCAGGACGTCGCCCGGGTCGTCCTCGACCAGGAGGACCTCGATCGGGCGGTACTCATTCATCGGCGCTCACTCATCGGGGTCTCCCAGGGCCGGCAGGGTCCAGCGGAACGTGGCTCCGGCGTCCTCGTTCGTGTCGAGCCAGATCCGGCCGCCATGATATTCGACGATTTTGCGGCACAGGGCCAGTCCGATGCCCGTCCCGGGATAGACGTCCCTCGGGTGCAGGCGCTGGAAGATCAGGAAGATGCGGTCGGCGTACTTCGGCTCGACGCCGATCCCGTTGTCCGAGCAGCTGAACTCCCACATGTCGCCGTCCCGCCGTACGCCGATGTGGACGCGGGGAGGCTCCTCGGAGCGGAACTTGAGCGCGTTGCTGACGAGGTTCTGGAAGAGCTGCGTCAGCAGCGTGCGGGTGCCGACGACCTTGGGCATGTCGTCGTGGGTGACGGTCGCGCCGGTCTCCGACAGCCGGGCGTCGAGGTTGCGCAGGGCGCCGGCCAGCGCGTCGCCCGTGTCCATCTCCTCCGGTTCGCCGCCGACCCGGCCCACCCGCGAGAAGTCGAGCAGGTCGTTGATGAGCAGCTGCATGCGGCGCGCGCCGTCGACCGCGAAGCCGATGTACTGCCGGGCGCGGTCGTCGAGCCGGTCGGCGTAGCGCTGCTCCAGCATCTGGGTGAAGCTCGCCACCTTGCGCAGCGGCTCCTGCAGGTCGTGGCTGGCCACGTAGGCGAACTGCTCCAGCTCGCGGTTGGAGCGCTTGAGCTCCTCGGCCTGCTCGGCGAGCTGCTGGCGGGCCTCGACGGACGACTGCCACTCGGTCATGATCCGGTGGCGCATGCCGTCGATGTGGCCCGACAGCTCCCACAGCTCGGCCGGCCGCTCGACCCCGAGCTCGTGGTCGAAGTCGCCCGCGGCCACGGCCCGGACCTGCCGGGTCAGCCGCGCGATCGGGCCCACGACCGCGCGGCGCACGATCAGCGCGCAGAACACGATCGCCAGCACCATCGCGCCGACCAGCGCCGCGACCGCCCCATAGATGGTGTTCCAGCCGGAGTAGAGCCGACCTCTGGCGACGTCGTGCAGCCGCCCCAGCAGTGCCTGCTGCGTGTCGAGCGCGCTCCTGACCGCCGAGTAGCGCTGGAGGTTGCTCTTGGCCAGGTCGGTCAGCGGGCTCGGACCGCTCTTGAGGGTCCGCGCGACCACGGGCTCGGCGTAGTCGCGCCGCCAGGCGGTCGTGGCGTCGGTGATCTCGCGGATCTGGCGGCGGACGCCGTACCCCTGGGGCAACTGGGGGACGAGCCTGGCGATCTCGTCGGCCGCCGACCGCTCCTCGGCGACCCCCTGGCGGTAGGAGTCGAGGTACTGCTGCTCGCCGGTGAGCCCGTACCCGCGGATCGCGCCCTCCTGCGCCTGCACCGCCCGGGCGACGCGCAGCGTCTGCAGGGCGGCGGGGTCGACCGCGTCGACGAGGGTCTGCCGGGCCTCGTGCGTCGCGGAGAGCGCGAGCAGGATCGCGCTGACCGCGATCACGAAGATGAGCAGGACGCCCGTTCCGGCGAGCACGAACCAGCGGCTGACCGGCAGGCGCGCGCCCCGCGCGGACGGCGCCAGCGGAGGCAGCGGGGCCGGTGCCGTCGCCTGCGCCTCCGCCTCCTCTGGGGGCTCCGGCGCCCTCACGCCCCGCTCTCCCGTACGTCCTGCTTCTCATGGCCGCGGGCGACGAGGACGGCCGCGACGTCGTCGTGCATGGCGCCGTCGAGACTGGCGATGATGCGGTCGAGGTCGATCCCGGCCTGGGCGCGGATCAGGTTCGCGAGCCCCTCGGTGCCGAGCAGGTCGCGGTTCTCGCCGACCGTGGCCTCGATCAGCCCGTCGGTGTAGAGCAGCAGCGACCACCGATCGCCCAGGGTGACGTCGATGGGCGTCCACACGATGTCCGGGAAGATCCCGAGCGGCGGGCCTGACGGCGTCTCGGTGACCACGCCGAGCACGCCGTCGCGCAACAGCAGCGGCGGCGGGTGACCGATCACGTGCAGGCGGGCGGTGGTCAGGTCGGGGGCGATGGTCGCGGTGCACATCGTGGTGAAGATCTCCGGCGACTTGCGCTCGTGCCGCAGCAGCGTGTCGAGCGTGCGCAGCACGTCGTTGCCGCTCTGCCCGGCCAGCACCAGCGTGCGCCAGGCGATGCGCAGCGCCGTTCCGAGGGCGGCCTCGTCGGGCCCGTGCCCGCACACGTCGCCGATCAGCACGTGCACCGCCCCGTCGGGCGTCTGCACGGTGTCCCAGAAGTCGCCGGCCAGCAGCCCGCCCGTACGTCCGGGAAGGTAGCGGGCCTGGTGGTGGAGGAGCATGGGGTCGAGCAGGGGGACGGGCAGCAGGCCGCGTTCTAGCCGGGAGTTCTCCTTGCTGACGATGCGTTCCTGCAGGAGTTCGCGCATGGCGAGGTCGGCGCGCTTGCGCTCGATGGCGTAGCGGATGGCGCGGATCAGCAGCCGGGCGTCGACGTCCTGCTTGACCAGGAAGTCCTGCGCTCCGGCGGCGACCGCCTCGATGCCGACGTGGGCGTCCCCCAGCCCGGTCAGGACGAGCACCGCCGTGTCCGGGGCCATGGCGAGGACCTGCTGCAGCGCCTCGAACCCGGATGCGTCGGGAAGGGAGAGGTCGACGAGCACGCACTGCACGTCGTCGGTGAGCCGCGCGCGTCCCTCGGCGAGCGTCCGTGCCCAGGTGATCTTCGGTGGCCTCTCGGCGCCCGCCAGCAACTCCTCGACGAGAAACGCGTCACCGGCGTCGTCCTCGATCAGCAGGAGGGTGAGCGGATCGGGCAGATCAGGGGAGACCGGGGTCACGAACGCCTCTCGTCAGCGTCGGCATCATCGTCGTGCAGCATCGTGTTGCACAAACCTATCGTCTGGGAACCGCTCGGTTAGGGGTCACACGTCAACGAGCGCCTCTATTCCCTGGGGGAGGGTCCCATCACGCGCGGCCTCGCCGAGGAACGACAACAGCGTCCCACGGAAGGCCTGCGCCGCCCGAGTCGGCTCCACGTCCTTGCGGTGGGCGAGTGCGACCGTACGGCGCAGCCCGGGCAGCAGCGGCGTGCCCGTCAGCCTCGGCCGGTTCTCCAGCACCATCGAGGGCACCACCGCGATGCCCAGCCCCGCCTCGACGAACCGCAGCACCGCGTCCATCTCCCCGCCCTCCACCGCGAAGCGCGGCTCGAACCCCGCCTGCCGGCAGGCCGCCAGCGTCGCCTCGCGCACGTCGTAGCCCCTGCGGAACATGACCATGGGCCGTCCGCGCAGGTCCTCGATCCGCATGTACGACCTGCGCCCCGGGGCCGACGCGGAAGCCACGACGAGGTTCTCGCTCAGGATCTCCCGGGTCACCAGGGACGGGTCGCTGCTCTGCAGCGGCAGGATGATCAGCGCCAGGTCGAGCTGGCCCCGGGCGAGGTCGCGGACGAGGTCGCGGGACCCGCCCTCCTCGACCTTCAGCTCCACGCCGGGGTAGTCGCGGTGGAAGCGGGCCAGCGCGTCGGCCAGCAGCCCGGCGCACAGCGAGGGGGTCGCGCCGAGGCGCACCCGCCCCCGCCGCAGCCCGGCAAGCTCGGCGACCTCGCGCCGGGCGGTCTCCGCGTCGGCGAGCATGCGGCGCGCGAGCGGGAGCAGCGCCTCACCCGCCGCGGTGAGCGTGACGTTGCCCCGGGCCCGGCTGAACAGGGGCGCCCCCAGCTCGGTCTCGAGACTCTTGATCTGCTTGCTCAGTGACGGCTGGGCGACCCGCATCCGCTCCGCGGCCTGAGTGAAGTGCCGCGCCTCGGCCACGGCCATGAAGTAGGCCAGTTGCTGGAGCTGCACATTCAATAGCCTAGGGCTATCGCCAAAGTCGGCTCGATGCGCCCCCGTGGTGTGGACGCGATGTGAAATTCGTCGCACACCCTCGGGACCTTCGACTCTTGGAAACCGTGCGGGACAGAGCGCATAGCCGGGGGCTATCGAAACCAGACCTGTCATGACTTGGACGTCTGAACAGC
>NZ_VDMA02000015.1 GCF_006334915.2 Microbispora catharanthi
TACGGCTTGATGAACTCCCACTCTTCGTCCGTCAACTGGGCCCGCGTCACACACGAGGACCTACCGGATCAGACCCGGCCACAACGGCAAATCCCAAGGATTGATCACAACCCGATACGCGCCCTAGGTGGACCCTGACCGAGACAGCAAGCCGACCGGCGAAGTGCCGAGTCGTGGTGGACCTGAGCAGGAAGGGCGACATGAGCGCGGACGACCCGACAGCGGAGCAGGCATGGCCGGAGCACGCGGCGGCGGTGGTGGGCGTGGGGTGCCGCCTACCGGGTGGGATCGTGAACCTGGACGGGCTGTGGCAGGCGTTGCGGCAGGGCGCGGATCTGGTCGGCCAGATCCCGCCGAGCAGGTTCGAGGCCGATCGGTTCGTCGACGACACCATGCCGAGGCTGAACAGGAGTTACACCCGGGCGGGGGGCTTCCTCGACGAGGACATCACCGCCTTCGACGCCGCCTACTTCGGC
Source organism: Microbispora catharanthi (assembly GCF_006334915.2). Taxonomy (GTDB): domain Bacteria; phylum Actinomycetota; class Actinomycetes; order Streptosporangiales; family Streptosporangiaceae; genus Microbispora; species Microbispora catharanthi. The sequence continues at coordinate 477 of NZ_VDMA02000015.1, forward strand.
ATCTCCCCCAAAGAGGCCGCCTCGATGGACCCGCAGCAGCGGTTGCTCCTGGAGATGGCGGTCGAGGCCCTGGACGACGCGGGCATCGATCCGGCGGTGCTGGCAGGCACGGACACCGGAGTGTTCATCGGCATCTCGGATCCCGCCTACGGCACGATGCAGGCGTTGGAGCCGGGCGCCATGGGCCCGTACTCGATGTCGGGGGGAACCCTGTCCATCGCGGCCAACCGGCTGTCGCACTTCTTCGACCTGCGCGGTCCGAGCATGAGCATCGACACCGCGTGCTCCTCGTCCTTGACAGCCGTGGAGCGGGCCTGGCGGTCCCTTGCGGAGGGATCCAGCCGGGTGGTGCTGGCCGGCGGGGTCAACCTGCTGCTCAGCCCGGGTCCCTTCATCGGTTTCAGCCAGGCGTCGATGTTGTCGCCGACCGGCCGGTGCCGGGCGTTCTCCGCCGACGCCGACGGGTTCGTACGCGCGGAGGGCGGCGGTGTGGTGGTGCTCAAGCGCCTGGCCGACGCGATCGCCGACGGGGACCGTATCCACGGCGTCATCGTCGGCGCCGCCGCCAACAACGACGGCCACACCATGGGGCTGGCGTTGCCGAACGCCGAAGCGCAGGAGGCCCTGTTACGGCGGGTGTACACCACGGCGGGCATCAGCCCTGACGAGATCGTTTACGTGGAGGCGCACGGCACCGGCACCCAGGCCGGTGATCCGGCCGAATGCCAGGCGCTGGGGCGGGCGCTGGGCAGCCGGCGCACGCGCGGAGTCCTGCCCATCGGCTCAGTGAAGTCCAACCTGGGGCACCTGGAGCCCGCCTCCGGCATGCCGGGGCTGTTCAAGGCCCTGCTGGTACTCCGGCACCGGATGATCCCGCCCTCGTTGCACGCCACCACGCTCAACCCCCGTATCGACTTCGACGCCCTGGGGCTGAGCGTCACCGTCGAGCCGCGCCCGCTGGACGAAGCAGGCGAGCGGCCCGTGGCCGGAGTCAACTCCTTCGGGTTCGGAGGCGCGAACGCCCACGTGGCGCTGGCCGCACCGCCCGCGCCGCCACCACCCGCCCCCAGGGCGGAAGGGAACGAACCGACGGCACCCCCGGCAGGAGCGCTGCCCGTCGTCGTGTCCGCGCGCAGCCGGTCCGCGCTGCGGGAAGCGGTGGAACGGACCGCCGCGCACCTGACGTCACTCGATGAACGGGATTTCTACGATGTGGCCTACACCGCGACTCGGCGGCGCGGCGGCCACCGGCATCGCGCCGTGGTGCTGGCTGATACCGCCGCGGCGGCGGCGCGGGCGCTGGCGCGCCTGGTGGACGTCCCCGAGTCGACCGCCCCCGCCGGTGAGTCCGGTGCGGGCAGGCGGCTCGCAACCGGGGACGCGGCGGTGGCGGAGTCGGAGACGGTGGAGCACGGGCGGGTGGCGTTCGTGTTCTCCGGCAACGGTTCGCAGTGGGCCGGGATGGGCGCCGACCTGATGTCCGACGAGACCTTCCGCTCGGCCGTGGAAGCGGTCGACGACGAACTGTCCGATCGGCTCGGCTGGTCGGTGCTCAAGGAGCTGTCCCTGCCGGCCGACCAGTCACGACTGTCGGCGACCGAAGTGGCGCAGCCGCTGCTGTTCGCCGTCCAGGTCGGTCTGGTGGAGATGCTCAAGGCGGCGGGCGTACGGCCGGGAGCGGTGCTCGGCCACAGCGTGGGCGAGGTCGCCGCCGCCTACACCGCCGGCGCCCTGTCACTGGCCCAGGCGGCGCAGGTGATCTCCGAGCGCGGCATGGCGCAGTCGGTCACCCGGGGGCAGGGCCGGATGGCCGCACTCGGGCTGCCCGAGACCGCGGCCAGGCAGATCCTGGCCGGCTACCCACAACTGGAGATCGCGGCGGTCAACTCCGACCGCGACGTCACGATCGCCGGACCGGACGGATCGCTGAAGTCACTGGGTGAGGACCTCTCCTCGCGCGAGATCTTCTTCCGCGAGCTGGACCTGGACTACGCCTTCCACAGCGGCGCCATGGATCCGGTGCGGCAGCCCCTGGCCGAGGGACTCGCCGGACTGCGGCCCTGCCCGGCGCATATCCCTCTGGTATCCACGGTGACAGGCGGCCTGGTCCGGGGGACGGAGCTGGACGCGGCGTACTGGTGGAGGAACGTCCGAGAGCCGGTGCGGTTCGCAGCGGCGGTCGAGCGGGTGCTCGGCGACGGCTTCGACGTGCTGCTGGAGATCGGCCCGCATCCGGTGCTGCGCTCGTACCTGCGCCGCATAAGCGGCACCGCTCGCGTACGCGCGGCCGTCGTGGCCACGCTGCGCCGGGATGAGCCAGGCCCGGCGCGTGCCCGCCGCACGGTCGCCGAACTCGTCGCCGCCGGTGCACGGCTCGACTGGGATCGGTACTTCCCCCGCCCCGGCGCGGTGCGATCGCTGCCGGCCTACCCCTGGCAGCGCGAACGACACTGGATCGGAGGCCCGCACACCTGGGTGCAGACCAACGTCGACACGACGATCCAGCATCCGCTGCTGGGACAGCGGATGCCGGTGCTGGACCCCACCTGGCAGGGAGAGATCGACCGTGTGCGGGTGCCCTGGGTGGCCGATCACCGGGCGGGCGGTGCCGCCGTCATGCCGGCCACCGGATACGTGGAGATGGCCGTCGCCGCCGCACGGCTGGCCATACCGGACGCCGCCGAGGCGGTGGAGGTGGACAGGGTCGACATCAGCCGGGCCATGGTGGTGCCGTCACAGGCCGGCGCCGATCCGTTGTACGTGCAGACGTCGCTCTGCGCCGAGACCGGGGTGGTCACCGTGGCCAGTGCCGGCCGGCAGGCGGAGCAGCCCCGCGAGCACTTCCGGGCACGGGTACGGCCGCTGCTGCGCCGGATCCCGCCGCCGCTGGACGTGGCCGCGCTGCGCGCTCGCATCAGCACGGGCGTGGACGTGCCCGGCTACTACGCGCGGGCCGCCGAAGGCCACATGGTGTGGGGGCCGGAGTTCCAGGTCCTGACCGAGCTGTGGATGGGCGAGGGGGAGGTGCTGGGCGCCTACTCGTGCCCGGAGCAGGGGCAGGGGCGCTACCAGATGCATCCGGTGGTGCTGGACAGTGCGCTGCAGGCCGGTGTGCTGTGGCTGGTGGAGTCGCTGCGATCGGGCCGCGGCTACATGCCCGCCTCGATCGGCTCCGTCCGCCTGTGGGGAACGCCCGCGGCACAGGGGCTCGTGCACGTACGGGAACGTTCCAGCAGTGCCGAGGAGGTCTGCTGGGACATCGTGGTCGCCGACGACGACGGCCGGATCGCCGCCGAAGTGGAGGGCTGCCGGCTACGCCGGATGCCCGGCGTCCACATCACCCCGGTCACCCGTTACGAGACGGCGCTGCGGGCCGCGCCCCGGGCCGGCGCGCCCGCCGAGCCGTGGCCGGCCCCCCGCCCCGGGCAGATCCTGTCCGGCGCGGCCGAGCAGATCGACCGGCTGCGCTCGGCGTGGCACGAGCTGGACTACCCACGGTATGCGGCACGGCTCGAAGAGGTGTTCGCGCACACGCTGGCCGGCGCGCTCGGTGAGCTGACCGCCGAGCGGTCGGTCGGCATCGAGGAACTGATCGAGGCGTGCCCGGGGGCGCACCACCGGCGGATGCTCCACGCGGCCCTGCCGCTGCTGGAACAGCACGGACTGCTGGAGCGACCGGTCGAGGGCGGCCCTCGCCTGATGCCGACGGGTACGGACCCGCGCGACCTCCACCGTGACCTCCTCACCCGGGGAGCCGCCTTCGCCGCCCAGAGCGCCCTGTCCGTACGCGTCGGCCGGTGTCTGCCCGAACTGCTCGCAGGCCGGCGTACCGGCTCCGACGTCCTGGGCTCCGGCGGCGCTCATGAGCTGATCGAGCAGTTCCACGACGTCGGGCCGGTCAACCTGTTCACCAACCGGATCGCCCGGGCGCTCGTCGAGCAGATCGTCCGCCGATGGCCGGCCGACCGGCCGCTGCGTGTCCTGGAAGCCGGTGCGGGAACGGGCGGCACCACCGCCATGCTGTTGCCCGTCCTGCCCGCCGACCGCACCCGCTACCTGGTCACCGACCTCGCCGAGGCGGCGTTGACCCGGCTGCGGCAGCGCTTCGCCGGCTTCGACTTCGTCGATTACGCCGTCCTCGACCTGGACGCCGGCCCGGTGGAGCAGGGGCTGGCCGCGGCCGGATTCGATCTCGTGGTCGCGGCGAACAGCCTGCACCTGGCCCGTGACCTGCCCGCCGCGCTGCATCACCTGTCCACCCTCCTGGTTCCCGGCGGCCAGTTGCTCCTCACCGAACCGCACCGGGTGGAGACCCTGTTGCCGTTCCTCGGCGTGCAGGAGGAGTTCTGGGACTTCACCGACCGGCACCTGCGCCCGCGCTCGCCGCTGCTGTCCCGGGAAGAATGGCCGGAGGTGCTGGCAGAGGTCGGCTATACCGAGGTCGTCCAGACCGGCGACGACGGCGAACTCGCGGCCGGCGACTTCTCGGTGATGCTGGCCACCGCTCCGGCCGCCACCGGGGGCGCTCCGGCCACCGAGCACCCCGTACCGGACGCCGCCGGCACGTGGATCCTCGCCGGCGAGGACGGCACCGACGCTCTGACCGCCGAGCTGCGGGCTCTGCTGCGAGCCCGTGGCGGCGACGTGCTCCACTCGCCGCTCAGCGACGATCCCGACCACTGGACCGATCACTTCCCACCCACCGCCCAGACGGTCACCATCGCGGTCATCCTGGGCGGAGCGGACGACAGCGAGCTGCGCGAAGCCGACAACACCGATCCGAAGGCGACCGTCGAGCAGATCACCCGGCGGGCCGCGGCGCTGCGGGCCGTCGCACTGGCCTGCGAGCAACTGCCCGAGCACGTCGCGACCACGGTGTGGCTGGTGGCCCGCCCCTGCGCCGCGCTGCCGGAACCCCGCCTCACCGACGTCCGGCTCCACCCCGAGGACGCGGCGACCTGGGGGACGATGCGCTCGCTGAGCAACGAGCAGCCGCGGCTCGCGGTACGCAGGCTCTGCCTGCACCCCAGCGGTGACGCCGCACAGGACGCCGGTCGCCTGGCGGCGGAACTGCTCGCCCCCGGCGAGGAGGACGAGATCCTGCTCACCCGTCGAGGACGTTTCGTGCCGCGGCTGCTTGAGTCAGGCGAGCACGCCCGCAGCCTGCCCGTCGGCTCGGGCGGCGCCTACCGGCTCAAGGTGTGCGACCCGGGGCTGTCTTACACGCTGGCCTGGGAGGAGATCCCGATGCCGCAGCCCGGGCCTGACGAGGTCGTGGTCGAGGTGCGGGCGATCGGGCTGAACTACCGCGACGTGATGCGCGCGGTGAACCTGCTGCCCACCGAGGCCGTCGAAGCGGTCTTCGGCGGGCACGAACTGGGCCTGGAGTGCGCCGGGATCGTCACCGCCGTCGGCGCCGCCGTCACCGGGACGCGGCCCGGTGACCGGGTGATGGCCGCGGGGCCCGTTGGATTCGCCAGTTACGCGAGGGTCAAGGCATGGGCGGCCGTCCCCGTCCCCGAGGGGATGACCTTCACCGAAGCCGCCACCATGCCGATGGCGTTCTCCACCGCGCATCATTCGCTGGGCTACTGCGCACGGGTCAAGGCGGGAGAGACGATCCTGATCCACGGCGGAGCCGGTGGAGTCGGCCTGGCCGCGCTGCAGTACGCCCGGCACCACGGAGCCCGCGTGATCGCGACCGCCGGCACCGCCGCCAAACGCGACCTGCTGCTCGCGATGGGAGCCGACCACGTCCTCGACTCGCGCAGCCTGCGTTTCGCCGAGCAGGTCAAGGAACTGACCGGGGGCCAGGGAGTGGACATCGTGCTCAACTCGCTGGCCGGTGAGGCCATCAACCGGGGCGTGGAATGCCTGCGGCACGGCGGCCGGTTCATCGAGCTCGGCAAACGGGACATCTACCAGAACAGATCCCTGCTGCTGCGCCCGTTCTCCGACAACATCGCGTTCTACGGCGTGGACATCGGCACTCTGATGTGGAAGGCGCCCGAGCTGATGGCCGACAGCACGGCGCAGGCCGCGCCCCTCTACCACTCCCGGCGGTTCCGGCCGCTGCCCCACACGGTGTATCCGGCCGCCCGCGTCGCCGACGCCTTCGCCATGATGCGCCATTCTCGACACATCGGAAAAGTCGTTGTGTCCTTCGATCCACGCGACGAACCGGTTACCGTCCAGCCCCAACGGACGGCGCCGCGCCTGGAACCGGAGGGGACCTACCTGGTCACGGGCGGCCTGGGCGGGTTCGGCGCGGCGACGGCTCGCCGCCTCGCCCAGCGGGGTGCCCGCCACCTGGCCCTGGTCGGTCGCAGGGGCGCCGAGGCGCCCGAAGCTCCCGCTCTGCTGGAGGAACTGGAGAGATCGGGGGTGGAGGTCCGCGCGTACGCGGCCGACGTAGCCGACCGCGACGCCATGTGGCGGATCCTGCACGACCTGGACGCCGCCGGCCATCCGCTGCGCGGCGTCGTACACGCGGCCATGCACCTCGACGACGGCCCGCTCGCCGACCTCGGCGACGACCGGATCCGAGCCGTCCTGCACCCCAAGGTCGCCGGCGCGATGGTGCTGGACGAATTGACCCGGGATCGTCCCCTCGACCTGTTCGTCATGTACTCCTCCCTCACCACTATCGGCAACATCGGCCAGACGTCGTACGTCGCCGCGAACCTGTTCCTGGAGGCGCTGGCCCGGCAGCGGAGCCGGCAGGGCCTGCCCGGACTGACGGCCTGCCTGGGCGCGCTCGCGGAAACCGGGGTGCTGACCCGAGGCAGGCAGGGAGAGGCACTGGCCAAGGCCGGGATCCCGCCGACGTCTCCCGCCCGGGCGTTGGACGCCGTGGAGGCCATGCTCGGCGAGCACGCCGACGTCGCCATGGTGGGCCGCTGCGACTGGGGCCGGTTGCGGCAGGTCCTGCCCAGCCTGCAGCGCCCGTGGCTGTCCCTGGTGCTGCCGCCCGGCACGGAGCAGCAAGGGGCCGACCTGCTGTCTCTGCTGGCGGAGATGAGCTACGAGCAGCAGTACGCGTACATCACCGAGCACATCACCCGGTTGTTGTCCACCATCCTGCTCATCCCGGCCGACCAGATCGCCGAAGACCGGCGGCTGGACGAGTACGGACTGGACTCCCTGATGGCCACCGAACTGCTGACCTCCGTCCGCGGCCAGTTCGGCATCGACATCCCGCCCATGGAGCTGATGCGCGGCGGCGGCACCGTGGCCGACTTCGCTCACAGCATGCTCATCCGCCTCGGGCCGCGCGGGGAACAGCAGCCCGCCGGTGCGAGTCGACAGAAGTGAGGACTGCATTGACCCACCTGCACACCCGGATGGCGGGGGTGGCCGCACATCTGCCGGAGACCACACTGAGCACGGCTGAGCTGGAAGACCGGCTCGCCGATCGCAATCCCACCCTTGACCTGCCCCGAGGGCTGATCCACGACCACAGTGGAGTCCGGCGCCGGCACATCGCCCTCCCTCACGAGAAACCGTCCGACCTGGCGGCGCACGCCGCCCGCCGGGTCCTGGAGGACAACGGCCTACAGGCCGCCGACCTCGATCTGCTCATCTACGCGGGAGTGTCGTCCGACGCCGTAGAGCCTGCCACCGGACACGTCGTCGCCGCCAAGATCGGGGCCTGCTGCCCGGTGTTCGACGTACGCAACGCCTGTAACAGCGTGCTGAACGCCATCCAGGTGGCCGACGCGCTGATCTCCGGCGGCCGTCATCGGCGGGTCCTCGTCTGCTGCGGAGAACTGCCCACCGCCGGCACACCGTGGACCCTGGCCGACGCCGAGGAGTACATCACCGTCGCCGCGTCCTATACCGTCTCCGACGCCGGCGCCGCGTTGCTGCTGGAGGCCGGCGCCGAACCGGGGGTGCTCACCCACCGGTTCTCCGCGTACTCCGCCGGATGGCAGGCGGCGGTCTCCGCGGTGGACAACCTCACCACCGACCCGTGGGCGGGCCGGCCCACCATCGGGCCGCTCATCGTCGACTCCGTCGAGTTGGTGCGCGGCATCGAGAACATCGATTACGCCGTCTTCCACAAGCCCCTCGCCGATCTCGGGCTGCACTGGGACGACTTCGCGGCCATCTGCGTGCACCAGGCAACGCTGCCGACGCTGTGGTGGTTCTGCGACCAGGTGCGCATACCGCAGGGCAAGGTCGTCGTCACGATCGCCCAGCACGGCAACCTCGTCGCGGCGACGCTGCTCGTACAACTGGCGCGGGTGGTCGCCTCGGGACGGGTACGGCGCGGTGACCTGGTCGCCCTGGTCGGCCTGGCCAGCGGGGCCAGTGCCGGAATCGTGGTCGTGCGGTGGTGATCCGGTGACCACACAGGCGACCCCTCCCAGCGAATCCGGGCCGAGCGGCTCCGGCCCGGCCGAGCCGGCCGGCGAGCTGATCGTCCGCGCCGAGCGCTGGTTTCGGGAGCAGCCCGACGTGATCGCCTGCCAGGTCGGTGGCCGCACCCCGGCGGCCACCACCTACGGGCAGATGTCGCGGTCGGTGGACCGTACCGTCGCCGCCCTCGCCAGGGCCGGGATCCGCCCCGGCATGCGCACCGGCCTGCTGGTACCGCCGGGTCCGGAACTGGGCGCGCTGGCCGTCGCCCTGGTAAGGCTCCGCGCGGTACCGGTGCTGGTCGATCCCGGGCTGCCGCTCGACGCGATCAAGTGCTGTCTGCGCCAGGCCGCGCCCGAGGCGTTCATCGCGATCCCCGCCGTGCAGCTGGTCAGGAGGCTGCTGCGCTGGACCCCTGACGTCCGTGTGTCCATCACGGTGCCCTCGCGGCGACCCCGCGGCTCGGCGTGCCCGTCAGACACAGGGCCGTCGGGCGAGCCGGGAGGATGGCTCCCCGCCGGCCCCGACGACCTGGCGCTGATCGCCTACACCTCCGGATCCACCGGTCCCCCCAAGGGCGTGCCGCTGCGTCACCGGCACCTGGCCGCGCAGCTCGACCTGCTGGGCGCGCTGGGCACGGTGGAACCGGGAACGCCGGTGTTGTCGACGTTCGCGCCGTTCGCCCTGGGAGCGGCGGCGTTCGGGGCGACCGTGGTGATCCCGGACATGGACCCGCGGCATCCGGTGCGGGCCGACCCGGCTGCCCTGGTCGCCGACATCCAGCGATTTCGCGTGGCCGGGATGTTCGCCGCTCCCGCGCTGCTGGACCGGCTCGCGCGTCACTGCGCCGCCCATGATCTGATACTGGACACGCTTGGCGACGTGGTGTCCGCCGGGGCGCCGCTGCCGATGCCGGTGATGGACCGCCTGCGCGGCTGCCTGCGCGACGACGCGCGGATACTGTCGGTGTACGGCGCCACCGAATGCATGCCGGTGGCCGCGATCGAGAGCCACCTGCTCGCCGAGCACGCCGCGGCCACCGCCGCCGGGGCGGGCACGTGCCTGGGGCCTCCACTCCCGGGCACCGAGGTACGCGTCATCGCCGTCAGCGACGACCCCATCGAACGGTGGAGTGAGGATCTGGTCGTGCCGCCCGGCACCATCGGGGAGATCACCGTGGCCGCCCCTACCGTCAGCGACCCCTACCTGGACGATCCGAAGGCCACCGCGCTGGCCCGGATCGGCGATGGGGAGCGCACCTGGCACCGGATGGGTGACGTCGGCCGGTTCGACGAGCAGGGAAGGCTCTGGTTCGCCGGACGCAAATCGGAACGGGTCCGCACCGTCGGCGGCGACCTGTACACCGACCAGGTCGAACCCGTCTTCGCCGCCGTGCCGGGGGTCCGCCGCACCGCACTGGTCGGCGTCGGTCCCGCCGGCGCCCAGCGTGCGGTCCTGGTTGTGGAGTGCGAATCGGGATCCCGGGACAACGCTCGCGTGAAGGCTCGCGTGAAGGCCGACATCCTGGACGTGGCGGCCCGCCGACCGCACACCGCCGAGCTTCGGGAGGTGCTGTTCCACCCCGGGTTCCCGGTCGACGCCCGGCACAACAGCAAGATCCGCCGGCACGAGCTCGCCCTGTGGGCCTCGCGGCGCGTCCGGGCGGGCCGATGACGAGGGTTCTGGTGACCGGGGGCGGCGGTTTCCTGGGAGAAGCCGTCTGCCGGCGGCTGGCCGCCCGCGGCGACACCGTCCACGCTCTTCAGCGGCACCACAGCCCCGCGCTGGCGGCTCTCGGGGTCACCCAGCACCTGGCCGACATACGTGACCGCGCGGCGGTGCTGGCCGCCGTCGCCGCATGCGAGGCGGTCGTGCACTGCGCCGCGAAGGCCGGCGTACACGGACGGGACCGGGACTACGAGGAGATCAACGTGACAGGGACGCGCAACGTGCTGGACGCCTGCGCGCGTCACGGGGCACGCCTGGTCCACACGTCCTCGCCGAGTGTCGTCCACGACGGGCGGGACCTGGAAGGAGTGGACGAGTCCGTGCCCTACGCCCGCCGTTTTCCCGCCGCCTATCCGCGGACCAAGGCCGAAGCCGAACGGCTCGTCCTCGCCGGCGCCACGGCCGGGCGGGTGACAGCGGTCGCGTTGCGTCCGCATCTCATTTGGGGGCCAGGTGATCCGCACTTCCTGCCCAGGCTGGTGGCACACCGCCGCCTGCTGTGGCTGCTGGGCGAGACCGACAAGACCATCGACACGGTTTACATCGACAACGCCGCCGACGCCCACCTGCTCGCTCTCGACCGGTTACGTCCCGGCTCACCGCCGGCCGGCCGGGCCTACTTCATCACCCAGGGCGAGCCCTGCGGCTTCGGGGAATGGCTCAACCTGCTGCTGCGCGCCGCGGGGCTGCCTCCGGTGACACGCCGGGCACCGGTCGGACCGGTCCTGCGGGCGGCCCGGCTGCTGGAGCAGGCTCGCCGGCTGCCGTGGTTGCGGCACCTGCCACCGCTGATGTTCCTGGTGGAGCAGTCCTCGACGGCGCACTGGTTCGACATCTCAGCAGCCCGCCGCGAACTCGGCTACGAGCCCCGGGTGAGCATGGCGGAAGGACTGGCCCGGCTCACCGCCCACCTGTCCGCGCAGAACACGGCGGAGATCACCCGGTGACCGGATTCCCGGACTACCCGTTCACCTCCCGGTGGTTCGCCCACCCGCGTCGTGACGGCCTGCGCCAGCACTACCTGGACGAAGGGGCGGGCCAGCCCGTGCTGTTCCTGCACGGGAACCCTTCCTGGAGTTACCTGTGGCGACGGCCGATCCTCGCGCTGCGCGAGGAGTTCCGCTGCATCGCCCCCGACCACATCGGCATGGGCCTGTCGGACAAGCCGGGAACCGACCGTTACCCCTACGACCTGGCCGCCCGCGTGGACGACCTGGACGCCTTGATCGAACATCTCATCACCGGTGGCGTTGCCCCCGAACACGGGTGGACACTCGTCCTGCACGACTGGGGCGGGCCGATCGGCATGGCCTGGGCCTGCCGCCACCCCGGCCGGGTCGCCCGCCTGGTCCTGCTGAACACCGCAGCCTTCCCCAACCCGCACGGCGAACGCGTACGTCCTCTGCTGCGGCTGCCGTTCCGGGTGATGCGCGGCACCCGGCTGGGAACCCGCCTGTTCCTACGCCACAACCTCTTCGCCCGCTGCGCCACCTGGCGTCCACTGGGAGTACGGCGCCGGATGCCCGCTCCGGTGCGCTCGGCGTTCCTGGCCCCCTACGACCGGCCCGAGCACCGCGTGGCCGTCCAACGCTTCGTCCAGGACATCCCGTTGCGCCCCGGCGACCCTTCCTGGCCCGTTCTGCAGGCCACCGGCACGTCGCTGGCGCAGTTCGCCGACCTGCCCATACTGATCGCGTGGGGACTGAGCGACCCGGTCTTCGACCGCGCCGTGCTGAGCGAATGGCGACGGCGTTTTCCCGCCGCCCGGACTCGCCTGTATCACGGCGCTGGCCACTACCTGCTGGAGGACGCCCATGCCGACCTCGTCCCCGCTATCCGCTCATTCCTGCGCACCCCGCCTCGTACCGACGGCTGACACGTACTCCCACACGTCGACGGCGAACTCGAAGTACATCCACCACAAGCCGCCGACCAGCACGAACGCGACGGCCACGGCCACGCCCACGCCCACGCCGGTGTCCAGCGCGCCGTGGGCCGCGGCGGGCGCGCCGAGCGCGACGACCGACTCGCCGAGCGCGATGATCAGGAACAGGCCGAACCGTTCGGACAGATGCGCAGCGTCATGAGGAGGCTGCCGAGCCCGGCGGCCAGGATCCCGAAACGGTCGAACGCGTTGTCGACGTCGCGGGTGTTCGTGTGGACCGACGTGCTCACCCAGACCCAGTAGACCGGGACGAAGAGCACCAGTGCCCGGCCCAGCCCGGCCAGGGAGTGGTCCGCGTGCAGCGAGGCGGACAACTGCGTGACGGCGAAGACGAAGACGAGGTCGAAGAACAGCTCCGCCCAGGTGACCCGCTTGCCCGCCGGCGTTCGCGCCGCGTGATCGGCCGCCGGGGCGCCCGCGGTCACGAGCCGGAACCCGTCCGAAGCGAGCGGACATAACTCATGATCAGCAAATATCCCGCGGTTCGCGGTCACCGTCACCAGCGTCCGCGGTCGGTACGTCTAACCCTTCCGGCCCGGCGCCGGGGAGGCCGGTGACTGTTCGTGGGGCAGCAGATACCGCCAGGAGAGCACGAAGGTCGTCCCCGAGCTGGTCGCGAAGAGCGACCGGCCGTACTTCTGCTCGGCGGGAACCGCCTTGGTGATCGCACTCACCGCCGCCCCCTCGACGTCCTTCTGCCAGACCGTATCCACCACGCCGGAGGGCTCCGGTACGCCCTCGGGCCAGGGCGCCGGCTTGCCCTCCGCCGACTCGGCCCCTTCGGCGACCATCCGGACGCGGGTGGCGACATAGTCGGCGCCCTCCGCGGCGGCGCGGGCCGCCAGGCCCTCCATCAGCTTCTTCGCGTCCACCAGCTGCTTCGGGTAGAAGTCCGCAAGCTGTTCCAGGGCCGGGACCCGGATCTCCAGCATCTTCCCGTCCTTCCCCCGTACGCCGAGGACGGTGTCCGGCACGTCCGTCACCGACGGTGCGCCCGGCTTCGGCTCCGCGGTCGGCGGCTGCCCCGTCAGGTATTCCTCCATCCGCGCGACCACCTCGCCCGCCTCGGCATCGGTGAGCGTCATCTGCTTGCTCGCGTCGGCGATCACCAGGCCGTCGCCGTACAGCACCACCCTCGGGGGACGCAGCGCGTTCATGGTCGCGGTCACGAAGCCGCCTTCCGCGCCCCACGAGGCGACCGGCTTCGCCGGCCCGTCGGCGGCCGCGGCCGCCGACGTGTCCGGTTCCACTCCTCCACAGGCCGCGGTCAACGCCGTCACCGCCATGAGCAGGATCATTCGCAGTCTCATGCCTCCACCACGTAAGCACCCTCACCCTGGTTCATCCGACCGTCAACGGGAACTCCACGCCGGCCCGGCTCTCCACCTTCCTGTCCGACCAGGGCGGAAACCCCGATGACCCGACATGACACACGCTTCGTTGAACGGAATAACGTCGGCGCATGCCAAGGGGAACCTCAGAAAGTCAGTGAGCCGATGTACTTCGTGCTCACCGCTCGGCCTCACGGGCGGCGTGATCGGCGCCGCCGTGGGCATCGCCACCGTCGTCGCGGTGTCGGCCGCCAAGCAGTGGACGCCCCTCCTGGACCTGCGGCCGGCGGTGGCGGCCCCGGTCGCGGGGGCCGCGGTGGGGCTGCTGGCCGGACTTTATCCGGCCCTGAGGGCGGCCGGGATGGAGCCGGTGGAGGCGCTCAGGTAGCTCTGTGGACAGTGGACAGGAACCGCACGAGCACCGGCTGATCCCCGGTCTCGACACGAAGCGCTTTGTGCGTTCGATCGCCGGCCAGCAGGGTGGTCCGGTCAGCAGAGTGGTCCCGGCCAGCAGGGTGGTCCGGACAGCCTTCCGCGTTGCGTTGGTGAACTCTTGAACAGTTCACGATCGAGCTGTTACCGTCACCAACCAACTCTAAAGGCTTGATTCGGGGCGATTTCGGGCTTTCGGAATCGGGGCCAGCCAGACCGCGGCGATGGTGCCGCGGTCTCACCGTTCTAGGAGCAACGCATGCAGCATGCCCTGACCAAGCGACGCCTCGCGGCCACCGCCGCGGCGTTCGCCATGGTGGGTGCCGCCTTCCTCGGAGGCGCGACCGACTCGGCCAGCGCGGCCACCACCGACGAGCCGACGTCGACACCGGTCAACGTGGACATCCCCGACGGGATGCTCATGAGCTACGTCGTCAACGCCCGTATCGCCAACCCCGGCCAAACTCGTCTCGTCGAGCGCGCGGTCGAGGCCGCCGGAGGTGTCGTCGTCCAGTCCTGGCCCGAGATCGGCGTGGTCGTCGCCCACTCCGACCGCGCGGCCTTCCGCGTGAACGTCACCGCCAAGGGTGGCAACGCGGTCGCCTCCGTCGGCGCCACCCGCACGGCCGGGGTCTCCGAGGGGACGCCGGCCGACCTGGCCCCGCCGTGGGGCCCCGGCGCCAACGGGTACAAGAAGGGTGCCAAGAAGCCGGTCAACGGCGACATCCCGTCCGACCCCCAGCCTGGCGAGAGCCTCGACCCCAACGAGGGCGTCCAGTGGGACATGCAAATGATCAAGGCCCCACAGGCGCAGGTGATCTCGGACGGCAACCGCAACGTCCTCGTCGGGGTGCTCGACAGCGGCATCTCGCCGACACACCCGGACCTCAAGGCCAACATCGACGTCGCGAACTCGGTCAACTGCAGTGACGTCGGCCGTCCGGACCAGACGCCGTTGGCTTGGCGCCCGACGACGAGCGACCACGGCACGCACGTCGCCGGCACCATCGCCGCCGCCCGCAACGACATCGGCATCGTCGGCGTCGCGCCGAACGTGCGCCTGGCGTCCGTCAAGGTCGTCAACGACGACGGCTTCATCTACCCCGAGTACGCCGTCTGCGGCTTCATGTGGGCGGGCCTGAAGCACATGGACGTCACGAACAACTCCTACTACGTCGACCCGTTCGAGTTCTGGTGTGACGACCAGCCAGACCAGGCCGCCGGCAAGGAGGCCGTCCGGCGCGCCGTGGAGTGGGCCACCACGCAGGGCGTCGTCAACGTCGCCGCGGCGGGCAACTCCAACTACGACATGGCCAACAAGACCGTGGACACGGGCAGCCCCAACGACGCGCCGAAGCCGACCGTGCGTACGATCAACAGCGGCTGCAACGACATCCCGGCCGAGCTCGAGGGTGTCGTGACGGTCGCGTCCCTGCAGCGCGTGGGCACCACGCTGGACAGCGTCCGGTCGTCCTTCTCCAACTACGGCCTCGGCAAGATCGACGTCGCGGCTCCCGGATCGTCGATCTACTCGACGACGTGGAACACCCGGACGGGGGTCGACGGCTACGGCACCAAGAGCGGCACATCGATGGCGAGCCCGCACGTCGCAGGCGTCATGGCGCAGATGAAGTCGGCGCACCCGTCCTGGTCGCCGGCCACGATGCTCAGCGAGCTCAAGGCACGGGCCGTATCCAAGCCGTGCCCGCAGAACACCGCGGCCTGCACCGGCACGGACGACGACAACAGCTTCTTCGGCGCCGGTGTCGTCGACGCCCTCGCAGTCGTCGAGTGAACTGACCCTGGTGTCACCTGAGTGACACCACCGCTCTGGGCCTGCACCGTCATGGCGGTGCAGGTCCATCGCCATACTGCGCCAGGAGTCGGACGGTGGCGAGGAGCGGGCCCCGGGCCGGTGACGGGGCATGGGCCTTCGGGAGGCGCGTGCGGGTTTTGCAAGAGAGTGGCGCGGGAACGGGGCTGCGGCGTGTAGTGTCGGAGCAGAGGTTGTGTCGAAGTCCCAGTATGCGTTAAAGCGCTTGCTGAGTTAATGACAGCGGGCGTTACCGTATGGAGCCGAGGCTTTCCCAAGGCGGTCGGTCGCAGCAGCCCGAGGATCACATCCGTGGCCCTCGAGATCGTCTCATCAAGGAGAAAGCATCATGGCTCAGGGAACCGTCAAGTGGTTCAACGCCGAGAAGGGCTTCGGCTTCATCGCCCCCGACGACGGCACTCCGGACGTCTTCGTCCACTACTCCGCCATCGACGCCGGCGGCTACCGCTCGCTGGAGGAGAACCAGCGGGTTGAGTACACCGCGGGCCAGGGCGCCAAGGGCCCGCAGGCCGAGCAGGTTCGCCCGCTCTAAGCAACGCTTCACCGGCGATGCCGGGCGCACTGAGACGTGGCCCGTCATCCGACGGCATCAGGCCCCGGGCTCCTCACGGAGTCCGGGGCCTCGTCATGCGGACGCACGATCTTCAGCGGCCGAGATCCGCTGGGGACGACCCGCCGCAACACCGCCCGGCCAACCCGGCGAACATTCACGGTCCCCCCACCAGCCGGCCGTGAGCACAACCAGGATTTCAACCCGGTGGGCGGCGACATCACACCGATGAACCGGGGCCTTACCGGCTATGCGGCACCAGGTCGTGCTGTCGTCCGTCGGCTCAGCGGTTGGTCCACAGGTGCCAGAACCAGTCGCCCTCGGAGCAGGTGTAGTGCTCCCAGTGGCCTCGGTCGATCCCTCCCTGGCCGGCTGCCACACAGCTGGAGTGGCTCGTGAACCAGTCGCGGTACACATCGTCTCCGGCGGGCCGCTGGGCGGCGCCGCCGTCCTGGAGCGCGGCTACGCCCGGCGGCAGTTGCGCCGGCAGGGTGGCCGCCGTGGCGGGCAGGGCGACGGTGCCGACTGCGAAGACCAGGGCGGTGGCGCCGGCCAGGCGGCGGGCGAGAGCGGGAACGCTGGACAGCGTCAAGAAAGCCTCCTCGGCAGTTGTGGTGTCACCCCCAGATCTTGATGCAACTCTCCGTTATCGAACAACTACCTAAAGTGACATAGTCGGCTGTCCGCTGGACGGCTTCTGTTCACCCAGCCCGGGATCCGGCCCACGCGAGCCACGAGACGTCGTCCACCCCGCGATCGGCCGCTGTCCGTGCTCGCCGCGGCGGTGCTCGCCTTCCACGCCTCCCCGACCCCCACCACCTGTGGAACGATGATCACTGGTGCGCGCCGGGAGTGTCAGCGGCCCGGCTGCATCGTGATCAGTACTGGCTGTTCGGTGATCTGCAGGGTTTGCGGGGCGGGCATGGCGCGTCCGTCCAAGAATCGGAGGGTGCCGGCACCGCGATCGGCCGGCATTGAGGCGGTGCCCGATTCGGTCCAGCGGACGATGGCCCGGACAGGTCCTTGGCCGGCCGCGCCGTCCAGCACGAACTGGCATTGCCAGACCTGTGCCGGTAGCCCGTCGGGCGAGCTGTGACCACAGGAGGTGATGCGGGCGCCGGTCAGCCAGCGCTGGAGCGTGTCGACCGCGTGGGCTGCGGCGGTTGGCGGCCCACCCACAGCCTGGAGCACGAGTGGGATCTTCGTGCCGCCCCAGTTGTAGAAGTACATGCGGTCGTATCGCACGTACATCCCGATCAGATAGAAGCGCACCGCGTATGCGATGGCGTGCGCCTGGTCCAGTTTGTGATCTTGAGGGATTCGGTAGACGGTCCCGGTGCTCCACAGCCGCGGATGCACTCCTGCCTCATGGAAGGTGCGATCGATGACGGCCGCAAGACGAACGAGGCTTTCGGGAGTGTCACCGTCGTGCTGCGGGGCGAGTTTCACACCTGCGGCATCGCACACCTGATACCCGCCGGCTGCGGCGAAGTCGAGCAGGAACTGCTGGGAGGCAGGCTCCCACAGGTTCCCGATCGAGGGGCACACGAGGGTCGCGGCTGGATCGGCCCGGCGGATGACCGCGGCGGCTTGCTGCGTCATGCGGGCCAGCGTCGCGGCATCGCCGGTGTAGAAGTGCGGTGAGGGCGCGAATGCCCACATTTCGTAGGCGTCGATCCGGCCCGCGTATCGGGTCGCGACGGCCTTGACGAAGCGGACCCAATCCTTCAGATCATCGGGGGGCGCCGTGCGTGACCCGTCGGGGTAGGGGCCGAGTGGCGCGTTCGGCGCCGCCCACTGGGGCGTGCCACCGAAGGTGTAGAGAACGGGGAGGTTCGCACGGTGTGCGGAGCCGACGAGGCGGTCCAGGATGGTCCAGTCGAACTTGTTGCGCGCCGGTTCGAGCAGGGACCAGAGAGTTCCGCTGTCCCATAACCGGATCCCGCCGACCCGAAAGGTCGGCATGGCCCCGCTGCTGCTGTTGATCGTGACGCCGTAGAACCCCGCGGCTACCTGGGTGAGTGGCTGCGACCAGGCCGGGCCGCGAACCTCGCCTGCCATGGCAGGCGGGTGCAGCTGGGGGCCGTGCGGCGAGGCGCAGAACAACTCCCCGTGGACCATCCGCACAACCGAGGTGCTGGGCACCGGCGGCCCTGACTGGTGCGACGTATGGAACGGGAACGGCGGCACAACCTACTCCCCGTGGCACACTACGTGCGAACAGAAGGAGCTGGCTCCTGGCAACCACAGGGGCGGTGGGAGCGTCGACGTCGACGCAGTCACTTTCGCCGACCGCGACTACGTGGTCAAGGTGAGAGGGACGCTCGTGGGATGGAAGACAAAGGGCGTCTGGACGAGGTTGCACGACGACGAACACGTGGTCTGTTTCAAGAATTCCGACGGCGACCCCATGTGTGAGGTCTACTTCAGCATCGCGTGACGACGGGGCCGGTGTGTGCGCCCTCGCCTCTGTCCTGATCGGACGGCGCGGCGCCTTTCTGCTCACGGCGGTTGTGAACAAACGGGGGCAGTGACAGTTCGACGACCAGCGCTCGCAGCGTCGAGCGGTAGGCGGGATGTCATTCGCAACCGCAGTTGCCACGACTCGAAGGTGCCAGCGTGCTGACGTGCCGGCACGCTGGCCGGTGAGCTACTGCTGCCGGCCGGGCCAGGGGCCGATCGCCACCTGGGAACCTCGTACGTCGTGGCCGGATTTGCGGTCCTAGGTGGGGGCGGAATGGGATCACATGATTTCCGCCGGGCTTGTCGGCGTCTACGAGCCGATTAGAGAGGAGTGCCGGCCGACGACGAGGCGGCCGGGCCGGTAGCGGACGAAGGCGGCCCCGCCGAGGTTCAGCGACAGAGCGGAGCTCTGCAGGACGGCGGGTTCGGCGACGTCGCCCCAGCGGCCGGTCGTGACCCGCCTGTCGATCGCCCGCACGCCCGCGACGATCTCCGCGGTGGTGAAGGCGCAGTGCCCCTGGCGCGCGACGTACGCCTGACGGAGCAGTCGGTCGTCGCCGGCCGCCCGGACCCGTTCGGCGAACGCCGCCTCCTGCTGCACCGGGACGAGCTGGTCGGCGATGGTGTGCAGGTTGAGCAGCGGCACCGCGAGGCTCTGACCGGCGGTGGAGGACGCCTCCAGCCTGCGCCGCGCCCCCGGGTCGGCGTGCAGGTGGGCGCCGCGGGTCAGGGTGGCCAGGTCGGCGCGCAGGTCGAGGCCGGCCTTGCGATACAGCGCCCGCACCTGGCCGGCGTGCTCGGAGTCGCGCAGCAGCGCCGCGTAGTCGAGCCCGGCGTTCCAGGACGTGTTGCCCCCGGCGGACTGCTCGATGGACCAGCGGCCGTTCTCGATGAACCCGAGCACCCCTTGGGAGAGCCAGGCGAACTGCTGGGCCTCCTGCCCCTCGGGATCGCCTGGCGCCGGCGGGTTCTGATCGGGCGCCCAGTCGCTCTGGTTGAGGTAGGCGGCGGCGAGCGCGATCCTGGCCCGTCCCTGCGGGGTGGCCTGCGCGGCGATCACGGCGTCGGTCAGCCGCTGCGCCGTCGCGGCGGCGTCCGCGGCGTCGGCGAACCCGGTGAGCCGCACGTCCTGGCCGGGCATCAGCAACGAGGCGATCGTGTACTCGGCGTCGTACTGGTAGTCGTCCAGGTCGACGCCGCCCGCGACGAGGCTGCACAGCCCGAGGGCCCCGTCGACGCGGCCGGCTCCGTCGCGGGCGATCTGGGCGTTGACCAGGCCGCCCATGGACAGCCCGACCGACAGCGTGCGGGACGGTCGGCCGACCGTACGGCCGAAGGCGTCGAGGGTGGCGAACTGGTCGCGTTCGGCGCTGTTCAGCGCCCACCACGAGCCCTGCGGATCGAACGAGGAACCGGCGACCGCATAACCCTCCGAGAGAAGAGCCGTACGAGCTTCGTCGGAAGGTGCATCCTGCGCGACGGCCGGACCATAGCCGTGACTGAACAGCAGGAGCGTGCCGTTCCAGTCGGCGGGCACGTCGGCGATCCAGGTGGCGCCGTCGGCGAGGGTGCCGGACAGATGTGAGGGACTGGTGGCCGCAACGGTGGTGCCGGCCCGAGTGTCCGTCGCGGCCCCGGCGGTTCCGGTCAGGGTGGCCGCCGTGAGGGCGAGAGAGCCGGCGACGGCGGTGGGAATGCGAAGGAGGCGTCGAGGCACGAAAGCGCTCCGTTCCCGGGAGAGGGGGGTGTCCTGTGAACGCGGAACACCCCGAAGCTATGGCAGTATTTTTACCGCCGTCAAGACAATGCCGAATGTCTGTTGTGCCCCACGAGCGGACCGGGCGAGCTTCGGCCAGGAGTCGGGAACCAGGAAGGCGACGGCATCAGCAGTCGCCCTGTCGCCCATCGAAGACCTGGTGGGTCGAGGATGATCGACGGTGCCCATCGTGTGTGCGTGGTGGCCGACGTTGCCGTCAATGTTGCCGTCATCGCTCATCTTCGAAGCTCCTCTATGAGCTGTTCGGAGACGATCAGGCTGGCCCGTACGCCCATGCAACCGGCAACACAGCCAAGACGGGCTGAGATCTTCGCAGAGGTCCTGCCGCGGGAAACTCTCGCCGGTCGGCGCCTGCTGATATACCGATCCGGAGTCATACATACGAGCGAGGCGGTGCCCATGACCAAGACCGTGATCGACCTCGATGACGCGGCCCTGGCCGAGGCCGCGAAGCTGCTCGGCACTTCTTCCAAGAAAGACACGGTCAACGCCGCTCTACGAGAGATCGTCGACCGACGCAGGCGTGCAGCCGCCATAGCCCGCATGCGCGAGATGGTGGCTGAGGGAGAGATCGATCTCTCGGCCATCGAGAAGGGTGACTGCGCACAACAGGCTGTGGCGTGACAGAGCTCTACCTCATCTCCCAGTACGCATGGTCTGAACGCTTCCCTGCACGGCATCCGGTGACCGAGGGTTCTGATCACCCGGCGGTCAGTCCACTGGGCGATCTGTATCCTCCGGCTACCGAAGCAGAGGTCCGCAAGCTTGAAGAGGGGCTGGGTGTGGAGCTGCCGCCGAGTTACCGGCAGTTTCTCCTGTTCGCCAACGGGTGGGGCAGCGACGATGACTGCTGCCTGCTGCGCATCGAAGAAGTCGGCTGGCTCCGTGATGTCGATCCCTCGATCGCCGAGAGCTGGTCAGAACCCAAGCCCGAGAACTCATGGAGCGTGCCCGACGAGCTCTACTTCGTCTACGGACACGAGCAAGTCTCCGGCAACATGAGAGGGGAATATGTAGCCGACACCCTTCTGGCCGGGTATTGGGACGATGGAGTCGTTCTCCTCAATCCCCACGTCAGCACCTCTGAAGGGGAGTGGGAAGCCTGGTATCTCGCGCCATGGCTGGCTGGCGCTAGGCGCTACAGGTCCTTCTGGGACCTCGCAATGGACGAGCTGAGAATGCGATACCCGAGGTGATGTCCCATTCGTCGTTGAGCTTCGCCGACTCGGGTCCTTCGTGGCGGTGGTCATGCGCGTGGGCGGCGCTGGCCGCGACCGGCCGAAGAGCCGCAGCGCGGCCAGCGACCGCCCCGACTCGCGGCAGGTCGCCGCAGGCGAACCGCCCTTGACGACTCACCCGGCTCCACGACCCCCAATACGCCCGCTGGGCGAGCCAGATCCGCCGGACCGGCGGCTGCCGCCAGCCGATCCACCTACGCGGCAAGGTCGAACACTACGACCGCGCCACCGGCCAGCTCCTCCACCGCTACAGCACCCACCTCGAACCGGACGGCCTCCTGCGCGTCCCGTGCAAGACCCGCCGCGCCTCCCGCTGCCCCTCCTGCACCGACACCTACCACCTCGTCCGCGCGGGCCTCGTCGGCGGCAAGGGCGTCCCTGAGGCCGTGGCCTCCCACCCTTGCCTGTTCGTCACTCTCACTGCACCGTCCTTCGGCGAGGTGCACTCTCGGCGGGAGAAGAACGGCACGGTCATGCCCTGCCACCCCCGCCGCGACGCGGAGACCTGCCCGCACGGGCGGGTCATGTCCTGCACCACCCCGCACGGTGCCGACGAGGCATGCCTCGGTGAGCCGCTCTGCCCGGACTGCTACGACTACACGGGCTCCGTGCTGTTCAACGCCACCGCCCCGGAACTGTGGCGCCGCTTCACCCTGGCCCTTCGCCGGCACCTGGCCAAGCTCGCCGGACTCACACAAAAGGACCTCGCCGCCCAGCTCATCGTCTCCTTCGCCAAGGTCGCCGAATACCAGCGACGCGGCGTCGTCCACCTGCACGCCGTCATCCGGCTCGACGGCCCGGACGGCCCCACCTCCCCGCCCCCGGCATGGGCGACGGTCGACATGCTCACCGATGCCGCCCAGCGCGCCGCCACCGTGGTCACGGCCACGGTCCCCGCGTACGACGGTCACCCCTCGCGAGTCCTCCGGTGGGGGGATCAGCTCGACACTCGGCCGATCACCATGGATGGTGAGCTGACCGAACAGGCGGTTGCCGGCTACATCGCCAAGTACGCCACCAAGGCGGCCGAATGCGTCGGCACCCTGGACCGGCGTATCCAACCCCTGGAAAACCTCGCCGCCCTACCGATCCGCGAGCACGCCCGGCGGCTCATCGCCGAATGCCTCCGCCTGGGCGCCTTCGGCGAACTGGCCGACCTCCGGCTGACTCACTGGGCGCACATGCTCGGATTCCGCGGCCACTTCTCCACCAAGTCCCGCCGCTACTCCACCACCCTCGGCGCGCTGCGCGCCGCGCGAGCCGAGCACAGGCGATACGAGCAGATCAGTACCGGACGACTCCCACTATTCGACGAGGACACCGTCCTCGTCATCGCGCACTGGCAGTACGCCGGACATGGCCTCTCCGCCGGAGACGCCATCCTCGCCGCCGCCATCACCGGCACGCCCCTGCCTCCCGTCGCCCCTCGTACGGAGAACTCAGATGGATGACCTCGTGCTCACCGTTGACGAGGCCGCGGAGCGGCTCCGCGTCAGCCGGTGGACCCTCTACACCCTGATCCGCTCCAACCAGCTCAAGACCATCAAGATCGGCCGCCGTCGCCTCGTCCCCGTCGACTCGCTGGCCGAATGCGTCGATTATCTGAAGGCGGTGGCGTGATGACCAAGACCAAGCTCGGCGCCGCCCACGAGGAGCCGAAGAGCCGTAAGCCGCGCAAGACGCGAAAGCGCTCCAACGGCGAGGGAACCATCGTCCAGCGTAAGGACGGGCGATACGAGGCCAAGGTCTTCGTGCCGACCACAGCGGGCACGATCAAACGCGTCAGCGTGTACGGCAAGACTCGCGAGGAGTGCCACGCCAAGTTCGTTGCCCTCAAGTCACAGGCTGACCAGGGCGTCCCCGTTGCCGCCGAGAGCTGGAGCGTCGGCGACTATCTCGCCTACTGGCTGGAACACGTAGTCAAGGCCGAGCGCCGCCCCAAGACCGTCCAGGGGTACGAAGGGGTGATCCGGCGGTATCTCGTGCCGAGCCTCGGCCGGAAGCGGCTCGACAAGCTCAACGCGGCCGAAGTCCGTCAGTTCATCACGTCGCTCCGTACCGGCTGCCAGTGCTGCCAGCGCGGTTGGGACAAGCTTCGGAAGCCGCCGGAGTGCTGCGCCAAGAAGGGCGGCAAGTGCTGCGAATACAAGATCGAAACTCGCATGGTCCAATTCATCCACGCGGTCCTGCGCAACGCCCTAGAGAACGCGGTCCGAGAAGAGATCATCTCGCGCAACGTGGCGAAGCTCGTGAAGGTGTCACCGCCCAAGTACAAGGTGAACCGCGGCCTTACCGTTCCGCAGGCGAGGGCACTGCTAAAGGCTGCCCAGGGTCACCGTCTCGGCGCGCTCTACATCCTGGCGGTCTGCCTCGGGTTGCGGCCCGGCGAACTCCTCGGGCTTCGCTGGAAAGACGTCGACCTGGAGGCGGGCACGCTCGAGGTCGTCCAGACCCTCCAGCGAGTCGGCGGCCGACTCCAGTTCGTCAAGCCCAAGACGGAGGACTCGGAGCGTACAGTCCCTCTTCCACCCATCTGCATCGAGGCGCTCAGGGAGCACCGCAAGCGGCAGTTTGCCGAGCGCTCCGACCGGTGGCCGGACTGGGAGGATTACGGGCTGATCTTCCCTCCCGGCGGGGAACACCGATGGAGCCTGACAACCTTCGCCGTAGCTGGGGCGAGATCCGCAAGAGCGCCGGCCTCGGGGCGGTGCGGCTTCATGACCTCCGCCACACCTGTGTGAGTCTTCTGCTCGACCTCGGCGTACCGCCTCACATCGTCCGGGAGATCGTCGGACACTCCGACATCGAGGTCACCATGACCATCTACGCTCACGCCTCTCTCGACGAGAAGCGCAAGGCCCTCAGCAGGTTGAGCGCTGCCCTTGCCTAGCTGCTGCCGCCTACACGCCCCGGGGTTGTCCCCGGGGCGTTCGTGTATCTGGGACGCCTCGTCCGAGATACCAGTTGCACGTGATCTAGATCACTCGTACCATCAGTTTTCATCGGATCATCCGATGATTGTTGGGACTAATCGCTTTTATGCAAAAGGAGTGCCTCATGCTTAAGAACAGTGAGGGCCGGCCAGACAAGGATGCTCTCCGGGCGGCGCTGTTAGCTCTGGGAGCGATTCACGAGGAAAATCACTTAGCGCTCGGCAGTCCCGAGCCGCTACTCGCCGGGATGTTGTTGGCAGCAGCGGAAGACATCGCTGATCGCTTCCGCTACGGCGTTGGCACAGGGAACGGCCGGCAAGACCAGATCGTGCAGGGCTACGTCAACTACCTCGGCACGCACAACCTCGCTGCCTTCCACACGGCCAGAGCCCGCCGACTCTACTCCGACATGAAGTGGGTCAACCCCATGAGCAGTCGCAACGGTCAGAACTAGGACCGTTGTCGTCAGGGTTGTCGTCAAAGCCAAACAAGAACGCCCCGGCCGTGATCGGCTCGGGGCGTTTGGGCTGTTCAGAGAGGGTGGTCAGGGGCAGGGTCGAACTGCCGACCTTCCGCTTTTCAGGCGGACGCTCGTACCAACTGAGCTACCTGACCTCGGCGGCTGCCGCCGTACGCGGTCCTGACGGGACTTGAACCCGCGACCTCCACCTTGACAGGGTGGCGAGCACTCCAAACTGCTCTACAGGACCTTTATGTCCGGGGGGCTTTCGCTTCCCCGTGTTGTTCGGCTCGCCTAGCTTACCAGCTTTCGGGAGGTCTTCGACCTTCCGTCATCCGGCGCGCTCGACGCGCTCCACGTGCCCCCAACGGGATTCGAACCCGTGCCGCCGCCTTGAAAGGGCGGTGTCCTAGGCCGCTAGACGATGGGGGCTCAAGGCTTTCGCCCTGTTCCGTGACGCCTTCCGTCGGAGACCTCTGAAGCATAGGGGACGTTTGCCCCTGATGCCAAAGCGGCCGGCGACGGCGAGCCGCTGCCGGTTGCCGTCGGCGACGGCGCCTGCGGCGACTCGGGAGAAATTGTACGACCAGGGTCCGGCTCGATATGACGCTCACACTGGATCCACTGCTCGCCGAGGCCGCCGACGGTGATGTCGTCCCAGGCCTCCAGGCGGTGGCTGCTCTTGCCGAAGTAGAGCACCGAGGCGGTCAGCGGGGTCGGCTCGTCGTGTTCCAGGCCGCGCAGTCCCGCGCCGCCGGTGGACCCCTGGATCATCAGGCGGGTGCCCGAGGGCAGCAGCTCGGTGGACCGCGCGTGGACGTGCCCGCTCAGCACGAGCGGCACATACCCGGACAGGCCCCGGCCCACGGTCGGGTCGTGGACGGCCACGATGTCGGCGGCGATCTTGTCCGGAGCCGAGGTGGAGGCGGACCTGGGCCGCTCGCGCGGCGCCAGCTTGGCCGCGTTGGCCCGGCCGAGGTCGAGGAGGCTCTTGCTCTCGTCGCCCGCCGCCTGCACGGACTTGTCGGGGGTGAACCTCGGGTCGCCGATGCCGTAGATGCTCAGCCCCTTGACGGTGGCGGCGGCGCCGTCCAGCACGACCGCGTTCTTCTGCTTCTCGACCGCCCGCTGGGTCGTCATGGAGTCGTGGTTGCCGCGCACGTAGACGTACGGCACATCGAGCGAGCCGATCTCCTTGACGAACTCGTTCTCGGCCTTGGTCCCATGGTCGCTGATGTCGCCGGTGTCGATGATGAGGTCGACCTTGAACTGGTCCTTCAGCGACTTGATCACATTCCAGGCCAGCGGATTGATGTGCAGGTCGGAGACGTGCAGCACGCGGATGGTCCCCGGATCCGGGTCGAAGATCGGCAGATTCGACCCCGCCTCGTACAGCTGGGACACGTTGGTCACCAGCTTGGCGAGCTGGCCGCGATATTCGGTGAACTTGGTCACGATCGACTGGGCGCTGCCGACCAGGGACGGCACGCCCGTGAGCAGCCCGGTGTACCGGGGCTCGGCGATCGAACGGGGGTTGAACGTCAGCGCGGAGACGCCGCCGAGGACGACGACCATCGCCAGCGAGCCCGCCGCGGTCCAGGCCGCCCGCGACAGCCGCCGGAAGGCGACCAGGCCGGTGAGGAACCCGGCGACGACGGCGAACAGCACCGCGCGCACGACGAGGCTCCGCAGCCCGGAGATGACGTCGTCCTCGATGGTCGTCGGCAGCCGATCGGCCCACCGGGGGTTTTTGAGAATCTCCTCCGCCACCTCCGGATGAACCGCCTCGATCGACAGGTCGAGCCGCAGCGGGCCGTTGTGGCTGTCGAAGCTCAGCGTCCCGAGGGGCCGCACGTCGATGACGGTCTCCCCGCTCCAGGACGGCGCCAGGGACATCCCGATGTCGGCGGGCCCGACCGGTGTGTCCACCTTGGCGCCGAACGCCATCCCGAGCCATCCGCCGATCACCGCCGCCAGCACGACCGCGAGCACACGGGCGGACACACGGGCGAGCCGACTGCCGACCGTCCTATGGGCGAACGCCCTCAACCTCGAGTTCTCCATCCCTTCCTGACTACCCGAAGATGCGACCTTTTTGGTTACCAGAACACGGTGTTCCGGTTACCGACCGTCGGGACGGGCCTCCTGACGTGCCCGCATACCGGACAAAATCAGCGCTATACCGTGCTCGAAGGACGCGTCCGTCTGCGGGCCTTTGGTCTCGGCCATGACCGCGCGCACGTTCGGGTACGGCGCGAGACTCTCCAGCGCCTCCTCGAACAGGGCCGGGTCGCTCGTTCCCCGTTCCTGGTCGGACTGCTCCTCAAGGACGAATCCGCCGAGGAAGCTCGCGAGCGTGCTGAGACCCCACATCGCGTCCGTACGGGTGAATCCGGCCCGCAGCAGCGATTCCAGGATGGTCTCGACGGTCTGCAGCGTGGCCGTGCCGGGGTGGGTGCCGGCGGTGAGGCGCGCGGTGTCGCGGTGCGACTTGAACGCGCGGCGCTGGCCCCTGCACCACTCCGCCAGCCACTCCTCCCACGACTCCCCCTCGGCGAGCGGCCGCAACGGCTCCTGCGCGGAGATCGCCTCGGCCATCTCGTCCAGCAGTTCCTGCTTGTTCTTGAAGTGCCAATAGAGGGCGGGGGCCTGCACGCCCAACTCGGTCGCGAGTCTGCGCAGGGTCAGCTTCTCCAGCCCCACCTCGTCCAGGAGTCGGATGGCGGTCCTGACGATCGTGTCGCGTTCGAGTGCCACGGTTGACAGCTTAACGGCGTTCAATGCATCCTTAACGTTGTTAAATTTAACCGCGTTAAGGAGATGCCGTGATCCATGCGGAAGGAGTACGCAAGCGGTTCGGCACGACCGAGGCGCTGCGGGGCGTCGACCTCGACGTGCCGCGCGGCTCGGTGTGCGGCCTGCTCGGGCCCAACGGCGCCGGCAAGACGACGATGGTGCGCGTCCTGACGACCCTGCTGCGCCCCGACGGCGGCTCGGCCAGGGTGGCCGGCTGCGACGTGGTCAGGGACGCAGAACGGCTCCGCTACCGCATCGGCCTCGCCGGCCAGCACGCGGCACTGGACGAGCTGCTGACCGGACGCCGCAACCTGGAGCTGTTCGGCCGGCTCTACCACCTGCCCCGTCGTACGGCCCGCCGCAGGGCCGAGGAGCTGCTGGAGCGGTTCGGGCTGACGCAGGCGGCGAACCGTCCCGTGCGGACGTATTCGGGTGGCATGCGCCGCAGGCTCGACCTGGCCGCCAGCCTGATCGTCTCCCCGCCGGTGCTGTTCATGGACGAGCCGACCACCGGCCTCGACCCTCGCAGCCGCCTCGCGCTGTGGGACGTGCTGCGCCGGCTCGTCGCCGAGGGGACGACCCTGCTGCTCACCACGCAGTACCTCGACGAGGCCGACCACCTGGCCGACCGGATCGCCGTCATGGACGCCGGGCGGGTGGTCGCGGCCGGATCGCCGTCCGCACTCAAGGCGAAGGTGGGCGGCGACCGCGTGAGCGTCGCCTTCCGCGACGCCGCGGACCTGGCGCCCGGCGTCGAGGCCGTGCGCGGAGTGCTCCCGGGCGAGCCCGAGATCGACGCCGCCGAACGGCGGCTCGTCGTGCCCGTCTCGGACGGCGCCGCCTCCCTGGTCAGGGTCGCCGCGGCCCTCGACGCCGCCGGGGTCGGCGTGGAGGACCTGGGGCTGCGCCGGCCGACGCTGGACGAGGTGTTCCTGGCGCTCACGGACGCGCCCGCCAAGGAGAAGGAGGCCGCGTGATCACCCTGGAACCTCCCGCGACGAGGGCGCAACGGCTGCGCTGGGCCCTGAGCGACACGTTCGTCATCGCGGGCCGCAGCTACTCCCAACTGCGCACCCAGCCCGGCCAGATCGCCGCCGAGCTGGTCGCCCCGGTCATCATGACCATCCTGTTCGGGTACGTCTTCGGCAGCGCGATCAGCCTGCCCGGCGGGGGCGACTACCGGAACTACCTGATGCCCGGGATCTTCATGCAGGTCATGGCGCTGTCCGCGGTCGCCGCCGCCACGTCGGTCGCCGAAGACATGGCGCGCGGCATCATCGACCGCTTCCGCGCCCAGCCCATCGCGCGCGCCGCCGTACTGGCCGGGCGGAGCGTCGCGGACATGTCCAAGGACTGGCTGTCGCTCGCCACCATGAGCGTGTGCGGCCTGCTGATCGCGGGATGGCGTCCGCACAGCACCCCCCTGGAGACGCTCGCCGGCTTCGCGCTGCTCGCCCTGTTCGGGTACGCGATGATCTGGCTGGGCACGTACATCGGGCTGTTCGTCAAGAACGGCGCGCAGGCGGACGCCGCGACGTTCGGCTGGCTGTTCCCGATGACCTTCCTGGCCAACGCGTTCGTGCCGCTGGAGGGGCTGCCCGGGTGGCTGCGGGCGATCGCGGACTGGAACCCGATGAGCGCCGTCGTCTCGGCCGCCCGGGAGCTGTTCGGCAATCCCGGCTCGGCCGCCGCCTCCTGGCCTCTCCAGCACCCGGTGACGGCGTCCCTGTGCTGGTCGCTGCTGATCATCGCGGTGTTCGCACCGCTCGCCGTACGGCGCTATCGCACGGCCGCCTCGCGATGACACGATGAGACGGTGATCGACGTCCCGCTGAAGAGGTTCGAGGAGCTCGTGGCCGAGGCGCTCGACACGATCCCTCCGGATCTGGCCAAGGTCATGGACAACGTCGTGGTCGTGGTGGTGGACGACCCGCCCGAGCCCGGCCTGCTGGGGCTCTACACGGGCATTCCGCTGACCGAGCGGGGCGACTGGTATTCGGGGGTCCTCCCGGACCGCATCGAGATCTACCGGAACCCTACGCTGGAGATCTGCGAGACCGAGGACGACGTGGTCGAGGAGGTCCGCGTCACCGTCGTCCACGAGATCGCCCACCACTTCGGCATCGACGACGAACGGCTGCACGAGCTCGGCTGGTGACTGCCCTTTTCCCCGGCGTCTCCCTCGCCAGGGTTTCCCCTCGTCAAGGCGGCGATCGGCGTTCGCGGGCCGCGAAATGGGACCGTCAGCGGGTTGCAAAAGTCACACCCGACGGGCACTGTAAGTAACATGTTGACCACGTACTGTCAGATCCAGTCGCCGGGGCGGACACCGGCGGAAACGGCCGGCGGAGCGACCTCTGCGGACTGAGATGGCGGCCACCAAGCCCGGCAGGCTGTCCGGCCGGCACCGCCGTTCCCCCGAGGTGCGGACCACCTACCGGGAGGTCGCCGCGATCCCCGAGTTCCGGGCCCTGTGGCTCGGACAGGGCATGTCGCTGCTCGGCGACCAGCTCGCCCAGGTGGCGCTCGCGGTGCTGGTCTACAGCCGGACCGCCTCGCCTCTGGCCACGGCCGCCGTCTACGCGCTGACCTACCTGCCGCCCATCCTCGGCGGGCCCCTGCTGGCCGGGCTCGCCGACCGATACCCGCGCAGGCGGGTCATGCTCTGGTGCGACGTGCTGCGCGCCCTGATGCTCGCCGCGATGGCCCTGCCCACCACGCCGTTTCCCGTGCTGTGCGCGCTGGTCTTCTGCGTGGTGCTGCTCGGCGCGCCGTTCTCGGCCGCCCGCGCGGCGCTGCTGCCCGAGGTCCTTGAGGGCGACCGGTACGTCGTGGGGTCGGCCCTGCAGAACGTGACCAACCAGGCCGTGCAGATGCTCGGGTTCGCCGCCGGGGGCGCGGCGATCGCGGTGCTCGGGCCCTATCGGGCGCTGGCGCTGGACTGTGCGACGTTCCTCGGATCGGCTCTGGTGATCGTCGCGGGGGTGCGGCACCGCCCTGCGCCGCTGCGGGAGGACGGCGAGCGGCCGTCCGTGTGGCGGATGACTCTGTCCGGCGCGCGCCTGGTGTTCGGCGAGCGGCGGCTTCGCACGCTCGTGCTGTTCGCCTGGCTGTGCGGGTTCTACGTGATTCCCGAGGGCATCGCGGCTCCGTACGCCGCGGCGCTCGCCGACGGGAGGCTGCCCGTCCCGGTGATCACGGGTCTGCTGATGGCGGCGATGCCGACGGGCACGGTCGTCGGCGCGTTCTTCTTCGGGCGGTTCGTCACGCCGTCGGGGCGGTTGCGGAGCATGGGCTGGCTGGCCATGATGACCTGCGCGCCGCTCGTGCTGTGCGTGATCCGGCCACCGCTGGAGGGCGTGCTCGCCCTGTGGGTGCTGTCCGGCGTCGGCGGGGCCTACCAGCTCGCTGCCAACGCGGCCTTCGTCCAGTGCGTCCCGGCGTCGGGACGTGCCGCGGCGTTCGGGCTGGTGCAGTCGGGCCTGCTGGCCGCCCAGGGCGTCGGCATCCTCGTCGGAGGCGCCGCCGCCCAGCGGCTCGGCCCAGAGGCTGTCGTGACGCTGGCGGGCGTGGCCGGGCTGTGTGCCGCGGCCGTGCTCGCCATGCTCTGGACCGAGTCGCGCAGGGAGATCATCGCCAAGGTCCGGGCCGCCGCTACCTGAGTCAGGCCTGCGGACCCTGGTTCTGGGAGTCGCCGTCGGAGGGCCGGCCGTACGGGTGCTGCTCGTAGCTCGGAGCCTGCGGGGGGTACGGGGTGCGGGTGGAGCGGCCCTGGTTCCAGCCCTGCTGGACGTTGTCCCACTTGGCCTTGGCGTCCTGCCAGGCGCGGCCGTCCTTGTTCTTGTCAATGAGGTCCTGGACGATGGAGGAGTTCTTGCCCTCCTCGGGGAGGAGGAGCCAGGCGACGGCGTAGACGCCGACGCCGAGGCCGCCGAAGAAGCTCGCGACGGCGAGCCCGAGGCGCAGGATGTTGGCGTCGATGCCGGTGTACTCGGAGACGCCCGAGCACACCCCGGCGACGATCCTGCCGTTCCGAGTGCGGTGGAGCTGCTTGACCGAACCGTTGGTGTTCATCTCGTTCATACCTCCACAGTGCCTCTCAGGGGGGTGGGCGCACATCGGGATTCCCCCTGGCCCTACCCCGAGGAGGCCCGGATACCCTGACGCCATGGACGACCTCCTCGAACTCGACGACCAGCTCGACCCCGAGCACCGCATGATCAGGGACTCCGTAAGGGAACTCGTCTCCGGCAAGGTCCTCCCCCACGTCGGCGAGTGGTTCGAGCAGGGCACGTTCCCCGCCCGCGAACTCGCCCCGGCCCTGGGCTCGCTCGGCCTCCTCGGCATGCACCTAGAGGGGTACGGCTGCGCCGGGCTCGACGCCGTGTCGTACGGCGTGGCCTGCCGGGAGCTGGAGGCGGGCGACTCGGGGCTGCGGTCGTTCGTGTCCGTGCAGGGGTCGCTGGCGATGTTCCCGATCTGGAAGTACGGCTCGGACGAGCAGAAGGAGGAGTGGCTGCCCCGGCTGGCGTCAGGGGAGGCCATCGGCTGCTTCGGCCTGACCGAGCCCGACCACGGGTCCGACCCCGCCGGCATGCGCACCACCGCCAAGCAGGACCCGTCCGGCGACTGGATCCTGAACGGCGCCAAGATGTGGATCACCAATGGCTCGATCGCCGACGTCGCCGTCGTGTGGGCGCGGACCGACGAGGGCATCCGCGGTTTCGTCGTCCCCACCTCGACCCCCGGCTTCTCGTCCGCCGAGATCCACCGCAAGCTGTCGCTGCGGGCCTCGGTCACGGCCTCCCTGTACTTCGACGACGTACGGCTGCCCGCCTCCGCGGTGCTGCCTGGCGTCGCAGGGCTGAAGGGCCCGCTGTCGTGTCTCACGGAGGCGCGGTACGGCATCCTGTGGGGCGTGGTCGGAGCGGGCCGGGCCTGCCTGGAGGCGGCCGTGGACTACGCCACCACGCGGGTGCAGTTCGGCAAGCCGATCGGCGCCTTCCAGCTCACGCAGGAGAAGCTGGCCTGGATGGCGGTCGCGCTCGGCCATGCCGGGCTCACCGCCCTTCACCTCGGCCGGCTCAAGGACGCCGGGAAGCTGAAGCCCACCCAGGTCAGCTTCGGCAAGCTGGCCAACGTCCGGGCCGCGCTCGACATCGCCCGCGAGGCGCGTACGGTGCTCGGGGCCAACGGGGTCACGTTGGAGTATCCGGTCATCAGGCACATGACCAACCTGGAGTCCGTGCTCACATACGAGGGCACTCAGGAAGTGCATCTGCTGACTCTGGGCAAGGCGCTCACGGGCCTTGACGCCTTCCGCTGACGACCTGCGTCATGGCCCCTCGCCAGGGCCTGCCGAGACCGATGGCGGGGCGATCAGGGACAATGGCGTCGCCGAAGACGCGGTACTCTCTGTACCCTGCATCTTGGGGAGTGTTCCACGGATCAGACCGCGACGCGGGCGGGGTTCGCGGGGCACGACCAAGGGGTGCTAGCTCAATGGCAGAGCTGCGGACTTTTAATCCGTCGGTTCAGGGTTCGAGTCCCTGGCGCCCCACCAGCGAAAACAGCTCTGCGAAGATGATCGTTAAGGGCTGTTGACGGCAACGGTTGACGGCAACGCCGGTCACCTATTGGCGGCCACGTAGCGAAGGACCCCGTCAGCCGGCAACAGGTATCCCATCCAGCGTTCTTCGGGCGGGGTGCCGTTCAGTTCACGCGCGTCGATGGTGCCTGACGTCTCGAAGCCGATCAAGCCGAGTTGGAACGGGACCTCCTGATAGACGCTGGTTCCGATGTCGGCCAGCCAGTCGTCGTACGTGCGCCGCCAACCGAAAACTGCCTTTCCGCCGGCCTGATCGAAACGGTAGCTTCCGAACCGCTCGTCAATGCGCTCGAGCGCGGCCACCGGTAGGTAGAAGTCGAGCCAGTCCGAGCCGCCATCCTCACGAACAGCCACGCATCCGCACACAACCCGATGGCCGGTCGGAAGAGTGACCGTACCTCGCAGGAAACCGAATTCGGCCAGTGATGAGACGGTGCAGGCGACCTCGTCCTGCTCCTCGGGCTCACGATCGCGGCCGTAGCAGCCCTCGATGGCAGCCGCTCGCCAGAGTGCCGACAGAGCCCCTTGAAGGCGTTTATCGCTGGTGTCGCCGATCTCGATGGCCAGTTCATACCATTCACCGGACCAGTTCTCACGGTCGGTGAACGATGTTGGGTTGTTCACGTTGAGGACTCCCGGCGAGGTGGTTGGTATGACTTTGCCGCAACAGATCATCGCCTGCCATCCCCGGCGGCGGGCGGACCCTCGTTCACTCAGCTCTCTCTAAGCGAGACCTCCCAGCGCCTTTTCGAGCTTGAGCGCGGTCGCCTGGTGCTCGGGTAGCACGTGAGCGTAGGTGTTCATCGTCAGCACGATCGTGCTGTGGCCGAGGATCTCCATGATCGTCCGGGCTTGTCCAGGTCGACGTCAT
The DNA here is from genome assembly GCF_006334915.2 of Microbispora catharanthi. Taxonomy (GTDB): domain Bacteria; phylum Actinomycetota; class Actinomycetes; order Streptosporangiales; family Streptosporangiaceae; genus Microbispora; species Microbispora catharanthi. Next base: position 34,804 of record NZ_VDMA02000015.1, read on the forward strand.
CCCAGCGGAGCCCGAGCGCCTCACCGCGCCGGACGCCAACGCCCAGAGCCACCGCGTACACCGCGTAGAACCGGCCCTTGCGCGCCTGCCGGAGGAACTGCCTGGCCTCGTCGAGGGTGAGCGCCTGGATCTCCGGCCGCTCGACAGTGCCCAGTTGGACGTTCTTCGCGACGTTGCGCAGCACCAGATCTTCGCGCACGGCCTTCAGGGCCGCCCTATCGAGCTGTGGAAACAGGGCGGGAGCGCTCAGTGCTCGAGAACGCCGTGTGCGGCCACAATGTCACTTGAAGCGTTCGGCCGCACCCCGGTGATGCGCTCGGCCAGCAGCAGCGCAGCGACAAGCCCGCCCTCCGACTTGTCGCCAACGAGTCCGAGCTCGACCCGGTCGGCCAGGTAGTCCTCCGGGATGCCGTCCTCGTCGCCGGGAAACAGCGGATCGAAGGACAGGATCCTGCGGCCGTCGGCGTCATGGTCGAAGGACGCGAGCCTGTTCACGTTGACGAAGACGCTCGCCGTGACCGTCCCAGCCGACAAGGGCCGCAGCACCTCGTCCAGCGTGCCGGCGTAGCCGTTCTCTTCGCTCAGAATGGTGCCGCCCTCGGCTGACCGGGCTGAGATGAGGCCCTCCTCGATCTCGCCTTCCTCGTCATCGCCGTCGAATACCTCGATGCCAAGGCGGGCCAGCGCCTCGTGCGGGGTAAGGCCGCAGACGAAGGTTGCGCAGAACGCATCGTCATCGAGCCAGTCGTAGCCGCTCATGGGAATCCTGTTCTCTCCGGGAACAGATCATGGAGATCCTGGCATGCGAGTCCGACGAAAAGTCTGTACGCCCTTGATACGGAAATGACCTTTTATAGCCAGCTCGAGTGAGCAGGTTCGGAAGTCTCCGAACTGACGGCAACCGTTGACGGCAACGTCACCAGACGAAGGCGGACGCGGCCGGACTCACCTGGACACTCGGCCCCTGGTCACAGCACGTTTTCCCAGGACGTCGATCAGCTTCTAATCCGCGCCCGGGATGGTGGTCCGCATCGGGCCGTACGGGCCGCGTGAAGGCGCCCGGGGACAAAAGGTTCGCACGGCGCCGGGCACCGCCTTGATCATATGTCGGCGGGCACGAATAGACTGTGGGCCGCCACCGTCGCGGAACGCCGATGACCCGCCGCCGCCCCACGGGAGCGGCCGTCAGCGGGCGGGGAGGTCAGCATGGATTTCCGGCTCCTCGGCCCCGTCGAGGTATGGGACGTCGACGGACAGGTGGCACTCGGGCGGCGGGCGGAGCGGTGCCTGCTCGGGCTGCTGCTGCTCGACACCGGGCGGGTCATCCCCGTCGGGCGGTTACTGGACCTCCTGTGGGAGGGCGAGCCGCCGGACAACGCGCGCGGCGTACTGCAGAGCCACGTCGCGCGACTGCGCGGCACACTGGACCCGGACCGCACCGGCGGACGCGGGTTCCGGCTGCTCCGCCGAGGCGACGGCTACCTGGCCGAGACCGAGCCCGGCGCGGTGGACGTCCACCGGTTCCGGGAGGGCGTCGGACGGGGGCAACGGACGTCCGACCCGGGGGAGCGGGCCCGGCTGCTCCGGGAGGCTCTGTCCTACTGGCGCGGTCCGCTGCTCGCCGACGTGGCGAGCGAGCGGATGCGTGATCGGGTCGGCGTCGGGCTCGAGGAGCTGCGGCTGTCCGCGCTGGAATCCTGTCTGGAGGCCGAGCTGGACTGCGGCCGGCACCGGGAGCTGCTGCCCGAGCTCGCCGACCTGGTGCTGCGGCACCCCGACAGGGAGAGGCCGATCCGGGCCTACATGGTGGCGCTCTACCGCGACGGCCGTCCGCCCGAGGCGCTGGCGGTGTACCGCAGGGCGCGTGCCCACTTCAGCCGCGAGCTGGGCCTGGAACCCACCGCGGAGCTGCGCCGGCTCCACCAGATGATCCTCGCCGGAGACGCCTCGCTGCATGCCCGGACGCCGGACCCGGCCCGTACGGCCGTGGTGCGGCCCCGCCCTCCGGTGCCGGCGCAGCTCCCGCCGGACCTCCCCCACTTCGTCGGGCGGACGGCCGAGGTCGCCCGGCTCGACGCCGTCCTCGCCGGGGCCGCGTCGATGACCGTCTGCTGCCTGTCGGGGACCGCCGGGGTGGGCAAGACGACGCTGGCCGTCCACTGGGCCCACCGCGTGCGGGACCGGTTCCCGGACGGGCAGCTCTATGTGAACCTGCGCGGCTTCGATCCGGACGCCGCGCCGGTGGATCCGTTCGACGCGCTGCGCCGCTTCCTGGGCGCGTTGAACACCCCGCCCGAGCGGATCCCCCAGGACTCGGACGCGCTGGTCGGGCTGTACCGCAGTCTTCTGGCCGGACGGCGCGTGCTCGTGGTGCTCGACAACGCGCGCGACGCCGAGCAGGTCCGTCCCCTGCTGCCCGGCGGGGCGAGGTGCCTGGTCCTGGTGACCAGCCGCGATCCCCTCACCGGGCTGGTCGCGGCGGAGGGCGCGCAGCCGCTCACGATCGGCCTGCTGTCGCCCGGGGAGGCCCGGGAGATGCTGGCCGCCCGCATCGGCGCGCCGCGGCTCGCGGCCGAGGGCGAGGCGGCCGACGATCTGGTCGCGCTGTGCGCGCGCCTGCCCCTCGCCCTCGCCGTCCTGGCGGCACGCGCGGCCACCGAGCCGGACCTGCCGCTGGCCGACCTGGTGGCGCGGGTGCGCGGCGCGGGCGCTGAGCTCGACCCGTTCGGCGGCGAGGACCGGGCGACGGACGTCCGGGGGGTCTTCTCCTGGTCGTACCGCACGCTCGGCGCGCCGGCCGCGCGCCTGTTCCGCCTGCTGGCGCTGCACCCGGGGCCGGACGTCTCCACGCGGGCCGCCGCCGCCCTGGCCGGGCTTCCGCACGGGCGGGCGCGCGACCTGCTCACGGAACTGGCCCGCGCCCATCTGGTCACCGAGCACCTCCCCGGGCGGTTCGCCCTGCACGACCTGCTGCGCGCCTACGCCAGGGAGCTCGCTGACCGCGACAGCGCCGACGAGAGCCGTGCCGCGCCGCTGCGGCTGCTCGACCACTACCTGCACACCGCGCACGTGGCCACGATGGTCATCAATCCGCGCCCGGACCCACTCGGTCTCGCGCCCCCCGCCCCGGGGGCGGCCCCCCAGGAGCACCCGGACTACGACCACGCCATGACCTGGTTCGCCGAGGAACGTCCGGTGTTGCAGGCGATGGTCCCGTGGTCGGTGGCGAAGGGCTTCCCGGCGCACGCCTGGCGGCTCGCCTGGACCATGGTCGACTTTCTCGACCGGCGCGGCTTCTGGGACGAGTGGGCCAAGGCCGAGACCGTCGCGCTCGACGCGGCCCGCCGGACCGGGGACCTCGCCGGTCAGGCCCTGTGCCACCGCGACCTCGCCTCCGCGTACACGCAGATGCAGATGTTCGAGGCGGCGGAGGCGGACCTGCGCGCCGCGCTCGCGCTGTTCACCGAGCTCCAGGACGTGCGCGGCCAGGCGGGCTGCTACAACAACCTCGGCTGGCTCTACGGGGTCCAGGACCGTTACCAGGAGGCACTGGAGAACGCCGAACAGGCGCTGCACCTGGTGAGGCTGATCGACGACACGGTGGAGGAGGCCCGGGCGCTCAACTCGGTCGGTCAGAGCCACGCCCTGCTCGACCATCCCGAGCACGCCATCCTCTACTGCCGGGAGGCGCTGACGCTGTTCGAGCGTGCCGGCGACCTGCACGGGCAGGCCGCCGCTCTCGACGGGCTCGGGCTGGGGTATCAGAAGCTGCCCGACCCCGACGAGGCGGCCTCGTGCTACAAACGCGCGGCGGGCCTGTTCAGGAAGGCCGGCGAACGCTACTTCGAGGCGGACACGCTGTCGAAGCTCGGCGACGTGCTGCGCGCGGCCGGCGACGACCGGGGCGCCCGCCTGATCTGGCATCAGGCCCTCGACATCCTCACCGAGCTGGACCACCCTGACCTGGCGCTGGTCCACGAGCGGCTGGCCGGCACGGGCACGTGACGGCGCAGCCGGCGCGACCGCGATGTGATGCGGACTTCGCGCATCTGGAATCCTCCTCGTCGGCGATCCACACGATCGGCCATCGGGAGCATCCGGCTCTCGGCTTGACATGCCCTTGACGCGACCGCCCGCGACGACCCCTCGTCCCGCCCCCACGCCGCCGCGAGTGGCAAGCCTGTGTCAAGCCGCCCTGGCGATGCTCTCCGGGACACGAAAGAAACGGAGACATCATGAAGACCACACGGAAGCTCGCCGCAGCGGCGACCACGGCCGCCCTGGGCCTCAGCGTCCTCACCGCCTCGCCCGCCGAGGCCGGCGTCACCCGCAGCTTCAGCGAGTCGGCCTCCGATGGCAGCGCCAGCTGGGGCACGATCACCTTCAGCAACTACTCGTGGAGCGTGGACGCGTACATCTACCGCGACTCGAACGCCACGATCACGCTGGAGGTTTGCGGCCATCAGACCCTGAACAACGGCAGCTGGGGCCTGCTGACCTGCAAGTCGGCCAGCAACGGCGGCTCTATCGGCTCGACCCGGCACGTCACCACCCTCAGCGGATCCGCGGACTGGGCCAAGGTCGGCATGGTGACCACCTATCTCTACGTCAACGGCGTGTACGCCGACGGGGACTGGAACTACGCGTTCTGACCTGGCCGGACGAACGGCGACCCGGGCCGCTCCCAGCGGCCCGGGTCGCCGGCAGCGCCTCCACGGGGAGGGACGGTGAGGCGGGGCGCCTCCATACGAGGTGCCCGCCTCACTGTCTCTGATGTGTCTACCAGCCTGTGTAGTTCACCTCGGAGCTACGGAGGTGGTTGCCGAGCACGGTGGCGAACTCCGTCGCCCCTCTCTTGGTGGGGTGCATGGAGCTGCGGCTCGCGCAGCGCACTCCGTCGCTGATGCAGCCGTCGAAAAGGTCACCGAAGTCGCCCGGGCCGGTCTTGGTGAACATGACGGGGTTGATCCATCTGTCGCTGTCGCACATCCCGTGCCCGGTGAACGCCGGCATGGAGTCGGCGAAGGACACCTCGAGCCCGGCGTCCCTCAGGATCCGGATGGTGTCCTTCGTCTCGTTGACCAGGTACTCGGCGACCCCGTGCAGGGTCGCCCGCTCGTAGGTGTCGAAGTGCGCGCAGTCCGGCGCGGTGCCGAACACGTCCGGATAGCCCATGAGCACGATCTTCGCGTCCTTCCCGCGGGCCGCGTCGCCGTTCTTCGTCTGGGTCTCGATCTGCTGGAGGACGTTCGCGACATTCGCCGGTTCTCCCGACAGCGTCCGGTAGTTGAGCACGGCGGGGATGTCGGCCTCGAAGTGACCGTCGTCGTCGTTGCAGTTGAGGACGTAGCACTCCAGGATGACGTCGGACCACCTCGCGTCGTTGGCGCCGATCGACAGGGCGACCAGCGTCGTGTTCTTGTTCAGGAAGCCGCTGTTGAGCTGGGCAGCCTCCCGGAACCTGCCGTCCGCGTGCCCGCGGTAGTCCGACCAGGATCCGATCGGCTCATCCATCCACCAGTACTGCTCTTTGGTCATGTCCAGCGTCCAGGCGCCGGAGCAGGCCACGAACGCGAAGTCCAGCTTCGGGTCGAAGGAGTCGGCGAGCTGGCCGATGGTCTGGGTCTCACCCGGCAGGACCGTCTGCCTGATCCAGGCGTCCTTGCTGCGCCGGCAGGCGTTCCACCTGGGGGTCTTGTACTCGAAGTCGGTCTCGGGGTAGTAGTTGCCGACTCCTTCGCCTGAGGTGATGGAGTCACCCATGGCGACGACGAAATGCTTGGGTCGCTTCGCGAGCACCTGGAAGGCGATCGCGTCCCAGGAGATGGCCGACGTGCCGTCGCCTTCCAGGTTCAGGTTGGTGAGCGACACCTTCGGGGTCCCGACGAACTGGAAGACGCCCAGGTTGTACCACTGGTTCTGCTCCCGGCTCTGGTTGAGGTAGCGGGTCTCCGTGACGCCGTTGCCCAGGTCGACCTTGTACGGAGCCTGCTGCGTCTCCGCACGCCGTTTCGGGATGTGGACGAGGACACGGGCCCACCCGTTGATGGCCTGGTCCGGCTGCCAGGTGCCGGTCACCTGCATCACGCCGCCGTTCCTGGACCACGTCCGCGTGTACCCGAACCACTCATGGCCGCCGAACCCGTTGCCGAGCTGCTGGAAGTCGGCCCTGGCGGGCACCCTGCCCGCGGAGTCGGTGGCGAATTCGAACGTCAGGGTGCCGTGGTTGGTCCACCCGGAGTTGTCGCAGCCGCCGCGGATCGCCGGGACGGTCACGTCGTCGACGATCAGGACCTTCGTCGTGTCCCCGGTGACCGGTGGGAGTCCCGGCGTCAGGCACGGCGTCCACTGGTCGGTGGGCTCGACGCGTTCCGTTCCGGCCCAGGTCGAGTCGTACCGCAGTGACGCCTCGTTGCCGCACGCCGACGGGCAGGTCTTCCACGTCTTGGGCAGGTGCCACCAGCACTTGGAGTCCGCCCGCTGGCACGTGCCTGGCCTGTTGTTCGAGGGCGGCTGGCATTCGTTGTTGTCGGGTCCCGCGGAAGCCGGCACGCAGAAGGCGTTGACGTCCACGAACGACGTGTTGAGGACGATGGGCACGACCTTGGTGCGGTCGCTGACGGAGGTCCACCAGGCGTAGTTGTACCCGCCCTCCGTGACGAGCTTGTTCGTGGCGGGGTCCAGGTAGGTCTTGGTGATCGGCCACGCCGCCCAGCCCAGCACCTTCTCCTGGTAGGGCCAGTCCTGCGGGTGCGCGGCGTCGGCGTAGCTGTTTCCGTCCAGGAACGGGTGCCGGTCCTGCCGGTAGGCGGGGTTGGCGGGGTTGTTCAGCCAGCCCACACCCCACGCGCCGTTGTTCGGCTGGTTGTTGTCGTCCCGTCCCCACGCGTCGGCCTTGGCGTGCCAGCCCGAGTTGTACGCCCAGACGGCGAGATACCAGTTCTCGATCTTCGACGGGTCACCGTCGTTGATCTCCGCCATCCCGTCGGTGTCGGTCCAGATCTGGTTCCACTTGCTCGCCAGGGTGGACATCCCCGCGGCGATGTTGGTGACGTAGTCGAGGGCCACCCGCTTCTGCTTGTTGGCGTCCCACCTGGGGTCACCCGTTCTCATGTTGTCGGTCTGCTGGGAGATGCCGTACCCGCAGTCGGCCTTGGAGAAGTCGACCGCCCAGTCGTTGGTGGGGTCGCTGTCGTAGATGTTCACGCCGTAGTAGTTGCCGACGAGCGGGTTGCCGGTCTCGCCCTCCTGCACACTCCGCTGGGCCTGCCAGAGGTTGGACTCCTGCGCGAGGATGCCGAACATGATCGACACAGGGATGCGGCCGCCTCCCTGCAGGTCCGGGGCGGGGAACTCGGTCTGCGGGTTCCACCCGGGCAGCCCCGAGCCCTTCCAGTTGTTCGGGCGCGTCACCTGCAGCCGGTTCTTGAAGACGAGCTGGTCCACCGCCCACTCCACCTGGCGCCAATGCGGCTGGTACGCCTGGATCGCCGGGTCGTTGCGCGGGACGGCGCAGGTGTAGCCCTGGTCGACGGTCCCGGTGACGGCCGCGGTCACGGCGGCGCCCGCCGTCTTGGAGGTCAGCGCCAGCCGGGGGTTGGCCACACGTCCCGAGGAGGCGTCGGGGGCGAGGTCCGCGCCGGGCTGCACCTCGAAGCCGACGTCCGCCTTCGTCGCGACGACCCGCGCGGTGATGTCGACGGGCTCCCCGTCCGGCATGTCAGGGCTGACGCCGCGCTTGTCGTCGCCCTGGGAGGCGGCGGGGTCCGGCCGCCCGGCGGGTGGGGCGCCGGGTCCGGCGCGCAGTCCTCGCCGCGCCGCCGCCGTGATCGCCAGACCGCCCTCCGAGGACACGTCGGCCGTCGCCGGCGCGTCCAGCACCGACACGGCCTGGGGCAGGGCGCCGCGCCGCTCGGTCTTGCCCACGAGGAAGACGCGGCCGTTCGTGCCGGCGTGCACCGCCAGCTCGCCCAGGGGACCCGACGCCAGCTCCCGGGTCTCCCCGCGCAGGTACTGCCGGATCGTAACGGTCGCGCCGTCGCGCGCCGCGAAGGCCACGCCGCCGTCGGCGGTCGCGCGGAGGTCGAAGGGCACCGAGCCCGTGTCCGCGAGCTGCTTCAGCTCGCCGCCGGTCCGCACCTCCACGAGCCGCCGCCCGTGCGCCGCCACCAGCGTGTCTCCCACGGGGACGGCCGAGGTGACCTGGCCGGAGGCCACGACGGCCCGGGTCACGCGCTTGGTGGCGGTGTCCACCATGAGCAGGCGCGTGGTGTCGCGCTGCTCGCTGACGCCCTGCGTGAGCGCGACCGTGTCACCGGCGCCGCAGCCCGGGTTGAAGTAGGCGAGAGTCACCTGGTCCTTGAGCTTGGTGACCGCGCCGGTCTCGGCGTCGATGATCGCGGCGAACGCGCCCCGGCTGAACAGCCAGGACCGGTTGGTGAAGTGGCGCGGCGCGTAGACGGCCACGATCTTCTTGCCGGATCCGGTCAGGCAGGCGTTGCCGATCCACTGGTCGGTGTCCATGCCGGGCTCGCTGAGCGTGGCGACGGTCCGCCACTGGTAGCCCGTTCCGGCCGTCGCCGTGAGCACGTGGAACCCGGTCGCGTCGCCGGCCGTGGTGACGGCGACATCGGTGGACTTCTGCCAGTTCGCGCCGAGCACGCGGTCACGCTGGGCCGGCTGGACGGACGATCGGTCGAGGTGTTCCGGCCGGTCCGCGGGCGGCTGGGCGGACCCCGGGGCGGCGGAGGCGGCCGGCGGGCTGGGCGCGGGGGCGGCCAGTGCGATGTTCGCGGGGGTGGTCAGTACGGACAGACAGGCGGCGATCGTGGCGCCGAGAAGCGGCAGCCGTCGCCGGTGGTGTCTCATAACGCTCCAGGGGTCGGTATGACGGTGAGACAAGGAGAGAGGAGAACCGAAGGCCGAAACCGTCACGCCGGGCGACGCCGGCCTATAAGGTCTCCGACAGCATCGCGAGACCGGCTTGACACGGGCTTGCCATTCGCGGCCGTGCGCGCGCCTCACCAGGCCTGCGCGGCCGGGGCGTGCGGCCCTCGGGGCCAGGGGGCGTCAAGGTCCCGTCAAGCGAGCCCTTTCTCCCCACCGCACCGTCGAGACGGGAACCTGCCTGGTCGAGATCCGCCGCAGCCGTGGCCTGACTCAGCAGCAGGTGGCTGTAGCCGTTCCCAGCTCCATGAAAGGCGCGTAGGCAAGCCGGCGGTGGTCAAGCGATGCGTGTTCGCTCGCTGGTTACTCGCGTGTACGCGATACGGCACTGCACGCGACGTCATTACCCGGCAGAGCTCTGGGGACGATGACGGATGGAATGGTAGAAGGTGGCACGCGGTGGCAGCGGACGGCACCGATCAAGGGCACTTTTAATCCGTCAGTTCAAGGTTCGAGTCCCTGGCGCCCCACCCTCAATGAGCTGGGCAGACTCCCGAATCATGATCGATCGGAAGCCTGCCCGGTTGCATTTCTGGTCGCAGTTGTGCACTCGCCGGTTCAGTCGTCCCTCAGTGCCCGGCCCATCCGCGCCATGGCGTCGCCGGCCAGGTTCTCGGTGAGGTGGGTGTAGCGCTTCGTCGTGGTGAGCTGGGAGTGGCCGAGGATCACCTGAACGACCCGCATGTCTATCCCCTGCTCCAGGAGCAGCGTCGCCGCCGTGTGCCGGGCGTCGTGGACCCTGGCGTCCTTCTCGACCTCGGCCAGCCGGAGCAGTTCCTTTCACTCCCCCCAGTCCTGCCGCGAGTCGATCGGGCCGCCGTCCGGGCGATCGAAGGTCCGGGACTTCGTTCCTCAGCCCCGGCCCATCGGATTACTCAAGTCTGTCGAGGGAGCCATGCCGCACGTCTAGGCTTCATCTGACGCAGGTATTTGTCTTGGGGAATCCTCGCGTAGAAGAGGATCTCCGGTAACACCTAGGTCGTTCCTGGCGGATTCCATCATGAGATAGCGATACTGCCGCTTCACGGCCGGGTCGATGACATCCGCAGGTCTCCTCAGACTGATATGCAAAGCGCGAGTGTAGTTGTGCGCATTCTGAGCCATGCTAGGCGAACAAAAGAGTTCGACACTCTTTTTGGCAAGCCACAGCTGATGAAGGGCTTCTTCCGTATTTGACGAAACAGTCGAAACGCCGCACTCGACTTGCCTGTCAAGGATCATTTCTACGCGCTGAGCTGCTTCAAGAAATGACAGGATGGCAGATTTTTGCTCAGCGCGTTCTGCTATCCGCTTCTCGTTTGCTAGACGTTTGGAGTCCACGCGAGTGCCCAGATATTGGCCAAGCAGCGTGCCGCACGTCCCAAGCAGCACCCCCAGCAGGGGCAGCAGAGTTGCACTCATAGTCTTCCAGTCCATGCGCCGATGATCGCAAGAACGAGCGCGGTCCGCACGCACGCGTGATGGCTACAGCCCTGTAGGTATAGCGACGCGGCCCGGGCGGGTCTTACGAGATATCCCGTCATCGAGCGGGCTCGGCGACGCTTCTCAGCGCCGCTCCTGCGCCGAGGGCGGCAGCGAGGTAGGCCGCGTTCAGGCGCTCGAGAACGCTCGGTGATCGCGCTGGGGATTCGGGGCCAAGGTGCTCGCGGCGAAGCTCGTCCATGAACTCTTGCCAGAGCGCGGGGCCCGCCTTGCTCGAGCGGCTCGGCGCGAATGCGCAGCGCGGAGCCCGTGGGCCGGTGGCGAAGTCCCCAGCTGCGAGCTGCGCGAACACGGATACGAGTTGGATCGCGGGTTCGGTCAGGCTGCAGCGCGCCCGCCGGCCGGGTCGCGTGTCCTCACGGGTGAGCAGTCCCGGCTCGACGATTCGCTTGAGTCGGTGGCGAGAATATTCGAGGCGATCCCCTCGATTGAGTTGGCCTGCAGCTCTCGAAAATATCGGCGGTTCCCGAAGACGATGTCGCGGAGGACGATCAGGCTCCAGCGATCGCCGAACATCTCGATGGCGGCGTTGATCGGGCGCCCCGACCGCGGCTCATTCGCTTCGCCCGTACTGCTTGCAATATGCCACCGCCCGGTACTACCGTCTCGACGAGCGGTTGCAAATCACAAGCGGAAGGGGCCACCGTGCTGAGGCAGGTCGCGGACGGTGTGCTGATCCACGAGAGCGAGTTCCTCCAGAGCAACGCCATTGTCGTGCAAGGCCGCGCCGGCGTGTTGCTCATCGACCCCGGGGTGCAGGACCACGAAATGGCCTGCCTTGCGAACGACCTGTCCCATTCGGGCCAGACCGTTGTGGCCGGCTTCTCGACGCATCCTCATTGGGATCACCTACTCTGGCACGCCCAACTCGGTGCGGCCCCTCGTTACGGCACGGCCCGCTGCGCGGCCACTGTCCGAGATCAGCTGTCCGACCCGGGTGCGAAGGCCCGCATCACCGCCCACCTGCTCTCGACGGGCATCGCCGAGCAGGTCCCGCTGGACCTTCTCGGCCAGATCACCGCCCTGCCCGCCGAGACGGCGCAGATTCCATGGGATGGCCCTCAAGTCCGGATCATCGAGCATCAAGCGCATGCACCGGGCCATGCGGCGCTGTTCATCGAAGAACGCGGGGTTCTCGTCGCCGGCGACATGCTCTCCGACGTCTTGATTCCGATGCTCGACTCGAACGACACCGCTGACCCGATCGAGGACTACCTCGCAGCGCTGCGGCTGCTCGATGGCGTGGCGGGCGACGTCGACGTCCTCGTCCCCGGCCACGGGTCAGTCGGCGAAGCTGATCAGGTACACGCACGGATCGACCAGGATCGGGCGTACGTGCACGCCTTACGTGACGCCCATGTTCCCAGCGACCCGCGGATCGGCCCATCGGCCAAGCCCGGCTGGGAGTGGGTAAGCGATGTACACAACGGGCAGGCCCAGCGCCTCGCCGGAAGAAGCGAGCGCGACGGGACGCCCGGCTAGTTATGGACAAGTAGCTCCGCTATACAGGCAGAAGCAGAAGCAGAAGCAGGGGCAGGGTCTCCATCTGCTGGCGCACTCGCCCCAGCAGGACCGAATGCCACCAGAGACGAGCCTCGCCAGACCGCCAGCCACCCGCGTAGGAATGCTCGGGCGGGTCCGACTGCACAACCTTGTGAATCTGATAGATGCCATCACAGGAGATCAGCTCATAGAGCACGGCCTCGCAGTCGCAGGTGTAGTCACGACTCGGTATGGCTCGCGAGGTTGCGAGACCCAAAGCAGCTTCTCCGGCTCGGATACAGCAGCCGGAGGTGTGGCGAAAGACCTCGACAATCCGGCCCCTCCAACAGGTCCGCCGGGTCCTGGCCGAGGCCCCGCAGTTTCGCGTCCCACGTGGTGCCGCGCTCGGTCCGAGGTGTCCCAAGCGGCAGGGCACTGCCCTTCGCCGTTGGGAGGCTCGTATCGCCTCCGGCGAGCGGCGAGAACGCCGACCAACCCGGGCAAACAGCGTAGCTGCCACACGCATTCGGGGAGGATAGCCGAGCCCGTGTCGGGTTCCTTACCGCAACTCTTGGAGGAGCTGAAGGGGTATTCCACTCCTGGCAGCCTCCGCGACAATCATCTCGTGATCGATCACTACCGCAATCTCTTCAACAAGCAGCAGTGGCTTGAGGACGGACTCTGCTGGACCGTAGTGCAACCCCTCAACGAAGAGATCACCGTGAGCGATCTCCTGTGGCGGCTGAACGGAGGCCGCGATCCCGAAGAACGCATCATGGAGTATCCCGTAGAGGAGGCCGGCGAACATTTCCTGCCCGTGCTCTTCGTCTACGAGGGCGAAGGAGCCTGGGGCGCTTCCTTGAGTTCTCCTACGGCTTCGCCACGCCCGACTACATCCTCGACGAACTCAGCAAAGAGGCACGCGTTTGGATGACGACCTGGCACTTCAACGGGGGGTACACGATCCTTTACGCGGCCGATGGCAGGATCAGGGCGCGGATGCGCAACTTCGTCTTCGCCGAGCACACCGTCCAGGAGGGCGATCCGAGCATCCTTGCCGAATTCCGCACCATGTTCGACCGCCTCGGCCCAGAGGATTACCGCGGCAAGCGCAGCGCGGCATTCGCCTTCATCGAGGCATCCACAGGAATGGGCATCGAAGCCGAATGGCTGGATGTGGAAGATGCGCCTGTCATCATCCTCGACAACTGGAATGAGGTATGAACCGCAGCGCTCGACTCTCGCGCTGATGAGCGTCAAACCACGCCTCTGGCAGGAGCGCTCCGACTCCGGGTGATCGTCGCGCCGAGTGCCAGGGCCGTTGATCAGTTCGGTGGCCTGGGCGTGGCGCACCTGGTGGATATCCGCGCACGCTGCCGCCCTTGCCGTGGATGCGCATGTGCTGGTCGTCCAGGCGCAGGTCTAGGTCCTCCACGTACAACCTGCACACCTCGGAGGCGCGGGCGCCGCCGACGTAGGCGGTCTCGGACCGCACCCGGTCGCGCATCCGATCCAGCGGCACGTCCTTTCGGAGCCGCCGGGTGCAGATCGCACCAGCACCTTGCCGATATCGGCCGCCGCGGCGGGGCGGGGCAGCGCCTTCCATGACGGTGGGGATCCGGTCCATTGGGTTCGCCTGCAGTCGGTCGTGGCGGACCGCCCATCGGCAGAGGGAGGCGAGGGCGGCAGGAACGAGGTCCGGCGTTGGCGGCGTTCCCGCTCGTCAACGGTGTCGCCGGAAGCCTGCCGTGCCGGACACCGGAAATCTGTACTCGCGACAGTAGACATTCGTGGCCGCTGGGGCTAGTGTTTCTCACATCGTAAGGAACGGTTCGGCCGGGCGGCGGAAGTACTAGCACCACGATGAACTGCCCGGAGCAAGACGAAGTAGGAAGTTGATGGCAGAAGGTCGGACGTGACGGGCCAGTGCAGTGTTCAGAGGCCTTGATCGTGGACGCACTGCCGCAGGTGAAGCCGGACAGTGGTCCGGAAAGAAGAGATGAAGGGAGTGTTGACGCCATCAGGATCGCCCGTAGCCGGCTGAGTCTCGCCGCTCGGGTACCGCAGTTCCACAGATAGGAAGGTGGTCTACGGTCACGCATCCGCGATCCCCGCACCACCGCCGCTCAGTACGGCGGACGCGGAAAACAATGAGCCGGCCAGATGGCCGGTAGATGGTGTTGAACTCTTCGGGGCCCCGGCGCGACAGGTGCCGGGGCCCCCTGTGCGCGTGATGGAAGGAATGTATGGATCAACCTTGCTCGGCTGCCGAGGATGACACACTCGCTCACGGCAGGACTGCGGACACGGCCGGCTCCGGGGCTGGAGACAGGGCCGAAGACCGGTTCGACGATGAGGACTACCCCGCCTACAGCATGGGCGCGGCCGCGGAGATGCTCGGTGTCAGCCCCGCGTTCCTACGGGCTCTGGGCACCGCGAAACTGATCGAGCCGAAACGCTCCAGCGGTGGCCATCGCCGCTACTCCCGCTACCAGCTGCGGCTGGCGGCGCGCGCCCGGGAGCTCGTCGATCAGGGCACTCCTGTGGAAGCCGCCTGCCGAATCATCGTCTTGGAAGACCAGCTCGCCGAGGCGCTGCGCATCAACAACGCGCGCGACCACCCCGGCCGGACACTAGGGAGTGTCTGACAAATGCTGCCCGTCGCGAGCGTGGATCCAGGTGGATGCATCGCAAGGCGGCCGATTCTCGTGCAGCAGCGATGCAGCAGCCGGAAACGTATCAGGGCCCGCACCCGTGAAGGTGCGAGCCCTGATACGTGGCGCTATTCGTCAGGCGGGAACGATGTTTTCGGCCTGAGGGCCCTTCTGGCCCTGGGTGACATCGAAGGCCACCCTCTGGCCATCGCGCAGCTCGCGGTAGCCGCCCTGAGAGATGATATTCGAGTAGTGTGCGAAGACGTCGGCGCCGCCGCCGTCCTGCTCAATGAAGCCGAAGCCCTTTTCCGCGTTGAACCACTTCACGGTGCCAGAAGCCATGTCGATCTCCTCTTGATAGGCGTAGCCGAAATCCGCACTGTCACGAATTCCGCGTTGCCGCGATAGGCCCACACCGGAGAAGACCGGCAAACAAAAAAATGCACCTGAGGCCACATACCGTCAGGTGCACACAAGTTCATTATGGGTACCACAACTGCAACTGCGTTCAACCTAGCACACGTGAGGCGTGCTACGCATACCCCGCCGCTATCCGCCTGGATGAGTCGCATTCCGCACGATCTCGTCGCACACGTCCTCCAGCGGGAGGTGGGCTATGGCCGCGGCCTGCCCCCGCAGCCGGGCCAGTCCGGTGGCCAGATCACTGCCGGGACTTTCGACGAGGCCGTCGGTGTAGAGCACGAGGATGCTCCCAGCCGGCATCGGCTCGACGGCGTCGCGCCTGGTCGATTCGACACCCAGGCGGAGCCCAAGCAGCAGGTCCTGTCTTAGTTCCAGGTAGCGGGCATGCCCGTCAGGGGTGACCAGCAGGGGCGGCGGATGCCCGGCGTTGCTCCAGCGCAACTTGGCAGGAGCCGCGCCAGCGCGGCCAGCGCGGCCAGGACCGCCCGGTCCGCCCGGTCCGGCTTCGGCCGGGCGACCTGACACCGCACCACCGCCACCTCTGCCGGAGCACCATGATCTCGGCATCCTTGGAAGCCTCGCTTCGGCCCAGCAGCACCAGCCGGCCGAACACCCGGAGCGCGATCAGATACAGGAGACGGAAAGCCCCAAGAACCGATCTTGCCCGTACCGTCGCATCAAGTCGGTCCACAGGTCAGGCACCCTGCGACGATTTCTGACGGGTACGCGGTTCAGCGGGGACGGCGGCCCTTCCTGCTCCGGCCGGTTTGCGCGCCCCGGCGACCCGACCCGCCCGGAGCGGGACTCCGCGGCTGCTTCCGCGCCTTCTCCGGGGCAGGCGCGGGAGTGCGGCCCCGCGAACTGTTCACCGTACGCCCACGGACAATGCCGATGAAGTCCTCTACCAGTTCGGTCGTCGCCTTCGTGGGCCAGGCCAGCGCGATCTGCGACTGCGGCGTCTCCACGACCGGCCGATAGGTCAGATCCTTGCGGTGATGCAGGCGCGCCAGCGACTGCGGGACCAGCAACAGCCCTGCCCCCGCCGCCACCAGCCGGATCGCCTCCGCCGTCGTGTCCGGGCGCGTGAAAGCCGGCAGCCCCGGCAGGGCCGTCCACTCAAGGGTGTCGTCCATCGGATGGAACACCTCGTCGTCGGCGAGATCGGCGACAGTCACCTCGTCGGCGGCGGCCACCATGTGATCCTTCGGCACCACGACCACGGTGGTCTCGACATAGAGAGGAATCACGCTGAGCCCATCACGGTCCACGGGCAACCGCACGAACCCGGCGTCGGCGCCGCCGTCGTGCAGGAACTTCACCGCCTCGGCGGCGGCAACGGAGACCAGGGTGAGTGGCACGTCGGGCACACGCTCGGCCCAGACGTTGGCCCATTTGGCGGGCGTCACCCCAGGCACGTAAGCCAGCCGGAACTCCCTGTCGGTCACCTCCTCAGGGTACCGATGTCAGGGGAAGCGGCTTAGCGCCGTACCCTTGACACCATGGCCAAGCTCAAGACCACTCAGACGATGAAGCCCGCGACCGCGGCCAAGAAGCTGGGTGTGCTCCTCTCGGCCACTCCCGCCGAGTTCCAGGAGGGAGTCGTCTCCAGGGATGAGCTGAACGCGCTGCAGGCCAATCCGCCGGCGTGGCTGGCCGATCTGCGGCGCAACGGGCCGCACCCCAGGCAGGTCGTCGCCGTGAAGCTGGGCGTCTCCAACTCGGGCCTGGCCAGGGGCGGCATCACCGGGCCGCTCACCACCGCCGAGATCGACGCCATCAAGGCGGAGGACCCCGAGTGGCTGAAGCGCGAGCGGTCGGTTCAGGCCGAGGTGCGCAAGGAAGCGCAGCGCCTCAAGCAGCGCTAGGGAGCAGCGATCTGATCCGGTCCGCCGCCACCTGGGCCGAAAGCACGCGGGACCTTCCATCGGGCGGGCTGGGGCGAAGAGGGCACCCGCCCCGTCTGTGCTGTCACGTGCGGAATCGTTAGGCTTGCTCGGCGTGCTGTCGGGCTGGCTGTGGTGGGTTGTGCCGCTCATCGTGACCATGGCGCTGTACGGCCTGGCTCTGCGGCAGACGGCAGGGGTGGCCGCCGGGGGCGTCGTGGTCGCGTTGGTGCTGACGGCGGGAACGGCGAGCGTCCTCGGGGAGTCACCCAGGTCCGTCACCGGCGTGACACTGCTGGCCGCCGGACTCGCCGCGGTTATCTGGGCCCTGGGCAGGGCGCGGCGGCGCGGCCGGGCGACACGCCGGGCCGCGGCCGCCTTCCGCTCGGCCGCGCCCGATGTGCCGGGCGTGGCCGCCGAGGCCGAGCGGCACCGGATCGCCGCCGAACTTCACGACACCGCCGCCCACAGACTCACCGGCATCGCGGTCGGCGCCGCCTCCGCCTTGCGTCTCGCCGACCCGGCTCTCGTGGCGGAGGCGGCCCGGTATGCCGCTGAGACCGGCCGCCTGGCCACCCAGGAACTGGAGCGGCTGACCACCAGCGGCACCGGTATCGGCTCGGCCGATCTCGCCGACGTGGACGCGTTGGCCACCGCGTGGCCAGAGCCGCGTCTCACCTACGTCAGAACAGCCGGGAGCGCCCCGCCTGAGATCGCCGCCGTCGCATGCCGAGTGGTCCGCGAGGCGCTGACCAACGCCCTGCGGTACGCACCGGGAGGCGCCGTACGGGTCGGCGTCGACCGCGAGCCCGGCCGCCTGGTCGTCACGATCGTCAACGATCCTGGCGAGCCGGTCGCGGACAACGCGAACGTGGCACGTGAACTGGGTGGTGGATACGGGCTCGCCGGGCTCAGGACGGCGGTGGCCGGCTGCGGAGGGTTCCTGTCCGCGGGGCCGGATGACCGGGGATGGGCCGTGCGCGCCGAACTCCCGCTCACCCCTGACGAGGGCCAGGCGTCGAGGTCGTACGAGTGGCGTGGCCGGCAGGCGTCCGACGCCGCGCTTGCGATCCTCGCGGTGGCGCTGTCCATCGGTACGAGCCTGTTGACGACCGACACGCCCGAGAGCCTCCCCGGAGAGGCCGCCCTGCTGGTGCCGCTCTTCTTCGCGCACGCCCTGCCGCTCGGCCTGCGCAGGCGGGCGCCGCTTCTCAGCCTGGCGGCGGCGTTGTCGGTCTACCCGGTCCTGCTCGCCGCCGGACTCGCCGGCTGGACGAAGCAGCCCGCAGGGGACCTGTTCCTGTGGTGCCTGTGGGTCGAGCTGGCGCTGCTCTACGCGTTGGGCGCGTACGGCCCTCACAGCGCGTACGGCCCTCGCGCACGCCGGCGGTGGGGGGCTCTCGCCACGGCGGCTGTGGGGGCGATAGGCGGGCTTGCTCTGGCGTGCGGACCGGGGATCGTGGGAGACCGGGCGGCCGCGTGGGCGGTGCTGGCCCTGGGCGTCGCGATCCCGTCGGCGGTGGCGTGGGCGCTCGGCCTGGCGGTGGGGTCAAGGCGTGCGCGGCGCCATGCGGCCGTGGCTTGGGAGCGGGATCTGCTCGGCCGCGAGACGGCGACGGTCGTGCTGGCGGAGCGGAACCGGCTGGCGGCGGGCCTGCGCCGTACGTCCCTGCGCCATGCCAGGGCCATCGTGACCGCGGCGGACGCGGGCCGGCTGGACACTGTGCTGGCCGAGGCCAGGGCCGGGCTGGCCGCGCTCAGGGAGTCGCTCGGCGAGCTGCGCCGCCAGAGCGGCGACGACCCGCCCCCGACCATCGATGGAATCGCCCTGCTCGCCGCGCGGCACCAGGGCACCGTCCGGTACGCCAGAGCCCGCCGCGAAGCGTCCCCCAGCGTGGAGGTCGCCGCGTTCAGAGTGGCCGAGTTGCTGCTGCGCGGCTGCACACGGGATGAGCGGGAGATCACCCTGACCTGCCGCGCCGACGGCGTCGCGGTCTCGGGGCCTTCCGCCGCCGCGGGCGGGGATCGGCGGGTTCGCGCGCTGGCCGACGCGGCGGGAGGTAGCGTCTCGGACGCCGGGGACGGGACGGTGAGGGTGTGGCTTCCGGAGGTGCTCCCTTGATCAGGGTGACGGTCGCCGACGACCAGGCGGTGGTGCGGGCGGGCATCGCCGCGGTCCTGAACGCCGAACCCGATCTGAGCGTCGTGGGCCAGGCCGCGGATGGGGAGGCCGCCGTGGCGCTGGCCGTGTCGCTGCGGCCCGATGTGGCGCTCATGGACATCCGGATGCCGGGCCTCGACGGGTTGCGGGCGACCGCCCGGATCGGAGCAGAAGCGCCGGGCACGCGGGTGGTGGTGCTGACGACGTTCGGCCTCGACGAGTACGTGTTCTCGGCGCTGAGGGCCGGCGCCGGCGGATTCCTGCTCAAGGATGCCGAGCCGGAGCGGGTCGCCGACGCGGTCCGGGTGGTGGCCTCGGGAGACGCGCTCCTCGACCCGGGGGTCACCCGACGCCTCATCGATCGGTTCGCGTCCGAGCCGGAACCTCGTGACGCCGCCGTCCTCGGGACGCTCACCCGGCGCGAGACCGAGGTGCTGACGCATGTCGCCCGCGGTCTCACCAACGCCGAGATCGGCGAGGTTCTCCGGATCAGCCCCTCGACCGTCAAGGACCACGTCGCGGTGATCCTCGCCAAGCTCGGCGTCCGCGACCGCCTCCAGGCGACCATCGCGGCATACGAGACCGGCCTGATCCGCCCGGGCAGGCGCTGACCCCCGCCGTACGGCGGGGGTGACGACGGTTCCGCGGGAGGAGGTCGACGGGGGTTCGGCTTCCTAGCGTGGCTCGCATGAGATCCAACCTGTTGTCCGGCGGCGCGTTGTCGCTCGCCGGGGTGATCGCGGCGGCCGTGGCCGGGACGGCGGCCTTCGTCGGGACAGCCGCCGTCGTCCCGGCCGTGATGGTGTTCTCCGCGGCCGGCGTCGTTGCGGCGGCGGCGACCGCCTGGGTGTTCGGGCGGGCCGCGACAAGGCGGCTCGGCAGCCCGCGGGCGCTGTGGCCGTACGTCGCCGGCGTCGTGCTCGTGACGGCCGGGCCCGCGGCCCTCGCGGTGATGCGCCCCTTCCCCGTGCCGCCGACGGCCGCGGCCCCGCCCGGCGTCTCCCACTGGGACCTGCCCACGGGATCCCGCATCGCCTACGTGAAGATCGCCGCGTCCGGCAAGCCGCGCCCGACACCCGTGATCTTCTTGCACGGCGGCCCGGGGACCCCCGGAGAGGGCGTCCCGGAGGCCGGGTGGGAGCTGGCTGCGGCCGGTTTCGACGTTTACGCCTATGATCAGCTCGGCGCCGGCCGCTCCACCCGGCTGGCCGACGTGAGCGGCTACACCGTCGCCCGGCACGTCGCCGATCTGGAGGCGATCCGCCGTGCGATACACGCAGAGAAGGTCATCCTCGTGGGCAGGTCATGGGGCGGGACCCTCTCCGCGGCATACATGGCCGCCCATCCCAGCCACGTCGCCAAAGCCGTGCTCACCTCACCGGGCGCGATCTGGGAACCGGCCTTCCCCGACGGGACGGGCGGTCCCTGGGACCGTCTCCCCCCGGCCCAGGCCGAACGCGCCGACGAGCTGACTTCCAATCCCCGGTTCCTCCTCCAAGCGCTCCTGCTCCAGGTCAACCCGGCTGCCGCGCACGCACTCGTGCCCGACGCCGAGGCCGACGCGTACTTCCGCGAACTGCTGATCACGGCCAAGGACGCCACCGGATGCCCCGGAAGCCCGCCCGCCCTCGTCCACGGCAACCCGCCCGGCTTCTACACCAACCAGATGACGTCCGGCGACGCCGCCACCGTCCCCGACCCGCGTCCGGAACTGCGGACCGTCCATGTGCCCACACTCATCGTGCGCGGCGAGTGCGACTACCTGAAATGGGCGGTCACCTACGAGTACCGGCGCACGCTGCCCGAGTCGACCCTCGTCTACGTGCGCGGCGCCGGACATTCGATCGCCAACGGCCGCCCTGACCTCTACCGCGACCTGCTCATGACGTTCCTTCTCGACCGCCCGCTGCCCCTCCCGCCGGTCGCGTCGGCGGACCGACCCGCCTGACCCGCGTGGCTCCGCCTGGAACAGCCCGGGGCTCTTGCGAGGCGGCTCAAATCCTGTCGCCCATGCCGAGTGATCGGCCTACTCTGGCCGTATGGCCCATGGAAAGACCTCCTTCGTCTGCTTGCCGTGCCGAGCCTCGTACAAGCAGCCGTTTCCAGGTCTGGGCCTCGACGAGCGGCTCTGCCCTCGATGCGCCCAGCCGCTTGTCCATGTCGGCTCCGCCTTCGCGGCGCCGCGCCGTAGGGACAGGGCAGGCTGGCGGACGCTCTCGGTGCTGCTGCACGCGGGTGTCCGCTTTCACAAGAGTTGTTGTGGGGGCCCTGGTTACCGCCCACGCTCGCTCGGCGAGGTGCGCGCACGGATGGCGTACGCCCGGAGAACCGGAGAAGCCTTCTCCACAGCTCTGGTGCGCCGCGAACTGCCCTAGCCGAGACCTCGTAGCGCCTTTCCAGGGTCAGGAGGTCGTGCACGTCAGAGCCTGATGGTTGTCGACGAGAACGGGGGCACCCGTCACCGGGTTGAGCATGTACCAGTAGGTCCAGTGATCGTAATGGCGCCGGTAGACGTAATACCCGATGTGCTGCGGCACGTCGATCACCTCGCTGTACTGGTACGTGTACCACTCCCAGTGACCAGTCGAGTAGTTGATGTGGTAGTCCTCCGGCGAGCAGGTGAAATAGGACGTGGCGCTCGCTGGAGCGGCCAGGACGACGGCCACGACGGGCGCTGTGAGCGTGATGGCGGCGATCGTGGCCAGCCGTCTCCTCAACCAGCTCATGCAACCTCCCGGGATCGAGAAACGTGATCGAGACGCTAACGGGCCCCGTTGCGCGATCCGGTGGTCGAGAACACGCGAACATCTGAGCGTGGTCGCCGCCCGCGACGTCACACTTCGCTCCCCGCCGGTCCTCTTAGGAGGCGTGACCGTTCCCGTACGCGCACAGCGGGCGGGACGGCGTGATCCACGGCGACAAGGAGCACCTCGGCATGACCGTTCTCGTCACCGGAGCCACCGGCACCGTCGGCCGGCAGGTCGTCCGGCATCTACTGGAGCAGGGCCGGAAGGTGCGGGCGCTGACCCGCGACCCCGGCCGGGCCGTCCTGCCGTACGGCGTGGAGGTGGCGGCGGGTGACCTCACCGACGCCGCCGGCCTGGAGGCGGCCTTCGACGGCGTCACCGCCGTCCACCTGATCAATTTCGGTGTCGGCTACCGGCCTCTCGCCAACGGACGCGACATCGTCGCTCTCGCGGAACGGGCCGGGGTCGGCAAGGCCACCGTCCTGGGCGGCTGGCAGGAGGGCACGCTGGAGCCGGCCGTAAGGGCGAGCGGCCTGGAGTGGACCTTCCTGCGGCCGATGCAGTTCATGGCCAACTTCCTGAACGACTGGGGCGAGTCGCTGCGGACCACCGGGCGGGTGCGTGAGCCGTACGGCGATCGCCAGAGCCCGCCGGTCGACGAGTACGACATCGGCGCCGTCGCGGCGGCCGTGCTGACGCAGGACGGTCACGGCGGCAGGTCCTACCACCTCACCGGCCCCGAGGTGCTCACCCCACGGCGGATGGTCGCGATCATCGCCGAGGCGACCGGCCGTGACCTGCGGTTCGAGGAGCTCACCCCTGACCAGGTGCGCCGCGAGTGGAGCGTGCCGGGCCGGCGTCCGCCGCTGTCCCTCTTCCGCGCGTTCGCCGAGGCCGCGGGAGCCGACGAGGCGGACCTGGTGGAGAGCCTGCTGCGGATGTACGGCACGCCCAACGAGTACGCCACCACTTTGACCGACCACGTGGAGCAGGTCGTCGGCCGTCCGCCGCGCACGTTCGCCCAGTGGGCCGCCGAGCAGGCCCATCACTTCCTGCCCACCAACCCGCGCTGACCGGACGTAGGCGAAAACCATGATCCTCATCACCGGCGCGACCGGCGCCATCGGGCGTCTCGTCGTCCAGCGACTCGTCACAGAAGGCGCCCGCGTACGCGCCGTGAGCCGCTCCCCGCGCGACGCGGCCCTGCCGCACGGGGTGGAGGTCGTCCAGGGCGATCCGGCCCGGCCCGGCACGACGGCCGAGCACTTCGCCGGCGTCGAGGCGGTCTTCCTGCACTCGCGCACCTTCGGCGACTCCGCCGACCGGCTCCTCGCGCTGGCCGCCGAGCGGGGCGTGCGCAAAGTGGTGGCCCTGTCGGCGATGAACATCGACGACCCGTTCGACCTGCAGCCGTCCCGCCGGCGGGGAGACCGGAACAAGGAGGCCGAGGAGGCGGCCGTCGCCAGCGGCCTGGCCTGGACCAGCCTGCGCGCCAGCGCCTTCGCCGGCAACACCCTGCAGGCGTGGGGCGCCCAGATCCGCGCCGGAGACGTCGTGCGCTACGTGCATGCGGGCTTCCGGGAGTCCGTGCTCGACGAGCGGGATCTGGCCGAGGTGGCGGCCCGCGCACTGCTCACCGACGAACTGCTCCCCCACGCACTGGCGGGCCGCCGGTTGGAGCTCACCGGGCCGGAGTCGCTGTCGCACGAGGAGATGGTGGACGTGATCGCCGCCGCGCTCGGCAGGCCCCTGCGCTTCGAGGAAGTCCCATCGCGGGCCGTCGCCGCGCACCTGATCGGCATGGGGCTGCCCGAACCGTTCGTGCGTGCCCTGATGGCCAGGTACGACCACTACGCCGGCCGCGACCAGCATCCCCCGACGGGTGAGATGGACAAGGTCCTGGGCCGTCCCGCACGGACGTACGCCGACTGGGTGGCCGACCACGTCGCCGCCTTCCGGAACGGATGAGCCTCCGATGCCGACCGCCTACGTCGTCACCGCTCTGGTGACCATCGCCTTCAACACGTTCTCCGGATTCGCGGCCATGACCCGGTTCGCGCCGATCATGCGTACCCTCGGCCCCGCGCTCGCCCGCGCCGGCGTGCCGGAGTCGTGGCTGGTCTGGCCGATCGGCGCGCTGAAGGCCCTGGGCGCGCTGGGACTCGCGCTCGGGCTGCTCGGCGTGCCCCTCGTCGGCACGGCCGCCGCCGCGGGCCTCGTCCTCTACTTCGTCTGCGCCCTGTACACCCATCTGCGCGTCGGCGACTTCTCGCCCCAGTTCTACCTGGCGATCGTGTTCCTCGGCCTGGCGGCCGCCACGCTCGCGCTCGATCCCGCCCTGGTGCTGCGCGCGACGCGCTGATCCGGTATCCGTAGCGGTAAGGAGTCCCATGATGCGTGAAACCCCCGCGGCCGACGCTTCCGAGGTGTTCGCCGGCCACCGCGAGTTGTTGTTCTCCATCGTCTACAACATGCTCGGCACGGTCGGCGACACCGAGGACGTGCTTCAGGAGACCTGGCTGGCGTGGGCGGCGCGGGATGTGGCCGGCATCGACAACCCCCGCGCCTACCTGGTGCGTGTCGCGGTCAACCAGGCCCTCGGTCACCAGAACGCGTTGCGCAGGCGCAAGGAGACCTACCTGGGCCCGTGGCTGCCGGAACCGCTGATCACCGGTCCCGACGCCGCCGAGCCCGCCGTACGCGCGGAGTCGGTGTCGATCGCGCTGCTGGTGATCCTGGAGACGCTCACCCCGCTGGAGCGGGCCGTGTTCGTCCTGCACGAGGTGTTCGCCTACCAGCACACCGAGATCGCCGCCATGCTGGACCGCAGCCCGACCGCGATCCGGCAGCTCGCCCACCGGGCCCGCGAACACGTACAGGCGCGACGTCCACGCGCCCGGGTCGACCGGCGTACGCACCGGGAGGTGACCGAGCGCTTCGTCGAGGCGGCGTTCGGCGGTGACCTGCCCGCGCTGATGGAGATGCTCGCGCCCGACGTCGTCCTGTGGCCCGACGGCGGAGGAAAGTCGGCTGTGGGCGGTCCACGTCCGATCCGCGGCCGCGACAAGGTCGCCCGGGTGGTCGTGGCCAACGCGCGCGGCGGCGTGGACATCCGGCACCGCCAGGTCAACGGCGACCCCTCCGTGGTCATCTTCGCGGAGGACGCGCCCCTCGCGGTGATGGTGCTCGACCTCGACGCGGGCGGGGAGCAGGTGCGTGACATCTACGTGGTCAGCAACCCCGACAAGCTCGGATCCGTCTCCGGCCACACCGCCGACCGAGGTTCGGAAACCCCAGAAACGAGTTGATGTGCCGCACGTCGAAGGGCCGGGCGCCCGGAGGACGCCCGGCCCGGCGACATCGGCCGGGTTTATCCGACGCGCTTCCAGGGACCGTTCGGGTCGCCTGGCTTCTGGTTGCGGGTCCACCACTTCGCCTGGTAGACGACGCCCTGGTAGTCCGCCCGGTCGCCGGCGACGAAGATCCGTGACGGGGTCCAGACAGCGGTGCCGTCCGCCGTGGTCACGATCTCCTGCCACGGGCCGTACGGATCGCCGGGGGTCTGGTTCTTCGTCCACCACGAGGCGCGCCAGACCGATCCGTGGTAGGACACCTGGTCACCGGTGTCGTAGACGGTGGTGGCGGCCCAGGCCGGCGGGTTGCCGATGACGATGGAGACGGTCTGCTCGGTGGTCAGCCCGTTCGTGCCGACCGCGTCGATCTTGAGCTGGTAGGTGCCGTTCGGGTAGGCGGTGGTGTCGACGACGAGGTTGGGGTGAAGCCCGTCGTTGTGGCTGCCGGGCGCCTTGGTGTTGTCGGTCAGCCAGACGCCGTCGCGGTTGAGCTCGATGTAGGTGTAGGACACGTCGGACGCCGTGCCGCCGAGGTCGACGGTGAAGGTCGGCGTGCCGGAGACGGTGGCGCCGTCGGCCACCGAGACGCCCTTGATCGTCAGGTAGGGCGCGAGGGTCCAGAAATGGTCGGGGACGGCGGCGTCGCCTGTCGCGGGCGCCGGGCTGGCGACGACCGTCGCGTTGCGTCCGTTGCCCGACGAGTCCGCGACGGCCGTTCCCGTGCTCTCGTCGAACGTGTAGCGCAGGACGTCGCCCGCGCCGGCCTGACCGGTCGCGAGGGTGGACACCTCGGACGCGGTCAGCGCGCGGCTGTAGACGTTGAAGTCGTCGACCGCGGCGGCCAGGTAGGGGTCCCCCGAGTACTGCGAGCGGCCGATCCAGTTCTGGGTGGTGGTGCCGAGGCTGGAGGGGTGCAGAGTCAGGTTGGTGTTGGTGCCCGCGACCTGGTCGTTGACGTAGAGGGTGCCGGTGGTGCCGGACACGGTCACCGTCACCAGCGACCAGGTGTTGAGCGGAAGCGTCGTCGTGGAGCTGATCTGCTGCTCCCCGCCGGCGCCGCTGGTCGTGATGGCGAAGCGGAGCCCGGTGTTCTTGTTGAGCGTCAGGAACATGTAGTTCGACGCGCCGGTGCCGAAGTCGAACACGCGCGACCACGTCGTGTTCTTGGCCGGGTTGACCCACGTCGAGACCGTGAAGTCGCCCGTGACGCCGCTCACCGCGCCTCGCGGCACGTTGACGTACTGGTTGGCTCCGGACAGCGCGACGGCCTTCCCGAGCTTGCCATCCACCCGGGTGCCGCCGATGCCGGAGGACGTGACGGTGGTGTCACTCCACTGCACGACCTGGCCGCCCGGGTCCTTGCTCATGCCGTCGACGGCGAGCACCAGACCCGTGTCGTAGTTCACGAGCTGGTTGTGGCCCTTCCCGTCGGGGACGACCTGCCAGAGCTGGGTGTTGCCGCCGGTGTCGGTCTCCACGACAGCGGACGCGCCGTTGCCGGACGAGGCGTCCTTCACCCCGAGCACCAGGCCACTGGCCGCGTTGACGACCTTGTACAGGCCGGAGCCGGTGGAGACCAGCTTCCACTTCTGCGTGGCGCCGCCCGCGACGGTGGCCTGGTTCACGAGGGTCCCGGCCGACGTCCCCGCATCGTGGGTGTCGAGCGCGAGCCCGCTGTTGAGATTGGTGATCCGATAGGTGCTCTCGAGGTCGGTCGCCGTACCGGCGCCGCTGATCACCAGGTGGTAGGCGTCGGCGGAGCTCATCGCCACCGGCACGGTGATGGAGCCGTCGGTCACCTGGTAGACGGTGTCGGAGATGGTGATCGGGCCGGCGACGGGGTTGGTGCGCCCGTACGACGGGGTGTACTCGAGCGTGGCGTGGACGGTGCCGCCCAGGTCGAGCTTGTCCAGCCCGTCGACCTTGACCGCGGTGGCACCGCTGCCGCCGCCGAAGACCACGCTGACCTGCTTCTTGTCGCTCGGCACGGCGGCGGCGCCGTCGAGGCCGGTCGTGGCGTTGGGCGGGGTGGTGGTGACCATGTCCCCGCTCATGTCGGCGTACCACTTGTAGAGCCAGTAGGCGCCGTTCGGGCTTCCGCCGGTGCCGGTCAGCAGGTCGCCGAGCGCGCCGTAGCCGTTCCAGAACGCGAGCTCGGCGTCATGGATGCCGTATCGCTCGAACTTCGCGATGTACCCCACCAGGGAGCCCGGGATGCCGACCTCGGAGGGCGCCGCGTACTCCTCGATCGCGATCGGGCGCGGGCTGATGCCGAGGTCCTTCATGATGGCGTTGACCTTGGCGAGGTCACCCACGATCTTGCCCGAGTTGATCAGTTCGTGCCAGGCGAGGATGTCGGGGACCGTGTCGGTCTCGACCGCGTTCCTCAGGAACTTCTCCATGTCGGTGATGTTGTCGGAGAAGCTCGGGCCCTGGATCGGCGTGGTCGGGTCGAGCGACCGCACCTGACGGAAGGTCTTCGTCCAGAAGTCCTCGTAGGTGCCGTTGGACGAGAGCCAGGTGTTGTCCGACTCGTTCCACAGCTCGTACGCCGCCATGTTCGTCGCTCCGGACGCCTGGACGGCCTTGACCTGTTGCTCCACCACGCCCGGCCAGGTGTCCCAGCTGAACTTGTACGGCCAGCCCGCGTAGTAGTCCGACAGGCGGTTCACGACCTTCGCACCCGCTCTGGCCGCCTTGTCGGCGACCACCAGCACGTCGCCCTTGGCCTGCTGCTTGCCGCCCACGGCCATCTGGACGAAGGTGTTCGGCTTGATGGCCTTGACCAGGGCGTCGGAGGGCGTCGCGTCGTCGGCGAGGCCGTACAGGGACCCCGTCGCGACATGCGTGACCGGGCGGAAAGGCTGGTCGGCCTGCACCACGAGCGTGGACGCGGGGACCGGCGCCGCGGCCGCGGCCGCGGGCGTGGGCGTGGGCGTGGCGGACAGGGCGGCTCCCGCGGCCGCACTCGTGAGCGCGGCCACCAGGGCCCCCATGCGGCGGGATGCGCCCCGGACCCGGTCGCGGCCACGGCGCGGGGCTGAAGCACCTCCCGGGGAGAATGCCGTTCGAGACATGGGTGCTACTCCTTTGCGTTGCGTGAACGAGGGGGCGTTCACATCCGTTGTGCGTCGTCTCGAAGGGCTCCCGGGCCGGTGCTGCGGGCACGAGATGTTAGCGCTAACATAACTGGAGCGCCGCAGGTGACGGCGTTCTTGGGGATGCGGGGCGCTTCCTCCGAGGGGCGGGACGGCAGGGGCCGGCCCGGGATCCCCTGACGTGTGGTGCTTACAGAGGCGACGGACGATCCGTGGCCCCTGTCAGCGCTCCTGTGGTGCGAGCGGGATCCATACCCGCACCAGAGTCCTCAGTCCTTGACGGCGCCGGCGGTGACGCCCGCGGCGACGTAACGCTGGGCGATGACGAGCAGCACGGTGGCCGGGATGGACGCGACCACGGCGGTGGCCATGATGGCGTTCCACTCCTGGTTGTTGTTGCCGATGTAGTGGTAGATCCCCAGCGTGATCGGCTGATGGCCGCCGCCCTGGTCCAGAGTGCTGGCGAAGACGAAGTCCGACCAGGCCCACAGGAACGCGAACAGCGACACGGTGATGACCGAGTTGCGGCTGACCGGCAGCACGACCGACCAGAACGTGCGGAATGCGCCCGCACCGTCCACCCGGGCCGCCTGCATCAGCTCCTCGGGAATGCCGGACATGAACGCGGTGAAGATCAGCACCGCGAACGGCACCGCCAGCGTGGAGTCGGCCACGATCAGCCCCGGCACGGTGTTCAGCACTCCGGTGCTCAGATAGATCGCGTAGAACCCCATCGCCATGATCACGCCGGGGATCATCTGCGCGATCAGCAGCACGAAGCTCAGCACTCCGCCGCCACGCGGGCGCAGCTTGGCCAGCGAGTAGGCCGCGGGCGCCGCGATCACCAGCGTCAGGGCCACGGTGCCCAGCCCCACCACGAGGCTGGTGGCGAGGTAGGGCCCCTGCTGCTCCAGCACCGCGCGGTACCCCTCCAGCGTCCCGTGGACGGGGAACCAGTACGGCGGCGACTTGCGCATGTCCTGGTCGCGGGTGAACGACACGTTGATCATCCAGTAGACCGGGAACAGCATGAGCGCGGTGAACACCACGCCCAGGCCGGTCCGCCACCAGGTGCGACGGGTCTGCGTCATGCCGCCCCCTGCCGTCGCTGCACGCGGATGTAGACGAGGCCGAAGACCAGCGCGATCACGATCAGCAGGTTGCCGACCGCCGCGCCGGGCCCGAAGGAGGGCAGGAGGTTGCCGAAGCCCAGCCGGTAGGACCAGGTGGCCAGCGTCGTGGACGCGTCGCTCGGCCCGCCCTTCGTCATGATCCAGATGATGTCGAACACCTTCAGCGTGTAGACCAGCCCGAGCAGCAGCGTGATCGCCGAGACCGGCCGCAGCAGCGGGAACGTCACCCGCCAGAACCGCTGCCAGCCGGTCGCCCCGTCCAGGGCCGCCGCCTCGTGGATGTGGGACGGGATCGCCTGCAGGCCGCTGTACAGCACGACGAGGTTGAACGGGATCCCGATCCAGATGTTGGCGATGGTCACCGACCACAGCGACCAGTCCGGGGACGTCAGCCAGTTGACCGGGTCGATCCCCACCGCCGCGAGCGCCGCGTTGACCACGCCCGACTCGCTGTTGAGCATCCACGACCAGGTCGAGGACGACACGATCAGCGGCAGCAGCCACGGCACCAGGAACAGCGCGCGCAGGGTCGCCGACAGCCGGAAGTTCCGGGTGAAGAACACGGCCAGGGCGAGCCCGATGGTGAACTGGAAGGCCAGCGACACCGCGGTGAACACCACCGTGTGCCACAGCGCCGGCCCGAAGGTGGCGTCGCGGACGACCTTCGCGTAGTTGGCGAGCCCCGTGAACGGCGCGTCCCCCTGCACGAACGACCGCACCGTGTAGTTCCGCAGGCTCAGGTCGACGTTGCGGTACAGCGGATAGACGTAGAACGCGAGCAGGTAGACCACCACCGGCGCGAGGAACGCCCACGCGGCCCACTGACCCGATCGCCGTGCGAACGCGCGGCGGCCGCCTCCGGCCCGTGACGCCGGGGCCCGCTCCCGCCGGCCCGCCGCGGTCGGCGGGGCCGGCGTCTGTGTTGCGTGTTTCATGCTTTCCTTCATCTGGACGACCAGAGGCGGGCCCGGAGACGACGCCCCGGGCCCGGACGCTACTGGACGGCGCTCGCCGCCGTGGCCTGGGCTGCCGTCAAGGCCTCCTGCGGCGGCTGCGACCCGCTCAGCGCGGCCTGCATCGCCTTCCACATGGGCTCGGAGATCTTCGGATACTTCGTGCCGAGGTTGTCGCTGGTGCGGCCCTTAGCGGCCTTGACCGCCTCCACCCACACCTTCAGCTCGGCGTTCTGCTCGACCTGCTTGGCCTGCACCTCCTCGGTCGGCGCGATGTACGACAGCGTGGTGTCGGTGGTGTAGGAGTTTCCGGTGCTGGCCAGGCACGTCACCAGCTTCTGGGAGGCGACGTAGCGGGCGGCGTCCTTCTGCACGGGAAGGGTGACGAACTCGCCGCCGGTCGGGGCGGGGGCGGTGCCGCCGTCCTTGGCGGGGATCGGGATGATGCCGTAGTCGAAGCCGGTCTTCTTGGCGTTGGCCAACTGCCAGGTGCCGTTCTCGCCGAAGGCGAAGTCCCCGGTCGCGAACTCCTGCCAGCTCGTGGTCTGGGTGTTGTTGATGACCGAGGTGGGGGCGTAGCCCTTCTTCACCCAGTCGGTCCACAGCGACAGCGCCGCCACGCCCTCCGCGGAGTCGAGCTTCGTGAGGTTCGCGCCGGAGCCCCAGAACCAGGGCAGGAACTGGAAGCTGCCCTCCTCGGTGCCGATCGCCGAGAACGTGATGCCCTTCTTGCCCGCCGCCTTCACCTTCTCCAGCGCGGCGGTCAGCGACGCCCAGTCCTTCACCGCGGCCGCGTCCACGCCGGCCTTCTTCAACACCCCCTTGTTGTAGTAGAGGGCGAGGGTGTTGGCCCCGATCGGGATGCCGTACGTCTTGCCGCCGAGCTGACCCGCCGCCAGCAGGTTAGGCGAGACGGTCGAGGTGTCGATCTTCGTCTCGTCGGTCGAGGTCAGCACCCCCGCCTCCGCCAGCGTCGAGACGACCGGGTTGTCCACGATCAGCACGTCCGGCGAGTTGCCCTGCTGGGCCGCCAGCAGCGCCTTGTTGGTCAGGTCGGTGGTGTCGTAGCCGGTCCGCTTGACGGTCACTCCGGCCTGCGTCCCGCACTGCGTGAGCAGCTTCACCCAGTCGGAGGAGTCGTCGAACTGCGGGTAGGGGTCCCAGATCGTGTAGGTCCCGCCCCCGGCGGCGGCCTGGCTCGCGCCCGCCGAGGAGGCGCCGGCGTCGTCGCCGGACGACCCGGAGCACGCGGTGAGACCGCCCGCGACGGCGAGGACCACCAGGCCCAGGCCGGCGGCGCGCCGGCCTCTGTCGAGGCTTTTCATATCGTTCTTCCTTTCGACGGCCGGCGTCCGGCCGCTGTCATCTCGTTCACCGGCGCGGGTCCACACGGTCAGGGCGCGAACCCGCGCGGCGGCTCAGGTCGGTTCAGGTGAGCTGGATGTAGTCCAGCTCGGCATAGCCGGTCCCGCCGCCGAAGGAGGGGGACCCCTTGGCCAGGCGGATCATGTTGTAGCCCGCCCGCAGGTTCACCGTGGTGCTGACCGTGGCGCCGAACTGGCCCCAGGCGGCGGTGGGCGGATAGCTGACCGTCGTCCAGGCGCCGCCGTTGTACGCCAGCCCCTGCGTGGCGGTCGCCCCGGTGGCGTTGGCGTAGCCGATGGTCATCGTGTACGCCCGGGCGGTGGGCACGTTCACCACGAAGTCGACGTAGCTGTCCGTGTTGTGATCACCGTTGTTGTTGTCGATGCGCCCGACGTAGCCGCCCTCGGACGCGCTGGAGCCGGTCAGCCGCTGGGCGCGGAAGACGGCCGCGTTCTCCGCCTCGTAGCGCTGCTGGTAGGACGGCACGCCGCTGACCGGCTGGATCACCAGGTTGTAGGCGCTGGTCGCCGACATGTTCGGCACCGGCACGCTGATCTGCCCATTGCTCACGGCGTACGTGCTCGTGGAGATGGTCGTGGGCGCGGTCACGGCGGTGAACCGGCCGTTCGCGGGGGTCGACTGCAGGGTCACCCGGACCGAGGAGCCCAGCGCGCCGATGCCGGTGACACGGACCGTGTTGGTGCCCGACTCGTTGCCGAAGACCACGTTGACGATCTTGCGGGTGGAGTCGTAGGAGGCGAAGCCGTCCAGCCCGGTCTGGGTGGCCGGGGTGGTGGTGACCATGCGGCCGGCCATGTCGCCGTACCACTTGTACAG
The DNA here is from genome assembly GCF_006334915.2 of Microbispora catharanthi. Lineage (GTDB taxonomy): Bacteria > Actinomycetota > Actinomycetes > Streptosporangiales > Streptosporangiaceae > Microbispora > Microbispora catharanthi. Next base: position 67,321 of record NZ_VDMA02000015.1, read on the forward strand.
CCACCAGGTGCCGGTGGGCTGGCTGTTGTTGACGACCAGCCCGTTCATGGTGCCGTATTCGTACCAGAACGCCCGGTGCGCCATCTCGACGCCGGCGCGCTCGAACTTGGCCACGTAGCTGGCGATGCGGCCGGGGACGTCAACTTCGCTCGTCGCGGCGTACTCGTTGATCGCGATGCGCCGTGGGCTGATGCCGAGCGAGGACTCCAGGGAGCGGTAGTCGGCGATGTGCGCGGCGATGGCGGTGGGGTCGCCCAGCTCGTGCCAACAGATGACGTCGGGCAGTGTGCCCGCGGCCTTGGCGCTGCTCAGGAACGACGACAACCAGGAGCGGTTGTAGTAGGAGATGCTCGGGCCGACGATCGGCGTCGTGGCGTCCAGCGCCCGGACCGCTCGGTAGGTGCGCGTCCACCCGTCGTTGAACGACCCGGCCGCGGAGGTGTTCCACGTCCAGTCGGGCTCGTTCCACAGCTCCCAGCCGATGACGTTGGTCACCGAGGTCGCGTTGATCCTGGCCCGGACCATCGTGTTCACCTTGGCCAGCCAGTCGTCCCAGCTCACCCACTGGTAGGGGAAGTTCGGATAGATGTCCGGCATCCGGACGAACTCCCCGGCCCCGACGCGGATGGCCTGCGGCGCCACGAGCAGCGAGTCGCCGCCGGGCGGCTGGCCGTTGGGCCTCTGGCCCACGCCGGGGGCGGGCTGCGTCAGCGAGTTGACCTTCAGCGGCAGCAGCGCGGAGTCGGCCGGGCGGCTGTTTTCCGCCAGGCCGTACAGACCGCCGGCCGCGACGTGGGTGACGGGCCGGAAGGGCTGCGCCGCGTTCACCGTCAGGGTGGCGCCCGCCGCCTCGGCGGGCGCCAGTGGGACGAGCGCCCCGGTCAGTGACACGGCCAGCGACACGGCCAGCGCGGACAACAGGGTCGCGCGTCGGGGTCTGCGCATCTACTTACCTCGCTCTTTCTGTGCTCAGGTGGGGGGTGGAGAGGAGGTGAAGCCGGGACCGCCCGCCCCGAATTCGGCGGCGCGCGCCGCGAGCGGTCCCTCTGTCGCCGCGGGCCGTACGCTGCGGCCCGCGAGGTCATTCCGTGGCGGCGACCGGGATCCAGACCCGCATCGGGCCCTCGCTCCGGTTGCCCCACATGAAGTAGGGCACCGCCGTGAGCGCGAACGACGTGCCCGGCCGCTCCCGCCTGATCCCGGTGGCGTACAGCGAGTCGCCGGTGCGGGCGACCAGCCCGCCCGCGTTGATCACGACCGGGATGTCCGGCAGGTCCTCGCGGTGACCTGATGTGATCGGAGCGGCGGGGTCGAGCCGCACGTCCTCCAGGACCGTGCCGGGCGGCAGGTCGGCCTGCTCCAGGCAGTACACGAGCGGGCCGCGCGCCAGGGCGACGCAGCCCCGCACCGCGTCCACTCGCGGATGCGCGCTCACCTGCCGGACCGGCATCTCCAGGTCGAGGACGACCGTCGTGCCCGGCGCCCAGGCCCGGGTGAGCCGGATGTAGCCGTCCCGTGCGGGGGCCATCACGGGGCCGCCGTCGATACGGACCGTGTACGCGTCGCACCAGGCCGGCACGCGCAGCGCGAGCGTCCAGGTGGCGGCGGTCTCGGAGGTCACGGTCAGCTCGATCCGGCCCTGCCAGGGGTATTCGGTGCGCACGTCCAGCCGTACGGCGGCGCCCGCGACCTCGGCGTTCACGCTGCCCGAGGCGTACAGGTGGATCTGCAGGCCGTCGTCGTGGGCGGTGGCCAGATAGCCGTGCAGCGAGGCCATCAGCCGGGCGATGTTGGGCGGGCAGCAGGCGCACGAATACCAGGGCAGCCGGCGCGACGCGGCCTCCTCACCCGAGCTCGCGTGTCCCGTGCGCAGCTGCAGGGGGTTGGAGTAGAAGAAGTGCCTGCCGTCGGACGACACGGCGGCGGCGACCGCGTTGTACAGCGCCCGCTCCATCTCGTCGGCGTAGCGGGCCCGGCCGGTGGCCAGCAGCAGCCGCCAGTTCGCGTGGACGCTCGCGATCGCCGCGCAGGTCTCGGCGTAGGCCCGGTCGGGCGGCAGCTCGTAGGGGTCGCCGTACGCCTCCTCGCGGTGGCGCGAGCCGTGCGCGCCGGTCACGTAGGAGCGCCGGTGGACGGCGTCCTCCCACAGTCGCTCGGCCGCGTCCAGCAGCACATGGTCGCCCGTCTCCGCGCCCACGTCGACCATCCCGGCCAGCAGGTAGAGCTGGCGTACGGCGTGGCCGGTGACCTCGCGGGCCTCCCGTACGGGCACGTGGTCCTGATAGTAGGCGGGCCCGAACCGCCCGTGCCCGAGCAGCCCCCGTCCGCGCAGGTCGAGGAACCGGCGCGCCAGGTCCAGATAGGGCCGGTGGCCGGTCAGCCGGTACAGCTCGGCGAGCGCGGTCTCGATCTCCGGATGCCCGCAGACCTCCTCGACACCGCCCGGACCGAACCGCTCCACCAGCAGGTCCGCGAACCGCCGGGCCACGGCCACCAGCGCGGGGCTCACGCCGGTGCGGGCCGCCGCCACCGCCGCCTGGAAGAGATGGCCGGCGCAGTACAGCTCGTGGCTCCAGTCCGGCTTGCGCCACCGCTCGTCCGGCGCGACGACGGTGAAGTAGGAGTTGAGGTAGCCGTCCGCCTGCTGGGCGCGGGCGAGCAACGCGACCGTGTCCTCCACGAACGACCGCAGCGCCTCGTCGCCGGACGAGGTGCCCAGCTCCCAGGCCGCGGCCTCCAACGTCTTGTGGACGTCGGAGTCGGCGAACCACATGCCGGCGAACGCCGCGTCCGACTCGCCCGCGGCGGCTCGGAGGTTGCCGATGTTCCCGGCGTGGTGCAGGTTGTCCACGCAGTGCGGCAGCGTGTCCTCGGCGTTGCGCCGCTGCCACCGCCCCAGCAGGCCTCCCGTGTCGAGACGGGCCTGGTCCGGGCTCAGCGGCCACAGCGCGGCGACCGCCCCGGGCCCCGGAGCGACCGGCCCCGCGGAATCGCCGAGGTCGGACGGGGCCGACGCCCGCATCGTCCCGACGCTGGGAGCGGCAGAGGTGTCTGACAACTTCTGCTCAGTCATGCCTCATCTTTCGTGGAGCAGCGGACGTCCTTCACGCCGCCGAGGAGTTTCCCGCTCACGGCGAGGGACGCGGGAAGTCCGCCGAGGCGGACCGCCCTGGTGACTGCGGAGCGAGAAGCCAGGGGCGTGTCGCCTGCAGTAGGAAACTAGGAAAACGATTGCCGTCACGGTATCCAACCGGCTTCCAGACCGTCAATAGCCCGTTTCCGCCTTGTTACAGGGGCTTCGGAGTCACACGTACGGCCTATAGAGTGGGACTCAGGCAACCCCCTAGGAAAGTGGAGGAAACGTGGGAAAGCTGGAGCGTCATGCCACGATCGCCGACGTCGCGGCGCTGGCCGGGGTGTCGGTGGGCACGGCCTCCAAGGCGCTCAACGGACGCGGATCGCTGCGGGAGGAGACCCGCATGCGCGTCCGGGAGGCGGCCCGGCAGCTCAGCTTCGAGGCCAACGCGGGTGCCCGGAGCCTGCACTCGGGCCGCACCTACACGGTCGGCATGATCACGACGGACACGATCGGGCGGTTCAGTATCCCCGTGCTGATGGGCGCGGAGGACGCGCTGGGCGCCGGGGAGATGTCGGTTTTCCTCTGTGACGGGCGCGACGACCCCATCCGCGAGCAGTACTACGTCAAGACCCTCCTCAGCCGCCGGGTCGACGGCGTGATCGTGACCGGCCGGCGCACCGAGGCACGGGCGCCCATCGGCGCCAACCTGCCCGTGCCCGTGGTCTACGCCTTCATCAGCTCGGCCGACCCCGGCGACTGCTCGGTGGTCCCGGACGAGGCGGGCGGCGCCCGCAAGGCGGTCGAGCACCTCCTGGCCGTCGGGCGCACCCGGATCGCCCACATCACGGGGCCCGAGCACCACAACTCCGCCCGGGTACGCGCGGCCGCGGCCGGCGAGCGGCTCACCGAGGACGGGCTGTCCCTGGTCGCTCCGCCCCTGTTCGGCGGATGGAGTGAGGTGTGGGGCCGTCAAGCCGTCGGCATCCTCCTGGCCGGCCGGACCGAGTTCGACGCCGTCTTCTGCGGCAGCGACCAGATCGCCCGGGGCGTCTGCGACGCGCTGCGGGCCGCCGGCCGCCGGGTCCCCCAGGACGTCGCCCTCATCGGCTTCGACAACTGGGACGTCATGACCGAAGCCTGCCAGCCGCCGCTGACCAGCATCGATCTGAACCTCGAGGGGCTCGGCCGGTCGGCGGCGGAGATGCTCCTGGCCGCCATCAACGGCTCCCCCTCCCCCGGCCGCCACGCCCACCCCTGCCGGCTCGTGGTCCGGGAGTCGACCACCGTACCGCTCCCGTGACCGGTTCGGCCGCTCCGCCGTACGGCGCGCCGCGCGACTCCGCGGGGTCGTGGAATCCGCGCTGCCGGCTCCCGGCCCGGGTCAACGGTGGAGTGCGTCCGGGGCGTCGTCCTCGATGAGGAAGCCCCCGGACTGGTGGTGCCAGAGCCTGGCGTAGGGGCCTTCGGCCTGCAGCAACTCGCCATGGGTGCCCTGCTCCACGATGTGTCCCCGGTTGAGCACGACAAGCCGATCCATGCGGACGACGGTGCTCAGGCGGTGCGCGACCACGAGTGCGGTCCGGTCCTGCATCAGGCGCCACAAGGCTTCCTGCACGAGGATCTCGCTTTCGGAGTCCAGCGCGCTGGTCGCCTCGTCCAGCAGCAGGATGGGGGCGTCGCGCAGGATGGCGCGCGCGAGCGCGATACGTTGCCGCTGGCCGCCGGACAGCTTGACGCCGCGCTCGCCGACCAGGGTGTCGAACCCGTCCGGCAGAGCCTCGACGAACTCCGTGACGTGCGCCGCCCGCGCGGCACGGAGGATCTCGGCGTCGGTGGCGCCCGGCCGGGCGAACGCGAGGTTGTCGCGCACGGACCGGTGGAACATGGCGGGTTCCTGAGGGACGTAGGCGATGAGGCCGCGCAGGTCGGCCTGACGCAGCCGGGCGATGTCCTGGCCGCCGATCAGGATCCTGCCGCCGTCCACGTCCATGAGCCGCAGCAACAGCCGGGTGAGCGTGCTCTTGCCGCCGCCGGACTGGCCGACCAGCCCGATCTTGGCGCCGCTGGGGATGTCCAGGTCCAGGTGGTCGAACAGGGGCGGGCCGCCGGCGTACCCGAACCTCACCCGCTCGAAGCGGACGCTCGCGTCGGCCGGGCGCAGGGGCTGCGGATCGACCGGATCCACCACGGTCGGCGGCACGAGGAGCAGCTCGGTGAACTGGGCGGCTTCGGTGAGCACGCTCTCGATGCGCCGGTAGATCTGGTTGAACTCGAACATGATGCTGATCGTGTTCGTGTAGTAGGTGAACGTCACCACGATGGCCTCCACACCGAGGCCGCCGCGGAGCGCCACGGCGAGGAGCAGGCCCACGGCGCTGGTGAGCACCGACAGCGGGGCCACGACGGTGTCCACCCGGAGGTTGCCGTAATCCCAGGAGCGGAGGGACAACCTGCGCTGCTCGGCGATCCTCACCCGATATTCGGCGGCTTCGCGATCCTCGGCGGCGAACGCGCGGACCGTCTCCATGTTGGTCAGCACGTCGGCGACGTGGCCCGACACCAGCACTCTGGCGGCCTCGCGTTCGTCGACCAGCGCCTGGCGGCGGCGGATGAGCGGGGCGACGAGAACGCCGGTGACGATGATGAGACCCACGAGAACGAGGACCAGCAGCGGGTGATATCGCCACAGCACCACCGAGGCGAAGGACAGGGGCATCACCTTGGCCATGATCGAGAATGTGAGCGTGTCGGCGAATTCCTCGAACCTTGAGGAGAAGCCGATCACCCGCTTGGTCAGGGAGCCGGCGAAGTTGTCGTGGAAGAACGCGGTGTCCTTGGCCAGCAGCTCGTCCATGCCCACCACGCCGAGCCGCTCGATGCCCCGGGCGTCGGTGCGGTTCAGGAAGTGCAGCCCCACCCGCCACAGCGCCTCGCCCGTCAGCAGCATCGCGGCGAAGCCGAGCACGTATGGCAGCAGCGCGTCGACGGTGCCGTCCCCGCCACCGGACAGGTGCCCCACGAGCCCGGCCACCGCCAGCGGCGCCAGGTAGAACAGGCAGATGTTCCCCAAGGCCGGCAACGTCAGCGCGGGCACCGCGACCCGCCATTGGCGCCTCAGCTCGCCGCAGTAATAGCGCAGCACCAGCAGAACCGCCGATTTTCGTACGGATGGGCCGTTTCCAGCGGCATCGACCGCCCCGAGCACAGCCATCAGCCCTCAGCCCTCCCCGAACGCCGACATCGCCGTGGACATGCTGCCGCAGGGCATTACTGGAGAGCGAGCGATTTTCCGCCAACTCGACTACGTAGAGTAACCGACGACGGCCGGAGTGGATTACCGAGGCGGTGTCCGCGGGAACGGTCGTAGGGCTGTCCACGCGGGTGGCCGAGGGGCCGGTCGTGCCCACGTACGGGAAACGGCGGCGGGGTGGGCCTCGTACGCGCCGGGGCGCTGAGCATGGGCGGGCCGAGAAGAGAGGACGCGCTGTGGCCAAGGAAATCTTCGTAGCGTTCGGGATCGACGTCGACGCGGTCGGCGGCTGGCTCGGCTCCTACGGTGGTGAGGACTCCCCGGACGACATCTCGCGTGGTCTGTTCGCCGGCGAGGTGGGCGTGCCGCGGCTCAACGCGCTGATGAAGAAGTACGACCTGCCGTCGACCTGGTTCTGGCCGGGTCACTCCATCGAGACCTTCCCCGAGCAGTTCGACCAGGTCGTGGCCGCCGGACACGAGATCGGCGTGCACGGGTACAGCCACGAGAACCCGATCGCGATGAGCCGCGAGCAGGAGTCCACCGTTCTCGACTACTGCATCGACCTCATCGAGACGCGCGCCGGTCGGCGCCCGACGGGGTACGACGCGCCGTGGTGGGAGTTCTCGCCGGTCACCAACGAGCTGCTGCTCGAACGCGGCATCAAGTACGACCACTCGCTCATGCACCGCGATTTCGAGCCGTACTACGTGCGCGTGGGCGACACCTGGCCGAAGATCGACTACGACAAGGACGCCCGCGAGTGGATGAAGCCGCTCGTGCGCGGGCGGGAGACCGACCTCGTCGAGATCCCGGCGAGCTGGTACCTCGACGACCTGCCGCCGATGATGTTCATCAAGACCAGCCCGAACAGCCACGGCTTCGTCAACCCTCGCGACATCGAGGAGATGTGGCGCGACCAGTTCGACTGGGTCTACCGCGAGTCGGAGTACGCCGTCTTCACCATGACGATCCACCCGGACGTCTCGGGCCGCCCGCAGGTTCTGCTCATGCTGGAGCGCCTCATCGAGCACATCAACAAGCACGACGGCGTCCGGTGGTCCACGTTCGACGCCATCGCGGACGACTTCACGGCCCGCCGGCACCGGGCGTAGCCATGGGTCAGCCCTTGCTGCCGGTGTGGGCGATGCCCTGGATGAACTGTCGCTGCAGGAACACGAAGACGGCGATCACGGGAAGCGAGGCGATCAGGGAGCCGGCCATGAGGACCGGGTAATCGGTCTGATACTGGCCCTGCAGCGAGGCCAGCCCCGCCGACAGCGTCATCTTCTCCGGATCGGTGTTGACCACCAGCGGCCAGAACAGGTCGTTCCACGCCCACAGGAGCACGAGCACGGACAGCGCCACCAGCCCCGGTCTGGCCAGCGGCAACATGATCGACCAGTAGATCCGGACCGGGCCTGCGCCGTCGAGCCGGGCCGCCTCCTCCAGCTCGCGCGGCAGCCCGAGGAAGAACTGCCGCAGCAGGAACACCCCGAACGCGCTGAACAAGCCGGGCACGATGATCGCCTGGAGGCTGTTGAGCCACCCGAGTGAGGACATGATCTGATACTGCGGGATCACGAAGAGCTGCGGCGGCACCATGAGGATCGACAGGAACACCCCGAACAGCAGGTTCCTGCCGGGGAAGCGCAGCCGGGCGAAGGCATAGGCGGCCATCGAGCAGAACAGCACCTGCCCGGTGACCCGCCCCGCCGCCATGACGACCGTGTTGACGAACTGGTCGCCGAACGGCAGCAGGTCGAAGACCTTGGCGTAGTTGTCCCAGCGGCCCTCCGGCAGGAACGTCGGCGGCACCCGGGTGGCGCTGCTGAGCGTCTTGAGCGAGGTGACGATCTGCCACACGAACGGCGCCACCATCGCCAGCGACGCCGCGACGAGCACAGCGTGCACGCCGAAGACCCGGCGCTCAGACACGCGGTGGTCGGACCCGCGGTGGTCGGACACGCGGTGGTCGGACCCGCGGTGGTCAGACATAGTGCACCCACCTCCGCTGGAGCCGGAACTGCAGGATCGTCAGCCCCGCGATGAGCACGAGCAGCGCGATCACGATGGCGGCCGCGTAGCCGCGGTCGTTGGTGACGAAGGCCCGCTCGTAGAAGAGCTGCACCACGGTCTGGAGCCGCCCGTACGCCGGGTTGGCCCGCGCCGACTGGCCCGACCCGGTCATCACGAAGACGAGGTCGAACAGCTGCAGCGAGCCGATCACCGAGACGATCGAGACGAAGAACGCGGTCGGCGACAACATCGGCAGCGTGATCGAGAAGAACTGCCTGACCCGCCCCGCCCCGTCGAGGGAGGCCGCCTCGTACAGCTCCTTCGGGATGGCCTGCATGCCGGCCAGGAAGATGATCAGGTTGTAGCCGATGCTGCTCCAGATGCCCACGACGACCAGCGCGTACATCGCCGTGGCCGGATCGGCGATCCAGTTGGGCCCGTCGATGCCGACCGTCGCGAGCACCTGGTTGACCAGGCCGTAGTCGCCGTTGTAGAGCCAGCGCCAGAGCATCGCGACCGCGACCGGCATGGTGACCACGGGCAGGAAGAACGCGGTGCGGTACACGCTCACGCCGCGCAGTCCCGGCCGGTTGAGCAGCGCCGCGAACACGATCGCGAGCGGGATCCCGATCAGGCCGAGGGCGGTGTACGCGAGCGTGTTGAGCATCGCCCGCCCCACCTCGGGGTCGCCGAGGAGCCGGGTGTAGTTGTCGAGCCCCGTCCAGGTGTGGCCGCCGAAAGCCCCCCACTCCGTGAAGGAGAAGTAGGCGGTCTGCAGGACGGGCCACAGGTAGAAGACGGCCAGGCCGAGGCCTGTGGGGGCGATGAACGCATACCCCCACAGCGCCTCGGCGCGGGGCCGCCGCGCCTTCTCCACCCGGGCCGCCCGTACGGCCCGCGATCCGGCGGTGGTGGTCACGTCACTCCTTGGCCAGCAGGTCGTTCATCCCGGCCGCCAGGTCCGCGGCCGCCTTCTCGATCGGCACCTCGCCGGTCCACGCCTTGGTGAGGTTGGTGAGCTCCGCCTCCTGCCAGGCCGCGGTGTTCTTGGAGACGGGGTAGGGCACCGCGTAGGCGACGGCGTCGAGGAAGACCTGCAGCTTCAGCTCGGGATGGGCGCCCACCCAGGCGCTCTGGGTGCCGTTGTAGGCCGGGATCGGGCCCTTCTTGCCGAGGATGTCGGCGGCCGGCTTGGAGCCGAGGAACCTGACGAACTCCCACGCCTGCGCCGGGTGCTCGGTCTTGGCCGACATCACGTTGGCGACGCCGTGGATGATCGTGGCCTGCTTCTCACCCTTCGGCAGCGGGGCGACGTCCACCTTGTCCTTGGTGTAGTCGTTCTTGGTGAACTCGGCCACGTCCCAGGAGCCGCCCCAGTACATCGCCAGTTTGCCGGCCTCGAAGAGCTGGAGCGGAGCGGTGTCGGTCATGGTCTTGAGGTCCGGCGACTGCTTGGCGGCGATCAGGTCCGTCCAGAACTTCAGGCCCTCGATGGTCTTGGGGTCGTCGTAGCCGGACTTCCCGCCGTCCGGAGAGATCACGTAGCCGCCGGCCTGGTAGATGGTGTTGTACTGGTATTCCTGGAAACTCGTGAGCTCGGCTCCGATGGCGTAGACGCCCTTGTCCGGGTCGGTGAGCTTGGCGGCCGCCTCCTTGAAGTCGGCCCAGGTCCAGCCGTCGGCCGGGTATTTCACCTTGGCGGCGTCGAAGAGCGTCTTGTTGTACCAGACGCCGACCGTGTCCATGTCCTTCGGCAGGCCGTACAGCTTGCCGTCGTACGTGTAGAGGTCGACCAGCGCCTTGGGGTAGACCGACGTGTCGACCTGCTCCTCGATCGGCTTGATCACGCCGTTGGAGGCGTAGAGCTGGAAGTTGGGGCCGTTCATCCAGAAGACGTCGGGCGCCGCCCCACCGCTCGCCGCGGCCTTGAGCTTGGTCCAGTAGTCGGCCCACGGCGTCAGCTGGACGTCGATGGCGACGTCCGGATGCGTCCTGGTGAACTCCGCCGCCAGCTCCTGCATCGCGCTCTGCTGGGTCGCGTCCCAGACTCCGTAGGACAGCGTCACCTTCTCCTGCGACTGCGCGCCGGAGCCGACCTGCTCACCGCCCCCGCACGCGGAGGCGAGCAGCGCCGCGCAAAGGAGCGCAGCACCGCGTCGTGCCGACTTCCACATCTCCCGGTCCTCTCCTAGAACGTGGGAGTAATCATGGAGTCCAGTGAAATTTTGTTCAAGGGCAGCTGTGTTACAGATGGCTCACGAGGTTAGGGGTGGCTCACGAGCTCACGGTTGACTCAAGAGTGGGGTGCGGCCGTCGAGCACGCGGTCCTCGACGTCGTCGAGGGCCAGCCGTACGGCGCCGAGCACCACGCCCTCCTCGCCGAGCGCCGACATGCGCACCTCGGGGGTGCGGATGCACCAGCGGTCGAGCTCGCGCCTGAGCGGATCGATGAGCACGTCGGCCGAGCGCGAGAAGCCGCCGCCGACCACGACCATCTGCGGGTCGAGCGCCAGGACCAGCGCGGACGTGCCGAGCGCCAGGTCCCTGACGTAGCGGCGCACGGCCGCGGCCGCGGCCCTGTCGCCGGCCCTGGCCGCGGCGAACACGTCGCCCGCCTCGCCGCTGGCGCCGCTCAGGTGCTCCTGCGCGCGGATCCAGCCGAGCACCGGCAGCGCGCCGATCTCGCCCGAGGCGTTGGCGAACCCCTTGTGCAGTTTGCCGTCGATGACCAGGCCCGCGCCCGTACGCAGGCCGGCCAGCAGGAACACCATGTCCTTGGCGTAGCGCGCCACGCCGCGCCAGCACTCGGCCAGCGCGGCGAGCCTGCTGTCGTTCTCGACGAGCACCGGGGCGGGGGCGAGCCGGCGCACGTGGGCGGCCAGATCGACTCCGGTCCACTCGGGCAGCGCCTCCGAGAGCACCACCCTGCCGACGCCGTCCACCAGGCCGGTGGTGCCGACGCCCGAGGCCCACACGTCGCCGCCGGTCAGGCCCGCCGTTTCCAGGCACTCGGTCACCGCGCGGTCGACCGCCTCCAGGCGCTCGGCCCGGCCCATCTCGGGCGTGACGGGGACGCGGGCGGTGTTCTGCACGGCGCCGTCCAGGTCGGCGACGACCGCGCGGACGTTGTGCCCGCCGATGTCGACGCCGAGCACCCGCCCCGCCTCCGCCCTGAACCGGTAGCGCCTGGCCGGGCGGCCCACGCCGCCCGCGGTGGGTTCCGCCTCGGTCAGCCAGCCCTTCTGCAGCAGCTCGCGGACCACGTCCTCGGTGGAGGCCCGCGACAGCCCGGTGTGCTTGGCCACCTCGGTGAGCGTGAGCGACGTCCCGCCCTGCAACGCCTTGATCACGGCAAGCGAGTTGAGCTGCCTGAGCCGTGACAGGTCACCGCCGCTCGGCTCCCCAGCCATCGAGCCCCCCTTGCCGTCGACTTTTCCGGGACGAATAATGATGCTCTCCATGATATTGATTCGGGGAAGGTTCCATGACTGAGGTGACTTTAGCCGTCGTCGGCGGAGGCCTGCGAGGGCTGACCTACGCGCGCCGCGCGCACCACACGGGCGCCGGCCGCGTGGTGGCGGTGGCCGATCCCGATCCCCTCCGGCGTGCCATCTTCGTCGAGGAGTTCGGGATCGCGCCGGATCGGGCGCACGCCGGCTGGGAGGACCTGGCGGCGGGCGGCCGGGTCGCCGACGCGGCGGTCGTCGCCACGCACGACCGGTTGCACACCGAACCGGCGGTGGCGCTGGCGGACCTCGGTTACCACATTCTCCTGGAGAAGCCGATGTCCACGACCGAGCAGGAGGCGACCAGGATCGCCGACGCGGCCAGGCGCAACGGCATCATGCTCGCGGTCTGCCACGTGCTGCGATACACGTCCTACACGCGGGCGATGCGCGGGCTGCTGGAGGACGGGCGGATCGGGCGGCTCGTCAACGTCCAGCACCTGGAGCCCGTGGGGTGGTGGCACCAGGCGCACTCGTTCGTCCGCGGGCACTGGCGGCGGCAGGACACCTCCGCTCCGATGCTGCTGGCCAAGGCGTGCCACGACATCGACTGGCTCGTCCACCTCTTCGGCCGGCCGCCCGCCCGCGTCTCGTCGTTCGGCTCCCTCTCGCACTTCCGTCCCGAGGACCGGCCCACCGGGGCCGCCGACAGGTGCCTCGACTGCCCGATCGAGCCGTCGTGCCCCTACTCGGCGCCGCGGCTCTACCTGGGGTGCCTCGGGGATCCGTCGAGCGAGTTCTGGCCGCTGTCGGCCGTCACGCCCGGGCGCACCGAGGCGGACGTGCTGGAAGCGCTGCGCACGGGGCCGTACGGGCGGTGCGTGTACGCGTGCGACAACGACGTCGTAGATCATCAGGAGGTCCTGATGGAGTTCGACGACGGCGCGACGTGCTCGTTCACGATGAGCGCGTTCAGTCCGATGGAGCACCGGCGGACGCGGTTGTTCGGGACGCACGGCTATGTGGACGGCGACGGCCGCACGTTGCGCCTGGTCGACTTCCGCACCGGCGCCGAGGAGACGATCATCGTGGACGCCGATGATGCGACGTCCGAGATCCAGGGCCCGTCGGCGGCCGACGGGCACGGGGGCGGCGACGAGGGCCTCACGGACGCCTTCCTCGCCGCAGTGGCCTCGGGCGACGCCGGTCTGCTGCGGTCGGACGCGGACGAGAGCCTGATGACCCATCGTGTGGTGTGGGCCGCCGAACAGGCCCGTCTCACCGGCACCGTCGTGACCCTGTGAATCCCGAGCCGCAAGGGGTTGGGGTGATTTCTGACCAGGGCGGCTGACATGGAGCGGTGATGCGCATACGTGATCTACGGGAGGACAACCGTCGCTTCCGCTCGGACGTGTATCACTCGCGCCTCTTGCGCGTCAGTCGCCCCTTATGCCTCAGAGAGGGAAGTCCGTGGCTATCAAGTTGCCGGGCGGGCGGAGCATCGGCCTCGTGACGGCCGGCGCCCTGGTCGGGTCGTTCCTGGTCCTCGGTGGCGCGGCCACCGCTTCGTCGGCGAGCGACGCCGCCTTCTACGCGTGTGTGAACAAGAGCACGCGGTACATGCGCCTGGTGAACGCCACGACGACGTGTAAGCCGGCCGAGACCAAGGTGTCGTGGAACAGGACCGGTCCGCAGGGCCCGGTGGGCATCGGCGGCACCGGCCCGCAGGGTCCTGCCGGTCCGCAGGGGCTGCGCGGCCCCCAGGGCATGCGCGGCCCGCAGGGCCCGAAGGGCGACACCGGCGCCACAGGCCCCAAGGGCACCGACGGCAAGGACGGCGAGCGTGGTCCCGCCGGTCCGCAGGGCCCGAAGGGGGACAAGGGCGAGACCGGCGCCCAGGGTCCGAAGGGCGACAAGGGCGAGCGCGGCCTCGCGGGTCCCCAGGGCCCTAAGGGGGACAAGGGCGAGCGCGGCCTCGCGGGTCCCCAGGGCCCTAAGGGGGACAAGGGCGAGACCGGCGCGCGTGGTCCCGCGGGTCCGGCCGGACCCGCGGGCCCCGCGGGCTCCGGGGGTGGATCCGTCAATGTCATCACCAAAGCGGACTCCCTTTACCTGCCGGCCAACGGCGGCAGCGACGAGATCATGTGCCCGGACGACATGGTCGCCACGGGCGGCGGCTTCATCGCCGGCGGCGGTGCGAGCGTGCCCAACATCACCACGAACGCGCCGTACCTCGTCAACGGAGAGGCGGTCGGCTGGAGGCTCTACGGCAAGGGCGTCAGCGGCACCATCTACGTGATCTGTATGGGGAGCTAGCGGCACCTCAGGGCTGTGCGATGCACGCGTGAACCGCCACCGCACAGCCCTGAGGTGCCCGAACTTCTGGGTTCGGCACCTCCTGCCGCTCATGCCTCTGCCGCCCGGCGGCCGGGCGGCAGAGCGATTCGGTGGCGCTACCAGGCGGTCGCGCCGCCGTCGGCCGCGTAGTTGGCGCCCGTGATGTACGCCGCCCGGTCGGAGGCGAGGAAGGCCGCCAGCTCGACGATCTCCTCTGGCCGGGCGAAGCGCTTGAGGAGCGTCTTGCGGGTTATCGCGTCCCTGGCCGCCTGGTCGTCGCCGAGATCGCGGTCACTGGCCGGGGTGAGGACCGGCCCGGGGCTGATCGCCACCGCGCGGATCCCGTGGCGCGCGCCTTCGAGCGCGAATTGCCGGGTCATGCCGATGACCCCGGCGTTCGCCGCGCTGTGCGCGACCATCGGGGGGACCTCACCGGCGATCATGCCGGCCATGGACGCGACGTTGATGATGACGCCGCCACCCCGCCGGACCAGGTACGGCCATGCGAACTTCGACACGAAGAAAGGAATGTCGAGTTCGCCGGCGATGGTCACCCGCCAGTCCTCGACCGAGAAATCGGGCATCGGCCCGAAGCGGGGCATGGCCGCGTTGTTGTAAACGACGTCGAGCCCGCCGTAGGCCGCCACCGCGTCCTCGACCAGCTGCCGCGCCTGTTTCGGGTCGGTGAGGTCGATGGGCGCGATGCCCGTCATGTCACCTCCGGCGCGACGGACGAGTTCCACCGTCTCGTTGTTGGCATCGACCTGGATGTCGCATCCGACGACCTTCGCGCCTTCTCGCGCGAAGACCAGCGACGCGACCCGGCCCTGACCTCCGGCGGTGCCGGTGATCAGCACCACCTTGCCGTCAAGCGTTCCCATGGAGTTCCTCCTGATCCCGTGTTTCGTGCGAACTCACCGGGCGCGCATCGGCGCGAGTGCCGTGCTCCACGCCACGACCTGGTCCAACATCGCGGTGAGCGACTCGACCTGGAATTCGTTGGGCGTGAACACGCTGAACTCCTTGAAGTCGGTGAAGAGCGACAGCGCCACCTGGGCCCGCACGTCGGCCATCTGGAGCTCACCAGCGATCAGGCGCAGGTGTTCCACCGCACGGGTGCCGCCGACCGAGCCGTAGCTGACGAAACCGACGGCTTTGTTGTTCCACTCGCCGTACAGGAAGTCGATGGCGTTCTTCAGCGCACCCGAGGTCGAGTGGTTGTATTCCGGCGTCACCATGACGAACCCGTCGAACGAGGCGATCTTGTCGGCCCACGCCTTGGTGTGCGGCTGCGTGTACTGGCCCAGCGACGGCGGCAGCGCCTCATCGAGGTGAGGGAGTTTGTAGTCGAGCAGGTCGACGAGCTCGAACTCCGCGTCGGTCCGCTGGGCGGCGATCTGGTGCACCCAGCGGGCGACGGCCTCCCCGTTGCGTCCGGGCCGGGTGCTGCCGAGGATGATCCCGATTCTGGTCATGACGATCTCCACTCCTGTCGGAAAATGATTGCTTCGCGAAGAAAGAATATGGATACTTCGTTCGTGAAGCAAGTAGAATGTGGCCATGACCACATCGCAGCCGGCGCCGCCGGCGCAGCCGCTGACCGCTGAGGAGGACGCGTTGATCCGCGCGCTGCCTCGCCTGATCTACGCGCTGCCCCGCGCGATCGACGCCGACATGGTGCGCGAACAACAGTTGCCGCTCATCGAGTGGACCGCCCTGATGCGGTTGTCGGAGGCGCCGCAGCGGCGGATGAGGATGGGCGAACTCGCGGTCGCCTGCGAGCTCTCCCTGAGCGGGATGACCCGCATCGTCACCGTCCTGGAGCGGCAGGGCCTGGTCGAACGGGTCAGGTGCGACGACGACGCCCGCGGGTTGAACGCCGTCCTCACCGACGCCGGCCTCGCCCGCCTGGAACAGGCGTGGCCGAGCAACCTGGCCAGCGTTCGCCGGCACTTTCTCGACCACCTCGAAGGCGTCGATCTTGCCCGCCTCGCCCGTGCGATCCAGAACGTCGCGGGCAACGCCTGACGCGGTGGGCGGCAGGCCGAGCCCGGCGACGTACGGTCGGGACATGGCCGACATTCCTGACGACCTTGGATCGGGGCGTCCCGCCTCTCGGCTCCAGGACGAGACGGAGCGGCGCGTCGTGATGATGTGCGGCATCGCGGGTTCGGGCAAGACGACCTACGCGCAGGAGCTGGAGCAGTGCGGCTACATCCGGCTGTCCATCGACGAGGCCGTCTGGGCACTGCTCGGGCGCGACGGCGGCCATCTCGACCAGAAGGAGTACGAGGACCATCAGGCCCGTGCCGAGGATGCCTTACGCCAGGAGCTTGTGCGCCTGATGCGGGCAGGCCGGAGGGTGGTCCTGGACTACAGCTTCTGGCGGCGCGCGACGCGCGACCGGTACAAGTCTCTGATCGAGAGTCACGGGTATCGGTGGGAGCTCGTCTACCTGAAAGCGAACCCGGAGACCCTGCGCCGGCGGCTCGCGGCGCGCAACGCCCTGCGTGGGCCGAACCGCGTCACCGTCTCTGAGGATCTTCTACGGTCATACCTGGCGGGCTTCGAGGAGCCCGTGGGTGAAGGAGAGCGGGTCATGCCTCAGGAATGAGCCCGAGCAATGACCGAAACCTGTGGATCTTCCGGGAAGGGGGCGCCTTCCCACATCATCCGATGTGGTTGCGTTGCCCCCGACTACAGGAGCACCCGGTGAACAACACCATCGACAAGATCGCCTGGATCCACCTGGACAACGGCAAGATCCTTAGCACCCGATCGCGAGGCAAGAACGCCTACTACATCCCCGGCGGCAAACGCGAGCCCGGCGAAACCGACCTCGACACCCTGATCCGCGAGATCGACGAGGAACTCTCCATCACGATCATCCCCGCCACCGCCGCCCACGTGGGCACCTACCAGGCCCAGGCGCACGGCCACGCCGACGGCATCATCGTGCGGATGACCTGCTACACCGCCGACCACCATGGAGTGCCGACACCCAGCAGCGAGATCGAGGAAATCACCTGGCTGACCTACGCCGACCGCGACCGCGTGTCCCCGGTCGACCAGATCATCTTCGATCACCTACACCAGACCGGACAACTGCACTGACTCGGCAACACCCACTGCCCCGGGGTGCGGGTTCTATCGCTGTCCGGCGAGGTGGGCGCCGTTGGCCGCGCCGATCACCCGGGTCAGCGCCTGGTGCAGACTCTGCAGCTCGGTCAGCTCCATCCCCAGCCGCTCGACGATCGCGACGGGCACCTTCTCGGCCTGCTGACGCAGCGCGCGTCCCTCGCCGGTCAGCACGATCGCCAGGGAACGCTCGTCGTCGCTGGCGCGGCGGCGCTCGACGAGGCCGGCGGTCTCCAGGCGCTTGAGCAACGGCGACAGCGTGGCCGGCTCCAACTGCAGCAGCCGGCTGAGGTCCTTGACCGACAACGGCGCGTACTGCCACAGGGCCAGCATCACCAGATATTGCGGGTGGGTCAGACCCATCGGTTCGAGCAGGGGCCGATAGAGGCCGATGACCGACCGTGAGGCGACCGCCAGGGCGAAGCAGACCTGGTTTTCCAGGGCCAGCGGGTCGACGATGTCGCCAACGTCACTCATGTGCACCTCCACTGCCATGCTACTGGATTAGTACACTAACTATTAGTGCACTAAGCAGCGCCGAGAACACAGGAAGTGTCATGGCCCGTAGGAAGAGTCTCGAAGAGCGCATCGCCGACCGCGTCGCCCAGCGCCCGCCGATGAAGGAGAGCAAGCACTTCGAGCACGGCCCCGCCAAGTGGATATTCGCCAGCGTCCTGGTGTTCGCGGTGCTCATCCACTTCGTCATCGTCGGCATCGTCATGATTTTCGGTCACTGACCGAAGCGGCGCCCGCTGCGGGAGTCAGCCGACTCCGGCGGCGACGATCCGGCGGTATCACGAGCCGTCGTGCCCCGGCGCGGACATGCCGAGGGCCCGCGGCGCGGCCGCCGCGGGCCCCGGTCATCAGGGTCCGATCACCCGTGGGTCACGGACTGGTGCAGGTGGCCGCCGGGGTGGCCGAGGACCCTCCGGCGATGAAGCCGAAGGTCGTGCTCCCGTTGGCCGCGACCGAGCCGTTCCACGACTCGTTGCGCACCGTCACGTTCGAGCCGGAGCCCGACCGTACGCCTCCCCATATCTGGCTGATGGTCTGCGAACCGGGCCAGGTCCAGTTCACGGTCCAGCCGTTGACGGCGGAGTTCCCCGCGCGCACCGTGACCTCGCCCTGCCAGCCGCCGGACCAGGAGTTGACCACCCGGAACGTCGCCGAGCACGCGCCGCTCACCCCGCCGGACGGCGAGGGGCTCGGGCTCACCGGCGGGCTCGGGCTGGTGTTCGGGCTCCCGCTGGGCGAGGGGCTCGGGCTCACCGGCGGGCTCGGCGAGGGGCTCGGGCTGGGAGACGGGCTGGAGTCGGTCAGGACCGGGGTCGTCCAGTCTCTCCACTGCGACAGGTTGCCGGACTTCTGGGACGAGACCCGGAACACGGCGGGGGCGTTGCCCGTCTTCAGCAGGAACTTCTGGATGTTCTGCTGCAGCGGGGTGCGCCATTCGGACCGGGTGGCGCAGTGGGTGCCGTCCTGTACGTCGGACCAGTAGCTGATGTTGTCCCCCGCGCCGAGCGCCTTGTATATCTCGGCTCCGGCCAGCGCGGCCACGCTGCCCGACTGGGCGCCCAGCCAGTCGACGTGCGGGTTCTCCATGATGAACAGCCCGCGCGGGGCGACCATGCCCACCATCTCGTGGGTGTCCACCGGCAGTTGGCCGGGGTTGCCGGTGAAGGAGCCGAACGCGTCTCCCAGCCACGGCTGCTCGGAGTAGGCGCTGCTCAGCGGCTGCGCGCCGGACTCCTGGGCGATGCCGCGGAAGATGGGAACGCCGGCGCTGCCCGACTCGATCGGCATCGTCAACGCGATGCGCTGGTCGAACACTCCGGCCGCGAAGGCGCCTTTCCCGAACCGGGAGCAGCCCGTGACGCCGGTCGCATCCGCCTTGAGGATGCTGCCACCCGACTGCTCGATGACGTCGATGATGCGGCTCACGCCCCAGGCCCAGGCGGCGAGCAGTCCGGTGCTGCTCGAAGAGCCGTAGATGCTGTAGTAGGCACCCTGCTTGTTGTTGCGGGCCGTGCCCTCCTTGCCGACCGTATAGGGGTCGTAGCTGATCACGGCGGCACCGCTCGCCTTGATGGTGGCCGTGTCGGCGCCGAATCCTCCGTAGACGATGACGGCCGGGAACGGCCCGGTGCCGCTCGGCAGGTCCACGCTCGCCGAGAAGCTCGCGCTCCTGCCGCTGTCCGACACGTTGACCGTGATGCCGGTTCTCGAGACCGTCCCGGTGACGCCGGCCGGCTTGCCGTGCTTCTCACCGTAGACATACCGTTCGGCCAGCTTCTTGATCTCTTCGCGGCGGCACCGCCACTCCGACTTGGAGGTGACGCGCTGCCCGTTGATCTTCTTGAAGGGATCGGGAAGCCTGGAGTTGGCCGTCAGAGTTCCCAGGTCGGACACCGCGCAGTCGGCGCCCTCGTCCTCGACGCCGGCGGCGGCCGCCGCCTGCGCCGTCCCGGTCCCGACGAGTGCGCCCACACCGGCGTTCGCACCGGGGATCTCGAACACCGCGAGACCCAGCGAAAGCGCCGCGACGGCGCCGATGACGAGCGCGCGGCGGACGCCCGGGGCGCGGCTCCCGCCGCCGGAAGTGACGTCGCCGGTCATCGTCCGCCCCCGCGGGAGGGCCGACCGGCATGGATGGAGGAGAGTGCGGGCCCGGCCTGCGCCGGGTTCGCCAGGGTTGCCGCCGAGACCTTGAGACCTTTCACGACAGTGCGTCCTTCCTCCTGCGGTGTTCCGGACCTGTCACGGGTCCGGAGAGAACCGCAGGCCGAATGGGAGGTGAATGTTTTCGCAGCGTCACCGAAATGTTGCAGCCACCGCAAGGCCCAAATCGGAGGGGGTTCGACCCGCGCCAACGAGGAAGGCGACCGTGCTGCTCGCGGCGGGATTACCGCTATTGCCGCAGCAATTTTTCCGAAACATCTACGAAAGTTTCATGGCGGACGAGCGCGGTGGGCGACCGGCCGACGCCGGAACTCACCGCATGGGGCACCGAGGCGTGAACGCTCTCACTCTTCGCCTGTCTCGCCCGGAGCGGAAGGCGACGGCCCGGGCCGTCGCCACTCCCGTATCAGGCCGCGGACGAGGTGCTGGAAGAGCAGCGCGCCGAAGGCGAAGAACCCGACGCGCACCAAGACGGGCCCGTCATCGAACAGCCCCCGGATCATCGCGCCGAAGCCGGCGAGAAGTCCCAATCCCGTTCCCACCAACGCCAGAGCCCGCCCGGCGGCTGTGTTCATGGCCCAAGTCTCCCGCACGACGACGCCAAATCTCGCCATTGCGCCGTGTCCAGCTATTGAGCCATGTCTCACCATTGGGCCGTGTCTCGCTTCTGGCCTGACCGAAACACAGTCAGTGGAGCTGTAAATTCGATGGTTCGAGACGGGACTCCCCGGCTTCCCGCACATCCGAAAGTTCTCCGGCAGTTCCAGAGGCTGACACCGGCCGTCTTCATCGGCCCTGAATGCGCTCTTCGCCCGCGCGAGTTCTTCTCTCATGGCACGAAATCTCCGGAAATACTTCCGCCAACCACGCCGAAACAGCGGAAATGGCGCAACGGAACCTCCGGTTGGTGAATTGACAAGGCTTGTC
Organism: Microbispora catharanthi; assembly: GCF_006334915.2. Taxonomy (GTDB): domain Bacteria; phylum Actinomycetota; class Actinomycetes; order Streptosporangiales; family Streptosporangiaceae; genus Microbispora; species Microbispora catharanthi. The sequence goes on from NZ_VDMA02000015.1 coordinate 88,196, forward strand.
AATGTTATGAGAGAAATCTTACAAAGATCGAAAAGTCCGTCCGCCTGATGTGATCATTTCGGTGAATCGCCCCTATGAGGGCGTATCCGTACCGATGGGAGTTCATCGGAATGCAGCTCAGGCGAACCCTCTCCCTGGCGGCAATGTGGGCGCTCGCGGCCGTCCTGATCGTCTTACCCTCGCGGGCGTCGGCCGCGCCACCGGACGACGGCCCCTCCCGCGTCGCGTCCGACGTCTTCCCCGGGGCCAAGATCGGCCATCGGGCCGGCCCGGCCGCGCTTCCGTCCGCCTCGACGACCAAGGTGCAGGCGACCCCGCAACTGGTGGCCTGTGACGGCGACGGCACCAGCGGCAAGCGGGTGGAGGTGCTGTACGTACGCGAGTCGTCGATGCCCGACCGCTACGCGCAACTGCTGCCCATGTTCCGGGCCTGGCTGGCCGACGCGGACGACCAGTTCAACGACGGCGCGGCCACCTCCAGCCGCAGCCGGCACATCCGCTACGTGACCACATCGGTGTCCGGCGGTTGCGCTCCCGTCGTGCGCAACCTCGTGGTCCCGGCCGGTTCGCTGGCCGACTTCGACTCCAGCATCAACGCCGTGAAGGCCCTCGGCTACACCAGCACCGACCGGCACTACCTTATGCTCACCGAGGCCACCGTGATCTGCGGCGTGGGCGAGATCAAGGGCGACGACCTGACGACCGGGGCCGCCAACCTCAACAACGGCCTGGCCTACGCCCGGGTTGACGCCATCCCCGGGTGTTTCGGCGCCAACGCCATCGCCCACGAACTCGGGCACACCTTCGGCGCCGTACAGATGAGCGCCGCGCACTCCGACGGCAGCTGGCACTGCCTGGACCAGTGGGACCTCATGTGCTACGGCGGCACCCCGTCGTGGAACTGCCTCCAGTGGAACGACTACCGCCTGCCCGACTGCAACCGGGACGACTACTACAACGCCGCCCCGGCCGCCGGCAGCTACCTGGCCACGCACTGGAACACCGCCGACAGCGCCTACCTCATCGCCGGGAGCACGGCCGACAGCGACCCCCATCCCAAGGTCGGCAACACCTACGTCGTCACCAACGTGGCCACGGGAGGGGCGCTGGAGCCCATCGGCGCGTCCACCGGGGCGCTGACCGAGCTGAGCCAGCGCGCCCGTGTCGACACCCCCAGCCAGAAGTGGCTGATGGGCTACACGACCGGGCTGCAGTTCATCAACGTCGGCAGCCGCCTGTGCGCCGACAGCTCCTACAGCGGCACCACCCCCGGCACGACGCTGTTGCAGTACATCTGCAACGGCCAGGACGGCATGCGCTTCGCCTACCTGCCGGTCGGCACCAACACGTACGCCATCTTCGACTGGCTGTCGGGCCTGGCGCTGACCGCGACCGGCTCCTATCCCTCGCCCGTCACCCAGCAGACCTATACCGGCGCCACCAACCAGCAGTGGGTGTTCAACCAGGTCACCGGCATCGCCCCGGTCAACAACAGCGTCTACTACCTGCAGGGTCGCGGCAGCCGCGACAACGCCGAGCCGGTCGGCGGCTCGACCGCCTCCGGCACGCTGGTCACCCACAACCTGCCGTCCGGGGCGACCAGCCAGCAGTGGCGGCTGCAGGCCACCGGGTCGTACTGGAACCTGGTGAACGTCAACAGCGCCAAGTGCCTGGACCTGGTTTCGGCCGGCACCGCGAACGGCGTGCAGATCAGGCAGGCGACCTGCGGCACCGCGACCAGCCAGCAATGGACGTTGCGGCGGGTCGCCGACGGCACGTTCTATCTGGTCAACCGCTTCAGCGGCAAGGTGCTCGACAGCCCTCCGGGCAGCGGCACCACCCTGGAGCAGCAGACGATCACCGGCAACACCGACGGCGGCCTCGGCATCGTCGCCGGTGACCAGATCTGGTATCTGAACCCGGCCTGACGCTCCTCGCGGGCCGTCCGGAACCGTCCGGGCGGCCCGCCACCGCTGATCGCACGGGCCACTGAGCTCCAGCCGCGTCTCACGGTGCTCCGGCGGACGGCCTGGCGACGTCGGCGCCCCGCTCTTCGAGCAGTTCGACCAGGCGTGCGGCGTTGCGCTGGGAGTTGTCGGCGCAGCAGTTGTTGGTCAGCACGTGCGTGGTCGCCGTACGGGCGGCCAGGTCCGCGATCCGGCCGGCCCAGTGCCGGAGCTCCTCCTCCGAGTAGAGGTAGCCGAACCGCTCCTCGATGACGCGGCTCGTCCACTTCTCCGAGTGACCGTGCAGGCGGACGACGGCGAGGTCGGAGGTGGCCGCGAGCACCGGAGGGACCGACGAGGGATATCCCTGCGGCATGTCCACTCCGACGTACGGCACGTCGTTGGCGGCCAGGAAGTCGAGGGTGTCCCCTCGGGTGGCCTCGTCCATCCAGGCCGCGTTGCGGAACTCGACGCACACGCGCATCGGCAGACAGCGGTCGCGGCATTCGAGGATGTAGCGGCGGTTCGCACCACCCGGCGGGAACCACTGCGGGAACTGGAACAGCACCGCGCCGAGTTTCCCCGTCTCGTGCAACGGCTCCAGCGCGCCGAGGAACCGGCGCCACACTTCCTCGACGACCTCAGGCGGGAGGTCGCGCCGGTAGAGCGTCCGTCTGGGCTCCCCCAGCACGGCCCGCAGGTCCCTGTAGAGCGCGGCCGGCCGGGTCGGATGCCCGGTGAGCAGGGAGAACGCCTTCACATTGAAGGTGAAGTCCTTCGGCGTGCGGTCACGCCACAGCTCGGCCGTACGCCGGGCCGGCGGGTTGTAGTAGGTGGCGTCCACCTCCACCAGGGGAAACCGGCTCGCGTAGTAGCCGAGCCTGGCCTCGGGTGTGGACGCCTCGGGCGGATACCAGCCCGAGGCGAGCAGCGACTTGTCCGTCCAGGAGGCCGTACCGACCAAGATCTTGCCCATCACCGTCGCACGGTGCCCACCACAGTCGCAGGGGGCCGACTGCTTCAGCGGGCGGGGGATTCCGCGCTTCCTCCCTTCATGATCCCCAGTGCCCCGAGTGACGAACGTGACGCGGATCAGCGGCCGAAACCGGCCTCACGGGCTCGTACGATCGCCTGCGCCCGGTCGGCGACCTGCAGCTTCGCGAAGACGTTGGACACGTTGTTGCGCACCGTCTTGGGCGACAGCGACAGGCGCTCGGCGATGCGGGTGTTGGACAGGCCGGCCGCGATGAGATCGAGGATCTCCCGTTCCCGCGCGGTGAGCTGCGGAAACGGGTCCTGCTCCCGCGGCCGGACGGCGGCGAGCCTGCTGAAGTAGCGGGTCACCCGCCCGGCCAGCGCGGGCCCGAAGATGACCTCGCCGCCGGCGACGGCGGCGACGGCCCGCAGGATCTCCGTCTGGTCGGCGCCCTTGAGCAGGTAACCACGGGCTCCGGCCAGCATGGCCGCGAAGACGCTCTCGTCGTCCTCGTGCATGGTCAGCACGAGCACGTGGGTCTCCGGGCAGGTCTCCACGATGCGCTGGGTGGCCTGGACGCCGTCGAGCCGCGGCATCTGCAGGTCCATGACCACGACGCGCGGGCGGAGCGTCATCGCCTGGGCGACGGCCTCCTCGCCGTCGGCCGCGGTGCCGACCACCTCGACCTCACCCGTGGAGGCGAGCATCATCCGCAGGCCGTTGCGGTAGACGGGGTGGTCGTCGGCGAGCAGCACGGTGGGCATACCGGCGCCGTCGGGGGACGGGCCGGCGGTCATCGCGTCGCCTCCGCGGGAAGAACGGCGTGGACGCGGGTGCCGCCGCCGTCGCGGGAGGTGACGGAGCAGCTCCCGCCGAGCTCTTCCGCCCGCTCCCGCATGCCGAGCAGGCCCACGCCGACCAGGGCTCCCGGCCGCACCCCTCTCCCGTCGTCGAGCACCTCGACCTCCAGTTCGCTTCCGGTCGCCGTCAGGCGGACCTCGCAGGTGCCGGCGTCCGCGTGCCGCGCGACGTTGACCAGAGCCTCGCAGACGATCCGGTAGGCCGCCACCTCGGTCGCGGCCGGCAGTCCGGTCAGGTCGCCCGCGGCGTCCACGCGTACGGTCAGCCCGCCCTCCCGGAACCGGGTGGCCTCCTGCCGCAGCGCTCCCGCCAGGCCGAACTGGTCCAGGGCCGGTGGGCGCAGGTTGTGGACGAGCCGGCGTACGTCGCCGAGCACGGACGACAGGTCGGCCCGCACCTCGTGCAGCGCCTCGTGGGCGGCGCCGAGGTCCCGGGTCACCAGGTTGCCCGCGGCCTCGACCTTCAGCGCGGCGGCGGCGAGCGTGGGCCCCAGCCCGTCATGGAGGTCCCTGCGCAGCCTGCGGCGTTCCTCCTCGACGCCCGTCACCAGGCGTTCCCTGCTGTGCTGGAGCTCCTCGGCCAGGGCCGTGGCCCGTACGGCCGCCGCGGCCTGCCGTACGACGTCGGCGAGCAGCCGCTGGTCGGCGTCGGCGAGCGGCGCGCCCGCGCGCGGGACGAGGACGAGGCGGCCGATCGGAGCCGCGCGGTAGGCGAAGGGAAGGACGAGGACGTCGTCGCGCCGGGCGCCGTGCTCGACCACGAGCGTGCGGCCGTCGGCGCGGTCGAGTTCCACCCGCACGTACGGCGAGCGCAGCGCCGTGGACACCGCCCCGGCCACGGTGAGCAGCAGTTCCTCCGGGCTCACCGACTCCTCAAGCCGCCGGGCCAGGGCCGAGACGACGTCGTACGGCTCCGCCCGCCCGGCGAGGACGCGGTCCACCCAGCGGCGGACCCGCTCGCGCAGCGGCGCGTAGACGACGGCGACCGCGGCGGCGGCGAGCACGGCCGCGACCGGCTCGTCGATGAGCGCGCCCAGCCCCACGAAGACGGGGACGTCGATCGCGATGACGGCCACCGCCAGGCCGCCGTAGAGGAGGGTCCAGCCGAGCACGGGGTCGATGTCGTACAGCCGGTATCGGCCGACGGCCACCAGCACGGCGACGGCGATCGCCACCAGGGAGACGACGAACGTGAGGTCCTGCGGCGCCCCCTCGACCACGGCGGGCACGAAGATCAGCACGCCGTTGAGCAGGGCCGCCAGCAACATCCAGCGCAACTGTGCGCGCCGCGCGCCGGACGACCCCCGGAAGCGCCGGACGAAGGCCGCGAGCGACACCAGAAGGCTCAGCACCAGCGCCGCCGGGGTGAGGGCCATCGCGACCCGCCAGAAGGCGTCCGGCACAGGCGGCATCGGCAGGTCGAGCCCGGGGCCCCGCCACGGCTCCCCCGGCGACTGCACCCGCCACGGCACGGTGAGGAAGACGAGCACGGCGAGGCCGGTGGCGCCGAGCGACAGCGACGCGGTCCACCGCCAGCGCGGCGACGGCAGCCTGCCGTCGGGGAAGAGCAGCAGCACGAGCAGCGGCACCAGGTTGAGCAGCGGCCCGAGTCTCGCCCCCGCGTACACGGCGACGCCGGTCAGCGGCAGCGTGCCGCCGTGCCGGGTGAGGGACAGCACGGCGTAGCCGCCGGCGAGGCCGTTGAGGCAGGACACCGCGCCGCCGCCGATCAGCAGCCAGGTCATCGGGTGCGCGGGCAGGCGGGCGGCCAGCACCCCGCCGGCGACGGCGAGGGCCACGCCCGGAACGGTGGACGACCACACGGCCCAGTCGAGCGGCTCGGGCCGGATCACCGGTCCGGTCGCGATCTCGATCCAGGTGGCGGACGCGGCGGCGACGACGGAAAGGGCCGCGAGCACGGTCGCGGCAACCCCGAGACGGCGATACGCGGCAGAAGGGCCGGGCACGCGGTCCAGCGTGCCACAGGGCCGCCCTTCCCGGCATGGGACCGGTGTCCCGTTTCCGCCCGGGACGCGGGCCCCGGACCGGTGCGGGCGCGGTGGTGGCCCCGCTCTCTGTCGGCCCGGGACGCGGCGCGGAGACCGTGGTCACGGCACCACCGGTCGCGGCACGGCCGGAAGGGTCGCGCGACTAAGGCTTCCGCCAGGAGGGGAACGATCATGTCCGTTCACATCACGCCCAGCAACGTCAATCCGCAGGAACCGGCCGCGGCGGCGGCTTCGGCTCCGGCCGTGGCGGCGCCGCCCTGGACCCGGACAGCCGGAGTGCTACTGGCCGCCGGAGCGGCGGCCTGGGCGGCCGGCACGGTCGTCGTCGGCGACGACATCCAGAAGGGCATCCAAACGCTCGACACCGTGACCGGGATGCTGTTCGTCGCCGGGGTGTTCGGCTTCGTCGCGCTCGTGCTGGCCACCCGGGCCACCGGCGCCAGGTGGGGCCGGATCATCCCGGCGGGCCTGCTCGTGTCGCTTCCCGGCGCGTTCCTGCTGAACGCGCTCTCGTTCGGCTACGCCACCCACGACGACTTCCCGCTGTCTCTGATGATCCTCGACGCCTGCTGGCCGCTCAGCATGCTCGGCATGCTGGTCCTCGGCATCGCCGTGGCGGTCACCGGCCGTTACCGCGGCGCCCTGCGCTGGCTGCCGCTGCTCGCCGGGCTGTGGTTCCCGGTCACGATGGTGGCGCAGATCTTCGCCGGGTCCACCGCCTCGGTGTGGGTGAGCGCCGCCTGGCTGCTGGCCACCCACGCCCACATCGGCGTCCGGCTCGCGCTGCGCCCCGCCGTCTGACCGAACGCCGCACGCCGGCCCTCACACCCGATGACATAGCCTGTGAGCAGGCAAAACGACGACCAGAGGAGAACCCGCCATGGGTTCGCTCAGCCCTGTTCACTGGATGATCGTGTTCGTGGTGCTCGTGCTGCTCTTCGGCGCGAAGAGGCTGCCGGACACCGCGAAGGCCGTCGGGCAGTCGCTGCGGATCCTCAAGAGGGAGACCGGAAAGCTCGGCGACGAGGACGACGCCCCGGCCACCCGGGCCCGTACGGCACCCGTCTCCGCCGACGCCGAGGAGCGGCTGCGCGCGCTCGAAGAGGAGAACGCCCGGCTCAGGGCCGCGGCGGACACCGCGCGGCGGGACGAGCCCGAGGCCCGCTGAGGCGTTCTCCGCGCCCTGCCGGTGGCGCCGCATGCCAAGAGCGAGCACCGCACTCGGCGTCTCGGAGCGATCGACGCGACGTCGTGGGTGCATGGTCGCGTGCGGAAATCCGTCCGGTTCGCGCGAACCTTTCCTCGGGGCCCTGACTCCAACAGGGCATGAAGCTCACCCTCTCGCTCCGCGTCGTTCTCCCCGCCGCCGCGGCCGCCGCGTTGCTCTCCGCGGCGGCGCTCCCGGCCGACGCCGCCGCCATGCCGAAGTTCGCCACGCCCAAGCCTTACGGCACGTCGTTCCAGAGCGACCCCCACCATGACTTCACCAAGCACATTTCGCCGCGACACGACGGCATCCTGCGGGGCTGGGTCACGCACTACCGGTCCGGTGTGGCGGAATACGAGCCGATCAGGTGGGTGAAGGACAGCCACACCGAGGGGTACTTCGAGGGCCCGCCCGAGGGTGACGTCACGGCCTACGCCTCTCCCGTGGCGAAGAACGTGGTGTTCTACAGCGCCACCGGGTGCAAGGGCACCACGGTGACCGTGAAGAACGGCGGCCTGGGGGCGAAGCGGTGCTCCCGGAGTGAGCTGGTCGCCCGGATGAAGTCCATGCATCATCCGGCGCTCATCACCGTCTATCGCGGCACGATCGTCAAGGTGCAGGAGATCTACACCCCCTGAGTCACCGAAAGACCGCCGGTCACCCGGCACCGCTCCGCGCAGGGCCGGACTTCCCGTTCCCCGGAAGTCCGGCCCTTTTTCGCGCCCGCGCATTCGCACACGGGCCTTTCACGGCCCACGGACGGCCCCGGCTTGACGCCGACGAGGTTAGGTACACATACTTTGATTATAGCATCTAACCAACGGAACGGGGTGACATGCTCGTGTCGGCCCGCGCCTGCGGTGCCTCGCTCGCACTGCTGGCGATCGGCGGCGGGCGGCGCATGCTGCGGTGCCCGCCGCCGGCGCGGTCGACGAGGACGACGGCTACCTGCTGACGGTCGTGAGCGACCTGCACGCGCCTGGCCGAGCTGGAACCCCGGCGTCTCCTCCGCGCGCCTGCGCGGCGACCTCGCCGTCGGCGCCACCTTCGACTGGCAGACACACGGGCTGGTCATCGCCTCGACGGTCGCCGAACTCGTCCCCGGCCGCCGCGTCGTCTGGGGCGGCCCGGCCCACGGCATCGAGGGCGTGCACGTCTGGACCTTCGAGGAGATCGACGGAGGGGTGCTCGTACGGACCCGGGAGTCGTGGGCGGGCCCGCCCGTCGAGGCCGACCCCGAGGGGATGCGGGCGGCGCTGGAGGGCTCGCTCCGGTCCTGGCTCGCCGCGCTCACGCAGACGGCGCTCAAGCAGACAAGGTGATGATCCCTCTGACCCGGCAGACGTGATGAGGCGGGAGACGCCGATGAGAGGCACTCACCATAATGAGAGGATGTCAACGCCGCGACAGCGCTACCGAGACCAGGTCCGTTCAGAGATCAAGCAGATCGCCCTCGTGCAGATCGGCGAGGGCGGGGCGGCGGCGCTGAGCCTGAACGCGGTGGCGAAACAGCTCGGCGTCACGGGCCCGGCGCTTTACAAGTACTTCCGCAGCCGCGACGACCTGCTGACCGAGCTGATCCTGGAGGGCTTCGACGAGGTCGCGGCGGCCGTACGGGCCGCCGCCGGCGAGGGCGCGCCGCGGGAGCGGCTGCACGCGCTGGCCCGGGCCTTCCACGGATGGGCGGTGGCCAATCCGCACCTGTTCCAGTTGCTGGCCGGCACGCCCTCTCCCGGCTACCAGGCTCCCCCGGAGAGCGTGCTGCGGGCCCAGAACGTGCTCGGGCCCTTCCTTCCGGTGTTCGCCGGGGGGCACTGCCGACCGGGGACCGAACCGCTGCGGGAGCAGATGCGGCGGTGGGTGGAGGAGAGCTCGGCGGTCGCCGAGTGGGTGCGCGCGTTCGCCCCGGAAGGGGATCCGGCTACCGCTCTCACCGGAACCGTGATGGCCTGGTCACAGCTCCAGGGCGTGGTGAGCCTGGAGGTCCAGGGGCAGTTCGCCGGGATGGGTCACAGCGGGGCCACCCTGCTCGACGCCGTCATGGACGCTCTCGCCGACAGCATGGGCCTGCTCGCCCCCCAGTGACACGCCTCCGGTGACGCGGCTCCGGAGGCGCGGCTCCGGCCGATAGGCGCCCCTCACCGGCCGGACCTCGGATCTGCCTCTTCAGGCCGTTTCCGCCTCGATTCTGTTGATCCACCGCGCACAGTTCTTGCAGGCCCCCCGCGACTCCCAGTGCGGCGTCTTCACGGCCGGCTTGCCGGTCTGCCTGTTTATGACGGTGCCACCGGAGTTGAATGTCTCCGAATGGAAGACCAGAGAGTTCTTCGGAATCTGGGACGCCGAGGTGAAATTGGACTTGTGCAGGTATTCGTTCATCACGTTGACCTCGCCGCACACATCAGTCGGCCACTGGGCGACGGGACCGCTCCCGCCGAGCAGCTCATACATGACGGGGTGCAGCGTGGGGGTGAGGCGATTCGCCGTGCCGCTCTGGCCGACGTAGACGTCTTCCGTCTCCAGGTCGACAAGTCCGGTGACCACCGTCCCCGAGGTGCGGGCATGTTGGTTGCGGTATTTGACGGCCGCCGCCGCGGCTTTCTGCTTGAGCCGCTGCCGGCGCGCCTCCCGCTCCTGCTCCTCGCGGGCCCGATCCAGCGTGGCCTGCTCCTCCAGGTAGTAGAGCCAGGCGCGGTAGAGGGGTCCCTTCAACTGATCGACGAGGGTGGTCCTGAGCTGGTCGGGGTCGTTCGCCCACTCCAGAGCGTTCAGCTTCTCCGCCAGGAGTCCGACTTCGTCCATGGACGGCAGCGAGTTCTTTATGGTCATCGTGCTGTGTATGCCTTTGACCTCCAGCTTCCGCGCACGGGCCCACTCCCTGAGCTTCTGGGGGTCGCTCGCCGCCGGAACCCATGTCGCCTCATCCGGGGGTTTCGGTTCGGTCATTGTTCGCCTCTCTCTCCACGGTCCGGCCGGACAGAATCGCCGGCGATCTTTTCGCGGTCGGACAGGTGAACTGTACGTCCGCCCAGAAGGAAAGAAAACAGCAAAAATTGGGGCTCCAACTCCTGTCACCCATTGATTCCTCAACGAAATCCGAGAAACAGCCGGCACATAAGGAGCCTTCCTTATTCCAACCCGAAGGGATTACCGGACGAGGATGGCCACACGACCACGAAGGCGAAATATTATGATTACTACTTCAATGGCACGTTCACGTGCGTATGACCGAGATTCCGACTCTCGCCTCGTGATGTTCCGCAGGTGGTGAGAGCGCCGGACCACCGGGACGCCGGTTCATGGCACTCTTCGGGGATGAGTACGGAGACGATCAGCGCAGCGGCGGCAGGGACCTGGAAGCTCGGCGACCTCACGGTCAACCGCATGGGGTTCGGCGCGATGCGCCTCACGGGCAGCGCCGCCTTCGACCTCGGCACGCCTAGCGACCGCGAGCGGTCGATCGCGGTGCTGCGGCGCGCCGTCGACCTCGGCGTGAACCACATCGACACGGCGGCGTTCTACTTCTCCCGGCTGCGCTCCGCGAACGAGCTGATCAACCGGGCGCTCGCGCCGTACCCGGACGACCTGGTCATCGCGACCAAGGTGGGCCCGGGACGGGACCCGTCCGGCGAGTGGCTGCCGCTCGCCCGGCCCGACCAGCTGCGCGGCCAGGTCGAGGAGAACCTGCGCCAGCTCGGCCGTGACCACCTCGACCTGGTCTACCTGCGCCAGGCGGGGCTCGACTCGATCGCGGACCACTTCGGCGCGCTCGCCGAGCTGCGCGAGGCCGGTCTCATCCGGCACCTCGGGATCTCCAACGTCCGGCCCGGGCATCTCGCGCAGGCCCAGGCGATCGCGCCGGTGGTGAGCGTGCAGAACCGGTATGGCGTCGGCGCCACGCGCAGCCGAGGACTCCTGCGCACCTGCGGCGAGCAGGCAATCGCCTTCGTGCCGTTCTTCGCGATCGCGGGCGAGGGCCGCGAGTCGGGGGCGAGCGGCACGGACCAGGACGAGGTGCGCGCCGTGGCCCGCGCGCACGGAGCGACCCCCGCGCAGGTGCGGCTGGCCTGGACGCTCCGGCAGGGGCCGCACGTGCTGGCCATCCCGGGCACCGGCAATCCCGATCACCTGACCGAGAACGTCGCCGCCGCTGCGCTGCGCCTCACGGACGAGGAGACGGCCCGCCTGGACGCGCTCTCCGACGCCGGCTGACCGGGGACTCGTACGAAGACCGCCGGCTTCCCAGGGGAGCCGGCGGCCCCGGTCGTGCGGCGGTCACCGGTCGCTCTCGGCCTCCGCCTTGGCCGACTGCGTGTCCTCGCCCTTGCCCACCCTGGCCAGCGCCTCACGAAGCTGCGCGGCGGTCATCTTGGTGCTGCCCTCGACGCCCGCCTCATGGCCCTGACGATGCGGGTCGTGCGGTTCCTGTTCCTCACTCATGACCCGTCCCCTCCTCCGTACCGGCATCAGAGCCGCTGGTCCCCCACGGACACGCCGCCCACACGGCCACCGGCCGGAGTTGACGCGATTTTTCCGTACGGCGTTCAGGCGGCGGCCGAGGCGCTGTCCGGGGGCCTCCACGAGCCGGTACGCCACGTGACCGAGCGCCAGCAGGACGAGGAAGAACACCGGGAGGTTCGGGACGACCCGCAACAGGAGGGGGTGCAGCAGATACAGGGAGAAGCTGATCACCCCGAGGTGGGCGAGCCACCGGGGGAACGGCCGGTGCCGCAGCCGGAACGCGAGCGCGAAGAAGCCCGCCGCCAGCAGGACCGCAGCGGCCCAGGCGGGCTCGTCGGCCACCAGGACACCGCAGACGAGAACCGTCAGCAGGGCGGCGACGGCCCGGACCGGCCGGAGCGTGCCCTGCTCGGCGCGCCACACGGCCGTCCCGGCGAACATCACGGCCGCGATGACCAGGCCCTGCCCCGCTCCGATCCGGCTGCCGAGGATCACCAGCGCCAGGCCGAGCAGGCCGCCGATCACCGCGGCCGCCGTCCTGAGGCGCCCGTTCGCGGTCACGGTCACGACGATGACCAGGACCACCGCGACGCCCATGAGCGCGGCGACCACGTCCGCGCCACCGTTGATCGTCGCGCCCGGCATGAGCAGCCCGAGCGGCACGGCCGCCACCGCGAGGACCACGGCGATCGGCGCCGACCTGTGCGCCTGCCGTACGGCGTACAGCCCCGCCGTCATCAGGTAGAACGCCATCTCGTAGGAGAGCGTCCACATCACGTTGATCACCGAGGGGACGCCGAGGAGTTCCTGCAGCATCGTGAGGTTCGCCAGCGCGACGAGCGGCCGCGGCCGGCGGTCGAGGTCCGGCGACGTCGTGAACACTCCGGCGTACGCGAGGAGCAGCGCGAGGGCGAGCGCGGCGAGCAGCAGCGGGAGGAGCCGGAAGGCCCGGCCGGTCCAGAAGGCCCGCAGGTCGCCCCGCCGTTCCAGTGAGGCCGGGATGATGTATCCGCTGACCAGGAAGAACACGAAGACGCCCCACGTGCCGACGTCGACCCTGCGGTCGACCTCCGCCCAGACGGCCGGGAGGAAGGTCCAGGCCGAGTGGTGCAGCGCCACGGCCGGAGCGGCGATCCCGCGTAAGGCGTCCAGCCATGCCAGCCGGGTGCGGTTTGCTGCCATTCAGGTGACTTTAGGCGAAATACGGCGTCGGTAGCACCGCGCCTGGTAAGCGGCGAACTCCACAGGAATGCTAGGAAACGGGGATGGACCATCGTGATCTCCGGCTCCTGGACGACGACGCACTGGAGCGGTCCCCGGTCGTGGCCAACAGCGACATGAACCGCGAACGCCGGCTGCCGGCCTACCGGCGCGAACTCGGCGTCGACGTCCTCGCCCTCCTGCGCGGCGCGGATCGGGTCGTCCGGTGGCTCGACCTGTGCTGCGGCACGGCGAACGCGCTGTTCGAGGCCGCACACGCGCTGGGAGACCGGGCGGAGATCGTCGGTGTGGACCTGGTCGGCTACTTCGCCGGGCCGCCCCGGCCGCCGCGACTGCGGCTGGTCACGGCGTCGACGACCTCGTGGGCCCCCGATGCGGCGTTCGACCTGATCACCTGCGTCCACGGGCTGCACTACGTCGGCGACAAGCTGGGCGTGATCGCCCGGGCCGCCTCGTGGCTGACCGACGACGGCCTGTTCGCCGCCAACTTCGACGTACGGAGCGTACGGCGTGCGGAGCGTACGGCGTGCGGATGGGACGCCCGCGGGACGGCGGCTGACGACGGCGCTGCGGGCGAGCGGCCTCGTCTACGACGCCAGAAACAGACGGGTGAGCTGCCGTGGCCGCAGGGAGATCGACCTGTCCTGGTCCTATCTCGGCGCCGACGACCGCGCGGGCCCGAACTACACCGGCCAGGCGGCCGTGGACTCCTACTACGCGTTCGGCTGAGGCCCGCCGCCGGGTCGGGGGCGTACGTCGCAGTCCGGCAGGCCCGCCAGTACGGCGGCGAGCTGGCGGGCGTTGACCTGCGCGTAGTCGCGGTAGCAGTTGTTCAGCAACACGTGGGTCGTGGACGCCTGGCCGCCGAGTTCGCGCAGCCTCGGCGCCCACCGCTTCAGCTCATCGAGGGAGTAGCGGTAGCCGAAGCGCTCGTGGATGTCGTGACTGGTCCACTTGTCGCTGTGCCCGTGGAACCGCACGACCTCCAGGTCGGACGTGGCCGCGACGACCGGCGGAATCGAGTCCGGATAGCCCTGCGGCATGTCCACGCACACGTACGGAATGGCGTACGAACGGAGGAAATCGAGGGTCTCGGCCTGGTTCTCCTCACTCATCCACGTGTGGTTGCGGAACTCCACCGAGATCCGCAGCGGTTCGCAGCGCCGCTTGCACTCGAGGATGTAGTGCTTGTTCGCCCGGCCGATCGGGAACCACCGGGGGAACTGGAAGAGCACCGCCCCGAGCTTGCCCGCCTCCAGCAGCGGCAGCAGGGCGCTGAGGAACCGCTCCCAGACCTGGTCCACGACCTTCCGATCGAGGTCGCGGGCGTACAGGTTCTTGCCGCCGCCGCTCGGACGCAGGTCCTTCGGCAGCGCGGCCGGCCGGGTCGGATGCCGCGTGAGCAGCGAGAACGCCTTGACGTCGAAGACGAATTCCGCGGGCGTGCGCTCGGCCCACAGCCGTACGGTGGCCTCGGCGGGCGGCGCGTAGTAGGTCGAGTCGACCTCCACCAGCGGGAACCGGCTCGCGTAGTGGCGCAGGCGTTCCTCCGGCGTCGTGACGCCGGCCGGATACCACCCCGACTCCAGCAGCGTCTTGTCGGTCCACGACGCCGTGCCGACCAGGATCTCCCCCATACCTCACCATAAGGAGCCCGGTCGGCCCCGGCCGTCCCCGGGCGGTCAAAGAGGTGTGACATACGTGACGTGTGAAGCGTTCGCGGGACTATGATGTCGGAAAATAAAGTGCCCTCGGTCTCCGGTGGCCACTGGACGAAGTAGCACTGGAAACCAGCACTGCGCGGAGCACACCGGAGGTGGCGATGCTGTCGACCTGGGCTCTGGAGACGTTCGGCCCGCGCGCCGAGCAGATCCGCCAGGGGGTGGCCGAGGCGCTGGCGCTCGCGCTGGAGAACGCCCAGGACGCCCAGAAGACGGCGCAGACCGAGCTCCTCCACCCGTTCGGCTTCACGCTCATGTCCCGCAAGTTCGAGGCCCTGGCCAGCACGTTCGCGGACATGCCCGACGTCGAGACCGTCAAGCCGCCTGGCTCGCAGCACGAGCTCGTCGTGCTCGGCGGCAACCTGCTGTTCCCCTTCCGCTACGCCAAGGACCGCTCGGTCAGCGTGGTCACCGCCAGGATCGGCGACGGCAGGCCGTCCGGGCTGGTGCAGGCGCTGTTCACCAGGTTCGGCCCGCGGCCCTGGGCCGAGCAGCTCACGCTCGGCGGCGTCGAGGCCGCCCTGCCGGAGCCCGCGACTCCGGCCGACCGCGCGCTCACCCGGCTGCCCGAGGGCACCCGCCTCGTGCTCATCGCGTACGCGTGCAACGCCAGGGCGGGTCTGCTCGACGTGTGGTGGGGCGAGGCCGAGCTGCTCGACCGCACCGGCAGCCTGCGCTGGCACCACTGCGAGCCGATCCCGCTCGCCGGGCAGGCGCCCGCGGTGGAGCTGCCCGGGGTGGCGGCCCCCGTCGGCGAGGCGTCCGCGTTCGCCCGGGGCGCGATGCCGGCTCCGGCTTTGAATCCGCGCCCGCCGTACGAGCGCGCGAACGCCCTGCCTCCGATGAGCGAGGCGCCGTACGCACCGGACGCCGCCGCCGATGAAGGACGATGACCGGCTGCGCCTGGTCGAGGAGACCGTTCCCCCCGAATCCGGCAACACGGCACCCAGCCCGCAGGCTGTGGCGGACGCCTTCGACGGAACCCGCCTCACCCAGGCGCGGCGGCTGGCGGCGCTGACGAAGAAGGAGGTGGCCGAGCGCATCGGCGTGTCACCCGCCGCGGTCGGCCAGTACGAGGCCGGGGTCACCCGGCCGCGTCCCGATCTGGTCCCGCTCCTCGCCGAGGTGCTCGCGGTGCCCGCGGCCTTCTTCCTGCCGGGCCGCCCGCACGGCAAGCTGGACGGCTCGATGGCGCACTTCCGCAGCCTGCGCTCCACCCGGGCCTACCAGCGCGCCAAGGCCGTGGCCTTCGTCGAACAGGTCTGGGAGCTGACGTACGCGCTGGAGAAGCGGGTGCGGCTCCCCTTCGTGGACCTGCCCGGTTTCGCAGGGGGCGAGGTGCACTCGGGCAGCGCCCTGCCTCGCGACCCCATGGACGCGGCCCGCGCGCTGCGGGCCCACTGGGGCCTCGGCACCGGGCCGATCAGCCACCTGGTGCGGCACATGGAGTCCCGCGGGATCGTCGTCGTCTTCCCCCAGGCCGACGAGGACGCGGTCACGGTGGACGCCTTCTCCACCGCCAGCCTGCCGCGGCCCATCGTCGTCCTGACGCCCAACCGCTTCGACGACGTCTACCGGCACCGTTTCACCGCGGCCCACGAGCTGGGGCACCTGGTGTTGCACGGGGACGCGGCGGCCGGGGACAGCCAGCAGGAGCGCGAGGCCGACTCCTTCGCCGCGGAGTTCCTCACGCCGCGCGACAGCATCCTGCCCGGCCTGCCCGCCCGTGCGGACCTGCGGCGGCTGGCGGAGCTGCGCCGCGTCTGGGGCGTGTCGGTCGACTCCCTGCTGTACCGGTGCCGGGAGGTCGGCCTGCTGTCCGACTCCGCGGCCGGGCGCGCCTATCAGCGACTCGCCGCGCTGCGCGGACAGCCGGGCTTCGCCACCGAGCCGGTGTCGGGCTACCCCGGCGAGCAGCCGGTCCTGCTCGCCCAGGCCTTCGAGATGGCGGCGGCCGAGACCGGGCTGACCGTGCCCGCGCTGGCCCGGGAGCTCGCCTGGCCCATGGCGCGCGTACGCGAGCTGATCGGCCTGCCCGCCCACCGTCCCCAACTCAGACTCGTCCCCTGAGAGCGCGCACGGTCGTGCTTCGCGAGGACTGGAGCGATCACGGGTCAGACGAGCGGGGTGGGGTCGGCGGGGGTGAGCAGGCGGCGGGTGGTCTCCAGCCCCCACTCGTCCAGGCCGCGCAGCCGGTCGCTGGAGGCCCGCAAACCGCCGTACCGCTCGACGGTGCGCGCCCAGTCCTCCCGCCGTTCGACCTCCGGCCGGAGCATGAGGCAGTCGGGGTCGTTGATCCAGAACCTGCCGTGCT
Source organism: Microbispora catharanthi (assembly GCF_006334915.2). Lineage (GTDB taxonomy): Bacteria > Actinomycetota > Actinomycetes > Streptosporangiales > Streptosporangiaceae > Microbispora > Microbispora catharanthi. The sequence continues at coordinate 104,911 of NZ_VDMA02000015.1, forward strand.
GCCATGCCCGGGCGACGGTGTTCCTGGTGGCGTTGGCCTGGCTGGGCTCCGACGGGTGCCCGCTCGGGCTCTGCCAGTACGCCGCGATGTCCGGGCCCACCCGCATGGCGTCGACCATGCCGATCGAGGGCAGGATCGGCGCGCCGCAGCCCAGCAGGTACGCCTCGGGACCGATCGCCTCGCGGATGAGCCGCAGGCCGTGACGGTAGGCCTCCACGCCGGTCACGTCCTCGTGGCGGCGGCCCTCCAGCGCCCCCGCGTACACGAAGTCGATTTTGAAGTAGTCGACGCCCCAGCCGCGCATGGCCCGCAGCGTGTCCGCCAGGTAGTCGGCCGCGCCGGGGTGGGTGAGGTCGAGCGCGGCGCAGGAGTCGCCGAGGACGTCCCCCGCGAAGGCCGGGTCGCCGCTCGCGGGATCGGTCACCAGCCACTCCGGGTGCGCGGCGAAGAGGGCGCTCTTGCGGGCCACGACCATGGGGGCGATCCAGATCCCGGCCCGCCGTCCGTGCTCACGGATGCGCCGGATCAGCCCGGGCAGGTCGTCGAAGCGGCCCGAGGACGTCAGCCAGTCGCCCGGCGCGGCCTGGTAGCCGTCGTCGATCTGCACGACGTCCACGGGGACCGCCAGGTCGTCCATGGCCGTGAGGTTCTCGGCGACGTCCTCCTGGGTGACCTCCGAGAAGTACTGGTACCACGAGCACCAGACCGTGGGTGACGGGCGCGGGCGTACGCCGGCCCCCTCGGCGAAGGCGGCGCCCCAGCGGGCCAGCGCATCCTCCAGCCCGCCCTGATGCTCCACGTGATGCACGGGTGCGTCCGACGCGATCACGACCTGGCCGCCGCGCGGCCGTGCCTCGATGACGGGCACGCGGGAGGCGGCCGTCTCGGCACTCGCGGCACCGAAGACGTGGACGGGGCCGCCGTCCCCGGGATCGACGGCCAGCAGCCCCTCGCCCCGGAACACCCCCTCGTCGGGGGCGGAGCCGTAGTGGCAGTCGATGACCAGCGAGTTCGGCAGGGTCACCCGATAGGGCGTCTCCGCCAGGGGAAGGGCGGCGGTGACGCTCCAGGACTGCCAGCCCTCCGCGTAGACCCGGGCCCTCGCCGGGTCCACGCCCAGGGCGGCGACGTCCTCAAATCGCGATTCCATCACCGGTCAGTCCATCCGTGAACCGGTTAAGGGTCAAGGTCCGTCTCACCGGATGGACGGACCGGACACGCCCGCCGGTGACCGCTCAGGCCGCGACGGCGCTCTGCACGACCTGCTCCTTCAGCGGCGCCAGGGCTCCGGCGACGGAGCCGATCGTCTCGGTGTCGACGCCGCACGACTCCAACGCCCCGACCAGGTGGGAGACCACGTGCTCGAACTCCTCCGCCGTGATGCCGAGCCCGGCGTGCGCCTCGTCCATCGACTTGCCCCGGTATTCCTGGGGACCACCGAGCGCGGCGGCGACGAAGCTGCGCTGGTGCGCCTTGAGCTTGGCCATGTCGACGCCCGCGAAGTAGCCCCGCAGCATCGGATCGGCGACGACCCGCGTGTAGAACTCGTCGACCACGGCCGCGACCGCGTCCGAACCGCCGATGTGATCGAAGATGGACGCCATAGCGCTTTCCTCCCGCGTGTGCGTGACCTCGTCGCCCACGATGATCGCCACTCTTCGTTACGTCCCGATTACCACTCGGGAATACGTACGTAGCCGGGCACTCACGCGGTCGACACGATCGAAAAGGCCGCAGGCAGGGGGCGGGTGCGGGTGCCGGTTGTTGCTCCAAGTAGTTGATTCTTCCTACTGGCGACGCGAGCGAGGCGGGGATAAGTTCCCACGCGGGAGGACGTTTTCGCCTTGCGAGACAGAAAAGCGTCAGTCAAATCCGGAAACGGTTCGCTCTCGAAATACCGAGCTATTTCGGGGTTGCCGCGCTTTAGGGCGATGTCTACCTTTGACATCAAACATGGCTCGGGGGCGGGCGGCAGTGGGGGGGCGGCGTGGCGGAAGAGATGGTGCCCAACCCTCGCCACGCACAACTGGTGGAACTTCTCAAAGAGGTGCACAACCGATCGCAGGAGGTCGGGCAGGCATACCAGCGCGTCTACGCGTCGATGCAGTCGGGCAAGGTCTGGACGGGACCGACCGCCGCAAAATGGACGACCGAGGTCGCGGACCGGCATCACCGCCTGGCGCAGCTCGTACGGCAGATGACCCACGCGATCGAGGAGGAACTACACCGGCACCCGGCGATGGTGACCCGTTCCCAGGCCGAGCTCATCCGCCGTCAGCTGACCGGACGCCCCTGACCCCGAGCCACGGAAGGACCGATGACATCCCCCAGCGGCGACTTCTGCGGCATCGACCCGGCGGCGATGAACGCCATGGCGGCCGACCTACGCCGGGCGGCCGACCGGCTCACCTCCTTCGCCACCGACTTCGAGGGGCTCTTCCGGGCGAACGGAGTGAGCACCACACCACTCGCGCAGATCGCCGCCATCGCCGACTGGGGCAGAAGCCAGGCCCCCACGCTGTCCGAGCGGGCCGAGCTGATCAAGGCGCTGAACGGGACCGGCGACCACACCTTCGCCCGCCTGCCCGACGCGCTGGACAGCTTCGCGGCCGGCCACGGCCTGGGCCTCATGTACGGCACCGACATCCTCACCAACCCCGCCACCAGCGTCGAGACCAAGGGTGAGCTCGCCCACCAGCACATCAAAGAGATCGCCGCGCTGGCCAAGGATCCCGCTGCGGCTGCGGCGTTCTTCGCCACGCTGCCGGCAAGGGTGCGCAACGCACTGCCCAACCTGCTCATGAATACCGGCAGCCCCACCGCCAAGCAGGATCTGTCCGCCTTCAGCGCCGCCCTCGGCGCCGCGCTACGCGCGCCCGGAGTCCCGGCGATGGAGAAGGTGAAGGCCGAGCTGGTGAGCAAACCGGCAAACCGGAGCGTGGCGTGGAACCGGCTCGCGCTGCTGGCGGGGGCGAAGGCTCCGACGGACGTCCGCGTGGCCGCCGCCCGCGCACTCGCTCTGGACGACTTCGTGAAGAACCCCCGCCAGGACCGGACCGGCGCCGGACTCGACGAGACCAGGACGTACGGCTACTCCCCCGACACCGTCGCCCTCGCGCTGGAAGTCCTCGTCGGGGACGGCAAGGCCGCCCGCACCGCCTTCGCTCAAATGGGCGGCGACGGGGTCAAGCTCACCCAGGTCGAGAAGATGAAGCGGTTCCTGGACTACGCCAAGTCCCACGGCACCGGTGACCAGGTCGCCGACGCCCTGGGCCGGGTGATGGAATCAGGCAGCGAGGCCACGACGGAGAAGCCGGGCAAGCACTCGGCGGAGGCCGCCGCGTTCGCCCTGGACGCGATCCTGGCGGCCGGCTCCTTCGGCAAGGATCTCCCGAACTCCGCCCGGGACTCCATGGCCTCGATCGCCACGTCGTACATCCACGAACTCGCCTCCGGCGCCCGCTTCGACAAGGCCGCCTACCGCACCTCCGGCAGGCCCCGGCCCGACGAGTGGCTGCCGATTCCCGGCGTCACCCCCGCGTTCTACTTGAGCCCGGGAGACACCTACCGCTTCCTCCAGACGTTCGCCGGAGAGGAGCGGCTCACCGATGACTTCGACAAGACCGCGGCCCTCTTCCGCTACGACATCCTGACGAACGCAGCTCGGCTGGAAGCCAATGGAAAGAGCGGTCATCTTGAACGTGCCTCGCAGATGTTCGGCGATCTCGGCGGGCTCGAGTTCAAGGCGGCGCTCGAGGTTCGCGGCGAGAAGGACGCCACGGACAGCCTGATTCGGGATCTCACCAAGAACACCATGGGTCTGGGCATCGACCAGATTCCGATAGCGGGCACTCTCATCGAGACAGGCTGGACGCTGACGAAAACTTACGGTGTGAGCAAATTGCTGGACAACTGGGCCGCTGGTTTCGAAACCCGCGTCCAGGCGCTGACCGAAGCTCGGGCGAATACCACTCTCCGACAGAAGTACGACATGGCATACCTGCTGTATGACGCAGGTTACCCGGCAAGTAAGCCACCGGCCGAGCTGATCAGCACGAAAACCGGCCGCCTCAAAACATTCGACGAATTTATGATTGAGGCCAAGCAGGAGGCGATCCATACCGGAAAAAGCTGGGAGAGTGTCCTGCGCACGAAGCTGACCCCATACGAACGATGGATGGACAGCAACGAAGCCCTCGACAAACAGATCGAGAGGTCCTCACGCGCGCAGACCAGCGAGCTGGCCAAGGAACTCATCCGCACTTGGGGCTGACCCTAGGACTTTGGCAGGCAGTCGGTCTTGGCGACCAACCGCCAGGTTGGCGACTCGGGCACCACGATCACCTTGACAGTGATGCCGGGAACATCCTTCCTGCCTTCGATCAATCGCGCGTCCCTCCAGTCCAACTGCGACAAGTCATAGGTCATCTTGTACTGGAGAAATGAGGAGAGAGTGTTCTCCATCACCCGCTCAGCCTGGTCAAGGTGACTGTCCACGTCTGAGTCTTCACGTTCGTAGTCTGCGGTTACCCGTAGCACCCGCTGAAACTTGCCTTTATCACAGGGAAGATCCCTGTCGGGGCGCTCCACGATCCGCAGCTTGCTGTACGGCTTCTTCAAAAGACTGTCGGTCTGCAGGCGTTGTAGGTCTTTCTGGAGCTCCGTGGTGGCCGCCTGCAGGGTCGGGCCGGTACCACAACCCGAAACGACCCAGCCGACCAGGAGAAACGCCACGGCCATCCCCGCAACGCGCACGTCGCTACCTCCAGCAGCCGGCAGACAGATAAAGCAATCTTGACCCAGATCCTCGCCCCTCGTCATCCCGTCAAATGAATCGGTCACGCATGTGGATTACGGCTCGATGTGCCGACACCTCGTCCCGGCGATCGCTCCCTCATGCCTTCGGAAAGACGAGACGGTGCCCGGCCCCCGATGGGCGCGGGCACCGTCGTGGGGAGGGTCAGTGCCTTCCGGCGCCGCTCAGGGCGTCGCGGATCGCGTAGTAGGCCGGCTTGGGCTGGAGGTTCTCGTCGTACGGCAGGGCCGCGCCCTCACCCTGGAAGACGGCGGGGATCCAGGAGTACTTGTCGGTGTAGTCCCAGATCGTGATGCCGACACAGCGGCGGACGGCGAGGCACGCCTTGGTCACCCTGGAGTACCAGTCGGCCTGGGTCGCGAGCTTGGCCTCGTCGGCCGGCACGTACATGCGGATGTCCAGCTCGGTGATGGCCACGTCCACGCCGAGGTCGGCGAAGCGCTGCAGGTTCTGCTGGAGCGTGTCCGGATAGCCGTACTGCAGCGCGAGGTGTCCCTGGAAACCGACGCCGTCGATCGGCACGCCCTGGGCCTTGAGCTGCTTCACGAGGTTGTAGTACGCGTCGCTCTTCGGCCCGATCGCCTCGAGGTTGTAGTCGTTCAGGTAGAGCTTGGCGTGCGGGTCGGCCTGGCGCGCCCAGCGCAGCGCGTCGGCGATGTAGCCGGGACCGAGCGTCCGATAGAAGATCGTGTCGCGGTAGGTGCCGTCCTCGTTGAACGCCTCGTTGACGACGTCCCAGGAGTAGACCTTGCCCCGGTAGTGGCGGGCCTCCGTGAGGATGTGGTTCTTGAGGATCGCGCGGAGCTCGTCGGCGGTGAAGGTGCCGTTGGTCAGCCAGTCGGGGAGCTGGTTGTGCCAGACCAGCGTGTGCGCCCGAAAGGACATGTGGTGCTTGCGGGCGAAGTCGAGCACCTGGTCACCCTGGGTGAAGTCGAACACCCCCTGCTGCGGCTCGGTGGCGTACCACTTGAGCGCGTTGCCCGCGGTGGTGGAGTTGAACTCGCTGCCGAGGATCTTGAGGTACGCCGCGTCGGAGAACTCGGGGTTGTCGGTGGCCGAGCCGAGGTAGCGGTGCGAGGCGGCGGCCAGCTCACCCAGAGTCTTGTCGTGATGCCGATCGGGATGGGCGGAGGCGGGGGCCGCCGCGAGCGCGGTGACGAGCCCGGCCGCGGCGAGGGCCGCGGCGAATCTGTGCAGCATGAGGAAGGTCCTCCGGTCGGGGGTACGTGGTCGGACGTCCAGATGCACGAGCCGGGAGTGTTCCGCAAGTCGAAACTTTTCGAAACAATCCCCTAACTTTCTGTTGACGTACCCTATGAATCGACCTGTCTCGGGTCAATACCGGAGGACAAATCCGAGAATTACCAGCAAAAACACCAGAAGAGAGCCGACAACGAACGCATCCCTGTCCGAAAGTTTCAGCGAGAGAGGCCGTTGAGGGACCCTGGTCGCGGCGCGCGGGGCAGGGCGGCGACGTACGTCGTCCACTCCTCGTAGTGCCAGCGGGGCACGCAGGCGCATCCGGTGAAGCGGAAGTCGGCGAGCGGCGGTCCCGGGACACCGGCTCGGGCTCGAGGGCCGGGCTCGCGCACGAGCCCGGCCCTCTCGTCGTCACGGCTCCAGGCTCTCCGGAACGGAGTCGGAGTGCCCCTTCGGGCGTTCGGTGCGGCCGTGGGCGTCGTAGATCTTCACCCAGCGGATGCCGGGAAGCCGCTTGAGCGTGGGCATGATCTCGTCGGCGACGGTGAACGCCGACCCGCCGCTGCCGAGGGAACCGGCGAGCCGCACGTGGGCCACCCCGTCCTGGACGACGACAGAACGGACGCCGGTGGCGCCCGAGGCGACGAAGCGCAGCCCCTTGGCGTACTCCGCCCGCGTGGGCCCGGCGAACAGCCGCTGGAGGGCGCCGCGCGCCGTGGACGGCGGCGCCACCGGCCGCGACACCGCCGCCGTGTACGGCCGCCGTCCCGCCGCGTACGCCCGGGAGTCGAGGAAGTACGTCCGCACCGGCACCGTCCGGTAGGGCGTCTTGATGTCCACGACCACCCGGCTCGGATGCGTGAGGGTGTAGACGCGGTAGGACGCCTTCCTGCTCAGGCCGACGCCGAACGTGAGCTGCGCCTCGAAGTCGCCCGCGTTGACGACCTGGATCACGCCGGGCAGCGCGAAGGTCTCGCGGGCGGGCCCGTAGGTGGGGCGCCCGTTGTCGTCGTGGCCGGTCGCGCCGCCGAAGCGCAGCCCGAGGATCGCGTCACCGGCCACCGGGACCGTGCGGCCCGAGCCGTCGGCGATCAGCCGGGACACGTAGCCGGCGCCCCGCCGTGCCGGGAGCGGCCCGCGGAACTCGAAGACGACCCGGTCGAGTCCGGGCTGGTGCGAGGCGCGCACGTCGACCAGGGTCGCCACGCGCGGGGCGGCGTGAACGGCCCCGCTCGACGGGGCGGGTGTCGCGGCGGCCGGGGCCGCCAGCAGGCTCACCAGCGGCACGGCCAACGCCGCGAGCGAGCGCTTGGGGGGCAGAAACATGAGGGCTCCTCTGCCGGGTTCCTTTCGCGAGTTGGGGGACCCGCGGGCGGGCGCAGGGCCGGTTCCGGACCGGCGCCCACTTGAAGTATCCCCAGGTGGGCCCGGCTTGGGGACGGGACAGACCTGTCACCTTCCACCCGGTTGTTCCGACCCATTGACGGCTCGGTGGCCCGTATGTAACATCTGGGCAACCTAATGTAAGAAATTTGCAGCTCTAAATCGAGACTTTGCGGTCCTCCGCAAGTTCCGGCAGGAAGCACTGCGTCCGTGCGCCCCGCCACCGTCACCTTTCGCATGAAAGGACACGAGGTGATGTCGGCCACGGCAGTGGGCAACCGGTCGCCGCCGCGACCCCAGCGAGCACCGATCTTCGAAATCCCCCCACGACCGCGGATCGGATGACCCGCCGGTCGGTTCCTGCCGGACAGAGGAACGCAAATGTCGAAAACGCATGTCCCGTTATTGCGCTTGATCGCTGTGGTGGCCGCGGCCTGCCTGCTCGCCGTGGCCGCGCCCCTCATCCCCGCCTCCGCCGCCGGCGGCCCCAATCTCGCCGCCGGCCGCACCGTGACCACGAGCAGCAGCAACAGCCCGTACGCCGCGGGCAACCTCAACGACGGCAACCAGGGCACCTACTGGGAGAGCTCGAACAACGCCTTCCCGCAGTGGGCGCAGGTCGACCTCGGCAGCGCGACGAGCATCGACCAGGTCGTGCTCAAGCTGCCGGCGACGTGGGAGGCCCGCACCCAGACGCTGTCGGTGCAGGGCAGCACCGACGGGTCCTCCTTCGGCACGATCGTGAGCTCGGCCGGCCGCTCCTTCGCCCCCGGCTCGGGCAACGCGGTGACGATCGGCTTCACCGCGACCACGACCCGGTACGTCCGGATCAACGTCACCGCCAACACCGCCTGGCCGGCCGCGCAGCTGTCCGAGATCGAGGTGTACGGCGCGGCCACCGCCTCCGGCAACCTCGCGCTCGGCAAGACCATGAAGGAGAGCGCGCACGCCGACGTGTACGGCGCGGGCAACGCCAACGACGGCAACCAGGCCACCTACTGGGAGAGCGCCAACAACGCCTTCCCCCAGTGGCTCCAGGTGGACCTCGGCGCCTCGACCGCGGTGAACAAGGTGGTGCTGAAGCTCCCGCCCACCTGGGAGGCCCGCACCGAGACGCTGGCCGTGCAGGGCGGCACCGACGGCACGAACTTCTCCACTCTCGCCGCCTCGGCGGGCCGCGCCTTCGACCCCGCGAGCGGCAACACGGTCACGATCGGCTTCTCCACCGCCAACGTCCGGTACGTCCGGATCAACGTGACCGCCAACACCGCCTGGCCGGCCGCGCAGGTCTCCGAGTTCGAGGTGTACGGCCCGGCGCCCACCGGTGACACCCAGGCCCCGACCGCGCCCTCGAACCTCGCCTACACCGAGCCCGGTGCCAACCAGATCAGGCTCACCTGGTCGGCCTCCACCGACAACGTCGGCGTCACCGGCTACGACGTCTACGCCAACGGGGTGCTGCGCACCAGCGTCGCCGGGAACGTCCTCACCTACACCGACACCCAGCCGGCCGACGCCACCGTGTCCTACTACGTGCGGGCCAAGGACGCGGCCGGCAACGAGTCGGCCGACAGCAACACGGTCACCCGCAAGGGCTCGACCGGTGACACCCAGGCCCCGACCGCTCCCGGCGGCCTCGCCTACACCGAGACCACGCCGGGGCAGGTCAAGCTCACCTGGACCGCCTCCACCGACAACGTCGGCGTCACCGGCTACGACGTCTACGCGAACAACGTGCTGCGCGGCAGCGTCGCCGGAAACACCACCACCTACACCGACACGCAGCCCACCAGCGCCACCGTGTCCTACTACGTGCGGGCCAAGGACGCGGCCGGCAACGAGTCGATCAACAGCGACACCGTCACCCGCAACGGGTCGGGCGGCGGCTCGAACATGGCCGTCGGCAAGCCGATCACCGCCTCCTCCTCCACGTTCACGTACGTCGCCACGAACGCGAACGACAACGACGTGGCGACCTACTGGGAGGGCGCCGGCGGCTCCTACCCGCAGACGCTGACCGTCCAGCTCGGGGCCAACGCGGTCGTGAGCTCGGTCGTGCTCAAGCTCAACCCCGACGCCGCCTGGTCCACCCGTACGCAGACGATCCAGGTGCTGGGCCGTGAGCAGAGCGCGTCGGGATTCACCAACCTGACCAGCGCGGCGGCCTACACCTTCAACCCGGCGACCGGCAACACGGTGACGATTCCGGTCTCCGGCACGGTCGCCGACGTGCAGCTCAAGTTCACCGCCAACTCCGGCGCCCCGGCCGGGCAGGTCGCCGAGTTCCAGGTGATCGGCTCCCCGGCGCCCAACCCCGACCTGACCGTCACCGCGCTGTCGGCCTCCCCCGCCTCCCCGGTCGAGACCGACGCCGTCACGCTGTCGGCGACGGTGCGCAACACGGGCAGCCTCGGCTCCGGCGCCACCACCGTGAACTTCTACCTGGGCGGGACCAAGGCAGGCACCGCCTCGGTCGGCGCGCTCGCGGCCGGCGCCTCGGCCACCGTGACGGCGAACATCGGCCAGCGCGACGCGGGCAGCTACCCGCTGAGCGCCAAGGTCGACGAGTCGAACGCGGTGATCGAGCAGAACGAGACCGACAACGCCTTCACCGCCTCCTCCCCGCTGGTCGTGAAGCCGGTGGACAGCTCCGACCTGGTGGCCTCCCCGGTGAGCTGGTCGCCCGGCAACCCGGCGGGCGGCAGCACGGTGACGTTCACCGTGGCGATCAAGAACCAGGGCACGATCGCCTCGGCGGGCGGCGCCCACGGCATCACCCTCACGATCACCAATGACTCGGGCACCGTGGTCAAGACGCTGACCGGCTCCTACAGCGGCGCGATCGCGGCCGGGTCCACCACCGGCCCGGTCAACCTGGGCACGTGGACGGCCGCCAACGGCAGATACACGGTGAAGACCGTGCTCGCCGCCGACGCCGGCGAGCTGCCGGTCAAGCAGGCCAACAACACCTCCACGCTGCCGTTCTTCGTCGGCCGCGGCGCGAACATGCCGTACGACATGTACGAGGCCGAGGACGGCGTGACCGGCGGCGGCGCGACGGTGGTCGGCCCGAACCGGACCATCGGCGACCTGGCCGGCGAGGCGTCCGGCCGCAAGGCCATCCGGCTCACCACCACCGGCAGCTACGTGGAGTGGACGACCAGGGCCGACACGAACACCCTGGTCACCCGCTTCTCCATCCCCGACGCGGCGGGCGGCGGCGGCACCGACGCCACGCTCGACGTCTACGTCAACGGCACCTTCCTCAAGGCGGTCAACCTGACCTCGAAGTACGCGTGGCTGTACGGCCCGGAGGCGGGCCCGGGCAACTCGCCGGGCGCGGGCGCTCCACGGCACATCTACGACGAGGCCAACATCCTGCTCGGGACGACCGTCCCGAAGGGCAGCAAGATCCGGCTGCAGAAGGACGCCGCCAACACCTCCACGTACGCGATCGACTTCGTGAACCTGGAGCAGGCGTCGGCGATCCCCAACCCCGACCCCGCGACGTACGCGGTCCCGACCGGGTTCGCCCACCAGGACGTGCAGAACGCGCTCGACAAGGTGCGGATGGACACCACGGGCAAGCTCGTGGGCGTCTACCTGCCGCCGGGCGACTACCAGACGTCGGGCAAGTTCCAGGTGTACGGCAAGGCGGTCAAGGTGGTCGGCGCAGGGCCGTGGTTCACCCGGTTCTACGCGCCCTCCAACCAGGAGAACACCGACATCGGCTTCCGGGCGGAGTCGTCGGCCAACGGCTCGACGTTCTCCGGGTTCGCCTACTTCGGCAACTACACCAGCCGCATCGACGGGCCAGGCAAGGTGTTCGACTGGCAGAACGTCGCCAACATGACGATCGACGACATCTGGGTCGAGCACCAGGTCTGCATGTACTGGGGCGCGAACACCGACAACATCACGATCAAGAACTCGCGGATCCGCGACACGTTCGCCGACGGCGTCAACATGACCAACGGCAGCACCGACAACCTGGTCTCGAACGACGAGGCGAGGACGACCGGCGACGACAGCTTCGCGCTGTTCTCGGCCATCGACGCGGGAGGCGCCGACGAGAAGAACAACGTCTACGAGAACCTGACCGCGATCCTGCCGTGGCGCGCGGCCGGCATCGCGGTGTACGGCGGGTACGCGAACACCTTCAGGAACATCTACATCGCGGACACGCTGACCTACTCCGGCATCACGATCAGCTCGCTCGACTTCGGCTACCCGATGAACGGCTTCGGCGCGAGCCCGCCCACGGTGTTCGACAACATCTCGATCGTCCGCGCGGGCGGCCACTTCTGGGGCCAGCAGACCTTCCCGGCGATCTGGCTGTTCTCCGCCTCGAAGGTGTTCCAGGGCATCCGGGTCAGCAACGTGGACATCGTCGATCCGACGTACTCGGGGATCATGTTCCAGACCCAGTACCTCGGCGGCCAGCCGGTCAACCCCATCAAGGACACCGTCTTCACCAACATCTCGATCTCTGGAGCGCACAGGAGCGGCGACGCGTTCGACGCGAAGTCGGGCTTCGGCCTCTGGGCGAACGAACTGCCGGAGCCCGACCAGGGACCGGCGGTCGGGTCGGTGACCTTCAACAACCTGAGACTCAGCGACAACTACCAGGACATCAAGAACACGACGTCCACCTTCACGATCAACATCAACCCCTGATGACGTGACGGCGCCGCCGGAGGGACGTCCCTTCGGCGGCGCCTGTTTTTCTGGGGGGTGTCACGACGAACAGGGGGTGCCGTTCAGCGTGAAGCCGGTGGGGTTGCCGTTCGAGCCGCTCCAGGTGCCCTGGAAGCCGAACGAGACGTTGCCGCCGGCCGGGATCGACCCGTTGTACGACAGGTTCTTCGCGGTCACCGACGATCCGCTCTGGGTGATGTCGGCGCTCCAGTAACCGGTGATCTTCTGGCCGTTCGGGAACGTGAAGCCGACGTTCCAGCCGTTCACGGCGCTGGAGGAGGTGTTGGTGACGGTGACGTTGCCGGTGAAGCCGCCCTGCCACTCGTTCTTGCTGTAGCTCACCCGGCACGCGCCGCCGCCGTTGCCCTGGGTGGGGCTGACGGTGGGCGTCGGCGAGGGGCTCTGGACCACGCCGCCGATGCTGTAGGAGAAGTTGTTCACCGCGAGGCCGGTGCCGCCGATCCAGGGCTCGAATCCCGCCTGGACGCTGGTGAGGTACCACGACCGCTGGGCGTAGCCGCGGTTCACCGCGTCGTCGTAGAACGAGCGGACGGCGAAGCTGATCGAGTTCGTCGGCGAGGTGCGGACGTAGGAGATGACGTTCCAGCCGATGTTGCCCTCCCAGACGTCCCAGGTGCCTCCGGCGATGTTCGCCGTGCCCACCCGGGAGCCCACGGGCTGCACCGAGCCGGTGTGGTTGAGCCACACCATGATCTCGGCGCCGGTGTTCTGGCCGTCCTTGCGAGGCGTCGGGTCGAACCAGATGTCGTACGCCGCGTCGTAGACGCCCGAGCCGGGATAGCTCATGCTGACGCTGGTCTGGACCGTGTTGAACTGGCTGTTGCTCGCCTGGAGGGGCAGGCCGCTGCCGCTGGAGCAGTTGGCGTAGTGGCAGCCGGCGTAGATGGCCGGGTATGCCGCCGGGGTGCCGCCCGTGTTGTTGTGCCCCGCCTGCGTCACCGTGAAGCCGGTGTTCGTGACGTTGATGCACTGCGGGGCGCTGCTCCCCCACACGTTGTTCATGACGACGTACTTGCCGCCCTGAATGGTGGTGCTGCCGTACTTCTCGCAGATCGTCGTGTCCGCGTGCGCCGCCTGACCGACGACGAGCGACGCGGCGACCGAGCCGAGCATGGCGAGGCTCGCCGTGATCATTCGCATCCTCATGTCCCGGACCATAGACATGGGACGAGTGCGGGCGACATGGGCAGATTTAATCGACAACTTGGACGAAACCCCGACCAGCGACAACGTCCTTACGGAAAGTGAAACTTTCAGTCACACGTGCTGTCCGGCCCTCCACTCGGGCCCGCGCGACCAGCCCCGAAGCACGGAACAGGGCGCGCCCGAATCATGCGCGCCGGCGATCACCGCCTCACCGGCCACCTGCCGCCGGGCATGCGGTTCGAACGCGCGCGGACTCTCACCGACGGCCCGCCCCTGCGCGACTCGCGCTACCTCAGGCAGCCCCAACGCTCGCGATGAACCCGAGGATCGCCTTCGCCAGCTCCTCCGGGGCCTCCATCGCGGCGTAGTGACCCACACCGTCGAGATGCAGGGACTGGATCTCCGCCGCCGCGGCCCGCGCCATGGTGCCGGCCGTGAAGCGACCGCCGCCGGCGCCGACCGCGAGCACGGGCACCTTCAACCCGGGCTCTTGCGCGAGGGACTGGATCTCGGCACCCTCCCGCAGCATCGACCGATACAGGCCGATCGCGCCGCGCCAGCCGTCAGGACGTGAGTAGGCGCGGGCGAACTCCGCGATGTCGGCCTCGGTGAACGCTCCCGGGATCGCGGTCATGGACGGGAACGCGTACTGGGCGAGGAACTCGCGTTCGCGGCCGGCGAGCAACAGCTCCGGGATGCCGGGCGCGGCGAGGACCCCGATGTGCCAGGCGCCGCCGCGGGTGACGTCGGCCAGCGCTTCCAGGCCGAACCCGGGCAGGCCCATCTCGATGGCCGTGAGGCTGAGCACATCCTCGGGATGGGTGGTGGCCAGACGGAACACGGTCGCGCCGCTGATGTCCTGCCCGGTGAGGTGGACGGGGCCGGCACCGAGGCGGGCGATCAGCTGGTGGAGGTCCTCGGCCGCGGTCGCGCTGTCGTACTCGCCCGGCCCGTTGCCGGAGTCGCCGAACCCGCGCAGATCGACGGCGAAGACACGATGGTGGGCGGCGAGCAGTGGGATGAGCTTGTGGAACGTCCACCAGGTCTCGGGGAACCCGTGTACCAGCAGGATCGGGAACCCGGCGGTTCCAGCGGCGACGTAGTGCAGGGTCGTTCCGTTGACCTCGGCCCGGTGATGGGTGACCCCCGGAAGCGTGGGACCGGTCATTGCTTTCTCCTCGATTCGACAGTCAAGGTGTCGAAATATAGACACCATGCCTGTCTTTTGTCCATGCGGTGTCGTAGTCTTCTCCCATGTCCCGCTCTGGCGCCGATCTCGCCCTGCTGCTGCTCGGAGGCTTCCGCACGCTCGTGGACGCCGCGATCGCGGAGCTGGACCGGCGCGGCTTCGAGGACGTGCGCCCCGTCCACGACTTTGCGATGCGGGCCATCGCCGCGGGCGCCGACAGCGCCTCGGAACTGGGCCGCCGCCTGTCGATCTCCAAACAGTCAGCGGCACGCACCATTGCGGTGCTGCAGGAGCGCGGCTACGTGGCACGTGACACCGACCCCGACGACGCCCGCCGCAAACGCCTCCAGGTCACCCCGCTCGGCTACGAGGTGATGCGGCAGGGCGAGGCCATCTTCGACGAACTGCGCGACCAGTGGGGCAAGCAGATCGGCGCCGCCGAGCTCGAAACCCTGGAGGCCCACCTGTCAGTGCTGGTAGGCACCCTGCCCGTGCGCTTCGACACCCCCGGCTGGATGGCCCGCGACCTTGGCGAACCCGCGTGAGACGGTAGCGGCCGTTGGTCGAGCGCGGGCGCGGAGGACCGGCGCCAAGCGTCTGCCGTCGGGCGGTGACCCGGGCGCTGCCGGCTGCCGGACGCCGGCGTACGCCGCCGCGCGCTGGGGGAGTATGCCTGGAGGAGGAGGTGGGGGCGATGTCCGTCACGGTCCGCCGCGTGTACGAGGATCCCGCACCCGGGGACGGCACACGGGTGCTGGTCGACAGGGTGTGGCCGCGCGGCCTTACCAAGGAGGCCGCCCACCTGGACGAATGGGTCAAGGACGTCGCGCCGTCCGGCGCCCTGCGCTCCTGGTACGGCCACGTCCCCGAGAGGTTCGCCGAGTTCCGCAGCCGCTACCTCACCGAGCTGGACGATCCCGAGCGGCAGGCCGCCCTCGACCGGCTGCGCCGGCTCATGGAGAGCGGCCCGCTGACCCTGCTCACCGCGACCAGGGACGTCGAGCACAGCCAGGCCGCCGTCCTCGCCGAGGTCCTGTCCGGCTGACCCGCCCTTGCAGTGATCCGCAAGGGCGCGCTCAGTGGACCGCGCGGGTGCGGCGGCCGCCGGTGAGGTCGAGCCGCACCATCGCCGGGAGGCGGTGCAGGCCGAGCGTGGTGCGCAGGTCGGGGACGGCCTCGTCGTGCAACCGGGTGACCAGTGCCCCGAGGTCGGCCGGTTCCACGGCGGAGACGCCGAGGTCGAGGTGCGGGTCGTCGGACGGGCCGCGCAGCACGGCGTGCGCCCTGCGCACGTCCGGATAAGCGCTGACCTGCTCGGCCAGGGCCTCGCTCGCGGGATGCGCGTCGACCTCGGTGACCCCGGACGTGCCCGACTCCAGGCGCAGCCGCCGCGGCCGGTCGACCCGCAGCAGCGCCAGCAGCCAGGCCAGCCCGATGAGCCCGATCACGAATCCGATGGCGGCCACGACCGGCCAGAACCACGGCGCCGTCGCCGCGAGATTCCTCGCCCCGGCGTCCACCACCGGCTCCCGCACGGCGGCATCGCCGAAGGCGCCCAGCGCCCGCGCGAGCGCGAGGCCGCCCGCGGCCAGCAGAACCAGGCCGGACAGCGCCAGGCCCGCCCGGTTGCCCTTGCCCGATCTCGTCTTCACGGTCCTGCCTCCTTCGCCTAGGACGGGCCGTGGACGCGCAGGTGCAGCGAGACGTGGTGGGCGGGGGCGAGCCGGGCCAGTTCGTCCTCGACGGCCCCCCGCACACGCTCCCCGAGCGCTGCCGTGTCGCGCAGGTCCGTCCGGACCGACACGTCCGCGTGCCAGCCGTACATCCGCGCTCCGGCCTCGCGCACGCCGTCCACCTCGTTCGCCCTGGCTCTCAACGCCCGCGCCAGCGCACGGCGCGGCAGGCCGACCATCAGGTCGGGGTCCCCCGTGCGCAGCGCGACCATCCGCCCCCGCCCGGGGACGGCCGCGATGAGGATCAGCACCAGGCCGATCAGGGCCAGCGCGGAAGCCACCGCGAGGACCCGGCCGTCGTCCCAGGCCGTGGTGCTCGCCCATCGGGCCCACTGGTCGTATGGCACGAGCTTGACGGGGAGCCCCAGCAGCGCGGAGACCACGTGGACGGCGGTGAGACCTCCGATCCCCAGCAGCGCCAGCGCGGCGACCGCGGCCGGCAGCCCCCGGCTGGGCCGGAAGGCCCGGCGGGCTCCACCGTCCCCGAACCCCCGCATCGGGACGAAGCGCGGCACCCTTTCAGACAGGCCTCGGCCTTCGCTCATCGCCACCCCTCCGCTCGGGCTTCCGCTCGGGCACAAGCTCCACGACCTCGATGTCCACGTTCTCCACGGCGATGCCCGTCAGCTCACGCAGCCGCCGCCGGACGTGCTCGCGAATCTTCGCGGCCAGCCGCGGCACCGGCGCCGGATAGCGCACGGCCAGATCGCAGTGGACCGCCGCGACCGCCCCGCACACCGACGCCGACACGTGGGGCGGGCCGGTCACGTGCTCGTCCTCGCTCGCCAGTTGCTCGGCGATCCTCGCGAAGGCGCGGTCCGAGATCGTCGTCGTCCCGTGCGCAGCGGGCTCGCTCATTGTCGTCTCGGGTGCATCTGCGGCAGGTGTACGCCGCCTTCGAGCACCAGGCCGACGAGGAACCCGACGATGCCGAGGACCAGGACGATGATGAACGCGCTGAGGCCGCCGAAGGCCCCGACCACCCCCAGCACCGTGCCGAACAGCAGGCCCGCGAGGCCCCAGAGCGGATAGCCTTCCATGATCATTCCTTCCTTCCGCCGTCGTCTGTGACCACGTCGGCGATCGTCACGTCCACTTTGCGGCCGCCCGCCAGGCCGCCGATCGCGTCGCGGACCAGGTCGGCGATCTCCGGCAGCGGCCTGCCGTACCGGGCGACGATGTCGACCTCGATCGCGTCGTCCCGTATGGCGACGCCCGGGACGAGACCACCGGGCAGGTACGTCGCGACCACGCCGAACGGTCCCCGGGACAGATCGGCGACGTCCGGACACGACAGCACGCGGTCCGCGATCCGGCGGGCGGAAACCTCGCGTTCCTCGCCTTCTCGCCCCGCTCCGGCATCCCGCTCCGGCGGCGGGCCACCCGGGGAGCCGGGCCCGGCCCGCTCGGGCACCGCGACCCGCCGGCCGCCGCCTTCCGCCCCCGCGTTCTCCGGGACGGCGCTCATTGGACCCGCGGCTCCCCGTCCGCGGGCGCCTGCGGCTCCTGTTGCCTCGGCAGGTGGACGTCGTCGACCGCGATGTTGACCTCGGTGACCTCCAGCCCGCACATGCGTTCCACCGCGCGGATCACATGGCTCCGCACGGCTTGCGCGAGGTCGGGGATCGCGACGCCGTACTCGACGATGAGGTGGATGTCCACGGCGGCCTGCCGCTCGCCGACCTCCACCGACATGCCCCGGGTGACGCCGTCCTCCCCGCCGAGCGCGCCCCTGATCGCGCCGAACGCGCGGGCCGTGCCGGTGCCGAAGTCGTGGACACCGTCGATCTCGCGGGCCGCCATGCCGGCGATCTTGGCGACCACCTCGTCGGCGATCGTGGTGCGGCCCCGCTCCGTCACCAGGCCGGAGCCGCCCTGCGTCCCGAGGGACCGCCCGGGCGCCGGCTCGACGGTCGCGGTCGACGTTCTGGTCTCGGTCATGTGACTCCCCCGCTTCACGCGCAGCGGTAGGTACCGCTTACCGCCGATACACGCCCGTGATACCCGGTTTGCACACAGTAATCATCCGAGGTCGGACGAGTTTGGGTCATCGGAATCCCTCCAAAACACCAAGACCGGCGAGCCCGGCGACGGTCAGAACGGACAGCCCTAAGAAAGGGATCAAGTCCGACCAAAACTGCCCGGTATGTACGAGATCGAGTTTTTCTGTGCCCGTCTAGGGCATTCATACCGTTCAGTCGGATCGCAGCGCCGTACGGCGAGACGGGCGGATGGCCGGAACGGCGCTTCGGGGCGCGGCCAGTAGGAGGCGCGATCATGAAAGACGGACTGAAGGTGGCCCTGGCTGTCATCGCGGGCTACTACCTCGGCCGGCACCACAAGCTGCGCCTGGCACTGGTGCTCGCGCTGGCCATCCTCGCCGCCCGTCTCAAGGGAGAGGGAGCCGCGGGAGCCCTCCTCGAACAGGTCCCCAAGATCCTCGGCGGCGCCGCCCCCGACCTCGGCAAGATCACCGAGCGCGTACGCGGCGACCTGCTGGACATCGGCAAGGCGGCCGCCATGCGCGCCACCAGCCGCCAGATCGACAACCTGAGCGACAAGCTGCACGAACGCGCCGAGGCGCTCCGGCAACCCAAGGGCCGGGGCCGGGCCGCGGAGGAGGAGGAAGAGGAAGA
Source organism: Microbispora catharanthi (assembly GCF_006334915.2). Classification (GTDB taxonomy): domain Bacteria; phylum Actinomycetota; class Actinomycetes; order Streptosporangiales; family Streptosporangiaceae; genus Microbispora; species Microbispora catharanthi. The sequence goes on from NZ_VDMA02000015.1 coordinate 123,733, forward strand.
GGCGAAGGAGCGTCCGGAGGAGGGCCGCCGCCGGGTGCCCCGCCGCCGCCCGCAGCAGCGCGAGCCTGAGCCCGAAAAGGGCTACGAGGAGGAAGAGGAGTACGAGGAGGAGCCGTACGAGGAGGAGGCAGAGGAGCCTGAACCCGAGGAGCGGCGCCGGCCCCGGATCCGTCCCACCCGTCCGGTGCTGCGGAGGAGGTGAGACCGATGACCGAACAGACGCGGGAACGGGCCCAGACGGAGCGGGCCCAGACGGAGCGAGCACAGGGCGCACGGGCGCCGGACGAAGGGGCGCTGCCCACACAACGGCTCGGGCAGGAGTTCCAGAACCTCGCCACGGCCGTGGCCGAGCGCGCGTTGTCCCGGGTCGCCGAGAGGATCGACGGTCTCGCCGGCCGTCTCACCGACTACGTGGAGCACGGCGGCTCCGGGCTGCTCAGCGCGCTCACGGGGAAAGAGGGCGGCGGACGCGAGGCGCTCGGCGGGCTGCTCGGCGGCCTCACCCGCGGCCGGAACGCCCGGGACCTGCTCAAGTCGGCGGCCGACCGGCTCGGCGCGACGGGCGGAGGCGGCCTGCTCGGCGCTCTCACCAGCGCTCTCACCGAGGACGGCGGAGGCGGCCACCCCGTACGCGCGGCCCTCATGGCGTACGGCAAGGAGAAGATCAAGGGCCTGTTCGGCGGGGGCGGCGGAGGAGGCAAGGGTCGCAAGGGCAAGAAGCTCAAGGTCACCAACATCGTCGAGTCGCTCGACATCGGCGCGCCGCTCCGCCTGGTCTACAACCAGTGGACGCAGTTCGAAGACTTCCCGAGCTTCATGAAGAAGGTCGAGACCGTCGAGCAGAAGTCCGACGAGAAGCTCGGGTGGAAGGCCCAGGTCTTCTGGTCGCACCGCACGTGGGAGTCGACGATCGTCGAGCAGGTCCCCGACAGCAGGATCATCTGGCGGTCGCAGGGGCCGAAGGGCTTCCCGGACGGCTCGGTGACCTTCCACGAGATCACTCCCGAGCTGACCCGGGTCCTGCTCGTCGTCGAGTATCACCCGCAGGGATTGTTCGAGCGTCTCGGCAACCTGTGGCGGGCCCAGGGCCGCCGGGTCCGGCTCGAGTTCAAGCACTTCAAACGGCACGTCATGACCAACGCCCTGCTGCGTCCCGACGAGATCGAGGGCTGGCGGGGCGAGATCCGCGACAGCGAGGTCGTCAAGGACCACGAGACGGCGCTGCGCGAGGAGCGCGAACGCGAGGGCCGCGAGCGGGGCGAGGAGGCCCCCGAGGAGGCCGAGGAAGAGGCTCCCGAGGAGCGCGAGGAAGCCGAGGAGGCCCACGAGCCCGAGGAGTTCGAGGAGGAGCCGTACGAAGAGGAGGAAGAGGAAGAGGAGGAGCCCGAGCGGGCGCGCAGGCCCGCCTACGCGGGCGCCCAGACGGGCGAACGCGCCAGGCCGCCGGTCACCCGCAGGCGCGGGGACGAGCCCGAGGAGCGCGGCACGCGGGCGCCGGCCAGGCGGCGCGAGGCTGAGGCCGAGCGGGGCGAAGGCGAACAGCCCCGGAGGGGCGAGCAGGCACGCAGGGGCGAGGAGACCGAGGAGACGGGCGAGGCCGAGGAGCGGCCGACGCGCCGCCGTCCCCTGGTCCGGCGCCGCCGTCCCCCGGAATAGCAAACACGGAATAGCAAGCACGGAATAGCAGGCACGGAATAGCAGGCACGGAATAGCGAACACGGAGTGGTGACGCCGGGATGGCGGCGGGCGGAGCGAGTGATCGGAAACACGACATCGAACCGAGGAGGGGAAGCGCATGACGGTAGCCGTTCCACCGGCGGGTGGCGGCGGATTGCCGGGCCGGTCGTCGGGATCGGGCCTGGCCGACGTCATTGACACGATCCTGGACAAGGGTCTCGTGATCGACGCCTACGTACGGGTCTCACTGGTCGGCATCGAGATCCTGACCATCGACGTGCGTGTCGTCGTCGCGAGCGTCGACACCTATCTCCGATTCGCCGAGGCGGTGAACCGGCTGGACCTGGCGTCCCAGCAGCAGGGGCTGCCCGACCTCCTGTCGAGTGCGCCCCAGAGCATCGCTCGCGGCAAGTCCAAGGGCGTGGCCCAGGGCGTGATCGAGGCGGCCGGAGAGAAGCTGCAGGACCTCTTGGCGAACTACGCGGAGGAGGAACCCGCCCCGCGTACCCGCAGGCGTCGAAGGGAGGAGGACTGAGATGACGGGCTCCACGAGGCAGTCCGGGGCGGGCGACCGGGCCGAGGCCCCTCGGCGCAACACGGCGTGCTACGTCTACGGCATCCTCCCCGAGGACGTCGAGATCAGCGAGGACGCCGTCGGGGTGGGCGATCCTCCCGGCCGGATCAGGGTCATCAGGCACGGTGAGATCGCCGCTCTGGTGAGCGACGTCGACGTGGACCGCCCCCTCGGCCGCGCCCAGGACCTGGTGGCCCACGAGCAACTGCTCGACGAGGCCGCGGCCGAGGTCCCCGTGCTCCCCCTGCGGTTCGGCGCCGTGATGACCACGCCGGAGGCGGTCGTGGAGGAGCTGCTGGCCCCGCACCACGACTCGTTCGCGGCCGCGCTGAAGCAGATCGAAGGCCGGGCCCAGTTCGTCCTCAAGGCGCGGTACGCCGAGCAGCCGGTGCTGGTCGAGGTGCTGACGGAGAGCGCCGAGGCCAGGCAGTTGCGCGACCGGATCAGGCAGTTGCCGGAAGAGGTGACGCGGGGCGAACGGATCCGCCTCGGCGAACTGATCACGCAGATCATCGCGGCCAAGCGCGAGGCCGACACCCGGGCGGTCGTCGAACGCTTCGAGCCCTGCACCGTCGGCGCGGTGGTCCGGGACCCCAGCCACGAGCGGGACGCCGCGCACGTCGCGTTCCTCGTGGAGAACGACCGCCAGGCCGACTTCGAACGCGTCGTCGGGGAGTTGCGCTCCGAGTGGGGAGACCGGGTCGAGGTCCGGTTGCTCGGGCCGATGGCGCCGTACGACTTCGTCACCACCTGACTCATGAGGGGAGGCTGCCGTGGGACTGATCAGCATGCTGTTCACCTGGCCGCTCGCCCCGGTCCACGGCGTCATCCGGCTGGGCGAGCTGATCCAGCAGCAGGTCGAGCATGAGCTGAGGGATCCGGCCGCGGTCCGGCGGCGGCTGGAGGCCATCGAGGAGGCCAGACGCTCGGGCCAGATCTCCGAAGAGGAGGAGGCCCAGGCCGTGGAGGAGATCCTCAGGCTCATGAGCGGCCCGCGGAGGAGGTGATCGTCCCATGCCTCCCCGGCGGAGAGCCCGTTACGACGAGGACGCCGCGCCGTACGGGCGGCGGGGCTCCTCGGGCATGCCCGTCGAGGAGGACGGGCCGTACGACGAGGCCGAGGGCGAAGACGAGCACAGGAGTGAGCGCGGGGATGACCGCGCCGCCGAGCCGCGCCGGCGCCGGGCCGCGCTGAACGCGGTGTCCGCCGGACGGCTCGGCCTGCGCTACATCGCGGATCTGACCTCCAAGGACACGGAGGGGGTCACGTCGGTGGAACCCGTGGAGAACGGCTGGCTGGTCGACGTCGAGGTCGTCGAGGACCACAGGATCCCGTCCACAGGAGACATGCTGTCGATCTACGAGTGCCAGGTGGACGACGAGGGAAATCTCATGTCCTACCGGCGCACCCGGACCTACCGGCGCGGCACGGGCGCCTACGGCGGTGGGCTATGACCGATCCCCGCTCGCGTCCCATCCTGCGCGAGTCGTCGTACGCGCCGCCGGCCGTCATGGGCCGGGAGTCGACCAACCTGGGCGACATCCTGGAACGCGTGCTCGACCGGGGCATCGTGATCGCCGGCGACATCCGGGTGAACCTGCTGGAGATCGAGCTGCTGACCATCAAGCTGCGGCTGGTCATCGCCTCGGTCGACACCGCGCGGGAGATCGGCATCGACTGGTGGGAGCGCGACCCGTGGCTCAGCGGCAGGGATCGCGAACTGGTCGAGGAGAACCGCCGGCTCCGCGAGCGCCTGAGCGCGGTCGAGGAGCGCCTGCTCGCCTGGGAGGAGCGGACGGAACTCGAACCGGGCGAGCGCGCGCACGAGCGACCGGGCGAGCGCGCGGAAGAACGCACGGGCCGGCGCCAAGGTGAACGCACGGGTGAGCGGCGGGGCGACCGCCAAGCCGAGGCCCGCGCCCGACGGCTCGGCCGCCTCGGCGGAACGGAGCCCGGCCGTGAGTGAGAACCACCCCGCCGTGAGTGAGAACCACCCCGCCGTGAGCGAGAACCACCCCGCCATGAGCGAGAACCACCCCGCCATGAGCGAGAACCACCCCGCCATGAGCGAGAACCACCCCGCCATGAGCGAGAACCAGCCGGCCGTAGGCGAGAACCACCCCGCCGCTCCCGCCGCCCCGCCGCAGAGGGCGCAGGAGCCCCACGCCCCTGACGCCCCGCGCGAGGCCCGTGAGACCGCCGCCCCTGGCGGTTCCGGCCAGGGGGTCTACCTGTACGCGGTGACGTCCGGCGGAGAGCCTCCTCGTGACCTGCACGGTGTCATGGACGGCGTGGTGCGGACCGTGTCCTGCGGCGGGCTCGTGGCCCACATCGGCGACGTGCCCCTCGACCGGTTCGGCGAGGAACCGCTGCGCCGCTCGCTGGAGGACCTCGACTGGGTGGAGGGAGTCGCCCGCGCCCATCACCGGGTCGTCGAGGCGCTGGCGGCGGCCGGGCCGACCGCCCCTGTGCGCCTCGTGACCGTCTACACCGGAGAGGAGCAGGTCCGCGACCTCCTCGACCGGCGGCACGACGACTTCGCGGAGATCCTCTCGCATGTCGCGGGACGGCGGGAGTGGGGCGTCAAGGCCTACCTGCGCCGGGACACGCCACCCCCCGCGCCCGCGGCCGCCACCGCGCCCGCCACCGCGGCCGGTGGCGACAGCCCCGGCATGGCGTACCTGCGCCGGAAGAAGGAGAGCCTGCGCGGCAGGGAGGACCTGTGGCGCGCGGCGGCCGAGCGGGCCGAGCTCCTGCACGCCGAGCTGGGGCAGGTCGCCGTGGCGAGCCGCCGCCACCGCCCGCAGGACCCCCAGCTGTCCGGGCGGAGCGAGTCGATGGTGCTCAATGGCGCCTACCTGGTGGATCCGGCCCGCGAGGAGGAGTTCGCCGCGGTGCTCGGCGGCTACCGCGACCGATTCCTCGACGTCGAGCTCACGGGCCCGTGGGCGCCCTACTCCTTCACCTCGATCGACCTCGGGACGGGCCGTTCCGGGGGCGTGCGATGACGCCCGGCGGGACCCCGGCGTACCTGCCGGAGCGCCCGCGGGGCGCCGCCCTCGCCGCCGAGGGCCGCCTGCCGCCCGAGCGCGTGGCGCTCGTCGACCTGCTCGACCGGCTGCTCGCGGGCGGTGTGGTGATCACCGGCGACATCGTGCTGTCGATCGCCGACATCGACCTCGTCCGTATCTCCCTGCGGGCGCTGCTCGGCTCCGTACGCGGCACCGAGCCGTTCGACCCGCTCGGCGAGCCGTACGCGGAGGGCGGGCGGGCAACGCGCGATCTCGCCCGCGGCAGGAGGGAGAGTGGGGATGACCGGTGGTGAGGCCGGGAGCGCTCCGTGGGACACCGCGGCAGGGCCCTGGCGGATGGGCGTGGAGACCGAGGCGGGCGGTCCGGATCGGTGGGAGCAGGACCAGTGGGAACGGGGCGCGGAAGCCGGGAGGGGCAGCCCCTGGCGGCTGAACACCGACCCGGAGGCGGTGCGGCGTGACCTGAGCCGTCTCGTGCTGACGCTCGTCGAGCTGGTGCGCCAGCTCGTGGAACGGCAGGCCATCCGGCGAATGGACCAGGGCGACCTGTCCGACGAGCAGGTCGAGACGCTCGGCCTGACGCTGATGCGCCTGGAGGAGGCCATGACCGAGTTGTGCGAGCGGTTCGACCTCTCACCGTCCGACCTCAACCTCGACCTGGGGCCCCTCGGCACGCTGCTGCCCACCGACGCGCCGTGAGCGCGAGCGCGTGTACGGCCAGGTCGCAGGGGTAGGCGGAGGAGGTCGATCGGGGCCGGAAGGAGATGTCATGAGTGTCGTCGGCCGGGACGAGGTCCGGGCGCTGCTGGAGTCGCCGTTGCCCGACGCGACGCTGGTGCTGGTGGGCGGGCGGTGCGAGGTCGTGCCGGAGTCGCGCGCCGAGGGCCTCGTGATCGCCGGCAGGCGCGACCTGGAGAGCCTGCTGGGAGACGGCCCGGTGGACGACCGGCGGCTCGGCGAGCTCGCGGACCGGCTCGACACGGTCGCCCGGGACCTGGGGGCGTGACGGGCCGACCGGCAGCCCCATAGCGCGTGCCGGTCGTGTTGGGGGGAACGCATGGGGGAATTCGATGCGTCCGCGTACGGGCGGACGATCGCCGACGTCTACGACGAGATGGTGGAGCACCTGCCCACCGGTCCGGCGGTCGAGCGCGTCTTCCGGCTGGCCGAGGGAGGGCCGGTCCTGGAGTTCGGGATCGGCACCGGCAGGCTGGCGCTCCCTCTCGCCGCCCGCGGCCTGGCCGTGGCGGGTGTCGACGGGTCGCCCGACATGGTGGCGGTCCTTCGCGACAAGCCCGGCGGTGACCGCATTCCGGTCACGCTGGGCGACTTCTCCGAGGTCCGGGTCGAGGGGCGGTTCGCGCTCGTCCTGCTGGCCTTCAACACCGTCTTCGCGCTGCCCTCCCAGGACGCCCAGGTGCGGTGCTTCCACAACGCGGCGGCCCATCTGCGGCCCGGGGGGCGCTTCGTGATCGAGGCGTGGGTGCCGGACCCCGCGGCCTTCCGCGACCGGACGTCGCTGCGGCTGCTGTCGCTCGGCGAGGACGAGGTCGTCGTCGAGGCCGCCCGGCTGAGTCCGGCCGAGCAGTTCATGCACACCACGAAACTGCGGATGACCGCGGACGGCCTGCGGTTGCTGCCGGCCGACCACCGCTACGCCTGGCCGTGCGAGCTGGACCTCATGGCCCGCCTCGCGGGGATGGCGCGGGAGCACCGATGGGCCGACTGGTCCGGCGCCCCTTTCACGGACGACAGCCGCGCCCACGTGTCCGTCTACCGCCTGCTGGAGAGCTGATGCAGTTGCCCGCGCCCAGAGGCCCGCTCACCGACCGGCTCTTCGCGGAGCTGGCCCGGCCGCCTCACGCTTTCGGCCCGCCGCCCGCCGACCCGTACGGCGACTCGTGCGGCGACGAGGAGGACGCCCAGCTCGCGCTGTTCGTCTGTTACGAGCTGCACTACCAGGGCTTCGACGGCGTCGACGACCGCTGGGAGTGGAACCCGTCGGTGCTGGCCCTGCGGGAGCGCCTGGAGACGTGGTTCGAGGGGTGGCTGGCCCGGCGCGTGTCCCGCCCGCCCGCTCCGCCGCCGCGGGAGGTGCCCCGGGCCCTGGCGGCGCTGGTGGCGTCCGACGACGGCCCCTCCCTGTCGGCGTACCTGCGTGGAAGAGGCGACGCCGCACAGTTCCGCGAGTTCGTGGTCCACCGGTCGATCTACCAGCTCAAGGAGGCCGACCCCCACACGTGGGGCATCCCACGCCTGCTCGGGCGGCCGAAGGCCGCGCTGGTGGAGATCCAGTCCGACGAGTACGGCGGGGGCAGGCCGGAGCGCATGCACGCCGAGCTGTTCCGCGCGACCATGCGGGGGCTCGGCCTCGACGACTCCTACGGCGCCTACCTGGGCGGCGTCCCCGGCGTGACGCTCGCGATCAGCAACGTCATGTCGCTGTTCGGGCTGCACCGCCATCACCGGGGCGCGCTCCTCGGGCACCTCGCGGCGTTCGAGATGACCTCGTCGCTCCCCAACCGCCGCTACAGCCAGGGCCTGCGGCGGCTGGGCGGCGACGCCGGCGCGCGCCGCTACTACGACGAGCACGTGCAGGCCGACGCCGTACACGAGCAGATCGCCGCGCACGACATGTGCGGCGCGTTCGCCGCGGAACACCCCGGCCTGACCGGCGACATCCTGTACGGCGCCGCCTGCGCGCTGACCCTCGACCGGCTCTTCGCGGAGCATCTGCTGGGCCGCTGGCGGGAGGGGCGCACCTCCCTGTGGCGGGCCGACGCCGAGGTGTCGATGCGATGACCACGCGCGGCCGCCGCCCGCCCGGGTCAGGCCCTGTCACAGAATGGGGCCCTGTCCCAGAGTCGGGCCCTGTCACAGCGGAGATCGACTACGTGCTGCCGCTGCGCTGGCACGACGACGCCGGGCTCGCGGAGCTGACCGGCTACCTGCGCGGCCTGTCCCGGCACGTCCGGATCGTGGTGGTCGACGGCTCGCCACCCCCGCTGTTCGAAGGGCACGCGCGCCTGTGGCGCGGCATCGCCGAGCACGTGCGGCCCGACGACGACCTGACCGTCGCGAACGGCAAGGTGGCGGGCGTGCTCACCGGCATGCGCCGCGCCCGGGGCGAGCACGTCGTCATCGCCGACGACGACGTGCGTTACGACCCGGGCGCGCTCGCCCGGGTCCACGCGCTGCTCGACCACGCCGACCTCGTCCGCCCGCAAAATCACTTCCACCCGCTCCCCTGGCACGCCCGCTGGGACAGCGCCCGCACCCTGCTCAACCGCGGCCTCGGGGCGGACTATCCGGGGACCTTCGGCGTACGTCGCTCGACGTTCGAGAAGATGGGCGGCTACGACGGCGACGTGCTGTTCGAGAACCTGGAACTCATCCGCACGGTCCGTGCCCACGGCGGCCGGGAGGTCCGCCCGCTCGACCTGTACGTGCGGCGCCTGCCGCCCGGCACCCGCCGGTTCTGGTCCCAGCGGGTCCGGCAGGCGTACGACGACCTGGCGCAACCCGCGCGGATGGCGGTCTTCCTCGCCGTCCTCCCCTGCGTGGGCGCGGCTTTGTGGCGACGCCGGCCGGAGTTGATCGCGGCAGGCGCGGTGGCGGCGGTCGGCCTGGCGGAGATCGGACGCCGCCGCGCCGGAGGCCGCCGGATCTTCCCCGCCGCGGCCAGCCTGTTCGCGCCGATCTGGGTGCTCGAACGGGCCACCTGCAGCTGGGCGGCCCTGGCCGCCAGGTTCGCGCTCGGCGGCGTGCCGTACGCGGGGCGCCGCCTGCGGGTCGCCGCGCACTCGACGCGCCGGCTCCGCCGCCGGGCACTTCAGACGCCCGTCCCTTCCGGATCGGGCGTCGCCGGGCGGTGGTCGGGGCTTCGTCAGCCCGGCGGATCGGGCTCGCTCGTCGCGCGGAAGCCGGCCGCCTTGTGAGAGCCGTCGCAGAACGGCTTGGTCGAGGACCGGCCGCAGCGGCACAGCGCCACCGTGGCCCTGCCCGGATCGATGCGCCGCCCGTCCTGCGTCATGAGCGCGAACGGCCCGCGCACCAGCAGCGGGCCGTCCTCGCAGGGCGTCACCGTGACCGCCGTCACCGTGGCCGGGTCCTCCGCCATGTGCTCCATGCGGTGCAACCTGCCCGGGACGGTGACGGCATAACAGGTGGTCAGCGGCGCACGGTCAGTCCCATCTCGCGCAGTGGGCGGAGGGGCTGAAGGCCCAGCATCCGGCCCGGCCCGCGTCCGGTTCCTCCGCCGCGAGTGCGAACCCGGCGAACGGCGCGCTGAACGCGCCGGGGACGCCCGACGGGCTGGGCACGCCCGACTTCACGCTCGGCGGGGCGAAGGCCCACCGCGGCGTCGCCGTGCCGCCCGTCCGCCCGCCGCCCGAGAACTCGTGGGAGTGCCCGGCCGTACGGCTCCGCCAGGGCGCCAGGCTCCAGCAGCCGGCCGTGCCGTCGTCCCCGCATCGATCATGCGCCTGGGCGACCAGTGGCGGCAGCGGCAGATATCCCGGGATCGCGATCGGCGCGGTCGGCGGCTGTCCGACCGCGGGAGGCGGCGCCGCCGCGGACCGGCCGGTGAGCGACGGCGCGGGAATCTCCCACACCGCGCTGCCCGGGGATGTCGGGAGGGCCGTGGGAACCCTGGGAACTGTGGGAACCGTGGGAGACGTGGGCGTCACGGGCGGAAGGGCCGTCCGCGTCGGCGTCGCCGTACCGCCCGCCTGCGGGACGGCGGGCGGAGTGGCGGCGGGAAGCGCGGTCGAGGTGGCGGTCGCGCTCGGCTTGGGCTCCTGAGGCTGCTGCTGCGTCGGCTTGTGCGTCGGTCTGTCGCTCGCCGTCGGCTTGGCGGTGGGTTTGTCTGTGGGCTTGCCCGTCGGCTTGGCGGTGGGTTTGTCTGTCGGCTTGCCCGTCGGCTTGTCTGTGGGCTTGCCCGTCGGCTTGGCGGTGGGTTTGTCTGTCGGCTTGCCCGTCGGCTTGTCTGTGGGCTTGCCCGAGGGCTTGTCTGTCGGCTTGCCCGTCGGCTTCCCAGTGGCCGTGGGGCTCGGTTGGGGGTTCGCCGTGGAGCCCGGGCCGGGCGAGACGCTCACCGAGACGGTCGCGTGCGGGGTGGCCTGCGGCGCCGCCGTCGAGGCGGGCCCGTTGCCTTGTGTGGCCGCGGTCGCGCCGCTCGCGGCCGGTGCGGGAGTCGCCGTCGAGGCGGGCCCGCTGCTCGCGGTCGGCGCGGGCGCCCCCTTACCGGTCTGGCCGGAGGTGGCGGTGGCAGCGCCGCCGGCCGTCGGCTTCGGAGCCGACGCGGCGCCCTGCCCGCCGTTCGGCGCCGGCTTCCCCTGCCCGACCGGCGCGGCCAGGGCCTTCGTCATGGGGCCGCTGCTCGCGGTGGGGACGGGCCCCTGTGGAGCTGATGGCGAGGGGACGGGCGGCGTCGCCGTGCCACCGGGCGTGTCTGGCGACGGAGTTGCCGGTGGCGGCGGAGCGGAGCCCTCGACGCGCCCGTCGCCGCCCGCGTGGCGCGACGTGCCGATCCGCCGGTCGCCGCTGCTACCGCCGGACCCGTGGCGGACGTAAGCACGAGAGTCGCGAGCCGTCTGGTCGCCCGTGACGCGGCTCCGAGCATCACGGTCCTGATCACGCGACTCGTCGGCCGTCCGGTCTCCGGTGGGGGTGCCTTTCGATCCGGCGCCCACGGCGACGCCGGACGACCCGGAAGACGGTCCCGCGGACTCGTGTGACTTCCCTGACGGGCCATCGGGACTGCCGGACGAGCCTCCAGAGGCACCGGAACCGGCCTTATCCGCCGCTTGCGGGTCAGGCGCGGCGTCGCCCGCTGCCTTCGCGGTGTCATCGGACTGGTTCGAGGCGCCGGGCGAGGAGTCGTCGTGCGTAGAAGCGGACGAACCACCCGGGCCGCCCGGCGAGTCCTGCGCCGTATCCGACGCACCGCCGGAACCGCCCGAGGAGTCGTGGGCCGTGCCGGACGAGCCTCCAGAGGCACCGGAACCGGCCTTGTCCGCCGCCTGCGGGTCAGGCGCGGCGTCGCCGGCTGCCTTCGCGGGGCCGTCCTGCGGGCTGTTGCCCGCGTCGGCGCTCGCGCCGTCGGCCTCGCCGGCCGAACCGCCCGAGCCGGCCGAGCCGCCGGAACCGCCCGACGCGGAATCAGACGCCGAATCAGACGAGGACGACGAGGCGTTGCCGGGCTCGTCGGAGGTGGGCGCGGCCAGGGGGGCGGCGCCTTCTATCGGTGGGGGGGCGTCCAGGCCGGGCTCGGCCACGGCGGCCCAGGGCTGCGCGACGACGGCGCCGCCGGTCGCGGATACCGCGGCCAGGAGCAGGCCGGAGACCAGGGTGGCGCGCCGGGAGGACATTCGGGGGGTCATTGAGGGGCTCTTCCTCGATCTAGGGAGTGGGCCGGGGACCGATGAGGGACTTCCAGCCCGCCGCGGCGAACTCGGGCGTCCCTGGGAGAGCGGCTGCGGGCACGGACGGGGGCGTCGGGTCGGGGATGTTCACCCAGTCGCCCTTGTTCGCACCGCGCATATCGGGTTTCCACGCCATCAGCAGGCTCATGGCGTAGGGGCTGGAGTAGACGGGGCCGGTGGCACCGGCGCCCGTGGTCGCCGTCACCTGCACCAGGACGGAGACCTGCACCTGGTCCTCGGAGCGGACCTTCCACTGGACGCCGATCGTCTGCGTCCGCAGGGCCGCCCCGGCGGGGAGTTCGCCTTCGGAGGGAAGGCCGAGGGTCTCCCGCCAGCCGCGTACGGCGTCGCGAGCACCCTGGCGTGCCGCCTCACGCTGGTCCGGCGGGGCGTACAGCGCGGCCGCCTGTTCCGCCTGGCCGACGTCGAGCGTCCAGGCGGCCTCCAGGGCGGCGGCCGCGGCGGACGCCGCCCCGATCTCGCTGTGGGGGAAGCCGACGGGATAGCCTCCGTCGCCCTCGTGACCGGTCGGCGCCGCCAGCCCGACGGACGGCGCGACGACGCGCGCCGGCGTGGACGGCGCCTCGGCGTGCCGGGTCTGCAGCACGATCACCGCGACGGCGACGACGGTGACGACCCCCGCGATGGCGACGATCAGGTGCCGGGGATCCCACCGTCGCGGCGGTCCCAGGTCCCAGTCGAGCGCCGGATCGGGGATGACCGGTCCCACTACTTGCTCCGGTCCGGCCGCTGTGAGAACGCCTGCCCGGCAGCCGCGGCGAGGCGCAGGTACGCGCCGCGGGTGGTGGGCCGCAGCCGGGACAGGTCGACCTCGGCGCCCTCCTTGAGATGCGGGTCGAACGGCACCCGCACCACCGCGCGGCAGCGTCCGGCGAAGTGGCGTTCGAGCAGGTCGACGTCCACGTGCGACTTCGGCTCGACCGCGTTCAGCACGACGATGGCGTTCTTGACGAGGTGGCCGTGGCCGTGGGCGGTGAGCCAGTCGAGGGTCGCGGCGGCCGAGCTCGCGCCGTCCACGGCGACCATGGTGACCAGCACGATCTGGTCGGCGAGCTCCAGCGTGGCGCCCATGGCGCCGTGCAGGAGCCCGGTGCCGCAGTCGGTGATGCAGATCGAGTAGTAGCGCTCGATCAGATTGGCGACCGTACGGTAGTCCTCGGCGTTGAACGCCTCGCTGACGGCCGGGTCGGTGTCGGACGCGAGCACCTCCAGCCGGGCGGACGACTGCGAGGTGAACGCGCGGGCGTCGGCGTACCGGACGATGTGCGGCGCCTCGGCCAGCAGAGTCCGGATCGTCGCCGCGGTCTCCGACTTGACCTTGATGCCGAGCGTCCCCCTGTCGGGGTTGGCGTCGATGGCGATCACCCGGTCGCCGCGCAGCGAGGCCAGCGTGTTGCCCAGCGCCGCCGTCGTCGTGGTCTTCCCCACCCCGCCTTTCAGGCTCATGACCGCGATCCTGTGGTGACCGCTGGCGACGGGCGTCTGGGCCTGGGCGATCAGTGTGCGCCGTTCCAGCTCCGCCGCCGACTCCGAGGGGATGATCCGCCCGCCGGAGAGCTGGTAGACGAGCCGCCGCCATCCGCCGGTGGGCTCTATGCGGCGGTTGGTCAACAGGTGTTCTGCCGTGAGAGGCACGCTCTCCGGGAACTGCTCGGCAGGAGTGGGCACCGAAGTGTGAATCTCGGTCATGGGGGTCCTTTCACCGAGGACGGGAGGAAACGGGGGCGGTCAGCAGGTGCTCCATCGCACGGTGGCGGTGCCTTTGCCCTTCGGGGCGTGCAGTTCGAGCGGTGCCGTCACGGGCGAGGGGACCCCGCACCAGTAGCGGACGCGCATCGCGCGCACGGTGAGCACGTCGGTGTGCCCGGGCTTGAGCGTTCCACTGGACGGCTCGACCACCAGGCCGGGAGCCGATATCCGCCATTTCACGGGTTTTCCGGAGGTCGTCGAGAGAGTGAGGGTTCCCCTCCCGAACGCGTCGAGTGTGACGACGGACGGCGCCTGCACACCCCAGGCGCCCATCAGGAAGGCGCCGGGAGATGCGGGGGCGTCCGGAGCGGTGCCGCGTCCATCAGGCCGCGTGGCACCCCCGCCTGCGGCGCCCCCGGCCGCGGTGCCGTGTTGCCCGCCGGACTGCGCGGCGCCCCCGGCCGCGGTGCTCTGTCCGCCAGGCTGCGCGGCGCCCCCGGCCCCCGCGGCGGTCGCGGTCACCGTGGCCCGCGGCGTGCCCGAGGCCGTACTCGTGGCGCGCTCGCCCACCGCCGCACCACCCGCCGTGGTGCCGCCGGTCGCCGCCCCGTCTGTCGCTGCGCCGTCCGTCTGGCCGGTCGCCAAGGGGTTCGCGCCCGTTCCCGCCGGATCGGCGGACGCCTGCGCGACGCTCGCCTCCAGCGATCCCTTCTGGGACTGGGGGGCAGGAGCGAAGAGGTTGATTCCCGTCACGGTCCCCGCCGCACCCGCGATCACGACGATGACGATCCGTAAGGCGGTCGCCCGGAGCAGCGAGCCGACCCGGGCCAGGACCTCGACGATCCTGATCTGCGCACCGGCGAGCGGCCTGTGGGTGAGGTCCACCTCCCCCGCCGTGTCGGCGACGTCGGTGACATCGGCGACGTGGGCGGGGGCGGGAACCGCCTCGGCGGCGTGCGCCAGGGCCTCCCTGGCCCTGATCTGCGAGAGCAGCGCGTTGTAGAGAGGCGTGTCCTGCCCCGGCGGGAGCGCGGCGCCCTCTCCGGAAGCCGGGTGCGCCCCCCGCGCCGGTCCGACCGGCCCGGCCGGACCGGCCGGACCTGGCGAGCCCGACCCCCGCGACCCGGGTGAGCCGGGTGAGCCGGTCGCGCCCCGCGACCCGGGTGAGCCGGTCGCGCCCGACGGCCCGGGGAACGGGTTGGGCCGTTGCGCGCCGCGTGACTTCAACGTCCCCGGCGACCACGGCAGGCTCGGCTGGGTGTCCTCCTGCGAGATGGCCCGCACCGGGCGCTCCGGCAGCTCGGGCCCGGCACCGGCCGCAGTCTCAGCCCCAGTGCCGGCCACCTTGTTGGCCACAGGGTTCGCCACTGTGTTCGTCACAGGGCCGGCAGGACGCGGCGCCTCCGGCTGCGCGGGCGGGATGAGGCGGCCGGGTCTCGTGTCCTCCCGGGACGGCGGGCGGAGCTCCTCACTGGACACGGCCGGCGACAGGCCGGAATCGGGCGGCACCGACGGCGGAGCGGCCGGAGACGACACGGGGAACGCCGGTGCGGGGGCGGCAGGAGCGTGCGGCTTGTGCACGGGAGCGGTGTCCACGGGAGCGGACAGCGGCATGCCGAACGACGAGGGAGGCCGGTGCCCCGTCCGCTCCGCCGGAGCGGGCCGGTCCCTGTTCAGGGCGTCCAGGAGTCGTTGCCTGGTCTCGGGCGTGAGGTCGGCAACCGGAGGGCGGGAGAGGATCTGCGGAACGGTGTATCGGATGTTGATGGGCCGCTTGCACACCACGCACGTCACGATGTGGCGGAGCAGCGCCGTACGGGCGGCGCCGAAGTCGGCCGCCTCGCCGTGCTCGTCCGGGAAGACGGCGGCGGCCAGCGGCGCGATCTCCGGACAGATCGGCCGGCCCCGGGCGAGGCCGTCCAGTCCGCTCACGAGGATCTCCACCACGTCCTGGGTACGCGCGATTAGCCTGCCGGCCTCCTTCAGCGGCAGGGCGAGCACGTACACGAGATCCCGAAGCGGGAGTTCGTGACGGTAGAGCAGGAGCAGCGTCTCCGCGCCCAGGGGGTCCGCCAGGCGCCACGCGCGCCGCACCGCGAGGTGGTCGGGCCCGCCGGGACCGGGCCCGGGCAGGAACCCCCGCCCCGGGCCGGTGGCGACCTCACGGCGCAGCGCGGACAGCAGCCAGGCCCGGTCTGAAACGTTCCCGGGCCGTTCGCGGGCGGCACACGACTCCAGCGCGGCGATCACCGCCGCGAGCATGGGGCCGGACTCGAGATGACCGGAGGCGTAGTCGACGAGGTGGGCGCCGTGCTCGTCCACCCATGCCATCCCCCGGCCGGGGTCGAGCGTCAGATCCCCGGCGGGCGGGTTCATGCGCACCGGATCGGGGTGAGGATGACGACGGCGTCATGTTCGGCCAGAGCATCCCTGCGACTTAGGCATCGCACTTGCCTAACAGGAAATCTTGATGCATACCGATACATAGAACGAGATCTTAGACTGACTGCGATGTGTTGGGAAGGAAAAGAACCAGAGAAATCCTGAGTTGAGGATAAGCCGCAAATAACACTGATATGGTCATCCGAAAGGGGCCCAGTCGCAGCACCGTTATCATCTCCCGACTTGTCTGGAGAAGTTGCGGATCATGCCCGCTCTCGCCGCCCCACAGGCCGGATGACCTGCTCTTTCATTCCGTTTTCACGCACGTGACCCACCCGGAGATGGACAGGTTTCCCTGCCCGCCTTTCGCCCGTCATCCGTCCGCCACATCCGATGTGAATAGCCTTCATATTTCCGGGGAATAACCAGCATTCCATGCTTTTTCGGCATTACAGCATGCGCACGACCGGTCTCGGCGTGAAGCAGCCTCCGCCGTACGACGAAACGATCTCCCGATTTACTCGGGAGCCGCAACCACCGGCGTGATCGACGGCGAAGAGGTACGCGTGGAGACCGTCGTCGTGCTGTTCAACCGGGACCTGCGAATTCATGATCACCCGGCGTTGTCCGAGGCGTGCGCCGTGGCCCGGCACGTCGTTCCGTTGTTCGTGTTCGACCCCGCGATCGGGGCCAGGCACCGCCGCGACTTCCTCCACGCGTCCCTCCACGACCTGCGGGCGTCCCTCCGCGCGCTCGGCGGGGACCTCGTCGTACGGCACGGCGACCCGGTGGCCCACGCCGTACGGGTCGCCGGGGAGGCGGCCGCGTCGGCGATCTGGGCGAGCGAGGACGTCAGCCCGCTGGCGCGGCGGCGGGAGCGGCGCCTGGCGGAGGAGTGCCGGGCCCACCGGTTGGAGTTCCGCCTCTTCCCCGGCGTGACCGTGGTGCCGCCCGGCGCGCTGCGACCCGGCAGCGGGAGCCACTACCGGGTCTTCTCGCCCTACTGGCGGGCCTGGTCGGCCACCGCGAGACGGCCGGTCCTCGGCGCGCCCCACCGCCTGTGCCTGCCGCCCGGCATCGATACGGGCCTCCTGTCCGAGACGTCCCCCGAGCCGTACGGGATCGTGCGGGGCGGGGAGAGCGAGGCGCGGCGACGGCTGGAGCGGTGGGTGGGCGAGGGCCTGGCCTCCTACGCCGAGACCCGCGACCTGATGGCGGGGCGCACCTCGATGCTCAGCGCCTACCTCCACTTCGGCTGCGTGTCGCCGTCGGAGGTGGTGGACCGCGCCTGCGAACGGCCGGGCGGCGAGGAGTACGTCAGGCAACTGTGCTGGCGCGACTTCCACTACCAGGTCGTCGACGCCTTCCCCGAGATGGGCCGGCGCGACTACCGGCCGAGGGACGTGGCATGGCGGCGCGACGAGGAGGCGGAGGCCGCCTGGCGGGAGGGCGTGACCGGGGTTCCGATCGTGGACGCGGGCATGCGCCAGCTTCGCGCCGAGGGCTGGATGCACAACCGGGTGCGCCTGGTCACCAGCTCCTATCTGACCAAGCGGCTCGGGATCGACTGGCGGGCCGGGCTGGAGCACTTCGCCGAGTGGCTGCTCGACGGCGACATGCCGAACAACTGCGGCAACTGGCAGTGGGTCGCGGGGACGGGCAACGACACCCGGCCCTACCGCACGCTCAACCCCCTGCGCCAGGCGAAGAGATTCGATCCGGAGGGGGAGTACGTGCGGCGCTACGTCCCCGAACTCGCGTCGCTGCCCGGCGACCTGGTCCACGAGCCGTGGAGGGTACGCGGCGGCGTGCCGGGCTACCCCTCCTCGCCCCTCGGTGGTGAGCTCAGGGCGTGACGGCCGCTGTGCCCGTCTCGCCAGCGGCTGGGCGGCATGCCGGTCTGGCGCTGGAAGAACGTGGTGAAGTTCGCCGGATCGTCGAAGCCCAGCCGCTGCGCGCACCGCGCGACGGACAGGTCGGTGTGGGCGAGCAGCCGCTTGGCTTCCAGCAGGATCCGCTGGTCGAGAAACTGTTTGGCGCCCACTCCGGCCGCCGCGCGGGTGGCCCGGGTGAGGGTGCGGGGCGTGTAGCCGAGCGTGCCCGCGTAGTCGGCCACGTGGTGCCGAGTGGCGAACGACTGTTCCACGGCGGCCCGGAACCGGCGGAACACCTCGTGCTCGGGGCCGTCGGAGCCCGGCGCGGAGCCCGTCTCGGCAACCACCCGCAGCACGAGCGCGGCGAGCAGATGGGCGAGGATCGGCGCCGACGACGGCCGGGGATCCGCCAGGGCGGCCGCGTGCTCCCGGCCCAGGTGGTCGGCGGCGGTCAGGCAGAGGGGCCAGGCGTCCTCGCCGGCCCGCCAGGCGGCAGGGGCGAAGACGTCGGCCGCGGCCTGCGCCGCGGGTCCCGACGCAGGAAGGACGCCCTGCTCGAACAGCACGAGAGACCCGTCGACCCGATCGACGTCGGTCCAGCGGTGCACCACGCCGGGACGGATCCACACGACGGTGCGTCCGCACAGCGGATGGTCCACGAAGTCCGCGGTGTGCCGGCCGCGCCCGGAGCGGATCAGGGCCAGGACGTGGAAGTCGGGACGCTGGGGGCCGGCCCGGCGGCGACCGGGGTCCATGCGCCGCAGCGCGTCGAAGCCGAGCACCTCGACGCCGAAGTCCGGTCCCGGCGCCGGGGCGTAGCGGAGCTGCCGGACACCGGGAAGCTGACCGTTTTCCACAAGCACCGAGCGCCTTTCGACCGGGATCTCCCCGGCCCGTCAGCCTAGCGTTCTCTCCGTACCCCTGCACGACAGAGGCGTCGGAGGGCGGGACGCACCGCTCGCGTACGCCTGCTCGTGCCATGGATCGGAGGACATGATGACGACGACTTTCACAACTCAGGACGTCCCGGTGAGGGGCGGCACGATCGAGGTGCGCCACCAGGGAGGCGGCACGCCGGCGGCGGTGTTCCTGCCCTACTGGGGCGGGTCGGCCGCGACCTGGGACGCGGTCGTGGAGCGGCTGCCGCGCGAACGCGGCACGGTCCGCTACGACCCGCGCGGGTGGGGCGCGTCACGGGGGCTGCCCGGCCCGTACGGCCTTGAGCAGCTCGCCGACGACCTGGCCGCCGTGGTGCGGGAGCTGCGCCTGGAACGATACGTGCTCGTCGGGCACTCCATGGGCGGCAAGATCGCCCAACTGGCCGCCGCCCGGCGTCCGGCCGGTCTGGCCGGTCTGGTGCTGGTCGCGCCCGCGCCCGCGGAGCCGCCCGCCACCGTCACGCCCGACTACAGGCGGTTCCTCGCCGGCGCCTACGACTCGGCGCAGACCGTCGAACAGGCCATCGACACCGCACTGACCGCCACCGCGATCCCCGGCGCGGTTCGCGAGGCGATCGTGCGCGACAGCCTGGCCGCCGACGACCCCGCGCGCCGGGAGTGGCCCCTCAACGGCATCGTCGCCGACATCACCGCCGCCGCGCGGGCTATCGAGGCTCCCGTGCTGGTGCTCGCCGGCGAACACGACCGGGTCGAGCCGCCGCAGATGCTCCGCGACCACCTGCTGCCCCACATCCCCCACGCGCGGTTGGACGTCGTCGCCGGGAGCGGGCACCTGCTGCCCGTGGAGGCGCCGGACGCGGTCGCCACGGCGGTGGACCGATTCGTCGCCGCCGTCGCCGAGGGCTGACCGCTCAGAAGATCAGAACGAGCTTGCCGGTGGTGTGGCCGGTCTCGATCAGCCGATGTGCCCGCGCCACCTCCTCGACCGGGATCGCCTCCTGGATCCGCACCTTCAGGTCGCCCTTCTCGTACAGGGCGGTCAGCCGGGCGAGCCGGTCCGCCGAGCGCTCGGTGCCCAGTCGCTGGACCCCGAGCCGCTCGGCGGCGGGCTGGTAGGCGATCGTGCCGGTCCGGGTGCGGTCGGCCACGAGCGTCGCCGAGGCCTCCAGCGCCTCCACGGTCCCGGCCGCGTCGAGCGCGGCGTCCACGCCGTGTGGGGCGGCCGCCCGCACCCGCTCGGCCAGCCCGTCGCCGTACGCCACGGGAATCGCCCCGAGGTCGCGCAGGTAGGCGTGGTTGCGTTCGCTCGCGGTGCCGACGACCGTCGCCCCGAGCGCCCGGGCGATCTGCACGGCGAACGTGCCGACCCCGCCGGCCGCCGCGTGCACGAGCAGGGTGTCACCGGCGCCGACGCGCAGCTTCTCCAGCGCGGTGTCGGCGGTCTGCCCCGACGCCGACAGCACCCCGGCTTCCGGCCACGGCATCGACGCGGGCTTCGCGACCACCTGGCCGGCCGGGACGACGACGTGCTCGGCGTACGACGCGAGCATCGCCCAGCCGACGACCTCGTCGCCCGCGGCCACGCCGGTGACGCCCTCGCCGACGGCGTCGACCACGCCCGCGAACTCGTTGCCCAGCCGCTGCGGGAACGCCGCGGGCACGTAGGCGTGGGCGCCCCCGCCGCGGAACAGCGCGTCGAACGGCTGCACGCCCGCTGCCCGCACCCGCACCCTGATCGCCCCCGGCCCCGGCTCGTCCGGCTCCGTCTCGACGACCTCGAGCACCTCCGGGCCGCCGTAAGCGGAGAACACGACCGTCCTGCTCACGAATCTCTCCTCGTCATCGCGGCGAGCTGGCCGACGACCCACTCGCGATAGTCCTTCGACAGCGGATCGGCGCCGACGATCCCCTCGACCATCCGGGGCAGCGCGATGGGCGCGAAGGCCAGCGCGTAGGCGACCAGCAGGACGAACTCGGCGTCCAGCTCGCCGGTGATCTCGCCCTCCTCCTGGCGCCGGCGGGTCCGCTCCACGGCCTGGCGCAGCCGGGCCCGCTGCGCCGCCGCCCATTCGTCGTCGCCCGCGGCGGCCGGGCTGTCCCCCAGCGCCTGCCAGACCACGAGCCGGGACCAGTCCGGGTTGTCCAGCGTCGCGTCGAGGTGGGCCGCCACGCTCTGCGCGTACGTCGCGCCGGGCGGCGTCACGCTCTCCTGCGCCCGCGCCCACCTGCGCCGCAGTTCCTCGACGAGCCCCTGCTTTCCGCCGAAGTAGTAGGAGATGAGCTGCTGGTTGACCCCCGCCCGCGCCGCGATGGCGGCCGTGCGGGCCCCGGCGTACCCCTTCGCGCCGAACTCCTCGACCGCCGCCTCCAGGATCCGCTCACGGGTCCGTTCGGCCGCCTTCCCGCGCTCCTGTGGCGCACGCCGTGCTGTTGAAGCCATGCGCCGCACCCTAGCCAATCAAGTAGTTGAATGACAAATGTCAATCAACTACTTGATTAGGATGAGCGCATGATCTTCACAGAGCGCGAAATCGAGTACCTCGGCGGTCAGCGGATCGGGCGACTGGCCACGCTCCATCCGAACGGCACGCTCCAGGTGAGCCCGGTCGGGTTCCGCTACAACCGTGAGCTGCAGACGATCGACATCGGCGGGCGCGACATGGCGGCCAGCCGCAAGTTCCGCAATGTGCTGGCCAACGGCAAGGTGGCGTTCGTTGTGGACGACCTCCCGTCCACTGATCCCTGGCAGGTGCGCTGCCTGGAGATACGCGGGCACGGCGAGGCGCTCACCGAACCCGCCGGCTCGAAGGCCCCGCTGTCCGGCCCGATCATCCGCGTCCATCCGCAGCGGATCATCAGCTTCGGCGTCGACCCCGGCAACCCCGCCGCCGGCAAGCGCGATGTCGCCTCACGTTGACCGGCGGTGGACCTCGTCCACCCGCTCGGTGAGGCCCTCGCGGTCGAGGTGTTCCAGCAGCGGCACCGCGACCCTGCGGCTGGTGCCGAGCGCGCTCCTGGCCTGGCTGACCGTGAACGGCTGCGGCAGCCGGGCCAGCAGCGCCGCGGCCCGCGCGTCGGCGCCCGGCGCGAGCACGACGCCCTCGGCCACGCGCAGCAGCGCCCCGGCGCGTACGGCGGCGGCGAGCTCGCGCGGTCCGAGCCCCAGCGCGGCCAGCCGCCCTGCCTCCGGCGCCTGGAACGGGGCCTTGGCCAGGTCGTCCAGCAGGGCCCGCACCGCCCCGGCGACGGGGGCGGGCAGCCCGGCCGTCCCGGCCACGACGCGGCCCGTCGTGGTGATCCGCCCGTCGGCCACCGTCAGCGGCGGCCGAACGAGCGCCGTGACGAGCCGGCGGTCGGGCAGGCCCAGCTCGTGGCGGGCGGCCTCCACCGGCATCCCGGGCTCCAGGGGGTGATCGGCGGCATACCGCCGTACGACCTCGGGGAGCCGGGTGGACAGATCCGACCAGTGATCGGGGTCGGCGTGCCAGCCCGCGGCCACCGGCCGTCCCCCGGGCGGACAGCCCATCGCGGCCAGCTCGCCGTCGCGCAGCAGCAGGTGCGTACGCAGGAGGGAGGCCGCGCTCGCCGACGCGTCCGCCAGCGCCTTCGCCCGCTCCCTGGCCGCCCCCCGGCGGCGCAGCTCCGGGGGCCGCACGTCGAGCACGGTCGCCCGCGCGAGCACCCGCAGCTCGCCCTGTCCCCGGCCCGGGTCCCGCAGCAGCAGCGCGTCTCCCAGGTGCAGGGGAAGCGGCCGGGCCAGGCGCAGCCGGGCCGCCGCCCCCTCGGCCTCGGCGCCGAGCGGGCGCACCTCGCACGGCACCGACGCCGAGCCGATGTGGGCGGTGAGCCGGGCGGGCAGGGGCCCGCGGGCGCCTTCCGCCATCGTCACGCGCACGTCGGCCAGGCTCGTCGCCGTCCAGGCGCCGGGCGTGACGAGGGCGTGCCCGCGTTGCGGCGCGATCCGCCCGCGCAGGTTGAGCGCCACCCGCGCGACCCCGGTGACCGACTCGACGTGCTCCTTCAGCGACTCCAGGGCGCGCACCCGCACCGGCTCGCCGTCCAGCTCCAGTTCGTCGCCCACCTCGACGCGGCCGGCGGGCAGCGTGCCGGTCACGACGGTCCCGCTGCCGCGCACGCTGAACGCCCGGTCGATCCACAGCCGCACCGGGGCCCGCGGATCGGGCGCGGGCAGCGCCGCCACCAGCCGGTCGAGGGCGGCGCGCAGCCCGTCCAGGCCCTCGCCGGTGCGCCCGCTGACCGGCAGGGCCTCCACGTCGCCCAGTCCGGCCTCCGCCAGCCGGTCGCGCGCGTCCTCCAGCGCGGGCGCGGGGTCGGCCAGGTCCGCGCGGGTGACGGCGAGCAGGCCGTGCCGTACGCCGAGGGTGCGCAGCGCGACCAGATGCTCCTCCGACTGGGGCATCCACCCCTCGTCGGCGGCGACGACGAACATCACGGCGGGCACCGGGCCGACCCCGGCGAGCATCGTGCCGAGGAACCGCTCGTGCCCGGGCACGTCGACGAACGCCACCCGCTCCCCCGAGGGCAGCGTCGTCCAGGCGTAACCGAGCTCGATCGTGAGCCCGCGCCGCCGCTCCTCCGCCAGCCGGTCGGGCTCCATCCCGGTCAACGCCCGCACCAGCGTCGACTTGCCGTGGTCGACGTGTCCGGCCGTGGCCACGACGTGCGTTCCCGGGGCCATCAGGAGGTCGCCTTCAGGACGGCCGCGAGGACCTCGCCGTCCCGGTCGGGCGGCACCGCGCGCAGGTCGAGCAGCAGGCGGCCCCCCTCGACCCGGCCGACGACCGGCGGCTCGCCCCGCCGCAGCGGTGCGGCCAGCCGTTCCGGCAGGCTCACGGCCACGCTCGGCAGACCCACTCCGGGGGCGCCGCCCCCGCCCACGGTCGCCTCCGCGGACACGGCCGCCGCGTCCACGCCCGCCCGGCACAGCGCCTTGGCCAGCGCCTCGGCCCGCTCGCCGAGAACGATCGGGTCGGCGTGGAGAGCCTGCCGTACGGGGGGCTCCGGGCCCCGCAGCGTCGCCTCGAGCGCGGCCAGCGTCAGCTTGTCCACGCGCAGCGCGCGGGCGAGCGGGTGCCGTCTGAGCCGTTCGACGAGGTCGCGGCGGCCGAGCAGCAGGCCCGCCTGCGGGCCGCCGAGCAGCTTGTCACCGCTCGCGGTGACCAGGTCGGCGCCGGCCCGCAGCACGCTCGCGGCGTCGGGCTCCTCGGGCAGGAGGGGATCGCGGGCGAGCAGCCCCGAGCCGATGTCGACGACCACGGGCACGCCCAGCCCGGTCAGCTCGGCCACCTCGACCGAGCCGGTGAAGCCCTCGACCCGGAAGTTCGACGGGTGGACCTTGAGCACGAACCCCGTCTGCGGCCCGATCACGTCCCGGTAGTCGGCCAGGGTGGTGCGGTTGGTCGTGCCCACCTCGCGCAGGCGCGCGCCGGTGGACACGAGCAGGTCGGGGATGCGGAAACCGTCGCCGATCTCGACCAGTTCACCCCTGCTGATCACGATTTCCCGCCCGGCGGCGAGCACGGTGGCGGCCAGCACGAGGGCGGCGGCGTTGTTGTTGACCACGTGGACGCCCTCGGCGTCGGGCACGGCCCGGGCGAGCGCCTCGACCGCGCCGCGTCCCCGGCGCGCCCGCGCCCCCGTGGTCAGGTCGAACTCCACGTCGGTCGCCCCCGCCGCCACCGTCACCGCCTCGACGGCGGCCGGGGACAGCGGCGCACGGCCCAGGTTCGTGTGGAGCAGCACGCCGGTCATGTTGATCACCGGACGGAGGCTCGTGGCGTTGGGCGGCAGCGCGGCCAGCGCGACGTCCGCGACGTCCTCCGGTTCGATCTCGCCCTGCCGCACCCGCTGCTGCGCCCGCACGACCGCGTCCTTGACCGCCGGACGGCCGAGCCGCTCGACGGCGGCGGCCAGCCGCGGATCGGCCAGCACGGCGTCGGTGCGCGGCACCCGCCTCCGTGGATCCACACTTCAAATTACAGCGATGGCGCACGGCCCGGCCCGCGAGGCCGGGCCGTGCGCGGAGGGCACGCCGGGCGGGGGACCAACGGCGTGCCCTGGTTCTTCGTCAGCTCTGGCAGTGGATGGGATAGGCGGCCTGCGCCGTCGGCTTGTTGTGGTTCAAGACCTCGATCTTGACCGTTCCGTCGGTCTTCTCGGCCCGCGTCCAATACCAGGCCTGGATGCCTATCACGCCGCCCTCGGGGACCGTGTGGGTGAAGGTCTGCTGGTTCACGCCGTCGACCACCCAGCGGTAGGTGATCTCCGTCCCGGCGGGCGCCTTGAACTCGCCGAAGGCCGTCACGTAGGGGGCGACCACGCAGTCGCCGTAGTAGCCGACGGACTCGATCTCGGTGATCTGCACGGTGCCCGGCGACGGGTCCGGCGCCACGCACGTCCAGGTGTACGGCACCTGCTTGACGGGCTTGTTGTGGTTGAGGATCTCCAGGCGGACGACGCCCGAACCACTGGACCTGGCGTTGCCATACCAGAAGTCGCCGATCGTGCTCCGCACCCCGGGCTTGAGCCGGGCCGTCCTGAGCACGCCCGGCTTGTCATCGACGACCAGGCGATACCTGACCTCCGCGTCGCGGTCCGTCAGGACCATCGCGCTGGCCCGCATGGGGAACGAGCCGTCGCACTCGCCGTTGAAGTGGGGCGTCAGCATGTACTCGACGGTCAGGTCGGCGTCGCCGCCCTCGGCCACGCAGGTGAAGCTGAACGTGCGCTGGGCCGGCTGGGCGGGGCCGCCTTCGGCCCGCAGGCCGAGGGTGTGGGAGCCGCTCCGGGTGGAGTCGAGGCTCCAGGTCGCGGACACGTTCTGCACGCGGGGCCGGTCGCCGGCGGGGAAGTCGGCGAACTGCTCCTGCCACATGGAGCCGTCAAGGCTCCACCAGTATCCGACCCTCTGGGCCGCGCCCGCCGGGAGCGAGATCTGGCCGGTGGCCTGGTAGGCGACGGGTTCGAGGCAGCTGCCCTCGTAGTCGCCCGGCGTGAGGTCGGCGATCTGCGGCACCGGCGTCTGCACGGCCGGCGGCGTCGGACTCGGGCTCGTGGACGGGCTGGGCGACCGGCTGGGCGAGGGTGACGGGCTCGGCGAGGTCGGCGGTGTGGTCGTGCAGGTCACCGCGTAGGCGGCCCGTCCGGAGTCGCGGCCGCCGGTGTTGACGATGCGGATGGCCTTCCAGCCCGCGGTCGAGCTGCCCACGGCCAGCGGGAGCGTGACCTGCCGGCTGCGCGGGCCACCCGCCGCGAAGAGGAGCGACTCGAGCCGGCCCTCCCCGGTGCCGCTGTCGATCCAGCGGTAGTAGACCTTGGCAGGCGTACGCGACACCTGGACGGTGCCCGTGAACGTCACCGTCGTGGGGCAGGCGCCCCGGTAGGTCGCCGGGCTCGCGCTGACCGCGGCAGCGGCGACCAGCGGTGCGCTCGGCCCGGCGGGCAGCGGGTGGGCGGTGTCCCAGATCACGACGGCGCCGGTGCACCCGACGTCGAAGCGGCCCTTGGCCGACAGCCCTTTCTTGCCGAGGATCTCCACCGCCTGCCAGCCGGAGGCGCTGCGGTCGAACGTCTGGCGGTCCCGCACGACCACCTTGCGCGCGCCGTCGACGCGGAAGCTCCTGATGGCGCTCTTGCTCCCGTCACCGCGTACCCAGCGGTAGCGCACGGTTCCCTTCCCCTTCGCCGCCACCACGGCGGAGAAGCCCACAGTGGTGGGACAGGCGCCGGATCTCGTGGCCGGGCTCGCCGTGACCCTGGCCACGGCCGTCTTGACGACAGGGGCCGGCCTGGGGGCGGCCGATTCGGCAGTGGGGGCCGTCATGGGAGCAGGGGCCGCGAGCACCGGAGGGGCGGTCAGCAGGCCGCCGAGCAGCGTGGCGCTCAGCAGCGTCGCCGTCCATCTCATCGGGGGTCCTTTTCGTTGTTCACGGAAGTCGTCGCTCAGGGGAGACAGGCCATGCTGTCCGGTCCGACTTGGAGATCACTTGACACTGCCTTGTAACTGTCGCCCCAGCCGTTTCCGGCCGTCGTTGACAGAGCCGGAGGCGGATCTTACGGTGCTTCTGTTCGCATTTGAGGAACTAGTTCACATATGTGACCATAGGAGCCGTCATGTCGTTCCTGACCCCCCTGATCGGCCGGCGGCAGGCGCTGGCCGGCGCGGCCGCCGCGATCCTCGGACTCGCGGTCGCGTCGCCCGCACGCGCCGCCCATGTGCTCCCCTTCGGCCGGTACGGCTCGCCCCGGCGCCGGCTGAACGACCGCACGCTGTACGTCGACGCTCAGGGACGGGGCGACCACGCCACCGTCCAGGCCGCCGTCGACGCGACACCGGACGCCCCGGCCGAGAGCTGGACCCTGGTGATCTCCGCCGGGACCTACCGGGAGACCGTCCTCGTGCCGCAGGCCAAGACCGGCCTGTGCTTCCTGGGGGCGACCGGCGACGCGCGCGACGTAGTGATCGTCTACGACAACGCGGCCGGCACGCCCAAGCCCGCGGGCGGCACGTACGGCACCAGCGGCAGCGCCACCACCACGATCCAGGCCGACGGCTTCACCGCCGCGCACGTCACGTTCGCCAACGACTGGCTGCGGGCCGACCACCCGGACATCACCGGCACGCAGGCGGTGGCGGCGAAGGTCATGGGCGACCGGTCGTACTTCGAGAGGTGCCGCTTCCTCGGCCACCAGGACACGCTGTATGCCGACACCCGCGCCCTGGCCTCCTTCGCGCGGCAGTACTACCGCGAGTGCCACATCGAGGGAGACGTCGACTTCGTCTTCGGCCGCGCGACCGCCGTCTTCGAGCGATGCGAGCTGAGCACCCTGGCCAGGGACGTGACGTTCCGTCCGTACGGCTTCGTGTTCGCGCCGAGCACGGCCGCCGCCAACCCGCGCGGCTACCTGGCGGTGCGATGCGTGATCAACGGGACCGCGGCCGACGCGTCCTTCGGCCTGGCCCGGCCCTGGCGGCCCAGCAGCGACCCGACCGCCCTCCCGTCGCTCGTCGTACGCGAGACCTGGATGGGCCCCTCGATCGACGCGGCCACGCCGTACGTGGACATGAGCTCCGGGTATCACTGGCAGGACGCGCGGTTCGGCGAGTTCCACAACATCGGCCCGGGCGCCGCGATCCCCGTCCCCGAGAACCGGCCGCAGCTCACCCCGGAACAGGCCGCCGAGCACACCCCCCGGAACTACCTCGGCGACTGGCGCCCCGGCCCCGCCCTGCTCCCCCGTCCTTCCGGCCGGTGACACCGTTCTGTCGGTCCCGGCGGTAACGGCGGGCTCCTCCTCCGCGAGTTCCTGGTAACCGCCTCGGGAGGGGAGTCCTCATGGACGTGCGGGACCACGCCGGCGCCGGTCCCGGCCGGGAACCGGCGCTTCGAACAGGGACAGCCAACGGACGCGGCGTGCTCGAAGGGGCGTTCCACCTGCTCGACGTCCTGGCGGCGGCCGAGGACGGAGCCGGTCTGTCCGAGCTCGCCCGCGACGCCGGCATGCCGAAGGCGACCACCTATCGCCTGCTCCGGCAGCTCGCGAACCTCGGCGCGGTGCAACAGCACGGACAGCGCTACTTCGTGGGACGGCGGCTCGCCCGTCTGGGCGGCGCCTGGCAGCCCGACCCGCGGCTGCAGGCCGCCGCCCGCGAACCCGTACGCCTGCTGTCCGCGCTGACCACGACCGTCACGTTTCTCACCGTGCTGGAAGAGGACCGGGTCAGGGTGATCGCGGCGACACGGGGAGAGATCAGGGAGGTGCCGCCGGTCCTGCCGGGCTCCGAGTTGGCCGAGGCGACCGCCGCGGGCCGGGTGCTGCTGATGCAGAGACCGGACGGCGACGCCGTGCCGCCGGGGTTCACGCTCGCCGAATGGCGGCGGGCCCAGGCGGCCTTCCGCCGGTCGGGTTCGGTCGCCGCCGATCACCAGGAGGTCCTTCCCGGGGTCTGCTGCGTGGCCGTACCGGTGCGGCGCCCGGACGGCGAGATCGTCGCGTCGGTCAGCGCGCTCGCGGTGCGGCCGGCGGTGCCGGCGGGGCTCACCGAACTCGTGCTGCGGGCGTCGAGGGAGATCACGCGCAATCTCGGCCGCACCTGACACCGGTCCGCTGAGTGAACCGCGCTGTTTCCTCCCCTGGTCTGCCGGGCCGACACTGCATCGGCAGGGACCGGCCGTACGTGCGAGGGAGCCGCAGTGGCCGCTGAAACGACCAGGCTGACCATCCAGATCGCAGAGGAGAACGCCGACCCCCACGACCTGGAGGACCTGACGGCCCGGCTCCGCGCGGAGTTGCTGGAGATCGACGTGGTGGCGGCGCAGGCCGAGCGGGGGGCGCCGCCACCACCCGGCGCCAGGGCGGTGCTGTCGTTCTCCCTCGGCGGCCTGGTGGTCTCCCTCGCGGGCACGGAACTGCTCGCCGCGGTCGTGGGCGCGGTGACGGCCTGGCTGACCCGAGACCAGCACCGGTCCGCGAAGCTCACGATCGACGGCGACGCGATCGAGCTGACCGGTGTGCCGTCCGGCGAGCAACGCCGGCTGACCGATCTCTGGGTGCGGCGGCATGAAACCGTTCACGCCCCCGCCCGGACGCGGAGCGCTCTCATCGTGGCCGGCGACGAGTACCGCGATCCGGGGCTGCGCCGGCTGCGGGCTCCCGCACGCGACGCGGAGGCGCTGGCCCGCGTGCTCGGCGATCCGGCGATCGGCGGCTTCCACGTGCGCACGCTGCTCAACGAGCCCACACACGTGGTCAGCGAGATGGTCGAAGAGTTCTTCACCGACCGGGCCGCGGACGACGTGCTGCTGCTGCACTTCTCCTGCCACGGCGTGAAGGACGACAACGGAGAGCTGTACTTCGCCACGCCCACCACCAAGCTGAACCGCCTGGGGGCGACAGCGGTCTCGGCCGAGTTCGTCAGCCGCAGGATGAGCCGCAGCCGGTCCAGGCGCATGATCCTGTTGCTCGACTGCTGTTACGCGGGAGCGTGGGCACGAGGCGCGCTGCCACGCGCCGGCATGGGCGTGCACGTGGAGGAGCAGTTCGGCGGTCACGGCCGAGTGGTGATCACCGCGTCGAACGCGATGGAGTACGCCTTCGACGGCACCGATCTCGCCGACGCCCAGGAGCAGGCGCCGTCGGTGTTCACCCGCGCCCTCGTGGAAGGGCTGGAGTCCGGGGACGCCGACCGCGACCAGGACGGCTACGTCGGCATCGACGAGCTGTACGACTACGTCTACGACAAAGTCCGGCAGACGACACCGGGCCAGACCCCGGGCAAGTGGGCGTTCGACCTGCAGGGCGATCTCTACGTCGCACGGCGCGCCCGCCCCGTCACCGTACCCTCGCCTTTGCCGGCGGAGCTCCAGGCGGTGATCGAGAACTCCATTCCCAGGGTCCGCGCCGGCGCGGTCGAGGAGCTGCGGCGCCTGCTGAGGAGCAGGCACGGGGGTCTCGCTCTGGCGGCACGGCTGGCATTGCAGGAGCTCGCCGGCGACGACAGCCGGACCGTGTCCACTGCCGCCGCCCAGGCCCTCGCCACCGGCAGGACAGCCGCACCGGCATCACCGTCAGGGTCTCCGCCTCCCGCGCCGACGTCGCAGTCTCCCCATTCCGTGCCGGTATCGCCGGAGCCCGAGCCGTCAGACTCCGCACCTCCCGCGACCTCCGTCCGCGCCGTCACCGGCGAACCCGCTCCGTCCGCACCCACGGACGACCGCGCCGACCCGGTTCCGAGGGTGGCCACCGCCCCTGGCACAGGCGCGCCGAGCCAGGCGGCGGGGACGCACACTGCCGTAACGCCTCCGACCACGCCGTCCCCGGTGGGACAGCCCTCATCCGTCGCCGCCACGGCGGCGCCGGCAGCGCCGACCCCGTCCGGCGGTGGGGCGGCGATCCGGAACCGCATCCTCCGGGTGTTCCGGTCACGCGACCGAGCCCTGAATCTCCGGGCGCCCGTCCTGCCGGCGGCCTTCCTGCTGGCGGCCTTCCTGCTGGCGAGCGCGGCGCTCTCATGGCTGACCCCGGCCGCCGCGATCTGGCAGTGGCTGCTGGTGGCCGCCGCCCTCGGGGCGGGCCTGCTTCCCCCTGAGGGACGGGCTCGGGAGATCACCGTCGGGTTCGCCGCCGGTCTGAGCGCGGTCATGCTGGGGTTGCTCGCGTTCTACGCGGAGGAGTACAGCAGCGGCTGGAGCGTGTGGATCGCAGCGACCGGGACCCTGCTCATCTTCGCGGTCGTCATGCTGGAGGGCGCACCACCCGGCACGACGCGGTGGTCATGGCTGGGGGAACGAACCGTCGGCCTGATCGCGGTAGCGGTGATCGCGACCCACCTGGCCTCTCCTGAAGGCATCACCGACGACCCGGGGAAGACGCCGCAGTGGTGGGGAGCGACGGTGGTGGCGGTCGCCTGCCTCTGCTTGTTCGTCGTCCGCGGCATCGAGCAGCGACGCGACGCCCGAGCCCTCGTCGCGTTCGTCCTCGGCGCCGCCGCGACCGTGCTCGTGGTGCTCGACGTCGGCAGTGCCGTGCGCACCGTCTTCCTGCCCACTGTGCTCGTCATGCTGCTGCTCGGCGTCCGCCCGGCCCGCGGGCGACCGGAGTTCCTCGCCGCCGCCCGGCTCTCCCTCATCGCGGGAGTTCTGCAGGGCGTCGTCGACCACGGTCTCGTGAACCGCGTAGATCCACGGTTCGTCATCGGCGCCGGCGCGAAGGACCATCTGATCCTCCAGATCGTCGCGGCCCTCCTGGTGGCGATAGCCGCCTACACGGCCAGGAGCAGTTCCTCCCGCTCGTCCCGTCAGGAATAGAGCCGGTGCCGTCCCATGGCGGCCGAGTCAGGACTCCTCGGCGAACAGGTCGTCGGCGATGGTCAGCACCGCCCTCGCCTCACCCACGATTTGCCCGCCCAAGGGCAACTATGAGCGAGCCTCTCGCCAGACCGAGTCGCCGTCGTCAGCAGAGTCGATGGCGACGGGCATAGGAGAGAAACGTCGATCCTGAGCAGGGTAAGCGCATGCCTGTCGCGCGGAGGGCGTCCACGAGGTTCTCCGCGCCCACTTGTGTGAGCTTGCCCTCCCGGCAGGCGGTGCCGAGGAGCCAGATCGTCCCGTGCACCTCCAGGCCATAGGCCCTGCCCACTGCAGTGGCATCGCGATCGTCGGTGATGGCGATCCCGCCGAGCAGTTCAGCTGCGCAAAATACGCTTGCCTCACCCAGATCACGGCCGGACGAGCCGACACGCCGAACCCACCGCGCGAAGCATTCGAGTTCCTGCAGTGTGGACAGTTCCGCCATCCCTAACCACTCGGCGTCCAATGCCTGCCGCAATGTCGGGAACGTTCCAATGCCGACACGAAGCTCCTCGTGAACCACACGGGTAGTGAGGCATGGGCGTCCGGCGAGAAGGTCGCGCAAAACATCCAGCCGTTCAGCCCGGGAGAAGTGACTGAGGCTTGTGGCATCGAAGATGAGCATCTGGTCGGCGGATGACGTCACGGCTCGATGTCCCAGTCGTCCCTCGCGGGGAGATCGCCCTCCTCGACCTGACCGCGCATCAGCTCGATCGCCCTGGATGTTGTTATCAAGTTCTTCTTCAGGGCCTGGAAAACGGCGTGCGCGTAGCTCGGAGGCACCCGGACGGACTCCAGGTCCGGTTGGGGGGTCCAGCCCACCGCCTCCATCAGCTCTGCTCGAGTAGGGTTCCGCCGTCGTAGCTCCTTCGCCGCCTCTCTGCCCACCGCCCCGGCCTCGAGCGCCTGCCGCACGGTCAAGGACCACGAGGTCCGATAGGTGGCGGCGAGCATCAGGAGAACGTCTCGGATGGGAGCGGCGGACTTCCCGGCGCGCTCCTTCACGACCCCCGCAGGCAGGAGGAGCTCGGCCGCGAAGGCGTCGATGACCTGCTCTCGCTCCGCCCGGGATGTGTGGACACCCAGGTCGGCCGAATACTCGTCACCTACGATCAGGTGGCCCAGTTCGTGGGCCGCGGTCGCCCGGCGACGCCCTGGATCGCCCTGACTGCTGACGACGGCCACCGCCACGTCGCCGTCCACGAGCGACGCGCCGTCCCCGCGAGTCGCGACCACGGCGACGAGTTGCCCCATACGCTCGCAGAGCGTCATGAGCGAATCAACCGGCCTCGTGCCCAGGTCGAGACTGTCCCGCACCCATCTGGCCGCCGATCTCGCACCCGGCATGTCGTCCACAGTCCCCGGGTAGCGGCGCACGGGAGGTGTGACCAGGTCCCCGAGCTCCGCGAGCTGCCGCACGTCGGCCAGCCAGGCGGACAATGCCAGCTCCAGCCGATAGGACTGGCGAGTCACATCGGCAATGGTGTCGTCGGTCAGCTCGGCCCGCCGGGAGATGATCGGCTGAGCCGGCCTGAGGAGGAAATCCAGGGGCACGCGGAGCGCTTCGGACAATCTGACCAGTTCCAACGCGTCGATCCGTCGGACACCTGCCTCGATCTTGGCGATCATCGTACGGTCGAGACCGACCGCCGCGGCCAGTTGGTCCTGCGACAGGTCGGCCGCAAGCCTGCATTCGCGGACGCGGTCGCCCATGTCCGCCCACTCTCCGCCGATCCCCATGGTGCGATTTTCGCACATGGACGGGTCAACAGGGCCTGCGGAAGGAATGAGAATTCGGCCTCCGGCAGGAAGGGCCTCTCCTGTCCGGCAGATCCATCACGAAGCTCGCGGCAGATCCACCACGAAGCTTGCGGCAGATCTACCACTGCCATGACTGCTCACCCGGCTTGAGCTGGTCGAACGCGGGCTGTCGACGGAACCGGAGGCTGACCTGCCAAGGCGGGGGTGAGCGGAGGCGGACGGGAATCGAACCCGCCAGGCCGAGGACCTCGGCCTCGTCGGTTTTGAAGACCGCGGGGGCCACCAGGCGCCCACACACCTCCAGGGAGAAACCTAGCCGGAACGGGGTAGGGACCGCGGCGGCGCCCCGTGGTGGCGGCGTGGCGGAGGAAAGACTCGAAACGAGGGCGGTATGACCGAGGCGGCGGAGCGGGCCGGAATCCGGCTGACCCAGCAGGCGCACGGGGGCGGCTGCGCCTGCAAGATTCCCCCGGGTGAGCTGGAGACCATCGTGGCCGGGCTCGTGGCCCCGAACCCCTCGGCGTACGCGCACGAATTGATCATCGGGCTGGACGACGGCGACGACGCGGCCGTGGTCAGGATCGAGGGCGGCCGGGCGGTCGTCGCCACCGCGGACTTCTTCACCCCTGTCGTGGACGACCCGTACGACTGGGGGCGGATCGCGGCCACCAACGCGCTGTCCGACGTGTACGCGGTGGGCGGCGAGCCGATCGTGGCGGTGAACCTGCTGGGCTGGCCCAGGGAGACGCTGTCCATGGACCTCGCCAGGGAGGTGCTGCGCGGGGGCCTGGACGCGGCGCGGGCGGCGGGCTGCCACGTCGCGGGCGGTCACAGCGTGGACGATCCCGAGCCGAAGTACGGCATGGCGGTCACCGGTCTGGCCGACCCGGACCGGCTGCTGCGCATCGACGCGGGCCGGGCGGGAATGCCGATCTCCCTCACCAAACCGCTCGGCGTGGGCGTGCTCAACACGAGGCACAAGGTGACCGGCGAGGTGTTCCCCCAGGCGATCGAGGTCATGACGACGCTCAACCGGGACGCCTCACGGGCGGCGCTGGCGGCCGGGGCGGTGTGCGCGACCGACGTGACCGGATTCGGCCTGCTCGGCCACCTGTACAAGCTGGCCAGGGCGAGCGGCGTCACGGCGGTGGTCGACGTGGCGTCCGTGCCCTACGTGGAGGGGGCGCGACAGGCGGTGCGCGACGGCTACGTCAGCGGCGGCACCCGCCGCAACCTGGATTGGGTGCGCCCCCACCTCGACCCGGGCCGGTACGCGGAGGAGGACCTGCTCCTCCTGGCCGACGCCCAGACCTCGGGCGGCCTGCTGGTCGCCGGCGAGGTCCCCGGTTCGCCGATCGTCGGCGAACTCGTCCCGGCCGAGGCCGCCGCGATCCGGCTCGCCTGAGACCTCGGGATCGGCCGCGGTCACGACGAGGTGGTAGACCCGGGACATGCGACCTGAGCCCGGCGAGGTGCTGCATTTCTCCGAAGACCCCAATATCACCCGATTCATCCCGCATGTGGCGGCCACCGCGCGGCAGCCGGAGGCGTACGTCTGGGCGGTGACGGCCGAGCGCTGCGCCGACTACTGGTTCCCTCGTCAGTGCCCGCGGGCCATGGCGTGGACGACGCCGGACTCCACGGACGCCGATCGCGACCGGATCATCGGGCCGGGCTGCGGAGAGCGGGTTCACGCCATCGAGTACGGCTGGCTGAAGGCGTTCTTGACCGTCCGCCTGTACGCCTATCGCTTCCCGGCGGAGAAGTTCGTCCCGTTCGGAGAGCCGGTGCCCAATGCGGTGGTCGCGACCGAGCCCGTCGAACCCCTCGGGCCGCCCGAGCCTGTCGGCGACCTGCTGCGACTGCACGAGGAAGCCGGCATCCAGCTCAGGCTGCTGGACGACCTCTGGCCGTTCTGGGACGCGGTGACCGCGAGCTCCCTGGGCTGGAGCGGCATCCGCCTCCGCAACGCCCGCCCCCGGCGCTCACAGCCATTCGTTGATCGCGGCGATGAGGATCGCGGCTCCGTAGCGCACCACAAGTGACCGTAAGGAGTGAGTCAGCGGGGTTTGCTGAGCGACCACAGGGAGGCCGCCATGAGGAGAGCGGTCAGCCCGCCGCAGATCATCACGATGGAGACCGAGAAGGCGTCGACGACGCGTCCGCCGAGGAACGCGCCGAGGGCGAAGGTCGCCTGGAAGGAGGAGGTGAAAACGACCGTCGCGGCTTCGGGCGTGTGAGGGGCGGCGGCGATGAACGATGCCTGCGAACAGACGGGTACGCCTCCGTAGGCCAAGCCCCAGACCACGAGTGACATCACGGCGCCGACGGTTGTGCCGCCGACCGAGGGCAGCAGCAGGGTGGTGACCGCGATCAGGAAGCCGCAGGTCACGAAGGCGGTTCGTAATCGTGTCACAGCGCCCTTGCCGGCCAGGAAGTTGCCGACGATTCCGGCGACGCCGTACGCCAGCAGGATGGCGCTGACCGCGGCGGGAGGCAGGCCGGTGACGTTCTGGAGGAAGGGCGTGACGTAGGTGTAGGTGCCGAAATGGGCCAAGACGATGAGGAAAGTGGCCGGCAAGGCGATGGCGGCGCCCCGGGTGCGCAGCAGGTCGAGCAGGACGCGAGGGCGGGTGACCTGATGGGCGGGCAGCGGCGGCAGCAGGAGTGTCAGGGCCCCCAGAACCAGGAGTGCCGGCACGGCCAGGACCAAGAAGGCGGTCCGCCACCCGGCGAGGTCGCCGATGAAGGTTCCGGCCGGTACGCCGAGCACGGAACCCAGCGGAACGGCCGAGAAGATCACAGCGGTGGCGGTGCCGACGGCGTGCGGCGGCATCAGGCGGGCGGCCAGCCCGGCCCCGATGGACCAGAAGCCGCCGATCGTGAGGCCGACGAGCGCCCTGGAGATCAGCATGATCCAGTACGAGGTCGCCACTGCGGCCAGCACGTCGGCTACGGCGAGCACCGCCATGAGGGCGCACAGCATCACACGGCGGTCCAGGCGCGCGGTGGTCAGCGTGACGGTGGGCGCGGCGACCGCGGCGACGATGCCGGGCAGGGTCATGGTCAGCCCTGTGGTGCCGTCGGAGATGCCGAAGTCGGCGCCTATGGCGGTCAGCAGGCCGATGGGCAGGATTTCGCTGGTGACGATGGCGAAGATGCCCAGCATGAGCGAGGTGACGGCGAGCCAGCCGATGAGGGGCGAGCGGGGCCGGGCGAGCGTGGTGGTCGGCATGGGTTCCGTTCGGCCAGGTGCGGGTGGAGGGCGGGCACCCAGCGAAGCAGTGAGGTGGCAGCGGGCACTGGCGCGTTTCGGCCGCGACCACGCCCCTTGCGCGAGCCAGGGCAGCACGGTGAGGGCCCGGCTACGCCCGCCGGCCGTGGCGAAGCAGGCCGCCTGGAGGAGCACGTCAGGGTTTGTTCAGGTAGGTGAGGACGGCGAGGACCCGGCGGTTGTTGTTGCCGTCGTCGGTGATGCCGAGCTTGCCGAAGATGGAGGTCGTGTATTTGCTGATGGCGCTCTCACTGAGGAAGAGCCGCTGGCCGACGGCCTGATTGGACAGCCCTTCGGCCATGAGGCCGAGCACGTCGTGTTCGCGTTCCGTGAGCCGTTCGAGTCGCCGGTTCGACGACCCGCTGGACAGCAGTTTGGCGATGACGGCCGGGTCCATGGCGGTCCCGCCACCGGCCACCCGCTCCAGAGCGTCGATGAACTGATCGGCGTCGAACACGCTCTCTTTGAGGAAATAGCCGATGCCGCCGGTGCCGTCGGCGAGGAGCTCGCGGGCGTACAGCTGTTCGACGTGCTGGGAAAGGATCAGGATCGGCAGTCCGGGCAGCCGGCGGCGGGCGTCGAGAGCCGCCCGCAGGCCCTCGTCCGACTGGGTCGGCGGCATGCGGACGTCGACGACCGCGACATCCGGCCGCTGTGTCAGCAGCGCGTCGAGCGTCTCGGGCCCGGTGGTCGCCGTCGCCACCACCTGGTGTCCATACGCCTCCAGGAGGCGGACCATCCCGTCACGCAGGAGGTAGAGGTCTTCGGCTACAACGATTCGCATGGCACAACCATTCTCACGCGGGTCGGACCGCCTGCCGGACTGGTGATCTCCAGGGTGCCGTCGAAGACCGCGAGGCGGCGGCGCAGCCCGTCGATCCCACCGCCGGCTCGTACGCCGGCCCCGCCCTCGCCGTCGTCCTCGACCTCGACGACGACGTCGGTGCCGTGGCCGGCGATGGAAATCCATGCCCGGGTCGCACGGGCGTGCTTGGCCGCGTTGGTGAGCAGCTCGGCGACCCCGAAATACAGGGCGGACTCGATCGGCGGGTCCAGGCGCAGCCGGAGGTCGGCGCTGACGGCGGCTTCGAGGGCACTGTCCAGGGCGAGAGCGCGAACGGCGTCGACGAGCCCTCGCTCGGTCAGCACCGGCGGGCTGATGCCCCTCACCAGGTCGCGGAGCTCGGTCAGGGACGTGGCGGCCCCGGCTCGCGCCTCCCGCAGCAGCGCCTTGGCCCGGTCGGGGTCGGTCTGCATCAGCCTCTCCACGGTCGCCAACGACATCCCGAGCGCGACCAGGCGCGCCTGCGCTCCGTCATGCAGGTCCCGTTCGATTCTGCGGATCTCGGCGGCCTGCGCGACCGTCGTGTCCGCGCGCTGGGCCGTCAGCTCGTCCACCCGGTCAGCCAGCGCCATCGCGGGCGACGGCCCCAGGAAACGGACGGACACCGGCCCGACCGCCCGCCAGGCGTACGGGGCGGCGCCGATCGCGACGGCCACGCCGAGCACACCGATCAGACGCATGGAGGCCGCCGGGTGGCCGAACCCGACGACCGCCGCCACGACTCCGGCCGGCGGAACGGCCGCGACCACCCCCATGGTGACGGGTGCGATCACCGCGAAGCGCAGGTCGCGCCAGGTGGCGGGATCGCTCCACCAGAGCCGCATCCTCTGGTCCCGGCGAGCGTCCCGGCTGGTGCGCTCGTAGGAGTATCCGTTCCACCAGTAGCCGGTCGACATACGCACCACCGGCGCGGCCTTCCGATATCCGGGGGGAATGACGGTGCCCGTCCTTTCGGCGACGACAGAGCGGACCATCCGGCACACCGGGCGAGACAGGGCGAGTGTGCCGATGCACGCCCATATGAACGGCACTACCGCCGGCCACGGGTTGCCGCCCCACCACCAGATCCACAGCCCCACGGCGGCGGCCCACACGGCCGGGACCAGCATGCTGACGACCACCACGACACACGCTCGCACGAACCCCACGGCGGCACTCGCCAGCCACGGCACCAGCTGTCGCATGATCTTTCCTTCGCGCTTCATGACCCCGGTTCCCGAAGTGTCCCGCAATGCGCCGATCCGGCCGGTGCGGCCTGATGTTTTCCACTGTGTACCGCACGGAGCCCCGCGCCCAGCCGATCGCCCCCGGAGTGGGTCTGGCCCCACCCCCGCGTACGTCCAGACGCATACCGCGCCGCCCGTCCGCTCCCTAGCGTCGAGACCACGACGAGAAGGAGAAATGACATGACCACCATCACCGGCGCCACGGCACACCTCGACGACGGCCGCACCCGAGAGGCCTTCGACCTGGCGAAGAAGTGCGTCACGCTCTCCGGCATGATCTGCGGCGTCACCCTCGCGACGGTTGCCGTGCTGTCGATCGTCGGTCACCCGGGAACCACGTTCATGTGGGCCCGGGCCGTCATACTGCTCGCCATCGCCCCGGTGCTCTACCGGCTGACCGTGCGTGCTTCGCAGGGATCGCGGCGCAGCTTCGAGCGCATGCGCACCATCAGCGTCACCATGCCGATCGCGATCATCGGCGTCGACCTGATCCCCGGTATCTGCCCGGCGTGGTACGCCGTGATGCAGGCCATAAGCGTCCTGCCCCTGATCGCGGTCGCCTTCATCCTCAGCGGATCCGGACCCCGCGCCGCTTTCCCCAAGACGCGCTGAGCACCCGCTGCCGCGGCGCCCGGCCGGCAAGCCGGGCGCCGCGGCCGCGTACGTCAGGACGGCGAGGCGACCGCTCGGCCGAAGTGCCGGGCGAAGAACCGCACCGCGCTGTCGGCCTCGAACCTGGGCAGTTCCTTGTGCCTGCCCGCGTTGGCGTGCAACGTCTTCTCCTTCGAGGCGAAGGCGTCGAACAGCGCGAGACCGGCCTCGCGCGAGATGTGCTCGTCGTCCCACTGCATGTCGAACTCGATCGGAATGGTGATCTGCTTCGCCTTCTGGGCCAGGACATCGGGCCAGTGCTGGCCGAAGACCGCGGCCGTGATCCTGGGTTCGATCGCCACAAGCGGTATTCCGATCGCGGTGCCCATGTTGACGCCGAAGTAGCCGACCGGCCCGTCGGCGCCGATCTCCGGAAGTTCCTGGAGCGCGTCCAGGGTCGCCTGCCACTCGGGCACGGCGAGCTCCGCCAGGTGGGCGTTGTAGCGGACGACGATCGGTCCTTCCGGCTCGCCCGCCGCCCTCGCCCGGTACAGCTCGGCGATCTCCTGCTCGTCGTGCGCGGTGCGCGGCCGGTCGCCGTGACCGGGCGCGTCGATGACGGCGACATGGAAGCCGCAGCCGGTCACGAGAAGGCGGGCGCGGCCCGCCATCGCCGGGTGCTTCTTGTGGTTGCCGCCGCCGTGGCCCATCAGGACCAGGGGCGCACGATCGGTGCCGGGAGCCGGCGACCAGAGAACTCCGGGGACGTCGCCCACGGTGAATTCGCGTTCGACCATGCCGTTCGACGACGACTCGGCAGTGAACCGCAGAGAGTGCACAGGTGTTGCCTTTCGGGAGTGCCTTGTTGTCGAGGCGCTCCCGGCGACACCTACGTCGATCGCCCGGCCGTGATGGGAAGGGGGAGCACCCACGTCGATACTGCGTTCACGGGTCTCACCTCCTCGGCCGGTGTCACGGTCGACTGCAAGCTACCAGCTCGATCATCATCCCTCCCAGCCCTTTTCCCGACCTAGGGAGTGTCTGACAAATCATGGCCCTGCTGCGCGTGGCCCAGGCGGCGCCTCGCCGCGTTGTCGTCGTCGCCGATAACGCTGTTATCGGCTCCTCCTCCGCCTTGCGATGCATCCACCTGGATCCACGCTCGCGACGGGCAGCATTTGTCAGACACTCCCTAGCGGCCGGGGACGGAGGCGGGGTGGCCGGCGTCGAGGCGGTCGCGCTGCGGCACGACGGTGTACTTCGGGTCCTTGGCCGAGGCCCGGCCCGCCTCCAGCACGCCGAAACGGGTGCACAGGGCTCCCGCCGTGATCGCGAGCCCGGACAGCGCGGTGAGGGCCCGGCTGCGACCGGCGACCGTCGCGAGCAGGCCACCGCCGAGGGTGAGCACGCGGGAGGCCCGCATGAGCCTGCCCGCCCTGCCCGTGCGGTACGGCTCGCCGACGAGACCGAGACGGCGCTCCATCAGCCCGCCGGCGACGACCTCGGCCACGGCGCCCGCCGCCGCGGCGGCTCGGGCGGGCCCGGCCTGCGCCCGGGGCGTGGTCAGCATGACGGCCGCGCCCGCCGAGGCGAGGGCGCTCCCGGAGAACAGGAACGGCAGCTCGCGCATCCCCTCGTGCCAGGCGGGGACGGCGGTGTCGGCCAGCAGGACGGCCGTGTAGGTGGCCATCGCCACGCCGCTCAGGCCGCTCGCGACCGACGCGGCATCGCCCGCGAGGGGCAGCAGGCCGGTCACCGCGGAGCCCGCCGCGACGCCGGTCAGCCCGCTGTGGGCGGCCAGCGTCCAGGAGCCGACGCTCATCGGCGAGGTGAGCTTGAACACCCGCAGCATGTTGAGGAAGCGCATCGGCCGGCCCAGCTCGGCCACGAGGAAGGCCGCACCGGCGCTCGCTCCCGCGAAGGCGGTCATCCGGGCGGCCAGTTCCAGCCGATCCCGCCCGGTGAGGCGGGCGGCCGCCGCCATCGCGCCCGCCGCGCCGGACAGCCCGCCCAGATAGAGGTACGTCGGCATGTGGGGTTCGTGCCAGATGGGCTGCTTGATGACCGGCTGGCCGTAGTAGGACCGGAACTCGGCGTCCGGCACCATTTCGTCCCGGCGTCTCGGCATCAGTGCCTCCCCACACACGGTGTCGCCATCACAGTCGCCCGCCCCCATTCCCATCACCGGTCCCGGCCGGGCTCGCCAGGTCCTCCCCTGACCTCGTCGGCTCCTCCGCCAACCCCGTCAGCCCCTCTTTCCGAGGAAGCAGGCGGCCACGCCGGCGGCCAGGGCGAGCGCTGCGCCGCCCGCCCAGCGCCACATCGCGGGCAGGTCGCGGGTGGTCACCACGGGATCCGGGGGCAGGCCGTACGTCTCCGGCTCGTCGAGCAGGAGGAAGAACGCGCCCGTGCCGCCCACCCCGTTGTCCGGGTTCTCGCCGTACAGCCGGGCCTCGGTCCTGCCGTCGGCGTGCAGCCGCTCGACCCGTTCCGCGGCCCGCTGCCGCAGCTCGTCGAGCGGCCCGAACTGGATGGACTCGGTCGGGCACGCCTTCGCGCAGGCGGGCTCCATGCCACCGCGCAGCCGGTCGTAGCAGAGCGTGCACTTCCACGCCCGGCCGTCGTCCTCCCTGCGGTCGATCACGCCGTACGGGCAGGCGGGGACGCAGTAGCCGCAGCCGTTGCAGACGTCGGCCTGGACGACGACGGTGTCGAACTCGGTGCGGAACAGCGCCCCGGTGGGGCAGACGTCGAGGCAGGCGGCGTGGGTGCAGTGCTTGCACACGTCCGACGACATCAGCCACCGGCCGTCCTGCTCGACGAACGCCACGTGGCGCCAGGTGCTCGCGCCGAGCGCGCCGGTGTTGTCGTAGGAGGTGGCCCGGAACACGAACCCGTCGTCGGGCACCTGGTTCCACTCCTTGCAGGCCACCTCGCAGGCCTTGCAGCCGATGCAGATGGACGTGTCGGTGAAGAACCCCATCCGCTCAGCCATGGCGATACCTCTCGATCAGGTCGAGCAGGGCCGTGCCCCTCGGCCGGCGCCCCGGCAGGACGTCGCAGGTGCCGGCCTTGCTCTCCTGGATGTAGACGTTCGGGTCGAGCACGATCGACGGCAGGTCGTTGACGAC
This sequence comes from Microbispora catharanthi, assembly GCF_006334915.2. Classification (GTDB taxonomy): domain Bacteria; phylum Actinomycetota; class Actinomycetes; order Streptosporangiales; family Streptosporangiaceae; genus Microbispora; species Microbispora catharanthi. Next base: position 166,003 of record NZ_VDMA02000015.1, read on the forward strand.
GTCCCCGGTGATCACCCCGCCGCTGCTATATCCCCAGTGGTACGGCATGATCACCTGGTGGACGGTCCGGCCGTTCAGCCGCAGGGGACGTACGCGGCCGGTCACGAGCACCCGCAGCTCGATCGCGGTCCGCGCGGTGACGATCGTCGCCCAGCCCCCGTTCTCCAGCCCGAGCTCCTCCGCCATCCGCGGGGACACCTCGCAGAACGCCTCCGGCTGGAGCTCCGCGAGGTAGGGCAGGGGTCTGCTCATGGCGCCCGTCGTGTGGTGCTCGGTGAGCCTGCTCGTCGTGTAGACGTACGGGAACCGGGGCGACAGCGCCGGGTTGTACGGGTTCTCCGGCCGGTCGATGGTCCGGCGGGCCGGGTTCGCCTGCCGGCCGTACAGCGCGTTGCGCACCGGCGACTCGTGCGGCTCGTAGTGGGCGGGCAGCGGCCCGTCGGACAGTCCTGACGGGACGTACAGCCAGCCCCTGCCGTCCGACTGCATGATGAACGGGTCGGTGCCGGCCAGCGCGTCCTGCGCCTTGGCCCCCTCGGGCGGCACGTAGTCGGGCGCCTTGTCCTCCTCGAAGTCCGGCACGTCGGGGCCGACCCACCGGCCCTTGCCCGCATCCCAGTAGACGTACTTCTTCCGTTCGCTCCACGGGCGGCCCTGCGGGTCGGCCGAGGCGCGGTTGTAGAGGATGCGCCGGTTCGCCGGCCAGGCCCAGCCCCATTCGAGCGCGACAGGACCCTGCTCGGTGTGCGGCGTGCGCCGGGCCGCCATGTTGACCCCGTCGGCGTACACCCCGCAGTAGATCCAGCAGCCGCAGCTCGTCGACCCGTCGGGCTTCAGCTCGCGCAGCGACGCCAGCAGGCGGCCGCCCGGGCCGGTGCCGTTGATCTCGCGCAGGACGGCCTCGGCGTCGGGGTCGCGCTGCTCGCCGATCTCCGGGTAGTCCCAGGTCAGCTCCTTCACCGGCCGGTCGATCTCGTCGTCGCCGAGCCGCCGCCTGATCCGCTTGCCGAGGTGGTAGAAGAACCACAGGTCGCTGCGGCAGTCGTGCGGCGGGTCGAGGGCCCTCTCCCGCCACTGCAGCAGCCGCTGGGTGTTGGTGAAGGTGCCCTCCTTCTCCACGTGGCTCGCGGCCGGCATGAAGAAGACCTCGGTGCCGATGTCCTCGGTCCGCAGCTCGCCCGTCTCGATCTCGGGCGCGTCCTTCCAGAACGTCGCGGTCTCGACCAGCATGAGGTCGCGGACCACCAGCCAGTCGAGGTTGGCCAGGCCGAGCCGCTGCGCCTTGCCGTTGGCCGAGCCGACCGCCGGGTTCTCGCCCACGACGAAGTAGCCCTTGACCGTCCCGTCGATCTGGCCCATCACGGTCGCGTAGTGGCCGTGGTCGCCGGTCAGGCGCGGCAGGTAGTCGAAACGGTAGTCGTTGTCCTCCGTCGCCGCGTCGCCCCACCACGCCTTGAGCAGGCTGACGACGTACGCCCGCCGGTTGCCCCACCAGCCGGTGTCGGCGCCCTCCCGCTCCAGATAGTGGTCGAGGCCGTCGTGCCGGTGGGCGTGCGGCATCGCGATGTATCCCGGCAGCAGGTTGAACAGCGTCGGGATGTCGGTGGAGCCCTGGATGCTCGCGTGCCCGCGCAGCGCCATGATGCCGCCGCCCGGCCTGCCCATGTTGCCCAGCAACAGCTGCAGGATCGAGGCGGCCCTGATGTACTGCACGCCGACCGAGTGCTGCGTCCAGCCCACCGAGTACACCCACGCCGTGGTCCGCTCCCGGCCCGAGTTGGCCGTGATCGCCTCGGCCAGCTCGTGGAACCGCTCCGGCGGGATGCCGCACAGCTCCTCGACCATCTCGGGCGTGTAGCGCGAGTAGTGGCGCTTGAGTATCCGGTAGACGCACCGCGGGTTCGTCAGCGTCGGGTCGGCGGGCGGCGTCGCGCTGGCGCCCGCGCCGCGCGCGCCGTAGGAGTCGGATCCCGCCGCCTCCGCGTGGTGCCCGCCACCCTCGACCGGCTCCTCCTCCTCGGGCACGTCGCCCTCGTACGCCCAGCTCGACGGGTCATACCTGCCGGTCTCCTCGTCGTAGCCGGAGAACAGGCCGTCGAGGTCCTCGGTGTCGCGGAAGTCCTTGTTCACCAGGGTCGCGGCGTTCGTGTACGCGAGGACGTACTCGCGGAAGTCGAGCCCGTTCGACAGCACGTAGTTGATCAGCGCGCCGAGCAGCACGATGTCGGTGCCGGCGCGGATCGCGAGATACCTGTCCACGGTCGCACTCGTGCGGCTGAAGCGCGGGTCGATGTGGAAGACCTTCGCGCCGCGCGCACGCGCCTCCATCACCCACTGGTACCCCACCGGATGGCACTCGGCCATGTTGGAGCCCTGGATGACGATGCAGTCAGCGTTGGCCAGGTCCTGCTGATACTGGGTCGCGCCGCCACGCCCGAAGCTGGTCCCCAGACCGGGGACGGTGGAGGAGTGTCATATGCGCGCCTGGTTCTCGACCTGGATCGCGCCGAGGGCGGTGTAGAGCTTCTTCATCAGGTAGTTCTCTTCGTTGTCGAGCGTCGCCCCGCCCAGGCTGGCGATGCCCAGAGTCCTCCTGACCTCCTGCCCCTCGTGCGTCTGCTGCCAGGTCTCGCGCCGGGTCCGCACCACGCGGTCGGCGATCATGTCCATCGCGGTCTCGAGGTCGAGCGGCTCCCACTCGGTGCCGTACGGCCTGCGGTAGAGGACCTTCGTCTGGCGGCCGGGGTGGGTGACGAGCTGCTTGCTCGCCGATCCCTTCGGGCACAGCCGCCCACGGGAGATCGGCGAGTCGGGGTCGCCCTCGATCTGGGTGACCTTGCCGTCCTTGACGTAGACGAGCTGGCCGCAGCCCACGGCGCAGTAGGGACAGACGGAACGCGCGACCGTCTCGGCCCCCTCGACCCGGGGCCGCAGGGCGTCCGTACGCGCCGAGCGCGCCGCCTGCCCTCTGCCGTCCTCTCCCTTGAGCTGCCGGATCACCGGCCAGCGGGAGAGCCGTCCACCACCCACGACGCCTCTGATGCCCCGGCCGTGACGGTCTAATCATGAGAAATCGCCGTGTCGTCCACCACCCGCCGGGACGTGACCGCGTGGAGGTAGCCCCGGGCGAGCGCGCGACGCCCGGACGAGCGGTGCAGCTCGCCGAGCAGCCGCCGGGTGGCCGCCTCCCCGCTCCGGTCGCCGAGCTGCAGGAAGATCGCCAGTGAGCTCTCCAGCCGGGCCGAGCCGTGCCGCCAGTCGCCCCTGGCCGCCTGGAGCCCGCCCAGGCCCTGCATCGCGTACGCCGCGCAGTGGCGGTCGCCGAAGCCCTCGAATATCGTCAGCGCCCGGCCCTGGGCGCGCATCGCCCGCCCGGTCTCCCCCGCGAGGTCGTGCAGGCGGCCGATCTGGAGCGACACGCAGCCCTCCCTGTGGGCGTCGCCGAGCTCCCGCGCCATGCGCAGCGCGCCGCCGAGCCAGTCGGCGGCGCCGTTCAGGTCGCCCGCGCTCAGGCAGGTGCGCCCGAGCGCCTGCCGCGCGTACGCCTCGCCCGACCGGTCGTCCAGCGACACGAACATCCCGAGGGCCCTGCGGAAGTATCGGGAGGCGGCGGCCTGATCGCCCCGGAACTGGCCGACCGCGCCCAGCCCGCAGACCGAGACCGCCTCGCCCCTGACGTCCCCGAGCGTACGGAAGATCACCCGGGAGCGGCGGAACATGCCGGCCGCCTGGACGTATCTGTCCCGATAGAGGGCCACCTGGCCGAGCCCCCGCAGCATGGCGGCCTCGCCCGCCCGGTCTCCGGCGGCGCGGGCGGCCTCCAGGGCGACGCGGTGGGTCTCCTCCCAGGGGCCGAGGTGACAGCGCAGGTCGAAGTAGGGCACGAGCGCCGCCGCCAGGCCCCAGGCGGCGCCGGCCAGCCCCGCCTCCGCGGCCAGCCGTACGGCCTCGACCAGGGTCTCGTGCTCGGCGCCGAACCAGGAGACCGGGTCGGCGGCGACCCGGCGCAGGGCGTCCTCCGGCAGCCGCCAGCGCCGGGCGGCGGGCGAGGTCAGGCGGAAGACCGTGGTGGGCAGCAGGGCCGTCGCGTGTTCCGCGGCGGCCGTCCAGCCCGCGACCACGCGGGCCAGCGCCGGCATGTCCACCTCCCCCGCCTTGTCCCTGGCGTCGACGCGCAGCAGGTCGGGCAGCCGGTAGCGGGGCTGGCCGAGGGGGTCGGTCCCCACCGGGCGCAGCAGGTTCGCGTCGACCAGCACGTCGGTCACGTCGTCGCTGCGGTGCCGGTCGAGCACGGCGTCGACCACCCAGCCGGGCAGCGGCCGGGTGCCGAGCAGGCCGAGCGCGCGGAACGTGCGCGCGGCGTCGTCCGGCAGCAGGCGATAGCTGCGGTCGAACGACTCCCGCACCTCCAGGTCGCCGGCGCGCAGCTCGGCGAGCCTGACCGTCTCGTCGTCGAGCCGCCGTCGCAGCACGGCCGGCGACCAGCCGGGGCGGGCGGCCAGCCGGGCCCCGGCCACCCGGATCGCGAGCGGCAACCTGCCACAGGCCCGCACGATGGCGGCGGCCTCCTCCGGCTCCCGTTCCAGCCGCTCCGCGCCGACGATCGCCGTCAGCAGCCCCAGCGCCTCCGCCTGTGGCAGGACGTCCAGGTCGATCCGCGCGGCGCCGGGCAGTTCGGTGATGCGGCGCCTGCCGGTCACGACGACGGCGCTGCCGCCGCCCGGCAGCAGCGGCCGCACCTGCGCGGCGCCCGCCGCGTCGTCGAGCACGACCAGCATCGGCCGTTCGGCGAGCAGCGTGCGGTAGAGCGCGGCCCGCTCGTGAACCGTGGGCGGCAACGGCTCCGCCGCGCCCAGCGCGCGCAGCGCCTCGGCCAGCAGCTCTCCCGGCTCGACCGGCGACCAGGCACCGCCGCCCGGCGAGACGGCGTCATCGGCGGGCTGTGCCGTGTCACCGGGCTGTGTGGTGCCCGTGGGCTGCGCTGTGTTGCCGGGCTGCGCTGTATCGCCGGGCTGCGTGGTGCCGCCCAGCGACAGGAAGAGCTGGCCGTGGGGGTACGCCTCGCGGACGGCGTGCGCGCAGCGCACCGCGAGCGCGGTCTTGCCGACGCCCGGCGGCCCGGTGACGACGGCGACCCCGCCGGGGGCGAGCGCCCGGGTCAGCGCCGCCACCTCGACGGCCCGCCCGGTGAAGTCCACCAGGTCGGGCGGCAGCTGACGCGGCGCGACCCGTGAGGGCGGCTCACCGGCGAGCACGGCCTCGTGCGCCCGGCGCAGCTCGGGGCCGGGCTCGATGCCGAGTTCGGCCACGAGGTGCTCGCGGACCGTGCCGAAGGCCTGCAGTGCCTCACCCTGCCGCCCCGACCAGTGCAGGGCCAGCATGAGCCTGCGCCACAGGTCCTCGCGGAAGGGATGGTCGGCGAGCAGGGCCCGCAGCTCCCCGACCGCCTCGCCGTACTGCCCGGCCGCCATGAGCAGCTCGACCAGGTCCTCCGCGGCGCGCAGCCGCGCCTGGGCGAGCCGTTCGAGCCGGCGGTCCCACAGCGGGCTGCCGGGCAGGTCGGACAGCGGGACGCCCTGCCACAGCGCCAGCGCCCGTGCCAGCAGGTCGGCCGCCTCGCCCGGCCGGCCCCGCGCCCGGCACTCCCGCGCGGCGGTCACCCGCTCGTCGAACAGCAGCAGGTCGAGCTCGTGCGGCGGCAGCTCGATCGCGTACCCCGCCCCCAGAGCCCGGATGCGGGCCGGGGCCTGCCCGAGCTCCGCGCGCAGGGCGCTCGCGTACGTGCGGAGGTTGGCCGCGGTCGAGCGCGGCCGGTGGTCCGGCCACAGCACCTCGGCGAGCTCGTCGCCGCCGACCGTGTGGTTGGCGTGGAGGAGGAGGGTGGCCAGGAGCATGCGAGGTTTAGGGCCGCCGAGCCGTGGTGCCGTGCCCGGCAGGCGGACCTCGAGGGGACCGAGCACGCTGAACGTGGGCTTCTCGACTGTCATGACCGCGTTGCTCCCCCTGTCGAAGGACCGGTTCGCCATGACTCGCCCACCCTTTGTACCGAGTCTTGATGTTTTTTGTGCAGTAGATTCCGACTCTTTTTGGTCATGAGACTCAAATCGCTTGTCACGGCGGGCCTCGCGGTGGTCCTCGGCCTCGCGTTCGGCGCCGCGACCGCCCCGGCGGCCTCCGCGGCGGGTCCGCGCCCGGACTTCCAGATGCCGTTCCCCTGCGGCCAGGTCTGGACCGGCAACTCCAACGCCAGCAGCGCCCACCAGTCGTACGAGATCGACTTCAACCGCGGCAGCACGGCCGACGCGGACCTCGGCGACCCGGTCGTGGCGGCGGCGGCCGGCACGGTGGTCATCGCCGCCAATCAGGGGTCGACCAACGGCTTCGGCAATCTCGTCAAGATCGACCACGGGGGCGGCTGGTTCACCTACTATGCCCACCTGCGGGTCATGTCGGTGAGCCAGGGCGCGCAGGTCAGCCAGGGTCAGAAGATCGGCGAGGTCGGCAACACCAGCAAGCCGGGCAACAACATCTCCCCACACCTGCACTACGAGGTGCGCACCAGCGACACGTCCTACCCCGCCAACATCCAGAAGGCGGTGTTCGACGGGGTCACCTTCGGCTACCCCGTGCAGACCGTGACCTCGCACAACTGCGGCGGCGGCGGATCGGCCAACCCGTACACCCCGCAGGAGGTCTGCGGCAGCGGCTACTCGGTGATCGACTCGGCCGCCCTCGGCACGGCGGGCACCGTCTACCTGCTCTACAACTCCGGCAACGGCAACAACTGCGTCGTCACGATGAAGAAGACGTCGCTGGGCACGGCCACCGCGACCAGCGCCTACCTGGAGGTCCAGGGCAGGAGCCGGGTGACCGACTCGGGCGACTACGGCTACTACGCCGGGCCGGTGCGCGCCTCGGCCGCCGACACCTGCGTCAAGTGGGGTGGCAAGGCGGGCTCGTCCAGCTACGACAGCCCCTTCGAGCACTGCGGCTGACCCCCATGACCGAATCCCTGATCGTCCGCGGGTCCCGGCGTACGGCCCTGACCGCCGTCGGCGTCCTGACGCTCCTGCTGTGCCTGGCCGGGCTCGTCCCGGCCGGGCCGGCCTCGGCCGCCGAGGGCCCGCTCGCCACCGCCTTCACGCGGGCGGCGGCGGCCCACGGCGTTCCCCGCGACCTGCTCGTCGCGCTCGCCTACGCCGAGACCCACCTCGACGGCCACGGCGGCAAGCCGAGTGCGAGCGGCGGGTATGGCGTGGCGCACCTGGTCAGCAATCCCACCGTGCACACCCTGGAGGAGGCGGCGCGGCTCACCGGAGCGCCAGTCGCCTCGCTCAAGGCCGACGACGCGGCCAACGTGGCGGGCGCGGCGGCCGTCCTGCGGGCCAGGGCCGACGCCCTGGGCCTGGACGCCGCCGCCCGCGCCGACGCCGGTCGCTGGTACACCGCCGTCGCGCGCTACGGCGGGGCGAGCGCGCCCGAGGTCGCCCGGCTGTACGCGGACGCCGTCTACGACCTGCTGTCGGCCGGGTTCACCGCACGGACGCCTGCGGGTGAGACGATCACGGTGGCCGCCCGCCCGGTGAATCCGGACCGGGGAGCCCTCGCGAACGCCCGCGACCTCGACCAGCCGGAGAACCGCACACTCGCCGCGGCAGCCGTCGACTACCCGGGCGCGACGTGGGTGGCGGCCAGCACCGCCAACTACGCGGTGTCCGACCGGCCGGCGAGCGACACGATCGACCGCATCGTCATCCACGTCACCCAGGGCTCGTACGCCGGGACGATCTCCTGGTTCCAGAACCCCGCCGCCCAGGTCTCCGCGCACTACGTCGTACGGTCCTCCGACGGCGCGATCACCCAGATGGTGCGGGAGAAGGACCGGGCCTGGCACGCGGGCAACTCCGACTACAACCACCACTCCATCGGCATCGAGCACGAGGGATACGTGGACGACGCGTCCTGGTTCACCGACGCGATGTACCGCTCCTCGGCCGCCCTCGTCCGCTCCATCGCCGCGCGGTACGGCATCCCCAAGGACCGGTCCCACATCGTGGGGCACTACCAGGTCCCCGGGACCGACCACACCGACCCCGGGCCCTACTGGGACTGGAACACGTACATGCAGTACGTCACGGGCGGCAGCGGGACCGGGAACCCGTACACGCCGGAGCAGGTGTGCGGCAGCGGCTACTCGGTGATCGACTCGGCCGCCCTCGGCACGGCGGGCACCGTCTATCTGCTCTACAACTCCGGCAACGGCAACAACTGCGTCGTGACACTGAAGAAGACGTCGCTGGGCACGGCCACCGCGACCAGCGCCTACCTGGAGGTCCAGGGCAGGAGCCGGGTGACCGACTCGGGCGACTACGGCTACTACGCCGGGCCGGTCAGTGCGTCCGCGGCGGACAAATGCGTGAAGTGGGGCGGCAAGGCGGGCTCGTCCAGCTACGACAGCCCCTTCGAGCACTGCGGCTGACCTCTTCCGGCATCCGTCCGAGCATGGTCCGAAGCACGGCCCGAAGCATGATCCGGGGCCCCCGCGCGCCGCACCGCGCGGGGGCCCTCGCGTTGTCTCTGAGAGATTGATGAGAGCTTGCGCCCCGCGACGTGTAGAGCGCGCTGGGAGGGCAATAAGTGCCTGATTCGGCACTCTTCGTGGGCGATTCATGCCCGCGGGACCACCCTCACGCAGAGGACATCGATGAGCGACCAGCCGCCCGAGTGGGCGAGAAATCTTGAGAAGGCGGCGATCGAGGCGGCCAGGGCCGTCGAACGCGCCGGCCGGGCACTCGGCAAGGCGGTGGAGCAGGCAGGGCGCACCGCCAAGGCCCAGGCGGCCATGGCGGCCGCCTACCAGGCTGACCTGGAGGCGCTGGAGACGGTGCTGCGGGCCCTTCCCGCGGAGCAGGTCAGGGACATCTCGGCGGCCGCGGCGGTGGTGACGGCGACCGCCGACCAGGTGCTGGCCCAGACGCCGAAGGACGACCTCTGAGCCGGTGGCAGCGGATGCGGCCGGATCCTCCCCCAGAGCGGAGGGCAGGAGCGACGTGCCGATGTCCACAGCCTGTGGACGACCACACGGCCCTGTGCTTTTCCCACCCCTTGTGGTTTTCCGCAGCCCTGGGATGCGGCGCACCGGAGGGAGCCCGGCGGCGGCCCTCATGGTGACCGCATCGCCCGGCTTCTAGCGTCACCCGCATGGACACCGCGGAAATCGGAGGGATCGCCGGGTGGGCGATGGAGCTCACCGAACGCCTGGGCGCGCCGGGCGCCGGCGTCGCGATCGCCCTGGAGAACCTGTTCCCTCCACTGCCCAGCGAGGTCATCCTGCCGCTCGCCGGGTTCACCGCCGCGCGTGGGGACATGAGCCTGCTCGCCGCCCTCCTGTGGACGACCGCAGGTTCCGTCGTGGGGGCGCTCGCGCTCTACTGTGTGGGCGCGCTGCTCGGCCGGGAGCGTACGGTGGCCGTCGCGGCGCGTCTGCCGCTGGTCAAGATCTCCGACATCCAGAAGGCGGAGGCGTGGTTCGCCCGGCATGGTGTGAAGACGGTGTTCTTCGGGCGCGGCCGGGGACCCCATGCCCGTTGACCGGCCGCTCCCCGGGCAGGTCCGCCTGCCGTCCCGAGCGGTGCGAACCGCCGCGAAGGAGCCGATGAACGTCGCACGCGCCCTCAGGATCCTCGCGGCGCTGGTCATCGGCACGCTGACGGCGGTCGTCGAGCTGGCCTGCCTTCTGATGGCCGCGCCGGTCGCCCTGCTCTGCCTGCCGCACCCCGGCGCGCGACGGGCCGGGGAACGGGTGCTGCGGGCCGTGGCCGTACGGCTGGCCCAGGTCGAGATCCGCAGGCTCGGCCTGCTCGGCGGGTTCGACCTCGCCGCCGGGACCGGGCGGCTCACCGGGTATCTCGCGGCCCGGTGGCCGGTCGGCCTGCTCGGCGGCCTCGTGCTCTTCCTGCTGTGGCTGGGGGTGAGCGAGGGGGTGCGGCTGGTGTGGGGCTGGGCCCACGGGGAGAACCTCGACGGCATCCCGCCCACTCCCGGCGTGCTCGCCTACATCGGAGTCGCCGGGGTGGTGCTGCTCTTCCTCGACATCATGGGCATCCAGGGCGTCGCCGCCCTGGAACTGCGGATCGCCCGCCGCTTCCTCGGCCCCAGCCCCACGGAGCTGCTGGAGCGCCGCATCGACGAGCTGGCCAGGACCCGCGCCGGCATCGTGAGCGCGGTGGACCAGGAGCGACGCAGGATCGAGCGCGACCTGCACGACGGCGTGCAGCAGCGGCTGGTGGCCCTCGCCGTGCTGATCGGGCGGGCCCGGCGCGGGCGCACCCCGCAGCTACTCGACGACCTGCTTCACCAGGCCCACGAGGAGGCCCAGGAGGCCCTGCGCGAGCTGCGCGAGGTCGCCTGGCGGGTCTACCCGGCCGAGCTCGACACGCTCGGGCTGCGCGAGTCCCTGGCCGCCGTCGCCGAGCGGGCCGGGATACCCGTCACGGTCGCGTACGGCCTGACCGCGCGCCCGCCCACCGAGGTGGAGACGGCGGTCTACTTCGTCGTACGGGAGGCCGTGACGAACGCCGCCAAGCACGCGGCGGCGGGGCAGGTCCGGGTGGAGATCCTGGAGGACGAGGACACGATCGTCGTACGGGTGCGCGACGACGGGCGGGGCGGCGCCGTCCCCGGCGGGGGCGGCCTGTCCGGGCTGGCCCGCAGGGTCGCCGCACTGGACGGCCGGTTCCGGGTGGACAGCCCTCCCGGCGGTCCGACCACCGTGAGCGCGGAGCTGCCCTGCGGGTGACCCTGGCCGAAGGCCGGATCCTCCTGCCGGAGGGCTCGTCCGGCCTGATCAGCGTGTCGTCGACGTACGCGCGCGCGTGACCATTTCGTGTGAACCGGTGACTCCTCGCCGTGCGGCGCTATCGTCGGCGACATGACCGATCAATCGCGCGCTTGGGAGAACGTAGCCGTTCTAAGGAACCTCTAAAGGTGGCTGAAACCACACCAGAGGCCGCGATGTTTCTGTTGTCCCCAAGACGCCGGTTCTCGTCCGGCGCGCTCAGTGGACGAAAGGGCATCACGATGATGAAACGCACGCGGCTGGTCGTGGCCACGGTCACGCTCGCCACGCTGGCCGCGACTGGTACGGCCGCGGCGGCCGCGGCGGCCGATCCGCCCCCGACACCCGGCGCTGCGAAATCCGACTCCGCGACGGTCAAGGTAGACGGGAAGTCCAGGGCGGGCGCGGATGCCGATTTCGCCGCGATCGCGGCGAAACTCGGAGTGACGACCGAGCGGCTCGACGCCGCGCTGGTCGCGGCCAAGACGTCGCTGGCCAACTCGGCCGACCTCACACCGGAGGCCTTCGTCTCGGCGGTCGCGGCCAACCTGGGGCTGCCGGTCCCGCAGGTTCAGGAGGCTCTGGAGCCGATGGTCGCCGAGCCCGCGCCACGTGGTGACGACCAGGGCAAGCTGCACAGCACGGACAAGAAGGCCCCGGACGACCCGCAGAACTCGTCAGACAAGCCCAAGGTGGGCGCGGATGCCGATCTCGCCGCGATCGCGGCGAAACTCGGAGTGACGACCGAGCGGCTCGACGCCGCGCTGGTCGCGGCCAAGACGTCGCTGGCCAACTCGGCCGACCTCACACCGGAGGCCTTCGTCTCGGCGGTCGCGGCCAACCTGGGGCTGCCGGTCCCGCAGGTTCAGGAGGCTCTGGAGCCGATGGTCGCCGAGCCCGCGCCACGTGGTGACGACCAGGGCAAGCTGCACAGCATGGACAAGAAGGCCCCGGACGGCCCGCAGGACTCGCCGTTCACCACCGACGCCGCGGCGGCGTCTGTGGCCGCGGCGCTCGGTGTCGATCAAGCCAAGGCCAAGGCCGCCCTGGCCACTGTGGTGGCGTGGGGCAGAGTCGATCCGACGTCCAAGGCCTTCGGTGACATCGCCGCCTCGCTCGGGGTCAGCTCCGACCAGCTCAATGCCGCGTTGAGCGATCTGAAGCGGTCACTGATCAAGGGCTGACAGCCACCGCGTCTCACACAGCTTAAGGATCGACGGCGAGGATGGGCGACCATGCGGATACTTGTGGTGGACGACGACCCGGCTGTGCGGCGGTCCTTGGAGCATGCGTTGCGCCGGGACGGCTACGACGTGTCGTCCGCCGCCGATGGGGCGTCCGCCCTCGCCGAGCACGGCATGTTCCGCCCGGATGCGGTGGTTCTCGACGTCCTCATGCCCGAACCGAACGGGCTGGAGGTGTGCAGGACGCTACGTTCGGGCGGGCACGACACGCCGATCCTGATGCTCACGGCCCGGGACCTGGTCACCGACCGGGTCGCCGGGCTCGACGCGGGGGCCGACGATTACCTGGCCAAGCCCTTCTCCTTGGATGAGCTGCGGGCCCGCCTCAGAGCCCTGCTCCGGCGCAGCGGTGCCAGGGCCGAGGTGCTGCGCTTCGCCGACGTCGACCTGGACTTGAGCGGCTGCAGGGCCGAGCGTGCCGGCCGGCGCCTGGATCTGACCAAGACGGAGCTGTCCCTGCTGGAGCTGTTCCTGCGCAATCCTGGCCGGGTGCTGAGCCGGACCCAGATCTTCGAGTCCGTCTGGGGCTACGACTTCGGCCCGGAGTCGAACGCACTGTGGGTGTACATCAGCTACCTGCGAAGCAAGCTCGAAGCGGACGGCGGCAGCAGATTGATCCAGACGGTGCGCGGCCTGGGGTATGTCCTGCGCGAGGAGCCGTGAACCTGCGCACCCGGCTGGCCATCGCCGGCGGTTCCGTGGTCGCGGGCGCCCTGGTGCTCGTGTCGGTGGTCCTGTATCCGGCCGTGAACGCCAACCTCCGCGGCCAGATCGACAGCTCGCTGGTCGTGGCCGCCGACCAGGCACCGAACGTGGCCGCGGCCATCAAGGCCAAGTTCAGGGACGTCAACGGGGAGCCGGGCTTCCCGACTGTTCCGCTGGGGATCGGAAGCACCCAGCTGCAGATCGTGCCGGGCCCGGTCCAGGTCGGGCCGTCGACGGAGTTCGTCGACCTCACCGCCCGCGACGTCGCCGTCGCGAACGGCACCGCCGACGCCTACTTCCGTGACGCGGTCTACAACGGCGTCGCCTACCGCGTCTTCACAGCCCAACTGCCCGAAGCTCCGGGGGCGCTCGTACGCACGGCCATCCCGGAGTCCGATCCGGCACCCACGCTACGCGAACTCGCCTGGCTGCTCGCCGGCTCGACGGTGGCCGCCGGACTTCTGGCAGCACTGGCCTCACGCCTGGCAGCACGCCGCGTCCTACGCCCGGTGCACCAGCTCACCGAGACCGTCGAACTGATCCGCACGACCGGCGACCTGTCCATCCCGATCCCCGCCGACAGCCGGGACGAGATCGGCCGGCTCGGCTCGGCGTTCGCGGCGATGACCGCCGCCCTGGACGAATCGGTCGGCGCCCAGCGCCGTCTGGTGGCCGACGCCTCGCACGAACTGCGCACACCACTGACGAGCCTGACGGTGAACCTCGAGCTGCTGGCGGAAAACCCGGCCGACGCGCAGGCCCCACTCCTCGCCGCCGAAGCGCTCGGCCAGGCCGGCGAACTCACGACATTGGTCAACGACCTGATCGACCTGGCCCGCTACGGCCAGGCCCCGTTCCACACCGAAGACGTCCGCCTCGACCTCGTCGCCGAGCGCGTCGCGGCCCGCGCGGCGCGTCGGGCGCCGCAGATCGAATTCGAGCTGACCTGCGCGCCCACTCTCGTCCACGGAGACCCCGACGCCCTGGAACGCGCCGTCGCGAACCTCGTCGACAACGCCGTGAAATGGAGCCCGTCCGACGGCCGGGTCAGGATCAGCGTCAAGGCGGGCACCCTCGAGGTCGCGGACGGCGGCCCGGGGATCCCCGACAGCGACCTCGAATTCGTCTTCGACCGCTTCTACCGATCACCCGCGGCCCGTGCGCACCCTGGCTCCGGACTGGGCCTGGCCATCGTCCGACAGGTCGCCGAGGCTCATGGCGGGACGGCCGAAGCCGTGCCGTGTCAAAGCGGCGCGTTACTGCGGCTGATACTGCCGACGTCTATCGAACACGCGGAGCCCTAGGCACACCCCCGCTGATGTGCCTAGGGCTCCGTGGAGTCGGCTTGGTGCTCGATGACGGCGTTGTCGAAGCAGTCGCCGATCGTCACCGCGCCGCGCCCGACCGCGGCGCAGCCTTCGGCCCGCCTGAAGATCCGGCCGCCGTACAGCCCTAAGCGAGGTGCCGGGCGAAGAACCGCAGCGAGCTGTCGATCTCGAACTCGGGGATCTCCCCGTGGTTGCCGGGATTGGCGTGCAGCGTCTTGTCGGCCGACCCCAGAGCGTCGAACAGCGCCAGGCCCTGGGCCCGCGGCACCTTGTCGTCGTCCCACTGGAGCAGGAACCGCACCGGGACGGTGACCCGGGCGGCGGTCTCGGCCAGCCCGTCCACGCCGAGCAGGCCCAGCACCGCCGCGCGGACCCGGGGTTCCGCGGCGACGAAGGGCACACCGAGCCCGCAGCCCATCGACATGCCGCAGTAGCCCACAGGGCCGGCGCCGACGACGTCGAGTTCCCGCACCGCGGTCAGGACCGCCTGCCATTCCGGGACGGCGTGGTCGGCCAGGAACGTATGCATGGTGGCGAGATGCGGGGCGATGTCCCCGCCTGCGGCCATGCCCGCCCGCAACCCGGCCACGACCCGGGCGAACTCCTCGGTCTTCGGCCGATCGCCATGGTTGGGCGCATCGACCGCGACCACCGCGTAACCGCCCTCGGTGACGAAGCGGCGCGCGCGGGCCACGATGTCGGGGGCCTTCTTGTGCTGCCCGCCGCCGTGGCCCATCAGGATCAGGGGGCGAGCCCCGGCGGCGTCTTCCGGCGTCCACAACACACCGGGAACCTCGCCGAGGGTGAACAGCTGTTCGGTGACGCCGTCCGACGACGTCTGAGAGATGAAGCGCAAAGCGTTTCACGCCTTTCGGGATGCCTTCTGCGGGCGCTCCCTAGACCATGCAACGGAGGGAGCCCCGACCTGTCACAGCGTTGATCGGTCTCACCTCCTCAGGTCGCAGCGATATGCACGGCGGCGCCGAACATATCACCACACCTCGCAGAGCTCCCAGTGGTTTACCCGGCACCAGGAGCGCTGCGCGGCTTCCCCATCGAGCGCGTCAGCGTCGCGCAGTGTGGAGTGCGTCAGTGTCGAGTGCGTCAGCGTCATCCGTGAGTTCCGCGCGCTTGGCGGCGGCGACCACCGAGACCCAGGCCATGGCGACCAGCACACCGACGCAGAGAGTGAGGGAGCCGGCCCGCCCGCCGGACATGGCCCATCCGTTGCCCAGCAGAAGGGCCAGGCCGCCGAGACGGGAGGCGACCGCGTGCCCGGCCCGCCCCGCGCGGGCGAAGTGCCGGCCGAGGACGAAGCAGGCCGCGATGAGCGCGGTGAAGGCCACCGAGCCGGCCGCCATGTGCAGCATCGCGTGCCAGCTCATCCCGGCCGGGGCCCCCAGCGGGGTGCCTGCGGGGAAACCGTCCCCCGGGTCCATGCTGAAGGCTCCGGCCGCCGCGAGTCCGGCGCCCTCGACGAGCAGCAGCCTGGGCGCCCACGTCCCTCCGGGCGTCCCGTGCATGACCCTGCGCAGTCCGATCGCCCCGGCGACCGTCAGCACGGCGGTGATCCAGAAGGTGCCGATCTGCAGCCACCCGAGGTCGCCGGTGCTGAGCATGCTGAGCGGGTGACGGAGCAGGTCGAACCCCTCGCGGGTGAACGCCTGCGTCAGCGAGACGATCCCGAAGACGGGGGTGGAGAGCACGGCGCAGGTGAGCAGCGCACGCGTCGATCCCGTGAAGCCCGTCGAACCCGGCGTGGCGCGCCGCGCGGCCGGCCGCACGGTGATCTCGTTGGTGAGCTCGGTGGCGAGCTGGGTCGTGTCCTGCGTGGTGGTCATGGCAGTTCCCTTCTTCGGCGTCCCGGTCTTCCCTGTCCGGGCTTCAGCGCTCTCCGGTCCCTGAGGTCCCGGGCTTCAGCGCTCTCGGGGCCCCGAGGTTCCGGGCTTCGTGTTCCGGTCCTCGGTGGTCCCGGCCGGTGCGGTGTCCGGCCTCGCTCACGCGTCGAACGGCGGCCGCGCGATTCGACCACCCGTGCCCAGCCGCACCGTCCGCCTGCCGCTTACCCCGCCCACCTGCGGCGTCAGCCACGGCTGCGCATTCCCTGTCACATGCGCATTCCCTGTCACATCCCGATAGAGGACCAGGTCACGACGTGTCAGGATCGGAGCCCGTCGATTCCGGCTCGTCCCTTACGACGTGTAGGTGACGGCAGGGACCGGCGAACGGCCCGGCCGGCCACTGGACCGAAGAAGAAGGAGAACGACGATGCGGTTTCTGATGACCACCAAAGGCGGCTCCCGGACGCCGGACGCGGCGATGATGGCCGAGATGGGCGCCTTCATCGAGGAGATGACCAAGGCGGGCGTGCTGCTGGCCACCGGCGGGCTGGAGCCCGGCGGCTTGCGGATGATCTCCTCCGGCGGCGAGATCACCGTGACCGACGGCCCCTTCACGGAGGCCAAGGAGGCGATCGTCAGCTTCGCCCTGATCGAGGCGCGGTCCCGAGAGGAGGCCGTGGAGCTGGCCCGCCGCTTCTGGAAGATCGTCGGCGACGGTGAGAGCGCGATCCAGCAGGTGTTCGGCCCCGAAGACGGCCCCGAAGACGGCCCCGGGGCCGGTCCCCGCTGACGCCGGAGATCGTCGGCGAGGGCGTGATGAAGCAGGTGACGTACGCGCCGGGTTGCGCGGCGGACGGGCCGATGCTGTCATCGGTCGGGTGACGTCGATGGACGCCCATCGCGTCGTGGACGCGGTCTGGAAGATGGAGTCCGCGAGGATCGTCGCCGGCCTCGCGCGGATGGCCGGCGACGTCGGCCTCGCGGAGGAACTGGCGCAGGATGCCGTCCTCGCCGCGCTGGAGCAGTGGCCCGAGGCGGGCGTCCCGGACAACCCGGGCGCCTGGCTCATGGCCGTCGCCAAGCGCCGCGCCGTCGATCACCTGCGCCGGGAGGAGCGGCGGGACCGCGGGCAGGAGCGGCTCGCCCACGATCTCGCCACCCGTCCCGACGACGGCGAGCGTGACGTGGACGACGTGGTGGACGCGCTCGACGGGGAGGTCGGCGACGACGTCCTCCGGCTGATGTTCGTCTCCTGTCACCCGGTGCTGTCCACCGAGGCCCGGGTCGCGCTCACACTGCGGCTGATCGGCGGCCTGCGGACCGACGAGATCGCGCGGGCCTTCCTCGTCTCCGAGAGCGCCGTCGCCCAGCGGATCGTGCGGGCCAAGCGGGCGCTCGCCGACGCGCACGTCCCCTTCGAGGTCCCGGCGGGGCCGGAACGGGCGGCCCGGCTGTCGTCGGTGCTCGAAGTGATCTATCTCGTGTTCAACGAGGGGTACGCGGCGACGGCGGGCGACGACCTGATGCGCCCGTCCCTCTGCCTGGAGGCGCTGCGCCTGGGCCGCGTCCTGGCCGAGCTGACCTCGGACGAGGCGGAGGTGCACGGCCTGGTCGCGCTGATGGAACTGCAGCAGTCGCGCTCGGCCGCGCGTACCGGCCCGTCGGGGGAGCCCGTCGTGCTGCACGAGCAGAACCGGGGGCGCTGGGACCCGCTGCTCATCCGGCGCGGCTTCGCGGCGCTGCTGCGGGCGCGGCAGGCCGGCGGCCCTCTCGGCCCCTACGTGCTGCAGGCGGCCATCGCGGCCTGCCACGCGCGGGCCGCCACGCCGGAGGAGACCGACTGGCCGCAGATCGCGGCGCTCTACGAGGCCCTCGTCAGGGTGCTGCCCACACCGGTCGTCCAGCTCAACCGCGCGGTCGCGCTCGCCATGGCCTACGGGCCGCGCGCCGGTCTCACGCTGGTGGACACGCTGACCGGCGAGCCGGCGCTCACGGGCTACCACCTGCTGCCCGCCGTACGCGGGGATCTGCTGGCCCGGCTGGGCCGGCACGACGAGGCCCTGGCGGAGTTCGAACGCGCCGCGTCCCTCACCCGCAACAGCGCGGAACGGGCCGTGCTGCTGCGGCGCGCCGCGACCTGCGCAGCGAAAGCCGGGGAGGCGGAGAAAGCCGAAGAAGCCGAGCAAGAGGCCACGGAGGCCGGCCCTGCGGAGGGGGACGTCACCCTCGGCAGGGCGATGGGGCTCTTCCTCGCCCGGCCCGATCTGAGCGCCGACACCGTCCGCTCCTACAACCAGACCCTGACGCGGCTGTGCCGGCACCTCGGCGAGGACGCCCCGATACGCGACGTGACGTCCCACCGGGTCGCCGAGGTCTTCGCCGCGGCGTGGGGCACGGCGGCGGCCGCGACCTGGAACCGGCACCGCGCGGCGCTGCGGTCGTTCGCCACGTGGGCGGCCGAGCGCGGGTGGGCCGCCGCCGGCCTCGCCGCCCCGCTCGACCGGCGGCCCGAACCCCGCCCCCGCATCCGCCCCATCGACCGGTCGCGGCTGGAGAGCCTGTGGAAGCGGCCGGACATCCCGCTGCGCGAGCGCACGCTGTGGCTGCTGCTGTACGAGAGCGCGGCCCCGGCAGAGTGGGCGCTCTCGCTGAACGTGGAGGACCTCGACCTGCCCGGCATGCGCGGCGAGGTGAAGGCCAGAGGGCACTGGCTGCGCTGGCAGTCCGGCACGGCCGCGCTCCTGCCCCTCCTCGTCGGAGACCGCCGCCGGGGCCCGCTGTTCCTCGCCGACCGCAGGCCGGGGCCGGGTCGCATGCCCGCGACGGCCGACCTGTGCCCGCACACGGGCCGGGGCCGCCTGTCGTACGAGCGGGCGGAGTACCTGTTCAAACGGGCCACCGGGGACCTCGACCCGGAGGGCGGCGGCTCCACCCTGCACCGCCTGCGCCACTCGCGCCTGGCCCACCTCGGCGAGGAGGGCTGGTCCGCGCGGATGCTCATGTCCCTGTCCGGCCACGCCAGCGCGCGGACCCTGCACGGATTCGTCAGGGTCCCGCGACCTGCGGATACCGTTGCCTGAGTGGGGAGGAAAGCGGCATACCTCAAGGACGTCCTGCTCTGGGCCGTCCTCGGCCTGCCGGCGCTGTGGGCGGGCCTCACGAACATCCTGGCCGACAGGTACACCTGGCCCGAGGTGATCGCAGGCCTGGCGACGATCGGCGTCGCCGTCGCGCTCGCCCGGCCCCGGCCGCTGGGGGCGATGCTCGTGACGGCCGCGCTGTGGGCGGGTTCGGTGGCCGTGCGGGGCGACCCCACCGTCTTCTTCCCGGCCCTGGCGGTGACGAGCTACCTGGCCGGGGTGCGCATGGCCCGGGCCCGGCCCGCCCTGCTCGGCCTGTCGGCCGCCGCGGTGGTCGCCGCCGCCGCCGTCCCGTTCGTACGGTGGCTCCTCGCGGCGCAGTGGGATCTGGGCGCGTGGTTCTTCGCCGTCACGGGCATCGCGCTGTTCGGACTCGTCCCGTGGCTCGCGGGCCACGCGAGGCACCAGAGCCTGGCCCTGACCAGGGCGGGCTGGGAACGCGCCGGGCACCTGGAGCGCGAGCGGCGCATGGTCGCCGAGCAGGCGAGGCTGCGGGAGCGGGCGGCCATCGCGAGGGAGATGCACGACCTGCTCGGTCACGACCTGAGCCTGGTCGCGCTGCGGATCGGGGCCCTGGAGGTCGACGCCGGCCTTCCCGAGAGCCGGCGCCGGGCCGCGGGCGAGGCCCGCGAGGCGGTCACCGCCGCGGCGGAGCGCCTGCGCGACATCGTCACCGTGCTCAGGGACGGCGACGACCCCGGCCCGGAACACGAAGGCCTGGAAAATGAAGACACGGTGCATGAAGACACGACCCACCCGCCCGAGGAGAGCGTGGACGAACTGGTCCGGCGCGCCGCGGCCGCCGGAATGCCGGTAACGCTGCACGGCGCGCAGGAGGAGGCGCGGATCCCCGCGCCCGCGCTCGTCACCGTGCGGCGGGTCGTCCGTGAGGGGCTGACCAACGCCGCCAAGCACGCGCCCGGCGCCCCGGTCACCGTACGGCTCGCGCTCGCACCGGGCGAGACCGTGGTCACCGTCGCCAACGCCGCGTCGCACCGGCCCGGGCGCGGCGTGACCGGCGGACACGGACTGCGGGCGCTGGCGGTGCGGGTCCGTCTGCAGGGTGGGTCCGTGGAAAGCGGCCCCGCCGACGACGGGTTCACCCTGACCGTACGGCTCCCGCACTCCGTTTCCCCGCATGTCCCCCCGCATGTCCCCCCGCGAACGGCGTCGCGGCCCGTGGAGCTGGATCTGGCGCTGGCCCGGCGGCGGGTGCGCCGTACGCGGCTGGCCGCGGCGCTGGTCTGCCTGGCCGCGGCGGCCGGAGTGGCGGCGTTCGTGCTGGGGTTCACGGTCTACGAGGCGGTCACCTCGGTCCTGCCGCCGGCCGAGTTCGCGAAGCTGCGGGTCGGGCAGGCCGAGTCGGAGGTCGCGGCGGTGCTGCCGGCCAGGACCAGGATCGACGATCCGTCGTGGCCCGAGCCGCCGATCCCGCCGGGCGCCCGGTGCCGCTACTACAGCACCAGCCCCGAGCCGTTCGGCGACTTGACGCTCTACCGGCTGTGCTTCGCCGGGGGCCGCCTGGTCGCCAAGGCTTTCCTGCCCTCCTGAGCGGCACCCGGAGACTTTCCACGCTTCCGTACCATCAAGGCATGCACGCGATCCGGGTGGTCCTGGCCGACGACGAACCGGTGATCCGGGCCGGGGTGCGGGCGATCCTGGCGGCGGACCCGGGCATCGAGGTGGTCGCCGAGGCCGCCGACGGGCGTGAGCTGGTGGACGCCGTCCTGGCGCACCGGCCCGACGTCGCGCTCGTCGACATCCGGATGCCCGCCCTGGACGGGCTGGCCGCCGCGGCCGAGGTGCGCAGGACCGCCCCCGGCACCGCCGTACTGATCATGACGTCCTTCGGCGAGGACGCCTACGTCGCGCGGGCGCTGGGCGACGGCGCGGCGGGATTCCTGTTGAAGACCGGGGATCCGCGCGAGTTCCCCCTCGGGGTGCGGGCGGCGGCCGAGGGCGGGGCGTACCTGTCGCCGCCGGTGGCCGCACGGGTCATCCGGGGACTCGCCGGCGACCGGCTGTCGCGCTCGGCCGCGGCCCGGGAACAGGTCGCGGCGCTGACCGGCCGGGAGCGCGAGGTGCTCGCCCTGGTCGGCGAGGGCATGTCGAACGCGGGCATCGCCGCCCGTCTGCACCTCGCCGAGGGCAGCGTCAAGACCTACGTGAGCACGATCATGGGAAAGCTCGGCGTGCCCAACCGGGTGCGGGCGGCGGTCATCGCCCATGAGGCGGGACTGGCGGGCGGGCGGTAGTCAGCACCGCCGCCAGCGCCGGGCGCCGCCGCATCGCGGAGACCAGGGCGGCCGCGGGGTTCCGCAGGGCCAGCAGGACCAGCGGGGCGATCAGCGCGCCGAACAGCAGCCCCGCCGCCACGTCGTGCGGGTAGTGGACGCCCACGAAGACCCTGGAGAACGCCTCCAGCAGCGCGAGCGCCGGCGCCACCACCGCCATGCCGCGCCACAGGGCGACCAGCGCGACGGCCGCCGCCGCGGCGAAGGTCGCGTGGTTGCTCGGCAGCGACCAGTCGCCGTACGGCGGGCAGTGCGCCACGGTGACCACGTCGGCCAGGTCCCAGCAGGGGCGCCGCAGCCGCAGGACGCTCTTGACGCCCTCGCTCGCGAGGTAGGCCGTCACCACCGCGACCGGTGCGAGCAGGGCGAGCGCCATCCTGCGGTCGTCCCCCCGCCGCGCCCGCCACCAGCCGAGGACGAGGAACGCGAAGAGGACCGCGGGGACGGCGTCCGTCGCGATCCCCGCCGCGTCGCGCACCCATGCGGGGGTGTGCAGGGCGAGCGCGGTGACCTCCCGATACCACTCGGCGCTGATGTCCGGGACGTCCTCGATCTCGTTGCCCACCGGTTCCCCTCCGTGCTGCTTCGCGCCGGTCCGTCCGGCCCCTCGACCCTAGGAACCGGACGCACGGCGGGCACTCACGGAAAGTCGCCGGTGACCCTTCACTTTCGTCAATGTTCCGCCGGGACGGCCGCCCCCCTGCGGGTGAACCGCGCGTACGCCAGGGCGGCGCCGCCGACCAGCAGCGGCCAGAGTAGGTAGACGCCCGACGCGGCGACCAGCAGGGCGACCGCCACGAGCGCGAGCAGGGCGGCGGCCCTGGCCCGGCCGCGCGGCAGCAGCCGGATGGCGGCCGCGACGCCGATCGCGTAGACCACCACGAACGACCCGTTGGTCATCAGCACCAGGGGACGGATACCCGTCCCCGCCGCGTACACGACGGCGAGCGCCAGGAAGGACAGCACGGCGACGACCGCGAGGCTGCGCCGGGGCACCTCCCCGGCGACGCTGCCGCGGGAGAGCCAGCCGGGCAGGGCGCCGTCGCGGCCGAGGGCCGCGCCGAGCTTGGCCGCCCCGGCCCAGTACGCGTTCATCGCGCCGAGCGTCAGCAGCAGCGCGGCCACGGCGGCGAGCAGCCGGGCGTTGCCGCCGAGACCGAGGGCCAGCAGGTCGCCGAGGGGCGCCCGCGCGCCTCCGGCGGCCGGGCCGAGGACGGCGACGGTGGCGAAGGCGACCGACAGGTACAGCACGCCGACCAGCACGACGGCGGCCGCGGCGGCCCTGGGCAGGTCTCTGGACGGCCTGCGGAAGTCGGCGGCGAGGTGCGTGATCGCCTCCCAGCCGGCGAAGCTCCACACGAGCAGGGCCGCCGCCGGGGCGATGGCCGTCCAGCCGTGCGGGGCGAACGGCCGCAGGTTGGCCACATCGGCGTGCGGGAGCGACAGCGCGACGGCGACGACGAGCAATGCGACGAGCAGCCCGGCCAGCCCGAGCTGGACCCGGCCGGTCACCCGCAGACCGGAGGCGTTCGACACGGTCACGATCGCCATCAGCCCCGCGGCCGTCAGCGTCGCGGTGCCGGTCCCACCGCCCACCGCCGCGGCGACGTACTCGCCGCCGAACAGCGCCGCGGCGGCGGCGCTGGGCGGGATCGCGAAGTAGAAGCACCAGCCGACGACGACCGCGGCCCGGTCTCCGAAGGCGAGGCGGGCGTAGGTCGACACGCCGCCGGAGTCGGGGTGGCGCGCGCCGAGCGCGGCGAACGCCGCGGCCAGTGGGGCCGACAGCACGACCAGGCCGAGCCAGGCCAGCAGCGACGCCGGCCCGGCCGCCTGGGCCGCGAGCGCGGGCAGGGCGATGACGCCCGTGCCGAGCACCGCGCCGACGTACATGGCGGCGCCCTGGGCCGCCGTGAGGCGGCCCGCCGATGCGGTGGCGGGTGTGGCGGCCGGTGGTGGGACGGCAGGGGTGACGCTCGTCTGAGTCATGCGCGTTCACCTTCCAGTCAGGGAAGTGGCCGGCCGGGAACACCCGGCCGGCCCAGGTCGTGGAGCTGTCTCAGGCGGAGGTGCTGAACTCGAGGCTGGCGGGCAGGTCGGAACGGCGGGTGACGTTGAGCTTGCGATAGATGCGGGTCAGGTGCTGCTCGACCGTGCTGACCGTGATGTACAGCTTGTCGGCGATCTCGCGGTTGGTGTAGCCGACCGCGGCGAGCGAGGCCACCCGGCGCTCGGCTTCGCTCAGCGTCCCCGGGCCGCTCTCCGTGCGGGGCGGTTCGGCCGGCTGCCCGGGACCGCCCTGGGTGAGCGCGTTGACCAGCGGGACGGCCTCGCACTCCTCTGCGATCCGCTGGGCCTGCCTGGCGACCGTACGGGCGCGGCGCAGCTCTCCCACCGCCTGGTAGGCGTCGGCCAGGTCGACCAGGGCCCGGGCCAGCTCGTACTGGTCGCCGCTCGCCTGGAGCATGTCGGCGGCGCGGCGCAGCAGCGGGGGACGCTGCCTGGGCTCGCTCGCGGCGGCCGTCAGCCGCAGACCGGTCCCGCGGGCGCGGACCGGGCCGGGGGCGCAGCGCGCCACGTGCTCGTCCAGCAGCGGCCGGGCCCGCTCCGCGCGGCCCATGCCGATCAGCGCCTCGGCCGCGCCCGTCCGCCAGGAGACGAGCCCCGGCGAGTCGAGGCTCCAGGAGCCCATCAGCTCGCCGCACGTCTGGAAGTCGCGCAGCGCCATGCCGAGGTCGCCCGTCGCCAGGTGGTAGCGGCCCCGCGCGTTCAGATAGTGCAGGCCGTACCGGGTCTGGAGCATGGCTTCGGGCACCGGCTGGTTCACCAGCTGCACGGCCTCGTCCAACCGGCCCATCGCGGTCACCGCCGTCAGCAGCACCGACAGCGGGCCGCCGACCGCGACCCCCCAGCTCGTCGGCGGAATGAGCCGTACGGCCATCTGGGCGAGGCCCTCCGCGCCCTCCAGGTCGCCCTGCCGCAGGCTGATCTCGGCGCGCAGCGCCGCGAGGCGGGCCTGCCTGCTGGGGGCACGCCGGCTGGCGGCCTCCTCGAAGAACAGGTCGCACCAGGGGGCCGCCAGGTCGGACCGCTCGCCGTAGATCAGCGCGAGCAGCGCGCACTCGACGGCGTCCATCGACATGTCGTCGAGGCGGGAGCCGCGCAGGATGCGCTCCACGTCGGCCAGTGTCTGCGGGTGCGGGCCCTTGGTCAGCACCGCCGCGAGCGCGGTGGCGGCCTCCAGCCGGCCGATGACCGGCGCGGACGGCGGCGCCTGCGTGCTCATGTCGGTGACCCTCGGGATGTGCGCCAGGAACGGCGTGTAGGAGCAGCGCAGCCACGGCCGGACGGCGCGGATCTCGGCCACGGTCTCCGCGTCCATGATCGAGCCGATCCTGCCCAGGTGGTCGAGCACGTCACGGGCGTCGTCGAAGCGGCCGTGCCACAGCAGCGCCTTGGCCAGCACGACGGCGTCGGAGCCGCGCAGGTGGCCGCGGTGCATGGCGTCGGTGAGCTCGTCGAGGTGGGCCGCGGGGGCGCTCGGGTTGAGCCGCCACTCCGCCCGCACCAGCGTCGTCTTGATGGTGGCCCGGCGCTGGTCGTCGGTGCACGCGCCGTCGGCCAGCCGCAGGTAGTCGACGGCGGGCTCGACGCGTCCCTCGCTGAGCGCCTGCCGGGCCGCCTCCTCCAGGATCGGTACGGCCCACGAGCCCCCGTTGTGCGAGGCGGCCAGCAGGTGCTCGGCGATCACGGCGGCCGGGGCGCCCTGGCCGTACGCCAGCTCGGCGGCCCTGCGGTGCAGGTCCGTCCGCTCGTGCCGGTCGAGGTCGGCGAGCACGGCGGCGCGCGCCTGGGGGTGGCGCAGGTGCAGGTCGGCGCCGACCAGCCCGGCGTTGTGCAACGCGTTGAGCGCCTGGACGACGACGCCGGCGTCGAGGTCGAGCAGCCGGTCGAGGTGGCCGGGGTCGCCGGCGACGGCCAGGCCCCGCGCGACGCGGGCCGCGAGCGGGTGCCCGCGGCGCAGGCACGACTGCACCGCCTGGCGGTAGGCGTCGCCCGCGACGATCTCGTCCGGCTCCGCCGCCGCTTCGCTCTCGGCCGGCGCGCCTCCGGCGTCGGTCGCGGCGAGGTGGTCCTCGATGAGCGCGCCCACGAGCAGCGGGTTGCCGCCGCTGACCGCGTGCCAGTCCGCGGCGAACCGCCGGGCGACGTCGTCACCCACGATGTCGGCGGCCATGATCTCGACGCCCTCGCGGGACAGGGCCGACAGCGGGAGGCGGCGGCAGTGCGGCTGGCGCAGCAGCTCGGTCTGGAACAGCGACGGGGCGTTCCACGCCTCCTCCGACTGGCTGAAGATCGCCAGGATGTGGGCGAAGCGCAGCCTGCGGGCGAGGTAGGCCAGGCAGAGCTGCGAGGCGCGGTCGGCGTGCTGGATGTCGTCCACCACGATCATGAGGGGGTGCCGCTCCGCGAGTTCGAGCAGCACCATGCACAGGGCGTGCACGATGTGGGCGTCCACCTGGTCGACGTAGTCGGCCAGCGGGTCGGCCGACATGGCGCAGCGGGCGCCCTCGTGCAGCAGATTGCGGGTGCGCTCCTCCTCGTCGGGGGTGAGCGGCGCGTTGTGCAGGATCTGCGACAGCACGGCCAGCGCCAGTCCCGACTCCGACTGCGAGCAGGTCGCGGTCAGCGGCAGGGCGCCGTGCTCCAGCGCGTCCTCGACCAGAGTGTTGAGCAGTGCGGTCTTCCCCGTCGCGACGGGCCCGCCGACGATCGCGATCTTTCCTCTGCCGGTGACGGCGTCGGCCAGCATGTCCTCAAGGGAGGCCAACACCTCTTCCCGCTCCACCAGGGCCATAATGAGCCTCCCGAATTCCGTTCGATTCTCGGCCGCGCCGGCCGGTTTCACAATTGCCGTGACTTCTGTAAAGGTTCTGTGTTGAGCCGCGTTCAGCCGACCAGCGTCATTCGCGCCGAAACGCTCTCGCCGGCCCGCTCTCCCGCGCCTTCCGCGTCCGTTTCGCCGGCACGGGCCAGCGCCGAGCGGACGGCCGCGAAGGACGCGGCGACCACGTCGTGGTCGAGGCCCACCCCCCAGACCTGCCGCCCGTCGATCACGCACTCGGCGTAGACCGCGACCTCCCGGTCCTCCGCGCTCCCGGCCGCGGCCTCCACGCCGGTGCGGTGGACCATCTGCACGTCCACGTTCCAGACCGCGAGCCGGGCGCCCAGGGTGCGGATGGCGTCGGCCCGCGGCCCGGCGACGTCGAAGCGCGCGCCGTCGACGTACAACGTGGTCTGCAGCGGCCGGCCGCCGAGCCCGAGCGGGACGGTGATCTCGGTCCGCGACAGGTACTCCTCGTCGAACAGGTCGCGGACGACGGCCGGGGTGATCTCCCCGCCCGAGCCGTCCGCATGGGCCTGCACGACGCGGGCGAACTCCACCTGCAGGTTCTTGGGCAGGTTGAGCCCGTGCCAGGCGCTCAGGATGTAGGCCACGCCACCCTTGCCCGACTGGCTGTTGATGCGCACCACCGCCTCGTACGTGCGGCCGACGTCCTTGGGGTCGATCGGCAGGTACGGCATGCGCCACGGCAGGTCGTCCACGCTGACGCCCGCCTCGCCGGCCTCCACGACCAGCGCGTCGAAGCCCTTCTTGATGGCGTCCTGGTGGGAGCCGGAGAAGGCCGTGTAGACGAGGTCGCCGCCGTACGGGTGGCGGGGGCTGACCTGCATCTCGTTGCAGTACTCGACAGTGCGCCGGATCTCGGTGATGTCGGAGAAGTCGATGCCGGGGTCGACACCGTGGGTGTACATGTTCAGGCCGAGCGTGACCAGGCAGACGTTGCCGGCCCGCTCGCCGTTGCCGAACAGGCAGCCCTCGATCCGCTGGGCGCCGGCCAGCAGCGCCAGCTCGGAGGCGGCCACGCCGGTGCCCCGGTCGTTGTGCGGGTGGATCGACAGGCAGACGTGCTCGCGGTGGGACAGATTGCGGTCGAGCCACTCGATCTGGTCGGCGAAGACGTGCGGGAGCGACCGCTCCACCGTGGTCGGGAAGTTGAGGATGATCTCCCGGCCCTCCTCCGGCTGCCACACGTCCATGACCGCCTCGCAGACCTCGAGCGCGAACTCGGGCTCGGTCTCGTTGAACAGCTCGGGCGAGTACTGGAATCCGAGGTCGCAGTCGCCCAGGGTCGCCTCGGCGTACTTCATCATCAGGCGGGTGCCCTCGACGGCGAGGTCCCTGCACTCGTCGCGGGTCATGCCGAAGACCACCCGGCGGAAGAGCGGGGCGGTCGCGTTGTAGAGGTGGATGTTGGCCCGGGGAGCGCCGGCCAGGCTCTCCACGGTCCGCCGGATCAGCTCGTCTCGCGCCTGCACCAGAACCGAGATCCGCACGTCGTCGGGGATCCGGTCCTGCTCGATGAGCATGCGCACGAAGTCGTGGTCGTCCTGGCTCGCCACCGGGAACCCGACCTCGATCTCCTTGTATCCCATCCGTACGAGCAGGTCGAACATCGCGAGCTTGCGCTCCGGGCTCATCGGGTTGACCAGCGACTGGTTGCCGTCGCGCAGATCGGTGGACAGCCATCGCGGGGCGGCCTCGATCGTCCGGTCCGGCCAGCGCCGGTCCGCCAGGCGGACGGGGGTGAAGGCCGAGTAACGGGAAGGAGAGCTGCTCATGAGGAATTCCTTTCTCATCGGCGACCTTGCCACCGAATTCGCGACCGACCGTTTTCCGAAAAGCTGTCCGCGAATCGCGCCGACTCCCATCCGGAAGGCCGTCCAAATTGCTGGTGATTCGCTGACCGGTACGTTGCCGAAGCTACAAGCGCCCTGGTCAAGGGGCAAGGGAGAAGCAACTAGAGTGCGCCCCGTGTCACCCGTACGATCGGTAGGGGTATCGAAAGTTGTAGACCCGGTACAACCTCCCGGGCGGCCCTCTTAACGCCCCCCTGAACCGGACACATACTCCGAGTCATGTCGATCAGCAGAGCAGCATTCCCGGCCATTTCGATTTCGCCTTTCCGAATCCTCGGAATGTGCGTGACCGAGGCGCGCCCGTCCGTTCTGGCCATCTTCTTCCTGCGGTTCGCCGCCGGCGCGGCCCTGGACGCCGGACTCGCTCCCGCCGACCCGTTCCGCCTGGTGGCGGGGGCTCTGGTGTGGCAGTGCGCGATCTTCTTCGTCTACCTGTTCAACGGCGTGATGGACGTGCGGGAGGACCGCGTGAACGGCTCGCGCCGGCCGATCGCCCGCGGCGACCTCGACCCCGGCCTGGCCCGGGTCATCGCCTGGGCCGCCGCGGCGGCCGCCCTGCTCGGCGCGCTGCTGCTCGGCGGCGCGATGATCTGGCTGGTGACGGCGGTGCTCGCGCTGGGCTACCTCTACTCGGCGCCGCCCTTCCAGCTGAAGAAGTGGTCCAGCGCCACGGTGGTGGTCGGCGGCCTGTCCGGCCTGCTCTCCTACTGCGCGGGCTACACCTCGTGCGGGACCGGCCCCACCGGGCAGGCGGTGATCGCGCTGCCCGCGTTCGCCGTCGCGGCCTCGCTGTGGATGGGCCTGGTCGGCACACCGGCGAAGGACCTGCCCGACATCGCGGGCGACCGCTCCGCCGGGCGCGTGACGTTCGCGGTGAGCCGCGGAGAATGGCCGGTCAGGCTGCTGCTGTCGGCGGTCGCCACCTCCGTCGCGCTCGCTTTCTGCGCGGTCGCGGTGCTATTGCGGGCGCCGCTCGGCTTGGCGCCGGCCGCGATGCTCACCGGCGCGTCGCTGCTCGTCGTCGTCACTCTTACTCCGCTTTCCCGGGGGTCCCGGGTGCGCCGCCGCCTGCCCTACCGGGCGTTCATGACGACGCAATACGCTGTGCATTTGGCTGTTCTTCTCCCGCTGGTGTCACAATTCTTATTGTCTGGGCGTGCGGCTTAGTCCAGGATGGAGGCACTCGTCCGCTTCCTCTCGGAGGGTCCATTGGCGGGAGATGAAGAACTGGGACCGGCGGTCCCGGACTTCGAGGGTTTCCTCGAAGCACATCGCTCCGAGATTCTGGAAGCGTACGCACGGAACCTGGCGGCCCTGGACAGCCCGATCAGCCGCGACCCGATCGCCCTGCGACAGGCGATGGCGAACGCGGAGCAGATCCTCGACGACGTCGCGGAGACGCTGCGGGCCGGCACCATCAAGGTGGGCGACTCCCACAAGATGATCGCGTGGGAGGTGGGGGCGACCAGGGCGGCGAGCGGGGTTCACCCGGACGAGTCGCTCCGCGCGGCGTCGGTGTGGTTCCAGGCGGTCGTGACCTGCCTGCTGGAGCGCATGCCCGGCGACGCCGAGTCCATGCAGCTGCTCACGCTGGTCGTGCTGGGGCTGGAGCGCAGCATCACGACACGGATCAGGGAGGCCTCGGCCAGCTACTCCAGTTTCCTGCTCGACAAGGTCCACGAGGCCCAGGTCGAGGAGCGCCGCCGGATCGCCCGCGAACTGCACGACCGGCTCGGGCACGGCCTCAGCGTCGCCCACCGGCAACTGGAGCTGTACGACCTGCACCGGGCGAGCAAGCCCGCGACGGCGACCGCCAAGGTGGAGACCGCCCAGCAGGCCATCCTGGAGACCATGCAGAACCTGCGCGCGGTCACCAGCGAACTGCACCCGCAGGAGCCGCTCAACAGCCTGGAGAAGGCCCTGCTGTACTACCTCGAGACCGTGGACATGGAGGAGGTGGACATCCGGCTGCGGGTCAGCGGGGACGAGACGTGGGCCTCTCCCACCGTGCGCGACGAGTCCTTCCTCATCCTGCGTGAGGCGACCAGGAACGCGCTCAAGCACGGCAACCCCACCAAGGTGCTGATCCGGGTCGACTTCGCCCCCCACGAGCTGCGAGCGTCGGTGGAAGACGACGGCCTGGGCTTCGTGGAAGGGGGCAGGCGGTCGGACGGGGTGGGCCTGCTGTCGATGCAGGAACGCGCTGCGATCATCGGAGGGACGACCACCATCACGAGCAGGCCAGGCAACGGCACGCACGTCGAACTGTACGTGCCCTTCTCGGGGCTCACCGCATGAGCGAGCGAATCAAGCAACACAGCGCGATTCGCCCATGCAACCCCGAACCGCCAGGCGAGGGGGCAAAATGAGCGAATCGGACAAAATGATCAGTATTGCCGTCGTCGACGACCACGCGCTGTTCCGGGAGGGCCTGCGCGAGATCCTGGAGGCCCAGGACGACTTCGAGGTCGTCGGCGAGGCGGGCGACTCCGACGGGGCGGTGGCCCTGGTCGAGCGGGAGCGGCCCGACGTGGTCCTCCTCGACGTCGAGATCCCCGGCGACGACGCCACGCAGACCGTGACCCGCATGCGCACGATCTCGCCCGAGTCGCAGATCATCATCCTCAGCATGTACGACGGCCCGCAACTGCTGAGCCGCCTGCTGGCGGCGGGCATCCGCGGCTACCTGCTCAAGAGCGTGCACCGCCAGGAGCTGATCTCGGCCGTCAGGAGCGTCAGAACCGAGCCCGACCGGCTCGTGCTCGCCGTCTCGCGCGACTCCTTCGCCCAGGTGCAGGGGGGCGGGTCGAAGGTGGTGCTGACCGACAGGGAGCGGGAGATCCTCGAACTCGCCGCCCAGGCGCTGAGCAACTACCAGATCGCCACCCGGCTCACGCTCACCGAGGCGACGATCAAGCGGCACCTGCACAACATCTTCACCAAGCTCGGCGCGGTCTCCCGGATCGACGCGGTCAACAAGGCGCTGGCCGCCTCGCTCATCTCGCCGCGCCGCGACCAGCCCGCGCCCCGTCCCCGGCCGAACCCCCCCGGCCTGCGGGGGCAGCGCTCGTTCCCCTGAGCCTCAGCCCCTCCTCCAAGGGAAACCCAGTCCTCCTCCTCCAGAGGCGGGCAGTCAGTCCTCCTTCAGAGGAAATGCCCTGGCGAGGCGGGCCTTGATCGGCTCGGGCAGCAGGATGCCGGTCGCGGTGAGGTTCATCTCCAGGTGAACCAGGTCGCGCGTGCTCGGCACCGGCACGATGTCGCCGCCCCGCCCCAGCAGCCAGGCGATGGCCAGCCGGCCCATGCCGACGTCCATGTCGGCCGCCACCCGCTGGGCGTCGCGCAGCCGCAGCAGCTCGGCTTCCAGGCTCTCCGGGGAGAAACGCGGGTCCAGACGGCGCACGTCCCCCGGGCCGAGCTGGACCGGCGAGGTGATCCGGCCGGTCAGGAAGCCCCGGCCGAGCGGCCTGCCGGCGACGACGCCCATCCCCAGCTCGCGCGCCAACGGCAGCAGCTCCCGCTCCGCCCGGCGCTGCCACAGGGAGTACTCCACCGCGACGGCGGCGACGGGCCGCGCCGCGTGCGCGCGCCGCAACCGGTGCCCGTCCAGCCCGCGGACGCCGATGTGCGCGATCTTCCCGGCGTCCTGGAGACGGCCGGCCACGCCCATCGTCTCCTCGATCGGCGCGCCGGTGGCGCCGGGGTCCACCACGAACAGGTCGATCCGCTCGACCCCCAGGCGGGCCAGCGACGCGTCGCAGGCGCGGCCGAGGTCCTCGGGACGGGACGCGCAGTCTCGCCCCTCCCATCGGGCCGCACCGGCCCATCGAACCGAGCCAGGGCCGGCCGCGATCAGGGCCTCGTCGCGCCGGTGGGCGACGGCCTTGCCGACCAGGCGCTCGGCCTCGCCGTCGGCGTCGATCAGGTCGATCAGCGACACGCCGCCGTCGAGCGCGCGCAGGACGACCCGCATCGCCTCATCGGGGTCGGCCGGGCCGTACGCGCCGGTCAGCGCGGTGCAGCCGAGCCCGAGGCTCGTGGAGACCAGGCCCTGCCCGCCGAGGCTCACGCGCCGCATGACGCCACCCGCGACCCGCGTGGCCGTGACCGTCTGAACGGTTTCGATATCGCTTTGTCATTCACGTGGACACCGCTGGAAGTAATGGAGGTACAAGAAACGCGAGGATGCACCCGATACCACTCAGATTGCGCGAGGCGGATTTTCCACCCCTATTTTTCCCTACCGCTGCGGCCGTACGCGCTACAAATCTGGCAAACCATCGGCCAGATATGACGGCATTTCGGCCACGGAACCGCCGAACAGGACGAAGCGGCTGGCCAGGTGGCCCGTGTGGGGGTTGCGGGCGCCGTGCCGGACGCCCGGCGGCGCGAAGACGCCGTCGCCCGGCCCCAGGTCCACCCACCGGTCGTGCAGGTAGAACTGCCCCTCGCCCTCGAAGACGAAGTACACCGCCTCGCTCTCCTCACGCGGGCGGACGCCGAGCGTCTCCCCCGGCAGCATGATCCCGCAGCGCAGGCAGAGCCCCGCGTGGCCGGCCTCCGGCCGGAACAGGACGTTCGCGGCGGGCGGGGTGAGCCAGGTCTCGCCGTTCCACAGCGAGCGGAACCGGGCCGGGCCGGTGCCGGGCCGGGTGGTGCGGGCCGTGCCGCCCTTGGACGGCACGGCGCTCCAGATGTAGACGGTCATCTCCCGGTCGCCGGCCGACAGGGAGTACGTACTGCCCATGGGCGAGTACAGCGCCGAGGCGGCGCGCATCCGGCTGATCTCGTAGCCGACGGTGCCGACGCCCGCGCCGGCCAGCACGACCGCGATCTGCTCGGCCGCCGCCGAGCCGGGCGGCGACCACTGGCGGCCCGCGGGGATGCGGACCGCGTCGACGGCGGAGTGCCGCGCACCGATGTGCGGGCCGGCCACCGGGCTCACCCAGCAGTCGCCCTGCCGCCGATACTCCAGCTCCGCGCCCCGCAACACCGCGCCGGTCTCTTGCCTGGTGCCGATCTCTTGCGTGGTCAGGTTCATCGGGTCTCTCCCTGATCACGCCCGCGCGAGTTCGGCGCGGGCGGCGGAGGGGGTGAGGATCGCGTGGTACTGCCAGATGATCACAAGGCCGAAGACGCCGTACAGCGCGGCCATGCCCCACGGCGGAAGGACCGAGCCGATCGTGATGCACAGCGACGCGACGACCAGGGCCACCCGGATGTTGAGGTTGTAGACGGCCATGTAGCGGGTGCGGGACGCGGCCGGGACCATGTCGGCGAGCAGGGCCTGCCGCACCGGCACGTCCATCAGCTCGCCCACGGTGAGCACCAGCGCGGCCACGAGCAGGAGCCAGCCGGTGTCGCTGACGGCCAGCACCATGTATCCGGCGGTGAACAGCCCCGCCCCGGCGTACATCCGGACCCGGTCGGGCACCCGGCGCAGCACCACGTGGGCGACGAGCGCGAGCGCCACGACCAGCACGGTGTTCTCCGCGCGGAGGATGCCGAGCATCTCCACGCCGTCCACGCGGACCGACCACGAGCCGATCGACAGCAGGTCCTGCGCCGGCAGGTCCCTGGCCAGCCGGACGCCGATGTAGTTGATCAGTTGCAGCTCGATGGACATGAACAGCGTGGCGGCCACCAGCAGCCGGCCGAAGGCGCGGTCCTGGAGCACCAGCCGGTAGCCGTTGGCGAAGTCCCGCAGGATCGACCCGCGCGGCTCGGCCGCCGCACCGGTCTCCCCCTGCTCGGTCTCCTCCGGCTTGGTCTCCGCGATGAGGAAGTACGTGGCCGCGGCGATCGCGACCGTGCCCGCGGCGGCCAGGGTCAGCAGCAGCGTGAAGTGACCGTTGTAGAGGAAGCCGCCGAGCAGCGCGCCGAAGGCCAGCGCGAGGTTGATCGACCAGTAGTTGATCGTGTAGACGAGCTTGCGGCTCTCGGGGGTCGTGACGTCGAGGATCATCGCGTCGTTCGCCGGCATCGCGAAGCTCGCGGCGAACTTGTTGACGAGGTAGCCGCAGTAGACGATCGCCGGGCTGTGCCAGGCGGACGAGTCGGCGACCGCCATGAGCGCGAACGTCAGGCAGACGCCGGTCTCGCCGAGCAGCAGCGTGCGCCGCCGCCCGCGCGCGTCGGACATGTGCCCGCCCGCCAGCGTGCCCACGACGCCGAGCACCATGACGGTCACGACCAGCACGCCCGCGACCGCCACGCCGTACTCGAAGGCGAGGTAGATGGCCATGAACGACATGACCATCGAGTCGAGCAGGCGCTGCAGGAAGCCGACCGCGATGCGGACGCGCAGATTTGGATGGAGGGCGGCCAGGTTCATGACGCCACGCCCGCCCCGGCCGCGACGGGCTCGCCCACCTCGGCTCGTACGAGCGAGTGGACGTGCCGCGCCCGCGCGACGGCCTGCTCCTCGGTCTCCCCGGTCACGACGACGAAGCCGTGCCGGGTGCGCCAGTCCACCGTCTCCGGGATCCGGTCACCCGGCCGGAAGGGGAACTCCAGCATGTCCACGAAGTCGAGAGCCCTGGCCTCCTCCACACCGGAGACGGCGCGGACCTCGCCGGGGGTGAGGCTGAAGTACGAGATGTGGGCGACCGCCCGGCGCTCCACCGTGCCCGGCGCCCTGCCGTCGAGGACCCGGAAGACGGCCCGCTCGATGTCGAGCCCGGTGGCGAGCTGCACCAGGCGCGGGATCTGGTCGCCACCGAGCCGCGCCTGCGACTCGACGATCCGGGGACCGGCGGCGGTCCAGATGATCTCGGTGTGGGCCGGGCCGGTCTGGTAGCCGGTCAGCCGCAGCATCTCGACCGTCAGCTCGGCCATCGCCGCCGTGTCGGGCCCGGCCTGCGCCGGGTGCACGTGCCCGGCCTCGACGAACAGCGGCGGCGGGCCGAGCACCTTGCGGGTGACGCCGACCACCTGGTGACGGCCGTGGTCGCTGATCGACTCCACGCTGTATTCGGGGCCGCGCAGGTACTCCTCCACGAGGACCGGGCCGCCGTAGCCGTACGAGTCGAGCAGCGCGCCCCATTCGGCGACCTGGCCGGGCTCGCGCAGCAGGTACACACCCCGGCTGCCGGCCAGCTCGGTCGGCTTGACGACCACGGGCAGCTCGAAGCCGCCGAGCAGGGCGGGCACGTCCTGCCAGCGCGCCGCGTGGGCGAACCGCACGGGCGAAAGATCGTGCTCGGCGAGCAGCCGCCGCAGCTGGAGCTTGTCGTTGAGCAGTTCGATCGAGCGTGCGGGGTTGACCGCCTTGCCGAGGTCCTCCGCGATGCGGTAGGTCGCGAGCATGCTCTCCTCGGCCCCGATGTGGTAGACGAGGTCGGCGCCGAAGTCGCGCACGGCCTGCCGTACGGTCCGGTCGAACGCGACGGGGTCGGCGAAGTCGGTGAGCACGAAGGCGTCGGCCAGGTCGGCGATGCCGGCCAGGTAGTCCGGCGTCTGCAGGGTGGGATCCCAGACCGCGCAGATCCGGTGCCCCTCCTCTCGGGCCTTGATGACGAACGCCCGGTAGGGCATGACCATGACGAGATTGCTCACCGGGATCCTCCCCTCTTGCTGCTGGAAGCGGCTGTGTGCTTTGAGTGGGTTCTGTGAAGTGGGCCGGTCAGTAGGGCAGCTCGCGGCCGGACGGCGTGCGGAGGTCGGGCGAGTTCGACTGGGGCTTTCTGGTCGGCTTGCTCACGCGGATGCGACGTGCCATCGAAATCCCTCCAAGTCCCGTACGAGCCGTTTCACGGGCCCTCTGACCAGCACGCTGGCACGCGCATATGGCCGCCACAACGGCCGCGCACCCTAATGACCAGACCGGATGACGGAAGGGGCAGTCGGCCTACAACTTTGGTTACGCCGGAGTGCTACGAAAATTCACACCCGGGCGTAGGCGAAGCTCGGCGCACGGCTCGGCCCGCGCCGCAGGTAGGTCCACCAGGTGAGCCCGGCGAGCAGCACATAGGAACCGACGAAGATCCACAGGGCGGGCAGCGACCACCCCGCGTGCTCCTGGGCGACGCGGGCCGCGGCGGCGCCGGTCATGCCCTTCATCGCGCTCGCCGCGTCGAGGCTCGCCAGGCGGAACACCTGCTGGATCAGGAACCCGCCGAACGCGCCGATCGCCCCGGCGATGCCGATCACGGCCGCGGCCCTGCGCTTGTAGTCCGTCGCGGTCAGCGCCGGGTCGAGGCCGCGTTTGGCCGCCTCCCTGCGCCCCAGCTCGCCGAAGATCACCGGAATCATCCGGTACGTCGAGCCGTTGCCCACGCCGGAGCAGGCGAAGACGACCAGGTAGGCGCAGAAGAACAGGCCGAAGTCGTGGCGGATCACCCCGGCCGCCGCCGCGACGGTGGCCACGACCATCCCGGCGAAGACGGTCAGCGTGACCCGGGCCCCGCCGTACCGGTCGGACAGCCTGCCTCCGAGCGGCCGGGCGACCGACCCGGCCAGCGCCCCCACGAAGCCGAGCCCGGCGAGGTAGTCGCGCACGAACGGATGCTGGGCGAGGAACTCGGGGAACGTCGTCCTGGTCACCAGCGGCAGCGCGAAGGAGAACCCGATGAACGAGCCGAACGTGCCGACGTAGAGCAGCGACACGATCCAGGTCTGCCCGTGCCGCAGCGCCGCCGCGTACGACCGGGGGTCGGCCTTGGCCTCGGCCAAGCTGTCCATGAACAGCCAGGCGCCGAACCCGGCCACCACGATGAAGGGCATCCAGACCAGGCCGGCGTACGCGAGGTGGACCCGCGTGCCCGTCGCCGCCACGGGCACGCCGGCGACGACCACCAGCGGCACCAGGAGCTGGACGACCGCGACGCCGAGGTTGCCGCCGGCCGCGTTGAGGCCGAGCGCGAAGCCCTTGCGCCGCTCGGGATAGAAGAACGAGATGTTGGCCATGGAGGAGGAGAAGTTGCCGCCGCCGACGCCGGCCACGGCGGCGCAGGCGAGCAGGACCCAGAACCTCGTGTCGTGGTCCTGCGCGGCCAGCCAGCCGCTCGGCACGACGAACGCCAGCAGCGACGACGGGACCAGCAGCAGTGCCGCCGAGATCGTCGTCCACACCCGGCCGCCGAAGCGCGGCACCGCGAACGTGTACGGGATCCGGATCGCCGCGCCCACCAGGTTGGGCGCGGAGACGAGCCAGAACGACTCCGACACGCTCATCGGCAGCCCGGCGGCGGGCAGGCTCAGCACCACCACCGACCACAGCACCCAGATCGCGAAGCCCAGGTGCTCGGTGAAGACCGAGAGGATCAGGTTGCGCCGGGCCACCCGGCGGCCGGTGGTCTCCCAGAACTCCTCGTCCTCCGGGTTCCAGTGCTCGATCCATCCGCGGCCGCGCCGGGCGGCCGCCCTCGTTCCGCTCATGGGCAACTCCTCGTCAGCGTGGTCGGGTCGGGGTCTCAGGACTGGGCATGCGCGGTCCCCGCGGCTTCGGCCTTCTCCGATTGGGCGAGCCAGCGGGCGATGCCGCACACCGTGTCGGTGCAGGTGCCGCAGCCCGTGGTCGCCCGGGTCGCCGAGGCGAGGGCGGTCAGGTCGCGGGCTCCGGACCGCCACGCGGCGACCAGCTCGTCCTTGCTGACCGCGTTGCAGCGGCACACCACGCTCGCTCCGGGCAGCCCCGCCGCGTTCCCGCCGCCGGGGGCCGCGCCCTCGCCGTACGGCATGGCCCGGCCGAGCAGCAGCGCGAGCCGGTCGGGAGGCACGGGCAGGCCGCGGTCGTAGAACTGGGTGATCGCGGCGGCGGCGTCGGGCACGCCGAGCGCGATGGCCCCCGCGACCCGCTCGTCGCGGACGACGAGCTTGGCGTAGCGGCCCCGGGCCGGCTCGCTCAGCCACAGCACCTCGGCGCGCGGGTCGTCCGGCGCGGCGTGCACGTCGCCGAGCGCGGCCAGGTCCACCCCGCTCGCCTTGAGCCGGGTCACCACCTTCGTGCCGCGGTAGGGCGACCGCGTGCCGGTGAGCAGCGCGGCCAGCGCGGCGGCCTGCTCCCAGGCGGGCTGCACCAGTCCGGGGACCGTGCCGGGATGCCGGGCGCAGTCGCCGATCGCGTGGATCCACGGGTCGCTCGTGCGCAGGTCGTCGTCCACCAGCACGCCGCCCTCGACGTCGAGCCCGGCCGCCCACGCCTGGGCGGTCTGCGGGCGCACCCCCGCCGCCACGACGACGAGGTCGGCCTCGACCAGCCGGCCGTCGTCCAGCTTCAGCCCGTCGCCGGGCAGGTAGCGGGCCGCCCGCGAGTTCAGCAGCACCCGCACGCCGAGGCCGCGCAGGACCTGGGCGAGCACCTGGCCCGCGCCGTCGTCGAGCTGGCGCTCCATCAGGTGGCCTCTCGGATGGACGACGGTGACCTCGTTGCCGCGCGCCGCCAGGCCCCTGGCCGCCTCCAGCCCGAGCAGGCCGCCGCCGAGCACGGCCACCCGCACGCCGCCGCGCGCTCCTGCCGCGATCGCGGCGCAGTCGTCCAGCGTGCGGAACGTCGTCACGCCGGGGGCGAGCTCGCCGTCGTCGCCGATCAGCCCCTCGACGGGCGGCACCCACGCGCGGGCGCCGGTGGCCAGCACGAGCACGTCGTAGCCGATCAGCGTGCCGTCGTCGAGCGTGACGCGGCGCCCGTCGCGGTCGATCGAGACGACCTCGCGGCCCCGCCACACCTCCACGCCGTGCGCGACGGCCCAGCCCTCCTCCTGCAGCCGCACCGACTCGGCGGACATCGCGCCGGCCAGCACGTTGGACAGCAGGACCCGGTTGTACGGCGGGTGCGGCTCGTCCCCGATCGCGACGATCGCGACGCGCTCTCCCGCCGGGTCCCGGCGGCGGATCTCCTCCGCCAGCCGGGCGCCGGCCATGCCGTAGCCGGCGATCACGACCCTGGTTTTCACTGCGCCTCCCGTTCCCCCGCCGGCGACAGCCGTACGGCGCAGACCTTGAATTCGGGCATCCGGCTGACGGGATCGAGCGCCGGATTCGTCACGAGGTTGGCGCGCTGGGCGCCCGGGAAGTGGAACGGCAGGAAGACCACGTCGGGCCGCATCGACGGCACGCAGCGCACCGTCGCGAGGACCCGTCCGCGCCTGCCGACGACCGCCGCCGCCGCGCCGTGGCGCAGCCCGGCCCGGTGGGCGGTGTCCGGGTGCACCTCGACGTACACCTCGGGCACGGCCGCGCGCAGTTCCTCCACCCGGCGGGTCTGCGCGCCCGACTGGTAGTGCTGGAGCACCCGCCCGGTGATCGCGTAGAGGGGGAACTCCTCGTCCGGCGGCTCGGCCGGCCCTTTGTGGTCCACGGCCGCGAACCTGGCCCGCCCGTCGGGATGGGCGAACCGGTCCAGGAACAGCCGCGGCGTCCCCTGATGCCCCGGCGTTCGCGGCACCGGCCAGTGGAGTCGTTCCCCGGCCCGCAGCCGGTCCAAGGTCACGCCCGAGTAGTCGGCGGGGCCGCCCTCCGACGCGGCCCGCAGCTCGGTGAAGACCGTCTCGGGGTCGGTGGGGAAGCGCTCGGGCGGCTGCCCGAGCCGTACGGCCAGGTCGTGCAGGACCTCCAGGTCGGTGCGCACCCCGGGCGGCGGGGCCAGCGCGCGGCGGCGCAGCAGCACACGTCCTTCGAGGTTGGTCAGCGTGCCGTCCTCCTCGGCCCACTGGGTGATCGGCAGCACCACGTCGGCGGCCCTGGCGGTCTCCGACAGCACGATGTCGGCGACCACGAGAAGGTCGAGCGCGGCCAGCCGGTCGGCCACCCGGGCCGAATGCGGCGCCGACACGACCGGGTTGCTGCCGAAGACCAGCAGCGCGGACGGGCCGCCGGCGGTGCCGAGCGCGTCGAGCAGTTCGAACGCCGACCGTCCCGGGCCGGGCAGCGCGGACGGCTCGACCCCCCACACCCGTGCCACGTGCGCACGGGCCGCCGGGTCGTCGATCCGCCGGTAGCCGGGCAGCTGGTCGGCCTTCTGCCCGTGCTCGCGCCCGCCCTGCCCGTTGCCCTGGCCGGTCAGGCAGCCCCAGCCCGAGCCCAGGCGGCCGGGCAGGCCCAGCGCGAGCGCCAGGTTGATCCAGGCCCCGACCGTGTCCACGCCGGTGGCGTGCTGCTCCGTCCCCCGGGCGGTCAGCACGTAGGCGCTCGCGGCCTCGGCCAGGATCGCGGCGGCCCTGCGCTGGTCGGCGGCGGCGACGCCGGTCACCCGCTCCACCCGCTCGGGCCACCAGGCGGCGGCCACCCGCCAGGCCTCCTCGAAGCCCGTCGTCCGGCCGGCGACGTACGCCTGGTCGAGACGGCCGTCGGCCACGGCGGCGTGGAGGATGCCGAGCGCCAGCGCGAGATCGGTGCCCGGGGCCGGCGCGAGGTGCAGCGCAGCACGCTCGGCCGTGGGGGTGCGCCGGGGATCGACCACGATCAGCCCCCCGGCGTCCATGGCGCGGCGCAGATGGGACAGGAACGGCGGCATCGTCTCGGCCGGGTTCGCCCCGGCGAGCAGCACCGCGTCCGCGCCCTCCAGGTCGGCCAGGGGGAACGGCAGCCCCCGGTCGAGGCCGAAGGCGCGGTGCGCCGCGGCCGCCGCAGACGACATGCAGAACCTGCCGTTGTAGTCCACCTGGGAGGTGCCGAGCGCCACCCGGGCGAACTTGCCGAGCAGATACGCCTTCTCGTTGGTGAGCCCGCCGCCGCCGAAGACCGCGACGGCGTCCGGCCCGCGCTCCGCGGCGATCTCCTTGATCCTGCGGGCGACCAGGCCGAGGGCCTCGTCCCAGCTCGCCGGGCGCAGGGTCCCGCCGTCCCGGACGAGCGGTGTGGTGAGCCGGGCCGGCGAGCCGAGCAGGGCCGCGGCGGTCCAGCCCTTCTGGCACAGTCCGCCCGCGGACGGGTCGCGGGGCCGCACCCGCACCGAGGCGCGGCCCGCCGGGCTGAGGGTCATGCCGCACTGCAAGGCGCAGTACGGGCAGTGAGTGTCGACGGCGGTGCCGTCGGCACCGACAGCGGCGTCCGCCGGGCGCGTGCTCGTCGCCGCGCGCATCGCTCCACCTCCTCGACCGGCACTCGTACGCAGCCGGGCCGGGCTAGACGACGTCGGGGGTGAGGGCGTCGTGGATCTCGGAGTAGTCGGCGGCCGGGGCCGGGGCCAGCCGGCGGCCGACGCCGAGCGAGAGCATCTCCAGCCGGCTCATCAGCCGGGCGAAGTCCTCGGGGAGCAGCGCCTGCTTGCCGTCGCACAGCGCCTGCTCGGGCTGGACGTGCACGTCGATCAGCAGGGCGTCCGCGCCCGCCGCCACGGCGGCCAGCGTGAGCGGCTCGATGAGCTCGGGGATGCCGAGGGAGTGGCTGGGGTCGACCATCACCGGCAGGTGGGTGCGCCGCTTGAGCAGCGCCACCGCCGACAGGTCGAGCGTGAAGCGGGTGGCCCCCTCGAACGTCCTGATCCCCCGCTCGCACAGCACGAGCTGGTCGTTGCCCTCGGCGAGGATGTACTCGGCGGCGGTGAGCAGCTCGTCGACCGTGCAGCCGAAGCCGCGCTTGAGCACGGCCGGCATGCCGCTGCGGCCCACCTCGGTCAGCAGCTCGAAGTTCTGCATGTTGCGGGTGCCGATCTGGAAGCCGTCGACCACCTCGGCCATCCGGTCGACGTGCCGGGGGTCGACCACCTCGGTGAGGATCGGCAGGCCGGTCTCCTCCCGGGCCTGCGCCAGCAGGTCCAGGCCCGCCCACTTGAGGCCCTGGAAGGAGTACGGCGTGGTGCGCGGCTTGAACGCGCCGCCGCGCAGGCCGACCGCGCCGTGCCGGGCGACGGCCCTGGCCGTGGACATCATCTGCCCGGGGTTCTCGACCGCGCAGGGTCCGGCGAAGACGGCGATGTCCCCGTCCCCGACCACGGCGGAGCCGATGGTCACGGCCGTGCCCGA
Source organism: Microbispora catharanthi (assembly GCF_006334915.2). GTDB lineage: Bacteria > Actinomycetota > Actinomycetes > Streptosporangiales > Streptosporangiaceae > Microbispora > Microbispora catharanthi. The sequence continues at coordinate 208,058 of NZ_VDMA02000015.1, forward strand.
GGGGAACAGCTCGCGCCGGCCGAGCCGGAAGCCGCCGCTCGCCCGTGCCGTCTGCCGGGGCCGGGGCAGGTCGGCCGGGAGGGGCAGCAGGGTGCCGGGCCCCTGGGCCACCATCACGTCCGCCCCGCCCAGCCGGTACGTCGTGACCGTGGTGCCGGTGGAGTCGAAGTGCTGGGCCCACCCTTCGATGCCGGACGGGTCGATCGTCGAGTCGAACACCAGCAACAGCTCGGCGTCAGTCATGGGAATTCTCCACATCCGTGTGGTCGGGTCTTCGTGGCGTCGGGGCGGCAGTGTCGTCTGCGTGTGCGCCGCCGGGCCGGGCCTGGGGGGGAACCTCCGGCCCGGCGGCGCGGATCGGGTGCGGATCGCCGTTGATCCGCGTGCGGATCGCGGGATTCTGGGGGCGTCGGCCGGGCGGGATCAGACGAAGACGTCGGTGAGGATCGTGCCGAGCTGCCTGCCGCTGTTCTCCCGGATGTAGGTGGACAGCGAGCTGTACTTCTCCCGCAGCCGGCGCTTGAGGACCTTGCCGGTGACGCCGACCGGGAAGTCCTCCTCGTTGCGCGCGACCTCCAGCATGGTCAGCTCGGGGTGACCGGCGGCCTTCAGCTTCTCGTTCGCCTCGTTGAGCAGCTTCTGCGCGTCCGGCCTGGCGGCGCTGGACGTCACGACCGCCACCGGCACCGTGCGGCCGCGGTGGATGCCCGCCACCACGGCGCAGTCGAGGACCTCGGGCAGGTCGTTGAGCAGCAGCTCCTCCATGAAGACCGAGTAGCCGGTGCCGGTCGGGGTCTCGATCGCGTCCACCGCCCGGTCGACCTGGAAGTAGTTGCCCGCCTCGTCGCGGTAGGCCATGTCGCCGGTCAGCCAGTAGCCCGACAGCTTGCTGCGGTAGGTGGTGTCGGAGTCGCTCCAGTATCCGGCGGTGATCGCCGGGCCCTTCGCGCCGAGCAGCCCGACCTCGTTGACGTCGGCGATCGTGCCGTCCCTGCGCAGCACGGCGACCTCGGCGACGCCGACCGGCTTGCCCACGCACCGGTCGTTGCGCTCGTCGGCCAGCGTGCGGACCTTCAGGAGCACGCCCCAGCCCAGCTCGGTGGTGCCGAGGCGGTCGAAGAACGCGGCCGGCGGCAGCGACGGGTCGCGCTTGGCCAGAATTCCCTTGATGTGCTTCTCGTGGACCGCGTCGCCGATGGAGATCCAGACGTTGACGGAGTCGATCGCCCCGGCCGGCAGGTCCGCGCCCGCCAGCTCGGCGTACGCGTGGCCGAAGGCCATGACGGTCGTCGGGCGGTACTTCTCGACGGCCTGGGCCAGCTCGGGGCCGCTGGTGTCGAACCAGGGCACGATGGGCGTGCCGCCCAGCACGGCGTACGTCGTGTAGGCGATGCAGCCGAGGTGCGACTGCGGCAGCGCGGTCATCATCACGGCGCCCGGCTGCTCGTGGTGGTCCACGAGGCGGAAGCGCGGCCCGGCCACGCACGAGCGGTGGGTCTGGATGACCGGCTTGGGCCGCCCGGTGGTGCCGGAGGAGTGCAGGATCGAGACCGGGTCCTCGCCGACGTGGCGGAAGCGGGCCTCCTGCGGCAGCACGGCCGGCGGGGGCGCGGGCAGCTCCTCGGCCACCTGCGTCCACCGCAGGCCGGGCAGCAGGTGGAACTCCTCGCCGAGGATCTCCAGGTGGGCGAGGTCGGTGTACATGCCGACCGGGTTGGTCTGGCGGCACAGCTCGGTGGCGATGTAGCGCGACGCCTTGCTGTTGACCAGCACCGCCACCGCGCCGATCTGGGACAGCGCGTAGAAGTGCAGGGAGTAGGCGAAGGAGTCCTCCAGGTAGATGGCCACGCGGTCGCGGGGCCGCACACCCTGGCGCAGGTACCACACCGACCAGCTCTGGGCCAGCTCGTCCAGATCGAGCAGGCTGAACTCGGTCTGCTGCTCACCCTTGGTGTTGGTGAGCGGCCGGCCCAGGTGGATGAACGGCAGCTCCGGGTGCGGGTTGGCTTCGATGGCCTTCGTCAGCAGGTTGCCGCCGCCGAGGTCCGGGTCCGCGGCGAACCTGGCGCGCTGCTCCGGAGTGAGGACGGTCTCGTGGGAGATGGAGATGGTCATCGATCTCACCTTTCAGTCGTGACGGGAGGTGAAGTGCTCGTGGTGGGGCTGGGCTCGTACGGGGGCAGGGGGTGCTCGTAGGGGCTCAGCTGTAGGGGCTCAGCTGTAGGGGCTCAGCTGTAGGGGCGCAGTGCGCCGAACATCTCGGCGCAGGTGTCGCGGTAGAAGCCGAGGTCGGGGCCGAGGAGGTCGCGCAGCCCGCCCAGGGCCGCCGCGAACTCCGCCTCCCCGTCCGCCCGGCCGTCGAGGAGGCCGGCGAGTGTGCGTAGGCCTTCGGCGAGCGCCTCGCGGGCGGCGGCGGCCTGCGGGTTGGCCGACTGGACGTCCCAGTAGACCTCTGGCGTGCCCGAGGCGATCCGGGCCAGCAGTGCGAGCATCGTGGCGTGCGGCGGCGGGGCGACCGCGGCCAGTTCGGCGACGCCGACGCCGAGGCGGGCCAGGGCGAGCCCGAACGACAGCACCGCCGCGTGGGTGAGCGCCTGGGTCGCCGCGGCCAGCCGGTCGTGCTCGTGCGCGCCGAGCCGTACGGCACGGCCACCCCAGCTTTCGACCAGCCGCAGCAGCGCCCTCGTGCGGGGACCGTCGTGGATCACGACGGCGGCGACCGGCCGCCCCGCGAAGCCGAGCGACGGGGCGAACATCGGGTTGAGACCGGCCGCCTCGACGTCCCCGGCGTGCGCCAGGATCTCGTCGGCGATCGGGCCCTTGACCGAGAGCGTGTCGGCGAGCAGCGCGCCCGGCCGCATCGCCGCGGCCACCTGCTTCACCGCCGCCAGCGCCACCTGCTCGGGCACCGCGAGCAGGACGAGGTCGGCCCGCCCGATCTCCTCGCGGAGATCGGGCCCCATGTCCGTGATGTCGCCGCGCAGGAACCTCGCCTCGCCGGACCCTGTCCTCTCGGCCGGCCCGCCGGGCAGTGCCTCCCCGGCGCCGGGGTCGACGACGAGCACCTCGGCGCCGGACCGCAGCAGGTGCTCGGCGAACAGGCCGCCCACGGCGCCCGCGCCGCCGACGACGACGCAGCGCCGCAGCAGGTCCGTCGTGTGGTCCCCGCGGATCATCGTCAGGCCCCCACGGTCTGGGCCGCGGTGGCCAGCACCGCGGTGATCATGGCGCGGGACTTGACGACGGTCTCCTCGAACTCTTCCTCGGGGTCCGACAGGGCCACGATCGCGCCGCCGACGCCGAAGCTGACCCGGTCCCCGGTGGCGACGAGGGTGCGGATGATGATGCTGAGGTCGGTGGCCCCGCCCAGGGAGAACCAGCCGAGCGCGCCGGAGTAGGCGCCGCGCGGGCCCTCCTCCAGGCGGTCGATGATCTCCATCGTGCGGATCTTGGGAGCGCCCGTCATCGACCCGCCGGGGAAGGCCGCCCGCACACAGCTCACCACCGACTCCTCCGGGCGCAGCGTGCCGCGGATCGTGGAGACGAGCTGGTGCACCGGCGCGTACGTCTCGACGTGGAAGAGCCGGGGCACATGCACCGACCCGACCTCGCAGACCGTGTTCAGGTCGTTGCGGATCAAGTCGACGATCATGAGGTTCTCGGCGCGGTCCTTCTCCCGGCTGAGCAGGTCGTGGCGGAGCGCCTCGTCCTCCTCCGGGGTCGCGCCGCGCGGCCGGGTGCCCTTGATCGGCTTGGACTCGGCGACCCGGTCGGGGCCGATCGTCATGAACCGCTCGGGCGAGGCGCTGAGCACCGCGACGTCGGGGAAGTCGAGCAGCGCGCCGTACGGCACCGGGCTGATCGCCCGCAGGTGGCTGTAGGTCCGCAGCGGGTCGATCTCGGCGCGGACGGTGACGGCGTTGGTGAGGCAGATCTCGTAGGACTCGCCGTGGTAGATCTCCTCCAGGCACTCGCCGATCCGGCTGAGGTAGCCCTGCTTGTCGTGCCGCATCTCCACCGCGCCGGCGATCGCCGGGTCGGTCATGCCGACTCCCGCGAACGCGACCGGCTCGGCCGGCTCGTGCCTGGGCAGGGAGAACAGCCGCGCCGCGGTCTCGTCCAGCCAGGCGAGCGTGCCGCCGTCCGTGTCCCCGTCCGCGCTTGTGGTCAGCGCGAGCAGGTAGCAGACGCCCTCCACGTCGTCGAGCACGAGCATCCGGTCGGCGAACAGCAGCGCCGCGTCGGGCTCCTCGGCCTGGTGCGCGGCCTGGCCGCCCGCCTCGGCCTTGAGCTCGTAGCCCAGGTAGCCGACGTACCCGAGGTTGAAGTCGAACGGCAGGCCCTCGGGCGTCGGCACGGCACGCTCACGCAGCTGCTCGTCCAGGTACTCGAAGAACGGCTGCTCGATGCGCTGCCGCGACCCGTCGGCCCGGCCTACGGTGACCGTTCCCTCCGCCACCCGGTAGGTGACGTACTCGGCGAGCGGACCGGAGCCGTCGCCCATGAAGGAGAACCGCGACAGGCCCTCGATCACCGAGCTGCTGTCGAGCCAGAAGCCGTGCTCCTTGCCCGCGAACAGCTCCCGGTAGGCGGTCTCCGCGTCCGGCAGCAGCGGCAGCCTGCGCACGTGCACCCGGTAGGGCGAGCGGGCGGCGGCGGCGCGCTCCTCCCTGGCCTGGCGGTGGGCCAGCGCGAGGTCGCGGAAGTTGGCCAGCAGCTCGCGGCCGTGCTCGCTGCTGATCGACTCGGGGTGGAACTGGACGCCCCAGATGGGCTCGGTGCGGTGCCGGACCCCCATGACGACGCCGTCGTCGGTCCAGGCCACGGCCTCCAGCTCGTCCGGCAGGTCGGTGGCGGCCAGCGAGTGGTAGCGCACGACCGAGAACGGCGAGGGCAGGCCGGCGAAGATGTCGGCGCCGGTGTGGCGCACCTGGGAGACGCGGCCGTGCATCGGCTGCGGCGCGTGGGTGACGGTCCCGCCGAAAAGGTGGCAGATGCCCTGGTGGCCGAGGCAGACGCCGAGCACGGGCAGCCCGCTCTCGCGGATGGCCCGCGCACTCACGCCGAAGTCACGGGCCCGCTCGGGCCGGCCGGGACCAGGGGAGATCACGACGCTGTCGAACTCGTGGATCGGCACCTGGGACCAGTCGGCGTCGTTGCGCACCACGACCGGCGGCTGCCCGTTCACCTCACCCAGGAGCTGGTAGAGGTTGTAGGTGAACGAGTCGTAATTGTCGATCAGGATCGTTCTCATTCCGGGGTTCCTCCAAGCCGTGTCGGAATAACCGGGTGAGCCGCCGGCGCCGCGTTCACCGAGCGGCGACATCGCCGATCACCAGGTCCTCGACCCTGCAGGTCTCCGCGATGACGAGTTCGTAGAGGCGGCGCAGGAAGTCGGGGTCGATTCCGTGGTCCTGCGCGTATCGGGCGGCCCGCCGCTGCACGATGCCGATGCGGTGGGGCTGCATCATCGGGACGTTGTGCTCACGCTTGAAATGCGCGATTTCCACGCAGCACTCGATGCGCCTGCGCAGTGTGTCGAGCAGCGACTCGTCGATACGGTCGAGCGAGGCCCGCAGCGTCTCCAGACCGTCTTCTCCGGCGCCGTTGCCAGCCATGTGAACAGCCCTCCAATCGGGGGTGCACGGGTGTTCCGGCCCTGTCGGGCTAATTCAGGATTCGATCCGGCGCACATTTCTCACAACCCCTAACAGCCCCACAGCACAGCCGGACAATCCGGGATGACCTCGGACTTCTCGGTACCCCCGAGGCCACGTGGGCGAAGGGCGGCCGGCGACCCCGGTCCACCCCTATCGGGTAACGGCTCATCCCGAATGATCGGGAAATATGGTTGACCGTCCGAAAATGGCGGAACTAATCTCCGTTCGCGAAGTGCCTGTGAGCACGTGCGAGAAACGGCGGTGGCGAAAGTGAAACCTCGAGCATTCGTACTTACCGGATCATTCCTGGTGATCTGCCGGGCCCCTCTTTATCTGCGCGAACTGTCCCGCCGGGGGCTGCGGATCCTCGTGGTCACGCCGGCCTCCTGGCGGGAGCAGGCCCTGGCCCAGATGCGCGATCCCGCGCACCCCGCCTCGGTCATCGAGGAGATCGCCTTCACCGACGGCGACGTCAACACGGACAACTCGTTCACCGCCGGCGTGATCTCCGGCGTACGGGCGTGGCGGGACCGCTACGACATCGCCGGCGTCTACGCGGTCGGCGAGACGCTGGTCGAGCCGACCGGCCTGCTCGCCGACGCCCTGGGGCTGCCCTCCCCCGGCCTGCGGGCCACCCGCGCCTGCCGCAGCAAATACCTCCAGCGGTGGTATCTGCCGGAGTTCAGCCCGGCCTCGGTGGTCCTCCCCCCGGCCGCGCGCGCGACGTTCACCGCCGCCGACGTGTCGTTCCCCGCCGTGGTCAAGCCAGCGAGCCGGCACTCCAGCTCGGGCGTGGAGACCGTGCGCGATCCGGCCGAGCTGCGCGCCCAGCTCGACGCGTACCTGCCGCACGAGACGGTGCTGGTGGAGGAGAAGGTGGCGGGCCAGGAGTTCTCCGTGGAGAGCCTGGTGCAGGACGGCCGGGTCGTCTTCGCCTCGGTGACCCGCAAGGAGACGACCGAGTCGGGCACCCGCACCTTCGTCGAGCTGTCCCACTCGGTCCCGAACGAGCTCGACGGCGTGAACGAGATCATCCTCGACGCCAACCGGCGCATGCTCGAACGGCTGGCCTTCGGATGCGGCATCGCGCACGCCGAATGGCGCGTGGACGAGACGGGCCGGGCCTACCTGATGGAGGTGGCCGCGCGCACCCCCGGCGACGGCCTGTCGATCCTCTACTCACTCGCGACCGGCGCCCCGATGGAGCCGGAGCTCATCCGCATCGCCCTCGGGGAGCCCGCGGCCTACCCCGCGCCGCGCCGGTACGCCCGGCAGGTCTACCTGGAGCACGAGCCCGGACTGCTCGGCGACGTGACGGTGGACTGGCCGGGGATCTCACCGGCCTGGGTGGGCGAGGGCGGCCTGTGGCCCGAGATCGCGCCCGGCGCCCCGGACGACCCGCCCACCCTGCGCGCCGTGCTCGTGCTCAAGGACCGGGGCGCCGAGCTCGGGCCGCTGCGCAGCTCGGACGACCGCGCCGTGACGTTCCTCATCGACGCGCCCACCCCGGCCGAGCTGGACGAACTCGAAATGCGCGTACGGCACGCCGTGCGGATCCACACACTCGAGCCCGCCGGCTCCCGAATGTAGTGAACCCCCATGGACGTGCGAGGCGCGGCGGGAGGCGATGGGCCTCCCGCCGCGCCCCTCGTTGTGGGTCAGGGGTAGCTGACCACGTTGACCGGGACGGTGGCCGTGCCCTGGGCCGCGCCGCCCGTGTCGTTGATGACGTGGGCGATCGTGCCCACGCCGCCCAGCGACACCGTGAGCAGGTCGTGGAACTTCACGCCCGACCTGTTGGGGGCCTCGAAGCCGCGCTCGGCCACGATCGAGGGGTCGGTGCTGAAGTTGCAGTAGCTGCCCATGCCCCAGGCCTCGTGGCTGGTCACGCCGTCGGCCACCTTGTAGGCGGCGTAGCCCCGGGTCGAGCCGTTCATCCAGGACGCCTGGTTGGGCGGGTCGTAGGGCAGCTCGTTCTGGAAGAAGATCGTCCTGCCGCCCTGGCCGTTCCAGATCACCTCGTACTTCTTGTAGTGCTCGACGAACAGGCCGTACGCCGTGACGTTGTCGCCGTTGACGATCAGGCCGGTGTCGGCGGGATTGGTGTTCCAGCCCACACCCGCGCCGTGGTCGGCCCGCCATGCCCAGATGTGGTCGATGATCGTGTTGTCGCTGTTCACCACCAGGCTGGTCGTGGCCGAGCCCGGTCCCGCGCCGCCGATGCGGAAGAACACGTCCTGGATCGAGGTGGGGTTGCCGGCGTGGCTCGCCGAGGCGCCGTCGGGGCCGACCCGCAGCAGCACCGGCGAGTTGACCGTGCCGGCGTCGAGCAGCAGACCGGCGATCTTCACACCGTCGACGTCCGCGACGCTCATCGCGACGACCCCGTTGTCCGGGATCAGCGTGGCGTAGCCGAGCCCGAGGACCACCGTGTCCGCCCGGGTGACGTTGAGCGTCTGGTCGACGTGATAGACGCCCGGCGTGAACAGCAGGTTGAGGCCCTGGCTCAGCGCCTGGTTGAGCGTGGCGGCGCTGTCGGACGGCTTGGCGACGTAGAACTGCGTCAGCGGGATCGACGTGCCGGGGGTCGCGCCGTTCGCCCAGCTCACGCCGCTTGAGTTCGTCCGCAGCGACGGGACGAAGACGCGGTAGGCGCCGCCCGAGTCCACGTACAGGTACGGCTTCTCCCGGGTGACGGGGCTGGTCGTGAGCGTCGTGTACGGCGGGTTCGGGAAGCTCTGCGCCGGAGCGCCGACGACGCCGGAGAACACCATGTTCCAGACGCCGTTGGTCCAGCCGCCGATGGTGCTGTCACGGGTGAACCACTGCTGCTGGGAGTACGGGCCGACCGTGCCGTCGACCTTGCTGTCGGCGATGTAGCCGCCGCTGGCCCAGCCGTACCCGTTGGGGGCGAGGTTCAGCCCGCCGCGCACGTGGATCCGCCGGAACGGCGCGGCCTGGGCCACGGCCCACCTGTCGGTGCCGTTGACCGGGACGACGGCCAGGTTCTCCGCCGACCGCCAGAAGTTCTGGGTGGCGTTGCCGTTGAACCACCCGGCGTCGACGGTGATGTCCCCGTTGATCGTCACGTTGTCGGGCGACTGGCCGAGGCCGGCGATCGAGGTGTAGAAGCCGATCTGGGCGTTGAGGCCGCTGTAGCTGCCCGGCTTGAACAGCAGCGCGTATCGCTGGCTGCCGAACTGGTTCGACTCCTGCTGCGTGAAGATGGTGTCGAGCGTGCTCTGGATGCTCGCGCTCGACATCGACGGGTCGAAGACCCTCACGTTCGGCCCGAGGTCTCCGCCGCCCGGGAGATCGGGGCCGCCGTCCCCGCCGCCGGTGGTGTTGACGGCGAACTCCCAGAGCGAGTACCCGTACGCCGTGGCGCGGGTGAGCCCGTACATCCGGACGTACCGGCCGGTGGCCGACAGGTCGAGGGACTGCGTCCCGCTCACACCGTTCACCGTGGCGGTCGCGTCCGACCACGACGAACCGTCCGGCGACACCTGGATCTTGAACGTCTTGGCGTAGGCGGCCTCCCAGTTGAGGATCACCTTGCAGACCTGCTGCGAGCTGCCCAGATCCACCTGGACCCACTGCGGGTCGCTGAACGCGCTCGACCACCGGGTGCCGGTGTCGCCGTCGAACGCGGCCGACGCCGGGGACGCGGCGTTCTCGGTGGACGAGGCCGACGACGGCCTGCCCTGCGCGACGTTCGCGGTGCCACAGGTGGTCCCGCCGCCCGAGGCGACGTTGACGGCGAACTCCCAGAGCGAGTACCCGTACGCCGTGGCCCTGGTCAGGCCGTACATCCGGACGTACCGGCCGGTGGCCGACACGTCGAGCGACTGCGTCCCGCTCACACCGTTCACCGTGGCGGTCGCGTCCGACCACGACGAACCGTCCGGCGACACCTGGATCTTGAACGTCTTGGCGTAGGCGGCCTCCCAGTTAAGGATCACCTTGCAGACCTGCTGCGAGCTGCCCAGATCCACCTGGACCCACTGCGGGTCGCTGAACGCGCTCGACCACCGGGTGCCGGTGTCGCCGTCGAACGCGGCCGACGCCGGGGACGCGGCGTTCTCGGTCGAGGAGGCCGACGACGGCCTGCCCTGCGCGACGTTGGTCGTGCCGCAGGTCGCCGCCGCGGCGCTGTAGGTGGCGGGGACGACGCCGGTCACGGCCGCGAAGGTCGACAGTGCGACGAGCCCGGCGGCGACCAGGCCCGACCGTCTGCGCCGCCTGCGCGGCCGTCCGGGCGCGGGGTGAGGCGGGGAGGAGGGAGGCATACGCGTCTCCTTCATGCGGAGCCCCTCGGGCGAGGGTTCGGGGGATGAGAGAGGTCCAGCGGCATGAGCGTGCGCTCCCCGCTCCGCTTATGTCAAGGCTTAGTTCACGACCAGAAATATCTTGACTCCTGCGCTCCGATGGGTGTTAATCTCCGGGAGAGCGCTCTCCAACCCCTATGAGCCGTTCGGAAAGCACCCACAGACGGTCGGCACGCCCGGCGTCCATCGCGTAGGGCAGGTAGTGGCCGCGCGGCGGCGGACCGTCGCCGCGCCACGGACCGGCGACGGAGCAGTCCTCCAGGTATCTGCCTCCGGCACCCGACAGCTCGGGCGCCGTCGCCGCCCACACGGTGGTGGCCGCCCCCTGCTCGGGCGTCTTCCATTCGGCGTTCGGCCAGCAGCGGGCGGAACGTTCGGCGGCGGACATGTGCCGCTGCAGGCCGGTGGCGATCGCGCCCGGCATCACCGCGTTCGCGGTGACCCCCGATGCCGCGTGGCGGGCGTCGAAGGCCACCGCGAACAGCGCGTTGGCCGTCTTGGACTGTCCGTACGCCTGCCAGCGGTCGTACGGGCGGGCGAGGTAGTTCGGGTCGTCGAAGTCCACGTCGGAACGGCGGTGGGCACTCGACGACAGCACGATCACGCGGGCGCCGTCCGCTCTCAGCAGGCTCGGCACCAGTCCGGTCACGAACGCGAAGTGGCCCAGGTGGTTCGTGCCGAACTGCAACTCGAAGCCGTCCTCCGTGCGGGCCGGCGGCGGTGCCATGACCGCCGCGTTGGCCACGAGGATGTGGCACGGTTTGCCGGTCGCGTTGTGCCGGTCGACCCAGCCCCTGACCGAGGCCAGGGACGCCAGGTCGAGGTGGCGGAAGACCACGGGACCGCCGTCCGCGAGAGCGGTCAGCTCCATGGCCGCGGCCTCGCCGCGCTCCCGGTTCCGGCCCGCGATGACCACTCGCGCCCTGGCCCGCGCTGGTGCTCGCCCGCAACGGTGACGTGCTGGCCGCCAACCCCGAGGGCCTGGCCCTCTACGCCGGTCTCGGTTCGTGGCCTGCCTGCAGACGCAACACCCTGCGCTACGTCTTCACCCACTCCGCCGCCCGTTCGGTCCTGGGCGACTGGTCCGAGGCCGCCGCGACGAGCGTCGCGAACCTGCGCTACCGGACGGCCGCGGACCCGGACGCACCGGACCTGTGCTCCATCCGCGACGAACTCGCGGCGGCGAGCGCGGACTTCCGTCTCCTCTGGGACCGGCACGACGTGCGCCCCCGGCGCAGCGGCGCCAAGACCTTCCGCCATCCCGCCGTCGGCGACCTCGTGCTGGCGCACCAGAGCTGGCACCTCGACGACTCCTCCGTGAGGCTGAGCCTCTACCAACCGGAACCGGGCCACGAGGACCGGCTCCACCTGCTCACACTGGGCACCGGCGTGGCCGGCTCCCCCGGATGACCGCAGGCGGCCGGCGGCGTCAGCCGGCGGCGGTGATCCTGGCCACCTGCGGCGCGTTCAGGAACTCCTCCAGGACGAGCGTGGCGGCCCCCAGCGCGACCGCGTCGGGACCGAGGCGGCCCAGGACGATCGACGTCGCGGCGTACGGCTCGGCCAGCGAGTTGGCGGCGGTGGCGCGGCGGATGTCCGGCAGCAGGCTCTCGCCGAGCTGGACCCCCACCCAGCCGCCGATCACGATCTTCTCGGGGTTGATCAGGTTGACCAGGTTGGCCAGACCGACGCCCAGGTAGGTGACGGTCTCCTCGACCACCGGGGACTTCGAGGCCAGCACGCCCGCGAGGTCCTCCTCCCAGTCGCCCCGCGAGGTGACGCCCGCCCGGTCGAGGATGGCCTCGATCCCGACGTACGCCTCCAGGCAGCCGCGTCCGCCGCAGCGGCAGGGCCGCCCGTTCGCCACGATCTTCGTGTGGCCCCACTCCCCGGCGCTGCTGCTGACCCCGCGGAACGTGGTGCCGTCGGCCACGATGGTCGCGCCCACTCCCACGCCGAGCAGCACGATGACCGCTTCCGAGGCGCCCCGGCCCGAGCCGAACCACAGCTCGGCCTGGCCCATCGTCTTGGCGCCGTTGTCCACGAACAGCGGGAGCGAGGTCCCGCGGCGCAGGAGCGCTCCAAGCGGAACGCCGTCCCAGCCGAAGGTCTTGGCGTGGATGACGCCGTCGGCGCCCGGTTCGACGATGCCGGGAACCCCCACGCCGATGCCGAGCACCTGCTCTGGGGACACGCCCGCGTCCGACAGCACGACCTCGACCCCCGCGAGGATGTGCCGGGCGATCAGTTCGGGGTCGTGGCGGGCCGGCCGCAGCATGTAGTCCACCTTGGCCCGCTCGGTCATCTCCAGGTCGAACAACCCGACCCGGACGTGCGTCTCCGCCACGTCGACGCCCACCGCGAAGCCGTACTCGGGGTTGACGCGCAGCAGCACGCGGGGCCGGCCGCCGTCGGACTCCACCTGGCCCGCCTCGACGACGATGTTCTCGCCCAGCAGGTCGGCGGTCATCGTGCTGACCGTGGCGGCGCTCAGGCCGGTGCGCGCGGTGAGGTCGTTGCGGCTGGTCGGGCCGGAGAAGTAGAGCGTGCGCAGCAACACGGCCCGGTTGCCTCTGCGGATGTCCCGTACCGTCCTGCGCTGAGGCCTCGCCATGACCACCCTCCCCGTCGCGACACGGTCATCTTAGTTCAGAGGCGAAAACAAGCACCTCCGCCCTCTTCGGCCGCTACACGGTCGCAGCTCCCGGTTACCCGCCCGTTAAGCCCGCGTGTCGTCCCCGCCCTTCTTCCGACCTTGAACCAACGCGTCGCGGCTTGTTCTCAGATAATCTGATCGCATGAAGGTGATGACCGCCACCGAGGCCTCGCGCAACTTCGCGGCCGTGCTGGACGAGGCCGAACATGGGGAGACGATTGTCGTGACCCGCGGAGGCAAGCGGATCGCGGTGATCGGCCCCGCACCTGTCGCGCCGGGACGCATGGTGAAGGCGTTCCTGGCCAGAAGCGCCGGAACCCTCGACGCGGAGTTCGAGGCCGACGTCGCGGCGGCGCGAGAGAGCCTCCGCGACGAGATGAGGAACACGTGGCCCGACGCCTGATCCTCGACACCGGCGTCCTGATCGCGGCGGAGCGAGGCAAAGCCGAGGTGGACTCCGTTATCGGAGACGCCGACGACGTGGCCGTCGCCGCGATCACCATCGCCGAGTTACTCGTCGGCGTGGAACTGGCCGATGAGGCACGGCGTCCGGCGCGGCAGGCGTTCGTGGACCAGGTCCTCGCGCTGATCCCCACCGAGGAGTACACAACCGACGTCGCCAGAGTCCACGCGCGTCTGATGGCACACGTGCGGCGTGAGGGCAAGACGCGCGGGGCCTACGACCTGCTGATCGCGGCGACGGCGGCCGCCACCGCACGGACCCTGGTCACGATGGACTCGTCCGCGGCCTTCGACGATCTGCCGGGCGTGCGGGCGCAGGTCGTGCCCCGCTGAGCACGAGCGGCGCGCGGATGGCGTCAGGTGCGGGCAGTCGCGAGCTCCTTCATGAGGGCCTCGACGAGGGCGGCGGCGGGGAGGTCGCGGCAGCGGCGGTATCCCCGGCCGCACCACAGGGCCATCGCCTCGGGGTCGCCGTGTTCCGCCGCCGCCCGGCGCAGTCCCTTCGTCAGGTGGTGCACCTGCGGGTAGCACGCGGGCGCCGACGCCTCGTGCTCCGCCATGAACCGGTTGGCCAGGCCGCGCGCCGTACGCCCGGAGAAGGCCCGGGTGAACGCGGTGCGGGTGAACCGGGGATCGGTGAGGGCGGCCTTGTGCACGGGATGCGCCCCGCTCTCCGGGGCGCGCAGGAACGCGGTGCCGAGTTGCGCGGCGACCGCGCCCGCGGCGAGGACGGCGGCCACGTCCGCGCCGTCCATGATCCCCCCGGCGGCCACGAGCGGCACCCGTGTCGCCTCCCGCACGAGGGCCACCAGCTCCGGCAGGTCGTCGGGAGCCTCCCAGGAGGGTGGCGGGGGCAGGAAGGCCGCCTGGTGCCCGCCCGCTCCGGGGCTCTGGACGATCACGGCGTCGGCGCCGGCCTCGGCCGCCGCGACCGCCTCCCACGGGGTGTTCACCATGATCATGATCACCGTCCCGGCGTCGTGGAGGCGGGCCGCCACCTCGGGCGGCGGGCAGCCGAAGGTGAAACCGGCCACCGGCACCCGTTCGTCCACCAGCAGGTCGATCTTGGCGTCCCACTCGTCGTCGTCCCACGCGGGGGCCTCGGGCAGCGTCGCGCCGTACCGCTCGGCCTCGGGGGCGAGCTCGTCCCGATAGCGGGCCACCGCCGCGGCGTCACCCGGCTCCTCCCGGACGACCTCGAAATCCAGGGCGGCCTCGAAAGCGGGGACGAAGACGCTCACACCAAATGGCCGGTCCGTCCGCTCACGCACCGCCGCGATCTCCCGGCGCACGTCCTGCGCCGTGCGGTAGCCCGCCGCGAGGAACCCGAGGCCCCCCGCCCCGGATACCGCCGCCGCCAGAGCCGGGGTGGATCCGCCGCCCGCCATGGGCGCCTGGATGATCGGGCTCGACGGCCCGAAGGGAAGGACGCGACCGGTCACTGGACCTCCTCACTCGTCTGGACAGCAGCGTAGAACGCGGTCGACGAGCGCTCCGGCGGCCCCCGTGTAATCGGCGGGGTCGAACAACCGGGCCAGGTCCAGCCCCTCGGGCATGGGCAGGAGTTCCTCCAGCACCTCGGCCACGGGGCGCCCGGACGCGGCGGCGGCCGCGGACGCCTCCCCGAGCAGCCGCTTGGCGGCGCCCTTCCCCAGGACGGGCGCGAGCACGGCGGCCGCCCGTTCCGTGACGGTCAGGCTGCCGGTGAGCGCGAGGTTGGCCCGCATGCGCTCGGGAAACGCGACCAGTCCCTCGGCCAGTTCGGCCGTCACGGCGGCGGCCCCGCCGACCAGCCGCAGGCACTCGCGCAGCGGCTGCCACTCGGCGTGCCAGGTGCCCGCGGGCCGTTCGTCCTCGGCGAGCAGGCAGTGGCCGAGGCCGGCGGCGAGCGTGGGCACCTGGATCGCCGCCGACCGGACGAGGGTGGCGAGGACCGGGTTGCGCTTGTGCGGCATCGCCGACGACACGCCCCGGCCGGGAGCGGCCGGCTCCACGACCTCGGCCACCTCGGTGCGCGACAGCGACTGCACGTCCACCGCGATCTTCCCGAGCACTCCCGAGGTGAGGGCCAGCACCCCGGCGAGGTCGGCGATCGGGACCCGCAGGACGTGCCAGGGGACCACCGGCTCGGCCAGCCCCACCTCGGCGGCGAACGCGGCGATCAGCCGCTCAGGGTACGCCTCGAGGTCGGGCACCCCGGCGATCCGCGCGTACTCCACGTAGCCCGCCAGGGTGCCGGCGGCGCCGCCGAGCTCGGCCGGCAACTCCGCGCGGACCCGCCGCAGCCGTGCCAGGGCGGCTCGTGCGGCGTGCAGCCACCCGGCCGCCTTCAGGCCGAACGTGGTGGGCACCGCCTGCTGGGTCAGCGTGCGGCCAGGCATCAGCGTGTCGCGATGCCGCGCGGCGAGCCCCGCGAGCGCGGTCGCGGCCCGGTCCAGGTCGGCGGTGATCAGGTCGAGGGTCCGGGCAGCCACCAGCATGGCGGCCGTGTCCATGATGTCCTGGCTCGTGGAGCCGCGGTGCACGTACTCGGCCGCGGCCGGGTCCACCACCGCCACGGCGGCCGTCAGGTCCTCGACCAGCGCCACGACGGGGTTGGCCGCCTCGCGGGCGCGCAGGGCCAGTGCCGCCAGGTCGAGGCCGCCCGCCTCCGCGACCTTGCCGATCGTCTCCGCGGCCTCCATCGGGACGACCCCCAGCCGGGCCTGCGCGCGGACCAGGGCGGCCTCCGCGTCGAGCATCGCGCGCAGCCACGCGCCGTCGCCGGTCGCCCGCTCCGCCGCCGAACCCACCCGGACCGGGGACAGCAGGCCCAGATCGAGGTCGCTGCCGAGGTCGCTCATCGGACACCCGTCCGCGTCGCGCCGCAGGCGAGAGCCGTACGCGGGCCGGCGGGCACGCGGGCGACACGGCGGCGCGGAAGGGCCCGCGCGGGCGTCAGCGCGAGCACGCTGCGGGCGATGGCGTCGGAGTCGCCCAGGATCACGGAGTTCACCCCCGGCCGCACGCCCGCGGCCGTCACCCAGTGGACCGACTCGGTGGGCACGCCGTACGCGAACCGCCGCGGGTGGGCCCGTCCGTCCGCGTCCAGGAGCCGGTAGGGCCGGCGGGTGACCGCGAGGCCGCCCGTCTCGTGCCCGTCCTCCCCACGCCGCCCGCCGATCACGTACGGTCGGCACTGGCCGGTGCCGAGCAGGTGGCGCAGCAGGGGGTCGGCCGTGCGCCGCAGGTCGATCTCGGGCAGGCGCGCCTCGACGAGCACCCTGGCCCGTACGGCGGAGCCCGGCACGGCGGCCGACTCGGCCTCGAAGGCGCCGTCACGGGCGTGCACCCGCATGTCGGGACCGACGACGGTGAGCACACCCGCCTCGATGAGCGCGATCATCTGCTCGACCCGCTCGGCCGGCGGCCCGATGGACAGGAACGCGTTGAGCGGCGTGTACCACCGGTCGAGGTCGTCGCGCTGCGAGCGCCCGGTGAGTCCGCCGTGGTCGACCACCTGCCTGACCTCGTTGCGCAGGTCGCGCAGCACGTCGAGGGCGGCCTTCAACGGCCCGCTCACATTGCCCTCGCGGGCCTGCGCCAGGTCGGTGCGCAGATAGGCGGTCAGCCACTCGCGGAAGTCGTCCGGGCCGCCGAAGCCGATCCCCCGGTAGGGCTCGGCCACGCGCTCCCAGTCCCACCGCACCGCCGCGCCGATGCCGAAGGCGTCCAGCACCATGGCCTCCCCGGCGTCGCCCCACGCGTGGGCGAGGTAGGCGGCGCGGAAACGGCCGGCCATGCACTCGCAGTCCCGCCGCGCCAGGAGGGTCGCGTAGTAGACGGTCTCCACCTCCTTCGCGATCAGCGGCCACAGGTCGGCGCGGAAGTCGAGCCCGCCGCGGGCGGCCGAGCGCGCGGCCAGCGACGCGATCCTGCTCGGCGTGAGCACCAGCGGCTCGTGCCTGCCCTCGACGCCCTTCTGGTTCTCCCCGCGCGACTGATACGGGATGCCCCGGCGCGATCCGGCGTACAGGCGGGGCTCGCGGCCGGAGGGCCGATAGACGAGGCGGCCCGCCTCCCCGCGCTCGAACCGGCCGCCGCGCCCGAGCGTCAGCAGGGCCATGTGGTCGAAGAAGTTGAGCCCGAGCCCGCGCAGCAGCACCGCCTCCCCCGGCCGCACTCCACTGAGATCGGCGTCGGCGGGGTTGGCGGGCGGCACGTGGACCAGTCCGTGGGCGGCGGCGTACGCGGCCGCCTCCCGCTCGGCGGCCGAGAGCTCGACCGGCAGGTGCCCCTGGGCCAGGACCACCGCGTCGAGCGAGCCGAGCACGGTGCCGTCCTCGAGCACCACCCGCTGCGCGCCGGTGCCGGGCACGTCGTCGAGCGCGGTCGCCCGCGTGGCGTGCACCCGCACCTCCACCTGCCGGGGCGCCCGCGCGACCACCCGCTCGAACACCCAGCGCAGGTAGCGCCCGTAGAAGGCGCGGGTGGGGTAGGTGTCGGGCCCGAGCCGGCGCGCCTCGGCGAGCACGTCCTCCGCGACGCCCTCCGCCGAAAGCCCGCTGTCGGCGAAGAGCACCAGGTGCCGCGCCCACTCGTACAGGCTGGGGCCCGTCTCCAGCGGCCCCCGGATGTCGACGCTGGGGTCGGTGAAGAGCGTGACCTGCGAGGCGACGGTGTTCATGAGCAGCTGGCCCGGCTGGTCGGTGCGCCACACCTGGCCCGCCCCCGGCGGGTACGGATCCACGACGTGCAGCAGGACGCGTGCTCGCGGCGGCAGCCGCCGCGCGTTGGCGCACAGCCGCTCGATCACCGACATCCCGCGCGGCCCCGCGCCGATCACACATACCTCGAACGGCCGGGTCGATCGTGTTGTGGTCATCCGCTCCTCCAGTTCCCATCGGGTCGTGAGTCGAGGATGCGGGAGCGAAGCCTTCGTGAGGTATGTCACATTTGGCGAGGCGGTGTTAAGCATTGCTTCATGCACGACGTGACACGCCTCGCGGCGCTGGTCTCGGTCGCCGAGGCCGGTTCGATCACCCGGGCCGCCGCCCGCCTCGGCTACACACCGCCCGCGCTGTCTCAGCAGATCGCCAAGCTGGAACGGGAGGCGGGAGCCGTACTCGTGATCCGGCACCGCCGGGGCGCCACGCTCACGGCCGCGGGCGAGCTGCTGGTGGAGCACGCCCGGCGGGTGCTCGACGAGCTGGAACGGGCCCGGCACGGCCTGGCCGCGCTCGCCGGCCTGTCCGGCGGCCACATCACGATCGGCACGTTCACGACCGCCGGCATCCACCTGCTGCCGCCGGTCCTCGCGGCGTTCCGGCGAGCTCACCCCGCCGTGGAGGTGAATGTGAGGGAGTACGAACCGCCGTCAGGGCTGCCCGCGCTGGCCGCGGGCGAGGCGGATCTCGTGCTCACACACACCTACGAACATCAGCCCGCCCCCGCGCTGCCCTCCGGGGTCGTCGTCGAGGCGCTGCTGGTGGAGGAGCTGGTGCTGGTGGCCGCCCCCGGGCACGCGCTCACCGATCCGGCCGAGCCGCTGCCGTGGCCCGAGCTCGCCGGCCGGCCGCTGATCAGCGGCTCGCGTGGGCTGGCCAACCGGGAGGCCCTCGAGGCGCTGTTCCGCCGCGAGGGGCTCGCGCCGCCCGTCGTGGCGTACGAGACGGGCAACTACGGCATGTCGTGCGCCCTCGCCAGCGGGGGCATGGGCCTCGCCCTCGTGCCGAGGACCGTGGCCGAGCTGGCGGAAAACCCCCTCAGCGTACGGCGGCTCGCTTCGCCGGGCCTGCACCGGACGATCAGCCTGGCCAGGCGGTCCGACGACAGGGCTCCCGCGCTGGCGACCATGCGTTCGCTGTTCAGGAGCACGCGCAAGGCGGCGCCCCGGCGGCCCCCGGAGGAGCCGCCGAGGTGAGGGGCACCGGTCAGTCGAATTCGGGGTCGGTGTTACGGCTGCGCTTGATCTCGTAGAAGTACGGGAACTTCGCCATGGCGACGGCGCCGTCGAAGATGCGGGCCGCCTCCTCGCCCCGCGGGATGCGGGTCATCACCGGGCCGAAGAACGCCACGCCGTCGATGTGGATCGTCGGCGTGCCCACCTCGTCGCCGACCGGATCCATGCCCTCGTGGTGCATCCGGCGCAGGGCCTCGTCGTACTCGTCCGTGCCGGCGGCGTCGGCCAGTTCGACCGGCAGCCCGACCTCGGCGAGCGCCTCCTTGGCCACGACCCCGTAGTCCTTGTTGTCCTGGTTGTGGATGCGGGTGCCCATCGCGGTGTACAGGTCGCGCAGCACGCCCTCACCGTGGTGCTGCGCGGCGGCGATGCACACCCGGACCGGGCCCCGCCACCTGGGCACGGCCTCGCGGTAGAAGTCGGACAGGTCCTCCTTGCCCTCGTTGAGCACGGAAAGACTCATCACCCGGAACCGCAGGTCGATGTCGCGCTGCTTCTCGACCTCCAGAATCCACCGCGAGGTGACCCACGCGAACGGGCAGACGGGGTCGAAGTAGAAGTCCACTTGGGGACGACTGCCCGCTCCGGCCTGGTCGGCGGCGCTGTCGATGTCGCTCATGAAACTCTCCTGACGAATGGGGTCGGGGGATCGGGGGCCGGTTTCGCGAGCGTATCCAATGGCAGAAGGGCCACGACACCAGACTCGACCCCTCAAATCAGGACCGGTTTCCCCTCATTCCGGCCATCGGTGGCGTTTCTACCGGCCGGGCTCTCTAGGGTGTCCTCGTGACTGAGATTCGCGAGAAGGCCGCGGCCCTACGGGCGCTCCACGTGCCCGGCGACCCCGTCGTGCTGCCCAACGCCTGGGACGCCGCGTCGGCGCGCGCCGTCGAGGCCGCCGGCTTCCCCGCCGTCGCCACCGGCAGCGCGTCCGTCGCCGCCGCCCTGGGCTACGAGGACGGGCAGGACACGCCGGTGGACGAGATGTTCGCGGCCGTGGCCCGCATCACCCGCGCCGTCGCGGTCCCCGTGACCGCCGACGTCGAGCGCGGCTACGGCCTGAAGCCCGCCGAACTCGTCGAACGGCTCGCCGCCGCGGGCGCCGTGGGCTGCAACCTGGAGGACTCCGACCCGGCGACCGGAGCGATGATCGACCCCGGTGAGCAGGCGGACTTCCTGGCCGCCGTACGGGCGGCGGCGGCCGCGGCCGGGACCGACCTCGTGATCAACGCCCGCGTGGACACCTTCATCCACGGCTCGGGAACCCCCGGCGAGAGGCTCGCGGAGGCGCTCGACCGGGGCGGCCGCTACCTCACGGCCGGCGCCGACTGCGTCTACCCGATCCTCGCGAGCGACCCCGAGGTGATCGGCACCCTCGCCCGGGAGATCGGCGGCCCGGTCAACGTGCTGTTCCGGCCCGGCGTGCCGGCCATCCGCGACCTCGCGGCCCTCGGCGTGGCCAGGGTCAGCTTCGGTCCCGGCATCCACCGCGCGGCCCAGGCGTTCACGGCCCGCATGCTCGACGCGATCGCCCGGGGAGACGACCCCTTCCCGCCCGCCTGACCACGTCGGCCGGCCTACATCTCGCCGTACGACCAGCCCGACCAGCGCTCGACCCGGACGAGGATCGCGGGCCCGGCCGGGGGGCGCTCGCGATACTGGGCGTACTTGCGCACCAGCCACGCCACGGCCCGCTCGCGCTCGTCGCCGCCCTCCACGACGCGGGCGTGCCCGTCGGCGCGCACCCACCACAGCCGTTCCCAGTCGTCCTCGTAGTGGTCGGCGAGCAGGCAGACGCGGGGATCGTCGCGGATGTCGCGCAGCCGTCGCAGGTCGGTCGTGGCCTTCGGCTTGTGGTCCACCGCCGTCACCACGGTGCCCTTCTCACCGTCCCGCAGCACGGCGAACGTGACCGGGACGAGCCGCGGCGCACCCCCGGCGCCGGCGGTGGCGAGGCGGGCCACCGGGGCCGCCGCGAACAGCTCGCGCGCCCGCCCCTCGGGCATTCTCACCGGCCCAGCCTACGCAGAGTGAGCCTCCGGTCGCGGCCCCAGGCACGCTTGATCGTCTTTGTACGGCGGCCTATGGTGTCCGCCATGGAGGCATCTGAGTTACTCGAGCGGGCCCGCTCGCGCGCATCCGACCCCGAAGACCCCCTGGAAGTCCTGTCCGCCACGATCGCCCTGTGCCGGGACCTGTCCGGCGAACCGGGCGGCGAGGTGGACGCCCTGCTCGATCTCGCGGTGTACCGGGCCCGCGAGGCCGGCGCGTCCTGGACCGCCATCGGTGAGCGGTTCGGGTACATCAGGCGGAGCTCGCGCAGACGCTTCACGCCCGCCTTCGCCCACCGGCACCTGGTCAACCGCCGCATGAAGCGCGACGCCGCCTGCTCCTTCTGCCGCAGGCCGCCGGGCCCGCGCGTCCACATGGTCCACGGCGAGGGCGGGCGCATCTGCGACCGCTGCGTGGCACTGGCCGGCGACATCGTCGCCGGGCTGGCCCGCCGCGGCCGCTGACGCGCGTCAGGTGACGGTGAGCCGCCGCGCGTAGCGCTCGTCCCGCCACAGCTCCTCGCGGAGCACCTCGGCCAGCGCCGTCGCCGCGTCGTGCACGTCGACATGGCGCAGGTACAGCGGGGCGAAGCCGAAACGGACGAAGTCCGGCTCGCGGTAGTCGCCCACCACCCCCCGGTCCGCGAGCGCGCGCACCACGGGGTAGCCCTGCGGGTGAAGGTAGCTGACCTGGCTTCCCCGCCGCTCCGGGTCGCGCGGGGTGGCCAGGGTCAGCCCGAGCCCCGGGTCGACGAGATCGTCGAGCAGGTCGATGAACAGCGAGGTCAGGGCCACGCTCTTGGCTCTGACCTCGTCCAGGTCCACCCGCTCCCAGATGTCGAGGGACGCGTTCAGCGCGGCGTACGACAGGATCGGCGGGCTGCCCGTGGCGAAGCGGCGCACACCCGGGGCGGGGCGGTAGTGCGGTTCGAAGTCGAAGGGCGCGGCGTGGCCGTGCCAGCCCGACAGCACGTTGTGGACGGCGTCCTGGTGGCGCGGTGCGACATACAGGTAGGCGGGGGCCCCGGGCCCGCCGTTCAGGTACTTGTAGGTGCAGCCGACGGCGAAGTCCGCCTCGCCCACCCGCACGGGCAGCGCCCCGGCGCTGTGGCACAGGTCCCAGACCATGAGCGCCCCGGCCGCCCGGACCAGTCGCGTCACCGCCGCCATGTCCCTGGCCGCGCCGGTCCGGTAGTCCACGTGCGACAGCAGCACGAGCGCGACGTCCTCGCCGAGGGCGTCCTCCAGCGAAGGGCCGGTCTCGCCGACGTCCCTGATCTCGTACGCGCCGAGCGCCCGGGCGGCGCCCTCCACGACGTACCGGTCGGTGGGGAAGTTGTCGAGGTCGGAGACGATCACACGGCGGCCGGGCCGCAGCGGGAGGGCGGCCGTGACCACCTTGAAGATGTTCACCGAGGTGGAGTCGCCCGCCAGCACGTCGCCGGGGCGCGCGCCGATGAGGGGCGCGATGCGGTCGCCGGTGCTCTGCGGCATGTCCCACCAGCCGGCCGTGTTCCAGCTCGCCCCGAGATGCACCCCCCACTCGGTCTCGACCGTGTGGGCCACGCGTTCCGGCGTACGCCTCGGTAGCGCGCCGAGCGAGTTGCCCAGCAGGTAGACGACCCCGGGAGGCAGCGAGAACTCGTCCCTGAACTCCCCGAGCGGGTCCTTGGCGTCGAGGTCCTGGCATTCGGCACGGCTGGGAACCATCGGCAACTCCTTCGTCAACGCATTATGTACCGAAATATCCGATCTTGTCGTGGTCGTGATGACAGAGCGTTCCCGGTGTCGGCAATACCGGAAGGGACCGTTCCACGGATGCGGACGGCTATAACCCCCATAGATCGCCACACCGGCACGATCAGCCAAAAGTAAGCACAAGACGCACCCAAGACTCTGTGCGATCGTGGACAAGACGGGGCAAGTTCTCTGGAGACGCCAAACCCCCGTTGGTGACAGAGGGTGATCAAACGTGACGGAATCCCCGTCGGTGCATCACGAGTCCCCGATCTATCGCCGCATCGCCGACAGGCTGCGCGATCAGATCCTGTCCGGAGCACTCGGTGACGGCGACCGGCTACCGGGCGAGAACGCGCTCATGAAGGAGCACGGCGTCGCACGGGCCACCGCGCGGCAGGCGCTCGCCGTGCTGATCAACGAAGGGCTCGCCGTGCCGAAGCGGGGATCGGGCGTCTATGTGCGGCTGTTCCGCCCCATCCGCCGCCACGGGTCCCGCCGGCTCTCGCGGGAGCAGTGGGCCCAGGGCCTGGCCATCTGGGACTCCGACACCAAGGGCCGGTCGTACGTCGTGGACGAGGTGACCATCCTGCGCGAGCCGGCGAGCGAGCAGGTCGCCCGCGTGCTCGGCACCGGCGAGGTGTGGGTGCGCCGCCGCCGCTACTCGGTCGACGGCCGTCCGGTGCAGCTCGCGGCCTCCCACTTTCCCGCCGATCTCGTGGAGGGCACGGCGGTCGTCCTGCCCGACACCGGTCCGGGCGGGGTGTACGCCCGGCTGGGCGAGCTCGGCCGGGCTCCCGTCCACTTCAGCGAGGAGGTGCGGGCGCGGATGCCGCTGCCCGGGGAGGCCGAGTCGCTGAGCCTTCCGGCCGGCACGCCGGTGATCTCCGTCACCCGGGTGGCCTTCGCCGAAGGGGGCGTGCCGGTCGAGGTCAACGAGATGATCCTGGACGCGGCGTCGTATGTACTCCAGTACGACTTCGACGCCTAGGTCAAGAGGCAACGTTGACCTGACCATCCCGATCATTGATTTCTCTAGAGATGTCCCGCACCTTGAGGAGGAGACGTCAAGAACACCCGGGCATGCGGCGAGGGAAGGTGTACGGATGTCCTTGGACCGACGCCTCGCCGAGATCGCCCGGGAGTTTCCGGAGTGGACGATCTGGCGGAGTGACGCGGGCCGGTGGTGGGCGACCCGGCACCACCCGCTCACCTCGGCGCAGCGGGCGGCGGGATGCGCGATGACCATCGACGCCGACGAGCCCGACGGACTGCGTGAGCTGTTGCGCGAGCAGGAGGCACGCGCCGCCGATCCATGAGCGCGGAAGCCCCCGACCCGATCGGGGGCGGGGGCTTCCGCTACCAGTCCTCACATGCTCCGTCACACGACCACGCGGTCACACGATCACGCGGCCACACGACCACGCCGTCACCGGCACCGGCGGGCTCGCCTGCCGGCTCACTTGTTGGCGACCGACTCCCCGTCCGGCAGGGCACGCCGCACACGGCCGAGGTTGACGTCGGTGTCCTCGGGCGACGGCGTCACGTCGTGACCGTTCTCGTGGCGTCCGTCGTCCACGATCAGGACCGCGTCGTCCTCGTCGCCGTCCGTCGGCCCCTGACCGGTGGCGGCGTCATTCGCCTCATGCCCGGACGGCGCGGCCTCCAGGGCCTGCCGCGGGTCCTCGACCAGCTCGTGCCGCTGCTCGTACGACTGATCGTGCCCCTGGTCAGGCGCGCCCGCGGCGATGGCGTGCACCTGCGGCGCGGGCGGCAGCACGGCGGCCTCGTCGATCAGCGGGCCGGCCGCGGTCTCGCGGTGCATCAGGTCGCCGAGCACCGAGCCGATCTCGTTGAGCCGGCGCACGACCTCCGTGTGGGTGTCGGTGAGGTAGGCCACCCGGCGGCCGGTGTGCTCGTCCAGCGCGTTCACCCGCTGCTGCGCCGCCGCCAGCATGGCCTCGGCCTGCCCGCGCGCCTCCACGAGCAGCCGCTCCGCCTCCATCCGGGCGGCGGAGAGCTGCCGCTCCCCCTCCGCTCGGGCGGAGCGCAGGGTCTCATCCGCCTCCGCGCGGGCCGCCCCCAGCGTCCCCTCCGCGTCCGCGCCCGCCTGCGCAAGCAGCCGCTCCGACGTGGCGGTGGCGTCGGCGACGCGGCGTTCGGCCTCCTCCTGGGCGGCGGCCCTGATCGCGTCGGCCTGCTCACGCGCCGACGTCACCAGCCGTTCGGCCTCGGCCGCCGAGGTCTCGCGCAGCCTTCTGGCCTCCGCCTCGGACGCCTCCTTGTTGGCCGCCGCCTCCTCCTGCGCCAGCTTGAGTATCTGGCTGAGCCGCTCCCCCAGCTCGTCGGGGTTCTGCGGCGACTCCGTCATCCTCCGCCGCGCCTCGGCCAGCTCCAGGCGGCTCTGCTCCGCCTGGTCGATCGTGCGAGCGAGCCGTTCCTCCAGGTCCCGGATCTGGTTGCGGGTCCGGACCATGTAGTCGTGGACCTGCCTGCGGCTGTACCCACGCATCACGACTTCGAAGGAGTCGTCACTCATCAGGTCGGGGAAATTGTCGGTCTGATTCGTCATGAGAAACCCTGGGGTTGGAGATAACGACGGTAACGCAGCCAGGACACGACTTTCCTGCTATCCGTCGCACATCGCAACCTGAACGCCTCGAGCGGCCGGCGGAACGGACGCCGCATCGGGCCGGGCGCGGGGCTCGTGGGATCATGGCCCCATGCCGTACATCGCCGACCTGGACGACGACGCCACGCCGATCATCCATCCCGAGGCATGGGTGGCCCCCGGGGCGGTGATCGTCGGGAGGGTGCGGCTCGGACGCGGCGCGAACGTCTGGTACGGCTCTGTGCTGCGCGGCGACGACGAGCGCATCGAGGTCGGCGCCGAGGTCAACATCCAGGACCTGTGCTGCCTGCACGCCGATCCCCGTGAGCCCGCGATCCTGGAGGACCGGGTGAGTCTCGGCCACCGGGCGATGGTGCACGGCGCGCACATCGAGACCGGCGCCCTCGTGGGCATCGGGGCGGTCGTGCTCGGCGGGGCGGTCGTCGGGGCCGGGTCCCTGATCGCGGCCGGGGCCGTCGTGCCGCCCGGCCGCCGCATCCCGGCGGGCGTGCTGGTCGCGGGCGTGCCGGGGAAGGTCGTCCGCGAGCTCACCGACGACGACCGCGCCTCCTTCGCGCGCACGCCGGACAACTACCTCGCCAAGGCCCGCCGTCACGCCGCGGCCTCGGTTCGGTCCCGATGAGCGTGCCGGCCAGCGCCAGGTGGTCGGACAGCTCCGGGTCGGTCCTGATGACCTCGGCTCCGCCCGGACGGTAGTCGGCCTCGGTCGCGAAGATGTAGTCGATCTTCCGGCCGCCGCGCGTGGTGGGCTCGCCGCCCCGGCGCGCGACCCCGCACGAGTCGGCGTCGACCTCGGTGTAGCCGCCCTCGCCCAGGCCCATGCCGTACACGTCGGTCAGCTGGTCGTGACCGGGCTCGCGGTTGAAGTCGCCGGTGAGGATCACCGGGGCGTTCCCGGCGTACGTCGACACCAGTCCGGTGACCTGCCGCGGGGTCTCGGTGTCGGAGATGTGGGTCACGCAGCAGACCGAGCGGCGCGGGCCGACCCGGCCGGTGGCGCACAGCAGGCCGCGCGGGTGGATCGTCTCACCCGGCACGGCCGGGGCGTGGTCGGTGCGCAGCAGCCGCCGCAGCGGCGGGCCGTCCGCACCGTTCTTCAGCGCCAGCGCCATGCCGAAGGTCTTGCCGTCGGGCGGGGCCGTGTCCGGGGTGAGGTCGCTCCACAACGTGCGGCACCGGTCCTCGCGGCCCGGCCCGCCGCCCTTGGCGTAGCCGTACCAGACCAGGCGGTAGCCGGGCAGCTCACGCCGGAGCAGGCCCACCTGGGCGTAGCACATCTCGGTGAACGAGGCGACGTCCACGTCCCTCGACCGGATCAGCGCGGAGACCTGACCGGCCCAGGTCCTGCGGTGCCCGGGAGTGAGGTCGCGTACGCAGGTGCCGGCGCTGTTGCCCGCCGCGCAGACGTTGTAGGTGAGGACGTTCACCCGGTAGGTGTCGGCCGCCGGTGGAAGACCGGCCACCACAACCGCAACAACCGCCACTCCCGTGACAAACGCCCCCATACGTGGAGAAGCTAGTCAGAGGTGGATCAACCGATCCAGGCGCCTGTGGTGAAATTTCCGACATTGATTGCCCACACCGGCGCGGCGACCGCGAGGTAAGCCATCATGACCCAGGGCCTTCGGCTGCCGACGACGCCGACCGAGATGTAGAGCGGCCACCACAGCAGCGACGCCCGGCCCACCGACATGTAGAACGACGACATCGCCAGCAGCGCCACCGCCTGCGGCGCCAGGTAGGCGACGTCGGCCCAGTTGCGCCGGACCAGCCGCGCGATGATCAACAGGACCAGCACGAGCGCCGACAGGATCTCCTCGCGGTACGACGTCGCCAGGACGGGCTCGTTGAGCGACCTGTGCCAGGTGTCGATGAACACGTTCCAGGGCGCCTCGGGATAGCGGCCCCAGTACTGCGCCTCCGCCGCCTTCCACGCCATCAGGTCGCCGGTGCGGTGCCAGAGGTAGATCATGTAGGCCAGCACCGGCACGCCCGGCAGCACCAGCCACGGCGCGTTCCGCCATCCCTTCGGGGCACGCAGCCCGTCGCGCGAGACGAGGAACTGCACGACCAGACCGAGGGCGAGGAAGAGCCCGGAGACGCGGATCGACGACGCGAAGGCGGCGCAGACGGCGGCGTACTCCCACCGGCCCCGGCGCGCCAGCAGCCACGCGGGGATGGCCAGCGCGAGGAACAGCCCCTCCGTGTAGCCGGCGAGCAGGAACACCGCGAACGGGCTGAGGAAGAACGCCAGCACGGCCCAGGGGCCGCTGCCCTCCCGGTACGACTCGCTCAGCCGCGACAGCGCCACCGCCACGACGGCGCTCGCGACGAGCGAGATCAGGACGAGGGCGAGCCTCAGGTCCGGGATGAACACGTGCAGGGAGCGCAGCAGCAGCGGCAGACCCGGGAAGAACGCGACGAGCCGCGGCGCGTCCGGGTCGTCCGGCCGGCCGTCGTAGCCGTACTTCGCGATGTCCATGAAGTTGTAGGAGTCATACCGGTTGAACCGGTCGAGGATCGCGTCCTCCGTACGGCCCGGCGCCGCGAGGATCAGGTAGATGTAGGAGGCGATCTGCCAGAAGAACCAGATGAGCAGGGCCGTGCGGTCGGGCGAGTGGACGAGCCACCACGTCGCCCAGCGTCTCCGGCCCGAGTGCGGCCCCGTCTGCTCACCGGTCGCCGTCCCGCCAGGGGTGTCCACGGGCGCCATCTTCTCCGATGCCTCGTCCGCGCCCCGCTCGCGGGCGGTCCCGGCCTGCTGGATCTCCGTCACGAGCACCTATGGAATACGCCACGGCAGCCCATGCCAAGTGGCCGGCACCCCCCGGGATACCCACCAACCCGAAGAAATACGCATATGTGCTGCTCAATGCCTCCCAACGCGTGAAACTTTCACAGACGGTCTCCGCCGCACCGGGCGCTCCCGCCGCCTCCGGGACCGGCGAGCTACCATCGGATCCAGCGAGGGGACCGCCGGAGTTCGTCCCGGCATTCGTGTGCCCCGGAGGGGCATCGGCCTGCTCCGGCTGCGTCAACCGGGATAAGCGAGAAGCCGTCCTCTCCGGAGGACGGAGGTCACTGCCGCGTGTACTGGGACGGGTTCACCACGATGGAGCACGACGTGCGCGCCGTCGTCGGCGACCCTCGGTGGACGTTGCTTCCCCCCGTCACCCGGGCGCACACCCTGGCTCAGCGGGCGCTGGTCACTCCGGACGGCGCCCAGTGGCTGTTCGGCGCGCACGCCCGCTGGTATCGCCTCGACCGCGTCGACGGCCGCTGGCACCTGTCGGCTCCCCCGCTGCATCCGGCCGTCCGCTCCGGCGCACGGCCGAGCCCGCCGGGCGTGGCGATCCCGCCCGCGCTGATCCCCGCGGGCCCCGACTTCGCGTACGACCGCGGGTCCACCCAGGGGTTCGTCGGCCCGGACGTCCCGCACGAGATCACCGAACGGCTCCGCGCGCTGCTGCTCGCCCACCGTGGGCTGCGCCGGGAGGACTTCCCCCTCGGTGGCAGCGTCTACCAGCAGATCTTCGCCCGCGACGTGGCCTCGACGGTGGCCGCCGTGTGGGGCACGATCATGTGGTGCGCCTACGCGCCCGCCTTCGACGGCAACGAGGTCATGCTGTCGATGTTCGGCGAGTTCCTGGCCCGGCCGCTGCCCGGGGACGACTGGGTGCGCTGGCTGCCCATGGGCTCGCTCGACGCGCTCGTGGCCCTCTACGCCGAGCGGATGCGCTCCGGCGCGCGGGAGGCGGGGCTGCGCCTGGCCGGGCTGATGGCCGAGACCGCCACCGTGCTGCGCGCCGACCCCCGGTTCCGGCCGCGCGCCGACGCGCTGATCGCGATGGCCGAGCCGCTGCTCGGCAGCCCCTGGCTGGACCAGCACGCCATGCCCGGCGGCGCCGTACGGCAGGCCTGGCTGTCACGCTGCCCGCCGCACCTCGTCCCGGCCACGCTCCCCGAATGGGCGCCGGGCGAGCACTTCCGGCACACCCTGTACGACCTGATCGAGGCCCTGGGCTACACGGCCGCACGCGGGATGGATCCGCGGGCCGTGGCGGCCGCGCTGCTCGCCGCCGACGTGTCGAGCGTGTGCGGCGTGTCCGAGCCCGCCTGGGCGGCGCCGGGCAGTTCGCGCACCGCGCACGTGGTCACCGCGCTCTATCCGTGGATGGACGACGAACTCCGGCAGGCCCTCTATCTCGCGCTCGCCGAGCCCACCCACCCGCTGCGGGGCTGCTGGCCGGCCGGCGGCGAGCTGCCGCCGGGGCTGGTCCCGCCCGACCGGGAGACGGCCGCCGCCCTGCTCGGCTCCGCGTACGCGACCGGCCTGGCCTGGTGCGCCCTGACCGGCACGCCCGCGCCGCCCGAGGGCTTCGCGGTATGCTCCGCGGTCGTGAAGTGCCTGATCCACCAGCGGGACGACCCGCGCCCGCAGGAGGCGGCGGAGCGGCGCAAGCCCGACCTGGACGAGTCCGGCGGTTGGCTGTTCGAAACATCCAATTCGGATATTTCGTCCTTACCTCCGCTTTAGCAACCCCTTCCCCCCATCACCGTCTTTTTCATCGAATTGTGATCTCGGTATCGGGGAAATGGTCCCGGAGGGACGAGGGGTGCGGGTCGGAATGGTCACGATGGGCCATGTCGCGGCAGGGTACCCGGACGTAACCTCGTGATGGGTGTGGGCTGCGGAAGGAAGGACGACGCGGTGGGGCACGATGACCTGGACTCTCGGGTCCACGACCGTGTCGCGTTGGACGAAATCGCGCTCTACGCCGAGGTGCTGGAGGCCGTGAACATCACGGAGAACCGACTGACCTTGGAAGAGCTCGACAACGCGCTCGGATTGCGGACTTCGGCGAGCCGCTGAAGGCACTGAGAGCACGGACCGTCCCGGGCATATGGTGGGCCCGGGACGGTTGCTCAACCGCGATGATCCGTCCGGCCGCCCGGACGGGCGATCATCGGCAGGCCGTCACGAACAGGCGATGCCCAACAGGCGTCACGACCTGACGAGCCGGGCGATGGCCGCCGAGGCCTCCTTCACCTTCTCATCGGCCTCCGGGCCTCCGCTCTTGACGGCGTCGGCGACGCAGTGGGCGATGTGGTCCTCCAGCAGGCCGAGCGCCACCGCCTGGAGGGCGCGGGTGGCCGCCGAGACCTGAGTGAGGATGTCGATGCAGTAGGCCTCCTCGTCCACCATCCGCTGCAGTCCCCGGATCTGTCCCTCGATCCGGCGCAGGCGGGTGAGGTAGGCCTGCTTGTCCCCGCTGTACCCGTGCATCCTTCAACGATACCCGTAACCGGTATCCAGCGTCGCGGTCCCGATACGGCGGGTAGGGCGGGCGGTGCCGGGAATGCATCCATGAACCGGTTCGTAGCGGCGCTGGAGTCGCGGATGGGAACCCAGGCTGTCCTCCGTACGCTGCCGTTCGCCGCCATGGCGACGGTGGTCGTGCTCGACCTGCTCGCCGGGCCGTCCCTGGGCCTGCTGCCGTTGCTGACCCTCGGGCCCGCGCTGGCCGCCGTGACGGGCGGCGTGCGCCACACGGCGCTGGCCGGGCTGGTCGCGCTCGTCCTGTCCGTGCCGCTGGCCTATCACGACGAGCTGCTCGGCCGTCCGCAGATCACCATCACGCTGGTCGCGATCGTCGGGGTCACCACGGCCGCCATGCTGGCGTGCCGGCTCCGGGCCGAGGGCGAGCGCAAGCTCGCGGACGTCCGTCTCGTCGCCGAGACGGTCCAGCGCGTGCTGCTGCCCCCGGTGCCCCGCCGCGCGGGCGACCTGCGCATCGCCCTGTCCTACACCTCCGCCGCCGTGGAGGCACGCATCGGCGGGGACCTGTACGACATCGCCAGGGGGCCGGGCGGCGTCCGGCTGATCGTCGGCGACGTGCAGGGCAAGGGCCTGGACGCGGTGGAGACGGCGGCCTCGGTGGTCGGCGCCTTCCGGGAGGCCGCCTACGACGAGCCGGCGCTCGCCGATGTCGGCCGGCGTCTGGAGGACCACCTCGCGCGGCGGCTCGGCGGGGAGAAGTTCGTCACCGCCGTGCTCGCGGAGGTGCGTGAGGGCGAGATCTCGCTGCTCAACTACGGCCACCCGCCGCCTCTGCTGCTCACGTGCGACGGCCGTGTCCACCGGCTCGAACCGCGTGAGGAGGCGCCGCCGCTCGGCCTGGTCGCGCTCGCCCCCACCGGCCCCGAGCCGTACGGATGCGCGTTCCGCGAGGGCGACCAGATCCTCTTCTACACCGACGGCGTGTGCGAGGCGCGCGACCGGGGTGGATCCTTCTATCCCCTGGAGGACCGGGCGCCCCGCCTGCTGCGGGCGGGCGACCCGCAGGACGCCCTCGACCTGCTGGAACGCGACCTGGTCCTGCACGTCGGCGGGCCCGTCCCGGACGACGCCGCCATGCTGCTCGTCCGCAGGGAACGGCCCTGACGGTCTGGCCCGGGCATCATTTGCCATGTGCAATCATTGACGGACAGCAGCTCCGGCGGGTCGTGAGGCGACGGCCGGACGGCAGGGTCGGGTGAGCAGGGGCGAGCGCGAGTGGAACCGGGAAGGCACGGACAGCCCGACACCTTCTCCATGCTCACCGTTCTGGACGAGGACGTCGTCGTCATCCGGATGTTCGGCGACCTGGACCTGGGCTCCGCCCACTCGCTGCGCGCCTGTCTGGCCGAGGCCGTCGGGCTGCGCACGCCGCCCCGGATCGTGATCGACGCCGACGGGCTCAAGTTCTGCGACTCGACCGGGCTGAGCGTCCTCATGGGAGCCCTGACCGCCGTCAGGGCGGCCGGCGGGCGCCTGGCGCTCAGCGGCGCCCACGGGCGCTTCGCCCGGATGCTCAGGATCACCGGCCTCGACACGGAGCTGCCGATCCACGACTCCGTCGCCGCCGCCGCCGCGTACCTCACCAAGCCCGGCGACTGATTCAGCCCGGCGGGCGCCCACTGCACCGGCCCCGCATGGCGTCTCCATGGTGGCGATGAGACCGCCTCTCGGAGGCCTGGGGCCTGTAGATCTGGCCTGATGGGGAACCGGCGCTACGGTATCGGCGGCCCGAGAACCGACGCTTACGGGGTTCGGAGACGCCAGATCTGGTTGGAGCTGCCCCGGCAGTTCGCCTGCAGGACGTTGGCGCCGTGGGCGCGGCTGGCGTCCTGTACGTCCAGGCACTTGCCGCTGTGCCGGGCGATCAGCTCGAAGGGGGTGCCGGTGCCGCGCCATTTCGGTCCGGGCATCGTCCGCATCTTCCACTGCTGGTTGTAACCCGGGGACCAGCAGGTCGCCTGCAGGACGTTGGCGCCGTGGAAGCGGCTGGCGTCCTGTACGTCCAGGCACTTGCCGCTGTGCCGGGCGACGAGCTTGAAGTAGCCGCCGTCGGTTGGCACGAGGCGCCACTGCTGGTTCTTTCCGTTCACGCAGTACGCCTGCAGGACGTTGGCGCCGTGGGCGCGACTGGCGTCTTGAACGTCCAAGCACCTGCCACTGTGGTCGGCGACGATCTCGTAGTAGGTGGTTTCGGCGTGGGCGACACCCGTTCCGGTGAGGGCGAGGCCGGCGATCGCGGTCGAGGCGACGGCAAGGGCACGGCGGATTTCCGCGAAGGACATGATCTTTTCCTCTTTCATGTGATCCAGAGTGGGTGTGACGAGCGGATTCCTCACGAGTAGGGCCTACTCATTTCCGGGATCTCGGTACGACCGCCCCAGGTCGACAATGAATCGGGCGAGTGCGACCCGTTTGCGGAACAGGTCGTACAGCTCGGGGGTGGGCTCATGGTCAAGGAACTCGAGGGGGATCGCGGTCCACGCGCTGCGCAGCACGAGCGCGGCGACGTAGCCGAAGGAGACCTCGCAGGGGTCCGCGATCCCGGCCGTCGCGGCGGCGTACGCGGCCTCGATCGCCTCGTGGACGGCGGGCAGGTCGGCGGGGTCGAGTTCGCCGGTGTGCGCCCGGCCGACCAGGAGCTGGCCGAGGTCGAAGCCCACGGCCGCCGGGTGCGGCCAGCTCCAGTCGACGGCCACGAACTCGGCCGAGCCGTCGGAGGGGATCAGCAGGTTCATGGGGCCGGCGTCGCCATGGACGAGGGTGTGGGGGAGGCGGTCGAGCGCGTCGAGCAGCGGGCCGATCCGGTCGGCGAGGGCGAGCAGGTCGGCCTGGAGCAGGGGGTCGGCGTACCGGGCGACGAGAGGGTGGCGCCACGTCGCCGGGTCCCGCAGGATCGGCAGGAACAGGTTGGCGACCGGACCCGCGCAGAACCAGTGGAGTCCACGGTTCAGCGGATCGCGCGGCGTCGAGGACCGGCCTGCCACGGGCCGTCCGGCGGCCAGATCGCCCAGCAGGCGGGCGGCGGCGCGGTAGCGGTCCAGATCCCACGTGGCGGGTGCGACCGGTACGTCCTCCAGCCACATGACGAGCCGGTCGTCCCCCAGGTCGTCCAACCGGTATATGCGGGGCAGCCGCAGCCCGTCGGGAAGCGGGCGACGGGCGAGGTAGGCGTCCGCGTCGGCCCGCCAGGGGAACTGCGCCAGCGCGTCGGCCCGCATCTCCTCGGGCATTTTCTCGAACCAGGCCGAGTGCTTGATCGCATGGATCGACTTGACGAAGAACGACCAGTTCACGCCGCTGGTCGTCGTGCCGCGCACGCGATGGAGCGAGGCCGTCGACAGCGCCCCGGAACCGAAGTGGAAGGGCTCGACGTGCTGCTCCGCGATCTCGGCCAGGGGATCGCCGAGGCTCTCGCGGACCAGGTCCGTCAGATCGGTGGCCGGTGTCAGGATCATGGGCCCAGCCTGGCGCACGGAATTCGCCCTCGCATGAGCACGGCCTACTCAAATACGCTTTCGCCGTGGCAGCCTCCTGGCCGTTCATCGGGCGTACAGCGCACCTGGCGGCGATCAGGTCGGCCGGGCACGGCATGGTCGTCGCCGGCCCGCCGGGGACGGGCAAGAGCCGCCTGGTGGCGCAGGCCGTCCACGATCTCGAACGGGTCGCCTGGGCGCGGGCCACCGCGGCCGCGGGACAACTCCCCCTCGGCGCCTTCGCCCCGCTGCTGCCCGCCACACCGCCCACCGGCAACCCGCTGGGCTGGGCCGCCGCCGCGCTGCGCGCGCCGGTGCTGGTGGTGGACGACGCCCACCTGCTCGACCCGGCCTCGGCCGCGCTCGTCCACCACCTCGTGACGAGCGGCGGCACCCGCGTGATCGCGACGCTGCGCAGCCGGACACCGGCGCCGGACGCGGTGCACGCGCTGTGGAAGGACGGCCTGGTGCCGCGGCTGGAGCTGGAGCCGTTCTCCCTGGAGGAGACCGCGGCCGTCCTGGAGGCCGCCATGGGCGGCCGGGTGGAGGCCGCGACCGTGGCCAGGCTGTGGCGCGCCAGCCAGGGCAACGCGCTCTACCTGCACGAGCTCGTACTGTCCGGGATCCTCACCGAGGATGGGGACGTGTGGCGCTGGCGCGGACCGCTGACGATCACGCCTACGCTGCGCGAGACCATCGCCGGCCGCATCGGCGAACTGACCGCGCATGAGCGGGAGGCGCTGGAGCTCCTGGCCTACGGCGAGCCGCTCGGCGCCGACCTGCTGGCCGTCCTCGGGTCCCTCGACGCCGTCCAACACCTGGAGGACCGGCAGCTCGTCACCGTGCAGCGGGACGGCCGACGGCTCCAGGTACGGCTCGCGCACCCCCTCTATGGCGAGGTCATCAGGGACGGTTGTGGCGTGCTGCGCGCCCGCACGGTGACGCGCCGGCTGGCTCAGGCGGTCACCGAGGCCGGGCTACGACGGCGCGAGGACGTGCTCAGGGTGGCGGTCTGGCGGCTGGACGGCGGCATGACCGGCGATCCCGGGCTACTGCTGGCCGGTTGCGAGCGCGCCAGGGTCATCCGCGACCTGGAGCTGGCCGTACGGCTTGGACGCGCGGCCGTGGCAGCCGGCGGCGGAAGGCCCGCGCTGGCCGCGCTCGGCACCGTGCTGTTCTACACCGACCGGCACGCCGAGGCCGAGGAGATGTACGCCACCGCCTGGGCGGTGGAGATGAGCGAGACGGCCCGGATCGACCTCGGCGTGCAGCGCGCACTGAACCTGACCGTCGGGCTCGGGGACGTTCCGCGGGCACGAGCCGTCCTGGAAGAGACCACCCGGCTGGCCCGCGGTGTCGACGGACGGCAGGGCACCTTCATCATGCGGGCCGTCCTGGCCACCCTCACCGGCGACATCGCCGCCGCGGAGGACCTGCTGGCGCGCACGCGGGACATGGGCCCGCTCAGCCCGCACGGCGAACGCATGATCGACGGGGCCGAGGTGGCCGTCCTGCTGGCGCGGGGCCGGGCCACGGAATGCCTGGCCCGCGTGAAGGAGGCCGGCGCCCGGCTCGCGAAGGAACCCGACGCCATGCGCAGCCTGTCCGCCGCTCTGACCGGGCACGCCACGAACGCCGCGCTGCTGCTCGGTGACCTGGACGCCGCCGAGCGGCTCGCCGACGAGGGATACGGCCTGGGGGGCCAGTTCGGCAGCTGGACGCGGGCGATCCTGGAGTTCGGCGCAGCGAAGGCCCGCGTGCTGCGGCTGCGCGGCCGGCTCACCGACGCCCTCGCCTGGGCCCGCGACACCGTCGTGCGGCTGCCCGCCCGCAGCGTGCTGGCCGGAGCCTGCCTTGGCGAGCTCGCGCACGCGTACGCGCTGCTCGGTGACGCCGCCGCGGCCGAGGAGGCCCTGGCGCGCGCGGAGGCCACGGGTATGCCGATCGGCCCGTACGTCGTCCTGCCCCTTCGCTTCGCCAAGGCATGGACCCTGGCCGGGCGCGGCGACGTCGCCGGGGCTGTCGAGATCTGCCTGGAGGCCGCCGAGAGCGCGTTGCCTTGCGACGTGCCGTTCGCGCTGCACGACGTCGTCAGGCTGGGCCGTGCTGACCTCGTTTCCGCACGGCTCGCCGCGCTCGACGTGGACAGTCCGTTGGTCGCCCTTTTCGCGCGGCATGCCGCCGCCCGCGACGGCGGGGAGCTCGACGCGGTCTCGGAAGGCTTCGAACGGCTCGGCCTGCTGCTCTACGCGGCCGAGGCGGCGGCGCAGGCAGCCGCCCGCCACCGCGAGTCCGGGCTGTGGCGCGGCGCGCGGACGGCGGAAACGCGGGCCTGGCGGCTCTCCCAGCGCTGCCAGGGCGCCCGTACGCTCGCGCTGATGGACCTCGACGTCCCCGGTCTGACGCCGAGGCAGCGCGAGATCGCCGTGCTGGCCGCCCAAGGGCTGACGAACCGCGAGATCGCCGAGCGGCTCGTCGTGTCCGTCCGCACCGTCGCCAACACGCTGTACGCCGTCTACGACAAGACAGGCGTCAACGATCGCACCGCCCTCGCCGCCCTCCTGGACGGGCCGGAGGGATAGCACCGACTCATCCGTAGTCGCTGATCGCCGCCCTGACAGAGGAAAAGCCGGCGACCACCGTCACGGCGCGCCCAGAGCCCTGATCACACCAGTCCGCAGGACCGCCAGGCGATCGGCACACGTGGCGACCACTGCCCGCCGTCACCGCGCACCATCACATACGCGGTGAGCGGCGGCGCGAACGAGCTGCCACCGCACAGCACCCGCCCTGTGTCGACCGAGTAACTGCCCGCCGGTCCGTCGCCCCCCGCCTGCGCCGTAGTACGGCCCTGCCACAGCACCCGGTCATCCGAGGCGCGCTTGACCTGGACGGTGACCTGGATACCCGGCGTCAGGTAGTAGCCGCGGACGGCCACGGTCTGGTACGGCCCCTCGTTGGTGGTGGAGCAGCTTTCACCGTCGCAGGAGGGCCCGCTGCCGGCGTGGTTGCGCTTCACCATGATGACCCAGGCCAGCCTGCGGACCGCTCTGTCGTTGTCGCGCCGCGCCTGGGTGCGGGAGCTGGGGACCACGCACCGGTAGTCACCGGGGTATGCCTCCCGCCAGACGAACCCGGTCGTGCACGCGTGCCAGATGCCGGAGGCGTTCTCCGACCGCGTACGGTCGCGTACAGACGGGTCCACGCAGACGTGGTCGCTGGGCCCTGCGCCGCGCCAGACGTACCCGCTGGCGCAGGTGTCAGGGGCGAACGCCGTCTCGGCGGCGGCCCCCGTGACCCCGAGCACCGACATCGCCAGGCACCCCGATGCGGTTATCGCCACGAGCCTGCCGGAACGTGTGAGCATGTCTTCCTCCAGGAGAGAGTGAGGGACGGATCGCGGGCGGGGGCACTCCCGGCCCCCGTGATCGCATCCTGTCTCGCACCTCACCGTCGGTACATGAGTAACCCCTACTCACATTCCGGCTCTCCGGAGCGCGGCCGTGATCACCATTGTCAAGCAGACGACCGTTGCGGACGCCCTGGCGTGGCTGGACCGGCTGCGCGCACGGATGCGTGCGAATGTCCGCTGACGCTCGTCAGGGGCGGGAGCGCAGGCCGTACATGAGCTCCTCCCAGCGAACCGCGACGGCCGGCGCGGCGTGGGCGGACGCGGTCTCCAGCGCCCCGGCCGCCAGCTTCATGCGGCGGCGTTCGTCGTCGACGAGGGTGAGCAGCGCGCAGGCGAGCGACTCGGCGTCGCCGCCCTCACCCTCCTGGACCAGCACGCTGTCGCGGCCCGGACGGAGGAACTCGGCGGGCCCGCGGGACCCGGCGAAGCCCACGACCGGCACCCCGCAGCTCAGCGCCTCGATGACGGTCATGCCCAGCACCTCGTGCCGCGACGGCACCGCGACGATGGACGCCTTGGCGAACTCGCCGGGCAGGTCGGGCGTGGTGCCCATGAAATACACGTGGTTGTGCAGGTCGAGGTCGCGGACGAGGGCGCGCAACCGCCGCTCCTCCGGGCCCCCGCCGTACAACCGCAGCCGCCAGTCGGGCCGCTTGTCGGCGACGATCGCGAAGGCCCGCACGAGCCGGTCGTACGACTTGCCGGACACCAGCCTGCCCCCGGCGCTGACGATCCGGTTGTCCATGCGGGAGCGCGGCCAGGGCGTCCCGGGCAGGGCGTCGGGGATGACGTGGACCGACAGGTCGTCGTCGAGCAGCCGCACCCACTCGTCCCGGCGGCCGGCGGTGCTCGCCACCACGGCGTCGAGCCGGGGATAGAACCGGCGCACCGGGCCGGGCACCGACGGCCTGCCCCACTCCCTGGCGATGCGGACGACGTCTCGCGGGGCATACCTGGCGGCCTGCACGCTCAGCGACGGCCGGGTGGTGATCAGGACGTCGGCGTGCAGACCGCGCAGCATCCGCCAGAGCGCCACCTCGGTGCGCACCTGTCCCCGGGGCAGCAGGTGATGGACACCCGGGCGGGCGTCCACGAGCCAGCGCAGCGTCACCTGGCGGTCGACCGGGAAGAACGGCGTCTCCCTGGTGCGCCGGACGCTCACCACCTCCACCTCGTGCCGTGCGGCCAGCCCTCCTGCGAGGTTCAGCATCGCCCGCACGTCACCGCGCATGCCGTACGCCGAGGGGAGCAGGAACGCGATTCTCACGCTCCCACCTCCAGGAGCAGCTCGTCGCCTTGGGTGAAGCTGGGACGGATCGGCACGCCGTCCACAAGCGCGTGGGGATAGTGGACGCGGCGGCGTTTGCCCTCCACGTCGTCGAGCCTGGCGCCCAGCGGCAGCGCGCGGTCGACGCCGTCCACCTCCAGGTAGGGCTCCCAGGAGCCCTGCGAGTCGGGGGTGGCGGCCAGCACGTCGCACAGCGAGAGCGCGGCGTGGAACCGGACCCCCTGGACGGTGGCGGCGACCCGCACGGTCGCGGCCGAATCGTCGTGGTCCGGATCGCCGTGGCCCGGATCGTTGTGGCCCGGATCGCTGTGACGCAGCGCGAGCGTGGCGTGGCGGTGCTGGTCGTCGTCGTCCAGGCCGGTGTAGGCCAGCAACCCGGTCACCTCGAACCGCCCCTCGCGGAACCACACCGCGCGGACGTCGGCGACCGGCTCCGCCGGATCTATCTTCAGGGCCAGGAATCCGTTGCGCGTGCGGTAGGCCCGGTAGGCCAGCGTCCGGCGGCCCAGCGCGTACGCGTCGAGGCGGTCGAGCGAGAACCCGGGATCGGCGCTCTGGATGCGGGCGCGGACGCCGTCCTGTTCCAGGTAGGTGTCCCAGCGCCCGGGATCGAGGTCGAGGGGCGCGAGGGAGACCGCGACGCTGGCGTCCCTCGTACGCCCGCCGGAGGCGCCGAGCGTCACCCGCCGTTCCTCACCCGTGCCCCGTCGCCGCAGGATCAGGCGGGTGCCGTCCGCCAGCGGCTCGGCGATGGACAGACGCAGGGAGAGGACGTCCGCCAGGGTGACCTCCGCGTCGATGACGACCACACCCACCGTCCAGCCCCCTCCCCGTCGATTGAGCCAACGTTGAGGTTACCGTGATTTTCCTGTTATGTGGAGAAAGCCTTTGTCACTCTTCCGTGAAACACGGTTCATTCCATCGCCTTGACCAGTGATTTCCACAAATAGTTCACGGTCGCGGCAAAGATTGCTTTACTCCTGCTTGATGGATTTGATGAGGAGCTGGGCGACGTCCACGACCTCCAGCGACTCCTTGGCCTGACCGGCGTTCTTCTTCTCGTTGATCGCGTCGCCGAGCATCACGAGGCAGAACGGGCAGGCGGTGGAGACGGTATCGGGATCGGTGGTCAGCGCCTCGTCCACGCGCTCGGTGTTGATGCGCTTTCCGATGCGCTCCTCCATCCACATGCGCGCGCCGCCGGCGCCGCAGCAGAATCCGCGTTCCTTGCAGCGGTGCATCTCCTGGGCCTGGACGCCCGGCACCTTGGCCATGATGTCGCGCGGCTGGGCGTACACCTTGTTGTGCCGCCCGAGGAAGCACGGGTCGTGGTAGGTGATCTTCTCCTCGATCGGGGTGATCGGGGTGAGCCTGCCCTCCTCGACCAGATGCGCCAGCAGCTGCGTGTGGTGCACGACCTCGTAGGTGCCGCCGAGCTGCGGATACTCGTTGGCGAGGGTGTTGAAGCAGTGGGGGCAGGTGGCCACGATCTTCTTGACCCCGGCCTCGTTGAGCGTCTCGATGTTCTGCTGGGCGAGCATGTTGAACAGGAACTCCATGCCCAGGCGGCGGGCCGGGTCGCCCGTGCACGCCTCCATCGGGCCGAGCACGCCGAACTTGACCCCGGCGATGTGCAGCAGTTCCGCGACGGCCTTGGTGGTCTTCTTGGCCCGGTCCTCCAGCGCGCCGGCGCAGCCGACCCAGAACAGGTACTCGACGTCCTCGGGCATTTTCTCGTCGACGATCGGGACCTCGAAGTCGAGCTCCTCGATCCACTCGGCGCGCTTCATCTCGGACATGCCCCACGGGTTGCCCTTGTTCTCCAGGTTCTTGAGCATCACGCCCGCCTCGGACGGGAACGACGACTCGATCATCACCTGGTAGCGGCGCATGTCGAGGATGTGGTCGATGTGCTCGATGTCGACCGGGCACTGCTCGACGCAGGCGCCGCAGTTCGTGCACGACCACAGGACGTCGGGGTGGATGACCCCGTCCTCGCCGACGAGCGGCTTGTCGAGCAGGGCCAGCACGTCCTCGGAGAAGCTCTCCTTCTCCTTCTCCCCGGCCAGCAGGTACGGCGCGACCGCGAAGGCGTGGTCACGCTGGTCGAGGATGAGCATCTTGGGCGACAGCGGCTTGTCGGTGTTCCAGGCCGGGCACTGCGACTGGCAGCGGCCGCACTCGGTGCAGGTGTAGAAGTCGAGGAAGCCCTTCCAGGTGGTGTCGGTGATCTTGCCGCGGCCGAACACGTCGACCTCGGGGTCGGCCTCCTCGAAGTCGAGCACCTTGCCGTCGCTGCGCATCGGCTGGGCCGGGCCCAGCCCGTCGGGGCGGCGGGAGAACAGCACGTTCAGCGGCGCGGTGAAGATGTGCAGGTGCTTACTGTTCACCACGATGACCAGGAACACCAGCATGAGGCCGATGTGCAGCAGGAGGGCGATCTGCTCGAGCAGCTCGCTGTGCGGCAGGATCTTCCCGATGGCCAGGCTGGCGAAGGCGCCGGAGTCATAGGGGAAGTTGCCGTTGGCGGCCGCGGAGCCCCGGGCGAGGAACAGCGTCCAGATGATGTTGAAGATCATGAACAGGACCAGCCAGGCCCCGCCCAGGTGGGAGCCGGAGAAGCGGGAGCCGCGCCCGAGCTTCTTCGGCGAGTTCTTGATCCGGATGGCGGTGAACGCGACCAGCCCGAGCAGACAGGCGACCGCGATGAAGTCCTGCAGGAAGCCCAGCACCGGCCAGGTTCCGATAAGCGGGATGTGGAAGTCCGAGTGCCCGGTGATCGCACCCTGGATGATCGCGCCGTACGCCTCGATGTAGACGGTCAGCAGGATGAAGAACGCCCACATGACGAAGAAGTGGGCGGTGCCGGACGGGGTCCACTTCAGCAGCTTGCGCTGGCCGAAGACCTCGACCAGCTGGGCCTTGATCTCGGCGCCGGCGTGTTCCTTGGCGTACTCGATCCGCTCCGGGGCCGGCTGGCCGCTGGTGGCGAGCCGGTAGAGGAACAGCACGCGACGGCCCGCCAGTGCGACCGCCACGGCGGTCGCGACGAGGCCCACAATCGCTACCCAGAGCACGAGTCCCTCCCATATCGAACGTCGGCGGCCAGCGTAGGAGCGCGGCGCCCTCGCGTGGGCGGTGGAGTCCCGCCCTGTGGATAACGCCTACGCTTCCCGAATGGTACCGGCGAGTAACTTATCCTGGGTCACGCTCGGCGAGTGGCACTTGTCACTGCGTTTCCCGCCGACGGCACGATACTAGAACAAAGCTCTACAAGAGGGTATGAGAGGGGCGCTCGTAATCTATCCGGCCAGGTAACGCTGCATGGTGGGGCCCAGCAGCGCGACGATCTCCTCGACGTCGGCGGAGGCCATCGGTTCGAACCTGAGGATGTAGCGCGTCATCACCACGCCGAACAACTGCGCGAAGGCCGCCTCCATCCGCAGCGGCGGAACGTCCAGAGCCTCGGCCACCCGGCCGAGGACGGCCGTCGTGAAGAACTCCCGGACCATGCCGACGGCCTGCTCGTTCACCATCGCGGTCCGCACCAGCCCCAGCAGCGGCTCCCTGGCCGCCGGGTCCGCCGTCATCGTCAGGATGAAGCGGACGAGGCGCTCGCCGACCTCCTCACGCGGCCCGGACAGGATGAGGGGAAGCACCGACGAGGGGTCCATCGGCAGCCGCATGGCCGCGACGAACATCCCCTCCTTGCTGTCGAAGTAGTGATGGACGAGAGCCGGATCGACACCGGCCTCCCGGGCGATGCCGCGGATCGTCGCCTTGTCGAACCCCTTCTCCGCGAAGACCCGGCGCGCCGCGGCCAGGATCTCCCCGCGGGTGTCCGCCGCGCCCGGACGGCGGCCGGGTCGCCGCCCCGGTCGCCGCCTGCCGCCCGAGACCTCCGGCACCTCCGTCGTCACGTCGCTCCCCGCTCCAGCTCAGCCCCTGCGGCCCACCGCAAGATACACGCGCATGGGGACGGTCAGCCGCCCGTCGGGAAAGACGCGGCCGAGCTCGGCGCGCTCCCGGGCGAGCAGCTCCGTCACCACGTCACCCTCCATCCTCGCCATGTACGAGTGGGAGCGCAGGTCGGTCAGGAAGTCCTCCAGCCGCACCGACCTGGTCCAGTCGACCCAGGTCTTCGCCACGACGAGGCCGGCGTCGGACATGGCCGCGGCGATCGGCGGCATGC
Source organism: Microbispora catharanthi (assembly GCF_006334915.2). Classification (GTDB taxonomy): domain Bacteria; phylum Actinomycetota; class Actinomycetes; order Streptosporangiales; family Streptosporangiaceae; genus Microbispora; species Microbispora catharanthi. The sequence goes on from NZ_VDMA02000015.1 coordinate 251,231, forward strand.
TCCACCCGGGCAGCACGGGCCCGATGTAGCCGGGGCACGACTCGGCGAGCCGCACCTGGTTGGCCGCCAGCCAGTCCGCCTTGCCGGGGTCCACGCTGTTCCACCAGCCCGCGACCGCGCCGCCGTCCCCGGTCACGCGTACGGCCTCGGCCACCGACAGCGCCGGGTCGAGCCAGTGCCACGACTGGGCGTACGTCACGAGGTCGGCCGCGCCCGCGCGGAAGGGCAGATCGTTCCCGTCGGCCAGCAGGGCCGGGCACGCCGTACGGGCGCGCAGGCGGGCCAGCATCCGCTCGCCGCGGTCCACGGCGACGACCCGGGCGCCGCGGTCGAGCAGGCCCCGGGTCGAGATGCCCGTGCCCGCTCCGACGTCGATCACGGTCGCCCCGGCGAGCCGGACCCCCGACAGGGTCTCCAGCGCGACGTAGAGGGCCTCCGGGTAGTGCGGCCTCGCCGCGTCGTACTCCTGGGAGACGCGGTCGAAGACCCGGTGGCTGTCCGCGAGCCGCTCGTTCATGAGGCCGTCGACGAGGCGGCGTAGTGGAGCCTCGCGAAGGCGAGCGCCTCGGTCAGGTCCTCGGTCCGCTCGCTGCGGCTGGTGGCCTTGCGCGTGTTGATCTCCAAGACGATCAGGCCCCGGTAGCCGTTGCCGGCCAGGCGTTCCAGGATCGGCCCGCAGGGCTGCGACCCCCGGCCGGGCACCAGGTGCTCGTCCTTGTTGGTGGTGCCCACCCCGTCGGCCAGGTGCAGGTGGGCCAGCCGCTCGCCCAGTTTGGTCGCCATCTCCATCGCGTCGGACCCGGACACCGCCGTATGGGACAGGTCGAGCGTCACGTCGGGGAAGTCGTAGTCGACGGGGTTCCAGTCCGGCGCGTACGGCACGACCTCGTTGCCCCTGGCCCGCAGCGGGAACATGTTCTCCACCGCGAAGACGACGTCGGTCTCCTCACGCATCCGGGCCAGGCCCTTCTCGAACTCCTTGGCGTAGTCGCGCTGCCAGCGGAAGGGCGGGTGGACGACGACGGTCTGCGCGCCCAGCCGCTCGGCCGCCTCGCGGGCCCTGCGCAGCTTCAGCCACGGGTCGCGGCCCCATACCCGCTGGGTCACCAGCAGGCAGGGCGCGTGCACCGCAAGGATCGGGATCTGGTAGTGGTCGCGCAGCCGTTGGAGGACCTCGATGTCCTGACTGACCGGGTCCTGTCCCACCATGATCTCTACGCCGTCGTACCCGAGCCGGGCGGCCAGTTCGAAGGCGTCCGGCGTACGCTCCGGGTACACCGACGCCGTCGACAGCGCCACCGTGCCGCTGGGCACGCGGATGTCACTCATGAGGCCAGCCTCCCCTGGCGGCCCCCGGGCACGTTCCAGTCCCGTGGCCGTGGCCGTCCGTTCGCTCCCTGCGCCCGTTCACGGATCCAGCCTAAGCCGCACCCGCGCCGTGCGCCGCTTCGCCACAATCAACTACCCAAGGTCGCGAACTAATGTGGGGCGCATGGCACGGATCGTGAGCGGGGCCGTACCCAGTCCGAACATCTGGAACACTCCCCAGATCTACGAGCTGGAGAACCTCGCCGTGGGACCCGCGGGCGCGGCCGAGTCGGCGATGCGGGCCGTACGGCCCTGGGACGGCGCGACGGTGGTCGAGATCGGCTGCGGCAGCGGCTTCCACCTGTCCGCGCTCGCCGCGTCCGCCGGGCGGGTCGTGGGCGTCGAACCGCACGGCGGCCTGGCCGCCCAGGCCGTCGCCCGCTGCGCGTCGCTGCCCAACGTCTCGGTGCGTACGGGCACCGCGCAGGCGCTGCCCCTCCCCGACGCGTCGGCCGACGTGGCGATCGCGCGGTGGGCGTACTTCTTCGGGCCCGGCTGCGAGCCCGGCCTGCGCGAGCTGGGGCGGGTGCTGCGCCGGGGCGGCGCGGCCTTCGTGGTGGACGTGGACGCCTCGCGCGGGGCGTTCGGCCGCTGGTTCCGCCGATCGCTGCCGTCCTACTCCCCGGAGGCCGTGGAACGCTTCTGGTCCCGGCAGGGCTGGCGGCGCGAGGACCTGGACCTGCGGATGACGTTCCGTTCCAGGGCCGACCTGGCGGCGGTGCTGCGCATCGAGTTCACGCCCGAGGTGGCCGGCGAGGCGCTGCGGGAAGTCGAGGGCCTGGAGATCGACTACCCGAACGTCCTGAGGTGGCGGGAATTCTGAAGCCGGGCTTGACCTTGTCACCGGCGTCAAGCTTTACCGTCGTGCCCAGGACAGCCGAGGAGGGCCGATGCGGATCGGCGAGCTGGCCCGGCGTGCAGGAGTGAGCCCCCGAGCGCTGCGCTACTACGAGCAGCGGGGGCTCATCCGGTCGCGCCGCTCGGCGAACGGATATCGCGAGTACGACGAGTCGGACGTCCGGATCGTCACCGAGATCCGGGAGCTGATGTCGGTCGGCTTCACGCTGGACGACGCCCGCCCGTTCGTGGACTGCCTGCGGTCCGGACACTCGTCCGGGGGCTCCTGCCCCGAGTCTGTCGCCGTCTACCGGCGCAAGCTCGCCGAGATCGACCGGCAGATCCGCGACCTGCTGGCCCGCCGCTCGGAGGTGGCCGCCCAGTTCGCCGACGCCTGCCCCGGCTGCCTGCTGACACGACGAGGAGAGTCATGATCACGCTGACCGCGGAGAACTTCGACGAGCAGGTGCTGCACAGCGACAAGCCCGTGCTGGTGGACTTCTGGACCGACTGGTGCCCGCCCTGCAAGATGATCGCCCCGATCCTGGAGGAGATCGCCGCCGAGTACGGCGACCGCCTCACAGTGGCCAAGATCAACGCCGACGACCACCCCGAGATCGCCCAGCGCTACAACGTCCTGGGCTTTCCCACGCTGAACCTCTACCGGGACGGCGAGATCGTCCAGCAGATCAGGGGCGCCAAGCCCAAGCGCCTGCTGCTCGCCGACCTCGCGGGCCACTTCTAGTCACGTCCGTCTGCCGACAGCCGCTTATATAAGTGTTGACTTTTATAAGCGGCTATCGGCATAGTGGGCGCGTGCACGCATTCGACGCGCTGGGGGATCCGGTGCGACGCCGGATCCTGGAGCTGCTCTCCCAAGGCGAGCAGACGTCGGGGGCGCTCACCTCCGTCATCCGCGCCGAGTTCGGGATCTCTCAGCCGGCCATCTCCCAGCACCTGCGAGTGCTCCGCGAGTCAGGACTGGCGTCCGTACGGGCCGAGGGCACGCGGCGGCTGTACGCCGTGGAACCCGAGCCTCTGCGGGAGGTCGACGCCTGGCTGGAGCGGTTCCGCGGCTTGGGGGAACAGCGGCTCGACGCGCTCGGCACCGAACTGGCGCGGGGCAGACGGGAGCAGCGACTCGGACGGCGGCACGGCGGCGGCGATGCCCAGCACGCTGCCCATCACGCAGCCCACGACGGACGAACCGACGAGGAAGAGCGGCAATGAGCGACTTCATCGACCAGATCAACCAAGTACACCGCGCGGTCGGCACGCGCGACCTGCAGGAAGGCGAAGCCCGTACGGTGCTGCTGCGGCGCACCTACGACGCCGGAATCGAGGACGTGTGGGACGCCTGCACCGACTCCGAGCGGATCAGCCGCTGGTTCCTTCCGGTGAGCGGCGAGCTGAAGCTCGGCGGGCACTACCAGCTCCAGGGCAACGCGGGCGGGGAGATCCTGCGGTGCGAGCCGCCCCGGCTGCTGCGGGTGAGCTGGCTGTTCGGCGAGAACCCCGGCTTCAGCGAGGTCGAGGTGCGGCTGAACGCGGAGGGCGACGGCCGCACCGTGTTCGAGCTGGAGCACGTCGCCGTGGTGCCGCCGGAGTTCTGGGACCGGTTCGGACCGGGGGCCACGGGCGTCGGCTGGGACCTGGCGGTGCTCGGGCTCGGGCTGCACCTGCGCGGCGAGATGCTCGACGACCCCTCGGCGTGGGAGCAGTCGGAGGAGGCACGCGAGCTCATGAGGCTCAGCAGCGACCTGTGGGGCGCGGCATACCGGGCCTCCGGCGCGCCGGACGACGTGGTGACCGCCGCGGTCGCCGGCACCACCGCCTTCTACGTGCCGGAGAAGCCGGCGAACTAGTTCTCGGCACTTGCCGCCGCTTTCCGGGAGGGATTGTCGGCGGCGGCCGGTAACCTCCCGCACGTGAGCAAGGCAGCGAAACCGGCGTACCGGTGCGGCGAGTGCGGCTGGACCACGGTCAAGTGGGTCGGCAGGTGCGGGGAGTGCCAGGCGTGGGGCACGGTCGAGGAGGCCGGAGCCCGGCAGGGCGTCCACGTGGTCAAGCCGGGCGCGGTCTCCGCCCCCGCCGTCCCGATCGGCCAGGTGAAGACCGAGGTCGTCAGCTCGCGGACGACCGGAGTCCCCGAGCTCGACCGCGTGCTCGGCGGCGGCCTCGTCCCAGGCGCTGTGGTGCTCCTGGCGGGGGAGCCCGGCATCGGGAAGTCGACGCTGCTGCTGGAGGCCGCCGCGCGCACCGCCGGCGGCGAGACCGTCCTCTACGTGACCGGCGAGGAGTCGGCCGCCCAGGTGCGCATGCGCGCCGATCGCATCGGCGCGATCGAGGACAGGCTCTACCTGGCCGCGGAGACCGACCTGTCGGCCCTGGTGGCGCACGTCGAGAAGGTGCAGCCGAGCCTGCTCATCGTCGACTCGGTCCAGACGATCGGCTCGGCCGACGCGACCGGGGTGCCCGGCGGCGTGACCCAGGTCAGGGAGGTCGCCGGCAACCTGGTCCGCCTCGCCAAGGAGCGGGCCATGTCCACGGTGCTCGTCGGCCACGTCACCAAGGACGGCACGATCGCCGGGCCCCGGGTGCTGGAGCACCTGGTGGACGTCGTGCTCCACTTCGAGGGCGACCGCAACTCGCGGCTGCGCCTGGTGCGCGCGGTGAAGAACCGGTTCGGCCCGATCGACGAGGTGGGCTGCTTCGACCTGCACGAGCGCGGCATCACCGGGATCACCGACCCCAGCGGGCTGTTCGTCTCCCGCCACCCCGAGCCGGTGCCGGGCACCTGCGTCACCGTGACCATCGAGGGCACCCGGCCGATCCCGGCCGAGTTGCAGGCCCTGGTCGGCCCGACCGAGGCTCCCCAGCCCCGCCGCACGTCCTCCGGCCTCGACTCCTACCGGGTGGCGATGGTGCTCGCCGTCATGGAGCGGCGGCTCAACGCCAAGATCGGCAAGTGCGACGTCTTCACGGCCACCGTGGGCGGGATCCGCCTGACCGACCCCGCCGTCGACCTCGCGCTGATGCTGTCGGTCGTCAGCGCGGCAGGCGACCAGGCCCTGCCCGCCGGGCTCGTCGCGCTGGGCGAGGTCGGCCTGGCCGGCGAACTGCGGCCGGTGCGGGAGGTCCGGCGGCGGCTGGCCGAGGCGGCCCGGCTCGGCTTCACCAGGGCGCTGGTGCCCGCCGGCTCGCTGGAGGAGGAGGGCCCACGTCTGGAGGCGTCGGCGAGCCGCGGCCGACTCGTGGCGCTACGCTCGCCGACCGGCCGCACGACGCCGTTCGCGCCGGGCTTCGAGGTCACGGAGGTGGAGAACGTGTGGGACGCGCTCAACCTCATGAGGTCGTCGAGGTGATCTCTCGTCACACCGGTGAGCACGGCGTCTCGCCGGTAAACTCTGTTGCCTGCCCCGTCGGCCGTGGCCTCGCCCCCGCGCCCCCGAGGGGCGTCACAGGGCGTCCGCGGAGCGCCTCGCGGATCTCGCCGCGACAGGGGATCGGTAGGAAGACGATCTGACGGATAACGACCGGGCGAGCCCACTGGGGTGCATGTGCTGGACAACGACAAGGCGATCGACGACCGCAGAAGGGCCGTGCTCGCCGCGCTCGCCCCGGGGACGGCGCTGCGCGACGGGCTGGAGCGCATCCTGCGCGGCCACACCGGCGGCCTGATCGTCCTCGGGTACGACCGCACGGTCGAGGACATCTGCACCGGCGGGTTCACGCTCGACGTCGAGTTCTCCGCGACCCGCCTGCGCGAGCTGGCCAAGATGGACGGCGCGATCGTGCTCGACACGGCCCACCTCAGGATCGTGCGGGCCGCCGTGCACCTCGTGCCCGACCCGGCCATCCCCACCGACGAGTCCGGCACCCGGCACCGCACCGCGCAGCGGGTGGCCAGGCAGACCTCGCTCCCGGTCATCGCGATCAGCAAGTCGATGCGGATCATCGCGCTCTACCTCGACGGCATCCGCTACGTGCTGGAGGAGTCGGCCGCGATCCTGTCCAAGGCCAACCAGGCCCTGGCGACGCTCGAACGCTACAAGAAGCGGCTCGACGAGGTCTCCGGCAACCTGTCGGCCCTGGAGATCGAGGACCTCGTGACGGTCCGCGACGTGGCCGTCGCCGTCCAGCGCCTGGAGATGGTCCGCCGCATCGCCCGCGAGATCGAGGGATACGTCGTCGAGCTCGGCACCGACGGGCGGCTGCTGTCGCTCCAGCTCGACGAGCTGTTCGCGGGCGTGGAGACCGACCGCGTGCAGATCATCCGCGACTACGCGCCCGGCTCGCTCGGCGCGCGGCCGTACGGGGACGCCGACGCCATGCGGGAGCTGGACGAGCTGTCCTCCGGCGACCTGCTCGACCTGTCGAAGGTGGCGCAGATTCTGGGTCACCACGGCGGCGACGCGCTCGACACGCCGGTCAGCCCACGCGGCTTCCGGCTGCTCACCAAGGTCCCCCGCCTGCCCGGGGCGATCGTCGACCGGCTCGTGAGCCACTTCGGCGGCCTGCAGAAGCTGCTCGCGGCCAGCACCGACGACCTCCAGGCCGTCGGCGGCGTGGGCGAGACCCGGGCGCGCAGCGTCCGCGAGGGCCTGTCGCGGCTCGCCGAGTCGTCCATCCTGGAGCGCTACCTGTAGGTCTCGTCAGCGCAGGTGGAAGACAATCTTCGGACTCTTCAGCCGGCCCGAATGCGCGGTCGCGACGTACGTGCCGGGGTCGGCGGGCGACCGCTTGCCAGCGCACGTGCTCCCCGACCGGTGGCGGTCCCACCGGATCGAGCGGACATAGGGGATGCCGCGCTCCAGCAACTGCCTGTCCACGCCGTCGCCCGCCACGCAGTCGGCCGTCGACCACACGCGCTCGCCGCCCGACAGCACCCGCATCTCCAGCGTGCGCGGCCCGACGTCCACCGTGCACTCGACCTTGCCCGTGCTCACGACCGTCAGCAGGAAGGTCGGCGTGACATCCTTGCCGTACACGTCCTGACCGGCCTGCAGCGCGAGCACGAGGTCCTTCTCGTCGCAGGGGTCGCCCGGGCGCCGCGGCTTGCCGGGCGAGGGCGATACGCCCGCGGAAGCGGACGGCGACGGCTGCCCCGGGACGGCGGCGCCGGAGACGGCGGGCGTCTTCGGAGCCAGCCCGGCGGGCAGCGAGACGACCAGCCGGTCGGAGGGCGTCGCCTTGACGGCGGCGGCGGTCTCGTCCGGCCGTCCGGAGGCGCTGCTGCACGCCCATGCCACGACCGCCACCACGACGAGCATCCCCGTGAGCACCGACACCCGGCGGCGCCAGTAGACGTCCGCCCCCTCGACGCCCACGTCACCACGGAAAGTGTCCGGATCCATACGGACAGTATGGAGAGCCCTGGCGGGCCAGAGGTATCGGCTCGCTGAACCTTGTCCTTCTCCAGATCACAGCCTCGCCGGGTCTTTGCGCAATCGGGCGCCGTACGCTCCGCAGCGCGGCTCTCGGTACAGTCGGGGCGTGTCCGCCTCCTTGCGTGAGCCCATCCTCGACTGGTACGCCGAGCACAACCGCGACCTGCCCTGGCGGCGTCCCGACGCGACCCCGTGGGGCATCCTGGTGAGCGAGATCATGCTCCAGCAGACGCCCGTCGCCCGGGTGCTGCCCGTCTGGACCGAGTGGATGGAGCGCTGGCCCACCCCGGAAGCGCTCGCGAAGGAGTCCCCCGGCGAGGCAGTACGCCACTGGGGGCGGCTCGGCTACCCGCGCAGGGCGCTCAACCTCCACGCGTGCGCCCGGGCCGTCACGGCCGACCACGGCGGCCGCGTGCCGTCCACCTACGACGAACTTCGGGCCCTGCCCGGGATCGGCGACTACACGGCGGCGGCCGTGGCCAGCTTCGCGTACGGCGGCAGCCACGCGGTGCTGGACACGAACGTGCGGCGGGTGCTGGCCAGAGCGGTGCGCGGCGAGGAGTACCCGCCGAAGGCGCCCACGGCGGCCGAGCGGCGGCTCGCGGAGTCACTGGTGCCCCCGGTGGGCGCGCCTCGCTGGGCCGTGGCCGTGATGGAGCTGGGCGCACTGGTCTGCACGGCCAGGGCGCCCCGCTGCGAGCGCTGCCCGGTCACCGCGCAGTGCGCGTGGCGGCTGGCCGGGCGTCCGGCCCACGACGGCCCGGCGCGGCAGGGCCAGACGTACGCGGGGACCGACCGGCAGTGCCGCGGGCGCCTGCTCGCCGTGCTCCGCGAGGCGCACGGGCCGGTCCCCAAGGAGGCGCTGGACGCCGTCTGGGCCGACCACGTGCAGCGCGAGCGCGCACTGGACGGCCTCCTGGACGACGGCCTGGCCGAGGTACTCCCCGACGGCACCTACCAGCTGCCCTCCTGACGCCTTGGGCGCCTGTCAGGCGGCGAGCTTGAGGCCGAGCGCGGTGAGGTTGCGGCGGGTCCAGTCGAGCTCGTCGGCGAGCTTCGCCACCAGGGCGGCGGGCCCCTTCGCCTTGGGGGAGGTCAGGTCGTGGGCCTCCACCTCGACGTGCGCGGTGCCGTTCACCGCTCCGGACAGGATCGCGGTGAGCGTGTCGGCGATCACCGGCTGGGTGCTGGGGATCTCCTGGCTGTGGTTGTGCACGTGGCTCAGCTTGACCACGGGAGCCCCGGCGAGAGCGAGCCCGCGCAGCGCCGCGTCGGGCTCCTCGGCGCCGCAGGACAGGTGGCAGGCGTCCAGGCAGACGCCGAGGTGATCGGAGTCGATGTCGCAGACCCGCGCAAGGGCCTGCTCGGTGGTCTCCAGCACACAGCCCGGCCAGGGCTCGAACCCGACCCTGACGGTCTTGCCGGTGACGCTGTAGAGGCCGCGCAGCTCACGCGACAGCCGTTCGAGCCGGCGGGAGGCGATGGCGTGCAGGTCGGCGGGCCAGTCGCGGCGCCAGCCGATCGGGATCGTGGAGATGCTGCCCGACTGGACGTCGTCGGGCAGCAGGAACGCGAGGATCTTCGCCAGCGCCATGGTGTAGCGGTAGCGCTCGGGCTTGGCCCAGTCGGGTCCGGGAACCTCCTGGTTGCGCCCGCCGGTGCCGTTCAGGCTGACGCACTCCAGGCCGCGCTCCTCCAGCGACCGGCGCAGCCGTACGAGCTCGATGCGATCGGCGATGAGGTGGTCCGCCACGGCGGGAGCGAGCCACAGGCCGACGCCCAGCCGGTCGACTCCCAGCTTCCTGCGCACCGGCACGGCGTAGCGCGTGAGGTGGGCGATCAGGTTCTCCAGATCCTCGGCGGGATGTACGCCCGCGTTGTAGGCCAGGTGAACCAGCGTCCCGTCGTCGTGCAACAGGCGCATCAGGTGCCTCCAAGGGCTTGTGCACTTCCGGACCGCCAATTCGCCCACAGGGCGTGTCCCGACCGCATGGGACTCCGGTCCTCCTACCGCCGGGATCTCTCCCGGGCGGACCGAGCTTCCCCCGTATGCCCGGTCCTACGCGTCCGCCCCGCAGCGGATTGTCCGGTACGCCGCAGGGATGACATGACGTCCACTCGCACTCATGGCATACCGCGAGCGGACTCTACAAAGTGTAGTACTACGTCCGGTGGCGTGATACCGGTTCTCGCCTTCTCGGCACGAAGGTGACCGCACCGTGACCGAGGTACGGCGGAAAACGCCGAGGGGCGCTCCTCACGGAGCGCCCCTCGGGTGGAACGGGTTATCGCAGGCGGATCAGCGCTGGACCGCCTCGGCGATGGAGGCCGCGGAGTCCGGGACCGCCGGGCTCTTCGCCTCGCCGGTGAAGGTGAACTTCGCGGCGTCGCCTTCGCCCTCGATGTCGATCTTGACGACCTGGCCCGGCCGCAGCTCGCCGTAGAGGATCTTCTCCGACAGCGTGTCCTCCAGCTCCCGCTGGATCGTGCGCCGCAGCGGGCGGGCGCCCATCACCGGGTCGTACCCGCGGTCGGCCAGCAGCTGCTTGGCGGCCGGGGTCAGCTCCAGGCCCATGTCGCGGTCCTTGAGCCGCTCGGCCACCTGGGCGAGCATCAGGTCCACGATCTGGATGATCTCCTTGGGCGTGAGCTGGTGGAAGACCACGATGTCGTCGACGCGGTTGAGGAACTCCGGCCGGAAGTGCTGCTTGAGCTCCTCCTGCACCTTGGCCTTCATCCGGTCGTAGTTCGACTCGGTGTCGTTGGCGCGGGCGAACCCGACCCCGATGCCCTTGGAGATGTCCCGGGTGCCGAGGTTGGTCGTCATGATGATGACGGTGTTCTTGAAGTCCACCACGCGGCCCTGGGCGTCGGTCAGCCGACCGTCCTCCAGGATCTGCAGCAGCGAGTTGAAGATGTCGGGGTGGGCCTTCTCGATCTCGTCGAACAGGACCACCGAGAACGGCTTGCGCCGCACCTTCTCGGTCAGCTGGCCGCCCTCTTCGTACCCGACGTAACCGGGCGGGGAGCCGAACAGCCGCGAGACGGTGTGCT
>NZ_VDMA02000016.1 GCF_006334915.2 Microbispora catharanthi
ATCCACGCTTTGGCGGTGGGGGTGGCGAAGCCCCAGCCGAACAGCTTGTCCAGGAAGGCCCACAGGAACACCCAGCCGATGGCGATGCGGGCGGCGGCCCAGGCGTACCGGGCCGGGCCGGCGGTGGTCGTCTGTGTGGTCGTCCGGGGCGCGGCGGTCTGGGCCGTGACGGGGGGAGTGGCGTCGTACACGTGGTTGCCGTGGTGGCGCCTTTCGATGGTGGCCATGACCGGCCCCTTTCAACGTCTTCTCGCTCTTTCGACACTTCAAGCAAACCGCGATCACCGGCCGTGCCGCAGGAGCAGTACGGCACGCTCCGGTCGTCCCGAAGTCCCGTGATCGCGGGACCTTCGGCCCAGCCGGTCCCCCGGCTGAGGAATGCCCATGGAACGGGTGACACGGGACCCGTACGGAGAGGTCCAAGGTCCCTGCCCGGCCGGTCCGGCAGCCGGGCACCGTTGGGTGAGTCCGGCGGTGTGACCGCGCTCGGAGCACTCTTGGGGGATCGAAGGCATATGTGCGAGTACTGCGGCTGCCAGGCCGTGACCGCGATCGACGAACTGACCCGCGAGCACGATCTGGTGGTCAACCTGATCGCGGACGCGCGCACGGCGCACACCGCCGGCGACGCGGACGCCATGGCCGTGATCGCCAGACGGATCGCCGAGGTGCTCGGCCCGCACACCGAGGTCGAGGAGCACGGCCTGTTCCCCGCCCTGGCGGACGAGTTCCCCGAGCAGATCGCCGGGCTGGAAGCGGAGCATCGGCGCATCGAGGCCGTCCTCGGTGAGGCCGCGGACGCCACGCCTGCCGATCCCGGCTGGCCGCTCAGGCTGCTCGACGCTCTGAACCTGCTGCGCGCCCACATCCTCAAAGAGCAGGACGGAGTGTTTCCGGCGGCGTTGGCCGGCCTGAGCACCGAGGACTGGGAAGCCGTCGAGGCGGTCAGGGCCCGGGCCGGCACGCTGCTGCGGGCTGCCGGCGGTCAGTGAATCGCGGCTCACCCGATCGTGGCCCTGCCATGAGGGCCGGCACGCGGTGGCCGGGAACGGCGCCGTCCCTCAAACGGCGGTAGAACCTCTCATCGGCTTGCGCAAAAGCCGGTCGGGGCGCTGCCTCCGGCGTACGCGCGCGGGTACTTACGCACCAGTCCGCGGTTCTCGCGAGAGGGGAATCCCCCCATGACCACAATGTCCAAGCACCACCCGCACACGGGACACGATCATCACCATGGCGCCGACTGCGGCCATGTCGCGGTGCCGCACGGCGACCACGTGGACTACGTCCACGACGGCCACATGCACCGGGTTCACGAGAACCATGTCGACGAGTGCGAGGTGAGCGGGCACGTCGTACACGACGCGCACGACCACGAGCACGGGCCGGGGTGCGGGCACGTGGCCGTGCCGCACGGCGACCACGTCGACTACATCCACGACGGGCATCACCACATGCACCACGACGGTCACTGGGATGACCACTAGGACACTCCCCTGCCGGGGCTCCCCGGCAGGGAGGCGACGATGCGACCGGCGCTCGCGGCGCCGCTGATCGTCGCGGCCGGCCCGGCCGGCGGGGCCGACCTGGCCGCGGCGCGGACCCAGATGGCCCTGTCCCTCGGATGGCACATCATCGTCGCGTGCCTGGGGGTGGGCATGCCCGCCCTGCTGCTGTTCACCGAGTGGCGGGGGCTGCGGAGAGGCGATGACGACTACCTGCGCCTCGCCCGTCGCTGGGCGAAGGCGGTGGCCGTCCTGTTCGCCGTCGGGGCCGTGTCGGGCACGATCCTCAGCTTCGAGATGGGCCTGCTGTGGCCGGGCCTGATGGGCGTGTACGGCCAGGTGATCGGGCTTCCGTTCGCGCTGGAGGGCATCGCGTTCTTCCTTGAGGCGATCTTCATCGGGATCTATCTCTACGCGTGGGACCGGCTCTCGCCCAGGGCCCACCTGCTGAGCGGGGTACCGGTGATGGTCGCCGGTGTGGCCTCGGCGTTCTTCATCGTCTCGGCCAACGCGTGGATGAACCAGCCGCGCGGCTTCCTCCTTCAGGGCGGCCGCGTCACGCACGTGTCGCCCTGGGCGGCCATGTTCAATCCCGCCACCCCGCCACAGACGATCCACATGATCGTCGCGGCGTTCATGGTGTCGGGCTTCGCCACCGCGTCCGTCTACGCCGTGGCCCTGCTGCGCGGGCGGCGGGACCGTTACCACCGCCTCGGCTTCCTCGTGCCCTTCACCGTCGCGGGGGCGCTGGCGCCCGTGCAGATCCTGGTGGGCGACTACGCCGCGCGATTCCTCGCCGGCTACCAGCCCACCAAGCTCGCCGCCATGGAAGGCGTGACCAGGACCGGCCCGCACGCGCCGTTGAGCGTCGGCGGGATCTTCGTGGACGGCCGTCTGCGCTACGCGCTGGAGATCCCCAACGGACTGTCGCTGCTGGTCGGCTACAGCCCGGACACCGTCGTGCAGGGGCTGGACCGCACGCCGCCCGCCGACCGGCCGCCCGTCACGCCGGTCCACCTGTGTTTCGACACGATGGTCGGCATCGGCGTCCTGCTCGTGCTGCTGGCGGCCTGGCTCGCCTTCGGCTGGTGGCGGCGGCGCGAGATCCCGCGCTCCCGCCTGTTCCTGTGGCCGGCGGCCGCCTCCGGCGTGCTCGCGGTCGTCGCCGTCGAGGCGGGCTGGGTGGTGACCGAGCTCGGCCGTCAGCCGTGGGTCGTGTACGTCAGGCTGCGCACCGCCGACGCGGTCAACCCCGCGCCCAATCTGTGGGCGGGACTGCTGCTGCTGGTCGCCGTATACACGGTCCTCACGGTGTCGACCGTGTACGTGCTGCGGCTCATGGTCCGCGCCCGGCCGGTGGCCGCGCCGCAGGAACGGGAGACGGCCTGATGGAGGCGGCGCAGGTCCTGCTCGGGGTCATGTGGGTCGGACTGACCCTGTACGCGCTGCTCGGCGGTGCCGACTTCGGCGGCGGCCTGTGGGACCTGCTGGCCGGGGGCAGCCGGGCGGGCATGCCCCAGCGGCGGCTCATCGAGCACTCGCTCGGCCCTGTCTGGGAGGCCAACCACGTCTGGCTGATCTTCGTGCTCGTGGTGCTGTGGACCGGTTTCCCGCCGGTCTTCGCGGCGGTGATGTCCACGCTCTACATCCCGCTCACGCTGGCCGCGTTCGGGATCATCGGCAGGGGGGCCGCGTTCGCGTTCCGCAAGAGCAGCACCGAGCTGTGGCAGCAGCGCCTGTTCGGTGCGGCCTTCGCGCTGTCGTCGGTGCTCACGCCGTTCTTCCTCGGCACGGTGGCCGGGGCCGTCGCGTCCGGCCGGGTGCCGCCCGGCCTGGCCAGGGGACGCCTGGTGGGCGCGTGGGTCAACCCGACCTCGATGCTGGGCGGCGTCCTGGCGGTGGCCGTCTGCGCCTACCTGGCCGCGGTCTTCCTGTGCGACGACGCGGTGCGGTCCCGCCTGCCCGGAATGGCCGAGGTCTTCCGGCGCAGGGCGCTGGCCGTGGCCGCCGTCACCGGTGTGGTCGCCCTCGGCGGCATCGGGGTGCTGCACGCCGACGCCCCCCGGCTCTTCACCGGCCTCACCCACCGCGCGCTGCCGCTCGTCCTGGCGAGCGCCGTGCTCGGCGTCGCCTCCATCGCGCTGCTGTGGCTGCGGCGCTACCTGCTCGTACGCGGCACCGCGGCCCTGGCCGTGGCCGCCGTGTTGTGGGGGTGGCCGGTGGCGCAGTATCCGCTCATGCTGCCGCCGGCGGTCTCCTTCCGGCAGGTGGCGGCGGAGCCGGCGGTGATCACGGCGGTTCTCGTGGTCGCCGGGGCGGGCGCGCTGCTGGTGCTGCCGTCGATCGCGTGGCTGCTCGCCGTCCAGCACCGCCTGCCGTTCGAGCGGGGCAGCCCCGGCTGAGCCGCGCCGACGGCGGGCGCCGCGGGCCGTTCCGACCTGCGGGGATAGGCTGGGTGCAGGGGTCGGAGGATGCGTGATCTGCTGAGGGAGTCGCGCCGCCCCCACCGCGTGCGCGAGCACCCGTACGCCCCCTGGTTCGCCGTGGGCGCGGTGTGCATCGGCGCGTTCATGGGACAGCTGGACGCGAGCATCGTCACCCTGGCCTTCCCCGCCCTGGAAGGAGAGTTCGGCGCCTCGCTGGCGGCCGTGCAATGGGTGTCCCTGGGCTACCTGCTGGTGCTGGTCGCGTTGCTGGCCGGGGCCGGCAGGCTCGCCGACGTGGCGGGCCGCAAACTGGTCTACCTCTACGGCTTCGTCGTGTTCACCGTCGCCTCGGCCGCCTGCGGGCTGGCGCCGTCCCTGGCGGTGCTGGTGGCCTGCCGGCTGGTGCAGGCGGCGGGCGCGGCGATGCTCCAGGCCAACAGCGTGGCCCTGGTCGTGTCGAGCGTCCCCCGGGCGCGGATGCGGGCCGGCCTCGGCATGCAGGCGGCGGCCCAGGCGCTCGGCCTGGCCCTCGGGCCGGCCCTCGGCGGAGTGCTGGTCGCCACGGCGGGATGGCGGTGGGTGTTCTGGATCAACGTGCCGGTCGGCTGCGCCGCGTTGATCGCCGGGCGTTACCTGCTGCCGCGCACGCGGCAACGGGGGAGGGGCGGCCGCTTCGACTGGCAGGGACTGGTCCTGCTCGGGGCCTCCACCAGCGCCCTGCTGCTCGCCGCCTCCGTGATCTCGGGCCTGGAGCTGCCGTCCTGGTCCGTCCCCGTCCTGCTCGCCGTCGCCGCCGGGGCCGCGATCGGCTTCTGGCGGTGGGAGGCGCGGGTGCCGTCCGCGCTCATCGACACCGCCCTGCTCCGCAACCGGGTCGTCACGGCGGGGCTCTCCGGAGCGCTGGGCGGCTACCTGGTGCTGTTCGGCCCGCTGGTGTCGATCCCGCAGGTCCTCGTGGCCGGCGGGACCGGCGAACTGGTCGCCGGCCTGGTCCTGACGGCGCTGCCCGGGGGCTTCGCGGTGAGCGCCCTCATGGGCGACCACCTGCTGCCCCGGGCCTGGGGCGACCGGCGCAGGTGCGTCGTCGGCGCCGTGGCGGCGGCCGCCGGCTGCGCGCTGCTGGCCGCGGATCCCGCCGCCGAGGGCTGGGCCGGGGCCTGCCTGGCGCTGACGGGTGCCGGGCTCGGCCTGTTCGTGCCCGCCAACAACACCGTCGTCATGGCCGCCGTCCCCGAACGGGTGTCCGCCACAGCCGGCGGCATGGTGAACATGGCGCGCGGCATCGGCACGGCGCTCGGCATCGCGGCGGTGACCCTGGCCCTGCACCTCGCGGGGGGCGCGCATGAGGAGGCGGGCGCCCGCGCCGCGCCGGCCGTCCTGGCGGCCGTGGCGTTGCTGGCCGCCCTCACCGCTTCGGGCCGGGTGGTGCGGCCGGGGGCCGGCCCCTACCCTGGTCGCTCATGACGACCGTGCGAAGGAGCGAGCCGCGTGAGCGATGAGGACGTGGCGGCCCGGCTCCGGGAGATCTGCCTGAACCTGCCGGAGGCCGTGGAGAAGCCGTTCGGGGGCCACACCGCGCCCTCATACCGGGTCGGCGACAGGTTGTTCGCGATGACCAGTGAGGACGGGCGGTCGCTGACGTTCAAGGCCGGACCGGGGGTGCAGGACGCCCTCGTGGCCTCGGACCCGGAGCGCTTCTTCGTCCCGCCGTACGTCGGCCGCAACGGCTGGGTGGGCGCGCACCTGGACGCCGAGCAGGACTGGGACGAGATCGCCGGGCTGATCGAGGACAGCTACCGGCTGATCGCGCCGAAACGACTGGTCCGGCTCCTCGACGAACGGCCGACCGCTTGGCCGGTGCCTCACAGCGGCGGGTAGGCGTTGGCGAGGAGCTGCCGGAACTGCGCCCCGAACCACTGCCCGGCCGGCGGGGCGTACGGCAGTGCTCCGCTGGGCACGGTCGCCTGGGAGTATGTGGGATCGCACATCGGGTCGGGCCTGATGCCGTCGGGACTCGTGACGTTCACGCTCGAGCCGTCGGAGACGCCCGGCGGCTTGATCCACGCATACGCGTCGATGCCGGCGGCGGGGATGGCCGTGGGCCGCGCGCCGAGCCCGGCGCCGGCCTGGTTGCACCAGTCGCCGACGCTGTGACGGCGGTCCGTCCGGGACTCGTCGACGAACCTGTTCACGTCGCCGGAGGTGCTCCCGCGAACCGGGCGATACGGGCCGCCCCAGCCGCCGCGCGAGGTGTCGATCACCATGCCGATGCCGGACCCGAAGCCGGCCGCGATGAGGCGCTGCCGGAACGCCTGGGCGAACGACAGCTCGTCCACGTAGTCGTTTCCGGCCACCCACCGCGAGCTCTTCACCGGCAGGCCCATCTGGGTGTTGTAGTACGGCTCGACCAGGGCGCCGTAGCCCGCGACGTTCACCGTGAAGCCGTGCACGGGCGTCGATGCTCCCCCGCTCGCGCCCGCGATGCTCGCGAGCAGGTCGGCGGCCCGGCCGAAGTTGTCCGGATGGCCGGCGACGCCGTGATCGGAGGCGTCGAGGTAGACGTACACGTTGGGGATGGCGTGCAGCCGGGTCATCGCGTACCGCACCGCCGCGGGGTAGGCGCCGCTCGCCTGTACGGCGGCGCAGCGGGAGGTGGCGGCGGGCAGGAGCAACCCGGGCAGGAAGTCGGGTTCGACGATCGCCACGATGCGCAACCGCTGGTAGGCCGGGTCGGCCAGGATCTCGGCGATCGGATCGACGTACTCGGTCCGGTAGCGGTTCAGGCCGTCGGACGTCACGCTGAAGTCTCCGTTGGAGACCAGGTGGGTGCAGTTCCGGTCGGGCAGGTCGTCCAGCACGATCTGGATCGTGAGCGGGGCCGGGCCGAAGGCGTCCTGCAGGACGGCCTCGTTCAGATGCGCGCGAAGCCCGGGGGAGGAGGCGGTGCCCTCGATGAGGGAGAGGCGGTCGAGCCAGACGCCGGTCGGCTGGTCGGCCACCGCCCCACCGCCGGGCTCCGCCGCGGCCGACGCCGACCACCAGGGATCGACGTAGCGTTCGGCGGCCACGTAGGGGTTGTCGACGCGGGTGTCCGCGGCGGCGGGGGTGCCCGTGAGGACCGCCGTGACCGGCAGGAGGATCATCGCCGCGACCATCGCCATGAGACGCGCTCCCAGCCGCACCGCCATGCCGTGCCTCCCCACCGCGCGAGATCTTCGTCACCACGCACGATTCACCGGCCGGTCGGGCGCGTACAGCGCCCGACCGCACCGCCCGCCGTACGCCAGGGCGCGCCGGGGAAGATCACCCGCTCTCATCTCGGCGAACGCCGCACCGCCCATGCCGCCGCGCGCCGCGTCGCCTGAAAGCTTCAGCGCCCGGAAGCTTCAGGCGCGACGCTCGGGCTGACAACGCCAACCCCGGCAGCCCCAGTCCGTACGGCTGCGCGAGGACCCTTTGAGCTACGCGGTGCCTGGCCGGTCGCGCCTGGCCGGTCGGATTTCGGGTGCGGTTGAGGCTTCTCCCGCGCAGCGGAACGTGATACGGATCACAGAGGAAGCCGGAATTTATGGCCGGTTGAGGAGGCTTTGTCGCATTATGAGGTTCTTCCCGGTGATCGTGTGGCTCGTGGAGCGACTGCACGTCGACCTGTGCCGCCTGAACAGTCGCCTCTGTCCCTGAGCGCAGTCACCACTCCTTCCCCCTCACCTCGCATGCCGCCTCGGCGTCAGCATGCCCTTCTGCCGGAGTCTCGTTCGTGAAGAAACTCTCCTTCTCCCTGCAGTTGCTGCTCGGTCTGGTGATAGGCGCCGCCCTCGGGTTCGTCGCCCGCGCCGGTGACGTCACCTGGCTCACCGCCACCCTCACCGAAGTCGGCAAGATCTTCGTCCAGCTCCTCAAACTCGCGGTCGCGCCGCTGGTCTTCACCGCGGTCGTCGTCAGCGTGGCCAACCTGCGCAACGTCAGCGGCGCCGCCAGGCTCGCGGGAAAGACGCTGCTGTGGTTCCTGATCACCTCGCTGATCGCGGTGGTCTTCGGCCTCGGCCTCGGCCTGATTCTCAATCCCGGCCAGGGCGTCACCATCTCCACCGCCGGGGCGAAGGCCGTCGACCTGGAGGGCGCGGGAACCTGGCTGGACTTCCTGACCGGCATCATCCCGACCAACATCGTCACCGCCTTCACCGAGCTCAACGTCCTCCAGATCGTCTTCCTGGGGGTCGTCCTCGGAGCCGCCGCCCTGGCGGTCGGCGAGAAGGCCGAGCCGTTCCTCGGCTTCAGCCGGTCGGTCCTCGATGTGGTCCAGAAGGCTCTGTGGTGGGTCATCAGGCTGGCCCCGATCGGCACCGCCGGTCTGATCGGCAAGTCGGTGGCCAGTTACGGCTGGGACCTGCTCGCCCCGCTCGCAAAGCTCAGCGCGGGCGTGTACATCGGCTGCCTGCTGGTGCTCCTGGTGAGCTACCCGCTGCTGCTCGCCTTCGTCGGCAAGGTCAGCCCGCTCACCTTCTATCGCAAGGCCTGGCCCGCGATCGAGCTGGCCTTCGTCTCCCGCTCCTCAGTCGGGACCATGCCGCTCACCCAGCGGGTCACCACCGAGCGCCTGGGTGTGGACCGCGGCTACGCCGCCTTCGCGGTGCCTTTCGGAGCGACCACCAAGATGGACGGCTGCGCCGCCATCTATCCCGCGCTCGCGGCGATCTTCGTGGCCCAGGTGTTCGGCGTCCATCTCGGCGTGGGGCACTACCTGCTGATCGCGTTCGTCTCCGTGGTCGGCTCGGCCGCGACCGCCGGTTTGACCGGCGCGATCGTGATGCTCACCCTGACGCTGAGCACGCTGGGCCTGCCCCTGGAGGGCGTCGGGCTGCTCCTGGCGATCGACCCGATCCTCGACATGATCCGTACCGCGACCAACGTCACGGGGCAGATGGTGGTGCCCGTCCTGGTCGCCCGTTCCGAGGGCCGTCTCGACGAGGCGGTGTTCAACGCTCCACCGCAGCCTCTGGACGAGGCCCCCGCCGCGGTTCGTCCCGCGTCGGGTCCCGAACCCGCTCTCACCTGACCCCGTCCCGTCCGTCGGTGGCGACGGCCTCGCCCACGACTCCGGGTCATGGGCGAGGACCGTCCGCCCGCTCGCGGACCTGCCGTCAGCGCGCCTACCGCGCTCGTCGATCCCGTAGTACGCGGCGCGCGCGGACTGGTCGTCGGATGCGAGGCAGAGGCGACACGTCTTTGTCGGACCCACCGGGCACGATGGCCGCATGACTGAAGCGCCCCCGATCGACGCGATCCCCGACGAGACCGCCTACGCCGAGGCGGTCCAGCTGGCGGCCGACGCGGCCGCGGCCTACTACGGTGACGGCACCTCCTCCCTGGACGATGACGCCTACGACAGGCTCGTCCGTGGCATCGCGGCCTACGAGAAGGCCCACCCCGATCACGTGCTGGAGGCCTCGCCGACGGGCAAGGTCGCCGGAGTCGTGGGTGATGTCCCGCACACGGTGCCCATGCTCAGCTTGGACAACGTGTTCGGGCCTGAGGAGCTGGCCGGCTGGACCGCCTCGCTGGAACGCCGCCTCGGCCGTCCGGTAACCGCATGGTCCGTGGAGCCGAAGTTGGACGGGCTGGCGATCGCCGCCCGCTACCGTGACGGCCGCCTCGTCCAGTTGGTCACCCGCGGCGACGGGAGCGCAGGCGAGGACGTCTCACACGCGATCGGCACGATCGTCGGTCTCCCCGGGCGGCTGGCCGATTCGGTCACCGTGGAGCTGCGTGGCGAGGTGATGATGACCGCCCGGCAGTTCGAGGAGGCGTGTGCGAAACGGCAGGCGCATGACGGGACCACGTTCGCGAACCCGCGCAGTGCCGCCGCGGGCACGCTGAGGGCGCAGGACCGGCCGTACGTGTGCGAGCTGACGTTCTTCGGGTATGGCGCCTTGCCGGTGCCTGGTGACACGACCGACCTCGCGACGCGGCTCCGGGAGTTGCCGCACAGCCAGGTGATGGACTGGGTCGCCGGGCAGGGTGCGCAGACCACGGCCGGGACCGCGGTCGCCGGGATCGTCGCGACGACTGTGGAGCGGGTGCAGCAGCGGATCGAGGAGATCGCGGCCGCGCGGCCGGAGCTGCCGTTCGGGATCGACGGCATCGTGATCAAGGCGGACGATGCGGCGGATCAGGCGCAGGCCGGGTTCGGCTCGCGGGCGCCGCGGTGGGCGATCGCCTACAAGCTGCCCGCCGTGCAGAAGATCACGAAGCTGCTCAAGGTGGAGTGGAACACCGGCCGGACCGGTGTGATCGCCCCGCGGGCGGTTCTGGAGCCGGTGGAGCTGGACGGCTCCGTCGTGACGTACGCGACGCTGCACAACCCCTCCGACATCAAGCGCCGTGGGCTGATGCTGATGGACAGTGTCGTCGTCTACAAGGCCGGCGACGTGATCCCGCGGGTGGAGTCCCCGGTGGTGCACCTGCGCACCGGCGACGAGCAGCCCATCGTGTTCCCGGAGGTGTGCCCGACCTGCGCCGGTGAGATCGACACGTCGCAGGAGCGGTGGAGGTGCGTGCGAGGCCGAGACTGCCGCGCGATCGCCTCGATCCGGTACGCCGTCGGCCGCGACCAATTGGACGTGGAAGGGCTGGCCGACAACCGCGTCCAGCAGATGCTGGACGCCGGGTTGATCGCCGACTTCGGCGATCTGTTCTTCCTCACACGCGAGCAGCTACTGGGCCTGGAGCGGATGGGGGAGGTGTCCACCGACAACCTCCTGACCGCCATCGACAGGGCCAAGACCAGGCCGTTGAGCCGGGTGTTCTGCGCGCTCGGGGTCAGGGGGACGGGGCGCTCGATGAGCCGCCGCATCGCCCGGCACTTCGGCACGATGGAGGCCATCCGTGCGGCCGACGCCGAGGGGTTCCAGAAGGTGGACGGCATCGGCCCGGAGAAGGCGCCCGTGATTGTCGCTGAGCTAACCGAGTTGAGCGACCTCATCGACAAGCTCGTCCGCGCCGGGGTGAACATGGTCGAGCCCGGTGTGGCGGTGGTGGCCGGTGACGAGGGCGGCACGACCACACCGACGTCGGGCGGCGACGAGCCGGCTGCTCTGCCACTGGCCGGGATGACGGTCGTGGTCACGGGCGCGATGAGCGGGCAGCTGGCAGCATTGTCCCGCAACCAGATGAACGAGCTGATCGAAAAGGCCGGAGGCCGGGCGTCGTCCAGCGTCTCGGCGAAGACCTCGTTGGTCGTCGCGGGAGACAACGCGGGGTCGAAGCGGGCGAAGGCCGAATCCCTCGGCGTGCGGATCGTTTCTCCGGAGGAGTTCGCCGAGATGGTCGCGCAGCTGTCGTAGGCGGCCCTGTCATCCGCGTGTAGCCACATCCGACGGGCGAGACGAGCACGCTCAGGCGAGAGGTCACGAAGAAGATCAACAGCTGGTGCAGAGGATTCGCCCGGGCGCAGTCAGGTGGCCTCGCCCAACTGCTCGGCAAGCCGCTCCAGGCCGCCTCTGATGAGCTGTCCATACTCGTCGTCGCCAAGCGCGCCGATCTCGGCCCGCGCCCGCTGGAGGTGCTCACGGGCGCGGCCGATATCGCCCAGCTTCCGATAGCACTCACTCACGTTCAGGTGCAACGACGGATACAAGCCGGCCACTGAAAGTGGCACCCCAGCTTGGGCGACCCGTTCATCGGTGACGAGATCGGCGGCGGCAAGCGCTCGCAGATCCCACATCAGCTCCTGGTGCACGTCGTCTTGCACGTCGGCCATCGAGTGGGCAAGGACACAAACATGCAGCGGGTCGCCTTGCTCACCGCCGATGTCGTCCCAGATCTGCGCGAACAAGTCGCGAGCGGCTTCACGCTGACCTTGGTGGTGATGCAACTCCACCGCCTGGCCGATCCGGGTCATCGTCGGGTCGATGGTCATGAGCAGTCCTTCACCGTCGCGGGCGATCGCGGTCAGCCTACTTGCCTGAGGTGCCTCAACGACCTTCAAGCTGCTGACCGGCTCCCGCGACCACCACGCGAGCAGGGCCGCGTCGAGGGCTGGGTGTTCCTGCGGGCATGGTGCGGCTCCTCTGGGAGTTACTTTTGGTCACCGATGTACTCTTCGATAACCGCTAACAGGAACATGACTTGGTCACCATGAGGTGACGGAGGAGGCGGGAGCCCATGTCGCACCAGGCCGAGGCGGACAGGGTGCTGCGTTCGTTGGGCAGGGCCTGTCTCGAGCACGACCCGGATGTTCTCCGATCCGTGCTGGACCGGGTCGGTGACAAGTGGAGCCTGATCCTCATCGGGCTGCTCGACAAGGGGCCGATGCGCTTCACCGAGTTGCTGCGGACGGCCCCCGGTATCTCCCGCCGCATGCTGACGCTGACGTTGCGCAGCCTGGAGCGTGACGGGCTCGTCAAGCGCGTGATCTATCCGGAGATCCCGCCCCGGGTCGAGTACGAGGTCACCCCGTTCGGACGCACCCTGTCCGAGCCCGTCCTGGCACTCACCCGGTGGGCGGCCGACAACCAGGACACGATCCGCGCCAACCGCCACGCCTTCGACAAGGCGGCCGGCTTCGACACCGACGATCTCGACTGAGACCTGGCCGGTTCACTCCATGTGACCACGGTTCAATTGAAGTGACCGGTTACCGGCGTGTACTCAGTACTCGGAAGTTATCGAGGCCGACGGTGAGCCCTGCTCCACCGCCGGCGCACGTACGGAGATGATCGGTATGTCTGGCGTGCCGGAATGGCCGTCCGCTGCCGGCCCGGGCGAGGTAGGGGACGGGGATCCCGCCCGCCGTCATGGCCGACGGCCCGCTGGTTTCACCCACCCCTGACTTCACCGATGGCTAAGCGATGACCCGCCGGCCGGGCAGGTGACAAGAGTCCCGACCAGCCGGCTCCCCCAGGCCGTCTGACCTGTGCCGCCCAGCCGACTCCGCCGGGCCGCCTGACCCGTGCCGGCGGGGCTGTTCCGCGCGTCCCGGCCGGCACGGTGATCCCCACATACCTCACCCACGATGCAAGCAGGAGGAACCATGACCGTCGGCAGGACCGAACCCCCGAACTTCGAGCTGGGGCTCAACTCGTTCGGGGAGGTGGCGACGGACGGCGGGCGCGTGCTCGACGACGCCGAGACCGTGCGCCTGCTCGTGGAGGAGGCCCGGCTGGCCGAGGCGGTGGGGCTGGACGTCTTCAGCCTGGGGGAACACTACCGGGATGGGCACAACGACTCCGCGACCCCGGTGCTCCTCGCCGCGATCGCCACCGCCACGCGACGCATCGGGCTCGGCACGTCGGTGACGGTGCTGAGCACGAACGACCCGGTCCGGCTGTACCAGGAGTTCTCCACCCTCGACGCGGTGTCCGGCGGCCGTGCCCGGATCGTGTTGGGCCGTGCCTCCGCGACCGAGTCGTTCCCGCTGTTCGGCTACGACCTGGCGGACTACGAGCGGCTGTTCGAGGAGAAGCTCGATCTCTTCCTGCGGCTCGAACGCGAGGAGCATGTGACCTGGTCGGGCACGGTGCGGCCGCCGCTCACCGGGCAGCGGCTGCACCCCCGGATGCGGCCGGGAGGCATCCCCACCTGGATCGGCGTGGGCGGCAGCCCCGACTCCGTGGTGCGCGCCGCCCGTCACGGCCTGCCCCTCATGATGGCCATTATCGGCGGACGGCCGCAGCGGTTCGCGAGGAACGTCGAACTGTACCTCAAGGCGCTTGATCGCTTCGGCCGTCCCGAACTGCCGATCGGCCAGCACTCGCTCGGCCTCGTCGCGGACACCGACGAGGAGGCCGTCGAGACCTGGTGGCGATACTGGCAGCCCGTCGTCGAGGATCTCGCGGCCGAGCGCGGCTTCTACGCGCCGAATCGGGAGCGGTACGAGGCCGAGGTCGAGCACGGCGCGCTCTTCGTCGGATCGCCTGAGACGGTCGCCCGCAAGATCGTCAGGATGGCCCGTGATCTCCGCCTGAGTCGTTTCGATCTCAAGTACGACATCATGCACCTTCCTCGCGACGCCCGCACTCGCACGATCGAACTGCTCGGCCGCGAGGTCGCCCCGCGCGTACGCGAGCTGCTCGCAGCGGACACGGTCCACGCGTGACCCGTCAACGACTCGGAGCGACCATGAAACCCGGCGACGTTCGCACCATCGGCATCCTCGGCGCCGGCAAGGTCGGCACCGTCCTGGCCCGCCTCGCGGTCGCGGCCGGCTACCGCGCCCTGATAGCGGGCTCCGGGGAGGCCGCACGGATCTCCCTCATCGTCGAGGTCGTCACGCCCGGGGCGGTCGCGGTGACCGCGGTGGAGGCCGCGTCCGAGGCGGATGTCGTGGTGCTGGCCCTGCCACTTGGTAAGCATCGCAACGTCCCCGCCGAGGCGCTGCGGGGCAAGCTGGTGCTCGACGCGATGAACTACTGGTGGGAGGTGGACGGGGTGCGGGACGACCTCACCGACCCGCGTACGTCCTCCAGCGAGATCGTCCAGGCGTTCCTGCCTCACTCCCGGGTCGTCAAGGCCTTCAACCACATGGGCTACCACGACCTGGAAGAAAGCGCCCGTCCCGCCGGCGCTCCCGGCCGCCGCGCGATCGCCATCGCCGGCGACGATCCGGACGACGTCGAGGTCGTCGCCTCGATCGTGGACGCGCTCGGCTTCGACCCGGTTATTGTCGGCCCGCTCGCCGAGGGTGTCCGCATGGAGCCGGGGACGGAGCCGTTCGGCGCGAACGTCGACGCGGCCGAACTGCGCGCCCTGCTTGACCGTTTCCCCGATTCGCAGCGCGGCGGCGAGGTGCTCCGCGCGCGCGGCGGCGTGACGTCGTCACCCCATCCGACGTCCTGATCGGCGCGGAGGGCGCGGAGGAGACCGACCTGCCCGTCGAGACCAGCCGCGCGGCGGTGCTGGAAATCACCCACCTGCCTACCACTCGTGCCGCCTCCGGCGGCCCTGCCGGAGGCGGCGAGGTCCCATCACGCGACGGCGGTCCCCTCAAGCTCGACCATCAGGTCGGGGATCGCCAGCCGTGTCACCCCGAGCATCGTGGTGGACGGTGCAACCCCGGCGGCGCCCAACCGCGACGCCAGCACGCCGTAGTGCTCGAAGAGCCGATCGACGTCGGTGGTGTAGACGTTGAGCCGGACGAGGTTCGCAAGGGACATGCCGGCCTCGCCGAGCACGGCCTCCAGGTTGTCGAGGCTCAGCGCCAACTGCGCCGCCATGTCACCGGCATGCAGGGGCTTGCCGTCGCCGCCCATCGCGGTCTGCCCGGCGCAGTACAGGGTCCGGGTGTGCCCGGAGACGATCTCACCCTGGTTGTATCCCAGCTCCACCGACCACGTCCACGGGTTGACCGCCGTTCGCTCCATGCCACATCAGCTCCATTCGATTCGTCGACATCAGGTACGTCGATCGGCTTTGGCCGCGTTCATGAGCCTCCCAACGAATCACGACATCCTGTGTCGTGTATTTCGGTAAAGTCCTCGTATGCGCGCCGACCGTTTGGTCTCGCTGGTGCTGCTGCTGCGGCAGCACGGTCGGCTGTCCGCGGCCGCGCTGGCCCGCGAGCTGGAGGTATCCACCCGCACCGTGCTGCGCGACATCGAGGCGCTGTCCGCAGCCGGCGTCCCGGTCTACGCCGAACGCGGGCGGCACGGCGGTTTCGCGTTGTTGCCCGGTTTCCGGACCGAGCTCACCGGACTCAACCACGACGAGGCTCTTGCCCTGCTGGTCGCCGGATCGCGGCGCGGCGCGCAGGCGTTCGGCCTCGGCTCGGCGCTCGCTTCGGCGATGCTCAAGGTGGTTGACGCGCTACCCGAAAGCTATCGGGACACCGCGGCCGGCGCTGCCGAGCGATTGCTCATCGATCCGGAGACCGACCTCCTCTCGCGTCGGCTGGTCGCCGAGGAGGTCCCCGACGCCATAGTGGCCGAGGTCCTGCGCGCCGTGTTCGCCGGACACAAGCTGCAGATCCACTACGCCGCTGTGGACCAGACCCCGGAGTGGCGCACGGTGGACCCGATCGGCCTGGTCACCGTACGCGACCGGGGTTACTTGCTGGCCACGAAGTCCGGCGCCGACCGCACCTACCGGCTGTCCCGGATCTTGGCCGCCAAGCGACTCGCCGAACCCGCCCAGCGACCGGACCGGGTCGATCTCGGCCGGGCCTGGCAGGAACGCAGCACGCGGTTTCGGACCGGCGGCGACCAAGTCGCCGTGCTGGTACGGGTGGACCCGGCGCGGCGGGAGGACCTGGTGAGCACCGCGCTGGCCGTCCGCGCCGAGGAATCCGACCCAGACGGCTGGCTGCGGATGGAGGTGACCTTCCAAGATCCGAGACACGCCGAATGGGCGCTGTGGCAGCTCACCACGAACGCGGAAGCCCTGACCCCGCAGTGGTTGCGCAACTCCCTGCGCAACCGCGCCGCCGCGATCGCCACCCGCTACGCAGTGTCCTGAGAATCGGCGTCTTCCATGGGTCGCCGCCGACGCGCTTCCTCGGGACGAGGTTAGGCTTACCTAAGCAATCTGATGAAGGGAACCACCTATGGCGACGACCGAACCGGCACGGCGCGCACCCCGGGCGACCACCGGCGTGGTGGAGCGCACCGAGCGGCTGACCCCGCACATGATCCGGGTGGTGCTCGGCGGTGAGGGGCTCGCCGGTTTCGAGGCGGGCGAGTTCACCGACCACTACGTGAAGCTGCTGTTCCCGCTGCCGGGAGCGGCCTATCCGGAGCCGTTCGACATGGCGGTGATCCGTGCCGAGTTGCCCCGCGACCAGTGGCCGAAGACCCGGACCTACACCGTCCGGGCCTGGGACCCGGAGGCGCGGGAGCTGACCATCGACTTCGTCTACCACGGGGACGAGGGACTGGCCGGGCCCTGGGCGCTGCGGGCCCGGCCGGGCGACGTGATCCACTTCATGGGCCCCGGCGGGGCGTACGCGCCGAGCGCGGAGGCGGACTGGCACCTGCTGGCCGGGGACGAGAGTGCGCTCCCGGCGATCGGCGCCGCACTGGAGCGGCTCCCCGCAGGGACGCCCGCCCGGGTGTTCGTGGAGGTGGAGGGCCCGGAGGAGGAGCAGAAGCTGCAGACGGAGGGCGATGCGGGGATCGTGTGGCTGCACCGCCGCGGCGCGCAGGTGGGCGAGGCGCTGGTGCGGGCGGTGCGGGAGCTGGAGTTCCCCGAGGGCGTCGTGCACGCCTTCGTCCACGGCGAGGCGAACTTCGTCAAGGAACTGCGGCGATACCTGCGGGTGGAGCGCGGCCTGCCGCTGGAGTGGTTGTCGATTTCCGGCTACTGGCGGCGGGGCCGTGACGAGGACGGCTGGCAGTCCTCCAAGCGGGAGTGGAACCGCAGTATCGAGGAAGAGGAGTCCGCCGCCCTCGGCGACTGACAACGGCCACACGGCCTGGTCTTCGCGCAAGCGCCCGAAGGGCACCAGAGGACAACCGGCGTCAGCGGGAGATCGATGCCCGGAAGATCGGCCCTCTCATGGAGAGCCGGCGGCGGGCAGGCTCGGTGCGTAGGCGACCGCGTACAGAGTCGCGAGCATCCAGGGCGCCTCGGACCCGGCGCGTTCGAGCGCGCGGACGCCGGGGTGGCGGCCGATGGCCTGTGCCGCCGCACCGGCGTCCGGCGGCGGACACTACCTGCCACATGGCGGACGCGGCGAACGGGGACACATCAGGCGGGTGCACGCGGCGCCGGGCTGTTTTAGATCCGCGTTACGCGCTCGCGGCTATGGTGACGCCCGAGGATGTCTCGGGGAGCGGTCTCGGGAGTGCCGATGTCACAGCGAAAGGTGAAGCGCATGCGCGCCGCCATGCGGCGCGAGGAAGCCATGCGGCGCGAGGAGCGCAGGCGGCTGACGCGCAGGGTCACGTACGCCACCGCCGCGGTCGTGGCGGTGGTGGCCGTCGCGACCGGGGTGCTGGTCTTCGTCTCCGCCGGAGCGCCGGACACGGCGACGCCCGTCGCGAACGCCTCGCCGCATCCGTCCGCCTCGGCCACGGGATCGGCGGCGAACTCGGCCACGCCGTCGTCGCCCGCGTCGCCCGCGTCGCCGTCAGCCGGCACGTCACGTGAGGCGACGGCATCCGGCCGATGACGCGGCCCGGAGCGCCGAGCCCGGCACGGTGACCGGGCGGCCGGGCGGGGGGTTCACCGCGCCCGGGCCGGGATGCACCGCGCCGGCCTTCTCCTGCCCGCGCGCGGACGTGCGCCGCGACGGCCTTCCCCCCCGCGTGGACGGGCGACCCGGCCTACCCGACGACGCCGGAGACGCTGGGCGGCCAGATGCCGACGTTCAGGAGCCGGTGCGCGTAGAAGTAGGCCACGAGCTGACTGCGGTTGCTACAGGCGAACTGGACGAGCAGCTTGCTGATGCGCTCCGCCACGGTGTACCGGCTGAGGTGCATCTCGCGGGCGATCCTCGTCGTCGTGTAGCCCCTGGCCAGCATGACGATCAGCCACCTGTCGCGATCATTTATCAGGCCGTCGGAAACAAGGTCCATGTGCAGTCCCGGGTCGGATCGCCGTTCGACTGAAGGGAGCCTGGTAGGGGTCCCTTTTGCGCGACCCTAGAAAGGGGCGCTTAACGATCGGTATGGCTTGACCATGGCCCCGGTTATGGTCCTCCCGGCCACGCCGGTAGCCCACGTTTGTGGGGTTGTGTTACCTGCTCGTCCCCGGCTCATACTCGACCTGCGACGCGTTCCGGTCAGGCCGGGGACGAGCGGAGAGCCGCTCACATCGCTCGGGAGCAGACCGACAGCGGGAGGGCGAAGTGAAGGGCAGGCTGTGTTGAGAGATGTCGTGACGGCCGTGGGGCTCACCAAACGCTATCGAGGCAGCGAGAGACCGGCCGTGGACGACGTCTCCTTCGAGATCGCCGAGGGGGAGACCGTCGGACTCCTGGGCCCCAACGGCGCCGGCAAGACGACACTGATCAAGATGATCTGCGGGGTCACCACCCCCACCTCCGGTGAGATCCGGGTCTTCGACGCCGATCCGGTGCGCCAGCCCGTCCTCGCGAAGAGCGGCATCGGGGCGATGCACCAGACCGGTCCGTTCGACATGATGCTGCCGGCGCTCGACAACCTGCGGATCGCCGCCCGGTTCCGCGGGCTGCGGTGGCGCGACGTGCGGCCGTGGGCGTTGGAGGTGGCGGACTTCCTCGGCCTCACCGGTGCGATGCAGCGCCTGGTCTTCCAGATGTCGGGCGGCCAGCGGCAGCGGTTGCAACTGGTGCGGGCGTTGCTCACCATCCCGCAGCTGCTCATCCTCGACGAGCCCTCCGCGGGCCTGGACGTCGCGGGGCGGCGCCAGGTCGAGCGCTTCGTGACCTGGCTGCGCGAGGAGCACGGCGTGACCGTGCTGTGGACCAGCCACCACATCGACGAACTTGAGCGCAACAGCCAACGCGTCCTCGTCATCGACCGCGGGAAGGTGCTGCGCTTCGCTAAGCCGCGCGAACTCGTGGAGGAGTTCGGCAGCACCCACCTGCTGGTGACCGTCGAGGACCCCGGCTCTGGCGGTCTCGTGGCCACCTGGGCGGAGTCCGCGGGGCTGCGGGCCAAGGCCGAGGACGACGAGGTGCGCATCGACGACGCGAACGCGCGCGACGTGCTGCCGGAGCTGTCCCGATACTGCCAGGACCACGCGATCGCGATCACGGGAGTGTCGACCGCCGTGGACTCGCTTGAGGAGGTCTTCCTCCGGATGACCGGGAACGAGGGGTGATGATGGCCGCCGGGCTGCACTTCCACACCGCGCCCCCCGCCCGGACCGCGAGGGCGGCCGACCTGTCCGCGGTGCTCTACCGGGAGTACGCGCTGCTCGCCCGCAACCGGGTCTACCTCATCCTCGGCCTGACGCCGATGCTGGTGTACCTGCTGCTGGTGAACACCTCGCTGAGCAACCTCGTCAGGGTCGTCGACTACAAGGGCGTCAGCGTGGGGTTCGCGGTCTTCCTGCTCCCCATGACGCTGGCGATGTCGGTCGTCAGCGCGGCGGGCACGTCCGCGATGGCCGTGTTCCAGGAGGAGATGAGCGGGGTGGCCACGCAGTTGTGGTCGTACCCCATGCGCAGGTCGCGCTTCCTGCTCGGCAAGATGATCGCCGGAGTGTCGCTCGTGCTGGGGCAGACCCTGCTGGGCCTCGCCGTCGCGGCGATCATGTTCAACCTCCCGTTCGGCCCGGAGAACTGGTTAGGGCTGCTGACGGCGCTCACGCTGTCGGCCCTGGCCCTCAACGGGCTGTACCTGGCGGCCGCGATCACGATCACGGACTATCAGGCCTTCATGGTGCTGTCGAACGTGTCGATGCCCGTTCTCGTCTTCAGCGCCCCGTCGATGTACACCACCGAGAGCATGCCCACCGTGCTGCAGTGGATCTCCGTGGTCAACCCGCTGACGTACGCGATCAACGGCATGCGGGACGCCGCGATCTTCGGTTTCGGCGAGGCATGGGTGGACCTGCTCGTGCTGGCGGTCATGGCGGTCGTCGGCTACGCCGTGGGCGGCCGGGCCCTGCTCAACCGCGCCGGCAACATCTGAGCCAGGAACATCCGAGCCGGCACCATCTGAGCGCACCATCCGACCCCGCCGGCTCGATCCCGGCACCTCACCTCGACCAGGGCAAGGGGACGATGCGGACAGACACCTCCTCCCACTCATGGATCCTCTCCCTTTCCGACCAGTCGAAGGTCCGGTTGCCGGGAACGGACCGGGCCCGGGACCCTGCCGCCTCGCTGGAGATGGCCGGCCATGCCGGGCGCAGGGCCGGGATCACCCGGGTCGCGGACATCACGATGCTCGACACCCTCGGCATCCCGACGTTCCAGGCGATAAGGCCAACCGCCCGGACTCTCGCCGTCTCCCAGGGGAAGGGCGTCACCCCCGACCTGGCGAAGCTGTCGGCGATGATGGAGGCCATCGAGCTCTGGCACGCGGAGCAGCCCATGCGGCCGGTCACGACGGCCTCCCCCCGCGAGGTGGCCGGGACGCTGGGCTACGACGTCCACGCCCTCCCGCCGTGCACGCCGACCCTGCTGCACGACGGCCTGCCGGTGGACTGGGTCGCCGCCAAGTCGCTGGTCGACGGGTCGCAGGCCCTCGTGCCGAGGGACGTGGTGGAGTTCACCCTCGTGCGCAGGACGGGCTGGAACCCGCCGGCGTTCTTCTCCTCGACCAACGGCCTGGCCAGCGGGAACACGCAGGCGGAGGCCGTCCTGCACGCGTTGTACGAGGTGATCGAACGGGACGCGGTGACGGGCTTCGTGACCGGCGGCGACCGGGGCGTCCGGATCGACCCGCGCTCGCTCGGGTCGCCGGTCGTCGACGACCTGTGCGTGACCATGGAGCGGGCCGGGGTCCGCCTGGAAGCGAGGTCGCTGACCTCGCCCACCGGGCTGCCGTGCTTCGTCGCCCGGATCACCTGCGACGACTATCCTCCGCCGTTCCTGGGCTTCGGCTGCCACCTGAGCTCGGAGATCGCGCTCAGCCGCGCCCTCACCGAGGCCGCGCAGGCCAGGCTGGGCTACGTCTCGGGCGCACGTGACGACCTGCGGCCCGACATCCAGGACGACCTGGCCGCCAAGCGCCGGCCGGAGCCGGCGCAGGAGGCCGGAGCGTCGATATCGCCCA
The DNA here is from genome assembly GCF_006334915.2 of Microbispora catharanthi. Lineage (GTDB taxonomy): Bacteria > Actinomycetota > Actinomycetes > Streptosporangiales > Streptosporangiaceae > Microbispora > Microbispora catharanthi. The sequence goes on from NZ_VDMA02000016.1 coordinate 21,571, forward strand.
TGCACGCGCACGAGAGCCTGGTCGACGACCTGGAGGACGTGGTGAAACGCGCCGCGGTCGCCTTCTCGTACGCGCCCCTCGTCGTCAACCTGACGAGGGAGGACACCGGAGTCCCGGTCGTCAGGGTGCTGGCGCCGGGGAGCCGCGTCTGCCCAGAGGTCTTTTGATGAGCAGGGTTTTCTGATGAGCCAGGGTTTTTTGATGAGCGAGGGTGTTCTGATGAGCTCGCCGAACGTGGTCGTCTACACCGGCCCGACGATCTCCCGTGACGAGGTCCTGAGCGTCATGCCACAGGCGCGGGTGCGGCCGCCCGTGGCCCGGGGCGACCTCCTCGCCGAGACCTGGAACCCGGACGACACCGCCGTCATCATCGACGGCTACTACCGCGAGCGGCTGTCGGTGGGCCACAAGGAGATCCTCTGGCTGCTCGACGAGGGCGTCCACGTCATCGGCGCGGCCAGCATGGGCGCGTTGCGCGCGGCGGAGCTGAGCCCGTACGGCATGAGCGGCGCAGGGACCGTGTTCGACATGTACGCGACCGGCCAGGTCGACGGGGACGACGAGGTCGCCGTGGTGCACGGACCGGCCGAGCGGGGATACCCGGCCGGGACGGTGGCGCTGGTCAACATCCGGTACGGCTGTCGCGAGGGCGCGCGGACGGGCCTGATCCCGGCGGCGGCAGGGGAGCGGATCGTGCGGGCCGCGAAGGCGCTGCCCTTCATGCGGCGGACCTGGCGCGAGCTGGAGGCGGCGGTCGACTCCGGCGACCGCGACCATCTCGGCACGCTGGAGCGGCTGATCGGCACGGGCGAGTGGGACGTCAAGCGGCTGGACGCGATGGCGGCGCTGCGGGCGGTCGGCGAGGGCCGCGGCGAGAGGTCCGCGGACTGGGCGGCCGACACGGCGCTGACGGGGATCACCCACTACGAGGCGCTCAAACGGCGGTCGAGGCGTGAGTACGCGCCCGGCAGGTGGATGACAGACCTCGACGTCGTGAACGCGGGGCGGCTGTTCGGCGACGACTACCCGCGCCTGCACGAGGAGGCGCTGACCGGCCTGCTGACGGACTTCGCCGCAGCTGAAGGCCTCGGCCTGGAGGCGTACGCCCGTGCCGGGCTCGGGGTCGCCGAGCCCGCCGCCCTGCCGCCCGTCCTCGCGTCGTGGCTCACGGAAACGGAGCTCGCCGCCCTGCCGGTCGCCGAGCAGCTCCGGCTGGTCATGGTGCGGGTCTGGCCGGTCTGGCAGTCGGAAGACTGGAGGCCGGTCGTCCTGGAACGGGTCAGGGAGTCGGGCCACTGGCACGAGTGGTCCGAGATCGTCGCCCGCGCCGACGAGGCGGCGGAGCGGACCCGGGGCAGGCTCGCCGTCCCGCCGCCGGAGATCTGCGCGAAGATCTTCCTGCGCCACTGGCGCCGCAAGGGGACCTCGGCGGAGGTGGAGTTGGCCCGGCGGGGCTTCACCGGCATGCAGGAGCTGGGAAACACCGTCAGGAGGTTCTTCGCCCTCGACGTCCAGAACGCGCGTGCCGCCGAGCGGCGAGCCGACGAGTGAGCGAAGCGGTGGGCCGAGGGACGAGGCCGCCCGCGTAGCGAACGAGGAGGGGAGCGCGACCATGAGCCGAGCGGCGAGCCGACGAGTGAGCGGAGCGGGTGTGGGTCGAGGGACGAGGCCGCTCGCGTAGCGAACGAGGAGGGGAGCGCGACCATGAGCACGGGAGCCGCTGACGCCGGCCGGGTGCGCCCCGGCGGACGGCCGTGTCCGGAACCGTCGGTGCGCCCCGCGAGGAGAGGGTCATGACCGCGACCACGCTCGAGCAGCCGTTCGACCCGGCGGCCGCACGGCATCGTCCGAACCCCCACCCGCTGTTCCACCGCATGCGCGAGCACGCGCCGGTCTACCGGTTCGTGAGCCCGGCGAGCGGCCGGGTGCTGTGGTACCTGACGCGGTACGCCGACGTGCAGCGTGCGCTGCTCGACCCGGACGTCGGGCGTCAGCTCGACCGGCTGCCCCCCGATCTCGCCGCGCCGCACCGCCGGGCGGAGAGCCGCGACCCGCTGGCCATGCTGCGGCGCAACGTGTTCCATCTCGACCCGCCCGACCACACCCGCATACGCCGGCTGATGGCGCCGGCCTTCGGCACCCGTACGGTGGCCGTGCTGGAGCGGCACGTCCACCGGGTCGCGGGCGAACTGGTGGACGGCATGGCGGCCGCCGGTGGCGGGGCCGACCTGATCCGGGACCTGGCGCTGCCGCTGCCGATCCTGGTCGTCGCCGAGCTGCTCGGCCTGCCCGTCGAGGACCGCGCCCGGCTGCGCGGGTGGAGCGACGAGATCGTGGGCAGCGGGGATCCGTTCCGGGTGCGCCGCGCCGGCATGGAGTTCATGGCGTACGCCAACGAGAGGATCGACGAGCGGCGGGCGCACCCGGGGGAGGACCTGCTGTCCCGGCTCGCCGAGGCGGAGCGGGCGGGTGGGATCAGCCGCGTCGAACTGATCTCCAGCGTGTTCCAGCTGCTGCTCGCCGGGGACGAGACGACGGTCAACCTGATCGGGAACGGCGTGCTGGAGCTGCTGCGGCACCCACACGAGCTGGAGCGGCTGCGCGCCCGCCCCGAGCTGATCGGGTCGATGGTCGAGGAGGCGCTGCGGTACAACGGCCCGGTCGGGCACTCCCGGCCGCTGTATGCCCTCGCCGACGTCGAGATCGGCGGGACCGTGATCCCCCGCGGGGACATCGTGGTGCCGGTGCTGCTGGCGGCCAACCGCGACCCGGCGGTCTTTCCCCGGCCGGACGTCTTCGACATCGGCCGCAGCCCGAACCGTCACCTGGGCTTCGGCCACGGCGTCCACTTCTGCCTCGGCGCGGCGCTGGCGCGGCTGCAGGCCGCGGCCGCGATCGGCGCGCTGGTGCGCCGCTTCCCCGAAATCGCCCTGGTGGTCGATCCCGCCGATCTCGAGTGGACGCCCGACCTGTTCCTGCACGGGGTGCGCCGCCTCCCCCTGCGGCTACGCGCTCGCCAGACACCTGTCAGACGCCGAAAGGAGCCGGCCCATGAGTGACCGAGCGCGAGGCCTCGCGGGGTACGCGAACCTGTCCCGAATGGCCTTCGGCTACGCGTCCTCGCAGATCCTCTACGCGGCCGTCCGGCTCGGCGTGCCGGATCTGCTGGCGCAGGGGGACGTACCGGTGACGCGGCTCGCCGAGGCGACCGAATCGGACCCGCACGCGCTGGGCCGGCTGCTGCGCGCGCTGGTGGTGCTGGGCGTGGCGGAGGAGGGGGAGCCCGGGTGGTTCGGGCTGACGGAGCAGGGGCAGCCGCTGCGCGCCGACCACCCGTGGTCGATGCGCTCCAGCCTCCTGCTGCTCGGCGACCCCGACACCTGGCGGGCGTGGGGGGCGCTGACCCACAGCGTCCGGACCGGTGAGGCGGCGTGGGAGCACGTGCACGGCAGGCCGCTTTTCGACCACCTCGCCCGCCACCCGGAGCTGTCGGCGGTGTTCAACAGGGCGATGCGCGAGGGCACAGAACAGATCGCGCCCGCGCTCCCCAGGGCGTACGACTTCAACGGCGCCCACACCCTGGTCGACGTCGGCGGCGGGAACGGCTCGCTGCTGGCCGCGGTGCTGGCCGCGACCCCCGGCATCAAGGGAATCCTGTTCGACACCGCCGAGGGGGTCGCGGGCGCCGCCGAGGAGCTCCGGCTGGCGGGGCTGTCCGACCGGTGCTCCATCGAGACCGGCGACTTCTTCGAGGCGGTGCCCGAGGGGGACGTCATGCTGGTGAAGGGCGTCCTGCACGACTGGGACGACCGGCGCTGCATCGCTCTTCTGCGCAGTTGCCGCAGGTCGATAGCGGCGGACGGCCGCCTGCTCGTGCTGGAGCCGGTCATGCCGTCCGGCCTCGGCACGCCGGAGGCGGCGGGGGCCGTCATGAGCGACATCGCCATGCTCGTCTACACCGGCGGCCGGGAACGCGGCATGACCGAGTTCCGGGACCTGTTCGCCGCGGCCGGCTTCGAGCTGGCCGAGGTCACGCCTCCGCTGGGGGGCTCGGCGATCCGGGCGCTCGTCGCGAAGCCGGCCTGAGCTCGGCCCCCGGATCGCGCTGTGAACCCGTGAGGCGGGCACGGGGCTTTCAGCGGGTGCGGAGCTCAGCGGGTGCAGGCTTTCAGCGGCGGAGTTCAGCGGCGGAGCTCAGCGGGTGCGGACTCAGCTGGTCGCGGCGGCGAACCGCGAGCGCCGCCACGCGGCCAGGACCGGGTACTGCCCGATCGCCTCCTCGCCGGTGAGAAGGGGCTCCGGCCGCCCGGTCAGCACCCGGGCGATCTCCGACCTGTCCGTCGCGGTGTCGCCGGAGATCAACGTCTGGACGCCGAAGAAGTCGGCGGCGAGCCGCGGGCTGCTCAGCTTCGCCTGGGCCAGGCGGGTGCGGATCTCGAGTTCGAACGCGTTGGGCTCCCGTCGCGGTGCACCGTCGAGGCCGGCCCGCTCTGTGACCCGCTCCCCGGCCCGCTCTGTGACCCGCTCCCCGGCCCGCTCTGTCACCCGCTCTCCGTCCTGCTCGATCGCCATCCGCCAGGACCGCTCCGCCTCCGCCGCGAGGGCGGCCTGGAGCCCGGCGAACAGGGACGGCCCGAGCCCGTGCCGTGCCAGCTCCTCGCGCAGCCTGAGCGCGCCGAGCGCGGCGACCGACATCCCGTGCGAGTGGACGGGATTCACCGCGACGGCCGCGTCGCCGACGACGGCGAAACCGGCGGGCAGGCGCGCCCGCTCGAAGAACCGCCTTCTGTTGACGGTGTCGCGGTACGGCCGGACGACGCCGAGGGGGGTGGCCTCCGCCATGAGGTCCGCCACGATCGGGTGGCGCAGCGAGCGCGCGAAGGCCGTGAAGCCCTGCTCGTCCGTCGGCGGCTCGCCGCCCCGGGTGCCGGTCAGCGTGACGATCCACCGGCGGTCCTCGACGGGGAACAACGTCGCCCCGCGAGCCGGCTGCCCCTTCGCCGTCCCCGGGTGCAGCATGATCGCCGGGATCGCGGCGGCCAGGTCGCCGGGCGCCTGGTAGAGGCGCGTCGCGTAGGCCAGCCCGGTGGCGACCGACACCTCCTCGACTTCCCCGGCACCGATCTGGGCGAGCCACCGGGGCGACTGCGACCGGCGTCCCGTCGCGTCGACGACGAGGTCCGCACGTACGGTCTCGGGCGGGGCGCCCTGCCGGCTGACCGAGACGCCGGTGATCCGGGCCTCGTCTCCGGTGAGCCCGAGCGCCCGCGTGTCCTCCCAGACCTCGACGTCGCCGCCGCCGAGCGCCCGCCGCCGCACCACCTGGTCCAGCAGTCCACGGGTGCAGGAGATCAGGTGGGCGTCGGTGTGGAGACGGTGGAACCAGCCGTCGGCGGAGTAGATGAGGGCGTCGCCGGGCAGGCCCCGCAGGTGGGCGCCGTTCGCGAGCAGGGCGTCGACCGTTCCGGGCAGCAACGCGTCCAGCGCCCGCGCGCCGCCGGCCACGAGCACGTGACTGTGGTGCGACTGGGGCAGCCCCCGCCGCGGGCGTGGACCGGACGGGTAGCGGTCGCCTTCGACCAGGACCACCTCGTCCGCGTGCCCGGCGAGCACGGCGGCGGCGAGCACGCCCGCGAGGCCACCGCCGAGGACGACCGCCCTGCTCATCGGGCCAGGCCAGGCGGACGCGCGACCGGCGGACACGGCGCCGGCGGATGCGCGGCCGGCGGACGCGTCACGACAGCGACTCTTCCTTGACCGCGGGCTCCTCGGCCGGGATCTCCTCGATGAGGCCCTGCTCGATCATCGCGCCGAGGAACTCCTCGACGTCGGCCACGATGCGCCTGCTCATCGCGGAGTTGCTGCCGGCGAACTCGCGGGACAGCTTGAACATGACCGGCTCCCGTTCGCCGTCGCTCGCAACCAGCCTCCATATCCGGGAGCCGGTGTCGTTCAGGCTGTGGAAGTCGCCCGTCTCGGTGTTGTAGAGCGAGACGCCCTCCCCGGTCTCCTGCCAGATCACGGCCTCACTGATCCGCAGTGACACATCGACCTCCTCTATACCGGCGTGATGGGAAGCAACTCGCCGACCCTGACGGTGCCGCGCGAGGGGAGAACATAGGTCTTCCAGTCGTCGAAGACGGGATGGACGTCGCCGTTGACGACCAGGCGGGGTGTCGTCATCTCGCGCTCGTCGGCGGCGAGCTCCGAGCGGCTGACACCGGCCTCCATCCACAGCTGCGTGGCGACGCCGTGCCGCAGGATCCGGCACTGGTGGCGGCTGTTGCGCCGCAGGTCCCCGGACTCCGCCATGTGCGCGGCCCGGCATCCGCCGCCGCAGGACGCCTTGATGTAGCACTTCGCGCAGTCGGCGTGGTAGTCGCCGCCGAGCACGGTGCTGGTGCGCATCCCGCGCAGGAGCGGCCCGGCGAAGATCTCCGACAGCGGCTGCCGCCGTACGTTGCCCGCGTGGTGCGACCGTCCGGTGACGAGCTTGCACGGATACACGTCGCCCAGCGAGTTGATGTAGATCTCGTTGCCGCCCATCCCGCAGTTGGCCTTCACCGAGCACGGCGTGATCGGCCGCGGGCCGTCGGGCAACAGCTTGCCTGCGGCCGGAGACGTCCAGGTGATCTGCTGGATCCGCATGTGGTCTTCCCAGCCGAAGTCGTACTCGTCGGTCTCGCCCCGGCCCAGGTCGTTGTGGTACATCAGCCGGATGCTGTGGACCTCGAGCCCCTCGGCGAACCTCGCGAAGTCCTCCAGCTCGTCCACGTTGTCGGAGGTGACGATGTGGTTGATCCGCGGCACCACACCGGCGTCGTTGAGCAGCCGCAGCGCGCGGTAGGTCCGGGCGAAGGAGCCGGCGCCGCGGGTGCGGTCGTGGGTCTCGGCCGTTCCGCCGTCGACGCTCACCGTGACCATGCCGAACAGCTCGGCGAAGCGCTTGGCCTGCGCGGGCGTCCTGATCATCGTGGCGTTGGTGACGATGTTCGACGTCAGTCCGCTGTCGTTGGCGTACTCCACGATGCGGAACAGGTCCTTGCGGAGCATGGGCTCGCCGCCGGTGAAGATCATGGTCTTCGCTCCGATGGCGGCGACCTGGGAGACCAGGCCGAGCGACTCGGCGGTGGTGAGCTCCCCGGGCAGGCACTTCTCCGAGGAGGCGTAGCAGTACGGGCAGCGGAGGTTGCAGCCGTCGGTGATCGCGTAATACACCTGGCGGAGCGCCGGCTCCTTGATGCTGAGCTTCGGACGGTTCCCGTTGTAGTAGACGATGCAGTTCAGGATGAGCTTGGCGAGGGTCCGCTCGGTCTCGCCGGTCTCGTCGGTCTCGCCGAGGGGGGCCGGCTCCCCGCCCGCCCGGGGACGGGCCAGGGCCGCCAGGACGGCGAACTCACGCGCGTCGAGGACGATCCGGCCGCCCACCTGCGGGTTGAGGACCAGATACTTCCCGTCGTGCACGAAGTAGGTCAGGTCTGCCGGTACGTCGATCAACGAGCGGTTCCGGGCGAGTTTCCCAGGCATCATTCCCCTTTACGCTCAGCCGCAGGTGCGGCCCCAGACTCTGTGGGTGACGCGCGGCCGGAGCCGCACCCGCGAAACCGTCCTGACTAGTCCGCCCCGGACCCGGAGCCCGACCAGGCTCCGCACAGGCACTTGCCCTCGACCGGCACGGTGTGGGCCTCGACCTCGGGCCGGGACCACTCGCCACCGGCGCCGGCGTGCGCCAGCACACCGGGCAGCGCGGCGGGGAGCTTGTCCTTGAGCGAGATGAGCAGGGCGACTTCCTCCCGGGTCAAGGTGGCGAACGCCTCCTCGACTTCGGCGGCCAGCGGGCTGTTCAGGATGCCGGCTTCACGCAGAGCTTCCCTCGGATCGAAGGCCATGCCTTCACCTCTCTGTCTGACGGGAATGCGGTGTATGTCGAGTATGTGCTGGTGAGAAGTGGGTGAGACAACCCCACAAACGTGGGCTAGCCGCGATGGGCGGCGAGGTCGTCAGGCCTCGGGGACGCCGTCCCCGAGCACCCGGGCCGGCACGGTGGTCCGGATCCTCGGCGCGGCCGCCGTGCCACGCGACGTGCTGGTCGGGCCGCACCAGCACCAGGGCGGCAGCGGCGCCTCATGGGCGGGCGGGGGAAGCCGCACGGTCACTCCCCGGCCTCCCCGGTCGCCGGTCGCCAGGCGCCTGCCATTGAGCGGCAGGCCTTCTCACCACGGCGTACCACCGGTCTGCCCTCAGCAGACATAGCGACAGGTCGCGGGGCTGCGGCGGATACAACTGCGCCATGAGTGTTTCACCGAGCACGAGTTACCGGGATCGGCTGAACGAGAAGCTGTTCCAGCAACGGACCCTGTTGCTGACCGGAGAGGTCGACGACGAGATGGCCGAGCGGGCGTGCGCCGAAATGGTGTTGCTGGCCTCGGCGGATCCCGAACGCGACATCATCCTGTACATCAATTCGCCGGGAGGGTCGGTGCTGGCCGGGCTGGCGATCTACGACACGATGAAGCTGGTGCCGAACGACGTGGTCACCGTCGCGCTGGGGATGGCGGCGAGCATGGGGCAGGTGCTGCTGGCGTCCGGCACCCACGGCAAGCGGATCAGCCTCGCGCACAGCCGGATCATGATGCACCAGCCGTCGGCGGGCATCGGCGGCACGGCGATCGACATCTCGATCCAGGCCGAGAACCTCAAGTACATGAAGCGGCAGTCCGAGGAGATCCTCGCCGCGGAGACGGGACGCACGATCGAGGAGATCTCCGCCGACAGCGACCGGGACCGCTGGTTCACCCCGGAGCAGGCCCGCGACTACGGGATGATCGACACGATCGTCGACTCCTTCCACAGCATCGCGCCGTACGCCGTTCCCAACCGGATGGGGTTCTCGTCATGAGCCAGTACACGATCCCGTACGTGGTCGAGAAGACCCCGGTGGGGGAGCGGTCGTTCGACATCTTCAGCCGGCTGCTCAACGAGCGCATCATCTTCCTCGGAACGGAGATCGACGACGGCGTCGCCAACGTCGTGATGGCACAGTTGCTGCACCTGGAGGCGGAGAGCCCTGACCAGGAGATCAACCTGTACATCAACTCCCCGGGCGGCTCGTCGACCGCGATGCTCGCCATCTACGACACCATGCAGTTCATCCGCGCGAAGGTCGCGACGTACTGCATGGGCCAGGCGGCCTCCGCCGCCGCGGTGCTGTTCGCCGCCGGCGCCCCCGGACGGCGGTTCATGCTCGGCCACTCCCGCGTGCTGCTGCACCAGCCGTCCACGCAGGGGCAGGGGACGATCTCCGACCTGACCCTGCAGGCGGCCGAGGTGATGCGTGTGCGCGCGCAGACCGAGGAGATCCTCAGCCGTCACACCGGGGTCGACGTCGCCAGGCTGCGCGAGGACACCGACAGGGACCGCGTCTTCAGCGCTCGCGAGGCCGTCGAGTACGGCCTCGCCGACGAGCTCATCATGACCCGCGAGTAGCGCTCACGCCGCCAGCAGCTGCACCCGTGGCGTACCGGCCGACCCAGGCGTCGCGATACGCCGCGACGCCGTGATCCGCCGGACGGCACGGGTGAGCAGGTGCTCGATCGGCAACCCGAGGGCGTCGCACACCGAACGCAGCATCTCCGACGACGGCTCCTTGCGGCCGCGCTCGACCTCCGACAGATACTGCTTCGACATGCCCACCGCACGCGCCACGTCGTCGAGCGTGCGGTCCTGGTCCAGCCGCTCGTCGCGGAGGATCTCCCCGTACACCCTGCGTAGCAACGGGTCCGGGCCGTCGGGAATGGCCGGGCCGCGCTCCTTGCCGGCCCGGCGCGTCCGGATGTCGATGACCACTGATCGGCCCGAGGCTGCCATGTCTGGCAGTCTGGCACGCCCCGACCCTGAGCGGACCGCGTGTTCGCGGACAGGTGAGCGGGCCGACCGGACGGGGGTGGAGAGGGCGCAGGCGAGACCACGAGGGGTCGAGTGCCCCGAGGTGCGGTGACGCACGTCAGGGCCCGCCGAGCCCCCGGGTGATCGAGCGTGCCGCCGTCCGTACGGCAGGCCCGAGCAGCCGCGGTTCGGCGTGCTCCTCCGGCAGGACCACGGACAACGCCGCCGCGATCCGGCCCCGGCGGCGAAGACGGGCGCCGCCACGGTGACCAGCGGCTCGGGAGCGTGGCGACGGACCGTGGCCAGCCCCTCCCGCCGCACCTCGGCCGGCGTCCGCCGCAACTCGGCGGGGGACCGCGCTCCGCTCCGGCTCGTGCACGAGCGGCCGGGCGAGGATCTCCTCCTGGAATCCGGGTTCGGCGAAGGCCGGCAGGACCAGCCCCACGCCCGTGGAGTGCAGCGGAAGCCGTCCGCCGACGCGGTAGAGCACCGGCATCGCCTGGTGCGCGGAGAGCCTCTCGACCAGCACCGCATCGTCGCTCTCGCGTACGGCGAGCAGCACGTGCTGGCGGGTGACCTCGGCGAGGTCGCCCATGTAGGGCATCGCCACCTGCCGAAGCCCTTGGCCTCGCGGCGCGAGCGAGGCCACCTCCCACAGGCGCAGTCCGATCGAGAAGCGGCCGTCGTCTCCCCGTTCGAGCGCGCCCCACGCGGTCAGCCGTGAGGCCAGGCGCAGCGCCGAACTCGCCGGAATCCCGCTGCGCCTGCTCAGCTCGGCGAGCGTCAGATGGCAGTGCCGGGTGTCGAAGGCGGCCAGGAGCGACAGCGCCCGATCGACCACCGGATCGCCGTGCGGCGGCCGGCTGCCCCTGACCCGGTGCGCGGGCGCCCCCGGGCCGTTCATGGGGAAGTCTCCGCGCTCGTCTTGCCTGCTGGCACTGGATCCCGGCGTCAGGGGGTGAGCCGGTGACCGCCCAGTGAGATCGGCGACTCGGGCATGGGAGCGAAGAAGTCGAAGTTGGGCGGCGGGCCGACCCTCCGCTCCAGCGTCTTCACGACGTGCCTGGCGTCGTCGTTGGGGCCCGCGAGGTAGAAGGGCCTGCCGTCCTTGCCGAAGGTGATGGCCGCCTTCTCCTCCCACGTGCCGAGGTGTCCGGCCGCCCCGGCGAAGTCCGCCGCCGGTTCGAAGCCGAGGTCACGGGCGTAGTCGACCGCGCCGAAGACGAGGTGCCGCACCAGGTCGAGCGGCGCCTCCCGCGAGCCGTACGGGTAGATCCTGAACCACTTGGGGAGGAAGCGATGCAGCTCCACCTCGCTCATCACGTCGGGGCCGAGGGCGTGCTTGACGCCAAGGCAGTAGACGTCGACGAGGTAGGCGCAGACCGACAGCTTGTCCCAGCCGTGCTTGCGCGCCACCACCACGCTCACCGTGCCCGCGGTCTCCTGACCGTCCGGGACGTCGTCCGCCCAGCCGCTCGTGTCCGGGACGCCCAGTCCCTCGCCCCAGCCGGCGTTGATCCAGCAACCCGCGAGTTCGGGTTCGGCGGCCTGCCCGCCCGTCTGCTCGGCCACCGCCCTGACGTACGGTGCGACCGCCGCCGGCGCCATGCCCAGGGCGCGGGCGATCTGCTTGGGAGAGTGGCCCTGTCCGCGGAGCTCGCGGACCTTCTCCAAGATCGAGCTGTCCATAGGGTCCGAAGCCTACCGGTCATGCAAGGCGGGCCAGGGGCTGCCGCATAACCGGCACCATAGGGTGCGAGGCAGCGGGCACTGGAGGAAAATGGACGAGCGGCGGTTGGTGCGGGTCTCGAAGTACCTGGCCAAGCATCTTCGGCACCAGCCCGAGCGCATCGGCATCGAACTCGACGCGCACGGCTGGGTGGACATCGACGCCCTGCTGACGGCGGCGGCCTCGCACGGGTTTCCGATCTCGCGTGGCGAACTGGAGCAGGTGGTCGCCGACAACGACAAGCGGCGATACGTGATCGAGGGCGATCGGATCCGGGCCAGCCAGGGGCACTCGGTGCCCGTCGACCTCGACCTGCCGGTGGTCGAGCCGCCCCCGATCCTCTATCACGGCACGGTCGCCCGGAACGCTGCGGCGATTCGCGCGGAGGGGCTGCGGCCGATGGCACGTCATCACGTCCACCTGTCGCCCGACCGGGAGACCGCGACCCGCGTCGGCGCGCGCAGGGGGAAGCCGGTCGTGCTCGTGGTGGACGCGGCGGCGATGCACGCCGCCGGGCGTCACTTCCGGGTGAGCGCCAACGGCGTCTGGCTGGTGGACCACGTCCCGCCGTACTTCATCCGATGGGGAAGCGACCGATAGACGGCTTCCCTGGGCTGAGGCCGCTACGGCGGCCCATTTTCAGTGGCGATCCGCGCATATCCGGCCTATATCTTTCCTACGTGGAGGATCTGATCATTTCCCGGCGCCTGCGTGTTCCCGTCGACGATGCGGGGGACGACACGCCCGGTTGGGGTGGGGTGGCTGCGCGGCAGCTCGACGCGGCGCTGCTCAGCGTCGGCTTCACCTGCTCGCCGGCGCTGCTCGACCGCCTGACCCGGCTGCCCGGCGAGCAGGTGATCGACCTTGGCGTACGCGTCCTGGCCGCGGTCCGCCGCCTGGTCGGCGACCACGTCGAACACAACGCCTACTTCATCGACTTCCCGAAGAACGTCCCGGACACCGTTGAGTTCTGGGCGGGGCTGCTGCGCGAGGCCATGCTCGACCCGGTCGCCGCCGCCCGGCTCCAGCCGGGCATCCTCAACCTGCTCGACCTGCCGCGATACGGCAGCTATCAGCACACCTACGCCGACCTGCTGGCCGCGCACGCCGAGCTGATCCCCCTGGCCAAGGACCGGGTGACCGTGCTGGAGCTGGGCGGAAGCCTGCGGGACGAAGCACGAGAGCTCTACCTCTCGCTGGCCGGATCCGAGGTTCCGCTCGCCGCCGAGGACCTGGCCGCTCTGCGCGCGCTGGCCGCGTTCTGCGCCGACTTCTGGGCCGACTTCCGCGCCGACGACAAGCCCGAGCACGTCCCGGTACGCGAGAACCGGGCCGTCGTCAACGAGGCGCGGCTGGCCGCCGGGCAGCCGCTGCTCGTCGACACCGTGACAGACGTGCTCCGGCTGGCCGCGCTCTGCTCCGGCGGCGACGTCACTCTGGCCACCCCCACCCGCCTGCGCTCCTTCCGCCGCGCCGAACGCCGCATCCTGCTGGCCGCCCTGGACGCCGTCCCGGCCGCCAAACACGGGGACGTGCTACGTCACAGAGAGCAGTGGAAGCGGCTCGGCGAGCGGCTGCACCCCCACGAGCATCCGCGGTTTCCGCGGGCCGCCCAGGTCTTCGACGTGGCCAGGGGTGTGCGCAAGGCGGCGAGCTTCGGCAGCCGGGTCGAGGCCGCGCTGGCCGCGGGCCGTACCGAAGAGGCCGTCCCGCTGCTGGAGCACACGCCCGGCGCACTGCTGCGCCGCCTCGACCATCTGCTGCGTGCGGGTGGCGGCTCCGCCGTGCTGGAGGCGGCGGAGAGGGCCGCCGCCCGCGCCTCCGGCCGCGTGCTGCTGTCCCTGCGCGAGCACCTGCAGAACCGGCTCACTCCCGCGAACCGGGTCTTCACCAATCGGTTCGGCAGGGCGTGGGCGACACCCGACACCCGTGCCCCGCTCGACGAGGACGCCCTCAACCGGGTGCTCACCATCCTGGACGAGGAGATCAGCCGCCGCCTGCCCGACCCCGGCGAGTTGATCGTCGACCCCGCCGTACTCGACGTGGCGCTGCCCCTGTCGGGCAAGGCGGTCGCGCCCGGGCTCGGGATGCTGCCCCGCGGCTCGCTGTCGCCCGTGGAGGGTGAGCTGCTCCGATTCTTCGTGCACTGGCGACAGGCCGAGCGGCGCACCGACTACGACCTGTCCGCGCTCATGCTCGACCCCACCTATGACAACCCGACCAACATTTCGTGGACGTCCTACGCCAACGAATTCGCGACCTACTCGGGCGACCTCACCGAGGCTCCCGACGGCGCCTCGGAGTTCATCGACGTCAGTCTGTCCCGCGCCACCAAGCCGATCATCATTCCTCAGGTCAACATCTACGCCGGGGAGCGGTTCGACGAGGCCGCCGAGGCCTTCTTCGGCTATATGACGAGGGACGCCGCCCAGGAGGGCAGGCCGTTCGAGCCGCGCACCGTGCGGATGAAGTCCGACCTGCGCGGATCCGGCCGCATCGCGCTCCCACTCGTCTTTCTGCGCGGGGACGACGATGCCTGGCGGGTGAAGTGGTTGCACCTTTACCTGTCGGGCCATCCGGCGTTCAACCAGGTGGAGGGCAACCGGGTCACCGCGTCGCTGCTCGTACGCTCGATCGTGGAGCGGGACTACCTCCGGGTCGGTTACCTGGCCGACCTGCTACGGGCCAAGCCCTCCACGGGCGGGCACGTCACGTACATCGGGCTTGAGGCACCCGCGGACCTCTCGGAAGGGGCGCGTATCTACACACCGGCCACGCTGCACGAGCTGATCCCGGCCTGATATCTTGCTGACCGCAAGGCCATGGGAGAGCTTCCTTCTCACCTCTTTTGGAACCGGTCTGCCCGTACGGGCGCCGGTCTGGATCTAGCTCTCCCGCTTTCCTTGCGCCCGGCGGGTGAGGCCATTCCGAGGCTTCCTTCTAACCTGGTTCAATTCCAGGTGGGCCTGTAAAGGCCTGCTGGTACATCTAGCGTCCGAGCCCTCCTCACCCGCCCGGCCGGCGAACCGCTCCACAGCAGGTCTTCGCCCCCCGTTCCGCCGATCGCTGCAGCAGACAACCGAGCGACCCGCTCCCGCCTCGGGAGCCAAAGAAGACCGCCCCGAGAAGACCACGAGGGCGGGTAGAACTTAGGGTAACGGATTAATTACTTTAAGCAACATTCAGGTTGCCGTCCGTCTCGGCACAGATACGGTCACGCAGTGGCACTAGCCGAACACGAAGCCCTCGTCCGTCTGTTCTGCGAACGACCCGACCTCGCTGCCGACCTGCTCACGCGCTCCCTCAGAGTCCAACTGCCCGACTACGACTACGCGGGCCTCGAATCGGCCGATCTCACCGAGGTCACACCCACCGAACGTCGCGCCGACTCGGTCATAGCCTTCCGTCGTAAGAGCCCCGACGACGAGCCCGAACCCGTCCTGGCTGTGATCGTGGAAGTCCAGCGCGACCGTGATTCGGACAAGCTCTGGTCTTGGCCGCTGTACCTCAGCAGTCTGCGCAGCCGGTTGAGATGTCCTGTCATGCTCCTGGTCGTCGCGCCCGATGCGGCGATCGCCCGTTGGTGCGCCCGCCCCATCGGGCTGGGGCACCCCGGTATGGTGCTGACCCCGCTCGTTGTCGGACCAGCCGAGGTTCCGGTGATCACCGACCCCGGCCAGGTGGCAGAGGATCTCGAACTCGCCGTACTGTCGGTGATCCATCATGCCGACACGCCGCAGGGTCCGGAGATCCTCGAAGCCCTGCTCACCGCGTTGCACAATCTCGACCGCGATCAGGCGGGTATGTACGCTGACATGGTGCGTGCGGCGCTGCCTGGCGAGATCTGGGATCACTTGGAGAAGCACTTGAAGACCGAGACCTACGAGTACCTGAGTGACTGGGCCCGCGACAACATCGCCAAAGGCAAGGCGGAAGGCAAGGCGGAGGGGCAGGCCGAGGCAATCCTGACGGTTCTGTCGGCCCGAGGCATCGAGGTGCCTGAGGACATTTCCGAAAAGATCCGGAAGTGTCATGACCTCGACAGGCTGGCTGCCTGGCTGCGAGCAGCCGCCACGGTCGACTCTTCTGACGCGCTGCTCGACGACGTTTCCTGACGCCGTCCGGGTGACATGGCCCCCGCTGTGCCGGGCGCCCAGGGGAGATCGCATGACCTCTGATCACGACGGCGGCGATGGCGACAGCTCGTGTCGACCTGCCGGCGCTGCCGGAGTCCGCCGGGCAGAGGGCTTCGTGGTGGACGGTGGGTCTTGAAGAAGAACGGCTCGCCGTGGTCGATCGCGCGGAACTCCCGTCCGCTTGAGGGCCGCCAGAAGTTCACCTCGCGAGGCCCGGACGCTCCGCTTACCTGCGAGCGCTGACCTCAGCCGTGCCCCGGAGGACGAGCTCTGATGCCCGGCCGCCTGATCGCCCGGCGCGAACGGTGGCGATCAGGCGACCGGTGACTCGGCCTACGCGTGTCAGCGGGGGACGATCGGCAGCGTGATGTACGAGTCGGGGAAGACCTTCTGGTGCTGGACGACCAGGTCCGCCTCGGTCGCCCCGACCCGGCCGGTGCCGGGGTTGCGGTCGAAACGGGGGAAGTTGGAGCTGGAGATCTCCACCCGGATGCGGTGACCGGCCTTGAAGACCTGACTGGTGGCGACCAGGTCGATGGCGAAGGTCCCGGAGGGCTCGAAAACGCGGACGATGCCGTCGATCACGCTCATCGCCCGGCCGTCGGGATACACGTCCACGAGCTTGGCCGTCCAGTCCGTCGAGGCGGCCGAGGTCTCCGCATGCAGGGTCACCGACACCGGGCCCGTCACCTCGACATCGCTGGTGAGCACGTCGGTCGAGTAGCAGAGCACGTCGGGGCGCCGCTCCACGTCGCGCTGGTCCTGCGGCCCGACGTTGGTGGGGTCGGGCAGCAGGGTCGGGCCGCCGACGGTCGGGACCGGGTCGCGCGGGTCGAAGGCGAAGGTCGCCGGCTCGGACGCCGAGGAAGGCTCGGGAGAGAGCAGGCCGCCGGTGTGCAGGTAGTAGGGGGTCTCGACGGCGCGCTCCAGCGGCCAGGCCTCCTCGTCCCGCCAGACGTCGTCGCCCATCACGAAAAGCTTCACCGCGGGGCCGGTGTCCTCGCCCTTCAGGAACGCGAGCTCCCGCTGCTCGAGCTGGATCGCCTGCGCGGAGGCGGCGCTCCCGAAGAACAGCCGCCCGGTGCCCGTGGCGCCCGGTGCGAGGTGGGACCAGGGCCCGATGACCAGAGGGCCGCCAAGTCGGCGGTGGTTTTCCAGCGTCCCGCCGAGGAACAGGTCGAACCAGCCCGCCACGTGCATGACCGGCACCTCGACGCGGTCGTGGCGCAGGGTCTCGGCCAGTTCCTCCCAGTAGGCGTCGCGTTCCACGTGAGAGGTCCAGTCGCGCCACCAGGGGATGCCCGGGATGTCGCCCACCGGCAGGGTGCGCGCCGCGGCGTCCTGGTCACCCAGCATGGGCAGAACGGCGGCGAGCCCCGCGCCGGCGTCCTCGCCCGCCTCGGCGGCGTGCAGCAGGCCGAGCATCGTCTGGAAGGCGCCCCAGTTGAGGGCCGACCCCAGCGCGAACGCGCCGCCGTGATACTTCAGGCCGTCGTGGAAGTCGTGCGGCGTCATCGAGGCGACCACGGCCTTCAGCCCGGGCGGGCGCGTCGCCGCCGCCTGCAGCGCGCACCCGGCGAGGTAGGACATGCCGCTCATCACGACCTCGCCGTTCGACCAGGGCTGGGAGGTGATCCAGGTGATCGTGTCGTGCCCGTCTGCGCCCTCGTCCACCCACGGCCGGAACTCGCCGTCGCTGCTCCCGCGCCCCCGGCAGTGCTGCAGCACCACGGCGAAGCCGGCCCGCAGCGCGGGCGTCACCGGCGCCATCCGGAACGAGTCCTCGCCGTACGGCGTGCGCATGAGCAGCGCCGGGAACGGACCGCCGTCGACCGGCCGGTGGACGGTGCCCCGCAGAGTGGTGCCGTCCCGCATCGGCATCGGGACGTCGTGCTCGACGGCGACCGGAAGCGGGGGGCGGTCGAGCTTCGGCATGAGGACTCCTCAGGTCAGGGCGTAGGCGTCGTAGCGTACGGCGGTGGCCACGCGGGCGGCCGAGGCCACGGCGAGGGTGCGGTTGAGCCACAGATATCGATCGTCGCCGGTCTCGAAGCGGCAGAACAGCCGGAAGTAGTACTCCGACGGGTCCACGTCCTCGCCCCGCGCGAGGCGGCCGAGCACCTCGGGGGAGCCGTGCCGGACTCCGCTGGTGGTGATGTAGACGTGCGCGCCGTCGTGGGTGCGCAGCGTGTAGCGCGTGTCGATACTGATCATGCCGTCGGCGTGCACGACCTGCCAGTCGGCGCCGCCGGGCAGCACGGTGCCCGACAGGCGGGGACCGTCGAACGTGCCGCCCACGATGTTGACCACACGGCGGTGGCCCCACTGCGAGTCGCCGAGGTCGAGCACGGGGTCGAGATCCACGCGGAACGTCGCGAGCGGTTCCAGGTTCACGAGGCGGCACTCCGATCGACGCTCCAGGAGGGACGTTCGCTGAGCGAGGCGGGGTCGAACCCGGCCGTGCGCTTGTAGGAGGCGGCGATCTCCGCCCGCTCCGCGTGGGGGACGACCTGCTCGATGTCGTCGAACCCGCCGGGGGCGCGTTCGTGGGCGAGCTTCATCACGACCTCCGGGCCCATCTCGCGGTTGGACAGTTGCAGCGCCGTCGTGGCCGGGCGGCGCATCTCCTCGTACGACGCCAGGTCGCCCCGGGCGAGGGCGTACGCCAGCACCCGGGCATCGATGATCGCCTGGGAGGCGCCGTTGGAGCCGATCGGATACATGGCGTGCGCCGCGTCGCCGAGCAGCGTGACGTCGCCGAAGGTCCAGCGGGGGAGCGGGTCGCGGTCCACCATCGGGTACTCGTACGCGGTCTCGGCTCCGGCGATGATCCCCGGCACGTCGAGCCAGTCGAAGCGCCAGCCGGCGAAGTGCCTGCCGATCTCGGCCAGGTCGGCGGGGCGGTTCCAGTTCCCCCGGTCGGGGGCCTCGCCATCCAGGGGCCGCTCCGCGATCCAGTTGATCAGCGTGCGCTCGCCGGTCTCGATCGGGTAGGCCACGAACTTCTGTGTGCCGTCGCCCGCCATGATCATGGATCGACCGGTCAGGAACGGCTCGCCGTAGGTGACGCCGCGCCACAGGACCAGGCCGTTCCACGGCGGCGGGCCCTCGCCGGGGTACAGATGGGCGCGCACGGCCGAGTGGATCCCGTCCGCGCCGACCAGCAGGTCCTCCGTGCCGGGGCCGGTGATCCGGCTGCCGGTCCGCACGGCGTCCGGGCCCAGCCGCTCCACCACCGCCTTGAGCAGGAGCATCTGCAGCCTCCCGCGGTGGACGGAGTACTGCGGCCAGGCGTAGCCCGCGGCCAGTCCCCGGGGCTCGGACCAGATCGGCGTGCCGTAGCGGTTGAAGTAGGCCAGCTCGGCCGTGGCCACGCCGATCTCCGCCAGCCGGTCGGCCAGTCCCAGCTCGGTCAGCTCCCGCACGGCATGCGGGAGGAGGTTGATCCCGACGCCGAGCGGCCCGATCTCGGGGGCGGCCTCGTGCACGGTCACGTCCTCGAACCCGGCCGCGTGCAGGCTGAGCGCGGCGGTCAGCCCGCCGATGCCCGCTCCGGCGATGACGATGCGCACAGGCGCCTCCGGAAGAACGAAGTTGTTATGGCCGTAACAATATTCAGGACACCCCTGCGGCTACGCAAGACTTGAGCGGTGAACAGCGAGCCCGACACCCGGCCGGACCTCGGCGTGGACATGCCGCCGGACCTGCGCTACGCGGCCTACGCGCGCGAGCGCCTGGCGACCATGTCGCCTCCGGCCGACGCCGAGGCGTTCGCGCTGGCCCACCACCTGCTCCAGCTCGCCTACCTGCTGGTCACCGACCTGGAGACCCGGATCCACCGCCCGCGCGGTCTGACGCTGCCCGGATTCCGGCTGATGTTCAAGCTCTGGCTGCTCGGCCCCACCCAGCCCGTACGGCTCGCCGAGATCTCGGCCATGTCGCGGTCCGCGGTGACCAACGCCGTCAACACCCTCGAACGCGGCGGTCTGGTCGAACGCCGGCCGGTGCCGGAGGACGGCCGCGCGGTGGTCGTCGCGCTGACCGCGGCGGGCGAGGCGGCCGTGCGTGAGGCCTTCGCCGAGCAGACCCGCAGGGAACGGGAGTGGTTCGCCTGCCTCGGTCCCGCCGAGCGCGAGCAGATGACGGCCCTGCTGGCCCGGATCCTCCACAGCCGGCCGGCGGATCTTCCATAGGACGAACCGGGGCAGTCGCCCAGAAGCTACGCGTACAGTTCTCGCAGGCGTCCCCGGGGGCGGGACGCGCCCGCTTCACCGTGAGGACCGCACCAGTGGCCGTTTCCGAGCAGTTCCCGCCGTTCGCGGCGCCGGACGCCGACGCCGCAGCCGAGGACGAGCCCGGCGGCGCGGAGCCGGACCCGTTCTCCGGCGACACGCACTGGTACGACCTGCCGGACGACGACGCCGCGCCGGAGGAGGGCGATCCCCTTCCATGGGGAAGGCGCCTGTGGCGCGCGCTGGGGCGGCGCTGAAGCGCCTCCCGCTTTGGCGGCTACGCCACCGCCCACGTGCCCGAGCCGTTCGACGCCCGCCACCACTGGTCAGGATCTTCGCGATCGATCTGGTCCACGAGCTTGTCCGCGCTGGGCGCGCTTGAGGAGGTGGAGCGTAGTCGCCGTTGAGGCTGTCGTGCTGTCGGATCGCCGACGACCGGCGTCCCGGGAGATTTTTCAGAAGAAGTCTCGGGAGGCGGTGTCGGATCGGGGCGGTGGTGTTCGTAGCAGGGGTGAGACCGCCCGCAAGGGGCGGCGCCAAGGCAGAGGAACCGCGATCATGAAGCTGACGACCATGACTCAGGTCACCATCGATGGAGTGATGCAGGGAAACGGCGGTGCGTCGGATGAGGACCGCAGGAACGGATTCGAGCGCGGCGGATGGGCCCGGGGGAAGGGCGACGACGAGACCAGGACGTTCATCACGCAGACCTACCAGCGCGCCGAGGCGTTCCTGTTCGGCCGGCGCACCTACGAACTGTTCGCCGGCTCCTGGGGATCAATCGACCAGACACATCCCATCGGCGTGGCCTTGAACGAGGCCCCCAAGTACGTTGCCTCGACCACGCTCACCGCGCCGCGTTGGAAGGACACGACCGTTCTCCGCGGTGACCTCGCGGCGGCCATCAGTGAGCTGAAGGCCAAGCCCCGGGGTGAGCTGCAGGTGCACGGCAGTGGCGCCCTGACCCGGTGGCTGCTGGAGAACGGTCTGGTCGACGAGATGACTCTGATCGTGATCCCGGTGATCCTCGGCCAGGGCGCGAGACTGTTCCCGGAAACCGGCCCGGATCTCGCGCTCGACCTGGTCGAGTCGCGCGTCGACTCGAAGGGCGTGACGATCCAGGTCTACCGGCCGGCCGGGCGTCCGCGGTATGCAACGGCCTGAAGTCCCTGACCACCGAATCACGCTGTCTTGACACCACAGGAGATGATCTCCAGATGCGATACCTGGTTTCCGTGATCGATGACAAGAGCAATCCCGGCGGCACGGACAGACGGCCTGCCATCAGCGCGTTCAACGAACGACTGATCGCCGAGGGCTACTGGGTTTTCGCGGGCGGACTCGCGGACACCGACGCGGCCACGGTCATCGACAACCGGGGCGAGCAGGCGGTGTTCAGCGACGGGCCTTACGTGGAGTCGAAGGAGTACCTCGCCGGCGTCTGGGTGTGGGAGGCCCCCGATCTGGATGTGGCGCTCAAGCTGGCAGCCGAGGCGTCGAAGGTCTGCGATCGGAAGATCGAGGTGCGGCCGTTCCTGTGAACAGGATCGACGTCCGCGAGGCGATCACCACGTCGCAGATCTCGCGGACCGGCGCGGCCGACAGGTGCAGGCCGTCGCGCGCCCGCCCTGACCGTCCACAGCGACCGGCGCGTCACCGCCTGTGTGAAGGCATCGTCAGCTGGGCTGCCACAGTTCGATTCGATTGCCCTCAGGATCGGTGACCCAGCCGAACCGGCCCACACCCTCCATGTCCTGAGTCTCCCCGGCCACGTCCGCTCCCTTGGCGCGCAACTGCGCGAGCATCGCATCGAGGTCGCGGACGCGGAAATTGAGCATCGTCTGCTGGGCGCGGGAGCCGAAATACTCGGTCTCGGACTCGAAAGCCGCGAACACCGTCACCCCGGCTTCCTGACGCCACATGCCGTTCTCATCGGCGTCCAGGCCCAGGCAATCGCGATACCAGGCACTCAGGGCCACCGGGTCGGCGGCCCGCATGAAGTATCCGCCGATTCCAAGCACACGCTCCATGCGGCCATCCTGCCAGGACCATGATCGCCGCTTCACACCCCGTCATAATCGCTGGGAACTCGTTATCTGGCGGCTTGCCGAGCCTCGGAATTCCCGCGCCGTAACCGGCCTGCTCGGCGTCCTTCAGGCGGTGACCTCGTCGAGAAGTTCGAGCAGGTGGTGGTAGGTCTTTCCGGTGGCGCGGGTCATGCCGATCTCGCATGTGCGGTTGACCGACGCGTGGGCGGCGAAGCCGCCCTCGGCCACCGAGGCGGCCTCGGCGCGGGTGGCCGAGGCGGTCAGTTCCGGGTGCAGCAGCCCCCGGTCGCCGGCGAAGGCGCAGCACTGCCAGCCGTCCGGAACGACGACCTCCTTCGCCACCGCCTCGGCCACCCTGGCGACGGCGGCGTCGAGGCCGAGCCGGACGGACGAGCAGGTCGGATGCAGGGCGAGCGAGGTCAGCCTGCGGTCCTCCGGCGGCTGCGGCAGCCGCGGCAGGACGTGTTCGGCCACGAAGGTCACGGCGTCGAGCACCCGGACGGCGGGGGTGGCCGCCTTGGGCCGCTCGGATCCCGCGGCGGTCAGCCGTTCGAACCCTTCCGTGCAGGAGGCGGCGTCGCTGACGACCGGAAGCCGGCCGCCGTCGGTCGCCGACAGGAGCGTCTCCCGCACCCGGCGGCGCATCACCTCGTAGCCCTCGTCGAAGCCCTTGGAGGACCACGGCGTGCCGCAGCACAGGCCCCCGACGCCCTCCGGCACGTGCAGGCGCAGGCCGGCCCGCTCGGCGAGCCGCCGTACCGCGGCCATGACGCCGGGCCCGCCGTCGGCGGGGGCGAACATGGTGTTGAGGCACGAGGGCACGTACACCGCGTCGGCCTGGTGACGCGGCGCGGGGCGGCGGGGCGTGCCGCCGCGCGGCAGGTCACGGCTCCACTGGGGGACGGTGTCGGGGTCGCCGACGGCGCGGGCGGCCCGGCTCGCTCCCTCGGCGAGCCCGGCCGGGGCCGCGGCGGCCGCGTCCATCGCGAGGTCCATCGCCCGGGTCACCGCGCCCCAGTGCTTCGCGGCGGTTTTCCAGCCCGCCCGCGCCGGGCGCCCGTGACGACCGCCGCGCAGGCGCTTGGTGAGGTCACCGGTGTTGATCAGCACCGGGCAGGCGGTGGCGCACATGCCGTCCACGGCGCAGGTGTCGAGGGCGTCGTAGTCGTACTCCTCGGTGAGCTGCCGGGCGAGCGCGTGGTCGCCGGCCGCCTCGGCCGCGGCGATCTCGCGGCGCAGCACGATGCGCTGGCGCGGGGTGGTGGTGAGGTCGCGGCTGGGACAGACCGGCTCGCAGTAGCCGCACTCCACGCACCGATCGACCTCGGGCTCTACGCTGACGACGGTCTTGAGGTCGCGCAGGTGCGCCTTCGGGTCGTCGGTGAGCACGACGCCGGGATTGAGAGTGCCGGCCGGGTCGCACAGCCGTTTGATCTCCCGCATCACCTCGTACAGTTCGTCGCCGTACTGGCGGCGCACGAAGGGGGCCATGACCCGTCCGGTGCCGTGCTCGGCCTTGAGCGTGCCGCCGCGGTCGAGCACGGCGGCGACCATCTCCTCGGTGAAGTCGGCGTAGCGGTCGAGGTCGGTGCCGAAGTGCTCGTTCAGCATGAAGTGCAGGTTGCCGTCCTTGGCGTGCCCGAAGATCACGCTGCGCTCGTACCTGTGCTTCGCGAACAGCTCGGCCAGGTCGTCGCAGAGATCCGCCAGGGCGGGCACGGGGACGGCCACGTCCTCCAGCAACGCCGTCGTGCCGCTGGGCCGAGCCCCGGCGACCGCGGCGTACAGGTTCTTGCGGATGCGCCACAGGGCCGCCCGGCCGGCGCTGTCCCCGCTGAGCCGGGCGGGGGCGGCGAGGTTCAGCCGGGTGAACACCCGCTCGGCCTCCCGCTCGCGTGCGGTGAGCGGTTCGGGGTCGGGCTCCTGCCACTCCACCAGCAGCGCCGCGTGATCGCGCACCTCCAGCGTCCGCAGGACGTCGTCGGCCTGCGGGTCGAGCCGGGCCACCCGCAGTGACTCGGCGTCGAGCAGCTCGACGGCGGCGGGGCCGGCCGCGACCAGCTCGGGCGTGGCGGCCATCGCCTCCCGTAGCGAGGAGAAGACCAGCAGGCCGGTCGCGGCGAGGCGGTGCGCCGGCACGGTGCGCAGCACCGCCTCGGCGACGAAACCGAGGGTGCCCTCGCTGCCGACGACCAGGTGGGCGAGGATCTGCGCCGGGCTGTCGTGGTCGAGGAAGCTGTTCAGGCCGTAGCCCATGGTGTTCTTGATGGCGAACTGCGCCGTGATCCGGCGTACCGATTCGGGGTTGCCGCGGATGCGGTCGCGCAGCCGCTCCAGGCCCTCGGCCAGGGCGGGTTCGAGGGCGCGCAGCCGGGCGTCGGCGTCGGGCGCGCCGGTGTCGATCACAGTGCCGCTGGGCAGCACCAGGACCATCGACTCCAGCGTCCGGTAGGTGTTGGCGTGGGTGCCGCAGGTCATCCCGCTGGAGTTGTTGGCCACCACCCCGCCGATCGTGCACGCCGACTCACTGGCCGGGTCGGGGCCCAGCCTGCGGCCGTAGGCCGCGAGGCGGGCGTTGACCTGCCGCAGCACGGCCCCGGGCTGCACCCGCACCCGCTCGCCGTTGTCGAGGACCTCGATGCCTCTGAAGTGCCTGCGGGTGTCGACCAGCAGGTGGCTGGTGACGCCCTGCCCGGACAGGCTGGTGCCGCCGGAGCGGAAGGTCAGCGGCAGTCCGGCCCGCATCAGCGCCGCCACCTGCGCGGCGCTTTCCGGCACCACGACGGCCTGCGGGGTCAGCAGGTAGTGTGAGGCGTCGTGCGCCATGCCGAGCCGGTCGCTCGCCCGCGCACGGGTGATCCCCGGGACGGCGGCCTCCACGGCCGCCAGTACGGCGGGGTCGGACGGCGCCGGCCGTCGCGGTTCTGCAAGGGTTCCGGCATCGGTAAGGCTCATGATCTCAACGCTTCCGTCCGGAGGCGCGATGCGCCCCCTCTATCGCCGAGGGTCGATGTGGATCTTCGGGCCCGGACCCGCGCCGGCCGGGCGGTGCCCCGCCAGCACGCCGGCGGCGTCGTCCAGGCCGACGGTGGCGGCCACGAGCGGGCGGGCGTCGACCGACCCGTCCGCGTACGCCTCGATGGTCCCGGCCAGACCGGCCGATCCGCTGAGCACGCCGACGGCGGTGACGTCCCTGAACACGAGGTCGCGGGTGTCGATGCGGCTGGGGGACCCGGCGAGACCGATATAGACTACCCGGCCCGCGGGCCTGACCAGGTCGAGCGCGAGCGCCGGCAGGTCCGCCGCGTTGGACGCGTCGACCACGGCGTCCCATGGCAGGGACGGCAGTGACGCCCGGGTCCACGCGCCCGCGAAGCCGAGGTCGCGGGCCAGGAGGAGGGCGGGCTCGTCTCGGCCCATCAGATGCACCTGCGCGCCCCGCGCCCGTGCGAGCAGCGCGACGAGCAGGCCGATCGTGCCCGTGCCCAGCACCAGCAGCCGATCACCTGATTGCAGGGCGGCGCCGCGCACCGCACGCAGGGCGTTGCCGCCGGGTTCGACCAGCGCGCCCATCGTCGCGTCGATCGTCTCGGGCAGCGCGTGCAGCGCCCACGCCGGTACGGCGAGCCGCTCGGCGAGCGCCCCGGGGAAGCCCTTGCGAATGCCGATCTCGGCCCGGTCGGGACAGACGTGGTGCAGTCCGTCGCCGCAGAGGCGGCAGCGCCCGCAGCCGAGCTGGGTGTCGCCGGTGACGCGGCGGCCCAGCCAGCGGGGGTCGACGCCCTCCCCGAGCGCCGTGACGACGCCGCACCACTCGTGGCCGGGGCGCAGCGGATACCAGGCGTGGCCGGAGTGCAGATAGCTCATCTCGCCGGTGAACAGCTCCACGTCGGTGCCGCAGACGCCGACCCGCTCGACGTCGACGACCACCTGCCCGGGCGCCGCGACCGGCGGCTCGAGGTCCGCGACCTCGGCCCTGCCGGGGCCGGTGACGACCAGTGCCCGCACTACCGGGAGAAGGGGAGGGGCGCGAGGGCGCCGATGCGGGTGAGGGGCAAGGTCCTGTCTCCTTGACGGGGATCGGGGCTCATGATCGAGGCGGCACCCAGTAGGGCGTCGCCAGGCCGCGTACGCCCACTTGGGCGGTGAACAGGTGCCCGGACCCCGGGTGTTCGGCCGGATCGACGCCACTGGCGGACGTGGTGATGACGAGGACGTCGAGATCGGGTCCGGCGAAGGCGGGGCAGGTGACGTTGGGCGCGCCGACCTCGACCGTGGCGAGCAGGCGCCCGCCGGGATCGCGGCACTCCACCCGGCCGCCGCCGAACACCGCGATCCACAGGTTGCCCTCGGCGTCGGCGCACATCCCGTCGGGCATGCCGTCGGCGAGCCTGAACAGCTCCCGCCGCGGCCCGGTCCGTCCTGTGGCGGGGTCGTAGTCGCGCTCCCACACCACGTGCGGGGTGCTGTCGATGCTGTACATGCGGTCGCCCGCGGGGCTCCAGGCCAGGCCGTTCGACAGGGTCAGGTCGTCGTCGAGGCGGACGCAGGCCGTGCCGTCGAGGCGGACCAGCACCTCCTGGCCCTCCCGGTCGTCCAGCGCCATGCTGCCGATCAGGAAGCGCCCGGCCGGGTCCACGGCGCCGTCGTTGAGCCTGCTCGGCACGCCGGGAGGCAGCACCCGGGCGAGCTCGGTGCGGCGGCCTGCGGTGTCGACCAGGGTGAGGACCTCGCGCTCGGCGACGACGAGCTCTCCGCCGGCGGAGACGGCGACCGCGCCCACGGTGTTGCCCACGGTGTTGCCTACCGTGTTGCCCGCTGTGCCCCCCACCGTGCCGCCGAAGGTGTGCGCAGTGGTGGCGGCGACGGCGCCGGTCGCGGGGTCGAGCCGTCCCTCGTGCACCGCCCCCGCGTCGATGTCCACCCACAGAAGGCGCTGCCTGGCGGGATCCCACACGGGGCCCTCGCCGAGGGCGTACACCTCGCCGGATGCCTGGGTGGCGGTGAACTGCCTGGTCATGGCATCTCCTGTCCGGCGGGGACCGCACGGATGGACGGCAGGCCGTCGGGAACCGCCCGCGGCGGGGCGAGCGGAAGCGTGGTCATGTTCCGGATACTAGAGCCGATTTCGGGCGGGAGAAAAGGTCCTCACCGTGGGTTCGGCTTCCTCGCCGGCTCCAGCGGCCACCGCGTGTCCCGCGAGTCGCACCAGCGGTGTGCCACCGCGTCGTCTTCAGAGGTCGCGGGCGCGGAGGTACGCGTCCAGGTCGGCGGCGCCCTTGAGCATGGCGCGGCCCCGGGCGGACAGGCGGGCCTGCCAGTCGCGCAGGGTCGACTCCAGCGGGGCGACCCCTCCGGCGGAGCGGACCTGAGCGATCAGCGGGGCGATCTGCTCCAGCAGATAGCCGCCCCGCCTGAGCTGGTGGGCCAGCCGGACGTCGCGTACGTCGGCCGCGCCGTAGATCCGATAGCCCGTCTGCGGATCGCGGCGCGGCCGGACCAGCCCGGCGTTCTCCCATTTGCGCAGCGTGGCGGGGCGCAGGCCGAGCCGCCTGGCCAGGGGGCCGATGAACGTGTCGCCGCGTTCCTGCGGCACGGGCGCCAGATCGCGGAGCGCGGCCTCGACGGTCTGGAGGGTGCGGCGGTCGTCGAGGAGCCGGGCGTGGCTCTCGTCGACGAGCCGCAGCGCGTCCTCGATGGCGCCCCGGTTGACCGCCTGCATGATCGACGTGGCCGTCTGGTGACCGTGCCCGGGCACGAGGGCGAGGAACGCGCGCAGGGCCTGCGCGTGCAGCGGCGTGTAGGTGCGGTAGCCGTGGTCGGTGCGTCCGGCGGCGGGCAGGATGCCGGCGTCCTCGTAGTTCCTGATCGCCTGGGTGGACAGGCCGTGCTCGCGCGCCAGGTCCACTGGCCTCATGGATGCATCACCGATTGAAGGTCCGTCGCGGTGAGAGAGGGGTTTTCGGGGAAAAGTTTACACCGAATGTTCAACGATACCGTCAAAGGTATGGATATCAAGGACACGGCCCGGCCGCTCGACGGCGCGGGAGTCTCGGCGTTCCTCGGGTCGCTTCCCGCCCGGCCCCTGCTGCTCGGCCTGGGCGAGGCCAGGCACTTCGTGGGGGAGCTGGGCGAGGTGCGCAACGAGATCTTCCGGCATCTGGTCGAGCACGAGGGTTACCGGTCGTTCGCCATCGAGAGCGACTGTCTCAAGGGCCTCGTGGTGGACGACTACATCACGACGGGCGCGGGCACCCTCGACGACGTCATGGAACGCGGCTTCAGCCACGGCTTCGGCGCGTCACCGGCCAACCGCGAGCTCGTGCGCTGGATGCGGGCGTACAACGAGGAGCATGACGAGAAGCTCCGGTTCTTCGGGTTCGACGGCCCGCTCGAGTATTGGGCGGCGAGCCCGCGCCAGGCGCTCACCGCCCTCTACGCCCTCCTCGACGGCCCGCTCCCCGGCACCGTGGTGACCGGGGAAGCCCTCGACGCTCTGCTGGGCCAGGACGACCGGTGGTCGAACGAGGCCGCGGCCATGGATCCGTCCCAGTCGATCGGCCGGTCCGCCGACGCCCAGCGGCTGCGGCTGATCGCCGACGACCTGGTGGCGCTGCTCGAGACGCAGGCGCCGCAGCTGAGCACGGAGGACGGGGAGCGGGCGGCACTGTACGCACGCACCGCCGTCGGCCTGCTCCGCTACCACTACTGGATGGCCGACGCGTCCCCGGCACGGTGGACCCGGCTGTCGGCCCTGCGGGACGCGATGATGGCCGCCAACCTGCGTGCCGTCGCCGGGCACGGCCCGGCCCTGGTCTTCGCGAGCAACCTCCACCTGCAGCGGAACAAGAGCGTGATGCCGTTCGGCGACCAGCAGCTGGAGTGGTGGAGCGCGGGGGCCATCACCGCGACGCACCTGGGCGACCGGTACGCCTTCCTGGCCTCGGCCTTCGGCACGGCCGGCGACGACACCCCGCCCCCGGACACCGTGGAGGGCATCCTGTCCACGCTCCCGTGGGAGCACTCCCTCGTCGACGCCCGCCGCCTGGCCGAGGCCGTCACGGAGCCCGTCCCGCGCGTCTCCCGCGATTTCGCCTATTTCCCGCTGGACCCGGCCCAGCTCGGCATGATCGACGGCGTCGTCTTCCTCAGGCGGGTTGTCACGCCGGGTTGACGGAAGTGCGTGCGTGTCAGGCCCGGCCGGCGTGCACGCGCATCAAACACCCATCCGTGCCGCCCCTCACCGGGGCGGCACGTCACCTGCCCGCCGTAACGGCCTTCAGCTCGTCGAACGACTCTCGGACGATCTGCGACATATCCGGCTCGCCGGGGTCACTGATCCACTGTTCGAACGCGATCTTGAAGACGGCGATGCCCGTCTCGGCGGCCAGGCTCGCGGCCGGGTCCGCGACGCCGCGCCGCCGCAGCGTGTCGGCGAGCGCCGCGGACAGCGACGCGAGCTTGATCAGCTCCCGTTCCCGGAGTTCGGCGTTGGCGGCGATGACGGTCTGCCGCTGCCGGGCGCTCTCGCGGCGCTCCTGGAACACGGCGCCGACGCTCTCGACGGCTCCGGCTATCGCGTCGATCGGCGCGGCGGAGTCCGGCGCGGCGGCGACGGCGTTCACGAGGTGATCCCGCAGTGTTCCCGAGCCCCAGAACAGCACCTCGCGCTTGTCGGCGAAGTGCCGGAAGAACGTGCGCTCCGTCAGCCCCGCCCGCTTGGCGATCTCCGCCACGGTCGTCTGCTCGTATCCGCGTTCGATGTAGAGCTCGATCGCCGCCTGCTCGAGACGGCCGCGCGCGTTCGGCTCCCATCGACCCATGCCTCGGATCCTACCCTGATGACAGTCGCTGACATCAGTGCTACGTTGATGACAGTCACTGACATCGCCGCCCGCTCGGGGTGACCCGGCGCGGAGGGCAATCGACCATTTGGAGTACGTCATGCGCGTGTTCGTCACCGGCGCGTCCGGCTGGATCGGCTCCGCCGTCGTCCCCGAACTCATCGGCGCGGGGCACGAGGTCGTCGGCCTGGCGCGGTCCGACGCCTCGGCCGCCGCACTCACCAGGGCCGGGGCGCGGGTGTGCCGCGGCACCATCGACGATCTCGACACCCTGCGGAGCGCGGCCGCGGAGTCGGACGGCGTGATCCACCTCGCGTTCAAGCACGACATCGCCTTCACCGGTGACTTCCAGGGCGCCGCCGACGCGGATCGTCGAGCCGTCGAGACGTTCGGCGAGGTGCTGGCGGGCTCTGACCGGCCGTTCGTCCTCGCCTCCGGCCTCCTCGGGCTGACACAGGGACGGGTGGCGACCGAAAGGGACGGGCGTGATTCCGGCTCCGCCGGGGCGCACGACGGCGGCCCGCAGGCCCGGCAGGCCACCGCGCTGAGGACGCTCGACCTCGCCTCCCACGGCGTCCGCTCGTCGGTGCTGCGCCTGCCCCCGACCGTGTACGGCGAGGGAGACCACGGCTTCATGGCGGCACTGGTCGGCATCGCCCGCGACAGGGGCGTCTCCGGTCACGTCGGCGACGGGTCCAATCGCTGGCCCGGTGTGCACCGGCTCGACGCCGCGCACCTGTTCCGCCTCGCGCTGGAGAAGGCCCCGGCGGGATCGGTGCTGCACGCGGTCACCGACGAGGGCGTGCCGATCCGCGCCGTCGCCGAGGTGATCGGCCGCCACCTCGGTCTGCCGGTGGTCTCGATCCCCCGCGAGGAGGCGAGCGAGCACTTCTCCTGGCTGGGCGGCATGATCGGGATCGACGCCCCGGCGTCGAGCGCGCTGACCCGTGAACTGCTGGGCTGGCAGCCGGTCCAACCGGGGCTGATCGACGACCTCGAAAAGGGCCACTACTTCCGCGCAGGGTGACCGGCGAGCGGTGACCGGCGAGCGGTGACCGGCGAGCGGTGACCGGCGGGCGCGCCGGTGCGGGATCGTCAGGGACGGGGCAGGGCGATGGAGGTCGCGATGTGCCCGTCGCTCACCACCCACCGCCCCGGCAGGGTGTTCGTCGCGATGGCCGGGTCGGCGACCAGGAGCCGTGCGCGGAACGTGCCCGAGGGCTCGATGTCCACGACCGCCCCGGTGAAGTCGAGCCAGCGGCCGGTCAGCGGGAACCACACCTTGTAGACCGACTCCTTGGCGCTGAACAGGATCCTGTCCCAGCAGACCTCGCCGTCCGCGTCGCCCATCGCCCGGAGGGCGGCGATCTCCTCGCGTGAGGCGATCGTGGAAAGGACCTCCTCCGGAAGGGGTTCGTGCGGTTCCGCGTCGATCCCGACCGCGCGCGCGACGTCCGCGGAGGCGACGGCCGCCGCGCGATAGCCCGAGCAGTGCGTGATGCTGCCGACCGTGCCGGCGGGCCAGACGGGCGCGCCCCGCTCGCCGCGCGGGATCGGCACCGGCCCGACGCCGATCCGGGCCAGCGCGAGCCGGGCGCAGTGGCGTCCGGTGACGAACTCGCGCCGCCGCCGGTCGACGGCCCGCGCGATGAGCGGCCTCTCCTCCGGGAACAGCGTCTCCTCCGGCACGTCGCCGAACTTCTCGGCCGACGCCACCCACGGGGGGAGGATCTCGTCGATCATGCGGCCGTCCCCGGCGCCGCGAACATCCCCTCCACCGACGCGGCCATGTGTGGAGAGTACAGATGTCCGCGCGGCAGCGGAAGATCGATTCCGGCGGCCGTACGAGCGTGCGGGACCGATCGAGAGGGCGGGCCCTCGCTATTGGCGATCCCGGGCGGTCAGGTTCTTCCCTGAGGGCTCCTCGCGGCGGTTCCTGTATTCGCTCGCGCCCACGGAGACCACGAGGCAGGCGCAGATGACCGCGAGCGACAGCCATACGGGGATCTTGTACACGTCCGCCAGGAGCATCTTCGCGCCGACGAACACGAGGATCGCCGCCAGGCCGTACCGCAGATAGCCGAACCGGTGCATGGCCCCGGCCAGCAGGAAGTACATCGCGCGCAGCCCCAGGATCGCGAACGCGTTGGAGGTGAAGACGAGGAACGGCTCGGAGGTGACGGCGAAGATCGCCGGGATCGAGTCGACCGCGAAGACGATGTCGCTGGTCTCCACCGCGACCAGGACGGCCAGCAGCGGCGTCGCGGCCCACCGGCGGCCCGGCCGCCCGTCCGCGTCCTGCCGCACGAGGAACCGCTGGCCCTGGTAGGAGTCGGTGACGGGGATGAGCCGGCGCATCGCGCGCAGCACCGGGTTGCGGTCGGGGTGCACCTCGATCGCCGAATGCCTGGCCATCTTCACGCCGGTGTAGAGCAGGAACGCCCCGAAGACATACAGGATCCAGTGGAATCGGTCGAGCAGGACGGCGCCCGCGCCGATGAAGGCCGCACGGAAGACCAGCGCGCCGAGCACACCGAAGAACAGCACGCGGTGCTGCAGTTCGCGGGGGACCGCGAAGAACGAGAACAGCAGCGCGATCACGAAGACGTTGTCGACGGCCAGGGACTTCTCGATGAGATAACCGGCCAGGTACTCCCCGCCGGCCTCCGGCCCCCAGGCGAGCCAGACCACGGCCCCGAAGCCGAGGCCCAGCGCGATCCACACCCCCGACCAGGCCAGCGCCTCGCGGACGCCCACCACGTGGGCCCGGCGATGGGCGAACAGGTCCACGGCGAGCATGGCGAGGATGACCGCCAGAACCGCGGCCCAGACCCACAGGGGCACAGACATCGTCAACCTCCTCACCGCCGCATGGGCGGGCTCGGCAGGCCGACGGTCTCCCCGTGCCACCGCCAGCGGTGACCCTCGCGCCGGGACGCCCTACGACGGCGGCCGTGATGACGACGCTGAGGAAGCCGGGTACTCCCCCTCGAACTGTGTTCAAGTATTCACGAAATCAACTTCGTGCGTCAACCGCCGCCCCGAACAGTTCGAGGAGCTCGCCGATGTGCCGGTGCCGCTCGACCGGGTGGCGGAACGGGGCCAGCGGGTTGATCGTGTAGTGGTTGCGCCGCCCCACGCGCTCACGGCGCAGGTAGCCTGCCGCCTCCAGGTCGGAGACGATCGTCTGGGCCGCCCGCTCGGTGATCCCGACCGACTCGGCGACGTCCCGCAGCCGCGCGTCGGGATCGCGGGACAGCGCGAGCAGCACGTGCGCGTGGTTGGTGAGGAACGTCCAGCCGCCCGCGGGGGAGGAGGTGCTCATACCTCATTATGCGATGGCGGATTCGCGAAACCCAGATCGGGCCACCCCGCCGCCGTACCCGCCCAGGTCGCGAGGGACAGGAGCGCGGCCGGCGAACCGCGCCGAGCGTGGCCGTACGGGTGCCGCCCGGCCCGGCGAGGAGCACGTGCACACGGAGGAGTGAGTCGCAGGCCGGGCAGAATGGGGCTTTCGGGATCTTCTGGGAGGCTTCACGTGACCATCGACGTCGGACGGGTGCGGGCGGACACGCCGGGATGCGAGCACGTCGTCCACTTCAACAACGCCGGTTCGTCCCTGCCGCCGCGGCAGGTGACCGACGCCGTGGTGGACCACCTGCGCCTGGAGGAGCGCGTCGGCGGCTACGAGGCGGCCGCCGCCGCCCTCGACCGGTCGGAGCGGACCTACGACGCGCTGGCCGAGCTCGTCGGCGCGGACCGCGACGAGATCGCCCTCGTCGAGAACGCCACCCGCGCCTGGGACATGGCCTTCTACTCCCTGCCGTGGAAGCCGGGCGACCGTATCCTCACCTCGCGCGCCGAGTACGCCAGCAACGCGATCGCCTTCCTGCAGACCGCCAGGCGGCACGATGTGCGGGTCGAGGTGGTGCCCGACGACGAGAGCGGCGCCCTGTCCGTCGAGGCGCTGCGAGACATGATCGACGAGCGGGTCAAGCTGATCGCCGTCACCCACGTGCCGACCCAGGGCGGCCTGGTCAACCCGGCGGCAGAAATCGGCGCCGTGGCACGGGAGGCGGGGGTGACGTTCCTGCTGGACGCCTGCCAGTCGATCGGGCAGTCGCGGGTCGACGTCCGGGAGATCGGCTGCGACCTGTTGTCGGCGACCGGCCGCAAGTTCCTGCGCGGGCCGCGTGGCACCGGGTTCCTGTACTGCTCGCGGCGGATGCTCGACCGCCTGGAGCCGCCGTTCCTCGACCTGCACGCCGCCACCTGGACCTCCGCGGACTCCTACGAGGTGCGCGGCGACGCCCGGCGGTTCGAGAACTGGGAGGGCTATGTGGCCGGCAAGATCGGCCTCGGTGTGGCGGCCGACTACGCGCTGAGCCTCGGGCTCGACGCCATCGAGGAGCGGGTGACCGGCCTCGCCGGGGCGCTGCGCGGGCGGCTGGCCGCGATCCCCGGGGTGACCGTGCACGACCGGGGCGCGCGGCGGTGCGGCATCGTGACGTTCACCGTGGACGGGCACGACAGCCGGGACGTGGCCGCCCGGCTGTCGGCCGCGAAGGTCAACGTCTCGGTGTCCGCGGCGTACTCCGCCCGATGGGACTTCGAGGCCCGGGCGCTGCCCTCGCTCGTGCGGTCCTCGGTGCACTACTACAACACCGAGGACGAGCTGGACCGGCTGTGCGAGGCCCTGCCCTCCGCCTGAGCTACAGACTCCAGTCGATGACCGGCCCCGCGGGCACGATGCGCAGGGGGTTGATCTTCGGGTGGGTGCCGTAGTAGTGCCGTTTGATGTGGGCGAAGTTCGTCGTGCCGCCGAAGGCCGGGTTCGCGTAGAGGTCGCGGGCGTAGCGCCAGAGGTTGGGGTAGTCGGACAGGCGGCGGAGGTTCGCCTTGAAGTGGGTCACGTAGACCGCGTCGAAGCGGGCCAGCGTGACCCACAGGCGGACGTCCGCCTCGGTGAGCCGGTCGCCGAACAGGTAGCGGCCGCCGCCCAGGCGCTCCTCGAGCTCGTCGAGCGCCGCGAACAACGTCGTCACGGCCGCGTCGTACGCCTCCTGGCTCTCGGCGAAGCCGCACTTGTACACGCCGTTGTTGACGTCGGCGTACACGCGCTCGTTGAGCACGTCGATGTCGCCCCGCAGGTCCTCCGGGTAGAGGTCGATCCCCGGCCTGGCCCACCGCGCGAACGCCTGACCCAGGTCGAGGCTGATGTCGGGGAAGTTGTTGCTGACGATCCGGCGGGTGCGCCGGTCCCACAGGACGGGCACCGACACGTGGCCGTCGTAGCCGGGCTCGGTCGCCTCGTACGCCTCTCGCAGCAGCGTGAAGCCGTTCAGCTCGTCGGGGCCGTGGCCGGGGCCCTCGCGGAACGCCCACCCGCGACCGTCGCGCACGGGATCGACCACGGACATCGACACCACGTCCTCCAGGCCGAGGAGCGCCCGGACGATGACCGAGCGGTGGGCCCACGGGCAGGCCAGCGACACGTACAGGTGATACCGGCCGGGCTCGGCGCGATATCCGCCGCTCCCGTCGGCCGTCACGCGGTCGCGGAAGCGGTACAGGGGCCGCTCGAACGACCCGTCCGGCCGGGTGGCCGCTTTGATCGTGTAGTCGCCGTAGGTCGCGAAGTCCACCGGACTCGCGACGGGGGCCGTTGTCGTCACGCCGCCACCGTCCTCTCGTCTCCGACGAGACGAGCGTAACGGGAGCCGGTGACACGACCGCCATGGCGTGGCGTCGACCGCCGGCGTCGACCGCCTCGGGACGGTGGTCCCGGGCCCGGGACGGCGGTGCCGCGCCTGCGCGCCGCGTGGCCGGCGCGGGGCGGGGCGCCGCCAGCCGGAGGCCGGAGTCCGGTCAGTGGGCCGGTCCCATGTGCGCCGATCCCGTCGTGCGGAAGCCGCCGGGCTGCCCGCGCTCCATCATGCCGAACCGCATGGTCGCCAGGCCGAAGAGCAGGATGAGCGCGCCCACGACCACGTTGCTGATGATCGTCGCGGTGGTCGCCATGCCCCCGCGGATCACCCAGGGGGCGATGATGGTCCAGATACCGAGCAGCGGGGCGACCCAGGAGATTCCGTAGGTGCGCCCGAACGCCGAGCTGTACCCCATCGCCAGGAGCGCCACAGCGAGGCCCGTGATCAGGTTGTTCACGGCAAGCGGAGTTCGCGTGCCGCTGAATCCGACGATCCACGGCGAGAGCGCTAGATACAGGCCGCTCAGGAGCGTGAGACCGTCGGCGAGCTGCGCGGCGGGATTCGCCGCGGCGGCCTCGTAGCGAGCGCGCATCTGCATGATGTCGGGATGCGTCCCGATGTCGGCGCCGTGTGTCATACGTCACACCACCCTTCAGAGGTGTGTGCTGTAGTCCTTATTCCTAGCGTACGCCCGGTTCGTCACTTTTTCCCGTTTTGGTGGGATTGTGTTTGCGGGGTGTGAGCGGCGACACGTCGAGCGGCGTTTAGCCCCTTCACCAGCGGAAAGAGGGAGTTCGTCAGCTTCTGGAACCGAGAGGAGCGTCCGGATGAGCACGGAGGACAAGTTCCGCAACAAGTCGGAAGAGGTCGCCGGCAAGGCCAAGGAGGGGCTCGGCAGGATCACCGACGACGAGAGCCTGGAGGCCGAGGGCCGGGCCGACCAGTCCGAGAGCCACATGAAGCAGGCCGGCGAGAAGGTCAAGGACGCCGCCGGCAAGGTGAAGGACGCCTTCAAGGACTGACCCGCGCGGGGACGACGATCCCGCGGGAGGTGACAGGCCGCAAAGGGCCCGGTCGGACGGGCCGGTGGCCGTCGCCGGGGGGCGAGGGGCCGCCGAGCCGGGCACGATCGCCCGGCGCTCCCGTCCCCATTGATGGTGTGGAGAGCGGCCGGCTCCGCGAGGAGCCGGCTTCCGCGTTCACCGGGCTGTTCACTGACTGTTCACCTGACGCAACGGTCGTCTCGGGGAGAGCCGTTGGTTCCGGGCCGGCGGCTCCGGCCCGCGATGACGAAAGACGCCCGCCGGTCAGGCCGCGTGCGGCAGCCGGACGCGGAAGGTCGACGTCACAAGAGCCTGGACGAGACGCACGAGCAGCGCCTCCAGGACCATGATGGCCGCCCGGGAGAGTACGGCGGCGAGGAACTCAGACACTTCACACCTCATTAGGACAAATCGGCTTCTATGGAAGAGTGACGCATCAACCTCCCAAAACGGCGTAGTTAAGGTTACCGTTCGGTGAACGGTCGGTGACCGTTGCGGATACGCGTCCTGATCATGCGTCCCCTGCCATGTCCCCGATCATGATTCGCCCCCCGGGTGGCCGTGGGCGTGCCCCGGGCCACGCGACTCACGCGCCGGCCCCGCACCGCTCCCGTGCCCGTGGTCGCCGCACAGTGGTCCCCGCACAGTGATCCCCGCACATCGCCCGCCGGATGCCGCCGGGCGCGGATGTCGCCGGGCGCGCGCCGATCGCGCGGTGCCGCCGGTTCGCGGACCCGCGCGAGGCGCCCCGCGTTACTTGGCGCCGGCCCTGGTGCGCCGGGCGGTGGTGGTGCCGGTGGTGGCGGGGGTCTTCGCCTCGCCCTTGGCCGTGCTGGTTCTCCTCCCGGCCGCCCGCCCTGTCGTCGGCGTCGCGGGCTCCTGCATGGCTCCGGCTCCGGTGGCGGGCGTCCCCGGTGTGGGCGCCCCGCGGGTCTCCCTCTGCGCGCCGCCGAGGGGCGACCAGCGCTGCTCACGGCCCCTGGCGCGCTGGGCGATCATCGTTCCCGCGCCGATCGCCGCCGCCACCGGCCACTCCAGGATGCCGAGCGCGGCCAGTGCGCCGAGACCGCCGTAGTACATGATCCGCTCGGGCGGCGGAAGGAACGTGCGGGCGACGTCCATGGCGTGCCCGACGTCACGTCCGCTGATGTGCGGCATGCCCACGTGCGGCAGGTGCATCTCGGGCGCCCGTAGCTGGAGCCGCAGGAACGGCAGGTTCAGGTCCAGCTGGGGCCGGTGCTCCTCCTTCATCTCCATGCCCGGGCCGGTGGGCGGAGCCGGAGTGGGCGTGGGTGTGGGCGGCGTGGTCGTCCGGGCACGGGTCGCCCGGCCCCGGGCGGTCGTCGTGCCGGTCGTGGCCGTGCCGGCAGTCGTGCCTGCCGTGGTCGTGCCCGGCGTCGCCTCGGTCGTGGTCATGGATCCTCCCCGATGACGTGTCCCCGACGCGGATCTCTGCCCGATCCGCGAGAGCTTCGGGAAAATGACCTTTCTATCCTCTATCGAGCCCCCTGTGGTTGCTGGTGCTGATAGCGACTATTTGCCCACTTTTGCCGGTGCTTTCGTCTCCGTACGCCCCTGCGCGAGGATGGCGGGCATGACACGGATAGGGATCTTGCTGTTCGACCGGGTGGAGGAACTGGACGCGGTGGGCCCGTGGGAGGTCTTCGGCGTGTGGACGAAACTGTTCCCGGACGAGGCGGAGGTCGTCGCGTTCGCGCCGCGGGCGGGAGCCGTACGGGCGTCCAAGGGGCTGACGCTCCATGCCGACAGGTCGGCGGCCGACGTCGGCCACCTGGACGTCTTCCTGCACCCGGGCGGCGCCGGGACCCGTCCCCAGCTCAAGGACCCGGACCACCTCGCCTGGGTGCGGGACCTGCGCGGACGCGTGCCCCTGATGACCAGCGTCTGCACCGGGTCCCTCGTCCTCGCCGCGGCCGGGCTGCTGGCGGGCCGCCCGGCGACCACGCATTGGGGCGCCCTCGACCTGCTCGCCGAGCTGGACCCGACCATCGACGTCCGGCGCGAGGAGCGCTTCGTCGACGACGGCGAC
This sequence comes from Microbispora catharanthi, assembly GCF_006334915.2. Lineage (GTDB taxonomy): Bacteria > Actinomycetota > Actinomycetes > Streptosporangiales > Streptosporangiaceae > Microbispora > Microbispora catharanthi. The sequence goes on from NZ_VDMA02000016.1 coordinate 60,246, forward strand.
GTCGTCACCTCGTCCGGGGTGTCGGCGGGCATCGACATGGCGCTCCACCTGGTGGCACGGCTCGCGGGGGTCGAGCGGGCCCGCGAGGTGCGCCGGCACATGCAGTACGACCCCGAGCCCCCCGTGTGATCACCCGGCCGGACGAGCGCCCCCCGGCAGTGCCAGGGCATACGGCGTGCGCACTGGATACGGCCGCGGTCGCCGGGGAGACGCCGAGCAGCAGGTGTGCGGTCTGTCACCAGGTCTGCTCGCCGGCGCGCACGAGGATCTCGTTGACGGCGACTCGACGGTCCCGGGTGACGATGTAGGAGACGGCGTCGGCGATGTCCTCCGGACGCAGCAACTCGATGTTCTCGATCTGGCGCTCTACGGCCTGTCGCACGCCGTCGCGGAGGTGGGAGCTCAGCTCGGTGTCCACCGTGCCGGGCTCGACCACGCTCACCCGGAGGCCCTTCCCCACGACCTCCTGCCGCAGGGCCTCGGTGAACCCGTTGACGCCGAACTTCGTCAGGTTGTAGACGGCCGTCCCGGGCCGGGCGACCCGGCCTGCCGTGGAACTGATGTTGACCAGGTCCGCCACCTTCCGCGGGGAGTCCTCCGCGGCGCGGAGGAGGTGCGGCAGGGCGGCATGGGTGGTGTACAGCAGGCCCTGGACATTGACCGCGAGCATGTGATCCCACTCCTCGAGCGGGGAATCCGCAGCCTGCCCCACGCCCATGAAACCGGCGTTGTTGACGAGGGTGTCCAGGCGGCCGAGCTTGGTCACCACGCTTTCCACCGCCGCTGCGGCCTGCCGCCGGTCGGTGATGTCGGCCTCCACGACGAGGGCGGTGCCGCCGTCGGCCCGGACCTTGTCCGCGAGCTCCTCCAGCCTGCCGCGTCGCCGCCCGAGGACGGCGACGGCCGCGCCCTCCGCGGCGAGGCCGCGGGCGGTCGCCTCGCCGATTCCGCTGCCGGCGCCGGTCACCAGCGCCACCGTCTTCCGTAGTCGTCCGGTCATGTCGTCTTCCTCCAGATGTCGTGGTCGTGGCCTTCGCGGGCCCCGAGCTGCGGCCGTCCGCGGCTGTGAACCTCGAGAGGGCCCGGCGAGTGTGTCGCCGCCGTGCCGCCTGCTGTGGAAAGTGCTTCCTGCTCGGGCCCGCCGGAGCTCACCCCGTGCCGGCGGGGGTGAGGAGCGGCGCGTGACGTCCGCCGGTGGACGGCCGAGTACGGCCGCTCGCGGAGAAGCCCGAAGCCGCGATAGCCTCGTATCCGGAACCGGTTCCGGTTGAACCATAACCGGAACTGGTTCCGGTTTCAAGCGTGAGAGAAAGGGCTGGGATTGGCCGACAACGGCGAGGACGGCGCCGCACGGCGGCACAGGCCGCTGCGAGCCGACGCGAAGCGCAACGAAGACCGGCTGCTCAAGGCCGCGGCAGCCGTCTTCGCCCGCGACGGAGCCGACGCCTCGGTCAAGGACGTCGCCCGCGAGGCCGGCGTGGGTGTCGGCACGCTCTACCGCCGGTTCCCGTCCAAGGAACTGCTGATCGAGGCGGTGTACCGGCACGAAGTGCGGCTCCTGTGCGAGGCGGCGCCCGAGCTCGCGGCCTCGCTGCCCCCGGTGGACGCGCTACGGACGTGGATGGAGCGCTTCATCGACTTCATGGCCGCCAAGCACGGCATGGCCGGCGCCCTCCGCGTGGTGCTGACCGACGACAGCGAGCGGCTGCAGACCCGCGCCGCCCTCGTCCAAGCAGTGGAACGCCTTCTCGCTGCCGGGAGGAGCCAAGGGGCCATGCGGGAACAGGCGAAGCCCCAGGACGTCCTGATGGCGCTCGGCGGCATCAGCTACATGGCCGGCGCCGAGCAGGAACCCGGCCTCGCCACAAGGCTCATCGACCTGCTCCTGCACGGCATCGTGACGAGCTGAACGGCACCTGGCCCGCGACGCCGGCGTCGCCGGCGTGGTCCTGGTCGGCGTTATTCGAAAGAACGAAGCACTAACGGTCGAGGACGTGCAGCGCGCGGGAGCCGGTGCTGAGCAGCTCCGGCCCCTCCTCACCGCACACGACCACGTCGGCCACCCGGGCGCCGAAGAGGTCGGGCAGGTAGATGGCGGGCTCCAGGCAGACGGCCATCCCGGCCTCGAACCTCTCCCCGGCCGCCAGCCAGGGCCCCTCCACCGGGCTCAGCCCGATGCCCCGGCCGGCCCGGGCGGCGGCGTAGTCGCCGTAGCCGCTGCCGTCGATGACCTCGCCGGCGATCGCCGCGGCCTCGGCACACGCCACTCCGGGGCGTACGAGGTCGACGGCGGCCCGCTGCGCGGCGAGAACGACCGAGTACATGGCGTCGAAGTCCTCCGGCGGCTCGGCGACCGCGAAGACCCGGGCGACCTCGGCGCAGTAGCCGTTCCAGCGCCCGCCGACCGAGACGAGCAGCGCGTCACCGGGGTTGATCACCCGCTCGCACGGCTGGTGACGCTCGTCGGCGGAGTGCTCGCCCGCCGCGACGAGCACGGAGGGCGCTCCCTCACAGCCCGTCTCGGCGAGCATCGCCCGCAGCCTGCGGGCCATCGCCAGCTCGGTGGCGCCGAACCACGCCAGCTCGCGGGCCGCGAGCAGCACGGCGTCGGCCGCCGCGGCGGCGTGCCGCATCGCGGTCACCTCGTCGGCCCGCTTGCGCAGGCGGAGCGGCGCGAGCACGGCCGAGGCCAGCACGAGCTCCGCGTCCAGGCGCAGCGCGAACAGCTCGGCGGCGTGCATCTGCGGGTCCACCGCCACGCGGCGGGCCGTCGGGGGCACGAGGGCCGCCGCCTGCGCGGGGTCGCCGGCCGGGGTGGGCGGCCCGTCGAGCGCCACCACGAGATAGCTCTCGTCGCCCGCGCCCGACAGCGGGGCCGCTCGCAGGTACCGGAAGTCCGGGGAGGGCCGCAGCACGAGGGCGTCGATGCCGGCCCCGGCCATTCCGGCGCGTACGTCCTCCAGCATGAGGGGGTCGATCATGACGGGGAGGACGGCTCCGGCTCGTGCAGCCAGCAGGCCACCGGCCCGAACTGCGCCGATCCACCCAAGGGCTCCCGCTCCCGGCACACGTCCATGACGAACGGGCAGCGGGGGTGGAACCGGCAGCCCGCCGGAGGATCGGCGGGGTCGGGCACGTCCCCGGGCAACTCGGCGGGCAGCACCCCGGCGCCGTCGGGGGAGGGGATCGCGGCGAGCAGCGCCCGCGTGTACGGGTGCTTGGGGTCGGCCCACACCTCCGCGGTCGGCCCGGTCTCCACGACCTTGCCGAGGTACATGACCGCGATCCGGTCGGCGATCAGCCGCACGACGGACAGGTCGTGGCTGATGAACAGCAGGCCCGCGCCGGACTCCACGGCGAGGTCGCGCATCAGCCGGGCCACCTGAGCCTGGGCGGAGGCGTCCAGGGCGGAGATGGGCTCGTCGCCGATCAGCAGCGACGGCCGGGCGGCGAGCGCCCGCGCGATGGCGACGCGCTGCCGCTGCCCCCCGGAGAACTCGTGCGGGTATCGGCCGGCGAACGCGCGCGGCAGCCCGACCCGTTCGAGCAGGTCGGCGGGGCTGGTCGTGGTGTCGCCCGCCGTCCGCAGCCCGTCGGCGATCTGCGCGCCCACGCGGCGGCGGGGGTTCAGCGAGGAGTACGGATCCTGGAACACCATCTGCACGCCGGTCAGCGCGGGGTCCCTGCGGCGCAGCCCGAGGGGCGTCACCGGGTGCCCGCCGATGAGGATCCGTCCGGAGGCAGCGCCGTGCAGCCCGCACACCGCCCGGGCCAGGGTGGACTTGCCGCATCCCGACTCGCCGACTAGGCCGACGACCTCGCCGGCGGCGACGTGCAGGCCGGTCCCGGCCACGGCCCTCACGACCGGGCGGCCCGGCGTGCGGTGCTCCACGACCAGGTCCTCCACGGACAACAGGGGCCCTGTCAGAGGCATGGTCATGGCGAGTTCTCCCCAGGAGGCACGGGCAGGGCGTCGAGCAGCGAGCGGGTGTAGGGGTGGCGCGGCTCGCGCAGCACCTGGCCGCGCGGGCCGGTCTCCACGACCAGCCCGTCCTTCATCACGCTCACCTCGTCGGCGACCGCCGACATCACGCCGAGGTCGTGGGTGACGAGGAGGACGGCGAGGCCGAGGTCGTCGCACAGGCCGCGCAGCAGGCGGAGGATCCCGGCCTGCACGGTCACGTCGAGCGCGGTCGTCGGCTCGTCGGCGATGAGCACCTCGGGCTCGCAGGCCAGCGCGACGGCGATGGCGATCCGCTGCCGCATGCCGCCGGAGAACTGGTGCGGGTAGCGCTTCAGCGCCTCCTCAGGACCCGGGATGCGCACCTTGGCGAGCAGGCCTGCGGCCCGCTCGCGCGCTTCCTTCCTGCCGATGCCGAGGTGGTGGCGCATGTGCTCGGTGAGCTGCCGCTCGACCGTCAGCATCGGGTGCAGGCTGGTCGCCGGGTCCTGGAAGACCATGGCGATCTTTGCGCCGCGCACCTCGTTGAGCTCACGGGCGGGCATCTCCAGCAGGTCACGGCCGCCGAAGGCGATCCGTCCCGACGCGCGGGAGCCGTGGGGGAGCAGGCCGAGCACGGCGAGACCGGTCATGGTCTTGCCCGAGCCGCTCTCGCCGGCGAGGCCGTGCACACGGCCCGCCTCAAGGGTCAGGTCGACGCCGTGCAGGACGTCGTGGCCGCCGATCGACATCCGCAGCCTCTCGATCGTCAACGCCGCCGTCTTCTGTGCGGCCGTCACAGCGCACGCTCCTTGATCGCCCCGGCGGTACGCGGGTCGAGCGCGTCGCGCAGCGTGTCGCCGAGGAAGTTGAACGCGAGGACGACCGTCAGGATGGCCAGCCCGGGGAACGTCGCGACCCACCAGCTGTCGAAGACGTCCACGCCGGCGGCGACCATCGCGCCCCACTCGGGCGACGGCGGCTTCGCGCCGAGCCCGAGGAACGACAGGCCCGACAGCAGCAGCAGCGCGGTGCCGATGTCGAGGGTGGCGAGCACCAGGACGGGTCCGGTGACGTTCGGCAGCACGTCCACCCGCAGCGACCGCCAGGCGGAAAAGCCCAGCAGCCGGCCGCTCAGCACGAACTCCCGCGCCCGTACGCCGAGCACGAGGCCGCGGGTCACCCGGGCGTAGGCCGGCCAGGCGACGACGAGCACGGCGAGCACCGCGTTGCCGAGGCTCGCGCCGAGGGCGGCGGCGACGACCATCGCGAGGATGACGGTGGGGAAGGCGAACACGAGGTCGGCCAGGCGCATGATCGTCTCGTCCACCCACCGGCCGAAATACCCGGCGCAGGCGCCGAGCAGGCCGCCGACCGCCACCGACAGCGCCACGAGCAGCAGCGTGAGCGGGATGGACACCCGCGCGCCGTACATGATCCGGCTGAGGATGTCGCGGCCGAGCTGGTCGGTGCCGAGCCAGTGGCCCGGGCCGGGCGGCGCGAGCCGGGGCAGCTCCTGCGCCAGCGGGTCGTGCGGCGCGAGCACCGGCGCGGCCAGCGCGACCACGATCCAGGCCAGCGCGACGACGGTGCCGACGACCGCCAGCGGCCGCCGCCACGCCTGCGGGAGCCGGCTCACGCGGCTGCGCGCGAACAGGCCGGCGCGCTTCATGAGACCCTCACCCTCGGGTCGATGACGCCGTACAGCACGTCGACGACCAGGTTGATGACGAGGTAGACCACGCCCACCACGAGACCGACGCCCATGACGGCGGGCAGGTCGAGGGTGGTGGCGCTCCTGTAGGCGTACTGGCCGACCCCCGGCCACGCGAAGACGGCCTCCACCAGCACGGTGCCGGACAGCAGGCTGCCGAACGCCAGGCCGGCGACGGTGATGACGGGCACAAGCGCCGGGCGCAGGACATACCGGAACAGCACCACGCGGCCGGGCAGGCCCTTGGCGCGGGCGGAGCGTACGTAGTCCTGCCCGAGCACCTCCAGCACCGCCGAGCGGGTGAACCGCGTCAGCAGGCCGATCGTGTAGAGGGCCAGCACGAGCGCCGGCGCGGCCAGGTGGCCGGCGGCCGAGGAGAGCACGTCCCAGCGTCCCGACAGCAGGGCGTCGACCGTGTAGAGGCCGGTGACCTGCGGCGGCGGGGTCATCCCGGGATCGATGCGGCCACTGCCCGGGGTGATCTGCAGCCGGAAGAAGAACACGTAGAACGCCACCAGCGCGAGCCAGAACGTCGGCACCGAGATCCCGACCAGGCTCAGCACCCGCAGCACGTGGTCGGAGAGCCTGTCCCGGCGCAGCGCCGCGACCACCCCGAATCCGACGCCGAGGACCAGCGAGACGAGGATGGCGGCCCCGGCCAGCTCCAGCGTGGCCGGCACGGACTCGGCGAGGTCGTCCAGCACCGGGCGGTGGCTCTGCTGGCTCGTCCCGAGGTCGCCGTGCAGCAGCCCTTCGAGGTGCATCAGGTATTGCTGCGGCAGCGGCCGGTCGAGGCCGTGGTCGGCGCGCCACTGGGCCACGATCGCCGGGTCGCCGAGCGCGCGCTGGCCGAGGTTGGCCGCCACCGGGTCGCCCGGCACCAGGTTGGTCAGCACGAAGGTGACCAGCGTGATCCCCACCGCCAGCAGCAGCGCCGTGACGATCCGCCGCACCAGGAACCGGGCGAGCGGGCTGCGCACCGCCCGGTTCCCCGTACGGCGTCTACTTGGCGCCGAGGTCGGCGACATTGATCGTCCACACGGGGTGGTACTCCACGCCGGTGACGGACGCCGCCGTCACGATGTTCTGGCCCGGCTGGATCAGCGGCATGAACGGACCGGTCGCGTTGAGCTTCTGCTGGAAGTCGGTGTACGCCTGCTTGCGGTCGTCGTCGGTCACCGCGGCGCCGGCCTTGTCGGCCGCGGCCTCGACGTCCTTGTCCGCGCCCGCCTTCCATCCGGCCCGCAGGCCGACCAGCTTGCCCGGGGCGAACGACAGGTAGTTGCTGGGGTCGGGGAAGTCGGGGCCCCAGTACCACAGGCCCAGCTCCTCCTTGCCGTTGCGGTAGTTGTCCAGCGCGGTGGTGACCGGAGCGGGCGTCAGCTCGACCGTGATGCCGACCTCCTTGAGGTTGGCCTGGATGCGCTCGGCCAGCGGCTGGAACGACAGGCCGTTCACGGTCAGCTCGCTGGGGTACTCGAGCTTGACCGTGGGAGCGGTCACGCCGCTCTGCGCCAGCGCCGCCTTGGCGCCCTCGACGTCGCGCTTGGCCGCCTGGTCGGCCGGGAGCGCGCCGAGGAACATCGACGGGATGATGCCCGACGCCTGGGTCGAGCCCTCGCCGGCCAGCTCAAGCAGGCCCTGGTAGTCGATGCCCTTGCGCACGGCTTCGACGAACTTGGGGTTGGAGGTGACCTTGCTGACGCCCGAGTCCTGGTTGGCGAGCAGGAAGAACACGTACGCCGAGGCGGTCCGCTTGACCTGCAGGCCGCCGGAGATGCCGGCCACCTGGTCACCGGACAGGTTCAGCGCCACCTGGCTGTCGCCGCGCTGCACGTTGAGCTTCTGCGTGGCCGACTCGACGTTGCGGATGACCACCTTGTCGTAGTACGGCTTCTTCGCGCCCCAGTACTGCGCGTTGGCCTTCAGCACGACCTGGCTGCTCACGTTGAAGGACTCGATCGTGTACGGCCCGGAGCCCGCCGAAGCGGAGTTCAGGTACTGCTCGGCCTTGTCGTTCGGGTCGTTCGTCGCGCCGTGCTCCTTGGCCGCCTTCGAGTTGAGGATGCCGAGGGCCGGGTTCGGCAGGATGTACGGAAGCGCCGGGTTCGGGGTCTTCGACGTCAGCGTGATGGTCGTGTCGTCGGTCTTGGCGATCTCCACGCCGTCGAGCAGGAACGACGGCGTGCCCTTCATGTCGCGCACGCGGGTGAGGGAGAACACCACGTCGTCGGCCGTCACCGGGGAGCCGTCGGCGAACTTGGCGCCCTGCCGCAGCTTGAGTGTGAGCTCCTTGCCGTCGGACGACAGTTCGTACGACTCGGCGAGCGACGGCACCGGCTTGGTGACGTCGGAGCCGTCGAACGTGAGAAGCGTGTCGTAGGTCGCCTTGTCGACGATCAGGCCGGTCGGCTCGTAGGTCCGCCCCGGGTCCGCCGTCTTGAGGTCGAACGAGGTGTCGATCACGAGCGTCTTGCCCGCGGCGCCGCTTGGGGTGCTGCTGGACGAGCCGCCGCCGGAGCAGGCCGCGAGGGCGAGGGCGCCGGTGAGCACAACCGGGAGCAGGCCGGCCCTCACCTGCCACGAACGGGTCGTCATTATGTGTCCTCCGAAAACAGGCCAACTCGTGGCCGTATGGACGTTTGGTCGCCGATCGTCCAGGATTGTCCGGCAGAAAGTCCAGCTCGTGCGGCCAAGCCGAGACGAATCTCCCGTGGAGGAACAACCAGTGACCGAAACGTCAAGCAACTCGGGGTCCGGGGGCGGCGCAACTGGACGGATCGGCATCGGCCTGGAGCTGGACGCCACCCATCTGAAGATCCTCGAGGTGCTCAGGGACAACGGGCGCGTCTCGGTGTCCGCCCTCGCCGAGCGGGTGGGGATCTCCCGGGCCAACGCCTACACGCGCTTCGAGGCGCTGCGCGCCGACGGCGTGATCAGGCGCTTCACCGCCGAGATCGACCACCAGCGCGCCGGCCTCGGCATCGTGGCGCTGATCTTCGTGACCGTGCGCCAGCAGATGTGGCCGCAGTTCCGCGCCCAGCTCGCGCAGATGCCGGAGGTGGAGTACTGCGCCATCACCACCGGGCAGCACGACGCCATGATCCAGGTGAGGATGGCCGACGTGGCCGAGGTGCACGCGATGGTCACAGAGCGCCTGGCCAACATCCCGGCCGTCAAGGCCACCGAGACCGTGTTCATCCTCGACGAGGTGCTCAGGCGGCCGTACGTGCTGCCGAGCGACAGGGAGCGGGACCGGGGCCGCGGCGTCCCGCGGCGGCCCGCCCCCTCGGCCTCGTCGGAGCCCGAACAGGGACAGGGGCTGCCGCTCGGCAAGATGCGCTTCGTCGGCGCGGCCGAGGGCCGCGCCGCGCTGCGCGACGCGACGTAGAAGGGACGAATCAGGAGACCACTTCGGCGCAGACGCTGACGTGGGTGGCGTCGTCGTCCTCGAACTGGAACTCCTCCACCAGGCGCAGCCGGCCGTCCTCGGCCGTCTCGATGCGGCTGGTGCTGCGGCCGCTCGCGCGTTCGCCGGTCTTCAGCAGATGGACGTAGGACAGCTCGATGCGGTCGGCGTCCCGGGTGCCGACGAACCGCCCGTGGATGACGGTGTCGCCCGTGTAGTGCCCCCAGATGACGCCGCCCGACTCCTCGTACGCGAACTCGGTGGGCGCGTCGGCGTCCACCGCGCTGGCCGTGGAGCTGATCATGACGAAGCGGCGGCCGTTGAGCAGGTCTGTGTCGTTCACGAGTCCGCATCGTGCCGAACCGAACGAGATTCGCAACCCGCTCTGGACGTTCCGCTCACCGGACCCCGGCCGGGCGGGTGATCCGTCCAGATCACTCGCCGTGGCCGGGCCCGATCGTGAACAGGTGTCAGCGGCCGACGATCTCGGCGAGGGCGGCGAGCGCCGCGCCCCGGGCGCCGGCCATGTCGAGGTCCTCGACCAGCGTCACCGTGGCCACCCGCCGCTGCTCCTCGCGCAGCAGGGTGTGCTCGCGGACCTTCTCCAGGAACCACTCGCGGAAGTGCGGGGCCGCCTCGACCACCCCGCCGCCCAGGAAGTACGCGTCCGGGTCGGTGAAGTTGGCCGCGATGGTGAACAGCCTGCCGATGGCCATGGCCTGCTGCTCGAAGACCTTGAGCGCGAGCGGGTCGCCGTTCTCGGCGTAACCGCGCAGCAGCTTGGCGGCCTTCCCGGCGGGCTCGACCCCGTGGAGCTCGTGGCCGGGGAAGCGGGTCAGCCAGTAGGGCAGCAGGTTCTTCTCGATGCCGGTCAGCGAGGCGACGCTCTCGGCGTCGCCGACGAAACCGCAGTTGCACTCGGGCAACGGCTGGCCGTCCTCCAGCAGGCCCTGCAGGGGGATGTGGACGTGCCCGAGCTCGCCGGCCATCCCGGCGGCGCCCTTCACCACGTGCCCCGACTGGATGACGCCGCCGCCGAGGCCGGTGCCGACGATCGCCGAGACCGACGAGTGCTGCCAGGCGTCCGGCCCGAAGCGTACGTGGTGGGAGTAGAGGGCCGCGGCGTTGCCGTCGTTGTTGTAGGCGACCGGCAGCCCCAGCCGGGACTCCAGGGCCCCGCGGAAGTCGAAGCCGAACCAGCCCGGATCGACGAAGTTGGTCGCGCCCTTCGAGGAGATCACGCCGTCGGCGCTGGCCGGGCCTGGGGTGTCCAGGCCCACCGCGCGGACGGTGGAGCGCGGCGTGCCGGTCAGCTCCAGCACGTTGTCGAGGGCGAGCAGAAGCTGCTCGACCGCGACCTCAGGACCCTCCCGTACGAGGCTGGGGGTCTCGACCATCCGGTCCACCAGGAACCGCCCTGAGGCGTCGAGAACGGTCGCGTTGTTGCTTGTGCCGCCGTTGTCGAGCCCGACGACGACCCAGGACCCTGCATCTGCCATTGGGGGTTGTCCTTTGCGTTCGCGCGTGTCAGTGCGAAGACTACGAGAGTCGGGTGCTCGGGGGCACCGGCCGGGGCCGGACAGGCAGGGCGCGTGCCGTGCGCGGGCGCGCAGGGGCCCGGTGGCGAGGGCGGGCCCGGGTGCCCACGGTGAAAGATTCAGTTCGCGCCGTCGCCCGCGCCCGGCCGTCTCCGGCCCATGTCGTGCCCGTGAGCTGCGCGGGCGTCGTCGCCGCTCGGGCGGGACCGGCCCGGGGGCGGCGGCGTCCGTTGACCCGTTCCGCGACCCGGAGAAAACATCTGCGTCCGGGGGCCGCAGCGTCGCGACCCATCTGTCCCAGTGGCTGCGGCCCCGAGCGGGAGCGCCTGACCTCGCCTGTCCATGCTCGTTCCGGCAGGAGGGCGGGACGCGCGAGCCGGGTGGCGTGCCGTACGAGCAGATGCGCAGAAATCGAGGTACGCATGAAGCAGTTCCGTCCCGTCCGAGGGCATCGCCCCGCCGCCCGCGGCCTGCCGGGCTCTCCGGCGGCGCGCCTGGTCGCGGCCCTGGCCGCGCTGGTCGCCGGCCTCGTGGTCGTGCTGGTGCCCGGCCCCGCGACCGCGGCTCCCGTCTGCAAGGTGGACTACACGACCAACCAGTGGCCGGGCGGCTTCACCGCGTCGGTGCGTCTCACCAACCTCGGCTCGGCGGTCAGCGGATGGACGCTGCGCTGGACGGCGGGCACCGGCCAGCAGATCACCAACGCCTGGAGCGCCCAGGTCAGCCAGTCGGGCACGACCGTGACCGCGACCAACGTCGGCTGGAACGGCTCGCTGGCCACGGGCGGCACCACCGACTTCGGGTTCCAGGGCACCTGGTCGGGCAGCCTCACGACGCCGTCCGACTGGTCGCTGAACGGCGTGCCGTGCGACGGCACCTCCTCTCCCTCTCCCTCTCCCTCTCCCTCGCCGTCGCCGTCGCCGTCGCCGACCGTGGACCACTCGCCGTCGCCGTCCCCTTCGCCCTCGGCGTCGCCGTCCTCATCGCCGTCCCCTTCGCCTTCACCGTCCCCTTCGCCTTCGCCTTCGCCGTCCCCCTCGCCCAGTCCTTCGGTGACGCCGTCGCCGTCCGGCTGCTCGGGGAACGGCCTGGTCGTCTGCTCCGGCTTCGAGGACCAGTCGGGCACGCCGTCGGGTGAGTGGCAGGTGACCACCCCGAACTGCTCGGGCACCGGCACCGCCACGATCGACACCGCCACCGTGCACAGCGGCGGCAGGTCGTTGCGGATCAACGGCGGCGGCAACTACTGCAACCACATCTTCGCCGCGACCACCAAGAACGTCTCCTCCGTCTCGCCCGTGGTGTACGGGCGCATGTGGGTGCGCCACACGACGGCGCTCCCGGCGGGCCACGTCGCGATGATCACCATGGCGGACTCCAGGGACGGCGGCAAGGACCTGCGCATCGGCGGCCAGAACGGCGCGCTGCAGTGGAATCGGGAGTCCGACGACGCCACGCTGCCCGAGCAGAGCCCCTCCGGCGTCGCGCTGAGCGCCCCGCTGCCCGTCAACCGCTGGGTCTGCCTGCGCTTCCAGATCGACACCACGCAGCAGGCCATGCGTACGTACCTGGACGACCAGGAGATCGCCGGCCTGCGGGTGGACGGCACGCCGACCACCGACGTGGACGCCCAGTGGCTGCGCCGCTCCACCGCGCCGCGACCCACGACGTTCCGCCTCGGATGGGAGAGCTACGGCGGCGACTCGGACACCATCTGGTACGACGACGTGGCGCTGGGGTCGAGTCCGATCGGCTGCTGATCACCGCGCCCCAGGGGTAAGTAGCCGGGTGTCCGCCAAGTGCGGTCAGGCTCGACCGTGGTCCCGTTTCGTCCGGCGCCCGGCCTCCCGTGGGAGGCCGGGCGCTGTATCCGAGGGGAGAGGGACATGACCGACGTGCAGCACCCGGTGCCCGAACTGATGAAGGAAGGCGACGTCGTCGACCTGCTCGTCCATCAGCACGCGCTGATCAGGGACATGTTCGACGAGGTGGAGCACGCCGCGCCGGGCACGCGCCACGAGCCGTTCCGGCGGCTGGTGCGCATGCTGGCCGTCCACGAGACGGCGGAGGAGGAGATCGTCCACCCCTATACGCGGCTGCGGGTGGACGGGGGAGCGGGCGTGGTGGCCGACCGGCTCAAGGAGGAGCGCGAGGCCAAGGAGATGCTCCGCAGGCTGCACGAGATGGGCCCGGAGCACCCCGGCTTCATGCCCGAGCTGAACAAGCTGCGAATGGCCGTGCTCACGCACGCGCGGGCCGAGGAGCGCTACGAGTTCACCAGGCTCCGGGCCGAGACGACGGCGGCCGAGCGGCGGGCGATGGCGCTCGGCGTCCGGGCCGCCCTGGCGATGGCCCCGACCCGTCCGCACCCGGGGGTGGAGTCGATGACGAGGAACCTGCTGCTGGGCCCGCCCGCGGCGATCATGGATCGGGCGCGCGACCTGATCCGGCAGGCGCTTCGCAGGTAGGGACATGATCCCCGGCCCGGGTCCGTACGCGTACGCGCGCGGGCACGGGCCGGGGCCCGCCCTCAGTGGGTGCGCAGGCTGTAAAGGGGGTGGGTGCCCTCGGTCTCCAGGCGGTACTCGTCGCCCGACCTGGCGCGGTTCTCGTCGATGACGCGCTCGCTGGGCGGTTCCTCCCCGCCCATGAGCTGCTCCTGCCAGCGCTGGAACCGCTCGTGGGCCTCCTGGACATACCCGGTGCCCAGGGTCGTGTAGTCGATCTGCGTGGCGATCAGCTCGCGCAGGTAGTCCTTGTTCGGCTCGAACGTCACCGGCTTCGGCAACTCCCGGGCCACCAACTGCTCCGGGTCGCGCCCGTCGTGCTGGCGGAACAGGTCCGCGGCGATCCGCAGGTGCTCCAGCTCCATGTTCAGATGCAGCTCCCAGATCGCCCTGATCCTCGGGTCGGACTCGGTCTCCATGAACGAGTGGTACAGGTAGCACTCGTTGTACTCGTGGTTGAGCCACTGCTCCCACCACGACTCGCCCGGATCGAGCAGCGACTCGTAGTGCGTGACGTGCTCTTCCTCGATGAGCCCGATCTCCTGGTAGAGCTGCCGCGCGATCGGCTCCATGTACATCGGGCCGACGTTCATGTAGAAGTTCATCGTCTGCTGCTCGGCGGACATGATGGTCAACGCGTGCAGTTTGGATATCGCCTGCGTCGTCTCCCGGTTGTAGTGCTCGCGGACGTTGTCGGCCGGGTGGCGGTGGTGCATCTTCGTCGGCCGGCCCGGCATCACCTCGGTCAGCTGGTCGACGATCTTCTCGGCCTTGCGGTGCTCGATCATCTCGTACAGGTTGGCGTACCGATACAGGTGGTCGAAGTCCTCCAGCACGCCGAACTGGTAGGCCTGCTTGAGATAGGGGTCGGGCTCCATCCGGGCCACCCAGGCGGTCAGGTCCACCGCCACCTGTTCGTAGGCGAGGGTCGTCTCCAGCACCGAGGCCGGCCCAGGCAGCAGCCAGTTGACCGCCTTCTGCTGCTGGGCCTCGATGTAGCGCACCTCCGCCAGGCGCTGCCGCACCTCCAGGTCGGGACAGCGCCTGGCGAAATGATGGCTGAACATGATCGCTTCGATCTCGATGCCGTTCATCGTGATGATCCGGCACCGGGTGTAGGGGTCGGCGCGGTCGGGATCGATCGGCGTGACATTCAGCTCGCGCCAGTTGCGCAGCTGCCGATCCAGCGGGATCCCCCGCTCCTGCAGCGGATTGAACGTCATCTCGGTGCTCCTCCCCACGATTGGCGCTGGGCGTACCCAAAGCATGGAATGCGACAAACGTGGACATTCGGAGGCTTTGACCGGGATTGTCATCCGGTGGCGTGGGGTCCCTCAGCCGCTGGACGCCGTCTCGGAGTGCGGGTCGCCGACCTTCTTCGACTGCGGTGAGCCCCGCTCGCGCAGGAAGATCGCCAGCAGGACCATGGAGGCGACCGCCAGGAACTCCGACTGCCAGTTCTGCAGGGTGCGGTTCCAGAAATCGGGGGAGGTCACGTAGCCGCCCCAGCTGACCGGGTCCTCCAACTGGGCGAGCTGCTCGTTGTTGTACGCCGCGAGGCCGGCGACCGACTGGGCCAGCCAGGACAGCAGGAAGAGCAGGCCCATCGCGATGCCCAGGGAGTGGCTGAAGACCGTCTTCCGCCAGCCGTCCGCCGCCGCCCAGGCGGGGGAGCCGGGGGCGGCGTGCGGGCCGACCTTCTGCTCGGCATCGGACTCCAGGCCCTCCTCGCCTCTCTTCTTCGACTCCGGCGAGCCGCGCTGGATCAGCCAGACGGTGATGAGGATGTAGAGGAAGAACTGCAGGTACTCCGACTGCCAGTTCTCGGCGACGTCGACCGCGAAGCTCGACGAGGTGACGTATTCGGCCCACGTGACGGAGGAGCCGCCGTTGGCCACCTGCTCCTCGTTGAAGGCCGCCGTGCCCGCGACCGACTGCCCGGCCAGGGTGGCCAGGAACAGCAGCAGGAAGCACAGCGCGAGCGCGTTGTCCCTGACCAGACGCTTCATCGCCGCTACCTTCCCGCCAGGCCGACGACGATCACGTACGCGAGGACCAGCGCGATCGTGACCAGCAGCACCGCGTAGAGCGTGCGCGCACCGTTCACGTGTTCACCTCGCATTCGTACGGCTGCCCTGTGTGCGACTGATCCGGGCGGGGCTCGCAGCCCGCGGCCCGCACCCGCCAGCCGTCGGGGAACCGGTGCAGGAAGAGCGTGTCGCCGTCCACCCATACGCGTGCCTCGTCGCCCCAGACGTCGACACCGCGCACCACGCCCGCCCGCAGCCCGACCGACACGATCTGTTTCTCGCAGTCGTCCAGCGATCGCGCGGCCTCGGGGGCCAGGAGAAGGCACGCCTGTCCTCCCCGGCCTTCCCCTGCCGCGGACAGGAATCGCTCCGCCGTCGAGGTGACCGAGGTGCCCTCCGCCGAGGCGCACCCTGTGGTGATCAGTGCGGTGGCGACCAGCGCGAGGCAGACGACCACCGTTGCTCGTATGCCCATGGACCGCGACTACCCGGGGGGTGGAAGTGAAACCTGAGCAGAGTTTTCGTCGGCGATATGGGATTAATCACCCGTCGCGCGTAAAATGGGCGAGGCCGGAAGCGGTCCGGATAGGCTCGTCTCACCAGCGGAGGTGGGACCCTTGCACGACTTCCAGGTGTCGGTGGCGCAGTCGCCTCCCTTCACTCTAGTCACCCTCAGCGGCGAACTCGATGTGATCACGGTCCCCCGGCTGCGTGAGAAGGTGGCCCCTCTCCTGGCCTGTCCCGCGACGCGCATCCTGTTCGACGTGGAGAAACTGCGGTTCATCGACAGCGCCGGCATGAGGGTGCTCATCGACGCCTGCGTCCGCACGCCGCCGAAGGACGGCGACGGCGCGGTCTGCGGGATGAGCCCGCAGATGCGCCACCTGTTCTCGCTGCTCGGCCTGATCTCACGGCTCACCGTGTATCCGACCCGCGCCGACGCGTTGAGCCATCCGGCGGCCATGCCCTCTGAAACGGCCCACACCGACACGGCCCACACCGACACGGCCCGGATGAACTGACCGGCCGGCGCGGGACCGGCTACTCAGATGATCGTCTGCCACCAGCCGTCCACCGGCGGCGGATCGTCGAGCGTGACGCGCTCGCCCGGCCGCGGCACCACGAGGCGCACGTCGCGTGCCTTGGCCTCCCGCCACAGCTGGTCGATCGGGTCGTTCCAGGCGTGCGGGGCGAGTGAGAACGTGCCCCAGTGCACCGGCAGCAGCACCCGGGCGCGCACGTCGAGGTGGGTGAGGATCGCCTCCTCGGGCGTCATGTGGATGTCCGGCCAGCCCTTGCTGTATGCGCCGATCTGGATCACCGACAGGTCGAAGGGGCCGTACGTCTCGCCGATCGCGGCGTACCCGTCGAAGTAGCCGGAGTCGCCGGTGTAGAAGACCCGCCGGCGCTCGCCCGCGACCACCCACGAGGCCCAGAGGGTCTGGTCCCGGCGGAACCCGCGGCCGGAGAAGTGACGGCCGGGGGTCGCCACGAACCGGAGGCCGGACACCGTGGCCTCCTCGTTCCAGTCGAGCTCGATGATCCGGGACGCGGGCACCCGCCACCGTTCGAGATGGGCGCCGACCCCGAGCGGCACCAGGAACGGCGCGGACTGCGTGCGGGCCAGCAGGCGCACCGTGTCCATGTCGAGGTGGTCGTAGTGGTCGTGCGAGATGACGATCGCGTCGAGCTCGGGCAACTGGTACAGGGGCACCGGCGGAGGGTGCAGACGGCGCGGCCCGGTGAACGACGCCGGGGAGCAACGCTCGCTCCACACCGGGTCGAGCAGCACCCGCCGCCCCTCGATCTCGATCAGCGCAGAGGAGTGGCCATACCAGACGGCGTCGAGGTCGCCGCCCTGGGACGGACCGGGAGTCATCAGGGGAACGGGCAGGCGGGGCTTGCGCTGCGTCCGGCGGAGGAACTCGCGGGCGACCTGCTGCCTGGTCCCCGGCGGGAGGATGGGACTGGGCGTCGTGTTGCGGAACGCGCCGTCACGGAACTGTTTCGAGCGCCGCACCCGACTCGCCCGCTCGCCCGACGGTCGCGCCCCTAAAGCGGCGGGGACGTTCCGCACCGCCCACACCGCCGCCGCCAGGGCGGCCGCTCCCGCCACGAGCCCCACGCGACGGCCCAGGTCACTACTTCTCAAACCACCGGTCTTCAACGGCAATCTCCTTGCTGGGTTCTGCCGATCAGACTAGGCAATCTCCGCGCCGGTCGCGCTGACGGCGCCTTGCCTGTGGACAACCCTCCCTGGAGACTGCGTGTTGAATGAAAGTATGCAGACCGAACGGCCCGGCACGGGCAGGCGAGGCGAGGGGACGATGAACACCGGCCACAACGCGGACGACGGCCCGGCCGGCCACCGCGACAACCGCCACAACCGCGACAACCGCCACAACCGCGATGACCGCCACAACCGCGATGACCGCCACAACCGCGATGACCGCGACCAGGGCGACGACCGCGACGTTCCCGATGACCTCAGCGGCCTCGGCGGTCTCGGCGGCCTTGACGGCGACGCCGCGTCCCGCCTGCTGCGGCTGTTCGAGGGGCAGCGACTGACGCCCGTGCAGCGCAGGATCGCCCACTGCCTCGCGCAGCACGCCGCCGAGGCGCCGTTCCTGTCGAGCATCGAAGTGGCCGAGTTGGCCGGGGTCAGCCAGCCGTCGGTGACCCGCTTCGCGATGGCGCTGGGCTACAGCGGATACCCCGGCCTCCGGCGCAGGTTCCGCGAGCTGGGCGTGCGGCCCGGCCGGGGATGGGACGGCACCGGCCGGAACGGGGAGGACGCCGGTCCGGATGCCGGCCCCTCCGCGCGCGCGGCTGCCCTCCGGCTCCCCGACGCCGGTGCGGCCGTGCGGAGCGGGGGCCGAGAGGGGGTCGGGGAGACGCTTCCTGCGACGGCGGAGGACTCTCGTCGCCCGTCGTCGCGACCCGGCGCGCCCGCGCGCCCGACGCCTCAGGATCCCGCCGCCCAGAATCCCGCCGCCCAGAATCCCGCCGCCCAGAATCCCGCGGCCCAGAATCCCGTCACCGCGGATCCCGTCCCCCTGGGTCCCGCGCCCGCGGATCACGATCCCGGCCTGGATCGGGCAACGGGCCCGGGTGGCGAATACCGGCGGGCCGTGCTGGCGGAGATCGAGAACCTGCGTGCCCTCGCCCGGTCGCTCGACGACCCCGGACCCGTCGCCGCGGCCGCCCGCCTGCTCGCCGCCTCGCGGCCGCTGCCGGTGCTGGGCCTGCGGGCCGCCGCGGCCCAGGCCGCCGGGTTCGCCTACTTTGCGGCGAAGGTCCACCCCGACGTACGGCCTCTGCACGAGGCGGGGTCGCTCCTGGCCGACCGTGTCGAGCAGGCGGCGGCGGCCGGGGCGACGGCTTTGCTGTGCTTCGCCCTGCCGCGCTACCCGGCCGAACTGGTGGACGCCCTCCGGACCGCCCGCACCGCCGGGCTGGCCGTCGTCACGGTCGCGGACCGGCGGGTGCCGTCCCTCGCCGCTCTGTCGCACGTTCTGCTCACCGCCGCGGTGGGCACGCACCTGGTGTTCGACACGGCGTGCGCGCCGATGATGCTCGGCCGGGTGCTGCTCGAGGCGATGTGCGACGAACTGCCCGGGGCGCAGGCCCGCCTGGAGGCGTTCGAGGCATCGGCCACCGCCCGTGGAGTGTTTCTCATTGACTGAATCTATTCATTCACCCAGGATGGATGAGACTCGCTGAATGGGACCATGCGCCGCGCGCGCGGGTGGAAGGAGGACTCGTGGCCGACGACGGCGGCAGCGCCCTCGACGACGGCGCTCTCGACAACAGGGCTCCACGCGACAGGGCTTTCGACAACCGGGCTTCCGGCGACCGGGCTCCCATCCGAGCTCCACGCGGCGGCACCCTGAACACGCGCGGCTGGCAGCAGGAGGCCGCCCTGCGCATGCTCATGAACAACCTCGACCCCGAGGTCGCCGAGCATCCGGAGCGGCTCGTCGTCTACGGCGGCAGCGGCAAGGCTGCCCGCGACTGGCCGTCGTACGACGCCATCGTGCGCGAGCTCACCACCCTGCGGGCCGACGAGACGCTGCTGGTGCAGTCGGGCCGGCCGGTCGGCGTGATGACCACCCACGAGTGGGCTCCCCGGGTGCTCATCGCCAACTCGAACCTCGTCGGCGACTGGGCGACGTGGCCGGAGTTCCGGCGGCTGGAGCGGCTCGGGCTCACGATGTACGGGCAGATGACGGCCGGTTCGTGGATCTACATCGGCACTCAGGGCATCCTGCAGGGGACGTACGAGACGTTCGCGGCGGTCGCGGCCAAGCGGTTCGGCGGCAGTCTCGCGGGGACGATCACGCTCACCGCCGGGCTCGGCGGCATGGGCGGCGCGCAGCCGCTCGCGGTCACGATGAACGGCGGCGTGGCGATCTGCGTGGACTGCGATCCGCGCAGCGTCGATCGCCGGATCGGCCACCGCTACCTCGACGTCCGGGCCGAGAGCCTGGACGAGGCGCTGCGCCTTGCGTACGAGGCCAGGGACGCGCGCCGCCCGCTGTCGATCGGGGTCGTGGCCAACGCGGCCGAGGCCGTGCCCGCCCTGCTGGCGGGGGGTGCGGAGATCGACATCGTGACCGACCAGACCAGCGCGCACGACCCGCTGGCCTACCTGCCGCTGGGCGTCGCGTTCGAGGACATGGCCGCGCTGGCGCGCAAGGACCCCGAGGGCTTCACCCGCCGGGCCCGCGAGTCGATGGCCCGGCATGTCGAGGCGATGGTCGGCTTCCAGGACGCGGGCGCGGAGGTGTTCGACTACGGCAACTCGATCAGAGGCGAGGCGAGCCTCGCCGGATATGCCCGGGCGTTCGATTTCCCGGGATTCGTGCCGGCCTACATCCGGCCGCTGTTCTGCGAGGGGAAGGGCCCGTTCCGGTGGGCGGCGCTGTCCGGCGACCCGGCCGACATCGCGACGACCGACCGTGCGATCCTCGATCTCTTCCCCGACAACGAACCGCTGGCCCGGTGGATCCGGATGGCGGGGGAGCGGGTGCGGTTCCAGGGCCTGCCCGCGCGGATCTGCTGGCTGGGGTACGGCGAGCGCGACCGGGCCGGCGAGCGGTTCAACGACCTCGTCGCCTCAGGGGAGATCTCCGCGCCCATCGTGATCGGGCGCGACCACCTCGACTGCGGCTCGGTCGCCTCGCCCTACCGCGAGACGGAGGGCATGCTGGACGGCTCCGACGCGATCGCCGACTGGCCGCTGCTCAACGCCATGGTCAACGTCGCCTCCGGCGCGTCCTGGGTGTCGATCCACCACGGCGGCGGGGTCGGCATCGGCCGTTCCATCCACGCCGGACAGGTCACCGTCGCCGACGGCACGCCGCTGGCGGGGGAGAAGATCCGCCGGGTGCTGACCAACGACCCCGGCATGGGCGTGATCCGGCACGTGGACGCCGGATACGACCGGGCCGCCGAGGTCGCCCGGGAGCGCGGCGTACGCGTTCCGATGGCCGAGGCGGAGCCGGCCGGCCCCGACGCCGATGTCTGAGGGGGCGGCGCGGGTCCTGCCGGAGGAGGTGGCGGACGGCTTCCGCCGGATGTGGCGCGACCTGCTCCCCGTGGGCCGGTGCGACGCGACGGGCGGCTACCGCCGGCACGCCTGGACGGCGGCCGACGCGGAGTGCCGGGCCTGGTTCGCCGAACAGGCCCGGGAGCGTGGCCTGACGTACGAGACCGACGGCAACGGCAACCAGTGGGCCTGGCTGGGAGATCCCACGGCGGGTGACGCCGTGGTGACCGGCTCCCACCTGGACTCGGTGCCCGACGGCGGGGCGTACGACGGCCCGCTGGGCGTGGTGGGAGCGTTCGCCGCGCTCGACGCGCTGCGGGCGCGCGGGCTCCGGCCGGAGCGGCCGCTGGCGGTGGTGAACTTCACCGAGGAGGAGGGTGCCAGATTCGGCCTCGCCTGCCTGGGATCGCGGCTGATGACCGGAGCCGTCCGCCCGGAGACGGCGGGGGCGCTGCGCGACGCGGACGGCGTCACCCTGACGGCGGCGATGGAGCGGGCGGGACGCGATCCGGCGTCCACCGGGCGTGACGACGAGCGCCTCGCGCGGATCGGCGCGTTCGTGGAACTGCACGTGGAGCAGGGCCGCCACCTCGCCGCCACGCCGCACCCGGTCGGCGTCGCCTCCGCGATCTGGCCGCACGGCCGCTGGCGTTTCGACTTCCGCGGGGAGGCCAACCACGCCGGGACCACCCGGCTGGAGGACCGGCGCGATCCCATGCCGGTGTACGCGGCGGCGGTGCTGGCCGCCCGGGCGAACGCCGAGCGCCTGGGGGCCCTGGCCACCTTCGGCAGGATCAGGGTCGAGCCCAACGGCACCAACGCCATCGCGTCGCTGGTCAGCGCCTGGCTCGACTGCCGGGCGCCGGACGCCGCCCTGCTGGACAGGCTCGTCGAGGAGACGGCCCGGGCGGCCGAGGGGGCCGAGGTGATCCGGGAGTCCTACACGGCGGTCGTGAACTTCGACGTGCCCCTGCGTGACCGCGTCGCGCGCGTACTGGGCGGCGCGCCCGTGCTGCCCACGGGGGCGGGACACGACGCGGGCATCCTCGCCGGCGAGGTCCCGGCGGCCATGCTGTTCGTGCGCAATCCCACGGGCGTCTCGCACTCACCGTACGAGCACGCCGAGGAGGCCGACTGCCTCGCCGGGGTCGCCGCCCTCGCCGCCGTCCTGGAGGACCTGCTCACGTCGGCCGCCGACGGCCTCGACGCGGCTCGCTGAGCGCGCGGACGGCCTCGCCACGGGCGAGGCGGAGGCGGTCGTGAGGACCTTCGAGGTCATGGAAGCAACAATTGGAATCCCAAATCGGGGGAATTCGCTCCGGGTCTCGGCAAAGCCGTAATCGCCGACCTGTTCGAGTGGAGGCAGACATCCCCGCACTTTCGGGCCCATGTGCTTTTTGATGCCAAAAATTCTTATTTGCCCCCTGATGGGTGACTGGGGCGTTTGTTGCCTCTAGCGTGAGAATCAGGGTCCAGATCCAGGGTTCGATGGATCGATTCGAGCTCCGTGAATTCGGATGTCGTCCGCTTTCTCGTCACGGAGCCGACGGAGGGATACCCATGTTCAAAGAAGCATTGGCTGCTGCCGTCATGACGGCTTCGGCCCTCGTCGTCCCTGTCGCGATGCAGACGCAGCCGGCCAACGCCGCCGGCACGACCGAGCAGGTCATCCGGCCGTCCACCACGGGGGACTGCCCGGGAGGCAGATGCCGCGGCAGGCACCACCATCACCGTCACTACCGTCACCACCGCCACCATCGGGGGGAGTTACCGCAGCAGCAGCAGCAACAACAGCAACAGCAACAGGGCCGCGGCGGTCAGCAACAGCAGCAGCAGCAACAGCAGCAGCAACAACAACAGCAACAGCACGGCCGTGGGGGTCAGCAGCAGCAACAGCAGCAGCAGTGACCCAATGACCGTCCATCGTGCCTGATCAACCCTGTGCCCCGCGTATCGCCTCGCGGGGCATTTTCCGTCGCCGGCGGACGCGGGCCCGGCGCACCGAAGGCGGCGCCGGGCCAGAGAGGCCGGATCGAGTGGGACCGTCAGCGGGAGCGGCGGTCACCGGAGCCGGGATCGGCCAGACCGGCCCGGCGCAGCGCCTCGGCCATGGCCCCGCCCAGCGGCGCGCCGCTCGAGCCCCGGCCGTTGCCGCGGCCCGATCCGCCCCTGCCACCCGGGTTCTGGCCACCCTGGTTCTGGCCGCCCTGGTCTTGGCGGGACGGGTTCTGGCGGGACGGGTTCTGGCGCGACTGGCCGCGGCGGCCGCCCTGCCGGTCGTCGCGGGCCTCGCCGTTCGGCCCGCCCCTGCGGCCGTTGCCCGCTGTCTCGTCGTCCAGACGTAGCGTGAGCGAGATGCGCTTGCGCTGGAGGTCCACGTCGAGCACCTTGACCCGGACGATGTCGCCGGGCTTGACCACCTCGCGGGGGTCCTTCACGAAGGAGTTGGACATCGCGGACACGTGGACCAGGCCGTCCTGGTGCACGCCGACGTCGACGAACGCCCCGAACGCGGCGACGTTGGTGACGACGCCCTCCAGGATCATGCCGGGCGACAGGTCGGACGGCTTCTCGACGCCCTCCTTGAAGGTGGCGGTCTTGAACGCCGGGCGGGGGTCGCGGCCCGGCTTCTCCAGTTCCTTGAGGATGTCGGTGACGGTCGGCAGGCCGAAGGTGTCGTCGACGAACTCCGACGGCTTCAGCGAGCGGAGCGCCGAGGTGTTACCGATCAGCGTGCGCAGGTCGCCCTTGGTGAAGTCGAGGATGCGGCGCACCACCGGGTAGGCCTCCGGGTGCACGCTGGAGGCGTCGAGCGGGTCGTCACCGCCGGGGATCCGCAGGAAGCCCGCGCACTGCTCGAACGCCTTCGGGCCGAGCCGCGGCACCTCCTTCAGCCCGGTCCGCGAGCGGAACGGCCCGTTGGCGTCGCGGTGCGCGACGATGTTCTCCGCCAGTCCGGCGCCGATGCCGGAGACGCGGGTCAGCAGCGGGGGGGACGCGGTGTTGACGTCCACGCCCACCGCGTTCACGCAGTCCTCCACCACCGCGTCGAGCGAGCGCGACAGCTTCACCTCGGACACGTCGTGCTGGTACTGGCCGACGCCGATGGACTTGGGGTCGATCTTCACCAGCTCGGCCAGCGGGTCCTGCAGACGCCGCGCGATCGACACCGCGCCGCGCAGCGAGACGTCCAGGCCCGGCAGTTCCTGCGAGGCGTAGGCCGACGCGGAGTACACCGAGGCCCCGGCCTCCGAGACCACGATCTTGGTGACGTGTGGCATGTGCTTGACCAGCTCACCGGCGAGCTTGTCGGTCTCCCGCGACGCGGTGCCGTTGCCGATGGCGATCAGCTCCACCTTGTGCTCGGTCGCCAGCCGGGCCAGCACCGCGAGCGACTGGTCCCACTGCCGCTTGGGCTCGTGCGGATAGATCGTCTCGGTGGCCACGACCTTGCCGGTGCCGTCCACGACCGCGACCTTCACGCCGGTGCGCAGCCCCGGGTCGAGGCCCATGGTCGGCCTCGCCCCGGCGGGGGCGGCGAGCAGCAGGTCGCGCAGGTTGGCCGCGAAAACGCGCACGGCCTCCTCCTCGGCCGCCTGCCACAACCGGGTGCGCAGATCGATGCCCAGATGCACGAGAACGCGGGTGCGCCAGGCCCAGCGCACGGTGTCGAGCAGCCACTTGTCGGCCGGGCGGCCGAGGTCGGCGATGCCGAAGCGCCGGGCGATCCGCGCCTCGTAGTCGTTCGGCTCCTCGGCCTCCGGGTCGAGGGTGAGCGTGAGCACCTCCTCCTTCTCGCCCCGGAACATCGCGAGGATGCGGTGCGAGGGCAGGCGGGTGAAGGGCTCGGAGAAGTCGAAGTAGTCGGAGAACTTGGCCCCGGACTCCTGCTTGTCCTCCCGCACCTGGGAGATCAGCCGCCCGCGGGACCACATCCGCTCCCGCAGGTCGCCGATGAGGTCGGCGTCCTCGGCGAAACGCTCGACCAGGATGGCCCTGGCGCCCTCCAGCGCGGCGGCGGCGTCGGCCACGCCCTCGCGCACGTACGCCTCGGCGGTCGCCTGCGGGTCCAGCGACGGGTCGGCGAGCAGCGCGTCCGCCAGCGGCTCCAGCCCCAGCTCCCTGGCGATCTGCGCCTTGGTGCGGCGCTTGGGCTTGAAGGGCAGGTAGATGTCCTCCAGCCGGGCCTTCGAGTCGGCCTCCATGATCCGCGCTTCCAGGGCCTCGTCGAGCTTGCCCTGCGAGCGGATCGAGTCGAGGATGGCGGCCCGCCGCTCCTCCAGCTCGCGCAGGTAGCGCAGCCGCTCCTCCAGCGTGCGCAGCTGGGCGTCGTCGAGCGCGCCCGTGGCCTCCTTGCGGTAACGGGCGATGAACGGCACCGTCGCCCCGCCGTCGAGCAGGTCGACGGCCGCGGTGACCTGACTCTCGCGCACGCCGAGCTCTTCGGCGATCCGCTGCTGAATGGACGTGGTCACGATCCTGATCCGCCTTCTTCCGAGTCCGCCCTCTCCGGGGGCCACCCTCTCCGGAGGCTCTCATTCTGCCGGATCCGCCGGGCCCCCTCGCTCCACCTGTGGACAACCCGTGCGGGCCGCGATGTCGGATGCCACCGCCATCGAATCCTCCGCCCGGCCATTGGAGGAGAAAGGACGACGGGCTTGTCGCCCTTGTCGTGCATATGGATCCCGGTATGCCGCTCGACACGGACACGAGGCGATTCCGGCCCGCGACGCAGTGGGAATCGCGCGGCGACGGCTCACGCGTTCTGTACGACCAGAACGAGCCCGAATGCCTGTACGGCAGCTGGGGCACCCTCAAGGAACGGCGCCGGGAGACCTATTGCGGCGCCTTGCACAGCGGCGCGACATCGCGCCGCACGGAGACGCACTCCCTGTTCGAGGGAGCCGTCACCCTGACCGAATACCGCGATCCATTCGACGACGGCGTGCGCTTCGTGCTCGAAAGGATCCGTGAGCCGGGACCCGGGCGACCTCCACCGGCCTCCGCCGGCCTCCGCCGGCCTCCGCCGGCCTCCACCGGAGGACGCCGCGGCCCGGGCGCATGCTCAGCGGACGTGGAGCCGCTCGTACAGACCGGCGCCGGTCAGCAGCAGGAGCGCGAGGGTGAGCAGCGCGTGCGACGCGAACGGCGCGCCCCGGGCAGGTGTCTCGCCGGCCGGGGCCTTCACCGCGGGCCGGCCCAGCGTGATCTCCGGATGGTGGGCCAGGTAGCCGGTCGGGAACGTGGTCACGGTCCCGCAGCCGCATCCTGGGCAGGTCATCCCGGACCAGGGCGGCTGGACGGCCACGTCGTCCCGCGTCCACACCACGACGTCGACGCCCTGCTCGTCGCGCGCGCGGTGGACGACATACTCCTCCTCCCAGACGCGCAGGCAGTGCAGGCACTCGAACGGCCACGTCTCCCTGGCGCTGATTGCCTCCCGCACCGGTACCACCCCCGAACTCACGACCTCCGCCTACGAGTCTCAACACAGGGTGAAACCACTGCAAGTGGTGCGAAGGACACGAACAGTAATGATTGCCCAGTCGGGCGGTGCTTCTCGTGCTCCGTCAGACCACCTCGAGCAGCTCGTCGACCAGGCCGAGCGCCAGCGTCTTGTAGCCCACGGAGTCGAACAGCACGGTGATCCGGTCCTGCTCGCGGCTCATCACGATCCCGTGTCCCCACTCGGCGTGCCGTACGTTCGCGTGCATGGGGAACCGCCCGTCGCCGGTCTCCGGCGGGGTCGCAGTCCCGGAGCGGCAGGTGTCGCAGTCGCCGCACGACCGCTCGTACGGCTCGCCGAAGTACTCCAGCAGGAAGCGGCGCCGGCAGCCGGTCGTCTCCGCGTAGCCGCGCATCATCTCCAGCCGGGAGTCCTCCATCCGGTGCCGGAGATCGTCGATCTCCACCGCGCGGGCGGCGGCCTCGTCCGGCGGCGGGCCGTCCGGCGCGTAGTGCAGGGCGCCACCGTGGCTGACCTCGACCGCGCCCGCCCGTTCCAGCAGGTTGACGTGCGAGGTCAGCCTGGCGGTCCCGATGTCGAGGAGCTCGCGCAGGTCGGCGGCGGCCACCTCCCCGCCGTGCTCGTGGACCAGCGTCGCGACGCGCCGCATCAGGGCCTCGTCCGCGCGGCCCGAGGCGAAGAACTTGCGCAGCCCCAGGTCCTCGGGCCGGTAGAACAGCACGGTCTCGGCCGGGTTGCCGTCCCGGCCGGCCCGGCCGATCTCCTGGTAGTACGCGTCGAGCGACTCGGGGGGCGCGGCGTGCAGCACGTAGCGCACGTCGTGCTTGTCGATGCCCATCCCGAAGGCCGAGGTCGCCACGACGGTGTCGAGGTCGTCGTCCTGGAACCGCTCGTGGATGCGGCGGCGTTCCTTCGTCTTCATCCCCGCGTGGTACGCCTCGGCCCGGCGGCCGCGCTCCTTCAGCAGGTCGGCGTACTCCTCGGCCTGGCGCCGCGTCGCGACGTAGACCAGCCCCACGCCGTTCAGCCCGGCGGCGTGGTCGGCCAGGGCCCTGCGCTTGTCGTCGTCGCTCGTGAACCGGTGGACCTCGAGATGCAGGTTGGGCCGGTCGAATCCCCGCACGATCTGCTGGGCCCCGATCAGGCCGAGCGATTCGACGATCTCCTCGCGGACGGTCGGCGCGGCCGTGGCCGTCATCGCGATCACCGGGGGATGGCCCAGACGCTCGATGACCTTGCCGAGCCGCAGATACTCCGGCCGGAAGTCGTGGCCCCAGGTGGACACGCAGTGCGCCTCGTCCACGGCGATCAGGGAGGGCCGGGCCTGGGCCAGCCGCTCGACCACCTCGGGCTTGGCGAGCTGCTCCGGCGACAGGAACACGTACTCGGCGTCGCCCGCGGTGACCTGGTCGAGCCCCGCCTCGACCGAGCCGGCCGAGTTGACCGCCACCGCGCCCGCGGCCCCCGCCTTGAGCAGGCCCATGACCTGGTCGCGCTGCAGGGCGATGAGAGGCGAGACGATGACCGTCGGGCCCTCGAGGAGCAAGCCGGGCACCTGGTAGACGGCCGACTTGCCGCCGCCGGTCGGCATCACCAGCAGCACGTCGCGTCCCGCGAGCAGGAGCTCCATCGCCTCCTGCTGGCCCGGGCGCAGCTGCTGCCAGCCGAAGGCCTCCCTGGCCGTGGCCCGCAGGCGCCTGCCCCTGCGTCCGTAATGCCGGCCGAAGCGGCCCCCCGCCCAGCCTCTGGCCCAGCTTCCCGACCAGTCCCTCGACCAGCCGCCTCCCGTGCCGCCGAGCCTGTCACCGGCCCTTCCACCGGACAGGCCCCCATACCTCTGCCTGACGCTCATTCCACCGCACCCCCTCGCCCGATCGGCCTGCAACTACCCGAGCGGAAAGGGCCGAACCGGAATAGCGTCACGGACCCGGCGGCTTAGAGCCGGTATGAGAGCGATCGTGTATTCCGAGACCGGTGACAGCGGTGTCCTGCGCCTGACCGACCGGCCGGTGCCCGAGCCGGGGCCCGGAGAGGTACGCGTGCGAGTGGTGCGCTCGGGCGTCAATCCGACCGATTGGAAGGCGCGGCGCGGCGCGTTGAGCCATCCGGAGGCCGTGCCCAACCAGGACGGCGCCGGAATCGTGGACGCCGCCGGGCCGGGCGTGACAGGAGTGGCACCGGGAGACCGCGTGTGGCTGTGGGAGGCCGCCTGGGGGCGGCCGGACGGCACCGCGCAGGAGTACGTCGTCCTGCCCGAACGGCAGGTCGTGCCGCTGCCGGGCGGGGCCTCCCTCGACCTCGGCGCGAGTCTCGGCATCCCCGCGCTGACCGCGCATCGCTGCCTGACCGTGGCCGAGGGCGGGCCGGACCGGCTCGCCCCCGGGGCCCTCGACGGCAGGACCGTCCTGGTCGCGGGTGGCGCCGGGGCCGTGGGCAACGCGGCGATCCAGCTCGCCCGCTGGGCCGGGGCGACCGTGGTGACCACGGTCAGCGGGCCGGAGAAGGCGGCGCTGGCCCGGGCCGCGGGGGCGCACCACGTGGTCGACTACCGCACCGGGGATCCGGCGGCGGCGATCCGCGCCGTGGCCCCGCAGGGCGCCGACATCGTGGTGGAGGTCGCGCCGGCGCCGAACGCCGCCCTGGACAGGGCGGTCACCGCGCCGCAGGGGGTCGTCGCGGTGTACGCCAACAACGGGGGAGACGAGGTCGCGCTTTCGGTGCGCGAGCTGTTCACCCGCAACATCCGTTACCAGTTCGTCCTCGTCTACACCGTGCCCGACGCCGCCAAGGACGCCGCCGTGGCGGACGTGCGCGCGGCGGTCGAGGCGGGCGCGCTGCGGGTGGGGGAGGAGGCCGGGCTGCCCCTCCACCACTTCCCGCTGGAGCGCACGGCGGACGCCCACGACGCGGTCGAGTCGGGTGCGGTCGGCAAGGTGCTCGTGGACGTCGCACCGGAGTGAGCCCCAGGTGAGTCCGGGGGCCGGGAGGGGCGGTGGATCTTTCCCCGGCGGACGGTAGCGTCGGGGCATGCGACTCGGAGTCCTGGACGTCGGTTCCAACACGGTGCACCTGCTGGTGATGGACGCGCATCAGGGTGCCCGGCCTCTGCCCGCGTTCTCCCACAAGGAGGAGCTGCGGCTGACCGAGCATCTCGTCGACGGCGACAGGCTCAGCGAGGAGGGCGCGGCGCGGCTCGGGGCCTTCGTGCGCGAAGCGGCACGCATCGCCGAGGACAAGGGCGTGGAGGACCTGGTCGCCTTCGCCACCTCGGCGGTCCGCGACGCGGTCAACGGCGAGGACGTGCTGGCCCAGATCAAGGCCGACACCCGGGTGGACATCCAGGTGCTGTCGGGGGACGACGAGGCCAGGCTGACGTTCCTGGCCGTCCGCCGCTGGTTCGGCTGGTCCTCGGGGCGGCTGCTGGTGACCGACATCGGGGGCGGGTCGCTGGAGATCGCCTCCGGCGTCGACGAGGAGCCCGACGTCGCCGTCTCCCTCCCGCTCGGCGCGGGACGGCTCACCCGCGACTGGTTCACCGCCGACCCGCCCGATCCCGAAGAGGTCCGCGCGCTGCGGAGGCACGTACGCACCGAGATCGCGCGGACGGTCGGGGCGGTCGCCAGGTACGGCAGGCCGGACCACGCGGTCGCCACGTCCAAGACCTTCCGCCAGCTCGCACGCATCGCGGGGGCGGCGTCGTCCAGCGAGGGCCCGTACGTCAAGCGGACGCTGACGCACGAGGACCTGGTCGAGTGGACGGCCCGGCTGGCCACGATGCCGGCGGCCCGCCGGGCGGAGCTTCCCGGCGTGTCCGCTGGGCGGGCCGCCCAGCTTCTCGCCGGCGCGGTCGTCGCGGACGCCGCGATGGACCTGTTCGAGCTGCCGGTGCTGGAGATCTGCCCGTGGGCGCTGCGGGAGGGCGTGATCCTGCGCAGGCTCGACGGCCTGCCCATGGGTCGGCCCCCGCTAGCCGATCAGTAAGGTATGAGGGTCATCCAAACGGGGCAAGGCACCAATAACCGGCAATTTCCGTTCCTCTACGTGGCAGGTGATCTTCCGCCGGCCACCGGAGTGCCGTAATCGGGGTCGACCTCTGGAGGAATCTAAATGGTGGAGCTGCTGGGAGCCGTGGTCTCCCTGGCGGCGGTGGCGGTGCTGGTGCTCGGAGCCGTGGTGGTCATCGCGATCGCGACCCTCGTATGGCTGGGTGCGATGGCGGTGAGCACCGGGCGCGAGTCCTATGGGCGGGCGAAACCCGTCCCGGCGGGCACGGATGCGGACGCGTCCGGGATATCGCCCGTCAACGCGTCCGGGATAGCGCTCATCACCGCGTCCGGCAACGGACACGTGAACGGGCGCGCCGCGGGCCGGGGCGTGGACCGGCAGGTCCGGGCCGTCGCCGCCTCCGCGCGTCGCGCGTAGCGAGGCCCACGCCGGCGTCGGCGTCCCCGTCAGGTCTGTCCTGGCGGGGACGCCGTCGTCTGGGGCGCCTCGCTGCCGGACGGGCCGCCGTCAGCGGCTCTCCCTGCTCTGGCCGGACAGCGTCTTGACCAGCTCGGTCAGGTGGGCGACCTGAGTCTCCAGCCCGCGTACGCGCGCCTCGAGCTCGGACAGGGTGGGGGCCTGGTAGCCGTCGGCGATCTGCCTGCTCATCGTTCCTCCCAAGCGGGACCGGCCGGGGGAGACCGGTGTAGGGGTGCAGGACATGAGGGTCGTGCGGGTCGTGGATCTCTATTCCCCGAATATGTGATTTGGCACCTCTTCTCCGCGGGGAAGATGGAACGGTGAAGGTCGTCGTGCTCGCGGACACCCATGCTCCCCGGCGCTGGAAGTCCTGCCCGCCCGCGGTCGCCGAGCACCTGCGGGGGGCGGACCTGATCCTGCACGCCGGCGACGTCTGCACCGCCGACGTCCTGGTGGAGCTGTCCGCGTACGCTCCGGTCCACGCGGTGCTCGGCAACAACGACGGCCAGGACGTCGCGGCCTGGGGCGCTCCCGAGACGCTCGAACTCGACCTCGGCGGGCTCCGGGTGGCGATGATCCACGACAGCGGACAGGCCGCCGGACGGACCGCGCGCATGCGGCGCCGCTTCCCCGAGGCCGACCTGGTCGTCTTCGGCCACTCGCACATCCCCATGGACCTGACCGGCGACGGGATGCGGGTGTTCAACCCCGGCTCGCCCACCGACCGCCGCCGTCAGCCGCACGGCACCATCGGAATACTCGACGTCGAGAGCGGCGTGCTGCGGCGGGCCGAGATCGTCCCCGTCACCTGACCTGCCTAAGGGCCGTACGGCGGGGCATGGGGCCGGTATGAGAGAGAACAGACCACAGCCCGACCCGCGTTCGCGGTTCGAGGACGAAGGCATTCCGGACCTGCAGGAGGGCACGCCCGAGCAGCAGTGGGCCGAGGACCCGCAGGAGATGCCGCTGCCCGGCGACCGGCCCCTGGGCCTCGACGAGTACGGCACCACGCCCAACGAGATGCGCGAGGGCGAGTCCCTCCGCCGTCGCCTGTCCCGCGAGGTCCCCGACGTGGATGTCCGGTTCGGCACGGAGCCGGGCACGGCGGGTGGCCCCGACGTCCTCGGCGAGAGCGGCGACCAGCCGTACGAGAGGTACGGCGCCGGCACCGCGGAGTCCGGCCAGGCCGGCCGGCTCGTCGATCCGGACGGCGGCATGGGCGTGGACACCGAAAAGGACATGATCGCCGAGGACGTGGGGCCGGATTTCGGCGGCTACACGGCGGAGGAGCAGGCGATGCGCATAGAGGACGAGACGCCGTAGGGCGAGACGACACAAGACGGGACGACACAGAGCGAGACGCCACAGGCGGAGACGGCGGCGGCCGTGCGGCCGGGCCGCCGCCGCACGGCGTGAGGGGCCGGGAAGCAGCCGCGAGAGGACCTCGCATTCGTTACGCTGCCTCGATGGCGGGAGTTGAGGAGCCGCGGCACGAATGGCGGGTGCCGCGTGGGATCGTTGCGCTGAAGGCCGTCGGCACGATGCTGTGCGGTGTGCTGGCGATCGCCGGCGACGGCGCGCAGCTCTTCCTCGCCGGCGTGGCCACCGTCGGTTTCGGCCTGCTGACCGGCCGCGACCTGGTCGCGCCGGTGCGGCTCGCGGCGGGGGATGACGGGCTGGTCGTCACCGGGCTCTCCGGCCGGGAACGCATCTCCTGGAACGACGTGGACCGCATCCGGGTGGACTCCCACCGCCGTTACGGCCTGACGACCGAGCTGCTGGAGATCGACGCGGGCGAGCAGATCCACCTGTTCAGCCGTTTCGACCTCGGCGAGCCGGTCGTCGACGTGGCCGAGGCGCTCATGCGGATGCGCCCCTGATCCGTACGCGCGTCGCGGTTTGGGAACGGTGCAAGCCGATCGCAAGCATGGGGCCCTAAGGTCCGATCGTGTCACAAACCGCTCTCATCACACTGATCCTTTCGGGGCTCGGACTCGTCTTCGGCCTCATCGGCGGCGGCATCACCATGAACGCCCGGGAGTTCCGCCGCCGGGCGCAGCGCAGCCGCGGCCTGGTCGTCGGACTGCGGGCGAGCCGGTCCGACGACGGAACCTCGTACTACCCGATCATTCGTTTCACGACCGTCTACGGCCAGCAGGTCGAGGCCGAGACCACCTATGGGAGCAACCCGCCGCCCGCGCGGCCGGGTGAGGAGGTCACGGTGCTGTACGACCCGGCCAGGCCGACGCGGATCCGCATCGACAGCGCGGCCGGGAGCGGCGCGCTCCTCGGCGGCATCTTCCTCACGGTCGGCATCGTCCTGTTCACCGCGGGGGCGGGGGTGGCGCTGGCCCAGACGTTCTGAGCCCAGGCGCTCCGTCCCCACCCCCTCCGGCGCGTGGTCATCCGGTCGTGCAGGCCGTCCCGTTCAGGGTGAACGCGGTGGGGGCGGGGTTGGCGCCGCTGTAGGACCCCTGGAAGCCGAAGCTCGCCGTGCCGCCGCCCGCGCCGATGGTTCCGTTCCAGGTGGCGTTGGACGCGGTGACCTGCCGGCCCGACTGGGTGATCGTCGAGTTCCAGTAGCCGGTGACCTTCTGGTCGCCGGCGTAGGTCCACTGGAGCCGCCAGCCGTTGACCGGGCTCGACGACCTGTTGGTGATCGTCACGTCGGCGGTGAACCCGCTGCCCCAGTCGTTCACCTTGTACGTCACCACACACCCGCCAGGCAAGGGCGACGACGAGGGCGACGGGCTGGCGCTGGGCGAGGGGCTGGGGGACGGAGAAGGGGACGGGGACGGGGATGGCGAGGGGGACGCGGAGGGCGACGGGGAGGGGGACGGGCTGGTGCCCGTGTAGGTCAGCCCGAAGCCGTACTCGAACAGCGCCTGCTTGCCGTCCCCGGCGTTGATCGGCTCCTGGTCGGCGCTGCGCGGCCACGTCATCGGCAGCTTCCCGTTCGGTGCGTAGTCGCCGAACAGCACGTCGGCCACGCCGCGCCCCTCGGTGCCCGGCAGCCAGGCCGCCACCAGCGCGTTCCACTGGTCGATCTGGCCGGCGACGTCCAGCGGCCGGCCGGAGACGAGTACCACGACCAGCGGCACGCCGGACGCCTTGAGCCGCTGCAGCGTGGCCAGGTCGGTCGAGTCGAGGCTCATCGACCCGGTCCGGTCGCCCTGGCCCTCCGCGTACGGCGTCTCGCCCACGACGGCGATCGCCGCGCGGTAGGAGGAGTCGATGCCACTGCCGTCCCGGTTGTAGGTGACCTGCGTGCCGGAGCCGACGGCGTCGCGGATGCCCTGCAGGATCGTGGTGCCGGTGGTGGTGTTGCCGGACGAGCCCTGCCAGCTGATCGTCCAGCCGCCGCTCTGGTTGCCGATGTCGTCGGCGCTCTTGCCCGCCACGAAGATCTTGCCGCCGCTCTTGCCGAGCGGGAGCACGTTGCCCGCGTTCTTCAGCAGGACCAGCGACTCGCGTACGGCCTCGCGGGCGACGGCACGGTGGGCCGCGCTGCCCACGGTGGAGGTGTAGGACCGGTCGGTAAGCGGCCTCTCGAACAGCCCCAGCTCGAACTTCTTGGTCAGGATGCGCCGGTTGGCGTCGTCGATCCGCGACGTCGCGATCCGGCCCCCCTGGACCTCCGACTTCAGCAGTGAGACGAACCTCTTGTAGTCGGTCGGCACCATCACCATGTCGACGCCCGCGTTGATCGCCGTGGTGATCTCGCTCGCCGTGAAGCCGGTCTGGCCGTCGAGCTGGTCGATGCCCGCCCAGTCGGTGACCACGAAGCCGGTGAAGCCCAGCTCGCCCTTCAGCACGTCGGTGATCAGGTACTTGTTGCCGTGCATCTTCACGCCGTTCCAGGAGCTGTAGGACACCATGACGGAGCCCACGCCGCGCTGCACGGCGGCCTTGAACGGCGCGAGGTGGATGGCCCGCAGGTCGGCCTCGCTGAGCTCGGTGTTGCCCTGGTCCTTGCCGCCCGTGGTGCCGCCGTCGCCGACGTAGTGCTTGGCGGTGGCGAGGATGGAGGCGTTCCCGGCCTTCTGGAAGCCGTCCACGATCGTCGTCATCTGGGTGACGAGCTGCGGGTCCTCACTGAAGGACTCGTACGTGCGGCCCCACCGGTCGTTGCGGGCCACGCACAGGCAGGGCGCGAAGGTCCAGTCGATGCCGGTGCCCGACACCTCCTCGGCCGTCGCCCGCCCGACCCGCTCCACCAGGTCGGGGTCGCGGGTGGCCCCCAGCCCGATGTTGTGCGGGAAGATCGTCGCGCCGACGACGTTGTTGTGCCCGTGCACGGCGTCGATCCCGTAGATCATCGGAATGCCGAGCGGGGTGGACAGCGCCTGGCGCTGGAAGTTGTCGTACATGTCGGCCCAGGACGACGCGGTGTTCGGGGAGGGCGCCGAGCCGCCGCCGGACAGGATCGAGCCCAGCCGGTACGTCGCCACGTCGGAGACCGTCGTCAGGGCCGACCGGTCGGCCTGGGTCATCTGCCCGACCTTGTCGTCCAGCGACATCCTGGACAGAAGGTCGTCCACCCGCGCGGCCACCGGGAGGCTCGGATCCTTGTACGGGGCGTCCGCCGCCCGCGCGGCCCCGTGGTCGGCGGCGAAGACGGCGGTCAGCGCCGCGGCGAGCAGCGTCACGAGCGCGGTGACCCAGGCGGGCCTCAGCCGGGATGTCATCAGGTCCTCCTCGATGTTCCCGCCGACCGTAGGAATCACCGAGAATTCGGGTCAAACGATGTGACTCCCGGACACTCGCCACCAGCCGCGCACGAGGAAACTTTCACGCACGCGGGGCCGTCGCGGGCGCGTCGTCGTGCAGCGATCCGATCGCCGCGCTGAGGGCGCCCTGCTCCTCGCCCGGCAGTGCCCCGGCGGCGTGCAGCATTCGCAGCGCGGTCAGGAGCCGCATCCGGTCGGCCTCGGTGCCGAGGTCCGCGAGGTAGGCGGGCACGACCAGGCCGAGAGCCTTGAGGTCGCCGCGTGCGCAGAACCCGGCGAGCAGATCCCTCAGGAGGGCGTCGCCGGTCCGTGGGCCGTGCCCTGCGGCCGAGCGCAGCCCTTCGGCGATCGCGAACCTGACCCAGTCGGCGTACGGCCCGTGCGGCACCTCGCCGACGTGCGCCGCCGCCAGTTCGTAGTGACGGCGTGCCCGGCCGGGGTCCCCGAGATCCGCGTGAGCCTTGGCCATGTTCAGGTGCAGGGAGGCGTAGAAGCCCTTCACCCGGTCGTCGCCCACGCGGTCCGCCCGGTCCAGGCGCTCCTGGTTCCAGCGAAGCGTCTCCTGCGGGGTCGTCTGGTGCCGGGCGACGTAGTGGGCGGCGACGCACGCGTCGTAGTCGTCCTCCGCGATCTCCCACGCCTGCTCGAACGCGGCGCGCGCGTCCCCGTCGCGGCCCTCTGCCTCGGCCTGCATGCCCTCGGCGCAGAGCCGGACGACGGGGTTGCCGGGGTTCACGGTTGTCCATCCTCATGTGTCGTAGTGGTGGTGTCGCGGACCGGCATCACCAGGGTGGTGAAGCTGCCCTGGCCGGCGGAGCGGACCACGACGGGTTCGGTCGCGGACGCGACCTCGAACAGCCCGTGGGGCCCGACACCGGCGTCTATGGCCGCGAGAAGCACGGCCGGGTCGAAGGCGATGCGCAGCGGCGGTCCGGTGGAGACGGCGGGCAGCGTGGCCGGAAAGAGCCCGGGGCGTTCCACCACCAGCCGGTCGGTGTCGGCGCGCAGGACGACCGGCCCTTCCTGCTCACCGTCGGCGAGCCGGTCGCGCAGCGCCTCCCTGCCCGCGACGCGTCGATGTCGTCCATGCAGGGGATTGTCGAGGTTCAACCTGCTTGAAGGTCAACCGTCGCACGCTTCGGCCATGGGCGGAATCGCTAGGGGCGAAGACCGCGCCGGTGGCCGGCCGGGCGGCCCTAACGTCGTCACATGGATCTGGTCGAACTGCTCCCCAGCCTGTACTTCCTGCGGTTTCCCGTCGGGCACGTCTACCTGTGGCGCGATCCCGACGGGCTCACCCTGATCGACTCCGGGGTCCCCGGCTCCGCGCCGCTCATCGAGGACGCCGTCCGCTCGCTCGGGCACTCGCCGTCCGACGTACGGCGCCTGGTGCTGACGCACTTCCACGAGGACCACACCGGCTCGGCCGCCGACATCGCCTCCTGGGGTGACGTCACCGTGTACGCCCACCGCGACGACGCGCCCTTCGTCCGGGGCGAGGCGGCCGGGCCCCCGCCGGTCCTGTCCGGATGGGAGCGGGAGCTGTGGGACGCGGTCCACGCGGGCATGCCGCACGTGCCCGCGCCGCCCGTGCGCGTGGACCGCGAACTGGGCGACGGCGACACGCTGGACTTCGGCGGCGGGGCACGGGTGCTGGCCGTGCCGGGTCACACGCCCGGCAGCCTCGCCGTGCACCTGCCGGGGCCGGGCGTGCTGTTCACCGGCGACACCATCGCCCGCGCCCCCGACGGGCAGGTCATCCTCGGCGTGTTCAACGCCGACCCGCCCGCGGCGGCCGCCTCCTTCCTACGGCAGGCGGCCCTCGACGTCGAGATCGCCTGTTTCGGCCACGGCGAACCCCTCACCGAGGACGCGGCCGGCTGCCTGCGCGCCGCCGCGGCCCGCCTGCCCGGCTGACGCGGTCAGGTGCTCAGGGGAGGGCGCTCACGGAACGGTGCCCACGGGGTGCTCACGGCATGGAGGCGGCGGCGCCGGCGAAACCGGCCGCGGCCGCCGTGACCCGGCCGCCGGGTGCGACCGGCACGCGTGCGACGCCGTCCGCCCCGGTGACGGCGGTCCTGCCGCCCGCGGTCACCGTCGCGCCCCTGACCGGCCTGGGGGTGGGATCCTCCGGCACGGTCGCGGTGACCCGGACCTCGGAGGTCCCGCCGCCCGCCGGCCGTACGACCAGGGACAGGGGCGGCCTGCGCACCCCGGGGCAGTCGGCCTGGGTGGGCACCCCGGAGAGCAGGCGGCCGTCGACCTCGCTGCGCACGGTCCCGCTGAAGCGGGCGGGGGAGCGGACGTCGAGGTCGCCGCGCAGGTATCCGTGGTGCCGCCCGGTGACCGTGAGATCGGCCCGCCAGGTCGCGGACACGAGCGACGCCGGAGTGGTCAGCGACTCCGTGCCGCTGACGAAGCTCTCCCCGTCGTCGGAGTAGTGGTCGTAGCGGACCTCCCAGCGGCCGGAGAGGAAGGTGCCGGTGAACTCCATCCGCGCCGTGCCGCCCCCGGCCCCGTGCACCGTACGGCCGTGCACCTGGCGGGAGGCCACACCCCGGTAGCGGGTGTAGGGCACGGTGGACCTCGACAGGTCGATCGTGTCGAGGTCGACGACGGGTGTCGGCGTCACCGGGGTGCGGGCGGGGAACCGCAGGACCCGCATGCGCATCTCGGGGGCGTGGCCGGGGGTGCCGGTGGCGGCGGTCACGTGCTCCTCCGCGATCAGCGCCCGGGTGCCGTCGGGGAGCCACGACCAGGACCGGATGCCCCAGCCGTCCTCGGTGACCACGGGCTGGCCGCCGTAGGTGCCGCGCTGGCCCTCGCGGTCCATGAGCCAGCGCTCGTTCATGCACCGCCGGTTGTTCCACAGGCCGACGCGGCCGATCTGGGCGAAGGCCGCCATGTCGATGAACGGCGGGCGCCGGAGCTGGGTGAACACGTCCATGCGGTCGAGCCCCCGGGCGGAGGTGTAGGAGATCCAGCGGCCGTCGGGCGAGGGGTCGGTGCCCTCGTTGTAGTCGATGTCGGTGGTCAGCCGCCGGCGCTCGCCGGTGGCCAGGTCGAGGGTGAAGATGTCGTAGTTGAGCGCGCTGCCGGTGGCGCCGATCTTCAGGGTTCGGCCGCCGTCCATCCACTGCCCGGCCTCGTAGTAGCTCCCGGCGTCGGCCCAGCCCTTCGGGTCGTCGCCGAGCGTGTAGGCGGGGTTCACGACCCGGGGTTCGGTCACCCGGTAGCCGTCGCCGCGGCGCACCAGTTTGCCGATCGTCATGCGCGGCCCTTCCAGGGTGCGCACCTCGGTCCAGCGGATGTGCTTCCCATCGGGGTGCAACTGGGTCGCCCTGTTCTGGGCGCCTTGCTTCAGGCCGGGGATCGGGAACGTCACCGGAAGGACCTTGCCTGTGCGGCAGTCGTACACGCTCGGCGCGCACTCGAGCACCGAGTAGCGCACGTCGGCGATCCCGCCGCTGGACCCGGCGGCCCCGGAGTCCTCCGGCACCCGCTCGACCCACAGGCGCCTGCCGTCGGGGAACACCTCGTTTCCGCGCGCCGTCGGCAGCTTCCCGCAGGTCACACAGCTGAAGCCGGTGCCGTCGAGGTTCATCGCGCCGACGTGCTCGTGACCCTGGTAGACCACACTCATGACGACGTGGCGTCCGTCCGGGGCCAGCCGTACGCCCTGGGACGACGTGAGCGTCACGCCGGAGGGGAGCGGGACGTCGCGCTCGACCTCGACCGGTTCGAAGGGCGGGACGGCGGCGGCCTTCGCGGGAGCCTGGTGGACCGCCTGGGCTTGCGGGAGCGCGGGGGCGTGGGGGAACGCGGCGGCCGCGAGCACGGCCGCTCCCGCCATCGAGGATCGGATGAGTCTCATGGCCGTCCACCCCACCCCCGGGCGGTGGGAACTGCCTGTGCGGGAGAAGGGGGACAGATGAGAGCCTCTTCGGCAACCCCACAGCCGGTTCACAGCGAACTCACATCCGGGACTGGTGTGCTGTCCCCGACATGCCTGGAGAGAAGATCCTCGTCGTCGACGACGAGCCGAACATCCTCGACGTGCTGGCCACGGTGCTGGGGTTCCACGGGTTCGAGGTGACGACGGCCGCCACCGGGGCGCAGGCGATGGCCTGCGCCGAGGCCGCCGCGCCGGACCTCGTGGTCCTGGACGT
This sequence comes from Microbispora catharanthi, assembly GCF_006334915.2. GTDB lineage: Bacteria > Actinomycetota > Actinomycetes > Streptosporangiales > Streptosporangiaceae > Microbispora > Microbispora catharanthi. The sequence goes on from NZ_VDMA02000016.1 coordinate 99,765, forward strand.
GATGCTGCCCGACATGGGCGGCCTCGAGGTCTGCCGGAGCCTGCGGGCCCGCGGCCACCGCTTCGGCATCGTCTTCCTCACCGCCAGGGACGCCCGCCAGGACAAGGTGTCCGGGCTCACCTACGGCGGCGACGACTACGTGACCAAGCCCTTCGCCCTGGACGAGCTGCTGGCCCGGGTCAGGGCCGTGCTCCGCCGGGTCGCGCAGCCTCCGCCGCCTCCCGGGGGCGAGCGCCTCAGGGTCGCCGACCTGGAGCTGGACGAGGACGCCTGCGAGGTGCGGCGCGGCGGAGTGCCCGTCCGCCTGTCGCCGACCGAGTTCAACCTCCTGCGCTACCTGATGAGCAACCGCGGCAGGGTCCTGTCGCGCGCCCAGATCCTCGACGCGGTGTGGGACTACGACTTCAGGGGGACCTCCAACGTGGTCGATCTGTACGTCGGCTACCTCCGCCGCAAGCTCGACCGGCTGGGGCCGCCGCTCATCCACACCCAGCGCGGGTTCGGGTACGTGCTCCGCGACAGCGGGACGGCGTCGTGACCCTCCGCGCCCGGCTTCTGCTCGTGCTCGTGGTCCTGGCCGCCGCCGCGCTGACGGCCACCGGCGCCGCCGTCGCCCTCGCCCTGCGGGCCTATCTCGTCGGCCGGGTGGACGAGCAGCTCCTCGCGGCGGCGGCGACCGCCCGCACCAACCCGCTGCTGCGGGAGAGCACGGACCGCACCGGCCTGCTGCGCGCCGCCGTGGCGCCGACCGACTACGCGGTGCGGATCTGGCGGCACGACGGGAGCGTCCTCGGCGCCTGGGGCGGGCGGGCCGGCGCCGCGCTGCTCGACCGTGCCCCGTCCCCGGCGGCGGGCGGCGTCTCCGGCCCCGTGACGCTCGGCAGCGGCACGGGGGCGTACCGCGTCGTGTCGTTCGTGGGGGCGGGCGGCCAGACCCGGGCGGCGGTGGGGCTGCCCCTGAGGCCGGTGGAGGAGACGGTCGGCCGGCTGCTGCTGATCGAGACGATGGCCGGCGCCGCCTCCCTGGGCGTGCTCGCCCTGGTCGCGCACCGCCTGGTCGCCCGCGGCCTGCGGCCCCTCGCCGCGATCGCGGCCACCGCCGGGGCGATCGCCGGCGGCGACCTGGACCGGCGCGCCCCGGTCGCCTCGCCCAGGACGGAGGCCGGCCGGCTCGCGCTGGCCGTGAACGGCATGCTCGCCCGGATCCAGGCGGCGATGGAGGCCAGGGCCCGGTCGGAGGACCGGCTGCGGCGTTTCGTCGCCGACGCCTCCCACGAGCTGCGCACCCCGCTGACGGCCGTGCGCGGCTACCTCCAGATGCTCAGGTATGGCGTGGTCAGCCAGGCCGACCGGCCCGACGCCGTACGGCGGGCCGACGACGAGGCGGCGCGCATGGCGAAGATCGTAGACGACCTGCTCTACCTGGCCCGGCTCGACCAGGAGCCGTGCCTGCGACGGCGGCCGGTGGACCTGGCCGCCGTCGCCGCCGACGCGATCTGCGACGCGCGGGCCGTCGCGCCGGACCGGGTCGTCGCCCTGGAGGCCGGTGACGCCGTCGAGGTCGCGGCCGACGAGGACGCCGTCCGGCAGGTGCTGGCCAACCTGCTCGGCAACGTCCGCACGCACACGCCCCCGGGGACGAGCGCGACGGTGGCCGTACGCGCCGGGCCGGGTGGCGGCGGGGTGATCGAGGTGCGCGACGCCGGACCGGGCATGGCGCCGGAGGTGGCGGAGCGGGCCTTCTCCCGGTTCTACCGGGGGGCCTCCCGTCCCGGAGCCCCCGGCAGCGGCCTCGGGCTGTCGATCGTCGCCGCGATCGCCCGGGCCCACGGCGGCGAGGCGACCCTCGACAGCGGGTCCGGAGAGGGCACCGTCGTCCGGGTCACGTTCCCGTCGCCCGCCCGATCGGGACGACGAGGGTAGAGGGCGCCGCGCGCGGGGGATGTTCTCGCCGTCACCTTGTCCCCCAGCGGCGGCCGCGCGGCGCCGGAGTAAGGGGTGCCGATGCGGATCACCTCCGTCGAGTCCACCGAGCTGTTCGTCCGCACGGCCACCGGCGAGGGCCCGCGCCAGATCGTCCGGGTCGTCCTCGACGAGGTGCCGGACGGCCGGTCCCCGTTGGTCGAGGTCACCGGCCCGGGAGTGCGGGGCGAGCACGGAGCGGGCGGGCGGTCTCCCGGCGTGGCGGTGGAGGTGCCCGTGGAGGCCGCCGCGCCCGCCGCGGTCCCGGGCGCGCGCGTCCCGATCACCGTGCGGGCCGCCGCCGGCCGGGAGCGGTGCACGGCCGAGGGCGAACTGCTCGTGGCCGAGCCGGGGTGGACGGTCTGGATGATCCCCCACTTCCACTACGACCCGGTCTGGTGGAACACCCAGGCCGCCTACACCGCCACCTGGGACCACGCGGGCGGCCTGGCGCAGGCGAACCGGCAGGAGTTCCAGCACGCGGGATTCGACCTCGTCCGGCTCCACCTCGACACCGCCAGGAGGGAGCCCGAATACAAGTTCGTGCTCGCCGAGGTCGACTACCTCAAGCCGTACTGGAACGCCCACCCCGAGGACCGGGCCCACCTGCGCCGCCTGCTCGCGGAGGGCCGGCTGGAGATCATGGGTGGCACGTACAACGAGCCGAACACCAACCTGACCGGCCCCGAGGCGACGATCCGCAACATCGTCCACGGGATCGGCTTCCAGCGCGACGTGCTCGGCGGCGATCCGGCGACCGCCTGGCAGCTCGACGCGTTCGGGCACGACCCCCAGTTTCCCGGGCTGGTCGCCGAGGCGGGGCTGACCTCCAGCTCGTGGGCGCGCGGGCCCTACCACCAGTGGGGGCCGATGCTCGCCGGCGCCGGCTGGGGCGACCCGTCGGTCATGCAGTTCCCCTCGGAGTTCGAGTGGCTGTCGCCGTCGGGGCGCGGGGTCACGACCCACTACATGCCGGCCCACTACAGCGCCGGGTGGTGGATGGACTCCGCGCCGTCCCTGGAGCAGGCCGAGGCCGCCGTCTACGAACTGTTCACGCTGCTCAAGAAGGTCGCCGCGACCCGCAACGTGCTGCTGCCCGTCGGCACCGACTACACCCCGCCCAACAAGTGGGTCATGGAGATCCAGCGCGACTGGAACCGGCGCTACGTCTCACCCCGGTTCGTCTGCGGGCTGCCGAGGGAGTTCTTCGCCGCCGTGCGGGACGAGGGCGTCCGCCTGACGCCGCAGACGCGGGACATGAACCCGGTCTACACCGGCAAGGACGTGTCGTACATCGACACCAAGCAGGCGCAGCGGCACGCCGAGACGCGGCTCGCCGATGCCGAGAAGTTCGCCGCAGTCGCCACGGCGACCCTCGGCGCGCCCTACCCGCACGCCGCCCTCGACAAGGCCTGGCGCCAGATCGCGTACGGCGCGCACCACGACGGCATCACCGGATCGGAGTCCGACCAGGTCTACCTCGACCTGATGACGGGCTGGCGGGAGGCGCACGACCTGGGCGGCCGGGTCCTCGACGCGTCGCTGCGCCGCCTCGGCGAGGGCCTGACCGGCGTCGCCGTCTGGAACCCCTCCTCCTGGCCCAGGACCGACCTCGTCCGCGTGCGGCTGACGCTGCCCGAGCCGGGGTCGTACGGCGTCGCGTTCGACCCGCCCGCGCGCGGTCTGCTGCTTGAGCACCCAGAGCGCCACCCTGACGGCAGCCTCGCGGCCGTGGACGCGGTCTTCGTCGCCCACGACGTGCCCGCGCTCGGGTACCGGACGTTCCGGCTGGCGCCCACCGCCGAGCCCGCCCCGATCGGCTGGGCCGTACGCGAGGGGAGCAGGATCGAGAACGCCACGCACGCGGTGGAGGTCGACCCCGAGCGCGGCGGGACGGTGTCGAGCCTCACCGTCGAGGGCCGCGAGCTGCTGCAGCAGGACCGGGTGGGCAACGAGCTGCTCGTCTACGACGAGCATCCGGCGCATCCGCGCTTCGGCGAGGGCCCCTGGCACCTGGTGCCGAGCGGCGGGGTGAGCGGCTCGGCCGCGGCCACCGCGGAGGTCGCCGTCGCCGAGTGCCCGGCGGGCCGGCGGATCATCGTCGGCGGCCGGGTCGGCCCGGTCGTCTACACGCAGGAGATCACGCTCTGGGACGGGCTGCCGCGGGTGGATCTCACCACCCACGTGGACGAGTTCCACGGCTCCGACGTGCTGCTCCGGCTGCGCTGGCCGGTGCGGGTGCCGGGGGCGCTGCCGGTCAGCGAGGTCGCCGGAGCCGTCGTCGGCCGCGGGTTCGGCCTGATCGACGTGGACTCCGCGGAGCATCCGTGGACGCTGGACAACCCCGCGCACAACTGGTTCGCGCTGTCGTCCACGGCCCGCGTCGCGCTGCGCTCGCCCGCCGGACGCCCCCTCGGCGCGCGGGCCGTCGGCGTCGCCGAGATCATCGCCCCGCCGGACGCGGACACCGGCGGCCTGAGGGACCTCGCCGTGGCGCTCGTACGGCAGGGCGTGACCTCGACGTGCTCCACCGGGCCCGGCCCCCGGTACGGGAACCTGTCCGTGGACTCCAACCTGCCCGACGTGCGCATCGCGGTCGGCACGCCGGAGGAGAACCCGTTCGTCGCGGCGCTGCTGGACGACGCGGAGGCCGCGGAGCTGCGCGCGCGTCTCGACGCCGAGGGCCGGGCCCACCTGTGGGTGCCGGCGGACGAGCCGCTGGAGAAGGTCTGGGTGCCGGGCGCCGACCTCACCGGCCCCCGCGACCTTCCCGTGCTCGTGATCTGCGGCGAGGGCGCGGTCGGGGAGCTGGTCGCGGACCTCGCCGACGCGGCCGTGGAGGTGGTGACGGACGCCGAGCCGGCGGATGCCGTCCTCGACGACTACACGATCGGGCTGGTGAACCGGGGCGTCCCGGGCTTCGCGGTCGATCCGTCCGGGGCGCTGCACGTGTCGCTGATGCGGTCGTGCACCGGCTGGCCGTCCGGCGTGTGGATCGACCCGCCGCGCCGCACCGCGCCCGACGGCTCCGGCTTCCAGCTCCAGCACTGGACCCACTCGTTCGAGTGCTCGCTGGTGGCCGCCCCGGGCGACTGGCGCGCGGCCGATCTCGTACGGCTCGGCCACGACGTCAACCATCCGCTGGCGGCGACGGTGGGGGAGGACGGGCCGGCTGGCGAGTCGCGGTCGTTCCTGGAGACCGGGCCCGGCCTGGTCCTCACCGCGCTCAAGGCGGCCGGGAACCCGATCGCCTCGGGCCGGACGCCCGGTCCGGTGACCGCGCTGACCGCCCGCGTCCACGAGGCCGGCGGCCGGACCGTCCCGCTGTCGGTCGCCACGACGCTGCCCCTGGGACTGTGGCGGCGGGCCGACCTCCTGGAGAACGTCACCGGGGACGCCCCCGTCACGCTCGACGGCATGGAGATCGTCACGCTCGTCGCCCCGCTCCGTCCCGGGCCGCCCGTGGACGTGGTGGGCGAGCGGGCGGCCGGTCCCTGGGCGGGCGTCGCGGCTGCGGGCGGCGCGGGGACGGGCGGCGCGGGGACGGGTGGCAGGGTGGCGGCCTGCGGGACCGTCCCCGAAGTGCCGGAGACCGAGCCGCACCAGCCGGTTCACACGCGCTACTGGCTCGGCAACACCGGGCCCGCGCCGATGGGAGACCTGCCGGTCGCCGTGCACCTGTCCCCGCCGGATCTGGACGTCGCGGGGCCGGTGGAGCTGACCCTGACCATCGCCTCCAGCCTCACGGAGGACCGGGCGGAGGGTGTGGTCACGCTCACCGCCCCCGACGGCTGGTCGGTGGCGCCCGCCGTCCGGCCGTACGTGCTGCCTCCGGGAGGCCACGCCACCGTGCCGGTGCGGCTCACACCGCCCCCCGGCGCCGAGGGCGGCCTCTACCTGCTCACCGCGCGCACCGAGTTCGGCGGCCAGGCGTACGAGGACGTGACCCGGCTGCACGTGCTCCGGCCGGGGGAGGGCGGACGGCGGTCGCCGGGGCTGGAAGTGACGCTGGAGGGTCTCGGTCACCCGCCACACCTGCGGCTGACGCCCGGCGGCCGGGCGGAGGTCGTGGTCCGGCTGCGGTCCGAGGCGCGGTCGCCGATCGCCGCGCGGGCGCAGCTCGTCAGCCCGTGGCAGACGTTCGAGATGTTCCCCGAGTGGAACGGCGGGGCCGTCGTGCCGCCCGAGGGTGAGGCGGAGGTGCGCTTCCCGGTACGCGTGCCGCCGGGCGCTCGCCCGGGCCGCTGGTGGGCGCTCGTGAAGATCGCCTGCGCCGGGTGGCTGCACTACACCGACACGATCGAGGTCGAGGTCGAGCCGTGAGCGGCCCGGACGCTCCCCTGACCGGCGGCGCCGCGCCGGCGGCACGCGGAGAGGGCGGCGGCCGGCTCTTGGACGGCCGCCCCCGCCCGGGTCCGCCTGCCGTGCGGGCCGCGGCGACGGCGGGGGATCGGGTGATCACGGTCGCCGAGGTGGACCGGCGGCTGCGCCTGCTGCGCAGCGGCCCGCTCGCGGCGCGGCTGCCGCGCCCGGAGACCGCCGAGGGCCGCAACCTGCGCCGCTGGCTGGTGCAGGTCATGGTGGCCGAGGCGCTGGCCGAGCAGGAGGCGGCCCGCCTCGGCCTGCCTGCCGGGCACGCACCGCCGCCGGGAGGTCCTTCGCCGGCCGGGCGGGCGGCTCCACCCGGACCCGAGGCGGTGCTCACCCTGGCGGGCGCGCTCCGGACGGGCGGCGTCGCGGCCGCGGTCCTGGTGACGACGCCGGCCGCCAGGGAGGTGTGCCGGGCGCTCGCCGCGGGCCGCGAGCCGTCCGAGGACGAGGTGCGCGACTACTACCGGCGCAACCTCGACCGGTTCACCACCCCGGAGACGCGCTGGGTCCGTCCGTTCGGGCCGGTCCGGCGCGGGCAGCTCGCCGGGCCGATCGAGGACGCGGTCTTCGCGGCCCGGGAGGGCGAGACGGTCGGGCCCGTGGAGGGCCCCGGCGGCCCCTGGACCCTGGTGGTCGAGCGGATCAAGGCGGCGCGGCGGAAGCCGTACGCGGCCGTGCGGGAGCGGATCCGCGCGGAGCTGGCGAAGGAGAACGGGGAGCGGGCCTTCGCCCGGTGGCTCGACGCACGGCACGCCGACTCGGTCGTGCTCACGCCGGGGCACGAGCATCCGGCCGACCCGGCCCAGCCCGACGCCGACCACCGGCACTGACCATGCGAGGCTCGGCGCCCCGGTGCCGGCGCGCATCCCCAGCCGGTTCGATCGCCACTCGCACCGGCCGTCAGAACACGAGATCGCCTCGACCCATGCATGGACCCGGCGAAGCGGAAATATCGGCGTGAACTCCTAACTCTGTGGCTCCGGCGCCGCCTTCGGCTTGCGCGAAAGCCGCACTTCGATATCACACCATGTGATGGACTGATCAGATCATGGCCATTCTCCCGGCGCGCTCAGGAAGTAAAAGCCGGCGCATTCCGGGATCGCGAACGAATGGGGGCGCATCGTGATGGAGCGGCGACCAGGCCACGGGCGTCGCTTACCGAAGAGGCATGCGGAGCGTGATGGTTCCGGCTTATGGCGTCGATCGCTACGAAAGCCGATTACGTGGGTATTAGGCACAATAGCCGCCGTACTGACGGCGACCATCACCGCTGTCGCCACGGATGCCTCGAAAGAGCTCCTAGACATCGGAGAGGCCACGAAAGGAGCATCCCCGGCCCCCGCTCATGCTCGGAGCTCTGGCGCAGGCGCCTCACCCCACGGCCTGCCGAGTGCTGCGGCGGGCCCGAATGCGGTGTCCGTGAAGCCGGTGCTGATGGACAAGCTGTATCCGGACAACAACTCATGGGTGTTTCCCGACAGGAAGAGCCTGCCGGAAAAGCAGGTTCGGTCGATCAATGAGAGGTTCCTGAGCGGCAACGAGTACGACGAATACATGCGCGGGCTAGGCGCCGTGGATACCGAAGGGGTCAATCTGACGGTGGTTGTCGAGGGTGCCCGACCATATCCGGTACGGGTACTGGACATGCGCGTCGAGAAGCGATGCGTGAGCCCCGGTGGCGTCCTCTTCTTCTCGCCCACGCAGGGGGCGGAGAAGAGCACGGCCATCGGTTTCGATCTCGACCGGCGGGACCCGGAGCCGCTGATACCCGGCGACGAGAGTGATCCGAAGGAGTGGAAGGGGAACTACTTCGATCAGCACACCGTGAGCCTCAAGCCACAGGAGCAGGCGGTGTTTCGGATCCGAGCGGTGACGGATGCCGGCTACTGCGCGTTTCGCGTGGTGCTCGTCGTGGCGGACAAGGGTCGTCTGGTCCGCCAGATGCTGGACGACGGCGGCCGTCCGTTCCGGGTGTGTGGACTGAAGGAGAGTTCGCGCGCCAAGGGACTGTTCTCAGAGTTCGACGGACTGTACGTAGGCGGAGTCTTCAACATGAAGGACAGTGATGGGAGATTCGCCAGGCGTGACCCCGGACGGTGGCAGGCGACCGACGGTTAGGCGGCGCCGATCCGGGGCGGCCCGGGCGGTCCGATCCCGGCGTTTCGGGGCACGTGAGTAGGCATGGCAGAGCAAGTCAGCGCCTTCGACGCGCAGTTCCTCAACTTCGAGACGGGCACGAACCTCGCCCACATCGCGGCGCTCACGATCCTCGACCCCTCCGGCAGGCCCGGCGGCGCGCTGAGCCGCGAGGACCTGATCGGGCTGCTCAAGCGGCGGCTCCATCTCGCGCCGCCGCTGCGCAGGCGGCTGGTCGAGGTGCCCTTCGGGCTCGACCACCCCTACTGGGCGGAGGACCGCGAGGTCGACTTCGACTACCACGTAAGGGACCTGGCGCTGCCTCCCCCCGGCGACGACCACAAGCTCGCCGAGCAGGTCGCCCGGCTGCACGGGGCACGGCTCGACCGGGGACGGCCCTTGTGGGAGATCTACCTGATCCACGGCCTGACCGGGGGCCGGGTGGCGATCTACACGAAGGTCCACCACGCCGCCGTCGACGGCGTCACCGGGGCCGAGGTGCTGGCCGCGCTGATGGACTTCAAGCCCGAGCCGGCCGCCGTTCCCGCCCCGGAGACCGCGGCCGAGCCGCAGCGGGCCCCCGACGCGGTGGAGATGGTGATCAGGGGCGTGGCTCGAGTGCTGGACAACCCGTTCGCCCTGCTGCGTTTCATCGCCGAGGCGGTGCCGCGGCTGGACGAGGTGCCGTTCGTGGCGCAGCTCCCGGGGGCGGGGGTGGTCTCGCGGTTCGTCCGCGGCATCGGCGGGGGGGACGCCGAGCCCCTGCCCGAGCTGCCCCGCATGGTGGTGCCGCGCACGCCGTTCTCCGGGCCGATCTCGCGGCACCGCCGGTTCGCCTTCGGCCAGCTCCCCCTGGACGAGGTCAAGCGGATCAAGAACGCCTTCGGCGTCACCGTGAACGACGTCGTCATGGCGATGTGCGCCACGGCGCTGCGGCGCTGGCTGGCCAAGCGCGACGAGCTGCCCCGTCAGCCGCTCGTCGCCGGGATCCCGGTCTCCACCCGGGGACAGGCCTCCAACGGCTCGGCCGCCAACGAGGTCATGCTGACTATGACCACCCTGCCGACGGACGTGCCCGACCCGCGCGACCGGCTGCTGTCGGTGAACCGCTCGATGGGCCTGCTCAAGGAACGGCTCGCCGCGGCGCCGGCGGCCTGGCTCCTGGAGTTCAGCCAGGCGATGCCGGCCGCGTTGAGCGCGCTGGCGGCGAGGTCCGCCTTCAGGATCGCCTCGCGTAGGGCCTCCGCCATGAACCTGCTGGTCTCCAACGTGCCGGGGCCCCAGACGCCGCTCTACGTGTGCGGGGCGCGGGTCACCGCGCTCTACCCGATGTCGGTGATCACGGACGTCAGCGGGGGGATCAACATCACGGTGTTCTCCTACGACGGCAGGCTCGGCTTCGGAATCGTCACCGACCGCGACATGGTGCCCGACGTGTGGGACCTCATCGACTACCTGCGCGACTCGCTGGCCGAGTACGGTGCTCTGGCGGCCCCGCCCGCGCCGGGCACGGCGAAGCCGGGAAAGCGCGCGGAGCCGGGAAAGCGCGCGGAGCCGGGAAAGCGCGCGGAGCCGGGAAAGCCCGCGAGGCCGCGAAGGACGGCGAAGGCGGGCGCGGCAGCGGCGCGCGGCGCGGGGGCGGCCGACGGGCCGCCGCAGGAGCAGGGCACGGCACCGAAGCCGAGGCGGACCCGCAAGCCTCCGGAGCCGCCGCCCGCCTGATGCCTCCGGTCGCCTGACGCCTCCGCCTCCTCGCCCATGCCGGGCACCCGGAGGGCGGCGGTCAGGAGGAGAAGGCGCCCGTGGGGTCCGGTCCGGCCTGGTCTGCGCCGAGTCCGGACGTGGAGCCGGGGATGGCGGGGGGCCGCGCTCCCTGGTCGCCGTCTCCCAGCGTCAGCGCCGCGATCCCGGCCGTGAGCAGCAGGGCGAAGACGGCGGCGATCACGGCGAACACGATCGACTGGCGGGACATGCCGGTGCGCGGCGGGAGTGGGGGAGTGGACCCTCGCCGGGGGCTCTGCGGCCGGTGCCCGTCCGGCCGATGACCGGAGGGCCGGTGCCCGCCTGGCGGGGGGCCCGGCACCGCGTTCGGCGCGGTCGCCGCGCGGCGCAGGTCCTGACCGCTCGCGGGAACGCCTCCGGCCGGGCCGGTGAGCGAGTGCCCCGGCGCGGCGGGAACGCGGGTCTCGACAGGCCGCCGCTCCCCGGGGTGCCGTCCGGTCACCGCGGCGGGCCAAGAGGGGGGCGGAACGGGCCCGGAGGGGGACGGGGAGCCCCACCCCGGGACGCCGCCTCGGTCCCCGGACGCGGCGGGATGCGGGTGATCCTCCGAGGCGGAGCCGTCCGGCGTCAGGGCGGCGAGCGCGTCCCGCAGCCCGGTGGCCGTCGCGATCCGCTGGGCCGGATCGGTCTCCATGCCGTGGCGCAGGACGGCGGTGAGCGCGGCGGGCACGCCGGGGATATCGGAGATCGGCAGCCGGTGCAGCGCCATGATGGCCGCGATGTTCACCACGCCGCTGTCCGGGAATCGCGGCGGCCTGCCCTGGAGCAGGGCGTACAACGTGGCCGAGAGCGCGTACACGTCCCCGGCGGCCGTGGGCTCGGTGAGGTCGAACGCCTCCGGCGGCGCGTAGGCGGGCGTGAGCGACTCGCGCGTGACCGACATCTCGCCCCGCGCCGCGCCGCCCTGCCCCGGCATCGTGGCCAGCCCGAAGTCCGACAGGGCGACCATGCCGTACGAGTTGACCAGGATGTTGGCGGGCTTGACGTCGCGGTGGAGGACACCCACGGCGTGGGCGGCGGCCAGCGCGTCGGCGATCTTGATGCCGATGTCGCGCACCTCGCGGGGGCCGAGCGGGCCGGCGTCACGCAGGCGGTCGGCCAGCGACCCGTTCGGGCACAGCTCCAGCACCATGTACGGCCGGCCGTCGGGCAGCACGCCCGCGTCGTAGACGTCGGCCACGTGCGGGTGGCCGGACAGGGCGCCGGCGGACGTCACCTCGCGCATGAACCTGCGCCGGTCGCGGTCGGAGACGAGCACGCGGTTGTCGACCTTGAGCGCGACCTCGCGGCCCACCGCGAGCTGCCTGGCCCGGTACACGACCCCGAAGCCTCCCTGGCCCAGGATTCCGAGCACCTCGTAGCCCGGCACCAGCGGTCCGCCCGCCTCGCCCACCCCGCACCTCCAGAGGACCCGGCGGAACCGTGACACCACAAAAAACCGGACCAGAAAACCCGCGTCCGGCACATTACCGGAGTGATCGCCCATAGGGCCCGGTCTTGATCCAGGAGACGCGGAATCGGCACCTATGCTGTGCTCATGACGGGGCTCACGACGGGTGGCACGGCGGGAGGCATGGCGGGAGGCACCACGACGGGCGGCCGGAGCCCGGAGCGGCGCAGGGACCTGCTCGACGCGGCCGACCGGGTGATCCGCAGAGAGGGCCCGCAGGCGTCGATGGCCGCGATCGCGGCGGAGGCGGGGATCACCAAGCCGATCCTCTACCGCCACTTCGGCGACAAGAGCGGCCTGTACCAGGCGCTCGCGGAACGCCACACGCGCGTCGTGATCGACCTGCTGCGCCCGGAGTTCGCCAGAGCCATGGCCGACCCCCGGGTCCGCGCCCGGGGCGCCATCGAGGCCTACCTGGAGACCATCTCGGCCAACCCCAACCTCTACCGCTTCCTGTTCCACCGGGCCAGTGCCGAGGACTGCCGCACCCGCACGCAGATGGCCGCCATCGTGCGCAGCGTCGGCGAGGAACTGGGAGCGGCGCTCGCGGAGGAGGGCGTCGCCGACCCGGTACGCGCCCGGGTGCTCGGCCACGCGTTCGTCGGCATGGTGCAGGCGATCGGCGACTGGTGGCTGGAGAACCCCGGGCTCGACCGCGACACGGTGGTGGACAGCCTTGCCGACGTGATCGCCGGGGCGCTCACGTCCTGACGCCGCCTCCTCCCGTTAGCCGAAATCAGGTCAGATAACGCCCAAATCCGTTTAAGGGCCCCATCGTGGCCTTAGTTGCGCATGCCCGTGAAACATCGATGTCACCCGGTCGGGGTAATTTAGTTGCGCTAACTAACTGTCCGTCCGTCGCGCGCTGCGCGGAAACAGGCCGCGCGCTGTACGGGCCAAGAGGAGGGGAACCACTCCGTGGCCGTAGCGAACCAGTCCCTGGCGGGGGCGTCGCCGCAGTCGGCGCCGTCCTCGCGGTACAAATGGATCGCGCTGTCCAACACCACCCTCGGCGTCCTGATGGTGACGATCAACCAGTCCATCGTGCTGATCGCCCTTCCTGACGTCTTCCGCGGCATCCACCTGAACCCGCTCGACCCCGGCAACACGGGCTACCTGCTGTGGATGATGATGGGCTTCATGGTCGTCACGGCCGTGCTGGTGGTGATGTTCGGCCGCCTGGGCGACATGTTCGGCCGGGTCCGCATGTACAACCTCGGGTTCGCGGTCTTCAGTCTGTGCTCGATCATGCTGTCGCTGACCTGGATGGACGGCGACGCCGGGGCGATGTGGCTGATCGGCTGGCGGGTCGTGCAGGGCGTCGGCGGCGCGCTGCTGTTCGCCAACTCCACCGCGATCCTCACCGACGCCTTCCCCGTGCGCCAGCGCGGCACCGCGCTCGGCATCAACTCGATCGCCGCCATCGCGGGCTCCTTCCTCGGCCTGGTCATCGGCGGGGTCCTGGCCCCGGTCGACTGGAAGGCGATCTTCCTGGTCTCCGTGCCGTTCGGCGTCTTCGGCACCGTCTGGGCGTACGTCAAGCTCAAGGACAACGGCGTGCGGCGCCGGGCGCGGATGGACTGGTGGGGCAACGCCACCTTCGCCGTCGGGCTCATCGCGCTGCTGGTCGGCATCACCTACGGCATCCAGCCGTACGGGACCGGCGTGATGGGCTGGGGCAACCCCTGGGTGATCGCCGCGCTCGGCGGGGGCGTCCTGCTGCTCGCGCTGTTCGCCTGGATCGAGACGAGGGTGGACGAGCCGCTGTTCCGGCTCTCGCTGTTCCGCAACCGCGCGTTCCTCGCGGGCAACATCGCCAGCCTGCTGACCGCCCTCGGACGCGGCGGCCTGCAGTTCATGCTGATCATCTGGCTGCAGGGCATCTGGCTGCCGCTGCACGGCTACAGCTTCGAGGAGACGCCCCTGTGGGCGGGCATCTACATGATCCCGCTGACGGTGGGCTTCCTGCTGTCGGCGCCGGTCTCCGGCTGGCTGTCGGACCGGTTCGGGCCGCGGATGTTCACGGTCGGCGGCGCGCTGGTCACCGCGGCGAGCTTCTACGCCCTGATGACCCTGCCCACGGACTTCGGCTACGGCGTCTTCGCGCTGCTCATCCTGATCAACGGCCTCGGCTCCGGCCTGTTCTCCTCGCCCAACCGGGCGGAGATCATGAACTCGGTCCCGGCGGAGTCCCGCGGCGTCGGCGCGGGCATGACCGCCACCTTCCAGAACTCCTCGATGGTCCTGTCCATCGGCGTGTTCTTCAGCCTGATGATCGCGGGCCTGTCGCAGTCGCTGCCGCACACCATGCACGACGAGCTGGTGGCCCAGGGCGTGCCCGCCGCGCAGGCCGAGGGCCTCGCCCAGCTGCCGCCGATCGCCGTGCTGTTCGCGGCGTTCCTCGGATACAACCCGTTCCGGCAGCTTCTCGGCGGCGTCCTGGACCGGCTGCCCGACGGCGGCGCCCACCTGACGAGCAAGGAGTTCTTCCCGCACCTCATCGCGGGCCCCTTCCACCAGGGCCTGGTCATCGCCTTCTGGTTCGCCGTGGCCGCGTGCGTGGTGGCGGCCCTGTCGTCGCTGCTGACCGACCGCGTCGGCCGCGGGCACCGCGCCGCCGCCCACGAGTCGCTCGGCTCCGAGCTCGCCGCGGTGGCCGGCGAGGCCGGCCTGGCCGGCAACGAGCTGGTCATCCCGGACGAGGAGTTCGACGCCCAGCGGGCCGCACCGGACACGACGAAGCCCTGACGGCCCCGCCGTGTCCCCGGCTCGTCCCCTGCTCGTCCTCACGGGGGCGCGGCGGGTCGGGCCGGCCCTCAGCGGGCCGGCACCCCGGCGTACCGATAGGCGGGGTCACGCCGGAAGGGCGTCGAGAGGGTCGAGCACCACGACCGGGATGCGGCGCGGCGTCATGCCCTTGTAGACCTCGTAGACGGGGTGCCGCCGGCTCATCGTCCGCCACAGGCGTTCGTACTCCTCGCCCGTGGCCTCGGCGGCGCGCACCTTGAGCACGGTGAGCCCGCCGGCGCCGCCCACCTCGATCTCGGCGACGGGGTCGTCCCGCAGGTTGAGCCACCAGGCGGGAGTGGTGTCGTCGCCGCCGTTCGAGGCGATCACGACGAAGCGCCGGCCGTCCCTGCCGTACCCGACCGGCCGGGTCCGGGGCAGGCCGGTCCTGCGGCCCCGGGTCGTGAGGAGCAGGACGGGGATGCCGCGCATGGTGGCGGGCCTGCGCCCGCCGGTCCTGCGATAGGTGCGAACCTGCCAGTCGCAGATGTACTTGATCGCCAGGTTGAACAGGCGGGAGCGTCGTGCCATGTCCGCTCAGCTCCCGAAGACGATCCGCCGGCGGCGGCGGTGACCGGGACGGAGCAGTGTCAGCAGCAGGCTGAGGACCGGCCCCGCGAGCTTGCGGATGTGCGCCATCTCGTCCGGGCTCGCGTACCGGTCGACCCAGGCGAGCTCGAAACGCGGGTCGCCGCCTCTGAGTGATTTCTCCATCTCCTTCCAGTCGGCCGCCGAGACGTACTTCTCGATGACCGGGAAGATCCTGCGCTCCTCCTCTTCGATGTGCTCGTCGATGAGCTCCGAGAGCGTGCGCAGCGCGGCCGCCAGGTCACAGACGCCCCGGCCGCCCGCGAAGGCCCGAGCCGTCACGCGGACCCGGTCGAGCAGGGGATCGAGCTCCGAGTGGTCGTCGGAGAGATCGGTGAGGTCCACGGCGGCCCCCGCCGACCGCTCGATCACCGGCCAGACGACCTCGTCCTCCCTGGTGTGGTGGTGATGGATCGCCGCGCAGACGTCCTCCGCGTAACGGGCGACGGCGGCGACGCGGGCGGAGTCCGCCCGCGCGCGTCCCGCCTCGAGGTCCTCGGCGAGCGCGCGGAGCCGGTGCAGGTCGCCGCGCATCGCGCGGTGGATGATGCGGATCCCGGTGAGATCGGGAGTGTCCAACGTGAGCCTCCAAGATGTCCGAACTGGTCTCGGAAACCACGCTGGCCCCACCCGCTAAACGCCTGTTTGGCGACCACTTGGCGGTGCTGTCCTCACGATTTCAGCGTGTCGAGCGCCCGCAGCGCCTCCCCACGCCAGTGCGGCGAATCGAGCTGCCCGGCGACGTCGGCGGCCGTGGCGTAGTGCTCCGCCGCCGCGGCGGGATCGTCCAGAAACTCCGCCAGCCGCCCGAGCACGAGAGCGGTGGGGCCGAGCGTGATCGCCCCGGTGTCCAGGCCGGCCATCTCTCCCCGGAACGGGAGGAGAAGCCGGTAGCACTCCTCGGCCACCTCCCGCGCGCCGAGCGCCATCGCGGTGCCGGCGCGGAGCGCCACGTTGATCGTGTGATAGACCCACCGGGTCGGCCACCGGTCCGGCCAGGCGGACCTGGCCTCCTCGAGACGCCCTGCGGCGACCAGCGCGCTGACGTGGAACTCGTCGATCTCGTGCGCGATGTGATCGCGGGCGGCGGCGAGCTCGGCCACCGACTCGTGGGCACGGCCGCACGCGAGGCGCACGGTGAACCGGGCGAGGCTTCCGAAGACGCCGGCGTTGGACCCTCCGGCCTCTTCCAGCCGGTCGGACAGGGCCGTGTAGGCCGCCTCGGCCTGCTCGAACTCCCCCTTCACCAGGAGCCCGAGGGCGTCGAGGAACGCGATGATGGCCAGGACGAGGCCCAGCTGACCGCTGGTGGAGCATTCCACCGCCCGCGCGGCGTGCGCCTGAGCCGTGGCCCAGTCGTTGCGCCCGAGCGCGACCATCGCCAGCACGTGGTGACCGAGCGTCTGATAGCCGAGCAGCCCGGCGCGGACGGAGATCTCCAGCAGCTCGTGCCCGAGCGCCTCCAGTTCGCCGGGGCGGCCCGGCACGAACATCGCCCAGTAGCGCGCGTTGAGCGCCAGGCACAGCAGACGGGGGTCGCCGAGGTCGCGGGCGATCGCGACGGCCTCGGCACTCGCGGCCTCGACGAGCTCTTCGTCGTGACCGCCCATCTCGTGCGCCAGGGCGGCGAGCAGCCGGCAGCGCAGCTCGCCGGTCGTGCCCGGCAGGCAGCCGCGGATGGCTTCGACGACGTCGGCGTCGGCCTCGTGCTCGGTCTGCCAGACCATGGGCGCGTCGTTGGCGACCGCGGCACGGGCGAGAGCGAGCGGATCGCCGAGCCGCCTGGCCACCGCGAGGGCCTGATTGCGCGTGACCATCGCCCGCCCCTCGTCGCCGGCGCTCGCCTGCGCGGAGACCAGGCGGCACAGCAGGTCCAGCCGGAGGTCGTCCGCGGGCTCGGTCGCGAGATCCAGGGCCTCGAGCGCGCCCTCGAGCAGGGTCGCCGCCTCCCTGTGGGCGTACACGCCGGACGCCTGCTCGGCCGCCCTCCGCGCGTACTCCGCGGCCTCGCGCGCCGTGGCCGGCGTCGCGGCGGCCAGCGCGTGGTAGCCGAGCGCGCCGACGTCGCCCGGGTGCACCCGCTCCAGCGCGGTGAGGACCTTCGCGTGCAGCCGCGTACGGCGCAGCCGGGGGATGTCCTCGTAGAGGGTCTCGCGGACCAGGACGTGCGTGAACCGGACCCTGCCGGGGGCCGGCTCAGTGAGCAGCCCGGCGAGCACTCCCGCCTCCAGGCCGTCGAGGACGGTCTCCTCGTCGGCGTCCTGAACGGCGACCAGCACATCGATGTCGGCGTCCCGGCCCATGACGGCGGCGTTGCGCAGGGTCGTCCGCGCCGTCGCGGGCAGGCGGGCGATCCGCCTGCGGATGAGGTCGCGGACCCCGGGCGGCAGCGAGTGCGCCGCCGCCGCCCCCTCGGTCGCCAGCAGCCGGGCGGTCTCGGCCACGAACAGCGGATTGCCTCCGGTGCGCTCGGCGACCGTCCGGGCGGTGCCGGCGTCCACCTCCATGCCGGACCGTTCCACCAGCAGGCGCCGGACGTCGTCGTCGCCGAGCCCCTGCAGGGTCACGTTCTCGGCCGTCTGCACGGCCAGGGCGGCCCCGGTCGCCGTCAGGTCGTCGCCCGCCTCCGAGGGCCGGTGGGTCAGGACCACCAGGACCGGCGTGTCCGCCAGTCTGGCCGCCAGATGACGCAGCAACTCGAGAGTCGCGTCGTCGGCGCGGTGCACGTCCTCCAGCACGAGCAGCCGCGGACCCGGCACGCTCTCCAGGTAGTCACCCACCGCCTGGGCCAGCCGGAACTGCCCGGCGCCGGGGGAGTCCTCCTGCACCAGGGGCGCGAGCCGCGCCTCCGTACCCGGGTCCGGGGGGTGAGCGGCGAACAGGGTCCGCAGGACCTCGCTCCACGCCCACGCGGGAGGCACCCCGCCGAGCGTCTCCGGGCACCGGCCGACCGCGACCCGCCAGCCCTCGTCGCCGAGACGCCGGAGCAGGGCGTCGGCCAGCGTGCTCTTGCCCGCGCCGGGATCCCCGCCGACCCAGGCCACGCGAAAACCGCGCCCCGCCTGCTCGGCGGCGGAGACCAGGCGGGCGAGCTCCGCCGTACGGCCGACCATCCCGGGCGAGGCCGGTGCGGCCGGCGATGGAACGCCCGGTGCCGGGGTGGCCGGTGCCGGGGCGAGAGGCGCGGGCGTCGTGACGGCCTTCGGCGCGTCGAGGGCCTCGCTGTGCGCGAGGATGCCGGCCTCGAGAGCCCGCAGGGCGGGGCCCGGGTCCATGCCCAGCTCTTCGGCGAGCCTGGCCCTGGTCCTGCGCAGCGCCGCGAGGGCGTCGGCCTGCCGACCCGAGCGGTAGTAGGCGAGGGCCAGCAGCCGTACCGCGTCCTCGCGCAGCGGGTGGCCGGCGACGTGCCGCTCCAGCTCCGGCACGACCTCGGCATGCCGGCCGAGCGCGAGCTTCGCCTCCGCGCGATACTCGATGGCCAGGACCCGCAGCTCCTCCAGCCGCGCCGCCTCCGGCACCGCCCAGTCCTCGTCGCCGAACTCGGCGAAGGCGGCCCCGCTCCACAGCGACAGGGCCTCGTCGACCACGCGCAGTGCCCCCGGCGGATCCCCCTCGGCGAGGAGGGCCGACGCCGTGTTCATGAGCGTGGGGAAGCGCCACGCGTCGACGGCGCCGGCGTCGAGGTGCAGCACGTATCCGGGTGGAGCGGTCACCAGGACCTTCGCCGCACTGCGCGGCGCGCGGCCCGGTTCGAGGAGGCGGCGCAGGTTGGAGACGTAGACCTGCAGCGCGCCCAGCGCCTTCGGCGGGGGCTGGCCCTGCCACAGATCGTCGATGAACCGGTCGGTCGAGACGACATGGCCGCCGGCGCAGACCAGCCGCGCCAGCACCGCTCGCTGGAGCGGCGGTCCCAGGTCGGCCGGACGCCCGCCCACTTCGGCCCGGAACTGACCGAGAACCCACAAACGCACCATTTCCAGCAGAGCATAGGGATCGTTCCACGCCCCGGCATAGTCACGATTCGGCGGTGGCTGCCGCCGGCGGACGCTCCGGCTGAGAAGCGGGCGCGGCGGATTCAGACGGTGACGACGAGCTTGTTCGCGGAGACGCCGCCGCGGAGCCGCCGCAGCGCGTCGGGAATGCGGGCGAGTCCGTGGCCCACGACGGTCGCGTCCGGCGCGGCCCGATAGGCGCCGGTGGCGAGCGCGGCCGGGAGGAAGTCGACGTAGATTCCCGGTCCGACCTCGTTGTCCTTCAGGGTGCCGCCCCAGATTCCGCTCACCCGCACCCCCGGCCGGCGGGCTCTCGGGCCCCGGATGCGCGTGACCCACCCGGGCTGCGCCGACGCGACCCGCTTGCCGCCCGTGGTCCGGGACGCGATCGCGACAGCCGGCACGAGTGACCCGGATCCGATCGCGAGCGTGCCGGCGAGCGGACCGGCGCCGATCAGGTCCACGATCTCGCCGACGGCGGTGCGGCTGCGGCGGTCGACCACCTCGGCCGCGCCCAGCGATCGGAGGTAGTCGAAGTTGTGCGGTGACGCGGTCGCGACGACCCGGTAACCGGCGTTGCGGGCGAGCTGGATCGCGTTGCTCCCGACGCTCGTCGAACCGCCCCACACCAGCACCGTCTCCGACCGCTCGACGGGCTCTGCGGTCGGCATCGCAAGGCCGAGATGGTCCTGCTGGAACAGGCCGGTGGCCGCGGTCGAGAGCGCCAGCGGCAGCACGGCCGCCTGCTCGAAGGACAGCGAGCCGGGGATGGGGGAGACCATGTGCTGTATGAGCACGACGTAGTGCTGGAAGGCGCCCTCCGCCGCGCGGTTCTGCGACTTCTCGACACCGAACGCGTGCCCGAGAACGCGATCGCCCGGCCGCAGCCGCGTGACGCCCGTGCCGACCGCGACGACCTCGCCGGCGACGTCCGAGCCCACGACGGCGGGGAAGGTCAGCCAGGGCAGGACCACGCGGTACAGGAAGCCCGGTAAGGCGTCGACGGGATTCACGGCGACCGCCCGCACTCGCACGACGACCTCGTTCGCCGCCGGGGGCGTGTAGGGAGCGGACCCCACTTCGAAGCGCGCGCCTCGCTTCGGCAGCCCTTGCCTCGGAAGCCACAGTGCGACGTTCTGATCGCTCATCTCAAGGTCTCTTTCCTCTGCGTGATCGCTGGGCCGCGGCCTCGGATCAGGCGAGCCGCATGAGGAGACTAGACAGTGTCTAGAAACTAGTCAATGTCTACTTTAAGTATCATGGGGCGGTGTCCGATCGGCCTTTCCACCATGGCAATCTCCGTGCCGTGCTGCTCGACCAGGCGGAGGCGGTGCTTCGCGAGCGGGGGATCGACGCGCTGTCCCTCCGGGAACTGGCGCGTGAGGCGGGTGTCAGTCATGGAGCCCCCCGGAGTCATTTCGTGGATCGCAGCGCGCTCCTCGACGCGCTGGCGGAACGGGGCTTCATCCGGCTCGCCGACGAGATGCGCGAGGCGGTTTCGCGCGTGCCCGGAGACTTCGCACACGTCATTCGCGCGGCGGCCTCGGCGTACGTGAGCTTCGCCGTGCGGGAGCCGGCACTGCTCGATCTCATGTTCGCGGCGAAAGTGGACGGCCCGTCGGAGGCGGTGCGAAACGCCGCGCAGCGCCTGTTCGACACCATGACCGACATCATGAGCGCCGGGGTCCAGGCAGGCGCGTATGAGGCGGGCGAGGTCGGCCGGCTGACGCTGCTGCTGGCCGCGACCGTTCAGGGCATCTCGGCGCTCGTCACGTCTCGGCGGATCACGACGCCTCAGAGCGAGGCGCTCATCGACGACGCCGTCACTCGATTCCTCCGATCGCCGGCCGGAGCGTAGCCATACGCGGACACCCGTCCGCCCGGCGCCTCCCGTCGGGGGGGCAGCCCTACCTCCGATCGGGGGGCCCTTCGGATTCCGCCCGCGTACGCGTCTCGGCGAGCGTGAGAAGAAGCGGCACACCGCGAAGGAGGACACGGCGCCTGCGTGGCAGAACACGACTCGTGGCCGCCGGGCTCACGACGGCGGCGATGACGGCCGGGCTCGTCCCGGGGCAGGCACGGGCCGCGGAGGACCGGCCGGCGATCACGTGGACGGCGTGCGCCGGGGACGGGTTCCCGGCGGGAACGCGGTGCGGCACGCTCGACGTGCCGCTCGACTGGGCGCATCCGGACGGGAGGACGACGACCCTGCGTCTCGCGCGGCTGCCGGCCACCGATCCCGTCCGCCGGATCGGCAGCGTGCTGCACATCCCCGGCGGTCCTGGCTCCAGCGGGATCGAGGACGTCAAGCGGGCGGCGGGTGACCTTGCCGGGCTTCGGAAGCGCTTCGACCTCGTCGCCTACGATCCACGTAACACCGGGCTCACCGCCACGCTGCCCGAGTCCTGCGCGCAGCCGGCGGTACCGGCCCTGACCGAGCCCCGGAACCGGGCCGAGTACGACGCCCAGGCCAGGACGATCGCCGCGGCCATCCGCGAATGCCGGGCCGAGGACCGCAGCGGGCTGTACGGCAGGCTCGACTCGTTGTCGGTCGCCCGCGACATGGAGGCGATCCGCGCGGCCATCGGTGAGCGGCGGCTCAGCTTCATGGCCAACTCCTACGGAGGGGTGCCGGCCGCCGCCTACCTCCGGCTGTTCCCGGAACACGTCCGCGCCATGTACCTGGACGGCGTAATCAACCAGACCGCCGGCTGGGCGAACCAGAGCCTGCTCGGCTACCAGGGCCTGGAGCGCGAGTTCCAGAGCTTCACCACCTGGTGTGCGGCGACGCCCGCCTGCGCCCTGCACGGCGAGGACGCCGGGAAGGTCTGGCGCGACCTCACCGCGCGGGCCGACAGGTCGCCGATCCCGGTCACCTCCCAGCGGTTCGGCCGGGGGGAGCTGACCGGCTCCTCCCTGCGCTGGTTCGGGTTCGCCCCCGACCCCGGGCCGGGAGACTTCCGATGGCTGACCTTCGCCGAGGCGGTCGACAAGGCCCGGCACGGCGACGGCTCGGGCTTCGCCGACGCTTCCCTGGGCAACGCCCGCGGCTGGGCGATGCCCCTCATGCTCGGCATGACCTGCGCCGACGACCGGGGGCTACCACGGGTACGAGGAGTACGCCAGGGTGCGCCGCGAGGCACGGAGGATCTCCCCGAACTTCGGCGGCGCGGACCCCGACGCGCTCGCCTGCTCGGGGTGGCCGCTGCCGGTCGCGAACCCGTCCCGTCCCCTGCCGGTCCACGGCCTGCCGCCGCTGCTCGGCGCGGGGACCTGGGGCGACTTCGCGTGGACCGACAGTCTGGTCCGGCGGGTTCCCGGCTCGGCCACGATCCAGTACGAGAGACCCGGCCACGTTCTCTATCTGTCCGGCAACCGGTGCGCGATCGGGCACGCCACGCGGTATCTCACGGACCTGACGTTGCCCCCGCACGGCACCGTCTGCCTTCCCGGCGACTGACCGGGCTCCCCGGGCTTTCCGGGCGCGGCCTCCGCACCGTCGTGGCGGAGGCCGCCGGCCAGGTCACCCGTACACCTGTTCACCCGTATACCTGCGACACCCGGCGCTCGTAGGCCCGGCGCCAGGAGAGCCGGTAGAGGACCCGCATGATGGCCGGAGCGGAGCCGAAGATGTGGTCGCGGTCGGCGGGCGTGGCCACGTCGAGCAGCCAGGCGGCGAGCATCGGCAGGTCGCGGCCGTGGGTCTTGGTGACCTTCTTACCCGACTCCTCCCACCAGGCCGCGCTGACGTGCTCTCTGATGAGCGGGACGACCTCGGACTCCTCCAGGTCGAGGTGGGTGTTCAGCAGCCGGTCGAGCGTGCGCAGGTCGGCCGCGACCTCGCGGGCCGGCCTACCGCCGCCGGAGAGCCTGCCGATGACGGCGTCCATCTCCTGGTGGTCGGCCTCCAGCCGGTCCAGCACCGTCCGGGCCTCGGGGGCGAGACCGCGCAGCAGCGGCCAGATCGCCTCGTCCTCCTCGGTGTGGTGGTGGTGCAGGGCGCGCAGCAGCAGCGCGAGGTGCTCGTCGACGACCGCGCGGCGCCGCTCGTCGCGGGGGTCGCAGCGGTCGAGGACCTCGGCCAGCCTGCCGAACTCGCGCCGCAGGCCGGTGTGGAAGACGAGGAACGTGACGAGGTCGGGAGCGGGGTCGCCCGGCCGGCGCCGGGTCTGCGTCGGTGTTGTCATGGCCCCACGATGGGCCCGCCCTCTTCACCGTCACTCAACGTCCACTTGCGGCCCGCTCCCCGGCCGGTTGTCATCGGCGTACGGCCTCGCGTTCGCGGGCGATCCGTCCGGCCCACCAGGTCAGCCCGGCCGCCGCGCAGCGCTCGGCGGCCGTGTCCAGATGCGCCCGCGCCGTCTCCGGCCCGGCCGCCCGGCCCAGGTAAGCCATCCGCCCCAGGTAGTAGCCGACCGGCCCGGCGCAGAACGTCCCCGCCCCGAAGGCGATCCTGTCCTCGTACGGCAGGAGCCTGCGATAGGTCAGGGCGCACGCTTCGTGGTCGCCCGCGACGATCTGGGCCTCGCCCAGCAGGCACAGCCCGGGCAGCTCGCCGAAGTCGCGCGGCAGCGGGTGCCAGCCCTGCTCGCGCGCCGTCTCGGCCGCCGTGCGGTCGCCCCGCCAGTCGCCGATGAGCACACCCATCACCTGCCGGTGAGCGGGGAAGGGGGAGTAGTGCGCCATCAGCTCCTCGGCGCCGCCGAAGTCCCGCATCGCGAAGTGCCGGGTGAGCAGCGCCGAGGAGAGCGTGCTGCTCGTGTGCCACAGGTTGAGCCGCTCACCGGCCTCGGCCGCCACGGCGTACGCGTTGCCCGCGCCCTCGAAGTCCCCGTCGAGGAGGCGCCGGGTCCCGGTCCAGATCAGGTGCTGGAACCGGGGCCAGGGCAGGTCGAGCCGCTCGACCAGCACGCCCGCCCGCTCGGCGGCCCGGTCGGCGCCGGCCACGTCGAACAGGTCGATCCGGGTCCGCTCTCTGATCATGTGACCGAGCAGCTCGAACCCGGGCAACCCGAGCCCGGTGAGCTCCTCGCCGATCGCGTCGAGCTCCGCCATGTGCTCGGGCAGCTGCACGCCCAGATATCGCGCGTTCAGGGTGATCGCCAGCAGTTCCCGGCCGGCCTCACCGGAGGCCACCAGGCGGCGGGCCATCGCCAGCGCCTCGGCCGTGGCGGTGTCGCACCGGGGGTCGGCCGAGCCGTCGTAACGTTCCATCCCCAGGCAGCCGAGCAGCCTGCAGCGCAGTTCGGAGTCCCCCTCCGGCAGCGCGGTGAGGGCGTCCTCGATGCGCCGCACGGTGTGCAGCTCGATGTCGCCATAGGTGTAGAACTTCCACAACCCCGGGGCGTCCAGGCTGGTCAGCGCCCGCGCGGCGAGCAGCGGGTCGCCCGACCTGTCGGCCGCGAGCACCGCCTCCGCCCGGGTCTGCCGTGCCGAGAAGCCGTGACCGGCGGCGAGCTGCGCCCGGACCAGTTGGAGCAGGAGTTCGACGTGCTCGCGGGGGTCCGCGCCGGGCAGCGTCCCGTGCGCCTCCACCGCCCGGCGCCACCACTGCGCGGCGTCCTCGTACGCGTGCCGTCCGGCCGCCTGCCCCGCCGTGGCCGACGCCCAGCGCACCGCGTCCGCCGCGGCGGCGGGCCCGGCGGCCAGCGCGTGCCTGGCGAGGACCGCGAGGTCGGCCCCCGGCCGCAGTTCGAGCGCCCGGAGCGCGGCCAGGTGCAGCCCGGCCCGGCGGCGCGGCGGGATGCCGGCGTAGACCGTCTCCCGGACCAGATCGTGGGTGAAGCGCAGGTCCTCGTCCAGAACGCGGAGGGCGGTCGCGGCGTCGAGCGCCTCGTCCACGTCCGCGCCCGAGGCGTCCGCGACGACCTCGGCCAGCAGCCGCCGGTCCGCGCCGGTGCCGAGCACGGCCGCCGCGTCGATGGCGGGGCGGTGCCGGGCGGGCAGGTCGAGCAGGCGGCGGCGCAGGACGTCGGCCAGGCCCTCGGGAACCCCGGTGAGCGCCCTCTCGATGCCCCGGTCCTCGGCCAGCCGGAGGGTCTCGCGGATGAACAGCGGATTGCCCCGGGTGCGCTCGGCGAGCGCCGCCACGCTCGCCGCGTCGCGCAGCCCCGACAGCTCGGCGACCGCGGCGCGGTCGAGCCCGGCCAGCGGCAGGCGGAGGGCGTCGTGCCGCCCGAGCAGGCCGAGCGTGTCGTGCACCGCGGCCGGGCCCTCGCCGGACCGCACGGTGATCACGATGGCGACCGCGCCGCGCAGCAGCAACGCGAGGTCGGACAGCAGGCCCAGCGACGCCGTGTCGGCCCACTGGAGATCGTCGATCGCCACGAGCAGCGGCCGGTCGGCCGCGGCCGTCCCCAGGTACGCCGCGGTCGCCTGGTGCAGCCGGAACCGGGCCTCGCTCGCCTCGGCGGGCCGTTCGGCCCCCGGGGCGGGGTCGTCTCCCGGGGCGTCGTCGGCGAGCAGCACCCGCAGGGCGGCGGCCTGCGCGGGGGAGGGGGGGACCCGGGCGGCGAGATCCCGGACGATCTGCTGCCACGGCCACAGCGCGGGCACGCCGGAGGTCTCGTGACATCTGCCCCAGGCGACCAGCCAGCCCTCGGCGGCCCGCCGCGCGGCGAACGCCTCCGCCAGCCACGTCTTGCCGATCCCCGGCTCACCGGAGATCACCGCGATCCCCGGCCCGCGCTGGGCCACTCCCCGGGCCGCCTGGATGACGTCCCGCGCCAGCTCGTCGAGCCGGTCGAACTGCGTCCCCCGGCCGACGGCGCGCCGCTCCGGCCGGTCCGCCTCGGCCCGTGCCGCTTCGGCGCGTGCCGCTTGGACTGGCACCGCGCGGCCCTGCCGTACGGGGACGGGGCCGTCGAGGGCCGGGTCCTGGGCGAGGATCGCCTCCTCCAGGCGTCGCAGCGCCGGGCCGGGGTCGAGGCCGAGTTCCTCGGCCAGGTGGACCCGGGCCGTGCGCAGCGCCTCCAGGGCGTCCGCCTGCCGGCCCAGGGCGTAGAGCGTGCGGGCGAGCAGCTCCCACAGCCCCTCGCGCAGGGGATGCCCGGCCACCAGGGCCTCCAGCTCGCCCACCACGTGCGGGTCGCCCACCCGCCCGGCCAGGAGACGTTCCCGCGTCACCAGATGCGCCTCGGCGAGCCGCTCGATCTCCGGCCGGAGCCAGGGCACGTCGCCGAACTCCTCGTACGGCATGCCGCGCCACAGGGCCAGTGCGCGTTCCGGCTCGCCTGCCTGGGCCAGGCGGAGGAACTCGTCGGCGTCCACCTCGTGCGGCCCGAGCGCGTACCCCGGAGGGCGGCTGAGGAGCACGGACGAGGGCGTGCGCGGAGCACGGCCGGGTTCGAGCACCCGGCGCAGGTTGGAGATGTAGCTGTGCAGCGTGCTCTGGGCGCGCGGCGGCGGCGTGCCGTCGTACAGGTCGTCGAGGATCGCGTCCACCGACACGGTCGCGCCCCTGGCGATCAGCAGGCGGGCCACCAGCAACCGGGGCCGCGGCCCGCCGAGGTCGACGGGAACGCCGTCGACGTACGCCTCGACCGGGCCGAGCACCCGGAACATGACCGCCATGCCGGGATTGTGCCACGATCATCGGCCGAGACTGAGCCCTCAGGCGGAGAGCACTGCGCTTCAGGTGCAGAGCACCCTGTTCTCAGGTGCGGAGCACCCTGTCTCAGGCGCGGAGCAGCCCGGGCACGGCTTCGCGGAGGTGGGCGAGGCTCGCCGCCGCGGCGTCCATGGCCCGCCCGACCGGCCCGGTGAGCACGCCGTCCCGCTTCACGACCACGCCGTCGCAGACGACCGTGCGGACCAGCCCGGGGTGGCCGGCGAGGACGACGGCGGCGCGCGGGTCGAGCATCGGCGCCATGGCGGGGGTGGCGGCCTCGATCACGATCAGGTCGGCCCGCTTGCCGGGCGTGAGGCTGCCGGTGACGGCGGACAGCCCGGCCACCGCGGCGCCGTCGGCGGTGACCATCCGCAGCAGGCCGTCGGCGGTGAGCGGCGCCGGATCCTGCGTGAACCGGTGGTGCGCCAGGGCGGCGCGCATCTGGGTGAACATGTCTCCCGAGGTGGCGACCTCGGTGTCGGTGCTGAGGCCGGTGACGAGGCCCGCCCGCAGGAGACGGCCGGTCGCGGGCGTGCCGAGCCCGGGCATGGTCATCTCGATGAACGGCGACACGCTCGCGGTCGCGCCGGCGTCCGCGGCGGCCTTCAGCTCGTCGTCGCCGGTCGCGCTCGCGTGCACCAGCGTGATCGTCTCGTCGAGCAGGCCTTCGTCGTGCAGCCACCCGACGCTGCCCGCCTTGTCGGCGGAGCCGACGTGCATGGTGGCCCGCAGGCCGAGCTCCCGCGCGAGCAACAGGTCACGCCGGGCGGCGGCGGGAGCCGACATCTCGGGGCCCCGCGCCGCCAGGGCCATCGTCACGCGGGCGGTGTCGTCGCGGAGCACGTCCCTGATCCGGCGGACGTCGGCGGGAAGCTCCGCGTCGCTGTGGTCACCCACCCAGGTGAGCGGGTCGATCTGGGGCCAGCCGTAGGCGAAGACCCCGCGGATCCCGCTGTCGCGCAGTGCGGCCACGGCGGCGTCGCTGTGCTCGGGGGTGTTCTGGATGTGGGACCAGTCGAGGAGCGTGGTGATCCCGGACTCCAGCGCGCCGAGCGCGCCGAGCAGGGTGCCGGCGTAGACGTCCTCGGGCCGGAAGTTCGGCCCGAGCTGGAGGAACGCGGCCCCGAGGTAGTCCATCAGGCTCCAGTCCAGCCCGATGTGACGCAGCGCGGACTGCCAGGTGTGGCGGTGGGTGTCCACCAGGCCCGGCATCACCACGCAGCCCGAGGCGTCCACGACGTCCGCCTCCGGGGACGCTCCTGCGGCAGGGCCGACCGACACGATCACGCCGTCGTGGACGACGACGTCGGCGGGGCCGTCCGGCACCGCCGGGTCCATGCCGATCACGTGGCCGCCGGTGACGATCAGATCGTTGCTGAGAGGCATCCTTCGCTCCTTCGATGTTCGAGGTGATGCCTCTTTGTCCCACCGCATGCTTGTGGCCGGCTCCACGCGGCGCGCGCCGCCGCGTCAAGCCGGCCACAAGTCGGTGTGGACCCCGGTCAGGCGGCGGGCGCCGTGGTTTCCAGTTCGTGGACGCGCGGGTCGCCCTGGTCGGCGAAGTAGTCCTCCGGCCGGGTGCCGTCCGGGCCGTCGGTGCTCTTGAGGGCACGGGCCACGAAGGTCCCGAGCACGGCGACGACCAGGTTGACGATCAGCGCGAGGAACCCGGCGTACACCGTGATCTTGGTGTCGAACCCGAGCTGCGACAGCGGGAAGGCCGAACCGCCGAAGTGGGCGTGGTTGGTGGCCGGGTTGGCGATGTTGTACAGCAGCACCATCCCGGCCGCCATGCCCGCGGCCCAGCCCGCGATCAGGCCGCCCCGGTGGAACCAGCGGGTGTACAGGCCGAGGCCCACCGACGGGAGCGTCTGCAGGATGATCACGCCGCCGATGAGCTGCAGGTCGATCGAGAACTGCGGTTCGATGAGCAGGATGCACAGCACCGCGCCGATCTTCACGACCAGCGACGCGATCTTGCTGACCGTGGCCTCCTGGGCGGCGGTGGCGTCCCGCTTGATGTACTCCTTGTAGATGTTGCGGGAGAACAGGTTGGCCGCGGCGATCGACATGATCGCGGCCGGCACGAGCGCGCCGATGCCGACGGCGGCGAAAGCCACTCCGGCGAACCAGTCGGGGAACACGTTGTCGAACAGCTGCGGCACGATCGTGTTGCTGTCCTTGCCGATCGGCTTGACCCCGGCCGCGATCGCCATGTAGCCGAGCAGCGCGATCAGGCCGAGCAGCAGGCTGTAGGCCGGCAGGGCCGACATGTTCCGCTTGATGACGTTCCGGTTCCGCGACGCGAGGATCCCGGTGACGCTGTGCGGATAGAGGAACAGCGCCAGCGCCGAGCCGAACGCGAGCGTGACGTACTGGAGCTGGTTGTTGGCGTTCAGCAGCGGGCCGTCGCCTGGGTTCGGGGTCGCGTCGAACTTGGCCTTCGCGGCGTCGAAGATCGACCCCCAGCCGCCGAGCTTGGCCGGGATGTAGATGATCGCGACCAGGATCACCAGGTAGATCAGCGAGTCCTTGACGAACGCGATCAGCGCGGGGGCGCGCAGCCCGGACTGGTAGGTGTAGGCCGCGAGGATCGCGAACGCGATGATCAGCGGCAGGTCGCCCGTCAGCCCCATCGTCTTCAGCACCGCCTCGATGCCGATGAGCTGCAGCGCGATGTACGGCATGGTCGCGACGATGCCGGTGATCGCCACGAGCAGCGCCAGCGTCGGGGAGCCGAAGCGCACGCGGACGAAGTCGGCCGGCGTGACGAGGTTGTGCACGTGTGAGACCGACCACAGCCGGACCAGCACGAGCATCACCATCGGGTAGACGACCACCGTGTACGGCACGGCGTAGAAGCCCATGGCGCCCGCGCCGAAGATCAGGGCGGGCACGGCCACGAACGTGTAGGCCGTGTAGAGGTCGCCGCCGATCAGGAACCAGGTGATCCAGCTGCCGAAGCTGCGCCCGCCGAGACCCCACTCGTCCAGCGTGGCGAGGTCGCCGGGACGGCGCCAGCGGGCGGCGAGGAAGCCCATGCCGCTGACGACCAGGAACAGGAGCGTGAAGATGACGATCTCGGTGGTCTTCACCGGCTCCTCCTCGTCGCGCGGTAGACGAGGGTGGTGGAGGTGACGCCGAGGATGATGAAGGCGAGTTGCAGCCAGTAGAACATCGGGATGCCGAACAGCCGCGGTTCGTCGGCGTTGAACAGGGGCGGGATGAGCGGGATCACGATCGGCAGCAGGAGCAGCCAGTTCAGCGGGCTTCGGTCAGGGTTTCGGCCGCGGTCGGCGCGGGGGGTCGTCACACGTTCTCCAATCGGACACGGACCAGGCGTGCCCGGCAGATCCGCGCGACGGGGCCGTCGCGCGGACCAGCGGGACGGTTGCTCGGCGGCAGCGTAAGGACTCACAGGTCACAGGGAGATCACCGATCGCCGAACGGTCGTGTTGGCGCGCCCAGCGACGATCGGCGACTCACCGGCGAAGGATCGGCGAGTGATCGGCGGTCGATATGGCGACGACGCGGATCAGGGCGCCCACGGCGGCGATCGCGGGGGAGGTCGCCGACCAGATGGCCGCCCGATACCTGACGCGGTCTGACAGGAACGGGGGATAGCCTCCCGCCGGAAGGAGGCGATGCGATGCGATACGTGGCGCTGCTGCGCGGCATCAACGTCAACCCCGCCACCGCGGTGGCGATGGCCGATCTCAGGGCACTGCTGGAACGGCTCGGATACGGAAACGTGCGCACGCACCTGCGCAGCGGGAACGCCCTGTTCACCGCGGACGGCGACGCCGAGCCGATCGCCGCCGCGATCGAGCGCGGGATCCGGGAGGAGCTCGGCCTGTCCGTCGCGGTGATCGTCCGTACGGCTGAGCAGCTTCGCGGCGTGGTGGAGCACAACCCCCTGGAGGTCCGGGACCCCGCCCGGTTCGCCGTGGTCTTCCTGGCCCGGCCGCCGGACCGGGAGGGGCTGGCGAGCATCGATCCGGCGGCGTACGCCCCGGAGGAGATGCGGATAGGCGAGCGGGAGCTCTACGTCTACTTCCCCGACGGGCTGCGGCGTCCCAAGCTGCCGCCCCTCATGGAGAAGTATTCGACCGGCCCGGCCACCATGCGCAACTGGAACACCGTCACCCGCCTGCTCTCGCTCGCCGAGGGCCTCTAGGAACACTCCTCGGCCCGGGACCCAGTAGGGTCTGTGTCCTGATGAGCGCCACTCTTGTCGCGAAGGAACTCACCGCCGGGCACGGCGACCGCGTCCTGTTCACGGATCTCGATCTGGTCGTCGCGCCCGGGGACGTCGTGGGGCTGGTGGGTGTGAACGGCGCGGGCAAGTCGACGCTGCTGCGCCTGCTGGCCGGCCTCGACGCCCCCGAGCACGGCAGCGTCCGGCTCAGCCCGCCCACCGCCAACATCGGCCATCTGCCGCAGGAGCCCGAACGGCGGCCCGGTGAGACCGTCGCCGCCTTCCTCGCCCGCCGGACCGGGGTCGCCCCCGCGCAGCGGGCCCTCGACGCGGCCACCGAGGCCCTCGTAAGCGGCGATCCCGGCGACGCGTACGCCGAGGCCCTCGATCGCTGGCTCGCCCTCGGCGGCGCCGACCTGGAGGAGCGGGCCGAGGAGGTGGTCGCCGACCTCGGGCTCACGGTCGGCCTGGAGCAGGAGATGACGTCCCTGTCCGGCGGCCAGGCGGCCCGGGCGGGGCTGGCCTCGCTGCTGCTCAGCCGTTACGACGTGTTCCTCCTCGACGAGCCCACCAACGACCTCGACCTCGACGGTTTGGACCGGCTCGAACGCTTCGTGACGGGGCTGCGCGCCGGGACCGTGGTCGTCAGTCACGACCGCGAGTTCCTCGCCCGTACGGTGAACAGGGTGGTCGAGCTCGACCTGGCCCAGCAGCAGGTCCGCGCGTACGGCGGCGGTTACGACGCCTACCTGGAGGAGCGCGAGATCGCCCGCAGGCACGCGCGCGAGCAGTACGAGGACTACGCCGAGACGAGGGCGTCTTTGGAAGCCCGCGCCCGGGCCCAGCGCGCCTGGATGGAGAAGGGCGTCAAGAACGCGCGCCGCAAGGCCACCGACGGGGACAAGATCGGGCGGAAGTTCCGCACCGAGGCGACGGAGAAGCAGGCGGCCAAGGCCCGGCAGACCGAGAGGCTGATCGAGCGGATGGACGTCGTCGAGGAGCCGCGTAAGGAGTGGGAGCTGCGGATGGAGATCGCCGCCGCGCCTCGCTCCGGGGCCGTGGTCGCAACGCTGCGCGGCGCGGTCGCGCGACGTGGCGCCTTCACGCTCGGGCCCGTCGACCTGCAGATCGACTGGGCGGACCGGGTCGCGATCACCGGCGCGAACGGCTCGGGCAAGAGCACCCTGCTCGGCGTGCTGCTCGGCCGGGTGCCCCTCGACGAGGGGACGGCGGCGCTCGGCCCCAGTGTGGTCGTCGGCGAGGTCGACCAGGCCCGCGCCCTCTTCGAAGGCGACGAGCCGCTCCTCGACGCGTTCGGCGCGCTCGTCGACCTGCCGCCCGCCGACGTCCGCACGCTGCTGGCCAAGTTCGGCCTGCGCGCCGACCACGTGCTCCGCTCTGCGGCCACGCTGTCGCCGGGCGAGCGCACGAGAGCGGCCCTCGCTCTCCTGCAGGCCCGTGGGGTCAACCTGCTCGTCCTGGACGAACCCACCAACCATCTCGACCTTGCGGCGATCGAACAGCTGGAGTCCGCGCTCGCCTCGTACACGGGGACCCTGCTGCTCGTCACCCACGACCGGCGCATGCTGAAGGCCGTCCACACGACCCGCCGCATCGTCGCCGAGGCCGGCCGCGTCCGCGAGGCCTGAAGCGCGAGAGGTTCGACGCGTTTGTCGATCAATCACATGGCGTGATGCTGATGGGTGGTTGATGATGCCGGTATGCGCGGATGGGGACCGGTCTGGGGTGGGGCCGGGGTCGCGGTGGCGGCCCTGGCGGCGCTGGGCGTCTACTTGTCGCAGGTGGGGCTGGATAAGGCGGACAAGCTGGCCAGCGTGATCGGGCTGTTCGTCGCCCTGGCCGGGCTGGGGATGGCGGTGTACGGGCTGGTCGCCGAGCGGAAGAGCGGTGGTGGCGGTGTGCGGCAGCGGGCCGAGGCCACCGGGCGTGGCCGCGTCTTTCAGGCCGGCCGTGACATCAACGCCGGGCTGCCACGGCGGCACGGAGGAAGCGACGACGACACGGTGGGTGGCACCGCCGCCGGTGCAGCGCACCCGGTGTGGCAGCAGGCCACGGCCACTGAGGACGGCCAGGTGGATCAGGCCGGCCGCGACATCGACAAGCGGTGAAGCCGGCACGCGGGTCACGCAAGGTGATCCAGCATGCGGAAGGCGCGGGGCTGGCCCGGATCTACCAGGCCGCCGGAGACCTGATCGTGTATGGAGGCGAGGAGCCGTACCGGTGGGCCCTGTGGCCTGCACCGCCGCCTGCGACGGCGGGCGAGGCGCGCGCGCAGCCGAGTGAGCTGTTGCGGGCCTCTCGCGCGCTGATCGCCTTCACCGGCCGCCGTGATTTGCTGGCGGAGCTGGCGAGCTGGCGGGACGCCGGCACCGGGCAGGACGTGGCGGTGCGTCTGATCCATGGGCCGGGCGGGCAGGGCAAGACCCGGCTGGCCGGACATGTGGCGCACCTGTGGGGGCAGCAGGGATGGGTGGTGCTGACGGCCCACCACCGGCGTGATCGCTCCACCGCGGCGGACTTCGAGGTTCCCGCCTTCGACGAGGCGGCCGGGGTGCTGGTGCTGGTGGACTATGCCGAACGGTGGGACACCGCCGACCTGCTCACCCTGCTGCGTGATGCGCATGCGTCCGGGCGGGTGCCGGTGCGGGTGCTGTTGCTGGCCCGCCCGGCCGGCACCTGGTGGGACAGCCTGAAGGGGCGGATGCAGCGGGACCTGGGCCTGGTGCCCAGCCGGCGGGAGCTGGAGCCGTTGGAGCGGGAGAGCGGGATCACTCGTGCGGGGCTGTTCGCCGCGGCCCGTGATCGGTTCGCCGAACTGCTGCGGGTGCCCGAGGCCGGTTCGGTGGCCGCGCCGTCCGGGCTGGAGCGGCATGAGGCCTATCGGCTGGTGCTGACCGTGCACATGGCCGCTTTGGCCGCGGTGCTGGCCGCCGAGCGTGGTCAGGTGGCGCCCGTCGATCCCGTGCGGGTGTCGGAGTTCCTGCTGGCGCGTGAACGAGATCATTGGGAGGCGATGGCGTCCCCGCGCCGGGAGAAGCCGCTGGCGACCTCGCCGGAGGCGATGGGCCAGATCGTCTACACCGCGACGCTGACCGGACGGCTCGGCTACGACGACGGCAAAGCCGCCCTGGCACGCGCCGAGGTCGAGTCGACCCAGGCGATCGGGCAGCTTCTGAAGGACCACGCGGTGTGCTACCCGCCCGCCGGGCCGGCCTCGCCGGAGGGGGTATCGACTGCTCACGCGAGCGCCACGGTGCTGGAGCCGTTGTATCCCGACCGGCTGGGCGAGGACTTCCTCGCCTTGTCCGTCCCCGGCCATTCCTGCGATTTTCCCGTCGACCCGTGGGCGCAGACGGCGCCTGCCCGGCTGCTGGCCCCGCCCGTCGGCGCCGGTGACGGACCGGACCAGGGCGGCGGCGTACCGGCATGGGTACAGCATGCGGTGACCACGCTGATCGAGGCCGCGTGCCGGTGGCCCCATCTGACGCAGCGGCAGTTGTATCCGCTGCTGGCCGATGCCCCGCACCTGGCTGTGCACGCCGGCGGCGCCGCTTTGGCCAGGCTGGCCGGCCTGGACGACATCGATGCGAGGTTACTGGCGGCCATCGAGGCGATGCTGCCCGATCATCGGCATATCGATCTCGATATCGGGGCCGCCGCGGTAGCCTCCCGCCTGGCCGAGCACCGGCTGGCCGCCGCCACCGATCCGGCCACCCGTGCCCACATCTATGACGCCTTGGCTGTCCGCCTGTCCTACGCGGGGCTGCACGCACGCGCCCTGGCCGAAGGCCACCAGGCCGTCCGGCTCTGGCGTCGGCTCGCCGCGCTGGACCGGGACGCTCACCTGCCCGACCTGGCGTTGTCGTTGCACAATCACGCGACCCGGCTGGCGGAGGTCGGGCGGCGGGCCGAGGCGGTGCCGGTCAGCGTGGAGGCCGTTCGCCTGCACGGCGAGCTGGCCGAGCTCGACCGGGACGCCTACCTGCCCGGTCTGGCCGACTCGTTGCACAACCACGCCGCCTTACTGTCGGAGGTCGGGCGGCGGGCCGAGGCGGTGCCGGTCAGCGTGGAGGCCGTTCGCCTGCACGGCGAGCTGGCCGAGCTCGACCGGGATGCCTACCTGCCCGGCCTGGCCGCCTCGTTGAACAACCACGCTCTGCGGCTGGCGGAGGTCGGGCGGCGGGCCGAGGCGGTTCCCTTCAGTGAGGAGGCCGTGCGTCTGCGCCGGGTGCTGGTCGAGCTCAACCGGGACGCCTACCTGCCCGGCCTGGCCGACTCGTTGGGCAACTACGCGAACCAGCTGGCGGAGGTCGGGCGGCGGGCCGAGGCGGTTCCCTTCAGTGAGGAGGCCGTGCGTCTGCGCCGGGAGTTGGCCGAGCTCAACCGGGACGCCTACCTGCCCGGCCTGGCCGGCTCGTTGACCAATCACGCTCTGCGGCTGGCGGAGGTCGGGCGGCGGGCCGAGGCGGTTCCCTTCAGTGAGGAGGCCGTCCGTCTTCACGGCGAGCTGGCCGAGCTCGACCGGGACGCTCACCTGCCCGACGTGGCGATGTCGTTGCACAATTACGCCGCCTTGCTGGCGGAGGTCGGGCGGCGGGCCGAGGCGGTTCCCTTCAGTGAGGAGGCCCTCCGCCTGCACCGGGTGCTGGTCGAGCTCAACCGGGACGCCCACCTGCCCGACCTGGCCCGCTCGTTGACCAATCACGCCGCCTTCCTGGCGGGCATGCGGCGCCGGGCCGAGGCGGTTCCCTTCAGCGAGGAGGCCCTCCGCCTGCACCGGGAGTTGGCCGAGCTCAACCGGGACGCCTACCTACCCGGCCTGGCGATGTCGTTGAACAACCACGCTGCCTTGCTGGCGGGTGTCGGGCGGGGGGCCGAGGCGGTTCCGGTCAGTGAGGAGGCCGTGTGCCTGCACCGGGAGTTGGCCGAGCTCGATCGGGACGCCTACCTGCCCGGCTATGTCAGAAGCCTTGCGGCCCGCGGGTATGTGAGGATCGAGGACTCCCGATTCGGTGCCGCCGTAACCCCGCTGATCGAGGCGTTGCTGGCGTCGCGGGAACTGCCCGAGCACATCGCCCAGGACATCATCGGCTCGGTCGCCGACCTGCTGCTTCTCGCCTATGCGGGAGACGCCGCCGCGGTGGCCGAGGAGTTCCGTGTCGTCACCGGCCGGGACATCCCGGTCTGGATGAAGGAGCCGCCCTCCGCCACCTCAGGCTGACGAGAGCGACCTCGGTGATGTGCCGCCGGGCTCGCGGCCGTCGCGGTTCGCGTCGCTGATTTGCGTTTCTGACACTCCCCGAGGGCCGGACCACGAGACCCTCTCGCCCGCCATCACGCCCGAGAAGTTCCGCCGGAGCCGAAGTAGCGGGCCACGACCCGCGTGTGCAGTGGGAACGCCAGCTCCTGAGGGCCGTCGATCACCAGCCACTCGCTGGTCTCCGCGGTGCGCGCGACCGGCGGGAGGGCGTCGGAGGTCGTGCGCGGCCCGAGGCCGAAGATCAGCACGGTGCCGTCGGGCGCGCTGACCGCGTCGAACAGCCGCACGCCGGCCGCGTCGGCGACGACGCCCGTCTCCTCGCGGAGCTCCCTCACGGCGGCCTGCTGCCAGGACTCGCCGATGTCGATGAAGCCGCCGGGGAGGGCGAGCAGACCGCGGTGCGGCTCGACGTCCCGGCGGACCACGAGAAGGCCGTCGTCCACCGGAAGCACCATGACCGCGACCGGCACGGGGTTGAGATAGCTGGTGCCGCCGCACTCCTGGCAGGTCCTCGGCCAGGGCAGGCCGGGCGCGTAGGCCGCTCCGCAGAAGGAGCAGTGGGAGTTCCTGATCGCCACGATCGCGAGAGTAGCAACGTCCGCCGGAACGGTCGTGGGCCGGCTCAGGGCAGCGCGGGGAGGATCACGGCCGAGGGATGGCGGGGGTCGTGCAGGATCTCCTGGTCGGAGGCGACCATCGGGGTGCCCGCCGTCAGCGGCGCGCCGGTGCCCGGGTTGCGCGCGATGCGCGGATAGGCCCCGCTCGCCACCTGCACCCGGATGCGGTGCCCGCGGCGGAACCTGTGGCCCATCGGCCACAGGTCGATCTCCACCCGGCGCACGCCGTCCTCGTCGCCGCGGTCTGCGGGGGTCAGGCGGCGCACGCCCTCGCAGACGTTCATCGACGTGCCGTCGGGATGCACGTCGCACACCCGTACGACGAGGTCGGTGTGCTCCCTGCCGGTGCGCACGAACAGCTCGGCGCTCACCGGGCCGATCATGTCGGTGTCCCGGCCGAGCACGTCCGAGGTGTAGACGAGCACGTCACGCCGGGCCTCCAGACGGCGGTTGTCCCGCGGCTCGGAGTTGCCGATCAGCACCGGGCCGCCGATCACGGGCGTGGGGTGCTCGGGGTCGTAGCGGTAGCGGTCCGGCTCGCCGCCCGCCGGGTTGTCCCGCGACAGGGCGAAGCCCGGCTGCAGGTGCCAGCGCTCGCGCCGCATGCGGGGCGGCGGCCAGTCGGACTCGTCCCGCCACTCGCCCGCGCCGGTGACGTACAGCCGGACGGGGGAGGTGCGCAGCCCCGACGGGTCGCCGAGCAGGTGGGCGCGGAACCAGGCAAGAGCGTCGGCGTTGGCGGCCCGCCCATGGCGGACGTCGGCGTGATACCACGGCCCGATGGTCAGGTGCGGGTGCCGCCCGGCCGCCCGCAGTGCCGCGTAGTCCTTGAGCTGCCAGGGCAGGAACACGTCGTACCAGCCGCCGGTCATCGTGATCTCCGCGCCGACCTGCCCCACCGACGCGGAGAAGTCCGCCTTGTCCCAGTACGAGCAGAGGGTCTCACCGTGGTGGGCCAGCAGTTCGCGGAAGAACGGCAGCGGCCTGCCCGCCGACAGCAGGTCGAGCTCGGGCAGCGGGCGGCCCGACAGCACGGCCCGCCGCGTGCGCCGGGGCGCGGTGAACGCGGCCACGCCGCCCAGCCTGCCCTCCAGGTGCGCGGTGAGCGTCGTCCAAATCAGCGTCGACTCCAGCGCGAACGACCCTCCGACGTACGCCGCGTCCCGGAAGCACGAGGCGGTCACCTGGACGGCCATCGCCCGCAGGTCGGGCGTCTCCGCCGCGATCGCCCACTGGGTGTAGCCGAGGTAGGAGGGCCCGTGCATGGCGAAGCTGCCGCCATACCACGACTGCGCCCGCATCCACTCGACCGTCGCCAGGCCGTCCTCCTGCTCGTGGACCAGGGGATCGAGCCGCCCGCCGGAGCCGAAGCCGCCCCGGCAGCTCTGCAGCAGCACCTGGAACCCGTGCCGGGCGAAGGTCCAGCCGTACATCCAGCCGACCACTCCGCCCCTGCCGTACGGCGTGCGGATCAGGATCGTGGGGGGCCGGTCGGTGCCGACGGGCGCGTAGTGATCGGCCAGGAGCGTCACGCCGTCCGGCATCGGCACGGGCATGTCACGGCGGACCCGGACCCGGCGGCCCTGCGGCCCGCTCGAACTCCCGCTCGTACCCCTCAGCTCGCCCAGCCCTCCCGGGCCGTGGCGGTGCACAGGCAGGCGGGCCGGCACGCGGACCATGCCCCCTCCTTCCCCGGCCTCGGGCGGATCGCTCCTCGCCGAGAGTGAGGTTTCCCTACCAGTAACAGAATATCTATCCGCTGTTCGCCCTTCCAGTCATGCCGCGTTGCATGATCGCGGTTTCCGCCGCTACCCTTGACGCATGCGAACTCATGCACCTTCCCAGTGGTGGCGCCGCTGACAGGCGGCGTTTTCGCATTCGCGTCGAATAGACCGGCCGCCCCATGAGTGGCGGCCTTCTGTATGTCCGCCCCGGGGCATACGAAAAAAGGGGCGTGGACAGTGGAGATCAGCGGATATACCACGGCCGGCGGCATCGCGGTCGAGCGCCGGGTGCGCGAGGTGCCCGAGGAGGCGCTGGAGCGGATCGTCACGTCGCTGGGGGAGCGGCGCGGCGGGGCCTTCTCGTCCGGCATGGACTACCCGGGCAGGTACAGCAGGTGGGCGTTCGGCTACGTCGATCCCTGCCTTGAGATCGTGGCGCGGGGGCGGCGCATCTCCGCCCGCGCGCTCAACGAGCGCGGACAGGTCGTGCTGCCCGTTGTCGCCTCCTGCCTGCTGGCGGCCGGCAAGCCGGTGGCCGAGCCGGCCCACGGCTACGTCGAGGTGCACGTCCCCGAGTCCGAGGACCTGCTGCCCGAGGAGATGCGCAGCCGCAGGCCCACCGTCTTCACCGCCATCCGCGAGATCATCGCGGCCTTCCGGTCCGACGACCCGCACCTCGGCCTGTACGGCGCCTTCGGCTACGACCTGGCCTTCCAGTTCGAGCCGATCCGCTACCGCCTGACCCGCCCCGGCGACCAGCGCGACCTGGTGCTGCACCTGCCCGACCGGCTCGTCGTGATCGACCGGGTCCGCGAGACCAGCGTCGAGCACTGCTACGAGTTCACCGTGGACGGCGTCTCCACCAGCGGCCTCGAGCGCACCGGCGAGACGATCCCCCTGGCCGCGCCCCGCGAGATCCCGCCGAACCCGGTGCGGGGGACCTACTCCGAGGTCGTCGCCAAGGCCAAGGAGAAGTTCCAGCGCGGCGACCTGTTCGAGGTCGTCCCCGGCCAGGTCTTCCACGGCGCCTGCGCCGACCCGTCCGCCTTCTACCGTTCGCTGCGCACCGAGAACCCGGCGCCGTACGAGTTCCTGCTCAGCCTCGGCGACGGCGAGCACCTGGTCGGCGCCTCGCCGGAGATGTACGTCCGGGTGACCGGCGACCGGGTCGAGACCTGCCCGATCTCCGGCACCATCGCCCGCGGGGCCAACCCCGTCGAGGACGCCGAGGCGATCCGCACGCTCCTGTCCAGCGTGAAGGAGGAGTCGGAGCTGACCATGTGCACGGACGTGGACCGCAATGACAAGTCGCGGATCTGCGTGCCGGGCAGCGTCCGGGTGATCGGCCGCCGCCAGATCGAGATGTACTCCCGGCTGATCCACACCGTCGACCACATCGAGGGCCGCCTGCGCCCCGAGTTCGACGCCCTCGACGCGTTCCTCACCCACATGTGGGCCGTCACCGTCACCGGCGCCCCCAAGACGTGGGCCATGCAGTTCATCGAGGACCACGAGGAGACCACCCGGCGCTGGTATGGCGGCGCGGTCGGCTTCATCGGCTTCGACGGCTCGATGAACACCGGCCTGACCCTGCGCACCGCGCAGATCCGCGACGGCGTCGCCACCGTGCGCGCCGGGGCCACGCTGCTGTACGACTCCGACCCCGAGGCCGAGGAGCGGGAGACCGAGCTCAAGGCCAGCGCCCTCCTCGGCGCGCTCGCCGCGTCCGCCCGTCCCCGGGAGGAGGCGCGGACGGAGCCCCGCGCCGACCTGCCGGGCGAGGGCCACCGCGTGCTGCTCGTGGACCACGAGGACTCCTTCGTCAACACGCTCGCCGACTACTTCCGCCAGCAGGGCGCGTCGGTGGTCACGCTGCGGCACGGGTTCCCGCTGGAGAAGCTGGACGAGATCGCGCCCACGCTCGTCGTGCTGTCGCCCGGGCCCGGCTGGCCGTCCGACTTCGGCTGCTCGGCGCTGATCGAGGCGCTGTACGCCCGGAGGCTCCCCGTGTTCGGGGTGTGCCTGGGCCTGCAGGCCATGGTCGAGCAGGCGGGCGGCACACTCGAACTGCTGCCCTACCCGGAGCACGGCAAGCGCGGCCGGGTCCGCCGCGAGGGAGACAGCGCGCTGCTCGACGGCCTGCCCGGCGAGTTCGTCGCGGCCCGCTACCACTCCGTGCACGCCAAGGAGCCGGGAGTCAAGGGCTTCCAGGTCACCGCGTACACGCCGGACGGCGCGGCCATGGCGATCGAGGACGCCGAGAACCTGCGCTTCGGCGTGCAGTTCCACCCCGAGTCGATCCTGACCACGCAGGGCGGGGCCGGAGCGCGGATCATCGCCAACGTCCTGCGGCTTTGCGCACGCCATGGCTGAGTAAAGGGGCCGTTTAGGGCGGTGCCGGCGCGGCGGGGGAGCCGTAGAGTCCACTGCCGTGCCGGAGCCGAGATCCCACGACATGCTGCCCGTGCCCCTTCCCGACGCGGTGCGGGCCGCCCTGCTCGCGCCCATGGTCGACCAGCACTGCTGCGGCGTGCGCAGAGACGACACCACCAGGTCGGGATTCGAGCAGCTCATCGGCGAGGGCGGCACGCCCGCGCCGCCCGGCACCACGCACTTCGACACCCCGGCCGGCGCCGCCATCCGCCGTTGGTGCGCGCCGGTCCTCGGCCTGGAGCCGCACGCCTCGCCCACCGTCTACCTGTCGCGCCGCGCCGAACTCGGCGCGGCCGAGGTCAACCGGCGGCTGCTGCGCGGCGCCGGGGTGTCGGCCTTCCTGGTCGACACCGGGCCCGACGTCCCCGCGCTGCTCTCGCCCGCCGAGATGGGGCGTCTCGGCTCGGCCGCCGCCGACGAGATCGTCCGGCTGGAGCAGGCCGAGCAGGACGTCGCCGAGGCCGGGCTGCCCGCCGCCGACTACGCCGGGATGCTGCGAGACGAGCTCGCGGTCCGCGCGGCCCGCGCCGCCGCGCTCAAGTCGGTCGCGGCGCATCGCTGCGGCCTCGGCTTCGACCCCTCCCGGCCCTCGCGCGGCAGCGTGATCGCGGCGGCCGGCCGCAGGCTCGCCGACCCCAAGTCGCGCCTGGACGACCCCGTCCTCGTACGGCACCTGCTCTGGGCGGCGGTCGACGTCGCCAGAGAGCGGGGCCTGCCGCTGCAGTTCCACTGTGGTTTATCCGGCGGTGGTCTGTCCGGCTGGGGCCTGTCCGGTGGTGGCCTGTCCGGTGGTGCGCTGCCCGGCATCGGGGCCGGCCACCTGACCGATCCCGCACTGCTGACCGGGTTCGTCCGCGCCCTCGCCCCTCTCGGGGTGACGGTCGTCCTGCTGCACTGCTACCCCTACCACCGCCAGGCGGCGCACCTCGCGGGCGTCTTCCCGCACGTGTACGTGGACGCCGGGCCCGCCATCGCCCACACCGCCGCCGGCTCCGCCCACGTCCTGCGCGAGCTGCTCGAACTCGTCCCGTTCCACAAACAGATGTACGGCTCCGGCTGCCATGGCGCCGCCGAGCTGTGTTTCCTCGCCGCGCTCTGCCATCGCCGCGGCCTGGCCCGCGTGCTCGCCGACCGGATCGCCGAAGGCGAGTGGAGCCCTGCCGACGCCGCCCGGATCGCTCACATGATCGGCTCGGGCAACGCCCGCCGCGTCTACCGGCTGTGATCGTCGAGACGGCTCACTGCCTGATCGCTTCGGCCAGCTCGTCGCGGAACTCGGCCC
Organism: Microbispora catharanthi; assembly: GCF_006334915.2. GTDB lineage: Bacteria > Actinomycetota > Actinomycetes > Streptosporangiales > Streptosporangiaceae > Microbispora > Microbispora catharanthi. The sequence continues at coordinate 141,977 of NZ_VDMA02000016.1, forward strand.
CGGCCAGGGGGTTGGCGTAGTCGCGCGAGTGCACGATCAGGCCGTCCCTGATGCGCATCACCATGACGTAGGAGAAGACGAAGGGCCGGCCGGACCTCGTCATCGACCCGTGCAGGTCGTACTCCACGATGACGACCTCCGGGTCGCGGGTCTCGTGGACGACGACGGGAGCGGCCTTCTCGAACCGCCGCAGCGGTGCGGCGGCCTTGAACCGGGCGCGGAACAACTCCCGCCCCTGTGATCGGGCGGGGACGCCCTCGGGCGCGAAGGGGATCTCGACCATCGCGTCCGGGGCGTACAGGTCGGCGAGGTCGTCCCAGGCGTTGGCGGCCGAGGCGCGCAGGAAGCGGTCGACGATCTCGCGGGGGGAGGGCGTGCTCATGAGACTCCTTCAGGGAAGCCCGGCCGTGCGGCGGCCGCGGATAGAATCGGAACGATCGGCCCGGTTGGGACGTTACGGAACGATCGCCCCGGTTGTCAACGCGGGCGAAGGAGGAGCACATGTCCGACGACGACGACGGTCGCGTCGGCGCCGCGCCCGCGCGGGCGGACGCGCGGCGCAACCGGGAGCGCGTGCTGGAGGCGGCGCAGCGTGCCTTCGCGGAGCTCGGCCTCGCGGTGCCGCTCGACGAGATCGCGCGGCGCGCGGGAGTGGGAGCCGGCACGGTCTACAGGCATTTCCCGAGCAAGGAAGCCCTGTTCGAGGCCGTGGTGCTGGAGCGCCTGAAACGGCTCGCCGAGGAGGTCCTCGCCCTGGCCGCTTCGCCTCGTCCCGCCGAGGCCTTCTTCCACGCCGTCCACCTCACTGTCGAACGGGCGGCGCTGAACAAGGCGCTGTGCGACGCCCTGTCCGCCGGGGTGGACCTGCGCCTCGCCGCGCCGGTCCGGGAGGAGTACGCGGCCGCCCTCGGCGTGCTGCTCGACCGGGCCCAGCGGGCCGGCGCCGTACGGCCGGACGTCGACGCGGCCGACGTGCAGGCGCTCCTCGCCGGGTGCCTTGCGATGGAGGGCAGGCCGGGCCGCGCCCCCGGACGGGCGACGGCGATCGTCCTCGACGGGCTGCGTCCCTCCCCGGCGGGCGGGCGTCCTCCGCTCCCCGCCGTAACGAAACTTCCTCCCGACCTGTCACGGAACTCGGTGGCGGGGGTGGCCGGCGGTAACGGAACTGACGGTGCGGACGGATCCGGAGAAGAGGATGGACCGCGCTGCCCGGAGTGTGGTCGGCCCCTCCGGCTCTCCCGCACTGGGCGGCCGGCCCGGTTCTGCGGCCCCGCATGCCGGCAGAAGGCGCACCGCCGCCGGGCCGCCGCGCGCTGAGGCGGGCGGGGGCCGGGTCGCGATCGTGGGCCTGAGCTGGTTTGCTTGGACGGTCACCCATCGGCACCACTTCACGGGGAATGTGAATGCGCAGCGTCGAGCCCGAGGTCTTCCTCGTCGCCAAACCGTCCGTCGACTACGACGAACTGGCCCGCTACCTCCACGAGATCGGCGGGGAGAGCTGGCTGGAGCGGCTGGAGCGGGGCGAGTTCGACGCCCAGAACCTCGCCGAGTTCGCCGGACGGCTGTGCTACCGGTCGTTCGAGCCGGGCCTGAACCCTAACGTCACGAGAGTGCGCACCGACCAGGAGGCGTACCTGCGCAACATCCTGGCCAGCGCGCACGGCAGCGTCCTGGAGCACCTCAGCTTCAGCTTCGTGCTGCACAACGTCTCGCGGGTGCTCACCCACGAGCTGGTGCGGCACCGGCCCGGGGTCGCGATCTCGCAGGAGTCGCTGCGGTTCGTCCGGCTGAGCGACATCCCGTTCTGGTTCCCCGAGTGGGCGCGCGAGGACGCCGAGCTGATGAAGCGGGCGACCGAGATGCTCGACCGGATGGAGGAGTTCCAGAACTGGATGGCGGCCCACTTCGGGCTGGACGAGGACGGTGTGCCGTTCGCGGAGAAGAAGCACCGCACCTCGTTCATGCGCCGCTTCGCGCCCGAGGGCGTCGGGACCGGCCTGGTCTGGACGGCCAACGTGCGCACCCTGCGGCACACGATCGAGGCCCGTACGGCCGCGGGAGCCGAGGAGGAGATCCGCCTCGTCTTCAACCGCATCGGGGAGGTCATGCGGGAGGAGGCCCCGGCCCTGTTCGGCGACTACGTCGTCGAGGACGGCGCCTGGGTTCCCGGCTACCGCAAGGTCTGAGCCGGCCGAGCCTGCCTCGTCGAGGGTTGGGCCCCGAAGGGCCAGTGAGGACTGATCCGCGGAGGTCGTGAACCGCCGCCCCGCGGTCGCCCGGAAGGGCGCCGCGGGGTCAGTGGCGGCGGGTCAGAGGACGGCGGCCCGCACGCACAGCACGTCGGGCAGGTGACGGGCGATCAGTGACCAGGTCTCGCCCGCGTCGGCCGAGCCGTACACCTCGCCGTCCCGGGTGCCGAAGAACACCCCGGCGGGCCCGGCGGACATCGCGTCCCTGAGCACCGAGGCGTGCACCGGGCCCTCGGGCAGCCCGGCGGAGTGTCCGTGCCAGGTGGCCCCGGCGTCGTCGCTGCGGAACACCTGGTATCGGTGGCCGAGCGGCGTCCGGTCGACGTCACCGTGCAGCGGGAAGACGTACAGCCTGTCCGGGTCGTCCGGATCGACCGCGATCGGGAACCCGAAGTCGGAGGGCAGGCCGGACCCGATCTCGGTCCAGGAGTCGCCGAAGTCGTCGGACCGGTAGACCCCGAAGTGGTGCTGCAGGTAGAGCCGCTCGGGCGCAGCGGGATGCTGCGTCACCTTGTGCACGCACTGGCCGAACTCGGGATACTGCGCGCCCTCGGGAAGGAAGGGCGCGCGGATGTTCTTGTTGGACGGCCGCCAGGTGGCCCCCGCGTCGTCGCTGCGGAAGAACCCCACGGCGGAGGCGGCGATCCCGATGCGCCGCGGGTCAGAGGAGTGGGGGATCACGGTGTGGAGGCACAGCCCGCCACCACCGGGCTGCCACTGGGGCCGGGTGGGGTGGTCCCACAGGCCGTCGACCATGGTGTAGGTGGCCCCGCGGTCCTCCGACCGGAACAGCGCGGCGGGCTCGGCGCCCGCCCAGACCACGTCCGGCTCGGACGGCGACGGCTGGAGCTGCCAGACCCGGGCCAGTGCGGCCCCGGTGCGCTCGGGGAAGGCGACCGGCGGGGTCGTCGCCTCCTCCCAGGTCTCGCCGAGGTCGTCGGACCACATCACCGACGGGCCGAAATGGCCGTACTCGATGCCGGCGAGGAGGCGGGGCGTGCTCCCGCGGGTGTCGATCGCGACCGAGTGGATCGCGATCGTGGAGAACCGCACGGGCTCGACCTCGAACGAGCCGCCTTCCGAGGAGCGCGCGAGGAACAATCCCTTGCGAGTACCGATCGCGAGCAGTGCGGTCATATGTCCTCCCTGTGCCGATTTCGATTATGTTTTCGATTCGAATCCTGCCAGGAAAGCGTCCACGTCGCCCGCCGTTCCGGTCAAGCCTCGCTCTGCGCCGTGCTGCTCCGCACCGTGTCGCTCTGTATCGGGTCGCGGTGGATCCGCGCGAGCGGCACCCCCGAGATCTGCAGGCGCCGTACGGTCTCGTTGACCATCGAGGTCGGCCCGCAGACGTACGCCTCGTGGTCGGCCCAGGAGTGGAACCTCTCGACCACGTCGGGGAGCCGGCCGCGCATCCCCTCGTAGGCCGGGTCGTCGGAGACCGCCGGCACGACCCGCAGCCAGGGGAAGCTGGCCTCCATCCTCGCCAGGTCCGGCATGTCGTACAGATCGCACGCGCGCCGGACACCGAACAGCAGGTGGATGTTCGGGCGGTCGCCGGAGGCGATGACGTGCTCGATGACGGCCTTGAGCGGCGCGAGGCCGGTGCCGCCGGCGACGCAGAGGAGGTCGCGGTCGGACTCGGGCGGCGTCATCGTGCCCACCGGCGGGCCGAGCAGGAGCTGGTCGCCGATGCGGGTGTGGCGGACCAGCGCCGTGCTCACCCAGCCGCCCGGCACGGCGCGCACGTGCAGGCGGAGCGTGCCGTCCGCGCGGGGCGCGTTGGCGATGGAGAACCGCCGCCACACCCGTGGCCACCTCGCCGTCTGGACCGTGACGTACTGCCCGGGGACGAAGTCCATGCGCTGCGAGGGCCGCAGCGTGAGCACCGCGATGTCCCGGGTGCGCGGCTCGTGGTCGATCACCTCCGCCAGCCACCAGGCGGGCGTGGTCTCCGCGGCGGCGGCGTCGATCATGATCTTCGCCGCCATGGCGTACGCCTCGGTCCAGGCGGCCTCGATCTCGTCGGTCCAGATCTCGGCGGCGAAATGCCTGATCGTTGCGAGAAGTGCGCTTCCCACGGCTCTGTAGTGCTCGGGGGACACGCCGTACTTGCGATGGTCCCGCCCGAGCTGGGCGAGATAGGACGCCAGCCCCTCGGGGCTGTCGAGCATCCAGACGACCCTCGTGAGCGCGTTGAACAGCCGGTCGCGCTGCACCTCCATGCCCGGCGGGAACATGCCCCGCATGTGCGGGCAGTGCGTGAACAGTCGTCCGTAGAAGTACCCCGCGGCCTTCCCGGCGACGGGCTCGACGACCGAGAAGCTCTCCTTGACGAGGCGTGGATTCAGCGGCATCAGTTGTGTCCCACCCTAGGGACCGGAAGCGTGCTCCGGTCTGTCGATCCACCTCCCTGACGGCTCCGGGTGACGAGCGCCGGCGGCCCCGGCTCGACCGATCGCTCAACGGGGAGTGTTCCACTCGCTCTCGGGCGTCACAACCGATTCCCCGCAAGGCAACCGACTGTGAACACTTCGTTATTTGTCGTGACGCCACCCACTGTGACTGGTGTGACTGATGTGAAAACTGACAAAAAGGAAAACGATCTGCGCCATGATGGGCCTGCCTGCTCGCACACCCCCAGGAGATGGCCATGGCGCGTCCCATCGTCGGCATCACCACCTATCTCGAGGCCGCGCGCTGGGGCACGTGGGTCCGTGAGGCGGCGGTCTCACCCCAGGCGTACGCGCGGGCGGTGGAGAAGGCGGGCGGCGCGCCCGTCCTGCTGCCGCCGCTGAGCCCCGTGTCCGCCGGCGACTATGTGCGACGCCTGGACGCGGTCATCCTCGCCGGGGGCGTGGAAGTCGATCCTGCGCTGTACGGCGAGGTCCCGGCGGGGGAGCCGGACGACGACGGGCTCGGCGGGCCGCAGCCCCAGCGCGATCGGTTCGAGACCGCGCTGGCGCAGGCGGCGGTGGAGGCGGAGGTGCCGCTGCTGGCGATCTCGCGCGGCATGCACGTGCTCAATGTCGCCCAGGGCGGCACGCTGATCACATCTCTGCGGGAGGCCGTCGGCCACGACCGTCACGAGACGGCCGCGCACGTGGTCACCGTCAGCGTGTCGAGCAAGGTCGGCAAGGCCGTGGGCGACCGCGCGGAGGTGACCGGCGCGCACCGCCGGGCCGTCCGGCGGCTCGGCACCGGCCTGATCGCGGTGGCCTGGGCGGACGACCAGATCGTCGAGGCCGTCGAACTCCAGGGGCACCGGTTCGCGGTCGGCGTCCAGTGGCATCCCGAGCGCGGCGCGGACAACCGCCTGGTGGAGGCCCTGGTGGACGCGGCCCGCCCCTGACCCGTACGGACCGTGTCCCGGAGGCGGCGCGGGCGCCGGTCGGCCGGGAGAGCGCGCCGCGGCCGCTTCGGCGGTTGTGTCGGCGGGCGCTGTTACTGTGCGGGGCATGGCGTTGCATCCCCAGGCGGAGTCCTATCTCAAGCTGTTCCCCTCGGACCTCGGTGTGGACCTCGCCTCCCTCACCCGTGAGCAGATCGCCCGGCTGCGGTCCCTGGACGGGATGGTGGAGCAGCGCGGGCCGAGGATCGACCTGCCTGCGGTCAGGGACGAGACGGCGGCCGGGGTGCCGGTCCGGATCTACCGCCCGGAGCCGGGCGAGCATCCGCTGCCGGTGCTCGTCTACTTCCACGGCGGCGGCTGGGTCTTCGGCAGCGTCGAGCGCAACGACGCCCTTGGCCGCGACTTCACCCACAGGACCGGAGCGGTCGTCGTCTCGGTGGACTACCGCCTCGCGCCCGAGCACCCGTTCCCCGCGGCCGTCGAAGACGCCTTCGGCGTGGTCCGCGACGTGCACGCCCGCCCGGCGTTCTACGGCGCGGACGCGCGCAGGGTGGCGGTCGTCGGCGACAGCGCCGGCGGCAACCTCGCGGCGGTGGCGGCCTGGCTGGCCAGGGACGCCGGGCTCCGCCTCGCCCACCAGGCGCTGATCTGCCCGGTCATCGACGTCGCTGCCGACACGCCCAGCTACCGGACGTACGGGAAGGGGTTCGGGCTCGACGCGGCGGAGATGAGGTGGTTCATCGAGCAGTACGCCGGCGGCGCCGACCCCCGCGACCCCCGGCTCGCGCCGATCCACCTGCCGGACAAGTCGGGCCTGGCGCCCGCGACGGTGATCACGGCGGAGTGCGACCCGCTGTGCGACGAGGGCGCGGCCTACGCGCGGGCGCTCGCCGAGGCGGGCGTCCCCGTGGAGCACCGCTGCTTCGAGGGCGCGCTGCACGGCTTCCTCGGCCTGCCCGGGTTCTTCGACCAGGCCATGGAGGGCCGCGACTTCCTCGCCGCCAGGATCAGGGAAGCCCTGGGAGTGGCGTCGTGAGGGAGTACGAGAAGCTGAAGGTCGGCTGGGCGGCCGACGGCGTCCTGCGCGTCGTGATCAGCGAGCCGTCGCGGCGCAACGCGGTGGACCGCACCGGTCACCGCGAGCTGGCCGAGATCTGGCGCGACGTGGACCGCGACGACGACGTCAGGGCGGTGATCGTGCGCGGGGAGGGCGAGGCGTTCTCGGCGGGCGGCGACCTGTCGATGATCGAGGAGATGATCCGCGACCACGCCACGCGCCTGGAGGTCTTCGCCGAGGCCCGTGACATCGTCTACAACGTGCTCAACTGCTCGAAGCCTGTCGTCTCGGCGATCCAGGGCCCGGCGGTGGGGGCGGGACTGGCCGTCGCGCTGCTGGCCGACATCTCGGTGGCCGGGAGGACGGCCCGCATCATCGACGGCCACACCCGGCTGGGCGTCGTGGCGGGCGACCACGCGGCGATCATCTGGCCGCTGCTGTGCGGGATGGCCAAAGCCAAGTATCACCTGCTGCTGTGCGAGCCGGTCACCGGCGAGCAGGCCGAGGCGATGGGGCTGGTGAGCCTGTGCGTCGACGACGACCAGGTCCACGACAGGGCGCTGGACATCGCGACGCGGCTGGCGGCCGGGTCGGCCGAGGCGATCCGGCTGACCAAATACGCGCTGAACAACTGGCTGCGTATGGCCGGGCCGTCGTTCGACGCCTCGCTGGCCATGGAGTTCCTCGGCTTCACCGGCCCCGACGCCGCCGAGGGCGTGCTGGCCCTGCGGGAGAAGCGCCCGCCCCGCTTTCGGCCGGAGTCGTGAGGAGAGGCGCGAGGAGTGGCGGACACGACCTAGCTGAAGCGCTTGCGGAGCGACTCCAGGCCGGGGACGAAGACGCCCCGGGTGAGGATCTTGGCGATCTTGTCCGGGGCGTCGGCCTCGTAGCTCGCGTACCACTCCACGAACGCCTGCCCGGAGTCGGTCACCGGGGCGACCCGGCACGTCGCGCGGTAGTCGCGCATCGGCAGCGGGGACTCGAGGGTGGCGTACGTCAGCGTGCGCTCCTCGTCGTCGAGGGTCAGCAGTTGCTCGCGGAACACCCCGCCCGCCCCCTCGACCCGCCGCACGACCCCCGGGGCGAGCGGTTCGCCGTCCTCGATCTCACAGGTGGACACGCCGGGCAGCCACTCGTGGAGGTTGCCGAACTCCCGCAGATACGCCCAGACGTCCCCGGCGTCCGCGCTGATCACCGTGCTGGCGTACGGACCGCGCATGTGTGACTCCTTCCGCTGCCTCAGGTAAGTGCCCCGCAGGGGCGGCACGCAAGCGGCCGGAAGTGATCGGAGCGGTCAGAAGCTCCTGGGCAGGCCGAGCACCTGGGTGGCCAGGTAGTTGAGCAGCAGTTCCTCGGTCACCGGCGCGATCCGGCCGATCCTGGCGTCGGCCAGCAGTCGTGCGACGGGGTACTCCAGCGAGTACGCCATGCCCCCGTGGGTCTGGAACGCGGCGTCGGCGGCCTCCCACGCGGCCTGCGAGGCCGTCAGTTTGGCGATGTTGGCCTCCGTGCCGCAGGGCAGGCGGTTGTCGAACGACCAGGCCGCCTTGTGCAGCATCAGCCTGGCCAGCTCGATCTTGGCCTTGACCTGCGCCAGCGGGAACGCGATGGCCTGGTTGGCCCCGATGGGCCGGCCGAAGACCTCTCGCTGCTTCGCGTAGTCCACGCCCACCCGCAGCGCCACCTCGGCTCCGCCGAGGGCACTGGCCGCCAGCAGGATCCGCTCGGGGTTCAGCACGTCCCACAGCACGGCCGCCCCCCGGTCCACCTCGCCGAGCACGCTGGAGGCGGGCAGTCGCAGGTCGTCGATGAAGACCATGTTGGACGGCGTGGTGTTCGCGCCCATCTTGGGGATCGGCCGGTAGGACAGCCGCCCCGCCGCCACGGCCTCCGGCACGTTCACCAGGAACACCGTCAGCCCGTCGCTGCGCGGCCTGGCCTGCGCCGCCGGGATCGTCCGGGTGACGAGCAGCATCCAGGCGGCCCGCTGGACCCCGGTGATCCAGATCTTCTGACCGTTGACGACGAAGTCGTCGCCGTCCCTGCGGGCGAAGGTCGAGATCGCCAGGGAGTTGGACCCGGCGTCGGGCTCGGTCAGCGCGAAGCAGGTCTCGATCTCCCCCGTGGCCAGCTTCGGCAGCAGCGCGGCCTTCTGCTCGGCCGAGCCGTGCCTGGCCAGCGTGAGCGCCCCGAACCCCGGCGTCAGCACGTACATGAAGGCCGAACCGCCGGCGGAGCCGGAGGCCGACAGGGTCTCGGTGGCCACGGCCAGCTCCAGCAGGCCCTGTCCGGCTCCGCCGTACTCCTCGGGCACGGCCAGGCCGAGCCAGCCGCCCTTGGCGAGCTCGGCCCACACCTCCTCGGGCCAGCGCTTGTCCGATTCGCAGCGCTGCCAGTAGTCCATGTCGTACCGCGAGCAGATGTCCGCGATGCCCCGACGCACCGCCTGCGCGCTCTCCGGCAGCGTGAAGTCCATGCCCGCCACTCTAGAACGCCATTCGGCGGGCTGGCGAGATCACCGGCGGGGCCGGCGCGCGTGGTAGACGAAGGCGGGCGGCAGGTTCCGCCACACCGTGCGCCCGGCCACCACCTCCTCGAACGCCTCGCCCAGCCTGCGGCGGAACCGCAGGGCCGCGGGCAGGGCGCGGGCGTGGACGTAGGAGAACGTCGTGAACGCGCCTCCCGGCGCGAGCGAGGCGACCACGGCCCGCAGCAGGTCCGCCTGGTGGGCGGGGGGAAACGCCGCCCAGGGCAGCCCGCTCACGATCACGTCGGCGGCGGCCACGCCCCGGCCGGCGAGGAGCTCGGGCAGCCGCGCGGCGTTGTCGACCACGAGCTCCACCCCCGGGTAGCGGGCGCCGAGGTGGCCGGCCAGCCGCGCATTGATCTCGACCGCCAGGTGCCGCCCCCGCCCGCCGATGCGGCGCTGGATCTCGGCGGTGAAGGGGCCGGTGCCCGGCCCCAGCTCGACCACGACGGGGTCGCCGCGCTCCGGAACCGGCACGCACACCGCCTCCGACAACCGCCGTGAGCTGGGCGCGACCGCCCCGGTCACGGCGGGGGAGCGCAGGAACTGCCCGAAGAAGACCGCTGTTTCGTTCGCCATGCGGCGACGCTAGGGCCGCGCGACCGCCCGGGTCGCCCGCCGTCCGGGCCGACCTGGTGGCCAGGTGGATCACCGCGTGCGGCCCCTCGGGCGGACGGAAGCGGCCAGAAGGAGGAGAAGCGTCCTCCCAACGGAGGACCGGCCTCCGCACGGGCGGGCGGTAGCGTTCCCTCATGCGGTGGCCCTCGACGCGCCGGCTCGTCCCTCGGCGTCCCCTCAGCGGCAGGCCCTTCGCGCTCTCGCGCGGCACGGCACTCGACATCGGCCTGGCGGTGGGCGGGACCGGGCTCGACGCGCTCGTCAGCGCCGGGTCCTGGAGCGGCGGGAGCGGCCCTGCCCCGGCGTGGGTGGGGATGGGCTTCGCCCTGCTGGCCGGGCTGCCGATGGGCCTGCTGCGCCGATGGCCCGGCCCTGTGGCCGTCTACCTGTCCGTGCTGCTGGTGGTGTGCGACCAGCTCGGCGCGTTCACCGTCAACACCCTGCAGGTCCTGCTGCCGATCTCGGTGGGCGTGCTGGCCAGGTCGCGCGGCTGGGGCTGGACGGCGCCGGCCGCCGTGCTCGCCTCCGCCGCGACCGCCGTGAACCTCGCCGACCCCGGCATCGCCCTCACGAGCAACACCTGGTTCTACTCCGTCGCGCTGATCGCGGCCCCGGTGCTGATCGGCCGCTACCTGCACGGTCAGGAGGGGCGCCGCAAGGAGGACCCCGCGCCGCTGCTCGACCTGCTGCTCGCCGGCGGGGGGGTGGCGCTGTCGGTGCTGACCACCTGGCCGTACTGGCACGGCGGCGAGCCACCCGTGTGGGCGGTCGCGCTCGGGGTGATGCTCGCGGGGCTCGCGCTGGGCGTCGTGCGGCACCTGCCCGGCGCGGTGCTGCTGCTGGAGAGCCTCGCGCTGGTCGTGGCCGACCAGTACGTCCCGAGGGCCGGCAACAGCCTGCAACTGCTCGCCCTGGTGGCCCTCGGCGTGTTCGCGACCCGCGCCGCCTGGTCCTGGGTCGCCGCGGCGTACGCCCTGACCTGCTCGGTCGCCGCGATCGTGGTCGTGGACGACCTCGCCGACATCACCCCGTTCCGGGTGGTGGCGCTGATGACGATGGTGACCGCGCCCGTGGCGATCGGCCGGTACGTCGGCGTGCGGCAGGCCCAGGCCAGGCACGCCTCCGAACTGGCCGCCGAGCGGGACAGGGCCGGCCGGCTCGCCGAGCGGGAGCGGATCGCCCGCGAGGTCCACGACATCGTGGCCCACCATGTGGGGGCGATGGTGCTGCGGGCGAGCGCGGCGCAGTACGCGGGAGCCGCCGGCCCGGCCGCCGAGGCGCTGGCCGACATCAGGGACACCGGCCATCGCGTCCTGGAGGACCTGCGCGGCCTGCTGGCCGTGCTGCGCGACCCGGACGAGGCACTGGGCTCCGACCTCATGCTCGCGAACATGCTGGCCGACCCCGGCGACGTGCTGCGCGACGCCGTGTCCCGGATGTCGGCGGCCGGCCTGCGCGTGGACCTGCGTCTCGCGCCCGAAGTGGAACGGGCCCCGCTGGTGGTGCGGGCGTCGGCGGCGAGGATCGTCCAGGAGGGGCTGACGAACGTGCTCAAGCACGCCGGCCCGGGGGCCCGGGCGGAGGTCGATGTGGCGATGCGCCCGGACGCGCTCACGGTCGAGGTGCGCAACGGCCCCGGCACGTCCCGTCCCCCGGACGTGCTGCCGTCCCACGGCCAGGGCATCGCGGGCATGCGGGAGCGGGCTCGCGCCTTCGGCGGGCACGTCACCGCGGGCCCGGCCGAGGGCGGCGGCTGGCGGCTGGCCGCCTCGCTGCCGGTGCCGCGTGAGGACCGGCCGGAGTGCCGCCGCATGGCGGGGAGGTTCGCGTGATCCGCGTCGTGGTCGCCGACGACCAGGCCCTGGTGCGGGCGGGCGTCCGGATGATGCTGGAGGCGGCCGGCGACATGGAGGTGTGCGGGGAGGCCGCCGACGGGGCCGAGGCCGTACGGCTGGTCGAGCGGCACCGTCCCGACGTGGTGCTGATGGACCTGCGGATGCCGCGCGTCGACGGACTGGAGGCCACCCGCAGGATCCTCGCCGCCCAGCCGTCCGCCCGGATCGTCGTGCTCACCACGTTCTCCGAGGACGAGAACCTCTACGCCGCGCTGGGCGCGGGCGCGCTCGGGTTCCTGGTCAAGGACGACCCGCCGGCCCGGATGGTCGAGTCGGTCCGGCGGGCCGCGACGGGGGAGCCTCCGCTCGCGCCGTCGGTGCTGCGGCGCGTCGTCGAACGGGCCCTGGCGGCCGAGCGGCAGGCGGTGCCGCTTCCGCCGGGTCTCACCGGGCGCGAGGCACAGGTGCTCACCCTGGTCGGGGTCGGCCTGTCCAACGCGGAGATCGCCGACCGGCTGCACGTGGGGGTCACGACGGTCAAGAGCCATGTCGCCGCGCTCATCGACAAGCTGGGGCTGCGCAACCGCACCCAGGCGGCGGTGATGGCGCACCGGTTCGGCTTGGTCGACACCGGGTTCACCCCCGTGGCTCCTGCCGGGAGCGACCGGGAGAGCGGCGTCTCCGGCTCCTGACCGTGACGCCGGCCGCCGTCGTCCTGCTCGGCGCCTGCCACGGGATCAACCGAGGGCGGTGCTCGCCGGGTTCGGGCCGTGGCACCTGCTCGCCCGGCGGCGCTTCCGCCGGGTGCCCTCGTCTTTGCGGCCTGGGCACCCCGGACCATAAGCGACCGTTCAGCCGATGCCTAGATCGTCCAAAGTGGACACCAAGAAGGCCCTCCTAGCGTCTGTGTCCGGCGCCCGACCGGGTGCCCTCACATCAGGAACCGCGCCGTCCCCGGACGGCTGGAGGGATCACAATGCCCAAGATCAGAATCGACGACATCGCGGCGGCCGGCCCGGAGCTCGACGAGGGAGACCTCCGTCTCGTCAACGGCGGCCAGAGGTTCGAGTGGTCGAGCCACGTCATCTCCCCGGACGGCAGCATCGACGCCCAGGACCCCGACTTCTGAGCGACCCCTGCCGAGTGACCGCGCGGGGCGCCCTTCCGGCGCCCCGCGCCCCATCGGGAAGCCAGACCAGGAAGAGCGAGATGTCCGGCGAGATACTCATCCTCACGATCGACGGAGACCCCCATGCGGAGCACGTGGCCCGTCTGCTGGCCGCGCGGGAGGCGGAAGCGGTCGTCTTCGACCCGGCCGACTATCCGGTCCGCGCGGTGCTCGACGCGGTTTACCACCGTGACGGGCGGGTGCGGCGGCGGCTGCGCACGGAGAAGGCGGACGTCGATCTCGATCATCTGACGGCGGTGTGGTTCCGCCGTCCCCAGGCTCCCGTCGCGCATCCCGAGATCGCCGACCCGGTGGCACGTGCCCACATAGAGCAGGAGTGCGCGGTGTTCGCCGGGGACCTGTGGGAGCAGCTCGACTGCCGCATGGTGCCCGCGCCCAGGGAACGGGTGCGGCTGGCCCAGCGCAAGCCGTCACAGCTGGTCCTGGCCGGCCGTCTCGGATTCGAACTGCCGGACACGCTGATCACCAACGACCCCGACGAGTTCCTGGACTTCTTCAACCGGCACCAGGGCCGCATCATCACCAAGCCCCTGGGCGTTCCCACGAGCCTGCGCGCCGACGGGGAGGGCGTGGCCCGGATGTCGGAACCGGTGTCCACCCGGGATATGGCGTACGCGGACGCGATCAGGTTCGGCCCGGTCGTCATCCAGGAGTACGTGCCCAAGCGGGTCGAGCTGCGGGTGACCGTCGTGGGGCGGGCCGTCTTCGCAGCGGAGATCCACTCACAGGAGAGCAATCACACGAGGCTCGACTGGCGCCGCTACGACCCGGGCAGCACCCGCCATGAGGTGCACGAGCTGCCGCCGGAGGTGGCCGAGCGCTGCGTGCGGATCGTGCGGCGGCTCGGCCTGTGCTACGGCGCGATCGATCTCATCCTGACCCCCGACGGGCGTTACGTCTTCCTCGAAGTCAACCCCAGTGGCCAGTGGCTCTGGATCGAGAAGGCCACGGGCCTGCCGATCGGCGCGGCCCTGTGTGATCTGTTGATGTACGGCACGGTCGGAGAGGAGACCGCGCATGTTGCCGGACGCCCTTGAAACCCTCCGCGGCCTGGACGGCGTCGATCCGTCCGAGGCCCAGGAGCGCCTGCGGGAGTTGCGGGAGCGCCATCCCGGCGTGCGCTTCCGGCTGCTGTGGCAGCGGGAGGACTACGACGACTCGCTCCACTACGACCTTCTGATCAAACGGCCGGGGGAGGGGACGGTGTCGCTGTCCTGGTGCCCCGACCGTGCCCTGCCCTGGCCCCTGCGGGGTGTGCAGCGGGCCGGCGAGATGCTGCTGCTGCGGATCGACGGAGTCGGGGTCAAGGTGGTCGACGCGGTCGCCTGGCTCGACTTCCTGTGGGACGAGGCCCGGCTGGTGGACCGGATCATCGCCGCCGCCCTCGTCCAGGCCGAGATGGAGGAGGCGCCGGTCGAGCTCTCCGACCACGAGATCCAGGAGGCGGTGGACGCGTTCCGGCGCGCCCGGGGACTGCTCACCGCCGAACGGACGCGCGAGTGGATGGACCGCCGCTCCCTCACCGTCGTGGACCTCCAGGAGTTGGTCGCGGGGGAGGTGGCCGCCGCCCGCGTCCGCGAGCGGGTGACGGCCGGACGGGTCGAGCCGTACTTCGAGGAGCACCGGGAGGAGTTCGGCACGGCCCGGGTCGCCCGCCTCACCTTCCCCGACTCCGAGGCGGCCCGGCGGGCGGCGGCCGAGATCGACGCCGGAGCCGGCTTCTTCGCGCTGGCGGAGCGGACGCGCGGCGCCCGGCTGGTCGTCGAGGACGTGCCCGCGGCCGAGACGGGCACCGCCCGCCCCGGCGACGTCGTCTCGCCCGCCCCGGACGTCCTGCTCAAGGTGATCTCCGTGGCCGGCGCCGAGCTCGACGCGGACACGCGCCGCCGCGTCGAACGGCGGGTCTTCGACCTGTGGATCGATGAACGCCGCCGGGCCGCGAAGATCGAATGGTTCTGGGGAACCACGGCGCGGACCGGCACGCTGTGAACAGGCAGATCTTCCGTGCCGAGGCGCTGCGCCGCCATGCCGCACCGCCGTCCGCCCCGGCCGCTGTCAAGGAGGTCGGCAACCGTAGCCTCGTCCTGCTCTGGTGCGCGGTCGCGGTGCTCACCTCGGGGCTGGCCGTTCTCACCGCTCTGGTCCTGAGGGGTGGCGGGTGAGACGGGTCCCGGTCTTTCTGCAGAACTCGGCGACCGAGTGCGGCGCGGCCTGCCTGGCCGTGATCCTGTCCTTCCACGGCCACCGCACCACCGTGCAGGAGGTCACCGACCACCTCCAAGTGGGCAGGGACGGCCTGAGCGCGCTGGCCATCGTCCGCGCCGCGCGGGAGTTCGGCCTGAACGCCAAGGCGTTCTCGCTGGATCCGGCCGACCTCGGGCGGGTGCCCATGCCCGCGATCGTCCACTGGGAGTTCCAGCACTTCGTGGTGGTGGAGCGGTGGACGCCCGATCACGTGGACATCGTGGACCCCGGCCAGGGACGCAGGCGGCTCACGCCCGCCGAGTTCGACGCCGGCTTCACCGGCGTGCTGCTGGCGTTCGAGCCGGAGCCTGGGTTCCGCCAGGTGCGGTCCAGCGCCGCGCGGGCGTGGCGGCGCGACTTCCTGCGCGCCCTGGTGTTCCGCAGGAAGGGCCTGCTCGCCCAGGTGGTCGCGGCCTCGATGCTGCTCCAGGTGCTCGGCCTCGGGCTCGCGACGGCGTTCCAGATCGTCGTCGACCGGATCCTCCCGCACGGGGGCTCCGGGCTTCTCTCGCTCCTCGGCGTGGCCGTGCTGGTCGCCGTGGTCACCCAGTTCGCGGTGAGCTACCTGCGTTCGGTGCTGCTCGTCGCGCTCCGCTCGCGCACCGACGGCGAGGTGACGCGGAACCTGGTGTCGCACCTTGTCGCGCTGCCGTACCGGTACTTCGCGGTGCGCGGCAAGGGAGACCTGGTGAACCGATCGAACAGCGTCATCGCCCTGCGCGAGACGCTGACCGGGCAGATTCTCTCATCGTTGCTCGACGGGCCGCTCGCCCTGGTCTACCTGCTGCTCGTCTTCGCCCGGGACCCGGTCTTCGGCGGCTTCCTCGCGCTGCTCGCCGCGGGGCAGGCCGCCCTCCTGCTCGGCACCGCCCGCCGGGTGGGCGACCTGACCAGGCGCGAGCTGGCCGCTCTCGCCGTCACGCAGGGCCGGCTCATGGAGGCCGTCGGCGGCATCGAGACGCTCAAGGCGTCCGGGGCCGAGCCGCGGGCGATGCAGCGCTGGTCGGACCTGTTCGCCCGGCAACTCGACGCCGACGTGCGGGGAGGGCTCGTCCGGGGGCTCATCGAGGCGGCGCTCGGGGCGGTGCGCTATCTCGCGCCGCTGGGGCTGCTGTGGGTCGGCGCGTGGCGGGTGCTCGACGGGTCGCTGAGCCTCGGGACGCTGCTCGCGCTGAACGCCCTGGCCACCGCCGCGCTCACCCCGATCGGCTCGCTGATGACCAGCCTGCGCAGCCTTCAGCAGGCCGGGGCGCACTTCGACCGGCTGTCGGACATCCTCGCCTCCGAGCCCGAGCCGTCCACGGGGATCGAGGTGCTGCGGCTGCGCGGCGGCATCGAGCTGCGCGGGGTGGGTTTCCGACACGACCCGCGCGGCCCGTGGACGCTGCGCGACGTCTCACTGGTCGTACGGCCGGGGCAGAAGGTCGCGCTGGTCGGTCCCTCTGGGTCGGGCAAGAGCACGCTCGCCCGCCTCCTGCTCGCCCTGTACCAGCCGACGACCGGGGAGATCCGATACGACGGCGTTCCCGCGGCCGAGCTCAACCCGCGATCGCTGCGCCGCCAGTTCGGCGTGGTCACCCAGGAGCCGTCGCTGTTCACCGGGACGATCCGGGAGAACATCGCACTCAACTTCCCCGAGGCCGGCATGGACCGGATCGCCGAGGCGGCCCGGCTCGCCGCCCTGCACGACGAGATCATGGCGATGCCGATGGGCTACGAGACGATCCTGGTCGAGGGCGGCGGCCTGTCGGGTGGACAGCGCCAGCGCCTCGCCCTGGCCCGCGCGCTGCTGCCCCGCCCCAAGGTGCTGCTGCTCGACGAGGCGACCAGCAACCTGGACAGTGCGACCGAGGCCGACATCGAGGCGCGGCTGTCCCGCCTGACGCAGACCCGCATCGTGATCGCGCACCGGCTGAGCACGGTGCGGGACGCCGACCTGATCCTGGTCGTCGAGCGGGGCACGGTGGTGGAGCGGGGCACCCACGAGGAGCTGCTGGCCCTGGGTGGGCGCTACACCCGACTCGTCGCCGCGCAAACGGCCTCCACCCAGGCCGGCACCCGTAGGCGAACCCCCGTGGCTCCTGCCCGGATCGACAGGGAGAGCGGCATGTAGGGTCTGGGGCGTGAACGCTGCCGAGGACCGGATCTGGACGGTGCCCAACCTGCTGAGCGCCCTGCGGCTGCTCGGCGTCCCCGTCTTCCTCTGGCTCGTGCTGGGTCCCCACGCCGACGGGTGGGCCATCGCGCTGCTGGCGCTCGCCGGCTTCAGCGACTGGCTCGACGGCAAGCTCGCCCGCGCCTGGAACCAGATCAGCAGGCTGGGCCGGCTCATCGACCCGCTCGCCGACCGGCTCTACATCCTCGCCACCCTGATCGGCCTGGTGCTGCGGGGCGCCGTCCCCTGGTGGCTGGCGCTCGCGGTGCCGCTGCGCGACGTGCTGCTGCTGTGGATGCCGCCCGTGCTGCGGCGGCACGGGTACGGCCCGGCGCTGCCCGTCCACTTCCTCGGCAAGGCCGGCACCGCCGCCCTGATGTACGCGTTCCCGCTGCTGTTCCTCGCCTCTCACGAGGGATGGTACGCCGAGATTGCCGCGATCTTCGGATGGGCCTTCGCCATCTGGGGAACTGGTCTGTATTGGTGGGCGGGGGTGTTGTATGTCGTACAGGTGCGCCAGCTAACGAAGGGGTGACCCGTGAAGGCCGTCGTCATGGCGGGCGGGGAGGGGACACGGCTGCGGCCGATGACCGCGAACCAGCCCAAGCCCCTGCTCCCCATCATCAACCGGCCGATCATGGAGCACGTGCTCCGGCTGCTCAAGCGGCACGGGTTCACCGAGACCGTGGTGACCGTGCAGTTCCTGGCCGCGCTGATCCGCAACTACTTCGGCGACGGCGACGAGCTGGGCATGACCCTCCACTACGCCACCGAGGAGGTCCCCCTCGGGACGGCCGGCAGCGTGAAGAACGCCGCCGACAAGCTCCGCGACGACCGCTTCCTGGTCATCTCCGGCGACGCGCTCACCGACATCGACCTGACCGACATGCTCCGCTTCCACCGCGAGAACCGGGCGCTGGTCACCATCGGGCTCAAGCGCGTGCCCAACCCGCTGGAGTTCGGGATCATCATCGTCGACGACAGCGGCCGCATCCAGCGCTTCCTGGAGAAGCCCACCTGGGGTCAGGTGTTCTCCGACACGGTCAACACCGGCATCTACATCATGGAGCCGTCGGTCCTCGACGAGATCGCCCCCGGCCAGTCGGTCGACTGGTCGTCCGACATCTTCCCCGACATGCTCGAACGGGGCTGCCGGCTGTTCGGCTACGTGGCCGAGGGCTACTGGGAGGACGTCGGCACGCACGAGAGCTACCTCAAGGCCCAGGCCGACGTGCTGGAGGGCAAGGTCAAGGTCGACTTCGACGCGTTCGAGCTGGCCCCGGGCGTGTGGGCCGCCGAGGGCGCCTCGGTGGACCCCGAGGCCGTGCTCAAGGGCCCCCTCTACATCGGCGACTACGCCAAGGTCGAGGCCGGCGCCGAACTGCGGGAGTACACCGTGCTCGGCAGCAACGCCGTCGTCAAGGAGGGCGCCTTCCTCCACCGCGCCGTGGTCAGCGACAACGTGTACGTCGGCCCGGCCGCCCACCTGCGCGGCTGCGTGATCGGCAAGAACACCGACGTGATGACCGGCGCCAGGATCGAGGAGAACGCCGTCGTCGGCGACGAGTGCGTCATCGAGGCCGAGGCGTACGTCTCCTCCGGCGTGAAGATCTACCCGTTCAAGACGATCGAGGCGGGCACGGTCGTCAACACCAGCGTCATCTGGGAGTCGCGCGGCCAGCGCAGCCTGTTCGGCCCCCGCGGGGTCTCCGGGCTGGTCAACGTCGAGATCACCCCGGAGCTGTGCGTACGGCTGGCCAGCGCGTACGCCACGACGCTGCGCAAGGGTGACACGGTCGTCACCTCCCGCGACGCCTCGCGCGCGGCACGGGCGCTCAAGCGGGCGGTGATCAGCGCGCTGAACTCCAGCGCGATCAACGTGGTCGACCTGGAGGCCGCCGCCCTGCCGGTCGCCAGGTTCAACACCTCGCGGGAGAACGTCCGGGGCGGCATCGCCCTGCGCACCACGGCGGGCGACCCCCAGAGCGTCGACATCGTGTTCATGGACGAGACGGGGGCCGACCTGTCCCAGGCGACCCAGCGCAAGCTGGAGCGGGTCTTCTCCCGGCAGGAGTACCGGCGCGCCTTCCCCGGCGAGATCGCCGAGCTGACCTTCCCCGCCCGCGCCGTCGACACGTACGCACGGGAGCTGCTGGCCTGCATCGACATGTCCGGGGTGAAGGACACCGAGATGAAGGTCGTGGTCGACTGCGCGGGCGGCACCTCCTCGCTCGTGCTGCCGAGCCTGCTGGGCCGGGCCGGGGTCGACGTGCTCACCGTGAACAACCGCCTCGACGACGCCTCGCCGACCGAGACGCTCGCCGAGCGCCGCCGCGATCTGCAGCGCCTGGCGGAGCTGGTGGCCTCGGCGCGGGCCGCCTTCGGCGTACGGTTCGACCCGGTGGGGGAGCGGGTCTCCCTGGTGGACGAGATGGGCCAGCTGATCAGCGAGGAGCGCGCGCTGCTCGTCGTGCTCGACCTGGTGGCGGCCGAGCGCCGGGGCGGCCGGGTGGCCCTGCCGGTCACCACGACCCGGGTGGCGGAGATGGTGTGCCGCTTCCACGGCGTGCAGGTCGACTGGACGGCCACGAGCCTCGACACGCTGACGCGGGCGGCCCGGCACCCCGACACGATCTTCGCCGGCGACGGGAAGGGCGGCTTCATCGTCCCGGAGTTCGCGCCCACCGTGGACGGCCTGGCGGTGTTCCTGCGCCTGCTCGGCCTGGTCGCGCGCACCCGGCTGTCGCTCAGCCAGATCGACGCCCGCATCCCGGAGGCCAAGCTGCTCAAGCGGACCGTTCCCACGCCATGGGCGCACAAGGGGGCCGTGATGCGCTCGGTCGTCGAGGCGGCCGAGGGCCACCGCCTGGACACCACCGACGGCGTCCGGGTCGTGGAGGACGACGGAAGCTGGGCCCTCGTCCTGCCCGACCCCGCCGAGGCCGTCACCCACCTGTGGGCGGAGGGCCACGACATGGACACCGCCCAGGCCCTCCTGGAGCGCTGGGCCCACGTCGTCGAACAAGCCGCCGGCGCCCACTGACCCCTCAAGTAAGGTACGGCGCGCGACCATCACGCGAGGGGCGCGGCTACCCCTGCGAGGATTGCGGTGCCCAGCCCTCACGCGAGGGGCGCGGCTACCCCCGCGCGAGGATTACGGTGCGCAACCATCACGCGAGGGGCGCGGCCGCGACTGGACTGAGGAGCGCCCGGAGCGAGGAACGAGCGAGGACGCGACGAGGGCTGTGCTCATGGCGCGCCTCCGGCACGACGACGTGAAGGCGCCCCGAGCCGCCGCGCCGGAGGCGCGGCAATACAACACGTGTGGCGGGATGGACCTTGAACCTCCGCTGGCTGTAGCGTTGGTCAGTCCACGCCCAGCCGCGGTCTTGACCTTTGTGCCTGATCAGCGTAAGTTGCGGCATTCGCAGTTTGAGCCAGTCCTAGAGCAAGTCGTGAGAGAGGCCGAGCCGTTCGATGCCCAGCGTCTACTGCACGCAGTGCGGTCATGCCAACCCCGAGGATGCCCGTTTCTGTTCACGATGCGGTTCGCCGCTGAGCGCTCCGGCGCCCGTCGCAGCCGACACGACCTCGACGATCTCACTTGAGGCGCTCGAGGCGGAGACGGGCCAGACGCTTCTGCCGGACAGGGCCGCGGTCGAGCAGTTGCCGCCCGGCACGGCTCTGCTGGTGGTCATGCGGGGGCCGAACGCGGGGAGCCGTTTTCTGCTCGACAGCGACCTCACTACGGCGGGTCGCCACCCGGAAAGCGACATTTTCCTGGACGATGTGACGGTGTCCAGGAGGCACGTGGAGTTCTACCGGCGCGGCGGCCAGTTCACCGTGCGTGACGTGGGCAGCCTCAACGGCACCTACGTCAACCGGGAGCGCATCGAGGAGTCCCCGTTGCAGGGTGGCGACGAGGTGCAGATCGGCAAGTTCCGGCTGGTGTTCCTCACGCGTGGTCCTGGAGGGCTGTGATCGGTGAGGAGGAGGAGTCATGAGCGCGCAAGCCGTACGGGCGTTCATGAGCATCGGGGAGGTGCTCGCCCTGCTGCAGGGCGAGTTCCCGGACGTGACCGTCTCCAAGATCCGGTTTCTGGAGGGTGAGGGGCTGATCGAGCCCCAGCGGAGCCCGTCGGGGTACCGCAAGTTCACCTACAACGACGTCGAGCGCCTGCGGTACATCCTGCGTGCGCAGCGTGACCAGTACCTGCCGCTCCGCGTGATCAAGGATCAGCTGGACGAGCAGGCGGTCCGTCCGCACGCCGTGTCCGACGGCGCTCCGCCCGTGCGTCTCAGCCGGGAGGAGCTCATCGAGGCCGCAGGCATCGACGAGGAGACCCTGGCCGAGATGGAGAGCTTCGGCCTGGTCGCCCCCGTGGCACGCCGCTACGACGGCGAGGCGCTGGAGGTCGCGCGCAGCGTGGGGGCGCTGGCGCGGTTCGGCCTGCAGGCGCGGCACCTGAGAGCGATCCGCGCCGCGGTGGAGCGGGAGACCGGTCTCATCGAGCAGGCGGTGGCCCCGCTGCTGCGGCGCAAGGCGCCGGGGGCGATCGCGGAGGCGGACGAGACCGCCCGGGAAATCTCCGGACTTCTCCAGGAACTTCACAATGCGTTACTGCGTGGGAGTGTTCGCGGCGTTCTGGGGCGGTGACCGGCACATCCGCACCTCCGTGGGTGTTACGTTGAATGCCTGGTGATATGCCGCGACGCTTGAGACGGAGCCGCCCGTGTTGCAGATGGAGGTCGTGGGGGTTCGCGTTGAGATGCCCACCAACCAGCCGATCGTTCTCCTGAAGGAGACGAGCGGTGATCGGTATCTGCCGATCTGGATAGGCATGACCGAGGCGACCGCTATCGCGTTGGCCCAGGCGGAGGAGCCGCCGCCCCGGCCGCTGACCCACGACTTGTTCCGTGACGTTCTTGAGGCCTTGGGGGTGCGGTTGCGCACCGTCAACATCGTCGCGCTCCGCGATGGAATCTTCTTCGCCGATCTGGTCTTCTCCAACGGCGTGGAGGTCAGCGCCCGTCCTTCGGACTCGATCGCGCTGGCGTTGCGTACGGGCGCGACGATCTACGCGAGTGAGGACGTGATCCAGGAGGCGGGCGTGAGCATGCCCGACGACCAGGAAGACGAAGTGGAAAAGTTTCGCGAGTTCCTGGACAAAATCACACCGGAAGACTTCGGCCGGGCGGGCTGACGTGCCGGACGATTTCGGGAGATTACGCTTCACGACGCGCCGGACGGGGTCGTTGACTGACGATGGCCCCGGTCCTACGGTGCAAGGGAAACCACGGTTGTAATTCACGAACCCCCAGATCAGACCGTGGGATGAGAGAAAGCCGGAGGTCCGCAGTGGCGGTCAGCAGCGGCGAGGGTAAGTCGGCCGGCCAGCACGACCCGGTTCGGCAGGCGGCGCGCGAGCGCGCCGGCGAACAGGGTCTGCTGTTCGACGAGCAGCCGACGGCGCTGCCCCAGGGCATCGGATACCGCGGGCCCACGGCGTGCGCGGCGGCCGGGATCACCTACCGGCAACTCGACTACTGGGCCCGGACCGAACTGGTGCTCCCGACGATAAGGGCCGCCCAGGGATCCGGGTCCCAGCGACTGTACAGCTTCCGCGACATCCTCGTCCTGAAGGTCGTCAAACGTCTTCTGGACACGGGGGTCTCCCTCCAGCAGATACGCACCGCCGTACGGCATCTGCGCGACCGCGGCGTCAACGACCTGGCCCAGATCACTTTGATGAGCGACGGCGTGAGCGTCTACGAGTGCACGAGCGCCGACGAGGTGATCGACCTGCTGCAGGGTGGCCAGGGCGTGTTCGGCATCGCGCTCGGGCGGGTGTGGCGGGAGGTCGAGGGATCGCTGGCCGAGCTTCCGGGCGAGCGCGCGGAGGCCGCTCCGGATGCGGAGGGGGACCATCCCTCGGACGAGCTGGCCCGCCGGAGAAAGGCCCGCAGGACCGGCTGAGATCATTCCGCAGGGGTGGGAGTGATGCCCGATAACGGGTAGCCGGTAGAGTGGAACACGGCCGACGACCTCGTGCGGGAGAGACCCCTGGCCTTCAGGGGCGCCGAAGGAGCAAACCTCCCCGGAATCTCTCAGGCATCCGTACCGCACGGACGAGGCGACTCTGAAAAGCAGGCCCGCCGGCCAGGCGGCGCCTCACCGAAGGGGAAAGCCGGGCTCGACGGCCCGGTGAAGCTCTCAGGTCCGATGACAGAGGGGGAGACCGCTTCACGACCGGCCGCGCCACGCAGGGCGCCGGACGGTCGCCGCAGGTCTCGACCCGCCCAGGAGGCCCCTGTCATGACCGATCGGTCCACGCTTCGCGATCTTTCCGCTCCGCCCTTCGCCACCCGTCACATCGGCCCCTCCGAGGCCGGCCGCGCCCGGATGCTGGAGGCCGTCGGCTACGAGTCGGTGGCCGACCTGCTCGCGCTGGCCGTGCCCGAGGCCATCCGCACGCGCGGCCCGCTGAACCTGCCCGAGGCGGTGGGGGAGGCCGAGGCCCTGGCCGAGCTGCGCGCCCTCGCCGGCCGCAACCGGGTGCTGACCCCGATGATCGGCCTCGGGTACCACGACACGATCACCCCGGGTGTCGTCCTCCGCAACGTGATGGAGAACCCCGGCTGGTACACCGCGTACACGCCCTACCAGCCGGAGATCTCGCAGGGGCGGCTGGAGGCGCTGCTGAACTTCCAGACGGTCGTGTCGGACCTCACCGGCCTCGACGTCGCCGGCGCGTCCCTGCTCGACGAGGCGACGGCCGCGGCCGAGGCGATGACGCTGGCCCGGCGGGCGAGCAAGGTGAAGACCGACGTGTTCGTGGTGGACGCGGACGCGCTGCCGCAGACCAAGGCCGTGCTGGCGACCCGCGCCGAGCCGCTCGGCATCACGCTGGTCGAGTCCGACCTCGCCGGCGAGCTGCCCGAGTGCTTCGGAGTCCTCGTCCAGTATCCGGGCGCGAGCGGCCGGGTGGCCTCCTTCCGCCCGGTCGCCGAGCGGGCGCACGCCCAGGGGGCGCTGCTGGTGGCCGCGGCCGACCTGCTGGCGCTGACCCTGCTGGAGTCCCCGGGCGAGCAGGGCGCCGACATCGCCGTCGGCTCCTCTCAGCGCTTCGGTGTCCCGCTGGGCTACGGCGGCCCCCACGCCGCGTACATGGCCGTCCGCGAGGGACTGCAGCGGCAGATGCCGGGCCGCCTGGTCGGCGTCTCGGTGGACGCCGACGGCCGCACGGCCTACCGCCTGGCCCTGCAGACCCGCGAGCAGCACATCCGGCGGGAGAAGGCCACCAGCAACATCTGCACCGCGCAGGTGCTGCTCGCCGTCATGGCGTCGATGTACGCCGTTTACCACGGCCCGGAGGGCCTCAGGAGGATCGCCCAGCGGGCGCACCGCCACGCTGCCGTCCTGGCCGCCGGGCTGCGCGAGGGCGGCGTGGAGGTCGTCCACGACGAGTTCTTCGACACGGTGCTCGCCCGCGTGCCCGGGCGGGCCACTCAGGTCGTGGCCGCCGCCGCGGAGCGGGGCGTGAACCTGCGCCTGGCCGACGACGACCACGTCGGCGTCGCCTGCGACGAGAAGACCACCACGGACCACCTGCGGGCGGTCTGGGCGGCGTTCGGCGCGCCCGAACTCGTGGTCGAGGACCTCGACCGGGTGACCTCCGACGCGCTCCCGGCCGACCTGCAGCGGACCTCGGACTTCCTCACCCACCCGGTGTTCCACTCCCACCGGTCCGAGACGGCGATGTTGCGTTACCTGCGGCGGCTGCAGGACAAGGACATCGCGCTCGACCGCTCGATGATCCCGCTGGGCTCCTGCACGATGAAGCTCAACGCGACCACAGAGATGGAGCCGGTCACCTGGCCGGAGTTCGCCTCGATCCACCCGTTCGCGCCGGCGGAGCAGGCCGAGGGATACGCCGAGCTGATCGCGACGCTGGAGGGCTGGCTGGCCGAGGTCACCGGCTACGACCGGGTGTCGATCCAGCCGAACGCGGGCTCCCAGGGCGAGTTCGCCGGACTGCTGGCGATCAGGTCCTACCACCGCTCCAGGGGCGAGGGCGGCCGCGACGTGTGCCTCATCCCGTCCTCCGCCCACGGCACCAACGCCGCCAGCGCCGTCATGGCGGGCATGCGGGTGGTCGTGGTGGCCTGCGACGAGAACGGCAACGTCGACGTCGCCGACCTCGCCGCCAAGATCGACAAGCACCGCGACGCGCTCGCCGCGATCATGGTGACCTACCCGTCCACCCACGGGGTGTACGAGGAGACGATCGTCGAGATCTGCGAGCGGGTGCACGAGGCCGGCGGGCAGGTCTACGTGGACGGGGCCAACCTCAACGCGCTGGTGGGCCTGGCCAAGCTGGGCGAGTTCGGCGCGGACGTCTCCCACCTGAACCTGCACAAGACCTTCTGCATCCCGCACGGCGGCGGTGGCCCCGGCGTCGGCCCGGTGGCGGTCAAGGCGCACCTCGCCGAGCACCTGCCGGCGCACGTGTCCGCCGCGCCGTACGGCTCGGCGGGCATCCTGCCGATCTCCTGGGCGTACGTCAGGATGATGGGCGCCGACGGGCTGCGACAGGCCACCGAGCAGGCGATCCTGTCGGCCAACTACCTGGCCCGGCGGCTGGCGCCGCACTATCCGGTGCTGTACACCGGCAGGGACGGCCTGGTCGCCCACGAGTGCATCGTCGACCTGCGCCAGATCACCAAGGAGACCGGCGTCACGGTGGACGACGTGGCCAAGCGGCTGATCGACTACGGCTTCCACGCGCCCACGATGTCGTTCCCCGTCGCCGGGACGCTCATGATCGAGCCGACGGAGAGCGAGGACCTGGCCGAACTCGACCGCTTCGTCGACGCGATGATCGCCATCCGGGACGAGATCGCCAAGGTGGCGTCGGGAGAGTACGACAAGACCGACAACCCGCTCCGCAACGCCCCGCACACGGCCGAGTGCCTCACCGCCGACGAGTGGACCCACCCGTACTCGCGGGCGGTGGCCGCCTACCCGGTGCCCGGCCTGCGGGACGACAAGTACTGGTCGCCGGTGCGCCGCATCGACCAGGCGTACGGCGACCGCAACCTCGTCTGCTCCTGCCCGCCCCTGGAGGCGTACGAGGACTGATCAGTTGGGTATGTCGGCCCCGCCCGGCGGCCGGTCTCGTTAAGATCGCGGTGATCGTTCCTCATCACCTGCGACCATGCGAGGCCCCTGTATGACGGCCATCGATTCCGGGCGGCGGTCCGACCGGCTCGACCACGCGCGCCGGCTCGCCGAAAGCGGCGACCTCGACGGCGCTGCCGCGATCTTCGCGGAACTCGCCGCGGACGAGGACGCGCCGGACCGCGGCGAGGCCGGCGAGGGTCTTTCCGTCGTGGTCGAGCGGATGGCCGAGCGGCTGCTGGAGGACGGCGAACCCGAGCGGGCCGCCGACGTCCTGCTTGAGGCGCTGTCGGTCAGCGCGGTGGCCGACCCGGCGCGCCTGCGGGTGCTGCTCGGCATGGCGCACCTGGAGATGGCGTGCGCGCAGTTCGCCGGGGCGGTGGAGGACAGCCGCCAGGAGGGGGCCGACGCAGGCACCGGCGCGCTCGCGATCGAACTGCTGGCCCGCACGCTGCCGCTGCGGGGCCGCGACGCCGACGCGGAGACCGTGTGGCGCTACGGCCTCGACCATCCCGACCCCGCGCTCGCCGAGCAGGTACTGCTGCGCCTGGGGCGGGACGTCCGCCCCCCGATGGAGGCCGGCGCGGCCGGCTGAGGGCGCTCAGCCGGCGGCGGTGACCGCCGGGGCCGGACCACCGCTCCCGGCAAGACCTACCTCGTCCGACGGGCGGCCGCGCATCGCGTGGAGATCGAGGACAACCGGCGCCGATGGACGCCGACTGATCCCGCCGGGTGTCAGCGCTGGGAGCGTCGGCTGACGGCGTAGGCGAAGTTGACCGCGATGATCCCGCCCCAGGCCAGGAGCAGGCCCGCGGGGCCCGCGTTCGCCACCGCGATCCCGGTCAGCGGGATGCCCAGGGCCAGCGACCCCATGGCCACGCCCACGGCGCTGTCCTTCTGCTTGACCAGGGGGCCGGGCGGCTGGTGACGTAGCTGGGCCGCCACCTCGTTGCGTATCCGTGCGGCGATCTCGACGTCGAGCTTGTCGAGGAACGAGTCGACCAGCGCGTCCTCGTACTCAGGGCCGAGGTCGCGGCGGGCCGCCATGACGGCGCGCAGGTCCTCGCGGGTCGAGGGGGCCGCCGGCGGCGGAGGGACGGGGCGCCCGGTCGCGGGCGGCGGCTGCTGCGATGCGATGTCCGTCACCATGACATTCTGGCCCCTTTCGCGGGGGCCCGCCATCCTCCGATCGTAGGGTCGCCTGCTCCTGCTCCGGTCGGACCCGCTACCGTCGCCGGCATGGAGATCGAGACTCCGCACGGCCGCGCCCTGGCCGAGGTGGACGAGGCGGCCGATCCCCGGCTGCTGCTGGTCCTGACCCACGGGTCCGGGGGAGGTGTGGACGCCCCCGACCTGCTCGCCGTGCGGGACGCGGTGCTGGCGATCGGGGGGACCGTCGCACGGGTGACCCAGCCCTTCCGGCTGCGCGGCGCGCGGGCGCCGGGGTCGGCGGTCAAGCAGGACGAGGCGTGGCTGTCGATCGTCGCCGAGCTCCGCGAGCGCCACCCGGGCCTGCCGCTCGTCCAGGGCGGGCGGAGCAACGGCGCGCGGGTCGCCTGCCGCACCGCGAGCGCCGCCGGGGCCGAGGCGGTGGTGGCGCTCGCGTTCCCGCTCCACCCGCCGGGCAAGCCGGAACGGTCGCGGGCGGAAGAGCTGAGGCAGGCGGGGACCCCCGTGCTCGTGGTCAACGGGGATCGGGATCCGTTCGGCGTGCCGGACGAGAAGGACGCCGCACGTCTCGTGGTCCTCCCGGGGGAGGGGCACGAGTTCAAGAAGGACCCCGCCCGGGTGGGCGAGGTGGTGGCGCGGTGGCTGCTTTCGCCTAGGCCGCGCTGATGGCCATGTCGGTGGGGCGGTGCGGGGCGATGACGCCGCCGTCGGGCAGCAGCTCGCCGGTGTCCTCGAACAGCACGACGCCGTTGCAGAGCAGGCTCCAGCCTTGCTCGGGGTGACAGGCTATCGTGCGGGCGGCTTCTCGGTCCTTTGCATCCGCTCTGGGACAGGCCGGTTCATGAGGGCACATCGCCGGGGCTCCGTGTCTTTATCGTTCGCTCTTTTTTGTCTTCCTGGTGTCCGTGGGGTATGACGCACACCACACTGGACTACACCAGTTTGCGGCTCGGCCGCATCCGTACGACATAGTCAGTTCGGAGCATTTCCGCCGGTCGGGCAGGGGACCCGGCCGCACCCCGAGCAGGCTCACGCACACTGATGTGACCTAGTACACAAGAATGCCCCATTGGAGGCAACGGTCCGGCCTCGACACGCCGACGGCCGGGTAACCGAGAGATCACAGATTCCGGTCACCGAACACGGCCGATGCGGCCGGCCCGGAAATCTCCGGCTCTCAGCCGCCGAGGCCCGTGATCAGCGCGTCGAGGCCGTGCTCGAAGTCGCGCTCGCCCTCGGCGGTGCGCGCGTCGCGCACCTCGGCG
This sequence comes from Microbispora catharanthi, assembly GCF_006334915.2. Lineage (GTDB taxonomy): Bacteria > Actinomycetota > Actinomycetes > Streptosporangiales > Streptosporangiaceae > Microbispora > Microbispora catharanthi. The sequence continues at coordinate 170,819 of NZ_VDMA02000016.1, forward strand.
TCCGGATCGGCCCACCCCGACTGCTGGACCTCCACCGCCACGCTGCCGAAGACGTAGGCACGCAGCGCGCGGACCGCTCCAGCCGGGTCGCCCGCCCCCGACTCGCGCAACTGCTCGGTCTGCTCCGTAATCGCGATGAGGGCCGACCCCTTCGGCGGCTTGGTCAGGGCCAGCGACAGCACGCCCGGGTGCTCGAGCAGCGCGGCACGGCTCGCGCGGGCCCAGGCGCGCGCCCTGTCCTGCCAGGTGGTGGCGGCGGCCGGATCGACCTCCACGGTCGTCACGTGCTCGGCGAGGGCGTCCATCAGCGCCTCCTTGCCCCGCGGCAGGTGGTGGTAGATCGCCATGGCCTCCACCTGGAGGGCGTCGCCGAGACGTCGCATGGTCAGCCGGCGCAGGCCCTGGCCGTCGGCGATGTGCAGGGCGGCGTCGATGATCCGCTCGCGGGAGAGGGGGACGGGTGGTCGCTTGGCAGGCACGGCGATCATGCTGCCATATCGATCCTTACTTCGTAAAGGGCGGCGCACCCTGCGGTGCGAGCCCCCGCGCGGAGCGCGTACGCTACCGACTGCGACGCGAGTTCGATTGCGCACGTTCGATTGCGCGAGTCCGATACCGAAGGGGCTGACGATGGCGTTTTTCCGTCCGCGGGTGAGCCGGGAGGCGGAGGTCCGCTACCACGCGGATCTGGAGATCCGGAAGGACTTCGACCACGTGCTGGAGAAGGTCCGGGTGGCGCAGCGGCGGTTCCAGGAGGCGAAGGCGGCGGGCGCGCCGCTCGCCGAGCTCCGTGAGGCGGCCCTGGGCCTCGACGCCGCCCTGACCGAGGCGCTGCGCGCCGCGGAGGCGGGCCAGCGCGCCACTTTCGGCGTGAAGTCCTACGACAGCAGGATCGCCCGGCGCAAGGCGAAGGCCACCCCCGACGGCGCGCTGTGGACCGACGAGGTGAACCGCCTGCGCACGCTGCGCGAGGCGCACCGCCTCAGCGGCATCCCCCGGGTGCCCCGCGCCTCCAAGACGGGCGACCCCGCCCGCCTGACCCCGCGCGACGTACGCAAGGGCCTGGCCGCCGCCGGCCGCTGAGCGCAGGCAGCAGTACGGCCCGCACCCCCAGGGGGTGCGGGCCGTACGAATATCTGAATCAGCCGGTCCGAGTTTCAGCTGGCCCAGTCGAGCAGCGGGCGGGTGTTGCTCGGGTGGCGCAGCTTGGACAGCGACTCCTTCTCAAGCTGGCGGATCCGCTCCCGGGTCAGGCCCAGGTGCTTGCCGATCTCGTCCAGCGTGTGCGGCTTGCCGTCGGCCAGGCCGAAGCGCAGGCTCATGATCTTCGCCTCACGCGGCGACAGGTTGCTCAGCACGCCCTTGAGCTGCTCGGCCAGCAGTTGCCGGTCCACGACCTCGGACGCCTCGGGGGAGTCGACGTCCTCGATGAGGTCGCCGATACGCGTCTCGCCGTCCTCGCCGATGGTCGAATCGAGGCTGATCGGCTGCCGGCTGGTGCGCAGCAGCTCCTCGATCTGGTCCGGGGTCTTGTCCAGCTCGACGGCCAGCTCCTCCGGCGTGGGCTCCCGGCCGAGCCGCTGGTGCATGTCACGCTCGACGCGCGACAGCTTCGACAGCATCTCCAGCACGTGGACGGGCAGCCGGATCGTGCGGGCCGAGTCGGCGAAGCCGCGCTGGATGGCCTGCCGGATCCACCACATGGCGTACGTCGAGAACTTGTAGCCCTTGGTGTAGTCGAACTTCTCGACGGCGCGGATCAGGCCGAGGTTGCCCTCCTGCACGACGTCGAGCAGGGCCATGCCGCGATCGGTGTACTTCTTGGCCACGGAGACGACCAGGCGGAGGTTGGCCTCCAGCATGTGGTCCTTGGCCCGCCTGCCGTCCTCGATGACCCATTCCAGGTCCTCACGCACGTGCGGGGGCAGGTGCTCGCCGTTCTCGAGGGCGGTCTCCAGCTTGTACTCGGCGTACAGCCCGGCCTCGATGCGCTTGGCCAGCTCCACCTCCTGGGCGGCGGTGAGCAGGGTGCGGCGCCCGATGGACTTCAGGTAGGTGTGGACCGAGTCGCCCATGACCGAGGAGGTGTCGTCGAGGTCGAGCGTCTCGCCGTCCTCCGCCTCGGCCTCGTCGGCCTGCGGCTCCTCGTCGTACGGCTCCTCGTCGGCGGCCTTGGCCGTCTTCTTCGCGGCGCTCCTGGCGGCCGGCCCGTTCTTGGAGGCCTGCGCCGCGGCCTGGGCGGCCCGGCGGGACTTCCTGGCCGGCGCCTTGGCGGGGGTCGGCGCCCCCGTCTCGGCTGCCGCCTCGGTCTGCGCGCCCGGCTCGTTCTGCGTGCCGTTGTCGGCGGCCAGGTTCACGCCCGCCTCGGTGAGCTCGCGCAGGATCGAGCGGCCCTCGACGGGGCTGACGCCGGCCTTCGCGAAGGCCTCGCGCAGCTCCGACAGGGAAAGACGACCCTGCGCACGGCCTCGCTCCAGGAGCAGGTCGAGCGTCGTCGGGGTCGCCTCGCGCTCGGGCGAGGCCGCCACGGCGGTCCGGGGCATGAGGACACCTCCTCCTTGCGGAGTTCATGGTTGGTTCGAGGTCTGATGCTTGCGATCGGGGCGCGGCGTCCGGCAGCTCAGCGCACCAGTATCAATAACGCTCTCGCGCCCGGTTTGTTCCCTCACCCCGCTGGGGACGCTGCCGGACTCGCCCCGGGCGGGCCGGTCAGTCGGGGATGATGCTGACGCTGACCTGGGGCACCGGCATGGGGTTCGCGTCCTGCATGCGCTCGCGGGTCCAGTAGTCGGCGACCCCGTCCGGGTCGTCCGTGAGCTCCTTCAGCACCACGTCGGGGTCGACCTCGGGAGTGGCCCGCGGCCCGGTGAGCTCGCCGCGGCCGGGATCGTCGGGGGAGACCTCGACCGATCCTCCGTGACCGCCCGTCGCCGGGCCGAGCTTGGCGGCGGGGGCGTCGCCCACCTTCGCGACGTCGTCCAGGCGGCCCGCGAAGGCGGCGGCCGTGATCGACGCCCCGCCCACGATGACGACGCCGACGAGCACGGCGGAGGCCATCATCTTGTGGGCCGGCGTGAAGCGGATCGGTTGCATGCGGCGTCCCCTTCCCCCTGCTCTTACAGACGCACGAAGGTCATCCGCGGTTCCGGTTCTTGAGTTCGACCATATCGGGTTTGCCGTTCGGCAGGAGCGGTATCTGGGACACCAGCTCGACGGCGCGCGGCGCGGCGTAGGCGGGCAGCCGCTCCTTGGCGAAGGCCCTCAGCTCGCCGAGCGTGACCTCGCCGCCATCGCGGGGGACCACGACGGCGACCACGATCTCGCCCCACTCGGGGTCGGGCCTGCCCACCACCACGACGTCGCGTACGGCCGGGTGCCCGGCCAGGACCCCGGCGACCGAGCCGGCCACGACCTTGCGGCCCCCGGTGTTGATCACGTCGTCGGCCCGGCCCAGCACGGTGAGCCGTCCGTCCTCGATCGAGCCCAGGTCGGAGGTGACGAACCAGCCGCCCTCGAAGGGCCGCTCCTCGCGCAGGCGGTAACCCGAGAACAGCACAGGGCCCGCGATCCGCACCCGCCCGTCGCCGCCGATCTTGACCTCGACTCCGTCGAGCGGCACGCCGTCGTACACGCATCCGCCGCTCGTCTCGCTCGAGCCGTACGTGGTGACGATCCTGGCCCCCGCCGCGCGGGCCTCGGCCAGCAGGCCCGGAGGGGCGGCGGCCCCGCCGAGCAGGATCGTGCCGAAGGCCGCGACGTCCGCCCCCGCGTCCAGCATCCGCCGCAACTGGGTGGGGACCAGCGAGACGTGGTCCGCCCCGCTCGCGGCGACCTCGTCGGGGGAGAAGCGCGCGTGGACGATCGGCTCGGTGCCGCACAGCAGCGACCGGACGAGCACCTGCGCGCCGGAGATGTGCGACGGCGGCAGGCAGCACAGCCAGCGGTCGCCCTCGCCGGCGCCGAGCCTGGACAGCGAGGCGCGGGCCGAGGCGAGCAGCGCCTCGGCCGTCAGCTCCACCCCCTTCGGGACGCCGGTGGAGCCGGAGGTCGCGATGATCAGCGCGGCGTCGGACGGCACCCCGTCCGGCTCGCGCCGCACGCCGCCGGCGGTGACGACGTGGGTGGGGCGCAGCGCGGCGAGCGTCGCCTCGAGCGCGGGCCGCGGCAGGTCGGGCGACAGCGGCAGCACGGTGGGCGCGTCGCCGGTCAGGGCCTGCCGTACGGCCTCGGACAGGGCGGGCCCCGGAGGCAGGACGAGAGCGTGCACGGGTCGCTGTCCTGGGTGGTGTCCGGGAGGGCTGAGCACGGTCGTAAGGTTAGTCCCGGTGCGGTGGCCGGAGGCGACCGCCTGGTTGGTGACGACGAAGGAGCGGGTGTGACGAGCGGGGTCGACTGGAAGCGGTCGGGCGAGTACGAGGACATCATCTACGAGACCGCGGAGGGGATGGCGAAGATCACGATCAACCGCCCCGAGCGGCACAACGCCTTCCGGCCCACGACCTTGTTCGAGCTCCGCGAGGCCTTCAACCGCGCCCAGGAGGACACCGAGGTCGGTGTGATCATCTTCACCGGCGCCGGGGACAAGGCGTTCTGCTCCGGCGGCGACCAGAAGATCCGCGGCGACGACGGCTACGTGGACGACAAGACCCACGGCATCGGCCGGCTCAACGTCCTGGACCTGCAGGTGCAGATCCGCCGCTGCCCCAAGCCGGTCATCGCCATGGTGGCGGGCTACGCCATCGGCGGCGGCCACGTGCTGCACGTCTGCTGCGACCTGACGATCGCCGCCGACAACGCCAGGTTCGGCCAGACCGGCCCCAAGGTGGGCTCGTTCGACGGAGGGTACGGCTCCTGGCTGCTCGCCGAGACCGTGGGCCTCAAGCGGGCCCGCGAGATCTGGTACCTGTGCCGCCAGTACGACGCCCAGACCGCGCTTCAGTGGGGCCTGGTCAACGCGGTGGTGCCGCTGGAGCGCCTTGAGGAGGAGACCGTCCAGTGGGCCCGCGAGCTGCTGGAGAAGTCGCCCCTCGCGCTGCGCATGCTGAAGGGCGCGCTCAACGCGGTGACCGACGGCGCGGCCGGCATGCAGCAGTTCGCCGGCGACGCGACGCTGATCTACTACATGAGCGAGGAGGCCCAGGAGGGCCGCGACGCGTTCAAGGAGAAGCGCAAGCCGGACTTCTCGAAGTTCCCCCGCCGCCCGTAGACGGCCGCGTGATGACGGCGGCCTCTCCGTTTTGCCGTACGCTTGCGGCTGCGGGAACGGGAGGAGACGGGCGGGTGGACAGGAACCGGGCCGACCGGGGCGTTCTGGGGGCGCGGCGGTGAACCCGGCGACCGCCCTCTCGACCGTCCTGATCGACGAACTGGTGCGCTGCGGGGTCACCGACGTGGTGCTCGCCCCGGGCTCCCGGTCCGCGCCGCTGGCGCTCGCCGCGCACGCCGAGTCGCGGGTGCGGCTGCACGTGCGCGTCGACGAGCGGTCGGCCTCGTACGTCGCCCTCGGCCTGGCCAAGCGGTCCGAGCGGCCGGTGGCCCTGATCTGCACCTCGGGCACGGCGGCGGCCAACTTCCACCCCGCCGTGATCGAGGCGTCCGAGTCGGGCGTCCCGCTGCTCCTGCTGACCGCCGACCGGCCGCCCGAGCTGCGCGGCACCGGCGCCAACCAGACGATCGACCAGGTCAAGCTGTACGGCTCGGCCGTGCGTTGGTTCGCCGAGGTCGGCGTGCCCGAGGAGCGGCCGGGCCAGGTGGCCTACTGGCGGTCGCTGGTGTCCCGGGCCTGCCAGCGCGCCGCCGGGCCGCCGGACCCCGGGCCCGTCCACCTCAACGTGGCCTTCCGCGAGCCGCTGATCCCCGACGGGGACGCGAGCTGGTGCGAGCCGCTGGACGGCGACGCCTCCGGCGCGTGGTTCCGGGCCCGGGTCGCGCCGCCCTCCGCCGCCCTGCACATCCCGCCGACCCGGCGCGGGGTGCTGGTCGTCGGCGACGGCGCCGCCAACGTGCGGCGATACGTCGCCGCCGCGGGCATGGCGGGCTGGCCCGTGCTGTCGGAGCCCAACGGCGGCGGCCGGTACGGCGACCACGCGATCTCGACCTACCACTTCCTGCTGGGCGACCAGGAGTGGGCCGACGCCCACCGGCCCGACGTCGTGGTCACCCTCGGCCGCCCCGGGCTGTCGCGCCCGCTGCTGTCGTGGCTGCGCCGGGCCGGGGAGCACATCGTGGTCGCCCCCGATCTGACCCGGTGGCCCGACCCGACCCGCTCGGCGACGCAGGTGGCCCAGGCCGTGGAGATCCCGATCGCGGCCGGCGGGGACGCCTGGCTGCGCGCCTGGCGGCACGCCGACCACGTGGCCCGCGAGGCGATCGACGCGGTTCTCGACTCCTCGGGGCTGACCGAGCCGCGGCTGGCCAGGGACCTCGTCGAGGTGCTGCCCAACGGCTCGCTGCTGTTCTGCGGATCTTCCATGCCGATCCGCGACCTCGACCAGGCCATGCGCCCCCGGCGGGGACTGCGGCTGATGGCCAACCGGGGCGCGTCGGGCATCGACGGGCTGGTCTCCACCGCCGTCGGGGCGGCGCTCGCCCACAACGGCCCGGCGTACGCGCTGATCGGCGACCTCACGCTGCTGCACGACCAGAACGGCCTGATCCTCGGCCCGCGCGAGCCCCGGCCCGACCTGTGCCTCATGGTGGTGAACAACGACGGCGGCGGGATCTTCTCGCTGCTGCCGCAGGCCGCGCTGGAGGACCCGTTCGAGCGGGTCTTCGGCACTCCCCACGGGGTGGATCTCGGCTACCTGGCGGCCGCGAGCGGCCTGCCGTACACGCTGGTCGAGGACCCGGAGGAGCTGTCCAGGGCGATCAAGGGGGACGGCCTGCGCATCGTGGAGGCGCGCACCGACCGGGTGAGCAACGCGGCCGTCCATGCCGCGATGCGCGACGCCGTGCGCGTGGCGATGCGCGACTGATCGGCTCCCGGTCGGAGGCGGGGCACGCCCGTCCTTCTCCCGGGTTACCCGCGTTGGTCCTTCCGGCGGATGTCGCACCCGTTGGGCGACGGCAGAATGGGTGCTGTTACCGCGTTGAGGGAGTGAGATGCACGTCGACGAGTGGCTGCAGACCATCCCGTCCGTCTGGGTCTACGTGCTCGTGGGCGCCGTCATCGGGCTGGAGAGCCTGGGCATCCCGCTCCCGGGTGAGATCGTGCTGGTGAGCGCCGCGCTGCTGTCGTCCAGAGGGGTCGTGGACCCTTTGGTCGTCGGGCTCTGCGCGAGCGGCGGCGCGATCGTGGGGGACTCCATCGGCTATCTGATCGGCCGCAAGGGCGGACGGGCGCTGTTCGACCGGCTGGGACGGCGCTTCCCCAAACACTTCGGCCCCGCGCACATCGCCAGGGCGGAGCACATGTTCAACCGCCACGGGATGTGGGCGGTGTTCTTCGGCCGCTTCATCGCCCTGCTGCGGATCCTCGCCGGGCCGCTGGCCGGGGCCCTGCACATGCCGTACTGGCGCTTCCTCGTCGCCAACGTCCTCGGCGGCGTCGCGTGGGCGGGCGGGACCACGGCCGGGGTCTACTACCTGGGCGTGGTGGCCGACAAGTGGCTCAAGGGCTTCTCCTGGGTGGGGCTGGTGGTCGCCGTCCTGGTCGGCATCGGCACCACCCTGTGGCTCAAGCGCAAGGCCGCCAAGGCCGCGAGCGAGGAGGAGACCGTGCCGGAGACCGTCAGCGCCTCGTAGCGCGCCGTCCGTTTCCCGCCAGCCCTCCGGACGGCCGCACGGCCACGATGAGGGCATGACGTTCGAGATCAGGGCCATCGCGCCCGACGTGCTTGACCAGATCAGGAAGACCGACGACGCCGGGCGGAGGCCGCGCCGGATCGTCGAGGAGGAGGGCGGCAGCCCGCTGCGCTGCTGCCTGCGCCGCTCCCGGCCCGGGGAGGCGGTCCTGCTCGCGGCCTACGCGCCGCTGCGCCGCTGGGCGGTGGAGACCGGCGCCGACCCCGGGGCGTACGAGGAGGTCGGGCCGGTGTTCGTCCACGAGGAGCCGTGCGAGGGCCCCCAGTCGAAGACAGGGCCCGGCTACCCGGCGGCGATGGGCGGCCCGCGCCGGGTCTTCCGCACCTACCGCGCCGACGGCTCCATCCTGAACGGGCACCTCGTGGATGGGCACCAGTCGGCCGACCCCGTCGCGGCGTCGATCCTGCTGGACACCCTGCTGGAGGACCCCGAGACGGCGGTGGTCCACGTGCGGGCCGTGGAGTTCGGCTGTTTCCTGTTCGAGGTACGGCGCGGGGTGTTGGAGAATCCCACTACGAGCGATGCGCCGGTTCGTTGAGGTGGACGAAGCAGCGGCGGGAAAGGACGCCTAGCGTTCGGGCAACGGCCCGGCGACGAAAGGACCCCCTCCGATGGCTGACGTGGCAGGACGATGGCAGACCCGGCTCGGTGAGCTGATCGCCGAGTACGAGGTGCCCGGTGCGACCCTGGCCTTCCTGCACGAGGGAGAGGTCCACGAGTTCGCCGCCGGAGTGCTGAACGTCGCCACCGGCGTCGAGGCGACCCCCGACTCGCTCTTCCAGATCGGCTCGATAACGAAGCTGTGGACGGCGACGCAGATCATGCTGCTGGCCGAGCAGGGGCGGGTCACCCTCGACACCCCGGTGCGGGAGATCCTGCCGGAGTTCCGGGTCGCGGACCCGGAGGTGTCCAAGACGGTCACGCTCCGGCACCTGCTGTCGCACACCTCGGGCATCGACGGCGACCTGTTCCTCGACACCGGCAGAGGCGACGACTGCCTGGAGAAGTACGTCGAGGCGTGCGCGGACCTCGCGCAGATCCACCCGCTCGGCGCCACCCACTCGTACTGCAACTCCGGCCTGTCCATCGCGGGCCGGGCGGTCGAGCGCCTGACCGGCAAGGTGTGGGACGCCGCGCTGCGCGAGCAGGTCGTCGAGCCCCTGGGCCTGACCCACACCTGGACCCTGCCGGAGGACGTCCTGCGCTTCCGCGCGGCCATGGGCCACATGGGCGGCGCGCCCGCGCCGATGTGGGGCCTGATGCGCTCGGCCGGGCCCGCCGGGCTGATCTGCGCCCGCGCCGCCGACGTCGTGGCGTTCGCCCGCGCCCACCTCGACGGAGGCCTGCTGGCCGACCCGCGGGCGATGTGGGAGCCGCAGGTGGACGTCCCCAACCCGCACACGCTGGGCCGGCAGTGGGGGATCGGCTGGATCCTCGACGAGTGGGACGGCCGCCGGGTGATCTCCCACGGCGGCAACACGATCGGCCAGGCGGCCATGCTCTGGGCGGTCCCCGGCACGGGCACGGTCGTGTGCGTGCTGGCCAACGGCGGCCAGACCGGCGCCTTCCAGCACGCCGTGGCCACCGAGCTGTTCGCCGACCTGCTCGGCCTGACCGTCCCGCCCGTGCTCGGCCCGCCGGCCGAGCCGTACGAGACCGACGTGGAGCGGTACGCCGGGGTCTACGAGCGGGCCGGCATGCGCATCACGATGACCGTGCGCGACGGAGCGCTCGCGACGCACATGGAGGCCACGGGCGCCCTCGCCGGCGCGCAGCCGCCCATGGACTTCGACCTCGTGCCGGTGGACGACGTCACCTTCGTCGGCCGCCCGGAGGGGCAGCCCGACTGGTGGTCGGCGGTGTTCTTCCAGCTCGCCGACGGCACGCCGTACGTCCACCTCGGCGCGCGGGCCACGCCCAGGATCGGCCGAGGCGGGGAATGAGCGCACGGCCGCGCGCCAGCCTGCGCCGGGTCCTGGAGGATCTCGGCAGCACCGTGCTCGACGTGGCCGCCTCACCCGGTGACCTCGACGCCGAGGTCACCGGGGTGCACATCTACGACCCCCTCGACGAGCCGCTGCTTCAGGAGGGGGCTCTCGTGCTCGCCGTCGGGGTGGACTCGGCCGAGCGGATCCGGGCCCTGCTCGACGCGGCCGGTCCGGCGGCCGGCATCGTCGTCAAGCAGCCGGTGGAGGTGGACGAGCCGCTCCGCGCGAAGGTCCTGGAGACCGGGGTCGCCGTGCTCGGCCTCACCCGCGCCGCCTCCTGGGCCCAGGTGGCGGCGCTGCTGCGCTCCCTGCTGGCCGAGCTCCGGGGTGAAGGCGATCTCGCCGAGCCGGGAGAGCCCCCGCCGGACGGCCTGTTCTCACTGGCCAACGCCGTGTGCGCGCTGCTGGACGCGCCGGTGACCATCGAGGACCGCTCCTCGCGCGTGCTGGCCTACTCCGAGCGCCAGGAGGAGGCCGACCCCGGGCGGGTGGCCACCGTGCTCGGCCGTCAGGTGCCGGAGCGGTATCGGCGGATGCTGGAGGAAGGCGGCGTCTTCCGCCGGCTCTACCAGAGCCGCGAGCCGATCTACATCGAACTCGACGACGAGGGGATCAACCGGGCGGCGGTGGCCGTCCGCTCGGGGGACGAGATCCTCGGCTCCATCTGGGCCGCGGTGCGCGAGCCGCTCAGCGAGCAGCGGCGGCGCGCCCTCGCCGACGCCGCCAAGATCGTCGCCTTGCAGCTCCTGCGGCAGCGCGCCGGGGCCGACACCAGCAGGCGGCTGCGCGCCGACCTGCTGTCGACCGTGCTCGCCGGCGGCCGTGACGCGGCGGAGGCTGCGGGCCGTCTGGGCGTGGCGAGCGAGCGCCTGTGCGTGCTCGCGGCCCAGCTCACCGAGGAGACCTACGACGACGCCGCCCGGCTGGAGGGCGACAGGCAGCGGTTCTGCGACGCCCTCGCGCTGCACGTCGGGGCCATCCACCCCAGGGCCGCCGCCGCGCTGGTCGGCTCGGTGGCCTACGCCGTGCTGCCCCTGCAGGCCGGCGGGCAGGAGGAGACGCGGGCCGTACGCGTGGCGGAGAGCTTCCTGACCAGGGTCGGCCCCCGGCACGCGGCCAACATCGGCGTGGGGCGCCTGGCGGCCGACCTCACCGAGGTGGCCAGGTCGCGGGCCGACGCCGACCGGGCGCTGCGGGTGCTGCGCGCCAGGAGCGCCTCCGGCCAGGTGGCCGGGTATACGAGCGTGCACTTCGAGGCGTTGCTGCTCCAGCTGGCCGATCTGGTCAGGGCGGAGAAGCAGGCGCCCACCGGGCCGTACGAGCGGCTGCTCGCGTACGACGCCGAGCACGGCGGCGAGCTGGTCGCCACCCTGCGGGCCTACCTGGACGCCTTCGGCGACGTCAACGCCGCCGCCGCGCGGGTCCACGTGCACCCCAACACCTTCCGCTACCGCCTCAAGCGGCTGACCGAGATCGGCGGGCTGGACCTGGCCGACTCGGACGCGCGGCTCGGCGTCATGCTCCAGATGCGGATCTTCGGCCGATAGCACGACGAGCGCGGGAAGCCCGGTGAGGCGACTCGCGCGGCTGGAATCAGCAACGTGCAACCAATGGTTGCGCTAGCGCCACCCTCCTGGATAACCTCATGTGCAACCAAACGTTGCAGGAGGCTGACGTGGAGTTCGGCACAATCGAGCGCGAGATCTACATCGAGGCGTCGCCGGAGATCGTCTTCGAGGTGGTGAGCAGTCCCGACCACCTCAAGGAGTGGTGGCCGGACGACGCCCGGTACGAGCCGGCGCCCGGGGCGGCAGGGGAGATCGTCTTCGGTGACCGCGACGCCGGCGGGGCGGTGGTGTCGTTCACCGTCCTCGACGTGCGGCCGCCGCGGACGTTCTCGTTCCGCTGGACGCATCCGGCCGGTGAGGTGGCGGCCGAGGGCAACTCGCTGCTGGTCACCTTCGACCTGACTCCCTCTGGCGGCGGGACGCTGCTCAAGATGACCGAGTCCGGCTTCCGCGAGATGGGCTGGGAGGTCGCCGTCTTGGAGCAGCAGTACCGGGAGCACGTCACCGGCTGGGACTTCTACCTGCCGCGGCTGGCGGCGTACGTCGCGACGCTGCGGGTGCGGCCGTGAGCGTCGCGGCGGCCGAGAGCGTGGACGACGACCTCTGGTCGGCGATCGGAGACCCGACCCGGCGCCGGATGCTCGACCTGCTGCTCATCGAGGGCGACGGCACCGCGACCTCGCTGGCCCAGCGGCTCCCGGTCACCCGTCAGGCGGTGGCCAAGCACCTCGGTGTCCTCGACCGGGCCGGCCTGGTCCGGGGGACGCCGGCGGGCCGGGAGAAGCGGTATCGGGTGGACGACGCCCAGCTCGCCCGCGCGGTGGCCCAGCTGTCGTCCGTCGGCGCGGCGTGGGACGCCCGGCTGCAGCGGATCAAGCGGATCGCCGAGGCGATCCAGCGCACCCAACAGGACTGACGAGACCAAGGAGAATCGAAGATGGCAGACATCCTGCACAGGATCGGGGTCAAGAGCCCGTCGCCGGAGAAGGTGTACGACGCGCTGACGACCGTCGAGGGCCTCGCCGGCTGGTGGACCGACGACACGAAGGGGAGCGGCGACGTCGGCGGCGTGCTCGAGTTCCGGTTCCCGCCCGGCGGCTTCGACATGGAGGTCGTCGAGCTGGCTCCGTCCGAGCGGGTGGTGTGGCGGGTGGCCGACGGCCCCGAGGAATGGGTCGGGACGACGATCGACTGGCACCTCCGCCAGGACGGCGACTACACGATCGTGCTGTTCACGCACCGGGGCTGGAAGGAGCCCGTGGAGTTCATGCACCACTGCAGCACCAAGTGGGCCACGTTCCTGATGAGCCTGAAGTCCCTGGTGGAGACCGGCGAGGGCGCGCCGTCGCCGCGGGACGTGCAGATCAGCGACTGGCACTGAGCCGTCCACGGGTGGCCTGCGGGAGTCAGAGCGGGATCCACTCGGTGGCGACGGTGACCTCGTCCAGCAGCGACGGGATCGGCTCGACCCCGATGCCCGGGCCGGTGGGCACGGTCAGATGCCCGTCCTCGAGCTCGAAGGGCGGTGTGATGTCGGTTCTGTAGTAGCGACGGGAGCCGGAGGTGTCGCCGGGCAGGGTGAAGCCGGGCAACGCGGCCAGCGCGACGTTGGCCGCCCGGCCGATCCCGGTCTCCAGCATGCCGCCGCACCAGACCGCCACGCCGTGGGCGCGGCACAGGTCGTGGATGCGCCGGGCTTCGAGGTAGCCGCCGACCCGGCCGGGTTTGATGTTGACGACCGAGCAGGCGCCGAGGGAGATGGCCGCCGCCGCGTGCTCGGCGGACTCGATCGACTCGTCCAGGCACACCGGGGTGCTGATCGCGGCGGCCAGCCGGGCGTGCTGGACCATGTCGTCGTCGGCCAGCGGCTGCTCGATGAGCAGCAGGCCGAACTCGTCCAGCCGCGCCAGGTGCGGGGCGTCGGCAAGGGTGTAGGCGGCGTTCGCGTCGACCTGCAGCGGCAGCTCGGGCCCGAAACGCTCGCGCACGGCGCGTACGGGCTCCAGATCCCAGCCGGGCTGGATCTTGAGCTTGACGCGGACGTAGCCCTCGTCCAGGTAGCCGGCGACGGCGTCGAGCAGTTCGGGGACGGAGTTCATGATGCCGACAGAGACCCCGGCGGCCACCCGGCTCCTCGTGGCGCCGAGGAAGCCGGCGAGCGACTGCCCGGTGGCACGCAGGTGGGCGTCCAGCACGGCCGTCTCCAGCGCGGCCTTGGCCATGCGGTGCCCCTTGATCGGGCGCAGCGCCTCGTTGACGGCGTACGGGCCGGGGTGCGAGGGCAGCGCGGGGATCAGGAAACGGCGCAGCACGTCGGCCGCGCCTTCGGCGTACTCGGAGGAGTAGAGCGGCTGGGTCATCGCCACGCACTCGCCCCAGCCCTCGGCGTCGGGCGTGACGACGCGCAGCAGCAGCACGTCGCGCCGCGTCTCGGTGCCGAAGGACGTGCGGAACGGCGCGACCAGCGGCATCGCGATCCGCCGCAGCTCGACACCAGTGATCTTGATGCCCGTGTCTGTCATATCCGTGGTTGTCATATCCGTGGTCTTCATCCCCGTGGTTTTCATCACAGCTCGCGGCCTTCGCCGCCTCTCCTTTCGTCGCGGGCGCCCCGGCGGACGACGTAGCAGGACCTGTCGTGGAATCCGGTGACCCGCGCGCCGTCGCGCAGCAGGCCGCCGAGCACCTCGCGCAGGGCCAGCCGCCAGGCCCGGGCCGCGGCCGGATCCGTCACGCGCAGGGTCTCGATGTCCCCGGGCACGGCGACCAGCACCGTCTCGGCGTCGGTGCGGCCCCGCACGGGCCGGCCGCCGTCGTCGTCCAGTCCCGTGACCGCGTCCGGCGGGATCTCCACCGGGGACGGCTCACGCCGTACGGCGGCGAGCACGGGCGGTGAGGTCAGGCACCAGACGGCGAGCACCCGGTCGGACTCGTCCCCGGCGTTGATCGCGTCGCCCATGCTGCCGTAGAAGGCCGGCAGGTACTCCTCGGGCCGGGCGCCGAGCTTGGCGAGGTTGAAGTGGGCGTTGCGGCGCACCAGCGGATCGTACGTCCAGGTGATCGTCTCCAGGCCCCGGTCGAGCGCCCACTTCCGCTGGTGCAGCTTCATCGCGAAGCCGACGCCCCGCCCGGTGAGTGTTCCGGTGATGTGGGAGTGCAGCGCCCGCCGCGGCGGGGCCGCGACGAACCCGACCGACGCGCCGACCAGCCGGTCGTGCAGGTAGGCCCCCGCGACGTAGTTGCCGGCGTGCGAGAGCGCACGCAGCATCTCCACCGTGACCGGCGCACCGCCGGGATCCGGCCGCCAGATGCCGCCGAACAGGCGGCAGACCTCCTCGAACTCCCCGATGGCGTGCAACTCGCGCAGGTCGGGTTCGTCAGGGCCGCTCATCCCCGCACCGCCTCGACCAGGCCCGCCAGCAGCGTCGTACGGCCCGGCATCTCGGCCACGACCACGTGCTCGTCGTCGGCGTGCGCGCCGCCGCCGACCGCGCCCAGCCCGTCCAAGGTGGGGCAGCCGGCCCCGGCGGTGAGGTTGCCGTCCGACGCGCCTCCGACGGCCGCGCCCGTGAGGGGAGCGAGCCCGAGGCCGGCGGCGACCCGCTGGGCGAGCGCGAACAGGCCGGCCGACGAGGCCGGTTCGAGCGGCGGGCGGTTCGGGCCGCCGAGAACCTCCAGGCGGGTGCCGGGCGTCCGGGGTGACAGCGCCCGCATCAGCGCGTCCACGCGGAGCTGGGCCGCGACGGTCGGCAGGCGGACGTCCACGGCCAGGCGGGCCAGTGCGGGCACGGTGTTCACGGTGGTGCCGCCGGACAGCAGCGTGGGCGTGACCGTCGTTCCGTCCAAGGTCCCGTCCGGGCCGTCCGCGGCCGCCATCGCGGCGACGGCGAGGATCTGGTGGGCGAGCTCGACTCCGGCGTTGGCCCCCTTGCCGGGGTCGAGGCCCGCGTGGGCGGCCCGGCCGTGCACCACGATCTCGTACGCCGAGATGCCCTTGCGTGCGGTCTTCAACGCGCCGCCCTCGGCGCTCGCCTCCAGCACGAAGGCGGCGGCGCAGCCGCGCGCCGACTCCTCGACCAGGGTGCGGGAGGACGGCGACCCGACCTCCTCGTCCCCGGTGACCAGCACGCACACGCCGTCGGGCGAGGGCAGCGCGGCCAGCGCGTGGAACATCTGCACCAGCCCCGCCTTCATGTCGAACACTCCGGGCCCCCACGCGATCCCGCCGCTGACCGACCACGGCCGCGTGCGGAGGGAGCCGATCGGCCAGACCGTGTCATGGTGACCGAGCAGCAGCACGCGCGGCTCGCCGAAGCTCCACCGCAGGTGCGTCACCCCGTCGATCACGATCGTCTCGGGAGGCACGCCGAGCAGGCGGCGTCCCTGGCCGGCGACAACGGCGGCGCTGCGGGCCACCGCCTCGTGGTCGGCGGAGAACGACTCGCAGCAGACGAGCTCCTCCAGGTCCGCGAGCATGGCAGCGGCGTTCACGGCGGTCGTCACCGGGGCCTGCCCAGCTCGGCCCGGAACAGCCGCCGCACGTTGCCACCGAGGATCTTCAGGATGTCGTCGGCGGGCAGGCCGCGCCGCAGCAGGGCCTCGGTGACCAGGGGCAGCCCGCGTGGCCCGTCCAGCCCGGGCAGGGCGGCGCCGGGGTCGATCCCGTCGAAGCCGAAGTCCTCACAGCACGGGGGAGTGACGTCGTGCAGCACCTCGCGGACGAAGTCGGGCCCCAGTCCCACGTGGTCGATCCCGGCGACGTCCGCGACGTGTTCGATGTGGTCCACCAGCCGGTCCACGGTGTGGCCGGCGGAGTCCTCGGCGAGGAAGACGGGGAAGAAGTTGACGCAGACGACCCCGCCGGTGGCGGCGACGCCGCGGATCTGGTCGTCGGTGAGGTTGCGGTGGTGGTCGCGCAGGGCGCGCGCGGACGAATGCGTCGCCATCACCGGGCGGCCGGCCAGCTCCAGCACGTGCTCGACCCCGCGTGCGCCCAGGTGGGAGACGTCGAAGATCATGCCGAGCCGCTCCATCTCGCGTACGGCCGCCACCCCGGCATGGGTCAGCCGGCCACCGGTGGCGTCCTCGCCGCTGCCGTCCGCCAGCGGCGTGCGCCCCCAGTGGGCGATCGAGGCGACGCGTACGCCGAGCCGGTGCAGGGTGGGCAGCAGTTCGACGGAGGAGTCCAGGCCGGGCATGCTCTCCAGCGCCAGGACCAGGGCGATCACGCCGTCGTCGAGCGCCCGGTCGACCTGCGCGCCGTCCAGGCACAGCCGTACGGCGTCCGCGTTGCCCTCGGCCAGGGTGTGCGCGCACTCGATCATGCGAAGGGTCTGGCGCAGCGCGCCCTCCGGGCGGTAGCGGTCGTCGACGAAGACCGGCAGCACCTGGAGGTCGACTCCGCCGTCCCGCAGCTGGGGCAGCCACCGTTCCCGGAAGAACTCCGCCCACCGGGCCGGCGGGCGTTCGGCGACCGCCATCAGCAGGTCGTTGTGCGTGTCCGCGACGACCGCGCGGTGGTGGAGGCGCTGGTGGGGATGCTGGTGGAGTTCGACTGACACGCCGCTGACGGTACGGCAGGGAGGGAGCGGGTTAGTTCGTGCGGTCTCACCAAAGACCGGCGTGATGTTCGTCCGTTCGCACAAAGGCCTCACATTACTTTGTAAAGGCAGTCCACTGAATAAGCTGACCTCGTGGCAGCGCCGTACCGGACGATCAGGGGCATCGTCGAGCACGAGATCGAGATCCGCCGTTCGCGCTTCGTCTGCGCGCTCGCCCCTGCGGCCACGGAGGAGGCCGCGCGGGAGTTCGTCGCCGAGCGCAGGCGGCTCTACGCCGACGCGACCCACAACTGCTCGGCGTACGTCGTCGGCGAGAGCGTGCGCAGGGCGGACGACGACGGGGAGCCCGGCGGCACGGCCGGCACGCCGATGCTGGAGATGCTCACCCGGCGCGGCTTCGCCGACGTGGCCGCCGTCGTCACCCGCTACTTCGGCGGGGTGCTGCTGGGCGCGGGCGGCCTCGCGCGGGCGTACGGCGGCGCGGTGGGGGAGACGCTCGACCGGGCGGAGGCGGTCGAGATGGTCCCCGCGGCGGTCGTGACCGTGTCGGTCGGCCATGCCCAGGCCGGGAGGCTGGAAAGCGACCTGCGCGCCTCGCCGTACGCGCTGCGCGGTGTGGACTACGGCGCGCGGGTCGCCTTCGAGGTGGCGGTGGCCGAGGACCGGCTGCCCGTCTTCGAGGAGTGGATCGCGGCGGTCACCGCCGGGCGGGCCGTGACCGCGCTCGGCGGCACCGTCCACCTCGCCCGCTGACTGGAGGCGCTCCTCACCTGCTGGGCGCGACTATGCGCGCTGCCGAAACCCGCATGATCACAGCGAACAGTCTCATCAATCCCGGCACCCGCCTTCCAGGGGGCGGTCGCGGATCTACTCGTGTTCCATCCCCGACTGCGCGGCCAGCGTGGTAGAGCAACGCGGCGCGCGCACGAACGGTGGCGTCGGCGTACGGCCCGGACATTTGTTCAAGACGCCGACGCGCACCGGCGGCGACCGTAGGCCCATGACTATTTCCCCGGGGCTCGACGGCCCTGCTGCTTCGACGACGCCGACCTGCGGTTGCCGCACCGGCAGGCTGATGTGAACAGGCCGGCACGGCGCCGGCGGCGCCTCTTGATCACCTCGGCTGTCCTTTTCGTCGCCGCCGGGTCGCTTCTCGTGAACGCGGAGGTGGTGACGCGGCAGAGCGCCGAGGCCAGTGGGAATCCGACCCTGCCCCTCAACGGGGGGAACATCTACGTGCGCCAGGACGGCCCCCGCGATGCCCCGGCACTCGTATTGATCCACGGGCTCGCCGCGTCGACCCGCTCGTGGGACGCGCTCGTTCCGCTGCTGACCAAGTCCCATCGCGTCATCCGAATCGACCTGCTCGGGCACGGCAGGTCGGCCAAACCGGTCGGCGGTGGCTACGGGATGCCGGAGCAGGGACGCCGGGTCGGTGAGGCCATGGACCGGCTCGGGGTCAAGCGCGCCGTAGTGGTCGGCCATTCCACCGGCGGCGCGGTCGCCACCGCGCTCGCCGAGCAACGCCCCGACCTGGTGACCTCGCTCGTGCTCATCGACACCGCGCCCAGTCTGGACGCCTTCATCTCAAGCGGCTTCGTCGGTGGGCTCTTGTCCGACCCCGTCATCGGGCAGCTGCTGTGGCGGCTTCGGACCGACGGCCTGATCCGCCAGGCCGCGAGCACCGCGTTCAGCCGCCCCGGCTACCAGGTCCCGCAGTCGGTTGTGGACGACGCGCGCGGCATGACCTACCACGCCTTCATCGCGACATCGCAGGACGGCGACGACTATGTGAAGCAGCGCACGCTCCCCGATCGGCTGATTTCCCTCGGCAAGCCGCTGCTGGTGATCTTCGGTGAGGAAGACCGGAGATGGCGATCCTCCTCCGCCGCCGAATACCGCGCTGTTCCGGGCGCGAAAGTGGAGGTGCTGCCCGGTGTCGGGCACTCGCCCATCATGGAGGATCCGCCGCGGACCGCCGCGCTTCTTCTGGCCTTCACCGCGAGCCACACCACCCAGGCGCGCTGAACAAGACGACGCTGAGGAGCCCGGCCGGACCGGCCTGCGGTGCGGGTGGATCCGGCCGATGTGCTCCGCCGTACGTGTTACCCGACACACTTCGCCAAGACAGGGGACGGCGGTGCGATCGCGGTGCGTATCGCGCTCGACTACCCGGACGAGGTGCGTGCGCTGATCGGTGTCGTTCCGTGGAACGCTGCGGGGACGACTGCCGGGGACGAGGTGATCGTCGGCTTCGATGCCGCATACGGCGATGCCGAGGCCCTCGCGCAAGCAGTGGCGGCAATCTCCGTGGACCCGTCGAAGACCTCGGGTCTGACGCGCGGCATGCTGACCGTCACCGAACAGATGTGGCACGGCTGGCTGGCCGGCGGTGCGCTGACAAGCCAGGCCGACGAGCTGTCTGAGATACGCGTACCGACCTGCTACATACTCGGCGGGAAGGACGTCGTCGTAGATCAGGCCAAGCAGCTGGACGACGTGCGGCGCATCCCCGGAGGCCGTGCGGTCCTGCTGAGCGACCTTGGACACCTGTGTGGTCTCGAGATGCCCGACGTCGTCGCGAACGAGATCTCGAACTTCCTGGAGACGGAGATACGCACCGATCCAGCCGAAAGTCGTTGAGAGGCCAGGACGCCGGATGGTCCGCTTCAGCACGTTGTGAATCTCCCGCAGGTGTTCGGATCGTCAGCCACTGTCGAGGACTCGGTTGAGCAGGTCGACGATCATTTTCGATTCCGAGGGGGAGAGGGCGCGCAGTAGCTCATTCTGGGCGTCGGCGATGAGGGCGCTGAGCCTCTCCAGATGGTCTTTGCCCGCGGGGGTGAGCGTGACGATATTGCGCCGGCCGTCGGCCGGGTCGGGACGCTGTTGCAGAAATCCTTGCTCGACCATCGCGTTGACCCCCGTCACCACATCGCTGCGATCGATTCCGGTGCATCTGCCCAGATCGGCTTGGCTGGATGGGCCGAACTCGTCGAGGGCCGACAGCATCGCGAACTGGCGTCGGGAACTCGTGCCGGCTAGCGCTCGGTCGGTCAGCCGGTTGGCCGCGATCGCCGCCTGATTGATCACCCAGCTCGGCAGGACGCGCAGCCGGGCGGGTGTCGGGTGCGTAGTGCTGTCCACCTCACCAGGTTAACCGATTGTTGGTGTCACCATCAATCTTGTGTATGGTTGGTGGCACCATCATTGGTGGCACCAACAGAAGTGGGAGTGCTGCCAGACCGTCACGTCACAAGGAGACTCGGATGACCGTGAACCCCGAATCGCGTCCCAGCCTCGGCCGCGCGTTAGGCGAGACCGCGCGCCTGATCGGCAAGTTGCACCGTCGCGCCCTCGCGGACTTCGACTCGGACTTCCCCACCTGGATGCTCCTGACCCTGCTCCGGGAGGCGGATGTTCCATTGCCCCTCGACGAGGTGGCGAAGGAACTCAACCGCCGTCTGGACCTGGCCGAGCCGGACACCGTACGGGTGCTCGAGCGCGCCGCTGCGGCGGGCCACATCACGTACCAGCCCGAAAACGCCTCCGCTGAAGCGGAACTCACCGAAGCCGGCAGGGACTACTTCACGGCCCTGTACGCGCATGCGCGCAAGGTCACGGATGCCGCCTTCGAGGGCATCGACGCGGCCGGGCTCGACACCGCTCTCACGGTGGTGCTGGCGGCCAAAGAACGCGCCGCCGCCGTACTCGGCTGACCAAGCGACCACCCGACGCAACGAGGAAACGCTCTCATGTCACCTCTTTCTCGGTTTGCACGAGCCTGCGCAATGGCCGCGCGAACCTCGCTCGCACTCTTGGCCGCGATCTTCGCCGTCGCGACGGCGGCGCCGTTCGGATCGACCACGGCATCGGCCGACACCGGCACGAACGCGGCGAAGTACTACGGCATGTGGAACTACGACCAACCCGATGCCGCCACTCTGAACAACATCGATGTGCTGGCCTGCCCCGACGGCGGCGGCCAGTGCGACCCGCAACTACCGCTGCCGCTGAAAGTCCCCCAGGTGGGCTGGGTGGTGTTTGCCCCCGGCCCCAACGGGACGGTCAACGGACACACCGATGGAGGCTGCACCTGGAATTTCCGCGTCCAGCGCACCGGACTGGAGTTGTCGTCCACGACCCAGCAGTGCACCAACCGGGCGGTCGGCTCTCCCGGCAACATCACGAAATGGTCCGTCCAGGTGAAGGGCAACCGCGAGACGGAGTCGATCGTGACCGTGAGCCATCAGCCCAACGGAGTGGATCTCATCGGCACCATGAATTCCGGCTCCCGCACCAAGGTGGTCGACGGCCGGCACAACGGCAAGTTCGTCCAGCGGTTCGTCGGCGACTACCGCTACGACCCGGCGGACCTCCACACCCTCACCAACGTCGTCTCCACCGACAAGGGCACGGTCTACCCGGAACAGGGCACGGTTCGATTCAGCGGCACGCACCATGGTCGCGGCAAGATCAACGCGCACACGCCGGACGGTTGTGACTGGACGCTCGTCGTGCGCGGCAACACCGCCGAACTTGATCCCGACACGCAAACCTGCCACACCGCGAACGGCGACCGCTCGCTGTATTACTGGGCGCTGGTCACCGACGACGGACAGCACATGAACGGCTTCCTCGCCGGATCCACCACCGCACCGGGCCAACCCCCGACCAACACCTTCCTGTACGTCGGCGCGCTGACCAGATCCGCCACCGATCCAGGCGAAAAGCCACGCCGTCCCGGGTCGTCAACCACTCCGACGATGTCGGCGGGGCCGGGACACTAGGGAACCCCACGGCCCGGCATCAGGCCGGTCGTGGAGATCATCGACCGTGCTCAGCCCGGGGACTGGGAGCGGGCGATCAGGTCTGGCCGGCCGAATCCGGGCCGGTCAGACCTTCGCCGCGGACGGTGAACTCTCCCGCCAAGAGGCGGCGGTCGTCGGCCGTCAGCGGGTGGCGGACCTGCACCGGCGCCGGCACGGCAGGGCGGTCCACGGCCAGCGAGGAACGATCAACGATCTACGGTTTGTCGAGGACTATGTCGTGCGTCGCTTGGGGGGCAAGGAAAGCGCACAACTGTGCAGCCTCGGTCAGCAGCGCGTCGTAGTCCTCTCGGCACAGCCTGGTGAACGGCCGGATGCGCAGTGAGTGGTTCCGGATCTTCCAGGTGCCCTGCCACATGCCGTCGACCAGGAAGGTGCCGGCGGTCGCGCCGTTGCCCGGCGGGAGCGGCACCGGGCGGTTGCCGAGGATCACTCGGGTGCGGTCCTTGTGTGACAGCAGCAGGTTGTCGTATTCAGGCAGGAACCGTGGCGGGGCAGGCATGTCCTCAGAAGGCCGGGGCGCCTCGGGTAGGTCGTACAGCGTCTGCCCCTCCTGTCCGCGGAACGTCCGCAAGGGCAGCCGCTCCACCACCTCGCGCAGGCGGGTCAGCCCGGACCACACCTGGATGTCCGCGACATGCGCCGGACCAAACGCGCCGAGATAGCGCAGTACCAGCGCGTCCACCGGCACCGAACGCAGCGGCGCGCCCAGCCAGCTCTCCACCGGTGCCCATGCCGCGGGACCGTTCTTGCCCCAGACGCCCCGCGGTGGCACCTGGCACAGCGCGATGTGATGCGTCGCCGCGTACGCCAGCGCGTTCGGATCGGCGTCCGGCCAGCGTTCCGCAAGCAGCTTGCCGAGCTCGGCGCGGGTGCGCGGCTGCTCCTCCAGCAGCTGCTTCGCCTGCCTGAGCAGCGCGTCCCGGTTCACTCCCTGGGTCCCGTGGCGAAAGTGCCCGCTGAACCGGGCGGCGTGCAGCGGATGGAACAGCGGGCGCCAGCCCAGGCAGTCGCGCGCGCTGACGAGATGCACGGTGTTGCGCATCAGGTGCAGCCGTACCACCTGACGCTGCTCGGTCAGCGTCGAAAGCTCGTCCGCCGCGAAGTCCTGGAGACGGGTCCACAATCCTACGTACGGGGCGAGCGGTGCCTGGGACTGCATCCCGCCCAGGTGCTCGATCGCGTCGATCGCCGGTGTCGGCGCGCGTTCCAGCAGGTGCTGGCGAGCCAGCGTGGCCCGGTTGAGACCACGCCGGCTCAGCACATCGGTCACTTCAGTGGTCCGAAGAAGGCCTGCAGGTCCGCGGCCAGCTGGGCCGGGGCCTCCATCGCCGGGAAGTGCTTGCCGCGCTGGAACTCGGTCCAGTGCGCGTTGGCCGGCGCGGGGACCAGCTTTCGTACAGTGTCGTCCGCTCCGAAGACCGCAAACCCCTGCGGTACGGCCGACGGCGCACCCCAGTCCGAGGAGTGCGCCTGCTCGTACAGGGTGTGCGCGGCGGTGGCGCCGGAGCCGGTGAACCAGTACAGGCTGACCGTGGTGAGCAACTGGTCGCGGTCGACCGGCAGGTCGGTCCACTCGTGGAACTTCTCGGCGATCCAGGCGAGCTGCAGCAGCGGTGAGTCGACCAGACCGTAGCCGATGGTTTGCGGCCGGCTGTTCTGGATCGCCAGGTAGCCGGAACCTTCCTTTGTGAATGCGTCCATCCGGCTCAGGATCAGCTTGTCGACCGGGTCGTTCTCGTCGAGTCGGTCGGCCATCCCCGGGATGAAGGTGGCGACGCTCGCGGCCGTCAGCGGATCGGTCACGACGTGTGCGCCGATGACATGCTCGCCGTCGAGGTCGGCGACCATGCCGGACACGCCGGCGCCGACGTCGCCGCCGTGCACGCCGTACCGCTCGTAGCCGAGGCGGCGCATCAGCTCAGCCCAGGCGCGTGCGGTGCGACCCATCGCCCAGCCCGTCCCGCCCAGCGGGGTCGAGAAGGCGTACCCGGGCAGGGACGGGGCGACGACATGGAAGGCCTGACCCGCTGCCGGGTTGACCAGCGGCTCGATCAGGTGCAGGAACTCGGCGACGGAGCTGGGGAAGCCGTGGGTGATCAGCAGCGGTTTGGCGCCGGGCTTGTCGGATGTGACGTGCAAGAAGTGGATGCGCTGGCCGTCGATCTCGGTGATGAACTGTGGGTGCTGGTTGAGCTGCGCCTCTTGGGCGCGCCAGTCGTACTGCGTGCGCCAGCACTCGGCGAGTTCCTTCAGGTAGGCCGGCGGAACGCCGCGAGTCCACTCCACGCCGGGCACTTCGCCGGGCCAGCGGGCGTCGGCGAGCCGGTCGTGCAGGTAGTCGACGTCGGCTTGGGGGATCTCGATGCGGAAGGGCTGGATGCCGTCGCTGATGGCGCTTCTCCTTGTCAACGGGGCCGGTACGGCCGGGCGATCGATGAGAGCTCTTGTGCTCACGCGGAGAAGGCTAGGAACATTAACGGAAAGGATCGTTCCTAGATTGCCGTCAGGATCGAAGAATGTCGGAGACTTCGGCGCGGCTGCTGCGCCTGCTGTCCCTGTTGCAGGCTCAACGCGACTGGACCAGTACCGAGCTCGCCACCCGGCTCGGCGTCACCACCCGCACCATCCGTAATGACATCGGTCGGTTGCGCGGGCTGGGCTATCCGGTCGACGCGCGGCCGGGTGTGGCGGGCGGGTACCGGCTCGGCACGGGCCGTGCCCTACCGCCGCTGCTGCCTGCGTACCGCCGCGAACGGCTCGATCGCGGGCATCGAGGAGACCTCGGTGCGTGCGCTGGCGAAGCTGCAGCAGGTGCTTCCCTCGCGGCTGCGCCACCAGGTCAGCGCCCTCCAGTCGTACGCGCTGCCGATGCCGTCTCGTGGCCCGCAGGTGGATCCGGACGTGCTGACCGTGATCGCGAGCGCGTGCCGGGACCATGAGCGGCTCCGGTTCGACTATCGGGCGCATTCCGGCGCGGCCGGCCGGCGCTCGGTCGAGCCGTACCGCCTGGTGAACGACCGGCGTCGCTGGTATCTGGTGGCCTGGGACCTGGACCGGGACGCCTGGCGCACCTTCCGGGTCGACCGGATCGAGCCGCGGACGCCGACAGGGCCGCGCTTCACGCCCCGTGCGCTACCGCCTGACGAGAAGATCGCGGCGCAGGTGGCACGCGGAGTCGGCGAGGCGACCTGGCGGTACCGGGCACGGGTGATCGTGCACGCGCCCGCGTCATACGTGCGGGACCGGCTGCCGATCCCCATGGAGGTGCAGTCCCTAGGCGAAGACCAGTGCGCGTTCGAGCCAGGCTCGGACCATCCGGAGATGCTCGCCCTCTATCTGGGCATGCTGGACGCGGACTTCACGATCGTGGACTCGCCGGAACTGGTTGACACGCTGCACAACCTGACGAAGCGCTATCAGCGCGCGATCGAGGCCAGCCGGCAAACGGCTGCCTGCTCCGCGCACAGAAGCCGCCATCACCAGCAGCACGAGTCTCCACCGGAATCGGGACAGAGTTGATCTTGTCCGCACCGCCCGGCGCCCGCTACCAGCCCAGGCCGAAGGAGTGGGTGCTTGTGCTCAGCGCCGACGGCAAGGGCATCGTCATGCTCCCTGGGCGTTGCGCGAGCTGACCGCCCGCGCCGCCCAATCCGCCGGCCATCACCTGGCCAGCCGCCTGCCGCCGAGGAGGTGTGATGGCGAAGCCGCGCGGACCGAATCCGACGTTTTCTGTGGTTTGTCGGGTATCCGTCAGGGGCCGGTTTTTGAGGATTGAGCCGGCTGCGGCGCTCGAGGAGCATGATCGCATGACCGATCAGTTGAACACGGCCAGATGGGCGGGGCTTGTCAGCCGTCCCGACTTCGCCGAGTACGCGGAGAAGTACCGCGACTTCTTCGTGATGCGCCGCCGCGACGGCATCCTTGAGCTCCGCATGCACACCGACGGCGACTCGTACGTCCAGACGCTTGCCAGTCACAACGCCTGGGGGCAGGCATGGCTGGAGGTCGGTAACGACCCGGAGAACGAGGTGCTCATCCTCACGGGTACCGGCGACCATTGGCTGGACGCGCGGCGCAGCGCCGACGGGCATTTCGATCGGACGGTTGACGACATCGCCAAGATGTACGAGGACGCGGCGAAGTTGTTGCAGAACTTCGTCTTCGGCGTCGACGTCCCGACGATCGCCGCTGTCAACGGGCCCGGACCGCACACCGAGATCGCGCTCGCCTGTGACATCACGATCTGCACCGAGGACGCACGCTTCTTCGACCCGCATTTCCTGGTGTCGACCGCGCCGGGTGATGGGCAAAGCCTCACGTTTCAGGAACTGATGGGCACCAAGCGAGCCGCGTACCACATCTACACCGGCCAGGCGGTGGATGCGCGGCAGGCACTCGAGTACGGCATGGTGTCGGAGATCGTGCCGCGCGAGCGCCTGGTGGACCGGGCGTGGGAGCTCGCTGACATGATCATGCGACGTCCGCGTGGCGCGCGCCGGATGACGCACGCCATCGTCAGCCGGCCGTGGAAGCAGCGGGTCGTCGATGACTTCCCATTCCAGCTGCAGAGCCAGGCTGCGGCGCTGTTCCTCGACGGGCCGCGGGCGGGCCGCCCACCGATTGGGGAGGAGCTTCGATGGTGAGCTCGCTGGGGGACGGGCATGGTGCGCAGGGAACCGCGAGGTGGCGGCGTTGAGCGGCATCTTGTACGCCGCCCGCAGGCGGGCATGGTGCCGAGCGGCGAGCGGCTCATGACCGCAGAAGTACCCGGGTCACCCTGACGCCGGCCTCAGCCCGTACAACACCGCTCGGGTCACCTCGTCGGCCACCTGGTCGGGTGAGGTGTCCGACAACCCGTTCTCCCGCCACCAACAAACCGCGCCGACGATCGTCGAGCCGGCGATGTGCGCCGTCACAGCCGACTCGTACACGCACCGTTCGACGAGCAAGCGAGACACCTCGGTGCGCACCGCGCGCTGGATCAGCGGGCGCAGAACGTCGATATTGCGCCGGCAGCCGTCCGCCCGGCGGGAATCCTCCCACAGCAGCACCGCCAGGGCGTGGACGAGGTCGGCGACCGGCGCAGGCGCAGCCGGAAGCCTGGTGGCGAACCGGTGCCGGATCTCATCGCGCACCATCGCCTCTGCGAACGCGTACTTGTCGGCGTAGTGCGCGTAGAAGGTGGCTCGGTTGACGTCTGCGCGCTCGGTGATGTCGCGTACCCGGGCTGCGCGAAAGCCCTTTTCGCGGATGACCTCGATGGCCGCCTGGCGGAGCAGCGATCGCGTCCGCCGGACCCGCCGGTCCGTGGTCATGCGAGCGCCTCCAAGCTACCGCGGCCGTTGCAGATCACCGCGTTGGCGCTGTTCCGCGCCTCGACCATGTTCAGCCCTTCGGTTTCTCCTCCTGCGACTACACCTGGCCCCGGCCGAGTGGCCTGTGAGCCCGCCCTCGGCGCTCATCCTTCCAGGGCGTACCGCATCACGCGGAGCTTGGCCTGCGCCTCGGCGAGTTCGGCGGCGGGGTCCGACCCGGCCATGATGCCGCAGCCGGCGAACAGCCGGGCGCGCCTGCCCGAGACGTACGCGCAGCGCAGCGCGATGCCCCACTCGCCGTCGCCGCGCGAGTCGATCCAGCCGACCGGCCCGGCGTAGCCCGCGCGGTCCATGCCCTCCAGTTCGCGGATGACGCCGAGCGCGGCGCCGGTGGGCGTCCCGCCGACGGCGGCCGTGGGGTGCATGGCCGCCACCACGTCGAGCACCGACGCGCCGTCGGACAGCCGCCCGGTGACCCGGCTGGCCAGATGCTGCACGTTGGGCAGCACCAGGAGCTCGGGCTCGTCGGGGACGTGCAGCGCCGAGCACAGCGGGGCGAGGGCCTCCCGGACCGAGGCGACCGCGCAGGCGTGCTCGTGACGGTCCTTCTGCGAGGCGTGCAGCGCGGCGCCGCGGGCTGCGTCGTCGGCCGGGCCGCCGCCGCGCGCCGTCGTGCCCGCGAGCACCAGCGACTCCACCGCCTGGCCGGTGTGCCGCACCAGCAGTTCCGGCGTCGCGCCGACCAGCCCGTCCACGGAGAACGTGTAGCACTCGGGGTAGCGCTCGGCCAGCCGTCCCAGCAGCACGCGGGGGTCGATGTCCCGCTCGGCGACGGCCGTCAGGTCGCGGGCGAGCACGACCTTGTCCAGCATGCCGTCCTTGATCCGCCGTACGGCCCGCGCGACCCGGTGCTCCCACTGGGCCGCCGTCAGAGAGCCGTCGGCGTACCGGATGCGGCCGGGTTCCCTCGGCGGGCTGACCAGGTCGAAGGCGCTGTCGCCGATAGTGGTGAGCCAGGCGCGGCCGCCCCGCCGGGCGAGCACCACGCGGGGGACCACCAGCACGGTCCCCTGGGCGTCGCCGTCGAAGGTGAAGGAGCCGAAGGCGACCGGTCCCGAGCCCGGCACGCCGACCTGGTCCTCGATGAGCGCCCCCGCGAACAGCGAGGAGAGCCAGCCGCGCGCCCAGTCGAAGCGGCCGGGGCCGGGCGGCACCGCGGCGCGGGCCGCCTCCCCCCAGCCCACGAGTCCCTCACCGTGTCTGATCCAGGCGTACGGCGCGGCGTCGGGCAGACGCGCCAGCAGATCGTCAGGGTCGCTCACCGCGACCGTGCGAACCACGAGGGGCCGGATAAGAGCGACACTCACCCGACTCACTCTACGCAGGATCTGAACATGTTCGACAAGAGACCCCCCTTGCGGTCGCAGGCTCCCTCTGTCAAGCCGCGATAGGAACTTGGTCATGGAAGGCTCGCCTTCCCTGGTGGCGATAGAGCGCACCTCCACGCGATCCCTACCTTTGATCTCCCGGAGGTGCCCATGATCAAGAAGATCACGCCGGTCCTGGCCGCGGCCGTCCTGCTCGCGCCGACCGGCGCCCACGCCCGTACGACGCCCGCCGTGATGGCGGCGCTGGGAGACTCGATCAGCGCGGGGTTCAACGCCTGCGGCTGGTACGTCGCCTGCACGTCCCGCTCGTGGTCCGCGGGCGACTCGCCGTCGGTGAACAGCCACTATCTGCGCCTGCTCGCCATGGGGAGCGCGATCAAAGGGCACAACCTGAACTTCGCCGTCCCGGGAGCCACGAGCGCCGACCTGGCCGGGCAGGCGCGGCAGGCCGTCCAGGCCGGGGCCGGCTACGTCACCGTCCTGATCGGCGCGCAGGACGCCTGCGTGGGCTCCGAGAAGGAGATGACCCCCGTGGCCGCGTTCCGGCGCAACATCGACGCGGCCTTCGACGTGCTGCGGCCCACCGGCGCGCGGGTCTACGTCGCGAGCATCCCGGACGTCAAGCGCCTGTGGCGGGTCGGCAAGGACAACGGATGGGCGCGCGTCTTCTGGGGGATCGGCCACATCTGCCAGTCGATGCTGGCCAACCCGAAATCCACCGCGAAGAAGGACGAGGCCAGGCGCGACCGGGTGCGCGAGCGGGTGATGGACTACAACGAGCAGCTCGGACAGGCATGCGAGAGCTACGGCCCGGCCTGCCGCTACGACGGGGGCGCGGTCTTCTCCTATCCCTTCGCCCTGAAGCAGGTGAGCGGGTGGGACTACTTCCACCCCAACGCCGACGGGCAGAAGGCCCTCGCCAAGATCACCTTCGACGCGGGCTTCTTCTCCGACGTCGAGCCCTGATCGGGCTCACCTCACCCCGCGCGGCGGAGGCGGTCGAGGGTCTGCTCCAGTTCCTCCTGCAGCACGCGGCCCGCGCCGTCGGCGTCACCGCGCTCGACGGCGCCGACGAACGCCGCGTGGGCGTCGTCTCCCGGGTTCGGGTCACTCGCCCGCAGGTCGAGCAGGTCCACCAGGGCGACCAGACCCTCTCGCAGCCGTGGGACGAACTCGGCGAACAGGTCGGTCAGCACCGGGTTGTGCGCGGCGGCGACGACGGCCGCGTGCAGGGCGATGTCGGCGTCGACGAAGGCGGCGTCACTCTCCCGAGCGGCGGCCCGCCGGGCCTCCAGCGCCGCGTGCAGCGCCGTCACGTCGTCCGGCGTACGGCGCCGCGCCGCCAGCCGGGAGGCTTGCACCTCGACCAGCATGCGCACCTCGTAGACGTCGGCCACGGCGGCACGGCGCAGGCGGGCCGTCCAGTCCTCGGCGGGACTGGTGGCGATGACGAAGACCCCGGCGCCCTGTCGCGCCTGCACCAGCCCGGCTCCGGCCAGCGCGCGCAGGGCCTCGCGGACGGTGGAGCGGCCCACCCCCAGGGTCTTGGCCAGGGTCGTCTCGCCGGGCAGCCGGGTGCCGACCGGCCAGCGGCCCTCGGCGATCTGCTCGCGCAGGCTCTCGACGGCCTGGTCGACGAGAGGGCTGCGGTGGAGTGCGCCGAGCGCCATCGACTTTCACCTCTCAGGTTGTCTGAGGAGTTGTTCTGTGGTTAGTCTAACCGCCATGTCGTCGCACTGGTCCTTCGGCCATGTTTCCGGCCTGCTTCTCGGCCGCCGCGGCGGGGTTTGATCCGAGACCGGCGCCCCGCCGCGGGGTGCCGTGCCGCCGGTCGCCGGCAGACCGACCAAAGGATCACCTCCGTGACCACCGCCTCCACTCCCGTCCCCGCGATCCGCACACCTTTCCCCACGCTTCGCACCCCGGACGGCCCGGTGCCCGCCGACGCTCCCGCCTGGAATCCCCAGCGAGGCAGCGCGATGCCGTACCACCGCTACCGGCCCGCCCACGAGCGGGTCGAGATTCCCGAGATCCGGCGCGCATGGCCGGGGCGCAGGATCGAGCGGGCCCCACTGTGGGTGCCCGTGGACCTGCGCGACGGCAACCAGGCGCTCGCCGAGCCGATGGACACGCCGCGCAAGCGCCGCATGTTCGACCTCCTCGTCGCTATGGGGTTCAAGGAGATCGAGGTCGGCTACCCGTCGTCGAGCCGGACCGACTTCGACTTCGTCCGTCACCTGGCCGCACGCGGCGCGGTGCCGGACGACGTGACCCCCGTGGTGTTCACGGCGGCCCGCCGCGACCTCATCGAGCAGACCTTCGCCTCGATCCAGGGCATGCCGCGCGCGGTGGTGCACCTGTACACCGCGACCGCGCCGGTCTGGCGCGACGTCGTGCTCGGACAGGACCGGGCCGGCCTGCACGCGCTCATCCGGGAGGCCGCCGAGCACGTCGCGCGGCTCGCCGACGCCATGCCGGAGACGGCGGTGCGGTTCGAGTTCTCCCCTGAGGTGTTCAACTGCACCGAGCCCGACTTCGTCCTGGAGGTCTGCAACGGCCTCACCCGGCTGTGGGACGCCTCGCCCGACCGGCCGGTGATCCACAACCTGCCCGCCACCGTCGAGATCGCCACGCCGAACCTGTACGCCGACCAGATCGAGTACATGCACCACCACCTCGAACGGCGTGACGCGGTCATCCTCTCGGTCCACCCGCACAACGACAGGGGCACGGGGGTGGCCTGCGCGGAGCTCGCCGTACTGGCCGGGGCGCAACGCGTCGAGGGGTGCCTGTTCGGCAACGGCGAGCGCACCGGGAACGTCGACCTCGTCACCCTCGCGCTGAACCTGTACGCGCAGGGCGTCGACCCGATGGTGGACTTCTCCGACATCGACGTCATCCGGCGGACCGTCGAGGAGTGCAACCGCCTGCCGGTCCACGTACGGCATCCGTACGGGGGAGACCTGGTCTACACGGCCTTCTCCGGCACCCATCAGGACGCGCTCAGCAAGGGCCTCGCCCACCACGAGCGCGCGGCGGCCGAGCGGGGCGTGCCGGTGGGGGAGGCGCCCTGGTCGGTGCCCTATTTGCCGATCGACCCGGCCGACGTCGGCCGCACGTACGAGGCGGTCATCCGGGTCAACAGCCAGTCGGGCAAGGGCGGCATCGCCCACCTCCTCCAGGCGCACCACGGGCTCGACCTGCCGAAGGCGCTGCGCGCCGAGTTCTCCCGCGTCGTGCAGGACGCGACGGACGGCAGTGGGCGGGAGGCCACATCGAAGGACCTGCTCCAGTTGTTCCGCGCCGCGTACATGGCGGAGGACGGGCCGGTCACGCTGTCGTCGTGGGCCGCCGGCGGCGACGGCTTCCACTGCCTGGTGCGGCGGGACGGGCGCGAAAGCGAGGGCACCGGCGCCGAACCGGCGGCGGCCCTCGCCGCCGCGCTGGAGGCGTCCGGAATCGCGGTGGAGGTGCTCTGGCAGGGCGGGCATCCGGCGGAGGGCGGCGCCGTCGCCTACGCCCGGTGCCGCGTCGGCGACACCCCCGCGTGGGGAGCGGGCGAGGACGCCGACGCCGTGACGGCGTCCGCCCGGGCGGTGCTCGCCGCCGTCAACCGCGCCCTGGCCGGGCAGCGGGGTGACCGCTCGCAGGGGTAGCCGGGCGATCTGCTCGTCCTCGGCTGCCTCGGCTGCCTTGCTCGTCTGCCTTGGTGGGAGGCGAGCAAGGCAGCCGAGCCTGAGTGGTCGGCTCCGGAAGTCCTTCGGGCGTTGATCATGACAGACCCGGCAGGCCCTGCTCGGCGAACCGGCCCCGCCAGGTGCGCATTGTGTCCAGGAGCAGGCCCGTCTCAGGGGCGACGCGCGTTGGAGCGCCCGCGCGCCGCGTGCAGGAGGACCTGCGCGCGCAAGCGCAACCGATACTCGGTCTTGTGCCCGTAGGCCATCTTCTTCAGCCGCTTGCGCTCGGCGGCGGTCGGCGCTATCGGGCGGGCCAGGGCAACGGGCATGAGACGAGGGCCGATCGAGAGGTAGCCGGTAGTCGGACGGTTGTCCTGTCCGTTACTGCGCGCGGGTGGTCGGGCTTGCCGGGCCTGATCACGACTGTTGGGTCAGCTCCCGGCGAGTCGTGCCTTCTTGACCTTGTTGCCGCAGGTGTTCATGGAACACCAACGGCGGTTGGCTCCGCGGCTGGTGTCAAGGAAGAGCCCCGCGCATCCGGGGCCTTCGCAGTTCTTGATGCGGCTGCGGTCGGGGCCCCCGAGGATGTGGATGGCATCTGTGGCCAGGACCCCGAGGGCGTCACCGACAGGCGTCGTCTCGGTCAGGTGCCATCCTGCGAGATCGCCTTCGAGCGCGGCCTTCGCGTGCCCAGCGGCCGCGACCGTGTTGAGAGTGCGGACATCCTTCGAATCGGGCTGTTCACCTGCGGCGATCGCCGACCCGATTCGGTAGATCACCTCGCGCAGCTCGACGGCGTCCTTCAGATCGGTCAGCGACACGTCCGTGGCGTCAAGCCCTGTCGCCTGCAGCCACATCTTCAGTCGTGCAGGGTCAGTCAGCCGCTCTCGCGGCGCCATGCCGGCTCGATCGCTGAGGGTGGCAGTGAACCGGAACGCCAGGACCTCGTTGTCCATTCGGAACACACGGCGTACGTCCTCGGTCATTCCGACCTCCGCAGTGAGCGACAACACCTTTCGAACCGTCTTAGCCAGTTCGACATGATGATACCCCCCATGACATCGTGGAACCGTCTTAGACGGTTCATAGAGAGGGTTCTCCACATGAGCGACATCGCGGTCATCGGTCTGGGAGCAATGGGGCGGCCCATCGCACGCAACCTCTTGAGGGCCGGGTACGACGTCGTGGTGTGGAACCGCTCCGACAGGCCCGCGGACGAGCTTGTCGCGGCGGGTGCCCGGCGAGCCACCTCCGTCGCCGAGGCCATGCACTCACCGGTGGTCTTCTCGGTCCTGGCCGATGACCGGGCCGTCGCCGAGACGTTCATCGACTCCGGTGTTCTCGCTCAGGCCCCGGGCGGGACTGTTCACGTCAACCTCGCGACGGTGAGCGCCGGCCTGGCTCGCCGGGCCGGCGCAGCGCACGCTGAGCATGGTGTCGGGTACGTCGCGGCACCAGTCTTCGGCCGTGTTCCGGTCGCCGAAGCCGGAGCACTCAACATCCTCGCGGCGGGCGAGCAGGGGCTGATCGACCGCGTGCAGCCGCTCTTCGATGTGATCGGCTCGCGGACCTGGCGACTCGGCGATCGTCCGGAGCAGGCCAACATCGTGAAGATCCTCGGGAACTACCTGATCGCCTGCGCGATCCAGTCGCTGGGCGAGGCTGTCAGCCTCGCGGAGGGCGCCGGTGTCGACTCGGGGCAGTTCGTCGAACTGCTGACCGCAACACTCTTCCCGGGAGCCGTCTACACCGGCTACGGGTCGATGATTGCCGAACGGCGCTACCAGCCGCCCGGATTCACTACAGTCCTGGGCCGCAAGGACCTCCACCTCGCGCTCGACGCAGCGAACGACAACGACATTCCGCTCCCGATCGGTGAACTGCTGCGGACTGTCTTCGATCAGGCCATCGCCGACGGTCGCGAGGCGGACGACTGGGCGGTCATTGCGGAACAGCAGCCGCGGTGACCGTCGTGGGCCAATGACCAGCTCGTCCGGCACGCTGATGTCGTCCTCACACGCATTTGGATCAGCGAGGCGGTAGAGAACCCCGAACACCGCTTCGTAGGCCACCATCCGTGCCAAGGCGCCGATTCGCTCACTCGGCACACTCACCTCGTCCACCAGATGCAAAAGCGCCCGGGCTCCATCGGAAAATGGACCGTTCGGCCGCCGTCGCAGATCTCGCCGGATGTTCGCGATCCACACGTCGGCGTTGTCTCGCCAGGAGTCGATCTCCGCAGACCACAGGCTTCGAAGCAGCCGATAACGCGCTAGCTGTGGGCTGTTCTCGCTGACCTCGAAACGGATCCAATCCGATGGGTCACCAGCGCCTAACTGCCGGAGCTGATCCCACGCGTCGCGGCGGTGTCGTGCCGGTGCCGCGGGCCGAGCACGCGCAGCATGTCCAGCGCCTCGGTGCCGCCGGGCGGCGGGGTGAAGACCCGCAGTCGCTGGTCCGCCGCAGGCGTCGCCAGCACCTCGCAGTCGAACTCGATCCTGCCCAGGTCGGGATGCATGAGCCGGTATGGGTGTGACCTGCGCACCGCGACCTCGTGCCGGTCCCAGAGCGCCGCGAAGTCGGCGCTGGCCGCGCGGAGCCGCGTGACAAGTGTGCGGGCTGCCGCGTCGTCCCCGCGGCGCGTTACCGCGGCGCGCAGGTCGGCGACCAGCTGCCGGGAGTGCTCCTCGTGCTCCTCGGCCGCGAAGTGGTTCCGCACGTCCGGCTCGGTGAACCAGCGCAGCACGATGTTGCGGTCCTCCTTGGCCACCCTGCACACGCACCCGAACAACGCCTGCGCCATGTCGTTCTGCGCCAGCAGGTCGCCCAGGTCGCTCAGGACCTGGACCGGAACGCTGTCCAGCCGGTCGAGCAGGTACAGCATGCTCGGCCGCAGATACTCCCCGGCCCGCGCCCCCTCCGGCGGGCGGTGCCCGGCGAGCAGGTACAGGTGGTCCCGCTCGTCGGTCGTCAGTCGCAGCGCGTGCGTCAGCGCGGCCAGCATCTGAACCGAGGGCTGCGGGCTCCTGGCCTGCTCGAGCCGCATGTAATAGTCGGCCGACATACCGGCGAGTGCCGCGACCTCCTCGCGGCGCAGTCCCGGCGTACGCCGCCTCGGCCCCTCGACCAGTCCGACGTCCCGTGGAGTCAGCCGCTCTCGGGACCGGCGCAGGAAATCGGCGAGGTCGTCGCGGTGAATCCCCATATCGGTAGTGATATCACCGTTCGTCAAACACATCCTGGGACCGTCGATCCTAGGGAGACCGCTCCGTTCCTGACCGTCGATGGCGAAGGCATAGTCGAGGCGTGGCCGTCCAAGGCCTATCCGTACGAGGAAAACGATGAAGGCGGTCTCATGAGGGAATCCGTGCTGGAAGTTCCCGGCGCGCGGCTGCGTCATTTCGTCCGTGGCTCGGGCCCCCTGCTCCTGCTCGTCGCCGGCGGATATGGGGACGCCGCCGTGAACGAGGCTCTCGCCACCCACCTCGCCGGCAGGTACACCGTCCTCACCTACGACCGCCGTGGCCTGTCGGGTAGCACCACCGACGACCCCGGACTGACGCTGGCCACGCACGCCGACGACGTCTCCCACCTGCTCTCCGCCCTCACCACGGAACCCGCCCACGTCTACGGCAGCAGCATCGGCGCCCTGATCTCGCTGGAGCTGACGACAAGGCACCCCGGGCAGGTCGGCGTGGTCGTCGCGCACGAACCGCCCGTCACCCAGCTGTTGCCTGAGCCGGAGCGCGCTCTCGCCATCGAGGATCTGCTCGCAGCCGAGGAGACGTTCAAGGCGGAGGGCGCCTTCCCCGCCCTGCGCAGGTTCGCGAAGTTCGCCGGCATCGACCCGACAGATCGTGAGCCCGACGTCGAGCCGCGCGTTCCGGGGCCGGAACAGCTGCCGAACCTGGAGTTCTTCCTCACGTACGACGCCCCGGCCGTACGGACTCACGCACTCGACCTGACCGCGCTCAAGAACTCACCCGCCCGTGTCGTGCCCGCTGTCGGTGAGAACTCGGGCCACATCTGGGCGCACAAGTGCGCCAGGTTGCTCGCCGAGGAGCTGGGGATCGCCTGCGAGACGTTCCCCGGCGGGCACAACGGATACGTCTTCCGCCCGCGCGCGACCGCGGAGCGACTTCACCAGGTGCTCGACGTCTAGGCCTGCCGGACCGGCACTCCAACACCTATCCGAACGAGGAAGAGCGGTGATCACGCGATGAAGGCGGTGCGGTTCCACGAGTACGGCGGCATCGATGTGCTGCGGGTGGAGGAGGTGGAGCGTCCGGTGCCCGGCCCCGGGCAGGTGCTGGTGGAGGTCCGCGCGGCCGGGATCCAGCCCGGCGAGGTGATGATCCGGAAGGGCGCGCGGCACGAGCGCTGGCCGGCGACGTTCCCCTCCGGGCAGGGCAGCGATCTGGCCGGTGTCGTGGTGGAGGCCGGTCCGCAGGCGCGTGGTGTCGCGGTGGGCGACGAGGTTCTCGGCTTCACCCACAACAGGGCAAGTCACGCGGAGTTTGTCGTGGTCGACGACGTGAATCTGACCCCGCGTCCGGAGGGGCTGTCCTGGGACGTGGCCGGGTCGTTGTACGTGGCCGGCACGACCGCGTACGCCACCGTGTTCGCGGTCGACCCCGGACCGGCCGACACGGTCGTCGTGTCCGGTGCGGCCGGCGGCGTCGGGTCCCTTGCCGTGCAGCTCGCGCGGCGGCGCGGCGCCACGGTGATCGGGCTGGCGAGCGAGCCGAATCACGCCTGGTTGAAGGATCGCGGTGTCGTCCCGGTCGAGTACGGGGAGGGCGTGGCCGAGCGGATCCGGCAGGCCTCCGGCGGGAACGTCGACGCCTTCATCGACACGTTCGGCGACGGCTACGTGGATCTGGCAGTGGAGCTGGGCGTACGGCCCGAGCGGATCGACACGATCCGCGACTGGCGGACCGCCGCCAAGGTTGGTGCGCGGACCTACGGCGAAGGCGCGGCGGCGTGCGCGGTCGTGCTCGGAGAGCTGGCCCGGCTCGCCGCGCGCGGGGAGCTGGAGGTGCCGATCGCCCGCGTCTACCCGCTGGAGCGGGTGCGGGACGCCTTCCGCGACCTGGAACGGGGGCACACGCACGGCAAGATCGTGCTCCGGCCCTAGGGAGGGCGGGAGACCAGGGCCATGGTGGGTGCTCGCCGTACAGAGCAAGTGGACGGGTGGGGGTCGCGGCGGAACCGCCCGGGAGCTTCAGCGGAAGGAACGGCGGTAGGCGGCCGGGGTGGTGCGCAGGGCGGTGTGGAAGCGGCGGCGGAGGTTGACCGCCGAGGAGAGGCCCACGCGGGTGGCGATGGTCTCGACGGGCAGGTCGGTCTCCTCCAGCAGGGCGCGGGTGGCGGCCAGGCGGCGTTCCAGCAGCCAGCGGGCGGGTGGAACGCCGAGCTGATCGGCGAACTGGCGGGTGAGGGTGCGGGGGGAGACGCCCGAGTAGGCGGCCATGTCCTTGACGGTGACCTGGTCGGGCAGGCGCGAGAGGAGCCATTCGAGCAGGGGGGCCAGGGAGTCCGGCATGGGGCCGGTGGTGGGGAGGGGAGGGTACTGGCGCTGGCAGCCCTCGCGGTGCGGACCGGCGGCGAGCTGGCGGCCGATGCGCATGGCGTGGGCCGCGCCGTACTCCTGGAGGACCTGGTGAAGGCAGAGGTCGAGGGTGGCGGCCGAGGCTCCGGCGGTGGCGACGTCGCCGTGATCGACGTAGATGACGGTGTCGTCGGGGATGACGCGGGGGTGGCGCGCGGCGAGTTCGCCGGACAGTTCCCAGTGGACGGAGGCGCGGCGGCCGTCCAGGAGGCCCAGGGCGGCGGGGATGAAGATTCCGGCGCAGACGGCGACGATGCGGGCGCCTCGGGTATGGGCTTGGGACACCGCGTGGAGTACGGCGGCCGAGGGGGTGAGGGTCCAGCTCGCGATGACCACGGTGTCGGCGTCGTCGAGGGCTTCGAGACCGCTGTCCACCTGGATGGGGACGCCGAGGGTGGTGGGGAGGGAGCCGGGGCGCTCGGCGCACAGGCTGAAGCTGTAGTGCTGGGGGATGTCGGGGCCGTGGTAGCCGAAGACCCCTGAGGCGGAGGTGACCGGGTAGAGCTCCTGGTTCGGGGCGACCAAGGCGACCACGCGATGCGGGTCGGGGGGCGTAGGCGGCGTTTCCGGACAATCCAAGGCCATGGCGCAAATGTACCTAATGATGTCATTTGGGACACCGGTGCTCTGATCTGGGAAAATCCAAGATTGGGGCTCATGTGGACGAGGAACTTCACCCTCTACTTCGGGGCTCGCACGATCTCGCTGCTCGGCGACGCGATGATGCCCGTCGCCTCGGCGCTGGCGATCGGGAGAGTCCATGGGATCGCGGGCGTCGGCTACGTGCTCGCGCTCTGGACCGCGTCGGCGGTGCTGGTCATGGTGTTCGGCGGGGTGGTCGCCGACCGGATCGGCGCCCGGCGCTTGATGATCGGCGCGGACATGGTCAGGGTCGTCACCCAGGGGGCGGTGGCCGTCGCCTTCCTGGATGGTGCTCCGCCGTACGCCCTGTTGCTGGTGACGGCGTTCCTGTCGGGCGCGGCCGCCGGGATGTTCGAACCGGGCGTCAACGGCATGGTCCCCCTGGTCGCCGGAGATCCGCAGCGGGCCAACGCGACGTTGAAGATCGCCGAGGCGGTCACCCAGATGGTGGGGCCCGCGCTGGCCGGAGTCCTCATCGTCGTCGCCGGTCCGGTCTTCGTCTACACGGTGGACGCCGCGACGTTCCTGGTCAGCGGGGTGTGCCTGCTGCTGGTCCGGGTCACCGCACCCAGGCCGGAGCCCTCCGACGTGCTGAGCGACCTGCGCAGGGGCTGGGAGGAGTTCACGGCCAGGAGCTGGATGTGGTCGGTCATCCTGGTCTGGGTGTTCTGGGGCGTTCTGGTGATCGGGCCGTATGTGCCGCTGTCATCCCAGGCCATCGGAGCCGGCTACGGCTGGGTGATGACGGCGCTCGGACTCGGCACCGTGCTGGGCGGGCTGGTGGCGATCAGGCTCAGGCCGCGCAGGCCGCTGGCGGCCGGGGCGGTGGCGTTGAGCGGGTACGTGGCGGTGCCGCTGGCGGTCGCACTCGGGCTGCCGCTGCCGCTGCTGATGGCCGGGCACCTGCTCGGAGGGTGCGCGTTGGCGTTCTGGTCGGTGATGTGGTCGGCCAGCGTGCAGACACAGGTCGCGCCGGACGTGGTGAACCGGGTCAACGCCTACCAGGTGGCCGGGTCGGTCGCGGGCATGGCAGTCGGGCAGGCGCTGGCCGGTCCGGTCACCGCGCTGGTCGAACCGCGCGCTTTCATGCTGGGGTCGGCCCTGGTGACGGTCGGCGTGGTGGTGGCGCTGCTGTCGATCAGGCCGGTCAGGCGGCTGGGCCGGGAGCCTCAGGAGTGCGCAGGCCGGTCGATCCCGGTCTCGGCCGGCTTGCCGACGAGATGATCAGGCCTGGCGGTGGACTCTCCCACTGTGGGAGACCTGACGCTACTTCCAGCGATCAGGGATAGGGATGAGGAGAGCGAGCATGGCCATCGTGAAGGACGTCGAGGCCCGTGGAATGCACCACTGCGAGACGACGGCGCTGGGGGTGCTGTTGCGGCATGAGGGACTCGATCTGTCCGAGCCCATGCTGTTCGGGCTGGGCTCGGGCCTGTCCTTCATCTACTGGGACAGCAAGAGCATGCCGTTCCCCCTTCTCGGAGGCCGCGTCAAGCCTTTCGACCTCACCAGGAACCTGGCCGCCAGGCTGGGGCTGACGTTGACGGTTGAGGAGACCACCTCGGCGCGCAAGGCGTGGGAGAACGTGGCCGCCCCCATCGACGCCGGTCGGCCGGTCGGCCTCCAGCTCGACTCCTACCACCTGGACTATTTCCGCTCCACGGTGCACTTCGGCGGTCATGTCGTCGCCATGTACGGCTACGACGAGCACGACGTCTACCTTGTGGACACCGACCAGCAGGGAGGAGCGGTGCGCACCAGCCGGGCCGGCCTCGCCATGGCACGGGCCGAACGCGGCCCGATGACCGCCAGGAACCGATCCTTCACCATCACCCTGCCGGCTCACCCGCTCTCCTGGCAGGACCGGATCATCCCCGCCATCAGAGACTGCGCCGACGCCTTCCTCGCCGCTCCCATCGCGAATCTGGGCCACCGCGGCATCGAGAAGGCCGGCAAGCAGGTGCCCGGATGGCTGCTACGCGCCGGCGAGCCGCGGCGGGACCTGCCGCAGGCCGCCCTCCTCATGGAGAAGGGCGGCACCGGCGGCGCCCTGTTCCGCGCCCTCTATCGCGACTTCCTCGACGAGTGCACCCGGCTGATCGACGACGACGACCTCCGCGCCGGTCACCGGCTGTACGCCGAGGCCGCCGTCCTGTGGACGCAGGTGTCCACCCTGATCGCGAAGGCGGGGGAGAGCGGCGACGCGGGATGCCTCGAGCAGGCCGGCGCCATCCTCCACGATCTTTCGCGCGTCGAGAAGGACGCCATGCAACTGCTGCGTCGGTTGTCGACGGCCTGAGTCATGTTCACGTCGTCCCGGCTTTGTGCCGGCTGGAGCAGGCGAACGCTAGCCCTCGCGGGAGCGGTGGGCGCGGACCTTGTGGCGGTTGCCGCACCGGTCCATCGAGCACCAGCGCCTGCTGCCCGGGCGTGAGGTGTCGACGAAGATGAGGGCGCAGTTGTCCCCCGCGCACTCCCGCACGCGGTCCGCGTAGGGGCCGGTGAACAGCTCGATCGCGTCCCTCGCGACGGTCGAGACCACCTGGCCTCCGGTCGCGGGGGCGGCCCAGGATCGCAGCCCGTCCGCCGTCATCACGGGCGTCAGCGGCGGCGCCGACGCTGCCCGGTTGACCGCGTCCACGTCCGCCTGCCTCGGCGTGCGTCCGTGGACGCGGTCGCCGGCCAGCCCCCACAGCGCGGTGCGCAGGGCTTTGGCACGGATGAGCTC
The DNA here is from genome assembly GCF_006334915.2 of Microbispora catharanthi. Lineage (GTDB taxonomy): Bacteria > Actinomycetota > Actinomycetes > Streptosporangiales > Streptosporangiaceae > Microbispora > Microbispora catharanthi. The sequence continues at coordinate 211,932 of NZ_VDMA02000016.1, forward strand.
GTCGGCCGTCGTGTCCACCTCCTCCAGGCCGAGCCGGGACACGGCGGCCCATCGGGCGAGGTCGGCGGTTCCGTGCAGCGTCTCGTAGTGGGCGTAGACCCCCACGCCGCCGCTCACCAGGAACTCCAGGCAGAGGGCGCCCGGATCGAAGCGGAAGGAGACGCCGTCGCGTGGATGTAGCGTCAAGCTCATGTAACCACTATAAAGGGTTACATGACTCTCGAATGGAAGCTCGTCATCGACTGTGCCGACCCGCATGCGCAGGCCGCGTTCTGGGCGGAGGCCCTGGGCTACGAGGTGGAGGACAACAGCGCGGTGGTCGGCCGGCTCCTGGCCGCCGGCGTCGTGGGGGAGGAGGCGGTGACCCCCGACCGCGCGGCCTTCCGGACGCTGCGGGCCGTGCGGCACCCGGACGACCCGGTCGATCCGGACACCGGCACCGGCCTCGGCCGCCGGATCCTCTTCCAGGCGGTCCCCGAGCCGAAGGCCGGCAAGAACCGCCTGCACATCGACCTGCACGCGGGTCCCGAGCGCAGGGACGCCGAGGTGGACCGGCTCAAGGCACTGGGCGCCACCGTGCTGCGCACCGTCCGGGAGCCCGGGGGCCACCACGTGACCATGGCCGACCCCGAGGGCAACGAGTTCGACGTGCAGTGAGCCGCTACAGCCAGCCGTTGTGCCGGGCCAGGCGGGCGGCCTCGATCCGGTTCCTGGTGCCGGTCTTGCCGATGGCCGACGACAGGTAGTTGCGCACGGTGCTGTCCGACAGGTGGAGACGGGCCGAGATGTCGGAGATCGTCGAGCCGTCGGCCGCCGCGGCGAGGACGTCCCGCTCCCGGTCGGTCAGCGGGCTCGGGCCGGTGCTCAGCGCGGCCGCCGCGAGCGCGGGGTCGATGACCCGCTCGCCGCGCAGCACGCGGCGGACGGCGTCCGCGAGATCCTCGACCGGGCCGTCCTTGACCAGGAATCCGCGCGCCCCGGCTTCCATGGCGCGGCGCAGGTAGCCGGGCCGCCCGAACGTCGTGAGGATGAGCACGGCGCAGCCGGGCAGGTGCTCGCGCAGGTCGGCGGCGGTCTCCAGCCCGCCGCGGCCCGGCATCTCGATGTCGAGCAGGGCCACGTCGGGCCGGGTGCGCAGGGCGGTGTCCACCACCTCGTCGCCGTGGCCGACCTGGGCGACGACCTCGATGTCCTCCTCCAGGCCGAGGAGCAGGGCCAGCGCGCCGCGCATCATGCCCTGGTCCTCGGCCAGCAGCACCTTGATCACTGACCGTCCTCCTTCGCGTACGGCACGGCCACCCGGAGCAGGAAGCCTCCGTCCGCCGGTGCCGTGGTCTCCACGGTGCCGGCGGCGGCCTTCACCCGCTCGCGCAGGCCGATCAGCCCGTTGCCGTGCCCCTGGGCCTTCTTCGGCGGGCCGTCGTCGCGGATCTCCAGCACCAGGAGCCCGCCGTCGTCGCGCAGGCCGATCTCGCAGGCCGACGCGCGGCTGTGCCGTACGACGTTGGTCACGCCCTCGCGGACGGCCCAGCCGAGCAGGGCGTCGGTCTCGGGATCGGGCCGTACGGAGGAGGTGCGGACCGTCGCCTCGATGCCGGCGTCCGCGAGCGCGGCGTGGGCGGAGTCGAGCTCGGCGGCGAGCCCCCTGCCCCGGTAGCCGGTGACGGCGGCCCGCACCTCGGTCAGCGCCTGCCGCCCGATCTGCTCGATGTCGGCCGCCTGCCCCGCCGCCGCGTCGGCGTCCACCCGCGACAGCCGGCGTACGGCCTCGGCCTTGACGACCATGATCGAGAGGGTGTGCCCGAGCAGGTCGTGCAGGTCGCGGGAGAACCGCAGCCGCTCCTCGGTCACCGCGGCCCGGGCCAGCTCCTCGCGGGTGGCCTTGAGCTCGTGGATGGCCTCCCACAGCCGGATGATGATCGCTGGTATCAGGCCCGCGGTGAACGTGCCCCAGACCATGGAGAACACGCCGGTGAGACCGGCGTCGGCCCGTACGGCCACGGCCAGAGCGGCGGCGCACTCGGCGATCAGGATCACCGGCAGGATCTTGCCGCGCACGGTGATCCCGGTGGCGACGGCCAGCATGACGATCAGGTAGAGCCAGTTGTGCCGGAAGCCGGTGGCGGACGCCAGGACCACCACCGCGAGCAGCCCCAGCATCGGCAGGGCGCGCCGCCGGTTCGCGAAGGCGAAGTGTGCGGTGACCACGTAGAGCCCGGCGGCGGCCAGCGCGGCCGGCCATGCCAGCCAGAGGGGATGGGACCGGCCGTGTGTGATGTCCCACACGGGTGCCGCCGTCACGGTCACCCACATGTACATGCCCTTGGCGTCGGGGCCGCGCTCGCCCTCGCGTAGCGGGTCGAGCCAGGTGTCGCGTTCTGTCGTCATCGGGAACGTCACATTAGCGGTCAGGCCCGGCGGCCGGCGCGGCGGTAGCCGTACACCGCGTAGACGCCGAAGACGAGCAGCCAGGCCGACAGGAGGACGACCTGACGGAGGGTGGGGACGTCGCCGAACGCGATCCGCCAGGACAGGCCCGCGTAGCTGTTCGACGGGGTCCACTCGGCGATCGCCCGCAGCCAGGACGGGAAGTTCTCGACCGGCACCCACAGGCCGCCGAGGATGGACAGTGTCAGCATGGTCGCGATGTTGGCCATCGCCGCCGACTGACCCGACAGGCGGTAGCCGTTGCCGAGACCGAGCAGGGAGAAGGGCACGGTGCCCGCCCACAGGAGCGCGACGATCGCCAGCCACCGCTGCGGGGGGAGCGTTACGTGGTTGACCAGCACGCCGGCCAGCAACACGGCCGCGATGCTCGGCACGACGGCGACCGCTCCGGTGACGACCTTCCCGGCCACGACCTGGGCCGAGGTCAGCGGGGTGAGCCGCAACTGGCGCAGCCACCCCGCCGCGCGGTCCTCAGCGATGCCGCTGCCGTTGTTGAACGCGCCGCCGAGCGCGCCATAGGCCGCCATGCTGACCATCGTGTAGATCGCGGCGTCGTGCCGGTCGCCGGGGGCCAGGCCGAGGTTGGTGAAGACGAGGTACATGACGACCGGCATCACGATGCCGAAGATCACGTAGCCGCCGTCGCGTACGGACCTGGTCAGTTCGAGCCGCACGTATCCCCACATCACGCGTTCTCCTTCGCCGTGAGGGCCACGAAGGCGTCCTCCAGATCGGCCGGGACGACCTCCAGCTCGCGGACGGCGCCCGCGCGGGCGAGGGCCATGACGGTGGCGTCGGAGTCGCCGCTGCGCAGGTGGACCCGGCCGCCCCTGATCTCCATGTGGCGCACGCCCGGCAGGGTCGAGAGCCAGGCGGACTCGCCGTCGGCGGTCACGCTCACCGTGGTCAGCGCCGCCGCCCGCTTGATCTCCGCGCTGGTGCCGTCGGCGATCACCCGGCCGTGGCCGAGCACGACGACGCGGTCGGCGTGCTCGTCGGCCTCGTCCAGGTAGTGGGTGCTGAACAGGATGGTCTTGCCCTGGCTGGCCAGCCCGCGCATGCCGTCCCAGAACTCGCGCCGGGCCTCCACGTCGAGCGCGGCGGTGGGCTCGTCGAGGACGATCAGGTCGGGGTCGCCGCACACCGCCATCGCGAACCGCACGCGCTGCGCCTGCCCGCCGGACAACCGGTCCACCCGGCGGTCGCGCAGGTCTCCGATCCGGGCGAGTGTGAGCACCCGGTCGAGGGGGAGGGGAGCGGCGTAGGTCCCGGACACGAAGGTCAGCAACTCGCGGACCGTGACCCGGGGGATGAGGCCGCCCTCCTGCGGCATCGCGCCCACCAGGCCCTGCCGTACGGCCTCCTCGGGGTCGAGCCCGAACAGCGCGGCCCGCCCGGAGTCTGGCGGCAGCAGTCCGAGCAGCAGCGCGATGGTGGTCGACTTGCCCGCGCCGTTGGGGCCGAGGAGGGCCACCGTCTGACCGCGGGGGATGGCGAGCGTGAGCCCGTCCACGGCCCGTACGGGGCCGAAGCGCTTGGTCGCCGAGGTCAGGGACACGGCGTCGGCGGTTTTCGTGGTCATGGGGACGACGGTAGGCGGGCGCCGTCGGCCCAGGTAGAGAGATCGATACGGCCCTGGGCAGGACAAATGTCCCACCCAGGGAATCTACATTGTAAAGGCGTCGGCTTGTTACGCCATCTCGGCGAGAAGCACGGCCAGATCACCTGAGCGGGAGAGCATCGGCCAGTGACCGGTGGGCAGCTCACGCAGCTCCCACTCCGGTCCGGCCAGCGGCGCGAACGCCGGATGTCCGGTCGCGATCAGCTCCTTGACCTGCGCGAGCGGGAACGAGGAGCTCACCAGCGTCTTCGGCAGCGCGGCGAACGCGGCGGCGTCGTCTCCCAGCGCGAGGGGCTGCGTGATCGCGCCGAGCGGCTGGTCGGTGGCCCGGGCGGCCATCAGCGCGCGCTCGCGCTCGCCCAGCCCCTCCAAACTCGCGCCCGACTCCTGCAGTTCGTCCCAGGAGGGCATGGGGTAGCGCCGGCCGTCCACGACGCGCTTCTCGACGAACTCCCGCCCGGTGAGGTCGATCTGGGCCATGCCGTCCGGCACCGGGCCGCTCTCGACGTACACGACGCGGCTCACACGGCCGGCCGCGCGGGCGGCGGCTCCGGTGATGGCGGCGGCGCTCCCGCTGTGGCCGACGAGCACGACGTCGTGCAGGTCCTCGGCCTCGACGAGGCCGGTGATGTCGCGGATGTGGGTGTCCAGGTCGAGATCGGGGGAGGCGAGGTGGGCGCGGTCGGCGAGGCCGGTGAGGGTCAGGGGGTAAACCTCGTGCCCCATCCCGCGAAGGGCGGCGGTCACGTCCCGCCATGCCCACGCGCCGAGCCAGAAACCAGGGACAAGTACGTATGTCGTCATGCGTCGACGCTAGAGCCGAATCAGGGCAGAATCGGTCCTGATATGTCGACCAATCGCGTTCTCGCCTTCCTGGAACTGCTGCAGGCCAGGCCCGGGCTCACCGGTCCCGAGCTGGCCGAGCGCCTGGAGGTGGACGTGCGGAGCGTGCGCCGCTACGTGCGCAGGCTGGAGGACCTCGGTATTCCGGTGGAGGCCGAGCGGGGACGCTACGGCGGCTACCGGCTGATGCCGGGATACCGGCTGCCGCCGCTCATGCTGACCGGCGACGAGGCCACCGCCGTGGTGCTCGGGCTGCTCGCGGGCCGCCGCGCGGGCCTGACGGTGGGAGAGGGGGCGGCCGAGAGCGCGCTCGCGAAGATCCAGCGGGTGCTGCCCGACGCCCTGCGCGACCGGGTCGGCGCCGTCGAGGACATGGTCGGCCTGACCACCCGCTCCGCCACGACCTCCCGGCCGAGCGGGGCCACGTTGCTGACGCTGGCCGACGCGGCCCGCCGTCGTCTCCGCGTACGGCTGGCCTACCGGTCCTACCGGGGGCAGGACAGCGAGCGGACGGTCGATCCCTACGGACTGGTGTTCCACTCGGGCCGCTGGTATCTGACCGGCCACGACCACCACAGGGGGGAGGTGCGGACGTTCCGGCTCGACCGGATCGGCCGGGCGGAGATGACGGAGGAGGAGTTTCCCGCCCCCGGGGAGTTCGACGCGGTCGCCCACGTCATGGCGTCGCTGGCCGGCGTGCCGTACCGGTACGAGGTCGAGGTGGTGCTGGCCACGACGATGGAGGAGGCCCGGCGGCGGATCCCGCCGACGGTGGCCGCGCTCGCCCCGGTGGACGGCGGCGTCCGGATGACCGGCCGCGCGGAGCGGCTGGACGGCATGGCGCAGGTGCTGGCCGGCCTCGGCGTGCCGTTCACCGTGGTCGGCCCGCCGGAGCTGCGCGAGGAGGTCCGGGCGCTCGCCCGTCGCCTGGAGGAGTGGGCCGGTCAGGCCCCGAGGCGCTGACTGCCGATGACGGCGAGCAGGCGCAGCTTGTCGTGGCTCTCGGTGCCCGGCGTGGCCGTGTAGACGAGCAGCGCCTGCGACTGGTCGGGATCGAGCAACGTCTGACACTGCAGTTCCAGCATGCCGAGCTCCGGGTGCAGCAGCCGTTTGGTGTCCGGGTACCCGAGACCCACCTCGTGCCTGTCCCAGAGCGCGGCGAACTCGGCGCTGCGGCCGAGGAGGTCGTGGGTGACAGCGGCGGCGCGGGAGCGGGGCCCTTCGCGCGTGGCGGCCTCCCGCAGCAGGGCGGTGAACACGCGTCCATACAGGGGATGGTCGTCCTCCGGGTAGAGGCGCCGTTCGGCCGGGTCGGTGAACCACCGGTAGAAGACGCTGCGCGCCATGCCGCTGAAGACGGTCTGGTCGCCGAACAGGGCGACGGCGGCCGGGGTCTGCCGGAGCGTCTCGCCGAGTCCGGTGGTGACCAGGGCGGGTGTGTCGCAGAGCCGGTCGAGCACGCGCATGATCCCCGGGTTCACGTGGTCGCCCCGCAGCGCCCGCTGGGGTGCGCTGTGCCCGGCGAGCCGGAAGAGGTGGTCACGCTCGGCGAGGGTCAGGCGCAGCCCGCGGGCGATCGCGGCGAGCATCTGCTCCGACGGCTGAGGCCCTCTCCGGCGTTCCATCCGGCTGTAGTAGTCGCTGGACATGCCGCAGAGGGCGGCCACCTCCTCGCGGCGGAGCCCGCTGGTGCGCCGGCGCGGCCCGCGGACCATCCCGACGTCCTCGGGCTGCAGGGCCTCCCTGCGCTTGCGCAGGAAGTCGGCCAGTCCCTCGCGGTCCACGCTCGCGCCTCCTTGCCTTCTCCCGTCTCCGCTCATCCTTCCGCGCCGGGCGCCCTGTATCCACGGCCTGCCGATCCCCGGATACGCGGGCCCCGGCTGCGTGGGCCGTGGCTGCGTTGGCCGTGGATAGGTGGGCCGTGGCAGCCCGGCGCGCGGCCGGGTGAACTGGGCGTGACGGCCCCGCCGGGGGCCGTGTTCCCGATGACCAGGAGCTTCGATCATGACCTCTCAGCGAATCGCCCTCATCACCGGCGGCAACCGGGGCCTCGGGCGTGCCACGGCCCTCGCCCTCGCCGAGCGCGGCGTCGACGTCGTCGTCACCTATAGGGCCGGCAAGGACCAGGCCGAGGAGGTCGTCGAGTCCGTGACCCGGCTCGGCCGCACCGCGGCGGCGCTGTCGCTGGACACCGCGGCGGTGGCCGGGTTCGACGGCTTCGCGGACGAGTTGCGCCGCACCCTGCGCGAGCGGTGGGACCGGGACGAGTTCGACTACCTCGTCAACAACGCCGGCATCGCGGTCAGCGCGGCGTTCACCGACACGACCGAGAGCGAGTTCGACGCCCTGACCGACGTGCACTTCAAGGGCGTCTTCTTCCTCACGCAGAAGTTGCTGCCCCTCATCGCGGACGGCGGCCGGATCGTCAACCTGTCGACCGGGCTGACCAGGTTCGCGAGCGTGGGGCAGGCGGCGTACGCGTCGGTGAAGGGCGCGGTGGAGGTGCTGACGCGATACCTCGCCAAGGAACTCGGGCCGCGCGGCATCACGGTCAACACCGTCGCCCCCGGCCCGGTCGGCACCGACTTCGCGGGCGGCATCATGCGGGACGACGAGGGGTTCCGCGCCGTGCTCGCGTCGCAGACCGCGCTGGGACGGGTGGGGGAGCCCGCCGACGTCGGGGGCGCGATCGGCGCCCTGCTCGCCGACGAGAGCCGCTGGATCACCGGACAGCGCGTCGAGGTCTCCGGCGGCATCTTCCTGTGACCGTGGCCCCGGTGCGGTGCGGTGCGGTGCGGTGGGTGGTGCGGTGGGTGGAGCCGCCGGCGGTGCTCCGCACGGTCCTCCGGATCGCCCGTGAGGCGGCCCCCCGCCGGTGGTTCACGCGTTCTGGCTGAGCCGTGCCGTCCGCCCGTCCGGCGTACGGCCGACGTCGAGCGCGGCGGCGCCGAGAGGGCCAGGCCGTTCCCCGGCGTCCTGTTCGCCCGCCTCGGCCGACCCGTACGCGAGCGGGTCGCCGGGCGCGTGGCCGCGCCGCCGGTCCACCAGGCCGGACAGCAGGTCCTCCCACCGGGCGCCGATGACGTCGAGGTCGTGGCGCGCGGCCGTCTTCAGCGCGTTGGCGCCCATCTGGCGGCGCAGGTCCTCGTCCTCGATGAGCGTGCAGATGGCGTCGGCCATCGCATGGATCTTCTCCGGCTTCACCAGCAGGCCGTCGTGGCCGTGGGTGATCATCTCCTTGGGGCCGGTCGGGCAGTCGTAGCTGACGACGGGGACGCCCTTGCTCATCGCCTCGAGGATGACCATCGGCATGCCCTCGTGGCGGGAGCTCAGCACGAACATCGAGGCGTCCGCGAGGACGGCGCCGACGTCCTCGACCGGGCCTTCGAGGAACACCCGTTCGGAGAGCCCGCGCTTATCGATCGACGCCTGGAGCTTCTCCTGCCGGGGGCCGCCGCCGTAGATCCGCAGCGTCCAGTCCGGGTGCCGCGCCGCGACGTGCGCCCACGCGCGGATGAGCAGGTCGTAGCCCTTGCCCCAGGTCAGGCGGCCCACGGTGACGACGGTCTTCGCGGTGACCGGTGAGACGCCGCCGTTCAGGCGGGGCGTCGCGTTGGGCACCTGCGCCAGCACGGCCGGCAGGTCCTTGCGCGCCTTCTCGAAGGACCGCTCGTAGGCGCGCAGGTCGGCCTGCGTGAGGGTGACGACCGCGTCGTGCCTGGCATACCTGCGGATGATCTGCTTGCGCACCAGTGGCTGGTGCGAGGACAGGTTCCCGTGCTCCTGGGCGACCGTGATGATCTCCGGGGGTGCGAAGCGGGCGGCGATCAGGTTCAGACCGGGCCGGGTCCCGATGAGGACGCCCCTGCGGCGGGAGCGAATGTAGCGGACCAGCTTGAGGTCGGTGCGCAGGGTGAACCAGTGGTAGGCCGCCTCGTCCTTCGGCACCAGCCTGCTCGGGAACCGTGACAGCAGGCCCTTGCGGCGGGGCAGCCGGTTGTCGAGGTAGCGGACGCGCACTCCGGGAGGAACGGGGAGGAAGGGCTCCTCGCGTTCCCGTACGACGCTCACGATCTCGACATCGTGGGTGCGCGCCAGATATCCGGCGAGGTTGAAGACCGTGCGGATCGTGCCGCCCATGCCGTTGGCGTGCAGCAGCAGGATCCGGATCTCGTGACCGTCGGGCGGCGGTGCCGAGCGAGCACGCTGCCGGTCACGGGCCTCCAGCGCCCGTACGACCGCCCTGGCCGCTTTCCTTGCCACCCTGCGGTGAAGAGAAGACACAGTCACGCCCCGTTTCGTGTCAGACGAAGATCCCCTTTCCCTATGACGTAACCGGCAGTTGTTCCGTTGTTGTGAACTAGGTCACACCGTGCTCGGAAAGCCGATATATGGTCGTCCGTTTGCTGGGGGCGTCCTCCAGGAAGGCGGGCACCTGATGCACCCCGACCTGCTCGAACACACCCTGAGGGAGATAGGAGCAGGCGCGGTCGGGCACCCCGATAAGGACCTCGCCGCCGGCCCGGGACAGGAACGGGGTGACCCGCCGGGCCAGCGGCTCCTCGTAGTAGACGTCCCCGGCCAGCACGACCTGCTGGGACGGCGTCCCGTCGAGCAGGTCGCCACCGGCGATCCGCACCGCGACGCCGTTCGCGCGGGCGTTCACGCTGACGGCCGCCAGCGCGTACGGGTCGACGTCGTTGGCGACGACCAGGGCGGCTCCGGCCAGCGCCGCGGCGACCGCGACCAGGCCCGAGCCGCTGGCGAGGTCGAGGACGGTGCGGCCCCGCACGATCTCGGGGTGGTCGAGCACGTGGCGGGCCAGCGCCTGCCCGCCGGCCCAGGGGCAGGCCCAGAAGGGCAGCCGCCCGGCGCGCTCCCACAGCTCGTACACGAGGTCGTCCCCGCCCGCGTCCGGCACGGCATACGGCCCGGCGCCGGGCGTGATCAGGCGCAGCCGTATCTCCGGCACGTACGGCACGGCCGCGAGCCCGGTATGCGCGCGGACGAAGTCCTCGGCGTCGTCCTCCACGGCCGCCGATCGTATCCGCACGGACACGCGTCCGGGGCTACACACTCGTGAGGAGGATCGCAACGGCCGGTGGCAGCACCTGCCTGTCCGGTGAGACGGTGGCCAGCCGCCCGATGCGCTGCGTGGCCAGGTAGTCGAGTTCGGCCTGGGTGAAGACCATAGGTGAGTCCTTCCGTTGCTTGTGTCGTAGGAGCCGCGAGCCCTTGGCCCCGCCAAGGTTGATCAGCGGAGGCCGGGGTCCTCAGATCTGGACGTCGCCGGCGACGGTGGAGACCGGCGTGTTGAGGACGCCGTCGAACGCGTCGAGCACGGGGGTATGCAGGTAGACGCTCTGCATCCGGATCCGGTCGGGGCCGGCGCCGTCGGCCGTCTCGCGGCGTGCCCGGCGGAGATCGGCGATGCCGAGCCCGAGGCCGGCGTCGGCGAAGGCGGCTTCGACGCTTCCGGGTTCTGGAGGCTCCAGCGTGATGTCGTCGAGGGTGAAACCGAAGGGTGTCTTCTCATCGCGGCGCATCTCGGGTGTGTGTCCGGTGGTGCTCGTCAGGCCGAGGGCGAAGTACTCGTCGCCGAGGGCGCCGTGCAGGTGCTGTCCCATGGGGAGCCCCGTGAGGTGGCCGTCGAAGAAGATCGGCACCTTCTGGATGTGGGCGTTGTGGGCCGCCAGCACGACCCGGGGTCCCAGGTTCGAAGCGCTCCAGATGCCACAGGACCGACCCGGCCATGTAGACGTCGCGGGCCGAGGTGTCGGCGGTCAGGCCGCTTCCGGCGAAAAGGCCGGCCATGGCGCGGAAGGTGTAGTCGCCGTGGCAGGCCCCTTCGAGGCGACGCAGGGCGATGTCATAGCTGTCCTGGTCGCCGCGGGAGACGTACAGCGGTTCGACGGCGCGGAACCGGATGAGCAGGCGCATCAGGATCGCGCTGAGGGCGTCCTGTTCGGCGGTGTCCAGTCGCGCCCACGCGGGCGCGGCCACCGCCCCGGAGCCGCCGGCGAACGATTCGGCGATCCGGATCGCCGCCTGGATCATCGGCAGAGTTTCGGGATCGATCCGGCGCAGGTAGTCGGCGATCGGGACGAGTGCGGGGAGCAGGGACCCGCCGGCCGCGGGGATGTCGATGCCGGCGAAGCGCACCGGTTGTGCGGCTGTGCGGTTGTGCCGGCGGATCCAGCGCAACGGCTCGTCGACTCCCACGGGGATCGCCGCGGCGAGGTGGGCCGCCAGGTCGTCGTCCGCACCCTTCCCCTGAGCCCAGGCGTCGAGGGGGAAGCCTTCGCTGAAGCCGTGTTTGAAGGCCAGGACGGTGAATCCGCAGCGTTCGACCAGGAACCGCAGGATGCGCCGGCGCACGCGTGCGAACTCGTCGATGAAGTGGGAGTTCTCGCCGACCGCGACGACGCGCGCGTCGCCGATGATGTCGCGCAGCGGCTCCAGGTCGTCGAGCGGCGCCTCCGGGTCGAGGTGGGCGAGCGGAACGGCATGGGCGCGAAGCCAGCCGGCGAACGGATTGTGGGGGGGACGAGGAAGGCATGCCGGCCGCTCGATTCCGAGGTGCTGGAAGCGTGAAGAGTGGGATTACGGGTGCGAAGGCGCCGGCGCCGCGTTCTCCAGGTCGTCGATGCTTCCGGACATGATCGTGCGGAGGTGCTCGGTGATGTGCTGGAGCGGCCAGTCCCACCAGGCCAGTGCGAGGAGGCGCTCGATGTCCGCGTCGTCGTAGCGGCGGCGGATGAGCCTGGCGGGGTTGCCGCCGGCGATGCCGTAGTCGGGGACGTCGTCGACGACGACGGACCCGGAGGCGATGATCGCTCCGTGGCCGATGCGTACGCCGGGCATCACCATGGACCGGTATCCGAGCCACACGTCGTTGCCCACCACGGTGTCGCCCCGCCCGGGCAGGCCGGTGATGAGGTCGAAGTGCTCGGCCCAGGAACCGCCCATGATCGGGAAGGGGAACGTCGAGGGGCCGTCCATGCGATGGTTGGCGCCGTTCATGATGAACCGCACGCCCTCGCCCAGCGCGCAGAACTTCCCGATGACGAGTTTCTCCGGCCCGTAGTGGTACAGCACGTTGCGCGTCTCGAACGCGGTCGGATCGTCTGGATCGTCGTAGTAGGAGAACTCTCCGACCTCGATCAGCGGTGAGGTGATCAGTGGTTTCAGCAGCACCACCCGCGGTTGCCCGGGCATCGGATGCAGCACGGTCGGGTCGGCGGGCACAGCCGGCATCACGCGTTGGTTCCTTCCTGGCGAACGCTCCGCAAGAGCACTGATGACGCCATTAGTGCGACAGTTGGTGCGTTAAGATCCTGCCACGACGTCGTCTCATCGAGCAACCGGACCACCAGCGATGACTTCTTCAGCACCACAACCGGAGGGCGCCCGGCCCGTGCCGTCGCCCCGGCGCCGCCCCGGCGGCCGCACCGCCCGTATCCGCAGGCAGGTGCTCGACGCGGTGCTCGCCGAGCTCGGAGAGCGCGGTTATGACGGGCTCACCGTGGACGCCGTCGCCGCCCGCGCGGGTGTGCACCGCGCGACGGTGTACCGGCGCTGGGGAGACGTCGGCGGGCTGCTCGCCGACGTCCTGGACGCGGCGGGCGACGACGCCTGGCAGCCCCCCGACACCGGCTCCCTGGAGAGCGACCTGGCGGCGCTGAACCGCGAGATCCAGGACGCGCTCACCGCGGAGCCGCCGATCGTGGCGGCCCTGATCGCCGCCTCGTTCCGCTCCGAGCAGGCCGACCACGCCCAACGACGGCTCTGGGAGGACCGGTACGCCCGCTGCGAGGTCATCGTCCGCCGTGCCGTCGAGCGCGCCGAACTCCCACCGCGCACCGACGCTCGGCGACTGCTCATCGCCGCCACCGCGCCCCTGTATCACCAGCTGGTGCTTCTCCGCACGCCCCCCGACCCGGACCTGCCCGGTCAGGCGGCCAGAACCGCCACCCTCGCCGCATCCGCCGGCGCCTTCGCCGAGCCCCCGCCCTCCGGCGACACCTGACGGCCCGGTCGGTCCCCGCGGCCGGGCAGGAGCAGCCGCCCCTGCAGGCGGCCGCCTAAAGGAGCGTGAGCTGTTCGGGCGTCGCGGCCGGTGCGGGCCGGGGGACCGGTGGCTCGCCGGGCCGTTGCCCGACACGGGCGCCGCGCGCCCCCGCCGCTCGATCGCCGCGCGGGGCCGACCGGCCGATGCCGTGCTCGCGGGCGAGCGCGCGCACGGCCTGGCCGATCCGTTCCTGGTACGCCTTGGGGGCGTAGGCGCCCCGGCCGTACAGCTCCAGATAACGGGGGACGAGCCGGGGGTGCTCGCGCGACAACCAGGCCATGAACCACTCGCGCGCGCCCGGCCGCAGGTGGAGCACGATCGGTGTGATGTGCGTCGCGCCGGTCTCGGCGATGCGGCGCACGGTTGTCTCCAGCGCTCGCGGGGAGTCGCAGAGATAGGGGAGGATCGGCGCCATGAGCACGCCGCACGGGATGCCGTGCTCGTTCAGGGTGGCGCACACCTCCAGTCGTTTGCGTGGCGAGGGGGTGCCCGGCTCGACGGCCCGCCACAGTGACTCGTCGGTGAACCCGATCGAGACGGCCGTGCTGACGTCGGTCACCTCGGCCGCCTCGGTGAGCAGCCCGAGGTCGCGCAGGATCAGTGAGCCCTTGGTGAGGATCGAGAACGGGTTGCGGGCGTCCCGCAGGGCCGTGAGGATGCCCGGCATCAGCCGATAGCGGCCCTCGGCCCGCTGGTAGCAGTCGACGTTGGTCCCCATCGCGATGGGGTGCCCGCCCCACCGGGGGGCCGCGAGCTCTCTGCGTACGAGGTCGGGGGCGTTGACCTTCACGACGATCTTCGAGTCGAAGTCCCGCCCGGAGTCCAGGTCGAGGTATTCGTGCGTCCTGCGGGCGAAGCAGTACGTGCACGCGTGGGTGCAGCCGCGGTAGGGGTTGATCGTCCACTCGAACGGAACCCGGCTGGCCGAGGGGACCCGGTTGATGATCGACCGCGCGTGGATCTCGTAGAAGGTGACGCCCCGGAACTCCGGGGTGTCGAAGGTCCGCGTCACGGCCGACCGGGCGAACAGGGGTGTCGTGTCGCCCTGCTCGCCATCACGCCCGCTGTCCCCCGTGTCCATGCCCACGTCGAGGCGCAGCCCGTCCCATCACACCCTTCGATTAGAACAGAGGTTCGATGGAGATCGCAACGTGCAACGCGTCGTAAATCGCGGCCCTCGAAACGGCTAACGATCTTCATCGTTGGGCAGAACGTCGGCACATACCTTGCGTTCTGGGAGAGTTGCGCGATGGCCTGGTCGCAGGACGAAGAGCGGATGCTGGCGATGATCGAGCGGCACCTCACCGACGAGGACCCGAAGCTTGCGGCCAGGCTCGAGTCGTTCAACCACCGTGCGGGGCGCGGGCGGCAGGGGCGAGGAGCGGGCCGCCGCCGGCCGGGCCGCTCCACTGTGATCATCGCGGTGAGCTGGCTGCTCATCGCCACGTTGATCGCGACCCTGCTGGTCATGGCCCTGCGGCACGACGCCGCCGCTCTCCCGGTTTAGCGGCCCTCCGAACCTCGCCGAGCACGCCCACCTCCTTGCCGGTCGCGCCGGGGGTGAACGGTTGATGGTGCCCGTCATCTGCCGGGGCGGCCGGGCTCCCTCAGGACGGGGGCGCGGTCTCGGCCAGGCGGTCGGCGAGGAAACGCTGTTCGGGCTCGGTCTGCGCGAGATCGAGCGCCCGGCGATAGGCGTGGTGAGCCTCGGCGTCGCGGCCGGCGCGACGTAGGAACTCGGCCCGGGTGGAGTGGAAGTATCGGTAGTGGCCAAGGTCGAGGCGGTCGAGGATGGCCAGGCCGGCCTCGGGCCCGTCGATCTCGGCCACGGCGATGGCCCGGTTCATCTCGACGATCGACGAGCGGGTCTGCCGGGCGAGTGTCTGGTACAGCGCGGCGATCTGCCGCCAGTCGCGGGGCTCATGCAGGTGGAGGTCGGCGATGGCCCCTTGGACCAGGTAGGGCCCGGTGCGCCCGCGTGCCATGGCCCGCTGCAGCAGTGCTCGGCCCTCGTCGATCTGCCGCGTGTCCCACAGAGTGCGGTCCTGCTCGTCGAGGGGGACGATCTGCCCGTCGCGCAGGCGGGCCGCCTTGCGCGCGTCGTGCAGCAGCATCAGCGCCAGCAGCGCGAGCACTTCAGGTTCGTCCGGCATCAGGCCGGCGAGCGCCCGGCCGAGGTGGATCGCTTCCGCGGTGAGGTCGACGCGGCCACCGCCCCAGCCCTGATTGAAGATCAGATAGACCACGGCGAGGACGGCCGCCAGCCGGTCGGGCAGCCGGTGATCGGGCGGCACGGCGAACGGGATGCCCGCGTTACGGATCTTGCGTTTGGTCCTGGTCAGTCGTTTGCTCATGGTCTCGAACGGGACGAGGAACGCCAGCGCGATCTCGTCGGTGGACAGGCCGCCGAGGGTGCGCAGGGTGAGCGCCACCTGCGCCTCGAGGGCGAGCGCCGGGTGACAGCAGGTGAAGATCAGCTCCAGCCGCTCGTCCGGAATGGTGGCGGCGTCGTCCATGAGTACCTCCCGTGGCTGTGGCCCGGTCTCAAGGTCGCGGGTGAGCAGATTCGTCTTGTCGGCCAGGACCTGCCGGCGGCGCAGGTGGTCGATGGCGCGGTTGCGTGCGGTCGTGATGAGCCAGCCGGTGGGGTTGGCCGGTTCCCCGTCGCGTGGCCAGCGTTCTGCGGCGATGGCGAACGCTTCGGCGGCCGCGTCCTCGGCCAGTTCTATGTCGCCGAGGATCCCGACCAATGTGGCCAGCACGCGACCCCACTGGTCGCGGAAGACGGCGTCAAGCGCCACGGAAGCGTCCGTCGAGGATGGGCCGCACCTCGATCGCGGTGCCGGGTCTGGTCGTCCGGAGCAGTTCCGCGGCGGTGGCGAGTGCCCCGTCGAGGTCGTCGGCCTCGATCAGGATCAGGCCGGCGAGGTACTCCTTGCTGTCGATGAATGGTCCGTCGGTCAGCAGCATCCGTCCTTCGTCGTTGCGCAGCGTCGTCGCCGACTCGTCAGCGTGGAGCCGCGTCCAGCCGGTGACGTCCGGTCGGTCGAGCAGGGGGGCGAGAGCATCTGGAATCGGGCGCGTTGCCCGGTCCGTGGTCTCCGCCGGGCTGTAGGCCAGCAACGCGTACTGCATGGGTCCTCCGGTCAGGGGTCGACATCGCGTCAAGTATCAGACGAACGGCGTCGCCGTGGACGGACAGCGGCCGTCGACGGATTTTTTCCAGCGGTGGTGTCCGTCCGGCGCCCGGCCGTTCGTCACTGCTGCAGATCCGCCCGACAGATCCGCCCGGCGTGCTCGCCGCGGCCCGACCCAAAGGACCCGCAATGCCTGACATCCTGCACCGCATCAGCATCGACGCCCCGCCGCAGCGGGTGCACGACCTCATCGCCGGCGTCGACGGCATCGCCCGCTGGTGGACGGGGCGGCCGCTCACCGGCGAACACGCCGTCGGCTCCAGCTTCGGTGTCTACTTCGGCGACGCCGAGCGGCCCGCCGCCGTCATGCGGGTCCTGACCGACACCCCGGACCAGGTGGTGTGGCGGGTCACCGACGGGCCCGACACCTGGATCGACACCCGGATCACCTTCACGCTCCGGCCCAGCGGCCATGGCGGCACCACGCTGCTGTTCGCCCACGCCGGCTGGCAACAGGCCGGCGAATTCATGAGCGGATGCAGCACCAACTGGGGCTCCTACCTCACCAGCCTCAAGGCCGGCGCCGAAAGCGGCGCGTTCGCGGCCTACCCCGTCGGCGAAATCAGCCGCTGGGACTGAACGCGGCCCACGCAAGCCCGGCCCGCAGAACCCCAGAACCGCAGAACCGCAGAACCCACGGAACGAGGAGAATCGATGAGCACCGAATTCACGCCCAGCTCGGACACCGCACGGCTCGAGCGCACCTACGACGCTCCGGCGGAGCTCGTCTGGGAGCTGTTGACCACCGCCGCCGGCCTCGAGGAGTGGTGGGTCCCCGACGGTTTCGAGATCCGGGTGAGCGAGCTGGAGCTCAGGCCCGGCGGTCAGCTGCGGTACACCATGACCGCGACCGCGCCGGAACAGGTCGCGTTCATGCGGAACACCGGCAATCCGCTCTCGGCCGAGTTCCGCAAGACGTTCACCGAGGTCGCGTCGCGGACCCGCCTCTCCTACCTGTCGCTGATCGACTTCGTGCCCGGCCACGAGCCGTACGAGCACCTGACAACCATCGACATCGAGCCCGCCGGTGACCGCACGAAGCTGGTCATGACGCTCGCTCCCCTCCATGACGAGACCTGGACGCAGCAGCACCGCGCCCATCGCGGCAACGAGCTCGACAACCTCGAGGCGGCAGTCAGGCGACGCGCACTCTGATCGCCCATACAGAGCCGGCGTACGAGACGCGGCCGCCGCCTCGCGGTCACGGCTCCGCGGCACGACGCCGCCGCTGTCCCGGTTCGGCGGCGCGGTCCCCGCGACGACGACCACGTCCGCGGGGTCGGCCCGGATGCCCCGGGTGCGGGCGCTCGCCCTGACCTGAGCCGACCCTGACGTCAGGACAGGGACTTGAGGAAGTGCGCGGCGACCGGGGCGGCCACCTCGCCGCCCATGCCCCCGGCCTCCACGACGACGGCGAAGGCCAGATCGCCGCGGAAGCCCATGAACCAGGCGTGCGAGTCGAGTTCGGGCCCGGTGCCGAACTCGGCGGTCCCGGTCTTGCCCGCCGTCCCCGCGGGCAGCCCGGCGGCGTGGGCGGTGCCCTTGGTGACGACCGCCCGCATCATCGACCGCAGGCTCTTGACGACCTCCTCCGGCAGCTTCTTGGGGCCGGTCTTCTGCTCCAGCGAGGGCACCAGCGTGGGCGGCCGCCAGGAGCCGTCGGCCACCGCCGCGGCCACGCTCGCGATCACCAGGGGGCTCGCGGTGATCCTGGCCTGCCCGAACGACTCCGCGGCGAGTTCGGCGTCGCTGGTGGCCTTCGGCATGCTGCCGGGGGTCGCCGGGACGCCGATGCGCAGGGGCTGGTTGAAGCCCAGGTCCGTCGCCAGGTCGTACAGCTTGCGCGCGCCCAGCTTCTGGGCGGCGAGCGGGGCGAACGTCGTGTTGCACGAGTGGGCGTAGGAGTCGAGGAACGACAGCGACCCGAACGCCTCGTGGTCGGAGTTGCGGATCTTCAGCCCTCCGACGACCGCCTCCTTGGGGCAGGTCACCCGGCTCGACGGGGTCAGTCCCTCGGCCAGCAGCCCGGCCGCCGTGACCGTCTTGAACGTGGATCCGGGGGCGTACTTGCCGTCCAGCGCGCGGTTGAAGCCGCCCCTGTTGTTCACGACGGCGAGGATCTCGCCCGTCGAGGGTTTGACGGCGACGAGCGAGGTGGGTTTGTCCAGGTCGCGCACCGCGTCGGCGGCGGCCTTCTGCACCTTCAGGTCGAGGCTGGTCCGCAGGTCCTTGCCGGGGGAGCCCTTGACGGTGTGCAGGGTCGTCCGGCTCTCGCCCACCACCTGGATCTCTGTGGTGGGGGTGCCGGCGAGCTGCTTCTGGAACGTCTCCTGCAGGCCGCCGCGACCCACGGCGTCGCCCTTCTTGTAGGCGGTGCCCAGCTTCTCGACGTCCTCGTCCCCGGCCTTGTCCAGGAAGCCGACGAGCTGCTGCACCGAGCCGCCCACGTCGCCGCCGTCGATGCGGTCGCCGTTGGCGTCGGTGACGGCCGCGCGCTGCGGCCACGACGTCTTCAGCGCCAGGTGGTTGGTCCCGTCGAGCGCGGGGTGGACCGCGGACGGCGACCAGTCGACCTTCCAGTAGTGGTCCTTGACCACAAGCTTGAGCGAGCCCTTGTAGGTCCAGTCGCCGACGTTCTTCACGGTGGCGGTGGCGGTGTAGGAGGCGGTCGCCCGATTGTCCTTCGCCGCGCCGGCCCGTACGTCGCGGACGGCGACCTTCGCCACTGCGAGGTTCTTGGTGAGCTCGGCGTACGCCGCGTCGAAGCCGGCGGCGGGTGAGGCGAGCTCGGCCTTCATCGCCGCGAGGTCGCCCCTCGACCAGGCCGCGGTGAACCGCGCCGCGGTCTCCTGCGGCGTGCCGCGCGTGTGCAGCACGTAGTAGGCGCCGCCGGCGGCCGCCCCGGCCAGCACGACGGCCACGGCGGCCGAGATCGCGACGGTACGTCCTCGCGGCACGCACACCCCCCATGACGGCCCTGTGGTCGGGTTCAGAGCCTAGCGGGGCCAAATCGTTATTTACACTCCGGCTTCGCCGGCGCCCTTGACGCTGGCGCCGTACCGGGGGACGTACTCCTGGCCGGACAGGCGCTGGATCGCGGTCATGACCTCGTCGGTCACCCGCCGCCGGTCCCTGGCGCTGCCCGGGTCGCCGGTGAAGGTCATCGGCTCGCCGAACCGCACGCCGATCTTGTGCAGGCGCGGCACCGACGTGCCGGGCGGCAGCACCTTCTCGGTGCCGAGCATGGCGACGGGCACGACGGGGGCGCCGGTGGTGAGCGTGAGCCAGGCCACGCCGACCTTGCCCCGGTACAGCCGGCCGTCGGGGGAGCGGGTGCCCTCGGGGTAGATGCCGAACAACTCGCCCGCCTTCAGCACGTCCACCGCGGCGTCGAGCATGTCCTGGGCGGCGGAGACGTTCTCCCGGTCGATCTCCATCGCCCCCATCGCGCGCATCCACGCCGCGACGAGGGGGTTGCCGGTGAAGTACTCCTTCTTCGCCACGAACCGCACCATGCGCGGCACCACGGCCGGCATGAAGAACGAGTCGAGCACGGACAGGTGGTTGGAGGCGATGATCGCGGGCCCGTGCGCGGGGACGTGCTCGCGTCCCTCCATCCGCGGCCGCCACAGCGCGTGCATGACGGGAACGCTGACGAACTTCAGGGCGGGGTAGAGCACGGCCTCTCCTTCTCCGGTCCGACGGACATACCCTAGGCCGCCCGGACCCCTGTTCAGGTGTATGACCCCTGCAACACACCGCCCCGTGTTTTGTACGGCTTCACCAACACTTCTCTGTACCTACTAGTATGTACGGCATGAGCACGCCGGACCGCCTGATCGAGAGCACCCGCGAACTGCTGTGGGAACGCGGCTACGTCGGAACCAGTCCGCGGGCCATCCAGCGGCGGGCGGGAGCCGGTCAGGGCAGCATGTATCACCACTTCTCCGGCAAGCCCGACCTCGCGCTGGCCGCGATCGGCCGTACGGCGGAGGAGATGCGCGCCGGGGTGGAGGAGATTCTGGACGGCCCGGGCACGGCCCTCGAGCGGCTGTCGGCCTACCTGCGGCGCGAGCGGGAGGTGCTGCGGGGTTGCCCGATCGGCCGGCTCACCCAGGACCCCGACGTCATGGCCGATCCGGCGCTGCGGCGGCCGGTGGAGGAGACGTTCGCGTGGCTGCGCGACCGGCTCGCGGCGGTGCTGGCAGAGGGACGCGACCGGGGCGAACTCGACGCCGGTCTCGATCCCGGGCCGACCGCCGCGACGGTCGTGGCGGTGCTGCAGGGCGGATACGTCCTGGCCCGCGCGGCCGGCTCGCCCGAGCCGTTCCATCAGGCCGTCGACGGTGTGCTCGCTCTGCTGTCCCGCCCCTGACCCACCGGAAGAGGCCGCCGTGTACGCGATGCAGTACGAGATCACCCTGCCCGCCGACTACGACATGACGATCATCCGGGAGCGGGTGTCCACCCGCGGCCACGCCCTCGACGACCGGGCCGGGCTCGGCCTCAAGGCCTACCTGATCCGCGAGCGGGGCGCGGCCGGATCGCCGGTCAACCAGTACGCGCCGTTCTACCTCTGGCACGAGGCCGGGAGGATGGGCGAGTTCCTGGTCGGCGGGGGCGGCTTCCAGGGCATCGTCGGCGACTTCGGCCGGCCGGTCGTACAGCACTGGACGGGCCTGGCCGTCGAGGCGGGCCCGGCCCGGGGGACGGCGCCTCTCGCGGCGTCGCGGCGGCTGACGCCGATGCCCGCCTCGGCCGACCTGACCGAGCAGGTGGCCGGCGCCCTCGCCGAGCTGCGTGACCTGGGCGGCGCCCAGGGCCTGCACACCGCCGCCCTCGCCGTGGACCCGCACCACTGGCGGTTGATGACGTTCGCGTTGTGGGAGCGGGAGGCGCCCCGCCGCGCCGGAGCCGAACACTACGAGGTGCTGCACCTGTCCGCCCCCGGCCTGGCGAGCCTGCCGCGGGGCCGAGACTGGTGAAAAGACACGACGCCCCGCGAGAACGAGTCTCGCGGGGCGCCCACGTCGAGGGCCGATGTGGCGGTCGCCTCCTCGGCGAGATGCACAACACGGCTCCAGCCGAACGGTATTCCGTGAAGGCGGTGATTGCGGCCCGGGGGACACAAACCACATCGGCCACGAACGACTCTAGCCGACTTTCGCCTCTGCTTTCTCCCGCCCCCCGCATCGGTGTCCGTCATCAGCGGCCAAAGCCTGCGTGCACTATCGTCGGCGGGTGGCGAATTCGATCAAAACAGAACGGCTCGTGCTGCGGCGCTGGCGCGAGGAGGACAAGGAGCCCTTCGCCGTCCTGAACGCCGATCCGGTCGTGATGGAGCACTTCCCGGCCACGCTGTCCAGGGAGGAGAGCGACGCTCTGGTCGAGCGCATCGAGGCCGGATTCGACGAGCGCGGGTTCGGCTGGTGGGCGGTCGAGGCGGACGGGCAGTTCATCGGCTTCACCGGACTGCAGGTCCCCCGGTTCACCGCCCACTTCACGCCGTGCGTGGAGATCGGCTGGCGGCTCGCCCGCTCCGCCTGGGGGCGGGGGTACGCCACGGAGGCGGCGCGGGCGTCGCTGGAGGACGGGTTCGGCCGGGTCGGCCTGACCGAGGTCGTCTCGTTCACTGCGGTGCCGAACGTCCGCTCGCAGGCGGTCATGCGGCGGCTCGGGATGACCCACGACCCCGCCGGGGACTTCGACCACCCGGTGCTCCCCGAGGGTCACCCGCTGCGCCGCCACGTCCTGTATCGGATCCGGAGGCAGGGGTGAGCGGCATGCGGTTGCTGGTGCTGGGCGGCACGACGTTCGTCGGCCGGTGGGTGGTCACGGCGGCCGTGGAACGCGGCTGGCACGTCACCACGTTCACTCGCGGGCTCGCCGGGTGGGCCCACCCCGGGGCCGAGGCGGTGACCGGCGACCGGCTCCGCCCGGCCGACCTGGCCCCGCTCGCCGAGGCCCGGTGGGACGCCGTGGTGGACACCTGGGCCGGCGCGCCCCGGGTCGTGCGCGACAGCGCCCGCGCGCTGGCCGGGTGCGCGGACAGGTACGTGTACGTCTCCAGCAGGGCGGTGTACGCGCCCCCGACGCCGGCCGGCCTGAACGAGGAGTGGCCCACGGTCGATGCGTCGGCGGACGCCGAGGACACCGACTACGCCCCCAACAAGCGGGGTGGCGAGCTCGCCGTGGAGGAGGCATTCGGCGACCGGGCCGTGCTGGCCAGGGCCGGGCTGATCCTCGGGCCGTACGAGCTTCCGGGGCAGCTGCCGCACTGGCTGCTGCGGGCGGCGCGAGGCGGGGAGATGCTCGCCCCCGGCCCGGCCGACCAGCCGTTCCGCTATGTGGACGTACGGGACCTCACCGCCTGGCTCCTCGACGCGGCCGAAGGCGGCGTGCCCGGCCCGGTCAACCTGGTCAACCCGGAGGGGCACGCCACGACCCGCGACCTGCTGGAGTCCGCGGTCGCGGTCACCGGCGGGCTCGCCGAGCCGGTCTGGGTCGAGCCCGAGGCGATCGAGGCCGCCGGGATCGACCGGTGGGCGGCGCTGCCGGGATGGATCCCGCCAGGTCCCGCGCTGGCCGGGCTCATCCGGACCGACGTCGGCCGGGCCCTGGCGACCGGGCTGCGGTGCCGTCCGGTGGTGGAGACGGTCGCCGACACCTGGGCGTGGCTGACCGGGTCCGGCGAGATCCCCGCGTTCCCGCCGGGGCTCGACCCCGCCGAGGAGCGGGCCGTGATCGACGCCTGGCGGCGGTCGGCGCCGTGACGCCGTGAAGGACGACCTGCGTGCAGGGCATTGGGTGCTGAGAATGCCGGGCGAGCACGTCTGCGCACTCGGTGAGCTCAGGCGCGGCGGGCGGCCCAGACGGTGCGTTCGGTGCGTACTGCGAGGTCGCCGCGGCGCAGGATGCTGTGCGGGCTGCCGGTGTCGAGTAGCCGGTCGAGCGCGGCGAGGTCTTCGGGTGAGAGCCCCTGGGCGGCGGCGCCGCGGATGCGCTGCAGGGCACTGAGGGCGTAGCGGCCGATCGCCTCGCTGCGGGAGCCCTCGATGTGCACGGTGATGGTGCGTTTGCCGTCGATAGCGAATCCGCCGGCGGTCAGCATCGGTCCCCAGTCGGCGCCGCGGTGGGGCAGGTGTTCGGCGTGGAAGTGGTCGGTCGCGGCGTGACAGCGCTCTTCCAGGCCGGGCCGGTCCTCGGGTGCGTCGGCGGGCAGGAAGCGGGGGAAGTCGGCCAGTTCGACGACGGCGAACAGGCCGCCGGGCGCGAGCAGGTCGTGGATGTTGCGTATGACGCGGTCGGGGTCGGCCATGTGGTGCATCGAGGCCGAGGCCCAGACGAGGTCGGGTGTGCCGAGGTCGGGCCAGCCGGCGTCGTCGAGGTCGGCCTGCACGATGTGCACGCGGTCATCCATGCCGCGGGCGCACGCCCTCTCCTGTAGGCGCTGCAGGTGCCCGGGTGAGGTGTCGACGGCTGTGACGCGCGCCTCGGGAAAGCGGTCGAGGAGGGCGAATGTGCCCGCTCCGGTGCCGCAGCCCAGATCCACGATATGGCTCGGGCTGGTGGCCAGGGGCAGCCACTCGGTGATGGCGGTGAGGTGCTCGGCGAGGACTTCCGCGTCCAGGTCGAGGATCTCCTCTTGGCTGCCGGCGCCGTGCTCGTGGTCGTGGCCGGTGTGCGGGTGGGTTCGGGTCATGACGTCACATTACGAAGGCCATGCGTGTTGGGCATAATTCCTTTCGTTTTGCGCAAGAAGATGGCCGCCGGTGCTGCCGGACGCGCAAGACGGCTACCTTTCGCGCATCAGTCAGAGCCTTCTTGGTCATCGCGGCCGCCGTCCTCGCGCTGGTGTCCGCGCCGCGCGTCGCGGTCGAAGATGCCCATGATCTCGCACGGTCCGGCTTCGGCGCCGATGGCGTGCGGCATCATCGTGGGGAACTCGGCAGCCTGGTTGGCCTCGAGGCGGAAGCGGCGGTGGCCCAGCATGAGGATCGCCGTGCCGGACAGGACGACAAGCCATTCCCGGCCCGGATGGGCGCGCATGCGGGCGGGATTGTCGGGCGGCGGCTCGGTGATGCGCTGACGCATCACGGTCATGCCGGGGTCGGCCTTGATCGGCCAGCGCATCGCGCCGTGGGTGCCGTAGATCATCGGGCTGGTGACGACATCGTCGGTGGCGGTCTCGACCAGCTGGTCGAGGGAGGTGTCCAGGGCGCGGGCGAGGGTGACGAGCTGATCCAGCGCGAGGCGGCGCTGGCCGTTCTCGATGCGGCTCAGTGAGGACTGGCTGAGCCGGGCGCGGGTGGCCAGCTCTTCGAGGGACCAGCCCTGTGCGACCCGCAGGGCGCGGATGCGTTTGCGTACGAGGCTGTCCAGGCCTTCATCTTCTTGCTTCATAGGCAACATCCTATGCCGTTATTGCAAGACGGGGATAGCGTCGCACGTAGGTGGCCCTGATCCGCTGGGGCCTTGCACCGAGGAGAGGGGCCATCGCGGACACCGACGCGGCCCTCGCCGCGGCCGGGGGCGTCCCCGCCACCGCCTGACGCCCGCACCTCGATCGGCCCGCGTCTTCCCGGGCTCATCATCGTGGCGCGGACCCCACCTGCCCTTTTGACCTGCCTTTTCGAGAGGAACTCATGAGCACGAACCAGCCCGCACAGGGGGCGACCGCCGAAGCGAGCGGCAGGGGCGCGCCGGACGCGCGCCGACTGCGCACCATCCTGATCGCCGTCTGTGTCGCGTTGATGGCGGTCATCGCCTCGGTGACCGGGTTGAACGTCGCCCAGCCTGACATAGCCGTCGAATTCGGCGCCTCCCAGACCGCAATCCTGTGGATCATCAACATCTACACCCTCACTCTGGCCGCGCTGCTGCTTCCGCTCGGCGCGCTTGGTGACCGGCTGGGCCGCAAGCCCATGCTGATCACCGGACTCATCATCTTCGGATTCGCCAGCGCGTCGGCGGGCCTGGCCCCGTCATCCGAGGTCATGATCGCCGCCCGTGTGCTCAGCGGTGTGGGCGCTGCGATGATCATGCCGATCACCCTCGCTGTGATCACCTCGACCTTCCCCGACGAGCAGCGTGGAAAGGCGATCGGCGTGTGGACCGGCGTCGCCGGAGGCGGCGGCATCATCGGCATGTTCCTCTCCGCCTTGCTTGTGGACGTGGCGGACTGGCGGTGGCTGTTCGTGCTGCCCGTCGTCCTGGTCGTCGTCTCGCTCGGCATGATGCGGTCCGTACCCGACTCTCGCGAGGACTCCGGGCACTCCTTCGACATCATGGGCGCACTGGCCTCCGTCGTCGCCGTGGTAGGCCTCATCTTCGTCCTGCAGGAAGGCCCGGAGCGCGGCTGGAGCGACCCTGTCACTCTGACCAGTCTCGTCGTCGGTCTGGTGGCCCTGATCTTCTTCGTGGCCTGGGAGCTGCGCCGCAGGGACGCATCCCTGCTGGATGTGCGCCTCTTCCGCGAGCGCGGCCTGGCGGGCGGCTCCATCACACTGCTGGTGGTCTTCGGTGTCCAGGCGGGTGTCTTCGTGGTCCTCTTCCCATTCCTGCAAGCCGTCCTCGGCTGGTCGGGACTGCTGTCCACCCTGGCGATGATGCCCATGGCCGTGCTGATGATGATGACCTCCGGAATGGCGCACAAGCCGGCCGCGCGTATCGGCGCCCGCTCGACTATGGCGGCGGGAATCGCGGTGTTCGGTGCCGGTCTGGCCCTCATAGCCGGCATCGTTTCCGTCGACGGCGGCTACCTGTCCATCCTGCCCGGCATGCTCGCCATGGGCATCGGCATGGGCCTGTCGATGACCCCCTCCACCGAGGCCATCACCAGTTCCCTGTCGCGGGAGAAGCAGGGTGTCGCCTCCGCGCTCAACGACATCACCCGCGAGTTCGGCACCGCACTCGGCGTCGCCCTGCTCGGCGCTCTCCTGACGGGTGGCTACCGCAGTGCCATCGACGACAGGCTCGGCGGCCTCCCTCAGGGCGCGGCGGACGCCGCACGCCAGGGCGTCGCCAACGCCATCGAGGCCGCGGGCACTGCCGGCTCCCACGCGCAGGCGCTGGTCGACGCCGCCCGTCAGTCCTTCGTCGACGGCTGGCAGCAGGCCATGTGGGCAGGTGTCGTCGTCATGGGCGTCTTGTTCGTCTACACCGCCGTCCGCGGTCCGCGAAACAAGCTCTCCACGTCGGCGGACGAGGAGAAGACCCCAGAAGACCGACACCCCCAGGTGACCGCGTAAGAGCCGTCCTGGCCGCGACGATCGAGGACTCCGCCGACTTCGACCTGCTCGCCACGGTCGTCACCTCGGCGGCCACGGGCGGCTGCGTGCTGCACCCGGACACGACCGAGGCCGACCTCGCGGCTCTGCCGGAGGAGATCCGCGCCGCCGTGTGACACCGGGGATCAGGCGGCGGCCGTCAGGTCGCGGATCGCCCGCAGCACCTCCTCTGCCCGCTCGACGTGCAGGTGCTGATGGGAGGCGCCGTCGATCACGCGCTGCTCTCCTCTGGGCACCGAGCGGGCGATCGCCGCGTGCAGGGCGCGTACCCCGTCGTGCGCCTCACGCATGACCTCCTCCGGCATGAACTTCGCCCAGTAGGGGTTCACGCCGCCCGCGGTCAGCACGATCAGCGGGACGTCGGGCAGAGGTCCGCCGTCGCGCAGCTCGCCGTAGACCTCGGTCTCGAAGTTCTCCGTCTCCCGCAGGCTCGTCCGCCACGACGCCAGGTGGTGGCCGATCAGCGCCTCGCGCACCGGCGCGGGCCACTCGGCGTACAGGCGGGCGTACGCCTCGCGGGCGGCCCGGCGCTGCTCGTCGGTCAGCTCCGGCAGCCGCGCCGGGTCGGGCCGCATCCGCTCAGCCAGCTCGGCGGCCTGCGCCGGCATGTGGTCGAGGATGTCCTCGTGGCCGGGGTCGAGCAGGAGGAGACCGGCGACCTCGCCCGGGAAGAGCTGCACATACCGGCGCGCGTAGAAGGCGCCGAGGGAGTGGCCGACCAGGAGGAACGGGCCCGGAACCGCCGCGGCCCGCAGGAGGTCGCGCAGTTCGACGGCGACCTCGGCCGCGCCGCGGGGGAGGGGCACGGACGTGCTCCAGCCCGTGCCGGCGCGGTCGTACAGCACGCTCGTGGTGAACGCGGCGGAGCCCTCCTGCACGTTCAGGAAGTCGAGGCCCACCAGGCCCGCGCCGGGCAGGAACACCACGCTCGGCCCGCCCGAGCCCGAGCGGTGCAGCATCAGGCGCCGTTCTCCGACGTCGTACAGGCGTCCCAGTGGCGGGGCCGTTGTCTCCGATGAGGGTCGTCCCATGCCGTTCTCTCCCATAGTGATCGTTCGCATTTCTGCGAAAGGTAGCACACGTGCGATCATTCGGACCATGGACGTGATGGAGGTGCTCGCGCACCCGGTGCGGCTGCGCGTCGTGCAGGCTCTCGCCGGCGGGCGGATTCTCACGACATCGCAGCTGTGCGAGCGCATCTCGGACGTGCACAAGGCGACCGTCTACCGCCATGTCCGCGCGCTCGCCGACGCCGGCGTGCTGGAGGTGGACGGCGAGCATCGTGTGCGCGGCGCGGTGGAACGGCGCTACCGGCTGCGTGAACGCGTGGTGATCGACGCCGACACCGTGGCGGCGATGTCGGCGGAGGACCACCGGCGCACCTTCGCCACGGCGATGGCCGCGCTGATCTCCGAGTTCGACGCCTACCTCGGTCTGGACGGCGCCGATCCGGTGACCGACGAGGTGGGTTACCGGCAGCACGTGCTGTGGCTGAGCCGGGAGGAACGCGCCGAGATGATCGAGGAGCTGCGTGCGGTGATCGTCGCGCGGATGAGGAACGAGCCCGCGCCGCACCGCGGGCGGCACCTGCTCAGCCCGATCCTGTTCCCGGTCGAGACGCCCCCGCCGGACACCGGGGCGTGACCGGCCTCGGGGACGTCGCACTGCTGGCCGCCGCCGGCACGCTCGCCGGGCTGGTCGGCACCGCGGGCGGCATCACGTCCCTCATCTCCTATCCGGCGCTGCTCGCGGCGGGCCTGCCCGCCCTCGCGGCCAACGTGGCCAACATCGTCGCGCTCGTCGCCTGCTGGCCCGGCTCGGCCCTGGCCTCGCAGCCCGAGCTGCGCGGGAAGGCGCCGTGGCTGCGGCGGTGGGTGCCGCTGTCGGCGCTCGGCGGGGCGGCGGGGGCGGCGTTGCTGCTGTCCACCCCGCCCGGTGTCTTCGCCCGCGCCGTGCCGTTCCTCGTGGCCGCGGGTTCGCTGGCGCTGCTCGCGCAGCCCCGCCTCGCCGTACGCCACGAGCGGCGCGGTTCACCTGACGCCGTTCTTCCGCTCGGGCTGACGGTCCTGTCGGTCTACAACGGATATTTCGGCGCCGGGTCGGGGGTGATGATCCTCGCCCTCCTCCTGGTGACCGCCGAGCCGCGACTGCCCGCCGCCAACGCCCTGAAGAACATGCTCCTCGGCGCCGGCGCACTGGTCTCCGCCGCCGGATTCGCCGTCTTCGGGCCCGTCGACTGGGCCGCCGTCGCCCCTCTCGCCGCGGGCCTGTTCGCCGGATCCACGCTCGGTCCCCGGGTCACCCGGCGCCTGCCGGCCGGGCTGCTGCGCTGGCTGGTCGCCCTGATCGGCCTCGGCCTGGCGGTCCGCCTGTGGGTCGTGCAGGGCGGCGACCGGTGAGCCGTCGGCGACGGCCCGCGGGCAACGCCGCGACCACGCCGAGATCCCGCGGCGCGCGTGTGGACCCGGTCATCGACCGCCTGAGCTCCTCGTGGGCGGGAAGACGCGACCGCGGGCGCGTCAGCCCGCTGTCGCACCGGCCGGGTTCGCGTCGTCACCGAGGTACGTCCCATACCCGTCGATCACCAGCGGGCCGTCGAAGATCAGCACCTCGTTGACCAAGCCGCCCTTTTGATTGCGGTAGTTGATGACCAGGCAGTCGACGCCGACGTAGGAGCCGAGGACCTCGAACCGCAGGTCGGGGATGCGCCGCAGTCCCTCCGTCCAGTAGGCGCGCAGCGCCGCCTTGCCCCGGATGGTCCCATCGCCGCCGACAAGCTGCGCCGCGACCGGCGAACGGAACGTCACGTCCTCCGCGAAGTGAGCCAACACCGCGTCCACGTCGTGGGCGTTCCACGCCGTCACCCAGCTGTCCACGAACTTCCGCACCGCAACATGATCCATAACGCGATTATGTCCGACCGGCAGCGTGGCAACCGATCCGGCCAAGGCCGACCGTCCGGGCGCGCGCCGACCGCCCAAATCCCGTTGTCGGCCGTCGAGGCGCCGCACTACCGTGCCCGTGTGGATCTCTTCGTGCGCTCGTGGGCGGCATTGCGCAGGGTGGTCGCCGAACTCCCGGACGAGGACTTCGCGCAGCCGTCCGGCTGTGCCGGCTGGCTCGTACGGGACCTGGTGTGTCATCTGGTGATCGACGCTCAGGACGTCCTGATCACCCTCGTGACCCCGGCGGAGTCGGAACCGACGCGTGACGCGGTGACCTATTGGGAGGTCTCGGGAACGCCGCCGACGGGCGACGACCCGCTCGACGCGCTGATCGTCCGGCTGGCCGCCGCCTACGAGGAGCCGCGGCTGCTCAAGTTCCACCTCGACGACGCCGGCTCCGCCGCCGGCCGCGCCGCGGGGCTCGCCGACCCGGACCTCCGGGTCGGCACCCGCGGCGAGGTCCTCACCGCGGGCGACTACCTTTCGGCGTACGTCCTGGAGTGGACGCTGCACCACCTCGACCTGGTCGCGCATCTACCGGACGCGGCGGAACCGCCCGCCGAGGGGGTCGCCCGGTCCCGCGCGATGCTGGAGAAGATCGCCGGGGCCGCCTTCCCCGCGTCGTTCTCCGACAGCGACGCCCTGCTGGTCGGCACGGGACGCCGTGTCCCGACCGATGCCGAGAAGGCCGAACTGGGCGAGCTGGCCGCCAGACTCCCGTTCGTCCTCGGCTGATCGTCCGGTGGTCGTGCTCGGCGGCTATCGCTCCGAGGCCATCATCGATGCCGGGGCAGGGGCCATCGGGGCGAGGCCGAGGCCGGCGAGCACGGCCGCGCCGCGCTCGGCATGGTCGCCCCCGGCGAGCACCAGGGTCCGTGCGTACTGGTAGCGGCAGTCGGCGGCGTCGAACGCGTCCGCCGCGGCGAGCAGCGCCTCCTGGTCGTCGTCGAGCAGGGCTTCCGCTCGCTCCACGATGGCACCGGCGACCGGGTTGCCGGCCACGACGGCCCGGGCCTCCGCCAGGCAGTCGCGACCACCCGGGCTCCCGGCGAGCACGGCGGCCTCGGCGCGCAGCGCGACATACCAGTGATGCCAGATCCAGGTGACCCACTTCCACACCTGCCTGGGCTCGGGGGCCATCCGCTCCAGCGCCTCCGGCGCCCGCCCATGGTGGAGCAGGAGCATGGCGTCGAAAACCGCCCCGTAGCCGTAGGTATGCTCCGGTGAGGTGCCGAGCTGATCCAGGATCTCTAGCCATTCGCGCCTGGCGCCATGGTCGTCGCGCAGGCCGTGGACCATCGCCACACCGGCCACCGCGGGGGCGAGGATGGACCGGGCGGGGCTGCCTGCCCGCCGCCACGCGTCGAGGAACCGGACGCTGCCGGGGAGCACCTCGTCGACGTCGCCCGCCAGCGCAGCAACCATCAGGAGCCGGCAGGTAGCGCGGTGACCGATCTCCGCCAGCGACGGATGGCCGGCCAGTTGCCGTGCCCATCGGCGGGCGCCCGGCACATCTCCCGCGCCGAGGCCGGCCTCGGTGACTATACCGAGCGCGTCGATCAGCTCGTGGGTGCCGGCCGGAGAGATCGGCAGGGACGCCAGGAGCGTGATCCGGCGCCGGGCCGTGGCCGCGGTGGCGAACGTGTCGCCGGCCCAGCTCTGAGCGCCGGTGAGCGCGTCGAGTGCGGCCGACTCGGTGAGCGGGTCGCCGGTCCGGCGGGCGAGCTCGACCGCGCGCTCGGCGCGCGCGATCGTCTCCGGTACGGCATTGCCGGCCGGGCCCTGGGCGGCGCCGAACGCGTCGGTGAGCACCGCGGCCTCGGCCAGCGCCACCGCGGCCTGCGCGGCCAGGTCGTCGCCGGCCGACTCCCGCGCCTCGGTGATCAGCGCGAGCGCCTCCTCCGGGGACGGGAGCCGCACGAACGTGGTCGAGAACCGGAAGGCGATGGTGGCGGCGGTCGCCAGGTCGGCGGCGGCGCCGGCGGTGTCGCCGGCGCCGCGGGCGGCGTCCGCGGCCGCGAGACGCAGGCGGTACATGTCATCGCCGGTCGTACGGCAGCCGGCCACGGCCGCGGCCTGCCGGAGCATCGACGCGGTGGCGGCGGGGTCGGTCGCGAGCTCGGCCGCCTGCTCATAGCGCCGCTGGGACTCGCCGGTCAGGTGACGGGTGAAGGTCAGCTCCGCCAGGTGCCGGGCGAGCTCGTACGCGTCCGCGCGCTGCTCCGGCCGGTCGGCCGCCCACGCCAGGGCGGCGCGGAGGTCGTCCGCCATCAGATCGAACCGGGCCCGCCAGTCCTGTCGCACCACTGCCAGGCCGGCGGCCTCGGCCAGGCACCAGCGAAGGTGCCGGGATCGGGCGTCGACCAGCTCACCGGCCTCGGCGAGCCGCTCCGTCGCGTACTGGCGGATGGTCTCCAGCGCGCGGTACTCCGTGCCGCCAGGGGACGCCGTCACCACCAGCAGGCTCTGTTCGGCGAGCCGGGCCAGTCCGTCGGCGACCATGCCTTCCTCGTCCCCGGTCACCTCCGCCACCGCGGCAGCGGTGAACGGCGCCACGAACACCGACACCCGGCGCAGCAGCGCCCGGTCGGCCGGCGCCAGCAGGGCGTGGCTCCAGTCCAGCGCAGCCCGCACCGAACGGTGCCGTTCATCGGCGCGGGAGCCGCCGGTGAGCATCCGGAGCGGGTGGGACAGTGCGGCGGCGATGCCGTCGAGCCCGAGAGTGGGATATCGGGCGGCGGCCAGCTCGATCGCCAGAGCCATTCCGTCCAGCCGCGCACAGATCGCGGCGATCTGGTCGCGCAGTGGAGGATCCAGCGGGCAGCCGACCGCCGCCGCCCGATCCATGAACAACGCGACCGCGTCCGACTCGCCGTCGACGGCCAGCGACAGCGGCGGGACCGTGTACACCCGTTCGAACGGCACCAGCAGCCGTGCCCGGCTGGTCGCCAGCACCGTCAACCGAGGGCACCTCGCCAGCAGCCGCTCGATGAGCAGGGCGACCCCGTGCACTACTTGCTCGCAGTTGTCCAGCACCAGCAGCGCATGACGGTCGGCCAGCGCGGCGACCACGGACTCGGTCATGTCGCGGCCGGGCTGTTCACCGAGGCCGAGCGCCCCGGCGACCGCAGTCGCGATCATGTCAGGATCGGTGACCGGGACGAGGTCGACGAACCACACCCCGTCGGAATACTCGCCGGCCGCCTCCGCGGCCACGGCCAGCGCGAGCCTGGTCTTGCCCACTCCGCCGGGACCGACCGCGGTCACCTGACGGTGTGCTTTGATCAGCCCGGTCAGCTCGGTCCGCTCGCTCACCCGGCCGACGAACGAGGTCAGCGGGGCCGGCAGAACCGGTGCGCGGTGCGGGGGCGCGCCGGCCGGTGTGGGCGCGCGCTGGGCGAGCGCCCGCCGATCCTGCACCCCCAGCTTGCGCAGCAGGGAGGCGACGTGACTCTCGACGGTACGCACCGAGATGAACAGCCGGGCCGCGATCTCGGCGTTGCTGAGATGGGCTCCGACCAGTTCCAGCACCTCGGCTTCCCGAGGTGAGATCTCCGCTCCTGTCACCACTGTCCTAGTTTGCCGTACCCCCTTCACTGGCGATCCGTGCCGCCGATCCGTGTGGTCGGTCCGTGGCCGGTTCCGTGGTCACCACGGATGCCGGCCAACCAGGCCGGGAGAAAAGCTGTGAACACGCGAACGGCGGGTCGACGCGACCCACGACTACAGGAGTGACCATGACCGGCTCTTCCACCCAGGGCATCAGGACCGTGCTGCACCCTGTGTCCGACCTGGCGAAGGCCAAGGCGGTGTACGCGGCCCTGCTCGGTGTCCCCCCGCAGACCGACTCGTCCTACTACGTCGGCTTCGAGGCAGAGGGCCAGCACATCGGGCTGGTGCCGGGTGGTGGACCGCAGGGCATGACCTCGCCGGTGGCCTACTGGCACGTGCCGGACATCGAGGCGCGGCTGGCCGAGCTGATCGCCGCAGGGGCCGTCGTGAAGGAGGCCGCGCACGAGGTCGGTGGCGGCCGCCTGGTGGCCACCGTCACCGACCCCGACGGCAACGTCCTCGGCCTCCTGCAGGACCGTTGAGCGCCCCCTGCCCCCTGCCGTGTCCGTCCCTCATGACGGCTGGCACGACCACGAACCCACCTCGCCGAAAGGACCTGCCATGACCTCCTTCGAATCCGTGATCCTCGAAGTTCCCGATCCCACGGCCGCGGACGCCTTCTACGAAGCCTTCGGTCTGGGCCCGTACGTGAACGTGCGCGCCTCGGATGCGCCGACGACCGGTTTCCGTGGGTTCGCGCTGTCACTCGTGGCGTCCCAGCCGGCCGACGTCGACGCCCTCATCGGTGCCGCCCTCGACGCCGGCGCCACGACCCTTAAGCCGGCCACGAAGGGGTTCTGGGGCTACGGCGGCGTCGTACGCGCCCCGGACGGGACGATCTGCAAGATCGCAACGTCGAACAAGAAGGACACCGGCCCCGCAACCCGGCATATCGACCAGGTCGCGCTTCTCTTGGGCGTGGCCGACGTCAAGGCGAGCAAGCGGTTCTACGTCGACCGTGGCCTGGCCGTGGCGAAGAGCTTCGGCGGCAAGTACGTCCAGTTCGACACCCCGGCGTCGGCCGTCACGCTGGCGCTCTACCCGCGCCGCGCCCTCGCGAAGGACACCGGCGTATCCCAGGAGGGCGCTGGATCGCACCGGATCGTGATCGGCGGCGATTCCGGACCCTTCACCGACCCGGACGGGTTCGTCTGGGAGGCCGCATCCGTCTGAGGCGGGCGGCCGGCGGGGGAGCGGGAGGTCCGCACGGGCCTGGTCGCGACCGCGCTGCTGGTCACCGGGCACTTCGGCTGGGGATCGCACCGGTCATGTGGGTGGCGGGTGCGTCGGCCGCGGCGGCCCTGCTCATCGTTCTGCCCAGATCGGGCACGACGGTGCGCCGCAGGTGAGCGGCCGATGGGATTTGCGAGTGTGGCTTGACGATTTCCACGGGGGCGTGCGATCCTGATTACGGGATCGAGATTGACACTGCAGATATGCGTGGACTTTCGTTTGCATTTCGCTTTATGATGCCCTTCCGCGCTCGCTCTCGGCATCCCATTCCTCCACATCGGCTGAGCTGTCGTCCGGCGTGCGCGTAGTCGGTCCGCGAGCCCTCGGAAGGACATCTTTTGGCAGCCTCGCCCCACCCCTTCGCCGTACCGTCCGGCCCTCACCGCGTCTCTTTCGCGCGTATCGAGGAGCCGCTCGAAGTGCCCGACCTTCTCGCCCTGCAGACCGAGTCCTTCGACTGGCTGGTGGGCAACGAACGATGGAAGGGCCGGGTTGAGGCGGCTCGCCAGGCCGGGCGCAAGGACGTCCCGGCCCAGTCGGGTCTCGAAGAGATCTTCGAGGAGATCAGTCCCATCGAGGACTTCTCCGGAACCATGTCCCTGTCGTTCCGGGACCACAGGTTCGAGCCGCCCAAGTACTCAGTCGATGAGTGCAAAGACAAGGACATGACCTACTCCGCCCCGATGTTCGTCACGGCGGAGTTCATCAATAACACCACAGGTGAGATCAAGAGCCAGACGGTGTTCATGGGCGATTTCCCGCTCATGACGTCGAAGGGCACCTTCATCGTCAACGGCACCGAGCGTGTCGTGGTCTCCCAGCTCGTCCGGTCCCCGGGCGTCTACTTCGAACGCAGCGTCGACAAGACGTCGGACAAGGAGCTCTACGGCGGCAAGGTCATCCCGTCCAGGGGTGCCTGGCTGGAGTTCGAGATCGACAAGCGCGACAGTGTCGGCGTGCGCATCGACCGCAAGCGCAAGCAGCCCGTCACGGTGCTGCTGAAGGCGCTCGGCTGGACCAGCGACCAGATTCTGGAGCGTTTCGGTCAGT
>NZ_VDMA02000017.1 GCF_006334915.2 Microbispora catharanthi
CGCGCTCGCGTCCGCGTTCCTCGAACCGTCCGCGTTCACGTCCGCGTTCTTCCATGCGCCCGCGTTCCTCGAACCGTCCGCGCTCGCGTCCGCGTTCTTCCATGCGCCCGCGCTCGCGTCCGCGTTCACGGCCACGTTCCTCGAATCGGCCCCGTTCGCGGCCACGTTCGCGACCGTAGTGGCCGTACGTCCGTTGGCGCTCACGGCCACGGCACCTGCCTCCGGGGCAGGGCTGTGTCGGGTTCTGCATGACCTGCGCGGTGCTGCCGGCCGCATTGACCGGTTGCGTCTGCATCGTCACCGGGACGATGAGGGCCGACGCCATGATCGCGCCAGCAGCCAGTGCTTCCTTGAGCATGAGTATCACTCCGTCGACTCCGTGACCGTCGCCGGGGAACACCCGGACGCACGAAGCGCGAATCGATCCATCGAACCTTGGATCCAGACCCTGATTCTCACGCTAGAGGTAACAAAAGGCCCCGTCACCCAGCAATGCGCAAACAACCGCTTTTCGCAACAGAAAACAAATTCAATCGGAGGTGTTGTCGGTCCGTTTCTCCGTGCCGACAATTCCTTTACGTGGGTGCCTGGATTCCTTCCACATCATTGAGGCACATTGGTTGTGATCGCACATCCTCGGCCGGAGTCCCGTCTCCGGCCCCTTCCGGGTTATTACGGTGAGTCGCTGACCGAAACCGCGCGGGTTCTCGAGGTTGTCGTGACCGCCGTCGAGGAAGCGGGACGCGCGCGCTCCATTCTGACGCCGCTGCTCGCGGTGGCCGAACGGGGTCGTATGGACCGCGGCGCGGCAACCGCGAGATCGCGCGGCATGGCCGCTTATTCCGGTTCGGGGACCAAGTCGTGGCTGCCGTGCTCCGCCGGTGTCGCCGTGCTCGTACGCGGCAGGACGGCGAAGGCGATGAGGGCTGCACCGACCAGGAGTACGGCGCCGAGTGTTATGCCGAGCGCGTATCCCTCGGTGAGGCTCTCGATCGTGGTGCTCTGGCCGGTGCGCGCGTGGGCGGCCGTGCCGAGAGCGGCCAGTCCGAGTGATGCGCCGATCTGGCGTGAGCTGGAGAGCAGGCCGGAGGCGGTGCCCGTCTCGCTCGGCGCGACACCCACGGTGGCGGCGGAGACGACCGGTCCGAGGCAGAGCCCGAAACCGACGCTGGTGACGAGCGACGGGCCCAGGACGTCGGTGAGGAAAGAGCCGTCGGCACTGATCAGGCCGAACCAGGCGAACCCGGTCGCGGTCACCAGCCCGCCGATGATCAGCAGGGTGCGGAGCGGGAGACGGTAGCCGAGTTTGATGGCGGCCGCGGCGCCGGCGACCACACCGATCGCGAAGGGCAGCAGCTGGATCCCGGCCATGGTCGGACTGGCCTTGAGCACTTGCTGGAGGTAGAGGGACGCGAAGTAGAAGGATGACGCCATGGCGGCGCCGAGGAGGAGGTTGTAGGAGTTGGCGCCGGCGACCGAGCGGTTGGTCAGCAGGCCGAGCCGGATCAGCGGATCGCGGGTGGTGGTCCGCTCGACGTAGACGAACGCGGCCAGCAGTGCGACGGCGATCACCAGGGTCGTCAGGGTGACCGGCGAGGTCCACGCGTACTGGTCGGTGCGGACGACGCCGAACACGAGCAGGGACATCCCCGCCGTGGCCAGGATGCCGCCCAGCACGTCCGGGCGGCCGCCGGGAGCCCTGGGCGGAGCGCCGGTGACGCCCCGCCAGGCCAGGGCCAGCGCGATGGCGGCCATCGGGACGCTGACGAACATCACCCAGCGCCAGCCCGCGTACTGGGTGAGCACACCGCCGATCAGGACGCCGAGGGCGCCGCCGGCGGCGTTCACCGCGCTCCAGATGCCATAGGCCCGGACACGGGCCCTGCCGGAGGGGAACGTGACGGTCAGCAGCGCCAGCGCGGCCGGAGACAGCGCGGCGGCCCCGATGCCCTGCAGGGCGCGGCCGGCCACCAGATGGCCGGGCTCCTGCGCGAAGCCGCCGGCGAGGGAGGCGAGGCCGAA
The DNA here is from genome assembly GCF_006334915.2 of Microbispora catharanthi. Taxonomy (GTDB): domain Bacteria; phylum Actinomycetota; class Actinomycetes; order Streptosporangiales; family Streptosporangiaceae; genus Microbispora; species Microbispora catharanthi. Next base: position 2,023 of record NZ_VDMA02000017.1, read on the forward strand.
GACGGCGAGCCCGAGCAGCAGGACCCGCTTGTGGCCGTAGCGGTCGGCGATCTTGCCGCCCAGCAGGAGCAGCCCGCCGAAGGTGAGGGCGTAGGCATGGATCACCCACGTGAGGCCCACTGCGCTGAAGCCGAGGCCGGCAGCGATCCGCGGGAGTCCGAGGTTCACGACCGACAGGTCCACCGACACCATGAACTGCACCACGGCCACCGCGGCAAGGGTGAGCCCTGGCCGGGCGGCCGTACGAACGACCGGTTGTCCGCTTGCTGATCTCGTGTCTGTCACCGTTCCTCCGCCCTCTGGCCGGTTCTCGTGCGCTTTTCGTACATGTACTGAAAGTACATCGGAACCGGTCCGGTGTCGACGGCCGAAGCCCCGGTTGGCGGAAGGGAGTGGCCGGACGGAATGATGGGACGGTGTCCCGACGCAATGCCCCGCACGGCCGCACCGGCCGTCCCCCGGTGACCTCCCGGGCGCAGATCCTGGACGCGGCTCGTCGGCTCATCGGCCGGGACGGCTGGGAGAAGCTGAGCATCCGTCGGCTGGCCGCGGAGCTCGGCATCGGGACGATGACCCTGTATCACCATGTGCGGGACAAAGAGGACCTGCTGCTTCTGCTGATCACCGAATACGCGGACCAGGTCCCGCAACCCGACCTGCCCGGCGAACCGCGGGACCGCATCATCGCGACCGCCACTCTGATCCACGACGCCCTCGCGGCCTGGCCGTGGGCCGCGGAGGTCCTCACGGCCGACGGGTTCATCGGCCGGCTCGGCGAATCAGTGTGGATGGTCGAAACCATCGTGGCCGGAGCCATCGACCACGGGTGCACACCCGACCAGGCCGTGCACGTCTTCCGCCACATCTGGTACTACACGGTCGGCGAGATCCTCGTTCGCGCCCACTCCGCTCACCAACCGGCGGACGCGGGGGGACCCACCGACCGCGACCCTCTCTTCAGCGGCCTCGACAAGTCGCGGATGCCACGCCTGGTCGCCCTCGGCGATCGATGGCGAACGCTGTCGGCGCAGGACACCTACCCCCAGGGACTACGGGCCCTCGTCGACGGGCTGCTCGCACAGGCCTCATCGGGAAGGCCGCGCCAGGTGGCCTCCGCGGAGCGGGGTGAATAGCTCGGCGATTTCGGCGCCGTGCGCTGGTCTCAGGCAGTCCCAAGGCGCCTTGGCCGGTCTGGCCGCCGGCCACCCTCGTACGCCGACGCCCGCAGCCCCGGGGCCGGCGCCTGCGAGAAGACTTCCCAGGTCGGCGGAGCCCGGCTCGATAACATCGGGATCATGCTGGACTGGAGTCTTCGGCCGGCCTCGATGGCGGACGTCGAGGCGGTGGCCGAGTTGCGGGCCGTGGTGCTCAAAGCGGATCTCGAGCGGCTCGGCCGGTACGACGAGCAGCGCGTACGGCAGCGGCTCCGGGCCGGCTTCACACCGGCGCACACCTGGACGATCGAGGTGAGCGGTGTCCTGGCCGGCTGCGTGGCGCTGCGGCCGGCCGACGGCGCCTATTGGTTGGAGCACTTCTACCTGGCCCCGGACCTGCAGGGTGGCGGCATCGGCTCCGCCGTGCTGGGCAGGCTGCTGGAACGGTGTGACCGAGAAGGCGCCCTGATCCGGCTGAACGTACTGCAGGGCAGTCCCGCCCGGCGGCTGTACGAGCGGCACGGGTTCACGGTCGAGACCGAGGACGAGGTGGACGTGTTCATGGTGCGTGATCCGGCCCCGACTGCGCCTGGTAGTTGATCACGCGGGTACCCGAAGCCACGCCATCACCACCGTGGGCGTCCGGTCGCCGCCCGGGCAACGCGAGACGGCCAATCGGCGGATTAAGGTTTGCTATGCGTCACGGTCGGATGCGTACCACTCCCCTCAGCCTTCCCGCCGTTCTCGCCGGCGTCCTGCTCCTCTCGGCCTGCGGATCGGAGAGGGTCGCCGCAGGGAGCGACGGCTGGCAGCAGACCCAGGGACCCGACTCGGCATACCGGCGCGGTGACCCCTCATGCGGTGCCCCGTCCACCGGTACGCCACCCACGTCCGGCACTTCGATATTTCCTGGCGGCTCCGAGGATCTGGAGAAGGACGGCGTCAAGATAACCGGCCTGGGCGGACGGTCCCGCAACTGCGACCTCTCCCCGTTCTCCGCCGAGTTTCGGGTCACCAACCACGAAACCGAACCCTTCACGTACACCGTCACCTTCGCGTTCGTGTCCCACTCCGGAGAGGTGCTGGCAGGTACGGAACAGACGGTTCCAGGGGTCAAGCCCGGTCAGACGGTGAAGCGCACGGTCGCCTTGGGCGAGCTTCCTCCGCAGACGTCCCCCACGGTGGGTGTGCGAATCGCCAAGGTCAGAAGAGTCCCGGCGGACGAGGCGCCCGCCCCGGCAGGTCCCTGCCCGCCTTCCGGTATCCGCGTCACATTGGGCAACGGTGACGCCGCCATGGGGCTCCGCGTCGTGGGACTCCATCTGGAGAACTGCTCAAGCCGCGTCTACCACATCAACGGCTACCCGCAGCTCCAGCTCCTCGACGAGGACAGAAAGCCCGTCACCAGTGTCGAGGTCATGCAGGGCGGTGGCGGCATATCCACCGTGACCGGCTTCGACGACCCGCCCCAGCCGGTGACCCTGAAGCCGGGCCAGAGCGCGTCCGCCGGCCTGATGTGGCGCAACACCGTCACTGTCGGCACTCCCGTGAACCTGCCGTACGTCAGGGTGAACGCCGAGGCCGGTGCTCGACCTGTGATGGTGACGCCGGAGCTCGATCTCGGCACCACCGGGAAACTCGGCGTCAGCCCGTGGAAAAAGGACGAGGGTCCATAGACCCCGTCGAAGTTCGCCGGTCTGATCATCCCGGAGTCGGAGTGCCCCCGCCGAAGGCGTTGGGCGTCAGTTGCTTGTGTCGGTCCTCCATTCGGTGGCAAGGATGCTGAATATGGCGGAGTCTCGCCAGCCGTCGCGCAGCTTCATGGTGTGGCGGAGGCGGCCTTCATACGTCATCCCGAGTTTGTTCAGGACGGCCGCGGAGGCGGTGTTTCGGGGGTCGCAGGTGGCGTAGACGCGGTGCATGCCGAGTTGGTGGAAACCGATGTGCAGTAGTTGCCGGCCGATGGCGTGCCCAGGCCATTGCCCCACAGGCGGGGATGGGTGACGTACTGAATCTCTCCCTGGGCGTGCGTGACGTTGCGGATGTGGAACTCGCCCATTCCTATGACCTCGTCGTGCAGGAGAGCTGCGTAGGTGAAACGTGTCTGTGGTTCTCCATGCCATGCGGCTGTGGCTTCTTCCACGAAGGCGCGCGTTTGCGGAAGGGAGTTAGGTCCCCATGCCTGGTACCGGCAGACCTCGGGGAGGCCGGCCCAGGAGTGAACGGCCTCGATGTCGGCGGGTTGAAGCTGTCGGAGTCGGATTTCCGGACGGGTCATGATCTGAATAATGAATGCCACCCTGTGTCTCGTCATACCAGTTTCCATGATTCCGTCTGTCCTTGTCCCTGCTGACGTGCCAAACTGTGGCGGTTTATTTCACGCGTGTCACGTACATCCGAGCCATCAGAAGGCGGCGCGCCGGTGGGGTCGGCTGTTTCCTCACAGGTTGCGTGTCCAGAACGTACGCTTTTGATCAGCTGACCAGACGGGGAGAGGCGTAGATGTCGTTAATCACGCGGATGGCCGCGGCCTTCAAGGGGGAGGTCTCGGCCGAGGAACTCGAGGCCTACCGGCGCGCGGGCGGGTTCGTCTACACCGAGTTGCAGCAGACGGAGGCCCTGCGTAGCAAGTTGGCCGCCGAGGGAGTCAACCTGTGGCACGGCCCGCAGGCGGCGGCCGGCCAGCTGCTGTGCACGTGGAACGCGTTCGTCCTGCAGGCGATCGGGGAGCACCTGCTGGACGCCGACTACGCGGCGGATCCGCGCACCGTCGGATACGTTCCGCAGGTCACGAGCCTTCAGGTCGGCGCCTGCTTCGCACAGGTCGAGGGTTGGGTGTCGCGGGCACGCCAGGCCGCAGGCAACTCCCGCTACCTGGTGGAGAAGGAGATACTGCTCCCGGCCGACCTGCCCGAGTGGGCCGAGGCGAGCCCCTGCCCGCTGCCGCACCTGCACGGCATGCTCGCCGCCTCGCGCGCGATCCGCCAGCACGCCGAAGTCGCTCTGGGGGCGTTCGAGCAGACTGTGGCCGACGCCGACCAGCACAGAGCCGATCTGGAGCGGCTGCGCCAGCTCGCCGCGGAAGCGGCCACGGCCGCTGACTACGCGGAGGGCCTGCTGGACACCGACCCGGCCCCGCGCATGCACGAGGCGATCGAGCAGCGTCTGCAGCGCGCGCTGGACATCTACTACCACCTGGGCCAGCTGATCGCGATGCCTCAGCTGATCGCCGGCTACCGGGGCCCGGACGCACGGCAGGCCGTGCCGCCCGCCAACCTGGCCGTGGTCGACGCGCGCAACTTCGACCCGTGGTGCTTGACCGACCCGCAGAGGCGCAGCAACTGGCAGGCCGACCCGCGAGCGCGCCAGGCCATCAAGGAGATGTGGGACTACGACCCGGACCCCGCCGAGACCTTGCGGATCCAGGCCGAGATCGACGCCGCCCTCCAGCAGGGCGCGGTCACCTTCGCGACCGATTCGAGCGGTGAGCCGTACGGAAGTTTCTACTGCTGCCCGTTCGCCGCGATCTACCTTGTCCGGCGGCCGGTGGTCATCGCGGGCCGGAGGCTGCGCGCGATGCAGCAGTTCACGTTCGAGGTGTCGGCCGAGGACGTGCCGAAGGGCGGGCCGTTCAAGCGCGAGATCATCGTCTCCACCTTCACTCCGACGGACAAGATCGACTATTGCGATCCGGACGGTCTACACGGCGACTGACCCGCTGGAACAGATCCCTGAGCGCGGCCGGCGCGTCCGCGTCCGCGCCTGCCGCGTTCCTCACGGGTGACTCGCCGGCGCACCGAGGTTGGCGCCTGGTCGGTCAGGTGGACCCCGGACCATGTCGTCCACATAGGAGGTCGGCATGGCGCCCGGGCCCGGCTGGCAAGGCCATCTCGGCGATCGTCGCAAAACTCTCCCAGAAACTGTTGGCGAAGGCGAGCTGCGGCATGCGGAACCTCCTGCATCAGTGGAGGCGCCAGGGTATGGCCGAGCCGTTCGGGCGAAGCCAGCGATCCCGGTCGATTGCGACCAGGGAAGATCCCATGCTAGGAGGGCATCTCCTACTACGCTAGGAAGAAGCTTCCTAGCATAGTAGGATCCTCGTTGTGACCGAGATCCTTCCCCCGCACGTGCGGTAGCTCGCCGAGGTGGCAACGATCGTGGCGGCCGCAGGTGCCACAGCTGATTGGCTGTACCACCTCAAGGGCGACATGTGTGCGCTGCGTGTGATCAGGGATGGCGTCATCTCGGTTCCCGTCATGATTCCTGCCGACCCGGATCGCGATCCTGAGCTCTTTCGTGAAGCCGTGAAGCGACTGGAGGCGGTCGTAGAAAGGATGAGCCGATGAGCAAGACGATTACGTATGTCGTCACCTACGAGAACCGACGGTGGGTGTCGCGCTGCCCTACCGGTGAGGTTGACGGAGTCGGTGTGGCAAGCTCCTTGTCCCAACTAGAGCGCGACTTGGCGGAGATTCACGCCTGGGCATGGCCCGAGGAGACTCCCGCGGTGGAGTTCGTCTTCGATCTTCCCGAGGAGGTGGCGGGGGTGGTGGCGGAATACAGCCGCGAGAAGGAACTAGCCGAAACGCATGCCAAGCGCGCCGCGGAACTCGCGGTCAAGGCCGCGAGAGTACTGACGAGCCACTGGTCGGAGCCGGACACGGCTCGTGTCATGGGTTTGTCCAAGCAGCGTGTCCACCAATTGAAGGTGAGCGCCTGACGGTTGTCGGGGGCGTGTGTATCACCATGGGTGGGCTATTTGCTGAGCCGGACATCGCATTAGTCGCGCTGATCGAGGGTAGCGTGTGCATTGGCGTCGACTGAAGAGTTCAAGTGAATCTCACCCAGCACCCCCTGACGGATTTCGAGCAGCGCCTCGTCAACGTCGCGGCCGACCCGGAATATGAACTGACCCACCTACTGGTACTACATTCGTAGATCGACCGGCGGTGGGTCTCCTCGCCGTCGGTGATGGCTGATCAGCGCTCGCGCTTGGTGCTGTCTACGGAAGTTCGACCAGGTCAGGACGTGCTCGACCAGGCATGCGGCGGGAAGGAAGAGCCGGGCCAGGACCCGGCGGATCTCGGCCAGGGACGGGCGAATGAGACGGGGGCTAGGTTGGCCGTCCACGGGAGTGTGTAGGGGTGATCTTCCCGTAGTGGTGGGGCGGGAGAGATCCACGGGACAAGAGACGGCCACTTCGTAATCCTTCGATTCGCCCATATCAACACGAAGGGGACGAAGTGGCTGTCAATGACATCGGATTGGACGTCGTCTCCTGCGAAAACGGGGCGAGCCCGCGAGGGCATGACGGATGCGCTGACGAGCGTCACGCTCGTGCTCACCAAGGAGCATCCCGGCCGTCCTGACGACGAGGTCCTTCGCCGAGCCCTGCGGCACTTCGCGTTCCTGCCGGTGGAACGGCGACCGGCTCTCACACAGGAGGTCGCGGCGGCCCTGCGCTGGTTGGAAGCGGCCTCGCTTCCCCTGCCGGCATTGGAGGGGGCGAAGCGCGCGCGGACGGCCCTGCAAGCCTTGGCGCTGCTCCTCGACGGTAAGGCGGCGCCCACTTCGACGTACCGGCGCAAGCGGGCCGTGTTCCATCAACTGCTGACCGCCGTCACCCACGTTGGCCGATCGCGCGGTCCGATGATGATGGCGATGTTCGCCGCGATGTACTTCGGCGGCCTGCGCCCGGGTGAGGCCGCCGGCCTCCGTGAGAAGGACTGCTACCTCCCCGAGAAGGGTTGGGGCCTGCTCACCTTGGCCAGGACCCGGCCGGAGAGCAGCAAGCGCTATACCGACTCGGGGGAGACGCACGACGAGCGCGGCCTGAAGCACCGGGAGAAGGAGGAGACGCGGCCGGTTCCCATTCCGCCTGAGCTGGTGGCGATCCTGCGCGATCATATCAAGGCACACGGCGTGACCGAGGACGGTCGGCTGTTCCGGACCGCGAGCGGCAAGGCGTTCTCCGGCTCGACCGTCTCGAAGGTCTGGAAGGAGGCGCGCGGCTATGCGTTCCCTCCGGAGGTGGTCGCCTCGCCCCTGGCGGCCCGACCGTACGACCTGGGTCACGCGGCTGTGTCGCTTTTGGCTCAACGCGGGGGTCCACGCGCCGGAAGCCGCGGAGCGGGCCGGACATGGCGTCGACGTGATGCTCAGGGTCTACGCCAAGTGCATCGAGGGGCAACGGGAGATGGCCAACCGCCGCATTCTGGAAGCCCTCACGGGATGAGGGCCTCAGTCGCCGTCGAGGTGCAGTTCTGTCGCTGGGTCGGCGGCGCACTGTCGGCCCGGGAGATCTCTCGGGGTCCTTCGGCGTACGGGCGCGGAATTGTTGCGCAGGGCACCGAAATCGCGTGGCTCACCTGGGGAAACGGCGCCGCGGGCATTCCGCGTATGTTCCGCGACCGGTGGCATGCGGCTGCTTCCGGCGGCTGTCGGCTGCATGTCCGGACAAGCGTGATCAACCACGAAACCGCAGGTGAGGCCGCGGATGGCTGGTCGTACGTGGTAGGGCGGGTGGGACTTGAACCCACGACCCACGGATTATGAGTCCGATGCTCTGACCGGCTGAGCTACCGCCCCGCAATGGTGGAGTCTCTCACAACTTAGCGGGTGAGGGGATCTGTGCGCGGAGGCGAGCGGCGGCCTTCGGCCGTGGGCGTAATCCCCGCCCGATCACCCCTGCCGTGATCGTCCGTGCTGGGGTACAGCTGCCGTGGCGAGAGTTGTGGGGCGTATGTCCGGGTATGTGACTGTTGAGACGACATCGCTCCAGAAGGCGGCTCTGCGAAACGTGGCTCCGCAACGAATCGGGGGTGCCCCGTGGGGAGACGACTGGCGGGCGTCTGCGTGCTTCTCCTGATGTCCCTTCCCGCCTGCGGGCAGGGCGGGCGGCAGCCAGGAGCGGAACTCGGAGCGGTCGGCGACGTGCGGGAGGGCTTCACCGTCGGCCTGCTGCTCCCCGGCGAGGGACCCGACCGGCCTCTGTTCACGCGGGCCCTGGCGTCCCTCTGCCCGCGCTGCCATGTCCAGTACGCGAACGCCGCGGGCGACCGGGCCAGGCAGGGGCGGCAGATCGGCCGGATGCTGGCCGACGGCGTGCGGGTGCTGGTCCTCGGCGCGGTGGATCCCGGGACCGTCGCCCCCTGGGTGGCCAGGGCCAAGCTGTCCGGGGCGAAGGTCGTCGCGTACGACCGGCTGGCGAACGGGCCGGTGGACGCCTACGTGGCGACGGACCCGGCGCGCGTCGGGCGGGAGCAGGCGCTGGCCCTGCTCGGCGCCATGAAGGTCGCGGGGCCGGTGCTGCTCCTCAACGGCCCCGCCACGGATCCGTACGCCGCGACGGTGAAGCGGGCCCTGCACGCCGTGCTCGACGGCCGGGTGAAGATCGGCTGGGAACGGGACCTCACGCGGCCCGACGAGGCCGTGCGCGAGGTGGCGGCGGCCGTCGCCGCGATCGGCGGGGCCACGAAGGTGGGGGGCGTGTGCTGCGCGAGCGACGCGGTGGCGGAGGCCGTCGCGGCCGAGATGGCGCGGGCGGGAATGGCCGGGGTGCCGCTGATCGGGCATGGCGGGCGGCCCGCGGCGCTGGGGCGTGTCAGGGACGGCACGCAGACCGCGACGGTCCGCACCGACGTCGCGGCCCAGGCGTCGGCCGCCGCCAGGCTGGCGGTCGAGGTCGCGGCCGGCAGGACCGTGTACGGCACGGCCGTCGTGTCCAACGGGACGACGGTTTCGATCCCGGCGGTGCTGCTCCCGCCCGCCCTGATCACGAAGGCGACGGCTAACGAGGCCCCCGCCCCCGGGACCGCCCGCGGACAGAACGCACGACCGCACTGACACATCCAACGCGGCGTGGGCCGTGGGGCGGCAGCAGGACCCCACCCGGCGGATGCCCCGGTGCCGTCGCCCGGCGTCCGCCGAATCGCCGGAATGAAAAGGCCGCGGTAGCGCGGAGAACGCGACCGCGGCCGGGAACAGCCGGTTCACTCCTCTTCGTCGGAGGGGGAGGGGGCGTCGGACGGGCGCAGGCGCTCCCAGAGCAGGAACGCGCCGCCGACGACGAGCATCGCGATGCCCGTCCACAGGTTGATGCGGATGCCCTCCGCCTTCTGGATCTCCTGGGCGCTGTCGAACAGCCCGGTGACCATGAGGATCAGTCCGTACACCAGGAACAGGCCACCGATCACGCGGCGGATGTCGAAGAGTCGTTGCGGGGCGGCCATGCGAACCTCCTACAGGAAGGGCAGGTAGAACGCCGCGGCGAGGACCACCGCCCCGGCGCCGAGGATCACGGGGGAGCGATACCAGGCGGCGTCTCCCGCCAGCGCGTCGTCGGAGACGGACGCGTCGCTCAGGCCGTAGACGAGCCCGCGCAGCTCGCTCTCCGGCTTGGGGGTGGTGGCGAGCGTGACCACGACGGAGACGATCGCGTCGACCACGAAGGCGATGCCGGCGCCCCAGAAGCTCGCGTTCAGCTCGGTGCCGAAGTCGAACACGCCCGCCTTGTAGAGGATGTACGAGGCGAAGGCGCACACGGTGCCGCTCAGGAGGCCCCAGAAGCCCGCCCAGGCGGTCATCCGGCGCCAGAACAGGCCGATGATGAACGTCGCGAACAGCGGGGCGTTGAAGAACGAGAACAGCGACTGCAGGTAGTTCATGATGTTGCCGAACCCGGCGGCGATGAACGCCGTGCCGATTCCGGCGACGACGCCGACCACGGTGGCGATGCGGCCGAGCCGCACGTACCACTCGTCGGGGTGGTCGCCGTTGATGTGCGCCTTCCAGATGTCCTGGGTGAAGACCGTGTTGAAGCCGCTGATGTTGGCGGCCATGCCGGCCATGAACGACGCGAGCAGGCCGGTCACCGCGACGCCGAGCACGCCGTTGGGCAGGAACTCGTTCATGAGCAGCGGGATCGCCTCGTTGTACGTCGGCCCGCCGTCCTTGCCGAGGTCGCCGAACAGCACGACCGCGACGAGACCGGGGATCACGGTGACGATCGGGATCACGAGCTTCGGGTAGGCCGCGACGATCGGGGTCAGCCGGGCGGCGTTGGTGTTGCGTGCCGACAGCGCGCGCTGCACCTCGGCGAAGTTCGTGGTCCAGTAGCCGAAGGACAGCACGAAGCCGAGGCCGAAGACCAGGCCGATCCAGTTGGCGTTGAGCGGGTTGCCGGTGCCGGCGGTGTGCGCCCAGGTGTGCAGCCCGCCCTCGCCGAGCACGCTCTGCTTGACCTTCTCGCCGAGGCCGGAGAAGCCGCCTACCCTGGTCAGGCCGATGATCACCACCGGCACGAGCCCGGCGACGATCACGAAGAACTGCATGACCTCGTTGTAGATCGCCGAGGACAGGCCGCCGAGCGTGATGTATGCCAGCACGATCGCGGCCGACACGAGAATGGACAGCCACAGCGGCCAGCCGAGCATGGCGTCCATGATCAGCGCCAGCGCGTACAGGTTGATCCCGGCGATGAGGATCTGCGCGACGGCGAAGGTCCCGGCGTTGAGCAGCTGGGTCGCCCCGTTGAAGCGGCGGCGCATGAAGTCCGGGACGCTGTGCACCTTGGACCGGTAGTAGAACGGCATCATCACGACGCCGAGGAACACCATGGCGGGGACCGCGCCGATCCAGTAATAGTGCAGGGTCATCGCGCCGTACTGCGCGCCGTTCGCCGCCATGCCGAGGACCTCGGTGGCGCCGAGGTTGGCGGACATGAAGGCCAGGCCGGTGATCCAGGCGGGAAGTGCGCGGCCCGAGAGGAAGAAGTCCAGACTCGTCCGTACGGCCCGTTTCGCGGCGAAGCCGATTCCCAGGACCACGAGGAAGTACAGCGCGAGGATCGCGTAGTCCAGAACGTTGACGTCGAGCCGCAGATCCTGTGCGGCCAGCAATTGGGCATCAGGCACGCAACGCCAGCTACCCGTACGTCTCGTCCTGTCACAGACCCGACCCCGGTATACCCAATCGTGACAAAATCGCAGGTTAAGGCGTCGCAAAGGCTCCCGTGCAGACGAGGAGGGCCCGGATCGAGTCGATCCGGGCCCTCCGTCGTTCGGTGCCGGGGTCAGCCGGTGACCGGGATGTTGGTCTTCACCGGCGTCGGAGTGGGCGCCGGCTTGGGCTTGCCCTGCGTCGGCGTGACGTCCTCGTCCCACTCGATCCACACGTCGATCGGCGGGCTGCCCGGCGTCGGCGTCGAGGTGGGTGTCCGCGAGGGAGTGGGCGTCCGGGTGGGGGTGGGCGTCCGCGAGGGGGTGGGCGACGCGGTGGGGGTCGGCGTCGGAGTCGGGCTGACCGTCGGCGTCTGGGACGTCGTGGGCGTCCGGGAGGGTGTAGGCGTCTGCGAGGGCGTCACCGTCGGCGTAGGCGTCTGCGAGGGCGTCGCCGTCGGGGTGGGCGTGGGGCTGGGCGTGGACTCGCACTCGACCCAGAACACCTTCTGCTTGGGCGCGCCCTTCTTCCCGGCGAAGGTCCAGAACAGCTTGTAGTGCCCGCTCGGCAGGGTCATGTCGACGGTGCGGCCGTGCCCGCTGTGGTCGAGCACGAGGGTCCCGCTCTTCACCGTGGTCTTGTCGCCGGTGGGGGGCCAGGACTTGATCTCCCAGCTCACCTGCTCGGCCGCGTCGAAGTTGAACCCGACCAGGTAGAACACGCACACGTGCGGCTCGTCGCGCTGGTCGTCCTCCGGCGTCGTCCACTTGTGGATCTTGACGTCGCCGTTGTCGCCGGGCGCCGTCCTCTGGACCGCTCCCGCCGAGGCGGTGGTGGAGATGGCGAGCGCCCCGAGCGCCGCCACCGCGAGCATGAGCGCCGCTGTGAGCCAGCGACGGGCTGAAGAGAGTCTGGGGGCTGTCACGACCGCACCTCGGGATGTATGAGAGAGCTCGAGCCTCTCTGGGCTCACCTATGTAAAAATGTCACACCCGCTGGCCAAGACTCTTAAAACGGTCCAAACCGTTATCCATCGAGGCCAGGCGGTTACGCGTTCGTGTCGTATTGGCCATATATCCCAGGAGCCGATCGTGCCGCTCGATGCCCCCCGCCGACTCATCGGCGCCGCGCTCGTCGCCATGAGCCTCGTCGCCGCGGCCCCCGCCGGCGTCGCCGCGTCGCCCGTCACCCTCGCCGCCGGCGCGTCGGCCGCGGCGACGGCACTCCCCGCGGCCACCACGTTCACCGAGTTGAGCGGCCTCCCGCAGGACACCGACCTGTACGGCAAGCTGAGCGGCATCGTGGTCCACCCCGCCCGCACCGTGGCCGTCTACGCCCAGCCCGGCGGAAAGCCCGCGGCCACCCTCCCGGCGAAACAGCTCGGCAGCCAGACCTGGGTGCCGGTGGTGGAGGCACGCAAGGGCTGGTATCGCGTGCTCCTGCCCAGCAAGCCCAACCACGTGACCGGCTGGATCAAGGACAAGGGCCTGAAGAAGGCGCGCAGCCGCTACCGCGCCATCGTGACGCTGGGCACCAGGCGTCTGACCGTGATGAACGCGAGCAAGAAGCTCGGCACCTGGACGGTGGCCATCGGCGGCCCCGAGACGCCCACCCCGGTGGGCAGGACCTTCCTGCTGGCCCTGATGTCGCCGAAGAAGAAGACCTACAGCCCGCTGATCCTGCCGCTCGGCACGCACTCGGCGACGCTCGACACCTTCGGCGGCGGTCCCGGCACGGTTGCCTTCCACGGATGGCCGGACCGGAAGGTGTTCGGCAAGGCGGTCACCCACGGCTGCGTCAGGGTGCCTGCTCGCGCGCTCAAGGTGCTGGCAGGGCTGCCCCTGGGGACTCCGGTTCTGATCGCTCCCTGAGGAAACGCTCCGGCGGCGCGGCCGGTACGGCGTCGAGGGGCAACCGGACCTCGACGCAGGTGCCGGTTCCCGCACGGGCGTCGGTGACACGGATGGAGCCGCCGTGGAGGAGCACGTGCTGGCGGACGACGGTGAGGCCGAGCCCGGAGCCGGGGCTGCCCCTGCGCCGGTGGAAGCGGACGAAGACGGATTCGCGGTCGGCGGGTGGGATGCCGGGCCCGGAGTCCCGCACGGCGAGGAGCGCGGCGGCGCCGTCCTCGCACACGCCGACCGAGATCTCGCAGGCGCCCCTGCCGTCCGCGCCGTGGACGGCGGCGTTGTCGAGCAGGTTGTCGAGGATCCCCCGTATTCCCTCGGCCCACCCCGTCAGCACCAGGCGGCCCGCGACCGAGACGCTGATCGCGGCGTGGGGGTGGCGCCTCCTGGCGTCCTCGACGGCGTCGTCGACGATCTCCACCAGGTCGATCTCGGTGAAGGCCGCCGGATCGAGCAGTTCGCCGCGCGCGAGCTGCCGCAGGGCCGTGATGAGCCGCTGCATCCGGCCCTGCTCGGCCCTCAGGTCGGCGACGATCTCGGCCAGTTCCCGGGCGTCCACGTCCGGATGGTCGAGCAGCCCGAGGTTGGCGCCCATGCTGGTGAGAGGGGTGCGCAGCTCGTGCGCGGCGGTCGCGGCGAAGGCGCGGGCCGTCTCCAGCGCCTCGCCGGTGCGGGCCACCGCCGCGTCCCGCCGGTCGAGCGACGTGTTGAGCATGCCGGCGAGTTCGTCGATCTCGCTGACCCCCGACGCGGTGGCCAGCCGTGCGCCGGGCCGGGAGGGCACGTCGATCACCCTGGCCTGCCGGTGGAGGACCTCGAGCGGCCGTACGGCGAACCGGCCGAGGGCGAGACCCGCCAGGGCGCCGACCACCACCGAGACGAGCGCGGTGAGCCCGACCCGTCGGCGCAGCAGGTCGAGTTGCGCGGCGAGACGCGCCTGGGGATCGAAGACCCACAGGCGGGCGCGATTCTCGCGAATGCCGAGGTCTTCGGCCACGAACCGCCACGTGCGCCCCCCTTCGGCGAAGTCGGCGGGGCCGGGCGTCCCGGCCGGCGGCAGGGTGTGCGGCACGTCTCCGATGACGAGGGGTTCGGCCCCGGCGATGTCGAGGTACACACCGCCCGGGCTGTCGGCGCCCGCCGTGGCCTCCGACAGCCGCCGCTGGAGGAAGTCCGGCGGGATCCGGGGCGTCGCCCGCGCCCGCCAGGCGTACGCCGAGGCCATGGGCGCGAGCGCGCGCAGCCGTACGGTCAGCTGCGTGTCCCTTTCCGCGCGCAGGTCGCGGGACACCAGGCTGAGCACGAGCAGCCCGGCGAGCAGAACGAGGAGCGGCACGGCGACGGCGAGGCAGATCGCGAACCGGGTGGACAGCCTCATGGAGCGGCCTCCGGAGCACTCACTGGGCCGCCTCCCTGAGCACGAATCCCACTCCGCGTACGGTGTGCACGATGCGCGGCTCGCCCCCTGCCTCGAGCTTGCGCCTGAGGTAGCCGACGAACGTGTCCACGGCGTTGCCGGTCACCGCGAAGTCGTATCCCCAGACCCGTTCGAGCAGCGTGTCGCGGGACAGCACGATCCCGGCGTTGTGGGCGAGCACCTCCAGCAGGTCGAACTCCCGCCGGCTCAGCTCGACCGGCCGGCCGTCGATCACGACCCGCCGCCCGGCCGGGTCCACGGTCAGGCGGCCCACCCGCACGACGGCGCCCGGAGGACGGCCCGCCCGGCGCAGCAGGGCGCGCAACCGCAGGACCACCTCCCGCAGTTCGAACGGCTTCACCACGTAGTCGTCCGCCCCGGCGGCGAGGCCGGCGACCCGGTCGGTCACCTCGTCCATGGCCGACAGCATCAGCACCGGAACCTCCGACCGGCCCGACCGCAGGCGCTCGCACACCTCGATCCCCGACACGCCGGGCATCGACACGTCGAGGACGACCGCATCCGGTGCCGCGCGGTGGACGAGTTCCAGCGCCTCGCGTCCCGAGGTGGTCACGTCCACGTCGAATCCCTCCACGCGCAGACCACGTCGTAACGCGCGCAGGATGGCCGGATCGTCGTCGACGACGAGAACCCGGTATCTCGTCATGGCAGGGCTCCTGCTGCTTCGGGAGCGACCGGCGGGAGGATGACCGGCCGCCCTCGTGATCTCTTCCGAGGTCGGGAGTGGGCGGGGGCGTCGGCGTACGGCCGGGGGGTGGACCAGGAGCGGGAACCTACCAGGCGCCGACGGCGGAAGTCGATCTCCAATCTACGGCACCGCTCGCGGGCCGGGACGTCGCGCGTCAGGGACCGTCCGCCGGGGCGCGGCGATCCTCGAAGGGCCGCACGGCCTTCGCACGGCCTTCGCACGGCCTTCGCACGGCCTTCGCAAGGAGCCCGGCGGCGGGAGTCATCCACGAAGAGCCGCGACGGCTTGCCAGAGATATGCCAGAAACGTTCGCCATCATCCCTGCCGAGCGGCTCACGCGGCCGTTCCCCCGGCACCCCCGAGATCAGTGCGGAGCATTCGATGCGATCACGATTCCTCCCGGTCGCCGCGGCGACGGCCGCGGCGGCTCTGGCGGCGGGCACGACCCCCGCCCAGGCCACAGCCCGGACCGGGGGGCCGCCCGCCGGCTCTGCGGCCGTGGCGGCCTTCCTTCCCTCCACGTCGTCGCCGCTCGATCCGATGGCGTTCGCCGTGCTGCGCCCGTCCGCCCACCCCGTCGAACTGCGGAGTGCCCCGCGCTCCCTGTCGGTGACGTACACGTTCCAGGGCAGGAAGTACACGCTCGACGACTACCTCGCCAGGTCGAAGGCGAACGGCTTCGTCGTCCTCGACGGACAGAAGGTCGTGTACGAGCGCTACCGCGCCGCCGGGCCGAACACCCGGTTCCAGTCCTGGTCCATGGCGAAGTCCTTCACCTCGGCGGCGGTCGGCATCGCCCTGTACGAACGCCGCATCCACTCCATCGACGACCCGGTGACGCGGTACCTGCCCGAACTGCGCGCCTCCGGCTACGACGGCGTCTCCATCCGGAACCTGCTGCGGATGTCGTCCGGGATCGACTGGAACGAGCGGGCCGACGTGCCGAAGACGCAACTGGCCGCGCATCGCGGTTTCCCGGTCAAGCGGCTCGCGCAGCGGCAGGTACGCGGCTGGGAGCCGGGCAGCAGATTCGAGTACACCAGCATGAACACGTTCGTCCTCGCCCGGCTGGTGAGCGAGGTGACGGGCATGCCCTACCACCGCTACGTCGAGGAGAAGATCTGGAAGCCGGCCGGTATGGCCTCCACGGCCCGCATCGGCGGCGACTCCCATGACGACCTGGGATATTGCTGCTACTACGCGACTGACCGCGACTTCGCCCGGTTCGGCCTGCTGTACCTCGGCAAGGGCCGCGCCGGTGGACGCCAGGTGGTGCCGCGGGCGTGGGTGGAGGAGTCGACCCGGCCTTCCGCCTCCTTCAATCCGGATTACGGCCTGCACTGGTGGCTGGGTGGCGGGGGCCAGGACGACTTCATGGCCGCGGGATTCGGCGGCCAGTACATCTACGTCTCGCCCGAACACCAGGTCGTGATCGTCAAGTCGGCCCTTTCCGCCTCGCAGGACCAGGGAGAGGCGCTGTCCGCCTTCCGCGCGGTGGCGGCCGAGGTGGCGAGAACACGCTGACGCGGCCTGCCTCCAGGCGCTCCCGCTGCCCCGGCCGTAGGCCGGAGAGCTCGACTGCCGGCTTCGACTGGCGGACTCGCCGAGGAATAACCGGGTAGGCGAGGGAGAGCAGGAGAACACCGACGAAGGGAGGAACGTCATGGCCGACGCACCGAACCCGATCCAGCTGCAGAAGCACCTGAAGGGCGTGGACTATCCGGCAGGGAAGTCGGACCTGGTCCGTACGGCTCGGGATCAGGGCGCGGACGACACCATCGTCAACGCGCTCGAACGCATCCCGGACCGGCAGTACGACGGTCCCAACGCGGTCAGCAAGGCGGTCACCGAGGCCAGGTGAGACGCCGGGCGAACCCGGGACGGTGATGTCCGGCGCCCCGCCGCCGAGCGGGGCGGCAACCACCGGATGACGTCGGGCGGGCGGTGGGCGGAGACATTCCGTGCCCCGCCCGCCCGACGCGTGCCGGGGGTGGTGATCCGCCCTGGCGTCGCGAGCACCGCGGCCACGGCCGCCGAGGTGTGTACGCACCTTTAGTGAACGTTGCGTCTCCAACGCGTGAGTTTTACTCTGAATAGAGAACGTTGGGTTCTCTAATTCACGTGGATCAGGCTCGCGAGGAGAAGGCATGGCACTCGTCGCCCCCCTGGAGGCCTTCGGGCGAGACGACCTCGACCTGGCCGGAGGGAAGGGAGCCAATCTGGGCGAGCTGGTCCGGGGCGGTTTCCCCGTCCCGGCCGGGTTCGTCGTCACCACCGCCGCTCACGAGATGGCCGCCCGGAGCGCCGGGGCAGGCGGACCGGCATCGGCGATCCCGGACATGCCGCGCGAGGTGCGGGAAACCGTGGTCGCCGCCTACACGGTGCTCGGCCGCGGGCCCGTCGCGGTGCGGTCCAGCGCCACCGCCGAGGACCTGCCGGGCGCCGCGTTCGCCGGGCAGCAGGACACCTATCTCAACGTCGTCGGCGAGCAGGCGCTGGTCGACGCCGTGTGCCGGTGCTGGGCCTCGCTGTGGAACGAGCGTGCCGTGGCCTACCGCCGCAGGCTGGGCATCCCCGACGACGGGGTGAGCACCGCCGTGGTGGTGCAGAGCATGGTCGAGGCCGACACGGCGGGCGTGATGTTCACCGCCGACCCGGTGAGCGGCGACCGCTCCCGCGTCGTGGTCGACGCGAGCAGCGGCCTGGGCGAGGCCGTCGTCTCCGGTCTGGTCACGCCCGACCACTACGTGCTCGACGCCGCCGGCCGGGTCGTCTCCCATACGGCGGGCCGCCGCGAGGCGGTCGTCCGCGCCGTCGCGGGCGGCGGCGTCACCCGCGAGAGCGGCGAGGCGGCGGCCGGCCCCGGGCTGCCTCCCTCGGCCCTGCGGGAGCTGGCCGAGCTGGGCGGTGAGGTGGCGGCCCTGTTCGGCCGTCCCCAGGACATCGAGTGGGCCCGTGCGGACGGCCGGCTCTGGCTGCTGCAGGCCCGGCCGATGACCGCGCTGCCGCCACCCCCGGTGGGGCGGCTCAACCCGCTGCGCCGGAGGATCGCCTCGGTCCTCGTCGAGTACGTGCCGGTGCGGCCCTATCCGATCGACATGTCGACCTGGCTGCCGTACGGCCCCGCCGGGCTCATGGCCAAGGTGACCGAGAGCTTCGGCATCCGCGGCGCGTTCG
Organism: Microbispora catharanthi; assembly: GCF_006334915.2. Classification (GTDB taxonomy): domain Bacteria; phylum Actinomycetota; class Actinomycetes; order Streptosporangiales; family Streptosporangiaceae; genus Microbispora; species Microbispora catharanthi. The sequence goes on from NZ_VDMA02000017.1 coordinate 20,326, forward strand.
CCGACTTCCTCCAGGAGGAGGACGGGGTCGTCTACCGGCTGGTGCCGCCGCGTCCGCGGCCCGCGCTCGGCCTGCTCGCCGCGCCGTTCCGGGTCGCGGCCCGGGCCCGGCGTTTCGACCCCGCCCGGTGGACGGAGGACCCGCGGTTCCTCCGGCTCCTGACCGCTGCGAGGGAACTGTCCGGGCGCGACCTGTCCGCCCTGCCGTGGCGCGAGCTGCTCCGGGTGCCCCGCGAGGCGCTCGACGTCGTGCAGCCGGTGGCCGGCCTGCGCATCGACTATCTGCCGCGGACCGGGTTCGCGCTCCTGCGGCTGCTGCTGTCGCTGCGGTGGCTGGGCGAGGCGGACCGGTTCGGCGAGCTCATCAGTGGTGCGCGCACCCGCACCGGCGACGCCAACAGGGCCCTGGCGGAGCTGGCCGAGGAGGCCGGGCGCACCGGAGCGCTCGACGCCGACCCGATGCCCGAGGAGTTCGCGGCCAGGCTGCGGGCGTTCCTCGCCGAGTACGGCCACCGCGAGACCGCGAGCCCGCTGCTGGTCACCACGCCCACCTGGTCCGACGCCCCGGAGACGGTGCTCGGCATGATCCGCGTGCTGGCCGAGGGGCGTGATCCGAGCGCCCACTCCGGCCTCGCGTCCACGTCCGGCCCCGATTCCGGCACGGCGCTCGAGCGGCTGCTCGCCCATCCCCGGCTGCGGGGCGATCGCGCCCGGCGGGACCGAATGGCGCGCCGGGTGCGGGCCGCCCGCGCCGGCATCGCGTTCCGCGAGGACAGCCACTTCTACTTCACTCTGCCCCTGCCCGTGCTGCGCGGGTCCCTGCTGGAGATCGGCCGCCGGCTGCGCGAGGCGGGCGTGCTGGACAAGGAGGAGGACGTCTTCCACCTGCGCCTGGAGGAACTGGAGGCGATCGGCGACCTGACGACGGCCGGGCCGGAGCGGACGGAGGCGCTGCGCGCGGCGGTGCTGCGCAGAGCGGCCAAAAGGGAGGAGCTGGCGGGTGTCCGGCTCATCGACCCTGCCGCGATCTTCCCTGCCCGCTCGGAGGAAGGCGCCCTAGTGTCCGGGACGCCCGCCGGCGGCGGGCGGGCCACGGGACCGGTGAAGGTCATCCGCCGGCCCGCGGACTTCGGCCGCCTCAGCCGGGGTGACGTGCTCGTCTGCCCCTACACCAACCCGTCGTGGACACCGCTCTTCCAGCGGGCGGCGGCCGTCGTGGTCGACACCGGTGGAATCGCCTCGCACGCCGCGATCGTGGCCAGGGAGTACGGCATCCCCGCCGTCATGGGCACCGGCCGGGGCACCTCGATCCTCGACGACGGCCAGGTGGTGACCGTGGACGGCGGCACGGGCCACGTGTTCCCGGCGCCGGCGGACGACGCGGAGGGCCGTGCGGACGTCCACGGCGCCCGCGCCTGAGCACGGAGCGCGCGTCCCCGCCGGGGAACGGCCTCCGTAGGATTCCAGCATGGTCACCGACCACCGCAAGCTGCCGCGTCGCCGGGGAGAAGCGCTCAACGCGGCGATCTTCCAGGCGACGCTCGACGAGCTGGCCGAGGCCGGCTACGCCGGGCTCACGATGGAACGGGTGGCCGAGCGCGCGCGGGCCGGCAAGGCCTCGCTGTACCGGCGCTGGCCCACCCGCATCGAGCTGGTGATGGACGCCGTCTACCACGTGCTGCCCGTCCCGTCGTCGGTGCCGGACACGGGCTCCCTGCGTACCGACGTCCTGGCGGCGCTGCGGGAGGCGGCCCGCTTGCTGTCCGGACCGGCGGGAGAGGCCATGCGCGGGCTGCTCAGCGAGGCGCTGGCCGACGAGGCGAGGGCCGCCGCGTTCCGGCGCAGGTCCCACGGTCTGGGCCGCAGCTTGATGCAGGAGATCACCCGCCGGGCGGTCGAACGCGGCGAGATCGACGCGAGCGCCGTCACTCCCCGCCGGTTGGACGCCGGCCAGGCGCTGCTCAGGCAGCACTTCCTGTTCGCGGGACCACCCATCCCGGACGAGCTGATCGTCCAGATCGTCGACGAGGTCGTGGTGCCGCTGCTCACGCGCCGCTGAGCCGCCCGGCGTGCCGCGGACGTGAAGCGGCAGCGCCGGAGGCGCGCGGCGCGAGCGGCGGCGGTGTCAGGGGCGGCGGTGTCAGGACCAGACGGCGGCGATCGGCTCGGCGAGGGCGGCGGCCTGGTCGATCCCCGCCGCGAAGGCCGGTCCCCACAGGGCCGGATCGAGGACGTTCTGGCCGAACACCGCGACCGACGCCGTGTCGGGGTGGACGACGTACGACGTGGCCGCGCCCGCCTGCGCCATCTCGGCCTCCAGGACGGCCCGGGGGGTCAGATTGCCGAGCGGTTCGAGCACCACGAGCGCACGGGCGCCCTCCGCGAGGTCGGCGTTGGTCGCCGAGCGGACCCCGCCGTCCACGTACCTGCGGCCGTTGATCTCCACTGGCGGGAAGACCATCGGCACGGCGCAGCTCGACGCGACGGCGAGCACCAGCGGCGTGCCGGAGGACCGGTCCCACACGACGAACTCGCCGGTGGCCGCGTCCACGCTGGTGATCAGGAGCTCGCGCTCGGGCCACTCCTTCACCGGCAGCCGTTCGCCGACCGCCGCGAGCCGCTCGGCGTAGTGGTCGACCCTGGCCGCCAGAGCCATCTGCCCGACCCTGCGGCGGGCCTCCCGCCGGTCGAGGTTCGGATCGAACATGATGGCGAACGCCTGCAGGACCTCGTCCATGTGGTCGACGGCCGGGGGCGGGCCGGTGTCCACCTCGGCCTGGTGGGCGATCGCCTCCTCCAGGTCGGCGCCGGTGGCCACGAGCGTGCCGACGACCGAGCCGGCCGAGGTGCCGACAATCCGGTCCGCCGTCCCCAGGTCGACGCCGAGGCGGCGCAGGCCGGTGACGATCCCCGCCTCCCAGGCGATGCCGGCGACTCCTCCGCCGCCGAGCACGAGAGCAGTAGTCATAGCCAGAATTATGTTCCACGTAGGCGCGTGCTCGGGCCGGGGTGAAACCGGTTGCGATTAGTGTGGACGCCAAACTATTGACGGCGCTTCCGCCGGTGTGTGAATCTTCCCTTCAGATTTCCATGCACGTGGGAGAAGGACGGTCAGGGTCCCCGCCTGGTCGTGCATGGCCGGTTGTCCGTGCTCGGAGGGAAACCGTCCATGCGAAGATTCGCAACCCTGCTCGTGGTCGCCGCCGTGGCGCTGGTCACGGCCGTGATCAGAATGTCCCCGGTGTCGGCCGTCGCCGCCGACTCGTACACGTTCAAGAACGTGCAGATCCTCGGCGGCGGCTTCGTCCCCGGGATCGTCTTCAGCCCCGCTCAGAAGGACCTGATCTACGCGCGCACCGACATCGGCGGCGCGTACCGCTGGAACCAGTCGTCCCAGACCTGGGCGCCGCTGCTCGACTGGGTCGGGCAGTCCAACTGGGGCTACAACGGCGTGGTCAGCATCGCCCCCGACCCCGCGGACGCCAACAAGGTGTACGCCGCCGTCGGCATGTACACCAACAGCTGGGACCCCAACAACGGCGCGATCCTGCGCTCGTCGAACAAGGGCGACACCTGGCAGGTGAGCCCCCTGCCGTTCAAGCTGGGCGGCAACATGCCCGGCCGCGGCATGGGCGAGCGCCTCGCGGTGGACCCGAACAAGAACAGCATCCTCTACTTCGGCGCGCCCAGCGGCAACGGCCTGTGGCGGAGCACCGACTCCGGCGCCACCTGGTCCAAGGTGACCAACTTCCCGAACGTCGGCAACTACGTCGCCAGCCCCGGAGACGCCTACAACGGTGACAACCAGGGCGTCGTCTGGGTGACCTTCGACAAGCGGACCGGCACCTCGGGCAACGCCACCCAGACCGTCTATGTGGGCGTGGCCGACAAGGACAACACCGTCTACCGGACCACCAACGGCGGCACCTCCTGGGAGCGGGTCGCGGGTCAGCCCACCGGCTACATCGCCCACAAGGGCGTGCTCGACACGGCCAACGGCTACCTCTACATCGCCACCAGCGACACGGGCGGCCCGTACGACGGCGCCAAGGGCGACGTGTGGCGCTACGCCACCGCCACCGGCACCTGGACCCAGATCAGCCCGATTCCGTCCAGCAGCTCCGACGACTACTTCGGCTACAGCGGCCTGACCATCGACCGCCAGCACCCCGGCACGATCATGGTCGCCACCCAGGTCTCCTGGTGGCCCGACGCGATCTTCTTCAGGAGCACCGACAGCGGCGCGACCTGGACCCGCGTCTGGGACTGGACGTCCTACCCGAACCGTAGCTTCCGCTACAAGATGGACATCTCCGCCGCTCCGTGGCTGACCTTCGGCACGAACCCCCAGCCGCCCGAGGTCACGCCCAAGCTCGGCTGGATGAACGAGTCGGTGGAGATCGACCCGTTCAACTCCGACCGGATGATGTACGGCACCGGCGCGACGATCTACGGCACCACCGACCTCACGAAGTGGGACTCCGGCGGCCAGTTCACGATCACGCCGATGGTGAAGGGCCTGGAGGAGACCGCCGTCCTCGACCTGATCAGCCCGCCGAGCGGCGCACCGCTGGTCAGCGCGCTGGGCGACATCGGCGGCTTCCGGCACACCAACCTCGACGCCGTGCCGTCCATGATGTTCACCCAGCCCGTCTTCACCTCCACGACCTCGCTCGACTACGCCGAGACCAACCCGAGCGTGATGGTGCGGGCCGGCAACTTCACCGACTCCGACCGCCCGAACGACAGCCACGTGGCCTTCTCCACCGACGGCGGGGCCAACTGGTTCCAGGGCACAGAGCCGGGCGGGATCAACAGCGGCGGCACCGTCGCGGCGGCGGCCGACGGCAGCCGCTTCGTCTGGGCGCCGGCCGACGCCGGCCAGCAGGTCGTCTACTCCGTCGGCTACGGCAACAGCTGGACCGCCTCCAGCGGCGTCCCGGCCAACGCGATCGTCGAGTCCGACCGCGTGAACGCGCAGAAGTTCTATGCCTTCTCCGGCGGCAAGTTCTACGTGAGCACCAACGGCGGCGCGAGCTTCAGCGCCACCGCGGCGACCGGGCTGCCCACGACCGGCGTGCACTTCAAGGCGCTGCCGGGCAAGGAGGGCGACGTCTGGCTGGCAGGCGAGGGCGGCCTGTGGCACTCCACCGACTCGGGCGCCTCGTTCACCAAGCTGTCGAACGTCAGCAGCTCGATCAACATCGGCTTCGGCAAGGCGGCGCCCGGCAAGACGTACCAGGCCCTCTACCTCGCCGGCACCGTCGACGGCGTGCAGGGCCTGTTCCGGTCCGACGACACCGGCGCGAGCTGGGTGCGCATCAACGACGACCAGCACCAGTACGGCAACATGGGCGAGGCCCTGACCGGCGACCCGCGGATCTACGGCCGGGTCTACCTCGGCACCAACGGCCGGGGCATCATCTACGGCGACCGCAACGGCGGGTCCTCCCCGTCGCCGTCGCCGTCCGCTTCACCGTCGGCGTCCCCGTCGCCGTCCCCGTCCGCGTCGCCCTCGGCCTCTCCGTCGAAGTCGCCGTCCCCGAGCCCGTCGGCCAGCCCGTCGCCCTCGCCCAGCCCCTCCCCGAGCCCGTCGCCCTCGGCGAGCCCGTCGGGCGGCAAGGGGTGCTCGGCGACGTACAAGGTGGTCAACCAGTGGCCCGGCGGCTTCCAGGGCGAGGTCACGGTGAAGAACACCGGCAGCGCCTCGATCAGCGGCTGGAGCGTCAAGTGGGCCTTCGCGAACGGCCAGACGATCAGCCAGCTCTGGAACGGCACGGTGAGCCAGTCCGGGGCGAACGTCACGGTCACCAACGTGAGCTACAACGGCTCGGTCGGCTCCGGGGCGTCCACCACGTTCGGGTTTCAGGCGAGCTGGAACGGCACCAACGCCGTCCCGTCGCCGGTGACCTGCACCGCCTCGTGAGATAGCACGACAACGGCCGTACGGATGGGCCGCCGAGGCGGCACATCCGTACGGCCCGTCCGTCAGCGACCCGGCCCTACTCGGGGAAATTCGCGTGCGCCCCGAGGGCGGCCGGGTGTTGCATGAATCCGATGATCGACGAACCGCTGGAACGACTGCGCGCCGCCGCCCGGCGCACGCGTGAACTCGCCCTCAAGCGGGCGGGCACCGGCCTGGGCCACGAGGACGCCGACGACGACGTCGGCACGATCGGCACGGACGGCGCCCTCGGATTCGACCCGTTTCCCCTGCTCGAAGCCCTCCACCGCCATGGCGTACGAGCCGCGGTGATCGGGCAGGTCGCCGGCATCATGCACGGATCCACCGAACTGACCGGCGATCTGGATCTGCTCTGGGACGGCGAACCGGTCCACGCCCCGGCCCTGGCGGCCGCCTTCATGTCCGTCGACGCCCGGCTCTCCGACGAAACGGGCGCCCCCATGGCGACTCATCCGGACGCTCTGCTCCGCCCCAAAGTGCAGTTCACCGCGCCCGGAGCGAGCGGCGACTGCTGCACCCCCGCGCTCCCCTGGGGCAACCTGCGAGTCCGGGAGATCCTCGACAGGGCGGTCACGGCATACGGCCCGGGCGCCCTGGAAGTTCACTACGTGTCCCGGGAGGACCTCATCCGGATGCGGCGGGCCATAGGCCGCCCCAAGGACCTCCGGCGAGCAGCCGAGCTCGACAGTCTCGCGCCGGACCTGCGAATGATCCGGAGAACGCCGGATTCCCGTCAATTCCGGCGGTAAGCCCGGGCTCACTTCCTCTCCCCCTCTCAGGGGGCGCGGCCGGAGGTGGCCGCGCGGCTGCTCATGGAGACCCGCCTGATGCCGTGGCCCGCGCAGCGGCTGCCGTTGCCCGTCCCGATCCCTCACGTCCTGCGGCAGGAGCCGTTGGTCGTACGGCACGAGATGGTCGCCGGTGAGCCGCTCAAGACCTTCGAAGCCGCGGGACGTTGGTTGTCACTGCGGACCGCGGGCACTTCCGCGCCTGTGAGACGGAGCGACTGGTGAGGAAAGACCCTACGGATGTGACCTTCGACTGGTATCTCCGCAGGGCCCTTCGCATAGCCTTGCCTGGGCGGGCCGTCGGGCCGCGCCGGGACAGGGGTGACTGCGCGATGGCGATCGGAGTTTACGTCGCGGCCGGCGACGCGAGGAGCAACAAGGGCACGATCGCCCTCGGCATGATCGAACTGCTGACCCGCCAGGTGGGCACGGTCGGCGTGTTCCGGCCGGTCGTCCGGTCAGGCCGCCAGGACAGCCTGGTCAACACCGCGCGCAGCCGCTTCGGGATCGGCCTGCCCTACGCCATGTGCACGGGCGTCACCTACGAGGAGGTGCACGCCGACGAGGAGCGCGCGGCCGGGGAGATCCTGGCCCGCTACCGGGCGCTCGCCGGGCGGTGCGACGCGGTCGTGGTGATCGGCACCGACTACACCGACGTGGGCGCGCCCACCGAGTTCGTGTTCAACGCCGAACTCGCCGCAAACCTGGGCACACCGGTGATGAACGTGGTGACCGGGCTCGACCGCACCCCCGACGAGATCGCCGCGGCGGTCGAGATGTCGCGCAAGGAACTGGCCGAGCGGCACGCCACCGAGCTGGCCACGGTCGTCACGCGGGTCGCCCCCGGCCTGGTGGACGAGGTCGCCGCCCGCGTCCCCGCGTACGTCCTGCCGGAGGTGCGGCGGCTGTCCGCGCCGACGGTCAGCGACCTGATGGCCGCCTGCGACGGCGACCTGTTCATGGGCGACGCCGACCAGCTCGGCCGGGAGACGGGCGGGCTGATGATCGGCGCGATGTCGCTGCCGAACATCCTGGAGCGCCTCACCGAGGGACTGGCGGTCGTCGTCCCCGCCGACCGGGCCGCCGCGCTGGTGCCGGGGCTGCTGGCCGCGCACAAGGCCCCCACGTTCCCCGCCCTGTCCGCGATCATCCTCAACGGCGGGCTCGAGTTGCCCGACGCGGTCGTCCGCCTGCTGAAGGGCATGGACATCCGGCTGCCGATCATCACGACCGGCGGCGGCACGTTCGAGACCGCGACCAGGCTGTCGAAGGCCGAGGGCCGGTTCAGCCCGGACGCCAAGGGCAAGATCGACACGGCGCTCGGGGTCTTCGCCGAGCACGTCGACGCCGGGGCGCTGCTGCGCAACCTGCAGGTCACCAAGGCCGCGGCGATCACCCCGCTCATGTTCGAGTACAACCTGCTGGACCGCGCCCGTGCCGACCGCAAGCACATCGTGCTGCCGGAGGGCGCCGAGCCGCGGATCCTGCGCGCCGCCGACAGCCTGCTGCGCCGGGGCGTGGCCGAGCTGACCCTGCTGGGCGACGAGCGGGAGATCCGGCTGGCGGCGGCCACGATGGGCCTGGCCGTCGACGGCGCCCGCGTGGTCAGCCCGTTCGACCCGGAGCTGCGCGAGCTGTTCGCCGAGGAGTACGCCCGGCTGCGCGCGCACAAGGGCGCGACGGTCGGGCAGGCCCGCGACATCGTCACCGACGTCTCCTATTTCGGCACGATGATGGTCCACCTCGGGCTGGCCGACGGCATGGTCTCCGGCGCCGCCCACACCACCGCCCACACGATCAGGCCCTCGTTCGAGATCATCAAGACCTCGCCGGGCGTCGGCGTCGTGTCCAGCGTCTTCTTCATGTGCCTGGCCGACCGTGTCCTCGTGTACGGCGACTGCGCCGTCGTCCCCGACCCCACGGCCGTCCAGCTCGCCGACATCGCGATCTCGTCGGCCGCCACGGCCGCCAGGTTCGGGGTCGAGCCGCGCGTGGCCATGCTGTCGTACTCGACCGGCGAGTCCGGCGCGGGGCCCGAGGTGGACAAGGTGCGCGAGGCCACCGCGCGGGTCCGCGAGCTGCGGCCGGATCTGCCCGTCGAGGGCCCGATCCAGTACGACGCCGCGGCCGAGCCGAGCGTGGCGCGCACCAAGATGCCCGGCAGCCCGGTCGCCGGGCGGGCGACGGTGTTCGTGGTGCCCGACCTCAACACGGGCAACAACCTCTACAAGGCCGTGCAGCGCAGCGCCGGCGCGGTCGCGATCGGGCCGGTCCTGCAGGGCCTGCGCAAGCCGGTCAACGACCTGTCCCGCGGCGCGACCGTGGGCGACATCGTCAACACCGTCGCGATCACGGCCATCCAGGCGCAGGCGCACGGGGAGGCACAGTGAGCGCGCGGGCGCGATGGGAGACACAGTGAGCGCGCAGGCGCGGCAGGGCACACAGTGAGCGCGCGGGCGCGGGAGGAGACACAGTGAGCGGGCAGGTCCTCGTCCTGAACACGGGGTCGTCGTCCATCAAGTACCGCCTCATCGACATGGGGACGCGCCGGGCCGTGGCCGGCGGGCTGATCGAGCGCATCGGCGAGGACGAGAGCGTGCTCACCCACGACGGCGTGCGGACCGAGCGCCGGGTGGCCGACCACGAGGAGGGGCTGAAGGCGGTGCTCGCGGCCTTCGCCGAGCACGGGCCGCCGCTCGACGGCGTGACCGCCGTGGGCCACCGGGTCGTCCACGGCGGCAGCCGGTTCGTCACGCCGGTGCTGATCGACGACGAGGTCGAGCGGGCCATCGAGGAGATCGCGCCGCTGGCGCCGCTGCACAACCCGGCCAACCTGGAGGGCATCCGGGTCGCCCGGCGGGCCTTCCCCGGCCTGCCGCACGTCGCCGTCTTCGACACCGCCTTCCACGGCACGATCCCGCCCCACGCGCACACCTACGCCGTCCCCCGCGAGTGGACCCGCAAGCTCGGCGTGCGCCGCTACGGCTTCCACGGCACCTCCACGGCGTACGTCTCCCGCCGGGCGGCCGCCTTGCTCGGCCGGCCGTACGACGAGGTGAACTCGATCGTGCTGCACCTCGGCAACGGCGCGAGCGCGACGGCGGTGCGGAGCGGGCGCAGCGTGGACACCTCGATGGGCATCACCCCGCTCGCCGGGCTGGTGATGGGCACCCGCTCCGGGGACGTCGACCCGGCTCTGGGCGCCTACCTCGGCAGAGTCGCCGGCATGGACCTCGCCGGCGTCGACACGGCGCTGAACAAGGAGAGCGGTCTGCTGGGCATGTGCGGGGCCAACGACATGCGGGAGGTCTGGCGGCTGGCCGACTCCGGCGACGAGGACGCCCGGCTCGCGCTCGACGTCTACGGCTACCGCGTGCGGGCCTATATCGGCGCCTACTACGCCGCGCTCGGCCACGTGGACGCCCTCGTCTTCACCGGCGGGGTGGGGGAGAACAGTCCCCGTGTCCGCGCGCTCGCGGCGACCGGGCTCACCAGGCTCGGCATCGAGATCGATCCCGATCGCAACGCCGCCGAGTCGGCGGAGGCCAGGGTGATCTCGCCGGAGGGCGCCGAGGTGACGGTGCTGGTGGTGCCCACCAACGAGGAACTGGAGATCGCCGAGCAGACCGCCGCCTGCCTCGGTGACGCGTGAACCGGCCGATCGCCGCCGCGGTCGTCCGCTGGCTATCGTGGGCAGCGAATGGGGGTGAGCCGTGTGGCGACGGCTGAGGACAGTCGTACGGGTGGGAAAGAGGGCACTGCCGATTCGCCGGGCTGGCTCGACCGGGTCCGGGCGACTCCGGCGGGCCGGTTGACGCTGCGGATCGTCATCGGGGTGATCGGCACCGCGCTCGTGGTCACCGGCCTGATCATGGTGCCCTTTCCGGGCCCGGGCTGGCTGGTGGTCTTCGCCGGGCTCGCCGTCCTGGCCACGGAGTTCGCCTGGGCGTCCCGGCTGCTGCAGTTCGCCAAGGAGAGGGTCAGGGCGGCGACCGACTGGCTGAAGCGGCAGAACTGGTTCGTCCGCATCGTCGCGGGCGCGCTCACCCTGCTCTGCGCCGGGGCCATCGTCTGGGTGTCGGTCCGGCTGACCCTCGGCATCGACCTGATCCAGAAGGCCCGCGAGCTTCTGAGCTGACCGTCAGGCGCGGGCCAGCCTGCGGACCGCCAGTTCGCCGAGCAGCGTCGCGCCGTCGGACAGGATGGCGTCGTCGAACTCCGCCTCCGCCGAGTGGTTGGACGGGGCCGTGGCGAGATCCCGGCCGGGCGGGCAGGCGCCGACCACGAGGAACGCCCCCGGCACCTGCTCCAGCACGTACGAGAAGTCCTCCGAGCCGGTCGCCGGGGTGGGCAGCGGGAAGTAGCGGTCCTCGCCGAGGGCCTCCCGCACCGTCCGGGCGGCGAACTCCGCCTCGGCGTCGTCGTTCACCGTCACGGGATAGCCGAGGCCGAACGCGCAGTCGACGGTGAGGCCGTGCGCCTCCCCGATTCCGCGGGCGAGCCGGACCAGGCCCTCCCTGACGCGGTCGCGCGAGCCGGCCGAGAACGTGCGCACGGTGGTCTCGAAGACGGCCTCGTCCGGGATCACGTTGTCGGTGGTGCCGGCGTGGAAGCTGCCGACGGTCACCACGACCGGGTCGAACACATCGTAGCCGCGAGTGACGTGGGTCTGCAGCGCCGTCACGATCTCGCAGGCCGCGGGGATCGGGTCGAGGGCGCGGTGCGGGGAGGAGCCGTGGCCGCCCCTGCCGCGCACGGTCACGGTCAGCGTGTCGGCCGCGGCCAGCACGGGTCCGCCCTTGGTCAGGAACAGCCCGCGCGGGATCGTCGTGGAGAAGACGTGCACGCCGTACGCCGCGACGGGCCTCGCCCCGGCCGCGTCGAGCACGCCCTCCTCGATCATCAGCCGGGCGCCCTCCTGGCCCTCCTCGCCGGGCTGGAACATCAGCACCACGTCACCGGCGAGGTCGGCGCGGCGCTCGCTGAGCAGGCGGGCGGCTCCCACCAGCATGGCCGTGTGCAGGTCGTGGCCGCAGGCGTGCATGCGGCCGTCGAAACGCGACCGGTAGGGCACGTCGGTCTTCTCGTGCACCGGCAGCGCGTCCATGTCGGCGCGCAGCAGCACGGCGGGGCCCGGGCGGCCGCCGCGCAGAACGGCGGTCACCGACGACAGGCGCTCGCCCGTGGTGATCTCCAGGGGCAGGCCGTCGAGCGCCGCGAGCACCTTCTCCTGCGTGCGGGGCAGGTCGAGGCCGATCTCCGGCTCCCGGTGCAGCGCGCGGCGGAGCTCGACGAGATCATCCTGGAGGGTCATGGTCCACCTTGGCGCAAGGTCGGGAGGTCAGAGGTAGAGGCCGGTGCCGTGGTCGGTCTGCTGCGTCGCCACGGCGTGCAGGTCGCGCTCGCGCAGCACCAGGTAGAGCTGGCCCTGGACCTCCACCTCGTACTGGTCCTCGGGGTTGAACAGGACCTTGTCGCCGGTCTTGACCGACCTGACGCTGGCGCCGGCGCCGGACACCTCGCCCCAGACGAGCCGGTTGGCCATCTTGACCGTGGCCGGGATGACGATGCCCGCGCTGCTGCGCCGTTCCTCAAGCTCCCGCTCAACCTTGACCATCACGCGGTCGTGCAGCATCTGGATCTCGAACTTCGGGTCAGCCACGCTGGAAGTGTACGCGCAGCGGCCCCGGGCACCGTCATCGGAGGTTCACCGGCGGCGGGGGCTCACCGGCGGCCCATGGCCAGGTCGTAGCCCGTTCCGGAGTGGCGGTAGACGCCGCCCTTGCCCCACTTCAGCACCTGGAACCGTACGTGGACGGTGTTGGAGGCTACGCCGGTCAGGTCGGCCATCATCTTCTCGGACAGGTCGACGATCGCCGGGATGTCGTGCTGGGCCACGGCCCACTCGGCCGGGCCGAAGTCCTCGACGACGCCGATCGCGCTCTTCCCCTTGTAGGTGATCCGCACCTTGGTGCCGAGGGGCCAGTAGGGGCTGGCGACGGTCCGGTACCGCATCGGCTTGCCGGACGCGGTCTCGGCGTCCCAGAAGGACGTGGCGGTGGAGACGCCGGAGGGCAGGGAGGCGGCCTTCTTCATCTCGTCGTACGCCGTGCGGAGGGTCGCGTTGAAGGCCGCGCCCAGGGTGACCAGATCGGTGGGGGTCGGGCGGGCGGTGTCCGGGGAGGCGACGGGCGCCGTCCGGGTGAGCGGCGCGGAGGAGGGAGCCTGAGGGATCACCGAGGCGTCCGCGGCGGTGGCCGCGCCGGCGACGAGTGTGGTTCCGGCCATCGCCATGGTGATCGCCTGACGGGCTCGCTTGCGCATGAGGGTCCTTTCGTCTCGGTCGCGGGGCGGCCCTCGGGGGAACAGGGCCTCGCGTCGTCGAGGAGTCCCGGCTGGCCGGCGGGCTCCGCACGCGCGCCCGGGCGTGGCGGAGCCGCCCTCGGAGAGGAGGAACGGAAGGCTCCTGAAGCGGGTCGCGCGTTCCCTGGGGAAGGGGATACGACGGTGATGCGATGTACGGGGGATTTATGGGGCAAAAGGTGATGTGAGGCACGAGTATAGGGAAAGAGGGAGTAAAGGGGACAAATCGATCTAAATTGCAGGTAGATCGTCCTTGACGTGGGCATCCGGAAAGCGCTCTCATGGCAAGATCAGTCAAAGCGACGGCAAGGGGCCGGCATGGCGTTCGACGACTTCATGTGGATCAACGAGCCCGCCGAGTGGTCGCGGGCCGGGGAGGGACTGCGGGCCGTCGCCGGCGCCCAGAGCGACCTGTGGCAGAAGACGCACTACGGCTACTCGTACGACACCGCCCACATGTTCGGCCGGCAGGTCGCCGGGGACGCGCGGCTCACCGTGACGTTCGAGGCCGACTACTCCGAGCAGTACGACCAGGCCGGGGCCGTGCTGCGGATCGACGAGGAGAACTGGATCAAGGCGGGGGTGGAGTTCGTCGACGGCGGCCACCAGCTCAGCGTCGTCGTCACCAGGGGCTTTTCCGACTGGTCCGTCACACCCGCGCCCGGCGGCCTCGTCTCCGCGACGTTCGACCTCGAACGGGCCGGCGACGCCGTGACGGTCCGGTACGGCGTGAACGGCGCGGAGCCGGAGCACATGCTGCGCCTGGCCTACTTCCCGCCGCAGGCGCCGGCCCTCGCCGGGGTCATGTGCGCCGCCCCGGTGGGCAAGGGCTTCGAGACCCGCTTCAGCCGCGTATCACTCGCGTAGCCCTCACGCGCCGATACGGCGCCGTTCCCGTCCCCGCGCCGTGAACCGCGCCGTGAACCGGTCCTGGGCGTCCAGCACGGCGTCCGCGTAGCGCACGGCCCACGTGCCCATCGCACGCATAGGGGCGAGCAGCGCCGTGCCCGCCTCCGTCAGCGCGTAGTCGACGCGGGGCGGCGCCTGGGTCCGCGCGGGGCAGACGTGCTCGTCGGCGGACGCGACCGGGCCGCGGCCGCCGCGACGGCGGCCCGCACCGGCGCCGCGAAGGACGGAACGCTCGCGGACGCGGCGGCATACGGCGAGCTCGTCCTCGCGGCGGTTCCCGCCGGCGTGGCGCCGCAGCTGGTGCACGGGCTCGCCGCCGTCCTCGCCGGGCGGACCGTCGTCGACTGCTCGAATCCCGTCGAGCCGGGCGACGACGGGCTGACGCTGACCACGGGAGGCACGACATCGGTCGCCCGGCTGATGGCGGACGCCGCGCCGGACGCCCATGTGGTCAAGGCGTTCAACTCACGGAGTATCAGCCGCCCCGCGCCACAGCCGCAGCTTCTCCGGATTGCGGACCACCCAGATCCGGGTGACGCGGCCGTCGGCGACTTCGAACGAGGCCACGGTCACGACGACGCCGGCACGCTCGGCAACCAGGCCTGGCACACCGTTGACCGACCGCTCCCGGAGTTCGAGCCCCGGAGCCTTGCCGGCGATGGCGACCATGTACTGGGCGATGCGCGCGGCGCCTTCGATCGGGTGCGGGACGGTGCCGGCCATACCGCCGCCGTCGGCGGTCATCACGGCGGCCGGGTCGAGGAGGTCGACGAGGGCCGCGATGTCCATCGCCTCCCATGCCTCCTTGACGTGCCGCACCGCGTCGCCCTGCCCCGCCGCCGTCACGGGAGCGCGCGCGCCGCCCACCCGCCGCCGGGCGGAGGCCGCCAGCTGCTTGCAGGCCGCGGGGGTCCGGCCGAGGACGCGCGCGATCTCGGCGAAGGGGTAACGGAAGACGTCGTGCAGGACGAACGCCACCCGCTCGGCGGGCGTCATCGACTCGAGGACGACGAGGAAGGCCATGGACACCGATTCGTCCAGGACCATCTGGTCGGCGGGGTCGGTGCCATGGCCGTGGTCCCACTCGGCGCGCCCGGGCAGCGACTCGGGCAGGGGCTCGGGCAGCCACGCGCCGACATAGCGTTCACGCCGGGCCCGCGCCGAGCCGAGCATGTCGAGGCAGATGCGGCCGGTCACCGTCGTCAGCCAGGCGCCAGGGGACACGATCTCCTCCTGCCGGCTTCGTGGCAGCGCGTACCAGCGCGCGTAGGCCTCCTGCACGGCGTCCTCGGCCTCGGCCAGCGAACCGAGCAACCGGTAGGCGACATTGATCAGTTGGCGCCGCTCACCGGCTATCCCATCGGTGCTCGTCCCCGCCATCCCCATGCTCCCGGCCGCCTCCGCACCTTACCTTTCGCAGGCCCGCGTCGTCGGGCTGGTGAGACCTTATCGATCGACTGCCCCCGGGGGCGGAACAGGGGACATGACATGGCCACCCAGGCGACGGCACGTCGCAGCTTCTCGTTTCTGCAGATCGCGATCACCCTGCAGACCCTGACCATCTTCCTTCAGGCGGCCTCCGCGGGGCTGCTGCTGACCTCGTCCTACGGAGAGACGCTGCACAGTGCCGGAGCCCGCGTGATGTACGGCGCGTCGATGCTGTACGTGCTCGCTGCGGTGCTGGCGTGGAAGCCGGGCGGCGGCTCGCCCCGGCCCGTCTGGCACGCGTCCGGCTTCCTTGTCCTCGCCTCCGTCCAGGTCGCGCTCGGCATCGCGCACATACCGTCGGTCCATCTCCCCCTGGGCGTCCTGATGTTCGGGCTGAGCGTGCTGGCGCTGGCGCGGCGCTGAAGTCCGACACGGGGGCACGCCGGGATCAGCTGGAAGGCGCGGCGGAGGGCAGGACCAGTTCGGCGAAGATCGCCCGGTGGTCGGTCACCGGCAGCCGGTGGACGCCGAACGCCCGGACCGCGACGCGCGGGTCCACCAGGATGTGGTCGAGGGTGACGGGCGGCACCGGCAGGCCGCCGAAGTCCGACGACCTCCGGTATGGCCAGGTGCCGGCCAGGCCGTTGCCGGTCGCGTCGGCCGCGTCCCGGTAGCCCGCGTCGAGCAGGCGCCGGACCCGGGCGTGGTCGAGCGTGGCGTTGAAGTCCCCGGACAGGATCTGTACGCGCCCGCCCGGACCGGGCAGCGAGGCGAGCGACTTCGACCAGCACCTGAACCGGTACACGTAGCGCGGCGCGCACGGGTGCACGGACACGACGGCGACGGGTCCGGCGCCGGGGACCTCGATGACGCCCGCCGCCTGCCGGCGGCCGTTGAAGGCCGTGAGCTCCTCCGGCCGCAGGGGATAACGCGTGAAGAGCCCGGAGCCGCCCGAGCCCTCCTGGGCCCGGTCGTCCGCGTACGGCAGGAGCGCGGTCAGGCCCGCCGCCCGCAGGCCCGCCGAGGCCTGCGGGGTGAGCTCCTGCAGCGTCAGGACGTCGGGACGCAGCCGCCGCACGAGGTCCACCAGCGCGGCGGGCGGGACGGAGCCGTAGAGCAGGTTGGCCGACAGGACCCGCAGGGCCGGGGTCTGTGTCCCTGATGCGCCCAGGGCGCCGGCCGCCCGCACGCCCGCGCTGGTCGAGGCGCGCGGGGACGGGTCCGACAGCGCGCGGGGCAGCACGCAGGCCGCCAGCGTCGCGGTGACCGCCAGCCCGGCGGCCAGCGCCGCCGGGCGCCGCACGAGCAGCGCGACCAGCGGCGCCACGACCGAGGCGAGGGCGACGTACGGCGTGAACGCCACCAGTTGCACCCACCGGAAATGGACGTCGCCGGGCACCAGCCGCAGCAGGGCCCAGAGCGCGAACGGCGCGACCGCCGGCCACGCGAGCAGGCCGCGCCAGACCCCCGGGCGGCCCACCCAGCCGGCTGTCAGTCTCGCCATCCCCGGACTCCTTCCCGAAAGATCCACCGTACGACGGTCCGCACGTGCATTGAGGGGCTCCACGCCGGTCGGGGGCAGGCCGTACAGTCTCCGGCATGGATGTGGAAGCGAGAGTCCTGGACGCCGTCGACGAGGCGGAGACGGTGCGCCTGCTGGCCGACCTGGTCAGGGTGCCGAGCGTCACCGGCACCGACGCCGAGTCGGACCTGCAGGACAGGTGCGCCCGCATGCTCACCGAATGGGACCTCGACGTCGACATGTGGAAGCTCGACCTCGACGATCTCCGTTCCCGCGAGGGGTTCCCCGGCATGGAGGCGGAGCGCGCCGAGGGATACGGCGTCGTCGGCGTCACCGAGGGCGAGGGCACGCCCGCGCTCATCCTGCAGGGGCATACCGACGTCGTGCCGATCGGCGACCCGGGCAAGTGGGAGGGGCAGGACCCGTTCGGCGCCCGCCTCGGCGCGACCACCCTGCACGGGCGAGGCGCCTGCGACATGAAGGCCGGTCTCGCCGCCAACCTCGCCGTGGTGCGCGCGCTGCGCGTGACCGGCGTACGGCTCGCGCGTCCCCTGGCCGTCCACTGTGTGGTCAGCGAGGAGGACGGCGGGCTCGGCGCGTTCGCCACCCTGGCCAGGGGCCACACCGGGGAGGCGGCCGTGATCACCGAGCCGACGAGCGGGAAGCTGATCACCGCCAACGCCGGCGCGCTGACCTTCCGCCTCGAGGTCGCCGGCCGGGCCGCGCACGGCGCCACCCGCTACGAGGGGGTCAACGCCGTCGAGGCGTTCATGCCGGTGCTCCAGGCCGTCAGGCGGCTCGAACGCGAGCGCAACGCCGATCCCGGCTCCCTCTTCGAGGGCAACCCGCTGCCGTATCCGATCGAGATCGGCACCGTGCGCGCGGGCGACTGGGCGAGCACGGTCCCCGACCTGCTCGTGGCCGAGGGACGGCTGGGCGTCCGGCTCGACGAGGACCCGGCCGACGCCCGCGCCGCCCTGGAGACGGCGCTCGCCGATCTGGACGACCCCTGGCTGCGGGACAACCCCGTACGCGTCACCTGGCCGGGCGGGCAGTTCGCGAGCGGCCGGCTGCCCGAGGGGCACCCGCTGGCGGAGGAGGCGGCCCGCGCGGTGGCCGACGTGACCGGGGCGCGGCCGGGCCGCACCGCCGCGCCGTACGGGAGCGACCTGCGCCTGTACGCGGGTGCGGGCGTGCCGACCCTGCACTACGGGCCGGGCGACGTCCGCTTCGCGCACGCCCCGCGCGAGCAGGTCGACCTGCGGGAGGTCCGCGACGTCACCCGTGCCCTGGCCCTGCTCGTCCTGCGCCGCTGCGGCGTCCGCTGAGACCGCTGTCAGCAGTCGGCGGTGACCGAGGCGATCTCGTTGAGCGGGAACTCCAGGTAGTCGCCGGCCTCCTCGCACCACGCGTCGAGCACGCCGCTGCGCAGTTCGCCGTGGCTGACCGTGGCGGTGACCCCGTCGGCCAGCGTGATCATCGCGCGGACGTCGCGGTCCACGACGAAGCCCAGCAGCGACTGCTGCGCCGCCGGGAGCCGGGTCGCCATGCGCCCGATGACGGCCCACGTCTGGCGGGGCTGCGCCGCGGCCGCCACCGGGCCGCCGCTGACCAGCAGCCGCCTGGCATGCTCGCGCGGGTCCGGCGGGGGCTCCAGCAGGGGCCCGGGAGGTTCGAGCTCGGCGACCCGCCCGCCGGGCAGGAGGATCAGCCGCCCGCCCTGCGGCTCGCGCCGGATGGTGATCTCTCCGGTGTCGTCCACCGGCACGGGGGCGTAGCCCGCCTCCCTGAGGGCGGCCAGCGTGGCCGCGGCGGGCGCCGCGCCGGCGAGCACCGTCGGCGCCAGCAGCCGCAGGCCGAGCTTGGCCAGTTTCCGGTGCGCGGCGATCTCGGCGAGCAGCGTGGGGTCGGAACCCTGGACGATGCAGCCGACCGACGACACCGTGACCTCGCCGTGCCGCCGCGCCACGTCCCTGATCAGGTAGGTCAGCGGCTGGGGGAGCGTCCCGGCCTCCGACAGGTCGGCGATGAGCGTGTCGGCCGTGTCCCCGCCGTCCAGGGCCCGCCGTACGCTCGCGGGGCTGAACCGCCACACCGACGCCGAGCCCTGCGACTCACGGTCCGCGGCGCGGTCGAGCAGCGCGGCGAGTTCGACCGAGGGCGGGCCGGTCACCACGGCGGTGAGGTCGGCGCCGAACAGGGCCGTGCGCCGCGCGCTCGCCATGGCGTGCGTGGCGGCCTTCGCCAGCGCGGGGTCGTGCTCGACCTCGGGCACGCATTCGCGGCTCTCGTCCCCGGCCACGGCCGCGAGCGGGGCGAGGGCCCGGCCGAGACCGGTGAGCGCGTCGCAGGCCACGAGCCCCAGCAGGCGGGCCTCCTCGAGCACGGCCGCCGCGCAGCCGTCCAGCAGGTCCCGGTCGAGCAGCGGGGCGCGCCAGTGCACCCGCTGCACGAGCTCCGGCAGCGTCGCGAAGGCCCTGCCCTCGGGGATCTCGGCGAGCGCCGCGAACAGGGCCCACCGGATCCTGGCGATCGTCTCGCCGGCCGGGTCGTCGCCGAGCGCGGCGGGGTGGCGGCCGTCCACCCGGCGCAGCGACGAGCGCTCCATCCGCCACCAGGCGGCCAGCAGGACGCGCAGCCGCATGGGCGCCTCCTCCAGTCGCCACGCGTCGTACCGGCCGGCCGGCGTCAGCCCGCCCGCCTCCTCGTCGATCGCGATCAGCCGGGCGACCGCGCAGACCTCCAGCAGCAGCCGGGTCTCGTCCTCGGCGCAGCCGGTCTCCCTGGCCAGGCGCTTGATCTCCCGCACGCCGACCCCGCCGTTCTTGAGCAGCGGCAGCGGCGTCTTGTCGACGTTCTCCAGCAGCGCCGTGGCCCGGTCGAGCACGTGCGGCGCGGCCAGGCACATCGCGTGCTCGACGGCGTCGGCGTCCGCCTCGGCCGTGGCCAGGTCGGGCGGGTACGGCGTGAACGGCCCGCGGTAGTCGGGGCCGCGCAGCGCCAGCGCGACCTCGCGGGGCATCTCCGCCAGGTCCCACTGGGTGCGGAAGAGCAGGCCGCGGTCGAGCGCCCACTTCTCCGGCGTACCCGGGGTGATGAACCGGTTGCCGTTCACGCTGCGGACCGGGCCGTCCCACGCGAAGTCGTCGAGCATGCCGAGCGTGCCGTCGGGGGCGTCGTCGAGAAGCGACCCCAGGCGCTCGCAGTCGCCGAGCAGCGCGGTGATCCGGGCGATCACCTGGCGTCTGCCGCCGTGCGGGGACAGGTCGAGCACGCGGCACATGCGGCGCAGCGCGTCGGTGCTGAGCTTCCACGAGTCGAGGTACGCGCCGAGCGGCTCGCCCAGGCCGCAGGGCGCGGTCCACCAGCGGGCGACGGCCTCGGCCACGCTGATCCTGCCGTCACGACCGGGCCAGGCGACGGCGTGGTCGTACAGGCGGTCGAGCCAGGGGATCACCGCGGAGGTGCTCACCCCGAGGAAACGGGCCAGCTCGTCCTCCGTCGGACGGCCGCCGATGACCAGGCACGCCTGCAGGAGTTCGAGCGGGGGAAGGGGGAGGCCGCGCATGACCTCCATGACGGCGAAGGTGTCGGTCAGACGCTGCGCGAGGGCGTCCAGGCGCCGGGGCCACGGCGCGGCGATCGCGTCCGGCCGGTTGGCCAGCACGCGGGCGAGCCTGTCTTCGTCAAGACCGGTCAGCCAGCCGATTAGGTGATCGTCCATAGTTGATCTCTCGGGAGTCCCAGGAAGCCACCGTAGTGCAGATCACAGTCTCGGCGGGGTCCGTGGGCGAACAAAGAGCGCAAAGTCACGGATCCCGAGATCACGATATTTCTCCGCCGATCGATGGGGAACGAGCACGCCGCCGGGCCGTCACGGCCCGCTCTCAGCCCATCATCGCGTGCCCCGCCCGGCCTCAGGGGCGGTTCCGGGGAATCCGGGCCGCCGGCCGGAGGGCGCTCCCATGCATTCCGGGCTGCACGGGAGCGCTCTTCGGCCGGCGGACCATGACCGGCGACACATAGATCTGGCGATCGGGTTAGGTTTTCCGGTGCTCCTGACCGGAAGACGGTCACTCCCCGCGCGGGGCGGCCGAAACCGACGGCGAAGCGCGTGGCCCCGCCGTCCGGCCGCCGGCCGGTGTTCAGGCCGCCAGTACGGCCCACACCGCCTTGCCCTGCGGGACGAGCGGGCACCATCCCCAGCACACGCTCAGCGACTCCACGATGTGCAGCCCGAGGCCGCCCGGCTCGAAGGGCGCCGGATCCCGCAGCACCGGCGCGGACGTTCCGGGGTCGGTGATCGCGCAGGTCACGTGCGCGCCCCGCCGGATCAGCGACAGCCGCATGGCCTCCCGCGCGCGGCTGTCGGTGAGCGTCATGCCGTGCCGCAGGGCGTTGGTGACCAGTTCCGAGACGACCAGTTCCATCCCGTCGAGCAGGTCCGCCAACTGCCAGCCCGAGAGGGTCCCGGCGGCGAAGCTGCGCGCCGAGTGGACCGATTCCGCGCGGGGAGGCAGGACGAAGGTGGCGCTGGCGGTGGCCGACCCGGGTTCGAGGAGATCGCGTGCGGGCTCCGGCCACCAGCCGATAGGCGGCCACCAGTCGAGCGCCGACCACTGGTTCTGGCCACGAGTCAGGTTCGTGGACTGCACGAGATCATGATGAGGGACACTCCCGTGCATGTGCAAGAGCGAATGCACGTGCAAGCGCGTTGTGCAAGCGCTACGGTTACCCCCGACACCACTGGGACGAAGGGGGCGATCTTTGACAGACTGTGAACCAGTCCACAAAGCGGAGGAATAGCACGTGTCCATAGATCCGCCCGGATCCGGTTCCACCGTTCGACGCATCATGCTCGGCGCGAGCCTTCGCCGCCTGCGTGAGCAGCGGGGCCTGACCCGCGAGGTCGCCGGATTCCACATCCGTGCCTCGGAGTCGAAGATCAGCCGGATGGAGCTCGGCCGGGTCGGGTTCAAGACACGTGACGTCGAAGACCTCCTCACGCTGTACGGCGTCGACGACGACGCCGAGCGGCGCGGCCTGCTGGAGATGGTCCGCGAGGCGAACACGCCCGGGTGGTGGCACAAGTTCGGCGAGGTGCTGCCGAACTGGTTCGTCACGTACATCGGCCTGGAGGAGGCCGCCAGCGTGATCCGCACCTACGAGGTGCAGTTCGTGCCCGGCCTGCTGCAGACGGCGGAGTACGCCCGCTCGGTGATCATGCTTGGTTATCCGGACGCCTCGGAGGCCGAGCTCGAACAGCGCGTCCATCTGCGGATGCAGCGGCAGGAGAGGCTCACGCGCAAGGACGGCCCCCGGCTGTGGGCCGTCATCGACGAGGCCGCGCTCAAGCGGCCCATCGGAGGGAGTGCGACGATGCGGGAACAGCTCCAGCACCTGCTGGAGGTGTCCACGCTGCCCAACATCACCCTTCAGGTGATGCCCCTTCGCTACGGGATGCACGCGGCCGAGGGAGGCGCGTTCACCATCCTCCGCTTCCCGGAGTCCGACCTTTCGGACGTGGTCTACGTCGAGCAGCTCTGGGGTGCGCTCTACCTGGACAAACGTGAGGACATCGATCCCTACCTCACGGCCATGGAGCAGCTGTGCGTGGAGAGCACCACGCCCGGCGGCACTGCCGAGATCCTCGGCGAACTTCTCAGAGAGACATGAATGCAGACATATAACGGGATGCCCGCAACCGACATCGCCGGGGTCACCTGGCGGAAAAGCGCCCACAGCAACTCGACCGGCAACTGCGTGGAGCTGGCCGAGCTTCCCGACGGCGGTGTGGCCGTCCGGAACTCCCGCTATCCCGACGGGCCGGCGCTCATCTACACCCGCGACGAGATACGGGCCCTGGTGCTCGGGGTCAAGGACGGCGAGTTCGACGGCCTCCTGGTCTGACCGGTTCTGGGGTAACCCCGTGTTCATCCGCTTCTCGCGGGCGTAACAGCACGACGCGGGAGGCGTAACACGGATCCGGCACAGTGAGTCCCAGGAAAGCTCACAAGGGGGACCCCGTGCTGGACCAGATGACTCTTTACCCGGTGGCCGACGACGAACTGTTCGCACCCGGAGGCCGCGTGGTGATCCGCACCTACGGAGTGGCGGCACCGGCCGACCCGGCGGACGGGCGGCCCAGGTCGGTGGCGTACCGGACATGGGTCACCGGGGTGCGGGAGCAGCCCAGGTACTGGCGGTGGGGGCATTTCGAGGACGCCCGGCACGGCCACCGCAAGGTCCTGGAATGGCTGACCGGCCGAGGCCCGCAACCCCAGCCGGTCGCCCAGGTGTGACACGGTGTGACACGGTGTCACACGCGCTCCAGGCGCGCGTTCGATCGGACAGGCGTGATTCAGGCCGGCACGTTTCAGGTCGGCACGTTCCAGCAGAGCAGGACGGGCTCGTCGTCGTGCTCGTGACCGAGGACGGAGTACGTCCCGGTGTCGAGGCGCAGGTATCTGCCGTGGCCGGCGGGCAGCGACAGCCAGCGCGCCGCCAGCACACGCAGGATGTGCGCGTGCGCGACGACCAGGACGTCGCCGTCCGTCGAGCGGATCCGGGCGAGGACCTTGTCCGCCCGCTCCCCGACGTGCTCGACGGTCTCACCCGGGTGCGCCTCGTCACCCGGGACGACGCCGTCGCGCCAGACGTACCAGCCGGGGCGTGATTCGCGGATGTCGGGAGTGGAGACGCCCTCGTAGCCGCCGTAGTCCCACTCCCACAGGTTCGGGTCCACCTCGTACGGCCCGGCGCCGGCCAGTTCGGCCGTACGGCGGGCCCGTTGCGCGGGACTGACGAGGACCAGTGCGAACGACCGGCCCGCCACCAGGCGGGACAGGGCGCGCGCCTCCTCCTCGCCGTGGGGTGTCAGCGGCAGGTCGGTGCGGCCCGTGTGCCGCCCGGCCCTGCTCCACTCGGTCTCGCCGTGCCTCAGCAGGATGACGTTCATAGAGGGTCCATCTTGCCCGTACGGGCGATTTCACGCGCGACGGCCCCCTTGACCGCTCGTCCGTGGCCTGCAGTAGGGTCCCCGCGGAAAGGGGGCGCCATGGAGCCGGTGCGGGTGGGACTGGTCGGTGCGGGACCGTGGGCGGAGATGGTGCACGCGCCCGCCCTCGCGGCCGGGCCGCACACGACGCTGGCCGGGGTGTGGGCGCGCAGGCCCGAGGCGGCGCGAGCGCTGGCGGACGCCCACGGCGTGCCCTCCTTCGAGCGGCTGGAGGACCTGTTCGCGACATCGGAGGCGGTCGCCTTCTGCGTGCCGCCCGCCGTGCAGGCCGAGCTGGGCGTGCTCGCGGCCCGGGCGGGCAGGGCGCTGCTGCTGGAGAAGCCGCTCGCGGCCGACCTCGACGGCGCCCGGCGCCTGGCCGGGGCGATCGAGGAGGCGGGCGTCGCCTCCCAGATGCTCTTCACGTTCCGCTACTCGGCGGCGACGGTCGGCTTCCTCGACCGGGTCCGGCGGATCGATCCCTTCGGCGGGCACGCCGCCAACGTCTCCGGGAGCCTGCGCGGCGGCCCCTTCGCCACCCCCTGGCGGCTGGAGCGCGGGGCGGTGCTCGACGTGGGCCCGCACATGATCGACCTGCTCGACGCCGCGCTCGGCCGGGTGGTCGCGGTCAAGGCCCACGGCGACCCGCTCGGCTGGGTCGGCCTGCTGCTCGAGCACGAGGGCGGCGCGGTCAGTGAGGCGTCGCTGAGCATGGCGGCCGAGGGCGAGACCCCGCCCAGCCGGATCGACGTGTACGGACGGCTCGGCAGCGCCTCGCTGCTCGGCTCCGAACTCGGCGACGTCTTCCCCGAGGTGGTCCGGCAGTTCGCGGGCACGGTACGCGACGGCGGCGGGCATCCGCTCGACGCCCGCCACGGCCTGCGCCTGCAGGAGATCATCGACGACGTGGAGCGGCAGCTGCGGGCCGGCTGACCAGGGCCAGGCCCGCGACCAGAGCCAGGGACGCGATCACCGGCACCGGGCCGGGCGCGAAGCCGGTGATCGTGAGGGTGAGCAGCGCGCCGCCGACGAGCGGGACGGCCGCCGGCACGAGCCGGTGGGCGGCGGCTCCCGCGGGGTCCTCGAAGCGGCCGAGCAGCGCGGTGAGCGCGACCAGGACCAGCGCCAGGGCGGCCAGCCACAGCGGGACGGCGCTCCACCAGGCCGCCGAGCCGGCGTGCGGGGTCGCCAGCCCGAACCCGACGGTCGCCACACCGGCGACGGCGACGAGCGCGGTCATGTGCCACAGGTAGACGGTCATCATGCGCGGTGCGAGCGCGGTGAGCACCGCCTCGGCCCTCGGCCGGGCGGCCAGTGTGTTAAGGGCGGGGCGCAGCAGCATCGCCAGGCCGAGCTGACCGGCGAACAGCGCGAGCAGGCAGGCGCTCGGCGGGGCCATGTTCGAGATCATCCCGGGCATCCCGATCATGCTGGCGGGGTAGGGCCCGGTCGCCACCAGGGCCGCCACCATCGCGAACCCGGCCACCGCCAGCCCGGCGGCCCGCCGCCCCGTCAGCCACTCCAGGCCGCCCTCGGCGTACCGGAACCCGACCTGGTGGACCGCCAGCCAGACGAACGCGACGTTGAGGTAGCCGGCGGCCTCCAGGCCGGAGAACCGGACCACGTCCATCAGCACCGCGCCGCCCGCCAGCACCGGCAGGGCCACCCCGGTCCGCACCCGCAGCAGGTGGGGCGTGGCCACCACGGCCAGCAGGTAGACCGCCAGGAACCACAGCAGCTGGCCGACCGTCCGCGCGGCCGTCTCCACCGGTTGCGCGGACACTCCGAGGGCCACCAGGAGGTGGGGGAGCGGCAACCACACGACCGCCAGCGGCACCACCGGCCAGGCCAGGCGGCGCACCCGCCGCGCCGTCCACTCCCGGGCCGTCCCGCCCCGGCGGGCGGCGGACCTGAAGCTGATCGCGTTGGCCGCGCCCCCGGCGAAGAAGACCAGCGGCATGACCTGCGAGATCCAGGTGACGTACGGGACCGCCGCCAGGGCGTTGCCCGTGGTGAGCCGTCCCTGGGCGTACGACAGGACCGGCATCGTCCAATGCTGGACGACCACCAGGACCATCCCGAAGACGCGCAGGACGTCGATGAAGCGGTCCCGTGGCGCGGGCGCGGCCGGGGCCCTCTCGGGTGCGGGGGGAAGCATGGTCAGGGACACGGGGGGGCCGCCTTCGCTGTGTCGGGCCGCCGCGGTGGTGCGTCCGCGGGCGGCGGGGCCGGGGGCCTGGGGTTCCCCGGTGTGCGGGTCTGTGGAGCTCGGGGTCTTCGGGGCTCGGGTCTTCGGGGTCTGCGAGGCTCTGACGCCGCGGAGTTCCGGTCCCGTCAAGCACGTCAAGCGTCCCGCCGCGGCCCCGCCCGGCACAGCGACGCGGTCCCTACTTCCGATCATGGGCGGCCCCCTACCGCCCGGGGTAGGGCCAGCCCTACCATCCCCGCGTACTCCCAGGCAGGCGGCGTGATCAGTTGCTGATCGCGGGGGCCTGGCGCAGGTAGGTCCCGTCGGAGACCTGACCCAGGAGAAAGGCGGCCATGTCGGCGCGCGTGATCGACGGGCCCACGACGCCGTGCCCGTAGTGGCCGACCTTGACGCGTCCCGTGGCCGGCCCGTCATCGAGCCTGGCGACGCGCACCAGGGTCCAGCCGAGGCTGGACGCGCGCACCAGGTCCGCGGCGCGGCGGACCTCCGCGTACGGACCCGGCGCGACGGTCTTCACGAACGCCACCAGGCTCGCGAACTCCGCGTCGGGCAGGTCGCGCGGATCGGGCACGCTGCAGGTCGACACCACGACGAACCGGTCGACGCCCGCGTGCTCCATCGCGCCGATGATCCTGCGGGTGCCGTCGCTGACGGAGCCGACGCCCTCGACGACCGCGTCGGCGTCCCGCACCGCTTGGACGATCGCGTGGTCGTCGTCCAGCTCGCCGGTGACGACCGAGAGCCGGGGATGCGCCGTCCGCATCCTCCCCGGGTCGCGGGCGTAGGCGGTGACGTCGTGGCCCGCGTCGAGCGCCTGCCGGACCAGCAGGCGCCCCATCCGACCGGTCGCGCCGAAGATCGTGATTCGCATTGGCTCTGCCTTCTGCTAAAGAATGTTTACCACTTAAAGAAGCTTAGCAGTGGCTAGACTGGGCGGGTCATGGAAGAGGTCGGCGACCCCAGGTTGGCGCGCTGCATGCAGGTCCTGTCGGTCATCGGCGACCTGTGGACGCTGGCGATCCTGATGACGCTTCAGGCGTCGGAGATGCGCTTCAACGAGTTGCAGCGGGCGATCCCGCGGGCCAACGCCGTCACTCTCACCAGCCGTCTGCGCAAGCTCGAAGACGCCGGCGTCGTCAGCCGGACCGTCGAGTCGAGGGGCAAGCAGTCGACGGTCTACGCCCTCACGCCGTTCGGGCGGAGGCTGCTGCCCATCGTGGACGCGGTCCGCGCGGTCGCGCTCGACCTCGAACGGTCGGATGAGGCCCCGAGTTGATTCCCGGCACGGACGGGGCGGGGGTGGACGCCGCGTGAGGGGTTGATACCGTTGCGTCCGACGCGCACCGCGCAGCGAAGTCCGGTGAGAACCCGGCGCTGTCCCGCAACTGTGGTTCCCCGCCCCCGGGGACGAGCCAGGTCGCCTGCGCCGTGTGCCGACGCCATCGACCCTCGTGGAAAAGGGTGATCCGTCGCTTCCAGCGGGTCCCTCGATTCCCGGCATTCCCCCTGATGGAGGACCTCGTGAGGCCCGTACGCACGGCCGTCGCGGGTGTGGTGCTGGGCGTGCTCGCTCTGGCCGGCTGCGGCCAGACCGACGGCGCCGCCACGTCCGCGACCCCCACCCCCGCCGCCTCGGACAGCGCCGGACAGGGCGCCTTCCCCGCCACGATCCAGGCGGGCAACGGCGGGGTGACCATCGCCAAGAGGCCCGAGCACATCGTGTCGCTGTCCCCGACGGCCACCGAGATCCTTTTCGCGATCGGCGCGGGCGCGCAGGTGGCGGCGGTGGACGACCAGTCGAACTACCCGCCCGAGGCGCCCAAGACGTCGCTGTCGGGGTTCAAGCCCAACGTCGAGGCGATCGTCGCCGCCAAGCCCGACCTCGTGGTGCTCGCCAACGACCTGGAGGGCGTGGTCGCCGGGCTCGGCAAGGTCGGCGTGCCGGTGCTGCTCGAACCCGCCGCCACCAAGCTGGACGACACCTACGACCAGATCAGGGACCTCGGCGCGGCCACCGGCAACGCGGCCAAGGCCGACGAGGTGGCGAGCGGCGTCAAGCAGAAGATCGACGCCCTCGCGGCGGCGGCGCCGAAGGGCAAGGAGCTGACGTACTACCACGAGCTGGACACCACGCCCTACGCGGCGACGTCGAGCACGTTCATCGGGCAGGTCTACGGCCTCTTCGGGCTGAAGAACATCGCCGATGAGGCGCCCGACGCGGCGGGCGGCTATCCCAAGCTGTCGGCGGAGTTCATCGCCAAGGCCGACCCCGACCTGATCTTCCTCGGCGACACCAAGTGCTGCGGCCAGAACGCCGCCGCGCTCGCCAAGCGGCCGGGCTGGTCCGGCCTGTCCGCCGTGAAGAAGGACCGCGTGGTGGAGCTGGACGACGACGTCGCCTCCCGCTGGGGGCCCCGGGTCGCCGACCTCGCCCAGGCCGTCAGCGACGCCGTACAGAAGGCGGCGAGCTGAGCCGGTGGTGACGCGGACGCCCCTGGTGGTGCGGTGAGCGGTGACGCGGTGCGGCCGGTGGTGGCGTGATGACGCCGGCCCGGCCGCGCGGCCGGGCGCTGTTGGTCGCGTCCGCCGTGCTGGTGGCCAGTCTCGCGCTTGGCCTGATGGCGGGCGCGGCGGGCATCTCGCCCCGCGCCATCGCGCTGGCACTGCTCGACCGGCTGCCGCTGGTGTCCGTGCACTCGGGTCTCGCACCGGTCGAGGAGGGGCTGCTGTTCCAGCTCCGGGTGCCGCGGGTGCTGCTCGCCGCCGTCGTGGGCGGGCTGCTCGCCACGGCCGGGGCGGGCTACCAGGGGGTGTTCCGCAACCCGCTGGCCGATCCCTACCTGCTCGGGGCGGCGGCCGGGGCCGGCCTCACGGTGACGCTCGTCGTGGTCTTCCTGGGCGGAGACGCCGGGGTGACCGCGGTGCCGATCGCCGCCTTCGCCGGGGCCGTCGGCGGGGTGTTCCTCGCGTACGCGCTGGGCCACACGGCGGGCCGGGGCGGCGGCACCGCGACGCTCGTGCTCGCCGGGGTCGCGGTCACCTCGTTCCTCACCGCCATCCAGACCTTCGTGCAGCAGCTCAAGGTGGACGAACTGCAGCGGATCTACTCCTGGATCCTCGGCGACGTCGGCGGCGGCTGGGACCAGCTCCGCATGATCGCGCCGTACGCCGTGGTGTCGACCGTCGTCATGCTGCTGCACGGGCGGCTGCTCGACGTGCTGTCGGTGGGCGACGAGGAGGCGGTCAGCCTCGGCCTGCGCGCGGCACGCGTGCGCTTCGTCGTGCTGCTGGCCGCCTCGCTGGCCACCGCGTCGGCGGTGGCGGTGAGCGGGCTGATCGCGTTCGTCGGGATCGTGGTGCCGCACGTGGTCCGGCGGCTCGCCGGCTGGTCCTACCGGATCGTGCTGCCGCTGTCGTTCCTCGGCGGCGCGGCGTTCCTCGTGCTGGCCGACACGATCGCGCGTACGGTGCTCGCGCCCGCCGAACTGCCGATCGGGGTGGTCACGGCGTTCGTCGGGGCGCCGTTCTTCGTCACCGTCCTGCGCGTGACCCGGCGGGTGGAGACGTGAGCGGGCACGCCGTACCGGCCGTCGAGGCGCGCGGCGTGGGCGTCACGCTGGGCGGGCGGCGGGTGCTCACGGACGTCACGCTGTCGGCCGCGCCCGGCCAGTGGCTGGCGGTCATCGGGCCGAACGGCGCGGGCAAGTCCACGCTGCTGCGGGCCGTCGCCGGGCTGGTGTCGAGGGAGGGCGAGGTGCTCGTCGAGGGGACGGCCGTGGACGACCTGCGCCCGCGCCGGCGGGCCAGGCTGATCGCCTACGCCCCGCAGAGCCCGGCGCTGCCGCCCGACATGACGGTCTACGACTACGCGTTGCTGGGCCGTACGCCCTACATCCCCTATCTCGGCAGCGAGAGCGCGCGAGACCGCGAGGTGACGCGGTCGGTGCTGGAACGGCTCGACCTGGACGGCTTCGCGTCCCGGCCGCTCGGGCACCTGTCCGGCGGCGAGCGGCAGCGGGTCGTGCTCGCCAGGGCGCTGGTGCAGCAGGCGCCGGTGCTGCTGCTGGACGAGCCGACCACGGCGCTCGACCTGGGCCACCAGCAGCAGGTGCTCGAACTCGTCGACCGGCTGCGCCTGGCCGACGACCTCACCGTCGTGACGACGCTGCACGACCTCAGCCTCGCCGCGCAGTACGCCGACGCGCTCGTGCTGCTCGCCGCCGGGCGCGCGGTCGCGGCCGGGCCGCCCGCGCGGGTGCTGGCCGAGCCGCTGCTGACCGAGCACTTCGGCGCCCGCGTGCGGGTGGAGCCAGGCCCCGAGGGGCGCCCGGTCGTCCACCTGGTCCGCCCGTCGATCTCCTCGATGGTGGAGGAGGCATGACGGGCGTCCCGCGGCCGTCCCTGACGCACCGGGTGGAGGACGGACTGCGGCTGGGCGCGCTGCTGTGGCGGTTCGGGCCAGGCTGGCGGATGATCTCCTCGGCGATGCTCGGCGGCGGCATCGGCCGCCGCGAGTGGGTGTTGAACGCGCAGGTGGCCGCCGGGTACTCGCGCATGGACCCGGTCGAGCACATGGACGCGCTCGGTCCCGGCGGTGCCGGGGTCGGCATGATGACGGCGGCGCTGGTGGAGCGGTACGCCGCGGCGGTCGACGGGGGAGCGGAGGCCGTCGCCACGGTCGGCCTGGGCGTGCCGACCTGGGCGGCCGCGCCCGAGGGCGTGCCCGACCCCGGCCTGCCGGCCGCTCCGGAGACCGGGCAGGAGCTCGCGCGGGAGGCTGGGCGGGAGGCCGCCGGCCCGGCCGCTTCCGGGACGGCGCGGGAGGCCGTCGGCGCGGGCGACGTCAGGGTGTGCGATGCCGGCGAGCGGGCGCCGCGCCCGGGGACGATCAACATCCTGGTGGCCGTGCCGGTCGCGTTCTCCGATCCGGCGCTGGTCAACGCCGTCATGACGGTCACCGAGGCGAAGACGCAGGCGCTGCTGGAGGCGGGATTCCCCTGCACCGGGACCGCGTCGGACGCCGTCTGCGTCGCCGTACGGGAGGACGGCCCGGCGGAGGCGTTCGGCGGCCCGCGCTCCGTCTGGGGCGCGCGGATCGCCCGCGCGGTCCACCGGGCCGTCCTCGACGGCGCGCGGGACTGGCGAACCTGGCGGGCTAGGACGTGAACGTGATGCTGTTCACCATGTGGTCGATGTTCGATCGGTCGCACCGGCCGGTCGGGCAGAAGAACGTGACGAGGACGGTCGTGCCGGCGTCGCCCTGACGGACGACGTAGGCGAAGAAGTCGAGCCGACCGGCCTGCTGGGGGTCGCTGAGCACGCCCTCGATCCGGAACGCCGGCCTGGCTCCGACCGTCGTCGGTGTCGGCACGCCGTAGTAGGTGGTCGCGCCCGGGAGCGCGGGGCCCAGGCTCTCCTGCAGCTCCATGGGCGAGTCGGACGTGCTCAGGGTGTTGCTCACCTGGGCGAACACGCCCGTGGCCCGGTCAGGATGGCCCGTGATGATGGGGTTCACCTTCGACCAGTCGGTGTTGCCCGGCACCGCGAACAGCGCGTTGAACTCGTCCACGGCCGGGGAGGCGATCATCCACTGGTCGGCGTTGGTCTTGGCCTCGCCCCAGGCCGAGGGGTAGGACATGGTGAACGGCGCCGCTGTGCTGCCCGGGTAGGTTTTCCACGTCGCGGCGGTGTCCCCTCCCTTGGTGAGCAGCAGCGCGGCGGCGACGGCGATGGACACCAGGACCGCCAGGCCGCCGATCAGCGGCCCGAGCGGCAGCCCCCGCCGGTGGTCCCGCGAGGCCGCCGACGCGACCGTCGCCTGCGAGTGGGGCGACGCGGGAGGGTACGACCCGTGCCCCTGCACCGCACCCTGCGCCGCACCCTGCACTGGCCCCGAGGACGGGTGGCTCACGGGCGGGCGGGACCCCGCGGGCACCGAGCCGGAGGGATGAGAGACGGGCGGCCTGGTGCCGGGAGGGAACGAGGAGGGCGTGACCGGCGGGTAGGACCCCTGCGGACGGGCCCCGGCGGACCCCGGGGATCCCGCGGAGATCGGGGGATCCGGGGGATACGACGGGGAGACCGGGGGATAGGACGGGGAGACCGGCGCCGGGTCGCCCGCGCCGCCGCTGATCGCGTCGCGCAGCGCGGACACGAACGCCTGGCACGTCTCGAACCGCTCGCCCGGCGACTTGGCCAGCGCCCGCGTGATCACGGCGTTCACCGCGTGCGGCAGATCCGGCCGGTACGGCGTGAGCGGCGGCGGGTCGTGGGACACGTGGGCGTAGAGCAGCGCGAGTTCGGTGTCCCGCTGGAACGGCGGCTGCCCGGCGAGCGCCTCGTACACGACGCAGGCGAACGCGTACAGGTCGCTCCGGCCGTCGACCGGCAGGCCCCGGATCTGCTCGGGGGCGACGTAGCGCGGGGTGCCCATGAAGTGACCGTGGCTGGTCAGCCCGGCCTCGGCCGCCGAGCTCTTGGTCAGCCCGAAGTCGGTCAGGTAGACGTGGTCGGACCGCGTGACCAGGATGTTGGCCGGTTTCACGTCGCGGTGCACCAGGCCGTGGGCGTGCGCGGCGTCCAGCGCGGAGGCGATCTGCGCGAACAGCGGGTTGGCCCGCCCGACCGGCAGCGCGCCCTCCGACTGCACGAGCTTGCGCATGTCGTTGCCCTCGACGTAGCGCATGGCGATGAACAGCAGGTCGTCGCGCTCGCCGGCCTCGTACACCGGGATGATGTTGGGGTGGTCGATGCTCGCCACCATCCGGGACTCGCGCACGAACCGGTCGCGGAAGCGGTCGTCGTGCGCGAGCTGGGGCGCGAGCACCTTCAGCGCGACGGCCCGCCCGAGCCGCTGGTCGCGGGCCCGGTAAACCGTCGCCATGCCGCCCCGCCCGACGACCGCCTCGACCGTGTAGTCGCCGAGCCGCCGCCCGACAAGCGGCGGCATCACGGGCCCCTCGGTCATGCGGTCTCCCCCTTGAACGTTCTGTTGATCACGAATCGGCCGGGTTCCCGCAGAAGCCGCAGAAGCGGTGTCCCTGGCCCAGCCGCATGCCGCACTGCGTGCAGAACTTCAGCTGTGCCTGTCCGCGCGGCGGCGACGGGTTCGGCGGGTACGAGTGCCCACGCGGCGGCGAGGGGTCGGCCGGAAGCGCGTGCCCGTGCGGCGGCGACAGGTCCGCGGGGTACGCCTGCCCGCCGGGCGGGGACGGATCCGCGGGCACAGGAGTCGCCGGTGCCGGTCCCATGACCTCGGGAGAGCGGGCGGCCTCGGCCCCGAACACCCTCGTCACGGCGTACGGCGGCCAGGAGTTCTCCCCGGGCGGGTAGGACCCGGCCTCGCCCGCGAAGTCCCCCTGCGCGGCGTAACCGTGCCCGTCGATCCCCGGGTCCGGCTGGCCGCCGGTGTCGGGCCGGGCGGCGCTCCTGCGGCGCAGCAGCACGACCCCCACGGCCAGCAGGGCGAGGACCACGACGCCGCCGGCCGCCCACACGTACGGCGGCACCGACGACTTCGGCTGCTTGGGAGCGGCCGGGCGCGCCGCCGGTCTGGCGCCGGCGTCCTCCGCCGTGCCCGCCTTGGACTGGGCGACCCGCAGATGGTCGGCCGCGACCGCGTGGTCGGGCCGCAGGTTGAGCACCTGCTGCAGCGCCGGTATCGCCCCGCTGTAGAGCTTGTTGTGGTAGGAGGCGAGCGCGTTCTCGTACACGACGTCGACCGGGCCGCGGCGGGGGGTGACCCCGGCGGCGACCAGCGCGCTGCGGATGTCGTCGGCGGGGGTGATGGTCACCGGCTCGCCGCCGCCCCCGGAGACGAACCCGACCACCTCGCTCTTGCCGTCGTCGATGAGGGCCGCGCCGGCCGCGCCGTCGTCCAGCAGCTTGGCGACCTTGTCGCGCTCCTTGAAGGTCCGGCTGCCCGGCGGGTCGAGGTGCGCGGTGTCGAGCTTGGGCGGCAGCTTCGCCGACGGCCTGCCGGTGAGCGTCATCACGTCGAGCGACTCGACCGCGCCGCCGATCGCCGTGCCCAGCGGGGCCGTGGGCAGCGACTGCTTCTCGCCGCCCTTGGTGACCTTCAATACGGCCGGGGCCGCGGGGGACGCCCCAGTGGTGAGGATCTGCGCGGGCAGGCCCCCGGCCGGCGGCGGGTCGAGGTTGGGGTAGACACTGACGTTCGTCGTGACGTCGGCGATGCAGGTCGAGTCGGTCTGCTGCGGCGGGTAGCACGCCTGGAGCCGCCGGTCGAGGTCGGCGTCGTCCAGTGAGTGCCGCTTGAAGTCGGCCGGGATCTTCACCTTGAAGTATTCGGCGAACACCCGGTTGGCGGCGTACACCCGGGGGTCGTCCGCGGCCTGCACGACCTGGGTCGCGGTGACGACCACGCCGTCGGGCGTGACCGTGAAGCCGCTGCCCTTCGCCAGGTCGACGTCGTAGTCCCGGGCGAGCTGCTTGATCACGCCGCGGTCGTCGAGCAGCGTGATGCGGACATGCGAGGAGGACTCCACGCGTACGGCGCCGGGGGTGA
The DNA here is from genome assembly GCF_006334915.2 of Microbispora catharanthi. Classification (GTDB taxonomy): domain Bacteria; phylum Actinomycetota; class Actinomycetes; order Streptosporangiales; family Streptosporangiaceae; genus Microbispora; species Microbispora catharanthi. Next base: position 55,033 of record NZ_VDMA02000017.1, read on the forward strand.
CCCGGTCGGTGGAACCGCTGGGGTGCGGGTGCATGGGCACCGCGAGTGCGGCGAGCGCGCCCAGCCCCGCGACAAGGGAGTACAGGCGGGGCATCTGCTTCTCCTAGGCCTGTTCGGATCGCTTCAAGCGTCTCAGCGCGGACAGTGCTCGACAAGGTGAGTATCGTGACCGACACCCACTTGATACAGGGCGATGATCGTGCCGTCGCTTGACGTTGACTTGCAGGCCGATTGCGGGGCGTCTGTTGCCTGATGCGCGTTATGCCGGGCAGGGATTACTCTGCGCGCATGCGCTTGTCCCCCCTCCGCTCCGTCCCCCGCGTCGACCTCCTGATCGGCCTCGCGATCATGGCGCTGGGCACCCTTGAGGCGTTCACCGTGGCTCCGGCGTACGGCGAGCCGCGGCCCGAGCTGTGGTGGGTCGGGCAGGCGCTGGTCACCGGCGTCCTGGTCTGGTATCGCCGCAGGGCTCCCGTGGCGGTGTTCATCCTCATGATCCTCGCCCAGTACGTCTGGCACCGGCAGGGCCACCCGGGCTGCCCCGTCTGGCAGCTCGCCGCGCTGCTCATCGTCTTCCACACGATCGGCGCCCGTCTGCCGGTCAGGCACGGCGGAGCCTGGGCGCTCGCGGGCATCCTGATCTTCGATTCGGGTGCCGTCGATCACCGGTTCCTGCCGTTCGACGAGGTCATCTACCTCACCGTCATGTTCGGCTCGGCGTACGCCACGGGACTGGCCCTGCGCGGCTACCTCCTGCGCGCGCACCGGATGAGCGAGCGGGCGGCGCGGCTGGAGGTGGAGCGGGAACGCCGGGCCGCCGAGGCCGTCGCCGCCGAGCGCAACCGGATCGCCAGGGAACTGCACGACGTGGTGGCGCACAGCGTCAGCATGATGGTCATGCAGGCCGGTGTGCTGCGCCGCCGGATGAGCGCGGGGCAGCAGGACGGCCCGTCCTCGGAGGCCGAGATGCTCAGCGGCATCGAGCAGGCGGGCCGGGAGGCGGTCGAGGAGCTGCGGATCATGCTCGGCGCGCTGCGGATGCCGCAGGACGAGGCGCTGCCCCAGCCGGGGCTCGACATGGTGCCCAACCTCATCTCGACGGTGGGATCCTCGGGGCTTCGCGTGAGGCTGGAGACGGAGGGCGAGCCCGTACGGCTCGCGCCCGGTCTCGACCTGTCGGCCTACCGGATCGTGCAGGAGGCCCTCACCAACGCGGTCAAGTACGCCGGGGACGCCGACGCGCGCATCCGGATCGCCTACCTCCCCGACCGGCTGGAGGTCGAGATCACGGATAATGGCGGGGGCGCCGGACCGGCGCTGTCCACCGGCAACGGGCTCATCGGCATGCGCGAGCGGGCCGAGCTGTTCGGCGGCTCCCTCGACGCCGGGCCGCTGCCGCAGGGCGGCTACCGCGTCCGCGCGACGCTGCCGATCTCCCAGGGAGTGCCGATGAGCGAGGCCACGAATTGACCATCCGCATCGTCCTCGCCGACGACCAGGCGATGATCCGGGCCGGCCTGCGCATGGTGGTCGAGAGCGAGCCGGGGATGGAGATCGTGGGTGAGGCCGCCGATGGCGCCGAGGCGGTCGCCCTGGCCCGCCGGGTGCAGCCCGACGTCGTGCTCATGGACATCTCGATGCCGCGCATGGACGGGCTCACCGCGGCCAGGCAGCTGCTCGACGCGCCCCGGCCGCCCAAGGTCATCATGCTGACGACGTTCGACACGGACGAGAACCTGTACGCCGCGCTGCGCGCGGGCACCAGCGGCTTCCTGCTGAAGGTGTCGCCGCCCGAGCAGCTCGTGGAGGCCATCAGGGTCGTCGCCGCGGGTGACGGCCTGCTCGACCCCGCCGTCACCACGAGGGTGATCGCCTCCTTCGCGGGCCGGCACGAGCCGGTCCGGCCGCCCCAGCTCGCCGAGCTCACCCCGCGCGAGCTGGAGGTGCTGCGGATGCTCGCCCGGGGCCTCACCAACGCCGAGATCGCCAAGGAGCTCTTCGTCGGCGAGGCCACGGTCAAGACCCACGTCGCCCGCGTGCTCATGAAGCTGAACCTGCGCGACCGCGCTCAGGCGGTCGTGTTCGCGTACGAGTCGGGCGTGGTGACGCCGGGGTCGGCGCTCGGGTAGTACGACGCCCATTCGGCGTTCGTCATGCGCAGCACCTTGAGCCCGAGGTAGCCCAGGGCGACGACGGGGGCGCCCCAGAACGGGATCGTCAGCGGGCTGTACGGCACCGGGATCGAGCCCAGGTAGCCCACCGCGACGACGGCCGGCACCCACCAGTGGACGAAGCCGGTGCGCGAGACGGCCAGCAGGAGCAGCGGCAGGCCGAGCATGCCGAGGTAGATCCACGGCAGCGTGAACCCGAAGATGACGCCGGGCAGGTTGAACACCTCGTCGAACATCTTCTGGCCCTGCTCGACCGGGTAGTGCTGCCCGAACCACCACTCCACGGGGTCCATGAGGAGCAGCGCCGAGACGCTGATGTAGCCGATGATCGTCATGCCCCCGGCGATGTGCCCGAAGACGACGGACCTCTTGCGTACCAGGTGCAGCAGGCCGAAGGCCGCGATCGGGACGAGCACCCAGCTCCAGTGGTAGAGCAACGACTCCAGCTGGGCCAGGGCCGGGTTGTCGCCGTAGCTGACCATCTCGCGGTCGTCGCCCCAGGTGCCGGGGTCGACGAGGAGCGCGACGAACTGCAGCAGCGGCGCGACGAAAAGCAGGACGCCGGTGACGGTGCGCCGGAAGGCCACCGAGTCGGACAGTTTGAACATCGATCTTCCCCTTCGGGTCTGTCTCCCTACGGCCGGTGACGGTAGGTGAGCGACCCCCGGGGACTCGTCCGCCGCTCGGGTGATGCCTCCTCATCCGCTAGAGCGACTTATCGCCGCAAGGCTAGCTATGTGTATATTTTCCGGAAGACGGCTCACACTACGGGAGATTTTTCATGAAGGCTTTCCCGGCGGTCATATTCGACGAGGCGCACAGCGAGGCATGGACGATCCGGCGAGAGGTCGCCGAGGCCATGAATCCCGCCCACCCCGACGACAACAGCTATGCCGAGGCCGCCGGGGCGCTGCGGCGGCTCGGCCACACGGTGCGCGCGCACACCGAGGGCCCGATCACGCGGGACGTGCTGGACGGGTGTGACGTCTTCGTGGTCGCGCACCCCTCGGCCGAGCGCTGGGAGCGCACCACCGGGGTCGGCAGCCCCGTCTTCTCCGCCGAGGAGATCGACGCGCTCGAGGCGTACGTCGCGGGCGGCGGCGGGCTCATCGTGCTGGCCGAGCACGAGCAGGAGAAGTACGGCAGCAACCTGGGCGAGCTGCTCGCCCGGTTCGGGGTGACGGTCGAGCACGCGACCGTGCAGGACCCCGCCAACTGCCACAACACCGTTGCCACCTGGATCCTCGGCGTCCCCTCCGCGCAGGCCGTGACCGAGCGGGGCGGCGTGGCCCAGGATTTGCTGGCAGAGGTGCGCCGGGCCTGCTTCTACCGCGCCGGGACGCTCGGCGTGCCGGCCGGGGAGAGCGTCCTGTTCGCGACCTCCGGGTCCGCCGACCCCGCGAACGCCCCGCTCGTCGCCGCCGTACGGCACGGCCGCGGCCGGGTGGTCGTCCTGGCCGACTCCGACCTGTTCGGCGACGACTCGATCCGCGACTACGACCACGAGAAGCTGTGGGGCAACCTGGTGACCTGGGCCGCCCGCGTGCCCGAGGCGTCCGGCGCCGCCCGCGTGTCCCGCCCCGAGGTGGCGGAGGACTTCGCCCGGCTGAAGGCCGCCGTGGAGCGGCTGCGCCCGCTCCAGGCCAAGGACGGCTCGGTCGCCGGCGACCACGACGAGGCCGTGGCGTGCATCAGCGAGATCGTCGACGGCATCGGACGGCTCGCGCCGCACTTCCCGCACGACGCCGAGTATCTCGACGCGGTGATGAAGGACTTCCGGGCGTGGGTGTCGGCCGGCCTCGGCGTGCCGGACTTCCTCGACTCGCTGAACGTCTTCCACCCCGACGCCCAGCGGATCGACGGGCTGGAGCACCTGGTCGTCTTCCCGATGTACACCCAGAACGGCAACCCCAACCGCAACGTCGAGGCGGTGTGGATCCGGGTCGTGTGGCCCGAGTGGCTGGCCGAGCTGGAGCGGGGCGGCTACGACAACCCGATGTTCGTGCCGATCACGTTCGTCGACTTCACCTCCGGCTACGACACCAACTCGGCCGTGCTGTTCCCCGAGACCGTGGTCGTGCGCCAGACCCCGCCGCGCTTCACCTGGGGCGGCATCTTCTGCGACCGCGAGGCGGCCCGGTTCCGCCGGGTCAGCGAGGCCGCCGCGGCCACGCTGAAGCTGGAGCTGCCGCCGGACGCCGCCCGGCTGCTGGCGTCCCAGGACCTCGCCCAGGACACGTTCGTCCTGTGGGACCTCGTCCACGACCGCACGCACAGCCACGGCGACCTGCCGTTCGACCCGTTCATGATCAAGCAGCGCATGCCGTACTGGCTCTACAGCCTGGAGGAGCTGCGCTGCGACCTCACGGCGTACGGCGAGGCCGTGAAGCTGGAGGCCGCGGGCGTGCCGCACGCGCGGTACGTGCAGTACGCCATCCTGTTCGACCGGCTGTTCCGCTTCCCCATCACCGGCGAGCGGGTGCGCAACTACGACGGGCTCGGCGGCCAGCTGCTGTTCGCCTACCTGCACCGGCAGGGCATCGTGCGGTGGACCGACAACCGGCTCACGATCGACTGGTCTCGGGTCGCCGACGGCGTCGCCGATCTGCGCGGCGAGGTGGAGAAGCTCTACCGCGACGGCATCGACCGGTCCAAGCGCGCGCACTGGCTCGCCGCGCACGAGCTGGTCGCGACGTACGTCGAGCCCGACCCGGCATCCGCGTGGAAGCAGGGCGTGCAGGCGCTGCCCACCGAGCAGAAGGCCATGGTCGACGCCGTGCTGCCCGACGAGTTCCCCCTGAGCATGTTCTACGAGGCCCTGCGCCGTAAGCTCACCGACGTGGTGGAGTCGACCCGGGGCATCCGGGCGTGAACGGGGCCGGGGAGGAACGCGCGATGAGCAGGGTGATCGTGGTCATGGGGGCGGGCGGCCCGGCCGGCCGCGCCGTCGCCGGGAAGTTCGCCGAGCTCGGGGACACGGTCGTCGGCGTGGACAAGTCCGGCGCCGAGGGCTGTCTGGCCGTCGACCTGCTCGACCGGGCCGCCGTACGCGCTCTGGCCGAGCGGGTGCGGGCCGAGCACGGCCGGGTGGACGGCGTCGTCCATCTGGTCGGCGGCTGGCGCGGGTCGAAGACCTTCGCCGACACCTCGCTCGACGACTGGGACCTGCTGCACGACCTGCTGATCAGGACCCTGCAGAACGTGTCGCTGGAGTTCGAGCCGCTGCTGCGGGCGAGCGGGAACGGCCGTTTCGCGATCGTGTCGGCCCGGGCCGCCCAGAAGCCGACGCAGGGCGGCGCGGCGTACGCCGCCGCGAAGGCCGCGGCCGAGGCGTGGACGCTGTCGCTGGCCGACGCGCTGAAGGACACCTCAGCCGCCGCGGTGGTCCTGGTGGTCAACGCGTTGGTGCACGATGAGATGAGGGCCGCGAACCCGGACAAGCCGTATCGGACCTTCACTGATGTGAAGGATCTGGCCGCGGCGGTCGCGGGCCTGTGGGACGAGGAGCCGGCCGCGGTCAACGGCCGCAGGATCGACCTCACGCCCTGATCTACGCTGCTGATCCGGACCCGCGGCCCGGCCTGGACGGGCCGGCCGCGGGCCCGAAACCGCGATGGGGAGACATCTCGTGACAACCGATGCCGTACGCCGGCACGACCCGGCGAGCCGGACGTTCGCCAGCGACAACTACGCGGGGGTGCACCCCGAGGTCCTGGAGGCGATCGCCCTCGCCAACGGGGGACACCAGATCTCCTACGGCGACGACGTCTACACCGAGGCGGTCCGGGGCGTCTTCCGCAGGCACTTCGGCGAGCAGGCCGAGGTGTTCCCGGTGTTCAACGGCACGGCGGCCAACGTCGTGTCGCTGCGCTCGATGTGCGCTCACTGGGAGGCCGTGGTCTGCCCCGAGACCGCGCACATCAACACCGACGAGGGCGGCGCGCCCGAGGTCACCGGCGGGCTGAAGCTGCTGACCGTGCCGACCCCGGACGGCAAGCTCACGCCCGGCCTGATCGATCGGCAGGCGTGGGGGTTCGGTGACGTGCACCGGGCGCAGCCCCGGGTCGTGTCGATCTCCAACGCGACCGAGCTGGGCACGCTCTACACCCCGGCCGAGATCAAGGCGATCTGCGACCACGCCCACGAGCTGGGGATGTTCGTCCACCTCGACGGGTCGCGGATCACCAACGCCGCCGCCGCCCTGGACGTGCCGCTGCGCGCCCTGACCACGGACGCGGGGGTCGACGTGCTGTCCTTCGGCGGCACCAAGATCGGTCTGCTGCTGGGCGAGACCGTCGTCGTGCTGAACCCGGAGGCGTCGCGCGGCCTGCCGTACCTGCGCAAGACGAGCATGCAGCTCGCCTCGAAGATGCGCTTCGTGTCGGTGCAGTTCGAGGCCCTGCTCGGGGGCGACCTGTGGCTGCGCAACGCCCGTCAGGCCAACGCGATGGCCCGGCGGCTCGCGGACGCCGTACGTGACCTGCCCGGGGTGAGCGTGCCGCGCCCTGTCGAGGCCAACGCGGTCTTCGCGATCCTGCCGGCCGACGTGGCCGACCGGCTGCGCAAGCGGTTCCGGTTCTACAACTGGAACGAGCAGATCGGCGGAGGCATGGTCGAGGTGCGGTGGATGTGCGCCTTCGACACCACCGAGGCCGACGTGGACGCGTTCGCCGCGGCGCTTGCCGAGGAGCTGCGCGCCTAGCCGTGACCCGCGGCCGTCGTCCCATCGTCGGTCCCGACAGCTCACGGTGATCGACGGCGGCCGCACCCTGTGGCGCCCCGGCCGAGGACGTCGTCCCCGGCCGCGTCTCCTCGGGATCAGGGACCCGGACTGCCGGCCGATGAGGGGTCCGGCTCGGCGGGAGCCTCCCGGCTGGGCCATGCGATGTCGTCGACCGCCAGAAACGGCTCGCCCGCCACGTTCGCCGGGGTCACTCCGATGAACTCCATGACGTCTCGATGCAGATGGGACTGGTCGGCGTAGCCGGCCTCCACCGCGACTCGGGCCGCGCTGCCGCCCGCGACCAGGCGGTGGGCGGCGTGATCGAAGCGGACCAGCTTCGCAGCGCGCTTGGGCGGCAGGCCGATCTGCGAGTGGAATCGGGACCACAGGCGCTTACGGCTCCATCCGAGCTCGGCAGCCAGCCGATCGACCCGGACCAGGCCGCGGCCTCCGACGATCCGGCGCCAGGCCCAGGCCACCTCCGGGTCCACCGGCGGCCCCGCCTCATGCCGGTGGGCGAGCAGCGCGCCGGTCAACGCGAAGCGATCCTCCCAGGAGGAGACGTCTGCCAGCCGTTCACGGATCTGTGACGCCTCCCGGCCCCACAGGTCGTCGAGGGCCACCACGGCGCCGTCGAGGTCGGCGGGGGAGACGCCCAGAATTGCGCGTGCGACGACCGGGGACAGGCGCACCTGCACGCACTCGACGTTCTCCCCCCGTGCCCAGGCCGCGCCTCCGGATCCGAGTCCGGGCCCCGCGACGAGACTTCCGCGCTCCTGCCGCCCGTCGGCGTAGTCCACGACGGGCGAACCTGCGCCGAATTCCAGCAGCAGCGTCACGGCCGGGTGCGGGACCATCCGGAGCGCGTCCAGGTCACCGACGCGGAACCCGGCCATGGTGACCCCGGCCACCCGGACGGGCCGCCGCGGGGAGGCGACGTCCCACACCGCCTCACCGTGCACGAATGTCGACACAGCCGCCAGGCTATGCGAGCACCGAGGGGGACAACCGAAGGGAACATTCGTCCAAGACGCCGGCGCGCACCGGCGGCGACAGTGGGCGCATGACTGTTTCCGACGGCAATCGGCATGCGGAAGCCGAGGCCACAGAGAGTTCGACGCTGTCCCTGGACGACGGCGACATCCACGTGTGCCAGGACGGCCCCCGCGACGCCCCGGCACTCCTGCTGATCCACGGGTCCGCCTCCTCGACCCGCTCGTGGGACTGTCTGGTTCCGCTGCTGACCGGATCGCATCGCGTCATCCGGATCGACCTGCTCGGGCACGGGCGGTCGGCCAAACCGGCCGGCCCGAGCTACGCGACCCCGGACCAGGGACGCCGGGTCGGCGTGGCACTGGACCGGCTCGGCGTCGAGCGCGCGATCGTGGTCGGTCATTCCAGCGGCGGCGCGGTCGCCACCGCTCTCGCCGAGCAACGGCCCGACCTGGTGATCGCGCTCGCGCTCATCAACACCGGACCGGGCATGGCCGCCTTCATCGCAACCGAGTCCGCCGCGATCGCACCGTCGCAGTGGCCGCCGACCGACGAGCAGATCCGCCAGTTCGCGAGCACCGGTTTCAGCCGAGCGGGCTATCAGATCCCGCAGGAGCTTCTCGACGAGGTGCGCATGATGACCTACCACACGCTCACCACGACGATGGGGGCCACCCGCGCCTACCTGGAGCAACAGGCGCTCCCTGAGCGACTGACGGCCATCGGCAAGCCGCTGTTGGTGATCTTCGGCGAGGACGACCGCAGATGGCGATCCTCATCCGCCGCCGACTACCGGACGGTTCCGGGCGCGAAGGTCGAGTTGCTGCCCGGTCTCGGGCACTCGCCCATACTCGAGGACCCGGTGCGGACCGCCGGCTCCCTGCTGGCCTTCACCGCGATCCACGCCGCACGGGGCTGAAGGCCCGGCCGCCGTCACCCGCAGCCGACGGCGGACCGGCCGGGGAGGGTCACGGTGCGGGGAGCGCCTGTGCTCCCCGTGTGGCCAGCAGTTCCTTCATCGTGCGGATCTCTGCGTTCTGGCCGTCCACGATGTGCTGGGCCAGGGCGCGCACCTCGTCGCGGTCCGACAGCCTGAGCAGGCCCTCGGCCATCTCCACGCCGCCCTGGTGATGGCGGATCATGAGCTGGAGGAAGAGGATCTCGGCGTCCCTGCCGGTGGCCTGGCGGAGCCGGTTCATCTCCTCCTCCGTGGCCATGCCGGGCATCGTGCCGGGCGTCGGGGCGGTCGCGGCCGCCCCTCCGTGCCCGTGCCCGGACATCCAGGCCATCGCCGGGCGGCTTGAGCTCTGGTCGAGGCCCCACTGCTGCAGCCAGCCCATGAAAATTCCACGCTGGGTGCTCTGCGTCGTGATGATGTCGTACGCCAGACTGCGCAGCGCCTGGTCGGAGGTCTTGTCCCTGAGGATGAAGGACATCTCCACCGCCTGCGCGTGGTGGACCCCCATGTCCCTGGCGAAGCCGGCCTCGGGGGAGGTGTCCCCGGGCGTCGCCTGCCTGGTGAAGAACAGTACGAGCGCCGCCGCCGCGAGGAGGACGACGACCAGCCCGAGGACGGGGAGGCGGCGCCGGGCCGGGGGAGCGGTCTCGACCGCGTTGTCCCCTGCGGCGTCGATGTCAGTGCTCATCGCCCACAGGCTACTCGCCACGGCCGTCGCTCTGCCCGAAGCAATACCTTTAGCCACTATTCTCCATACGCAGCGGGGGTGTCAGTGATCAGCGGTTGGAGGAGCGATGACCAAGGAGAAGTCGCAGGCGAGGCGTGAGCACCTCGCCCGCATGCGCGCCGAGCAGAAGCGCAAGGAGCGGCGCGCCGCGCTTCTCATGTGGGGGATAGGCGGCCTCGTGATCGTCGTCCTGGTCGCCCTCGTCGCCGTCTACGTGGTCAACGACCGCTCGGCCAAGTCGCTCAGCGCCGTCAAGACCTTCACCTACAAGGGCTCCGACCACTCCTGGACGAAGGTGTCCTACAAGGAGACCCCGCCCGTCGGTGGCCAGCACAACTTCTACTGGCAGAACTGCGGCATCTACGACAAGCCCATCCACAACGAGCACGGCGTCCACTCGCTGGAGCACGGCGCGGTGTGGATCACCTACCGGCCCGACCTGCCCAAGGCCGAGGTGGACAAGCTGAAGAGCATCGCCTCCGCCGACTACATGCTGCTGAGCCCCTACCCGAACCTGCCGTCCAAGATCGTTGCCAGCGCCTGGAACCACCAGATCGCGCTGGACTCCGCGGACGACCCCCGCCTGCCGGAGTTCGTCAAGAAGTACAAGCAGAACCCGACGAACACCCCCGAGTACGGCGCCTCCTGCTCGGGCGGCATCGGCACCACCGACGAGAAGCCGCTCCCGCCGCCGCAGGCGGAGACCACGCAGGAGCCGATGCCGAGCGCGGCCCCGTCCTCCTGATCCGGACGTCCCCTGGCCGGGTTCAGGGAACCAGCACGCGGTCCACGGGCATGGCCTCCAGCCCGTGGGCCTCGGCCACCGGGCGGCTCGTGAGGTGGCCCTGGTGGGTGCTCAGGCCGAGGGCGAGCGCGGGGTCGGCGGTCAGCGCCTCGCGCCAGCCCAGGTCGGCGATCGCCAGCGCGTACGGCAGCGTGACGTTGGTCAGCGCGTACGTCGAGGTGTGCGGCACCGCCCCCGGCATGTTGGCCACGCAGTAGAACACCGAGCCGTGCACCCGGTAGACCGGGTCGGCGTGGGTGGTCGGCCGCGAGTCCTCGAAACAGCCGCCCTGGTCGATGGAGATGTCCACCAGCACCGACCCCGGCTTCATCCGTGAGACGAGGTCGTTGCTCACCAGGGTCGGCGCCTTGGCGCCCGGCACGAGCACCGCGCCGATCACCAGGTCCGCGTCCACCACCGCCCGCTCGACCTCGTACGCGTTGGACGCCACCGTCTGGCAGCCTCCCCGGAACACGAGGTCGGCGTGGCGTAACCGGTCGACGTCGCGGTCGAGCAGCAGCACCTGGGCCCGCAGGCCCACGGCGACCGCGGCGGCGTTCATGCCCGACACCCCCGCGCCGATCACCGCCACCTTGGCCGGGTAGGTGCCGGGGACGCCGCTCATCAGCACTCCGCGCCCGCCGCCCTGGCGCATGAGATGGTAGGCGCCCACCTGCGGCGCCAGCCGTCCGGCGACCTCGGACATGGGCGCGAGCAGCGGCAGCGTACGGTCGGGTTTCTGCACGGTCTCGTACGCGATGCCGGTCACGCCCGACTCCAGCATGGCCCGGGTGCAGGACTCCGAGGCGGCGAGGTGGAGATAGGTGAACAGCACCTGGCCCTTGCGCATCCGGTGGTACTCGTCCGGCACCGGTTCCTTGACCTTCAGGATCAGGTCGCCCTCGGCCCACACCTCGTCCGCCGTGCCGAGGATGACGGCCCCCGCCGCGGCGAAGTCCTCGTCCGGGATCGCGGACCCCAGTCCCGCGTCCTTCTCGACGAGGACCCGATGACCTTTGCGTACGAACTCGTTGACCCCCGCGGGTGTGAGCGCGACCCGGTACTCGTGCGTCTTGATCTCTCGGGGAACTCCCACCTTCATGTTTTCACTGTCGGCTCCCAACGCCTGTGTGGACATCGGGCAACGGGCAACCATTTGGCGGATATTCATGACAAATTGTCAAGAGAAGAGCGTGTTGAGCGTTCCATGGTCGGCCGGTTACCCGCGGTTGGCAGACCTCGGTAGGCTCTGCGAGCGGTGTAAGGGATCGAGGTGGGAATGCACAACGCGCCCGTGCCGGGAGACGAGGAGCCCGGCCCGCGGCCCGGCGGCCTGACATCGGGAGCCGAGACGGCGCCCATGCCGAAGCCGGTCGGCTCCGAGGACCGCGGCGGCGTGCCCGCCGATGCGTCCGGCGGGTGGGGCGGCTGGTTCGGCGACATGTCCGGCGCGTCCGGCGCCACGGGAGAGACGGCTGTCCTGCCCGCCGCTGCCGGCGGTGCGGGTGACACGTACGGCGGGCCCATGAGCGGGCCCGGTGATCCCGGTGACCCCGGCGGACACGGTGACCCGTTGGGCGGGCCAACCGGCGTGCCCGAAGTGCCCGGCGTGTCCGGTGCGCGCGGAGGGCTCGCCGATCCACTGGCCGATCCACTCGGTGGCCCGGGTGGCGCACGGGGTGAGCGTGGCGGGCTCGGCGGGTTCGACGACCCGCTCGGTGTGCGCGGTGAGCCGCCGGGCGGGCTGGGAGATCCGCTAGGAGATCCGCTCGGTGACACGCTCAGTGGCCCGGTCGGTGTGCCGGGTGAGCCTGCCGGACGTGGAGATCCCCTCGGCATGCCGGGCGGATTCGGCGGACCGGATGATCCCCTCGGGATGCCGGGTGAACCTGGTGGACCGGGTGACCTCCTCGGCGTGCCCGGTGGGCCTGGTGATCCGCTTGGGGCACCCGGCGAACTCGGTGGCGTGCCCGGTGTCGCCGACGCTCCCGCCCTGCCCGGTGAGCCGGTGGAGCCCGTCGCGCCCGATGGCGCGCCCCCAGGTGGGGCCGCAGGGCCGGGTGACGCGCCGCCCGCCCCCGCCGGCCCCACGGAGCCGAGGGCGGCCAGGGGGACGACGATCGCCCTCGTCGTGGCCCTCGTGCTGGTGGTCGTCATGTCCGGCGTCCTCGGCGCCGTCGCCGTGGTGATGACCCGCAACCCGGACGCCCCGCCGCTCAAGCAGACGCCCGTACGCACCCTGCTGACGCCCGTGCACTTCGCCCCGGTCACCGGAGTGGGGCCGGCGCCCTGCAGCGGAACGGACGCGATCCCGGACGACAAGGGCACCTCCTGCTACCAGCTCGACCCGGGGGTCACGGTCACGACGGTGCAGAAGATCGAGGAGGTGCCGGAGAACGACGGCACCTACTCGATCAGGCTCGTGCTGTCCCCCTCCAGCCAGGAGCAGATCGCCGCGCTCACCCGCGAGACGGTCAAACAGCAGCTCGCGATGGTGGTGGGGGAGAAGGTGGTGGCCGCCCCGCGGGTGGCCCAGGAGATCACCCAGGACAGCCTCGGCGTCGCGGGCTTCGACAAGGCCCAGGCCGACGCGATCATGGCGCTGCTGACCGGATCCGCCCCGGCGGGCCAGCCGAACCCGGGCGCCTCGCCCGCCGCTACCGGCGTCGGCCAGCCCGGCGGAACGCAGCCGGGCGGGACCCAGACCGATGGCACGCAGCCGGGCGGGACGGTGCAGGACGGCAGTCAGCCGGGAGGGTCGCAGCAGGGCGGCGGCACCCAGCAGGGTGGGACACAACCAGGCGGTGGCACCCAGCAGGGCGGTGGCACCCAGCAGGGTGGGACACAACCAGGCGGCGCGGGGCAACCGGGAGGCACGCAGTCCACCCCTGAGGGCTTCCAGTGAGCGCGCATCACGGCCCGTGCGGGCGCTCCCGGACCTGAACCGGCCGGCCGGCGGCCGGGGCGCGCTCGTCCCGGTCGTCCGGTCTGGGCCGTCAGGTCTTGATCGTCGCCCGGTGGTTCCTCGCCGTCGGGCATGACGCCGCGTCCACCGTCATGACCGCCACCTCGGCCGTGGCGTGGGTGCCCGCGGCCGGCGGGGTGCTGTCCGGTGTGACGCCGCCGGCCGGATGCCTGGCCGTCGCAGGGCGCGGCCTGGCCGCCCGGCCGTCCCTCGCCTCCGGCGGACACCGGCGACGGCCCCGGGCGGGCCGTCGCGAGGGCGGCAGCGGCCGGTGCAAGCCGGGGTCAATCCGGGTGCAAGGAGATCCCGGTAGCGTACGGCGCGTGTCAGCACGATGGTTGCGAGGCGCGGCCGCCACGGCCGCGACCGCCGCGTTTCTGGTCCCCGCCTCCCCGCTCGCCGCCGCCCCGGCTCTCGCGCACACCGCGCAAGCCCCTGTGCACGCCCCTGTGCACGCCCCTGTGCACGCCCCCGCCCAGGCATCCGCGCACGGCACGGCCGCACCGGCGGCCGTCGCCAAGAAGCTGTTCGGCGCCTGGCTGCGCGCGGACCGCCACGCGGCATCCCGGGTCGCCACCGCGGGCGCGGTCTCCACGCTCTTCTCCTACCCCTTCCGGGCCCCGGACGAGTTCGCGGGCTGCTCGGGCAACGCCTGCCGGTTCGTCCACACCAGCGTGCGCGTGCCGGGCGGGCTCGACGGGGTCCTGATGGTCGTGTCGGGCGCCAAGGTCACGAAGGTGTACGAGTCCCGCCACATCGCCAAGCCGTCCGCCGCGGCCAAGTACCTGTTCGACGCCTGGCGCGCGGGCGACCGCAACCGGGGCCTGGAGATCGCCACGACCACGGCGGTCAAGACGCTGTTCCGGACGAAGTACGACCCGAAGGGTGTGAAGTACTTCTTCCAGGGCTGCAGCTCCGAGCCCAAGGGCTACAGCTGCGCCTACTCCTACGAGGGCGGCGGCATGTTCATGCACGTGCGGGGCTCGAAGAGCCGCGGCTACGAGGTGACCTCCATCGGCTACATCGCCGACTGATCCGAGCCACCAACCCCAGCCGACCAACCCAGCCGACCAACCCAGCCGACTGACCTCAGCCGCGCCGAGTACGACGGCGGGGCTCAGCCGGCGACGGGCGAGAGCGCGATGTCCTCGGGCCGGATCGGGACACGGGAGAGATCCAGCCCGGTCGCGGCCCTGACCGCCGCGGCCACCGCCGGGGTCGACGACAGCGTGGGCGGCTCGCCCGCACCCCGCAGGCCGTACGGCGCGTGGGGGTCGGGGTTCTCCAGCACCGACAACCGCATCGGCGGCATGTCGAGGATGGTGGGGATCAGGTAGTCGGTGAACGAGGGGTTGAGCACCCGGCCGTCCCTGACCTGGATCTCCTCCATCAGCGCCAGGCCCAGGCCCTGCGCGGAGCCGCCGTGGATCTGCCCTTCCAGGGCCAGCGGATTGAGGATCTTCCCGACGTCCTGCACGGCGGCCAGTTCGACGACCTTGACCAGGCCGAGCTCGACGTCCACGTCGACCACGGCCCGGTGGACGCACAACGCGAGCTGCGTGTGGGAGTCGCCCCGGCCGGTGACGGGGTCCATGGGGAACGTGGGCCGGTGGCGATACTCCCGCGTCTCCTCGACCGGCCCGAACCGCTCAAGCACCTCCTCCAGCGACAACTCCGGATGCGCCGCCCGCAGCGCGTCGAGGCGCGCCCGCACCGCCTCGCAGGCCGTTTTGACCGCCCCACCGGTGACGTACGACTGGCGGGAGGCCGAGGAGGACCCGGCCGAGCCGACCGCGGTGTCCGCCGGGGCGACCGTCACCCTGGCGATCCCGAGCTCCGTACGCGCGATCTGGGCCTGGACGGTGACGAGCCCCTGGCCCACCTCGGCGGCGGCGGTGTGCACGAGCACGTGCGGCTCGTCGCCGGCGAGCTCGACCCGCACGCGGGCGGTCGAGTAGTCGTCGAAGCCCTCGGAGAAGCAGATGTTCTTGATGCCGACGCCGTAGCCCACGCCGCGACGCACGCCCTCGCCGTGCGTCGTCTGCGCGACGCCGCCCGGCAGGAGGCGCAGGTCGGGCTCATCCGCCGGTTCCGACGGCAGCGGCATCGCGGCCAGCTCACCGAGCATGTCCGCGAGCGGCGCGGGGCTGTCGATCAGCTGCCCGGTGGCCAGGCGCGACCCCTGCGACACCGCGTTGCGGACGCGGATCTCGACCGGTGACAGCCCACAGGCCGCCGCGAGCCGGTCCATCTGCGACTCGTACGCGTAGCACGCCTGGACCGCCCCGAACCCGCGCATCGCGCCGCAGGGCGGGTTGTTCGTGTAGACGCCGTACGCGTCGATCCAGACGTTGCCCACCTCGTACGGACCGACGCCGAGCGATGCGGCGTTGCCCACCACGGCGGGGGTGGACGAGCAGTAGGCGCCGCCGTCGAGGAGGATCTCCGCCTTGACGTAGACGAGCCGCCCGTCGGCCGTCGCGCCGTGCTCGTAGCGCATCCGCGCCGGATGCCGGTGGACGTGGCCGAAGAACGACTCCTCCCTGCCGTAGACCATCTTCACCGGGCGGCCCGTTCGCAGCGCCAGCATCGAGGCGTGGACCTGCATCGACAGGTCCTCCCTGGCGCCGAACGCGCCGCCGACCCCGGCGAGCGTCAGCCGCACCTTCTCCTTCGGCAGGCCCAGGCACGGCGCCACCTGGTCCTGGTCGACGTGCAGCCACTGGGTGGCGACGAACAGGTCCACCCCGCCGTCCTCGGCGGGCACGGCAAGGCCCGACTCCGGCCCGAGGAACGCCTGGTCCTGCATGCCGACCTCGTACTCGCCTGTGACGACCACCTCGGCCTCGAAGACCCGGCCCACCCTCACCGGCTGGTGCCGTACGAGGTTGCCCCGATCGCTCCCAGGGTGGACGGCGGGGTGGACGGCGGGACAGGACGGGTCGAAGGCGGCCCGGCGGAGATCGGTCACCGCCTCGCGCTCCTCGTAGCGCACGACGATCGCGGCGGCGGCACGGCGCGCGGTCTCCGGATGGTCGGCGGCCACGATCGCCACGGGCTCGCCCTGGTAGCGGACCTGGTCGACGGCGAGCACCGGCTGGTCGCGGCGATCCAGCCCGTAGAACTTCTCCCCGGGCACGTCCTCATGGGTCAGCACGGCGAACACGCCGGGCATCGCGAGCGCGGGGCCGATGTCGATCGAGCGGATCCACGCGGACGGGTGCGGGCTGCGCAGCGTGGCGCCCCAGAGCATGCCCTCAAGCCACAGGTCCGAGGAGTACGCGAACTCTCCGGTCACCTTCAGGGTGCCGTCGGGGCGCGGCGCGCTCTCGCCGAGGCCCGAACGCCGCCCCGTTCCGGTCGCCGTCCCCGCCGCCGTCCCCGCCGCCGTCTCAGTCGCCATCCGCCGCTCCACCGTCGTAGTACAGCAACCGGGCGGGGGCGGGGCCTATCGGCGCGGCCATGAAACCCGGGGACGGGCGTAGTCGATGCTTGTAGATATCTCCAAATACGCTGTCTGTCGTGCTGTTGCATGATCTGCTCGCCGTCCCGGAACTGCGGCTCACCCTGCTCACGGGCGACGAGCGGCTGGACCGCGAGATCAAGGGCGTGCTCATCACCGACCTGCCCGATCCCCGGCGGTACCTGTCGGGCGGCGAACTGGTGCTGACCGGCCTGATGTGGCGCCAGTCGCCCGAGGACTCCGCCCGGTTCGTCGACGCCCTGGCCGAGGCGGGCGTGGCCGCGCTCGGCGCGGGCGACGCGCGGCTCGGCACGGTCCCTGACGACCTGGTGGAGGCGTGCCGGGCACGCGGGCTGCCGCTGCTCGAAGTGCCCGTCGAGGTGTCGTTCGGAGCGGTCACCGAACTCGTCGGCAGGCGCGTCGCCGCCGCCCAGGTGGGCGACCTGCGCGGCGCCCTCGGGCGGCACCGCAGGATCGTCGCGGCGGTGGCCGAAGGGGCCGGGCTCGGCGAGCTGTTCGCCCTGGTCGAGGCCGAGCTCGGTGTCACGGCCGCGGTCGTGTCCGCCTGCGGCGCGGTCGTCGCGGGCGCGCTGCCCGAGGAGCAGGCCGTACGGCTGGCCCGCGACTATCTCTCCGCCGTCCGCCTGCCGGTCGTCGTGGGCCGCGGCGGGCCGTTCACGCTGTTCGCCGTGGGCCGATCGCACCGGGCCGCCGGCTGGGCCCTGGTCTGCCGGGGCGAGGTCGACGTGGAGATCGGCTACGAGCTGGCGGCGTGCGTCGCGATGGAGCGGACCCGGGCGGAGGAGGGCCGCCGGGTGGAGCGCCGGCTGGCCGAGCAGCTCATCGCCCTGGCCTGCGCGGGCGGCGACCTCGCGGAGCTGTCGGCCCGGCTGCGGACGTGCGGCATCGACCCGGCCGAGCCGTACGCGGTGGTCACCGCGACGGCGAGCAGGCATGGGGCGACGGACGGCCCCGACCGCGCCCTGCTGGGCGGTCAGGTGGTGGAGGAGTTGCTGGACCGCGGGGTGGTGGCCGCCGCGGGCGCCGACGCGTCGGTGGCGCTGGTCCCCCTGCGCCACGACACCCCCTGGGGTGATCGCGAGGCACTCGCGGCGTGGCTGCGCGCCCGTACGGCGGTGCTCGCCGGCGGGCTGCCCTCGATCACGGTGTCGGCCGGGCTGAGCGGCGCGCTGACCGGGCCGCAGGCCATCCGCGGAGGGGTGGAGGAGGCGGGCCACGCCCGGCGGATGGCCGAGGCGCGCGGCGGGGGAGTGGTCACCAGCGACGAGATCTACACCCACGCCCTGCTGCTGGCGACCGTGCCCGGCGACGTGCGGTCCTCGTTCGCCGGACGGCTGCTCGGGCCGTTGTTCGACTACGACCGGCGGCACGGGGCCGAACTGGTGCGCACGCTCGGCGCGTTCCTCGACTGCACGGGATCGTGGAACGCCTGTGCCGAGCGGCTGCACGTGCACGTCAACACGGTGCGCTACCGGATCAGGCGGGTCGAGGAGCTGACCGGCAAGGATCTGTCGTCCATGGCAGACCGCGTCGACCTCTTCCTCGCCCTCCGCGCCGGCTAGTCTCCGGGCCGGATGGGACGAAGATCGCCGGGAGAGAGCAGGTCAAGGCGGGGCGTTCGCTCTGGATTCAGATCCGCCTCTTATGTTTTCCGCGATCACTGATTACGCTGAAAACGACCCGGCCCCGGCCCGAACGGCCGGGCGCCGTAGGCCCGACATCGTCGCGGCCTACGGCGCGATGCCGTGCTATGGGGGCACCACAGAGCTTATGGGGGCACGACAGGCCGTCGCCGTTCTCGCCGCCTCACGGTGGGGGGTGCCTGATCCCGCATGCATCGAGGCAGGCGAGAGCCCGCCTGGTCAGGCCGCCAATGCGGAAGCGGAAATCGTGCGGGCTCGGGACCGGACAGGCCGTTGGAGGCGGTGCCTCAACAGGCTCGATGGTGGGGGATCAGCAGCAGGGCTCCGCGGACAAGACTGCTACTGACGCGGAGCCGGTTGCGGCCGTAGCATGAGCGGCAGGTGCCAGGCTGAGCGATATGAGAGCAGCCAGGGTGAACAGTGAAAGGCGGCGCATGAGGATCTCCTTCATGGGGGACGACTGTCCGGCCTTCATCTTCTCAAGGGGTGCGTGTGACTAGTCAAGGCATGGTCGGCGAGCGGATCAAGGCCATTCGTCGGCAGCGGGGTCTCTCACAGGCGCAGCTCGCTCATCCTGAATTGTCCGACAGCTACGTCTCGTTGATCGAGAGCGGCAAGCGCACGCCCACCCCCGCGGTCCTGGAGCTTCTCGCCCAGAAACTCGACTGTTCGCTCACCTATCTGGTCAACGGCGTCACCGCCGAGCAGATGGAGGAGATCGAGCTGGGCCTCCGCTTCGCCCAGCTGGCCCTGGAGAACGGCGACCTGACGGAGGCCAGGTCGCGCTACGCGGAGTTGCTCGCCGACAAGAACCTGGCCGGGCTGGCGTCGCTGCGCAGGGACGCCCAGTACGGGTACGCCCTGGCGACGGAGGCCTGCGGGAACTTCCCCGAGGCCATCACCGTGCTCGAGTCCCTCAGCGGCGAGGAGGCGGACGGACAGTCGCTCGAGCGGCGGGTCCAGGTGGCCATCGCGCTGTGCCGGTGCTACCGGGAGCTCGGCGACCTCCAGGCCGCCGTCCGCGTCGGCGAGTCAACGCTCGGGCTGGCCACCTCCCGCCCCCAGTGGACGGACGTCACGGTGGAGCTCGGCTCGACCCTTCTGTTCGTGTACGTCGAGCGCGGCGATCTCCTCCGCGCCCGGCAGTTCGCCGCCGAGCTCCTCGCCGCGGCCGAGCTCCTGGGGACGCCCACGTCCATGGTGGCCGCGTGCTGGAACGCGGCTCTCACCGCCCAGGCGTCCGGCAACGGAGACGAGGCCATGTCCCTGGTCGAGCGCGCCCTCGCGGTGCAGTCGGAGAACGGGGAGCCCCGCAACCTCGCCCGGCTCCGCTCGCAGTTCGCGATGCTTCTCCTCCAGGTGCGCCCCGCCGAGGCCCTCATGGCCAAGGAGCTGTCGGAGCGCGCGCTGCGTGAGCTGAAGGAGTCGTCGGCGGGCAAGACGGCGATCGCCCGCTGTGAGCTGAACATCGCCCGTGCGCAGATGGCGCTGGGGCGTCCGGTCGAAGCCGTCGAGCACGCGCGGCAGGCGCAGTCGCTGCTGGCGGACGGCAGCAGCCTTGCTGTGGCCGCGGACGCCTGTCTCGTGCTGGGACAGGCGTACTGGATGCAGCGGCTGGACCAGGAGGCGCTGGCGGAGCTGCAGGCCGCGGCCGAGCGGCTGCGCCGTCTGCCGGTGACCCGCACGATCGCCGAGCGGTGGCAGTCGGTCGCCGAGATGCAGGCCCGGCTGGGCGAGCACGAGCCCAGCATGTCCAGTTACCAGCAGGCGCTCGCCTGCGCCGGGCTCTGACGCCCACCCCGATGGCGGGCCTCCCCGGCGGGGCCCGCACCAGGGATGTCCTCGGGTTATCCCCAGTCTTCCGATGCGAGGTATGGACCGGACCCCCGCGTCGGTAGCCTGGGAGGTGCCATGAAGAGACCCTTCCTCGCCGCCTTCGCCGCGCTCGTGGCGGCTCTCCTGCTGTGTGCCGCGCCGGCCCTGCCGGCCCAGGCGCACACCTCGCTCAAGAGTAGCGACCCGCAGAAGAACGCCCAGGTCAAGACCTTGCAAAAGGTCACGCTCGAGTTCGCGGACTCCGTTCAGTTCCCAGTCGTGATCGTCCGCGGCGAGGACGGCAAGCGCTACGAGAAAGGCGACCCGGTCGTCGACGGGCCCAAGGTCACCGAGGCGGTGACCGAGCCGGTTCCCCCGGGCCGTTACACGATCGCCTGGCGGGTGGTCTCTCCCGACGGGCATCCCCTCGAAGGGGAGATCCCGTTCACCGTGGTCGGCGACCAGTCGGTGGGGGCGGCGACCTCGGCGGCCGCTCCCGACACGTCCTCCGCGTCCGCGCCGGCGGCCGCCGCGCCCGCGACGGCACCTGCGGCGCGGGCCGACGACGGAGGGCAGAGGGGCGTTCCGGGGTGGATCTGGGCGGTGATCTTCGGGATCGCCGGCGTCGGCATCGGGATGTTCCTGAGCCTGCGGAAGAAGCCGTGAACAGGGCGGTGCGCCTGACCGCCGCGGCGCTCTGCGCGGCCGTCGGCGCACTCGTCATCGCGATGGTGCTCGGCGGCGCCGCGACGCCCCGGATCATCCCCGGTCTGCCCGACGAGGGCACGCTGACCCGCTGGATGCTGCCGCTGTCGAAGCTCGCGATGGACGTCTCCGGCGTCCTGACCGTCGGCCTGCTGGCGGCGGCCGCGGCGTTCCTGCCCAACGACAAGGGTCTGCTCGGCAAGCAGGCGCAACGTTACGTGAAGGGCGCGTCGTGGTCCGCGCTGGCCTGGGCGGTCGCCGCGGCAGTGGCGCTGGTCTTCAGCCTGTCGGAGACCCTCGGCGCGCCGGTGGGGCAGATCCTCGCCGGCAACGAGCTCACCAGCTACGCCAGCCAGGTGCCGCAGGGCATCGCGCTGACCCTGGTCGTGCTGTTCGCCGTCGCCATCGCGCTGTTCGCCCGGGGCGCGATCACGGCGGGCGCCGCCGGAGGGCTGCTGGTCTTCGCGCTCGTGACGCTGCTGCCGCCCGCGCTCACGGGGCACTCCTCCTCCTCGCCCAACCACGGGCTGGCCACCACCTCGGTGGCCATGCACCTGCTCTTCCTGGCCCTGTGGGTGGGCGGTCTCGGAGTGGTCTGCGTGCACGCGCTGCGCGGGCAGCCGCTCCTGGACGTCGCCGCTGCGCGCTTCTCCCGGATGGCGCTGTGGTGCTTCGCCGGGGTCGGCGTCTCCGGGCTCGCCGCCGCCGCGTCGCGCCTCACCTCGGTCGGCGAGCTGTTCACCTCGAACTACGGCCTGCTCCTGCTCGCCAAGATCGTCGCGTTCGCCGTGCTCGGGTTCGTCGGCTGGCGCCACCGCGGCCGTACGCTGCCGAGGCTGTCGGCGGGGGAGCCGCACGCCTTCCTCCGCCTCGCCCTCGGCGAGGTCCTGCTGATGGGGGCGACGATCGGCCTGGCCGTGGCGCTGTCGCGGACCGCCCCGCCGCCCGTCGACACGCCGGTCGACCGGGCCTACGAGCTGCTCGGCTACCTGGTACCGCCGCCGATGACGCTCGCCAACCTGGTGACGCTGTGGTGGTTCGACCTGTTCTTCGCCGTGCTCGCCGTCGTCATGGCCGGTCTGTACGGCGCGGGCGTCGTACGGCTGGCCCGCCGGGGCGACCGGTGGCCGCAGGGCCG
Organism: Microbispora catharanthi; assembly: GCF_006334915.2. GTDB lineage: Bacteria > Actinomycetota > Actinomycetes > Streptosporangiales > Streptosporangiaceae > Microbispora > Microbispora catharanthi. The sequence goes on from NZ_VDMA02000017.1 coordinate 77,139, forward strand.
CACGGTCAGCTGGTACCTCGGCGTCGTCATCCTCGTCCTCAGCACGCAGAGCGGCGTGGCGCGTTACTCGCCCGTGCTGTTCAGCGTGCACATGACCGAGCACATGATCCTGTCGATGCTGGTCCCGATCTTCCTGGTGCTCGGCGCGCCGGTCACGCTGGCGCTGCGCGCGCTCAAGCCCGCCGCCCGCCGGGGCGACCGGGGACCACGCGAGTGGCTCACGGTGATCCTGCACAGCAGGGTCCTGAAGTTCGTCAGCCACCCCGCCATCGCGACCGCGATCTTCGTGGTGTCGACGTTCGCCCTGTACTTCACCCCGCTGTTCGCCGCCGCGATGGAGGAGCACCTCGGTCACATCGCGATGACCGTGCATTTCCTGCTGAGCGGCTCGCTGTTCTTCTGGGTGATCATCGGCGTGGATCCGGCGCCGCACAAGCTGCCCCACGTCGGGCGGCTGCTGCTGCTCATGGTGACCATGCCGTTCCACGCGTTCTTCGGGATCGCCCTGATGAGCATGGGCACGGTGCTCGCGTCCGGTTACTACGACCAGCTCGGGCGCACCTGGGGCGTCTCCTCGCTGACCGACCAGCAGGCCGGCGGCGGAATCGCCTGGGCCTTCGGCGAGATCCCCACGCTGATCGTGCTGCTCGCGCTCGGCTTCCAGTGGTGGCGCGACGACGAACGCGTCGCGCGCCGGGCCGACCGCCGGGCCGACGCCGCGGCGGCCAAGTCCGGTGGCACCGGGGACGCGGAGCTGGACGCCTACAACGACTACCTGGCGAGGCTGAACAGGCGGGACAGGGCCGCCGACTAGGCCGCCCGCCTCGGCGGGCTGTGCCCGCAGGTGACCGTCCGCCCGCCGAAACCACGCGGCGCCTCCGCCGGAGCACCGGCGAGGCGCCGCGGCACCGCTCCGGAGCTGCTACGGCAGGGTGAGGATCTCGTGACCCGTCTCGGTCACCACGATCGTGTGCTCGAACTGCGCGGTCCGCTTGCGGTCCTTGGTCACCGCGGTCCACTTGTCGGGCCAGATCTCGTAGTCGATCGTGCCGAGCGTGAGCATCGGCTCGATCGTGAACGTCATCCCCGGCACCAGGGTCACCGACAGCGCGGGGTCGTCGTAGTGGGGGACGATGAGCCCGGAGTGGAACGAGGTCGCGATGCCGTGCCCGGTGAAGTCGCGGACGACGCCGTAGCCGAAGCGCTTGGCGTACGCCTCGATCACCCGGCCGACGATGTTGAGCTGGCGGCCCGGCGCGACCGCCTTGATCGCCCGCATCATCGCCTCGCGGGTCCGCTCGACCAGCAGACGGGACTCCTCGTCGACCTCCCCGACCAGGAAGGTGGCGTCGGTGTCGCCGTGCACGCCGCCGATGTAGGCGGTGATGTCCACGTTCACGATGTCGCCGTCGCGCAGCACGGTGTCGTCCGGGATGCCGTGGCAGATCACCTCGTTGATCGAGGTGCACAGCGACTTCGGGTAGCCGCGGTAGCCGAGCGTCGAGGGGTAGGCGCCGTGGTCGCAGAGGAACTCGTGCCCGATGCGGTCGAGTTCGTCGGTCGTCACGCCGGGGGCGGCGTGCTTGCCGACCTCCTCGAGCGCCTGCGCGGCGATCCGGCCCGCGATCCGCATCTTCTCGATGGTCTCGGAGGTCTGGATGTCGCTGTCGCCCTTCTTGGGCTCGGCCTTCCCCACGTACTCGGGCCGGGGGATGTGGGCGGGAACCTTACGGATGGGCGAGATTCGCCCGGGGCGGAGCAGCGTGGTCATGCGGCCAAGTCTAGTTGCGCGTCAAGGGGGCACGATTAAGGACGTGAGCGATCAATGGTGGTTCTGCCTGAAGCACATGAGCGTCGAGCCCGAGAAGGGCTGCCCGAACAAGGACCGGCTCGGTCCCTACGACTCCCGCGACACCGCCGCCCACGCCCTGCAGACGGCGGCCGAGCGCAACAAACGCTGGACCGAGCAGGACAAGGAATGGGACGACTGATCCCCTGACCCCTTCCCCTGGCCCGGTTCTCCCCGGTTCACCCGCCCCGGGTCTCACCGTGCCCTGTCTCAGGGGCCCGGGGCCGGGGCGGGCTCGGCCGCGTGCCGCCGGGCCGTGGCGCGGCGGGCGACGAGCCGGCCGAGCGTCCACACGCCGATGCCGCTCCACACCAGGTTGAGGATCGCCGAGGGCCAGGCCGAGTGGTACGCGCTGTTGATCATCAAGGTGGCCGCCCCGCCGAAGTTGAGCAGCTGGTAGGGCAGCCCGTTCGCGGACATCCTGCCGGACGACACCATCGCGTACGCGAACAGGAGGACGACGGCGCCCGCGGTGCCGATGATCGCGATGAAGGTGGACATCAGGACAGGTCGCCGTCCACGGCAATGCTCATGACATGATGATCTGCCTGTGGAGAGTGAAGAGCAAGTGAAGGATTCTTAATTCGACCGTAAGATCTGCTGCATGGAAATCGACCCGCGGCGGCTGCGGATCCTGCACGAGGTGTCCCGCAGAGGCGGCGTCATGAAGGCCGCGCAGGCGTTGCACCTCACGCCCTCGGCCGTCTCCCAGCAGCTCGCCCAGCTCGAGCGGGAGGTCGGCCTCGCGCTGTTCGACCGGTCGCAGCGCAGGGTCACGCTGACCCCGGCCGGGCGGGTCCTGGCCGCGTACGCCGAGCGCATCGAGGAGCAGCTCGCCGAGGCGAGGCACGAGCTCAACCGCTTCGCCGAGCGGCTGTCCGGGCCGGTCACGATCGCGGCGTTCCCCACCGTGATCCGGCATCTGCTCGTGCCCGCGCTGCGCGAGCTGGCCGTACGGCACCCGCGGATCACGCCCGTGATCCACGAGCTGTTCGGGCCGGGCGCGGTGCAGGAGCTGCGCCTCGGCGGCGTGGACCTGGTCGTGACGGAACGGGACATGAGCCAGCCGGCCGCGTCGCTGCCGTCGATGTCCCGGCACCGCCTCTACGACGACGAGTACCGCATCGTCGCCCCGCCGTCGTGGGACGAGGTGCCGGCCACCGTCGCCGACCTCGTGGACCTGCCGTGGGTGGCCGGAGTGCCTGACCAGGCGTGCGGGCAGGCGCTCGAACGGCTCGCCCAGCTCCACGGGTTCGTCCCGCGTCGGGTGCACCTGATCGCGGAGTTCCCGCCCGTGCTCGGGCTGGTGTCGGCGGGGCACGGAGTGGCGATCGTGCCGTCGCTGGCGCTGCTCGACGTGCCGCCGGGCGAGGTGGTCGTCACCGGCATCCGCGGCGTGGGCAGCCGCAGGATCGAGGCGCTGACCAGGGTGAGCCGTACGACGTCGGGGGAGCCCGACCCGATGCAGGCCGTGGTGATCGAGGTGCTGGGCGATGCGGCCGAGGCGGTGGACCGGCGGGTGCGCGAGCTCAGCCGCGCCCCGCTCGGCTCGCCCACGCCCTGACCCGCCGCCGGCCGCACCCGCATGGCGGAGGCGCGTCGGTCACTCCGGTGGCGTCGCAGGGTGCCCGTGCAGGAGGGCGGCGAGTTCGGACCGGCTCCGGGCGCCGGTCTTGGTGAAGACGGCCTTGAGGTGGTCCTGCACGGTGAACGCCGACAGGAAGAGGATCGAGCCGATCTCCTTGTTGGTGAGCCCCCGCCCGGCCAGCGCGGCGATCTGCCGTTCCCTGGCGGTGAGCCGGTAGGCGTCGGCGAGCAGCTCCATGATCTCGTGCGGGCGCGTGGCCTCCAGGATGACGGAGACCGAATCCTCTCCGAGACGCTCGGCGTGCGCGGTCAGCCACCGTCCGGTCCGGACGCGCATCCGGACGCGATGCGGGGCGCCGGAAACGCTGCGCCGGTGCGCCGCGTGCACCAGCGACGCCAGCGTGTACGGGAGATCGCCGAGGCGGCCGTCGTCGATCTCGTCGAGCAGCCGCCGGGCGGACGCCGACACGTGATCGACCACGACGGTGGCCGCCACCCTGCACAGCAGCAGGCCGGGCCCGCCATGGTCGGCCGTCGGCCGTTCGGAAAGCATGGTGGCCCGGCGCAGCCCGTCGGCGACGACGTGGCTGATCCCGCGCAGGACGCCGAGCTCCCGCGCCGTGAAATCGGGGACGTCGCTGCCCCGCATCAGGACCATCGCACCCCACACCCGGCCGTCCTGCGCCCGGAAGGCGATGCGGACCTCGTGCCTGACGCCGGACGGGCTCAGCACGTCGCGGAAGCGGTGGCTGCGCTCGAGGTCGCCACCCGTCGCCTGCGTCAGGGTGCGTGCGACCACGCCGCTGCGGACCAGCTCGCGCATGGTCAGGACGTCCGGGTCCGTCTCCTGCTGCTCGATCTCGGTCAACCGGCCGAGCAACCGGAACGGCAGTCCTTCGTCGTGGAAGCCGCCGCTGATGTTGTGCGTGTCCGGGTCGATGGTCAGCGCACACCACAGATCGGCCGGAACCACTCGAGTCACCTGGGCGGCCACCGCTCGCTCGAGCGCCAGCGGGGAGTCCGCCCGGCGAGACAGATCGGCCACCGCCTCCCGTACGTCCCGCACTGTCGCACTTCTCACGGCGCCAGTATGGGCGCGGATGCCGCGTCCGAACCATCCCTCACTTGAGGGATGCCGCCCGCGCACCGCCCTGCTCCAGTCTTGGCGCGTCACCGCGACAGACAGGAGAACTGACATGATCATCGGCGTCCCCGCTCCCGCCCTCGACGGTTTCGAGGGCGAACTGCTCACCCCATGCCACGCGGACTACGACACGGTGCGGCGGATCTGGAACGGCTCGATCGACCGCAGGCCCGCCTTCATTGCCCGGTGCCGCTCAACGGCGGACGTGGCCGCCGCCGTGGTCTTCGCCCGCCGCCACGACCTCCCGATCGCGGTGCGCGGCGGCGGCCACAGCATTCCGGGCTACTCGGTGGTCGAGGGCGGGCTGATGATCGACCTCAGCCTGATGAAGGGCATCGCGGTGCGCGCGGCGGCTCGCCTCGCGGACGTGGACCCGGGGGTCCTGTGGCGGGAGTTCGACACGGCGGCGCAGGCGGAGGGACTCGCCACACCCGGTGGTGAGATCTCCGACACCGGAGTGGCGGGCCTCACGCTGGGCGGCGGCATCGGCTGGCTGTCCCGGCTGCACGGCCTCGCCGCGGACAACCTCCTCGGCGTCGAGCTGGTCACCGCGGACGGGGACGTCGTGACGGCCGACGACGACACCGACCCCGAGCTGATGTGGGGGCTGCGCGGCGGCGGCGGCAACTTCGGCATCGTCACCCGGTTCACCTTCCGCCTTCACCCGGTCGCTCCCGCGTGGGCGGGCATGGTGATGTATCCGGGAGAACTCGCCCGCGACGCCCTCCACGCCTTCCATCAGGCCGGCGAGCGGGCGCCGCGCGAGCTGTCCCTGGTCGCGGCGCTGGTGTCCGCTCCTGCGGCGCCCTTCGTGCCCGCCGAGGCCGTCGGCAGGCCCGTCGTCGGCATCGCGGCCGCCTACTTCGGCCCGCACGGCACAGGTCAGGAGCTGACCGCGTCGCTGCGCGGCCTCGGACGGCCGCTCGTCGACACCTTCGGGGTGACCGGGTACGCCGGCCTGCAGCGGATGCTCGACGACGCGAACGTCCCCGGGCGGCAGCAGTACGTGCGTTCCGACTTCCTCCACGGCCTGCCGGACGAGGCCGTCGCCGCGCTCGCCCACCACGGCACCCACCCGTCGTCGCCCCTGAACCAGGTGCTGCTCCGCCGTCTCGGGGGCGCCATCGCCGACAGGGACCCGGGGGCGACGGCCTTCGGTCACCGGTCGGCGGACTACATGACGATGATCGCGGCCACGTGGGAGGACCCGGCCGAGGACCCCGAGCGGCACCGCCATTGGGTGAGCGAGACGTGGAACTCCACCCGGCCGTGGGCCCACGGCACTTACGTCAACCACCTGGGCGACGAGGGCGGCGGCCGGATCCGAGAGGCGTATCTGCCCGGCAGCTGGAGCCGTCTGACCCGGCTCAAGGCGCGTATGGATCCGGACAACGTCTTCGCGTTGAACCAGAACATCCCACCCGCAGGCGCCTGAGACGCGCTGAGGGACCGGGAACCCGGCCCGACCTCAGTCGCTCACGTGGGGGCCGGTGATCCGTTCGGCCAGGCGGGCGAGGCGTTCTCGCAGGCCGAGCCGCCGCACCTCCCCGGCCGCGCTGCTCACCAGGTGCTGCGCCGCGTCGAAGCTCAGGACGGCCCCCTCGGCCGGCACGGCGATCGCGTCGTGGGCCAGGGACTCCAGCTCGGGGTCGCCGCCGTCGATGGCGAGGATCGTGGCGCCGGTGCGGCGGGCGTCGTCCACGCGCTCGAGCAGGGGCACGGGGGCCCGTTGCTCGGCGACCACGAACAGCGTCTCGCCCCTGCCGGCGCTTCGCAGGCGCTCCATCCCGACCCGCAGATGGGCGGGCGCGCCCGGCGGCGGCGCCCAGCGGACGAGCGTGGGGGAGAGCTGGGCGAGCCCCGACAGCCGGGCCTCGTCCGTGAGGTGGGCGGTGACATGCCACGGCTCGTCCTCGGGGGTGCCGACGACGAGGAGCCCCCCGGGCGACCGGGTGGCCCGCAGGGCCAGGCCGAGCTCCCGGGTGCGTTCGAGCCATCCGGTGGAGGCGAGCACCTCGCGCAACAGGTTCACCGATGCGGCGTCCATGACCGTCATGGTGCCTGACATGAGCGCGTGAAGTCCCGCCAATTGGGTCCTTGACACACCGTTACCGTCAGGTAACGATCAGCCCACGGCGCCGATCCTGGAACGTGATCCAACAGCCGGAAGGCGGCTTCATGAACCTTCGCGTTCGTGCCACCCTGTCCATGATCGGGGCTTTCCTCCTGCTGCCCGCACTGGGCGGCACCGCACGCGCGACCTCCGCCGGGGACGTCGTCGAAGCGAGCCGTACGACGGTCTACCTCGTGCCCGGCAAGCTGCTGGAGGTGCCGGTGAAGGCCTGGCACCTCCGCTACCGGTCCACCTCCGCCACCGGAGAGCCGAACGTCGTCTCGGGCACCCTGCTCGTGCCCGACTCCCCGTATCCCCTCGGCAGGCGGCCCATCGCCGGGTATGCCGTAGGCACGCACGGCATGGGCGACCAGTGCGCCCCGTCGGCCGCCATGGCGGGCGGCACCGAGGCCGAGCTCGCCATCATGAGCCTGATGCTGCTCAAGGGCTGGGCCGTCGCGGTGACCGACTACGAGGGTCTCGGCACGCCGGGCGACCACACCTACATGGCGGGCCTGTCGCAGGGGCACGCCGTGCTCGACTCGATCAGGGCGGCGACGCGGGTGCCGGGCGCGAACCTGTCCGGCAGCGCTCCCATCGTGGTCATGGGCTACTCGCAGGGCGGGTCGTCGGCGGCCTGGGCGGCCCAGCTCCAGCCGTCGTACGCGCCCGAGCTGCGGCTCAAGGGCGTCGCGGCGGGCGGGGTGCCGGCCGACCTGCGGGCCGTGGCCGACCACCTGGACGGCACCGGCGACTTCGGGCTCGCCGCGGCCGCCGGCATCGGGCTGGACGCCGCCTATCCCGAGCTGCACCTGGAGAGCTACCTGACCCCCGAGGGCGCGGCGCTGTTCGGCGACGCCCGCGACGACTGCGTGAGCGACCTGCGGGCCGAATTCGGCGGGCGGCGGCTGGCGGAGTTCACCACCGCCGACGTGCTGAACCTGCCGGACTGGCGGGCCCGCCTCGCCGAGAACCGCCTCGGCGCGTCCGCGCCGCGGGTGCCGTTGTTCCTCTACCACGCCAAGGGCGACGAGATCATCCCCTACGAGGTGGGCGGAACCCTGCGGAAGGAGTACTGCGCTCAGGGCGTGAACGTCCTGTGGACCAGCCTGCCGGCCGGCAGCCACGTGCTCGGCGCGGTCGAGGGCGGCCCGCTGGCGGTCGCGTGGCTGGCCACCCGCGTCGCCGGTCTCCCCGCGATCCCGAACTGCTGAGCGCCCCGGAAACCACCGCCGGCGGTCTCCGCGACCGCGGAACCGCCGGGCGGTGGCCGTGAAGAAGATCGCCCGCGCGCTTCAGCGAGTCGAGTGGACGAGGTCGCCCTCGTAGGCCGCGATGACGAGGTGTGCGCGATCTCGTGCCTGGAGTTTGCTCAGCAGGTTGCCGATATGGGTCTTGACGGTCTTGATCGAGATCGTGAGTCTCGCCGCGATCTCGTCGTTGGAGAGACCGCGACCGACCAGGGTGAGGACCTCGGTCTCCCGCGCGGTGAGAGCGTCCAGGCTCGCCGGCTTCGCGCGTGGTGGCTGGGCGACGTAGGCCTCGATCATGCGGGTGAGGACTTTCGGGGCGAACGGCGATTCGCCCCGATGAGTCCGGCGGATCGCGTCAAGGAGCGTGTCGGGGTGGGAATCCTTGAGGAGGAAGCCGCTGGCGCCGGCGTGGAGGGCGGCGCGGACGTACTCGTCGAGCTCGAACATCGTGAGCACGATGACCTTCACGGATCCGATTCCCGCGGCGGCCGTGACACGGCGGGTGGCCGCGATTCCGTCGGTGCCCGGCATCCGAATGTCCATGAGCACGACGTCGGGGCGCAGCTCGGCGCAGAGCCTGACGACCTCATCGCCGGTGCCCGCCTCGCCGACCACCGTCATGTCGTGATTGGCGTTGATGACGACGGCGAGGCTGTGGCGCAGCAAGGGCTGGTCGTCGGCGATGACGACGCGAATCGAGGTTCCGCCGTCATTCATGACATTCCAGCCTCAGGGATACGGGCGGTGACGCGAAAGCCGTTCTCGACGTGCTCGGCGTCGAAGGTTCCGCCGATCGCGGTGACACGTTCCCTCAGCCCCTCGATTCCGTGCCCGGCTCCCGGATGCGGGGTCCATCCGTCCACGGGGCCCTCGTCCCAGACGCTTGTGACGATCCAGTCGCCGTCGCGACGGACGTACACGTTCGCGCTGGTGGGTCCTGCGTGCCGAGCGGTGTTCGTGAGGGCTTCGCGCACGATGGAGCAGACCGCGAGTTGTGCCCCGGAGCTGACGTCGTCGATCTCGCCGAGCGTGAGAGTGACGGCCGGGCCCGCCCTTTCGGCATCCTCGATGATGGCCGGCAGGTCGTGGAAGGACTCGGCGGGCCGCAGAGGCACGGCCACAGCGGTCGAATCACGCAGCACCTTGAGCATGCGGCGTAGCTCCGTCGTGGTCTGCCGCCCGATGCGCTCGATGTCCGACAGCGCCGCAGAGGTGTCGTCCCCCGCGCCGGGATAGCGTGCCGCGCTCGCCCGTACAGTGATCAGACCAAGGCCGTGGGAGACGATGTCGTGCAGCTCGCGCGCGATTCGGAGCCGTTCGGCCTGCGCCGCGCGTTCGCCGGCCCACGCTGTGAGCCGCGCTTCGTACGCGATCCGCTGCCGGCGCGCGTGGAACGCCGCCCACACGGTGACCGCCAACGCCAGCGCGGCGATGACGACGGGGAGAACGACCGCGGCGAGACCTCCGCGGCTGACCGTGAGAAGGACGAGCAACAGCACGACGTGAGCGGCGATGGCCAGTGGCCAGACTCGCCGCCCGCGTCTCGGAAGTGCTTGGTCGGCCCCCATGCTCCAAATCTACGGACGCGCCCCCCAACGGCGCATCGGACCAGGGTCCGAGAGATCCGGGTCTGAGCCGCGAAACCGAGTCCGGTCGTCGGTCCGATGACCGGAGGTGATGCTCCGCGTTCACATGTGGACATGATTACGATCGACAACCTCGTCAAGCGGCGCGGTTCCGCAAAGATTCTGAGCGGCGTCAGCTTCCGGGCCCGCCCCGGAAGAGTGACCGGGCTCCTCGGCCCGAACGGCGCGGGCAAAAGCTCCACACTGCGCATTCTGCTGGGCCTGGATCGGGCGACCTCCGGCACGGCGCTCATCGGTTCCGTCCCGTTCGTGAAACTTCGTGACCCGCTCGCCACGGTCGGGGCCATGTTGGACGGCTCCGGCGCGCATCGGGCGCGGACGGGCCGGGCGCACCTGCGGTGGGTGGCCCGCTCCGCCGGATTGCCGCGTGCGCGCGTCGACGAGGTGCTCGAGATCGTGGGCCTGACGAACGCCGCGTCGAAGCGGGTCGGCGGTTACTCCCTGGGCATGGGGCGTCGCCTCGGGCTGGCGACGGCGCTGCTCGGCGACCCGGAGATTCTGGTCCTGGACGAGCCGGTGAACGGGCTTGACCCGGACGGCATCCGGTGGATCAGGACCCTCCTGCGCGAACGCGCCGCGTCCGGCCGGACCGTGCTGCTGTCCAGCCATCTGATGGGGGAGCTCGCGGCGACAGTGGACGACGTCGTGGTCGTCAACGAGGGCAAGGTCGTGGCGGACGGCACCCTCGACGAGGTCACCGGCCCCTACGGCACCCTTGAGGACGCGTTCTTCGCCCTCACCACCGGTGGTGCCCCATGAAGGCGCTCGCGGCGGAGGCCTCGAAGCTCGCCTCGTCGCCGGCGGTGTGGATCGCGGCGGCGGCCGGGGTGCTCGTGCCGGGCGTGATCGCCGCGATCACCGCCTCCTCGGCCCTCGGCGCGATCACCCGAGGCACCGAGGCGAATGCCGCGATCGACACCGGCTATCAGGAGCTGGCTTTCGGCGTGGCCGGAGCGATCATTCTCGGCGTCGTCGGTGTCAGCGGCGAGTACGTCACCGAGAGCGCGGAATCCGGAGGCGGGCGTCAGATCACCACCAGCCTGACCGTCGTTCCCTCCCGCCTCCGATTCCTGCTTGCGAAGATGTCCGCGATCGCAGTCAGCGGCGCGTTGCTCGCGATCACCGCGACGGTGACCACCATGGGCGTCGTCCGGGTGGTGCTCGGCGAGCACGCCCCTGCATGGGGAGCGGACGACGTTCCACGGCTGGCCGGTGTGGTCTGTTACTGGGCGTACACCGCGCTCCTCGCCTCCGCGATCACCGTGCTCACCCGCCACGGGGTCGTTCCGCTCGCGGTGCTCATCGCGAACACCTCGGTCGTCTCCGTCACCTACCTGCTGACCAAGATCACACCCCTGGCGAATTACCTACCCGACATGGCCGGAGTCCGCATGTTCATCCGGCAGCTCGCCGACAGCACCGCCGAGATCAGCCCGCTCACCGGATGCCTGGTGATGACCATCTGGGTGACGGTGCTGCTCGTGATCGCCGTGATCTCGTTCACGCGGAGGGACGCATGACGGTCCCCCAGACAACTCGCACCCGTGGCCAGGAAGGAGCCCGCGCGCTCGCGGCGGAGCTGTCGAAGCTCGTGTCTCTTCCGGCGACCTGGCTCACGCTCGGAGGCACTCTCGTAGTGAATCTGATCCTCGCGATCGCGTTCACGATCGCCGGTCTGCGGGGTTCGACCGGAACCGGGAGCGCTCCTGACATCGGACTGGCCTCGATCGGCTACGCGCAGGCCGGTTTCGTCGTCCTCGGCGTCCTGGCCGCCTGCTCCGAGTACACCGGCGGGCAAATTCGCACCACGCTGACCGCGATGCCCCGTCGCGCCCTCCAGTTCACCGCCAAGCACGTCGCGCTGGCGATCGTCGTGCTCCCCGCGGCGGCGATCACGGCTGCGTCCGGGGTCGTGCTCGCGGCCGGTGTGCTCGGCGACGCGGCCGCGCCCGTGACCTCGGGTCGTGTCGCGGGGGCGCTGAGCGGTGTGACCGCGTATCTCGCGCTCACGACGCTGATCAGCGCGGCCGTCGGCGCCCTCGCGCGTCAGACGCTCGCGGCGGTCGTCGTCCTGCTGGGGTATCTCTTCATCGCCGGGCCGCTCCTGCGCGACCATGTCTCCGCGGCGAAATACCTCCCGGACAGTGCCGGAGTCGCCATGTGGTTCCCGCCGGCCGGCGACGCGGGCGCGGTGACACCGGTGCGCGGTGCGCTGCTCCTCATGGCCTGGACCGCCGCCCTCATGGCCGTTGTCGTGCTCGGATATCGCCGATGGGACATGTGAAACGCGATCACCGGACATCGTGGCGGGGACGCCCCGGAGAGGTCGCGGCGCTCGCCTGCTGGCATGATCTGACCCATGGTTGAGCACACCTCCGTAGATCTGCCCGACGTCTCCGCGCTGACCATCGGCATCCTGGGCGGGACCGGAGACCAGGGCAAGGGACTGGCCCGCCGGTTCTCGCTGGCCGGGCACACCGTGCTGATCGGCTCGCGCAGCGCCGAGCGCGCCCAGGAGGCGGCACGCGAGATCGGCGTTCGCGGGGCCGCGAACGCCGAGGTGGCGGCCGAGGCGGACGTCGTGATCGTCGCCGTGCCCTGGGAGGGGCACAAGGCACTGCTGGAGTCTCTGCGCGAACCGCTCGCCGGGAAGATCGTGGTGGACTGCGTCAACCCGCTCGGCTTCGACAAGCAGGGGGCGTACGCGCTGCCCGTTGAGGAGGGCAGCGCGGCGCAGCAGGCGGCGGCGGTGCTGACCGGCAGCCGGGTGGTCGCGGCCTTCCACCACGTGTCGGCGGTGCTGCTGCTCGACCCGTCGGTGGAAGAGATCGATCTCGACGTGCTCGTGCTCGGCGACGACCGCGAGGCCACCGACGTCGTACGCGCGCTCGCCGGCCGCATCCCCGGCGCGCGCGGCGTCTACGCGGGCCGGCTGCGCAGCGCCCACCAGGTCGAGGCGTTCACGGCGAACCTGATCTCGATCAACCGCCGATACAAGGCCCACGCCGGCATCCGGGTGACCGACGTCTAGCCATCCGCGCTTCATCTGATCGTCACGTCGGAGACGTGGTCGTTCACTACCTTCGGGCGCTGTCGTCGCTGTCTGAAAGGTCTCCAGTGCTACGTCACGTCTCCGCCGGTCTGGCGATCGCCGCCGCGCTCACCCTCACCACCACCGGCACGGCCGCCGCCGATCCGGCCAAGGGCCCCGTCGTCGTCGCCGACGTCACGCTCCCCGCCCCCGCGCTGAAGCAGGTGCAGCCGTCCATCGCGGACGACCGCGGCGTGCGGCTCGGCGGCGTCGGCAGCGGCCTGTTCCCGGCCGGCCGGGCCGGGGAGTTCTGGCTCGTCACCGACCGCGGCCCGAACGGCCAGCCGACCGTGGACGGGGAGAAGCGCCGGACCTTCCCGGTGCCCGAGTTCGCTCCGGCGATCGTCCGGGTCGCCCTCGCGGGCGGCACGGCGGAGATCAAGCAGTACATCCCGATCGTCGGCGCCTCCGGCAAGCCCGTGACCGGCCTGTCGAACCAGGCGGGGCACGACGAGACGCCCTACACCTGGGACGGCCGCACGGTTCTGCCGTACAACCCGAGCGGGCTGGACGTCGAGGACCTCGTGCGCACCCGCGACGGCGACTTCTGGCTGGTCGACGAGTACGGCCCGTCGCTGGTGCGGGTGTCGCCGGACGGCCGGGTGCTGGAGCGGCACGTCCCCGCGGGGCTCGGGCTGACGGGCGCGGACTACCCGGTGAAGGAGACGCTGCCCGCGATCCTGGCGAGCCGCCAGCAGAACCGCGGCTTCGAGGGCCTCGCGATCTCGTCCGACCAGCGCACGCTGTACCTGGCCGTGCAGAGCCCGCTGGCCAACCCCGACAAGAAAGCCGCGAAGAAGTCGCGGTTCGGGCGCATCCTCACCTTCGACCTGCGCGGCCGGAAGGTGACCGGGGAGTATCCGTACCAGTTCGAGGACGCCACGACCTTCGATCCGAAGGTGAACGGCGACCAGAGCGAGATGAAGATCTCCGGCCTGGCGTACGCCGGCCGGGACCGCCTGCTCGTGGACGAGCGCACGGACAACGTCGCGCGGGTGTACTCGATCGACCTGGCGAAGGCGACGAACCTGCTCGGCGGGCCGTACGACGACCCGAAGACCACTCCGTCCCTGGAGGCGCTGACCGGCGCGTCCGGCCTCGGGCTGCCCGCCAAGTCGCTCGTGCTGGAGCCGAACGCGCTGGTGCCGTCGCTGCCCGGCAAGATCGAGGGGCTGGCGGTGCTCGGCCCGCGCACGATCGCGCTGGCCAACGACAACGACTTCGGCCTCGGCGACTTCGGCCCCGACGGCAGGCTGGTGGACAGCGGCGTGCCGAACCGTCTCGTCGTCGTCCGGCTCGCTCGCGCACTCGGCGCCCGCTGAGCGCGCCTGCTGAGGCGCCCGCTCACAGGGCGGCTACGTGACGCTGGCGAGCAGCCAGTCGGCCACCGCCTCCGGCGCGACGAGCTGGTGCAGGTGCTCGCCGGGGATGCGGGCGACCGGCCAGCCGCGCTCCCCGGCCTCGTGGGCGAGGGCGGCGTACATGTCCGCGAACCACAGGTAGCCGCTCCTGAGGTGGTCCCAGCGGGCGGGCACCGGGATCTCCTCCAGGTAGTACGCGAGGGGCAGCCGCGCCTGCTCGGCCACGACCACCTGGCGGACCACCGGGTCGGGCAGGAGGGCGGCGACGTCGTCCTCGGGCCACCAGTCGGTCCAGCGGGGCAGGACGCCCGCCTCGTCGGCGAGCGAGCGCAGGAAGGCGAGGTGCTCCGGCTCCGCCGCCTGGCACACGCCCCTGCGCGGCGGCAGGGCGGCGTCGACGAACAGGCATGCGGCGACCTGCCCGGCGAGGGCCTGCGCGATCAGCGGCACGAACAGTCCGGCGTTGCTGTGCGCCACGACGGCCAGCGGCCCGCGCGGCGCGCTCGCCGCCACCTCGCTCACCACCCTCGGCCAGTAGGGCGGCGGACCGGCCGTCACGTCGGTCAACCGCGGCACCACGGCGGTGTGCCCGCGCGCCCGCAGGATCTCGGCGACGGGGGTCCAGGTCGAGGGACCGACGGAGGGGCTGTGCACGAGGAGGAAGCTGACGTCCATCCCCTCATCCTCACCATGTGCGGCGGCGCCGGACGCCTTCTCCGCTCGCCGCGTAACCGGTCGTCGGGTGGCCAACCTGACAAGAACGGCTTTTCTGGGTAATTCTGGACGGCATGAGCTCCCTGCATCCGGAAACGCGCGTCGTCCATCTGCCCCGGCCCATGCCTGAGGCCAGCACGCCGATCTCCATGCCGATCTACCAGACCTCGGGATTCGTCTTCGACGATCCGGCCGTCTTCGCCGACGGCATGGGGCGGCCCGACGGGGCGTACGTCTACGGCCGGCTCTCCAACCCCACCGTGCGCGCGCTGGAGGAGGCGGTCGCCGGCCTGGAGGGCGGCGTGGCCGCCGTGGCCGCCGGCTCGGGCATGGGCGCGATCAACGCCGTGCTGCTCGGCCTGCTGAAGTCGGGCGACCACGTGATCGCCCAGTCGGCGCTGTACGGCGCCACCGCGCAGACGCTGGCCGACCTGGCGGAGCGCTTCGGCGTCGAGGTCACCCGCGTGCCGGAGGACGACCCCGCGGCCGTACGCGCCGCCGTGCGGCCCACGACGAAGCTGCTGTATCTGGAGACCATCGCCAACCCGATGACGCAGGTGGCCGACCTGCCGGGGATGTGCGCGGCGGCGCGGGAGGCCGGGATCCTCACCGTGGTCGACAACACCTTCGCCTCGCCGGTCCTGTGCCGCCCCATCGAGCACGGCGCGGACATCGTGGTGCACTCCGTCACCAAGTATCTGTCCGGGCACACCGACGTCGTCGGCGGGATCGCGGTGTTCGCCTCTGAGGACGTGTACCGCAGGGTGTGGTCGTACGCGGTGGAGCTCGGCGCGACGGCCGACCCGTTCGCCGCGTGGCTGACCCTGCGGGGGATGCAGACGCTGCCCCTGCGGATGGAGCGCCATTGCGCCAACGCCCGCGTGCTCGCGACGCGGCTCGCCGGGCATCCGGCCGTGGCCGCGGTCCACTGGCCGGGCCTGCCCTCCCATCCGTCGCACGAACTCGCGGCGAAGCTCCTGCCCGACTTCGGCGGCGTGTTCTCCTTCGACCTCGCCGGAGGGCGTCCCGCCGGCGAGGCGTTCATGCGCAACGTGCGGCTCGCGCTGCTCGCGCCCTCGCTCGGCGGCGTGGAGACGCTGATCCTCCACCCGGCCACGACGTCGCACCGTACGGTGAGCGCCGCGGGCCTGGCCGCGGCGGGCATCGGCGAGGGGACGGTCCGGGTGGCGGTGGGCATCGAGCACGCCGAGGACCTGTGGGCCGACTTCGCCCAGGCGCTCGACGCGATCTGATGCGCCCTCACGCGAAGGGCGGCCACGGCGTGTGCCGCGGCCGCCCGGCGGGGCGTCAGCGGTAGCTGTGCTCGGGCCTGGGGAAGGCGCCGGAGACGACCTCGTCGGCGTACGCGCGGATCGCCCGGTCCATCTCTCCGGCCAGGTCGAAGTACTTCTTCACGAACTTCGCGGGCTGCGGGGTCAGGCCCATCAGGTCCTGCCAGACGAGGACCTGCGCGTCGGTGTGGGGCCCGGCCCCGATCCCGATCGTGGGGACGCTCAGCGACGTGGTGACCCGCTGGGCGAGGTCGGCGGGAACGCATTCGAGCACGACGGCGAAGGCGCCCGCGTGCTCCAGCGCCTTGGCGTCGGACATGAGCTCGTCACCCGCCTGGCCGCGGCCCTGCACCCGGTAGCCGCCGAAGGCGTTGACCGACTGCGGGGTCAGGCCGAGGTGGGCCATGACCGGGATTCCGGCCGACACGAGCATCTCCACCTGCGGGAGGACCCGGTGGCCGCCCTCCAGCTTGACGGCGTGCGCGCCGGCCTCCTTCATGAAGCGGGCCGCGGTCTCCAGGGCCTGCTGGGGTGAGGCCTGGTAGGAGCCGAACGGCAGGTCGGCCACGACCATCGCCCGCGACGAGCCGCGTACGACCGCGGCGGTGAGCGGGATGAGGTCGTCGACCGTGACGGGCAGCGTCGAGTCGTAGCCGTAGACGACCATGGCGGCCGAGTCGCCCACGAGCATCACCGGGATGCCCGCCTCGTCGAACACCCTCGCGGTCATCGCGTCGTACGCCGTCACCATGGGCCACTTCTCGTGGCGCTCCTTGGCCGCCGCGATGTCGCGGACGGTGACCCTGCGTCCCGCGGCCCCGCCGTAGAGGGCGGGCTTGGACACAACGGAAACAGAGGACATGGCTACCTCCAGGCCTCGTGGCGCCCCTGTGGCGTCCCCGGACAGTCAGATCATTGCATGCCGCCATGGGCTGGAACACCCCCATACGGGCACCGTAATCCTGGCCTGCGACGAGTGGGACTAAAGGGACGAATGAGGCGACCCGGCCGCAGGAATGTCGGAGGCACCCGGCACAATGCCGTGCGGAGGTAAGGAACCACAATGGCTTTTGATCGTTACCGGCGGGTGCTCGCCCTGCCGGGCGTGCGGACGTTGCTGCTGGTCGGCATGATCGCGAGAATTCCCCTCACCGGCACCGGCATGACGCTGACCCTGCACGTGGTGAACGACCAGAAGCTGGGTTTCCTCCAGGCGGGTCTGGTCGGCACCGCCTCCATGGCGGGCGCCGCGATCGGCTCGCCGCTCGTCGGCCGGTTCGTCGACCGGCGCGGGCTGCGGCCGGTGCTGGCCGTGACGACCATCGTGCAACTGTGCCTGTGGTGCGCCGCGCCGGCGATGCCGTACGCCGTGCTGCTGCCGGGCGCGCTGATCGGCGGGCTGTTCAGCCAGCCGGTGTTCGGGACCATCCGGCAGTGCGTGGCCGCGATGGTGCCGGTGGAGAACCATCAGACCGGCTTCGCCCTCGACTCGATGGGCGTGGAGTTGTCGTACATGGTCGGCCCGGCTCTCGCCGTCGCGAGCGTGACGGCGTTCGGCGGCACCGCGACGATGTACGGCGTGGCCGCCGGTCTGGCCGGCTCGGGAGTGGCGCTGTACCTGCTCAACCCGCCCACACGGTCGGCCGAGGAGGACGCGGGGCACGGGGGGGCCGTCTCCCGGCGGCAGTGGCTGCGGCCGGGCCTGCTCGCCCTGCTCTGCCTGGTGTCCGGGCTCACCTTCGTGCTCACCACGACCGAGTTGAGCGTCGTGGCGATGCTCAAGGCGGACGGCGCGACCGCCTGGACCGGGCTGGTCATCGCGCTGTGGTGCGCGTTCTCGCTCGTCGGCGGGTTCGTGTACGGCGGGCTCTCCCGGGGGCTGCCGCCCGTGGTGCTCGCGGGCGGCCTGGCGGTGCTGACCGCGCCCGTGGGCCTGGTCGGCGGGGGCTGGGGCTGGCTGTGCCTGGCGCTGGTGCCGGCCGGGCTGCTGTGCGCCCCGGCGCTGTCGTCCACCGTGGACGCCGTCAACCGGCGCGTCCCGGCGGCGGCGCGGGGTGAGGCGATGGGCCTGCACGGCACGTCGCTGACGATCGGAGGAGCGCTGGCCGGGCCCCTCGCCGGCGGGCTCCTGGACGCCCACGGCCCCGCCTGGGCCTTCGCCGTGTCCGGAGCGGTCGGCGTCGCGCTGGCCCTGCTCGCCGCCCTGGTCATGCGGGATGCTCCGGCCGCGGCCCTCGCCCCGGCCGGATCGAGCACGGCGGCCGGCTCGGAGGGCGCGAGCGGCTTCGCCGCGGCGGCCGGCTCGGGGGGCGTGAGCGGTCTCGGCCCGGCGGCACGCTCGGACGTCGCGGCCGGTCTGGACGCCGCGACGCCCCTGCCCGCCCCCGCCGCGGACTGAAACCGGGCCACACGCGGGATTGAATCCCGCCCCGGAGCGGGAATAGAACCGGCCCCCGCGCGGATGTACAAGGGGCGCGCGGCTGTCCCTCGGGGCCGCCGTGCGAAGAGTGTCCGCCGCCGCCGGCTCCCGGGTGGCGTGCGAGACGCCGCGACGTCCCCGCACGCCGGAAGGCGCGGGTGCCGGGGACGAGCAGTGCGCGGGCCGGTGCCTCGGCCGAGCGTCTTTTGCCCGATTGACCAGTGGATACGGCGGCACCGCCCAGGATTATGAAACGGTCCCGTTGCGTATCGGAATGACCAACGCTACGCTTGCGTTGCGAAACTCGGCCGTATCGAAATCATGGGGGAATCCGTGGAAGCTCAGACAGAAGCCCATACAGGTCACCCACGCCGATGGCAGGTCCTCGGCGTGATGGTGTTCAGCCTGCTGGCCGTCGTCCTCGACAACACCATCCTCAACGTGGCGATCAAGACGATCGCCGATCCCGTCCACGGCCTGGGCGCGACGCAGAGCGAGCTCGAATGGGCGATGAACTCCTACACCCTGGTGTTCGCCGGCCTGCTGTTCACCTTCGGGGTGCTGGGCGATCGCTACGGGCGTAAGCGGATGCTCATGGTCGGCATGGTCCTGTTCGGCCTGGCCTCGCTGGCCAGCGCGTACGCGCAGGACCCGATGCAGCTCATCGCGGCGAGGGCCCTGATGGGCCTCGGCGGCGCCGCCATCATGCCGGCCACGCTGGCGATCATCTCCAACGTCTTCCCGATCCACGAGCGGGGCAAGGCGATCGGCATCTGGGCCGGCGGCGTCGGCATCGCCGTGGCGATCGGCCCGATCACGGGGGGCGTGCTGCTGGAGCACTTCTGGTGGGGCTCGGTCTTCCTCGTCAACGTGCCCATCGTGCTCATCGGCCTCGCGCTGATCGCCGGGATCGTGCCCGACTCCAAGGACCCGAACAAGTCCGGTCTCGACCCGGTCGGCGTGCTGCTGTCCATCCTCGGCCTGATCAGCCTCGTCTACGGCATCGTCCGGATCAGCGACCTCGGCACCGTCGCCGACGTCTCGGTCATCGTGCCGTCGCTGCTGGGCCTCGCGATCCTCGCCGCGTTCGTCTGGTACGAGAGCCGGATCGACCACCCCGCGTTCGACGTGCGCAACTTCCGCAACGCCGGCTTCTCCACCGCCATCGCCACCGTCGGCCTCGTGTTCTTCGCGGCCATGGGCGTGATGTTCTTCCTGGCCTTCTACTGGCAGATCGTCCGGAACTACTCGCCGCTGCAGTCGGGGGCGCTCGTGCTGCCGTTCGCGGCCGCTCAGCTGATCTTCGCGCCGCAGAGCGCGCGCATGGTGCAGAAGTACGGCGCCCGCGCCGTCGGCACGGTGGCCATGATCGTCATCACGCTGGCCCTGGCGTGCTACGCCTTCGTGCAGGTGGACACCCCGATTTGGATCCTGCTGGCCCTCGGCTTCGTCCAGGGCGCCGCGATGGCCAACATCATGCCCCCGGCGACCACGGCCATCATGAACGCGCTGCCGCGCGAGAAGGCCGGTGTGGGCTCCTCGATGAGCAACGTCGTCCGGCAGGTCGGCGGCACGCTGGGCATCGCCATCCTGGGCGCGGTCCTGTCCGCGAGCTACCGCAGCGACATGGAGAGCAAGGTCACGGCCCTGCCGGAGCAGCTCCGCCACGTCGTGACCGAGTCCATCTCCGGCGCGGCCGGTGTCGCCGGACACCTGGGCCCGCAGGGCACGAGGCTGCTCGACGCCGCGAACGCCGCGTTCGTCACCGGCATCCACTGGGCGGCCCTCGGATCGGCCTTCGTCGCCCTCGTCGGCACTCTTGTGGTGGCCCGCTGGATGCCGGGCAAGGCTTCGGTCCAGGCCGCGGTCACCAAGCCTGAGACCGAAAAGGAAGCGGCGGTAGTGTGAACTCGTCATGAAGACGCAGCAGACGGCTGAGGGGGTGGCCCGCCCGGCGGGCCGCCCGCGCAGCGAGAAGGCGGAACGGTCGATCATCGAGGCCACCCTCGAACTGCTCGGTGAGGGCATCGGGGTGTCGGAGCTGTCCATCGAGTCGATCGCCAGCCGCGCCGGTGTCGGGAAGACCACGATCTACCGCAGGTGGTCCAACAAGGAGGACCTGGTGGTGGACGCTCTGGCGACGCTCAAACCGCCGATCCCGCTGCCGCAGGGCGGAACCGTGCGAGACGACCTGGTGACCTACCTCCGGGTGATCCAGGAGGAGGCCAGCCACCACCGCACCCGCTGCATCATGAACATCGCCATGAGCGACTCCGAGCGGCATCCCCGGCTGGCGGAGCGGTTCCGCGAGCTGACCGTGGAGCCGCGCAGGGCGGTGGTGGCGGCGGTTCTGCGGCGCGGCATGGAGACCGGGGAACTGCGCGCGGACCTCGACATCGACATGGCGCTGGCGCTCCTCAGCGGGGCGGTGATCTGGCTCACGAAGTGGTCCCACCCCGGCGAGTCCCACGCCGACATTCCCGAGCGGATCGTCGACGAGGCGCTCAAGGGCTTCCGTCCCCGCCCCTCCGAGCCGTGACCCGTCCCTCCGCCCCCGAGCTGTGACCCGGCTCTCCACCCGAGCCGTGATGCGGCCCTTCACCTCCGAGGCGTGACCCGGTCCGTGCGGCCGACGGCCGTACGGACCACGCTCGTCACCGTCATGCGCTGCGCGCGGAGCGAGGCACCGCGCTGAGCCTTCTCGGGTGAACCGGGTACCACTGGCGGGAATGGACGCGAGGGCGGGCGGCCGTCTGCCGACGATGCCGCCTCCGACGACCCCGTGACCGGTGCCGGACGCCTGCCCGGCACCGGTCACGGCATTCTTATCTCAGGCCCGCGTCGAGCGCGCCCATCAGTGTGCCGGTGTCGCCGGACATCTCCCAGATCATCGCCCCGAGCAGGCCCTTGCTCCGCAGCCAGGCGGCCTTGCGCCCGATCGACCAGGCGTCGTCGTGCTCCAGCAGGGTGCCGGCGATGACCTGCCGGGCGGCCAGGTTCTCCGCGGCCTCGCCTGCGGCCCGCCGGGCGTTCGCGGCCAAGACCCTGATCATCGGCGCGGTGGCCTTCGCCGCCGTCCCTGGCCGACGGCCCGACGTTGCGCGCGGCGGCGGACACGATGCTCTACCTCGCGCTGATCGCTCTGCTCAGCCTCGCCGCCGCGCTGCTCGGCGCCTGGTTGCTGGTCCGCACCCGGGACGTGCGCGTTTAGAGGCGCTCGCGCCAGCGGGTGGTGATGGGCAGGCGGCGGTCGCGGCCGAAGTTCTTGGGCGTGATCTTCGGACCCGGCGGGTACTGACGGCGCTTGTACTCGGCCAGGTCGACCAGGCGGATGATCTGTGTGACCAGCTCGGGGTCGTGATCGGCCGCGACCAGCTCGTCGCGGCCCATGTCCCGCTCGACGTAGTCGCGCAGCAGCCGGTCGAGCACCTCGTACGGCGGGAGCGAGTCGGTGTCGCGCTGGTCGGGCCGCAGCTCCGCGCTCGGCTCCTTGGTGATCGAGTTCTCCGGGATCGGGGGCTGTCCCGGCTGGGCGTTGCGCCACTCCGCGAGCTTCCAGACCACGCTCTTGAGCACGTCCTTGATCGGGGCGAACCCGCCCGCCGAGTCGCCGTACAGCGTGGAGTATCCGGTGGCCAGCTCGCTCTTGTTGCCGGTGGTCAGCACCAGGTGGCCGTGCTCGTTCGACAGGCTCATCAGCAGCATGCCCCGCACGCGGGCCTGCAGGTTCTCGGCCGCGAGGCCGTGCAGCTCGATCTCCTTCTCGAACGCCGAGACGATGTCGGCGATCGGGACGACCTGGGAGTCGACCCCCTGGCGGCGCACCAGCTCCTCCGCGTCGGTGATCGAGTGGTCCGAGGAGTAGCGCGAGGGCATCAGCACCACATGGACCCGCTCGGGCCCGACGGCGTCGGCGGCGATCGTGGCGACGAGGGCGGAGTCGATGCCGCCGGACAGGCCGAGGATGACCGACTGGAAGCCGTTCTTGCGCACGTAGTCGCGCACGCCGAGCACGAGCGCCTTGTAGATCTCCGCCAGGTCGTCCAGCCGCTCGGCGACGACCGGCGCCTCCGGCTCGTACGGCTCGACCGGCGCGGCCGACAGCAGCACCCGCTCGACCGTGATGACCGTGCCGTCGTGCGCGTCGTGGCGCGACTCGCCGAGCTCGCCCGTGCCCTCCGGGAGCTCCAGGTCGGTGACGAACAGGTCCTCCTCGAACTGCGGCGCGCGGGCGACCAGTTCCCCGGAGGCGTCCACGATGAGCGAGTCGCCGTCGAAGACCAGCTCGTCCTGGCCGCCGACCATGTTCACGTACGCGAGCGCGCAGCCCGCCTCACGGGCCCGCCGCGCGCACAGCTCCAGCCGCACGTCGTCCTTGTTCGTCTCGTACGGCGAGCCGTTGGGGACGACGAGCAGGCCGGCGCCGGCCTCGGCGACCACCGAGACGGGACCGCCGTCCTGCCACAGGTCCTCGCACACGGCCACGGCGACGTCCACGCCGTGCAGGCGGAAGATCGGCAGGCGGTCGCCGCGCACGAAGTAGCGGTACTCGTCGAACACTCCGTAGTTCGGCAGGTGGTGCTTGGCCGACTTCGTCACCACGCGGCCCTCGTGGAGCAGGGCGACCGCGTCGAGCGGGGCGCCCTTGGGCTGTCCCACGCGCGGGGCGAGGTCGGCCCGGTCGAGGTAGCCCACCACGACGGGGAGGTCGCCGAGACCCTCGTCGGCGAGTCGCGTGGCCGTCTTCGACAGCGCCGTGATCGACGCCTCCACGAACGACGACCGGAGCACCAGGTCCTCGGCGGGGTAGCCGGTCAGGAACATCTCGGGGAACACCACGAGGTGCGCGCCGCGCTCGGCGGCCCTGCGGGTCCACTCGACGAGCATGTCGGCGTTGCCGGCGATGTCACCGACGACCGGATTGGTCTGGGCGAGAGCGATACGCAGTTGAGCCACGGTCCCACCCTAAGGCGTCCGATTCTTTGTCGTCAAAGCGACGATAAGGGTCAGGCGCCGGGCGACCCGGGGCTGACCAGCCCTCTTTCGTACGCCAGGACCACGAGCTGGGCGCGGTCGACCAGGCCGAGGCCGCGCAGCAGCGCCGTGACCTCGTCGGCGACCTCCTGCTCCGGCACGGCGAGCGTCATCGCGATCTGCCGGTTGGTGAAGCCCCGGGCGACGAGCTTGATCAGGTCGATGTCGGAGTCGGACAGGCCTTCCGGCGCCGCCGGGTCCCGCCGCCCGGCGAAGGCCGCGATGAGGTGCGTGGTGACCGCGGGGTCGAGCAGCGCGTCACCCGCGACGGCCGCCCGGACCGCCGCGATGAGCTGCTCGGGTGCGGAGGTCTTCAGCACGAAGCCGCTCACTCCGGCCCGCAGCGCGGCGTAGAGGTTCTCGTCGGTGCCGAAGGTGGTCATCATGATCACCTTCGGTGGCGCCTCCGCAGCGAGGATCCGCCGGGCCGCCGCCAGGCCGTCCAGGCGCGGCATCTGGATGTCCATGAGCACCACGTCGGGCCGCGCCGCCTGGACGAGCGCGATCGCCTGCTCGCCGTTCTCCGCCTCCCCGACGAGGTCGAGCCCCGGCTCGCTGTCGAGGATCACCTTGAGACCGGTGCGCACCAGCGCCTGGTCGTCGGCGATCAGCACGCGCAGGGCCGCCACCCCCGGCACGGACGGCGTGGACGGCTCCACACCGTGCCCGCTCAGCGGCCCGTTCAGCGGCCCGCCGGCGGCCGGATCGGGGGCGTCCAGATGCTCGGCCTGCACGAGGATGTCCTGCTCCAGCCTCTGCAGGGTGGGGCCGAGGTCGAGCCCGAGTTCGTCGCGCAGCGCCTCCCGGGCCCGGCGCAGCGCGCCGAGGGCGTCACCCTGCCGCCCGGCGCGGTAGAGCGCGAGCGCCAGCAGCCGCCAGGCCTCCTCCCGCAGCGGGTGCGCCGACGCGTGCGCCTCCAGGTCGGGGATCATCGGGCCGGTGCGGCCCAGCCGCAGCGCGGCGTCCGCGCGGCGCTCCACGGCGAGCAGGCGAAGCTCGTCCAGCCGCGTGGCCTCGGTCTGCGCCCAGGCCAGCTCCTGGAACCCGGCGAGCGCGGGCCCGCGCCACAGGGCGAGGGCCGTCTCCATCCGCTCCAGCGTCGCGGCCGGGCCCTCGTGGTCGCTCTTGACCAGGTGCTCGAAGTGCCAGGAGTCCACGTCCTCGACGCCCGCCCGCAGCGCGTAGCCGGGCGGGGCCGACACCAGGACGCCGGCCTCCTCGCGCGGCGCGCGGTTCGGTTCGAGCGCCCGCCGCAGCCGGGAGACGTACCCCTGGATCGTGGACAACGCCTGGGCCGGCGGCTCGCCGGGCCACAGTTCGTCGATCAGCACGCTCACCGGTACGGCGCGCCCTCCGGCCACGAGCAACCGGGCGAGCACGGCCTGTTGCCGCTGGCCGCCCAGGTCGAGCGTCTCGCCATCGGTAATCGCTTCGAACGGCCCAAGAGCACGAAAAGTCACCATCGCACGGTAAGCGTAGAGGCAGTGGCACTCCCGGTCGTGCCGAGCGCCTCTCGGTTGGGTCACGAGGCGGGCGGCGGGCGCTCAGGCGGTGAGCGGGAACCGGGCCTCGACGACCGTGCCGCCGGTGTCGGGGGCGGCGACCACGCAGCTTCCGCCCAGCTCGGCCGCCCGCTCGCGCATCGAGGACATGCCGACCCCCGCGCGCAGCCGGGCGGGCGGGCCGATGCCGTCGTCGGCGACCGTCACCCGTAGCTCGCCGCCGCCGTCCCCGGCCGGGGGACGTGTGACGCGGACCTCGACGCGGGTGGCCCGCGCGTGACGGCGCACGTTGTTCAGCGCCTCCTGCACGATGCGGTACACCGCGACCTCCACGGCGGCGGGCAGCCCGGCGAGATCGCCGTCCACCCCCACCGAGACGTCCTCGACGCCGTCCGTCCCCGCGGGCAGCGTCTCCTCCGCCAACGCCCGTACGGCTCCCTCCAGCCCCAGGTCGTCGAGCGCCGGGGGCCGCAGGCCGTACACGAGCTCGCGGATGTCGCCGGCCACCGCGTCCATGCCGACCCGCAGGTCCCGTAGCAGGTCGTCGGCGGTGTCCGGCGACTTGGCCAGGCTGATCCTGGCCAAGTTGATCGTCATCGCCATCGCCCCGAGCGTCTGGCCGAGCCCGTCGTGCAGGTCGCGGCGCAGCCGCCGGCGCTCCTCCTCGCGGGCGGCGAGGATGCGCTCGCGCGAGCGCTGGAGGTCGGCGGCCATCCGCACGGCATGGGCCACGTCGGCCACGTAGGGGAGCAGCGTGGAGAGCACCCGCTCGTCGTGGGCGGGGGCGAACCGCCGTGTTCCGGGCGGGCCGACGAGCAGCCGGCCCACCGGCTCGCCGTGCCAGACCAGCGGCACCTCGCGCGGCGACGGCCCGACCTGGCCGCTCTCGACGTATCGCGGCCTGCCGTCGGCGATCTCGACGGCGACCCCGTCCACGGCCAGGCCCTCGCGCACGACCGTCACGACCGACGCGAGCGCCTCGCCGGGGTCGGCCCGCCGCACCTCCTGCGTCAGCCGCTCGGCGAGCAGCGCCGGATCGCCCACCCTGCCGTAGAGCGCGCGATCGACCACGCGCTGCAGGGCGCGGCGCAGCGGCTGGAAGAACGCACCGGCGAACAGCGCCGCCGCGAGCCCGCCCACCTGGTGGTACCCGGACACGACCAGGCTGGAGACCGCCCCGGCCCCGAAGTAGACGGCGCTGATCGTGCCCAGGAGCCCGGCGGTGACGAACGTCCGGCTGATCACCGTGTCGATGCCGTACAGCCGGTAGCGCAGCACCGCGAAGAGGATTCCGAACGGGATGAGCGCCGTCCACAGCGTCGCGGGCAGCCACATCGCGGGGCCGAGCAGGTACAGCGCCACGTACACGGCGAAGATGGACAGCGGCCAGGCGATCTGCCGCCGCGTCACGGGATCGGCGCGCCGCAGCCGGAGCACGAGCGAGGCCAGCGCCGCCACCACACAGACCTGGATCACGTACTGCAGGACGTTCCACGCCGTGCCGTAGTACGGGACGAGGCCTCTGACCTGCAGCGGGTTGTGGATCACCTCCGGCCAGTCGTACGCGGCAGGGTCGGGGTCGGGCCGCAGCAGGCCCAGGACGACCTCGGCGAGGGTGGCGACGGCGCCGGCGGCGACGACCACGCGCCAGCCGCGGGAGGGGAGCGACCCGGTGGGAGAGTAGAGCGGAACCATGACCGCCAGCAGCAGGCCCGACACCGCCCAGCAGATCAACTGGATGGCCCGGGCCGTGATGGCCGCTCCCATGTCGCCCTGCGAAGCCCAGTGGAACATCAGCGCCGTGAAGGCCACGTTGCCCGACCCCAGCAGGCCGCCCACGCAGATCAGCCAGGCCGTGCTGAGCCGGGGCCGCTGGGACACCAGGAACGCTCCCGTGAGCGGGAACGTGAGCGCGACGCCGAAGTCCGGCGTCAACGGCGGGTGCGGCTGCCACTCCGCGGGGATCCGGACCTGGACCAGCACCCCCACGAGGGTCAGGACCAGTGCCACGGCCGCCATCGCCCAGGCCACCGCCCGCACGGGAAAGGCAGGGGGGTTCTCGTCCATCCTGCGAAGGATTATGTCCTGTCCCGTTCCGTCCTGACCAGGAAACGGCCAGCGCGTGAGTCCCTGCCGACCTAGACCGTCTGGGCGGCGCGGCGGCGGACGGCGCGGCCGATGAGGAGCTGGCCCGCCGCCGCGAGCAGGCCGAGGCCGCCGAACAGGGGCCACACCAGCCCGGGGGCGGCGGCCAGCAGCCGGGTGCCCACCAGGGGAGCGAGCAGGGAGCCGGCCGACCAGGCCAGGCCGTACAGGCCCGAGTAGCGCCCGCGCAGGTGGGGCGGCGCGAGCGTCGCGACGATCGCCCCGGGGATCCCGGCCGTGAGCACCTCGCCGAGCGTCCAGACGGCCACGGCCGCCGCGTGCCCGGCCGCCGACGACACCAGCGAGGTCAGCGCGAACCCGAGCCCGACGAGCGCGAACCCGGCCGCGAGCACCCTGGACGGGTCGAACCTGGCCAGCCACGAGTTCGTGAGCGGCTGGACGACCACGATCAGCAGGCCGTTGACCGCCATCGCCATGCCGTACGCGCTCGTCGGCAGCGTGCTGTACGCCTGCAGGTAGACCAGCGCGTATGCCAGGTTGCCCAGCACGAAGGCCAGCATGAGGCGGTCGCGCAGGACGTCGGCGAACCGGCCGGGCTGCGCGTCCTCGCGGACCGGGCGGGTCTCCGGGATCGCCCGCCACACGAGGAGGCCGAAGATCAGGCAGGTGACGGCGTCCACCCAGAACAGCACCGTGAAGCCCGAACGGGCGAGCCAGCCGCCGGCCACCATGGCGACCGAGAAGCCGAGGTTGATGGCCCAGAACAGCAGCCCGAACGCCCGGGGCCGGTCCTCCGGCGCCACCAGGTCGGCGACGATCGCCTGCGACGCCGGCCGGTAGGCGTCCACCACGATGCCCAGCACGAGCATGCCCACGACGAGCCCCGGCACGCTGGTCGTGTAGCCGAGCGCGATCATGGTGACGGCCGTGGCGACCATGCCGCCCGTGAGCGTGACCCGGCGCCCGAGGCGGTCGGCCAGCCATCCGGCGACCGGCTGCGACAGCAGCGATCCCACGCCGAACATCGTCATGACCAGCCCGGCGGTGGCGAGGGAGACGCCGCGCGCCTGCGTGAGGTAGATGCCGATGAACGGCTCCACCATCGTGCCGAGCCGGTTGACGAACGATCCGCCGAACAGCACCCAGAACGGACGGGGCAGGCCGCCGACCTTCGACTGGATGAAGCCGGTCCTGCTGATCACAGTGGTCACGGCGTCCACCCTTGGACAATGGGGACGTCCCATGCCAATCTTTTAGCCCTGGCTGAAACATGGGGGGACGGCCGTGGCGGTGGAGTGGCGGTTCACGCCGGAGGACGTGGCGCGGCTGCGCTTCGCGTTCTCCCCGATGTGGGAGCTTGTCGCCAGCCTCCGGGTGCTGCGCGCCCCCGGCCGTCACTCGCTGCACCTGCCGTGGCTGCGGGCCGTACGGCCGCGCCTGCGTGAGGTGGATCTCAGGGATCTGTTCGCGCTGGTCCCGGTGAGCGGCTACATACCCGACTTCCTCACCCCGCCGCCCGACACCCCGCTGCCGGACTTCGCCGCCGAGCTGGAGCGGGTGCGCGCCACGCCGCCCTCCACGGCGTACGAGGAGATGGTGTGGGTGCAGACGCCGGATCCCGCGGCGCTGCGGCGGTTCGCCGACGACCCGGCGGAGGGCGTGCGGCGGGTGGCCGGCCAGCTGCGGGAGTACTGGACGGTCGCGTTCGAGGAGTTCTGGCCCGGGATCCGCGCGCTGCTGGAGGCCGACGTCATGTGGCGGGCCCGCACGCTGGCGGCCGGGGGAGTGCGCGAGCTGTTCGCCGACCTGCATCCGGGCGTCGCCTGGCACGGCGACCGGCTCGTCACGGCCAAGAGCTGCGACTATGACGGCGACCTCGGCGGGGACGGCCTCGTCCTCGTGCCGAGCGCCTTCTCCTGGCCGGAGGTCTGGGTGATGTACGAGCCGTACCTGCCGATGCTGTGCTACCCGGCGCGGGGCGTCGGGACGCTGTGGTCGGACGGCACGCCCTGCACGCCGGAGGCGCTGGCCGCGCTCATCGGCCGCACCCGGGCGCAGGTGCTCACCGCGCTGGCCGAGCCCGGCTCGACCACCGGGCTCGCCCGGCGGCTGGGCCTCACGCCGGGCGCGGTCAGTCAGCACCTCGCCGTGCTGTCCGACGCGGGCCTGGTGGCGCGGCGGCGGCTCGGCCGCGAGGTGCTCTACCGGCGGACACCCGTCGGAGAGTCGCTCGCCGCCGTCTGCTGATCACCCCAGGTCGGGTGGCGCGGGCACGGCGGGCAGCCGGGCCGTGACCGTCGTGCCGCGGCCGGGTTCGGAGGTGACGGCGCAGGTGCCGCCCAGCTCGGCCGCCCGCTCGGCCATCGAGCTCATGCCCACGCCCGACCTGCGGCCCGGCGGCAGTCCCACGCCGTCGTCGGTCACGACGACCCGCAGCTCGCCGTTCCTGTGCAGGACCACCCGCACCCGCCGGGCCCGCGCGTGCTTGCGTACGTTGGTCAGCGCCTCCTGCACGATCCGGTAGGCCGCCACCTCCACGGCGGCGGGCAGCCCGGTCATGTCCCCGGTCACCTCGACCTCCGCGACCGACTCCCCGCCGGCGGCCAGGCCGGGGCGCGCCTCCTCCGCCAGGGCCCGTACGGCTCCCGCCAGCCCCAGATCGTCGAGCGCGGGCGGACGCAGGCCGTACACGAGCTGGCGGACGTCGGCGGTGACGCTGTTCATGCCCTCGCGCAGGTCCCGCAGCAGGGTGTCGGCCGTCTCCGGGGACCGTTCCAGGCTGCGGCGCGCCATGTTGATCGTCATCGCCATCGACGCCAGCGTCTGCCCGAGCCCGTCGTGCAGGTCGCGGCGCAGCCGCCGCCGCTCCTCCTCCCGGGCCGTCAGGATGCGCTCGCGGGAGCGCTGCAGCGCGGTGGTCAGCGACACCGTGTGCGCGGCGTCGGCGACGTACGGCGCCAGCACCGCGATCACGCGCTCGTCGTGGGCGGCGGGGAAGCGGCGTCCGCCCGGCGGGCCGATGAGCAGGCGGCCGACCGGCTCGCCGTGCCAGACCAGGGGCACCTCCCGCGCCACGGGCCCGGGCCGCCCGCTCGCCGTGACCGTCCCGTCGATCTCCACCGCTATGCCCGTGACCGACAGGCCCTCGCGCAGCACCTCCAGGGCGGCCAGCAGGGCGTGCGCGGGGTCGGCGTGCTGCAGCCGCCGCCGCAGCCCGGCGGCGAGCGCGAACGGGTCGCCGCCCCTGCCGTACAGCGCGCGGTCGACGAGGCGCTGCAGGCCGCCCCGGATCGGATGGAAGAACGCCCCGGCGAACAGGGCCGCGGCCAGGCCGGCGAACCGGTCGACGCCGGACAGGATCAGGCTGGAGCCCGCCCCGACGAGCACGTAGACGGCGGCCACGACGCCGACCAGGCCCGCCCCGACGAGGGCCCTGCTGATCAGCGTGTCGATGCCGTACAGCCGGTAGCGCAGCACGGCGACCGCGATCGCGGCCGGCACCAGCGGGAGCGTGAGCGAGGCGGTCCACCAGACCGGATAGCCGATCACCCACGGGATCACCACCCCGGCCATGGCCACCAGGGGCCACAGGATCTGGCGGCGCTCGATCCCGTCGGCCCGGTTGAAGCGGACGACGAGCGAGGAGAACGCCAGCGCCATGCCCACCGCGACGACCGTGTGCATCACCTGCCGGGTGCCCTGGTAGTACGGCGCGAAGGCCGCCACCTCCAGCGCGTTGTAGCCGGTGCGCACGCTCGACGGGGCGATCAGCGAGCACAGCCAGTCGAGGGCGAGGGCCGTGGCGGTCACGCCCCCGGGCACGCACCACCGCTTGGACAGGATGCGCCCGGTGGGGTAGAGCAGCGGCAGCAGCACGCCGAGCGCGTACGTCGTGAGGTTCCACACGCCGTCGGCGAACACCCAGAGCGGGTGGACCAGCGGATGGCCGCCGCTGTGGACGAGCAGGGTCGCCGTGTTGGCGGCGAGGATGTTGGCGGCCGAGCCCAGGCCGCCCAGGCACAGCAGCCAGCCGAGCAGCAGCCGGGGCCGCGAGATCACCAGCAGCGCGCCGAAGATCGGGAACGTGGTGCCCGCCACGTCCTCGGGCGCGAACGGCAGCGGCGTGTAGGGAGCGTCGGGCAACTGGGCGGTCACCCAGATGTCGGCGAGCTCCAGGCAGATCGCCACGCCCGCGATCGCCATCGCGACGGCGGGCCCGAACGCCCGCACCCGGCCCGGCCAGTCGAGCGCCCGCAGCCGCAGGAGCCGGGGTTCCGCGGAGTCGAGCAGCGGTCGTGCCACGGACGTGGGCTCCTTCGGGTTGTGCACCGGCATGCCGGGAGGGTAGGGCGCGCGGGTCGACACCCGATCAACGCCGGATCAACAGCAACGACGACCCCGCCATGGGTTTTGTTCGCTGTGATCTACGTCACCTGATCCACCCGTCCCTCCGGGCGCCGTAGCCGTCCCAGGTCCGCTGTGATCCCCAGGACAGCCGGCTCACACTCCCTCGTAACCCCTGTGAAACACTCAGGAGGCAGACTGGTAGGCGACCAGACCTGTAACTCCGTGAGGTACGCCTTGGACCGCCAGCAGGAATTCGTCCTCCGCACGCTCGAAGAGCGAGACATCCGGTTCATCCGGCTGTGGTTCACCGACGTGCTCGGTTTCCTGAAGTCGGTGGCGATCGCGCCGGCCGAGCTGGAAGGCGCCTTCGCCGAGGGCATCGGCTTCGACGGCTCGGCGATCGAGGGCTTCTCGCGGGTCTACGAGTCGGACATGCTGGCCAAGCCCGACCCGTCGACGTTCCAGATACTGCCGTGGCGCAGTGAGTCGCCGGGCGCCGCCCGCATGTTCTGCGACATCCTGATGCCGGACGGCTCGCCGTCGCACGCCGACCCGCGCTTCGTGCTCAAGCGGACGCTGGCCAAGGCGGCCGACATGGGCTTCACGTTCTACACCCACCCCGAGGTGGAGTTCTTCCTGCTGCGCAACCGGCCGGAGAAGGGCGACAGGCCCCAGCCCATCGACGAGGGCGGCTACTTCGACCACACTCCGCACAGCGCGGGCCACGACTTCCGCCGCAACGCGATCATGATGCTGGAGTCGATGGGCATCTCGGTGGAGTTCAGCCACCACGAGGGCGCGCCGGGCCAGCAGGAGATCGACCTCCGCTACGCCGACGCGCTGACCACGGCCGACAACATCATGACGTTCCGGCTGGTCATGAAGGAGGTGGCGCTGGAGCAGGGCGTGTGGGCCTCGTTCATGCCCAAGCCGTTCACGGACTACCCCGGGTCCGGCATGCACACGCACATGTCGCTGTTCGAGGGCGACCGCAACGCCTTCTACGAGCCCGGCGCCGACTACCAGCTCTCCAAGATCGGCCGGTCGTTCATCGGCGGCCTGCTCCGGCACGCGGCCGAGATCACCGCCGTGTGCAACCAGTGGGTCAACTCCTACAAGCGGCTGTGGGGCGGCGCCGAGGCGATCGCCGGGGCCGGCGGCGAGGCCCCCGCGTACATCTGCTGGGGGCACAACAACCGCTCCGCGCTCGTGCGCGTGCCCATGTACAAGCCGCACAAGGGCGGCTCGACCCGCATCGAGTTCCGGTCGGTCGACTCCTCCTGCAACCCCTACCTCGCCTTCGCCGTCATCCTGGCCGCCGGGCTGAAGGGCATCGAGGAGGGGTACGAGATGCCGCCGGGCGCCGAGGACGACGTGTGGGCGCTGACCAGCGCGGAGCGGCGGGCGCTCGGCATCCAGCCGCTGCCCCAGTCGCTGGACGAGGCGATCGCGGCGATGGAGCACAGCGAGCTGGTCGCCGAGACGCTGGGCGAGCACGTCTTCGACTACTTCCTGCGCAACAAGCGCGCGGAGTGGCAGGATTACCGCCGACAGGTGACCGAGTACGAACTCGGCCGCTACCTGCCCGTGCTCTGACGGAGATCACTCCGTCACCGCGGTGTTACAGCCCGCAAATCTTTCTGACACTCCCGTCTGTTTGGCTGGTCCCTACGCCGGAACAGTAAAATCGGTTCACTTGTTACGACTTTTACGGGTGAGCCGTATCAAGACGTGACTCAGGGAGGGCGTGGGCCATATGACGGCGGCTGCGGGGCTGCAGACCGTTCTGACCGTACCGAAGCGTTTCCGGGGACCCGAGGGCACCGCCAACGGCGGCTGGATCGCGGGCACCCTCGCCGGCACGCTGACCGGGGGCGGTCACGACTCGCCGGTGGAGGTCACCCTTCGTAAACCGGTCCCGCTGGAGACCGCCCTGTCGGTCGAGCACGTCGGCAACGCCGTCGTCCTCAGTCAGGGCGACGAGCACCTCGTCGAGGCGATTCCCGTCGCCGAGACGCTGACGCCGCCGCCGTTCGTGCGGTTCACCGACGCGGCCCGCGCGGAGGCGGGCTTCCCCGGCAGGCACGGCCACGCGATCGCGGGCTGCTTCGCCTGCGGGCTGCGCGAGCCGGGCGACGGGCTGCGCATCTTCCCCGGCCCGGTGGAGGATCCCGCGGAGGGCGGCGAGCTCGTGGCCGCCGGCTGGCGGGTGCCGTTCAACGTCACCGACGAGCAGGGCGTGGTCCCCGACTCGATCGTCTGGGCGGCGCTGGACTGCGCCACCGGATGGGCGCACTACCGCAGCTTCCCGGACCGGCGGCCCATCCAGCCTCCGCTGCTCGGGCGGCTGACCGGGCAGGTGTTCCGCCGGGTCTACCCGATGGGCCGATACTCGGTCGTGGCCCGGGCGGAAGGCCGCGACGGCCGCAAGCTGTTCGGCACGAGCGCGGTCTACGAGGTGGACGGCGCGCTCGTCGCCGCCGCCAAGGCGACCTGGATCCTGCCCCGCCAGTGACCCGGCCCTGCCGGTGATGCCGCCCTGCCGCACGTGACACCGGGGTACACGCCCCGGAGGTTGACGCGGCGCCGGCCGGATGGCCGCGGAGATTCTCGACCACCGGCCGGCGGAGCCTCGCTCAGGACGAGCCGCAGGACACGGCCGCCGTGATGCGGCCGAGGATCTCGTCCAGGACGGTGGGGCTCGTGGCGAAGTTGAGCCGCGCGAACCCGGCGGTGTCCACCGGCGTCTCCTGCGCGAACTCGGCGCCCTCGGCCAGCTTGACCCCCGCCTCGCGTTCCAGGCGCTCGGCTGGGGCGACGCCCCCGAGCGGCGTGCCGGTGAAGTCGAACCAGCTCAGGTAGGTGGCCTGTGGCGAGTGGTAGCCGAGGTCCCATGGCAGGTCCGCGGCCCACCGCTCGACCGTCCGCCGGTTGCGCTCCAGCGTCCGCATCAGGTCGGCGTGCCAGTCCGCCGACTCCCGCCACGCCGCGACCGTGGCCGCCCGGCCGACGACGGCCGGCGTGCCGAAGTAGTCGTACGACATGCGCGACAGCGCCTCCCACACGCCGTCGTGCCCGACGTGGGCGACGGCGCAGCGCAGCCCGGCGATGTTGAACGTCTTCGTGGCGGAGGTCGCGGTGATGGTCCGTGCCGCCGTCGCGGGCCCGAGCGAGGCGAACGGGACGTGGCGGTGCGGCGCGTAGGCGAGGTCGGCGTGGATCTCGTCCGAGACGACGACCAGGTCCAGCTCCTCGGCCGCTTCGGCGAGCGCTTCCAGCTCCTCCCGCGTGAAGACCCGTCCGGTCGGGTTGTGCGGGTTGACGAGCACGAGCATCCGGCAGCCCGCCGCCCGCAGCCGGTCGGCCAGCCCCTCGGCCGCGAAGCCCCAGCCGTTCCCGGTTCGCGTCATGGGCAGCGGCACGATCCGGCGCCCCGCCCGCGCGATGCTCGCCAGGAACGGCGGATAGGACGGCACGTGGATCGCCACCCCGTCGCCGGGCCGGGTGGCGTGCTCGACCATCACCTGGAGGATCTGGATCAGGTCGGTCAGCACGCGGACGCGCCCCGGCCGGGGCGTCCAGCCGTGCCGCGCGGCCATCCGCTCCGCGAACGCCTCGGCCACCGGATCCTCGCCCCGCCAGAACGGGTAGCCGAAGTCCTCCCGCTCGGCCAGCCGGATCACGCACTCCCGTACGGCCGGCGGCACGCCGAAGTCCATGTCGGCGACCCACGCGCCGAGGACGCCGGGCGCCAGGGAGCCCCACTTGACGCCGTAGCCGGACCGCAGCCGGTCGACGTCGACGTGGGCGAAGGGGTCGCTGGTCATGATCGTCCTTTCGTCCCGGAGCCGGCCGCGGAGGCGACGATCCAGTCGCGCAGGATCTCCATCTGGCCGTGGTGCTGGGCCAGCTCCTCGTACACGTGCAGGAGCGCGGCCCCCTGGGTCAGCTCGCGAGCGGGCCCGAGGAACGCGGCGGGCGGCGTGCCCCGCAGCGGCTCGGCCGGCCGCGCGGTCCGCACGTCCACCGCCAGCCGGTCGCGTACGGCGGCGGCCCGTTCGAGCAGGGGCCCGACCGGCCCAGCGGCGGCGAACTCCGCATCGCGGTCCCGGGCCACCTCCCGGCCCGCCACCAGCGCGCCCGCCCAGTACGAGACCACGCCGAGGCAGTGGGTGAGCAGGGCGTGGGGAGAGTTCGCGCCGGGGAAGGGCGGCCGGACGTTGGCGAGGTCGTCGCCCAGTTCGGCGACGATGCCGGTCATCCCGTCGAGGGCCCGGCAGGCGAAGTAGAGGTAGTCGTCTTCGTCGATCACCGCGACCTCCGATGGCGTCACTGGTTCAGGGGGTGACGATAGTGCTTGCAGCACCCCGATGTCACCTGCCAAGGTGGTGACGTGGATTTCGTCTTCGTCGGCGGGAATCTGGCCCTGGACTTCGCCGGCACGCTCAAGTGGCGCCGTACCCGTGCGGAGGAGCTGTTGCGCACGCCCGGCGACCTGGCCCGATGGTCGGTGGAGGCGGGCGTGCTCACCGGGGAGCCGCCGCTCGACGGCGAGGACCTGCGCACGCTGCGCGGCCTGCGCGAGGCGGTCTACAGGCTCGTCGCCGCCGCGCTGGACGGCCGTCCCTGGCCCGGCGAGGATCTCGGCGTGCTCAACCGGGCGGCCTCCGCCGCGCCGCCGCGGCTGACGCTCGGCCCCGGCGGTCTGGCGCGGGACGGAGGCGCGGCGGAGATCGGCGCGGAGGTCGCCCGGTCGGCCGCCACGCTGCTGGCGCGAATGCCCGCCGGGATGTCCGCGGGGGTGTCCGCGGTGCGGGTGCGGGAGTGCGCCCGCACCGAGTGCACCCGCCTGTTCGTCGACCGCTCACGGGGCGGCACCCGGCACTGGTGCGGCATGGAGGAGTGCGGCAACCGGGTCAAGGCCGCCAGCTACCGTTCCCGTAAGAAGGGGTGAGCACTCACCCGGTGAGACGGGCGGCCACGACCGCGGCGCAGCGGGGGTCGAACAGGATCGTGTAGTGGTTGCAGTCCGGCACGACCTCGTCGCGCAGGCCGGGCAGTTCCGCCGCCCAGCGCGCGGTGAGGTCGTCCGGGAGCATCCCGACGTCCTGGTTCAGCAGCCCTCGCGGCGCGCGGAGAAGGAGCGGCGCCGGGTCGACGGCCTTCAGCGCCGTCCCGATCGCCTCGTGCTCGGTGAGCAGCCAGCGGCCGTCCTGCCGTACGGCGTCCTCGCGGGCGCGTGAGCGGACGGCGCCGTCCGGCCCGGTGGCGTCGTAGCGGACGTACTCCTCGATGAGCGGGGACCAGTCATCGGCGAGCGCGGGATGGGCGCGGAAGAAGTCGAGGTAGGCGTCCACGTTCGGATAGGTCTGGGAGAGCCTGACGATGGCCGGTCCGAGCGTCGCCTCCAGCACCTCGTCGGGGTCGGCGCCGGGCGGCAGCGGCAGTGGCAGGCCGCCGTCCACGAGCACCACCCGGGCGTAGCGCCGGTGCGCGCCGTGGAGCGCCGCGACGTAGGCGCCCATCGAGTGCCCGGTGAGCACGCTCGTGCCGTCCGCGCCCACGTGGTCGGCGACCCGTTCCAGGTCCTCGGCGTGCCGGTCCAGGCCGTAGGGGCCGGGCAGATCGGCGCTGTGGCCGCGCCCGCGCAGGTCGACGGCGACCAGCGACCAGCCGGGCGGCAGCGCCTCGGCCACCGCCCGCCACGACATGAGGGAGGCGGTGATGCCGTGCGCCGCGATGATCAGGCGGGGACCGCCGCCGAACCTGGCGATCCGCAGCCGTCCGCCGGGGACGGCGACCTCATCGATGTTCATGGTTCGGACTGTACGGTACGACCCTCTCAGGTATCGCCTGTCCCGATATGTGTCTTTAAGCTCTCCCATATGGGTGAACGTCTGATCGTCATCGAGCACGAGGCCGACGCGGGCCTGGGCTTCTTCGCGGGGTGGCTGGAGGCCGCCGGAGTCGAGGCCGAGGTCGTCCGGCCGTACAAGGGGGAGCCGGTGCCCGGACGCGCCGCCGGCGGGCTGCTGGTCCTCGGCGGCTCCGCGGCGGCCTGGGACGACGAGGGGTACGGCTGGCTGCCGGCCACCAGGGACCTGATCGCCCGC
Organism: Microbispora catharanthi; assembly: GCF_006334915.2. Classification (GTDB taxonomy): domain Bacteria; phylum Actinomycetota; class Actinomycetes; order Streptosporangiales; family Streptosporangiaceae; genus Microbispora; species Microbispora catharanthi. The sequence goes on from NZ_VDMA02000017.1 coordinate 114,710, forward strand.
GCCGTGGACGAGGGCGTGCCGACGCTCGGCATCTGCCTCGGCGCCCAGCTCATGACCATGGCCTGCGGCGGGACCGTCGAGCGCGGCGACGCGGGCCTGGAGATCGGCCTGGGGGAGATCGAGACGCTGCCCGAGGCCGCCGCCGACCCGCTGCTGTCGGCGCTGCCGTCCGGCCCGGTCCGGGCGATCCAGTACCACTATGACGCCATGACCACCCTGCCTGAGGGCGCCGTACGGCTGGCCACCGGCGCGCGGTATGCCAACCAGGCATACCGGCTCGGCGACCGGGCCTGGGCCGTGCAGTTCCATCCCGAGGCCACACCCGCGATCTTCGCCTCCTGGACCGGCGGCGGGGAAGTGCCGTCCGAGCGGGCCGAGGAGCTCAACACGCGGGTCGAGGCGGCCGGAGACGAGCTTGAGCGCACCTGGAGGCCGCTGGCCGAGGCGTTCGCGGCCCAGCTCGCCCGGGGCTGACACGGGCTGACACGGGCCGACATGGGCCGACATGGGCGGAGGGGCGCGCGGAGAAAACCCGTGATGGGCCGATTACGCAGAGAAACCGCTAAGGACGTGCACAACGCGGAGGGTTAGCGTGTGCGCTGAGCCCGGCAGGTGCCGGGCGGCGACATCCAAGGTCGGTTCCGCGGCAGGGGGCCGATCTCTGCGAGGAGGCTTCCGACCCATGTGTACGGTTACTGGGAAGGTTCGTCTCGGGGGGGCCGACGTGATCGACGTCGGGGTGGAGGAAGGAACGGTGAACGCCGCGCCTCGGATACAGACGACGGCAGGGCGCCTGGCGGCGCTCGGATTCGCCGACGGTGCGCGGGCCGAACGGCTGCTCGATGAGCTCGGCCCCGAGGCGGTCGGCGACTTCGCGCTGCTCGACGACATCGTCAGGGCCGCCGACCCGGATCTGGCGCTCACCACGCTGAGCCGTCTGGTGGAGCGGGACCCGAGCGTGCTCGGGACGTTCCGCGCCGACCCGGACCTGCGCCGCAGGGTGCTCGGCGTGTTCGGGCTCAGTGCGGCGCTCGGCGAGCACGTCGTACGGCACCCGGAGTGCCTGCCGTCGATCCAGTGGACGCGGTGGCCCACGCTCGGCGACCTGCGTGAGGAGATGCTGCTCGCGGTCGGGGCGGACCCGGACGCGGCCGAGCCCGTGGCCGAGCCCGTGACCGAAGGGGGCACCGCCGGGCCGGGCACGTCCGGGCCGGCGATGGCGGCGCTGCGCGTCGCCTACCGTAACCGCCTGCTGCACCTGGCCACGCGGGACGTGACCGGCGAGTGCACCCTCGCCGAGGCCGCCGCCGCACTGGCCGACCTCGCCTCGGCCGCGCTGGAGGCCGCCCTCGCCATCGCCAGGGCCGAGGTGGCCGACGCGGGCGACGTGCGGCTGGCCGTCATCGGCATGGGCAAGTGCGGGGCCCGCGAGCTGAACTACATCTCCGACGTCGACGTCGTCTTCGTGGCCGAGCCCAAGGAAGGCGTGGACGAGACCAAGGCGCTGCAGGCCGCCACGCGCCTCGCGCAGGGCATGATGCGGGCCTGCTCGGCGAGCACCCCCGAGGGTGCGCTGTGGGAGGTGGACGCCAACCTGCGCCCGGAGGGCAAGATGGGCCCGCTCGTGCGCAGCGTGGAAAGCCACCTGGCCTACTACCGCAGGTGGGCCAAGACCTGGGAGTTCCAGGCGCTGCTCAAGGCGCGCCCGGTCGCGGGCGACCTGGAGCTCGGCCAGGAGTACGTCGCCGCGGTCAACGAGCTGGTCTGGCAGGCCGCCGCCCGGCCCAAATTCGTGGAGGACGTGCAGGCCATGCGCCGCCGGGTGGAGGCGCACGTGCCCGCGGGCGAGGCCGACCGGCAGATCAAGCTCGGGCCGGGCGGGCTGCGGGACATCGAGTTCGCCGTCCAGCTCCTCCAGCTCGTGCACGGCCGCTCCGACCCGCTGCTGCGCCGCAGGGCCACGCTGTCGGCCCTCGCCGCCCTCTCCAGGGGCGGCTACGTCGGGCGCGACGACGCCAAGGCGCTCGCCGAGGCCTACACCTTCCTGCGCCAGGTCGAGCACATGCTCCAGCTCCACCGGCTGCGCCGCACCCACGTGGTGCCGTCGGACACCGCCGACCTGCGGCGGCTCGGCCGGGGGCTGGGCATGACGACCGACCCGGTGGGGGAGTTCACCACCACCTGGAAGCGGCACGCGCTGGAGGTGCGGCGGCTCCACGAGAAGCTGTTCTACCGCCCGCTGCTGCAGGCCGTCGCGCGGCTGCCGGAGACCGAGGCCCGCCTGTCCACGGCCGCCGCCACCGCGCGGCTGGAGGCGCTCGGCTACGCCGACCCCGAGGGCGCGCTGCGTCATATCGCCGCGCTCACCAGCGGGGTCTCCCGCCGGGCGGCCATCCAGCGGACGCTGCTGCCGGTCATGCTCGGCTGGTTCGCCGACGCCCCCGACCCCGACGCCGGCCTGCTCGGCTTCCGCCAGGTGAGCGACAAGCTCGGCACCACGCCGTGGTATCTGCGCCTGCTGCGCGACGAGACCGCCGCGGCCGACCGCCTCGCCCACCTGCTCGGCACCAGCAAGTACGTCACCGGGCTGCTGCTGCACGCCCCCGAGGCCGTCGCGATGCTGGGCTCGCCCGCCGAGCTGGCCGTACGGCCCGCCGCGACGCTCGCCGCCGAGGCCGCCGCCGCGGTGGGCCGCCACGCGGAGGACGCCGAGACCGCCGTCGCCGCCGTCCGGGCGCTGCGCCGCAGGGAACTGCTCCGCACGGCCTGCGCCGACCTGTCGGAACTGATCGACATCGAGGAGGTCGGCCAGGCCCTTTCCTCGCTGAACGACGTCACGATCCAGGCGGCGCTGGACACGGCGATCAACAAGGTCACGCTGGAGCGGCGGGCCCCGTTCCCGACGCGGATGGCCGTGATCGCCATGGGCCGCCTGGGCGGCCTGGAGAGCTCCTACGCCAGCGACGCCGACGTCATGTTCGTGCACGCGCCACTGCACGGGGCGGCCGAGCGGGACGCGGCCGTCGCCGCCCACGCGGTGGCCGAGGAGACGCGCAGGCTGCTCGCGCTGCCCGCCCCCGACCCGCCGCTGCAGATCGACGCGGGCCTGCGGCCGGAGGGGCGGCAGGGGCCGCTCGTGCGCACGATCGCCTCCTATCGCGCCTACTACGACCGCTGGGCCTCGCACTGGGAGGCCCAGGCGCTGCTGCGGGCCCGGTTCTGCGCGGGCGACGCCGAACTCGGCCGCGAGTTCATCGCGCTCGTCGAGCCGCTGCGCTACCCGGCCGAGGGCATCTCCGCCGACGCCGTACGCGAGATCCGCAAGCTCAAGGCGCGCATGGAGGCCGAGCGGCTGCCGCGCGGGGCCGACCCGGCCCTGCACACCAAGCTCGGCAGGGGCGGGCTGAGCGACGTGGAGTGGGTGGCCCAGCTCATCCAGTTGCGGCACGCGGGAGCCGTACCCGCGCTGCGTACGACGCGCACCCTGGACGCGCTGCGCGCGGCGGCGGGGGAGGGCCTGCTCGACCCGGCCGACGAGGAGGTGCTCGCGCAGGCGTGGCTGTTCGCCTCGCGCATCCGCGACGCCCTCATGCTGGTGCGCGGCCGGGCGGCCGACAGCATCCCCACTCCCGTCAAGGAGCGTGTGCTGCTCGCGCGGGCGCTCGGTTATCCGCCCGAGGGCACCGAGGACTTCGTCGAGGACTACCGGCGCGCCACGCGGAGGGCCAGGACCGTGGTGGAGCGCGTCTTCTACGAGGACTGAGTCAGGCCAACGGCCGATCAAGGGTGGTTGCCGCCTTGGCGCGCGGCTTGTTCCGTATGACGTTTATGTATGCGGATCGGAGCGTTGCCATCGCAGCCCGTAACGTGTATCAACGGGTGCGGGTGATCTCTTTGATCTCGTATTACGCAGACCTGGCCATCGGGCTGATCCTGGCCTTCCTGCTGCTGTCGCTTCTCGTCAGCGGCATCAACGAGGGCATCGTCAGGCTGCTCGGAATCCGCAGCAAGTTCCTGTGGGCATACCTGCGCGACACCCTCGACGGCGCGGAGACGGCGGACGGGACCTCCCGGCTCGACCGGATCCTGGACGCGCTCAAGAGGTTCGGCCGCAAGGCGCGCACGCCGCTGACGCAGGCGGCGTCGCCGGAGGAGGGCCGCTCACGCCTGCCCGCCAGCGTGCTGGGGGTGTTCGCGCGGCTGCCGTTCGGCCGCGACCCGCGGCCCGCGTTCAGTCAGCAGCCGCCGCCCGTGGAGAGCCCTCCGCTCGCCGCCGCGGCCGACTCCGTGGCCGCCGAGCAGATGGCCGCCGAGCAGACGGCGTCCGAGCAGACGGCGTCCGAGCAGACGGCGGCCGGGGAGGCGACGGCTGGTCAGGCGACGGCTTCGGCCGAGGTCGCGGCGGGCGCGCCGGCGGACCCCGCGCACCCCGCCGGACAGGCCGATCCCGAGGAGACCGCCGCCCTCACGGTCGACCCGGCGGCGGACGGCGCGGCGGGCGGCGTGCTGCCGCCGGACCAGGGCAAGTCGATGGCCGAACTGCTCCACGAACGGCTGCAGGAGATCGACCACGCCAAGCGCGGGAGGACGAGCATCGCCGACATCCCGCCCGCGCGCTTCGCCGTCGCCGTGATGGAGATCGCCACCGAGCACGGCGGCGTGGAGGCTCTCATGCGGGACCTCGACGCGCTGAAGAGCCCGTTCTCCCGGCCGCTCAAGGCCGTGTGGGACAGGGCGAGCCACGACCTGGAGGCGTTCCGCCGCGGCGTCGAGGACTGGTTCGACGGCGAGATGGAGCGGCTCAGCCTGCTCTACCGCCGCTACGTCCGCTGGGTCCTCGTCGCGCTCGGCCTCGTCGTGACGCTGGTGTTCAGCATGGACTCCCTGGAGTACGGCAAGACCCTGCTGCGCGACAACGCCTACCGCAGCGCGGTGACCGCCTTCGGCCAGTCGGGCCCCCAGGCGCTGGAACCGCTGCGTGAGCAGTGCGAGCCGGGCCAGGACCCGTACGCGTGCGTCACCGACGTGCTGAGCACCCCGGCGTTCGTGAAGATCTTCACGCACGCCCCGGTGAGCGTCACGATGGACGCGGCCGACGGTCCGGCATGGGCCTGGCACGGCGGGGACTGGTGGCAGCGCCTCACGTCGCCGGGCCACTGGCCGGGGTTCCTCATCACGCTGATCGCCCTGTTGTTCGGCGCGCCCTTCTGGTGGGACATCCTGCGCCGCGTGAGCGGCCTGCGCGCCCGCACCTCCGGCTCCACCCCCTCCTGACCGGCGGCACCGCACGCCGCGGTGTGAGGCCGCGATATCCGGTTGCGGCGGCCGATCCCCGTGCGTACGGTCGGCCGGGTGCGTGGGCGAGGGCCGGCCGGGTCGCTGTGGCGGCACCGGGACTTCATGCTGCTGTGGAGCGGCCACACGGTGAGCATGTTCGGCTCGCAGATCAGCTGGATCGCCCTGCCGATGGTCGCGGTCGCCGGGCTGCGCGCCACCACGTTCGAAGTGGCGGTGCTGGGGGCCGTGAGCACGCTGCCGGCGCTGGTCGTCTCGCTCCCGGCCGGCGTGCTGGCCGACCGTCACCGCAGGCGGCGTCTCATGATCGCCTGCGATGCCGGAGCCGCGCTGGCCATGGCGTCGGTGCCGATCGCCGCCGTGGCGGGCCGGGTCACGATGGCCCAGCTCTACGCGGTCACCCTGGTCGTCGGCGCGCTCGGCGTGGTTTTCGGCACCGCGGCCGGCAGCCTGACGCCGGTGCTGCTCGGCGGGAACCGGCTCTCCGACGCCAACGCCAAGATGAACACCGCGCGCGGCCTGGCCGAAATGGCCGGGCCGAGCGTCGGAGGCTTCCTGGTGGGTCTCGTCGGCGCCGCCCGCGCGGTCGCCGCGGACGCCCTCTCGTACGCCCTGAGCGCCGCGGCCCTGGCGTCGATGCGCCTGCGGGAGCCGAAGCCCGAGCGCACCCCGCATCGCGGGCGCTTCCTCGGCGAGATCGCCGAGGGGCTGCGGTTCGTGCTCGCCCAGCCGGTGCTGCGCGTGCTCGCCCTCTCCGGGGCGGTCAGCGCCGTGCTGCTGCGCGGGATCAGCTCCATGTGGCTGCTCTACGTCGTGCGGGAGCTGGGCTGGAGTGCCCGGGCTGCCGGGCTCGTCTACGGCCTGAGCCTGATCGGCGGGGTCGCCGGGAGCATGGTGGCCGGGCGGGTGACGGCCCGGTTCGGCATGGGCCGCGTGATCGTCCTGGGCGCCCTGCTGTCGGCCCCCTTCGAGCTGGTCACCCCCCTCGTGCCGCCCGGCCTGGCCGGCCAGTGGACCGTCGGGCTGGTCTTCACCTTCCTGACGGCCGCCGGGATGGTCCAGGCGACCGCGGCCCAGACCGCGCGCCAGCTGCTGTGCCCGCCCGGCATGCTCGGCCGGATGAACGGCTCCACCCAGTTCATGCAGGCGGGCCTGCTGCCGCTCGGGCCGCTCCTGGCCGGCGCCCTGGGCGCCTGGATCGGCCTGCGCCCCGCCCTGATCGTCCTGGGCGGCGCGACCCTGCTGTGGCCGCTCCTGCTGTTCCTGTCACCCGTACGCACCGTGGATGTGAAATGAACACGATGGACGACGACCAGCCGCGGTCCCCCCGGCGGCTCGCGACGCGCTATTTCGAGATGTGGAACACCGGCGACACCTCGGCGGCCGAGGAGATCCTGAGCCCGGACTGGGGCGATCACGCGCATCCCGAGGTGGCCGGGCCGCAGGGCGTGCGAGAGGCGGTCGAGCGGATCCGCGGCGCGCAGCCGGACCTCCGGTTCCGGATCGACGCCGTCCTCGGGGATGGTGATCTGGTGGCGGTCGTCGGGAACGCCGGCCGCGGCCGGGACGCGGACGGCACCCCTCTGGTCTGGCTCATCCGCGTACAGGACGGCCTTCTCGCCGAGATGTGGACCTACCGCGACATCGGCGGGTGATCGCCGGCGCATCCGCATCCCGCTGCCCTGCGGGTGGCCGATCGAGGGCCGCGACCGCAGCGGCACCGCCGCGCCGCCGGCCTGGGAACCCAGGTCGGTGGCTCGGCGGGCGGCGCCGCCCGCGGCGTCCCGGACTTCCGCGACCCGTCAGGGCTCCAGGTCGGTCACTCCCTTGCCGCTCGACATGTCGAGCGGCACGGAGACCTGGTCGTGCGCGATCAGCCAGTCGCCGTCGGTCTTCCGCAAGCAGAAAGTGCCCCGGACCCACATACCGCTCGTCGCGGTCCCGTTCCTCAGCGTGCCGCTGAGCCGGCCGAAGCAGTGACCGAACGCCACCGTGTCGCCCACGGTGAGGGTCAGGTCGCGGACCTCGTAATCCACATCCTGGAAGAACGCGAACGCCCTCTCCCAGTTCTTCAATTTCGCGTCGATCCCCACATGCTGCAGCGGCGGCTCGACGTCGAAGGACACGACGTCCGTCGCGTAGAGCCGCCTCAGGCCTTCGAGATCCTTGGCCCGGATCCCTTCGACGATTCTGCCGATCTGCCGCCTGATCCTGGCTTCGTCTTCTTCGCGTTGCGTAGGCATCGCTACCCATCCCTTCATTTCGGTGTTCCTCGCTGGTTCGACCGGACAGCACCCGGAAATGTCAGGCCCTGCGAATGTCCTTGTTCTTCGCCGGTGGTCCAGTTCCAGTCGGCGATCGTGGTGCGCATCAGCCGGGCGGCGGTCGACAGGTGGCTGTCGGCGCCCCAGTAGAGGGTGACCGTGCGACGGCAGTCGGGGCTGTCGACGGCGATCCAGGCGACGGGGGCACGCGGGTCGCCGCGGCGCGCGAAGCCGGGGATCAGGCCGATGCCGAGTCCCGCGCTGATCAGATCCGCGATGGCGCTGTGCTCGTCGCTCTCGCAGACGATCCTCGGGGTGAGGCCTCGTGCCGCGAAGAGCCGGTCGAGCAGCCGGCGTAGCCAGTGCCCCTTGCGGGCGGTGACGAAGGACTGCCCGGCGAGCTCGTCGATGCTCACGGACGCGCGGCCCGCGAGCGGATGATCGAGTGGTATGCCCACACCCACGGCCTCATCGAACAGCCGCATCGACTCCAGGCCTTCGGCGTGGATCGGCTGAGAGGCCACACACAGGTCGACGTCCTGGGCGCGCAGGCGGCGGGCCATGTCCTCGGCCAGGGACCAGTGGAGCTCGATCTCGATGGAGGGATGGGCCCGCTTGTAGGCCGCCAGCGGGCCGGTGAGGGTGAGGAAGGTTTCCGACGCCAGTCTCACGGTGCCCATGCCCTCGCCGGCGGCCTCGGCGACGGCGCGCCGTCCGGCCTCGAGCTCGCCCAGGGCGCGTTCGACGTGATCGCGGAAGAGCCTGCCCGCGTCGTTGAGCCGGAGCCGGCCGCTCCGGTCGAACAGCGGTGTGCCCAGTTCGCTCTCCAACCGGGCGATGGTGCGGCTCAGCGACGGCTGGGCGGTGTGAAGCTCGTCGGCCGCCCGGCTGAGGTGCTCCAGCCGTGCCACCACCAGGAACTGCCTGAGCGAGTTCAGGTCCATCATGACTCCGTCGATATAACTCCATAGCAATATTGATCTTAGACAAGATAACTCTGCGGCCATAGCGTCGGAGCCCTCCACGGAACGAGGACGGAGTGAGGAGGGATGCGCATGCTCACCGTGGCCGCGTCCCGGACGACAACCACGGGATGGCTGCTGCGCGCCGTCGTCAGCGCCCACGCGGTGGCGATCGCCGGCCAGCCGGTGTTCGCCGGGATGTATCTGACCGGTGACTACGCCGGTTTGCGCCTGCATGCGGCCGGCGCCGACGCCGTCACCTCCATCGGGTGTCTGCAGGCGATCGTCGCGATCGCGGTCTGGATTCGGCTGCGTCAGGCATGGCCGTTTCTTGCCACGGCGGCCGTGGTGGCGGCCGAGACGGTGCAGTACTTCGCCGGGTTGGACGGGGCGCTGTGGTTGCACCTCCCGTTGGGAGTGATGACCGTCGTCGCGGTCGTGGTGCAGTTCATCGACGTATGGCGGCGGCCTCTGCTGCGTCAGGGGGCGGACAATGCGTAACAGCCGTGGCGTGACCAGGCGGCGGGCCCTGGGCATCGGCGGGGCGCTCGGGCTGATGGCGGCCACCGGGCTGACGAGCGCGGCCGCGCTGGCCCGCCGGCCGTCGCTCACCGGTGCCCAGTTGCGCAGCGACCTCCCGCTCCCGCTCCCGTTCCAGGTGCCGCTGCCGGTTCCCGCCGTACTGACGCCGGTCGGCACCTCGGGCGGGGCCGACCGTTACGAGATCACCCAGCGCGAGGCGAGCGTGGAGATCCTTCCCGGTGTCACGACGCCGATGTGGACCTACGACGGGACCTTCCCGGGGCCGACGATCGAGTCGCGCCGCGGCCGGCCGGTCACCGTGTCACACCGCAACGAGCTGCCCGTCCCGACGGTCGTGCACCTGCACGGCGGCCGGACTCCGGCGGCCTCCGACGGGTATCCGACCGACCTGCTCCTGCCGGCGGGCCGGCAGGAGCACTCCATGCACGTGGAGCACGGCTCCGGGCACATGGGGCGCGGCTCCGGGCACATGGAGCACGGTTCCGGGCACGGCATGCATGACCCGAGGGCCGTGGTGTCCGAGCTGACGCGGGACTACACCTTCCCGCTGGACCAGCGGCCGGCGCTGCTGTGGTATCACGACCACCGGATGGACTTCACCGCCCCCGCGATCTGGCGGGGCCTGGCCGGGCTGCACATCGTGCGCGACGACGCCGAGGACGCCCTCGGCCTGCCCGCCGGGCCGCGCGAGCTGCCCCTCATGATCGCCGACCGGGCGTTCGCCGCCGACGGCGGCCTCGCCTATCCCGCCCTCGATCCCACCCTGCGCGTACGGCCCGGCGTCCGCGAGCCGTACCTGGCCGGGGTCCTCGGCGACGTCATCCTGGTCAACGGCGCGCCGTGGCCCGTGCACGAGGTCGACGCGGCCCGCCATCGGCTGCGCATCCTCAACGCGTCCAACGCCCGCCACTACGAACTCGAAGCGGTCACCGGCGACGGGCGCCGCCTCGATCTCGTCCAGGTCGGCGCCGACCAGGGGCTCCTCGCCGCCCCGGTCGTCCACACGCTGTTCCCGATCGCACCCGCGGAACGCTACGACGTGGTCGTCGACTTCTCCGGCGTTCCGATCGGCGGCCTCGTCAGGGTGGTCAACCGGCTCGGCTCCGGCCGTACCCGCGACGTGATGGCCTTCCGGGTCGCGCGCAAGGCCGCCGACGACAGCCGCATCCCTCGCGCCCTGTCCGCCGACCTGCCGGCCTGGCGGCGCTCGGACGCCGTGAGGGTGCGCGATTTCGCCTTCCGCGCCGGGCAGACGCACGCGGGCCACGGCTGGCTCATCGGCGGCCTGCCGTTCGACCCCGCCCGCACCGACGTCACCACCCGGCTCGGCGACGTCGAGGTCTGGCGGCTCGTCGCCGACGTCCACCACCCCGTCCACCTGCACCTGGTCGGCTTCCGGGTGCTCTCGCGCAGCGGCAGGCAGCCGCTCCCTCACGACGCGGGACTCAAGGACACCGTCTCGTTACGGCCGGGCGAAGCGGTGGAGATCATCACCCGGTTCGACGGCTATCGCGGCCGCTACCTCTTCCACTGCCACAACGCCGAACACGAGGACATGGGCATGATGGCCAACCTCGAGATCGTCTAGGCCGCCCAGCCCCATCAGCCGATTCAGGCCACCTTCGAGGACGGGGCGGTCCACGTGTTGCAGGCCCCCGGGTCGCCGGACGTGAATCCCTCGTTGGCCCAGTAGGTGATCGACTTCCTGTTCCCGTCGTACTTGCTCGCCCAGCCGCGCAGATAGTAGAGCAGGTCGTCCCAGTCCTCGCGGTCACGCCGGAAGGACTTCCAGAAGCTTCGCAGGGAGGCTCCGGCGAAGCAGTAGCTCTGCAGGCTGTATCGCCGTGTCTGCTCGTGGAGTTCGGCCTTGTTCCGGTAGTCGGTGTTGAACCAGGCCCGGTAGATGCCGGTGACGTTCTGCACGTGCTCCCCGTACTTGGACGCCAGCAGGTTGAACAGGTAGAGATCCCCCGGCTCCTCCAAGAGGTCCTTCCGGAGCACGATCAGGATGGTGCGGGACGCGTCGCAGTAGTAGGCGTCCCAATCGCCCCACTTCGAGCCGCAGAACTTCGCCGGCGGCTTAGTGGCGTACGTGAGCTTCACCCGGGACTGCTTCAGACCCGCCTGCTTCAATTCAGCGGTCCAGGAGCGGTTGAGGCAATTCAATACCTCGTTCAGATAGACCTTGGCGGACCTCACGTCCGCCTTCTTCACCGGTCTTTCCCGGCAGTCGGTGGCCGGCAAGGGTCCCGCGTCATACAGGCGGTTCTCCGTGAGGGTCCTGTTCTTGATCGGATGGGCGGCGGCCGTGCCGGAGACGGCCGGGACGAGCCCCAGCGCCACCGAACCGGCGAGCGCGATCTTGGCGAGTTTCACGGACGACGAGGCTAGGCCATTCAAAAGTACACCGGAAGCCATTTTGTGAATATCGATCCGCTTGGTTCGCGCGTGGCAGTGGGGTGTATACCGGGGTGCCGGCAGCGAAAGCGGATATGGAGCGTGCATTGGTCATCAGACGCGCCGAACCGGCGGACGCGGAGGCGATCGCCGCCGTCCACGTCCGGTCGTGGCAGGCCGCCTACCCGGGGCTCATGCCCGAGGCTTATCTCGACGGGCTCACCCCGGCCATGCGCCTGCCTGTCTGGGAGCGGCTGCTGGGGGAGTCCTCCCCGCCGCGTACGGAGGTCCTCGTTGCGGAGGCGGACGGCTCCGTCGCCGGGTTCGCCGCGCTCGGCCCCGGCCGGGACGACGACGTCGATCCGGCCTCGGTGGCGGAGATCTCGGCGATCTACCTGATGCCCGAGGTGTGGGGCACCGGGGTCGGGGGGCGTCTCATGGCGGCCGCGCTGGACGGCCTCGCCACCGCCGGGTATGAGCAGGCCACCCTCTGGGTCGTCGACGGGAACGCTCGCGCGCGGCGGTTCTACGAGCGTGGCGGCTGGCGCCCCGACGGCGCCGCACAGCGGGACGAGTCGGACGGCTTCCCGCTGACCGAGGTCCGCTACCGCCGGGCCCTGCGCCGTTGACCCATCGGCCGGCCTGGTGATAGATCCTTCGGCAGCGTCGCGGTGCACCGGGCAAAGAGACCGCCGAGGGCATGGAGGCGCCGGTACAAGGGATGACCTTGACGGAGGACTCCCTCCGCCGGCTCCAGGATCTTTCCGGCCGCCTGGACCGGGCGGCGGACCCCGCCGACGTGCGCCGTGAGCTGGACAGCCTGGCCGCGCTGATGGAGACGCACTTCGTCTACGAGGAGAAGCGGATCGTCTCGGCACTCAACGCGCTGGACGCGCCGGGCTGGCACCGCTCCCGTCCCGAGTTCCTGCGTACGGACGAGGAGCGCTAGCGGCCGGGCTTCGTCCAGGTCAGGGAGTATCGGCGGAGCACGTGCCGGCGGTAGCGCACGCCGGGCAGCAGGCGGCGTGCCGCGGCCCGCACCTGCCCGTAGCTCATCCGCGGTTCGGCCACCGGCATCCCCTCGGGCCCCCGCGCGCGGCGCAGCACCTTCGTGACGCGAACGACGGGAGCGGCCGCGATCATCGCCGCCCATTCCGCGGGGGACGCCTCGCGGGCCAGGCCGACCACCACCAGCGTGCCGCCGGGGCGCAGCAGTTCGCGCATCCGGGTGAGGGCCGCGTCGAAGTCCATGTGGTGGATCGTGGACACCGAGCAGACGAAGTCGTACTCCTCGACGGGCAGGACGGCGGTGAGGAAGTCGCCCTCGACGAAGGTGAGCTCCGGCCGGCCGGGAGACAGCTCGCGGGCACACGCGATCATCTCGGGCGATCTGTCGACGCCGGTGACGCGCTTGGCCCGGCCGGTCAGCTTCCGCGCGAGCAGTCCGTCCCCGCAGCCGACGTCCAGCGCGTCGCCGCACCCTTCGGGGACGGCGCGGAGGATGCCCGGGTGCCGGGCGACGTTGGTGTTCCAGTACGGATCCGAGTCGGCCTGGCGCATCGGATCATCCTAGGGCGGGAGTCATGACGAAGTCCCGGAACCGGGTGGCGGGGGCGGCCGGGGCATGGTCCGTACGCCAGGTGAGGCCGATGGTGCGGCGGGCGGCCTCCGCCGCGATCCTGACGCCGACGGTGCCGGACTGGCCGGCGAAGGGCTCCGGCACGATGGCCACGCCGAGCCCGGCCGCGACCAGGCCCTCGATGGTCGCGAGGTCCTGGCTCTCGAAGGAGACGGCGGGGGACACCCCGGCGTCGCGCAGCAGCGCGTCGACCAGGGCCCGGTAGCCGAAGCCGACCGGAGTGGTGACGAGCTCCTCGTCCGCCAGCTCCCGCAGTTCCACCTCCTCGCGCTCGCGCAGCCGGTGGCTCGGCGGCACGACGAGCACCAGCCGCTCCTCCTGCAGGGGGTGCCAGCCGAAGTCTCCGGGTGGGCGTGGGGAGGTGATCGCGAGGTCGGCGGCCCCGGTGCGCAGGTCCTGGACGATCTCGTGCGCCGGTTCCTGGCGCAGCAGGATCCGCATCCGGGGGGCGTGCTCGTGGAAGGAGCGCAACAGCCGCGGGACGAGGGAGGTGGCGATGGAGTCGAGGAAGGCCAGGCGCACCACGCCGGTGTCCGGGTCGAGCAGGCTGCGGAGATCGGTCAGCAACTGCTCGTGACGTGCCGTGAGGTCGCGCGCGGCCGCCACCACGAGTCTGCCGTTGGGCGTCAGGTGGACCCCGTCCGGGGCGCGCTCGAACACCCGGGTCCCGAGCTCGTTCTCCACGCGGGCGAGGGCGCGCGAGAGCGTCGGCTGGCTGGTGCGGAGGATGGCGGCGGTGTCGGTCACGTGCTGGTGGTCGGCGAGGGCGACCAGCCAGGACAGGTCCCGGAGCAGCATGCCCGCCATCATACGCATCGCGTATCGAAATCCGCTTGTCCTCGCATTGGACGCATAGCGGCAGGAAGCGCACAGTCGTTGGGGTGACCGCTGTTCTTGAGACCTCTGCCGTGGAAGGACACCTGCCGGGGACCACCGGATATCGGAGGGTCGTCGTCGCCCTGTTCGCCGCCGGGGTGGCGACCTTCGCGCTGCTGTACAGCACCCAGGCGATCCTGCCCGAGCTCGCCGCGCAGTTCGGGGTCTCCACCGCGGAGAGCACGCTGAGCGTCTCGCTCACCACGCTCGGACTCGGCGTCGCGCTGCTGGTGGCCGGACCCCTGTCCGACGTCGTCGGGCGCACCCGGCTGATCCACCTGTCGCTGACGGCGTCCGCCGTCGTCGCGGCGGCGTGCGCGCTGGCGCCCGGTTGGCCGGCGCTCATGGTCCTGCGGTCGCTCCAGGGCATCACGCTGGCCGGGCTCCCCGCGGTGGCCACCGCCTACCTCCGCGAGGAACTGCACCCGTCCACGCACGCCCGCGCCGCTGGTCTGTACGTGGGCGGCACGGCGCTGGGCGGGATGGCCGGTCGCCTCCTGACCGGCGCGGTCGCCCAGGCCGGCGGCTGGCGCTGGGCCCTGGCCGCGGCCGCCGTACTCGGCCTGCTGTGCGCCCTGACCGTACGCGTGCTGCTTCCGGCCTCCCGGCGCTTCACCGCCGCCCCGGCGAGCGTCCGTGCCCTGCTCCGCGGGAGCCTGCGCGCGGTGTCGGACCGCGGACTGCTCGCGCTGTACGGCATCGGCGGCTGCTCGATGGGAGCCCTGGTCGCGGTGTTCAACACCCTGGGCTTCCGGCTCGCGGGCGCGCCGTTCCACCTCGGTGTCGGAGCCGCCGGCCTGATGTTCCTCGTCTATCCCATCGGCTCCGTCAGCTCCGCGGTGTTCGGCCGGCTGGCGGACGGGTACGGGCGCCGGACCGTGACGCCGCTGGGCTGTCTGCTGGCCGTCGTCGGCGCGCTGATCACGCTGACGTCCTCGCTGCCGGTCGTGGTCATCGGACTCGCGCTCCTCACCGCGGGGTTCTTCGCCGTCCACGGCGTGGCCAGCGGGTGGGTTCCGGCCCGGGCGTACGCGGGGGGAGTGTCCACAGGCCAGGCCGCTTCGCTCTACCTGTTCACCTACTACCTCGGGTCCTCCGTCTTCGGCAGCCTCGCGGGCCGCGCCTGGACGGACGCCGGATGGCCGGGCGTGGTCGCCCTCGCCGTGCTCCTGCTTGCCGCCACCGGCGCTCTCGCCCTCTTGCTGCGCAGGACCCCCGCCCTTGCGCCGGATAGAACATCAGGGTGACCCCCGGCAGTGCGCTCGACCCTGCGACGATGACCGACCTCTGGGACCGGCGGTGGCCCGAGTGCCCGCCGTTCGCCCACTGGCTTCGCGACCACTATCCGGACCGCTGGGTCAGATTTCACAGCCTGCCGGAGTCCAAGCGCTATCCGGACGACGAGGCGGAGTACGCCATCGTGCTCGGCCGTCACCACACCGTGCTCTCCGAACTCGATCCCGGACCACGCCTTCTGGTCGTCACGGCCGAGTGGACGGACACGCCCGCGACAACGCCTCAGCGGTGGCCGCGGCGATCAGAGGTCGCACCGGCGGCCTGGCACTGGCGGACCCTCCTCGAGGATCCCGACGATGATCCCCGCTACCGCAGCCACACCCAGCTCTACGCCGAGACGCGACCCTGGCGGCCCGGGGTCGTCGACGAACTGCTCCGGGCCGTGGCGGACGACGAGATCGCCGGCGTGATCCTCGGCCCCCCGGACCTGCGCTGGCTCTATCACCCCTACGACGGGGGCGCCGACGTGATCGCGCCCACCCGCGCGGAACGCGATGCGCTCAAGGAGCGGCATCGGGACTGGTTGTCCGCGCACCCCTTGGGCCTGTAGCTGTCACGGCTGCCACGGGCTCTCTGCCCGGCGACCACGCCGGCAGGGACGCTCGCTCTCAGGTCGGCTCGTGCCAGCCGGATCTCGTCGTCACCACAGCCCGCGGCGCAGGCGGAGGTCGCCTCCGAAGGCCTCCGCGATCACGCGTCCCGTCTCGAAGACGAACTCCGCCTCCACCCAATGGGCGGGGTCCTCGGCGTCGAATCCCTTGGTCACGCGGACAAGCCGCTCGCCGACATGTCGTACGAAGGGCACCTCGGCGGGGGCGGGCACGATATCCACACGGCTGCCGAGCTCATCCATCACGTAGCTCTCTCCTGGTTCGTCCAGCGTGATGCGCAGAGCCCAGTCGGCGGTGTCGCGGACCACGACGGTTGTCGTCTCCAGATGGAGCCACACGTGCAGGAGTTCGGGGGCGTCGGACTCGTGGGCGAACAGGGCCGCGGTGACCGCGACCAGGCGGCGGCCCTCCAGATCGGAAAGATCCGTCACTCACCACCTCCGCACGGGTCGTCCGTCTGTGATCAGTCTGGCGCCTCATGAACCCGCCTGTTCATCGGTCGCAACCGGCTCAGTGCCTCGTGGAACTCCCGCTCGCCGATCTCGTACGGAGCGAACTCGTCGAGATCCAGCTGGTCGTAGGTCAAGCCCCCGTACTCGTCCTCGTCGTGATCCGCGTCGTAGGCGATCACGGTGCCGCCGGCGTAGGCCTCGACCTGCACGTGGGCGTACCCCTCGGGGTCGAGCGCCAAATAGAACGTGCAGGTGCCCCAGTGCGCGTACTCATCCCCGCGATCTTCGTCCCACCCTCGCCGGAAGTACCGCACTCCACCGGCGACCTCTCCGCGCGACAAGCCGACTTCTAGACATGCTGCGGCTCGTGCGTCTCCGCAGCGGCAGCGAGCGGGGACCCGCAGTGGCGAACGCGGAACAATCTCGCCGTCTCGCCCGTCTTCTCGCGATCTCACACCGGCTTGTGCCGGTCATACTCGGCTGCCAGCCGCTTCGGCGCCTGCTGACGCCATGCCTCTTCCACGAGATTCCTGACGCGTTCCGCCGGGACTCTGCCGAGCTCGACCTGCAGCCCGAGGAAGCTCTTCCGCGCATCGGGGCGGCGTACGGACTCGTAGGCGGACGGGTCGGCCTGCGCTGCATCGGCGGCCTGCTGCTCGGCGACGCAGAACACTGCCGTCGTCTCGTCCCTGCCCATGCCGAGGAAGGTCCGGCCCCGCACCTTGAAGACGGGAACCTTGAACCGGAAGTGACTGACCTCTTCGACCTCGGGCAGTGCCGTGGCCCAGCGCCGGATGTCGTCAGTAGTGGTCACGAAGGGACTATATCCGCGTGCCCCCGCGGCAGCCGTCCCACAGGGCCTCGGTGACCGCGACCGGACGCCGGCCTTCCCAGCGGAAAGATCCACCCCTCTGGCACCTCCACGCCGGTCGTCCGTCTGCGATCAGCCGGGTGCCTACGGCCGCCGCGGGATTGGACTTGCGGGTCCAATTCTTACCTCGCACAGTGGCAGTGCCGCGCGGGTGACCGGAGCAGGTTCCGGTGCGGGCACAGGCAGACGAGCATGAAAGGAGCGCGTGATGAGCGGACGGCTGCAAGGCAAGCGGGCGCTGGTGACCGGATCGACGAGCAACATCGGGCGGGCGATCGCGGAGGCGTTCTCGGCGGAGGGCGCGCACGTGATCGTGTCCGGCCGCAGCGCCGAGCGGGGCGGGAGAGTCGTCGACGGCATCCGGGCACGCGGTGGCCGGGCCGACTTCGTGAAGGCGGATCTGGACGGAAGCGCCGAGGCCTCGTACGCCCTGGCGCGTGAGGCGACGTCCGTTCTCGGCGGGGGCATCGAGATCCTGGTCAACAACGCCGGGATCTACCCCGGCGACAGCACGGTGGACACCGACGAGAAGACCTTCGACCAGGTCTACGCCGTCAACGTGAAGGCGCCGTTCTTCCTGACCGCCGCGATCGCTCCCGCTATGGTCGAGGCCGGGGGCGGGGCGATCATCAACCTGGGCTCGTGGATCGCACGCTTGGGCGTTCCCCAGGGCGCGCTCTACAGCTCCACCAAGGGCGCGGTGGAGACCCTCACGCGATCCTGGGCCGCCGAATTCGGCCCTCGCGGCGTACGCGTGAACGCGATCTCTCCGGGCGTGATTCTGGAGCCCGCGTCGGGGGCGGCGCGCGCGGGTGAGGTCATGATGAACGGCACTCCGGCGGGGGGCATGGGCAAGCCGCAGGCCATCGCGCATGCCGCGGTCTACCTCGCCAGCGAGGAGGCCGCGTTCGTCCACGGCATCGTGCTGGACGTGGACGGCGGCCGTACGACCACGGCCGTCATCGCCGGATGACGCAGCGCATCGCTACGCCCGCCGTCACGGTGTGCGCCGTGACGGCCGCGCATGCGGTGCCGTCAGGGCCACCTTGAGCGGTACATCACGTCGCGGCCCTCACGTTTCCTCGCGCGTCCATGGAGGCGGTGTTCACCGTCAGCGGCCGCCTGACGCGGCCCAACGGTGCGTCACTTGTCGGGCCCGAGGCCATCGCCGCCGGGCAGAGCGAGAGCTTCGCCCGCTTCCGGGCAACCCATCACGTCAGCTCCGACCACGTCATCGACCTCGACGGAGACAGCGCCCGGCTCCGAGCCAACCTGATCGCCATGCACCTGTGGGCCGACCAGGAACGAGATCCCAATACGCTGCACACGCACTTCCTAGCCGGCGGGGTACTCCACGCTGTCGTGGTGAGCACCGGTCGGGGATGGCGCTTCGGTGAACTGTCACTGCGCAATACCTGGCGAACCGGGAGCGGGTACGCCGCTATGCTCGCGACCGGGAGATGAGAACGGCCGGTGACGGAGGTGCACTCCCGGCTCTTCCGACCGGCGACAACGGCGCGCAGGCCGATCCCCGCACGCTTGAGCGCGCGATGCGGAAAGCCCGCGGCAAGGTGCAGGACCTTCCCACGGGCTTCCCATGAACCAGCCGGACACCGCGCGATGAACATGCACGTCACCGCGCGGTCGCCGGTCACACGTCGTAGTACAGCTCGAACTCGTGCGGGTGCGGGCGGAGACGGATCGGGTCGACCTCGTTCTCGCGCTTGTAGGAGATCCAGGTCTCGATGAGGTCCGGCGTGAACACGCCGCCCTCCAGCAGGTAGTCGTGGTCGGCCTCGAGCGCGTCGAGCACCTTCTCCAGCGAGCCCGGCACCTGCGGGATGTTGCGGGCCTCCTCCGGCGGCAGTTCGTACAGGTCCTTGTCGACCGGCTCCGGCGGCTCGATCTTGTTGCGGATGCCGTCGATGCCGGCCATGAGCATGGCGGCGAAGGCGAAGTACGGGTTGCAGGACGGGTCCGGCACGCGGAACTCGATGCGCTTGGCCTTCGGGTTCGAGCCCGTGATCGGGATGCGGACGCAGGCCGAGCGGTTGCGCTGCGAGTAGACCAGGTTGACCGGGGCCTCGTAGCCGGGCACCAGGCGGTGGTAGGAGTTCACCGTCGGGTTGGTGAAGGCCAGCAGCGACGGGGCGTGCTTGAGCAGGCCGCCGATGTAGTAGCGCGCCATGTCCGACAGACCGGCGTAGCCGACCTCGTCGTAGAACAGCGGCTCGCCGTCCTTCCAGAGGGACTGGTGGCAGTGCATGCCGGAGCCGTTGTCACCGAAGATCGGCTTGGGCATGAACGTGACCGTACGGCCCGCCTGGATGGCCGTGCTCTTGATGATGTACTTGTACAGCATCAGCTTGTCGGCCGTCTCGAGGAGCGTGCCGAACCTGAAGTCGATCTCCGCCTGGCCGGCGGTGCCCACCTCGTGGTGCTGCATCTCGGTCTCGATGCCGGCCTCGATGAGGTTGCGCACCATCTCCGAGCGCAGGTCGGTGAAGTGGTCCATCGGCGGGACCGGGAAGTAGCCGCCCTTGTAGCGGGGCTTGTAACCCAGGTTGCCGCCCTCGGAGGCCTTGCCGGTGTTCCAGGCGCCCTCGATGGAGTCGATGTAGTAGTAGCCGGCGTTCTGCCTCGTCTCGAAGCGGACGTCGTCGAAGATGTAGAACTCGGCCTCGGGGCCGAAGAACACGGTGTCCGCGATGCCGGTGCCCTTGAGGTACTCCTCGGCCTTGCGCGCGACGTTGCG
Source organism: Microbispora catharanthi (assembly GCF_006334915.2). GTDB lineage: Bacteria > Actinomycetota > Actinomycetes > Streptosporangiales > Streptosporangiaceae > Microbispora > Microbispora catharanthi. The sequence goes on from NZ_VDMA02000017.1 coordinate 134,671, forward strand.
CGGGTCGCGGCTGTAGGCCTCGCCGGTCAGCGGGTCGTGCACGAAGAAGTTGATGTTCAGCGTCTTGTGCTGACGGAACGGGTCGAGCACGGCCGTGGACGGGTCGGGCAGCAGGAGCATGTCCGACTCGTGGATGGCCTGGAACCCGCGGATCGACGAGCCGTCGAACATGAGGCCGTCGGTGAAGACGTTCGGGCCGAAGTTCTCAGACGGGAAGGTGAAGTGGTGCGTCGTCCCCGGCAGGTCCGTGAACCTGACGTCAACGAACTGCACACCCTCGTCCCGGATGAACTTGAGGACGTCATCGGCGGAGTTGAACACTCTCGAACCTCCCAGGGGCATGGGCTAGCAACCCGAAAATAGGCCGATGCCGTTTCCGCCCCATGTCTCGATTGTTTCGCGCGTGTTAAGGGAAAGCGCTACCCGGGCGGTCGCGGCGATAACGTCGGCCCGCCGTTCCCCAGCTCCATCGTACGGCCTTCTCGCAGGTCAGGTGCCCAACGCGGCCGGGCAGCGGGGCCCGCCGGAAATGCCTGAGACGCGGTCGTAGGGGTCGACGGGCTCGCCGGAGGGCCGCGCTCCCTGCGGGTCGCCAGGGAATCGCGGGTGAACGAATCCGTTATCCGGGGCGCAATTCGCACCGAAGAGGGTTGATCTGTCCGTGTTCAGCCAGACGATGAGCTTCCCGTCCTCATGGTAGGCGGAGAACTCGCTCCTGTGGTGCTCGACGACCCTCGTCACGATCAGGGGCGTGCCGGGGCGGCTGACCGGGTGGACGAACAGATAGTCCGTCTCGATCGTGACGCCTCCGCCGGCCCTTTCGGAGATCGTCGTCTCGCCGGAGACCTTCACGACGTCGCCGACCGGCTCGGCCGCGTCCGGGGCGAGGCTGAACAGCCACGACCGGGTGCCTGAGGGGCCGCTGTCGTCCAGGCGGCGCAGGAACGTCTCGCGCTGCCGGGGGTGCAGCAGGCGGACGAACTCCTCCGGGCGGCCGCCCCGCACGGTGGCCGGGTCGAGGTGCGCGGCCGACAGCAGTCGCCGTACGCGCTGCAGGGCCTGGCCGACCTCCTTCTCCGTGAGCCCGCCGAGCGCGCGTGCCGCGGGCATGGCCAGCCCCTGCTCCCCGTCGGCGTAATCAACGGCGGGAGTGCCGGCGAACGGACCGGTGGACGGCGCCGGGACGGGGCCGTGGTCGAACAGGCCCTCCTCGCCGTCGGGGATCGGCGTCAGCACGGGCCCGGGCCGGGCGACCACGGGGCCGGAGATCATCAGGTCCTCGCCGCCCGTGGCCGGGCGGACGATGCCGAGCCTCTCCAGGACGTCGGGCCGCAGGACGACGACGAGCCCCACGAGCACGACCAGGCCGGCGATCACCACCAGCACGGCCGGACGGCGCCGCCGTCCCGGCGGCGACTCGGCCGACCCGGCCGCCGAGGTCATCCGCCGGATCTCGTCCTCGTCGAACTGCGCGACCAGCGCCTCGAAGCGCGCGTCGATGTCATCGGGGTCCGCCGGCCGCACGGTTCCCTCCAAAGCGCTCAGGTCGGAAACGATTCACGATACCGGGATTTAATGCGATAAGCCTGCCCATGATGTACGGCTTCGCGGCCGGACGCCAGACCGGTGACCCTCCCCGATACGCTGGGAAACCATGAGTGACCGGCAGCCGCGTTGGACGCAGACCTGGCTCGGGGGCCCGCGGGCAGCCGGGGTGGACCTGGGCTATCCGGGGCAGCGCCTCGGCCTGCCCGAGCAGGGCCCCGGGGCGGTCGCGGGGTGGGGGCGCAGGATCGGCGCCGTCGCCGTCGACTGGCTGCTGTGCACCTGGGCCGTCGCCGGCGGCCTGCTGCGCCTCCAGGGCAACGACGTCGGGGCCGTCGGCCTCGGGGTCTTCGCCGCGGAGTACGTCCTGCTGGTCGGCACGATCGGCATGACGCTGGGGATGCGCCTGTTCGGCATCCGCGTGGCCGGGCTCGACGGCGGGCGGCCGCCCTTCCTCGGCGTGCTGGTGCGCACGCTGCTGCTGTGCCTCGCCGTGCCCGCGCTCATCTGGGACCGCGACCGGCGCGGCCTGCACGACCGCGCGGGCGGCACGGTCGTCGTCAACCTCTAGCCGGGTTCAGTTCCTGACGCACTGGAAGATCGCCGTACCGGGGAGCAGGCGGCCGCGCAGCGGGCTCCAGCCGCCCCACGTGCGGTCGTGGCCCGGCGGCCACTCCGGCTCGGTCAGGCCGGTCAGGACGAGGCCGGAGGCGGCGATCAGGCCCACCCAGTCGCCCATCGTCCGGTGGTGCTCCACGTACGACGGCTCGCCGTCCTCGCCGAACTCGACGTACGGCGACCGGTCGAAGTAGGGCCGGTCGGCGGTCAGGCCGCGCGGGCCCGGATCGTCGGGGAAGGCCCACCGCACGGGGTGGCTGACGGAGAACACGAACCGGCCGCCCGGCCGCAGCACCCGGCGCAGCTCGGCCAGCACCGCCCCGGCGTCCGCGACGAACGGCAGCGCCCCATAGGCCGAGCACGCCAGGTCGAACGACTCGTCCGCGAACGGCAGCGTCTCGGCGTCGGCCTGGACGACGGGCAGTCGCATCCCGGCGGACATGTCGATTCGCCGGGAGTGCTGCAACTGCCGGTAGGACAGGTCGACGCCGACAACCGTCGCCCCTTGTCCCAGCAGCCACCGGCCGCACTGGCCCGCGCCGCACCCGATCTCCAATATCCGGCGCCCCGCCACGTCGCCGAGCAGCCGGGCGTCGGCCTCGTCCAGGCCCTCGGGGCACCACACGAAGCCGTCGTCGCGCAGGAAGCCGCCGTGCTCGGCCTGGTAGTCGTCGGCCGCGCCGTCCCACCAGCCCCGGTTGGCCCGTGAGGTCTGCGACCGGGAGACCGGCCGCCTTCCGACACCCAACGCGATCAGCGCATCTTGGGGCCGCGCGGCATCCGGGCGCCCTTGGGGATGGGGCCCTTCGGCATCGGGATGGCCGGGGTGAGGGCGCGCATCCGGTTGTTGACCTCGGACACCGCGCCCTTCTTCAGGTTGCGGGGCAGCTTCATCATGTGCCGCTGGAGCTTGGCCAACGGGACCTGGCCCTCCGCGTCACCGCACTGGATGTCGTACACGGGTACGTCGACCGCGACGCGCTGCACGCGCTTCTTCTCCGCGACGAGCATGCGCTGCACCCGGTTCGGCGGGCCCTCGGAGACCAGGATGACCCCCGGAAATCCGACGACCCGGAAGACGAGGTCCTGGTCGCGGTTGACCGCGACCGGCTTCTCCTCGACGTACCAGGTGCCGCGCAGGCTCTGCAGGATCGCGTACGTCGCCCCCGGCTGGCCGTAGAGCATCGAATACTGCGCCTTCTGCGCCAACCGGCTGAAGATGACCATCCCCACCAGTACGGCGGCGAAGACGCCGAACACGATCCACGTCCAGCTGAAGATCACGCCGATGACGACGAACAGGACGAGCGTGCCCAGAGCCGACGCGTAGACGATCGGCATTCCCTTGGGGTTCGCCTGCTGAATGATCTGTGCGACCATCCGGAGTTGCTTGAGGCGACCCGGAGCCGCTGCGTCTTTCGCCATGGTCTGAAGGATACAAACGCCGAGCTGACTTAATGAAAACGAGACTCGCCCACACGGGCGGCGATCGCCTGCTGGTACAGGCGGCCGGCCCGGTAGGACGAGCGCACGAGCGGTCCGGACATGACGCCGGCGAAGCCGATCTCCTCGGCCTCCCGCTGGAGCTCCACGAACTCCTCGGGCTTGACCCAGCGGTCCACCGGGTGGTGGCGCGGGGTGGGGCGCAGGTACTGCGTGATGGTCACCAGGTCGCACCCGGCCTCGTGGAGGTCGCGCAGCGCCTGGGTGATCTCCTCGCGCTCCTCGCCCATGCCGAGGATGAGGTTCGACTTGGTGACCAGCCCCGCCTCGCGGGCCATGCCGATGACCGCCAGCGAGCGCTCGTAGCGGAACGCGGGCCGGATCCGCTTGAAGATCCGGGGCACGGTCTCGATGTTGTGCGCGAAGACCTCGGGCCTGCTGGAGAAGACCTCCTCGAGCTGGCCGCGGTCGCCGTTGAAGTCCGGCACCAGCAGTTCGACGCCGCAGCCGGGCACCATCTCGTGGATCTGCCGGGCGGTCTCCGCGTACAGCCAGGAGCCGCCGTCGGGCAGGTCGTCACGGGCGACGCCGGTCACCGTGGCGTAGCGCAGGCCCATCTGGTGCACCGACTCGGCGACGCGGCGCGGCTCGTCCCTGTCGTACTCGGCCGGCTTGCCGGTGTCGATCTGGCAGAAGTCGCAGCGCCGGGTGCACTGGTCGCCGCCGATGAGGAAGGTGGCCTCGCGGTCCTCCCAGCATTCGGAGATGTTGGGACAGCCCGCTTCCTGGCACACCGTGTGCAGCCCCGCGCCCTTCACCAACGACTTGATCTCGTTGAAGTTGGGGCCGTTGCGCAGCCGCGTCTTGATCCACGGCGGCTTCTTCTCGATGGGGGTCTGGCTGTTGCGCACCTCCAGGCGGAGGAGCTTTCGGCCTTCAGGAGCGACGGTCATGCGACTTCCTTCGCAGCACTCCGCGGCAGCGGTCCGCGGGCCCGGGGTCCGAGCGGGAGCACGCGGCCCTGCGCCGTACGCGGGCCTGCGTGCCTGTCGGAACGCTCGTTCACGAGCCCAGCTTATTACCTGCCTTCAGGTGATCCGGGACAGCTCCCGGACCGTCCGCGCGAGGTGGCGCGACAGCTCGGCGTCGATCCGGTCGGACTCGCCGGAGCCGAGGCCCACCGAGCCCTCGTCGACGCCGGCCGATTCGAGGAGGACGGCCCGCAGCGCCGTCGGCGGCTCCGCCTGCCAGGCGGTCTGTCCGGCGAGGGAGTCCTCCCGGCGCGCGGCCACCAGGCCGGGGTCGGTATCCCTGGAGAGCACGGCCCGGCGGATCTCCTCGGCCGTCTCCCCGCGCCTGGCCGCGGCCATCACGGGGGTGAGGCGGCCTTCCGCCATGGTGAGCGCGTCGACGTACTCGACGACGGCCCTCGACGAGACGGCGCGGGCCGCGACCTGGTCGGCGTAGTAGACGGCGTGCTGCGACTGGGCGGAGACGAGCCGCCGCAGCGCGAACTCGGCGAGGAACAACGGCCACACCAGCACCCAGCCGGTGACCTTGCCGATCGCCTGCGACGCCATCCTGCCCCCGGGAACGGTGCTGTGCCCGTCCAGCACGGGGTCGCCGAAGTCGTGATAGCGGTCCACCCGCATGCCCGTCAGGGCGTGCCGCCACTCTCCTGTGGTGGCGAGCGCGGACGGCACGAGCAGGCCGCGGCCGGGGTCGCCGCTGACGTCGCGCGCGAGCTCCGCTCCGAGCATGCCCGCCCGCTCGCGCGGCGTCAGCGTGAGCAGCAGCGGAAGGCCGACGAGCAGCACGGGCCGCCGCCGCACCCCGACGCGCAGGTGGGCGCACCGGAAGAGCCGGTCGTGCAGGTGGATCGCGGCCGGGGGCGCGGCGCCGACGGCCCCGGCGATCCGGTCGGCGGCCTCGAACAGGGTCGGCGCCTCCGCCCTGGTGACCTCCTCGGCGCCGCCCGGGAGCCGGGCCGTCCTGGGCCTGGTCAAGATCGCGATGGCGGCGAGCACGCCGCCGAACAGCCAGCCGAGCACGTTGCCGTGCCAGTTGACGACGATGAGGACGCCGCCGGCCAGGATGGCCGCGGTCACCGCGTGGACGACGGCGGACAGGGCGAAGGAGACCAGCCTGGCGGCCGGTCGGCCGGGTCTGTCCAGCCGCCGGCCCCGGAGCCGGAGGAACCGCCTCCTGGTGTCACTGGGGAGCAGATCGGCACGGACCTCGCCGGGGGGTGAGGAGAGGTTCATGCCGCGAGTATGTCCGAGGCCGTCCCGCCGGGCGAGGTCCACAAAAGTGAAATCGATTGGAACTTTGCAGTAGAGTGCAGAAATGGCCGAGGGACTGCGGGAGCGCAAGAAGCGGCAGACCCGGCAGCGCATCGCCGAGGTGGCGGTCGGGCTGTTCGTGGAGCGCGGATTCGACAACGTCACGATGGCCGAGGTCGCGCAGGCCGCCGAGGTGTCGGTGAACACCGTCTACAACTACTTCCAGGCCAAGGAGGACCTCGTGCTCCCGCCCGAGGAGGCCTCGCCCCGGAGGCTGGCCGACATCGTGCGGGAGCGGCCGCCGGGCCAGTCGGCGGCCGTCGCGGTGCTGGAGCGCCTGCGCCGGGAGATACACGGGCGCGAACGCACGGTCGGGCTGAGCGCGGGATTCGGACGTGTGCTGGAGATGATGCGGGCCGCCCCCACGCTGACCGCCCGGCTGGAGGACCTCGGCCGCCGGATGACCGACGCCCTGGCGGTCGCGCTGGCCGAGGAGACCGGCGCGGACGCCGGCGATCCGCTGCCGCGCGTGGTCGCCTGGCACATCGGCTGCCTCCACTCGCTGGTGTACGCCGAGATCGGGCGGCGTACGACGGCGGGGGAGAGCCCGGACGCCATCGCGGCCGCCGTGCTGGAGTTGCTCGACGTCGCCGAGAGCCTCCTGGGCGAGCGGGTCCGCGCCTATGCCGTACGAGAGGGACGACCGTGTTCAGAGTGACGATCAGAGGAAAGTTCAAGGGCCTCGACGACGCCGGCCGGGCCGCCGTGACGGCGGTGGGCGGCGCGGCCTACACCGAAGGCGGCACGTTCACCCACGACGCGAGCGTGTCCGCCTTCACCTTCCGCTGCCAGGTGCCCGCGGGGCCGGACGACGGCGAGGACGAGGCCGCGCTGGGAGCGATGGCCGCGCTGGACGCGCACGGGCACCCGTACGAGATCCTGCACGTCGCGGTGACCGACATGCGCCAGATCAAGATCCGCCGGAAGGGCCGCGGCGCGTAGCCGTCAGGCGAGATCCTCCTCGTACAGGTCGTACGGCTCCTCGCCGAGAGCCTCGGCGAGGCGCTTGCCGGCGAACGGGATGACCTCGTCGACCATGATCCGCCGGCCGGTCTCGGCCGCCAGCGACGTGACCCCGGAGTCGTCACCGGCGATGCGGGTGTACCAGCTCAGGTCGTTGACGCAGTTGAGCGCGAAGCCGTGCATGGTGACCCCGCCGGAGACCCGGATGCCGATCGTGCCGAGCCTGCGGTCGGGCAGCCCGTGCGCGGGGTCGCCGGGCACCCAGACCCCGCCGCGGCCCTCGACCCGCCGGGCCGTCAGCCCGAAGTCGGCGCAGACCTGGATCAGCACCTCTTCCAGCAACCGGATGTAGGAGACCACGTCGCCGATGCGGATGATGGGGTAGCAGACGAGCTGCCCCGGGCCATGCCAGGTGATCTTCCCGCCCCGGTCGACGTCGATGACCGGCGTGCCGTCGACCGGCCGCTCGTGCGGCAGCGTCCGCTTGCCCGCCGTGTAGACGGGGGCGTGCTCCAGCATGAGGCACAGGTCGGAGATCTCGTCGGCCGCCCGCCGCGCGTGCAGCCGCCGCTGCAGGGTCCACGCCTGCTCGTACGGCACGTCGACGCCCAGGCGGACGATGGCCACGCCCTTCACGTTCCCAGCCCCCTTCACGCCCTTCTCGTTCACGGAGGAACCTACAGCGTGGAAAGCCAGTCCTTCGAAGTTGGGAGGAGGCACGGAGCGGTCCTGCACATGTGATCCTTTCGCGATCAAAGACTGTTACGTTGAGTGATGTGTTGGTGACGGAAATGCTGAAGCTTGCCCCCAGCGCGCAGCAGGCTGAGAGCCTGCTGGCGACGATGCGGGCATGCAACGCCGCTGCCAACCGGGCTGCCGAGGTCGCGTTCGCCCTTCGCACGGCCAACAAGATGACGGTTCAAAAGCTCATTTACACCGACCTGAGGCACCAGTTCGGCCTGTCGGCACAGATGGCCATCCGTGCCATCGCAAAGGCGTGTGAGGCCTACAAGCGGAACAAGACCATCAAGCCCATGGTCAGGGAGTTGGGCGCGGTCGCTTATGACCAACGGATCCTGTCGTGGAAGGGCCGCGACCAGGTCAGCCTGCTTACAACGGGCGGGCGCATCATCATCCCTGTGGTCTACCAAGGCCGCTGGTCGGCGACCGCGGGAGCGACTATGCGGGGGCAGGCTGATCTCATCTACCGCGATGGAGCGTTCTACCTTGCCGTAGTGATCGAGGTCCCGGAACCTCCACGAGAGGGCGCACCCAGCGAGTGGCTGGGTGTGGACCTCGGCATCGTCAACCTGGCCACCGACTCGAGCGGGGAAGTCCATTGCGGCAAGGGTGTGCGAGCCGTACGGCGGCGCAACGCCCGCCTTCGTGCCCGTCTTCAGACGAAGAGGACCAAGAGCGCCAAGCGGCTGCTGAGGAAGCGCCGCCGCAAGGAAACCCGGTTCGCCCGGGACGTCAACCACCGCATCAGCAAGCATCTGGTCGGCAAAGCCCAAGACACCCGTTCCGGGATCGCCCTCGAAGACCTCGAAGGCATTCGCGACCGGGTCACGGTTACCAAGGCTCAGCGTGCCGACCTCCACTCGTGGAGCTTCCGTCAGCTCCGCACGTTCATCACCTACAAGGCCGCCCTCGCCGGAGTCCCCCTCCGGCTGGTGGACCCGCGCAACACCTCGCGGACCTGTCACCGATGCGGGCACTGCGACAAACGCAACCGTCCCACCCGGGACGACTTCTCGTGTGTCAGGTGCGGGTTCGCTGGCCCGGCCGACCACAACGCGGCGATCAACATCGGTCGTCGGGCTGCCGTCAGCCAGCCGTACGCGGCCTGACCCGTGCACCCCATGTACGGTGAGGAGCTGCAAGCTCGACCCTTCAGGGACGAGCAGCTGACAGAGTAGAGGTCAGCAGCCGGGGCTCGATACGCAGCTCCTTGACGGCGGGCCCGTCCCGCTCGATCCGGTAGGCGTACCCCTCGGGGTCGGTGGTCACGGCCTGGATGAACTCCGTGCCCACGTAGTGCAGCGCCACGCCCTCGTCGGCGGCGTATCCCTCGGGCAGCTCGCCCGACGCGACCGACTCGTGCAGCAGCGCCCGCCGCTGAGGGTCGGAGTTGTAGTGGACGCCGCAGGAGTAGGGGAGCAGGCCCAGGCCCTCGGCCCAGGGCCGCAGTCTCGGCCCGAACGAGTCGGTGTTGCCGCCGACGTGCCAGCACAGCGCGCCGGCGCTCTGCCCGGACAGCACGATCCCCGCCCGCCACGCCTCGGCGAACGCCTCGTCCAGGCCGTGCAGCCGCCACAGCGCGGCGAGGTTGGCGACGCTGCCGCCGCTCACGTAGATCGCGTCCTGCTCCAGGATCCACTCGCGGGGGTCCTCGACGTTCGGCATCGGGAAGACCGTCAGGTGGCTCACCTCGACGTCCCAGCGGGCGAACGCGCCGTACATCTTGAGCAGCCAGTCGGCGTCGTCCCCCGTGGCCGTGGCGAGCAGGCCGAGCTTGGGCCGGTCCTGACCGGTCAGGTCGAGGACGTAACGCAGCAGAGCGGTCGGCTCGATGAACCCGTATCGCTCCGTCTGCCGGAACGACCCGCCTCCGATGGCGACGATGTGCGACTGCCCGATGCGGCTCATGCCCACCACTCCCGTTCCCGGATCGAATGACTCTTTAGAGTACGGCGGCCAGCGCCTCGCCGACGGTGGGATGGGCGAACCGGTGACCCGCGTCGAGCAGCCGCCGGGGGAGCACCCGCTGTCCGGCGAGCAGGGCCTCCTCCGCGAACTCCCCGAGCGCCAGGCGCAGCGCGAGACGCGGGGCAGGCAGCGGCATCGTCGGGCGCCGCAGCGCCTTCGCGAGAGCGGCGGTGTACTCGGCGTTGGTCACCGGCTCCGGAGCCGTGAGGTTCACCGGCCCGGCCAGCTCGTGCGCGAGCAGGAAGCGGACCGCGTCCACCCAGTCGGGGAGTGAGATCCACGAGACGTACTGCCTGCCGCTGCCGAGCACGGCGCCCGCGCCCATCTTGAAGATCGGCAGCATCCGGGCGAGCGCGCCGCCGCGGCCGCTGAGCACGACACCCGTACGCAGCGGCGTCACCCGCACGCCCGCCTCCCCCGCAGGTGCGGCGGCGGCCTCCCAGCGGCGCACCAGATCGGCCAGGAAGCCCGTGCCCGCCGGCGCGGACTCGTCCACCGCGCGATCGCCGGTGTCGCCGTAGAAGCCGATCGCGGAGGAGGACAGCAGCACCCGCGGTCCGCCGTCGGCGCGGGCCAGCGCCTCGGCGAGGGTGCGCGTGCCGCTGACCCGGCTCTCCACCAGCTCCCGCTTGTACGCCTCGGACCACCGGCGGTCGCCGATCCCGGCGCCGGCCAGGTGGACGACGGCGTCCGCGCCCTCCAGCGCCCCGGGGTCGAGCACGCCGCCCGCAGGGTCCCAGAAGCACTCGTCGGGCCCGGCGGGCGCGCGCCGTACGAGACGGCGCACCTCGTGCCCGTCGGCGCGCAGCGCGCGCACCAGAGCCGTCCCGAGCAGCCCCGAGGAGCCCGTCACCACTGTCGTCATCGTCTCCACGCATCGATCACTACCCGGAAACGAAGGGGGCCGCCCCGCGAAACGCGGGACGGCCCCAGTCGCGTCCGGGCTGTACGGCTCGCGCCGGCCCCGGGCGTACGGCTACGCCAGGCCGAGCTGGGCCTCGAAGCGGCCCTCCTCGAGACGGTGCTTGACCGTCGTGAGGAAGCGGGCCGCGTCGGCGCCGTCGACCAGTCGGTGGTCGTAGCTGAGCGCGAGGTACACCATCGAGCGGACCGCGATGACCTCGCCCTCCGGGGTGTCCACGACGACCGGGCGCTTGACGACCGCGCCGGTGCCCAGCATGCCGACCTGCGGCTGGTTGAGGATCGGCGTGTCGAACAGCGCGCCCCGGCTGCCGGTGTTGGTCAGCGTGAACGTGCCGCCGGTGATCTCGTCCGGGCTCACCTTGTTGGTGCGGGTGCGCTCGGCGAGGTCGGCGATCTTACGGGCGAGCCCGGCGATGTTGAGGTCGCCCGCGTTCTTGATCACCGGGACGAGCAGGCCGCGCTCGGTGTCGGTCGCGAAGCCGAGGTGCTCGACGTCGAAGTAGGTGACCTCGTTGGTCTCGCTGTTGATCGTGGCGTTCAGCTTCGGGTGCTGCTTGAGCGCCTCGACCGCGGCCAGCGCGAAGAACGGCATGAACGACAGCTTCACGCCCTCGCGCCGCAGGAACTCGCCCTTGGCCCGGTCGCGCAGGCGGGCGATGCGGGTGACGTCGACCTCGACCACGGTGGTGAGCTGGGCCGAGACCTGCAGCGACTCCACCATGCGCTTGGCGATGGTCTGCCGCAGGCGCGACATCTTCTCCGTACGGCCGCGCAGCGTGGTGTCCACCCGCACCTCCGACGCGGCGGGCGCGGCGGCGGCCGGGGCGGCGGGAGCCTGGGCCGGGGCGGGCGCCGCCTGCGGGGCCGCGGGAGCGGCGGCAGCGGCGGCGGCCTGCTCACGCTGGACGCGGGCGGCCTCGATCACGTCCTGCTTGCGGATCCGGCCGCCGACGCCGGTGCCGTTCAGCGCGTCGAGGTCGACGCCGTGCTCGGCGGCGAGCTTGCGGACCAGCGGCGTGACGTACGGGCTCTCGCCGGACGTGGGCAGCGGGGTCGGCTCGCTCGGCTGCGCGGCCGGGGCGGGCGCCTGCGGCTGCGGAGCCGGAGCCTGCGGAGCCGGAGCGGGCGCCGGGGGCGCCGGCTGCGGAGTCACCACGGAGGGCGCGGGCTGCGGGATCGACGAGATCGGCGCGGCGGGTGCGGGCTCGGGCGCCGCCGCCTGCTGCGGGGCCGGAGCGGGCTCCGGCTCGGGCTCGGGCTGCGGGGCGGGAGCCGGCGCCGCGGGCTCGGCGGCGGCCGGAGCGGCGCCCGCCTCGGAGTCGATCAGGGCGAGCTCGGCGCCGACCTCGACCGTCTCGTCCTCGGCAACGATGATCTTGGTCAGGTAGCCGGCGGACGGCGAAGGGATCTCGGTGTCGACCTTGTCGGTCGACACCTCGAGGAGCGGCTCGTCGGCCTCGACGCGGTCGCCTTCCTTCTTCAGCCAGCGGGTGACGGTGCCCTCGGTAACGCTCTCGCCGAGCTGGGGCATGGTTACGGAGACCGGCATGGTGTGTCTTCTCTCGCGTTCGCTAGGAGGGCTTCAGTTGTGGACGTGCAGCGGCTTGCCGGCCAGGGCCAGCATGGCCTCGCCGAGGGCCTCGGACTGGGTCGGGTGCGGGTGGATGAGCTGGGCGACGTCGGTGGCCGTGGCCTCCCAGTTGAAGATCAGCTGAGCCTCCGCGATCAGCTCGCCCACCCGGCTGCCGACCATGTGGACGCCGAGCACCCGGCCGTCGCGCTCGGCGACGACCTTGACCTCGCCCTGGGTCTGCAGGATCTTGCTCCTGCCGTTGCCGGCGAGGTTGTAGTTCAGCTCGACGACGTCGTGACCGCGCTCGCGGGCGACCGACGTGGCGACGCCCACCGACGCGACCTCGGGCTCGGAGTAGGTGATGCGCGGCACGCCGTCGTAGTCGATCGGCACCGGGTTCAGCCCCGCGATGTGCTCGGCGACCAGGATGCCCTCGGCGAAGCCGACGTGGGCGAGCTGCAGCGTGGGGATCAGGTCGCCCACGGCGTACACGCCCGGCACGCTGGTCTGGCAGAACTCGTTGACGAGCACGTAGCCGCGCTCCGTCGCGACGCCGTTCTCCTCGAAGCCGAGGCCGGCCGAGACCGGGCCGCGGCCGACGGCGACGAGCATGATCTCGGCGTCGAGGGTCTTGCCGTTCTCCAGGGAGACGACGACCCCGGTGTCGGTGGTCTTGACGCTCTCGAACCGGGCGCCCAGCTCGTACTTGATGCCCCGGCGGCGGAACGCGCGCTCCAGCAGCTTGGAGCTGGACTCGTCCTCCAGCGGCAGCAGGTGCGGCAGCGCCTCGACGATCGTGACCTCGGCGCCGAACGAGCGCCACACGCTGGCGAACTCGACGCCGATGACGCCGCCGCCCAGGATGACGACCGAGGACGGGATCCGGTCGAGGACCAGCGCGTGGTCGCTGCTGATCACCTTCTCGCCGTCGATGTCGAGGCCGGGCAGCGACTTCGGCACAGAGCCGGTCGCCAGCACGACGTTGCGGCCCTCGTAGACCTGGTCGCCGACCACGACGCGGTTGGGACCCGCCAGGCGGCCCTCGCCCTCGACCACGGTGATCTTCTTGCTCTTGATGAGTCCGGCCAGGCCCTTGTAGAGGCCCCCGATCACCTTGTCCTTGTACGCGTGGACGCCGGGGACGTCGATGCCCTCCAGCCGGGTGCGGACGCCGAACGACTCACCCTCGCGGGCCTGGTCGGCGAGCTCGGCCGCGTGCAGCAGCGCCTTGGTGGGGATGCAGCCGCGGTGCAGGCAGGTGCCCCCGACCTTGTCCTTCTCGATGAGGACGACGTTCATGCCGAGCTCGGCCGCCCGCAGGGCACAGGCGTAACCACCGCTACCGCCACCTAGGACGACGATGTCGTAGGGGCCGCTGCCATCAGCCACTGGAATGCTCCTTGGTCGTATTCACACCGCCGGGTGGACCCGGCAGCATCTTTTCACTTGTCCCGGAAGATCGTGGCCCCGGCCCGGGCCCGCGCGGGCATGCCGCGACGGAGCCGTCTTCCGTTTTCGAACAGCCCGCGAAGGCTCTTTCTGTTTAAACAGCCTGCGGGGACGTGCCGTTCCCCGCGTAGTGCTCGGCGACGGCGACGAGCGTGCGGGTCAGCGCGCCGGTGCCGCCCTTGGGCGTGTAGCCGTGCGGCTCGCCCTTGTTGAACGCCGGCCCGGCCATGTCCACGTGCGCCCAGCGGACGCCCGCGGGGACGAACTCCCGCAGGAAGATGCCCGCGGCGAGCATGCTGCCCCACCGCTCGGGCTGGAGGTTGGCGATGTCGGCGACCGCGGAGTCGAGCCCCTTGCGCAGCTCGGCGGGCAGCGGCATGCCCCAGGCGCCCTCACCCTGCTCGCCGGCGATGCGGACGATCTCCTCGCGCAGGGCGTCGTCGTTGGCCATCACGCCGGCCGTACGCCACCCGAGCGCCACGATCTGGGCGCCGGTCAGGGTGGCGACGTCGATGATCACGTCGGGCTCGTCCTCGGTGGCACGGGCGATGCCGTCGATCAGCACCAGGCGGCCCTCGGCGTCGGTGTCGAGCACCTCCACGGTCTTGCCGCTGTAGGTGTGCAGGACGTCGGAGGGGCGCTGGGCGCTGCCCGAGGGCATGTTCTCGGCGAGGCAGAGGTAGCCGACCGCGTTGACGCGCAGGCCCAGCCTGGCGATCGCGAGGAGCGCGCCGAACACGGCTCCCGCCCCGCCCATGTCCGACTTCATCCAGTCCATGGAGGCGGAGGGCTTGAGCGAAAGGCCGCCGGAGTCGAAGGTGATGCCCTTGCCGACGAACGCGACCTTCCGGCTGGCCTCGGGGTGGCTGTAGGCGACGCGGACCAGGCGCGGCGGGTTGACCGAGCCCTGGCCGACGCCGACGATGCCGCCGTAGCCGTCCTCCTTGAGCCTGACCTCGTCCAGAACCTCGACCGACAGGCCGGCCTCGCCGCCGGTCTCCTGGGCGATCTCGGCGAAGCGCGCGGGCCACAGGTCCGACGGCGGCGTGTTCACCAGGTCGCGGACGAGGGTGACGGCGTCGGCGAGCGTCGCCGCGTGCGCGACGGCCTCCTCGGCCCCGGCCGCGCCGGACAGGACGGTCAGCTCGCCGACCGGCGGCTTGCGGTCACCGCCGGTGCGGTAGCGCGTGAAGTCGTAGGCGCCCAGCAGGCCGCCCAGCGCCACGGCCTCCGCCTCGGCGGCCGTACGGGCGGGCAGAGCGAGCGCGGCGGACGCCGTGCCGGCGAGTGAGCGGACGGCCGCTCCGGCCGCGCGGCGCAGGGTTTCCAGGTCGTAGCCGTCCTCTGGGCCGTCCTGGGGGGCGGCCTGCGGCGCGTCGCCGAGGCCCACGGCGACGGCGACGGGCGCGGGCAGCGCCCCGAGGGTCGGGATCTTGACGACCTCTTCGGCCTTGCCGGTGAACCCCATGGTGGTGAGGATCTCGGCGAGTCGTCCGTCCAGGGCCTGGTCGAGGCCTTCGCCTCCGGGAGCCGGGCGTGGACCCTCCGGGGTCGTGTGGACGCCGATTATGAGAGCACTGGTCTCGATGGAGACCGCGTCAGATGCGTTTATGCGCACTGTGGTCACGTGAGCCGATGCTAGCTGGGCTTACTCGGCTACGCATAAACGAGGGTTCATCCTACCTATCGGTAATCTTGATGGTGCCAGTGAAACTAGCACCATCGCGATCTTTCGGACGTATGGTGCTAATGTAAATAGCACTATGTTGCTCACGCTCGATCTCAACGATCCGCGGCCGCTGCACGAACAGGTGGCCGCCGCCATAAGGCGCGCGATCGGGGCCGGGGACATCGCCCCCGGCGATCGGCTGCCGCCGGCCCGCGACCTGGCCCACGCGCTGGGCGTCAACGCGAACACGGTGCTGCGCTCGCTGCGCGACCTGCGGGACGAGGGCCTGCTGGAGTTCCGCCGCGGGCGCGGCGTGTCGGTGCTGCGGCGGCCGGACGGCCGCGCGGCGCTCAGGACGCGTGCGCGCGACCTGCTCGAGGAGGCCGCCCGGTATGGCCTCACCGCCGACGACGTCGTCGCTCTCATCAAGGACCTCAGCGAGGAAATGGCATGACCGACCCGCAGGACACCTCCGTAACCGGCTTCCGTATCCGATTCCTGCTGGCCGCCGCGGCCTGGGCCGTCCTGGTCGCCGCCGTGCTCGTGGCGGTGCCGCTGGCGTTCGCCGGCCGCCTGCCCGACCCGCTGGCCACTCATTGGGGGCCGTCCGGGCGGCCCGACGGCTCCATGGCGTTCGCGGCCTTCGTGCTCTTCACGGTCGCGCTGTGGGCCGTCGTCGCGGGGATCGGCGCGGGCGTCGCGGCGCGGGGCCGCACGCCGGTCCGCCGGGCGTCGCGCGCCTGGTTCTGCGCCGGGCTGGCCTGGGCGGGCGCGTTCACGGTCGTCACGCAGGCCTTCACGATCGCCGCCAACCTCGACCGCGGCCACTGGACCCGCGCGGCGGGCCTGAGCTGGCAGGTCGCGGTGGTCGTCGCCGCGCCGATCGCGCTCGGGGCACTGGGCTGGCTCGCCGGCCGTCGCGGCCCGGACGTTCCCTCGGGGCCACCGCAGAGGGGACCGCTCATCGACCTCGATCCCGGAAAGCGGCCGGTGTGGGTCTCCACCGCCACCGCGCCGTGGGCGACCCGGCTCGCGCTCGTGGCGCTCGCCACCGCTGTGGCGCTGGCGGGGGCGGCCCTGTCCGGCCTGTTCGGCGGAGGCTGGGGCGCCGTGGTGCCGCTCGCCCTGGTGGGCGTGGTCGGTCTGGCGGTGTCGTCGGTCTCGGTGCGGGTCGTCCCCGAAGCGCTGACCGTGTCGGTCGGCCCGCTGCGGTGGCCCTCTCGCAGGGTGCGACTGGACCACGTCGAGCAGGCGTGGGTGGAGGAGCGGTATCCGGCCCAGGTGGGCGGATGGGGCTACCGCGGCCTCCCGGGACGGGCCACGATCATGATCCGCGGCGGCGAGTGCCTGGTCGTGCGGTACACCTCCGGCGGGCGGCTCGCCATCACCGTGGACGACGCCGAGACCGGCGCCGCCCTGCTCAACGCCCTCATCGCCCGGCAGCAGCCCTCCGTCGAAAGGTGACGACCGTGATCCGGCGCAACGCCGATGTCTGGCTCTTCCTTCTCGTCGCGTTCGGAGCCTCGTGGCTGATCGCGCTGCCCCTCTGGACGCGGGCCGTACCGCTGGGGCCGCCGGCCTTCCAGCTCCTCGGCGTTCTGATCATGTTCAC
Source organism: Microbispora catharanthi (assembly GCF_006334915.2). Lineage (GTDB taxonomy): Bacteria > Actinomycetota > Actinomycetes > Streptosporangiales > Streptosporangiaceae > Microbispora > Microbispora catharanthi. The sequence goes on from NZ_VDMA02000017.1 coordinate 151,518, forward strand.
CCCCTCCCTGGGCGTACTGGCCGTGTGGCTCACCCGGCGGCGCGGCACGCCGCTGAAGGAATGGGCGCGGGCGACCGGGCTCACGCTCGGACCGGACCGGGGCAGGACGGCCGCTCTCCTGGTGACGGCCCTGCTCGGCGTGCCGCTTCTCGTGGCCGTCGCCCTCCTGGCCAGCGCCGCCGCCGGCGTCGTGAGCCTCGACGTCGCCGGCCTGAGCCTGTATCGCGCGCAACTGGGCGCGACCCTCGACAAGGTGCCGCTGGACCCGCGGATCCTGTACGCCGTGCAGGCCGTGCAGGCCGTGCTGATCGCCCCGTTCATCAACGCGATCCCCGCGCTGGGGGAGGAGTGGGGCTGGCGGGGCTGGCTGCTGCCGCGCCTGCTCGGCGACCCGGCCGTCTCGTCCGCGCCGGGCGCGCGCCGCGTGTGGCCCGCGCTGGTGCTGTCCGGCGTGATCTGGGGTCTCTGGCACGCACCCCTCACGCTGAAGGGCTACAACTACCCGCAGCTCGGCGCCTGGGCGGCGGCGCTGTTCATCGGCTTCTGCGTCATCTTCGGGGCGCTGCTCGGCTGGATGCGGCTGCGCTCGCGCAGCGTGTGGCCCGCGGTCATCGCGCACGCCTCGGTGAACGCCACGGCGGGCCTGGCGCTGCTCCTCGGCGACGCGGCGGCTCCGCCGAACCCGGCGCTCGCCGGGATCAGCGGGATCGTCGGCTGGGTGCCGCTCGCGGCCGTCGTCCTCGTCGTCTACCGGCTGCGTCCCGTCACCGCGCCGCGCTGACGTGCGCGCTCACGAACGTCACACCAGCAGGGCGGCGGCCAGCAGCGTGACCGTCGTGGCCGTCTCCACCAGGGCGCCGAGCACGTCGCCCGTGACGCCGCCCAGCCGCCGTACGGCCCGGCGGCGCAGCAGCGCGGCGGCCCCCAGCCCGGCGGCCATCGCCGGCAGCAGCCCGGCCGTCGTGATCAGATACGGATCGTCCGACAGGCTATGCAGCAACCCGGCGGGCCGCAGGCCCGTGTAGACGGTGTGCCCGTAGGTCACCCCGGAATAGGGGATCAGCTCGGGATGGGCGTGGCCGAAGGGGTTCGACAGATCGAACGGCCAGCAGTAGCCCAGCAGCGACGGGCCGGCGGCCGCCATGAGGGCGAGCACCGCGATCACGGCGGCCGTCGCGAGGGTGGCCCCGACAGCGGCGCCCCGTCGCACGGTGCCGGCGACGAGCGCGCCGAGGCCGGTGGGCCGGGCGGCGGGCACGCCCTCGCGGCAGGCCCACGTGACGGCCAGCCTGCCGGTCGCCGCGGCCGCCACCAGCGCGACCCAGGCGGCCGTGCCGTCCCGCGACAGCACGGCCACCTGCACGAGCAGGGCGATCACGACGGTGACGACCCCGAACGGGCCGATGTCGGAGCGCTTCATCACGTCGAGCGCGCCGTCGGCCGGCTTGCCGCTGCCGAGCCCGTCGGCCAGGTCCGCGAGGCCGTCCAGATGCAGGGCCCGCGTCAGCCAGGCCAGGGCCGCCACCGCGAGGACGGCGCCGAGCGGCTGCGAGCCCGACGCCGCACCGGCGACCGCGAGCACCACGGCGGCGACCAGGCCGAGCAGCAGGCCGACGAACGGCGCCAGCGACATCGCGCGTCCCGCCACTCGGCGGTCGACCTCCACCGGCCGTACGGGGAAGACCGTGAGGGTCCCGACCGCGAGCCGCCAGGCCGCGCCGGGGCCGCTCATGCCCCCGCCTCGCCTGGCGGCTCGGAGTCGCATGAGCGAACCACACTGTGCTTGCCGGTTCGCTCGCTCATGGGGGAGGGTTCATCGGGCACGAGGGCAGATCGTAGTTGTCACAGGGGCAGCGGGACGACCCGGCCGGAGACCACCAGGGCGACGTCCTCGGACTCGCGGGCGAGGGCCTGGTTGAGGCGGCCGAGCGCGTCGCGGAACAGCCGTCCGGCGGGCGTGGCCGGGATCACCCCGAGGCCCACCTCGTCGCTCACCGCCACCACCCGGGCGCGGGTGCCGCGCCAGGCGGCCGTCAGCGCGTCGCACCGCTCCGCCACCCGGTCGAGGGCGGCGCGGTGGCCGGCCGTGGGCGTGCCGTCCGGCCAGGCGGCGCACTCGTCGAACGCGGCGGCGAGCCAGGTGCCGATCCCGTCGATGAGCAACGTCCCCGGACCGCCGGACAGGACGGACACGAGGTCGGTCGTCTCCACGGTCCGCCAGTGCGCCGGGCGCCGTTCACGGTGGGCGCGCACACGGGCGAGCCAGGCCGGGTCGTCACCACCCGAGGGCCCGGTGGCGACGTAGGTCACCTCGGGTTCGGCGGCCAGGCGGAGTTCGGCCTCCTCGGACTTGCCCGACCGAGACCCGCCCAGCAGCAGCGTCCGGCGTGGCCGTGCCCACGGCTCCGCCTCCGCGCTCGCCGTGTCCATGACCGTCCCGTCGAGGACGGCCGTCGCGCCCCACAGGGCGAGGCGGCGGGCCAGTTCGCTCTCCGCGGGGACGCGGTGGTCGAGGTGCACCGCGACGATCCGCGTCGCGGGCGTGACCCGTCCGCGGCGGCGCAGGTCGCCCAGCCGCTCCGGCCGGTCGGGCAGGTCCATGAGCACCACGTCGAAGGGCGCGTCCGCGTCCCGCCCGGGGGAGCCGGTGGCGGGCCCCACGGCGTACAGCAGGCGACCGCCGCCGGGCCCGGTGACCTCGCACCCGTCGGCCGTCCTGCGGATCACGTACCCCGCGGGCGGGCGGGCGTCCGTGAGCCGTACGCGGCCGTCGAGCACGATGGAGGCCGGACGCCGGTGGCCGGGGGCGAGCCGGCCGCAGGACGCGCAGGGACAGCCGGGAACGGGCCAGCCCTCCGGGCCGCCGGTTCCCTCCAGGCGGATCTTCATGCCGCTGCCTTTCCGCGTCCGTGTCGCCGGGCGGCCCCGCGTCGTCGGCGGGGGGAGTGGACGCCGGGAAGAGAGGATAGGGTCCGGCTGCACGGTCTTTGTGCCGCACCGGCCCCGGCGTGAAGTCCCGGTGCGGGGGCGGCGAGGAACCGAAGGAGCGGGTGCGGATGATTTGGCGGTGGCGTTACGAGGACGCGAACGGGGGCGAGGTCACGGACCGGCCGCTGCCCCGGGAGATCTTCTCCAGCCAGTCGGACGCGGAGTCGTGGCTGGGGGAGAGCTGGCGCGAGCTGCTGGAGGCCGGCGTCGAGCAGGTGACGCTCATGGAGGACGAGCGGATCGAATATTCGGGGATGTCCCTGCGCGCCGAGTGAGCCGGGCGGGGGCCGGGACCGTGACGGGCGCGGTCGCGACCCCCGCGACGACACCGGTCCGCAGGACCGGAGACGGCGTCAGGGACGAGCGGACGGGCTGACGGTCTTGGCCGGGTCACGCTCGACGACCGGGCCGAGCACGTCGTCGATCTTCTTGAGCACCTCGGCGTCGAGCTTCACGCCCGAGGCCTTGACGTTGTCGCGCACCTGCTCGGGCTTGGTGGCCCCGATGATGGCCGACGACACGTTCGGGTTCTGCAGCACCCACGCCACGGCGAGCTGGGCCATCGAGAGCCCGAGGTCGGCCGCGATCGGCTTGAGGTCCTGCACCCGGCGCAGCAGGTCGTCGTCCATCAATCGGCCGATGAAGCCCGAGCCGGACGGGTCGGTGGCGCGGGACCCGGCCGGCGGCGGCTGGCCGGGCAGGTACTTGCCGGTGAGCACGCCCTGCGCGATCGGCGACCAGACGATCTGGCCCAGGCCCTCCTTCTCGCACAGCGGCACGACCTCGGCCTCGATGACCCGCCAGAGCATCGAGTACTGCGGCTGGTTGGACACCAGCCGGTCGAACCCCATGTCGTCGGCGATCTTCAAGGCCCGGGCGATCTGGTCGGCCGACCACTCGCTGACGCCGACGTACAGCACCTTGCCCTGCCGTACGAGGTCGTCGAAGGCCCGCAGGGTCTCCTCCAGCGGCGTCTCGACGTCGTAGCGGTGCGCCTGGTAGAGGTCGACGTAGTCGGTCTGCAGCCGGCGGAGCGACCCGTTGATCGACTCGGTGATGTGCTTGCGGGACAGTCCCCGGTCGTTCTTGCCCTCCCCGGTGGGCCAGTAGACCTTGGTGAAGATCTCCAGCGACTCGCGGCGCACGCCCTTGAGCGCCCGGCCGAGGACCTCCTCGGCCCTGGTCCCGGCGTAGACGTCGGCGGTGTCGAAGGTCGTGACACCCTCGTCGAGAGCCGCGCGGACGCACTCGACGGCGGCGTCCTCCTCCACCTGCGACCCATGGGTGATCCAGTTGCCGTAGCTGATCTCGCTGACCATGAGGCCACTGCGGCCAAGATGACGGTATTCCATGGGTCCGACCTTAGGTCATGACATCGCGTCACTCCTCCGCGTGGTTCGCGGTAGGGTGCCCGGCGTGCGCCGGTTGATCACTTCTCGCCCCGTACGACTGGCTCTGGCCGTCGCGCTGGTCGCCGGTGTCGCCGCCGGGCTGGTCGTCGTCGCCCGCCGGCGCCGTGCCGCAGTGCCGGCACCGGCCGCTCCGCGCCCTGCCCCGCCGCGGGACGCGGGAGACCCGGCCGGGCGCGGCCCCGAGCCGGTGCTCGGATGGCCCACGAGCGAGGACCTCGAGAGGTACGACCGGCCGGAGGCCGGCGCGCCGATCGCCCGTCTCCTCGACGGGCTCCCCCGGATCGAGCGGCCGCGCGGGAGGAAGGCGCGCCGCTGGACGGCCGCGCTCGTCGCGCTCGGCCTGCTGGCCCTCGGCGCGCAGATGCTGGACAACGCCGTGTTCCGCCCGGAGGCGGGGACGCCGTCCGGCCGGGCGGCGTACGCGGGAAACGACGTCGAGCCCTGTCTCGCGGCCGGTTGTCAGGTGGCGGGGAGCTCAGCGCCTTCCGACCAGTCCTGTCCAGCGCCCGGTTGCGCCGCCGTGCCGGACTCCGCGCCGTCCGCCGGGCCCGCGGGCGCGGAGGCCACGCCACAGGGGCCGGCGCCGTCCCCCTCTCCCACGTGCGCGGTCCGGAAGGAGGCCGCGGCTCCTGTCGTACGGCCGGTCTCCCGGCGCGTGACGGCCGCGGTGAACCGGCAGTGGCGGCGGATAGAGAGATGGCTGAAGGCGCACGCGCCAAGGACGTACGCCTCGCTGAACGGCCCGGCCGGCCGCCGGCTGGTGGCGACGGCCGAGGCGCGGCTGGGGACGCGCATCCCCGACTCGCTGAGGGCCTCGCTGCTGCGCCACAACGGCGCCCGCGGCCTGGCGGCGTTCCGGTTCTCGTCGAATTACGCGATCATGGGCGCGCGCGGGCTGGTCTCCTCCTGGCCCGACGCCTGCGAGATGGGCGGAGGCATCCCCTTCGCCTACGACTCCGACTTCGGCGGCTACCTCGTGACGAGCTCCGCCACCGGCGGCGTGGGCTCGGCGGACTCGGAGCTGCCGTACTTCGAGGACGAGTGGTCGTCGTACTACGCGCTGCTCAAGGCCACAGCGGACGCCCTCGCCGAGGGCGGCCCGGTGGGTGGGTCGGTCCCCGTGGTACGCGAGGGCGTCCTGGAGTGGAGGTGAGGCCGCCGAGGTCAGGCGGCCGAGGCTAGGCGGCCGGGGTCAGGCGGCCGTGCGGGTCACTTCTTCGCGCCGGCCGTGTTCTTGAGGGCGACCGGGAGGCCTCCGGGCAGGACGGCCGGCTTGGGGAAGCGCAGGCGGCGCATCTGGGACGAGCGCATCGCCGCGTAGAAGCCCACGCCCTTGAGGTCCTCGCCCGGGAACTTCGCCGCCGCCTCCTTCTTCACCTTCGTGGCCACGTAGAACGAGCTCGCCAGCACGAGCACCATCACGACCGGCAGCGACAGCGTGTAGACCAGCATGACGGCCGAGCGGACCGGGATCGGGAACGGCACCATCGACAGCAGCATGATGACGAACACGACGGGCAGGAAGTACTGCCCCGGCAGCCGCCGCGCGTCCACCCAGTCGCGGGCGAACTTGCGCACCGGGCCGCGGTCGCGTGCCGGCAGCGCCCGTTCGTCGCCGCGTAGCAGGGCTTCGCGCTGCTTGCCGCGTAGCGCCTTGTCGCGCTCGCGCGCCAGGCGGTAGGCCTCCTTGCGGTTGGCCGGAGCGGTCACCGGGGAGCGGCGGCGGCCCTGCGCCTCGCTCCTCTTCGGGGTGGGACGGCCCTTACCCGGGGTGCCGTGGGGCTTAGGATCCTCTACAGGGACGGGGGAGTCCTCCGCTGAGGTCTGGCTGCGACGTCGGAACACGTCGCCCAGCCTACCGGGAGTGCAACTTAGTGACGCCCTCGCGCGTTATGCGTAGGGTGAACCCAGGCGGCTACGCCGCCTGACAAGGGGCTTGAGACGGCTGGGGTCACCCACGCACAACCTTGGAGAAGGGGACGGCCGACGCGCATGAGCGTGATGAAGAGACTTTCCATGATCTTCAAGTCCAAGGCCAACAAGGCCCTGGACAAGATGGAGGATCCGCGGGAGACGCTGGACTATTCCTATCAGCGCCAGCTTGAGCTGCTGCAGAAGGTCCGCCGGGGCGTGGCCGACGTGGCCACCAGCCGCAAGCGGGTGGAGTTGCAGATCAACCAGCTCGAAGGGCAGGCCACGAAGCTGGAGAACCAGAGCAGGCAGGCCCTGTCGGCCGGGCGCGAGGATCTGGCCCGCGAGGCGCTGACCCGCCGCAACGGTCTCAACGCCCAGATCGCCGACCTGCGCATCCAGTACAGCAACCTGCAGGGCGAGGAGGAGAAGCTCACCCTCGCCAGCCAGCGGCTCCAGGCCAAGGTCGACTCCTTCCGTACGAAGAAGGAGACCATCAAGGCCACCTACACGGCGGCCGAGGCCCAGACGCGGATCAACGAGGCGTTCTCCGGCATCTCCGAGGAGATGGGCGACGTCGGCCTGGCCATCCAGCGGGCCGAGGACAAGACCGCGCAGATGCAGGCGCGCGCGGGCGCCATCGACGAGCTGCTGGCCAGCGGCGCGCTGGACGACTTCACCGGTCAGCGCGACGACATCCAGGCGGAGCTCGACCGCATGGGCGCCGGCTCGGACATCGAGCTGGAGCTCGCCAAGATGAAGGCCGAGCTCGGCCAGGGCCCGGCGCCCAGGAGCGCGATCGAGCCCGGCCAGCAGGGCCAGGCCGCCCCGTCCAGCCCGCAGCACACTCAGCAGCTGCGTCAGCCAGGGGAGGGACTGTGATCGTCAGAATCATGGGTGAGGGACAGGTCGAGATCGGCGCCGCCGACATCGACGTCCTCAACGAGCTCGACAGCGAGCTGGAAGCCGCGATCGAGTCGGACGACGAGACCGAGTTCCGCACCAAGCTGCACGCGCTCCTCGACAAGGTGCGTCACGTCGGCAAGGCCCTGCCGGACGACTCGCTGGAGCCGTCCGAGCTGATCCTGCCGCCGGCCGACGCCTCGATCGAGGAAGTGCGGGAGATGCTCGGGGACACCGGGCTCATCCCTGGCTGATGGCCTCCACGCGGTTCGCCCCTGATCGCGGCCTCACCGTCCGGATGACCGTGACGATGTTCCTGCTCGGGCTGCTCTACGTCGCGTTCGTGGCCGTCCTGGTCGCGGTGGGCGTACGTGCGGTCACCGTGCTCGTGATCGCCGGGGGTCTCCTGCTGGCGCAGTACTTCCTGTCCGACAAGATCGCGCTGTTCGCGATGCACGGGCGGGAGGTCTCCCCGCAGGAGGCCCCCGAGCTGCACGGGATCATCGACCGGCTGAGCGCGATGGCGGGGATGCCGAAGCCGCGGGTGGCGATCGCCGACTCGGACATCCCGAACGCGTTCGCCACCGGACGCAACCAGAAGAACTCGGTGGTCTGCGTGACCACCGGCATCCTGCGCAGGCTCGACGCGCGGGAGCTCGAAGGGGTGCTGGCCCACGAGATGTCCCACGTGGCCCACCGGGACGTGGCGGTGATGACGATCGCCTCGTTCCTGGGGGTCGTGGCCGGCCTGATGACGCGCTTCGCGCTCTACACCGGTCTGGGCGGCCGGAGGAACGACAACGGACCCCCGATCGGCCTGATCATCTTCGCGGTCTCCGGCCTGGTCTACGCCGTCAGCTTCCTGCTGACGCGGGCGCTGTCGCGCTACCGCGAACTGGCCGCCGACCGCGCGGGCGCGCTGCTGACGCAGCAGCCGAGCGCCCTGGCCAGCGCACTGGTCAAGATCAACGGCGACATCGGCAGGATCCCGACCAGGGATTTGCGCGAGGCGCAGCCGTTCAACGCCTTCTTCTTCGTGCCCGCCCTGTCGGGCCAGAGCGTCGCCTCGCTGCTGTCGACCCACCCGTCCCTGGAGCGCCGGCTGGACCAGCTCGCCAGGATCTCCACGGCACTGGGCCGCTGATGAGGAGGCGCTGATGGGCTGGTTCGACGCCCTGCTCGGCCGCTCCAAGCCCGCCAGGCCCGACCTGGACGCGCTGTTCGCCCTGCCGTCGGCCGCCGTCACGCTGCAGGCCGCCACCGGATTCGCCCCGGCGGGCACCGGCTCGGTGTGCTTCCGCGCCGCGGAGGGCGGCGCCTTCGCCCGGCTCGAACAGGACATCGAGGCCCTGATGGGCAGGGTCGACGTCTCCCGGGACTCCTACGGCTACACCTGGCTGCAGGTGCGCAACCCCGACGTGGCCGGGCTCGTGACCGATCTGCACGCCGCCAACTCGTCTCTGGAGTCGGCCGGGTTCGGCCCGTCGCTGCTGTGCTCGCTCGTCACCTTCGCCGACCCCTCGCACAGGAGGCTGGCGATCGTGTATCTCTACAAGCGCGGCACGTTCTACCCCTTCGCCCCCATCGGCGAACCGCGCCGCGACAACGCGCTGGAACTGCAGGTGCGCGGCGTCCTGGACCGCGAGCTCACGATCGAGCCCGAGCTCGCGAGCTGGTTTCCCGTCTGGGGCGCCCCCGGCCTCTGACCCTTCGGGAGTCCTCATGACCGAGTGGACCCACCTGCGGCACACCGAGGCCGCGGCCGCGGAGATCGGCCGGATGGCCGAGGCCGTACGGGGACGGGACGGCGCCACGCCCGTGCCGACCTGCCCGGGATGGGACCTCAGGGAGTTGGTCGAGCACACCGGCGCCATCCACCGGTGGGCGGCGGCCATGGTCCGGGACGCCACCCCGCGCCGGTACGACCGCGACGCCATGGACCACGGGCTGCCCGAGGACTTCTCCGGCTACGCCGACTGGCTGGCGGCGGGAGCCGTAGAGCTCACCGAGGCGCTGAAGGGCTGCGACCCGGACACCGAGGTGTGGGACTGGACGGGGGACCGCAGCGCCCGGTTCTGGTCGCGCCGTCAGCTCCACGAGACGGTCGTCCACCGCGCCGACGCCGAGATCGCCCTCGGCCTGACCCCCGGCGTGGACGAGGACGTCGCGCTCGACGGTGTCGAGGAGTTCTTCGACCTGCTTCCGCACGCCCGGTGGCGGCCGCTCGTCGCCGAGCTCAGGAGCGACGGGAAGGCGATCTCCTGGCGGACCGACACGGGCTGGGCCTGGCTCGTCCGGCTCACCCCCGAGGGGTTCACCTACGAGAGGTCCGACGCCCCGGCCGACGTCGTCGTACACGCGCCGACGACCGGGGACCTGATGCTGACGCTGTGGAACCGGCGCGAGCCCGACGCGGTCCACGGCGACGACGAGCTGCTGCGATTCTGGCGCGAGCGCGCCAAGATCTGAAGCCGGGACCTGAGGACAGGGTCTGAAGACGCGGGCGCCCCCGGGAGATCCGGGGCGCCCGCGTCGCAGGGCCACGACTACGGCAGGGCCAGCATGCGGTCGAGGGCGACCTTGGCCCAGTGGGTGGTGTCCGCGTCGACGGTGATCTGGTTGACGACCTCGCCGTCGGCCAGCGACTCCAGCGCCCAGACCAGGTGCGGCAGGTCGATGCGGTTCATGGTGGAGCAGTAGCACACGGTCCTGTCGAGGAACGTGATGGTCTTGTCGGAGAACCGGTCGGCCAGGCGGCGCACCAGGTTCAGCTCCGTTCCGACGGCCCAGGAGGACCCGGCCGGGGCCTCCTCCAGCTTGCGGATGATGTACTCGGTCGAGCCGACGAAGTCGGCCTTGGTCACGACCTCGTGGCGGCACTCGGGGTGCACGAGCACGTTCACCCCGGGAATGCGGGCCCGCACCTCGTCCACGCACGCGGCGGAGAAGCGCCCGTGGACCGAGCAGTGGCCCTTCCACAGGATCATCTTCGCGTTCTCCAGCTGCTCCCGGGTGAGGCCGCCGTTCGGGCGGTGCGGGTTGTAGACCACGCAGTCGTCCAGCGACAGCCCCATCTCCAGCACGGCCGTGTTGCGGCCCAGGTGCTGGTCGGGCAGGAACAGCACCTTCTCGCCCTGCTCGAAGGCCCAGTCGAGGGCGCGCTTCGCGTTCGAGGAGGTGCACACGGCGCCGCCGTGCCGTCCGCAGAACGCCTTGATGTCCGCGCTGGAGTTCATGTAGGTGATCGGCACCACCCGGTCGGCGATGCCGGCGTCCTCCAGGGCGTCCCAGCAGTCCTCGACCTGGGTGAAGGTCGCCATGTCGGCCATCGAGCAGCCGGCGGCCAGGTCGGGGAGCACGACCTTCTGCGTGTCACCGGTCAGGATGTCGGCCGACTCGGCCATGAAGTGGACACCGCAGAACACGATGTACTCCGCCTCGGGCCGGGCGGCGGCCTCGCGGGCGAGCTTGAACGAGTCGCCGGTCACGTCGGCGAACTGGATGACCTCGTCACGCTGGTAGTGGTGACCGAGCACGAACAACCGGTCGCCAAGCCGCTCCTTGGCCACGCGGGCGCGCTCCACGAGGGTCGGATCGGACGCGGGAGGCAGCTCGCCCGGGCAGTCGACGCCGCGTTCGCTGTGCGGGTCGGTGCCCTGGCCGAGGATGAAGAGCGGAAGGCCGGTCTCGGTGATCGTCACGACCACACCCCCTCGGGGACTTATCGTCTAACTGACGACTAATCATTACACATCACCTCGCCTGGTTCGTCGCACGGTTGCCCGTGATGCACGTGGAATGTGTAGGGCTTCACGGGTGTTGGTAGCGTCTAGGTAGGACGTCGGAACCAATCGACCGCCCCGAAGGGCGGTTGGCGCAGACGCGGGAGTCAGCACATGACGGTTGAGAGCAGCGAGACCACTCAGCAGGGCCTGATCCTGACTGACGCGGCCGCCGCCAAGGTCAAGAGCCTGCTCGAGCAGCAGGGCGAGGAAGGGCTTCAGCTTCGGGTGGCCGTCCAGCCGGGTGGCTGTTCCGGCCTGCGTTACCAGCTCTTCTTCGACGACCGCTCGATGGACGGCGACGTGGTCTCCACCTTCGGCGGCGTGAACGTCGTCACCGACCGGATGAGCGCGCCGTACCTCGTCGGGGCCACGGTCGACTTCGTGGACACCATCGAGAAGCAGGGCTTCACCATCGACAACCCCAACGCGACGGGGTCGTGCGCGTGCGGCGACTCGTTCAACTGACGAGCGCGTCGTTCGACTGACGGCGAGCGCGCGCCCGGCGGCGCCGGGCTCGTGCCGCGGTGGAGCGTGGGTCGAGCGCCCCGTACGGATCGTTCCGTGCGGGGCGTCGTCATGTCACGAGACGGTACGCTCAGTAGGTTCGGCGGGATCAACGTCCCCGCCCTGTCTCTCTGATGCTGACAACGAGGAGAATGACCCCGTGCGCATCGCCGTCACCGGCTCCATCGCCACCGACCACTTGATGACGTTCCCCGGCCGCTTCGGCGACCAGCTCATCGCCGAGCAGCTCGACCGGGTGTCGTTGTCGTTCCTCGTCGACGATCTGCAGATCCGCCGTGGCGGATGCGCGGCCAACATCACGTTCGGCATGGGCTGCCTGGGGCTCACCCCGGTCCTCGTCGGCGCCGTCGGCACCGACTTCGCCGACTACCGCTCCTGGCTGGAGCGCCACGGCGTCGACTGCGCCTCGGTGCACATCTCCGAGCTGCACCACACGGCGCGCTTCCTGTGCACCACGGACGAGGACCACAACCAGATCGCGTCGTTCTACACCGGTGCGATGGCCGAGGCGAGGGAGATCGAGCTGGGCCCGATCGCCGAGCGTCTCGGCGGGCTCGACCTCGTGCTGATCAGCCCCAACGACCCGGCGGCGATGCTGCGGCACACCGACGAGGCGCGCCGTCGGGGCATCCCGTTCGCCGCCGACCCGTCGCAGCAGCTCGCCCGCATGCCGGGGGAGGAGATCCGCCAGCTCGTGGAGGGCGCGGCGTACCTGTTCAGCAACGACTACGAGCTCGGGCTGATCGAGCAGAAGACCGGCTGGTCCGGCGAGGAGATCCTCGACCGGGTCGGCGTCCGGGTGACCACCCTCGGGCCCAAGGGCGCCAGGATCGACCGGAAGGGCGAGCCGTCACTGCACATCTCGCCGGCTCCGGAGCTGGGCAAGGCCGACCCGACCGGCGTCGGCGACGCCTTCCGCGCCGGTTTCCTCGCGGGCGTCGCCTGGGGACTGCCGCTGGAGCGCTGCGGCCAGATCGGCAACCTCACCGCCACCCACGTGCTCGAGCAGGTCGGCTGCCAGGAGTACAAGCTGGGCCAGCGCGTCTTCCTGGAGCGCTTCGCCGCGGCGTACGGCTCCGAGGCGGCCGACGAGGTGGGCGCGCACGCCCGCTGCCACTACGCCTGAAAACAGGCTCTCAGTAGTTGCGGCGCACGTGGATGGACCAGCCGCCCTGCGGCAGCTCGTAGCTTCCCACGTGCTCGTGTGACTTCAACCGGCACCAGGCCGGGACGTCGGTGAACGCGGCGGGGTCGTCGGCCAGCACGGCGACCACGCCGCCCGTCGCCACCTGGTTGATCCGCTCGGCCAGCATGATGATCGGGATCGGGCACTTGCGGCCCAGCGCGTCGATCGTCAGCGCGGGCGGCTCCGCCGGCTGGACCGGCTCGGCGGGCTCGGCCTGAGCCGCCTCGGGAGACCGCCGGGCGCCGCCCGTCCGTCTGCGCCACATCAGTGCACCCCCAAGCTCGACCGGATCCGCCGCACGATGTCCGGGAGCACCGCGAGGAAACGATCGATGTCGTCCTCGGACGCGCCACGGGGCAGCGATACCCGCACATTCCCATGCGTAAGCACGCCCATTGCCTCCAGAACATGCGATGGACGAAGCGTACTCGCCGTGCAGGAGCTGCCGGACGAGACGGCGAAACCGGCCTTGTCGAGCTCGGTCAGCAGCGCCTCGCCCTCGACGTACAGACAGGAGAACGTCACGACGTGCGGCAGCCGCAGGACCGGGTCTCCGACGACCTCCACATCGGGCACCAGGCGGGGCACCTCGGCGCGGATCCGGTCGACCAGGGCGGACAGCCGCCGCCCCTCGGCCTCCGCCTCCTCGGCCCGGGCGCGCAGCGCCGCGGCGGCGGCCACGATCGCGGGCACGTTCTCGAACCCCGGCACGCGCCGCCGCTCCCGCTCGTCCTCGGGCAGCGGCGAGCGCCAGCGCACGCCCTTGCGCACCGCCAGCACACCCACCCCGGCCGGGCCGCCCCACTTGTGCGCGCTCGCGGTGAGGACCGACCAGCCCTCGGGGACCGGCAGGCGGCCCGCCGACTGCGCGGCGTCGACCAGCAGCGGCACGCCCGCCTCCCGGCACGCCCGCGCCGCCTCCTCCACCGGCTGAAGGGTCCCCACCTCGTGGTTGGCCGTCTGCAGGCACGCCAGGGCCGTACCGGGCCGCGCGACAGCCTCGGCGAACGCGCCCGCGTCCACCCGGCCCGTACGGCTCACGCCCACGATCTCCACCTCGCCGCCGGCGCGCTCGTGGACCTCGCCCGCGTGCAGGACGCTCGAGTGCTCGACGGCGCCCGCCACCAGGCGGGTGCCGGCCCGGCGGCGGCCGGCCAGCGTGCCGAGCACTCCCAGGTGGACGGCCTGCGTCCCCGACGAGGTGAACGACACCTCGTCGGGCCGGGCGCCGATCAGTTCGGCTACCTCTGCCCTCGCGCGCTCCAGTAACATCTGGGCGCGGCGCGCCGTGCCGTACAGGCGGGCGGGATCGGCCCAGCCGGCGTCGATCGCCGCCAGCAAGGCGTCACGGGCCGCGGGATGGAGAGGTTCGGTCGAAGCCGCGTCCAGGTAGGCCACAGTTAGGACATTAACGGGGGCTGCTCAGAGGGGCGGCGCCGGTCCGCGCTAATGTGTCCCCCAGCGTGAACTCAACCAAGTAAAGGGCAGACCGGCCACAAGGCTGGTGCCGGTCTCACCCAAGGGTCAATTGGAAAAACCGCCCAGGAGAGGAACTCTTGGGCTTCATCTGTGGGGTAGGCGATCCGTGAGTCCGACCCGCCGTACGACACGGCGACCGTGGGCACGCCGCCGGTTGCCCGGAGCCGCCGCCCTGGCGCTGCTGGTGGCGTCCGGGACGGCGTGTAGCAACCAGGCGATCGATCAGTGGTCCCGTGGGGGCATGCCGGAAGGTGTCACCAAGCAGGCCGACATCGTCCAGACGCTCTGGAACGGGAGCTGGATCGCGGCTCTCGCCACCGGCGTGGTCGTCTGGGGACTGATCCTGTGGGCGTGCATCTTCCATCGGAAGAAGAAGAACAGCCCCGATCAGCTGCCTCCGCAGGTGCGCTACAACCTGCCGATCGAGATCCTCTACACGGTGGTCCCGGTCATCATGGTCGCGGTCTTCTTCTACTTCACGGCCCGTGACGAGACCGAGATCACGCGGATCACCAAGGCCGCCCCGGTCAAGGTCGCGGTCGAGGGCTACCAGTGGAGCTGGCGCTTCACGACCGAGTACCAGGGCCAGAAGGCCGTGGTCGCGGGCGTGCCGGTGGACCTCAGCAAGCAGAGCGCGGAGAACCCGCAGGGTCCGCAGCTCGTGCTGCCGGTCAACACCCAGGTGCAGTTCGACCTGCACTCGCCCGACGTCATCCACTCGTTCTGGGTGCCGGCGTTCCTGTTCAAGCAGGACGTCTTCCCGGGCAACGTGCACAACCACTTCCAGATCACGACGCTCAACAAGACGGGCGTCTTCGTCGGCCGATGCGCCGAGCTCTGCGGCACCGACCACAGCAAGATGCTGTTCTCCGTGAAGCTCGTGCCGCAGGCCGAATTCGACCAGTACATCAAGAGCCAGGCGGGGAGTGCGCAGTGACCGCCATCCAGGAACCGGCCGGCATCGTCGCCCGGCCGTACACCAAGGGCACGGTCATCGCCAAGTGGCTGTCCTCGACCGACCACAAGGTGATCGGGCACCTCTACCTGATCACGTCGTTCGTGTTCTTCCTCATCGGCGGCCTCATGGCGCTGGTGATGCGGGCCGAGCTCGCGCAGCCGGGGCTGCAGGTCGTGTCGAACGAGCAGTTCAACCAGCTGTTCACGATGCACGGCACGATCATGCTGCTCATGTTCGCGACGCCGCTGTTCGCCGGCTTCGCCAACGAGCTGATGCCGCTGCAGATCGGCGCCCCTGACGTGGCCTTCCCCCGGCTGAACATGGTGAGCTACTGGCTCTACCTGTTCGGCAGCACGATCGCCGTGCTGGGCTTCTTCACCCCGAACGGGTCCGCGTCGTTCGGCTGGACCGCGTACGCGCCGCTGTCGAACGCGGTCACCTCGCCCGGCCTCGGCAGCGACTTCTGGGTCCTGGGCCTGGCGATGTCCGGTCTCGGCACCATCCTCGGCGCGGTGAACTTCATCACCACGATCCTCACCATGCGCGCCCCCGGCATGACGATGTTCCGGATGCCGATCTTCACCTGGAACATCCTGCTGACCAGCATCCTGGTACTGCTGGCCTTCCCGGTGCTGGCCGCCGCGCTGCTCGCCCTGGAGGCCGACCGCAAGCTGGGCGCGCACATCTTCGACTCGCCCACCGGCGGGGCGATGCTGTGGCAGCACCTGTTCTGGTTCTTCGGGCACCCCGAGGTCTACATCATCGCGCTGCCGTTCTTCGGCATCATCACCGAGATCCTTCCGGTCTTCAGCCGTAAGCCGATCTTCGGGTACATCGGCCTGGTCGGCGCGACCATCGCCATCGCGGGCCTGTCGGTCACCGTGTGGGCGCACCACATGTTCGTCACCGGACAGGTGCTGCTGCCGTTCTTCTCGTTCATGACGTTCCTCATCGCCGTACCGACCGGTGTGAAGTTCTTCAACTGGATCGGCACAATGTGGCGGGGACACCTGTCGTTCGAGGCGCCGATGCTGTTCGCGGTCGGCTTCCTGGTGACCTTCCTGTTCGGTGGTCTGACCGGTGTCATCCTGGCGTCGCCCCCGCTCGACTTCCACATCAGCGACACCTACTTCGTCGTGGCCCACTTCCACTACGTGGTCTTCGGCACCGTGGTGTTCGCGATGTTCGCCGGGTTCTACTTCTGGTGGCCCAAGTTCACCGGCAAGATGCTGAACGACAAGATCGGCAAGCTCCACTTCTGGCTGCTGTTCTTCGGCTTCCACCTGACCTTCCTGGTGCAGCACTGGCTGGGCGTCATCGGCTTCCCCCGCCGCTACGCCGACTACTCGGCGTCCGACGGCTTCACCGACCTGAACATGGTCTCCTCGGCCGGCGCGCTCCTGCTGGGCCTGTCCACCCTGCCGTTCTTCTACAACGTCTGGGTGACGTGGCGTAAGGCTCCCAAGGTCACCGTGGACGACCCGTGGGGCTTCGGCGGCTCGCTCGAGTGGGCGACCTCCTGCCCGCCGCCGCGGCACAACTTCCTGTCGCTGCCGCGGATCCGGTCCGAGCGCCCGGCGTTCGACCTCAAGTACCCGCACATCACCGCCAAGCCGGAGCTGGTGGAGGAGTCCCGATGAAGATCCAGGGATGGATGTTCCTGCTCTGCGGCATCTTCTTCGCCGCCGCGGACGTGGTCTACTGGTTCTGGTCCAAGGAGCCGACCGGCACCACCGCCATGGCGATCTCCGTCGGCCTGGCCCTCATGATCGGCTACTACCTGCTGTTCACCGCGCGCCGCATCGGCGACCAGCCGGAGGACAACAAGGAAGCCGAGATCAGCGACGGCGCGGGCGAGATCGGCTTCTACAGCCCGCACAGCTGGTGGCCGCTGTTCGTGTGCCTGTCGGCCGCGCTCACGTTCTTCGGCTTCGCGGTCGGCTGGTGGCTGTTCTTCATCGGCCTGTTCTGCACGGTCATGAGCATGATCGGGTTCGTGTTCCAGTACTACCGGGGCAACTTCTCGCACTGAGTGCGTGAACCCCCGCTGGGCGGCCGGTCGGCGATCTCGCCGACCGGCCGTTCGCGTTCTTTGCCGGCACGCGGCCCCCGGACTGCCCGAACGGTACGTCACCAGGGAATAACCCCCGGAAAGCGACGCTAGGGGGACGGACGTGCGTGCTGGTGCGGGGGCGCTGGCCCTTCTCGTGATGGTTGCCGGGTGTTCCACTTCGGGCGGGCGGGACGAGGATCGAGGCTCCGGGACGGCGATCAGCATCAGCCCGCTCGACGGCGCCGCCGACCTGCCGCCCGAGCTTCCGATCCTGATCGGCGCGGCGGGCGGCAAGCTCACCCACGTGGCCGTACAGGCCGCGGGACGGCCCGTCGCGGGCGTCTTCAGCCCCGACCGCACCCAGTGGCGCAGCGAGCGTCCCATGGCCCCGGGGACGGCCTACAGCGTCGAGGCGACGGCCGCGGGCCCCGGCGGCTCGGCCACCAGGACCGTCCGCTTCGCCACGAAACAGGCCGCCAAGACCTTCGGCATCTCCACCCTGCTGCCCAACAAGCAGGACACCGGCCTGACGGTCGGCGTCGGCATGCCGATCATCATCACCTTCGACAAGCCGGTCACCGACCGCGTGTCCGTCGAGCGCAACCTGATCGTGCAGGCGTCCAAGCCCATCGACGGCGCCTGGCACTGGCTCGACGACAAGAACGTGGTCTTCCGCCCCGAGAAGTACTGGCCGACGTACACGAAGGTCCGTGTCACCGCGCGCCTGGCCGGCATCAGGGGCGGCGAGGGCATGTACGGCAAGCAGGACTACGTCAGGGACTTCGAGGTCGGCCGTTCGCAGATCAGCGTCGCCAACACCCAGACCCACTACATGAAGATCGAGCGGGACGGCAAGCAGATCAAGAACATGCCGATCAGCGCGGGCATGGGCGACGTGCTCCGCCACCACACCACCAGCGGGATCCACGTGGCGATGTCCAGGGAGGACGTCACGGTCATGACCTCGCCGGACGCCTCGCCGGGGCAGGCCGGTTACTACGAGACGACGGTGTACAACAGCGTCCGCATCTCCAACACCGGCGAATACGTCCACGGCGCTCCGTGGTCCGTCGGCGACCAGGGCAACTCCAACGTCAGCCACGGCTGCGTGAACGTCAGCCCGGAGAACGCCAAGTGGTTCAAGAACAACACCCTGATCGGCGACCCGATCATCGTGACCGGGACGCCGCGCAGGCTGGAGGCGACCAACGGCTGGAGCTACTGGCAGGACTCCTGGCCGGCCTGGCTCAAGCGGAGCCGCCTGCGCGCCGCTCCCGCCGAGGCCCTCCTCTGAGCGGCTTTCCGCCACCGCGTGGGCCGCGCGTCTCGTGGCGGCGGAATGCCGCCCAGCACACCGCCAGGGCCGCCGCGAACGCCGGCAACCACGCCAGACGGGCGGCCACCCAGCCGGGATCGCCGGGGACGGTGTGCAGGCCGGGCAGCGCCCCGCCCGCGAGCCGCAGGGCCGCCGCCGTGACCGCGATCATCGCGGTCTGGTGCCACAGGAAGATCGTCATCGCGGAGAGGTTGGCCGCCGCCACGAGCGCCCAGGCGGCGGGACGGCGCAGCACCCGCCGCAGCGGCCCGGACAGCACCAGGGCCGCCCCGCACTGGGCCAGCCCGAACGCGACGGCCGCCAGCGTGGGCGGGGACTGGTTGGAGACCGGCGCGCCCGGCACCCCGACCATGGACGCCGGATAGCCGGCCCACAGGACGAGACCGGCGGTGGCGGCGGCCCCGCCGAGCAGCAGCGCCCATCCGGTCACCCGGCCGTCCAGCCGCCCGCGCGCCCAGAGGGCGCCCAGGCAGTACGGCACCAGCCAGCCGGTCGCCACGTTGATCCAGCCGACCCAGGACGGCCCGCCCAGACCGAACCTGACGAGGTCGGCCACCGCGACGGCGGCGAGCGGCCACACCGGGTGCAGCCGGGCGGCGAGCGGGGTCGCCGCCGTCAGCGCCGCGAAGACCAGCAGGAACCACATCGGCGACCACACCAGCTTGACCAGTGCGTACACGGTTCCGGGGTCGGCTCCCCAGGCGAGCATCGCGACCGCCGCCGCGCTCCACACCCCCAGCACGGGCACGACGGGGCGGAACAGGCGGGCCATCCGGGCGGCGGCCCACCGCCCGGGACCCACGCCCCGGCCCCGCGCGCGGCCGTGGCTCTCGACGGCCACCCGCCCGCCCACGAAGAAGAACACGGCCATGGTCTGGAACAGCCAGGAGACGGGCGCGAGCTGCGGCATGTACTTCAACGGGCTGGTCACGCGAAGGACGCCGCTGTCGGCGACCGGGGCGGTCACCAGCCAGTGGCCGAGCACCACACCGGCGATGGCGAGGGCACGCAGCGCGTCGACGGCGCGGTCGCGCGGTGTCTCCACGGCGCGGTCGCGCGGGGCCGGTGTCGCCTCCTCGGCACGCCGGACGAGGTCACGAAACATGGCTCACCTCGGCGGGAGCATGCCCCGACACGATCCGGGCGATGTTCGCCAGCGCGGGCGATCCGTCTTTCAGATAGTCGCTGTGACCGCCGTCGCCCGCGGCGAAGATCCGGGCGCCGAACCGGGGATCCATGGGATCCTCCCCGAGCCCGACGGTGGCGAAGGGCAGGCGCACCGCCGCGTGCGGCAGATCGGCGACCCAGTCCCCGGTGCCGCGGGCGGCCCACACGGCCGCCCGGGTGCCCATCGCCGCAACGTCGTCCACGCCCGCGCCTGGGCTGCCGTACAGGACGATGTCCGCGACGTTCAGCCCGGGCGCGGCCCGGCCGCACAGCACGCCGCCGTACGAGTGACACAGCAGGCTGATGCGGGCGGCGGGCTTGAGCCGGGCCAGGTCGCGGACGAAGGCACGCAGTGCGGGGACGGCCTCGTCCGCGCGGCCGGGAGTCAGCGCCTGGAGGCTCACGGTGCTCGGGGTCCGGTATCCGAGCCAGGCGACGACGGCCCCCCGGCCGCCGGTCGCCCGCTGCAGCCGCATCGAGCCGGCCCGCAGGAGCCCGTACGTGTCGAGGCCGGTGCCGGAGCCGGGGACGACCACCGCGATACGGTCGGCGGTGGCCAGATCGCCGAACACTTCGGCGGCACGGCCGCCGTCGCGGCCGTCGAAGGACAGGAAGTGCCGGGCGGGATCGGCCATCGTCCGCAGCATCGCGGCCCGCCAAGGGTGACCGGCGGCCCTGGCGGTCCGCATCGCCGCCTCGATCGCACCGCGGGTCGCGGCGAACCGCTCGGCCAGGCTCGCGGCGGTCACGGCGCGCAGCGGGGGCAGGGGCGGCGGGACGGGCGCGGGGACCGCCTCGGGACGTGCCGCGCCGGCCACCGGGACGGCGAGTGCGGCGGCGACGAGTGCGGCGAGCAGCCTCCGGCGCAGGCGGCCACCGGCCGCGCCGGGGCGAGGGGGTGCGAGCGGGCCGCGGCGTGCGCCCGTGCCGCCGCGGGGGAGGGGGAGCGGCGGCGGTGGGCGGTCGTCGGCGCCCGTTGGCTGTGCGGTGTCGATCACCCGGTTCACGGTGCCGTGCGGCGCGTCTCCACCGCATCCGACCACCAGGGACATTCGCCGCTACACCGGTCAGACCGCGGATGTAGACCCCTGGTCGGATGCCCGCAAAAGGGACGCCCGGCTACGCTCTGACGATGCAGGCGCCCCCGAGTTCCCTTCTGAAGCGGCTGCCGCCCGGGGTCTGGGTGGTCCTCGCCTGGTGTGGCGGCATGGCGTTCACGTTCCTGATGCGGCTGCGACTACCCGGCGAGTGGTACCCCGCCGAGCGCCCGGGGGCGCAGTTCTTCCAATGGGAGGGCCAGGTCCCCATGGCGGTGGCCACCGCACTCGCGCCGGCCGGGGGCGCCCTGCTGCGCCGCCGCCCGCTGCCGGCCCTGGTCCTGCTGCTCGCCGCGTCCGTTCTCGGGACGATGCCCCTGGGCGTGGCGGAGATTCCGCTGCCCCAGTTCCTCGCGGCCGAGGTCGCGGTGTTCTTCATCGCCGCCGGGCGGCCGCGCGCGACCGGCGTCGTCGCCGTTGTCATGGCCCTCGCCGTGCTGGGCGGCTATCTGGCGGTGCGGTTGGTGTGCGGGTGGCCGATCGGGGCGTCGTCCGAGACGGCCGTGGCCCTGACGACCGTCATCGCCTGGCTGCTCGGCAGTTCGGCGCGAGAGTCCCGCACGCACGCGGAGGAACTGCGCGCCCGCGCCGCGACCCAGGCGGTCACCGACGAGCGGCTCAGGATCGCCCGTGAGCTGCACGACATGGTCGCCCACAGCATCGGCGTCATCGCGCTCCAGGCAGGCGCGGCACGGCGGGTCATCGACACCCAACCGGAGCGGGCACGGGAGGCGCTCGGCGAGATCGAGACGGCCGGTCGCCGGACGCTGTCGGGGCTGCGCCGGATGCTCGGCGGGCTGCGGGGCCCCGAGCAGGGGCGCCCGGCGCCGTCCGGGCCCCCGGGAGCGGCACCTCTGGGATCGGGGCATCTGGAGCCGGCCTTCGGCCTCGCCGACGTCGACCGGCTGGCCGCCACGATCACGGAGGCGGGCGTATGGGTCGACGTACGGCGGTCGGGCGAGCCTCGCCCACTGCCGCCGGAGATCGAGGTGTCGGCCTACCGCATCATCCAGGAGGCCGTCACCAACGTGGTGCGTCACGCCGGCACGGCGTCGTGCCGGGTGTCGATCGGCTACCGGGACGACGAGGTGCGCATCGAGGTTCTCGACGACGGGCGCGGCGGTGACACCGGAGGAGGTTACGGCCTGATCGGGATGCGCGAGCGGGTCGGCGCCCTACACGGGACCTTCGCCGCCGGTCCGCGTCCCGAGGGGGGCTTCCGGGTCGAGGCCCGGCTGCCCGTGTCCGCGGGAGTGCGATGACCGTCCGCGTGCTGCTCGCCGACGACCAGCCTCTGGTCCGCGCCGCCCTGCAGATGGTGATCGCCGACGCGCCCGACCTCGACCTGGCCGGGGAGGCGGGCACCGGCGCGGAGGCGGTGCGGATGGCGGAGGACGCCGAGCCCGACGTCGTGGTGATGGACATCCGCATGCCCGGCATGGACGGCATCGAGGCCACCCGGCTGATCACCGCGGGCTGCGGCGCCCAGGTTCTCGTCCTGACGACCTTCGACGACGACGAGTACGTCTACGGCGCGCTGCGCGCCGGGGCGTCCGGGTTCCTCGTCAAGGACATGGCTCTGGACGACATCCTCGCCGCCATCCGGGTGGTCGCCGCCGGTGAGGCCCTGATCGCCCCGCGCGTGACCCGCCGGCTGATCGAGGAGTTCGCGGGACGTCCGGCGCCCGGCCCGCGGCCTCGGCGGGCCACAGGGCTCACCGAGCGGGAGGCCGAGGTGCTGACCCTCGTCGGGCGCGGCCTGTCCAACGCGGAGATCGCCGCCGAGCTGTTCATCAGCGCCGCCACCGTCAAGACGTACGTGACGCGGCTGCTCGCCAAGCTCGGCGCCCGCGACCGCGTGCGGCTGGTCATCATCGCCTACGAGACGGGCCTCGTGTCACCGACCGGCTGAGCCCGGGAAAGCGCCCCGATGAGCGAAGCGGGAAACACCGAGCGAGCCGGAGGGGCGCGCCCATGCACGCCTCCGGCATGACCGGCGGATCCAAGCGTCCCGATGGGCGACGCGGGAAACACAGCGGCCCGGCGGGGGAGTGGTTCCCCCTGCCGGGCCGCTTCGTGCCGGTCGGTCAGATGCCCGTCAGTGGAGCTCCTTGCGGTCGCCGGCGCCGACGCCCGCGTGCTCCTCTGCGTGCTCTTCCTCGTGGTGGCCGTCGGTCAGTGGGACCCGGTCGGTCCCGTACGCCTGGCTCATCTTGGTGCGGAGCCGGCCGATCGCGCTGCGGGCGCCCTTGGGCGGGATGCCCTCGCCGTCCTCGGCGCTCTCGAGAACCGGGATCTCCTTCTTGCCGCGGATGTGCTCGGCGATGTCCTCCGCCGGCGGCGTGTGGACCTCGATGTACTGGCCGTTCGGCAGTCGCTTGATGACGCCGGACTCCACGCCGTGGGACAGCACCTCGGCGTCCTTGCGCTGGAGGCCGATGCACATCCGGTAGGTAACCCAGTAGGCGATGGCCGGGCCGACGAAAATGGCGATCCGCCCGAACCAGGTCGTCGTGTACAGGTCGAGGTGGAAGTTCGCCGAGAGTTCGTCGTTGGCACCCAGCAGCCACAGGATGCCGTAGAACGTCATGCCCGAGATGCCGATCGCGGTGCGGTGCGGGTTGTTGCGCGGCCGGTCGGCGACGTGGTGCTCGCGGCGGTCGCCCGTGATCCACTGCTCCAGGAACGGATACAGCGCCAGGCCCGTCATGACGAGGCCCAGTGGCACCAGCGCCGGGATCAGCACGCTCAGCGTCACCGTGTGGCCGAGGAAATTGATCTCCCACGACGGCATGAGGCGGAGCGCGCCCTCCAGGAAGCCCATGTACCAGTCGGGCTGGGAGCCGGCCGAGATGTCCGCCGGTGTGTACGGCCCGAACAACCAGATCGGGTTGATCTGGGCGAACGTGCCGAGCAGCGCGATGACGCCGAACGTGAACAGGAAGAACGCGCCCGACTTGATCATGAAGGCCGGGTAGAACGGCGCGCCCACCACGTTCTTGTCGGTCCTGTTCTTGCCCGGCATCTGCGTGTGCTTCTGCACCCACATGAGGATCATGTGCGCCGAGACGAGCGCGAGCAGGATGCCCGGGATCAGCAGGATGTGGATCGAGTAGAACCGCGAGATGACGTCGTGGCCCGGGTATTCGCCGCCGAACAGGAAGAACGAGACGTAGGTGCCCACGATCGGGATCGACTGGGCGACGCCCTGGGTGATCCGCAGACCCGCGCCGGAGAGCAGGTCGTCGGGGAGGGAGTAGCCGGTGAGGCCCTCGAGGAGCGCCAGCGAGAGCAGGAGGATGCCGATGATCCAGTTGAGCTCGCGCGGCTTGCGGTACGCCCCGGTGAAGAAGATCCGGAGCATGTGCACCGTCATGCCGCCCACGAACAGCAGCGCCGACCAGTGGTGGATCTGCCGCATCAGCAGACCGCCACGGACGTCGAAGCTGATGTGCAGCGCCGAGGCGTAGGCCTCCGACATCCTCACGCCGTACAGCGGGGCGTAGTTGCCCGTGTACGTGACCTCGCCCATACCCGGCTTGAACCAGAACGTCAGGAACGTACCGGTCAGCAGCAGGATGATGAACGAGTAGAGCGCGATCTCCCCCAGGAGGAACGACCAGTGGTCGGGGAAGATCTTCCTCAGGTTGCGCTTGAGGAAGTTCCCCGCGCCGATGCGGTCGTCGAGGAACGTCGACGGGCCTGCGATGGCCTTCGGGGGAGCATTCATGATGCGTTCTCCCTAGCTTCGGCTTCGGCGTCGCCACGCTCCCAGAAGCTGGGACCGACGGGGACCTTGAAGTCCGACTTCGCGACGAGGTAGCCCTCCCCGTCGATTCCGATGGGGAGCTGCGGCAGCGGCCGGGCGGCGGGGCCGAAGACGACCCTCGCTCCGTCCGCCGCGTCGAAGGTCGACTGGTGGCACGGGCAGAGGATGTGGTGCGTCGTCTGCTCGTAGAGAGCCGCCGGGCAGCCCACGTGGGTGCAGATCTTGGAGTAGGCGACGATGCCGTCGTGCGTCCAGTTGAGGTTCGTGCCGGACTTGAGCTCCTCCGGACGGAACTTCAGCAGGATCAGCGTCGCCTTGGCCAGCGCGTTCAGGTCCTCCTCGTAGCCCTCGGGGACCACGGAGAGGATGCCGCCGGGCGAGTTGAAGTCGGCCGCGCGGATCGGCTGGCCGGAGCCCTCGACCACGAGGCGGCGCGGCTTGCCGTCCTTGGTGGGCTCGCCCCAGACGGTGTGCCTGAGCGAGGTCCCGGGAAGCGGGCCGAGGTCCTTCAGCAGCACCAGCGGGGCCAGGCCCAGCGGAGCGGCGGCCAGCAGCAGCGTGCGGCGCAGCAGCCTGTGCTTGACGAACCCGCTCTCGTCGGCGCCCTGGAGGAAGGTCTCCTGGACGTATTCGCGCGTGTCGTCGTCGGAGCGCATCTCGTGGCGCTCCTGGACGAGGTTGTACTTCGGCATGATCTGCCGCACCCAGACCGTGAGGCCCGCGGCCAGCGCGAGCAGGGCCAGGGCCAGGGTGCCGCCGAGTGCGAGGTTCGACGTGGCCGTCTTGCTGATCGAACCGACCTGGAAGATCACGTACGAGGCGATGAAGCCCGCCCCGGCCAGGAAGGTGATCAGGAACAGCAGTGCGACGAGGCGCTCGGCCTTGCGGGCCTTGACGGGGTCCTGCGGGATCACGCCGGGAACGCCCTCGGGCGCGTGGATCGGGTCGCTGTCGACGATCGGCGCGTCTGCGGGCGGCGTGCCGAGGACACGCGTCCGCACGCGCCCGCTCTCGGGGTACTCGTTCTGCTCTGTCATGCCGCCCGTCGCTTCTTCGCTGTGATCCAGATGGAGGCCAGGATCAGGAGGCTGAGACCCACGACCCACGCTACAAGGCCCTCGGTGACGGGACCGATTCGGCCCAGACCCGAACCGCCCGGGTCGACCTGCGACCGCACGTGGGTGATGTACGCGATCATGTCGCGCTTCTGCTCCGGCGTGATCGTCGAGTCGTTGAACACCGGCATCGCCTGCGGGCCGGTGGCCATCGCCTCGTAGATCTGCGTCGGCGTCGCCGGGTTCAGCGGCGGCGCGTACTTGCCATAGGTCAGCGCGCCGCCGGCGCCCACGAAGTTGTGGCACTGGATGCAGTTGGCGCGGAAGAGCTCGCCACCCTTGGCCGGGTCACCCTTGGCCGGGTCGACCTGCTCGGCGCTGGGCACCGTCGGGCCGCCGCCCAGCGACTGGACGTACGCCGCGAGCTGGTCGACGGCCTGGTCGGTCGCCCACTCCGCGCGCGGCTTGCGCGGGGCCTGGGGACCCGCGTCGGCGGCGGGCATGCGGCCGCTGCTCACCTGGAAGTTCACGGCGGCGGCTCCGACGCCGATGAGCGTCGGAGCCTTCTTGGTGCCCTCGGCGTTCATGCCGTGGCAGCTCGCGCAGTGCGCCACGAAGAGGCTCTTGCCCTGCGCCACGTCGTCGGCCTTGCCGGACGCGATCGCGGCGTCCGCGGTGCTGCCGTTCGGCGCCGCGAGCGCGTAGCCGCCGCCGAGCAGGCCCAGCGCGAGCGCCAGGACGGCGACTCGCGCGAGGGGATGGCGCCGTCGGGCGGTGATGGAGTTCACCGAAATCCCCGTTCCGATCATTTGATGATGTAGATGGTCGCGAAAAGGCCGATCCAGACCACGTCGACGAAGTGCCAGTAGTAGGACACGACGATCGCGCTGGTCTGCTGCTCATACGTCAAGCGCTTCGCGGCGTACGTACGTCCCAGGATGAACAGGAACGCGATCAGACCACCCGTCACGTGCAAGCCATGGAAGCCCGTGGTCAGGTAGAACACCGAGTCGTACGGAGAGTGCGAGAGGATGTGACCCTCCTCCGCCAGGTGCCCGTACTCCCAGAGCTGTCCGCCCACGAAGAACGCACCCATCAGGAAGCTTACGACATACCAGAATCGCAGCTTCTTGACCTGGCCTTTCTCGACGGCCCACACGCCCAGCTGGCACGTGACGCTCGAAAGGACCAGGACGGTCGTGTTGAAGGTCGCGAACGGGACGTTGAGGTCCGCCTCGGGCCAGTGCGTGCCCTGCCCCAGGCTGACCGACCGGATGGTGAAGTACATCGCGAACAGCGCCGCGAAGAACATGAGCTCAGAGGACAACCACACGATGGTCCCGACCTGAACCAGGTTCGGCCGGCTGGACCCGTGCGGTCTCGTCGTCGTAGTAATTGCGGATGCTGTCGCCACGCCCAGCATTATTGCGGCTCCCCAGGTCGGGTCGCCCCACGACCCCCCGCTAGGGTCCATACGCGCCTACGAAACGGGCATGTCATAGCAATCGCCCCGGGGCTGCGAGCCCTGCAGCCGCGCCGGTAGCATCACGATGACCATACCCCGCGATTCGACAGTGAGCGTGAAATGAGGGTTCTCGTCTACAGCGACGACGCAAGCACCCGGGAGAAGGTGCGCCTGGCCATCGGGCGGCGCCCCGCCGCGGACGTGCCCCTCGTCGAGATCGTCGAGTGCGCGACCCAGCCGGCCGTGATCAAGCACCTCGACTCCGGCGACATCGACGTGGCCGTCCTCGACGGCGAGGCGCAGCCGGCCGGCGGCATGGGGGTCAGCCGGCAGGCGAAGGACGAGGTGCACAACTGCCCGCCGATCCTGCTGCTCATCGCCCGCAGGGACGACCGGTGGCTCGCCAACTGGTCCCGCGCCGACGCCGTCGTCGCGCAGCCCATCGACCCCGTCGTCCTGGCCGAGGCCGTGGCCGACCTCATGCGGCGCCGCCTCAGCCTCACCCGGGCGCACTGATCCGGGCGCACTGATCCGGGCGCATCAGCTCCGGGCTCTGGAATTCTGGGCGCCGGCACCGGGCGCGCACTGACGCCGGGCGTACCGACGCCGGGCGCCATGGCGCCCGGTCCGGGGCCCACGTGTCACCGCACCGGCCCACCCGGCCGAGGCGGGGGCACACGTGTCACCTGACTCACCCGGGCCCGGGCGTCGCCGGGCCGTCGCTTCACCCGGGCACGCCGACGCCGCCCAGTCGCACCGAACCGCCGACCCGACCCCACATCGAATCCCGCGGAGCCCACCATGGACACGCGCACCACCTGGCCCTCCACGCTGAACGCCCTGCTGGCGGGTGAGAACCTGACGGCCGACGAGACGGCCTGGGTGATGGGGGAGATCATGTCGGGGTCGGCCACCCCGGCGCAGATCGCCGCCTTCGCCGTCGCCCTGCGGGCCAAGGGCGAGACCATCGCCGAGGTGACGGGCCTCGTGCGCACCATGTTCGAGCGCGCCACCCCGCTCACGGTCGAGGGGCCGGTGGTCGACATCGTCGGCACCGGCGGTGACCGGGCGCACACCGTCAACGTCTCGACGATGGCCGCGATCGTCGCGGCGGCGGCCGGGGCCCGGGTCGTCAAGCACGGCAACCGGGCCGCCTCCTCGCTGTGCGGCGCGGCCGACGTGCTCGAGCATCTGGGCGTCGCCCTCGACCTGTCGCCGGAGACCACCGCCAGGGTCGCGGTGGAGGCGGGCATCGCCTTCTGCTTCGCGCCCGTCTACCACCCCGCCCTGCGCTTCACCGGCCCGCCGCGCAAGGAGATCGGCGTGCCGACGGTGTTCAACTTCCTCGGGCCGCTGGCCAACCCGGCACGCCCCGCCGCCCAGGCCATCGGCGTGTTCGACGCGCGCATGCTGCCGGTAATGGCCGGGGTCTTCGCCGAGCGCGGCGTGTCGGCGCTGGTCTTCCGGGGCGACGACGGCCTGGACGAACTGTCCACCGCGGCCCCGTCGACGGTCTTCGTCGTCAGGGACGGCACCGCGACCCAGACGACGATCGACCCGGCCGACCTCGGCATTCCCCGCTCCCAGCCGGGCGACCTGCGCGGCGGCGACGTCGAGTTCAACGCGGCGGCGGTGCGCGACCTGCTGCGCGGCGAGACGGGGCCGGTGCGCGACGCGGTGCTGCTGAACGCGGCGGCCGGCCTGGTCGCCTACGACGGCCCGGGCGACGACCTGACGGGCGACCTGCGCACGGCGTACGCCCGCGCGGCCGAGGCGGTCGACTCGGGCAGGGCCGCGCAGACCCTGGAGCGCTGGGTCGAGATCAGCCGCACGCTCGGCGGTAAGGCCTGATCGCGCTCCTGGTCCGGATCGCCTCCATCGCTGGAGGGATCAGGCGTCCGCCTTGATGGGGACGTACCGGGTTCGGCCTTAGCCGTACCGTTCCCGCCATGATGCGCCTGTTCGCCCTTCGCGTCATCCACCGATGGGCCGCGTTGGCCCGCGGCGGGATGGCCACGCTCACCGCCGGTCTGCGCGGCGCGCCCTCGGCCGGTTCTCGCCCCGGGGCGGTCTTGCCGGGACGGGACCGCGGCAGGGGCGGCCGGCGGGTCACGGCGGAGGGCGGGGACGGCGCGCGGCCTGGACGTCCCGCTCACCCCGACGCCGAGGACGACGCCGTCTGGGAACGCCTGCGGATCGCCTCGGAACTGCACGACCTGGTGGCCCACGACCTGAGCGTGATGACGCTGGGCGTGGGAGCGGGCCGGGTGATCATGGACAAGGACCCGGAGCGGGCCCGGCAGACCTTCCGCGAGGCCGAGGAGTCGGGCCGCCGGGTGCTGTCCGACCTGCGCCGGATGATGGGTCTGCTGCGCATGGACGGGCAGCGCCGCGGCCCCCAGCCGGGCCTGGGAGACCTGCCCGGGCTGATCGACGACTTCCGCGCGAGCGGGCTCGCCGTCTCGTTCACCGAGGTCGGCCCCCGGGGGAGCGGCCCCACGCTGGAGCTGTCGGCATACCGCATCGTGGAGGAGGCGCTGGGCAACGCCCTGTGGTACGGCATGGCCCGCGCGGCGACGGTCACGCTGCGGTGGCTGCCCGCCGTCGTCGAGGTCGTCGTCCACGACGACGGGCTGCCCCGCGACCGGCTCGTCAGCACCTGGGAGCGCGCGGCGCTGTTCGGCGGCTCGGTCGCCGCGCACCCGCTTCCGGGCGGGTTCGAGGTCCGCGTGCGGCTGCTACGTCCGGCCTGATCCGCCGCGCTCTGCCTGCCCTGCTCCGTCCTGCCCGGCCGCGCCTGCCGGACCGTGCTCTGCCTGCCCGGCCGCGGCTGCCCGGCCGACCGGTGCGCCTGGCCGGGCGGGGTCAGTCCGCGTCGGCGAGGCCGATGGAGAAGGCCGCCTCCAGGTCGTGGCGGGAGTAGGTGCGGAAGGCGATGTGCGTCTCGGTGTGGCGCACGCCGGGCACCTTGTTGACGCGGCCGGGCACGACCTCGGCCACCTCGTCGTAGCGGCCGACCCTGACCATGGCCAGCAGGTCGAACTCGCCGGTGATCGAGTACACCTCGCTGACGCCCTCGATCTCGGCGATGGCCTCGGCGACCTCGGGGATCCTGTCGACGTCCGCCTTGATGTGGACGATCGCGGTGACCATTCGCGTCTCTCCTGCTGTCTCGCGGCTCGGGTCTGTCGCCCCCGACCTTAGTGCCACGCCCGCCGCGTCACCTCAGGGGCCGTCCCTCACGGCGGTCGCCGCGCTGGTGCCGATAGGCGCGCTCGATGCGCTCGACCAGCCGCCCCGCGCCGTACGCGGGAAGGCTCCAGGTGCCGTCGACCTGGACGAGGCGCACGCCGGGGGAGTCGAGCCAGCGCAGCACGCACTCGGTCTCCTCGGCGCTGGCGGCCGGGGTGGGGCCGGGACCCGGGACGACCGTCTCCGCCGTGGCGACCAGCGCGTCCACGTACGGCGTGGGGTGGGCGCCCCGGGGCATCACGCCGGCCGCGGCGAGCCTGCCGTGCCGGATGACGTGGATGTCCCAGCCCCCGTCGAAGGCCGGGCTGGCCGCGACCATCTGCGGGATGCCGGTCAGCGAACGCAGGCGCTGCATGCGCGCGGCGGTCCTGACGTAGGCCGCGAGCCGGTCCCGGTCGACGGCCGCCTCCTCGTATCGCTGCTCGGCCGACAGGCGGCTCATGCGCGCCTCCATCGCCGAGAAGACCGCCTCCGCGTCGAGTTCCATCGCGTGCCGGGCGTGGCGGACGTGGCGGGCGTAGCTCTCCTCGCTCTCGCGGCCCTCGCAGGGCGCGCCGCAGCGGCCGATCTCGGCGAGCGCGCAGGCGGGGCGCCGCACGCGGGCCGACAGCCGTTCGGTGCACTGCCGCAGCGGCAGCGCCTCGTGCATGGCGGTCCGCGCGTCGTCGGCGGTGCGGCTGCTGCCGAACGGGCCGAGGTAAGCCGCGCCGTCGTCCTTCACCTCGCGCACGACGCTGAGCCGGGGGAACGCCTCGTCGGTCAGCTTGAGCCAGACCACCCGCTCGGGGAAGCGGGACCGTCTGTTGTAGCGCGGCTTGGTCGCCCCGATCATCCGCAGTTCGCGGATCTCCGCCTCCAGCGCGGTGGCGCAGACGATCGTCCTGACCCGCTCGGCGATGCCGACCATCTCGCGGATGCGCGAGCGGGTCTCGCTCGCGGTGAAGTAGCTGCGCACGCGGTTGCGCAGGTTGGAGCTCTTCCCGATGTAGAGCGCCTCGCCCTTGGCGTCCTCGAAGATGTAGACGCCGGGCGCGCCGGGCACCCCGTCGGCGAGGTGGCGTTTGCGCTGCTGCTCCGGAGTGGGGGCGCGCACGAAGCCGCGCAGGTCTTCCAGCGTGTGCACGCCGAGCGACCCGACCCGCGCGATGAGGCCGTGCAGCACGTCGACCGTGGCCTTCGCGTCGGCCAGCGCCCGGTGGCAGGGCTCGGTGGAACTGCGGAAGACCCGGGCGAGGGTGGCCAGCTTGCAGTTGGGGGTCTCGTCGCGGGTCAGCACGCGGCGCGCGAGGTCGGCCGTGTCCACCACCGGGTTGGCCGGGGGCGGGTAGCCGTTGACCTGGCACGCCGCCTTCAGGAACGACATGTCGAACGGCGCGTTGTGCGCCACGAGCGCCGTCCCGGCGATGAACTCCAGGAAGCTCGGCAGCACCTCGGAGAACTTCGGCGCGGCCACGACCATCGCGTCGGTGATGCCGGTCAGCACGGAGATGAACGGCGGGATCGGGCCGCCGGGGTCGACCAGCGTGGCGAACTCGCCGATCACTTCGCCGCCGCGCACCTTCACCGCGCCGATCTCCGTGATGGCGTGCTCCGCGGCCGACCCGCCGGTGGTCTCCAGGTCGAAGACGACGAACGTCACCTCCCGCAGGGGAGTGCCGAGCTCGTCCAGCGTGCCCTGTACCGCATCCACGCCCATGACCATAGAAGTCCCGACCGACAATTGCCGCCCCCGCCCCAGGCGGAGGTAAAGCGACGGTCAGGCGGGCGGCTGCACGGAGGCCGCTCCGGCGCGCCACTCGCGAGCCAGCATCGCGAAGACCAGCTCGTCGCTCCACGCGCCGGCGAAGAACTCGTTCTCCACCAGGCGGGCCTCCAGGCGCATGCCGAGCCGCTCCATGAGGCGGGCGGAGGAGGTGTTGCGCGCGTCGCAGTTGCCGTGGATCCGGTGGAGCCCGAGACCCTCGAACCCGATGCGCAGGATCTCGCGGGCCGCCTCGGTGGCCAGGCCACGGCCCTGATAGGCCGGGTTGAAGACGAAGCCGATCTCGCCCTGGCGGTGCTCGCGGCTGCGCAGGAACAGCGTGAGGTCCCCGATCACGGGCCCACCGCCGGCCGGCGCGGCGGCCACGCTGAGCACGTCGCCGTCCTCCTCGAGCGACGCGCAGGCGATCTTCCGGTCGAGCGCGGCCTTCGTCTCCTCCCGCGTACGGGCGTCCCAGTAGAGGTATCTGGCGACCTCCGGCAGGGAGTGGAAGGCGTGCAGGTCGTCGAGGTCGGCCTCGGTGAAGGGGCGCAGGACCAGCCGGGGGGTTGCGATCGGGTACGGCGGGGTGAACACGTCGCCAAGCGTAAGGACAGGGACCGGGCGCGCGCCAAGGAGTTGTGCCTCCCCGCTCCGCCGGTGCGGGCGCGGTGACAGATCTTGAACGCGACATGGACACGGTGCGACGGCCGTACCCTTGAAAGAAGACAAGAACAAGGGAGTGTCTCGCAGATCTTGCCGTGTGAGGGCGGTCCGGTGGGCGCGCCGCGAGGCCAGGGCCTCGCGGACGGCGGGCATCGGGGACGTTCTCGCACTCGGGGGCGACAGCACCGCGAGGCGCCGCCGGGGCGACCGCAGTGGGCAGAAGATCTGTAGGACACGACCGAGGAGCGACGAGATGAGTTCAGCCGGAGAAGGCCTGTCTCGTCCGTTGCCCGAGCAGGTCCGTTTACACGTGGTGGAGGTCGCGGCGCAGGTGCTGGGCTCGATGCCCGCCGCGGCCGTGCCGCCGCCCTTGCGCAACATCGCCAGGTTCGACCCGCGCAAGCGCGCCCGCCTGGGCAGCGCGCCGATCGCGGCCCAGCTGGAGAACGACAAGGAGTTCCGCGAGCGGGTGGCCGAGACGGTGGAGACCGCCTGGCCCGAGCTGGTGGCGAGCCTGGCCGAGGGCACCGTGCCCCCCGCGGCCGAGCCGGTGCTGGTCGCGGCGGCGGCGTACCTGACCCGCCCGCCCGGCTGGCCGGACCTGGTCGAGCAGGCGCGGACCGATCTGGAGCAGGCCGCCGCCGCGGGCACCCAGCGGGAACAGGCGGAGACGCGGCTGCGCGAGCAGCTCGCGGCGCAGCGTGCCTCCGCCAAGGAGGAGATCGACCGGGTGCGCGAGCAGCTCAAGGCGGCCCGGGCGGAGAACTCCGACCTGCGGCGCAAGCTGCACGACGCCCGCGAGCGGGTCAGGGCCGCCGAGGCCAGGGCGGCCGAGCTGGAGGCGGAGACGGCCGAGGCGCGGGCCAGGGCCGCGAACGCCAACGGCGCGGCCGAGACCGAGCTGCGCCGGCTCAGGGAGCGCCTGGCGGACGCCGAGCGCCAGCTGGAGGCCAGCCGCAGGGCCGCCCGCGAGGGCCGCAGCATCGAGGACGCCCGGGTGCGGGTGCTGCTGGACGCGCTCCAGGACGCCGCCGCCGGGCTGCGCAAGGAGCTCGGCCTGCCCACGACGATCAGCAGGCCGGCCGACTACGTGAACGCGGTGCTGCCGGGCGAGCCGGGCGTGACGGCCGTGCCCGCGCGGGCGCTGGCCAACGACGACCCCCAGCTCCTCGACCAGCTCCTGGCCATCCCTCATCTGCATCTGATCGTCGACGGCTACAACGTGACCAAGACCGGTTACCCGTCGCTGACCCTCGCCGACCAGCGGGCCCGGTTGCTGACCGGGCTCGGCGGGCTCGCCGTGCAGACGCGGGCGGAGGTGACGTGCGTGTTCGACGGCGCCGAGCTGAACGGGCCCGTCCAGGTGTCCGCGCCGCGCGGGGTGCGGGTGATGTTCAGCGCGCCCGGGGAGATCGCCGACGACCTCATCCGCACCCTGGTGCGGGCGGAGCCGCCGGGCCGGGCCATCGCCGTGGTCTCCTCCGACCGGGAGGTGGCCGAGTCGGTGCGCCGCATGGGTGCCCGGCCGGTGCCCTCGCTCCTGTTGCTGCGCCGTCTCGGCCGGAGCTGAAGCGCCGTACGCGCGCTCCGGACCGGCGTCGTCACGGTGAGTGATGACTGCCGCGAATACCTGCGAATAGGTTGAAGCCTCAAGATCGCCTAGATAGAGTCGCGCCGCAGGTTTCGTTGATCTAAGAGGTTGATCCTCAAGGGGGCTCAGTGCGAGGGCGTGTGCCGGTGGCCGCCGGTCTGGCCGCCGTGGTCCTGCTGACGCCGATGGCGGGCGCGCAGGCGGATCCGAAGCCCACAGTCGCGCAGGCCAAGGCGAAGCTGAGCAAGCTCAACGAGCAGGCCGACAAGCTCGTGGACCGCTACAACGCGGCCAACGAGAAGTGGAAGAAGGCGAGGGAGAAGTACCTCGCGATCAACGGCGACTACAAGAAGCAGAACGTCCGGGTCGAGGCGCTGCGCTCCGGGCTGGTCTCGATGGCCGTCAGCAGCTACCAGGTCGGCGAGATGGGGTCGTGGGGCGGCGTCTTCTACAGCTCCAACCCCGATGCCATGCTCAGCGGCCTCGCCACGCTCAACCACATGTCGGCCGAGCGGGCCGGGCGGCTCAGGGAGTACGAGGGCGCCATCAAGGACCTCAAGGACCGCCGTGACCAGAGCAAGGTGGTGTACAAGGAGGCCACCGACGTCCGGGGCGAGCTCGCCGACGAGAAGGACAAGGTCGACAAGCTCGTCCGCGAGCAGATGAAGCTGCTGCGCTCGCTCGGGACGTACAACCCCGGCAACCCCAACAGCGCAGGCGTCGTCTACGCCGGGCCGGCGTCCGGCAACGCGCTGTCGGCCCTCCAGTTCGCCTACAAGCAGGTCGGCAAGCCCTACCGTTACGGGGGCACAGGACCGGACTCCTGGGACTGCTCGGGGCTCGTGCAGGCCGCGTGGGCGGCGGCGGGCGTGACGCTGCCCCGGACCAGCTACGAACAGTGGGCCTGGGGCGCGAGCCGCAGGGTCTCGCTGGACGAGCTCCAGCCGGGCGACCTGCTCTGGCACGCCGGGTACGGACACGTCGGCATCTACGCCGGCGACGGGAAGGTCGTCCATGCCCCCCAGACCGGCGATGTTGTGAAGATTGTCACACTCGCCGAGTATCACGCGATCGGAGCTGTGCGCCCCTGAGGGCCCGGCCAAGTTTGTGATCTCTGTGCCTTTTGTGGCTTCTGTGACCCGATTTAGCCGTTGTTGCCGAGATTGTGAGCAGAGTCACATTTAGCCGTTTGCGGTGCGGGTAAGCTGCGCTTTCTTCTCGGCGGCCTTCGTTATCCGATCTTTATCCGGTGGTGGGGCTTTGCCGAACGCGGCGGGACCTCGGTAGCTTCTGGGCCGCGGCGAGCACACCTCGCCGCGGCGCACCCGGTCGGCCGGCCGGGGCGCGCAGTCATCCACCGTCATCGGCGTCCTCCATCACCCTCCCCTTCGCGGGATCCCCCGGCGCCGGTGGCCTGCCGAGTCCGTGCAGTCAGGAGGCACGGAGCCGGGGAACCATCGACCTTCACGCGAAGGTCCGGGGTGAATCGGCGCATCGCGCGCCGTAGGGCGACTTCCCCGCCCGAACCCGTCAGCTAACCCGGTAGGCGTGAGCGGAAGACCCGAGGAGAGATCCTGTCTACCACCCCCGCTAGCCTGTCCCGTCTTGCCCGAATTGCCCTTGGTGGTGCCGCTTTGACGGCATCCGTAGGGGTCGCCGGAGCACATCCGGCGGCGGCCGACACGGTGACGGTCACGGTCGTCAAGACGGCCACAGCGACGAAGACGGCCACGAAGACGGGCACCGCGACGAGCGCGAAAACCGCCGCCCGCAAGGCCGCCGCGAAGAAGCAGACCAAGAAGCACGCCGCCAAGCGGAAGATCAGCAGGGCCTCGCTCCAGCGGGTCAAGGCCCAGCGCGCGGTGAAGGCCGCGGAGAGGCAGATCGGCGACCCCTACCGCTACGGAGCAACGGGACCGGGCGCGTTCGACTGCTCTGGCCTGGTCCAGTACGCCTGGCGCAAGGCGGGCGTACGGCTGCCGCGCACGACGTGGTCCATCCGCGGCGCGGTCAGGAAGAAGGTGTCCTGGGGTCACTTCGAGCCCGGTGACCTGATCTTCACCAGCGGCGGTGGCCACGTCGGCATGTACGTCGGGCACGGCAAGATGGTCCACGCTCCGCACACCGGCACGCGGGTCCGGATCGACAAGCTGGACGCCTACCGGAGGAGCACCTTCGTGGGTGCCGTCCGTCCCGGCGTCTGACGGGTACCGGTCACCAGCCCCCTCGACCGGCGCCGTCCTCACGGCCCCGTCCACCTCGCGAGGTGGACGGGGCCGTGGCACGTGCTGGTTAGCATGCACGGCGTGACTGTCACGAGCGCCGTGCCCGGGGGCGTGCCGGGCGCGCCCGCCGAGGCCGATCGGCGCCGGCCTGAGGTTCCGCCCCACGGGGTCCGTTCCCGCCGGATCGCGGCCGTGGCCGCCGCGCTGGCCGCGCTGCTCGCCGGGCCCGCCGCCGCGGCCCCGCCCGACCCGCTGCTTCCCCTGCGACTGGACGCCCGGGCCGCCGTGCGGGAGCACCCGGGCATGTGGACCGGTGCCTCCGTCGCCCGCGGCGAGCGCGCCGTCGTCGTCGGGTCGCCCCGGCCGCTGGTCGCCGAGATCGCCGTGCTGGCCGATCGCGCGGGCCGCACGGTCACGAGGATCTGGGGCGGGTACGGCGGCGCCGTGGTGCTCGTGCCGCGCGCCGAGGAGCAGGCCGCCGTGCTGGCCGCGCCGGCGAAGGTGGACGGCCTGGCGGCCGTCGCCATCGGCGGCCGCGTGATCGTGCAGCCGGCGGCGTTCGCCCGCCTGTCCGCGACCGGCCGCCTGGTCGTCGTGACCCATGAGCTGACGCACGTCGCGACCGCCGGTCCCCACGCGGTGCCGATGTGGCTCATGGAAGGCTTCGCCGACTATGTGGGCTACCTGGACAGTGGACTGCCGGTCCGTACGGTCGCCGCCGAACTGGCTGCCGACGTGGCCGCGGGGAGGCCGGCGCTGACCGGCCTGCCCGGTCCCGCCGACTTCGCCGCCAGGCCCGCGCAGGCGTACGAGGAGGCGTGGCTCGCCTGCCGCTACGTCGCGGCCCGGTTCGGCGAGCGGAGGCTGGTCGCCCTCTACCGCGCCGCGCTGCGCGAGGGGATCGGCGCCGCGCTGCGGGAGGTTCTCGGGCTGTCCGCCGACGGCCTGACCCGCGAATGGCGGTCGTACGCGCGCGAGCAGCTCGCCCGGTCCCGATCTCCACAGGGCGCCCGATCTCCATGAGGTGCGGGTGCGACCGCGGCTGCGACAATGCGTTCTCGGGCGGCGCGGGCGGACCGCGCGACCACGCCGGCAGCGGGGGTGAGGATGACGAAGCGGACGCTGATCGTCACGAACGACTTCCCGCCCAGACCGGGCGGCATCCAGGCGTTCGTGCACGGCCTCGCCTCGCGCAGGCCGCCCGGCTCCGTGGTCGTGTACGCCCCGCGCTGGAAGGGGTGTGAGGAGTTCGACGCCCGCCAGCCGTACGAGGTGGTCCGTCATCCCTCCTCGCTGATGCTGCCGACGCGCTCGGTGGCGAGGAGGGCGGCGGCGCTGGTCGAGGACGGCGCCACCGTCGTCTTCGGGGCGGCGGCGCCGCTGGGGCTGCTCGCTCCCGTCCTGCGCGCCGCGGGCGCGGGCCGGATCGTCATGCTCACCCACGGGCACGAGGCGTCGTGGGCCCGCCTGCCGGGCGCGCGCGCCCTGCTGCGCCGCATCGGCGCGGGGGCCGACGTCGTGACCTACCTCGGCGAGTACACCCGCCGCCGGATCGCCCGGGTCGTCCCCGCCTCCAGGCTCGTACGGCTCGCGCCCGGCGTGGACACCGCCGCCTTCCACCCGGGGGCAGGCGGCGACCGGGTCCGCGCGTCCCTCGGCCTGGGCGACCGGCCGGTGGTCGTGTGCGTCTCCCGGCTGGTGCCGCGCAAGGGCCAGGACGTGCTGCTGCGGGCCTGGCCGCTCGTCCTGCGGCGGATTCCCGGCGCGGTCCTGCTCCTGGTCGGCGGTGGCCCCTTACGGCGGTCGCTGGAGCGGACGGCCGCCCGAGCCGGCCTGCGCGGCTCGGTGGTCGTCACCGGGTCCGTCCCCTGGGCGTCCCTCCCGGCCTACTTCGACGCGGGCGACGTGTTCGCCATGCCGTGCCGCAGCAGGTTCGGGGGGCTCGACGTCGAGGGCCTCGGCATCGTCTACCTGGAGGCGTCGGCCACCGGGCTGCCGGTGGTCGCGGGCTCCTCCGGAGGCGCCCCCGACGCCGTACGGCACGGCGAGACGGGCCTGGTGGTCGACGGCACGTCGCACACGGCGGTGGCCGGCGCGCTGTGCGCCCTGCTGGGCGACCCGGCCCGCGCCCGTGAGATGGGCGAGCGGGGCCGGGCCTGGATCGAGGAGGAGTGGCGCTGGGACCTCGTCGCGGCCCGGTTCGCCGCACTGCTGTGACGGAAGGCCGCCTCAGCCGGTGAACACCTCCACGAGGAGGAAACCGTTCACCGCGCAGATCACACCGGCGACGACGACGCCGGCGACGGTGGTGAGGCGGCGGTTGACGAGATCGCCCATCAGCTTCCTGCTGCCGGTGAACGCCACGAGCGGGACCAGGGCGAACGGGATGCCGAAGGACAGCGCGACCTGGCTCAGCACGAGCGCCCGCGTCGGATCCACCCCGGCGGCCAGGACCGCCATGGCCGGGATGATCGTGACCAGCCGCCGCGCCAGGAGCGGCACGCGGCGGCGCAGGAACCCCGCCGTGATCACCTGCCCGGCGTAGGTCCCCACGCTGGAGGAGGCCAGGCCTGAGGCGAGCAGGGCGAGCGCGAACGCGACGGCCGCCCCGGGACCGAGGACCTGCCCGAGACCGGCGTGGACGGCCTGCAGGCCGCCGGGATCGCCGCCGCCGAACGTGGCGGCGGCCACGGTCAGCATCGCCATGTTCACCAGCCCGGCGGTGCCGAGGGCGACGGCGATGTCCATCCTGCTGGCGCGCACGGCCTCCCGGCGATCGCCGTCCGCGCCCTGGTGCTGGGTGAGGGCCGAGTGCAGGTAGACGACGTGGGGCATGACGGCCGCCCCGATGATCCCGGCGGCCGGCAGCAGGCTGTCGGTCCCGGCCAGGCGGGGCACGAAGCCGCCCGCCACACCCGCGAGGGACCCCGACGGCAGCACCTGGTAGGCGAAGCCGGCCAGGACCACACCGAGCATCGCGGCGACGGTCGCCTCGAACCGGCGGCGTCCGCGCGGCGCGAGCATGAGCAGCAGCGAGGAGACGACGGCCGTGACGGCGGCGGCCGGCAGCAGCGGCACGCCGAACAGCAGGTTCAGGGCGATCGCCCCGCCGATGAACTCGGCCAGGTCGGTGGCGGCGGCGACCAGCTCGGCCTGCACCCACAGCGGCAGGCTCACCCGGCGCGGCAGGTGGTCGCGGCACAGCTCGGGCAGGTTGCGGCCGGTGGCGATGCCGAGCTTGGCGGAAAGCGCCTGCACGAACATGGCCGGCACGTTCGCGAGGGCCATCACCCACAGCAGCATCGTCCCGTACTGGGCGCCGCCCGCCATGTCGGTCGCGAAGGCGCCCGGATCGATGTACGCCACGGAGACGACGAAGGCGGGACCGCACAGGCCGGCCAGCCGCGCCAGGCGGCCCGGCGCCGCCCGCCCCTCGGCGGGTACGGCGGGCGCGGGCCCGTTCAGGGGGCGGCGGGAGTCGAGCACGAAAGCCTCACAGGCGGGAGATCTGGCGTGCGGCACGGCGGGTGCCCCACCACGCCGGCCTGGGCGCGGCGAACCGGTGGCGGCCGTCGGGCTGCGGCCCGCTCGCCCAGCCGCCCGACTGGGCCTCGGCGCCGTCGGACAGGTCCCAGATCGTCTCGGCGTGCTCCTCGTCGAACAGCGCGTCGGGCACGACGACGATCTCGCCGAAGGCACCGCCGATGAGCTCCTGGAGTTCGCGCGCGTACACCGGGCCGGGCTTTTCTGGCTTGGCCTCGAACTGCGATCGGCGGTTGTGCCGGAACATGGGACTCCTCGCGTAGGAAGCCACAGGGAGCCGCAGGCCTTACGCGGGCGAAGGGCGCGACCCCGCTGATGCATCTGGTGGGGGGTCACGCATAAATCCCAACACGTGGCGCAACGGGACCACAGGAGCGACACCTAACGAAGGATCCAATGGATGGACAGGTGCCGCCCTACGCCGTGATTAGCGCGAAGAGCCAGCTGTTCGCGCATATGCGACACATCGGCGTGCGCGAGCGGGCCGGGAAAGGAGCGGAGGCCGGATTTTCGGCAGCCCACGAGGTCGATCAGGCATCGCCGCAGGTCGTCT
This sequence comes from Microbispora catharanthi, assembly GCF_006334915.2. GTDB lineage: Bacteria > Actinomycetota > Actinomycetes > Streptosporangiales > Streptosporangiaceae > Microbispora > Microbispora catharanthi. The sequence continues at coordinate 192,178 of NZ_VDMA02000017.1, forward strand.
TCGGCCGGCGACACGGAAGATCCGCACCAATCAATGCGATCCGATCACCCTGATCACCCCACGTCCCCGGCTGTACGGCGGGTCTTCGTGACCGTGTCCCGCTCCGCTCGAACGGTGCGCCGAAACGGCCGAAACTTGTCAAAAACCGTCCGACACGTTTCGGCGCACCTGCTCGGTCAGTCGCCGTACAGCTCGTCGATCTGCTTGGCGAAGTCGCGGGCCACGACGTGCCGCTTGATCGACTGCTTCGGCGTGACGTGGCCGGTCTCCTCGCTCAGCTCGATGTCGAGGATGCTGAACTTCTTGATCTGCTCGGCCTTGGAGACCATCCGGTTGGCGTCGTCCACGGCCTGCTGCACCTCGGCGACGACGCCCGGGTCGGAGCAGAGCTCGGCCATGGAGGCGCCGGAGCGGCCGTTGGCCTGCTTCCACTGCTCCATCGCCTCGTGGTCGAGAGTGACGATCGCCCCGATGAACGGTTTGCCGTCGCCGACGACCATCACCTGGCTGATCAGGCGGTGCGCCCGGATGGCGTCCTCAAGCGGCGCGGGCGCGACGTTCTTGCCGCCGGCGGTGACGAGGATCTCCTTCTTACGGCCGGTGATGCTCAGGTAGCCGTGTTCGTCGAGGCGGCCGACATCCCCGGTGTGGAACCAGCCCTCCGGGTCGATCGCCTCCTTGGTGGCGCGCTCGTTGTTCCAGTAGCCGTCGAAGACGTGGCGGCCCTTCACCAGGATCTCGCCGTCGTCGGCGATGCGGATGCTCACGCCGGGGAACGGCTTGCCGACCGTGCCGATCTTGTTGGCGCCCGGGATGTTGACGGTCGAGGGCGCGCTGGTCTCGGTCAGTCCCCAGCCCTCGAACACCTCGATCCCCACGCCGCGGAAGAAGTGGCCGAGCCGCTCGCCGAGGGCCGAACCGCCCGAGACCGCCGCCGTCAGCGCGCCGCCCGTGGCCGCCCGCAGCTTGCCGTACACGAGCTTGTCGAAGGCCGCGTGCTTGAGCCGGGCGCCGAGGCCGGCCCCGCCGGAGCTCTCGGCCTTGCTCCACTCGATCGCGGCCCGTACGGCGGCGTGGAAGATCTTGCCCTTGCCCTCCGCGTTGGCCTTCTGCTCGGCGGCGTTGTAGACCTTCTCGAACACGCGCGGCACGCCCAGCAGGAACGTGGGCTTGAACTCCCGCAGGTCGGGGGCCACGTTCTTCATGTTCGGGCTGTGCGCAAGCACGGTGCCGGTCTCGATCAGGACGATCTGGATGAGCCGGGCGAAGCTGTGCGCCAGGGGGAGGAAGAGCAGCGCGGCCCGGCCCTCCACGTCGAACAGCGTCTCCAGCGGCCCGTGAGAGACGTTGCGCGCGGTGAACAGCAGGTTGTCGTGGGTCAGGCGGCAGCCCTTCGGCATGCCGGTGGTGCCGGAGGTGTAGATGATCGTGGCGAGGTCGCGACCGCCCTGGCTCGCCCTGCGCTCGGCGAGCGTGTCGTTGGTCACGTCCGCGCCGAGGCGCTCCAGCTCGGCGAACCCGCCGTCGTCGACGCGCCACAGCAGCGGCAGCTCGGGCACGGCCTCGCGGACGGTCTCCTCGTGCGCGGCCGTCTCCACGAACGCGGCCTTGGCGCCGCTGTCGGTCAGGATCCACTTCACCTGGTCGGCGGAGGAGGTCTCGTAGATCGGCACCCCGACCGCGCCCGCGGCCCAGATCGCGTAGTCGGCGACGGTCCACTCGTAGCGGGTGCGCGACATCAGCCCGACCCGGTCGCCGGGTTCGATCCCGGCGGCGATCAGCCCCTTGGCGACGGCCGCCACCCTGTCCCTGAACTGCGCGGCGGTGACCGGTGTCCACGGCGCGGCCGGGTCCTCGCCCTCCTTGCGGCGGACGACGACGGCCTCCGGCTCGTCCACGCCGCGCTGGAACACCACGTCGGTGCAGTTCGCGGACGGGGGTACGTCCACCAGCACGGGAACGCTGAACTCGCGCACGGGTCACTCCTTCGCGCACGGCCTCGCGGTCCCCGGAGCGCAGGGCGGGAACCGCGTTGCGGGCATAACTCTTCGTGTCTCACCGGACGCTACCGTGCGATGTTACGCATGGGTAGGTCCGTCACCCAGGCGTTATCCAGGGACAAATCGACGCTATCAGTGTCCCCCGCGCGGCGAGCCCGACACCTTTCCGTTACCCAAGCGGATGCTAGGTAAAGCGGCCGTTACCATGTCCCCCATGCGCATCCACGTCGTCAGCGACGTCCATGGCCGGGCCGACGCGCTCGCCCGCGCGGGCGACGGGGCCGACGCCCTGATCTGCCTCGGAGACCTGCTCCTGTTCATCGACTACGCCGACCACTCGCAGGGCATCTTCCCCGACCTGTTCGGCGCGGAGAAGGCGAGCGAGTACGTGGAACTGCGCGCGGCGGGCCGCTTCGACGAGGCGCGGCGGCTGTCGGCCGGTCTGTGGGCCTCCCTCGACGGCGACCCCCGCGACCTCATGGAGGCGGCGGTCCGCCGCCAGTACGAGCAGATCTTCTCCGCCATGCCGACCCCGGCCTACCTCACGTACGGCAACGTGGACATGCCACGCCTGTGGGCCGACCACCTGAGGCCCGGGCAGCGGGTCCTGGACGGCGATGTGGTCGAGATCGGCGGGCTGACCTTCGGGTTCGTCGGCGGCGGCCTGCGCACCAAGTACCGCACGCCGTACGAGATCGACGACGAGGAGTACGCGCGCAAGGTCGAGGCGATCGGCGAGGTGGACGTGTTGTGCTGCCACATCCCGCCCGCCATCCCCGACCTGCTGTACGACGTGGTGGCCCGGCGGTTCGAACGGGGGAGCGAGGCCACGCTGGAGGCGATCAGGAGGACCCAGCCGCGCTTCGCGTTGTTCGGCCACGTCCACCAGCCGCTGGTCAGCCGCACCCGCGTCGGGCGCACGGAATGCGTCAACGTCGGCCACTTCCGCGGCCGTGGCACGCCTTTCGCCCTGGAATGGTGAAGTACGGTTGGCGCATGGCTGATCGCACTTCGTCGAGCATCACGATCGGCGCCGGCCGGTCGACAATCATGGCTGTCATCGCCGACTTCCCTGCCTATCCGGAGTGGGCCGGCCAGGTGAAGAAGACCGAGGTCCTGGAGACGGGCGCGGACGGCCGTGCCTCCCGGGTCCGCTTCGTCCTCGACGCGGGCGTGATCAGCGACGAGTACGTCCTCGGGTACGACTGGGACGACGACGCGGGCGTGAGCTGGCGGATGGTCGAGGCCGGGAAGATGCTCTCGGGCCTGACCGGCAGCTACCGCCTGACCGAGAACGGCGGCGGCACCGAGGTCACCTACGACCTCGCCGTGGACCTGAAGGTCCCGATGATCGGCATGATCAAGCGCAAGGCCGAGAAGGTCATCGTCGACACCGCGCTGAAGGGGCTCAAGCGGCGCGTCGAGAGCCGATGAGGGTCCTCCTCTTCACGGGGAAGGGCGGCGTCGGCAAGACCACGGCGGCCGCCGCGACCGCCACGCTCGCCGCCGAGCGGGGCAACAAGACGCTGGTCGTCTCCACCGACACCGCGCACTCGCTCGCCGACGCGCTCGGCGTGCCGCCCTCGTCCGAGCCGGTCGAGGCCGCGCCCGGCCTGCACCTGCAGCAGGTGGACACCCAGAAGTCGCTGGAGCGGCACTGGGGCGAGTTACGCGACTACGCCGGCAACGTGCTGGCGGAGCTCGGTCTCGACGAGGTCACCGCCGAGGAGATCACCGTACTGCCGGGCGCCGAGGAGATCCTCGCGCTGCTCGAACTGCGCGAGCAGGCCCGCACCGGCCGCTGGGACGTGATCGTCGTCGACTGCGCGCCGACCGCGGAGACGCTTCGCCTGCTCGCCCTGCCGGAGGCGCTCGACTGGCACGTCAACCGGCTGCTTCCCACCGGCAGGCGGATGCTCAGGGCCCTGTCGCCGGTCATCCGGCACGTCGCCAAGGTGAGCGTGCCCGAGGGCGAGGTCGTCTCGGCGGGGGAGCGGCTGCACCGCGGCCTGCTGGAGGTGCGTGCGCTGCTGACCGGCGACGACGCGTCCGTGCGGCTCGTGCTGACCCCCGAGGCCGTGGTCGTCGCCGAGGCCCGCCGCACCCTCACCTCGCTCAGCCTGTACGGCTACCGCGTCGACGCGGTGATCGCCAACCGGGTCTTCCCGGCGGAGGGCGCCGACGAGTGGCGGCTGGGCTGGGTGGAGGCCCAGGCCAGGCAGCTCGCCACGGTGCACGAGTCGTTCGCGCCGCTGCCCGTCCTCACCGTCCCCTACCTTCCGGCGGAGCCGGTCGGGACCGCCGCCCTCTCGGGCCTCGCCGCGCGGATGTACGGAGACCGGGATCCCTTCGCGCGCCCCGACGTCGAGCCGCCGCTGAGATTCACCACCGACGAGCTGGCGCTGTCCCTGCCGCTCGCGGACCGCGACGATCTCGACCTCGCCCGCAAGGGGGACGACATCATCGTCACCGCGGGGTCCTATCGGCGCGTCATCGCCCTGCCCGCCGCCCTCGCCCGGCGTGAGATCTCCTCGGCCGCGCTCCGGGACGGCCGGCTCCGGGTACGGTTCGAGGCAGGAGGGGCGAAATGACGGATTCCAATGACACCACTCCGCGCAGCCAGGACCCGCTCGGGTCGGCGGCGGAGGAGGCGATGAAGCTGCTGGACGCCGTACAGCGGCGGATGGGCCGGGAGTTCGGCAAGGGGCTCGTGAAGGGCGGCGTGAGCGGCTTCGGATCCGCCTTCGGCGGCGCCGGCGCGAGCGGCCGGGGCGGCGACGTGTGGAGCGAGGCCGTCGCGGAGGACCACGACGAGTACGTCTGCCGGGCCTGCCCGGTGTGCCGGGTCATCGCGGCACGCCGCGAGTCCGGCGGCGACGTCACCGGCCATCTGATCGCGGCGGGCGGAGAGCTGTTCGCGGCGTTCAGGGAGGCGGTCGACGCCCTGCAGCGCCCCCCGGCGAGCGGCAGGGCGCGACCGGCCGGGGAGCGCCGATCCGGCGAGCCGAAGGTCGAGCACATCGACCTGGGGAGTGCCTGACAAAGTCTGCCCACGCGCGGCAGGGCTTGATTTGTCGGGCACGGCCAAGGGTTGACGGGCCGGTTAAGGGCGGGCGACGGCGGGATTGCCACAACCCGGCTCGATCGGCTTCAATCGGCGCGGCGTGATGCCTCGGGCGGGTGACGGCCGGGGCGGAAGCGGATCGGGCGGAAGCGGATCGGGCGGAAGGAAGACGGCATGGCGCTGACCATCGGCGTGGACGTGGGCGGTACCAAGATCGCGTATGGTGTCGTCGACGAACACGGCGCCATCATCGAGCGCGGCCTGCGGCACAGCCCGGCGGGCAGCCCGGAGAAGATGGCGCTCACGATCGCCGACGCGGTGACCGAGCTCGCGGCACGGCACTCGGTCGAGGCCGTCGGCATCGGCGCGGCTGGCTTCGTCGACGAGACCCGCTCGATCATCCGCTTCGCCCCCAACCTGGCCTGGCGCGAGGAGCCGCTGCGCGAGAAGGTGGGCGAGCTGGTCGGCCTGCCGGTCGTGGTCGAGAACGACGCCAACGCCATGGCCTGGGGCGAGTACCGCTTCGGCGCGGGCCGGGGCGAGAGCCACGTCGTGTGCGTGACCGTGGGCACGGGCATCGGCGGCGGCATCGTGCTCGGCGGCGAGCTCTACCGCGGACGGTGGGGGATGGGCGCCGAGCTCGGGCACATGCAGGCGGTGCCGGGCGGCCGTCCCTGCGGCTGCGGCAACAGCGGCTGCTGGGAGCGGTACGCCAGCGGCAGCGCGCTGCTGATGGACGCCAGGGACAACGCGCAGGCCGACCCGGAGGGCGCCGCGCACCTACTGCGGCTCGGCGGCGGCTCGGCCGAGGGCATCCAGGGCGAGCACGTGACCGAGGCGGCGCGCCAGGGCGACCGGGCGGCGCTGGCCGCCTTCGAGTCGCTCGCCCAATGGCTCGCCCAGGGGCTGGCCGACATGGCCGCGGTCCTCGACCCCGGGTGCTTCATCATCGGCGGCGGCGTCTCCGGCGCGGCGGACCTGTTCGTCGACCGGGTGCGCGAGGAGTTCGCCGCGCGGCTGACCGGCCGGGGCCACCGCCCGCTCGCCGAGATCAGGGTGGCCGAGATGGGCCCGGCGGCGGGGCTGGTGGGAGCCGGCGACCTCGCCCGGCTCCGCTGACGGCGTGCTGCGGGTCGCGACCTACAACGTCCGTGGACTGAAGGACGACCGGAGGGCACTGGTCCGGGTGATCCGGGCCCTGCGGCCCGACGTGCTGTGCCTGCAGGAGGCGCCCCGCCTGCCCGGCTGGCGCCGGAAGCGGCGGGCGCTGGCCCGCACGGCCGGTCTGTCCGTGGCCGCCGGAGGCCGCGTCGGCGGGACCGCCGTGCTCACCGCCCCGGACGTACGGCTCCTGCGCGGGCGCGGGCACCGCCTGCGGTGGTTCCCCGGGCTCGAATGGCGCTCCATCGCGCTCGCCGTGGTGGAGAAGGACCGCGAGAGGTACGCCGTGTGCTCGGCCCACCTCGACCTCCTGGCGGGGGCGCGCCTGAGCCACGCCGCCCAGATCGTCCCGCTCCTGGAGCGCGCGGCCCGGGAGTTCGGCGCCGCGCCGGTGCTCGCCGGGGATCTCAACGAGGTCCCCGGTGCCCCGGTCTGGCGGCTTCTCGGGGGCCGCTACACGGACTGCTTCACCGCCGTGCGGGGCCCCGCGCCACGGATCGGGGCGGACGGGGACGACGGCCGGGCCGGTGCGACGTTCCCGGCCCGCGATCCCCGGGTGCGGATCGACGCGATCTTCGCGGGCCCGGGCCTGACCGTCGTGTCGTACGGCGGCGCGGACGTCCCGGCCGAGGACCTGCCCGCCGCGAGCGACCACCGGCCGGTCGTCGCCGAGATCGCCTTCACGCCGTCCGCCCGGGCCTGACAGGCCGCTGACGGGCCGGGGGACGGCCGTGGATTCCGCTCGGCCGGAGACAGCCGGAGACGGCCGGCACGCTCGCGTCCCCGCGTCTCTAGGTAATCGGATTCGCGGCCTGTGTGACGGGGAGTGCCCGGTCCCCCGTACGATCGTTTCATGACCCGCCGCCTCATACGGCGTGCGGTGCCGTTGTGTGTGCTGTCCGCCGGCCTGCTGACCGGACTCCTCCCGCGCGCCACATCGGTCGCGCACGCGCACACAGGGATCGTCCGCGCCCAGGCGGAGCACAGCCCGTCGGAGGACGAGGTCGCCCAGGACGCGGGCTCCTCCACCGGACGGCTCCAGCCCGACGGCTCGCTGTCCGACGTGGCCGGCCTGTCGGCCAAGGACATCTGGGCGGTGGGTCAGCAGAACGCCTGGGACTTCTGGCGGAACCAGGGGATCATCACCCACTGGAACGGCTCCTCCTGGAGCGAGGTGCCGATCCGGGGCGACGCCACCGGCGCCGGCCACTTGCGGTCGGTCGCCGCCGCCTCCGCCACCGAGATCTGGGCCGTCGGCGACGGCCACGACGGCCTGCCGTACGTCGCGAAGGGCTCGCGCGACGGCTTCGACCGCGTCGGCGTGCCGCAGCTGCGCTCCGGGGACTGGCTCGGCGGGGTCGCCGCCTCGTCCGGGCGGGTGGTCGCGATCGGCAGCCGGGACGGCAAGGCGTTCCTGCTGAGCAGCGGCGGCTCCGCCAAGGGCACGACCTGGAAGACCGGCCAGGGCCCCGCGGGCGCGCTCTACGGCGTGGCGCTCGCGGGCCGGTCGGACGGCTGGGCGGTGGGCGACTCCGGCTCCGGGCCCCTGGCCATGCGCCTGACCGGCAGCGGGTGGAAACAGGCCGACCTGCCGGAGATCAAGGGCGGCTTCCTGCGGGACGTGTACGCCGACGGCCGCAAGCGCGCGGTCGCGGTCGGCGGCGTCTACCAGAGTGACGGCGGCATCGCCCCGCTGGTCCTCGACTGGGACGGCAGGCACTGGAAGCGGGTGACGCCGCCGGAGCGGCGCGCCGAACTGTACGGCGTCACGGGGGACGGCGACGGCGTGTTCTGGATCTCCGGGTACGACCCGAGGCACGAGGCCGAGGGCTTCCTGCTCCGGTACGACGGATCGCGCTGGACCACGCTGCGGGGCCCGGCGCCGGCCGAGGAGCGCACGGTGCGGCTCCAGGCGGTCGCGCACGTAGGCGACCTCACCATGGCGGTCGGTCACACGCTGGACGACAAGGGCCGCTACACCGACCTCGTGGAGCGGTTCGGCCCGCCTCCCGCCGACGGCGGCACGGTGAAGGCGGCCTCCGAAGCCGAATGAACACCGGCGCGGCGTGGCCCGGACCGGCCGGGCCGCGCGCCGGAGTCAGACGACCGCGCCGTCGTCCCAGCCGGAGTCGGCAGGCGGCCCGTCGCCCATACGCACGACGAGGATCACGAATCCCGCGATGAACGCCGACACCGCGGCGAACACGATCCAGCCGTCCATGGGCCATTGCAGCAAGGCGGCCAGGAGCAGGTAGGCGGGGCCGCCGAACAGCGCCAGCCAGGAGAGCCTGCTGAGGGCGTCGCCGTGCGGAAGCGGCGGAGGGGCCGGTGGGATGTAGTGGTCGTCGTCGGCCGGGGCGGGAGCCTGCTCCTCGCCGGTGCGGTCGTCGTCCCGGGCCGCGTCGCCGGGAGCCGCGTCGCCGGGGGCGTCGTCACCGTCGCCCGCGCCGGTCTCCTCGGTGACGTTCTCCCGGTCAGGCCATGGCTGTTCGGCCGAGGCGTCCTCGGCTGTCTCGTTGAACGAGGCGACGATCTGGCGCCAGACCTCGTCCTCGTCACTTTGCGGCGTCACGTCGATCCCGGGTCACAAGTCCTTCGTCAAGGGTACCGAGGCGTGGGAGCGGATGAAATCCAGACTCCCTTCGAAGATCACAGGCGCGTCGTTGTCGAGGGTGGCGACGTGGTAGCTGTCCGCCAGCTCTCTGACCTCCAGATTGTTTCCCATTCTCGCCTGCAGGAACGCGACGCTCCCCGGCTTTACCACGTGGTCGTTCCTGCTGTGGAACACCAGCACCGGCTGGGTCACCTTGGCGATGTCGGACTGGACGAGCCTCCACAGCCGGGGCAGCGTGGCGGCGGCCCGGACGGGTGTGCGCGGATAGCCGAGCTCGCTCACGCCCTCCTTCTTGATGTCGCCCGCCACCCCTGGGATCGAGCGTACGACGTACTTGAGCGCCGGGGCCAGCGCCAGCAGCGGCACGTCGTTGATCACGGACGGGTTGACCACCACGACGCCCGCGACGGCGTCACCGTGGACCTCGGCCAGGCGCAGCGCCATGCAGCCGCCGAGCGACAGGCCCATCACGAACGCCTCCGCGCACCGTCCGCGCAGGTCGGCGAACGCCTTGTCCAGCTCGGCGTACCAGTCCTCCCAGCGCGTGCGGCTCATCTCCTGCCACGTCGTTCCGTGTCCGGGCAGGCGCGGCAGGGACACCGTCATCCCCGCCCCGGCCAGGTGTTCACCCCAGGGCCGCAGGGACTGCGGCGAGCCGGTGAATCCGTGACAGAGCAGGACGCCGATGTCGCCGCCCTCGTGGTGGTACGGCTCCGCGCCGGGCAGCACTGGCATGGGTGACCTCCGTGAAACGGCGGCGTGTTCCGCCCGATACTCGCACGTTGGTCAGCGTTAGTGCGAGAGGGCTGGGCGTGCGAAGATGACTGCACATCCGAGCCGAGGGGGTGCCCGCGTGTTTTATTGGGTGGTGAAGGCCATCCTCTGGCCGATCCTCCGCTTCGTGTTCCGCCCCTGGGCCGAGGGGGTGGAGAACGTGCCGAAGGAGGGCCCGGCCATCCTGGCCGGCAACCACCTGTCGTTCGCCGACCACTTCTTCGGGGCCGGATTCCTGCCGCGCAAGGTGATTTCCCTGGGCAAGGCCGAGTATTTCACCGGCCGCGGGCTCAAAGGAGTGGTGAGCCGCGCTTTCTTCTCCGGCGTCGGCACCGTCCCGATCGACCGTTCCGGCGGCAAGGCGAGCGAGGCGGCGCTCCGCACCGGCCTGCGCATCCTCAGGGAGAACCAGGTCCTCGGCATCTACCCCGAGGGAACCCGCTCGCCCGACGGCCGCCTCTACAAGGGCAAGACGGGCGTGGCCCGGCTCGCGCTGGAGTCCCGGGCGCCGGTGATCCCGTGGGCCATGGTCAACACGTTCGAGATGATGCCCCCCGGCCGGCCGCTCCCCAAGTTCGGCATCCGCCCCGGCGTCCGGTATGGCAAGCCGCTCGACTTCTCCCGCTATTACGGCATGGAAAACGACCGCCTCGTGCTGCGCGCGGTGACCGACGAGATCATGTACGCGCTGATGGAGCTGTCGGGTCAGGAGTACGTCGACAAGTACGCCGCGGCGGCCAAGACGGAAACGACCAGGGCAGCTCGCGAGAATTCCTAATACTTCCGGACCGGACGGGTAACGTGGCGGTGTCCGCCGCGCACGTTGGGACGTTCAGACACGTTCGGATCGGAAGGCGTAGGAGCATGCCAGCACGCAGGCACCGCACATGGGCCCAGCCCGGCGCCACGAGGCACGGAGCGGACGACGGACCGGACGGCCCGCCCACGACCCCGGCGAGCAGGTCCGCCGCGTCCGGCGGGGCCGCCGCCCGAGACGCCGCTCGTGGATGCCCCGCATGAGCGTCCGGGAGGAACAGCAGGCCGACACCGGATATCTCCCGCACCGCCAGATCCTGGTCGTGCTCTCCGGAGTGGCGGCCGGAATGCTGCTGGCAGCCCTCGACCAGAGCATCGTCGGCACGGCCCTGCCGCGCATCGTCAGCGAACTCGGCGGCCTCGACAAGCTGTCGTGGGTGGTCACCGCCTACCTGCTCACCTCGACCGCGGCGACCCCGCTGTGGGGCAAGATCTCCGACCTGTACGGCAGGCGGGCGATCTTCCAGACCGCCATCGGCATCTTCCTGCTCGGCTCGGTGCTGGCCGGGCTGAGCCAGAACATCGGCCAGCTCATCGGGTTCAGAGCGATCCAGGGCCTGGGCGGCGGCGGCCTGATGGCGCTGGCGTTCAGCATCATCGGCGACGTCATCCCGCCGCGCGAGCGCGGCCGATACCAGGGATACTTCGGCGCCGTCTGGGGCACCTCCAGCGTCGCCGGGCCGCTGCTCGGCGGCTTCTTCACCGACGGGCCCGGCTGGCGGTGGATCTTCTGGATCAACCTGCCGATCGGGCTGATCTCGCTCGTTGTGACCTCGGTGGCGCTGCGGATCCCCTTCACCCGCCGCAGTCACCGCATCGACTACCTGGGCGCGACGCTGATCGTGGCCGGGGTGTCGTGCTTCCTTCTCTACCTCGACTGGGCGGGCGGCGACATCGGCTGGACCGCTCCCGGCTCGCTGGCCCTGCTGACCGGATTCGTGGCGCTCGCGGCCCTGTTCGTGTTCGTCGAACTGCGGGCGGCCGAGCCGATCCTGCCGATGCGGTTGTTCCGCAACAAGATCTTCAGCGTGGGCAACGGCTTCAGCTTCCTCGCGGGCCTGGCGATGTTCGGCGGCATGATCTTCCTGCCGGTCTATCTCCAGGCGGTCCAGGGCATGTCGCCGACCGTGTCGGGCCTGGCGCTGCTGCCGGCGGTCTTCGGCATCTTCTCCACGTCGATCACCTCCGGCCAGATCATGAGCCGGACCGGCCGATACAAGATCTTCCCGATCCTGGGCGGGGCGGTCCTCCTGGTGGCCATGTGGCTGCTGTCCACGATCAAGGTGGACACGCCGTACTGGCAGGTGGCGGTCTACGCCTACCTCTTCGGCGCAGGGCTCGGGTTCACCATGCAGACGATCGTCACGGCGATCCAGAACGCGGTGGAGCGCGCCGACATGGGCGTGGCGACGAGCTCGGCGACGTTCTTCCGGATGATGGGCGCCGCCATCGGCACGGCGATCATGGGTGCGGTCCTCACCAACCGGCTCGCCCACCACCTGACCGCCGAGTTCGGCGGCAGGATGCCGCCGGGGCGTGTGGACGCCAACAACGTGCAGGCGATCCAGCAACTGCCGCAGCCGTTCAAGAATCACGTGCTGGTCGCGTTCACCAGTGCGATCGACGACGTGTTCCTCGCCAGCCTGCCCTTCGTCGCCCTCGCCCTGGTCGTGGCTTTCTTCCTCAAGGAGATCCCGCTCGCCGCGCGGAGCACCGAGGGCCCGGCCGCCATGGGCTGACCCCGCGCGTAGTCGGCCGCGTAGGGCCCGGGGGGCGGTTCGCCGCCGGCCCGGCGGGCGGAGTCGCGGCAGTGTCCTGCGCGCGGCCCGGCTCTCGCGACCGGTGGTGACGAGCCCGGCGGCGCCGGCCTTGCCGCTCTCCCGAAGCGGGCTCAGCCGAGGTGGGAGCGGATCTCGCGGATGTGGGCCGGGGTGGTGCGGCAGCAGCCGCCCACGTAACGGGCGCCGAGCGAGGCCCACCCGGCCGCCGCCCTGCCGAACTCGACGGGATCGGCGAGACCCAGCCAGCGCCGGTTCGCGGCGTCCCAGGTCTCGCCCGAGTTCGGGTAGACGATCGAGGCTCCGTGCTTGATCAGCTCGGGTATGAACCGCGGCGCGGTGCAGTTGACGCCCACGGCGACCACCTGGGGGAGGTCCGCGAAGATCGCCGCGCACTCCTCGAACGGCGTCCCATCGCTGACGTGCTCGCCGTCGCGGCAGGAGAAGGTTACCCACGCCCGTACGGGCGGCGTCTCGCGCAGGAGCCTCGCGAGCGCCCGCGCCTCGGCCTGCGAGGGGATCGTCTCGCACGCCAGCAGGTCGGCCCCTGCGTCGGCGAGGATCTCGAACCGCTCCCGATGCCACTCGGTCAGGCCGTCCTCGTCGAGGTCGTAGTCACCGGTGTACTCCGCGCCGTTGGCCAGGTAGGCGCCGTACGGCCCCACGCTCGCGGCGACGAGCCCGTGCCCGGCCTCGTCCCTCGCCTGTACGGCAAGCGTCACCGACAGCCGGATGAGGTCGCGGGCCTTCTGAGAGGTGAGGCCGTGCCGTACGAACCCGGGGACGCTCGCCTGATAGCTCGCCGTGGTGGCGACGTCGGCCCCGGCCCTGAAGTAGTCGAGGTGCGCCTGACGGATGACGCCGGGATCGTCGGCGAGCAGCCGCGCCGACCACAGGTCGTCGCTCAGGTCGCAGCCGAGTGTCTCCAGGTGCGTGGCGAGGCCGCCGTCGAGGACGATTGGGTTCATACCGGGCAACACTACGTGCTCACGCGCAGTGCGGGCGTGGTGGCATCGTCCTCGGCGGGACCAGTGCCCGGGCGCCTCTGGCCGGCTCGCGGCCGAGCTGATGGAGGCGGGGGCCGCCATATGCGGGGGAACCGCTCAGTGGGCACCCGTCGCTCAGTGGGCACCCGCCGGTCGGCTGGGCGCCCACAGCCGGTCGGCGTCGCCGGCGGCGAGCCGGCCTCGGTAAACGTCGATCTTGTGGTCGATGAGCCTGAGGTTCTCCTGCACTTCGGCGAGCTTGGCGGCCACCTCGGCGCGGTGGGCTTCGAGGAGGGCAAGCCGTTCCTGTTCGTTGCCGGCCCCGGCGGCGACGAGCTGGGCGTAGCGCCGGATGGCCTTGATGGGCATGCCGGTGGCTCGCATCTTCGTGCAGATGACGATCCATTTGAGGTCGAGCAGGCGGTAACGCCGCCGTCCGCCGGCGGTGCGGCCGACAGGGGTGACGACCAGGCCGGCGCGCTCGTAGTAGCGCAACGTGTGCACGCTGACCCCGGTGCGGCGGGCGGCCTCGGCGATGCTCAGGCCCTCCTGCGGATCCGGGGGAGCGGGTTCGGGCACTGCCCGCGAATCGACTTCGAGCATGCTCGAAATCCTAGTCTCGTGGCCGCTGCCAAAGCCGGCACTGCCGGTCACCGGCAGCGCCTGCGGATTGGACCTCATTCCCGAACCGGCAGTCCGCCGATCACCAAGACGGCGGTCACCGGAATGGTCCGCTCGACGGCCGGTGTGGCGGCCTCGCCGGCCACCGCCGCCCGGCGGACCGGCAGCACCTCGAGTCGCGATCGCCGGAGCGACCCCGGGAACGGCCTCGGCCCGGCGGCGAGGCGACAGCTCTTCCGAAGCGGTGAGACCGTGGCTCTTCCCGGCGGCGAGGCCGCGGCTCTTCCCGGCGGTGAGACCGTGGCTCTCCCGGGGGAGAGGCCTCGGCCCTCCCCGGGCGAGGAACCGATCGGCGGTCCCACGCGTTGGCGGCACATGGGGCTTAAAGGGCTCATCAATCGGTTGCTGCGCCGCCGGTCTCCCGTCCCCGCAGGTGGACGCGACGATCGGCCCGACACGGGAGGGGTGAGGGAGCCGCGGCGTCCCGCACCCACCCCGCCGTCCGATGTCATTCGCCTACCCGAACCCTCGTAGGGGCTTCGCCCACAGCGGAACCCGAACCGGCGCGGCCGGGCCCGTCATCCCCGCCGGTGTCCCGGCCGCGCTGGTTTTCTCTCGGCAGACTGTCACCTCGCCCGGCGCCGCCTGACGAGTGGGCGGCCGACTGGTCGCGGTCGTGGACGTGGGTGGTGCCGCCCGGCGGGGCAGGCTCTCCTCGCCGATACCCCGCCGCCCGGCCTCAGCCCTGCTCCGGCCCCGCCGCGTGCCGACCTCTCGCGTGCCGGGTCACGATCGCTTCCAGAAGGGACGCCGGCCTTCCTCCGCACCGGGCGCGGAGCCCGGGGAACCCGGGGACGTGGAGCCCGCGGATGCGGAGCCGGAGGAGCCGGTCAGGGCGGTCAGCAGGTCGGCCGTCCGCCGCCAGAGGTCGTCGAGTGAGACCTCGGCCCACTCTGCCCTCTCCAGGTCGGCCGCGAGCGCGGCGAGGTCCGGGTGACCGCCCACCATCTGGGCGACGACGCGCAGGCGACTGGCGAGATCCGCCAGATAGCGCCGCCGCTCCCGCTCGGGCAGCGACTCCGCCTGGACCAGTTTCATGAGCTCCTCGGCCAGCAGGGGCTTGACGCCCTCGAAGCCCGTGGCCGGTGCGGTCCCCGCGCCGGGATGTGGAAGGAAGCGACCGATGGAGAACCCGCGGGAGGCCCGTCTCGGAGCCGGTGCGGGCGCGGCGGCGTAAGGCGGAGCAGGAGGCATGGCAGGGGGTGCGCCGGGTGGCGGGGCCGCTGCGATGGGCCGGTCCGCCGCGGAACCGGAAGGTGCCTCCGGTCCGGTCGTGGTGAAGGCGGCCATCTTCGCCATCATCGGAGCGCCCGCCGCCATCATCGGCATCGCGGTCGGCATCTCCCAGCCGCTCGGTGGCTCGACCGGCTGGATCACCCGATGCTCCGGGCCGCCCTCGCCCGTCACGCGGGTGTCGACGGCCACGAAGGCGGTGAACCGGCACAGCACGCCGAAACGCAGCGAGGTGTCGACGATCCGCTGTTCGAGGGAGTGGTCGCCCATGGCGTACCGGTCTTCCAGACCGCGCAGATGCGCCCGCGCCCACACGGCCCGGGCGGCCGGGCCGTGGGCGGGACGGCCCTCGATCCGCTCCTCCCAGGGGCGGCCGTCGGCCGTGCGGCCCTGCACGGTGAGGGCTACGGCGGGGCGCCGTCCCCGGTAACGCCCGCTCACGACCAGAGGGACGCCCGGGTAGAGCGAACCGGCATGCGTGACGGTGTCCGCCACGAGGTCCATGCCTTCCGCCTTCAGCGCGACGTCCGTGACCAGCGGCGAGCCGATGCGACGGTGAATGTGCTCCATCGCCGCGTCGAGCCGGTCCTCCGACTCGACCAGTTCGCACCGGCCCGAGCCGAGCAGGGCCAGCCGTCCGAGGAAGCCGGCGTTCACCGCTCTGTCGATGCCCACGGTGTGCACCCGGACGCCGTGCAACCGGGCGCCGATGCGTTCGAGGATCTCATCCTCGTTGCCCACCTGGCCGTCGGTCACCAGGACGAGCACCCGATCGCGTGCCTGCTCGCGGGACAGACCGGACTCGCCGGGCCGGTCGTCCTCACGCCACCGGCCGGAGACCGTGCCGGTGGCCGCCCCCGGGGCTGGCACGTCGTGGCCGTCGAGCAGTCGCAGGGCCTCCTGCAGGGGAGCGAGCATCTCCGTCCCCCCGCGGGCGTCGAGCCGGGACAGGTGCTCGACGGCGCGATATCGGTTGCGGTCGCCCGCGTCCACCAGGCCGCCGGAGAAGGCCCGCTCCACCACCGAATCGAACGAGAGCACGGCGAACCGGTCATGCCGGGTCAGCGTGTCGACGATCCGGGCGGCGGCGCGCCGTGCGGCGACCATCTTCCAGCCCGTCATGCTGCCCGAGCGGTCGAGCAGCAGGACGACGTCGCGGGGCGCGGTCCGGGTGGCGTCCTCCTGCGGCGGCAGCAGGGTCAGCACGAAGGTTCCCTCGGCGCCCGCCACGTCCTTCACCGTGCCCTGCGCCGTGCCCTCCGCAGGGCCGCTGCCGCTGCCGCTGCTGTCGGCCGTGCCTTCGCCGGGTGAACCGGCGTCCGCGGCGTCGTCCGGGACGAGCGCGAGCGACGAGGAGGCGTCGAACGCCAGACGCAGGATGAAGTCACGGTCGAGCCGCTCGCCGGGCCGCAGCCTGATCGTGTCGCCCTCCCGGTCGACCTCGTGCAGGCTGGAGCGGACCTCCCGCAGACCGAGCCCGGCGGGGTCGATCGTCGCCGCGAGCGACAGCCGTACGGGATAGGGGAAGCCGGGAAGCAGGACGGGCGGCGTGATCCGGGAGGCGTCGGGCGCGGCGTCGGTGTCGGGCGCCACGCCGCCACCGGCCGGAGGCCCGGGCAGCGGAGCCCCGGGGATGTAGCGGGGCGCCACGACCAGCGGGAAGCGGAACTCGGCCGCGCCGTCCTCGTAGGGGAGCGGCTGGCTCAGCGTGAGGCGGACGACCACCCGCTCCCCGGGGACGATGTTGCCGACCCTGATCGTGAACACGTCGGGCCGGTCCTCCTCGGCGATCGCCGCGCGCCTGCCCTCGGCGAGCGCCCGGTCGTAGTCGGCCCGTGCCTGCCCGCGCTCCTTGAGCACGCCGTCGACCACCCGGTCGTCCGCCTTCATCCGGAAGGCGGTGACCGCGGCCCGCGGCGGCAGCGGGAAGACATACGTCGCCTCCAGCGACACGTCGAAGGCATTGCGGAAGGTCTGGACGACCTCGACGCCTGCCACCAGTCCGGTGACGTGGGCGGCGACGTCCACGCTCTCCAGCGGAAGGTTGCCCTTCTCGGTCTCCAAGGCTCCGAGCCCGGCGTCCGGCACGGGCCGGCACTCCTCCGGCCGTAGAGGTGTGATGGGAACGGTCATGGCGTCATCTCTCCAGCGGGTCGGAAGCGTGTGGATCGAGTGCCGAGGCGTCGTGGGTGTCATGGGCGCCGTCGAACGGCCCGGCCAGACCGAGCATGGCGAGGGCCGTGAGGAGCGGTGCCGCGGCCCGGCGCAGCGCGGCCACCTCGTGACCGTCAGGCACCCGGTGGGCCGGATCGAGCAGGACCGTCACCCCGGGTGCGAGCCGTACCCCGTGTACGACGTCCGGGACCACGGCGTTCACGGGTACGGCGTCCGCGGGTACGGCGTTCGCGGGCATGGTGTTCGCGGGCATGGTGTCCCTGCGGGTGATGTCGCCGTGCGCGGTGTCGCTGTTCGCGGTCGAGAAGTGGCCGGAGTCCGCCGTGGCGGCGGATGACGCCGGATGTGCCCAGAAGCGGTCACGCGCCGCCGGCCGCGCGACGTCCGGTATGGCGGGTGCGGTGCCGGTCTCCGGTCTCGTCCCGCACCAACCGGGCGACGGCGGTGTCGCGGTGTCGGGCGCGTCCGGAAGGTGGTTCGCGGCGTTCGCCGTGGCCGGGGCCCCCGGGCTGCGGGGAGGAGGCGGGACGAGCGGCCGGGGCGCCGGTCCGGACGGCGGCCCGGTGAGCCCGGCCACGCGCTGGAGCATGGCGTCGGTCGCGCCCGCCAGCTCCGCCTGGATCGCGGCGATGGACAGGCCGTCCGCCTGACGGCGCTTCACGGCCACGAGCTGGAGCAGGTGGCGGCGGCCGTAGAGGGCCACCCGGCCGCGTCGGCCCAGCGGGGGGTCGAGCAGCCCGATCGTCGTGTACCAGCGGATGAGACGTTCGTTCGGCACCTCGCGGATTCTGCCGTTGACGCGTGACTCCGGACCGTCGTCGCGAGGCTCCTGACCGTGGGCGTGCCGATCCGGGCCGAGCAGGTCCGCCGCCCGCTCCGCCAGTTCGCCGATCGTCCACGTGTCGCTCATGCCTCCACGATGACACTGTCACAATGACACTGTCAACGTCGCATTCGTCATGCGTCACCATCAGAACCTCGACAGGGGACCGTCGCCTTCGGGCGACGGGGGAGTGCCGTCCCTGACTGGTTTTCTCCCGGGCTCATCACGGATGCCTTTCACCTGCGCGGTTAGATGGACGGTGCTGATGATGATCGGGTGACTCGTCAGGTGCGCACATCCCCGGCGCGGCATGTGACCTCGGGTACCACGTGGTGTGCGAGGTATCGCCGCCCGGTTCTGTCGTACTTCGTGGCCACGGTCGGCGCGGTGTCGGCTGAGATGGTGCAGCGTTACACCGAGACGCAGTACGAGCGCGCTCCGAAGGGGAGCGGCCGTGCGTAGGTCCTTCAAGTTCCTGCTGCGCCCGACCCGCCACCAGGAGACGGCGCTCGCCGCATGCCTGGAGGATCACCGGCGGTTGTACAACGCAGCGTTGGAGCACCGCCGTACGGCCTACCGCAAGGCCGGGGTGACGGTTCGCTACGGCGACCAGTCCGGGGAGCTGAAGCACATCCGCGCCGATGACCCGGACGGGCAGGGCCGGTGGTCGTTCTCCTCCCAGCAGGCCACCCTGCGACGGCTGGACAAGGCGTTCGCGGCGTTCTTCCGCCGGGTCAAGGCAGGCGCGAAGCCCGGCTTCCCGCGTTTTAAGGGGCGCGGGTGGTTCGACGCGGTCGAGTGGCCCAAGGACGGCGACGGCTGCCGGTGGGATTCCCAGCCCGAGCACCCACGTGCGACCCACGTCCGCTTGCAGGGCGTCGGCCACGTGCGGGTACATTCAGCACCGCCCAGTCCAGGGCCGGGTGAAGACGATCGGTATCAAGCGGGAGGGCTCCCGCTGGTATGCGGTGCTGTCGTGCGACGACGTCCCCGCCGAGCCGCTGCCCGTGGCCGGCGCGGCGGCCGGAATCGACATGGGCGTCGCCTCGCTCGTCACGACCAGCGACGGCGATCCCCTGACCAACCCGCGCCACCTTAAAGCGTCCGCCGGGCGTCTGGCCTCTGCTCAGCGGGACCTGGCCCGCAAGAAACGCGGCTCCAAGCGCCGCCGCAAGGCCGTAGCGCGAGTGGCCGCGCTGCACGCCGGGGTGCGGCGGCAGCGCCTCGACGGCGCGCACAAGGCCGCACTGGCCCTGGTCCGCGCGTATGACGTGATCGTGCACGAGGACCTGCGGATCGCGAACATGACCCGGTCGGCGTCCGGCACAATCGACAAGCCCGGCCGGAACGTCGCCCAGAAGTCCGGGCTGAACCGGAGCATCCTGGACGCGGGTTGGGGGGTGTTCCTGCGAGTGCTCGCGCACAAGGCTGAAAGCGCCGGTCGACAGCTGATCGCGGTGAACCCCGCCAACACCTCCCGCGCCTGCTCGCGGTGCGGGCACTGCGCGAAGGAGAACCGCCTCAACCAAGCCGGGTTCCGATGCCAGGCGTGCGGGCATTCCGCGCACGCCGACGTGAATGCGGCGGTCAACATCCTCAGGGCAGGGCTTGCCCTTCGCGACGCTGCGGAAGCGGCCTAGCGAGAAGCCGCTCCCTTCGGGAGCGGAGGAGTCACGGTTTTCGAAGAGTTCGTCTCGGCGAGGGACGCCGCTTCTCCCGCCGTTCACACGAGACGGGTCGACTGGGCGCCGCGACGTGTGCGACGTGCCGCCGGGGGACACGAAAAACGCCGGGCAGGACGACGCGGGACAGAAAGACGCGGGACAGGAACACCCGGTCGCGTGCCCGCCGGGTGGGTAGGGGAGCGGGGCGGCCCCGGCCCGGTCCGGGCCCGACGGCCGCGCGGGAACGAACACGAACGGCCCGTCAGGGGCGGACCGGCATGACCAGGGGCAGGTGGAGGAGGCGGTCAGCGGTGCAGGGTACTTCCGTCCGATCGGCGGCGCTCTCGGCGCTGCCGGGAGCGTTGTGGCGCGCGACGTTCGCACGGCCTGACGGCGGATGCGAGCCGCGCGGGCAGGGGGATCCGGACGGCCCGTTCCCGATGGACGTGCTGCGGGCCCTGCCGCCGGGCTTCGCCGGCCGGATCGTGGCGCGGTCGGGAGAGCGGGCCGGGGGCGTCGTCTGGCACGCGGCCCCGGACGGCGGCGGATGCTTCCCGGACGGGGACGGCTGGATATACGTGTCCAACTGCGCGCTGCCGCTGCTCGGCGGCGTGACGGCGCTGCGTTTCGCCCCGGACGGGACTCTGCGCAGCGGATATCGCATCCTGTCCGGCGCCGACCGCAGCGGGGCCGGTGCCGCGACACCGTGGCACACCTGGGTGTCGGGCGAGCGGACGCCGTACGGCCGGGTCTTCGAATGCGACCCGTACGGCCTGCGCGCCCCCATGCCCCGGCTCGCGATGGGCCTGTTCACCCACGGCGGCGTGGCCTGCGATCCCGACCGGGGCGTCGTCTACCTCACCGAAGGGGAGCCGGACGGGTGCCTGTACCGGTTCCGCCCGGACGACTGGGGCGACCTCACGACGGGCGCGCTCGAGGTGATGGTCGGCGACCCCGGCGAGGAGTCCGTGGCCTGGGAACGGGTGCCGATCCCGGCTCTCCCTGACCATGTGCCCCTGCGTGAGCAGGTGAAAGGCGCCAGGAGGTTCGCGGGCGGCGGTGACTGTCGCTATTTCGACGGCCTGGTGCGGTTCGTCACCGAGGGCGACGGCCGGGTGTGGGCGTACGACGCCGCCCGCGAGTGCCTGACCGTGCTGCACGAAACGGCCGGCCGGCCAGGCGGCGGTGCGGACGGCGAGATCACCCTCGTCGCCGGGGATCGGTCGGCGCCGTTCCTGCGCCTCACGGGCGGCTGGACCGTCGCGGGCTCCTCGATGTCCCCGGCCGGCGACAGGCTCTACTTCTCCTGCCGTCCGTCGCAGGATGTCCGGCCCGCCCCAGCCCCCGTGACCGTCGAGGTCCACGGGCCGTTCCGCGATCTCGTCCGCGACTGAACCGGTGCGGACGCGACTCCGCGAGCCGATGGGCCGCAGCCATGGCTCGGCCGGTGAGCCACGCGTTGACGCCCACGTTGAACGTCGTCCTGCAGGGTTGTTAGCTTGCGCGCATGTCAGATCTAGGGCGCGTATCGGGTTGTGATCAATCCTTGGGATTTGCCGTTGTGGCCGGGTCTGATCCGGTAGGTCCTCGTGTGTGACGCGGGCCCAGTTGACGGACGAAGAGTGGGAGTTCATCAAGCC
>NZ_VDMA02000018.1 GCF_006334915.2 Microbispora catharanthi
GCGTCACGACCGTCGTCGGCTTCACCGGCTCGTCGATCTGGCACACGCTGGCGATGTTCCCGCCGGTGCCGCCGTCGATGATCGAGGCGGGTTACCAGGACTTCGCCGACCGGTGGCACCCGATCCTCGACGTCTTCGACGAGGTGGGGGTGCGCTTCGCGCACGAGGTGCACCCCAGCGAGATCGCCTACGACTACCACACCACGGTGCGGACACTGGAGGCCATCGGGCACCGGCCGGCTTTCGGGCTGAACTGGGACCCCTCGCACATGGTGTGGCAGGGCCTGGACCCGGCGAACTTCATCCTCGACTTCGCCGACCGGATCTACCACGTCGACTGCAAGGACGCCCGGGTCGCCACCCGCGACGGCCGGCGGGGCCGCCTGGCCTCCCACCTGGCCTGGGCCGACCCCCGCCGCGGCTGGGACTTCGTGTCCACCGGCCGGGGCGACGTGCCGTGGGAGGAGTGCTTCCGGGCGCTCAACCACATCGGCTACGACGGCCCGATCTCCATCGAGTGGGAGGACGCGGGTATGGACCGGCTGCACGGCGCGCCGGAATCCCTCGCCTACATCCGCTCGCTCAACGCCATCACCCCACCGGCCGCAGCCTTCGACGCCGCCTTCTCCTCCGAGAGCTGACCTCTCTCTCCCCAGCTCTCGCGAGGCCAAGGGCCGGGTGCTCCGTCAGGTGCGCCCGGCCCTCCGGCGTGGCCTCACCCCCACGCCGCGACCACGTCGTCGGCGTCCCACGCCAGGCCGACGCCCTCCACCGAGGGATGGACCCCGGACAGCGACACCACCACGAGGCCGCCCGCCTCCGCGTCGAAGCCCGGCACCTGTACGGCGTCGCGGCGCAGCGCGGCCAGGTCGTGGCCGTCGAACGGCGTGCCGAGCCACTTGATCGAGCCCGCGAACAGCACCCGCCGTGCCACCGGTGCCCGGTCCGCGCCGACCAGGTCCACCTCGGGGGAGAACCGGCGGTTCCACCATCCGCCGACGGCCTCCGCGTCCGGCCAGGGCAGTTCTCCCGCCGCGGCGGCCATGCCCAGCGCCTGTCTGACGATCGGTTCGACGGCCCGCCCCCGCAGGCTCGCCCAGCGTCGCCGTACGAGTCCGAAGGCGAGATCCGGCCGCCCTCGATGCGAATGTTCCGCCGCGGCGCGCAGGACGCCCAGGTACATCCGCAGGTTGTGATCGCGGATGCGGTACAGCGCCGGTTTTCCCGGCTGGACGGACAGCGGCTCGTCCATCGCCAGGACGCGCTTCTCGTCGGTGAGCCTGCGCAGGAGAGGAGAGAGCGAACCGGACTGCAGCGGTCCCTCGCGCCCGCCCGCCGTCGCGGCGACGGCGGCGTGCGTCCTGTCACCGCTGCCGACCGCTTCCAGCACCCGGCGGGCCTGGTCGGGCGACGGGAATTCCGCGAGCAGGACGGATTCGGGCACGCCGAACAGGGCGGACGCCGGATCCTCGCACTCCTGCCGGATGAACTCCAGCGGTGGAGTGCCGTGCGGCCAGGCGCGCAGGATCCCGGGCAGCCCTCCGCTGGCGAGGTACGCGTCGATCGCGTCACCTCCGGTCAGGCCCAGCGCCCCGGCGGTCTCTGCGGGATCGAGCGGGTCGAGCGCCATGGTGTCGGCGCGCCCGTAGAACGGCCGGTCGTAGGCGGTCAGCCGCTCCATCATGTGCAGGTCGCTGCCGAGCAGGAGCAGGAGAACGGGCTTGGCCGACAGGAGTCGGTCCCAGGCCGTCTGCAGCGCGCCGTCGAACAGGTCGTCCTGTTCCGCCAGCCAGGGCATCTCGTCCACGACGACGATCGAGGGGGTCTGCGGGATCGCCGAGTGCAGCACGCGAAAGCCCTCCGGCCAGCTTCCGCTGGTGACGTGGACGACCTGCTCGGGATCGGTGGGCAGGCACGA
The DNA here is from genome assembly GCF_006334915.2 of Microbispora catharanthi. GTDB lineage: Bacteria > Actinomycetota > Actinomycetes > Streptosporangiales > Streptosporangiaceae > Microbispora > Microbispora catharanthi. Next base: position 1,919 of record NZ_VDMA02000018.1, read on the forward strand.
CTCCTTGAGTTCGGCGCAGAACGCCTCGACCGCCTCGACCGGCGACATCCCCTTGGTCGCGGTGAAGAAGAGGTACGGCACCTCGGCCTTGTCGCAGAACTCCTGCACGAGCCGGGACTTGCCGACCTGGCGGCGTCCCCTTATGGCCATGGCGGAGCCGGCGCCCGTCCGGCGGACCCGGTCGAGGCGCTTGGTCAGGGCGGCCAGCTCCCGCCGCCTGCCGATGAAAGGAACCGCACTCATCGTGCCCCTTATGTAGATGACATCTACGTAGATGCAATCTACACACTGACGGTGGGGCGACGGTGCGCGCACCACCGGCGCAGGCACCGTCAACTGCAGCCCACGCTCGTCGAGCTCGAAGAAGCATGGTGATCAGCGCGAGGTCTCCCCGTGCGACCTCCGAGACCAGGATGGTGTCCAGGACTTACACACTGCGGCGGGGTGGGAGCAGGGCGTTGACCCGGTCGGAGTCGGGCCAGACGTAGGGGAGGTCGTCGGGGTCTCCGGGGAACTTCGGGCCGTAGAACTCCGGGTCCTTGCGCAGCAGGGCCGAGCGGTGGCTGAGGTGGAGGGCGGGATCGCCGAGCCACGGCGGCAGTTCGCCCGCCTCCGCGAGTGCCGCCTGGGTGCGGGGCGTCGCGATGCCCCGGCAGTCGAGCAGTTCTCCGGTCATCGTGGCGGCGCAGGTGTCGGCGCGGCCCAGGTCGCACCAGACCATCACGATCTCCAGTCCGTAGCGGACCAGCGCCTCCTCGTATCCGGCCCACATGTGCGCCACCGGATGGTGCCGCCAGCCGTACCCGGGAACGGTGAGCGTGCGCAGGACCTGCAGGGCCTCGACCCGCTGCTTGCCGAGGCGGAGCGGGTCGAGGACGCGGGCGGTGGCCGCGAAGTCCGGGTACGGCAGGAACGTCTGCATGTCGCCGCTCGGGTTACCCCGGCCCGCCGGAGATATCCCCCGCGCCGGGGAGATCTCCGGCGGGGCGGTGTCAGTCGAACAGCACGATCTGCCGGAGCACCTCGCCGCCGCGCAGGGCGTCGACGGCGTCGTTCAGGTCGCCGATCCGGATACGGGAGCTGATCATGCTGTCCAGGTCGAGCTTGCCCGCCTTGTAGAGGTTCACGAAGCGCGGGAAGTCCCTGCGGACGTCGGCGTCGCCGTACAGCGAGCTGAGGATGTTCTTGCCCTCGAACAGCAGGTTGAAGGCGGTCAACGGCACCTGGTCGTCCATGGCGCCCGCGCCGACGACGATGACGTCGCCGCCGCGCCTCGTCGCCTGCCAGGCCGTCATGATCGCGGCCGACTTGCCGACCACCTCGAAGCCGTGGTCGAAGCCTTGGCCGCCGGTCAGCGTGCCGATGGCGTCCATGAGCTGGTCGGGGGTGCAGGCGTGGGTGGCGCCGACCTTCTTCGCGAGCGCGTGCTTGGACTCCAGCGGGTCGATCGCGAGGATCGTGGTCGCGCCGGAGACGCGGGCGCCCTGGATCACCGACAGGCCGACGCCGCCGCAACCGACGACCGCGACGGTCGCGCCGGGGCGCACCTTCGCGGTGTTGAGCACCGCGCCGACGCCCGTCGTGATGCCGCAGCCGATCAGCGCCGCCACCTCGTACGGCACGTCGGGATCGACCTTGATCGCCCCCTGCCACGGCACGATGATCTCCTCGGCCCAGGTGCCGCACCCGGCCATGCCGAACGCCGGGGTCTCGCCGCCGAACAGGAAGCGCGGCTCGGTGAAGCTCTTCATCATGTACGTCATGCAGAGGTTCGGCTGGCCGCCCACGCAGCTCGGGCAGTCGCCGCAGGCGGGCGTCCAGTTGATGATGACGTGGTCGCCCGGCTGCACGGTGGTCACGCCGTCGCCCACCTCGACGACCTCGCCCGCGCCCTCGTGACCGGGGATGATCGGGAGCGGCATGGGGAGCACGCCGGTGAGCACCGAGAGGTCGGAGTGGCAGACGCCGGTGGCCTTCACCCGCACGCGGACGTCACCCGGGCCCACCGGCGTCAGCGTGAAGTCGTCTCTGATGTCGAGCTTTTCGTCGCCGACCGCGTGGAGAAGCGCGCCGCGCATGGGGACCTCCTGGTCTTTCAGTGTTGGGTGCCGCGCGTCACTCGTCCTCGAGCGACAGCGCGGCCTTGGGGCAGGACCGGACCGCGTGGCGGACCCGGTCGAGCAGTTCGGCGGGCGGCTCGGGCATCAGGACGTGGAGGTTGTCCTCGTCGTCGACCTCGAAGACCTCGGGCGCCAGGCCCATGCAGACGGCGTTGGCCTCACACACGTCGTAGTCGACCTTGATCTTCATGGCGCGTCCTCCTCCTGTGCGTCACGTCGCGCTGGAGTTCACGCTATCGCCGCCGAGCTTGCGGTGATCCCAGGAGACGACGCGGGCCGGCTCGACCAGGTAGGCCACGCGCTTGCGCGCGGTGTGCTCGACGTATGCCCGCGCCTCGGGGCCGTCGACGGGCATGCCGGTCATCCGCCGGGTGACGTCCAGGCCGACCTCCAGGACGGCCGCCGGGTCGTCGATCAGCCGCGCCTTGCCGTAGACGAGCACGCCGCGCAGCTGCGCGTACTCGTCCCCGGTCTCGATCAGGCAGCTCACCCGCGGGTCGCGTTCGATGTTGCGGGCCTTCTGCGACTTGGCGTACGTCCAGAATGTGACGCGGCCGTCGTCGAGTCCGTAGAACATCGTGACCAGGTGAGGCGTGCCGTCGGGATTGATCGTGCCGAGCTGGAGCTTGCGGGCGTCCCGCAGGAGCCCGGCGATCTCTTCCTCGCTCATCGCGATGCGGGCGCGCTGGTTCACGAAGCAAAGTAGAACATGTTCCATCAGGGCGGACAAGGGGCAGTCCCGAACATCGTTCGGCTTGTTGGGTAGGGTGCCCGACATGGTGACCCCGATGCCCGACGACCTGCGCCGCGCCGCCGAAGAGGCGCGCGGTTTCATGCCGCCCGCCGAGGGCGAGGCCCTGTACGAGACCGCCTGCGCGTACGGCTCCCGCGGGCCGATCTGTGAGGTCGGCACCTACTGCGGCAAGTCGGCGATCTACCTGGGCGCCGGGGCGCGGCGGGCGGGCACGGTGGTTTTCACCGTGGACCACCACCGGGGGTCTGAGGAGATCCAGCCGGGCTGGCCGCACCACGACCCCGAACTGGTGGACCCGAAGACCGGGCGGATGGACTCGCTGCCGTTCTTCCGCGACACGATCGCCGCCGCCGGCCTGGAGGACGAGGTGATCGCGGTCGTGGGCGCGTCGGCCACGGTCGCCCGTCACTGGTCCACCCCGCTGGCCGTGCTGTTCATCGACGGCGGCCACTCGGAGGAGCCGGTGACGGCCGACTACGAGGGATGGGCGCCGCACGTCATGAAGGGCGGCGCGCTGGTCTTCCACGACATCTACCCCGACCCTGCCGACGGCGGGCAGGCGCCCTACCGGGTCTACCTGCGCGCGCTGGAGTCGGGCGGCTTCCGCGAGGCGCGGGTCGTCGGGTCGCTGCGCGTACTGGAACGCGTCTGACGGCGCGTCCCGCCGGGCGTTCTCAGTCGACGACCGCGGTGGCCTCGACCTCGACCAGATGGTCGGGTACGTCCAGCGCCGCGACGCCCAGCAGCGTGGCCGGCGGCACGGGCGTGATCCCCAGCTTCGCGGCCGCCCGGGCGATCCCCTCCAGCAGCAGGGGCATCTTACGGGGAGTCCAGTCGACGACGTGGACGGTCAGTTTCGCCACGTTCTCGAAGGAACCGCCGGCCGCGGCCAGTGCGGTGGCGACGTTGAGGTAGCACTGCTCGACCTGCGCGGCGAGGTCGCCTTCGCCGACCGTGACCCCGTCGGCATCCCAGGCGACCTGTCCGGCGATGAAGACCAGTTTCGACCCGGTCGCGATCGACACCTGCCGGTAGGCATCGATCTGCGGCAGTCCATCGGGGTTCACCAGAGTGACGGTCATGCGTCCGCCTCCTTCACACTCTCTTGCGGTTACTCGGGAACTGTAGGAGAGTGGCCGCTGACAAGGAAGAACGCACTTTTCAGTGACTGGGGAACCTCATGGTGACCAAGCAGTTCACGGGCTCGCCGGAGGAAGCGGACCTGACGCGCGCGGACTCCCTGGCGCGGGAGATCTTCTCGGACATCGCCAACAAGTGGGCTCTGCTGATCATCGAGTCCCTGGGGGAACGCACCCTGCGCTTCAGCGAGTTGCGGAGCGAGATCGAGGGCATCAGCCACAAGATGCTCACGCAGAATCTGCGCATGCTGGAGCGCAACGGCCTGGTCGAGCGGACCGTGCACCCCACCGTGCCGCCGCGGGTCGACTACGTCCTCACCGAGCCGGGCCGGGCCCTGCGGGCGGTCGTCGACGGAATGTGTGACTGGACCCACCGCTACCTCGGTGACATCGAGGTCTCCCGCAGCCGCTTCGACGCCTGACAAGTGGCGCGGGCGACCGGCTGTCAGGCTCGGGCGCGCTCGCAGCCGCACTCGCCGGTGATGCGGGCCTCCCGGCCGCCGGCGTCGCGGAAGATCCCCGAGCCGGGGGTCGCGCGAGCGAGGGCGTCCGCGGCGAGCACCACCGCGGCGGCCGTGTATCCCGAGCGCTCGTTGGGGAAGTGCCGCTCGTTCACGAACTGCCAGCCGGTCCAGTAGGAGCCGTCCTCGTGGCGCAGGTGCTGCATGTCGGCGAACACCGCCAGCGCGCGGTCCCGCTGCCCGGCGGCGTCGAGCGCGAGCACCAGTTCGCACGACTCCGCGCCGGTCACCCAGGGCTGGTCGGAGACGCAGCGCGCGCCGAGGCCGGGCACGACGAAGGTGTCCCACTCCAGGTCGAACCGCCGGGCCGCCGCCGCCCCGCGCACGGCGCCGCCGAGCACGGGGTAGTACCAGTCCATCGAGAACCGGCTCTTGTCGGCGAACGCCTCCGGATGGTCGGCGATCACGTGGCCGAGCTGGTCGGCGGCGAGCTCCCAGTCGGGCTGCGGGTCGCCCAGCCGCTCGGCGAGCAGCGCCCCGCACCGCAGGCCCTGGTGGATGGACGAGCACCCGGTGAGCAGGGCGTACTCCGCCGGACGCCCTTCGGCGTCGCGCTGCCAGAGGATCTCGCCGCGCGCGGTCTGCAGGCCGATGACGAAGTCGAGGGCCCGCGCCACCACCGGCCACATCGACCGGGCGAAGTCCTCGTCGCCGGTCACCAGCAGGTCGTGCCAGACCCCCACGGCGATGTACGCCGCGTGGTTCGACTCGCCGGCCGCCTCGGCGGGCTCGCCGTCGCGGACCTTCATCGGCCAGGAGCCGTCCGGGCGCTGGTGCCGTACGAGCCAGTCGTAGCCCTTGCGGGCCTCCTCGCGCAGCCCGGCCACGGTCAGCGCCATCAGGCACTCGATGTGGTTCCAGGCGTCGATGTGGCCCTCGGGCCAGGGCACGCCGCCCTGGTCGTCCTGGATCGCGACGATGCTCTCGGCCGTACGTACGACCTGTTCGGCGGTGATGATCCCTGGAACGTCCGGCACCCGCCTCATGCGGGCTTCCGGACGTAGACCACCACGCTCTTGCCGATCAGGGGGTTGAGCACGGCCTCGGCCAGCCGGGTGGCGAGGGGGCGCTTCATGATGTCCCAGACGAGAAGCTCGTGGTAGGCCTTGGCCAGCGGGTGCTGGTCGTCGTTCACCCCGACCGCGCACTTGATCCACCAGTACGGCGAGTGCAGGCCGTGGGCGTAGTGGTGGCCGCCGACCTCAAGTCCGGAGGACTTCAGCTTCGCCTGGAGCTCCGCCAACGTATAAATCCGGATATGTCCGCCGGGGGCGGTGTGGTAGTCCTCCGACAGGGCCCAGCAGATCCGCTCGGGCAGGAAGCTCGGCACCGTGATCGCGGCCCGGCCGCCCGGCTTCAGCACGCGCACGATCTCGCGCATCGCGGCCATGTCGTCGGGGATGTGCTCCAGCACCTCGGCGGCGATGACACGGTCGAACGACGCGTCGGGGAACGGCATGTCGAGGGCGTCGCCGACGACCGTGTCCCCGGTCGCACCCGACGGCACCTCGCCCTCCTTGTCCATCGCCGCGAACATGGCCGCCACGCTCTCCATCTCGGCGGCGTCCATGTCGAAGGCGACCACGTCGGCGCCCCGCCGCAGCACCTCGAAGGCGTGCCGGCCACCGCCGGCCCCGAGGTCGAGGACGCGGTCGCCCGGTCCGACGGGCAGCCGGTTGAAGTCGACGGTCAGCACTCGGTGCCTGCCTTTCGTGAGTTCTGGGGAGTCACCGGTCGTCGAGACGTCACCGGGAGACGCTCATGGGGAGACGCTCATCGGGAGACGCGGCGTGCGGCGATGGCCTCGTGGTAGGCCTCGACCGTGCGGCGGGCGACGACCGGCCACGCGTAGCGCTCCATCACGCGGTCGTAGCCGCGCCGGCCGAACTCCGCGCGCTCCTGCGGGGAGTCGAGCAGGCGGCGCAGCACGGCGGCCAGCTCCTCGGGGTCTCCCGGGGTGACCTGCACGGCCGCGTCGCCGACCACCTCGGGCAGGGCGCCCGTACGCGAGGCGACCAGCGGCGTGCCGCACGCCATGTGCTCGACGGCGGGGAGCGAGAACCCCTCGTAGAGCGAGGGGACCACCGCGACCTCGGAGGTGGCGATCAGCTCGGCCAGCTCCTCGTCCGGGATGCCGTGCACGAACCGCACACGGTCGTGCAGCGACAGCTCGTTGACGAGCTGTTCCGTGGGTCCTCCGGGGGTGGGCCTGCTCACCACGGTGAGGTTGACCTCGCGCTCGGTGGCGAGCTTGGCGACCGCCCGCAGCAGGGTCGCCACGCCCTTCATGGGCGAGTCGGCGCTGGCCACGGCCACGATCGAGTTCTCCCGCTTCGGCAGCTCCGGCCGGGGGTGGAAGAACCGCGTGTCGACGCCGAGCGGGATCAGCCGCATGTTGGACTGCGGCACGTTGAAGTCGCGGTGGATGTCGGCGAGCGACGACTCGCTGACGGTCAGGATCGGGCTCAGCCGGGGCGCGACGATGCTCTGCATGCGCACGAAGCCGTACCAGCGGCGCATCGACAGCCGCTTCCAGCCCTTGGCGGCCTTCAGCTCGATCCGCCGGTCCACGCTGATGGGGTGGTGGATGGTGCCGACCACGGGGAACAGCCGCTGGATGCCGAGCAGGCCGTAGCCCAGCGTCTGGTTGTCCTGGACGACGTCGAAGTCGCCCCGCCGCCTCTTCAGCTCCCGGTAGGCCCGCAGGCTGAACGTCAGCGGCTCGGGGAAGCCCGCCGTCCACATCGTGGCGACCTCGAGCGCGTCGATCCAGTCGCGATATTCGTCGAGCTTCGGCGTGCGGAACGGGTCCTCGTCGCGATAGAGGTCCAGGCTCGGCACCTTGTTGAGGATCACGCCGTCGTCCAGCTCCGGGTAGGGCTGGCCGGAGAGGACCTCGACGTGGTGGCCCAGAGCGACGAGCTCGCGGCTTATGTGGCGCAGGTACACCCCCTGGCCGCCGCAGGTGGGCTTGCTGCGGTAGGACAGCAGCGCGACTCGCAGCCTCTCCGCCAAGAGGCACCCCTTTCCAGCCGGTTTCCAGCCGTGCCCCCGCGGGGCTGCTGCCAGGAACACTACCATTTGACCTTAGATGGGGTAGGTGAGGTGGAAAGGGTCCTCGATCGACTCTCACCCTGCCCGACCTGGGGTGTTAGCTTACTCGAACGAGATTCGGTGTAACACGTTCTAGCGGCGCCTATGTGGGCACGGCCGGGCAGGGCGGTACATTCGCCTCTCATAGGCCAAGTTGGGCGCTACGAGGAGGATCCGTTGGCCAGGCGTGCGCTGATCACCGGCATCACCGGTCAGGACGGCTCCTATCTCGCAGAGCACCTGCTGAGCGAGGGATACGAGGTCTGGGGCCTGGTCCGCGGGCAGGCCAACCCGCGCGTCCCGCGCGTGCGCCGGCTCCTGCAGGACGTACGGCTGGTCCGCGGCGACCTGCTCGACCAGGGATCGCTGATCTCGGCGGTGGAGAAGGTGCAGCCGGACGAGGTCTACAACCTGGGGGCCATCTCGTTCGTGCCGATGTCATGGGAGCAGGCCGAGCTGACCGCCGAGGTGACCGGCATGGGTGTGCTCCGCGTGCTGGAGGCCATCCGCGTCTGCTCGGGGATCACCGCCTCGCGCGGCTCGTCGGCCGGGCAGATCCGCTTCTACCAGGCGTCGTCCTCGGAGATGTTCGGCCAGGTCAGGGAGACGCCGCAGACCGAGCGCACGCCCTTCCACCCCAGGTCGCCGTACGGCGTGGCCAAGGCGTACGGGCACTTCCTCACGCAGAACTACCGCGAGTCGTACGGCATGTTCGCGGTGTCGGGCATCCTGTTCAACCACGAGTCGCCCCGGCGGGGGGCCGAGTTCGTCACCCGCAAGGTCTCGCTCGGCGTCGCGCGGATCAAGCTCGGCATGGCCGCCGAACTTCGCCTGGGCAACCTGGAGGCGCGCCGCGACTGGGGGTTCGCCGGCGACTTCGTCCGCGCCATGCACATGATGCTGTCGGCCGCCGGGCCCGAGGACTACGTCATCGGCACCGGGCGCACGCACTCGGTGCGCGAGCTGGTCGAGGCGGCGTTCGCCGCCGCCGATCTGGACTGGGAGCGGTACGTCGTCTGCGACGCGTCCCTGCACCGTCCGGCGGAGGTCGACCTGTTGTGCGCGGACCCGAAGAAGGCCCGCACCCAGCTCGGCTGGGAGCCGACGGTGTCGTTCGAGGAACTCGTGGCGATGATGGTCGAAGCCGACCTGCGCCTGCTCGCCGACGGCGGCGACCCCGAACAGGACTCCTCCTGGGCCTGACACCCCCGGGAGGGGGCTGGCGGGGGCTACGGCGGAGTGAGAGCCCGGCTCACCGCCTCCGCGACCTTGCCGATGCCGTGTTCGAGACGGCGGAAGTAGGTGGCCCTGGACAGGTGGAGGCGATGCGCGAGGAGGTCGTGGCCTCCGGCGCGGGCGAGGTAGTACAGGCGGAGGATCTCCCCGGCTTCGGCGTCCACGGCGGACGCCGACGACGCGAGTGCCTCCACGGCCTGCCGCAGGAGGTCGGCGAGCGCGGGCGCCGGCCCCGGGCCTGAGACGGCCGTCCGGGCCGGCGTGTGAAGGTCCCGCAACGCGGCGCGGACGAGTTCGGCCGTCCGGCCGGGTTCCTCGGCGCGGGGGTCCTGCATCCGCCGCAGCCACGCGGGCAGGTTCCGTGCCGTGAACGTGCGGGCGAACAGGGCGCTCGGCCGGCCGCACCGATAGAGATCGTGCCTCGTGTCGCCCATGCGGCGCAGGCCGAAGCGCGCCGCCACAGATCGCGCATCCGCACCACCTGGCGTTCCGCCAGGCCCTCGGCGTCGCCCCACAACCGGATCAGGCGGCCGATCGCCTCGTCGTCGCCGTCGCCGGCGCGCCGGACCGAGAACTCGCCGCGCTCGTCGGCGTACAGGTCACGGCGCGCACGCCGGCTCCCCGACAGGTAGAGGACCTGGTCGGCGAGCCGGGCCCGCAGCGGTGGGTCGGCGGTGCGGGCCAGCTGGCGGTGCCGATGCTCGACGGCCCGCGCGGCCATGTCGTCGCGCAGGACCGGGTGGCGCCAGCGATAGGCGAGATCGAAGAGCGTGCGGTAGGGCTCGGCGACGGTCAGCCCGTGACGCCCTCGCCGGGGTCGTCCAAGATTGACATAAAACCTACCAAGTGTGCATGCTTTTCCGCATGTGGCAACCCAGGCCAGATGTCGTGTCTCCGGTGCGGCGCGGGCACGAGCAGACCGTGCTCGGCCTGCTGCGCGCGCACGGCCCGCTCAACCGGGGCGAGCTCAGCCGGCGGTGCGGCCTGTCGCGCACGACCCTGCACGACACTCTCAGCGGACTGCTGGCCACGGGCGCGGTGGTCACGGCGATGCCGGACGAGGCGCCGCGCGGCCGGGGCCGTCCCGCCGAGCGACTGGCCCTCAATCCCGCGGTCGGCCAGGCCCTCGGCATCGACTTCGCCCGCCGCGCGGTGCACGTCGCGGCCGTCGGCGTGACGTACGAGATCGTGGGCGCGGCGGGGGAGGCGCACCCGCCCGGCCTGCCGTGGCCCGACCGGGTGGCGCTCGCCGAACGGCTCGTCCGCGGGCTCGTCGGCGGCGGGTTGTGGCACAGAGCGCTCAAGGGCGTGGGCGTGGGCGTCGTGGGCCCGCTGGCAGGGGCGCGGGACGGGACCCTCTCCGGTGTCGAGGCCCTGCTCGGGGAGCGCTTCGGCGGGCCGGTGCTGCTGGACAACAACACCAGGCTCGCGGCACTCGCCGAGTCGACGTGGGGCGCGGCCGCCGGTGACCGGGACGCGCTCTACCTGCGGCTGTCGTACGGCGTCGGCGGCGGGGTGGTGGCCGGAGGGATGTTGCACCGCGGCGCCGACGGAGTGTCGGGGGAGATCGGGCACATCCCGGTGGACCCGGCTGGGAAACCCTGCGAGTGCGGCGGCACGGGCTGCCTGGAGACCGTCGCCTCGATCAGGGCGGTGCTCGACGCCTACCGCGCCCGGGGCGGCCGCGGCGACGACCTGCCCGCGCTGACGGCCGCCGTGGAGGCGGGCGACCCGATCGCCCTCGGCCTGCTGTCCGACGTGGGCGGCCAGATCGGCCGGGTGCTCGCGGCGCTGTCCAACGCGATCGGGCCCAGGGTGATCGTCGTCGGCGGCGAGCTGGCCGAGATCGGCGCTCCGCTCCTGAGGCCCGTCCGGGAGGCCCTGAACGCGGGCGCGGTGCCGATCTCGCGCCATCGGCTGACCCTGCGCAGGGCGGCGCTCGGCGACGTCGCGGGCGCGCTCGGCGGCCTCGCCCTGGCGCTCGGGGAGTCTCCGCTGCTGTCGCGCTACCCGGCCGCGGAGCCGGAGCCCGGCCCCGCGGATTCACGCGCCGCCGGGTGCGGCAGGGCGCCGGCCCGGCCGCGCCCGGCCCTGACCCCGCTGCCGTCGCTGCCCGTCAGCCGAGGGTGACGGGCAGCGTCTTGATGCCGTTGATGAAGTTGGACCTCAGCCGCGTGGCCTCGCCGGCCTGCCGGATGCCGGGCAGGCGCTGGGCCAGCACCTCGAACAGCACCCGAAGCTCCAGCTTGGCCAGGTGGTTGCCGAGGCAGAAGTGCGCCCCGCCGCCGCCGAAGCCGATCTGCGGGTTGGGGTCGCGGCCGATGTCGAACTCGTCGGGCCGCTCGAAGATCTCCTCGTCGCGGTTGGCCGACGCGTAGAAGACCACCACCTTGTCGCCCTCGGCGATCTTCTGGCCGCGGATCTCGGTGTCCGCCGTGGCCGTACGCCGGAACAGGTTGACCGGGGACACCCAGCGGACGATCTCGTCGGCGGCCGTCCTGGCGAGGGAGGGGTCGTCCACCAGGCGCTTCCACTGGTCCGGGTGCTCGAAGAGGGTCAGCATGCCTCCGGAGGCCGCGTTCCTGGTGGTCTCGTTGCCCGCCACGATCAGCAGCAGGACGAACAGGTCGAACTCGTCCTCGGTCAGCGTCTGCCCGTCCTCGTCGGGCTGCAGGAGCTTGGTGACGATGTCGTCGCGCGGGTCCTGCCTTCGTGCCGCGGCCAGCGCGTGAGCGTACGAGTAGACCTCGAAGGCGGCGGCCTGCCCCTCCTCCGGGCTGGCGGAGTAGTCGGGGTCGTCGCTGCCGATCATGCGATTGGACCACTCGAAGATCTTGTCCCGGTCCTCGACCGGCGCGCCGAGCAGCTCGCAGATCACGTACAGCGGGAGCGGCGCGGCGATGTCCCGCACGAAGTCGACCTCGGGCTTGCCCTGGACCTCGTCGACGAGGGCGTGGCAGATGTCCCGGATGTGCTCCTCCAGCCGTCCGATCTGGCGCGGGGTGAAGCCGCGGTTGACCAGCGAGCGGCGCCGGGTGTGGTCGGGCGGGTCCTGGTTGAGCATCATCAGCCGCTGGAACTCGCGCTGCTCCTCGGGCATCTCGTCGAACAGCGCCAGTTTCCGCGCCGAGGAGAACAGGTCGGAGTGACGGGAGACGTGGACGACGTCGGCGTGCTTGGTGACCGCCCAGAATCCGGGCCAGTCGCCTTGTCCCTCGTGCCGGTAGACGGGCGCGTTGTCCCTGAGCCAGCGGAGCTGGTCGTGCGGCACCCCGCTGTGCGCGTAGCGGTCCTTGTCGACGAGGTTGATTTCCATGGCACTCACCTAATCGGGTTTGGTTGCCCTTGGTAAGAGGGATGATCGCCCTGCCGGCGCTCGGCGAAAGTGCGGTCAAGCGCTTGTTCGCGTTGATTCTGAAACGTGTTCTATTACGTGGGGGACGGCCCGTCAAGCGACCCGCAGGTGACGGATCGTTGCCGCCGCCTTGTCGGTGGGCTCTGGTACGACTGGGCGTATGGGTGTGAGCGTCGAGGAGTTTCTCGCCATGCTGGACCGGTTGCCCGAGGTGAGCAAGGGCGAGGGCGGCGACTGGGTCTCGGTCAAGGTGCGCGGCAAGGGTTTCGGCTACCTGTGGGAGCGCACCGAGACGGTGGGCCTCAAGGCGACGATCGAGGAGCAGATCGCGCTGGTGGCCGAGCGGCCCGAGGTGTTCGAGCCGCAGTTCACCGCCGGACGTTTCGGCTGGGTCGTGGTCCATCTGGCGAAGATCGACGCTGACGAGTTGTTCGAGCTCGTCACCGAGGCGTGGTGCCTCACCGCGCCGAAGTCCCTCGTCGAAGCGCACGAATCCCGGTAGCGGCGGGGCGCCGTCACAGCGAGCGGCGCAGCCACTCCTCGACGCCCGCGATGTGGACGGTGGCCCAGGCCTGCGCGATCTCCGGCCGGCGGCCCGCGATGGCCTCGTAGATGGCGGCGTGCTGCGCCCGCGTCGTCTCGGCCGCGCCCTCCTGGGTGAGGCCGCGCCAGATGCGGGCCCGCGCGGTCGGGCCGGAGATGCTCTCGATGAGCGAGCTGAGCACGGGGTTGCCGGCGCCCTCGGCGATCCGCTGGTGGAACCGCAGGTCGTTGGCGACGAAATCCTCCGTGCTCGGCTCCTCGGGGAACGCGTCCAGGATGTCGCGCAGCTCGGCGATGTCCTCGTCGGTCATCCGGGTCGCCGCCATCGCGGTGGCCGCGGGTTCGAGGATGCGCCGCACCTCGAAGAACTGCAGGACCGTGTCGTCCTGGTGGAAGCCGACCACGAACGACAGGGCGTCCAGCAGCAGGCCCGGCTCCAGGCTGGTGACGTAGGTGCCGTCGCCCTGCCGCACGTCGAGCACGTTGATCAGGGCGAGTGCGCGGACGGCCTCCCGCAGCGAGTTGCGTGACAGCCCCAGCCGCTCGGCCAGGTCCGCCTCCCGGGGCAGCCGGTCGCCCGGGCCCAGCTCACCCGACAGGATCATGTCCTTGATCCTGCTGATCGCCGCGTCGGTGACCGCCACGCCCCGTCCCCCTGCCGCGCGCTTTCGTCCGGGGCCGCGCTCAGCCCGTCTCCCGGGGAATTGTACGGCCGGGCCCTATTCCTTCCTGGCCGGGCCCTATTCCTCCTGGCCGTGCCATTCCTCCTGGCCGGGCAGGGGGCCGATCCCGGCCTGATGGTCACCGAGCCGCTTGATGATCTCGGCCAGCTCGGCGCGGGTGTGGATGCCGAGCTTGCGGTAGATGCGGGCGAGGTGGGTGTCCACGGTCCGTTTGCTGATGGACAGCTCGGTCGCGACCTGGAGGTTGCTCATGCCGCGCAGCACCAGTTCGGTGACCCGCATCTCCCCGGCCGTCAGGGGCGATGGGCCGTCGGCCTGCCCGCCGCGGGCTCGGCCGCCGATCGTCGCGAGGTTGCGCTCGGCGAGCGCGGCGAGCCGTACGGCGCCGCAGCCGTCGGCCAGCACGTATGCCTCGTTGAGCGTGTCGTGGGCGCGGCGCGACTCCCCGGCGGCCTGCAGGGCGATGCCCAGGCGCAGCATCGCTCGGATGCGCTCCATGGCGCCGCCCGGCCCGTCGAGCACTGTCAGCGCCTCGGTGAGCAGGTCGAGCCTTCGACTGCCTTCGGCGGTCGTGCTCGCGATGCTCAGCGCGCGGCCGAGGCTGTCCGGGGCGCCCCAGGCCCGGGCCAGCTCGAGCTCCTCCTCCGCCAGGCGGTGGGCGGTCCCGTGCTGGCCGAGCCGCAGGTAGGCCAGCGCCGCCTGGCCCCGCCAGCCCGCGCACGCCGGGTTGACCACCCCGGCCGACAGCATCTGCCGTCCGGCCTCCAACAGGGCGCGCAGCCCCTCGCGGACGTCACCCCGGGCGATCGACACCCGGCCCCGCGCCTCCAGCAGGGTCCCCTGCAGGAGGGGGTGCACCGGTTCGCGCGCGACCTCGTCGAACAGCGCGTGGGCGACGTCGAGTTCATCGCGCTCGAGGAGCACGCGGGCCGCGCAGGACACGGCGGCGACGTGCAGCCCGGGGGCGTGCGACGCCCGCGCGAAGTGGATGGCCTCGCGGGCGTGCGCCAGCGACGCGCGCAGCTTCCCCTTGCGGTAGGCGACTTCCGACAGCAGCGTGACGGCGAGGGCCTGCCCGGTCATCGAGGCGTGCGCCCGCGCCTCGGCGGCCGCCTGCTCCGACCAGTACGCCGCCTCGTCCACCCGGCCCGCCCACAGCAGCGCCATGACCAGCGTCGGCGGGATCGGCCCGCCCCCGTCGAGACAGCGCCGGGCGAGGGCCAGCGTGCGGTGGAGGTGCCTGCCCCTGGCCGCGCCGGACAACGCGGCGGTGGCGAGGTAGTCCCGCGCCCCTGCGCTCGTGACGGCGCCGGGCTCGGCATTGAGCTGCCGCATCGCCGCGCGTGAGCCGTACGACTGGCCGGTCAGCAGCGCCTGCGCGCTGAGCCGCAGCAGCACCTCGCGGTCGGGGAGCCGGCCGGTCGGATCGTCGTCGAAGCCCCGGGCGATGTCGCAGAAGGCCGAGGCCGCTTCCGGGGAGTTGAGCGTGAGCAGAGCGGTGGCGAAGGGCGCCAGAGAGTCCGCCCGCTCGCCGGTGTCGCCGGCGAGGGCGGTCACGGTGCGGAAGTGCCGCAGACAGGCGGGGATGTCGAGGTGCACCTCGACGGCGCCCAGCTCGGCCGTCACCTGCAGGACGGCCTGGTCCTTGGCCGTGGCGAGCGCCCGGTGGAGATAACGGGTCGCGTCCTCCCAGGCGTTCTCGGAGACCGCCTCCCGCGCGGCCTCGCGCAGCACGGAAACGGCCCACGGGTCGCCGGTGGGGCTCGCCGACAGCAGGTGCCGGGCCGACCGCTTGGGAGGCGAGCCGAGGCGGTGCAGCAGCGAGGCCGCCCGCCGGTGCAACTCGTCGCGCGCGCGGGGGTCCATCCGCGCGAGGATCGTCGACTGGACGAGGTCGTGCGTGAACCGCTGCGGCGGGCTGCCCTCCAGCAGGCCCGCCCCGGCGAGCGCGTGGCCCGCCTCCTCGGCCGCGACCGCGCCGTACCCGGCCAGCATCGCCGCCGTCTCCAGCCCGGCGTACGGCGCGATGACGGCCAGGCTCTGCAGGAGGGCGAGGAGGGACGGATACCTGCCGCTGAGCCATTCGAGGACGGTCTCCGACAGGGCCGTCGCGCCGATCCGCATCACGTGGGGCAGTTCGGACCTGTCCGGCAGGACGTCGGCGGCGGCCAGCCGTCCCGCCGTCTCCAGCAGGAGCAGTGGATTGCCCTTGGTCAGGCGGTGGCAGGCCGTCACGATCTCGTCGTCCACCGGGGCGCCCAGCGCCGACTCCATGAGCGTGGCGGCGCATCTCCGGCACAGCGCCGAGGGCCGCAGCGACCGCGCGTACGGCAACGCCAGGATGTCCCAGATCGCGTCGCCGGCGCTGCGGTCCTCCACGTCGCAGGTCAGGATCATCGCGATGGGCAGGCCGTCGAGTCGCCTGGCGATGTAGGAGCACCACTGCGCCGACTGAGGGTCGGCGTGGTTGAGGTCGTCGACCGCGATGATCAGTGGTTGTCCCGCGGTCAGCGAGCGGGTGGCCCGGTAGAGGTCGTCGAGCAGCGTGGCGGGCACGACGGGCGCGCTCCCGTCGTACGGCACCGCCGCCAGTGCGGGCGCGCGCACGTTCGCGTCGAGGACGGCGGCGGGGGCGCCGGGGTCGGCCCGTTTCGAGCCGCTCATCATCGGATCGAACAACTGCCGGACGATGCCGAACGCGAAGGAGCGCTCGTCGGCGTGGCCCCGGGCGCTGAGCACGACACCGCCCGGTCTGCGCGCCAGCGCCGCGTGCAGCAGCCGGGTCTTCCCGATCCCCCGCGTGCCCTGAATCACCAGTACGGCCGGTCTCCCTTCGGCAAGCCCGGCCAGTACCTCGTCGACGACCCCTAGCTCGTTGTCCCGGTGCAGTAGTACCGGGCGCCCTGAGGCCATCCCTACCCCCGGAGCACATACTGATTTTTCTCGACATACGGATCATGCCGGACAGGGCCAGCGGGTTGTCAATACTTGAAATCGGGATGAGTAAACACAATATTGCTGACTCGTGAAAGCAACCTATTGTCATGATTTCCTGTCTGCCGGATAGGGGAGGCCGCCCGTCCGCGCCGAAACCCCTGCCGCGTCGGCGATGCGGGCGACCGAATTATCGCGGCAGTTCGGCGGCCCAGGCTCCGGAAGGCGGCGCGCATACGTATTCCGCCGCGCCGCCCCGATACGTATCGCCGTACGCACAGGGCCGGGTCCTGCTTTGTGCGCGCCATGCGTACGTATGCGTCGGCGCGGCGACAAATACGTCTTTACTTTCTGCGGAATTTGATGGAATTCTCCGCTCATCGGCTAATCGCGCAGTGAATGGCGGGGGGCATGGAACGGCCACGGCTAAAGGCGCACTTCACCACCGAAGTCCTCGACGACGCGAAAGTCTTCCTTCTGGCGGAAGGCCAGCACTATCTCGTACGCGGCGCGGGCTCGGGCCGCGTCCTTCCCTATCTCGACGGCCGGCACACGGTGATGGACATCGTCCAGGCCCTCGCCGGCGAACTGTCCCCGGCCCAGGCGGTGCTCGCCGTCCGGCGCTACGAGGCCGCCGGTCACCTGGTCGAGGGCCGACCGCCCCTGACCGACCCGGTGCTCGCCTTCTGGGACGCGCAGGGCGTCGACCCCGCGGCCGTCGTCACGGCCCTGGAGCAGACGTCCTTCCGGCTGTTCGCGGGCGCGGGCGTCGACCCCGGCCCGGTCGAGGCGCTGCTGCGCGAGCACGGGCTGCGCACGGATCCGGACGGCGACGGCACGGTCGTGGCGGTGGTCGACGACTACCTGGACCCGGGCCTGGAGGAGCTCAACGCCGAGTGCCTGGCGGCCGGGCGGCCCTGGGTGCTGGTCAGGCCGGCCGGCACCGTGGCCTGGTTGGGACCGCTGTTCCAGCCGGGCAGCACGGGCTGCTGGGCCTGCATGTCCCAGCGGATCGAGGGCAACCGGCAGGTCGAGCGCTACCTCGCGGGCAAGCGGGGGGACGGGCTGCCGCCGTATCACCCTGTGCGAGAGGCCCTGCAGGGCGGCGCCGCGGCGGTGGGCGGGCTGCTCGCGGCCGAGCTCGTGCGGACTGCCGCCACGGGCCTGCCGTCGACCCTGCAGGGCAAGATGATCACTGTCGACCTGCGCACCCTCACCAGCGCCGAGCATCAGCTGATCCGGCTGCCGCAGTGTCCGGTGTGCGGCGACCCCTCGCTGATCCGCGAGCGCGAGCCGAAGGTGACGCTCTCCTCCCGGTCCGCCCGGCACGTGACCGACGGCGGCTACCGGGTCGAGCTGCCCTCGGCGACGTACGCACGGCTGGAGCGGCACATCAGCCCCTACCTGGGCGCGGTCACCCGGCTGCGCCCGTGGGCCGACGAGGACAACGGCGTGACCTACAGCTTCACCGCCGGTCACAACTTCGCGATGCTCGGCGACAACATGGACCTGCTGCGCCGCAACCTGCGCGGGCAGAGCGGCGGCAAGGGCCGGACCGAGATCCAGGCCAAGGTCAGCGCCCTGTGCGAGGCGATCGAGCGCTACTCGGGCGTGTGGCGCGGCGAGGAGCCGGTGCTCAAGGCGGCCCACGCCGACCTCGACGAGGGCCTCGCGGTCCACCCGAGTGACCTGCTGCTGTTCTCCGACAAGCAGTACGGCAACCGGGACGCCTGGAACAGCGACCCCTCGCACCGGCTGCACCTGGTGCCCGAGCGGTTCCGCACCGACCTGCCGCTGGACTGGTCGCGGGCCTGGTCGCTGACCGCCGACGAGGAGCGGCTGGTCCCCGCCGGCTACGCCTGGTACGGCCATCCCGACCTGGAACGCCACTTCTACTGCGTCGGCGACTCCAACGGCAGCGCCTCCGGCAACACACTGGAGGAGGCGATCCTCCAGGGGTTCTGCGAGGTCGTGGAGCGGGACGCGGTCGCGCTGTGGTGGTACAACCGGGTCCGGCGGCCCGCCTTCGACCTCGACTCGCTCAAGGACCCGTACGTCGACACGCTGCGCGAGTTCTACGCCGACATGGGCCGCGGCCTGTGGCTGCTCGACCTGACCACCGACCTCGGCGTCCCGGCCTTCGCCGGCGTCTCCCACCGGCTCGACCACCCGGTGCAGGACGTCATCGTGGGTTTCGGCGCCCATCTCGATCCCCGGATCGCCGCGCTGCGGACGCTGACCGAGGTCAACCAGTTCCTCCCGTCCGTACGCCGCAGGGACGAGAACGGCGAGACGATCTACCACGACGACGACATCGCCACGCTCCGCTGGTGGAAGGAGACCACCCTCGAGAGCGACCCCTGGCTGCTGCCCGACCCCGCGCAGCGCCCCCGCACGCTCGCGGACTACCTGGTGTCCGAGGGCGCCGACCTCGCAGCCGACGTGGAGACCTGCGTCGCCCGGGCCGCCGCGTGCGGCCTGGAGGTGATCGTGGTCGACCAGACGCGGCCGGATCTGGAGCTCAACGTCGCCCGGGTGCTGGTCCCCGGCATGCGGCACTTCTGGCGCCGGCTCGGCCCGGGCCGCCTGTACGACGTCCCGGTGGCCCTCGGCTGGCGGACGGAACCGGCTCTGGAGGAGGAGCTCAACCCCACCAGCGTCTTCTT
Source organism: Microbispora catharanthi (assembly GCF_006334915.2). GTDB lineage: Bacteria > Actinomycetota > Actinomycetes > Streptosporangiales > Streptosporangiaceae > Microbispora > Microbispora catharanthi. The sequence goes on from NZ_VDMA02000018.1 coordinate 20,963, forward strand.
CTGACCCGATAGGGGGAGCCCATGCACACCGTTCAGGTGCGGCTGCGCCGCGACGCCGGCCTGTCCGAACCGGAGGAGACGCCGGGGGCGGTCACCCTGGCCACGCCGTTCGGCCCCGCCGCGCTGCGGGGCCTGCCTCCGGGCACGGTCGCCGCGCTGCGCGCGCTCGCCGGCGGCGGCGCGAGCGAGGACGAGCTGGCCAGGACCGTCACCGAGCACGACGGCGACGGCGGGCTGTTGCGCTGGCACCTGCTGCTGCGCAAGCTGTCGGCCGGGGCGTTGCTGGAGCGGGCCGTCGTGGTGCCGTCCGGCGGGGAGGTCGTGCCGTCCGGCGGGGAGGCCGTGCCGTCCGGCGGCGAGCCGGTGGCCGTGCTGCGCCCCTACGGCGGCGGCCCGCTGCGCCCGGCCGCGCCGCTCGCCGCGGACGCCCGCGTGCGCCTGTCGAGGTTCGCCGTCGCGGCGCCGGAGGACGGCAGGCTCGTGGTGCGCGCGCCCCGCAGTCCCCTCGGTGTCGAGCTCGCCCCGGCCGCCGCCCCGCTGCTCGGCCTGCTCGCGGACTGGACGACCCCGGCCGGCCTCGCCTGCCCGGGCCTGGCGGCCGGGACCACGGCGGCGGTCCTCGGCCTGTTCGCCGACGCCGGGCTGCTGGTGCGGACGACGCCGGAGGGGGAGGATCCCGAGCGCGGCGCCGCCCCGCTCGCCCAGTGGTCGCCCGCCGACCTGTGGCTGCACACCCGCACCCGGGAGCCGCGCATGACCGGGCGCTACGGCGGGACCTATCCGCTGCGGGGCGTGCAGGATCCGCTGCCGGTGGCGCCGCCCGCCTTCGCCGGCCCCCGGATCGCCCTGGAGCCGCCGGACCTGGACGCGATCGCGAAGACCGAGGCGAGCCTGACCGACGTGCTGGAGGCCCGCCGCTCGACCCGCGAGCACGACGCCGCCGACCCGATCACCCTGGACCGCCTGGGCGAGCTGCTGTACCGCACGATGCGCCAGCGGCGCACGTTCACGGGGGAGGACGGCCAGGAGCTGGCCGACCGGCCTTACCCGTCCGGCGGCGCCGTCCACGAGCTGGAGGTCTACCCCCTCGTCGTCTCCTGCGAGGGGCTGGAGCCCGGGCTGTGGCACTACGCCGCCGGCGCGCACGCGCTGGAGCGGGTGGCCGATCCCGGCCCGGCGACCCGGACGCTACTCGACCGGGCGAGGTCGGCGGCCATGATGACCGAGGACCCGCAGGTCCTGCTGATCGTGACCGCCCGCTTCGGCCGGGTGATGTGGAAGTACGAGACCATCGCCTACTCGCTGATCCTCAAGCACGTGGGCGTGCTGTACCAGACCTTCTACCTGGTGGCCACGGCCATGGGCCTGGCGGTCTGCGGGCTCGGCGGCGGGGACGCGGCGGAGTTCGCCGCGGCCAGCGGGCTCGACCCGAACGCGGAGGGCAGCGTGGGCGAGCTCCTGCTCGGCAGCAGACGGGGCGGTGCGGCGGGGATGCCGCCGGGATGGTCCCCGGAGGTGCCGGCGTGAAGTTCCGGTTGAAGGCCCTGCAGCGGATGCGGGAGCCCGACGAGCTCGACTCCCCGACCCTGCTCGCCTCCCCGCGAGGCTGGATCGCCACGTTCGTCGTGCTCATCGTGGTCGTCGCCGCGGGGGCGTGGTCGTTCGTCGGCCGGCTGCCGGTCACCGTCACCGCCAAGGGGCTGCTGACCCATCCGGCGGGCACCGCCCAGCTGCAGAGCCCGTACACCGGGACCGTGCGGACCATGATGGTGAGTCCCGGCCGGCGGGTGGTGCGCGGGCAGGCGGTGGCGGAGGTCCTGCGGGGCGACGGCACCGTGCGCACCGTGAGCAGCCCGTTCACCGGCGAGGTCGTCACCGTCTCGGCGAGCGAGGGCGCGATGGTCCGCGAGGGCGACGGGCTGCTCGCGATGGAGAGGACCGACGCCCCCCGCGACCGCCTTGTCGCGATGCTGTTCGTGCCGGGCGACCACGCGCTCGGCATCGCCCCCGGCCGTACGGTCGACCTCGCGGTCTCCGACGCCCCGCCCGGCGTGTTCGGGCTGCTGCGCGGCAGGGTGACCTCGATCAGCGCCTACCCGCTGATGGCGGAGGGCGTCGCCGGCCTGGTCGGCGGGGAACTCGCGGCCCGCGGCTACACCACCGCGGAGCCGCCCCGCCTGGTGGTCGTCGACCTCGTCCCCGACCCCGGGACCACCTCCGGCTACTCCTGGACGACCGAGACCGGTCCCCCGATGAAGCTGCGGTCGCAGGTCACGGTGACGGGCACTGTCACGCTCAGCAGCCAGACGCCCTTCAACCTGCTCCTCGGACGCTGAGAAGGAGACGGATGAGCCAGGTCACGGCCCCCCGCGCCGACGCCTCACCGCCCCGCGCACCGCGCGGACGCGGTCCCCGCAAACGGGGCGGCCGGCGCGGGAGCACGCCGACCGTCATCCAGATGGAGGCCGTCGAGTGCGGGGCCGCCGCCCTCGCCATGATCCTCGGCCACTACGGCAGGTTCGTGCCGCTGGAGGAGCTGCGGGCCGCCTGCGCGGTGTCCCGGGACGGCGCGAAGGCGTCCAGCGTGATCGCCGCCGCCCGCAAGTACGGGTTGGAGGCCAAGGGCTTCCAGATGGAGCTGGACGACCTGCGCGACATCGTCAAACCGGCGATCATCTTCTGGGCGTTCCAGCACTTCATGGTCGTCGAGGGCATCCGCACCCGCTTCGGCAGGCCGGTGGTGGCGGTCAACGACCCCGCGAGCGGCCCGCGCCTGCTCGACTGGGACGAATTCGACTCGGGCTTCACCGGCATCGTGCTGACCTTCGAGCCCGGGCCCGGGTTCCGGCCTGGCGGCCGGCCCACCCGCGTGGCCGAGGCGCTGCTGTCGCGCCGCATGCCCTCCGGCCGGGCGCTGCCGCTGGTGCTGCTGGCCAGCCTGCTGCTGGTCGTGCCCGGGATCATCGCGCCGGCGTTCAGCCGGGTGTTCATCGACCACATCCTCACCGGCCGCGACCCCGGCTTCATCCTGCCGCTGCTGCTGGCGATGTCGATGACCGCCCTGGCGATGTTCGTGCTGACCTCGGTTCAGCGGCACTATCTGCTGCGGATGGAGATACGGCTGGGGCTGGTCAGCTCCGCCCGTTTCTTCCGCCATCTGCTGCGCCTGCCGGTGGAGTTCTTCCTGCAACGCAGGCCCGCCGAGGTCGCCAGGCGGGTGTCGGCCAACGACACGGTCGCCGAGATCCTGTCCAGGGACCTGGCGATCACCGTCGTCAACCTCGTGCTGGTGCTCTTCTACGCGGTCGTCCTGATCCGGTACGACCTGCTGCTCGGCCTCATCGGCGTGGGCATGGCGCTGCTCAACATCCTGGTGCTGCGGCAGGTGTCCAGAGCCAGGACCGACGCGGTGGCCGCGCTGCGGGCCGATCTCGGCAACCTCACGTCGGCCACCTTCAACACCCTGCAGCTCGTGGAGACCGTGAAGGCCACCGGCGCCGAGCCCAGCGCGTTCCAGCGGTGGGCGGGCTTCCTGGCCAAGGCCGTGACCGCCCGGCAGCGGCTGGGCGTGCCCAGCGCGGTCATCACGGTCGTGCCTCCGCTGATCGCCGGGGTCAACAGCGGCCTCATCCTGCTCGTCGGCGGCCTGCGGGTGGTGGACGGCGCGGTCAGCGTCGGCCTGCTGGTGGCCTTCCAGAGCCTGCTCGGCGCGCTGTCGCGGCCGGTCACCCAGCTCACCAACCTCGGCGGGCGCCTGCAGGACATCTCGGCCGACATCACCCGGCTGTACGACGTGGAGCGTCATCCCCGCTCGCCCGTCTTCGACCGGCCGGACAGGCCCGCCGGCAGCCGGCTCGACGGGGCGATCACCTTCGAGGACGTGACGTTCGGGTACAACCCGCTGGCCAAGGCGGTGATCAAGGACGTGTCGTTCTCGGTGGTGCCCGGCCGGCGGGTGGCGATCGTCGGGAGCTCGGGGAGCGGGAAGTCGACCATCGGCCGGCTCGTGGCGGGGCTCTACCGGCCGGCGTCGGGCCGGGTGCTGCTCGACGGGCGCGACCGCGAGGAGATCTCCAGGACCGAGCTGGCGGCCTCGGTCGCGTACGTCGACCAGGACATCTCGCTGTTCGAGGGCACGGTGCGCGACAACCTCACGCTGTGGAGCGAGGACGTCTCCGACGAGGTCGTCACCGCCGCGCTGCACGACGCGGCCATATTCGACGTCATCTCCGCCCGCCCCGGCGGGCTCAACAGCCGGGTGCGCGAGGGCGGGCGCAACTTCAGCGGCGGGCAGCGCCAGCGGCTGGAGCTGGCCAGGGCGCTGGCCACGCAGCCGACCCTGCTCGTCCTCGACGAGGCGACCAGCGCGCTCGACCCGGAGACCGAGCGGGTGATCGCCGACAACCTGCGCCGCCGGGGATGCGCCTGCCTGATCATCGCTCACCGGCTGTCGACCGTACGGGACGCCGACGAGATCCTCGTGCTGTACCAGGGCGAGGTGGTGGAGCGCGGCACGCACGAGGACCTCGTGCGCCTCGGCGGGCACTACGCGCGGCTGATAGAGAACGCCCAGCCGGGCGGTGAGGGAGCGGACCAATGAGCGTCTCGACCGTGACGCCGTCCTCGTCGTTCTCGCCGTTCTTCACCGACGCGGCCACGCCCATCGACTACTCGGCCGACCGGCTGCTCGTGCTGGCCGACCTGCGCGAGGTGCTGCTGGTCGAGCGCGGCGCGGTCGACCTTTTCGCCGTACGCCTGGAGAACGGCAGGCCGGTCGGCAGGTGGAACTACCTGTGCCGGGTGCGGCAGGGCGCGCTGGTGCTCGGCTCGCCCCGGGGGCCCAGGCACAGCATCGTCGGGCGGCCGGTGCTCGGCACCCGCGTGTCGCGCCTGCCGCTGGCCCGGCTGGAGGGCCTGTCGGCCCGGCGCGTCGACGGCCCGTCGGAGTCGGGGAAGGCGGTCCGCGCCCTGCCCACCCGCGAGTACGGCCTGGCGGTGCGCCAGTTCGTGCGGGGCCTGGAGGCCGGGGTGGTGGCGCTCGCCGCGTCGATGCGCGACACGCTGCCCCCGCGCGACTTCGTCCCGCTGTCGCCGGACGAGCCCACCGTCGTCCGCAAGGGCGAGGCCGTCCGGTCGGTCGACGGCGTCCGGTGGATCACCGTAGAGGACGGCGTGGTCGAGATGCCGGAGGGCGTCGCCGGTCAGCTCAGCGCGGGCGCCGAGGTCTGCGTCACCGAGCGGGACTGGCTGGCGGCGCTCGGCCCGGCCCGGCTGCGCGCCCGGTCGACCCTCGACCTGCTGGGCGCGGGCGAGCTGTGGCACCGGTGGGTCGAGCACACCACCCGCTTCCTCTACATGATCGACCGGCGGATCGAACGCCGGAACTCGACCGAGCTGAGGGCGCTGACGAGCCGGGCCGAGCGGGGCGGGGACGTGCTGCGCACCACCGCCCGCGGGTTCGACACGCTGGTGCGCGACACCGAGGCGCGGGTCCGCCTCGCCGACGTGGCAGGGGATCCGCCCGCGCTGGCCGCCGCGCGCCTGGTGGCCTCGCACGCCGGCTTCTCGGTGACCGCGCCCCCGCCGGGAGGCGCGCACGGCGGCCGGATCGACCCGCTCCAGGCCATCGCGCTCGCCTCAGGCGTGCGCACCCGCCGGATCAGGCTGGACGACCACTGGTGGCGGCGGGACATCGGGCCGATGGTGGGCTACCGCTCCTCCGACGGGGCGCCGGTGGCGCTGCTGCCCATCGGGTCGCGCTACGTCGTGGCCGCGCCGGGGGAGGAGCGCGTCACCCCGGTCACCGCGGCGGTGGCCGGCACGCTGACCCGGCACGCCGACGTGCTGTACGAGCCGCTGCCGCCGACCGTCACCGGGGTGGGCGGGCTGTTGCGGTTCGGCCTGGCCAAGAACCGCAAGGACCTGTGGACCCTGCTCAGCCTCGGGACGCTGGTGGCCTGCATCGGCCTGCTGGTGCCCGCCATGACCGGCCTCGTGCTCGGCACGTATGTGGCCAGGGCCGAGCGGGAGATGATCGTGCAGGGCGCGCTGCTGGTGATCGCGGGCTCGCTCGTGGCGGCCGCGCTGTCGGTGGTGCAGAACTTCGCCGCGCTGCGCATCGAGGGCAGGTCGTCGGCCCGCCTGCAGGCGGGCGCGTGGATGCGGCTGCTGTCGTTGCCGGCGACGTTCTTCACCAACTACTCCACGGCCGAGCTGGGCACCACGGTCCTCGGCGTCAGCGCGGTGCAGGAGACGCTGTCCGGCGTCATGACGACGGCGGCCCTCGGCCTGTTCGCCGGCCTGGCCAACCTCGTGCTCGTCTATCTCTACGACGTGCGGCTGGCGCTGATCGCGACGGCGCTCGTGCTGGCCGGGGTGCTCGTGTGCGCGGTCGCCGGCTACTTCGAGGTGCGGCTGCAACGCCGGATCTACACCCACGAGCAGCGGCTGTCGTCGCGGGTCTTCCAGCTTCTGACGGCTGTGCCGAAGCTGCGGGTGGCGGCGGCCGAGGACCGGGCCTTCGGGGTCTGGTCGTCGGAGTTCCTCAAGGCGCGCGGCATCGGCGTGTCCGCCCGCCGGGTGCAGAACCTCGTCACGACCTTCAACGCAGGCTTCCCGCTGGTCGCGTCGGTCATCGTCTTCGCCGTGGTGGCCGGGCCGATGCTCGGGGACGTGACCGTCCCCGCGTTCCTGGCGTTCTTCGCCGCGTTCAACCTGCTGCTGGCCTCGGTGCTGCAGTTCACCGGCGCGGCGATCACCGCGATGAGCGTGGTGCCCATGCTGGAGCGGCTGCGGCCGATCCTGGCGGCCGAGCCGGAGGATCACGACGGCAAGGCCGACCCGGGCGAGCTGTCGGGCCGGATCGAGCTGTCGCGGGTGTCGTTCCGGTACGGCGAGGACGGGCCGCTCGTCCTGGACGGGGTGGACCTGTCGGTCGAGCCCGGCGAGTTCGTCGCGGTCGTCGGCCCGACCGGCAGCGGCAAGTCGACGATCCTGCGGCTGCTGCTGGGCTTCGAGTCGCCGACTTCGGGGACGGTCCTGCACGACGGCCAGGACCTGGGCGAGCTGGACATCGGTGCGGTGCGCCGCCAGTGCGGGGTGGTCCTGCAGAACAGCGCGCTGCTCGCCGGCGACATCAAGGCCAACATCATCGGCAGCACCGACCACACGGTCGACGACGCGTGGGACGCCGCCGGCATGGCGGGGATCGCCGACGACATCGCGAACATGCCGATGGGCATGCACACGGTGCTGTCGGAGGGCACCAACACGCTGTCGGGCGGGCAGCGGCAGCGCATCATGATCGCACGCGCCCTCGTCTCGCACCCCCGCATCGTGCTGTTCGACGAGGCGACCAGCGCGCTGGACAACCCCACCCAGAAGATCGTCACGGAGAGCACCCGCCAGCTCAACGCCACCCGGATCGTGATCGCGCACCGGCTCTCGACGATCAGGGACGCCGACAAAATCGTGGTGCTCGACCGCGGGCGCATCGTCCAGCAGGGCAAATACCACGAGCTGCTTGAGGATGCTGACGGGCTGTTCGCCCGGCTGGCGCGACGGCAGATCTGAGGCCCGGGACGTGCACGCCGCCGGCGGACCGGAAACGGCCCGCCGGCGGTTCTCACGTGTTCAGTAGCGGGGCCTGCGGCTCAACACGATTCCGGCGATGAGGAACACCAGGCCGAGCCCGCCGTACACGAAGGCGTGGGTGGTGGCGGGCGGCTTCACGCTGGCGTTGGCGACGGCCAGCCCGAGGCCCACGATGCCGCTGATGTAACAGAAGATCGCGACGAAGATTTTCCAGAAGGGGCTCATGACGTACTCCGTTCGGACTCGGCGGGACCGCCCGGTGCGGTCCCGGCGACGACGAGGCCGAGCAACATGACCCAGGCGTCGGGGTCGGCGCGGAAACGCCGCCACCGGTCGGCCGCCAGGGCGAGCTCGGGCAGGGACAGGGCCCCGGAGGCGACCAGCGGCGCCAGCCGCTCCGGGCCCAGGTGGGGGGCGAACGCCTCGGTGGGGCGGTCGTCGTTGGTGGTGGCGAACGGGCGCAGCACCACGTCGCCGAAGCCCGCACGGCGAAGGAGCCGGGTGAGCTTGCGCCCGATCAGCCGGTCGCCGCCCGCCTGCCGCTGCGCGCCGGTCATGCGGTTGTGGACGCCGGCCATCTCGGGGTACATCGGGTCGGCCAAGCCCCACAGCATCGCGTCCACCTCGATCACGATCAGCCGCCCGCCCGGCCGCAGCACCCGCAGGGCCTCGGCCACCACCGTCGCCGGGTCGGCCACGTGCTGCAGTACGTATCGGAGCAGGACGGTGCCCACGGCCCCGTCGGCGAGCGGCAGCCGTACGGCGTCGCAACCGAGCAGCGGAACCCGCGTTCCGGACGCGTGCGCCAGCAGCGCCGTGTCGATGTCGGCGGCCAGCATGGGCAGGTCCGGCAGGGCGGCACGCAGCCGCCGCGTGACCGCGCCGGAGCCCGCCCCGAGCTCCAGCAGCGGCGCGGGCAGGCCGACGTCGAGCAGGACCCGCAGTTCCTCGTCGAAGGAGAGCTCGGCCTGGGCCTCCAGGCGCGCCAGCTCGCCGCGCAGGCCTCCGGCGGTCGTCGTGGCCGGGTCGTACGACCCGGCGCCCGTCGCGGCGGTCACCGCGGCCTCGGGACCATGAGCATGCCGTGCCGGGGGCGCAGCGTGACCAGGGCCTCGGGCTCGACCGGGAAGCCGGGGACGAGCTCCGGGCGCACGGCGCGCAGCAGCACGGCCAGCACGAGGGTGGCCTCGACCATCGCGAAGTGGCGGCCGACGCACACTCGGGGGCCGCCCCCGAAGGGGAGGTACTGGTGGCCCGCGTGGGTGTGCTCGGCCGCGAACCGGTCCGGTGCGTACGTCTCCGGGTCGGGCCAGTACCGCGGATCCCGGTGGAGTACGTACGGGCTGACGCACACGAGCGTGCCGGGCGGTATCGGGTAGCCGCCGACGACGTCGGCCTCGACGGAGCGCCGGGAGATGAGCCACACGGGCGGGTACAGCCGCATGGCCTCCTTGATCGCCCGCTGGCAGGTCGTCAGCCGGGGCAGGTCGGCCGCGGTGGGGGTCCGGTCTCCGCCCAGCACCTCGTCCACCTCCGCGCGCACCGCCCGTGCGGCGTCGGGATGACGGTCGAGGAGGTAGAGCGTCCAGGTCAGCGCCTTGGCCGTGGTCTCGTGCCCGGCCATGACGATCGTCAGCACCTGGTCGCGCAGGTCGGTCGCGGTCATCGCGTGCCCCGAGGCCAGCATCGCGCCGAGCAGGTCGTGGCCCTCCTGCCCGGTGGCCCGGCGGGCGGCCACGATCGCCCGGGTGACGCCGTCGAGGAACGCCTTCGCCCGGCGGAACCCCTCCCGGCCCCCTCCCTCGGAGGCGGGGTCGAAGTGGCCGATGAAGCGGTTGACCTCGTCCACCGCCCGGCCGAAGCCGTCGCCGACGCCCGCGATGTCCGCGCCGAGCATGGCCCGCGCGATGACGGTGAGTGTGAGAGCGGTCAAGTCGTGGTCGACCCGGACCGCCGCGCCCTCCTCTCCGGCCCGCCGCCACCGCTCGGTCAGGCCGGCCGCGGCGTCGGTCATGACCTGGTCGAACCGCTCGACCTCGGTCGGGCGGAAGGCCGGGGCGATCATCTTGCGCTGCCGGGCCCACTCCTCGCCGCCGCTGGTCAGCAACCCGTTGCCGAGCAGGGGGCGCAGCATGTCGTCGTCGGGCGTGCGGTCCTTGGTGTAGTTGGCGCCGTTGTCCTTCAGCACGTGCCGGGCCAGGTCGGGCCGGTGCAGCATGTAGACGGGCGCTCCCTCGGCCTCGTGCCTCGTCACGTCGCCGTAGGCGGCCATCTCGGTGACGAAGCGCAGCGGGTCCTCCCGCATGCTGCGCAGGCTCTGGGCGCCGTCCGGACCCGGCGGCAGGGATACGTAACCGCTGTGCGTATCGGCCATGCCCACCCTCACTTTTTTGAATACGTATTCGCCGATGAATTGCGCATGCGATTCGGAGTGAATACGTACCCGGTGATATTTCCTGATCGGAGCATAGTCTGCGCCGTTCGCGTCCTCAATACTTATGCGAGTGGCCCGGAAATTAAGTCTGTGCGTTCCCGTCCGGCCGTGTAAGACTTCATTTCGAAAGCAGCGGGACACATTGCCCGCAAAAAAGCCGGGAGGCAGGCTATGTCTTTGGACCCGAGACAGCGCGCGGAATTCGTGAACGCGTACACCCGCGTTCTGATCACGGCGTGGTCGAGTGAGGAATACTCGGCCCGGCTGGACTCCGACCCCCGCTCGGCTCTGGCCGAGTCCGGTCTGGAGCTGCCGGCGGGAGCCGAGGTCGTACTCGTCCGCAACATCCCCGAAGGCCACCACGACAGCAACATCGAGGTACAGGTCGCGCTGTGGGAGCGGGGCCTCGAGACGGGCCGTTTCGAACTGCACATCCCCGAGACGCCGCAGGTCGACATGGCGGAGCTCAACGAGGGCGACCTCGACTCCATCGCGGCCGGCGTGTCCTCGGCCGAGTCGATCGACATCAACTGCTGCTGCTGCCCCTGCTGCTGCTGCACCTGACGATCACGACACACTCGGAGGGCAGATCATGTCCACGATCGCCGAGCAGGCGAACCCCGTACACGTGCGCTCCCTGCGCAAGCGGTACGGTCCGGTGAACGCGGTCGAGGAGGTGGACCTCGACGTGCGGAGCGGCGAGGTGTTCGCCCTCCTCGGGCCGAACGGCGCCGGCAAGACCACCACGGTCGAGATCCTGGTGGGGGTTCGCCGGCGGACCTCCGGCGACGTGCGCGTCCTCGGCCGTGACCCGGCCGAGGACGCGCCCGAGTGGCGCGCGCGGATCGGCGTCGTCCCGCAGACGACGGGGGCGTACACCGACCTGACCGTGCGCGAGGTGGTCGAGCACTTCGCGGCGTTCTACCCCGCGCCGCTGCCGGTGGCCGAGGTGATCGACATGGTCGGCCTCGGCAAGCAGGCGCGCAAGCAGGCGCAGACGCTCTCCGGCGGGCAGGCCCGGCGGCTCGACGTCGCGGTCGGCGTCATCGGGGACCCCGATCTGATCTTCCTGGACGAGCCGACGACGGGACTCGACCCCGTCGCCCGCAGGGAGGCGTGGGACCTCGTCCGCTACTTCACCGACCGTGGCAAGACCACCGTGCTCACCACCCATTACCTGGACGAGGTCGAGGCGCTGGCGCAGCGGGCGGCCGTCATCGTCGGGGGACGGGTCGTCGAGTCCGGCCCGGTCGCGGAGCTGGGCGGCCGGCGCGCGACACCCGCAGCCGTGAGCTTCGCCAGGGCGGACAGGCTCGACAGGAGCCTGCCCGCGCTGCCGGGCGACGCCGTGGTGGAGGAGGCGGAGGGTCTGGTGGTCGTACGCACGCACCACCCCACCGAGGCCATGGCCGCGCTGCTGCCCTGGGCGGCCGCCTCCGGTGTGCGCGAACTGCCGGACCTGCGCATCCACCGGCCGTCGCTTGAGGAGATCTACCTGGACCTCATCCGGAGCAACCAGGAAGGCGGTGTCGTGTGATGAGCGCTCCCAACGCAGCCCTCACCCAGGAGAGGGGCGCGGTGGTGCTCGATCCCGCCCGCTCGATCGTGTGGCGGTCGGCCGTCTCGCGGTCGTCGGTCGAGCTCAAGTCGTTCTTCCGCAACCGGCAGTCGCTGGTCTTCACGCTGCTGCTGCCCATCGTGCTGCTGGTCGTGCTCGGCTCCATCTTCTCGGGGACCGTGCCCGGCACCCACACCGACTTCAAGCAGATGTTCATCGCGGGCATCATCGCCTGTGGCGTGATGAGCGTCAGCTTCAACGGGCTGGCCATCAGCGTCGCCATCGAGCGCGACACCGGGATGATCCGCCGGCTGGCCTCCAGCCCGATGCCGAAGTCCGCCTACTTCATCGGCAAGGTGGTCAGGGTGGCCGTGACCGGCACCCTGGAGACGCTCCTGCTGCTCGCGGTGGCCGTGCTGGCGTTCGGGCTGCCGCTGCCCTCGACCACCGCCCGCTGGGAGACGCTCGTGTGGGTGCTGCTGCTCGGCGCGGTGGCCTGCACGCTGCTGGCCGTGGCGTTCAGCTCGGTCATCCCGAACGCCCGGTCGGCCTCGGCCATCGTCACCCTGCCGTTCCTGGTGCTGCAGTTCATCTCGGGGGTGTTCTTCCCCTACAGCCAGCTGCCGGCGTGGATGCAGACGGTCGCGGCCCTGTTCCCGCTCAAGTGGATGACCCAGGGACTGCGCTCGGTGTTCCTGCCCAACGATTTCGCCCACGTCGAGCCCGCGGGCGTGTGGGAACTCGACCGCGTGGCGCTCGTGCTGGCCGCGTGGTGCCTCGCCGGGCTCGCGCTGAGCTTCCTGACCTTCCGCTGGCGCGGGCCCAACGTCCGCTGACCGTCAGGAGAGCCGGATCCGGAACTCGCTCAGCCGCCGCGGCACGAGCACAGGCGCCCAGGCGGGCGGGGCGCCGTCCGGGCGGATCGCGGGGAAGCGCTCGGCCAGGCCGCGCAGCAGCAGCGCGCCGGCCTGCCGGACGAGGGGCGCGCCCAGGCAGAAATGGGTGCCGGCGCCGAAGGCGAGGTGGGGATTGGGAGACCGGGTCAGCACCAGGTCGCCGGGGCGGTCGAAGACGGCCGGGTCCCGGTTGGCCGCCGCGACCACGGCGAGCACCCGCGCCCCGGCGGGAATGGCCGCGTCCCCGAAGGACACCTCCGCGGTCGTCACCCTCGCCGTGAAGGGGATGGGCGCCTCCAGCCGCAGCAGCTCGTCGACCGCCGTACGGGCGAGGTCGTCGCCGCCCTCGCGAAGGGCGGCCAGGGCCTCGGGGCGAGGCAGCAGCCAGAACAGCGCGTTGCCCACCATCTCGGCCAGCGGGCGCCAGCCGCCGACGACGGCCAGCGAGAGGATGCCCAGCATCTCGGGCCGGGTCAGCCGCTCGTCCGCGGCCAGCCGCCCGATCGACCCGCCGGGCCCGCGCGCCACGTGCGCGTCCAGGAAGCGGGTCAGCTCGCCCATCGCCACGCGGCCCTCCCGTGCGGCCTGCGGCCCGGCCAGCGGGTCGAGGTTGACCGAGGCCCGCCGCGCCAGGTCCGCGAAGGCCGCCTCGTCCTCGCGCGGCACGAGCAGCGTCCGGGCCAGCACGCCGGTCGCGAACGGCTCGCCGAGGTCACGGGTGACCTCGGCCGCGTCCGCCAGCCCGTCGAGCAGGCCGTCCACGACGGCGGCGATGCCGGCGGCGAGCTCGCGTACCGCGGCGGGGCCGAGCAGGGCCATGCCGGGGCCGCGCAGCCGATTGTGCTCGGGCGGGTCGGTGGTCAGCATCGAGGCGGGCAGGTCGTCGTCGCGCACCCGCTCGCGCTGTCCCAGGGCGGCCGAGAACCGGGGGTCTTTGAGCGCGCTCGCGCAGTGCTCGTGCGCCGTGAGCAGCCACATCCGGGACGTGACGTCGAAGTGGACCGGATCGTTGGCCCGCAGCCAGTCGTACGCCGGATACGGGTCGGATCTGCCCGCCGGCGAGAACGGGTGGGCCAGACCGGCCGGAAGCCGGCGGAGAGCGGTCATCGGCGGTCCCTCGGTGCTGAGCTCACAAGATCACAGGTCACAAGATCACGGCACGGCCACGCTACTACAGAGCGGTCGCCGCCGGGATGAATGCGAACAACTGCGGACCGAACGGGCCGATGGGAGGCAGCGATGCAGGTCGATGTAGTGGTCGTGGGCGCGGGCGTCAGCGGCCTGACCGCCGCACGGCGGCTGCGCGCCGCCGGTCTGGCCGTCACGGTGGTGGAGGCCAGAGACCGCGTCGGCGGGCGGGTGCGCACCTACCGGCCCGGCGACGGCGGCTCCCCGATGGAGCTGGGGGCTCAGGTCGTCCACGGCGACCGCAACCCCGTGTGGGACGTGCTGGAACCGGACGCGGCCGAGCCGGTGCGGCCGGGCACGGCCCTTGTCGCCGCGGCGGGGCGGGTGCTGCCGCTGGGCGTGCTCGCCCGGCGGGGACGGCCGCCGTGGGCGGTCGAGCAGAGCCTGCTGCGGGACCCGGGGGAGGACGTGCCCGTCGCAGGGCGGCTCACCTCCGGCGACCAGGCCGAGTGGCTGCGGCAGAACTGGGCGGCCGACCCCGAGTCCCTCAGCGCGGTGGGCATGGCCGCCGGACACCGAGCCGACGACGTCGGAGAGGGCCGATTCGCCGTCCGCGGAGGGTTCGACCGGCTGCCCGGCCTGCTGGCCGATGGGCTCGACGTGCGGCACGGCAGCCCGGCCAGGAGCATCGCCTGGTCGCCGGGCCGGGTGGAGACCCGCCTCGACGAGGGCGCGGTGACGGCCGCGGCGGCGGTGGTGACCGTGCCTCCGCCCGTGGTCGCGGGCGGAGCGCTCGCGATCGCGGACATGCCGGCCCGCAAGCGGGCGGCGGCCGAGTCGCTGCGCCTCGGCGACGCCTGGTGCGGGGTGGTGACGCTGTCGCGGCCCGCCCCGGAGTCGGCCGTCGTGTTCGACTCCGAGGGCGGGCTGGGCTTCGTCACCTGCACCGCCGGCAGCACGCGCGTCCTGGTGGTGGCCAAGGCCGGGGCCGCCGCGCGGGCGCGCGAGGCGGCCCGCGGAGGGCCGCCCCCGCTGGGCCGGGTGCTGCCCTGGGCCGCCGACGCCCGGTGCGAGCACGTCGAGGCGGCCGACTGGGGGGCGGACGCCTGGGCGACCGGTGCGTTCACCTATCCCCGGGTCGGCGGCCTGTGGGCGCGGGCGGCGTGGGCGGAGCCGATGGGCGGCACGGTGTTCTTCGCGGGCGAGGCCACGGCGGCCGGTGTCCCTATGGTTCAGGCGGCCATGGCCAGCGGTGACCGCGCGGCCGGAGAGGTCCTGGAGGCGGTAGGGCGATGATCGGGAAATTACACACGGGCTGGTATTTGCTGGCGTTCGAGGAGGAACTCGCCGAAGGGCTGAACCCCCTGCTGCTCGGCGGGCGCAGGCTGCTCGCCGTACGGGACGGGTCGCGCGTCCGCGTGTTCGACGGGCTGTGCCCGCACCGGGGTGCGGCCCTCGGCCACGGCGGCACCCTGGACGGCGATTGCGTCATCTGCCCCTTCCACGGCAAGCGGGTGGCACTCGGGGACACGGCGCGACGCTGGTCGGTCGCCGAGTACGCGGTCGAGCAGGCGGGCGCGGCGGTGTTCGTGCGGCTGTCCGCGGATGACGACCGGGGCTTCCAGCGGGCCATCAAGGAGGTGGCCGACGGCAACATCGTCGTGGGCGCGGTGATCCAGCCGGTGGCGGTCCCTTCGGAGTACGTGGTGGAGAACGCCTTCGACGCCGAGCACTTCCACCAGGTCCATCTCGTGCCCCGGGTGATCGGCATGCGGGTCTCGCCCTGCCCCGACGGCGAGCTGGCGATCGAAGGGGAGTTCCGCACCAAGGCCCCGCCGTGGGAGCGGGAGCGCCGGCTCGACTTCGCCTCCCGGTTCTACGCCCGGGCCTTCAGTCCCAGCCTCGTCGTGACCGAGCTGGGCACCGCGGAGGCGCCGTACACGATCATCACGGGCGCCGTGCCCACCTCTGGCGGCTGTGTGGGGCGGGTCGCCATCGCACTGCCGCCGGAGCGCGCCGAGGCGCTCGACGCGCTGGTCCACGGCGCGCGGTACGCCTTCGAGCAGGACCGCGTCGTCTGGGACCACCTCGATCCGGACGCGCCGCAGCGCTACGACGCAGGTGACCGGCCCGTGCTGGCCTTCCGCCGGTTCTGCGCCACCTTCGGCGCCGTTCCACCGGCCGGAACCCCTTCCGCGGCGGTGACGGGGGAGCCGGTGTGATGCGGGTGCACACGAGCGGGAGCGGCCCGGCCGTGCTGTGGCTCCACGGCTACACGATGGACTCCTCCACCTGGCGCGACCTGTGGGCGCTGCTGCCCGGCCGGCGGCACGTCGGCGTCGACCTGCCGGGCCACGGAGGGTCCGGCCCGATGCGGCCCGGCACGACGCTGCCGGGCCTGGCGGCCGAGATCGCGGCCGTCGCGCGGGCCGAGGGGGCGCACGACGTCGTGGCCCTGTCCTTCGGGTCGCTGGCGGGGATCCAGCTCGCCGTGGACGCCCCCGACGTCGTACGGCGCCTCGTCGTGGCGGCTCCCACCATCGCGGGCGCCCCCAGCGAGCCGGGGACGGCTCCGCGTTATCGCGAGCTGATGGCGTTGCGGCGGGCCGGCGCGGACGGCGCCGCGCTGGCGGACGTCTGGATGTCCTCCCCGCCCGACATCTTCCGCGGCACCCAGGCGCACCCCCGGCTGCGGGCGAGCCTGCGGACGGTCATCGCCCGGCACGGCTGGGACGAACTGCGCACGGGCGCGATGGCGGCGTTCCACCGGCACACGCACACCGACGAGGCGCTCGGCGCGATCAGGGCCGACACGCTGGTCCTCGTCGGGGACGCCGAGATGCCGACGTTCGCGGCCAACGCCGACCGGCTGGGCGCGGTCGTCCCCCGCTGCCGGGTGGTCGAGATGGCGGACGCCGGCCACCTGTGCCTGATCGAGCGCCCGGCGGCCGCCGCGCGGCTCATCTGGTCCCATCTGGAAAGGAGCCGGGTAGGTGCCCAGGCGTGAGACGTACGCGCAGGGCTCGCCCTGCTGGGTGGACTACATGGCGGCCGACCCGGAGGGAGCACGGGAGTTCTACGCGAGCCTGTTCGGCTGGACCTTCGACGAGCCCGAGGAGTACGGCTATCGCCTGGCGCGGCAGGCCGGGGAGGTCGTCGGAGGATTCGGCCGGGTGCCACCGGGACGGGGGTTGACGCCCACCTGGAACACCTACCTGGCGGCGAAGGACGCCGACGCGGTGGCCGGGCGGGTGACCGAGCTCGGCGGCACGGTGGTGTTCGGGCCGCTCGGCGCCGGCGAGGACGGGCGGTTCCTGTTCGCGGTCGACGCCACGGGCGCGTCGGTCGGTTTCTGGCAGGGGCACTGGGCGGAGGGCATCGTCCTGGTCGACGAGCACGGCGCGACCTGCGGCCACGAGCTGTGGGCGGCCGATCCCGCCGCCGCCCGCGCCTTCTACGCGGGGCTCTTCGGGGAGGAGCCGGAGCACGGACGGCAGGTGCGCGGCGTGCCGCACGGCGTGTCCCCGCAGTGGGTGTCGTATTTCCTCGTGGACGACGTGCCCTCGGCGGCCGTGGCCGCGGAGCGGGCGGGCGGCCGGGTCGCCGAGGCGTGGGACGACGGGCGTGAGGCGGTGGTGCGCGACCCGTGGGGCGCGCTGTTCGGCGTCAGGGACGGCCGGTCCCGCTCCGCGGACGGAACCAGATGAAGAACGCGGCCACGAGGAGCGCCCCGACGATCACGACGACCAGGCCCACGGTCTTGTCGATCATCAGCGACACGACGACCGCGATCGCGTACACCAGCGGCACGATAAGGCGGATGTTGCCCAGTCCCATGACGGCTCCCCGAGGAAAAAGAATTCGGCGAACGCATCATCGGGCCATGTCCCGGGGGCCGTCCAGGGTGATTCCGGTTATTACGCATCCGGATCCCGGGACGTACGTATGCGTATTCCGAGGGTCAGATATCCAGGCCGGGCCGCAGCACGAGCAGATAGAACGCGACCACCGCTGCGTAGCCGAAAAACGCCCACACGGGAAGCCGCCAGCCGGTGCCCGGCCTCTCCTTGCGTTCGTACGGCCGGCCCGCGCCGGGCGTCATGAATCCGACCAGCGCCATTCCCGGCCCCCAGCAGCCGAGGATGCCGTAGAAGACCACCTCGGGGTCGCCGCCGAGACCGGCGGGCACCAGCAGCGCCAGGCCGATCAGGTAGGGGATCCACAGGCGAGTCACGGCCGCCTTGCGGGCGCGTGGGGTGTCCAGGGGCACGCTCGCGGGCAGCGAGTCGAGGTACATCCGGCTGAGCGGCCGCGTGACCAGGTAGAGAATCGCCATCGCGGCGGCGGCGACGAGGAACTGGACGGCGACGGGCACATGGTAGAGACGGGCCAGAACCCCGGTGTCGCCCACCGCGAGCAGCGGTGTGACCACCAGGTAGCCCAGGAACGCCACGACGCCGGTCATCGCCAGCCACATCAGCAGCAATTGCGGATAGGAGGGCCCGCGACGGCGGTACAGCGCCCAGCAGACGAGGCCGGTGACGAGGCTGCCGACCGGACCGGCGGCGGCCACCATTGCCTCCAGCGCGCGTTGCGGCGAGGGCACGTGCAGCTCGACGAACTGGCCGATGGCAGGATGGAACCCCGCCGCGCGGGCGGCCAGCGCGTGTGATCCCTCGTGCAGGAACACCTCGACGAGTTGCGCCGTCGCGTACGACAGGGAGAGCGGCCCCCAGGCCGCGCGGGCGGAGGGGATGCGCGGAGCGGCGGCGTCCCGCTGGGCCGCCGGGATCTCGGGGGTGCTCGTCACCCTGTCATGGAACCAGAACCGGCAGGGCCGGTCCAGGCGCTTTCCCGCAATTGGAATTTTGTTCCAATAAGACTGGAACTCGTTCTAGTGGGAGACGACGGCCCGCCCATCTGGCATATCCGTCTTACCCGTGGCCGGGGACGTCGTGTCACCGCAGGGTCGCGCGAATTCCATCGCGTGGCCGAGGAAAATCTAGAAACCCGCCAGCAGCCGCTCGGCGGCGATCTCGATGCGGTGCTGGATCTGCTCATAGGTGCGCCGCCCGCGCAGCATCTCCAGCAACTCCTGCACCCAGACTCCCGACAGGGAGCCGGCGAGCGCGAGCTGGTCCTCCGCGGGAAGGTTCACCGTGCGGCCGTCGGCGGCGACGCGCAGCAGCAGGCTCGCCATCCGGTCGCCGAACGGCGCCTCCACCTCCGCCATGATCAGGGAGCGGATGAGCGCGTCGGCGAGTTCCGGCTCGCGCATCAGGCCCCGGGTGGCCCGCATCAGCACGTCGACCGCGCGGCCGGCGGGGTGGGCGGCGTGTGGCGGGCGCCGCTCGATGCTGGACTCCAGCAGGTCGATCTCCTCACCGACCACCGCCACGACCAGGTCCATCTTCGAGGGGAAGTAGCGATAGAGCGTTCCCAGGGCGACGCCCGCGCGCTCGGCGACGGTGCGCATCTGCATCGCCTCGACGCCTCCGCGGGAGGCGAGGGCGGCCGCCGCCTGGACGATGCGCCGGCGCCGTTGGTGCTGGCTCCTGGTGCGGACCCCGGGGGTGGCCGGGGCCGGATGGCTGCCCGTGGCGGAGGGCCCTTCGGGAAGCGGCGGTGGAGCGTCGGCGACTGCATGCGAAGTGCGCATAGGAACACGTTATCTGATTTCCGCTCCTTCCGGATGGTTACCCGTCAGTCACAAAAGCGCTGGCGGCTATATGACTTTGGCGTTTCAGTCACGTGTCGTCGCCGGTTCGTGAGCCTCCCTCTGGACAGAGATTAGAATCCGTTCTAGTTTGCGGTTCTGGGGGGATCCTGCCCCGCAGACAGGTCCGTGGAACACGCGGGAGGTCCGGTGGACTTCGATCTCGACGAGACCCATGCGGAGTTGCGCGCGCTGGCCGCGTCTGTGCTGGACCGAGAGGCGGACCAGGCCAGGATCGAGGCGCACGAGCGCGGCGGCCGGCCGTACGACGCGGGGGCGTGGAAGGCGCTGGCGCAGGCGGGCCTGCTCGGCGCGTGCCTGCCTCCCGAGGCGGGCGGGGCCGGGCTCGGCCCGCTCGCCATGGCGGTGATCCTGCGTGAGGCGGGGGCCCGCGTCGCGCCGGTCCCCGCGCTGCCCGGCCTGATCGCCGCGCTGACCGTCGCCGGGCACGGGACGGACGCGCAGCGGCGGGCGCTCGCGCCGTTCGCCGAGGGGGAGGAGGTGCTGACCGTCGCCTTCCGCGAGGCCGGGGCGGGCCCGGGCGACCCGCCGGCCGCGATCGCCAGGGACGGCAGGATCACCGGACGGCCCGGAATCGTCCCGTACGCCGCCGAGGCGTCGTCCATCCTCGTGCCCGCGCTCTCCGACGGCGAGGCCGCGCTCTTCCTCGTACGGCCGGGAGCCGCGCGACTGCGGCCGGTCCCGACGGCGGCCGGGGAGCCCGCGGCCGTGGTCATCCTGGAGGACGCGCCGGGCGAGATGGTGGGGGAGCCGGACGGCGCGGCCGTCGCCGCGCTGCGGCTGAACACTCTGGCCGCCGTGACCGCGACCGCCTCCGGGGTCCTCGCCGGCGCGCTCGCGCTGACCAAGGGACACATCGCCACGCGCAGGCAGTTCGACCGGGTGCTCGCCGAGTTCCAGGCCGTGACCATGCAGATCGCCGACGTCTACATCGCCGCACGCGCGCTCGACGTCGCCATGTGGACGGGGGTCTGGCGGCTGGGCGAAGGGCTGCCCGCGGAGCGGGACCTGGCCGTCGCCGCCTACAACGCGGCCGCGGACGCCGTACGGGCGCTCTACACCTGCCAGCACCTGCACGGCGGCGTCGGCCTCGACCTGACCTATCCGCTGCATCGCTACTTCGGCCTGGGCAAGCACCTCGCCCATCTGCTCGGCGGCGAGCAGGCGCAACTCGACCTGATCGGAGCCCTGGTCTGATGTTCATCGAGTTGACGGCGGAGCAGCGGCGGCTCCGCGACGACCTGCGGGACTACTTCGCGTCCTGCCTGACCGGCGAGCAGCGCGCCGAGATCGCCCGCGACCCGTTCGGCGAGGCGTACATGGCGCACTGCCGCAGGCTGGGCCGTGACGGCAAGCTCGGCCTCGGGTGGCCGAAGGAGTACGGCGGGGGCGGCTACGGCCCGGTGGAGCAGCAGATCTTCGCCAACGAGGTCACCCGGGCCGAGGTGCCGTACCCACTGATCACGTTGCAGACGGTCGGCCCGACGCTGATGCGGTATGGCACGGACGCGCAGAGGGAGTTCTTCCTGCCGCGCATCCTCGCCGGGGAGTGCCACTTCGCGATCGGCTACAGCGAGCCGGAGGCGGGCACCGACCTGGCCTCGCTGCGGACGACGGCGGTGCCGGACGGCGACCACTACGTGGTCAACGGCCAGAAGGTGTTCACCACGGGCGCGCATCACGCCGATTACGTCTGGCTGGCGGCGCGCACCGATCCGGCGGCGAAGAAGCACCGCGGGATCACCATGATGATCGTCGACTGCGCGGACCCCGGGTTCTCCTGGACGCCGATCATCACGATGGACGGCCGCCACCACACCAACGCGACGTACTACTCGGATGTGCGCGTCCCGCGCGACATGGTCGTCGGCGAGGTGGACAAGGGCTGGGACCTGATCGTCAGCCAGCTCAACCACGAACGCGTCACGCTCGGGCCCGCCGGCAACATCGGGCACACCCTCGACCGTTTCGCCCGCTGGGCGAAGACCGGCCGGGGGCGCGACGGCGCGCCGCTGTGGGAGCACCCCGACGTACGGCGGGCCGTCGCCGAGGTGTACGCGTACTTCCGCACGAACGAGCTGCTGAACTGGCAGGTCGCGGCGTCGATGGACCTCGGCTGGCTGGGCGCGCCCGACGCGTCGGCCACCAAGATCTACGCCTCGGAGCGGGTGCAGGACGTCGGCCGGATCGTCGGCGACGCGCTGGCCCGCTTCGGCGATCCGTACGACGAGGAGACGCGCGACCTGATCGAGCGGGTGGACCGGGGCGTCAAGGGCGCGCTCGTGCTCACCTTCGGCGGCGGCGTCAACGAGGTCCAGCGTGAGTTGATCGCGATGCTCGGGCTCGGGCTGCCCAAACCGCCACGATGAGCACGCGCCCGGCGGTAGGGGCGTTCCGGGCTCAGGGGGTGAAGACCGTCGGCACGTAGAAGAAGACGATCAGCGCGATGATCAGGCAGATCAGGATGCCGACGACCTCCCACAGCCAGTCGAAGTGCCGGTCACCCTTGACCCGCCGACCCTTGCTCGTGCCCTTGCTCACGCCGTTGCCGCCGCCGGACGACTTGCCGGCGTGCCTGGTGCCCGTGCTCCTGCCTGTCGTGTGCTTGCGGCCCGGACGGCGGGAGGCGGCGGCCGGAGGGACGGGGACCGCCGCGGCGGCCGGGTGGACCAGGGCGCCGGTCTCCGTCGCCGACGCCTCGGCGGCATGCTCGCCGTCCGTCTCCGCCGGCGACTCCTCGGCTGCGGGAAAAGGCTCGGCTGCAGGGAAAGGCTCGGCTGCGACGAAGGGCTCGGCCGGGAGGAAAGGCTCGGCCGGTCGCTCGGCCTCCTGCGGCGCGGACGCGAACGTGTCCGTGGGGGGAGCGGCCGGGTAAAGCGCCTCGGAGGGCGGTGTCAGCGGAGATTCGTCGGACGGCTCCTCGATCCGCGGGAAGGCGTCGGTGGACTCGGCCTGCCGGGACGTGCCCGCCGCCTCTGCCGTACGGAACGCGTCGAAGGGCACGGCGAAGCGGAGCGTGTCGAACAACGCGTCCAGCGGCTCTGCCGGGCGGGGTGTGTCGGCGGTCCCGAAGGCGTCGAACGGCTCCGCGGGGCGCGGGGCGGTGCCGAAGGCGTCGAAGGGCTCCGCGGGGCGGGGTGTGTCGGCGGTGCCGAAGGCGTCGAACGGCTCCGCGGGGCGCGGGGTGGTCCCGAAGGCGTCGAACGGCTCCGCCTGGCGGGGTGCGTCGGTGGTGCCGAAGGCGTCGAACGGATCCGGACGGTGGGAGGAAGCGGTGGTGCCGAAGGCGTCGAACGGCTCGGGGGTGATCTTCGCGACGTCCGGGGCAGGTGGCGGCGTGGCGGGCGCGGTCTGTGCGGATTCCCGCGGGGACGCCTGCGGCTCCACAGGCGCGGCCAGGGCCGCCGGTCGCTCCGCGGGCGCGGGCCGCCCGGTGCGCTTCCTGCGCAGACGGCCCTCGCCGAGCGAGTTCAGCAGCGCCCCGCGCAGCCGGGGCATGGGCTCGGTCGTGGCCTCGTGCTTGGCCTTGCGCCGGGGGCCCTGCGGCTGTGCGATGGCGTCGGTGTTGACCACGCACGTGTTGGTGACCTGGTCGGGGTCGCTCAGCGGCAGCGGCCAGGTCGGAGTGGTCGGCCACAGCCTCTTGGTAACCAGCCCGGAGGACTGTTGCCCGCCCGTCGTGGCGCTCCCCGGCTCCTCGTACGGCAGCGCCGCCAGCACCCGGTCGCGTACGGACGCGGCCGGTCGGCGCCAGGGCAGCCGGGCCAGCACGTCGCCGACGGGGGAGACGCCGATGGCGTCGTAGACCTCCGTGACGGAGGCGAGCACGAACGGCGCCGACCTCGCGGCGGTGACCGCCGTCTCCAGTGTCTGGGCGAAGCGGCGCGTCGCCCCCGCGATCAGCTCCTCGGCGGTGTCGGCCGCCACGTCGAGGACCAGCGCCAGTTCGGGCGCCGTCAGGCCGCATACCTCCGACAGGAGCAGGACCTCACGCTGGTGCGGCCGGATGTCCCGGAACACCCGCTCGATCAAGGCGGTGGCGGGGTCGGCGACGGAGTCGACGGCCGGCAGCGCGTAGCTGACGTCCCGGCGGTAGATCTCCCGGCGCGCCAGCACGTACAGCGCGGCGCGTGCGGGCGGCTCGGCGGTCGGAGCGGTGGTGAAGACGGCCACCACGGCGTCGGCGGCGGACGCGGTCTCACCGAGCTGGTCGTGGCAGTACGCGAACAACCCCGCCGCGTGACGCTCGTAGAGCTCGGCGATCAGCTCGCTCCTGGAGCGCTGACCGGTGAGCGGTGCAGTCACGACCGGCTCCTCTGAGTTTCGTGCTGGTCCGTATCGGAGGGACGCGGCGGAGGGACGGGAGAGGTGTGAGAGTAATCATGCCAACACATCACCGCGCCACGCATCATGAGATGCCCTATTGATAGATATCTAGGCCCGGATATCGGAGGTTCCCACCGTAGGCTGGCCGCCGGGTGGTGTGTCCGGAACGGGTCGCGTTGGATATCCGGGGGGTTCACGGGGAAGAGCGAGTGGGCCTCCCGGTGTTGGGTTGATCGCACACTCTTTCGAAGGGCGAGATGGCGTGATCACGTTCGAAGACGTCACCAAGCGCTACCGGGATGGAACGGTGGCCGTGGACGACCTCAGCCTGGAGGTGCCCACGGGTGCGATCACCGTGTTCGTGGGCCCCTCCGGCTGCGGCAAGACCACGTCACTGCGGATGATCAACCGCATGATCGACGCCACCTCCGGCCGCATCACCCTGGACGGTCAGGACGTGCGCGAGATCGACCCGCCCACGCTCCGGCGCGGCATCGGGTATGTGATCCAGCAGGCGGGCCTGTTTCCGCACCGCAAGATCGTGGACAACGTGGCGACGGTGCCGTACCTGCTGGGCTGGAGCAAGAAGAAGGCGCGCACCCGCGCGATGGAGCTGCTCGAGCTGGTCGGGCTCGACCCCGGCCTGGCCGGACGCTATCCCTTCCAGCTCTCCGGAGGGCAGCAGCAGCGCGTCGGCGTGGCCCGGGCGCTCGCGGCCGACCCTCCGGTGCTGCTCATGGACGAGCCGTTCAGCGCCGTCGACCCGATCGTGCGGGCCAGCCTCCAGGACGAGCTGCTGCGGCTGCAGTCGGAGCTGCGCAAGACGATCGTGTTCGTCACCCACGACATCGACGAGGCGGTCAAGCTCGGCGACACGGTGGCCGTCATGCGCGTCGGCGGTCGGCTGGCCCAGATGGCCGGCCCGGCCACGCTGCTCACCGAGCCCGCCGACGACTTCGTCCGCGAGTTCCTCGGCCGCGACCGCGGCATCCGGCGGCTGTCGTTCATCTCGGCCAAGGAGGTGCGGCTGAGCCCGTCGCCGTCCGATCTGGTGACCGACGAGGACGGCAGGGCGCTCGGCTGGCGGACCGCGGACGGGCTCGCGGCGCACGGCACCTTCAACCCCGAGACCGACTCGCTGCGCGTGGCGCTCGACGCGGCGTTGCTGTCGCCCAACGGCACCGCGGTCGCCGTGGACGAGGAGGGCCGTGTGCGCGGCGTGGCCGGCCGGGACGCGATCGACGAACTGCTCGCCGAGTACGCGCCGCCCGCCGCGGGCCGCGCCCCGGGCGGATCGAGCGGCGGCTCCTCCTCCGGCGCCGGCGACTCCGAGGGGGCGCCCGCGTGACCGAGGAGCCCCTGGTCCGCTGGGACTGGATCGCGCGCAACTGGGCCAACGGAGGCCCCACCGCGATCAGCGCCCTGCTGGAGAACCACGTCGTGATGGCCTTCCTGCCCGTGCTTTTCGGGCTGGTCGTGGCCCTGCCGCTGGGCCTGGCCTGTGTGCGCTGGCGCTGGCTCTACCAGCCGACGGCCGCGCTGATGAACGTCACCTACTCGCTGCCGTCCCTCGTGCTGTTCTCGATCTTCCTGTCGGTCACCGGGCTCACCCGGTCGACCGTCGTCATCCCGCTGACGTTCTTCGCGCTCGCGGTCCTGATCCCCGCCGTGGTGGACGGCCTGGCCTCGGTGCCCGATCCCGTACGGCAGTCGGCGGTGGCGATGGGGTTCCGGCCCGCGCGCCGGCTGCTCCGGGTCGAGTTGCCGGTCGCGGTGCCGGTGGTCCTGGCCGGGCTGCGGGTCGCGACCGTGTCCAGCATCAGCCTGGTCAGCGTGGGCGCGCTCATCGGCCAGGGCGGGCTGGGCAACCTGTTCATCGACGGCTGGCAGCGGCAGTTCTACACGCCGATCGTGGTCGGGATCGTGCTCATCGTCCTGCTCGCCGTGCTCGCCGACGGGCTGCTCGTGCTCGCCCAGCGGCTGCTGACCCCCTGGTCCCGGGCGAGGAGGACGGCGTGAACTGGCTGGCCGACTTCTTCGGCGACGCGGGGCACTGGTCGGGCCCGGACGGCATCCCGGTCCGGCTGCTGGAGCACCTGGAGTTCTCGGCGGCGGCCTTCCTCGTCGCGGCGCTGATCGCCGTGCCGCTCGGCATGCTCATCGGCCACACGGGCCGCGGCGCGCTGCTCGTCGTGGTCGCGGCGAACGCCGCCCGGGCGTTGCCGACGCTCGGCCTGCTCGTGCTCGTGGTGCTGCTGGCGGGCGTGGGGACCGTCCTGCCGGTGCTGATCCCGCTGATCGTGCTGGCGGTCCCGCCCATCCTGGTGAACACGTACGAGGGCGTGCGGGGGGTGGACGCCGACCTGCGCGACGCCGCGTACGGCATGGGCCTGCGCGGGCGTCAGGTGCTGTTCCGGACGCTGACCCCGGTCGCGCTGCCGCTGATCCTGCTGGGCCTGCGCCTCGCCGCCATCCAGGTCGTCTCGACCGCCACCGTCGCGGCGTTCGTCGGGCTGGGCGGGCTCGGCCGGTTCATCATCGACGGCCTGGCCACCAAGACCTATGCGGACGTGATCGGGGGAGCGGTCCTGGTGGCCGCCCTCGCCCTGGCCGTCCAGTTCGCCTTCGTCCTGCTCGACCGGGTGGCCGTCTCACCCGGTGTCCGCCAGGTCCGCTAATTCCGTTATTATCGCCCTAAAATGAAGGGATTTTTTGGTATGAGACGTATCTTCGGCGTCGCGGCGGTCGCCCTGACCGCGGCGCTCACGTTATCGGGCTGCGGGGGCTCCGACCCCCTTTCCACGACCGCGTCCGCCGCGCCGTCGGCGTCGGGCTCGGGCGACGCCGCCGCCGCGAAGGTCGTCGTCGGCTCCTTCAACTTCCCCGAGAGCGTCCTGCTCGCCTCGATGTACGCCCAGGCCCTTCAGGCCAAGGGGGTCACGGTCGAGGAGAAGCCCAACATCGGCAGCCGCGAGGTCGTCTACGACCAGGTCAAGAGCGGCGGCCTGACCGTGCTGCCCGAGTACGCCGGGTCGCTGCTGGCGTTCGTCGACAAGTCGAGCACGGCCAGGACCAAGGACGAGATCCTCGCGGGCCTGAAGGCCAAGCTGCCCGCGGAGCTGGAGGTCCTGGAGCCCGCCGCCGCCGAGGACAACAACTCGCTCACGGTCACCAAGGCCACGGCCGACAAGTACAAGCTCAGCACCATCGAGGACCTCGCCAAGGTGGCGAAGGACTTCGTGGTCGGCGGTCCGCCGGAGTTCAAGCAGCGTCAGGAGGAGAACTTCAAGAACGTCTACGGCCTGGAGTTCAAGCAGTGGAAGCCCACCGGGGACACCACCGCTGACGCCATCAAGAGCGGCACGGTCCAGGTGGGCAACGTGTTCACCACCGATCCCAAGATCGTGCTGAACGACCTCGTGCCGCTGCAGGACAACAAGAACGCCTTCGGCTCGGAGAACGTGACGCCCCTGGTCTACAAGGCCGGGGTGAACGACACCGTGACCTCCACCCTGAACGCGGTCTCCGCCAAGCTGGACACCCAGACGCTGGTCTCCCTGATGAAGCGGATCTCCGTCGACAAGGACGACCCGCCCGTGGTGGCCAAGGACTGGCTCACGCAGAACGGCCTGCTCTGACAGCGAGCATGTAGGTGAACGCCTCCCGGCGGAGCAGGGCTCCTGCTCCGAACCGGGAGGCGTTCGTCTGCGCTCACCGGATGGCGATCGGTCCGATGCGGTGTCGTGTCAGCGGCCGCGTCAGCACGGCGACGGCCCGGTGTCAGCGCGGCCGGCGATCGTGGATGCCATGAACGGCTCAGCGATCGCGGCCCCGGGGCCGCGAAAGGCTTCCGAAGACAACGCCGTGCTCGGCGCCTGATGAGGGGAATGGCCATGGAACACACCGTCACGACGATGCCGATCACGCGTCAGCCCGGCTGTCCCTTCGACCCGCCGAGGGAGCTGATCGACGCCCGCGAGCACGGCCCGATCAGCCGCTTCCCCTTCCCCAGCGGGCACCAGGGCTGGCTGATCACCGGATACGACCTGGTCCGGTCGGTCCTTGCCGACCCTCGGTTCAGCTCGCGCAAGGAGCTCATGCGCCACCACCCGCTGATCGACTACGGCGAGATCGAGGTCCCCCCGGCGCCGCCCGGCGAGTTCCTCCTCATGGACGAGCCGCAGCACGGCCGCTATCGCAAGCCGCTGGTGGGCAAGTTCACCGTACGGCGGATGCGAATGCTCACCGAGCGCGTCGAGCAGGTCACCGCCGACCACCTGGACGCCATGGAGAAGGCCGGGCCGCCAGCGGACCTGGTGACCGCGTTCGCCAAGCCCATCCCCGCCGTCATCATCTGCGAGCTGCTGGGCGTGCCGTACGAGGACCGGGGCTCCTTCCAGGACAACATCGACAAGTTCCTCGGCGGGGAGGTCGGCGACGAGGAACTGATCGCGGCCTACACCGCGACCCAGCGATATCTCGCGGAGCTGGTGGCCGCCAAGCGCGCCAACCCCACTGACGACGTGCTCAGCGACCTCACCGACAGCGACCTGACCGACGAGGAGCTGCAGGGGATGGCCCTCATCCTGCTGTCGGCCGGATTCGACACCACTGCGAACATGCTGGCGCTGGGCACCTTCGCGCTGCTGCAGAACCCGGACCAGCTGGCCGCGCTGCGCGGCGAGCCCACGCTCATCGACCAGGCCGTCGAAGAGCTGCTGCGGTATCTGAGTGTCGCCAAGCAGTTCCACAGGGTCGCGCTGGAGGACGTCGAGCTCGGCGGCCGGACCATTGCGGCCGGGACGACGGTCATCCTGTCCCTCAACACCGCCAACCGCGATCCCGAGCGCTTCCCCAACCCCCACGTGCTCGACCTGCGCAGGCAGGACGGCGGCCATCTGGCCTTCAGCCACGGCATCCACCAGTGCCTGGGCCAGCAGCTCGCCCGCGTCGAGATGCGGGTCGCCTTCCCCGCGCTGCTCAACCGCTTCCCCACGCTGCGCCTGGCCGTACCGGCTGAGGAGGTCGATCTGCGGCCGGAGACCGCGGACATCTACGGGGTGAAGAGCCTGCCGGTCACCTGGGACGTGTGACCGCTGGATACGGCCGACCCACGACCGACCCACGCCTGACCCGCAGTCGGATCGGACGATCGCGATTTCCCCCGTCGCCGCAGGTGGGCGGGGTGCGCGCGGTGGCGGTTAGCCGATGTCGCCACGGCTCGGCACAATTGCTGACGTGCGAGTCGAACTGCTCGGACCGTTCGAGGTCCGCAACCGCGACGGGTCCGTGGTGGAGGTTCCCGGGATTCGGCTGCGCGCACTGCTCGCCGCGCTCGCCCTCGAACCCGGCCGGATCGTCTCGCGGGCGAGGCTGGTGGACTGGATCTGGGGGCCACGGCCGCCCGCGGACGAAGCCAATGCCCTGCAGGCGTTGGTGTCCAGGCTGCGCAGGGTGTTGCCGGACGGTGTGATCGAGGCGGACTCCGGCGGCTACCGGCTGGCCGTGGCGCCTGATGCCGTGGACGTGTGCCAATTCGAGCACCTGGTCGGTCAGGCCCGCGCCGCCGACCCCGCGGCGCGGGCCGATCTGCTGCGCTCGGCCCTGGCACTGTGGCGCGGTGCGGCCATGGCGGACATCGCGCTGCGAGACAGCGACGCGTTCGACGCCGTGGTCGCGCGTCTGGACGAACTTCACGTCGCCGCGCTCGGGGACCGGGTGGACGCGGACATCCGCCTCGGCCGTGGTTCGGAGCTGGTCTCCGAGTTGACCGAGCTGGTTGCCGCGTATCCCCTGCGGGAGGGGTTCGTGGCGGCCCTGATGCGAGCGCTCGCCGAGGCGGGACGTACGGCTGAGGCGTTGACCGTGTACCAGCGGACGCGTGAGCGGCTCGCCGAGGAGTTGGGCGCCGACCCGTCGGCCGAGCTCTCCGCGCTGCACACCGCGTTGCTGCGGGGCGAGCTGGGCGCGCGGGCGGACAACCACAGGACGAACCTGCGCGCCGAGCTGACGAGTTTCGTCGGCAAGGACGACGACGTCTCCGCGGTGGCCGGTCTGGTCGTCAGGCACCGGCTGGTCACCTTGGCGGGGGCGGGTGGCTCCGGCAAGACGAGGCTGGCCACGGAGACCGCGCGGACGATGCTCGCCGAGCTGCCGGACGGGGCGTGGCTGGTCGAACTGGCCTCGGTGCGGGCGGGCGGTGACCTGGCGCAGGCCGCCCTCACCGCGATCGGCCTGCGTGACCAGGCACTGCTCGGTGCCGCACGGGGTGGGGAACCGATGGATCAGCTCGTCGCCGCGGTCCGGGAGCGCGCGATCTTGTTGATCCTGGACAACTGCGAGCACGTGATCGAGGCGGCCGCGGCTTTCGCGGATCGGCTGCTGGGGGAGTGCCGGAGGCTGCGGATTCTGGCCACGAGCAGGGAACCGCTCGGTATCACCGGGGAGGTGCTGTGGCAGGTCGAGCCGCTCGCGCTGCCCCCGAAGGGAGTGGACCCCTCCGAGGCCGGGTCCTCGCCCGCGGTGCGGCTGCTGCGGGACCGCGCGGATCTGGTGCGCAAGGACGTCGGCTCCGACGCGCACACCCTGTCGGCCATGGCGCGGATCTGCCGGGCGCTCGACGGGATCCCGCTGGCGATCGAACTGGCCGCGGCACGGCTGCGCACCATGTCCGTCGATCAGCTGGCACGCCGGCTCGATGACCGGTTCCTTCTGCTGACCGGCGGCAGCCGTACGGCGCTGCCCCGGCACAAGACGCTGCGCGCGGTCGTGGACTGGAGCTGGGATCTGCTGACCGAGGCCGAACGCCGCGTGCTGCGGCGGCTGTCGGTGTTCTCCGGAGGGACGAGCCTGGAGGCGGCCGAGCGGGTGTGCGGGGACGAGGCGTTCGCCGGGGAGCAGGTGCTCGACGTGCTGACCGCGTTGATCGAGAAATCGCTGCTGCTCGCCGACGGCGAGGGCACGCCGCGCTACCGGATGCTCGACACCATCAGGGAGTACGCGGCGCACCGGCTCGCCGAAGCCGGGGAAACCGAGTCGGCGCGCCGGGCGCACCTCGCCTACTTCACCGAGCTGGCAGAGACGGCCGATCCGCACCTGCGCCGGGCCGAGCAACTGGAATGGCTGGCCAGGCTCGAGGCCGAGCACGACAACATCAGCGCGGCGCTGCGCGGGGCGATCGCCGAGGGATGGGCCCAGGAGGCGATGCGGCTGGTCGGGGCCGCGGGCTGGTACTGGTACCTCGGCGGGCACAGGGCCGAGGGCACCGAGTTGAGCATCGCGGCGTCCTCGATGCACGGTGAGGTGTCCGACGAGGTGCGGGCGATGGCGTACCTCATCGTGACGATGTTCCTGACCTCCGGGGTCGGCGGCGACCAGTATCAGGCGCGGGAGTGGATCCACGAGGCGCACCGGCTCGCCCAGCGCAGTGGGTATCGCCACCCGCTGCTCGGGTTCGTCGGGGTGCTGGAGCGGATGCTGCAGGGCCCGGCGGAGTTCCTCCCCGCGTTCGAGCCGCTCATCGCCGACGAGGATCCGTGGGTGCGCGCGCAGGCCAGGCTCGCTCGTGGCCGGCTCCGGCTGATGCTCGGCGGTGACGAGACCGATGTGGACGTCGACGCCGAGATCGCCCTTGCCGAGTTCCGAACGCTGGGTGAGCGGATGGGGATCTCGCTGGCGCTGACCTTCCTGGCCGATCGGCTCGCCATGCGCGGCGAGTTGGCACGCGCGTGTGAGCATTTCGAAGAGGCGATCGTGGCGCTGACCGAGGTGGGCGGGACCGAGGACGTGGTCGGCCTGCTGGCGCGGCAGGCTCAGCTGTACTGGCTGCTCGGCGACGAGCGGTCCAGCGCTCGCGCCATGGCGGAAGCGCAGCGGTGCGCGGGCGGGATCGCCTGGCCGGACTCGCTTGCCGAGCTGGCGCTTGCGCAGGCGCAGCTGGCGCGCCGGCGCGGCGAGCCGGACCAGGCACACGAGCATCTGGCCACGGTGCGTGCGGTGCTGAACGACGCGGAAAGGGGCGACTCCGTCCGTGCCGCGATCATGGATCTGTACGGCTACCTCACCGAGGATCTCGACAAGGCCCGCGCGTATCGGACCGAGGCGCTCCGCGCGGTCATGAAGTACGAGTATCCGCCGGCGATCGCCGAGGTGCTGATCGGTATCGCGGATCTCGCGCTGCGCCAGGGAGACTACGAGCAGGCCGCGCGACTGCTCGCGGCGAGCGACGCCGTGCGCGGCACGCCGGATCGTTCGCATCCGGACGTTTCCAGGATCGCCGCGGACGCGCGGAATCGCCTCGGTGAATCCGTGTTCACCGAGGCGATTCGTGACGGCGGGAGGCGGGACTGGCGCGAGCTGGCCGAGATCACGCTCGCTTGTTGAACGACGCGCGTGCCCACAGGTAGCCGACCAGCGTCAGCCCCGCACACCAGGCGATCGCCGTGATGGCCGAGCCCGCAGACGGCGCGCCGGTCAGCAACCCGCGCAGGGTCTCGATGATCGGGGTGAACGGCTGATACTCGGCGAACTGCCGCGCGCCGGGACCCATCTTGCCGGCCGGCACGAACGCGCTGCTCAAGAAGGGCAGGAGCATCAACGGGACGGCGGCGAGGCCCGCGCTCTCCGGCGTCTTCGCCGCGAGACCGAACGCGACGGTCAGCCAGCCGATCGCCAACACCGTCAGCGCGACGATGCCGATCACGCCGAGCCATTCCGCGAAACCCGCCGACGGCCGGAATCCCATCAGGAACGCGACCCCGGTGACGAACGCGATGGCCACCAGGCTCCGCAGCATGGTGATGATCACGTGTGCGTTCAGCACCGCGGCCCGGGACACGTCCATGACGCGAAGCCGGTTGATGAATCCGGTCGTCATGTCGGAGTTCACCGCGATCGCGGTGGCGCCGATGCCGTAGCAGATGGTCGTCAGCATCAACCCCGGCGTCGCGTAGTCGGCGTAGTCGACGCCGACGCTGAACGCGCCGCCGAACACGTAGACCATCAGGAACATCAGAAAGACCGGCATGACGATGCCGTTGAACAGCGCCACCGGATTGCGCATCGTGTGCCGGAAGTTGCGCCGCAGCATGGTCGTGGAATCCGCGATGACCTTCATCGGGCGTTGACCTCCTTGTTCGCGGTGCCGGTAAGGGCGAGGAAGACGTCATCCAGGTCCGGGGTGTGCACCGACAGCTCCTCGACGTCGACGGAGTGCGCGTCGAGCTGTTCGAGCAGCGCGCGCAACGACCTCACTCCACCGTCGCCGGGCACCTGCAGGGTCAGCTCTTCGTCGTCCCTCGTCGACCCGGGCAGGATCCGTGCCGCGGCGTCGAGTTCGTCCCGGCCGGTGAACCGCAGCCGGACATGGCTGCCGGGAACCCGGCGCTTGAGCTCGTCGGCGGTGCCCTCCGCGACCAGCCGGCCCTGATCGAGCACCGCGATGCGGTCGGCGAGCTGGTCGGCTTCCTCCAGATACTGGGTGGTGAGGAAGATGGTCGTGCCGCCGGCGACCAGTTCCCGGATGATCTCCCACATCGTGCGGCGGCTGCGCGGGTCGAGTCCCGTCGTGGGCTCGTCCAGGAAGATGATCTGCGGCTCGCCGACCAGGGTCATGGCGAGGTCCAGCTTGCGGCGCATGCCGCCGGAGTAGGACGCCGCCGGTTTGCCCGCCGCTTCGGCCAGATCGAACCGGTCGAGCAACCGGCCGGCGATTCGTCTGCCCTCCGCCTTGGGCAGGTGCAGGAGATCCGCCATCAGCAGCAGGTTCTCCTCGCCGGTGAGCAGGTCGTCCACCGAAGCGAACTGCCCGGTGACCCCGATCGCCGCCCGCACCGCCTTGGTCTCCGTCGCCACGTCGTGCCCGGCGACGACCACCGTGCCGGCGTCGGGGGCCAGCAGCGTGGTCAGCACGTTCACCGTCGTGGTCTTGCCGGCGCCGTTGGGCCCGAGCAGGGCGAAGATCGTGCCGGACTTGACGTCCAGGTCGATGCCGTCGAGCACGACCTTGTCCTTGTAGGCCTTTCGCAGTCCCGAGGCCGCGATCGCTGATCCGTTCATGGCGTTCACGATCGCCGACCGCTCTGATACCGGCCCGTTGCCGTGCTGACGCGGCCGCTGACACGGACTGTATTGCCCGCTGCGCTCGT
Organism: Microbispora catharanthi; assembly: GCF_006334915.2. Classification (GTDB taxonomy): domain Bacteria; phylum Actinomycetota; class Actinomycetes; order Streptosporangiales; family Streptosporangiaceae; genus Microbispora; species Microbispora catharanthi. Next base: position 54,780 of record NZ_VDMA02000018.1, read on the forward strand.
CGGGGCGCTCTTATCCGCCGTCTTCCCTCGTCACGTGCTCGCTCGTTCCTCGCTGCGCGCGTTCCTCAGTCCAGACCGGCGGCGCGCCCCTCCGGCTCGCTCGGGTTGCCCGCTTCGCTCGTCGCGGTGTTCGGTTGCTCCTGCTTATCGGGACAGGGCGAGGTTCACCACGTCGGCGACGGCGCCGTCGGCGCAGGCGCCGACCACGACGTCCGCCGCGGCCCGGACGTCCGGGTGGCCGTCGCCGACCGCGACCCCGAGCCCGGCCAGCGCGATCATGTCGATGTCGTTGGGGTTGTCCCCGACCGCGGCGATCTGCTCGAGCGGCACGCCGTGGGCCGCCGCCAGAGCGCGGAGCGCGGTGCCCTTGGTCGCGCCTTCGGGCAGCACCTCCAGGTAGGTGGCCTCGGACCGGACCGTCACGGTGCCGGGGATCGCCAGGTCGGGGAGCGGGTCGCCGATCAGCATGCACTTGGTGATCCCACCGGGCGGCAGGGCCGACCAGTCGCCCGGATCCCGCAGGTCGATGCCGTCGCGCCGGGCGTAGTCCCGCAACTGCGGCACGTCGTGCACGGCCAGCGCCTCGCCGCCGCAGAACGCCACCGGATACACGCCCTCGGGGAGGTCGCCGAACATCTCCAGCAGCGTCCGCCACGCGCCCGGCGGCAGGTGACGGGAGCGCAGCACCGCTCCCGTGCCGAGGTCCACCGTACGGGCGCCGTTGTAGAGGATCGCCGCCCCGTCGAGCCCCAGCTCGTCGTAGAACGGCCGGGCCGACAGCTCCATCCGCCCGGTCGCGATGACGACCTCCCCGCCCGCGGCGCGGAAGCGGCACAGCGCGTCCCTGCTGGCGGGCACCATGGCGAGGTCGCGCCCCACGAGCGTGCCGTCCAGGTCGGTCACGATCCAGCGGATCACGAGGCCGCTCCCGCCGCGACCGCCGCCGCGATGTCCGGGAAGACCTCGGCCATCACCGACCCGGCGAGGTCGAACCCGCCGACGCACGCGATGTAGCCGCCGGGGGTGAAGACGCTGCCGGACAGCGGGACGAACACCCCGCCCGCCTGCGCGACCAGGAGCGACCCGGCCGCGACGTCCCAGGCGTTGATGTTCGTGCCGTGCGCGACGTCGGACCAGCCCCCGGCGACGTGCGCGAGCTTCAGCGCCGCGCTGCCGGGACGGCGGGTGGTGGCGAAGGCGTGCTGGATGCGGGCGAATCGATGCAGCGCGTCGTCGCCCCCCGCGCTGATGTCGCGGGGGGTGGGGTAACTCGACAGCAGCACGGCCTCCCGGTCGGTGCGGGCGCCGGAGCTGCGCAGCGGCACGCCGTTGCAGAAGGCCCCGCCGAGCGAGGCGGTGTACTCGTCGTCGCGCACGGGGTCGTAGACGACGCCCGCCACCACCTCGTCGTCCACGGCGGCGGCGATCGAGGTGCAGAAGAACGGCAGCCCGGCCGCGAAGTTCGCGGTGCCGTCGATGGGGTCGACGTACCAGCGGACCTCGCCCTCGCCGCGTACGCCGCCCTCCTCGCCGACCACCACGCTGCCGGGGCACAGGCGGTCGATGACCTCCCGGATGCGTGCCTCGGCCGCCTTGTCGTGCTCGGTCACCGGGTCGTGGAAGTCGCGCTTGGTGGTGATCTCGGGCCGCGAGCGGAAGGCGTGGCGGAGCATGTCGCCGACCGATCTGGCCGCCCTGACCGCGATGGCGGCCAGCTCACGTGAGGTGTTCAGATCCATGTCTCCTCCAGAAGGGTCAGCAGGCCGCGCGGGTCCTCCACGGTCGCCTGGGGGCTCTGGCGCACCCGGTAGGGGATCTTGTCGGTGCTGCCGGAGACCATCAGGACGGTCGCCCCGACTCCGGCGCGGGCGCCGCACACCACGTCGCGGTCGTAGTTGTCGCCGACGTACCAGACCTGGGCGGGGTCGGCGCCCAGCGCCCGGCAGGCGATCCAGATCATCTCGGGGTTGGGCTTGCGCACGCCGACCTCGTCGCTGTAGACCTGCACGGCCACTTGGCGGTCGAGCCCGGCCGTCGTCATGAAGTCGCGGTGGACGACGCCGCACAGCGCGTTGCTGACGACCGCCGGAGTGACGCCGTTCGCCCAGCAGGCCTCCAGCAGCTCCTCCATCCCCGGCCGGAGCTTGCGCCCGCTGCGCAGCTCGCCCATCCGCCGGCACAGCGGGGTCGCCTCGGCGGTCACCAGGGTGCGGGCCTGCTCGGGCCAGTCGCCCCCGACGTAGTCGGCCCAGAACTCCCGGTGCGTCATCTCCTCGGGCGCGAAGCGCCGGGAGGTCGAGTCCTTCCAGTACTTGTCGGCGCGCGCGCCCGCCCGGATGTCGGTCTCGACCTCCTCGACGGTGAGGCCGTCGAACCCCGCACGGCGCAGGAGCCCGTGCACCTCGGCGGCGAGCTCGGCCGCCCAGGACGGGCGGCGGGTGGTCTCCACGATCACACCGCCGAAGTCCAGCAACAACGCCACGGGCCTGATCACGCCACCGCCCCCTTCGCCGGAGACGCGGCTCCGTCCCAGGCGGACAGCCGCGCGCCGTCCGCGCCGAACAGGTGCATCCGCTCGGTCCAGCAGGTCACCACGTCGCCGGGGGCCGCCTCGACCGGGGTGTAGGACACCGCGTAGAGCTCGGTGTCGAGCACGCGCAGCCGTACGGTCCAGGACGACCCGGCGGGCAGCACGGCCTCGACGACGGCCTCCTCGCACCAGGTGGCGCCGGGCGGCGGCCCGAGGCGCAGCGCCTCGGGCCGGATGCCGACGGCCGTCGGCGAGCACTGCGCTCCTTCAAGACTCCCGGGCACACGGGACTCGGCGAAGCGCAGCAGCGACCCGGCCAGGCCGGCGGGGGAGGGCCCGACGTCGACGATCGCCATCGGCGGGCTGCCGACGAACTCGGCGACGAAGCGGTTGGCGGGCCGGTCGTACATGTCCATGGGCGCGGCCACCTGCTGCAGCTCGCCCTCGTTCATCACCGCGACGTCGGTGGCCATGGTGAGGGCCTCCAGCTGGTCGTGGGTGACGAAGACGATCGTCGCGCCGGACTCCTCGTGGATGCGCTTGAGCTCGGCGCGCATCTCCAGGCGCAGCCGGGCGTCGAGGTTCGACAGCGGCTCGTCGAGCAGCAGCACCGACGGGTTGACGGCGAGCATGCGGGCGAGCGCGACGCGCTGCTGCTGGCCGCCGGACAACTGGGAGGGATAGCGGTCCATGGCGGCGTCGACGTGCACCATCTTCAGCGCGGCCTCGGCCCTGGCCCTGCGCTCGACGGCGGGCACCTTGCGCATGCGCAGGCCGAACTCCACGTTGTCGCGCACGGACAGGTGGGGCCACAGCGCGTAGTTCTGGAAGACCAGGCCCATGCCGCGCTTTTCCGGCGGGACGTACAGGCCGCGCTCGACGGAGTCGAGCACCCTGTCTCCCACGGCGATGGTGCCGGCCGTGGGCTGTTCGAGACCGGCGATCATGCGCAGGGTCGTGGTCTTGCCGCAGCCGGAGGGCCCGAGGAGGCACATGAACGCGCCGTCGGGGACGGTGAGGTCGAGGTTCCTCACGGCGTGCTCGCCGCCGCCGTAGCTCTTGGCGACTCCGGTCAACGTGATGGCTGGCATCTATCCTCCTAGCCCGGACGCCAGGCTGCTCTTGGTCAGCCGCTGGGTCAGGTACGTCATGGTGAAGGAGACCAACGCGATGACGAGGACGACCGCGTTGGCGAGCTGGGTGTATCCGTAGTCCACGAGGCCGATCGACAGCGTCGTGAGCAGTTCGGTGCCGGTCGTGGTGAGCATGACCACGATGCTGAGCTCCTTGAGCCCGGAGATGAACGGCAGCACGATCCCGGTGACGAGCGCGCCCTTCTGGATCGGGAAGATGATCCGCCCCATCCGCTGGAACCAGGGCGCGCCGGCGATCTGCGCCGCCTCCTCCGGCTCGCGGCCCAGCTGCGTCATCGCCGCGATGCCCGAGCGCGAGCTGTACGGCAGGTGGGTCACCGCCATGACCAGGATCAGCAGGAACGTCGTGCCGTACAGCGCGGGGATCGGGCCGCGGGCCACGGCGAACAACGACAGCGACGCGGCGGCGAACGCGATGCCGGGGACGAGATAGGGCAGGAAGGAGACCTGGCGGAGGAAGAAGGCGACGCGCGGTGCCGTCCCGCGCACCACGACATACCCCACCAGCAGCCCGGCGACCGCGCAGATCACCGAGGCCAGGCCGACGATGCGCAGGGAGTTCCACGCCGCCGCCCACAGCTCGGAGCCGCGGAAGACGCCGTGCGGGAACCCGACCGCCCCGGGCAGCCGCTCGGCGAGCCAGTAGTCGAGGGTGAAGGTCGACAGGTCCAGCGGCGTACGGGTGACCGTGGACAGCAGCAGCGTGAGCACCGGGACCAGCACGCTCACCCCGAAGACCACCAGGCCGAGCGCGAACGCCGGCCAGCGCACCCGGCGCAGGTCGCTCAGCCGGTCCATGCCGCCCTTGCCGCCGACGGTGACGAACCGGCGGTGCTCGCGGGTCATCCGGGTGTCGGCGAGCACGATCACCACCCCGATGACCACGATGACCGTGGCGAGCACGGACGCCACGCCCGTGCTGCGGTCGCGGATCGACTGGAACAGCCCCGTCGACAGCACCCGGAAGTCGGCGGGCAGCCCCAGCACGTACGGCGTGCCGAACGTGCCGAGCACCCGGCCGACCACCAGCAGCACGGCCGACGACAGCGCGGGGAGCATCAGCGGGATCACGATGCGGCGCACGACCGTGCGCTGCGGCGCGCCGAGGATGCGCGCCGAGTCCACGAGTTGCGCGTCGATGCGCCGCAGCGCGTTGCCGACCAGGAGCAGCACGAACGGGTAGTAGTGCAGCCCGAGGGTCACGATGATCGGCAACGCGCCGTACGCCAGCCAGTCGGGCGTGTGCACGCCCTGCGCCTGGAGGAACCCGACCTGACCGCCCGCGCGCTCGTTCTTGAACAGCGTGAGCCACGCCAGCGAGAAGGTCCACGACGGCAGCATGTAGGGGACCACCAGCGCGCCCGCCAGCCACTTGCGCCCCGGCACGTTGGTGCGGGTCACCAGCCACGCCATGCCGCCGCCGAGCACCAGGGCGAACAGCACGGTGCCCAGCGCGACCACCAGCGTGTTGAGCAGCGGCTGCCAGAACAGCAGCCCGCTGATCTGGGAGCGGAAGACCCGCCAGAGGTAGTAGCCGGTCCACTCGCCGGCCGCCTGCCCGGCGTGCACGTCGTCGCCGTACTGCAGGCGGAAGGCGTCGGACAGCACGGCGACCAGCGGCGCCACGACGAGATAGCCGAGCACGACGACGAGGATCAGCCCGAGCGCGGCGGTCGGGTCGTGGCGCAGGACGCGGAGCCGATAGAGCAGCCTGCGCGATCTGGGTGGTCGGGGCGGTGTCTCCGCCTTGGTGACAACAGCCATGGGGGGTACTTCCTTCGAGGTCGGGGACCGCCGCGGTGCGGGGCCCCGCTTTCAGGGTTGGCGGGAAGTCGGGAAGGGGCGGGGAACGGGCCGTCGGGGTTTCGGGCGCGGCGGAGCGGGGTTTCCGCCTGGTGGGACGCGGCTCAGTGGCTGCGTTTGAGCATGGCGTCGGCGAGCGCGTCGGCGGCCTCGCCGAGCCGCCGGCCCACCGCGTCGAGGCGGCCCAGCAACTCGCGCTCGCGCAGCGTCTCCATCCGCAGCGGGCCGCTGAACAGCTCGGCGAGCCGGGCCTGGCACAGCTGCCGCAGGCGGTTGCAGCACTTGCGGGTGGCGAGCACGGCGACGGTCACCGACCCGGGGTCGTCGAGCATCTTCAGCACGGCCGCGTCCAGCTCGGCCAGGCCGTCGATCACCGCCTGCAGCGGCTCGACCGCGAAGCCGAGGTCCTCCGGCCCGAACAGGTCGGTCTCGCGTACGTAGTCGCGGAGGTGGTCGAGGACGTCGTCGATGGACCGGGAGAGCCGGAACAGGTCCTCCCTGTCGATGGGGGTGGCGAGCACCCGGCGCAGGGTCTCCACGAGCTCGCCCCGCGCCGCGTCCCCCTCGTGCTCCACCTCGGTCATCCGGGCCCGCGCGGCCGGCCGGTCCGTCGCGCCGGTGGCGGTGGCGCGGGCGAGCCCGGCTCCGTCCCGCGCGACCGCGATCTGCCCGCGGACCAGGTCGACCACCCGCCGTGCCGACCGCCCCCGCAGGTCGTCCCAGGCCCGCGAGAACCGGCGGGCGCGCCCGCGCACGCCGGTCACAGCAGCCTGAGCGTCAGCCCCGCGAGGCAGCCCAGCGCCAGCGACGACGGCAGCGTGACCAGCCACGCCGTTCCCATGTTCACCACTGCCTGCCATCGCACCCTCCGTGCTCCTTCGCTTGCCGCCACGCCGACCACACCGGCCGTGATGGACTGGGTCATGCTCACCGGGCTGCCGAGGGCCGAGCTGCCGAGCACGGCGCCGGTGGCCGCCGTCTCCGCCGAGACGACGTGCAGCGGCCGGGTGATGACCAGGCCGCGCCCGAGCCGGGCGCCGACCCGGGGGAGACCCGCCAGCGCCCCGGCGAGGAAGAGCGCCGCGAGGACGGCCATCCACACCGGCGGGACGTGGACGGGGCCCACCCGGCCGAGCCCGCCGCGGCCCACGCCGATCGCCACGCTCGCGACCGCGATCATCTTCTGGCCGTCGTTCACCGCGTACGCCAGGCACTGGGCCGCGTACGCCAGCAGGTGGGCGGTGCCCACGAGCCGGGGCATCCGCTGGTAGGACGGCACCCGGCGGGACGCCGTCCCCAGCAGGTAGCCGAGGACCAGCCCGGCCAGGGGCGCCCCGGCCCCGACCGCGAGGACGGTGGCCACCCCCCGCCACGCCACCGGCAGCCCCGCGCCGAGCCCGGCGCCGGTGATGCCGCCGATCACGGCGAGCGTGAGGCTCGTGGGCAGGCCGCGGCCGGTCAGGATCGCGACCACCGTCACGGCGACCACCACTCCGGTGAGGAACGCCGTCGCCCCCTGCCCGGTGTCCAGCCCCGCCAGCCGTTCCGTGAACGTCCGGGCGACCGTGACGCCCAGCACGTACGGCCCGGCGAACAGGGCCGCGGTGAGCAGGGCGGCGGCCGTCCAGCCCGGTGAGCGGGGGAAGCGCAGCCCGAGCCCGATCAGGGTCGCCCCGTCGTTGGCCCCGCTGATCAACGTGAAGAGCACCGCCGCCGCGGCGAACGCGAGCGTCCACCCCATCAGAGGTAGGGCCGCTGGTCACGCTTGGCCTCGTCGTAGCGCTCGCGCGCGGCGCGTGCCTCGGCGAGCCCCGACACCTCGGCCACCGGCACGTCCCACCACGCCTCGGCGGCGGGCGCGGGGCCGGGGACCGTCTCGACGTAGACCACGGTCGTGCGGGGCGACGCGACGGCCTTGGCGAGCGCGGTGCGCAGGGTCTGCGGATCGGCCGCCGTCAGCACGTCGGCGCCGAGGCTGGCGGCGTTGGCGGCGAGGTCCACCGGCAGCCGCTCCCCGTCGAGCCGGCCGTCCGGGCCGCGCTTGCGGTAGGCGGTGCCGAGCCGGAGCGCGCCGACCGACTCGCTCAGCGCGCCGATCGAGGCGAAGCCCTGGTTGTCCACCAGGACGATGACGAGCTTGACGCCCTCCTGCACGGCGGTGGCGATCTCCTGGGCCATCATCAGGTAGGAGCCGTCGCCGACGAGCACGAACACCTCACGCTCCGGAGCGGCGAGCTTCACCCCCAGCCCTCCGGCGATCTCGTAGCCCATGCAGGAGTAGCCGTACTCGACGTGGTACTGCCCGGGGTCGGAGGCACGCCAGAGCCGGTGCAGGTCGCCCGGCATCGACCCGGCCGCGTTGACCACCACCCCGCCCGCGGCGACCTCGTTGAGGACACCGAGCACCACCGGCTGGGTCAGCTCGGTCCCGCCGTAGAACCGGTCGGTCTCGGCCTGCCACCCGGCCGCCAGCTCGGCCGCCCGGCCCGTCCAGTCGGGGTCGGCCCGCCAGTCCACGTCGTCGAGTGCCTTCAGGGCCTCCCGTGCGTCGGCGACGAGCGTCTCGGCCGCGTGCTTGGCCGCGTCGAACGCCGCCACGTTGACGTTGAGGAACCCGGCCTGCCGGAACAGCGTCCGCGAGGCGGTGGTGAAGTCGCTGTAGCGGGTGCCGATCCCGATGACCAGGTCGGCCTCGCGGGCCAGGGTGTCGGCCGCGCGGGTCCCGGTGTGCCCGATCGCGCCCACGGCGCACGGGTGGTCGTACGGCAGCGCGCCCTTGCCGGCCTGGGTCTCGGCCACCGGCACGCCGTGGCGTCCGGCGAAGCGGGCCAGCTCGGCGCAGGCGCCGCTGTACCTGACCCCGCCCCCGGCGACGATCAGCGGGCGGCGCGAGCCGCGCAGCAGCTCGGCGGCCCTGGCCAGGGCGGCGGGTTCGGGGACCGGCCGGGCCACGTGCCAGACCCTGCGGGCGAACAGCTCCTCGGGCCAGTCGTACGCCTCGGCCTGCACGTCCTGCGGCAGCGCCAGCGTCACCGCGCCGGTCTCGGCGGGGTCGGTGAGCACCCGCATGGCCCCCAGCAGCGCCGCCGGAAGCTGCTCGGGCCGGTTGACCCGGTCCCAGAAGCGGCTGACGGGCTTGAGGCAGTCGTTGACGCTGACGTCGTACGACCGGGGGTCCTCCAGCTCCTGCAGCACCGGCGAGGCGACCCGGGTGGCGAACAGGTCGCCGGGCAGCAGCAGCACCGGCAGCCGGTTGATCGTGGCCAGCGCGGCCCCGGTGACCATGTTGGTCGCGCCCGGCCCGATCGAGCTGGTGCAGGCGAGTGTGGACAGCCGGTCGGACTGCCGGGCGTAGCCGACGGCCGTGTGCACCATCGCCTGCTCGTTGCGGGCCAGATAGTAGGGCAGCGGGTCGTGGGTGCCCGCGCCCTGCTCGGCCAGGGCCTGGCCGATTCCCGCGACGTTGCCGTGCCCGAAGATGCCGATGCAGCCGGCGATCAGCCGGTGCTCCACGCCGTCGCGCTCGGTCCACTGCTGCGCGAGGAAGCGCACCAGCGCCTGCGCCACCGTGAGCCTCGTCGTGTTCGTCATGAGACACCTCCCAGCCGGGGATCGACGGGCTGGTCGGCCCACGAGTCGCGGATCCAGGCGTGCCTCGGGTCGTCGGAGAAGGCCATGGACCGCTTGTCCGCCGGGCCGGCCAGGACGTTCAGGTAGTAGAGGTCGTAGCCGGGGGCGGCCATCGACGGGCCGTGGTAGCCGTGCGGGACGAGCACCACGTCGCCCGCCGACACCTCGGCCAGCGTCTCGTGCGTGCCGTACACCCGCTGGTAGCCGGGGCCGCCCTCGAAGTAGTAGATCTCCTCGAGCACCGCCTCGTGCTCCGACGGCGTGTCGTGCTTGTGCGGCGGATAGGACGACCAGTTGCCGCCCGGCGTGATCACCTCGACGGCCACGAGCTTGTCGCAGTCGAAGGCCTCGGGGGAGCAGAAGTTGTTCACCTGCCGGGTCGCCTGCCCCGCGCCCCTGATCTCCACCGGCACGGCGTCGGCCGGGCCATACCTGATGGGGAATCGGCGGGTGGCCCGGGCGGCGGGGAGCGCGATCCTGCCCCTGCCGGTGATCGTGACCCGGGCGTCGATCGGCAGGTACGCGAAGTCGGTCGGCCCGGAGAACACCGAGGGGCGTCCGGTGAGCGACAGCCGCAGGCCGTCGGCGACGAGGTCGCAGGCGCCGGCCAGCGGCAGGACGAGCATCTCCTCCTCGCCGGTGGACAGCTCCACCGGCCGGTCCGCCAGGTCCACGACCCGCAGCCCGGCGTACGTCCAGCTCGCGGCCTCGGGGGTGATCTCGACGTCCCAGGGGCCGGAGGCGGCCGTGCCGTGAGGAATGTAGGTCATGTGGTCTCCAGCAGGGTGACCGCGGCGTCCACGGCCGCCGCGACGTCGTCGTCCGGTGGGTAGAGCAGCGCCCGCCCGGCGACCAGGCCGCGCACGCCCGGCAGGCGCAGGGCCTTGCTCCAGGAGTCCCAGATCTCGTCGGAACCGGGCTCGCCGCCGAGCAGCAGGACGGGCAGCGTCGTGGCCTCGAGGACGCGGTCCATGTCCTCGGTCACCGGGAGCTTGAGCCAGGTGTGGGCGGAGGTCGCCCCCAGCCCCTGGCCGACGCTGATGGCGCGGATCATCGCCTCGGGCGACAGGTCGTGCCGCACCACGCCCCCGACACGATGGGACCAGAACGGCTCGATCATCGCCATCAGGCCGTGCCGCGCGAGCTGGGTGACGGCCTGCCCGCAGCTCGCCAGCGTGGCGACGGTCGCGTGGTCCTCCAGCCCGATGCGGCAGAGCATCTTGCCGCCGTCGAAGCCCATCGCCGCGAGCGAGTCGGCGTCGTAGGCGGTGAAGCGGTCGTCGAACTCGAACGCCGCGCCCTGGACGCCGCCCCGGTTCATCGAACCGATCACGATCTTGTCGTCCAGGGCGCCGAGCAGCAGCAGGTCCTCCACAACGTCGGGAGTGGCGAGCAGCCCGTCCACGCCGGGCCGGGCCAGGGCGGTCGTCAGCCGGTCGAGCAGGCTGATCCGGCTCTCCATCGCCATCGGACGCCCGGCCACGCCGAGCGCGCCCCGGGCCGGGTGGTCGGCCGCGATGATCAGCAGCCGGTCGCGGCCGCTCCGCAGCGGACGGCGCCTGCGGGCCGCGGCCGCCTCGGCCACCCGCTCCGGGTGCCAGGCCCGGTCGTCCAGCAGGCGGCGGTAGTCCTCTTCACGCATGCCCGGCGTCCCCCCTTCCTGCTTCTCCCTGAGGGGCGTCCCCCTGGATGACGTTCCCCGGGTCCGGGGGGAGTCCCCGTGCGGAACCCCGCGTCACGACGGTCTCGATCTCGCCGAGGGTCGGCATCGCCGGAGCGCAGGCCAGCCGGCCGGCGACGATCGCGCCCGCGGCGTTGGCGAACCGCAGCGTCCGCTCCAGCGGCCAGCCCGCGAGCAGCGCGTGGCACAGCGCTCCGCCGAAGGCGTCCCCGGCGCCCAGCCCGTTGACCACCTCGACGTCGACGGGCGGCACCTCGGCCGTCTCGCCGGTCGTCATGCCCAGCACCCCCGCCGATCCCCGCTTGATGATCGCGAGTTCGACCCCGGCGTCGAGCAGGGCCCGGCCGGCCGCCTCGGGATCGCGCAGGCCGGTGGCCACCTCGGCCTCGTCGAGGTTGCCGACCGCGACCGTCACGTGTTCGAGCGCCTCGCGCACGTGCCGCCGGGCCGTACGCGGGTCGGACCAGAACATCGGCCGGTAGTCGAGGTCGAGCACGGTGTGCGGGGCGCGTCCCCGGGCCTTCAGCGCCGTCAGGTGCGCGCCACGCGACGGCTCGTCCGACAACCCGGTCACGGTCGTCCACAGCAGCGCCGCGCCGGTGACGGCGGCCAGGTCGAGCTCGGTGGGAAGGATCTCCAGGTCGGGGGCCTTGGGCCAGCGGTAGAAGAACAGCGGGAAGTCCTCCGGCGGCCGGATCTCGCAGAACGTCACGGGGGTCGGCAGGCCGGGCACCGCGGTCACGTACCGGTCGTCCACGCCGTACTCGCGCAGCGCGTCGTGCACGAACCGCCCGAACGGGTCCGCGCCGGTGCGGGTGATCACGGCGCTGCGGCGGCCCAGACGGGAGGCGGCCACGGCCACGTTGGTCGGGCTGCCGCCCAGGTATTTGCCGAAGGTCGACACCTGCCGCAGGGAGACCCCGACCTGCAGGGGGTAGAGGTCGACCCCGACCCTCCCCATGGTCAGCACCTCCGGCGCCGCCGTCTCAGTGCCGCTCACGCGTCCTCCGGGGAGGCCAGGCCCGTGAGGTAGGCCAGGCTCGCGCGCACGTCCGCCAGAGGATCGGCGTCGGCCGACGTGAGGATCACGTCCTGCTCCATGACGTACCAGCCGGTGTAGCCGGCGGCCGTCAGGCCGGACACGATGCCCGCCACGTCGACGTCGCCGCGGCCGAGCGGACGGTACATCCCGGCCCGCACCGCGTCGGTGTAGGTGAGCTCGCCCGCCCTGACCCGCCCGGCGAGGTCCGCGTCGACGTCCTTGAGATGCGCGTGGGCGATCCGCTCGGGGGCCTTCCTGACGACGTCGAGCGGATCGGCGCCGCCGGCCAGCAGGTGCCCGGTGTCCAGGCAGAGGGAGACGGCCGAGCCTTCCAGGACCCGCTCCACCTCCTCGCCGGTCTCGACCATCGTGCCCACGTGGGGGTGCAGGGTGAGCAGGTGGGAGATCTCCCGGTCGATCCGGTCGAGGTTGGACAGCAGCGTCCGCCAGCCCTCGTCGTCCAGGGCGGGGCGTCCGTCGTAGCCGTCCACCCCGGTCGCGGCGGCCAGCACGACCACCGCGTCCGCCTCGAAGGCGGCCACCGTGTCCCGCAGGGCGGGCAGCGGGTCGTGCGCCGGGTCGTGCAGGACGACCGGGACGAAGCCGCCGATCGCGCGCAGGCCGTAGCCGCCGAGCAGGGCGGCGCGGCGGTCCGGCTCCGGCGGCAGGAACCCGTCCGGGCCCAGCTCGGTGGCCGTCAGCCCGAGCGCGGCCATCTCGGCCAGCACACGCCCCGGGGTGAGCTGGTGACCCCAGCCGGGCACCTCGCAGACTCCCCAGGAGATGGGGGCGGCGGCGATCCTCACTTCGTCACCTCCGTCACGCGGACGGGACGGTCGGTCCGGCGGGACAGGTCCGCCGCCTCGGCCACGTACAGCGCGGCCAGGGCGTCGCGGACCGTGCAGGGGCTCTCCCGCTCGCCCCGCGCCGCCTCAAGGAAGGCGGTCATCTCCGCGACGTACGCCTCCTCGAATCTGGCCTGGAAGTCCGGCCAGGGGTCGCCGTCCGGCGCGAAGCCCTCGGCCGAGCGCAGCGGGGTGCGCCCGCCGAGCCCTGCCGCCCATGCGCCGCGGGTGCCGGCCAGCTCCATCCGCACGTCGTAGCCCGCGCCGTTGTAGCGCGAGCCCTGCAGGGTGGCCAGCGTGCCGTCGTCCATCGTCAGGATCGCGGCGCTGGTGTCCACGTCGCCCGCCTCGGCGAAGTACTCCTCGCCGCGGTTGGCGCCGGTCGCGTAGACCGTGTCCACCTCGCGCCCGGTGACCCAGCGCAGGATGTCGAAGTCGTGGATGTGGCAGTCGCGGAAGATGCCGCCGGACAAGGGGATGTAGCCGGCGGGCGGCGGCGCGGGATCGGCGGTGATCAGGTGGACGCGGTGCAGCACGCCCAGATCGCCGGAGCGCAGCGCGTCGCGGGCGGCCAGGTAGCCCGCGTCGAAGCGGCGCTGGAAGCCGATGTGCACGACGGCGCCGGTGCGCTCGACGGTCTCGGCGACCCGCAGCGTCTCCTCCGCCGTGGGCGCCGCCGGTTTCTCGCAGAACGCCGGGACGCCCAGCTGACAGGCGCGATCGAGCGCCTCCGCGTGGGTGGACGTCGGGGTCGCGATCACCACGGCGTCCGCGTCGAAGGGGTCGCCGACCGTCGCGGACAGCCGTGCCGCCACCTCCTCCGCCCGGCTCCGGTCCACGTCGGAGACCACCAGCTCGTCCGCGAGACCGGCAAGGGTGGCGGCATGGAAGACGCCTATGCGGCCAAGGCCCAGCAAACCCACACGCATGTGTCAGCTCCTCGTCCAGGGGCCTCCAGTTCTAGATGAGCGGAAGGTAAAGGTCAATAGTTTGTCCTGACATTCGGATGAACTATCATCCCGATGAGAAAAGCGTGACTCAGCGCTCGACGAGGGTGACCTCGAGGGAATAGTGCGAGGCGCGGTACACGTGCGAGCCGTGCTCGACCGCCCGGCCCTGGTCGTCGTAGGTGGTGCGGACCATCGTGAGCAGCGGGCAGCCGCGCCGCTCCTCCAGTAACCGGGCCTCCGCCGGGGAGGCCGCGCGGGCGCCGATGCGCTGGTGTGCCACCCGCATCCGGATGCCGGTCTGGCGCAGCATCTCGTAGAGCCCGCGCTCCATCAGCGACTCGGCCGTCAGCGGGGCCAGCCCGACCGGCAGCCAGTTGTGCAGCAGGGCGAGCGGCTCTCCCATGGCGAACCTGATCCGCTCCAGCCGCAGCACCTCCGTGCCCGGTTCGACGCCCAGGGCGGCGGCGACCTCCTCCTCGGCCGGTACGGTGTTCAGGGACAGCACCCGGGTCTCCGGCTCCTGCCCGGCCCGGCGGAGGTCGTCGTACAGGCTGGTGAGCTCGACCGCGCGCTTCACCTGGCCGTGCACGACCTGGGTGCCGACGCCGCGTTTGCGGACGACCAGGCCCTTGTCCACGAGGAACTGGATCGCCTGGCGGATGGTGGGGCGGGAGAGGCCGAGTTGCTCGGCGAGCTGGATCTCGTTGTCCAGCCGGGAGCCGGGGGGCAGCTTGCCGGCCTGGATGGCCTCCGTGATCCGCTCGGCCACCTGGAAGTAGAGGGGCACGGGGCTCGACCTGTCGAGGTCGATGTCCAATCTGGTGACTGTCACGACTCGACGGTAGCTGACATCAGAATGTCTTGACCAATGCCACAGTGGCCTGATTAACAGAAGATGTCCAGTTCGCAACTGCGGTCATTATGTCTTGACAAACTGTTCACGTGACGTTCATCGTGGAGCACACCGCGGCGCCGGATCGGGGCTCTGGGCGGCGCCCGACGACCCCCCGAGAGGCAAGAGGAGTGACGCCACCTTGAGGCGTACCCGGAAGATCGTTCCCCTGGCACTGCTCGCGCTCGCCGTCGCCGCCTGCGCGCCCTCCACCGGCCCGGACGCGCCGTCCTCGGCGACGAGCGCCGAGCCGTTGCCCGGCCCCTCGATCGACGCGTCCCTCGACCTGGACGCGCTGGTCGCCGCCGCGAAGAAGGAGGGCGGCCTGCTCGTCTACGACTCCAGCGGCGACATCGAAGAGGTGGCCAAGGCCTTCACCGCCAAGTACGGCATCCCGATGGAGGGGGTGAAGTCCGACACCCCGCAGACCGCCGAGAAGATGACGAGGGAGCACGCGGCGGGCAACGTCACCATCGACGCGGCCATGTACGAGGACGGCGGCGTGCTGGTCGGGCAGCTCATCCCGCAGGGCGTCGCGCAGACGTGGGTGCCCGCCGACCTGAAGGACCAGATCCCGGCCGAGAGCCGGAACCCGCTGCTCGCGCTGTCGAAGGCCACGGTCTTCGCTTACAACACCAAGCTGTCGCCCGGCGGATGCCCGATCAAGAACGTGTGGGACCTGACCGAGCCGGAGTGGGCGGGCAAGCTCGTCATGCAGGACCCGCTCGGCAAGCCGACCGTGCTGTCGTTCTTCACCCAGCTCGACGCGCACGGCAACCAGGCGCTGGAGCAGGCCTACCAGGCCAAGTACGGCAAGCCGCTGCAGACCGAGGAGAAGAGCGCCGCCTACGAGTGGGTCAAGCGCATCTCGGCCAACAAGCCCGTGCTGACCGGCTCCGACGAGGACATCTCGGCCGCGGTGGGCGCGCAGAACGCCACCGACAAGAAGATCGGCTTCATGTCGATCTCGAAGTTCCGCAACAACGAGGACAAGGGATACGCCCAGGCGACCTGCGAGGGGATGACGCCGTTCGTCGGCTTCAGCTACCCCAAGTACGTCGCGATCGCCGCCAAGAGCAAGCACCTCAACGCGGCCAAGCTGTACGTCCACTTCATCATGACCGAGGAGGGCGTGAAGCACGAGATCGGCGAGGGCGGCGTCTCCGGCAACAGCACGGTGAAGCCTTTGGTCACCCCGGACGGCCTGAGCGACTGGAAGGGGCAGCTCTTCCACACCGACCCCGCCGGGCTGCTCGGCGACCTGCGCAACCGGCAGACGGCCTCGGACTTCTGGCGCGTCAACCACGGCTGACCCGCTGAACGGAAAGGCCCCCGGGGATACCCGGGGGCCTTCTGATGCGCCCGCGTCAGTCGCGCGGGTCCCAGCCGTCGGTGTCCACGTCGAGGTCGAGCTCGTCGGCGATGTCGCCCCACTTGGTGAACTTGAAGCCGGTGATCTCCCGGTCGGGCTCGGCGGGGGTGTTCTCCCCGTCGTGCGCGACGAACACGCCCTCGACGAAGTCGCCGAGCGGCACGTTCAGCACGGTCGAGCCGTCGCTGTGCTCGACGCCGTCGCGGCCGTCCTTCTCACCCACGCGGAACTGGCCGAGGTAGGAGTTGGACCCCTCCCTGCGGTAGACGGCGAAGGTGCTGTCGCCCTGGCTGGAGGCCAGCAGGTAGCCCTTGCCGTCCTCGCGGTAGTAGATCGTCAGGCCCTCGGCGTCCGCCGCCAGGTGCGTGCCGCCGTAGCCCGGGTCGGCGCCGGGCGTGCACTCGTCGGCCTCGGCGTCGTACGTGCCCGGCACGCCGAACTCCTTGGTCTTGTCCACCAGCACCGGCGTGCCGGTGAGGTCGGCCCGCATCCGCCAGATGCCGACGTCCTCCTGGGCGGCGTAGAGCACGTCCTTCTCCTGGTCCACGACCATGCCCTCGACCTGCGGCTGGACTCCGGGCTCGTCGCACGGGGCCCAGCTCTGCCCGTTGGGCAGGGCGAACGACGCGGGCAGGTCGAGCGTCCTGACCAGCTGGTAGCCGACCTTCCCGCCCGGCTTGGGCAGCAGCTTCACCAGCCCGACCGAGGTCCGGTGCCGCCGGCTGACCAGCGCGTAGGTCCCGGTGGAGTCGGTCCAGGTGGCCAGGCCGTACGCCGTCTCCTTCTCGTCGACCTGCTCCTGGGTGGAGTTGAAGACGAACGGCGCGGCCGGGTCGGTCACGTCGGTGAGCCGGCCGTGGGAGATGGCGTAGATCCTGAGCTGGTCGCGGCCCCGGTCGGAGACCACCGCGAGGTCCCGGTCGCCGAAACCGTAGGCCACGTCGACGTTGTTGAACCTGCCGACCTCGTCGTCGGGGCCCGGCGCGGCGGGCGCGGGCAGGTGCTGGACCTGCCGTCCGTCGAGGTCGTAGACGAAGAGCCCGGCCTCCTTGGCGGTGCCGATCACCACGCTGTCGTCCGAGTCGTGGGGGTCCACCCAGATGGCGGGGTCGTCGCCGTTGGCGTTGCCGCCGGCCTCGTCGTCGTACAGGGCGGGGGTCTCCACCTGCGGGTACACGGTGGCGGCGCCGCTGCTCGACGCGGGGACCGCCGCCCCGCCTATCAGGGAGATCGTCAGAGTGGCAAGGAACAGCCCGGACAGGGGACGCATCGCGCCTCCTCGGTTGGGGGATGATGTCGCCTCGACCGTAATGACCAATTAACACCAATGCAATAGGTCATGCTTATGTCATGACATACACACAGCTAAGAGGTCGGTTGCGCAGGCCCGGCCCCGATGGCACAGTCGCACGCCGGAGGGGAAGGAGCTGGGTGTGGGACCTGGGCAGGGACTGTTCACCGAGGCCATGGGGCAGCTGGCCGCGGGCGTGGCGGTCGTGACGGTCAAGGACGACCGCGACGACCTGGGCACGACGGTCGCGACCCTGATGTCGGTGTCGCTCGACCCGCCGCTCGTGCTGATCAGCCTCGACTCGGCCGGATATCTCGCCGAGGTGTTGCTGCGCAGGGACCGCTGGGCCGCGAGCGTCCTCGCGGACGGCCAGCAGGCGGTCGCCTCCAGGTTCGCCGCGGCCGGGCGGCCGGGCGCCCGGCTCCTGCTGGCCGGGGTCGCCCACCATCGCGGCGCGCACAGCGAGGCGCTGGTCGTGGAGCGCGGGGTGGCGGCGATCGAGGCCGAGACGATCCAGGTCGTCCCGGCCGGCGATCACACGCTGTTCATCGGGGAGGTCCTCGGCGTCGACTACGTCGACGCCTCCAAGGCCCCGCTCGTACGGCTTCGCTCCCGCTACCGCATCGTCCAGGCGTGAGCCGGCCGGGCTGCCGTACATCTGTGACGGTCACGCGGCACGGGCTGAATCCCCGGCCTTCAGGCCGGGGAGCGGGTCAACGGATCGTCCAGTAGCCGGGCAGCACGAGCGGGCCGTACGCCGGGAGGCCGAGCTGCCCGGCCATCCGCGCCAGCGGCCCCCACGCCTCCAGACGCACCCGGGCGAGCGCGGCCGACTTGTCCTCGCTGGACTCCGGCGGGCGCAGCCGCTCCAGGGGATGCATGCGGGGATAGGTCCGTACGGGGGCGTCGCCGGGCAGCCCGGCCCGGCGGCGGGCCAGGGCGAGGGCGTCCTCCAGGCCGCCGAGCTCGTCGGCGAGACCGGCCGCCCTGGCGTCGGCGCCGGTCCACACCCGGCCCCTGGCCAGCTCGTGCGCCCGTTCCTTGGTGAGGTCGCGGCCCTGCGCCACCTTGCCCACGAAGTCGTCGTAGATGCGGTCGAGCCAGGCGTTCACCCGCTCCCACTGGTCGTCGGAGAACGTGGTGGACGGCGAGAACATCCCGGCGTTGGCACCCTCGGCGACCGACTCGGTCACCACGCCGAGCTTGCCGAGCAGCTCGCCGACGACGGGCTTGCCGCCGAACACGCCGATCGAGCCGGTCAGCGTGCCCGGCTGGGCCACGATCACGTCGGCCGCCATCGACACGAAGTAGCCGCCGGAGGCCGCCACGTCGCCCATCGACACGATGACCGGCTTGCCGGCCCGGCGCGCCAGCACGACCTCCCGCCAGATCGCGTCGGAGGCGACGTACGACCCGCCGGGGCTGTCCACGCGGAACACGATGGCCTTGACCTTCTCGTCCCGGCGGGCCGAGCGCAGGGCGGCGCAGATGGTGTCGGAGCCTATGGCGCCCCCGCCGCCCAGCGGTGAGCGGCCGCTGCGCCCGAGACGGATCATGCCGTTGCCGTGGACCAGGGCGACCGTGGCCGCTCCGGGGTGGGGGAGCCTGCCGGACAGCGCGCTCTTGGCGTACCGCGACACGTAGAGCAGGTGCGCGCCGTCGTCGACGGTCTCGGCGTAGACCTCGTCGCGATACTTCAGCCCGTCCACGAGCCCGGCCTCGACGGCCTCCGACCCGATGAACGGGCCCTGGTCGATCAGCTCACGCACCCGCTCGGGGTCGAGGCCGCGCCCCTCGGCGACGCCGGCGACGATCTGCTCGGTGACCGACTCGGCGATGCGCCCGGCCGACTCGCGGTGGGCGTCGGTCATGTGGTTCTGGGTGTAGGTGTTGGCCGCGGTCTTGTACTCGTGCCGCTGGCCGATCTGATACTGCACCCCGGCCTTGGCGAGCGCGTCGCGCAGGAACCGCTGCTCCAGCGCCACCCCGGTCAGGCCCACGTCGCCGGAGGGCTGGAGGTAGACCCGCTCGAAGGCGCTGGCCAGGTAGTAGGGGACGGTGCCGGCGCCGAACTCGCCGAACGTCTCGGCGAACGCGACGGTCCGCTTGCCCGCGGCGCGCAGCTTGACCACGGCCGTGCGCAGCTCCTGCACCATGCCGAGGCCGAGAGGGTTGCCGCCGATCTTGACGATCAGCGCGGTGACGCGAGGGTCCTTGCGGGCGCGGCGCAGGCCCGACAGCACCTCGGCGAGGCGCGCCTTGCGCATGGACAGCAGGGCGGTGACGGGGTCGGCGGGCGGACCTTCCGACAGCCCCTCGGTCAGGTCCAGTTCCAGCACGAGCGGTGCGGTGCGGCGCTGCCGCAGCTTGCCGACCGTTTCTACGATCGTCCTCGTCGCGTCCATAAATGCCACCATAAGCGAAGGTTTCGCCAGGATGGCCGGATGATCAGAGCCCCCGCGCGAGACGCGCGGGGGCCCGATCGGCTCGAAGCGGTTACTTCAGGCCATTGGACATGGCGCCGATCAGTTCACCGTTGGAGGTGTCGCCGCTGAACTCCCAGAAGAAGGCCCCGCCGAGACCCTGGTTCTTGGCGTAGGTCATCTTGCCGCCGATCGTGGCGGGGGTGTCGTAGCTCCACCAGTTCGAGCCGCACTTGGCGTAGGCGGTGCCGGCGACCGTGCCGGTGGCCGGGCAGCTGGTCTTGAGGACCTTGTAGTCCTCGATGCCCGTCTCGTACGTGCCGGGCGCGGCGCCGGTGGCGGTGCCGCCGGGCGCGTCCTGGGTGACGCCGGTCCAGCCGCGGCCGTAGAAGCCGATGCCCAGCAGGATCTTGTTCGCCGGGACGCCCAGGCTCTTCAGCTTCTGCACCGCGTTGTCGCTGTAGAAGCCCGCGACCGGGATGCCGGAGTAGGACGTGAGCGGCGAGTGCGGAGCCGTCGGGCCCTTGGCGTCCCAGGCGCCGAAGAAGTCGTAGGTCATGACGTTGTACCAGTCGACGTACTGCGCCGCGCCGCCGTAGTCGGCGAGGTCCATCTTGCCGCCGGAGTTGCCGTCGGCGGTGATCGCCGCGGTGATCAGGTAGTCCTTGCCGAACTTGGCGCGCAGCGCGGCCATGAGGTTCCTGTACGCCGCAGGGCCGCTGCTGTCACAGCTGAGGCCGCAGGCGTTCGGGTACTCCCAATCGATGTCGATGCCGTCGAACACGTCCGCCCAGCGCGGGTCCTCGACCAGGTTGTAGCAGGAGTTCGCGAACGCGGTGGGGTTGGCCGCCGCCTGCCCGAAGCCACCCGACCAGGTCCAGCCGCCGAAGGAGTAAAGGATCTTGATGTTCGGGTACATCGCCTTGAGCTTGCGCAGCTGGTTGAACGCGCCGCGCAGCGCGTTGGGGTTGTCCCAGGTGTCGGCCTTGCCGTCCACGCTGTTGGCCGTGGTGTAGGCCATGTCGTAGTCGGCGTAGGAGTCGCCGATCGCGCACTGGCCGTTGGTCACGTTGCCGAAGGCGTAGTTGATGTGGGTGAGCTTGGCGGCCGAGCCGCTGCTCACGATGTTCTTCACGAAGTACTGCCGGCCGTAGACGCCCCAGTCGGTGAAGTAGCCCATCACCTTCTTGCCGCCGGGCGGCGGGGGCGTGCTCGGGCTCGCCGAGGGTGATGCGGAGGGAGACGCCGAGGGAGACGCGGACGGCGAGGCCGAGGCGGACGGGCTGGGGCTCGGGCTCTTGCTCGGGCTGGCCGAGGGGGAGGTGGTCGGCCCGCCGGCGCAGGGCGCGCCGTTCAGCGTGCAGTTCAGCGGGGTCGAACCGCCGGGCGCTCCGATGAAGCCGAAGCTCGCCGACGCGCCCGCCGCGAGGCCGCCGCTCCAGGAGGGGTTCTTGAACGTGTAGTGGTTGCCGCTCTTGGTCATGGTGGTGTCCCAGGCCGAGCTGATCGTCGCGCCCGACGGCATGTCGACCTCGACGGTCCAGCTCGGCAGGGCGTCCGACCCGGCCTTCACGGTGAACTTGCCCTGGAAGCCGGATCCCCAGTCGGAGTCGACGGCGTACGTGGCGGTGGCGGGGGTGGCGGCGGTCGCGGTCCCGAGCGCGAGCGGCGCGAGTAACGCGGCGCCCGCGATCACGGACCCTAGGAGGATCTTTCGCAACGGAGCTCCTGCTCTTGGGGGGGAAAGGACAGGAAAGTTTCCTATTAGTTAGGAGAGTAAGCACAGACCGCGAAGGGGTCAACGCCCTCGTGGCCCTCTAAGCGTCGTTTAAGCCTCCGCTAAGGTCGCGGCGCCGTCTTCGGTGACGACCGGGCCTGCTCCAGTGCCGCGACCGACAAGATCCGCCCGGGGCAAAGATCGGCGGGAGGGGCACCAGCGTGCCACGGCATCCAACGTTTGCCCCATGGCCCAGGCGTCGGCCCCACTGCATGGATCATGCTTCTCGCGATAGGAGCTGCTCAGTACGATCCTGGGGATCTCAGGAGCTTTCCACGAAGCGCGCGCCCGGCCCGGGCGTGCGGCAGACGTCTTCCGGGGCGAGGTGGCTGTGCCCCGCAGCGCACTCGAGGACGACCTTGACCGGCTCGTCGCAGGAGCTCGCATCGTCGACGGGCCGGTGCCGGACGATGACCGACGGGCCCTGCGGGTCGGCGAGGTACGTGTCGCCCCATTCCAGGAGCGCCACGAGCGTGGGCCGCAACGCCCGGCCCTGCTCGGTGAGCTCGTAGGCGAAGCGCTGTCGATCCCCAGGCTCCTGATAGGGCACGCGGCGCATCACTCCCGCGGTCACCAAGGTCTCGAGCCGAGTCGCCAGGAGATTCCTGGCGATCCCGAGGCGGGAGTGGAACTCTCCGAACCGGCGCGCGCCGTCCAGCGCTTCACGAACGATCAGCAGCGACCAGCGCTCCCCCACCACCGAGAGGGCGCGCGCCACCGAGCAGTTCACTGGGTCGATTCGCCGCGTCTCCATGGGACGAGTGTACCCATCTGGGTTTACAAGCTGTACTTAGCCTTCGTAGACTCCAGCCTGAGTTGAAGAACTAAACTCATAAAGGAGATCGACCATGCCCATGCTCGACGTGTACATTCCCGAGGGCGCGCTCCAGCCGGACGCCGAGGCGGCGCTGCTGAACCGCATCACCGAGATCCTCGTCCGCAACGAGGGATTCGACCCCGCCGACCCGGTGAGCCGTTCCGTCTCCTGGCTCTGGCTGCACCGACCGGCCGGCATCTACGTCGGCGGAGAACCCGCGGACGCACCTCGCTACAAGGTCGTCCCGTCCGTCCCCGAGGGCCAGCTCGACGAGCAGAAGCGTGCGAGCGTCATCGCCGAGGTCACCGAGGCAATCCTCGACGCGGAGAACGGCGCCTGGCCGCGTGACGCCAGCCGGATCTGGGTATTCCCCACCGAGATCCCCGAGGGTCACTGGGGCGGCTGGGGCCAGATCAGGCCGCTCGCAACGATCCTCGCCCGACTCACCGGCGACGACACCAAACGGGCCCGTACGCTCGCGCGTGAGCGGATCGCTGCCACCCGAGCCGAACACGCCCGCCTGCCCTGATGAGCGGCGAACGAAGTGGGGATCGATGCGGCCGGTGACACAGTCGTTAGGATCAGCCCGACTCAGGCGACGTTGGCCTTGGCCACGACCTCGCGGAGGCGTTCGTCGGCGGCGTGCTGGTTCCGCCAGATGATGTAACGGCGGATCATGCTGCCCTGCTCTTTGTGGGTGGCGTGGTCGGTGCCGTCCAGGGTGAAGTAGCGCAGGGCGGTGAACTGGGCCTTGGGAGCCAGGAGCTGTTGGTCGGCGTGTAGGCGAGTTCGACGTTGTTCGCCGCGGCCCAGTCGCCGACGCGGCTGTCCTTCTTCGTGGTCAGGTGCGGGGAGAAGTTGTCGAGCACGAACGCGATGCGGATCTCGGGTAGAGACCGCGCAGATAGCGGCAGAATTCTAGGAACCTGGTCCGGTGCTTCCTTGGCTTGATGTGGCCGTAGAGCTTGTCTTTGCCCAGGTCGTAGGCGGCGAACAGGTGTCTGACCCCGTGCGGGTGGGTGTAGGTCGCCCGTCGGCGGGGCCTCGGTTCCCGGCCGGGGTCCTTGTGCCGCCCACCGCGCTCGGCCCACTGCCGCGCCGCACGGATCAGCATCCGAACGGCGCGTCACGTCACTACGGGGCAAACGTTCTCTGATGCGGCTACTAGGGAGTGGTTTCCTGCCGGCAGGAAGTGCCGGTGACCATGTTGACGGTGGCGGCGGTGATGACCGAGTCGAGCCGGTCCCGGGCGCGCAGGAGATCGGTGATGCGCCGGTCGACATGCTCGCGCTCCGCCGCCAACCGCTTGAGCAGAGTGGGAGTGGCGCGGCCGTCGACGACGCACGGCAGGAGCTCGAGGATCGTCTTGCTGGACAGCCCGGCGGCGTACAACTCCTGGATCAGCTGGACCCGGTCGACCGCGCTCTCGGGATAGTGGCGCTGGCCGCTGGGGCTGCGCTCGGCGCTGAGCAGATTCTGCTCCTCGTAGTAGCGCAGGGCCCGGACGCTGACGCCGGTCCGGGCGGCCAGTTCTCCGACGCGCATCTCGTCTCCTGTGTGACATTCATCACGCGACTTGCCTCTGACGTCAACGTCAGGTTTTAGCGTAACCGGCGTGCGCCTCACCGGAGGACTTTCTCCTGGTTGGTCTCCTGACGCACAAGGGCTCGAGCGAGAGGGGCGCGTGAAACGCGTCCTCCACCAGCAGACAGCCTGACCCCATCCACACGCACCACGCCTGGAAGAAGCACACGCATGCCCACGTACAAGACGACCGGCCTCACCGGCCCCGCGTCCACTCCGACCGTGTCGGTGAAGCCGGTCGTGCTGCCCGCACCCCAGCGCGGCGAGGACCTGCACGTACGCGTCTCCGCGCCGGTCACCGGCACCAATCTGCCGATCGTGCTGTTCGCCCACGGATTCGGCTCGAACCTGGACGGCTACGCACCCTTGGTCGACCACTGGGCCTCCCATGGCTTCGTGGTGATCCAGGCCACTCACCTCGACTCCAGGCGCCTCGACATCGCCGCGGACGATCCCCGCAGGCCCGAGATGTGGCGCCACCGCGTGCAGGACATGAAGCGGATCCTCGACGAACTCGACACCCTGGAGGCATCCGTGCCCGGCCTGGCCGGCCGGGTGGACCACAGTCGCATCGTCGCGGCCGGACACTCCTTCGGCGGCCAGACCGCGGGCATACTCGTGGGTCTGCGCGTCATGGACCCGAAGACCGGAACCGCGCAGGACATGTCCGACCCCCGGGTCATGGCCAGCGTCCAGCTGGCCACAGCGGGCAACGGCGGTGACGAACTGACTCCCCTCGCCCACGAGAGCGCTCCCTGGCTGCGCGACCAGGACTTCTCCCATATGACCGCACCCGGACTCGTCGTCGCCGGCGACAAGGACGAACTCCCGCTCTCCACCCGGGGACCGTCCTGGATGACCGACCCCTACACCCTCAGCCGCGGCGACAAGAGCCTGCTGACGGTCTACGGCGGCCGGCATTCTCTCGGCGGAATCTCCGGCTACGAGGCAGCGGAAACCACCGACGAGAATCCCGGCCGCGTCGCCCTCGTCCAGCAGGTCACCCTCGCCTACCTGCGCCACGTCACCGGCACCGACCACACCGACTGGGAAACGGCGCAGGCCGTCCTCGCCGGTGATTCCCACCCGCTGGGACGACTGGAATCGAAGTAACCACCTGCCCAAGCGACGTTCGGCCCTGCGAGCCGGCCGGGGACCGGACGTTTCTCCGCGACGGTGCCTGTTCTGCTCCCCATGCCGGCTCCCGTACCATGATTCGGTGCACGGCTTCGTCCGCTCCGTGTGGTTTGAGCCCCGTCCTCCCGATCCACCCATACGCGTGTGGCGGGACTGGGCGCTCGTCGGGGTGCTCGTGCCGCTCGCGGTGCTCGAAGGGGTGCTGCGGCCGGACCTTCCGTGGCGGCCCTTCGCGGTGGCCGTCACCGCCGGACTGGTGCCCACCCTGCTGTGGCGGCGCACCCGGCCGCTGGCGATGCTCACGATCTGCTTCGTCGTCACGGGTGTGATCCCGATCCTCGTGACCGGCGCGACGCTCGACGCGTACACGCTGGGATACATGCTGATCCTGCCGTACGCGGTGTTCCGGTGGGGGTCGGGCAGGGAGATCGTGGCCGGCCTGGGGATCATGCTCACCGCGTCCGGTCTGTCCGCGCTCGTCGACCACACCGCTCTGCCCGACGTGATCGGGCCGTTCGCCGTCATGCTCGCGACCACCAGCCTGGGCGGCGTGTTCCGCTATCGCGCCGGGGCGAGGATGCGCGAGCTGGACCAGGTCAAGCTGCTGATGCGCGAGCAGCTCGCCCGCGACCTGCACGACACGGTCGCGCACCACGTCTCCGCGATGGCCATCCGCGCACAGGCGGGGCTCGCCACGGCGGCGTCGCGTCCGGACGCCGCGGCCGAGGCCCTCCGCGTGATCGAGGCCGAGGCGGCACGGGCCCTCGACGAGATGCGTGCCATCGTCCGCGTCCTGCGCAGGGACCGGCCGGCGGAGCTGACCCCCGGCCTGCGCATCGCCGAGCTCGAACGGCTCGCGAGCCGGGGCGGCTCCCACCACCCGGCGGTCGAGGTGGAGATATCGGGTGACCTGGACGGCCTGTCGCCGTCGGTCGAGTCCGCGGTCTACCGCATCGCGCAGGAGGCGGTGACCAACGCCGTACGGCACGCGCGTCGCGCCACCAGGGTCGAGGTGCGCGTCGCCGCCGACGAGACGGCGGTGCGCCTGTGCGTGCGCGACGACGGCGACGGGGGCTCCACCCGTCCGGCCGCGCCTCCGGGATACGGGATCATCGGCATGAGCGAGCGCGCGAACCTGCTCGGCGGCACGTGCGTGGCCGGCCCGGACCGCGATCGGGGGTGGACGGTGACCGCGGTGCTTCCCCGGGCCGGGGCCGCGACATGAGCGAGCGGAGCGAGCGAGTCGGTGGGCACGGCGTCCGGGTGCTGATCGCCGACGACCAGGAGATCGTCCGCACCGGGCTCTCGATGATCCTCGACGCCCAGCCGGACATCGAGGTCGTCGCCACGGCCGCCGACGGGCGGCGGGCCGTCGAGCTCGCGCGGCGCCTGCGTCCCGACGTGTGCCTGTTCGACATCCGCATGCCGGGGACCGACGGCATCGAGGCGACCCGGTCCCTCGCCGGACCGGACGTCGCCGACCCCCTCGCCGTCGTCGTAATCACGACGTTCGACCTGGACGAGTACGTCTACGCCGCGCTGAGAGCGGGGGCCCGGGGGTTCCTGTTGAAGAACGCCGGCGCCGACATGCTCGCGCAGGCCGTGCACGCCGCCGCCGGCGGCGAGGCGCTCATCGCCCCGAGCGTCACCGCGCGGCTGCTCGGGGCCTTCGCCCGCACCGGCCCCGCCTCGTCACCCGCGCAGCCCATCGAGGCGCTCACCTACCGGGAGGAGCAGATCCTCGCCGCCGTGGCGCGCGGCCGGACCAACGTGGAGATCTCCGCCGAGCTGCACATCTCGCTCAGCACGGTCAAGACCCACGTCGCCAGCCTGATGGCCAAGCTCGGCGCCCGCAACCGGGTGGAGATCGCCATCTGGGCCTACGAGACCGGTCGCGTCAGGAGCTGACCGCGGTCCCGGCTCTGGCGCGCGGCGGCGGCGTTCCGCGCGAGATCGCCCAGTCCGGCGCCCAGGTCCCGGCGGCGTCGTGGCCGGCCGCCGTGGCGGCGAGGTGGGCGCGGAGGGTGGCCAGCGCGGGGTGGGGGTTGTCGCGGTGCCACAGGAGCGAGTGCGGGTAGACGGGCACGGGGTCGGTCACCGGGATGCGGCGCAGGCCGTGGCCGGCGGGCCAGACGAGGCGGGTCTGCCCGCCCATGAAGGTGGCCAGGGCCGGGGTGTCGGCGATGGTGTCGAGGAGCGCGTCGGAGCCGAAGTTGGGGCCGGTCGCCTCGATGGTGAGGCCGAACTCGGCGACGAGGTCGTCGTAGTAGGCGGTCCACTCGGTTCCGGGGACGAGGCCGGGCATCCAGATCCGGTGCTCGGCGAGCTGGGCGACGGTCACCGACCGGGCGCCGGCCAGCGCGTGGCCGGGGCCGATGAGGAGCTGGAGCGGCTCGTCGAGCACCCGGACGGACTCGATCTCCTCGGGAAGGGGCCGGCCGGGCATGGCGACGGCGCGGAAGGACGCGTCGATCGCACCGGACCGGATGGCGGCGACGGCCTTCTCGATATCGAACAGCATCACCACGTCGAGGTCGATCTCGGGGTGCGCGCGGTGGAAGCCGCGCATCAGGCCCGAGGCCGCGCTGCGCGAGGCGAGCATGTCGACGCGCAGCGGACGGCGGCCGGTGCGCACGGACGCGACGGCCCGGTCGGCGGCGCGCAGCAGCTCCCGGGCGTGGGGCAGGAACGCCTGCCCGTCGATGGTGAGCTCGGCGCCGCGCGGCGTGCGGGTGAACAGCCGCACGCCGAGGTCGCGCTCCAGCGCGGCGATGCGCTTGGAGACGGCCTGCTGGGTGACCGCCAGCTCGGCGGCGGCCTCCTGGAACTGCCCCGCGTCGGCGACGGCGACGAAGGTCCGGACGGTGTCGAGGTCCATGCGGACACCCTATGGATACAACCGCCGGTTGTGCCGGGGCGGCCTCGCGGTTGTTTGATCCCCAGGCACGGTGCTCGCTTTGATACTTCCGATCGCGGATCGGTTGTGCGAGTGAGTGACGAGGGGCGTCGGACATGGGGAACGGGCACCGGCTGGGACGGCGGTTCGGGTGGCTCTGGGCAGCGTACGGAACCAGCGCGCTCGGCACGTGGCTCGCCTTCGGCGCGTTCCCGCTGATCGCGGTCCAGGTGCTGCACGCCGGGCCGGCGCAGGTCGCGGCGTTGGCCTCCGTGGGGGCCGCGGTGGGCGCGGCCGTGGCGGTGCCGCTGGGCCCGTGGGTGGAGTTCCGCCGCAAGCGGCCGGTGCTGGTCGGGACGGACCTGGTGCGGTTCGCGGCGCTGCTGACGATCCCCGCCGCGTTCGCGCTCGGCGTGCTCTCCTTCGTCCAGCTCCTGCTGGTCTCGGTCGTCGTCGCGGCGGCCGACATCACCTTCCGCGCGGCCTCCGGCGCGTACCTGAAGACGCTGGTGCCGGCCGGGGACCTGCTCGTCGCCAACGCCCGATTCGAGTCCACGGCCTGGACGACCACGATCATCGGACCGCCGCTGGGCGGCGCCGCGATCGGGCTCCTCGGTCCGGTGGCGACGGTGGTGGCCGACGCGGTCAGCTACCTGCTCTCGGCCCTGGGCATCCGCGCGACGGGCGGCCGGGAGCCGCGGCCCGAGCGCAGGGAGGCCACGCGCCTGCGGGCCGGGGACCTGCTCGACGGCTGGCGGTACATCCTCGCCGACCCGACGCTGCGTCCGCTGTTCTTCAACACCGCCGTGTTCAACGGCCTGGTGATGGCCGCCGACGCGCTGCTGGCCGTCCTGATGCTCGGCCGGCTCGGGTTCGAGCCGTGGCAGTACGGCCTCGCCTTCGCCGCGCCCTCGATCGGCGGGCTGCTGGGTTCGCGGCTGGCCCGGCGGCTCGTCACCCGGTTCGGGCAGCACCGGGTCCTGGTCGTGTCCGGGGCGCTGCGCGCCCTCTGGCTCGTCGGCCTGGCCTTCGTGGGTTCGGGCGCCGGAGGGCTGCTGCTGGTGATGGGCGTCGAGCTCGGGCTCATCTTCTGCTGCGGGGTCTTCAACCCCGTCTGCGCGACCTACCGCCTCGAACGCACCGCGACCGGCCGGATCGCCCGCACACTGTCCGCCTGGACGGTGACGACCAAGGCCTCGACCGCGCTCCTGACCGCCGTCTGGGGCGTGCTGGGCGGACTGCTCGGCCCGCGCACGGCCATCGGCCTGGCCGGCGTGCTCCTGCTGACGACCCCGCTGCTGCTTCCCCGGCGTGCCGCGGCACCCCCCGCGGAGCCCCCCGCCGAGCCCCCCGCCGAGACGGAGCCCGCACCGAGCCGCGCCTGACGGGCCGCCACGGCCGTCTCGCGATTTCATCACCCAAGGAGAGAAAATGCCCGTCACGACCCCGGCACTGGACCCCCGGACGGCCGCACTGCTCGTCATGGATTACCAGCAGGCGATCCTGGCCTCGCTCCCCGGCCCGGCCGACCCGGAAGCGCTGCTGTCACGGGTGGCCGGCGCCATCGCCGACATGCGCGCGCACGGCGCCGCCATCGCCTACGTGCGAGTCGGATTCACCGAAGCCGACTGGGCGGCGATCCCGCCGGCCAACAGGACTTTCTCCTTCCTCGGCCGGCAGCGCCTCATGCACCACGAGGATCCCGGGACAGACATCCACCACCGGCTCGCTCCCGAGCCCGGCGACATCGTCGTCCGCAAGACCCGCTACGGCGCGCTGTCCACGACAGACCTGGACCGGCGACTGCGGGATCGCGCAATCACCACCCTGGTCATCGCCGGGATCACCACCAGCGGCGTCGTACTTTCCACCGTCACCGACGCCGCCGACCGCGACTACCGGCTCTACGTCCTGTCCGACTGCGTCGCCGACCCGGACCCGCACGCCCACCAGGCCCTGATGACCGGCGTCTTCCCGAGGCTGGCCCACATCATCGACACCGCAGAACTGCGCTCACTCCTGCACCAGGGTCATCCCGATCGGGTGGAGACCGGCCGGGCATGAGGCGGGCCGGCCCGGCGGCACCTCGCGACGTCGTCGAGCCATGATCGGGGAGGCCACGCATCATCCGGCAGCGGTTCGCCGGTCTCCAGCAGCGCCTTCAGGCTCGCCCTGCCGGGTCTCAGGACGGAACGCAGTTCTCGGGACAGAATCTGGCCTCGGGGTAGCGCGAGGACGGCTTGTCCAGGAGGGATTGCCGCTTGCCATTCAGATGCTGGTCGAGGAAGGCCGCCACGTAGGTGCGGGTGAGCTCGGCGGCACGCGCCGCGGGCAGGACGCCGGGGAGGGGTTCGATGCCGAGGGCGTCCTCCAGCAGTGGGGTGTCGGTGAAGGACTGGTGTTCGGCGCCCGTCAGCACGATCCAGCGTTTCCATCCGGTGAGCAGCTCCCAGTCGCGGTCCCATGTGGGGGCGGGACCTCCGGAGACGTGCTGCGCCGAGCCCAGGAACATGAACGGCCGGGAGAGGCCGCTCTTGGGGATGCGGGCGTAGCCGGTGCCGTCCATGTCGACCCCGGCCCGCACTCGGGGATCTTCGAGCATGGCCGCCACGGCGCTGGACCCCCCGATCGACTGCCCGGCCATGGCAATGCGGGAGCGGTCGATCCGGCCGGAGCCGTCCCACTTGGAGGGCAGCTGGTCGAGCACGAACGAGACGTCGGCGGCCCGTCCCTGAACCAGCCCGGCACCGAAGCCGGGATCGGAGTTGCTGTCGCAGGCGAGGCATTCGGCCACCCGCCCGTCGGGGAAAGTGGTGGCGTAGCTTTCGTAGGTGTGGTCGATGCCGGCCACGACATAACCCCGGCTGGCCAGGTCCTCGGCCAGGGAGGTGAGGGTGCTCGTCGGCTTGGTGAAGCCGGGAGAGAGCACCACCAGCGGCAGCATCGTGCCTGCGGGTTCGGCGTCTTTGATGGCGTTCGTATGAGTCTTGCTCAGCGTGTCGTACGGCGCGCTCGCGATTCCGGCGCCTTTCAGGAGGAGTTCGGATTCCTTGGGCGTCATGTACGCGGCGCGCTGCCCGTCGCGCTGCTTGGTCGGATACCACAGGGTGACCTTGAGCTCTCTGGCTTTGGCGTCGAGGTTCCAGGGGTCGGGGCGGGAGGTGTCCTTGAGATAGAGGGCGGTGATGCCGACCGGGTGGGGGCCGGTGGGGGCGGGCAGGGTGGCGGGGCCGGTCGGCGTGGGTGACACGGCGGCGGCTCTGGGTGGGGTGGGTGCGGAGCAGGCGGACGTGGCGAGGAGGGCCAGCCCTGCGGCGACCGCCAGGAGGTGTCTCATCGGGAGGTCCGTTCACTTGTGCAGCAGGGTCAGGGCCTTGGCCAGGGCGGGGTCGCGCCCGGCGGCCGCGTCCTTGGGGGTCAGGGGCACGTGGTGGTCGGGCGGCACGCCGATGCGGTCGATGACCTCGCGGTTCGGTCCGAGGTGGTGTCTGGCGGGCAAGCTGAGGATGGTGTTGTTGGCGAGCAGGTACGGCTGTGCCGGCCCCGAGATCATGCCGGCGGTTCTGGTGCCGACCAATCGGCCGATGCGCAGGTCCTTGACCGCGGAGGCGAAGTGCTCGCACGCCGAGGCGCAGCCGCGGTCGGTGAGCACCGCCAACGGCAGGCCGAGCAGTTCTACGGTGTCGTCGGTCCGCAGGCTCTGGCAGGTGTTGCCCGCGGTGCAGTGATAGGCGGTGACCTCGCCGTGGACGAACGCGCTCAGCAGCCGGGTGGCTTCCGTGGTGCTGCCGCTGCTGTTGCCGCGCAGGTTGAGCACAACGCCGGACAGTGTCCGGTCCTTGCGCAGCCGGGAGATCGCCCGCAGGATCCGGTCCGCGGAGTCGGGCAGGAAGCTGGTCACCCGTACGTAGGCGATGTCGTCGTTCAGCAGCTTCGACCGCACCACTTGCAGGGTGGTCAGGTCCCGCTGGTAGAGGCCGGGCTGGAGTGTCACGCTCCAGCGGCGGCCGGTGCTGTGCCGCAGGAGTCTCAGCTCGACCGGGTGTGTCTCCGGATAGCGCGGATAGAGGGCGGTGATCGCAGGGGTGGCTTTGCCGTCGATGAAGGGTGCCGATCCGTTGATCGATTCGATGATGTCACCGGGCCGCAGCCCGGCTGCCTGCGCCGTGCCGCCCTGCACGGTGGCGACGAACAACGGTGGTACGGCGGCGTCGAGGTTGCCGTCCGTCTGCGAAGCATCGACGTTCGCCTCGAGACCCAGGCCGTAGCCGTCGCCGTCGTAGTAGTCCGGCGGCTGCTCGACGTCGTGCGTCCAGGAGGCGTGGTCGTCATCGAGGGCGGCCACGACGGCCTCCAGGGTGACGACGGCGAGCTTGTCGCGCAGATCGGGCACCTGGCCGGTGATCTTCCGGTAGACGGTTTCGAAGGCGGCCCAGTCGGCTTTCCGGTCGCCGTTCAGCGTCGGCATGGTCGCCTCGGGCAGGTCGCGTCCGTTGCGGTTGAGCTCCTGGGTCAAGGCGGCGAATCCGGCGGTGAGCAGGGAGCGGGCGTCCAGTTCGGCGCCGCTGTCGTAGTTGCCGAGGATGCAGAAGTAGGCCTGTTCGATGACGTCGATCGTGGTGGCGGTCTCCTTGCCAGGGGTGCCCTTGGGGGGCGCGCAGACCGTACCGGCCGCCGTGCTGGTTTCGCCGCGCGGTGGCGTCGGTGCCGTGCAGGCCGCCGCCAGGAGGAGGGCGAGCCCGGCGGCCGCGACCCTGACGGCGGTCATGACAGGCCTCTGCCTACCCGCCGGAAGCAGAGCCAGGCGAGAGCGAGGGTGAGCAGGGCGTAGATCCCGGTCTCGATCCACTGCAACGGCCAGAAGCGCTCCAGAGGCTGGTAGGTCGCCTGCTGCCGGTAGCCGAGCCGGTTGATCTCGGCTGTGCACGCGTCGGCGCCCAGTCCCCTCATGGGGGCGCAGGGTCCCGACGTCGTGGAGACCGGGACAGACCGCGCGATCGTCGAGGACGGCCCCGAGGCCCCATCGCCGACGACGACGCGTCCGGACGGATCGACCAGGTCGCTGGACAGGACCCAGGCACCCGCGTGGCCGGGCACGGCCGACGTGCTCAGGAAGATTTGCATGGCTCCGCCTTGCCGGCCGTGCGGCACGATGCCTTCCACGTTGGTCCGGCCGAGCTCGAAGGTCGACGTGGCCGGGGGCATCAGGTGGGGCCGGACCAGTAGAGGCATGGCGAGCTGGATCGCGGCGAAGGCGGCCAGGGTGAGGGCCATGGCGGGCAGGGTGCGGCGCACCAGCACGCCGACGGTCACGCCCAGGACGAGGGCGAAGGCCGCGTACGCCATCGGGGCGATGCCGCGCGCGCCGAACACCAGAGGAGCCATTTGGGCCATTTCCGGAACGGCTGACTTGTCCAGGGGGTCGGACCACCAGGTCACCGCAAGACCGCACACCCCGGCGGCGGCCATGGCGACCAGGCCGGTGAGCCCGAGCTTGACGGCCAGCCAGCGGGCGCGGGTGACGCTCTGGTTCCACACCAGCAGGTGGGTGCCCGCCTCCAGCTCACGGGTGACCAGCGGGGCGCCCCAGAAGAGCCCGGCCAGCGCCGGCAGGATCAGCACGACGAGGGTGAGGGCCAGGAAGGGGATCTGGTACTCGCCGAAGAACCGGTCGAAGAAGTCGGTGCAGGTGTCGTTCGGGGCGCAGTCGGCGATTCCGGCGGCGTAGCGGGAGGCCAGGCCCGGGCCGGTCACGGCCAGGGTGATACCGAGGACGACGAGTACGGCGGCCGTCATGACGGCCGAGCCGCGGAACTGGCGCCAGGTCAGCCAGATCATCCCCGCACCTCCTGGGCGACCCGCCGGTGCTCGGCGGTGTGCTGGTCCATGTAGGCCAGGACGAGGTCTTCCAGGCTGACTCGGCTGACCGTCCAGGCGGGGTCGTGCGTCGGGGCGCCGGCACGGACCACGAACGTGCTCTGCCGGTCGGTGTGCCGGGCGGAGACCACGTACTGGTCGGCGGGCAGCCTGCCGGGGTCGCAGCGCGGGCCGGTGAGCCGGTGGTGGGTGGTCAGCAGATGGTCGGTCCTCCCGGCGATCTGGACGCGGGAGTCGACGAGCACGACCAGGTAGTCGCAGACCTGTTCCAGGTCGGATACCAGGTGGGAGGAGAGCACCACGCTCAGCTTGTGTTCGGAGGCGGCCTCCCTCAGGTGCTGCAGGAACTCGTGACGGGCCAGCGGGTCGAGGGCGGCCGCGGGCTCGTCCAGGATCAGCAGGTCGGGCCGTTTGGCCAGGCCCAGGGTGAGGGCCAGTTGGGCACGTTGGCCGCCCGACAGTTTGCCTGCCCGATGCGCGGGGACGAGGCCGAGCCGCGCGATGCGTTCGCGCGCCATGCCGTCGTCCCAGCGGGGATTGAGCCGTGCTCCCAGCCGCAGATGTTCGGCGACGGTCAGGCTCGCGTAGACCGGGGTGTCCTGGGCGACGAACCCGACCTTGGCCAGCTGCGCGGGCGTGCCTCCCGGCCGGCCGCCGAGCACGGCGATGCCGCCCGCCGTGGGTTCGAGCTGGCCGCAGGCCAGCTTCAGCAATGTGGACTTGCCGGCCCCGTTGGGGCCCACCAGCCCCACGATGTGGCCCGCCGGGATGTCGATGGTGCACTCGCGCAGCGCCCAGCGTCTGCCGTACTTCTTGCCCAGTGCCTGGGCTCGCAGGACAGCGGTCACGCTATGTCCTCCTGAGCAGAGGTTCGAAAGGATGGTCATGAACAGCGCCTCGATCGTTGAGGCCGCCATGCGGGGCCGCGGCTGCACCGGGGCCTCGTGCCGGGAACGAAGCTAGGCGCCGCTCCTGCCGTCGCGCTTCGGCCGTGCTGCCGAGATCACCTAGCGCTTGAGAACGAGGGGCGGCCAGGTCATCCCTGCGGCCTAGTCCCGAAGAACGTGCAGCCCCGTCACGACGGCCGATGTGGCACATATGGGGCAGGCGTGACAATGTGCCGGTGGAGACCAGCGAACGACGGCCGTGGTGGCGGCGGGTGCTCGACCTGTACAGCCGGCTGAACGAGGACGACTCGGCTCGGGATGCGCCAGGGCGGGGCGGCGGCGGGTCTCCGGGACTGTCTCTCCGGGCCCTCGCCTTCGACGTGGTGGTCGCGATCGTCCTGACGGTCCTCGCGGTGACCGTGGCGGCGCAGTATCCAGCGATCGGCGCCGCCGCGCGCCAGCCCGGAGTGATCGAGAGCCTGCGGCTGCGGGCTGACCCCCCACCGCCTCCCCGCGTCCTGCCCCTGAGCCCGTCGGAGCTCGTCGGTCATCCGCGTGTCGAGCTTCCGTCCCACGAGGCGCCCGCGTTCCTCGTGGCGCTGACGGCGTTGCCGCTGGCGGTGAGGCGCCGGTATCCGCTCATCGCCTTCTGGGTGGTGCTGCTGGCGGCGCGGGCCACACACGCGGACGCGACCTGGATCACGGTCCTGACGTGCACGATCGCCGCGTACGGCGCCATCGTCCACAGCCGCAACCGGGTCCTGGCGATGAGTGGCCTGGTGCTCGCGGGCGGGCTCCTCGGCGCCGGGTTCGGGGACATCACGCCCGCACTGCCGGGCTGGATGGGGCCGTTCTTCGCCCTGCTGAGCGCCGGCGTGCTCGGGAACTTCGTCCGCTTCTGGCGGCGCCGGCTCGCCGATGTGCGGCAGGAGCAGGAGGACGCCATGCGCCGGGCCGTCGCGGAGGAGCGCTCCCGGATCGCCGCCGAGCTCCACGATGTGGTGACCCACAATGTCAACGTGATGGTGATCCAGGCCGGCGCCGCCCGCAGCGTCATGGACGCGGAGCCGGAACAGTCGAAACAGGCTCTGCTCGCGATCGAGTCCGGCGGCCGGGCCGCCATGGCCGAGCTGCGCCATGTCATGGGCCTGCTGGCCGGCCCGGGCGGCGAACGCCTCGACGGGCCGTCCGACGGGCTCGAACCCCAACCCGGGCTCGACCAGCTCGACGCCCTGGTGGCACGGGTCCGCGCCGCCGGAGTGCCGGTGGAGGTCGCGGTGTCGCCGCCCGGGCCGCTGCCTCCCGGGATCGACCTCGCCGCCTACCGGGTCGTCCAGGAGGCCCTCACCAACACGATCAAGCACGCGCCCGGGGCCGCCGCGTCCGTGACGATCGGCCATGACGGTGACTGGCTGGAGATCGAGGTGACCGACACCGGCGGCACACGCGGCGCCGAGCCCCGCACCGGGGGTGGCAGGGGGCTGATCGGGCTGCGCGAGCGGCTCGCGGTCTACGGCGGGACCCTCGACGCCGGACGGACGGCCGGGGGCGGATTCCGGGTGAAGGCCCGCGTCCCGTGGAGGTCCGCATGACCGAGCGGTTGCGCGCCGTCATCGCCGATGACCAGGCACTGGTCCGCACGGGATTCCGCATGATCCTCACCGCCAACGGCATCGAGGTGACGGCCGAGGCCGCCAACGGGGAGGAAGCCGTCGCCGCGGTCCGCCGCACCAGGCCCGACGTCGTGCTCATGGACATCCGGATGCCGCAGATGGACGGCCTCGAAGCCACCCGTCGCATCCTCGCAAACGGCGGCGAGGGCACCCGCGTGCTGATCCTGACCACCTACGACCTCGACCACTACGTGTACGCCGCGCTCACCGCGGGCGCGAGCGGGTTCCTGCTCAAGGACGTCTCACCCGAGCACCTGGTGGCCGCGGTACGTCTGGTGCGCTCCGGCGACGCTCTGCTCGCGCCCACCATCACCCGCCGCCTGGTCGAGCGATTCGCCCGCCGCGACAACGCCAAGCCCACCCTCCACCGCGACCTGTCCGACCTGACGCCTCGCGAACTGGACGTGCTGCGCCTGCTGGCCACCGGCCTGAGCAACGCGGAACTCGCCGGCCAGTTGTCGCTCAGCGTGGCCACGGTGAAGACCCACGTCGCCGGCATCCTGTCCAAGCTCGGCCTGCGCGACCGTGTCCAAGCCGTGGTGGTCGCCTACGAGACCGGCCTGGTCTCTCCCGGCGGCACCGGCTGACCTGAACCCGCCTGGACACAACTCCCGAGACCGGGATCCGTTCCGGAGCGATCCGCGTCGCCGCATCCGGCGTGGCGGATCACCGGGGACGGCTGCTGACGCCAACCCGAGCGGTGGGCCTCCTGGAAGTGACCGACCCACTCGCCCTGCGGACGGCCCACTCCGCGACGACGAGGTTGATCACCCATCCGGCGCCCATCAGCAGCGCCCGGGGGAGCGGACCGGGCTCGCCGGCCAGCGCCATCCAGGGACCGACGGTCAGCAACTGGGTGCCCGCGCCCATGCCGATCGCGTAGCCCCGCGTCATCCAGGCGCGATGACGGGCGACGTCCCGGCGCCGGATCGCCGCGAAGCCGAGGACGAGGGACACGATCATGAGAGTGCCGAACACCAGCCGCAGGCCCACGAGGAGGGCGCTGTCGTTGGCCAGATGGGGATAGAACAGCGTCATCCACAGACCCGTGAACGCGCTGACGATCCCGGACGGAACCACGAGCCGCCCGGCGGCGCGGTGCCAGGCGGGCCTGCGGCGGCGCAATCCGTGGGCGAACTGGAGGGCCCCCAGGACGCTGAAGAGGGTGACGGAGATGATGTGCGCGACGACGGGTGCGGGCGTCGCGAAATACCGGACGCTGTCCTGGGTGATCGGTCCGCCGCCGGCCAGTTGCCCCAGCCGGGTGGAACCGGCGATCACCGGGACGGCGCTGAGCGCGATCAGCGCGGCGGGCACGAGCCACCCCGCCCTGCGGTTCCTGCCGGATGAGTCGCTCCGCGCGAGCGTGGGCCGTTCCATCGATTCGGTCATGCGCCGATCGTGGTCCCCGAGGGGACGGTGGTTCATCGGCGGAACGGCCGGATCCGTGCCGCCCGATCGGCTGCCGATCGGGCGTACTTTCGGCCGATACGCCCTGCGTGCGGCGCTTCTTACGCTGGCACTCCCCACCGCCGAGGTGACGAGGAGAATGCGATGAAGGCGTACGTCCTACGCTCGTACGGTCCGTCCGACGTCCTGGAGCTCACCGACGTCGGCACGCCCGTGCCCGGCCCCGGTGAGGTGCTGGTCCGGGTGCGCGCCACCTCGGTCCAGCCGTACGACTGGCACCACATGAGAGGCGAGCCGTACGCCGCGCGTCTGATGGGCGGCACACTCGGCCCGCGCAGACCGCGAATCGGCATCCTGGGCGCCGACGTGGCGGGACAG
The DNA here is from genome assembly GCF_006334915.2 of Microbispora catharanthi. Taxonomy (GTDB): domain Bacteria; phylum Actinomycetota; class Actinomycetes; order Streptosporangiales; family Streptosporangiaceae; genus Microbispora; species Microbispora catharanthi. Next base: position 92,829 of record NZ_VDMA02000018.1, read on the forward strand.
GTCGAGGCCGTCGGCTCCGGCGTCACCGCGTTCCGCGTGGGCGACGAGGTGTTCACCCTGCTCACGCAGGGTGGCTTCGCCGAGTACGTGTGCGTACGGGAGAGCGCGCTGGCCCGGAAGCCGGAGAACCTGTCGTTCGAGCAGGCGGCCGCGGTGCCGATGGCGGCCGTCACCGCACTGATAGCACTCGATCAGGGACGGGTCCAGGCGGGGCACGGGGTCCTCGTGAACGGCGCCTCGGGCGGCGTGGGAACCTTCGCCGTGCAGCTCGCCAAGGCGTTCGGCGCCGAGGTCACCGGTGTGTGCAGCGGCCGGAACGCCGACCTGGTGCGGTCGATCGGCGCGGACGAGGTCGTCGACTACACGAAGGAGGACTTCACCCGGCGCGGGCGGCGTCATGACCTGCTGGTCGACATCGCGGGCACCCGCGCGCTGCCGGCCTGCGCGCGGGTGCTGAAGCCCCGGGGGACGCACGTCGTCGTCGGCGGGCCGGCCGGACGATGGCTGCAACCGGTCGGTCACATGATCGCGACGCTCGCGGTGTCGCCGTTCGTGTCCCAGCGCGTGGTCGTGGCTCAGGTGGCCTACGGCGAGAACGCCCGGGGCGACCTGATGCGGCTGACCGACCTCATCGAGGACGGCAAGGTCACCCCGGTGATCCACCGCAGCTATCCGTTCCACGAGATCGCGGCGGCCATCGGATACGTGGAGCAGGGGCACGCCGCAGGAAAGGTCGTCATCACGGTATGAGCCGCCGGTCGAGGCTCTCCCCGGCCCGCCGCCCGCGCTCCGCCGCGGCGCTCCGCGACCGCAAACCGGGGGAGCCGCGCGCGACGGGCACGGTCGGCAGGGCTCAGGACTCGGCGACCAGGCCCTCGGGCTCGGCCTCCGCGTCCTCGGCGGCCGTCTCGGCGCGCTCCTCCATCTCCGGGCTCACGGCCGTCGGGCTCTCCACCGGCCGCAGCCAGACGACGCCGAGCGGCGGCACGCGCAGCCGGGTCGAGCAGGGCAGCCCGTGCCGCGGCTCCTCGACCGACTCGACCGCGCCCATGTTGCCGACGCCGCTCCCGGCGTACTCGTACGCGTCGGTGTTGAGGATCTCCTCCCACCGCCCGGGGGTGGGCAGGCCGAGGTGGTAGTCCTGGTGCGGGGCGCCGGAGAAGTTGGCCACGCAGGCCAGCACCGAGCCGTCCGCGCCGTACCGCAGGAACGACAGCACGTTGCCCGAGGCGTCGTCGGCGTCGATCCAGCGGAAGCCCTCGTGGGTGTTGTCACGCGAGTACAGCGCGGGCGACTCCCGGTAGACGTGGTTCAGGTCCTTCACCAGGCGGCGTACGCCCTGGTGGTAGTCGAAGTCCAGCACCCACCAGTCGAGGCCGTTCGCCTCCGACCACTCGGCCCCCTGGCCGAACTCGCCGCCCATGAACAGCAGCTGCTTGCCCGGGTGGGCCCACATGAAGCCGTACAGCGCGCGCAGGTTGGCGAAGCGCTGCCACTCGTCGCCCGGCATCTTGCCCAGCAGCGACCCCTTGAGGTGGACGACCTCGTCGTGCGACAGCGGTAGCACGAAGTTCTCCGAGAAGGCGTACATCAGGGAGAACGTCATCTGGTGGTGGTGATACTGCCGGTAGATCGGCTCGCGGGACATGTAGCTGAGCGAGTCGTGCATCCAGCCCATGTTCCACTTGAAGCCGAAGCCGAGCCCGCCGAGGTGGACGGGCCGCGACACGCCGGGCCAGGCGGTCGACTCCTCCGCGATCGTCATGATCCCCGGCTCCTCGCGGTAGACGACGGAGTTCATCTCCTTGAGGAACTCGATCGCGTCGAGGTTCTCCCTGCCGCCGTACACGTTGGGCGTCCACTCGCCCTCGCGGCGCGAGTAGTCGAGGTAGAGCATCGAGGCCACGGCGTCCACCCGCAGGCCGTCGACGTGGAACTCCTTGAGCCAGTAGAGCGCGTTGGCCACGAGGAAGTTGCGCACCTCGTTGCGGCCGAAGTCGAAGACGTACGTGCCCCAGTCGGGGTGGGTGCCGCGGGCGGGGTCGGCGTGCTCGTAGAGCGGCGTGCCGTCGAAGCGTGCCAGCGCCCACTCGTCCATCGGGAAGTGCGCGGGCACCCAGTCGACGATGACGCCGATGCCGGCCCGGTGCAGTTCGTCCACGAGGTGGCGGAAGTCGTCGGGGGAGCCGAACCGCGAGGTCGGGGCGTAGTAGGAGGTCACCTGGTAGCCCCACGAGCCGCCGAAGGGGTGCTCGGCGACCGGCAGGAACTCCACGTGCGTGAATCCCATGTCCTTGACGTACTCGACCAGCTCGCGGGCGAGCTTGCGGTAGGACAGGCCGGGCCGCCAGGAGCCCAGGTGCACCTCGTAGGTGCTCATCGGCTCGGCGAGGGCGTCGCGCGACGGCCGGGCGGCCATCCACTCCTCGTCGCGCCACTCGTACGCCGAGCTCTCGACGATGCTGGCGGTCGCCGGGGGCACCTCGGTGCGGCGGGCCATCGGGTCGGCCTTCTCCCGCCAGATCCCGTCGAGGCCGAGGATCTGGAACTTGTACCGCGTGCCCTCGCCGATCCCCGGGAGGAACAGCTCCCACACGCCCGACCGGCCGAGCGAGCGCATGGGGTGGGCGGCGCCGTTCCAGTGGTTGAAGTCGCCGATCACCCGCACGCCCTGGGCGTTCGGCGCCCACACCGAGAAGGCCGTCCCGTCCACGTCCTCGTGACGTACCACCCGCGCCCCGAGCACCTCCCACAGCCGTTCGTGCCGGCCCTCACCGATCAGGTGGAGGTCCAGCTCGCCCAGCGTCGGCCAGTGCCGGTACGGATCGTCCGTCTCGTACGGCGGGGCGTCTGGATAGGTGATGCGCAGGCGGTAGTCGGGGACCTTGTCGAGTCCGGGCAGCGTCACCTCGAACACCCCGAACGCGAGGTGGCTCATCTCGTGCGCCGACCCGTCGGCCAGCACCTCGACCTTCTCCGCGAAGGGGCGCAGGGCCCTGATCGTGACGCCGTCGGGCCCGGGATGGGCCCCCAATATGGAGTGGGGGTCGTGATGAGCGCCCCCCGCCAGCCGGTCCAAGTCCATGTCGCCCAACCTGCCCTAGATATATCCCTCCGAACACCCTGATCTTGTCAGCGAAAGGCCGCGAGCGGGATGGGCAGCCACGAGGGGCGGTTGCGCGCCTCGTAGACGACCTCGTACACCGCCTTGCTCAGTTCGAGCGCGCGCAGCAGCACCGCGTCGTCGCCGCGGATGCGCCCGCCGCCCTCCGAGTAGCCGGCCAGGAACGCGGCCCGGTTGCGCTCCGACCACTCCCTGGCCCGGTTCTCCAGGTTCCCGGCGTCGGGGCGGTCGGCCAGCAGGTGCCGTGCGGCGTAGTCGAACGAGCGCAGCATGCCCGCCACGTCACGCAGCGGCGAATCGAGCGCCCGCCGCTCGGCCAGCGGCTGGCCCGGCTCGCCCTCGAAGTCGAGCACCACCCAGTCGGTCATGGTCCGCATGACCTGACCGAGGTGGTAGTCGCCGTGCACCCGCTGCACCGGGATCTCGTGACCGAGATCGGACAGCCGGTCGAACGCGTCGGCGGCCACGTCGGCGTGCTCGCCGAGGCGTGGCACCTCGGCGACCGCCTTGTCCAGGCGGCGGCGGAACCGCTCGGTCATCCGCTTGATCTCGGGCGGCTCGATCGTCCCCGTGGGGAAGGCCCGCGCGAGTTCGCGGTGCACCTGCGCGGTGGCCAGCCCGAGCCGCCGCGCCTCGGCGGCGAAGTCGCCTCCGGCGTCCTCCGCCGGCATGCCCTCGGGGCACGCGTAGAGGTCGCGCACGCTGGTCAGCGCCATCGACCAGCCCTCGTTGGCGTTCTGCAGGTACTCCTGCATGATCGCCAAGGTCGTCGGCTCGCCCTGGAGCTCGGTCTCGATCCAGCCGTACGGCCTGGCCACATGAGCCGAGCCCGCGTCCGCGAGCGCCGTGATGATCTCCAGCTCGGGGTTGACCCCCGGGTTGAGCTGGCGGAACAGCTTGAATATGTACTTGTCGCCGTACACCAGCGAGGTGTTCGACTGCTCGGCGGTCAGCACGAGGCTGCGTTGCGAGGCGTCGATCTCCGCCCCGTGCGCGAGGTGGAAGCCGACGCCGTCGAACCGGCGGTCGGCGGCCATCCCCTCCAGCAGGTGCCCCGTCAGGGCGGAGTCGTGCAGCGCGTCGTATATCTCGACCTCGCGGCCGCCCCGGCGGCAGGCGCCGATCCGGACGTGACCGAGCCGGTCGGGCAGGTGCTCACGCAGCCCGACCGGGATCTGGTAACGCGTGTGGCGCTCGCCCTGCCGCACGCACACGATCAGATGGAGCAGCGCCGGGTCACCGGCGGCGATCTCGATCTCGGAGTCGATGGACAGGTCGTCGATGGCGCGCCCCTTGCCGGCGAACCACCGTTGTCCGGTGATCCAGCCGGCCAGGAGCCCCTGAAGTGAAGTCGTCACTCCTCCTTCGTGCCGGCCGTCCTATGCGTGACGGGCAGTGTGAACCAATAGAACCCATGCCCAGGAAGCGTCAAAAGATACGGAAGCTCGCCGATCGGCGGAAAAGGAACTCCGCCCATGCACTCGACCGGCGTGGATCCCTCGAACCTGCGCAGGTCGAGCTCGACCGGCTGGGGGAAGCGCGACAGGTTGTTGACGCACAGGACCCGGTCGTCGCCCAGCTCGCGCACGAACGCGAGCACGCTCGGGTTGGACGAGTTCAGCTCGGTGAACTCACCGAGGCCGAACACGGGGTGACGCTTGCGGATCTCGATCATCCGCTTGGTGAAGTGGAGCAGCGAGCTGGCGCTCTTCTGCTGCGCCTCGACGTTGATCGCCTGGTACCCGTAGATCGGGTCCATGATCACCGGTAGGTAGAGCCGGCCCGGGTCACAGTTCGAGAAGCCCGCGTTGCGGTCGGGCGTCCACTGCATCGGCGTGCGGACGCCGTCCCGGTCGCCGAGCCAGATGTTGTCGCCCATGCCGATCTCGTCGCCGTAGTACATCACGGGCGAGCCGGGCAGGCTGAGCAGCAGCGCGGTGAACAGCTCGATCTGGTTGCGGTCGTTGTCGAGCAGCGTCGCCAGCCGGCGGCGGATGCCGACGTTGGCCCGCATGCGGGGGTCCTTGGCGTACTCGGAGTACATGTAGTCGCGCTCTTCGTCGGTCACCATCTCGAGCGTGAGCTCGTCGTGGTTGCGCAGGAAGATGCCCCACTGGCAGTTCTCGGGGATCTTGGGCGTCTGGGCCATGATCTCCGAGATCGGGTAGCGCGACTCCCGCCGCACGGCCATGAAGATGCGCGGCATCAGCGGGAAGTGGAAGGCCATGTGGCACTCGTCGCCGCCGGTGACCGGGTCGCCGAAGTACTCCACCACGTCGGCCGGCCACTGGTTGGCCTCGGCCAGCAGCACCCGGTCCGGGTAGATCCGGTCCACCTCGGCCCGCACCCGCTTCAGGTACGCGTGGGTCGCCGGGAGGTTCTCGCAGTTGGTGTCCTCCTGCTCGAACAGGTAGGGGATCGCGTCGAGCCGGAACCCGTCGATGCCGAGGTCGAGCCAGAAGCGGATGACCTCCATCATCGCGTCCTGCACCGCCGGATTCTCGAAGTTGAGGTCCGGCTGGTGGTGGAAGAACCGGTGCCAGTAGTACTGCCCCCGGACGGGGTCGAAGGTCCAGTTGGACGCCTCGGTGTCGATGAAGATGATCCGGGCGTCCTTGTACCTCTCGTCCGTGTCGCTCCAGACGTAGAAGTCGCCGTACGGGCCCTCGGGGTCGTGGCGGGACGCCTGGAACCACGGGTGCTGGTCGCTGGTGTGGTTCATGACCAGGTCGGCGATGACCCGGATGCCCCGCTTGTGCGCCTCGTCCACGAGCCTGATGAAGTCCCCCAGATCACCGAAGTCCGGAAGGATCTTCATGTAGTCCGAGATGTCGTACCCGCCGTCCTTGAGGGGGGACTCGTACAGCGGGAGCAGCCAGAGGCAGTCGATGCCGAGCCACTGGAGGTAGTCCAGCTTCTCGATGAGGCCGCGGATGTCGCCGGTGCCGTCGCCGTTCGAGTCGGCGAAGCCCCGGATAAGCACCTCGTAGAAGACAGCCCGCTTGTACCAGCGCCGATCCCGTGGTTCCTCCTCGGTGAAGGTGTTCGGGACGGGCTGGGTGTGGCTGGGCTGGATGTGGCTGGGCTGAGGTGTCGTCGAGCTCACCTTTTGACTCCCCGGATGTGCCGAGCTGCGCTCACGGGCGGTGCGCTGACCCGTGGCGGAGCGTGAGAATGTGTGCGGGATGGACGTGCGGATCGAGGCGCACGTAGTTCGCCTGCCCCCAGCGGTACGACTCGCCCGACAGTTGGTCGTCCACGACGAACTCGGCATGCCAGTCGAGACCGAGGGCGGGCATGTCCAGCCGGACCGTCGCCTCGTGTGTGTTGTGTGGATCCAGATTGACGACGGCCAGCACGACATCGCCTAGTCCGTGCCGTCGTGAGGCCGTGTCATAGGCGCCGGGCAGCCGCTTGGAGAAGCAGATCACGTTCGGCTGGTCGACGTTGTGAAACCGTAGGTTACGCAATTCCTGGAGCGCCGGGTGTGCTCTTCTCAACAAATTGAGCTGGGTAATGAACGGGGCAAGGCTGCGGCCCTCACGCTCCGCCTCCGCCCAGTCACGCGGCCGATACTGGTACTTCTCGCTGTCGAGGTACTCCTCGCTGCCCGGACGGACCGGTACGTTCTCGGCCAGTTCATACCCGGAGTAGACCCCCCAGGTGGGCGCCATCAGCGCCGCCAGGACCGCGCGGATCTTGAACGCCGGCATGCCCCCGTGCTGGAGGTACTCGTGCAGGATGTCGGGCGTGTTGACGAACAGGTTCGGCCGCAGGTAGTGCGAGGTCTCGTGGGACAGCTCCCGCAGGTACTCCTCCACCTCGGGCTTCGAGTTGCGCCAGGTGAAGTACGTGTACGACTGGTGGAACCCGATCTTGGCGAGCGTGCGCAGCATGGGCGGGCGGGTGAACGCCTCGGCGAGGAACAGCACGTCGGGGTCGGTCGCGTTGATGTCGGACAGCAGCCGCTCCCAGAACCGGACCGGCTTGGTGTGCGGGTTGTCCACCCGGAAGATCCGCACGCCGTGGTCCATCCAGTGCCGGACCACCCGCTTGATCTCCGCGTAGATCCCCTCGGGGTCCTTGTCGAAGTTCAGGGGGTAGATGTCCTGGTATTTCTTCGGCGGGTTCTCGGCGTATGCGATCGAGCCGTCGGCCCGGATGTTGAACCACTCCGGGTGCTCCTTGACCCAGGGGTGGTCGGGGGAGCACTGGAGCGCGAGGTCGAGGGCGACCTCCATGCCCAGCTCGCGTGCCTTGGCGACGAACTCGTCGAAGTCCTCGATCGTGCCCAGATCCGGGTGGATCGCGTCGTGCCCGCCCTCCTGCGCGCCGATGGCCCAGGGCGACCCGGGGTCGTACTGGTCGGGGGTCAGGGTGTTGTTGCGGCCCTTGCGGAACTGCGACCCGATCGGGTGGATCGGCGGCAGGTAGACCACGTCGAAGCCCATCTGGGCGACCGCCGGGAGCCGCTTGGCCGCCGTCCTGAACGTCCCCGACTTTGGCGCGACGCCCTCCTGCCCCACCACGGCGCCCTCGGAGCGGGGGAAGAACTCGTACCAGGAGCCGAACAGCGCCCGCCGCCGGTCCACCCGTACGCGGTTGCGGCCCGACCGGGTGAGCAGGTCGCGCAGCGGGTGCGCGGCGATCAGCGCGGCCGTCTCGGGCAGCTGGGTCACCGCGAAGCGCGCCCTGGGGTCCACCGCCTCGTCCCGCAGGCGGGCCGCGAGGGCCAGCAACGCGGCCCGGTGCCCGCAGGTGCCGCCCGCCTCCGTCGCCGCGCAGTCCGCCGCCCGCACGCCCTTGGCCGCCCGCTCGAACAGCCGGGCGCCCTCCTCGCACATGAGGTCGGCGTCCAGGTCGCGCGGGATCTTGATGCCCGCGTCGTGCGTCCACGTGGCGATCGGATCACTCCAGGCCTCCACCCGGAACTGCCACAGGCCCTCGGCGGGCAGGGTCACCTCCACGCTCCACCGGTCGGTGCCGGGCGCGACCTCGCGCATGGGCAGCATCCGGCCCGGCGTGCCGCTCGGGTCGATCAGCACCACGCCGGCGGCGACCGCGTCGTGTCCTTCGCGGAACACCGTCGCGCTGATCTCGAAGGTCTCTCCCGCGGCGGCCTTGGCGGGCCACTGGCCGCAGTCGACGACGGGCTGGATGTCCTGGATGGGAATGCGTCCGATCATCGTCACTTCGTACTCGGGGGCGGCACACCGGGTGCCGCCGGGGCTTGCGGGGCAGGAACAGCTGTGGTCGGGCGGGCAGCACGGGAAGCAGGAGCCGCTGGCCGCGGTCCTTCCTCGTCCATACACAGGGGTTGCCCTAATAGTCCACTCTTACCCCTGCCGAACGAAAGACCGCTCGCCGTGTTTGGGACGGCGTCCCCGGGAGATCGATCATTGCGTGCCGGCCGTCGTCGTCCGGCGCGGACATCACCAGGTCAAGGGTACTTTGGTGAGGTTTGAACCGGTTTGATGGTGGTGAGAGCGTTCGAGAACTGGCATCGCAGTACGACAAGTTTGATTCGGTCGCGCGTCGTGGCGCTGAGTAACTAGGGTCTGGCCCCGTGAGAGCTATCCGCAGGTTCACTGTCCGAACCGTTCTTCCCTCACAGCTCGCACCTCTGGGCGAGTTGGTCCAAAACCTTCGATGGTCGTGGCACCCCGAGACCATGGACCTGTTCGCCGAGGTGGATCCCGAGGTCTGGGAGCGCGTCGATCACGACCCCGTCGCGCTGCTCGGCGCGGTCGAGGCCGACAGGCTGCGCGAGCTCGCCCAGGACCGGCGCTTCCTGCGCCGCCTGGCCGACGCCGCCGACGATCTGCGCGAGTACATGACCGCCCCCAGGTGGTACCAGTCGCTGGAGAGCGCGCCGAAGGCGATCGGCTACTTCTCGCCCGAATACGGCATCTCCGCCGCCCTGCCGCAGTATTCCGGCGGTCTCGGCATCCTGGCCGGCGACCACCTGAAGGCCGCCAGCGACCTCGGCGTGCCGATCCTCGGCGTCGGCCTGCTCTACCGGCACGGCTACTTCACCCAGTCGCTGTCCGCCGAGGGCTGGCAGCTCGAGCACTACCCCTCCCTCGACCCCGGCGGCCTGCCGCTCACCCTGCTCAAGGAGGAGGACGGCGCGCCGGCCCGCATCAAGATCGGCCTGCCGGAGGGGCGCGTCCTGCACGCCCAGATCTGGGTGGCCCAGGTCGGCCGGGTGCCGCTGCTCCTGCTCGACTCCGACGTCGCCGAGAACGACACGGTCGCCAGGGACGTGACCGACCGCCTGTACGGCGGAGGCGGCGACCACCGCCTGATGCAGGAACTGCTGCTCGGCATCGGCGGCGTGCGGGCCATCCGGGCCTACTGCCGGATCACCGGCCACCCCGAGCCCGAGGTGTTCCACACCAACGAGGGCCACGCCGGCTTCCTCGGCCTGGAGCGCATCCGCGAGCTCACCGAGGCCCGGCTGTCGTTCGAGGAGGCCCTGGAGGCCGTACGCGCCGGGACCGTGTTCACCACCCACACGCCCGTCCCCGCGGGCATCGACCGGTTCCCGGCCGAGATGATCGCCCGGCAGTTCGGCGGGTCCAACGCCTGGCCGACGGTGTCGGTGGACCGCATCCTCGAACTCGGCGCCGAGCCGGACGGCCCCGAGGCCGACAAGTCGGTCTTCAACATGGCCGTCATGGGCATGCGGCTGGCCCAGCGGGTCAACGGCGTGTCCGAGCTGCACGGCCACGTCAGCCGGGAGATGTTCCAGGGCCTGTGGCCGGGCTTCGACGTGGACGAGGTGCCGATCGGCTCGATCACCAACGGCGTCCACGCCCCGACGTGGGTCGGCCGGGAGATGATGGAGCTCGCCGGCAAGGAGCTGCCCTCGCTGATCGACGAGGCGCAGGGCTGGGAGGGCGCGCACAGGCTCTCCGAGGCCGACATCTGGGGCATCCGCGCCAACCTGCGCGCCCGCCTGGTCGAGGAGGCGCGTCGGCGGCTGCGCAAGTCGTGGCGGCAGCGCGGCGCCAGCGAGGCCGAGCTGGGCTGGGTGGACGAGGCGCTCGACCCGGACGTGCTGACGATCGGCTTCGCCCGCCGGGTGCCCTCCTACAAGCGGCTGACTCTCATGCTGTGCCAGCCCGACCGGCTCCGCAGGCTGCTGCTCGACCCGGACAAGCCGGTGCAGATCGTCATCGCCGGCAAGGCGCACCCGGCCGACGAGGGCGGCAAGAAGCTCATCCAGCAGATCGTCCGCTTCGCCGACTCCGAGGACGTGCGGCACCGCATCGTCTTCCTGCCCGACTACGACATGGCGCTCGGCCAGCTCATGGTGACGGGCTCCGACGTGTGGATGAACAACCCGCTGCGCCCGCTGGAGGCGTGCGGCACGTCCGGCATGAAGGCGGCGCTCAACGGCGGCCTCAACCTGTCCATCCGCGACGGATGGTGGGACGAGTGGTACGACGGCAACAACGGCTGGGCGATCCCCAGTGCCGACGGCGTGGACGACCCCGAGCGCCGCGACGAGCTGGAGGCCACGGCGCTGTACGACCTGATCGAGCGTGAGGTCGCCGACCGCTTCTACGACCGGGCCGCCGACGGCCTGCCGCGGCGCTGGCTGGAGATGGTCAAGCACACGCTGAGCTCGCTCGGGCCGAAGGTGCTCGCCGGGCGCATGCTGCATGACTACGTCACCGACCTGTACACCCCGGCGGCGGCCTCCGCCCGGTCGCTCGCGGCCGACGGCTACGGCAACGCCCGGCTGTTCGCGGCCTGGAAGCTGCGCGTGGCCAAGGCGTGGCCGGGCGTGCGGGTCGAGCACGTCGAGGCGACCGGCGTGGGGGACACCCCCGAGCTGGGGGCCCGGCTGGAGCTGCGGGCCACGATCGCCCTGGGCGAGCTGTCGCCCGAGGACGTTCAGGTCCAGGCCGCCTACGGCCGCGTGGGCGCACATGACGAGCTGCTGTCACCCGGCTACGTCACGCTGAAGGTCGACTCGGTGGGCGACGACGGCCGGGCGCACTACACCGGCGTCGTGCCGCTGGACCGCACCGGCGCGTTCGGCTACAGCGTGCGCGTGGTCCCGTTCCACCCGCTGATGGCGTCCGCGGCGGAGCTCGGCCTCATCGCCGTGCCGGAGGAGCCGGTCGGCATGACCAACGGCACCCTGCGCTGAAGGGGTCCGGCCCGGTCACCCCTCTCGCCTGCTTCCGTCGCAGGTGAGAGGGGTAGACCTGCACCATGGCACAGGCCCTGCACATCGGGATGGTCGCCCCGCCGTGGTACGACGTGCCGCCCCGCACGTACGGCGGCATCGAGGCGGTGATCGCCGGTTTGGTCGGCGGCCTGCGGGCGCGCGGGCACCGGGTCACCGTCATCGGGGCCGGCCGCGACGTGGATCTGCGGACCTACGACGAGCCGCCCTCGGCGCGGATCGGCGAGCCGTTCCCCGAGGTGGTGCACGCGGCCGAGGCGGCCCGCCTCCTGCGGGGCCTGGACGTGGACATCGTCCACGACCACTCGCTGGCCGGGCCGCTCACGGCCGCGGGGCGGCTCGTGCCGACGGTCGTCACCTGTCACAACGACGTGAGCGGGGAGCTCGGGAACTACTACCGGAGCCTCGGCGCGGACGTGTCCCTGGTGGCCATCTCCTCGGCCCAGCGCGCCCACGCGCCCGACCTGAACTGGGTGGGGCGGGTGCACAACGCGGTGGACGTCGCGGCGTGGCCGTTCCGGGAGCACAAGGACGACTGGGTGCTGTGGCTGGGACGGCTCAGCCCGGACAAGGGCGCCCACCTCGCGATCGAGGCGGCGCGGGCGGCGGGGCGCCGCATCCTGCTGGTCGGCAGGCGAGCCGAGCGGGCGGAGCAGGCCTACTTCCGCGAGCGGGTGGAGCCGCTGCTCGGGCCCGACGTCGAATACCTGGGGGAGGCGGACGGCCCGCTCAAGAACGAACTGTTCTCCCAGGCCCGGTGCCTGGTGCTCCCGCTGTTGTGGGACGAGCCCTTCGGCATGGTGATGATCGAGGCGATGGCCTGCGGCACGCCCGTGGTGGCGCTGCGGCGGGGCGCGGTGCCCGAGGTCGTGGCGGACGGGGTGACCGGCTACGTCCGTGACACGCCCGACGAGCTTCCCGCCGCGATCGAGGCGGTCTCCGCCCTCGACCCGCACGCGGCGCGCGACCGCGTGGTCCGGCACTTCGACGTGCCCGTGATGGTCGAGGGATACGAGCAGGTCTACCGGAATGTCACGGCCGCGACGCCGGCCACTCCCCGGCGGCCCCTCCCGCTCGGCCGCTGATCGCCCCTTTATCGTGGGGGCCATGGGTGAATTCGTCAGGGTGGAGATCTCCGAGCACATCGCCACGATCCGGCTCGACCGGCCGAAGATGAACGCGCTGAACCGGCAGGTCCAGGAGGAGATCGCGGAGGCAGCGCGACTCGTGGACGCCGATCCGAACACGCACGCGGTCATCGTCTACGGCGGCGAACGCGTCTTCGCGGCCGGCGCCGACGTCAAGGAGATGGCGGTCATGTCCTACGCCGACATGGCCGTGCACTCGCGCACTCTGCAGGACTGCTTCACCGCCGTCGCGCGGATCGGCAAGCCGGTGATCGCGGCGATCACCGGGTACGCCCTGGGCGGCGGCTGCGAGCTCGCGCTGTGCGCCGACTTCCGGGTCGCCGGGCAGAGCGCGAAGCTCGGCCAGCCGGAGATCACCCTCGGGATCATCCCCGGGGCGGGCGGGACCCAGCGCCTGCCCCGGCTCATCGGGCCCGCCCGAGCCAAGGACCTGATCTTCACCGGGCGGCACGTGGACGCCGCCGAGGCGCTCGCCATCGGCCTGGTCGACCGGGTGGTGCCCGACGGCGAGGTCTACACCGCGGCGCTCGAACTCGCCGCGACCTTCGCCGAGGGACCGGTCACCGCGGTCCGGGCGGCCAAGCTCGCGATCGACCACGGCCTCGAGGCCGACCTCGACACCGGCTTGGAGATCGAGCGGCTCCAGTTCTCCGGCCTGTTCGCCACCCAGGACGCCCGGGAGGGCATGACGGCCTTCGCCGAGAAGCGCCGCCCCAAATTCACCGGCAGCTGAGTTCACCGGCGACCGACACCCGGCCGACCGGAACGGGGTCACCCGGCCGACGTGTGGGCGAGGATGGCGTCGGCCAGTTCGGCGTGCACCTCGGGCGGCAGAGTGTGGCCCAGGCCGGTGACCGTCGTCAGCCGGGCACCGGGGATCCGCTCGGCGATGACGGCGCCGTGGCCCGGCTTGGCGGGCTCGTGCGTGCCCTCGACGACCAGGGTGGGCGCCTTGACCCGGTGCAGGACGCCCACCGGCTCGAAGTCTGGCTTCGCCGCCGCCGCCAGACGGTGGTTGGCCGCCGCGTCGAGGTCCCGCGCCCGGTCGTACAGGCGTTCCTGCAGCCTGCGCGAGGCGTCCTCGTCGAACGGCAGCCCGGTGCCGTGCAGCACGCGGTCCTCCGCGATCATGCGCTCGATCCGCTCCCGCCGGTCGCGCGGCGGCGGCGCCGCGATCAGCTCGCGGTAGAACGCGACGAACTCCGGCGTGGGCTCGGGCAGGCTGCCCTGGGGCTGCGGCTCGCCCATCAGCGCCCGCATGAGCACCGCGCCCTCACCGCCGCCGAGCGGCGATGAGGCGATGACGGTGAGCGTCCGCACGCGCTCCGGCCGCTCCACCGCGATCAGCTGCCCGAGCAGCCCGCCCGCCGAATGGCCGACCAGATGAGCGCTGTCCAGCCCGTGCGCGTCCATCACCCGCAGCACGTCGTCCTTGATGTCGTCCCATGTGTACGGATCCTTCGAGAAGTCGATGACGTCGGACATCCCGGTGTCGCGGTGGTCGTAGCGGATCACGCGCCGGCCGCCGGCGGCGAGCCGGCCCACGAACTCGTCCGGCCACAGGATCCCCTGCGACATCGAACCCATCACCAGCACGATCGGCGCGTCGGCCGCGGCCCCGAACTCTTCACTCCAGATGTTTGGCATGGGCTAAAGCATGTCGTCCGGGGCCGCCGGCGCCTTCCGTAGAACTACTAGCCGCGCCAGTTCCGTACGTGAGGTGATGCCGAGCTTCGGATAGATCTTGTACAGGTGGTATTCGACCGTGCGCGGGCTGAGGAACAGCCGGGCGGCGATCTCCTTGCTGGTCGCGCCGCCCGCCACCAGGGTGGCGATGCGCAGCTCCTGCGGGGTGAGCGTGTCCAGCACCGTCCCCCGCACGCCGGGGATCGCCTCGGGAACCGCGGCCGTGTACTTCTCGACGTCCTTCGCGGCCGTGCTCGTCTCTACCGGGACGCTCTCGCCCGCCGCCCGCAGCTCGCCGTACGCGCGCCGCGCCCACGGCGCGGCTCCCGCGCGCTGGAACGTCTCGAACGCCGCGCGCAGGTGTGCCCTGGCCTCTCCCGGCCGGTGGGTGCGGCGCAGCCGCTCGCCCAGCAGCAGCCCCGTCCTGGCCGCCTCGAACGGGTTGTCGTGCAGTCGTGACGCCTCGCCGAGCGCCTCGACCGCCTGGTCGTCCGGCAGGACCAGGCCGCGGCACCGGGCGAGCAGCGCCCGGGACTCGGCCGTCCCCGCGTGGGCCGACCAGCGTTCGTACGCCTCCAGCGCCTTCCGGGCGGCGTCCGGGTCGCCGGCGCCCACGGCGGCCTCGATCCGGTCCGGCGTGCTCCGCCAGACCACCGTCGGATGACCGGCTCCAGGACCCGCGGCGACGATCGCCGTGAACCGGTCGTGCGCGGCGGCGAACCGGCCCAGGCACAGGTCGAGCATGGCGAGGGCGTACGCCGCGAGTCCGGCGCGCAGGCCCACCCGGTGCGGGACGGCGATGGCCAGCGCCTCCCGGGCGTACCGGGCGCAGGGCTCCTCCTCGCCCCGCAGGGCCGCCACGGCCGCGAGGTTGGCCAGGTGCGCGGCCACGGTGTTGGCGTATCCGGCCTCGCGAGCCAGCTCCAGGCCCTCCTCCGAGACGGCCCGGCTCTCCGCGAGGCGTCCCGCGAGCCGTTCCGCGGTGGCGACGAACTCCAGCACCACGGGCAGCTGGCCGGTCATCCCGGAGACTCTGGCCACCCGGCCGGCCCGCTCGGCCAGCTCGGAGGACAGGTCCACCTCGCCCAGATGGCTGGCCGCAGCCGTCGCCCACAGGAACTCGGCCGCCTCGCGCAGCTCACCCGTACGGCCGAGCGCCCGTTTGAGCAGGTCGTGCCCGCCGTCGCCGGCGAGCGTCGCGCCGACACCCACGACCACGTCGCGCAGGAACCCCTCGGGGAAGGCGGCCGCCCGCCGTCCGATCTCCACGATGGCCGCCGTGTTGCCGACGTACGACGCCGCCTCCGAGGCGTCGGCCAGCATGTCCAGAGTGTCGCCGGCCGCGAGGATCCGCACGGCCTCGGCGGCGTTGCCGGAGTTCAGCTCGAACCGCCCGCGTAGCTGGGCGATCTCCATGGTCAACGCGGTGTCCGCCCCGGCGAACTCGCGAGCCTCGGCCAGCAGGGACTCCGCCTGGCCGGGACGGCCTCCGAGCCACGAGGCCACGGCGGCGTCCTTGAGCCGCCGGGCGCGCACGAGCGGTTCCGGGGTGAGTTCGGCGGCCCTGGTCAGGGCGGTGGCGGCGGCGCCGTACCCGCCCCGGTCCCGGGCCCGTTCCGCGGCCCGCGTGAGCGCGGCGGCGACCGATTCGTCCTGGCCGAGCGCGGCCCCGGCCAGATGCCGGGCCCGACGGTCCCCGTCCGACACCTCGGCCAGCGCCGCGTGCGCCTCGCGGCGTGCGGCGGGGGAGGCCGCCTCGTACACCGCCGACCGGATCAGCGGATGGCGGAACCGCACGTGCGTCCCGGACACGCTCGCGAGACCGGCGGACTCGATCTCGGGCAGCGCCGCTTCTCCCGCCCCCAGCCGGTCGGCGGCCCGCAGCACCAGGTCGAGATCGCTCTCGACCGCCGCCAGCAGGGCCGCCAGCCGCGCCCCTGCGGACAGCGCGGCCACCCGGTCGCCGAAGAGCCGGTTCCCGCCGGGCAGGGGGTCGGGCAGCGGTTCCCGGCCGGCCCGCTGGGCGGGGGTGAGCAGGCGGGCCGTCTCGCGCAGCGCCAGCGGGTTTCCCCCGGTCAGCGCCACGAGGTCTCGCCTGACCGGCGCCGCGAGCGGAAAGCCGGCGTCGAGCAGTTCGGCGGCCGCCGGTTCGGCCAGCCCGGCGATCTCCAGCGCGGGCAGGCCCTTCACCGGCGTGTCGCCCCGTACGGCCAGCGGCATCGCGATCGGCTCGGTGCCGAGCCGCCTCGCGGCGAACAGCAGGGCGTCGGCCGACGGCCGGTCCACCCATTGGAAGTCGTCGACCACGCAGATCAGCCCGTCCGGCGCGGCGGCCTCGGCCAGCAGCGACAGCACCCCGGCCGCCAGCAGGAACCGGTCCCTCGAACCGGCAGGAGCCAGCCCGAGCGCGCCGCGTACGGCCTCGGCCTGCGGTTCCGGCAGCACGTCGAGCAGCCCGGTCACCGGCAGCAGCAACTGGTGCAGGGCGGCGAACGCCAGATCGGCCTCCGCCTCGACCCCCGTGGTCCGCAGCACTCGCATGGTCCCGCCGCGGGAGGCCGCCAGGTCGAGCAGCGCCGTCTTGCCGACACCGGCCTCGCCGCGCAGCACCAGCGCGCCCCCGGAGCCTTTCCTGGCCCGATCGATCAGGTCGTCGATCGCGGCCGTTTCCACCGATCTGCCGTAAAGCACAACCGCAGACTGTATTGCGTGGCGAGGTCGCGTCCGACGCCCCTGACCGGTGTCCCTGTGCGGTGTCCCTGCACGGCGAGACGGCCGGATGGCTGTCTCTCGGCAGGCTCTGAGCAACTCTGCACTTTGTGTCAGGAAAGGATGCACAATGCCGCTATCGTGGCGGCTCATGATGCGGTTGCGAGTGCTGGGCCTGTCACGGCTGCGCCGGGCGCTGCTGTCCCGGCTCGACTCTCGGTATGTCACCAAGTCCGACCACCGGCAGGACCTGAAGGACGCCCTCTGGGAGGTGCAGATGCTCCGCCGGGAGGTCGTGGCGCTGCGGGACGAGGTCGACCGGCTGCGGCGTGCCCCTGTGAAGCCGCCCGCGGCGCCCAGGGCGACGGCGGACCCCAAGGCGGCCGAGGCGCACCGGCTGGCGACGGAGACCGCTCAGGCGGTGGACACGCTGCTGCAGAGCGAGATGCGCATCTGGCAGGCGATCGACGACCTGTCGGCGCGGGTCGGCGCTTCCGGGCGGGCGGGGTAACCGGTCGTGCGGGTGCAGTGGACGAGTGACGCGGATGTCTGGCGGCTGGTCTTCCTGCTCGACGCGGAGGACGAGACCGCGGGGGCCTGCGCCGACGGCCAGGCCGTCGAGCTGCGGACCAACTCCTGCCACGTCCGGATCGGGGACGCCGGCGCGTCCCCGCATCCCGACCTGCTCGCGGTCGCCGCGTGGACCGTCGTCGCGCCGTGGACCAGGCGGCGGGTGACCTTCGACCGGCCGATCTCCGCCGGGCTCGCCGAGGCGCTGCGCACGGGGTGGGGAGTGGACGCCGGGCCGGTCGGGGCGGACGCCAGGAGCGGCACCCGTCTGGCCATCTCCTACAGCGGGGGCGCGGACTCGATGGCGGTGGCCGCGATGTTCCCCGACGCGCCGTTCGTGCACTTCCAGCGGGTGAGCCACCCCCGGGTGCCCAACCGGTGGACGCACTACCGCTCGGACGTGCTGGCCCGGCTCGCCCGGCGGACCGGCCGGGAACTCCACATCGCGCAGTCGGATCTGGAGTTCCTGCTGAGCCGTCCCCGGCCCGGCTTTCCCGAGCACCACGCCGTCACGGTGGGAGCGCTGCTCCTCGCCGACGACCTCGACCTCGGGGGCGTCGCGCTGGGCTACGAGCTCGGGTCGCGCTGGCTCGGTGGCGACCGCTACGTCCTCCGCTACACCCCGGACAACCCCATGTGGGCGCAGGAGGGGAAGTGGGGGCGGCTGTTCACGGCGGCCGGGCTGCCGATGGTGCTTCCCGTCGGCGGCGTGAGCGAGGCCGTGACGATGCGTGTCGCCCTGGAGTCGGATCTGCGTGAGCACGTCCGCTGGTGCCTGCGCGGCTCCGGTGACGGCCCCTGCGGGCTGTGCGGCAAGTGCCTGTACAAGGAGCTGATCCAGGCCGCGGTCGAGCGCCGTCCGATGCGCACCACCCTGACCGCCGAGAGCACTCCTGCCCGCTCCTGGCAGAAACCGCCGCCGTACGGCGGGCAGGAGATGCTCGAGTACGGGTGCGCCCGCGTGCCGAACATCGCGCAGACGCCGTTCGCGAAGGCGGCGGAGCACCTCCAGGCGACCGAGGAGTCCACGCGCTGGCTGGACCACTGCTACCGGCCGGCCGTCGACGAGGTCCCCGAACCGTGGCGCGAGCAGGTCGCCGCCTTCGTCAGTGAAAACATCGGGCTGATGACCGAGGACGAGGCGCTCCGGGTGGAGACATGGGGGGAACGATGAAGATCTACCTGTCGGTGGACATGGAGGGGGTCACCGGGCTGACCGATCCCGAGGAGATGCACCTCGGAGGCCGGGGGTACGAGCGCGGCTGCGAGCTGATGACCGGGGACGCCAACGCGGTGATCCAGGGTGCCTTCGACGCGGGCGCCGCGTCCGTGCTGGTCAACGACGCACACGGCTCCACCAAGAACCTCAGGATCGACCTGCTGGACGAGCGGGCCACGCTGATCAGGGGCCCGGGCAAACCGCACCGCATGGGGCAGGGCCTCATCCCCGACATGGCCGCCGCCTGCTTCGCCGGCTACCACGCCCGGGCCGGCGTGCCGCACGGGGTGCTCAACCACACCTGGATGGGCAAGGAGATCCAGAACGTCTACCTGAACGGCGAGATCTGCGGCGAGACCCGGCTGGTGGCGGGCTTCGCCGGCTCGATGGGCGTGCCGGTCGCGCTCGTCGCCGGCGACGAGGCGGTGTGCGAGGAGGCCAGGGAGCTGCTCGGCGAGGTCGAGACGGTCGCCGTGAAGAAGGGCATCGACAAGTTCTCCGCCGAGCTGCTGCCCCCGGCCGTCGCCTGGCGGCGCATCCGCGAGGGCACGGCCCGCGCCCTGGGCAGGCTGGCGGACTTCCGGCCTTACGTGGTCGAGCCGCCGTACACGCTGGGCGTCGAGTGGAACTCCACCGCCATCGCGGCGGCCTGCTCGATCGTGCCCGGCGTGCGGCTCGCCGGGCCGCGGCACACCGAGTTCACCACGAGCGACTACCACGAGGTCATGGGGCTGTTCGGCATCTTCTCGATGATCGGCGGCCAGGTGGCCTGCGGCAGCGGCCGGTACGGCTGACGCCGTTCTTCCCCCAGCACGGCTGACGCCGGTTCACCCCCGATCACGGCCGAAGCCGGTTCCCCCAACGACGAAGGCAGGCAGGGTGGCTAGCAGTGACCGCGGGACGCGGGAGCGTACGGGGGCGCTGACGCGGCGCGCCTTCCTGGTGGGCGTCGGCGCGGCCGGAGGCGCCGGAGCGATGTACGCGGCGATGGGCGCGCTCGGGCTCGCACCCGACGACCAGCAGAAGGACTACACGCCGCCGAGCCGTTCCGACTTCGCCCTCAGCGGGAGGGGCGCCGGCTCCGTGGTGATCCTCGGGGCGGGGATCGCGGGCCTGGCCGCCGCGTACGAACTGGGCAAGGCGGGCTACGACTGCACCGTCCTGGAGGCCCGCGACCGGGTCGGCGGGCGCAACCTCACGCTGCGCGGCGGCGACCGGCTGCCCGAGTTGTCCGGTGCGACGCAGGAGGCGCGGTTCGGGGAGGGCGTCTATTTCAACGCCGGGCCGGCCCGCATCGCCCAGTGGATGGTCACCCTCGATTACTGCCGGGAGCTGGGCGTCCCGATCGAGTTGTTCGTCAACGACAACTCCAGCGCGTACGTCTACAACTCGGGCATGAAGGCGCCGGTCCGGGCGCGTACCGCCCGTGCCGACACGTACGGTTACATCAGCGAACTGCTGGCGAAGGCCACGAACGCGGGCGCGCTGAACCGGCGGCTGACGGCGGGGGACAAGAACCGCCTGCTCCATTTCCTGTCGGAGTTCGGCGACATCGGCAGGACCTACACCTACACCGGGTCGGAGCGCAGAGGGTTCTCCGTGAACCCGGGCACGGGCGCGGGCGTGCCGCTGGGCTCGCCGCCGCCCCTGTCGGAGGTGCTCGGTTACGGGCTCGGCCGCTCGATCACGTTTCCGTTCGGCTACGAGATGGCCATGCCGATGTTCCAGCCGGTCGGCGGCATGGACGCGATCGCGGCCAAGCTCGCCGACGCAGTGGGCCGCGACCGCATCCGCACCTCGGTCGAGGTCAAGAAGATCACCAACCTGCCCGACGGCGTGGAAGTCGAGCACACGGGCGGCGCCACCAAGGCGGACTTCTGCATCGCGGCCCTGCCGCCGCACGTGCTCGCGCGGATCCCCGGAAACCTGGACGCCCGGGTCGTCGCGGCGCTGCGGACGCCCACCCCGGTGTCGGGCGGGAAGATCGGGCTGGAGTACCGCCGCCGCTGGTGGGAGACCGACGAACGGATCTACGGCGGCATCACCGAGACCGACCTGGACATCGCGCACATCTGGTACCCCTCGTACGGTTTCCACGGCACGCGTGGGCTGGTGGTCGGCTACTACAACCTCGACGAGGACGCCGAGGCGTACGCCCGTCTCACCCACGCGGAGCGGCAGCGGCGGGCGCTCACCCAGGGCAAGAAGATCCACGGCGAGAAGTACCGGTCGGAACTGCTGTCCAGCGTCTCGATCGCCTGGCAGCGGCAGCCGCACATCGAGGGCGCGTGGGTCGCCTGGCCCTCCTACGAGGGCGCCTTCGCGCTCCTGCAGCGGCCGGCCGGCCGTGTGTACTTCGCGGGCGACTGGCTCACGCACCTCATCGCCTGGCAGGCGGGGGCGCTGGAGTCGGCCCGTAATGTGGTCACCCAACTGCACCAGCGCGCTGTCAAGGAGGGCTAGATGCCGCTCGAATGGGTTTCCGCGTCCGACCGGCCGGACCTGCTCGCCGATCCCGTCGCCAAGGCCGTGGCCGGTCTCGACGTCAAGGTGGAGGTCGCCGAGATCGATCCCACGCTCTCCGACACCGCCGCGTTCTGCGAGCGGTACGGCGTGGCGATGGAGGACTCCGCCAACTGCGTCATCGTCGCCGCCAAACGGGGCGGGGAGACGCGGTACGCCGCCGTCATGGTGCTCGCCACCGGGCGGGCCGACGTCAACGGAATCGTGCGCCGCCATCTGGACGCGCGCAAGGCGTCATTCGCACCGCAGGCGGAGGCCGTCGAACTGACCGCAATGGAGTACGGCGGCATCACCCCGATCGGTCTTCCCGAGGGCTGGCCGGTGCTCGTTGACGAAAACGTGACCCGGCGGCCGTTCGTCGTGATCGGCAGCGGCGTCCGCCGCTCCAAGCTGGCGCTTTCCGGCGAGGCGCTGGTCGCGGCGACGCGGGGGGAGGTCCTCGCGCTCACCATTTGACCGCTTCCCTGGAAACCGTTGGCGCCTTTTCTCCGTTGTGCTGAGCGGAGATGTGGCGCGATGGTTCACTCATGGGCGTTCTTTTAGTCGGTATGGTGCTTAGGCAATGAATCAGGACGACCGACTGGGCCCGTACCGGCTGCTGAGGCGGCTCGGTGAGGGCGGCATGGGCGTGGTTCACCTCGCTCTCGACCCGCAGGGCAGGCAGGTGGCCGTCAAGGTCCTGCGCTCGGAGGTCGCGGGCGACGACGTCGCGCGCAGGCGTCTGTCGCGCGAGGTCGAGACCATGCGGCGGGTGCGCGGGCCGAACATCGCGGAGGTCGTCGACGCCGACGTAACGGGGCGCAGGCCGTACATCGTCACCCGCTACGTGCCGGGACGGCCGCTCGACGAGATCGTCAAGAACGACGGCCCGCTGCCCCTCGACGCCCTGCTCAAGGTCGCCGTCGGGGTGGCCCAGGCCCTCACCGCCGTGCACGCCGCCGGGGTGATCCATCGCGACCTGAAGCCGGGCAACGTGCTGATGCTGGACGGCCAGCCGGTGCTGATCGACTTCGGCATCGCCCAGGCGGTCGACGCCACCCGGCTCACCCAGACCGGCATGTTCATCGGCACGCCCGGCTACCTCGCCCCCGAGATCATCGAGGGCCACGAGGCCGGGCCGCAGGTGGACGTGCACGCCTGGGCCGGCACCGTGCTGTACGCCGCCACCGGCCAGCCGCCGTTCGGCAAGGGCACGCTGGAGATGATCTTCTTCAACATCACCTCCGGCCGGGCCAACGTCGAGGCCGCCCCTCCGCCGATCCAGCCGATGCTGCGCGCCGCGTTCAACCGCGACCCGGCCAGGCGGCCGACCGCGGCCGAGCTCGTACGGCAGTTCGCGCGGCTCATGCCCCAGTCGCCGGGCGGCAGGCCCCGCGTGCCCGACGAGATCACGACGGTGCCCAACGTCGACGACACCGGCGGTCAGCAGGCACCCGGCTCCGGCCGGCCGGGCGGGCCGGTCACCGGCCCGCCGCCGACCGGGTCGCCGATGCCGCCGATCACTCCACCGGTGGCGCCCGTGGCGACGCCGCCGGTCACGCCGTCCCAGCCGGGCGGCCGGGCCGAGGAGTTCGTCTCACTGCTGCGCGAGACGCCCGCGGCGGGCCAGGGCGGCGACCCCTTCCCGACCGTGCGGGTGACCGGAGAGGACCTGCGCCGGGCGGGCCTCGGGCCGGCCGCCCCACCGAACGGCCCAGGGAACGGCCCAGGGAACGGCCCGGTGGAAAGCCCGGCGGAGGGCGACATCCCCACCCGGATGGCTCCGCCCCGCACCCCGCCGACCGGTCCGACGGGTCCGTCCGGTCCGTCCGGTCCGTCCGGTCCGTCCGCGTTCCCGGGCTCGCCCGTGTCGGGCCCGGCTCCCACGACCGGTGGGCCGTCCGCCCCGCCGCGTGGCCGGTCGGACGAGTGGCCCACGCCGATGCTGCGCCCGGAGGGCGACATCCCCACCCGGCGGGTGACCTCCGAGGAGGTGCGCCAGGCCGTCAGCGGCGATCCCACGGGACCACGCGCGGCGTCCCCCGGGTCCCCGCAGCACGGATCCCCGCAGCACGGGTCCTACGAGCACGGGTCCTACGAGCAGGGAGACGTGGCGGCGCGCGACCACGCGCTCTTCGGGCACGCGCCCGATATCTACGAGCGGACCCCGCACATCCACCAGCCGAACCCCACGCCGTTCATGCCGACGGTGCGGGTGCCGCCGCCGACCGCGCCGCCCATGCCGTTCCCGTCCGGGGGGCTGTTCCAGCGCTCCAAGGCGTACGGGGTGGCGAGCGCGCTGCTGCTCGTCGTGATGACGTCGCTCGCGGTCATGGCGCCGCTGCTGGTGTGCCTGGTGGCCGTGCCGGCCGCGGTGCTGCTGCGGGCCGCAGACCTGGCCCAGCCGCACCTCAACTCCCGGCGTCCCGCGGGCGCCGCGGCGGCCGACGTGCTGCGGGTGCTGAGCCGTCCGGCGGAGCTCGTGAAGTCGATCGGCGTCACGATCGCGCTCGTGCCGTACGCGCTGATCCTGGGGCTGCCGGTGACGCTGCTGCTCACCGTCCTCCTCGGCGGCACGTCCACGCTCCGGCTCGCGGCGCTGAGCTGGGGGATCGCGACGGCGTTGTGGACGATCTGCGCGGGGCCCGGAGTCGTGGGCCCGGGCAGGCAGATGCGGCGGACGCTGGCCTCGCTGGTGCCCGGCGAGGGAGCGGCGAAGGGGCTCGCCTGGGGGATCGGCGCCTTCGCGGTGCTGACGGCGGCGCTCGCGCTCTCCAGTCTCCTGGGTAAACAGACAGCAGGGCACTTCTGGGGCCCAATCGACGTTATGTCATTACTGGAACGACTGGAAGACCTGCGTAACCAGGCGGGGAACGGGTGACGGGGGACGACATGTCGGCTACTGAGGCTCCGGAGAGGATCGGGCCCTACCGGCTGCTCAGGCAGCTCGGCGAGGGCGGCATGGGGGTGGTCCATCTCGGCCTGGACGCGGAGGGGCGCGAGGTCGCGGTCAAGGTCCTGCACCCGCACGTCGCCACCGACCTCAAGGCGCGCGACCGGCTCACCCGCGAGGTCGAGACCATGCGGCGGGTGCGCAGCAAGCGCGTCGCCGAGGTCGTCGACGCCGACCTGACCGGCGCCGCGCCCTACATCGTGACGCGGTACGCCCCCGGGCGGACCTTAGAGCAGACGGTGCTGGAGGACGGGCCGCTTACCGACGACGGCGTGATCCGGCTCGCGGTGGGCATGTGCGAGGCCCTGGTCGCCATCCACGCGGCCGACGTCATCCACCGCGACCTCAAGCCGGCCAACGTGATGCTGGTGGGCGGCGAGCCGCTCGTGATCGACTTCGGCATCGCCCACCTGGTCAACGCCACCCGGCTGACCCAGACGGGGATGTTCGTCGGCACCCCCGGCTACCTCGCCCCGGAGATCATCCGGGACACCGAGATCACCCAGGCCGCCGACGTGCACGCGCTGGCGGCCACGGTCTTCTTCGCGGCCACCGGGAAGGCGCCGTTCGGCTCGGGCACGTTCGAGTCGGTCTGTTACAACATCCTCGAAGGCAAGGCGCAGGTGGACCTCGCGCCGGCCTGGCTGCGGGGCTGGCTCCGCGTCGCCCTGGCGCCCGAGGCCACGTCGCGTCCCACGGCCGCGTCGCTGCTCCGGCTCACCCGTTCGCTCGATCCCTCGGTCACCGTGTTCCAGGAGACCGCTCACGAGCCGCCGCGCGACGGCGGGACGCGGATCCTGGACGGCACGCGCGTGCTCGACGATCCGGCGAGGGGGAACGCGGGCGGCCCGATGAACGGGGGCGGCTCGGTGAACGGCGCCAACGGGAGCCGGACCAGCATGCTGCCGGCCGGCGACGACAGCTACTCCGACCTGCTGCCGCCGGTGAACTACGTGGAGCCGGAGCGTCCCCGCCGCGAGCCCCGGGCGCCCAGGCAGCGCCGCCCCGTGTCCGCGTCGCCTCCGGCGCATCCGCAGGCCCCGCCCTACGGGCAGGCGGGCCCGCCCCCGCCGCCGTACCAGCCGTACACCGACCAGCGGGTGGCGGGCTACCCGGAGCCCCGGGTCGCGCCGCCGCCTGCTCCCGCCGCGCCGTACGAGCCCGAGCCGAGGCGGGCCCCCTACCGGGCCCCGCATCCGGTGCTCGCGGCCCTGCTGCTGGCCACGCTCGTGGCGCTGGCCTGCCTGCTGCCGGTCGTGGTGAGCCTGTTCGCCGTCGTGGCGGCGCTGTGCCTGCGGGTGGGGCAGTACCTGCTCGGCGACCTCGCCGACCGCCGGGCCACGCGGGGCAGCAGTGGGGCCGACCCGCTCCTCGCGGTGCTCGGCACGCCGTGGGCGCTGATCAAGGCCGGGCTGGCGACGGTGGTGCAGGTGCCGCTCGCCGTGATGTTCGCGATGTGCGTGTGGGGCGGGTTCCACTACCTCGGCGGGGTCAGGCCCGATCCGGCCGCGGCGTACGCCGCGGCCGCCTTCGTGGCCGGGCTGTTCCTCCTGCCCGGTGGGAAGGCCCCCCGCAAGGCGGTGTCCCGGACGCTGAGCACGGTGATCCGGAGCCCCGGAGCGGGAATGATCGTGACGATCGCGGTCGGCACGGTCGCGCTGTTCGCGATCATGACGGCGCTGTCCGCGGACGCCTCGTGGGTCCCCTGGCGGCCGCCGTCGGTGGCGGTGGACCACATCGTCGCGGATCTCAAACAGAAGGGTCAGGACACGGTCGTCAACCTGATCGGCGGCGTGATCGGGGACATCATGGACAGGATCGGCCTGGGCTTCCTGACCTTCTGGACCTGACGCCCCGGTCCCTCGGCGAACCGGGAGGCCCCGAGCGAAGCGGGAGACACAGTTTGGGAACGCCGGAACAGCTTGGTCCCTACCGTCTGGTCTCCGCTCTCGGCTCGGGGGGGTTCGGTGAGGTCCACCTCGCGCTCGATCCCGACGGGCGCACGGTGGCGGTGAAGGTCCTGCATCCCCACGTCGCCTCCGACGGGTTCGCCATCACCCGCCTCGCCCGCGAGGTGGAGACCATGCGCCGGGTTCGCGGGGCCCACGTCGCCGAGGTGCTGGACGCCTCCCTGTCGGGGGAACGGCCCTACATCGTCACGCGGTACGTCCAGGGCAGGCCGCTCAGCACGGTCGTGGCCAACGACGGGCCGGTCGCGGGGGCCGACCTGCTGCGGCTCGCCCTGGGGCTGGCGGAGGCCCTGGAGTCCGTCCACGCGGCCGCGGTGGTCCACCGCGACCTCAAGCCGGCCAACGTGATCGTCTCCGAGCGCGAGCCGTACGTGATCGACTTCGGCATCGCCTGCGCGCTGGAGTCGGCCTCGGTCACCGCCTCGGGCGCGGTCGTCGGCACGCCCGGCTACCTGGCTCCCGAGGTGCTGGAAGGCCGGGAGGCCGGGCCGGAGGCCGACGTGTTCGCCTGGGGGGCGACGCTGGCCTTCGCCGCGTCGGGGCGGCAGCCGTACGGGACCGGGCCGGCCGCGGCGATCGCCTACCGGGTCGTCCACCGCGAGCCCGACCTGTCGGGCGTGCCGTCCTGGCTCGTTCCGATCGTGGAGCGGTGCCTGAGCGCCGATCCGGCGGACCGCCCGGCGACGGCCGAGCTGGCCGGGCTCCTCAAGGAGGCCGCGCCGGTGCTGGACGGGATCGAGCCGTCGCGGCCCGCGCTGTCCGAGGCGCCCACCCAGCAGTGGCGGCCCGGCGATCGGCGGCGGAGCCGGCCCTCGCGCGGGACGCGGCGGGGAGAGGTAGACGACCCGCGCGCCGCGCACCGGGAGAAGCTGCACCGCCGCTGGGTGATCGGCTCCGCGGTGGTCGTCGGCCTGTTCGCCGCCGCGGCGCGCGCCGACCTGCCCGAGGTGTCGCTTCTCCTGCTGGTGCTCTACGGCATCGCCCTGCTCGTGGACGCGGGGTTCGGGCTGCTGGGAAAGTCGAGGCGGCGGCTCGTGGTGGACCTCGCGGGCGGCGTCGGGGCCGTCGCGGTGTGGGCGCTGCTCAGCACGCTGTTCAGCACGGTGACGCTCCTCATGGCCGTCGGCACCGTCCTGCTCCTGCTCGTCATGCTCGTGTTCGCGAGCTGAATCCCGCCGGGGAGGCGATTCAGGAGAACCAGTCGGCGCCGAGTTCCTGGATGGTCCTGCTGCCCTGGGGCACCAGCAGCGCCTCGCTCAGCACCTGGTTGACGTGCTTGGGGTTGTTGACCATGCCGAACAGGAAGAACGAGCCGCCGTCCGCGGTGCGGAAGCCGAAGATCGAGCCGTGGCCGTCGAACGCGACGTACGCCCCCTTGTTCACGGCGGGGAACGCCTTGCGGCTGTAGCTGTCCTTGGCCAGGCGGTAGCCGGAGGCGCCCTCCTTCTTCTCGTTGTTCCAGAAGTTCTGGTACTCGTGGGCCACGGCGCTCGCCGCGAGGGCGTCCATGTCGGTGACGTAGCCGTCGGCGTCGAGCCGCGGCTTCGGCATCCGCCGGCCCCAGTGGATCGGAGTCGCGACGGCCAGCCTGAACGGCTGCCCGTGGGGGCGGACGAACGCGAGCACGTGCGGGCGGGCATGGCCCTCGGTGTCCTTGTAGGTCGCCTGCGCGATGAACCATTCGCCGATCGGCCGCTGCCGTTGCGGCCGGGGCAGGTAGATCGTCGGGGTGCCGGTCATCGTGATCGGCTTGTGCTCCGGCTTCGACCCGAAGATCTCATGGTTGCGTTCGATCACGCCCTCGTGCAGCGCCGCCTCGACGAACAGCGCGTCGAGCCGGTCGTTCTGATTCCACCACTTGCGCTTTCGCAGCGTCGCGTTGTATTTGCCCACCCACTCCCGCATGGCCTGCCTCGCCTGGGGGATGGTCGGCCCCGTTTCGGCGGCGGATGGAGTGGGCGCGGCGCTCACGGTCGGCCGTGGTGACGTGACCGGGCTCGGTGCGTCGCCGCGGCGGGCGGCCATATCCGTGACGACACCACAGCCGGACAGGCTCATGACAAGAGCCACGATCAGCCACGTCCCACGCACCGGCGAAGTCCCCCAAGATCGGCCGTGAAAATGCCAACGTATCGGACATCTGGGCACGGTGAGCGCCGTGCGGCCCGGCCTGCTTACGATCATGGAGTGGTCGCCGTGGGCGACGGCGATGGTTCCGAGTCCCGGCCACGGGGACCTCCGCGACGCTTCCGGAACATAGTTCGGTAGGGTGGCAGTGGGCGTGACCGGGTTCTGGGTAATTCCTCAACCGAAGGACGCGGCCGTAAAAACCTGGAGGTTTGCACCTAAGCTACCGATGGGTAACATACGCCTGGGGGGACCAGGGTCAGTTCGACACCCGGGCCACCTGCACAGGCGCGCCCGCGAGCACCTGGCAGTCTTGCATCACGTGCGCGTACCCCGCGCCACGTACCGAGAACCGCGGCGTCAGCCGTACGGAAAGGGGAGGTCGGCCACCGGCCATGAACATCGTCGTCTGCGTGAAGCAGGTCCCCGACACGGCGACCGAGCGCAAGCTGAGGTCCGATGACAAGACGCTCGACCGCGACGCCGCCGACGGCGTCGTGAACGAGCTCGACGAGTACGCGGTCGAGGAGGCGCTGCGGCTCAAGGAGGCCCATGGAGGCGAGGTCACCGTCCTCAGCATGGGCCCCGCCAAGGCGACCGAGACCATCCGCAAGGCCCTGGCGATGGGCGCCGACAAGGCGGTGCACCTGCACGACGACGCCCTGCACGGCTCGGACGCCCTCGGCACCTCCTACGCCGTCTCCCAGGCCCTGAAGAAGATCGGTTTCGACCTGGTGATCCTGGGTTCGGAGTCGACCGACGCCCGCACGGGCATGCTCGCCGCGATGCTGGCCGAGCGGCTCGGCGCCCCGCAGCTCACGCTCGCCGGCAAGGTCGAGGTCGAGGGCACGGCCATCCGGGTCGAGCGGATCACCGACTACGGCTACGACAAGGTCGAGGCGTCGCTGCCCGCCGTCGTGTCGGTGGTCGAGAAGATCAACGAGCCGCGCTACCCGTCGTTCAAGGGCATCATGGCCGCCAAGAAGAAGCCGGTCGAGACGCTCGGTGTCGTCG
Organism: Microbispora catharanthi; assembly: GCF_006334915.2. Lineage (GTDB taxonomy): Bacteria > Actinomycetota > Actinomycetes > Streptosporangiales > Streptosporangiaceae > Microbispora > Microbispora catharanthi. The sequence goes on from NZ_VDMA02000018.1 coordinate 122,054, forward strand.
ACGCGGAGATCGCGGCCGACCAGGTGGGCCTGGCGAACGCCTGGAGCGAGGTCGTGGACTTCGCCGCCGCCCCGCCGCGTGCCGCGGGCACCGTGATCAAGGACGAGGGCGACGGCGGCGCCAAGGCCGCCGAGTTCCTCGCGTCGAAGAAGTTCGTCTGAGGGGCTTGGGATGAGTGAGATTCTGGTTCTCGTCGAGCACGTCGACGGTGACGTCAAGAAGGTCACCCTCGAACTGCTGACCCTGGCCCGGTCGCTGGGCACGCCGGCCGCCGTGTGGGCCGGCCCCGGCTACTCCGACGCCGCGAAGGCCAGGCTCGCCGAGTACGGCGCCGAGAAGATCTACGTGGCGGCGGCCGATGAGATCGGCGACTACGTGGTGGCACCCAAGGCCGAGGTGCTGGCGCACCTGGTGGCCGAGCGGTCCCCGGCCGCGGTCTTCGTCGCCGCGACCGGCGAGGGCAAGGAGATCGCCGGCCGTCTGGCGGTCAAGACCGACTCCGGTGTGATCTCGGACGCGGTGGGCGTCGGCGAGGGCTTCGTCGCCGAGCAGTCCATCTTCGGCGGCGGCGTCAACGTCCACAGCCGCGTGACCAAGGGCACGCCGATCATCACGGTCCGCCCGAACAGCACCGCCCCCGTCGCCGCCGCCGCGGCCGGCGCCGAGGAGAAGGTGGAGGTCGCGCTGTCGGACGCCGCCCGCGCGGCCAAGATCGTCGAGCGGGTCGTCCAGGAGAAGGGCGCCCGTCCGGAGCTGACCGAGGCCGCGATCGTGGTCTCCGGCGGCCGGGGCGTGGGCTCGGGCGAGAACTTCTCGATCATCGAGAAGCTCGCCGACACGCTCGGCGCGGCCGTGGGCGCCTCGCGGGCCGCGACCGACGCTGGCTGGTATCCGCACCAGTTCCAGGTCGGGCAGACGGGCAAGACCGTGTCCCCGCAGCTCTACATCGCGGCCGGCATCTCCGGCGCCATCCAGCACCGGGCCGGCATGCAGACCTCCAAGACCATCGTCGTGATCAACAAGGACGCCGAGGCGCCCCTGTTCGAGATCGCCGACTTCGGCGTCGTGGGCGACCTGTTCCAGGTCGTCCCGCAGCTCACCGAGGAGATCGAGAAGCGCAAGTGACGCGCTCGGCCCGTGCCGCGTGTTCACGTGGCACGGGCCGAGAGCTCATTCTCGGCCAGCCGGCGGGTGGGTCCTCCCGATCGCCTTCCTGCGGGGATCCTGAGGGCTCTCCTCGCCGGCCCCGGCAGGCGTCAGGCCGCCGCGCGGAGGGGGGCCTCCTCGTCCCCCGACCGGACCGGCAGCGGGATGATCTCCGTACGGGACGCGGGCAGCAGCCGGGCGGCCACGGCGATGACGACGCCGAGCACGACCGCCACGCCCATCGCGACCCGCAGCGAGGCCGCGGCCGACAGGAAACCGATGACCACGGGCCCGAGCAGCAGGCCCGCGTAGCCCATCGCGCTCGCCTGCGCGATCGCCGGCCCGGGCTCGCGCGTCGCGGTCCCCGCCAGCGACAGCGCCATCGGGGAGATCGTCGCCACCGACAGCCCGATGAAGAACAGCCCGGCGACGGCGGCCACGGTCACCGGCGCGGCGATGACCACGAGGAACGCGAGCGCGGTGGCACCGCCGGAGAACATGATCAGCCCGCGCGCGCCATAGCGGCCGCGCAGCCGGTCGCCGGCCAGCCGGGCGAGCAGCATGCCCGCCTCGAACACCGGGTAGCCGAGTGCGGCGACCGCCTCGGAGGCGTGCAGCGTGCCGATCAGGTACAGGCCGTTCCAGTCGGCGACGACGCCCTCCACCATGAACGCGGCGAAGGTGACCGCGCCGAGCAGGTAGACGACCCCGGGCAGCCTGCGCCGGGCACGAGCCGACGCCTGGCCCGCCTCGTCCGCCTCGGGCGCGGGGTCGGGCAGGTGCAGACGGCTGAGGGCCAGCGCCGCCGGCACCGACACCAGGGCGACGACCAGGATGTGGGCGGTGAGGGACAGGCCCAGGGCGATGGCCCCGGTGCCGAGCAGGCCCGCCGAGATCGCGCCGACGCACCATCCCGCGTGCATGCCGCTCATGATCGGCCGGCCGTACGCGCGCTCGACGGCCGAGCCCTGGGCGTTCATGCCGACGTCGACCGCGCCGAACGCCATGCCGAACAGGGCGGCGGCCACGGCCAGCACCGGGAGGGACGGCGCGAACGCGACGAGGACCAGTGACACCGCGCACAGGGGAGCGGCCGCGCGCAGGACGCCACGGCTGCCGATCCTGGCCAGGACGACGCGCATGAGCTGCATGGTGAGCAGCGCGCCGATCCCCCAGCTGAGCAGGGTGAGCCCGACCGACGACTCCGGCAGGCGGAGCCGGTCGGCCAGGGCCGGGAGGCGCACGGTGAAGGTTCCACACATCAGGCCGGCCAGGACGAAGGTGAGGACTGCCCCGTGACGGGCCTTCCTCAAAGCGCGGGTCATCACAGCTTCCTTTCCAGGTGAGTCGAGTGGGTTTCCAGGCCCGGATTTACGGGCAGACACCAGCAGGTCGCCCTTTCACGGCAGAGCCGGAAGGAAGGGCGACCACCAGGTGTGGGTCAGGGGTGCGCAAGCGGCGCGCTACAACAGGGCGAGCAGCCTGGCGCGGATCGCGGCGTAGTCGATGATCGCCGCACAGTGGGTGGCGACCTCCCAGACGCCCTCACAGGCCAGCCGTACGACCTGGGAGGTCAGGGGGTCGGGCTCGTCGTCCAGGCCCTGCCGCATCCAGCGGTCCATCGCCCCGCGCAGCGGCGCGAGCAGTTCGGGATCGCCGGCCGCGCCCGTGACCACGGCCCATCGTCGCAGCCGGCCGGTCTCCACAGCCTCGAACGTCGCGGCGACGTACGCCCGGGTGTAGGTGCTCTCCGACTGCGCCTCGATGAGCGCGTCGAAATCGGCGATCAGGCGCTCGATCATGCCTTTGACGAGCGCTTCCTTGCTCGCGAAGTGATAGAGGAGACCGCCCTTGCTGACACCGGCGCGCTCGGCCACCGCCGCCAGGGTCAGGGCCTGGGCGCCCTGATCCTGCAGCAGGCCCTCGGCCGCGTCCAGCAGTTCGTCCTTCCTCATGCCACCTACTGTACCGTCTGGACGGTTAAGTTGCGACTCGTGCCGGTGTCCTTTGCTCGCCCGGATACGCTTGGTGGGCTGAATACGTGTCAGGGAGGGGTCGTGGGAGCTGCATATCTGGACCATGCCTCGACCACACCGATGCTGCCCGAGGCGATCGAGGCGATGACCGCCCAGCTCGGGCAGGTCGGCAACCCCTCGTCCCTGCACGCGGCGGGCCGCCGCGCCCGCCGGGTCGTCGAGGAGTCGCGCGAGACGATCGCCTGCGCGCTCGGCGCCCGCCCGAGCGAGGTCGTGTTCACCGCGGGCGGCACCGAGGCCGACAACCTCGCCATCAAGGGCCTGTTCTGGGCGAGGAAGCGGCCCAGGATCCTGATCAGCTCGGTCGAGCACCACGCCGCCCTCGACCCCGCCCACTGGCTCGGCGACAACCACGGCGCCCGGGTCGAACTGCTGGACGTGGACGAGCGGGGCCGGGTGCATCCGGAGACGCTGCGCGAGGCCATCGCCCGCGACCCGGACGACGTGGCGCTGGTGAGCGTCATGTGGGCCAACAACGAGGTGGGCACCGTGCAGCCGGTGCGCGTGCTGGCCGCCATCGCGCACGAATACGGCATCCCCTTCCACACCGACGCGGTGCAGGCGGTCGGCCAGCTCCCGGTCTCGTTCGCCGAGTCCGGCGTGGACGCCATGACCGTCTCCGGCCACAAGGTCGGCGGTCCCGTGGGCGTCGGGGCGCTGCTGCTGGCCCGGGGCGTCGATCCGGTGCCCGTCCTGCACGGCGGCGGACAGGAACGCGACATCCGCTCCGGCACCCTCGACGCGCCGGCCATCGCCGGGTTCGCGGCGGCGGTCGAGACGGCCGTCGCGCGGCAGCCCGCCACGGCCGAGCGGCTGTCGGCGTTGCGCGACGACCTGATCGAGCGCGTACGGCTGGCCGTGCCCGACGTCGTGCTGAACGGCGACCCGGTGAACCGGCTGCCCGGCAACGCCCACTTCTCGTTCCCCGGCTGCGAGGGGGACGCCCTGCTCATGCTCCTCGACGCCAAGGGCGTGGAGTGCTCCACAGGCTCGGCCTGCTCGGCCGGGGTCGCCCAGCCGTCCCACGTGCTGCTCGCCATGGGCCAGGACGGCGCCCGCGCCCGCGGCTCGCTGCGTTTCTCCCTCGGTCACACCTCCGTGGAGGAGGACGTCGACCGGGTCGCGGAGGTCATCGGGCACGTCGTCGAGCGCGCCCGCCGTGCCGGTCTGTCATAACCTGCCGTGTTCATCCCCTGATGTCCGTGCCTCCGTGGCTTCCCGGGCTTCTGCGGCGACCAGGCCGGAGATGCCCAGGCCCGGCGCGTCGGGCAGCACGACCGCAGCGCCTTGGTACCGCATGCCGCCGACGACGGCGGGGCGCTGGAGCCACCACACCGCGTCGAGATCGCTCACCATCGTGGTCCCGTAGGCGGCTACCAGGCTGGCCGCGGCGCCGGTGCCGATCTCGGTCTCCAGCATGGAGCCGAGGATGGTGCCCATGCCCTGGGCTCGCGTCAGTTCGAGGAGGGTACGGGCGGCGCTGAGCCCACCGCTCTTCGCCAGCTTGACGTTGATCAGGTCCGCCGCGCGCCGGCGGATCACCTCCACCAGGTCGTGCACGTCGAAGACGGACTCGTCCGCCATGATCGGGGTCTCGACGCGGTCGCTCACCCAGGCCAGGCCCTCCATATCCCGGTAGTTCACAGGCTGTTCGACGAACTCCACCCCCATGCCGGCGTCCTCCAGCGAGCGGATGACCCGTACCGCCTCGCGGGGAGTCCACCCCTGGTTGGCGTCGAGACGGATCCTCACCTCGGGACCGACCGCCTGGCGGACCGCCGTCACGCGGTTGACGTCCGTGGCCGCGTCGGTGCCGACCTTGACTTTCAGCACGTCGAAGCCCTCCGCGGCCCGGCTCTTCGCCGCCGTGGCCAGGCTGTCCACCGTGCCGGCTGCAAGGCTCACGTCGGTGGGCACCACCAGCCGGGAGCCGCCGAGCAGCCGGACCAGCGGGACCCCGAGGCGGACCGCGGCGAGATCGTGGAGTGCGATGTCCACCGCGGCCTTGGCCGGCTCGTTGCCGATCACGGCGCGGCTGACTCTGCGACAGTTCTCCACCAGGTCATCGGCATTGCGGCCGATGAGAAGCGGGGCGAAGGCCTCGGTGACGCAGGCCTCGCTGGAGGCCAGTGAGGATCCCGTGACAGTCCACACCTCCGGCGCCTCACCGAAGCCGGAGCGCCCGTCGCGGTCCACGATCTCGACGACGACGGTCGAGACGTGGGTCAGGTGCGCCAGGGCAGTGACGAACGGCGTGTGGAGGGGAGCCACCAGACGGTGGACGTGGACAGCGGCGATGGTCATCGATCAGCCTCGTTGCACTCAGGAGGTTCTATCGGACGCGCGGCAGGGCAGATCATCGAGGCCCTCGCTCCGTTCGTGGAGCGCGAAATCTGGAACAGCGCGCATGAGGCGACTCGCGAGGCGTTCCTCCTGCTGGTCAGTAGGCAGCGGTTGCGGGCCTTGGCTCTGCGGGCCGTCGTGCGTACACCTCGATCTCGAACTTCGTGCGGGAATCGGAGAGTCCGCACACGAGCATCGTCGCGGCCGGGCGGATGTCGCCGAAGCAGCGGCGCAGGGTCGGCCAGCACGGCTGGAAGTCCTCGGTGGATCCACTCACGATCATGCGTCGCTCTGTCATGTGGCGAAAGGTAGGCAACCAGCAGCGATATGTCCAACACCTCCCATAGAATCATCTGATATCTCTAAAGGTATGGACCGTCCTGAGCTCAGCTTCCAGCAGCTTCACGCCTTCGCGGTCCTCTCCGAGGAACTCCACTTCGGGCGCACAGCGGAGCGGCTGGGCATCGCGCAACCACCGCTCAGCCAGCAGATCCGTCGGCTGGAAGCGAAGGTCGGGCACCCGCTGTTCACCCGAGGGCCCGGCGCGGTCGCCCTCACCGAGGCAGGACGCCAACTCCTGCCCGCCGCTCGGCGCGCACTCGACGAGATCGCCGTCGGCCTGGACGCGGCTCGACGCACTGGCAGCGGTGAGGCCGGTCGTATCCGGATCGGCTTCTCCGCATCGCTCGCGCTGACCGTCCTGCCAGGCTTGTTGCGCGCCTACCACGATCGGTTTCCCCAGGTGGAGATGGAGATCCGCGAGATGACCACAGCGCCGCAGGTGACCGCTCTGCACGAGCATGTGATCGACATCGGGCTCCTGCGCGAGCCGCCGGACGAGCCGGCGCTGGCGACCGAGACGATCTTGTCCGAGGAGTTCATCGCGGTCGTGCCAGCCGCCCACCCTCTTGCGGCCCAGCGAGTCCTCCCGATCAGAGCACTCGCGGACGAACCGTTCGTGCTGCTGCCCCGCAGTGCCGGACCAATGTTCTATGACCGGATCCTCGACTTGTGCCGCAGTGCGGGTTTCGAACCCCGCCTTGGCCAGCAGGCGGTCGAATGGCAGACGGTCTGCGCGCTCGTCGAGGCAGGACTGGGAGTGTCACTCGCCCCGGCGAGCATCCGCCAGATCCGCCTCAAAGGTGTCGCCTACCGCCGGATCGAACCGAACAACGCACGCACCACCGTCACAGTGACCTGGCGTCGCGACGACCAGAACCCCCTGGTCGCACGATTCCTGGAGGCCGCTCGCGGCGAACCCTGACGGGCCCGGGCGCGAGGTATGACCCATGACCTCCCGCCGCCATCGCGCGCCTAGCGGGCCGTACGGCGCAGCAGCGCCCGCTGCAGGCGAAGGACCGCCCGGACGCGCCGTGACGAGCGCAGCCGCCCCAGGCGCGCCTGGAGCCGGTCGCCCAGCTCGATCAGCCGTTCCTCATCCGCGAAGCGCTCGATCTCGGGGAACATCTGCCGCTCCTCGTCGAGGTGGGCGTGCGACTCCAGCGCGTCGTGCATCACGCCCAGCTCCCGGTCGAACCGCTCGGTCCGGGGGTCGGCGCGCACCAGCGCCGCGAGCTGGTCGCTGAGCTGGCGGTGCTCGGACCAGGCGGCCGCGATGCCCGGGGTGACGTCGCGCATCGCGGGATAGAAGACCTCCTCCTCGATGCGCTCGTGCATCCACAGCTCGTCGAACAGCTCGTCGGCGAGCGCGCGCCGTCGTCCGGGCTCCGGGCGCGGTGTCTCCATCAGGCGCCGCATGAGCCCCCGCAGCACCTCGTGGTGCTCCACGAGCACTCGCGTCGCCGTCTTGCGCTCCTGCGGGGCCGGCGCCTCCCGCACCTCCGTGAGCACCTGGGGCCTTCTCCTCATGGCCGCACCTCCTGCTGGTGGACCAGCGCGCTGCCGGGAGGCGAGCTGGTCGCCTTCGGCGCCCGGCGCACCTCGATCCACCCGTCGCGTACGCGGGTCTGGAAGCACGGCGCGGGGGCGACGGCCGGGCCGTTCAGGCTCTCGCCGCTGCGCAGCTCGAACTCCGAACCGTGCCAGGGGCAGGTGATGGACCCGTCGCGGAGCCAGCCCTGGGACAGCGGGCCGCCCAGGTGCGGACAGGCGTTCTCCAGGGCGTGGATGCGGCCGTCCGCGCGGACCAGGACGACCTCCACGTCGCCCGCCCTCACCCGGTGGGGGCGATTGTCGGTCAGGTCGCGCTCGGCCAGCACGGGGGTGAAATGGCGTGGATCGAGCTGCCTGTCGGTCTGGTCGACCCCGACCCGGTGGCGGAAAACGAGCGTGCCGCCCAGGAAGCCGCTGGCCATGATCACGGGATAGCCGAGCAGGGCGGCGAGCCGCCCCCGCAGGTGGTGCCCCCGGCCCCGCTGCCACCACGACCAGCCGTACAGAGCGAGGGCGAGGGTGTTGAGCGTGCCGTGGGCCATGCCGACGCGCCGGGCGTTGTCGTGCGTGTGCTGCCAGTCGTGCAGGCCGGTCACCGCCGCGCCCAGCGCTCCGGCGAGGCCGACTCCCACGGCTGTGCGCGCCGCGCGCTTCTGCCCGGTGAGGTCCAGGACCAGCGCAGTCGTCCAGGAGCCGATCGGGAGGTCGGTGAGCACCGGGTGGAGAGGGTGCCCCAGCCAGACGCCGTGCAGTAAACCGCGGGCGCGGCTCCTGGTGACCCCGGCGAGGTTCTCGGCGAAGGCGAGACCCTGTTCGAGCCGATGACCCGGCCGGTCGAGGCGGCCGTCGCCTTCGATCGCGTTCAGCAACCGGTCCAGTGTGCGCTGAGCCATGTCCGACCCCAATCCCATCGCCGGATCGGCCCCGCAGCCTGCGGGAACGGGCGGAACGCGGGCGCTCGCCCGCGCGTTGCGTCTATCGCGACGTGCCCGTGCTCAAATGTGATGAAACGCGCTGAATATCCGGTTCAAGTCAGGAAGGGGGCCACCGCGCTCCATGAGGGGTCCTCGGCCACGTCGACGCGGGCGCGCCCCTCCTTCCACTCGGCCGCCACCTCCTCGACCACGGGCGGCACGGCCGCCGCGGGGTCGGCGTAGACGTGCAGCACCCGGCTGCGGTCGGCGCTCAGGTGGGCCGTCAGCACGGCCGAGCCGAGCGCGGCCAGCCGCTTGTTCAGCCGCTCCTCGAAGTCGCGCAGCGCGTCCAGGGAGCCTCCCGCGGGCAGCCCGTCGCCGTCGGCCTCCCGATAGGGCAGCGTGACGGCGATGTGCTGGTCGAACAGCGGGAAGTCGACCGGCCGGAGGGGATAGCGGGCCGCGGCCGTCAGCCGGCCGCCGGTGGCGGTGTGGCCTTCGAGGAGCGCCCACTGCTCCTCCCTGAAGCCCTCCGCCACGTCGGCGACGACGGCGGGCAGATGGATCGCGGGGAGGGCGTCGATCGGCTCGAACTCCGCGGCCACGATCTCGCCCACCCAGCGGGCCACCTCGTCCTCGCCCAGCAGCCAGTCGAGCGCGAGGAAGGCCGCCTCCGTGCGCGTGTCGTCGTCGACGTCGGGGAAGATCGGGTGGAAGGCGGTGACGTCCACGCGCGGCGTGCCGGGCGGCACGCGCAGCGCCACCACCAGCCGGTCGAGCCCGAACTCCCGTCCGCCGACGTCGACCGCCAGATCCGCGGCCTGCGGGTTCGCCTGCCGCGACGGATGGAACTCCCACATAGCGTCCGCCGGCGGCGCGGCCAGGGCCCACCGGTGGGCGAACGGGCGCAGCTCCGGGTCGTTCGACGCGCTGACGACCAGGGCGTTCACGGCCATGCGGCCGGGAGCGATCTCCCAGACGAGGGACGGATGAAGGGCGGTGACGGCGGGGCCGATCATCTCGAACAGGGCCTCGGGGTCCTCCGCCTCGACGTGCGCGTCGATCTGGGGACGTGCCTGGTCCCACCAGGTCCAGAATGCCGCGATGGCCTCGGCGGGGTCGGCGGACTCGCTGTTGCGCCCGAACAGTCGCATGACCCCGCATCCTCCCAGCCCGCCCGTCCCGATGCCAACGCGGGCGCGGCCCCGCGGGCGGTAACCTCGAACTGTTATGGGTCCCACACGAAAGCTCCGCGTCCTCGCCGCCATGTCCGGCGGGGTCGACTCCGCGGTGGCCGCCGCCCGGATCGCCGAGGCGGGGCACGACGTGACCGGCGTCCATCTGGCGCTGTCGTCCAATCCGCAGTCCTACCGCACCGGCGCGCGCGGGTGCTGCACGCTGGAGGACGCCCGCGACGCGCGCCGGGCGGCCGACGTCATCGGCATCCCCTTCTACGTGTGGGACATGGCGGAACGGTTCCACCGTGACGTGGTCGAGGACTTCGTCAGCGAGTACGCCGCCGGGCGCACCCCCAACCCCTGCCTGCGCTGCAACGAGAAGATCAAGTTCGAGGCGGTGCTCGACCGGGCGCTCGCGCTCGGCTTCGACGCCGTCGCCACCGGCCACCACGCGCGGCTGGAGGACGGCGTGCTGCGGCGCAGCGTCGACGAGGCCAAGGACCAGTCGTACGTGCTGGGCGTGCTCACCCGCGAGCAGCTCCGGCACGCGATCTTCCCGCTGGGCGGCTCGACCAAGGCGCAGGTGCGCGAGGAGGCGGCGCGGCGCGGGCTGACCGTCGCCGACAAGCCCGACAGCCACGACATCTGCTTCATCGCCGACGGCGACACCCGGGCGTTCCTCGCCGATCGGCTGGGCGCGTCGCAGGGGCCGATCGTCGACGCGCTCACCGGCCAGGTGGTCGGCAGCCACCAGGGGGCGTACGGCTTCACGGTGGGGCAGCGCAAGGGCCTGCACATCGACCGGCCTGCCGCCGACGGCAGGCCGCGCTACGTGCTGTCGATCGAGCCGGTGTCCAACACGGTCACGGTCGGTCCCCGCACCTCACTTGAGGTCCGCAGCATCGTGGGCGAGCGGCCGGTGTGGAACGGCCCGCTGACGGAGCCGTACGAGCCGATCACCTGCACGGTCCAGTTGCGTGCCCACGGCGAGGTGTACGGCTGCCGCGCCCAGGTGTCCAGCGGCGAGCTGCACATCGAGCTCGACCGCCCGGCGACCGGCGTCGCGGCGGGCCAGGGCGCCGTCCTGTACGACGGCGACGCCGTCATCGGCTCCGCCACGATCGCCTCGGCCGTCTGAGGTCAGACCTCGACGGACTCGCCGACGGGGATCCGGCGGAAGTCGGCCTTCTGCGCCTCGGCCTCGCCGCCGAGCCAGTTGTCGACCAGCTTCAGGCCGATCTCGTTGTACAGCCCGTCGTGCGTGGAGTACGCCCGCGCGGGGCGGACGTCCCGCAGGTAGAGGATGGTGTCCGACGCCTTCAGCCACGGGCCGCCGGTCGGCACGAGCAGAGTGGGCACCTCGGCGCCCGGCGGCGTGAGCGCGTCGCCCGGGTAGAACACCTCGTCGTCCACGAGGAAGCCGACGTTCTGCACGGGCGGGACGTCGGGCAGGTTGCGGGCGTGCCACTCGCCGACCGCCCGCACGCCGAAACCGGCGGTGGTGAAGGCGTCTCCGTGGTGGACGACCTGGACCTTCGCCGGGATCCGGCCGAGCTGGTCGGCGACGGCCTGGCAGGTGAAGACCTCCATGTCCGGACTCGCGTTCTTGAGCAGATTCGCGTCCACGTGGTCGAAGTGCTCATGGGTGATGAGCACGGCGTCCGCGCCGTCCAGGAGTCCTTCACCGCTGAACGAGCCGGGGTCGATGACGAGCGTCTGCCCGTCCTTCTCCAGCCGCCAGCACGCGTGTCCGAGTTTGGTGAGTTTCATAGTCCCTAAGCTAGTGACCGTGAGCGACTATCCATGGTCCGAGGCCACGGCCAGCGGGGTGGGGTCCTACCCGGGCGAGGACCATCTGGAGGCGGTCAGGACGGCCTTCGGCGAACTGCCCATGCCCTACCTGCCGGAGCTGCCGAGCCGGGGCGTGGGCGCCGACATGATCGGCCGTACGGCGTCACTGCTGGTCGAGCTGCCCGTGGAGGTGCAGCCGTCCGGCTGGCGGCTCGCCGACCGGCCGGGACGGGACTTCAAGCGGGCCAGGGATCACCTCACCCGCGACCTCGACGGCCTGGAGGAGGTCTCCCAGGGCTACGAGGGGCCGTTCAAGATCCAGGCGTGCGGGCCGTGGACGCTCGCAGGAGCGATCGAGCTCAGGCACGGCGACAAGGTGCTCTCCGACGCGGGAGCCGTACGCGACCTGACCGAGTCGCTGGCCGAGGGGCTCGCGCAGCACGTGGCGGAGGTCCGGCGCCGGATTCCCGGAGCCGACCTCGTCGTCCAGATCGACGAGCCGGGGCTGCCCGGGGTGCTGGCGGGCACGGTGCCGACCGCGTCCGGCTTCGGGCGGCTGCCCGCCGTCGAGTCTCCGATCGCGGCCGAGCGGCTGAGGACCGTGCTCTCCGCGCTCGCGCCCGCCTTCCCGGTCGTCCACTGCTGCGCGCCGGGCGTGCCGTACGAGGTGATCCGTACGGCGGGCGCGCGGGGCGTGTCGCTGGACGCGGCGCTGCTGCGCCGCCGTGACGAGGACGAGCTGGGCGAGACGATCGAGAAGGGGCTCGCGCTGTTCCTCGGCGTCGTGCCGGGCACCGACACCCGGCTGCCGGACGTCGGGGTGGTGGCCAAGCCGGCGGTCGAGCTGTGGCGGCGCCTCGGCTTCCCGCCCGCCCGGCTCGCCGAGCAGGTCGTGCTCACCCCCGCCTGCGGCCTGGCCGGGGCCTCGCCCGCGTACGCCAAGGCGGCGCTGGCCCGGTGCCGGGAGGCGGCCCGGGTGCTGCGCGAGGACCCCGGCGAGTGAGGCCGCCGGGAGTGAGGCCGTCGGGAGTGGGGCTGCCGCGAGCGATCCAAGCGGCCTCCCAGCTCATCCCCAAGTGATTCACAAGCCTTGTCACGTATCTCTTGACGTGCTGGAAGTTCAGACGTTCAGGAGAAAGACCATGCGAAGCGCTGCGCGCCTTCTGCTCCCTCTCGCCACTGCCGGGCTGTCCGCCGCTCTGGCCGCCGGTCTCGTCGCGGCTCCCGCGGTGGCCTCGGCCTCGTCGGCGGCATCGCCCGCGTCAGCGGCCTCGGCCGCGTCGGCGGCGGAGACCTGGGAGTGGGGACCGACGGCGTCCTCCGACACCAAGGGCTGGGCGAACGGGTACGTCCGGTCGGGCTCGTCGGGCCTGCGCATCGTCGGCGACCTCTATGACGCGGGCGGGGCCAGGACCTGCTCGTGGGTGAAGATCAAGTGGCTGACCGACCGCGGGAAGTACCGCACGGCGACCTACCGCAACTGCTCCCAGTCCACCCCTCGGACGTTCACGGTGAAGGCCGGGTACATGCTGCTGGCCAAGGCGATGGTCTGCCGGGGCAGCGCGACCCGGATCACCGGCAAGTGCTCTCGCTGGGAACGCGTCTGGACCCAGGGAGGTTGACCCTCGGGCCGGTCTCTCTCCATCCACGGCGACCGGCCCGAGTACACCCGGACAAAAAGGAATGAAAGTGGGCTGCAAGCGGTCTACCGTAATTCTCGATCGCTCCTGAGACGAGGGGCCGCGCGGTCTGGAGCGGCCCTCTCGCCGAGCGGTCCGGCGGGAGCCGCCCACGTCCTCGGCGCGGCTCCCGCCCACGTCCTTCGCGAACTGTCGGTCGCCGGAGATACGGTTGCCCTGGGTGTCTGACGAGGGGAGACGGGCGACGTGACCGACAGGGCTGACGAGACTGACGGGCTCGACGGCGCCGAGTTCGACGGCACCGGGTTCGCGGATGAGGCGAACGGGCACGCGGAGGCCGTGAGTGAGGTCGAGAGTGTGACGGGCGCCGCCGAGACCGCCGGGAGCGCCACCGGAGAGGCACAGAGCGCCAGCGGAGAGGCACAGAGCGCGCCGGCCGAGGCCCGGGAGCGGCACGCCGAGCTCTCGGAGCTGCTCGAGGACGCCAACTGGCGTTACTACGTGCTCGACTCGCCCACGGTGAGCGACGCCGAGTACGACGGCTGGATGCGGGAGATCCTCGCGCTGGAGGAGGCGCATCCCGACCTGCGCACGCCGGACTCGCCCACCCAGAGAGTGGGGGCGCCGATCTCCACGGAGTTCGCCCCCGTCACCCATCTCCAGCGCATGGAGAGCCTCGACAACGCTTTCAACGACGCCGACCTCGCCGGCTGGCAGGCCAGGGCCGAGCGGCTGATCGAGGCCGACCCCGGGCCCTATCTGTGCGAGCTGAAGATCGACGGCCTGGCCGTGGCACTGGTATACGAGAAGGGCCGCCTCGTGCGGGGCGCGACCCGGGGCGACGGGCGCACCGGCGACGACATCACCCCCAACATCCGCACGCTCGACGACGTGCCGCATCGGCTCAACGGGAACGACGTGCCCGACCTGCTGGAGGTGCGCGGCGAGGTCTTCCTGCCGGTCGAGGGCTTCAAGAAGCTCAACGAGCAGCTCATGGACGCGGGCAAGCCGCCGTTCGCGAATCCGCGCAACTCGGCCGCCGGTTCGCTGCGGCAGAAGGACCCGCGCGTCACCGCGCAGCGGCCGCTGCGGATGATCGTCCACGGCGTCGGCAAGTGGGAGGGCGGCGGCCCGCCGCCGGCCACCCAGTCGGCCGTCTACGAGCGGCTGCGTGACTTCGGACTCCCGGTCAGCGACCGCTACAAGGTGGTCAAGAGCCTCGACGAGATCCGTGAGTTCGTCACCTACTACAACGACCACCGCCACGACCCGGAGTACGAGATCGACGGCGTGGTGGTCAAGGTCGACCGGATTCCGGTGCAGCGGCAGCTCGGTTCGACCAGCCGGGCTCCGCGCTGGGCCATCGCGTTCAAGTACCCGCCCGAGGAGGTCACCACCAAGCTCCTTGACATCCAGGTCGGGGTGGGGCGCACGGGCCGGGTCACACCGTTCGGCGTCATGAAGCCGGTGGTGGTGGCCGGGTCCACCGTGGAGCGTGCGACGCTGCACAACGCCTCGGAGGTCGCGCGCAAGGGCGTGCTGATCGGTGACACCGTGGTGCTGCGCAAGGCGGGCGACGTCATCCCCGAGATCGTCGGTCCGGTGGTTGACCTGCGGCAGGGCGGCGAGCGGGAGTTCGTCATGCCCACGCACTGCCCGGAATGCGGCACCGAACTGGCCTACGAGCGGGAGGGCGACGCCGACCTGCGCTGCCCGAACGCCCGCTCCTGCCCCGCGCAACTGCGTGAGCGGATCTACTTCGCGGCGGGGCGCAACGCGTTCGACATCGACGGGCTGGGCTACGTCGCGGCGACCGCGCTGACCCAGCCGCTGCCGCCGCAGGAGCCGCCGGTCCGCACGGAGGCCGACCTGTTCGACCTGACCATCGAGAAGCTGCTGCCGATCAGGTCGGTGGTCCGCGACCCCGAAAACGGCCTGCCGAAGACCGATCCGGAGACCGGCGAGCCGAAGGTCGTCTCGTTCTTCGCCAACATCTCGGGTGAGCCGAGCAAGAACGCCGAGCTGATCCTCCAGCAGTTGAAGGAGAAGAAGGACCAGCCGCTGTGGCGGGTGCTCGTGGCCCTGACGATCCGGCACGTCGGGCCGCCCACGGCCCGCGCGCTCGCCGCGGAGTTCCGCTCGATCGACGCCATCGCCAATGCCTCCGAGGAGGAGCTGGCGGCAGTGGAGGGCATCGGCCCGAGGGTCGCCGCGACCATCAAGGAATGGTTCGCGGTCGACTGGCACCAGGAGATCATCGAGAAGTGGCGGGCCGCCGGGGTCCGGATGGCCGACGAGTCGCCCGCCGACGAGGGGCCGCGCCCGCTGGAGGGGCTCACCTTCGTCGTCACTGGAACGCTGGACGACTTCAGCCGCGACGAGGCCAGTGAGGCCATCGGCGCCAGGGGCGGCAAGGTCACGTCATCGGTGTCGAAGAAGACGAGTTTCCTGGTGGTGGGGGACAACCCCGGTTCGAAGTACGACAAGGCGGTCAAGGCCGGCGTCCCGATTCTCAACGAGGAAGGCTTCCACGTCCTCCTCGACAAGGGCCCCGACGCAGCCCGCGCCGTCGCCGTCACCCCCGAGGAATGACCACGCACCCATAGCCGCCCGGCTCGCCTACGCCTGCCAGGCGGCCAGCAGGTCTTCGGGGCCCCAGTGCGCCGCGAGCGGCAGGCCGTCGTCGACACCGGATCGGGAAACGGCCACCAGCGGAGTCGTGGGGTCGGCGCCGGGTTCCCTCAGTCGCCTCGACCATACGTGGAACCAATCTGACGTAGATGTGATCTTACATTGTTAAGGGGTCGGGAGAAGAAGCGCTGGCCGCCGGCAACACCGGAACGCTCATGAGGATGGCCTCGCGCCCGGGGAACAGGAGCATCTGCACTGCTGTTCCCTCGAACGTGCCGACTTCTGTTCATCCGATACCCCAAGGCCTGGAATACGCGGCCTTCACCACCGATCCCGCCGGCGGCAACATGGCCGGGGGTGGTGCTCGACGCCGCCGGGCTGGATGAGGCGGCCATGCTCGCCATCGCCGCCGAGGTGGGCCATTCGGAGACAGCCTTCCTGAGCGAGGCTCCGGCGCGGCTCGCCGAGACGGGCCGGACGTTCACCGTCCGATATTTCAGCCCGAAGATGGAGGTGCCGTTCTGCGGGCACGCCACGGTGGCATCGGCGGTCGCGCTCGCCGAGCGGATCGGCCCGGGTGGCCTGGTCTTCGAGACGCAGGCCGGAACCGTACCGGTCGAGGTGGCGGCGGATGACGGCGGTGTGCTGTGGGCGACCCTGACCAGCGTGGAGCCGTACGTCGAGCCGGTCGGCGAGCTCGATGTGGCGCAGGCGCTCGACGCGCTGAAGTGGCGGATCGACGAGCTCGATCCCGCACTACCCCCGCGGATCGCCTTCGCGGGATCGCGCCACCTGGTCCTGGCCGCTGCCACCCGTGGCCGCCTCGCCGATCTGGACTACGACTTCTCAGGGCTGGCGCAGTACATGACCGATCGGGATCTCATCACCCTGCAACTGGTGTGGCGGGAGTCGGCGGACACCTTCCAGGTGCGTGACCCGTTCCCCGTGGGCGGAATCGTGGAGGACCCGGCCACCGGGGCCGCCGCAGCCGCTTTCGGGGCATATCTGCGGGACCTCGGCGAGGCCGGTCCCGTGGCGAGCCTGACCCTGCACCAGGGTGTCGACCTGGGACGGCCCGGTCTGCTGCGGGTGGAGCTGCGAGACGGGGATACCAGGGTCCGGGTTTCCGGCGCGGCGGTGCCTGTGCGGGTCGGAGGCTGATCCGGCTCGCGTTGACCCAACCCGCCCGCGCGAACTGCGAGACTCAGGCAAACGGGGCGACCATGAGCCTGGCGCCGGAGCCGTGGGTCCGGCCTCGCCCGCCTGACACGCCACACGAGAAAGGCGTGCCGTACGGATGGGGAGCCGTACGGCACGCCTGGACTGTGCGGTGGGGGTCAGGAGGTGGTGCAGACCAGGGGGGACGGGGTGGAGGGGGTCCCGCTGGAGCTGCCGAGGAAGCCGAACGTGGTGCTCGCGCCGGGGGCGAGGTTGCCGTTCCAGCTCAGGTTCGTGGCCGTGACGCTGCTGCTGCCGGTGAGGTTGGCGTTCCACGCCTGGGTGATGGACTGCCCACCGGGCATCGTCCACTTCACGGTCCAGTTGGTGATCGCCGAGGTGCCCGCGCTGGTCACGGTGACCTCACCCTGGAAGCCGCCGCCCCACGAGTTGACGATCTTGTAGACCGCCGTGCAGCCGCGGTCTCCGGTGAACGTCGGGGACGCGGAAGGCGACGGCGAGGCTGACGGCGAGGCGGAGGGGGACGCCGACGGCGAAGCCGAGGGGGACGGCGACGGCGAGGGCGACCAGGACGGAGACGGGGACGGGGACGGGGACGGCGAGGGGGTGTACGGTGCGGCAATCGCCAGGTCGTAGGCCCGCTGCGGCACGAACTGACCCGCGGGGGCGATGCAGCCGTCGGACTCGCCCGGAGGCTTGACCCACAGGTACGCGGCGATCGCCGAGTCGCCGGTGTTCGTGGTGCTCCAGGTGCCGGTGGCACGGCCGCTCGGGTCGCACCACTCGGTGCCGACCGGGCCGTTGCCGTTGCGGCTGGTGTCGATCACGGCCTTCAGCCAGGACACGCCGGTGGCCGCGATCACGCTCTTGGCGTAGGAGACCGCGCCGGAGGTGTACCGGTAGTTGGAGACGTTGAGCGAGATGCCGTCCGCGCTGTTGGCGACGTCGGCGCCGCGCAGCCGGTTGGCCATGTCGGAGGCGCCCACCCACGCGTCGTTGCCCGCGTCGAAGAAGACCTTGACGTTCGGGGAGGTGGCCTTGAACTTCTTGCCGGCGTACGCCATGGAGGCCTGGACCTCGGCCTGCTGCGAGGAGTTCATGCAGTTCGGCATGATCGCCAGGGCGTCGGGCTCCAGGACGATGTAGGCGGGCCGCCCGCCGAGGCCCGCGGCCACCTGGTCGATCCAGGCGCGGTAGGAGGCGTGGTCGGGAGCACCGCCCGCGCTCGCGCCACCGCAGTCGCGGTTCGGCATCTCGTACACGACCATGATCGGGATCTTGCCGGCCGACGCGGCGGCGCCCACGTACGCGTCGACCTGGCTGCGCACGGTCGAGGGGTTGTAGCTGGCGAACCAGCGGCCCTGCGGGACGGCGGCGATGCGGTCCCTGATCACGGGGGCTTTGCTGTCACCGGGGTTGGCGGCCACCCACTTGGCCGCGTTGGTCGTCGGGTCGACGTAGAAGGCGGAGTCGGCGGCCTGCGCGGCGGAGGAGGTGAGCACGGACGCTCCCACCGCGGCCGTGGCGACCGCTGTGAGCACAGCCGCCGTCAATCTGCGAGACATGGAAATACTCCGTCCGGTAATGTGGGAGCGCTCCCACAGGTCTCTCGGATGGTAGGGAGCCGATGGCAGTCCAAGAAGGGGCGCTGGGGGTTTGTCTGGACGGCCAACCTAATAGGCGCAGGCGGGCGGGGGAGTGGACCTGTGGAGCAGTTGAAACTTTCACCGCAACTCCGGTCAGACCGTGATATCTCCAGAAATCATGGTGACGGAGTGTGCCCAAGCGGTTTCGCGAAGTGGCCCAGAGGCCGTACCCTCCCATAGTGACCTCTTGGGGGGTTTCTTACCGATGACGCTTTCACGCGGTCTCATGCCGCTCGCCGGGGTGCCACGCGTCCTCCTGCCCGCCGTCGACCTGGGCGAGATGTTCACGCCCGTCGACACCCGGGACACCGGACCGCGTCCCGGCTCGCCCCTGTGGGCCTACCTCACGGCGGTCACCGCCGTCGGCGTCGCCGCGCTGGTGATCGCGCAGGTACGGCTCGGCTTCGGCGAGCTGGGCGAGGTGGCCCGCACTCCGCTGTTCTGGATGCTGACCGTCCTGGTGGTGCTGGGCGAGCTGCGCCCGGTCATGTTCAGCTCCTCGACGCTGGTCGGGGGCACGCCGACCTCCACGATGTTCACTTTCGCCGTGCTGATGTACCAGGGCCTGCCGACCGCGGTGCTGATGCAGGCGGTCGCCGTGGTGGTCAGCGGCCTGGTGCGTCGCAGGGCCTGGCACCGGGTGCTGTTCAACCTCGCCCAGGTGACCCTGGCCTGCACGGCGGCCGCGGGGGCCTTCGCCGCGTTCGGCGCGCATCCGGCGCCTCGCGTGCCCTGGACGCCCGACGGCGAGGACATCCCCGCCATCGCGCTGGCCGCGGCGGCGTACTTCGCCGTCCGCGCGATCCTGGTCTGCCAGGCGGTGGCGCTGCACGAGCGCCGGCCGCTGACCCGGGTCATGAAGGCGTCGATCGGCCCGCAGTCCCTCGTCTACGGAGCGCTGCTCGGACTCGCGCCGCTCGTCGTGGTCGTGATGGCGCACTCCACGGCCCTGGTGCCCCTGTTCGTCGCGCCGCTGACCGCGGTCTACTTCACCGCGACGCTCTCGCTGCGCCGCGACCACCAGGCCACCCATGACGGGCTCACCGGCCTGCCGAACCGCAAGATGCTCATCCTGCGCACCGAGGAGGCCCTGGCCGAGGCGCGCGAGCACGAGCGGGTGGGGCTGCTCCTGCTCGACCTCGACCGCTTCAAGGAGGTCAACGACACGCTCGGCCACCCGGTCGGCGACCGGCTGCTGCAGATCGTGGCCCACCGGCTCACCCACAGCGTGCGGCCCGGCGACGTGGTGGCCCGCCTCGGCGGGGACGAGTTCGCGGTGCTGCTGCCGTCGATCAGGGACGCCCAGGCGGCCAAGGAGGTCGCCTCGCGGCTGCGGGTCGCGCTGACCGAGCCGGTACGCCTCGAGGGCATGACCTTCGACCTCGACGCGTCGATCGGCATCGCGCTCTATCCGGACCACGCGCCGGACTTCGAGCTGCTCATGCAACGCTCCGACGTGGCGATGTATCTGGCCAAGGAGGGCCGCACCGGCGTCGAGTTCTACCTGCCGGGCAAGGACCGCAACTCGCCGGAACGGCTGAGCCTGCTCGGCGACCTGCGCCGGGCGATCGACGCCGACGAGCTGGAGCTCCACTATCAGCCCAAGGTGAGCCTGGAGGACGGCAGGGTCGAGAGCATCGAGGCGCTGCTGCGCTGGTGGCACCCGGTGCGCGGGCCGATCTCGCCCGCCGAGTTCATCCCGCTCGCCGAGCAGTCATACCTGATGCGCGAGCTCACCCAGCACGTCATCGGCCACGCGCTGCGGCAGGCGGCCCGCTGGTGGCACGCGGGCGTCGACGTGCCGGTCTCGGTCAACGTGTCGGCCCGCGACCTGCTGGATTCGAGCCTGCCCGAGCAACTGGAGTCCGGGCTGGAGAAGCTGGACCTGCCTCCCGAGGCCATCCGTCTGGAGGTCACCGAGCGCATCCTCATGACCGACCAGGCCTACAGCGCCGACACGATCCGCACCCTGGCCGGACTCGGCATCCAGCTGGCCCTGGACGATTTCGGCACCGGCTACTCCTCGCTGGTCCGCCTCCAGCGGCTTCCGGTCTCCGAGGTCAAGATCGACGCGTCGTTCGTACGGCGGCTCGGGGAGTCGCCGGACGACGAGCGGATCGTCCGCTCGATCATCGACCTCGTGCGGTCCCTCGGGCTGAGGTCGGTCGCCGAGGGGGTCGAGTCGCCCGAGGTCGCGACGCTGCTGCGGGAGATGGGCTGCCATGCGGGCCAGGGATGGTGGCTGGCCAAGCCCATGCCCGCGAGCGAGGCGACCACCTGGTTGCGCGGCCGGCTCGGCGCGGCCTTCCTGGACCGCGAGAGCGTCGGGGGCGGTCTCGCGCCGCACTGACCCGTCACAGATGGCGGCGGCGCATTAAGACCATGTGACGCGGTGTCGTCGGGTCGGCCCCGCTCGGCGGCGAGCCCTAGGATGGGTAGGTCCAATCTCCATCATGAAACGGGTTCGACGACTCATGTCCGCCATAACCCGCGATGAGGTCGCTCACCTCGCCCGGCTGTCCCGGCTGGCACTGGCCGACGACGAGCTCGACCACTTCGCCGCCCAGCTCGACCAGATCGTCGGCGCCGTCGCCCGCGTCGCGGAGGTGGCCGCCGACGACATTCCGCCGTCCTCGCACGCGCTTCCGCTGACCAACGTGTTCCGGCCCGACGACGTACGGCCCGGTCTCACGCCCGAAGGCGCCCTGTCCGGCGCGCCCGCCGTGGAGGACGACCGCTTCCGCGTGCCGCGGATCCTCGGGGAGGAAGAATGAGCTTGATTCGCAAGACCGCCGCCGAACTCGGCGCGCTGGTCGCCTCCCGAGAGGTCACCGCCGTCGAGGTCGCCCAGGCCCACCTCGACCGGATCGCCGAGGTCGACGGCCAGGTCAACGCCTTCCTGCACGTGGACGCGGAGTCCGCGCTGGCGCAGGCCCGCGCGATCGACGAGCGCATCGCCGCCGGTGAGACGCTCGGCCCGCTTGCCGGGGTGCCGATCGCGCACAAGGACGTGTTCACCACGACCGGCATGCCGACGACCGCCGGCTCGAAGATCCTCGAAGGCTGGCTCCCGCCGTACGACGCGACCGTGACCCGCCGCCTGCGCGAGGCCGGCCTGGTGATCCTCGGCAAGACCAACCTGGACGAGTTCGCCATGGGGTCGTCCACGGAGAACTCGGCGTACGGCGCGACGCACAACCCCTGGGACCTGTCCCGGATTCCCGGTGGTTCTTCCGGCGGTTCGTCGGCCGCGGTGTCCGCCTACGAGGCGCCGCTGTCCACCGGCACCGACACCGGCGGCTCGATCCGCCAGCCCGCCGCGGTGACCGGCATCGTCGGCATGAAGCCGACCTACGGCGGCTCGTCCCGCTACGGGCTGATCGCGTTCGCGTCCTCGCTCGACACGCCGGGTCCTTTCGCCCGCAACGTGCTCGACGCGGCGCTGCTGCACGAGGCGTTCTCCGGTCACGACCCGCTCGACTCGACCTCGATCGACGCGCCGGTCCCGCCGGTCGTCGAGGCCGCGCGGCACGCCGACGTGGCGGGCATGCGGGTCGGCGTGGTCAAGGAGTTCGGCGGGGAGGGCTACCAGCCCGGCGTCCTCGCCCGCTTCAACGAGGCCGTCGAACTGCTGGAGTCGCTCGGGGCCAAGGTCGTCGAGGTCTCCTGCCCGACCTTCTCCTACGCGCTGCCCGCGTACTACCTGATCGCGCCGTCGGAGTGCTCGTCCAACCTGGCCCGCTTCGACGCCATGCGGTACGGCCTGCGCGTCGGCGACGACGGCACCCGCAGCGCCGAGGAGGTCATGGCCCTGACCCGGGCGGCCGGCTTCGGCCCGGAGGTCAAGCGGCGCATCATGCTCGGCACGTACGCCCTGTCGTCCGGCTACTACGACGCCTACTACGGGCAGGCCCAGAAGGTCCGCACGCTGATCATGCGTGACTTCGAGGCGGCCTTCCAGCAGGTGGACGTGCTGGTCTCGCCGACCACGCCGACCACCGCGTTCCCGATCGGGGAGCGGGCCGACGACCCGATGGCGATGTACCTCGCCGACCTGTGCACGATCCCGACCAACCTGGCCGGCAACGCGGCGATCTCGGTGCCGTGCGGCCTGGCAGACGAGGACGGCCTGCCGGTCGGACTGCAGGTCATGGCCCCGGTCCTGGCCGACGACCGCTGCTATCGGGTCGGCGCCGCCGTGGAGAAGGCCTTCGAGAGCCGGTGGGGCGGCCCGCTGCTGTCCCGCGCGCCCGCGCTCTAGTCGCCGAAGGGAGGGGAACGGCGGCATGATCACCCGCATCGAGATCGACGGCTTCAAGTCCTTCCTGGACTTCCAGCTCGACGTCCCGCCGTTCCTCGCCGTCATCGGCAGAAACGCCAGCGGGAAGTCCAACCTGCTCGACGCGCTGATGTTCGCGGTGGCGGTGGCCCGTGGGGATCGGCTGGTCGATGCCGTCACTGCGGCCCGGGGCGACGCCGCGTCGCTCTTCCACCGGAGGACGGACGGCACGGCGGTAGAGCGGATGCGCTTCGCGCTGGAGTTCTCGCTGTCTCGGGCGGATCTGGACGCCCGGGTGCCCGAGGAGGAGACAGAGCGCCTTCCGACCTCATGGCGGTACGAGACCGAGTTGCGTCTCATGCCACGGGGTAAGCGTGAGGTGCTGCAGGTAGTGGAGGAGAGCTTCTCTCCGCTCGCCTCCCGGGGATATCCAGGTCTCAAGCACTTCCCGCCCCCGGTGATGCGGATGGCCAAGGGAGTCGATCTTCTTCGCATCCCTGACCGTGCGCTTCCTCATGCGGGTGAGAACCGTGACTGGGTGCCCGGGTTGGTGTGCGCCGATGAGCTCGATTCGGTGGCGGTGCTCCGGCTGGAGCCGACGGAACTGGCCCGGCCCAGTCCTCTCGGGCACGAGGTGGGCCTGTCTCCGGCGGGGGCGGGCTTGGCCGGCTATCTCCAAGGCATCGTGGAGGCGACGGCGAGCGACGCGCGTCCCGAGGGCGTGCTTCCGCTCATCAAGGCCAGGCTCACGCGGATGGTCAGGGAGGTCACGGACTTCGATCTCGTCACTGACCCGCTGCGCGGTGACGTCCGGCTGCGGTTCATGTCACGGCATAATGCCGGTTTCGAGGCCGAGCAGGCCTCCGACGGCACGCTTCGCCTCCTGGCGATGCTCGCGGTGCTCTACGACCCCCGTCGGAGAGGGCTTCTCGCGATCGAGGAGCCTGAGAACGGCGTTTTCCCGGAACGGCTGCGCGATCTCATCCGGATAGCGCGGGACGAGACGCGCGAGCGCGACTGGCTGCGGGCCTGGCGCGATCCAGACGACAGTGTCCGTGGCGCCCAGGTGCTCGTGACCAGCCACTCGCCGGTGCTGCTCGACGTCGTCCCCCGGAACGAGGTCGTCTTCCTGGAAAGTGCGACCCGCGTGGGTGGCGGTGTCGCCTCCAGCGCCGTGACCCGGTCTCGCCGCCTCGACGCGGATACGCAGCGACCCTCGACAGTGATAGCCGCCGCCGAGGAGGTACGCGGGACCTTCGACGTTCTGCTCTTCCACCGTGACGGCGCTCCGCCGGCGAAGTCGGAGGAGGTGCTCCGGCGGATGCGGGACGCCTGGCGGGAGTCAGCTGCGAGCGAGCAGCTTGTCGCCGTCGTGCCGCTACGCGAGACCGAGGCGTGGGCTCTCTCGGACCTCGAAGCGCTGCGCCGCGTGCTCGCACTGCCTCCCCGGGTGATGAACGAGCTCGCCGCCGACATGCGGGGGACAGTCGAGCAGCTTCAGGACCCGAAGAATCATCTGGCCAAGTTCATAGGCGAGGCCTTGGGCGCGCCGAGGCCGAACCAGCACACGGAGTTCCAGCAGGACTTCCTGGACCGGCTGGCAGAACAGATAGAGATCGGCAGACTGCGGAAGTTGCCTGCTTTCGCCTGCTGGTGGACCGATATGACCAACGCACTGGAGAATCTAGGTTTCCGTTATGGCTGATACCGCGACGCTCATGCCGTACGACGAGGCGCTGGAGCGCTTCGAGCCGGTGCTGGGGCTGGAGACGCACGTCGAGCTGGGCACCGCATCGAAGATGTTCTGCGGCTGCCCGACGGCCTTCGGCGCCCCGCCGAACACGCAGGTCTGCCCGGTGTGCCTGGCGTTGCCCGGCTCGCTGCCGGTGGCCAACGAGAAGGCGATCGAGTCGACGATCCGGATCGGCCTCGCGCTGAACTGCACCATCGCGGAGTGGTGCAGGATGGCCCGGAAGAACTACTTCTATCCGGACATGCCGAAGAACTACCAGATCAGCCAGTACGACGAGCCGCTGTGCACGGACGGCTACCTGGACGTCGAGGTGGACGGGAAGACCGTCCGCGTGGAGATCGAGCGGGTGCACCTGGAGGAGGACACCGGCAAGTCCACCCACGTCGGAGGCGCGACCGGGCGGATCCACGGCGCCGACTACTCGATCGTCGACTACAACCGGGCCGGCATCCCGCTCGTCGAGATCGTGACCAAGCCGATCGCGGGCACCGACCGGCTCGCCCCGGAGGTCGCCCGCGCGTACGTCACCGAGCTGCGCGAGGTGATGCGCTCGCTCGGCGTGTCCGACGTGCGGATGGAGCAGGGCTCGCTGCGCTGCGACGTGAACGTCTCGCTGATGCCGCGCGGCTCGGCCGAGTGGGGCACCCGTACGGAGACCAAGAACGTCAACTCGCTGCGCAGCGTCGAGCGGGCGGTCCGCGGGGAGATCGAGCGTCAGGCGGCCATCCTCGCCGAGGGCGGCCGGATCGTGCAGGAGACCCGCCACTTCCACGAGGACACCGGGCAGACGACCTCCGGGCGGTCGAAGGAGGAGGCGCAGGACTACCGCTACTTCCCCGAGCCCGACCTGCTGCCGATCGCGCCCGACCCGGCCTGGGTCGAGTCGCTGAAGGCGGCGCTGCCCGAGCTTCCTTCGGCGCGGCGCAAGCGGCTCCAGGAGGAGTGGGGCGTGTCCGACCTGGACATGGCCGCGATGCACAACGCCGACGCGATCGACCTGGTCGAGGCGACGGTGGCCGCGGGCGCTCCCGCCGCCGACGCGCGCAAGTGGTGGATGGGCGAGCTGGCCCGGCGGGCCAACGAGTCGGCCACGGTGCTCGCCGACCTGCCCATCACCCCGGCGCAGGTCGCCCGGGTGACCGAGCTGGTCGCCTCCGGCGCGCTGAACGACAAGCTGGCCCGCCAGGTGCTGGAGGGCGTGCTCGCCGGTGAGGGCGGCCCGGACGAGGTCGTGGAGAAGCGCGGTCTCCAGGTGGTCAGTGACGAGGGCGAGCTTTCGGCGATCATCGACCAGGTGCTGGCGGACAACGCCGACGCCGCGGAGAAGGTGCGCGGCGGGAAGATCGCTGCCGTGGGCGCGCTGGTCGGCGGCGTCATGAAGGCCAGCCGGGGCAAGGCGGACGCGGGCCGGGCCCGTGAGCTGATCCTGGAGAAGCTCGGCGTCCAGGGCTGAGGGAGTCCTGACCAACGCCGCCTCGCCGTGAGAATCCGCTGAGGCGCCGTCAAGGGCCACCCGCAGCAGGGCGTGAGACGGCCGGCCACGGTTCCGCGTGGCCGGCCGTCGGCCTGTGCCGGCCGGATCACCTCCCTCGTGAGCGCGGAAGGTGTTACTTCGGGACATATCCAGCAGAGGGTGTTTTAGGGTTAACTGATCGTTGTTGACCTTGAGCTGGAGGAGACCGGGGCGTGCGCAACGCCGGAGCGTCCGTCGATCCGCCCACGGATCCGTCCGGGGCGGCGTCCGCTCCTCCGCGTAAACACCCGGTGCGCGGCGTCAGCTCGCTGCCTCGCGGGGTCTCGGCCCTCCCCCGGGGGGTGTCGGCCGACATCTTCGCCGAACCTCCCGCTCCCGCCGCTCCGGCCGCCAAGCCGTCCGGTAACGGAAACCTCCCGCCGCCGGCTCCGCCGGTCGAGCCGTGGCGGGTCCCGGAGCGCCCGGCGCGCGAGGAACCCGCCGTCGTCCCGCCGCCGGACCTCGAACTGCTGGACCCCGTTCCCCAGAGCCGTACGCTCCGCCGTGCGCTGATCGGTCTGGCGGCGTTGCTCCTGGTGCTCTATCTCGTGCCGGCCGTCTCCATGGCGGGGAAGGTCCTTCCCGGCACCACGGTGCTCGGTGTGGACATCGGCGGACAGGGCAGGACCGAGGCCGTCGCCACGTTGCGCGAACGGCTGTATGCCCAGGCCAGGACGCCGATGATCGTACGGCAGGGCGCGCGGCGGCTGACCGTGGACCCGCAGCAGGCCGGTCTGATGCTCGACGCCGAGGCCACGGTCCGCGCCGCGCCGGGAGGCTTCCCCAGCCCGCCGGAGGTGTGGAGCGCGCTGACCGGCAGCCACGAGGTGAAGCCCGTCGTGTCGGTGGACCGCCGCAAACTCGACGAGGCGGTGGCCAGGGTCGTCGCCGCGCCACTGGAGCGCCCGGGGCGCGAGGGCGACGTCACGTTCGACGGGGTCACCCCGATCCCGAGGTATCCACGGGTGGGCCGCGTCATCGACAGGAGAGCGACGGCCGACCAGCTCGTCAGGGGGTATCTCGACCCGGAGGCCGTCATCGTGGTGCCCACGATGCGGGATCTGCCGCACATCACCCGTGCCGAGGTGCGGCGCGCCCTGCGCTGGGCGAGACGTGCGGTGGCCGCGCCGCTCACGCTGACCAACGGGACCCTCGCCGTCAGCCTGTCGCCGGCCACGCTGGCGCGGCACCTGACGTTCGCGCCCGAAGGAGCGGTCCTGCGGCCGCGTTTCGACGCCGAGGCGGCGGTCGCCGGCGTCGAGCCCGCGCTGGTGGGCTCCGCGCGGGCGGCCCGCGACGCCGCTTTCACGATCAAGGACGGCCGGCCGGTCCTGGTGCCCGGCAGGCCGGGCGACCGGGTGGACACCGACCGCCTCGCCGCCGACGTGCTGACCGCCCTCGATGGCGGCGGCCGTACGGTGGCCGTGTCGGTCGTGAACGGGCCGCCGCGGATCACCGACGACGCGGCGCAGCGGATGGGGGTCCGGGAGGAGGTCGGCCGTTTCACCACCTCCTACGCCTGCTGCCCCCAGAGCGCGGGCAACATCCGCACGGCCGCCGCGCTCCTCGACGGCCGCCTGGTGGAACCGGGGGAGACGTTCTCGTTCAACGAGGTCGTCGGCCCGCGCACCGCGGCCGCGGGCTTCGACGGCATCGGCCCCACCATGATCCACGGCCGGGCCGGCACGGAGGCGGCCGGGACGGCCCAGGTCGCGACCACCCTGATGAACGCCGTGATCCGCGCCGGGCTTCGGGTCGCCGAGCACACGCCGCCCGAGGTCCACGCCTCTCACCTGCCGATCGGCACCGAGGCCGCCGTGTCCTTCCCCGGCCCCGACCTGCGCTGGAGGAACGACTCGCCGTACGGCGTGCTCGTCCAGGCGTCCGCCACCGGCACCTCGCTGACCGTGACGCTGTGGAGCACCAAGCGGTACGACGTGGACCTGCAGGGGCCTGTCGTCGGTCAGCAGGTCTGGCTGCCCGCCGTGACCGGTCACGGGTCCGGCTGCGTGGCGACGCAGGGGCAGCCCGGTTTCACCGCCGCGGTGACGCGGGTGCTGCGGCAGGACGGCGAGGTGGTCTCCCGGCAGACCTTCCGCACCTCCTACCGCGCCCAGGCCGAGGTCGTCTGCCGCTGATCAGAAGGCGCTGATCAGGAGGCGCTGATCAGGAGGCGCTGATCAGGAGGGCCGCACCACCAGGATCCGGTCGTCGCCGTCCCTGGGGGATCCGCGCCCGTCCCGGTTGCTGGTGCTCACCCACAGCGTGCCGTCCGGCGCGGCGGCCACCGCGCGCAGCCTGCCGTACTCGCCCGTGTACAGCGCGGCGGGACGGCCGACGCGGCCCGAGGCGTCCACCGGCACGCGCCAGAGGCGCTCGCCGCGCAGCGCCGCGGCCCACAGCGCCCCCCGGGCGTACGCGAGGCCGGACGGCGACGCCTCGGCGGTCGACCAGGTGAGCAGCGGGTCGGTGTATCCGGGCCGGCCGCCCACCCCCTCGACCTCCGGCCAGCCGTAGTTGCGGCCCTTCTCGATGAGGTTGATCTCGTCGTAGGTGTTCTGGCCGAACTCGGTGGCGTACATGTGCCCCCGGTCGTCCCAGGCCAGGCCCTGCACGTTGCGGTGCCCGTAGGTCCACACGAGGGTGCCGAAGGGGTTGCCCGGGGCGGGCCGGCCGTCCGCCGTCATGCGCAGGATCTTGCCGCCCAGCGAGCTCCTGTCCTGGGCCATGCCGCGTTCGCCGGTCTCCCCGGTCGAGGCGTACAGGTAGCCGTCCGGGCCGAAGGCGAGGCGGCCCCCGTTGTGGATGGCCCCCTTCGGGATGCCGCTGACGATCACCCGGCGGTCGGAGAGCCGCCCGTCGTAGCGATAGCGGACGATCCGGTTGTCGTTCTGGGCGGTGAAGTAGACGAAGACGAAGTGGTCGGCGGCGTAGCGGGGCGAGACGGCCACGCCGAGCAGGCCGCCCTCGCCGCTCGCGGACACCCCCTCGATCACGCCGGCCTCGTGGACCTGGCCGCGCGGTGTGACCCGCAGCAGCCGCGCCGACTCGCGCTCGGTCACCAGTGCGTCGCCGCCGGGCAGGAACGCGATCGCCCAGGGCACCGTAAGACCGGTGACCAGTGTGCGGGGCGCGGCCGGAGTGACATTCGTCTCACCGTCGCCCGTGGCGGCGCCCGGAGTCGTGCCCCCAGCCCCAGCCGCAGTGCCACCCGCGGTGGCGCCCGTGACGTCGCTCGCGGCGGGCGGCGGCGGGGGAGTCCTGCCCCCGCCCTCCTCACCCGGCGCGCATGCCACCGTCGCCGTCAGAAGGGCCGCCCCCAGAAGCGCCGCGCCCACGCCGTGCCTGTTCGCCATCCCCGATGACCTCCTCACGTACCCATACTCGCTGGCGGGGGTGATGGTTCCCTAGGTTGTTCTCGTGAAGATCTGGGTCGCATCACAGGACATCGCCGACGCACTCACGGAGCTTCCCGAAGGGCTCCCGGCCCTCGACTGCGCCGTGTACGACGGGAGGACGCCACCGCCCGGCCCGCCCGAGGAAGTGGAGATCTGGGTGCCTCCGCTGGTCCCGGTGCCGGACATCCCCGGGCTTCTGGGCCGCATGACCAGCCTCCGCCTGCTGCAGACCGTCACGGCGGGGGTCGAGCCCTACCTGCCGCACGTGCCGCCGAAGGCGGTCCTGTGCAACGCGCGGGGCGTCCACGACGCGGGCACGGCCGAGTGGGCGGTGGGCGCGATGATCGCGATGCTGCGGGAGTTCCCCGGCTTCGCGGCCGCCCAGGCCAGACGCGAGTGGACCTACCACCACACCGGCGTCCTCGCCGACTCCACCGTGCTGATCGTCGGGTACGGCTCGATCGGCGAGGCGCTCGAACGGCGTCTGGCCGGATTCGAGGTGGACATCGTCCGGGTGGCGCGCACGGCCAGGGACAACGTCCACGGCCAGGACGAACTGCCCGCGCTGCTGCCCGCCGCGGACGTGGTCGTGCTGCTGGTGCCCGCCACGACGGGAACGGCCGGTCTCGTGGACGCCGAGTTCCTCGCCCGGATGAAGGACGGCGCGCTGCTGGTGAACGCCGCGCGCGGGTCGGTCGTGGACGCCGGCGCGCTGCTGGCCGAGTTGAGGGCGGGCAGGCTGCGGGCCGCGCTCGACGTCACCCCCGTCGAACCGCTGCCGTCCGATCACCCGCTCTGGACCGCGCCGGGGGTCTTCATCACCCCGCACATCGCCGGCAGCACGCCCGCGTCCGTACGGCGTACGCGGAGGCTGGTGCGGGAACAGGTGATCCGTCATCTGACGGGCCGTCCACTCGATAACATGATCACCGGGCATTACTGACCGCTCCATTAAGGATTCCGGAACGTGGCTGCCTCGTGACCTGGGGTGCGTACGGTGGAGCCCAGCGTGCGCGGCTGGTTATCAGATCGGTGACGACTCGCTCGTTGTCCCCCTCTCGATCAGCGGCTGTGCGCACACTGGCCATGTGACAGGGAGAGTAAAGCCGAGTCGAGAACGGGAGGGGCAGTGATGACACACCCCACCGAACCCGGCGACGCTTATGCGACTCCGGCCTCCGCCGAAACCCCGGAGGACACGACGGCCGGCGGCGAAGCGGCGACAGGTGCAGAGGCGACGCGCGTGAAAGTCAGGCGTGACCCCCGGGTCCCACTCACCACCGCGGCCGGGCTCGGCGCGGTGGCGGTCGTCGTGGCCCTGGTCACCGGAGGCTCGGCGCCGGTCGTGACCGCGATCGCTGGGGTCGTCACCGGCCTGCTCGCGGCGGTCTCACTGATCATGGCCGCCTCCCGCGTCCTCCCTGCCCACCGGCGCCAGCCCGGCGCCTTGCGGTGGATGGCCGCAGGGTCGCTGACCTGGCTCCTCGGCGTCGGCGTACGTCCCGTGGCCGACGGCACGCCCTTCGTGCTCACGTTCGCTGACCTGCTCATGCTCGTCGGATCGGTGCTGCTCGCGATCGGCTGCGGCATGTCCGTGAAACCACCCGCGTTCACGCGCGGGGTGATACGCCAGGCGGCCGACGCCTACCTGGGCGCGGCGTCGGTCTTCGCCGTGGCCTGGGTCGCCGTGCTCGGCCCGGCGTTCAGGAAGGCGGAGGACACCGGAGCGTTCTTCGTCGCGCTCGCGCTGCCCGTGGTCTGCCTGCTCGCGACCTGCGCCGTGACACCGGCCGTGGCGGCCTCCCGGTCGGGCAACCGGGTGGTCGGGCTCACCGGCGTAGGGGTGCTCACCGCGATAACGGTGGCCGAGATGGCCACGGCCCTCGCCCGTCTCGACGGCGACACCCCGCCGCTCGCGGCAGGGCTCGTCGTCCCGGCCATGCTGCTGGTCCTCGCCGTCGCCCCGTGGGTGCAGGAGGACCGGCCGGCCAGGCCGCTGCCCGCCGCGCTGACGGCCGCCACCCCGCTCGTGCTGGTCGCCGCCGCCACGCTGGTCGCCACCTTGTACGCGATCGGGAGCAGCCGCGACGCCGCCCTGGTGGTCGTGGCCGCCTCGGTCGTCCTCGTCCTGCTCGGCCGGCTGTTCGTGCTCCTGGTCGAGACCGCGGGCATGCGCCGCCTCGTCGACGTCGGCGAGCAGCAGCTGCGCAGGCTGGCCGAGAACACCGGCGACGTCGTGCTCGTGTGCGACCCCGGCGGTGTCATCCAGGAGGTGGGCCCCGGCCTCGAGACGACGTACGGCTACTGCCCCGAGGACCTCGCCTTCCGGCCGATCTTCGACTACATCCACCCCGAGGACCTGCCGGCCGTACAGGCCCTGCTCGACCGCATGACGGACGAGGACGACGACGGGCCCGAGCAGGGGGGCGGCACCCGCATCTCCTGCCGGTTCCGCGCCTCCGACGGCACCTGGCGTCCCACCGAGTCCGTGGCCGCCCGGCACGTACGCGACGACGACCTCGTCCTGGTCACGATCCGCGACCTCAGCGACCAGGTGGCCCTGCGCAACCAGGTCACCCACCTGACCTTCCACGACGGGGTCACCGGGCTGCCCAACCGGGCCTACTTCGAGGAACGCGCCCGGGACGTGCTCACCCGCCGCGGCGCCGGCGGGACCGCGGTGATCTTCCTGGACCTCGACGGCTTCACCTCCGTCAACGACTCCGTGGGCCACGCCAGCGGCGACCACCTGCTCGGCCAGGCCGCCCGCCGCCTGCGCTCGGCCGTACGGGCCGACGACACGCTCGCCCGGTGGGGCGGGGACGAGTTCGCGGTGCTGCTGGAGGGCGGCGCGTCCGGCGGCGCCGACGCGCAGACCGCCATCGACCTGGCCGAGCGGCTCGTCCGCGCGGTCTCGAACGAGCCGTTCCGGGTCGCGGACCGGGACGTCGCGCTGACGGCCAGCGTCGGTGTGGCGTTCGCCGAGGAGGACCTGCCGCCCGGAGACCTGCTGCGCAACGCCGACGTGGCGATGTCGCGGGCCAAGGAGCTCGGCGGGCGCCGGGTGGAGGTCTTCGCCACCCACATGCACGCCGACGTCCTGCGCCGCCTGGAGATCGCCTCCGACCTGCAGCGGGCGCTGCTGGAGAACCAGTTCGCGATCGAGTACCAGCCCGTGGTCGACCTGGCCACGTCGCAGGTGACCGCCGTCGAGGCGCTGGTGCGCTGGTGGCGGGGCAGCACGTTCGTGCCGCCGGAGCAGTTCCTCGGGCCCGCCGAGGACACCGGGATCATCGTGCCGCTCAGCGAGTGGATCCTGCGCGAGGCGTGCCGCGAGGTGGCGGCCTGGCGCGCGTCGTCCTGGGACATCGGGCTGGCGCTGAACCTGTCCGCACGGCAGATCATGGCCCCGCGCTTCGTGGAGACCGTGGCGGAGGCGCTGAGCGAGAGCGGGCTGCCCGCCAGCGCGCTGACCCTCGAGGTCATCGAGGAGATGCTGGTCGAGGACGCCGGGGAGATGATCAGCAGGCTGTCGGAGCTGAGGACCCTCGGCGTACGGCTGGCCATCGACGACTTCGGCACCGGCTACGCGTCGCTCGCGTTCCTGCGCCAGCTGCCGGTCGACATGATCAAGATCGACCCGTCGTTCGTCTCCGGGCTCGGCCGCGACGACACGCTGACCCTGCTGACGAAGACGATCGTGCAACTCGGCAACGACCTCGGCCTGATCGTCGTCGCCGAGGGCATCGAGCGTCCCGAGCAACTCGACCTGCTGCGCAAGATGGGCTGCACGCGCGGCCAGGGCTATCTCGTGGCCCGCCCCATGACCGCACGCGGCGTCGACTCCCTGATGCCCACCACCACCCTCCAGAACACCGCCTAGCGGTGTTTCCCGCCTCGCTCGCCGGGGCGCCGATCTGCCAAGCCGTGCCGGAGGCTCGCTCGGTGTTCCCGGGACGCTGGAGGGGCGCCGGTGACATAACCTGGGAGTCCGTTGCGGGTGTCTTGGATGGCGAGACGGGCGTCCCAGATGATTTGACGTGGAGGCGCTCCATCGGACATCGTGTAGCCATGCATAGCGGTGGGATTCTCGTAGTACTTCGCAGGCGCGCAGCCTGACGAAGCCCTCGGTCCTGCGCGCGCCCCAGCTCCGCCCAGCGGATGGGGCATTTTTTATGCCAGGAGTCACGCCAAGCAGCCAAGCCAGAAGCAAGCTCAGCCACAAGGAACGAGCCGATGACCGAGAAAATGACAGGTGCCCAGGCCCTCGTGCGGGCGCTGGAGCAGGTCGGGGTCGACACGGTGTTCGGGATCCCCGGCGGGGCCATTCTCCCCGCCTACGATCCCCTCTACGACTCGACCAAGGTCCGGCACGTGCTTGTACGGCACGAGCAGGGTGCCGGCCACGCGGCCGAGGGGTACGCGCAGGCGACCGGCAGGGTCGGGGTGTGCATGGCCACCAGCGGCCCGGGAGCGACCAACCTGGTCACCCCGATCGCCGACGCCTACATGGACTCGGTGCCGATCGTGGCGATCACCGGGCAGGTGGCGTCGCCGCTGATCGGGACCGACGCCTTCCAGGAGGCCGACATCTCCGGCATCACGATGCCGATCACCAAGCACAACTTCCTGGTCACCAACGCCGAGGACATCCCGCGGACCATCGCCGAGGCGTTCCACGTCGCCGCCACCGGGCGCCCGGGGCCGGTCCTGGTGGACATCTCCAAGGACGCCCTGCAGGCCACCACCACCTTCTCCTGGCCCCCTGTCATGCAGCTGCCCGGCTACCGTCCGGTGACCCGGCCGCATTCCAAGCAGATCCGCGAGGCCGCCCGGCTGATGACCGAGGCCAAGCGGCCGGTGTTCTACGTCGGCGGCGGCGTGCACAAGGCGCAGGCCGCGGCCGAGCTGCTGGAGCTGGCCGAGCTGACCGGCATCCCGGTGGTCACCACGCTGATGGCGCGGGGCACCTTCCCCGACAGCCACCCCCAGCACATGGGCATGCCCGGCATGCACGGCAGCGTCTCGGCCGTCGGCGCGCTGCAGCGCTCGGACCTGTTGATCGCGCTCGGCACCCGCTTCGACGATCGGGTGACCGGGGAGCTGTCCAGCTTCGCGCCGAACGCGAAGGTGATCCACGCCGACATCGACCCGGCGGAGATCTCCAAGAACCGGCATGCCGATGTGCCGATCGTGGGCGACTGCCGTGAGGTGATCGGCGATCTGATCACGGCGGTGCGATCCGAGCAGGCCGACGGCCGCAAGGGCGACTACACCGAGTGGTGGCGGACCCTCAACGGCTACAAGGAGACCTACCCGCTGGGGTACGAGGAGTTCGCCGACGGGTCGCTGGCTCCGCAGTATGTGATCGAGCGGCTGAGCGCGCTGGTGGGGCCGGAGGCGATCTACACGGCGGGTGTGGGCCAGCACCAGATGTGGGCCGCGCAGTTCGTCAAGTACGAGCACCCGGGGACGTTCATCAACTCCGGTGGTGCGGGCACGATGGGCTTTTCCGTCCCGGCCGCGATGGGCGCGAAGATGGGCTGCCCGGACAAGGTCGTGTGGGCGATCGACGGCGACGGGTGTTTCCAGATGACCAACCAGGAGCTGGCGACCTGCGCGATCGAGGGTGTGCCGATCAAGGTGGCGGTCATCAACAACGGCAACCTCGGCATGGTCCGCCAGTGGCAGACCCTGTTCTACGACGAGCGGTATTCCAACACCGATCTGCAGCGGGTCAAGCGGATTCCCGACTTCGTGAAGCTGGCCGAGGCGTACGGTTGTGTCGGCCTGCGGTGTGAGCGTCCGGAGGACGTGGACGAGACGATCCGCAAGGCCATGGAGATCAACGACGTGCCGGTGGTGGTCGACTTCGTCGTGCACCAGGACGCGATGGTCTGGCCCATGGTCGCCGCAGGCACCAGCAACGACGACATCAAGTACGCCCGCGACATGGCGCCGAACTGGGAGGGTGGAGAATGAGCCCGGCCTCGGCCCCACGCGACAACGACCAGCAGTGCGAGGAGATGAGCATCAGCGAGCACAGCGCCCGGCGGATGCCGCTCCGAGCCGAAGGCGAGGAGATGGCATGAGCCGCCACACGCTGTCCGTCCTGGTGGAGAACAAGCCGGGCGTGCTGGCCCGGGTCGCCGCCCTGTTCAGCCGCCGTGGGTTCAACATCGACTCGCTGGCGGTCGGGCCCACGGAGCACGACGACATCTCGCGGATGACCATCGTCGTCAACGTGGAGGACCTCCCGCTGGAGCAGGTCACCAAGCAGCTCAACAAGCTGGTCAACGTCATCAAGATCGTCGAGCTCGACAACAGCCAGTCGGTGCAGCGCGAGCTGATGTTGATCAAGGTGCGGACCGACTCCGAGAGCCGGTCGCACGTCCTCGAACTCGTGAACCTCTTCCGGGCGCGTTGCGTGGACGTGGCCCCGGACGCGGTCACGATCGAGGTCACCGGGACGACCGACAAGCTGGAGGCGTTCGTCCGGGTCCTTGAGCCGTACGGCATCAAGGAGCTCGTGCAGTCGGGCATGGTGGCCATCGGCCGCGGCGCCCGTTCCATCACCGACCGCTCGCTTCGCGCCCTCGACCGCAGCGCATAGCCGTATGGCAGGCACGTCGCGACGGACAACCCGTGAAAGGCAAGTAAGTGACTGAGATCTTCTACGACGACGACGCCGACCTGTCGATCATCCAGGGCCGCCACGTCGCGGTGCTGGGGTACGGCAGCCAGGGCCACGCGCACGCGCTGAGCCTGCGCGACTCGGGGGTGGACGTCCGGGTCGGCCTGCCCGAGGGCTCCAAGAGCCGGGAGAAGGCCGAGGCCGACGGGCTGCGCGTGCTGTCGCCGGGCGAGGCCGTCGAAGAGGCCGACCTCACGATGATCCTCGCGCCGGACCACATCCAGCGGCACCTGTACGCCGAGCACGTCGCGCCGAACCTCGTCGAGGGCGACGCGCTGTTCTTCGGCCACGGTCTCAACATCCGCTACGGCCTCATCGAGGCGCCGACGGGCGTCGACGTCGCGATGGTGGCGCCGAAGGGCCCGGGTCACCTGGTCCGCCGCCAGTACTCCGCCGGCCGCGGCGTGCCCTGTCTCGTCGCCGTCGAGCGCGACGCCACCGGGAATGCCTGGCCGCTCGTGCTGTCGTACGCCAAGGGCATCGGCGGCACCCGCGCCGGCGCGCTGAAGACGACCTTCACCGAGGAGACCGAGACCGACCTGTTCGGCGAGCAGGCCGTGCTGTGCGGCGGCGTCTCCGAGCTGATCAAGGCCGGGTTCGAGACGCTGATCGAGGCCGGCTACCAGCCGGAGGTCGCCTACTTCGAGTGCCTCCACGAGATGAAGCTGATCGTGGACCTGATGTACGAGGGCGGCGTCTCCAAGATGTACTGGTCGGTGTCCGACACGGCCGAGTACGGCGGCTACACCCGCGGCCCGCGCGTGGTGAACGAGGAGACCAAGAAGGAGATGCGCCGCATCCTGGACGAGATCCAGGACGGCCGCTTCGCCCGCGAGCTGGTCGAGGAGTTCGACTCCGGCCAGACCAACTTCAAGCGTTACCGCGAGGAGCTGGCGGGCCACCCGATCGAGCAGACCGGCGCCAAGCTGCGCCCGATGATGAGCTGGCTCAAGGGCGAGCAGGCCTGACGCTCGCGAACGCTCGCGTGACCGCGGCGCCGCGCCCCGCCGACGAGGTGGGGAGCGGCGCCGCGTCGCGTTTCACGGACCCCGCCGCCGCCGTTCAGGCGCCGGTGGTCCCGCAGCGGTTCCGGCGGCCGTCGAGCGCCCGCCGCCCGTCCCGGCCGCCGGGGTCGTCAGCACTCGGCGGGCTTGAGCCAGGAGCATTCGAGGTCACCCGCGGGCGGCCGCAGGGACGACGGGGTGGCCTCCTGCGGCGATCCGGGGGTCACGCTCCGCGCCGACGCCGCCTCGTCCACCGCGGCCTTCCTGCTGAATTGGGCCAGCCTGACGGCGATCCGGTCCTCCAGGTCCCGCGGCGGGCCGGACAGGTAACCGTTGCTGATGACCGAGAAGACCAGCGGCTCACCGTCCGCGCTGGTCACGTAGCCCGACAGCGCGGTCACGCCGGTCAGCGATCCGGTCTTGGCGTGCACGTTCCCGGCCGCCGCCGTGCCGCGCATCCTGCTGCGCAGCGTGCCGCCGACCATCCGCTCCGCCTCTCCCGCGATCGGCAGGGCGGCGTACCAGGTGGGGAACCAGGGCTTGCCGCGCACCGCCGCGAGCAGGGCCGTGATTCCGGCGGGCGTCAGGGCGTCCACCCTGGACAGGCCGGAGCCGTCCCGCAGCCGAAGCGTCTTCACGCCGTTCGCCTGTGCGAACGCGGTCGTCACGGCGAGTCCGGCCGCCCACGTCCCCGCGCCGGAGACCTTGCGTCCCATCGTCTTGGTGAGGATCTCCGCGTGCATGTTGTTGCTCAGCTTCAGGAACGGCACGAGCAGGTCGCCGAGGGTCATCGACCGGCGTGAGGCGACCGTGGCCGCCTTGGCCGGGGCGGTCCCGCGTACGGTCGGCCCGAGCACCTTCACACCGTGCCGGGTCAGCCCCTCGCGGAACAGGGAGGCCGCGTAAAGAGCGGGGTCCCACACCGCGACCCACTCGTCGTACGGCTCGGCGACCGTGCCGCTGACCACGACGGTGTCGGTGCCGTGCTGCCGCTCGACGAGCACGTCGGTCTCGTCGCCGGTGACGGCCCTGTTCACGATCTTCACGTAGCCGGTCGCCGGCGTGGTGGTCACCTTGGCGGCCTTGCCGGGGCCGTCTCCGGGGGCGACCGAGACGATCACCGAGCCCGCGTCGTAGTCGGTGTCGGGCGCCGCGGTCAGCGCGGAGATCTGCCCGGCGTAGTAGTACGGCTCGTCGTCCCAGGCCCAGTCGGTGCCGAGCCGTACGTCGTCGAACCAGGTGTCGTCGGCGACCAGCCGTCCCGTGACGACCTTGACCCCGGCCGCAGCGACCTTGGCGGCGAGCGCGTCGTAGTCGGCGGCGAGCATGGTGGGGTCGCCCGTGCCCCGCAGCGTGAGGTCCCCGACGACCGTGCGGCCCACCGTGGACGCGGCGAGCACGTCGGTCGTGAACCGGAAGTCCGTGCCGAGCGTGTCGAGGGCGGCGGCCGAGGTGAGCAGCTTGGTGTTGGAGGCGGGGGCGAACAGCTTGTCCGCGTCGAGGGAGTAGAGGTCCTCGCCGGTGGCCGCGGCGCGCACGGCGACGCCCGCCCGCGCGGGGTCAAGCCGGGAGTCGGCGAGGATCTGGTCGAGGTCGCGGGTCAGGTCCGCGACGCCGGGGGCCGGGTCCCGCGCCCCGGCGGGGACGCCGGAGCCCGCGATGCCGGTGGCCAGGACGGCACCGGCCAGCATGATGGTGATACGTCGTGACAACCGCACAGTCCGCTCCCGGGTGAGTGGCTTTCCGCGATCGTCGGTGAGCGGCGCCGGGGCGGCAATACGGAAATGTACGTATAGCGATCAGCCCGGGATCGAGACCAGGAACACGCAGTCGCCGAAGGCCACCTCGTCGCCGGCCCGCACGGACGCGGGGCCGACCAGGCGCCAGCCGTTCAGCCGGGTGCCGTTCATCGAGCCGAGGTCGACGAGCAGCCAGGAGTCGTGCTCCCGCCGCAGCTCGGCGTGCACCCGCGAGACGGTCAGGTCGGCGAGGACGAGATCGCAGGAGGAGCCGCGGCCGACCAGGTAGCGGGCCCGGCCGTCGGCGGGCAGGGCGAGCCGGGGCAGCCGGGGACGCCGCCAGGCGGACTCGATCCGGTTGCTCAGCTCCGACACGGAGGCGACGGCGTCGGTGATCCTTCTGCGCCAGCGCCCGCGGTGCGGGAGGTCTGCGACCAGCTCGTCCAGCTCGTTGCGGTTGCGAGCACGAAGCGCCAGGTCCACCCGGCCGACGAAGGTCTCCATGGACAGGCGTCCTTCGGCGGCCCGGTCGCGGAGCTCGCTGAGCGCGCGCTCGCGGTCCCCGTCCGAGGCGCGAACCGGGGGAGAGCTCATGATTGGAGTATCCGCCGCAGTGGTCCGAGGTGTCCAGAAGACCGCCGTATTCGCCGCCGATCCCGGGGCGGGCGCGGGGCCGCCGGGCGTGGCGTCCCCGCTCCCGCGCCGGGCCGGCGCGCGTTTCTACTGCCGGCCGAAGTCCTGGGTCCAGTACGGGCCGCCGGCGGCGACGTACCCGACCCCGATGTCGGTGTAGTTGCAGTTGAGGATGTTCTGCCGGTGTCCGGGGCTGTTCATCCAGCCCTGGACCACCGCCTGCGCGGTGCCGTAGCCCTTGGCGATGTTCTCCGCCGCCGCACGCCAGGTGTATCCGGTGGCCGTGATGCGGTCGGAGAAGGAACGGCCGTCCTTCGAGGTGTGGTCGAAGTAGTTCTTGGCGGACATGTCGGCCGAGTGGGCGTACGCGGCGGAGCGCAGGCGCGCGTCGTGCTTCAGCGGGCCGCAGCCCGCCTTCGCCCGCTCGACGTTGGTGAGGCGCACGACCTCGTTCTCGATGGCGGTGCCCACGGCCGAGCCACTCGTGGGAGAGGCGCTGGGAGCGGTGGAGGCGGGGGCGCTCGCGGAGGGACTCGCGGCCGTGCTCGGGACGGTGCTCGGGACCGCGGAGGGGCTGGTGGTGGGGATGGCGGTGGGGCTTGGGGAAGAGGTGGCCGTGGGAATGGGGGTGGGGACGTCACAGTCGAGGCGCACCGGCCTCGACCGCGACACGTGGCCGCGGTAGTCGGTGACGACGCTGTAGTACGCACCGTCCGCGCAGGTCAGCGCGACGACGATGCGCGCGTTCCTGACCACCTTGGAGCCGCTCTTGACCACGCGGTCGGGGCCCGGCCTGTTGTTCACGATCCGGACCCGGAAACGGGCGTTGTCGATGCAACCGGCCCGCGAGCCCGCCGCGCGGATCTTGCCGTCCACGCTGACGTAGGGCTTCGCGGCGGCGACCCGGCAGCCCGCGTGCTGGGCCTCGGCCTGAGCGGGGCCGGCCGCCATGCCGACGGCCGTGACGCTCCCGAGGCACAGGACCGCTCCGAGCGCTCTATTCACGATCATTCCTCCAGTGGGGGTTAGACGCTGGGGAAGTCGTCATTATGGTCGGCTACAGACCGACATGTGGTGATAAATCGGTCCAATCCCTAAAGTATCTACCTTCTCTTAAACTTCCTTTATCCTGCATACGGCCTGAGATGTCCGATAATTCCCAGGTCAGCGGCATGATCAGCGAGGGGACCGCCTTGAGGGGCGCTTAAGGTCGCGGTCGGCCTCCCGCGCCACGCGTTCCAGCTCCTCGCGGTAGCTCTCCCACCACGCCAGATCGCCGGCCGTCACGACGTCGTCGCCGTCCCGGTACCCGGCGCCGCCGTCGATCGACTCGCGCACGATGTCGGCGTGGCCGGCGTGCCGGTGGGTTTCGGCGATCATGTGGACGAGCACGCGGTGCAGGGTCGCCTGCCGGTGCTCCTCGGGCCACCACACGATGTGGGCGGCCGATTCCAACGGCAGCGCCGCGATCGTGGCGTCCGCGTGTCCCCAGGCACGCCGGTACACCCCGATGACGTACTCCCTGGACTCCTCGGCGGTGGCCCACATGTCCGTGTTCCTGGCGAAGGCGGCGGGCCCGAGATCGGGACGGAACCAGGGCACGGGCTCGTCGAAGTGACGGCCGAACACGAACCCCAGATACAGCAGCTCGACGCCGGCCAGATGCTTGACCAGCCCCAGCAGGTTGGTGCCCGTCGGCGTCAACGGGCGGCGGACGTCGTATTCCGAGAGCCCGTCCAGCTTCCACAGCAGGGCGTCGCGGGCATCCTGCAGATAGCGGCGCAGGTCGGCCTTCAGATCCGCCTCGGTGAGCATGGCGTGTCTCCTGTTCGGGAGGAACGGTCGGGAGCCGGTCGTGCTCCCCGGGAGGGAAGACTCCCGATGTGAGGCAGAATCGTCGCTCGTGGGCGAGGTTTTTTCCCCGACGGCCGCCGACGGCGACCTGGCGCGGGCGCGAGACGGGGACGAGGCCGCGTTCACCAGGCTGGTCCGGCCGCTGCGCCCGGAGCTGCACGCCCACTGCTACCGCATGCTCGGCTCGGTCCACGACGCCGACGACGCCCTTCAGGACGCCCTGCTGCGGGCCTGGCGGGGCCTCGTCCGCTTCGAGGGCCGCTCCTCGCTGCGCTCGTGGCTGTACGCCGTGACCACCCGCGCCTGCCTCGACCTCGCGGAGAGCCGGGGCAGGCGGGCGCTGCCCATGGACCTGGGCCCGTCGAGCGAGCGCGCGGTCGTGGACGGGCAGGGTCCGCTCGGCGACGTCGCCTGGCTGGGCCCCTATCCCGACGCCGGCCTCACGGACGGCCCGGCGGGGCGCTACGAGCGGCGCGAGGCCGTGGAGCTCGCCTTCGTCGCCGCTCTGCAGCACCTGCCCGGCAACCAGCGTGCGGCGCTGCTGCTCTTCGAGGTGCTCGGCTTCTCCGCCGCCGAGATCGCCGCGATGATGAAGACCTCGGCCGCCTCCGTGAACTCGGCTCTGGCGCGGGCCCGCAGGATCCTCGCGGAGAAGGCGCCCTCCCTCGACCGGCACCGGGCGCCGCGCGTCATCGGCGACCCCCGGGTGCGGGAGATCGCCGTCGGATTCGCGTCCGCCCTCGAACGCGGGGACGCCGACGCCCTGATCGCGCTGCTCACCGACGATGTCACCTGGTCGATGCCCCCGCTGCCGCACTGGTATCGGGGCATCGCGGCGGTCGCCGACTTCGCCGTGCGAGTGCCGCTCACCCGCTGCCCGAGCTGGCGGTATGTCCTGACCGGCGCGAACGGCCAGCCGGCCGTGGCCTTCTACGTCGGCGAGGGCGCCGCCCGCCCGCACACCGCCTGGTCGATCACCGTGCTGACCCTGCGGGACGAGCGCATCTGCGAGATCACCTCATTCCTCGGCGCGGAGCACTTCGCCGGGTTCGGGCTGCCCGCCGTCCTGCCCGTCGCTCCCGGGGGCGGCGCCCGCTGAGGCCGTGCTCCCGGACGCGACGGCGGCGAGGCGGTCGGCGGTCAGGTCGTACCTGAGGGTCATCAGCACGCCCGCGAACGTGATCAGGGCGGGCACCACGGTCACGCCGATCACCACGGCGAGGTGGGCGCTGTCCGGCTGGGTCACCGGATGCTCGGGATCGGAGGAGACGAAGCCTCCCACGCTCAGCACCCATCCGTACGCGGTCGCCCCGAGCGCCGCCACCGCGTTCTCCACCGCGGTCCACAGGCCCGTGAAGATT
Organism: Microbispora catharanthi; assembly: GCF_006334915.2. Taxonomy (GTDB): domain Bacteria; phylum Actinomycetota; class Actinomycetes; order Streptosporangiales; family Streptosporangiaceae; genus Microbispora; species Microbispora catharanthi. The sequence goes on from NZ_VDMA02000018.1 coordinate 164,679, forward strand.
CCGCCTCTGCGCTCACCGCTCACCGCTCCGTCGTACGCGATGACGTCGGCGAGCATGGAGAACTGCAGCAGTTGCAGGCCCGCGTAGCCGACGCCGACGATCATCACGCACAGGTGCGCGTACAGCTCGCCGAGCGCGGGCGTCGCGAGGATCAGCAGCGCGCCGGCCGTGAACAGCGCGCCGGACAGGATCATCGCGCCGCGCTTGTCGAGCTTGCGGGCCAGCCACACCCACAACGGCATCGTGACCAGCATCGGCCCCACGAGCGCCGCGAAGAGCGTCGTGGTGGCGGAGGTGTCGTCGAGCGCGTAGGCGGCGAAGTAGGGCGCCCCGGCGAGCATCACGCCGGCTCCGAGCGTCTGCGCGGAGCTGAGCCCGAGCAGCCACAGGAACTGCTTGCTCGTGCGGGCGGCGGCGAGCTGCTCCCGCAGCGTCCCCTCGGACCTCTGCGGCCCCGTGAAGGGCGCGCGGGCGGTGCCGAAGAACGAGCCCAGCATCGCGACGAGCAGGATCACGCCGAAGGCGACGCCCATGGTGCGATACCCGTCGGCCGTCTCGCCGGCGATCATCGGGGCGAGGATGCCGCTCATCGCGATCCCGATCGCGATGAGGACCATGCGCCACTGAAGCAGCGAGGTCCGCTCGTGGTAGTCCGTGGTCATCTCCGCGGGCATCGCCTTGTACGGCACCTCGTAGAGGGCGTATCCGGTCGCGGCGGCCAGGAAGGTGACTCCCACGTACAGGGCGGCGGGTACGCCGGTGAGCGGCGGCCCGGCGAACATGAGGCCGAACGACACCGGCAGCACGAGGGCCCCGGCGAGCAGCCAGGGCCGGCGCGGTCCCCAGCGTGAGACCGTGCGGTCCGACCAGCGGCCGACCAGAGTGTTGGCGACCAGGTCCCAGGCCTTGGGCAGGAAGAGCACGACGCCCGCGAACGCGGCCGGCACGGCGAGCACGTTCGTCATGTAGAAGAGCAGCAGCAGCCCGGGGATCGTGGAGAAGTTGGCCGTGCAGAACGAGCCGACGGCGTACCCGAGGCGAACCCCGAGGGAGACCTTCGACGGGGAGGGCGTCGCCGCCGTGGAGACCATGGCGACATTCAAGCCGAGCAAGCGACCGTTCGGAAGGACTCTCCGGCAACGGTTCGGCGGCTGCCCGATGTCTTGTCGATCTCCGTCTCGCCGATCTCCGCCGGACGGTGCCGGCGGAGATCGGCGACGGGGTTCCGGCTCAGTCGCGCACGTCGGGGCAGACGACGTGCGCGCCGATCTCGATCAGGCGGCGTTCGGTGTGCGCGTCGGCGACCCGGGCCATGAGCACCGGGGCCTCGCTGGCCGCCAGCTGCGGCAGCCGGGCGCGCACCCGCCGGTGCAGTTCCTTCACGATGTCGTCGGCGGCGAGGATGTGCACCTTGACGTGCAGCATGATCCCCCACAACCCGGCTGCCGTGCGCGCCTCGGAGATCCAGACGTGGTGGACGTAGGGATACTCCGGCAGCAGTTCGGCGACCGCCACCCGCAGCGCCGGCAGGATCGGATGGCGCGTCCTGCGGTAGCCGGGGTCCACGACCTGCATGGCCCCCGACAGGTGCTGGCGGGGGGCGGGGATCCACTGCGACGGAAGTGGGGAGGGCGCCGCCGCGACCGGGGCGGGCGCGGGCGGGGCGGGCGTGGGCGGCGGGGGAGCCTGCCGCGTGGCCTGCGCGCGGGTCACGGTCGCCATCGCGCCCGTCGCGTACGCGGTCGGGGCGGCCGAGCCCAGGGCCGACAGTGCGGGAGCGGGACCGGTGCGGGTCTCCTCCAGGTAGCGCCGGAGGTCGTCGATCGGCACGGCGGCGGCAGCGGGGCCGGCCGCGTCGATCACGATCTCGCGCACGCCTGTGACGCGCTGGATGTCGAGCATGGTGTCGACGTCGCACGCCGACAGCGAGTGGCTGCCACGGTGCCGGGCGTAGGTCGCCGGTCCCGTGTAGCCCAGCAGAACGCGTTCGCCGTTCTGCGTCGTGCCGAGCACCACGGAGCGGTCGGGGCGGACCGCCACCAGGATGCCCCACTCCGCGAGAGCCGCCAGGAGTTGCCGGGGGCTGCCATGCCGCGCGAGAACGTCGCCCAGGGAGGGGTTCCCGATGCTCATAGCCTGAACGATAGGGACTGGACCATGGCGAATCAGGCTAATCCCCAGATTAGGTGCGATCAATACCGAGATGGGTGGCAGTCCGTATGGATCAGGCGTAGATGGGGTACATCGACCGGCTGTGCCTGTATGTGAGTGAGTCTCATGGACCCCCCGGTCCCATCGGAACCTTCCGGACGACCGGGCCGCGGGGGCGGCGCCGAAGCCGCGCCGATCGAGAATCTGAGACCGGGTCGTCGTGCCGCCGCGACACCGCCGAGACCTTGGGTGTCTCGTATGCCGGGCGCTCGTGAGAGCTTTCACAAGGCCCCGATAGACTCACGTCGTCCGCGCTGTCGCACTTCACGAAGGACTCAACCCAGTGAACAAGCCCGTCGTACTTGTCGCAGAAGAGCTCTCAGAAGCGGGTCTCGCCGTGCTCGGCGCGGATTTCGAGGTCCGGCACACCGACGGCGCCGACCGGTCGCAGCTGCTGCCCGCCCTCGCCGACGTGGACGCCCTGATCGTACGCAGCGCCACCCAGGTGGACGCGGAGGCCATCGCGGCGGCGCACAAGCTGCGCGTCGTCGCCCGCGCCGGTGTGGGCCTGGACAACGTCGACGTCGAGGCCGCGACCAAGGCCGGCGTCATGGTCGTGAACGCCCCGACCTCCAACATCACCAGCGCCGCCGAGCACACGGTCGCGCTGATCCTCGCCAGCGCCCGCAACGTCGCCCAGGCGCACTCGGCGCTCAAGGACGGCGAGTGGAAGCGCTCGAAGTACACCGGCGTCGAGCTCGACGAGAAGGTCATCGGCATCCTCGGCCTCGGCAAGATCGGCCAGCTCGTCGCGCAGCGCCTGCAGCCGTTCGGCGTCGAGATCATCGCGTACGACCCCTACCTGCAGCCGGCCCGCGCGGCGGCGATGGGCGTGCGGCTGGCGTCGCTGGAGGAGGTGCTCCAGCAGGCCGACTTCATCACGGTCCATCTGCCGAAGTCGAAGGAGACCATCGGCCTCATCGGCGACCGCGAGCTGCACATGGTCAAGCCGAGCGTCCGGCTGATCAACGTCGCCCGTGGCGGGATCATCGACGAGAACGCCCTCTACTCCGCCCTCAAGGAGGGCCGCGTCGCGGGCGCGGGCATCGACGTGTTCTCCAAGGAGCCCTGCACCGACAGCCCGCTGTTCGAGTTCGACCAGGTCGTGGTGACCCCGCACCTCGGCGCCTCCACCCACGAGGCCCAGGAGAAGGCCGGCACGCAGGTCGCCCGCAGCGTCAAGCTGGCGCTCGCCGGCGAGTTCGTGCCCGACGCGGTGAACGTCCAGGGCGGCGCGGTCGCCGAGGACGTCAAGCCGGGCCTGCCGCTCACCGAGAAGCTGGGCCGCATCTTCACCGCGCTCGCGGGCGAGGTGGCCACCCGCCTGGACGTCGAGGTCCGCGGCGAGATCTCCGCCCAGGACGTCCGGGTCCTGGAGCTGGCCGCCCTCAAGGGCGTCTTCACCGGAGTCGTCGAGGACGCGGTGACCTACGTCAACGCGCCGCTGCTGGCCAAGGACCGCGGTGTCGTGGTCGAGCTGGTCACCAGCGCGGAGAGCCCCGACTGGCGCAACGTCATCACGGTGCGCGGCGTGCTCGCCGACGGCCGCACGGTCTCGGTCTCCGGCACCCTGTCCGGCCCCCGGCAGATCACCAAGATCGTCGAGGTCAACGGCTTCGCGATGGAGATCGAGCCGACCGAGCACCTGGCGTTCTTCACCTACGCCGACCGCCCGGGCATCGTCGGCATCGTCGGCCGCCTGCTCGGCGAGCACAGCGTGAACATCGCCTCCATGCAGGTCTCCCGGGACGTGAAGGGCGGCAAGGCGCTCATCGCGCTGACGGTCGACACGGCGATCCCGTCCGAGGTCGTCGAGCAGATCGCGGGGGAGATCGGCGCCGACAGCGGCCGTACGGTCGACCTGGAGGACTGACGCCCCGGCATCAGCTCATCGGACGGCCCGGCGCCCCGCGCGCCGGGCCGTTCGCGTTTTTCCGCCCGGTGCCGTCCACCCCGCGGTTTCCCGTCCCGTGGACCCTGTCTCATGAAGTGAGATACTAGGTCGTCCTACGAGATTGTGGGGTACTCTTGCGATGACGAGGCGCCCCGCACTTCTACCTGCCGCGACGGGGCCTGATCAGGGCAGGCCGGCCCGTCGCGGAGCGCCGCGCCGCCGGCCTTCGGCTCGCCAGTGACGCGTGACCCGCGTTCCATCGGCGGCCGACGTTCCGGATCCGCGACAGGCGGATCCGCGCTCAGCATTCCTCCGTCGAAGAGAGAATCGCCATGTACGAGATGTATCCCTGGGGCCGTTCCGAGGACGCTGAGGACGAGGCGGCCGCGGCCCTGCAGATCGCGCTCGACCGTCGCGACAACGGGGGCGTACCGCAGCGCTGACCTGGCCGGGATCGGCGGGACCGGCCACCCTCCGGATGTGCCAATCTTGAGTGCGTGGTGAGCATCGGCGGTGGGGCCGCGAACACGACCAGCCTGCTCCGGCTGATCAACCAGCGTGCGGTGTTCACCGAGATCTTCCGCCTCGGCAAGGCCTCGCGCCCCGAGCTCGCCCAGGTGACCGGACTGTCCAAGCCGACGATCTCGATGGCGCTGGCCGACCTGGAGCGTGCCAGGCTCGTCCGCCCGGTCGGGCTGCGCACCGGCGGCACCGGCCGCGCCGCGCTGCTCTACGAGATCAGGCCGGAGGCGGGCTGGGTGCTCGCCGCCGACATCGGCCGCACCACCGTGCGGCTCGCCCTCGCCGATCTCGTGGGCGACGTCGTCGTCCGCAGGCAGGAGCCTTCGGCGGCGGGGTCGTACGAGGGACTGCTGGAGCAACTGGTGCGGTTGGCGGCCGAGGTCGTCGCCGAGGCCGGACTGGAGCCCGGTGACGTCACCGTCACCGTGTTCGGCACCCCGGGAATCCACGACAAGGAGGGCGGGGCGCTCCGGCTCGCGCCGGGCCTGCCCGGCTGGGAACGTCCCGGCGCCGTGGACGCGCTGGCCGGTGTGACGGGCTCGCCCTACACGGTCGAGAACGACGTCGACCTCGCGGCGGTGGGAGAGGGGGCCTACGGCCTGGGCAAGGAGGTCTCCCACTTCGTCCTCGTGTCCATCGGGACGGGCGTCGGCATGGGCGTGGTCATCGACGGCGGTCTCTACCGGGGCGCCCGGGGAGCGGCCGGCGAGATCTCCTACCTGCCGGTAAGCGTGCCGGGAGGCGAGGACGGCCCGGGCTTCGACCGAAGGCGCGGCGAGTTCGAGTCGGTCGCCTCCGCCGACGGCATCGTCGCGGCGGCGGCGCGCCTCGGCATGACGGCGGCCACGGCCGAGGAGGTCGTCGACGCCGCCCGCCGCGGCGACGCGGTCGCGCGCATGGTGCTGGCCGCCGAGGCGGGCCACGTCGCCCGCGCCCTCGCCGGGGTGATCGCCGTGCTCGATCCCGAGCTGGTCGTGCTCGGCGGCGGCATCGGCGCACAGGCCGGCGACCTGCTCGCCGGTCCGGTGGCGGAGCGGCTGGAGACGCTGGTGGCCCTCACGCCGCCGCGGATCGAGGTGTCCACGCTCGGGCCGGACGCAGTGATCCTCGGGGCGCTGGCGGTCGGGCTGTCCACGGCGCGGGACCTCGTCTTCGAGCGTGCCGTCTCGGCGGGACCCGCCTGACGAGCAGGTACGCCCGGGTAAGGACCGAATGGTGAGATCGTGTTTCGATCTCCGAGACAACCGGTAAGGTACACGCATGGAGTCGAGCAACATCCGCCTGGCAGTGATCCCCGGTGACGGTATCGGCACCGAGGTCGTCGCCGAAGGCCTCAAGGTCCTCAACGCCGCGGGCGTCAAGTCCGAGACCACCGAGTACGATCTCGGTGCCAAGCGCTACCACGCGACCGGGCAGACGCTTCCCGACGAGGTGCTCGACGAGCTGCGCGGCTACGACGCGATCCTGCTGGGCGCCGTCGGCGACCCGAGCGTGCCGCCCGGCGTCCTGGAGCGCGAGCTGCTGTTGCGCCTGCGCTTCGAGCTCGACCACTACGTGAACCTCCGCCCGGTCAAGCTGTTCCCCGGCGTGACGACTCCGCTCGGACAGGCCCGCCCCGAGGACATCGACATGATCGTCGTCCGTGAGGGCACCGAGGGCCCCTACGCAGGCGCCGGTGGCGCGATGCGCCGCGGCACGCCGCAGGAGATCGCCACCCAGGAGTCCCTGAACACGGCCTACGGCGTCGAGCGCGTCGTGCGCTACGCCTTCGAGAAGGCCCTGGGCCGGCCGCGCCGCAAGCTGACGCTGGTCCACAAGACCAACGTGCTGACGTACGCCGGCGACCTGTGGGCGCGCACCGTCGACCGGCTCAGCCTGGAGTTCCCCGAGGTCGAGACCGACTACTGCCACGTCGACGCGGCCTCCATGTTCTTCATCACGCAGCCGCAGCGGTTCGACGTGATCGTCACCGACAACCTGTTCGGCGACATTCTGACCGACATCGGCGCGGCGGTCGCCGGCGGCATCGGCCTGGCGGCCAGCGGCAACGTCAACCCGGCCCGCACGGCGCCGTCCATGTTCGAGCCCGTCCACGGCAGCGCGCCCGACATCGCGGGCCAGGGCAAGGCCGACCCGACCGCCACGATCCTGTCGGTCGCCATGCTCCTCGACCATCTCGGCCACGCCGCGGCGGCGGCCCGCGTCGAGCAGGCCGTGGCCGACGACCTGATCGAGCGCCAGGGCGCGTGGACGGCGCGCTCCACCCGCGAGATCGGCGACGACATCGCCGCCCGAGTAGCCGGCTGATCCCGGCCGCTCATCCCGACATCACGCGCATGGCGGCCCGGTATGGGCCGCCATGCGCTTTTTCATACCCGTCAAATGCCCTAGTTTTCCCTTAGCCGACTCGTCGCACAATTACTACGACGACGTAGAGAGAAGGACCTCGCATGACCACCCACCTCAGGTTCGACGCGCAGCTCAACCCGCAGGCCCGCAGTGCGGCCGAGCGCGAGCAGGTGCTGGCGAGCCCCGGCTTCGGTCAGGTCTTCACCGACCACATGATCTCCATCGACTGGAGCGAGGGGGAGGGCTGGCACGACGCGAAGCTTCAGCCGTACGGTCCGCTCGTCCTGGACCCCGCCACGTCGGTGTTCCACTACGCCCAGGAGCTGTTCGAGGGGCTCAAGGCGTACCGGCAGCCGAACGGCTCGATCGTCGCCTTCCGGCCGTACGCGAACGCGGCGCGGTTCAACCAGTCCGCGCTGCGGATGGCGATGCCGGAGCTTCCCGAGGAGACGTTCGTCGAGTCGCTCGAACTCCTCGTGCAGACCGACCGCGACTGGGTGCCGACCGCCGAGGGCCACAGCCTCTACCTGCGCCCCTTCATGATCGCCACGCAGCCCGCCCTCGGGGTGAACCACCCCTCGCGGAGTTACAAGTACATGGTGATCGCCTCGCCCGCCGCGTCGTACTTCACCGGAGGCCTCAAGCCGGTCTCGGTCTGGCTGTCCACGGAGTACACCCGCGCGGCGCCCGGCGGCACCGGGTTCGCCAAGTGCGGCGGCAACTACGCGGCGGCGTTCGTGGCCCAGCGGCAGGCCGTCGAGGAGGGCTGCGACCAGGTCGTCTGGCTCGACGCCTTCGAGCACCGGTGGGTCGAGGAGATGGGCGGGATGAACCTGTTCTTCGTCTTCGGCGACCGCCTCGTCACTCCGGCGCTCACCGGGACGCTGCTGCCCGGCATCACCCGTGACTCGATCCTCAGCCTGGCCGCCGAGCTGGGATACACGGCGGAGGAGGGCAAGATCTCCATCGAGGACTGGCAGGCGGGCTGCGAGTCCGGCGCGCTCACCGAGGTCTTCGCCTGCGGCACCGCCGCCGTCGTGACCCCCGTCGGCTCGGTCAAGGGCGTCGACCGGAGCTGGACCGTCGGCGACGGCACCCCCGGGCCGGTCACGATGAAGATCCGTGAGGAGCTCGTGGGCATCCAGTACGGCAGCCGTCCCGACGCCCACCACTGGATCCACAAGATCTGCTGACGGTCCGGGCAGGGCCCCGCCCTCGGGCAGGGCTCAGCCGGTCGCGACCGGGCAGGCCGTGCCCACCGCGAGGACGGACAGCGAGACCAGCCCTTGGAGCAGGCCGCTGCCCCTTCCGGCGCCCACGCCGGCCCTGCCGTCGACTCTGCCGTCGATCCTGAGCAGGGGCCGCGGGGCCGGGCACGCCGCCGGCTCCGCCGGAGCGGCGAGCGGAGGCGTGACGGGAGACGGTGAGGGCGTCGCGGTCACCGTGACGGTGACCGTGGGCACCGGGGCGGGCCTGGCGCCGGGCGTCTTCACCGGCGCGGGGCTCACGGTCACCCGCGGGCCCGCGATGGTCACGTGCTGGGTGATGTTGCAGACCCGGGCGCGCCGGCACAGCGCGTTCTGCACGTTCGAGGAGCCGCCGGCGGTGTTGGTGGACGTGTGCTGGTAGCCGTGGTTGCGGGTGGCGCCGGCCACCGACAGCTTGGTCCCGGGCCGGTCCTGCGGGTCCTTCCCCTGCGTGGTCGCGACGTTGCGCACTGCGCGATCGGCGCGCCCGTGCCCGTTGTCGGCGGCGGCCCCGAGCGGGGCGACGCCGGTGATGAGCGCGGTCGTGGCCGAAGTGCCGACGAGAAGGAAACCGGCGAGTCTGCCTTTGAACGCCCCGCCGCCGCGCCGACAAGTCATTCGTCGCTCCCTGCTATATGAAAACGAGTCCTGGCGAAGAGGTTCGCGAATACGAACCGCTTTGCGAGAGTACTCGCCGAAGGAACGCTGATCGTGTGTCTCGCGTCCGTATGGCAGGTTATTACGGCGTCGTTGCCGGAAGCGACGAATAAACCGGGCCATCTCCCTGCAAACGGCCACGTGAATCGGGTGGTTGCGTGGCCGTTTGCGGGCGGGTCACCAACCAGACGACGGTGCCGAGATGCGCTGGTTGACGTTGCAGACCCGCTGAGAGAGCCGCTTGCATGCCGCCAACTGCGCGTTGGTCTTGCCGCTCGCGTTGACGGCGACGTTCTGGACACCTCTCTGGTAGATGGGTGCGCTGCCCGCGCTGTAGCTGACGTTGCGCCTCCCGTTAGAACAATTACGTATTCTTTGTTTGGTCAAATTTGCTCGCATATGGGCTTCTATTCGACCGGGCCCGGGGGGCGGTCCGCAGGGTGATCCGTTGCGAGCAGGCCGCCGGGCGGCGGCCGGGCGCGCCGCCGCGTACGCCCGGCCGGCCGGTCCGGTGGCGCCCCTCCTGGTCGTCGCATTCGGTCGTGGCCGCTGTGACCTGCGCGAACACTCCCAGACATCTCGTACTATGAGATCGATGTGCCAGAGGGTGACCGGCTGTGGCAAACTGCTCAGCACCATGTACTACGGTCTGCTCATTATCGGCAGGCGCGCCGGCTGAAGGACATCGCCGGCGCGCAGACCTCTCACGTCCGTGAGGGGTCTTTTTGTTTGAGGGGCCTTTTCGGTTGGGGCCGATAGCGCGCGGCGAGACGCAACCCCGCGAAGGAGACACAGAGATGGCCGACGATCGTTTCCACGTGTACGACACGACGCTCCGCGACGGCGCCCAGCAGGAGGGGCTGAACCTCACGGTCGCCGACAAGCTGGCCATCGCGCGTCACCTGGACGGCCTCGGCGTCGGCTTCATCGAGGGCGGCTGGCCGGGCGCGAACCCCAAGGACACCGAGTTCTTCCGGCGGGCTCAGACCGAGCTCGACCTGAAGCACGCGCAGCTCGCCGCGTTCGGCGCGACCCGCCGGGCGGGCGTGAAGGCCGCCGACGATCCCCTGGTGGCCGCGCTGCGCGAATCCGGCGCGCCGATCGTGACGCTCGTGGCCAAGAGCCACGACCGCCACGTGGAGCTGGCCCTCCGCACCACGCTGGAGGAGAACCTCGCGATGATCCGCGACACGGTCTCCCACCTGACCGCGGAGGGCCAGCGCGTCTTCCTCGACGCCGAGCACTTCTTCGACGGCTACCGCTCCAACCCCGCGTACGCGCTGGAGGTGCTGCGCACGGCCGCGGAGGCCGGGGCGTCGGTGGTCGCACTGTGCGACACCAACGGCGGCATGCTCCCCGACGAGCTGGCCGACGTGGTGCACGAGGCGGCCGGCACCGGGGCCCGCGTCGGCATCCACTGCCACGACGACACCGGCTGCGCGGTCGCCAACACGCTGGCCGCGGTGAAGGCCGGCGCCACGCACGTGCAGGGCTGCGCCAACGGGTACGGCGAGCGCTCCGGCAACGCCAACCTGTTCACGGTGGTGGCCAACCTCCAGCTCAAGCGGGGATTCGACCTCGTGCCGCCGCAGTCGCTGCGTGAGATGACCCGCATCGCCCACGCGATCACCGAGGTCACCAACGTCACGCCGAACTCCCACCAGCCGTACGTCGGGACGTCGGCCTTCGCGCACAAGGCGGGCCTGCACGCGTCGGCGATCAAGGTGGACCCGAACCTCTACCAGCACATCGACCCCGCCGAGGTCGGCAACGACATGCGCATGCTGGTCTCCGACATGGCCGGCCGCGCCTCGGTGGAGCTGAAGGGCCGCGAGCTGGGCTACGAGCTCACCGGCGAGCAGTCCAGGCAGCTGGTCGAGCGGGTCAAGGACCTGGAGGCAAGGGGGCACACGTTCGAGGCGGCCGACGCGTCGTTCGAGTTGCTGCTGCGCGACACCGTCGACGGCGAGCACCGGCGTTACTTCACGGTCGAGTCGTGGCGAGTGATCGTCGAGCGCCGTCCCGGCGGCGACGTGGTCAGCGAGGCGACCGTCAAGCTCCACGCGAAGGGCGAGCGGATCATCGCGACCGGCGAGGGCAACGGTCCGGTCAACGCGCTCGACAAGGCGGTGCGGCTGGCACTGGAGAAGCTCTACCCCGAGCTGGCCGGGGTCGAGCTCATCGACTTCAAGGTCCGGATCCTGGAGGGCACGCACGGCACGGACGCGGTGACCCGAGTGCTGATCACGTCGAGCGACGCGACCGGCGAGTGGGCCACGGTCGGGGTGGGCGAGAACATCATCGAGGCGTCGTGGCAGGCGCTGGAGCAGGCGGTGACGTACGGCCTGCTGCGGGCGGGGCACAGCGCCTGACCAGCCGCCGAGCCCTTCCGGGTTGGTACGAGTGGTGCTCACGTTGCGCTCGTGGATGCTGTGGTTTTAGTGACATTTAGTCTAGTTGGTGCTTAGATAGGCGAAGCTCCTGAGGCGGTCTTCGCCACGATCGGCGATCCCGACCGCGGTTCCAGCCTCAGCGCCCCGCTCTGGCTCAACGGAGGGTGAAGGCAAGAAGTATCTCCGCACTGAACCCCGTGCTGTCGCGGTGCCTGCCGCCGGCTTCTGATCGTTCTATCGGAGGCGGCCGACGCCGTGGGAGCCGAGCGATCGTCTGTCACCATGACCAGCCGCGTGACTGCGTGGAGTTCGAAAACTTTCGGCCCCCAGTCATCCCCCTCGCTGGTGCACCCGGAATGGGAGGGTCTGTGATCACCTCGCCGTCTTACTATGACCAGATCGGCGGCGCACCAGTGGTGCGCGACGTCGTCGAGCGCTTCTATGAGCGCGTGCTCGGCGACGACGATCTGAAGCCGTACTTCACCGGTATCGACATGCCCAGGCTGAAGCGGCACATGGTCATGCTGCTGTGCTCGGTCCTCGGCGGCCCCGAGCCGTACGAGGGCCGTGACCTGGGTGAGGCCCACGCCGGCATGGGCATCACGTCGCAGCACTACGACAAGGTGGGCGAGCACCTGTTCGCGGTCCTGGAGGCCGCCGGCGTCGGTGAGGACATCCTGCGCGACGTCGGCCTCGTCCTCGGCAAGGTGAAGTCGTCCATCGTCGCCGAGCCCGCGGAAACGGCCGACTGAGTGGATACGCAGGCTCTCAAGGACAGCTGGCACCTCGTTTCCCGATCGGGCGACCAGGTGCCGCTGTACTTCTACTCGGTTCTTTTCCTGATGAATCCGGACGTGCGGGACATGTTCCCGGTGTCGATGGCGCGCCAGCGTGACAAGCTCGTGGGCGCACTGGGACGCGTCATCAGCAACGTCGACCGGATCGAGGAAGTCGTCCCGGTCCTGCAGCAGCTCGGCCGCGACCATCGCAAGTTCGCGGTGACCGCGACGCACTACCCCGCCGTCGGCCAGGCGCTGCTCGCCACGCTCGAGCACTTCCTGGGTGACCGGTGGACTCCTCAGCTCGCGCACGACTGGACGCAGGCGTACAACCTGGTCGCCCAGGTGATGGTCGAGGCCGCCAACGACGCGTCGAAGACCTCTCCGCCCTGGTGGGAGGCCGAGATCGTCGGCCACGAGATGCGTACCCTCGGCATCGCCGTCATCCGCGCCCGGATGAACTACCAGTACCCCTTCCGCCCGGGTCAGTCGGCGTCGATCTCCTACGCCATGCGCCCGCGCGTCTGGCGGTTCTACTCGTTCGCCAACGCACCGCGCCAGGACAACACCATCGACCTGCACGTACGCATGGTCGACGGCGGCGTGCTCAGCTCCGCGCTCGTCATGGGCGCGCGGCGGGGCGACATGCTGCGCGTGGGCGCGGCGGTGGGGGAACGGCTGACGCTCACCCCGGACGTCCAGGGCGACCTGCTCATGATCGGGGGCGGCACCGGCCTCGCGCCGCTCAAGGCGCTCGTGGAGCAGATCGCCTACGAGGGCCCGACGCGCCGGGTGGACCTCGTCGTCGGCGCCCGGAACTCCAGGGAACTGTACGACTACGAGGCGCTGGCCAAGATGGCCGCCGAGCACCCCTGGCTCAACGTCGTGCCGGTCGTCTCCCACGACCCCTTCTACCGGGGCACCCGCGGCTACGCCGTGGACGTGGCGTTGCAGGGATGGCGTGGCCAGCACGTCTACGTCTGCGGCTCGGAGGAGATGGCGCAGGCCACCGTCGGACGGCTGCTGGACGCCGGCGTGCCCACCGAGCAGATCCACTTCGACGAGTTCACGAGCGACAAAGGTCGGGAGTCATGACGGCAGAGATGCCTTGGGGAAGCCCGGCGGGCGAGCGCCAGCCCCTCACCCCGGATCGGGTACGCAAGCAGGAGTTCACGCGCACATCGCTCGGGCGCCGCGGCTACAGCGAGGACGAGGTGCGCACGTTCCTCTACCGCGTCGCGGAGGACATGGCGGCCAGCGACAAGGAGAAGGCCGACCTGCGGGCGTACATCGACCGCATGAAGCAGTGGTACAAGGAACACGGCATGAACCCGGAACAGGCCGCCGCTGCCCAGACCCTGAACGTCGACGCCATCAACATCCTGTCCCGCGCCCAGCAGACCGCCGACGCCCAGATCGCTGAGGCGGAGGACTACGCGCGGCGCATCGTGAGCCAGGCCCGCCAGCAGTACGAGGAACTCCTGATGGAGGCGCAGCGGCAGGCGGAGGAGGCCGCCAACCAGGCGGTCGGCGCCTACCGCGCCTCGGGCAACGGGCTGCAGAGCGCCGAGGCCGAGGAACTGGAGCGCAGGATCGCCTACCTGCGTACGTTCGCGGACGTCACGCAGGTGCAGTTGCGGGCCGTCCTGGAGGGACTGGCCCACGAGGTCGACAAGCTCGGCCACGTGCCGGACCAGGCCAAGCAACTGGCCGGCGGCTCCCTGCCGGGCGGCTCTCCGTCGGTGTACGGATAACCGCCCGCCGCCCTCCTATCGGGGGAGGAGGTTTACGACAGCGTGCCGGAAGAGCTCGCCCGAAGCGTGACCGAACCGGCCGGGGTGTGAACGGTCAGAGTGCGTCCTGAGCAGCTGACCTCCGGCCGGTCGGTGCCGGGAACCACCACGGTCAGCAACGACTCCGCCACGGGCGAGACGATCACCGGAGCCGGCTCCTTGCGCATGTAACCCGGCGAGACCCAGCCCTGGTAGGGCGAGGTCTGCCCGCGCACCACCCGCTGGCCGCCGACGGGCTCGCACGACGGCATCGCGAGCTGGACGATCGACGCCTTCCACCCGCCGTCGCCCACCACGACCTGCCCGCCCGAGTCGGACACGACCTTCAGCCCGGGATCGAGGTGCCACAGGTTCTGGAGCTTCCCGCCGCCGCTGTCGAGCACCGCCATCACGTCCTCGCGGTGGTTGACCAGCACCGACCGCTTGCGCGGCACGCCGTACGCCCTGTCGGTGAACGTGAACGCCTGGCGGTCCTTGTGCACGGACTTGGACACCAGCGCCGTGGGGGTGTGCCCGCGGAACCTCCTGCCCACGAGGATCGGCACGTTGTGGGCCTCCGGGCCCAGCGTCCACCGCCGGTAGGGCGTGTTCTCGTACGAGACGAAGCCCGCCTCGGTGAGGATCGAGCGGCCCTGGGCGTAGTAGGTCACGCCCATGTGGTCCTCGTGGCCGTGGAACTTCAGCGCAGGCCCGAACCGGATCGAGTAGTAGGCCGACTTGGGGTCGTTCCAGGCGGTGCGGCCGAAGACGTATCCGGCGTTGAAGACCTGCACGGTCGAGTCGGCGTGGTCGAAGGCGGCCGGCTGGACGTCGGCGGGCCCGTCGCCGATCGGCACCATGTAGCCGTTGGGCTGGGTGGCGGCGCTGATGTGCCGCGGCAGGCTCTCCCAGCGGGTGGCCAGCGCCGCGGGGACCTTCATCCTGCAGTCCTTGATCGTGTCGACCGCCACCCTGAGCCGGTCGTGCACGTAGATGGCGTAACGCGGCGCCTGCTCGCGCAGCGCGCCCTGCCCGTCGATGTCGAGCTTCATCGACTTCACCATGCGGCCCACGGCGAGGTTCTTCCACTTCGGGTTCCCGTAGCGGCAGCCGATGCGCAGCAGGCCGATGTCCTGGTCGAGCCCGTGGTTGTGGCCGAGCTCGTAGTTCTTGGGGTTCGACAGCAGCTTCGCGTGCAGGGCCAGGCTGTTCTTCAGCCAGTCGGCCTTCACGTACCTGCTCAGGCACACCAGGGCCGGGGCGCGCAGCGCGATCGGGTGCTCGGCCCAGGCGTAGGGGCTGGTCGTGCGCCCGCCGTACGGGTTGTCCTCGACCCAGTCCTTGGCGATCTCCACGGCCCGGCCGAGGTAGTCCTCCTCGCCGGTCGCCTCGTAGTCGGCCACGAGCCGGCCCATCCACCGCAGCGACTGGAACACCATCTGCCAGGACCTGTTCTTGTACGGGTCCAAGCGCCAGTTGACGTCCTTGCCGACCGTGACCTCGGGCATGCCGAGGAAGGACAGCTTGCCGCTCATGACGTCACCGGAGGTGGGGGTGGCGGGCAGCCAGTCCCCCTGGCACTCCGGTGTGCGGTGCGGGGCCCGCGCCTGGGCGGGCGAGGCCACGGTGAGCGCGGTCAGCGGGAGAACGGCCACCAGGGAGAGGGCTGAGAGGCGGCGGAACACGCCCGGTTCCTTCCGAGATCGAATTGGGAGCCGCTCATGCTGTCCGATTTCTGGTGATCTGGTCAAGTCACTCTGGTTACAAGTGCACAACTGCTCACAAACAACCATCCGGCTTGTCGGTCGGACCCGGGCGGGCCGGGATCATCGGGTGCCGGCGGTCAATCCGGCGACGAGATCGTCGACCATGCCGAAAGCGATCAGGCTGTCGAGCGGATTGGAATAGTTACGCGACCAGGTGATCAGCCCGTCGCGGACTCTGGCGACCATGACGACCTGGGACGTGAACTGCTTGCCCGTCGCGGTGACCCGGCCCTGCAGCCGGTACTCGGCTATCACCGTCTCGGGGTCGGTCGTCCGGTGGATCTCGACGTCGTCCACCGACTCGAATCTCTGGAGCCGGGCACCAGCTCTGAGATGGGCGCGGAAGGTCTCCCGGTCCTGCTCCTCCCGCGGTCGGCCGGGCAGCTGGAACGGGAACTCGAAGACGGCGTCCTCGGCGAACAGATCGGCCATCTCCTCGCAGGGCCCGGAGGCGGTCAGGCGGAGGAGCCGGGCGATGACGTCGTACGGCGTGAGAACAGACATGGCATACTCCTGAATTATTCGGGGCGAGCGCCCCGCTTATTCAAGATACGGGGCGATCGCCCCGGTTGTCCATGTGGAAGGAAATGACATGCGGGCCGATGCGCGAAGGAACAGGGCGCGGATCCTGGAGGCGGCGGGCCACGCCTTCGCCGCCGAGGGCCTGGGCGTGTCGCTCGATGAGATAGCGCGCCGCGCGGAGGTGGGCCCGGGCACCGTTCACCGGCATTTCCCCACGAAGGAGGCGCTCTACGAGGCCGTCGTCGCCAACCACCTGGAGCAACTGATCGCGCAAGCACGCGAGGCGCTGGCGGCCGACCGAGCCGGGTCGGGGTTCTTTCCCTTCCTCCGGCGGCTGATCGGCGAGGCCCGCGCCAAACAGGACCTCACGGACGCGCTCGCCGGGGCTGGTGTGACCCTGACCGACGCCACCCGGCAGACGGCCGTCCAGCTGCAACAGATCTTCGCCGAGCTTCTGGCCTCTGCTCAGAAGGCAGGCGTGGTGCGTGACGATGTAGACGGCGAAGACGTGCAGGCCATCGTCGTGGCCGCGGTCACCGGCGAACGCCGCCGCGCCGACCACACCCGCCCCGGCCGCCTTGCCGACCTCGTGCTGGACGGCCTGCGCCCGTAGCGCCGGCCCGAATCGTGTGGGAAGTGACCGTACGGCCGCTCGCGCCCGGCCGGCCCGCTCTGCCAGCCTGGGGCCATGCCGGTCCCGTTCTCAGAGACGTTTCCCGAGACACCCGCCGCGGCGGCCGCGCTCGCCGTCGCCACCCGCTTCTGCCCGCCCGCGCTGCTCAACCACTCGATCAGGTCGTATCTGTGGGGCGCCGGGTATGCCCGGGCGCACGGGATCGGCTTCGACGACGAGCTGTACTACGTGTCCTCCCTGCTCCACGACATCGGGCTGACCGAGACCTTCGACAGCCACACGGTGCCGTTCGAGGAGGCGGGGGGACGTCTCGCCTGGGTCTTCGGCATGTCCGCCGGGTGGTCGCCGGAGAGGTCCGCGCGGGCCGAGGAGATCATCGTCGTCCACATGCGCGACCCGGTCGCCGCGTCCGAGGACCCCGAGTCTCACCTGCTGCAGGTGGCCACATCCTGGGACGTGTCCGGACAGCGGCCCGAGGAGTTCCCGGCGGACGCCCGGGCCGCCGTGCTCGCGCGTCATCCCCGGCTCGGGTTCGGCGCGGAGTTCCTGGCCGCCTTCGATGAGCAGACGCGGCGCAAGCCGGGCTGCGCGGCGGCCTGCTCCGTCACCGGGGGCATCGGCGCCCGGATCGCCGCCAACCCGCTCGACGCCCGAACGGCCCCCTCGGACGCCTGAACGCCCCCGGTCGCGCGTGACCGGAGGCGTTCGGACGTTCGACGGGCCCGGCTCAGCCCTCCTGTTTGGGGCCGGTGCTCTCCACGACCTCGAAGGTCCACAGCTCGGAGTCGGTCGCGGCCGGGCCGCCCTGCCCGTGGCCGTGGCCGTGGCCCTGCCCGTGCCCGTGGCCCTGTGCGGCGGCCTCGCCGGCGGCCTGCGCGTGTCCCGCCTGGAACGCCCGGCTCTCCTGCCAGCGCCGGAAGTCCTCCTCGCTGCGCCAGCGGGTGTAGACGAGGTAGCGGTCGCTGCCCTCCACCGGCCGCAACAGCTCGAACCACTCGAACCCGTCGGCCGACTCCACCATCCCGGCCCGGCCGGCGAACCGCTTCTCCAGTTCGCGCCGCATCTCCTCGGGCACCGTCAGCACGTTGATCTTCACGACCGAAGGCACATCGACTCCCGTAGCGCTCGACAACCCAGCTGATACCAGACCACCTTACGTACGCCCGACCACGGGGCGGCACTAGGCTCGTGACGTGCGTATCGCGAGGTTCTCGATGGGCGACCAGGTCGCCTTCGGCGTGGTGGAAGAGGGCGGGCAGGTCATCGCCCGCGTCGGCGGCCACCCCTTCCACGGGGTGGAGTTCACCGGCGAGCGGTTCCCGGTGGCCGAGGTCCGCTTGATCGCCCCCATGCTGCCCAGCAAGATCGTCGCTATCGGCAAGAACTACGCCGACCACGCCAGGGAGATGGGCGGCGAGCCTCCGGCGGAGCCGGTCGTGTTCCTCAAGCCCAGCACGACCGTGATCGGGCCGTCGGAGGCGATCGCGTACCCGGGGAAGCTGTCGGAGCGGGTCGACTACGAGGGTGAGCTGGCCGTGGTGATCGGCCGGCTGTGCCGCGACGTCCCCGCCGAGCGCGCGGGCGAGGTGATCTTCGGATACACCTGCGCCAACGACGTGACCGCACGCGACCTGCAGGCCAAGGACGGCCAGTGGGCCAGGGCCAAGGGCTTCGACACGTTCTGCCCGCTCGGCCCCTGGATCGAGACCGAACTCGACCCGGCCGACCTGGCGATCACCACCACGCTCAACGGCGAGGTCAGGCAGAGCGCCCGCACCTCCCTCCTGCTGCACGACATCCCCGCGCTCATCGCGTACGTGAGCGCGGTCATGACCCTGCTGCCCGGCGACGTCATCCTGACCGGCACGCCCGCCGGGGTGGGCCCGATGTCCGTGGGCGACGAGGTCGGCGTCTCCATCGAAGGAATCGGAACTCTCACTAACCGGGTGATCTCACGTGACTAGGGTGCGCTTCGCCCCTTCGCCCACCGGCATGTTCCACGTCGGCGGCGCCCGCTCGGCGCTGTTCAACTGGGCGATCGCCGAGCAGTCCGGCGGCACGTTCGTGCTGCGCATCGAGGACACGGACGCGGCACGCAACCGGCCCGAGTGGACCGAGGGCATCATCTCGGCCCTCGCCTGGATCGGCATCAACGGCGACTCGCCGCACTTCGAGGGGCCCTACTTCCAGTCCGCCTACGAGCAGCAGCACCGCGACGCCGCGGCGAAGCTGCTCAAGGACGGCAATGCCTATCACTGCACCTGCACGCGCGACGACGTGAAGGCCAGGACCGGCTCTGAGCACCAGGGCTACGACGGCCACTGCCGCGACCGCGGCCTGACCGAGGGCGCCGTGCGATTCCGTACGCCCGACGAGGGCGTGACGGTCGTGGACGACAAGGTCCGCGGGCGGGTGGAGTTTCCCAACTCGGCGATGGAGGACTTCGTCATCGTCCGCGGGGACGGCTCGCCGCTGTTCATCCTCGCCAACGTCGTGGACGACATGGAGATGCGGATCAGCCATGTCGTACGGGCCGAGGAGCACCTGTCGAACACGCCCAAGCAGCAGCTTCTGTGGAGGGCGCTCGGCGCGGAGCCGCCGGTCTGGGCGCATGTGCCGGTGATCGTCAACGAGAAGCGGCAGAAGCTGTCCAAGCGCCGTGACAAGGTCGCCCTGGAGTCCTACCGCGACGAGGGCTACCTCGCCGAGGCGATGGTCAACTACCTCATGCTGCTCGGCTGGGGGCCCGGAGACGACCGCGAGATCATGCCGTGGTCGGAGATGATGCCGCTGTTCCGGTTGGAGGACGTAAACCAGGCGCCGGCGTTCTTCGACGAGAAGAAGCTGCGGGCCTTCAACGGCGAGTACATCCGGGCGCTGCCCCGCGAGGTGTTCGTCGCCCGCTGCGAGCCGTGGCTCGACCCGTCCTGGGACCGCTCGGTGTTCGACCGCGTGGCCGACCTGGTGCAAACCCGGGTCGCCGTGCTGTCCGAGGTCACCGCCAACGTCGACTTCCTCTTCCTCGACGAGCCCGTCTTCGACCAGGCGTCCTGGGACAAGGCGATGAAGGCGGGGGCGGCCGAGATCCTGGCCGGATACGCCGAGCGGCTGGAGACGGTCAGCTGGGACCCCGACTCGCTCAAGACCGCCCTGGAGGAGGTCGGCCTCGCACACGGGCTCAAGCTCGGCAAGGCGCAGGCGCCCGTCCGCGTGGCGATCACCGGCCGGACCGTGGGCCTGCCGCTGTTCGAGTCGATCGAGGTGCTCGGCCGCGAGCGCTCGCTCGACCGGGTGCGCGCGGCCCTCGCCAGGCTGGCCTGAGCAGGCCGAGCGACAGCGCGGCGCCGGCGGCCATGGCCAGCCAGACCCCTGTGGGTCCCATCCGGGAGCCGAGCAGGAAGGCCAGCGGCAATTGGACGGCGAAGCCCGCCAGCGTCGCCGCGAGCAGGCCGGCGCCCCGCCCGCCGGCCTGCAGGACGCCCCCGACGGCGATCAGGCCGCCGAAGGGCACGAGGTAGAGCGGCATGCAGCGCAGGAACCACACGGCCTGCGCGGCCACCGCGGGGTCGGCGGTGAACGGGCCCACGGCCGCCGGAGCGAGCGCGTTCAGCACGAGCGAGGCGGCCAGCCCCGCGGCCAGTCCGTATCGCAACACGGGAACGACGTGATCACGCCGTGAAGACGGGCCGTCCGCCTCGCCGGCGCGCGAGGTGCGGATCATCGCCGCCTGTCGGAGGGCGTAGAAGGACATCACACCGGCCATCATGATCTTCAGGCCGATGCCGTAGCCGGCGAGCGCGGCAACGCCGTGCCGGCCGACGATGCCGGCGAGCGCCATGCCCACCAGGGCGCGCGCG
Organism: Microbispora catharanthi; assembly: GCF_006334915.2. Classification (GTDB taxonomy): domain Bacteria; phylum Actinomycetota; class Actinomycetes; order Streptosporangiales; family Streptosporangiaceae; genus Microbispora; species Microbispora catharanthi. The sequence continues at coordinate 185,282 of NZ_VDMA02000018.1, forward strand.
AGGAAGTCGCCGGACATGGGCAGCCCGGTGCGCAGGATCGCCGCCGCGTCCGCGCGGTTCGCCGAGTCCTTCTCCGCCCCCCTCCCCGCGGGCAGCCGCCGGGCGAGCAGGAGGGCGGACACGGCCACCGTGGCCAGGCGGGCCGCCACCGTGGCCAGCGCGGCTCCCTGGACGCCCAGGCCGAGCCCGTAGATCAGCAGCGGGTCCAGGACGATCACCAGGACGTTGCACAGCAGGGCCGCCCGCATCGGCGTCCGAGTGTCGCCGAGGCCCTTGAAGATCCCGTCGACGAGGTTCTGGGCGAAGAAGACGGGGATCCCGGCGAACGCCACCGCGTAGTAGCCCGCGGTCAGCCCCACCGTGACGGGATCGTCGGTGAACAGGCGGGCGACCGGCTCGCGCAGCAGCACGCCGGGCACCGCCACGGCCACGGCGAAAACGCCCAGCAGCAGCCAGGCCGTACGAATGACCGGGGTCAGCGGGGCACGACCGTCGCGCCGTCCGATCAGGACCGTCGTGCCCGTCCCGACACAGAGGATCACGCCGAGGGCCAGGTTCTCGGTCGTGGTGGCGACCGTGACCGCGGCGACGGCTTCGCTGCCGAGGCCGGACACCCACAGCGTGTCGATCAGGCCGACGGCCACGACGGCCGTCAGGAGTTCGACGTAGACGGGCAGGGCGAGTCTGATCAGACTCATGCGTTCACCTCGAATCGAGCTATATCGATTAGAGGTATAACGATACGATGCCGCCGTGGCAAGCAGTGACCTGGCACTGACGATCCTCGGTTTCCTGGACGAGGAGTCCATGCACGGATACGAGCTCAAGCAGCGGATCGCCGGGCTGAGCGGGCACGTCCGGCCGGTCAGCGACGGCGCGCTCTACCCGGCGATCGCCCGGATGGAGGCCGCCGGCCTCCTGGAGCGGCACGAGGAGGAGGGCTCCGGCGCCGCCCGGCGCCAGGTGCTCTCGATCACCGCGCGGGGCCGGGAGGAGCTGCTCAGGCGGCTGCGTGAGCCGTCGGACGTCGAGATCAGCGACCAGGCGAGGTTCTTCACGTTGCTGGCGTTCCTGTCCCGGCTGCCCGACGCCGAGGACCAGGTGACGGTGCTGCGCCGGCGGCTGGCCTTCCTGGAGACGCCGGCGAGCTTCTTCTACCGCGGCGGAAGGCCTCTCAGGGCCGAGGAGACGCCCGATCCCTTCCGCCGCGGCATGATGCTCGTCGCCCGGGCCGTGACCGCCGCGGAGAAGGACTGGCTCAGGCAGGCCATCTCCGCGCTCACCGGGTCGTGACCGTCACAGCAGCCCGCGGCGGTCCAGCAGGGGAGTGATCTCCGGGTCGCGGCCGCGGAAGTCGCGGAACGCCGTCATCGAGTCGACGCTGCCGCCCCGGGACAGCAGGGCCCGGCGGAAGGTGTCGCCGTTCTCTCGGCGCAGCCCGCCGTTCTCGTTAAACCACTCGACCGTGTCGGCGTCGAGGACCTCGCTCCAGATGTAGGAGTAGTAGCCGGCGCTGTAGCCGCTCGACCAGATGTGGGCGAAGTACATGCTGCGGTATCGCGGCGGGACGGCGGGCAGGTCCACCCCGGCCTCCCGCAGCGCCCGCCTCTCGAACTCCTCCACGTCCTCCTCGCCGTCGTAGGCCGTGTGCCAGGCCCAGTCGAGCAGGGTGGCGGCCAGGTACTCCAGCGTGGCGAAGCCCTGGTTGAACTTCTGCGTCTCCAGCATCCGGTCGACGAGGTCCTGCGGCATCGGCTCGCCCGTCTCGTGGTGCCTGGCGTACTCGGCCAGGATCTCCGGATGGGTCGCCCACATCTCGTTCACCTGGGAGGGGTACTCGACGAAGTCGCGCGGCACGGCCGTGCCGGAGAAGCGGGGGTGGCGCACGTCGGAGAACAACCCGTGCAGCGCGTGCCCGAACTCGTGGAACATGGTGTTGACCTCGTCGAACGTCATCAGGGTCGGCTCGCCCCTGACGATGTTGAGGTTGTTGACCACCACCGGCCTGGTGTCCTCCAGGCCCGACTGCTTCACCAGGCTGTTCATCCACGCCCCGCCCCGCTTGGAGGCCCTGGCGTGGAAGTCGCCGAGGAACAGGCCCAGCGGGGAGCCGTCCTCGTCGCGCACCTCGAAGACCCGCACTTCGGGGTGGTAGCCGTGCAGGTCGGAGCGCTCGTGGAAGGTGACGCCGTACAGACGTGACGCCGCGTTGAAGACGCCCTGCTCCAGCACCGTGTTCAGCTCGAAGTACGGCCGCATGCGCCGGCTGTCGATGTCGTAGCGGGCCTTGCGCACCTTCTCGGAGTAGAACGCCCAGTCCCACGGCTGGATCGGGTGGCCGGCGATCTCCTCCAGGTCCGCCTGCTCCTTGCGCGCGTTGGCGACGGCGGGCGGCACGAGCCGGTCGAGCATCTCGGTGACCGCCCGGGTCGTGCCCGCCGTCTGGTCGGCCAGGACGTACTCCGCGTGGTTCTCGTAGCCCAGCAGCCGTGCGCGCTCCCGGCGCAGAACCGCGATCTCCCTGATCAGTTCGGCGTTCGCCGCGCCCCGTCCGACCGAGGCCCGGTGGATCCGCTCACGCAGGGACCGGTTGGTCAGCTCGGCCAGGGTGGGCTGCCCGGTGGGCAGGACCAGCGTGATCAGATACTTGCCGTCCAGTCCGCGCTCCCTGGCCTGGTCGGCGAGCCCCTGGATCGCGTCCTGCGACAGCCCGTCGAGTTCGGCCACGTCCTCGACCACGACCGCCCGCTCGTTGGTGTCGGCGAGCAGGTTCTGCTGGAACGCCGTCCCCAGGGCCGACAGCCGCTCGTTGATCTCCCTGAGCCGGGCCTGGTCGAGCGGGCCCAGCGTGGCGCCCGCACGGGTGAAGTCGGTGAGGTAGCGCTTCAGCAGCCACCGCTGCTCCTCGTCGGCCGCCTCGACCGCCTGGATGCGCGCGAAGAGCTTGGCGTTGAGGTGGATCGCGTCGGCGTGCTTGGCGAGCTTCGGCGTGACGTCCTTCTGGATCTCCTGGACGCCGGGCGTCGTGTCGGAGGACGCCTGGTTGAAGAACACCGCGGAGACCCGTTCGAGCAGTGCGCCGGACCTCTCCAGCGCCTCGATGGTGTTCTCGAAGGTCGCGGGCTCCGGGTTCTCGGCGATCGCCTCGACCTCCGCGATCTGCTCGGCCATGCCCTGCTCGAACGCCGGCGCGTAGTGCTCCTCCCTGATCTCCTGGAAGGGGGGCAGCCCGTAGGGCAGGGTGCTCGGGCTGAGGAAGGGGTTCGCGGCCGAGGTCATGGCTGGCGGCTCCTCACGTGGTGCGGGCGTTTGTCCCAGCCTCGCACAGGAGGACCTGGCCCTGCGCGCAGGAGGACCGACGCCCTCCGTACGGGAGGACCGACGCCGTCCGTAGGGGAGGATCGGACCCTTCGCGCGGGGGATCGGATCAAGAGATCGCGAGGCGCGCCGCAATCGTTTTGGTAGTGGGTCCCAAGCTGGGCTATCCTTTCGGAGTCGCAAGCGGGAGCCGCGAGGCCCCCGCAAGCAGATGGGGTATGGGGTAATTGGCAGCCCGACGGATTCTGGCTCCGTTAGTCTAGGTTCGAGTCCTGGTACCCCAGCTGGATCCCCCCAAGGGATTCTGCTGGAAACAGCGCAGTGCAAGGTCCCGTCGTCTAGTGGCCTAGGACGCCGCCCTCTCAAGGCGGTAACGGCGGTTCGAATCCGCTCGGGACTACTTCACTGCACTCGGCTCCGTCGTCTAGTGGCCTAGGACGCCGCCCTCTCAAGGCGGTAGCGCCGGTTCGAATCCGGTCGGGGCTACATCATCGAGAACCCTCGGCACCTCCCCGTGCCGGGGGTTTTCGCCGTTACGCGGACGCCGCGCCCCTGGGGTTTTCGCCGTCCTGCGCATGGTCGCGCCCGGCCTGGTGACGGCGGAGAGATGACGTGAAGGGCCTCGAACCACCGCCGCCTACGCTGGGAAGTGACCGGGCGGAGGTGGTGAACGACGTGACACGGGCACGGGAGATCATGGACCAGATGGGCCGTCTCTTTCGACGCCCACGATGTGGACGGGGCGATGCGGCTGTTCGACCCGGGCTGCGCGCTCGTCGGCCCCGAGGGCACGGCGGACGGGCGTGAGGAGATCGGGTCCTACCTGACGCGGTTCTTCGACGCCTTCCCTGACTACCGCCGGTCGACCTGGCGCACGATCGACGTCGCCGACTGCGCGGTGGACGAGGTCACGCTCAGCGGCACGCACAGGGGCGCGCTGCTGCTGCCGGACGGCGAGGAGGCCCAGGCGACGGGGCGGCGCATCGTCGTGCGTTCGTGCGAGATCATCACGATCGAGAACGGGCTCGTGGTCAGCTACCAGGTCTACTTCGACCAATTGGAGCTGCTCGCGCAGCTCGGGCTCTACCCGCCGCCGGCCGCCCGCCCACGTGCTGTCCCATTTCCGGATTAGGGCCCCGCACCGGTATGTCGCCCACGCACACCTGACGGTCCTGTGGACGGGCATTTCCCGGTGTGACCCCTACGGCAACTCCCGGCGCCGCGTCGCGTCGCGGTCGAGCACGTGCCGCAGATAGGCGTCAGGCGTCTCCAAGAACCGCCGCCAGTGGTCCACCAGGTGGAGTTCCTTCCACACGACACAGTGGATCCCGTCGTCGTTCAGTTCGAGGATCTGCGCGCCCGGGAGACTGGCCAAGATCGGCGAGTGCGTGGCACAAATGATCTGCCCGCCCTCCTGGGCCACGCGGTCCATCAAAGCGACGAGGCGCAGACACGAGGTGAACGACAGCGCAGCCTCCGGCTCATCCATCAGATACAGGCCGGGCCCGGCGACCATGCGGTCCAGCACGGTGAAGAACCCCTCACCGTGCGACTGCTCGGTCAGGTCCTCCTGCCAGAACCCGTGTAGGCCGGACACGTTCTGCCCGAGGTTGAACAGCGTCTCAGCACGGAAGAAGAACGCCCGCCGCTTCGTGCGGGGGCCACGTATGAGGCGCAGCCCCGCGGTGGTGAACTCGGCACGCAGGGCCTGGCCGAGCGGCGTCGCCTCCCCGGTCGAGGCGTACCGGGTGCCGGCCTTGCCCCCTTCGGCGTTGATACCGCAGACGTCGGCGACGGCCTCGACGAGCGTGGACTTCCCCGAGCCGTTCTCGCCGACGAGGAACGTCACGGGGGCGGTGACGCCGAGCCCGTTCGTGAGGTGGTGGACCGCGGGGATGGTGAACGGCCACCGGTTCGGATGGGGTGGCGGCACAGTCAGGCGGGTGATCAACATGACCGGCTCCGCGAGGCCAGAACACGCATCCGCGGGGCGGGCAGATCAAGAGCTCGGGTGCGGAGCCGGAACCGGCCGCCACCCGCTGGGGCGGCCGATCCGATGGTGCGGTCGAACCAGCCGAAAACAGCGACGCCGAGCGACTCCGCGCCCTCGTCCAGGATGCGGCGCAGGAACGCGCGCTGACCCGAGTGCGGTTGTTCGTGGCTGGTCATGAGGGTGTGTGGCCTCCTGAGAATTGGGCCGGCACTTGTTCGGCCGGCGGTTCCCTCAGGGTTGCACAGCCGCCGGCCGCCGGCCGCCAGGCGGGCCCGGGCCGAGGCGCTCGCCGTCTATCCCAACCCGCGTGACCGGCAGGCCGCCCAGGTAGGCGCGCGGGGAAGGCAGGGAAGCACTGATCGAGGAACACCTCGACCAAGTCACCGGCGCAGGGCGGACGGGCTGCCGGCCGCCTGAAGCCGCTTGCGAATCCTCTAGAAGTGCTGGGCGTTGGCGTCGTCACAGGAGACGATGAGCACGCCCTCTATCTCGGCCAGCCTGCTCGTGAGGTCCCCGATCGAGCCCGGGCCGTGGATCAGCAGGGTGACCATGACCGTGCCGGTGTCCTGGCTCCGGCCGGCCTGCTCCAGCGACAGCTCGTCGACCACGAAACGGCGGCCCGTGCACTCGGCCAGGGCCTGGCGCAGCACGCCCCGGCCGTCCGTGTACGACAGGCGCAGCCGCGACTGGGCGTGCTTGGAGCGGGGGAGCCGGGCGGCCAGCGGGGTGAGTCCCAGCATCACGACGAAGTTCCCCACCGTGGCCAGGACGGCCAGCTGCCACAGGCCCGCTCCCGCGGCCATGCCGACTCCGGCGGTGAGCCACACGGCGGCGGCGGTGGTCAGCCCCTTGACCGCGTCGCGGCGTACGAAGATCAGCCCGCCGCCGATGAAACCGATGCCGGAGACGATCTGGGCCGCCACCCGCGACGGATCGAGCACCACGGAGTCGCCGAGGACGTCGGAGAATCCGTACTTGGACACGAGCATGAACAACGCGGCGCCGAACCCCACCAGCGTGTGGGTGCGGAGCCCGGCGCTCTTCTGCCGGATCTCCCGCTCCAGCCCGATGGCCGCCGACAACACGAGCGCGATGGCGAGGTCCACGGCCGGCTGCCACCACGCCACAGGGCTCACCATGAGTGAGATCGGCGTCACGCGACCAGACTAAGTCCGCACGCCCGATTCGGTCATCCTGTCGTGACCGCGGTGGCGGGCGCGGCCGGGACGGACGCCGCCGTCCCGGCCTCGATGAGCCGCTAGCGTCCCGACCGCGCCTTGAACAGCGCCCGCTTGGCGGCCTTGACCACCTGCTTGTCCGGGTGGGTCTCGCCGATGAGGTCCAGCAGCTCCTCGATGTGGGGGTGGTGGACCTTCCAGATCACGTCGAGCAGCCCGATGAGCGTCTGCGCCGGGCCGATGTCGTGCAGGCTGGACACGAACTCCGGCCGGCCGAGCCCGGCGGAGATCGTCCACATGTCGAGAATCAGCCAGTGGGTGTCCGCCTGGGTCGGCTCCGGGGCGTCCTCGACGTCCATCTGGGTCAGGTGCGTCGCGGCGTACGGCCGCAGCGAGGGCTCCTTCAGCGCCTCCAGCCAGGCGGGGATGGCGGCCTCTCCCAGGGAGCCCACCAGGCTGGCGGCCTGGACCCGCACGAGGGCGTCCGCCTCCTCCTCGGCGGCGGCTTCGAGCAGCTCGGAGGCGGCCCGCGCCGGGTCGCGCAGGGCGAGCCAGGCGGCGAACTCCTCGTCGGCCTCCTCCTCGGACATGTCGGCGCTGAACGACAGCAGGTCGAGCGCGGTCATGGCGTCGATCGCGGGCCGGGCGTCGATCTCGATGTCCTCGTCGTCCAGCAGGTGGACGAGGCCCTCCGTGCCGAGCGGCGTCAAGGTCGCCGCGTCGCCCTCGACGGTGACCATGCCGTAGCCGGTCAGCCAGGCGAGCACGGAGGCGAGCGGGTCGCCGGCCGCGGCCCAGGCGTCGGCGCCCAGGTCGTCGTACTCCGCCGCGGCCTCGGCCAGCTCCTCGCGCAGCGAGGACACCGGCCGCGTGCCGCCGGCCAGCAGCACGCGGATCAGCAGCGCGCGGGTCAGGCCGGACAGGGCCAGCGTGAGATCGTCGTCGTCCAGTTCCGGGTCGCCGTAGTCGAGCGAGTGGAGGCCGAGCATCCAGGCGTCCAGGACGTCGTCGTCGTCCTCGAAGGGCCAGGCGGCGGTGTCGGAGTCCACGCTGACCGTGTCGTCGCCGTCGGGGGCGAGGAACTCCAGGTCGATCGCGAGGTTCCACAGGTTCCAGATGTTGCGCGCGTCGGGCAGGCCGAGCGTGCGCACCGCCTCGTCCACCTCGGATTCGGTGAGCAGCGTCTCCTCGCCCACCTTGCGCCCGGTGCCGACCCACAGCGCCAGGTCGCGGGCCTGCGCGATGAGCGTCACCCGGCGGGCCGCCTCGGCCAGCTCGGTGTCGGGACGCAGCCGGATCGTGGGCAGGGCGCCGATCTCGTCGGCGAACGGCTCGAAGTCGCCGAGGCCCTCGTCGGTCTCGTCCTCGTCGAGCTCGTCCTCCTCCTCGTCCCAGTCGCGCTCGGCGATGGTGTCCTCCATCGCGTCCACGAAGTCGTCCTCGACCTCGTCCAGCTCCGCGAGCAGGGTCTCCAGGGACGCCGAGCCCGGCGAGAGCCGCCCGGTGGACGACAGGAACGTCAGGTAGGCCCGGACGGCGGGGATCATGCCGTCCGCGGCGGCGTCGGGGTCCTCGACCACCTGGGGCATGCGCTCCAGCAGGACCGTGCGCAGGTCGCCGCGCTTCCACAGCCCGACGTCGTCACGGGCGATCAGGCGATGCCACAGGCCGACGGGGCCCACGAGGTCGGGGTCGCTGCCGGGTGCGTTGTCCGGCGCCCAGAGGATGAATTCTTGGAGCAGGGGACGCAGTTCAGCGGCGGCTGCCTCGATGCGGTCTGTCACCCCGCCAGCCTAGGGCTATCGGGACACCGCTCTCCAATCAGTTCGCGCGGCGCATGGCTTCGGTTATCCGCTCGGCGGCGGCGACGACGGGGGCGGCGTGCATCCGGCCGGGCGTACGGGTCAGCCGCTCTATGGGACCGGACACGGAGACCGCGGCGATCACCTTGCCGCCGGCGCCGCGGATGGGCGCGGAGACGCTCGCCACGCCCTGCTCGCGCTCGCCGACGCTGTGCGCCCAGCCCCTCCTGCGTACGCTCGCGAGCGTGGCGGCGGTGAACTTGGCGCCCCGCAGGCCGCGGTGCAGCCGGTCGGGCTCCTCCCAGGCGAGCAGGATCTGCGCGGCGGACCCCGCGGTCATGGGCAGCGCGGAGCCGACCGGCACCGTGTCGCGCAGTCCGCTTGCGCGCTCGGCGGCGGCCACGCAGACCCGCTCGTCGCCCTGGCGCCGGTAGAGTTGAGCGCTCTCCCCGGTGAGGTCGCGAAGCTGGGTGAGCACCGGTCCGGCGACGGCGAGCAGCCGGTCCTCGCCCGCCGCGGTGGACAGCTCCGACAGGCGGGGTCCGAGGATGAACCGGCCCTGCGTGTCGCGGGAGACGATGCGGTGGTGCTCCAGCGCGACGGCCAGCCGGTGGGCCGTCGGCCTGGCCAGGCCGGTGGCCTGGACGAGCTGTGCAAGGGAAGCGGGGCCCGCCTCCAGGGCGTTGAGTACGAGAACCGCCTTGTCGAGTACTCCGACCCCGCTAGAGTTGTCCATACCCCGATACTGCCGTCTCGCCATACGAGATGCAAACGCAATGTTGGGAATCAGCAGATACAGTGTCCATATCCCGATATTTCCGTCTCATCATGAGAGACACGACCGCGGGGGTCTGAACGCGAGGAGGCGTCACAACCATGGGTCGCACACTGGCTGAGAAAGTCTGGGAGCAGCACGTCGTACGCCGTGCCGAAGGCGAACCCGACCTGCTCTACATCGACCTGCACCTCATCCACGAGGTGACCAGCCCGCAGGCGTTCGACGGCCTGCGCATGGCCGGCCGCACCGTGCGCCGTCCCGACCTCACGATCGCCACCGAGGACCACAACGTCCCGACCGTGCTCGGGCCGATCTCCGACCCGGTGTCCCGCACGCAGGTGGAGACGCTGCGCAAGAACGCCGCGGAGTTCGGCATCCGCCTGCACCCGATGGGCGACGCCGGTCAGGGCGTGGTGCACATCATCGGCCCGCAGTTCGGCCTCACCCAGCCCGGCATGACGATCGTCTGCGGCGACTCGCACACCTCGACCCACGGGGCGTTCGGCGCCATCGCGTTCGGCATCGGGACCTCCGAGGTCGAGCACGTGCTGGCCACCCAGACGCTGCCCGCCTACCGGCCCAAGACGATGGCCATCGAGGTCAAGGGCGAGCTGCCGGTCGGGGTGACCGCCAAGGACCTGATCCTCGCGATCATCGCGAAGATCGGCACCGGCGGCGGCCAGGGCTACATCGTCGAGTACCGGGGCGAGGCCGTGCGCAAGCTCTCCATGGAGGGCCGCATGACCGTCTGCAACATGTCGATCGAGGCCGGCGCGCGGGCGGGCATGATCGCCCCCGACGAGACCACGTTCGAGTATCTGCGCGGCCGTCCCCACGCGCCCACCGGCGAGGCCTGGGACCGGGCCGTCGAGTACTGGAAGACGCTGCGCACCGACGACGACGCCGAGTTCGACAAGGTCGTGGAGATCGACGCCTCGGCTCTCACACCGTTCGTCACGTGGGGCACCAACCCGGGCCAGGGCGCGCCGCTCGGCGCCGCCGTGCCGTCGCCCGAGCAGTTCGCCGACCCGGTCGAGCGGTCCGCCGCCGAGCGGGCGCTGGAGTACATGGGCCTGGCCGCGGGCACGCCGCTGCGCGACATCCAGGTGGACACCGTCTTCGTCGGCTCCTGCACCAACGGGCGCATCGAGGACCTGCGTGCCGCCGCCGAGATCCTGCGCGGGCGCAAGGTCGTCACCCGTACGCTGATCGTCCCGGGCTCCATGGGGGTCAAGAAGGCGGCCGAGGAAGAGGGCCTGCACGAGGTCTTCAAGGCGGCCGGGGCCGAGTGGCGCGAGGCCGGCTGCTCGATGTGCCTGGGCATGAACCCGGACACCCTGAAGCCGGGCGAGCGCAGCGCCTCGACCTCCAACCGCAACTTCGAGGGCCGCCAGGGCAAGGGCGGACGCACCCACCTGGTTTCGCCGCAGGTGGCGGCCGCGACCGCGGTGACCGGCCGGCTGACCGCCCCCGCCGACCTCTAGTCCGCCCGCCTCAGTCCCAGGAAGAGATCATCATGGATGCCTTCACCACTCACACCGGCCGGGCCGTACCGCTGCGCCGCAGCAACGTGGACACCGACCAGATCATCCCGGCGGTCTGGCTGAAGCAGGTCAGCCGTACGGGGTTCGAGAAGGGCCTGTTCGCCGCCTGGCGCGAGGACCCGTCCTTCGTGCTGAACGACCCGGCGTACGAGGGCGCGTCGATCCTGGTGTCCGGGCCCGACTTCGGCACCGGCTCCTCGCGTGAGCACGCCGTCTGGGCCCTGCAGCAGTACGGCTTCCGCGTCGTGATCGCCTCGCGGTTCGGCGACATCTTCCGCAACAACTCCACGAAGATGGGCCTGCTGCCGGTCGTCCTGCCCGAGGACGTGGTCGAGCGCCTGCAGGACGCGGCCGAGGCCGACCCGAAGACGGAGATCACCGTCGACCTGGTGGAACGCCAGGTGCGCTGCGGCGACCTCGTGGCCTCGTTCGAGATCGACGACTACACCCGCTGGCGGCTGCTGGAGGGCCTCGACGACATCGGGCTGACCCTGCGTCACGCGGACGCCATCGAGGAGTACGAGAATGGACGGCAGCCATGGCTGCCGACGACCGTCTGAACGATCCTCAGACCGGAGATGAGCTGCTGGCGCGGCGACTGCGTGATGCGCATCGCCGCGTCAGAGCGTTAGCCTTACCACAGGAGGAGCAGGCCCGCCTGGCGCGACGGCTGCTTGCTATCTGTGACGTGGCAAAGCGGGACATAGCCCATGCGGCCGCCCGGCTGGACGCCTTCATCGCCTATCTGGACGGCACATTCGACACGCCGAGCAGGCGAAACATGCCCCCCGGTGATTGAAGTCCCGCGACCTCGTCCCCTAATTTCAAGCGCGTAAGGGGGAGGAAACCGAAATGAACAAGAAAGAACTCGTCGACGCGATCACGGATCGTGTCGGCGACAAGAAGACGGCGACCGAAGCCGTCAACGCCGTTCTCGACGCCATCCAGGGCGCTGTCGCGAGCGGGGACAAGGTCTCGATCACCGGCTTCGGCGCCTTCGAGATGGTGCACAAGCCGGCCCGTACGGCCCGCAACCCTTCCACCGGGGATCCGATCAAGGTGGAGGAGAGCTGGGCACCCAGGTTCCGCCCCGGCGCGGACTTCAAGGAGCAGGTCAACGCGGGTGGCAAGGCTGCCAAGAAGAAGTAGCCCGCCCCACCCCGCACCAGTGGACGGCGCTCGGAGCCCCCGGGCGCCGTTCGTCGTTTCCCGCCCGGTGCCGCAGCGGCACGAGGGCCGCGGGCTCCCCCTCTCTGACCTGGGTAAACGTGTGTAATCTCAGGTAAGCGAGTCGTAGGGTGCGTATGCGGGGGACCCCTCGATCGCGTGCACACGGTCAGACCGGGGGAAGATGCAGTGCAAGTCGGTCAAAAACCTGAGAAGCAAGGGCGAGTACGCGAGTCCGGCCAGGTGCCGTTGGCCGTGTTCGACCGGGCGCCGATCGCGGTCCTGGTGACCGGTGGGGAAGAGCATCGGCTGCTCTACACGAACGACGCCTTCCAGTCGATGTTCGGGGACCGGCCGATCGGGGCGCCGGTGTGGGAGGCCCTCCGCGACCTCGTGGGGCAGGACACCCTTGCCGCGTTGGACGAGGCGCTGGCGACGGGGGAGACGCCGCGTCTCGACGACGTCTACGTGACCGCGGACAGGGGCGGCGGACCACACGAGCGCCTCTTCCGGATGAGCCTTTCCGGGATTCCCCTCCAGGGCGGCGAGAGCGGACTGCTGGCGATGGTCCAGGAGGTCACGGCGCAGACCGCCGCCACGCGGCGGATGCGAGCCATGGAGAAGGAGCTGCGCCGCCTCCGGCGTCGTTACCAGAGCATCGTGTGGGCGGGCGTGCACGGGGTGTGGGTGACCGGCCCGCACGGCGAGTCCAGAGAGAGCCAGGGCTGGCAGCGGCTGACGGGACAGACGCCGGAGGAGAGTCTCGGCCGCGGCTGGATGCGGGCCCTGCACCCCGAGGACCGCGTGCACGCCGAGGAGTGGTGGGACAAGGCCGCCGAACAGGCGGTCTCGCTCTACGAGGTGACACACCGCGTCCGCACCCGCGACGGCGTCTACCGGCACATCCGGTTCCGGTGCGTGCCGGTGCGCGAGAACGGCGCGGTGGTGGAGTGGGTGGGCACCTCCACCGACGTCGAGCAGGAGTGGCAGGAGGAGCGCCGCCGCCGGCTGCTGGAGCGCGCCGCGGCCGCGGCGACCGACATCACCAACCTGGAGGAGATGTGCCAGGCGCTCGCCGGTGTGATCGTGCCGGAGCTCGCCGACTCGTGCCACGTCTACCTGCTGCCCGAGGCGAGCGGCGGCCTCCCGCACGCGCCCATAGTCACCGAGCGCGTCGCCTCCGCCGTACGCGAGGGACTGCCGAGACTGCCGACGCGGCGCAAGGAGTATCAGACCGTCGACAGCGCGCTGGTGCGCGCGGTACGGCGGCGCCGCCCTGTCGAGCTCTCCTACCCTCCCGGCCGTCCTTCGTTCTCCTGCCCGGAGGCCGTCAGGACGTGGATGGCCGAGATCGGGTCGCACAGCCTGGCCCTCCTGCCGATCGTCGTCGAGGGCGAGGTGGCGGCCGTGGTCACGACCGGTGCCTGCGGGGATCGCCCACCGATCCCGTGTGACGACGTCCGGCTGATGCGGGAGATGCTCGACCACGCGCACGACGCGGTCAGCAAGGCTCTGCGGTTCCGCCGCACGCAGAGGGTGGCGCTGGCCCTGCAGCACAGCCTGCTGGCCGAGCCGCCCCACGTCCCCGGCCTGGAGCTTGCCGCGCGCTATCAGGCGAGCCCGACCGCCGCCGAGATCGGCGGAGACTGGTACGACGCGTTCATGCTGTCCTGCGGCGCCGTCAAGCTGGTCATCGGCGACGTGGCCGGGCACGACCTGGCCGCCGCCGTGTGCATGAGCCAGGTGCGCAACATGCTGCGGGCGCTCGCCGTCGACCGCGACGAGTCCCCCGGCGACGTCCTGCGGCGGCTCACCAGAGCCCTGGAGACGCTGAACGGCGAGAGCACGGCCACCTGCGTCCTGACCCGCCTGGAGAGGGACGACGAGGGCGTGTGGCGGATGACGTACTCGGTGGCCGGGCACCCGCCGCCGTTGCTGGTGACCGGCGAGGGGGAGGGCCGCTTCCTCCAGGACGCGGGCAACCCCCTTCTCGGCATCTCCCACGACCAGCCGTGGATCAGCGCCGCGCAGCCGTTGCCGCCGCACAGCACCCTGCTGCTCTACACCGACGGCCTCGTCGAGCGGCGGGGAGAGGACCTCGGCGAGGGGCTCGAACGGTTGCGGCGGTGTGCGGAGCCGCTCGCGCGCGAACCCCTGGGCCGGTTCTGCGACGAACTGCTCACCGGGATGCCGGTGACGGGGGAGGACGACATCGCCATGATCGCGCTGCGGGTGCCGCCGGAAGGGCGCTATGAGGGAGTCGCCTCGTAGCCGGCCTCGTAGCCGGCCTCGTTGTGGGCCCCGTGGTGAGGCAGCGCGGCCGGGGCGGTCCGGGCCGCCGGGCGCATCGCCAGGACCAGCACGGCCAGCCCGGCGAAGACGACCGCGGCGACGACGCCGGTGACGTGCAGGCCGGCCGTGAACGCCTCCCGTGCGGCGTGCAGCAGTTGCGCGGCCTGGCCGGCGGGAAGGTGCCGGCCGGTGGCGACCGCGTCGGCCAGCGAGTCGGACGTGCCGTCCATCCGGCCGCGGTAGACCACCGCCGCCACCGCACCGAGCAGCGCGAAGCCGAGCGAACCGCCGAAGTAGTTGCCGGTCTCCGACATCGACGCCGCCGAGCCGGCGCGCTCCGGCGGCACGGACCCGATGACCAGCCCGGTGCCCAGCGCGAACAGCGGGCCCGTGCCCAGCGCCAGCGTGGCGATGCCGATCATCACCAGCGGCAGGGCGCCCGCACCGCCCACGCCGACGCCGACCAGCAGCAGGCTGCCCACCGCAGACCCCGCCAGCCCGCCGGCGATGGCGGTCGTCTGTTCCATCCGCCTGGCCAGCGCCGGCGCGGCCATGGTGCCGACCGCCGTGCCCAGGCCCATGGGCGCGAACAGCAACGCCGACGCGACCGGCGAGAAGCCCAGCACGCCCTGCAGATACTGGGTCACCATCAGGCCCGTGCCGGCCATGGCGACGCCGGCGAAGACCAGCGCGACGAGCACGGCGGTGAAGGGGCGATTGCGCAGCAGCCGCAGGTCCAGCAGCGGCGCCTCCAGCCGCAGTTGCCGGCGTACGAACAGGAATCCGACGGCCGCGCCGGCGACGAGGGCCACCGCCGGGACGGCCGACACGCTCTCGACGGTCAGTTGCTTGATCCCGTAGACCATCAGGAGCACCGCCACGAGCGACAGTCCGACGCTGGCCGGGTCGAGCCGGCCGGCCTGGTCGCTGCGGAACTCCGGCAGCAGGACCGGCCCGGCGAGCAGCAGCAACGCCATCGCCGGCACGGCGACCAGGAACACCGAACCCCACCAGAAGTGCTGGAGCAGGAATCCGGCGAGCACGGGTCCGAGCGCGCCGCCGGTGAACTGGCAGGTCGCCCAGATCGCGATGGCCTTGCCCCGCTGCCGTCCGTCGCGGAACATGTCGGTGATCAGGGCGAGTGTGGACGGCGCCAGGGTCGCCCCGGCGACGCCCAGCAGGGCACGCGCGACGATCAGCATCAGCGGGCTGACCGCGAAGGCGGCCACGACCGACAGCACCAGGAACGCCGCTCCGCCGATCAGCAGGAGCCGCCGTCGGCCGATCCGGTCGCCGAGCGTGCCCATCGTGATGACCAGGCCGGCCACCATGAATCCGTAGCTGTCGCTGATCCACAGCTGCTCGACGTTGGTGGCTCCCAGGTCGGCGCTGAGCTGTGGCAGCGCGAGGAGCAACGCCGTCGCGTCGATCGCGACGAGCAATGCCGGCAACGCCAGGACGGCCAGTCCCAGCCACGCCCGGTTGACTCGCATAAGTGGAAACTCCCTGTTCTCTCGACGTCTCGCCGCTTGGTCGGAGCGGCCGGGAGTTTTTTGACACGGGCACGTGTCAAGACGACGGCGGCGGCTCCGACCAACCGGTGAAAGGGCCCCATGGGGCTCGCGAAACAGGAGGAGAACGAGATGAAGTTCCTGATCAGCATGCACATCAACCCGGCCGTGCTGGACGCGCTGACCGACGAGGAGCAGGCGGCGATCGGCGAGGGCCACGGCAGGTTCATCGAGGCGCTGAAGCAGTCCGGAGAGCTGATTACCACGCAGGCGCTGGTCGACCCGTCACAGGCGGCGGTGGTGTCCGTGCGCAACGGCCAGCCGGTCGTCACCGACGGCCCCTTCCTGGAGTCCAAGGAGTATGTGGGCGGCTTCTATCTGATCGACTGCGAGAACAAGGAGCGGGCGATCGAGCTGGCGGCGCAGATCCCGGACGCCGCGATCGAGGGTCTCGGGATCGAGGTGCGGCAGGTCATGTTCGCCGACGGACAATTGGAGGCATGACAGCACCGGTCATCGAGGACCTGCTGCGTGAGCTCACGCCGCAGGTCCTCGGCGCGTTGGTACGCCGGCACGGCCAGTTCGAAGGGTGTGAGGACGCCGTGCAGGAGGCCGTCCTCGCCGCCGCCGTCCAGTGGCCGGCAGAGGGGGTGCCGGACAACCCGCGCGGCTGGCTGTTGACCGTCGCGTCCCGGCGGCTCATCGACCAGCTGCGCAGCGACCACGCCCGCCGCGAGCGGGAGTCGGCGACGGCTGCCGTCGAGGTCGTGCCGGAGGACGTGCCGGGCACCGACGACACCCTCGTCCTGTTGTTCCTGTGCTGCCATCCCACGCTGACCGCGGCCTCCCAGGTCGCCCTGACGCTGCGGGCCGTCGGCGGCCTGACCACCGCCGAGATCGCCCGCGCGTTCCTGGTGCCGGAGGCCACGATGGCGGCCAGGATCAGCCGGGCCAAGCAGCGCATCAAGGCCGCCGGCAGCTCGTTCGGCCTGCCGGACGGCGCGGAGCTCCAGGAGCGGCTCCGGGTCGTCCTGCACGTGCTCTACCTGATCTTCAACGAGGGCTACACGGCCTCCTCGGGCAGCGAGCTGCACCGCGCCGACCTCGCGCACGAGGCGATCCGGCTGACCCGGATGGTGCACGTCCAACTGCCCGAGGACGGCGAGGTGACCGGGCTGCTCGCGCTGATGCTGCTGACCCACGCGCGCCGGGAGGCGCGTACGACCCCGGCGGGCGACCTGGTGCCGCTGGATGAGCAGGACCGCAGGAAGTGGGACCGCGGGCTGATCGACGAGGGCGTCGAGCTGGTCAAGGCGTCGCTGGCCGGCCCGGCGCTGGGGCCTTATCAACTGCAGGCGGCCATCGCCGCCACGCACGCCGACGCGGCCACGGCCGAGGAGACCGACTGGCCGCAGGTGCACGCCCTCTATCTGATCCTGGAGCGCATCGCGCCCAACCCGATGGTCACCCTCAACCGGGCGATCGCGCTCGCCGAGATCGACGGCCCGCGGGCCGGGCTGGCCCTGCTGTCCACCTTGGACGGTGACGAGCGGCTGGCCGGGCATCACCGGTTGCTGTCCGTGCGCGCGCATCTGCTGGAGAAGACCGGCGACACGGCCGGGGCGTACGAGCACTACCGGCGTGCCGCGAAGGCCACCGCCAGCATCGCCGAGCAGCGCTACCTGGAGTCCCGGGCCAGCCGGGTAAGGGCATAGATCCCGCCCCGAACCCTCAGACACCCAGCAGGTGCCGGAGGATCAGCAGCCCGATTTCCAGCCCCACCCGCAGGCCGATCCCCGCCTCGGCGGAACCCACCAGCGCGAGGGCGAGAGGCATCAGGACGGGGAACAGGACACGGGCCGTCCGGCGCAGGATCTGCGGCAGCGTGAACGGAACGGAAATCGTGATCGTCATGACGGACCTCCTGTCTCGTGCCGGGCGTCCGGCACGGATGAGAACCCGTCACCTGGCGTGACAGCGGGCGGTGACCGCCTCGACGACGCCGGAGCTCCGCGCCCTGCCGGGGAAGGTGACGGGATGGGATGGGTGTGGACTACTGCCGGAAGTCATCCCGACCACCTCCTCACAGTCGTGCGACGACGCGTAAGAGCCTCTCCAGTAGAACCCCGGCCGGATGATCGGGTCAAACCCGCCCTGGTCAGGGGGCCGGTCAGGCGATGACCGGCGCGGCGGGGGAGCCGAATCCGCGCAGCAGGGTGTCCACGACCCGGGTCGCGAGGGCCTCGGCGTCCCCGCCCCCGGACGCTCCCTCGGCGGCCGCCTCGTGGATGAGGGCGTAGTAGACGCGGCGGGTCCAGTCGAGGTCGGCGTCGGGACGCAGCACGCCCGCCTCGCGGGCCCGGCGCAACAGCCGCTCGCAGTCGTCGCGGACCTCGGCGTGCACGCGGGCGGCCTCGGGGTGGGCGCCGTCGGCCGTACGGCTCATGGCGAACCACCAGTTCGTCTTCACCCGCAGGACGTTGGCGGTGACCTGGTAGAGCGCGACGAGCGGCGGGGTGCTGTCCGTGTGGGCCGACTCGACGGCCTCGGCGAACCGGCGGGCGGCCCAGCCGGTGAGCTCCTCCACGAGCGCCTCGCGGGTGGCGAAACGGCGGTGGACGGTCGTTCTGGCGACCCCGGCCGCCTGGGCGACCTGCTCCATCGTCGCCGCCGGGTTGGCGGCGAACACGCGCTCGGCCGCCTCGAGGATCGTCCGTACCGTCCGCTCCGAGTCGGCCCGGAGTGGACGCTTCCCTCGCTGCGAGGACCGCTGGGCTGTCGTCACCGTTACATGCTACCCACGGGGTTCAGTTGTCCAATGAATTGCTACACCGATGTAGCGAGTAATACGTCGGCTTCGCCCGCACGCGGCGAGCGTCGACGGCGCGGCCTGGATCAGGGCGTCGGGAACGTGGAGAGCGTCACGTAGGTGACGTGGCCGTCCGCCATGACGAGGGCGACCCGCTGCCCGGGGCGCAGGTGCCGCAGCGGCCCGGCGTCGAACGCCTCGCCGTCGAACGGGATCCGGGTGCCGTCGTCGAGGAAGACCCAGCCCGAGCGGGTCGCGGGGTCGAAGCTCTGCACCGTCGCCTGCACGCCGCCAGCCTACCGCCGCCTGCGGAAAATCCTTTGACCGTAGATCTTCCGCCTGCCAGCATGTCCCGCCATGACCGAGGCGGCACAGAAAAGCCTGTGGCGCGTCCGTGACTTCCGGCGATATGCCGGGGCCGACGCGATCAGCAAGTTCGGCAGCGAGGTCTCCCTGGTCGCCCTGCCGCTCACGGCGGCGCTCACCCTCCACGCGAGCCCCTTCCAGGTGGGGCTGCTGACCGCGGCCGAGATGGTGGCGTTCCTGCTGGTCGGCCTGCCCGCCGGAGCCTGGGTGGACCGGATGCGGCGCCGTCCCGTGCTGGTCGCCGCCGACGTGGTCCGCGCGCTGGCGCTGCTGTCCATCCCGGCCGCGGCCGTGCCCGGCGTGCTCGACCTGCCCCAGCTGTACGCCGTGGCCCTGGTGAACGGGCTGTGCACGGTCTTCTTCGACGTCGCCCACCAGAGCTACCTCCCGTCCATCGTCGGCCGGGAGGACCTCGCCCGCGGGCACGGCACGCTCGCGGCGAACCAGTCGCTCGCCCAGCTCGCCGGCCCGGGGATCGGCGGCTGGCTGGTGCAGGCGCTCACCGCGCCGATCGCGGTGGTCGCCGACGCCCTCAGCTACGCGGGGTCCGCGCTGCTGCTCCTCGGCGTACGCGCGGACGAGAAGCCCGGCGGAAGGGACGTCAGGGGCGGGGGCCGGCTGTGGTCGGAGATCGCCGAAGGGCTCCTGTTCGTCGCCGGGCAGCCCGTCCTGCGCCGGGTCGCCGCCGTGGGGGCGCTGATGATGCTGTCGTTCGGCCTGTGGTCCGCCACGGTGCCGCTCTACCTCGTCCGCGAGGTCGGCACGAGCCCCGGCGCGTACGGCACGCTGCTGTCGGCCGGGGCGGTGGGCGGGGTGGCCGGCGCCTGGCTCGCCCCGCGGGTCGCGGCCCGCCTGGGAACGGGCCGGGCCATGTACGCCGCGGCGTGGGCGGCCACGGTGTGCACCGCCCCGCTCGCGCTGACGGCGGCGGGCCCCCGCCTGCTGATCCTTCCGGTGGCCCTGGCGGCCGCCGGGGTGGCGACCACCGTGTTCAGCGTGGCGCAGGGGGCCTACCGTCAGTCGATCTGCCCGCCGCACCTGCTCGGCCGCCTGAGCGCCACCATGCGGTTCCTGATGTGGGGCCCGACGCCGCTCGGCGGCCTGCTGGCGGGCACGCTGGGGCAGCTCGCCGGGGTGCGCGTCGCGTTCTGGGCCGCCTGCGGGGCCTACACGCTCGCCCACCTGCCGGTCCTGCTCGCACCCCGGATCCGCGAGGTTTCCTAGAAGGCCACTGAAGATCTTGTCTCGATAACGGCCGGTGCTTGTGGTCGGCCGTGGTTCGCTCAGGCGGGTTTGGGCTCCAGTGTCCAGACGTTGCCGGTCCGGGTGAGTCCGAGGTTGATCAG
>NZ_VDMA02000019.1 GCF_006334915.2 Microbispora catharanthi
TCACCCTCATGGATCAAACCAAGAAGAATGTGCTCAGTGCCGATGTAGTTGTGGTTGAGCATCCGAGCCTCTTCCTGGGCCAGGACGACAACCCGCCGCGCACGGTCGGTGAACCTCTCGAACATCTGCACTCCTCGCTGCGGCGTGACCTACAATCGGAGTCTCCACTTCGGTTACAGGCTATGAAGCGGCGAATCCGTGTGTCAATCGAGGCGTGGGGAGAGCCGAGGAAATGCCGAACGACCAGCGCATTCCCGAGCCGGACGCCTCCGGAGGGCCGGCCAGGACGCTGCGCGCCGACGCCCGGCGCAACCGAACGCGCATCCTTGAGGCCGCCGAGGCCGTCTTCGCGGCCAAGGGCCCCTCCGCCTCGACCGAGGAGATCGCCCAGAAGGCCGGCGTCGGGATCGGGACCGTCTTCCGGCACTTCCCCACCAAGGAGTCCCTGCTCAAGGCGATCATGCACGCGGTCGCGGTCAGGCTGACCGAGGAGACCCGGGCGCTCGCGGCCGAGGGCGACCCCGCCACCGCCTTCTTCGCCTTCTTCACCCGCACCGTCGAGCAGGCCGCGGAGAAGAAGACCGTCGTCGACCTGCTCGCGCAGGCCGGCATCCCGGTCACCGTCGCCAAGCCCGTCCTCGCCCTGCGTGAGGCCGTCGAGGTGCTCGTCGGCAAGGCCCAGCAGGCCGGGGCCGTACGTCCCGACGTCCGGGTGCCGGAGGTCATGGCCCTGCTGATCGGCGTGTGCCAGGCGTCCCTGCACACCCGGTGGGAGCCCGATCTGCGGGCCCGTACGCTCGCGATCGTCTTCGCGGGCCTGCGCCCCGCCGCGGCGGCCGGCTGACCTCCGCCACTGGGCGGTCGCGCAAAACCGCAGCTCATCGGCGTGGCGGGCACGTCGTGTGAACCCTTGCGCCTCACAGCCGCAATGATTGGCTGCGCACGGTGCCGACGAACCCGTCGACGCAGAGGGGTCCGGCGCGCCGGGCAGCGGTCACCGTTGTCAGAGAGGAGACGACGTGCGGCGCCAGGACGAGGCCGAAGATCTGGTCCAGTTGCTCACGCCCGAAGGCGAGCGTGTCGCGCACCCCGAGTACGACCTGGACCTGTCGAAGAGCCAGTATCGGGGGCTGTACCGCGACATGGCGCTGGTGCGCCGGATCGACCGGGAGGCCTTCGCTCTCCAGCGCCTCGGCGAACTGGGGATGTGGATCCCCTGCCTGGGGCAGGAGGCCGCCCAGATCGGCTCGGGCCGGGCGCTGGATCCGGACGACCACGTGTTCCCCTCCTATCGGGAGCACGGCGTCGCCTGGTGCCGGGGCATCGCTCCCCTCACGCTCATGGGCATGCTGCGAGGCACGACGAACGGCGGCTGGGACCCCCGGGAGACCCGCTTCCACCTCTACACGATCGTCCTCGGCGCGCAGACGCTGCACGCCGTGGGGTACGCCATGGGGGTCCGCAGGGACGGCGACGACTCGGCCGTCGTGGCCTACTTCGGCGACGGCGCGGCGAGCGAGGGGGACGTCAGCGAGGCGTTCAACTTCGCGGCCGTGTTCGACGCGCCGGTGGTGTTCTTCTGCCAGAACAACCAGTGGGCCATCTCCCACCCCGTCGGGCGGCAGAGCCGGGCGCCGATCTACCAGCGCGCGCGGGGGTTCGGCTTCCCCGGCGTACGGGTGGACGGCAACGACGTGCTGGCCTGCCTCGCCGTGACGAGGGCCGCGCTGCGGCACGTACGCTCCGGAGGCGGGCCGTTCCTCATCGAGGCGCACACCTACCGGATGGGCCCGCACACCACCTCCGACGACCCGGGTCGTTACCGGCCCGCCGAGGAGGTGGACGCGTGGCGGAAGAAGGACCCGATCGCGCGCATGCGGTCCTACCTGCTGCGGGAGGGCATGGCCGACGAGGCGTTCTTCGCCGAGGTCGACGAGGAGGGCGACCGCATGGCGCTCGAACTGCGCAACGGGGTCATCACCATGCCGGACCCGCCGGTGGACGCGATGTTCGACCACGTCTACGCCGATCGGCACGCGCTGGTGGAGGAGGAGCGCGCCTGGTACGCCGCCTACCTCGACCGCTTCGAGGAGCCCGGCACCTGACCACCGGCGCCTCACGCGATCAGGACCGGGCGCGGCATGCCGATCCGTACGGGGACGCCGGGAGACGCGTGCACGAGCGGGTCGTGGCCGGGTGTGGGAAGGCCGGCCGCTTCGAGCAGTCCCTGCTCCAACCCGGCGAGCCGGGCACGGTGCAGGGGCCAGCGCGGGTGCTCCACCTCCGCCGTCGCCAGGCGGCCCGCGACGACCGTGAACAGCCGGTAGCGCTCGACCAGGAAATCCGCGAGCCCGCTCCGCTCGGCCTCGGGCAGCGGAGCGCCGAGGTCGACGTCCGCGTCGCAGCGCGCCCCGGAGGGCCCCGGCCACCGGCGCCGGCAGCGGTAGCGGCGCCGCGCCCCCTCGCCGGTCACGGACATGTCCGACCAGTAGTACGGCAGCCGATACGTCGCCCGGGCACCCAGCACGGCCGGCAGTCTCCCGGCGTCCAGTGACAGGAACCACAGGCCGCCCCTCCCCCGGGCGTCCCTGGCGTACGTGCGCACGTTGGTCTCGGGGAAGCGTGACAGCCACGGCAGCGGCGGCAGGCCGGGCGCCCGCACGTCCCGCATCAGGAACGGCGTGAGCCCGACGTACGCGGACCCCTCGTAGGTGTCCACGGTGAGCCCGTCCGGCAGGAACGCCTGCACGAGTTCGGGCGGATACCTCCAGTGGATGAACGTGATGTCGGCCCAGCGGTGATGCATCACCGGACGGTCGACCCGTCCCGGCGGCGACGACGGCATGAAGACCATGCCCCGGCCTCTACCCACGACGCCGGAGGTCGGTCGCCGCGAGCGCCCCTTTCGTGTCGGTGCGCGACGCTACGATCATGCGCATGTCGGACGACTTAGCGGGGAACGCCCGATCTTTCCAGGTCGACCTGCGCGGACTGGTCGATCTCCTGTCCCACCACCTCTATTCCAGCCCACGGGTGTACCTGCGCGAACTGCTGCAGAACGCGGTGGACGCGGTCACCGCGCGGCTGGCGGTGGACCCGGCGGCGCCGACGGACATCCGGATCACCGTCGAGGAGAACGGGCTGCGGATCGACGACCCGGGGATCGGCCTGACCGAGGCCGACGTGCACCGCTTCCTCGCCACCATCGGCCGCTCGTCGAAGCGTGACGACCTCGAAGGCGCCCGGCAGGAGTTCCTCGGACAGTTCGGCATCGGTCTGCTGGCCTGCTTCACCGTGGCCGAGCGGATCCAGGTGCTCACCCGGTCGGCCCGCGACCCTGACGCTCCGGGCGTGGAATGGTCGGCGACCTCCGACGGGACGTACACGGTGCGTACGCTCCCGCCGGACGAGCGTGCCGCCCTCGTCGGCACCCCCGGGACGACGGTGCGCCTGCTGGCCAGGCCGGGGGCCCGGCGGTGGTTCGCCCCCGACCTCGTGGCCGACCTGGCCCGCGACTTCGGCGCGCTGCTGCCCTACGCGGTGACGGTGACGGGGGGCGGGCGGACGGTCCGCACCACCGACAGCCCTCCGGTGTGGGACCGCCCCTACCGTTCGGCGGCCGAGCGCCGGGCGGCGCTGCTCGCGTACGGCGAGCGGGTGCTCGGCTTCGCGGCGCTCGACGTGGTCGAGCTCGACGTGGAGTTGGCCGGGGTGCGGGGGGCCGCCTACATCCTGCCGAACGCCGGCAACCCGGCCGCCGGGGGCCGTCACCGGGTCTACCTGAAGGGCATGCTGCTCGGCGACGCGGTCACCGGCCTGCTGCCCGACTGGGCCTTCTTCGCGCGCTGCGTCATCGACACCGACACCCTGCGCCCCACCGCGTCGCGGGAGGGGCTGTACGAGGACGAGACGCTGGCCGCGGTCCGCGAGGCCCTGGGCGCCCGGCTGCGCGACTGGCTGACCGGTCTGGCCGCGCAGGAGCCGGGCCGCCTGGCCGCGTTCCTGTCCGTGCACGCCCTCGGCGTCAAGTCGCTGGCCAGGCACGACTCCGAGCTCTTCGAGATCATGCTGCCCTACCTGCGGTTCGAGACCACCCACGGCGAGGTGACGCTCGCCGAGTTCGCCAGGAAGCACCCGGTCGTGCGGGTGACGTCCTCGGTGGAGGAGTTCCGGCAGGTCGCCGGCATCGCGGCGGCCCAGGGCCTCGGGGTGGTCAACGGCGGCTACACCTACGACGGCGAGCTGGTCGCCGCGCTTCCCGGCGTCCTGCCGGGGGTGACGGTCGAGGAGCTGGACGCGGACGCGGTCACCGCGGCTCTCGACCCGGTGGACGCCCGCGAGGAGCTGGCGATGGCCGCCTTCCTCACCGCGGCCCGCGCGGCGCTCGACCCGCTGGAGTGCGACGTGATCCTGCGCGCCTTCTATCCGGCGTCGGTGTCCGCCCTCCACCTCGACTCGCGGGCCGCCCGGAGCGAGCGCGCCCGCGCGGAGACCGCCGCCGAGTCCGACGAGCTGTGGGCCGAGATCCTCGGCGCGCTCAAGTCGTCCGCGCCGCGCGCGCAGCTCGTGCTCAACCACCGCAGTCCGGTGGTGCGCAGGCTGGCGACGATCCGCGACCACACGCTGCTCGTCACCGCCGTCGAGGCGTTGTACGGCCAGGCGCTGCTGATGACGCACCGGCCGCTGCGGCCGATGGACACCTCGCTGCTGAACCGGGCCTTCGACCAGTTGCTCGGCTGGGCCGCGGCGAGCGTGTCCGACGCGCCGGAAGGAGAGGGGCGGTGAGCGGCGCCGCCGCGATACGCGCGGGCCTGGAGGAGTGCGCGGCCCTGCCCGAGGGGCGGCAGAAGGCCGAGCGCCTGGAGGTGCTCGCCGCGCAGGCCCGCACGGCCGGCAACCGCTCGCTGGAGGGCGAGGTCCTGCTCGCCCTCGTCGAGGCGTACCTGTACGCCGCCGAGGGCGACCGCATGCCGGTCGCCGCGGGACGGCTCCTGCGGCTCCTCGACGACTTCCCGGCCGAGCTGGGCCCGCTGTCCTACTCCATCCACTGGCGGCTCAAGTGGATGACGCACAGCCTGGTCGGCAACCCCGCCGTCCCGCTGGAGACGACCCACCGCTGGCTCGACGAGCTCCAGAGCCGTTACCGGGAGCGCGGCTACAGCGCACGCCCGGTGCTCGCGCTGCGCTCGCTCCTGGCGCAGGAGACCGGCGACTTCGAGACGGCCGCCGCCGCGATGGAGGCGTCCATCGCCGCGCCCGACGACGCGATGGCCGACTGCGACGCCTGCGAACACAACGGCTGGGGCGCCTGGCGCGAGGCCGCGGGCGACGACGAGGGCGCGCTGCAGTTCTGGGCGCCGCTGCTCGACGGCGAGCTGACCTGCGCCGAGGAACCCCACCGGGTGCTCGGGCAGGCCCTGCTTCCCCTGCTGCGGACGGGCCGCGTCGAGGACGCGCGCAGCGCGCATCTGAAGGGCTACCAGCTGGCCCGGCGCACGCTCTCCCTCCGCGAGGCGGTGGGGCAGCACATCGAGTTCTGCGCGCTGACCGGCAACGAGGCGCGAGGCCTGGAGATCCTCACCGAGCACGTCGCCTGGCTCGCCCCGCAGGGCGAGGAGGTCTCGCGGCGGCTCGGCTTCATCTGCGGCGTCACCGTGCTGCTGCGCCGCCTGACCGCGCTCGGCCACGACGACCTGCCGGTGGGCGACCGTACGGCGGGGGCCGCGCTCGACGACCTGGAGCGGGAGATCGGCGACATCTGCGCCCGTTACGACGCCCGTAACGGCACACATGTCGTGAGCGAGCGGGTGGCGGCGCGGCTGAGCCGGGAGCCGCTGCTCGACCGGCTGCCGTTGGGCTCCCCCGTGCGGCTCCCGCGGCCGGCGGGGGCCGCCGTCCCGGTCCCGCCCCGTCCGTCGCAGGCGTCGCTTGAGGATCTCGTGGCGGAGGCGCGGCGGCTGTCCGCACTGCGCCACCCGCACGCGGACGAGGCGTGGGAACGGGTCGGCGCCGCCGGGACCGAGCTGCCCGAGCCGGTGGCCGCGCGGGTCGAGCTCAGGCGGGCGGGGACGGCGATGGAGCAGGACCCCGGCGCCGCGTACGCGCGGCTCCTGGCGGTCGCCGACCGGTTCGAGCGGCTCGGCGACCGGGCCGACGCGCTGGAGGCGCGCGCCGGGGCGGCCGTCGCCCTGGCCTACGCGGGTGACCGGGCCGGCGGCGAGAGCCTCGCGGAGACCGTCACCGCCGAGGCCGCCGCCGCGTACGCCCAGGGGACGCTCGACGCCGAAAAGTACCTGGCGGCCCGCAGGGCCGGGGCGTACGTCGCGGTGAGCACGCTCGCCGGGCCGGACGGGCCGGTCGAGACCGACGTCCTGGCGGCGCGTGCCCGGGTGGAGGCGGAGCTGTCCACGGCGGAGGAGCTGGGCGGGACCGGCCGGGCCGGCACCTACCACGACATGCTGGCCCGGATCTTCCTCCTGCTCGGCGACCTCGACGCCGCGCGCACGCATCTGACGGCCGCGCTGGGCCGCTACCGCGACGCGGGCATGCCCTGGCTCGCCGCGCGGCCCGCGGGCATGCTCGGTCAGATCGCCCTCGATCAGGGGGATCCGGAGAGCGCCGAGGGCCACGTGTCGGCGGCCCTGGAGCACGGCGGAGACCTGCTGCCCGCCGAGGAGGCGGCGGAGCTGGGCTCCCTGCTCGTCGAGGCGCTCACCCGGCAGCCCGGCCGCGAACTCGACGTGGTGGGGGCGGCGCTCGCCGCGGCCGCCAGGTGGGACGGCCTTTCCGAGCCGGACACGCTGCACAACACCTTCGCCGCCGCCCGCGCCTACCACGTTCTCGATCGGCACGGCGAGGCCGCCGCGCTGTTCGAGGAGGTCATACCGCGCGTCGAGGTCCCGTACGAGGGGGAGGCCGTCGCGCGGACGCGGGCGCAGTACGGCCGGTCGCTGGCCGAGCTGGGCCGGCACCGGGAGGCCGCCGAGCAGTTCGTCATGGCCGCGCGACTGGTGCAGGACGACCCCGATGCGAAGGAACTGCACGCGGAGCTGGCCTGGTCTGCCGCCGAGGCGCTGCAGTTCGCCGGGAGGCCGGACGAGGCGCTGCCCGCCTTCCGGCGGGCCGCGCGGCTGTGGGGCGACCTCGGCATGATCGTCCCGCGCGTACGCTGCCTGCGCGCCGCCGCGTGGCTGATGGACTGGACGGGCGGGGACACGGCGGAGGACGAGGACGGGGACACGGAGCCGCCCGGTGTCACCGCGATGCGGGCCGTGCTCGCCGAGCTGGAGTCCCTGCCGGGTGCCGAGCCGTCGGAGGAGGTCGCCGCCGAGCTCGCCGAGACGCGCCGGCAACTCGACGCGATGCTCGACGACGGCTTCGACTCGTGCGACTTCGATGAGGACGAGGGCGAGGACGAGGAGTAGACCCCCGGTGACGGGCCACGGCGGTGATGCCGGGCCCGAGCGGTCGCATGCCGCCATTCCACGGAACTTTCGTCACAAACCAGCAAAAGTTCTGCAGTTTTGCCCAAACTATCTTCACAATCCCCCAAAAGGCGCTTACCTTCGGGGCGGATCACCGCTACGCGGCCGGCTTGTGAAGCGAACGCGTGCTCACGACCGTGCAGCGGGCCCGCACCGCACCGACGGAAAGGAAGCTCCGCCATGCCCCCCAGGCGGCCGACCTATCGCGCCAGAAAACGGATCGCGCAGACCTGCGCCTTACTCCTGACCTTCACGGGACTGACCGTGCTCACCCCGGCCACGCCCGCGCAAGCGCACGCGGCACCCATCGACGCCGCCGACTACCAGCGCGTGGAGCTGGCCAGGGGCGTCGCCGAGATGGGCGAGCCGATGACGATGACCGTGCTGCCCGACCTGTCGGTGCTGCACACCGCTCGCGAGGGAGTCCTGCGGCGCACCGACGCGCGCGGCGACACGACCGTGGTCGGCACGCTGAACGTCTACAACCACGACGAGGAGGGGCTCCAGGGAGTCGCCGCCGACCCCGGCTTCGCGACCAACCGCTTCGTCTACCTCTACTACGCTCCCCGCCTCGACACCCCCGACGGCGACGCCCCGGCCACCGCGTCCGATTTCTCGGCCTGGAAGGGCGTGAACCGGCTGTCCAGGTTCACCGTCAAGCCCGACTGGTCGCTGGACAAGGCCAGCGAGGTCAAGATCCTCGACGTGCCGGCCGATCGCGGCATCTGCTGCCACGTCGGCGGCGACATGGACTTCGACGCCGCCGGCAACCTCTATCTGTCGACCGGCGACGACAGCAACCCCTTCGACTCGTCGGGCTACTCCCCGATCGACGAGCGGCCCGACCGCAACCCGGCGTACGACGCCCAGCGCAGCGCGGGCAACACCAACGACCTGCGCGGCAAGATCCTGCGCATCAAGGTCAAGCCGGACGGGACCTACGACATCCCCGAGGGCAACCTGTTCCCCGCGGGCACCCCGAACACCCGGCCCGAGATCTACGCGATGGGCTTCCGCAACCCGTTCCGGCTGAGCGTCGACAAGGCCACCGGCGTCGTCTACGTGGGCGATTACGGCCCCGACGCCGGCACCGCCGACCCCAACCGCGGGCCGAGCGGCCAGGTCGAGTTCAACCGGGTCACCCGCCCCGGCAACTACGGCTGGCCCTACTGCACGGGCACCAACACGCCGGTCGAGACCTACAACACGTTCACCTTCCCCTCCGGTCCCTCCGGGGCGAAGTACGACTGCGCCGGCGGCCCGGTCAACGCCTCCCCGCGCAACACCGGCCAGCGCACGCTGCCGCCCGCCCAGCCCGCGTGGATCAGGTACGGCGGCGACGCCGGCTCGCCGCCCGAGTTCGGCGGCGGCTCCGAGTCCCCCATGGGCGGTCCGGTCTACCACTACGACGCCGCGCTCGACTCCGCGGTCAAGTTCCCGCAGGACATGGACGGCCACCTCTTCGTCGGTGAGTTCGGCCGCAGGTGGATCAAGGCGATCGACATGCAGGCCGACGGGACGCGCGGCGACATCGTCGACTTCCCGTGGACCGGCACGCAGGTGATGGACCTGGCGTTCGGCCCGGACGGCGCGCTGTATGTGCTCGACTACGGCACCGGCTACTTCAACGGCGACGCCAACTCGGCGCTGTACCGCTTCGAGTACATCAAGGGCCGTGACCGTTCCCCGATCGCGGTGGCCAAGTCCGACAAGACCTCGGGCAAGACGCCTCTCACGGTCACGTTCTCCTCGGCCGGCTCCACCGACCCCGAGGGCGCCACGCTCACCTACGCCTGGGACTTCGGCGACGGCACCACCTCCACCGAGGCGAACCCGGTCAAGACCTACGACAAGGACGGCACGTACACCGCGACGCTCACGGTGCGCGACCCCGCGGGCAACAGCGGCAGCGCCAGCGTGGTCGTCACGGCGGGCAACACCGCGCCGACCGTGACCATCGAGACGCCCACGGCGGGCAGCCTGTTCCAGTGGGGCGACTCGGTCCCCTTCACGATCAAGGTCACCGACCCTGAGGACGGCGAGGTCGACTGCGCGAAGGTCAAGATGACCTACGTGCTCGGCCACGACAGCCACGGCCACCAGATCAGCTCGAAGAACGGCTGCTCGGGCGAGCTGACCATCCCGGTCGACGGCGAGCACGACGACGCGGCGAACATCTTCGCGGTGTTCGACGCCGAATACACCGACAAGGGCGGGCTGACCACCCACGCCCAGAACATCCTGCAGCCGCGGCACCGCCAGGCCGAGCACTACTCGGCGTCCTCGGGGATCAACCCGATCAGCAAGTCGCAGGCGCACGGCGGCAAGACCGTGGGCGACATCAACAACGGCGACTGGATCTCCTTCAAGCCGTACGCGCTGAGCAAGGCCAAGGGGATCACCGCCCGCGTCTCCTCGGGCGGGAAGGGCGGCACCATCGAGGTCCGCGCGGGCTCGCCGACCGGCACCCTGCTGGGCAAGGTGAGCGTGCCCGTCACCGGAGGCTGGGAGACCTTCGTCGACGTCTCCGCGCCGCTGTCGAACGCCCCGGCCGGAACGACCGAGCTCTATCTGGTCTTCCAGGGCCACGACGGCGCGCTCTTCGACATGGACGACTTCACGCTGACGGCCGAGCCGCCCGCGGGCAGGAGCCCGGGACCGATCGTCGGCGCCGCCGGCCTGTGCCTCGACGTCGCGGGCGCCAACCCGGCCAACGGCACCGGCGTGCAGCTCTACGAGTGCAACGGGACCGGAGCGCAGGTGTGGACCGTCGACGGCTCCACGCTCCGCTCGCTCGGCAAGTGCCTCGACGTGTCCAACGGCGGCACCGCCGACGGCACGCGGGTGCAGATCTGGGACTGCGTCGCCGGCGTCGGCGCGCAGATGTGGACGATCGGTACGGACGGCACCATCAAGAACCCGCAGTCGGGCAAGTGCCTCGACGGGTCGAACACCGGGCAGATGGTCATCAAGACCTGTGACGGCGGCGACGCGCAGAAGTGGACGCTGCCGGCCGGCGACAGCGGCGAGGGCGAGGTTCTGGTCTTCTCGCGTACGGCCGGCTTCCGGCACGACTCGATCCCGGCGGGCATCCAGGCGATCAAGGACCTGGGCTTCAAGGTCACCGCGACCGAGGACCCGGCGGTCTTCACCACCCAGAACCTGGCCAAGTACAAGGCCGTGGTGTTCCTCAGCACCACGGGCGACGTGCTGAACGACGCCCAGCAGGCGGCCTTCGAGTCGTACGTCAAGGCGGGCGGCGGCTACGTGGGCATCCACGCGGCGGCCGATACCGAGTATGACTGGCCGTTCTACGGCGGCCTGGTCGGGGCGTGGTTCGCCTCGCACCCCGCCGTCCAGCAGGCGACCGTGAAGGTGGAGGACCGGGCCCACCCGGCGACCGCCCACCTCGGGCCGACGTGGACCCGCACCGACGAGTGGTACGACTACCGCTCCAACGCCCGCACCACCGCCCATGTGCTGGCCTCGCTCGACGAGAAGTCGTACTCCGGCGGCAAGATGGGCGAGGACCACCCGATCGCGTGGTGCAAGGAGTATCAGGGCGGCCGGTCGTTCTACACGGGCGGCGGCCACACGGCGTCCTCGTTCTCCGAGCCGGAGTTCCGGCAGCACCTGCTGGGCGGCATCAGGTACGCCATGGGCGACCTCAAGGCCGACTGCCGTCCCGAGACCGGCTACACGACGCTCTACAACGGCGCCACCACCGGCTGGCAGCAGGCCGGGCCCGGCGGATTCACGAACGCCGACGGCACCCTGACCTCGCACGGCGGCCTGGGGCTGTACTGGTACAAGGCGAAGGAGTTCCACTCCTACTCGCTCAAGCTGGACTGGAGGATGCGCGGCGACGACAACGCGGGCGTTTTCGTGGGCTTCCCCGCCTCCGACGACCCGTGGTCGGCGGTCGACAACGGCTACGAGATCCAGATCGACGCCACGGACGTTCCCGAGAAGACGACCGGGTCGGTCTACGGCTTCCAGTCGGCGGACCTCAAGGCCAGGGACGCCGCGCTCAACCCGCCGGGGCAGTGGAACACCTACGAGCTCCGGGTGGAGGGTGAGCGCCTGCAGATCTTCCTCAACGGCGTGAAGATCAACGACTTCACCAACACCGACCCGAAGCGGTCCCTCCAGCAGGGCTACGTGGGCATCCAGAACCACGGCGACGGCGACGAGGTGGCGTTCCGGAACATCCGCATCAAGGAGCTCGGCCCGGCGGAGGGCGACGTCACCGTCCAGGCCGAGAGCTGGACCGAGGCGAACGGCGTCGACACCTACCCCCACGCCCCCGCGCACGGCGGCACCGTGCTCGGCTACGTCAACCCCGGCGACTGGGCGGCGTACGACGGCGTGGACCTCACCGGCGTCACCAGGTTCACCGCCCGGGTGGCCTCGCCCACCCCGAGCGGCGGCTTCGAGATCCGGACCGGTTCCCCGACCGGCCCGGTGCTCGGCAGCGTCACGGTCCCGAACACCGGCGGCTGGGAGTCGTACGCGGACGTCTCCACGGCGCTCACGAACGTCCCCTCCGGGAGCGTGAAGCTCTACCTGGTGTTCACCGGGGCCGACTTCGACGTGGACGACTTCACGCTCGTCCGCGGCGCGAAGGACGCGAAGGCGCCGGTGACGACGGCCACACTCGATCCGGCGGAGCCGGCGAGCGGCTGGTTCACCGGACCGATCTCGGTCACGCTGAAGGCCGCCGACGAGGACAAGGGCAGCGGGGTCGACAAGACCGAGTACCAGCTCGACGGCGGGGCCTGGACCGTCTACAGCGCTCCGGTCGTGGTCTCGGGCGACGGCTCGCACACGCTGGCCTACCGCTCGTCGGACAAGGCGGGAAACGTCGAGGACGCCAAGACCCTCGCGGTCAAGGTGGACGCGACGGCGCCGATGACCACCGCGTCGTTCCCCCCGGCGAACGACGAGGGCTGGCACAACGGTGCGGTCCCGGTGACCCTGGCCGCGACGGACACCACGTCCGGCGTGGCGAAGATCGAGTACGCGGTGGACGGCGGCCCCTGGACGGCGTACGCCCAGACGGTCGGCGTCACCGGTGAGGGGCAGCACGAGCTGCGCTATCGCTCGGCCGACAAGGCGGGCAACGTCGAGGAGATCAAGGCCGTGACGGTCAAGATCGACACGAAGGCGCCCACCGTCGCGGTCTCCGGCGTCGCGGGCGGCCAGAAGTACGGCGACAGCCTGGACCTGGCCATCGGCTGGACGGCCGTTGACAGCGGCTCCGGCATCAAGACGGTCACCGGCACGCTGGACGGCAAGCCGTTCACGTCGGGCACCGTCCAGGCGCTGTACGAGCTGGCCCTGGGCGAGCACACGCTCACCGTCACCGCCGTCAACAAGGCCGGCAACCAGACCGTTCAGACGGTGAAGTTCTCCGTCGTCACCTCGACGGACGACATCACCGCTCTGATCGACCGTTTCGAGGCCGCCGGGAAGCTCACCGGCAAGAGCGCCCACAAGCTCCAGACCAACCTGGCGACCGTCCGCGACGCGGAGAACAAGGACAAGAAGGCCGACAAGATCACCAAGGAGCTGCAGAAGTTCAAGGACGTCGCCGGCGACCAGAAGGTCGTGACCGACGCCCAGGTCCGCGCCACGCTCCTCCGGGACGCCGACGCGCTGATCGTCCAGTACGGCGGCACGCCGAAGGGCTGACGCCCTGCTGAGGCCCTGCTGAAGCTGGGTTCGCCGATCTGATTCACCCGGGTGCCCCGTGACGCGAGTCGCGGGGCACCCGCTTTCCTTTTGAGGCCGATCCGCGTCAGGTCTTCGCGGATCCGGAATACTCCCGGCGGAGTAGCCATACCGCGGACGGAGCAGGCCCGAGGTGCCTGTGGCCGGACGACGCGCCCCGGACGCGCCCCGGCCTAGCGTTGCGTCGTCAGTCACCGCTCCCCCATGAAGACCGCTGAAAGGCTCCGCATGGCCAGCCCGCACACACTGTCCGCAGCCGCCCCCGCCGGCCCGTCCGCCCGCCCATCCGCCCGCCCATCCGCCCGCCCATCCGTCCGCCACGCCGGCTGGATCACCGACGTCACGTTCGCCGTTCTCACCGTGGTCCTCTTCGTCGCCGTCGCCCTCGCCACCGGCGTGCACCAGCCGTGGGACGGCGTCATCCCCCTCGCGCTGTTCCTCGGCGCGCTCCTGCTCGTCCGGCGCCGGTGGCCGATGACCGTGCTGCTGCTGTCGGTCGCCGCCGTCTTCGCCTACCACCTGGGGCACCCCTCTCCCGCCGGGTGGATCTGGCCCGTGGCGGCGGCGTACTTCACCGCCGCCGCCACCTCGCGCGTGCGCTGGGTGGTCGTCGCCGGCATCGCCCAGCTCGTCTACTCCGCCGTCGACGCCTGGTGGATCATCGACAGGAACCTCGTTCGCTACTTCGTCCACACCCTCGGTGAGGGGCTGCTGCTCGCGGCCCTCGTCGCCGCGGGCCTCGCCTACGTCGCGTCGCAGCGCCGGGGCGACCTGCTGCGCGAGGCCGAATATCGCGCCCGGGCCGCGGAGGAACGCCTGAGCGTCGCGCGTGAGGTGCACGACATCGTCGCCCACACGCTGGCCGTCGTCGGCGTCCACCTCAACGTCGCCGCCGACACCCTGCGGGAGGAGCCCGCCGAGGCCGCCGCCGCGCTGCGCCTGGCCCAGGACGTCAGGAACCGGGCGATGAAGGACCTCAACTCGCTCATCGCCGTCCTGCGGGAAGGCCCCGCCGGCACCGCGCCCCAGCCCGACGTCTCAGCCCTCGGCGCGCTCGTCGCCGACGCCCGCGCGGCCGGGCTCGACGTCACCCTCCGCGAACACGGGGACCTTTCGACGATCCCCGCCCCCGCCTCCGTCGCGGTCCACCGCATCGTGCAGGAGGCGCTCGCCAACACGCTCAGGCACTCGGGGGCGACCATGGCCGAGGTGGCGGTGGGCCGTCACGCCCGTTCGGTCACCGTCGAGATCGCCGACAACGGCAAGGGCCACTCCTCCGGCGGCGCCGTCACCGAGGGCAACGGCCTCACCGGGATGCGCGAGCGGGTGCGCGCCCTCGGCGGGACGCTCACCGCGGGCCCGGTGCCCCAGGGCTTCGCCGTGAAGGCCGAGATCCCTGTGGCAGGCTCGGCGGAGTGACGATCAGAGTGCTCCTCGCCGACGACCAGGCACTCGTACGGGCGGGCTTCCGCAGCCTGCTTGCCCGCTCGCGGGACGTCGCCGTCGTCGGGGAGGCCGCCGACGGCGCCGAGGCCGTACGGCTGGCCGCGAGCACCCGCCCCGACGTCGTCCTCATGGACATCCGCATGCCGGGGACGGACGGCATCACGGCCACCCGGAGCATCGTCACCGACCGGGACTGCCGGGTCGTCATCCTCACGACCTTCGACACCGACGAGCACGTCTTCGCCGCGCTGCGCGCCGGAGCCAGCGGCTTCCTCACCAAGGACGTCGAACCGGCCGAACTGCGCCGCGCGGTGGCCGCCGTGGCCGCCGGGGACGCGCTCCTGTCCCCCGGCGTCACCCGCCGCGTCATCGAGCGGTTCGCCCGGCGGCAGGACCTCGCGCCCGACGCCGGGGAGCGGCTGGCCGCCCTCACCACCCGCGAGCTGGAAGTGGTGCGGCTCGTCGCGCTCGGCCTGTCCAACGGCGAGATCGCCGAGCGCCTGGTCATCAGCCCGCTGACCGCCAAGACCCACGTCGCCAGGGCCATCGCCAAGCTGGACGTCCGCGACCGGGTCCAGCTCGTCATCCTGGCCTACGAGAGCGGCCTGGTGCGACCCGGCCGTTGACGTCCGGTCAGGCCGTCGACATGGCGGATTCGATGCTGCGGTGCCGGGCGGCGCCGTGCGCGAAATCGGGTACGCCCGGCGTGCCGCCCTCGCGCAGGTCGTTCAGGAACCGCTGGTAGGCGTGAGCGACCGCGTAGGCCGGCGCGTCAGCGTGGGCGTCCAGTCGCGGGACGCGGACGTACGATTCCGGCACCGTCAGGGGAGCGAGTCCGGTGGATGTCCCGCGGCCGCCTTCGATGGTGATCGGGCTGAGCTGGAGGTGGCCGATCGGAGCGGTGAGGACGAGGTCGCCCTCGGTGCCGTTGATCTCCCAGCGGAAGTTGGTGCCCCGGGAGACGCCTCCACGGTAGTGGAAGGTGGCCACCGCGCCGCCCGGCAGCCGTCCCGAGGCCACCACCTGGTCCGCGGCGGTCATCGGCACGGGCCGCCCGCTCCCGGTGTCCACGGCCGACGTACGCCGCGACGCCAGGTGGATCCGCAGATCCTCGGGCTCTCCAAGGACGGACGCGAGTCCGTCGAGGGTGTGGGCGAAGGGGATGGTCAGCAGTGTCGCGCCGTTGGCGGCGTCGAGCACGTAGTGATCGCCGGGGCCGACGGTGGCGCCCCAGGCGCCGCCGGAGCCGACGACCGTCGTGGACAGCACCTCCCCCACGTAGCCGTCGGCCACGAGATCCCGAACGTAGGCGAGGGCCGGGTGCGACCGCGCCTGGAGTCCGACGACGGTCGGCACCGCGCGGCCGCGCGCTTGCCGCGCCATGTCCGCGGCCTCCGCGAGCCCGTTGCCCAGCGGCCACTCGCACAGCACGCTCTTGCCGGCGCTCAGCGCCGTCCGCACCAGTTCCCGGTGGTGCGACACCTTCACCGCCACGACCACGAGGTCCACCTCGTCGCAGGCGGCCAGTTCGGCCGCCGTCCCGAAGGCGCGCGACACTCCGTGCCTGTGTCCGGAGCGCTCCGCCGACTGTTTCGAACTCGTGCTCAGGGCCCTCAGCTCGTAACCCGGGACGGCGCGCAGGGCCGGCAGGTGAGAGCGCCCGGCCCAGCCTCCGTTCGCCCCGAGTCCGATGATCCCCACTCCGATCGGCTTCCCGGACCGGGCCAGCTCGGCGAGCGGTGACGTGGATGTGTTCATGATTCGCGGCCTGTTCTTTCTGTAGACGGCACAGGGGTGCGTTCGCTGTCCAGCAGAGCCATGAGGGGTGCGGCGTAGCGGGTTCCGGCCACCGCGCCGGCCGGGACGGCCTCGTCGATCGCGCGGAGGTCCGTGTCGGTCAGGGCGACGTCGGCCGCGGCCAGGGCCTCCTCGACGCGGTGCGGCCGGCGGGCGCCCAGGACGGCCACGATGGCGCCGCGCTCGCGGCCCTGGGTGATGACCCAGGCGGTGGCGAGTTGCGCGACGCTGATGCCGTGCGCGTCCGCGAGCGGCCGCAGCCGGTCGACGAGGGTGAGGTTCGCGGCGAGGTTGCCGGGGTGGAAGCGGGGCAGCCAGTGGGCGCGCGGGTCGCCCCCGGCGGGTCGCCGGTAGGCGCCGGTGAGCAGACCGTGCGCGAGGACCCCGTAGGCGGTGACGCCGATCCCCAGCTCGCGGCAGGTGTCCAGGATGCCGTTGGTTTCGGGACCACGGCTGAACAGGGAGTATTCGATCTGTACATCGCAGATCGGGTGCACGGCGTGGGCACGGCGGATGGTCTCCGGCCCCACCTCGGAGAGCCCGACGTGGCGCACGTACCCGGCCTGGACCAGCTCGGAGATCGCGCCGATCGTGTCCTCGATCGGGGTGTCGGGGGCGAGGCGGGCGGGGCGGTAGATGTCCACATGGTCGCCGCCGAGGCGGCGCAGCGAGTAGGCGAGGGCGTTCTTGACGTGGGCGGGGCGGCCCTCGATGCCGACGAAGGCTCCGTCGGGGCCGCGCAGACCGCCGAACTTGACGCTGAGGAGCACCTTGTCGCGATCGCCGGCGCGGAGGGCGCGGCGGATGAGGTCCTCGTTGTGGCCCATGCCGTAGAAGTCGGCGGTGTCGAGGAGGGTGACGCCGGAGTCGAGGGCCGTGTGGATCGTGGCGATGGCGTCGGCCTCGTCGGCGGGTGCGGTGTGGTCGGACATGCCGGCGCAGCCCAGGGCGACAGAGGCGACCTGAGGGCCGCCGGTGCCAAGAGGTCGGGTGTGCATGGCGCCTCCTGCGGGGCGAGAAACATGGACGCCGCCGACAGGGCTGCCTCGAAAGCAGCTGCCTGTTAGCGTTGATATCTCAACACTAGAAAGAGGCATGTTGATATGTCAACACAGGACGGAGAGACCGCCACTTCGAGCGAGCCCGCGAGCGGCGCCGCGTCGGACCCCGTCGACTTCTGGGCCGCCTTCAAACGCGCCCACGAGGTCGTCCGGGCCCGCGTGATCGCGGACACCGCCGAGGCGGCGGGCCTGTCCGAGCCGGACCTGGCGATCCTCGTCAACCTCGACAAGGCGGGAGGCGCCCTGCGCCAGAGCGAACTCGCCGCGTCGCTCGGCTGGGATCGCACCCGCGTCTCCCATCAGCTCACCCGCATGAGCACCCGCGGGCTCGTCACCCGAGAGCGCGCCGGTGGCGTCATCGTCACCCTCAGCGGCACCGGCCGGGCCGCCATCGCCGCCGCGCACCCCGGCCTGGACGCCGCGGTGCGCCGCCACTTCACCGACAAGCTCTCCGCACAGGAGATCGAAACGCTGGCCTCCGTGTTCAGCCGGCTTTGACGTGCTCCCCGGTCGAAGACCGGAGCACCGCGGACGATTCCCGGCAGCGGCCGGAACGTGCCGGTCCACCGGTGACTCCCGATCATCGGCGGCAGTGGACGCCGTAAGTCAAGATTTTTTCCTTGCGCACTAAATTCAAGTATTGACCTAAGTATCGAACGCGATCATTCTCTGGGTCAGGGTTCGCCCCGTTCACCCCCCGAAGAGGAATCGCCATCATGAGACAGCGTTCGAGGATCCATCCCACGCGCCGCGCCCTGACGGCCGTGCTCAGCGCACTGGTCCTGGTCGTGGCCTGCGTCGTCACAGCGGCGGCCGTGTCCGCGCCGGCCACGGCCGCGCCCGCGCTGCTGTCGCAGGGCAAGACCGCGACGGCCTCGTCCACCGAGAACGCCGGCACACCGGCATCGGCCGCCGTCGACGGGAACACCGGAACGCGCTGGTCCAGCGCGTTCGGCGACCCGCAGTGGCTTCAGGTCGACCTCGGGGCCACGGCGACGTTGAGCCAGGTCACCCTCAACTGG
This sequence comes from Microbispora catharanthi, assembly GCF_006334915.2. Lineage (GTDB taxonomy): Bacteria > Actinomycetota > Actinomycetes > Streptosporangiales > Streptosporangiaceae > Microbispora > Microbispora catharanthi. Next base: position 18,544 of record NZ_VDMA02000019.1, read on the forward strand.
GAGGCCGCCTACGCCACGTCGTTCAAGATCCAGGTGTCGGCCGACGCCTCCACCTGGACCGACGTCTACTCCACCACCACCGGCACCGGCGGCACGCAGACCCTCACCGTGACCGGCTCGGGCCGCTACGTCCGCGTGTACGGCACCGCCCGCGCCACCGCGTACGGCTACTCGCTGTGGGAGTTCCAGGTCTACGGCACCACCGGCACGTCCTCGGGCTGCGCCGGCCCCGACGCCGCGCTGAACCGGCCCGCGACCGCCTCGTCCACCGAGAACGCAGGGACGCCCGCGTCCGCGGCGGTGGACGGCGACCCCGGCACCCGCTGGTCGAGCGCCGCCGCCGACCCGCAGTGGCTGCAGGTCGACCTCGGCTCGGCCACGTCGATCTGCAGGGTCGTCCTGACCTGGGAGGCCGCCTACGCCACGGCCTTCAAGATCCAGGTGTCGGCCGACGCCTCCGCCTGGACCGATGTCTACTCCACCACCACCGGCACCGGCGGCACGCAGACCCTCGACGTCACCGGCTCGGGCCGCTACGTCCGCGTGTACGGCACCGCCCGCGCCACCGGCTACGGCTACTCGCTGTGGGAGTTCGCCGTCCACACCAGCGGCGGCGGCACCACCGACCCGCCGAGCGGCACGCCGATCTCGGCGTACAAGCAGGTGACGGCCTCGTCCTGGGAGGGCGGCAACGCTCCGGCGGCGGCGCTCGACGGGCGGACGACGACCCGCTGGTCGAGCCAGTACTCCGACGACCAATGGCTGCGGGTGGACCTCGGCGGGGCCGGGCACATCTCCGGCGTCTCACTCAACTGGGAGTCCGCGTACGCCACCGGCTACCGGATCGAGGTGTCCGCGAACGGCACGTCATGGACGCCGATCTACACCACGACCAGCGGCAGGGGCGGCGTCGAGAACCTGAACGTCACCGGCGACGGCCGCTACGTCCGCTTCGTCGGCACCGCCCGGGCGACGGGCTACGGCTACTCGCTGTGGGAGTTCCAGGTCTTCGGCACCGTGGACACGGCGGCCACGACCGCGCCCCTGCTGTCCCCGCCCACCAAGGCTCCGGCGACCACCGGGCAGTTCGCGCTGTCCGCCCCCGCCGACAAGGCCATGATCACCGACACCCGGCGGCCCGCGTTCTCCTGGGCGGCCGTCTCCGGCGCGGTGCGCTACGAGGTCTGGCTGAACGTCAGCCGCACCGACTACGACTTCACCGCCTCGGGCAACCTGATCGACCTCTACACCAAGGTCGCCGAACCGACCGGCACGAGCTACACGCCCACCTGGGACATCCCCGACCGGTGGACGTACAAGTGGTATGTCGTCGCGGTGAGCGGCTCGGGCGCCAGGACGACGTCGAACATCCGCACCTTCAGCCTCTACCTGCCCGACATCGAGCAGGTCGCCGACGGCGTCCCGATCGTCAACGGCGTCCGCGACCTCGACAGGAACGGCACGGTCGAGCCGTACGAGAACTGGCGGCTGCCCGTCGAAACCCGAGTCAGCGACCTCCTCGGCAGGATGACCCCCGAGGAGAAGGCGTATCAGATGTTCTACAACGCCCAGACCTACCCGCTCTCGGGCTGGCACTTCGGCCCGGCGTTGCCGAACGACCTGCACGCCGTGCTGCTGGGCGCGTCCGGAACCCGGCTCGGTATCCCGCCCGTCTCGGCGGGCGACACCATCGCCGGATACCAGACCACCTACCCGCTGCAGAGCACGCTCGCGGCGGGCAAGGACTACGCGCTCGACTACAAGCTCGGCGACATGCAGCGCCGTGAAGAGCTGGAGGTCGGGGCGCGCGGCGTGCTCGGCCCGCTCGCCGAGGTCGGCACCAAGGTCCTCTACCCGCGCATCCAGGAGGGCAACGGCGAGAACGCCGACGTCGCGGCCGCCCAGGTCCGCGCGCTGGTGGCCGGACTCCAGGGCGGCCCCGAGCTCAACCCCGCGTCCGTGCTGGCGACCGTCAAGCACTGGCCGGGCGAGGGCGCGGGCGGCGAGGCCGGGATCACCTACGACGCGGTGACGATCAAGTACCACATGATCCCGTTCAGGGCCGCGATCGAGGCCGGCGCCGTCAACATCATGCCGGGCTACGCCGGGAGCTCCTACCTCGACCCGGGCGGCTCGGGCGCGGGCGACAGCAAGCCGATCCTCGACTACCTGCGGACCGACCTCGGCTACACCGGTCTCATCACCACCGACTGGCTGCCGTCCTCGGTTTGGGTCAAGGCCGCGAACGCCGGCTCCGACGTGATGGGCGGGGCCGACCCCGGAGCCACCGGGTTCACCATGGCGACCTTCCTCGGAGGAGTCCCGATCGCGCGGATCAACGACGCGGTGACCCGGATCCTGCGCCTGAAGTTCACGCTCGGCGTGTTCGAGCGCCCGTATGGCGACCCGGTGAACGGCCCCTACCGCTTCCACCAGCCGTCGTACGTCGCGCTCGCCAACCAGGCCGCCCGGGAGTCCATCACGCTGCTCAAGAACAACGGCGTGCTGCCGCTGAAGCTCAAGGCGGGCGACAACGTCGTGGTCGCCGGTCCGCGGGCCACCGACGGATCGGCCTGCTGCATCTGGACGAGCTTCTTCCACCAGGAGTACGGCTCGCAGACGTTGCTGGACGCGGTGAAGGCGCGGGGGGCCACCGCGGGCGTCAACGTCTACCAGGACACCGGGCCTTCACCCAGGCTCGCGATCGTGGCGGTCGGCGAGCCGACCTACACGCACGCCACCGCCTGGGTGAAGGAGCAACCCCAGGTGCCCGCCGACCAGCTGGCCGTCATCCAGAACTTCAGGAACCAGGGCATCCCGGTGGTCGTCGTGCTGACCCTCCCCCGGCCCATCGTCATCAGCGAGTGGAACGGCCTGGCCGACGCCATCGTGGTGACGTACCGGGGCGGCGAGGAGGTCGGCCCGGCCACGGCGAGCCTCCTGTTCGGCGACTACACGCCGCGCGGCCGCCTGCCGTGGCAGCTCCCGCGCAGCCTCGACCAGATCCTCAAGCCGGGCGGCGGCGACGTGCTCGCCGACGCCGTCGAGGACTGGAACCTCCCCTACGACCTGGGCGCGACCGCCGCCCAGCGGTCGGAGATCCGGGCCCGCATCGACGCGGGCCAGACCGTCCCCACCACCTACGGCAATCCCCTCTACCCGTACGGAGCCGGCCTGCAGGGCTGGTCGTGACGCCCGCTTCAGACTGAAGTGGGCAGCGGCCCGCCGTGCCAGGTCATGGCGTCGCCCAAGGCGGCGAGGAGATCCACCTCGCCGCCTTCGGCCTCGGCGTAGGCACGGTGCAGGTTGAGCACCAGGCGCTCGGCGTCCGCCCATCCGGCGAACTCGCCCAGGTCGGCCGCCTGCGCGGCGGCCAGCGGAGTGAGCCCGTTCTCACGTCCAGCCCGGGCGGCGTCGAGGACGAAGCGGTAGTACCGCTCGTGCGCGGCCAGGACCTCCGGCAGCTCGGAGGCGGTGGCGAGCGGCCCGTGTCCCGGCACCACGTGCTCGGGCTCGAAGGCCGCCAGCCAGTCCAGCGACCGCAACGCCCCTTCGAGCGACCCCATCAGCACCAGCGGCGTGAGCCCGTTGAACAGCAGGTCCCCGGCGAACAACACCCGTTCGCCGGGAAGCCACGCCACCACGTCCCCGGGGGTGTGGGCGGCGTGGCCGGGATGCCGCAACTCGACGCGGCGCGCCCCGAGATGGACGGTCAGCTCGGAGGTGAACACCACCGACGGCGGGCGGCGCGTCACGTGTCCCCAGTCGGGCACCGGCGTCCACACCGGCGGGCAGCCGTCGATGATCGGGTCGGCCAGCAACGCCTCTCTCATCGCCGCGTGCCCGAAGACGACCGTGTCGTCCGGGAGCAGGCTGTTGCCGTAGCAGTGGTCCCCGTGCTGGTGGGTGTTCACCGCCATCCGGACGGGGGCGCCGCCGGTCGCCTCGGCCACCGCGCCGAGAAACCGCCGGGTGCGCGCCTCGGTCGCGCAGGTGTCGACGATCAGGACGCCGCCGTCGCCTGCCACGGCTCCGGCGTTGTTCACCCACCAGGTGCCGTCGGGCTGCACCCAGGCGAAGATCCCCGGCCCCACCTCGTGCAACCCTGCCTCTTGCGACCCTGCCCCGTCGGCCCGCTCCACCACGCGCTCACGATTCCTCTCCCCGGCGTCCTACCCAGGGGACCCTATCGACGGCCTCCCTGCCACCGTGAGCCGGCCGCGGCCGGTCGCTCCACGCCGGCCCGCGTCAGCGCCGGCCGTACAGAGCCGGCAAGTCGATCAGGTGCACATCAGGCGAGGCAGCCTCCTGCGCCAGCGCCTTGTCGTTGAATCCGGTGCCACTGAAGCAGATGAGACGGGTGCCCGTGGTGTCGTAACGGCCGGACTCCGCGATCAGGTCGCGGATGTGCCGGAGACGTTCGATGTGAGCGATTCCCATCGTGTCGTTCCACTTGGCTTCGCCGATGGCCAGAAGCGGCGGTTTGCCGTCGTCAGCGATGCCGATCACGGCCACGTCCACCTCGTGCCCGGTTCTGGCCTTGAGATCGCGGACGACACCGTGACCGACTCGGGCAGGCAGCCCGCCGAACAGGTCCGGATCGGCGTGATGCAGCGACCACTCGCGGCAGATCTGCTCGAAGTGCGGGCCGAGGACGTTGCTGACGAAGCGGCGGCGGCTGGCCTGCCAGACCCGCGTGGCGCTGCCCGGCCGCTCGAGCTGGTCCCAGACCGGCCGCATGATGGCGTGATAGAAGCGGATCAACGGCTCGGAGATCCGGTATGTGGCGCGGTTGTCCCGAAAAACGTCCGCATCGCGATGCAGCAGGCCGGCGTCTTCGAGGACGTTGATGGGATGCGCGATGTCCGTCGCCTTGCGCTCCAGGTAGCCGGCCATGCCTCCGCGGGTGGCGTTGCCATCGGCAACGGCCGCCAGGACGGACAGATACAGTGCACTGTCACGCAGGTCCGGCTCCTCGGCCAGTAGGTAGCGGGCCTCGCGGAACAGGGGCGTCTCCGGGTTGAGCACGGTGCGGACGACCCAGTCGTCGAAGTCTTCCGCGCCCGCCGGGGTATCACCACGTGCGAACTCGCGACGATAGGCGGGCGTGCCGCCGACGACCGCGTTGACCTTGAGGGCCAGCGCCGGATCGGAAATCCCCCAGAACGCGGCGGCCAGCTGGTGGTCAAGCGGACGAACGAGCAGTTCCAGTCCCGCCCGTCCGCGCAACGGCGCGCTGCCCGACAACAACCGTCCCATGAAGGACAGGGCCGAACCGCACAGCAACAGACGCGTACGGGAATTGGTGCGCTGGTCCCGCATCGGCCGGAACGCCTCCTGGATGAGGGAAGGCAACTCGGGGTTCGCCCGTGCGAGGTAGGGAAGAAGTTATAGGACCACAGTTCTATAAACTGTAGTCCTATAAGAGGCAGCCACGTGAGCATCGACTCCCAGCGTCATGTTGTGCCTGGGCATGTGCACACGGTCGGTCGCACCACGTCACAAGGCTCACCGATGCACGGTGAGCACGATCTTGCCGATCTGGGCGCCGGACTCCATGTGCCGGTGGGCCTCCACGACCTCCTCCAGCGGGAACAGGCGGTCCACCACCGGGCGGAAGGCGCCCGTACGCAGGCCCGAGGTCACGAAGGCGACGGCGCGGCGCAGCCGCTCCGGGTCCCTGGTGATCTCCAGCACCGTGTACGTACGCATGTTCAGCGCGGGCATGCCCAGGTCGAACCCCGGATAGGGCGTCGGCTGCCCGCTCTGCGCGCCCCACAGCAACAACGTCCCGCCGGGCGCGACGACCCTGGCCAGTTCCGCCACGCCCGGCCCGGCGACGGCGTCGAAGACGTACTCGGCACCTCTGCCGCCGGTCAGCTCGAGCACTCGCCCGGCGACGTCCTCCTCGTCGGAGACGACGACCTCGGCCGCGCCCTCCTCGATCAGCCGCCGCCTCTTGGCACGGGTGCGGGTGACGGCGATCGGCGTGGCCCCGATGCGGTCGGCCGTGTGTATCGCGGCCAGGCCGACGCTGCTGGACGCCGCGTTGATCACCGCCACGTCACCCGCCCGCATCCCGGCCACCTCCGTCATCGCGCCGTAGGCCGTGAGGTAGGGCATCCACACCGCCGCCCCGGCGACCTCGTTCATCCCGTCGGGGCGGGACAGGAGCGCGGACGCCGGCACGATCGCCTGCTCGGCGTAGACGCCGTAGTCGTTCTGCGAGAAGAAGCCGGGCAGGACGCTGACCGCCTGACCCTCCGCGAACCCGGTCACCTCCGGGCCGACCGCCTCCACCACACCGGCGGCCTCGGTGCCGAGCGTGGCGGGCAGGTGCTTCACCGGCTCGATGTACCGGTCGCGCCGGAACAGGATCTCCGCCCTGTTGACGCCGATCGCCTCGACCCGGATCCGCACCTCACCGGGCCCCGGCTCGGCCGGCTCCAGGTCGTCCAGCCGCAGCACCTCGGGCTCGCCGATCTCGTGGAACCGCACCGTCTTCGCCATGTCGTCGTCCTCCGCTTCATCGCCGTCCACTGTGCTGGTTCACTGTGCGACCAAAGTACGACCGATGTCAAACTTCGACGAAAGTCGTACTATGGGGCCATGGGACGTACGCCGCCGCATCCAGAGGTGTCGCAGTTCGACCTCCAGCAGGTGCTGGAGGCCCTCGTCGATCCGGTACGCCGGAGCATCGTCGCGCAGCTCGACGCCTCCGACGCCGACATCCCCTGTGGGGGCTTCGACATTCCGGTCAGCAAGTCCACCGCCACCCACCACTTCAACGTGCTGCGCGAGGCGGGCCTGATCCGGCAGCACTACGTCGGGACGTCACGGATGAACTCCCTGCGCCGCGCCGAGATGGACGAGGTGTTCCCCGGCCTGCTCGACGCCCTCACCCGTCAGCCGGCGAAGAAGACCTGACGCTCCGCGGCCCTGTCGTCGAACGCCTCCAGCCGGGCCTGTCCCTCGGCGGCGAGGGTGTCCAGCATGGTGTGCAGCAGCGCGGTGCACAGGACCGTCGGGCCGGCGTGGGAGTCGAACGCGAAGCCCGAGCTCACCGGGGCGAGCAGGACCTCGTCCGCGAGGTCGGTGAGCCGGCCCACCGGCTGGTCGGTGACGAGGGCGACCTTGAGCCGGACCCGCCGCGCCCAGACGAGGCCCTGCTCCAGCTCACGCGGATAGCGCGGCAGGCCGATGGCGAGCACCCACGCGGCACCCGACTCCGCCGCTCTGCTCAGCCGGTCTTCCAGGATCGAGCCCGGCACGTCCAGCACGCGTACGTCCGGAAGCACCTTCTCGGCGAGGTAGCCGAACAGATGCGCCAGCGGCGCGGAGATCCGCAGGCCCATGACCAGAAGCGGGCTCGACCTGGCCAGTTGAGCCGCCACCCGCCGGAGCTGGCCGGGATCGGCCAGGCCGTCGCGCAGCCGTTCGAGGTCGCGGATCTCGGAGTCGACCAGTTCCTGGATCTCGTTGTAGCGGTCATCCGTCGCGACCGGCGGACGATCGCCGAATACCGACGTGCGCAGCGCCTCCCGGAACTCCGGGAACCCGCGGAACCCGAGCGCGGCGGCGAAGCGGGTGACCGACGGCTGGCTGACGCCGGCGCGCGCGGCGAGGTCCGCGCTGGTGAAGAAGACGGCCTCCTGCGCGTTGTCCAGCAGGTAGCGCGCGATCCGGCGTTGTGACGGCGAGAGGCGGTGGCCGTCGAAGAGCGTCCGCAGGTTCGCGACGATCCGGGTGGCGTCCAGCACGGCGAGCGATCGGCCAGGCTCTGGGACGTGCCTCATCCTGGAACACTTCCCTTCTTCGTGGAGTGACGGACCCGGCCCCCTGGCCGGTCGCCTCACTCGTGAATCGCGAAGCGCCTGCCGGATGCAACGCCGCCGGGCGGCCCCCGTGGGGACCGCCCGGCTACGCCGCGTCGTGATGCCGGTCAGTTCTTCGGGCCGTTGCCGTTGAACCTCGTCTTGCACTCCTGCAGCCGCACGTCGACCTGCTCGCCCCGGTCGACGGTCACGTGCACCGTCTCGAGAACCTCGCCGGTCGGGCGGGCGCAGGTGAGCGTCCAGCTTTCCTTGATGAAGTTGCCCGGCCCGGTGGCGACGACGCCGGTCTCGGTGTAGGCCGGGGCCGGCCGTACGGACGGATTGACGTGCCAGGCGAACTTGCCGTTGGCCGGGGTGACCAGCGTCGACTGCAGATGGGTGGGGATCCTCTGGGGCGGATCGACCACGTTGTTCGCCTGCCGGATCGGCGCGGTCCACAGGTCGAAGTCCTTCGCGATCTTCAGGACCGCGCCCTTCGGCGCCTTTCCGGTGATGACCGAGTGCCCGGCCGGATCGGCCGCGTACTCCAGGGCCGCCATGAACGCCTCGCGGTTCGACTTGCCCTCGTAGCGACCCGTCCCGGTGTAGTCCTCGATCACCTCGGAGTAGGTGTTGCTGGTCGACTGGGTTTTCATGATCTCGAAGGTGAACCCGAGGCCGCGGGTCGCGTAGTACGACCAGTCCGGGGTCTCGCCGGTCGTCTCGTAGTCGAAGCCCGACTTCATGCCCGTGTAGCCGTTCTCGGCCGTGATCGCGTCGGTCAGGGCGGCGTAGACGGCCTCGTCCGGGGTGTCGCCCGCGCGCTTCTCCAGCGGCGGGCGGAGGACGGTGTGACCGGAGGTGTGGTTCGTGATCAGGACGGTGACCTGGTTGTTCTTGGTCAGGTCCATGACGTTCTGCACTTCGGGCTCGGAACCGGGCCCCGGGCCCCGGGTCGTCGCGTTCGAACCGGCGTTGCTGCCCCAGCCGAAGGGGTAGTTGCGGTTGATGTCGACCCCGGCGCTGCTCGCGCACGTCGGGGACAGGCCGCAGCTCGTACGCCGGTTGATGACGAACCCGTCGACGTTGACGACCGGGACGAAGACGACTCGCGCCTTGTCGAGCAGGCGTGTGACCTGGGGGTCCTTGCCGTCGTTGTCGATCAGGTCGTAGGCGAACTCCATCGTGTGCTCGCCGGAGGGCCATTCGTTGCCGTGGTGGACGCCCATCATCAGCAGGACCGGTTTGCCGTCGGCGGCGCCGACGTCGTGGGTGACCTCGATGCCGTACACCTCCCGGCCCTGGCGGGTCTTGTGCGGCAGCGTGATGTGCTTGACGAGGCCGGGGTGCCGGGCGCTCAGCGCCAGCATCTCGTCGTTGTAGTCCGTGATCGTCCGGTAGGTGGTCCGCCCGCTCGGCAGGCTTGGCGCCTGCTGCTGGACGATCGCCTGGGGGTCCGCCGTGGCAGCGGCACCGGCGCCGGCGGCCGGAATGCCGAGACCTCCCAGAAAACCGACGCCCAGCGTCAGCGTGAGAACGCGTTTCCCGAGGACAGAGGCAGTGGAGGGGGACGTGCCTCCTGAAGACATGCTGAAACCTTTCTCAGCCGCGGACGAGCGGGAAACGAAAACGCATCCTTTTCTCCGGGCCGTCTTTCGGCAGTACGCGACACCCCCCGAACAGTCGCTGACTGCAAAGTTTCAGTAAGTCTGCGGGGTGAATGTGAGCCTGTCAACCGCTGATCGGCGGCCTTCTCCGCACATACGGAAAATGCGTCGGTGATTTTCCGCACCCGCACGCGACGCCCGAGGTGCGGGGAGACCGCGCCGGAGGGCCGGCTCCTGTCGAGCATGTTTTGTTTCGCCTCGTTTTTGTTCCGCATCGTTTTCGTTCCGCATCGTTTTTGTTCCGCATCGTTTTCGTTCCGCATCGTTTTCGTTCCGCAGCGTGCACGCCCTTCGAGCAGCCGTCGTCCGCGGCTCGGGCCGACGTGCCGGACGGTCGACGAACTCGACGCCACACGCCTATAGGTCGCGGGGAGAAAGGCTTTCGGGGGCGCGGGCCGGGATCCCACCCGCACGGCGAGATCGGCCGTCTCGCTTTCCCGGTGACGAAGGCATTTCGACAACGCGGGGCCCGTCTCGCCGCGCACAGGTCCCGCGCGCAGGGCCGGGTTCGCGGCCACACCACGACCGGGTGGGCGGCGGGGAGCGGCGATCATCGTCGGACGGCTCCGACGCCGGTCATCCGGTAATGAAAGGCACCCGATTTTCCGAGCCGGGAGGGTGAAAGTTTCACCGAGATGCGTCCCGCTCCGGATCGCCCTTCACTCTCGACGAACCGACGGCCTACATGCCTTTGTCAAGGTCGACCAGGGAGCTTCTCCCGTTTCTGACACGATCGCGTGTCAGATGTTCATTGACTCGACACCCGCGATTCACCTATTGTTCCGCACGGGTTCCCGAAACTTTCTTTCTTTATTCGAAAGTTTCGATCAGGCCTGTGTGAGGAAGCGCGCGTGCCCTGCTCACCCCGGCGGAGACTCAGGAGGAACGAACGTGTCGGCACAGCTCGTCCTGTTCGCGATCGACATCTGCGCGGTGGTGTTGCTCGTCTTCGGGCTCTACTTCCCACGACACCGCCGGCGCGACCTGGTCGTCTCCTACCTCGGGGTCAACATCGGCGTCCTCGCGGTGGCGAGCGTGCTGAGCGCCGGCAACGTCGGCGCCGGGCTCGGGCTGGGGATGGCGCTGTTCGGCGTGCTGTCCATCATCCGCCTGCGCTCGACGGAACTCGACCAGCACGAGGTCGCCTACTATTTCTCGGCCCTCGCCCTGGGCATCCTCGGTGCGGTGAGCACCACCTCGGCCTGGCTCAGCGGCGGCATGATGGCGCTCATCCTCGCGGTGATGTTTCTCGGCGACCACCGGCGGCTGTTCCGGCACTACCGGCACCAGATCCTGGTGCTCGAATCGGCCTTCACCGACCATGTCGCGCTCGTCGCGCACCTCGAACAACTCCTCGACGCCCGAGTGCACGCCGTCACCGTCCAGCGGCTCGACCTGGTCAACGAGACCACCGTGGTCGACGTTCGGTACGCGCTGACCGACCGGGCGCTGACCGCCGAACCCGAGGCGCCCGCACACGCCGGAGCACGCCGATGACCACGACGCCCATCGGGACCGCCCTGGCGCGGCTGGCCCCCGTCGGACTCGACGAGCTGGTCGACCGGGCCGCGTTGCAGACCAGGGTGGACCGCAAATACCTGGTCCCGGCCGAGGCCCTGCCCCGTCTGCTGGAAGGGCTCATGCCGTACGCCCAGGTGCTGGACATCGACGGGGAACGCACCTTCCGCTACCAGTCGGTGTATTTCGACACCCCTCAGTTGGCCAGCTACCACTGCGCGGCCTACCGCAGGCGCCGGCGTTTCAAGGTGCGCACCCGCACCTATCTCGACTCCGCCCAATGCTGGCTGGAGGTCAAGATCAGCGGTGCGCGGGGCAGCATCACCAAACACCGGCTGCCCTACGACCCGCGGGACCGCGGCACGGTGGACCCCGGGCGCGACTTCGTCGACGCGGCACTCGCCCGCGAGTCGATCGGTCCCGCCGCCAGGAGCTGCCTCGACCCGGTCCTGGTGACCGAATACCACCGCGCCACCCTGCTGCTGCCGGACACCGCGAGCCGGGTCACCCTCGACACCCGACTCGCCTGGCGGCACGGCGACTCCGCGCTGCGGCTGCCCGGCCTCGCCGTGGTCGAGACCAAGAGCGCATCGGCCGCCACGCCGGTCGACCGCGTGCTGTGGCGGGCCGGGATGAGACCCGTTCGCATCTCCAAGTACGCCACCGGGCTGGCCGCGCTCCGCCCCGACCTGCCCGACACGCCGTGGCGGCGGACGCTGCGCCGCCACTTCCGCGGCACCGCGTCGCCGATGGACCCGGCGCCGGACCTTTCCCACCGCCCCGAACAGGAGGCATCGTGCGTCTGACGCTCCGCAGCACCGGCGTCACGGCGGCCCGCCGCGTCACGAGGACCGCGGTCGCCGCCGTGCTCCTCACCGGGCTCCTCGCCGGGCCCCTCAACGCGTACCCGTCGTCGGCGGGCGCCGGATCGGCTTCCGGCACCGGATCGGCCGGCCGCGCCGCGAGCACCGCCGCCACGGCGTCCGCGACCGCCGATGCCGGGGCGGCGGACGACCTGACCGGCGACATCGCCTTCTCCACGCCGAGCGGCACCTTCCAGGGACAGGTGTCGGTGTCGCTGAGCACCGCGGTCAGCGGCGCACAGATCCGCTACACCACCGACGGAACGCCGCCCACCGCGCAATCGGCGCTCTACGGCGGCCAGCCGCTGCAGTTCACCCGCACCACCCAGCTGCGCGCACAGGCCTTCGCCGGCGGCACGGCGTCCGGGAGGGCCGGAACGGCCATGTACGTCGCCCAAGCCACCACCACGACCCACGATCTGCCGCTGGTCCTGATCGACTCGTACGGCAAGGGCAAGCCCGGCCGGGATTACCTCGACGCCGCCACCATGATCTTCGATCCTGGCAGTGGTGCGACGACGTCGCTGGCCACGGCTCCGGCGGTCGCCACCCGCGCCGGAGTCCACCTGCGGGGGCAGTCGTCGGCCTCGTTCGAGAAGGCGCCATATCGCCTCGAGTTCTGGGACAACGACAACGACGACGCCGACTACCCGGTGCTGGGGATGCCCGCCGACTCCGACTGGGTGCTGCGCGGGCCGTTCCCGGACAAGTCGCTGATCCGCGAGGCCTTGGTCTACGACCTCGGCAAGGAGATGGGGCTGAAGGTTCCCCGGTATCGGTTCGTGGAGCTCTACCTCAACACCGACGCCGGTCCGGTGGGCGCCGACGACTACATGGGCGTCTACATGCTCGCCGAGACGATCAAGAACTCGAAGAACCGCCTCGACCTCAAGAAGCTGGACGAGGACGACACGACCCTGCCGAAGCTCACGGGCGGGTACATCTGGAAGTTCGAGTGGATGGCCGCGGAGGAGCCGACGCTGCCGTGCAGCGGGTCGTCGGCCACCTGCTGGACCTACCTCGAGGTGGTCGACCCCTCGCCGCTGCAGCCGCAGCAGAAGGACTGGCTGCGGGGCTACATCCAGGAATTCCACAACGTGCTGCACTCGCAGAACTTCGCCGACCCGAACACCGGCTATCGGGCGTACATCGACGTGGGTTCGTTCATCGATCAGTTGATCATCTACGAGCTGAGCCGGAACATGGACGCCAACTACCGCAGCGCCTACTTCTACAAGGACCGGGACACGAAGATCTTCGCCGGCCCGCTGTGGGACTACGACCTCACTTTCGGCGTGGGCGGCTTCTTCCAGAACGACCAGACCGCGGGCTGGCAGTATCAGCAGACCCGGCAGCCGGTCGCCAACGACTGGTTCGCCCAGCTCATGCGGGATCCGGCCTTCGTCGACCAGGTCAAGGCGCGCTGGCAGGCGCTGCGCCGCGGCGTGCTGTCCGACTCCGCGCTGCAGAGCAGGATCGACGCTCTCGCCCAGCCGCTGACCAACGCCGCGCAGCGGAACTTCCAGCGCTGGCCGAACCTCACGACGCGCACCATCGGCTTCTTCAACACTCCGACCGCGTCCACCTGGCAGGGTCAGGTGCAGTACCTGCGCGACTGGGCGCTGCGCCGCGCGGCCTGGCTGGACTCGACGGCGGGGTGGGGCGGTGCGGTCACCTCGCCCAGCCCCAGCCCGTCACCCAGCGCCAGCCCGAGCCGCTCGCCCAGCCCCTCGCCGAGCCCGAGCCCCAGCCCCTCGCCGAGCCCGTCGCCCAGTCCTTCGCCCAGTCCTTCGCCCAGTGCGAGCCCGAGCCCTTCACCGTCCGGCGGAGTGTCCGGCGCGTGCTCGGCGACGTTCCGGGTGGTCAACTCCTGGCCCGGCGGCTTCCAGGGTGAGGTCACGGTGCGCGCGGGCAACGCGGCGATCAACGGCTGGACCGTGAACTGGACCTGGCCCGGTTCGCAGACCGTCACCCAGCTGTGGGGAGGCGTGCGCTCGGGCTCCGGCTCGGCCGTGACGGTGCGCAACGAGTCGTGGAACGGCTCGCTCGCGGCCAACGCGAGCACGACCTTCGGCTTCGTCGGCGGAGGATCCTCGGCCACCCCGGCGGTCACCTGCACCAGCCCGTGAGGCGAAGCGAACCGACGAGGTCCCGTCCGTCGGACGGGACCTCGTGCCCTGTTGCATTAGGAGGCATCAAGCGCCCCCTGGCCGTGTAGGCACCACGGGCGGTGTCACCTCGTTGGCGGCCACCGCGCGGCGGACCTCGGCATGCGGGTGCGCCACCGGATCGATGTCGGCGGCCCTCAGCAGCCCCCGCTCCGCGAGCCGCGCAGCGCTCCCCGGCCCGGTCAGCCCTCCTTGGTGTCGACGTAGACGACCGCGTGCTTCACGGCGACCGAGGTCCACGGCACGATGACGACGGCGCCGTTCCGCTCGAAGACGCGTGCGTCGTCCCCCTCGGTGCCGTACTTCTGCGGCAGCTGCGCCACCTCGGCCGCCTTGCCGGTGGCCGCGTCCAGGCGGACGAGCCGGGGAGGCAGATCGCGCCAGTCGCCGACCTCCAGGGCGAGCAGGCCGTGGTCGTCGGCGCGGACGAGATTCAGCATCGTGGGCTGCGTGCCGGACGACTCCCACACCTGCTTGCCGGTCTTGAGGTCGAAGGCGAGCGCCTTGTCGCTCGATCGCGCCTTGTTCGGCACGTTCTCCGGAAAGGTCGTGAGGTAGAGACGGTCGCCGTGCACGACGTAGCGGCGCTGCTCGAACATCCCGTCCACGAACGCCACCTTGTTCATGGCGAGCATGTCCACCTTGCCGGTCGTGAACTCGCTGAGCTTGCCGCCTCGATCGTCGAGAACGAGGAAGGTGCTCTTGTCGCCCTCCTCCTGCCGGACGACCAGCGGGTCGGCCGACAGCACCAGGCTCATCAGGCTGAGATCGCCCATCTTGTAGCGCCATACGGCCTTGCCGCTCTTCGGGTCGAGCACCTGCACGAAGTTGCCCGAGCCCTCGAAGCTGCAGTCGAGGAGCAGGGCCACCCGGGTGGCCGCCGTGTTCATGTCCTTGATGTGGCAGCCCTGGGGAAACTGGGCCGTCCACTGCTTCCCCCCATCGGACAGGCGGTAGCCGGACAGGACATCGTGCGCGTACACCACGGCGACATCGCCCGCGTCCATGATCCGGGGCACCGTGAGCGAGTTGGCCAGCCGGGACTTCTCCGCCGGGATCTTGATCTTCCAGGTGATCTTTCCTGTCGCGGCGTCGATCCCGGCCAGGTGGTCGCACAGCTGGTCGCTGCCGTACGCCACGGCGCCCTTGCCGTTCGCCAGGTCGGCGGTGGCGCCGCAGAGCTGGTCGCCGGGCGAGGGAGTGCCCCAGGCGCGCTTGCCCGAGGTCAGGTCGTAGGCGAGCACCCCGTCGCGCTGCACCCGGATCACCGTCTTGTCGGTCAGCCAGCCCGCGAACGAGAGCCCCTGGGTGAAGTCCATGCTGTCGGCACTCGCGAGCGGGACGGACCATTCCCCCGCGCCCCCACCGGAATCGGTGCCGGAACCGCCGCCCGCGACGAACCAGGCGGTCCCCGCGCCCACCGCCAGCAGCACCACCAGCCCGAGCGCGACGAGCAGCGCCGTCTTGCCCTTGCCGCCGGGCGCCTGCGGCTGCGGCTGCGGCTGCGGCTGCGGCTGCGGCTGCGGCTGCGGTGGGAGCCCCTGGGCGGGCTGCCCCGGAGCTCCATAGCCCTGGCCGGGGTAGCCCCCCTGCTGACCGGGGTAGCCCGGTTGGCCCGTGTACCCCTGCTGGCCCGCATGCCAGGGCGTCTGGCCCTGCCCAGGCGGAGCGGGGGCCGGAGCGGCCTGGCCCGGCTGCGGCTGCCCCCAGGGCTGCGGGTACGGCGAGCCCGGGTGTCCCTGACCCGGCTGGCCCTGACCCGGCTGCCCGTACGACGCCGGTGCGCCGGGTGCGCCCGGACCCCAGGGCGCGGCTTGGCCGGGCGGGCCGTACGCCGGAGGGGCCGGGGCCTGCGGAGCCGGCCTGGCCTGCTCACCCCACTGCCCCTGACCACCCGGCTGCCCGTACCCCGGCTGGGCGGGCGCGGCCTGGCCATAGGCCGGCTGACCGTACCCCGGCTGACCGGATGCGGCCTGGCCATAGGCCGGCTGGCCGTACGCCGACTGGCCGTACGCCGGCTGAGCGGATGCGGCCTGGCCGGGTGCGGGCTGGTGGCCCCAGCCTCCGGCGTCACCCGGTTGTCCCTGGCCGAGGTAGGGCTGTTCCTGTCCGCCGTAGGGCGATCGGCCCGGGCCGTAGGGGTACGGCGAGGGCGGAGTAGGCGGTGTGGGCGGGGTGGGCCCGCCGTACGGGTCCCTGTTGTGCTGATCCGTCATGCCTCTCCCCCGATCACGCGAGCTGGGCGCGGACGTAGCCCGCCCACTGCCGCTCGAAGTCCGCCCTCGTCACGCCGAGCACCTGGAACAGGGCGGCTTCGCTGTCGTCGCCCGGTGCCCGGTAAGCCGCGACCACGCCCTCGACCAGCTTCCGCTCGCCGTACTTCTGGGCGATGAACCGCATGGCCAGGTGCCCCATGAGGTAGTTGACGCTGGTCATCTGCTTGAAGTCCCAGAGGGCGTTGGTCGGCAGCTTCCCGTCGAACGGCATGGCGAGCTGTCCTGCCACGTAGGCGCGGCCCTCACTGACACGCCGGTTTCCGTTGATCGGCCGGTTGCGGCCGGCGACGTACTCGGCGAAGCCCTCGGTGATCCAGTTCGCCCTGCCGAACAGAGCGAACTGTGCGCTGTCGAGCCCGGCGACGAGCGAGTGCGCGAGCTCGTGCTCGGAGATCTCCATGATCCCCTGCTCGTTCCTGAAGAACTCGGACGCCGTGTCCATGACGACGCGAGTGCCGCCGATCTTCACGGTGTCGTTCCCGATCCCCCATCTCGGCATCGGGATCGAGACGCCGGCCTCGTTCGCCTTGGCCGTACGGAACAGCTTGCCGAGCTGGGCCTTTCCCTCGACCAGCGCCACCACGAACCCGCTCGGCACCGCCGCGTCCGGATCGCCGTTCTTCTCCCAGAAGGCGAGATCGCTCGCGGCGGCGGCGGAGACGGTCGGCGCGACGCGCCGGGCCAGGGCGGCGTCCTGTGGCCTGGCGAGGACGAGACTGGCGCCCGCCTTCGCCACCACGATGTCCGGCCAGATGTCCCACGGCCCGGGGAAGTACATCGTCTTCGACACCTCGCCGCTGATCGTCGGCGGCGCGCCCTGCACCTTCGTCACGACAAGGGGCGCGTTCGCCGACGCCTTCTCGATGGTCCAGCGATACCACTCGGACACCGGGCGCAGGTCGATGCCGGCGAACCGGTGGACGAACGCGACGTCCTGCGTGAACTTCACGCCCCGCCCGAAACTGTCCTGAGCCCGGCCCTGGCGCCGCAACACCTGGTAGGACTTCTCGGCCAGCGGCATCTTGCGCAGGTTGGCGAAGACTCTCGCCTGGTCGCGGACCAGAGCGGCGTTCTTCTGGTCGAAGATCGAGGTGAACGCCGTGGCGTCACCCGAGGCCAGCGCCCTGCTGTGCGACTGGACCAGCTTGCTGATCTCGTCGTCCTTCACGACGACCGTGTTCGAGTCGGTGGCGGCGTCGTTCGTGGCGTCGTCGCCTGAGCCGCCGCCCCGCAGGACGAGGCCCACGCCCGCACCCACCGCGACGACGAGGACGAGGGACAGGATCCCGAGCGTCACCCACAGCCCGGTCTTGCGCCCGGGGGCAGGAGGCGGAGGGGGAGGCGGAGCCTGCCACTGCTGTGGCGGAGGGCCGTACTGCCACTGCGGCGGAGAGGGAGGTGGAGACTGCCACTGCGGCGGCGGCTGCGGCGGATACTGCTGGTGATAACCGGGCCCCGTCGTCACTCTTGCCCCGTAAATGCTCAGAGTTACCGAAAGGCGTAAAGCGTATCAGTGGTCAAGAAGCGGGCACCGGCGCTTCCCCGAATGCGCCACACGCACTCTCGCTATGTCCTCTGACCAGGCATTTTCGAGCCTCTCCATCGAATGCGCCGGACCCTCGCGGTCAATCCGCGGAGCCGTACGGCCATTCGCGTGGCCCGGCGTGTCAGGAACGAGCCGAGCTCGCACACCATTGGGCGGACCTCACCGGCCGGTCTGCGGGAAAGACGGCGTGCCGCTCCCGGGCCGTCCGTAACCTGAGACGGTGCGTACCGGCTCCCCCGACACCCGTCTGATCGTGCTCCGCGGGAACTCCGGCTCCGGGAAGACCAGCGTCGCCCGTGCCGTGCGGGCGGCCTATGGCCGCGGTCTGGCGCTGGTCGGCCACCATCGCTATGGCGCGATGCTGCGGTCGCTGCGCCGTGACCACGCCGGGACCAGCGCCTTCTTCTACCTGGATGTGTCCTTTCCTGAGACGCTCCGGCGGCACGACAGCCGCCCCCAGCGGTCGGACTTCACGCCGGACCAGATGCGGGAGTGGTATCAGGAGCGCGACCTGCTGCCGGACGGGTGCGAGACGGTCATCGGCGAGGACAGCCCGCTGGAAGCCTCCGTGCGGCAGGTGCTGCGTCAGGTGTGACGCGCGCGGACGGTGCCCGCCCAGGTGAGAAGGTCCAGGTTCTTCTCCAGAGCGGCCTCGCGGATGGCGAGGATATCGAGCACGTCGTCCTGCGGCAGCGTCTCCACCATGATGGACAGGCCATCGCAGTCACTGACGTGCGGAAGGATCTGCCGGGTCAGCTCGATCCCGCGCTCGGCCTGGGCCTGATCGATCTGCCCGTGGTCGGTGAGCTGCGCGAGCTCGCGAACGTTGCGAATGGCGCCGTCGTGATCGGCGACCAGCTTTCGGACGTACTCCTCACCGAAAATGGGCACCAGCCGCGGATACATCGACTCTTCCTCATAGCGGAAGTGCGGGCCGGTGGCCTCGGCGATGGCGGAAACGATATGGCGAGCCGTCGTCACATCGTGTGCGGTGAAGGCGTCGACCAGGGCGAACAGCAGGTTCCGGACCTCGCGGTGCTCATCACGGAACGTCTCACGGAAAACATCGGAGATGGCCAAGGAAACCCCACCCAGCTGATAGGCGCCATAAGCCGGCACCGCTTATTCGGACCGCAGACAGTACAGTCGCGGTCCCTTCCGTCTCTCCAGTGACGAAGGTCCCGTCCTGGCGGGGCGATTGTCGGTCCTCACCCGCCAGGAACGTACTGAGGACTTTGGTCCCTTCGATCGTGGGCTTTACGGCCGTCCTCCAGACCGGGGGCGTTCCATAGCGTGCTCATGACCCGTAGTCGAGGCTTGGCCATCGGCGGGTGGTCTGCTCGGAGTGGTCGCACTGCCGGGCATTCGCGGGATGCGCCGTGTCCGTCGTCGCGGCCTCGATCGTGAAGGTGAGGAAACCGATATGGGGCCCGTCACGGTGGTGATCGGGGAGAAGGGCGGCACGCAGCCCCCGGCGCCGCGGGCGTCATGGCATCTGCGCGCCAACGCGATCGTCGTCGCCTGGATCGCACTGACGATCGCGGCGGCGCTGTCGCCGGGCGTGTTGCCCGCGCCGCGGTGGCTGGTGATCCACGTCTTCCTGCTCGGCGCGGTCACCACCGCGATCGTGATCTGGAGCGAGCATTTCGCCGCGGCGCTGCTGCGCGTCGGAGCGTCCGGCCGGCGGTGGAGCATCACCCGGCTGGTCGCGCTGAACGCCGCGACCATCGCCGTGCTGTACGGCGTGGCCGCCGGGCCGTGGCCGGTAGCGGCGGCCGGGGCCGCGGCGGTGGTCGGCGTGGTCGTCTGGCATGCCGCAGTGCTGGCGGGGATGCTCAAACGGGCACTGCCCGGCCCGTTCCGCCATGTCATCGGCTGGTATCTGGCCGCCGCGGGTGCGCTGACGGTGGGCGGCGCCTTGGGCGGGCTGCTCGCCGCGCACGTGGGGAACGGCCCGATGCACGAGCGGCTGCACGCCGCGCACGCCGAGACGAACCTGTTCGGCTGGGTGGCCCTGACGGTGCTCGGCACGCTGTTCACGCTCTGGCCGACGGTCCTGCGGACGCGGCTTTCCCCGCTGACCCGGCGCTGCTCCCGCCTCGCGCTGCGGCTGGCCGTGGCGGGCCTCGGTCTGACACTGCCCGGCCTGCTGCTGGGGCTGCGCTGGGTCGCGGTGGCCGGGCTGACGGTGTATCTGGCCGCAGCGGCCGTCGCGCTGGCACCCGTCGTGGAGACGCTGCGACGGCGCCGCCCGCACACGGGAGCGGCCTGGACGCTGGGGGCCGCGGTGGCCTGGTTCGGGATCGCGCTCATCACCGATCTCGTGGTGGTCGCCACCCATTCCGCCGACGACCTGCCGGCGGCTCTTGAGCCGCTGCTGCCGCTGGTGCTGGCCGGATTCGCCGCCCAGGTGCTGCTCGGTTCGCTCATGCACCTGCTGCCCGCGGTGCTCGGGGGCGGGCCGGTCCGCTTCAAACAGAACGCGGCTCTGCTGGAGCGGGGCTGGCCCTACCGCCTGGCGGCGGCGAATCTCGGCGTGCCGCTTGTCGCGCTGCCGGTTCCCGAACGCGTCGGCCTGCTCGGCTGGGTGCTCGTCCTCACTCCCGCGGTCGCCTTCGTCGCGCTGGCCGTGACCGCGCTGGTGCGGGCGCGTCACCCTCGAGGCCGGGTGTCGCCCGTTCCCCTCGGCGTGGTCGTCGGCTGCCTGCTCACGACCGCCGCCGTCGCTGTCGCCGTGTCCGGAGGTGCCGGGCCGGCCCGGCTGGAGGTCGTCCCCGGCGTACGGAGAACGGTCGAGGTGACGCTCGCCGCGATGCGCATACGGCCCGCCGTCATCAGCGCACCCTCCGGCACCGTGCTGACACTCCGTGTGACCAATGCCGACGCCCAGCGACACGACCTGAGGCTGTCCACCGGAGACCACACCCCGATGCTCGGCCCCGGCGAGACCGCCGTGGTGAAGCTCGCCCCGCTGGCCGGGACGGTGGACGGCTCGTGCACCGTCGCGGGGCACCAGGCGGCCGGCATGACCATGCGCATCGTGCCCGCTCCGGCGGCCGCGAGCGCCGAACCCGCGGAGACGGGGCACGCGGCCATGGGCCGTTCCGGCACGCGGACAGGCGGCCGCGGCACGACCCTCGATCCCGGCGCGCCGATGTCGCCGGGGTGGAAACCGTACGACGCCGCCCTGAAGCCCGCGGCGGGCGGCGAGGAGCACCGGGTCGAGATCCGGGTGGAGGAGACCGATCTCGAGGTCGCGCCGGGAGTGCACCAGCGCATGTGGACCTTCGACGGCTCCGTTCCCGGCCCGACACTGCGCGGCAAGGTGGGAGACGTGTTCGTCGTGACGTTCGTCAACGGCGGGACCATCGGCCACGGCATCGACTTCCACGCCGGAGCCGTCGCCCCCGACGGGCCGATGCGCACCATCGACCCGGGGCAGCGGCTCACCTACCGCTTCCGCGCCGACCGGGCCGGAGCGTGGCTGTACCACTGCTCCACCATGCCCATGAGCCTGCACATCGCGAACGGCATGTACGGCGCCGTCGTCATCGATCCGCCGGACCTGCCGACGGTGGACCGTGAGTTCGTGCTCGTCCAGGGCGAGCTCTACCTCGGGCAACCCGGCCAGGACGACCTGGGCTCGCGGATCCTCGAGGGCCGGCCGGACGGATGGATGTTCAACGGCACCGCCGCCGGTTACGACCACGTTCCCCTCACGGCCACGGCCGGCGAGCGGGTGCGCATCTGGGTGGTCGCCGCTGGTCCCGGGTCGGGAACCGCCTTCCACCTGGTCGGCGTGCCGTTCGACACCGTCTACAAGGAAGGCGCATATCTGCTCAAGAGGGGCGACCCGGGCGGCGCTCAGGTGCTGGACCTCGCCCCGGCCCAGGGCGGCTTCGCCGAGCTGGTGTTTCCCGAAGCCGGGCACTACCCCTTCGTCGACCACACCATGCCGCGCGCCGAGGCCGGCGCCCACGGGCTCTTCGCGGTGAGCGCGCCATGACCTGGTGGTCGGTCATCCGGTTCCTGCACGTGCTCGGCGCGGCCCTGTGGGTCGGCGGCCAGCTGGCGGTCTCGCTCATCTTGCTGCCGCTGGCCCGCCGGCTGCTCGACGCCGAGCGGCGGGCCTCCGTGCTCGGCGCTGTCGGGCGGCGGTTCGGCCTCTTCACGGTCACCGCGTTCCTTCCCGTCCAGCTCGTCACCGGGGTCGCCATGGCCGCGCACAAGGGCGTCACCTGGGCCTCGCTCGCGCAGCCGGGTTACGGGCGGATCCTGGCCGCGAAGCTCCTGCTGTTCTGCGCGGTGATGCTGGCGGCCGGGCTGCACGGCTGGGCAAGCGGCACCGGGCGGCCGGCCGCCGCGCGGGCGCTCGCCACCGCCGCGCTCGTCGGCTCGCTCGGTGTCGTGCTCCTGGCCACCGCCCTGCCCGCGACGTAGGCCAAGCGCCGGTCGGTCAGGCCGGCGGTGCGGTGGTGCTCGACCGGACGACCAAACGCGCCGTGCTGACCTGTCGCGAGCCGGGGGAACGGTCGTCGATCGTGTCTGCCAGCACCCGTGCGGTCTGCACGCCGTACGCCTGGATGTCCCACGAGAGCGCCGTCAGCGCCGGTCGTACCATCACGCACAGCTGCGAGTCGTCACCGGCCACGATCGACAGCTCGTCCGGCACGGCGACGCCCATCTCCTGTGCCACGTTGAGCGCGGCGGTGGCCATCACGTCGTTGTCGAACATGATCGCGGTCGGGCGGTCGCGCCGGGACAGCAGCGTCCGCGTGGCCCGCATGCCTTCCTCCCAGGTGTAGTCGGTCTCGACGACCTGTGGTTCACCGAGGCCGTGACCGAGCACGGCCTGGCGGAAGGCCGCGATGCGTACTTGGGTGTGCTCCAGTGCGGACAACCCCGCGACGCGGGCGACACGGCGGTGTCCGAGCGCCACGAGGTAGTCGACCGCCGAGACCACGGCTGCCGCGTCGTCGGTCCACACGGCGGGTATATCCGTGTCCGGCCGGGGCCGGCCGACCAGAACGGCCGGGATCTGGAGTTCCTCGAGCACCGGGATCCGCGCGTCCTCCGTCCACAGGTCGGTGACGACCATGCCGTCGACGCGCCGTTCCGCCCAGCAGAGCCGCATCGCGTCGATCGCGGCGCGGTGGTCCTCGACGACCTGCAGAAGCAGAGCGGTGCGCCGCCCGGACAGTTCGCGTTCCAGCCCGGCGATGAACCGCATGAAGAACGGCTCGACACCGAGCGTGTCCGCCGGGCGGGCGATGATCAGGCCGACGCTGTGCGCCCGGGACCCGGACAGGGACCTGGCCGCCGCGCTCGGCCGCCAGCCGATCTCGTTGGCGATGTCGAGGATGATTTTGCGGGTCTCCGCGGACACCCCCGGCCGTCCGTTGAGCGCGTACGACACGGCGCCGATCGAGACACCGGCCCTTGCCGCGATCTCGGCGATAGTCGGCCGCTTCACCGCATCCCCCCTCTGCATCCTGACCATTTTGTTACCGCTGTTGGAAGAGGAACAGCACCGGATCGCTTTTCCCATGCCCCTACCGGAGAGGCGGGGACGTCCGCAACGACGGCGAGGATCCTTAAGCGCTTAAGTCACCACGTCGGCGAGGTTCCCATGGCGGCGGCCGAGGACCACGGCGACCGTCCGGCGCGCGATCGGCGTCCGGGGACGTACTGAAAGTTTCTCGGTACACGCACGTCATCCAGGACTTGAGCACCGTCCGCTTCAACCCTCGGACGCTTCGGCGGCCGCCGACGGACCCGCACGTCCGGATCGGCTTTTCGCGTGGTGTGACGACGAGGAATCGCTTTCGTTGCTTTCCGTGTCCGGCCCGCCGCGCACCCCCGCAGGGAGACGGCCTTGACTTAAGCCCTTAAGTGACCCACCGTTCTCCCACAGCGCTGCTCTCGACGGCCGTCCGGTTCTCAGTAAGGAGGCTTCGATGCAACTTCGTGTCAAATTCGCGGCAGCCGCAGCAGGAGTGGTGGCTGCAGCAGGCATGTCCGCGATAACCGTCCCCGCCGCGGCCGCCCCCGGAGGGTGCTCGGTGCAGTACAAGGTCGTCAGCGAGTGGCAGGGCGGCTTCCAGGGTGACATCGCGATCACCAGCCTCGGCGGCTCGCTGACCGGCTGGACGTTGGAGTTCGACTTTCCCTCGGCTGCTCAGGGCGTGAGCAACGGCTGGAACGCCGACTGGTCGCAGTCCGGCGCGCACGTCACCGCCAAGAGCCTGAGCTGGAACGGCAACATCCCCTCCAACGGCTCGGTGGCGATCGGCTTCATCGGCAAGTGGAGCGGGAGCAATCCGGTTCCCGGCGCGTTCACCGTCAACGGCGTCACCTGTACCGGCGCGTCCCCCAGCGCCAGCCCCAGCGCAAGCCCCAGCGCAAGCCCCAGCCCCAGCCCGTCTCCGAAATCGAGCCCATCCCCATCCCCGTCCCCGAGCCCCTCCCCGTCTCCCAGCCCCCAGCCCGGCGGGCCGGCTCCGCAGTTGCATGTCTCGGGCAACACGTTGGTGACTTCGGCCGGCAAGCCGTACCGGCTGCTGGGCGTCAACCGCTCCAGCGGTGAGTTCGCCTGCATCCAGGGCCGGGGCATGTGGGACGGCCCGGCGGATCAGGCCTCCGTCGACGCGATGAAGCCGTGGAACATCCACGTGGTACGGGTGCCGTTGAACGAGGAGTGCTGGCTGGGGACCGCCGACGTGCCCTCGGGCGGGACCAGCGGCGCGGCCTATCAGCAGGCGGTCAAGGACTACGTGAAGCTGCTTGTCACCAACGGGATCACTCCGATCGTGGAGATGCACTGGAACTACGGTCAGTACACCGGGGCGGGTGCGGGCTGCTCGGATGTGGCGGCGACCTGCCAGAAGCCCATGCCCGACGCGAAGTACGCGCCGACGTTCTGGACCCAGGTGGCGAACGCCTTCAAGGGCGACAACGCCGTCATCTTCGACCTGTTCAACGAGCCCTACCCGGACGCGGCCAACAACTGGTCGGACGCCACGGCGGCGTGGACCTGCCTGCGTGACGGCGGCACCTGCACCGGAATCGGCTACCAGGTCGCCGGCATGCAGGACCTGGTCGACGCGGTCCGCGCCACCGGGGCGACCAACGTCATCATGACGGCCGGTCTGACCTGGACCAACGACCTTAGCCAGTGGCTGAAGTACAAGCCGCAGGACCCGACCGGCAACCTGATGGCCTCCTGGCACTCCTACAACTTCAACGGGTGCGTGGACACCACCTGCTGGAACAACACGATCGGCGCCGTCGCCGCGCAGGTGCCGGTGGTGGCCGGCGAGATCGGCCAGAACACCTGCGCTCACGACTACATCGACAAGGTCATGAACTGGGCCGACGCGAACGGTGTGGGCTACCTCGCCTGGACCTGGAACGCCTGGGGAATCTGCGACAGCTCGGGCAACGTCCTCATCACCGACGCCAACGGCACTCCCACCAGCACCTTCGGCGAGGGATTCAAGGCCCACCTGGTGGCGCAGAACCCCTACGCGTGATCTCCTGTCCCGGCCACAGGTGATTCACCCGGGCCCAGCCGCCCTTCGGCTGGGCCCGTCGCCGATCCACAGGATGCGGCGGACGCGGACGTCGATGAGGCGCTCGCCCCCTTCAGGATGCGGTCCACCACATCGGCGGCCGAGTAGTCGTCCGGCAGCCCGTCGAGGAAGCCGGTGTCCTGGCCGAGGGTGAGCAGCGGGGGTTCCGGATAACCGTCCGGTCGGTGCTGCCCGAGACCGATCGCGGCGAGCAGCCCGTTGCACAGGCACCGGCGCTCGGTGGTCTCCTCCGCGCGACCGCCCTTGCGGACGTAGGTCTCCACCGGTTCCGCCGGGCAGCGGTAGCCGACCCCGCCGTCCGGCTTCTGATAGGGCGTGCGCAGGTAGCCCAGGTCGCACAGCCGGGACCGCTCCGCGTAGACGCCGGCGTCGGACAGCGTGCCGGGGATGTGGGCCACCTTGAAGGGGAACCCGGCAGGGGAGGCGTGAGGGTCGTTGCGGACCTCAAGTGTGCCGTCGGCGGCGCGGCGCAGCAGCCGCCGCCTGAGCTCGTCGTCCAGGCCGGACTCCCGGCAGAGCGCGAACGCCGACCCGACCTGGATCCCGGCGGCTCCCGTCTCCAGGGCTCTGGCGAGCCCGTCGGGCGTGCCATACCCGCCTGCGAGCCAGAACGGCAGGCCGAGCGCCGCGACCTTGCCGGTGTCCACCTCGTCGCGCGGGCCGTAGACGGGTTCGCCCGCCCCGTCCAGCCGCAACCGGCCGCGCGGCGGCGCGCTGTGGCCGCCCGCCGACGGCGACTCGATCACGAATCCGTCCGGCCTGGTGGCGGCCGAGCGCGCGAGGTAGGCGGCCAGGACGTGCGAGGAGACGATCGCCAGCAGCCGGGGCCGCGCCGGAGGCGCGATCGACGGGCCGAGCAACGCCGCCGGGTCGAGGCCGACCGTGTGCGGCGTCTCGCCGCCGGCCACGGTCACCGAGATCTCCGCCGCGCGGTGCGCCGCGAGATCGTCGAGCAGCCGTGGAATCTCCGCCGGGATGCCGGCGCCCATCAGCACGTAGTCGACCCCGGCGAGCATCGCCCCGTAGACCGCGGCCGGCGTGGCCATCTGGATCTTCTCCAGGTAGTTGACCCCGATCAGGCCGTCGTGCCCCTCCTTGGCGAGCAGGACCTCGGCGAAGTTGGCGACCACGGCCAGTTCGTCCGCGGCCTGGCTACGTCGCAGTCCCAAACGCGGCACCGGCCGGTAAGGCCTGCCGCTGCCGGTCCCGCCGGGAACGAAATAGCGGGCCAGGATCCGCTCGGCCATCTCGGGGACCGGAAAACGGGCCAGCGCCCGGCGCAGATGCCCTCCGGGATCCCCCTGCTGCAGCCGTCGGGCCAGCGTGACGTCAAGCGCCGTGCCCGACACCACACCGAGCTGGCCGGCGCTCGCCACCGCACGTGCCAGCCGCCATCCGGACACCCCCACGCCCATCCCGCCCTGTATCAGGACGGGATGGGCCACCCCTGCGAGCCCGATCCGCGCCACCGGGAAGCCTTCGGTACGGCGATCGGCGTCGGACACCCCGTGTCCGCCCGCGCCGGCCGAAAGCGCCCCCGCCATCCCTCTGCTGAACCTCATCCGTGGCTCCTCTCGCCTACCGTTCGGAGGGTCGTCTCGCGTACGGCGGCCGGCGCGGGCGGCGTGGCCGGCACGAGCCCGCGGCGCGCGCGGTAGACGACGTACGGGCGCCACAGGTAGGCCAGCGGCGCCGACCAGACGTGAACAAGCCGGGTGAAGGGCCACAACGCCAGGAACAGGAAGCCGCCGACGGCGTGCAGCTGATAGACCAGCGGCGCGCCGATCATCAGGTCGCTGCGCGGGGAGAACCAGAACACGCTGCGGAACCAGACGGCGATCGTCTCCCGGTAGTCGTACCCGTGGCCGAGCAGGTTGACGGCGACCGTGGCGGTCATGCCGAGCGCGATCATGGCCGCCAGGGCGGCGTAGAGCACCTTGTCCATCGGGGTGGTCGTGTGCCGGACCCGCCTGTCGGCGAAGCGGCGGGCGATGAGCAGGACCAGCCCGGCGACGAGCATGGCGCCGGTCAGCGTGCCGCCCCAGACCGCGGTCAGGTGGTAGAGGTGCTCGGGGATCCGAAGCGCCGCGGTCACCGAGGCCGGCACCAGCAGCCCCATGGCGTGCCCGCCGATGACCCCGAACGCGCCGAGGTGGAACAGCGGCGACCCCAGGCGGAGGATCCGGCTCTCCAGCAGCTGGCTGGTGTGCGTGGTCCAGCCGAACTGGTCGTGGCGCCACCGCCACACGTGACCGCCGACGAACACCGCCAGGCACAGGTATGGCAGGACGATCCAGACGACGGTGTTCATCGGGCCTCCGTCGATGGGCAGGTGGGGTAGGGGGCGAGGCCGGCGCCGTCGAGCCCGCCCGAGGCCAGGAGGTCCGGGCCGAGGGAGTCCAGGCCGACGGACTCGACGGGCGGGCCGTCGAGGGCCAGTTCCGCCACGGCCTCCCGGTCGGCGTCGGTCAGCTCGGGCAGGACGGCGGTGACGGCGTCGAGGAGCAGGTGGTACGGCGTGCCGAGATCGGCGAGGGCGGCGCGCAGCAGTTCGATGCCGCGCCGGTGCTGGCGCAGCGGCGCCTCCCCTTCGCCGGGGCCGACCGTGGCGGCGAACTCGAGCACGACCGGCAGCAGGTCGGGCAGTTCACCGGCGGCCAGCCGCAGGCCGTGGGCACGATAGCGCCGCTTGAGGATGAGCAGCGCCATCCCCCGCTTGCGGGTGTCGCCGTGCAGGTAGTACGTGAGATAGAGGCCAGACCGGCGGCGCAGGTCGAAGGTCTGCACGTAGTGCCGCTGCACGTCGATCGGTTCGGTGCCGGTCAGCCAGGCGAGGAACTCCTCGGCCTGCCCGCGCAGCCGCGGGTGCTCGATCCGGCCGGCGGCGCCGCGCAGCTCGTCGCGGGCGCCGAGCAGTTCCGCGTCCGGGTAGGTGAGCAGCACCGACGCGAGCTGGAACAGCCGGGCCCGGTCGGCCGCGGTCACCGGGGCGGCGTCGGTCGGCGGCGCGGTCACGACCGCCCCCGCGACGGGTCGACGGACAGGCCGATCCGCCCGTCGGGCCGCCGCGACACGAGCCCCCGCCGGCCGGCGTGCACGTCGTCGTCGCCGCCGACGAGGTGGAAGCGCTCCACGGCGGCCGGGCCCGATCCGCCCACTGCCTGCCCACCCATGCCGGGGCCGCCCTCGCAGTCGAGCGAGCAGCCGCCCGTCGTGGCGGCCTGCGCTTCGAGGGCGGCGGCGTCCTTGCTGTAGGCGGCCGGGATGACGTACCGCTCGTCGTACTTGGCGATCGCGAGCAGCCGGTACATCGACTCGACCTGCTCGGCGGTCATCCCGATGCCGTCCAGGAGGCCCTGTGCGACCGTGCCGTCCAGGGTGCGGGCCCGCATGTACGAACGCATCGCGGCCAGCTTCATCAGGACCCCGGCGGCGGCGTCCGCGTCGCCGGCGGTGAACAGTTCGGCCAGGTACTCCACCGGGATGCGCAGGTCCCGGATGGTGTGGAAGACGTCGTCGGCGTCGGTGTCGTCGCGGCCCGCGGCGCCCGCCGCGTCGAGCACAGGCGACAACGGCGGGACGTACCAGACCATCGGCAGCGTCCGATACTCCGGGTGCAGCGGCAGCGCGATCCGATACTCGCTGATCAGCCGCCACACCGGGGACAGCTTCGCGGCCTCGATCCACTCCCCCGGCATGCCGGCGTCGCGGGCGGCCTGCTGCACCGCCGGGTCGTGCGGGTCGAGGAAGACGCCGCGCTGGGCGTCGAGCAGGTCGCGCTCGTCCGGCACGGACGCGGCGGCGAGGACGGCGTCCTCGTCATAGAAGACGATGCCGAGGTAGCGCAGCCGCCCCACGCACGTCTCGGAGCAGATGGTGGGCTGGCCGGCCTCGATGCGCGGGAAACACAGGGTGCACTTCTCGGCCTTACCTGTGGCGTGGTTGACGTACACCTTCTTGTACGGGCACGCCGACACGCACATCCGCCAGCCCCGGCATTTGTTCTGGTCGACCAGGACGATGCCGTCCTCCTCCCGCTTGTACATCGCGCCGGACGGGCACGCCGACACGCAGGCCGGGTTGAGGCAGTGTTCGCAGATCCGCGGAAGGTGGAACATGAAGGTCTTCTCGAACTCGAACCTGACCTTCGCCGCGGCCTCGGCGGGCATCCGGGTGATGTTGGGGTCGCGGTCGGCCCGCTCGTGCGCGCCGCCGAGGCCGTCCTCCCAGTTCGCTCCCCACTCCACGGCCGTCGGCTCACCCGTCAGCGCGGAGTACGGCCGCTTGACGGGCGTGTCGGAGAGGCCGCCGGGCGCGCTCACCAGGATGTCCTTGTCGAACGTGACCGGCTCGTAGTAGTCGTCGATCGACGGCAGGTCCGGGTTGGCGAAGATGCGTGCCAGCCGCTTCACCCGGCCGCCGGAGCGCAGGGTCAGCCGGCCCTTGCCGTCGAGCCGCCACCCGCCGTGCCAGCGATCCTGATCCTCGTAGTGCTTGGGATAGCCGATGCCGGGTTTGGTCTCGACGTTGTTGAACCACACGTACTCGGTGCCCTCGCGGTTGGTCCAGGTCTGCTTGCAGGTGACGGAGCAGGTGTGACAACCGATGCACTTGTCGAGGTTCATCACCATCGCGACCTGCGCGCGGATCCTCATCAGTACTCCACTTCCTGGGAACGGCGGCGGATCACCGTGATCTCGTCGCGCTGGCTGCCGATCGGCCCGTAGTAGTTGAAGGCGTAGGTGAGCTGGGCGTGTCCGCCCGCGAGGTGGGTGGGCTTGACCAGCAGCCGGGTCATCGAGTTGTGGTAGCCGCCGCGGCGGCCGTTCTTCTCGGCCTTGGGCACGTTCACCGTCCGCTCCGGCGAGTGGTACTGGAACACCGTGCCCTCGGGCATCCGGTGGCTGACGACGGCGCGGGCGACGACGACGCCGTTGCGGTTGTGCGCCTCGATCCACTCGTTGTCCCTGACACCGATCTTCGCGGCGTCCTCGACGCTCATCCAGATCACCGGCCCGCCCCGGGACAGCGCGAGCATCAGTTCGTTGTCGTGATACATCGAGTGGATCGACCACTTGGCGTGCGGGGTCAGGAAGCGGACCGTCACGCCGCCGTCGACGAGCTCGCCGGGCTTGCCGAAGTGGCGGGCCATGTTCAGCGGCGGGCGGAAGGCGGGCAGTTGCTCACCGAGCTCGGCGACCCAGTCGTGCTCGACGAAGAAGTGCTGCCGCCCGGTGAGGGTGTGCCAGGGCTTCGACCGTTCGACGTTGAGGGTGAACGGCGAGTAGCGGCGTCCGCCCTTCTCCGATCCTGACCACTCGGGGCTGGTGAACACCGGCTGCGGCGCGGCCTGGGTGTCCGGGTAGGAGATGTGGTCGGTCTCGTGGCCCTCGATCAGGTCGGCGAACCGCTGCCCGGTGCGCAGTTCCAGGGCGGCGAAGCCGGCGGCCGCCACCCGCCCGTTGGTGGTGCCGGACAGCGCCAGGATCGCCTCGCACATCCGGTCGGCGGTCGCGAGCGACGGGCGTCCGGCGAACGGGCCGTCGGTCACGACGCCGTTCTGGTGGGCGAGGTACTCGATCTCCGGGGCGACGTCGACGGTGATCGCCTTGGTGGTGGTGCCGAGAGTGTCGAGCAGCGGGCCAACCGCGCGCATCTTGGCGCCGATCAGCGTGTAGTCGCGTTCGATCTCGACGAGCTTCGGCATCGTCACGCCGGGTAGGGGCGGGCACTCCCCCGCTTTCCAGTCCCGCACCCGGCCGCCGGGCATGGCGAGCTCGTCGGGTGTGTCGTGCTGCAGCGGCACCGCGAGGACGTCGCGGCGTACGCCGAGGTGGGTGGCCGCGAGCTCGCTGAACCGGTCGGCGAGGGCGAGGAAGGTGTCGTAGTCGGTGTGCGCGTCCGCCGGCGGCTCGACGGCCGGGCTGAAGGCGTGCACGAACGGGTGCATGTCCGTGGTCGAGATGTCGTGCTTCTCATACCAGGTGGCGGCCGGCAGGACCATGTCGGCGTGCAGCCCGGTGTTGGTCATCCGGAAGTCGATCGCGGTGAGCAGGTCCAGCTTCCCGGTCGGCGCCTCGTCGCGCCAGACCACGTCGCGGGGCCGCAGGCCGGGGTCGCACTCCTGCGCGCCGGCGAGGGAGTCCACTCCGAGCAGGTGCCGCATGAAGTACTCGTTGCCCTTGCCCGAGGAGCCCAGCAGGTTGGCCCGCCACAGGGTGAGGCAGCGGGGGAAGTTCGCCGGGTCGTCGGGATCCTCGGCGGCCGCCTTGAGCCGTCCGGCTTCGAGCTCGTCCACGATGTACCGCTGCACGGTGTGACCCGCCTCGGCCGCCTCGTCGGTGAGGTCGAGGGGGTTGCGGTCGAACGCCGGGTGGCCGGGACTCCAGCCCATCCGCTGGGCGGCGGCGATCGTGTCCGCGAACGTCATGCCGGTGAACCGGCCGGTGCCCAGCGGCGAGGACAGCTCGTCGGCGGGCACCCGCTCGTAGCGCCACTGGTCGGTGTGCAGGTACCAGTACGGTGTGGCGGCCTGGTGCCGCATCGGGCGCTGCCAGTCGAAGGCGAAGGACATGTGCTGCTGGCCGGTCAGCGGCCTGGCCTTCTCCTGACCGACGTAGTGCGCCCAGCCACCGCCGTTGACGCCCTGGCAGCCGGTCAGGGTGACGAGCGCGATGAAGGCGCGGTACGTCATGTCGGAGTGGAACCACTGGTTGGCGCCGGCGCCGAGGACGATCAGGGAGCGGCCCCGGCTGCGTTCGGCGTTGCGTGCGAACTCGCGGGCGATCCGGGCGGCGAGCGCGGCGGGAACCCCGGTGATCTGCTCCTGCCAGGCGGGGGTGTCGGGCTCGCCGGCGTCGTCGTACCCGGTCGGCCAGCTGCCCGGCAGGTCGCCGCGGCGCACACCGTACTGCGCCATGAGCAGGTCGAACACGGTCGTGACGAGGTGGCCGCCCATCCGCGTGACCGGTACGCCCCGGAGCATCGTGGCGCCGCCTTCGGTGTTGCCGACGTCGAACCGGGCCAGCTCGACCTCGACGGCGTCGCCGGTGAGCCCGAGCAGACCGAGTGCGGGCACGACCTCGCCGAGGTCGAGGTTCCACCGGCCGGCGTCCCGCTCGCCGTAGCGGAACCCGAGCGAGCCGTTCGGCACGACCGGCTCGCCCGTACGCTCGTCGACGAGCACTGTCTTGTGCGCCGCGTCCGGACCGTACTCGTCCTGGTCGTCGTCCTCGCCGCCGCCGAGGTCCTGTGCGGTGAGGAAGCGGTCGGGCGTCCAGGCGCCGTTGTCACGCCGCCGGAGCGTGACGAGGAACGGCAGGTCGGTGTAACGGCGGACGTAGTCGGTGAAGTAGGGCACCTGACGGTCGCGGAAGAACTCGGTGAGGATGACGTGACCCATGGCCATCGCCAGGGCGCCGTCGGTGCCGGGGTGCGGCGCGAGCCAGTCGTCGGCGAACTTCACGTTGTCGGCGTAGTCGGGGCTCACCGCGACGACCTTGGTGCCCCGGTAGCGGGCCTCCGCGAGGAAGTGCGCGTCCGGGGTCCGGGTCACCGGAATGTTGGAGCCCCACATCATCAGGTAGGTGGAGTTCCACCAGTCGCCCGCCTCGGGCACGTCGGTCTGGTCACCCCAAATCTGCGGGGACGCGACCGGCAGGTCGGCGTACCAGTCGTAGAAGCTCAGCAGGGTGCCGCCCAGCAGCGCGTGATATCGGGTGCCTGCGGCGAACGACGCCATCGACATCGCCGGGATCGGGGAGAACCCCACGACGCGGTCCGGCCCGTACGTCTTCGTCGTGTAGACGTGGGCGGCGGCCGTCATGGTGATCGCCTCGTCCCATGAGGCGCGCACGAAGCCGCCGCGGCCCCGCTGGCTCTTGTACGCGCGTGCCTTCATCGGGTTCTCGACGATGTCGGCCCAGGCGAGCACCGGGTCGCCGAGGCGCCTCAGCGACGCGCGGAACATCTCGGCCAGCACCCCGCGCACGTACGGGTGCCGCACACGGGACGGCGAGTATTCGTACCAGGAGAACGACGCGCCGCGCGGGCAGCCGCGCGGCTCGTAGTCCGGCGCGTCCGGACCCGTCGTCGGGTAGTCCGTGGCCTGGTGCTCCCACGTGATGAGGTCGTCTTTGACGAACACGTTCCAGGAGCACGAGCCGGTGCAGTTGACGCCGTGCGTCGACCGGACCACCCGGTCGTAACGCCACCGGTCGCGGTAGAACGTCTCCCAGGTGTTCGGGTCGATCTGGTGCAGGGTCCGGCCACCGTCACCGACCGTTTCCTTCGTCAGGAAACGACGCGCGGCCAGCAGCGGCGCCGCACCGGGCACCGAGTCCGTGGCGGGAGAACCGGCGGCGTCCTGGGGCGGGCGTGGTGACACGGCGGTGCACTCCTTCGATGGAAGCAGATCGATGCGACGCGCGGCGCGCCGCGTATGCCAGGTTCCTCCGACGCGGGGTGGCACGGCAGGTGCCGGCCGTCCCGGTCGGACGGGACTTAAGTCCCGCGATGACCTGTGGGCTCGGCGGCAGCCGTTTCGGGAACGAGGAGACGCGACCCGACGGCACGGCGGGCCGTCCGGGCGACGGCGGTGGTGTCCAGCAGCAGGGCGGCCAGCGCGACCAGGGCCAGCAGCGCCAACCCCAGGGCGTAGGTGCCGTACCGGCCGTAGATGAAGCCCATCAGCAGTGGCGGCACGAAACCGCCGAGGCCGCCCGCTGCGCCCACGATCCCGGTGACCGAGCCGACCTTGTTCGCCGGTGCGAGCAGCGCCACCAGGGCGAACGTCGCGCCGCTGCCGGCGCCGAGCGCGGCGGCCATGGACAGGAACGCGACCGTGCCGAGGGGCGCAAGCGCGGGTGTGAACGCCTGGACCGCGGCGCCGGCCACGACGACGAGCAGCGAACCGGCGAGCACCCTGGCCGGTGCGATCCGGTCGGACAGCCATCCGCCGACCGGGCGCATCAGCACCGCCAGCAGCACGAACCCGGCCATCCGATCGGAGGCGTCGGCCTGAGCCAATCCGTACGCGGTCTTGAGGTAGGCCGGCAGATAGACCGAGAACGCCACATATCCGCCAAACGCCACCGCGTACAGCGCCGAGGCCTGCCAGGTCACCCGCAGCCGCAGCGTGGCCGCGAGCCGGTGCGCCAGCGACTCCGCCGGCACCACCCGGTCCGGCGCGTCCCGCAGCAGCAGGACCGCCACCACCGCGTACGCGACGAGCACGGCGGCGGTGACCGCGAACGGGGTCGCGGTGCCGCCCGCGTCGGCCAGCTTGACCGTGGTCAACGCGCTGATCGCGGTGCCGCCCATGCCCGCGCCGAACACGCCCACGGCCAGGCCGCGCCGCGTGGGCGGGAACCAGGCGTTGACGAACGGCACGCCGATCGCGAAGGCCGTGCCGCCGACGCCGAGGAAGAAGCCTCCGGCCAGCAGTCCTGCCAGCGATGTCTGCCCCGCCAGCCCCAGGTAGAGCACCGGAACGACGGTGGCCAGCGACACCAGCGGGAACATGACGCGGCCGCCGTACCGGTCCGTCAGCGCACCGACCGGGATGCGGCCGAGCGACCCGACCACCACCGGCACCGCCACCACCAGCGCCTGCTGGAAGGGGCTCAGGTGCAGGGCCTCCTTGAACTTCGGCGCCAGCGGGCTGAGCAGCGCCCAGGCCCAGAAGTTGATCGCGAAGCCGACCGTGGCCAAGGTCAGCATCAGCGCCGGACGCCCGCCGGCCGCTCGGGCGTCCGGCTGTACGGCCGGCGCGTCCCCCGCACTCATGGTTGCCTCCACTGTGTATCCGCTCCGGACGCGGCGATCGAAAGCGTCACCGCTGAGCTCACACAGCGTCTCCGGCCGGTAGATCAGTGAGACAGGGACCTTGGACCTCTCTGCGAGGGCCCCGCGTCACCCCTCACCTCCGCCGACCGGTCACGAGGATCGGGGTCGCGGCCGCTGACCCGGCCCGAACGGTCACTCACCGGCTGCCGGCCAAACGAAGATCAGGCCGACGGCGGTCCGCTGAGCGAACCGGAATGTCGATCCGCCGGTCGATCTGAATGAAGATGTGACGGCGGTAAGCAGGCCGGGGTCAGTACCAGACATTGGTGAGGGAAGCCCGATGCATCGTCGATCTCGCATTTCAGCGTTCGCCGCTGGTCGTTCCGTGACACACAGGTTTCTGATCGTTCTCCTGTCGCTTTCCCTTTTCGCCACAGCATGTCTGGACGAGGATTTCGGGGGAGGCTCGAACGCCGCGGAAACCGAGAAGGGGCAGGTTCAGCAGCCGAAGACGTCCAAGAAACCCAAGGGCCCGGTCTGCCCCGCTCCGGGGCCCATCACGAGGTCCCAACTCCCCGATTTCCCATCGGCGGACGGGGTCAGTGTGATCACTCAGAACCCCTGCGTCAGCATCGCGGGCCTGGCCGAGGATGCCCTCGGTTTCATCCCCGAAGGGCGCTCCCAGGAGTTCAAGGAGTTCCGTGGCGGGCTCGAGCGGTTCATCACCAGGGTGAACGCGGTCAACGACGCGGCGGAGTGCGCCTATGAGACCGACCACTTGGCGATCGGGGTGTATCACCACGACAACACCCCATGGTCGATCGGCATGGTCGCCGTCGTCCGCGGGGACCTGGACGCGCTGGTCGACAGCGGAGTCTGCTGGCTGCTGAGAAGGCTGCCGTTCGAGGTCACCACAGGGCTCGCACCTGACGAGATCCGTCCCGATTTCTGCGCCGACGCCGTCATCAGGAGAAGCAACGGCTATCGCTTCACGATCCTGTGGATCGGCTCGTCGAATTTCATGTGCGGGAGCCTCGCCACCCTGTACAGGGGCACCACGTGAGGAGGCCGAACCTCTACGAAACGCACCCCCGGAATCCGCATATCTGTTTCGTGCGTTCGGGTGCCCTGACGGTCGAGACCATCGACTCCACTGCCTGCGAGTACCGCGTGGTCCGGCCGGCCCGGGCCCTGCAGCACGCGATGCTGTACGAGGGCCGGCTCGGCGCGGAGCTCAGCGTGGACAAGCGAGCAGCCGTGGTGCTCCCGATGGCTTGGGGGGTTGGCCGCCCGCTCCCCGCACAGCTTGATCTACCTGCCGCTGCGCACTGCCCGCCCGGCCGGCTCGGCCGACCAGGAACGGCTGCGCCGCCCTCCCCCGGCGGGCAGCGCCGCGATGCCGGCTAGCCCCGCAGGCACGGTCGGCGTCGAGGGGGACGACGGGTTATGCCGGGATGACGTAGGGGAAGGCGCTGCTGCGCTGGCCGCCGGCCACGCTCTGCGTGAGGCCCGAGGGCACGGCCGTCCCGGTGACGAGGGACATCATGACCTCGGGCGCGTTGTCGGCCATCGTCCGCCCGTTGCGCGCCGCGAAGCTGAACGTCGCGGGCGTGCCGACCACGTATGGCAGAACGTCGGGGAACAACTCGCGGGCCACGATCTCGCCGTAGCCGCGAGGGTCGTCAGAGGTGCCTGCGGCCCCGGCGACGGCGGCGACCAGGCCGGCGATGTGCCCGCCGTCGGCGGCGAAGTCCTGTGACGGATGGCGGGTGTTGGCGGGGTTGGAGAAGTCGGTGTCGCCGGGCCAGAAGATCGGCCACATCATCGGGTACCCGGCGCGGTTGACCTGCCGCCAGCCGCCGGCGTCGGTGGCGAGCTTGGTGGCGCACCACACCCCCACCCGGGCACCGGGCCGCAGCCGCGCGTCCGTGTGCGGGACCTCCAGCACGATCGACTCCACCGTCGTGCCGGCGAAGCTGTTCCGCGCGGCCTCAGGCCGCCACTTCGACAGGTCGGCCGCGATCCCCTTCGCCACTGCGCCGTTGACGATGGCCAGCAGCGACAGGTCGATGTAGAACGAGTCGACGGCCCGACCGGCCCAGACCCGCACGCCGCCCCCGGCGGCCGGCTGCCCGGTCCGGCCCTCCAGCACCAGGTCCCCGGCCGCCGAGTCCTCCCGCGCGTCGGGACCGGTCAGCGCATGCAGTCGCAGCGCCTGCTGTCCGTCCGGGCCGGGCTCGCCGAACGAGAGCCGGTAGGTCAGGTCCTCGAACGCGGCGCCGTCGAAATGCACCTTGAACTCATAACGAGCCTCCGGGTGGAAGCCCGGCTGCGCGTAGACGCCAGTGATATCGGAGTTGACGTCCATGACGAACACCGTGCTGCCCTCTCCCGGGAACACGTACAGGTCGTCGATGAACAGCTGGCCGTTCTGCGCCGCCAGCGGCGTATCGAGATGGTGAGACACGAAACGTCCTTCCGGTCACGTTGTGGTTGTCCTGCAGGCTGAAGCGGGCCTGGGCCGGCGCGTTCAGTCGGCCGGCAGCGCGGGGCTGAGCAGGTCTTCCAGCTCGACCCGCCGGTAGAACTCGCGCCGCACGAGGTCGCCGACCCGGTTGACGGTTTCGGCGCCGTCGTCGGCCGGGTCGATGTGCACCCGGAACGGTCGCCGGCCCTTGGGTGTGTCGACCACCCGGACGATGGCCCGCGCCACCTCGGCCGGATCGGCGTCGGCGGGGGCCAGGTCGGCGAGTTTCCCGGCGACCTGGTCCATCAGGCCGCCGTAGAGGCCCTCGTAGGCTTCCGCCACTTCCGGGCTGGCCGGGTGGCCGGCGTTCGCGAAGTGGTTCGTGCCGGTGGTGAACGAGCCGGGGACGATGATGACGGTGTCGATCCCGAACCGGGCGAGCTCGGCCGCATAGGAGACGGCGAGGGAGTCCTCGGCCGCCTTGGCCGCGAAGTACGGGCCGAGGTATGGCGGAGTGCCGCCCCTGGTGCTGCTGGAACCGACCCAGACCACCAGCCCGTCCCCCTGGCTGCGCAGGTGGGGCAGCACTGCCCGGTTGAGCCGCTGCGTGGAGACGGCGTTCGTGTCGTAGACGCCGGCCAGCTGCTCGGGCGTGAACGCCTCGAGTGGCCCGAGGACCATGTGCCCCGCGTTGTGCACGACGACGTCGACCCGGCCGTGCTCGGCGATGACGGCGGCGACGGCGGCATCGACGGAGTCCTGGCTGGATACGTCCATCTCGATGGGACGCAGGTCCACCGAGTGGGTCTCCGAGTATTCGGATGCGTCGCGGGCCGCGGCGGTGTTGCGGCCGGCGATGTCGCGCATGCCGGCGTACACGACATGCCCGGCGTCAGCGAGGCCTCGGACGGTCATGGCGCCGAAGCCGCTGGACGCCCCGGTGACGATCACGATCTTCTTGGACGGCATTCGTCTGCTCCTTCGGTTGGGTGCGGGTGTTACTGCGTTGGGGTGACCGGCTCAGACGACACCGCCGTTGGCGTAGAGCACCTGGCCGTTGACCCAGCGGGCCGGCCCGGCCAGGAACGCCACGACCTCGGCGATATCGGCGGGGACACCGAGACGTTCCAGGGGCGCCATCGCGGCCAGGCGGCCGATCGCCTCCTGGTCCTTTCCGTCGAGGAACAACGGAGTGGCAGTCGGTCCCGGGGCCACCGCGTTGACGGTGATGTCCCGGCCGCGCAACTCCTTGGCCAGGATGAGGGTCAACGCGTCCACCGCGCCTTTGCTGGCGGCGTACGCCGCGTAGGTGGGCAGGGCTATCTTGACCATCGAGGTGGAGAAGTTGACGATCGCACCGCCGGACCGTACCCGGCGTGCCGCCTCCCGGCTGACGACGAAGGTGCCTCGGATGTTGATGCGGTGCATGCGGTCAAGCACCGCCAGGTCCAGTTCGGCGACCGGCGAGAGCAGCATGATGCCGGCTGTGTTGACCACGACGTCGACACCGCCGAAGGCCGACTCGGCCGCCTCGAACAGCGCCGCGACGTCGTTCTCGTCTCCGACATCGGCTCGCACACAGATCGCGCGGCCGCCACGACCGGTGATCGTCTCGGCCAGCAGCTCGGCCTCGGCCGGCCGTCCGGCGTAGTTGATCACGACGGCACATCCGTCGTCGGCGAGACGCTGACAGATCGCCTGGCCTATGCCGCCGGAACCTCCGGTCACCACCGCCACCCGGTCACGTGCCGGGCGCACTTCCTGCTGATCGGTCATGGCTTGCCTTTCTCTGTCGCCGCGGTGCGGGACGAATATCGTTCGGTTCCCGGCGACCGAGTGCCGCGTTCGGTCCCTCGAGACGCGTTCATCGTGTTCCGAGCGGGCCCGAGCCCTCTTCCGCCAGACGACCGGTCCGGCCACGGGTCCGGGGAACGACAGCAGGCATCGTGTTGCGAGCGGGCCCGAGCCTTCTTCCGTCAGATGACCGGTCGGGTCCCTGATCCGGGAACCGACAGCAGGACAGCGAAACGATGTTCTGCCTCGCCCGGCGGCCCAGGCCGGCCGCGAATGTGCAGCGTCCGGCCTGACTTACGGCGGGTCGACGACGCCCGAAATCCCGTTCTCACGCGGCGACGAGCCGGCCGACAGGTCGTGTGACAGAAGACCGCACGGCCACGGCAGGCCCACGATGGCCAACGCCTTCCAGGCAACGCGAACGAAAGGACTGACCCATGCCCGACAACGCTCTGAGGGGGAAGACCATCCTGGTCACGGGTGGTGCGAAGAACCTCGGTGGCTCGATTTCACGTGACCTCGCCGCCGCCGGGGCCGGCGTGGCCGTCCACTATCACAGCCGCTCCGACAAAGGCCTCGCCGAGGACACGGTGGCCGCCTGCATCGCGGCGGGAGGTGACGCTTTCGCGATCGAAGCCGATCTGACCTCGGTAGCAGAGATCCGCCGGGTGCTCGACTCGGTGATCGGCCGCTACGGCTCGCTCTACGCCACCGTGAACACGGCGGGGCTTGCGAAGGGCCACTCGATGACCGAGGTCACCGAAGACGAGTACGACGCTCACTTCGCCATCAACGCCAAGGCCGCGTTCTTCGTCATGGCCGAGACCGCCAAGCGGATAGACGATGGCGGCAAGATCCTCAACTTCGTGTCATCCCTGCTGGCCGCCTACACCGGCCGGTACTCCGTGTACGCCGGCAGCAAGGCCCCGGTGGAGCACTTCACGCGGGCATTGTCCAAGGAGCTGGCCGGCCGCCGAGTCTCGGTCAACAACCTGGCTCCCGGCCCCATGGACACGTCGTTCTTCTGGGACGCGGCGGCGCCCGGCGAGGATGCCTTCTCCAAGGCTCAGACGCCCTATGGCGAGCTCACGAAGGTCGAGGACGTCGTTCCGTGGGTCCGGTTCCTACTGACCGACGGATGGTGGCTCAACGGCCAGACCGTCTTCCTCAACGGCGGTTTCGCCACCCGTTAGCGCTTGACGTGGCACGCGGGGCCGCCGGGGGCCGGCCCCGCGCCGCCCGGATGGGGGCGCGGCTAGTCGCCGCCGAGATCGGCCAAGCGCAACTGGCCGCGGGATGTGATGCCGAGCTTCGGGAAGATCCGGTGGAGGTGATAGCCGACGGTCCGGTGAGACAGGAAGAGTCGCATCCCGATCTCACGGTTGGTCATCCCGCTTGCCGCCAGTTTGGCTATCTGCAATTCCTGCGGGGTGAGTCCGTCCAGGGTGTCAGGCGCCGGCCGGGCAACCGCTTCGCCCGCTGCCCGAAGCTCGACGCGCGCGTCCTCGCCGAACGCCCTGATGCCCAGCGCGTCGAAGCTCTCCATGGCCGCCCGCAGCGGAGGGCGGGCCTCGATGAGGCGGCGCCGGCGCCTCAGCCACCGGCCGTAGGCCAGCAGGAGCCGTGCCCTGTGGAACGGCCAGCTCGACAGCTGGGTCTTGAGGGCCCGCTGGTAGAGAGGCTCGGCTTTGTCGTCGGGGGCGACAAGAGGGTGGGCATAGGCGGCCATGGCCTTCAGGTAGGGCGCGCTCGTCTTCTCGGCCAAGGCGTCGAGCTGTGCGAAGTAGCGTTCCGCTTCATCGTCATGGCCGGCGCGAGCCGCCGCCTCGATCAGGTCCGCGATCCCCAGGTAGCCCACGAATGGGTGATAGGCGATGTCGGACGGGTCCAGGACCCGAGCCAGCTGCTCGAACGCATCGCTGTGCAGGTTGTTGACCATGGCATATCGTCCCCGGGCAAACTGGGCGAAGCCGAGAATGGACTGAGCGCCCACCGACAGCAGCTCCGCCTCAGTCGCCCGGATGAGCTCGTTCGCGGTTTCATAGTCCCCGCGCTCGCTGGCCAGCGTGGCCGTGGCCAGGTCGGCGACCAGCGCCCAGCGGGGCCGACCGGCGTCGCGGGACAACCGGCTGGCTTCGTCCGCCGCGGTCGCCGCCAGCCGGTGCTTGCCAAGGTGTATCGCCGCCCACGCCTGGGACGCCAGGGCTTCACCGAGCAGTCCGAGGCGACCTTGCAGGCGAAGGCCGTCGACGGCCGCGCACAGGAACGGCCAGGACAGGTCGAAGGCCCATATGGCGGTCATCGAGGCTCCCAGCGCGTGCTGCTCGGCAGGGTCGTCCACCGTCTCCGGCACGATCTCGGCCATCGTGCCGACGACCCACGCCGCTTCTTCCACCGGGTCCGCGCAGGCGGCAATGGAGAGGACCATGGGGTCGCTGTCGCTTCTCTGGAGGCGCTGCGCCGTCTTGACGACAAGGTCACGCGTCTCCTGGGCCGGGTTGCCGTACCAGCAGCCTATGGACAGGGGCCACAATGCCCTGAGCGCGAGCGCGGCGCCGTCGCTCTCGGCGCCGGCCAGCTGGTCTGCCACGTCGGCGAAGGCCCGTACCCGCTCCGGACTGAACCAACTCTCCTCGTTGAGGGCCTCCATCCACAGCGTGAGGCGAAGCCGTTCTCCTTCCTCGAGCTTCGCGGATTTCGCCTCTGCCAGCTGCCGGCGCGCGACCGCGGCGTCGCCGAGGTCGAAGTTGATCTCCGCGGAACGCAGCAGGAGGCGACCCCGGTTCGTGTTCGAGTCGCTCAGCAGCGCTGCCCGTCGCAGTGCCTCGGCTGCGGCACGCGGAGCTCCCCGGTCGAGTGCCATGAGGGCGGCTGCTTCGAGGTCGAGCGCCACGTCGTCGTCTGGACCGGGGCTGGCCGCCGCCCTGTGCCATGCCCGGCGTTCCTGGTGGTTTTCCAGCGCCCTCGCCAGCGCCGCGTGCGCGGCCAGTCGTCTCGACGGGGTGGCCGCCTGGTAGATGGCGGAACGGACGAGGGAATGCCGGAAGCGCACTTCATGCCCGTCCAGTTCGATCAGCCCAGCCATGACGGCAGGTTCCAGGGAGCCGACCGAGGGGGCCGTCCCGTCAAGGAACTCTGCGGCCCTGAGAATCTCGGCGAGGTCGCCTTCGTCGTCAGCCGCGGCGATCAGCAGAATGGTCCTGGCCGATTCCGGCAGCCCCGAGGCACGGGAGAGGAACGTGCGCTCCAAGCGGCGAGTGGTCGGTAGCCACGGCATCAGCGTCCGCGAGATGCCCCTGTCCTCGCTGAGCGCTGCCACGAGCTCGACCAAGGCCAGCGGATTGCCGGCAGCCTCGGCCAGAAGGCGGCCGCGAACGGCGTGGTCGAGGTCAGGCGCGCGCGCATCGAGAAGTGCCGTCGCCGCGTCGTCGTCCAGCCCCGCGAGCGGCAGCTCGGGCAGGCCCGCGTCGTCCAGCACGGTGTCATGCCCTTCACTCACCGCGAGCACCATGACCGCCCGCTCCGTGTCCAGCCGTCTGGCGATGAAGGCGAGGACCTCACTGCTCGGCCTGTCGACCCACTGGGCGTCGTCGATCATCACGATGACAGGCGACTCTTCGGCCAGGCCGCTTATCAGCTCCAGTGATGCCAGTCCGACCGAGAACATCTCCGGTGCGACGCCCTCGGCCATCCCGAATGCCGCCAGCAGCGCCTGCCGCTGACGGGCCATCAGGGATGAGGCACGGTCGAGGACCGGCCGCAGCAGCTGATGCAGCCCGGCGAAGGGAATCGACGCCTCCGACTGCACGCCGACCGCCGACAGAGCGCGCCAGCCCTGCTCGACCGCCGCGTCCCGAGCCTCGCCAAGCAGGGCGGTTTTCCCGATGCCGGCCTCTCCCCGCAGCACCAGGGCACCACCTGCCCCAGCCAGACCGCGGGAAGTGAGATCGGACAACAGCTGCAGCTCAACGTCGCGCCCGTAGAGCATGGCCCCTTCCACCCCAGCTTTCCTCGACCACCTGAACGCAGAACACCGCGAACATCAGGCAGGTGACGTGGCCGTGGCACCGAGCCGTCACGTCGCCGACGCTACCGACGGCGGGGGCCCGGCGGCATAGGTCAAGTGACCATCGGACGGCTGCCTGCCCTGGCGACCCGGCGGACGGCTCAGCCGGGCCGGCACCGGGAACGCCCAGGTCAGCCGCTAGCCTTCGCTGTGTGGGACTCATCGGACGC
Source organism: Microbispora catharanthi (assembly GCF_006334915.2). Lineage (GTDB taxonomy): Bacteria > Actinomycetota > Actinomycetes > Streptosporangiales > Streptosporangiaceae > Microbispora > Microbispora catharanthi. Next base: position 62,271 of record NZ_VDMA02000019.1, read on the forward strand.
AGCGAGGAGACCAGCCGGCTACATGACCTGATCGACGCGGTACGCGAGGGCGGCGCGGCGCTGTTACTTCGCGGTGAGCCCGGCATCGGCAAGACGGCCCTGCTCGCGGAGGCTGCCGCGACCGCGCGCGCGTCCGGCCTGCGCGTACTGAACACGGCGGGCGTGGAATCCGAGGCCCACCTGCCCTATGGCGGGCTGCACCAGCTCCTGTGGCCGGTGCGCGACCGGTTCGGCGTGCTGCCGGCCCGGCAGCGGGAAGCTCTGCGGGCGGCGCTCGGCATGACCGATGCGACCGCGCCCGAGGGCTACCTCGTCGCCCTCGCCGTCCTGAACCTGCTCGCCGAGGTGGCCGAGGCCTGCCCGGTCCTGATCCTCGTCGAGGACGCGCACTGGCTTGACCCGTCGACCGCGGACGTGCTGGCGTTCCTCGGCCGGCGGCTGGAGTCCGAGCCGATCCTGCTGCTTGCCTCGGTCCGCGCCGGCATCCCCGCCCGGCTGGACGAGGCGGAGCTGCCGGACATGGTCATCCCGCCGCTCTCCGCGAAGGACGCCGCCGCGCTGCTCGACGCCACCGCGGCGGACCTGCCCGGCGCGGTGCGTCGACGGCTGCTCGCCGAAGCCGCGGGGAACCCCCTGGCGCTGATCGAGCTGGCCGCCGCAGTGGACGGCACGGACGGCGCCGCCATCCTCACGAGCCCGTGGCTGCCGCTCACCGCCAGACTGGAGAGAGCGTTCATGCAGCGGTTCGCCGCGCTCCCGGCAGCCACGCGGGCGGTCCTGGAGGTCGCCGCGATCAACGACAGCCCGGACCTCGCGGAGACGCTGACAGCCGCCCATGCCCTCACGGGGCTGCCCGTCACCGTCGCCGACCTCAGGCCGGCTGTCGATGCCCGCCTCGTCGGTCCCGATGAGAGCCGGCTGACGTTCCACCATCCGCTCGTCCGCTCCGCCATCCACAACCTGGCCAGTGCGGACCGGCGCCGTGACGCGCACCGCGCTCTGGCCGGAGTGCTGGCCGACCAGCCCGACCGGAGAACGTGGCACCTGGCGGCTGCGAGCGACCGGCCGGATGAGGACATCGCGACCGCCCTTGAGGCGGTCGCGGTCCGGGCGCAGCGCCGGGGCAGTGGTGCCACGGTCGTCGCCGCCCTCGAGCAGGCCGCGCGGATGAGCCCGGATCCGGACCAGCGGGCCGACCGGCTCCTGCGGGCCGCGGACGGCGCGGTCGAGCTCGGCCGCCCGGAAATCGTCGGCCGGCTCCTCGACGAGGCGGCGAAGCTCGACCTGTCGGGCCAGCGGCGCGCCCGCCTGGTCTGGATCAGGGCCGCGTTCGACGACGGCCTGCGTGACCGGGCCACGGACGCCACAGCGCTCGCGGACCTCGCCCAATCCGTCGCAGCCGACGGGGACACCGACCTCGCGGTCCGCATCCTCTGGAGCGCCGCGCTGCGATGCTTCTGGACCGAGCCCGGCATGGCGGCCAGGGACCGGATCGTCGACGTGGCCGAACGACTCCCGCTCGACCCGCTGGACGCCCGGCTGCTCGCCATCCTCGGTTACGCGGCCCCAATCGCCCGCGGCGCGGTCGTCATCGAGCGCTCGGAGCGACTGCTCGCGCAAGCCGTCCTCGACCCGCAGGCCGTTCGGCTCGTGGGCAGCGTCGCGGTGCTCGTCGGCACCTTCGACGTCGCGATCGCGCAGTCCGCCGCGTCGCTGGCCGGCCTCCGGGATCAAGGCCGCCTGCAGCTCCTGGCCCGCGCACTCGCGGCGCAGTCATGGGCGGCAGCGCAGCTGGCCGACCTCACTGTGGCCCTACCCGCCGCCGAAGAGGCGAGCAGGCTTGCCGGCGAGACCGGCCAGCCGTTCCTACGCGGCCTCATCCTCGCCACGCAGGCGAAGATCGCCGCCTTGCGCGGCCACTTCGACCAGGCCCGCGAGCTGGCAGCCGAGGCAGAGAAGCTCGGCACGCCGGTCAGCGCGCGAAACGTGCTCGCCACAGCACAGCACGCACGCGCCCTCGCGGCGCTGGGCGAGGGCGACTACCCTCAGGCGCTCGCCCGGCTCCTGCGCATGCACGACATGACCGATCCCTCCCATCAGCTGGCCCTGAGCTGCCACACAGTCGCCGACATCGCCGACGCGGCCAGCCGCAGCGAGCGTCCCGGCGACGCGGCCGGTGTGCTCGCCCAAATGGAAGCAGCCGCGAAAACCACGACATCGCCGTCCCTGCACGACGGCCTGCGCCTGGCCAGGGCCCTCCTGGCGGGCCAGGACGAGGCAGAGAGCCTCTTCCACGCCGCTCTCGCCGCAGACCTGACGCGGCGGCCGTTCATGCGGGCACGCACGGAGCTCGCCTACGGCGAATGGCTCCGCAGGCAGCGCCGCGCCACGGACTCGAGGCAGCACCTCCGCGCGGCTCGGGACGCATTCGACGCGCTCGGGACGTCACCGTGGGGCGAGCGGGCCCGCGGTGAGCTCCGCGCCGCCGGCGAGCGCAGCAGCGAACGGCAGGCCGCCACCAGCGACATCCTCACCGCACAGGAGTTCCAGATCGCGCAGATGGCCGCCGAGGGTCTCACCAACAGGGAGATCGGCAAGCGTCTCTACATCTCGCACAGGACGGTTGGCGCCCACCTAGCCAAGATCTACGCCAAGCTGGGCACCACGTCCCGCGTCCAGCTGCACACCGCACTCGAATAACACCGTCCCCGCCAGGTGCCACGACATGAATCAGATGCATGACCAGAGGTGGCCGGCGCGCCCGGGGACGACCGGCGGGCTTGTGGCCTGCGTCAGGGGGTGACGGGCGTCCGCGGCCGCAGCGACACGCCAATCTGCGCGAACCACTGGCGCAGGCCTGGCACCTGCGCGGGATCGGCCGCGACCCGGGCCGCGTACTCCTCGACGTCGACCTCCTTGCCCGTCGCGTCGCGCAAGGTGGCGGGGCCGGTCCACGACAGCGTCCACCGGGCCCTGCCGCTACCGATCAGCACGCCCTCGACGGCGCGGGCGAGGACCTTGGCCACAAGGTCCGGCGACGGCCGCCACCCGAGGCGGACGAGCTCCTCGTGGAGGGCGGCGGCCTGGCCGCGGGCCAGCGCCTCCAGGGCGGCGTCCAGGGACGGCTCCGGCCCGCCCGCGACCCGCTGGCCCGCGGCCGACAGGTCCCGCAGCGCCTCGTCGTTGACGCCCGCGTACATGCCCTGGGCGACCATCTCCTCCCAGGGCAGCGGGCGCAGCCTAAGCGCCTCCTCCGTCCAGAAGGTCTGCTCCACAGCGCGCGTGGCGACGGCGGGGTCCCGCAGGAGCGCCAGCGCGGGGCGCGGGTCGCGGGCGTGCGGGACGTCCTGCAGGACGGCGAGCGCGGCCAGCCGCTCCGGCAGGCTCGGGTGGGAGTCGTACGGCCCGGCCTCCTCGCCGCCTCCGTCCGCCTGGGCGATCTTCATCCGATGCGCGTCGGCGAGGGCGTGGAAGCCGCCGAACAGGTCGGCTGGACGACTGCCCGCCATGCCCGTCATGCCGACGTACCGCTCCATGAACAGATCCCAGACGTCCGCCGTGCCGTGCACCTTGCGCAGGGCGGTCCCGGCGGCCTCACGGCTCGCGACGGCGGCCGCGAATCGGTCGGCCTCCAGCTCCTGCCGGCGGGAGACGGCCTGGGAGACCCGCAGGAACAGCCTGGCGTACAAGGAGAAGAGCTTCTGGATGAAGGCGTGGTTCCGCAGGGAGGCGACCGCCGCCAGCACGGCGATCCTGCCGCGATACACCGGCGCGCCCAGCCGCGTGTGCGCACCGCTGTAGTGGCCGAGCTCGTGTCCCAGCACCGCGCGCATCTCGTCCACCGAGAGCGTCATCAGCAAGGGCAGACCGATGTACATGATGCGCCGGCCCGCCCGCAGCCCCAGCCAGCTCGTGTCCTCCCGCACCGCCGCGTTCACCTCGGCGACCAGCCGGATCTCGTCCGGCGGGCGGGTCCCCACCCGTGCGGCCAACTCCTCGACCGTCTGCCAGAGCACCGGCTCGTCCCCGCGGCCGACCGCGACGCCCGGCTCCTCCTGGCGCCCGCGGCGGTTGACCAGGATGAGGCCGCGCAGCAGCGCCAGGGCGGCCAGGGTGAGCACGATCGCGATCTTCGCCGAGCCTGCGGTGACGTGCCGCAGGACGGCGGCGTCGACGAGCACCGTGGCCCCGAACACGGCGGCGACCAGCACATAGAAGCCCGCCAGCAGGGCGAATGCGATTGTCGCGCGGAAGGCGGTGACCATGTCATAACTCCGGTGGCGGTGAGGACGAGAGGCCGAAATTAACGAATCTTGTCGGATTTGTCATCCGGAGCGCGAAAGACAGTGGGGCCCGCGCACCTGCCGGTGTACGGCAGATCCTCACGTCCACAGCCGACCTCACGGCCTGAGGTTCCTTACGGCATCACCCGGCGCGGGTGGAGTCCATGATCCAGTTGGTCTCCCAGGTCTGGCCGCCGTCATAGGAGAAGGCCTGCTCCCAGTGGCACGAGTCGGGCGTGATCCCCGACCAGATGAACCGGACGCGGATCGGGCGGCCGTCGTCGGTGTCGTCGGCGTAGAAGGTGCCGACCCCGTCGACGAAGCGGCCGACGACCGGGACCGGGTCCAGACCGCGCCTGCTGTTGACCCAGTAGATGGACCACTCGTCCCGCTCGGCGTCGTACGTCCGGACCGTCGCGCCGTCGAAGTCCTTGGTGGGCAGCGTGAGCGTGTCGAAGCTGCCCGCGCCGTCGAAGAAGCCGTACGCGACGCAGCGGCCGGGGAACTCCTCCCACTCGTCGCTGCCGACACCCCGCTTCAGCAGCCTCCGGTTGGCCACGTCCCACTCGCCGACGAGGAAGTCGAAGTCCTTCACCGTCCCGCCCCTTCCTGCCGGGTGCCGGCCAGGTGGTCGCGGCGGTCCGGGGATTCGCCCCTCGGCAGGAATGCCCGCCCGGGCCGGTCGTCGTGATGCCGGTCGTCGACCGCGATCGGGTCGAGCGGCCGCGTGATCTTCTGGATGAACGTCATGCCCGGGACAGTACGGCCCGTCCACTGACACGTATCGTCAGTGGATGTTGTCGCCCCGCCCTTGTGGACAGTGAGCACGCGTGCGCTGAAGAAAGCCCGGCGTTCCACGGCGGTGCTGGTGGCACCCATTCGCCACATGCGGGCTGGACCACCGGCGGCGCTCCAGCGCGAAGGCGCGGTAAGGAGGCGACGTAGGCTCCGCGTCAGGCTGGAGCGAGGACGCAGAACTCGTTGCCCTCAGGGTCGGCGAGGACGATCCACGACACATCGCCCTGGCCGACGTCGGCGAGCGTCGCGCCGAGGGTCCGCAGCCGGGCGACCTCCGCCGCTTGATCGTCACCGCGGTACGGCATCAGGTCGAGATGGACGCGGTTCCACACGGTCTTCACGCCGGGCGTTGTGCGGAGGAACTCCAGATATGGCCCGACACCCTTGGCCGAACGCAGCACCGCGTGATCGTCGGTCACCTCGTGCAGGGTCCAGTCCATCGCCTCGCCCCAGAACCGGGCCATGGCCCGCGGGTCCGCGCAGTCGACCACCACCCGGGCGATCGGCCCGGTGTCCCGGTAGATCTCCCGAGGCTCCAGCACGCAGAACACGTTGCCCTCCGGGTCGGCCAGAACCGTCCACGGGACATCGCCCTGGCCCACATCGGCGGGCGTCGCACCGAGCTCCTTCAGGCGCGCGACCAACTCCGCCTGATGGGCCGCGGAGGTGGTGGCGAGATCGAGGTGCACGCGATACTTCACCGTCTCAGGGTCCGGGACGGCGACGACACAGACGCAGACGGCGACGGAATCGGGCCAGACGAATCCCATCGGCCCGACGCCTGTCACAGTGGGTCCCTCGCTGAAAACACCCCAGCCGAGCGCCTCCGCCCAGAACCGGCCGAGCGCCGAGTTATCCCGAGCCTTGAAATTCAGCAGACCAAGCCGCAGCGCCATGCCGCCCACCCTATGTTCAGCAGATCAACCGGAGTGAACCCGCGCACCTCCGGCTCGATTGGCGGCAACGGGCAGGGAAGCCGAGAGCCACCTCCCGAGGGTCTCCATGCGGAGCGGTCAGTCGCTGACCAGGAGACCCTGGAAGGTGACGTCGCCTTCGTCGCCGTCCCATCGGTAGGCGAGCCCTTCGCCGGTCTGGATCAAGGTGATCCTGCCCGCGGCGCACTTGTCCAGCCGGAAGACGAGTGCCGTGCCGGAGCTGCGCGTCAGCGTCAGACTTCCCCGGCATGAACTGTTGGTGTCCTTCCAGCTTCCGGTGCGCCTGCCCGGCTCCAGCACGATCTGGACGTCGGTCTCGCTGGTTCCCACGAGCTGGTCGGGCTCGAGATGGCCTCCCCAGGTGCCGGCGAACGCGGCCGGAACCGTCCCGCCCGGCGTGGTCGACGGCACGGGAGTGGCCTTCGGAGTCGCTGTGGCATCCCCCGCGGCGTCGTCCGTCGTCACCGTGTCGTCCTGCCCCGCGCCGTTGTCGTCCTGCCCCGCGCCGCCGTCGGCCGTGACGGTCTCCCCCGGCGTGGTGTCGGCGGGCGGTGCCGGTGAGCCGGCGGTGTGCGAGACGGTCGCCGTCGTGGCGGCGGTCGACGGAGTGGCGGCCTTGTCGACGGACAGCAGGCGCGGCCCCAGCAGAGCGGCGGTGACCGATACCGCGGCCACGGCGACCACCGCCCCGGCGACGATCCCGGTGCGGGAAGCCTGCCGACGGCCGCCCGCCCCGGTGGTCTCCGGGTCCGGCGGAATCGCCCCGGCCGGACCGGGAGCCGGGAAGGCCGGGAGGATCGCGGTCATCCCACCCTGCCGCACGCCTTCCGGCCTGGTGGTCGCCGCGGCCGCGCCCGCCTTGAGCGGGTCGGGGGCGGACCCGACGAGTTCCAGCAGCAGGTCGCGGGAGACCGGCCGGCGCGCGGGGTCCTTGGCGAGGCATCGTTCTACCACCCCGCGCAGCGGCCGGGGCAGCGCCGAGGCGTCGGGCTCGGCGGTCAGGATCCGGTGCATGACGGCGGGGACGCCGGCGGCGCCGAAGGCCGGGCGGCCCGTGGCGGCGAAGACGATCGTGGCTCCCCAGGCGAACACGTCGGAGGCGGGCGTGGCCGGGTCGCCGGCGATCTGCTCGGGAGCCAGGTAGGCCGGGGTGCCGACCGGACCCGCCGTGATCGTGTCACTCGCGCCGTGCCTGGCGATGCCGAAGTCCACTACCCGGGGGCCGTCCGGCCCCAGCAGCACGTTGGCCGGCTTGAAGTCCCGGTGCACGATCCCGGCCGCGTGAACGGCCGTCAGCGCCGTGGCCGTGCCGACCGCGAGGCGTTCCAACTCGCCGCCCCGCAGCGGACCGCCGGAATCGACCCGCTGCTGCAGAGACGGCCCGTCGATGAACTCGCTCACCACGTACGGCATCCGCCCATCGACCACCGCGGTCAGCACCCGGGCGGTGCAGAAGGGCGCGATTTCGCGCATCGCGTCGAGCTCGCGGACCAGCCGCTCCTTCACCGACGAGTCGAGCCCCGACTTGAGCACCTTCACCGCGACCGATTCCCCGCGGGGCGACCGGCCGAGGAACACCACCCCCTGCCCGCCCTCGCCGAGCCGTCCCCTCAGCGTGAACTCACCCAGTACGCGCGGGTCATCAGGCTCAAGGGGGGTGACCATGACACCGAACCCTAGCGACGCGGGGGCGACCGACCCCAGTGCACAAACAAACCCCCGAACCCGTAGGTTCGAGGGTTTCCGATGTCCTGCGACATCACAATGGTGCCCCTGCGAGGCACGAACCAGACCTGCGCGCGGGCTGCCCGGTCGCCATACGGCCGAGGACCGAAGGATTGGGTGCCGGCGGGTGAGCCGGTTCGACAGGGCGACAGAACCCTTCCACGGCTACCAAAGATAGGATGACTCCTCGCGGCCAGGCGCGCCCACGGATGAAGAGGAAAGCAACCGACGGTAGGCGTACACCTCGCGGTCGCCGTCCTGGCGCTCGACCTTCCTGCCGATGAAAGTTTCATTCAGCTCCCACAAAAGTCGTCGGCCGTCCCGTCGACGCGACGGGTTACGCGGCGCTCGCGATTGTTTCCTTGACCCAACACATCAGACGTCATACGTTGCACGAAACCGAGCCTATTCATGGGATGTCCTCCGGACAAACCCCTGTGTTCTTGCCTTCGGAGGCACCCCTTTGACTGCATGCCCTGCATCAGCGTGTCCCGTCGAGTGGCGGCCGTACCGCGGCGGACCAGCCGTGGCGGTACCGGCGGTGCTCGGCCGCAGGCATCACCCCCCGACTCGCCACCAGGAGCTTCAATGAGCGTGCCGCTGAATCGTCGACACTTCATCGCGACCACTGCGGCGACCGTCGGCGCTGCCGTGCTCCCCTCGGCGATCTCGGCTGGCCGGGCCGCTGCCGCCGTGCCGCCGCAGCTGACGCTGCCGCAACGCGGCATCTACGACACGGCTGCCGCCGCGAGTTGGACCGATGCCTTCCTGAGCGGCAACGGCGAGTACGGGGCCATGCTCTACGGCGCGCCCACCCTGGAGAAGGTGGTCTTCACGCATCATCGGTTTGTGATGCCCAACGGCACCCGTGACCTGACTCCGCCGGTGCTGTCAGGCCGGTTGCCGGGCGTCAGGGACAAGGCACTTGCCGGTGACTTCAACGGTACCACCAGTGACTTCACCTCCGGCTGGTCGTTGCGCTGGACCCAGACCTTCCATCCGGGCTACGAGCTGCGGATCAGCACCCCGGGAATGACGACGGTCAGCGATTACACCCGGATGACCGATTTCAGGACCGGGGAGGTCACCTCGACGTGGACCGACAGTTATGGTGCGTGGACGCGCCGGGCTTTCGTCTCCCGAGCCGACCGGGTGATCGTCCACGAGCTCACTCCCGCGCCGGGGCGGACGATCGACACCACGCTGAGCGTCAACACGGCCCTGAGCGGCGTGCCGGGGTCCGTCGGCTTCACCACGCTGGCCACGGTCGGCAACGGTGACGGCTACCTGAACCTGCGGGGCACGTACCCCGCCGGGCAGGGGGCGTTCGGCTATGAGGGCGTCACCCGGGTGGTCGCGACCGGCGGCTCGGTACGGGTGAGCGGGTCGGCCATCGTCGTGGCCGCGGCGACCAAACTCGTGCTGCTGACCAAACTCGATCGCTACGAGTCGTCCACGGCGTGGGACGCGAAACCGCTGCACACGGCGCTGGGCGCGCAGAGCGCCGACTACGCGACGTTGCTCGCGCGGCATGCCGCCCTGCACACCCCGCTGTACGACCGGTCACGTCTCGACCTGAACGTCAGCGCCGCCGATCGGCAACTGTCGACCAGTGAGCTGATCGCGCGGCAGAATTCCAACCGCAACGTCATCGACCTCGCGTTGCTGGAGCGGATGTACGACTCCGGCCGTTACCTGTTCCTCAGCTCCAGCGGCGTCCTGCCACCACGGCTGACCGGCCTGTGGACAGGCGCCTGGGACGCGGCGTGGGCCGGGGACTTCACCACCGACGCCAACGTCAACTTCCAGGTCGCCGGCGGCAACGTCCTGTCCCTCACCGAAGCCATGGACGGCTACTTCAACCTGATCCTCGGACAGATCAACGACTGGCGTACCAACGCCAGAAACCTCTACGGCACTCGCGGCCTGCTCGCTCCCTCCCGTACCGACGGCGAGTACGGCAAGATGCTGCACTTCGACAGCGGGTTCCCCGGTCACACCTGGATCGGCGGCGCCGACTGGCTGCTCTATCCACTGCTCGAGTACTACCAGGTCACCGGTGACGCCACCTTCTACCGCACCAAGCTCGCCCCGGTTCTGATCGAGCTCGCGTTGTTCTATGAGGACTTCCTCACTCGCACCGACGCGGGCGGCAAGGTCGTCTTCGTGCCGTGCTTCTCCATGGAGAACAGCCCCGGCAACACCGGCAGGCAATTGTCGATCAATGCGACCGGCGAGATCGCCGCAGGCAAGCACGCGCTGCAGGCCGCCATCGACGCCGCCGACTTCCTGGGCACCGAGCAGGGCCCAGGCCAGGGCGTGCAACGCTGGACCGCCTTGCTGGCCAAGATGCCCGACTATCGGATCAACGGCGACGGGGCGCTCGCGGAATGGTCGTGGCCCAGCCTGACCGACCGGTACAACCACCGTCACGTCCAGCACATGTACCCGGTCTGGCCGCTGCACGAGATCAACCCCGAGGACAAGCCCGACCTGATCCGCTACGCGAGCCGCGCCCTGGATCTGCGGGGGGACGAGGGCGGGGAGGCCCACGGGGCGATCCACCGCAGCCTCGCCCGAGCCCGGCTCAAGGACGGCGCCGGCGTGTACGGCAACCTGCGGAAGATCCTCGGCAACAACATGATCTTCCGGTCGTTGATGACCTCGCACAACCCGAACCTGTCGATCTACAACGCCGACGCCGCCAACTCGCTGCCCGCGATTCTCGCCGAGGCGTTGATCTACACCAGGCCCGGCGTCCTGGAGTTGCTGCCCGCGCTGCCCGACCAGTTCGCCAAGGGCACGATCACCGGCGTGCGCGGCCGCAACCGCATCCGGATCGAGTCGCTCACCTGGGACATCAGCGCCCGGACCGTCACCGTCACCGTCGTCTCCGACGTCGCCCAGACCGTGACGCTCATCTGCCGGCGCGGGATCACCTCCGTGACCACCAGCGCAGGCGTCGCCACCTCGCCGTTGGGCAGCCATGCCCGGCAGGTGTCACTGACCGCGGACACGACGACCCAGATCACCGTCGAGCTGGGCGCCGGCGGCCCGTCCAGCGGCGTCGTCCGCCTGGTCAACCGCAACAGCGGCAAGGTGCTGGACGTCTACGGCGGCTCCACCGCCGACGGCGCCGCCGTCGTCCAGTGGCCATGGACCGGCGGCGCCAACCAGCAGTGGCGGATGACGCAGAACTCCGACGGCTCGTTCCGGCTGACCAGTGTCGGCAGCGGCAAGGCCCTCAGCAGCCCGAACGCCAACCAGGGCGCCGCTCTCGTCCAGATGACCGACGCCAACGGCACGAACCAGCGGTGGAAACTCGTCCCCGCGGCCACGAGCGGCTACTACCGGCTCGTCAACGTCGGCAACGGCCTGTGCGCGGACGTCGAAGGCGGCTCCACAGCCGACGGCGCCCGGATCATCCAATGGCCCGAGAACGGCGGCACCAACCAGGAATGGCAGATCGTCACCGTGTGACACCGGGGACCCGGCCGCGTTCCGTCGCACTACCCCGCTATCCGGCCCCTCGGCCCGCAAGGTGCACGGCCCTGCGATCGACGTCCGCAACTGCAAGACAGAGGCGCCCCGCCCGCGCAACGGCACATCCCGATGAGTTCTGCCAAGGCGGGGTGATCTCGCGGCGAAAATCTGCTCGGAACCAGCGAAAGGAACAGAGCGTGAAGTCAGCCCTGTCCACCACTGAGAAGGCGTTAGCAGCGCTCGCGGTGTTCGTCGCCGCTGTGTTGCTGCCGACCTTCGCAGGCAGTACGCCGGCCTCGGCAGCGGCCCAGGCAACCTACTACGTCGCCCCCGACGGCAATGACGCCGACCCTGGAACGATCACGTCACCGTTCAGAACCCTGCAGCGCGCGAGGGACGCCGTTCGCACGGTGAACGCCAACATGACAGGCGACATCTACGTGTACCTCCGCGGGGGGAACTATCCAGTCAGCAGCACAATCGACTTCACGCCGGCCGACTCCGGCACGAATGGTTACCGGGTCATATACGCCGCGTACCAGAACGAGACGCCGATCCTCAGCGGAGGCGTTCAGGTAACCGGATGGACGCAGCACAGCGGTAACATCTGGAAAGCCCCGCTGAGTCGCAGCAACAAGCTCCGTGCGCTCTATGTCAACGACAAGCGAGCGTACATGGCTTCGAAGACAATAGGCTCGCAGGGGTGCTACGGAACCTACACCATCACGGCAGGACAGGCGTCCTGGGCGTGGGAATCGGGTTCGCAGTGCGCGGGGGCGAAGTACAGTCTGGGCGACTTTCCCGCTATCGCCGCCAATCAGGACGACATCGAAATAGAGACGTCGACGACCTGGACCACGGCCATCGTGGGAGTCCGGCAGGTCACCTCTGACGGCACGAACCGTATAGCTCTGTTCCAGCAGCCGGGAGCGGCCATCGCCCAGGGCGCCTTCAACGGGAACGCCCAGGTCGGCGGCACCCACAAGGTCATGAACGCCTACGAGTTCCTGGACACGCCGGGCGAGTTCTACTTCGACAAGACGAGCAAGACCTTGTACTACTACAAGGCGAGCTCGGAAGACATGACGACCGCGGCGGTCTGGGCACCGAACAATGTGTCCACCCTTCTCAGGGTCGCCGGCACGTCCACGAGCAACCGCGCCCGGAACATCACATTCTCCGGCCTCACGGTCCAGCACTCCGACTGGAACCTGTTCAACGTGGCCGGCTCGGTGCTCAAGCAGGCCCAGCAGGGCAACCTCGGCGCACTCGCCTATGCCAAGCAGAACTTCCACGTCTATTACTACCGCAATGTCGACCTGGCGCCCGGCATGATTCAGATCGAGAACGCCGACGGGCTCGTCCTGCAGAACAACCGGATCCAGCACACCGGCGTCGACGGAATCACCTTGGCCAACGACGTGGTGAACACGCAGTTGATCGGGAACTACACCAACGACATCGCCGGATCCGCCATCTCTGTGGGCCATCCCCAGCATGTCTACATCGGGGACTACACCGCGACGAATCACGAGAAGTATCCGGCTCAGGCCGAAGGAGCGCCCAAGAACATCGAGATAAAGAACAACTACATCTACGACAGTGCTGTTCTGTTCAACGGGCACAGCCCCATCTCGGCGTACTTCGCCGACGGCTTGACCATCCAGCACAATCGGATCGAGAAAGCCCCGTGGTCCGGCATAACGCTCGGCTGGGGGTGGTGGAACTTCGACGGATCGTCAGGCTCGATCCAGCCCAACCGGCCGACCACCACGGCGAAGAACAACAACATCAGCTACAACCACATCATCGACACGGTGCAGCGCCTGGGCGATACGGCTCCCATCTACACGCTGGGCAGCCAGCCGGGAACCACGATCAGCAACAACTACCTGCAGGGCGTCCCGGCCGGTCACAAGTACGGACTCCACCCGGACGAAGGCTCTGCGTACATAACCTTCCGCGACAACGTCCTGAGCGTGGACAAGAATGTCACGTGGCTCATCAACTCCGACGACTTCGGGCGTAAGCATGATCTGAGCATCACGCAGACATACGGCCCTATCAACAAAGTCTCCAACAAGAACCTGCCGAACAGCACGATCCAGGACATCCTCGTATCGTCCGACTACGTCTGGCCGTCGCAGGCGTATGGCATCGCCGTGAACTCCGGACTCGAGGACACGTACAGGAACATCATCCCCCAGAGCAATCTTTCTCTGCCGGACTACGTCCTGCCCGCCAGCACGTTCGTCGGCGCCGGTGTGACATCGATTCCCATCCGGAGCACGGGCGACGCGAGCAAGACGGTCTGGCTGGCTCCCTCGGGTACGACCTCCTTCACCGCCGGCAACACGATGACCAGGGCAAGCGGAACCGCGACCTCCATCGCCGTTCCGACGTCGACCGGTGAGTATCGGCTCTACGTGGTGGACGCCCAAGGGAACCGATCGGCTGAGTCGAAATCGCTCGTCAGGCAAGGCAACGGCGGGAGCGGCCAGCAGAGCGGCTCGATCGTGGGCGGCCAGTCGGGTCGATGCGTGGACGTCAGCGGCGGCACTGCGACCAACGGCGCTCAGGCGCAGCTGTGGGACTGCAACGGACAGACCAACCAGCGGTGGACGTACACGTCCAGCAAGCAGCTGCAGGTGTTCGGCAGCAAGTGCCTGGACGCCTACGGCCAGGGCACCTCGAACGGCACGCAGGTGGTGATCTGGGACTGCAACGGACAAACCAACCAGCAGTGGAACCTGAACTCCAACGGCACCATCACCGGTGTGCAGTCCGGGTTGTGCCTGGACGCCAACGGCGCCGGCACCGCCAACGGTACGAAGATCATTCTGTGGTCGTGCAACGGCGGCGCGAACCAGCAGTGGAGCCTGCGCAGCTGATGTGAGGTCCTACCGGGCCGCGGACGGTCATACGCACCGCCCGCGGCCCACCCTGCCGACGGTCGGGATTCCGTCCGAAGGCGTTGCTGCCCTCGTGCAAGATGGGGACGACGATGCGGTCTCCGGGCTTGATCTCGTCACCGCGGATACCCTCGATCGACTCCCGCGAGCTGTAGCATCCATCACCCGTCGTGTGCGACACGGCGGCGGCGACCGTGATCCCCAAGCGTTCCTGCTCCGCTGGGACGGCAGGGCCTTTCGTCCACAGCCAACCTCGTCGGATGTCGGTTCCGGTTGAAGCCTGGCTCTGGCACTAATTTCGTGATCTTCCCGCGCTCAGCTGCCAGTGCTGCTGATCATGCTGGGTGACGATCTCGGAGTTGCTCGCGGTCCTCTTCCCTCACCTGTCCGGCCTGCAGATCGACGGCGTGTATGCCGACGGCGCCGCCCGGGATGCAGCGCCGGTCACCGTCCACCTGCAAATGAGCCCGCTCGTCCCGAGCGGCGGTCCGGCCGTCTGGCCAGGCGGACCCGCCACAGGTGTTCCCTCATCCACCAGTTACTCGCACAAGGCCGCGACCATGTCCGCCGTGGGCGGGGCGAAGATCTACACACCTCGTGCCCCGTTCGTCGCGGCGCGGCGGCGGAGCCGTACGACCAGGACGTGGAGCAGTTCGAGGGTGATCGCGGCGACCGAGAGCGCGAAAGTGAGCTGCCGGACGTGGGCGTTCGCCCATCCCGGCAACCAGTCCAGCAAGGCGTCCGGATCGCGGAGGAGGTCTCCGATGACGGCTGGGCCTCCCTCGAGAGACGACTGGCGGAGCCGGTCAGCGACCACCTCCCGCTACGCCCCGCACGTCACCGCCCACTCCCGCGTCACCGGCCCGATCGTGCGCGACAACCTTCCGCCACGCTCGTCAACGATCTCCACGTCCGCGTGGTCAACGCCACCACCGGAGAGCTGATCCGCGAGCTGATCACCGATCCCACCCGCGACTACCAACCCCAGTACACAAAGAAACCCCCGAACCCGTAGATTCGAGGGTTTCCGATGTCTTGCGACATCACATGGTGCCCCCTGCAGGATTCGAACCTGCGCACCCGGCTCCGGAGGCCGGTGCTCTATCCCCTGAGCTAAGGGGGCTCAACCGCTGATAAGGCTACCAGCACTTGAAGGCCGTTCGTGACACCATTACGGCCGCCGGAGGACGCGGGCGTGTGGATCAGCGAAAACCGCGCGCCCACCCCGTCTCATTGGCTAACTTTGCCGCCGTGGGCGAGCTTCTGGGACGCGTGCTGGTCGTGGATGACGACGAGGTCATCCGGCAGCTCATAGCGGTCAACCTGACCCTGGAGGGGTTCGAGGTCGAGACCGCGTACGACGGGCAGGACTGTTTGGACCGCGTCCATGACGTGGATCCCGATGTGATCACGCTCGACGTGATGATGCCGCGTCTGGACGGATGGGAGACGGCCACGCGGCTGCGGGAGGACCCGAGCACCCGGCACATCAAGGTCATGCTCATCACCGCCCGGGCCCAGGAGGACGACCGCAGGCGGGGGTACGACATCGGCGTCGACGCCTACCTCACCAAGCCGTTCGACCCGGCCGAGCTGATCCAGATCGTACGGGACCTCGCCAAGGGCCCCGAGGCGCTCTGAGCCGCATTGGTCCACGGACACGGGCACCGATTGGCCCGGGTGTGCGGGCCGGGACGCTTCTAGCCTCGGCAAGCGTGATCGATGCCTCGACGTTGCTGGTGTACGCGGCCGCCTCGGCGGCGGTGGTGGCCGTGCCGGGCCCCAACCATCTCTACATCGCCGCCCGGGGCGTGGCCCAGGGCCGCCGCGCCGGGATCGCCTCGGCCCTCGGTGTGGAGACGGGCACACTGCTCCACATCGCCGCGGCGGCGGCGGGCCTGTCCTATCTGCTCGCGCGGTCCGCGGAGCTGTTCGCGGCGGTGAAGTGGGCCGGCGTCGCCTACCTCGCCTATCTCGGCGTCCGTGCCCTGACCGGCCGGGGCTCCGACGGCGACGAGCCGCGGCCGCAGCCGCTGCGCCGGGTCTTCCTCGAAGGCGTCGTGGTCAACGTGCTGAACCCCAAGACCGTGCTGTTCTTCCTGGCGTTCCTGCCGCAGTTCGTGGATCCCTTCGGCGACGTGCCGGGGCAGGTCCTCCTTCTCGGGCTGGTCCTCGCCGTCATCGGGCTGGCCTCGGACCTCGCGTACGCGCTCACCGCCGGGTCGCTCGGCCGCCGCCTGCGCGCGAGCACGCTCAGGTACGCCTCAGGGCTGGTCTACCTGGCGCTCGCCCTCGTCGCCGCGCTGAGCGGGGCCGGGCGTACGGCGCGGGGCTGATCAGGCCGCGCAGGAGGACAGGTCCCGGGCCGCCTCGTCGATGAAGCGGGCCAGCCGTGCGGGATCGGCGAGCACGGTCAGATGGCCCCGGCCCGGCACGTGGGTGAGGCTGCCGTCGGCGCAGGCCCGCAGGAACGCCTGCTCGTCGGCCCGGAAGGGATCACGGGTGCCGTTCAGCAGCCAGACCCGGCCGGGGTAGGCCGCCAGCGATGCGAGGGGGTCCTCCGCCGTGACCGCCGCGACGACGGACGCCACGACCTCGCTGCTCAGCCCGCCCTCGATCATGGCGTCTCCGGCGGCCCCGGGCAGCATCCGGCGCAGCGCGAAGCGGCTCACCCGGTCGGCCAGCGCGGGGTTTCGGGCGGCCAGACGCCCGGCGAGCCGGTAGGCGTGCATCCTGGGCCGGTCCGGCCGCACCGTGCAGCCCATCGCGACCAGGCCTGCGACGAGGTCGGGATGCCGCGCGGCGGCGGCGATGCCCACGTAGCCGCCGAGGGACAGCCCCACGACGAGGGCCCGTCCACCCAGGTCCGCGATCGCCTCCGCGACGACGTCGCAGGCCGCCTCCGTGCCGTACGGCAGGCCGCGGCGGCGGCCGTGGCCGGGCAGGTCGGGGGCGGCGGACGGGGCCCGCAGCAGCGCCCGGACCGGGGACCACATCGTGCCGCTCAACCGGGTGCCGTGGACGAAGACCACCGGCATGCTCATGACGCACCTCCACAAATAGCAACGCAACGTTGCGTTGCGAACGCCATTAAAACACAACGGTGCGTTGCAGTAGGCTCCCGCCATGGCCCCACGCAAGAAGGACGACATCCTGAACGCCGCACTGCGCCTGCTGGCGGAGAAGGGCTACGAGGGCTTGACCATCGAGGGCGTGGCCGAACGGTCGGGGGTCAACAAGACGACGATCTACCGGTGGTGGCCGTCGAAGGCCGCCCTGCTCGGCACGGCGCTGGTCGAGGCGCGGGCGCTCGACTTCGACGTGCCCGACACCGGGAGTCTGCGGGGCGACCTGCACGCGCTGCTGGACGGCCTGGCCCGGCTGCTCACCACTCCCCCGGCGGCGGACATCGCCGTCGCGGCGCTCGGAGCCGCCGCCAACAGCCCCGAGCTCGCGGAGGCGGCCAGGGGCTTCTTCGCCGACCGGTTCGCCCGGGAACGGCCGATCTTCGAACGGGCGCGTGAGCGCGGCGAGATCGGTGATTCCGCCGACCCGATGACGATCATGGATTTGCTCGCCGGCGCGGTGTGGCTACGGGTGGTATTCCGGCAAGTGCCTCTGGACGATGGCTTTACCGAGCGGGCGGTGAACGCCGTAGTCGATGGGGTAGGGCGGCCAGGGGATCCGAAGGCGGGCCGACCGGCGCGGACCGGCGGCTGACTGAACAGATCGACCGAACAGATCGACCGGCCAGATCGACCGGACGGCCCGGCCAGGAGCGCCACTGGCCGCGGCCCTCCGCGACGGGTTCGCGTCGCGCGCTCCATGCGCGGCCGCGTAGGCCCGGCGCGTCGTTCCCGCGGACGTTCCATGACCTGCAACGGTCACGTCCGCTCACGTCATTCGCGCACATCCCAGCCGCGCCGGCCACGTCAGGCCGCACCGTGTCATGTCGCACCGTGTCATGTCGCACCGTGTCATGTCGTGCCCCAGCGCCGAGTGGAGGGAGCACACCGATGACCATGTCCAGCAAGCCGCCCAAACCTCACGGCAAGCGGCCCCGGCTTCTCCTCGGAATCGCCGCGGCGCTCACCCTCGCCACCGGCGCCGGCCTCGCCGCGGCGGGCGCGCCGGGCCACGACCAGCCGCGGTACGCCCAGGGGGGACAGCTCCGGCCCGGTCCGGAGCAGTTCGGCATGAACGAGCTCGGCCTGCTCCAGCTCGGACAGCCCCAGCTGCCGCGCACGTCCCGCGACTACCAGACCTTCACCAGCCAGACGGGTGCGGTGGACTCGGTGCAGAGCGGCTCCCTGTCGGTGGACGGCCGCACCTACACGGTCGACGAGTCGACCAGGATCGTCGCGGACTACAAGGGCCTGCAGGGGATCCAGCAGGGCGACCAGGTCTGGGTCGTGGGCACGACCGGCGGCAGCCCGAGGGCGATCATCGTCGCGGACGCCAGCCGCCCGACGCTGCCGGGGCACGGCGGCGGCGCACCCCCGCCGCAGACCCCGCAGACCCCGTCCGCGCCCGCCACACCCGGTGAGTCCGTCACGCCCGGCGGATCGCCGTCGCCGGAGACCGTCTCGCCCACAGGGTGACGCCGAGCGCCGCCCATGGGCGGGGACCCGCAGCGGCCCCCGCCCATGGCGTGACGATCAGGACGTGGCGAACGTGAACCAGTTGAGGTTGACGAAGTCGGCCGGCTGACCGCTGCTGAAGGTGATGTAGACGGTGTGGGTGCCGGTCGTCGGCGTGATGTTGGCCGGGACGGTCGTCCAGCTCTGCCAGCCGCCGGTGTTGCCGACGGCGAAGTCGCCGATCGGGGTCGCCGTCGGGCTGTCGAGCCTGACCTGCACGAGGCCGCTCACGCCGGCCGCCGCGCCGGAGGCGACCCTGGCCTTGAACTGCCGCGCCGCCGTCGAGCCGAAGTTGACGCCGTCGAAGCGCAGCCAGTCGCCGTTGGAGATGTAGCCGACGTTCTGGCCGCCGCCGCTGTCCTGGGTCGTCTCCACCTGCGTGCCGCTCTGCGCCTGGTAGTTCTCCGCCTGGATGGTGGAGCGGGCGTCCACGCCGCCCGGCGGGGGCGAACTCGGCGACGGGCTGCTGGTCGCGCCGCTCTGCCACACGGCCACGTAGTCGACCACCATCGGCCGCCCGGACACGGTGGCGGAGGTGGGCGTGGAGAACCCGGCCACGCCGTTGGGGAAGCCGCCGCCGATGGCGACGTTGAGCAGGATGAAGTATCCGGCGTGGGAGGTCATGTTCGACCACGTCGTGGCGTCGAGCTGGCTCTGGCTGATGCTGTGGAACTGCTGGCCGTCCACGTACCACCGGAGCTGGTTGGGGCTGACGCTGCGGTCCCACTCGAACCGGTAGGTGTGGAAGGCCGACTGGCAGGTCGAGCCGGGGCAGGCCCGGCTGCTGCCCAGGCCGTTGGTCTCGTTGCACGGCCCGCCGGGGTTCACCCCGCAGTGCAGGGTGCCCCAGACCGTGTTGAGCCCGTTCACGTTCTCCATCAGGTCGAGCTCGCCGATGGAGGGCCAGTTCTGGTAGTTGCCCCGGTAGGGCGCGCCGAGCGCCCAGAAGGCCGGCCAGTATCCGAGGGCGGCGTCGCCCGTGACGTTCGGCATCTGGATGCGGCCCTCGATGCGCAGGACGCGGCCGTCGGCCGGCTTGAAGTCGGCGCGGCGGGTCTCGATCCGCGCGGAGGTCCAGTTCTGGCCGCTGCCGATCGGGGTGATGCGCAGGTTGCCGCTGCCGTCCAGGCTCAGGTTGGAGGTGCTGGACGTGTAGTTCTGGATCTCGCCGGTGCCCCAGTTGCCCGGGCCTCCGGGGTACGAGTGGCCGGTGTCGATGATCCAGTTGGTGGACGACGGAAGCGTTCCGGCCGTGCCGTCGAAGTCGTCCGACCAGACGAGCGACCAGCCGGACGGCGTCCCGGGCACCGACGCGTCGGCGGGGCGTACGGCGAGGGCCATGACCGCGGCGGCCACGGCGAGCAGCGCCAGCACCGAGCGCCGCCATGGGGAGTGGAGCACACGCATGAGTACCTCTCTCCTCGGTCCGGTCGTCGCGGCGGGGGGGATTGGGGGGTGCGGGCGGCCTCACGGAGCGAAGACGGTGGACGCCTGAAGGCCGGACGGCGGTGTCCGGAGAGGGTCGTGAGGGCCCGCGCACCGCGATCGCGGACCGCTTGAGCGACACTTTCCCCTCTGAATCTCACTCGCGTCAAGAGGATCTGTGAAATCCGAGAGAGCGTTCTCAGCGAGTACCGTGCGGTGTGAGCAGTGAAGAGAGAGCGCTCTCCAATCTGCTCCCGGAGGGAGCCCCGACCCGTGCCTCGGCGCCCCCTCCCCGGTGTCAGGCGGAGTCCGGTCCCGCCCTGCGTCCCGTCGCCGACGCCAGGCGGAGCCCCGTCGCGCCCAGCGTTCCGAGCAGTGCGGCCGCGGCCAGGACCAGGGCGGTCTCGCGGAAGCCCGTGAGCGGCGAGCCCGTCGCCGCGCCGCGAGTGGTGAAGAACGTGACGAGCAGCGCGATCCCGAACGATCCCGCGAGCCGCTGCGCCACGCTGAACAGCGTGTTGGCGTCCGGGACGCGTTCCGGCGCCAGGCCGCCCAGCAGCGCGATCACCAGCGGCTGGCTCGTGAACCCGATGGCCAGGCCGCGTCCGCACAGGGCGAGGGTCATCGCCCGCGCGCTGTCCCGCACCAGGTCGAGCGCCAGGGCGGCCTGCGGCCGGCGGCGGGCCCACAGCACGTAGGCGGCCAGGAGCGCCAGGCCGATGGGCCACGACGGGGTCGCCCAACCGTGCGCCGCCACCCGTTCGACGCCGTAGGTCGCCAGCCCGAGCCCGGTCGCCAGCAGCATCAGCCCCGGCAGGTCCGGGCGCACGGCGCGGTCGCCCCGGACGCCCAGACCGGCCCGGTACGCCGCGAACGCGCCGGGCAGGGCGAGCAGCCCGATCGGCAGGTTGATCAGGAAGATCGAGCGCCAGCCGTACGCGCCGATCAGCAGGCCGCCCAGGGAGACGCCGAGCGCGGGCGCCGCGAAGAACGCGAGACCCGCGGCGAGCGGCACCCTGCCACCCGAGCCCGTCGCGGCTCCGCCCTCCCCGATGAGCAGGCCGATCGCCAGCGGCACGAGCGGCGCGCCGCCCAGGCCCTGCAGGGCTCTGCAGCAGATCAGCGCGCCGGCGTCGGGGCTCAGCGCGCACGCGGCGGACGCGAGCGTGAACAGGGCCAGGCTGCCGATGTACGTCGGAACCAGCCCGAACCTCCTGGCCAGGAAGGACGTGAGGGCCAGGCCGACCGCCAGGGCGAGCAGGTAGCCGCTCACGGCCCACTGCACAACCTCTAGGGGCCGGTTGAGTTCGCGTGTCAGGTCTTGCACCGCGAGGTTGACCACCGACGAGTCGACCATCGACAGGATCGGGCCCGCGACGAGCCCGAGGGACATGAGGCGGGTGGGCCTGCAGGCCTCGGCGCCTGTCATAAGGACTCCCGCGACGCGGGTTCCGGAAGCGCCGCCTCCAGTTCATCCAGCCAGGCGAGTTCCAGCCGGTGGCGCTCGATGTTGAATCGGAGGACGCGCAGGCCCCACGGCTCGTGTCCCGCGGCCGCGGCCAGCTCCTCCTGCGCCGCCAGCGAGTGCTCCACGCACTCCCGCCGCACCTCGATGATCCTTCGGCGGTCGGGCGCGGGCAGCAGATCGAACAGGCCCACCCTGACCTGGAACTCCTCGTCCTTCATGAGGAGCATCGGATCGGCCGTGCGCAGCAGCGCCGGGCAGGCGGGGGGTGCGGATCAGGAGCCGCGGCCCCACCGGTAGACGCCGTAGCCCATCAGCAGCAGGCTCACCGCGCCGGCCACGGCCCGCCAGGAGTTCCACGTGGTCCACCGGCCCGAGTAGTCCGACCAGATCCGGGCGGCGGCCCCGGCCGGGTCGCCGTGGGCCGCCGCGGCGGCCAGGGCGTCGTTCATCGGCACGTTCACCGCGGCCGTGATCAGGATCACGCCGACGACGTACACCGCGGCCGCCGCGAAGAACGGCCAGGCCGCGCCGGAACGAGGGGTGGCCAGCAACAGGCCCCCCGCCCCGGCGGCGGCGACCGGGGCGAGGACGAACGCCGCCAGGAACACCGGGTTCTGGATCTTCACGTTGAGGGCGTTCATCGCATCGATCGCCGAGGAGGCCGACGCCGCGTTCAGTCCCGGCATGACCCCGACGGAGAACCCGAAGAAGGTGCCCGCCATCCCGGCGGTCATGAGCATGGACAGGGCCGCCGCGACAGCGGCCAGAAGACATGTCATGACGCCTCCGCCGCGGCCCGGGCGCCGATGCCGGCGGTGGTGACCAGAATGTCCGCTGTCGTCGTCATGGCGATAAGTCAACCGGCGGACCGCTCCGGGCGACATCGCCGAGACGCTCGACCGCATATCCGGCCGTCTACGATCTGGGCATGGACGCGCTGGCCGACCTTCTGGACGGGCCCCGGGCGCGGGGGGCCTTCCTGCTGCGGGCGACCCTGAGCCCGCCCTGGTCGGTCCTGATCCAGGACGAGGCGCCGCTGTGCCTGGTGGCGATGGTGCGCGACGAGGCGTGGATCACCCCGGACGAGGACCGGGCCGTACGGGTGGGGCCCGGCGACGTGGCGGTCGTGCGCGGTCCCGCTCACTACACGGTCGCCGACGACCCGGCGACCGCGCCGCAGGTCGTGATCCACCCCGGGCAGGTCTGCACCACGCCGGACGGCCGCGCCCTGTCGGCGGAGATGGACCTGGGCGTCCGCAACTGGGGCAACGACCCGGACGGATCGGCCGTGATGCTCATCGGCACCTACCAGATGCGCGGCGCGGTCACCCAGCGGCTGCTGGCGGCGCTGCCCACGCTGCTGGTGCTGCGCGGCGACTCCTGGGACGGCTCCCTCGTCACGCTGCTCGGCCGGGAGATCGTCAAGGACGAACCGGGCCAGGAGGTGGTGCTCGACCGCCTGCTGGACCTGCTGCTGATCGCCGTGCTGCGGACGTGGTTCTCCCGCCCGGACGCGCAGGCCCCGGGCTGGTATCGGGCCCACGGCGATCCGGTGGTCGGGCCGGCGCTGCGGATGCTGCACGCCGACCCGGCCCATCCGTGGACGGTCGCCGAGCTGGCGGGCCGGACGGGAGTCTCCCGCGCCGCGCTGGCACAGCGGTTCGCGAAACTGGTCGGCGAGCCGCCGATGGCCTACCTGACCGGGCTGCGGCTGGCGCAGGCGGCCGACCTGCTGCGCGAGACGGACGCGACGCTGGAGGCCGTGGCCCGGCGGGTCGGCTACGGCACCGCGTTCGCACTCAGCTCGGCCTTCAAGCGTGAGCGCGGCGTGAGCCCGCAGCGGTACCGGGAAGGCCTGAGCCGCCCGGCCGGCTGAGCTCCGCCCGGGACGAGCGAGAGCGCTCTCTGGCCGGCGTGAGCCGATACCTCCGCCCGCCGGACGGGTTTTTCCCGGTTCCCCCTCACCGGTCGGCACGACGCTCCCACGCTGCGTCGATAGCCGTGGGAGCGCTCTCACCAGCGCTTACGTCGTTCGGAGATAACGGGAATCGTTACTGATCAGACCCTTGACGGCCCCACGGACGACTCCCACTCTTGTGCGAGAGCGCTCTCTTCATGATCCATTTCATATGCGGAACCCAAGGAGGGTTCATGGGCACTCCCCACGCGGGCCGCCGGGTCGTCCGGTTCGTCGCCCCCATGCTCGCCGCCTCCCTGCTCACGCTCACGGCGTGCGGCGGGGGCGGGTCCGACGCCACGACCGGCGGCGGCCAGTCCACGGAGAAGATCAAGCTCAGCGTCGGGCTCTTCGGCGACTTCGGCTTCAAACCGCTCTACGAGGAGTTCAAGAAGACGCACCCGAACGTCGAGATCGAGGAGCGCCAGGCGGCGTACGCCGACCACCACACCAACCTCGCCGCGCACCTCGCCACCGGAGCGGGCGCCGCGGACGTCGAGGCGATCGAGGTCGGCTACATCAGCCAGTTCACCTCGCAGCCGGACAAGTTCCACGACCTGAAGCAGTACGGCCTCGACAAGCGCCAGGGCGAGTACCTCGACTGGAAGTGGCAGCAGGGCGTCGCCCCCGACGGCGCCCTCATCGGCCTCGGCACCGACGTCGGCGGCCTGGCCATGTGCTACCGCACCGACCTGTTCGAGAAGGCCGGCCTGCCGAGCAAGCGCGACGAGGTGTCGGCCCTGTGGCCCACCTGGGAGCAGTACATCGAGACCGGCAGGAAGTTCGCCGCCAAGGCGCCCAAGGACGCCAAGTTCTTCGACAGCCCCGGCGAGATCTTCCGGGCCATCATCGCCCAGGCCCCGGTCGGCGTGTACGACGCGCAGAACAACATCGTCGTCGCCACCAACCCCGACGTGAAGAAGGCGTGGGACCTGTCGGTCCAGATGATCGACGCCGGCCTGTCCGCCAAGATCGGCGCCTTCACGCCGGAATGGAACACCGGTTTCGCCAAGGGCTCGTTCGCGACCGTGATCTGCCCCGCCTGGATGACGGCGTACATCCAGGACCAGGCCAAGAACGCGGCCGGCAAGTGGGACATCGCCACCGTCCCCGGCGGCGCGGGCAACTCCGGCGGCTCCCACCTCACGGTGCCCAAGCAGAGCAAGCATCCCAAGGAGGCCGCCGAGCTGATCGAGTTCCTGACCTCGGCGCAGAACCAGGCCGCGGTGTTCAAGGCGATCGGCAACTTCCCGTCGATCCCCTCGCTGTACGACCAGCCGGACATCCAGAACTTCACGAAGGACTTCTTCAACGACGCCCCCGTCGGCAAGATCTACTCCGACGCCGCGAAGAACCTCAAGCCGCAGCACCTCGGCCCCCGCGAGGGCGACGTGCGCACGGCGGTCGGCAACGGCATCGGCCGGGTCGAGCAGGGCAAGCAGTCGCCCGACGAGGCGTGGGCCCAGGTCCTCAAGGACGTGGAAGGCATCAAGTAGTCCGTCGCAGGCAGGGCTCCCGGGCGATCCGCTCCGGGGGCCCTGCCCGAAGGAGGATCTCCCATGGCATCACCCCCGGGCGGGTCCCTGCGGACCGCGACGCCCTCCCCCGGCGGCCCTCCGGCCGCACAGTCGTCCCCTGGCGGCCCTTCGGGCACGGGCACCCCCGCACACCCGCGAGCGGCGTCGGGCTGGCGCTCCCGCCTCCACCGGCTGGACCGGCAGGCCTCGCCGTACGCGTACGTCGCGCCGTTCTTCCTGCTCTTCGCGGCCTTCGGCGTCTTCCCCCTCATCTACACGGCGTGGGTGTCGCTGCACGACTGGAACCTGCTGAGCAGCGACAACCCGTTCATCGGCCTGGACAACTACAAGGCCCTGTTCGCCGACGGCTACTTCTGGAACGCGGCGTTCAACACGCTGTCGATCGGCGTCCTGTCCGCGGTGCCCCAGCTGCTGCTCGCGCTCGTGCTGGCACACCTGCTGAACCGGCCGCTGCGGGCGCAGACGCTGTTCCGCATCACGCTCCTGCTGCCCAACGTGACCAGCGTCGTGGCCGTGGTCGTCATCTTCAGCCAGCTCTTCGGGCGCGACTTCGGGCTGATCAACATGGTGCTCGACTGGCTCGGATTCGGTCGGATCAACTGGCAGGCGGGCGTGGCCACCTCGCACGTCGCCATCGCCGTCATGATCATGTGGCGGTGGACCGGCTACAACGCGCTCATCTACCTCGCCGCCATGCAGGCCGTGCCCAGGGAGATCTACGAGGCGGCGACCCTCGACGGCGCGTCCAGCCTGAAGCAGCTGTGGGGCATCACGCTCCCGATGATCCGGCCGACCGTCATCTTCACGGTCATCGTCACCACGATCGGATCGATGCAGATCATCGCCGAGCCGCTGCTGTTCGGCGCGCAGGTCAGCAACGGCGCGGCGGCCACGGGCGGCACCGACCGCCAGTTCCAGACCCTGGCCCTCTACCTGTACGAGAAGGGCTTCCGCAGCTTCGAGTTCGGCTACGCCTCGGCGGCGGCGTGGATGATGTTCCTGCTCGTGGTCGTGGTCGTGGCGTTCAACTACCTCGTCGTACGGCGTATGCGTGGAGGACTCGATGTCTAGAGCCCGGTCGGTCAAGGCGCTGCGCGGGCATCCGCTCACCTATCTCACCCTCGTGGCGGTGGCGTTCTTCTCGGCGTTCCCGGTCTACTGGAGCGTGATCGTCGCCTCGCACGACAACGCGGCGCTGGCCGAGGTGCCGCCGCCGCTGCTGCCCGGCGGCAACTTCTTCGCCAACGTGCAGCGGGTCTTCGACACCGCGCCGTTCGCGCTGGCGCTGCTCAACTCGTTCGTCGTCGCCGGGACGATCACCGTGTCGGTGATGTTCCTCTCCACCCTGGCCGGCTTCGCGTTCGCCAAGCTGCGCTTCCGCGGGCGCAACGTGCTCCTGCTGATGACCGTCGTGACGATGATGGTCCCGACGCAGCTCGGCATCATCCCGCTCTACATGCTGATGATCAAGCTGGAGTGGACCGGCACGATGTACGCCGTGATCGTCCCGGCGCTGGTCAACGCGTTCGGCGTGTTCTTCATGACGCAGTACCTGAGCCGCGCGCTGCCGACCGAGCTGCTGGAGGCGGGCCGGATCGACGGGTGCAGCACGGCCCGGCTGTTCTGGCACGTCGTGATCCCGGCCGCCAGACCGGCGGCGGCGGTGCTCGGCATGCTCACGTTCATGACGGCGTGGAACGACTACTTCTGGCCATTGGTGGTCCTCACCCCGGACAATCCCACTGTGCAGGTCGCGCTGTCGCAGCTCGCCAGCGGCTACGTGCGGGACTTCACGCTCGGTCTCACGGGCACGGCGGTGGCGACCCTGCCGCTGGTGCTCATCTTCGTCCTGCTCGGCAAACAGATCATCGGAGGCATCATGCAGGGGGCGGTCAAGGGATGACGGCGACGACCATGGCTTCTCGGGGGACCGGATCGTCGAAGATGGTCTTCCCTGACGGCTTCGTCTGGGGCGCCGCCACGGCGGCCTACCAGATCGAGGGCGCCGCCGCCGAGGACGGCAGGGGCGCCTCGATCTGGGACACGTTCTCCAAGGTCCCGGGCAACGTGGCCGACGGCCACACCGGCGACGTCGCCTGCGACCACTACCACCGCTACGCCGAGGACGTGCGGCTCATGGACGGCCTCGGCCTGGCGGCCTACCGGTTCTCGGTGGCCTGGCCACGGATCCTGCCGACCGGAGCGGGGCAGGTCAACGCCGCGGGCCTCGACTTCTACGACCGGCTGGTGGACGAGCTGCTCGCCCACGGCATCACGCCCTACCCGACGCTGTACCACTGGGACCTGCCGCAGGCGCTGGAGGACGCCGGCGGCTGGGCCGTACGCGACACCGCCGCGCGCTTCGCCGACTTCGCGGCCGTCGTGCACGAGCGGCTCGGCGACCGCGTCGGCACCTGGACGACGCTGAACGAGCCGTGGGTGGCCGCCTTCCTCGGCTACTGCTCCGGCGTCCACGCCCCGGGCAGGCGCGACCCGGCCGCCGCCTTCCGCGCCGCCCACCACCTGCTGCTCGGCCACGGGCTGGCGGCGCGGGCCCTGCGCGCGGCCGGGGCCGCCGAGGTCGCGCTCACCCTCAACCTCGCGCCGGTCGTCCAGACGGACGACGGCCACGAGGAGGCCGCACGGGTGGACGCGCTGATGAACCGGCAGTTCCTCGACCCGGCGCTGCGGGGCCGCTACCCGGAGGAGGTGCTGGAGATCGCCGCCCGCCACGGCGGCCTCGACCACATCCGGGACGGCGACCTGGCCGTCATCCAGCAGCCGATCGACCTGCTCGGCATCAACTACTACAACCCGTCCTTCGTGTCGGCCGCGCCCGGCGAGCCGGCCAACCCCGCCTTCCCCGGCACGGAGGGCATCCGGTTCGAGCCGCCGACCGGCCCGACGACCGCGATGGACTGGCCCATCGAGCCGTCCGGCCTGGAGACCCTGCTCGTACGGCTGTCGCGCGACTACCCCGAGGTCGGGCTGCTCGTCACGGAGAACGGCGCGGCCTTCGACGACCACCTCACCGATGGCGTCGACGGGGACGTCGCCAGGGACAGAGTGCACGACGACGACCGGATCGGCTACCTCGACGGCCACCTGCGGGCGGCGCACGCCGCGATCTCCGCCGGTGCGGACCTGAGGGGTTATCTCGTATGGTCGCTCCTGGACAATTTCGAGTGGGCCTACGGCTACCACAAGAGATTCGGCATCGTGTACATCGACTTCGAGACCCAGCGACGCGTTCCCAAGGACAGCGCGCTGTGGTATCGAGACGTCATCAAACGCAACGGGCTTATGGGGGAATGAATGAAGCGACCCACTCTGGAGGCGGTTGCGGCGCGGGCAGGGGTGTCCCGCGCCACCGTCTCCCGGGTCGTCAACGGGCAGATGACGGTGACACCGCAGATCAGGGATGCCGTGATGCGCGCCGTGGACGAGCTGGGATACGTTCCCAACTCGGCGGCGCGCAGCCTCGTCACCCAGCGGACCGACTCGATCGCGCTGGTCGTGTCGGAGCCGCCGACCAGGGTCTTCTCGGAGGACCCGATGTTCTCCACGGTCATCCGCTCGGCCAGCCTGGAACTCGAGGCCGCCGACAAGCAGGTCGTGCTCATGCTCGGCGGCTCGGCCCAGAGCCACGCGAGGATCGAGCGCTACATCGCCAGCGGCCACGTCGACGGGGTCATGCTGATCTCGATGCACGGCGCCGACCCGCTGCCCTCCGCCATCGCGCGGATGGGCGTCCCCGTCGTCTCGTACGGCAGGCCGGCCGTGCCGGTGCTCCTGCCGTACGTGGACAACGACAACGTGGGCGGTGCGAAGAAGGCGGTGCGCCACCTGCTGGACAGCGGACGGCGGCGCATCGCCACGATCGCCGGGCCACAGGACATGATCGGCGGCCAGGACCGGCTCAAGGGCTACCGCGAGGCGCTGAGCGAGTCCGACCGGCGTTCGATCGTCGCCGTCGGGGACTTCACCCGCGAGTCCGGCGCCGTCGCCATGCGCCACCTGCTGCAGGACGACCCGGACCTGGACGCCGTCTTCGTCGCCAACGACCTCATGGCCATCGGGGCGCTGCAGACCCTGCGCCAGGCGGGCCGCCGGGTGCCGGACGACGTGGCGGTCGTCGGGTTCGACGACATCGAGGCGGCCCGCTACACCGAGCCCCCGCTGACCACGATCAGGCACCCGATCATCGAGCAGGCCGCCGCGATGGTCCGGCTGCTGCTGGGCCTGTTCAAGGACGGCCCGGCCGACCCGGTGATCCTCCCCACCGAGCTCGTCGTCCGGGGCTCCGCCTGAGCGGCCGGAACGATCAGGACGCCGTGGTCAGCGACTCGACCGGCAGGCCGGCCTCGACCCAGTCCTGGATGCCCTCCCGATACTTGCGCACGTCGGTGTATCCGAGCGCGGTCAGGCGGTTGGCCACGGCCTGACTGTTGGGGCAGGAGGGATTCGAGCAGTAGGTGACGATCGCGGCGTTCTTGTCCGGCAGCAGTTCGGCGGCCCGCTCGGCCACCTCGGCCTCCGTCAGCGGGATCGCTCCCGGAAGGTGCTGCTGCGCGTAGTAGTCGCCGCCCAGCGCGTCGACGACGGTGACGGTGCCGGCGTCGATGGCGGCCTTGAGCTCGTCCCTGCTGATGAGAGCGGTCATTGCGTCCTCCAATTAACTGGACTACAGTCCGTTTGTGTGAACAGCTCGGAACTTACCGGACCGCAGTCCGGATCGTCAAGAGAGCTCGCCTCCCTGCTGGCGGACCCGCCCCGTGAACGTGCGGACGCCGCGCGTAATCGGCGACGGGTGCTGGAGGCGGCGGCGAAGCTGTTCCGGGAGCACGGTGTCGAAGCCGTCTCGATGGACGCGGTGGCGGCGGCGGCCGGGGTGGGCAAGGGCACGCTCTTCCGCCGGTTCGGAGACAAGTCGGGGCTCGTGGCGGCCCTGCTCGACGACAAGGAACGGGAACTGCAGGAGCGGATCCTGTCCGGGCCACCGCCGCTGGGACCCGGCGCCTTACCGGGCGATCGGGTGCGGGCGTTCGTCGCGGCCTACGCCGACTACCTCTTCGCGCACCTCGACCTGCTGCGCGTCTCCGAGACCGCGAGCCCCGGAGCCCGATATCGGATCGGCTCCTATCGCTTCTGGCACCGCCACCTGTCGATCCTGCTGGCCGAGGCACGCCCCGGCGCCGACGCCGACTACCTCGCCCACGCGCTGCTCGCCCCGCTGGCCGCCGAGCACGTCACCGCCGTGCTGCGGGAGTGCGACGCCGCACGGGTCGCCGCAGGTCTGGCCGTCCTCGCGGACGCCCTGATCGCCGACCGGCCGTAAGCGGCGGCCTGCTCGGAGATGACCCGTGTGACAAGGCGCCTGTGGCACCCTTGCTCACATAAAGCTGTGCCCCGGCTGCGTACCGTAGCAGAGGCAACACCGGGGCTTATGTCACCGACAGTAGCACAGGGGGCACGAGCGCGAAATGGAAGAGGCCGAGGCCATACGGCTGCGGGAGGTGCTGTCGGTCGCTCGTATCGCCGAGTACCAGGCACGGTGCGACGGACAGACCATGGCCGCGCTGCGCCTGCACTGCTGGAACACGGAGATCTGCGCGGCGTTCTACGGCCCACTGCAGTACCTGGAGGTCGCGCTGCGCAGCGTACTCAGCCGTGAATTGGTGAGGCTGTTCGAGCGGGCCGACTGGTGGGAGGATGCGGACCTGCATTTCGGCGCCGAGCGTAAGATCAGTGAGGCCCGTGATCAACTGCGCAGGCAAGGCAGTACGGCCACCCCCGACCAGATTGAGAACGAACTGCCCTTCGGCTTCTGGGCCTCCCTGCTCGGCCCCGGCAACAACTACGACCAACGCCTGTGGCGTACGGCCCTGCACCGCGCCTTCCCCGGCTACCGAGGCGGGCGCAGGGAACTGCACCGCAATCTCGACCACCTACGCGTGCTGCGCAACAAAATCGCTCACCACTGCCCGATCTACCACCGCCACCTGCAGGCCGATCACCACACCATCCTGCAGTGCCTCGGCTACATCGACGCCGACCTCGCCGACTGGGTCGACCGCTACAGCCGCGTACCCGGCGTTCTCGCCCGCCGACCGTAACCCCGCCCCGAAAGCCAGGCGTCATCGCTCGATTCGACCTATATACCGCTGGCCGCCTCTGCAGACTTCCCCAGGCGAACCATCGCCGTCTCCGTGGACATTGGTGCCCCATCGGTCTATGGCCCTCGGGCCGCCGCCGGGCGGAGGTGGCAAAGCCTGAGCGAAGATGACGTGGCGTCCCCGGCGCCGTCAGGGCCGGCGGACGGGTGACCGGCCCGTCGAACACCTCGATCCAGGCTTCAGGCGAGCGCCTCGGTGATGCGGCCGAGCGCCTCGAAGGACACCAGGCCGTACGCGTAGAAGTCGGCGGCCCCGGCCCCGGCTGTGCGGGCAGCGCGCACCTTGGCGGCCAGCCGGTCGGCGGAGTCGGTGTCCGGGCCGCCCGGGCGCAGCACGACCCTGAGCTCCGGGTTCTTGCCCACCGAGCGGCGGTAGGCCGCGACGTCGTCGGCCACCCGGGCGGGGTCCCTGGCGTACCCGAGGACCGCGAACGACGGAACCAGGTCGCCGAGCGCCACCAGGTCGATCCCGAGCTGCCAGGAGTCGTGCGCGGCCAGGCCGGCAGAGGGCAGCCCGTGGGCGTAGCCCTTGACCGCGCCCGTCGCGTCCATGAACGTCAGCCGCGCGCCTTCGGCCGTCACCGCCGCCGCGACCTCCCCCACCAGCGACGTGACGCTCTCGGAGCGGGCCCTCGCGTACGCCACCGTCTCCGGGCCGGCGTAGGCCGTCAGGGCCGCCCGCGTGACCTCGCCCTCCGCTGGAGGATCGCCGTCGAGCACGCCCCCGACGATCCTGGCGCACTCCTGCCTGGCCACCTCGGCGTTCACCCCGAGGTCGGCGGCCCGGCGCATGCAGTGGGCGCAGAAGCACAGGCCGAACAGGAAGGCGTCCATCGGGCCGAGCGCCACGAAGCACCGCTCGTACGCGAAGGCCCCGAAGTGCAGCGACTCCGCGACGACCGTGTCCACCCCCTGCCTGGCGACGGCCCGGGCCAGCGCCACCGCGTACGCCCGCACGTCGGGATGCGAGGGGCACAGGTCGGACGGGGAGCCGTGGTCGCCGAAGCAGTTCTCCACCGTCACGTCGGGGTGAGCCAGGCCGAGGGTGGCGTTGTTCAGGAACACGGTCCAGCCGTGCAGCCGCATCCCCCGGTCCGCGCAGGCGCGGCGGAGCTCGTCGATCGGCCGGTCCTGCGCTCCCGGCTGCACGGGCGGGGTCAGGCGCAGCCCGTCGAACAGGT
This sequence comes from Microbispora catharanthi, assembly GCF_006334915.2. Classification (GTDB taxonomy): domain Bacteria; phylum Actinomycetota; class Actinomycetes; order Streptosporangiales; family Streptosporangiaceae; genus Microbispora; species Microbispora catharanthi. The sequence continues at coordinate 94,791 of NZ_VDMA02000019.1, forward strand.
CGTCCGGAGGCGGGAAGTGGACGCCGTCGCGACGCAGCGTCAGCCGCGACGCGCCGTGCGGGGTCACGTCCCTGGCCTGGTGGTAGGCCGCGGCCACCGCGACGCCTCGCACGCCGTACGCCGAGGCCCGGTCGAGCAGCCCCCGCACACCCTCGGCGCGCAGGTCCTCGACGAAGACGTACAGGGCGCTGTCCATCGTCAGCGGCCCGCGTACGCCACGAAGTCGATCTCGACGAGGATGTCCATGAGATCCGAGCCCACGGTGGTGCGCACCGGGTAGGGCCGGGTGAAGTAGGACTGGTAGGCCTCGTTGAACGCGGCGAAGTCCTCCTTGAGGTTCTGCAGGTGGACCGTCGCCTTCACCACGTCGTCGAACGTCAGGCCGCGAGCCTCCAGCACCGCCCCGAGGTTGCGCATGGTCCGGTGCGTCTGGGCGGCCACGTCGTCGCCCACGACCTCGCCGGTCTCGGGGTCGAGCGGCCCCATGCCGGAGGTGTAGAGGAAGTCGCCCACCACGAGCCCCTGGGAGTACGCGCCGATCGGCGGGGCCCCGGCGGTCGTACGGATCTCCTGCTTGCCAGCCATTGTCACCGCTCCATCAGAAACACGTATTGATCAAATCAATCACGATGTCGTCGTCGTCCACCACGGGGATGACGCGCCATTTGTCGAAGGCCGTACACGGATGGGACAGCCCGAACGACACCAGGTCTCCCGGGCGCAGCCCGGCGTCGCCGTCGAGATAGGCGTGCTGGTCCTGCACCTTGACGACGGTCACCCCGGTCAGCGGCTCGGCCGGACCCCGGCCACCGCGCCGTACGGCCCTGGGAAACGGCAGGTGGATGTCATGGGGAACGTCCCGCTTGCCCATGCCGACCAGCACGAGACCGGGCTCAGGCGCGGACAGGACCTGGGCCCAGACCTCCAGTGCCGGCCGCAGCTCGCCCTCCAGCCGGTTGTACGGCGTGCGCTCCCGGTAGTAGCCGTCGTCGTGGGCGATGTAGGCGCCGCTGCGCAGCACCACGGTGGCGCCCAGCTCCCCGGTCAGCGGCGCGAGCTCCTCGGCCACCAGGTCGAACCACGAGCTGCCCCCTGCGGAGACCACCATGGGGCCGGCCACCTCCGGAGCGAGCGTCCGGGCCGCGCGGGCCAGGTCGCGCAGGAACCCGCGCACCTCGGCGGCCTCGTGGTGGGTCCCCTCGTATCCGGCGACCCCGGCCGGCTCGGTTCCCCGGGCCTCCCGCGCCGCGCGGGCCACCGCCAGCAGCTCGTCCTGGCCGCGGCAGCCGGTCCGGCCACCCGGGTGGCCCAGCTCGACCAGCACGCGGAACGGCACGTCGCCGGCCATCTCGTCGAGCACGCGCACGCCCTCGACCGAGTCGACGTAGCAGAGGAAGTCGAAGCGCCCGATCTCGCCGGCCAGCCAGCGCAGCGCGCCGCGGTCGAAGATCTCGTTGGCCAGCAGCACGCGGGGGACGCCGAAGGAGCGGTGGACGAGCACCTGACCCGGTGTGGCGGCGGTGATCCCCCATGCCCCGGCGTCGAGCTGGGCCCGCACGAGCTGCGGCGACATCGTGGTCTTGGCGTGCGGCGCGAAGGCCAGCCCGTGCCGGTCGGCGAAGCGCGCCAGCGTCGCGATGTTGTGGTCGAGGGCCGAGCGCCTCGCCGTCATCACCGGCCAGGTGAACGCGCCGTCGAACAGGGAGTGCCGGGCCTCGGCGAACTCCCGTCCGCCGATCGGCTCGCCCGGCCGCAGGAAACCGCGCGTGCGCGCGTCGACGACGATGTCCGGGAGTCCCCGCGGCCACGTCGGCGGACGCTCCGCGCTGTCCTGTGGGGAGACGTCCGCGAAACCCACGCCGCCCCCTCGTCGTCCCGGTTCAGATCACCTCGTGGATCGTACTGGACCACCGCCTCGGAGGTAGACTCGCGACCTCGCAGCGCGGTGATCACGATGGGATCGGGATGAGCGGCGACTTACGACTCGAACGGGCCGGGGCTCTCTACGAGCGGGCGGTCTTCGGCGGCGACGCCTCGGCTCTCGCCGAGGCCGACCGGGAGCTGGACGCGGTGGAGGCCGACCTGGCCACGGCGGGAACGGGACGGGACATCGGCGCGGTCGAGGCCGCTCTCGCGCTGGCCCGCGGCCGGGTCGTCCACGCGCGGTTCCTCGAACACCGTGAGGAGGACCCCCGCGAGCTCGAGCTGTTCGAGCGGGCCGCCGATCTCTATCGGCGGCTCGGCGACGGACGCGGCGAGGGCGAGGCGCTCTTCTGGATCGGCTGTTTCCACCAGGTCGTCCGACACGACGACGAGGCGGCCGGGCCAGCGCTGCGGCGGTCGTACGAACTCGCCGCGAGGGCCGGCGACAGGCTGACGATGTCCTACGCGCTCAGGCACCTGGGCATCGCCGAGCACAAGGCCGGACGGCTGGAGGCGGCGCGGGAACGGCTGGAGGAATCGGTCCGGCTGCGCCGGGAGCTCGGTTTCGATCCGGGTGTCGCGGCCAACCTGGTCGGGCTGGCTTACATCGCCGCCGCCGAGGGCCGGCGGGACGACGCCCTGCGGCTGCTCGACGAGGCGGCCGCCCTCGCCGAGGCGAGCGGGGCCCTGGGCATCGCGCGGCAGGTGGAACAGGCGCGTGCGGCCATGTGACCACGCTCGGACGGCAGCGCGTCGCATCACCACGCCGGTTCCGCGAGCCGGCCAGAATTCGATGACACGTTCGAGATAGGGTGGGGTGCCTCACACGCGTCGAAGAGGAGCGACCCCATGACCGAGCCCAAGACCCACACCCTCGAGGTGCCCGGCTGCGTTCTCCACTACGACGTGCGCGAGGCCGAGGGAACCACCGAGCCGATCCTGCTGCTGATGGGATCGCCGATGGGCGCCGCCGGGTTCGCCGCCCTCGCGCGGCACTTCCAGGACCGCACGGTGGTCACCTACGACCCGCGCGGAAGCGACCGGAGCACGCGGACCGACGGCACCACCGAGTCGACCCCCGACCTGCACGCCGACGACCTGCACCGCCTGATCGACGCGCTCGGAGGCGGGCCGGTGGACATCTTCGCCAGCAGCGGAGGCGCGGTCAACGGGCTCGCGCTCGTCGCCCGCCATCCCGAGCAGGTGCGCACGCTCGTGGCGCACGAGCCGCCCGCCGCCCAGGTGCTGCCGGACCGGGAGCGGGCGCTGGCCGCCGTCGCCGATATCCGGCGGACGTACGACCGGGAGGGTTTCGGCCCGGCGATGGTGAAGTTCATCGCGGTCGTCGGCCACCAGGGCGAGATCCCGGCGGACTTCGCCGATCAGCCCATGCGGAGCCCGGCCGAGTTCGGGCTGCCGGCGGAGGACGACGGTGCGCGTGGCGACGTGATGTTCGAGCAGAACCTCATGACCTGCACACACTTCGAGCCCGACTTCGAGGCGCTCCGCGCGGCCCCGACCCGCATCGTCGTCGGCGTCGGCGTCGAGTCGGAGGGGCAGCTGGCCCGCCGCGCGGGCGAGGCGGTCGCCGAGCGGCTCGGCACCAAGCCCGTGATCTTCCCCAGCAACCACGGCGGGTTCCTCGACGACACGTTCGGCACGCCGGGTGACCCGGACAACTTCGCCGTCACGCTGCGCCAGGTCCTGGCCGAGTAGGCCGGAGGCGATCGGCCGTGCTGACCGCCGCCTGCACCGCCTCGCCCGCCCGCGAACGCATGCCCGTACGGACACCGCTCCGTCATCTACGGCCGGCGGCCCTGATGGCGCCGCGGCCCGGCGCGGCGGCGTCTGCGGCCGGCGCACGCCGGGCGCCGGCCGCACCCCGGGTGCGGGCCGTGGATGCGAGTGCGAGCAACAGCAGGAGCGCGCAGGCCCAGGCGAACCAGTCGCCGAACCTGGTGTAGAGCGTGTCGGCCGAGCGGGTGGGCAGCGTGGTGAGGGCGGTCACGAACGGCGCGTCCGCGCTGTGCGCCTCGGTCCGGATCCGGCCGTTGGCGTCGCTCACGACCAGGTCGCCGTCCCGCGCCGCGCGCGCCACGGTGAGCCCGGTCTCGACGCCCCGGGTGACCGCCATCCTGCCGTGCAGCCAGCGGTCCCGGTCGAAGTCCCAGGCGGGCACGAAGATCGCCGTGGCGCCGCTCCTGCGGTAGTCGCGCACCAGGCCGGGCAGGTCCAGGTCGAAACAGATCGCGATCCCCCAGCGGGCGCCCGAACCGGGCACGAAGGCCTTGCGGTTCCCGGGTTGGAAGTCGCTTTCCAGTCCGGGGATGAGGTGGTGCTTGAAGTACTCGACCGGCCGGCTCCCGTCGGCGGGGAAGTCGACAGCCGCGTTGCGGAGGCTGCCGGACCGCTTGAGGATCAGCCCGACGATGATGTCGACGTGGTGGTCGGCGGCGAGCCGCGCCAGCGGTGCCGCCAGGACGGGCAGCGTCGCGTCGTCGGCGATGAAGACCTTCTCCGGCATGACCACGACCCGCGCGCCGCGTGCGGCGAGGCCCGGGATCCGCGCCGTGTACCGCCCGAGGAGGTCACGTCCCTCCGCCGAGGCGACCGGGACCCAGCCGTCCCGGTCGGTGGCGAGCAGCGCCACCTTCTCCGAGCCCTCACCGTACGGCGCGCGCAGCCGCCAGGCGCCGTACCCCACTGCCAGGGCCAGGATGGTCGCGGCGGCGACCGCCACCCGCAGCCGCCCGGCCGCCCGCGGTGCCAAGAGCACGGCGGTGGCCGCGGGAACCCCGAGGACCAGGAAGGTGATTCCCCACGGCCCGGTGACCGAGGCGGTCTGCAGGACCGGAAGGACGTCGGCCTGGGTGTAGGCCAGGCTCCACCATGCCCCGTTCGGCGACAGCACCGAGACCGCGTACTCGACGGCGGCCCAGGCCGCCGGCACGACCGCGGCGGCCGCCAGCGGACGTCCCCTCAGCATCAGGGCCCGTGACAACAGGACGACCAGCCCGAACAGCAGGGCCGACCCGACGATCATCGACACGACCATCGGCGGCGGGATCCGCACCGTGTCAAGGAAGTAGCCCCACATCGTCGTCTCACCGCCGAGCCACGCGGCCGACGCCGCGAGAAACGCGGCGCGGGCGCCGGCATGGTGAGCGAGGACGAGCACCGGCAGCGGTGCGAGCCAGGTGAGCCAGGGCACCGGTGTGAGCCCGGTGCCGAAATGGAACAGCGTCGCCGACAGCGCCATGGCGGCGAGCGCCACGGCCAGACGCCGAATCGGTGAGTTCATCGTGCAGCCTCCTTCTCCAGCCGCCTCGACCCTCCAGGCATCCGGCCCTGACACACATCACCGGCGGGAGCGATCCGGGTGTCGCTCGCAGGGACCGGGACCTCTCGGAGAGTCGTGGCACCGGGTTTCACTCGAAGGAGTGAGACGGCCATCAGCCGAGCGGTGGAGGCGACGGCGGGCGCCGCCCGCATAGTCTTGCCGGGTTCCCTCTGACACCCCGGAGCCGGTCATGCGGGCGAGCATCCTCAGTCCATCAAGGGCCGACGTCGCGATCGCCGTCGTCGTCACCGTGATGACGGTGACGCCCGTCCTCGTTCCACACCGGCAGCCGTGGTGGGCCGTGGCGCTCGCCGCCCTGATGTCGGTGCCCGTGCTGTGGCGGCGCCGCGCCATCCTCCCCGTCGGGGCGGTCGTGGGTTGCGCCACGACGCTCCTGGCGATCGCGGCGAAGTCGCTGCCCCACTCCGGGGCTCTGGTGCTGCTGCTGCCATACGGCGTGCTGGTGTGCACCTACACGTTCGCGGCGGCGGATCTCTCCCGGGTGCGGCGCGCCGGGGGCATCGCGGGTCTCGTCGCCGGCGTGGCCGTGTCGCTCGTCGTCCCGCACGAGAATCTGGAGACCTACCGTTACCTCCTCACCGCGATCGTCGCCGCGTACGCCGTGGGCGCCGGCGCACGGGCCCGGAGGGCCGGCCGGGACGCCGAACGGGAGCGCGAAGCCCGCATCCGCGAGGAACGCGCCGCCGCGGTCGCACGCGAACGCACCCGGATCGCCCGCGACATGCACGACATCGTGACCCACTCGGTCGGCCTCATGGTGATCCAGGCGGAGACCGGCCCGCTGGTGGTGCGCGATCACCCGGACAAGGCCGAGGCGGTCTTCGAGGCGATCGCGGCGGCTGGGCGGGACGCGATCGGCCAGCTCCGCCTGATCCTCGGCGCGCTGCGCGGAAGCGAGGCGCCCGGTGGTCCGGCTCCGGCCCGGGGGCCGCAGCCCGGGCTCGACGCCCTGTCCGGCCTGTTGGACAACGCCCGCCGGGCGGGCCTGGACGTCTCCGCCGACGTGCGTGGCGAGCCGCGGCGCCTTCCCTCCGACGTGGACATCGCCGCGTACCGGATCATCCAGGAGGCGCTGACCAACACGATCCGGCATGCTGGAGCGAGCACCGTCCGCGTGGGGCTCCGCTGGTCCGGTGACACCCTGGACGTCGAGGTCGCCGACGACGGCCGGGGCGGACGGGAGCTACGGGAAGGACACGGCATGATCGGCATGCGGGAGCGGGTCACGGCGTGCGGCGGCCGGTTTGCCGTCCGGCCGGGGAACCCGGGTCTCACCGTCATCGCGACCCTGCCGATCGGCTGACGGCATGCTGCGCGTACTCGTCGCCGACGACCAGGACCTGTTCCGCGGCGGCTTCGCGATGATCCTCAACGCCCATGACGACATCACCGTGGTCGGCGAGGCGTCCGACGGCGCCGAGGCCGTCACCAAGGCGGTCGAACTGGAGCCGGACGTGGTGCTCATGGACATCCGGATGCCCGGCGTGGACGGCGTCGAGGCCACCGCACAGGTGTGCCGCAGGACCGACGCGAAGGTGCTGGTCCTGACGATGTACGACGTCGACGAGTACGTCTACGACGCCCTGCGCGCCGGGGCCAGCGGCTTCCTGCTCAAGGACGTACGGCGGGACGACCTCGTACGCGCCGTCCGCCTGGTCGCCAAGGGGGAGTCACTGCTGGCCCCCGCGATCACCCAGCGCCTGATCGCCGAGTTCGTCGGGCGTGGACGCGCCCGGCCCCGGCTGCGGCAGCGACTCGGTGAGCTGACCGACCGGGAGATGGATACGCTGCGGCTGCTCGCACGCGGCCGGTCCAACGCCGAGATCGCCGCGGAGCTGGTGGTCACCGAGCACACGGTCAAAAGTCACGTGAGCAACCTGCTGACGAAACTGGACCTGCGCGACCGCGCCCAGGCCGTCGTCTTCGCGTACGAATCCGGCCTGGTCGTCGCCGGCGACCAGGACATGTCCTGCACCGATCGACGATGATGAGTCGATGCCCAGGCAGCGGCAGTGGGGCGGGCAGGGGGCTGGCAGGGTGCGGGCCTTCAGGCGGGGCGCAGCGCGCGTCCGGGGGTGGCGCCGGTGAGTTCGCCGCCGCGCAGCACCGGCACGCCGCCGACGAGCACGTCGTCCACGCCCACGGCGAGCGATCGGGGCTTCTCGTAGGTCGCCGTGTCGGCCACCGTGGCCGGGTCGACGACGACCAGGTCCGCGACCTGGCCGCGCCGTACGAGGCTGCGGTCGGGCAGCCGGAAGCGGCGCGCCGGATGTGAGGCCAGGTGCACGGCGGCCTGTTCCCAGGTGAGGTCGCCGAGTTCGCGTACGTGCCGGCCCAGGTAGCGGGCGAACGCGCCGAAGCCGCGCGGGTGCGGATGGCCGCCCACGTAGATGCCGTCGGAGCCGCCGGTGTGGCCGGGGTCGCGCATGACGGCGCGCACCGACTCCTCCCCCGCCGGACCCTCGTCGGGGCGGGCCCGCACGCAGCCCGCCTGGAGCCGGGTCTTCACCAGCAGCACCCGGCAGAACTCCGCGGGGGTGACGCCGTACTCGGCCGCGGCGGCGGGCAGGGTCATCCCCTCGGCCCACTCGAACCCGGGGGCGTGCGAGAGGGTGATCCGCGGCCACAGGTCGTCGCGTCCGGCCCACTCCCCGGCGAGGCGCTCGCGTTCTGAGGACAGCTCGGAGGACAGCATCGCCACGGCGCGGTCGGGGTCGGCGGCGGGCACCCACGGCGGCAGCGTCACCATCGCCAGGATCGTGCTGGCGCGCAGGTAGGGATAGGTGTCGAAGGTCAGGTCGACGTCCTGCCGCCGGGCGTCCTCGACCAGCGGCAGCAGGATGGACGCCGGGCCGTGGAGGTGCGAGACGTGCACGGCCGCGCCGGATCGCCGGGCGATCTCCACGACCTCCGTCATCCCCACCGACGCGGACGCGCCGTAGGCACGCATGTGGGTCACGTACGGCAGGCCGCCCAGCGGCGCGCACAACGCCGCCAGTTCGGCGGCGTCGGCGTACCGGCCGGGGGCGTACTCCAGGCCCGACGACAGTCCGGCCGCCCCTTCGGCCAGGCCCCTCTCAACCGCGCGCAGCATGGCGCGCAGCTCGTCCCCGTCCGCGGCGCGTTCCGCGGGGCCCATCGCGTCGAACCGGATCGTCGCGTGCGGCAGCAGGTAGACGGTGTTGAGCGCGGCCCTGCCGTCGTATCCGGCGAGCAGGTCGGCGACGCTCACCGGCCCGTCCACGTGCGGGTGCGGGCCGTTGACCGCCGCGAAGTAGCGGCTCGCGTAGGCGAAGGCGGCCGGGGAGACGGCCGGCGCGAACGACAGCCCGTCCTGCCCCAGCACGAACGTCGTGACCCCCTGCCGCAGCGCGGCGTGCTGCACGAGAGGGTCGAACACGGCCGCATCGCCGTGCGCGTGGCAGTCGACCAGGCCCGGCAGCACGAGTTTCCCCGCCGCGTCGATCCGCACCGCCGCCTCGGCCGCGCCGAGGCGGCCCACCGCCTCGACCCGGCCCCCGCGCACGCCGACGTCGGCGCGGAACGCGGGGGCTCCGGTGCCGTCCACGACGCGGCCACCGGTGATCAGCACATCGAAGGTCACGTCTCGATTAGATCAGTCGTCCGGACCGGGCACACGCGACGAGCCGGGGCAGTCGTCGGGCCGCACGACGGGCCGCCGCTCCAGCACCTCCCGGGCGCGGGCCCTGGCGAGGTTCCAGCCGTTCCAGGGGTCCGGCGTGGACAGGTCGTTGACCGCCACCACGTCGCTCAGCACGCAGCTGCGGTCCGGCTCGGGCAGGCGGTCGAGGATCGGCACGGCCTCCGCGCCCAGCTCGCTCAGGTAGCCGTGGTCGAGCCGCTCCACACCCCGGACCGTCAGCTGGGTCTCGGCCACCCGCGCGTCGGGGTCCCACACCGCGAACGCCAGCAGCGAAACCCCGGTGAGCAGCACGAGCGTGCGGAAGAACCAGGACGTGCCGCCGCCGGACAGGCGAACCGCTCCCGCCGCCAGGACCAGCACGAACACCGCGCCGAGCCACCAGATCGTCGCCTCCACCGAGGCCCGCAGCCGCGACAGGCCGTACGCGTCGGTGTAGAGGCCGAGCCGGTGCAGCGCCGAGGCGAGGATGACCAGCGTGAACGCGCACAGCAGGCCGAGCAGCACGGCGAGCAGCCAGCGGTCGGCCCGGCTCTCGCGGCGCAGCAGGGCGACCGCGCCGGCCACGATGCCGAGCACGAAGAGGCTGACCGTGACGAGTTCGAAGAAGCCCGACCTCGCGTACTGCGCGTAGGTGAGGCCCGCCGTCGTCAGCACCCTGCGGCTGCCGCCGAACAACACCGTGATCTGCACGGTCACGAACGCCGCGAACAGCAGGTTCAGCCCGAGCAGCGGGATCACCCACACCTGGCGGCCGAGGGACATCCGCAGGTCGGGCGCGGCGGGCTCGGCCACCGGCCGCAGGCCCACCAGCACCGCCGCCCCGGCCGCCGCCGCGAACACGCAGAACACGAAGACCCGGTATGGCAGGCTCTGTGCCCATTCCGGCGTCCGCAGCAGGTCGCTGAGGAAGGCCGAGAAGACGGCGTCGGCGGAGGAGAACAGCAGGCCGAAGACGGCCAGCAGGACGACGGTCACGACGGCGCTGACCAGCGTGGGCAGCATCCGCCGCCGCCGCGTCAGGGTCCGGAGCGGCCCGGCCAGGAACCACGGCAACGGCAGCACCGCGAACGCGACCGAGACCCCTCCCCTGATCACCGCGAGCCAGCCTCGTCCGCCGCCCGACACCGCGAGGGACCCGACTCCGAACGCGGCCAGCAGCACCGGCCCGACCAGCCAGTCGGCGTCGCGGAAGAGCGCCACGGAGACCAGCGCGTACGCCAGGAGGCCGAAGGCCACCGTCCACGGCGTGATCCGGCCACGCCGGAGCGGCAGCACCGCCGGGAACGCCGCCGCCCCCATCGCGACCGCCGTCAGCGCGAATCCCAGCCCGGGCGACGCGTACGGCAGGGCGACGGCGGCGACCAGGCCGGCCGCCGCGGCGGCCGGCAGCAGCCACCGGGGCGCGTCCGGCAGCTCCGGCCGCGGGAACAGCGGCGGCGGAACGTACGCGGGCGGCGGCGGGTATCGCCCCGGCCCCTGCGGGCCGGTCACGGGCGGCGGCGGGGAGACCGGCCGCTGCTCCGCGGATGCCGGGGCGGTGAGCACCGCGGGCGGCGGGGAGTCGCCCACGCCCTGGGCGGCGGCCTCGGCGGAGCCTATACGAGCGACCGGCGCGGGCGTCGGCACGGGCGTCGGCACGGGGACGTGCCAGGGCGACGGCGGCACGCCCGCCGCCGCCGCGGCTCGCTGGGCCGATGACGAGCCGCGCACCACTCCCGCGATCGTGCCGGCGACGGTGAACAGCAGCAGCGTCATGACGCCCAAGCCGAGGATGACCGAGACGACCAGCCCGGTGAGGAATCCGGCGAACATGCCGAGGCCCGCGCCCAGCGCCGTCCGCGCCAGGTGCCCGGCACGGTCGTAGCCAGGGTATGGCGCGGGCATGTGTGACGCGGGCATGTGTGGCGCGGGCATCCGCGGGCCGGCATCGTCGGCCGGCGCGGCCGCGTACGTCTGGTCGGCTCGTGCGTGGACCGGGTCGGGCCGCCGGGACTCCATCCGGTCCTCGCCGTCGCCGACGGCACCGGTGCCGTCCGGAGAGCCACCGTGGTCACCGAGGTGGGAGGCAGCCGTCTCCGCGCTCTCGGTCCGCGGGGACGGAGCCCAGCCCTCGTGAAAGGGCTCCGACCTGAGAGGCTCCGACCTGAAGGGCTCCGATCTGAGGGGCTCCGATCTGAGGGGCTCCGGTTCGAGGGGCTCCGGTCTGTCCCCCTGGCTGTCCTCCGGTCGCTCGCCGCCGTCCGGGGTCCCAGACGGCCGGGCGTCCTCGTCCCGCGTGCCGTGTGCGTGCCGCTCCGCGCCCCCGCCTGCCCGATCGACCGCGGCACCGGTCTCCCCCGGCCCCTCGGCCGCGACGATGGCGCCTTTGCCCAGGTCGGCGCCGTCGTCCCCGGCTGATTCCTTCCCGCCGGGCCGACCGGCGGTGCGGCCCGCGCCCGCTTTCCAGACGTCCATGTCTCCCCTTCCGGCGTGGACGGGTCCGTCCACGCTCTCCCCGGCCGCGGCCTCCCCGTGACGCGGCAGCACGACGACCATCCGGCACCCCGGGGCCGTCCTCCGGCCTCCCCCTGCGGCCCGTCTCGCGGCAGTGAACGCGGCGGAAATCGCGGCCGGGACCGGGTCCGACACCGCGATCGATCCGCCGTGCAACTCGACGATCTCCTTGGCGATGGCGAGCCCGAGCCCGGCCCCGCCCGCGTCGGCGGCCCGTCCGGCGTCGAGCCGCGAGAAGCGTTCGAACACCCGGGCCCGCTCCGCCGCCGGGATGCCGGGGCCGTCGTCGGTCACGCTGATCTCCAGGTTCGGCCCGGCCTGCCGCGCCTCCACCCGGACCGTCCCGCCGGGCGGGCTGTGCCGTACGGCGTTGTCGAGCAGGTTGGCCAGCACCTGGGCGAGCAGGGCCGCGTCGGCGGACAGCACCGTCCCCGGCGTGACCGCGCTCGCCACCGTGACGTCGTCACGTGCGAGAGCCGCCTCTGAGACGGCCTGGCGGCACAACGACGCCAGGTCCAGCTCCTCCCGCTCGATCAGCCGCGCCCCCGAGTCGAGCCGCGACAGGTCGAGAAGCTGGGCCACCAGGCGGCCGAGCCGCTGCGTCTGGGCGAGGGCCGTGCCCAGGGTGTCGAGGTCGGGCGGCGTGACGCCGTCCACGATGTTCTCCAGCACCGCCTGCAGGCCGGTGATCGGCGTGCGCAGCTCGTGGCTGACGTTGGCCACGAGTTCGCGCCGTTGGCGATCGACCTCGGCGAGGTCGGCCGCCATGGCGTTGAAGGCCCGCGCCAGTTCCCCCACCTCGTCCCGGGACGTCGCGCTCACGCGCAGGCCATAGCGGCCCTTGGCGATCGTCTGCGCGGCGGCGGCCATCTCGCGCAGCGGGCGGGTCATGCCGCGGGCGAGGAGCTGCACCATGATCAGCGCGAGCACGACGGCGATCGCGATCCTGAGGTCCCGGGACAGGCCGCCGTTGATGCCGACCTCGTTGACGACGAACGCCGCGACCACGGCGAGCACGATCACGATGCCGAGCTTGACCTTGATCCGGCCGAGGAAGTCGAGCGGCCTCAACGCCTGGCTCTCCTTAATGAAGCGTCACGGGCGGACGAGCGCGTATCCCACGCCATGGACGGTGCGGACGACCTCCGGGCCGAGCTTGCGGCGCAGCGCGCGGACGTGGCTGTCCACGGTCCGGGTCGCGGCGGCCTCGGAGAAGCCCCAGATGTCCGACAGCAGCCGTTCGCGCTCGAAGACCTGGCCGGGCCGCTCGGCGAGACGCCGCAGCAGGTCGAACTCGGTCCGGGTGAGCTGGGCCTCGGCCCCGCGGACGAACACGCGGCGCTCGGCCGTGTCGATCTCCACGTCGCCGACCCGGATCACCGTGTCCTCGTGGGCCAGCAGACTGGCCCGCTCCACCCGCCGCAGCAGCGCGTGGATCCTCGCGACGAGCTCCCGCATGCTGAACGGCTTGGTGATGTAGTCGTCGGCCCCCACGCCCAGGCCGACCAGCACATCCGTCTCCTCGCCCAGCGCGGTGAGCATCAGCACCGGCACCGGCCGGGCGGCCTGCATCCTGCGGCACACCTCGAGCCCGTCCAGGCCGGGCAGCAGCCGGTCGAGGACGACGACGTCGGGCTCCGCCTTCGCGTAGGCCGCGAGCGCCCCCTCGCCGTCGCTCTCGACACGTACGTCGAAGCCCTCCGCCACGAGCCGGAGCCGTACGGCGTTCGCGATGGTGTCGTCGTCCTCGACCACGAGGACGCGACGTTGCTGAGGGGTAGCCATGGAGGGAAGCGTAGATGCCCTCTGTGCAGAGCCGTCGTCCGGAAATGTGCAGATCCCGTGCATCGGTGAACGCCGGCCGCCCGCGCCGGGCGCGTCGGGACCGCGGGCCGTGACACCGCCCCCGTGAGCCGAAATCGCAGGTCAGGGGTTTCGCTCCCCGGTTGCGGGTAGCCCCGATATGACCAGAAAGGAGGCGCTAATGGACCGCCAGTCAAGGCCGGAGACCATGCGGGAGAACGACGTGATCGATCTCCTGACGCAGCAGCACGTTCTCATCCGGGACCTGTTCGACGAGGTCGACAGATGCCAGGGGGAGCAGCGCAGGGAGGCCTTCAGCCGCCTTGTCCGCCTGCTCGCCGTCCACGAGACGGCGGAGGAGGAGATCGTCCACCCCTACGCGCGGCGCAAGCTGGTCGGCGGCGACACGATCGTTGACAACCGCCTCCAGGAGGAGGAAGAGGCGAAGGAGATGCTCAGCCGCCTCGACGACATGGACGTGACCACGCCGGAGTTCTCCCAGGAGCTGGAGAGACTGCGGGCCGCCGTGTTCGCCCACGCCGCCGCCGAGGAGCGCTACGAGTTCTCCGAGCTCAAGGCGAGCACGTCCGAGGGCGAGCGCCGGGCGATGGCCGTGGGCGTCAAGGCAGCCGAGGCGATGGCTCCCACGCACCCGCACCCCGGGGTCGAATCGGCGACGGCGAACATCCTGGTGGGGACGCCGGTCGCGATCATGGATCGCGCCCGCGACCTGATCCGCAAGGCGATGGGCAAGTCGGAGTCCGGCGAAGGCTGAGTCTCCGGGCGGGCCGCCGTACGGGAACGGAGATCGTCCCGTCGACATCGGGAGCGCGGCCCATGCCGGAGACCGGGGAGCGTGCGCGGCGTCGCGGAGCCGGGCGGAGACGGTCACCCGTCTCCCGGGCGCCGCGGCGCCACGGCGCGGAAGAGCGCCGGGCCGGGACCGGGCGTCTCCCCCCGGGCGCTCGCGGAACTCCGCCGGGACTTCGGACGTTCTCCCAGGCGACGCGGGACGACGTCCCGCGCGGGACCCGACACGAAAGGCCTGACGATGTCGCCACTGGGCAAGTACTACGTGGGCGCGGCGGTGGTGGCCGTGCTGGTCTTCATCCTTCCGGTGCCGACGCTCCTGGCCTGGCTGATCGCGATCGGCGCGCTGGGGGCGCCGATCGTCGCCTACTTCATGCTCGACGAGTCGCAGCGGGCGCGGCTGCGGCGCATCCGCCGCCGCCAGATCGGCGGCTGAAGCCCCGCGAAGACCCGACGAAGGAACACCGGCCGGGCGGCCGTCGCGGCGCCCGGCCGTTCCGCTTCGCTCAGGAATTCGCTCAGGAAGCGGTGGCGATCCTCCTGCGGACCCGCTCGGTGACGTTCCGCTCCAGGATGAAGGACAGGAACGGGATCGTGCCCGCGATGAGCACCAGCAGCAGGTAGCCCACCGACCAGCGGGCCTTGATCAGGCCCAGGTTGATCGCGGCCACCAGGTAGACCATGTACAGGAAGCCGTGGATCGGCCCGACGACCGCGACCATCGTGCCGCTGTCGAAGCCGTACTTGACGACCATCGCGGCACACAGCACGAGCAGCATCACGCCGACGATGTACGCCATGACGCGATAGAAGTTGAGCGCGGATTCCACGTCGATCTTCACCTCTGCTGGGGAAACGGTCACCACACGATATCCGTGCCACCCGGCGGTCCAGGCTTCAGGGCCGATCAGGCCTCCACGGGCGCTGCGGGCTCGGCCGGCTGCGGCGCCTCACGCTCCCGCTCCCGCTGCCCGCGCAGGGCGTCGCGGACGAAGTGGAACCACATGTACACGGCGAACAGCGCGAAGATCCACCACTGGAGGGCGTAGGCCAGGTTGCGCCAGGTGAAGCCGCCGCCTTCGGTCGGCGCCGACACGGCCACCGGCGTGACACGGGACGGCGGCTCCTGCGCGGTCGCGACGACGAACCCGTCCCGCACCCGCGCGTCCGGCCACACGTTGATCAGCTCCGCCGTCGACACCGTCGCCACCTGGCCGCGTGGCAGGTTCCCGCTGCGCATCACGTCGTCGGTCTGCTCGGCCGGCCGCAGCCGGCCCGTCACGGTCACGGTGCCCTCGGGCACGGCCGTGGCGGGATCGGCCGCCGCGGGAACCCAGCCGCGTACGACGGGGACGACCGTGCCGTCCGCGAGCCGCAGCGGCGTGAGCAGCCAGAACCCGCTCCCCCTGGCCGCCCGGCCGCCGGGGGCGGCGACGTCCGCGACCCGGTCGGCCACCAGCAGCTGGTTCGCGGCGTCATAGGTCCCCGTGGCGGTCACCCTGCGGCTGATCGCGGTGCCGCCGACGTGCTGTCCCACCCGGGTCAGCTCGGTGACGGCCACGGGCGCGGGGTCGGGGGCCCGCCGCGGGCCGCCCGACGCCTCGAAGACGCCGAGTTGCCAGCGGCCGAGGAAGGTGAAGGACACGAGCACCCCGATGACCAGCAGGTGCAGGGCCACCAGCCGGGGAGCCAGGAGGGTGCGGAGCATGGATACAACGCTATCCGCCGCCCACACCGGTCCGGTATTCGCGCCGGTGTCTCGGGTGAACACCAAGGCACCATCAGGAGAGGGCAAAATCCGACAAATCACAGCCAGGCTGCACCATGTGTCGCTAGAGTCATGCCCATGTCCGACCCTCAGATCGACCCGGCCGGAAACACCCAGGCTTTCCGGGCGTTCGCGCAGCAGCAGGACACGGAGGCCTCCCGGGAGCAGCCGTCCCGCCTGCCGATTTGGATCGCCGTCGGTGCGGCGCTCGTCGTGATCCTCGCCGTGGTGGCGTACCTCCTGGTTCGCTGACATACCTGTACCAGCCGCCGACGACCGCGCCCGTCGGCGGCTTTGTCATGCTCGCCGACGGATCGGCCCCTCACTGCCACGACATACAGTGACGGGGTGCCCACCGGCGTCCCACGACGGCCCCCGGGAGCACTCCCGGCTGCTCCGGCCGTACGCATCGGCGCCTGGACCCAGCCCGCCCACAGGAATATATTGGACAAATCTTCCAATAGGACGGGGAGGACGTATGCCCAGTCCGGGCGTCACGATCATCGGTTCCGGGTTCGCCGGGCTGTGCATGGCCATCAAGCTCAAGGAAGCCGGCTATCACGACTTCGTGATCCTGGAGAAGGCCGGCGAGCTCGGCGGCACCTGGCGGGACAACACCTATCCCGGCTGCGCCTGCGACGTCCCCTCGCCGCTGTACTCCTTCTCGTTCGAGCTCAACCCCGGCTGGTCGCGGCTGTTCTCCCCGCAGGACGAGATCTGGGACTACATGCGGGCCTGCGCCCGCAAGTACGGCCTGGAGCCCCACCTGCGGTTCGGCAAGGAGGTCTGCGGGCTGGAGTACGACGACGAGCGGGCCCTGTGGCGGGTGTCGACCGGCGACGGGGAGACCTTCGAGACCCACGCCGTCGTGTCCGGCGTCGGCGCCCTGCACGTGCCGTCGCTCCCCGAGATCCCCGGCCGTGAGCGCTTCACCGGCACCGCGTTCCACTCCGCCCGGTGGGACCACTCCGCGGACCTGAACGGCAGGCGCGTCGCGGTCGTCGGCACCGGCGCGTCGGCGGTCCAGTTCGTCCCGGTCGTCGCCGAGCAGGCGAGCCGGCTCACCGTCTTCCAGCGCACCCCGCCGTGGATCCAGCCCAGGCCGGACCTGCCGATCGACGGGCGGCTGAAGCGGGCGATGGAGACGCCGGTCGGCGCCCGCCTGCTGCGCGACGCCGTCTACTGGCTGCTGGAGGCCCGGGCCGTGGGCTTCACGATCAACCCCCGGCTGATGAAGGCCCACCAGGCGATGGCCGAGCGGCACCTGGCCCGGCAGGTGCCCGACCCCGGGCTGCGCGCGAAGCTGACGCCCGACTACACCATCGGCTGCAAGCGCATCCTGCAGTCCAACGACTACTATCCCGCGCTGACCAGGGACAACGTCGAGCTGGTCACCGACCGGATCACCGAGATCAGGGAGCGGTCGGTCGTGGACCCCGCGGGACGCGAGCACGAGGTCGACGTGATCGTGTACGGCACCGGCTTCCGGGTGGTCGACTCCCTCAACGAGCAGCGGATCGTCGGCAGGAACGGCGTCAAGATCCAGGACGCGTGGCGCGACGGCATCGAGGCCTACTACGGGATCACGACCGCGGGCTTCCCCAACCTGTTCTTCCTGCTCGGTCCCAACACCGGTCTCGGGCACACCTCGGTCGTCTTCATGATCGAGTCGCAGGTCCGGTATGTCATGGACTGCCTGCGGCTGCTGTCGAAGACCAAGGCGAAGGCCCTGGACGTACGGCCGTCGGCGCAGCGGGCCTTCAACGACCGCCTGCAGCGGCGGCTCGACCGGCTGGTGTGGAGCGACGGCGGCTGCACGAGCTGGTACCTCGACGAGCACGGCAGGAACCGCACACTGTGGCCCGGCTTCACCTTCGAATACTGGGCGCGGACCCGGAAGATGAAGCCGGCGGCCTACGAGCTCATCGGCGCCCGAGGCCGACTGGGGGCTGATCGAATCAGCGACGCGGGGTGACCACGAGGGCGCTGCCTCCACCACGCCTGGCGGGCTCGGCGACCGCCTGGACACGGCCGTCCCGCAGGAACTCCAGGCCGGTCGCCGCGCCGATCTCCCCCGCCGGCGGCCCGGGGACGTCCGTCAGCGTGTGACCGAGCGCGGTCAACTCCGCGCCGTACCGCTCGGTGAACGCGGGCTCGGCCTGCGTGGCGGCGGTGTTGCGCTGAGAAGCGCGCGGCGCGGCCACGGCCTCCGGGAGCGACATGCCGAAGTCGAGCCGGTTCACCAGGATCTGCAGCACGGTCGTGATGATCGTCGACCCTCCGGGCGAGCCGACGGCGAGCAGCGGCCTGCCGTCCTTGAGCACGATGGTCGGGGCCATGGACGACCTCGGGCGCTTGCCGGGAGCGGGCAGGTTGGGGTCGCCCGGCGCCGGGCCGAAGGTGAAGTCGGTCAGCTCGTTGTTGAGCAGGATGCCGCGGCCCGGCACCACGATCCCGCTGCCGCCGGTCTGCTCGATCGTGATGTTGTAGGCCGCCACGTCGCCCCACCGGTCGGTCACCACGAGGTGCGTGGTCTCCGGCCCCTCCTTCTTCTCCTCCGGGACCGAGGCCCCCGGGGTCGCTGAGGGGCACGGCGCGTAGGAGCCGTCGGGCGAACCCGGCGCGGCGGGGTGCGCCATCGCCCGCGGGCCGATCAGGCAGGCGCGCTCCTTGGCGAACCCGTCGGAGAGCAGCTGATCCAGCGGCACGTCCACGTACGCCGGGTCGCCGACGTAGGCGTTGCGGTCGGCGAAGGCGAGCCGGGACGCCTCCAGGTATTCGTGCAGGCCGACCTTCGGGAGGGCCTCCAGGATCTTCAACGCCTCCCCCACGGTGGATCCGCCGGACGACGGCGGCGCCATGCCGTACACGTCGAGGCCCTTGTACGTGACCTTCGTGGGCGGCCGTTCGAGCGCCCGGTAGGCCCTGAGGTCGGAGACCTCCATCAGGCCGGTCCTGACGTTCCTGGTGGCCCCCTGGCGCACCGGCGGCTTCTTCACGGTGGCGACGATCTCCCGGCCGAGCGCCCCGCCGTACAACCAGGCCGGGCCGCGGATGCCCAGCTCACGGTAGGTGCGTGCGAGGTCGGGGTTGCGGAAGACCGAGCCGACCGGCGGCGGCTGCCCGCCCGGCAGGTAGAGCGAGGCGGTCGAGGTGAAGTCGGCGAAGCGGCCGGCGTTCTGCTGCGTCTGGTCGTGGAACGTCTGGTCGACGACGAAGCCCTTCTCGGCGATCTCGATCGCGGGGCGCAGCGCCTGCCGCAGCGGCATCGTGCCGTACCGGCGCAGCGCCGTGTCCCACTGCGCCACGCTGCCCGGGACGCCGACCGACAGCCCGCTGGTGACGGCCTCGTCGAACGGGATGCCCTCGAACGCCGTGGAGGTCATCGCCCGCGGGGCGGTCTCCCGCCCGTCGATCGTCGTCACCTTCCGCTTGCGGGCGTCGTAGTAGACGATGAAGCCGCCCCCGGCCAGCCCGGCCGAGTAGGGCTCGGTCACGCCCAGCGCCGCCGCCCCCGCCACCGCCGCGTCCATCGCGTTGCCGCCCTGGCGCAGCACCGAGAGCGCGGCCGTGCTCGCGTCCAGGTCCACGGTGGCCACGGCCCCGCCGTACCCCTCCGCGACCGGCCGCTTGACCTCCGCCGCGGACTCCACCGGTGCGGCGTGGACGGGCGGCGCGAGGAAGCCCGCCAACGTGACCAGCCCCAGCGACGTGACGACGACGCTCCTCATGCCCCGGCACCTCCACCACTTGAGCGATCACTCCAGCATGACTCACGGACGTCAATATCGCTGCGGGATTGTCCGCTTTTGGACGCCGACGCGGGCTACTCCTCCCGGCGTACGGCGGACTGCCGCGCCGGGCGGATGCGGTGACCAGCGGCGATGGCCTAGCGTGCGGTTGTGCGTTCCCGTTCCGCGATGTACCACCGCATCGATCCCGTTCTGCCGGTCATCATCGGGATCCTCCAGGTGTTCCTGACGATGGCCGCCCAGTACTGGCAGTTGCGGAACCCGGACCTCGGGCGGGTGCCGCTGACCGGGTGGGGCTACGCGCTGCTGCTGGTCGGGCCGCTCGCGATCGCGGTGCGCCGCCGCGCGCCGGTCGCCGCGCTGGTCGTCACGCTCACCGCGACCTCGGTCTACATGCTGCTCGGCTACTCGTACGGGCCGGTGTTCTTCAGCCCGATCATCGTGATCTTCAATGCGGTGCTGTCGGGGCACCGTCGCGCGGCGTGGCTGTCGTCGGGGGCGTTCTTCCTGTTCGTGGTCGTCTACGCCACCTGGTTCATCCCCCACCGGGCGAGCCTCTTCCACCACACCGCGGTCGCGGCCTACCTGCTGCTCACGCTCACCGTGGCGGAGTTCTACCGGATGCGCCGCGAGCGCCTCGCCGAACGCGAGCGGGTGGCGCGTGAGGAGGCCAGGCGGCAGGCGAGCGAGGAACGGCTCACCATGGCCCAGGAGCTGCACGACGTGCTCGCCCACAACATCTCGCTGATCCACGTCCAGGCGTCCACCGCCCTGCACATCCTGGACGACCACCCCGAGCAGGCCCGCACCGCGCTGACCACGATCAAGCAGGCGTCCAAGGACGTGCTGACCGAGATGCGCGGCGTGCTGAGCCTGCTCAGGGACGGCGCGCCGCGCTCCCCCACGGCCGGGATGGCCCACCTGGCCGACCTCGCCGAGCGCAGCGGCCTGCCGGTCACACTGGAGGTCACCGGGCAGGCGCGCCCGCTGCCCGCCGGCATCGACCGGGCCGGCTACCGGATCGTGCAGGAGTCGCTGACCAACGTCTCGCGGCACGCGCCCGGTTCGCGGGTGACCGTACGCGTGGCGTACGCGCCTGAGGAGCTGACCGTGGTGATCGAGGACGACGGCGCGGGAACGGCGCGGGCCGAGGCGGGCCTCGGCAGCGGCAACGGCATCCCCGGCATGCGCGAGCGGGCCTCGGCGCTGGGCGGGTCGCTGGCGGCCGGTCCCCGGCCCGGCGGCGGCTTCCGCGTCGAGGCCCTCCTCCCCCTGCCCTCATCCGCCACCCACAAGGAGCCGAATTGATACGCGTCCTGCTCGCCGACGACCAGGCATTGGTCCGGGCCGGGTTCCGGGCCCTGCTCGACGCGCAGGAGGGCATGACCGTCGTCGGCGAGGCCGGCGACGGCGAGCAGGCCGTCCTGCTCACCCGGGACCTGCGCCCCGACGTGGTGCTGATGGACATCCGCATGCCCGGCACCGACGGCCTGACGGCCACCCGCCGCATCGGCGACGACCCCGCCCTCGCCGACGTGAAGATCGTCATGCTCACCACGTTCGAGCTGGACGAGTACGTCTTCGAGGCCCTGCGCGGCGGCGCGAGCGGCTTCCTGGTCAAGGACACCGAGCCGGCCGAGCTGATCCAGGCCGTCCGGGTGGTGGCCTCCGGCGACGCGCTGCTGTCCCCCGGCGTGACGCGCAGGCTCATCGCGGAGTACGTCGCCCGTGCCAAGGAGCCCGGCATAGTGACCCGCCTCGACCCGCTCACCGAGCGGGAGCGGGAGGTGCTCGCGCTCGTGGGCACCGGCATGACGAACGACGAGATCGCCACCAGGCTCTACATGTCCCCGGCGACGGCCAAGACCCACGTGAGCCGCACGATGAGCAAACTCCACGCCCGTGACCGGGCCCAGCTCGTCGTCATCGCGTACGAGTCGGGCCTGGTCAAACCCGGCTGGCTCTGACACTTCGTACGGCCGCACACGGCGGCACCGTCCCTCAGCCGGCGAGAGGCTCCTGGAGTTCGGTGACCCACCGAGCGGGATCCTCCCCGCCTTCCAGGTAGAGCTCCCTGGCGTACCCGGCGGAGCGGTGGCCGCCGTCGGCGATCCACCGGGCCAGCGTCTGCGCGGCCGGGAGGACGTCGTCCATCGGGCCGCGATGCACGATGGTGGCCGCCTGCTCGATGGCGGGCAGGTCCACGACCGCGAAGTCGTGACCGTCCTCGGGCGCGACCGCGACCGGCATCGCCACGTGCGCGAGGATCCCCTCGCCGCCGGGGGCGTCCTCGTAATAGGCGATCGCCGGCCCCACCGGGGCCACCGCGGCCTCGTCCAGCCTGCGGCACAGCTCCTGGAACAGCGGGCCGACGACCGGGCCGATGTCCTCGGGTTCGTAGCTGCGCGCCACGCCGCTGAGTTCCGCCACCCGGACGGCTGGGATGCGCTTGACCACCACGTCGTCGGTGTTCATGTGTCCCTCACTCTCGATCGTCCGGAGCCTCGCCTCGACCTGGGCCAGCCGGGCCGCCGCGGCGGCCATCGCCGCCTCCAGCTCCGCCTGCCGCAGCCGCAGCATCCCGCGCAGTTCCTCGGCGCTCACCTGCTCGTCCAGGACTTCCCGCACCTGTCTGAGCGTGAAGCCCAGGTCCTTGAGCGCGGTGATCCGGTTGAGGCGGGCAAGCTGGACCGCCTCGTAGAAGCGGTAGCCGTTCGCGGGATCGACGCGGGCCGGGCGGAGCAGCCCGATCGCGTCGTAGTGGCGCAGCATGCGGACCGACACGCGGCCGTGCCTGGCGAAGTCTCCGATGGTGAACATGGTGTGGCCGATTCCAGCGCCTCACACGGTGTCAGGGTCAAGCGCCGCCTCTCAGGCCGGAGGTGGCAGGGGGCGCGCTCCCTCGGATCGCAAGCCGTCGAAGATCAGGTGAAGGTATCGGCGCCAGGCCCCCGTGACGTCCTCGCCCGGCGCGGCGGCCTGACAGGCCGCCGTCAGCATCCGGATCACGTCCTCCCCGGTGATGTCACCGCGGATGACACCCTTCCTTCTGGCTCGGTCGGTGAGCGCCTCCGCGACCCCGGACAGGCGGTCGGCGGCGGCGCGGACCACCGGATCCCTCCGGACGTCCGTGGTCGCCGCCTGGCAGAAGGAACGGTCGCTCACGTGCAGCTCCACCCCCGCCGTCATAAACGCCAGCAGGGCCGCCTCCGGGTCCGCCGCCTCCAGCAGCGTGCGCCCCGTGACCGCGAGCTCGTCGAGCCGGTCGGACACGATCGCGGCCGCCAGCGACTCCTTGGTCGCGAAGTGGCGGAAGACCGTGCCCTTCCCGATGCCCGCGCGCCGCGCGATCTCGGAGATCGACGCCTCCATGCCGTGTTCGGCGAACGCCTCACGCGCGGCGGCGAGCAACGACTGACGGCCGATCGACACGCTCGCCTCCTACGGCGTCGTCCTGACCGGCTTCAGGAGGTGGGCGGAGACGCACCGCTCCAGGCTTCTCGGCCAGGCTGGCGGCTGATCAGGACTTCCAGCGCCTCACCCGGGCGCGACGGCGCTCATGCGGATGCGGCGGGGCGGCGCGACGAGCGGTTCCGGGAGTCGCAGCGGCCCGCGGCCCGGGGTGATGGTGCCGAGCACCCGCGATCCGGCCGCGCCGGTGCAGGCGGGCACCGTGCCGGGCAGGCCGTGCGCGGTCAGCCAGCCGAGGTAGGAGAACGCGACGGCCTCCTTGGCGTCCGACGGCACGCCGAGGTCGTCGCTCGGCAGCAGCCGCACGCCTCGGGCCCGCTCGCGCAGCGCGCTCATCAGGGCCGGGTTGCGCACGCCGCCACCGGAGACGACGACCGTGCCGAGCCCGTGCCGCCGGATCTCCGCCGCCACCGTCTCGGCCGTGAGCGCCGTGAGCGTCGCCACCAGGTCCGGCAGGCCCAGCGCGTACGGCCCGGCGACCCGGTCCAGATAGCCCGCGTGGAACAGTTCCTTGCCCGTCGTCTTGGGCGGCGGCCGGTGATAGTACGGCTCGGTGAGCAACTCGGCCAGCAGGCCCTCGTCGACCTTCCCCGCCGCGGCCAGCCTGCCGTCCTCGTCGTACGGCATGCCGGTGGCGGCGCGTACGGCCGCGTCCGTCAGCGCCGAGGCCGGGCCGGTGTCGTAGGCGAGCGGGGGCTCGCACACGGTGAGGTTGGCGATGCCGCCGAGGTTCAGCGCGCCGGTCCGGCCCGCCGAGTCGGGTAGCCCGGACAGCAACGGCAGGTCGAAGGCGGACACGAGCGGCGCGCCCTGCCCGCCCGCGGCCACGTCGCGCACCCGAAGATCCGACACGACCGGCACGCCGAGCCGTTCGGCGATCCAGGCGGGCTGCCCGACCTGGAGCGTCCCGCGCACGCGCCCGTCCTCCACCCAGTGGTACATCGTCTGCCCGTGCGAGCAGACGAGATCGGCGGCCGGGCAGGTCGCCGCCGCCTCCGCGAACGCCCGGCCCACGAGCGTGTCGAGGCGGCAGACCTCGCCCATGTCCGTACGGTCCGGCGGCAGCGCGGCGACGATCGCGGCCCGCAGGTCAGGCGGGTAGGGCACGGTGCCGGTGTGCTCCACGACACCGGTGAGCAGGTCGCCGTCCCGCGACCAGTGGACGAGCGCGCAGTCGATCCCGTCGTGGGAGGTCCCCGACATCAGCCCGAGTACGCGCACACCTGCCCCGCAAGGACTGTTCAGCCAGCTCTCGGCGGGAGGCCGACGAGCTTGATGAGGAAACGGTCGATCTGCTCCTCCGCCGGCGGCCAGGGCAGGTCGGGCTCGTTGATCCGCTGAGACAGCATGCCGTTCACCGCCGTGCGCAGGTCGATCGCGACCGTCGTCGCGTCGTCGCGCGGGGCGACCCCGGCGTCCATGCAGCGCTGGACCGCCTCCGTGGTCCTGGCGACCAGCACCTCCTTGAACGGCATGCCGAGCCGGCGGTGGACCGCGCTCTCGTGCAGCACCTTGTAAAGGCCCGGATGCTCATGCGCCCAGGCGGCCTGTGCGAGGATGCGCGCCCGCAGCCGCGCCGCAGGGTCCTCCTGCGCCGCGTCCGCCTCGTCACCGGTTCGCACCAGTTCCTCGTGACAGCGCCGCAACACCGCGAGCACGAGCGCGTCACGGTCGGGAAAGTGCAGGTAGACCGAGGTGGCCGCGATCGACACCTCGCGCGCCACGGCCCGCAGCGACAGCGCCTCGTCGTCGGCGAGGTCGTCGAGCATGCGCATGGCGGCCGCGACGATCTCCTCGCGCAGCCGCTCGCCCTGCCCTCGCGCGTTCGGACGGCGGCGGGCGGCGGGAGTCGGGGGCGTGGTGGCTTCCATGTCCGGCCCATTGTACGAGGACGGCAATCGCGCTACAGTCGTAGCGCTACACCCGTTCACCAAAGGAGTGATTCCTGTGACCGTCAACGCTTCGACGGACTTCGACACGATCAACGAGATGGACCCGGTGTTCGCCCAGATGGCGGCCGCCAGCGTCGGACACTGCTGGGCGGTGCCCGAGCTGACCGACCGCGAGAAGGTGTTCCTGGCCCTGGTGGCGGACGTCTGCCAGCCGGCCCTCGGGTTCCCGTTCGAGATGCACGTCCGCGCGGGCCTGCAGCGCGGCGTGTCCACCGCCGACATACGGGCGCTGCTGCGCCTGATCTCCTACGACAGCGGGTATGTCGCGGCGCTGGCCGCGCTGGAGCGGCTCGCCGAGATCGAGGCCGCCGCCGGGCTGCCCCGCCCGGACGCCGAACCGCTGCCCCGGGAACTGCTGGAGACCGGTCCCGGCGCGGCGCCGACCCCGCTGCCCGCGCCGGTGCGGGCCGAGCTGGCCGAGCTCGACGCGTACTTCCTGGAGTACTTCGACCTTCAGTCGCGGATGCGGGGCGTCCAGGGTCCGGGCACGTTGAGCGTCCGGGAGCGGGCGTTCACGACGATGAGCATCGACGTGCACTACCAGACCCTGGACGAGACGTTCCGCATCCACGTGGGCCGCGCCCTCGGGGGCGGCGCGTCGCACGAGGACGTGCGGGCCGTGCTGCGCTTCAACGCGCAGTTCGGGGTGACGCGGGCATGGCAGGCGTGGAAGGCGCTCAACGCCTGCCTCGCCGAGCTCGCCCCCGCCCGCTGACGCCGTACGCCACGGCCCGCACCGCCTGACCGTGCGGACCGGAGCGCAGTGCGCCCTGCTCAGTGCGCCCTGGTCAATGCGCCCTGCGTTCGTGGCTCGGCTCGCTCTGCCGGGACGCCCGGTCGACCGCCGTGACGTGGTAGCGGTGGCCGGGCGCACCGTCCGGGTCGACCCAGCGAACGTGCCTGCCCGCCGGGACGACCGCGACCAGGTGCGCCGCGTCGGCGAAGTCCTCCCGGCGGGCGGGCCGGTCGAACCGGAAGACGGCGAACTGGAACGGGGCGCGCGGTCCCGTGGCCTCGACGTGCAGCTGCACGCCCCCGCTCACGCGGCGGGCCGAGGCGAGCACGGGACGACGCGGCGGCTCGCCGCCTGCGAGCCTGGGCAGCAGCGGCGCGAGCGCCGGACGCGTGTAGTGCCCGCTCACGACCGCGCCGATCGACCCGAGCCGGTCGTCGCGGACGTCGGCCGCGTTGTACCAGATGTCCCCGCCGACCTCCGGATGGTCGCGGTTGAGCGTGAGGTGCCGGGACAGCTCGTCCGGCTGGAACCACTCGGCGGGCTGCCCGGCCGCCCCCGCCTTGTACGCCGCCTGGCCGATCCACAGCTGCACCCCGGTGCCGGCGGCCACGTCGGACCACCAGGGGACGAGCTTGGCGTAGTCGGCGTTCGACTGGCCGATGTACCAGTAGAGCTGGGGCGCGACGTAGTCGAGCCAGCCCTTCTTCACCCAGCCGCGGGTGTCGGCGTGCAGGTTGTCGTACGACTGGCCGCCGCTGGTGTCGGAGCCGAGGGGGTCGGTGGCCCTGTTGCGCCAGATGCCCGACGGGCCGATGCCCCAGATCACCTCGGGCTTGGCCTGCCGCACCCGCTGCTGCATCTCCCGGACCAGCAGGTCGACGTTGTCGCGCCGCCAGGCGGCCAGGTCGGGGAAGCCCGCGCCGTACGCCGCGTAGGCCGCGCTGTCGTCGAACGCCGTCGTGTTGACCGGGTAGAAGTAGTCGTCGAAGTGCACGCCGTCGATGTCGTATCGGGTGACGGCGTCCATCATCGCGTCCTGCACGAACGCCCGGACCTCGGGGATGCCGGGGTTGTAGTAGAGCTTCCCGCCGTACGGGACGATCCACTCGGGATGGCGGCGGCCGGGGTGCTCGGGGTGCAGCTTGGCCGGGTCCGCCTGCATCGACACGCGGTAGGGGTTGAACCAGGCGTGGAACGCCAGGCCCCTCCGGTGGGCCGCCTCGACGGCGAAGCCCAGCGGGTCGTAGCCCGGGTCCTGCCCCTGGACCCCGGTCAGATACTGCGACCACGGCTCGTACGACGACGGCCAGAAGGCGTCGGCGGTCGGCCTGATCTGCACGAACACGGAGTTGAGCCGGCGCGCCACGGCCAGGTCGAGCCAGGCCGTGAACTCGGCCTGCTGCTGCTCGGGCGTCAGTCCGGTCCTGGACGGCCAGTTGATGTTGACGACCGAGGCGATCCACATGCCGCGCATCTGGCGCAGCGGCGGGACGTACCCGGCGGGAGAGGCGGAGAAGGCGGAAGCGGGGGATGCGGCGAGGGCCGGCAGCGGGACGGCCGACGCCGCGGCGGCGAGGGCCAGGCCGCGCAGCACGGCACGCCGGGAGGGGGAGCTCAATCGGACCTCCGAAGGCCGGGGGGATGCGGCGATCACGACACTGGCAGAAACTTACTTTCAGATCAATGCGGATAAAAGAAAGTGTCATCGACGTGTAATCTGCCCCAAGAGGTCCTCATGGGAGACGGCGGCGGGCGTCCAGGTCACGCCGCATATATCTCGACATGTGGACTTCTGGTCCGTTGTCCCGCACCGGCGGGCGCATGGATCTAAGCTGATCGCGCACAGGAGAGGCTGCAGGTGATGAACGAGAACGAGGGCGCCGCACCGGTCAACCCGATCGCGACGGTGCGTGCGGTGCTGCCCTCGCTCACCCCCGCCGCCCAGACCATCGCGCGCCTCATCCTCGACGACCCCGCCATGGTGGCCCGCAGCACCATCACGGAGGTCAGCGCGGTCTCGGGGATCAGCGAGGCGACGATCGTGCGGACCGCACGGGCGCTGGGCTTCGCCGGCTACTCCCAGCTGCGGTTCGCCCTGGCGGCGGCCGTGGCCAGGGACACCCCCGAGCGGCTCGTGCCCGGCGACCTCGCCCCGGACGACCCCCTGACCGACGTGATCGCCAAGGTCACCCGGGCCGAGTCGCAGGCGCTCGCCGACACGGCGGCCCAGCTCAACCCCGACGGGCTCGGCGCGGTGGTGGACGCCGTCGCCGGCGCCCGCCGCGTGGACGTGTACGGCGTGGGCGCCTCCGGCCTCGTCGCGGCCGACATGGCGCAGAAGCTGATGCGGATCGGGCTGCCCGGCCACTACTTCACCGACGCGCACCTCGCGCTCACCAGCGCCGCGCTGCTGCGCGAAGGAGACGTCGCCGTCGGGGTGAGCTGCACCGGCGAGACACCCGACGTGCTCGGCCCGGCGCGGGTCGCCCGCAAGGCCGGCGCGACCGTCGTGGCCATCACGAACAACCCGCGCTCGTCGCTGGCCGGGCTCGCCGACCACGTCCTGATCTCCGCCGGGCGCGAGACGGCGTTCCGGCCGGGCGCGCTGGCCAGCCGGATCAGCCAGCTGCTCATCGTCGACTGCGTCTTCGTCGGCGTCGCGCAGCGCACGTTCGACACCTCCGACGCCGCCTTACGCGCGACCCGCGACGCGCTCGCCGACTACCTCGGCGACGCCCACCGCCGCGCCCGCTCGGCCTGACCCACCCGCGGGAAGCCATCCGCTCCGCCGGTCTCGCGAGGGCGCGGCCGCCTCGAAGCGACCTCTGCCCCGCCCGGCCGCCCCTCCTTACGGGAAGGCCGGGAAGGACCGGCATCCGTCAGGCGGCGCCTCCCGCGTGGCGGGCGGCCTCCAGCCGGTCGCCGTTGGCCTTCAGCAGCGCACGGGCGCCGTCCGGACCGAGGTCGCGCTCGACCATCAGCACGGCCACCTTGACGTTCCAGTCCGCCGCCTCCAGCGCGGCCCGCGCGGCGGCGGAACCGGCGCCGGTGATGTCGCCGACGATCCGTGTCGCCCTGTGCGCGAGCTTCTCGTTCACCGCCGATACCTCGATCATGGCGTTCCCGTACGTCCTGCCGAGCCGGATCATCGCGATCGTGGAGATCATGTTGAGCACGAGCTTCTGGGCGGTCCCCGCCTTGAGCCGGGTCGAGCCGGCCACCACCTCGGGGCCGACGACCACCTCGATCGGATGCTCGGCCCGCTCCGACAGCGGCGATCCCGGGTTGCAGGACAGGCTCACGGTCAGCGCCCCGCGGCGGGCGGCCTCGCCCAGCGCCCCGAGCACGAACGGCGCGCGACCGCTGGCGGAGATCCCCACGAGCGAGTCGAGCGGGCCCAGGCCGCGGCCGGCGACGGCCGCCGCCCCGCCGTCGTGGTCGTCCTCGGCGCCCTCGACCGACCGGGTCAGCGCGGCCTCGCCGCCCGCGATGACGCCCTGTACGAGTTCGGGGTCGGTGCCGAAGGTCGGCGGGCATTCCGAGGCGTCGAGGACGCCCAGCCTGCCGGACGTCCCCGCCCCCACGTAGAACAGGCGTCCGCCCCGTGCCATGCGTGCGGCGATCGCGTCGATGGCGGCCGAGACGGCCGGAATGGCCCTGGCCACCGCGCCGGGCACCGTGGCGTCGGCCGCGTTCATCAGGCGGGCGATCTCCTCGGTCGGCAACCGGTCGATCTCGCGATAACGCGGATCGCTCTGCTCCGTATAGAGCTCGCTCTGCTCGGTGTGGAGCTCGCCGTGCTCTGTGGACAGGCCCGTCAATGGGTCAGTCATCTTGTCCCTGTCGTCGGTTTCCAACTCCGGCCTCCCCCGATCGCCGTACACGTCCGAAACGACTCCTCACCGGCGGCTCACCGGCACGGCGACCACGCTGCGGCGCTCGGGATGGAAGCAGGCGTGCTCCTGCGGCGTGTCGCCGTCGCGGCCGAGCGCGGGCCGCTCGCGTTCGCACCGCTCGGTCCTGAAGGGACAGCGCGGCGCGAACAGGCAGCCGTCCGGGTGCTCCCCCGACGCCTCCACCGGCACGACCCGCTGCTCGCCCGGCGACTCCAGGCCGTGCAGCACCGGGATGGCCGACAGCAGCGCCTGCGTGTAGGGATGCACCGGAGCCGAGATGACGGTCTCGACCGGGCCGCGTTCGACGACCTGACCGCGGTAGATGACGTACAGCTCGCCGTCGGTGCCGATGTAGCGGGCCGTCGCCACGTCGTGCGTGATGAACAGCACGCTCACCCCGAGCCGCTCGCGCAGGTCCTTCAGCAGCGCGAGGATGCCCAGGCGCAGCGACACGTCGATCATGGAGACCGCCTCGTCGGCGACCAGGACCTCGGGATCGACGGTGAGCGCGCGGGCGATCACCACGCGCTGGCGCATGCCGCCGGACAGCTGGTGGGGATAGCGCGGCAGCACGTAGCCCGGGTCGAGCCCGACCAGGCCGAGCAGTTCCCTGGCCCGCTCGTCCGCCCACGAGCGCGGCCGGCCGGTCTGCCTCGCCCGCAGCGCGAGCGGCGCGGCCAGCGCCTGGTGGATCGTGCGCGTCGGGTTCAGCGCGGAGTACGGGTCCTGGTGGATGAGCTGGACCCGGCGGAAGTACGGCTGCCGCCCGCGGTGGCTCAGCGACGACATCGCCACGTCGTCGATGACGATCTCCCCGGAGTCGCAGGTCTCCAGCCCGGCGATGATCCGGCCGAGTGTGGTCTTGCCGCAGCCCGACTCGCCGATGAACGAGACGGCGCCGCCCTTCGGAATGGCGAAGTCCACGCCGCGCAGCGCGGGCACCTCCCGGGCGCCCAGCACGCCGCCGCGCTGCCGGAACGTCTTCGTGATGCCGGTCCCGCCGATCATGCCTGCTCCTCCCCGGTCGCGGCGGCCACGGCCGGTCTGCCCCCGTCGTCGTCCCGTACGGCGTGGCAGGCCGCCGACCGGGAGACTGAGACGACCACCGGCGGCCGGCCGGTCTCGCACACGTCCATGCGCAGCGGGCAGCGCTCGCGGAACACGCACCCGTCGGCCGGGATGTCGGCCAGCGTCGGCGGCCGGCCCGGCAGGGCGTGCGCCTCGCCGATGTCGCCGACGAGGCGCGGGATGGCCCCGAGCAGCCCCCGCGTGTACGGGTGGCGCGGCTCGGCCAGCACCTCGCGGGTGGGACCCTGCTCGGCCACTCGCCCGCCGTACATGACCGCGAGCCGGTCGGCGACCTCGGCGACCACCCCGAGGTCGTGGGTGATGACGAGCGTGGTGAGGCCGCGCTCGGCGTGCACCTCTCGGACGATGCGCAGGATCGTCGCCTGCGTGATCATGTCGAGCGCGGTCGTGGGCTCGTCCAGCACGACGAGGCGGGCGTTCAGCACCAGGGCCAGCATGATGCCGACCCGCTGGCGCATGCCGCCGGACAGTTCGTGCTGGTAGGAGTCGAGCACCCGGGCGCCGTCCAGGCCCATCCGGCCGAGCAGGTCGCGGGCGTCCGCCAGCAGGCCGCGCGGGTTCTCGACGCCGTGGGAGCGGCCCAGGTCGAGCACCTGTTTGCCGACCGTCTTGAGCGGGTTGAGGGAGTTCTGCGCCGCCTGGAAGACGTACCCGACGTGCCGCCCGCGAGCCCGGCGCAGCCCCTCGCCGCCGAGCGCGACGACGTCGCCGAGCCCGTCGATCTCGACGCTGCCCGCCGCGATCCTGCCGGGCGGCTGGACGGCGTTGAGCAGCGACAGCGCGAGCGTGGACTTGCCGGAGCCCGACTCGCCGACGACGCCGGTGATCGTGCCCGGCGCGAGGTCGAGGTCGACGCCGGACACCGCCGGCAGCTCGCCGGCCGGGGTGCGGTAGACCACGGTCAGCCCGCGGATCCGCACGCCGGGAGGACTCTGCTCGGGAGCCATGCTCACTCCTCCCGCAGCCGGGGGTTGAAGATCTCGTCCATGGCGTCCACGACCAGCACGATGCCGAGCGTGAGCAGCAGGATCGCCAGCAGCGGCGCCAGCAGATACGGCAGCGCGGCCGTCGTGGTCAGCGCGCCGCCGCCGAAGACGGCGAGGTTGAGCATGACGCCCCAGTTGTTCGCCTCGAACGGCAGCACACCCAGGAAGAACAGGCCCACCTGCGCGTAGACCGCGCCGGTCACCGCGATGAGCGCGTTCATCGCGATGTACGGAGCCATGCCGGGCAGCAGCTCCCTGCCGACGATGTGCGTCGTGGACAGGCCGAGCCCCCGTGCGGCCTCGATGAAGCCGCGCTCGCGCAGTGAGAGCGTCTGCGACCGCACGGCCCGGGCGACGCCGCCCCAGCCGAGCAGCCCGAGCACCAGGCCCATCTCGACGGCGCCGGTGAACTTCCACACCGTCGACAGCACCAGCAGCAGCGGCAGCCCCGGGATCGTGAGCTTCATGTCGGTGAACCGCATGAGCACGGTGTCCCAGCGCCCCCGCCGGAACCCGGCGAACAACCCGACGCCCGCGCCGACCACGACCGTGATGACGGCCGTCACGACGGCGGTCAGCAGGACGTACCGGGAGCCGGTGACGACGAGGGCGAGCACGTCCGTGCCCTCGAAGTCGGTGCCGAACGGATGCCGCAGGCTCGGCGGGGCGTAGAGCGCGCTCGTGTCGCGGGGCAGGGGGTCGGGGTAGAGCATCGGCCCGAAGATCCCCATGAAGGCGAACACCGCGAGGATGACCGCCCCGGCCATCCGGCTCGGCTTGCGCCGCATGACCCGCCAGACGCCCCGCCAGAAGTTGCGGCGGACCGCCGCGGCGCCCCCCGCCTCCGCCTCCGGCACGATGGTCGCGCTCACGCCGCCTCCCCTCCGCTGCGCACCCGGGGGTCGATGACCGTGTAGAGGAGGTCGGCGGCGATGTTCGCGACGACGACCGCAGTCGTGATGAGCAGGAACGCCCCGCCCATCAGGGAGTAGTCGCGGTTGTTGATGCTGTCGATGAGCATCAGCCCCAGGCCCGGGTAGTTGAAGATGCGCTCGATGAAGATCGCGCCGCCGAAGAGCAGGCCCAGCGAGAGCGCCAGGATCGTGAACAGCGGCAGGATCGCGTTGCGCGCCAGGTAACGGAAGACGATCGACCGCTTCATTCCGCGCAGCTCGGCGGCCAGGATGAAGTCGTCGCCGAGCACGGTGACCACGCTCGACTTCATCGCGAGGATCCACCCGCCGTAGCCGGCCAGCGCGTACGTGACGACAGGCAGGGTGGCGTGCTGGACCAGCGAGCCGATGTAGTCGGCGGTGAAGCCGGGGTCGATCATGATGTCGGCGGTCCCCCCGGCGGGGAGGATCGGGACCAGCGTGGTGAAGATCGCCCCCAGCAGCAGCGCCAGCACGTACTGCGGGACACCGTGCAGCAGCGATCCGGAGATCGCGAGGAGGTCGCCCAGCACGCCGGTCCGTTTGATCGCCGCGTAGACGCCCATGACGACGCCGACGAGGAAGCTCAGCAGCGTCCCGGCGAGCACCGGGATCACGGTCCACTTGGCGGCCGAGAACAGCACGGTGGACACGCCGGCGCCGGGCACGGACAGCGACTGCCCGAGGTCGAGGTGGGCCAGCCCGCCCATGTAATCGAGGTACTGCTCCCAGAGGCCGCCCTTCGGCGTGAAGCCGTACAGCGCCTCGACCGCGCGCTGGGCGGCGTCGGGGGCCATGCCCTGCTCGACGAGCTTCTGGTAGCGGGCCGCGAGCGGGTCGCCGGGCACGCTCCTGATGATCAGGAAGCTGATCGTCGTGACGACCAGGATCATGACGAACCCGCGGGCCACATGACCCGCGAGCCGCCGGAGGAGAACCGCCATGGACTACTGCTTCTTCTTGATCATGCCGAGCTGGATCCAGACGCCGGAGGGCTGGCGCAGCAGGTCGCTCTCGTCTTCGGGGAAGCCGGTGAAGCGGTTGGTGTTGACGAACTGGGTGTTCACGTAGTCCCAGAGCTGGATCACCGGCAGGTCCTGGTTGGCCGCCTTGGCGAGCTTGGCGATCACGGCCTTCTGCTCGTCGCCGCTGACGCTGTTGAGCTGGGCGGTCAGCTCGCCGGGGTTGACCGCGCCGACGCCCTCGACGTCGATCGTCTCGGGGCCGCCCATCCAGTTGCCGTCCTTGCCGGCAGCCGAGTGCTTGACCTTGCCGCCGAGGATGTTCCAGCCGTTGGAGGTGCCGTACAGGCGCTGGAAGATGTTGTACGGCGCGGGGCCGAGCGCGATGAGCCAGAAGCCGAGGTCGTACTTGCCCTCGGCGAGCTCCGACAGATAGAGCGGGTAGTCGGCGGTGGTGACCACCTCGGCGTCCACGCCGGCCGTGGTGAGCTGGCTGGTGATGGCCTTGGCCGCGGAGACCCAGTCGGAGAACGGCGCCGGGATGTGGATGGTCACCTTCCACGGCTTGCCGTCGGCCAGCGTCCACTTGCCGTCCTTCTTCTGGAGACCGGCCTCCGCGAACTCCTTGTCCGCCGTGGTCGGGTCCAGCTTGTACGGCTCCAGCGCGTCGAGTTCGGCGCCGAGCCATTCCCTGGCGGCCTTCTGGTGGATGCCCGAGGTGGTCACGGCCGCCGTGCCGCCCTCCGGAGAGGCGATCTGCGTGACCTCCTCACGGTTGATCAGGTAGGCCAGCCCGCGCCGCACGTGCACGTTGTCGTACGGCTTCTTCGCCTGGTTGAACGCCAGCGAGACGGCCACCGGGGAGTAGCCCTTGATGACCTGGTTGCCGGGCGTCGCCTTGATGCGCGTCATCACGTCGGCGGGCACCGCGGTGAACGGGGCGTTGTCGAGCTTGCCGGAGGTCAGGTAGTTCCAGATCTGCTCGTTCCCGGTGGTGTTGAGCAGCTTGAGCTGGTCGGGCGCGACGTTGGCGGCGTTGTAGAAGTTCTTGTTCTTCACCAGCAGCGCCTCGCCGGGGTTCATCCGCTTGAGGACGAACGGCCCGGCCGACACGTCCTGGGCCGGGGCGAACGCGAGCACCTTCTCCGACAGCGCCTTGATCTGCCCGCGCGCCGCCTCCGCCTCCGGGCCGTCGCCGCGGGCGGCCTTGAGCGTGTCCCAGAAGTCGGCGGGGACGACGCTCTGCCACACGTGCTGGGGCACCACGAAGGCGTCCATGACCCCGCGTACGAACGTGACGCTGGGGTTCTTCATGTCCTGGGTGATTTTGATGGTCTTGTCGTCGACGACTTCGACGTCCGAGGCGGCGCCGGCCGCGCCGGGGTCGACCGCGAAGGCGGTGCTGCCCTGGGTGTAGGCCAGCGCGACGGAGAACTTCACGTCCTCGGCGGTGACGGGCTTCCCGTCGGACCACTTGTTGCCCGGCTGCAGGTGGAGGGTGATGGAGGAGTTGTCCGGCGCGATGTCCCAGCTCGCCGCGATGCCCGGATAGAACTGGTTCGGGTCGGTGAGGGTGTTCTTCGCCCAGGCGATCCTCATCGCGTTGTAGCCCCAGAACGCGTTGCCCTTGGGGTTCCACGGGTTGATCGGCGCGTTGACGTCGAGCGACGGTTTGTTGATGTCGACCGTGGTGTAGACGCCGCCACCGCCGCCTGTGGAGTTCCCGTTCGTGCCGCCGCCGCTGCATGCCGCGACGGCCGCGAGGCTGAGCAACGCCGCGACCGCTGTCAGACGTTTCATTGACCGCTCCGGGGGGTTGTTCTGATGCGGATCTTGTCCGGACCTTATGCGGCGGCCCAAGCGTAGGTCAATAATCTGCAAAACTCGTGAGGGTTCTGCAACTTTCCTTCATTCGGATCACGGCGAAACCGAGCGCCGTGATCGCCCATCGGGAGTGGCGGTCTTCTCTCCGGCCGGTCAGCGAACTGTTACTGGTCGCCTCCATGCGATCACATTACGTTGCGAGCAAAAGGCCCCGCCGTACGAGGAGGACTGGCGTGAAGTCCATCGCCCGATTCTGTGGCAACTGCAGCTGCGGCTGCCCCGAGCTGTTCGTGGACGCCTCCGCCCCGGCAGAGCGTCAGGTCGTCATCACCGACGACTTCGGCCAGAAGGTGGAGATGAGCCTCGACCAGCTCGGCTCGCTCGTGGAGGCGGCGAAGACCGGCGCGCTGGACGACCTCGCGCTCACCGGCTGACCGTGAACCCGGCCGCCCTGTTCGCCGGGGGCCTCGCCGCCGGCCTGGCCGCGGGCACAGCGTCGTGCGCCGCGGTCCAGGGCGGTCTCCTCATCGGCCTCGTCTCCCCCTCCGGCGACCGGCACGGCCCCTCGCGCGGCCTTCCGCCGGTGGTCGCGTTCCTGACCGGCAGGCTCGCCGCCCACACCGCCCTCGGGGCGCTGCTCGGGCTGGCGGGCGCGGTCGTCCAGGTCGGCCCCCGCACCCGCGCCGCGCTGCTCGTCGCCGCCGGAACCGCGGTGGTCGTCCTCGCCGTACGGATGCTCCGCCGGCGCCGCGAGACGGGCTGCACGCCGGCGAGGAAGGGGCCCGCCTCGGCAGGCGGCGACCCGAGCGGATGCTCGTGCCCGGACGGCGGGCACGGGCAGGATGACGTGCCACCGGATGGCGCGGCCCGCGGGACCGGCGCCCGCTCCCCGACTCTCGTACGGGCGGCGGCACTGGGCATGGCCACGATCTTCGTACCCTGTGGCGTCACGATCGGCATGGAGGTCGTGGCCGTCTCCGCGGGGTCGGCGCTCGGGGGCGCGGCCGCGCTCGCGGGGCTCGCCCTCGGCACGGCGCCCGCCTTCGCCGCCCTGGGACTGCTGCTGCGCACGCTCGCCGCGACCAGGCTGGCCGCCCTGGCGGGGATCGCGGCCCTGGCCGCCGGGCTCTTCACCGTCGGCTCCGGTCTGCGGCTCGGCGGCTGGCTGCCGGACTTCTCGCTGCCACAGTTGGGCTCTCCCGCCGCCGCCGCGGCGGGACGCGCCCTCACCGGAGCGGACGGCGTCCAGCGGCTCACCATCTGGGCGACCCCGGAGGGTTTCCGGCCCGGCATCGCCGTCGCCGCCGCCGGCCGGCCCGTCGAAATCGCCTTCAGGACCGACGACAACCGGGGCTGCACGCGCACGCTCGCCATCGACGACCGCGACGTCGTGCTCCCCGTGACGGGCGAGCGCGTGGTGCGGCTCGCCGCCCATCCGGAGGGACGGCTGCGCTACGCCTGCGGGATGGGAATGTACGTGGGCTTCGTCAGGTTCGAGCGCGTCCCTTGACGCCAAGGTCTTACCAATAACCCTCCGTGACGACTCGGTTACGTGTCACCCTGTCTCCCATGACACTAGTGGGAGCGACGGAGGCGACCGCGTGGCCCGGGATACCGGTCCCGCGTACCCCTGAACCCCTGGACCCGGCCGAGGCGAACCTGGTCGATAGGGCCCGCGACGGCGACCGCGACGCGGCGCACCGGCTGGGCCGGCTGTGCGCGGAGCGCGACGACCGACTGGGCGCCCGGCACTGGTGGGAGCGGGCGGCGCGGGCGGGCAACGTCGACAGCGCCTACAACCTGGGGCTGTGGCACCGCACGCACGGAACGACCGAGGAGGCCATCGGCTGGTTCGAGCTGGCGGCGGCCACCGGCGACACCGACGCGGCGACGAATCTGGCCTCGCTGCTGCTGGAGCGGCGCGGCGACACCGACGGAGCGCGCACGTGGTTCGAGCGGGCGGCCGAGGACGGCTCCCGCCACGCGGCCCGGCGGCTGGCCCTGCTGTGCGAGGACCAGGGCGACGGCATGGGCGCCCGGCGCTGGCACTTCAGGGCGGCCGTGGACGGCGACCTGCGCTCGGCCCACGACCTGGGCTTTCTCGGCTACGCCGCGGGCGACGAGGCCGAGGCGCTGCACTGGTGGGAGTACGCGGCGCGCGGCGGCCACGCGGAGGCCGCCTATCACATGGCCCTGCTCCTGCACGCGGCCCGCGACGAGAAGGGCGCCGAAGCCTTCTACCGGCTCGCCGCCCGCGCCGACCACCCCGGCGCGGCCTTCCGGCTCGGCGACATGGCGCTGTGCCGGGGCGACCTGCCCACGGCGCGTGCCTGCTTCGAACGCGCGGCGAAGACCGGACGGCCGGACGCGCGGCGGATGGCCGGCCTCGTCTGCGCCCGGATGGACGACAAGGCGGCGACCGCCCACTGGTACGGACGGGCCGCGGCCGACGACCCCGAGGCCGCCTTCCGGTTCGGGCTGCTGCTCATCGCGGAGCACAACGACCTGAAGGGCGGGCGCCACTGGTTCAGGCGGGCGGCCGAACGCGGGCACCACGGCGCCATGGTCGAGCTGCGGACGCTGCTGCCCCTGCTGGGCGCGTCACCCGAGGCCGAGGAATGCCTGCTCGACCCGGCCGCGCCGTACTGGAGCCGGCCCGCGGAACCCGAGCAGGCCGCGCGCGCGGAACTCGCCGTGGCGGCGGCGCGCAGGCGCGGCGACCCGGCGGCGGAGCCCGCGGACCTGGTCGAGATCCTCGGCACGTGGGATCTGGTCACAGGGGGCGTGGTCACAGGAGATCTGGTGACAGGGAATCCGGTCACCGGGGATCTCGTCGCCGGAGGCCTGTCGAGCGCCGACGTCCCCAGCGGCGCGTTACCCGCCGGGAACGAGGTGGGCCCGGCGGACACCGTGGGGTGGCTCGCCAGGGCGAGCGGGCTGCACCGGGCCGCGATCGAGCACCTCGGCCTGGTGCGCGCGACCCTGCTGCGGCCGGGCACGGCCCCGTGGCCCACCCCGGCCGAGGTCGAGCACGTGCTCGGCACCGCGAGGGATCTGCGCAGACGCCTCGGACTGCGCTGATCCCCCACGTCTGCGGTCAGGCGGCGAGGATCTCCGCGACCGGCGTGTACCGCAGGTCGTGCGCCGCCGCGACCGGCTCGTTGGTGAGCACGCCGGCGTGGGTGTTGAGGCCCAGGCCGAGCGCCTCGTCGCCGCGCAGCGCGTCCTTCCAGCCCTTGTCGGCGAGCTTGACGGCGTAGGGCAGGGTCGCGTTGGTCAGGGCGTAGGTGGAGGTGTTGGCCACCGAGCCCGGCATGTTCGCCACGCAGTAGAACACCGACTCGTGCACGCGGAACGTCGGCTCGTCGTGCGTGGTCGGGCGGGAGTCCTCGAAGCAGCCGCCCTGGTCGATCGCGATGTCGACGAGCACGGAGCCCGGCTTCATGCGGGAGACCAGCTCGTTGGACACGAGCGTCGGGGCCTTGGCGCCCGGGATGAGCACGGCGCCGATGACCAGGTCGGCCTCGATCACCGCCCGCTCGATCGCGTACGTCGTGGAGACCAGCGTCTTCAGCCGGCCCTGGTAGATCGCGTCGATGAAGCGCAGCCGGTCGATGTTGACGTCGAGGATCGTCACGTCGGCGCCCATGCCGACGGCGATCTGCGCCGCGTTCAGGCCGGAGACGCCGCCGCCGATCACGACGACCTTGGCGGGGGCCACGCCGGGCACCCCGCCGGGGAGCACGCCGCGGCCGCCGTTGAAGCGCATCAGGTTGTACGCGCCGACCTGGGGCGCCAGCCGCCCGGCGACCTCCGACATCGGGGCCAGCAGCGGCAGGCCGTTGCCGACCTGGACGGTCTCGTACGCGATGGCGGTGGTGCCTGCCGCGAGCAGCGCGTCGGTGCAGGGCCGGGAGGCGGCCAGGTGCAGGTAGGTGAACAGGATCTGGTCCGCGCGGAGCCGGTGGTACTCCTCCGCGATCGGCTCCTTGACCTTGAGGATCATCTCGGACTCGGCCCACACCTCGTCGGCGCCCTCGACCAGCTTGGCGCCGGCCGCGAGGTACTCCTCGTCGGTGATGTGGGAGCCGAGCCCGGCGCCGCGCTGGACGCTGACCTCGTGGCCGTGACGGACGAGCTCGTGGACGCCGGCCGGAGTGGCGGCGACGCGGTATTCGTGGTTCTTGACCTCGGCGGGCACGCCGATCTTCATGAGTTGTGTCCTTTCAAGCGGTCACTCGTCACGGTCGCCCCCTACCCGGCCGCACGAGCTCCATGGTCTACAGGCGGGCCCACGCCTCGGTGAGCACCGAACGGAGGATCGACTCGATCTCGTCGAACTCCTTGGGGCCGCAGATCAGCGGCGGGGCGAGCTGCACGACCGGGTCCCCGCGGTCGTCCGCCCGGCAGTACAGGCCGGCGTCGAACAGCGCCTTCGAGAGGAAGCCGCGCAGCAGGCGCTCCGACTCCTCCTCGTTGAACGTCTGCTTGGTGGACTTGTCCTTGACCAGCTCGATTCCGTAGAAGTAGCCCGAGCCGCGGACGTCGCCGACGATCGGCAGGTCCAGCAGCCGGTCGAGGGTCGCCTTGAACACCGGCTCGTTGGCCGTGACGTGCTCGAGCAGACCCTCACTCTCGAAGATGTCGAGGTTGGCCAGGGCGACGGCGGCCGACACCGGGTGGCCGCCGAAGGTGTAGCCGTGCGCGAAGGTCTCGTTGCCGTGCTTGAACGGCTCGAACAGCCGCTCCGAGGCGATCATGGCGCCGATGGGCGAGTAACCGCTCGTCAGGCCCTTCGCACAGGTGATGATGTCCGGCACGTAGTCGAACTTCTGGCCGCCGAACATCGTGCCCAGCCGGCCGAAGGCGCAGATGACCTCGTCCGACACGAGCAGCACGTCGTGGGCGTCGCAGATCTCGCGCAGGCGCTGGAAGTATCCGGGGGGCGGCGGGAAGCAGCCGCCGGCGTTCTGCACCGGCTCGACGAAGACGGCGGCCACGGTGTCCGGGCCTTCCATCTCGATGGCCTTGCCGATCTGGTCGGCGGCCCAGCGGCCGAACGCCTCGGGGTCCTTCTCCAGGCCGGGGAAGCCGGAGATCTCGTCGGCGCGGTAG
Organism: Microbispora catharanthi; assembly: GCF_006334915.2. Lineage (GTDB taxonomy): Bacteria > Actinomycetota > Actinomycetes > Streptosporangiales > Streptosporangiaceae > Microbispora > Microbispora catharanthi. The sequence goes on from NZ_VDMA02000019.1 coordinate 135,328, forward strand.
AGGTTCGTGTTGGGGGCCTTGATCGCGCCGGGCACCAGCGGCTCGAAGACCTGCTTGAGCGCCGGGATGCCGGTGATCGACAGCGCGCCCTGCGGGGTGCCGTGGTAGGCGATGGACCGGCTGACGACCTTGGTCTTCAGCGGCTTGCCCTTGAGCTTGTAGTACTGCTTGGCCAGCTTCCAGGCCGACTCGACGGCCTCGCCGCCGCCCGTGGTGAAGAAGACGCGGTTGAGGTCGCCGGGGGTGAGCTCCGCGAGTCGCGCGGCGAGCTCGGCGGCCTTCGGGTGCGCGTACGACCACAGGGGGAAGAACGCGAGCTCCTGGGCCTGCTTGGCGGCGGCCTCGGCCAGTTCGGCGCGGCCGTGGCCGACCTGGACCACGAACAGTCCGGCCAGGCCGTCGAGGTACCGCTTGCCGTGGATGTCGTAGATGTAGGCGCCCTCACCGCGCACGATCATGGGCACCTCCCCTCCCTCATAGGAGGAGTGGCGCGTGAAGTGCATCCAGAGATTGTCGTGTGCGGCCTTGAGAACGTCGGGGCGCGTCATCGCAACCTTCCCTCAGGTGATCCGTCGCTGTTGGACAGTGTGCATGCCACTTCGGCGTTTTGCCAAGTGATTACGTGGCGTCACTGTGAAAGAAGTTCGGATTCCGTGACATCGACATGTAACGGCAACGAAATCCGTCACGGTAGATTGAGGCCGTCCAGACCTGGGAGATGGGTCCGCCGGACCTGTGGTCAAATGGGGTCCACCAGCCGGGAAGATCCGCGTACATCCGGGAGAACGCCGTGACACCAGAGGAGATCGAGCGCGCCGTCGAGGAGGGCATGCCGCAGACGGTCGAGGACCTCAGGCGCCTGGTCGCCATCCCGTCCGTCGCGTTCCCCGGCCACTCCGAGGCCCCGGTCCTGGAGGCCGCGGCGCTCGTGGAGCGGCTGCTGCGCGCCGCCGGCCTCCCGCACGTCCGGCAGATCCCCATCGAGGGCAGCTTCCCCGCCGTGTTCGCCGAGGCGCCCGCCCCCGACGGGGCCCCGACCGTGCTGCTCTACGCGCACTACGACGTGCAGCCCTCCGGCGACCTCGCCCTCTGGCGCACTCCGCCGTTCGAGCCCACGGTCGCCGACGGCATCATGTACGGCCGGGGTGCGGCCGACGACAAGAGCGGCGTCATCACCCACGTGGCCGCGCTGCGCGCCTTCAACGGCCGGTTCCCGGTCGGTGTGAAGGTCATCATCGAGGGCCAGGAGGAGTACGCGGGCGAGCGCCTGGAGGCGTTCGTCGAGGCCAACCCCGACCTGCTGCGCGCCGACGCCATGGTCATCGCCGACGTGGGCAACCCCGAGGTGGGCGACCCCGCGATCACGACGTCGCTGCGCGGCATGGCCGCGTTCACCGTGGAGGTCCGCACGCTGGCCGAGGCCGTGCACAGCGGCGCGTTCGGCGGCGCCGCGCCCGACGCGCTGGCCGCGCTCATGCGCATGCTGACCGCCCTGCACGACGACCAGGGGAACGTACGGGTGCCCGGGCTCGAACCGGGGACCTTCCCCGGCGCGGCGCTCGGCGATGAGGAGTTCCGCGCGCTCGCCGGGGTGCTCGACGGCGTGTCGCTGGTCGGCGACGGTTCGCTCGCCGACCGGCTCTGGGCGTCGTACGCGATCACGGTGACCGGGCTGGACGTGCCGACGGTGACCGGCGCGATCAACGCGGTGCAGGCGGTGGCCCGGGCTCGCGTCACGATCCGCATCCCCGCGAGCGGGGACGCCAGGCAGGCGCTGAACGACGTGACGGCCTTCCTGGAGAAGGTCGCGCCGTGGGGGGTCAAGGTCTCCTTCGGCGACTTCGTCAGCGGCTCGGGCTTCCAGATCGAGCCGGGCGGCCCGGCCATGAACGCCGCGGAGCGGGCGCTGGAGCGCGCCTTCGGCCGGGCGCCGCGCCAGGTCGGCCAGGGCGGCTCGATTCCGCTGGTGGCGGCCCTCGCCCGGCAGTTCCCCAAGGCCGAGATCCTGCTTTACGGCGCCGAGGACGACGGCGCCTCGATCCACGCCCCCAACGAGCGGGTGGTGCTGGAGGAGCTGCGCCGCACCATCACGACCGAGGCCCTGTTCCTCGCCGACTACGGCGGCTGGCACGGCGCCGCCTGACGCCGATCGTTGATGCGGGAAGGCCCGGTGGCTGGGGGGACCACCGGGCCTTCCGTCTTTCTCGCACCGCCGTCACACGTGGCCCCGGGGATCTCGGGACCGGCCGGCGCGCTTACTGGTAGTGGATGTCGGAGGAGCTGTAGATGCAGTTCGTCCCGTCGGCGCCGCTACCGATCTCGGTCGGCTCGCTGCCCTTCGGCACGCCCTTGTACTTCAGGCACACGATCATCTTGTGGTTGGGGTCGTTCTTGATCGTGATGTTCGAGAAGCGCGCGGTGTCGCCCCAGTTGGTGTTGATGCCCGCGAGCACCTTGCCGGGGTAGGTCGCCACGATGTTCGACATCTGGACGTGCCGCTGGTAGGAGTTCGTGCAGTTGCCGCAGGCACGGTAGAGCTTCCCGAAGTTGTCCACCTGGAAGTTCTTGATGACCATGGTGCCGGGGCCGTTGTGCTGGAACACCTTGTCGGACGCGCTCTTGGCGCCGCCGCCGTCGATGGTCATGACCTGCGACGACGAGCTGCCCAGCAGGGTCGCGGCGTCCTCGCCGACGTCCTCCCACCAGACGTTCTGCAGGGTGCAGCTACCCAGGCAGTGGATGCCGTCGGCGCCGGGCGAACCGATGACGACGTTCTTGAGCGTCGCGCCGTTGGCCAGCTCGAAGATCGGGTCCTGGCTCTCGCTCTGCCCGCCGTCGCCCATGTCGCCGCTTGCGTAGTAGCGCTTCAGGCCGCCGTCCATGGTGCCGGAGACGCTGATCGTGCTGGTGACCGCCTGCGAGCCGTTCGGGCTGGGCCAGCCCGACGGCGGCGTCGGGTTGGTGGTCGGGCTCTTCGTCGGCGTGACTGTGGGGGTGGACGACGGCTGGGAACCGGCCGGCTGGAGGGTCCACTGCTTGGTGGAGACCGAGTCGCAGGAGTTCTGCTGCACCAGGGCGCCCGAGGAGGTGGAGTTGTCCTTGGTGTTGAGGCACTTGTCGCTGTTGGCGTTGACGACGCGGTAGTTCGACCCCGAGGCGGTGAGTTCCCAGGTCTGCGACGAGGCGCCGGTGCACGACTCCTGCTGGACGGCCTTGCCCGCGGAGGTGGAGGCCCCGGCGACGCCGGCGCACTTGCCGCTGTTGCCCGCGGTCAGGCGGAAGCCGCTGCCCTGGGCCGACAGGTTCCAGGTCTGGTTGCTCGCGCCGTTGCAGGCGGCGACCGTGAGCTGGACGCCGTCCGAGCCGCTGCTGCCCGGAACGGTGAGGCACAGGCCGCTGGCGCCGTTCACGATCCGGTAGGCGCCCGCGCTCGGCGCCGCGTTGGAGACGCCGGCGAAGACGCCGCCGACCAGGGCGGCGACCCCGACGACGGTGCCGATCACCCCGACTCCGGTTCTGGTACTCCTTCTCAAAGCCGAGCTCCTCGCAGGTCGTGCAGGACCCCTGACCGAGGCGGTGGCCGGCGCCACTTCTGGTCCCGCTGGGGGAAATTCATAGATGTGAACAACATCCATGAACCGGAACACGGCCAAAATTACGGACCTCGGGAACCCGTGGTCAATGGTCTGTGTCGGCCAGTTGACGACCGGTCCGGGCACCCACCGATTCGGGCAGGTGAGAGCCGATGCACCCGGCGTCCGCCGGTGAAATTTTCATGAAACACGGACATGCCGGGGAAGCGCTCACTCGTGCGCGCGGCGGTGCCCGGATGACCGCCAGGCTCCCCCTGCGCGGCGGTCACCAGCTCTGACGAGCCGCTATTGGGTCTACTGCAAAGTTTCTTTACTTATTACGCTCGCGGCGTGGAGCTAGAAGTGCGTCATCTGCGCGCGGTCTGCGCCATCGCGGACCGCGGGAGCATCTCCAAGGTCGCCGCCGCACTGAAGACCTCCCAGCCATCCCCGACCCGCCGACCGGGCTCCTCCTCATGTCGGTGAAATCACACCATGACGGGCATGGGGCGAGGAGCTCTCGGCGCTACACTTTTGTACCGACTGGTCAGTGCAAAAGAATGGAGCACAGACGTGGATGCCGGGCGGACCGCCGGGGACGTCACCCCCTCAGCCGGAACTCCCGCCGGGCCGTCCGGCCCCATGGTCGAGGGGCTGATCGGCGGCGTGTTCGGCGGCGTCGAGGTGGAGGCGCGGGAACTGGGCCTGCGGGGTGGTCACGGCTGGGTCTACCGGCACGTCTCACTGCACGCGGCCCCCGGGACGCTCACCGTTGTCACGGGCCAGGCGGGCAGCGGGCGTACGAGCCTGCTGCTCACACTCGCGGGACGGATGAAGCCCACCGAGGGGACGCTCACCGTCGGCGGCCTGGCGACGCCCCACAGGATCAGGCAGATCGCCGCCCTCGGGCTCTTCACCGAGGTGAACCCGTTCGACGACGCCCTGACCGTACGGGAGCACCTGCAGGAGCGGCTGCGCCCGCACGGGTTCCTGTGGCGCAGGCGGCACCCGGACGCCGGGCGGTCGGCGCTCGCCCACGCCGGCCTCGCCCCTGACGAACTGCCGCACGGCGACCGGACCCCGACCAGGGAGCTCACCCGGGACCAGGCGGTGCGGCTGGGCGTCACGCTCGCCCTGCTCGACCAGCCGGGCCTGCTCCTCGTGGACGACGCCGACACCGGCATCCCCGCGGGCAGGCGGCGCGAGCTGTGGGACATCCTGCGCCGCCTCGCCGACCAGGGGCTCACCGTCGTCGCGGCGTGCACCGACGCCGAGGAGGCGACCGGCGCGGCCACCACGCTGCTGCCGCTGCCCGTCCCCGCTCCCCCGCCGCCTCCCTCACCGCCCGTCGCCGCGGACGACACCGGCGTGGCGCGCGGCGATGAGGCGGAGGAAGGAGAACGCCGATGAGGGTCCCCATCCCCGGCCGGCTCGAACTGCGCAGGTTCATGCGCTCGCGGCTCACCAGAGCCGCGCTGGTCGCCGTGATCATGCTGCCCTTGCTGTACGCCGGGCTCTACCTGTGGTCGTTCTGGGATCCCCAGGCGAACCTGAACCGCGTACCGGTGGCCCTCGTCGTGGAGGACCGTCCCGCCACCGCCGCCGGCGCCGCGGGAGGCCCGCCGAGCACGGTGGACGCCGGCCGCGAACTCGCCGCAGAGCTGGAGCAGCGCAAGGTCTTCGCCTGGCACCGGGTCGGCGCGGCCGAGGCCGACAGGGGTGTCCGCGATGGCCGCTACTACCTGTCGCTCACGATCCCGGCCGACTTCAGCGCCGACCTCGCCTCCCCCTCCGGTGACGGCACGACGCGCCCGGCCCAGCTCGGCGTACGGGTGGACACCGGGCGCAGCTACATCATGCGGACGATCTCGGACGCCGTGTTCCGCGAGGTCAAGGAGGCGGCCGGGCGGAGCGCGGTCAGGGACTACCTGGACCAGATCTTCCTGTCCTTCGGCGAACTGCACGACAAGACCTCCCAGGCGGCCGACGGCGCCGACCGGTTGCACGACGGAGCCGCCGCCGCGAGCGACGGCGCCGCCTCGCTGGCCAAGGGGCTCGGGTCCGCGCAGGACGCGACCGGCAAGCTGTCGTCCGGAGCGGACGCCCTGTACGGCGGATCGAAGCAGCTGACGAGCGGGCTGCACCAGGCCAGGACCGGCTCGGCCTCCCTGTCCGCCGGCCTGTCGAAGGCGGCCACGGGCGCGGCCGACCTCCGCAAGGGCCTGTCCGCGCTCGACAAGGGGGCGGCCAAACTGGCCGAGGGCAACCGCGAGGTCTACCGCCAGGTCCACACCCTGTCTCCCACCGTCAACCGAGCGGCCGACAAGTACGTCCCCGTGCTGGAGAAGAACGGCGACCGCATCCGGCAGGCCGCGCTCACCCTCGCGGAGGGTGCCGACGGCTTCGCCGACGCGCTCGACGGCCTGCCCCGGGAGGTGCAGGGCTCGGCCGGCACGGCCAGGCAGGACCTGCGCGCGGTCCAGCGCTGGCTGAGCGCCCATCCGGGCGCCGACCCCGAGCTGCGCGCGCTCGTCGAGCGGGCCGCCGGGTCGGCAGGCGACCTCGCGTCGGCCGCCGGACGGCTGCAGAACCGCCTCGACGGCCAGGCAGGCAGGCTCGACGGCCTCGCCGGCACGGCACGGGCGGTGGCGGACGACGCCCGCGAACTGGCCGCCGCCGCGCCCGGTGTCGGCAGCGCGCTGGACGACGCCCGCGACAAGTTCAACCAGCTCGACAAGGGGCTCAGGCAACTGGCCGACGGAGCGTCCGGCCTCCGCGACGGCGCGGGCAAGGCGTTGTACGGAGCCTCCTCACTGTCGCGCGGCCTCGGCACCCTGGACAACGGCGCGCGGAGCCTGTCCACGGGCCTGGCCAGGCTCGACAACGGAGCGACCAGTCTCAACAGTGGGCTCGCCTCGCTCGCCTCCGGTGCGGGCAAGCTCGACAACGGCATCGGCAAGCTGCAGCGGGGGGCGGGCAAGCTCGACTCCGGGCTGGTCAAGCTGACCGACGGCTCGGGCGAGCTGGCCGGCAAGCTCGGCGACGGGGCCGCCCGGATCCCCGACTACGGCACGCAGGAGCGCGACAGCCGTACGGACATGATGAGCGACCCCGTCCGGCTCGCCACCGAGGTGGACAACGAGGTGCCCAACTACGGGACCGGGTTCGCGCCGTTCTTCGTGCCGCTCGCGTTGTGGGTCGGCGCGATGGTGACGTACATGCTGCTGCGGCCGCTCAACCCGCGCCTGCTCGCCGGGTCGGCGCCGGCGTGGCGCACGGCCCTCGCGGGCTGGCTGCCCGGTCTCGCGATGGGGACGCTCCAGGTGGCGGTGCTGCTCGCCGTGCTGCGCTTCGGCCTCGGGCTGCAGGCGGCGAACTGGCCGGGCGTGGTGGCCTTCCTCGTGCTGGTCACGGCGGCGTTCCTCGCCGTCGTGCAGGCGGTCAACGCGCTGCTCGGGCCACCCGGACGAGTGGCGGTGCTGGCACTGCTCATGCTGCAGCTCACCTCGTCGGCGGGCACCTATCCGATCGAGACCTCTCCCGGGTTCTTCCAGGCCATCTCGCCGTGGCTGCCGATGAGCTGGGTGGTGTCGGCGATGCGCCGCCTCATCAGCGGTGGCGACGCCGCCGTGGTGTGGCAGGCTTGCGGCGTGCTGTCCGCGTTCGTCGCCCTCGGTCTCGCCCTCACCGTGCTCGCCGTCCACCGCGGCCGTACATGGTCGATGCGCCGCCTCAAGCCGGAGCTCTCCCTGTGAGCCGCCCCGTGGACGGTCCGGCGAAGGAGCAGGGCGGCAGGCGGGCCGAGACGCGGCAGCGGCTCTACCGGGCCGCGGCCGACCTCATCGCCGAGCAGGGCTTCGCCGCCACGACCGTCGACGCGATCGCCGAACGCGCGGGGGTGGCCAAGGGCACCGTCTTCTACAACTTCGGCAGTAAGGAGGCGCTGTTCGCCGGCCTGCTCGACCACGGGATCGAGCGGCTCGCCGACGCCCTCGCCGAGGCCGCGCGCGGCCCCGCCGCCTCGCCGGTCGCCGTGCTCGACGCGCTCATGCTCGCCCAGCTCCGCTTCTTCGACGAGTACGGGCCGTTCGCCCGGGTGCTGCTTGCCGAGATGTGGCGGGCGGCCTGGCAGGACGCCGTCCTGCGGCTGCGTACGAGCGTGCTCGCGGTGTACGAGCGGGTTCTCGCGGACGCCGTGGAGGCAGGCGAGCTGCGCCCCGGCCTCGACACTGGCACCGCCGCCACGGCCGTCTTCGGCATGGTGCTCACCGTCGCCATCGAGCGTCGCGCGCTGCGCCCCGACCAGCCGGTCGAGGACGTGCACGCGACCCTGGCCGAGCTCGTCCACCGCCGCATCTCGCCCTGACCGCCCCTCGATGACCGGCCTTCCCGGCGACGACTCCCGCTCGAGCCAAGACTCGTCGCCGGCATCGCCGGGAAGTGCGCGGCCTCAGACGAAGAGTTCGTCCACCGACGTCACCGTCACCGCCCGGCGAATCCACTTCTCCAGTAGATGCAGGTCGGAGCATCGGCTGATCCGCTCACGTGCTTCGGCGGGAATGTCCAGCCCACGGGCGTCGAGCACGGTGAGGATCGCCTCGATCTCGCCCTCCGCGCGGCCCTGTTCCCGGCCCTGTTCCCGGCCCTGTTGCAGACCCTGTTCCAGGCCCTTGTTCACCCACTCGGAGAAGTAGCGGGCGCCGATCACCTTCTCGTAGTCGGCTGACGCTGTCATTAGAAGCTCCCTCAGGCGCTCGCCCACTACTGTGGGTACCAGACCGAACACGTAACTCAAATATAGCTGGGCGCCCTTCCGGTCCAGCTCGTTCAGGCCCTCCAGCATGACCTCCATCGCCTTGTCGATGTCGGGGTGGTCGCCGTTCATGGCCACCGACAACACGGCCAGCTCGGGGTGCCTGCGCGCCTCGCCCGGGTCGGTGATCAGAGGCAGGCGGTCCGAATGAATCGCCACCGGGGTGACGGTCCCGCTCGGCCCCATGGAGATGGGCTGCTCGCACCAGCGGCCCACCGCCCGGTTCATGCAGATCACCAGCAGGGCGGTGTCACACTGCAGCCGGGCCCGCAGCGCGGCGGCGTACACAGGCCAGCTGAAGCGCTTCTTCGCGTCACGACGCAACTGCACCTCGACGATCACCGCCAGGCGGGCCGTTCCCGAGCCGTCTCGGAGCACCACGACCGCGTCCGCGCGGTACTCCACGGAGGTCAGTTGTGTGGCGTCCACCGCCTCTGCCGTGGCTCTGGCGAACCGGGGCAGCTCGATGCCGCCGACCTCACGTAACAGCGCCACGGCGGCGATGGGCTGGTTGTGGAAGAAGTCGACGGTCTGCTGATGGATGAACTTCGGCACGCGGGAGACATTACTCAATGTGTTCGAGTCATTACCGAGAATTACCAAACTCTGTGGATGGGCGCGGGAACGGGGCTGGGGCGTTAGCAGGACGAGATGATCGGCAACTAACGTGATCCGCCGTTCGTCGGGATAAATGCAGGTATCCCGTGACAATGGAGGAGACCGTGTACCCCCCACCGCAGCAGAAGCGCCGCCGCAGCGTGGCTCCGTTCGTCATCGCGGTCATCTTCGCGGGAGCGCTCATCGTCGGGCTGAAGTTGCTGTTCGGCGGGGCCTCGGGCGGCGGCGGGAACGCCGGTGACGACGAGGGCGGGAACGCGAGCAGACGCGCCTGCGGCGACGACGGGATCACGCTGACCATCGCCGCCTCGAGCGAGAAGGCCGAACTGCTGCGCACGATGGCCAACGACTACAACGGCCACAAGGTGGACGGGCAGTGCGTGGACGTGGTAGTGAACTCCAAGGCGTCCGGTGGGGCGATGCAGGCCCTGGCGCGCGGCTGGGACGAGCGGCAGGACGGCCCGAAGCCGGACGTCTGGACGCCGGCGAGCACCGGCTGGGTCACTCTCCTGCGGCAGCGCGTCGAGGGCGGCGACCAGGCGTCGCCGGTGGCCGCGGACAACCCGACGATCGCCACGTCTCCGCTGGTCATCGCGATGCCCAAGCCGATGGCCCAGGCGCTCGGCTGGCCGTCCAAGAAGATCGGCTGGTCGGAGATCCTGGACCTCGCCAACGACCCCAAGGGCTGGGCGAAGTACGACCACCCCGAGTGGGGCAAGTTCCGCCTCGGCAAGACGAACCCGAACTTCTCCACCTCCGGTCTCAACGCGACCGTCGGAGCGTACTTCGCGGCCACCGGGCTGTCGGGCGACCTGACGGAACGGGACGTCGCCGCGGCGAAGACACGTGACTTCGTGAAGGGGGTCGAGCGGTCCATCGTCCACTACGGCGACACGACTCTGACCTTCCTGTCCAACCTCCAGCACGCCGACGACTCGGGTACGGCCATGTCGTACATCTCCGCCGTGACGGTGGAGGAGAAGTCGGTGTGGGACTACAACCAGGGCAACCCGACGGGCGATCCCAAGACATTCGGCGACCACGCCAAGCCGAAGGTGCCGCTGGTGGCGATCTACCCCAAGGAGGGCACGCTCTTCTCCGACCACCCGTACGCCGTGCTGTCCTGGGCGGACGCCGCGAAGAAGGCCGCGGCGGCGGACTTCCTGAAGTACCTGCGGGAGCCCGATCGGCAGCGGGAGTTCGAGAAGTACGCCTTCCGGTCGTTCGACAGCAAGCCGGGCGACCTCATCACGACCGCCAACGGCCTCGACCCCAAACAACCGGCGACCACGCTCAGCACCCCGACTCCGCAGGTGCTGGACCGGATCCTGAAGAGCTGGGCCGAGCTGCGCAAGCCCGCCAACGTGCTGATGGTGATGGACGTCTCCGGCTCGATGGGCGCCGACGTCGCCGGCACCGGCAAGACCAAGCTCGACCTCGCCAAGCAGGCCGCTATCAACGCGCTGCCGCAGTTCGGACCCAACGACCGGGTCGGCCTGTGGTTGTTCAGCCTCAAGCAGGACGGCGACAAGGACTACCGCGAGCTCGTCCCCCTGGGCAGGGGCAACCAGTCGCGGCTCAAGAGCCGCATCAGCGGCCTGATCCCCAACGGCGGCACGGGGTTGTACGACACGGCGCTCGCGTCGTACCAGTACGTGATGCGGCACCAGAACGGCGACGCGATCAACGCGGTCGTGTTCCTGACGGACGGCAAGAACGAGGACAACCACTCCATCTCGCTCGAGAACCTGCTGCCCGACCTGCGCAAGGAGGCCGGGCAGGAGACCGTGCGGATGTTCACCATCGCCTACGGCGGCGACGCCGACCTCGACGTCCTGCGGCGCATCTCGCAGACCACGGACGCGGCGGCCTACGATTCGCGCAAGCCGGGAAGCATCGACGAGGTGTTCACCGCCGTCATCTCCAACTTCTGATCGACCCCCACCGTCCAACCTGGGAGCCCCCGTGTCCCGCTTCACCGAGGAACTCCGCGACCCCTGGGCGCTGCTCCTGGGCGCCACCGCCGCGGGCGCGGCCTGGGCGGTCGGCGTCCCTGTCGTGGGGGTGCCCGTCGCCGGGGTCGCGGTCTGGCTCATCAAGGCGTTCGCCTCCGCGTGGCAGTCCACCGGAGGCGAGAGCCGTACGGAACCGCAGGCACCGCCGGTCGCGAAAGGGAGCGCCGAGGAGGCGTGGCTGCGGCGGGCGGAGCGGGCCGCCGCGTCGTTCGCCGACCTGACCGCCTCGATGCGCGGGCAGCTCCTGCTCGACCGGATCGCGGCGATGCGCCCGCAGGTGGACGACACCGTCGGCACGCTGCGCCGGCTGGCCGGGCACGCCTCCGTCACCGGCTCGGCGCTGGCTCGCTTCGACCCCCGGTTCCTGGAGCAGGAGCGCGTACGGCTCACGCAGGCGCGGCGAACGGCCCGGCAGGAGGTCGCGGCGGGCGAGCTCGAACGGTCGATCGCCGCCCTGGACGCGCAGCGCGAGGTGTACGACAGGTTGTCGGGCGCGCGGGAGCGGGTGCTGGCCCGGCTGCAGTCGGGCGCCATCAGCCTGGAGGGCCTGGTCGCGCGGGCCGTCGAGATCTCCGCCATGACGGCGGCCTCCGACGGCGTGGGCGGCGGCGCCCAGGCACTCGACGAGCTGACCTCGGAGCTCGAACTGACCCGGCAGAGCCTGCACGAGGTCGAGGAGTCCGCCCGGCACGACATCGGCCCCTGAGCCCCTGTTTCCTCGCTCAGCCCGAGGAGGCGGCCAGCGCGTGCCACAGGGCCGCCCTGTCCACTGCGCCGACCTGCCAGGTGCGGGAACGCAGCGTGCCCCGATGCCGGTACTCGCGCATGATCTCGGCATGCGCGCGCAACCGCACGAACTCCCGCAGATCGCTCTCACTGCGCCACACCGACAGCGAACCGACCCGGCGGCCGGGGATGTCCGCCCACAACCACATGCCGACCGCGCCGGGCAGCGACGGCCACAGGCGGCTCAGCGACAGGCCGCGCCGCGCGATGCCGGGCAGGTCGAGCATCCGGTCCGTCCGGAAGTCCGTCAGCGCGGCCACCAGCGGTCCCGGCCGCTCCGCCGCGGGCCCGGCGATCCAGCGCGACCTCAGCACGGCGCCGCCTCCGGCAGCACCGCGAGCGCCGTGCGCAGCAGAGGCGCGGCGGCCTCGCGGATCTCGTCGCTGAACGGCGTCGGCCGGAAGGTGGCCGGATCCAGGTTGACCATGACGCGGTAGCCCTCGGCGTGCACTATGGCTTGGTCCGGGGCGCGGTCCGCGGACAGCACGCGAAAGCCGTACACCCCGCTGGTGCGTCCCATCCGCTCCAGCCAGAAGTGCACCAGCTGCTCGCCCGGCTCCGCGATGGGCGCGTGGTAGGTCACCTTGAATTCGCGTACGGCCATCAGCACGTCCTTGAAGGCCGACCGGCCGGGATCGGCCGCCCAGCCGAGCCGGTGCCAGTAGGCGCCGATCGCCCGCTCGACCAGCACGGCGTAGCGCGAGTTGTGCAGCAGTCCCATCGCGTCGAGGTCGTCGAAATGCACCTGGACGGTCTCGTGGACGCCATCTGCGGTCATGTCAGTCCTCCGGGAGAAGTGCGGGGTCGGGGCAGAGCGCACGCAGGCGCTGCAGCACGCCGCGGCGGGCATGGACGAGGGCCTGCGCGCCGTCGTGCAACCGGGAATGGATGATCACCATCTCGCCGAGCGCGTCGATCTCGTAGGCCAGCTGGGCCGGATCGGCGCCGCCGGTCAGTTCGCCCAGCGTCACGGCCTCCGCGACCAGCCGGCGGATGAGCCCCTGCCATTCGCGCATGGCGCGCGAGAGCCGGTCGCGGACGGCTCCGGGACGGTCGTCGAACTCGGCCTGCACGGCGAAGAAGAAACACCCGCCGGGCAGCACACCTTCGCCGTAGAAGGCCAGCCGCGCCTCGTGCAGCGCGAACAGGCGCCGTATGCCCGCGGGGGCGCGCAGAGCGGGCCCCACCACCTGTTCGGTCCACTGCCGGACGGCCCACTCCACGGCGTCGAGCTGCAGTTGCTCCTTGTCACGCCAGTGCGCGAAGAGCCCGGACTTGCTGACGCCGGTCGCCGTCGCCAACCGCCCCAGGGAGAGCCCGTCGAGCCCTTCGACGGAGGACAGCTCCACCGCCTGCCGGAGGATCGTCTCGCGGCTGCGCAATCCGCGCAGCCGCCGGCCGTCTTGTGTCACCCGGGCAAACTATACGAACGACCGGTCGGTCGTCTACTCGGCGGAGGCCAGGAGACGGGCGAGCTCTGCCGGGCCGGCGTTGCCGCCCGTGCACACCACGGCGACCTTGCGCCCGGCGAACTCCTCGCGCCGGGCCAGGAGTCCGGCGAGCGCGGCGGCCCCCGCCCCCTCGGCCAGGGTGTGGGCCTCGGTGAGCAGCAGCCGCTGGGCCCGCAGGATGTCGTCGTCGTCCACGAGCACGAAGTCGGCCAGACCGTCCCGCATCACGGCCTGCGGGAGCGCGAACGCGGACCCGGTGGCGAGCCCCTCCACGACGGTCTTTATGGGCCTGGTCACCGGCTCCCGCAACCGCCAGGAGTCGTGCGCGGCCGGAGCCTGGGCCGACTGGACGGCGATCACCCGGCAGCCCGGCGCGAGCGCGGCGGCGGCGAGGCACGCCGCAGCGGCCCCGCTGCCGCTGCCCACCGGCACGAACACCGCTTCCAGGTCCGGCCGGGCGGTGAACATCTCGACGTAGAGCGTGCCCACCCCGGCCAGGATGTCCGGCTCGTCGGCCGGGCTGATCAGCCTGCGTCCCGCGCGTTCGGCGAGGTCGCGCGCGTGCTCGGCGGTCTCCACCATCGTCGCGCCCCGGACCTCGACGGTCGCCCCGAGCGCCTCGACCGCGGCGACCTTGGCGGGGTTCGGGTTCTCCGGCATCAGGACGGCACACGGCACGCCGTACAGGCGGGAGGCGTACGCGACGGACTGGGCGTGGTTGCCGGTCGAGTACGTGACGACCCCGCGACGGCGATCGGCCATGCGGGCCAGCAGCGTGATGCCGCCGCGCACCTTGAAGGCCCCCGTGGGCTGGACGTTCTCGTGCTTCACGTGGACCTCGGCGCCGACCGCCGCGTCGAGCACGGGATAGGACCACATGGGGGTCTCGGGCAGGTGCGGGGCGATGAGCCGCCGGGCGTCCAGGATGTCGCGGATGTCGGTCATGGCTCCCAGCCTGGCCGCCGGCGGGACAATAGGTCCAACTGAAGTTTTGAGGCGAAACCATAGACGGGATCGATGAATGCCGCTCGACGTCGTACGACTGCGGGTGCTCGTGGCCGTGGCCAGGACCGGCACGGTGACCGCCGCGGCGCGGGAGCTGCACTACTCGCAGCCCTCGGTGAGCCACCACCTCGCCCGGCTGGAGGCGGAGACCGGCGCGAAGCTGGTGCGGCGCGTGGGGCGCGGCATCCGCCTCACCGAGGCGGGCCGCCTGCTCGCCGAACGGGGCGCGGAGATCCTCGGCCGCCTCGACGCGGCGTCCGCGGAGCTCGCCGCGCACGTCGGGCTGCGGGCCGGACGCGTACGGCTGGCCGCGTTCCCCTCGGCCCTCGGCACGTTCGTCCCGGCCGCCGCCGCGCGGCTCGCGCAGGACCATCCGGGGCTGGACCTGCGGCTGATGGAGGCCGAGCCGCCCGAGGCGCTGCGCCTGCTGCGGGCCGGCCGGGTGGACGTCGCCGTGGTCTTCCGCTACGGCGAGACCGCTCCCGAGGACGACGGCGTCCGCCTCGTCCACCTGCTCGACGACCCGAGCCTCCTCGTCACCCCCCCGGCGTACGGCGGGGCGGGGGATCTGACGGCGTGCGCGGACGGGCCGTGGATCGCGGGGTGTGAGCGGTGCCGCGCGCACCTGCTCGCGCTGTGCGCCGAGGCGGGCTTCGAGCCGCGCGTCTCGTTCACCACGGACGACTACGTGGCGGTGCAGGCCATGGTCGCGGCCGGGCTGGGCGTGGCGCTCCTCCCCCGGCTGGCGCTGTCGGCTCACCGCCACCCCGACGTGCGGGTGTCCGAGCTGCCGGGGTCAGACCGCCGGGTCTACGCCGCGACGTACGGCGAGCCGCCCGACCCGCCCGCCGTCGCCGCCCTGGTCGCGGCCCTCCTCCCCCAAACAGATGCGTGATATGTCTGCGGCGGCGGCATTGATCCACTAGAAATTGGACATGCAGAAAACGTCGCTGTTCGCGTCCACATCTGAGGATCAGGGAGGTCTGAGCAGGAGGAACTTCCTCCAGATGGGCGCCATCGCGGTGCCCGCCCTCGCGTTCGGTTCGAGGATGCTCCCCGCGCCCGTCGTGGAGGCCACGGGTGTGGCGCCGGCCTCGCTCGCCGGGTTCGACACGCTGATGAAGACCTACATCAAGGAGCGAGGGATCACCTGCGGCCAGCTCGCCGTCTCCAAGGGCGGCAGGCTGGTGCTCGCCAGGGGCTACCGATACTCCGACGGCAGCCATGCCGTTCCCGCCGTGTCGCCCACGTCGCTGTTCCGCATCGCGAGCCTGAGCAAGCACATCACCGCCATCGCGATCATGCGGCTCGCGCAGGAGGGCAAGCTCAGCCTGACCGCCTCGGCCGCGAAGCTCCTCGGCCTGTCCACTTCGGCCGACTCCCGGCTGGCGAACGTGACGGTGTGGCGGCTGTTGCAGCACACCGGGGGCTGGGACCGGGACGTCTCCGGCGACTACCTGCACATGGACCTCACCATCGCCAAGGCGCTCGGCGTGCCGCTGCCGATCACCCAGGACCACATCGTCACGTACGCGAGCGCCCGGCCGCTCGACTTCGCCCCCGGCACGAAGTTCGCCTACAGCAACTACGGCTATCTGCTGCTGGGCCGGATCATCGAGAAGGTCTCCGGGATGGGCTACGAGGCCTACGTCAGGCAGAAGGTCCTGGCGCCTCTCGGCATCACGCGTCCGCGGCTGGGCCGTACGCTCCGGACGCAGGCCGCCTCCGGTGAGGTGATCTACGAGTCGCGCTACACGGGCCAGACCATCCTGGACCAGTCCGGCCAGGTCCTGCCCGCGCCGTACGGCGGCGGGTTCAGCATGGCCTGCCAGGGCCCCAACGGCGGCTGGATCGCCTCCGCGGCCGACCTGGTGCGCCTGGCGAAGGTGCTCGACGCGCCGAACACGGTGCTCAACTCGACCTCCATCGCCAGGATGCTCGCCAAGCCCGAGATCGGTGTGAACCAGTACGGCTCCTGGTATGGCGCCGGCCTGTGGGTGCGCCAGGTGACGGGGCACGTCAACACCTGGCACGACGGCTCACAGCCCGGCACCTACACCTACATCGCTCGCCTGCAGAACGGCGTCACCTACGCCGCCCTGTTCAACCGGCGGGAGGAGAGCGGCTCGCCCGACTTCGACGTGCTCGCCGACCTGTTCAACACCCAGATCGGGAAGGTGCGCAGCTGGCCCGCCGGCGACCTCAGCTCGCGCTACTTCTGACGGGTTCAACTGGGACTCGGCGTGGGGACGTCGTTGTCCAGTTCCCTGGCGGTCCACTCGGCGACACCGCTGCCTGGCAGCTGACTGATCCGGGACTCGAACGTGGCGGTGCCGTCCGTCGCATCGTCGTCCTCCTCGGCGAAGACGAGGAGGGACTGCCACTCGCTGTACCGGTCCGCGGGGAAGAGCAGCCGGGGGCCGATCAGCAGGTCCGAGTCGCCGGACAGCCGCTGGCTGTCGACGGTCACCCAGCCGTACGACGGCCTCTGGCTGAGCCGTACGTAGATGAGCGCCGAGCCTCCTTCGGGCACGACCACCTGGGCGGGCGTGACGATGACGCTCGGCGTGGCGCTCACACTCGGCGTGGGAGTGGGAACCGGGCTCGGCAGCAGGCGGACCTCGCCGGCCGATCCGCGCGGCGCGGCGTCGGCCGTGCCCGGGACGAGCCCGGTCACCGCGGACGCGGTGGCCACGACGGCCGCGAGGACGGCCGAGCGACGTAACCGGCCGTGGGGGAATCGCATCGGCACCTCCATGGTGAGCTGACCAACCGCCTCGGGCCGGCTGCCACCACTCGCCGGCGATGCTCCCAGCGTCCGGTCTGCCTCGCGGCCTGTACAGGAATCGCCCCTGCGGCGGCGGCCCGAGACCGGGGGCGCGCGACCGGCCGCCCGCCGTCTACCTGAGGGAAACGCCGCCGGACACGGGCCGCCCAGCCGGCGACGACCGGTGAAAGATTCAGTGGCCTTCGGCCGGCCGGACTCGCGGTCGTCGACGACGGTGCCGCATGAGGCGGCGGACCGGCTCCTTCCGAGCGCGGCCGCGGGATCACCGCGGGAGGTCGAGACCCATCTCGGCGACGGCCGTCTCGACGAACTCGGCGGGGTCGTCGAGCATGCCGATCCGGCGGAGCGCGGCGACGCCGACGTAGACGCCGTATCCCGCGAGGACGCGCCGCCGGGCGAGGTCAGGGGGCTGGCCCAGCTCCTCGAGCGTCTGCCTCATGACGTCCAGGCGGCGCGCGGTGACGCGGCGCGCGACCTCGGCGACAGCGGGGTCGTCGGCCGCGCCGATCAGGCGGAAGGCGATCGCGGCGTCACGTGTGTCACCGAAGGCGGCCCCGAGGAGGGTTCGCATCCGCCGGGCCGGGTCGGTGATCTCCCGCAGGTTCGCGATGATCTGCTCGGAGTCCGCCTCCCAGAGCGCGAGCGCGGCCTCGATGAGTTTCCGGCGATTGGCGAAGTGCCAGTAGAAGCTGCCCTTGGTCACCCCGAGCCGGGCCGCCACGGGCTCCACGGCCACCGCGGCGAAGCCGTCTTCGGCGAGGGTGTCGAGCGCCGCCCTCGCCCAGTCCTGCGCGCTCACCCTCCCCATCCCGCCAGTCTTCCATACGCCGGCGTATAGTCGGACCATACGCAACCGTATGGAGGTCAGCGATGGTGCACAACGTGCACGAACGAGTCGTCTCCGCAACTCCGGACCAGGTATGGAGCGTGCTCGGCACACTCGGATCCGAGCGCGACCGCCTCTGGCCGCTCCCCGGCACGTTCGCACTGCCGGAGGGCCTCGCCGAGGGCGCACCCGTACGGCACGGCCCGATGAGATACCGGGTCGGGGCTGTCGAGCCCGGCAGCCGGCTCTGGTTCGACACCCCGGACGCCTTCAGCGGGGGCCACGGCTTCACCCTCGCTCCGGCCGAGGGCGGCACGCTGGTCCGGCACGAGATCGCAGGACGCACGCTGGGGGCGATGCGCCTGTTGTGGCCGCTCGTCATCCGGCGCAAGCACAACGCGGTGGTGGAGGCCCTGCTCGACAACCTGGACCGGGAGGTCTCGGGGACACCGCCGATCCTGCCCGATCCCGAGTTCGCCGAACGGCACGCCGTCGCCATCGAGGCGAGCGCCGACCGCGTGTGGGCCGCGCTGGCGTCGCTGCGGTTCACCCGCGGCTTCGTCCCCCTGCGGGAGAGGCCAGGACACGAGGTCACCGTCGGCCTGGCCGGCCGGTGGTGGCGACCACCCGCCAGGGTGAACGAGCCCCGGCTCGCCGGGCCGGCCGACTTCGCGGCCTTCGCGAGACCGGGCTACGCGAAGGGCACGTTCTCCTTCACCCTGCACACCCTGGGCGGCGGGCGAACGCTGCTGGTGACCGAGACGAGGGTGGTCACGACGAGCCCGGCCGCGCACCGGGCCATGCGCCGATACTGGCGAGTGATCCGGCCGGGCAGCGGCCTGATCAGGAGGCTCATGCTCGTCGCGGTACGGCGCCGCGCGCTCGGCAAGGGCCTGGCACCCGGCCTGCCGTAGGGGCCGCGCCGTACAACCCTTGCCCGGCGACGCCGGCGAGCGTCAGCCCGCTTGGCGGAACTCGGCGGCCCGTCCTTGGGTGAACTGGCCTTCGGCGCAGGCTGCGGCCAGCTCGTCCAACGACAGGCCCAGCGCGGCGGCGAGCGCGGCGACGGTGAAGAAGGCCGGGGTCGGCGCGCGGCCGGTCTCGATCTTGCGCAGCGTCTCGGCCGACAGCCCGGCCGCCGCGGCGACCTCGACCATGCTGCGCTCGCCGCGCGCCTGCCGGAGCAGGACGCCGAACCGCTCCCCCCGCTGCCGCTCCTCGGGGGTCAGGGGCACTCTCACCATGACCGTGATACTAATACCGGTATAGTTATTGGTGCCACCCCGGGAGGGCATGTCATGGTGGAAATCAAGACCGACGCCGCGCTGGACGCGATGCGCGAGGCGGGACGCGTCGTGGCCCGCGCGCTCGACGCCGTACAGCGGGCCGCGGCCGTGGGGGTGCGGCTCACCGACCTGGACGAGGCGGCGCGGGCGGTGCTGCGCGAGGCCCGGGCGAGCTCGCCGTTCCTCGGCTACCGGCCGCACTTCGCGCCGACCCCGTTCCCCGCCGTGATCTGCGTGTCCGTCAACGACGCCATCGTGCACGGCATCCCGACCGATTACCGGTTGCGGGACGGGGACGTCGTCGGCGTCGACTGCGGCGCCGAACTGGACGGCTGGGCGGCCGACGCCGCCGTCACCTTCATCGTGGGCACGCCTCGGCCCGGCGACGTGGAGCTCGTCGACACCACGCGCCGGGCGTTGGAGGCTGGGATCGCCGCCGCGACCGTGGGCAACCGCATCGGGGACATCTCGGCGGCGATCGGCGCGGTCGCCCAGAAGGCCGGGTACGGCATGCCCAGGGACTTCGGCGGCCACGGCATCGGCCGCCGCATGCACGAGGACCCGTCGGTGCCGAACCACGGCCGGCCCGGCCGGGGCTATCCCCTGCGGCACGGCCTCGCGCTGGCCATCGAGCCGATGTTCATCGCCGGAGGCCGGGACGGTTACCACACGGCGGCCGACGGCTGGACGCTGCACAGCGTGGACGGCAGCCGGGCCGCCCACATGGAGCACACCATCGCGATCACCGAGGACGGCCCCCGCGTGCTGACCCTGCTCTAGGGCGTGAAAATCCACGTGCCGTAACGGACGCGGTGTCCGTACCATCCGAGCCATGCCGACTCTGCCCACACTCGCCCTGTTCGCGACCGCCACGCTGGCGCTGCTCCTGGTTCCGGGACCCGCCGTGCTCTACATCGTCACTCGCAGCGTGGCCCAGGGGCGTGCGGCGGGGCTGGTGTCCGTTCTCGGCGTCCACACCGGTTCTCTCGTCCACATCGCCGCCGCGGCGTTCGGGATCACCGCGCTGCTCGCCGCCTCGGCCACGGCGTTCGCCGTCGTGAAGTACCTGGGCGCGGCCTACCTCCTCTACCTGGGCGTCCGCAAGCTCGTGCGGCGGACGGAGGCGGAGGAGGCCGAGGTCAAGGTGGCCTCGCCCCGGCGGCTGTTCGGCGAGGGGTTCGTGGTCAACGTGCTGAACCCGAAGACGGCCATGTTCTACCTCGCGTTCCTGCCGCAGTTCGTCGACCCGGCGCGCGGTCCCGTGGCGCCGCAGGTGCTCGTGCTCGGGGCCGTGTGGGTCGCGCTCGGCATGGCCAGCGACGGCACGTACGCCCTGCTGGCCTCGGTTCTGGCCGGGCGGCTGCGCTCCTCGGCGCGCGCCCGGCGGCGGCTCGACAAGGGCAGCGGCGTCGTCTACCTCGGTCTCGGCGCCGTGGCCGCGCTCGCGACCGAGGGCGCCAAGAGGCTCTGACGGCTACCCGGGACATTTGTACTGCCGCAATCGGGATCGCTGAATCTGCCCGGCTCCTCCGGTTTTCGAGACGCTTGACGCACACGGAGACGCCCTGGAGGAGCCGATGACCGAGACCCTGACCGCCCCGGTGAGAGCCGCGCAGCCCCGGCGGGGCACCCTCCGCACCTTGCTGATGCCGCTGGCGGTCGACGTCGCCGCGCCGATGGCGTGCTACTACCTCCTGCACGGCGCGTTGGGCACGAGCGAGGTCACCGCGCTGGCCGTGAGCGGCGTGATCCCGGCCGTCCGGGTGATCGCCGGGATCGTCAGGGACCGCACGCTGAACGGGCTGGCCGGGCTGACGCTGGCGGTCAACGTGGCGGGGATCGCGCTGAGCTTCGTCACCGGCGACGCCCGCATGATGATCGCCAAGGATTCGGCCCTCAGCGGCGTGATCAGCCTGTTCATGATGCTCTCGGCGTTCACCGCGCGCCCGGTGATGACCCCGGGCATGCGCGCGTTCATCACCCGGGGGAACGCGGTGCGGGAGGCCGCCTGGGAACGGCTCGCGAGCTCCACCCGGTTCCGCCGCGCCGAGCGCCGCTTCACCGGCATCTGGGGCGCGGCGATGCTCGCCGACTGCGTGGCCCGGCTGATCGGCGCGTTCACGCTGCCGGTGTCCACCATGGTCTGGCTGTCCAACGTGCTGCTGATCGCCGCACTCGCGGTGGGGCTTGTGGTCGCGGGCGCGTTCGGCTCCGGGCCGATCATGTGGATGATCAACAACGAGACGAGGGACGCGCGATGAGGGGCAGGGGCATCAACTACGACACCGGTTTCCTCCCGGGCGGGCACATCAGCAGGGAGACGTTCGACCCGGAGACGGTCCGCGCGGAGATGCGGGTCATCGCCGATGAGCTGCACTGCACCGCGGTCCGCATCACCGGCGGGCATCCCGAACGGCTCAGCGTCGCCGCGCGGCACGCCGCCGAGGCGGGGCTGGAGGTGTGGTTCGCGCCCTTTCCCTGCGAGATGACGACGCGGGAGCTCGCGCCGTACTTCCTGGAATGCGCCGAGCGGGCCGAGGAGGTGCGGCGCGACGGCGCGGAGGTGGTGCTCGTGACCGGGTGCGAGCTGAGCTTCTTCTGCGCCGGTTTCCTGCCCGGGGAGACCTTCTTCCACCGCATGGCCGCGCTCGGCACGGGGGATTCCGAGCTGTACGCCCGGTTCGCCGAGATCCCCGCGCGGCTGAACCCCTTCCTGGCGGAGACCGCCGAGGCCGTCCGCGAGCTCTTCGGCGGACGGGTGACGTACGCCTCGGGCGACTGGGAGGACGTCGACTGGAGCCCGTTCGACATCGTCGCGGTGGACGCCTACCGCGACGAGCGCAACGCCGCGACCTACCGCGAGGAGCTGCGCTCCCGCTTCCGGTTCGGCAAGCCGGTGGCGGTCACCGAGTTCGGCACGTGCGCCTACACAGGGGCAGGCGCACGCGGCGGCATGGCGTGGGCCATCGTGGACTACACCGTGAATCCGCCCCGGCTGGACGGCGACTACCGCCGCGACGAGGGCGAGCAGGTCCGCTACCTGCGCGAACTGCTCACCGTGTTCGAGGAGGAGGGCGTGGACAGCGCCTTCTGGTTCACCTTCGCCGGCTACAACACGACGTACGACCCGGACCCGCGCAGCGACCTCGACATGTCCTCCTACGGGGTGGTCCGGCTGCTAAAGGACGGCGGCAGGGAGCCGAAGGCGGGCGGCAGGGAGCCGAAGGCGGGCGGCAGGGAGCCGAAGGAGGTCTTCCACGCCCTCGCCGCCGCCTACTCCGGCTGACCCGCGGCCGGCTGAGATGCGACGGCGGCCACCTGGCCGGCCCACCGGTAGTCGGCCTTGCCCGCCGGGGAGCGGAGGATCTCCTCCACGAACGCGTAGGTCCGCGGCACCTTGTAGCCCGACAGCCGGGTGCGGCAGTGGGCGTCGAGCTGCTGCGCCGTCGGCGAGGTCCCGTCGTACGGCTGGACGACGGCCGCGACCCGCGAGCCCCAGCGTTCGTCGGGGATGCCGGTGACCACGGCGTCGAACACGGCGGGATGCCCCTTGAGCACCGCCTCGACCTCCTCGGGGAAGACCTTCTCCCCTCCGGTGTTGATGCACTGGGATCCGCGGCCGAGGATGCGGATCGTGCCGTCCTCCTCGACCGTGGCGAGGTCGCCGGTGAGCAGCCACCGGACGCCGTGGGCGTCGGTCACGAAGGTGCGGGCGGTCTTGTCCGGGTCGTTGTGGTAGCCGGACGCGATCCGGCCGGTCCTGGCCACGGTGCCGATCCGCCCCGAGCCCGGCTCGACCGGGGTCAGCGTCTCGTCCAGCACGGCGAGGGAGGCGCTGGCGTTGGGCCGGTAGCGCAGGCCCGACTCCGGCGACGATCCGTCGACGGCGGACGCCGTGTATCCGGACTCGGTCGAGCCGAAGTTGTCGAGGATCATCCGGCCCGGCAGGAGCTCCTCCAGCCGGGCGCGTACGGCCCCACTGAGGATCGCCCCGGTCGAGCTGAGCGCGAACAGCGACGACAGGTCGTAGGAGCCCGCAGCGATCTCAACGGCGAGCGGGCGGGCCATCGCGTCGCCGGTGATGTTCAGGCTGACGACCTTCTCCCGCTCGATCGCGCGCAGCACGGCGGCGGCGTCGAACCTGCGGACGTACACCATCGTGCCGCCCATCCACCAGGCGATGAAGGTGCCCACCTGCGCGGCGCCGTGCATCAGCGGCGCAGCCGTCATCATGACGATCGGCGACGCCGCGCCGTGCGCCTGCTCGATCACCGCCTCGGGCGTCTTCAGCGGCTCGCCGTACGGGTTGCCGCCGCCGAAGGCGTAGAACAGGTCCTCCGACCGCCACATCACGCCCTTGGGCATGCCGGTCGTGCCGCCGGTGTAGATGACATACACGTCGTCGCCGGACCGGGGCGGGAATCCCCTGCCCTCGGGCTGCCCCGCCACCGCCTCCTCGTACGGCACCGCCTCCGGCACGGCCGTGGGACCGCCGACGGCGACGAGGTGGCGCAGCCCGGGGACCTCGGGTGCGGTGGCCGCGACGCGGTCGTCGAACTCCACGTCGAACAGCAGGGCCTCGACGCCGGAGTCCCGGTAGAGGTAGAGCAGCTCCGACTCGACGTACCGGTAGTTGACGTTGACCGGCACGGCCCGCAGCTTCAGCGTCGCCAGCAGGCCCGCAACGTACTCCACCCCGTTGTAGAGCTGCATGCCGACGTGGGTGCCGTGGCCGACGCCGTGCGCGGCCAGGTGGTGGGCGAGCCGGTTGGCGCGGGCGTCGAGCTCGGCGTAGGTCAGGCGGTCGTCGCCGCAGACCACCGCCACGCGGTCCCCGATGGCGTCGGCGAGCCCCTCGAAAAGATCGGCGTGGTTGAACTCCATCCGGCGGACCTCCCGCGCTCAGGGTTTACTGCTGCCGACGATCCACATCGCGAAGAACTGGGCGCCTCCGCCGTACGCGTGGCCGAGCGCGAGGCGCGCCCCCTCCACCTGGTGCTCCCCCGCCATGCCCCGCACCTGGAGCGCCGCCTCGGCGAAGCGGATGAGGCCGGAGGCGCCGATCGGGTTGGACGACAGCACGCCGCCGGAGGCATTCCACGGGGTGTCGCCGTCGAGGGCCGTGCACCCGGCCTCGGTGAGCTTCCAGCCCTCGCCCTCGGCGGCGAAGCCGAGGTTCTCCAGCCACATCGGCTCATACCAGGAGAACGGAACGTACACCTCTGCGACGTCGATCTCCCGGCGCGGATCGGTGACCCCGGCCTGGCGGTAGACGTCGGCGGCGCAGTCGCGGCCCGCCCGCGGGCTGACGACGTCGCGGCCCGCCACCGTGATGGGCTCCGAGCGCATCGCCGTGCCGTGGATCCAGGCGGGCGTGCCGGTCACCTTGTCCTCGGCCGCGAGCACCATCGCGCAGGCGCCGTCGGACGACGGGCAGGTCTCCAGGTAGCGGATCGGCTCCCACAGCATCGGGGTCGACTCGACCATCTCCCGGTTGATCCCGGGGATGCGCAGGTGGGCGTACGGGTTCTTCAGCGCGTTCAGCCGGTCCTTGACCGCGACCAGCGTGCCGACGTGGTCCGGCGCGCCCGACCTGCGCATGTACTCCCTGATGTGCGGCGCGAAGTAGCCGCCCGCGCCCACCACCAGGGAGGCGTTGAAGGGCAGGTGCGTGGTCAGGGCCCAGGTGGCGTTCGACTCCGACTGCTTCTCGAAGGCGACCACCAGCACCCGCCCGTGCACCCCGGCCTGGACGAGCGACGCGCCGACCAGCGCGGTCGAGCCGCCGACCGAGCCCGCCGTGTGCACGCGCATCACCGGCTTGCCGGC
The DNA here is from genome assembly GCF_006334915.2 of Microbispora catharanthi. GTDB lineage: Bacteria > Actinomycetota > Actinomycetes > Streptosporangiales > Streptosporangiaceae > Microbispora > Microbispora catharanthi. The sequence goes on from NZ_VDMA02000019.1 coordinate 160,317, forward strand.
CGCGCCGAGCGCGTCGGCGAGGTACGCCTCCGGCATCATCACGCCCTCGAACAGGTCGGGGGCCTTGCCGATGACGACCGCGTCGATGTCGGCGAACGTCAGGCCGGCGTCCTCGAGCGCCCGCAGGGCGGCCTCGCGGACCAGCCCGGCCAGCGACACGTCCCGCCGTCTGGTCTGGTAGCGGGTCTGGCCCACGCCGATGACGGCACAGCGGTTTCCCACGGCGACTCCCTACGCGGACGTTTCGAGCACGGCGACGAGGTTCTGCTGCAGGCACGGTCCTGAGGTGGCGTGCGCCACCGCGCGGCCGGCCGAGCCGTCGAGGATCCGCCGGGCCGCCTCACCCACGCGGATCAGGCCGGCGGCCATGACCGGGTTGGCCGCGAGCGGCCCGCCCGACGGGTTGACCGTCACGTCGGCGGACAGGCCGAGCGCCTCGCGCAGGATCGGCTCCTCGTGGCTGAACTGGGTGTGGAGCTCCGCCACGTCGACCGGGCCCTTGCCCACCCCGGCCGCCCGGCCCGCGTCGGCGGTGGACACCGACCGGGAGAGGTCGCGCATGCCCAGGTAGTGGGGCTCGGCGCGGTGCGCGATGCCGGTGATCCAGGCGGGTCGCCCGGCGAGCTCACGGGCGCGGTCCCCTGCGGCCAGCACCACGGCCGCCGCCCCGTCCGTGACCGGCGCGACGTCGTACGGCCGCAGCGGCTCGACCTCGAACTCCTCGCCTGAAGGATCCGGCAGGTCGAGGGCGTACGGATTGGCCCGGCCGTCCGCGCGGCTGCGCCGTACGATCTCGTCGAGCACGGCCCGCTCGGCGCCCGCGGCGGCGGCCTGCAGCGCGGCGTACGACACCTGGTCGAGCCCGAGCGGCGCCAGATAGTACGGGTCGAGCTGAAGCGTCATGATCTCCCGGATGTCCGACATCGACGACTTGCCGAAGCCGTAGACCAGCGCGGTGTCGATGTCGCCGTGCTGGAGCCGCACCCACGCCTCGTACAGCGCGAAGGCGCCGTCCATCTCGACGTGGCTCTCGCTGATGGGCGGCCAGGCGCCGACCGCGTCGAGGGCCGAGACGAACGAGAACGGCGCCCCGGCCAGGTAGTCGCACGAGCCGGAACACGTGAAGCCGAACCTCTTCAGCCCGGTCGCCCGCTTGACCTCGTCGATCACCGGCAGCAGCAGCTCCGGCTCGGCCAGCCCGGTGTCGTGGCCGGTGTGGACGGTCTGGGCGAAGGCGACGACGGCCACCTCGCGCACGAGCCCACTCATCGGGCACCTCCGGTGGAGTCGTCGAGGTCGGCGTCCGGCTCCCCGGTCGGCTCGAACCACTTCACGTTGGTCATCGACAGCGTCCGCTCCTCGGGCGGCACCCACACGGCGTGCACCCGCATGCCCTGCCGCACCTCGTGCGCCGGCACCCCGCCGATCAGCGTGATCATCGGCGTGTCCGCGCCGTCCAGCAGCACGTACGCGGAGACGAACGGCACCTCGGGAGCCCGGGGATCGGGCAGGTTGTTGATCGCGAAGGTGGTGACCGTGCCGGTGTCGGCGACCTCCACCTCCTCCTCGACGACCGAGCCGCACGCGGGGCACGACTCGCGGTAGGGCACGTAGACGGCGGCGCACCCGGCGCACCTGCCGCCGACGAACCTTCCGTCGCGCACGCCCTCCAGGAACCGGGTGAGCGCCCGGCCCGGCGTGACGCGATACTCGGCCCGCACGGGCGCGACGAGCGAGGCGACCTCGGGCAGGAAGCACTCGATGTCCGTGATGTGCCCGGTGGTGGCGGCCCGCCAGCGCGGGCGCACCCGCATGCCCGGCCGCAGCGCCTTCGGGCTCCCCGCGTCCACCGCGTGGACGAGGGCCGTGTCGGCACCGTCGAGACTGATCAACGCCCAGGCGAACGGCCGGTCGAGCGGGTGCCCGGGGCGCGGGGAGCCCACCCAGGCCCACGCCTGGACGGTCCCGGCCGGCCCGACCTCCACGTACTCCTCGGTGACCGGCTCGCCCGTGTCCGGGTCGTACTCCAGCGGCGGCACCAGCACCCGCCCCCCGGCCGTACGGACCCCGACGAGCCGCCGGTCGCGCAGTTCGGTGAGGAACCGCCCGATGACCGGCCCGGTCGTCCGGGTGTAACCGCCGGGGAACTCCAGGACGTGCGTCGCGACCAGGTCCTCGGACATGTCAGATGGCACGGTCCCTGCCTTCCCAGTAGGGGGCGCGGAGCTTGCGTTTGAGCAGCTTGCCGTTGGGCTCGCGGGGCATCTCGTCGATGAAGTCGATCACGCTCGGCCACTTCATGCGGGCCAGGCGGCCCTCCAGCGAAAGAACGATCTCCGCGGCCAGTTCCTGCCCGGGGACGGCGCCGGGCGCGGGCTCGACGACGGCCATGATGCGCTCGCCCCACTCGTCGTCCGGGATGCCGAAGACGGCCACGTCGGCCACCTTCGGGTGGACCATGAGCTCCTTCTCGATCTCGGCCGGATAGATGTTGGCCCCGCCCGAGATGATCATGTCGGCCTTGCGGTCGCAGAGGAACAGGAAGCCGTCCTCGTCCAGGTAGCCGATGTCCCCGACGGTGAAGTAATCGCGCAGCCGGTTGGCCGCGGTCTTCTCCGGGTCGCCCTTGTACTCGAAGGAGATGCCCATCTTCATGTAGACGGTGCCGGGCGTACCCGCGGGCACCGGCGCGAGCTCGTCGTCCACGATCAGCAGCTCGCTGCCCGGCCAGGCCTTCCCGACCGTGCCCGGCCGCTTCTTCCAGTCCTCGGGGGTGGCGATCGTGCCGCCGCCCTCGGTGGCGGCGTAGTACTCGTAGATCACGTCGCCCCACCACTCCAGCATCTGCCACTTGACCGGCACCGGGCAGGGCGCGGCGGCGTGGATCATCCAGCGCAGCGACGACAGGTCGTAGGAGCGCCGCGTCTCCTCGGGCAGCGACAGCAGCCGTTTGAAGTGCGTCGGCACCATGTGGGAGTTCGTCACGCGGTGGCGTTCGCACAGGCGCAGGGTCTCCTCCGCGTCCCACTTGTCCATGAAGACAAGCGTGTGTCCCATGTGCAGCGCCGTACCGGCGAACTGGGTGACCGCCGTGTGATAGCTCGGCGACGTGACCAGGTGGGCGTTCGGCCGGCCCGGCGTCACGCCGAACAGCCGCAGCAGCCCCGTCATCAACTCGGCGGAGTCGTCGGGGTCGAGGCCGGTGAGCGCGCGCCGCACACCCTTCGGCCTGCCGGTGGTGCCCGAGGTGTAGTGCATGGTGGCCCCGGCCGTACGGTCGGGGGGCGTGCCGTCCGGCCTGCCGTCGGTCAGCTCGGCCACGGGCCGGAAGCCCTCGACCTCGCCGTAGGAGAAGCACCGGTCGGCGGCGATCCCGGCTTCCTGGGCGCCCCTGACGGCGTCCGCGGCGTACCGCTCGTGGGCGAAGAACGCGGCGGCCTCGCTGTCGGCGACGATGTAGCCGATCTCGGGCCCGGTGAGGTGCCAGTTGACCGGCGTGTAGTACCACCCCGCCTGCAGGGCGGCGAGGTAGAGCACGAGGCCGTCCGCGCCGTTGGGCAGCAGGCCGCAGATGCCGTCCCCGGGGCGCAGGCCCAGCTCGCGCAGGCCGTGGACCACGCGGTTGGCCTTGGCGAGCAGCTCGCCCGCGGGATGTTCCGTTCCGTCGGGATCGACCGCGGCGATCCACGCCGGGTCTGCCTGCGCCAGCCTCCAGAAACCGAGTGAGCCCATATGCCAGCTCCCTTTGTGGCCGCACTGCCGGGGCGTCCGCGGCGCGAGCGGCCCCGAAGTGAAGCACGCCGGCACGACGCTGACAAGACCTGGCAATGCGGAGCGACTCAGATGAGAATCGGTTCTAGTTCTTGCGGGCAGACTAACCCCGCGCGCCATGTCTAACAAGCGCTTGATCGAATCGGTGACGCCGCCCAGCTGGAGGACACCTGTGGAGCTCCTGCCCATCAGCACCCCGCACTGCCGGATCGAGCGCGACGGTCACGTGGTGATCGTCACGATGGACCGGCCCGAGGCCAGGAACGCGCTCTCACAGGACATGCTGGTGGGGCTCGCAGAGGCATGGCAGTACATCTCTGACGAGCCGGAGGTGCGGGTCGGCATCCTCACCGGCGCGGAAGGAACGTTCTGCGCCGGGGCCGACCTCAAGGCCATGGGCACGCCGTCCGAGGACGAGCGGGTGCGCCACCGTGCCGCCGAGATCCCCGACTACCACTGGAAGGGCCTGCTGCGCGATCCCGAGGCGCTGCCCGCCAAGCCCATCGTCTGCGCGGTCGAGGGGTACGCCGTCGCGGGCGGCACCGAACTGCTCGTCGGCACCGACCTGCGCGTCGCCGGCGAGAGCGCCACGCTCGGGCTGTTCGAGGCGCGGCGGGCGCTGTTCCCGATGGGCGGCAGCGCCGTACGGCTGCCGCGCCAGATCCCGTACGCGTTCGCCATGGACGTGCTGCTCACCGGCAGGGCGATCACGGCGGCCGAGGCGCTCGCGATGGGCATGGTCAACCGGGTCGTGCCGGACGGCCAGGCGCTCGCGGCGGCCCGCGAGCTCGCCGGCCAGGTGGCCGCCTGCGGACCGCTGGCCGTCCAGGCGATCCTACGCGCCTACCGCGAGACGCTGGGCATGCCGGAGGCCGAGGCCTTCAAGGTCTCCGACGCGATCGGCTGGCCGGTCATCGGCTCCGAGGACGCCAAGGAGGGCTCCCGCGCCTTCCGCGACAAGCGCCCGCCGGTCTACCGGGGGCGTTGACGCCCTCCCTGCGGGCGCCCACGCCGCCTCTTGACCTTGCCCCAGGGTCAAGGTTCGACGATGCTCCGCATGAACGACAACGCACTGCGCACCGTCGCAGCCCGGATCCGCGAGCTGGCCGCCGACTACTGCGAGTCCGGGAACATCCCCGGGTTCGTCGCCGGCGTCCACCACGCCGGCGAGCAGGTCGTCGTCGCCCACGGCACCGCGAACACCGCCACAGGCGCCCCGATGCTCGAGGACACCGGATTCCTCTTCGGCTCCGTCACCAAGGTCCTGACCACCACGCTGGTCCTGCAGCAGGTCGACCGGGGACTGCTCGACCTCGACACGCCGGTGGTGAAGCACCTCCCCGGCTTCGCCCTGACCACACCGGGCGCGGCGGACAAGATCCTGGTCCGGCACCTCATCTCGCATACCAACGGCATCGACGCGGACCTGTTCTTCCCCGACGCCAAGGGCCGCGACGCTCTGAAGAGCTACGTCCACGGCCTGGCGAGCGGCTGCGGCACGCTGTTCGAACCCGGCGAGCGGCTCAGCTACAGCAACGGCGGCATGATCGTGGCGGGCCGCCTGCTGGAAGTGGTGACCGGCACGCCCTTCCCCGAGCTGCTCGAGCGCGACGTCTACGCACGCGTCGGCATGAAGAACTCCAGCACCTCGGCCGAGCAGGCCATCCTGCGCAGCACGGCCATCGGTCACTTTCCCGATCCCGAGACGATGGCGGCACGGCCCACGGGCATGTTCATGCTGCCCGACACCTGGGGGCCGGCCGGCGGCACACCGATCGGCACCATCGCCGATCTGCTCGCCTTCGGATGCACCCACCTCGCGGGCGGCCTGTCCCCATCGGGCGCACGTGTTCTGTCGGCCGAGTCGACCGCGCTGATGCAGCAGGTCGCGTACGACATGGCGACCCCGAACGTCCCGCCGATGGGCCTGGGCTGGGTGCGGTACCCGTTCGGCGACACGACCGTGCTCGCCATGTCGGGCGCGTCGCCCGGCGGTGTGTCCATCCTGTGCGTCGTCCCCGAACACGACCTGGTCTTCGCCGCCTTCGGCAACACTCCGGGGGCGATCGTCCTGCACGACCGGATCCTGCAGTGGCTCCTGAGCGAGCGTCTCGGCGTCCGGATCCCCACTCTGATCAACGAATCGGTAGACGACGTCGACCTCAGCCCCTATGTGGGCACCTACCGCTCCAATCAGCTCCGCATCGACGTCCGCGTGGTGGACGGCCAGCTCGAGGAGCGGACGACGTACGAACCGGCGGACGAGTCACAGAAGCGGATCTTCACCGAGTTCGCCGGCGGCATGACCTCCGCCCCGCCGCAGCGCTACGTGCCGATCCGGCCCGGCCTCTTCGCACCCGCCGGATATCCACTGGAGACGTTCGACGGATACCTGCGACTGCTGCTCGTCTCCTATCACGACGTCCGCGACGGCCGAGCGCGTTTCCGCAACGGCGGCGGCCGCCTGACCCGACGGGCGTGACAGACCGGTGGAAGGATGTCCAGCATGATCCCGATTGGCCGCCTCGCGGACTACGCCGGAGTGACCATCAAAGCCGTCCGCCACTATCACGAGCGCGGTCTGCTCCCCGAGCCCGGCCGCGACTCGTCCGGCTACCGGCGCTACATCGCCGAGGACGCCGTCACCCTCGTCAAGATCAGGACTCTGGCTCAGGCGGGCGTGCCGCTGGCCCACGTCAAGGACCTCCTCGACGCCGACCCCGACGCGCTCACGGCGGCCATCGCCGAGATCGACCGCGACCTCCGAGACCGCATCGCGCAGCTGCAGCACGTCCGCGACCAGCTCGTGCAGCTGCGCGGCGGCGACGGGCTCTTCGTCTCCCCCGAAGTCGCCGGCTATCTCGACGACCTGCGCAGGCTCGGCGTCAGCGAGCGCCAGATCCACCTGGAACGCGACGGCTGGATCCTCATGCAGACGGCCTCACCCGAGGACGCCGCCCTGTGGATCGCCGAGAAGCGCGAGCTCATGACCGACCCGGACTTCCGTGCGCTCTACCTCGAACACGACGCCGCCTACGACTGGCCGCCGAGCGATCCCCGCCTCCCCGCCCTCGCGGACCGTACGCGGGACTGGTTCGCCAGGCATCGGAGCCGATCCGAGGCCCGCCCCGTCCGCAACCCGGATATCGCCCGGCTGGCCGTGCAGACCCAGCCCGGAGCCTCGTCCCCGGCCTGGGACCGGCTGACCCGGCTCATGGAAGGCTAGGCGCGGGTCCTGAGCCGGCGCCGGCGGACGAGAAGGCCGGACCACGCGGACGGATCCGGCAGCCGGTCAGCTGCGGGCCTGGACCATGGCGTGGGTGCCGGTCGTACGCCACGGGCGGCCGGCCGCGTCGAGCTCCGCCAGCGTGCGCTCCGGCACGCCGACGAGCGCGTCCGACTTCAGCGTGCGCAGCGCGACGACCGGCCCGGGGAAGTAGGCGGTGACCGCGGCGAACGGCGTGCTCGCCGGCCACATCCGGTCGCCGACGAGCCGCCGGTAGTTCAGGTCGCCCTTCATGACGGTCAGCGAGGCCGACGCGAACTCCTCCCGCAGGTCGTCCGGCATCTCCGCGTAGGGCAGCGGCGCGCAGGCGAAGGGATGCGCCCGCAGCGTGAGGCGTCCCTCCTCCATCGCGCCCCACAGGCGGGCGCCCGCCTCCCCGGCCCTGCCGGGCGCCGCGGCGAGCCGCCGCAGGCACGCGAGCACGTCGGCCGGGGTGGCGTCGGACACGAAGTACGGGAAGGGCTTGACGTGGAGGACGACCTCGCCCGCGAGCCCGCCGGCGAGGAGGTGGTCGGCCAGCACGAGGTCGGGCAGCAGTTCGCGCCCCGCGTTGTCGGCGACCAGGCAGATCCTCCCGGGTGCGGCGGCCTCGATGAGCGACCACAGCAACGGGCGGTCGTCCACCACCAGGTCCGCCGCCCTCTCCCGGTCGCCCTTGAGAGTGACACCGAAGGACAGGTCGGCGCGGTTGCCCCAGAGCGAACCGAGCAGCAGCGCATCGGCCCGCTCGGCCGGGGAGAGCGTCGCCGTTCCGTCGAGCGCCGCCAGCTCCCCGTCCACGACCGGGCCGTCGAGTTCGGCCCGTTTCATGGGGCCGAACGGATCGATCCCGCGCCACGGACCGTCGCCGAAGTATCCGGTGGCCTCAAGCAGCTTCCGGTAGAAGTAGCTCTCCCCCCACAGGAACGGCACGTCGACGTAGCGGCGGCCGATCTTGCCGCGTCCCCACTCGGCCCAGGCGGCGCCGTCGTGCGCCGACGGCTCCAGTGGCTCCATGACGTCGCGTACGACCTCGTCGAGCAGCCGGTCGAGCGCGCGCCGCCGGTCAGGCGGGTACGGCAGCGCCCCCGCGACCTGGCGGACGAGGACCGGATGCCGCTCCCTGAAGACGCTCAGAGCATAGGAGCCGGGGACGTTCCCCCTGATCGGCGGCGGGCTGGGCGGGGCCTCCGCCACGGTCTCGTCGCGGGCACCACTCATCCCCCGCACCCTCCCTCGGCTCGCGGAACTGCACCGCCAGTAGAGTCCCTGTCTCCGAAGAGTTCGCTGAATACGATTGACGGGATCTCGTCCGATCATATGGTGGCGATCAAAGGTCCACCGCTGACGCGGTCTCCTTCAGCTCCTGTGCGGTCATGTCGGTGACGCGGCTGCTGAAGAACCAGGAGTGGCCGAACGGGTCCTCCAGCTCGACCTGCAGATCGCCGTGGAACTGCATCTCCAGCGGCCGGATGACGCGCGCTCCTGCGGCTATGGCCCGCTCGGCGAACGTCTCGACGTCCGGTACGAAGACCAGCAGGTTGACCGGTGTGCCGCCGATCGTCTTCGGGCTGCGGAAGCGGTATTCGGGGTATTCGTCGCGCAGCATGAAGACCGCCTCACCGATCCGGAATTCGGCGTGTGCGATCTTGTCGCCCTGCCGTGGGATCTCGATGCTCACCTCCGCGCCGAAAGCCCTTCTGTAGAAGTCGATGGCCGCCTTGGCGTCGTGCACGTTGAGGTAGGGGACGCCGCCCTTGTACTCCTGGGGGATGGGGTCGGTCACGATGTGCTCCTCTCGTCGTTGGCGTCTCCATCCTCGACACCCCGTCCACCTGCAACAACGACGCGATCCGCAACGATCGTTAACCTCCGGGTTAGCGATCGAGCTGCGTGCGGAGGAGCGTGACGAACGCACGCACCCTGCTGGTCTGAGCGCCGACCGGCCAAACCGGCCCGTACTCGATGGGTGGCAGGTCGGCGATGGGCACGTAGACGATGTCGGGCCGGGCGTGGTAGCGAGTGGCCTGGGTGCCCACCACGGCCATCCCGGCGCCGCCACTGACCAGCGTCAGCGACTCCTGCCGCGAGGTCGTCGCCTGCGTCCGCTGGATGGGACGCCCGCTGGGCGCCTGCGCCGGGATCAGCGCGTCGAGCAGATACTCGGGCGCGTCGGTGGGCACGAGAACGGTGTCCCTGGTGAGGTCCTCCACTGTGACGCTGTCCCGCCGGGCGAAGGGATGCCGGGAGGACACAGCCAGCATGGGCTCGTCGCGCAGCAGTACCGGCCCGCTCGACAGATCGGCCTCGCGCACGGGCAGTTCGGTGATCTGCACGTCGAGTTCGCCGGCTCGCAACGCGCCGAACGCATCCGACAGGTGCACCTCGCGGATGCGCACCTCGCATTCCGGATGACGGGTGCGGAACACCTCGGCGGCGGCCATGATGGCCTCCCCCACCAGCGGGCTGGAAAAGCCCACCCGCAAGATCCCGGAGAAGCCGCGCCCGGCGGCGACGGCCTTGGCGATGCCCTCTTGTATGCGTTGATAGCCGGCCTGCACATCCTCGCGCAGCGCGCTGCCGACCGGGGTCAGCGCCACCTGGCGGCTGGTGCGCTGGAACAGCGCCACACCGAACCGGCGCTCCAACTGCTTGATCGTCTGACTGACACGGGCGCCACTGACGCCCAGCCGCTCGGCCGTGCGGGCGAAGTGCAGTTCCTCGGCCAGGGTCAGAAAGATCTCTATGTCACGCCGTTCCATAATCCGCAGGTTAGCGATCGTTGCGAATTTCACTGTTGCCGCAGGTCACCGCCGCCCACTTCCAGGAGGAGGGCGGGCAGGGCGCGCCGACGATCCGTTCCCGGCAGGTGGAGCCCGGTGCGGTGGGCGGCAGGGGCGAGCGACCGGGTGCGCGAGGGCCCCCGCCGCTCGCGGCGTCACCCGTCGCCGGTGATGCGGCCGAGGCGCTCCATGGCCTCGATGTACTCCTCCACCATCTCGAAGACGACCTGTCTGGCCGGCTTGACCTGGTTCATCGCGCCGATGATCTGACCGGCCGGGAACGTCGCCAGCTCGGTCGCGTCCGATCTGCCGATCCGCCGCAGCGCGTCGGAGATCAGCATGAACTGCAGCGGCATCGGCAGCGTGCCGGGCGACTCGGCCGACTCCCACGCGTCGGTCCACTCGTTCTTCAGCAGGCGGGCGGGCTTGCCGGTCCAGCTCCGCGACCTGACCGTGTCGCGGGAGGTGGCCGCGATGATGCGCTGCCGCACGGTCTCGGAGGTGTCGGCCTCCTCCACGGCCAGCCAGATCGAGCCGGTCCACACGCCTTCGGCGCCGAGCGCCATGCCCGCGGCCATCTGGCGGCCGGAGCCGATGCCGCCCGCGGCCAGGACCGGCACGTCCACCGCGTCCACCACCTGCGGGATCAGCACCATCGTGGAGATCTCTCCGGTGTGGCCGCCCGCCTCGGTGCCCTGCGCCACGACGACGTCCACGCCGACCTCGACCTGTTTGATCGCGTGGCGGGGTGTGGAGGCGAGCGCGGCCACCTTCACGCCCTTCGCGTGCGCCTGCTCCACGACGTCGGCGGGCGGCGGGCCGAGGGCGTTGGCGAGCAGCGCGATGGGATGCCGGAGCGCGACCTCGACCTGCGGCCGGGCGGTCGCGTCGGTCCAGCCGAGCAGCACCTTGCCGGAGTCGGAGCCGTCCAGCGGCGGGACGCCGTGCCGGGCCAGCAGGTCCTCCACGAAGGCCCGGTGCCCCTGGGGGATCATCCCCTGCAGCCGCGCCACGAGTTCGGCCGGGGAGTCCACGTCGAGGTCCGCGCCCTCGTAGGAGGCGGGCATCACCACGTCGACGCCGTACGGACGGCCGTCCACGTGGTCGTCGATCCACTTCAGCTCGATCTCGAGCTCTTCGGGGGTGAAGTACAGGGCGCCGAGCACCCCCATGCCGCCGGCACGGCTGACCGCGGCGACGACGTCCCGGCAGTGGCTGAACGCGAAGACAGGGAACTCGATACCGAACATGTCGGTGACACGTGTCCGCATGCCTCGAACCTACGACGGCTCTCAGCGAACTGCAACGCGTTCTAGTAAGCCGCACCGGACGGGTTCCTACCAACCGGTAACCAGGCGCCGAGAGGCGGCCGAAGGCCATGCGAGAACACGTTCCACGCGGCCGCCGCCTTCCTGCAAGCGACTCATGGGCACCAGACGTCACAGGGGTGACGACAGCTCACGGACCAAAGTCAGATTTCATGACAATGCGGGATTGCGGCCATACCACCGGGGTCGTACCGTCCCACTATGGATCTGGAGATCCGCCATCTGAGAATCGTGCACGCGGTCGCCGAAGCCGGGAGCGTCACGAAAGCGGCCACCCGGCTCGGCCTCGCCCAACCGTCGCTCACCGCGCAGCTCAAGCGCATCGAGCGCTCACTCGGGGGTCCGCTGTTCGAACGCGACCGCAACGGCGCCCGTCCCACTCCTCTCGGCGAGATGGTGCTCGCCCGCGCCCGGGTGCTGCTGCCCGCCGTACGGGACCTCCAGGAGGACGCGGTCCGGTTCGCCAACACCTCCGTCAAGCTGCCCGGCTACCGTCTCGGCGCGACGAACGGGCCCATACTCGGCGGGCTCGTCGAGCGTCTGACCGCCGACCAGCCGGGCATCCCGGTCACCACCCGCACGTCCTGGTCGGCCGGTGAGCTGACCGCGCTCGCCGTGGCAGGCCGGCTCGACTTCGTGCTGCTCGGGACGTGCGGCGACAGCCCGCCTCCCCCGGCGGAGGCGATGAACTGGACCACGGTCGGCACCGACCCGGTCTTCGTGCTCCTGTCCGAGGACCACCCCCTCGCGGGGGAAAAGGAACTGGAGCTGTCGAGCCTCGCCGACGAACGCTGGACGGTCGCCCCCGGCGACGGCTGTTTCGCCGACTGCTTCGCCGCCGCCTGCTCCCGGGCCGGGTTCGTCCCCGAGTCCATCTACGAGACGGATGTGGCGACCTGCCTGCACCTGGTCGGGGTGGGCAAGGCGGTCGCCCTGTGCCAGGCCACCTTCCTGCTCACCGCCGGGCTGGTCATGATGCCGCTGGCCGGCGCGCCGCTGCGCTGGCGGCACCTGCTCGGCTGGCACGCCGACTCGATCGGCGCACGGGCCGCCGCCCCCGTCGTCGCCGCCCACGCCAGGGCCGCGTACGCCGACGCGGTGCGGCGCAGCGCCCGCTACGCCGACTGGCTCGTCACCAACCCCGAATACGGAGCGGTTCCCTAGACAAGCGCCGCGTCAGGCGACGTTCGCCCTGCCGACGACCTGGCGTTGCCGTTCGCCGGCCCGCCTGACCCGCGCTTCGCGGCAGACTCCGGCCCGCGGTGCAGACGCTGCCCGTCATCGGCGTGAGCGTGCCCCGCGATCACCACGTGGGTGGCCTCCGGAACGCCGATCACGTCGCGGGTGAACCGCTCGGGCACGGTGAGCTCTCTCCAGGCGACCTTGCCGGAGCCCTGCGAGGGCGCCAATTTCGGGCCAGCGAATCTTCAGACGAGGGCGGTTCCATAACTCGGTGATAGGGGCGAACTGATAGATCCACGTGACAGCGGAGGTCGGTTACGTTGACGGCACCCCCCACAGACAAGGAGAGCCCCACATGCTCCACAGACGCACCGTACTCGCCGGATGCGCTCTGGCCGTCACGGCCCTCGCCACGGTCGCCACCCCCGCCATGGCCGAGCCGAGCAACTCTCCCGCCTCCTCCGCCGTCAAGCCCCCGCCCGCGATGGTGGACGCCATGCAGCGCGACCTCGGGCTCACCCCCGCCCAGGTCAACGCCCGCCTGGCCAACGAGGCGAAGGCCATGTCCACCGACGCCAAGGTCCGTGCCGCGATCGGCGACGCCTACGCCGGATCCTGGGTCTCCGGCGCCACCTCCGAGAGCTTCATCGTCGCCACCTCCGACGCCTCCAAGGCGGGCGCGGTGCTGGCCGCCGGCGCGCAGCCGAAGATCGTCAGCCGCAACCTCGCCGCCCTCGACTCCGCCGAGGCCGCGCTGGACCGGGCCGCCGCCGACGCGCCCGCCTCCACGTCCGTCTGGTACGTCGACGTGCTCAGCAACAGCGTCGTCGTGCTGTCCTCCAACACCGCAGAGGCCGCGGCGTTCGTGGCCGCGAGCGGCGCCGACAAGTCGGCCGTACGCGTCGAGCAGTCGAACGAGCAGCCGCAGACCTTCTACAACGTGCGCGGCGGCGACGCCTACTACATCGGCAGCTCGGCACGGTGCTCGATCGGCTTCTCGGTACGCAGGGGAACCACACCCGGCTTTGTCAGCGCCGGCCACTGCGCCACCGTCGGCAGCACGCTGTACGGCTACAACCGGGTCTCCATGGGCAGCTTCCAGGGCTACTCGTTCCCCGGCAACGACTACTCGTGGGCCGCTGTCAACAGCAACTGGACGGTCACGCCGTACGTCAACAACTACAGCGGCGGCAACGTCACCGTGAAGGGCTCGTCCGTGGCCCCCGTGGGCTCGTCGATCTGCCGGTCCGGCTCGACCACGGGATGGCACTGCGGCTCCGTCCAGCAGCTCAACGCCAGCGTCCGCTACTCGCAGGGCACGGTCAGCGGGCTGACCCGGACCAACGTCTGCGCCGAGCCCGGCGACTCCGGCGGCTCGTTCATCTCGGGCAGCCAGGCCCAGGGCATGACCTCCGGCGGCTCCGGCAACTGCTCCTCCGGCGGCACCACCTACTTCCAGCCCGTCAACGAGGCCCTCTCGGTCTACGGACTGACACTCGTCACCGGCTGATCCCAGCCGACCGGGGAGCTCCCCCGCCGGCCCGTTTCCCGGGTCAGCGGGGGAGCCTTCGCCATAGGGGCCGGGGCAGCAGCAGCATGACGGCGAACGCGAGCCGCAGCCGGGCGGGCACCCACACGATCACCTTCCGCGTGTCCAGGGACTCCACGACCGCGTCCGCGACCTCGGCCGCCGTCACCGACATCGGGGCGGGGGTCATCCCCCGCGTCATCCGGCCGATCACGAACCCCGGCCGGACGACCACGACCCGGGCCCCGGAACCGTGCAGCGCGTCGGCCAGTCCCTGGGCGAAGCCGTCCAGCCCGGCCTTGGCCGAGCCGTACACGAAGTTGGCCTTCCGCACCCGTACGCCGGCCACCGACGACAGCACGACGAGCGTGCCGTGGCCCTGCTCGCGCAGCCGCCGTGCCGCGGCCAGGCCGATCGAGACGTGTCCGCCGAAGTTGACCGCGACGTCGCGGGCGGCGGCGACCGGGTCGGCGTCGTAGACCGCCTGGCTGCCGAGCACGCCGAACGCCGGGATCACCACGTCGAGGTCGCCGACCTTGGCGGCGGCCTCCTCGATCAGGGCGGCGTGCGTCTCCGGGCGGGCGGCGTCGAAGTCCAGCACATGGACCTCGGCCCCGAGCCGTTCGAGGTCGTCCACCGGCGCGGTGCCGCCGCCATCCTTCATGGACGCGGTGGCGTCACGCGCCGCGAGCACGACCCTGCGGGCGCCCCGCCGGACCAGCCGCTCCACGATCGCGAGGCCGATCTCGCTGCGCCCGCCCAGCAGCAGGACGGTGTCGACCGAGCCCAGCGCGTTTCTCATGGCCACTCCCTCGACGACGGAATCAGCACAGGCGCAGCCTACGGGCGAGATCGGAGACGAAGACGCCGTCCGGGTCGGCCCGGCGCCGGATCTCCCGCCATTCCCCCAGCCGGAGGTACGTCGCGGCCATGGTGGTGGCCGACATGCGGGAGTCCTTGGCCAGGTAGAGGCGGCCCCCGGCCGCCGCGACCCAGCCGTCGAACTCGGTCAGCATCGCGGCCAGCCCGCTCTGCCCGGCCGGGATGTCCAAGGCCAGCGTCCACCCCGGCATCGGGAACGACAGCATGCCGGGCGTCCCCGCCCCGAACCTCTTCAGCACGGTCAGGAACGACACGACCCCCGCGCCGGACAGCCGCTCGACCACCCGGCGCAACGTGTCCTCCGCCCCGAGCGGCACCACGAACTGGTACTGCACGAAGCCGCGCGGGCCGTACATCCGGTTCCAGCCGTCCACCCCGTCAAGAGGGTGGAAGAACGGCGCGACGCCCTGGGCGATCCGGCGCGGGGTGGCGGGGGCCTTGCCATACCAGGCGGCGTTGAAGGCCCGCACCGTGGCCCGGTTGAGCAGGCCGCCGGGCGCCCAGGGCGGGGCGGACAGCAGAGGCCGCGGCGCGAAGGCGAGGGGGTTCCCGCGCGCGCGGGCGGGCAGGTCGCCCGGCGCGGCGTGGTCGCCGCGGGTGAGCACGCCCCGGCCCATCCGCCCGCCCCGCGCGAGCAGGTCGATCCACGCGACCGTGTAACGGTGACCGTCGTCGGTCGCGGCCATCGTCTCCAGGGTCTGGTCGAGGTCGCGAGTGCGCTCGACGTCCACCCGCATCCACGCGGTCTCGATCGGCACGCACTGGAACGTCGCCTCGACGATGACGCCGGTCAGCCCCATGCCGCCCACGGTGGCCCAGAACAGGTCGTCGCCCGGTTCGAGCGTACGCACGCTTCCGTCGGCGGTGAGCAGGCGCAGCGAGCGCAGGTGGGCCCCGAAGGAGGAGTCCACGTGGTGGTTCTTGCCGTGCACGTCGGCCGCGACGGCCCCGCCGACCGTGACATAGCGGGTGCCGGGGGTCACCGGCACGAACCAGCCGCGCGGGACGAGCGCGGTCATGAGGTCGTGCAGGCTCACCCCCGCCGAAGCGGTGACGAGCCCGGTGGAGTCGACTCGCCATGACGGTTCCAGCGCCGTGCAGTCGAGCACGAGGCCGCCCGCGTTCTGCGCGGCGTCGCCGTACGCGCGGCCGAGGCCGCGGGCCACGACTCCGCGCCGGCCCGCCTTCGCCACGAGTGCGGCGGCCTCCTCGGCGGTGCGCGGGCGGGCCACCGTCGCACGCGTGGGCGCGGTGCGCCCCCATCCCGTCAGCAGCATCATGCCAGTTGGATACCGCATGCCAGCAGGATCAGCATCAGCGCGAGGAACACCTGGAGCGGCCGGTCGCGCAGCACCAGTTCCTCGGGTTCCTCCCCCACCCCACGGTCGACCAGCAGCGCGTGCCGCAGCACGACCAGCACGAACGGCACGATGCTGAGCGCGCAGAACGCCCTGGCCGGCCCGGTGTGCTCCTGGAGCGCCCACAGGCAGTAGGTGACGATCATCGCCCCCGAGGCCATGACGCGCACGTGACCGAGGTAGCTCGCGGTGTACGTCTCCAGCGTGGCCCGGGCGACCCGGCCGTCCCCGGGCCCGGCGCGGAGCTCGGCCTCCCGCTTGCCGGCCACCAGCAGCAGCGAGCCGAGCGAGACGACGACCAGGAACCAGCTCGTCACCGGCACGGCCACGGCGACCGCCCCCGCGTACGCGCGCACGACGTGGCAGCCGGCCACCGCGACCAGGTCCACCACGGGCTGGTGCTTGAGCCAGAGGGTGTAGGAGAAGGTGAGCGCCAGATAGGCGGCGACGACGGCGGCGAGCGGCCACCCGCCCGCGAGCCCGGTGAGCAGGCCGGCCGCCAGCAGCGCCGCGCCCGCGGTCCGCGCGAGCCGCACGGACACGATCCCGGCCGCGATCGGGCGCAGCCGCTTGCGGGGGTGGCGCCGGTCGGCGGCGACGTCGGCCGCGTCGTTGAAGAGGTAGGAGCCGCTGGCGGCCAGGCAGAAGGCGGCGAACGCGACGAGCGAGCCGCGCAGTCCCGCCCCGGTGGTCAGCACGCCGGCGGCGGCCGGGGCGGCGAAGACGAGCGCGTTCTTGAGCCACTGCCGGGGCCGGCAGGCCCGCAGCAGCCCCGCCGCCCGCGAGCGCCGGGAGGGCGTGCCCGCCGGAGGCGTCGCCACCGGCGGGCCCATCGGCGGGTTCAGTGCGCTGTCCCGCTTCACGGGTCGGCCGGCTTCCCGGGTCAGTCCACGCGGCCCGGCCGCAGCAGCAGCCACACTCCGACGACGGCGAGCGCGAGCCCGAGGATGAGCGCCACCAGCGGGAGCGTCGTCTTGATCAGCGTGATCTGGGCCATGTTGTCGCGGGCCGTCTGGACGAGCTCGCCGACGGTCTCCGGCGTGAACGAGGCGGTGGCGATGAGGGCGGGCATGCGCTCGACGCCGTCGGCCGTCTTCAGCACCTCGTGGCGCTGCTGCTCCTGCTTGACCGGGACGCCGGTGGTCGGCTCGACCCAGAAGGTGTTCACGCCGTCGTAGACGCGGTCGACCTGGATGTCGCCCGTCCCCTTCATGCCGAGCACGGAGGCGGGCGCGCTGAGCTTCTCGATGGGCGTCGGCGGGATCCGCTGCACGAAGCGGTAGACCGTCAGGCCGTTGACCGTGTCCTCGCCGTCGAACGTCGCGTCGTACGCCTTGCGGGTGTCGGTGTTGAACACCTGGTAGGTCTTCTTCTCGACACCGAACGGGAACAGGAAGATCTGGCCCTGCAACTGCACCGGCTGCGCGCCCGATCCGCTGTTCACGCTCGTGCCGCAGCAGGTGACGCCCTGGCCGTTGTATTTGTTGAACGCGCTGCGGAACTGCGTCATGGAGATCTGCGGATTGTTGTTGGTCACGTCGTTGGCGTTGGTGAACTGGTCCCACACGACGTGGTCGTCCTTGGCGTCCTTGACGTCGCCCCTGGTCGTGACCGTGATGTCGAGGGTGCCGGTGAGGACCTTCAGATCCCGCTTGCTGAAGTACTGCGCGTTCTCGGCGGTCAGCCGTGTGATGCTGTACTGGTTCGCCGGCGCCTGCACGAGTTTGTCCGCGACCTGGAACCTCAGCAGCGGCGCGAGAACGACAAGGAACGCCCCGAGTCCTACGAGGACCACTCCTAATCCGCGGCGCATCGCTCCTCCTGGGGCAGGCCAGCTACTGCCTATTTGTCCTGAAACACGTTCCTATTTCGCTGTATGTTAGACGGGGCAGTGACCGACGTCACCAGGGATGCGGAAAAGTGACCGAAACAGGTTCTAGCTCGACGGCGACTCGTGACATGTTACCGGCCGGTTCGCAACCCGTTCGTGACACAGCCGTGCTTTCCGGTCAGGTTCCCTCCGGCCATGTGGACGCCCTCGACGGCGTGCGGGCGCTCGCGGCCGTCGCCGTCCTCGTCTTCCACGTCGCGATCGAGTCGGCGGCGGCGTTGCGGGACAACTTCTTCAGCAGCCTGCTCGCCCGGGGCGACGTCGCGGTCCCCATCTTCTTCGCGTTGTCGGGGCTGCTCCTCTACCGGCCC
Organism: Microbispora catharanthi; assembly: GCF_006334915.2. Taxonomy (GTDB): domain Bacteria; phylum Actinomycetota; class Actinomycetes; order Streptosporangiales; family Streptosporangiaceae; genus Microbispora; species Microbispora catharanthi. Next base: position 178,616 of record NZ_VDMA02000019.1, read on the forward strand.
TACGCGCGCGCCGCGCTGCTCGGGGAGCGTCCCCCGGACACCCGCGTCTACCTGATCAAGCGCGCCCTGCGCATCCTCCCGGCGTACTGGCTGGTCGTGGCCGTGGCGATGGCGCTGTGGGCCGGGCCGCACCTCGGCGACGTCAAGACGTGGCTGCAACTGCTGCTGCTCGGCCAGACCTACGAGATCCACCCCTGGTGGTTCGGCCTCGGGCCGCGCGGGCTCGCCCAGATGTGGAGCCTGTGCGTCGAGGCCGCCTTCTACGTGCTGCTGCCGCTGGTCGCCGCCGCGCTGGCGGCGTACGCCCGGCGCGGCGGCCCCGGCCTCGACACCCGCGCTCGGCGACTGCTGACCGGCGTCGCCGTGCTGGCCGCCTCGTCGTTCGCATGGGCGCTGATCACCTACTTCCCCGTCTACCGGCCCTACCTGAACACCTGGCTCCCCCGGGCCTGGGTGTTCTTCGCGGTCGGCATGGCGCTGGCCGTCGTCTCCGAGTGGGCCCGCCGGGAAACCGGCGAGAACGGCCCGGCGCACCGGTTCGTCCGGGCCGTGGGCGCGTCGGCGGGCTCGTTCCTGCTCGTCGCCGCCCTCGCGTACGCCGTGGCGGCCTCGCCGCTGACCGGCACGCGCTTCAGCGGCGTCGACGGCGTGTGGGCGGACCTGTCGGAGCTGGCCCTGTACGCCACCGTGGCGGCCGGGCTGGTGACCCCGGCCGCGCTGCTGCCGGCCGAGGGCTCGGCGTACGGCCGCTTCCTGAGCAGCCGGGTGATGCGCTTCCTCGGCCGGGTGTCCTACGGCGTGTTCCTGTGGCAGTTCGTGGCCCTCTATCTCTGGTACGACTTCACCCAGCAGCAGGCGTGGAGCGGGAACTTCGTCGGCAACCTCGTCGTGGTCGGCGCGCTCACGCTGCTGCTCGCCACGCTCACCCACCGCTACGTCGAGGAGCCGGCGAGGCACCTCGCCCGCTTGGCGACCTCTTCGCGGAAGGGGACGCGGAAGGGGACGCCGACGGGGACGGAGACGGGGACGGGGACGGCTGCGGCGGCGCCGCGGCCGTAGGGGCGGGCGCTCCGGGCACCGGGTCGCCGTAGGCGAAGCCCTTCAGGCAGACCGCCGCCGGGTCGTCCAGCCGGATCAGCAGCCCCTTGCCGACGGCCGTGACCGGGAACTGCACCAGCGCGCCGCCGGAGCCGGTGGCGTGGAACTGCAGCTGCCCCCGCTGCCCGTTCATCTCGTAGCTGCCGGTGCCGGCCCGCTTGGCGGTGTAGGCCAGCCCGGCGATCGGCCCCGGCCCGCCGAAGGACACGACGTCAGGGAAGAAGATCGCGTCGCCGAGGAGCGGGAAGCACGAGCGGTCCCCCGGCGGCACCACTCCGATCGACGCCTTCACCTCGGCCGGCGCGAGCCCACCCTTGTCGTCGAAGACGAACGCGTGCTCCGACGGCTCGGGCACGCGCATCCTGGCGCGCAGCGCGGGCCGGGCGAGCGGGGCCAGCAGGTGGTGGCTGAGCCTGCGGTTGCCGTTCCACGGCAGCACGATGTACTCGGGGAGCGGGCTGGAGTAGATCACGGCCGTGTCCGGGACCTTGGCGAGGGAGGCCCGTACGGCGGCCAGGTAGGCCCGCACCCGGTCTCCCGACAGCGTGTCGCGGTAGTTCTGGATCGACACGATCGACATCGCGAGGTAGGCGCCCGCGAGGAGGCCCGCCGCCGTCGGCAGCCCGCTCCCCGCGGGAATCGGCCGCCGGTAGGGCTCGGTCTCGTCCCGCAGGGGCAGCAGTGCGAGCCCCAGGCAGACCGCGAGCACGATCGCGGCGTCCGCGACGTAGCGGGTCTCGGAGCCGACGACCTGGGTGAGCCCGGTGCCCCGTGCGATCGCCGTCGGCACGCCGTCCGCGGCGACCAGGTAGCCCGCCAGGATCAGCCAGGCGCGCGCGGCCCGCCGCCGCCACAGCACGGTGGCGACCACCAGGGCGGCGAGCACGGCCCATCCGGCGGCCACCAGCAGCTGGCTGGGATCGGCAAGCCCGCCGTTGGGCAGCACCGGACCCCATGACAGCGGCCCGCCGACCACTCCGGCGGGGAAGACCTGGCCGAGCAGGCGGCCCAGCAGGTCGGCCGCGTTGCCCGGCGCCGGGACGGCCGCGCCCTCGCCCGGCGCGGTGCCGCGGCGGGCGAGGTACAGCGCCGCGTATCCGCCCATCAGCAGCACGTACGAGCCCCACAGCCGCCAGTGGGAGCGCAGCTCGCGGAGCATGACCGCGATCCATGCGCCCGCCCACGGCCGCAGGTGCGACGTGGTCAGCGCGAACAGCAGGAACGGGACGAAGACCCCCTTCGTGCTGAACGCCATGCCGGCGAGGACCCAGTAGAAGGCCCGGCGGGCGTGCCGCGCCCCGCCCTCCCCGGCCCACCTGACCTGGGCCGCCAGAGCCATGACCATCGTGAGCTGCAGCGGCACCGCGTTTATGGCGGCCGACCACCAGCCGAAGGCCGGGACGGTCAGCGGCGAGAACAGGGCGAAGGCGAGCGGCAGCAGGATCCCGGGCCGCGTGCCGAACAGCCGCACGAGCAGCCGCAGCAGCATGACCGCCACGGCCGCCTGGACGACGAGCGTGACCGCCGAGACCAGCAGCCAGTTGTACGGCGACAGCCTCGACAGCACCCAGGTGAGCCCGAGCGCCCCCGGCATCAGGTGGCCCTTGTGGACGCGGAACAGGAAGTCGAACGTCAGGGAGTGCTCGTAGGCGTCGCCCACGAACAGGAAGTCGTCCTCGACGAAGGAGGAGGACGTCATCACGGGGATCCGGACCGCCAGCGACGCCACGACCAGCAGGACCGCCGTGATCACGACGGGGTTCGCCAGACCTGCTCGCCATCGCGGCGACGCGATGCCGGACCGACCGGTACGCATGATCTGTGTCATCGCGATTCTCCCAGCGCTGTGGGACAAAAAGGGGGGGAACAAAGGGGGATGTTATGCTCCGGCGCACCCGACAGGAGAGGGACGTCGTGCACGCCGAGCCGTTCCGCGCCGACCTGGCCCGTTCGATCCGCCTGTTCAGCGCCTTCCGCAAGGAGCAGACCGACCCCGACTTCTTCTACGGCCTGCTCGCCCGTGACACCGTCGCCCAGCTCGCGGCGTACGCCGACCTCGGCGGCGCGCTCGTCGCGGACGTCGGCGGCGGGCCCGGCTACTTCACCGACGCGCTGCGCGCCGTGGGCGCGCGGCCGGTGTGCGTCGACTGCGACGCCGGGGAGATGAGCGCGCGCACCGGCGCCATCCCCGACGGCGCGGTGCTCGGCAGCGCCCTCGACCTGCCGTTGAAGACCGGATCCGTCGACGTGTGCTTCTCCTCCAACGTGCTGGAGCACGTGCCCGATCCGTGGCGGATGGGCGACGAGATGGTGCGGGTGACGCGGCCGGGCGGCATCGTCTACTTGTCGTTCACCAACTGGCTGTCGCCCTGGGGCGGCCACGAGACCTCGCCGTGGCACTACCTGGGCGGGCACCGCGCCGCGCGCCGTTACGCGCGCCGCCACCGCCGCTCTCCCAAGAACGTGTACGGCACGAGCCTGTACGCCGTCTCGGTGGCCCGGGCGCTCGCGTGGGCCAGGCGGCATCCCGGCGCCGACCTCGTCGACGCCCTGCCGCGCTACCACCCTCGCTGGGCGACCCCGGCGATCCATCTACCCGGCGTTCGCGAGATCGTGACCTGGAACCTGCTGCTGGTGCTGCGCCGCCGGTGACCTCCTCGGCCGGGTGGCGATCCGGAAGACTACGGCGAGCACCACGGTGAGCAGGGCGGCGAGCAGGCCGCACGCCAGCGGGATCCACTCGCGCGTCAGCAGGATCCACCGGCGGAACCTGGCCGCCTCGTCCGCGAAGGCGCGCACCTCGGCGGCGCTCGTCGTCAGGTCGGCGTCGAAGGCGACCTGTCGCTCGACCTGGTCGGGCGTGCGCAGGGTGTCGCGCCGCCGCTCCTGCGTGCGCACGGTCAGACCGCTCTCCGGTTCGACCCAGATCGTGCGGGTGATCTCGGTGTACCGCGCCACGACGACCCGCTCCTCCCCCGGCATGCCGACCGTCGTGCCGGGCACCGGGCCGGGCAGGTCGGCCGTCTTCACCGGCCCTGCCGAGTAGGTGTAGCGGTAGGTCGGCACGCCCTCGACGGTCTCCTCGCGCTCGAACCGCATCGGCGCCTCCCGCCGCAGCACCGGGTCGAACACCGTGTACGAGCGCGGCTCGGCCCCGGCGGGCAGCCGGAAGGCCAGCCCGGCCTGCCGTACGCCGGGGTCGTCGTCGACGTACTCCCCGCAGCACTCGACGGCCAGGCCGGTCCGCCGGTCGAAGGCCGTGCGGCGCTCGTGGTAGTCGACCCGCTCGCCGTCCCGGGTGTCCAGCGAGGAGAACTCCACCCAGACGGCCGTACGGTCGTCACCCGCCTGCGGATCGCCATAGACGGCCACCGTGTTCTGCACCGGCACGTTCCGATGCAGTCGGAAGGTGGCGGTGTCGAGGTAGGTGGCCGAGGGCGAGACGAGCCGCTGGACGCGGGTCTGCTCCAGCGGCAGGACCGTGGTCCGCGGGTAGACGTAGAAGTGGAACAGCGCCCCCACGGTGATCAGGAAGGCGATGCCCGCCAGGAGGAGCGTGCGCCGACGCCGCACGAACGCGCCCGTCATCGGGCCACCTCCCCCTGCTGATCTCGTACGGCGGCCAGCAGCCGGGCGAGCACGACGAGGCAGAGCGCGTCGGCGGCCTGGCCCTGCCCGGCGGCCTGGGCGAGCCCGGCGAGGCCGAGCGCGACGAGCGCCACCCACGCGGAGGCGGCGTGGCGGGCGAAGGCCCTAAGGCGGCTCGGCCCCGCGTGCTGGGCGCCGGCGATCCCGCGCAGCCACAGGAACGCCGCCAGCGCGGCGGCGACGACGACCACGCCCGCCACGCCCCCGGCCCACAGTCCGGCGATCGGCGCCGCGATCCACACCCACAGCGTGCGGACGCGGCCCGGCCCCACGGGGCGCAGCCGCGACCGGCCGCGCACCAGCGCCAGGGCCACCACCGCGAGGGCCAGGCCCAGCCCGGCGAGCAGCGCGATGCGGTAGGCCGGGTCGGGCTCGTAGCGCAGCACCACATCGCCGCCGCCGACCGGCAGTTCCCAGGCCTGCCGCCAGCCGTCGAGCCTCGCCGGTGTCAGCCGTACGCCGTCGAGGTACGCCTGCCAGCCGGCGTTGTAGTTCTCGTTGACCACCAGGTAGGAGGGCGTGGCGGCGGTGACCCGGAGGCGACGCTCCTGCGGCCCCCACGACGTCACCGTGGCGGGGGTGGCCGTCACCGCCGCGCTCTTCTCTCCCACCCTGGCCTCTCCTGCTCCGTCGTCCAGCACCACCGAGCGCACCCGGAAGGCGTCGCTGGGCGCCACGCCGACCCGGCTGCGCCCCTCGGTCAGGTGCACGGGCGCGCACCCCGAGTAGGTCAGCGGACGGCCGTTGAGCACGTCGTCGAGCGTGCCCCCGACCACCCGGGTCGGCACCTCGTCGCCGTCCACCCGCAGGGTCGGGCCGTAGCCGCAGGGCAGCCGCAGCGGGATGGCGCCGAGGCCGCCGAGGGGTTTCACCCCGGGAATGGCGATCTCGGCCACCTCGATCGCGCGGGAGGCGGGCGCGGTGAACTCGATGGTGAACCTCCGCGTCTTCAGCGCGGGGAACGTGAACACCCCGTCGCGGTCCACCCAGCCCTGCACCGCCCGTGTTTCCGTGAGCGCCGCCCCCGCGCGCAGCGTGAGCTTCACCGGCGGGATGCCCTGCGCCGAGTCGGGGAACAGCACCCGGATCCGGGAGAACGTCCGGGTCCTGCCCAGGTCGATCGACAGCGTCGGACGCCGGTCGAACGGCTGGGCGTACCACAGCGTCGAGGGGTCGCCGTCCATCGCCTGGCGGCCCAGCACGGCCCCGTGCTCGGCCGCCGTGGACGACGCGCTGACGTGCGGATACTGGTTCGGCAGCGTGGTGATCAGGTCCGCCGCCTTCGGATCGGCGAGCACGGCCTGCCCGCGCACCGTGCGCACGCCGTCGCGCGCCACCGGGACGAGCCGGTCGAACCCGTAGCCGTCCTCTCCGATGATCTGCAGCCGCGAGGAGCAGGTCCAGGCGACCGAGCCCCGCATGCACGCGTCGGCGTCCCCCTGCTTGGTGAGCAGCACGGTGCCCGGGTCGCCCGTGCCGGTGTCCGGCACCGAGATCGTCCGCACCGCCCGCACGCCCGGGATGCGCAGGTCGGTGACGCCGACCCGGCTGCCGAGCGCCGTCCTCGGCTCGTACGCGAGCCTGGTCACCCTGATCCGCAGCCACGAACTCTTCCCGGGCACCGGGCGCAGCGGCTGGAGCGCGTCGGTGCGCGCCACCGCCACTCGGCGGACCCCGCGCTCGGTCTCCAGCGCGACCTCGGCAACCGGCGGGCCGATCGCCCCCTGCTCGAAGGCCGCCGAGATCTCGGTCAGGTCCACCCGGCCGGTGAAGCGGACCTCCAGCCACTCCCCGACCGCGCCGTGCCAGCCGTCCGACCGCCATCCCGTGCGCGGATCCTCGTCGAGCGCGGCGTACGGCTGCCGCCCCGGGTCGCGCTGGCCCACGGCGGCCGTGACGGCGGAGTCCGCCGACGAGGCGGTGACGTCCTTCACGTCGAGGTAGCGGGCGGTCGACGTGGCCGCCGACCAGGCCGGATCGGTGAGGTCGGTCGAGACCGGCGCCTGGTTGCCCGTCAGCGTCGCCGACGCGACGCGCCGTACGTCACCAAACACGATGTCCCGTTTGCGCAGTGTGTCGGTGAGGATGGTGTCGCGGGCGGGGATCGCCGCCGCGCCCGGCTCGTCGCCCACGAGCACCGGGCGGTCGTCGGTGAGCAGTCCCTCCTCGGCCATGTCGAGCACGGCCTCGGGGGCGCCCTCCACGTGCAGCGTGCCCGCACGGGGCACCGTCGAGGCGAGCGGTGCCGTTCCGGGGATCTTGTAGACCTCCAGCGCCGGGTAGGGCTGGTCGAGCCAGCCCGAGGCGGTGCCGTTCGCCGTAAGGCCGACCAGCGGCCCGAACTCGGCGGTCCTGGACAGCCCGGAGTCCTGCAGGGTCTGGTGCACCCGGGCGGGCCAGGCGGTCCCGAGCGTCTCCCTGACCAGGTCGTTGCGGATGAGCAGGTAGGTCACCCCGGCCCGGCGCAGGGCCTCGGTCAGGCCGGGCGAGCCGTGCCCGGTGGCGAAGCGCTCGTCCACCGCCTGCACGACCCGGGCCAGGCCGGGCGATCCCCAGGGCACGTTGGCGTGGGTGGCCCAGCGCACGGTCAGCAGCGACTGCATGGGCTCGTCGAGCGGGCGGCCCCACAGATACTCGCCCCGCGCCGAGCCGGGCATGGCGAGCACCATGCCGTCGCCCGCGTTGCGGTTCAGCCAGGCCGCCGCCTCGCGCCAGTAGGCGGGGAGGTCCGCGAAGGACCCGCGGGCGGTCACCCCGGCCGTCGCGACCGGCACGATCGTGAGCGCGAGCAGCCCGGCCGCCGCCGCGGTGACCCGCCCGCGCAGGCGCACCGGCCCCGCGACGGGAAGCGCGGCCAGGCCGAGCGCGAGCGGAAGCCGGATCAGCGCGTCGAACTTGTGCAGGTTGCGGAAGGGCGCGAGCGGCCCGTCGAGCAGGTCCCTGACCTGGCCGGTCCAGGGGTGGGCGAGGTCGCCCGCGTGGCCCGCGGTGACGACGAGCAGGCCGGCGATCACGCACAGGACCAGGAACGTCCGCTCGGGGGTCGCCCTGCGGACGACGCCGGTCAGCCCGAGCCCGGCCACCAGCGCCGTGGCGGCGACCAGCCACGGCACGGTGGCCTGGTCGTAGGCCGCGGGGAGCCACGGCTGCCCGTCCACCGGGAGGAACGAGATCCAGCTCGACGTGCCGCGCAGCGCGTTCACCAGCGAGGTGACGCTGGTGGTCGCCGACGCCGTCTCGATGAACGGCAGGAACGAGAAGATGTAGCGCCCGAGCAGCAGCAGCGGGACGAGCCACCACATCGACACGAGGCCGACGAACAGCAGCCACCAGCCGAGCAGGGCCCACGTGCGCCCGCCGTGGCGGCGGCTGAGCAGGTAGACGAGCGGGACGACGAGCACGGCCAGCTCCGCCGCCGCGTTGACGCCGCCCGCGAACAGGAACGCGGCGGCCGACAGCGCGGCGGCCCGGCGTGGGCTCGCGCCCTCCCGCGTCCCATGGACCAGTGGCAGCAGCACCCACGGCAGCACGGCGGTCGGCTGGAACTCCGAGGAGTTGATCCCGATCAGGGCCAGCGCGTGCGGGGCCAGGGCGTAGGCGAGCGCGCCGAGGATCCGGGTGCCGGGCGAGCCGATCCCCATGGCCCGGGCCAGCCGCTCGGTCCCGAGGAACGCCGCGCACAGCACGAGCGACATCCACAGGCGCTGGATGTCCCAGGCGGGCATGTCCATGGCCCGGAAGAGCACGTAGAACGGGCCCATCGGGAAGAGGTAGCCGTACGCCTGGTTCTGCAGGTGGCCGAAGTAGGCCGGATCCCACAGGTGCAGCGCGCGCGAGAGGAACCCCAGGGGGTTCACCGCCATGTCGAGCTTGGTCTCGGAGATCACCGCGCCGGGCGCGGTGTTGAAGGCGACGGCCGCGAGCAGCAGGCAGCCCGCCAGCAGCCGGAGCCGGTGCCGCAGCGCCCGGCCCGGCGGCGCGGGACGGGCGGCGGGGGCCGTCTCCGGGGCCCCGGCGGTCTCCCCTGGCTCGCGGGTCACCCCCTCCCGGGCGTGACCGGGCTCCCGCGGCTGGACCGAGACGTCAACGGACACGGGCGCGCTCAGGACTTCTCAGGGCCGTTGCCGGGGGTTCGCGCGGGGAGCAGGCCGAGTTCGCCCGCCACCAGTCTGGTCATGGCCGCCCCCGTCTTCCCCCAGGTGAACTCGCCCGCCCAGCTGCGGCACGCCCGGGCCATCCGTGCCCTCGTCAGGGGATCGTCCAGCTCCCGCAGCGCCTGGTCGACCACGTCGGCGAGCCGCTCGCCGTCGCGCACCAGCCACCCCGTCACGCCGTGCCGTACGGAGTCGCGCAAGCCGGCCACGTCGTAGGCGACGGTGGGCACGCCCAGCGCCGCCGCCTCGATCACGGTCAGCCCCCATCCCTCGAACTCCGAGGCCGTGACGTTGAGCCTGGCGCCGCTCAGCATCGCGTTCTTCTCCGCCTCCGGCAGGAATCCGTGCAGGTGGACGCGTCCGGCCACGTCGGGCCTGCCCGCCCGCTCGGCCAGCCGGTCGTGCTCGGGGCCCCGTCCGACGACGTGCACGTGCAGGCCGGGACGGCCGGGCGCCAGGTCGGCGGCGAGCTCGACCACCCGCTCGACGCGTTTGTGGCCGACCAGGCGGCCGAGGTAGACGACGGCCGGGTCGCCCGGCACCGGCTCCCTCGCGACGGGCCTGGCGGTCGGGCTGCCGTTGGGCACCACCTCGATCGGGGCCAGCCAGCGGAGGCGCTCGCGCAGCTCGTCACGGGAGGACTCGGAGACCGTCACCGTCGTGCACCGCCGATACAGCAGCCGCGCCACCGGCCCCTCGATGAAACAGCCGATCCGCGCCAGCCACCGGGGGAAGAACGCGTAGAACTGCCGGTCGTGCACGTGGTGGACCACGCAGATCACCCGTGTACGGCGCCGTGCCACGACCGGCGAGAAGAACGGGATGCCGTTCATGCAGTCGACGACCACGTCGAACCGGCGGCGGTGCAGCATCAGCCAGAGCGGGACGAGGAGGTAGACCAGATACTTGTTGCCCATCCTGCGCAGTTCGATGCCGTCACGCGACTCGCCGCGGGTCTGGTACCGCTCCCGGCTGGTGACGAAGTGGACGCGCGCCCCTTGGCCGACGAGGTAGGCGGAGACCCGCCAGGCGTACTCCTCCGCGCCGCCCGCGACGGTCTGGCCCGGTTCGCGGAAGTTCAGCACGGCCACGCGTACGCCTTCGAGCGGGGGAACGGCGGCCGGAGCCGCACCTGCGTCGGTCGCCGCCAGATGCGGCCTGTCGGGCGGCTCGGGAAGGGGGGCCGGGCGCCCCGAGGACTTCGCCTTCGCACCCTGTGCGACCACGACCACTCCTTCGGGTGACGCGTCTTCGCGGCGAGTTCGGGGCACCGCGGGACGCGGCCCCCGGTACAGGTGGTCCCGGGGCGCGGAGGGTGGGCGGTGCGGCGAATCGGGGCACGGACGCATGAGGGCATGGCGAAACCACGCCCCTGACGAACTGGGTCTTCGCGGGGAGTCCTTTTCGAGGGAGTCCTTATGGAACGGGTGTCAGGTCTGGTGCGCTCACCTGTCGCCGTAGTTGTAGAGCGGCTTGTTGGGCGGCTCAGCGGTGGGCGCGGCCACGTTGACGACCGCCACGGAGGCGACGCCGGCGAGCACGGCCCCGACCGCGAGAGCAGCCAGAACCTTCAACACGGATGCTTCCTCCTTGTCGAAACGCGCGGTGCGCCGAGATTAGAACGTGATACAGCTCCTACACCATAGCCTTGGTCAAACCGTGATAAAAAGACTTACCGTCCAGTATGCCGCGTGGCGCAGATCTTGGCTGATCACAGGCGTATCAGGAGGAGTTCCGGGCCCCTGTAGACGGGGGTCGCCCCCGGCAACCGGGACAAGAACGTGTTCTCGTCAACTCCTCCGGCGAGCACATACCGCACCCCCTCCCGCTTGAGCGCCCCGGTGAGCGGCACCGCCGCCGGCCCGGCCAGCAGCGCGCCGATCCGCCGCGCGCGAGGGCTCTCGGCGGCCACCCGGATCCGTCTCCCGCCGCCCGTGCCGACGACGAGCGCGTCGTTCCACACCACCGGCCGGGAGAACATCTTGGTGGCGGGGTCGAGAACCACCCGGCCGCCGTTCCAGGGGAACGCCCGGTAGGCGCTCCAGGGCAGCGACAGCAGCGCGCCGGGGGCGGGATCCCCGTTGACGACGGCCTGGACGCGGCGCCACTCCTCGGGGTATTCGGCCGTCCCGAGCCTGCCGAACGCGCCCAGCGCGAACGTCGGCAGGGCCAGCATCGGCACCGCCACCGCGGCCGCCGCCACCGGAGCGGGCATGCTCCGGCGCAGGGCCGCCGCCACGACCGCGACGCCCGCCGCCTGCGCGAGCGCGAACGGCGCGACGTACACCTGGCCGTCGCGGAGCGGGCCGAACCCCGCCCACCATCCGATCAGGGCGCGCGGCACGCCGGGCGCGAAGGCCCCGGCACACGCGACCAACACACCCGCGCACGCCGCCGCGGCGAGGCCGGGCCACCACGCGGGCCGCGCCGGGACGACCCCGAGCCGTACGAACCCGGCGACCGCGGCGGCGGCGAGGACGAGGCGGGCCGTGGCGAGCGCGGGCATCTCCTGCCCGGGCACCACGGCGTGGGAGTTCCAGATGCCGCCGAGGGCGAGCAGGCTGCCGAGCGTCCCGAACGGCCCGTCCGCCCGCGGCGCGAACGCGGCCACCGCGGCGGGATCGGCCGCGGCGTCCGAGCCGAGCGCCGGGACGAGCCACGGCAGGCTGAGCACGCCGACGACGGCCCCTCCCCGCAGCACCGACGACAGCACCGCCCGTGCCCCTCCTCCCCCGCCACGCAGCGCGGCCACCGGGAGCACGGTCAGGGCGCTGACGAGCATGGCCTGGAACCCGCCGACAGCGGCCGGCAGGAGCGCCACCGTGAGCCGTCCCGCCCTGCCACCCGCCGCGGCGCGTACGGCCCAGGGCAGCCCGGCGTATCCGAGCAGCAGCGCCCACTGCCCGATGAGCAGGCGCTGGGCCAGGTAGGCGTTCCAGGCGTAGAACGCCGCCGCGGCCAGCCGGGGCACGATCCCGCCCCCGGGCAGGGCGTCGCGCGCGAGAGCCGCGGCCCCCGAGGCGGCCAGCGTGAACAGCCCGAGCAGGATCGCCTTCTGCACGATCTCGGCCGGGACCACGGCCGACAGCAGCGCCACGACCTGGTCGCTCGGCACTGCACGGGGGAACCCGCCGGGAAGGCGCACCGGCGGGTCCGGGACGAACACCATGTCGTAGCGCAGCGCGAACCCCGGCCCGAGGGCGGGCCCCAGCGCCAGCACCCCGCACGCCAGACCCAGCACAGCCGGCCCGAACCGCGCGAGCACGGCACGCGGCCGGAGGGCGGGACCACCCCACACCAGGCCAAGCCGTACGAACCGGAAGGGCGGCCGCATGCCGTACAGGCTAGTGCGCTGACCCGCCGGTCAACGCTCACAACGATTCGAGCCGCCGCTGCCGCCGGAGAAGGCCCCGGCGCGGCGCCGCCGTACTCGGCGGGTCCTCACCGGTCTTCGTAAAGGCGGTAGGTGGCCAGGACGTTGAGCCGGTGCAGATCACGGCAGAGGGTGAGCATGCCCTGCTGGGCGAGTTCCCCTGGCACCGGATAACGCGCGAGGGCGGCCGACAGCCGGGGATCGAGGCGCTCCGCCCAGGGATCGGTGCAGGCCGCGAACGTCTCCTCCAGACTGCGGCCCGCCTTCACACTCGCCTCAACCTCGGCATGGAGCCGTTCGAGGTAGCCGACGAGAGCGTCCACGGCCGCGGGCCCGTCTCCCATCGGGCCGTGCCCGGAGACGATGGTCTCCAGATCGGGCAGCGCATCGCGCATTCTGCGCAGCGAGCCCAGGTACGGTTCGGGGCCGCCCTGGAGCAGCATGTGGGCGATGCCGGCGTGGCAGAGGAAGTTGCCGGTCCAGGCGGTGCGGGCGTCGGGGACGTACACGATCGTGTCTCCCGGGCCGTTGCCCGGGCCGAAGTGATGCAGCTGGACGACGCGTCCGCCCAGGTCGATCTCGGCGAAGGAGTCGAACGTCAGGTCCGGCGTGCGCCACACGGTGACCTCGTCGAGCAGTGCGGCGTCGCCGTACATGTTGGCCGAGCGGGTCTGCTTCTCGTACGCCAGGTCGGTCATGTTCGCCTTGTTCGCCCCGGACGAGACGATCACGACCTCCCGGGGGAACGCGGCGTTGCCGAAGGTGTGGTCGCCGTGGTACGTCGTGTTGACCAGGTAGCGGAGCGGCCGGTCGGTGAGACGGGCGACGACGGCCTGGATCTTGTCCGAGACGCCGGGAGTGATCCCGGCGTCGACCACCAGTGCGGCGTCCCGCCCCGTGATCACGCCGTTGTTGTCCTTCGGCGGCAGGTTGGCCATGAGCGCCCACACGCCGGGCGTGAACTCGTGCGGCACCAGTTCGAGACCCACCGGCGAGAGGTTCGGACCTCCGTAGCCCGTGGGCCGCTCGGCGATCTCGCGCTCCGGAATACGAGAGATGGACATGACGATTCCCTTCGGTTCAGGTTGCGGTGAGGACGCCGCCGTCGAGAGGGCGGCGGCGTACCCGGCGATCAGACGGAGGCGGCGACCGGGCGGGCGCCGGGGGCGACGTCCGCGTGCGGGCGAGCGGAGGTCCACAGGCGGTACACGAGGATCGGGCCGATGACCCAGTAGCCGAGGGAGGTGACGATGCCGGGGAAGGCGAGGTCACCTGAGACCAGGTCGTAGATGGGGTGGCCGATCGCGTTGCCCATCGCGCCCATGATGGCGAAGAACCAGGCGATGAGCAGCGGCACCCGCCAGCCCCGGTAGATCGCGAGCGCGCCCAGCGCGAAGGCCGCGTAGGAGATCATGTTGATCCAGACGAACATGGGCAGCGACATGGCATTCGCGCCGAAGACCTGGGTGGGCCAGCGCCAGTTGAACCCGTTCATGAACTCCTCCCCGAAGTGGAGGAACTGCCAGGCCAGGCCGATGAGGTAGATCGGCAGCACCCGGGAGGGGTCGGGGAGCCTGCGGTCGGTGGTCGCGAGGTGGCAGCCGTAGGCGATCACCATCGCCGGGATGAAGGTCAGCCAGAGCGCCAGCCCCGGTGACAGGTAGGCGAACAGGGCGATCAGGGCGGCGGCCACGAGGCCGGCGGCGACGGTGGAACGGTGGCGGGTCATCCAGTGCTCCTCATGAGGTGGGTGGTGATGGTGTTGAGCTCGATCGGCCCGTCCTCGCCGACCACGACGGTGCCGCCGAGGCCGGCCGACCGGCGGCCGTAGGCGCAGGTGGGCGTGAGGGCGAAGGTCATTCCCGGAACGAGGGGCAGATCGGAGCCGATGGTGGGCTGCTCGGCGAGCAGCCCGTAGCGCGCGGTCTCCGGCAACACGCCGAGTCTGGCCCCGGACCCGCCGACCGCCGCGCGAGGATTGAGGGCGTGCACGAGGGGGTGCGGGTGCCGGCCGCCCGTCTCCTCCAGCGGCCGCGTCATCGCGGTCACGACCTCGCCGAACGTGCGCCCGGGGCGCAGGACCGCCAGCCCCGCCTCGTAGGAGGCGCGGGCGGTCCGCGCGGCCGCCTCCAGCTCGGGATGGATGCCGCCGACCGCGACGGCGACCCGTTGCCGGGTCTCGCGCATGCCGTACGAGCAGGAGATCTCGGCCAGGACCAGGTCACCGTCCTCGATCACGCGCGGCCTCTGCGGCCGGTAGGACCAGGCGGGCGGGCCGCAGGAGACGGGTTCCCTCCCTGAGGTGATCGACATGCCCGGAGCCATGGCGCCCTGCCGCAGGCACTCGGCCGCGCCCGCCGCGTACACCGACGCCTCGCTGACGCCGGGTCGCACCGCCCGCAGCATGGCGCGCGCCATGGCCTCTCCGACGGCGGCGGCATGGCCGACGACCACGAGTTCCTCGGCGGACTGGGGCAGGGTTCGGGTGACGAAACCGCGCTCCACCGACCTGAAGGTCAGCTGGGGAAGCTGCTGGAGCACCGACGACCACAACGTGTACGGCATAAGCGGGTCGGTGTGGGAAGGCGCGCAGGCCTCCAGGCCGAGCACGCCGATCGGCGACCTGTCGAGCCCGTGTGCGCGCAGCACCTCCGCCACGCCGTACGCGTGCCCGGCGACCAGCATGTTCTCCGGCCTTATCCACACCGCGTCGCCGCGCGCGCTCGCCGCGAGGTGGTCGCCGATGCGCGCGGGAGACCGGACAAGCGCGATGGGCTCGCCGACCCGGGGGAAGACGACGATCGCGCCGGGACAGTCGTTGGTGAAGAACACGTCGGGCGCCCACTCCGCCGGCCCGCCGCTCCCGCGCCCGCCGTAGACGACGAGCGCGTCGACGCCCTCGGCGTCCATGAGCTCGCGGGCGAGATCCCAGCGCCGGTCCCGTTCCGCCGGGGAGAACGTCGGAAGATCCATGCCGACGACGCTAGGCCGGTGCCGCCCGCCCGTAATCTGTCACATGACCGGTCATCCCCAAGCGGACATACGTCACGTCCTCAATAGGATCGTCCCGTGTTGTACGGGCGTAGGGCCGAAACCGATCGAATAGATCACCTGCTGGCCGAGGCCAGGGACGGCCGAAGCGGCGCTCTGGTGGTCCGCGGACGGGCGGGGATCGGCAAGTCGGCGCTCCTCGATCACGCGGCACGCAAGGCCTCCTCCGCGGGGATGCGGACGTTGCGCGGGGTGGGCATCGAGAGCGAGACCGAGCTGGCGTTCGCCGCGCTCCACCTGTTGCTGCGTTCCGGGATCGACCGCCTCGACCGGCTGCCGGTCCCGCAGGCGGACGCCCTCAGAGGAGCCCTGGGACTGGCCGCTTCCGCCGCGACCGACCGCTTCCTGGTCGGTCTCGGCGCGCTGACCCTGCTGTCCGAGCTCGCCGGCGACGGGCCTCTGCTGTGCCTGGTCGACGACGCCCAGTGGCTGGATCGATCCTCGGCCGACGCTCTGCTCTTCGCCGCGCGGCGGCTGGAGGCGGAAGGGGTGGCGCTGATCCTGTCCATCCGGGACGGCAGCCTCGGATTCCGGCCGACCGGACTGCCCGAGATGAGGCTCGGCGGCCTCGGCCCGGCGGACGCGGCCGCGCTGCTCGGTGAGACCACCGGCACACTGGCGCCGCACGTCAGGGACCGCGTCCTCGCCGAGAGCGAGGGGAACCCGCTCGCGCTCATCGAGCTTCCCGCGGCGCTCACGCCCGAACAGCGGGCCGGGCACATCGATCCGCTCGCCTACCATCTCGGTCCGCTCCCGCTCACCAGCCGGATGCAGGAGGCCTTCCAGGCACAGATCCACGCCCTGCCGGAACCCGCCCGCACCCTGCTGCTCGTGGCGGCCGCGGAGAGCACCGGCGACCTCACCGTCATCCTCGCGGCCGCGCGGCGGCTGGGCGTCGGCGCCGACGCGGTCGAACCGGGTGAGCGTGCCGGGCTCATCCGCGTCGACGGGGAGCTCTCCTTCCGCCACCCGTTGATCAGGGCGGCCGCCTACCAGAGTGCGCCGTTCACCAGGCGCGTGGCCGCGCACCGGGCACTGGCCGCCGCTCTCGCCGGAGCCGCCGACGGCGGCCGGCACGTCGACGCGCGGGCCTGGCATCTCGCCGCCGCGTGCACGGACCCCGACGAAGCCGTCGCCGCCGAGCTGGAGCACGCGGCCGAGCGGGCCAGGCGCAGAAGCGGCCACGCGGCCACGACCGCGGCCTACCAGCGCGCGGCGCAGCTCACCCCGGACCCGCGCGAGCGGGTACGCCGGCTGATCAGCTCGGCCGAGGCGGCGATGGACGCCGGTCAGCTCCTGCGGTCGCGCGCGCTGGCCGACCGGGCGGCCCTGCTCACCGACGATCCGCGCGAGCAGGCCAAGCTCGCGGGGGTCCGCGCGGCCGTCGAGTTCGAGCAGGGCTCACCGCGGGTCGCGCACGGCATCCTCATGAGCGCCGCCGCCCCCATCGCGGCCACGGACCCGGAGATGGCCGCGTCGATGCTGGCGGAAGCCGTACGCGACGCCTGGTTCGCCGGCGCGCCCGAACTGGCCGGGCAGGCCGTCGACCGCCTCCACGCCCTGGAGCTGCCGGCCGGGCATCCCCTCCACCCGGTCGTCTCCGCGCTGACCGGCCTGGCCGCCCTGCTGGCGGGCGACTCCGCCCGCGGGCTGGTGCACATCCACGCGGCACTCGCCGACGCCCTGCGATCCCAGCCGGCAGGCCCCGGAGAACGGCTCATCATCGCGTCGATGGCCTTCATGGTGGGCGACGACGAGACGTCCCTGGACCTGGCCGCCGGCCTGGCCGACGACTGCCGGGCCCAGGGGATGATCGGCTGGCTGCCGCACGCGCTGCAGAACCTCGCCAGCAGCCAGCTCTACCTGGGCCGGTTCCAGGACGCGAAGGCGTCGGCCACCGAAGCCGTGCGCATCGCCGAGGACACCGGGCAGCACCACCGCGTCGACCACCTGCAGGGTGTGCTCGCGTGGCTCGCCGCGGTCCGGGGCGACGAGCGGGCCTGCGAACAGCTCACCAGCCGCGTCCGCGCCCACGCCATCGACCACGGCAACGTGTCGAGCCTGGCCTGGGCGGTCTGGGCACAGGGCCTGCTCGCCCTCGGACAGGGCAGGGCGCAGGCCGCACTGGACCATCTGGAGACGGGTATCACCGGCACCGTCCGCCACCAGCTCTCGACCACCCTGTTCGCGCCGGACCTGGTGGAGGCGGCGGTCCGGTGCGAGCAGCCCGAACGGGCCGGGGCACCGCTCGCCAGGTTCGACGAATGGGCCACCGCCACCGGGCAGCCCTGGGCGCGCGCCGTCGCCCTGCGCTGCCGAGCGCTGACCGCCGCGCGGGACGAGGAGGCGGAGAGCCACTACGTCCAGGCCGTCGGCCTGCACCTGAACGGAGGCCGGCCGTTCGAGGAGGCCCGCACCCGGCTCCTGTTCGGAGAATGGCTGCGCAGAAACCGGCGCAAGGCCGACGCCAGAATCCACCTCAGACAGGCGCTGGACATGTTCGAACGCGCCGGCGCCGACCCTTGGGCCACGCGTGCCCGAGCCGAACTGCGTGCCACGGGAGAGGTGGCCGGCGACGTCCGCGCGGTGGGCGTGGCCGGCCTGCTGACCCCGCAGGAGCTGCAGATCGTCCGTCTGGCCGCGCGGGGCGCCACGAACCGTGACATCGGCGCCCAGCTCTTCCTGAGCCCGCGTACGGTGGGCTATCACCTGCACAAGGCCTTTCCCAAGCTCGGCGTCGCCTCCAGAACCGAACTGGGCCGGCTCGACCTCGGCGATCCCGCCCTTGGGACGCGCCACCGCGACGGCTGACCCCCGGCCCGTGCCCACGGCTGTCGCGCCGCCTGCGCGTACGTCCGCGCCGGCGGCCGGTCGCGCGGGCACCCGAGTGGCCCGCGCGACCGGCCGCGGCCGGGGCTACTTGCCCGGCTCGGGGTCGCGGGGCAGGCCGAGCATGCGCTCGGCGATGATGTTGAGCTGCACCTCGGTCGTGCCGCCGTAGATCGTCATCGCGCGGGTGGCGAGCACGGCGCG
>NZ_VDMA02000001.1 GCF_006334915.2 Microbispora catharanthi
GCGTAGCGGTTGGAGGTCCAGGGGTCGGTGCCGAGGGTCAGGTCGTTCAGGGCGCCGTTGTAGTAGTCGAGGGTGAGGAAGCGGTTGAGGTTGGGGTTGTAGTCCCGGAACCCCATGTCGTACATGCCGGTGGAGTTGTCCCAGCGCTTGCCGTTGAAGCGGTAGGGGTTGTACTCCTCCTTGGTGGTGGGGTCGACCGGGTCGGGCTTGTCGACGCCGGTGAACAGCTTGTCGTCGTTCTTGCCGTAGGCGGTGTAGCCGTAGGTGGCGCGGGTGTCGCCGGTCTCGGAGGTGACCTGTTCGACGTCGGTGTGCGGGTTGTAGCCGTAGTAGGAGGACTCCTCACCGCCGGTGGCGGGGAGAGCGAGCACCGGCCGGGCGCGGACTACCTCGACCTGCTGTGCCGGCTCTTTCGGACGAGCCCGGTGGAGCTCGGCTTCGCCACCGACTACACGCCGGGTGTGAAGACGTCGGTCCCCGCGACGGAACGAGAACTGATCATGAGTGCCGCCAGCGAATCCAGCGACCACGCCGCAGAGATCGAGGCCGCAGCCGTCGGACCCAACGCACTGGAGCAGCTCGGCGACGACATCATCCGCCTGGCCCGTGCATACGTGCACGCGCCACCACTGCCACTCTTCGGCGAGCTGACCCGGGTGCGCAACCGTACGTACCGACTGCTGGAGCGAACGCGGAACCCAGGGCAGCAGCACGAGCTGTACCTCGCGGCCGGGCAGCTCTGCGGACTGCTCGGCAGCGCCAGCTTCGACCTCGGCTACCCGTACGCGGCGGCGGAGCAGGCCAGGGCCGCCCGCGTCTACGGGGAGGTCATCGGCCACAACGAACTGTCGGCGTGGGCCGACGGGCTGCTGGCATGCGTGGAGTTCTGGGCTGGTCGCCCAGCCCAGGCGCTCCGGCTGGTGGAGCGCGGGCTGGCAATCGCTCCCGCCGGTACTACTCGCGTGAGGCTGCTCAGCATCGCCGCCCGAGCATCCGCCCTACTCGGCGACAGCGACGGCACTCGCAACGCGATCCTGGCTGCCCGGGACTCTCGGGGACCGCAGGGGGAGTTGCACGAAGGCGTGGGCGGCGAGTTCGGATTCGACGAGGCCCGCGAAGCCTTCTGCGCCGGCTCCGCATACTTGAGCGCGCGCATGGCGCAAGAAGCCGAGACAGAGTGCGAACGAGCGCTCAGCCTCTACAGAGCGGTGCCCGTCGAGCAGCGTTGGTACGCCGCCGAAGCGAGCGCCTGCGTCGACCTGGCCGCCGCCCGTCTCCTGAGCGGCGCCATCGACAGAGCCGCCGACGCGCTGTCCCCGGTCTTTGCCCTGAAGCCCGACAAGCGCGTGGAGGGCCTGCTGAAGCGCATGGTCCAGGTCCGTACCTCTCTCGCCTCCGCCCCATGCCGTGAAACAAGCGCCTTGGCGGAGAGGATCGACGACTTCTCGACAGAGACTGCAACGCGAGGGCTCCCCGCATCCTTCTGACGGTGGTCGAGGAAGGGGCGATTCCCACGGACGTACGATCCGGGGGAACCATAGAAGCATGAGCTTCTGTAGCACCAGCAGCCGCATCGCTTGCGCTTCTTCACATGCCCGTACATCCGGTCTTTGCCCAGGTCCAGGGCGGCGAACAGGTGCCGTACGCCTTGGGTGCGGGTGTAGGTGGCGCGCATCCGCGGCCGGGGTTCCCGGTTGGGGTCCTTGCCCTTGCCGCCGACGTCGGTCCATTGCCTGCCCGGCCGGGGTTGCAGGTTGAGCGGCCCGAACTCGTCCAAGCAGAAGATCACCGTTGGTTCGCCGGGGTCGGGGACGACCTCGCGGTCGGCGATCGCATACAGGTGCTCGACGCGGGCCTTCTTGGCCGCGTAGTCCGGATCGCGGGAGGCCTTCCAGGTCTTTATGGCTTGAAAGGACACCCCTTCTGCACGTAGAAGTTCGCGCAGGCCCTCATGGCTGATGTCCTCGACCACCCCTCGGCGACCAGGAAGTCGGCCAGCTTGGTCAGGCTCCACCGGGAGAACGGAAGCCCGTGCTCGGCAGGCTTGGACTTGGCGATCTTCTTGATCTCGCGGCGTTGCGGCAGCGTGAACGTCGGAGCGCGGCCGCCCTTGTACTTGGGGTACAGGGAGTCGAACCCGTCGGCGTTGAAGTTGTGGATCACATCCCGGACCCGGTCTTCGCTGGTGAACGCCACCTTGGCGATCTGACCGGTGCTCATGCCCTGGGCCGACAGGAGCACCATCTGCGCTCGTCGCCAGGTCACCACCGATCCCGTGCCGCGCCGTACGATGCGCAGCAGCCGGTTCCCTTCATCGTCATCGATCTCGCGTACGCGAACCCGCTCGGCCACGAGCAGAGTGTGAGGCGATCACGCCGATCGCGGTGGGACCTTGATCGGCGTGTCGCCACGAAACGGGGCAAACCCAAGCTGATGCGGCACTAGGAAGCACCCCTCCCCACCGGAACTCTCCGGCACGGCTTTGCCGACGGCTTTCCCGCACCCAGCCATGGGTCGGCTCTTAGACTAAGAAAACGTTATTGGATAAGACGAGCGGAGCGACGGAGGCTTTCACGCTCCGTTCTGTGGGAGCCCGGGGTGAGATCCCCCCGGGCCACCCGGCGCCGCACCGCTCGCCAGTGCGTGTTATTCGAAAACCTCTAGGCGAAGTAGATCTAGACCTTCGATCTTTCGCAGTTGATCTTCTATGAAATCCCAGCGACGAGACTCGGCGATTTCTACAAGGAGGGAGTATTCAGGAAACTCCTCCTCGTAGTGTAGGCCCTCTTCGTCCACGAAGTTGTATTGTACTTGAATAACCTCCTCCGAGCCTATGGGAGTACGCCAGATATCCCCGCCGACATAATCGCCGCCACCCAGAACGAACTCTTGCTGGAGCGCATCAGCAAGTAGTCGGATCGCGACGTCTGCATCGACGTTCTTCCACCCGTACAGAAGGTTGCGATTTGTCATCTGACTATCACACTCGGCGATCGAGAAGCTGCGGCTTCGACGGATTCGTAGATCATAAAATTAACTGGTCGGCCTGCCAGCCGAGAGAGGCTCTGACTGAGATCATACAACCCGAGCCTCCTGAGGTTACCGTAGCTTAGGTTGATCGTCCTTGTCTTCCCAGATCGTAGGGGTATGCCGGCTGCCCTTGCCTTGGCCAACAGACCAGGGCTGGCCAGAGCTACGTCGAAGTCGCTTACTCTACCTTCATCGAAGGGAACCCCAGTACGATAGCTCTTTCCCGTCACACTACTACCCTGGAATAGTGGCACGGCGTCATTGTATCCAGCTTTACCCAGACCTTTCTGTAGCGCATTTCCGAATGCCTCAAATTCTCTTGCGGTATTGAATCCAAGGACAGGCGAACGAACTGCAGCCGTCCTCGCTGCAAGAATTTCCGGAGCTAGGACCCCTTCCCCGCCCTCAGGGAAGGCGACAAAGGGGGCTAGGAGGCCGAGATTGTACCCCAGTGAACTCTTATCGGCGCCAGGGCTTGTTATCTCATTGAGATTCCGAACACCGCTTTGGACATTGTTGACACATGCGCCTGCGGTCTGCTGAGACTCCCCCAGGCAGAGGGCCGGCGCGATGCCCTCCGCCGGCCCTTTAGCGAAGAACCACAAGGCGTTAGCGCCACCGTCAGCGATGCCCTTGTTGAGCTGGTCGAAGAATCCGAGGACGGGAATCTTGCTCCGCATGGCCTCAGCGTCATTTGGAGAGCCAGACGATCCGCCGCTATTCGTGGAGGTACAGTCTCTGTTCTGGCATTCGGCCGCCCCCGCTGCGCTGTTTGAGTACTGCAGCGGCTGATGGCCGTCGAGTTCGATGCCGGTGATGGGGTTGCCGCCGGCGAAGGCGTAGCGGTTAGAGGTCCAGGGGTCGGTGCCGAGGGTCAGGTCGTTCAGGGCGCCGTTGTAGTAGTCGAGGGTGAGGAAGCGGTTGAGGTTGGGGTTGTAGTCCCGGAACCCCATGTCGTACATGCCGGTGGAGTTGTCCCAGCGCTTGCCGTTGAAGCGGTAGGGGTTGTACTCCTCCTTGGTGGTGGGGTCGACCGGGTCGGGCTTGTCAACGCCGGTGAACAGCTTGTCGTCGTTCTTGCCGTAGGACGTGTAGCCGTAGGTGGCCCGGGTGTCACCGGTCTCGGATGTGACCTGCTCGACATCGGTGTGGGCGTTGTAGCCGTAGTAGGACGACTCCTCACCGCCGGTGGCGGTGAATTTCACCTGCGACAGGCGCTCGCCCCAGGGGGAGTACTGGAAGGAGCGGGTCAGCTTGCCGGCGACCTCCTCGTCCAGCACTTCGCCGGACATGCCGAGGTAGGAGTAGTCGGTGGTCTTCGCGCCCGCGGTGCCGGTCTTCTCGGTCTTGGACGTGGTGCGGTCGAGCGGGTCGTAGGTGTAGGTGGTGACGGTCGAGGTGGTGCCGTCGGTGCCGAGCTTTTCGTGCTTGGTCAGGTGGTCGAAGCCGTCGTAGGTGTACTTCTCCCAGGTCTTGCCGCCGCCGGTGATGGTGCGCAGGCGGCCGTAGGGGTCGTAGTTGTAGGTGGCGGTGGCCCCGTTGGTGGTCGAGGTCATCAGCCGGTTGCGGTCGAAGGTGAACTCGGTGCGCTCACCGTGGACGGTCTGGTCGTAGACGCTGGAATTCGGGTCGTGCAGGTAGGTCTCGGTCTCCGCCGCGCCCCCGCCGACCGGGGTCTTGACCGTCTTCGCGATCCGGTCCCGGGGGTCGTAGGTGTAGGTGAACTGGTTGTCCAGGTACGCGCCGGGGTTGTCGGCGTTCTGCACCTTTGCTAGGTCGCTGGCGCGGTTGAGGTTGGCCTGGTAGCCGATGGTGTGCTCGGCGACGATCGTCCCGTTGGGCTTCTTCTCGATCGAGTGGCGCAGCAGGCTGTCGAGGAAGTAGTCGTAGTCGACGGTGTTGCCGTTGGCCTTGGTCTCGGTCTCGGTTCTGGCGGCCGACCTCGCCGCTTGGACGCGGCTGCTCGGATTGCATGATGCTGAGCCGGCCCGATTCGAGCCGCGGAGGATGCTGTATTACCCAGGCTCAGCGCCGCACCCTCGGCAACAGTCGCGTGCCCACACTTTTCCGCGGTCAAGCCTCATATGCCCGAAAACTCCAAAACTCGGCCGGGTGGGAGCCCCAGAGGGGCAAGAGGGCGTCACCGCGTCCGCCTACCGAAAAGAATCCGATCTACGGCTGGGTTGCTAACAGTCCAACCGTAGATCGGAATCACTTCTCTTGAAGGGGTTTAGGTGGAGAGGTTTCGAGACGACCTACTTCTGGGCCATGCGACGGAGCATGGCGGCCAGATCTTGAAGATGACTTTTGTCAGCCTCTGTATCCCAACCGTGTTCCGCCGCCTCCGGACCAGAAAGTGCTTCTATGGTCTCGAGTAGCCACTGAGCGATCTCTGGCCGATTTTCCGCGTCGATGAGAGTGAAATCGATTCCGATCTTATCTGCGTGTCGCGCGTATTCCGTTCGCTTCGCTTGGTCGACGACTCTCATAGCTCGCTCTAGTATTATCGACCAGGTTCGCGAATTGGTGAACCAATCCACGCCGTCGTCGGAAGTCACGATCGCGGACACTAGTAACCACCTCCAAGAATTATGAGCTTGTTAAGTGGTTTCATGGCGGGGTTCGCCGCCCAAGAATCGAGACTTGAGAAGACGGCATCGATCTGCGCGCTCGAAGCTCCAGTCATATCGAGGACAGTATAGTTGAAACCGCTCTTGGCGTAGATGTGCTTCCAGATCGAGCGGATCATCTTACCCTCGTTGTAGTTGGGGTTCGTCCACGCAGAGGGTCCGCCGACGGCGTCGTACGTACGACCGCGCGCATCGATGAAGTCTGGGTTGTTGGTGTCCCGGAATCCTCGCAGCTGGCCTCCAGAATATTCCTTGGAAGCCATCAGCCGAGCAGCGGTACTGGGCTCGTCCCCCTTCAGTTCGGAGATATTGCAGTATTCGCCGCCGGCGTTGTGCACCAGGATGGGGGCGTTGCCCGCGAACGCATAATACGTGTAGCGCGGGCTATGAGGGCCGTCGATCAAACAAAGCGCGCGGAATGCGAGTGGCGCGCGAATACGGTCGGGAATTAACTTCACGCTCATCGACCCGGAAGACCGGTCAGAGATCGCTCAGTGGCTACTCGAGACCGTGGAAGCTCTTTCTGGTCCGGAGGCGGCGGAACATGGCTGGGATACGGAAGCTGACAAAAACTATCTTCAAGATCTCGCCTCCCTTCACGAAATGCTGCTGAGCGTTTTGGCGCCATAGCCTTCGCGGCCTCCTGATCGCCAGCAGTTAAGAAGGAGGTGTCGAAATGCGACCCACCATAGTGTTGATAAGCGCTGTGGGCACCCACAAAGAGCTTGTAGACAGATTGCGCCATGCCGGCACCTACAGCAACGGAGAGTTTTTCGATCGCCTCGAACGGGGAACCTGCTCTTTCGGCATAGATCTCTCAGGAGACGTCGTTGCCGAGTTCGAGGAGGACGAAATAACTCAGGTCTCTCGAGAGCCTGGAGAATTTGGGGTCATCCTCATCGAATATCCCGGCATGCCATGCCTTCGCCAACTTCTACTGGAAGTGCTACAGGGATTCGATGGGCTCCTCGATACAAACTACGGAGACCTGATCAGGTACGATCGGGTCCTGGAGCGCTTGCGTCGAGACCCTTCTTGGGACTGGGCGTCACAGTAGCCGGAAAGGCATACAAGCATGCCGAGTAGCTCCCCTGGCATGAGCTCCGGTCCGCGGCCCGCCGTTTCGCGGCGGGCCGCGCTTCATTTCAACAGGTGCGTCCACAAGCCCGGTCTGGTCGAACCCCACTGCCAAGGACGAGTACAACCCCTACCGCTTCGATGCCAAGCGCTGGGACAACTCCACCGGCAGTTTTCGCGGTTGATGTGGCATGAGAACGGCCACCACGTGATCACTCGGAGTTTGTGAAAACATCTGAAGATCGCGTGGTGGCCGTGGCCGACAGCGTGGACCCTGACCACTGGATCGTCACCCTCAATGAGCTGATGACGCGAATCGCGCACCGGTTCAGCCACATGGAGTCACGTCGCGCGGCGAACGCGTACCTCCGGGGCCTGCTGTCCGACGTCGAGCGGAAGAACTGCTGGAACCTGGCCGAGCACGCTGGGCTGAGCGGCCCGCAGGCCATGCAGTGCCTGCTGCGCAGTGCACGCTGGCCGACCGTGCGCGACGACGTCCGCGGCTACGTGAGCGAGCATCTCGGTGGCGATGGTGTCCTGATCGCCGACGAGACCGGGTGTGCGCCACGAGGCGCTGAGGGATCGTGCGGAAGGAGAAGCCCGCCGCCGGTCATCGCAGTGACCGGTTGCAGTTGGAGGCAGGCCGAACCCCGAGTCGGGGGCGAGGCCGGGAGCAGCCTCGACAATGTAGGGACGGATCGGAACCACCAGACGGTTCGTGCCCGCAAGCGAAGATGGAAAGGATGCAAGGAAGCTGAACCGGTGGTCGACGCCCCGTGAGTCGTCAGCGGCCTGTAGAACCTGGTGGATGGGCCGCGTCGTGGTGCTGGGCAGGGGACTAGCGTGTGCGGCGGCGTCGGGCCTCGCGGCCTCACGGGGAGGGCCGGTGCCGGGCGTCCGAAACCCGTATGGTTTGGTGCCCTTTGTGCTTGTGGACGTGCTGGGGCTGGCCGGGGTCGGCCTGGTCGCCGGAGTGGTCAGCACGGTTGTGAGCCTGGCCTCGATCGTGTCGTACCCCGCGCTGCTGGCCTTCGGCCTGCCGCCGCTGGCCGCGAACGTCACCAACACGGTCGCGCTGCTGTTCACCGGTGTGGGAGCGGCGGCCGGGTCGCGGCCCGAACTGGCAGGCCAGGGACGTCTCGTCGGTCGCCTCGGCTTCGCCGCCGCGCTGGGCGGCGCGGCCGGCGCCGGGCTGCTGCTGGTCACGCCGCCGCGGACGTTCGAGATGGTCGCCCCGTGGCTGGTCGCGGGCGCCTCGCTGCTGCTGTTGCTGCGCCCGCCACGCCCCGGCCAGGTGAGCCTCGGCGGGGAGGGCGGTCTGGGGCTGCGCGTGGGCGTCCTCTGCGTCGCCGTCTACACGGGCTACTTCGGGGCCGCCGGCGGGATCATCATGTTCGCCGTGCTCGCGGCGGCGCTCGACCGGCCGGCGGTCGGCGTCAACGCGGTCAAGAACGTCATCTCGGCGCTCGCCAACGCCGTCGCGGCCGTCTGGTTCGCCGTCTTCGGGCCGGTCGACTGGGCGGCGGTGGGCCCGCTGGCCGCGGGGTTCCTCGTGGGCGGCTGGCTCGGCCCGGCGGTCGCGCGCCGCCTGCCCGGCCAGACGCTGCGCCTCGCCGCGGCCCTCTGCGGTCTCGCGGTGGCGGTCAAGCTCGGCGTCGACGCCTACCGTGGCGGCTGAGCGGCGATCCCGGGCGGCTCCGCCGCGGCGACGGCCTCGGCGTGCCGGGCCCGCAGGCGCTCCCGGATCTCTTCAGGCGCGTACGCGCGCCGCCGGCGCTCGGCCCGGGCGATCACCACACCGGTCGCCGCGACACCCGCGAAGGCCGCCATACCGAGTATCTTCCACCAGCGCATGTGCCTAGGCTACTGCCGTGGCTCATACGCGGATAAGTCTCGACAAGGCGCTCGAACTAGCCCGTACCGGCGACGTCTGGGTGTTCCGCGGACGCAGTGTGCCGGACCGCGCCATCCAGGTCACCACCAACAGCCCGGTGAACCACGTCGGCATGGCCGTCGTCATCGAGGACCTGCCGCCGCTCATGTGGCACGCCGAACTCGGCCGGTCGCTGCCCGACATGTGGTCGGGCACGCATCAGCGCGGCGTCCAGTTGCACGACATGCGTGACGCGGTCTGCGTCTGGGCGGCCAGGTATGGCCAGCGCGCCTGGCTGCGGCAGTTGGAGCCGTCCGCCACCGGGGAGATGGAGGACGCCGTCCTGCGGACGATCGCGCGGCTGGACGGCACGCCGTTCCCGTCCACGGCCCGCCTGGCCGGGCGCTGGCTGCGCGGGCGGCTGCCCTCGCTCCGGCGCGGAGCACGGGACGGCGCTCGGGATGGCGCTCGGGACGGCGCTCGGGACGGCGCGCTGGACCGTGCGCTGGAGACGGCCTACTGCGCCGAGGTCGTCGCCGTGACGTACGAGGAGATGGGTCTGCTGCCCGCCGGCCGCCGCCCGAACTGGTATGACCCCGGAAGGTTCTGGAGCGGCGACAACCTCGTTCTCGGCGGGGGGCACCGGCTGGGCGGAGAGATCGCGGTCGACGTCCCCGGCGGCGAGGCGCCCTGACGGGCATCGGGGGGACCGGTCACATCTACTCGCCGGTACGCACTCGTTCCGAAGTTTTTCTCGCGGCCGTCAACCTAGGGCAACCAAGGCGCGTCAGGTGTAGGCACCGTTCGTCCAGACCCGGAGGGCAGAGCCCCATGCCTACTCCTGAGATGAGACGCGAGGATCTCGCCGGAACCACCGACCGAGAGCGGTTGGCACGTCTCGCGCTCGACGCCATACGCCGCCAGGGCCCAGAGGCGGTGCAAGAGGAGACGCTCCGCATGAAGTCCGAGTTGTTCCGGTTGTACGGCTGGGAGGGGTACCAGCGGGTCATCGCCAAGATGGAGAGCGACCTGGCGCGGCTGCACGAGTCACGCTGAGGGGCGCCGCCGGGACTCATCCGGAGGAGACGCCGGTCAGGCGCTGTCCGAGCCACTCGGTCACCCGCCTCACGAATACGATCCGGTTGGCCCGCCGCCGGATCTCGTGCCCCTCGTCCTCGAACAGCAGCAGCTCGCAGGGCACGCCCCGGCCCCGGGCCGCGCGGACGACCTGCTCGGCCTCGTACACCGGGACGTTGGTGTCCCGCGCGCCGTGCACCACGAGCAGGGGAGCGGCCAGGCGGTCGAAGGCGTGCAGGGGCGACAGGGCGTGCAGCAGGTCGCGGTCGGCCTCCGGATGGCCGTACTCGCTCACGGCCGCCGCCGCGATCCAGGGCTCCGTACGCTCGTAGAAGGTGGCGAAGTCCGCCATCCCGCACACGTCCACCCCGGCGCGGAAGAGCCGTGGATATGTGACGAGCGCGGCCAGCGTGAGGTAGCCGCCGTACGACCAGCCCAGGCACGCGAGCCGGGCGGGGTCGGCGAGCCCGGCCCGCACCAGATAGGCGGCGCAGTCGGCCACGTCGTCGATGGCGCGGAAGCGCGACGCGTGGTTGTCGGCGTCGCGGAAGGCCCGCCCGAACCCGGCCGAGCCGCGCACGTTCGGCGCGAACACGCCGATGCCTGCGGCCACCAGGCACTGGTACAGCGGGGTGAACACCGGTCGCTCCTGGTCCTCGGGCCCGCCGTGCAGGAAGACCGCGTACGGCGCCGGGCCCAGGACGCCGGGTGGCCGGTAGAGCCATCCGCTGAGCTCCAGCCCGTCGCGGGCCGGGACGCGCACGAGTTCGGCGTCCACGGCCCCGCCGAGCCGGCCGGCCCCGGCGACCGGCAGATAACGGCCCGCGTCCAGGTCGCACAGCACGACGTACGACGGCTGGGCCGGACCCTCGACGGCGAGCACGGCCACCCGGCCGTCCAGCGAGAGCCTGATCGAGGAGACCACCTCCCCTGGCGGAGCGGGGAGCGGGCGTCGCACCCACCCGGGGCCGCCGCCGAACCCCACATCGAACCCCGCACCGAACCCCGCACCGAACCATGCCGCCGCGCCGCCACTTCCGCCACCGACCCTGCCCCCGGCGCTCGTGGCGGCCTCGGCATCCGCGCCCCCGGCGTCCTCGGAACCGCCGCCGGGGCCGTTGCCCGCCTCCAGCACCTCCAGTTCCGAGCGCCCGGCCGCGTTCCACACCAGCACGAGGCGGCGGCCGTCCACGCTGAGTGCGAAGCGGTCCAGTTCGGCGTCCGGGCGCTCGGCCACCACGATCGGCAGGCCCTCTCGGCCCCCGCCGACCTGCCCGCCGACCTGCCCGCCGACCTGCCCGCCGACGGGCACGGCGGCCAGCGCGGCGCGGTCCCGGCCCGCGTCGGTCAGCAGGTAGGCGGTTCCGCCGTCGGGGGAGAGCACGCCGTGCTCGGTCGAGCCGGGCAGGTCGGCAAGCAGCGACCGCTCGGCGACGCCCCCGGACGGGCCCGTGCCACTCTCCGGGAGGTGCGCGCCACCCGGGGAGAGGTTCTTGACGTACATGCGCCGGACTCCGCGCGGGCCGTGCCGCAGCAGCACCCTCGCGTGGTCGCGGCTGACCGCCTCCGGCTGCAGCAGCGGCCCTGCGGCGACCGTCTCCCGGCCCCCGTTGGCCGCGTCGATCAGCAGGGCCTCGGTCAGCCCGGCCGCGGAGACCTCGGCCACCAGGAGCAGGTCGCCCCGGCCGGTCCACCCGGCGAACCACGCCGATCCGCCCTCGGGCGCGGCCAGCGGGCGCAGATCGCCGCCGTCGGTTCGGACCGTCCAGACCTGTGTGTGCTCGCCGCCGCCCGGCGCCACGAGCACGGCCAGCCGGTCTCCGGCCGGCGACCAGCTCACGTCGGCGACCGGCTCGGGGCCCGTGTCGACGACCCGTGCCCGCCCGCCCGGCCCCAGCGGCTGGACCCAGACCCGCGGCGCGCCGTCCCTGTCGCTGACGTACGCGACGGCGCGCCGGTCCGGCGCCGGCGCCGGCGTCCAGCAGCCCCAGGCGTCGAGAAAGCCGGCGTCGAGAAAGCCGGCGTCGAGAGACCCGGCGTCGAGAAACCCGGTGCCGGGGAACGCGGCGCCGAGGAGGTGCTCCGCCATCAGATTCCTTGAGCCTGCAGCCACATCTCCAGCAGCCCGAGCTGCCACAGCATGTTGACCCCCGTCGTGGTGCGGTGGGCCTCCCGGTTCTCCAGCAGCTCCTCGACGTACGCCTTGTCGAACAGGCCGCGGGAGCGCGCGGCGGGCGCGGTGAGCGCGTCGCGCACCAGGTCGAGGAACGGCCCGTCGATGTGCCGGATCGCGGGCACCGGGAAGTAGCCCTTCGGCCGGTCGACGACCTCGCGCGGCAGCAGCGCCCGGGAGGCCTCCTTCAGGATGCCCTTGCCGCCGCCGGCGAGTTTGAGCTCCGGCGGGCACGCCGCCGCCAGCTCGACCAGCTCGTGGTCGAGGAACGGCGTGCGGGCCTCCAGACCGTGGGCCATCGTCATGTTGTCCACGCGCTTGACCGGGTCGTCGGCGAGCATCAGCCGGGTCTCCAGGCGCAACACCGCGTCGAGCGCGGTCTCGGCGCCCGGCCGGTCGAGGTGGCGGCGGACGACATCGGCGCTCACGTCCTCCTCGGCCAGATGGCCCGGTGCGACGATGCCGGTGAGGTCCTCGTGCGGCCGGTCGAAGAACTCCCGGGCGTACGTCGCGAAGGCCTCCTCGCGTGGCACGGCGGCCAGCGGCGGGAACCAGCGGTATCCGGCGAACACCTCGTCGGCGCCCTGCCCGGACTGCACGACCTTGACGTGTCCGGCCACCTCTCCCGACAGCAGGTGGAAGGCGACGCAGTCGTGGCTGACCATGGGCTCGCTCATGGCCCGCACCGCCTCCGGCAGGCCGGAAAGCAGGCGGGAGTCCTCGATGAGGATGCGGTGGTGGTCGGTGCCGAAGCGTTCGGCGACCAGGTCGGAGTAGCGGAACTCGTCTCCGGCGTCGCCGCCGGCCGCGGGGAATCCGATGCTGAACGTCGACAGGTCCCGCTGGCCCTCCTCGGCCAGCAGGGCCACGATGACGCTGGAGTCGAGCCCGCCCGACAGCAGCACGCCCACGGGCACGTCCGCGACCATGCGCCTGCGGACGGCGGCGCGCAGCCGGTCGAGCACGGCCTCGCGCCAGTCGTGCGCGTCCATCCCCTCGTATCGCGGCAGGCGGGCGAAGGGCGGGTTCCAGTAGACCGTGTCATGGGAGGTCCCGTCGGCCTCGACCGTGCGTACGGTCGCCGGAGGCAGCTTGCGCACGCCGTCGAGGATGGTGCGCTCGCCGGGCACCAGCGAGTGGAAGGTCATGTAGTGGTGCAGCGCGACCGGATCGATGTCGGTGCTCACCTCGCCCCCGGCCAGCAGCGCGGGCAGGGTGGAGGCGAAGCGCAGCCGCCGCCCGTCCCCTGACACGTACATCGGTTTGATGCCGAGCCGGTCGCGGGCGAGCGTCAGCCGTCCCGTCGCCGGTTCGAAGACGGCGAAGGCGAACATCCCCGCGAGGCGGTGCACGCAGTCGGGGCCCCAGCGGTGGAACGCCTTGACCAGGACCTCGGTGTCGGAGTCGGAGAAGAAGCGATATCCCTCGGCCCGCAGCTCCTCGCGCAGCTCGCGGTAGTTGTAGAGGCAGCCGTTGAAGACCGCGGCCAGGCCGAGGGAGGAATCCGCCATCGGCTGGGCCGCCTTGTCCGACAGGTCGATGATTTTCAGGCGCCGGTGGCCGAGGGCGACCGGGCCCTGCGACCACAGGCCCGACCCGTCCGGGCCGCGATCGTGCATCGCGTCGGTCATCCTGCCCACCGCGCCGATGTCGGCGCGCCGCCCGTCGAAACGGATCTCGCCGGTCAGTCCGCACATGTCCTACCTCCCGGCCGCCGCGAGTCGCCGGTCCCCGGATCTCGTCTCGGCCAGCAGGAGGTCCACCACGTCGGTCAGGCGGCCGCCGCGCCGGAACGCCTCGCGCTGCCGGCCGGCCGAACCGCCGTCCGACAGCGCGCGGGCCGCCAGCGACGAGACGAGCGCCCAGTCGCCGGCCTCCTCCAGCTGCGGCCGGAGCCCCTCCATCATCCGGACGACGACCGTGCGGGCCGGCCTCGGCACGCCCTCGACGGGATCGACCAGCTCGCCCTCCAGCCCCGAGCGCGCCGCCCGCCAGGAGGCGGCCCGCACCAGCTCCGTACGCACGGAATCCTCAGCGGCGGAGGGCGGCGCGTCGGCGGCGAGGGAGTCGAGCTCCCGGCTGACGAGCGCGCGGAACAGCCCGGCGATCAGCACGATGTCGTCCACGCGCGGGCAGGCGTCGCACACCCGCAGCTCGACGGTCGGCACGTGCTCCGACGGCCTGACGTCGAAGTAGAGCATGCCGGGATCGCTGATGACCCCCGACCGGATCAGCTCGTCCACCATCGCGTCGTACTCCTCGGCCGACTCGAACCGCGTCGCGGGTCCCGCTGTCGGCCAGCGCTGCCACACCATGGACCGGAAGCTCGCGTAGCCGGTGTCGGCCCCCATCCAGTACGGCGAGCTGCAGCTCAGTGCCAGCAGCGGCGGCAGCCAGGGAGCCAGCCGGTGTGCGACGGCCACCGCGAGGTCGCGGTCGCGCACCTCGGCGTGCACCTGCGTGCCGCAGATGAGCTGCTCGCGGGCGAGCGCCTGGTAGTCGGCCAGCATCTGCTCGTAGCGCGGATCGGGGGAGATCTTCACCGTCTCGGGATCGACCAGCGGGACCGTCCCCGCCGCGACGACGCCCAGGCCGAGGCCGTCCGCCGCGGCGACCGCGTCGGCGCGCAGCCCGGTCAGCGCCCGGGAGAGGTCCTCCAGACGCGTGCACGGGCGGGTGTTGGCCTCCACGACCGAGCGGTGCAACTCCTGCGTGAACCGGTCGGGTGGCAGCTGCTCGAGGAGCAGACCAGCGCGTGGGACGAGCTGCCGGGTTCCCAGGTCCACGACGTGGAACTCCTCTTCGACGCCGACCGTGATGTCCCGTGCGAGGTCCGTCATGTAGCCGCTCCCCAGGCTGATGAGTGCTTTCGTGTCCTCTGCCCCGAAAGGCGGCTTATGCACGTCTCTGGTTTTGCATGGTGATGAAAGTTACAGGCCCTCACCGAAGGATCCCCAGCTCACCGGGATCGTCCGTGACGGCGCCTTGACCGGGTCGCCGCCCCGCCGCCACGATCTCGGCGTTTGGAGCACGACCGTGACCGCAGGGGAGCTCGATGACCGGCCGCGCAACCTCCGTCCGACGCCGCATCTGGGCGGCCGCCGTCGCCGCGGTGCTGCTCACCGCCTGGCCCGCCGCGACGCCGGCCGGCGCGGTCGACGACCCGCCCGCGCCGGTGACCGGCAGCGCGACCTACTTCGACGGCCTCGGCTCGCCGTACGGCGGCTGCGGCCTGCCGCAGTCCGAGCTGGACTCGCAGGACTTCGTCGCGCTCAACGTGTACGACACCCCCGGCGACTACTCCTTCTACCCCCGGCCGCTGACCGGCGCGAACGCGTCCAAGGCCGGGCTGTGGAACAACGGCCTCAACTGCGGCCGGTACGTGCAGGTGACCGTCTCCGACTACTGCACCGGAGTCAACGACGGCGCGCCCGGCCAGCCGTTCTGCCGCAACGGCTCGTGGGTCTCCGACGCCTACAACGGCGCCACGCTCACGATGCTCGTCGCCGACAGCTGCGGCGACTCCAACGGCTGGTGCCGCGACGACCGGTATCACCTGGACCTGTCGAAGCCGTCGCTCAACAGGTTCGCCAAGAACGGGGCGCCGGTCGGGGACATGTACCCGAACCACTGGAACAACCGCCACGTGACCTGGTCGTTCGTCCCTGCACCCGGCTACAGCGGTGACATCAGGATCGGGTTCATGAAGGGCGCGCAGGCGTGGTGGCCCGCGATCGCGGTCTCCCACCTGCCCAACGGCATCCACGGGGTGGAGTACTACGCCGACGGCGCCTGGAAGCAGGCCCAGATGAACTCCGACATGGGCCAGTCGTACATCATCGGCGGGGTCACGCAGGGCGCGACGCGGTTCCAGATCCGGGTGCGCGACGTGTCCGACGCGCTGGTGAACGGCGGCCGGGTCTACAGCTTCGCCCTGCCCGCGTCCTGCGGATCGCAGTGCGGCGCGGACTACACCGAGGCGAGCTACACCACGACGACGCCCAGCGGCTCGCCGTCGCCGTCACCGTCCGCGTCGCCCTCGGCATCACCGTCCGTCTCGCCCTCCGCCTCGCCGTCGGCGTCCCCTTCCGCGTCCCCTTCTGTGTCCCCCTCCGCGTCGCCCAGCCCCAGCCCGTCCCCGTCGGCGAACCCCGGGACCTGCCAGGTGACCTACCAGGTGGCCAGCTCGTGGCAGGGCGGGTTCACGGCGAACGTCACGGTCAAGAACACCGGCGCCGCGGTCTTGCCGGACTGGACGGTCACCTGGGACATGCCGTCCGGAGTGAGCCTCGTCAGCGGCTGGAGCGCGACCGTGACCTCCAGCGGCACCCGCTGGACGGCCAAGGCGCCCTCGTGGGCGAGGAGCCTCGCGCCCGGCGCGTCGGCGAGCTTCGGCTTCCAGGCGTCCGGCCCCTCCTCGCCGGGGGCGAGCGGGTTCGCCTGCTCCTGACCCTCGCGACCTGCCTCTGACCCGTCCGACCGTTCCCGACCTCCGGCCGGCTCGCGTGCCTCGGCGCCACGCGGGCCGGCCGCTCCATGTCTGCCGCAGGAGGAGAAAGGTCCCGCGAGGCAGGGACCAGCGGCCCTGCCCAGGACGAGGCGCAGGCGGTCGGATAGGGGCAGGAGCAGAAGGAGGAGCCATGACCGAACCCGTCGTCGTGGGCACCGACGGATCGCGCGCCGCGGCCGCCGCGGTGGAGTGGGCCGCGGGCGACGCGGCGCGCAAGGGCCTGCCTCTGCGGATCGTCCACGCGGTCGACCGCCTGCCGTACGAGATCGCGCGCTATCCGATCCCGATCGAGGACCAGCTCGACCGGGCCGGCCGGCGGATCCTGGAGGAGGCCGAGCAGGCCGTGCGGGAGATCCATCAGGCCGTCCGCGTGACCACCGCCATGATCGAGGGCGACCCCTCCCGGGTGCTGCGTCAGGAGGCCGGGAACGCGGCGGAGATGGTGATCGGCGGCAGGGGACACGGCGGGTTCGCCGGCATGCTGCTCGGGTCGGTCGGCATGCACGTCGCCGGTCAGGTCGACGTCCCCGTCGTCGTGGTGCGCGCCGGGGTGTCGGCGCCCCACGGGCTGGTCGTCGTCGGGATCGACGGCTCCGACGAGGCCGGCGCCGCCCTGACCTACGCGTTCGAGGAAGCGCGGCTGCGCGACTGCCGCCTGCTCGCCCTGTACGCCTGGCGGCTTCCGGTGCACCCCTTCGCGCCCGAGATCACCTATGACGTCGACGAGGTGCGCAAGGCCCAGGAGGACTACGTGGCGGGTGCGCTGCGGACCCACCGGGACCGGTATCCCGACGTCGCCGCCGAGATGCGGGCCGTCTGCGGCCACCCGGTCGACGCGCTGGTCGAGGCCGGGGAGAAGGCCGACCTGCTCGTCGTGGGGTCGCGAGGGCGCGGCGCCGTCGGCGCGACGGTGCTCGGCTCGGTGAGCCGGGCGGTCCTGCACCACGCGCACTGCCCCGTCGCGGTGGTGCGGCCTCCCCGGAGCTGAGACCGAGCGCGCACGGTTCACAGGCGAGTTGAGGGTTGCCGAAGTATCTACTGCGGATTTTCGAGAAAAGCCTCATACACGACTTGAATGAGAAACTTGAAGGAGGAAATCCAGCGAGAAAAGGACCTCGTGTGACCGAGAACGACGTCATCGAATTCGTGACCGGCCTGCCGGCTGTCGTCGCCTTCACCGCCGCGGAGGACAACGGCGCCCCGCGGGCGGCATGGGGAGACACCTTCTTCTACTACGACCCCGACGACGAGCCGGCCAACCGGAAGATGCCCTTCGCCACGATCGTCGTGAAGGATTACGAGGGATTCGACACCGCCTCCGACCTGAACCGCCCCGGCGTCTTCCGGGTCAACATCGGGGTCGGCCGCGCCGTGTTCGAGGAACTGCTCGGCTATCCGCCGGCCGCGCACGCCGGCCACCACGAGGCGCTGGACTACCGCGTGCCGGACCGCATCCTGCCGCACCCCGTGTACGCCGCCCAGTCGTGGATCTGCGTGCTCAACCCCGGCGACGCCACCGCCACGCGGGTGCGTGCTCTCCTCACCGACGCGCACGCCCGTGCGGCCGCCCGCCACAGGACGGGTGAGCGCACCACCCGCGCGTGAACCACCCGCATCCGCCGCCGCCCGGCGGCGGGTGTTAGCGTGGCGCGGGGATGCGATCTTCGAGGAGGTCTCATGTCGGTTCTCGTCGCGTTCAGCGTCACGCCGATCGGCGCCGGTGAGGATGTCGGCGAGATGGTGGCGGAGGCGGTGCGCGTGGTCCGCGCGTCCGGACTGCCCAACCGCACCGACGCCATGTTCACCACCGTCGAGGGGGAGACGTGGGACGAGGTGCTCGGCGTCGTCAAGGACGCGGTCGCCGCCGTGGAGGCCCGCTGCTCCCGCGTCAGCCTGGTGCTCAAGGCCGACGCCCGCGCCGGGCAGGGCAGGCTCGACGCCAAGGTCGCCACCGTGGAACGCCACCTTGCCGAAGGCGCCTCTTGATCACGGCCGGGGGCGCGTGCCGCGCCGCCGCGCACCCCGGGGGAGCCGTCAGGCGGAGGCGGCCAGGGCGGCCTTCAGCGCCGAGCGGGACAGGCGGTCGGCGGCGCGCGTCGTCTCGGGAAGCCGGTGACGCGGGGTCAGGGCCAGCACGTCGTGGCAGGCGGTCTCCAGGTCGACGCGGTGGCCTACGGAGACGAAGACCGGTTTGACGCCGTCCCGGGTGCGCAGCACCCGGCCGACCACCTGGCCGTCCAGGAGCAGTTCGCTCCACGAGCCGCGCTCCCGGCCGGGCGGCTCGAAGGAGCCGACGAAGGCCGTCTTGCCGACCCCGATCGTGGGCAGGCCGGTGAGCACCCCGAGGTGGCAGGCGAGGCCGAACCGCCGTGGATGCGCCAGGCCGTACCCGTCGCAGACGATCAGGTCGGGCGTGACGGTGAGCCGCTCCAGCGCCTCGACGAGGCTGGGCAGTTCGCGGAAGGCGAGCAGGCCGGGCACGTAGCCGAAGGCGGGCCGTCCCGGCACCGTCACCTGCTCGACCACGTCCAGGCTCGTCCCGTCGAGCACCACGACCGCGGCGGCCAGCAGGTCGTCGGCGTAGGCCACGTCCACCCCCGCGACCAGGGCGGGGTCACGGGGACCCGGGCCGGTCAGGTCCAACCGGGGCCGCAGGGCGTCCTGGATCGCCTGCGCCTCCTCGGCCGTGGCCGGAGCGGCGATGGAACAGACCTTCATGCGGGAACGATAGACGCCACCGGCGAGCGCGGCGGAGCGACCCCGTCGATCCTGCATCGTGGTCGGCCGCGGACCGCCGGGCCCGCAGCAGCGGGACGGCGGCGGCGAGCGCGGCGACGGTGGCGAGTGCCGCGGGCGCGACGCCGCCCAGCTCGGCCAGCCGCTCCGCGGGGCCCTCCAGGAGGCCCGCCACGCCGTCGGCCAGAGTCGTGAGGACGATCAGCAGGGCGCCCGTGCGCCCGAGCAGCCGGTGAGGCGTGACGGCCTGCCGGTGGCTGAGCAGGGCGACGGAGGCGATCAGCGTCCCGGTCGCCGGGACGGCCGTCCCGAGGACATACCAGATCCACCCCGGCCCGGTCCCGGACATGGCGAGCAGCAGGGTGAACGGCGCGCTCACGAGCAGGGCCCACCAGGCCAGGCGGAAGGTCCCGAGCCTCCGGTGCAGCAGCACGGCGAGCAGCGCCCCGAGGACGGGCGGGATGTACGCCGGCGCGCTCATCAGCCACCGGGCGAACTCGCTGTTCGCCCCGCTCAGGTCGCGGAACGCCGTTTCCCACGCCCCGCCCGCCACCGCGTCGGCGATCTCGCCGAGCAGGGCCGACAGCACCAGACAGAGGGCGATCGCCCGCAGCGCCGGATGCCGGACCGTGAAGCGGATCCCCTCCGCCGTCTCCCGCCACAGTCCAGCCCTGGGCGGCGGCGGCCTCTCGACGGCGGAGACACCCCGGAACAGCGCCGCCGCCGCGGCCAACGCCAGGCCGACGGCGAACAGGAACGCGGAACCCTGCCAGAAGGTCCCGGTCAGCCTTTTCGGCATGACGACGATCTGCGGCAGCAGGGCCAGCAGCAGAACGTTCGCCGGAAGCAGGCGCTCGCGCCGTACGACGGACGGCAGGTACGCGTCCCGGCCGAGTCCTGTCACCATCGCCAGGACGCCGCTCGCCGGCATCACCGCGAGGAGAAGCGGCCAGGTGGGTGCTCCGAGAGCTCCGGCCGCCGAGACGGACGTGAGGGCCGCCGCTCCCAGCAGCGCCGACACCACCAGGACGGACAGGCGGCGCGTCCGGTCGATCAGCACTCCCAGCGGCAGCGCCAGCACGAGGATCGCGACCGGCTCCACGGTCCTGTCGGACATGACGAGGACCTTCAACGAGATTCTCCGGTCAGCGGTCCACAGAGCCGGTTCGGCCAGCGAGTAGGAGACGCAGACGATGACTGCGGCGAGCGCGAAGAGCGCGAACCGCCGTCGTGCGGGGCTGGGGGAGGCCATCCGGCGATCTTCGCCGCGACCGTCCGGTCCGCGCAAACCGCGCCGGCAGCCGCGTCAGTAGCCCCGAGCCGGATCGATCCGGCCCAGCAGCGGCTCCCCCCGCAGGTAGCGGGCGACGTTCTCGCGCACGCGCTCGGCGAGGCTCTCGGTGAGGCGGACCTGCGGGTTGGCGCTGTGCGACGTGATGAGCGCGTTCGGCTCGGTCCACAGGCCGTGCCCGTCCGGCAGCGGCTCGGGGTCGGTGACGTCGAGGGCGGCGCCGCCGATCTCGCCGGCGCGCAGCGCGGCGAGCAGGGCGTCGGTGTCGACGAGCTCGCCCCGGGCCACGTTGACCAGCCACGCGTGCGGGCCCAGGGCGCGCAGCTCGTCCCGCCCGACCATCCGGTAGGTCTCCGGGGTGGCGGGCGCGGCCAGGATGACGTGATCCGCCCGTGGCCAGACGGCGGCCAGGCCGTCGAACGGCACGGTCGCGGCCGCGCCCTCCACGGGCTCGCCCGAGCGGTTGACCGCGAGGACGTTCGCCCCGAGGGCGCGCAGCGCGGGGATGACCGCCCTGCCGATCCCGCCCGCGCCGACGACGGCCACCGTGCTTCCGCGCAGCGTGCCGGGCTGGTCGCGCTGCCACGTACGGCTCCGGGCGGCGGCGGGCAGCCGGTGCACCCCGGCCAGCAGCAGGGCGAGGGCGTGCTCGGCGACCTGCGGGGCGTAGGCACCCGCAGCCGAGCACCACACGCGCGTGGAGTCGACGAGCCCCTCCCGCGTCCACCGTTCGACGCCCGCGGAGGGCAGCTGGACCCAGCGCACGCTCGGCGTCAGGTAGTCCCGCACGCCCTCCGGCCGCGAGTCGGTCCAGACCAGCGCCTCCGCCCGGCGGGGATCGCCGACCACCTCACCACCGGCGGCGCGGACGGATTCGACGATCAGAGGCGGGTCCGCCGGGGCCACACAGACGGTGAGCACGCCTGTCCCTTCCTGGTCGCGCCGGGCGCCTCGCGGCGCGGCTTTCCTCCCCAAGAGTATGATCCGCCCGCTTCGGCCGATCACCGGCCCGGCTCATCGCGATCAGGACGGGGACCCTGCGCGGTCAGCGGCCGTTGTTCGGGTGCAGGACCACCTTGGTCCAGCCCTTCTCCCGAGCGTCGAAGTGCGCGTACGCCTCGGGCGCGTCGTCGAGGTCCAGCTCGTGCGAGACGATCCAGGACGGCCGGGCGCCGGCCTCGTGGATGAGGGCGCACAGCTGGCGGTTGTAGTTCTTGACGTTGCACTGGCCGGTGCTCATCGTCTGGCCCTTGTACCAGAAGGTCCCGTAGTCGATGGCCATCTCTCCCCGCTTGTAGAGGTCGTTCCCGCCGCCGGGGTCGCGAGGGAGGAAGAGGCCGACGACGGCGATGTTCCCGGTGAACTTCACCGACTTGACCAGGTCGTTGAGCGTCATGTTGGGACGCTCCGAGCCTTCCGGGTCGTGCGCCTGGAAGCCCACGCACTCGCAGCCCCGGTCGGCGCCGATCCCCTGGGTGAGCTCCAGGACCTGCTCGACGGGGGAGGAGCGGGAGTCGTCGATCGGGATCGCGCCGATCTCCTCCGCCTTGGCCAGCCGGTCCTGATGGTGGTCGATGACCATCACGCCGCTCGCGTTCCTGAGCAGGGCGGAGTAGGCGGCCATCAGGCCGACCGGGCCCGCGCCGTAGATCACGACGGTGTCGCCCGGCTGCACGCAGGCGAGCATGGTCGCGTGCCAGCCGGTGGGCCAGACGTCGGCCAGCATGACGTAGTCGGTCTGCTTCTCCCGCGCGTCCTCCGGCAGGATGAGGCAGTTGAAGTCCCCGTACGGCACCCGCAGCAGCTCGGCCTGGCCGCCGTTGTACGGGCCCATGTCGGCGTAGCCGTACGCGGCGCCGGCCAGGCCCGGTACGGGGTTGGTGGTCAGGCAGAAGGCTGTCAGGCCCTTCTCGCAGTTGGCGCAGAAGCCGCAGGAGATGTTGAACGGCAGGCACACCATGTCGCCGACCTTGACCCGGTCGACGGCGTCCCCGATCTCCACGACCTCGCCGAGGTTCTCGTGACCGAGGACCCGGCCCCGCGCGAAATTGGTCCGGCCCTCGTACATGTGCAGGTCGGACCCGCAGATGTTGGAGGTGGTGACGCGGACGAGCACGTCGGTATGCCGTTCGATCCGGGCATCCGGAACGGTGGTGACTTTGACCTGTCGAGGGCCTTCGTAGACCACGGCTTTCATGGCTACTCTCAAACGCGATCGTGACGGCGGACGCGTGTCGATGCGGCGCGCTGCGCGGCCCGCTTTCCGCGACGGCGGCCCAGTGCCGATACGTACCGGGCCGATGCGTTCCGGGCCTCCGTGCCCACGCTGTATCGATGTGAGAGGCGTACCCCGCCGGGTGGGGAGAAAACGGGTCTAACCGTGCGGGAACCGGAGGGGGAGCCGGGCGCCGAGCACGAAGCCGCCCTCGGGAGTCGGTCCGGAGAAGAAGCGGCCCTGCGCGAGGGAGACGCGCTCCCGGATTCCGGCCAGGCCGTACCCGCCGCCGAGGGAGGGCGCCGCCCTGACCGTC
Source organism: Microbispora catharanthi (assembly GCF_006334915.2). Lineage (GTDB taxonomy): Bacteria > Actinomycetota > Actinomycetes > Streptosporangiales > Streptosporangiaceae > Microbispora > Microbispora catharanthi. Next base: position 22,929 of record NZ_VDMA02000001.1, read on the forward strand.
TTCCCGCCGGGGTCGGCGCGGTCCGGCGTGTCGACCACGGAGACGGCCACCTGGTCGCCGCTGACCTCGCAGGTGACATGTACGAGGGAGTCCGGTGCGTGCTTGCGCACGTTGTTGAGCCCCTCCTGCACCAGGCGGTAGCACGCGTGCGAGACCTGTCGCGGCAGCGCCCCCGGGGGAGCGTCGAGGTGGAGATCGACCTTGAGCCCGCTCGCCTGGGCCTCGCCGACCAGCCGGGCGATCGCCTCGGTGCCCTCGGCGAGGTCCCCGTCCTCGCGCCGGAGCACGGTGAGCAACTGACGCAGTTCGCCGAGCGCCTGCACGCCCTTGTCCTCGATGGCCGCCGTCAGCTCCCGGATCTCGCCCGGCTCGGTGGCGTCACGGGCCATGCCCGCGTTGAGCACCATGGCGGTGACCGCGTGGGTGACGGTGTCGTGCATCTCCCTGGCGATCTTGCGGCGCTCCTCGGAGGCGGCGATCTCCTCGCGTTCGCGTACGCCGACACGCAGATCCCGGATGAGTCGCCGGTAGGCGTACACCCAGGTGCCGACCACCGCGGGCAGGTAGATGAGGGTCAGCGCGCGGACGAGGTTCAAGTAGATCGAGTGGTCGGTGTGAGGGTTGCGGTAGTCGACGGCGAAGTAGACCACCGTCAGGGCCAGGGCGACGTACTGCCACCGGCGCACCCGATGCTCGGCGGTCATCGAGAAGACGGCGAGGATCATCGGCACGACCTGCCCGGTGACGCAGGCGCACGCGGCCGAGGCGACGATCGCGGGCCAGGGGGTGCGGCGCCGCACCAGCATGGCCGCCGCGGTGATCACCCCTGTCGCGATCTCGAGCCCGTCCGGCGCGCCGCCCCAGATGGAGAAGCTGTAACCGATGAGCGTGGTGGGGACGGTGAACGCGATGACGGCCGCGGCCAGCGCCGCGTCCACGAACCAGTCGCGGTGCACGCCCCGTATGTTCCACATTCTGCTAGTTTGCGGCTTTTGCCCGGTGCTCGTCACATCGGCCTTCCCTTTTGCGGATGCCGGACGCCGCAGGGGGGCGGGCGCGGTCTTGACGCAATCAAATGAACGACCATTTAATTCCGTCGTGGGCCGGATCGCGGGTGTCACCGCCGCCGAGACGCGAGAGCGGCTGCTCCGTGCGGCCGCCGACGTGTTCGCCCGGCGCGGGTACGACGGCACGCGCGTGGCCGACATCGCCGCAGAGGCCGGGGTGAGCAACGGCGCCCTCTACGCGCACTTCGGCTCGAAGGCCGAGCTGATCGTGGCCGCGCTGCGCGCCCACGGGCCCCGGCTCCTGGCCGACCTGCTGGCCGCCGACCCCGACCGGCCGGTCGCCGACCTGCTCGTCGCCGTGGGCCGCCGACTCCCTCGCCGTCCCGACGCCCGCGGCTCCCTGATCGTCGAGGCGCTCGTCGCGGCCCGCCGCGACGAGGACGTGGCCCGTCCGATGCACGACTACGTCGGCGAGCGGGCCGGCTGGCTCGCCGGGCTCGTCCGCGCCGCCCAGGACGACGGCGAGATCGATCCGGTGCTCTCCCCCGGCGCCGTCGCCCATTTCTGTCTCCTGCTCGCGATGGGCAGCGCACTCCTCACGCCGGACCTGCACGCGGTCGGCGACGAGGAGTGGACCGCCCTGCTCACCCGCCTCGTCACCGCCATCGCCCCGACCGACCCCACTCCGCGGACGCCACTGAGAAAAGGGGAGCACCAGTGAAAGTGCAGATCGATCCCGAGCGCTGCCAGGGACACGGCCGCTGCTACGACCTGTCGCCCGACCTGTTCACCGAGGACGACGAGGGCTATGGCCAGGTCGCCGGCGACGGCGTCGTGCCGGCGGGCGGCGAGCGCGCGGCGCGGGTCGCGGCCTCCAACTGCCCGGAGAAGGCGATCGTCCTTGTCGAGGAGGCCTGACATGACCGTCGACGATCGCTTCGTCCGCGACTTCCGCGAGGGTCAGGAGGAGCCCCTCGGCACCCGCAACGAGATCATCACCGGCCCGGTCTCCGACTGGGCCACCGACTTCTCCCACGTAGAGCCCGAATGGGCCGCCGATCCGTACCCGATCCAGGACGACTTGCGGGGGCGCTGCCCGATCGCGCACACCGAGAGGTTCGGCGGCGGGTGGCTGCCGACGCGGTACGAGGACGTCGCGGCGATCGCCTACGACACCGAGCACTTCTCCTCCCGGGCGATCATCATGAGCAACTACCGGCCGCCCCGGGATATCGCGCCGGTGGGAGCCGTGCCGCCGATCTCCTCCGACCCGCCGTTCCACCACGACGCGCGCAAGCTGCTGCTCCCGGCGTTCACCAAGAAGGAGGTGGCGAAGCGGGAGGAGGCGGCGCGAGCGTTCTGCCACTCGCTGATCGACGGGTTCGAAGGCGCGGAGATCGTCGACGCCGCCCGTGACTACGCGCAGCACATCCCGATGCGGGTCATGGCCGACATGCTGGGCTTCCCGCCGGAGGACGGGCCGAGGTTCCGGGAGTTCGTCGAGCACGCGCTCGAAGGCGTCAACCTGCCGCCGGAGCAGCGGGTCGCGAACATGGGGGAGCTGTTCGACTACCTGCTGGAGCAGATCCGCGACCACGTCGCCGACCCGCGCGACGACCTCACCACCTATCTCATCGACGCGGAGCTGTACGGCCGCAAGCTGGAGCCCTCGCACGTGGCCGGCACGATGGCCCTGCTGCTCATCGCCGGGATCGACACGACGTGGAGCGCGATCGGCGCCTCACTGTGGCACCTGGCGAAGACCCCGGCCGACCGCGAGCGCCTGGTCGCCGAGCCGGGCCTGCTGCCGACAGCGATGGAGGAGTTCCTCCGGGCGTACGCGCCGGTCACGATGGCGCGGCTGGTCAAGGACGACATGCACTGGCGCGGCGTCGACATGAAGGCCGACGACTGGGTCCTGCTGTCGTTCCCTGCCGCCAACCGCGATCCCGCCCAGTTCGACCGGGCCGACGAAGTGATCATCGACCGCGAGATCAACCGGCACGCGGCGTTCGGGCTCGGCATCCACCGCTGCGTCGGTTCCCATCTGGCCCGCATGGAGCTGCGGGTCGCCCTGGAGGTCTGGCTGGAGCGGGTCCCCGTGTTCGGCCTCGCCGACCCCTCGACGGTGACCTGGGCCCCCGGCCAGGTGCGGGGGCCGCGCACGCTTTCGCTCCGCATCGGCTGACCGCCCGCGGGGCCGCCCGCCGGGGCTCGGATGAGCGTCATCGAGTCCCGGGGCGGGGGCGCGCGGCGCCGGCGTACGCCGCCAGGGTGTGCCGGGCGGTGCGCGCCCAGCTGTAGCGCTCCCGCACGTACGCGGCTCCCCGCAGGGCGAGCCGGTCCGCCTTCTCAGGGTCGGCGAGGAGGCGCAGCAGGGCCTCGGCCAGCTCGCCGGGATCGTCGCGTCCGCAGCGGACGGCGCCGTCGCCGACGACCTCCGGCGAGTAGCCCGGCCCGACGACCACGGGGCGGGCGAGCGCCATCGCCTCGACGGCGACCAGGCCGAACGGCTCGTAGACCGACGGGAAGACGCAGACGTCGGCGGCCAGGAAGTGCGCGAACACCTCGGCCGAGGCGAGGAAGCGGTTGCCGGCGACCACGTGCCCGGAGGTCTGCGTCCGCTCGATCAGCCGGGCCACCGTCGCGGCGTCGTCGGTCTGCGGCGCCTGGGCGCCGATGAGCACGAACCGCGCGTCATCGTGCTCGGCGGCGACCCGCGGCACCGCCCGGATCAGCGTGTGCACCCCCTTGTGCGGCGACGGCCGCCCGGCGAACACGACGAGCCGGCCCTGCCCGCCGGGCAGGTAGCGCCGCCGCACCTCCGCGCGGACCCGGTCGCGCTCGCCGCCGGGCAGTCCGGCCAGCCGCAACAGGCCGGGCTCCTCGAAGCCGTGCGGCACGACGAGCATCCGGTCCGCCGGCCAGCCTCGGGCGGCGAGGTCGTCGCGCATGCGGGCGCTCGGCACGACGATCAGGCGCGCCGTCCTCGCCTGGGCCGTTTCCAGAAGGTCGAGGAGGACGGCGTACATCGACCGGCGCCCCGCACGCGGATCACCCACCTGGGCGTTCAGTTCGCGGGTGTGCACGTGGAACACCACCGGCAGCCGCCCCAGGACGCGGCACAGGATCCCGGCCACACAGCCCATCCAGTCGTGCACGGCGACGACCGCCCCCGTCCGTCCCGCCTCCGCCCGCAGGATCCGGGCGGCCGCCCGCACGTTGAACGCGAGCAGTCCGGCGACCCTGGCGAGCCGCCGTACAGCCGGGGGGAGGGCCGGGCCTCCGCGCAGGCCGTAACCGGGGGTGCGCAGGCGGTGCAGCGTGACGGCGCCCCGGCGTTCCGTCCGGGGCGCCCGGCCCCGGCGGGCCGTGGCGCCGAAGACCACGACCGGCACCCCGGAGTCACGCAGGGCGTCCATGATCCGCTCGGCGTACCGGCCCAGCCCGCCGACGACGTCGGGCGGGACCTCCGAGCAGACGGCGTAGACGCGGACGCCGGGGGAGACATGATCAGCGGTGGGCACGGCGCGAACCTAGTCCCTCCCACCGCGCCCGGCAAAGACCGTCGCGGTGATCCCCGGCCAGCGGCGGCAGCGGGACACAAGACGGTTCCGAGCGGCCGGAGTGTGGTGGTTCTGGGAGCGGTGCAGCCACCCGTCGGCGACTACGTACGGAGCGGTGCCAGGTCGTCGCCCGCTCCGGAACAGGCACGGACCACGTCCGCCGTGAGCGTCACCCCCGGTACGCCGCACAGCACCTCATGAAGGTCCCGCGAGGCCGCCAGCTCCTGGAGCGACTCCGGCAGGTCCCGCACGCCGGAACCTTCTGTGATCCGATCGACGGCCTCGGGATGCGACTCCAGGTAGTCCGCCAGCTCCGGCCATCGGATGCGAAGAAGCGTCCACAGCGCGAGGGCGTCGGTCGGCACCAGGCTGCCCTCCAGAACGCGCACGGCACGCAGGACGGTGTAGGTGTTGACGAACCGTTTCATCGCGCGCGGATTGCTGTGCAGCAACCGGGAGAACTTCGCGAGGGCGTGGTGGGAGACGTCCTGTACGCCGGCGTCGAGGATCCGTTCGACCGCCTGCGAGGCCACGATCTCGCGGACCCGGGGGTCGGCTTTCGCCAACGTCTCCAGCACCTCGATTTCGTCGTTGCTCGTGGTGAGCGCCGCACGGACCTGGTCGGCGGTGGCCGGCGGGGGCTTCGCGACGCTCACACCGAGCAGCTGGCCGAAGTACAGGTCCCGGCTGGCCCCGCCGAGTTTGGGCATGGGGACGCTGAGCTGGAAGAGCTTGTCCAGGAACAGGTAGCCGATCGGACGCCCCGGCTCGGCGACCGCCGATGTGAACGTCTCGTAGGCGTTCTCGTAGGCGCAGCGCAGCCAGGCGCCGTCCATCGCGACGACGAAGCTCGGGGCGTGGAAGTCCGGAGTGCGGCGTAAGGGCCGACGCCAGTGCTCGGGCACGTCGCGGACGAGCGTCTGGACGGAATCGAGGAAGTTCACCACGTAGTCGGCGTTGCAGCGGTCGAGGTCCTCCACGAAGACGACGATGGGCCGGCCGGCGTGCCGCACGAGCCAGGCGATGTGCTCGGCGACGTCGTTCATGGGGTCGGTGTGGGACTGCTCGAAGGTGCGGGCCCTGCGCGCCGACCCCCACATCGCGTACCTGCTGACGAGGATCCCGGCCGTCCACAACGCGCCGGCCGCGCCGACGAGGGTGGTCACGGTCTTGAACGTCGGCTCGACGCTGCGGACTGTGATGACGCCGGCCCTGAACAGGAACGCGGCGAGGAGCGCCGTGCCGACCAGGAGCAGGCCAGAAAGCACCTGAGGGGCGCCGTCGCGACGGACCCGCGCGAGAAGCTCTCGCACGAGGAAGAAGGGACGTCGCCAACGGGGCCTGTGCTGGACGACCGCCTTGCGGACCGTGGTGAGCAGCGCCCACCAGGGTGGTTCGATCCGCACATGCCGCCAGGTGTCGAAGAAGGCCACGATCGAGTCGCTCCGCAGGTCGCGGGCGAGCAGTTTGAGCAGGGTGCTCTTGCCCGTCCCCCACGAACCGTCGATGTGCACCAGAAACGACGCGTCCGGGGACTCCGTCCGCGCGTGGCGCAGTTGCCTGGCGAGCACGTTCGCCAGCGCGGCCCGCTTGAGCACATCGTGGTCGGCCGGCGCGTCGCTGACCCACTGCGTGCGCTCCCGGCCGCCGGGCGCGAACTCGCCGGGCCTTCGGCGCCGGTCCTCGGGAACCTCGGTGGCTCGCTCCCGGGCAGAGCGGATGACGGCGTCGAACTCCGGCCACATCGCGGCGAGAGCGGGAGCCGGGCTCATGTATCCGGCTCTGCCGTTCGGCCTGTCCGTCGCGAAGAGGATGCCGAGCACCGCGCCGAGTTCGGGGCTCCAGACGGGCGCTCCGGAGTAGCCGGCCGTGAACCCCGCGCTGTCGGTGGCCTCCAGTTGGACGGCGCCGTGCGGCAGGCTTCCCACCGTGCGCCCGGACGCCCAGCGCCCGTCAGAGTAGCCGTGCGGAAAACCGTAGGCGCTGACCTGAAGGCCCGGCGGCGCGGCGGCGGCGAACTCGACCGGCCGGACGTCCGGCAGCGCCGTTTCCAGCCGGAGGACGGCGAGGTCCCCGGGCCCGAGATCCGAATCGGGCTGCGCCGGCGCCAGGAAGTGGACACCTGCCCGCGAAGGCCCCGTGCGGAGGAACGGGAAGTCCACGAGCACGGTCTCCGGCTGTTCCCCCCTCCCGCGGGTGATCACGTGCGCGCACGTCAGCACGAGATCCGCGGCGACGAGCACGCCCGCGCCCGCGACCGCCCCCGTTTCGTCGGCGATACGGGCGACGGCCTGCTCGACTCCGGAAGCCGGGGGAGTGCTCATGGTCACATCGTCCTACGCCCCGACGGGACATGCGGCACGTCTCACCCCCCAGACGTCGACGGAGGCACCACCCGCATGACGGGTGGTGCCCCCTCTTCCGGTCACTTGGCCGTGTTGTCGACCTCCAGCACGAGCGGCGCGAGCTCGAACCGGTCCAGGTTGGGCGCGTACGCCGTGGCGTTGCCGAGGACGAGCGCCCCGGAGGCGGTCGTCAGGGTGAGCGGCGTCGCCTGGGACCAGAAGTTGTCCCACGCGTAGCTGTGGCGGAACACGCCGCGCGTCGTCGCCCCGCCCGTCTCGGTGATGTCGAGGAACCGGCTGATGACGTCGGTGTTGTAGGGGTGCCCGGTGTTCCTGTCGGCGTTGGCGTAGTGCGCCACGAGGACGTACTCGCCCGGGCCGAAACCGCTGGGCCGGGTGAGGGTGAGCGTGTTGCCCGCGCCGTTGCCGACGTCGCCCACGTAGGCGCCCGCGGAGGCGTTCGAGCCGCTCGTGGCGGGGACGGTGACCACGCGGGCCGTTCCGGCGCGCTGTGCCTGCTCGGCCTCGACGCGGTAGGCCGCCGCGTCCGCCTCCTCGGCCCTGACCGTGGTCAGGCCGCGCAGCCGCAGGCCGGCCGGGCCGCCCACCTCGACCACCGAGACGCCGGTGGGGAGGTACACGCGGGCACGGGAGGCCGCCTCACCCGGGCGCGTCGCCCGCACACCCGGGATCCGTCGTCCGTCGACGCGGACGTCGAGGTCGCCGGCTCCGGCCGCCTTGTAGGAGAAGGTGAGGTCGTAGTAGCCGTCCTCGCTCACGGCGGCGAAGAACGTGGCGCGGGCGCCGCCACCGAGGGTGACGGCGGCGCCCTTGCCCTCGCGGGTCATGCCCGCGCCGCCGGACAGCCGGGCCTCGTCGGCCGGGTACGCCGCCCGCTCGGGGCCGGTGATCTCGGTGAGGTCGAACTTGTCCAGCGTGACGTCGCCGCCCGGCAGCAGGGTCGTGCCGTCGGCGCTGGTGCGCAGGGACAGCTCGTGGGTGCCGGCCGTCAGCTCGACCTCCACGTCGGTGCGGCCGCGGTAGGTCCAGCCGAGGTCGGCCGAATACTGCACGATCTGGTCGAGCGTGCCGTCCACGAACAGCGCGTGCCTGCCGGGAGCCTTGTTCGCGCCCTGGAAGATGCCCAGGCGGTAGCGGCCGTCGCGCGGCACGGTCACCGGGAACGTGACGGCGGAGCCGGCCTTGTTCATGGAGCCGACGTCCCACTTGCCGGAGGTCGCGTAGATCTGCGGGTCCGCGGTGGTGTCCTTGCTGTACGCCTGCGCCGAGGTGAGCGTGGCCGACTCGGCCTCCACCGAGACGCTCCACGGCGCGTCGGCCGCGGGTGCGCCGCCGCTCGACGGGACGATCGTGACCCGGTAGGCGGCCATCACGTCGCCGCCCGGCAGGTTCACCTGGAGCGTGCCGCCACGCAGGGTGGTCCGGGTGGCCGCGACGACCGGCGGCTGCACGGCGTCGCCCTCGTAGCCGGTCCACGTCGTCTTGGACACGACGACGTCGACCTGCGTGCCGAAGACCGCGGAGTCGAGCCCGGAGACGTCAAGCCGGACCGGCGCGGCGCCGCCGCCGACCAGCACGGTGCCCCGCCGTACGGAGGGGTCGACGGCCGCGAGGGCCTGGACCGTGTCGGGGACGTTCGGCTGCGGCGGGGTCACCTTCACCGTCTGCCCGGTCAGGTCGGCGTACCACTTGAGCAGCCACCACGCGCCGTTGGCCTGGCGGGTGCGCACCGCGTGGTCGGAGAGGTTGCCGGCGTAGGTCCAGAACGCCATGTCGGCGTCCACCTTGGTGTCCTCGAACATGGTGATCCACTGGACCATCTGGCCGGGGACGGACATGTCACGCCGGTTGCCGTACTCGTCGATGTTGATCGGCAGTGGGCCGACGCCGAGGTCGCGCTCCATCTGCCGGTAGTTCTCGTAGTGGCCCCGGTAGTCGGCGAGGCTGCCGCGAGACAGTTCGTGCCAGGCCATGATGTCCGGCAGGCAACTCTTCGCGCCGCAGGTGTTGTCCTTGGCCCAGGTGAGGAAGTCGCGCAGGCGGCCGGGGTTGTAGCTCGCCTCGTTCGGGCCGACGACGCGGGCGCCGGGGTCGATCGACCGGATGCGCTCGACCACCGCCTTCCAGTCGCTGAAGAACTTCTGCTTGAGCTGGGCCCAGTTCTGGTACCAGATCCAGTCGGGCTCGTTGAACGGCACCCAGACGAACCTGTCCTTGTCCTGCGGACGCTCCGTGACGACCTTGCGCACCATCGCGTCGACCTTGGCCAGGTAGTCGTCGATGCCGAGGTTCTCGTAGGGCCACTTGCTGTAGACGTCCTGCATGTAGACGACGATCTCCTCGCCGCCCGCCGACAGGAAGCCGTCCGCGATCTTGAGTGCGTCGCCGTTGGGGTGCTGGTCGCCGTCCGGGGCCTTCTGGGCGACCGTACGCGGCCGGGCGCCGGCGACGAGGGGGTCTCCGGGGACGCCCGGGTCGGACAGGCCGTACAGCATGCCTGTCGCGCCGCCGTGGACCGGCCCGGTGCGCTGCCCGAAGTCCACCGCGACGACGTCGGCGGCGGCGGTGTCCGCGCCCGCCGGTCCGGCGACGGGCCCGGCGGTCAGGGTCGCCGCGGCCAGGGCCGCGGTCGCGGCCGTCACGCGGGCACGCCGGGATGACCTTTGTCGGTGCATGGGTGTCCTCTCCTGTTACCGGGGCGCGCGAGCGCCCGGAGGGGGTGGTACGGCGGGCTCGGCGGGCACCGCCGGGATCGGAGGCGAAAGGGTGGGCGCCGTCGTTGTTCGACGGCGCTCACTTCACGGCGCTCACTTCACGGCGCTCACTTCACGGCGCCGCTCGTGATGCCGGAGATGATCTTGCGCTGGGCGACGGCGAAGACCACGACGAGAGGCAGGCTCATGAGGATGACGTAGGCGAAGATGAGGTGCCAGTTGTTGAGGTAGAGCCCCGCGCCGGCGACGCGGAAGAGGTTGAGCGGCAGGGTGTCGAGGCGGCCGCCGACCACGAAGAAGGCGTAGAAGACGTCGTTCCAGACGTAGAGGCAGACGAGGATCGTGGCGGTGGCCAGGACCGGCCGCAGCAGGGGCAGGACGACGTGGAAGAAGACGCGCACGGGCCCGGCGCCGTCGATCTGGGCGGCCTCCTCCAGCGAGGTGGGGATGGTGCGGACGAAGCCGGTGACGAAGAAGATCACGGTGGACATGTAGATGCCCATGTAGACGCCGATCATCCCGACGGCGCTGCCGGCCAGGCCGAGCTGGCGTAGCAGCAGCACGACCGTGATCACCGCAGGGGGCAGGATGATGCCGCTGATGGCGAGCGCGTACAGCACGGCGTTGAGCCGGGTGGCGCGCCGGGCGAGGATCCAGGACGCCATCGACCCGAGGATCAGGACGCCGACCACGGCGGGCACCACGACGAGGAGGCTGCCGAAGAACGCGGCGGGCACCTCGCCCTGGCTCCACACCTCGCCCAGGTTCTCCAGCAGGTGCCAGTGGGTGGGCGGGGTGAGGTTCGGGATGAGGGCCTCGCCCCGCGACTTGCCGGCGGTCGCCACGACGAGCCACAGCGGGATGCCGATGGTGACGAGTGCCAGCGCCGTGGCGGCGAACGGCTGCAGGCGGGTCGGGAACGAGGTGTCCCTGGCCACGGAGCCGGTCACGGAGGAGGCGTGCCGGCGGGCGGGGGAGCGCGGCGTCAAAGGATCTCCTCGCGCTTGCGCAGGATGCGGATGACGGGGAAGGCCATGAGCGACACGAGCAGGAACAGCACCAGGCTCATGGTCGTGGCCTGGGCGAACAGGCCCTGTCCGAAGGTGCGGTAGATGAAGATGTTGAGGATCTCGGTCGTCCGGGCCGGACCGCCGCCGGTGGTGGCCTGCACGATGTCGAAGCCGTTCATCGAGCCGAGCAGGGCGGTGGCGACGTTGAACGTGATCGCGGGGGCGAGCAGCGGGAAGCGCAGGCGCCGGAACGCGTGCCACCGCGACGCGCCGTCGATGCGGGACGCCTCCATGATCTCCTCGGGGATCGTCTTGAGCCCGGCCAGGTAGATGAGCATGGACAGGCCCATCCACTTCCACGCGTGGACCAGGGCGACCACGACGATGGTCCAGTGGGTGTCGCCCAGCCAGGCGTGGTCCACGTCGTGGCGGAAGATCTCGGAGAGCAGTTGGTTGAGGCTGCCCTCGGGCTTGAGCAGGGCCTGGAAGATGTAGCCGACGGCGAGGGCGGACATCAGCACCGGGATGAGGAAGAAGACCCGCAGCGTGCGGTTGAGCCAGGTGTCGCGCTCCAGCAGGAGGGCCAGGCCGAGCCCGAAGAGGTTCTGGAAGACCGCCACGAGCACGGCGTAGACCACGGTGACGCGCAGCGCCGAGAACAGCGTGCCGCTGGAGGCGAGGTCGGCGAAGTTGTCGAACCCGACCGGCCTGATGGCGCTCTTGAAGCCCGACCAGTCGGTGAACGCGTACACGAAGTTGAACGCGGTCGGCAGGAAGAAGAACACCAGCAGGATCGCGAACGCCGGGGCCATGAACCACATCGGGTGGGTCCGGTCCGGCCTGCGGCGGGTGCGACCGGCGGGACCGCGTGAGGCGGGCGGCGGCGCGAGCGGCCGGTCCGGGACGGGGGTGTCCGTGGCAGTCAGCATGGCATGTCCTCAGGTGCCGGGCGCGGAGACGGGGGCGAGCCGCGGCCTCCGCGCCCTGTCGATGGGCCTGTCGATGGCGAGTCGTCGGGCGTCAGAAACCGGCCGCACCGGCGGCCTTGGCGAGCTGGGCGAACTGCTCCTGAGTGGTGGAGGCCACCTGCTCGGGCGTCAGGGTGCCGGTGATCATGTCGGCGAGGTTGATGTACAGGTCGGGGTTGGCCACGGCCAGGGCCTGCATGGAGCCGACGGCCTCGCCGAGGGAGTCGTGCACCTGTTGCAGCGCCTTGGGCACCGAGGCCGGGCTCGGCACGTCGGTCTCCAGGGAGACGGTGTTGCGGTCGGCGATGAAGTCCTTGTAGCCCGGGCCCATCCAGAACGACAGGAGCTGGCGCGCGGCGGCCTCGCGCTTGGCGTCACCGGTCTTGAACGCCACCAGGGCGTTGGACTGGTCGGGGATGAAGGTGCCGACGTTGCCGCTGGGGGAGATCGGGAAGAAGCCGATCCTCTTGTCGAGGGTGGCGGTGTCGGCGGTGGCCTGGAGCTGGCCGAAGAAGGAGTTGACCTGCACCACCATGGCGGCCTTGCCGTCGAGCAGGGCCTTGCCCTGGTCCTCGAACCTGGCGGTCTTGATGTCCTTGTTGAACAGTCCCTCGTCGATCAGCGACTTGTACTTCTTGATCGCGTCGAGCACGACCGGGCTGGAGAAGGTCTCCTGGCCCTTGTTGATCTTGTCCCAGAGCCCGTCCTCGGCCGCGTCGGCGAGCTGGACCTGGACCCACCACTGGGTGGCCCACCGGTCGCCGGCCATCTCGTAGAAGGGGGTGACGCCCTTGGCCTTGAGCGTGCGGGCCAGCTCGACCATCTCGTCGAAGGTCTTCGGGGTCTCGGTGATCCCGTTGGCCTCGAAGACCTCCTTGTTGTAGTAGACGCCCTCGACGGCCGGGCTGGTGACCAGTGCGGCGTACCGCGTGCCGTTCAGAATCCCGGTGATGTCCTTGAGCTGAGGCGCGAGCTTGGACAGCCAGGGGGCCTGGTCAAGCGGCTGCAGGTTCGTCTTGGCGTTGAGGGCCGTGAGCATGGAGGCGGTCGGCTGCCAGAACGCCAGGTCGGGCTTGTCCCCGGTCGCGACCTTGGTCTGCACGCCCTGCTCGTACGGGTCGGGAATGGTGACGATCTCGACCTTCGCGCCCGTGGCCTTGCCGAACGCGTCGACGACCTGCTTGGGGACGGTGTTGCTGTTCTGTGCGGCCCAGATCGTCAGGGTGACGCCGTCGAGCTTGGCCGTCGGCTCCGCCCAGCCGGCGGCGGTCGCGTCGCCCGCGGTGCCGCCGGTGGCGTCCGTGGAGGGGTCCACAGAGGGGTCGCTGCAGGCCGCGGCGCCCGCGGCGAGTACGGCGACGACCGCCAGGGTCTGCCATTTCTTCATGGTTTCGATCTTTCTCCTGGGGGGCGCCCGGACCGCAGGCCCGGGATTTTAGAGCAGAAGGAATTAATCGGGCGAAAGTTATGAGACGGGTGAAATGCGAAAGATGCGGGCAGAAGGGCCGGAAACCGGCTTGGTGAGGACGAGCCGGCCCGTCTCCTGGTCCCACTCCCCGTCCCAGGCGGGCAGGTGGCGGGGGTAGACGACCTCGACGTCGATCCGGCGTCCGGCGAGGTGGGGGAGGGACAGCGAGGCCGTCGCCCGCTCGTCCGCGCGGCACCAGACCCCCACGTACGTGTGGTCCGGCGTGGTCAGGCCGAGGCTGAGCCAGGGATCGGCCCAGCCCGGAAGCCCCAACGGCCAGACGGGGACGGCCGCGGCCAGGTCGGTGCGGATGTCCCGGTAGGCGGCGACGGCCGCCCTGACCGCCTGGCGCTGCGCACCGGTCATGGTGGGCAGGTGGCCGGACAGGTAGAGGCGGCCCAGCATGCCGGTGCACAGGCTGTAGGCGACCCGCTCGTCGTCCATGTACGGCTGGGGGTAGGCCCAGCTCGCCGACTGCTCCGGCAGGACGGACAGGGGAGCGGCCACCGCGATCGGGGGATAGAGCAGGGGGTCCTGCTGGTCGCTGGTGGACTGGAGCTGCATGCGCGACAGCAGGGCGTAGTCCATGCGCATCGCGCCGGAGGCGCAGTTCTCCAGGATCAGGTCCGGATGGCGGTCGAGGACCGCCTCCAGCCACGCCAGGTGGGCCCGGTTGCAGGCGAGCAGCCCCGCGCCAGGGCTCGCGGCGTCCACGTCGGTGCCCGCGCCGGGGTCGATGTTGTAGTCGAGCTTGAAGTAGCCCACGCCGAGCTGCTCCACGAGCCGGTCGACGACCTCGTCGAGATGGGCGACGGCGGCCGGGTGGCGCAGGTCGAGGTGATAGCGGCCGTGCTCCACGATCCTCGTGCCGCCCCGCTGCAGGAACGCCTCGGCGGGCAGCTTGTCGGCCATCGGGCTGCGCACGCCGATCACCTCGGGCTCCAGCCACAGGCCCGGGACCATGCCGCGCCCCCTGATGTGGGAGAGGACCTCCTCGATGCCCCCCGGGAAGCGCGTCTGGGACGGCTGCCACTCGCCCACGCTGTCCCACCAGTCGCCGTCGTCGTCGTACCAGCCGGCGTCGACGCAGAACACCTCGGCGCCCGCCTCGGCTGCGGCGTCGATCAGCGGGATCAGCTTCGCGGTCGTCGGGTCGCCCATGAGGGTGTTCATGTAGTCGTTGAACACGACGGGCAGGCGGGCCAGGTCCTGATGGGGGCGCACCAGGGCGCGGCGGTGGGCGGTCAGGGCGGCCGCCGCGCCGGGCAAGGCATCGGAGGCGCCGCGCGACGCACCGGAGGCGTGTAGCCCGCCGAAGACGTCGTGCAGCCGGCCGGAGGCTCCGTGCGGCCCGCCGGAGGAGACGGCCACCGACGCCGGGACCGTGGTGAACGACTCGCCGGGGGCGAGGACGGTGTGCCACTGGTGGTCGATGTCGGTGGGGCCGAGCAGTGCGACGTAGGCGCCGTCCCTGCGCTCGCCGACCTCCCATCGCCACGGGCCGTTGTGCTCGACCTGCCACAGCCACGCCCGGCCCGAGTCCGGGTCGAGCAGGCCCGCCGTGGGCAGGTGCTGCCCCGTCGACCAGGTGCCCGTGCTGGTGACCGCCAGGCGGCCCCGGCCGTCCTGGCCGTGCAGCGGCAGGTTGAGGTCCGCCATCTCCTCGCGCAGCGGCCGTACGCGCCAGCGGCTCTCGCCCAGCCACTCGCTGTCGGCGCGCACGACCTGCAGCCCGCCGGCCGAGCCGGCCGGGAACCCGGCGGCGAACGAGGTCACGCCCAGCACGACCGCCTCTGCGGTGCCGCGGTTGGCGATCGTCGTCCAGGACTGTACGGCCGGCACGCCCTCGGCCGAGCGCAGGTGCGCGTGCGCCTCCAGGCCGGTCTGCTCGTCCCGCAGGGTGACCCGCAGCTCGTGCCACTGCCCGTCGCGGACCTGCTCGGCCCCTACGTAGGTGAAACGGCGGCCGACGGCGGTGTCGGAGAAGCGGTGGGAGGCCCGCGCCCGTCCCTGACCGGCCGTCAGCACCTCCACGAGAGGCTGCGCGGGCGGCCTCGGCCCCGGATCGCCCGCGCCCAGTTCGCGGATGCTCACCACACCGTCGGGTGATATGGCGATCACCACCCGAAGTGCCGAGTGCCCCCACACCAGGCTGGTCTCGGTGTGCCGTGAGTTCACCTGCGTCTCCTGACGGTCGAGCCGGGTTCTCCGGCGGTCATGGCGGCGTGCGGGCCGTGACGGTGACCCTCGCGAGGAGAACGGCCTGGGCGGCGGGAGCCCGGGCGTTGTTCCTTGCATGCATGTGACCGGTCACATCCGCACGAATGTGAGTGTGACCGGTCACACGATCGAGGGGAAGGCTCCGTTACGTTGTTGTTAATAACATCCGGCGGCGCACCAGGATCGGCCGTTGGCCGCCCCAGCACCCCCACGGCCCCGTGAGCTCTGGGGGCCGTGACCGTGGGTTACCGCGCGCCGCGGATGCGGCTCACGCGCGCGGAGGCGCCGTGGACTCGCGCACCACCAGCCGCGGCGGCGTCAGCGACACCGCGGGCTGAGGCGCCCCGGCGAGCTCGGCCAGCACCGCCGCCACCGTGGCGCGGCCCAGCCCGGCGAAGTCCATCTCCACTGTCGTGAGCGCCGGCGTCCAATACTCCGAGCCGGGCACCCCGTCGAAGCCCACGATGCTCACGTCGCCCGGCACGTCCTTGCCCGCCTCGAACAGCGCGCGGCGCACCGCCAAGGCGATGTCGTCGTTGCCGCACAGAATCGCGGTCACGCCGGGGTCGGCGGCCAGGACCCGTCCCGCCTCGTACGCCGATCGCACGTCCCAGCCCGCCGGCACCACCGGAGGGACCGCCGCTCCGGCTTCGGCCAGCGCACGGCGCCAGCCCGCCTGACGTCCGCTGTGCTCCGACTCCGAGGGGATCGCCACGTGATGGACGGTCCGGTGTCCCAGGGCCAGCAGGTGCCGTGTCGCCTCGGCCGACGCCTGCTGCTCGTCCAGGCAGATCGCGGGCCGCGCCACACCGCGCACGCCCGGCTCGATGGCGGCCGCCGCGGGCAGGGACTCGGGGAGCGCGTGCAGCACCGCGATGCCGGCCGCGTCGAACGCGATCACGATCACACCCCCGGCGCTCGGATCGCTGACGTAGTCGGCGGCGTTGCGCACGTCGCCCTCGCGGTCCGACTCGACCACCCGCACCCCGACGGCCAGGCCCTCGACCCGGGCCGCCTCCTCGATTCCCTGCAGGGTCGAGGCGTAGCCGTACAGCATGGTGTCGGAGGTGACCACCGTCACGCCCCGCGCCCGCCCCGTCCCCAGCGCCCGGGCCACCCGGTTGGGCCGGTACTGCAGCCGTTCGATGACCTCCATGACGGTCCGCCGCGTATCGGCGCTCACCTTGGGTGAGGCGTTGAGCACCCGGGACACCGTCTGCCTGGACACGCCCGCCGCCGCCGCGACGTCGCGGATGCTCGGCACCGTCTCCCGGCCGGGACGCGGCGAGGGCACCTCAACAGGGGTTTCGTTCACGCCCCCATCGTGATCGGTCTGCCGAGCCGGGGTCAAAACCGCCGTCCGGATCGAGCGGTCCCGAGCCCCCGGCCTCCCCCTCCGGCAGGACGTCCTCCGGCCGCAGGGCGAGTAGCAGGCCGAGCATCGTGTATCCCACGAACAGGTGACCGCCGCCGACCCACCGGGGCGCCCCGCCCCCGAGCAGCACGTACGCGGGGACGGTGACGACGGCCCAGCTCTCGGCGACCAGAGGCCACCAGCGCAGCACGCCCCTCCAGCGGCGGGCCGGCAGGAGCTTGACGCTGATCACGAACATGCCGAACATCGACAGCGGCCAGAACAGGTCGAGCACGCCGAGCAACACGCCGTCGCCCGCCGCCTCGGGCAGGATCGCGTGCAGCAGCGACCACACGCTCGCCAGGGCGAGCAGCACGGCCTCGATCCTCAGCATGATCACACTGGTCCGCGAGGTGCCCGTGGCGCCGGTCCGCGACTGCACGGTGAGCAGGCCGAACAGGCCGATCTGGAAGGCCAGCCCGCCCAGGTCGGCGATCCGTCCGAGCGTCCCGCCCGCGCTGACCGCGGCGCTGCCCGCGCTGCGGCTGGTGGCGCCCGTGTCCGTGCTCAGCCGGCACGGAGGAGTGCCGCTTCCGCCCGAGATCACCCGGCTGGCGCTCGACCCGGTCGCCGGATCTGCGCTCTGCGGTCGGCGTCGCCGGGACCGCCGGACGCCGCGGCGCGGTAGCGGTGCACCGTCACCGCGAACGGCACGACCAGGCTCACCACCACCACCGCCGCCGAGGCGGGGGCTACCTGCTGAAGGGGGCGAACCAGGCCGAGATCCTGCGGGCCGTCACCGCGGTCGCCCACGGGGAGGCCATCATCCGGGCCCGGGACGCGGGGCTCGGCCGTGGACAGGGCGGCAGCCGGCCCTGACGACGGCCGCGAACGCCTGTAGTCTCGGCGCGTGCGGCACGAGTCACCGGACGGGGGTGCGGGCCTGCGCCGGCATCTGCCGGACGGCGGGACCCGGCCCGGCCATCGGCTGCGGTTCGGCTCCGGCGCGGCGGGCATCGAGCGGCTGGAGGCGTCGCTCGTCGGCGAGGGGTTCGCCACGCACCGCCACGACACGTACGCGATCGGGATGACGCTGCGGGGCGTGCAGACGTTCCGCTACCGCGGTGAGCTGCGGCACTGCCTGCCGGGGGAGTGGCACGTCCTGCATCCCGACGAGCCGCACGACGGTGTGGCGGGCACCGACGAGGGGTTCGGCTACCGGATCATCTACCTCGACCCCTCCCTCGTCCAGGAGGCGCTGGGCGGGGCGCCGCTGCCGTTCGTCGCCGACCCCGTGATCGGGCGGCGCGACGCCGACCCCGCACTCGTGGCGTGCCTGCGGGACATCGACGAGCCGCTGGACGAGGTCGAACGGCTGACGCTCACGCTTCGGGTGGTCCACACGCTCGTGCGGCACTCCTCCGTGCGCAACTCCTCCGCGGGGAGTTCCGCACGGCCGGGCGCGCGGGCTCCGCTGGCGCTGGAGGCGCTGGCCGCCGTGCGCGACCTGATCGCCGACGACCCGACGGTGCGGCACACGCTCGCGGAGTTCGAGCAGGTCTCGGGCCTGGACCGGTGGACGGTCGCGCGCCGGTTCCGCGTCGCGTTCGGCACCAGCCCGACCCGCTTCCGCACGATGCGGCAACTCGACCTGGCCCGGCGGCTGCTGCGCGAGGGCGTGCCCCTGGCGGAGGCGGCGCAGCTCGCCGGTTTCGCCGACCAGGCCCACATGTCGCGCATGTTCAAACGGGCCTACGGCCTCACGCCCGCCCGCTGGACCGCCGCGCTCGCATGACGACCGTCCGGCCGCGTGCGCCTGGGCTCGAGACGCCTGATGCGCCGCCACGTACCGCCATTCGGGTAAGGCTCGCCGAGGTCACCGGCCTGCTGGGCCGGCGACCGCCACCGGTGGACGGCGGGTCAGACCTCGGTTGTGCACCGGGCGTTCGTCCTCGACGTCCACCGGGCAGGCACTCGACAGGAGCTGACGAATGCACTCTGCACCGCACGAAGGCGCTTCTCCCAGCGTTTGGAGGGAACGGTTGCGCCACGTCTACTGGATCGGCGGCGGCAGCGGGTCCGGAAAATCCACCATCGCCCGACGCATCGCCGACCGGTACGGGATGCGCCTCTACGATACCGACGCGGTCATGCCCGACCACGCCCGCCGCATGCCCGTGGAACAAGCTCCTTACCTGGGCAGGTTCGCTGCCATGGACATGGACGAACGCTGGGTGGCCAGAAGTCCGCGCGAAATGCTCGAAACCTTCCACTGGTTCCACGGCGAAGGATTCACGCTGATCGTCGAAGACCTTCTCGCCCTCCCCACCGACCTGCCGGTGGTCGCCGAGGGATTCCGGCTGCTGCCCGGCCTCGTCCAACCCCTGCTCGCCGAAGTGCGCCATGCCGTGTGGCTGCTGCCGACTCCCCGGTTCCGCCGGGCGGTGTTCGACAGCCGCGGCGGACCGGCATGGGGATTCCTCGCCAAGACCGGTGACCCGCAGCGGGCGCTGCGGAACCTGCTCCAGCGCGACGCACTGTTCACCGACCGGCTCACCGAGCAGACCCGGCATCTCGGCCTCTACGGGCTCAGGGTGGCTTCCGGGAGCAACGAGGAAGATCTCGCACGGCGGGTCTCCGCGGTGTTCGGTCTTGAGTGATAGTTCGGTCCTTAGTAAGTAGGTGGTCACGCCTCGCGCATCCGCGAGGGGCAGCGTAGGCGACCACGTCCGGGGGCGTAGACAAGGCCTGCGGCGCCCGGGCGCGTCCGCGAAGAGTCGGCGCGCGAACGTGCCCGCGGCGGGCTCGCCCACCGCGAAGGTCGGCCACCTGCCGCAAGAGCCCGAACGGCGGCATCACAGGCCACGCAGCAAATGACCCTGACCGCCGCCTGCGGCCGAGGCGCACCCGGCGGCTCCAGGCCGGCAGTCTTCGCGGCCGGCTCGTGCTCACCTTCAGACATCGCCCACCCACACATCAAGGGAGTAGTCGTGTCCGCACGTTTCGCAGAGAAGTCATCCTGATCATCGGTGCCACCCTCGGTATGGGCGGTGCCGCCGCCGAGCTGCGTTCCGCGGTTGCTTCACTGAGCCATTTTCGCTGTGCTTCTGTTCGCGGGTCAGATGCTGCGGTGGCTGCGCACAGCGGTTTCGAGCTGAGACAGCTGGGGCGCGAGCGCGGCGTCGACGGCGAGCGGATCACTGGCGTGCAGCCGCTGCATGGCTCGCCGGGTGGACAGGCTGGTGTTGATCTCGTGCTCGCCGCGGCCGAGCGCGTCGAGCAGGTCGGTCACCACCTCTTCGACCGGGCGGCGGCCGAAACCCAGGTCCTCCCCCGCGGTCGAGCTGTCCATCATCGCCGTGGCCGTGGCCCCGGGATACCAGGTGGCGACGTGAACGCCGGTGCCGTGAAGCTCCCGGCGCAGCGCGTGGCCAAACGCGGCCAGGCCCGCATGCCATGCCGCTGGCGATACCCAGCACGATGCTGTCGCGCCGCCGGCCGAGGCCGCCCAGGTCGGCGGAGCGCTCGGACTGGGCGGCCGCGCGCAGATCGGGCACCAAGGCGCGCGTGAGCAGGATCGGCGCGGTCAAGTTGAGACCCACCATCGCCCGCACATCCGCTACATCGCAGTCTTCTAGCCGGCCCGCGCGCACGTTCCCGGAATTGTTGATCAACAAATCGACCCTGCCCAGCAGCGTGCGCGCAGTGTCGGCGACCTTTTCCTCGGCCCCCTCGGCGGTGATGTCGGCGGCCAGCACTTCGGCTGCGCCGCCGGCCCGCACCACCGCCGAGGCGGTCTCCCGCAACGCCTGCTCGCGGCGCCCCACCAGCAGCAACCGGGCGCCGCGCCGGCCGAACTGTTCGGCCAGCGCGCGGCCGATCCCACTCCCCGCCCCGGTAATCACGCCAGACCGGTTGGTCATGTCAACAGGCAGCGGTGTCTCGGTCTGGGTCATGTGCGCTCCTTGGCATTGTGCGGGCCCGTTTCACTTCTGGTCGGAGCCCGGGAAAGACGGCAGCTGGTCGCCGGCCACGGCCGCTGCCTGGCACGCCGCAAATCGGGATCAGGTAACCCGCCCCGTCAGCCACCTGATAGGCGACCGTCGCTGACGGCGTGCAGGCGGCTGAGCAACAGCAGCCCCCTGGCCGTCACATGTTCGGATAACGAGAACATAGCACATGTTCGGATTATGCGAACATGTTGGGCTACCATGACAGTGTGGCAAGCCGAACAGCAACTGATCTTGTGCATCCTGATCGAGAGGAACTGGTCTTTGCTCGCGTCATGGGGGCGCTGAGTGATCCGGTGCGCCTCGCTGTGGTCGCTCGCCTGGCAGAGGCCGGACCCGATGGCGAGCTGGCGTGCGGGACCATCACCACGCCGGTGAGCAAGTCCACCCAGAGCGCTCATTTCAAGATCCTCCGAGAGGCCGGGGTGATACATCAGCGAGACCAGGGAACCCGGCGCCTGAACCGGCTACGCCGAGACGACCTCGACGCTCGCTTCCCCGGCCTGCTTGACCTCGCCATCGTCCATGGACGCGACGTGATCGCCGGGTGGGCGTGCCAGCCACACCCGGCCGAAAGAACCGGTCCGGTCCACGACAGCCAAGGATGACGTAAGTCGTTGCTGTTCTTACCGCTGGATGCTCATCCCGATCGACCGCTTTGCCGACCAGAAGCCGTGCTACTCGGTAACACTGATCAAGCTCCAGGACCTGTCGCCGCTGCGCCAGACACTGATCAGCTCGGGACGTCCAGGGCGTCTTTCACTCGCCCCACCGGATCGAGGAGATCGGGTTGACCATCGTCCGGCCCTGCTCGCCGGACGGACACGTCTTGATCCCTCCCACGTTTCCAGTTGCCGGGTCTGCTCCCTCTGGGCGTACCGCGGACTGTAGCGGAATACACCGTCTCTCTGTATAGGACGAAACAGACTTCGCCGTCTTTTCCGGTTGCACTGGTGCTGTTCCGAAAAAGGCACCCGGGCGTGAGCCCGAAGGGGGAAGGAATGGCGATGAACAGAATTCTTCGATGGGCGGCGGCACCGCTCGCCGTGGCGGCGCTGGCGGGGACGACGCTGCTGCCGGCGGGGCCGGCGTCGGCCGCGACGGGCACGACGACGTACACGATCGAGCTGATCTCACTGACCTGCAACAAGAAGCAGGACGTCGACAAGGATGAGCCGCAGTTGTTCATCGACGGGGTGAGCAAGTTCGGACCCGGCAAGATGAGCAAGGGCGAGACGGAGATCCTGACGGGGAGGACGTTCGACTTCACGGGCACGGCCACGATGGAGCTGTTCGAGGTGGACCCCGGCAACGACGACTTCCTCGGTAGCATCCAGGTCACCTCGAGCCAGGCAGGCGCCGGCGTCCAGGTCGGCAAGTTCGATTTCCTGAAGCACGCGGAGTACACGATCACGTACGAGGTCGTCGCGTCCTGACGCCTCGGTAGCACGGCATCACACCACGGCAGGCGCCGGAGAACTCCTCTTCGGCGCCTGCCGTTTGCCCGCGACCCGAATTAGACGCCTTTCTCGGTATTGATGCCTATAAGTGACCTTGAAACGCATGTACCATCGGGCCACTCGCACGGGGTCATGGCGACGGGGGTCGCGGATGGACGAGTTGCATGTGCGTGTGCTGAAAACCTCGTCTCTGACAGCCGGGGACGGTTCCGCCGTGCCCGTGCGATCGGCCAAGGCGAGGGCCGTGCTGTTCTATCTGGCCGTGGAGGGCACACCGCAGACGAGGCCGGCCCTCGCCGGGCTGCTGTGGGGTGATCGCGCGGAGGCGAACGCACGCGGAAGCCTCCGGCTCGCCCTGATGGAACTGCGCCGGGCCGCGGGCGGCCACCTGGTCATCGACCGGACCCACGTCGCCTTCGACCGCGACCGGCCGTACTCGCTGGACTGGGAGGACCTGGTCGGGAACGGTTCGGTGCCCGCGGACTACCGTGGCGGTTTCCTGGACGACCTCGTGGTCGCGGACGCCCCCGCCTTCGACGACTGGGTCGCCGGACGCCGGCGGCAGGCCGGGCACGTCGCGGCGCAGACGCTCGGCGAGCGGGCACGGGCGGCGCGCGATCGGGGCGACCGCGACGGCGCCGTACGGCTGGCGCGCCAGGTCCTCGCCATCGACGGGCTGGACGAGAACGCCCACCGGCTGATCATCGAGGTGATGTGGGCCACGGGCAACCGCGCGGGCGCCCTGGCGCAGTACGAGGCATGCCGCCGGAATCTGGACCGCGAACTCGGCGTCTCACCCGATCCCCGCACCCAGGCGCTCCGGCAACGGATCACACTCGGCGGGCCGGGGGCTCACCCGGTTCGCGGTGCGGGCGTCGCCGTGCCGCCCCGCGAGGTTCCGGCGGGCGGCACGGCTACGCGGCGCCTGCCCCGTCCGCTGACCCGGTTGATCGGCCGTGATGCCGAGGTCGAGAAGGTCTGCGCGAAGCTGCGGGACCGGGAGGTGCGGTTGCTCACGCTGACCGGCCCGGGCGGCGTGGGCAAGACGAGACTGGCCATCGCCGTCGCCGAACGACTCGACGGCGAGGTGCTGTTCGTCTCGTTCGCCGGAGTGCGGTCGCACGACACCGCGGCGGAGACAACCGGCAGCGAGGCGGGCAGGCCAGCGGGCAGCACAGTGGACAGCGAGGTGGACCTGGTCGCGACGACGCTGGCGGAGGCCGCCGGTGTCGACCTGACGCCCCCGAGGCCCGCCCGCGACCTGCTGCTGGCCGCCGTTCGTCGGCGGAACCTGGTCCTGGTCCTGGACAACCTGGAGCACCTGCCCACCGTGGCGCCGCTGGCCGGGGCGATCCTCTCGGCCGCGCCCGCCGTACGGATCCTGGCGACCTCGCGGCGCAGGATGGGGATCTGCGCCGAGCACGTCCACGAGGTGCCCGCGCTGTGCGGCGCATCGGCGCGAGCGCTGTTGCTGGAACGCGCCAAGGCCCTGGTGCCGGACATCTCCCCGGACACGCACGCCCTTGACCGCGTGTGCCGGGCGGTCGGCGGGCTGCCCCTCGCCGTCGAGCTGGCTGCGACGCTGACCCGGGCGATGACCTGCGAGGAGATCGCGGAGCATCTGAACCCGGCCGGTCGCGCCTCCCGCGCCGCGCATGCTCCGGCGGACCTCCTGGTGCATCCGCAACCGGCGGCGGCCACCAGGCACGCGAGCATGAAGCAGGTCTTCGACACCTCCTGGCGGCTCCTCACCGCCGTCGAGCAGCGGGTGCTGGCCGCCGTCTCGGTGTTCGCCGGCGGCTTCACGCTCGCCGCCGGGATCGAGGTCGCGGACACCACCGCCGTGGTCGTCGCGAGGCTGACGGACCACTCCCTGGTGCGCCGCGACCATGACGGCCGGTATCGCGTCCACGAGCTCGTACGGCAGTACGCCGTCGCGCGCCTCGCCGACGAGTCGCCCCGGGCTCGCCATGCCGCCTGGTACGCCCGCTTTCTCCGAGACCGGGCGGCCAGGCTTCGCGATCACGCGGACACGTCCGTGCTCCACGAGATCGAGCCGGAGATCGACGACATCCGGCAGGCCTGGCGGCATGCGCTCCACCGGCTCGCCGATGACGATCGGGCGGCCTTCGCCGAGAGTTACTGGACGCTGTGCCTGCGCAGGCACTGCTACGCCGAGGCCCTGTCCGTGGCCTCCGACATGATCGCGACCGTACGGCCGGGACATCGGGCGGCGTCGGCGCGGTGGCACCGGCTGGCGGGGACGGCGCACTTCCAGTTCGAGCGCGGCGCGGAGAGCCTGACGGCCTTCAGGAGAGCGCTGGCGGTCGCCGACCGGCCGCTGCCGTCGTCCTGGGCAGGAAAGGCGAGCGCGGTGGCCGGAGGGCTGGCACGCCAGGCGATCCGCCACACCACTCCACTCAGCGGACGTGCCAGGAAGGGACCGGCCCGCGAACTCGCCGCCGAGGCCGCGCACACCCTGTCCGTCCTCGGCGAACTCGCCTATCACCGGCAGGAGCAGGACACATTGCTGCTCAGCGTGGTGCGTCACCTCGACGCGGCGGAGCGGGCGGGCGGCTCGGTCGAACGCGCCGAGGCGTACGCGAACTTCGCCGTCGTGGCCGCCCTCGCCGGTTCCGAGGCGATGGCCCGGCACTACGGCCGCCTCGCCGACGAGGAGATCGCCAAGGTGCCGGACCCGGTGGCGGTCTCCCGCGCCCGTCTCGCGCGCGGACTGCGGCTCATCGCGGAAGGGCGGTTCGCCACCGCGCAGCGGGTCCTCACCCTGGCCCGCCGGCATCCCGCCGATCCCCGTCTCGCGGAGCACTGTCTCGGGCTCCTCGCCGACCTGGAAATCCATCGAGGGCGCTATGCGGCCGCCGCGCCGATGATGGCGGCGGTGGCCGAAGCGTCGGTCGCGCGGATGGGCGAGACGCTGTCCGGTTATTGGGGCCTGACCGGGCAGGCGGAGGCGCTGCTGCGGCTCGCCGATCGTGAGCCCGCCGACGTGGGCGTGGTCCTGAAGGCCGCCGAGGAGGCGACGATGGCGTTGCCCGCGCTGGGCGAGGACCATTTCGCCCGGGCCGGCGCGAAGATCCCGGCGATTCAGCGGCTGCGGCTCGGCGTCGCACAGGCCCGGTTCCACCTGCTGGGCGATGACGCGCCCACCGCCCGCCTGGCGCTGGACGACGCGCTGCGCACGGCGGACCGGCCGGACATGCCGCTCAGGGGCACCCTCGAGGCGTGGGCGGGGCTGGCCGAGGTGTTCTGGGCCCTGGAGGCGGACGACCCGGCGGTCCGGAGAGCACTGCGCCACATGTCCCGGCTGGCTCGCCGCACCCCGTCGGCGGCGGCCCGCATGGGCTGGGCGGCGGCGCTGTCGCACCAGGTGACCGGTCAGCGGCTGAGGGCCCGGCGGGTCGCCGTACGGGCGCTGGCCACCGCTCGGCGTCTGGGCATCGCCTTCGACGAGGCCAGGTCGCTCGAAGTCCTGGGCGAGACGGAGGAGGCCGCCCGGATTCACGCCTGCCTGGGCACCGCGCCGCTCACCCGGCCCCGCTGAAGACCGCCGGTCGAGCCGGCAGACGATCTCCCCGCGCGGCGCCGGAGGGCGTCGACGTTCCGGATGACGATCTCCCGTCGGCCGGTCTCGATCCAGCCGTGATCGCGCAGTACGCGCAGTGCCTTGGCCGTCGCGATCCTCGACGAGCCGGTCCACCCCGCCAGTTCCTCCTGCGAGAGGGGGAGGGTGATCCTCAGCCCGGCGGGGCACCGCGCGCCGTACCGGTCGGCGAGTTCCACCAGGCGTCTGGTCACCCGGCCGAGCGTGTCGACCGAATACAACTCGACCAGCTTCTCCTCGGCCTCGCGCAGCCGCCGGCCGAGCAGCCGTACCAGGGAGCTCATGACAAGGGGTCTCGCCCGCAGGTGCGCGGCGAACGACGACGCGGGCAGGCACAGCCCGGTCACCGGTTCGAGCGCGGCGGCCGACACGGGCCGCTCCCGTTCGCCCAGCGCCGCCGACTCCCCCAGCACCTCTCCCGGCCCGAGGATCCACAGCACGACCTCGGCGCCGGCCGCGGTCGAGCAGGTGACCTTCACCCTGCCCGACCGCAGCACCACCACCCAGTCCGCGCCGTCGCCCTCGCGGAACAGAGCCGCGCCGGCGGGCCAGTGCCGTACGCGCCCGCTCAGCTCCGCCAGTTCCTCGTCCCACCGCTCCACTGGCCTCTCCTTCCTCCGCGGAGAGCATGACAGCGGTGTCGTCAGCGCATCGTTTGCCCGGTGTTAGCCGAATTCGACCGCAGGCGGATCGCGGCGGCCTCCCCGGTCCGGCAGGCGCGGCCGCCCGAGCCGTCAGTCGGCGAGTACGTAGCCCCCCACGGAGGACGGGATGACGAAGGAGTCGAGCCGGCGCAACTGGTGCGTGGCGCGGTTCACCCGATACCAGGTATGCGTCCTGCGCAGGTCACCGCCCACCTGACGATCGGAGCGGGTCAGGACGTCGAGGTGGCCCGCCTTGTCCCAGCGTGCCGTCAAGGCGGTCTCGCCCGCGTGGAGCCGGATGGGGATGCTGCCCTTCTTCGCGGTGGCCAGGTTGCGAGTGAGGACCACGTTCTTGACGGAATTGCCGGTCTTCGTCCACTTCGGCGCGGCCACGGTGACGCCGTCGGGGCCGAGGTCGCCCCGCATGTAGACGGATCGCCGCAATCTCACCGACCACGTGCCGGTCGAATAGAGCACCGCCGTCCGGTTGTCGCCCGCCATCATGCGCTTTCCGTCCGGGCTGAAGTCCCAGGTCTGGTATCCCCTCGGCAGGGTGAACACCTTTCCTGTGGTCGTGTCCACGACCCGGTCGATCTCCCATTCGGAGGCGTTCACGCCGCGCATGCTGAGAAACCGGCCACCCGGAGAGAGGGTGAGTGCGTTCATCCGGAGGTCGTCCGGCCATGTCACCGAGGGAACCTCGCGCGCCCGGCCGGTGGCGGCCTCCCAGATCGTGAGCACGCCGTCCTTCCCCGCGAAGTACGCGGCCTGCGCGCCGTCCTGAGAGACGGCGATGACGGCGGCGACGGTGTACTCGTCGTCGGCCACGGTCCTGCGGGCGCCGGAGAGCGCGACGACACGGCCGTCGCTCAGCCAGAGCTTCAACGGGCCGCAGGGATGCCGGCCGCCGTCGGCCTGCGGGCAGGATCCGAGACCCGCGTAACGGATCACAGGTGTGGCCGGCGCGGCCTCGGCCTGGGGGGTGGTCATGAACGCTGCGGCGGCCACCACCGCGGCCGGCGCTACTCGGGACAGCATCCCGACATCTTTGCATGATGCCGACATCAAGGATCGCGGTCGCGTCCGGTCCGGCCTTCGGGGCCGGTCACCGCCCTAGAGCCCGCCGTCGACGTTGAGCACGGCGTAGGCGACGTACTCGTGCGGCGAGCCGGTGCGCGTCGCGGCCGAGGAGACGTTGACGATGACGGGCCGGGTCACCGGTGCGCGTCCGGTCCAGCGCCGCGCCGCCTCCCGGCACAGCCGCACGGACGCCAGCAGGTTCACCTCGACGACCCGCCGCAGATCGGCGTCGGTCAGGTCGGTGAACGGCCCGATCCTGCCGGTCACTCCCGCGTTGTTCACCAGGCCCGCGACCTCGCCGACGGACCCGGCCAGCTCGAACAGCCTCTCCGGCGCGTCCTCCTCGGTCACGTCGAGCCGTACGCCGCGGACGAGGGCACCGGAGCGGCCGAGGTCGGCCTCCAGCGTCTCGGCGTCGGTGTCGGAGTTCGAGTGCGTGAAGACGACGCCGAACCCGTCCGCGCACAGGCGCCGCACCGTGCTCCGGCCGATCCCGCGCGTCCCTCCGGTGACGATGACGACCGGGCGAGAGGTCATCCGCGTGCTCCTTCCCCGCCTGTCCTTGCTTCGATCGCGTGCACGACGGCGGCCATGTCCAGGCCGGCGTGGCCCAGCGCGAGGGTCTCGCCGAACAGAGCGTGGCAGACGTCCAGCAGTGGGGAGGCGATGCCGGCCCGCCGCGCCGCCTCGGCGATGAGCCGGTTGTTCTTCAGCACGTCGGCGATGGCGGCCTGGGCGGCGAAGTCGCGCCCGGCCAGCTTCACCGCCTTCACCCGCGAGACGTCGCTCGCCATCTGGCCCGAGTTGAGCACGTCCACGAGCAGCCCGATGTCGAGGCCCTGGCGCGCGCCGAAGTGCAGCGACTCCGCGAGGCCGGTGACCGTGGTGATCAGGAAGATGTTGACCGCGAGCTTCATCAGCAGCGCCTTGGGCGCGGGCCCGCACACCACCGTCTTGGCGCACATCGGCTTCAGCAGCGGGCGGACCTCCTCCACGGCGTCCGGCCGGCCGGCGAGCATCGCCACCAGCCGCCCCTGCTCGGCGGGCACGCGGGAGCCGGAGATCGGCGCCTCGACGTAGCCGCCCCCGGCCGCGAGCACGTCGGCCTCCAGCCCTGCCGAGTAGACGGGGGAGGTCGTGCCCATGTGGACCACGATCCGGTCCTCGACGTTGCGGGCGAAGGCGGGCGTGCCCCGCTCCAGCACCGCGTCGATCGCGGCCTCGTCGGCCAGCATGAGGATCACCACCCGCGCCCGCCGGAACACCTCGGCCGCGCTGCCCGCCACCTCCGCGCCCGCGGCGCGCAGCGGCGCGCTCCTGGCGGCCGTGCGGTTCCACACCACGAGGGGGGTTCCGGCGCGGACCAGGTTGAGCGCCATGGGCTGCCCCATGATCCCGAGACCGACGAAACCCACATCCATGTTCGCCTCCCCGCGCACACGTCCACGTGCCGCCCTGGCGGCACGCCGGGGACCGTTCTAGCCCATGGCGCGGCGGCGGTCTTGAACGATTGTGCCCGTCCGGGCCGCCCGTCGCCCGGCCGGGCACAACAGGGTCTGCCGGAGGTCAGGTGGCACAGAACTCGGCGTCCAGGAGTCGGTTGACGGCCTGGTCGGTTGCGGCGTCGTCGCGAGAGTGCATGGCATTGGCTGTGACGGTGAGGTCGCGCCGGTCGCTGTGAAAGCTTTGGTTTTTGCCGAACACTCGTAGTGATGAAAGCAAGTCGACTTGCAGTCCCACCATGATCACGGATAGTTGTTTGCCGACTACTCATAGTGAGGATGGCAAGTTGAACCGCACATCATGTCCCCGACTCCGCCTCGCCGGCCGGGCCAAGGGCGTACCGACGGCAATCCTGGCCGGGGCCCTCATGATCCCCATGCTCACGGCAACCCAGGCGCAGGCGGCCGCCGACGCCACCCTGCGCACGCACGGGCATCAGGCCGCCGTCGCGCCCTGCGTCCGGCACGGGCAGGCCAACTATCCGGTCGAGTACTACTGGAAGAACGTGGTCGGCTGGCGGCTGGGCAACGGGTCCATCTCGGTCACCACTTCACCCAGCCTGTGGGGCGGGCAGATCGCACCAGGCGGCACCTTCACCCTCACGCTGAGGCACCACACGGCGCAGTGGCCGGCCCTGGTCAGCACCTACACCACCATGTGGGACCTGTCGTCCCTGCTGGCCAGCGCCACCGTCGTCGGACCGGTCAGCAACGGCACCCTCAGCGGCAACACTCTGAGCATCCGGTCGCCGGGCACCAAGACCGACCCGGGACCGACGGTCATCACCTTCCGCGTCAACCCCGGCACCGTCGGGCGCAGCATGACCATCCGGCCGAGTGGCATCAGCAGCGTCATCGCCTTCCCCGGCCAGCTCGGCAACAACACCGCCGCCCCGCCCATCCAGATCGTCAGCGGACAGACCATCTCGCCCACCAAGGCCGCCGACGACACCGCCTCCACCACGGAGAACACGGCTGTCACCGTACCCGTGCTGGCCAACGACACCGGAGCGTCACCGACGATCAGCGGTGTCACCCAGCCCGCCTACGGCAATGTGACCATCTCGGGCGACAAGCTGATCTACACCCCGGACAAGGATCGCGCCGGCACCGACACCTTCACCTACACCATCGACACCGCCTGCGGCACCAGCACCGCCACCGTCGCCGTCGCCGTGGCCTGCACCCGCGAGCCCGTCAACCTGGTCAACGGCAGCTTCGAGACACCTGCCGTGAGTCGCTACGACTGGAACATCCCCGACGCCTCCACCAACCCCGGCGTCGGCTGGCGCACCACCGCCTCCGACCGCAAGCTGGAGTTCTGGAACAGCTCCAGTGGCGTCCCGGCCGCCGACGGCCAGCAGTTCGCCGAACTCAACGCCAATGAGCGCTCCACGCTCTACCAGGACGTCCCCACCGTTCCCGGGACCGTGATGACCTGGTCGCTGTATCACCGTGGCCGGGCGGGAACCGACGTGATGCGGGTCCTCGTCGGCGCGCCGGGTGCCACCACCGCGCAGACTCCCGACGGGGCCACCTCCCCGGACATCTCCGACGGCAACACCGCATGGGGTCACTACACCGGCACCTATGTCGTGCCTGCGGGACAGACCGTTACCCGTTTCGCCTTCGAATCGGTATCGGCTGCCGGTGGGAACCCGGCGATCGGCAACTTCCTCGACGGCGTCGTCTTCAAGACGCCGTCCTGCCTGCCCATGTCCGGCGAGGCGACGTCCAAGAACGGGAACTGACGCGCCGGAGCACACTCCAGCGCTGATCAGCCGTCAGCTGGACCACAGTTGTCAGTCGGTCCTGCGGCCGAGGTGGGGGCCGGCCGCAGGCGCTGTCGCCGCACCACGGCCGCCGTCACGAACCTGCCGGCTTGCGCCGGCTCAGCGCCTCATAGGCGAGGGTGCCGGCGGCCACGAGGGCGACCACGGCACCGTAGACCAGTGAGGTTTCCCGCAGACCCTGCGTGGTGATGGCCACCCCGGCGATCAACGCCGGGATACTGAAGGCCAGGTAGCTGACCACGTAGATCGCCGAGATCAGCGCGGCTCGCTCATGCGGTGCCGCGAGCTGGCTGACCGTCCGGAAGGCGCCGAGGTAGGCCGGCCCCCACCCGGCGCCGGCGATGAGCGCCGCCGCGACGAAGACGGTCAGCGAAGACCACGCCACGGCGACGATCAGCAGGATCGTTCCGAGGAGGAGCAGTAGCGTGCCCTCCCGCTGTAGGCGCTCCGGCGCGCGCTTCCTGAGCAGCACGGACGCCAACGCCGAGACTGCGGCGAGCGCTCCGAGCGTGAGGCCGATCACCGCGTGGTTGTGCTCGTCGAACACTGCGGCGAGCAGTGAGGCCCCGACGGAGAAGATCAGCCCGCCGAGCATCCAGGTGGAGATCATGACGGGGGCCGCGCGCAGGAACGCACGCCTGGCCGGCGCGGGGACGAGAACCCTCGGGCGCAGCGTAGCGGCGGCGCCGGGGGTCCGCGAGACGGTTTCGGGAAGCACCGCCGTCGCGACGGCGAGGCCGATGAACGCCGCGGTGAGAACCACGAAGATCAGCCGGGTCGGGTGCGGCGCGTATTGGATCAACACACCGCTCCCGATCGTGCCGATGCTCAAGCCTCCGGTGGTGGCTGCGCTGTTGACGAGCGACCCCAGCCGCGAGCCGTCGGTGGGTTGCAGGTCGAGCAGGTACGCACCGACCACACCGACAGCGGCACCGGTCGCGAGGCCCTGGATGACGCGGGCGGCGAACAGGGCGGTGACGCCGTGCGCGCCGAGGAAGACGGCCATCGCGGCCGCTTCGGTGACCAGCGCCGCGGCGAGGACCGGGCGGCGGCCGAGGAAGTCGGAGAGCCGTCCCACCGTGAGCAGACTGACCAGCAGTGCGAGCACGTAGACGGCGAAGATCGCCGTCAGCGTGAGGGCGCTGAAGCCGAACTCGGCCTGGTACACCGGATAGAGGGGGCTCGGGGCGCTCGAGGCGGACAGCAGGACGGCGGTGGTGCCCGCCACCAGCCAGAAGGCCGCTGCGCGCGGCAGCGCCGCGAGGCCGCGGCGTCTCACCGCCGGGGTGTCGAGGGCATGCTGTGGTTCGTGCAGGCGACTTGTCATCGTGGCTCCAACCGGCCTACCGTTCGAGATCTATCGAACGGTTGTAACCGCACCGCCCCGCATTTAGTTCCAAAAATCTCGAAATGTTCCGTCGGCGAGCGTCGCGCGAGCCGCTTCGACGGCAAGGGGGAAGGACGCGACAGGGCCGGACGTGGAGCTTCGAGGCGTCCGCGTGCCCGCGGGGTGAGCATTTTGCCGTCCGTAACGTGCCGTTCGTCAGGCGGCTGTCCGAACGCGTTACACATACGCGGCATGACCTCCCTTGAGAGAAGAACGCTCCTTCGAGCGGGCATCGCGCTCGGTGGCGGCCTCGCCGTGTCGCCCGTGCTGGGCGCCGTGCCGGCGCGCGCCACGGCGTCCGCGCCCGCGTACGTCGTCTCCGGCCGGCCCGAGCTCAGCCACGGCGTGCAGAGCGGCGACGCGACGGTGGACTCGGCGGTCGTCTGGGGCCGCGCGGATCGGCCGGGGCGGCTCGTCGTCGAGTACGGCACCCGTCCGGACCTGCGGAACGCGGAGACCGTCCGGGGACCCTGGCTCACTCCGGACACCGATCTGACCGGACGGGTGCGCCTGCGTGGACTGCCGGCGGGCCGGCGGATCCACTACCGCGTGCGAGTCGAGAACGAGCGTGGCGCGGCCGGCAAGGCGGTCGGCGGGTCGCTGGTCACCGCGCCGCGGGAGAACCAGCGCGCTGACGTGCGATTCGTGTGGTCCGGGGACATCGTCGGCCAGGGCTGGGGGATCAACCCGGACATCGGCGGCATGACCATCTTCGAGGAGATGCGCCGCGTGCGCCCGGACTTCTTCCTGTGCAGCGGCGACACCGTCTACTCCGACGGCCCGCTCGCCGAGAGCGTGGCGCTGCCGGACGGCCGGGTTTGGCGCAATGTCACGACCCCGGAGAAGTCCAAGGTCGCGGAGACGCTCGCCGAGTACCGCGGGCAGTTCGCGTACAACCTGCTGGACGCCAACTACCGTGCGCTGGCCGCCGAGGTGGCGCAGATCAACCAGTGGGACGACCACGAGGTTCGCAACAACTGGTACCCCGGCCAGATCCTCGACGACGCCCGTTACACCGAGAAGAACGTCGACGTGCTCGCCGCCCGCGCCCGGCAGGCCTTCCACGAGTGGGTGCCCATCGGCGACGACCGGGTCTACCGCACACTGTCCTACGGCCGCCACCTGGACGTCTTCGTCCTGGACATGCGGACCTACAAGGACCCCAACGACGACAACCGCTACGCCGACCCGCGCCGCGGCCTGCTCGGCGACCAGCAGCGACGCTGGCTGATCGACGGCTTGAGCAGGAGCCGTGCGACCTGGAAGGTCATCGCGGCCGACCTGCCACTCGGCCTCGTGGTCCCC
This sequence comes from Microbispora catharanthi, assembly GCF_006334915.2. GTDB lineage: Bacteria > Actinomycetota > Actinomycetes > Streptosporangiales > Streptosporangiaceae > Microbispora > Microbispora catharanthi. The sequence continues at coordinate 56,405 of NZ_VDMA02000001.1, forward strand.
GACGGGGCCACGGCGCAGGAGGGAGTGGCCCAGGGCGACCCGGGCACGCCGCTCGGGCGCGAGCTGGAGTTCGCCGAGGTGCTGCGCACGGCTCAGCGGCGCGGCGTGCGCGGGATCGTGTTCGTCACCGCCGATGTGCACTACACCGCCGCGCACTACTACGACCCCGCACGCGCGGCTTTCACGGACTTCGACCCGTTCTGGGAGTTCGTCTCCGGTCCGCTCAACGCCGGTGCGTTCGGGCCCAACGCGCTCGACGGCACGTTTGGACCCCGCGCCGAGTTCGTACACGCTCCGCCGCAGGCGAACGCATCCCCGATGGAGGGCTTCCAGCACTTCGGCGAGATCCAGATCGACGGCCCGAGCGGCGACCTGACGGTACGCCTGCGCGACGCCCGATCCGCGGTGCTGTGGAGCACGACGCTGCGCCCCGAGCGCTGACCGGAGCAGAGCCGCGCGGCGACTCGCCTCACCGCTGACCGGACCCGCACAGGCCCTCCGGGGCCTGTCGGGTCCGGTCAGTGACGTCCACGTACGGGTATCGCGGCTCCAGCTGAGGGCACGACCCTCACGACAGCAGCTGGTTGATCTTGTCGCGGGCGACGGTGGCGAGGGTGCCGACCTTGTGCGGCTGGCCGTGCAGGAACGCCTCGGTGAAGTGCTTGGCCTGCTCGTACTTGACCTTGCCCGGCATCGGCGGCTCGTTGGGATTGACGTCGCAGTCCACCAGGGCCGGCCCGTCGTGCGCCAGGGCCTCGCGGATCGCGCCCGGCAGGTCCTTCGGGTCCTTGATCTTCGCGCCGTACGCCCCGCAGGCGCGGGCCCAGGCGGAGAAGTCGGCCTCGGGCTGCCGGTGCCGCACGGCGTACTCGGGGTAGCCGAGGATGATCTGCTCCCACAGGATCTGCCCGTAGCTGTTGTTGTTGTTGACCACGACCTTGATGGGCAGATCGTGCCGCACGGCGGTGAGGAAGTCGGCCATGAGCATGGCGAAGCCCCCGTCGCCCACGAAGGCGATCACCTGGCGGCCGGGGAAGGCGTGCTGCATCCCGATGGCGTACGGCAGGCCCGGGGCCATCGTGGCGAGGTTGCCCGACAGGTAGAACTCACGCCCGCCGCGGATCGTCCAGTGCCGCGCGGCCCACGTCGCGATGGTCCCGGAGTCGCAGGTCAGGATGGCGTCGCCGGAGGCCGCCTCGTCGACGCAGCCCATGAGGTACTGCGGTGCGATGGGGTCGCGCGAGGGGTCCTGCAGCGCCTTCATGTCCTCCCGCCAGGCGTCCATCTTGCGCTGGTACTTCTCCAGGAACGACCGGTCCTTCGCCGGTTCGAGCATGGGCAGCAGCGCCTGCAACGCCAGTTTGGCGTCGGCGGCGACCGGGGCCTGCGTCGGCCGGCGGATGCCGAGCAGGGTGGGGTCGGCGTCGATCTGCACCACCCGGGCCTGCCCCTCGGGCGGCAGGAACTTCCCGTAGGGGAAGGACGTGCCGACCATGAACAGCGTGTCGCACTCCTCCATGAGCTCCTCGCTCGGCGCGGTGCCGAGCAGGCCGAGCCCGCCGGTGGTGAGCGGGTGGTCGTCGGGCACCACGAACTTGCCGGGCAGGCTCTTGACGATGGGGCTGGCCAGCCTGTCGGCGACCGCCAGCACCTCCTCGCGGGCATGCCGTGCGCCGACGCCGACGAGCATGGCGATCTTCTGGCCCTGCCGCAGCACCTCGGCCGCCCTGGTCAGGTCCTCCTCGACCGGCCGCAGCGGCGGGAGAGAACAGGTCGTCAGGCTCGCGGGCGGGGTGCCGGGGCCGACATGACGGTACGGGTCCTCGCTGGCGGGCGCCACCTGGATGTCGTTGGGGAAGGTCAGGTGCGACACCGTCCGCTTGGTCAGCGCGTTGCGCACCGCGAGGTCGACCACGCCGGGCATCTGCTGCGGATTGGTGACCATCAGGTTGTAGGCGGCCAGGTCCTGGTAGAGGCGGTCGAGGTGGACCTCCTGCTGGTAGTGGGTCCCCAGCACCGAGGTCTCCTGCATGCCGGTCAGGGCCAGCACGGGCACGTGGTCGAGCTTGGCGTCGTACAGGCCGTTCAGCAGGTGGATGGCGCCCGGCCCGGAGGTCGCGGCGCACACGCCCAGACGGCCGGTCGCCTTCGCGTAACCGGTCGCCATGAAGGCAGCGGCCTCCTCGTGGTGCACCAGGATGAACCGCAGCTTCTCCCGGTGCCGGCGGAAGCCCTCCATCAGGCCGTTGATCCCGTCACCGGGGAGCCCGAAGATCGTGTCGACCCCCCACTCCACCAGCCGCCGGGCCAGGCTCTCACCCACGATCTCGGTCATGTCCGCCTCCGATCGACATCAGCCGTACGGGAGCCCCGGCGTCCGCGTGTGCCTTCAGCGGCCCCGCGCTCTGCGTCCCTCGGCCGGCGCGGTCCGGTGACCGCTCCGCCAGCCGAGGGCGTACGCGGCGACGAGGCCGGCGGCGACGGCGAGCGGCTTCGGGGACGACACCGCGGACTTCAGCTGTTTCACGCCGCCCTTCGGGTCGGCCACGGCGCCCGCGACGCTGCCGATCGCCGACGCCAGTTTGTCGCCCGCGCTCTTCACCGCGTTGCTCTGCACGTTCATGATCGACTCCGGCATCGAACGACTCACGGCATCCGAACGGCTCGCCCGACGAGCCCTTCCCGGCCCCCGAACGCGTAAACGACGCCGCAGGTCACGGCGGCTTTGTGCGCAGCAGACCCGCGTATCGCACGGCCCGCATGGGCGAATCCCCGCCGCGCTTTTACCCGCTCCCGCGGTCCTGCCCGCGCTCGGCGGGAAGGGTCGCGCGAGAGGCCGCCGCGGCAGACCGCCGTCAGGCCACACGCGTCCGGCCGGCGAGATCCGCGAGGAGGCGGACATGACCCGTGTCTTCCCGAGACCGGAGCCGTCGGCGCCGCCCCGCGCGTGGCCGGGCGCGGCGGAGGACAGGAACCCGCCGCCGCCTCCGTACGCCGAGGAGCTGCGCGACCGGCTGGGCGAGGCCATCGCGGGCGAGGTCAGGTTCGGCGGCGGCGACCGGGCCATGTACGCCTACGACGCGTCCGTCTACCGGCAGGTGCCGGTCGGCGTGGTGACGCCGAGGGACGCCGCCGACGTCGAGGCCGCGCTGGAGGTGTGCCGCCGCTTCGGCGCTCCCGTGCTCGCCCGCGGCTGCGGCACCTCGCTGACCGGACAGACCGTCAACGGGGCCGTGGTGTTCGACTTCACCCGCCATATGGACCGCATCGCCGAGCTCACCCCCATGCGGCATACCGCGCGGGTGCAGCCCGGCGTCGTCTGCGACCGGCTCAGGGACGCCGCCGCACCGTACGGCCTGACCTTCGGCCCGGACCCCGCGACCCACGACCACGCGACGATCGGCGGCATGGTCGGCAACAACTCCTGCGGCACCCACTCGCTGACGGCGGGCAAGACCGTCGACAACATCGAGGAACTGGAGATCGTCACCTACGACGGCACCCGCATGCGGGTGGGCGCCACCGGCGAGGACGAGCTGGAGTGTGTCATCGCGGCCGGTGGACGGCGCGGCGCGATCTACGCCGGGCTGCGCCACATCCGCGACACCTACGCCGACGCGATCCGCCGGGGCCTGCCCGACATCCCCCGCCGGGTGTCCGGCTACAACCTCGACGCGCTGCTTCCCGAGAACGGCTTCCACGTCGCGCGGGCGCTGGTGGGCTCGGAGGGCACGCTGGCGCTGACCCTCGACGCGACCTGCCGGCTGGTGCGGCTGCCGCCCCGCCGCGCGCTCGTCGTGCTCGGCTACCCCGACATCCCCTCCTCCGGCGACGACGTGCCCTGGCTGCTGCGGTTCGGGGCCATCGGGCTGGAGTTCACCAGCCGCCACGTCGTGACCAACCTCCAGGCCAAGGGCTTCCGCTTCGGCGGCGAGGACCTGCTGCCGCCCGGCCGGGCGTGGCTGCTCATGGAGTTCGGCGGCGAGACCCAGCGCGAGGCCGACGCGCGGGCCGCGCGGCTGGTCCGGGCCGTACGATCGCGCCCGCACGGCCCGAGCTGCACGTTCTACGACGACCCGGCCGACGAGACCGCGGTGTGGGAGATCCGGCGCCACTCCGCCGGCACGGCCCGCATGCCCCTCGGGCTCGGCGGCCACGGCGGCTGGCCCAACTGGGAGGACGCCGCCGTCCACCCGGACGTCCTCGGGCCCTACCTGCGCGACTTCCTCCGCCTGCTCGACCGGCACGGCTACGACGCCGTCTTCTACGGCCACTGGGGCCAGGGATGCGTCCACAGCCGCATCGACTTCGACCTGCGCACCCTCGACGGCGTCCGGGCCTTCCGGCGGTTCATGGAGGAGGCCGCCGACCTCGTCGTCGCGTACGGCGGGTCGCTGTCGGGGGAGCACGGGGACGGGCACGGGCGGGCCGAGCTGTGGCCGCGCATGTTCCCGCCCGAGCTGATGCGGGCCTTCGAGGAGTTCAAGCGCGTCTGGGACCCCGACGGCCGGATGAACCCGCACAAGCTCATCGACCCCTACCCGCTGGACGCGCACCTGCGTGAGGGCCCGGCGTACCGCCCGCGGGACCTGGAGCACGTCTTCGGCTACCCGCTCGACGGCGGCAGCTTCACCGAGGCGGCCGACCGCTGCTTCGGGGTGGGCAAGTGCCGCCACCTGTCCGGCGGGGTGATGTGCCCGAGCTTCATGGTGACCCGCGAGGAGAAGCACTCCACCCGGGGCCGGGCCCGGCTGCTGCAGGAGATGGCCGAGAGCGCGGGCCCCGTCGAGGGCCGCTGGCGCAGCGAGGCCGTACGCGAGGCACTCGACCTCTGCCTGGCCTGCAAGGGATGCAGGAGCGACTGCCCGGTGCAGGTGGACATGGCCACCTACAAGGCCGAGTTCCTCCACCACTACTACGCCGGCCGGCCGCGGCCCCGGCAGGCGTACGCGCTGGGGCTCATCGACGTGTGGGCCCGGCTGGCCGCGCGCGTCCCGCGCCTGGCCAACGCCGTCACCCATGCGCCGGCGCTCGGCCGGCTGGTGAAGCTGGCCGCCGGGATCGCGCCCGAGCGTGACACGCCGCGCTTCGCGCCCCGCACGTTCCGCCGCGTGATGGCCGGCCACGTGCCGCGCAACCCGGGCGGGCCGCCCGTCCTGCTGTGGCCGGACACCTTCACCGAGCACTTCCAGCCGGAGGTGGGGGTCGCGGCCGTTGACGTCCTGGAGGCCGCCGGGTTCCACGTCATCGTGCCCGAGGGCCCGCTGTGCTGCGGCCGCCCGCTGTACGACTACGGGATGCTCACGCTCGCACGGCGCTACCTGCGCCGGGTGCTCGACGCGGTCGGCCCGCTCGTCGAGGCCGGGATCCCGGTGGTCGGCCTGGAGCCGAGCTGCCTGGCCGTCTTCCGCGACGAGCTGACCAACCTGCTGCCCGACGACCTCGACGCGCGGCGGCTGCACGCCGGCAGCTACCTGCTGTCGGAGTTCCTCACGCGGCACGCGCCGGGCTGGCCGCCGCCCCGGCTGCGGCGCGAGGCGCTCGTCCAGGTGCACTGTCACCACCACGCGGTGATGGGTTTCGAGGCCGAGCGCGCGCTGCTGCGCGACATGGGGCTGGACGTGGAGATCCCGGACTCCGGATGCTGCGGCATGGCCGGCAGCTTCGGCTACGAGGCCGGCGAGCACTACGCGGTGTCGATGGCGGCGGGGGAGCGGGTGCTGCTCCCGAAGGTGCGCGCCGCCGACCCCGGCACCCTGATCGTCGCCGACGGGTTCAGCTGCCGGGGCCAGATCGCCGCCGGCACCGGCCGCAGACCCCTGCACCTGGCCCAGGTGCTCGCGCTCGCGATCCGCGAGGGCGAACTCGGGCCCGCCGGCCACACCGTCGACAGCGCCGTCGACAGCGCCGTCGACAGCGCCGCCGGTGGCGGAGCCGGCGGGCGTGAGGGCCTGCGCGGGCTCGTCGCGGGCGGCGCGGGAGCCGCCGTCGCCGTCGCGGTGGCACTCGCCGCCAGGCGGCGCGTACGCCTTTCATCGAGGGAGACCCATCATGGGCGATGAGCTCACCGCCGCGGACGTCCTCGTCGACCGGCTGATCCGGTGGGGGGTGGACGTCGTCTTCGGGCTGCCGGGCGACGGCATCAACGGCTTCATGGACGCCCTGCACAACCGCAGGGGGGACCTGCGCTACATCCACTGCCGCCACGAGGAGGTGGCCGCGATGGCGGCCGTCGGCTACGCCAAGTTCACCGGGCGGCTCGGCGTGTGCTTCGCGACCTCGGGGCCTGGCGCCGCCCACCTGCTCAACGGGCTGCTCGACGCGCGGACCGACCAGGCGCCGCTCCTGGCGATCAGCGGCATGACCTACCACGATCTCGTCGGCACCAGCTACCTGCAGGACGTCAACACCGACTACATGTTCGACGACGTGGCGCTGTACAACCAGCGCATCATGGGGCCGGCGCACGTCGTCAACGTCACCGACTACGCCGTGCGCACGGCGCTGACCCAGCGCGGCCCGGCGCACCTCACGTTCCCGATCGACTACCAGGCGGCCCCGGCGAACTCGGGCAGCCGCTTCCGGCGCAATGTCGAGGGCCACACCTCCACCGCGTACCGGCCGCCGATCCGGGTGCCGCGCCGGCAGGACCTCGACGCGGCCGCGCGGGTGCTGTCGGGGCGGAGCAGGCCGGTCATCCTCGCCGGGGCGGGCGCCCGCGGCGCGGCGGACGAGATCGAGGCGGTCGCGGAGAAGCTCGGCGCGCCGATCGTCAAGGCCCAGCTCGGCGAGTCGAGCTTCGCGGCCAGCCCGGCGCACGCCGTGCCCCGCAAGGTCGGCCAGGCCGCGGCCACGCTGGTGGGCAGGCTCCGCGACCGCGCCAGGGGCGAGCACCCCGAGTAGGGGCCGCGCTCGGCCAGGGTGCCGGGCTTATCCGGGATGACGGCGCAGCAGGAGCATGGCGGCGTCGTCGGGGAAGGGGCCGCCGACGTGGCGCAGCAGGTCGGCGCGCAGTTCGTCGAGGGCCATCTGCGGATCGGCGCCCCGCAGCAGATGCGCCCGCTCCGCGAGCGGGTAGAAGCGGCCCTGCCGGTCGCGCGCCTCGACCACGCCGTCGGTGTAGAAGAGGATCTGGTCGCCGTCCCCGAACGGCACCCGGTGCGGCTTCGGGCGCGGCGAGCCGAGCGCGCCGAGCCCGAGCGGGAGGGCCTCCTCCTGCGGCTCGGCGAAGTGGACGCCGCCGTCGCGCAGCAGCACGAGAGGGGCGGGGTGGCCGCAGTTGAGCAGGGAGATCTCCCCGTCGTGGACCTCCGCGAGTATGGCGGTGACGAACTTCTCGCCGCTCAGGTGCCGGGCCAGGCTGGTCTCCACGCGCTCGACCACTGCGGAAAGTTCGGACTGGTCGTAGGCGGCCTCGCGGAAGGCGCCGAGCACCCACGCCGCGGTCTCGACCGCCTCCAGACCCTTGCCCTGCACGTCGCCGATGAGGATCCGTACGCCCTCCGGGGTCGTCACCACCTCGTAGAGGTCGCCGCCGATCTGGGCCTCCGCGGCGGCGGAGGTGTAGGAGAGCGCGACCCGCAGGTCGCCGGCGCGGCGGGGGACCGGGCGCAGGAGCACCCGCTGGGCCGCCTCGGCGACCAGGCGGACGTTGGCCAGCTCGCGCTCCCGCCGGTTCCGCAGCCTGCTGGCCAGCATGCTCGCGGCGGTGACGCCGATGATCGCCGCGATCGTGAGGTTGTTCTGCGGCCTGCCGAGGAGACCGTCGTAGACGGCGAGGGGGATGCAGATGACGAGGGCGAGCAGGCCCACCAGGGCCGTGCGGCGCACGCCGCCCGCCACCGAGGCGAAGGTCGGGCCCAGGGTGAGGAGCGGCAGGAAGCCGACTCCGGGCCCACTGACCAGGTCGACGACAATGACCAGGAGAATCGCGATGAACGGCAACGCACGCAGGATGCTCTGGGAACTCATCGCGACTCCATAGCCGGCCCCCACGTCAGCACATGATTCCTTTCCTGATGGCTTTACTCCTTCCCGCGTAGTGAACAAGGCACTCCCCGATGTCCGCGACGGATGGCACCATTTCGGGCCGGTCGGTCAAGTCGCGGCGGGCCCCACTTGATCACTACGAGTAGTGACGTTACTCGAATTCGTGACGCGGCGGCCGGTAAAGCAGGACATCCGGACTTCCCTCCATGCCGTCACGGCAGCTCAGCGAAGCGCTCGACCTGGTCCGTGCGGCCGGACACGATGATCACGTCGCCATAGCCGAGTTCGGTCTCGGCGGTGGCGTAGGTGAACTCCTCGCCCGGCCGCTTGACCGCCACCACCGTCACCCCGTACTTGCGGCGCAGGCTCGACTCGCCGAGGGGGACTCCGACGTACTCCTTGGGCGGAAGGGTCTTGACCAGGGCGAAGTTCTCGTCGACCTCCATGTAGTCGAGCATCCGCCCGCTCACCAGGTGGGCCACGCGCTCACCCATGTCGTACTCGGGAAAGACCACGTGCTGGACGCCGATCCGGCTGAGGATGCGGCCGTGCTGTTGGCTGACGGCCTTGGCCCAGATGTCGTTGATCTCCATCTCCACCAGCAGCGACGAGGTGAGGATGCTCGCCTCCAGGTCGCTGCCGATGGCGCACACCGCGCGGTAGAAGTCCGGCAGGCCGAGCTGGCGCAACGCCTCGGGGTCGGTGGCGTCGGCGGTGGCGATGTGCGTGATCTGGCCCGCGAGGCTCTGCACGACCTTGGGGCGGTGGTCGATGGCGAGCACCTCGGTGCCGCGCCGCACCAGCTCCAGGGCGAGCGCGGTGCCGAAGCGGCCCAGACCGATCACGGCCACGGGGTCGTTTCTCATGTCAGCCAACGATGACGTCCTCCTCGGGTAATTCATAGCGGCGGGTGCGCTCCTTGAGCGCCAGTGCGGAGCCCAGCGTGAGCGGGCCGATCCGGCCGACGAACATCAGCAGCGTGAGCAGCACCTGCGCGGCGGGGGAGACGGCGGAAACGACGCCGACGGACAGTCCGGTCGTGCCGAAGGCGGAGACGACCTCGAAGAGCACCCGGTCCAGGGAGTGCGGCGTCAGCACCAGCAGGACGTAGGTGAACAGCGCGACCAGGGCCACGCTCAGCGCGGTCAGCGAGACCGCCTGTCGCTGCGCCGCCTCGGTGAGGCGGCGGTGGCCGATGTTCACCCGGCTCTCGCCGCGCAGCTCCGCCCAGACGATGAACGTGAGCAGGCCCAGCGTGGTGACCTTGATGCCGCCGGCGGTGCCCGCGCTGCCGCCGCCGACGAACATCAGCAGCTCGGTGACGAGCCAGCTGGAGGGATGCATCTGCGTGATGTCGAGGCTGTTGAACCCGGCGCTGCGCGGCATGACCGCGGTGAAGAACGCGGAGAGCAGCTTGCTTTCCCCGTCCATCGGCCCGAGCGTGCGGGGATTGGTCCACTCCGTGAGGAGGAAGACCAGAGTGCCGCCCGCCAGCAGGACGGTGGTGACCGTGAGCGTGATACGGGTGAGCAGCGACCAGCGGCCGGGGCGGCGCCAGGAACGGCGCAGCTCGAACACCACGGGGTAGCCGAGCCCGCCCACGATCACCGCCGTCGCGACGGTCAGGCAGACCCACGGATCGGCGGCGAACCTGACGAGGCTGTCGGGCCACAGCGCGAAACCGGCGTTGTTGAACGACGAGACCGCGTGGAACAGGCCCAGATACAGGCCGCGCCCGACGGGCTCGCCATACCCGAGCACGAACCTGAGCGTGAGAACGGTTCCCACGACGGCCTCGCAGAGCAGGTTGAAGAGCACGACCTTGCCCACCACGCGCCGCAGGTCGCTGCCGTTGAGCACCCTGGTCTCGGCCTGCGCGGACAACCGGGCGCGCAGGCCCAGCCTGCGGGAGACGAGCAGGGTGAAGACGGTCGCCAGGGTCATGATGCCGAGGCCGCCCACCTGGATGAGGACGGCGATGACCACCTCGCCGAACGCCGACCAGTGCGTGGCCGTGTCGACGACGGTCAGCCCGTTCACGCACACCGCCGACGTCGCGGTGAACAGGGCGGTGATCCAGTCCGCGGGCTTCCCCGAGGTCGTGGCGAGCGGACTGGACAGCAGGGCGGTCCCCAGGAGGACCGTCACCCCGAACACTGTCGTGATGACCTGCGCCGGCTGGTGGAAACGCGCCACCATGGCCCAGAACAGCCTCATGTGGGCTTCTCTCCGTCGTCGCGGCCCCGTACGCGTCCGCGCAGGCGGCCGTACCAGGCGGGGACCTCGCGTTCGTCGTCGAACCAGCGGGCCACCAGGATGTCGGTCGAGGAGTGCAGCAGGATCGAGGCGACGATGGTGACCGCGACGAGCTGGAAGACCTGCTGGGCGGCGGCGATGCCGGAGGCGAGCACGATGAGTCCGTAGACGACCGAGGCGAAGCCCTTGGGCCCGAACCACGCCGCCGCGGCCTGCTCGCGCACGCCCAGGCGCGAGCCGAGGAAGGACACCCAGATGGCGACCGGCCGGGCCACGATGAGCGCCAGGATCGCGAAGACCCAGCCCGCCCAGCCGACCGAACCGAGCAGGGCCGGGCTGATCAGCGCGCCGAACACCAGCAGCGCGGCCAGCTTGAACAGCTCGGCGATGAGCTCGCCGAAGTGCTCGAACGACTCGCGCTGCCGCTCGCCGAAGGTCGCCACCGTGATGCCGGCGCAGAAGGCGGCCAGGAACAGGTTGCCGTGCGTGGCCTTGCCCAGCGCCAGCACCAGCAGGCCGATGGCCAGCGCGTTCAACGGCTCGTAGGCGGTGGAGGCGGAGAACCAGCGGGTGCGCTCCAGCCTGATCGCCAGCCACGGAACGGCCACGCCGATGAGCACGCCCACGCCCAGCTCCAGGCCGAGCTCACCCAGGTGCAGGTTGTCCGATCCGGCCGCGACGGCGAGGAAGACCATCACGAACGGCAGCGCCAGCCCGTCGTTGACGCCCGACTCGACGTTCAGCAGCCGGCGCAGCCGGGGCGGCACCTTCTCGTTGCCGACCAGCGCGGCGGCGAACACCGGGTCGGTGGGTGAGAGGATCGCGCCGATCAGCAGCGACTCGATCCAGCCCAGCCCGACCAGGTAGTGCGCGCCGACCGCGGTCACCAGCAGCGTGAGCGGCAGCCCCCAGCCCAGCGCCCGGCCGGGCAGCTTCCACGCCTCGCGCAACTCGGCCCAGCCGACCCGCATGCCATCGGTGAACAGCACCGCGAACAGCGCGAGCTCCGCCAGCGTGCCGACGATCTCGTCGTCCGGCGCGATGGGCATCACGCCCAGCACGCCGTCACCGAGGAGGAACCCGGCGACAAGGAACAACGCGGCGGTGGACAGGATCGTACGGTTGGCCAGGCTGGACAGCAGCACCGCCAGCAGCAGGACGCCCGCGAACGCCGGCAGCAGAGCGCTCATCGGCGGCCCGCCTCGACGCGGCGCCGGCAGGCCGTCTTGAATACCACCGAGAACCTCCGTGCGGGCAACGAGATGACGTCGCCGACCAGACTTCCCGGCACACCGCGGCCTACCGTAACAGCACATTTCCCACCAGGCACATCAAGGCTCTCAACCGGTGGCACGATCGGGCGGTGTCGGTCCGCGAACCCGATGAAGCCGACGGCGAACGGCGGGTTCGTCAGCTGCGCGACGCTGCCGATCACGTTGCCGGCGAGCCGGCCGCCAATCGGTGGGGATTCGGTAAACCGCCGATGCCCGGATATCGAGCAGTTGAAGCCACTGACACGATGAGCTGTGGGCGGCGCGATTTCCCGCCGGGATTTCGGTCAGCCGGACGTGATGGCGAATGGGCCGCCGGCGCCGAACACGAGGCGGGCGAAGTTCTCGCCGATGCGGCCATGTCCCGCGGGGTCGGGGTGCACCTCGTCGGGCAGCGGCAGTTCCGCGTAGTCCGCCTCGCCGTAAAGGTCGCGGCCGTCGAGGTAGTGCAGGTTCGGGTCGTCGACCGCCCGCTGTCGCACGATCCGGGCGAGTTCGTCGCGGATGACGTTGAGCGTCAGACGCCCGGCGGCGCGTTCGGCGGGGTCGCCCGTGGCCTTGAATCGCACGGTCCCGCCGTCGAAGTCGGGCGCGAGCGGGCCGGGGGTGTCCTCCTGGACCGGGCACAGGATGGCGGACACGACCAGCAGCGGCGTGGCCGGATGCCCCTCGCGGATGGTGTCGAGGAAGCCGTGGACCGCGGGGGTGAAGGCGCGCAGGCGCATCACGTCGCCGTTGACGATGTTGATGCCGATCTTGACGCTGATCAGGTCGGCGGGGGTGTCCCGCATCGCGCGGGCGGTGAACGGGTCGAGCAGCGCACTGCCGCCGAACCCCAGATTGATCAGCTCCACTCCGCCCAGGGCGGCGGCCAGGGCCGGCCAGATGGCGGTCGGGTGGGCGGCGTTCGAGCCGTGGCTGATGGAACTGCCGTGGTGCAGCCACACCCTGAGTCCGCTGTCCGGCGCCGGCTCGATCGGGGCGTCGGTGCGCAGGGCGATCAGCTCGGTGACCTCCGTATGAGGAAGCCAGATCTCGACGTTCTTGTCATACCCGGGAAGATCGGCGAACCGGGCGGTGCCGGGAGCTCCTTCGCGCAGCTCGGCGGACTGCGTGGCCATGTCGATCACGCGGACGTTGCCGCCGGTCACAGTGGCCTGGGCCGTGAGGCGGCCGTCGACGAGCAGGTCGTATACGCCGTCCGCCGGGGCAGGAAGACCCCGGTAGGCCCTCTTGGTGGGCAGCGTGTCCAGTTCGATGGTGGTGGCCCGGGTCCGGAACGCCAGGCGTACGCCGGACGGCTGGGCCTCGGCCATGGCCAGTTGCCCGTCGGGGATCTGCCGGCGAGCCCAGGCGGGCAGCCGATGCGGCAGCAGCCCGTGCGCGGTGCGTTCCACGTCGAGGACGCCGCGCAGGATGTCCGGGGTGACGGGGGTGGTGATCCAGTCGTGCTCGATGCTCATCGTCTCAACCTGTTGATCGGGATTGCCGGAGTGTTCCACCGCGCCGGTGCAGCCCCTGGTGGTCAGGGCGTGGTCCGGTCGCGCAGCAGGGTGTCGAGGGAGTCCACGATCCAGGACCAGGATTCCTCCGGGTCGACGGCGGTGTGGCTGAAGCCTCCGCTCATCTCCAGGCTGACGTAACCGTGGAAGACGCTGCCCAGCATCCGGACCGCGTGTGTCTGGTCCGGCTCCGTGATGTCGTAGCCGCGCAGGATGGCCCGCGTCATCTGCGAATGCCTGACGCCGGCGCTGGCGGCCGCCGTCTCGGGGTCGAGCCTGAGCCGGGCGGCGTCGTAGCGGCCGGGATGCTCCCGGGCGTAGCCGCGGTAGGCGTCCGCGAAGGCGGCCAGGGCGTCCTTGCCCGCGCGCCCGGCCAGCGCGTCCGCGACCCGGTCGGCGAGTTCCTCCAGCGCGAACAGGGCGATCCCGGTCTTCAGGTCCTGGGAGCTCTTCAAGTGGGAGTAGAGACTCGCGACCTTGACGCCGAACCGCCGGGCCAGCGCCGAGATCGTCACCTGGTCGAAGCCGACCTCGTCGGCCAGCTCCGCCCCCGCCCTGATCAGGCGTTCCGTGGTCAGCCCCGCCCGCGCCATAACCCTCTCCCTGCTTCACCTGAACCGATTATGGATTTGCCTAACACATTTAGGCAAATCGTTGATGGATCTCGCGATGATGTGCGGCACGCTTGAATATCATGTCTGCCGATATATGCTGGGAGCGTGACAGCACGGGCGATGACGGAACCGGCGTTCCTCGTTCTCACCGCACTCGTCGACGAGCCGCGGCACGGCTACGGCATCGCGCAGGAGGTCGAGCGGCTCTCCGAAGGGCGCGTTCAACTCAAGATCGGCACCCTGTACGGCGTGCTCGACCGGCTCGCGGCCGACGGGTTCGTGGAGGCGGACCGCGAGGAGGTGCGGCAGGGACGGCTGCGCCGCTATTACCGGCTGACCGACGAGGGGGCGCGGGCGCTGGAAGAGGAGGCCGTACGGCTGGCCGACAACGCGCGCCGCGCCGTCGATCGGCTGCGGCTCAGGCAGGCGGGAGGGCTGGCATGAGCGAGCGAAGCGGTGGACGCAGCGAGCGAAGCGGTGGACGTAGCGTGCTCGAGGAGCGCTACCGGCGGTGGCTGCGGCTGCTGCCTGCGTCCTACCGGGCCGAGCGCGAGGAGGAGATGGTCTCGGCCTTCATGGAAGGCGCCCAGCCCGGGCGGATTGGAAACGACGACCAGCGTCCGCGTTTCCTGGAGATCGCCAGTGTGGCCGCGCTCGCGCTGCGGCTGCGGCTGGGCGGTCCGGGATCGCCGCCCGGGTCCTACCTGTGGGGTGAGGCGGTTCGCCGGGCCGCCCTGCTCGGCCTCGTCTTCTGGACGGTGATCGCCGGCCTGTACGCCGGGCAGGCGGTGCTGACGTACGGCATCCCCGTGGATGCTCTGCCTGACGGCGTCATGGGCATCGGCGATCCCGGGTCGCCCGATCGGATGCGGCTCGTGCTGGCGGACCTGACGCCCCTGCTGTGGGTGGCCGCCCTGGGCGCGCTCGTCCGAGGCCGCGCCCGCACGGCCAAGGCGGCGGCGATCGCTGCCCTGGTCGTTCCGTACGCGCTGGTGCCGCCGTTCACCCTCGGGTGGGAGAGCGCGGTGCGCTGGGCCTGCTCGGCCCTTCCGGCCGTGGTCACGGTGCTGGCGCTGGCGATCGGGTTCCACCGCGACGCCCCGCCGCCCCGCCTGCCCGCGCGGCGGGCCCTGCTCCTGCTCGTGCTCCCGATCGCCGTGGGCCTCCTGCTCTCCCTGGTCGTCGGTGTGCTCGGGGCGGCGACGCGGGCGGGGACGATCTCGGAGCGGCTCCTCATACCGGTCTGGATGTGGGTCGACACGACGGGCCTCGCGTGCGTGGCGCTGCTGGCGGTCGCGGTGTGGTGCGCGATCCGGCGCCGCACGCCGGGGCGGCCCGTCGCGCCCGTGGCACTGGCGGCGGCGATCCTCACCGTGCCTGTCGCGCTCGCACGGGCGACCACATGGCCCCTGGGCGTGGCCGACGCGACCCGCCTCGCCGCGACCCTGCAACTGGCCGTGCTCGTGGCGAGCGGGATCACGCTCGTCGTCGTCGGCGTACGGGCGCTGCGGACGGCGGACGGAGGCCTTACCGAGGTGCGCGGGCAGCCCGGATGACGTCCGGCCGCGCCGCTCACGTACGTGGTGCCGGCCTCTCCGGCGGGTAACCGGCCGGGGTCGCCATAGGTGGGGCCTGGACCGAGCCGCACGAGGGGTCGTAGTAGCCCTCGGTGCCGTGGATGACGGCAAAAGACGGAAGCCGCCCCCGTCGGCCGGGGGCGGCTCCGCTCATGCCGGAGGGCTTACGCCCAGGGCTGGGAGACGACCCAGCTCACGTCGTCGTTCCATGCGGTGGCGTTGTCGAAGGAGTTCGAGCCGCCGTTGCTGGCGATGTAGACGGTGTTGTTGTAGTGGCGGATGAACCGGGTCGGGAAGTTGTAGGAGGCGAACGACGTGCCCTGACCGTTCTTCCCCGTCTGGGGGCAGAAGGTGGCGTCGGAGGCGAACAGCGAGCTGCCGTCGTTCGACTGCCGGTAGAGCTGGTAGTTGCGGTGCCGCAGGAAGTCGCCGGGGTAGTTCCTCGACTCGAACGACACGCACGAGCCGCTGGCCAGGCCGCTGCGCACGATCCAGGTGGCGTCGCTCTTGTCCAGCGAGGAGCTGGAGGAGGTGATCACCGACGTGATGGCGTTGTCGTTCTGGTGCCGGATGTAGCGGTCGGTGTAGCCGGGCGTGGTCGCGCGCAGCGAGATCGACGAACCGGGGGTGAGCGATCCGCCGGGGTTGCTGCCGCCCGACGTCGAGTATCCCGCGGCGACGATGTTGGCCTGCACGGCGTTCTCGGTGGCGTCCGACGGGTAGCCGGAGGTCATGACGCCTTCATAGAAGGTGCCCCTGGCGCCGACGCTGTTGTCGCCGCCGATGCCGAGGATGATGGCGCCTTCCTTCTTCATGGGGTTGTAGCCGGCGACGTTGGGACGCACCCCGTTGTAGAAGGTCGACAGGCTGCCCGACTGGGCGTTGCCGCCGCGGATGGCCCAGTGGTTGGGCTCACCCTTGATGATGGCGGTCAGGAACCGGTGGCTGATGCTCGGGTCGCCCGCGTTGTAGTGCTGGTTCACGCCGGAGAACAGGCCGTTCTCCAGGTCGGCCATGATCCAGGGGCCGTTGCCTGCGCCGTAGCCCCAGACCTTGATGTTGCCGAAGTAGATGGCCTCCATCGTGCCGTTGCCGTTGTCGCGGCTGTTGGTCTCGGCGTTGCCGTAGTCGAAGCAGCAGCCGCCGTTGTAGTGGGTGCCGTCGAAGATGGCGTACATGCCCTCCGGCTGGTCGCCCGTGGCGACGCCGTTGGTGTTGTTGTTGCGGTAGCCGGTGCCGGGGGCCACGTAGACGCCGTAGGCCTTCTGCCCGCCGACCGTGATCGGCGCCGCGGTCGCGACCGCGAGGTTGTCGTAGCCGCCCGCGGCCGGGCCGGAGAACCCGCCGGGAGGCGCCTGGGTGAGGCGGTTGTTCCGGCCGGACTGGTCGTAGATGATCGTGATGAGGCAGGTGGTGCCGGCGCAGAAGGAGTCCTGCGCGGCGGCGTTGGCGACCCCGCCCGCGCTCAGCACGCCGATGTCGCGGGTGGCGTTGTCCGAGGAGCGGCGCACCTGGTAGAGCGAGCCGTTGTAGTTGCCGTACAGGGCGCGGGTCGTGCTGTGCGCCGCCACGCACGGCGTGCCACCGGCGGCATAGATGTCACACGGCCCCTGCGCGGCGGCCTCCGACGGTGCGGAGAGGCCGGCCAGCAGGCCGGCGGCGAGTGTGATCGCCGCGCCCGCGGACAGCGCCGCCCTCTTCAAATGCCCTAATCGGAAAATCATGATGGCTTTCGTGCCTTCCTGGTGGGGGGTGTCTGGGATCAGTGAAGTGTTAGCGCTAACAATTGCAGCTGTGAGCCCGCCGTTTCACAGTCGTGCACGGGGATCGGTGCGCTCAGTTTTGGCGTCTGACCCGTCTCCGTCAAGGCCCGAATTTGCGGAGAGGGCGTTCGCGTGCGCCGTCCGGCCCTCGTCCGGGGTTGACTTCCCGGACGGGACGCTGCGACCTGTTCGGGCTGATCGGCGCCGTATTACTCCAGGTCACCGGATATCTCGCGATACTCGCCCCGCTGTCGCGACGCCCGGATCCGGCCGGTCGCGCGGGGTTTGAACGGAAAGTCGTGAAAGTTTCACGACCGATGCCCCACGCGCCGCAGTTCGACCTTTTGCGGTCTTGACGGGCGTGCCGGAATCCCCCACAGTGACGGCAGACGCCCGCCGTACCCGCCACCTGCGGGCGTCTCATCCTGTCGTCCCCGACCTGAATGGCAGGCCAAATAGTTATAGATAACATTTGGGATCACGGTCGCCCGGCCGCGCCGGGGGCGCCCACCGTGGCGAGCCAGCGGCGGGCCTGTCCTGCCGTGCGCAGCCGTACGACGGTGAGATGCGGATGCCTGCCGATGAGCTCCAGCGTGGTCGTCCGCTTCCGCTCGTGCTGTGACCATGCCCAGCGGATGGGGTGCCCGGGATCGACCCAGTCCCGCACGCTCTCCCTGTTGCCGTTCCACAACTCCTTCCTCGACACGGCGTGGGCGAGCGAGCGGCGTACGACCCGGTGCATCACGGTGCGACGCGGGAGGTCGAGCCAGACGACGGTGTCGGCGCGTTCCCACAGCAGGTCGTCCAGGAAGGAGTGGTACTGGTCCTCCGTCACCCAGCGAGGCGCGGACGAGAAGCCGTCGACGTCGGACTCGAACTCCGGCCGCTTCGTCCAGCCCGGCCCGTGGTGCAACGCGTCGAGCTCGTGACGGGGGAGCCCGAGCCGCCGCTCCAGGGCCCTGGCCATCGTCGTCTTACCCGCCCCGGAGATGCCGGCGATCAGCACTCTGTTCATGGTGACATTCCACCAGTGATCTCCGAGTGTTCAGCCCGCGCTCCCCGGCGAGCGAAGGGACGTCCTCAGACGAGGTGAGCCTCGTAGGCGGCGATGACCAGGTGGACGCGGGTGCGCGCACCGAGTTTGGTCAGCAGGTTGCTGACGTGCGTTTTCACCGTGCTGAGGCTGACGTACAGGCTCTGGGCGATCTCCGCGTTCGACAGCCCCCGCGCCACCAGGACGAGAACCTCACGCTCGCGTTCGGTGATGTCCAGGCCACCCGCCCGCGACGGAGTTCCACCCGTCGCTGCTGCCTTCCGGAGCCTGGACGGTGATGGCCGGGGGCACGCTCATGATCGTGGTGAGCCCGCTGCTCGGGCCGGCGCTCGGCACGGTGCTGCGCAACGGGGCCGTGGCGACCGCGGCACTGGTGGCGATCGTCCTCGTGCTTCCGTTCGTCGCCCGCACGCTGCCATGGGGCGAGCGGATCAACCGGTTCCTTCCGGCGTACCCGGCGCTCCAGCTGATCGAGCAGGTCCCGGACATCATGCCGACCTGGACGGCGTTCACCGTACTCGCCGGGTGGGCGGCGATCCCGCCGGTGATCGCGATGCGTTTCCGCCCTGATCCCGGCCACCGGCCGCCGTCGAGCTCGGCCATGGTCGCCGCGGTCTTCAACGGCCGGTGTGCGGGTCACTTGTACGGTGCTGGGTGTGACTGGCGAGACCGACCTGCGCGTTCTGCTGAGCGCCATGCGCCCGCGGCTCAACCCGGGCCGTTATGTGTTCACCACCGTCGACGGCGCAATCCCTCCCGGCGTCGGTCCCGTCGTCACGGTCGCCGAGGAGGAGGAGGGCCTGGCACTGGTCCTGCCGCAGCAGGAGGCCGACGCCGCGGGGCTGGCGTACGAGTACGTCGCGGGCTGGATCACGCTGCGCGTCCACTCGGCGCTGGAGGCGGTCGGCCTGACCGCCGCCGTCGCGCGGGAGCTCGCGGACGCCGGCCTGAGTTGCAACGTCGTCGCCGGTTTCCACCACGACCATCTCTTCGTGCCGTACGCACGTGCCGCCGAGGCGGTGGCCGTGCTGGAGGGCCTCACGCGACGCTCCGCCTGACTGTGGACGCTACGGTGCGGCACGGCTGGCCGGGGGCACAGCCGGGAGATCTGAAAGTTTCAAGGCTCTGACCTGCGTTCTGACTCTGTCCACAGAAATCCGCAACGGTCGGACAGTGGCCTCTGGCCAGGGATAATGCCGATCTATCCCATCCTTGGATCTCGGCGGCATCACGGGAATCGTTGACAATGGCGCGAGCATGGTCCGATACTTTCGCCAAAGCTCCGATAGTTTTCGGAGCGTACGGCACCGACGTGCGGTGGCCGCGACCCGCCCACTTTACGGCTCCGCCTGGTCGTCGTGCCCCCGTCAGCCTTCACGAGGAGGAAGCGCGCATGATCGACGCTCCCGTTCACTGGTCAGGCCGCAGACGCGGCGGCCTCAGGCTGCTCGTCGTCCGGGCCTGCGCCGTGGCGCTGGCCGCGGCCGTGGCGCTGCTGCCCGGCGTCGCCCACGCGGCCGTCACGACGAACCAGACCGGCACCAACAACGGATACTTCTTCTCGTTCTGGACCGACAGCCAGGGCACGGTCTCCATGGATCTGGGGTCCGGCGGCAACTACAGCACCTCCTGGCGCAACACCGGCAACTTCGTCGCCGGCAAGGGCTGGAAGCCCGGCGGGCGCAGGACCGTGACCTACTCCGGTAGCTTCAACCCCTCCGGCAACGCCTACCTGTCGCTGTACGGCTGGACGCGGAGCCCGCTGGTGGAGTACTACATCGTCGACAACTGGGGCACCTACCGGCCGACCGGGACCTACAAGGGCACCGTCACCACCGACGGCGGCACCTACGACATCTATGAGACCACCCGCTACAACGCCCCCTCCATCGACGGCAACCAGACCTTCAACCAGTACTGGAGCGTCCGGCAGCAGAAGCGGACCGGCGGCACCATCACCGTCGGCAACCACTTCGACGCCTGGGCCCGCTACGGGATGAACCTCGGCAGCCACGACTACCAGATCCTCGCCACCGAGGGCTACCAGAGCAGCGGCAACTCCAACATCACCATCGGCGGCTCCACCTCCACCGGCGACCCCACCACCTCTCCGAGCAACCCGCCGTCCGGCGGCGGTGGCTGCACCGCGACGCTGTCCGCCGGTCAGTCGTGGAGCGACCGGTACAACCTCAACGTGTCGGTCAGCGGCTCGAACAACTGGACCGTGACGATGAACGTGCCGTCCCCGGCGAAGGTCATCGCCACGTGGAACATCAGCGCCAGCTACCCGAGCTCCCAGGTGCTGACCGCCAAGCCCAACGGCAGCGGCAACAACTTCGGGGTGACAATCCAGCACAACGGCAACTGGACCTGGCCCACGGTCTCCTGTAGCGCGAGCTGACCCCGGCGGCAGAAACGCCGCACCCGAAACACCCCACCAGGAAACACCGCACCCATGGCGCGGCGGCCGATGGCCGCCGCGCCATCCTGCTGCCGGCGAGGCGCCTTCGTCGCCCGAACCGGGCACGCTTGACCGGGCGAATGTTACGGTCGGCTGATCTACGGGATCCCGAGGGACGGTCACGATGAAACCCGCTGTCCGAGTGACCCTTGGCGCCGGTCGTCGTTCGGAACTGGCACCGCACGTGCTGACGGCGATGCTTCCCCTCGGAGACAAGAACCTCGAAGTGAGGATCTGGATCGAGGATCCCGCGCTCGCCGGCTGCATGGGGGCTCGAATGCTCGCACACGCCGCCGTCGCGAGCCTGCCCCTTGCCGCCACGGTCTCGGTCGTGTTGCTGAGCGGCTCTCCGGAGAGATACAACCTGGCTGTCGAGGACGGGGTGCGGCGTGCTCTCAACACCCGTGCCCGCGAGGTCGTCGCCTTCGACTGCACGACCATGATCGAAGCTGATCTCGCCATGCGGTCCGCGATGGCGATCTCCCTGCCGGACCGGTTCGAGGGCATGCACGGAGCGTTGCTCCGGCTCAGGCGCAGGAACGCGGCCGAGGCCCCGAGCCGGACCGGAACCGTGGCGCTCCTCGGCGCGTCGGGTGCCGGGAAATCCCACATCATCGCCCGCTTCCTCGCGGACCCGGAGTACGAGGTGACCGTCCTCGCCGAGGACTGGTTCGTGGCCTGCGCCGACACCGGCAGGGCGTACTTCTTTCCGGAGCGACGCGTACTGCTCAAGCACGAGACCGCCGCCATGTACTCCCGGTCCGGGTCGGCGCCGGAGCCGTCGTATCCCGACCCGGCCGACGGTGCCCGGGCTCTCTACGACGCCGACCGCCTGTTCGCTTCCGCCTACGCCTCCGATGACGGAGGAGAAGCCGTGATCGACACACTTGTGGTCCTGCGAGCGGAGAGCCCGGCGGCTCCCCACTTCCGGCGGTTGAGGTCAGAGGATGCTCAGTGGATCCGCACCGGTGAATACTCGGCGTATTACCAGGCGAACGAACAACTGCTCGACGGGAGCAGCGAAATCTTCACCCTGGCGCAAACAGAGCGGCGGCTGGCGAATCTGGTGCGTCTGGCCGGGCGGACATCGGCCTTCGTGTTCGCCGGAAGCCGGGCCCTGGACGGTCACGCGGTCCTTCGCGCGCTGCTTTCCGCCGGGCCAGAGCCCGATCCGTACCATTCGCGCGGGTCACCCGCACAGGTCTCGCAGGACGCGGACGGCGCGCAGGGGGTCGAGCACTGAGATCGAGCCGGCCACCAGGAGCCCGTCCACTCCCAGGCGCAGAAGCCGTCGTACGTCGGCGAGATCCGTCGCGGACGGCGTGGACCGGTCGCACAGGCTCTCGAGGATCCTCGACCCGACGACGACGGGCCGCCCGACACGCCGGCACAGCTCCACCGTGTTCCTGACGACCTCACATACGGCGGAGGGGTCAAGCTCCACACCGAGATCGTGTCTGCCGACGAGCACGCCGTCAGCGGCTTCGGCTATGCGCTCCGCCTCGGCGTAGCCGCGGGCCGACTCGATCTTGGCGAACACCGTGACGCCGGCCGCGCTCTCGCGTATGCGGGTTATCTGGGACGCCTGCTCGCAGAAGGACACGACGACAGCGTCCGCGAGCACTGGGCCGAGGCGAGCGGCGAGCTCGAGTTCCGGTGCGGTCGGGCAGGAGATGCTCAAGGCCGTGCTCCGCCGTCCGACGCTTCTGGCCGAGAGCGTCATGGGCGAGGACGCCACGCATCGCGTCGTCACTTCCGCTGAGTTCACAGCGTTGACGACGAACACGTAGGCCCCGTCGGCGACGACGATCTCGTCCCCGACGGCCACGGCGTCGAGCAGCCGCCGACCGTGGTCGATCTCCATGACCCGCGATCCCGGCTTCCTTCGCGGCGCGTTCTCGGTGCTGTCGGCGAGGACGACCTCGTCACCGGCGACCAGGTGGAGGGCTCCCGTCAGCCGCCTGACCAGAGGCTTGTCGCCCGGAAGGTCGAGCAGCACCCGGAGGCCCCCGTCTCTCGCGGCATGAATCCAGGGGGTGAGTTCGCCGCGGTCAAGGAGCGGGAGGATGTTCCCCTTCGCGATGATCCGGACGCCTGTGCATCCTGCCGCAAGAAGATCGGCGGGAGCCGGCCAAGTCTCATTTCGATTCGACAGAGTCGTGAATATGTCGGTTCTCATGCTGACACCTTCGGCGGGAGTACGGTCGACGCCGGTCGGGCATTCCCGGACGGCGATGAGGACCGTCCGGAAGATGGGTATCGGCACGATTGCCGCGTCGCGTCGGGGTGCATCACCTATGGTAAGCGCGGGGCCGTGCAGTCCATACTGGAGATCGCCATGAGAACGATCCACTGGCGCGATTGGCTTGAGGCGGTCGCCGCGCTTCTCACCGTCACCGGCTTGCTTCTGCCCGTCGCGATATTAGCCGGCGTATCCGCGGGCCTGTGGGACTCGAAGGACCCTCTGCAGGACATCCGGCATGTTCTGGAGTTGGTCAGCGGAGCGGTCTCCGGGTTCATGCTGGCGGCGGGAATAGCGCTGTTCACCTTGCGGCGACAGAGTATGGCGAATGGGAAAAGAACGGCAGAGGTCGAAAAATCCGTACAGGCGCTTCAGTCGATGATCTTTCCGGAGGTCGACGGCGTGCTGAAACGCCGCGAGGCGATGCCGGGATGGCCGCTGACCTTGCGCGGCGGCCGGCGGCTGTCGCTCAGCGGTATGTCGCTGCGCGCCTTCTCCCTGGAGAACCTGGGGGACCTCGAACGCATCCTCGAAGCGGGCGGCAGCTGCAGAGTCTTGTTGATCGAGCCGGGATCCAAGTCCAGCGCCGTCGCGGCGTTGAATATTTTGAACCACTCCGACCCGGCCGAGTACGATCGCGATGTTCGTCAGAGCCTCGACAGATTCGCCTCCCTGCGCGATCGTTACGCGACTCAGATGCAAATCCGGTTGCTCGATCATGTTCCGGCCGTGAGCCTTGCCGTGGTCGATCAGGGCCTTCCCGACGCGCGCACTTTCGTGGAGTTCTACACGTATGAAAACTCTTCGAATGCTCGACCCCACCTGGAGCTCAGGCCGGCCACCTCCCCAGTATGGTATGGGTACTTCACCAATCAGTTCGAAAAGATGTGGCAACGAGCCGCGAACTACTGACATGACGTGATGGATGGTGGCCATGCGAGTGGACCGGATGCCCGCAGCGAAACGTGATTCTTTCCAGGTCGCTTACCACGGGAAGGTCTTCGACATAGCGACCCAAGCGACGCGGGATCCCGGCGGACAGCAGGTGCTCGCCGAATTCGCGGCCTGTGACGACGTGGTCAGGGTCTATCCGGTCGACGACGAGAACATATGGCTCATCAGGGAGAAGCGCCTCGGCATGGGCAGTGAGCTCGTCCTGCGAACCGTGGCCGGTGGGATCGAGGAGGGCGAGGATCCTCTGGTCGCCGCTCAGCGCGAGCTGCTTGAGGAACTGGGCATCGTGGCCGACTCTTTCGAGGTCTTCCACGAGTCGACACCGATGCTCAAGGCGTTGCACACCGTCTATCACGTCGTGGCTCGGGGCCCGAGAACGTCGGCCGACGCCTCGCGGTACAGCGATCCCGCCGAATACATCGAGCCCGCGATCTTCCCCATCGACCAGGTCGAGCACCTTGTCTGGGACGGCTCGATCCGGGAGGACATCATCGCGTTCGGTCTGCTCAGACTGCTTCGCTGCCTCCGCCGATAAGGCGTCGACAGCGTCCGCGGTCGTCGCCGAGTCGACCGCTCCCGGGGTGCGAGCTGCCCACGATCACCTCGGGTAGCGGCAAGCCCGCGGGGGTGGTCGAGCAGGGCAAGCCGTCTCCGGCCCTTACCTGCTGGTTCCGGGATGCGGCAGGCGACATCCTGGCCTTCGTCTCCGTTGGTTGGCGCACGCCCCGACGCCCTACGTCCCCATGACTCCCCGGACTGCCCGGTGCCTGCTCCGCATGATTCTTTCGGCCTACTGCGGTCGCTTCCGCGTGGTGGGCTGGTCGCTCAGGGCTGCCAGTCGTCCTGGTAGTCGGTGTGCCAGTTGTACGCGGAAGCCTCCAGCTTCAGCAGGTGCTCCGCCTGCGCATGCTCCTCGAGCGCCAGGTAGAGCTCGTTGACGAGCACGGACTCCAGGAAATCCACGCGGTCCCGCTTCGCGCCCAGGTCTCGCTCCGCTTTGTGCGAGTTGCGCTCCCCGGCGTCCGCGGCCTTGTACGCCCGGTTCAAATCCTCGGCGATACGGGCCCGCAGGAAAGCGATCAACCCCGCGAACACGGTTTTCCCCTGATGCGCACGGGCCCTGCGCGCGTCGGTCATGATCTCGCGGTAGCGGGCGGCGAGGGCGGGCTCGTCCGTGCTCGTCAGTTCCAGCCGGGGGAAGCGCCGTCGATGCGTTTCCCCGTCGCCCGGCTCTTCACCGTCAGCGGCCAGGGCGTCCCCGAGGAGCTCTGCTGCGAGCAGGGGACGGTTGCGGACCAGCTCCAGGAGCGTTCCGCGATCGATCCTTGTCATGGCCAGGAGGTTACATGGAGTAATCGCGTACGCGCCAAGGGTGGCTGACGTGGGCTGTGGTGGTTTCCTTCCCTCCGGTGGAAGCTCTCTTCAACCCGGTGGTTCTTGACGACGTGCTCCGAGTCCCGGGCCAGGTTCGGGGGCAGCGTGAGGGTGAACACCGCTGCACTCGGCGCCGGCAACGACGGTGCGGCGGTAGGCGCCCGGGCCACGCATTCTTGGGGGAGCGGCGAATTGTGCGAGAGTGAACGGTCCTCGCAATATTCGCCGCTTATGTCTCGACTCGGACAAATTGCGGTGAACTGGTCTACGCCTGGCTGCGCGGTGCCTATAGCCTCGTCGCCCGTGAAACAGAGCATGATCGCGCTTGCGGCCGCAACGGCGGTGGCGGTTGTCCCGGCCGGCTCCGCCGCGGCCCGCCCCGTCAAGGACAAGACCCTCACCGAGAACGCCCTGTACAAGGCCGGAGCGCTGCCCACCACAGCGTGCCGGGAAAAGCCCATCAAGAAGCTCGACCCGAAATCGGCGAGAAGCTACCTCAATGGCGTCCTCGCCTGCCTCAACCGGACCTGGGCCGGGGAATTGAAGGCGGCGGGCCTGAAGTGGTCGACGCCCAAGGTCGTGTACGCCACCAAGGCGCCGGCGAGATTCTGCGGAGCGAAGTGGAAGGACTGGGGCTCCTACTACTGCAAAGCCTCCCGCACGATTGAGATCGTCCTGGCCAAGGACCTCCTGGAGGAGACCGACGACCTTTTCCTGTTCTTCCTGATGGCCTCGCTCCACGGCGAGCACGTGCAGAACCTTGGCGGCATCGCCCGCGCCGTGAACAAGCTTCCCTACGGCAGCAAGGCGGAGTTCGACGAGCAGAACCGGCGGTATTACCTGCAGAACATCTGTCTCGCCAGCGCCTTCGTCGCGAGCGTCTGGAAGTCCCTGCACCGTGGTCGCGAGGACTGGGACGACCTGCTCTTCTACATGCGTGACTGGGCGGGCAAGAGCACCGGAAGCAGGAAGTCGGTCACCTACTGGGCCGGGCAGGGCTTCGCGACCGGCGACCCCGCCGCCTGCAACACGTGGACCGCGCCCTCCGCCAAGGTGGCCTGACACCTTGTATCCCCCGACCAGGATGCCGAGCTCTTGCACTTCGACCACGTGGTGATCCGGCACCGATCGGCCGTCGCCGTCGTCCAGGGGATCGGCGGCCGCGCGAGCCGCTGGAAGGACACGCTGAAGCCGGCCAGGAAGGCCGCCGCGAGACTCGTCTCGGACTACCCGCGGCAGGCCTGACGGCCTGCCGGGGAGGGAGGGCCTCCCCGGCAGGCCGCACCGTCAGGGGGTCACCGGCCGGGTCGCCGCCGAGGTGGCGGTGGCCTTCGCATAGGCCTTCGCCGACACGGTCACCCGTACGGCGACGTGGGCGCCGCGGTCGTGGCCCGTGAGGTGATAGGTCCGCCCCGTGGCGCCCCTGACCGGAACGCCGTCGCGCAGCCACCGGTAGGTGACCTTCTCGGGCGACGGCGTCCACGTGCCGGGGGACGCCTTCAGCGTGCGGCCGACCTTCGGCGTTCCGCTCACGATGGGCGGCTCGGCCGAGGTGAACGTTCCCGGCGCGACCGGCGCGGTCGCCGCCGAACGTGCCGAGGTGGCCGTGAAGTACGGGTCGTCGACGGTCACCTCGACGAGCACGCTCTTGCCGAGGTCCGCGACGCCCGGCCGATATGTGGCCTTGGTGGCCCCGGAGACCGCCGTGCCGTCCACGTACCACTGGTAGGTGAAGCCCGCCACCTGCCGCGACCAGGTGCCGGGGGAGGCGGTGAGCTCATCGCCGACCTTGGCGGACCCGCCGATCACCGGCAGCGTGGTGTTGACCACCGGCGACCGCTGCGCGTCGTGGAGGTCTGCTTCGGCGGCGCGGACGAAGACCTGGCGGTGGGCGTACCAGAGTTGGTAGTAGCGGTCCTGTCCCTTGAGGTCGGTGCGGTCGCCCGGCGCCGATCCGTCGAACGACACCGCCCGGTAGTAGTCGGTGACGATGTCGTCGTCGCTCACGGCGTAGGCCTGGCCGACCGGGATCTTGTATTCCAGCGGCGACAGGGCCTGGACCGGAATGCCGGTGCCGGTGTAGGCGGTCGCCTCGGGGTAGGCGCGGCCGTAGACGGCGGCGGGGGTGGTCGCCCCGGCCTTCACGGTGACCGTCTTCGCCTGTGTGCGGACCACGACGGGATGGTCGGCGGGGTTGTGCAGCCAGGCGAGGGAGCCGGCCCACCACACGCCGAGCCAGTCGCCCTGCACCTGGGCGACGACGAGCTTGTGGCCGGACACGACGCGGGCGCTGATGTCGCTGACGTATGTCGTGCCCGCGGTGGCACCGGGTTTCCAGCCGGGGTCGGCGGCGAGCGGCGCGGTCTCGGAGGGTGACTGGTAGAGGGGCAGGAAGTTGGTGCCCGCTCCGGGGACGCAGTCGGGGGAGGGCGGGGAGGCGGCGGCGCAGCCGGTCAGTGGCTGCGGGTTGTCCTGGTAGCCGGTACGGACCTCCACGACGTCGCCGGGGGCGACGTCGGCCGTCGCGTCCCGGCCGCCGCCGACGGGGGCGCCGAGCAGGTCGAAGTAGTGGTCCCAGTCCCAGTAGGGGCCCGGGTCCCAGTGCATGCTCTTGGTGGCGCCGAGGACGGTTCCGGGCACCTGGTCGTGGCCGATGACGTGCGCCCGGTCGAGGGGGATGCCGTACTTCTGTGCGAGGTGTTTCACCAGCGTGGCCGACGTCTGGTACATCGACTCGGTGAACCAGTTGGCGGTGCCGGCGAAGCCTTCGTGTTCGATGCCGATGGCGTGCATGTTGACGTACCAGTTGCCGGCGTGCCAGCCGACGTCCTTGGCGTCGAGGTGCTGGGCGATGTGGCCGTCGGAGGACCGGATGGTGTAGTTCCAAGCGAGGTATGTCGGGTCCTGGGCCAACCGCACCGAGGGGCCGTAGTAGCCCTCGGTGTCGTGGATGACGATGTAGTCGAGCTTGGGCCCGCCCGGCCCGGTCCTGTCGGCGATGTCGTGGTTGCCGTAGTCGGTCGTGTTGTCCGGCTCGCTGGCGGAGCCCTTGGCGTACGGTGCCTCCAGCCACTCACAGTCGAGGCCGGACGGGCAGTCGACGCCGGCATCGGCGGCGAGCCGCGCGGCAGGCAGGGCGACCGAGTCGTCGGCGGCGAGGGTGACCCGCTGGCCGTCCGCGGTGACGCGGCTCTCGCCGGTGCGGAGGGTCTGGTAGACCTGCCGGACGAAGTCGTTCTTCGCCCCGAACCGCGCCACCGCGTCCCGCCAGGAGGCCAGGTCGTCGCCGTCGTCGTGGTAGGACGCCAGCAGCGCCGCGCCGCCGCAGATGCCGGCGTTCGGCTCCCGGCGCAGCGCGTCGGCCGTCAGACCGGTCAGCTCGGCCGCCGCCGCGATCTGGCTTTTCGACTCGGCCGCGCGGCCCTTGTCCGCGCCGTCCCAGGCCACGGGTGCTCGGTCGCTCAGGTCGAACACGCCGTAGCCGCCGTCGGAGCTCGGCTTGCCCTGGTGGTCGTCCCAGCGGGACAGCATGTACGCCACGGCCTTCAGCAGCGGTTCCGGCACGCCCGCCGCCTTGGCCGCCTCGCCGAAGGCGGCTTCGCGAGTGGGCGCCGACAGCGTTGCCGTGCAGGAGACCCCCGGCCCGGCCGAGGAGGTGGAGGCCAGTACGGACGGCGCGGCGGGGAACAGCGCCGCCGCCGCGGCGACCGCGACGGCGATGCCGCGATGTGGAGTTCTCAACGTTGTGCGACCCCTTCTCGAATGCCTGTGGGGGGATCAGGCCGGGGCAATCACACCCCTGCGCGCCGCCGTACGCCAGAGCGCCACGCAAATCTCGTCGAGATCGTAACTTTTCACCAGACAGGCCGAGTCAGATGAAAATCCTCGCCCGGAGCGCAGGGCCGTCCTTCACGTGGTTGTAGGCGAACAGCGCCTTGCGCACGTTGGTGGCCGCGCCGGAGGCGCGCAGGTAGGCGGCCGCGGCGGGGATCGCGTCCGCGGGGTCGTAGACGTCGGTACGGCCGTCGCCGTTTCCATCGACCGCGTAAGCGGCGAAGGTGGCAGGAAGGGAACTGTATGGGCCCGCGAGCCCCGGCAGCCGGGCGGCGCCGGCGTCTCATCGGACGGTCTCCAGCACGAGGTCCTCGTGTACAACGTCGCCCCGGCGAACCCCCGTATCGTCCCCCACGCCGAGGCGTTGCGCCACACCTATACCCGGCCACGTGCAGGGCGACCGTGCCTGGCTGCTGGCCGCGGGCCGGCACTGGCGCGAGCACCTGAATCGCAAGTCCCGCCTGCCCGACCGGTGCGTCAGCTTCCGAGACCGCGGCCGGCCCTACGAGGCGGCCGGGCTCTCTCCGGCGGCTTGGGCAAGCCGTCTTCAGCGCAGCAGGAGATCGATGGCTACCTCCAGTCGTTCGAGGTAGACCTCCCGTGATGCGACCTGATGCTTGAGGCCGATCGATGCGCTGATCATCGTCTGTGCAACGGAGGGAGCCGCCTCTCGTCCCGACTTGATGGCGATCGCGTCTGTGATCAGTTCCTCAAATCGTCTCCGCGGGGTCTCGATGATCTCCCCGAGGAGGTCGGGATTGTCCTCGATGACCACCGCGACATCGCTCGTCAGCGGGCCGATGTAGCGGCCCGCCCACTGATCGAACGCTTCGACGAGACGCTCCAGAAGGGGTCGGTCAGTGTCGGCCAGGACGCGTTCGACCGCTGTGATGTCGCGATCCAAGGCCTGACTAACCGCAGCACGGAACAGAGTCTCCTTCGAGGAGAAGAGGAAATAGAGCCCGGGCCGGGAGATACGCGCCGCCCGCGCCACCTCCTCCATCGAGGTCTTCCGGTAACCGAA
Source organism: Microbispora catharanthi (assembly GCF_006334915.2). Classification (GTDB taxonomy): domain Bacteria; phylum Actinomycetota; class Actinomycetes; order Streptosporangiales; family Streptosporangiaceae; genus Microbispora; species Microbispora catharanthi. The sequence continues at coordinate 86,320 of NZ_VDMA02000001.1, forward strand.
TCGCGCGAACGTGACCATCGCGGAGTCCAGAACCATGGTCCGACGGTCGGTATCGGCGGCTGTCGACGGCGGGTGACCGACCTCGGGACTGCTCATGAGACGAGCATACGAGCGATATGCGCACTATACAAATAGAGTCTAGTGTGTATAGTCACCGCCGTGACTACTCGCAAACTCATCTCCACGCGCTTCACCTCCTCCAGCACCGCGGACGAGGTGCTGCGAGGGGTCGACCTCACCGGCGTCCGCGCGATCGTGACCGGAGGTTCCTCCGGAATCGGGACTGAGACGGCTCGTGCGCTGACCTCTGCCGGAGCGGAGGTAACACTCGCTGTCCGGAACACGGCCGCGGGTGACGCTGTCTCCGACACGATCGCGAAGTCGACCGGAGGGATCCGGCCCCGAGTCGTCCGGCTCGACCTCGCCGACAGGACCACCGTCGCGCGATTCGTCGACGCGTGGAACGGTCCGCTTCACCTGCTGATCAACAACGCGGGCGTGGTCACCGGTGGCCTCGAACGGACGTGTGAGGGCTGGGAGCTGCAATTCGCGACGAACCATCTCGGCCACTTCGCCCTGGCCATCGGCCTTCACGACGCCCTGGCCCGGGGAGCGATCGACCGCGACGGAGCACGGATCGTCTCGGTCAGTTCGACCGCGCACATGCGTTCGGGCATCGACTTCGACGACCTCCACTTCGAGCGTCGCAGCTACGACCCGCAGATTGCCTACGCTCAATCGAAGACGGCGAACTCTCTGTTCGCCGTCGAGGCGACCCGCCTCTGGGCTTCCGACGGCATCGTTGCCAACACGGTGAACCCCGGCGGTGTCGCGACGGGACTGCAGCGCAACTTCACAGCGCAGCAGAAGGCGTCGCTCGACGCGGCCGAGGCCGCCGGAGTCTTCACCTACAAAACGGTCGAGCAGGGAGCCGCCACCAGCATCGTCGCGGCCGTCGCCCCGGAGTTCGCTCACTCCGGAGGCCACTACCTCGACGATTCACAAGAGGCTTACACCGTGCCGGACGACGCCGACCTCGCGCAGCACCCGCACGGTGTCAAGGAATGGGCGCTCGATCCCGCCGCCGCCAAGCGCCTCTGGACGGTCTCGACCGACCTGCTCCGCGTCTGACCTCTAACGCGAGCTGGTCGAAGCCGGCGGGGAAGCAGTTCCCGGCTGCCGGCGCGTCGCCCGCCGTGCGCTCCGGGCTGGCGATCGCTACGGCGGGCAGGCCCGAGTAGACGCGTAAGTTCGGTGGACGCGCTGGTCGACATCACCACGGGTGAGGGAACGCTGGCCGCGACCGGAGGCCACAGGTTCTGGGTGCAGGGTCGGGGATGGACGCCCGCTGAGGCCCTCCACCCGGGAGACGCCCTGCGGAACCCGTCCGGCGGGGCCGTGGGCGTGCCGGCGGTCTCGGTCGGACGACGTCATGCGCCGAGCGAGCTCGTCACCAACCCCGACCGAGCCCTGGCGATCCAGTGGGGACGCATCGAAGCCCTGTCGTCCGGCAGCGGGGTGGACTGGAGAGTCATAGCCGACCGGAAGAACAAGCTCGGGACCGCGTGGGAGCTGTACCGGCTCCGGACGTCGTACAGGCTCGCAACAAGGAATGGGGGGACATGAAGTTCTACATGAACCCGAACGGCAGGTTCGTCGAGGTGAAGCCGAATCCAGAGCTGTGGTGTCCGGACATCCGTGAACGCCTGAACCAACGCCCGATGCCGGGCCCGGCGACTCGCCGGTCCCGGCATCGCGGTGTCGTCGTCCTTCTCAACGTCGTCGACCGTCACTGCTGGTTACAGGCAAGGGTTCACTGCGCAGGCGCCAGCACCGGGCTGTTGTGATAGGCGGCGATCAGCCACTGGCCGTCCCGCTTCTCGAAGACCCAGGTCGCGTTCACCTTACGCACGTCATCTGGGACCTCGGTCTCGCCGGGGAACAGGATGGCGGATTCGCTGATGACGATCGCGCCGTCCCTGCCGACGAAGCGGATGCCGAGCTGCTTGTTGTAGGTCGAGCTGCCCTTGAGCGGCCCCTCGAAGGCCAGGGCCATGCTCTGACGGATCACGTCACGGCTGTCGCGGAGCGAGCCGGTCATGATGGCGGTCGCATCCGCGGTGTAGTTGGCGACCATGCCGTCGGCGTCGCCGGCCTCCCACGCCTTATAGGAGTCAGCCAGTACGGCCTTGATGGCGGCCTCGTCTGCCGCACGACTGTTCGACATTGGATTCTCCCTTGTGATCGATTCGCCCGAGGTACTCCGGCGAGTTCGTGAGTACATACCGGCGGTGGGGTCGGAACTCATCGCGGCAGATGAAAATCCGTCTCTCCGTCTTCGAGGGCGGCCTGGTGGCTGCCGTTCCGCCGGGCGTTGTACGCGCAACCCGAAGTGGCGCGAGATCCCGGTCACCGCTTGGCTGTTGAGACGCTGACCCTTCCTGGGGTCACAGGGGCAGTGAACCGGCGCGCCGCCAGGCCCGTCCTTACAGGGCAGACAATCCGCAGCCCTGGAGGACACATGCTTCGTCGTCTCCTCGTCTTCAGTAGACGTAGGGCCAGTCGGCGCTGTCCCAGCCGAGCTTGTTGATGCCGAGGCGGGAGGAGCCGTCGTCGGCGTACCAGTGGTAGAAGAGGATGTCTCCGTCGTTGTCGGCGAGAACGGCCTGGTGGCCGGGACCGTGGATGCTCCCGTGCCCGGCCAGCACCTGCGTGCCGCCCCCTGACGTCATCGCCGTCCCGTTGCGGTCGACGTACGGGCCGGTGACCGAAGTGGAGCGGCCCACCATGATGCGGTAGGTGCTGGACGCGCCCTTGCAGCACAGGTCGAAGGAGACGAACTGGTAGTAGTAGCCGCCGTGCCGGTAGATGAACGGCGCCTCGATCGCGCCGCCGTTGCGGCCGGCGATGCTGCGGATCGTGCCGTCCAGCCGCTTGCCGGTGGCCGGGTCGAGCTGGACCATCTTGATCCCCGACCAGAACGAGCCGAAGTCGAGCCACCAGCGGCCCTGGTCGTCGATGACGAGGTTGGGGTCGATGGCGTTCCAGTTGTCGGAGGTGGTCGACTCGACGACCAGGCCCTGGTTGCTCCACGATCCCGACGCGCCGGTCGTGCTGGTGGCCAGGAAGATGCCCGAGTGGTTGGAGCCGAAGGTCGAGGCCGCGTAGTACATGTAGTACTTGCCGTTGACGTAGGTGATGTCCGGCGCCCACAGGGTGTTGCTGCCGTTGGTGTAGGCATGCGTCCAGGAGGCCCCGCCGGGGAACGCCACGCCCGCGTTACGCCAGGTGGTCCGGTCGGTCGAGGTCTTGAGCACGATGTTGTCGCCCGTGTGCGCGAGCAGGTAGGTGCCGTCCGGCTTCTTGGTCACCTCGGGGTCGTGCACGGTGATGTCACCGGTGACGTAGCCCGGGTCGGGGTAGGAGGTGACCTTGACGAGCTGCCACTGCTGGTTGGCGCCGTTGAGGTCGGCGTACTGGGAGACGCGGCCGCCGTCGGCGGTGGACCACTCCCAGACTTCGAGGGCCTTGCCGCTGTTGCGGTTGATCAGCTTGACGTATCCGCTGTCGGTGTCGACGACCCGGAACTGCTGGTTGGTGGCGTTCTTGTCGGTGTACTGGATGACGTCGGCGCCGTCGGCCGTGGAGCGGCCGGAGATGTCGACGACCTTGCCGCTGTGGCGCGATCTGAGGCGGTAGTAGCCGCCGCCGGAGTCGACGAACTGCCACTGCTGCCAGGCGCCGTCGTTGCGGGACCACTGCACCAGGGGCGCGCCGTCGTTCGTCGCCATGTTGTAGACGTCCAGCGCCTTGCCGCTGTTGCGGTTGACCAGCACGTACGACGCGCTCGTGTCGACGCTCGCCGCATGGGCGGCACCGGCGGCCACGACGGATGGACAGATCGCGAGCAGCGCCAGGATCGCCAGGGCGAGGATGCGGCGCGGCCATGCGGGAGAACGTACGGAGGTCTCCATGGGGGGTGCCTCTCGTCGGGACGGACGGTAAAGGTATCGATGTGAGCGTTAACAAACGCGGTCCGGAGTTGCCCTCGATCATGCTGTCGTTCACCGGAGATCGCCGCTCAGTGTCAGCGTCGGCTCCCGCGTCGTCAAGGGCCCCCGTCAAACGGCGCCGGTGCGCCCCGCGCTCGCCCGGCCGCGTACGCGCGCGATGAAAACGCTTGCGAGAACTCGGGTCGCCGGGCGGGAATCGTCCGCTTGACCTGCTTCCGGCGCTCGGGACCGGTCGTCGAGGTCTCCCGGTCAGGCGAGGCGTCCTTCCGGCGCCGAGAATGCGGCGACGGCGGTGAAAGTTTCTCTCCGCGCGCCGCGCCTCGCGTCGATGTCGAGCACGGCCACCGCGGCGGCGCTCCGGGCGAACCGGAGCGCCGCCGCGCGGCAGATCCCGCTGACGATCCCGGTGACCAGGCCCGCCTTTCGCGAAGTGCCGCTTATGCCAGCGCCTCGTGGTTCGCCCAGGCGACCTTGTACGGGTGCCGGGACTGCCAGCGGTCGATGACCTCGTGCATGCCCGGCGCGGTGAACGCCTTCGCGAGGGCGTCGGTGTCGGCGACGGCCACCTGCACGATCGCGGTCGCGATCAGGGCCGGAATGGCCTCCTCGCCAGGGATGGGAATGTGGCGCCGGGTCGCGACCGACTGCACGAAACCGGAGTCGAGCATGACCTGTTCGATATCCGTGAGGTACTGGTCGAGCTCGGCGTCGGGCAGCGGCTGGTGGAAGGAGACAATCATCGTGTGGTTGATCACGCAGCCATTCTGGGCTCCGTACGGCACCCGCGTCCAAGACCGGTTCGCCATTCGGCGATAACCTGGAGGCATGGTCGAACTGGAGACTCGCGAGCTCGAGTACTTCGTCGCACTGGCCGACGAGCTGCACTTCGGCCGGGCCGCAGTCCGGCTCTCGATCGCCCAGCCGGCGCTGTCGAAGGCCATCCGACGGATCGAGAGCCGGCTCGGTGTCCCGCTCTTCATCCGCTCCAGCCGGCACGTCGAGCTCACCCCGGCAGGGAAGGCGTTGCAGGAACATGGCCGGCACGCGCTCAACGCGGTCAGCGCCGCCATCCGGCACGCCCAGCGTGCCGGCGACGTCCAGGCCCACCTGCGGCTCGTGCTCAAACCCGGCGGCGACGCGGGCCTGCTCTCCGGGCTCCTGGCCGAATACGCGCACCAGCCCGACGCCCGCCAGGTGGACATCCTGTTCAGCGGCCCGGCCGATCGCGCCGACTTCCTGCGTGACGGCCGGGCCGACGTCGGCCTGCTCTACGCGCCGTTCGATGACCTCGACGGCCTGGCCCACGAGACGCTGCACACCGAGGATCGCGTGGTCATCGTTCCGGCCGGACACCGGCTGGCCGGGCACACTTCGGTGCGCATGTCCGATCTGGAGGGTGAGACGCTACCCCGCTGGAAAGGAATACCCGGGGGCGACGGCACCGGTCCCGAGGTCGCCGACGTGGTCCAGATGCTCCAGATGATCACGGTGGGCCGGATGATCGGGGTGCTGCCCCGCTCGCTGGTCGAACCGGTCCCGGCCGGCCTGGTCTGCGTCCCGGTGGCCGACGCGCCGCCCAGCCGCCTGGTGCTCGCCTGGATCGAACAGGACCGCCGACCGTTGGTCGCCTCGTTCGTGGCCGCCGCACTCAGGTCGCGCCGGGACAAGACTCGATCAGACATCGACGAACCTGACGCGCCGCGCCCCGTTCTGTCGGCGGACCAGTCCCGTGGCGCCGTTCGATGAGGGTGCCGGGTCGATCCGTATCGTCGCGGCGTGTGCCGCGGGGCTCGCGACGAGGGCGCCGGCCCCCACCCGGATCTGCCCGTGGCTGTCCTTTGTGCCGCCTGGTATCAGCGGGAACTGGCGCGATCTGCCACGGCCCGCAGGCGCCGGCCGCGCTGGGCCTGCTGCGCGGCCGTACCACGGCGGCGTTCCCACCTTGCGGGCCAGCATGGAGATGGCCGGTGCGACCTTCGTAGACGGCCCGGCCGTGGTGGACGGCCCGATGGTCTCCTGTCGTGGCCGGCCGGACCTGCCCGAACGGTCGCGTGAGTTCATGCGCGTGCTGGAGGGCGCGAACGCGTCGGTGCGAGGTGATTCGACCGATCGTGCCGCCATCCACGACGCCGGTGGTGCACCGCGACCTCAAGCCGGGCATCGCCCGCCTCGGCGTGGGTGACGGCCGGCACCACCGAAGGACTCCTCGGCACCCCCACCTATATGGCGGCCGCGGGCTGGAGCGGACCGTCACGTGCCGGCACCTCTCCCTCGCTTCTGAGTCCGTCAACTGACTAGGAGTGGACAAGTGGTCTCGAAGGCCGCTACGGTTCTTCTCAGTCAGTCAGCTAACTCACTCAGGAGCCAATCATGATCGTGGTAACGGGTGCCACCGGAAACGTCGGCGGCCAGGTGGTCGCGCTGCTCACCGCCGCGGGCGAGCGGGTGACCGCCGTCTCCCGGCGGACCGCCGAGCTGCCCGAGGGCGTACGGCATGTGCGAGCCGACCTGGACGACCCCGCCGGGCTGAAGGACGCCTTCGACGGTGCGGACGCGCTGTTCCTGCTGGTGGCCGGTCAGGACCCGCGGGCGATCCTCGACGCCGCCCGCGCCGGCGGGGTCCGGCGTGTCGTCCTGCTGTCCTCGCAGGGGGCGGGGACCAGGCCGGAGTTCTACCGCCACCCCGCCGCCTTCGAGGACGCGGTGCGCCGGTCCGGCCTGGAGTGGACGATCCTGCGGCCCGGCGGCTTCCACTCCAACGCCTACGCCTGGGCGGAGTCCATCCGCGGCGGCCGTACGGCCGCCGCCCCGTTCGGTGACACCGGCCTGCCGACCATCGACCCGGCCGACATCGCCGAGGTCGCCGCGACCGTCCTGCGCGAGGACGGGCATGCCGGCCGCGTCTACGAACTGACCGGTCCCGCGCTGACCACGCCGCGGGAACGGGCGGCGGCGATCGGCGCCGCGGTGGGCACGCCGGTGCGGTTCGCCGAACAGACCCGGGAGGAGGCCCGGGCGCAGATGCTGCAGTTCATGCCCGAACAGGTGGTGGAAGGGACGCTCGCCATCCTGGGGGAGCCGACGGACGCCGAGCGGCAGGTCAGCCCGGACGTCGAGCGCGTCCTCGGCCGTGCTCCCCGATCCTTCGCCGACTGGGCGGGCCGCAACGTCGCCGCCTTCCGATGAGCCTGACCGAGGCGTTCCTGGCCGAGCCGTCGGTGGCGACCCTGACCACCCTCCGCCCAGACGGCTCCCCGCACGTGGCGGCCGTGCGCTTCACCTGGGACCACCGAGCGGCCCTGGCCCGCGTGCTGACCGTGGCCTCCTCTCGCAAGGCCCGAAATCTGGCCGCCGGCTCCGGTGGCCGGGCCGCGCTCTGCCAGGTGGACGGGTTCCGCTGGATCACGCTCGAAGGTCCCGCCGCCGTCCACGACGACTCCGGCCGCGTCGGCGAGGCGGTCCGTCGCTACGCCGGCCGCTACGGCGCCGCCCCGCCCAACCCGCCCGGCCGTGTCGTCATCGAGATCGCGGTCGATCGAATCATGAAGCTCAACCTCTGAAAGGACCTGTCGTGCCCGTTCAGCACGTTCTCGGCTCCACCATCCACTACCGCGACACCGGCTCCGGGGCGCCGATGGTCTTCCTGCACGGCAACCCCACCTCATCCCACCTGTGGAGGCACGTCATCCCCGCGATCGGCGAGGGCCGCCGGCTGGCCCCCGACCTGATCGGCATGGGTGATTCCGGCAAGCCCGACATCGCGTACACCTTCGCCGATCACGCCCGCTATCTGGACGCCTGGTTCGACGCCCTCGGCCTTCACGACGTGGTCCTCGTCGGCCACGACTGGGGCGGCGCACTTGCCTTCGACTGGGCCGCCCGTCACCCGGACCGGGTGCGGGGAATCGCCTTCACCGAAACCATCGTCAAGCCGATGACCTGGGAGGAGTTCCCCGAGGGCGGCCGGGAGCTGTTCGCGGCGATCAAGACCGAGGGCGTCGGAGAGAAGATGATCCTGGATGACAACGCCTTCATCGAACAGGGGTTGCCGGCCACCGTCGTGGCCCCCATGGACCAGAGCGACCTGGCCGTCTACCGCAAGCCGTACCCGACGCGCGAGAGCCGCCTGCCGCTGCTGCGGTGGGCGCGCTCGATGCCGCTCGGAGGTGAGCCCGCCGACGTGGTGGCACGCGTGGAGGCGTACGACAGGTGGCTGGCCGCCAGCCCGGAGGTGCCGAAGCTCCTGCTCGCCTTCGCGCCCGGGACCGGCACCATGGTGCACCAGGACATGATCGACTGGTGTGCGGCCACCATGGCCGGCCTCGAGATCCGGCAGTACGACGAGGTCGCGGGGCACCACACCCCGGAAGACCACCCGGAGCTGATCGCCGCGGCCGTCGCGGCCTGGGCGGAGGCGCACGGGCTGCGGTGACACCCGGACGCCCGCTCCCGCTCGTCGGAAAGAGCGTCGAAGCGCTACGACAGCCGGGTCCCCTGCCTCGCGCAGGTCGCAACTGTCGGTGCCCTCCAATACGGTCTTCTCGGCACGCGGAGCCCCGCCCGCCTCTCGTGGCGGGCGGGACTCCGCGATCGGGCGGGATGCGGCGCGGATCGGTGAGACGGACCCGCGACATGGATCGGGGGGACCGGATGGCGGACCGCAGGGCGCTGGACCTCGACTCGCTGGCGATCAGCGATCGGTTCAGGCTGTTCAACTTCACCAGGCGCGACGACCACGTGGCCTATCTCTGGGTCCTGCGGGCGATGGACCGGCTGCGAGAGGTGCACCAGGTCCAGGTGGACGCCGGTGAGGTGCAGGCGGCCCTGAACGAGCTGGCCCGGCTCCACGACGAGGTCCCCACGTTCGACGGCAACCTGCGCGACCGGCTGGACGCCCTGTACGAGGACGGGGTGGTGCACCGGTTCGACGACGCGTCCCGGGCCGGCAACCTCGTCCGCTACCGCAACAGACAGTCGGTCTACCAGTTCAGCGAGCTGGGCTACTGGGCGTACACGTCGGTCGAGGGACTGCTCGCGGCCCGCATCCAGGACGCCAACCTGTCGCGGCTGGTCTTCTCCGACATCCTGGAGGACCTCAAGGCGCTCGCGGCGGCCAACCGCGCGGGGGAGGGCGAGCAGGTCTACCGCCGGTTGTCCCGGCTGGACTCGGTGATGGAGGACATGGGACGCCGCTCCGCGCACTTCCATGTGACGCTCGGCGAGATCATCCGGTCCACCGACGCCTCTCCGGAGACGTTCCTGCGCTACAAGAACGCCCTGCTGACGCACATGTCGGAGTTCATGGCGGAGCTCGACCGCTACCTGCCCCGCCTGGCCACGGCCGTGCGGGATGTCGAGGCGAGTGGTCTGGCCTTCCTGCTCGACCGCGCGGCGGCGGCGGACGAGCGGCCCTTCATGGATCGGCACGAGCGGCTGGAGGACTGGCGCCGCCGCTGGTCCGCCCTGCGGGCGTGGTTCGCCCCTGAGGGATCGCAGGAGTCCCGTGCCGGGGAGCTGCGCAACGCCACGCGCATCGCGGTCTCGGGGGTGATCGCGCTGCTGCGGCAGATCTCGGAGGCGCAGCGCGGCGGCGTCAACCGGGCCACCCAGCTGCGGCATCTGGCCGAGTGGGTCTGGAACGCGCCGGACGAGGGCGCCGCCCACGCGCTGATGGGCGCGGCTTTCAACCTGCGGAGCGCACGGCACCTGGGCGCCGCCCACGAGGACACCGAACAGATCTCGCCCAGGGCGACCTGGTGGGACGCGCCGGGGGTGGAGGTGTCGGTCACGCTCTTCCGCAGCGGCAAGGCGCCCACCCCGGGCGTGCCCGCGCCGGTGCGCGGCAACCCCGGCGCGCGGGCGGCGCTGCGCCGCGAGCAGGCCGCGGAGCGCGCGGCCGAGCGCGAGGCCGCCGGCCACCTGACGGATCTGGGCGCGCACGGGCGGGTGCTCGACGAGTCCGAGACCCGGATCCTGCTGAAACTGATGACGCGGGCGCTGGAGGGACGAACGGTCGTCGCCGGCCGTCTGAAGAGAGGATCCGGTGCCGACGACGCCGTGATGATCCGGCTCGTGCCGAGCGACACCGGAAGCGCCGTGCGCACCGCGCAGGGACTGCTCCACCTGCCCGGATTCCGGGTCGAACTCGCCGGGCGGACGCCGGTGACAGGTCCCGGGGCAGGTTCGAAGACGGGTTCGATGACGGGTTCGAAGGCAGGTTCGATGACAGGGGGTGCCAGGTGACCAGTCCTCGCGCCCGGGCCGCCGCCGGCGTCTCCGTCGCCGACCTCGGCTCCTACCAGCAGGCGGTCCGCCGCGTGCTGACCTGCGATCTGATCACCAAGGAGCGGCCGCGGCCCGGCGTGCTCGACCAGGTGCTGCGCTGGGCCGACGAGATGGCGCGCGACTTCCGCGAGCTGCTCGGCTACACACTGATCGCCACGACCCACCACGTACGGCTGGTCCGCCGCCTCGACGTCCTGGACGACACACAGCAATCGATCTTCTCCCGCAGGGGCAAGCCGTTCGACCGCCGCAGGCTGGCCTACCTGTGCCTGGTCCTCGGGTCGTTCCAGCGCTCCCGCATCGAGATCAGTCTGGCGGACCTGGTGCGGATCTTCACTCCGCTGGCCAACACCATCGACGGCCTCGGCTTCGACCCCGCGATCGGATCGCACAAGGCGGCCATCGTCGACGTGCTGGGCTGGCTGGTGGACCGCGGCGCGCTCCGGCTGTCCGACGGCAGCCTGGAGTGGTGGGCGCGCGACACCGAACGCGGCGACGCGCTGTACGACATCGACCATGACATCTGCGCGGTGCTGTTCAAGCCGGCCCGGCCCGTCCAGCACCTCACCAGCGCGGCCGGCCTGGTGCACGAGCCGCCGCATTCGAACCCGGCCCGCAGGGCGCGGCGGCTGCTCGTCGAGTTCCCCGTGGCGTACTACGCGGACGTCGAGCCGGAGGTGGCCGACGCGCTGCGTGCCCCGGGTCTCGCCGAGGACCTCGTCCGGTTCACCGGCCTGGTCCTGGAACGGCGCGCGGAGGGCGTCATGCTCGCCGACCCGGGCGGCGTCTTCACCGACCGGCCGTTCCCCGGCCGGGGCAACGCGGTGAGCCGGGCGGCCGGGCTGCTGCTGGCGAAGATCGCCGACCTGCTGGAGGACCCCGAGCACGTGCCGGAGCCGCTGCCCGTGCCCGCGCTCGCCGACGACCAGGCCGACCTCGTGTCCCGGATGGACGCGGGCCTGCCCCGCGACGGAATCGTCGCCGAGCTCGCCTGGTCCCCGTCCGAGGCCGAGCCGCCGTCCCCCGACGACCGGCCCGCGCCCGCCGAGGCGCCGTTCGTGGAGCGCAGCCGACTCGAGACGATGACGACCGAGCTCTACGACGAGTTCGGGGCGGCCTCGTTCACCACCACCTGGCAGCAGGACCCCCGGGGGCTGCTCGACGCCGTCATCGGCTTCCTCTCGGACCTGATGCTGCTCAGGCCGGTGCCCGGCGGCGTGCTCGTCCTGCCCGCCGCCCTGCGGTATCGCAACATCCGGGCCGCCCTGCCCACCCGGAGCTCGGGCGGCCAGTTGGCGCTGGTGGCGCTGCCGGAGCCGGCCACGCGGAAGGACCCGCCACTACAAGATCCGCGCACGCAGGAGGTTTCGTACACACAGGAGGAAGAGCGATGACGCCGCCGCCCGACCGGTTCCAGCCCAGCAGGGCCGGTGTGATCAACGTCTGGGACTACGTGGACGAGGAGTTCGCCTTCGCCGACGGACGCCTGGTTCTGCGCGGGCACAACGGCTCGGGCAAGACCAAGGCGCTGGAGGTGCTCTTCCCGTTCATCCTCGACGGCGTGGCTGACGCCCGGCGGCTCGACCCGTTCAGCGGCGAGAACCGCACGATGAAGTCCAACCTGCTCTACCGGGGGCAGGAGGCCGAGTACGGCTACGTGTGGATGGAGTTCGCCCGGCGGGAGATCGGGGCGGAGCCGGCCGCGACCGACGAGACCGTCACCCTCATCATCGGCATCCGCGCGCACCGGCACAGGGACGGGGTGCGGACCTCGTTCTTCGTCACCGACAAGCGCCTCGGCGTCGACTTCGGGCTGCTGGCGCCCGACTCCCGGCCGCTCACCGAGCGGCAGCTCAAGGCCGTCCTCGGACCGGACGCCCACAGTGAGACCGCCACCCAGTATCGGGACGCGGTGGACGCCCGGCTGTTCGGGCTGGGCAGGGAGCGCTACACCCAGCTCCTCGACCTGCTGCTGGCGCTGCGCCGCCCGCTGCTGGCCAAGGACCTCGACCCCGACAAGGTCTCGGCCACGCTCACCTCGGGTCTCAGCCCCATCGACGAGGAACTGGTCGACCAGGCGGCCCGCGACTTCGAGAACCTGGCGGCGGTCCAGAAGCAGTTCGACGACTTCGCCGTCGCGGACTCGGCCGTGCGGGCGTTCCTGACCGACTACGTGGCATACCTGCGCACCCATGCCAAGGCCCGGCTCGCCCGCATCCAGACCGAGATGGACGGTGCAGTGGAGCACGCCCGCACGCTCGTCCGGGCCGAGGACGCGCGCAAGAGGGCCGTGGCCGCACGCGAGGCCGCCTCGGCGGCGGCCACCACGGCCGAGGCCGAACGGGAAGGGCTGGAGCGCCGCCTCGCCGCGCTGCGCGCGGACGACGCCTACCGCGCGCGGGGAGAGCTGGAACTGCGCCGCCGTCAGATCGCCAAGACCGGCGAGGAGGTCGAACGGGAGCGTGCCCGGCTGGCGGACGGCGCCGAACACCTGGCCGTCCTGGAAGGCGAGGCGGGCGAACTCGCGGAGCGACTGGAGAGCGCACGGGCGGCGATCGTCCGTTATGCCACCGACCTCGCCGACGCGGCGGAGCGGGCCGGCGTCTCCCACGACGGGGACGGCCCGGCCGACACGGGGGAGGACCTGCTCACGACGGCGCGGGCACGTGCGACCGCACGGCGGGACGACGTCGCGAAGGTCCGCGACGAGATCGCAAGGGTGTCGGGGGCGGAGCGGGACCGCCTGCGGGCGGAGACCGACAGGGACAAGGCGGACAAGGACGTCGCGGAACGCGAATCGCGGTGCGAGACCGCCGACGCCGCGCTGACGACGGCACGCCGCCTCGCGGGGGAGGCGCTCGACGTCTGGGCCGCCCGCTGGGCCCGCTCGTCGAGGCTCCCGGGAGACGACCTGGAGGACGGGCGCCCGGAGGACGACGAGGCGGTGGCCGGGCCCGCCGATGTGGCGGCGCTGGCGGAGGCCCTCGCCCACGCCGGAGACGCCGGGGCGCCGTCCCTGGCCGAGGTCTACAGCGTGCGGGCCGAGGAACGGCGGACGGAGGCGGCCAGGTCCGCGGAACGCCTGTCCGCACGGGTGCGCGACCTCGCCGCCGACCTCGTCCGCCTGCGCCGCGAGCGGGAGGAGATCGCGGCGGAACGCGACGAGGCGCCGCCGCACGACGATCGCCGGACGGCGGACCGCGACGGACGCCCGGGGGCGCCCCTGTGGCGGCTCGTCCGGTTCGCCGACGGCCTCGACGAGAAGGAGGCGGCCGGCCTCGAAGGCGCTCTGTACGGCGCGGGACTGCTGACCGCCTGGGTTCACCCGGAGGCGCGGCAGACTCTCGACGCCGTCGAGGTCCTGGAATCCGACGGTTACCTGATCCCGCTCCCCGAGGAGAGCCGCCCGTCCGGCCGTACGCTCGCCGACGTCCTCGTGCCGGAGGATCAGGACCTGGTGCCGGCGGCGGTCGTCGCGGACGTGCTGCGGTCGGTCGCGGTATCCGACACGGTCACGCCCTGCCGGGACCAGCAGGGCGGACCGGCGCCGACGGTGACCGGCCGGGCCCAGTTCGGCCTCGGCCTCCTCTTCGGCGCCCGGCCCAAGCCGTCGCCCGAGTACATCGGCGCCACGAACCGGGCCGATCGCCGCGTGGCCAGGCTCGCCGAGTATGACGAGATGATCGGCGAGACGAGCCGGGCGCACGAGGACGCCGAGCACGATCTGGCACGCGCCAATCGCCGGCTGGAGGACTTCGCCCGAGCCCGGCGGGAGCTCCCGCCCGCCACGGCGGTCGTCGAGGCCGTCACCCGAGTGACTCAGGAGTCCGCACTGCTGGCCCAGGCGCGCTCGGCGCTCGCGGACCGCCGCCGCGACCTCGACGCCTCGGTGGCCCAGGTCGACGCGGCGCGCCGGCGGCTGCGGCAGGTCGCGGCGGAAAGGAGCATGCCTGTCGCGGAACAGGAGGTCGACGCGGTCGCGCGGGCCGTCGACGACTTCCTCGCCACGGCGCAGCGGCTGCACGACGGCCGCGAGCGGGCCGCGTCCGAGGAGCGGGACCTCGCGTCGCGGCAGGCCGCGATCGCCCGGCAGCGCGAGCGGCACGACGCGGACTCCCGCGCTCTGGGGGACAAGGAGCGGGAGCACCGAGCCGAGGTCGAGGAGTTCAGGGCGGGCGAGGAGGCCCTGGACGCGCCGTTGCGCGAGGTGCTCGCCCATATCGGCGAGGCCGAGCAACGCCTCGCCGAGGTCCGTGAGCGGTGCGAGGAGCATTCCGCCGCTGCGGCGCGGGAGAACGAGGCGCTGATCGTCGCCCAGGCCGACCTCAGGCACGGCCAGGCTTCCCTCGGCCAGGCGCTCGGGCACCTCTTCGAGCACGTCGCGGCGTTCGGGCCGTACGCGCATCTGGAGCTGCGCCCGCTCCTCGGCGTCACCGCCACGGCCCCGTGGCCCGCCCATGTCGGCTGGCCCGAACCGGCGGAGGCGGCCGCGTCGGCGGCGGCGGAGCTGTCCGCGCACCCTGGCGCCGGAGAGGGGGGCGGACCGTCGCCCGATCCCGCCGCCCTGGTCGGCCGGGTGCTGCCGGGAGACGTGGCCGCGCTGCTGGACGCCTTCGCCGCGGAGATGGCCGACATCCGCGTGCCCGGGGAGAGCACGCTCAAGAACGCCGCGACCAGGCTGTCGGCCTCGCTGCGGACCTTCCAGGACGCGCTCGACGGCTGCGCCGAGGACTACCGCCTGGAGCACGACCCCACCGGCGTCGTCATGGTCTACGTCAGCGACGAGGGCGGCCGCAATCCGGTCGCCGCCTTCGCCCGGCGGGTCGCCGACCGCGTCCAGGAGCAGGGAATGCTGCTTGAGAAGCGGGAGCGGACCGTGCTGGAGGACGAGTTGCTCACCGCGCTCGCCCAGCAGGTGCACGACCGGGTCCGCACCGCACGCGACCTGGTGCGCGGCATGAACGACGACACCCGGTCACGGCCCATGTCGTCCGGCACCAGGATCGGCATCCGCTGGGGCCGCTCTGACCGGCTGAACGACCGGCAGGTCGCGGTGTCGCGGCTCCTCGACAGGGACGCGCAGGGGCTCGGCGCGGCCGGGCTGGCCGAGCTGCGCGGCCTGCTGCGGGAGATGATCCGCGACTACCGGGCCGCGCATCCGCGTGCCACGTACAAGCAGGCCCTGGCCGACGTGCTCGACTACCGCACCTGGTACGGCTTCGAGCTGGTGCTCGCCGTGCCGGGGGAGAAGGAGGTGAAGCTCACCCGGGCCAAGCACGAGGAGATGTCCGGCGGGGAGAAGTCGGCGGCCATCCACCTCCCGCTGTTCGCCGCGGCCAACGCCCTCTACTCGTCCGCCAAGCCCACGTGCCCGCGGATGATCGCGCTGGACGAGGCGTTCGCCGGCATCGACGACCGGTACAAGCCCGAGCTGCTGGGCCTGACCGTGAAATTCGGCCTCGACCTGTTCATGACCGGCCACGACCTGTGGGTCCACTTCGACACCGTGCCGATGGCCGCGCACTACGACATGCACCACGACAAGAGCGCGCACGCGGTGTCGGCGATGCTGATGCTCTGGGACGGCGCCCAGACCATCGACGCCGACGCCGGTTTCTCCGGCAACGAGGAGCTGGCCGAAACGCTGCTCGGCCTCCGGCCGAGCCGCCGCGCCCCCGCCCTCACCGAGGGCACGCTCCTCGCCGCCGACGGCGACGAGGAACCCGAAGACGTGCCTCAGTGAGGCCCGATTCGACGGGGCGGTCTTCACCGGGGACACCTCGTTTCGCGCGTCGAGGATGGTGCCGAGCGCGCGCGGTGTCATGTGCACGAGCCGGCCGCGCACGTCGAGGTGTCGGGGTGCTCGGGGCCGGGGACGCGATCGTAGACGGGGAGTAGCGCGGCGAGCTGGTCGCGGGCCACCCGCGCGGCAGCAGCTGCTCGCCGAGCTCCAGCCCGGTCTCCCCCGGCTGCAGGTCGTCCGGCCTCCGTCCGGCCAGGGAGGCGCGAGCCGGATCGCTGCGGCTCGCAGCCCTCCCTGTGGATGCGCGCGATCGCGCGACTGGGGATTGATCCGCTGGGTCCCGCGGTAGGGACGTCCCGGGCGTGCGCGTCGAGGTCAGGCTCTCCCTCCGGCGTCGTCAACGCCCGCCTCGGGAGCCGGCGCGAAGGTCACGCAGCGCCCGGATCACCCGTGCCTCCCAGTGGGGTGCCCGCATTCGCCTGCTGACGGCGACGGCCCGGTGGAGACAGTCGGCCGCCTCGTCGTAACGGCGCTGGCCCTGCCGGCTGTCCGCCAGGGCCAGCAGGATACGCACCTGGTAGTCCTGCTGCAGGTCCTGACGCGCCTGGGTCAGGGCCGCCCCCAGGTAGGACTCGGCGTTGTCGTACGCGCCTGTCCGCGAGCAGACGATGCCGAGCCCATACAGGGCGTGGACCTGGAGACGGGGGGAGCCGGTTTGGTGGGCGGCGTCGAGCACCTCGCCGAAGACCGACCGCGCGTCGGCCAGGCGGTCGCCGGCCACCCGCAGCTCACCGAAGATTGCCAGGGCTCTCAGCCGTGAGTAGTGGCCGCCGGCCTCCCCGAGCGCGAGAGCCCGCTCCACAGCCTGCTCGGCGAGGTCGAGCTCGCCGAGATCGAGGTGAAGCTGAGCAGCACACCGCAAGGCCATCGCGAGGGCGCCCCGGCTTCCCGACCTCTGGAGAATCGCGACGGCCCGCTGGTAGTGGAACAACGCTTCGCGGAACCGCCCGCGCTTGTAGTCGATCCAGCCGGCGAGGACGAGAACGCGGCCGAGCGTCTCCTCGTCCCGGGACTCCAGCAGAGGAACGCTGGCCTCCAGGGCCATCTCGGCCTGTCCCCACTGATGCATGTCCGCGTACATCAGGGCGAGACTGCCGTTCACCGCGGCTACGCCGAGGTCGTCACCCCCCGCGACGGCAGCCGACAGCGCCACCTGGTGAGTCTGCCGCCACTCGTCGTACGCATGGGTGGATTCGTAGAGGAAGGTGGCGCCGATCGCGAGCGTCCAGCACGTCCGGTGCATCCCCAGATTCGCGGCCTGACGCACGGCCGTGACGATGTTCGCCCTTTCGGCGTGGAACCAACGAAGCGGGACCGAGGACCCGCCGTCGGCGGCCGGGCCGGCAACAGGGGACCGCCGGTGCCCGCGCGCCAGGAAGAAGTCGCTGCCCCAGTCCGCTTCGTGAACGCGCTCGATCAGCTCCCCGAGGCGGTCGAAGACCCTGCGAAGGGCCTGGCGACGCTCTGGCTCAGGCTCGTCCCTGTAGGCGCATTCAGACGCGAAGGCGCGCACGAGATCGTGAAAGCGGTAACGGATCTCGCCAGTCTCCGCCGCCCTGACCGCGGTCAGCAGATGCGCGTCCACAAGGCACTCGGCCAGTTCCTCCGTCTCGGCCGGCGACCGGTCGAGCAGGGCCGTGACCGCCCAGCCGGCGAAGTCGCCCATGTCGAGTAGCCCCAGCAGCCGGAACAGCCGCCGCATCGCGGGAGCCAGGCCGGCATAGCTGAGTTCCAGACCGGCACGCACGTCCAGCGCTCCGACGGCCAGGTGGTCGAGCGGATTCGCGGCGTCGGCGAGGCGGCGGACCAGCGAGGCCACCGGCTGGTGAGGCCGCATCGCCGTACGCGCTCCGGCGATGCGCAGAGCGAGGGGCAGACGCCCGCACAGGTCGGCCAGACCGGCGACGGCTCGCGGCTCGCCGGCGGCTCGGCCGTCCCCGATGATGCGCGCAAGCAGTTCGATTGCCTCGGACCGCTCCAGGACGTCCAGGGCGACATGTCGCATCCCGTACGGCTCGGCCAGACGTGCGCGGGTGGTCACCAGGACCGCCGAGGTGGCCTGACCCGGCAGTAGGGGACGGATCTGGTCGAGACCGGCCGCGTTGTCCAAAACCACCAGGACACGCCTTTCCGACAGCAGGGCGCGGAACACCTCTGTCCGCTCGTCCACGCCTTCCGGTATGGCGGTGGCATGGATTCCCAGCGCGCGGAGGAAGCGGGCGAGAATCTGCGCGGGGTGTGCGGGATGCGGCCCATGGGCGTGCAGGTCCACGAAGAGTTGCCCATCCGGGAAGCGCTCCGTCAGACGGTGGGCGGCGTGGACGGCGAGCGCGGTCTTGCCGACACCCGGCATCCCGGATATCGCGACCATGCCGGCGGAGCCGACGGCCTCGCCGGCCAACGCGTCGACGACGAGGGCGAGGTCACGCTCGCGGCCGGTGAAGTCCGGCAGGTCGGGCGGAAGCAGGCAGGGCCGGGGCTCTTTGGGGGCGGCCGTGGGCGCAGGAGCGTCCAGGAGTCCGAGGTAGGCCTCGACGAGTGGCGGCGACGGCTCCACGCCGAGCTCGTCGGCCAGGCGACGGCGCAGCGTCGCGAACCGCCGCCGCGCCTCGGCGCGGCGGCCGCAGCGCGCGAGCAGCGTGATCACATGAGCATGCACGATCTCGTCGAAGGGCAGCTCATCGGCCAGCCGCTCCAGAGGATCGAGCGCGGCATCCGGGCGGCCACGCTCCACTGCCGCCTCCGCCAACCGGCACGCGCAGTCGACGCGGGCCTTCTCCAACTCTCCGGCGACGGCCGAAGCCCCGGGTTCCAAGAGCCCGTCGAGTGTGGGGCCCCGCCACACCGCGAGCGCGGATCGCAGCAGCTCCACGCGGAGATCCGGATCCCGCTCTTCCCGGGACTGGCGGGCCAGGTCGCGAAACCTGCCGACGTCGATGTTCTCGGGCGGCACCTCGAGCCGGTAGTCGTGCCCGACCCGGGTGACGACGCCGGCGAGACCGACCTGTTCCTCCAGCCAGCCACGGAGCCTGAAGATCGTGGTGTGCAGGGTCCGCTGGTCGCAGCCGCTCGGACCCCACACCTGATCCACCAGAAGCCCTCTGTTGACCAGGCGTCCGGGCGTGAGCAGCAGTGCGCCGAGCAGTCGCGCGACGTTCCGCCGGGAGATCGCGTGCTCCCCGCCTCCGGCCCATACGCGCAGCGGTCCGAGGATGCCGAAATACGCGGTCGCGGCCGAGCCCCCATAGCCGTCCATGCATCCCACCGTCCCCCGGCGGCGCGTGTCCGCGCGCCGGTTTGCGGAGTACCGAAATCAGCAATTTCCCGGTCATAGATCGGTCAGAACGATTTTTTATCATAAGCCTGACTCGAAAATGATCAAGTAGTAAATCTCGCCCGCGCCGGAACAGAGCCCCCTGTCCGGAAGGGAATCGCACGACGCCGGGACGTCCGCCCGGCGGTGTCCCACTGGGCCGAACGCCGCATGCGCGGCCCTGACGACGGTCGTCACCCCCGCGACCCTCGGATGAGGAGTCCCCATGATCAATCGCTGGCTGAGGTTCCTGGCGGCGCTCGCCCTCGTGGCGAGCGCGCTGGTCACGCTCCCGGTGCCCGCCCTCGCGGCGAAGTCCGCGCCCTCCCCGCCTCCCCGGCCGGCCGCCCGACAGGTCGCGTCCCAGTCCGCGGCCGCGCTGAGCCCGGCCGCCGGCCAGTACTTCGGCGCACGGGTCCGCGTGCTCTCCAACGTCTCGATCGCGGCCGGCGCCACGACGACGGTCAAGGTGACGGGGGTCGGTACCGTTCCCGCCACCGGGGTCTCGGCCATCGCGATCAACCTCGCGGCAAAGGGCGCCAGTGCCTCCGGAGGCCTGATCGTCTACCCGTCGGATCTGACGGCCGCCCCGGGCGTGACGGGTACCCGCTATCGCTCGGGGGTGTACGACGACGGCCTCCTGATCGTCAAGGTCGGGAGCGACGGCCAGATCAAGGTGCAGAACACCGGTAGCTCGGCCGCCGGCGTCTACGCCGACATCCACGGTTACTTCACCTCCGCAGCCGGGACGACGGCGGGCGCGACGTACGTACCCCTCGACACGGCCCGGGTCGTCAGCAAGCAGACGGTGGCCGCAGGCGGCACCTCCGCCTTCACCATGACCGGCACCGGCGGGGTTCCTGCCACCGGCGTCGCATACGTGGTGTTCCACCTCATCGTGAAGGGCACGGCGTCGAGCAAGGTCATCGCCTACCCGTCGGGCACGTCGATCCCCAGCGGTTCCGACATCGACTACCGCCCGTCCAGTGAAATGTCCAACCTCGTCATCGCGGCGCCGGGCAGCGACGGGAAGATCGCCATCAACAACGACGGCACCGCCGCGCTGACCGTCTATGCCGACGTCGCCGGCTATTTCGCCGCGCCCTCCGCCACCACAGCCGGGTCCGCCGCGGTGCCCGTCACGCCGGCGCGTATCACCAACAGCGTCACGGTCGCCGCGAACGGCACCTACACCGTCTCTCCGCTCGGCGTCGGCGGCGTGCCGGCCACCGGCGTGAGCGCGGTCGCCGTCAACCTGACGGCCAAGGGAACCGCCGCCAGCACGCTGCGGGTCTACCCCTCCGATCAGGCGAGTCCGCCGTCCGGCGGCTCGATCGTCTACCAGGCGGGCGACTGGTGGTCCAACCAGGTCCCGGTCAAGCTGGGCGCCGACGGCACGTTCGTCGTCCGCAACGCCGGCTCCGCCTCCGTCACCCTGGCGGTGGACACCTTCGCGTACTTCAAGAAGCCGGCCGTACCGTCGGCTCCCACCGGGGTGACCGCGACGGCGGGCGACTCCTCCGCGACCGTCTCCTGGACCGCCCCCGCCGACGGCGGCGCTTCGATCACGGGGTACACGGTGACGGCGAGCCCGGGCGGTGCGAAGGCGACCACGACCGGCGCGACCACCGCCACCGTCACCGGCCTGACCAACGGCACCGCCTACACCTTCACCGTGACCGCGACCAACGCCGTCGGCACCTCGGCCGCCTCCGCCTCCTCGGCGCCCGTCACACCGCGGTCCGCGGTGTCCCCGCCGGGTCCCCCGCTCGGCGTCACGGCGAGCCCGGGGGACGGCTCGGCCGTCGTGAGCTGGCGCGCCCCGTCGGACGGCGGCTCTCCCATCACGGGGTACACGGTGACCGCGAGCCCGGGCGGTGCGAAGGCGACCACGACCGGCGCGACCACCGCCACCGTCACCGGCCTGACCAACGGCACCGCCTACACCTTCACCGTGACCGCGACCAACGCCGTCGGCACCTCGGCCGCCTCCGCTCCCTCCGATCCGGTGACGCCGGGCCCGGCCACGCCGCCGGGCAAACCGTTCGTCACCGATGTGCAATCGCGTGACTCGGCCGTCGAGGTCACCTGGACCCCGCCGGACACCGGCACCACCGGCGTCACCGAATACATCGTCACGGCATCGCCCGGCGGCGCCACCGTACGCGTCTCCGCCGGGCAGACCAGCGCGGTCCTCGGGGGACTGAGCAACGGCACGGCCTACACCTTCACCGTGACCGCGGTGAACGCCGCGGGCGCCGGCGACCCCTCCTGGGAGTCGGACCCGGCGACACCCGTCGCGGCGGTCGCCCCGCTGAAGCCCGTCGCCCTGCAGGTCTTCTCCGCCGACAGGGCCCTGGACGTGCAGTGGGCGGCCCCGCTGGACGGCGGCTCGTCCATCACCGGTTACACGGTGACCGTCAGTCCGGGCGACGTCACGGTGAACGTCCCCGCGGGCACGACCGTGACCCGGGTGACCGGCCTGACCAACGGCACCGGGTACACGGTCTCCGTGGTCGCGGCCAACGCGGCGGGCACCAGCGACGCGGCCACCGCCGACCCCGTCGCCCCCGCCGCCGCCAGGCCGCCGGGCGCGCCCACCCACATCACCGCCACGGCGAGCGACAACGGCTCGGTCTCGGTCTCCTGGCAGCCGCCCGTCGATCCGGGCACCAGTGCGATCACCGGCTACACCGTGACCGCGAGCCCCGGCGGGAAGACCGTGACCGGCACCTCCACCAGTGCGACCGTCACCGGCCTGACCACCACCACCGCCTACACCTTCACGGTGACCGCGACCAACGCCGCGGGGGTGAGCCCCCCGAGCGACCCGACCGACCCGCTGCTGCCCGCCAAGAGTCTCAAGCAGGCGCCGCTCGTGCTGTCCAACGCCGACCTCGCCACCCTGCGGACGGTCCACTCCGACGGCACGCTCGTCTTCGAGCAGCCGCCCGCCGAGATCGCCGCCCTGGCCGTCGGCACGATCCTCTACGGTCCGGCGACCCAGATGCTTCCTCAGGGTTTCCTGGGCCGGGTGTCTCAGATCACCAAGCAGAACGGCCTGTTCATCGTCACCACCACGCCGGCGGCGCTCGCCGACGTCTACGCCGCGGGTGACATGTGGCTGGACGTGCCGCTCGACAGCGGCGACCTGACCTTCGTGCCGACCGCGCCCGGTGTCCGCGTCGTCGCGCCCACGGTGAACGGCAGGGCCGTCCGCCCGCTCGCCGACGGCGAGGTCTCCCCGGCGAGCGTGGGCTGGCGCCGCGGCAGCCTCATCCTGGAGGTCAGCAAGAAGATCGAGGCAAGAGGAAAGCTGCCCATAAGCGCCGCCATCGAGGCGCAGGGCGAGTTGACGCCGCACGTCAAGTGGCACGCCAGGTTCGGCGGATCCAACCCCTATGCCGACTTCGGCCTCACCGGAGACTTCTCCTTCGAGGCCCGCGGCAAGATCGGCTTCGCCGCCGAGGTCTCACCACCCGCGCTGGAACTGGGCTACGTCGAAGGTCCCTGCTTCTACGTGGGCGGCTACACGGTGATCTGCATGCGGGCCAACGTCAAGCTCAAGTTCGAGGCGGACGGCAGCGTGGGCGTCACCTACGCCGCCAGCTGGAAGCACACGTTCGGAGTGCAATGCCATGCGACGGCGGCGAGCAGCTCGTGCGACGGCGTGAGCAGCGGCGACGGAGGCGCGTTCAACAAGACGGTGCAGGCCTACGGCGACGCCAACATCACCGTCTCCACCCCGCTCGACCTGCAGCTCCTGGTCGACCACGTCGTCGGTCCCGCGGCCGCGGTCACGCCGTACCTGCAGCTCAAGGCCGACACTACGCAGAACCCCTGGTGGGAGCTGCGGCTGGGGGCGAAGCTCGGTGTCACGCTCGACCTGGTCGCTGTGGAGAAGGACTTCTCGCTCTTCCGCAAAGACGATTTGATGGACTATTTCGTCACGCTGGCGGCGGGCGGCCCCTATTCGGGGCTGCTGATCGTTCCCCAGGCCGCGACGACCTCGGTCCGGGAGCCGTACACGTTCCATTACTCCGTCTCCCGTGTGCCCGACGACGGACCTGTTCAATGGTCCGTCCAGGGCGACCCCTTCTTCGCCACTATCAACAACGGCGGGACGTTCGTGTCCGACCACCCCGGCACGTTCCTCGTTCGGGCCACGGCGCCCGAGACCGGTGCGCACGAGGAACTGGAAGCCGAGGCGAGGATCACCGTCGACGGCGTCTTCGGCGCGCCGCGCGCCCCCACCATAGAAAAGAACTGGTCTGTGCCCACGGTCGGCGGCGTCGCGGTGAGCTGGCAGCCTCCCACCGACGTCGGCGCGAGCCCGATCACCGACTATGTGATCACCGCGCAGGAGTTCGCGACGCGCAATATCACGGTGGCGTACGCCTCCGCGGACGCCACCCATCAGCTGCTCCAGGGGCTCACCCCGGGGGTGGAGTACGTCATCTCGGTGCTGGCCAGGAACAGCAACGGGGTCGGTCTGCCCTCCGAGCAGCAGACCTTCACCCCGCTGGACGTGACCTTCCCCGGGCCGCCGTCGCCCCGCGGTCTCGACCTGGCCAGCAGCATGGAGCAACCGAGCAGGCCCGACTCCACCGGCGCGGCGGGCGGAATGAACGGCGGGACCATCTCCGGCGACGGACGGTACATCGTGTTCATCACCCAGGGGCGCAGCAACCTCATGCCGCACGACTCCCCGTACTACCACCCGGCCAGCAGGTACCCGTACATCGTCAGGAAGGACCTCGCTACCCTCCAAAATCCCTTCGTCGTGGCGTCCATCGAGCCGGACGGACTGCCCAGCTACACCATGTACACCGATCCGCTGATCAGCAGAGACGGCAACGTGGTCGCCTACACCGGCTTCAGCTACAACGCCCCGAGCGTCCACAGGGGCGTCATTCGCGACATCGCCGCGGGGGCATCGTGGGCGACCGAAGACGGCAGCGACATCTGGGGCGTCAGCGACAACGGGCAGGCGGTCATCTATACGAAGGGCGGAAACCTCTACCGTCAGGCCAAGGGCGCCGCGACGCAGCAGCTGACGACCTGCACGGGAAGCGGTGACCTGCAGTGCCCGATTCTCTCCCCCGGCAGGGGAATGCTGTCCGGTGACGGCAACCGCGTCGTGTGGTCCACGTACGGCGCCGACAAGCACAATCACAGCTGGCTCTACGACGCCGCCGCCGGCACCACCAAGGAGATCTTCCCCGGCTCTGATGTGACCGAGCCGATCATCTCCGGCGATGGGCAGAAGGTCGCCCTGGTCTACACCCCGCCCACTCCGGCGCCCGACCTCGGATCGTGCCTCGTGGTCATGCCGCTGGGCGGTGCCGCCCCCGCCACCTCCAACTGCCTCGTCAAGAACGGCACCGACGGACACGGCGATCCGGTCTTCCTGAGCAAGGACGGCCACGCGCTCGCCTACCGCTACACCGTCTACGGCCGTGACCCCGGCGCCCACAACATGACGAGCCTTCGGACCTACGTCAACGGCGCGACCCACATCGCGGGCGGCTCGTCGAGCACCTGGCCGGCCTACGTGTCCATTGGCGACCACAACCCCCTGCTGCCCGACACGCCCGACGTTGTGGTCTACGCGCTCTGGCAGCAGAACTTCCAGACCAGCACCTCGTCCACCGACACGACGGTGCCGGGACTCTGGCTGGATTTCGCAAGCGACGCCGCCTTCTTCGCCCAGGGCACGGGCGCCGAGATCGGCGAGACGGCGGCGTCCGCCACCTCGGCCGCCCCGGCCAGACCCGAACCCCTCACACCCAAGCCGATCAAGGTCCACGCGCCCCCACCCACCAATGGAGACCGAGCCGTCCCACCGGGCGTCGCCCATGGTCCGACGGCGTCATGACCACTCGATGAGCGCAGCCGGGAGCCGGGTGGCGACCACGTCATCCGGCTCCTGGCCTCGCGAGAGCTGGGGAGAGAGAGGTCCCCTCTCGGAGGAGAAGGCGGCGTCGAAGGCTGCGGCCGGTGGGGTGATGGCGTTGAGCGAGCGGATGTAGGCGAGGGATTCCGGCGCGCCGTGCAGCCGGTCCATGCCCGCGTCGTCCTCCCACTCAAGGCCAGGCGGCCTGGCCGTCGTCGCCGCCGACGCTCGACCAGGCGGCGGACGAGGTGTCCCGCACGTTGGAGGGCCTGGCGTCGGCGCTGGGCCCTGCGCGGTCACCGTGTTCGGGCTCGCAACTGTAGTTGGCGAGGGCCTGCTGGAGGCGGCGCAGCGGGCGACGAAAGGTGGGGTAGCCAGTGATGCCTCCGAGTACGGATCCGCCGAACTGAACAAGCCGCGGAGGGTGGCCCGGATCTTCGAGCTCCAGGCAAGCAACCAGATCACGAACGAGCTCGCACTCAAGATCAGGGAGAAGACGAGCGCGTCCGCGAGGCTGTGGATGATTGCGGCTTCGAGGATCGCGTACATGCCCATGAGGGCCAGGGCCCCCGGCACCAGAACCGTCAGGACGATCGCCACGGGCTTTCTGGCCACCACCCGCTTCTTCCCTCGGCCACCCTGTCCAGTCTGGTCCTGCGGGCCCTGGCGATCCGCGCGGGCGTTCCCGCTCCGGGCGCGGCGGAGGAGCGCCGCGATCTGTGGGACCGCCTTGAGGTGGTCGTCGACGACCTCGCCAGCCGGATCCTCCTCCTGAACCTGCCGGCGGAGGGCGAGGGGCTGGGGGAGTGGCTGACCGGCGCCGTCGCCCGGCGCCGCAGCGCGGAGCCCTGGCGCATGACCGCCGCCGACTACCTCGCCGGTCTTGCGGACCGCGGTCTACGAGGAGGCCGTCGCCGGCTCGCTGGTGGCGGATCTTCGGGGGTGACACGGCGCGAGCGACGGTCGTACGTTGACGTCCGTGGCCTGCGCGACAAAGGAGTCACCGTGAGCGAGACGACCAGCACCCATGTCTTCAGGGAAGCCCGCGACCTGCTGCTCAGCCTGAGGGAGGAGCCCGAGCGGGCGGCACGCGAGTTCGCCTGGCCGGTCTTCGGCGACAGGTTCAACTGGGCCACGGACTGGTTCGACGCGATCGCCCGGGGCAACCCCCGTACGGCGTTGTGGATCGTGGAGGAGGACGGCTCCGAGCGGCGCCACTCCTTCGACGAGATGGCCCGGCGCTCCGATCAGGTGGCGGCCTGGCTGGCCGCCCAGGGGGTCGGCAAGGGCGACCACGTGCTGCTGATGCTCGGCAACCAGGTCGAGCTGTGGGAGTCGATGCTGGCGGTGATGAAGCTCGGCGCGGTGATCATGCCGGCGACCACCGCCCTGGGCGCGGCGGATCTCTCCGACCGCGTAGGGCGGGGACGCGTCCGGCACGTCATCGCCAACGCGGCCGACACGCACAAGTTCGACGGCGTGCCGGGAGAGTACGGCCGCGTCTGCGTGGGCGAGGCGACCGGGTGGCTCCGGTACGGCGACGCCTACGCGACGCCGGCGCCGGACCCGTTCGAGGCCAGGACCTCTCCCGGCGACCCGCTTCTGCTGTACTTCACCTCGGGGACGACGAGCAGGCCCAAGCTCGTGCGGCACACCCAGGTGTCCTATCCGGTGGGGCACCTAACGACGATGTACTTCATCGGGGTGCGGCCGGGCGACGTCCACCTCAACATCAGCTCGCCCGGCTGGGCCAAGCACGCCTGGAGTTGCTTCTTCGCGCCGTGGAACGCCGAGGCGACGGTGTTCGTGCACAACTACTCCCGTTTCGACGCCGCCGCCCTGCTCGGG
Organism: Microbispora catharanthi; assembly: GCF_006334915.2. Classification (GTDB taxonomy): domain Bacteria; phylum Actinomycetota; class Actinomycetes; order Streptosporangiales; family Streptosporangiaceae; genus Microbispora; species Microbispora catharanthi. The sequence continues at coordinate 113,478 of NZ_VDMA02000001.1, forward strand.
CAGATCCGCCGCGCCGGGGTCACCACGTTCTGCGCGCCGCCCACGGTCTGGCGGATGCTCATCCAGGCCGACCTCGGCGACGGGCCGGGCAGCCTGCGTGAGGCGGTCGCCGCAGGGGAGCCGCTGAATCCCGAGGTCATCGCCCAGGTGGAGCGGGCGTGGGGGCTGACGGTCCGCGACGGGTACGGGCAGACCGAGACGACTGCGTTGATCGCCAACACGCCCGGCGTGCCCGTGAAGGCCGGCTCGATGGGCCGCCCCCTTCCCGGCGTCCCGGTCGTCGTCGTCGATCCGGTGACCGGCCGGCCGGCGGACGAGGGCGAGATCTGCCTCGACCTCGCCGCCCGCCCGGTCAACCTGATGACCGGATACCTGGACGGTGAGGAGGGGGCCATGTCCGAGGGCCTCTATCACACCGGCGACGTCGCGGCCCGGGACGCCGACGGCTCGATCACCTTCGTGGGACGCACCGACGACGTGTTCAAGGCGTCCGACTACAAGATCTCGCCGTTCGAGCTGGAGAGCGTGCTCATCGAGCATCCCGCCGTCGCGGAGGCGGCGGTCGTGCCCGCCCCCGACCCGATCCGCCTCGCCGTGCCCAAGGCGTACGTGGTGCCGGCCGAGGGCTGGGAGCCGAACAGGGAGACCGCCGCAGCCATCCTGCGGCACGCCCGTGAGAGGCTCGCGCCCTACCAGCGGGTGCGCCGGCTCGAGTTCGCCGAGCTGCCCAAGACCATCTCGGGGAAGATCCGCCGGGTCGAGTTGCGGGCCAGGGAGAGCGACGCCGCGGAGGCCGGCGCCCCGCCGTCCGGGGAGTGGCGGGACGACCAGTTCCCCGAGCTGCGGGGCTGACCCGGCCGGCCCCGGCAGGCCCGGCGCCCAGAAGCGGGCACAGAAAGGGGGGGCTGGGCAGCGGGGCCGGGGGCCGTCACCGCGCGCCGTGCGCGAGGAGGCGGGCGACCGGCTCCTCGGTCAGCCCCACAACCCCGTCGAAGTCCGTCGAACGGCTGACGGCGGCCCAGCGCTCCGCCTCGGCCGCGCGGGAGCGGGACGCCTGCTCGGCCATGCGCAGCGCGTCGGAGCCGAGCAGGAGCCGCAGCGGCGGATCGTCCACGTCGACCAGCCCGGCGATCACCCTGGCCGCCCGCCGGGGGTCGCCCGGCTGGGTGCCGTCCACCGCTCGCCGATAGGCGTTGACCCGGCCGACGGTCTGCTCGTAGTCGGGTCCCACCGGCGGGATGCGCATCGACGAGCCGCCCCAGTCCGTACGGAACCCGCCGGGCTCGACGATGACGACGGTGATCCCCAGCGGCCGGACCTCGCTGTTCAGCACCTCGGAGAACCCCTCGACGGCGAACTTGGCCGCCTGGTAGGCGCCGAGCCCAGGCCTGCCCCCGACCCGGCCGCCCACGGAGCCGATCTGCAGGATGTGACCGGACCGCTGCGCGCGCAGCACCGGCAGCGCGGCTTTGGTCATGGTGACGACGCCGAACAGGTTGGTCTCGAACTGTGCCCGGAAGTCCTCGTCGGAGGTCTCCTCGATGGGTGCGGAGTTCGCGTACCCCGCGTTGTTCACCAGCACGTCCAGCGAGCCGAACTCCTCGACGGCCAGCCCTACGGCCCGCTGCGCCGCCGCGGCGTGGGTGACGTCCAGTGCGACGGCGCGTGCCCGGTCGCCGTGGGCCCGGACGAGGTCGTCCAGCGGTTCCGGCCGGCGGGCGGTGGCCACGAGGCGGTCGCCGCGTTCGAGCACCTCCCGGGCCAGAGCGTGTCCCAGGCCCCGGGACGCACCGGTGATGAGCCATGTCCTCCGCATGATGTGTTGTCTCCTTTCCACGATGTTCAGCGCGCCGCGCCCGCCGGGACCGGCTCGGCCGCCTCGACGGCGGGCGCCGTACGGCGGCGCGCCCCCGGGACCAGCAGCGCCACGGCGACGGTGGCCGCCAGGGTCACGGCCAGCACCAGGAAGGCGGTGGTGAAGCCCGACTCGTACGGCAGCCCGTCCGGACGCAGGTGACCGGTGACGACGGAGCTGACCACGGCGGTGCCGATGGAGCCGCCGATGGTGCGGATGTTGGTGTTCATTCCGCCGGCGACGGCGGTCTGGCCGGCCGGCACGCTCTGCACGATCAGGTTGGTCATCGAGGCGTAGGCCAGGCCGAGACCGAGCCCGAACACGGCGGTCGCGACGGCGAGCTGCCAGGGCCGGTCGTGCCAGAGGGCGACGCCGGCGCTCGACAGCGCGCCGAGCGCGCATCCCCACACGAGCTGAGCCTTGACCCCGGCGACGCGGGAGATCGGGCCGCTCACCATGCCGGCGACGGCCATGGTGACGAGCATGGGCAGCATCAGCAGCCCGGCCTCGGTCACGCTCGACCCGAACCCGTAGCCCGTCACGGCCGCCGGCATCTGCATGAACTGCGGGAGGAACGCGTACGAGGCGAACATGCCGGCGCCGAACAGCAGCGCCACCAGGTTGGTCGTCCAGACGGCCGGCAGCCGCATCATGCGCATGTCGATCAGTGGGTCGCGCGAGCGCAGCTCGACCGCGATCCATGCGGCGAACAGCAACGCGGCGGCGGCGAGCGGCGCGATGACGGCGGCCGAACCCCAGCCCCAGGCGGACGCCTCGGTGAGCGGGACCAGCAGTGCCACCAGCCATCCGGACAGCAGCGCCGCGGCCGCCCAGTTGACCCGGCCGGGCGTGCGCACCGGGGACCGGGGAACGTTGCGGTATGCCAGGAACGCGGTGGCGACGACGATGATCGTCGGGATCCAGAACAGCCAGCGCCAGCCCAGAGCGTCGACGATCGGGCCGGCGAGCACGATTCCGACGCCGCCACCTGCCGCGATGACGGCGGAAAGGACGCCGACCATCGAGGGCACCCGGGTGGCGGGGAACTCGTCGCGCACGATTCCGAACGACACGGGGAACACGGCGCCGCCGAGCCCCTGCACGATCCGTCCGGCGATGAGCACCCCGACATTGGGGGCGACGGCGGCGACGACGCAGCCGAGCGCGATGGCGGCCAGCGCGATGAGCAGCGTGCGGTCCTTGCCGATCATGTCGGCGATGCGGCCCATCAGCGGCGTGGCGACGGACGCGGACAGCAGCCAGGCGGTGAGCACCCAGGTCACCGTGCTCTGGCCGGTGTGCAGGTCGTGCTGGATCGTGGACAGCACGGGGCTGACCAGGGACTGCAGCATGGAGAACGAGGCCGTGGCGGCTGCCAGCGCGAGGAAGGTCAGCCGTTGCGGCGAGGTGGTGCGTGACATCGAACATCCTTCGACAGGAGGAACCCGCGCGACGAGGCGCGCCGGTGACGCCGCCCGGCCACGGGACGGCGCGAAACAAAGACGACGATCAGGGCGGCGTTGGCAGGGAAGACGCGAACGCGAATGCCCGCCTGCTAAAGTGGAGGTGTGCCTCCACATTAGCGGAGGTATGCCTCCGGTTCAACTTCGGGAGGAAGACCGGTGAAGGAGAAGGCGGCCGAAGGCCCCCGGACGAGGGTGCGACGCCCCCAGCGCGCCGACGCGCGGCGCAACTTCGACGCGCTGCTCGCCGCCGCGCGGGAGGCGTTCGCCGAACACGGCACGGCGGCCTCGCTGGAGGACATCGCCCGGCGCGCCGGCGTCGGCATCGGCACGCTCTACCGCAACTTCCCCACGCGGCAGGACCTGTTCGACAGCGTCTACCTGGACGAGATCGACGAGCTGTGCCGCGCCGCGGGGCAGGTCGCCGACCTGCCGCCGTGGGAGGCGCTGGCCGCCTGGCTGCGCCGGTTCGTGGACTACGCGGCCACCAAGCGGGCCATCTACGAGGCGCTCAACCGCGACTCGGAGATGATGCGGTCAAGCCGGACCGCCATGTACGAGGCGGGGGAGCCGCTGTTCGACCGGGCGAGGGAGGCCGGGGAGGTCCGCGGCGACGTGACCTTCGACGACGTCCTGCGGATGATCTCCGGCATCACCGGAGGCGGGTTCGTCGACGACGACCAGCGTGAGCGGGTGCTGGCCATGGCCCTCGACGGCGTCCGCTCCCGCCCGGCCTGAATCCCGGCGGAAGACGGGAACGCCGGGCGGGGCCGATGGCCCCGCCCGGCTGGTGTACCCGGCGTGTTACTCGGTGCCTACTTGGCGATCGGCGTTACCGCGATCTTGTCGATGATCGGGGCGTACTTCGATCGGAGCAGGATGTCCGGGAAGGTCTCGGAGATGTAGGTGTCGCCGTCGAAGTTCGGCAGTTCTCGTGAGGCGAAGGCGACGGTGTTGGCTCCCTTCTTGAGCTGGACGGGGATGGTCAGCTCCCAGAAGTTGTCGGCGTGGAACGAGTGGGGGAACCAGGCCCGTCGCGGTGTGGCGCCGTTGACGGAGATCTCGGCGTGGCGGGCCAGCGGGTCGGGGTTGTAGTGGGACGCGGGGGACTGCTCGGGGTTGGAGTAGCGAACCGTCAGTGCGTACGTCCCGTTCCTGGGGGCGGCGACGTCGAAGGTCAGGGTGTTGGCGTTGCCGGGGGCGCCGCCGATGTCGGTGACGGCCTTCCCGTCGCTCGCCAGCGGATAGGCGGCAACCTTGGCGGCGCCGGCGACGTGGGCGGACTCGGCCTCATACCAGGCCGGCGTGAGCGCGCCCTCGGTCTTCTCGACCCGCAGCCGGTCCAGCCGCACCCTGCCCGTCCGCGCCACGTAGGTGATCTTGTTGACGCCGCCGGACAGGAATGCCTTGACCTTGGAGGACCCGGACGGCTCGGCGATGTCCTGCCCGTTGACGGTCAGCGTGCCCTTGCCGCCGCCGCGCAGGTCGACGCGGAGCGTGGACTCGCCGTCGCCGGGCGAGTAGACCCAGAACGTCGCCGACTGTCCCTTGCGCAGGTCGGCCACGCCGGAGCCGGACACCTTCTTCTCGCTGTAGTCGGTGCTCGCTCCGTCGAGCGTGGCGTACTCCGCCTCGTAGACGGCCTGGCTCGCGGCCGGATTGGCGAGGGTCAGGTCGATCTTGTCGACGAGCGCGTCCCCCTTGGTGGCGCGGGTGCCGTCGAGGCTCCTGGCGGCCAGCGTGATCGTGTGGTCGCCCTTGGACAGCGTGACCTTCGTGTCGGTGTGGTCCCAGACCACCCACTTGTACCCGAGCGGAAGGTGGAGCTCCCGCTCGTCCTTGCCGTCGACCCGGAGGAAGACGTTGGTCGGGCCCTGCTCCTGAACCGCGCCGTAGGTGTTCAGCGAGTTCGCGAAGACCGACAGGTCGTACGTGCCGTCCTGCGGGACCGACACCGGGAAGTTCAACGTGACGTCGGAGCCGGTGCGCAGCCCGCCGACGTCGTAGCCGCCGGAGGTGTAGAACTTGCCGACGTCGGACGGAGTCCCCTCGGGACCGTTGCGGCTGTACCCCGCGCCGGTGTGGCCGGCGTCCTCCGCCTCGTACGTCGCCTGCCAGAGCGTGGTCGCCGGAGTGCCGGAGGCGCCGCCCTCGCCGGGGGTGAGGATGATCTGGTAGGCCGACGACTCCTTCAAGGCGGGCAGCGCGGACCCGAACTCGAAGGTCACCGAGCCGTCCGTCACCTTCTGGTTGAGCTCGGCGACGACGCGCGGCTGCGGGGAGTCGCCGATCTGGCCGGTCCACGGGATCTCCTGGATCAGGGCGTGCACCGTGCCGCCGAACCCCGTGCCCCCGAACCCCGTGCCCCCGAACCCCGTGCGGCCGAACAGCGCCGTGTCCACGTTGTCGAAATGGATGCCGACGAGACCGGACGCTCCGCCGAACAGCGCGCGGGCCTGCGCCTTCGCCTTGTCGAGCGTCGCGACGCCCTGCAGGGTGTAGCTGACGTTCGGCCGCGGCGGAGTGACCTTGACCGTGTCGCCGGTCATCTGGCCGTAGGCGTGGAGCAGCCACCACTGGCCGTTGCCGCGATTGGCCTGCACGGCCGAGTCGGACAGGTTGCCGTCGATGTTCCAGTACGCGATGTCGGCGTCGACCTTCGACTCCTCGATGGCCGAGGCCCACTGGACCATCTGGCCGGGCACCGACGTGTGGTAGTTGAAGGCGTACTCGTCGAGGTTGATCGGGAGCTGCCTGCCCTCATACGGGGTGCCCGTGAAGATGGCCTGCTCCCACTGGCGGTATTTCGCCACGTTGGTGCGGATGCGGGCCGGGTCGCCCAGCTCGTGCCAGGTCATGACCTCGGGGACCGTCCCCGCCTGCACGGCGTGCCGCAGGAAGCCCTGCACCTGGTCGTACAGGACACTGGTGTTGGGGCCGGCGATCCTGGCCTTCGGCATCTTGCCCTTGATCAGGGCGTTGACCTCGTCCCAGGCCTTGAAGTAATACTGGGGGTCGCTCAGCCAGTTGATCTTGTTGTAGCTCCACGTGCCGGTGCCGAACATGTTGCCCTCAGGCTCGTTGAACGGCACGAAGACGATGTGGTCCTGATATTTCGGGTCAAGCTTGAGGACCTGGTCGACCTGCTTGGCGATCTTGGCCTTGAAGTCGTCCAGCCTGGCCTCGGGCGTGTCGCCGGGCCACTGGTAGGGGAAGCCGCGGTAGATGTCGGTCATGTAGATGTACACGTCGCCGCCGGTGCTGTCGGCGAGCGGCTTGACCACCTCCAGCGCGTCGGCGCCGGGGTGCTGCGGGCCGTCCTGGGCCTTCGTCGCGACCGTGCGCAGCCGCATGCCCTCGAGGAGGTTGGAGGTCGGCACGCCCTCGCCGTTCACGCCGTACAGGGTGCCGGACGCGCCGCCGTGGAAGGCGCCGGTCTCGGTGCCGAGGTCGATGGTCAGGTCGTTGGCGACGACCTTGACCGTGGCCTCGACGGTGGTCCCGTACGCGGTGCCCTTGACCGTGAACTGGCCCGGCTTGGCGTACCCGGCCGGGTCGACCGCCTCCCAGGTGACCGGCACGCCCCGGCGGATGCCGTCGGAGAACTGCGCGTTGACGGTCGCGGGCAGCGCCGGTGCGGTGCCCGGATAGGTGGTGATCTCGAAGGAGGTCTGCTCGACCTTGGTGAGAGCCGCCTTGCGGTCTCCGGCGAGCTCCGCGACCTGCTCGGCGTTCATGGCGGCGTCGTAGACGCGGAAGTCGTCCAGGTCGCCGGCCAGGAACGGGTGCCCGCCCCAGAACGCCTTGCCCAGGAAGCCGGAGGTGCTGTTGCGGTCGGAGTGCATGACCGCGGCCAGGTCGATCTGGGCGGTGGTGCTGCCGATGGCCACGCCGTTCACGTAGTAGGTGAGGGTCCTGCCGTCGATCGTGGTGACGAGGTTGACCCACTGACCGGTGGGCAGCTTCTGCGCGCCCGGCACCCCCACCTCGGCGCTGCCGTTGACCGGCTTGATGGACGATCTCGTGGTGGCGTCACCGGCGTAGGACGGGGTGACGAAGGTGGCGGTCGCGGCGTCCTTGCCGAGGTTGTAGACCCACTGGAAGTCGGCGCCGCCCGCCCACTTCAGCCACGTGGAGATGGTCATGGCGTGGCGGTCGCGGAACAGGCCGTTCGGGATCGTCACGTAGGGGGCGGTCGCCGAGCCGGTCGGCCCGCCGGGCAGCGACAGGGCCTGCGTGCCGTCGGGACCCGCGGCGGTTTTGGCCGAGCCGGGGTTGGCCAGGGCCCCGTCGAGGCCGGAGGGGGAGAGGTCCTCGATGACGCCGCTCGACAGGTCGCCTTCGAAGTCGTAGTGGAGGACGAGCGCCGGTGCGTCGGCGCTCTGGGTCGATGAGGCGAGTGCCGGTAGGGCGGCGAGGGGGATCGCGGTCATCGCGAGGGCGGAGGCGAGAACGGTGTGAGGCGCGAGCCTGCGTGCTCGCCCGGACAAGGGTACGGCCATGCGCTGTCCCATTCGCGGGGGGAGTACTGGACTGAATCAAAGACATGTCGAATCGATTCGGCGAATCGATTCGACTGGACGATAAGCAGGGTGCCGCGAAACGGTCAAGGGCCCGAAACCCTCCCGGCACGTCATCGTCACCTCGTCGTCACGCGCCGGCGCATGTCACGGCCCGCACCGGACGACGGCACCGCGAGCCCGGGAAGCCGCACCGAGCACGCCGACGCCGACGTCTCCGCAAATCGTGCCGCGCATCCCATTGACGCATGCGACGGACCGGGCCTATCGTCAGCGAACCGATTCGCCGAATCGGTTCGACTTCGATCGGAAACAGGCGCGTAACGCTGTCAGTGGAGGTCACGTCAATGAGACCAGGGTCAAGCGGCCGGCGTGCGGCCGGGATGGGTGCGGCGGTCCTCGCGGCCGCCGCCGGGCTGGCCGCCTGCTCGTCGCCGTCCGACGGCACCGGCGCTCCCTCGGCGGGCGCGAGCCAGGCCGCCGCCGGGGGCGGGACCTACACGATCTGGGATCCGTATCCGCAGTACGACAAGAGCTCCGACTGGGTGAAGCTGCTGGAGTCGTGCGGCACCCAGGCGGGGGTGAAGGTCGAGCGGACCGGCTACGACACCAGCGACCTGACCAACAAGGCGCTGCTGGCGGCCCAGCAGGGCAACTCGCCGGACGTGCTGATCGTGGACAACCCGGTGGTCTCGACGCTGGCCGAGGCCGGCGTGCTGACGACGACCGAGGAGAACAAGCTCGACGTCACGTCGATCGCGCCGAACCTGCTCGCGGCGGGCCAGCTCGGCGGCAAGACGTACGGGGTCCCGATCGGGGCCAACACCCTCGCCCTCTATTACAACAAGGGGGTGTTGAAGAAGGCCGGCGTGGACGCGGCCGCGGTGAAGGACTGGGCGTCGCTGACCGCGGCGCTGGAGAAGGTGAAGGCGGCGGGCAAGAAGGGCATCACGTTCTCGGCGATCGGCACCGAGGAGGGCAGCTTCCAGTTCCTGCCCTGGTTCTGGGGCTCCGGCGCGAACCTCACCAAACTCGACTCACCCGAGGGTGTCTCCGCGGTGGCCCTGTGGGCCGACTGGCTCAAGAAGGGCTACGCGCCCAACTCGGTCATCAACAACACCCAGACCACGAGCTGGCAGGAGTTCGCGACCGGGGACTTCGCCTTCGCCGAGAACGGCACCTGGCAGCTGGCCAACGCCAAGAAGACCGGCTTCGACTACGGCATCATCCCGATCCCCGCCAAGGACGGCGGCACCGCCCCCGCCCCGACCGGCGGCGAGTTCGTCAGCATCCCGGTGCAGTCGGACACCGCACGCTACGCCACCTCCCAGAAGCTCGTGAGCTGCCTGACCAGCACCGAAAACTCACTGGCGACCACGACCACGCTGTCGTACATCGCGCCGACGGAAGCGGTGCAGGCCAAGCAGGTCGAGCAGAACGCCGAGCTCGAGGTGTGGGTGGCGGCGGTCAAGGCGGCCAAGGGCCGCACCAGCGACAACCTCGGCACGAAGTATCCGAAGATCTCCGAGCCGATGTGGGGCGCCGTGCAGGCGGCGCTGAGCGGTTCCACGGCTCCGCAGGAGGCGATGGCGGCGGCGCAGTCGGCGGCGGCGAGCGCGACCCAGTAATGAGCATGAGCCGAGTGACACGAACGCCGGTGCGTACCGCCCGCGCCCCCGTCCCCGCTCAGGGGCGGGAGCGCCGGGCGGCACGCACTCGATCGGGGCAGTGGGCGGCGTGGGCGTTCCTCGCCCCCGTCGTCGTCTACCTGCTGATCTTCTACGCCTATCCGCTGTATCGCAACGTCGAGCTGAGCCTGCGCAACTACACGGTGCGCTCGTTCGTGCAGGGGGACGCGCCGTTCGCCGGATTCGCCAACTACGCCAAGGTGTTCGCCGACGCCACCTTCGCCCCGGCGCTGTGGCACACGATCGTGTTCACGGTGGTGTCGCTGGCCTTCCAGTTCACCATCGGGCTCGCCCTGGCCGTGTTCTTCAGCCGGAACTTCCGGCTGTCCGCCACACTGCGCGCGCTGTTCCTGGTGCCGTGGCTGCTGCCGCTGATCGTGTCCGCCTCGACCTGGTCGTGGATGCTCAACAGCGACTCCGGCGTGGTCAACGCCGCCCTGAGCTGGGCCGGCGCCGGCCCGGTCAACTGGCTGACCTCACCCGACTGGTCGCTGTGGTCGGTGATCATCGCGAACATCTGGATCGGTATCCCGTTCAACCTGGTCGTGCTCTACAGCGGTCTGCAGGCGATCCCCTCGGCGGTGTACGAGGCGGCGGCGCTGGACGGGGCCGGTGCCTGGCAGCGGTTCTGGCGGGTGACCTTCCCGCTGCTGCGTCCCGTGTCGGCGATCACCGTCCTGCTGGGGCTGGTCTACACGCTCAAGGTGTTCGACATCATCTGGATCATGACCAAGGGCGGGCCGAGCGGGTCCTCCAGCACGTTCGCCACGTGGTCCTACCGGCTGGGCTTCGGCAACCTCGTGCCCTCCTTCGGCCCCGGCGCGGCGGTGGGCAATCTGCTGATCCTCATGGCGCTGGCCTTCGGGCTCGTCTACATCCGCGTGCAGCGACGGCAGGCCGCGGCATGAGGCGGCTCAAGACCGCCGTCGGGCTGGCGCTGACGGCCGTGATGCTGTTCCCGGTCTACTGGATGGTCAACGTGTCGTTCACGCGGGACCAGGACATGCGCAAGTCGCCGCCGTACTGGTTCCCCGTCCACGGCACGCTGGAGGGGTACCGGGCGGTGCTGGAGCGGCAGTTGCCCTACCTGGGGGTGAGCCTGGTCGTCGGGCTGGGCACCGTCGCGCTGACCCTCCTGATCGCCGCGCCGGCCGCGTACTCGCTGGCCAAGCTGCGCCCGCGCGGCGGCGGCGTGCTGAGCTTCGTGCTGCTGATCGCGCAGATGATCCCGGGGATCATCATGGCGATGGGCTTCTACGCCATCTTCCTCACCACCGGCGTGCTCAACACCGTTCCCGGACTGATCGTGGCCGACTCCACCCTCGCGGTGCCGTTCGCCGTGCTGATCCTCACCGCGTTCATGTCCGGCATTCCCGAGGAGCTGCTGCAGGCGGCCCGGGTGGACGGCGCCGGGGTGATGCGCACGTTCGTCTCGATCGTGCTGCCGGTCTCCCGTAATTCGATCATCACGGTCTCCCTGTTCGCGTTCCTGTGGGCCTGGTCGGACTTCGTCTTCGCCTCCACCCTCGACCAGGGCGGCGCCCATCAGCCGATCACGCTGGGGATCTACCACTACATCGGCAACAACAACCAGGAGTGGAACGCCATCATGGCCACCGCCGTGGTCGCCTCCATCCCGGCCACCGTTCTGCTCATCGTCGCCCAGCGTTATGTCGCCGCAGGCGTCACCGCCGGCGCCGTCAAGGACTGAGCCTTTTCGAGAAGGGACCCCCTCTTCATGACCGTCGCCGCTTCAGGCCCGGTGTTCTCCCTGCGGGAAATCCCGTTCAGCTACCGCGGCTCCTGGTTCGGCTTCTCGCCGGTGGTCGCCCAGAAGACGTACGCCCGGGACGTGCACCTGGTCTCCCACCAGACCGGCATGCATCCGATCCTGCGGCTGGCGCCGTCCGCCGAGAGCGACGTCACCGCCACGCCCCACCAGCTCACCTGGAGCCGCGCCGACGGCCGGATCGAACTCGCCTACGAAAACGCCGACACGGTGCGGCTGCGCGGCCGGGGCCTCGGGCTGAGCGTCCTGGCCGCCGACCCCGTCCTGACCCCGTTCAGCGGTCCGTACTTCTACCAGGACCCGGCGGACGGATCGTTCGTCTTCACCGTCTACCAGACCGGCCGCCGCTATCGGGTCACGGTGCTCGCCGGTCAGGCCGAGGCGCGGGGCGCCCAGGCGCTCGGCACCGCAGAACGGGGCGTCGTCCTGAGCGGCGAGTGGGAGATCGCCGTCGAGGAGTACGAGACCGCTCGCGCCCCCTATGCGCGCACGGACGCCTTCGAGCAGGTGGCCGAGGCGGCGCGGGGGGAGTTCGACGCGTTCACCGCGGCGGTCGCGCCCTGGCGCAGCGACCGGACGCCCGCGGCCGAGCTGGCCGCCTACGTCCTGTGGTCGGCGACCGTACGCCCGGCCGGGTTCGTCACCCGGCCCGCCGTGCTGATGTCCAAGCACTGGATGGACAAGGTGTGGAGCTGGGACCACTGCTTCAACGCCATCGCCCTCGCCGACGGCCTGCCCGGCCTGGCCTGGGACCAGTTCCGGCTGCCCTTCGACCACCAGGACGACGCGGGGGCGCTGCCCGACTCCGTCACCCACTCGGAGATCCTCTACAACTTCGTGAAGCCGCCCATCCACGGCTGGGCCCTGCGCAGCCTCCCGCCGGCGGCCGAGCCTGAGGAGGTCTACCGGCTGCTGGAACGCTGGACGACCTTCTGGCTCACGGCGCGGCGCGTCCCGGGCCGTGAACTGCCGCACTACCAGCACGGCAACGACAGCGGCTGGGACAACGCCACGACCTTCGACCCCGAACGCGTCGTCGAGACCGCCGACCTGGCCGCCTTCCTCGTCCTGCAGCTGCGTGAGCTGGCCCGCCGGGCCCCGGACCCGGCCGCGGCGGCCCACTGGTCCGGCGCCGCCGACCGGATGCGTGACGCGCTGCTCGCCGAGCTGTGGACGGGGGACCGCTTCGTCGCCCGCGGCGCGCACTCGGGGCGCACCTGGCCCAGCTCCAGCCTGCTCGACCTCATGCCCATCGTGCTCGGCGACGAGCTCCCCGAGCCGGTGCACACGGCGCTCGCCGCAGGCATCGCCTCGCATCTGACCGCGTTCGGGCCCGCCACCGAGCACCCCGAGTCCGAGCACTACCAGGACGACGGCTACTGGCGGGGACCGATCTGGGCCCCTTCGACCGTGCTCATCGAGGACGGCCTGCGCCGCGCCGGCCACGTCGGGCTGGCCGACGAGATCAGCGCCCGCTTCCGCGGACTCTGTGAGCGGTCCGGCTTCGCGGAGAACTTCGACGCGCGCACCGGCGAGGGGCTGCGCGACCGCGCCTACACCTGGACGGCCAGTGCCTACCTCATCCTCGCCGCCGCTCACGAACGGCGGACACAGACGGCGGACCCGGCGGCGGATACGGCGGCTTTGACACGACCGCGGACGCCTGCATAGCCTGCTGTCGAATCGATTCGAGGCATCGCGTCGACGAGCGGCCGCGGGGGACGGGTGAACATCGGGGAGATCGCCAGGCGGGCGGGCGTGTCGCGGAGCACGGTCTCCTACGCCCTGAGCGGCAAGCGCGCCGTTTCCGCCGCGACCCGCCGGCGCATCCTCCAGGTCATCGACGACGTCGGCTACCGCCCCAACGCCTCCGCCAGAGCCCTGGCGGAGGGCCGCACCCGTGCCGTCGGCCTGGTCATCCCGCCCGCCGGGCGGCGGCTGACCCCGATCCAGCTCGGCTTCGTCGCCGATGTCGTGGCCGCGGCCGGCCGGCGCGAACTGGACGTGCTGCTGTCGCCCAGCGGCGGCGAGCACGACCGCTCGTTCGAGCGGATGGTCCGCGGTCGCCGCGTCGACGGCGTGATCCTGATGGAGGTCCGGCTGCGGGACGCGAGGGCCGCCCGCCTGCGGGAGTCCGGTGTGCCCTTCGTGGCGATCGGCCACACCGCGGACGCCGCGACCGGATACTGGGTGGATCTGGACTACCACGGGCTCGTCGCGAGCTGTGTGCGTCATCTGGCCGACCTCGGGCATCGCGAGATCGCCTTGATCAACCGGCCGCGAGAGCTCCTGGACTCCGGCTACGGCCCGGCCCGCCGTGCCCTGGACGGGTTCAACGCCGCCGCGGCGGCACGGTCCCTGTCCGCGACCGCGTCGTGCTGCCCCGACGAGGCGACGGCGGGCGAGACCTGTATGGAGGACCTGCTGGCGGCCCGGCCGGGGCTCACCGGCCTCGTCACGGTGAACGAGGCGGCCCTGCCCGGCATCGAGCGCGCGCTGCGACGCCTCGGCCGCGCGATACCCCGGCAGATCTCCGTCACCGGGGTCGTGGGGCGGCACTGGGCCGAGGAGTTCCATCCGCCCCTCACCGCGGCCGACGTCCCTATCACCGACATGGCCGAAAGGGCCGTCGACCTGCTGGCCGAGCGAATGGCCGAGCCCGGCACGCCGCCCCGCCACGTTCTGCTCTCCCAGCCGATCTCCCTGCGTTCGAGCACGGCGCCGCCGCCGTGAACGGGTTCCGCCGGTCCGGCGGCCGTTCTCGCCCGGCCTGCCCGAGAGGATAGGTTGGCTCCCGATCATCGGGGCGCGAGTGGCCATGGGGAGGTGCGGGACGTGGTGCCGTCCACGCTCGGCGGTCGTTACGAGCTCGAGGAGCTGATCGGCCGGGGCGGGATGGGCGAGGTCTGGCGGGGCCGGGACCTGCGGGCCCACCGCCCCGTGGCGGTGAAGATCCTCGCGCCGCAGGTCGCCGGGGTCGCCTCGCGGGAGCGCTTCGCCCGCGAGGCCCGCGCCGCCGCCCGCGTCGTCCACCCGAATGTGGTCACGGTGCTCGACGTGGGCGAGCAGGACGCGCGGCCCTACCTGGTGATGGAGCTGCTCACCGGCCGCAGCCTGGCCGCGGAGCTGCTCGACCGGGGCCGGTACGGCGTGGCGGAGGCGTGCCACCTCATGAGCCAGGCCGCCGCGGGCCTGGACGCCGCGCACCGCGCCGGGGTCGTGCACCGGGACGTCAAACCCGCCAACCTGCACCTCACTGCGAGCGGCGTGCTCAAGGTGGTCGACTTCGGCGTCGCCCAGGTGGCGACCGAGGCGGCGCGGCTCACCATGGTGGGCACCGTCGTCGGCACCGCCGCCTACCTGGCTCCGGAGCAGATCGACGGCAGGGGCGGCGGATCCGCCTGCGATCTCTACGCGCTGGGGTGCGTCTGCTACGAGCTGCTGTGCGGGCATCCGCCGTTCACCGGGTCGGCCCCGGAGCTGGTGTACCAGCACATCCACCAGGCTCCCGTGCCGCTCAGCTGGCACCGTCCGGACATTCCCGCCGAGCTGGAGCGCCTCGTCATGGCGCTGCTCGCCAAGGATCCCGCCGACCGGCCCGCCGACGCGGAGGTCGCGCGCCGGATCCTGGCGGCCGTCGCCCTCTCCGCGGGGAATCCGGCACGTGAGGCCGGGATGCCGCCGGGGGAAGCCGGAAGGCCCGCGTGGGAGGCGGGAATGCCCACTCCGCCCCCGTCGCAGGCGCCCCACGCGGGCGGCGCGCGTGCGGGCGACACGGCGCTGCTCGACGCCCCGCCGCCCGGCGTCCCGGCCGGCCGCGCCGCGGGGGCGTCGCCCGAGCGGCGCACGCTCATCCGGCTCGGCGCCGCGGTGGCGGGGCTCGCCGCGGTCACGATCGGGGTGGCGGCGCTGTCCGACGGCGGCGGGCAGGCGGAGCCCGCGGTCGCGGCCCAGTCGCCGGCGGCCACCCGCGCCGATGCGTCACCCACCCCGGCGAGGAAGGTCTCGACCAGTCCGACGCCCCGGCCGACCAGGACACCGTCCCTCGGGCCGTCCCCGAGGCCGTCTCCCACGCCGTCCGCGCGCCGCGTCTACCGGAGCTACCAGGAGTGGCTGGCCGCCTTCGACCACGCCGTCCAGGAGCAGGAGAGCCGGGGCGGCATCGAGCCGAAGCTGGCCCGCGACGCCCACGAAGCGATCAGGAAGACGGCCAGGGACCTGTCCAGGGGCCGGGGCGAGGGCGACAAGGCCGCACGGCGCATTCGCGATCTGCTCATCAAGCTGCAACGGGCGCACCAGACCGGCAGGCTCGCCGACGGCCCGCTGGTCGACTTCGTGAACGCCACCGGCCTCAACGGGCGGGAGGACGACGACTGAGGTCGTCGACCGGCCCGACGTCACGGGTCCATGAGCCGAGCACGAGCAGGGTCTTGGTGCCGGTCACGTCGCCGGCGCGGCGCAGCCGGTCGATGACCTGCTGGAGGTGCCCGAGGTCGCGGACGCGGACGTGGATGAGCGCGTCCGGGTCGCCGGCGATGGTGAACACCTCCTGCACTTCCGGCACGTCCGTGGCGGTACGGACGATTTTGGCGACCGGGGTCGTGCCGGGATAGCGCAGTTCGGTGAACGCCTCGATGCCCCAGCCGAGCTTGGCGTAGTCGATCCGCACGGTGAAGCCCGTGATGACGCCGATCTCGCGCAGGCGGTCGACCCGCCGCTTGACGGCGGCCACCGACAGGCCGATCTCGGCGGCCATCTCGGAGAAGGTCCTGCGCCCGTCCTCCCGCAGCAGGCGCAGCAGCCCGTGGTCGATGTCGTCGATCTCCGCCATGGCGTGCTCCCTCTTCGACCGGCCTCTCCAGACGGCACGGCGCAAAGAACAGTAGCGCCCAAGGCGGACTTCTCCATCTTTTTGCGTCTTGCCGGCCGTTTCTCGCGCGATGCTTGCGCGTACCCCCGGGGCGTTGGTGTGCTGTGGGTCACTTCCAGACCTCAGGAGGTTCGCACCGTGTCTCCGCCCGTGCCCACGTCTCCCGTCTCGCTCGACGACAAGTACGCGGCCGAGCACGGCACCGTGCTGATCTCGGGCGTCCAGGCCCTCGTGCGGCTGACCCTGGAGCAGCGCCGCCTCGACGCCGCGCGCGGCCTGGACACGCGGGTCTTCGTCTCCGGATATCCCGGCTCGCCGCTGGGCGGCGTCGACCTGGAGATGGCGAGGGCAGCGCGGTTCCTCGAGGAGGCGGGCGTGGTGGCCCGGCCCGGCCTCAACGAGGAGCTCGCGGCCACGGCGGTCGCGGGCACCCAGCTTCTCGCCCAGGTGCCGGGCCGCAGGCACGAGGGGGTGACCGGGTTCTGGTATGGGAAGAACCCGGGCCTCGACCGGGCCGCCGACGCGATCCGGCACGGCAACCTCGCCGGCACCGCGCCGCTCGGCGGGGCGGTGGCCTGGATCGGCGACGACCCCGGCAGCAAGTCGTCGACCGTGCCCAGCTCCTGCGAGCCGATGTGCCAGAGCCTGTCGATGCCGCTGCTCGCCCCCGGCTCCGTGGCGGAGGTCGTCGAGCTCGGGCTGCACGCGGTGGCGCTGTCGCGGGCCACCGGCCTGTGGGCGGGTCTGAAGATCGTCGCCGACGTCGCCGACGCCACCGCCACCGTCGACCTCGGACCACTGCGCGAGAACATCCGGTCTGGCGTCCCGGTGCCGGACCGCGCCGACCGTGGGGCGCCGCCAACCCTGGTCGGCCCGGCCTCACTCACGGCCGAGCACGACATGCTCACCCGCAGGCTCGGCCTGGCCCGCGAGTACGCCCGCGCGCACGGCCTCAACCGGGTGACCCACGACGCGCCGCGGGCCACGACGGGCGTGCTCGCGTCCGGCACCTCCTACGCCGTGGTCCTGCGCGCCCTGGCCGACCTCGGCCTGGACGAGGCCGCCATGGACCACCTCGGCCTGCGGCTCATCCGGCTCGCCATGCCGTTCCCGCTCGCGTACGACGACCTCGCCGCCATGACCGCCGGGCTCGGCCGGGTGCTCGTGGTCGAGGACAAGGTGCCGTTCCTGGAGGGGCACCTCAAGCAGGCGCTGTACGACACCGGGCAGCGCCCGGACGTCATCGGCCGGGAACTGCTGACGTCGCGCGGCACGCTCGGCGCGGAGGACGTGGCCTCGGCGCTCGCCACCTGTCTCGGCGCGGACCGCCTTCCCCGGCAGGCGGCCATCCTGTCGCCCGCCCCGTCCGCCACTCGGGCCACGCGCCGTACGCTCCCGCTGGTCGCCGCCCGCACGCCGTACTTCTGCTCGGGCTGCCCGCACAACGCCTCCACGCGCGCCTCCGACGACACGTTGGTGGGCGCGGGCATCGGCTGCCATGCCATGATCGCCTTGGACGGCAACGGACGCGGCAGGCAGGTCGGCATGACGCAGATGGGGGGCGAGGGCGCCCAGTGGTTCGGCCTGGCCCCCTTCACCTCCGACCGGCACTTCACCCAGAACCTCGGCGACGGCACCTTCCACCACTCCGGCTCTCTGGCCGTACGCGCCGCCGTCGCGGCCGGCGTCTCGATGACGTACAAGCTGCTCTACAACGACGCGGTCGCGATGACCGGCGGGCAGCGCGCCGAGGGCCGCCTCGACGTCCCGGCGCTGACGCGGTGGCTGGCGGCCGAGGGGGTGCGCCGGGTGGTGATCACCACGCCGGAGCCGCAGACCTACCGAGGCGTCCGGCTGGCGCCGATCGCGTCCGTACGGCACCGCGACGACCTCCCGGCCGTGGAGAAGGAACTCGCCGCGGTCGACGGGGTGACCGTGCTGATCCACGACGACCGCTGCGCGGCCGAGGAGCGACGGCTGCGCAAGCGCGGCAAGCTGCCCGCGGCGCAGGCCAGAGTGGTGGTCAACGAGCGCGTGTGCGAGGGCTGCGGCGACTGCGGGGACGCCTCCACCTGCCTGTCCGTGCAGCCGGTGGAGACCGAGTTCGGCCGCAAGACCCGCATCCACCAGGCGTCGTGCAACTCCGACCTGAGCTGCCTCAAGGGCGACTGCCCGTCGTTCCTGCTCGTCGAGCCTCGCGCCGAGACGCAAGCTGAGACCGCGCGTCCGGTGCCCGAGCCGCCGGTGGCGCTGACCGAGCCGGTGCCGCGCTTCCCGGAGCGCTCGGTGCTGCTGCGGATGCCCGGCATCGGCGGCACGGGGGTGGTGACCGTCTCGCAGATCCTGCAGATGGCCGCACACCTCGACGGCCTGCACGCCGCCGGCCTCGACCAGACCGGGCTGGCGCAGAAGGGCGGTCCCGTCGTCAGCGACGTGCGGATCTCTCCAGACCCGATCACCGGCTCGGTCCGCGCCGCCCGCGGCACCGCCGACGTCCTCGTCGGCTTCGACGTGCTCGGCGCCGCCGCCGACGACACTCTCGGTGTCGCCTCGCCGGAGCGTACGGTCGCCGTCGTGAACACCGCGCTCGTGCCGACGGCCGCCATGGTCACCGGCCGCGCCGCCCTCTCCGGGGCTGAGGGCGCGATCGCCCGCATCGCGTCGGCCACCGTGCCCGACGCGGGCCTCCACCTGGACGCCGGCGCACTGTCCGAGGCGTTGTTCGGCGACCACATGCCCGCCAACCTCGTGCTCGTCGGCGCGGCCTACCAGCACGGCTGCATCCCGATCTCGGCCGAGGCGATCGAGCGGGCCATCCGCCTCAACAGGGCTGCCGTGGAGCAGAACCTGGCGGCCTTCCGCTGGGGGCGCGCCGCCGCGCTGGACCGCGAGGCCGTGTTCCGGGCCGCGATCCCTCCGGCCGTGCCCGCCGTTCCGATCGACGCCGCCGCCCTGCACGAGGCGGCGGGAACCGGGGCGCTCGAGGAGACGCTCGCTGTACGCGTCGCCGATCTCACCGGCTATCAGAACGCGGCCTACGCCCGCTCGTACGCACGGGAGGTACGCGTGGCGGCCGAGCTGGCCGCCGAGCGGGCGGGGGAGGAGGCCGGGGCGCGCATCGGGCTCGCGTACGCCCGGGGGCTGCACAAGCTCATGGCGTACAAGGACGAGTACGAGGTCGCCCGGCTGCACCTCGACCCGGTGGAGCGGGCCCGGCGCGAGCGGGAGTTCGGCCCCGGCGCCGCCGTGTCGGTGCTGCTGCACCCGCCGCTGCTGCGGGCGATGGGCCTCAAGCGCAAGATCAGGCTGCGCCGGTCCGCCGGCGTCGTGTTCCGCGGGCTGCGGGCCGCCCGCGTGCTGCGCGGCACCGCGTTCGACGTGTTCGGGCAGGCCGCCGTCCGCAGGGTGGAGCGTACGCTGGTCGTGGAGTATCGCGAGCTGGTGAGGCGCGCGCTCGACCGGCTCACCCCGGCGACAGCCGCGGTCGTCGCCGAGATCGCCGCCCTGCCGGACCTGATCCGGGGGTACGAGGACATCAAGCTCGCCCGTGTCGCGGAGTTCCGCGACCGCGCCGCCACCCTGCTCGCCGAGCTGAACGAGCCCGTCCTCCAGGAGTCATCGTGACCGTCGACCGTCTGCTGCCCGGCCCGGACGCCCGGGACCTCATCGAGCTGACCCGTGAGATCGCCGACAAGGAACTCGCCCGCCGCGTCGACGAGCACGAGCGCGCCGAGACCTACCCCGAGGGGTTGTTCGCCACGCTCGGCGCCGCCGGGCTCCTCGGCCTGCCCTACTCGGAGGAGTACGGCGGCGGCGGGCAGCCGTACGAGGTGTATCTCCAGGTGGTCGAGGAGCTGGCCGCGCGGTGGGCCGCGGTCGCGGTCGCGGTCAGCGTGCACACGCTGTCCTGTCTGCCCCTGGCGGTGTACGGCACGCCGGAGCAGCGGGAGCGCTGGCTGCCGGACATGCTCGCCGGGCGGCTGATCGGCGGCTACAGCCTGTCGGAGCCCCAGGCCGGGTCGGACGCCGCGGCTCTGGCCTGCAAGGCCGAGAAGACCGAGGGCGGCTACCGGATCACCGGCACCAAGGCGTGGATCACCCACGGCGGCCGGGCGGACTTCTACGCGCTGTTCGCCCGCACGGACTCCGGCCCGCGCGGCATCTCCTGCTTCCTCGCCCCTGGCGCCGCCGAGGGCCTGACCTTCGGCCGCCCCGAGGAGAAGATGGGCCTGCACGCCGTCCCCACCACGACCGCCCACTGGGACGGCGTGCTGATCGACGCCGAGCGTCTCATCGGCGCGGAGGGCCAGGGCCTGCCCATCGCCTTCGGCGCACTCGACTCCGGCAGGCTGGGCATCGCCGCCTGCGCCGTCGGCCTCGCCCAGGCCGCGCTCGACGAGGCCGTCGCGTACGCCAAGGAGCGCGAGGCGTTCGGCAAGAAGATCATCGACCATCAGGGGCTCGGCTTCCTGCTCGCCGACATGGCCGCGGGCGTGGACTGCGCCAGGGCGACGTACCTCGACGCGGCCCGCCGCCGCGACGCCGGCCTGCCGTACAGCAGGCAGGCCAGCGTCGCCAAGCTCGTCGCGACCGACACCGCGATGCGGGTCACCACCGACGCGGTCCAGGTCTTCGGCGGATACGGCTACACGCGCGAGTTCCGCGTCGAGCGCTACATGCGCGAGGCCAAGATCATGCAGATCTTCGAGGGCACCAACCAGATCCAGCGTCTGGTCATCAGCAGGCACTTGGCCAAATAGCCCCTGACATGCTCGAACCCCGCTCCCCGCGCTGGGAAGCGGGGTTCTCTGTCTTGGGGCCGGGCCTTAGAGGATCACTGTTCCGTCCCTGTTCCGTGAGGACGTCGGACGAAGTGATCGTAATTGTACGACGGGGAGACGCCATGGCATAGTAACCAGCAAATGCGTTTAGGGGGTTACTGACATGGATGACGTGCTCGACGCGCGGGTGCCGCACAAGGAGCCGGTACGGCGGACGACACGGGCCGCCACACCTGACCGCAGCACCCGCAACACCGCGGTCCTGGTGGCGTTCACCGCCGTCACGAACCTGGCCGACGGCGTCACCAAGGTCGTCCTGCCCCTGGCGGCGATCCCGCTCACCGATTCGCCCGCACAGGTGGCGGGGGTCGGCCTCACCCTCACCCTCCCGTGGCTGCTGATCGCACTGCACGTGGGCGTGCTGGTGGACCGCTTCGACCGCCGCCGGCTGCTGTGGCTGGCCGACGGCGCCCGGATCCTCGTCGTCGCCGTCCTCCTGACCCTCGCCCTGCGCGACGCGGTGACCCTCCCCGCCCTCTACATCGCGGGTCTCGTGCTGGGCGTCGCCGAGGTCGTCGCCCTCACCTCCGCCGCGACGCTCGTCCCCTCCGCGGTCGTCCCGGCCGCGCAGGAGCGGGCGAACGCCTGGCTGGCAGGTGCGGAAACCGTGTGCAACGAGTTCTGCGGGCCCTTCGTGGGCGGGCTCCTGGTCACCGCCGGCACCAGTGTGGCGCTGGGCTGGACCGGCGCCGGCTATCTGATCGGCACGCTGATCCTTGTCCTCCTCGTCGGCCGTTTCCGGCCGCGCCAGGACGACGCGCGGCCGACCGGCTCGGTCAACCAGCGCATCGCGGAAGGCATCCGTTTCCTGTGGCGGCAGCGCGTGCTGCGGCTGATGGCGCTCGCGCTGACCGTTCTGTGTGCGTGCTGGGGGGCATGGCTCGCCCTCATGCCCCTGGTCGCCACCTCGCTCATGCACCTCGACGCCCGGGAGTACGGCATCCTGGTCAGCGCGCTCGGCGTGGGCGGCCTGGTGGGAGCGCTCACGGTCACCGGCGTCAACCGGCTGCTCGGCCGCCGCTGGTCGATGTTCGCCGACCTCGTCGGCACCGTGGCCATGGTGGCCGCCCCGGTCTTCTCCACCAACCTGTGGGTGGTGGCCGGCGGCGCCTTCCTCGGCGGCATGGGCGGCATCCTGTGGACGGTGAACGCACGCACCATCAGCCAACGCCTGGTCGACGGCTCCATGCTCGGCCGGTACCACGCCGCGGCCAGGCTCTTCAGCTGGGGCGCCATGCCGCTGGGGGCCGGGCTGGTGGGCCTCCTCGCCGAGTGGTTCGGCATGCGGACGGCCTTCACGGTCTTCGCCGTGGCCGCCCTGCTGATCATCATTCCGTTCCTGCGGACCATGACATCCGAGGCGTTGTCCGAGGCCGGCACCGCGTGACCGGCATCGCCGGCACCCGATACGCGGCGGGTTGTGAGGGGCATGCCGAGTCGGTCGCCTTCTCGATCACGGCGTACTGTTGACCGGGTTATTTCCACTTATGACTGTTTTGGGGGAATTGTGGCGAAGCCCGTTCTGCAGATCGTCATCGCGAGCACCCGCCCGGGCCGCACGGGGCTACCGGTCGCGGAGTGGTTCCACGAGCGCGCGGTGGCCCAGGACGCCTTCGAGGTCGAGCTCGTCGACCTGGCCGAGGTGAACCTGCCGTTCATGGACGAGCCCAACCACCCCCGGCTCCGGCAGTACGTCCACCGGCACACCAAGGAGTGGAGCGCCACCATCGAGCGCGGCGACGCGTTCGTGTTCGTCACGCCGGAGTACAACTACGGCTTCAACGCCGTGCTGAAGAACGCGATCGACTACCTGCACCACGAGTGGCAGTACAAGCCGGTCGGGTTCGTCAGCTACGGCGGCGTCTCGGCGGGCACGCGGGCGGTGCAGATGCTCAAGCAGGTCGTCACCACGCTGAAGATGGTGCCGGTGTTCGAGGCGGTCTCCATCCCCTTCGTCGCCCAGCTCCTCGACGAGGAGGGCCGGCTGCAGCCCAACGACGTGATGAACACGGCGGCGGACACGATGGTGGCCGAACTGGCCCGGCTCGCCACCGCGCTGCGGCACCTGCGCCCCGCAGCCTGATAACTGCCGCCTGATCACTCAGGAGAGCAGGGCGCCGGTCTCCGGATCCCGCTCCGTGAGGCAGTAGATCCCGCCGGCCGGGTCGCGCATGACGATCCAGTGCCGCCCCCGCGTCACGACCTTCGCGCCGTGCCGCTCGTGCAGTGCGCGAGCGGCTTCGGGATCGGCGCAGGCCAGGTCGACGTGGGCCGACCGGCCGGGCCCCTCGCCGAGCCGCTGCAGGAGAATCCGCACCGGCATCCCCGGCATCGTCAGCGCCGTGAACTCGGGCACCGATCCCCGGCGCGGGGGCCACCCGGTCAGCGCCGCCCAGAACGCCGTCTCCTCCTCGTACGCGTCGGGCGCGATGTCGAGGCTGACCTGGTCGAGGCGGGTGCCGGCGAACACGGGCGGCCGCCGCGCCGCACCTTCCCACGCGACGAGGCAGAACGCCCTGCCCTCGGGGGAGCGCAGCACGGCCCAGTCACCGTGGTCGGCGGCGACGGCGGCGCCGAGCGCCTCGGCCCCGGCGACGGCGGCCCGGACGTCGTCCACCTCGAGATCGAGATGGGCGCCGCCTTCGCCGTCCACCGCCTGGAGCTTCACGCAGGCGTCGCCGGACTCGGGCAGCAGCGTGGCGAACTCCCCGTCGTCGCCCCGACGGGGAGACAGGCGTGTGCCGGTGACGGCGGTCCAGAACGCCGCGGCATCCTCGAACCGCTCGCGCGGCCGGTCCACGAAGGCAAGCACTCGCCGCACCGCCATCAGGAAGCCTCCTCGAACAGTGGGAACAGCGCCGTCTCCAGGTCCGCCGGGGCGCGGAAGACGACCCCGGTCATGCCGAGCACCCTCGCCGCGCCGACGTTCTCGGCGCGGTCGTCGACGAACAGGCACCGCCCCGGTGGCACGCCCGCGTGCCGGGCGGCGATCTCGAAGATCCGCGGGTCGGGCTTGGCCACCCCTACGTCGTAACTGCTCACGACGTGGTCGAAGGCGTCGTGCAGCTCCAGCTCGCGCAGGTGGGAGGCCAGTTCCGAGGTGGCGTTGCTGACGAGCACGACGGGGACGCGGGCCCGCGCCCGCGTGAGCAGCGCGAGCACCTCCTCGTCCGCCCAGGTGCGGGCGGCCAGCCAGTCGGCGGTCAGCGCGCTCGCCCGCGCGGCCGAGCCCACCAGCCCGGCGAGGACGGGAACGGCCGAGGCCAGCCACTCCTCGCGGGTCACCAGCCCGGTCAGGGCCGGCGCCACCAGCGCCGATTCGCCGGTCACCCGGGCCACGGTCCCCGGTTCCACCCCGTACGTCCGCTCGATCTCCGCCTGCTGCTCAAGATCCTGAAATTTCAGGACGCCGTCGAAGTCGCACAGCACCGCGTCGAATGCTCTGGTCGCCACGGTCCGAGCCTACGACCGTCACCCGCCGGGCCGGGAGGACCTCCGGGTCAGGTGATGAGGCGGTGACCGCCGGGGCTGAGGCTGTTCATGAAGAGCCGGTCGGCTCCGGGGAGGGAGGCCAGCCGCAGCAGCCAGTCGCGGGCCGTGATGCGCAGGCGGCTGGACGGCGCCATCCAGGGGAGGAAACGGCGGCCGAACGCCTGGACGTCGCCGACGACCGGCCGCATGCGTGCGGCGTACCGGTCGAGCGCGGGGGACAGGTCCCCTGAGGAGGCCGCGCGAAGCTCGCCGGCGAGCACCCACGCCGCGGCCACCGCGAGGGACGCGCCGTGCCCGGCGAACAGGGAGACCGCCTGGCAGGCGTCGCCGAGCAGGACCACGCGGCCGCTGCTCCACTGGGGGGCCTCGACCTGTGTCACCTGGTCGTAGTACAGCTCCGGCGGCTGCGGGCACCTGTGGAGCACCTCGGGCAGGATCCAGCCGAGGTGCCCGAAGTGCCGGCGCAGCGAGGCGGCCGGGTCGGCGGGGACGGCGGGGTCGGGCTCGTGGCGCAGGAACAGCAGGGCGAGCTGGTTCCCGCCCACCGCGTAGGCCCCGGCCATCAGATGCGGCACGGTCAGCATCCGGTAACGCGGGCCGACCCGCCGGCTGAGGTCCTCGTCCTCGACCACGTACGCGGCCACATGGTGGCCGAGATAGCGGACGAAGCGCTCCTCGGGACCGAAGACCAGCTCCCTGACCCGTGAGTGCACGCCGTCGGCGCCGACCAGCAGGTCGGCCTCGTGCCGGGTGCCGTCGGTCAGTTCCACCTCGACGCCCCCGGCGTCCTGCCTGACGGCCGCGACCGTCGTGCCGTACCGGACCGGCGCGCGGACCTGCTCGGCGAGCACGCGGGCGAGGTCGCCCCGCAGCAGGCTGACCACCTCGGCGAATCCCGCCTTGACGGCGAGACGGCTGGTCTGCCGGCCGGAGCCGTCGACGTAGCCGATCTCGTTGACGGGGTGACGGACCTCCTCGAGCAGGGGGCGCAGCCCCATCCGCCCGGCCGCCTCCAGCCCGGGGCCGTAGAAGTCGATCATGTATCCACCGTCGCGGAACGCCGGGGCGCGCTCGACCAGTTCGACGTCCCAGCCGGCGCGTTCCAGGTGCCATGCCAGGGCCGTTCCGGCTATCCCGGCACCGCAGACGATCGCTCTCATGTTCCTCCACCTTCCTCGTGTCCGTCCGTACGCACCATCGCCCGCAGCGGCCCGGCCAGAGCGGTGAGGTCGAGGTCGGGGTCGAGCCCGCGGTGCAGCACCAGGCCGTCCACCGCCGCGACGAGGACCGCGGCGGCCGCCTCGGCGTCACCGGGGCGGCCGGCGTAGTGGCCGCGTTCGCGCAGCCAGGCGGCGACGCGGGCGCGGGAGTCGGCGACGATTTCATGCAGCCGGTCGCGCAGATCGGGCAGCCGGGCGGCCGCCAGGTACATCTCGACGATCAGCAGGGAGGCGGGGTCGGTTCCCGTGTAGCGGGACAGCTCGCCCAGCAGCCACTCGACGCCGGTCTCGGGGTCGGGCTGCTCCGCCAGCCGCCCGGTCAGCTCCTCCAGCATCGCGCGCGCGACCCCGGTCGAGGCCGCGATCAGCAGATCGGGCAGCGACGCGAAGTGATAGTGGACGACTCCGGGGGCGACCCCGGCCCGCTCGGCCACCATCCGCGTGCTGACGCCGCCCCAGCCGACCTCGGCGATCAGGGCCGCCGCCGCGCCGAGCAGCCGTTGCCGGGTGGTCCTGCCCCGGTCCGCGGACGCCTCCGCCATCTCTCACGTGCTCCGTTCAGTTCTCGTACGACCGACTTGGGCGTTTGCCTTGGTCGGCCGACTTGGACGATTGCCCAAAACTATACCACCGGACATGAGGCCGCCGTCGGGGGGGATGGGCGGATACATGGGAGACCCGGCCGCCGAGGGGAGTGACCGATCATGATGCCGAGGGCTCCGGGGGGCGGGGTGCCGCCGTGATCGTCACGGTGGTTCTCGGTCTCGCGGCCGCGGCCCTCCTCGGCCTGGGCTGGGTCGCGCAGCAGCACGTCGCGTACACCGAACCGCTGGGCGAGATGCTGCACGTGCGCCTGCTGTTCGACCTGGCACGCAAGCCGGTGTGGCTGGCCGGGATCGCCACAATGGTCGGCGGGCAGGTCCTCGGGGCGCTGGCCCTGCGACGTGCCGACGTGGCCTCCGTGGAGCCGCTTCTGGCGACCAACCTGATCTTCGCCCTCGCCGCGGCGGCCCTGTTCTATCAGGAGCGCCTGGGCGCGGGGGAGTGGCTGGGCGCGGTGCTGGTCAGCGGCGGTGTGGCCGCCTTCCTCGTGGCCGGCCGTCCCCAGGGCGGCGGGATGCCGGCGTCGGGCTCCGTGGTGTGGATCGCCGTGCTGGTCGTGGCGGGAGTGGCCGCGGGCATGGTCGCCGTGGCGCTGCGGGCGCCCCTGCAGACCAAGGCGATGCTGCTCGCCGCGGCCGCGGGGGCGTTGTACGGCCTGCAGGACGCGCTGACTCGCGGGTCCCTGCTGACGCTGGCGCATGGACCGGCGGCGCTGTTCACCTCGTGGGAGCCCTACCTGCTGCCCGTGATCGCGGCGATCGGCATCCTGCTCAACCAGAGCGCCTTCGACGCCGCGCCGCTGCGGATCTCGCTGCCCGCCACCACCGCGACCGAGCCGATCGTCGGCATCGTCCTGGGAGTCGTGATCTTCAATGAGCGCCTGCGTGTCGATCCCCCGGCTCTCGCGGGGGAGGTCGGCGGCCTGGTGGCGCTCGTGGTGGGCATCGTCATCCTCGGCCGCTCGCCGTTCCTGGCCAAGTCGGAGCAGGGGCAGCAGGCCCCTCGCGACCGCGAGTGAATGAAACGTGCACGGTGAGCCAGTCCGCCGGAGGGGGAACCCGCAGGTGAGGAAGCTCCGCCTCATGACCATCGTTGGTCGGCTGGCCGAACAAAACGCGGTCAACTATCGTCGCTGACGAAGTCTGGGAGCGCTCCCCATCTGGCCCGGAATCCCCCACCGGAAGATGGAGACCCAACAGTGCACGCGCATTCACATCCCCGGATCCGCCGCTGGGCCCTGCGCATCACGGCCCTGCTGACCGCGTCGGTCGCCTGCCTGGTCACCTGGGCGGGCGCCGCCTCCGCCCACGGCTCGATCGTGGACCCGGCCTCCCGCAACTACGGCTGCTGGCAGCGCTGGGGGAGTGACTTCCAGAACCCGGCGATGGCCCAGCAGGACCCGATGTGCTGGCAGGCGTGGCAGGCCGACACCACCGCCATGTGGAACTGGAACGGCCTCTACCGCATGAACCTCGGCGGCAACTTCCAGGCCGCGATCCCCGACGGCCAGCTGTGCAGCGGCGGCCACGCGGAGAACGGCCGCTACAGCGCCATGGACGTCCCCGGCGCGTGGAAGGCGACCGACGTCCGCAACAACTTCACGATCAAGCTGTGGGACCAGGCCGGCCACGGCGCCGACTACCTGCTCGTCTACGTCACCAAGCCGGGCTTCGACCCGACCCGGCAGGCGGTCGGCTGGAACGACCTGCAGTTGCTCACCAAGACCGGCAAGTACGCCCCCGGGCAGTACTACTCGGTCAACCTCAGCACGTCGGGCCGCAGCGGCCGGGCCGTGGTCTACACGATCTGGCAGGCCTCGCACATGGACCAGACGTTCTTCTTCTGCAGCGACGTGAACTTCACGGGCTGACGACCCCGTGAAACGGGCCCCGCCGGACGTCGTCCGGCGGGGCCCGCGCGTACGGCTATCGCGTGCGGATCGGCGTGGGGATCACTGGGCGGGCACGCCGTGCGCCTCGCCCACGTGGGCCGTGGCAGACCCGGCGGCAACCGCAGTGGTGCGCGCGGCGGCGGCGGTGGTGCGGTTGTCCGGACCGGGCAGGTCCCGGCTGAAGGCGTAGACGGCCGCGGCGGTGGCGATCGCGCCGGTGTTCAGCGCGAGGGCCTTGTCGTCGATGTTGGCGATGGTGTCGCAGGCCTGGTGGTAGCAGGAGTCGTACGCCTGGCCGGCGGTGCCGCCGAACATCGACTGCTCCTCGGCTGTCTTGACGCCCTCGGCGCCGCTGAACGTCCCGCCGGACGGAATCCCGGCGTCGATGAACGGCCCGTAGTCCGAGCGTCCGTCGAAGTCGGTGCCGTTGTGGCCCTGACGGAGCGTGTCGAAGTACTTCTCGAAGAGCTTCTCGATCTCGCCGGAGCCATCGGGACCGGGACCGGCGCCGGTGGCGTCGGAGTCGTCACCGTCGTAGATCTTCAGGGCGTAGTTCGGGGAGGCGACCATGTCGAAGTTCAGGTACAGCTTGATCTTCGCCAGGTCGGCGGGGGACAGGCTCGCGACGTAGTGCTCGGAGCCGAGCAGGCCCAGCTCCTCCGCGCTCCAGAAGGAGAAGCGCAGCTTGTTCCTGGTCGGGATCTTGCCGAACGCGGTGGCGACCTCCAGGATCGCAGCGCTGCCGGAGCCGTTGTCGTTGATGCCGGGCCCCGCCAGCACGCTGTCCAGATGCGCGCCGAGCTGCACCACCTTGTTCGGGTCGCCCCACCGCGAGTCGGCGATGACGTTGTGGGTCTTACGGATCTCGCTGGTGGTGTCGGTCTTCACGTGCACCGTGGTTCCGGCGGCCGACAGTTCCTGGCCGACCGCGAAGCCCACGCCCACGGCGGGGATGTGCACGGTGGGCTCGCCCAGCGTGCCCTGCAGGGTATCGGTGCGCCCCGGCTGGCCCTCGTTCATGATGATCACCGCGGACGCGCCCGCGGCCTGCGCGTTCTCGGCCTTCACCTGGAAGGTGCAGGTGCCGCGCTGCACCAGCGCGACGGCGCCCGCCGGGAAGCCGGCGAAGTCGGCGGCCTCGCAGCCGGAGGTCGACGTGTTGGGCGTGGGGCCGGGAGGCAGCACGAGGTCGACGTTCCGGACGGCCGCGGTGACGTCTCCCGACCCGGAGTAGGTCATCGTGGCGAAGTCGCCGACGCTGCTGCCGTCCGGCGGGGTGGGCGCGTACGTCTTGGGGGAGGGCGCGGTCCGCTGCAGGGCCGCGATGGAGTTCTCCTTGAAGAACGGGAAGTCGAACTCCTGCAGGGTCACCGTGTAGCCGGCCTTCTTCAGCACCCCGGCGACGTAGTCGCGGGAGGCCGCGAAACCGGGAGTGCCGGCGGCGCGGGTGCCGCCGTTGGCGTTCGCGATGTCCTGCAGCTCGCGCAGGTGCTTCTTCACCGCCGACGCGACCACCGTCCGCGCGATGAGGGCGGGGTCGGGGTCGGCGTTCGCCGGCGCGGCCGGCAGGAGGGGAAGTACGAGGGCGGACGCCGCGGTGGCGACGGCGGCCCGCATGCCGAGCGAGGCGCGCATTGGGCTCTCCTTCGGGTCCAATGACGGTCCGAACGGTCCAGCAGTCAGGCCCCCCGATGGACACTGATCGGGAACCTAACCGGGTTTGACCGATCCGGGAAGGCTCTGTTTTCTGGCCCGCGGGAGTATTGCGCGGGCCCGCCTCGCCGTATGCCGTGCCGTATGCCGGGTTGTACGCCGGCTCAGCGGCCGGAGTCGGTCGCCCAGTCGAGCAGTGTCTCGGCGGTGTCCCAGCGGCGGCTGGCGACGTCCTCGCCGAGGATGATCCCGATCAGCCGGTGGCCGTCCCGGTCGGCCGCGAACGCCAGGCAGAACCCGGCGGCGTTCGTGGAGCCGGTCTTCACGCCGATCGCGCCCGGCAGGCCGAGCATGTGGTTGGTGTTGTACCAGTCGTACCGGCCGTCCTCGGTCGAGTGCTGGCTGGTCGAGGTGACCTTCTTGAAGACCGGGTTGCGCAGCGCGATCTCCGCGAGCCTGGCCTGGTCGCGTGCCGTGGAGTAACCGTCGCCGTGGGACGTCGGGAGCCCGTCGGCGTTGACGTACAGGGTGTCGTTCAGGCCGAGTTCGCGTGCGGCGGCGTTCATCTTGTCCACGAAACCGGGCACGCCGGGGCCGTACACGCGGGCCAGGGCGTGCGCCGCGTCCGCGCCCGAGGGGAGCAGCAGGGCGTACAGCAGTTCGCGGACCGGCAGGGTGTCGCCGGCCTCCAGGTCGGCCGTCGAGCCGTCGTTGTCCCAGGCGTACTCGAGGTCCTGCCGCTTGATCGTGACCTGGTCGTCGAGGTTCGCATCCCGCAGGACGATGTAGGCGGTCATCATCTTGGTCAGGCTGGCGACCGGCATGCGCTCACCGGCCTGCTTGTCCAGCAGGTCCTGCCCGGTCGTGGCGTCCCACAGATAGACGGCCCGCCCGTGCACGTGCGGCGCCGCGTACGCGTGCGCGGAAAGGTGCTGCGCCAGGCCGGGAGCGGCCAGGGCGGGAGACGCGAGAACCGGCGACGCCACCCCCGTGACCAGGGCAAAGGCGGCCATGGAGACACCAAGAGAAAGCTTCCGAGCGAACATGCGAATCAGCGTGCCATGACTATTCGGGCTTTTCGGACGAAACTTCGCAAAATATCGGCAAAGCGCCTGGACTTATGTGACATATGAGGTTTTGTGTGGCTTGTCGGGTAATCGGCCGTGACCTGCCCAGGGTGCGCGGCCGGTTCCGCTGACCGGGATCACACTTGGCCGAGACGGCGGGGGGAGGGACACCATGAGCCCCAGACGCCGATCAACCCAGATTCCGGCACGCGAACGGGAGAGCGCATGGGAACTCCGGTCATCGTCGACGCCGCGCGGACGCCGTTCGGGCGCCGGGGCGGATGGCTCTCCGGGCTGCACGCCGCCGAGTTGCTCGGGGTGGCGCAGCGCGGGGCGCTGGAGCGCCTCGGCCTCGACCCGCACCTGGTCGAGCAGGTCATCGGCGGCTGCGTCACCCAGGCGGGGGAGCAGTCCGGCAGCGTCACCCGTACGGCCTGGCTGCACGCGGGCCTGCCGGAGGAGACCGGGGCCACCACCATCGACAGCCAGTGCGGGTCGGCGCAGCAGGCGGTGCACCTGATCGCCGCGCAGATCGCGGCGGGCGTGATCGACGTCGGCATGGCCTGCGGCATCGAGGTCATGTCCCGGGTGCCGCTGATGGCCAACGTCGGCGAGGGCGCCGGCCGGCCCCGGCCCGACTCCTGGGACCGCGACATGCCCGCCCAGTATGTGGCCGCCGACCGGATCGCCCGCCGCCGGGGCTTCACGCGCGAGGGACTCGACGCCTTCGGACTCCGCTCCCAGGAGCGGGCCGCGCGGGCGTGGGCGGAGGGCAGGTTCGACGGGCAGATCATCCCGGTGACCGTGCCTGCCGACCTGCCCGGCGGCGACGGGCCCGCGACCGTCACGAGGGACCAGGGGTTGCGCGAGACCAGCACGGAGGCGCTGGCCGGTCTCAAACCGATCCTGGAGGGCGGCCTGCACACCGCGGGCACCGCCTCGCAGATCTCCGACGGCGCGAGCGCGGCCGTGCTGATGGACGAGGAGCGGGCCCGTGAGCTCGGAATGCGCCCGCGTGCCCGCATCGTGGCCCAGTGCCTGGTGGGCGCGGAGCCCGAGTTCCTGCTCGACGGCCCGGTCAGGGCGGCGGAGAAGCTGCTCGCCCGCACCGGCATGAAGATCGCCGACATCGACCTCTTCGAGGTCAACGAGGCGTTCGCCTCGATCCCCATGTCGTTCGCGCACGTCCACGGCGTCGATCAGGACCGGCTCAACGTCAACGGCGGCGCGATCGCGATCGGTCACCCCGTCGGGGCGACCGGCATCCGCCTCATCGCCGCCGCGATCGGCGAACTGGAGCGGCGCGACCAGGAGACGGCGATGGTCGCCATCTGCGCGGGCGGCGCGCTGGCCACCGGCGCGATCATCCAGCGGGTCTGACCGAGCGCCTCCGGCCGCGACGCGAGGACGCGCCCCACGCTGCCGTTGACCCCGTGCGCGGGCCGAAGCCTCCACGCGTGCCGGGCTGCCTCAAGCGCCTCTGACGACGGCCGGCCCGGTCAGCCGCCGAGTACGGCGGGGGCGAGGCGGGCGCGGTGCCAGGCGGCGTCGCCGAACAGCTTCGCCGCCGAGTGGGCCCGCTTGAAGTACAGATGCGCCTCGTGCTCCCAGGTGAAGCCGATGCCGCCGTGCAGCTGGATGGTCTCGGCCGCAACCGTGGAGAACGCCTCGGCGCAGTACGCCTGCGCCGCCGCGGCCCGCACCGGCAGGTCGGCGGCGTCCTCGGCGAGCGCGCGGGCCGCGTCGTAGCTGACCGACCTGGCCGACTCGACCAGCACGTACAGGTCGGCCAGGCGGTGCTTGACCGCCTGGAACGAGCCGATCGGGCGGCCGAACTGCTCCCTGGTCTTCACGTACTCCAGCGTGATCTCCAGGCAGCGCGACGCCCCGCCGAGCTGTTCGGCGCTCAGCGCGGTCGCGGCCACGGCGAGCAGGCGCTCCAGCACGCGGGGCCCGTCGGCGGTGAGGAGCCGCGCCGGGGCGCCGTCGAAGACCACGCGCGCCTGCGGCCGGGTCCGGTCCAGCGTCACCAACGGCTCGACCCGCATGCCCGGGGCGCCGCCCTCGACGGCGTACACGCCGAGACCGCCCTCGGGGGTGGCGGCGGGCACGAGGAACAGGTCGGCGCGTGCGCCGTCGAGCACATGTTCCTTGACGCCCGTGAGCCGGCCGTCCGCCACGCGGGCGTGGATCGCCCCCGGGTCCCACGTCCCGCTCTCGGCCCAGGCCAGCGCGGCGACGCGGCCGCCGTCGGCGATGCCGGGCAGGTCGGCGGTCGCGCCGCACGCCAGCAGCGCGTCGGCGGCGAGGACGGCCGAGCCGAGGTAGGGCACCACGGCGAGCGCGCGGCCCAGCTCCTCGCACACCACGTGGGTCTCGGCGTACGAGAAGCCCGCCCCGCCGTGCTCCTCGGGGACGGCCAGGCCGAAGGCCCCCACCTGGTCGGCGAGCAGCCGCCAGACGGTCTCGTCGTACTCCGGCGTCGCGTCGGGCGCCGGGCGGGCCGGGGGATTGCGCTCGAGCAGGGCGCGGACGGTGCGCCGCAGCTCCTCCTGCTCCTCGGTGGTGAACATAGCGGGTATTCTAACAACTGTTTGGTAGAGTGTCAGGTGTGAACCGGAGCGAGACGTTCAGGGCAGAGGTGCGGGCCTGGCTGGAGGGCAACCTGTCGGGCGAGTTCGCCGGCGCCCGGGGGCTGGGCGGGCCCGGCCGCGAGCACGAGGCGTTCGACGTGCGGCTGGCCTGGGAGCGGCACATGGCCGAGGCCGGCTGGACCTGTCTGGGCTGGCCCGAGCAGTACGGCGGGCGGGGCGCGAGCGTCGAGGAGCAGGTCGCCTTCCACGAAGAGTACGCGCTGGCCGGCGCGCCCGCCCGGGTCGGCCACATCGGCGAGAACCTGCTCGGCCCGACGATCATCGCGTTCGGCACCGACGAGCAGCGCGCCCGCTTCCTGCCCCCGATCGTGGCCGCGCGGGAGCTGTGGTGCCAGGGCTACTCCGAGCCGAACGCCGGTTCCGACCTGGCCAACGTGCAGACCCGCGCCGAGCTGGACGGCGACCGCTGGCGGGTCACCGGCCAGAAGGTGTGGACCTCCCTGGCCATGGAGGCCGACTGGTGCTTCGTGGTCTGCCGCACCGAGCCGGGCTCGGCGCGTCACCGCGGCCTGTCCTACCTGCTCGTGCCCATGCGGCAGGACGGGGTGGAGATCCGGCCCATCGTCCAGATGACCGGGACGAGCGAGTTCAACGAGGTGTTCTTCGACGGCGCGGTGACGGACGCCGCGAACATCGTGGGCGCGCCCGGCGACGGCTGGAAGATCGCCATGGCGACGCTCGGCTTCGAGCGCGGCGTGGCCACGCTCGGCCAGCAGGTGGGCTTCCGCCGCGAGCTGGAGGCGATCGTCGCGCTGGCCCGCAGGACCGGCGCGGTCGACGACCCCCTGCTGCGCGACCGGCTCGTCCGCTCCTGGATCGGGCTGGAGGTCATGCGGCTCAACGCCGTCCGCACGATGGCCGGCATCGCGGCGGGCGCGCCGGGCCCGGAGTCGTCCATCTCCAAGCTGGTGTGGGGCGTGTGGCACCGCGAGCTCGGCGAGCTGGCCATGGACGTGCTCGGCGCGGCCGGCATGGTCGCCGACGGCCCGCCGTACGACCTGAGCGACGAGCAGCGGCTCTACCTGTTCTCCCGGTCGGACACCATCTACGCGGGCTCGAACGAGATCCAGCGCACCATCATCGGCGAGCGCGTGCTGGGCCTGCCCCGCGAACCCCGGTAGCGGATACGTATTCCTGCCGATGTGCCGGACGGGCCGCGGTCTCTACCGTCGAGGGCGCCGACGAGACCCCGAGGTGAGCCATGCGCGTGCTGACCGCGTTCCTGTCCGCCCTTCTGATGACCTCCTCCCTCACCGTCACCTCCACGGCCGCCGAGGCCGTGACCAAACCCCCGCCGTCCGCCGTCGACGTCGTCTACCAGCGGGCCCACTTCGGCCCCGGCCTGCGGGAGGGCGTGAAGGCGGGCGACACGCTGTCCTTCGCCGCCCCCGTGGGCACGATCTCCTACAGCGACGCACTCGGCACCAAGACCTGGGAGTACGCCCGGTGGACCGCCCCCGAGCGGCCCATCGGGTTCGCCGCCACCGAGCTGGTGGCCTCCTGGAACGCCGACGTGCCCGCCGGTAGCTGGCTGCAGGTCGAGATGCGCGGCCGCCACGCCGCCGGGCAGACGAAGTGGTACGTGCTCGGCCGCTGGGCGTACGGCGACGAGGACATCCGCCGCACGTCGCTGTCCGGGCAGCGGGACGCCGACGGCACCGTCTCGGTCGACACGTTCGTGGCCGCGGCGGGCAAGGCGATCACCTCCTACCAGCTGCGCGTGACGCTGTACCGCGCGCCGGGCTCGGCCGTGAAGCCGGTCGTGCGCGCGCTCGGCGCGATGGCCTCCGCCGTGCCCGACCGGGCGACCGTCCCGGTCAGCCCCGGCGGCATCGCCTGGGGCGTCGAGCTGCCCGTGCCCCGCCGCTCGCAGAACGTCCACGAGGGCCACTACCCCGAGTGGGACGGCGGGGGAGAGGCGTGGTGCAGCCCGACCTCGACCACCATGGTCCTCGGCTACTGGGGCAAGTGGCCCAGCAAGCAGGACACCTCCTGGGTGGACCCCTCCGACCCCAACCCCGAGGTCGACTACGCCGCCCGGTACACCTACGACTACGCGTACGAGGGGGCGGGCAACTGGCCGTTCAACGCGGCCTACGCGGGACGGTACGGGCTGGAGGGATTCGTCACCCGGCTCCGCTCGCTGACCGAGCTCGAGCGGCTGATCCGGGCCGGGATCCCGGTCGTCACCTCGCAGTCGTTCAAGGCCGAGGAACTGCCGGGCGCGGGATACAGCACCAACGGCCACCTCATGGTCATCATCGGCTTCACCGCCGACGGTGACGTGATCGCCAACGACCCCGCCTCGCCGGACAACGACGCGGTGCGCCACGTCTACCCGCGGGCCGACTTCGAGAACGTCTGGC
Organism: Microbispora catharanthi; assembly: GCF_006334915.2. Lineage (GTDB taxonomy): Bacteria > Actinomycetota > Actinomycetes > Streptosporangiales > Streptosporangiaceae > Microbispora > Microbispora catharanthi. The sequence goes on from NZ_VDMA02000001.1 coordinate 149,450, forward strand.
TGCGCAGCACCGGCAGCGGCGGGATCGTGTACGTCATCCACCCGAAGAACCACCCCCTGCCGCCAACCACGCCGGGGCTGCCGGCCAACTGGTAAAGGTCACGCCGGGCCCGGCGGTGTCCGGCCGCGGGCCCGGCCCTCCTATAGTTAGTCAGGTGACTGACTCGACGAGTGCCCGGGTGAGGGCCGCGAGCGCCAAGCGGCAGCGGCTCATGGCCGCCGCCGCGCAGGTGGTGCACCGGCAGGGCGCAGAACGCACCACCATCGCCGACATCGCCCGCGCCGCCGACGTCCCGGTCGGCAACGTGTACTACTACTTCAAGACCAAGGACGAGCTCGTGGCCGCCGCGCTGGCCGAGCACGCCCGCTACCTGCGGGATCTCACCGAACGGCTGGAGCGCCTGCCGGACCCCCGGGAGCGGCTCAAGGGACTCGTGGAGATGTGGGTCGGTCAGCGCGACCTCGCGGCCCGGTACGGCTGCCCGACCGGCACGCTCGCCGCCGAGCTGGACAAACGAGACGAGGGCGGCCTGGACACGGAGGCGGGCAGGGTCATCCGGCTGCTGCTCGACTGGGTCGAGGGACAGTTCCGCGAGCTCGGCCTGCCCGAGCCCGACGGCCTCGCCCTGACCCTGGTGGGCGCCTACCAGGGCATGTCGCTGCTGGCCAACGCCCTGCGCGACCCCGAGATCATGACGCGCGAGGGGGCCCGGCTGATCGGCTGGCTCGACTCACTGCCCGCCTGACCCTGCCGCGTGTTTCGCGAGCAGGATGGTCAGCGCCGCGGTCCGCGCGTCGTCCCACCCGTCCGGCGGCGCGATCCGCGCCCAGGCGGCGATCACGTCGCCATCGTAGTCGTGCCCGTGCCCCGGCGGCGCGTCGAGGGAGAACACCAGATCGGCGGTGATCTGCCAGAACGTCACGAACGGATACCACCGGATCCAGGGCAGAACGTCGTCGCCGCGCCGCTCCTCCAGCCAGTCGGGACGGGCGAGGACGAGCCTGGGCGTCCACCACACGATCGGGTCGGAAGGATGCTGGAGGTAGACGACCCGCGGCGCGTTCCACGGTGACGCGGGGAAATCCAGGTCCGAGGGGCGGTTGGCGAAGCGCACGGTCTCGCCGTCCCGGTAGACGGGAAGCGCCTCCCTGCTGCCCGGGTCGCGGCCGTCGACGAGCCGCCGCCACAGCGCGCTGCTGTCCGGAGGCCCGACGAACAGCGCGCCGTCTGTGCGCTCACGCAGGTCCCGGTCGCCGCCGAACGCCGACTCCGCGCCGAACGCCCCCAGGCTCTCCCCGAAGACCAGCAGCTTGGGCCGGTGACCGGCGGGCAGCACCGACCAGCGGGCGTACACCTGGTCGAACAGCTCGCGCCCGGCCGCCCTGGCCCGCTCCCGGTCCACCAGGAACGACAGCCAGCTCGGCAGGTAGGAGTACTGCATGGAGACCAGGGCGGTGTCGCCGCCGTACATGAACTCCAGGGCGGCGCCCGCCTGGGGGTCCACCCAGCCGGTGCCGGTGGTCGTGATCACGCAGAGCACCTTGCGGCCGAACGCGCCGGTCCGCTCCAGTTCCCGTACGGCCAGGGCGGCCCTTTCGTGTGTGGTCTCGGCGGAGTCGAGCCCCGCGTAGACCCGGATCGGGGAGACGGCGGGCCGCCCGCTGAAGCGGCTCAACTCGCCCACCGTCGGCGCGTCCGCGGCGAAGGCGCGGCCCTCCAGGCCGAGGGACGTCCAGGAGACGAGCGAGGAGGGGCTGCCCGACAGCGTGGTGGCCCCCGGCGGGGTGACGCCGGGGGCGGTCTCGGTGTTGATCGCGGCGAAGCTGCGGTCGGCCCCCTTGAGCAGGGTCTCGGTGAGGATCCCGTCGGTCAGGAAGACGGCCAGCACGCCCACCCCGAGCCCCGCGGCGAACTGCGCGGCCGTCGCGGGGAACCATCGCCCCAGGAGACGGCCCAGCGCCCGCGCCGCGATCCGCAGCGCCCGGGCGGCGGCCAGCAGGGCGAGGAACAGGGCCGCCGCGATCAGCGGAACGCCGAGATAGTTGAGCCGCTCCGGCGGGTCCAGCCCCATGAGCACGTAGATGTCCCGCTGCGCGCGCACACCCAGGACCAGAGAGGCCGCGCCGAGACCGCAGCCGAACGTCGCGACCAGACGCCGGACCCGCCGCCGTCCCTTGCGGTTCCACGCCGCGCGCCACTTCGCCGGGAGCCGTGCCGCGGCCGGGCGTACGAGTGTGCCGGCGAACACCCCGGCGAGGTATCCGGTGGCGGTGAGCACGCCCGCGATGATCCCCTGCAGCGTCCAGGGCCGGGGCAGCAACGACGGCGTGAGGGACAGGGAGAAGAAGGTGGCGGCGAGGACGATCCCGGCCGTGTCCAGCGGCGCGTTGAGACGCAGCCGCCGTCTTTCCCCCATCAGGTCCCCGATCCCCGCACCGTCCGCTGGCCTATGGAGCAGGCAGGCTATCAAGGTCACGAACAGGTCACGGCGCGGGTGTGGGGCGCGTCCCGGTCATCGGGAGCGGTCCGATCCGGCCCCGCGCCGCGCCGATAGCGTCCCGCGTGAGCGGAGCGATGAAACACGCCGTGCCGGCCCCCGTGGCGGCGAACACGACCGCCGACCCCGAGTGGATCGCCGGGCTGGACCAACATGCCCGACCACCCCTGAAACGCGCGTCCGGCTCATCCCCACCGGGTGAGTACGGCCGCGGCGATCGCGACCTGCACGGGGTCCAGCCCCGTCTTGCCGTCTTCGACGTCCCAGAGCGCGTTCTGCAACACGCGGCCGAGGGTCCAGCCGGCCGCCCGCTTCCGGTCGAGGCCGACGACCTCGGTCAGCAGGTCGAAGCGGCGGAGCACCGCGCGGGCGACGTCGCCGGTGGCCGCCACCTCGTCCCACCGGTTGTCCAAGGCGGGCAGCAGCTCGAATCCGGGGTCGCCGGCCAGCGGTTCCGGGTCGATGACGAGCCAGGGTTCCCGCTCCCCGGCGAGGACGTTGTCGTAGTGCAGGTCCCAATGCAACAGGCGGTCGCCCGGTTCGCCGGCCAGCTCGGCCACGGCGGACGCGCAGACGCGCACCAGCCGCCGCTCGCCCGGGTCACGCAGTGCGTGTACGGCCCGCGGGACCTTGTCGAGCATGGCGGCGGCGACCCCGGCGAGCCCCCGCACGCCCTCGGGCGCGGGCACCGCGGTCAGGCGGGCCAGCAACTCGGCCAGGATTCGCAGGGCCGCGACGTCGTCGGCCACCGAGGACAGGGGCCGGGCCGCGTCGAGCCGTTCCAGCAACTGCGTGCCGCTTGGCCCGTCATGGTCGAGCAGGCGCACGACACCGTCGCCGTTCCACGCCCGCAGTCCGGCGGCCGCGCCGGCGGTCTCCTCCCGGAGCCGCTGAAGCTTGAGCACGGCGGGTGTCCCGTCGGCCCGGAGCACGGGCAGGACGAGCGACGCCATGCCGTGGGCCGCCGGGCCGTCGGGCCGCAGTCCCCAGCGTTCCAGGAACTCGCCGCCCAGACGCGGCAGCCCGGCGATCCAGGCGCGCTCCTCGGCGCCGTGCGCGCCGTAGGAGGCGGCGAACGCGTCGGGAACGTCGATGTGCCGTGAGGTGGTCATCGATTCTCCTTCGAAGTCAACCGTGGGAAGAACGAAGGAGAACCGAGGAGGAGCCCGATCATCGGGCAGACGTCAAAGCATGCCTCCACCCTATCGAGCGACAGGGGGCTCAGCCGGGCTGGAGAACCCCGAAGTCGCCGACCGCCATCAGCCGCCGAGGTGCGCCCGGATCGTGGCGACGATCTCCGCCCGGCCCGTGCGGCGGTAGCCGGTGGCGTCCGGGGTGAAGGCGGCCGCGACCGACTCCCAGTCGCGCCGGTCGAGCGGCGTGGCGAACGCGGCGAGCCGTTCGACGATCTGCCGCCGGTCGTCGTCCGTCATGCCCGCTCTCCGTTCGGTACAGCAGTGGAGACGCCGCTCGCGAGCAGGGCGGGGGACTCGGGGCGGCCGTCCAGCACCCGGGCGGTGCGGTTGACGATCCGCCATCCGGTGTCCGTGCGGCGCAGCGTCCAGTGGTTGGCCGTCGCGCGGCGGAGCACGAACCCGCCGTCCTCGTGCGTGACCATCAGGGAGTAGGAGACCGCGATCGCGTCGTCACCCGCGACGGTCACACGCGGCGGACCGGCGAAGTGCGCGCAGCCGCCCGCGATCCAGCCCTGGTGGGCGTCGGAGCGCACCATCGCCGCGATCTGATCCTGCCCGCGCATGAGCAGTTCGTCCACGTCGTACACGCCGTCGGTGTCCCACAGGCCGGCGACGGCGTCCGCGCCGCCGCTGTCCACCAGCGGTCCGTAGGAGAGGATGAGCCGGGTCACCTCCCGCTCGTCCTCCAGGGCGCGGGTGCGCTCCTCCAGGCGGGCCAGCCGCCGTCCGATGTCGGTCCCGGTCGTCGTGTCAGCCATCGGTCCTCCCGAAGCCGGCGCCCATCGCGGTGGCGAGGTCGTGCAGCGCCTCCAACTGCTCCCGGTAGTGGTCCGCAGAGGTCGCGGCGACGGTGACGCCGGCGACGGTCGCGCCCGCGTCGCGCACCCGTTCCAGCGCGCGCCGCGCGGCGTCCGGGGCTGCCTGGGGATCCACCGGCCGGCCCGCCGCCAGCACGACGTCGAAGGCGTCCGGCAGGTCCGCCTCGCGGACCATCGACGCGAGTGTCTCCAGGGGCAGTCCGAACGGCACCCACCCGTCGCCGTACATCGCGGCGCGGCGCAGCGAGCGCGGGGTGCGCCCGCCGATCCACAGCGGCACCCGGGGCTGCACGGCGTGCGGCTCCACCACGAACCCGGAGAAGTCGTAGAACTCGCCGTGGAACTCCGGCTCCCGCTGCGACAGCGCGGCGCGCAGCGCCGCGATCGCCTCGTCGGCCCGCGCCCCCCGGCCCTCGAACGGCACGCCGAGCAGGTCGAACTCCTCCTTGAGGCTGCCCACGCCGAGGCCCAGTGTGAGCCGCCCGCCGCTGACGCGGTCGAGCGTGCCGTACCGCTTGGCGATCGCGAGGGGGTGGTGGTAGCCCAGCACCAGCACCTGCGTGATCAGCCGGATCCGCCGGGTGCGCGCCGCGAGGTAGCCGAAGGTCGCCAGCGGATCCCAGTAGACGGCGCCGCGCTCGGCGGCGACGGCGGCCGGGACGGCCACGTGCTCGCTGCAGGTGAGGTGGTGGTAGCCCAGCCGGTCGGCGGTCTCCGCGATCCGGGCCAGGTCGTCCATGCCGGCCTCGCGTTCCCACTCGGAGTGGACCCCGGGCAGCCGGACCACGACAGGACTGACGATGCCGATCCGCACCGGCGCACCTCCACATCAGCGACATGCTTCGCAGAAATCTTTCTAGTGGAGGCCGTTGCCCGAGCCGCCGCTCGTCCCGCTGACCGGAACCGGGCACGAGGCAGCAGACCGGGAGGCCTCTTCCCCCTATCCAGGGACGTGATGCGTTGCTACATTCCGAGGCAAGAATTAATTTCAGTTTTGGGAGGTGTGATGACCGCTCTCCGTGCCGAACACGAGGCGACGGCGCCCGCTCGACGAGAGCTGCCGCCGTCGATGGTCGAACGGATGACGTTGATCATGGACGCGTTCACCGGTCGCTCCACCCGTCTCACGCTCGAGGACGTGGCCCGCTGCACACACCTTCCGCGCTCGACGGCTCATCGCATCCTCGACCAGCTCGTACGGCTGGACTGGCTGGACCACACGTCGTTCGGCTACAGCCTGGGCAAGCGGGCGCTCGGGCTCGGCGGCCGGGACGGCAGCCACGGCGAGATCCGGGAGGCCGCCGCGCCGCTGCTGCACAACCTGCAGATCAGAACCGGTATGGTCGTCCACCTCGCCGTGCTCGACGGCGCCGAGGTGTTCTACCTCGACAAGGTCGGCGGCCGGTTCGCCCTGTCGGTTCCGTCGCGCGTCGGCGGCCGGGCCCCGGCCCACTGCACCGCGCTCGGCAAGGCGATCCTCGCCTGGCTGGAGCCCGAGCAGGTCGAGGCGCTCATCGACGGGCACATCAGCCGGCTGACCAACCGGACGATCGGCGACATCGGCACGCTGCACCAGGAGCTCAACCGCATCCGGCAGCGCCGCGGGCTCGCCTTCGAGCGGGGGGAGTGCTTCCCCGACATCTCCTGCGTCGCCGCGGCCGTGCGCGGTCACGAGGGGCCGGTGGCCAGCATCTCCCTGGTGGGCGACGCCCGCACGCCGCTGGAGAAGGTGGCCCCGCTTGTGGTCGACGCCGCGCGGCAGGTCTCGCTCGCCCTCTTCCCCGACCTTGACTCCCAGCGCAGGTCCCGGGCCGTCCACCGCGTGCCGGACCGCACCTGGTCCCCGGAGACCATGAACCGCCTGCTCGCCGTCGGCCAGAACGGCGACTGGCTCTGAACCGGCCCACGGCATCCTCCCGTCGTGGCCGGAATGATCGGAGTGACCGACCGGATTCGGCTTGACCGCATCTAGATCCGCAGCCGTCTGGTGTGGGCCGGGTGGTAGGTGAAGGCCCAGCGGTCGGTGCCGGCTTTGCGGCGGGTGTAGCGGTCGGGGTGGCGGTAGCGGTCGCGGTTGTGGAACTGGCAGGCCGGTCCGAGCAGTTTCAGGTCGGTGAGGCCGCCGTTGCTCCAGTTGTCGGCGTGGTCGATCTGGCACATGGTGGCGGGCAGTGGGCAGCCGTCGATCCAGCAGGTGGCGTAACGGGCGAACACCGCCCTGCGTTGGGCGGGGGTGGCCAGGCGGGACTTGCGGCCCATGTCCAGCACCTGCCCTTCGGCGTCCATGACCAGGCGGACCAGGCTGCTGGTGCGGGCAAGGCGGTGCACACTGGAGACGGGCAGCATCTGTCCGGTCGCCAGCAACACCCCCGGCGCCGTCCCCAAGACCGCTCCCAGCAACGACCCCAGCGACGCTCCCGGTGACGTTCCCTGCGCTGTCCCGAGCAGCGTCTCCGGCGCTGTTCCCGGTGGCGTCCCCGGCATTTCGCCCGAGGACCCCCCTGGCTCGCCGCTACAGCCGCATGCGCCCTGATCATCCGCCGCGCCCTCGGGCGTGGCCTGCGCATGCCGGCAGTCCCCCGCAGGCCGATGCCCGGCGTGGGCGTGATGCGCAGCGGCATCCTCGGGAGGAGGATCCGGCCGCGCTGCGTGCGGAGGCACCGTGTGGGGAGGCTCCGCGGCTTCATCGGAACCGGCATCGGCCTCTGCCTCCGCGTCTGCTTCGGCCTCGGTAATACCAGGGTCGGTGTCTTCGAAGTGGCCGGGGTCGTCGGCGCTTCCGCTGTCGTTCACGTCGGCGGGGTGGTCGGGGCCGGGGGTGGCGGATTCGGGGTCGGTGGGGAGGGATTCGGCGGTGACCAGGACCAGGAGCTCGGCGGCGATCTTCTGCTCCAGCAACGCGATGAACGCATCCGCCTGGCGGACCCTCAGCGGCCGGTCATCGCCCTCCGCGCGCGGTTTGGCGTAGGCGTCCAGGAACGCCCGCAGCCGGGCGGCCGCCTCACGGGGCAGGTGGAACTCCCCTTCCAGGCCGCCCCCCTTCGTGGGGCGGACCCTCAGGAACCGCCGCCCGTAGTCGGCCTGCTCATCGCGGTCTTCCCCGTCGGGGTCCAGCACCGCCCGCAGGTAGCGGCCCGCTTTGGCCACCTCCGCCGCGCCCGCCTTGCCCGCCAGCTCCAGCAAAATCGGCTCGGCCAACCCCGCATGCTCATCGCTCAACTGGGCGGTGGCCATGCAGATCGCCTCCACCACCCCCGCCGCCAACCCACCCGTGGCGAACTTCTCCCGCACCCGCGGCAGACGCGCCAACTCCACCGCCAGCGTGAGCAGGCGGCCGGCACCGGGCACGCTCATGCCTCCGGCGGTGCGTAGCCAGCTGCGGGTGGAGGCATGCCCATGCCCCTTGGCCCGCCCCGCACCATGCACCCGCCCCACCCGCTCTGCCAACGCGCACGTGATCCGATCCCGCGCGAACAGCAACTCCTCCGCCTCGGCAAGACAGATATCCGCATCGTCCGGAAGCGGCGTCAGCGCCAACGCCTGCGCCGACTCACGCAACGACGCCACCAACAGCCAGGACGAGCGACGCCGCTCACCATCCGCCCGGCGATCACCTGCGGCTTCGTCCGAGGCGCTATCGGTATCCGAGCCCGAGGCGCGGCCACTGGCAGGGCCGTCGTTTGCTTCGGAGGGGTCGTCTAAGGCCCACAGAGGGGAGTCGGCGGTCAGCCGGTCACGCCAATTCTCTGAGGAGGTTTTCGAATCAGGGAGGGATTCGTCATGGGCTGCAGACAGGTCCACCACCACTCCCTCCATTAATTCGAAAACTTGTGTGAATTTTCTCATCGCCGCAGGTCGTCGAGCAACCGGACGGAGCGATTAGCTGGAGTTACAGGCGGGGAGGCGAGGGCGAAGTCAGGGCCAGGTCCTGGCGGTTGCGGCGAAGACATCCGGGTCGCTCGCCACGGGAAGGACGCAGACCAGTTGGCCGCCGGGGACACGCAGCACATGGCAATCCAGCCAACGCGCCACCTGCGTGGCGCCGAGAGCGGTCAGCCGTGCGGTCTCGGCCTCGACGTCGTCGGTCTCGATGTCCAGGTGGTATCGGGGTGCGCCGTCGATCGCCTGTACGGCGACGGTGAGCCCCGCAATCGCCTCGTGCAGCGAGACGAACTGCGGCTCCTCGGGATCGACCCGAGTGGGGACGCCGAGGGCGGCGGACCAGAAGGCCGCGGCCTCGCCGGCCTCGCCCTCAGGGGAGTCGATCAGGATGGCGTAGACGCGGCTCCGATGCATGCCCACAGACTAGGACGGCAAGATCGGCCCGCGGCGGGGCGTGATGATTCACCGCGAAGGGGCCGCGGTGAGGGGGAGGCCGATGCTCAGCCCCAGTGGTCGCCCCAGCCCCACAGATTGGGGCCGAGGGCGGCGGCCTGGTCGTCCTGCTCCACGCCGAACCGGCCGCGGAAGAACAGCATCGGGCGCTGTTCGATGTCGACGGTTTCGAGCTCGCGCACGTGGCCGATGATCACGTCGTGGTCGCCGGCGACATGCACGTCGCGCACGTCGCCGTGGACGCGCAGCAGCACCTGCCGCAACGCCGGAGTGCCCCATCGCGACAGGTCCCAGTCGAGTCCCGCGAACTTGGCGCCCTTACTGGAGCCGAACCGGCCGCAAAGGTCGATCTGGTCCTCGCCGAGGACGTTCACGCAGAAGCGGCCCGACCTCCTGATCCGCGGCCAGGCCCGGCCCTTGTGGTCGGCGCAGAAGAGGATCAGCGGCGGTTCGAGGGACACCGACGCGAACGACTGGCAGGCGAAGCCCACCGGCTCGCCGTCGTCGAGGCCCGTGACCACGGTCACGCCGGTCGCGAACATGCCCAGCGCGCGCCGGAACTCGGCCGGCGTCGGCGGCGCCACCTCGGTGAACTCGGGGTCGGCGGGTGCAGCGGTCATGGACTCACCTCGCGTGCGTGTCGGTGCCTCAGGTAACGAACTTACAAACCCCCTCGTGGGCGGATCGCACGGGGATCCCGGTCAATGGAAGCCGCGTACGGGCGGGGTCACGGTCCGAGCAGGTCACCGGGGCCGCCCGCCCCGGTCTCGCTCATCGGGATGATCGCCCTGTTCGCGGCGTCTGTCCAGTTAGCGTCGCGGAATCCGACACTCCTGCGATTCGGGACGGACGATGACGGAGCTGACCTACGAGTCGACCCTGCGGGAACTCGCGACCGATCAGGGCGTGCTGCGCTACCACGAGGCCGGACAGGGCCCGCCGCTGCTGCTTCTGCACGGCTCGGGCCCCGGGGTCACCGGCTGGCGCAACTATCGCGGCAACCTGGCGACGTTCGCCGAGCACTTCCGCTGCCTGGTGCTGGAATTCCCCGGATTCGGGGTCAGCGACCCGACCGGCCAGCATCCGATGGCGGCCGCGAACGGCGCGGTGATCCGCTTCCTCGACGGGCTCGGGCTCCAGCAGGTCGACGTGATCGGGAACTCGATGGGCGGGATCGTGGGCACGCAGGTGGCGCTCGCCCACCCCGACCGGATCCGCCGCCTCGTGACCATCGGCGGCATGGGCCGCAACATCTTCAGCCCCTCGCCGGGCGAGGGCATCAAGCTCCTGATGGAGTTCACCGAGGAGCCCACCCGCGAGCGGCTCATCCAGTGGCTGCACTCCATGGTGTACGACCCGGCCCTCGTCACCGAGGAGCTGATCGAGGAGCGCTGGGCGCCGGCCACCGAGCCGGAGACGCTCGCCGCCGCACGGCGGATGTACGGCAAGGCCGCCTTCGCCGCCGGTCAGAAGGCCGCCGCGAAGTCGGACGCCCCGCCCTACTGGGCCATGCTCCACAAGCTGAAGGCCAGGACGCTGATCACCTGGGGCCGCGACGACCGGGTCAGCCCCGTCGACATGGCGCTCCTGCCGATGCGGACGATCCCGGACGTCGAGGTCCACGTGTTCCCCAACTGCGGCCACTGGGTGATGATCGAGCAGAAAGCCGCATGGGAGAGCGTCGTGCTGGCCTTCCTCACCAGGAAGGACGAGCGGTGACCACCTGGGATGAGGAGTTCGACCTCGTCATCGTCGGCAGCGGCGGCGGAGGCATGGCCGCCGCGCTGACCGCGCACGACAGCGGGCTGTCGTGCGTCGTGGTCGAGAAGGGTGCCAAGTTCGGCGGCAGCACCGGCATCTCCGGCGGCGGGATCTGGATCCCCAACAACCCGACCCTGCGGGCCAGGGGGCACGACGACAGCCGCGAGTCGATCCGCCGCTACCTCGACCTGCTGACCGGTGGCCGCGTCCCGGCCGCCCGGCTCGACGCGTACGTCGACAACGGCCCGGCGGCGATGGAACTGCTCGAGAAGAGCAGGTGGATGCGGTTCTTCTGGGTGAAGGGCTACGCCGACTACCACCCGGAGTACGAGGGCGGCCGGCCACTCGGCCGGTCGATCGAGGCCCTGCCGTTCGACACCCGCAAGCTCGGCGAGGACGAGAAGTATCAGCGGCCGAACAACATGAAGGGCCCGCTCGGCCTGTGGATCACCGCGAAGGACTATCACGACCTGGCCATGGTCAAGCGCACCTGGCGCGGCCGCCGGGCCTCGGTCGTCGCGGCCTGGCGGGTGTCGTCGAACGTGATCCGCCGCCGTCACATGGCCACCGGCGGGCGCGCCCTGGTCGCGCGGCTGCGGATGGCGCTCAAGGACGCGGGCGTCCCACTCTGGCTGAAGACGCCGATGACCGATCTCGTCACCGGCGACAACGGTGTGGTCACCGGCATCGTGGCCCAGCGCGAGGGCAGGACGATCCGCGTCCGCGGCCGGTACGGCGTGCTGCTGGCGACCGGCGGCTTCGACCACAACGCGCAGTTGCGTGAGAGGTATCTGCCGGAGGGCGCCAAGCCCGACTTCGGCATGGGCGCCAGGGAGAACACCGGCGACGGCATCCTGGCCGGTGAGCGCGTCGGCGCCGCCCTCGACCTGATGGACGACGCCTGGTGGATGCCGGCCGTGCGGCATCCGGCGGGGGCGACGATCCCGCTGGTGTCCGAGCGGTGCATCCCGCCTTCGGTCGTCGTGGCGGGGGACGGGCGGCGGTTCACCAACGAGTCGGCGCCGTACGTGAACTTCGTGCACGAGCAACTGGCCGGAGGACACGTCCCGGCCTGGTTCGTGATGGACGCCAAGGCGCGGGCGCGTTATCCGTTCGCGCAGATCCTTCCGGGCATGCCGATTCCCCAGGAGTTCTACGACCAGGGCATCGCGTTCCGGGCCGGCACGATCGCCGAACTGGCGGAGCAGATCGGCGTCCCGGCGGACGCGCTGGCCGAGACCGTCGAGCGGTTCAACGGCTTCGCCCGCACGGGCAAGGACCTGGACTTCGGCCGCGGCGACAGCGCCTACGACCGCTACTACGGCGACCCCACGCTGAAGAACCCCAACATCGACGTGATCGACAAGGCGCCCTACTACGCGTTCCGCCTCGAGGTCGGCGACCTCGGCACCAAGGGTGGCCTGGTGTGCGACGAGCACAGCCGGGTGCTGCGGCCCGACGGCGCGCCCATCGAGGGTCTGTACGCCACGGGCAACACCTCGGCGTCGGTGATGGGCAACGAGTACGCCGGCCCGGGGGCCACGATCGGCCCGTCCATCGTCTTCGGCTACATCGCCGCGCGGCAGGCGGCCCTGCGGGCGCGTACGACGAGCACGGCCAGGACGTGACCGCGGTGGCAGAGGCGACCGCGGCCGAGACGACGCAGCCGGGACCGCTCAGGGTGCGGGTGGTGGAGGTGATCCGCGAGACCGCCGACGCCCACTCGCTCGTGCTGGAACCCGCCGGGGGAGACGCGGCCAGGCTCGCCTACAAACCCGGCCAGTTCCTGACGATCCGGGTGCCCACCACGCGGCCCGAGGGCGCGGCGCGCTGCTACTCGCTCAGCAGTTCACCGGTGTGCGACGACAAGCTCAAGGTGACGGTGAAGCGCACCCGGGGCGGCTACGGGTCCAACTGGATCTGCGACAACGTCGCGGAGGGCGACGTGCTGGAGGTGCTGCGGCCCTCGGGGCTGTTCACTCCCGCCTCGCTCGACGAGGACCTGCTGCTGCTCGCGGGCGGCAGCGGCGTCACGCCGGTGATGTCGATACTCAAGTCGTGCATGCGCGGCGGGACCGGCGCGGTCGTGCTCGTCTACGCCAACCGGGACGAGAGCTCGGTGATCTTCCGGGACGAGCTGGTCGCGCTGGCCGCCGAGCACGGCGACCGGCTGACGGTGATCCACTGGCTGGAGTCGGTGCAGGGCCTGCCGACCGCGGCGGGCCTGGCGGGCCTGACCCGGCCGTACGCCGGCTGGGAGGCGTTCGTCTGCGGCCCCGGGCCGTTCATGGACCTGGCCGTCGACGTCCTGACCCGGCACGGGACGCCGCCGGAGCGCGTCCACGTCGAGAAGTTCGAGTCGCTGACCATCGACCCGTTCGCGGAGACCGAGGTGGTGCTCGACTCGGCGGGCCCTGCCAGCACGGTCGAGGTCGAACTCGACGGTGAGACACGGACCCTGGCCTGGCCGCGAGGCAACAGGCTGCTCGACGTGCTGCTGCAGGCCGGCCTGGACGCGCCGTACTCCTGCCGCGAGGGCTCGTGCAGCGCGTGCGCCTGCGTGCTGCTGGAGGGCGAGGTCGAGCTGGAGCACAACACGGTGCTCGACAGGCAGGACCTCGCCGACGGCCTGATCCTGGCCTGCCAGGCGATCCCGCTGAGCGACCGGCTCAAGGTCACCTACGACGGCTGACCTCGCGCCCTGCCGCCCCGCTCCCACTCAGCGGGAGACGGGCGGGCGGCGCGGCGGCCGTGACGCGACCCTTTGACCATCAGTAGGACGCGAGGGAGGACCCCGATGCTGGACGAGGCGCTGCGAGCGGACGCGGCCGGGCGGCTGCGGGCGGCCGAGCGGGACCGGGCGCCGATCGAGCCGCTGACCGACACCTACCCGGACATCGACGCGGTGGACGCCTACGAGATCCAGCTCGCGAACATCCGCAGGCGTCTGGCGGCCGGGGCCCGCGTGTACGGGCACAAGGTGGGCCTGTCCTCCCCGGTGATGCAGCGGATGATGGGCGTGGACGAGCCCGACTACGGCCACCTGCTCGACGACATGGTGCTGTCGCAGGACGAGCCGATCGAGGCGGGGCGATACTGCTACCCCCGGGTCGAGGTCGAGATCGGCTACGTCCTCGGGGCGGGCCTGCCCGGCGCGGGCTGCACCGAGGAGGACGTGCTCGCCGCGACCGAGTACGTCGTGCCGAGCATCGAGCTGATCGACAGCCGCATCACGGACTGGCGGATCCGGCTGGCCGACACGATCGCCGACAACGCGTCCTCGGCCGGGGTGATCCTCGGCGCCGCCCGGGTGAGCCCGGGAGGCCTCGATCTCGCCGACATCGAGGCCGTGCTCTACTGCGGTGACGGCCCCTTCGACGACAGCACCGAGATCACCCGGGGCAACACGAGCGCGGTGCTCGGGAACCCCACCACCGCCGTGGCCTGGCTGGCCAGGAAGGTCGCCTCGTTCGGGGTCAAGCTCGAGGCCGGGCACGTCGTCCTCCCCGGGTCCTGCACCAGGGCCGTGGACGTGCGCCCCGGCGACGTCTTCCGCGCCGAGTTCGCCGGGCTCGGCTCCGTGTCCGCTCGCTTCGAATAAGACCGCTCGCTCCCGAATAAGAGGACTTCCATGGGTAAGGCGACCGCCGCGATCGTCGGCTCGGGCAACATCGGGACCGACCTGATGTACAAGCTGCTGCGCTCGGCGCACATCGAGCCGCGCTGGATGATCGGCGTGGACCCCGACAGCCCCGGGCTGAAGAGGGCCGCCGACCAGGGGCTGATCACCTCGGCCGAGGGCGTGGACTGGCTCCTGGCGCAGGACGAGCGGCCCGACATCGTCTTCGAGGCGACCTCGGCGTACGTGCACAGGGAGAACGCGCCGAAATATCGCGAGCTGGGCATTCAGGCGGTCGACCTGACCCCGGCCGCGGTCGGGCCCGCCGTGGTGCCCGCGGTCAACCTCGGCGCCCACCTCGACGCCCCGAACGTCAGCCTGATCACCTGCGGCGGCCAGGCGACGATCCCGATCGTGCACGCCGTCTCGCGGGTCGCCGAGGTCGCGTACGCGGAGATCGTGGCCAGCGTGGCCTCTCCGTCGGCCGGTCCCGGCACCCGCGCCAACATCGACGAGTTCACCAAGACGACCGCGCGCGGCATCGAGACGATCGGCGGCGCCGCGAAGGGCAAGGCCATCATCATCCTCAACCCGGCCGAGCCGCCGATGCTCATGCAGGACACGATCTTCTGCTCGATCCCCGTCGACGCCGACCGGGACGCCGTCGCGGCCTCGATCAAGGAGGTCGCCGCCGAGGTCGCGACGTACGTGCCCGGATACCGGCTGCGGACCGAGCCCCAATTCGACGACCCGACGGCGGTCAGCGGCGGGCTCGCCCGCGTCGCGGTGTTCGTCGAGGTCGAGGGCGCGGGCGACTTCCTGCCGCCCTACTCCGGCAACCTCGACATCATGACGGCCGCCGCCACCAAGGTCGGCGAGGGCTTCGCGCAGCGCATCCACGCATAAGGAGATCGACCATGCCCTACAGCGCCGACCTCGACATCAGGGTCACCGACTCGTGTCTGCGGGACGGCTCGCACGCCAAGCAGCACCAGTTCACCGTCGAGCACGTACGGTCGATCGTGGCCGCGCTGGACGACGCGGGCGTGCCGGTCATCGAGGTGACGCACGGCGACGGGCTCGGCGGCTCGTCGTTCAACTACGGATTCAGCCACACCCCCGAGCAGGAGCTGATCAAGGCGGCGGTGGCCACGGCCAGGCGCGCGAAGATCGCGTTCCTGATGCTGCCCGGTGTCGGCGTCAAGGACGACATCCGCGAGGCCGCCGACAACGGCGCGAGCATCTGCAGGATCGCCACCCACTGCACCGAGGCCGACGTCTCGATCCAGCACTTCGGGCTGGCCAGGGAGCTCGGCCTGGAGACGGTCGGGTTCCTGATGATGTCGCACAGCCGGCCGCCGGAGGTCCTGGCCGAACAGGCCCGGATCATGGCCGACGCCGGCTGCCAGTGCGTGTACGTCGTCGACTCGGCCGGGGCGCTGATCATGGAGCAGACGAGCGACAGGATCGCGGCGCTCGTCGCCGAGCTGGGGGACGACGCCCAGGTCGGCTTCCACGGCCACGAGAACCTCGGGCTCGGGGTGGCCAACTCGATCCTCGCCGTGCGGGCCGGGGCGAAGCAGATCGACGGCTCGGTGCGGCGGTTCGGCGCCGGAGCCGGCAACACGCCGCTGGAGGCCTTCGCCGCCGTCACCGACAAGCTCGGCATCCGCACCGGCATCGACACCCTCAAGATCATCGACGCCGCGGAGGACGTGGTCCGTCCGATCATGGACGGCGAGTGCCTGCTCGACCGGCTGACCCTGACGATGGGCTACGCGGGCGTCTACTCCAGCTTCCTCAAGCACGCCGACCGTCAGGCGCGGAAGTACGGCGTGTCCGGCGCCGAGATCCTCATGGAGGCAGGACGCCGCAAGCTCATCGGCGGACAGGAAGACCAGCTCATCGAAATCGCAGTCGCCCTCGCGGCGAAGAAGTGAGAAAAGCCATGGCCAACCCGGTACTCGAAGCGATCACACAGCGGGCCGACGAGATCAGCGCGCTCGGCCCCTCCAACGAGGCGCTGGGCCGGCTGGACGACCAGGCGGCCAAGGTGCTGCGGGAGGCGGGCGTCATCCGGATGCTCCAGCCGAAGATCCACGGCGGCTTCGAGTTCCACCCGCGTGACTACGCCGAGACGATCATGAAGATCGCCGGTCTCGACGGATCGACCGGCTGGGTGGCGGGCGTCGTGGGCGTGCACCCCTGGGAGATGGCGTTCGCCGACCCCCGCGTCCAGCAGGAGATCTGGGGCGAGAACCAGGACACCTGGATCGCCTCGCCGTACGCGCCGATGGGCATCGCCCGGCCGGTCGACGGAGGCTACGTCTTCAACGGCCGCTGGCAGTTCTCCTCGGGCACCGACCACTGCGACTGGATCTTCCTCGGCGGCATGCTCGGCGACGCCGAGGGCAAGATGGCCCAGCCGCCGGCCTCGCTGCACCTCATCCTGCCCAGGTCCGACTACGAGATCGTCGAGGACTCCTGGAACGTCGTGGGCCTGCGCGGCACCGGCAGCAAGGACATCATCGTCAAGGACGCGTTCGTCCCCGACTACCGGGTCATCCCGTACAACAAGGTCGTGGACGGCAGCCAGGCCAAGGAGGCCGGGCTGACCAACCCGCTCTACCACCTGCCGTTCTCCGCGGCGTTCCCGCTCGGCATCACCGCCTCGGTCATCGGGATCGCCGAGGGCGCGCTCGCGCACCACATGGCTTACCAGAAGGGCCGCGTGCAGATCACCGGCACCAGGATCAAGGACGACCCGTACGTCCTGTACGCGATCAGCGAGGCGGCGGCCGAGATCGCGGCGGCGCGGGCGGCCCTGCTCGACAACGCCTCGCGGATGTACGACATCGTGGCCTCCGGCCGCGAGGTGACCTTCGACGAGCGGGCCGTGGGCCGCCGCACCCAGGTCCAGGCGGCCTGGCGCGCGGTGCGCGCGATGGACGAGATCGTGGCGCGGTCGGGCGGCAACGCGATGCGGGTGGACAACCCGATCCAGCGCTTCTGGCGGGACGCCCACGTCGGGCTGGCCCACGCGATCCACGTGCCCGGCTCGGTCTTCCACGTCTCCGCGCTGACGCAGCTCGGCATCGAGCCGCCGCACGGGCCGATGCGCTCGATGATCTGACGTCGGTCGCGCTTCGCGCCGGCGGGCGCGCCGGAGGCGATGCCGTCAGGACTGGGCGAACATCTGGTCGTAGACGCCGGAGTGCCGGCGGCCCGCCATGAAGCCCAGGAACCGGCGGACGAACTCGCCCCGGGTCAGTCGCTCGCCGGCGTCGCCGCCCGGATCGTGGTCGAACGCCGTGCGGAACAGCGCCCGGTGCTCCGCCGCGTCGATGACCTGGTCGTCGTCGGTGTCGGTGACGTCGAACAGGACCTCGGCGATCCTGATGAGGGCGGAGCCGGCCATGGCGGCGGTGGCCGCGGCGTACTCGTGGCCGGTGATGCGTCCGTCGCCGTCGGTGTCCAGCTCTTTCTGCAGCTCGCGCCACCAGTCGGCGAAGGCGGCGAACAGCCGATCCTCGTCATGGGTGTCCAGGTCGAGGCGGGTGGCGATCTCCCGGGCCATCGCGGCGAGGTCGGGCCAGTCGAGGTGGCCGTCGCCGGTCTGGTCCAGGACCTCGGAGAAGAACCGCGAGGCGGAGCGCACCGTCGAGTCGCCGGCGGTCGCCGTCTCCGGATCGGGCGTGAGGAGGCGCAGGAGCGCCCCCGCTTTCGACACACCACGGCGCAGCCCTTCCAGCACGGGCGGCCCGGCCGGCGCGTCGCCGTTCCGCTGCGGGGCGTACGCCGGGTCGAGCATGGTCATGACCGTGTCGAGCCGCGTCCACGCCTCCGGCAGCAGGCGCGTCGCGAGCCTGGTGGACAGATAGGCGGCGTGCATCAGCGTGCGCGTGCCCGGCAACTCGGCGAGCCCCAGTCGCGCGCGGAGCGACTCGGGCAGCGACGCCACGACGATCGCGGTGGCCGCGGGACCGGCGAGCGCCCTGCCCGCCGCCCACACGGCCGGCTGGTCGCGGAGCAGCGGGGGAGCGGGCACCTGCGCGAACAGGCGGTCGAGGATGACGTGGACCGCTTCGGTGTTCTCCAGCCGCTCCTCGACGACGGACGCGTAGTAGCGCCAGAACTCCCGGAGGGTGGGCGGAAGCTTGCCGCCGTAGGGGTCCATCAGGGCGAGGAACGACTGGAACTCGGCGTACAGCCGGTCCATGGCGGGGCCGTCGAGGGACTCGCCGCTCAACCGGCACATCGTGACCGCGGACTCGAACAGCGTCGCCACCACCCAGGCGCGCGCCTCGGAATCCGCGGCGTTGAACGGGCGGCCCTCGGCGTCGGTGCCGGTGATGCGCGCGTGCAGGCGGTTGAGCCGGGCCGCCTCTCGCTGTCGCACGCGTATGTCGGGGTCGACCATCCGCTGTGCGCTGAGCACGGTGTTGCGCAGCCGACGCCACGGGTGCGCGACGAAGGTCGAGTTGGTGATCAGCGCGGCGCCGATCTGCGGGTGCGCGGCCTCCAGGACGATGGCCCGGGTCGCCACCAGCCCCCAGCGCGTCTGGCGGGTCAACCGGTAGAGCATCGATCCCGGGCCGAGCGGATCGGCGTCGGTTCCGGCGGTTGTGGCGTCGCTCATCGACATCCCTTTCCTGTCGGGGCCGGTGCCTGTACGGCGCCGAACCGGCGGTCGCGCCGTCGGTAGACCTCCAGGCATTCCCAGAAGTGCCCGGCCCGGAAGTCCGGCCACAGCACCCGGGGGAAGACCCATTCGGCGTACGCCACCTGCCAGAGCATGAAGTTGGAGATCCGCTGTTCTCCGGAGGTGCGGATGACGAGGTCCACCTCCGGCATGTCGGGGTGGGGCAGACGGCGGGCGAAACTCTCCTCGGTGACCTGCTCGGCCGGCACCCCGTCGCGGATCAGCGACCGGGCGGCCTCGACGATGTCGCGGCGGCCGCCGTGGTCGAAGGCCACCGTCAACGTCATCCGGCGGTTGTCGCGGGTCAGCGCCATCAGGTCGGCGATGTCCCGGGCCAGCGCGGGCGGGATCCGCGGGTCGGTGACCCCGAGGAACCGGCAGCGGATCCCGCGTGTGTGCAGGGACAGGGCGTGTTTGCGGATGGCGCGCCGCACCAGTCGCAGCAGGACGTCGACCTCGGCGGCCGGGCGCCGCCAGTTCTCAGTGGAGAAGGCGTACAGGCTCAACCACTCGACACCGGCCGTGTGAGCCGCCTCGATGACATCGATCACCGCGGCCTCGGCCGCCCGATGCCCCTCGGTGCGGGGCAGCGCCCGCTGTGCGGCCCACCGGCCGTTCCCGTCCATGACGCACGCCACGTGACGAGGGATGCCTCTCACCCCGCCGCGAGAGCTACTGCGCGGGCGGCGAGGACGCGGCGGAAGACTCCCATGCAAACCCTTTCCGAGACCGTCGCGGGGGTCTCCGCACCCCCTCGGCGACGACCCTTTCACAATGCGTAAGAGAGTGACTACTTACCGTTGGTAATCACAGCCCTTACTTCGTGGGGGATCCGGTCGCGCGCCGCCGTTCCGGCGGCAGGGCGGCCCGAGGCGGTATCGGCCCAGGTAAAGACACGTTTTGTCCTGTTTACACCATTCTGGTGGTGTGTGTACCTTTAGGGCACACGGCATGGGTAACGGCCAGACTTCCACCGCCATATCCCTTGCCGTGTCGTTGCCCGGACCGCGCGGTGATCGCGCGGCCGCCGAATCCACGTCATGTGGAGCCGGGGACCCACTCTCTCTTCGGGGTGAATCGGCGCGCAGGCCCCCAGATGCGCCCGTAGGGCACTTCCTGCCCGAACCCGTCAGCTAACCCGGTAGGCGGCATGGAAGCAAGGAGTCAACCCCGTCATGTCCACCCATCGGCTCTCCCTCGGGAGCCGGCCCTCCCGCCGGCGCCTGCGTTCCGCCCTCGCGGCGGCGACCCTCGCGGTCTCGGCCGCCACCGCCACCGTCACGGCGGCCGTCGTCCTGCCCGCCCCGGCCTACGCGAACCCGCACACGTACGGCCAGGACGTCTCCGGCTACGAGGCCGACCACGACTGGATGAACAGCCGCGCGCAGTTCGGCTTCATCAAGGCCACCGAGGGGACCTCCTGGGTCGATTCGTCCTTCCCCCGCCACTGGCGGGAACTGGCCAAGAAGGGCATCGTCCGCGGCGTCTACCACTTCGGCCATCCCTCCAACGACCCCATCGCCGAGGCCGACCACTTCCTCGAGGTGGTGAACTCGCAGCCGAGCAAGCCCGGCGACATCCTGGTCCTCGACCTGGAGGCCACCGACGGCGAGTCCGTCGAGCAGGTCAACAAGTGGGCCAAGACCTGGCTGGAGTACGTGACGGCCAAGACCGGCACCAGGCCGATGTTCTACAGCGGCTGGAACTTCGCCGAGAAGTACGGCCACGGCCTCGGCCAGTACCCCCTGTGGGTGGCCCACTACAGCAAGGCCCCGGGCGACATCACGGCGCCCGCCGACTGGAAGTCCTGGGCGATCCACCAGTACACCGACTCGCCCATCGACCAGAACGTCTCCGCGCTGACGCCCGCCCAGTTGCGCGCGCTCGGACGGCCGTAACACGCACGGGCCCAGGGGTGGGACGTCCCGCCCCTGGGCCCATGCCGGCCGACCAGCAGGTCAGACCACCGCGCCGGAGCCGTCGCGCCGCGCGGGCCTGGCACGCGGGGCGGCGGGGACCGGGGGCGGCTGGGAGTTGCGCCTCTCCAGCGCGATCGCCGCCGGCCCGGCCACGAACGACGACGACAGCGTTCCCACGATGATGCCGATCAGCAGGGCGACGGCGAAGTCGCGCAGCGAGTCGCCGCCGAACACCGCCAGCGCCGCCAGGATGAACAGCGCACCGAGCCCGGTGTTGACCGTGCGCGGCACGGTCTGCAGGATCGCGGTGTTCACCACCCGGCCGAACGGCTCCCCGCGCCGCACCGGCCACAGCTCGCGCACCCGGTCGAAGAGCACGACCTTGTCGTTGACCGAATAGCCGATGATCGTGAGCATCGCGGCCAGGAACACTCCGTCGATCGGCTTGCCCATCCAGGCGAACGCTCCGACGACGACGGCCGCGTCCACGAACAGCGCCGCCACCGCCGCCGTGCCGAACGTCCACCGGAACCGGAACGCCAGGTAGACGAGCTGCGCGGCGAGCGCGACGCCGAGCGCGATGAGTGCGTTGCGGCGCAGCTCCTCGCCGAGGCTCGGCCCGATGAGCTCGTCACGCTGCTTGGCCACCTCGCCCACGTGCCGGTCGAGCGCCTCCTCCATACGGACCACGTCGTCGGCGCTGATCTGCCCGGTGCGCACCGAGATCGCGTCGTCCGACCGCTGCACGACGGCCGAGGGGAACCCTGCGTCCGCCACCGCCTGCCTCGCCGTGGCGACGTCGACCGGCCTGCTCGTGCCGAACTCCACGATCCGGCCGCCGGTGAACTCGACGCCGTAGTCGAGCCCGCGGATGACCAGCCCGGCGCCCGCCAGCACGAGCAGCCCGGCCGCGACGGCGAGCCACAGCCGCCTGCCGCGCATCAGGTCCGGGTCGCGCCGGGCCAGCCAGGTCCTGACCCGGCCGATCGAGCCGATGCCGGAAGCCCGGGGGCCGATCCTGTCGATCAGGGCGGCGGTGAGCACCCGGGTGATCAGCATCGCCGAGACCAGCGAGGCGAGCACGCCGATCGCCAGTGTCACGCCGAAGCCCTTCACCGGCCCGGAGGCGAGCCAGAACAGCAGCCCCGCGGCGAGCAGGGTGGTGATGTTGGAGTCGGCGATCGCGCTCCAGGCGTTCTTGAATCCCCGGTCGAGGGCCGCCTTGAGGCCCCGGCGGGGCGCCTCGCCGTACTCCTCCCTGGCCCGTTCGAAGACCAGCACGTTGGCGTCCACCGCCATGCCGATCGCCAGGACGAACCCGGCCAGGCCGGGCAGCGTGAGCGTTGCTCCCATGGCCACGAGCCCGGCGTACGAGATCAGGCCGTAGCAGGCGAGCGCGAGCGCGGCCAGCACGCCCACCAGCCGGTAGACGACGCCGATGAACACCGCGGTCAGGATCACCCCGACGAGGCCGGCCTTGGCGCTCGCCGCGATGGCGTCGGCGCCGAGGGTCGGGCCGACCGTCCGCTGCTCGACCAGATCCAGCGGCACCGGAAGCGAGCCGCCCTTGATCAGCACCGCGAGGTTCTGCGCCTCCTGCGGGGTGAACGACCCGGTGATCTGCGTGGTGCCGCCGGGGATCCCCGCGTCGCAGGCCACCGAGTCGGCCACCTGCGGCGAGGAGATGATCTCGTTGTCGAGGACGATGGCGACGCGGCGCTTGTGGTCGCCGACCGGCGCGCAGGCCGCCTGCCCGGTCAGCTCCCGCCAGGGGCCGGGCTCCTTGAAGTCGATCGTGACGAACCAGCCGGGCCCCATCTGGGGGTCGCTGCGCGCGGCGGCGTCGGTGACTGCGGCCCCGCTGAGGGCGACCGGGCCGAGCTTCAGCTTCTGGCCGCTCTCGTCGGCGACCGCGTCCTTGTCGCCGTCCTCGGCGGGACCGAGCACCGGATGGAAGTTGAGCTGCGCGGTCTTGCCGATGACCGCGGCGGCCTCGCGCGGGTCGAGCACGCCGGGCAGTTCGACGATGATCCGCCTCTGGCCGGAGCGGACCAGGGTGGGATCGACGACTCCGAGGGCGTCCGCCCTGCGCCGGAGCACGTCGAGGGCACGGTCGGTGGCGTCGGCGTCCGCCTTGACCGTGGGGGAGTCCTTCGTCTCGAAGACGAGCTGGGTGCCGCCGCGCAGGTCGAGGCCGAGGCGCGGGGCCATGGTGAGGGCGAGCAGAAGTGAGGTCGCGATGACGGCGAGCGCCGCCACCGCACGCCACAGGGGCGCACGGGACATGAAGCCTCCACAGGCGTACGAGCGGGAAAGGTCTCAGTACGCGGTGGAGGGAGGAGCGCGGGCCGTGGCGGCCCGGCGCGGGCACTGGGCGGGCGGGCCGTCGTGGTGCGGCCCGGCCCGGGTGACCCGGGTGCCGCCGCGCGGCACCGCCGGGTTGGGCAGCACGACCGGCCCGCCGGACACGCCGGGGCCGCTCGCGCCCGCCTGGACCCGGGGCGGGTCGCCCGGGGCCGGCCGCGTCGCGTGCGTGGGAGGGCAGATCCGCGTGTCCGTGAGCCTGGCGCCGTCACGCGCGGGAGACCAGGCGCGGGCCGCCTGCCGTACGCCGCCCGCCTCCGCCGCCGGGCGGCCCGCGGCGAGGTGAGGGCCGGCGTCGACATGGGCGCTGTGGAGGCCGGCGGCGCGATACGGCGTCCCCAGCGCGGACGCGGACGCCGGCGCGCCGCCGGAGGTCAGGAAGATCGCGTGCAGCAGGAGCAGCACCGCGGCGGTCAGGCTGCGTCGCACGTCATCCCTCCCTCCCACGAACCCGGGTCTTCCGGCCACCGTAGCGAGTTCCGCGCGCGGGCGCCGCATGCCGTAGCCGGCGAAAGGGGGAACGGAAAACGCACCCGGGCGGACGGGAACGCCTCCGGGATGCGGGTACGCACAACGAATGGCGGAAATCGGGCAGGGGCCGATAGGGAGAAACGGGCAACGGGAAACGCGGATGACCGTTTCGCGAAGGTGGGTTATGGTCGGTCTCATGGCGACCTCACGACGTGGCACGTGCGGGTCCACCGCCTTCACGTTGGTGGTGGGCCTGCTGATGCTCGCCCTCGCGCTGGTCGCCTCCACGCCCGCCTGGTATGGCGGCGATCCCGCCCAGCGCACGCCGCAGGCCGCCGCCGAGGTGTGGACGCCGGGGGCGTGGACGCCGCAGTCGGCGACCCTTCCCATGGGCGCCGCCGGTCCCGAGCATCTGCCGTTCCCGTCCCGGCCGCGCAACGCGGCGGCCGCGCCGGCGGCCCCCGTCTCCGCACCGGTGCACGCCCGGCACCACGAGGACATCGTCCTCAGCCCGCAACAGACCGGGCATCGCACCGCCGGCTCGCGCAGCCCACCACAGGCCCGGTGACCCGAGCTCGCTTGGAGCGCGCCGGAACCGCGGCACCGTCCCGGTCCTCTTCGTCGCGCGCCTGACCCGTCCCCGGCCACGCCGGCCCGGCGCGTCAGGCGACCGGTGACGTGACCGGTGACGTGACCGGTGACGCGGTGCCCGCTTTCGCGCACCCGCACCCTGCCGTCCCGCCCCAGCCGCCCGGCCGGGCGGTCGTCGCGTGCCCCGGCTTCGCGGGGCCGCCTTCCGAGCCTTCGACCACCATCACGCGGGCCCGCCCGCGTACTCGTCTCGCGCACCGGCATCGGTGCGTCGGTGGCGCGCGTGCTCGCGCGCCGACCTCATCCCTCACCTGGAGTGATGCCGCTTATGGCAGAGATCAGGTCGCCGCGCCTCCTCATGGAGGAGTGCCGGCGGTACACGGCGCAGCTGTCCGAGCTGCGCATGCTGCTCGAGGAGCGGCTCCACGCCGCCCGGGCCGAGCTGGCCCGGCTGCGCGATCCGTACGACCCGTACGACCCGTACGACGTGGCGCCGTCCGCCGCCCGGACCCGTTCGTCCGCGGCGCGCGTACGGCAGGCGGGTCTCGACGTCGCCGCGATCGAGGCGGCGCTCGAGCGGATGGATCGGGGCCTCTACGGCACCTGCACCCGATGCGAGGCGTTCCTGCCGCTCGACCGGCTCCGGCTCGCGCCGCACGTGCAGCAGTGCGCCTCCTGCGCAGGCGAGACCCGGTTGACGGCATGACGGTCATGACCGGCATGACCGGTGCCAACGGGAGGAGAGGCGGGGGTACGGCCCTGGCCCTCGACCTCGGCACCGCGCGGACCCGGCTGCTGCTGTCCGGCAGCACGGCGATCAAGGAGCGGCCGTCGGCGTGCGGCGATCCGGGGGCGCGCCGGTGGCCGGTGCGGCACGGCATGGTCGCCGACATGCCGGGATGCGCCCGGCTGGTCCGCACGGCGCTGGGCGACGCCGTGTCCGAGCGGCACCCGCCGCTGGAACGCGTCCTGGTCGGCGTGCCCGTCGCGGCCTCGCGACTGGACCGGCGGGCCGCGTACGCGGCGGTCAGCAGCGCCGCCCGCTGCCGGGTCACGATCGTCGAGGAGCCGCTGGCCGCGGCGGTCGGCTGCGGCGTGGACATCGCCGACCCGAGGCCCCGGCTCCTGCTCGACGCGGGGGCGGGGATCGCCGAGGCCGTCGTCATCCGCGCCGGCGAGATCGCCGACGCGGGCGCCGTACAGGTCGCGACGGGGGACCCGGCGGAGGGCACCGGCTGCCCGCCGTACGCGCGGGAACGCGTCGTGGCGATGGTCGCCGACCTGATCGCGCGCGTTCCCGCCGCCCTGCGGGCGACCGCCCGGCAGCAGGGCCTGCTGGTCACGGGCGGCGGCGCCCGCGACCCGGAGCTGGCCCGCAAGCTCTGCGCGGAGCTGCGGATCACCGTCAGCCCCGCGGCCGATCCCGCCAACGCGACCGTCAGAGGACTGGCCTGCCTGCTGTCCACGGTCGAGCACCGCACTTCCGGCACCTCTGCCATCGGACGAAAGGACGTCGACGATGACCACCAGTGACGAGTTCACCGCCATCAGCGAGCCGCAGACGCAGGCGATGCGCGCCGACCTGGAAGAGCAGCTCCAGTGGCGTGAGGTGCAGCTGCGCGACCTGCGGGCCGCCGTCGACGGCGGCAACGACGACACCGCCAGGCTCGCCCTGCTCGCCGACGTCGCCGCCACCGAGCGGGCGGTCGCCGAGCTGCGCAAGGCGCTGGAGCGGATCGAGGAGGGAAGCTACGGCCGGTGCGCCGACTGCACCGCGGTCATCCCGTTCGGCCGGCTGAAGATCCGGCCCATGGCCCGTTACTGCATCGCCTGCCAGCGGCGCCACGAGGCCCGCTGACGCCCGGTGCGCCCGCTCCGCCACCGCCCGCGCCGCGGAGCGGAGCGGGTGCAGGGGACCTCGGGCGAGCTGCTCGTCGGGCGGCCCCACGTCTCGGCGGCGGCCCCGACCATCGCCTCGACCTGGGCGCGGTCCGTGACGTCCGTCCGCACGAACCGGGCCACGACCGTGCGCCCGCCGGGGACTCTCACTCAGCGGGAGGGGCGGGGCGGCGGGGCGTGGGGTCTGTCACGGTGGGATCGACGCTCGGCCCCCCGACCGGCAGATTGGATTGAGCACAAGTGACGCAGATCCGAGGACTCGGCTACCTCAAGGTCCAGACGCGTGACATCGGGCGCTGGCGCGAACTCCTCATCGACGGGCTCGGCTTCGCCGAGGGGTCCGGTCCGGACCCGGACGGTCTGTACCTGCGCATGGACGAGCGCCGTGCGCGCCTCGTCGTGTTGCCCGGCGACACCGACCGGGTGCTCGCGGTCGGCTGGGAGGTGCGCGACCAGTTCGCGCTCGCCGCCGTCGGCCGTGCCGTCGAGGCGTCCGGCACGCCGGTGAAGGTGCTGTCGGAGGAGGAGTCCGCCGAGCGCGACGCCGAGGCGGTCATCGCCTTCACCGACCCCGCGGGCGTTCCCGTCGAGGTCTTCTTCGGTCCCGTGCTCGACCACAGCCCGGTCGTGACCGGACTGGGCCAGCGCTTCGTGACCGGCGCGCAGGGGATGGGCCACGTCGTCGTGCCGACCACCGCGATGGACGAGACCGTCTCCTTCTACACCGAGGTGCTCGGTTTCCTGCCCCGGGGAGCCATCAAGATGGGCGGCGGGAAGCCGCCGTACCGCCGGGTGCGCTTCATGGGCGTCAACGGGCGCCACCACAGCCTCGCGGTCTGCCCCGCCGGGTACGCCGGCGACCCCGGCCTCGTGCACCTGATGGTCGAGGTGGACAGCCTTGACGCGGTGGGCATGGCGCTCGACCGGGTGCGCACGTCGGGCTTCTCGATCTCCTCCACCCTCGGCCGGCACACCAACGACAAGATGGTCTCCTTCTACGTCCGCGCTCCCGGCGGCTGGGACATCGAGTACGGCACCGAGGGCATGCTCGTCGACGAGACGTACTACACGGCCGAGGAGATCACCGCCGACAGCTACTGGGGTCATGACTGGTCGGGCTCCGAGCCGCTGGCCACCTTCGTGCCGAAGAAGTGAGTGGGCAGCCGATGACTCCCCGGCCGTCGGTCGAGCCCGTGCCCGCGGCCTCCGTCGCCGCGTTCGACCACGAGTGCGACGTGCTCGTCGTCGGTTTCGGCTGCGCCGGCGCGGCCGCCGCGTACGAGGCCGCCACGGCCGGCGCGGACGTGCTGGTGCTGGAGCGCGCGGGCGGGCCGGGCGGCTCGTCCGCGATGTCCGGCGGCGAGCTGTACCTCGGCGGCGGCACCGCGATCCAGCGGGCCTGCGGGTTCGAGGACGACCCGGACAACATGTTCGCCTACCTCACGGCGGCGCTCGGCCCGCACGCCGACGAGGAGAAGCTGCGGCTCTACTGCGAGGGCGGTGTCGAGCACTTCGAGTGGTTCCGGGCCAGGGGCGTGCCGTTCAACGAGTCGTTCTTCGACGCGCCGAGCTGGATGCCCCCGACGACCGACGGCCTGATGTGGCTGGGGGAGAACGCCTGGCCGTACACCACCGTCGCGCGGCCGGTGCCGCGCGGCCACCGCCCGGCCGTCGAGAGCTGGGGCGGCCGGCTGCTGATGGAGAAACTGGTGGAGGCGGCGCGGGCGGCCGGAGCCGCCTGTCACGCCGACACCCGCGCCACCAACCTCGTGGTCGGCGGCGACGGCCGGGTCGCCGGGGTCGTGGCCCGCCGATACGGAGAGCAGGTGACCTACCGCGCCCGCAGGGGAGTGGTGCTGACCACCGGCGGGTTCGTCGACAACGAGGAGATGCTCGCCGACCACGCCCCCGTGCTGCTCGGGCACGGCAAGGTCAGTGACGGCCTGGACGACGGCGGCGGCATCCGCATGGCCACCGCGCTCGGCGCGGCCACCCGCCGCATGGGCGAGGTCGAGATCGCGATGACCGCGCTGCCCGCGATGCTGGTGCGCGGCATGCTCGTCAACGGGCTCGGCCGGCGCTTCATCAACGAGGACGTCTATCCCGGCCTGTTCAGCGTCGCCGCCGTACGCCACCAGCCCGGGCCGTACTGGGCGATCATCGACGAGGAGGGCTACGAGAACATCCCCGCGCGGGACCTGTGGGGCGTGCGCCCGGTCTTCGTGGCCGAGACCCTCGCCGAGCTGGAGGAGTCGCTCGGCGTGCCGCCGGGCGCGCTGGAGGACACCGTCGCGGTGTACAACCGGCACGCCGAGCGCGGCGAGGACCCCTACTTCCACAAGGACCCGAAGTGGCTGCGCCCGCTGAAGGGCCCGTTCGCCGCCGCCGATCCGCGCCTGGGATTCGGCATGGGCGACCGCGACAGCGCGGGCAAGGGGACCGGCGCCGCCGGCTTCACCCTCGGAGGCCTGCGCACGACCGTGGACGGCGAGGTGCTGAACCAGTCCGCCCGGCCGATCCCCGGCCTGTACGCCGCGGGACGCGCCTCCTCCGGCATCCACGGCGAGGGATACGTCAGCGGCACCTCTCTCGGCGACGGCACCTTCTTCGGCCGCCGCGCCGGCCGCGCAGTCGCCAAGGAGGCGTGATGAACCGGTTCGACGGCAAGAACGTGCTGCTCACCGGGGCGGCGTCGGGCATCGGGCGGGCGACCGCCGTACGCCTGCTGGCCGAGGGCGCCACGGTGTTCGCGGTGGACCGGCACGAGGACGGGCTCGCGGAGACCGGCAGGCTCGCGGGCGGCACCGAGCTGCTCGGGGGCCGGTTTGTCGCGCATGCCGCCGATCTGGCGAGGGAGGAGGCGGTGGTGTCGGCCGCCGCCGCGGCCGTCGCCCGCCTCGGCCGGGTGGACGTGCTCGCCAACGTCGCCGGAGTGCTGCGGGTCACCCCGATGGAGTCGGTGGGGCTCGACGACTACCGGGACATCTTCGCGGTCAACGTGTTCGCCCCGGTCATGCTCTGCAGGGAGGTGCTGCCGCACATCCCTGACCGCACCGGGGTCATCGTGAACGTCACCTCGACGGCGGCGACGAAGGCGCACCCGGGGATGACCGGCTACGCCGCGTCCAAGGGGGCGCTGCTGTCGTTCTCGATCAGCCTCGCCGCCGAGCTGGCGTCGCGGCGGATCCGCGTCGTCCCGGTCTCGCCCGGCGGGGTCGCCACGCCGCTGACGGCCAACCGGGAGACGTTCGCCGGCGTGGACACGTCCTGGTACGCGCGCACCTATCCCCTCTGGGGCAGGCCGGGCCGCCCGGAGGACATCGCCGGGACGATCGCGTACGTGGCCTCGGCGGACGGCGCCTACCTCAACGGCGTCGAGGTCCGGGTGGACGGCGGCTCGCACAGCTGACCGCCGTCCCGCCCGGTCGTGCCTGGTCAGGGCTGGGCCCCGGTGAGTTGGGCCCCGGAGACTTGAGCCGGGGTGAGCTGGGAACGGTACAGCCGGGCGTACGCGCCTCCCGCCGCCAGCAACCGGTCGTGCGTGCCCTGCTCGACGATCCGCCCGTCGTCCATCACGAGGATCAGGTCGGCGTTCCTGACGGTCGACAGCCGGTGGGCGATGACGAACCCGGTGCGCCCGTCCCGCAGCGAGGTCATGGCCCGCTGCACCAGCACCTCCGTACGGGTGTCGAGCGCGCTGGTGGCCTCGTCGAGCACCAGGATCGGGGGATCGGCCAGGAACGCGCGGGCGATGGTGACGAGCTGGCGCTCGCCCGTGCTCAGCCCCTCGCCGTCGTCGTCGACCACCGTGTCGTACCCGTCGGGCAGCGTGCGCACGAGGTGGTCGACGCCGGTGGCCCTGGACACCTCGACGATCCGCTCGCGCGGCACGTCGCCGGCGCCGTACGCGATGTTGTCGGCGATCGTGCCGTGCCGCAGCCAGGTGTCCTGCAGCACCATGCCGATCCTGGCGCGCAGCTCCTGCCTGGGCACCCGGGCGATGTCCACCCCGTCCACCGTGATCCGCCCACCTGTGACGTCGTAGAAGCGCATGAGCAGGTTGATCAGCGTGGTCTTGCCCGCGCCGGTCGGGCCCACGATCGCGACGGTCTGCCCCGGCTCCACGACCAGGGACAGATCCTCGATGAGGGGACGATCCGGCGCGTACCGGAACGAGACGTTCTCGAACGTCACCCGCCCCGTGGCCGTGGCCGGAAGGCGGACGGGGTCGGCGACGGGCTCCTCCTCGTCCTCGTCGAGCAGCTCGAAGATCCGCCCGGCCGAGGCGAGCACCGACTGCAGGAGGGTGGACATCGACGTGACCTGGTTGACCGGCTGCCCGAACTGCAGGCAGTACTGGATGAACGCCTGAACGTCGCCGACCGACAGCGCGCCGGCCGCCACCCGCAGGCCGCCGATCACCGCGACGAGCACGTAGTTGAGGTTCATGACGAGCGACATCGCCGGGCCGATCATGCTGGACAGCAGCTGCGCCCGGAACCCCGCGCGGAACACGGCGTCGTTGCGCTCGCCGAACTCCCGTACGGCCTGGCGCCGCCGGCCGAAGACCCTGATCAGGGCGTGCCCGGTGTAGGTCTCCTCGACGTGGGCGTTGAGCCGGCCCGTGGCGGCGAACTGCTCGGCGAATCTCGGCTGCGCCCGCCTGCCGACCGCCCTGGCCGCCACGACGGACAGCGGCACCATGACCACCGAGACCAGGGCGAGCAGCGGCGAGGTCCACACCATCATCACCAGCACCCCGACGAGTGAGAGCAGCGCGGTGACCGCCACGCTGAGCACCTGCTGCAGCGTCTGGCCGACGTTGTCGACGTCGTTGGTGGCGCGTGAGAGCACGTCGCCCCGCTGCCGCCCGTCGAAGTAGGCCAGCGGCAGCCGCGCGAGCTTGGCCTGGGTCCGCTCCCGCAGCCGGAAGACCAGCCGCTGCGCGATGGTCGCGGTCGTCCGCTGCTGGGCGAAGGAGAGGAGGAACGCGGCCAGGTAGCAGGCGAGGGCGCCCAGCAGGACCCGGCCGGTCGCGGCGAAGTCCACCCGGCGGTGCCCGGACACGGCCGACAACACCAGGTCGGTGGCCACGCCGAGCAGCCGGGGGACCGCCACGGTCAGGGCCACGGCCGCCGCCGCGCAGGCCAGGGCGGCCACGGCGAGCGGGAGTTCGGGGCGGGCCGTCTCCAGCAGACGCCGGACGGCGCCTCGTTTCCGGGCTGTCATGCGGCCACCTCCTGGCCTGTCTGGGAGAACACGATCTCGCGGTAGGCGGGGCACGAGGCCATCAGCTCCTCGTGGGTTCCGGAACCGGCGACGCGGCCCTCGTCGAGCACCACCAGCCGGTCGGCGTGCCGCGTCGAGGAGATCCGCTGCGCGACCAGGACGACGGCGACGTCGCGGGTCTCCCGCGCCAGCGCGTCGGCGAGCGCCCGCTCGGTGACCGGGTCGAGCGCGGAGAACGGATCGTCCAGCAGCAGCACCCGGGGACGGGCGACCAGGGCCCGCGCCACCGTCAGGCGCTGCCGCTGGCCGCCGGACAGCGACGCGCCCCCCTGCCCGAGCGGCGTGTCCAGGCCCTCCGGCAGCGCCTCCACGAAGTCGCGCGCCTGTGCGACCTCCAGTGCGTGCCACAGCTCGGCGTCCGTCGCCTCGGGCCTGCCGTACCGGAGGTTGCCGGCGATGGTGCCGGAGAACAGGTACGGCCGTTGCGGCACCAGCCCGACGACTCCGGCCGGCTCCTCCGGGGGCAGCGACGCGACGTCCGTCCCGTCGAGGAGCACCCGCCCGCCGGTCGGATCGAGCAGCCGGGCCACGAGGGTGAGCAGGGTCGTCTTGCCCGAGCCGGTGGAGCCGACGACCGCGACGGTCTCGCCCGGGCGGACGAGGAGGTTCACCCCCCGCAGTACCGGCTCTTCGGCCCCCGGATAGTGCATGTGCGCGTCGCGGACCTCGACCTCGCCCTTCCACATCCGGCCCCGCCAGGTCGGATCGGTGTCGGCCGGCGACGTGTCCGGTTCCGTCCCGGTCTCCAGCACCTCGCGCACCCGGAGGGCGGAGACCCGGGCGCGCGGCGCCGCCAGGACGGTGAAGGTCGCGAGCAGGGCGGACCCCAGGATCACGGCCAGGTAGTTGAGGAACGCCACCAGCGAGCCCACCTGGGTGACGCCGTCGTCGACGAGGTGCCCGCCGTACCAGACCACCGCCACGCCGCACAGGTTGCCGATCAGCATCCCGGCGGGATACATCACGGTCGTCAGCCGCGCGGCGCGTACGGCGAAGCCCATCAGCGCGCCGTTGGCCTCGCCGAACCTGGCGCGTTCACGATCCTCGGCGGCGAACGCCCGGACGACCCGGACCCCGGCGATCTGCTCGCGCACCAGCCGGTTGATCTGGTCGACGCCGCGCTGCGTCGCCTGCGACAGCGGGGTGAGCCGGCGCAGGATCACCCACAGGACGGCCGACAGCGCGGGCAGCGCGACCAGCAGCAGCGTGGACAGGCGCAGGTCCTGCCGCAGCGCCATGACCACCCCGCCGAGGAAGATCATGGGTGTGGCGGCCAGGCCGGTCAGCCCCATGAAGACCAGCGTCTGCACCTGCTGCACGTCGCCGACCGTGCGGGTGATCAGGGACGGCACCCCGAAGCGGCCCACCTCGCGAGATGAGAACGACTGGACCTTCGCGTAGACGGCCGCGCGCAGGTCGTGACCGACGGCGGCGGCGGTCCTGGCGGCGAGGGCTCCCACCACGGCCGAGCACAGGACCTGTGCCAGCGTCCCGGCCACCATGACGCCGCCCAGACGCAGGATCAGCCCGGTGTCGCCGCGCAGCACGCCGTCGTCGATGAGCGTGGCGTTGAACGTGGGCAGCAGGAGGGCGGCGAGCGCCTGCGCGATCTGGAGCACGGCGATCAGGGAGACGGTGCCGCGACGGGAACGCAGACTGGAGCGGAGCAGGGAGCCCATCTCAGCCCCCGTACGGACGTGCCGCCCGCGCGTCGCGCAGGGCCCGGCCGAACCAGACGAGCTCGTCGAGCATGACCTTGGCGGCGCCCTCCGGGCCCGCGGGGTCCTTCGGCCAGTTCCCCTCCGCGTCGAACAGCGTCCAGGGGCTCTGGAAGGCGACGGAGTCGCGGATCGTCACCGCGTGCAGCTCGGCGAAGACCAGACGGAGCTGCTCGACGGCTCGCAGGCCGCTGGACATGCCGCCGTAGCAGACGAACCCGACGGGCTTGGCCGCCCACTCCCGGTGGTAGCTGTCGATCATCAGTTTGAGCGCGGCGGGGAAGCTGCGGTTGTACTCCGGGGTCACGACGACGAAGGCGTCCGCCGCCTCCACCCGGGGCCGCAGCCCGGTCACCTCCTCAGGCTTCTCGCCGCCGAAGTGCCCGCGCAGCCCGTCGGGGAGCCGGGTCTCGGCCAGGTCGATCACGTCGAGTGCGACGTCGTCGCGCCGCTCCGCCTGACCGGCGAACCAGTTCGCGACGAGGGGCGCCACCCTCCCGTCCCGGACGCTACCGATGATCATCGCCACATTGAGCCGGCTTTCTCCGGACATGGTTCCTCCACGAGGTGAGTACGCTGTACGCAACGGGTACACCGTACGCGCAGATGCGTACGATGTACAAGTCTGAGTACGATGTACACACCGAACCGGGAGGAGCACCACGATGGCCGGGAAGAAAGCGGACGACGCGGACGACGGCGCGCAGGAGTCCATCTGGCAGCGGATGCAGCGCCCCGCCCGGCCTCCCCGCGCGGCGCTGACCCACGCGCAGATCGGCGCGGCGGCCGTGGAGATCGCCGACGCCGAGGGGCTCGACGCGGTCTCGATGCGCCGGCTGGCCGAGCGGCTCGGCGTCGCCACCATGGGCCTCTACCGCTACGTGCGCGGCAAGGACGACGTGATCGAGCTGATGGTCGACGCGGTCTACGCCGAGGAGGCGCGAGCCGGAGAGGGCAGCGACTGGCGGGAGGTCCTGCGCGTGTCCGCCCTGCGGCTGCGCGCCCTCACGCTGCGCCATCCCTGGCTGGTCGAGACCACGGCCCAGTCCGGGCCGCTGACCCCCAATTTCGTCGCGCGCACCGACCGGCTCCTCGCGTCGCTGGACGGCCTCGGCCTCGACGCCGACACGGCGATGACCGTCGTCGGCACGGTCACCGCGTTCGTCGCCGGGGCGACCACCGCCCGGATCAGGATGGACAGGCTGATGCGCAAGGAGGGCGCGGAGAAGATGGACGACCTGCGCAGCCTCTACTCATCGAGGATGAGATGGCTGCTTGAGTCGGGCCGCTATCCCGCGTTCGAGCGCTACATCCGCCAGGGCGTCAGGAAGGACGACGACGACTGGCAGTTCGAGCTGGGGCTGGACAGCGTCCTCGACGGCATCGCGGCCCGGCTGAAGATCTGAGACGAGAAAGGCGGTCGCCCGTAAGGGTGACCGCCTGTCGTCGCGGAGCGCTCAGGAGCTGGGCGGGGGGATCATCCGCTTCGTCGCCTCGTGGGCCCTGCGCACCATCTCGGCCCGTGGGAAGCCGCTCCGCTTGCGGGCCGTCTCCTCGTTGCCGCCCGCGATCCAGACCGGGCCGTCGGCGAGGTGCTCCAGGCCCTCGCGCGCCACGTCGCCGGGCTCGGCCACGTTGAGCCCGGGCAGGTCCATCCGCAGCCCCGCCCGCTCCATCGCCGGGGTGCGGGTGACGCCGAGGACGAGTTCGAGCACGTGCACGCCGTGCTCGCCCAGCTCCAGCCAGAGACCTTCGGCGAAGACACGGCTGAACGCCTTGGCCGCCGAGTAGACGCTGATCTGCGCCTGGCCCATGTATCCGGCGAGCGAGCCGACCAGGATGATGCCGCCGCGGCGCCGCTCCCGCATCAGCGCACCGAAGTGATGGGTGAGCGCGAGCTGGCCGGTGATGTTGAGGTCGACGACCCCCCGCACCCGGTCGAGGTCGCCGGTCACGAACTCGTGGCCGTAGCTGTTGGCGCCCGCGTTGAAGATCAGCAGGCCCACCTCGACGTCGTCGGTCACCGAGCGGACCGCCTTGACCGCGCCCGGGTCGGTCAGGTCGAGCTCCAGCGTGCGCACCTCGACGCCCTTGGCCCTGACCTGCTCGGCCGTCTCGGCCAGCGGCCCGGGCTTGCGGGCGATCAGCACAAGGTCGAGCCCGGCGTCGGCGAGCCGATGGGCGAACGACGCGCCCACTCCCTCGGATCCGCCCGCGACGACGGCCCAGGGGCCGTACACGTTCTTGTCGATCACGATTCCTCCGGTACGGCGATCTCGCCGTCGAGCGCGGCCTGGACGATGGAGTCCCGCAGCGCCGCGCAGCCGGGGAAGATCCCTGGTCCGGCGGTGCGGCGCTCCAGGCAGGTGCCGGCCGCGTCGGCGTTCCACTGGACGCTGGTCTGGTGCCAGCTCGCCTTGCGCACCTCCACGCCGGCGCCGCACCGCCTGCAGGTCAGCGGCTGCATGGGCGCGTCGAGCAGCCGGTTGTCGGGGCGGATCGTCATGCGGGCCGGCCCGTGCTCGCCGAGAGCTCCGCGGCCTTGCGGGCGAGGTTCTCCTCGACCTCCTTCTTCCACGCCTCGACCGGGCGGGTGGTGTCGAGCTCGAACTCGAAGCGCTCCACCATCTCAGGCCTGACGTCGGCGACGTCCACGTAGAACTGCTCGTACCAGCGGCGCAGCTGGTAGACCGGCCCGTCCTCCTCGCACAGCAGCGGGTTGTCGATGCGGGCCTTGTTCTTCCAGATCTGCACGTCCTGGTCGAAGCCCTTGAGGATGAAGGAGCTCATCTTCCTGGCCATCTCGTCGGCCGCGGGCCCGGAGAGCTTGTCGGTGCGCTGCACGATGATCCCCGAGTGCAGCACGAACGAGGTCGCGTCGATGGGGTAGTGGGCGTTGATCAGGACCGAGTTGATGTCCATGGTGTCGTAGTGGTACGTCAGATCGTCGATCATGAAGGACGGCCCGTGGTACGACGCCGCCGAGTCGTTGCCGAGCAGCCTCGGCTCGCCGTCCTTCGCGGGCGGGCGGGTGTCCTGGCGGCCGGTGCCCTTCATGAT
This sequence comes from Microbispora catharanthi, assembly GCF_006334915.2. GTDB lineage: Bacteria > Actinomycetota > Actinomycetes > Streptosporangiales > Streptosporangiaceae > Microbispora > Microbispora catharanthi. Next base: position 185,689 of record NZ_VDMA02000001.1, read on the forward strand.
CTGCGTGGCGACGTGTCCCTCGAAGATGTTCTTGAAGTACGTCGGGAACGAGTAGTGGACGTAGAAGAAGTGCGCCATGTCGACGACGTTGTCCACGACCTCGCGGCAGTTGGTGTTCACGATGGTCTCGGTCCAGACCCAGTCGGTCCAGTCGTCCCGCGTCGCGCCCTCGATCCTGGGGATCGTGACCTCCGGCGGCGGCGGGTTGCCCTCCGGGTCGTTCCACACGAACAACAGGCCGTCCTGGTCCATGGTGGTCCAGGCCGCGGTGCGGGCGCGCAGCGGGACCCGGCGTGAGTAGGGGATCTTCTTGCAGCGGCCGTCGCCGCCCCAGCGCCAGTCGTGGAACGGGCAGGCGATCTCGTCACCCTTGATCGTGCCCTGCGACAGATCCCCGCCCATGTGCCGGCAGTAGGCGTCGAGCACGTTGATCCTGCCGTCGCCGCTCTGGAAGACCACGAGCTTCTGTCCGAAGGCGTTGACCGTGTGCGGCTCGCCGTCCTTGAACTTCTCCGACAGCCCCAGGCAGTGCCAGCCCCGGGCGAACCGAGTGGGCAGCGCCTCCGCCTCGATTCTGCGGATGTCGTCGTTCCCGGCTTCTACTGCAGTCACCTTGATCCGACCCTTCAGGACGCACGTTCTCTCAGTCCGCCAACGTAGGAGCTGTGGCGGCCCGCCGGATGGCGAGTCCCATTGGTCGGGAGTGTCCTGACATGCGGTCATCGGCTCCACGCACCATCATGGACGGCATCTGACCGACGAGCGTGACACGGAGGACTCCCAGATGAGCAACGAGGTCCTGGACGCGGTTCGGGCGCTGCTGCCGAAGATCGCCGAACGGGCCCGGTCCACCGACGAGGACCGGCGGGTCCCTGCGGAGTCGATCAGGGAGCTGGTCCAGGCCGGAGTCTTCCGGATGCTGCAGCCCAAGAGGTACGGCGGCGTGGAAGGCGATCCGGTGAGCTTCTACGAGGTGGTCCGGGAGATCTCGGCGGTGTGCGGGTCCACCGGCTGGACCGTCGCCGTGCTCGGCGTGCACCCCTGGCAGCTCGCCCTGTTCGAGGAGGCCGCCCAGGACGAGGTGTGGGGGAGCGACCCGGACGCGCTGATCTCCTCGTCGTACGCGCCGGTCGGACGGCTCATACCCGTCGAGGGCGGCTATCGGCTGTCCGGCCGGTGGCGGTTCTCCTCGGGCTGCGAGCACGCGTCGTGGGCGATGGTGGGCGGCCTGGTCCTCGGCGACCAGGGCAGGCCGGTGGACTTCATGACCGTGCTGGTGCCCCGCTCCGACTACCTCATCGCGGACGTGTGGGACGTCATCGGGCTGCGCGGCACGGGCAGCAACGACATCATCGTCGAGGACGCCTTCGTGCCCGCGCACCGCGTGATGCGCAACTACGAGATGGCGCAGCTGCGCGGCCCCGGCCAGAAGGTGAACACCGGCCCGCTCTTCCGCATCCCGTTCGGCACCGTGTTCACCACCACGATCACCGCCCCGGTCATCGGGATGGCCGCCGGCTGCTACCGGTCGTACGTGACCGCGATGCGCGACCGCGTACGGCTCAGCCTGGGCGGCGGCCGGTTCGCCGAGGACCAGTTCGCGCAGGTCGCCGTCGCCCGGGCGGCGTCGGAGATCGACGCGGCGATCCTGCAGACCGACCGCAACGTGCGGGAGGTGTACGAGCACGCGGTGCGGGGCGAGACGATCCCGGCCGAGCTGCGGCTGCGGGTGCGCAGGGACCAGGTGCGCGCCACCGAGCGGGCGCTGGAGGCGATCGACATCCTGTTCAAGACCGCCGGGGGCAACTCCCTCAGCCGGGGCAACCCGATCGAGCGGGCCTGGCGCGACGCCCACGCGGGCAGCGTCCACGTGGCCAACGACGTCGAGCGGGCCCTCGCGATGTACGGCAAGGGCGAGTTCGGCCTGGCCGTCGAGGACAACCTGATCTGACGGACGGATGAGGGGCCCGGACGTGCCGCGTCCGGGCCAGCGGCGCGCCGCGCGCACCATGTCGGTGCGCACGACAGGCCACCGCAACGGGCCACCTCAACGGGCCACCTCAACGGGCCATGTCCTGCGCCGCCCGGTAGGCGAAGACCATGGCCGAGCCGATCGGGACACCGGGGCCGGGGTAGCGGCGCCCGGAGAACGAGGCGCTGGTGTTGCCCGCGGCGTACAGGCCGGGGATCGGTCGCCCGGCCCCGTCGAGCACCCGTCCGTCGGGGTCGGTGCGCAGGCCGCCCTTGGTGCCGAGGTCGCTGAGCACCACCCGGGCGGCGTAGTAGGGCGGCGTGTCCACCGGGACCAGGCACGGGTTCGGCCGGTCCCCCGACCTGCCCGCGAAGAACAGGTCGTAGGGGTCCTCGCCGCGGTGGAAGTCCTCGTCCACGCCGGTCGCGGCGAAGCCGTTGAACCGCTCGACGGTGCCCGCGAGCGCCTCAGCCGGCACGCCGATCAGTTCCGCCAGCTCGGGCAGGCTCTCCGCGCGCACCCAGGTGCCGGCATCGAGATGCTCGTCGGCGGGGCGTCCCGGCAGCGAGATCGCCGGGAGCCGCCCGCGGAAGCGGGAGTCGAAGATCAGATGAGCCGGCACACGGCCGGGCGCCGCCGTCATCTCACGGCCCATGCGGTCGTAGGGCAGCGACTCGTTGGCGAACCTGCGGCCCGACCCGTCGACCATGAGCCCGCCGTGGAAGCCCAGCGTGAAGGCGGCCCGGCCGTCCGGCAGCGCCACACCCGGGCACCACCACGCCTCGTCCATGAGACCGGTGGCCGCGCCGATCGCGGCGGCGGCCCTGATCGGGTCGCCGGTGTTCGCGCCCGCCGGGGCCATCGACCACTCGGCGGTCCCCGGGACGCCGTGCTCGGCGCGCATCGCGGCGTTGCCCTCGAACCCGCCGGCGGCCAGCAGGACGCCCCTCGCGGCGCGCAGCCGTACGGCTCCGCCGGCGGTCGCGGCCTCCACACCGGTCACCCGGCCGTCCTCGACCACGAGCCGGGTGAGCGCGGTGCCGGTGCGCACGGTGCCGTTGCCGGTGTTCGTCAAAGCGAGCAGCAGGCGGCCGATCAGCGCCCGCCCGGCCGACAGCGGTCCCTCGGCGTGGCCCAGGCCCGCGCGGTCGCGGTCCACGGGAGGCCGGACGAGGGCGGCGAGGTCGCCGAGCCGCTCGGCCGGCAGATCAAGCGGGACGAACGAGCGACCCCCGTCGAGCCGCCCCGGCGCCGGGAAGTAGTCGGGAAAGGCCCGCCACTCGAACTCGACCGCCGGGTCGCGTTCCAGGAACTCGGCCACCTCGGGCGCGGTCGCGAGGAACGCCTCCCGCCGGTCGGCCTCCGCCTCGCCCAGCAGCGCGACGAGGTAGGCGCGGGCGGACTCCGCCGAATCGCCGATCCCCGCGCGGCGCTGCACCTGGGTGCCGGGCAGCCAGACGGCCGCGCCGGAGTAGGCGGACGTGCCGCCGAGCAGCGCCGTCTTCTCCAGCACGACCGTGCGCAGCCCGCCCGCCGCCGCCGTCAGCGCGCCGGTCATGGCTCCCGCGCCGGAACCGGCCACCACCACGTCGTACTCGTCGTCCCACGGCTGCTGTGTTTCCCGCTTCGCCATCGAGGCGCTCATATCCGCCCTCTTCCCTCGTCGCGCTCTGGTCGCTCCGCTCCCGCGCGCTCCTCAGTCCAGAGGCCGGCGCGCCTCTCCGGCTCGCTCGGTGCGACCGCCATGCCTCGCGTCGTCCCTGACAGTGGTGGCGTACAGGCAAGCGCAGCAGGAGACACGCCAGGCCGGCTCATCCCACTCAGTGGTATGGACCAGTGGCAGGCAGGCCCACACGGCTGTGTATCGTCGTTGCGACACACGAACGGTCAGGGGGAGACGTGCCGAGGATCGCCGAGGTCAGGGCGCCGGCGGAGCCCAACTCGCCGGAGCAGCGGGCCCGGCACCTGCGCATCCTGCGCGCCGCCGCCCGGATGGGCGCGGAGAAGGGCCTCGAGCGCGTCCAGATGCACGAGGTGGCCAAGGAGGCCGGTGTGGCGATCGCCACGCTGTACCGGTACTTCCCCTCGAAGACCCACCTGTTCACCGCCGTGATGGCCGAGCAGATCGACCGGTTCGACGAGAGCGTCCCGCAGCCGAAGCCGGGCACCGCGCCGGAGGACGCCGTCGCCGACGTGCTCGTGCTGGCCAGCAGGCAGTTGCTGCGCCGCCCCGCGCTCGCCACCGCGATGCTGCAGTCGGCGAACTCCGCCAACGCCGCCGCGGTGGCCGACGCCGGTCGGATCGACATGACGTTCCGGCAGATCGTCCTGCGCACGCTCGGCATCCAGGAGCCGACCGTCATGGACGTCACGCTGATCCGGCTGCTCATGCAGTGCTGGTATGGCGTGCTGCAGTCGAGCCTGAACGGCCGGGCGTCGGTCCCCGACACCGAAAGCGACATCCGGATCGCCTGCCGGCTGCTGCTCGCGCCCCGCTCCAACGCCGCCTCCCGCTGACCGGGACGCCCTCCGGCCGTCCTGTCCCGCATCGGTAGCGTGCGGCGCCATGAACCGCTTCGAGGGCGTGAGAGTCCTGCTCACGGGTGCCGCTTCGGGGATCGGGCGGGCCACCGCGGTCCGGCTCGCGGCCGAGGGCGCCCACGTCTTCGGCGTGGACCGGGACGAGCGGGGCCTGGCGGAAACGGGCGAGCTGGTGAAGGGCCCGTACGTCCCGCACGTGGCCGACGTGACGGACGAGCGGGCGGTGGTCGCGGCCGTGGACGCGGCGGCCGCCGCGTCGAAGGGGGCGGTGCTGGCCTTCTCGCTGAGCCTGGCCGCCGAGGTGGTGGGGCGCGGCATCCGGGTGGTGCCGATCTCCCCGGGCACGGTGGCGACCCCGCTGACGCGCGACATCGAGTTTCCCGAGGGGTGGACCTGCGGTACTTCGGGCGGATCCGCTCGCTGCTCGGCACCGCCGCCCCTGAGCAGATCGCGGCCTCCTCGGACGGCGGATATCTCACGGGTGCGAACGTCCGGGTCGACGGCGGCTCCGGAACCTGACGCCCCCCTTCGACAAGGAGCGACGACGTGACACGGAAGATCGCGGTGACCGGGTCGGCCTCGGGCATCGGCAGGGCCCTCGCGGCCTCGCTGCGAGCGGGCGGCGACGAGGTGATCGGCGTCGATCTCAAGGACGCCGACGTGTGCGCCGACCTGTCCACGCCGGACGGGCGGGCACTCGCGGTGCGATCGGTGCTGGACAGGGCGGACGGCGCGCTGGACGGCGTCGTGGCCTGCGCCGGCGTCTCAGGGGTGACCGTGAGCACGGTCACCGTCAACTTCTTCGGCGTGACCGCGATCCTGGAGGGGCTGCGCCCGGCGCTCGCCCGGGCGGAGCGGCCCCGCGCCGCCGTGGTGGCCTCGATCTCCGCCACCCAGCCCGCCGACCCCGAGGTGGTCCGCGCCTGCCTCGACGGCGACGAGCCGCGGGCGGTCGCCCTGGCCGGGGAGGCGGTCGAGCGCGGCGAGGGCCGGCTGCTCTACCCCGCCTCGAAGTCCGCCCTGGTCCGCTGGCTGCGCGCACGGGCCGTGTCGCCGGAGTGGGCCGGATGCGGCATCCCGCTCAACGCGGTGGCGCCGGGCGTCGTGCTCACCCCGATGTCGGCGCCCCTGTTCGAGGACGAGACGATGCGGAAGATCATGGACCGGGCGGTGCCGATGCCGCTGAACGGCTACGCCGAGCCCGAGGTCGTGGCCGACGCGCTGCGCTGGCTGGTGAGCCCGGAGAACTCCCACATGGCCGGGCAGATCATCTTCGTGGACGGCGGCGCCGAGGCCACCCTGCGCGGCCCCGAACGGTACTGATCGCGTCTGCCCGGGGCCGCCGCGCACGTCCCGCGGCGGCCCCGCGTCCTTCTCAGTCTCCGCGGGCGACGTTCTGCACGCCCGTGGTGTCGAGCTGCGCCACCGAGTAGGCCGCGTAGGTCCGGTATGGGTCCCGTCCGTGGAAGTGCGCGGTGACCTGCGCGTCCAGCTCCTCGACGGAGAACACGCCGTCGGCGGCGGTGAACTTGCGCTCCACGGTCGGGGCCGCCATGAGGGCCACCATGTCGCCGTACACCACGAACACCTGGCCGGTGATCTCCTCGGACGCGGGGGAGGCGAGGTAGGCGACGAACGTGGCCACCCGCTCGGGGGCGAGGGTGTCCAGCCCGCCCACCTCGCCGCCGTCGCCGAACACGTGCGCCGTCATGCCCGTACGGGCTCGGGGGCAGATCGCGTTGGCCCGCACGCCGTAGCGCGACAGGCCCTGGGCGGTCGACAGGGTCAGCGCGACGATGCCGGCCTTGGCGGCGGAGTAGTTCGGCTGACCGGCCGATCCGAACAGGAACGCCTCGGACGAAGTGTTGATCACGCGGCCGTAGACCGGGCCGCCGGCCGCCTTGCTCGCCGCCCGCCAGTGGACCGCGGCGGCACGCGACAGCACGGCGTGTCCCTTGAGGTGGACGCGGATGACGTCGTCCCAGTCGGACTCGGTCAGGTTGAACAGCATCTTGTCGCGCAGCACGCCGGCGTTGTTCACCACGATGTCCAGACCGCCGAAGGTGTCCACGGCCGTCTGGACGAGCCGGTCGCCCATGGACCAGTCGCCGATGTCGCCCGTCACCGCGACGGCCTCGCGGCCGAGCGCCCTGATCTCGGCCGCGACGTCCTCGGCGGCCGGGCCGACGTCGTTGACGACGACGTTCGCGCCGCCTTCGGCGAGGGCGAGGGCCTCGCTGCGGCCCAGCCCCGCTCCCGCGCCGGTGACGACGGCGGTCCTGTTCTCCAGGCTCGTGTTCGAGCTCATCTGCGCGCTCCTGCTCACTCGGTGATCGTGCCAGAAACTGGTATGTATTCTAGTTTTCGCTCGTCGGGATGTCCGCGGTCGTGTGCATCCCGTCCAGCGGCACAAGGATGGGCTCCATGCTGTGCGGTAAGCGATCGGCGGCACCACTGAGCGGGACTGGGTCGTTGCCCGGAACAGAAATGATTTCTAGCCTCCTCCCATGACGCTGAACGTGGCATCCCTGTTCGAGGCCGTCGCCGCGGCGGTCCCCGAACGCCTCGCCCTGGTCTGCGACGCCCGGCGGCTCCGCTTCGCGGAGCTCGACTCCAGGGCGAACGCTCTGGCGAACCACCTGCGTGCGGCCGGTGTCCGGCCGCACGCAGATCGCCGGATACAAGGTGCCCGCGTCGATCGTCGCCGTGGACGTCGTCGAGCGCTCGCCCAGCGGCAAGGCCGACTACCGCTGGGCCAAGTCTGTGCTTTCCACAAACACGGGCCTGTCAACGCATACCAGGAGGAACGATGGCTGAGACCGTCACTGAGGCCGTCATCGTCGACGCGGTGCGCACACCGGTCGGCAAGCGCAACGGCGCCCTGTCCGGGCTGCACCCGGCCGAGCTGCTCGGCGTGGTGCACCGGGGCCTGATCGAGCGCAGCGGCCTCGCCCCCGAGGCGATCGAGCAGGTGATCGGCGGCTGCGTCACCCAGGCGGGGGAGCAGGCCAACAACGTCACCCGCCAGGCGTGGCTGCACGCCGGCCTGCCCTACGGCACGGCCTGCACGTCGATCGACTGCGCGTGCGGGTCCGGCCAGCAGGCGGTCCACCTGGTGGCCGGGCTGATCGCGGCCGGCGCCGTCGACGTCGGCATCGGCTGCGGCGTCGAGGCGATGAGCCGGGTCTTCCTCGGCGCGGCGGTCACCCCGGAGGCCGGCAGCCCGTTCCCGCCGTCGTGGTCTCTGGACATGCCCGACCAGTTCACCGCGGCCGAGCGGATCGCGCGGCGGCGCGGCATCACCCGCGAGGACGCCGACGCGTTCGGCCTGCGCTCCCAGCAGCGTGCGGCGCGGGCGTGGGCGGAAGGCAGGTTCGACGGGCAGGTCCTCGCGGTCGAGGCGCCCGTGATGGGCCCCGAGGGCCCGACGGGGGAGACCGCCGTCGTCAGCAGGGATCAGGGGCTGCGCGACACCGGCATGGAGGCCCTGGGGAGGTTGCAGCCGGTGATGCCGGAGGGCATCCACACCGCGGGCAACTCCTCGCAGATCAGCGACGGCGCGGCCGGCGTGCTGCTGATGAGCGCCGGCCGGGCCCGCGATCTCGGCCTGCGCCCGCGGGCGCGCATCGTCGCCTCCGGCATGGTCGGCTCCGACCCCTACTACCACCTCGACGGCCCGATCGACGCGACCCGGCACGTGCTGAAGAAGGCGGGCATGAAGCTGTCCGACCTCGACCTCGTCGAGATCAACGAGGCGTTCGCCTCGGTCGTGCTCTCCTGGGCGCGGGAGCTCGACGCCGACATGGACAAGGTCAACGTGAACGGCGGCGCGATCGCGCTCGGCCACGCCGTCGGCTCCACCGGCTCCCGCCTGATCACCCAGGCGGTGTGCGAACTGGAGCGCACCGGCGGCTCGACGGCCCTCGTCACCATGTGCGCGGGTGGCGCCCACGCCACGGCCACCATCATCGAACGGATCTGAGGAAGCATGTCGATCGCACTGACCGACGAGCAGCGCGACCTGCGCGACGCCGTACGCGCCTTCGCGGCCCGGCACGTGACGCCGGCCGCGGTGCGGCAGGCGGTGGACGCCGAGCACGAGGAGCTGCCGAAGTTCTGGCCGCTGCTGGCCGAGCAGGGCCTGCTCGGGCTGCACCTGCCCGAGGAGGCCGGTGGAGCGGGCTCCGGCCTCCTCGAACTCGCCGTCGTGGTGGAGGAGCTGGGCCGGGCCATGGTCCCCGGGCCGTTCCTGCCCACGGTGCTCGCGGGCGCCGTGCTGGCCCGCGCCGGGCACACGGCCCACCTGGCGGCGCTGGCCGGCGGGGAGAAGACCGCCGCGGTCGGCCTCCGTCCCGGCGGGCTCGCCCTCACCCGCGGCGAGGGCGGGGAGGCCGTGGTCTCCGGGGTCTCCGAGCCGGTCCTGGGCGGCCACGTCGCCGACCTGTTCGTGCTGCCCGCGGCCGACGGGACCGGCACGACCTGGATCGTGCTGCCGCGCGAGGCGGTGGCGACCGAGGACCTGCCCGGCCACGACCTGACCCGCCGGCCGTCGCGGGTGCGCGCCGACGACGTCGCCGTCCCGGCGGCCGACGTGCTGGACGGCCTCGCCGACGGTGCCGTGCTTGCCGACAACACCGTGCTCGACCTGGCCGCCACGCTGTTCGCGGCCGAGGCGTCCGGCCTGGCCGACTGGGCCACCGCCACCGCCGCCGAGTACGCGAAGGTGCGCCACCAGTTCGGCCGTCCGATCGGCCAGTTCCAGGGCGTCAAGCACCGCTGCGCCCGCATGCTGACCCGGGCCGAGCAGGCGCGGGTGTGCGCCTGGGACGCCGCGCGGGCTCTCGACGGCGTCCATCTCGCCGAGACCGAGGCGTCTCCCGGCGAGGCGGCGCTGGCCGCGGCGGTCGCCGGGGCGACCAGCGTGGAGGCGGCCTTCTCCGTCACCAAGGACTGCATCCAGACGCTGGGCAGCATCGGCTTCACCTGGGAGCACGACGCCGGCCTGTACCTGCGCCGGGCGCAGACGCTGCGCATCACGCTCGGCCCGGTCTCATGGTGGCGCCGCAGGGTGGCCCGGCTCACGCTGGACGGCGTGCGCCGCGAGCTCGGCGTCGAGCTGCCGCCGGAGGCCGGGCGTATCCGCGCGGAGGTGCGCGCCGAGCTGCGGCCGGCGCTCGACCTGGACGGCCGCGACCGGCTGGGATACCTGGCCGAGCACGGCTACACCGCGCCGCACCTGCCCGAGCCGTGGGGGAAGGGCGCCGACGCGGTCACCCAGCTCGTGATCGCCGAGGAGATGCGGGCCGCCGGGCTGCGCGCGGCCGACATGGTCATCGGCGCCTGGGTGGTGCCGACCCTGATCGCGCACGGCAGCCCCGAGCAGCAGGGGCGGTTCCTGCCGCGGACGCTGCGCGGCGACCTGGTGTGGTGCCAGCTGTTCAGCGAGCCGGGCGCGGGCTCCGACCTCGCGGCCCTGACGACCCGGGCCGAGAAGGTCGAGGGCGGCTGGAAGATCAACGGCCAGAAGGTCTGGACGTCGATGGCCCGCCAGGCGCAGTGGGGCATCCTGCTGGCCCGCACCGACCCGGAGGCGCCCAAGCACAAGGGCCTGTCGTACTTCCTGCTCGACATGTCCAGCCCCGGCATCGACATCCGGCCGCTGCGCGAGCTGACCGGCGAGGCGCTGTTCAACGAGGTGTTCCTCGACGACGTGTTCATCCCCGACGAGATGCTCGTCGCGCAACCGGGCAACGGCTGGAAGCTGGCCCGCACGACGCTGGCCAACGAGCGGGTCTCGCTGTCGCACGATTCCTCCTTGGGCAGCGGTGGCGAGGCGCTGCTGCACATCGCCGCCGAACGGCCGGACGAGACGGACGACGAGCGGCTGACCCGGCTCGGCGGCATCCTCTGCGACGCCCAGTCAGGGGCGCTGTTCGCGCTGCGGACCACACTGCGGTCGCTGACCGGGCAGCAGCCCGGCGCGGAGTCCAGTGTGGCCAAGCTGATCGGCGTCGAGCACGTGCAGGAGGTCTGGGAGACCGCCATGGACTGGATCGGCCCGGACTCCCTGACCGGCGAGTGGATGGGCCGGCGGTCCGACCCCGCGCTGCGCTTCCTCAGCTCCCGCTGCATGTCCATCGCCGGGGGCACCACCGACGTACAGCTCAACATCATCGGCGAGCGCCTGCTCGGGCTGCCCCGCGACCCGGAGGTCAAGGCGTGATCGGCAGGGGCCGTCGAGACGACGAGGAGGTCTGACCCGTGCCGATCGACGTCGACAAGGCCCTGGGCGCGCCGCCGGCCGCCCGGGAGATCTCCTGGACCAGCCGCGACGTGCTGCTCTATCACCTCAGTCTGGGCGCGGGGAGGGACGCGGGCGCCGATCCCGAGCTGTCCTACACCTACGAGCGCGGCCTGCGCGTGCTGCCCACCTTCGCCATGGTCGCCGGGCAGGGGATCTCGGCGGGTGAGCGCCCGCCGGCCGCGATGAGCATGCCCGGCATCGACATCGACCTGCTCGGGATCCTGCACGCCGGGCAGGCGCTCACCGTGCACCGGCCGCTGCCCGCGGCCGGTGAGGCCGTCGTGTCCTCCCGGGTCGCGAACATCTGGGACAAGGGCAAGGCCGCGGTGATCGAGATGGAGCAGGCGGCGGCCGATCCCGAGGGCGACCCGCTGTGGACCACGACCATGCGGATCTGGGCGCGCGGCGAGGGCGGCTTCGGCGGCGAGCCGGGCCCGGAGACCCCCTGGACGGAGCCGGACCGGGAGCCCGACCACGTGCTCGACTCGCCGACCACCCCCGGGCAGGCCCTGCTCTACCGGCTCAACGGCGACCTCAACCCGCTGCACGCCGACCCCGCCTTCGCGCGGGCGGCCGGCTTCGACCACCCGATCCTGCACGGCCTCGCGTCGTACGGCATAGTGGCGAAGGCGCTGGCGGACGGCGTCCTCGGCGGTGACGTGACCAGGCTGAACGGGCTGTCGGTGCGTTTCGCCGGGGTGCTGTTCCCCGGCGAGACGATCCGGACCACCGTGTGGCGCGAGGGCGACCGGCTGGTGTTCCGGTCCACCTGCCCGGAGCGCGGCGACGCCGCAGTGCTCACCCACGCGACAGCGGAGATCTCATGACGGAGACGCGGATCGACCGTACGGGGCTGACGGCGACCCCGAACAACGAGGGCGTGGACGCGGCGGTCGCCGCGGCCCGCCGGGTGATCGACGCGCTGCTGCACTCGGGCGACATGTCGGCGGTCGAGATGACCCAGGTCGCCGAGCAGCTGAACGCCGTGGCCGATCACCTGGAGGCGCACGCCCCCACGGTGGGCGAGCGCATGGTCGACATGTGGCGGGGGGAGGGAGTGACCCGGCACGACCCGGTGACCGGGCCGGAGAACGCGATCGCCCCGCCGCTGCGCCTGTACGGCAGGGACGACGGGTCCATCGAGGGCGAGGTCGTGCTGGGCATGCCCTACCAGGGGCCTCCCGGATGCGTGCACGGCGGTGTGTCGGCGCTGCTGCTCGACCACACGCTGGGCGTCGCGAACGCCTGGGCGGGGACCTCGGGGATGACGGGCACGCTGACCCTGCGCTACCACCGTCCCACCCCGCTGTTCGAGCGGCTGACCGTGACCGGCCGGCAGACCTCCGTGGACGGGCGCAAAATCTACACCACCGGGACGATCACCGCGGGCGGACAGGTGTGCGTCACCGCCGAGGGCCTGTTCATCGACAAGCAGCTCGACCGGCCTCGCTGACCTCCGCGTGGAGTAAGCGCTCTCACGGGACAGGCGGATTCGGCTCTTCGCGGAGAAACGCGGCGTGGACGGCTATTGACGAGCGGTCAGTTAACAGTAAAGTTACTTTACTGAGAGCGCTCTCAAAGCTTGTCTCCGCACCCCCCAGAGGAGCCGAGAGATGCACGTGTCGTTCCGGCGATGGCGGCGGGCTCTGCTCGCCGCTGTGCTGCTGGCCCAGGCGGTCGTCCTCGCCGCCGGGCAGCAGGCGGCGAACGCCGCCGTCACGCAGTTGCCCTTCAAGATCACCAACAACTCCGGCCGGGGCGACGCGACCTACGTCTACGTCGTCGCCCGCTCGGCCGGCCGGCAGGGGTACGTCGACGCCTCGGGGACGTGGCGCGCGTACAGTTTCCCCTCGTCGATCCCCAACGGGCCCGTCCCGGCACCGGACATCGCGATCCCCGGGCCGGGCAACGGCGCCACCACGACCATCACGCTGCCGCCGAGCCTGTCCGGCGGCCGTGTCTATGTGTCGATGGGCGAGAAGCTGCGGTTCTTCCTGACCACGAACGGCCTGGTCGAGCCGGCGCCCTGGGTCGACAGCGATCCGAACGCCGGCATCCTCTACGACTGGACGGAGTTCGCCCGGGACAGCAACGGCGGCACGGGCATCTTCATCAACTCGACCACGGTCGACATGTTCAGCATCCCGATGACGGTCAGCGTCACCGACTCCTCCGGAAACACCCAGACACAGGGCATCCCCGGCAACCGCACCGGCATCCTCGACGCGTTCGCGGGGCTGGGGTCGCCGTGGTCGGGCCTGACGACGACCCGGGCCTCCGACGGCCTCCCGCTGCGCGTGCTCGCGCCCGTGCACGCCATCGCCAAGGGACTGTTCCCCTCGACGTACCTCGACTCCTACGTGAACGGGGTGTGGTCCTACTACGCCACGCACCCGTTGACCGTCCAGACGTCGCTGGGCACCTTCACCGGTACGACCAGTGGCACGAACTGGACGTTCAGGAACGCGTCCGGCGCCGTCATCGGCGCGCTCGCCAAACCGGCCACGGGCGACGTCTTCGCGTGCTCCGGCGGCATGCAACCGCAGAACCAGCCCGACCAGGCGGCCATCCTCGCGGTCGGCGCGCGGGTGTGCGCCGCCCTCAACCGCGCGACGCTGTCGACGGCCGGCCGGGTCATGTACGACACCCAGCCGACGACGGACGCGACGAAGTTCTACGGGCAGTCCGCGTCGAACCTGTTCAGCAAGACGATGCACGCCAACTCGCTGAACGGCCTGGCCTATGGCTTCTCCTACGACGACGTCGGCGGGTTCGCCCCGACGATCGACCAGCCCAACCCGTCGTCGGCCGGGATGACGATCGGAAGCTTCGGCACCGGCGGCGGCACGGGCGGCCCCGGCGGCACCGTGGCCGGTCAGCCGATCACCGGCCCCGGCGGCAAGTGCGTCGACGTGGCGGGCGACGACACGGGCGGCAACGGCGCGCCGGTGCAGCTGTGGGACTGTCAGTCCTACGCCGTCGACCAGCACTACACGATGGTCGGAAACACCCTGCGCACGTTCAACGGCGGCAAGTGCCTCGACGTCGTCGACAACGGCACCGCCAACGGGTCGAAGGTGCAGATCTGGGACTGCTTCGGCGGCGGCAACCAGCAGTGGGTGCTGCAGTCCGACGGCTCCATCAAGAACGGCGGGTCGGGCCGATGCCTCGACTCGCCCAGCGGCGCGACCGGCAACGGCACCCGCCTGCAGATCTACGACTGCAACGGCAGCGCCGCCCAGCGCTGGTCGTTCGCCGGCGGGGCCAACATCGCCGGCCCCGGCGGCAAGTGCGTCGACGTCGCCGGTGACGACACCGGAGGCAACAACACGGCGGTGCAGCTGTGGGACTGCCAGTCCTACGCGAAGGACCAGTTCTGGACCTGGAGCGGGCAGACGCTGCGCACCCTCGGCCGCTGCCTCGACGTGCAGTCGGGCGGCACCGCCAACGGCACGCCGTTGCAGCTGTACGACTGCAACAACACGGGCGCGCAGAACTGGGTGCAGCTGTCCGACGGGTCGATCCAGAACCCCCAGTCGGGCCGGTGCGTCGACGCCCCCGGCGGCGCGACCGGCAACGGCACCCGCCTGCAGATCTACGACTGCAACGGCAGCGCCGCCCAGCGCTTCGCCGTCCAGTGACGAACCGGCCCGGCGGTGCACCCCCTCGCGCCGCCGGGCCGGATCACCCGCCTCAGGAGTCGCGGGCGGAACGGGTGGTGGCGAAGGTGCCGCTCGCGAGGATCACGGCGCAGCCCGCCAGCTGGAGGGGGGAGGGGTGCTCGCCGAGGACGGCCCAGCCGAGGACGAGGGCCCCGACGGGCGTGAGCAGCAGCAGGATGGCCCCGACGTGGCTGGCGAGACGGGGCGCGGCCACGGCGACGAGGAGCCAGCCGAGCACCTGTCCGAAGAGCGCGACCAGGGCCAGCCATCCGACGGCCGTCCAGCCCGGAGCCGGATCGACGCCCTGCCAGAGGGCGCCCGCGGCCAGTGAGGCGACGGCGGCGGCGACGGTCACCCACAGATAGGACTGCACCACCTGCCCCTGCTGTCCTCCCCGCCGCAGCAGGAACAGGAAGCCCGAGTAGCACACGGCCGCGAGCACGGCGTGGACGGTCCCGAGGAGCGGCCGGCTCCCGCCGGCGCCGCCCTCGGCCACACCGCTCGCCAGGACCACGCCGAGCAGGAGGAAGGGCAGGGACACGACGAAGCGGCGGGGTGGCGGCTCGCGGTCCACCAGCAGGGCGAGCAGCGGCACGATCACCACCTGGACGTTGACGAGCACGGTGGACAGCCCGGCGCCGACCTCGTCGATCGCCGCCGTCCACAGCAGCATGTCGCCGGCGAACAGGGCGCCCGCGGCGAGGGTGACGGCCCGGCGGCGCGCCGGCACCGTGCTCTCCCGCCTGCCCTCGCGCCCGCGCTCCAGCAGCGCGAGCGGAACCAGCGCGGGAAGGGCCAGCAGGCAGCGGTAGAACGAGGCGGTGCCCGGTGAGGCGCCCGACAGGTGGATCAGCACGGCCGAGGCCGACACGAACAGCGCCCCCAGCGCCATCGACACGTACGGATGGCCCGCGACCGGGCCGGTCACATTCGCGGTCTGGCTCTCGCTCACACGTGTCATCGGCGTCCCCCGGCGGTCCGGTGTGATCCGTTCCGGCTACCCGGCGGTGCCGGGTTCACGCCTGACGATCAGACGGCGTGCGGGCGTCTCAGGAGTCGGCGATGCCGAGCTCGCGCTTGACCTCCTGGCGGATCACCTTGCCGGTGGCGTTGCGCGGCAGCGCCTCGGTCGTGATCCGCCACCGCGACGGCACCTTGAAGTAGGCGAGCCGGTCGCGCAGGTGTGCCCGCAGGTCGTCCTCGGCCAGGTCGTGCCCGGCCGCCGTGACGACCACGGCGACGACCTCCTGGCCGAGGTCGGGGTGCGGGGCCCCGAGCACGACGCACTCCACCACCGCCGGGTGCTCGGCCAGCGCGTTCTCGATCTCGGCGGGATAGACGTTCTCCCCGCCCCGGATGATCAGGTCGGAACGGCGGGTGCTGAGGCGCAGCCGCCCGTTCTCGATCAGCCCGATGTCGCCGGTGTGCAGCCACCGGTCCTTCCGTATGGCCTGTGCGGTCGCCTGCGGATCCCGCCAGTACCCGAGCATGTTGAACGGGCTGCGGACGCAGACCTCGCCCTCCTCGCCCTCCGGCAGCGGCTTGCCCTCGGGGTCGCGGATCTCCAACTGGACGGTGGCGATCGGACGGCCCAGCGTCCCCGGGGCCTCCTCCAGGTCGGCCGGGGTGGCGACGGCGATCGCGGTGGACGACTCGGTCAGGCCGTAGCTGTCCACCAGGGACTGCCGGGCGACCGGGAACGCCTCGCGCAGCCGCTGCTTGAACGCGGGGGAGGACGGCGCCGAGGCCAGCGCGAAGGCGGTCAGCGACGACAGGTCGTAGCCCGACAGGTCGCCGTGCTCGATCAGGCGGTTCGCCATCGTCGGCACCGCGCCCCAGTTGGTGACCCGCTCCCGCTCGACGAGCCGCAGCACGCGGTCCACGTCGAAGGCGCCCAGGTGCATCACGACGGCGCTGCCGGTCGCGAGGCGGGGCACCGCGAGATTGTGCAGGCTCGCGATGTGGAACAGCGGCAGCGCCAGCAGGTAACGCCGGTCAGCGGGGTTCGTCGGGTCGCCGAACGCCTGGGCCAGCGCGTCGTTCATCCGGTGGTATTCGACCACGGAGGTGAGGTTGCGATGCGTGTGGACCGCGCCCTTGGGACGGCCCGAGGTGCCGCTGGTGTAGATGATCACTGCCGGGTCGTCCTCGGCGGCGGCGTGCGGGGCCAGCGGAGCGCCCGCGTGCCGCTCGATCAGCCGGGGGAGGTCCTCCTCGAGGGTCACGACCGTGGTCCCCGCGGGGGTGAGCGCGGCCCGCTTGGCGTCCGCGATCAGCACCTTCGGCTCCGTGTGACCGAGGGCGTACTCGACCTCCCCGCGTGACCACCACGCGTTGTACGCGACCGCGATGGCGCCGGCGGCCACCGCGGCCCAGAACGAGACGATCCAGCCCGGGTGGTTGGCCGCGTTGATCGCGACGCGGTCGCCGGGGCGCACACCGTGCTCCTCGCGCAGTGCGGCGGCCAGCGCGGCCGCCTGGCGCGCGTGCTCGGCGAAGGTCAGCCGCTCGTGCGCCGTCACGATGTAGTCGCGGTCGCCGTACGCCGCCGAGGCGGCGAGCACCTCGCCGAGGTTGCGGGGCCGGTTCTTGAAGACCGTCATGCGCGCGCCGAGGACCTCCTCCTCGGCGAGCTCGAACGCCCCGCCGGGACCGGTGAGCCCGGCCGTCACCGCCGCCGACGCGAGCCTCGGATCTGTCGACATGCCTATCAGTTCCCCTTCAAGCCGGGATGAGCCGCGAGCCGGAGTCCGTCCGTGCCCGAAATTGTCGGCAAAGGCCGGGCGCGGGATGCCGGAACTCCCGGTCACCGGGACGGCGGGGCGGATCCCTCTATGTTGTCGCCGGACAGGAAGGACTCCAACGACCGCCCCTCCTCGGCCACGGCGTCGCGGTCGGATCGGGAAAGGCGGCGCAGCGGGGTGACGATCACGCGGCCGGCCGAGAGGTCCCAGGTCGCGGCGACCCGGCCGTCCACCAGGACGGCGCGGGCGCCGGCGACCGACAGGCCGCGGTGGGTGTCGTCGACGATGCGGCTGCGGTCGTGGTAGCCGAGGAGCGCGTTGTCGAACGCCGGCAGGAACCGCACAGGCGCGGGGGTGTCCGGGTCGGGACGCGGCGCGCCGGGCAGGTCGAGCAGTTGCCGGCCCCGTTCGTCGCGGAAGGCGACGAGTTCCCCGCGTACGGCTTCGACCGCGGCGGGCAGCCCGGCCAGACCGCACCAGGCGCGCAGGTCGGCGGACGCGGCGGGCCCGTACGCGGCCAGATAACGGCGGACCAGGGCCCGGCCGACCTCGTCGGAGCCGTCCGGACTGAGCGGGGTGACGTCGCGTCCCAGCCATATGGCGAGGGGAACGTTGCGTACCCCCGCTTTGGCGCGCCACAGTCCGCGCGGGGGCAGCTGGGCCATCGGGATGAGCGCGGCGACGAGAAGCTCACCGAGAGCCCGGCGCGGGGGTGCGGGCCAGCGGACGGCAAGCGCGTCGACGAGTTCGGCCATCGTGCGGGGCCGGCCGTCGGCCATGACCTCCCTACCGGCCACCGCCACCTCATCCGGATCGAGTCCGGCGAGTTCGCGGCGGTAGGTGGTCAGCACCCGCTGCCGCAGCATGGTGTCGTGCCGGGCACGCCAGGCCAGTGCGTCGTCGGCGGTGACGAGGTGGACGGTGCGGCGCATCAGGTGGGTGCGCACCACGTCCCGCCCGGTCAGCAGACCGTCCAGGGCCGCAGGCCGGAAGGCTCGCACCCGCGACCACAGCCCGAAGAACGGCTCCTGCGGTTCCTGTGCCTGCATGCCGCACAGGTGCGCGACGACGTCGAGCACCGGTGCGTCAGTGCGGTCGAGCAGGAACTGCCGGGCCAGCGTGGCGCGGTTGAGTGCCCGGCTGTCGAGGACCGTCATGCTGTCAGGCCGCGGCCCGGTCGCCGGCCGGGCGCCTGCGCAGCGCCGGGTGCGTGACGGCCGGCGGATCGTAGGAGATGTCCAGGGGGCCGATGTCGGTCCCGGGCGGGACGATCTCGTCGATCGTGTCGAGGATGTCGTCGCCGAGGGTGATGGTGGCCCCCGCCAGCAGATCCTCGAGCTGTTCCATGGTGCGGGGGCCGATGACGGCGGCGCTGACGTCGGGGTGGGTGGTGGCGAAGGCCATCGCCAGGTGGGCCAGGGACATGCCGGCTTCCTCGGCCACGGTGATGAGCCGTTCGACGGCGTCGAGCTTGCGCTCGTCGGTCAGGTGCCTGGGCACCCAGTGCATGCGGGCGCTCTCCGCCGGGGGAGTGCCCTTGCGGTAGCGGCCGGTCAGCAGGCCCGACGAGAGCGGGCCCCACACGAGCACGCCCAGGCCGTAGCGCCGGCAGACGGGCAGGACCTCCCGTTCGATCCCGCGGTTGAGAATGGAGTACGTCGGCTGCTCGGTGCGCAGGCGGTGCAGAGCACGCCGCTCGGACACCCACTGCGCCTGAACGATCTCCGAGGGCGGCAGGTTGGAGGAGCCGATGGCGCGGACCTTGCCGCTGCGCACCAGATCGGTCAGCGCGGACAAGGTCTCCTCGATGTCGGTGCGGGGGTCGGGATGATGGATTTGGTAGAGGTCGATGTAGTCGGTCTGCAGGCGCCGCAGCGACTGCTCGACCTCGGCGATGATCCAGCGCCGCGAGCTGCCGTGGCGGTTGGGACCCTCGCCCATCCGGCCGTTGACCTTGGTGGCCAGCACGACGTCGTCACGCCGGCCTTTGAGAGCCTTGCCGACGATCTCCTCGGTCTCGCTGTAGCCGTAGACGTCGGCGGTGTCGACGAAGTTGACGCCGGCGTCCAGCGCCCGGTGGGTCATGCGGACGCACTCGTCGTGGTCGGGATTGCCCACCGGGCCGAACATCATGGTGCCCAGGCAGTAGGCACTGACCTCGATGCCGGTCTGCCCCAGCTCGCGCGTTCTCACAGTGATCCGATTCCTCTTCCGCTCTGCCGGGGAGGTCAGCCGTTGTACGGGGCCGCGACGTCCAGGACCCAGACGACGCCGAAGCGGTCCTTGAGCATTCCGTAGAGCGGCGCCCATTGCGCGGGCTCCAGCGGCCGCACGACGGTTGCGCCGACGACCAGCTTGTCCCAGAGGGTGCTGATCTCGTCGGTGTCGTCGCCGCGTACGGAGACGAAGACGGCGTTCTCCCCCGGGTGCCACGGCGTCTGCGACGGCACGTCGTAGGCCATGACCTGGAAGCCGTTGTCCGCGGTGACCTGGCCCCACATCACCCAGTCCGCCTCGTCGGGATTCTGCACGGCGCCCGCGTCCTTGTAGGTGACGGAGACGACGTCTCCGCCGAAGACGGAGTGATAGAAGTCGAGCGCCGCCCGGGCGTCGCCGCGGAAGTTCAGGTGAGTCGTGGTGGTGATGGACATGACGGCTCCTAGTTCTCGATCACGCGTCGGTGACCTCACACTCCCAGGGGTAGAGGACAGGATGTGTCCTCTACTGGAGGCACAATGAATCTCGTGCCGAAGACATCCGCGCGACTGCTCGCGATCCTCTCGCTGCTGCAGACCCGCCGTGACTGGTCGGGAGGGGACCTGGCGGCGCGGCTGAACGTCAGCGCGCGCACGGTCCGCCGTGACGTCGACCGTCTCCGCGAGCTCGGCTACCCGATCGCCACCTTCAAGGGGCCCGACGGCGGATACCGGCTCGATGCCGGTTCGCAGATGCCCCCGCTGCTGTTCGACGACGACCAGGCCGTCGCCCTCGCCGTGGCCCTCCAGACAGCCACCGCGAGCGGCGCCGGCATCGGGGAAGCCGCGGCGCGCGCGCTGACCACCGTGCGGCAGGTCATGCCCGCGCGGCTGCGCCACCGGATCGACGCCCTTCAGGTCACCGCCGTCGAGCGGTCCGCGATCCCGGCCGGTCCGCGAGTCGACATCGGCGTGCTCACGGCACTCGGCGCCGTCGTCCATGCCCGTGAGGTGCTGCGCTTCGACTACGCGGCCGCGTCTCCTCCGGAAGAGGACGACGACGGCGTGCCGGCGCCACCGCGCCGGGCGGAGCCTCATCACCTGGTCACCTGGGGCGGGCGCTGGTATCTGGTCGCCTGGGACCTCGATCGTGAGGACTGGCGTACCTTCCGCGCCGACCGGATCACCCCGCGCACCCCCACGGGGCCGCGTTTCACCCCGCGCGAGCTGCCGGGAGGTGATGTGGCCGCCTTCGTGGCCGGCCGGTTCCGAGGCTCAGGCTCAGTCTCCGGCTCAGGCGGCTCCGGCGACTGGCCCTGCCGCGGCGAGGTGATCCTCGGCCTGCCCGCCGCCGCCGTGTCCCCCTACACCCGCGACGCGGTCGTCGAGGCACTGGGCCCGGACCGCTGCCGGCTCGTCCTGGGTTCGTGGTCATGGGTCGGCCTGGCCGCCGACGTCGGCAGGTTCGACGCCGACATCGAGGTCGTCGGCCCGGCCGAGCTCAAAGCCGCCTTCGCCCACCTGGCACGCCGCTACGCCAACGCCGCCGAGGCGTGACATACCTCCACACACGCGCGGGACTCACTCGAGAAGTTCGACCGCGTGCGCGAACTGCTCCACGGGTCTCCAGAACGGCAGCCGCAGCCGGGAGCGCTGCGCGTTCGAGGGGGAGAAGGCCGGGCCTGCGGTGACCAGCACGCCCCTCCTCCGTGCGCGTTCGGCCAGGGCGACGGCGTCGGTTCCGGTGTCGATCCACAGCGCCGTGCCGCCGTGCGGCGGCGTCCACCGCCACGCGGGGCGCCGTTCCGCCAGGACCGCCGCCGCCTCGGCGAGATGGGCCCGCAGGCGCCGGGTGCGCTCCTGACGGGCCCGATCGGCCTGCGCCAGGAGCTCGGCGGTCACCATCTGGTCGATCACCGGAGCCGCCAGGTCCAGTGCCGCCTTGGCCTGCGTCAACCGCACGATCACCGGCCGCTCCGCGCGGATCCACCCGACCCGCAGCCCGCCCCAGAGCAGTTTGGACGCGGTGCCGATCCGGATCACCGAGCCGGGATCCGCCGGCTCGGGCAGCGGGGGCCGGACGCCGCGGTCGTCGAGGACGAGATCGGCACAGGATCGGTCTTCGATCGTCAGCACGCCGTGCCTGCCGACGATCTCGCTGAGCCGTTCCCTGCTCGCCGCCGGCCAGCTGATCCCGGTTGGATTGTGCGCCGCGGGCTGGCAGTAGAGGAGGGCGGCCCGATGCGCGACCCGTTCGAGGTGGTCGAGGTCGAGGCCGTCCTGCCGTACGGGCACGCCCGTCAGCCGCGCCCCGGCCGTACGGAACGCCTCGATCGCACCCCGGTAGCTCGGCTCCTCGACCAGCACTTCGTCTCCCGGCGCGACCAGGGACGACGCGCACAACCAGACGGCCTGCTGGGAGCCGGACGTGACAAGGATCTGGTCGGGCCCTGTCGGCAGCCCCTGCACGGTGTACTGCTCGGCCACGATCGCGCGAAGACGAGGCAGCCCCGCGGCGTAGTAGCCGTCATCCGCGAGATAGACGTCGAGCTCGCGCAGGTCGACCGCCGAGACGACGTCCCGCACCAGCGACAGGGCGGGCAGCGCGCCGCTGGACAGGTCCAGCTCGACGGGGCGGCGGGTGCGGCCGAAGGACGCCAGTCGTCCCTCGACGACATGATCCCCTCCCGCGCTCCGGCCGCGCCGGATGCGCGAGCCCGACCCCTGCCGGGGCGTCAGCTGTCCCCGCGCGGCCAGCTCGGCGTACGCCTCGGCGACGGTCCCGCGGGACACCCCCAGCGCGGCGGCCAGCGCGCGTTGCGGCGGCAGCGCGGCCCCGTCGACCAGCACGTTGCCGGCGATCAGCTCGGCGAGCGCGCCGGCGAGCGCGTGTGGCAGCGGCACGTCCTCCGCCCGCCACTCCCCGAGCAAGCGGGCCAGCGCGGCACTGTCGACATGTTCCGCACGTGCCATGGACCAATTCTGCGTGATTGGCCTGGCCGATACGGCAGCGGCCGGACATCCTCGACCGTACGCGCAGGTCGATGACGACAGGGAGGTCGCGGTGGCGACGGTGGTGCTGCTGGGAACGCTGGACACCAAGACCGAGGAGTATCGCTGGGTCCGCGACCGGCTGCGCGAGGCGGGCTGCGACGTGCTCCTGATCAATGTGGGCACCTTCGCCCACGGGGCGGAACTGGCCGACATCGGCGCGAACGAGGTGGCGCGGGCGGCCGGCACCGAGCTCGACCGGCTCCGCGACGCCCGCGACCGCGGCGCCGCGATGGACGCGATGGCGACCGGCGCCGCCGTGATCGTCCGGCGGCTGTTCGGCGAGGGGCGCCTCGACGGCCTGCTCTCGATCGGCGGCTCCAGCGGCTCGTCCGTGGCCGCCCGTGCGCTTCAGGCCCTGCCCGTCGGAGTGCCCAAGCTGCTGGTCTCGACCATGGCCTCGGGCGACGTCGGCCCCTACGTCGGAGACGTCGACGTCACCCTCATGTACTCCGTCGTGGACATCTCCGGCATCAACCGGCTCTCGCGCGCGGTTCTCGGCAACGCCGCCGCGGCGGCGGCCGGGATGGCCCAGCGGTACGCCCGGGTGCGGGATGAGACCGGCGACGAGCGGAAACTCGTCGGCGCCACGATGTTCGGGCTCACCACGCCCGCCGTCGACGAAGCCCGTGACTACCTGACGAGCGCCGGATACGAAGTGCTGGTCTTCCACGCCACCGGTTCCGGCGGACGGGCAATGGAGGCCCTCGCCGCCTCCGGCATGCTCGACGGCGTCCTCGACCTGACCACCACCGAGCTGGCCGACGACCTCGTCGGCGGGGTCCTCACCGCCGGCCCCCACCGGCTGGAGGCGGCCGGGCGAGCCGGCATCCCCCAGGTGGTCAGCGTCGGCGCGCTCGACATGGTCAACTTCGGGCCCCGGGACACCGTCCCGGAGAAGTTCGCGGACCGGAAGTTCCTGGTGCACAACCCCACGGTCACCCTCATGCGGACGACCCGCGACGAGATGGCCAAGCTGGGGGCGAGGATCGGCGACAAGCTCAGCCGCGCCACCGGGCCGGTGGAGGTCTACCTGCCGCTGAAGGGCGTCTCCGGGATCGACGTGGAAGGAGGGCCCTTCGTCGACCCCGACGCCGACGCCGCCTGCTTCGCCGCGCTCCGGGACGGCCTGAAGGACACCGGCGTCCCCGTCCACGACGTGGACGCCGCCATCAACGATCCGGGCTTCGGCCGGGCCGCGGCCGAAGCCCTGCACCGCCTCATCCGCGCACGTCGAACTGGAGAATGAGATGAACCGCGAGACAGCTCTCGAACGCCTGCGCGCCACCGCCGGGTCCGGCCGGCCCATCATCGGCGCGGGCGCCGGCACCGGCCTGTCGGCCAAGGCCGCCGAGGCCGGCGGCGTCGACCTGCTGATCATCTACAACTCGGGCCGTTACCGCATGGCCGGGCGAGGGTCGCTCGCCGGGTTGCTTCCGTACGGCGACGCCAACGCGATCGTCGTCGACATGGCCAGGGAAGTCCTCCCGGTCGTGCGCGACACCCCCGTGCTGGCCGGGGTCTGCGGCACGGACCCCTTCCGTCTGATGGGCCCGTTCCTCGACCAGTTGAAGGCGATGGGCTTCTCCGGTGTGCAGAACTTCCCCACCGTGGGCCTGTACGACGGCAAGTTCCGGCAGAACCTCGAGGAGACCGGGATGGGCTACCGGCTCGAGGTGGACATGATCAGGGAAGCGCGACGGCGTGACCTGCTCACCGCCCCCTACGTCTTCGACGCCGAGCAGGCCGCGGCGATGGCCGAGGCCGGAGCCGACGTTCTCGTGCCCCACGTCGGATTGACCACGAGCGGCAGCATCGGCGCGGAAACCGCCCTCACCCTCGAAGAGGCGGCCGCCGCGGTGCAGGAGATGCGCGATGCCGCCGTCGCGGTGAACCCCGACGTCATCGTGCTCTGCCACGGCGGCCCCATCGCCGAACCCGAGGACGCCCAGTTCGTCCTCGACCACACGAACGGGATCGCGGGCTTCTTCGGGGCGTCGTCGATGGAACGCCTCCCCACGGAGAAGGCGATCGCCGCCCAGGCGACCGAATTCAAGAGCCTGCGGCTCAGCCCTGCTTGACGCTCACCACCTGAGTCTGCGGAAATCCTCGACTCGACCTCCTGTGCGGCGGCGGGCCTCCCGGTGACCGGGACGGGCCCCCGGCGCCGTCACAGCGGCAGGCAGCCTGTTCCCGGTGAGCGGGACTGGTCGCTTTCCGTGTGCCGCCTCACACCACTATTTCGGCCCAACGCACGGCGGAACGGAAGACGGATGGGAAGTCTGGACGGAAAAGTCGCGATTGTTACGGGAGCCGGTCAGGGCGTCGGCCAGGGCATCGCGCTCGCCCTCGCCTCGGAAGGCGCGTCCGTGGCGGTGCTCGGCCGCACGACGGCGAAGCTGGAGACGACCTGCGAGCTGATCCGCGAACGCGGCGGGACGGCGGAGCCGTTCCAGTGCGAGGTGACCGAGACCGACGCGATCCCCGCCGTGGTCGAGGCCGTCGTGACCCGGTTCGGCGGCGTGGACATCCTCGTCAACAACGCCTACACCGGCGCGTACGGCCCGCTGCTGTCGATGAGCGACGCCGACTTCCAGAAGGGCTTCCGCAGCGGCCCGTTCGCCGCGTTCGCGTTCATGAAGGCCTGTCACCCCCACATGAAGGCCCGCGGCGGCGGCAGCATCGTCAACCTCGTCACCTCGGCCATGGTCCGCTGGGACCCTGCCACCTACGGCGCGTACGCTGCGGCGAAGCAGGCGCTGCGCTCGCTCACGCGTACGGCGGCCACCGAGTGGGGGCCCGACGGCATCCGCGCCAACAACATCGCCCCGCACGCTCTGTCGCCGGGGCTGAAGCGGTGGACGGAGGCCTTCCCGGAGGAGGCGGAGGCGTTCCGCAAGACCATCCCCCTCGGCTACATCGGCGACTGCGAGCAGGACATCGGCCGCGCCGTGATCGCGCTCGTGGGCCCGGACCTGCGCTACCTGACCGGCGCGACCGTGCCCCTCGACGGCGGCCAGGCCTTCTTCGGCTGAGCCGCCGCATCCCCGCACCACCTGCCGCCGCCGGTTGAGGAGCCCAAGCGGTTGCTTCGTTGTACGGGGTGCCGGTCTTGAGGCAGCCGGGCAGGATACCGACCAGACGGTTGGCGACTTGGCGGAGGGCGACGTTGTCGCCGGCGTCGCAGGACGACCTGAGGGACATCGGCTCCTTTCAGATCCTCGCGACGGCGTGCGCCGCGGTGACCGTGCTCGGCGCCGCGCTGTACCTCGCCGCCGCGTTGGAGGGCCGAGGGGCCTGACAGTCGGATTTCTCCCGGTCAGCGGGATTCGCCGGATCGCCGGCGGGTCCCGCTGACTAACGTCTGGACAGCTTGACGACCGGAGTGGAGGATCCCCAATTGACTCAGGAAGCGCCCCGGACAGCTCCGGACGTGCTCGCCCCGGCGAAGCTGGGGCCGGTGACCCTGCGCAACCGCATCATCAAGGCGGCCACGTACGAGGGGCTGAGCCGCAAGAGCCTCGTCACCGACGAACTCATCGAGTTCCACGTGCGGCACGCCCAGGGCGGCGTCGGCATGACCACCGTGGCCTACTGCGCGGTCGCCCCTGAGGGGCGCACGGACGCGCGGCAGATCCAGTGGACCCCAGAGGCGCTGCCGGGCCTGCGCGGACTCACCGAGGCCGTGCACGCCGAGGGCGCCGCCGTCGCCGCGCAGATCGGCCACGCCGGGCCGGTGGCCAACCCCAAGTCGAACAGGCTGCCCTCGCTCGGCCCCACCCGGCACTTCCACGCCACCACGACGAGCTTCACCAAGGCCGCGACCCGCGACGACCTGCGGCGGATCGTCGCCGCCCACGCCCACGCCGGGAAGATGGCGATCGAGGCGGGCTTCGACGCCGTCGAGATCCACCTCGGGCACAACTACCTCGCCAGCTCGTTCCTCAGCCCGCGGGTCAACCACCGCAAGGACGAGTACGGCGGCAGCCTGGAGAACCGGGCCCGCCTGTCGCGGGACATCGCCCGCGCGGTGCGCGACGCGGTCGGCGACCGGATCGCGATCACGGCCAAGCTCAACATGGACGACGGCGTGCCCGGCGGCTTCTGGCTGGATGAGTCGATCAAGGTCGCGCAGTGGCTGGAGGAGGACGGCTCGCTCGACGCGCTGGAGCTCACCGCCGGCAGCTCGCTGCTCAACCCCATGTATCTGTTCAAGGGCGACGCCCCGCTGCGCGAGTTCGCCTCGGTCATGAAGCAGCCGGTGAAGCTCGGCGTCCAGCTCGTCGGCAAGCACTTCCTGCGCGCCTACCCCTACAAGGACGCCTATCTGCTCGACGACGCCCGGCAGTTCCGCGCCGCGCTCAAGACGATGCCGCTCATCCTGCTCGGCGGGATCACCAACAAGCAGGTCATGGACCAGGCGATGGCCGAGGGCTTCCAGTTCGTCGCGATGGCCCGGGCGCTGCTGCGCGAGCCGGACCTGATCAACCGCATCCAGGCCGACGACACCGTCAGGTCGCTGTGCATCCACTGCAACAAGTGCATGACCGCGATCTACGGCGGCACGCACTGCGTGCTGACCGGCCCGATCGCCGTACGGCAGAAGGGGTAGCGGTGCGCCGGGAGACCATCGCCGACCTGCTGCTCGACCGCCTGGGCGACGACCACCCCGGCCTGCGGACCCGCGAGCGCACCTGGACCTGGGACGAGGTGGTGCGGGAGAGCGCCGCCCGGGCGGCGCTGGCCCGGGCGCTCCGAGTGTCCGATTCTTACCCCGAGGGTCCCTTCCACATCGGGGTGTTGCTCGACAACACCCCCGAGTACATCTTCTGGCTCGGCGCCGCCGCGCTGAGCGGCGCGACGATCGTCGGGATCAACAGCACCCGCCGGGGCGCCTACCTGGAGCAGGAGGTCAGGCACACCGACCTGCGGCTCGTCGTCACCGACGAGGCCGGCCTCAAGCTGCTGGACGGCCTCGACATCGGCGTGCCGCGCGACCGCTTCCTGCTGGTGGACGCCGACGACTACGCGGAGACGGTCGCCGCGCACGCCTGCCAGCCGGTTCGCGACCCGGAGATCACGCCCAAGACGCGGATGCTGCTGCTGTTCACCTCGGGCACCACCGGCGCGTCCAAGGCCGCCGTCTGCTCCCAGGGCCGGCTGACCGGGCTGGGCTACGCCAACTGCGAGAAGTACGACGTGCGGCGGCACGACGTCAGTTATTGCTGCATGCCGCTCTTCCACGGCAACGCGCTGATGGCGCTGTGGGCGCCGTCGCTGACCGCCGGGGCGACGGTCGTCCTCGTGCCCAAGTTCTCCGCCTCCGGGTTCCTGCCCGACGTCCGCTTCCACGGCGTCACGTTCTTCACCTACGTCGGCAAGGCCATCGCGTACATCCTGGCGCAGCCCGAGCGGTCCGACGACGCCGACAACACGCTCGACCACGCCTTCGGCACCGAGGCGTCGCCGGAGGACCAGGCGGAGTTCCTGCGCAGGTTCGGCTGCCGGCTCATCGAGAGCTACGGGTCGAGCGAGGGCGCCGGCATGATCAAGCTCGCGCCCGAGGGCCCGGCCTCCGCGCTCGGCCGCCCGGCGCGCCCGGGCGTACGGGTGGTCGACCCCGAGACCCGCGAGACCTGCCCGCGCGCCGTGCTCGACGCGCACGGCCGGGTGACCAACGCCGAGGAGGCCATCGGCGAGATCGTGGACGTCGACGGCGCGGCGAGGTTCGAGGGCTACTACAAGAACGAGGCGGCCGACGCCGAGCGGGTCCGGCACGGCTGGTACTGGACCGGCGACCTCGGCTACATCGACGAGGACGGCTACATCTACTTCGCGGGCCGGTCGGGCGACTGGATCCGGGTGGACGGCGAGAACATCTCCGCGCTGCTGACCGAGCGTGTGCTGCGGCGGCACCCGCTGATCGTCGCGGCCGCCGTGTTCGGCGTGCCCGACCCGCGCTCCGGCGACCAGGTCATGGCCGCGCTCGAGATCCCCGAGGGCACGTCGTTCGAGGACCTCGGCCTGCCGGAGTTCCTGGCCGCGCAGGAGGACCTCGGCACCAAGGGGGCCCCGCGCCACGTGCGGGTCTCCCACGCGCTGCCGGCCACCGGGTCGAACAAGCTGCGCAAGAAGGAGATGCAGATGGAGGGCTGGCGGACCGGCGACGCCGTCTATCGATGGGCCGGCCGGGGCGCGCCCGAATACACCCTCATGACCGGACAGGACAAGGCCGCGCTGCGCGAGGAGTTCGCCGCCAACGGGCGCCTGCGCTTCCTCGGTCAGGCGTGAAGGAGAGCGGACATGGATCTGCGGGAGAGTCCCGAGCAGCGCGAGCTGCGCCGGGAGCTGAGGGCGTACTTCGCGGGCCTGCTGCCCGAGGACGAGCGGCGCCGCGTCGGCGAGGAGGGCGTCGGCGGCCGCCGGTTCCGCGAGGTCGTGCGGCGCCTCGGCGCCGACGGCTGGCTCGGCATCGGCTGGCCGGTCGAGTACGGCGGGCAGGGCCGGTCGGTCGAGGAGCAGTACGTGTTCTTCGACGAGGTCCAGCGGGCCGGGCTGCCGTTCCCGTTCGTCACCGTCAACACAGTCGGCCCGACGCTGATGAGCCACGGGTCGCCCGAGCAGAAGAAGCGGTATCTGCCCGGAATCCTGTCCGGCGACCTGGTCTTCGCGATCGGCTACACCGAGCCCGGCGCGGGCACCGACCTCGCCTCCCTCACCACCCGGGCGGTCAGGGACGGCGACGAGTGGGTCGTCGACGGCAGCAAGATCTTCACCAGCGGCGCCAACACGGCCGACTACGTGTGGCTGGCCTGCCGTACGGACCCCGACGCGCCCAAGCACAAGGGCATCTCGATCCTGATCGTGCCGACGGACGCGCCGGGCTTCTCCTGGAGCCCCATCCAGGCCGTGGGTGGGATGGTCGTGACGGCCACCTACTACAGCGGCGTACGGGTGCCGGCCGACGCGGTCGTCGGCGAGGTGAACGGTGGCTGGCGGCTCATCACCCACCAGCTCAACCACGAGCGGATCGGCCTGGCCGCGCTCGGCGGCCGGATGATCCAGCTCTGGGAGCAGGTCGCCGGCTGGGCGCGCGACAACGGCGCGATGGAGCTGCCGTGGGTGCGGCGGGACCTCGCCCGCGCGTACGCCCGGCTGGAGGCGATGCGGCTGATGAACTGGAAGATGACCGACGCGGTCGCGCGTGACGCGCTGTCGGGCGCGGACGCCGGGGCGGCCAAGGTGTACGGCACCGAGACCCACATCGACGTGCAGCGCACGCTGTCGGGGATCCTCGGCGCGGGCGGGCGCGTGCGCCCCGAGTCGCCGGGCGCGGCGCTCGCCGGGCAGATCGAGCAGCTGTCGCGGCAGGGCATCGTCAACACCTTCGGCGGCGGCGTGAACGAGGTCCTGCGGGACATGGTCGCCACCCAGGGCCTCGGCCTTCCCCGGGCGGGTCGCTGATGACCGCCTATGAGGACTTCGCCGGACGGGAGATCGTCCCGCTCCGGGAGGGGCCCGACCCGGTGAACGTGCCCATGATCCGGCACTGGGCCGAGGCGATGGGCGACCGCAACCCCGTCCACCTGGACGACGACGCCGCCCGCGCGGCCGGCCGTCCCGGGATCGTCGCGCCCGCGTCGATGACGCAGGCGTGGACGATGCGGGGGTACGCCGCGAGCATCACGGGCTCGGGTGCGGGGCCGGGAGCGGAGGAACTGAACGCGCTGCTGGAGAAGGACGGCTACACCTCGGTGGTGGCGACCGACTCGGAGTTCGAGTTCCACCGGGAGCTGGTCGTCGGCGACCGCGTGAACGTCCGCGAGGTCGTGGAGTCGATCTCCCCGGAGAAGAGCACCGCGCTCGGCGTCGGGCGGTTCGTCACCACGGTCCGCACCTACACCGACCAGGACGGCGAGGTCGTCGCCGTGCAGCGCTGGCGCCTGCTCCGGTTCCGGCCGAAGGCCCCTTCTCCGGAAAAGCGGGCCCCGAAGGCGTTGCGGCCGCGGCCCGCGGTCAACCGGGACAACGCGTTCTGGTTCGAGGCGGCGCGTGAGCACCGGCTGGTTGTCCAGCGCTGCTCCGGGTGCGGGACGCTGCGCCACCCGCCCGGCCCGTGCTGCCCGCACTGCGGCTCGTTCGAGTGGGACGTCGCGGAGGCGTCGGGCCGCGGGCAGGTCTACAGCTTCGTGGTCGCCCACCACCCCCGCCACCCGGCGTTCGAGTATCCGCTGATCGTCGCGGTCGTGGAGCTCGACGAGGGCACGCGGCTCATCACCAACCTGGTCGGCGTGGAACCCGGAGAGGTCGAGATCGGCATGCCCGTCGTCCTCGACTGGCTGGACGCCGATCCCGACCTGTCACTTCCGGTGTTCCGCCCGCAGGAGAACGACTGATGGACTTCACTCTGGACGAAGAGCTCGAGGCGGTGCGTGCCCTGGCCAACCAGATCTTCGCCGACCGCGCCACGACCGAGCGCGTACGCGAGGTGGAGGGCTCGCCGGGCCGCCTGGATGAGGAGCTGTGGGCGGAGCTGGGCAAGGCGGGCCTGCTCGGCATCGCGCTGCCGGAGGAGGCGGGCGGCGCCGGGCTGGGCCTGGGCGCCCTGTGCGTGCTGCTGGAGGAGCAGGGCCGCCACGTCGCCCCGGTGCCGCTGTGGCCCGCGGCCGTCGGCGCGCTCGCGGTCGCCGCGCACGGCACCCCCGAGCAGCGTGAGAGCCTGCTCCCCGCGGCTGCGGACGGCTCGTCGCGGCTCACCGTGGCGCTGGAGGAGTTCGGCCCGGCCGACCCGGCCACGCCGCGCTGCACGGCCCGGCGACAGAGCGACGGCTGGCGGCTGACCGGCGTCAAGGCCGTGGTCCCCTCGCCGTTCGGTGCGGGCCACGTGCTGGTCTCGGCCGCGGCCGAGGGAGTGCCGGGCCTGTTCCTGGTCGCCTGCGACGCCGAGGGTGTCTCCTGGGAGGCCGAGGAGACCACGACGCACGATCTCGCCGGCACCCTCACCCTGGACGACGCCCCGGCGCAGGCGGTCGGCGCGCCGGGGGACGGCGCGGTGGCGTGGACGATCGAGCGGGCGGCGCTCGCGCTGGCGGCCGTGCAGCTCGGCGTCGCCCAGGGCGCGATCCGGCACGCCGTGACCTACCTGTCCGAGCGCAAGCAGTTCGGCCGGCCGCTCGGCACCTTCCAGGCGGTGCAGCACCAGCTCGCCGACTGCTACATCGACGTCGACGCCATCCGCGTGTGCCTGTGGCAGGCGGTCACCTCCCTGCGGGAAGGCGGGGACGCCGCGGCGGCCGTGCTCGTCGCCAAGTGGTGGGCCGGGGACGCCGGGCTGACCGTGGCGCACCGGGTGCAGCACGTCCACGGGGGCATCGGCGTCGACGTCGACTACCCGGTCCACCGGCACTTCCTGTGGGCCAGGCAGATCTCCGGCACGCTCGGCGGGCCGAGCGCCGACCTCGCCAAGCTCGGCGCGGTGATCGCGGCGGGAAGGATCCCCGAATGAACCGGCGAACGTACGAGGAGGTGGCGGTGGGGGAGGAGCTGCCCGCGCTGCCGATCCCGCTGACCCGCACGCTCATCGTGGCGACCGCGATCGCCAGCCGCGACTACCAGGACGTCCACCACGACCCCGGCCTCGCGGTTGAGCGCGGGTCGAAGGACATCTTCATGAACATCCTCACCACCAACGGCCTGGTCGACCGGTACGTGACGGAATGGGCGGGCCCGGCCGCCGTCGTCAAGGCGATCAGGATCAGGCTCGGCGTGCCCAACCACCCCGGCGACACGATGACGCTGACCGGCACGGTCACCGCCAAGCACGACGAGGACCGCCGGGTCGAGATCGCCGTACGCGGCGAGAACGGCCTGGGCGCCCATGTCACCGGCACCGTCGTCGTACGGCTTCCCTCGAAGGTGGCGACATGAGCCGGCTTTCCGGCGCGGCGGCCGTCGCCGGCATCGGGGCCACCGAGTTCTCCAAGGACTCCGGCCGCAGCGAGCTGCGGCTCGCCTGCGAGGCCGTGCTCGCGGCCATCGCCGACGCCGGCCTGAAGCCGTCCGACGTGGACGGGATGGTGACGTTCACCGCCGACACCAACGCCGAGATCCACGTCGCCCGCACCACCGGCATGGGCGACCTGACGTTCTTCTCGCGCATCCCGCACGGCGGCGGCGCGGCCTGCGGCACCGTCCAGCAGGCGGCGCTCGCCGTCGCGACCGGCGTCGCCGACGTCGTCGTCTGCTACCGGGCGTTCAACGAGCGGTCCGGTGTGCGCTACGGCCTCGGCCAGGCGGACCGGCCGGTCGAGACTGCGGCCGACATCGGGGCGGACGGCGCGGCGTACGCGTGGCTCAACCCGTTCGGCCTGTCGACGCCCGCCCAGTGGGTGGCCATGTTCGCCCGCCGCTACATGCACGAGTACGGCGCGACCAGCGAGGACTTCGGCCGGGTGGCCGTGGTGGACCGCAAGCACGCGGCGAACAACCCGGCGGCCTGGTTCTACCAGCGGCCCATCACCCTTGAGGACCACCAGGCGTCGCGCTGGATCGCCGAGCCGCTGCACCTGCTGGACTGCTGCCAGGAGACCGACGGCGGCCAGGCGCTGGTCGTGGTCTCGGCCGAGCGGGCGCGCGACCTGCCGCACCCGCCCGCCGTCATCCTCGGCGCGGCCCAGGGCTCGGGCGACGACCAGCACATGATGACGAGCTACTACCGTCCCCGAATCACCGGCATCCCCGAGATGGGGCTGGTCGGGCTGCAGTTGTACGCGCAGAGCGGTCTCGGCCCCGCCGACATGGACGCGGCGATCCTGTACGACCACTTCACGCCGCTGGTGCTGCCGCAACTGGAGGAGCTGGGCTTCTGCGCCCCCGGCGAGGCCAAGGACTTCGTCGCCGAGGGCAACCTGGAGCTCGGCGGGCGCCTGCCGTTCAACACGCACGGCGGCCAGCTCGGCGAGGCGTACCTGCACGGCATGAACGGCATCGCCGAGGCCGTCCGCCTGGTGCGGGGCACCAGCGTCAACCAGCCGGAGGGAGTGCGCAACGTGATCGTGACGGCGGGCACCGGGGTGCCCACCAGCGGCCTGGTGCTCGGAGCCGGCCGGTGAACGCGGGCGAGATGAACGCTGCCGAGTGGGCCGGCCGCGACCTCGGCGAGCGCACGGTCGCCTACGACGAGCGGGAGGCGATCCTCTACGCGCTCGCCGTCGGCGCCCCGGCCACCGACCTCGACCTCGTCTTCGAGGAGCGGCTGCGGGTGCTGCCGACGTTCGCGCTGACCAAGGCCCAGTGGGCGCCGGACGCGCTCGGCTCGCTGGGCGCGTTCGACACCCGGACGGCCGTGCACGGCTCCCAGCGGCTGGAGATGCGCACGCCGCTGCCGCCGGCGGGCGAGCTGACGATGAAGGCCCGCGTCGCCCGGGTCTGGGACAAGGGCGGCGCCGCGGTCTTCGAGGTCGAGGTGGACAGCGAGTTCTTCCTCGCCGCCTGGTCGCTGTTCGCGCCGGGCCGCGGCGGGTTCGGCGGCGAGCGCGGTCCTTCGGCCCCGAAGCGGCCCGAAACGCCGCCCGCGCGTCAGCTGCGGCTGGACACCTCGCCCAACCAGGCCGCGCTCTACCGCCTGCTCGGCGACCGGCACCACATGCACATCGACCCGGGGGCGGCGAAGGCGGCCGGGATGCCCAGGCCGTTCATGCACGGCCTGTGCACGCTGGCGGCGGTGACGCTGCCGCTGGCCGACGCCGTGGGCGCGCACCCGGCCGGCCTGGCCGAGCTTGCGGGCAGGTTCGCCGCCCCGGTCTTCCCCGGCGACCGACTCGACCTGCGTACGTGGGACGAGGAGGATGCCGTGGCCTTCGAGGCGGCGGTGAACGGCACGCCCGTGCTCACGGGCGGGCGCGCCGTCTTCCGTGAGGCTCAGCCGCCCGTCACCAGGTAGCGGGCCGGGACCTCGCCTCCGCCGTGCACCGGGACGTCCGCCCCGGTGAGGTAGGAGGCGAGGTCGCTCGCCAGGAAGAGGCAGGCGTTCGCCACGTCCTGCGGCACCGCCAGCCTGCGCATCGGGATGACCTCCGACAGCGCCGCGCCGCCGTCCTCGCCGTACAGGGAGGCGGCGGCCGCGGTCCTGATGAGGCCGGTGGTGATGTGGTTGACCCGCACCTTCGGCGACCATTCCAGCGCCAGCGCCCTGGTGAGCATGAGCAGCCCGGCCTTGGCCGCCGAGTACGCCGCCGTGCCCGGCTGCGGGTCCACGCCGGAGACGCTGCCGATGTTGACGATCGACCCGCCGGTCTCCTGCTCGCGCATCACGAGGTTGGCCGGCTGGGCCACGTAGAACGGCGCGAGCAGGTTGAGGTCCACGATCCGCTCGACGAACCGCGGCGAGACCGTCGCAGCGTCGGCGTTCGGCGAGCCTCCGGCGTTGTTGACCAGCACGTCGAGCCGGCCCAGGTGGTCGACGGTCTGCTCCACCAGCCGGGCCGCCTCCGCGGGGTCGCGGATGTCGGCGGCGACGAAGCGCGCCGTCCGGCCGCCCGCCGAGGGCGGCTTCTCCGGCTCGTTCCGCCCGCACACCACGACACCGGCGCCCGCGGCGAGGAACGCCTCGGCGATCACGAAGCCGATGCCCTTGGTCCCTCCGGTGACCAGCACCGCCCGGCCGCCGAAATCCACCGTCACGTTCACCGTTTCCTCCCACGTCTCGATACGACCCAGGGAGGGTACGGCCGGCCGCCCGCCGGTGGGGGAGAGGTACCGGCCAGCGGGACCACGCCTGACGGGCCGGGCCGGGACGGCCCACCATGACGGTCATGACCGAGAACGAGGCGCTGACGATCCCGGGAGTGCTGGAGCAGGCGGCCCGGGAGTTCCCGGGCACGGAGGCGGTGGTGGACGGCGCGGTCCGCCTGACCTACGCGGAGCTGCACGCCAGGGTGCGCGAGGCGGCCCGTGGCTTCCTCGCGCTCGGCGTGGAGCCGGGGGAGCGGGTGGCGATCTGGGCTCCCAACAGCATGCGGTGGATCGTCACCGCCCTCGGCGCGCTCTGCGCCGGCGCCGTCGTGGTGCCGATCAACACCCGATACAGGGGCGAGGAGGCCCGGTGGCTGCTGGCGCGCAGCCGCGCCCGTGTGCTGTTCACCGAGGACGGCTTCCTCGGCAACGGCTACCTCGCCATGCTCGGGGTCACCGCTTCCGGCACGCCGGACCTGCCCACCCTCACCACGGCGGTGGCGTACGACGGCCCACGGCCGGGCGCGACGAGCTGGGACGACTTCCTCTCGGCGGGCGTGACCGTGCCGGAGGAGGCGGCCCGGGAGCGCGCCGCGGCGGTGCGCCCCGACGACGTGGCCGACATCCTGTTCACCTCCGGCACGACCGGCAGGTCCAAGGGCGCGATGTGCACCCACCGGCAGAACGTCCGCACCTACCTCGCGTGGAGCGCGCGGACCGGTCTGCGCCACGGCGACCGCTACCTGATCGTCAACCCCATGTTCCACACCTTCGGCTACAAGGCCGGGGTGTTCGCCTGCCTGCTCAGGGCCGCCACGATGGTGCTCCAGCCGGTGTTCGAGCCGGACGAGACGATGCGGCTGGTCGAGGCCGAGAAGATCACCGTGCTGCCCGGCCCGCCGACCGTCTACGTCTCCATGCTCGACGCGCCCGGCCGCTCCCGCTACGACCTGTCGTCGCTGCGGCTCGCGGTCACGGGCGCCTCGGTCGTCCCGGTGGCGCTCGTGCGCCGCCTGCGGGCCGAGCTGTTCCCTCAGGTGGTCACCGCGTACGGGCTGACCGAATCGTGCGGCACGGTCACGGCGTGCTCGGTCGAGGACGACGACGTGACCGTCGCCACCACCTCCGGCCGCCCGATCGAGGGCGTGGAGGTGCGGGTGACCGGCCCGGACGGCGCGCCGGTGCCGGTGGGCCAGGACGGCGAGATCGTGGTGCGCGGGCACAACGTGATGGTCGGCTATCTGGACGACGACGCGGCGACGGCGGCGGCGATCGTGGACGGCTGGCTGGTGACCGGCGACCGCGGCCGGCTCGACGAGCGGGGCTACCTCGCCATCACCGGCCGGTCGAAGGACATGTTCGTGGTCGGCGGCTTCAACGTGTACCCGGCCGAGATCGAGCAGGTGCTCGCCGCCCATGAGGGCGTCGCCGAGGCCGTGGTGATCGGCGTGCCGGACGCCCGGATGGGCGAGGTCGGCCGGGCCTACGTCGTGCCCCGCACCGGCGCGGCGGTCACCCCGGAGGCGCTGACGGCCTACTGCAGGGAACGCCTGGCCAACTTCAAGGTGCCCCGCGAGGTCGTCCTCACGGCCGGTCTGCCGCGCAACGCCACCGGAAAGATCGACAAGGCCGCGCTGGGGGCACACCTGTTGTAAGGGCGCGGGCGGAAACCTTCACACCTGAAATTCACATTCTGTCACCTTTTGCTTCGACAACCTGCGATTCGCTGGTGCAGTTCTTGCCCTGTTTTTTGGTGGGGCCCATATGCGAGCCAATGGCGGAGCGCTTCCAAAACGGCCAATGAAAATCTTGACCCGTCCGGAGGTGATACCTAGCCTTCATGGGAGCGTTCCCACCTCCGCCCGCACACCGTTTCGTGAAGGAGAGCCATGCGGCTTTCTGTGGATTTCGCCTGCAATCGTGCCGGAACGGCGGAGCTCGCGTGGGGACAGCGGGACATATGGGGGGCCATCGACGAGGTGGGGCCGGACAGCGCGCACTATTTCAACGTGCCCCGGATCCTCGCCGTCCCGCGCGCGGGCGGCCCACGCGATCCCCAGGTCGTGGCGGCCGCACTGACGGAGGTGATGGGCCGCCACGACGCCCTGCGATCTCTGGTACGGCTCGGCGCGGCCGGGCCCTATCAGGAGGTGGCGGCGGCCGGGACCGTGTCGATCGAGCTGGTCGAGGCGGCACGCGGCGACGCGGACGACGCCGCGGCGGACCTCGTCGACCGCCTGGCCGGTCGCTCCTTCGGCGACGGCGAGCAGCCGCTGCGCGCCGGTCTCGTGGTCTGCGACGGCGCCGCCACCCATGTGGCGCTCGTGCTCAACCACGTCGTCGCGGACTGGCGCGCGGCCGACGTCGTGGTGCGCGACCTGCGGATGCTGCTGCTCCGCGGGACGATCACACGGCCGCCGTCGTCGCAGTTGCTCGACCTGGTGCGGGATGAGGAGACGGCGTCGGCCCGTTCCGAGCGGGTGATCGCGCAGTGGGAGGCGCTTCTCCGGACCGTGCCGTCCGCCATGTTCCCGCACGTGGTAGGAGCGGGCGCGACGCCGAGGTACGCGCGGGTCGTGCTGTCGTCGCCCCGGCTCAACCACGCCGCTCAGGTGCTCGCCCGTCGTACCGGCGTCAGCACCGCCACCGTCCTGCTGGTGGCGGTCACCATGCTGCTGCGCGAGCTGACCGGGCACGAGGTGTGCGCGATCACCCCGATCGTGCACAACCGCTTCAGCGACCGGACCCGGGACCTGGTCACCAGCCTGAACCAGCTGGGGCTGTTCACCCTGGGCCCGTGCGGAAGCCTCGCCGAAACCCTGGTGAGCGCCTATCCGGCGGTTCTCGCCTCTTACCGGCGCGCGCGCTTCGACTCGCTGGCCCTGCACGCGATGATCGACCGGATGAGCGCCGACCGGGGCGTCCCCATGTTCCCGTCGTGCTGCTTCAACGACCTGCGTCCCGGCGAGGATCCGGGCGGCGCCGGCCGCGCGGACGGGGAGTCCGAGCTGGAGTGGCTCCCCGGCACGGACAAGCGCAGCTGCGACTTCTGCGTGGCCCTGATGCGCTGGAAGGGCACGCTCGGCGTGGAGTTGAGCGCCGACACCACCCGCCTGCCCGAGGGCGAGATGGCCGCCCTGCTGCACCGGCTGGAGTCCTTCGTGGTCGGCGCGGCTCAGTCGCCCTCGTAAGGCAGCTCGACGGCGAGCGTGAGGCCGCGGGCAGGCCGGTGTCGGCCACGACGAGCTCCACCCTGCCGGCCCGCCGCCGGGGGGGTCGTGCCGGATCGCGCTCTCCACGTGGTTCTGCACCAGCCGCTCCACCAGCACCGGCTGGGCGAGGCCGCCCGCGACGAGCACGTTCGTGACCGCGTCCGCCTGGTAGACGCGCCTGACCTGCGCGACCCGCTGCTGGGCCACATAGCACTCGTGGTGCCAGGGCGCGTAGTAGGAGCCGGCGACGCGGATCCACTGGGGCTGCCGCAGCCCCGTCGCGGAGGCCTGCCGGTGCGCCCAGTCGAGCCGGATGCCCGCCCGCTCCAGGATCGGCGGGTCGGCGGGCCGCCAGGCCATCCCCGCCTCGGCGCGCTACGCCTCCCGCAGCCTGCTACACCCGCAGCCGCCTGGTGTGGGTCGGCTGGTAGGTGAAGGCCCAGCGGTCGGTGCCGGCTTTGCGGCGGGTGTAGCGGTCGGGGTGGCGGTAGCGGTCGCGGTTGTGGAACTGGCAGGCCGGTCCGAGCAGTTTCAGGTCGGTGAGGCCGCCGTTGCTCCAGTTGTCGGCGTGGTCGATCTGGCACATGGTGGCGGGCAGTGGGCAGCCGTCGATCCAGCAGGTGGCGTAGCGGGCGAACACGGCCCTGCGTTGGGCGGGGGTGGCCAGGCGGACCTTGCGGCCCATGTCCAGCACCTGCCCCTCGGCGTCCATCACCAGGCGGACCAGGCTGCTGGTGCGGGCAAGGCGGTGCACACTGGAGACCGGCAGCATCTGCCCGGTCGCCAGCAACACCCCCGGCGCCGCCCCCAGCACCGCCCCCGGCTGCGTCCCCGGAGCTGTTCCCACTGGCCTCCCCAGCTCTGGTCCCGGCGTTCCCGGCGCTGTTCCCGGTGTCCCCGGCGCACACGAGCACCGCGCCTCGCCGCCGCACCCGCACTTGCTCCCGCCGTGCTTCTGATGCTCGTGGCCATGGTCCTCACACGTGCTCTGCGCATGCCGGCAGTCCCCCGCAGGCCGGTGCCCGGCGTGGGCGTGATGCGCAGCGGCATCCCCGGGAGGAGGGTCAGGCAATTGCGCTGTGTGCGGAGGCGCTGTGTACGGAGGCGCTGCGTGCGGACGCGTGCTACCGCCGCGGGTAGGCCATGCTGCTGCGCGCCTGGGGTCTGCTTCAGCTTGGGCCGCGGCGCGGTCGCGGTCTCCGCCCTTGGCGGGTGCGGTGTCGCCACCCGAGGCAGAGGCCATGCTCGTGTCACCATCGCCCTCGACAGGGGCGGCGCTCGCGGTGTCGTGCTCGCTGGCCCGCTGCTCACAAACCCCGCGCCCACCGACCCCACGCTCAAAGGTCCCGTGCTCACAGGTCCCGTGCTCATTGGCTCCGGGATCGCGAGACTCCTCATCGCGGGGGCCGGTGCCGGCAAGGTCAAGGTCGGCGCTCGCGGCGACAGCGTCCGCGGCTGCATCGCCACCTGCACCGGCTGCTGCCTCGGCCTCGGCAGTGCCGGGGTCAGTTGGCTGGCAGGGGCCCTCATCCTGGGCAGGTGCGGCAGCGCCGGTGCTGCCCATGTCGCCGGGGTCGCCCATCTCGCCGGGGGCACTGGTGTTGTCGACGTCGCCGGGGTCGTCAGGGCTTCCGGCGTAGCCGGTGGCGCCGGTGCCCTCGCGGTCCCGGCCGTTCTCGGCGCCCTCGGCGCCCTCCGCGCCCTCCGCGTCCTGGGCGTCGTCGATGTCTTCGGGGTGGTCGTTGCTTGGGTCGGCGGGTTGGGGGTCGGTGGGGAGGGATTCGGCGGTGACCAGGACCAGGAGCTCGGCGGCGATCTTCTGCTCCAGCAACGCGATGAACGCATCCGCCTGGCGGACCCGCAGCGGCCGGTCATCGCCCTCCGCGCGTGGTTTGGCGTAGGCGTCCAGCAGGGCCCGCAGGCGGGCGGCGGCCTCACGCGGCAGGTAGAACTCCCCCTCCACGCCCCCGCCTTTGGTGGGGCGGACCCTCAGGAACCGCCGCCCGTAGTCGGCCCGCTCATCGCGGTCTTCCCCGTCGGGGTCCAGCACCGCCCGCAGATAACGCCCGGCTTTGGCCACCTCCGCCGCACCCGCCTGACCCGCCAACTCCAGCAAAATCGGCTCAGCCAGGCAGGCGTGCTCATCACTCAACTGCGCGGTAGCCGCGCAGATCGCCTCCACCACCCCCGCCGCCAACCCACCCGCGGCGAACCGCTCCCGCACCCGAGGCAGACGCGCCAACTCCACCGCCAACGTCAGCAGACGCCCAGCGCCCGCCACACTCATCCCCCCAGCGGTACGCAACCAACTACGGGTCGAGGCATGCCCATGCCCCTTGGCCCGCCCCGCACCATGCACCCGCCCCACCCGATCAGCCAACGCGCACGTGATCCGATCCCGCGCGAACAGCAACTCCTCAGCCTCAGCAAGACAGACATCCACATCCTCCGGCACCGCCGCCAACGCCAACGCCTGCGCCGACTCACGAAGAGAACCCACCAACACCCACGACGACCGGCCCTTGTCCCGGCCGGCACCCCCAGACCGGGCACTCGCGGCACAGCCATCGGTGGCCTCGTCGTTCTGAGCATTGGCCACATCGCCGTCACACGAGCGGCCCGGGCGCTCGGAACCCCGCATCTCGGGCTCAACGATCGGAAAGCGGCCGATGAAGTATTCGTCGCGGGCGAGCGAACCATCGGACGACCACAGAGGCGAATCGGCGATCAACCGATCCCACCAGCCGTCATCATTCCTATTCGCACGACGAGGGCGATCAGGATCCAGATCGAACAGATCCATCCCGCCCTCCTCAATTAATTCGAAAGCTTGTATGAATTTTTTCACTTCCTCTCTGCGGAAAGCAACTGGCCGAGCGGATTAGTTGGAGTTGCAGGCGGTGTTCGAGAAGCTGTGCGGCAGAAAACGCCGCAAAGTCCACGCGGCGACATCCGCGCGTGAAACGCGGGGGCGGCCCGGGGATGAACAGTCGGTCACCGCCCGAACTGCCGACGGCCCGCCCCTGCCGGGCTCGGTTGACGGTCGCCCGGCCGCCCGCCCCCGCGAGGCGGCCGGGCGAAGCCTCACAGGGCCGAAATCACCACGCCCAGGCCTCGGGGCCGGGGCCGCCGTTGCCGATGGGCGGGAACAACTCGTCCAGACGGGCCACAGTCTCGGCGGACAGCTCGATGCGCAGCGCGGTCAGCGGCAGATCGAGCTGCCCGGGGGAGCGCGGCCCGATGACCGGGGCGGTCACCCCGGGCCGTGACAGCAGCCAGGCGAGCGCGACAGTGGTGGGCTCCTCGCCGATCTCGGCGCACAGCTTCTCGTAGCCCTCGATGGCCGCCCGGTGCGGCTCGACCCGCTCGGGGGCGTGCAGGACGCTGCGGCCGTCCGCGCCCTCGCGCTGCTTGCGCAGGGCCCCGGACAGCGCGCCGAAGTGCAGCGGCGAGTAGGGCAGGATCCCGATCCCCAGTTCGATCGCCGCGGGCAGCACCTCCAGCTCGACGTGCCGGGTGAGCAGGTTGTACCTGCACTGTTCGGAGACCAGGCCCAGGAAGTTCCTCCGGTCGGCCACCGCCTGCGCCCGGGCCAGGTGCCAGCCGGCGAAGTTGGACGACCCGACGTACCGCACCTTGCCCTGGGCGACCAGCGTCTCCATGGCCTGCCAGATCTCCTCCCACGGCGTGTCCCGCTGCACGTGGTGCATCTGGTAGAGGTCGATCCAGTCGGTTCCCAGGCGGCGCAGCGAGGCCTCGCAGGCGGCGATGATGTGCCGGGCCGACAGCCCGCCGTCGTTGGGCCAGTCGCTCATCGGGGCGTACACCTTCGTGGCCAGCACGATCCGGTCCCGGTGCCCGGTCTTGTCGAACCACTCACCGATGAAGCGCTCGCACAGGCCGTGGCCGTCGCCGTACATGTTCGCGGTGTCGACGAAGTTGACGCCCTCCTCGTGCGCCCGGTCGAGGATCGCGTGGCTCTCGTCCTCGCCGATCTGCCAGCCGAAGTTCATGGTGCCCAGGCAGATCCGGCTGACGAGGAGACCGGTCCGCCCCAAACGGGTGTATTCCATGCGGCGACCGTAGGAACCGGGGGGTGCTCTCCGTTAGCCGTTCGAGCATGCTCGAATGGACGGGTGATCCGGATCGAGTTCGCGCCCGCCGACCTGCTGCGGCTCAGGTTCGCGCACAGCCCGATGGCGGAGGTCGTGGCCAGTTGCCTCGCGCTGCGCTCCCGCTCGGCGCGCCTGGTCCCCGCGTCCTGGCGGGCCCGGGCCGAGCCGCTGCTGCGGGGCCTGACCACACTCCGCCCGCTGGTCCCGGGCCCCACCGGATATGTGCCGGACTTCCTCACCCCGGCGCCGCCCACCACCCGCCCGACCCTGGAGCAGGAGCTGCGGGTGGTGGCCGCCACGCCGCTCGACCGGGTCGCGTCCGAGGTGGGCCGGGCCTGGGCCGGGCACAGCGCGCCGCCGGAGGTCGAGCGGTTCTCGACCGATCCGGCGGGTGCGCTGGCCGTGACGGTGCGGGAGATCCGGCGCTACTTCTCGACGGCGATCGCGCCGAGCTGGCCTCGGCTGCGCGCGCTCGCGGAGGGCGAGCTGACCCGCCGTGGGCTGCTCGCCGCCGAGCGCGGGCCGCGGGCGCTGCTGACGGACCTCCACCCGCGCCTCGACTGGGACGGTGAGGCGCTGCGACTGGCGTACGCCAAGGACGGCGAGTTCGGCCTGGACGGGCACCCGCTCACCCTGCTGCCGACCGGGTTCACCGGAACGCACGTGTACACGATGACCGACACCCCGTCCGGGCGTGCGCTGTGGTACGCGCCGCGCGGCCACGGCCGGCTGTGGGACCGGCCCGTGGCGGCCGAGCCGCCGGCGGCACTGGCGGCCCTGCTCGGCCCGACCCGCGCGGCCGTGCTCGCCCTGCTGGCCGAACCGTCCAGCACGGGGGAGGTGGCCGCCGCCCTCCGGCTGGCCCCGGCGACCGCCTCGCACCACCTGACCACGCTCAGGGACGCCGGCCTGGTGACCGGCGAACGGGACGGCCGCCGGTTGCGCTACCGGCGCACCGGCCTCGGCGAACAGCTCGCGGGGGAGGAGCAGGCGCCGTAGACGGGCTCGGGCGCGGCGGTGCCGGCGAGCAGCTTGGCCACCTCCGGCCCGATCTCCGCGGGGTCCCAGCGGGCGCCCCTGTCGGCGGCCGGGCCGTGCCGGAAGCCTTCCATGACGCAGATCCGGCCGCCCTCGACCTCGAAGACCCGCCCGGTGACGTCCTTCGACTCGGCCGAGCCCAGCCAGACCACCAGCGGGGAGACGTTCTCCGGGGCCATCGCGTCGAACCCGCCCTCCCCGGGGGCGGCCATCGTCTCGGCGAAGACCTGCTCGGTCATCCGCGTACGGGCGGCCGGGGCGATGGCGTTGACGGTCACGCCGTAGCGGCCGAGCTCGGCCGCCGCGA
Source organism: Microbispora catharanthi (assembly GCF_006334915.2). Taxonomy (GTDB): domain Bacteria; phylum Actinomycetota; class Actinomycetes; order Streptosporangiales; family Streptosporangiaceae; genus Microbispora; species Microbispora catharanthi. The sequence goes on from NZ_VDMA02000001.1 coordinate 229,562, forward strand.
CCAGGGTCAGCCCCACGATGCCCGCCTTGGCCGCCGAGTAGTTGCCCTGTCCCACGCTGCCGAGCAGGCCCGCGCCCGACGAGGTGTTGACCACTCGCGCGTCCACCGGGCGGCCGGCCTTCGACTCGGCGCGCCAGTGCAGCCCGGCGTGCTTGATCGGCAGGAAGTGGCCCTTCAGGTGCACGCGGATCACCGCGTCCCACTCCTCCTCCGACAGGTTGACCAGCATCCGGTCGCGGAGGAACCCGGCGTTGTTGACGAGCACGTCGAGGCGGCCGAAGCGCTCGATCGCGGTCGCCACCAGCCGCCGCGCGCCCTCGTCGGTGGCGATGTCGGACCGGTCGGCCACCGCCTCGCCGCCCAGCGCGCGGATCTCCTCGACCACCTCCTGAGCGGGACCCCTTGATCCGGCGTCCGACCCGCTCTCGCCGGACAGGCTGACCCCGAGGTCGTTCACCACGACCTTCGCGCCCTGGCGGGCGAACTCCAGCGCGTGCGCCCGGCCGATGCCGCGCCCCGCGCCGGTCACGATCACGACTCGATCCCTGCAGATCATCTCCGGACTCCTCGATAGGCCGGCCCTCGCCTGGGCCGCTCCACTCTGTTAGCGTAATTTCTAACAAATGTTAGATGGAAAGGCAGCGTATGGGAATCTCGACCAGCCGTCATGGCGAGGGCGTCGCCGAAGTCGTGGTGGACGCCCCGCCGGTCAACGCGCTGACCGTACGCGGATGGTTCGAGCTCGCCGACGCCGTACGGGAGGCCGGGCGTGACCCGGAGACCCGCGTCGTGGTGCTGCGGGCCGAGGGTCGCGGGTTCAACGCCGGCGTGGACATCAAGGAGATGCAGGCGACCAGCGGGTTCGACGCGCTGGTGGGCGCCAACCGCGGCTGTTATGAGGCGTTCGCGGCGGTCTACGAGTGCGAGGTCCCCGTGGTCGCGGCCGTGCACGGCTTCTGCCTCGGCGGCGGTGTGGGGCTGGCCGGCAACGCCGACGTCGTGGTGGCCTCCGACGACGCCTACTTCGGTCTGCCCGAAGTGGAGCGGGGCGCGCTCGGCGCGGCCACCCACCTCGCCAGGCTGGTGCCCCAGCACCTGATGCGCGCGATGGTCTACACGTGCCGCAACGTCACCGCCGCCGAATTGCACGCGTTCGGATCGGTGCTCGAGGTCGTGCCGCGTGAGCGGCTGCGCGACGCGGCGCTCGAGGTGGCGGCCCAGATCGCCGCAAAGGACCCGTACGTGATCCGGCGGGCCAAGGAGTCGCTCAACGGCATCGACCCGGTCGACGTCAAGCGCAGCTACCGGTTCGAGCAGGGCTTCACGTTCGAGCTCAACCTCATGGGCGCCGGCGACCGGCACCGGGACGCCTTCGTCACGGAAGGAGGCCGGTGATGGGCGTCGTCACCTCGATCGAGGATATCGTCGGCTCGCTGGAGAGCGGAATGACGATCGGCATCGGCGGCTGGGGCTCCCGGCGCAAGCCCATGGCGCTGGTGCGGGCCATCTACCGGTCCGCGCTGACGGACCTGACGATCGTGTCGTACGGCGGGCCGGACGTGGGCCTGCTCTGTGCGGCGGGCAAGGTGCGCCGGGTCGTCGCCCCGTTCGTGACGCTCGACTCGATCGCCCTAGAACCGCACTTCCGGGCCGCCCGGCAGCGCGGGGCCGTCGAGTTCACCGAATATGACGAGGGCATGTTCATGTTCGGTCTGCTCGCGGCGGCGCACCGGCTGCCGTTCCTGCCGACGCGGGCCGGGCTCGGCTCGGACGTGATGCGGGTCAACCCCGGCCTGCGGACGGTCCGCTCGCCGTACGACGACGGGGAGGAACTCGTCGCGGTGCCCGCGCTCACGATGGACGTGGCCCTCGTGCACATGGACGTGGCCGACACCCGGGGCAACGGCCGTTACCTCGGCCCCGATCCGTACATGGACGACCTGTTCGCCAAGGCGGCCGGGCGGTGCTTTGTGTCCTGCGACCGGATGGTCGAGCCGGGCGAGCTGGGCGGACCGCCGCAGACGCTGCTGGTCAGCCGCATGCACGTGACCGGCGTGGTCGAGACCCCCGGCGGCGGCCACTTCACAGACTGTCACTCCAACCACGGGGGGCAGGGCCGGGACGAGATGTTCCAGCTGCACTACGCCGCCTCGGCGGCCGATCCGGAGGCGTGGGCGGTGTTCGCGGACCGGTTCCTGTCCGGCGACGAGGCGGCCTACCAGGAAAGCGTGCAGCAGTGGCGTGAGGAGGGGCGATGAGCGCGACCCGGGCGGAGATCTGCGTCGTGGCCTGCGCGGAGGCGTGGCGCGGCGACGGCGAGATCCTGGCGGCGGCCATGGGCACCTGCTCGATCCTGGGCGCCCGGCTGGCCCGGCTCACGTTCGAGCCCGGCCTGCTGACCACGGACGGCGGCGCGCTGCTGACCGCAGAGGCGGTGCCGTTCGGCGCGCCCGCGGGGGCGGTCGAGGGCTGGCTGCCGTTCCGCGAGCACCTGTGGCTGGTGCAGAACGGGCGCAGGCACGTGATGATGGGCGCCTCTCAAATCGACAAACGCGGCAACACGAACATCTCGGCCATCGGCGACTGGCCTCAGCCGAAGTCGCAGCTGCTCGGCGTGCGCGGGGCCCCCGGCAACACGATCTGCAACCCGACCAGCTACTGGATCCCCAAGCAGTCCACCCGGGTGTTCGTCCCGAAGGTGGACGTGGTCAGCGGTGTGGGCCACGACCGTGCGGCCGAGCTGGGCCCGCGGGCCGCCCGCTTCCACGACCTGCGGCGGGTGGTGACCGACCTCGCCGTGTTCGACTTCGGCACCCCCGACGGCTCGATGCGGCTGGTCTCGGTGCATCCCGGCGTCGAGGTCGAGCAGGTGAAGGCCGCCACCGGGTTCGACCTGACGGTCGACGGCGATGTGCCGCAGACCCGTCAGCCCACGGACGAGGAGCTGCGCGTCATCCGCGAGGTGCTCGACCCGAAGGGATTGCGCTATCGGGAGGTGAAGGCATGATCGGACCGACGCTGGACACCCCGCTCACGCGGCTGACCGGCGTCCGCCACCCGGTCGTGCAGACCGGCATGGGCTGGGTGGCCGGCCCCCGGCTGGTGTCGGCGGTGGCGAACGCGGGTGGCCTCGGCATCCTCGCCTCGGCCACGATGACCGCCGGTCAGCTCGCCGCCGCCATCGAGGAGGTGCGCTCGCGTACGGACGCGCCGTTCGGGGTGAACCTGCGCGCGGACGCCGGCGACGCGGGCGAGCGGGTCGACCTGCTGATCGGGAACCGGGTGAAGGTGGCCTCGTTCGCGCTGGCCCCGCGGCAGGAGCTGATCGCCAAGCTCAAGGACGCCGGGATCGTGGTGATCCCGTCCGTCGGCGCCAGGCGGCACGCGGAGAAGGTCGCCGCCTGGGGCGCCGACGCCGTGCTGGTGCAGGGCGGCGAGGGCGGCGGCCACACCGGCGCGGTCGCCACGACGCTGCTGTTGCCCCAGGTCGTGGACGCCGTCGACATCCCGGTGATCGCCGCGGGCGGCTTCTTCGACGGGCGCGGTCTCGCCGCCGCTCTGGCGTACGGCGCGGCGGGCGTGGCGATGGGCACGCGGTTCCTGCTGACCTCGGACAGCTCGGTCCCGGAGGCGGTCAAGCGGACCTATCTCGGCATGTCGGAGACCGTCGTCACCCGTCAGGTGGACGGCATGCCGCATCGGGTGCTGCGCACCGAACTGGTGGACGGGCTGGAGCGGTCGGGGACGGTGTCGGGCCTGGTGCGGGCGGTGCGCAACGCCGCCCGCTTCAAGAAGATCTCCGGCATGTCGTGGCCCGCCATGATCCGCGACGGCCTGGCCATGAAGCACGGCAAGGAGCTGAGCTGGTCGCAGGTGCTGATGGCGGCCAACACCCCGATGCTGCTCAAGGCGGCCATGGTGGACGGCCGCCCGGACCTCGGCGTGATGGCGTCCGGCCAGGTCGTCGCGCTCATCGACGACCTGCCCACCTGTGAGGAGCTGATCGACTCCATCGTCACCCAGGCCGCCGAGGTCGTCCGCGCTCTCGGCGGGAAGCTTGCCGAAACTATGTAGACCGGTCTAGTCTGGCGGCATGACGCGAAGGAACGACACGCGCGAGCGCGTCCTGCGCACCGCCGCCGGGCTCTTCCAGCGGCAGGGCTACAACGCCACCGGCCTCAACCAGGTGCTGGCGGAGAGCCGGGCGCCCAAGGGCTCGCTGTACTTCCACTTCCCCGAGGGCAAGGAGCAGCTGGCCGCCGAGGCGGTGGCGGTCGCGGGCGGCGAGCTCGGCGAGCGGATCGCCGCCGCCGTGGCAGCCGCCCCCGGTCCCGCCGAGGCCGTCGTCCGGATCGGCGACCTGCTCGCCCACGACCTGGAGGAGTCGGGGTTCGAGGAGGGCTGCCCGGTGGCCACGGTCGCCCTGGAGGCCGCCGGCGGCAGCGAACCCATCCGGTCGGCCTGCGACGCGGCGTACGCCTCCTGGCTGCGCGGCCTGGCCGGCTATCTGCACGGGCAGGGGGTGGACGAGGCCGAGGCGCTCGCCGACCTGGTGCTGTCCTCGCTGCAGGGAGCGCTCCTGCTCGCCCGCGTGCGTCGCGACACCGGCGTCATCCACTCGGTCACGCGACGGATCGGCGGCCTGGTCGCCGGCGCCGCCCGGCGGAAGGACTCCGAATGAGGATCCACCACCTCAACTGCGGCTCGATGCGGAAGATCGAGCCCACCTACGACGGCCTGGCGCCCGCGCACGCGGTGGCCCACTGCCTGCTCGCCGAGACCGAGCGCGACGGCCTGGTGCTCGTGGAGACCGGGCTCGGGCTCGGCGACGTACGCGACCCGGCGAGCGCGCTCGCCGCGGACTGGACGGAGATGGTCGAGCCGGTGCTCGACCCTGCCGAGACCGCCGTGCGCCAGGTCGAGCGCCTCGGCTACGCGCCCGCCGACGTGCGGCACATCCTGCTGACCCACCTCGACGTCGACCACTCCGGCGGCCTGCCGGACTTCCCGGACGCCCGGGTGCACGTCCTGGAGGAGGAACTGGCCGCCGCCGTGGCCGAGGCCCCCAGCCGGCGCTATCGGCCTGCGCACTGGGCTCACGGGCCGCGCTGGGTGACGTACGAGTCCGGCCCGGGCGAGGAGTGGTTCGGCTTCGGCGGCGTACGGCAGGCGCACGGGCTGCCGCCGGAGTTCCTGCTGGTGCCGCTCGGCGGGCACACCGCCGGACACGCGGCGGTGGCCGTGCGCGACGACGGCCGGTGGCTGCTGCACGCGGGCGACGCGTACTTCTACCACGGCGAGCTGCGGGCGGGGGAACCGGAACCGCACCCGCTGCTCGACGTGGTGCAGACCGGCGCGCAGGTCGACGCCGAGCTGCGGCTGCGCAACCGCGACCGGCTGCGCGCGCTCGTCCGCGACCACGCGGGCGAGGTGGAGGTCTTCTCCGCCCACGACCCCTGGGAGCTGCGCCGCTACCAGTCAACCGGCGAGTGAGCCGATCACCCGCGCCCGGTGGTCCGAGGGCGAGCCCCACGCCGTGTGCAGGGCGCGGGCTCTGCGGATGAGCAGGCTGGGGTCGTACTCATCCGTATAGGCGATCGCGCCGTGCACCTGCAGTGCGATCTTCGCCGCGGCGTACGCCGCCTCGGACGCCGCGGCCTTGGCCGCCGACACGTCGCGGGCGAAGTCCGGCGTGCCGTACGCCAGGGCGGCCCCGTGCACCAGCGGGCGGGCGTACTCCAGCCCGACCAGGGCGTCGGCCAGGTGGTGCTTGACCGCCTGGAACTCGCCGATCGGCCGGCCGAACTGCCGCCGGGCCTTCGCGTAGTCCACCGACACCTCCAGCAGGCGGCGTCCGGTCCCCACGAGCTGCGCCGCGCACGCGAGCACGCCCATGTCGTACGCGTCGGCGGCGGCCGCCGCCACGTGCGGTCCCTCGGCCAGCGCCTCGCCCGGCGTGACCGGGAACAGCCGCCGGGCGGGGTCGAGGGACGCGCGGGCCTCGCCGGGGACGGCGGCGCACAGCCGCTCGCCGTCCACCAGCAACGCCAGGTCGGCGGCGTCGGCGTCCAGCGCGTACGGCACGGCCGGGGGCAGCGCGAGCGTGACGAGGGCCGCGCCCTCGGCGATCGGCGGCAGCCACCGGCTCGCCAGGGCCTCCTCGCCCAGCCGGTCGAGCAGCACGGCGGCGGCCACGGTCTCGGCGTACGGCCCGGGAACGCCGTGCCTGCCGAGCTCGTGGAACGCGGTCACCAGCTCGACCGGCAGCGGCCCGGCGCCTCCGGCGGCCCCTCCCGCAGACTGGGGCACGGCGATCGCGAGCACCCCGGCCTCGGCCAGCGTGCGCCACAGCGTGAGGCCGCGCCCGCGCCGGCCGGCCGCCCAGTCGCGGACCACGCCGGGCACGGCCGCCTCGGTGAGCAGCTTGCCGAGGGTCTCGCCGAACAGCCGCTGCTCGGCGTCGAGGACGAATCTCATCGGCTTCCCGCCTTCGGCAGGCCGAGCACGCGCTCGGCGATCACGTTGCGCTGGATCTCGTTGGTCCCGGCGTAGATCGGGCCGGCCAGGGAGAAGACGTATCCCTCCAGCCACTCGCCCGCCAGCTCGCCGTCCGGGCCGAGCAGGTCGAGGGCCGTCTCGTGCAGCGCCACGTCCAGCTCCGACCAGAAGATCTTGTTGACGCTCGACTCGGCGCCCGCGTCCTCCGTGCGGGAGATCGTCTCGAAGCCCTTGAGCCGGTAGGCGCGCGCCTTGATCCACGCGTCGGCCACCCGGTCGCGCAGCGCGGTGTCGGCGGGGTCGCCGTGCTCGCGCCACAGCTCCACGAGGCGGTCGGCGGCGGCCAGGAAGCGGCCGGGGCTGCGCAGCGTGAGCCCGCGCTCGTTGCCGGTGGTGCTCATCGCGACCTTCCACCCGGCGCCCGGCTCGCCGATCACGTCGTGGTCGGGGACGAACACGTCGTCGAAGAACAGCTCGGCGAAGGCCGGCTTGCCGTCGATGCGGCCGATCGGCCTGCGGGTGATCCCCTCGGCGTCGAGGGGGAACATGAGGTAGGTCAGCCCTCGGTGTCGTTCGGCCTCCGGGTCGGAGCGGAACGGCCCGAAGCCCCAGTCGGCGAAGGCGGCCCGCGAGCTCCACGTCTTCTGGCCGTTCAGCAGCCAGCCGCCGTCGGTCCGGGTCGCGCTCGCGCGCAGCGACGCGAGGTCGCTGCCCGCGCCCGGCTCCGACCACGCCTGGGCCCAGATCACCTCGCCGGAGGCCATCGACGGCAGGACGCGGGCGAGCTGCTCGGGCGTGCCGTGCTGGAACAGCGTGGGCGCGAGCAGGTTGATGCCGTTCTGGCTGACCCGCCCCGGCGCCCCGGCCGCGTAGTACTCCTCCTCGAAGACCAGCCACTCCAGCGGCGAGGCGTTCCGGCCGCCGTACTCCTCGGGCCACGACACCACCGACAGGCGGGCTTCGTGCAGCTCGCGCTCCCAGGCGCGGTGCGCGGCGAAGCCCTCCTCGATCTCCAGGGACGGCAGGGGAGCGGCGGGGACGTGCTCGCGGAGCCAGGCGCGCACCTCGGCGCGGAACGGTTCCACCGGCGAGAGGTCAAGATCCATCGGCGGCCGCCTTCATGCTCTTGGGATCCATCCCGGCCAGGGAGTCGGCCGAGGTCTCGGCGTTGTGGGCGTGGGCGAGGTGGTGCAGGCCGAAGACCGAGTCCATCCCGGCGTGCATGCCCTGCAGGTCCTCGGCCTGGTTGACCGCCTTCTTGGTCAGCGCCAGGCCCATCCGCGGCATCGCGGCGATCTTCCCGGCCAGCGCGAACGTCTCGGTCTCCAGGTCGTCGCGCGGCACGACCCGGTTGACCATCCCCACCTCGTACGCGCGCCGGGCCGGCATGCGGTCGCCGGTGAACAGGAACTCCTTGGCGATCCTGGGCGGCATGGCCCAGGGGTGGGCGAAGTACTCGACGCCCGGGATGCCCATGCGTACGACGGGGTCGGCGAAGAACGCGTCGTCGGAGGCGACGATCAGGTCGCAGACCCAGGCGAGCATGAGCCCGCCCGCGATGCACGCGCCCTGCACCATGGCGATCGTCGGTTTGGGGATCTCCCGCCACCGCCGGCACATGCCCAGGTAGACCTCCGACTCCCGGGCGAAGCGGCTCTCGGCGCCCTCCTTGCCGACGTGGTCCCACCACAGGCCCGCCTTACGCTCGAAGGAGACGTGGGCGTCCCTGCCGGGCGTGCCGATGTCGTGCCCTGCCGAGAAGTGCTCGCCCTCGCCGGCCAGCACGATCACCTTGACCTCGTCGTCGGCCGCCGCCCGGTAGAAGGCCTCGTCGAGGGCGTACGTCATCGCCGAGTTCTGCGCGTTGCGGTACTCCGGGCGGCTCATGGTGACCACCGCCACGGGCCCGCGGCGCTCGTAACGCACCACTGTCATGGGACCCTCGCATTCTTTCTAACAACTATTTGATAGAGTAAATCACGAGTCGTACGGTGAGGAGAGGGTGGGCATGCCGACCTACGTGACCGGTCACGGTCTGCTGCGCGACCGGGTGGCCGTGGTGACCGCCGCGGCCGGCACCGGCATCGGAGGCGCCTGCGCCCGGCGCATGCTGGAGGAGGGGGCGCGGGTCGTCGTCAGTGACGCCCACGAGCGCCGCCTCGGCGAGAGCCTGGCCGTCCTGCAGGAGGAGTTCGGCGCGGACACGGTGACCGCCGTGCCCTGCGACGTCACCTCGGAGGAGCAGGTGCAGAGCCTGTTCACGGCCGCGGAGGAGCGGTTCGGGCCTGTCGACGTGGTCGTGAACAACGCCGGTCTGGGCGGCACGGCGAGGCTCGTCGAGATGGCCGACGAGCAGTGGAGCCGGGTGCTCGACGTCACGCTGAACGGCACCATGCGCTGCACCCGCGCCGCGCTCACGCGCATGCAGCCGCGGGGCCGGGGCGTGATCGTGAACAACGCCTCGGTGATCGGCTGGCGGGCCCAGGAGGGCCAGGCGCACTACGCGGCGGCCAAGGCCGGGGTCATGGCGCTGACCAGGTGCGCGGCGATCGAGGCGGCGCCGTACGGCGTGCGGGTCAACGCCGTCGCCCCCTCGCTGGCCATGCACCCGCACCTGGCGAAGGTCACGACCGAGGAACTGCTGGCCGAGCTGACCAGGAAGGAGGCCTTCGGCCGCCACGCGGAACCATGGGAGGTCGCCAACGTTATCGTCTTCCTCGCGAGCGACTACTCCTCCTACATGACCGGAGAGGTCGTCTCGGTCTCCAGCCAGCACCCCTGAGAGGTCGAACTTTCCCATGAGCCCACGACGCAGAGACGCAGAGAGCACCGCGGCCGCCCGCGCCGAGCGGCGGGCCGAGCTGCTGGCCACCGCGGCCGAGGTGTTCGCGTCACGGGGCTACGCGGCCACGACGGTCCGCGAGGTTGCGGAGGCCGCCGACATGCTCGGCGGCAGCCTCTACTACCACTTCGACTCCAAGGAGTCGATGGTCGACGAGATCCTGTCGGCCTTCCTCACCGAGATGTGGGCGGCGTACGACAAGGTGACCGGCTCCGGCCTCGGCGCGCGGGAGACCTTCGAGGCGCTGATCGTGGAGTCGTTCCGCACCATCCACCGCCACCGCCCGGCCGTCGTGATCTACCAGAACGAGTCCAAGCACCTCGCCACGAACCCGCGCTTCTCCTACCTGACCGAGTCGCAGGGGCGCTTCCGCGAGATGTGGCTGTCGGTGCTGGACCGGGGAGTCACCGACGGCGTCTTCCGGGCCGACCTCGACACCGGCCTCATCTACCGCTTCATCCGCGACACCGTGTGGCTGGCCGCGAGCTGGTATCGCGGTGACGGCCCGCTGCCGGCCGAAGAGATCGCCAGGCAGTACATAGCGATGGTCCTGGAAGGGATCCTGACAACACCCTGAGGAGTTTTGCGATGGCGGAGGCATACATCGTCGAGGCGGTGCGCACCCCCGTGGGCAGGCGCGGCGGAGGCCTTTCCGGTGTCCACCCGGCCGACCTGGGCGCGCACGTGCTGACCGAGCTCATGAAGCGCTCGGGGGTGGACCCGGCCGCGGTGGAGGACGTGGTCTTCGGCTGCCTGGACACGGTGGGCCCGCAGGCCGGCGACATCGCCCGCACCTGCTGGCTGGCCGCGGGGCTGCCCGAGGAGGTGCCGGGCGTGACCGTCGACCGGCAGTGCGGCTCCTCCCAGCAGGCCGTCCACTTCGCCGCGCAGGCGGTGATGTCCGGCACCAGCGACCTCGTCGTCGCCGGCGGCGTGCAGAACATGTCGCAGATCCCGATCGCCTTCGCCTCGCGCGGCGCCGCCGACTCCCTCGGCTTCACCGAGGGTCCGTACGTCGGCTCGCGCGGCTGGCAGGACAGGTACGGCAAGCAGGACGTGTCGCAGTTCCGCGGCGCCGAGATGATCGCCAGGGACTGGGACATCTCGCGTGAGGACATGGAGGCGTTCGCCTTCGCGTCGCACCAGCGGGCGATCCGGGCGATCGACGAGGGCCGGTTCGACAGGGAGGTCGCCCCTCTCGAGGGCGTCACCGCCGACGAGGGCCCCCGCAGGGACACCTCGCCGGAGAAGATGGCGGGCCTGAAGACCCTGGAGGAGGGCGGGCGGCTGACCGCCGCCGTCGCCTCGCAGATCTCCGACGGCGCGGCCGCCCTGCTGATCGCCTCGGAGGCCGCGGTGAAGGCGCACGGCCTGCGGCCCCGGGCCCGGATCCACCACCTGTCGGCCCGTGGAGAGGACCCCATCCGCATGCTGTCCGCGCCCATCCCCGCCACGGCGTACGCGCTGAAGAAGACCGGCATGTCGATCGACGACATGGACGTCGTCGAGATCAACGAGGCGTTCGCGTCGGTCGTGCTGGCCTGGCTCAAGGAGACCGGCGCGGATCACGCCCGGGTCAACCCCAACGGCGGCGCGATCGCGCTCGGCCACCCGCTCGGCGCCACCGGCGCCCGGCTGATGACCACTCTGCTGCACGAGCTCGAGCGCACCGGCGGCCGGTATGGCCTGCAGACGATGTGCGAGGGCGGCGGCCAGGCCAACGTGACCGTGATCGAGCGTCTCTAGCTCCATCGCGTGCGGCGAGTGCCGCGCCGGGCGCCGCCGATTCCGGGGCGCGGCGTCCGGCGCGGTAATCTCAACCGTCCTAACGCTGTTTGGGAGCACGGATGGCCTGCACGCACGACCGCATCACGACGACCCGCGCCGACAGGGGGATCCTGCGATGAGCACCGCCACGAGTGAGGCGGCCCGCCGCCGCACGTTCGCGGTGATCAGCCACCCGGACGCCGGAAAGTCCACGATGACCGAGGCGCTCGCCCTGCACGCCTCGGCGATCACCCAGGCGGGAGCCGTGCACGGCAAGGCCGGCCGGCGGGGCGTGACGTCCGACTGGATGGAGATGGAGCGGGCCCGCGGCATCTCCATCACCTCGGCCGCGCTGCGCTTCGACTACCGAGGCCACGTGTTCAACCTGGTGGACACCCCCGGCCACGCGGACTTCTCCGAGGACACCTACCGCGTGCTGGCCGCGGTCGACTGCGCGGTCATGCTGCTCGACGCGGCCAAGGGCATGGAGCCGCAGACCATGAAGCTGTTCGAGGTCTGCCGCCACCGCCGCATCCCCGTCATCACGTTCGTCAACAAGTGGGACCGGCCGGGCCGGGAGCCGCTGGAGCTGCTCGACGAGATCGAGGAGCGCACCGGCCTGCGTCCCACGCCGGTCACCTGGCCGATCGGCACCGCGGGGAACTTCCACGGCGTGGTCGACCGGATGGAGGGCCGCGCGGTCCGCTACACCCGCACGCCCGGCGGCGCCACCAAGGCGCTGGAGACCGAGCTGACCCCCGAGCAGGCCGCCGCCGAGCTCGGGGCCGACTGGACCCGCGCGGGGGAGGAGAGCGACCTGCTCGCCGCGATCGGCGCCGAGCACGACCAGAAGGCGTTCGAGGCGCACGAGTCCACGCCGGTGCTGTTCGGCGCGGCGCTGTCCAACTTCGGCGTGGCCCGGCTGCTCGACGTGCTCGTCGACCTCGCCCCCGCCCCGGCGCCCCGGACGGACGTCGAGGGCGCCGCCCGGCCGTTGGACGCGCCGTTCTCCGGCCTGGTCTTCAAGGTGCAGGCCAACATGGACCCCGCCCACCGCGACCGCATCGCGTTCGTCCGGGTCTGCTCCGGCCGGTTCGAGCGCGGCATGGTGCTCACCCACGCCGCCACCGGCCGCCCCTTCGCCACAAAGTACGCCCAGTCGGTGTTCGGCCAGGAGCGCGCCACCATCGACGAGGCGTACCCGGGAGACGTGGTCGGGCTGGTGAACGCCACCGCGCTGCGGCCCGGGGACACCCTCTACGAGGGGAAGCCGGTGGAGTTTCCGCCCATCCCCAGCTTCGCCCCCGAGCACTTCGCCGTGGCCCGGTCCCGGAGCACCGCCAAGGCCAAGCAGTTCCGCCGCGGCATCGACCAGCTCGACGGCGAGGGCGTGATCCAGGTTCTCCGCTCCGACCTGCGCGGTGACCAGGCCCCCGTGCTCGCCGCGGTCGGGCCCATGCAGTTCGAGGTCGTGCAGCACCGCCTGGCCACCGAGTTCGGCGCGGAGATCGTCCTCGACCGGCTGGAGTACACCCTCGCCCTCCGCACCGACGCCGAGTCCGCGGAGGTGCTGCGGCGTCAGCGTGGCGCGGAGGTGCTGACCCGCAGCCGCGACGAGGCCCTGCTCGCCGTGTTCGCCGACCAGTGGCGCATGCGCTCCATCCAGCGTGAGCACGAGGGCCTGACCCTCGAACCGCTGATCGCCGGACAGGGCATCCCCGGCGCGACCGGCTGATCCGCCGTACGCGCGGGGGCCGCACGCGCCGGAGCCGGATCACACCGCTGCCGCGAACAGGGCCTCCGCCTCGGCGACGGCGCGGGTGAGGGCCCGCGGGTCCGGGCGCAGTGCCGCCACGATCGCGTCGACGCCGCGAAGACCGGCCCGCTCCAGCAGCCGCTTCTCGTTGGTGATCCATTCGCCGCGGGCGGCGAGGACCGCGTGGGCCGTCTGCATGGCGGCGGTGGCGAGGGCGCCGGCGACTTCGGTGGCCAGGCCGCGGGCCGCGTAGGCGGACCCGGCGTACTGGAGGGTCATGGCCGCCCGGTCGCGCCACATGGGCGGGGCCGACCTTCGCAGCGGCTCCGGGTAGCCGGGCCGCGGCAGGGCGCCGCGCAGGACCCGGTTGACGGCCAGCTCGGCCACCACCAGATAACTGGGGATGCCCGCGAGGTGGAACATCAGCGGTTCCCAGTGGAAGCGGCCCTGCTCGGCCTCGGAGAGCTCTTGCTCGACGACGTCGAGGTCCCGGTAGTGCACGTCGGCGCGGCGGCCGTCGACGGTCAGCCACGCGCCGCCGTTGAACACGCCGCCACCCCAGCCGCCGATCTCGGAGACCTCGCCCTCCCAGCCGACGGCGCTCAGGTCGGCCGGGTCGAAGGGGCCGCGGTAGTAGAGGGCGAAGTCCCAGTCGCTGCCGGGGGTGTGGGTGCCCTGCGCGCGGGAGCCGCCGAGCGCGACGGCCCGGACCCCAGGCAGGGCGGCGAGGCGGTCGGCGACGTGATCGAGGAACGCCTGATCGGTCATGGAACATGCCGTTTCTCGTGAGACGTGGAAGGACACGCGGCACCGAGACCGGAGCAGTGCTCCAACGGCCTCGTCCGGACGGGAAACCCACGTCGTCACTTCACGGCCCTGATCTTACCTGCCGAGCCGCGTATCACTACTGGTGGCCCTGACGGACTCCGGGCATGATCGGATCTTCATCCGGCTGTGCGTGAATGGGGACGCTGTGAGCAGAAGGACCGAGTATCTGGCCGCGCGGGGGCTCGACCCCGAGAGCATCCGGCGCCGGCTTGAGGGCGCCGGCGCTCAGGCTTATCCGCGCGCGCTGGACGATGACCTGCACGAGGCCGCCTACGAGGGCGTCGCGGAGGCGATCGAGGTGCTGGTCGCGCACGGCGCCGACGTGGAGTCGTCCGGCGTGTGGGAGACACCGCTGTGGACCGCGGTCTGCCGGGGACACAGTGACGCGGTCGCCGCGCTGCTGCGGGCCGGCGCGGACCCCTGGCGGCCGGTCGTCGCCGGCCGCTCCGCCGGAGACATCGCGCTTACCGGGCCGCTGGCCGACCTGTTCGCCGCCCTGCCCGGCGCTCCCGCTACGGACGTCGGCCTGCTGCGTCGGCAGGCGGAAGCCGACGCCCTCGTCACCGCGTACGACTCCTGGGAGACCTACTGCGGCGAGGGCGACGGCTTCGCGTTCGTCGCGGGCATCGACGAGGATTCGGCCATCCGCCGGCTCGGCCTGGACCCCGCCGGCTGCCCGCTCGCGAACGAGGACGAGTACATGGACGTCGGCCCGTCCCTCGGCGCTTCCGCACTCTGGCTAGGCCGGCCGCCGGGAAGCGCCGGCGTCGTGGTCTACAGCGCCATCAGCTTCGACCCCGGAGCCGAGGAACTGTGGGGTCCGCTCAGCTCGCCGGGCCCGGCCGTCAGCATCGTCACTAACATGATCGTGGACACCACGATCGAGGTCTGGCGGGACGGCGCCGAGATCCGCTACCTGCACTCGTTGCAGCGGCCCGAGGCCGACATGCTTCCCGAGGAGTGGCTCTGCCGCTTCTACGACCACTCACCCCGCTCACCGCGCGGACTCGCCCGCGGACTGGCCCTCGCCACCCTGGTCACTGGCGTCGAGGTGACTGAGGACTGGCTGTTCCGAGCCCCCAAACGCCTCGTCATCCTGCCCGGATGACCTGCCGCCCTCACGCCGGTTTTCGCCTGATGTCCTCCTTCATGTCCCCAGGCGTACGGGAAGGCGGGCGAGGCGCCAGGAGAACGGGAGGAACTGCCGGTCGAGCTCCTCCGGCGCGACGCCGAGTTCGAGCCGGGGGTAGCGGCGCAACAGGGCGCCGAAGGCCACCTCGCCCTCCTGCCGGGCCAGCGCCGCGCCCAGGCAGTAGTGGAGGCCGTGGCCGAAGCCGACGTGGATCTCCTTGTGGCCGTCGGGCTCCCGGGCGATGTTCAGACGGCCGGGGTCGTCGAAGCGCCGGGGGTCGTAGTTGGCGGAGACCAGCACCGCCATCACCGGCTCGCCCCGGCGCACGGTCATGCCGTCGATCTCGACGTCCTCGGCCGCGTACCGGATCCGGGTGCCCTGGACGGGCCCGCACCAGCGCATCAGCTCGTGCACCGCGCGTGGCAGCAGTCCCGGGTCGGCCCGCAGCGCGGCGAGCTGGTCCGGGTGGGTCAGCAGGGCGGTGGTGCCGTTGCCGATCAGGTGGGCGGTGGTCTCGTGCCCGGCGAGGACGAGCGTGAGGACCATGGTGACCATCTCGGTGTCGGTCAGCCGGTCGCCGTCCTCGTCGTGGGCGCGGATCAGGCCGGTCAGCAGGTCGCCGGCCGGCTCGGCCCGGCGGCGGGCGATGAGCTCCTGGATGTAGGTCACCATGTGCCGCAGCGGCTCGGCCACCGCTCCCGGTTCGAGCGAGACCAGGCCCCTGCCCCACTCCCGCCACAGCGGGCGGTCCTCCTCGGGGATGCCGACCAGCTCGCAGATGACGGTGATCGGCAGGGGGTAGGCGAAGTGCTCGATCAGGTCGGCGACGCCGTCCTCGGCGTGGCCGGGCAGCCGGTCGAGGAGGTCCTCGGCGATCTGCTCGACGCGGGGCCGCAGCTCCGCCACCCGGCGGGCGGTGAAGGCGCGCGAGACCAGCCTGCGCAGCCGGAGGTGGTCGTCGCCGTCGGCGTCGAGGACGCTGTCGAGGATGTACGCGGCGTACTCGCGGGGGATCCCCCGCGCCTCGATGAGCTGCTCGCGGATGTTGTGCACGTTCGCTCCCGGCACGTTGGCCGGGTTGTTGACGAACCGGCGGTCGCTCAGCACGGTCTTGACGTCGTCATACCG
Source organism: Microbispora catharanthi (assembly GCF_006334915.2). GTDB lineage: Bacteria > Actinomycetota > Actinomycetes > Streptosporangiales > Streptosporangiaceae > Microbispora > Microbispora catharanthi. Next base: position 245,513 of record NZ_VDMA02000001.1, read on the forward strand.
CGTGACGAGCCAGACCGGGGAGTCCAGGCCGGGGAAGGAGCCGCGCACCATCGGGGCCTGCTCCCGCAGGTGGGAGTAGCCCCCGAACGGATCGCGCACCAGGTCCGCGTCGAACAGGTTGACGGGTCCTGCCGTGCTGGAAGTGCTCATGCCTACCTCCACGTGTCAGGTGCGTTTGTGCCGGTGGATCTCCCGTGCGGTCGGTACAGCGGAGTTCAGCCGGTCCAGCAGGCGCTGGTAGATCTCGTTCACTCGCGGCGCCGCCGCCCGGACGCTCTCCGGCGGCGCCGGGAGCTCGAAGGCCGCGCGCATGACATGAGCGATCATGTCGGCGTTGTCCTCCAGGGCGGGCACGGTGGACGGCGACAGAGGCTCGATCGTGACGAAGCCGGTCAGGATCGACTCGTACGCGTGGACCTGGAGGGCCGAGGACTGATCGGTGCGGACCAGGCCGTGCTCGCGCAGCACCTCGACGTGCGCCAGGAGCGCGCGGTCGCGCACGTCGAGCAGGTCGGGCAGGTTCTCGGCGGCGCTCCTGCTCAGCGCGCCGAGGGTGTCGTCGTCGCCGAGGAGCGTCGCCCGGAAGATCGGCTCCTCGTGCACCCACAGGTACGCCGACCTGGCCGCGCTGCTGAGCAGGACCGCGGAGGGGTCGGCGCGCACGCCGGCTGCGAGACGCTCGATGATGCGGGCCTTGGCCCGTATCAACACCGCGAGGAAGAGCAACTCCTTCGTGCTGAAATGCAGGTAGACGGTGCCCTTGCCGACGCCCGCCCGCCGGGCCACGTCCTCGACCGTGATGCGCGGGTATCCCCAGGCCACCAGGAGCTCGCCGGCGGCGTCGAGAATGCGCTCGGCCCGCCGCTCGCGCTCCCGCCCGCCGGTGGAGGCCGGGCCCGCCGGTCGGGAGTCGAGGTCCGTCACCGCGCCCCCCTCCGCCGCAGTCGTGACCGAGATGACGATTCCGGTCACACAGTCGAACGTACGCCGCGAGAAGCGGCCGGGCAAGACCGAAGCCCGCCGGGTTCGCCGGGGTGAACCTGAACCACCCGCCCGGGCTCAGTCCTCCAGGGAGGCCAGCAGTGACTCCAGGTCGCGCATCAGCCGCTCGGTGCGGGCCGGGCCGTACGCCGTGAGGATCGCCCGCTGGTGCTCGGCGATGCCCGCCTCCAGGCGGGCGAGCAGGTCGCGGCCCCGGTCGGCGAGGAAGACCGCGACCTTGCGGCGGTCGGCCGGGTCGTGCCCCCGGTAGACCACCGCGCGTTCCACCAGCCGGTCCACCGCCTTGGTCAGCGTGGGGTGGGGCATCAGCGCGGCCTCGGCCAGATCGCCCATCGAGTGCCCGCGCCCGTCCGCGAGCGCCTGCAGGATGCGCCACTGCTCGACGGTCACGTCCTCGGCGGCGAGCACGGCGGCCAGCCCCCGGTTGACACCGCGCTCGGCCCGGCTCAGCAGGTAGGCGAGTGACGACCCGAGGCCGGTCACCTGTTCGGTCAGGGGATACTCGTGCACGTGGCCGATCCTGTCACAGTCGTCATCGACTCTCTCGAGGCTCATCTGCTGCCCGCGGACACGCTCCGCGTCGCGCTGGTGGTGCCGGTCTCCGGCGTGCTCGGCCTGCTCGGGCCGGGGGCGATCAACTGTGCCGTGCTCGCCGCCCGGGAGGTCAACGCAGCCGGGGGAGTGCTGGGCAGGCCGGTCGAGCTCGTGCTCGTGGACGGGGGCCGCGGCCCGGCCGCGGTCGCCGGGGAGGTGCGGGGCCTGGTGCGCTCCGGGGCCGTCCAGGCGGTGGTCGGCACCCACGCCAGCGACGTGCGCGTCGCGGTCGAGCAGGCGCTGGGCGGCGCGGTCCCCTTCGTCTACACCCCGCCGTACGAGGGCGGCGCCCGCCGTCCGGGCGTCTACTACCTCGGCGAGCCCGCCTCGCTGCAGGTCGGCCCGGGAATCGACTGGCTGGTGGAGCGCCGGCGGGCCCGGCGCTGGTTCCTGCTGGGCAACGACTACGTCTGGCCTCGCCTGGTGCACGCCTCGGCCCGCGGGCACCTGCGTGCCCGGTCCGCGACGGTCGTGGGGGAGCGGCTCGTCCCGCCCGGGACGACCGCGATGGACCGGCTGCTGGAGCAGCTGGCCACCGTGCGGCCGGACGCCGTGCTGCTCACCCTCATCGGCAGCGACCTGATCGCGTTCAACCGGGCGTTCGCCGCGAGTGGCCTCGGCTGCGCGCGGCTGTGCGGCGCGCTGGAGGAGCACGGCCTGCTCGCCGCCGGGGGTGACACGACCGGTGGGCTCTACGCCGCGATGGGGTACTTCGGGGGCATCGCCACCGACGCCAACCTCGGTCTGGCCGAGCGGTACACGGCGATGTTCGGCCCGGAGGCGCCGCTGCTGAACGGGCACGGGCACGGCTGCTACGAGGGGGTGCTCATGCTGGCCGCCCTGGCGCGGCGCGCGGGCACACTGGCGGTGCCGGCCGTCGAGGCGGTCGCCGACGGCACGACGGTCGTGTCCGGGCGCGGCCCGCTCACGCTGACCGCGGGCCGGGTGCGCCAGCGGGTGTACCTCGCCCGGGCCGACGGGCTGGACTTCGAGGTCGTCGCGCCGCTGATGTACCCGATGTAAAACTTCCACCAGAAACCTTTTCGTTTTCAAGGAATGCCCCTATCGTACGGCTCTGCCCCCGTGCGTTTAGGAGCGGATCCATGTCCTCCCCACAGTCAGAGGCGCCCGGCGTCGAGCGCTTCGGTTATCAGCAGGAGCTGCGGCGCTCGCTCGGCTTCGCCGACCTGCTCATCTATGGTTTGATCTTCATGGTGCCGATCGCGCCGTTCGGCATCTTCGGCAGCGTCTTCCAGTCGTCCGGCGGGATGGTGGCGCTCGCCTACGTGATCGGCATGGTCGCGATGGCGTTCACCGCCCTGTCGTACGCCCAGATGGCCCGCGCGTTCCCGATGGCGGGCTCGGTCTACACGTACGCGGGCCGGGGCATCGCCGCCCCGGTCGGCTTCCTCGCGGGCTGGGTGATCCTGCTCGACTACGTCCTCGTCCCGGCCCTGCTCTACCTGGTGGCCAGCGCCGCCATGACGTCGTTCGTGCCCGGCGTGCCGATCTGGGTGTGGCTGATCGGCTTCATCGTGCTCAACACGGTGGTCAACTACCTCGGCATCGAGATGACCGCCCGGATGAACAAGATCATGTTGGTCGCCGAGCTGATCGTGCTGGCGATCTTCCTGATCGTCGGGATCGTGGCTCTGGCCCAGGGCAAGGGCCACGGCGCCGCGCTCAGCCCGCTGTTCGACTCCTCGACGTTCTCCTGGCCACTGGCGTTCGGCGCCGTGTCCGTGGCGGTGCTGTCGTTCCTCGGATTCGACGGCATCTCGATGCTCGCCGAGGAGAGCCGCGAGAGCACCCGCCGGCTCGGCCGCTCGATGGTCTTCGCCCTCGCCCTGGCCGGCGCGCTGTTCGTCGTGCAGACCTGGGTGGCGGCGCTGCTCGCCCCCAACCGCGCCGACCTGCTCACGAAGGGCGACCCCGCCGGCACCGCGTTCTACGACACCGCCGAGTACGCCGGAGGCCACTGGCTGAGCGTGCTGACCGCGGTCGCCACCGCCGTGGCATGGGGGTTCGCGAACTCCCTGGTCGCCCAGGCGGCCACCTCCCGCCTGCTGTTCGCGATGGCCCGCGACCGCCAGCTCCCGGCGTTCCTCGGCAAGGTGCACCCCAAGCACAAGGTGCCGGTCAACGCCACGTTCCTGGTGGCCGCGGTGTCCCTGGTCCTCGGCCTGTACATGAGCGCGCGCGACGACGGCATCACGCTGCTCGGCACGCTGGTCAACTTCGGCGCGATGACCGCGTTCCTCGCCCTGCACGTGTCGGTCGTCGTCCACTACGTGGTCCGCAACCGCAGCCGTGACTGGTGGCGGCATCTCGTGGCCCCCGCGATCGGCTTCCTGATCCTGCTCTACGTCGTGATCAACGCCAGCATCGCCGCCCAGGTGCTCGGCTTCGTCTGGCTGGCCATCGGCGTCGTGATCCTCGTCGGCTCCTACCTGATGGGCCGGCGCCCCACCCTGTCCGCCGTCACTCCGGAGGCCAACGAGTGAACGTCGTGTCCTACCGTCCCCGTCCCGACGACCTGTCGTACACCTTCGGCGGCCGCCCGGCCGTCGAGTCCGTCACCCCCGGCGCGGTGCTGGAGCTGTACACCGAGGACTGTTTCGGCGGCCGGGTGCGCGGCACCGGCGACCTGCCGTCGCAGGTCTGCGAGTTCCCCTATCTGAATCCGGTCACCGGCCCGTTCCACGTCGAGGGGGCCGAGCCCGGCGACACCCTGGCCCTCCACTTCGTCTCCATCGAGCCCGCCCGCGACTGGGCGGTCTCCACGACGTTCCCGCACTTCGGGGCGCTGACGAGCACGCACACCACCGCGACGCTGCAGCCTCCGCTGGAGGAGGCCGTGTGGATGTACGAGGTGGACGCCGAGCGGCGGACCGTGCGCTACCGGGCCCGGCGGGGCGACTTCGCCGTCGAGATGCCGCTCGACCCGATGCACGGGACCGTGGGCGTCGCCCCGGCCGCGGCCGAGGCGCGGATGACCATCACGCCGGACGCCCACGGCGGCAACATGGACACCCCCGAGCTGCGCGCCGGGGTCACGGTCTACCTGGGCGTCAACGTTCCCGGCGCGCTGTTCGCGATCGGCGACGGCCACTGCCGCCAAGGCCACGGCGAGGTCTGCGGCACCGCCGTCGAGGCGGCGATGAACACCGTCGTGGCCGTCGAGCTGATCAAGGGCGTCGTCACGCCGTGGCCCCGGCTCGAGGACGACCGCCACATCATGTCGACCGGCTCGGCCCGGCCGCTGGAGGACGCCTACCGCATCAGCCAGCACGACCTGGTCACCTGGACCGCCTCCCTCACCGGGCTCGACGAGCTTGACGCCTACCAGCTCGTCAGCCAGGGCGGGGAGGCCCCGGTCGGCAACGTCTGCGACACCAACTACACGATGGTGGCCAAGCTGCCGAAGGCGTACCTGGGCGACCCGGACGTGTACGACTCCGCGCACGCCCGCCTGCGCGCCCTCGGCGAGGAGTACCTCAGCCGTTGAGGAACGCGCCGCTCAGAGCCAGCCGTTGTGGCGGGCGACCCGGACGGCCTCCATGCGGTTGCGGGTGCCGGTCTTGGTGATGCACGCCGACAGGTGGTTGCGTACGGTGCTCTCCGACAGGTAGAGGCGCTGTGAGATGTCGGCGGCGGTGGAGCCGTCGGCGGCGGCGGCGAGCACGTCGCGCTCGCGCGGCGTCAGCGGGTTCGGCCCGGCGCTCAGGGCGGCCGTGGCCAGGGCGGGGTCGACCACGACCTCGCCCGCGAGCACGCGCCTGATCGCCTGGGCCAGCTCGCCCACGGGCCGGTCCTTGACCACGAAGCCCCGGGCGCCCGCGTCCAGCGCCCGGCGCAGATAACCGGGCCGTCCGAACGTCGTGACGATGACCACCACGCACTCCGGGAGGGCGGCCCGCAGGTCCGCGGTCGCGTCGAGCCCGCTGCCGCCGGGCATCTCGATGTCGAGCAGAGCCACGTCGGGCTTGGCCCGCAGCGCGGCGGGAACGATCTCGCCCGCCGTCGCGACCTGCGCGACGACCTCGAAGTCGTCCTCCAGGTCGAGCAGCACGGTGAGCGCGTCGCGCATCATCGTCTGGTCCTCGGCGATCAGCACGCGGGTCACAGGCCGTCCTCCCGGTCGTCGTCCACGCCCGCGTGCGGGATCTCGGCGGTGAGGACGAACCCGCGCGGCAGGCGGGCGGCGGTCAGCCGCCCGCCCGCGACGGCCAGGCGCTCGCGCAGTCCGCGCAGGCCGCTGCCGTCCTCCTCGCCCACAGCGCCGCCGGTCCCGTCGTCGCTGATCTCGACCAGCACCGGGTCGCGGTCGCGGCGCAGCGTGATGACGCAGCGCCGGGCGCCGGAATGCCGCACGACGTTCGTGACTCCCTCCCGGACGACCCAGCTCAGCAGCAGGTCGGTCTCCCGCGACAGCGCGGGCCCCGACTCCTTCACCACGCAGTCGACGCCGGCCGCGGCCAGGGCCGCCCTGGCGCTGTCCAGTTCGAAGGCGAGGCTCGCGTCCCGGTAACCGGTGACCGCCTCGCGCACCTCGGTCAGTGCCTGCCGCCCGATGGCCTCGATGTCCGCCGCGTGCCGCACGGCCGCGTCCGTGTCGCGCGGGGCCAGCCGCCGTACGGCCTCGGCCTTGACGACCACCATCGAGAGCGTGTGGCCGAGCAGGTCGTGCAGGTCGCGCGAGAAGCGCAGGCGCTCGGCCGAGACCGCGGCGACGGCCAGCTTCTCCCTGGTCCGGCCGAGTTCCTCGATCACCTCGGCCATCCTGCGGAAGCCGTACGTCGTGATCCCGGCGAGCAGGGTGGTCAGCGCCGCGCCCCACAGCGCCTCGCCGAACGAGCCCCCGTGGACCGGGATGATCGCGGCCAGCGCGGCCGTGACGGCGACGAGCGGGGGCGCGGCGCGGACCGGGAGCACGAGAGCCACGGCCACGGCGAGCAGGGAGAACAGCGTCTGCCACCCGTCCGTTCTGTAGGCCAGGGGCGCCGTGACCGTGACCGCCGCGAGCAGCGCGACGAACGCCACAGGCAGAGGCCGTACGTCCGGACGACCCCGGCGGGCGGTCAGCACGGCTCCCGCGAACGACACCCCCGCGGCGGCCACCAGGACGCAGGCGGGCCAGGCGGGATCCGCCGACGCCGCGACGGTGGCCGGCGCGATCAGCAGGAGGACGGTCAGCCCGAGCGCGGGGACGAGCAACCGGACCGGCAGCCGTGTGGGGAGCCGCGGCCGGAAACGGCCCGGCCGGGCAGCCCCGGGCTCGCACTCGTCCGCCCCCATCCGCGCCGCCGCCTCCGCCATGGCCGCCATTATGGTCGGCTTCCGGCCGGAGCGGGCAGGGTGGGATGTCGCCTTCCCGGCAGTACGAATGGCCCAGAGCTAGTGCGCCTCTCCGACCAGCATCAGGTGCTGGGCCCGCACCTTCAAGGACCCGTCGTCGCCCGCCCACGTGCAGGGTCTTCGGTCACACCGAACCGGGACCTCGGCACCTGGAGAGGGTCCCGGGGCGCGTCGCAACCTGGCGTGGGGGTGCGAGGTGAGATGAGACGCTGCAACGAGGAGGTCGCCGGGCTGCTGCAGGAGTACGCCGACCTGATCGCGATCACCGGGGGCGACGCGTTCAAGGTGCGGGTCTACGAGAAGGCGGCCCGGTCGGTCGGCGGGTACGGCCAGGAGATCGACGGCATGGACGTGACGGCCCTGCGGGCGATCCCGAACGTCGGCGCCTCGATCGCCGCGAAGATCGACGAATACCTGCGGACCGGGTCGATCCACCAGCTGGAGGAGCTGCGGACGAAGATCCCCGCCGGGGTGCGCCTGCTGACCACGATCCCCACGCTCGGGCCGAAGAAGGCCATGGTCCTGTATCACGAGCGGGGCGTCGACTCGATCGAGAAGCTGGAGGACGCCATCCGTGCCGGGGTCCTGGAGGGGCTGCACGGGTTCGGGGCGAAGACCGAGGAGAACCTGCTCCACGGCATCGAGGTGATGCGCAAGACCGGCAGCCGGGTGCACATCGGGATCGCGATGGCGGTCGCCGAGGAGGTCGTGCCCGCGCTCTCGGCCGTGCCGGGCTGCGAGCGGTGCGCGTACGCCGGGTCGCTGCGGCGGATGAAGGACACGATCGGCGACGTCGACGTCCTGGCCACGGCCGACGACTCGGCCGCTCTGATGGCGGCCTTCACCACGCTGCCGTACGTCACCGAGGTGATCGCGCACGGCGAGACGAAGAGCTCGGTCCGCACGGCCGCGGGGCTTCAGGTCGACCTGCGGGTGGTGCCGAGGGACTCTTGGGGGGCCGCGCTGCAGTACTTCACCGGGTCGAAGGCGCACAACATCCGCACCCGGGAGATCGCCGTGCACCGGAAGCTGAAGCTGTCGGAGTACGGCGTGTTCGACGTGGCGACCGGCGAGAAGATCACCTCGGCGGACGAGGCGGAGGTGTACGGCATGCTCGGCCTGCCGTGGATCGAGCCGACGCTGCGCGAGGACACCGGGGAGATCGAGGCCGCGCTGGGCGAGGGGCTGCCCCGGGTGGTGACCCTGGCCGACATCCGCGGCGACCTGCACACCCACACCGACCTGACCGACGGGCTCGCGCCGCTGGAGGAGATGGTCGAGGCGGCCGCGGCGCGCGGCTACGGCTACTACGCGGTGACCGACCACGCGCCCAACCTCTACATGCAGCGGATGACCGACGAGAAGGCGCTGGACCAGCGCGAGCGGCTGCGCCGCCTCGGCGCCGTGCACCCCGGCATGACGCTGCTGCACGGATGCGAGCTCAACATCGACCCGGAGGGCGAGGTCGACTGGCCGCCGGAGTTCCTGGCCGGGTTCGACCTGTGCGTGGCCTCGGTGCACTCGCACTTCACCCAGTCGCCGGAAGAGATGACCCGGCGGCTGATCCGGGCCTGCGAGAACCCGTACGTGAAGATCATCGGCCATCCGACGGCGCGGGTGATCGGCAGGCGGGAGCCGGTGGACGCCGACTGGCCGAGGGTGTTCGACGCCTGCGTCCGCACCGGGACGGCGCTCGAGATCGACTCCTTCCCCGACCGGCTCGACCTGCCCTCGGGCCTCGTCCGGCGGGCCGCCGACCGGGGCGTGCTGTTCTCGATCGACAGCGACGCGCACGCCGTGCCGCACCTCGACGTCATGCGATACGGCGTCGGCACCGCGCAGCGCGGCTGGCTCACCCCCGACCGGGTAGTCAACACGTGGCCACTGGATCGGCTGCGGGAGTTCCTCCGCCCGGGATGAAGGGGGTTACATGCTGACGATCGGCCGGCGGCCGCTGCCCGTGGTGGGCCGCGCCCGGATGTACGTGTGCGGGATCACGCCCTACGACACGACCCATCTCGGCCACGCCAGGACGTTCGTGTGGGCCGACGTGGCGGCGCGGGTGCTGCGGCACGCCGGCGTGCCCGTCGAGGTGTGCCGCAACGTCACCGACGTGGACGACGTGCTGACCTCGGCGGCGCGCCGGGCCGGCAGCCCCTACGACAGCTTCGCCGCCGTGCAGCAGTTCTACTTCGACCGGGACATGGCCGCGTTGCACGTGCACCCGGTGACGTACGAGCCGCGGGCGCACACCTATGTGCCGCAGGTCGTCGCGCTCGCCCGCGCCCTGCTGGAGCTGGGCCACGCGTACGAGCGGGACGGCGCGGTGTACTTCCGGGGCTCGGGCGTGCGCGAGCGGGCGGGGATCGACGCCGAGGAGGCGGCCCGCCTGCTGGCCGAGTTCGGAGACGACCCCGTTTCCGGCGGGGCCGACCCGCGCAGGGACGACCCGGCGGACGTCGCGATCTGGCGGCCGTCGGCGAAGGGAGAGCCGGGCTGGCCGAGCGAGTGGGGCGAGGGACGGCCGGGCTGGCACGCCGAGTGCGCCGCCATGGCGATGACGACGTACGGGCCGGCCCTCGACCTGCACGCGGGCGGCGCCGATCTGCGTTTCCCGCACCACGCCTACGAGGCCGCGATGGCCGAGGCGGTGACCGGGGTGCGGCCGTTCGCCCGCGCCTGGCTGCATGTGGGGGTGGTCCGCGTGGACGGCGCCAAGATGGCCAAGTCGGCGGGCAACCTCGTCTTCACCACCGACCTGCTGCGGCACCACCCGGTCGGCGCCGTGCGCCTGCTGCTGCTCGACCACCCGTGGGCGGCCGACTGGGACTACCACCCCGGCGGCCTGGAGGAGGCCGCGGCCCGGCTGGAGCGGTTGCACCGTGCTGCCTACCGAACCGCGGCCGGGCGGCCCGCGGCCTCGGCGGCGGGGGAGCGGGCGGCGGTGCGCGCGCTGCTGGACGACCTGGACGTCGCGACCGCCCTGGCGATCGCCGAGGAGGAGGGCGGGCAGGCCGCCCGCACGGTCATCGCGGTGCTCGCGCTGGGGTGATTCACGCGGCGGCGGCCCGGGCGTCGTACTCGTCGTGCACGGCCACCACGTCCCGCCCGGCGGCGGCCAGGATCGAGGCGGCGATGGACGCCCGGTAGCCGCTCGCGCAGTGCGTCCACACCTCGCCGCCGGGCACCTCGTCCAGCCGCGCGGGCAGCTCGTGCAGCGGGATGTGGATCGCGCCGGGGACGTGCGACTCGCGCCACTCCACCTCGCGGCGCACGTCGAGGACCACGATCGGGCGGCGGCGGCGCACGGCGGCCAGGTCGGCGAACGTCGCCGTCGGCATGGACGCGGGCTTGTCGTCGCCGGTCCATTCGGCGGGCCCTCCGGTGGCGGCCGCGGCCGGGCGGTCGATGCCGATCCGCGCCAGCTCGCGCTGGGCCCGCGCGATGTCCCCGGGCGTCTCGCCGAGCAGGGTCACGGGCGTTCGCGGTGTTCCCGACGAGCTCCAGGGAATCAGCCAGCCCAGATAGACGGCGAGGTTCCCGTCCAGCCCGAAGTTGAGCGTCCCCGCCAGGTAACCCTCCGCGAACGCCGTACGGGACCGCAGGTCCACCACCCACTCGCCCGCCCGGAGGCGGCGGCGCAGCTCGGCGGCGTCCGCGTGGCGCGGCGCGGACAGGTCGGGCGCGTCCGGCCCGGCCTGGTTGAGCGGGGCCATGTGGGCGTAGTACGCCGGGTAGACGTCCAGGCCCGCCAGCAGCGACTCCACGTACTCGTCCTCGCCCCGGGTCAGGACCGGGTTGACCCGCCGCTCCCTGCCGATCGTCGACTCGGTGACCTCCGACTGGGTGGCCGAGCAGAAGCTGCCGAACCCGTGGGTGGGGAAGACGCCGGTCTCGGCGGGAAGTTCGCGGGCCAGCCGGTGCGCCGAGGCGTACTGGGCGCGCACCAGCGTGCCGGTGTGCTCGGGGCCGAGCAGGTCGGGCCGCCCGGTCGTGCCGTGCAGCAGCGAGCCTCCGGTGAAGACGGCGGGCGGCCGGTCCGGGGACTCCAGCACGTACGACAGGTGGGTGAAGGTGTGGCCGGGGGTGGCGACGGCGCGCAGGCGCGTTCGCGGGCCGGCCTCGACCACGTCCCCGTCCTCGACCGGGCTCCGGTCGAACGCCACGGGGTCGGCCGCGTTGACGTGGTAGTCCGCGCCGGTGGCCGAGGCCAGGGCGGGCCCGCCGGTCACGTAGTCGTTGTGCACGTGGGTCTCGAAGACGTGGCGGATCTCGACACCGCGCCGCTCGGCCAGGCGGAGCACCCGGTCGATGTCCCGCTGCGGGTCCACCACGAAGGCGACCTCCCCGTCGGCGACGAGGTAGCTGCGGTCGCCCAGGGAGGGGGTCTCGACTGGGATGATTTCGATCATTCAGGTCCCTCCTCGGCTCGTGAGGCACCCGTACCCAGGGAGAAGGACTTCACCTCCTCCCGGGTCGGCGGGACCGCGCCGGCGCGGGTGCAGACGATCGCGGCCGCGGCGCAGCCGCGCCGCAGCGCCTCCGCCACGCGATCGGCGCTCAGACGGGCGCCGTCGAGCGCGTCGAGGTAGGCGGCGGTGAAGGTGTCGCCCGCGCCGACCGTGTCCACCACCTCGACCGCCGGGGCCGGGCAGGTGATCACCTCGTCGTCCAGCACCGCCGCGGCGCCGTCGCCGCCCCGGGTGACCACCACGAGACCCGGGCCCAGGCCGGCCCATCGCCGCGCCACGTCGAGGAAGGGCTCGCTCGGGTAGAGCCAGTCGAGGTCCTCGGCGCTCACCTTGACCAGGCGCGCGAGCCGTACGCACTCCTCGACGTGGGCCAGGGCGCGCGCCCGGTCGCCGATGAGGGACGGCCGGATGTTCGGGTCGTAGGACACCGTGATGCCCGCCTCGGCGGCGGCCCGCATCACGTCCCGCACGTGCGCGGCGCCCGGTCCTGCGAGCACGGCCAGGGAGCCGGTGTGCAGGCAGGTCACCCCGTCGAGCGCGACCGGGGCGCAGAAGCGCCAGTCGAAACGGAAGTCGTAGGAGGCCGAGCCGTCCGCGCCGACCCGGGCGAAGGCCAGGCCGGTCGCCGCCGCCGGGGCGAGGTCGCCGGTCCCGATCCCGTGGCGGGTCAGGTGGTCGCGCAGCAGGCAGCCGAAGAAGTCGTCCCCGGTCTCCCCGGCGAACCGTACGGGCCTGCCCAGCGCGGCCAGCGCCACCGCGACGTTGAGCGGGCTGCCGCCCGGCACGGCGGTGAAGGTCCACGATCCCGGCGTGCCGATCAGGTCGACCAGGCTCTCGCCGACCACGAGGAACGTCATGCGGCGTCCTCGCCCGGGTCCTCCGCCAGCACCCGCTGGGCGACGGCGAACGCGGCGTTGGCGGCGGGCACCCCGCAGTAGATCGCGGTCTGCAGCAGCACCTCCTTGATCTCGTCGATCGTGAGCCCGTTGCGCCGCGCGGCCCGCACGTGCATGGCCAGTTCCTCCAGATGCCCGCGCGCCACCAGGGCGGTGAGCGTGATGCAGCTGCGGGTGCGGCGGTCCAGCCCCGGCCGGGTCCAGATCTCCCCCCAGGCGTACCGGGTGATCAGGTCCTGGAAGTCCGCGGTGAACTCGGTGGTCCGCGCCTGCGCCCGGTCCACGTGCGCGTCGCCCAGCACCTCGCGGCGCACCCGCATGCCGTCCTCGTGGCTCATGCCGTCCTCCAGCGGGTGGTCAGATGCCGCGTGACCGCCTCGTTCACGACGTCCGGGCGTTCGGCGGTGGCCAGGTGGGCGGCCCCCGGCACGACCAGCAGCTCGGCGTCCGGGATGCCCCGGGCCAGGACCTCGGCGTCCGAGGGCGGGGTCGCCGGGTCCTCTGCTCCGGCGATCACCAGAGCGGGCGCGCGGACCTCGCCGAGCCGGTCGCGGACGTCGAAGACCGCCAGGGCCTCGCAGCACGAGGCGTACCCCTCGGGGTCGGCGTCGCGGAGCATGTCCAGGTAGCGCTCGGCGTCGGGGAAGCCCGCCGTGAACCACCGTCTCCTCGTCGCCTCGGTCAGGGGTTTCGTGCCCTCCGCGCGGACCAGAGCGGCACGTTCGCGCCAGCTCTCCGCCGTGCCGAAGCGGGCCGAGGTGCAGCACAGGGCCAGGCTCGCGACCCGGTCCTGCGCGCGCAGCGCCAGCGTGGTCCCGACGGCCCCGCCCAGCGACACCCCGCCGTACGCGACCGCGTCCAGGCCGTGCCGGTCGAGCAGGGCCAGCACCCCGGCGGCGAGGTCGTCCACCGTGAAGCCGGATGCGGACGGCGACCCGCCGTGGCCGGGCAGGTCGTAGCGGAGCACCCGCCAGGTGCGGGTGAGCGCGGGAAGCTGCGGCTCCCACAGGTCGAGCGTCGTGCCCAGCGAGGGCCCGAGCACGACGACCGGGGCGTCCGGCGGCCCGTCGAGACGATGGTGCAGGATCATGGTGCCTTTCCCTGGTGGTGCTGCAGAGCTCGGTCGACGAGGGCGGGCGCCGCCCCGATGCCCGGGTCCTCCCCATGCTCGGCCAGCACGGCGAGCAGATGATCGAGATTGTGCCGCATGCGCTCGGGGAACACTTCCAGCCCCTCGGCCAGCTCGGCGGCCGTCTCGGCCGCGCCGCCGGCCAGGCGCAGGCACTCGCGCAGCGGCTGCCACTCGGCGTGCCAGCTCCCCGCGGGCCGCTCGTGCTCGGCGACCCGCGAGGCGAGCAGGATCTGCGCGAGCGCGGGCGCCTGCAGCGCCGCCGACCTGATCATCGTGGCGAGCACCGGGTTGCGCTTGTGCGCCATCGCCGACGAGCCGCCCCGGCCTGGCGCGGCGGGCTCGGCGACCTCGCCCACCTCGCTCTGCGCCAGCAGGATCACGTCGGTGGCGAGCTTGCCCAGCGCGCCTGTCACGGCGGCGAGCGCGCAGGCCAGGTCGGTCACGGGCGTGCGCAGCGCGTGCCAGGGCAGCACCGGCTCGGCCAGCCCGGTCTCGGCCGCGAACAGCGGCAGCAGGTCGAGGGCCCGCTCGCCGTATCCGGCCATGGTGCCGGCCGCGCCGCCGAGCTGGACCGGCAGCCGCACCGCCGCCAGGCGGTCGCGCGCGTCCCGGCAGCCGGCCAGCCACCCGGCGGCCTTCAGCCCGAACGTGGTGGGCACCGCCTGCTGCCCGAGCGTGCGGCCCGCCATCGGGGTGTCCCGGTGCTCGCCGGCCAGCCGGGCCAGCGCGGCGAGCACCCGGTCGAGGTCGTGCAGGATCGTCTCGCGGGCCCGCGCGGCCACCAGCATCGCCGCCGTGTCGAGGATGTCCTGACTGGTGGCGCCGTGATGCACCCAGGATCCCGCCTCGCCTGCGGCGGCCCGCAGATCCTCGACCAGCGGCACGACGGGGTTGCCCGCGTCCCTGGCGCGGCGGGCGAGGCCGGCGGCGTCGTAGCGGTCCTCCCCCCTCAAGGCCCCGGCCGCCTCGGCGATCGCGGCGGCGGCCCGCTCAGGGACGACGCCGAGGCGGGCCTGCGCCCGCGCGAGGCAGACCTCCGCCTCCAGCATCGCCCGCAGCCAGGCGTCGTCGGCCGTGACCGCCGCCACCTCCGTGCCCGCCCACACGGGGGACAACAGCCCGCGATCAGCACCTCCGTCAGAACTCAAGGAAGACCGTCTCCTGCTCGCCCTGCAGCCGTACGTCGAACCGGTAGACGTCCTGCCCCTCGGCGTGGGCGAGCAACGTGGCGCGGCGGGCCGGGTCGAGGGAGTCGAGCAGCGGGTCGGGCGTGTCGGCGAGGTAGACGCGGGTCCGGACCGGCTTGAGCAGGCCCCGCGCGAAGACCAGCAGCGCGGCGTAGGGCCGGGACGGCGGCGCGAGCCGGAACCGGTAGGAGCCGTCGGGCGCGGTGCCGCATCGCCCGAAGCCGGAGACCCCAGTGCCCCCGGAGATCCCGGTCCCGCCGCGGCCCAGGGCGCCCCGATCGCCGGGTTCCCCGGTCCACAGCTCCAGCAGGGCGTCGGGCACCGGCTCGCCGGCCCCGTCGAACACCCGGCCGGTGATCGTCACGGCTCCCGGATGGCCCTCGGGGACGAGCTCCCAGTCGGCCGCGTACGGCAGGGCGAACCCGAAGAACGGGCCGACGGTCTGCGAAGGGGTGGTCACGCGTCCTCCATCGGGGTACGGCCGAGCACCACGTCCCACCGGTAGCCGAGCGCCCACTCCGGCTCGGTGATCTCCAGGTCGAACGTGGAGACGAGCCGCTCGCGGGCGGCCGGATCGGGGATGGACCGGAAGATCGGGTCGAAGGCGAACAGCGGGTCGCCGGGGAAGTACATCTGCGTCACCAGGCGCTGGGTGAACGCCGTGCCGAAGATCGAGAAGTGGATGTGCGCGGGCCGCCAGGCGTTCGGGTGGTTGCGCCAGGGATATGCCCCCGGCTTGATCGTCACGAACCGGTAGCGGCCCTCGTCGTCGGTCAGGCACCGGCCCGCGCCGGTGAAGTTGGGGTCGAGCGGCGCCGGGTGCTGGTCGCGCTGGTGGGCGTACCGGCCGGCGGAGTTCGCCTGCCAGATCTCCACCAGCGTGTCCGGCACCGGCCGGCCCGACGCGTCGAGGATCCGCCCGGTGACGATGATGCGCTCGCCGAGCGGCTCGCCCGCGTGGCCGGCGGTCAGGTCGGCGTCGAGCGGGTCCACCTCGTCGCGGCCGAAGACCGGGCCGGTCAGCTCGGCGGCCTCCGGATCCTCCTTCATCTCCAACGGCGGCCGGGACGGCGCCCGCAGGACCGTGCTGGCGTAGTCCGGGTGCAGGTAGGGCGGGTGCGTCACGATGTCTCCTCCTGGTAGGGCAGGCCCACGTAGTTCTCCGCCAGCGTCGTCCCTGCCGCCTCCGAGGACGTCACGTAGTCGAGGTAGGAGGTCTGCAGCCGCCGGGCGTAGGCGTCGTCGGACTCGAAGGTGTGCAGCAGCGTCGTCATCCACCACGAGAAGTGCTGGGCCCGCCACACCCGGGGCAGGCAGGCCCGCGAGTAGCCGTCCAGCGCCTCCGTCGAGCCGTCGGCGAACAAGCGCGCCAGCGCCTCGGTCAGCACCCGCACGTCGGCCACCGCCAGGTTGAGCCCCTTCGCGCCGGTCGGCGGCACGATGTGGGCCGCGTCCCCGGCCAGGAACAGCCTGCCGTACTGCATGGGCTCGGCCACGAAGCCGCGCATCGGCGTGATCCCTCTTTCGACGATGTCGCCGGTCGCGAGGGTGAAGCCGGGCACGGTCTCCAGCCGGGCCCGCAGCTCGGCCCAGATCCGCTCGTCGGGCCAGGCGGCGAGATCCTCGTCGGGCGCCACCTGGAGGTAGAACCGGCTGATCTCCGGGGAGCGCATGCTGTGCAGCGCGAAGCCGCGCTCGGTCCGCGCGTAGATCAGCTCTTCCGACGACGGCTTCACTTTCGCGAGGATGCCGAGCCAGGCGAAGGGGTAGTCGCGGCGATACTCGGTCAGCACGCCCTCGGGAATCGAGGGCCGGGACACGCCGTGGAAGCCGTCGCACCCCGCGATCACGTCGCAGTCCAGCCGCCCCTCCGTGCCGTCCGCCTCGGTGAAGGTGAGGTACGGCCGGTCGGTCGCCGCGTCGTGCACCGCCACGTCGTTCACCTCGAAGCGGACGTCGCCCCCGGCCGCCAGCCGTGCCGCGATCAGGTCCTTGACGACCTCCTGCTGGCCGTACACGGTTATGCAGCGGCCGGGCACCAGTCGCTCGAAGGCGATGCGGTGGCCCGCTCCGCCGTACCGCAGCTCGATGCCGTGGTGCGGCAGGCCCTCCCGCTGCATTCGCTCGCCCACGCCCGCCTCGACGAGTGTGTCCACCGTGCCCTGTTCGAGCACCCCCGCCCGCACCCGCCGCTCTACGTACTCCCTGCTGCGGCGTTCGAGCACCACGGACTCGATCCCGCGCAGATGGAGCAGATGGGAGAGCAGCAGGCCGGCCGGTCCGGCCCCGATGATCCCGACCTGAGTTCGCATGGGTCAAGCATCGGGAGCATCCGCCGTCCCGCGTAGGCTTTGCTTCTACTGAGTGGAAGAAGGGGTCACATGGCCGGCGGCGCACGCGACCTGGGGCGTTCCGTGACCTCCCGGGTGCTGGACATCCTCGGCGCCTTCGACGCCCACCACTCGCGGCTCACGCTCACGGAGATCGCCGGACGGACCGGCATGGCGCTGAGCACCGTCCACCGGCTCGTCGCGGAGCTGGAGGAGTGGCGCGCCCTGCGCCGCGGCGCCGACGGGCGCTACCAGATCGGCCGCCGCCTGTGGGAGCTGGGACAGCTCGCCCCCGACCCGCTGCAGGAGGTGGCGCACCCCTGGCTGCAGGAGCTGTTCGGCGGCACCGGGGAGAACGTCCACCTGGCGGTGCGCGACGGGGTCGAGGTGCTCTACGTGGACAAGGTGTACGGCAAGCGGGCCGTGCCGATCGTGTCGCGGACCGGCTCGCGCCTGCCCATGCACCCGACCGGCGTCGGAAAGGCGCTGCTGGCCTTCGAGCCGGGCTGGTTCGTCGGCTCCTATCTGTCCCGGCCGCTGGAGCGGCCGACCCCGCACACCATCACCGAGCCGGGCCGGCTGGCCCGCGAGCTGGCCCAGGTGCGCGCCCAGGGGTACGCGACGACGCACGAGGAGATGACGCTCGGCTCCTGCTCGGCGGCCGCGCCGGTGCTGGTCGGGGACCGGCCCGTCGCGGCCGTCGGCATCGTCGTCTCCTCCAGGCGGGTGCGCGAGCTGCCCCGCCTGGTCGATCCGCTGCTGGCCGTCGCGGCCCGCATCGCCGGCGACTACCGGGCCGCCGTCGCCCGGGCGTGACGGGTCGCCGGTTACAGTCGCCGGCTACAGGGGTGTGCAGGTCAGGCCGGTCACCCCGAACACGCCGTTCGTCGAGCTGCCGACCGCGGTGATCGTGACGGCGCCTCCCGGATTGACGGTGCCGTTCCAGGACACGTTGCCGGCGGTGACGCTCTGCCCGGTCTGGGTCCACTTGGTGGTCAGCAGCGAGAAGAGCTTCTCGTCGCCGGTGAACGTCCAGGAGATCCGCCAGCCGGTGAAGGCGGTCGTGCCGGTGTTGACCACGCGTCCGGGCACCGTGAACCCCGTCACGTAGTGCGAGCCGGTGTCGAAGACGACCGCGCAGGACGCCGAGGCCGCGTTCGCGGGCGCGGCGATCGCCGCGGTGCCGGCCAGCGCGGCCGCGGCGATCACGATGGCCCGCCCGCGTCTGAAACCGGTTTCATACCTGCCCGAAAAAAAGAGCCGTGCCATTCCCTCTCCTCTGCCGATTCGGTGAACGTCGCCTCAGGAATGTCACCATGGCCGCGGACGGATGTCATGGGCCCGGGCCGGGCGCGGTCCGTAGTCCCGGCATGTGGGTGAAAGTTTCATGCCCCTAAGATCGTTCACGAAAAGGGAGACGAGAGGATCGCGCGTGAGCCGGGACGAGGAAGCGCTGAAGGCCATCGACTTCTCCACGCCGAGTGTGGCGCGGATCTACGACTGGTGGCTGGGCGGCAAGGACAACTTCGCGGTCGACAGGGCCGCCGCCGAGAAACTGCTCGAACTGGTCGGCTCCGACGGCCGCCTGGTGATCAGGCAGAACCGGGAGTTCCTCGGCCGCGCCGTCCGCTTCCTCAGCGAGTCGGGCATCCGGCAGTTCCTCGACCTCGGCACCGGTATCCCCACGCAGGGCAACGTCCACGAGGTCGCCCACGAGGTCGATCCCGAGGCGACCGTCGTCTACGTCGACAACGACCCCATCGTCGCCGCGCACGGCCGGGCGCTGCTCACCGGCGGCGGCCGTACGGGCGTGGTGCACGCCGACATGCGCGACCCGGACACGATCGTCGAAAGCCCGATCACCAAGGAGCTGATCGACTTCAGCAAGCCGGTGGCCGTGCTGTTCGTCGCCGTGCTGCACTTCGTGGACGACGACGCCGCCGAGCGCGTGGTCTCCTACTTCCGCGAGCGCATGGCCCCCGGCAGCTACCTCGTCATCTCCCACGGCACCCAGGGCCGCCTGAGCGAGGACACGATCACCGAGACCCGAGCGGTGTACGAGAAGTCCACGGCCGCGCTGCGCGACCGCACGCCCGAGCACATCGCCCGGTTCTTCACGGGATTCGAGCTGGTCGAGCCGGGGCTGGTCGACGTGGCCGACTGGCGCAACGACAGCGACTTCATCGAGCACAGCAAGGGCGGCTACGTCCTCGGCGGCGTCGGCCGGCTCCGCTGAGTTTTCCCCTGAATCCTCCCCTGTGGGACTTTCGTCCCTGCTGATCGGCCCGCGGGCGGCCGTACTGTAAGCGGGGAGGGGCGAACGGGCGGAGGGGGACGCCGTGGACGCCGTTGTGATCGATTCTCTCGAACCCCTGGTCGACGAGCTGCGGTCCCGGGGTTACGCCGTCGTGGGCCCGGTGGTGCGCGAGCGCGTCATCCGCTTCGAGGAGATCGCGTCGGCCGACCGGCTCGCCAGGGGCTGGACCGACGTCCAGGAGCCCGGGCGCTACCGCCTGGCCGAAGGCGCCGGCGAGATGGTCTTCTCCTTCGCGGCGAGCCCCGACTCCGCCAAGAGCTACACCCAGCCGCCCCGGCAGACGCTGTTCCGGATGCGCGGCGAACAGATCGAGGAGGCGGAGGAGGACGCCCCGCGGGTCGCCCTGCTCGGCGTGCGGGCCTGCGACCTGGCCGCGATCGCCGTGCAGGACCGGGTCTTCCTCGGTGGCAGGCACCCCGATCCGGCCTACCTGCGGCGGCGGCGGGCCCTGCTGCTGGTCGCGGTCAACTGCGCCGTGCCCGGCGGTACGTGCTTCTGCGTCTCCATGCACACAGGCCCCCGGGCCACCACCGGCTTCGACCTCGCCCTCACCGAGCTGGCCGCGCCGCATCGGTTCGTGGTGGAGACCGGCAGCGAGAGGGGCGAGCAGATCGTCGCGGCGCTGCCGCGCCGGCCCGCCTCGGCCGAAGACCTGGCGGCCTCCGCCGAGGTGTCCCGCGACGCAGCCGAGCACATGGGCCGCCACGTGGAGACCGAGGGCATCCAGGAACGGCTGTCGGCGCACGACTCGCCGCGCTGGACGCAGGTCGGCGCGCGCTGCCTCACCTGCACCAACTGCACGATGGTCTGCCCCACCTGCTTCTGCACCACGGTCGAGGACGCCACGTCGTTCACCGACGGCACGGCCGAGCGGATCGAGCGCTGGGACTCCTGCTTCACGCTGGACTTCTCCGAGGTCAACGGGACACCCGTGCGCGGCTCGAACGCCGGCCGCTACCGTCAGTGGCTCACCCACAAGTTCTCGACCTGGATCGACCAGTTCGGCATGTCCGGCTGCGTCGGCTGCGGGCGCTGCATCACCTGGTGTCCCGTCGGCATCGACGTCACCGAGGAGCTGGCGAACCTGCCATGATCGGGGGCCCGCACCCGATGACGCCGGCGCTCTACCGCGTGCGGTCCCGCCGTCCCGACCGGGTCGACACCGTGACCCTCACGCTGGAGCCGCTGCGCGGAGAGTGCCCGCCGTTCCACCCCGGCCAGTTCACCATGCTGTACGCCCCCGGCGTGGGGGAGATCGCGGTCTCGATCAGCGGGCGGGCCCGCTCCGGCGGTTACACGCAGACGATCAGGGCCGTGGGCGCGGTGAGCGCCGCCCTGTGCGGCAAGCGGCCCGGCGACGTCGTCGGCGTGCGCGGGCCGTACGGCCAGGGCTGGGGGTTGCGCGCGGCGGCGGGCCTCGACGTGGTGGTGGCCGCGGGCGGGCTGGGCCTGGCCCCGCTGCGGCCGCTCGTGCGGGCGCTGCTGGGGGACCGGTGCGGCCGGATCAGTGTGATCGTCGGCAGCCGGGCTCCCGACTTGCTCCTGTATCCGGGGGACCTGGCCCGCTGGACCCGGCAGGGCGCCGACGTCAGGGTGATCGTGGACCACCCCGACCACGCCTGGCGCGGGCCGGTCGGGCTGGTCACCCGGCTGATCGACCGGATCGTCTTCGAGCCGCGCCGCACGTACGCCTTCGTGTGCGGGCCCGAGGCCATGATGCGGGACACGGCGGCGGAGCTGGTACGGCGCGGCGTCGCCCCCGGCCGGGTGGAGCTGTCGCTGGAGCGGAACATGAAGTGCGCGGTGGCCCGCTGCGGCCACTGCCAGTTCGGCCCGCTGTTCGTCTGCGAGGACGGGCCGGTGCTGCGGTACGACCGCGTGGCGCCGATGCTCGCCGTCCCGGAGCTGTGAGGGGGGGCGCGGTGGTGGACAGGGCGCCTCGGCTGGCCGTGTGGAAGTTCGCCTCGTGCGACGGGTGCCAGCTCACGTTCCTCGACTGTGAGGACGAGCTGCTCTCCGTGGCGGCCCGGGTGGAGATCGCCTACTTCCTGGAGGCGTCCAGCGCCCCCGGGCCCGGCCCGTACGACCTGTCGCTCGTGGAGGGGTCGATCACCACGCCCGAGGACCTGGAGCGGATCAGGCACGTGCGGCGCGTGTCGAAGCGCCTGGTCACGATCGGCGCGTGCGCCACCGCCGGGGGCATCCAGGCGCTGCGCGACTTCGCCGACGTCAAGGAGTTCGCCGCGGTCGTCTACGCCCGGCCCGACTACATCGCCACCCTGGACCGCTCGACCCCCGTCGCCGCACACGTGCCGGTCGACTTCGAGCTGCGCGGCTGCCCGCCGGACAGGCACCAGCTGCTCGAAGTGATCTCGGCGTTCCTCGCCGGGCGGCGGCCGGTCGTGCCCGCGCACAGCGTGTGCGTGGAGTGCAAGGCCAGGGGCAACGCCTGCGTGATGGTCGCGCACGGCACCCCCTGCCTGGGGCCGGTCACCCAGGCGGGCTGCGGGGCGCTGTGCCCGACGTTCAACCGGGGCTGCTACGGCTGCTTCGGGCCGATGGAGAGCCCCAATCACGCCTCGCTGAACCACTGGATGCGCGGCCTCGGGATGAGCACCCCCGAGCTGGTGCGGATCTATCGGACCTACCACGCCACCACCGAGCCGTTCCGGAGGGCGGCGGAGGAGGCGCAGGAGTCCGGGGAGGAGGAGTGACGCACAAGACGGTGCGGATCGGGGCGCTGACCCGGGTCGAGGGCGAGGGCGCGCTGGTGGTGCACGCCCGCGACGGCCGGATCACCGGCCTGGAGCTGCGGATCTACGAGCCGCCCCGGTTCTTCGAGGCGATGCTGCGGGGCCGGGGCCACACCGAGCCGCCCGACATCACCGCCCGCATCTGCGGCATCTGTCCCGTCGCGTACCAGATGAGCGCCTGCCAGGCGATCGAGGCGGCCTGCGGGGCCGAGGTCACCGGGCCGCTGCGCGACCTGCGGCTGCTGCTGTACTACGGCGAGTGGATCGAGTCGCACGCGCTGCACGTCTACCTGCTGCACGCGCCCGACTTCCTCGGCTACGACAGCGGCGTCGCGATGGCCGCCGACCGCCGCGACCTGGTGGAGCGCGGGCTCGAACTGAAGAAGGCGGGCAACGAGCTGATCACCGCGATCGGCGGGCGGCCCATCCACCCCGTCAACGTCAAAGTGGGCGGCTTCTATCGGGTGCCCGCCCGGCGCGAGCTCGCCCCCGCTGCCGAGCGTCTGCGCCGCGCCCGCGACCACGCCCTCGCCACCGTCGCCTGGGTCGCCGGGTTCGACTTCCCCGACGTCGAGCACGACTACCGGTTCCTCGCGCTGCGCCACCCCGGCGAGTACGCCATCCTGTCCGGCACGGTCGTCACCGGCGACGGATACGGCCCGGTCTCCGGCTTCGAGGTGGCGCGGTGGCCGGACCACGTGATCGAGGAACAGGTGCCGCACTCCACGGCGCTGCACGCCCGGCTCGACGGCGCGACCGGCTACCTCACCGGCCCCCTGGCCCGCTACGCGCTCAACTCGGCGCGGCTGTCCCCGCTCGCCCGGGAGGCGGCCGCCGCCGCAGGACTCGGCCGCGTCTGCCGCAACCCCTACCGCGGCATCGTGGTGCGGGCCGTGGAGATCCTGCACGCGTGCGACGAGGCGCTGCGCCTCCTCGACGGGTACGCCGAGCCGGAGCGCCCGTGCGTGCCGGTCGAGCCCCGGCCGGGCGTCGGCCACGGCGCGTCGGAGGCCCCGCGCGGCACGCTCTACCACCGCTACCGGCTCGACGACGGCGGACTGGTCGCCGAGGCCGACATCGTGCCGCCCACCGCGCAGAACCAGGCGCGCATCGAGGCGGACCTGCGCGACCTGCTGGCCCCGCGCCTCACCCTGCCCGAGGACGAACTGGCCGGTCTCTGCGAGAAGGCGATACGCAACCACGACCCCTGCATCTCCTGCTCGGCCCACTTCCTCGACTTCCGGGTGAACCGTGGGTGAAAGCGTGGTCATCGGCCTCGGGAGCGATCTGCGCGGCGACGACGCGGCGGGCCTGGAGGTCGCCCGGCTGCTGAGGGGCACGCTGCCGTCGTCCGTCGCGGTGGTGGAGAACTCCGGAGACCCGGCGGCGCTGATCGAGGCGTGGTCGGGCGCGGCGCTCGCGATCGTGGTCGACGCGGTCTCCTCCGGTGCTCCGCCCGGCACCGTACACATGCCCCTGCAGATGCCCGTGCACCCGCCTGTGCGGGCCGGGTCTCACTCTCTCGGACTGGCCGACGCCGTCGAGCTGGGACGCGCCCTCGGTCGCCTGCCGGACGAGCTGGTCGTCGCCGGCATCGAGGGCGGCGACTTCACCCCTGGGGCCCCGATGACCGCGCCGGTCCTGGCCGCGGTCCGCCGTACGGCCGATGAACTGCGGGAACGGCTGTCTCGGGAACGGCCTGGCGGACCTCGAACGTGACCCGCGGCGGCACCCGCAGCGTGGTGCACACGGCGCAGTGCTCCAGGACCGACAGGAGCGAGGCACGCAGCCCCGCGGGCAGGCCGGGAGCCTCCACCGACAGCTCGATCGAGTCGATCCGCCCGGGGCAGACGCCCAGGCCGTAGCGCGCGGTCACGCCCACCCCGGCGGGCAGCTGGCGCTGGCGCAGGTAGCGTTCGGCGCAGCAGGCGACACCCGCGGCCACGCTGCCCACGAACAGCTCGGCCGGAGTGGGGCCGGTGTCGCTCCCGCCGACGTCCGCGGGCTGGTCGGCGCGGACCACGTGGCGCCGGATCCGGACGTCGAACCGGTCGGCTCCGTGCCAGGCGACCCGGATGACGCCGTCACGCGGCTCACTCATGGCGCACCCCCGCGTCCGATTCGGCTCTATCCGAGTATGTCCGTGGCCGGTGGCGGGTGGGCGCATACGGAGCGTAAGAAGCCGGTTGCGACATCGCAAAGAACAGGAGCCCGGAGTGCCCTGGTTTGCGACACTCCAACTGGGGGGCATGCGTGGCGCCGACGGGGGAGCGGACCATGATCCCGCAGACGCACCTGGACGGGTTGCTGGCCGAACTGCACACGAGGCTGCAGGCGGTCCTGTCGACGCGCGACCGGGTCCACGCGTTGCTGGAGGCGGTCGTCTCGGTGGGCGGGGATCTCGATCTGGAGACCGTGCTGCACCGGATCGTCGAGACCGCCGCCACGCTGGTCGACGCCAGATACGGCGCGCTCGGCGTGATCGGGGAGGACAACACCCTCGCCCGCTTCGTCCCGGCGGGGCTGAGCGAGGAGGAGATCGCCGGGATCGAGCACTGGCCCCACGGTCTGGGCCTGCTCGGGCTGCTGATCAAGGAACCCCGGCCCCTGCGGCTGCCCCGAATCTGCGACCATCCCGAGTCGTACGGCTTCCCGCCCGGCCATCCCCCGATGGCGGGCTTCCTCGGCGTGCCCGTACGGGTCCGGGGTCGGGTGTTCGGCAACCTCTATCTGACGGAGAAGCGCGGGGGAGGGGAGTTCGACGAGGACGACGAGGCGATCGTCGTGGCCCTCGCCAGCGCCGCCGGGGTGGCGATCGAGAACGCTCGCCTGTACGAGGACACCCGCCGCAGGGAGACCTGGCTGCAGGCGTCGGCGGAGATCACGAGGAGCCTGCTGTCCGGCGCCGAGACGCCGCGGGTGCTGACGCTGATCGCCCGCCGTGCCCGGCGGATGGCCGGCGCCGACGCGGTGGCGATCCTGCTGCCGGAGGACGGCGGCCGGACGCTGCGGGTCGCGATCGCGGACGGCGTGCCCGGCCCGGCCCGGGGGCGCCGCCTGCCCGTCGAGGGCTCGCTGGCCGGGCAGGCGTTCGTCTGCGCGGAGCCCCGCGTGGTCACCGACCTGAATGACACCGACCTGGGTGACACCGACCTCCTCGCGGCGGTCGGGGGGACGGGAGCGGCGTGCGCCGTGCCGTTGGGGGGCCCGGGAGCGGTGCGCGGAGTGCTGTCGCTGGGCAGACGGCCCGGCCGCGTCCCGTTCAGCCGCGCGGAGGTGTGCATGGTCCACTCCTTCGCCGGGCACGCGGCCGTCGCGATCGAACTGGACGAGGCACGCAGGGACGCCGAGCGGCTCGGCCTGCTGGAGGACCGCGACCGCATCGCCAAGGACCTGCACGACGTGGTCATCCAGCGGCTGTTCGCGGTCGCGATGACGCTGACCGGCGCCGCGCGGCTGGTGGATCACCCGGAGGCGGCCGCGCGGCTGCGGACCGCCATCGACGAGCTCGACGGCACGATCCGGCAGATCCGCTCCACCATCTTCGCCCTGCGGGCCCCGGCCGGCGCCCCCGGGCTGCGCGCCCGGCTCGTCGAGCTGGTCGAGGGCGCGCGGGGGCCCCTCGGCTTCCTGCCGGCCCTGTGCATGGACGGGCAGCTCGACACCCGCGTGCCCGCCCCGGTCGGGGAGCACCTGCTGGCCGTGGCGCGGGAGGCGATCTCCAACGTGGTGCGGCACGCCCACGCCACCCGCGCCACCGTCACCGTGCGCCTGGACAAGGACCGGCTGACCCTGCTCGTGGAGGACGACGGGGTCGGCATCCCGGCGCGGGGACGCCGCAGCGGCCTGCGCAACCTGAGCGAGCGCGCCGAGAGCCTGGGCGGGTCGTGCGCCGCCGAGGCCCGCGCCGCGGGGGGAACACGCCTGTGCTGGAGCGTCCCGCTGCCGTCGACGCCATGAGGAGACGCCGTGAGGAGACGCCGTGAGGAGGCATCGCGCCATGACCGAGCCGTTCAGTGATCCGGTCGTCGATCCCGTCGTCGATCCGGTCGTCGTCGGCACCGACGGGTCCGCCGGGGCGATCCGGGCGGTGGAGTGGGCGGCCGACCACGCCGGCCTGCGGGGCCTGCCCCTGCGGGTGGTCCACGCCGTCGAGCGCCTGCCGTACGACGTCCCGCGCTATCCCATCCCCGACAGCTACGACAGGCTGGCACCCTCCGGGCGGCAGCTCCTCGACCACGCCGAGCGGGTAGCCCGCGACCGGCGGCCCGGCCTCGACGTGACGACGGAACTGGCCGAGGGACGTCCCGGCCGCGTCCTGCGGGACCAGGCCGCCCGCGCCGCCGAAGTGGTGCTCGGCAGCCACGGCGCGGGCGGCTTCCCCGGCATGCTGCTCGGGTCGGTGGGCAACCAGGTCGCCGGGCACGTGGCCGTGCCGGTCGTCGTCGTACGGCCGGCGCCCCCGGAGGCGCTGGCCGAGATCGTGGTGGGGTTCGACTGCTCGGAGGCGTCCGGGCCCGCCCTGGCGTACGCGTTCGATGAGGCGCGGCTGCGCGGCCACCGGGTGCGGATCGTCTGCGCCTGGGAGCCGCCGGTGCCGTACGGGCCCGTGATCGCCACGGACCTGGACGACATGCGGCGGGCCGCGGAGGACTACGCGCGCGGCGAGCTGCAGCCGTGGCAGGGCGGGTACGCCGAGGTCAAGACCGAGCTGGACATGATCCGCGCCCATCCGGTCTCCGCGCTCATCGAGGCGTCGTCCCGGGCCGTCCTGCTCGTCGTCGGCTCCCACGGACGCAACGCCTTCACCGCGGCCGTGCTCGGCTCGGTGAGCCGCGCCGTGCTCGCCCACGCGCACTGCCCGGTCGCCGTGGTGAGAGGAGCCCGGTTGCGAGAGGCGGCGGCAGGGCGGTGAGTCACCGGAGGAGGCGGGCCGGCCGCACCCCCGGGACGGTCCGCTCCAGCAGGTCGGCCACGTGCCCGGGGCCCTGGCCCTCGGGACCGTGCAGGTCGATCTCGCCGTCGCGCACGAGCACCTCCCAGGACGTCTCGGAGGGGTAGCGCTCGCGCAGAGCGGCCAGGACGGCCTCGCGTAGCTCGTCGTCCGACCTGGCCAGCAGCGCCATGAGGTCGCGGCGGCTGACCATCCCGACGACCCGCTCGTCGCGCAGCACCGGCACGCTCTTGACCCTCTTCGCGATCATGAGGTCCGTCAGCACCCGCGCGTCCGTGGTGTCCTCGACCGTGCTCACCTGGCGCGACATGACGTCCCCCACGGCGCGGGGCGCCGAGACGCCCGGCGCGAACGCGCCGCACAGCAGGTCGATCTCGCTGACCATCCCGACCAGTTCGCCGTGCTCCCCGAGCACGGGGGCGGCCGTGATGTCGTGGTCGTACAGCACCCGGATCGCCCGCCGCACGGAGTCGTCGCGGCGCAAGGTGATCGCCGGGCTGCTCATGACCTCACCGGCCAGCATGGCCCACCTCCCCCGTCTGTCGCCGTCGTGGTCACCGCACGGTGATTCCAACGCCGCCATTCCACCGCCGCCGGGGCCGTACGGGCAGGTGTCGGAGGTCCCCGGCGGTCGGGTCTTTGGGCCCGTGCGGGGCTCGCGCCCGGGTGGTCGGATAGAGGTGGCCCGATCCAGGGCGCGCCGCCCGCGGGGAGGAACGATGACGGTAGAAGCCATGACCGCCGCCGACGTGATGAGCAGGGTGCTCGTGACCGTGAAGCCGGACGAGTCGCCCCTCATGGCTTGGGAACTCATGCGCCGCGGGTCGATGCATCACCTGCCCGTGGTGGATTCAAATTCCCGCATCATCGGCGTGCTCACGCGGGAGGACATCGCGGCCCACTGGTCGGGCGGGCCGGCGGAGCAGTCGAGCAGCCAGGTGCGCCAGCTGCTGAGCGGGCGCAGATGCCCGCACGTGCCGCCGGACGCGTCGCTCCCCGCCGTGGCCGCCGTCATGCTGGAGTCGGGGGTGGACGTCGTCCCGGTCATCGGGGCCTCCGGCACCCTGCAGGGTCTCGTCACCGTGACCGACGTGCTCGTGGCGGTCGCGGGCAGGCGGGGGGCCGCGCCCCCGCACGAGGAGGTGTCGGCCGGGATGTTCCGCCTGGAGCCGGTGCTGCCGCCCAAGCCCTCGCGGACGGCCGAGGACCAGCGGCAGGGGCCGTGACCCCCGGTCGTGACTCCTGGGAAACCGTGTGCAGAATAAGGGCATGTTCCGCACGGTGGTGATCATCAAGTGAGTGCCCGTATCGACCATGCCGTCACGTCGGGCACCTTCAGCCTGGACGGCCAGACCTTCGACGTCGACAACAACGTATGGGTGCTCGGCGACGACGCCGAGTGCGTGGTGTTCGACGCGCCCCACGACGTCAAGGCGATCACGGACGTGATCGCGGGCCGGCGCGTCCTGGCCATCCTCGCCACCCACGCCCACGACGACCATGTGCGGGTCGCGCCGGACCTGTCGGAGGCCACCGGGGCGCCCGTCCTGCTGCACCCGGCCGACCTGCCGGTCTGGCGGCTCACCCACCCCGATCGCGAGCCCGGCGGCACGCTGTCCGACGGGCAGGTCATCGAGGTCGCCGGAACCCGCCTCGAAGTGCTCCACACTCCCGGGCACGCTCCCGGCGCCTGCTGCTTCCACGCGCCCGACCTGGGCGTCGTCTTCACCGGCGACACCCTGTTCCAGGGCGGTCCCGGTGCGACCGGGCGCTCGTTCTCCGACTTCGGCGTGATCATCGACTCGATCCGCGACCGCCTGCTGGTCCTGCCGCCCGAGACGGTCGTCCACACCGGCCACGGCGACAGCACGACGATCGGCGCGGAGCTGCCGCACCTCGACGAGTGGATCCGCCGGGGCCACTGACACCCGGGCCTCACGCGGGTCTTGACGATCAGCCGCCCCGCGGTTGACACTCACGAGACCGATTCACCCGCCCCCGACACGTACGGGGGGCGGCGTGGGTCTCGTGATGTTAACGTTAACAAGGCCCGGTGGTCCCGAGCCGCCGGCGGGAGAGACGATGCACAGCCGCACCACCCCCCCACGACGCCTCCCTCGCTCCCCCCGCCTCGCCCTCGCGGCCGTCGCCGCGCTGTCCCTGGTGGCGGGCCCGCTCGTGACCCCGGCGCACGCGGCCGGCGCGGCGGATCCGGCCGGTCTGCTGCTGCGGTACACGTTCGACGAGACGGGCGGCACCGTCGTCCACGACGCCTCGGGCCACGGCAACGACGGCGGCTACGAGCGGACGCCCGCCTTCGGCCAGGGCGTCGAGGGCGGCTCGTTCAAGATGGCCGGAGGGTCGTCCTCCTCCACGACCGCGCCGTACGTGAAGATCCCGAACGGTGTGCTGAAGGGCCGCAGCGGCGTCACCGTCGCCACGTACGTGAAATGGAACGCCTCCACGACGGTGAACCAGTGGCTGTACGGCCTCGGCCCGGACAGCACCAGATACCTGTTCACCTCGCCCTACAACGGCAGCAAGATCCTCTACTCGGCGATGACGACCGGCGGCTGGCAGGCCGAGTCGAAGCTGTCCGGGGGGCCGGCCCTGCCGGGCGGCGCCTGGAAGCACGTCGCGGTGACCGTCGACGGCGACAGCAGGACGGCCGTCATGTACCTCGACGGCACCGCGGTGGCGCGCGCGACCGATGTCCCGGTCAAGCCCTCCGACCTGTACGACGCGACCAAGGACTACACGGGATACATCGGGAAGTCGCTCTACTCGGCCGACCCCTACTTCGCCGGTGAGGTGGACGACTTCCGGATCTACGACCACGCGCTGTCGGCGACCGAGGTGCTCCAGGTCTCCGGCAATACGGCCGCCGTCGGCGCGGCCACGCTGCCCGAGCTCAAGGTCCCGGCGATCGTGGACGGCACGAACGGCAGGATCGTCCTGCCGGTGAGGGAGGGCACCGACCTCACCCGGCTCGCGCCCGCGTTCACGCTGGTCCCGGGGGCGAGCATCAGCCCGGCCTCCGGCACCGTGCGCGATCTGTCCGAGCCGGTCACCTACACCGTCACCGGCTCCGACGGCGCCCGGCGGACGTGGACGGTCGAGGCACGGGTGATGAAGAGCCCCGTGATCCCCGGCCTGTACGCCGACCCGAACATCACCGTGTTCGGCGACACGTTCTACATGTATCCGACCACCGACGGCTTCGCCGGCTGGAGCGGCACGCAGTTCCACGCGTTCTCGTCCAAGGACCTGGTCCACTGGACCGACCACGGCGTCGTCCTCGACCTCGGGCCCGACGTGAGCTGGGCCGACAACAGCGCCTGGGCGCCGACGATCGC
This sequence comes from Microbispora catharanthi, assembly GCF_006334915.2. Classification (GTDB taxonomy): domain Bacteria; phylum Actinomycetota; class Actinomycetes; order Streptosporangiales; family Streptosporangiaceae; genus Microbispora; species Microbispora catharanthi. The sequence goes on from NZ_VDMA02000001.1 coordinate 275,864, forward strand.
CGAGCGGAACGGCACGTACTACTTCTACTTCAGCGGCGGCATGGCCACCGGCAACACCGGCAAGCACCTCGGCGTCGCCGTGTCCGACTCGCCGACCGGGCCGTTCAGGGACGCCCTGGGCAAGCCGCTGGTGGCGGCCGGGACCTACAGCGGCCAGATGATCGACTCGGACGTGTTCGTCGACGACGACGGCCGGGCGTACCTCTACTGGGGCAACGGCAACTCCTACCAGGTGCCGCTGAACGACGACATGGTGTCGTTCGACCCCGCCAAGGTGAGGACGTACAAGCCGAGCGGCTACAACGAGGGCTCGTTCGTCTTCAAGCGCGGCGGGATCTACTACTTCATGTGGTCGGAGAACGACACGCGCGACGAGAACTACCAGGTCGCGTACGCCACCGGCGCCTCGCCGCTCGGCCCGTGGACCAAGCAGGGCGTGATCCTGCAGAAGGACCCGTCCCTCGGGATCAAGGGCACCGGCCACCACTCCATCGTACGGGTGCCCGGCACCGACGACTGGTACATCGCCTATCACCGCTTCGCCGTCCCCGGCGGCGACGGCACCCACCGGGAGACCACGATCGACCGGATGGAGTTCGACGAGAACGGCCTGATCAAGAAGGTCGTGCCGACGCTGGAGAGCGTCGGCCCGGTGTCGGTCGCGAACGCCGGGCCGGACGCCAAGGGCAGCGAGGGCTCAGCGATCCGGCTGGCCGGGTCGGCCAGCGGCGCGGCCAAGTGGAGCTACGAGCCCGGCGAGGGCGTCGACTCCGGCGCGACCTGCTCCTTCTCGGATCCCGGCGCCGCCGAGACCGCCGTCACCTGCGGCGACGACGGGACCTACACCGTCACGCTGACCTCCGGCCGCAGCCGCGACACCGCGAAGGTGACCGTCGCCAACGCCGCCCCCGAGGCCGGGGACGTCGTCACGCCCGCCGGCCCGGTCGAGGCCGGCACGCGCGTGACCCTCTCGGCCCCGGCCGGCGACCGGGGCGCGAACGACGAACTCACCTGCACGGTGGACTGGAAGGACGGGACCACCTCGTCCGGCGCGGTCGCCGGCGGGACCTGCACGGCCCGGCACACCTACGCGAAGCCGGGCGTCCGCGAGCCCGCTGTCACCGTCGCCGACGACGACGGCGCGACCGCCACGGCGACCGGCCGTCCGGTGGTCGTGTACGACCGGGACGCCGGCTTCGTCACCGGCGGCGGCTGGATCGACTCGCCCTCCGGCGCCTACCGCGCCAACCCCGCGCTGACCGGCATGGCCACCTTCGGGTTCGTGGCCAAGTACGCGAAGAACGCGGCTGGGAAGGACGACGCGGTCCCGATCGGGAACACGTCCTTCTCGTTCCAGGCCGGGCGCCTGAGCTTCCAGTCCACGGCGTACGACTGGCTCGTGGTCTCGGGCGGGGAGGTCCGCTACCGCGGCATCGGGACGGTCGGCGGCGCCGGGCGGTACGGCTTCGAGGTCGTCGCCCGCGACGGCGACACCCGCGACGGGGACGGTGTGGACCGCTTCGCCGTCCGGATCTGGGACGAGAGGACCGGCGACGTGATCTACCAGAACGGAGCCGGTGACGAGGCCCACGGCAGCGTCGTCGTCCACGCCACGTAGGCCTGGCGCGTGAGCCTACTGCGCGACCCGGACCCCGGTGACGGTGAAGCGCTCGACCTCCGCCACGTGGCCGCCGGTGCTGGCGACGAGGGTGAGCGTCCGGCCCGGGGCCGCGCGGAAGGTCACGGTGGCGGACCAGGGGACGTCGTCCCCTCCGGCCGAGACGCAGCAGCGCTCGCCGAGGGGCCGGGCGCTCCCGGTCGCGCGCACGTGCACCCGGATGCTCTCGTCCACTCCGGTGATCCTGCCGCCCACCGTGACGGGTGAGGACACGAGAGCGCCATACCTGGGGGTGGTGAGGGAGAAGGTGGTGTCGTCGGTGCCCACCACCTCCCACGGCGCGTCCGGCCCGGTGCCGAACCTGACCAGGTGGATGACGGCGGCGATGCCGGGCCGTCCGCGGCCCTCGCCGCGGATGCCGACCGAGACGCGGGCGTCCCCGCCGGTCACCGTACGCTTGACCACCTGGTCGACGCCTGTGAAGCCCAGGAATCCCTGGGTGAAGGAGAGCGCGGTCCGTTCCGCGTCCAGGTGCCAGGGCTGGTGACCGCCCGAGTGGTAGCTCTCCTGCCAGTCCCGCACCTGTTCCTCGTCGGCGAACGGCCACAGCGGCTGGTAGCGGCCCGCCACGAGGGAACCCGCGGAGGGGGTGGGGGTGGTGGCCACCGGGCTGCTCCGCTGGACGGTTCCCGCACCGCTCTGCTGGAGGGTTCCCGGGCCGGTTCCGCACGCGCCCGCCAGCAGGCCGAGCGCGGCCAGCACGGCGGGCGCCCATCGGGCGCGGCCCGCCCGGCCGTTCGTTACACCGCCAGTCACGATGCGCACTCCCGCCACGAGAGGTTCCTTGACTGAGAGCATGCCCGGCGGGATGTCAGACATTCCCTATCGGCACTTGCCCCGCAGCCAGGCCCGGTATTCCCTGGGGTAGTTCGTCATGACGCTGCCCGGGGACTGGGTGAGCACGGCCTGCCACTGGGACACGTTGCCCTTCCACGAGGGAACCGGCTCGGTCCAGTGGACGCTGTCGGTCCACCGGCCGGCGGACCCCTTCAGCAGGGTGGGGTGACGCTTGGCCAGCTCGCTCTGGACCCAGGGGTCGTTGGAGTAGACCATGATCCGCTGCTTCGCCTGGCGTTCCCTGATCGGGTCGGAGATCTCCTTCCATCCCTGCGCCGCGAACTTGGGGTTCGTCAGGACGGGCTTGGTCTCGGGCTTGATCTCCAGGAGCGCGACCAGTCCCAGGGAGCGCGCCCGGTCGAGCCACTGCCGCAGCGAGTAGACCCGCTCGCCCTGGTAAGGCCCCCGGATGATGCGGCGGCCGGCCAGGTTCCCCGCGCCGTACGTCCACCAGATGCCGGTGAGTTTCTGCTGTGTGCCGGTCAGCCCGTGAGTGGTGCTGTTGTGCCACATCACAGCCTTGGTCCCCTCCTTGGTGAGCTGGACGTCGGCCTCGACGCCGTCGGCTCCCCAGGACTTCTGGTCGTGGAGCCCCCGCATGTTGTTGGGCTGGCGCATCTGGTCCTTCGCCCAGCCGTTCGCACCCTCGGGGTAACCCCCGTGCCCGAACACCAGCGGGCAGCGCGGCAGCGCGCTCGCCCCGGACGCCGTGGCAGGCGTGGCGCCCACCGTCGCGCCCGCGGTGAGGACGGCCGCCGCACACAGAGCAGTCGTGATCCTCATCGTCCAACCCCCGAGATCGCCTGTGTCGTCAGCGCGGCATCGTATTGGCATGGTCATCGGGAGATCAAGAAACGGCCGGACGGCGGTCATCGGTGCGATCCGAGCGCGAGGGAGCTGTTAGCGATAACAGCAGACGTGTCAATAGTCGAGTCTTCCGAAACGAGACCTTGACCATAGACAATGCGAACGCTAACAATCAGCTCGCGAGCCCCCTGCCCGCTGAAGGAGATCTTCGTGCTCCAGGCACAGCTGACCATCGATCCCGCCCACCGGGTGGCCCCCGTACGGCGCCGCACGTTCGGCACGTTCGTCGAGCACCTCGGCCGCTGCGTCTACACCGGTATCTACGAGCCAGGCCACCCCACGGCGGACGAGGAGGGGTTCCGCGGCGACGTACTCGCGCTCACCCGCGAGCTCGGCGTGACCACCGTGCGCTACCCCGGCGGCAACTTCGTCTCCGGCTACCGCTGGGAGGACGGCGTCGGCCCGCGCGAGCGGCGCCCCCGGCGGCTCGACCTCGCCTGGCACAGCACCGAGACCAACGAGATCGGGGTCGACGAGTTCGTCCGGTGGACCCGCGTGGCCGGCCTGGAGCCGATGATGGCGGTCAACCTCGGCACCCGCGGCGTGCAGGAGGCCGTGGACCTGCTCGAATACTGCAACATCCCGTCCGGCACCGCGCTGTCGGACCTGCGGATCGCCAACGGCGCCAAGGAGCCGCACGACATCCGCATGTGGTGCCTGGGCAACGAGATGGACGGCCCCTGGCAGATCGGGCACAAGACCGCCCGCGAGTACGGCAGGCTCGCCGCCGAGACCGCCCGGGCCATGCGCATGGTCGACCCCGGTCTCGAGCTGGTGGCCTGCGGCAGCTCCGGCTCCTCCATGCCGACCTTCGGCACCTGGGAGGCGACCGTCCTCGAGGAGACCTACGACCTGGTCGACCACGTCTCCTGCCACGCCTACTACGAGGAGAAGGACGGCGACCTCGGCGGTTTCCTGGCCTGCGCCAACGACATGGAGCACTTCATCTCCACGGTCGTCTCCACGGCCGACCAGGTGGGGGCCAGGCTCGGCTCCCGCAAGAAGATCTCCCTCTCCTTCGACGAGTGGAACGTCTGGTACATGAGCCGCGTCCAGGCGGCGGCGCCCCGGCAGGACTGGCCGGTCGCGCCGCCGCTCCTGGAGGACCACTACCACCTCGCCGACGCCGTGGCCTTCGGCAGCCTGCTCATCACGCTGCTGCGGCACAGCGACCGGGTCGCGGCGGCCTGCATGGCCCAGCTCGTGAACGTGATCGCGCCCATCATGACCGAGCCGGGCGGCCGGGCCTGGCGGCAGACGACCTTCCACCCGTTCGCGCAGGCCGCACGGCACGCCAGGGGCGACGTCGTACGGGTCGAGCCCGTCTGCCCGACGTACGAGACGGCCGAGTTCGGCGAGGTGCCCGTGCTCCACGCGGTCGCCACCCAGGACGAGGCGGGCATGACGCTGTTCGTGGTGAACAGGTCGACGACCGAGCCGCTGGAACTGGCGCTCGACGCGGGTCCGCTGGGCGCAGGTGGAGGCGCTGTGCGGATCGCCGAGGCGACGACGCTCACCCATGAGGACGTCTACGCCCGCAACACCGCCGACGACCCCGATCGGGTGGCGCCTCGGCCCAACACGGACCACCGGAGCGATCCGCTCCGGATCGTGCTGCCGCCGGTCTCCTGGAACGTGATCAGGCTGTCGAGGGCCTGACCGGCGACCGCCCTGCACTCGTTGGCCGCCGTCCTGCGGCAGCGCGTCTACGGGTGGGTCATCGAGCCGGGGCAGGGGCCGCGCACCCCTGCCCCGGCTTCTCTGTCCAGGCCGCCGGTCACCTCCTCGCCCCGAGGAACCTCGACGCGATCCGCGCTTTTCGTGATCAATTCGCCCGGCTCTACGTGGGGGCGTCGTCCTCCGTCCACCGCAGTTCGTCCACGACGTCGACGACGCCGCTGACCCTGCGCGTCATGCGCACGGCGATCCGCGCGGCGCTGTGCCGGTCCATCTGGCCGGTGAGCGTCACCACGCCGTGGTGGACGTGGACGCCCACCCTGGAGGTGTCGGCCCACAGGCTCCGGCCGAGGATCTCCACGCGCACCTCGCGCTCGATGTCGCCGTCCGCGCGTACGAACGTCTTGAGCAGGTCGTGGCGGCTGACGATGCCCCGCAGCCGGCCCTCGGCGTCCACGACGGGCAGCCGCTTGACCCCGTGCTCGTCCATCAGGCGGGCGGCCGCGACCGTGGTCGTGCCGGCGGTGACCGTGACGGCGGGGGAGGTCATCAGGTCGGCGGCCGTCTCACCGGCCGCCTTGGTCCGCGCCCCGGCCTCCTGGCCGAGGCGGGCGCGCAGCCGCGCGCGCAGCGGCGGCCGGTAGCCCTCGCGGTAGTACTGCTCCCTGAACTCCTCCTTGCGCAGTAGATCGGTCTCGGAGACGACGCCGATCACGCGGCCGTCCCCGTCCACGACGGGAACGGCGCCCACGGCGCGGGCGATCAGCACTTCGGCGATGTCCCTGAACGGCGTGCCGGCGTGGACGGACGCGACGTCCGTGGTCATGACGTCCTGCACCTTCATGTGCATGGCGGCCTCCCTTCCGGTCGCGGGGCGCCGCCTTTCTGTTCGGGGGAGCGGCCCGCGACTTCCATCCCATCCCCGGGCCGGGCCCACGGGCAGGGCCGAAGGTCCCCGCCGCCGTTCCGGCCTTCGCGCCGGGCCCGGGCGCGCCGGGCGGGCGGAAGTCCCTCCGCTTGAGGACTTTCGTCTGCTGCGCCACGGGCAGCGGACACGGTGCGATGGTGGCCGGGAGCACCAACCCCCTCGCGCCCGCGTACCGCTTGAGCACAGGAGGAGAAGTACATGGCCGGACAGATCGTCGTCGCCGTCGACGGATCGAATCCAGCGACGGCGGCGCTGGAGTGGGCGGCGGACGACGCGCGGCGCCGGGGGGCCGCCCTGAGGATCGTCCACGTGCGAGAGCCGTGGGCGCACGAATACCCGTTCCACGCCGTCGAAGGCTTCGCCCAGTCCTACAGCGAGTTCTGCGAGGGCGTGCTCGCGGCGGCCGCCGCCCGCGCCCGCGAGATCGCCCCCGGCCTGGAGACGACCACGGAGCTCGTCGAGGGGACGGTCGTCGAGACCCTGCGCACCGGTTCGGCCGGTGCCGACGCCCTGGTGGTCGGCAGCCGGGGGATGGGCGGCTTCTCCGGCCTGGTCCTGGGCTCCGTCGGCCTCGGCCTGGCCGGTCACGCGGAGGTCCCTGTCGTGGTGGTGCGCAAACCGCACCGGGACGAGTACCACGAGGTCGTCGTCGGCTTCGACGGATCACCTCATTCGGAGGCGGCTCTGCAGTTCGCCTTCGAGGAGGCCCGGGCGCGGCACGGGCGGGTGCACGCGGTGTACGCCTGGGAGATGCCGATGTTCTCGCCCTTCGCGGTCGGATACGGAACGGCACTCCAGGAGATATTCGACAACGAGTGCCGGGCGGCGCGGCTGCGGCTCGCGCCGTGGCGCGACAAGCACCCGGACGTCCCGCTCGTCGAGTCGGCGGTCTGCGGCCACCCGGTCCCGGCGCTGGCCGAGGCCTCGCTCGTCGCCGACCTCGTGGTCGTCGGTTCCCGTGGACTGGGCGGCGTGCGCGGCGCGTTGATCGGCTCGGTCAGTCACGCCGTGCTGCACCGCGCGCACTGCCCCGTCGCGGTCGTACCGCCCCGTGACGGAGAGCGCTGAAGGCCCGGACCGGCCGAGGGCCCCACCGGCGCCGGAGCGCAGGAGCGGCCCTCGTGCAGCGATGCGGGACGAGTCAGCCGAGGACGATCGTGGTCAGGGCGCGCGGCGCGATCGTCACGCTCTTGCCGCGCAGGGCGACGGGGACCACCGCGTTGTTCTCGTCGGTCACGTACGCCCTCGCCCGGCCATGCCCCTTGATCGTGTCCCAGGTGACGGGGCCCGTGCCCGTGTTGAGGATCTCGATGACGCGGGAGCCGTCGGCGTTGCGGAACGCGGAGACCTTCAGCGCGGGGTCCGAGGCCGTCGCCCCGATCCGCACCGCGCCAGGCCTGATGAACCGGCTGTAGGCGGCCATCGCCCACAGCCGCTTCGACACCCTGTAGGTCTTGTTCGTGGTGTCAACGCTGATGAACGCCCTGGTGGAGCCGCTCGAGACCCCCAGCCAGTAGATGTAGGCGGAGGCGTTGCCGAGCGTGAGCGCGTCGTTGACGGCCTGCGCGACCGTCATGCCGTCCTGGCCGCTGCCGTCGTCCCATTTCTCGTCCCAGGTGTTGCCGCTGGGGCCCCACTCCGACATCCAGGTGTTCCGGTCCGTCGGCAGCGGGGAGGTCGGGGGGCTGGCGTAGGAGTGCCCGGTGTGGACCTTCACCCAGCGCCTCGCCTCGGGGTCGGCCTCGATCGCCTCCGTGTACGCCTTGGCCTGGTTCCAGCCGAACGAGTCGCAGCAGACCAGATTCACGTGTGCGGCCGTGGCCACCGGGCCGAGCACCTTGACGAACTGGGCGGCCTGCTCAGGAGTGAAGCGCATGGACTCGTAGGGGGCCGTCCAGTCGGGCTCGTTCGTGAAGCCCAAGTCGGTGATCTTGATCCCTTCCTGCTCGTAGAACTTCGCGTACTGCACGAGGTAGTTCGCGTAGGCTTGCTGCCACTCCGGCAGCAGCGTGCCGCCGTTCCTCGCGTCGCCGTTGTCCTTCATGTAGCCGGGGGCGCTCCAGGCGTCGGCGAAGAAGCGCTCGACCCCGTATCTCCGGGCCGCCTTCGCCATCCAGACCTGGCTGTTGTCGTCGCCGTCCCAGACGTACTTGGGCGGTGCGGCCGGGCCGCCCGGGTCTTCCGGCTGGATCGAGACCATCTGGTCGTACGGGACGCCCGCCGGCCTCGCTCCGATGCCGAGCCGGAGGACGCTGAGCCCGGCACCCTTCTCGCGGCTGAACCACAGGTCGAGGATCTCCCGCTGCTTGTCCTCCGGCAGGGCCTTGATCAGCTCATTGCGACGGAACGCGGTGGAGACGCCGAACCCGTCGATCTTCTGGTACTTGGCGCTGTTGTCGATGTCGATGGCGACCCCTGACGCGGCCGCCGGCTGCGCCTGCCAGATCAGTGGAACGACGAGCAGTGAGGCCAAGATCAGATGTCTACGCATGGCTACTCCGGTGTTCGGTTGTCAGGGGAGCTTTTGGTGCCAGAACAGGCATCTCGGGACCTTTCGGCAAGGCCGGCGGTTCGCGACAGGGCTTCGCGTGCGAGTCTCTCTCGGTGCGGCCAATCATTGATAGCGTTAACAATTGCGGCCGATGATTGGGGGTGGAGGAATTGTGCGCATACCTGAGATTGCCGGCGAACCCCGAAGTTTGGCAGGGCCCGGAAATCGCACTGAATGTGAACACCATAGTGATAGCACGCCGGATAGTCCCGCTCAATACGTCGGGCCGGATTGGCGAAAATTTCAGGCCGCTCCTCCGGTCCGAGGGGTGGGAACCCGCTCCTCGGCCGCAGGGTGCGCGCTGTGTCCGTCGGCCCTGGCGACGGATGCCTTCATGGGCGCTCCGCTCGCCATCGGCCGTCCCCGGCCATGTAAGGGCCGGATTGGTGGCGGCTCTGCCTGGGCAAACGCCTTGTCGTCATGGGGACCCCTCTCGGGGGTGCGCGGTCCCGGCAGCTGTGCGGACGCTCTTGACGGCTGTTAGCGGCGGGCCTAAAATCCGGGCCGAAATATCAGTCCGAGTCCGAAAGTTTCTGATCGATTACCGGTAATAGTTCACCCGCGGGCCCGGTGGGTGAAGCCGGGCGGCGGGCGGTCAGGGGGTTGTTCCGGCGTGTTCGCCGGCTCATGCGGCCGTCCTCCGCCACCCGGCGCGAAATCCCGCGTCGTCGAATTCCGCATGATCCGATCGCCTGTGAGCTTCGCGCCGAGTCGCACACCCGCCCTTTTCGGAAACGCCGAACGCATTCCCGCTGGGCCTTCGCTTACCACAACCCCACCAGAGCCCGGCGGCTGCGGATCTAGGGGGACCCCGTGACACGCGGGCTCAGAGCGTCAACCTCAGAGCGTCAACGAAATCTACAACGTAAAGGAGCTCGGGTGGTCGTCACCGCTCGACCGCGTCCAGCACCGGCTTGATGTCGATGACAGGAGTGCCGTCGATGGCCTCCAACGGGTGCACACGCAGGCCGCGGACCGGGTCGGCCTCCAGGACCGTGGCCCGGTGCAGGCCGATCGGGTTGGGGCGGTCCGGAGAGCGCGTGGCGAACACGCCCGTCAACGGGTTGCTCGTCTCTCCACGCGGGTGCACCCGCAGCGTTTCGCGATCGGCCTGGTGGAACCAGGTGAGGACGAGCACCTCGTCGCCCGCCGTCACCCCGTCGAGGGCCTCCGCGACGGCCGGGTCGACCTCCAGCCAGGCGTCCGGCGCTCCCTCGCGCCCCTGCCGCGGCGCCTCGGCTCGGTCGGTCAGCACGGACCGCACGACGCCGACGGGCCGCACGGTGAATGTCTCGGTGAATGTCTCAGACTCACTCATGATCCGTCTCCTTGGGACGATTGGATCACCACGATGTCATCTGGTGCCGACATCTCCGGCCCGTTCCGCGGGAATGCCCACGAAATGGACGTCGAGGCGGGCACGTACGCGTTGGGGCCGAGGTCCGGCCGGCTCCTGGTCCTCACCGGGCGCGCCGGGCTGGGCGCCAAGGCCGGGCATGATCTGACGATCGAGGTCACCCGGTGGCGGGGCGAGGCGGTGGTGACGCCGGACGATCCGGCGGGCTGCCGGGTGACGGTGGAGGCCGAGGTGGCCTCGATGCGGGTCCGGGAGGGCACGGGCGGAGTCAAGCCGCTCACCGACTCCGACCGCGTCGAGATCGAGAAGAACATGCGTGACAAGGTCCTCAAAGCGGATCAGCACCCTCTGGTCACGTTCCGGTCGACCCGGGTCGAGGGCGATCCCGAGGCGTTCCGCGTCGAGGGCGACCTGACGATCGTGGGCGTCACGCGGCCGGTCACGGTGGACGGTGCGCTGGCGGACGGGCGGGCCCGTGGCCGGGCGACCGTCGTGCAGTCCGAGTGGGGCATCCGCCCCTATTCCGCGTTCTTCGGGGCGCTCAAGCTGCGTGACGAGGTCGAGGTCATCTTCGACGTACGGCTGGGGGAGGGGCGGGGCTGACATGGGCGATGCTTCGGGCACCATGGATGCGTGACTGTGGTGCGCGACGCGGCGATTGCCGAGCGGTGGGGCATGCTGGCCGATCTCGTGACCGACGGCGAGGTGGTGGTCCTGAGCGGGGCCGGCCTGTCGACCGAGTCGGGGATCCCGGACTACCGAGGGGAGACCGGTCGCAGGCGCAGGGCCGAGCCGATGACCTACCAGACCTTCGTGAGCAGCGCCGCCGCTCGCAGGCGCTACTGGGCGCGCAGCCACCTGGGATGGCGTCACATCGTGGACGCCGCGCCCAACGCCGGGCATCGCGCGGTCGCCGAGCTGCAGCGCCGTGGCCTGGTCGCCGGGATCATCACCCAGAACGTGGACGGCCTGCACCAGGCGGCCGGCGCGCACGAGGTCGTCGAACTGCACGGCAGCCTGCATCGGGTGCGCTGCCTGGCCTGCGGCCATCGCACCTCGCGGCACGCGCTGGACCGGCGCCTGCGCGCGGCCAACTCCGGTTGGCGGGCCCGCTCGGCGATGATCAACCCGGACGGCGACGCCGTCCTGGCCGCGGACGAGATCGAGACGTTCCGCACGGTGGACTGCGAGGGCTGCGGCGGGGTGCTCAAGCCCGACGTGGTGTTCTTCGGCGAGAACGTGCCGCCGTCACGGGTCGAGGAGTGCTACGCGCTGACCGAGCGGGCCGGTCTGCTGCTTGTCCTGGGATCCTCGCTGACCGTCATGTCCGGATACCGGTTCGTCCGGCGCGCCGCCGCCCGCTCGATCCCCGTCGCGATCATCAACCAGGGGCCGACCCGGGGCGACGGCGAGGCGCTGATGACCTTCGACGTCCCGCTCGGACCGGCCCTCACCTCTCTCCTGGAGGCCCTCCGCTAGCGGGGAGTCAGGCTGTTCCGGCCGGATGGGGTCGCGCCTCGGTGCGGACATGCCGGCGCAGGGAACGCTCGGTGAGGCCGCCGAACAGCAGTCCGATGGCGGCCCACAGGACGAACTGCACGCCGAACGCCGACACCCTGAACCACCAGAGGGTGTCGGCGGGGAAGTCGCCGGAAACCTCGTTGACCCGGGGCAGCAGGGCGTACGAGACGCCTACGAGGACGGCGTAGACGACGATGCCCGCGAGGGTCGCGTTCCAGCCGCCCAACCGGGGCGACAGGGCGCGGCCCGCGTACGTCGCGACCGCGACGGCCAGCAGCGCGATCAGGATCATTGTGAAGTACAGCGCGGTCCGGCGGCCGATGGTGTCGGGGTTGCCGACGGCCGGGGGATTGGGCGGGTACTTCAGGATGGGGGTCACGTACACGACGGCGAATCCGGCGGACGCGACGACGAGGGCCGTGGCGCGGGCGCCGAGGGCGCCGAGGCGACCGTGGGCGAAGGCGTACGCGATGGAGAAGAAACCGCCGAGCGCGGCGCCGTAGACGAGCAGGGCGGTCAACAGGCCGATGGTCTCCTGGACGGTCCGGCTGACGAGTTCGGGCTCGGCTGCCTCCCCGGTCGCGGCGGCCTTGGTCTCCTCGATGGAGATGGCCGCGGCCACCTGGGGTTCGCCGGCGAACCAGGCCACGACGTACGCGAGCAGCGCGGCCGCGAGGCCGACGAGCATGCCGCGCACCAGCAGGGAGCGCATGGTGGGCATCCGGCGGGCCTCAGTGGCAGGGGAAGCCGAGGAGGTGGCGGCCGTCGTGCACGAACTCGTGCACGGTGTGCCCGCTGATGAGGTGGGTGGCGCCCTGCTCCGCGCCGACGAAGTAGACCAGGATGAGCCCGACCACGGCGGCGAAGATCGCCCAAGGCAGGATCTCGCGTACGGGGATGGTGACCGGCAGGGGCCGGGATACGGGAATGGCCGGCTGAGCCATGTGAATTTCTCCTCACGGGGTCGCTCGCCCCGGTGATGGAGGACAACGGGTCAGTGTCCTGACTCCCGGTTCATCGTGTCGCCCGACCTTCCAGCCGTCTCGGCCGTGGTCACAAGCGGGGACACTCACCGGTCACAGTGGCGGGACCGTCCTGGATTCGCACCAGGTTCCTGCGCACCGTCGCCTCTGTCTGTATTTGTCCTCTAGAGCGTGCACCGTCTGCATAAGTACGTCAAGCCGTGGTCCATACTCGTGACCTATGAAGCGCGTCCTCATCATCGGCATCGGCGCCGGGGACCCAGCCCATCTCACCTTCCAGGCCGCCGCGGCGATCGCGTCGGCGGACGTGTTCTTCCTGCTCGACAAGGGCGCAGAGAAGGACGGCCTGGTGCGGCTGCGGCGCGAGCTGATCGCGGCCCACGCGCGGGAGCCGTACCGGACGGTGGAGGCACGCGACCCGGAACGGGACCGGACGAGCGGCGCCTACGTGGAGGCGGTGGCCGACTGGCGGGCCCGCCGGGCCGACGTCTACGCGCGGCTCATCGCCGAGGAGGTGCCCGAGGACGGCGTCGGCGCGTTCCTCGTCTGGGGCGACCCCGCCCTGTACGACAGCACGATCGCCATCGTCGAGGACGTCCTGGCCAAGGGCGGGGAACCGTTCGACTACGAGGTGATCCCGGGGATCAGCAGCGTGTCGGCGCTGGCCGCGCGCCACCGCGTCAGCCTGACCCGGGTCGCCAAGCCGCTGCACATCACGACCGGCCGCCGGCTGCCCGCCGACGTCGAGGCCGCCGACGACATCGTGGTGATGCTCGACGCGGGATGCGCGTTCGCCGACCTGCCGGAGGCCGCCGGCGCGGACGTCTACTGGGGCGCGTACGTCGGGACCGAGGACGAGATCCTCCTCGCCGGGCCGGTGCGCGAGGTCGCCGGCGAGATCCGGCGGCTCAGGGCGCAGGCGCGCGAGGCGCACGGCTGGGTCATGGACACCTACCTGCTCAGGAAGCCCGCTCGATGAGACCGGTGTCGGTCGTCGGGATCGGCGCGGACGGCTGGGCCGGTCTCACCGACGCGGCGCGCGCCGAGCTGATCGCCGCGGACGTCGCGGTCGGGTCGGCCAGGCAACTCGCGCTGCTGCCCGCGTCGGTGGCCCCCGAGCGGGTGCCGTATCCGTCGCCGCTGGTCGCGGGGTTGCCGGGGCTGCTCGACACGCACGCGGGGCGCGCGGTCGTGGTGCTGGCGAGCGGCGATCCCATGTTCTTCGGGGTCGGCGCGACGCTGGCCCGGCTGCTCGGACCCGAGCGGCTGCGGGTGTTGCCGCACGTGTCGTCGGTGACGCTGGCCTGTGCGCGGCTCGGCTGGCCCGCCGAGGGCGTCGAGACCGTCAGCCTGGTCGGGCGTCCGCTCGCCGCGCTGACCGCCGCGCTCGCGCCTGGCCGTCGCGTCCTCGTCCTCAGCGCTGACGCGGGCACGCCCGCGCGGGTCGCCGCCTTGCTGACCGAACGGGGATACGGGGCGAGCCGCGTCACCGTCCTCGGCGATCTCGGCGCGGCGACCGAATCGCGCCGGGACGGCACGGCCGCCGGCTGGCCGGGCGCCGAGCCGATGCCGGCCCTGAACATCGTGGCGGTGACCTGTGCCGACGTCCCGGACGCCGAGCCACTGGGGTGGGTTAGCGGGCTTCCGGACGACGCGTACGAGTCGGACGGGCAGCTGACCAAGCAGGAGGTGCGGGCGGTCACCCTGGCCAAGCTGGCGCCCCTGCCGGGCGAGTTGCTGTGGGATGTGGGGGCGGGTTCGGGAAGCGTGGCCATCGAGTGGCTGCGCGTCCACCCCTCGTGCCGGGCCGTCGCCGTCGAGCGCGACCCCGTACGGGCGGACCGCGTCAGGCACAACGCGGACGCGCTGGGCGTGCCGCGCCTGCGGGTCGTCATCGGTTCCGCGCCGGACGCGCTGCACGGGCTGCCGGCCCCGGCGGCCGTCTTCGTGGGCGGCGGTGTGACGGGGGCCGGCGTGGTCGAGACCTGCTGGGCCGCCCTCGCCCCGGGCGGAAGGCTGGTTGCCAACGCGGTCACCGTGGAGTCGGAGGCGGTTCTCGCCACGTGGCACGCGCGGCTCGGCGGGGACCTCGTGCGGTTGTCGGTGCAGCGCGCCTCGCCGGTGGGCGGCTTCACCGGGTGGCGTCCCCTGATGCCGGTGACCATTTGGACGGCTCGGAAGGAGCGCGAGTAGTGACGGTTCGATTCATCGGCGCGGGGCCCGGCGCGGCCGACCTCATCACGGTGCGCGGGCTGCGCGCCCTGCAGGCGGCCCCGGTCTGCCTGTACGCGGGTTCGCTCGTGCCACGTGAGCTGCTCGCCGACTGCCCGCCCGGCGCGCGGCTCGTCGACACCGCCAACCTCACCCTGGACGAGATCATCGCCGAGATGACGGCGGCGCACGCCGCCGGGCTCGACGTGGCGCGGCTGCACTCGGGCGATCCCTCGCTGTTCAGCGCGGTCGCCGAGCAGATGCGCAGGCTCGACGCGCACGGTGTGCCGTACGAGGTGATCCCCGGCGTGCCCGCCTTCGCGGCCGCCGCCGCGGCGCTGGGGCGGGAGCTCACGGTGCCCGAGGTGAGCCAGACCATCATCCTGACCAGGACGTCGGCGCGGGCCACCCCGATGCCGGCCGGCGAGGACCTCGCGACGCTGTCGGCCAGCCGCGCCACGATGGTGCTGCACCTGGCCGTCCAGCGGATCGGCGCCGTCGTGACCGAGCTGCTGCCCGCGTACGGGGCGGACTGCCCGGTGGCGGTCGTCGCGCGGGCAAGCCGGGACGACGAGGAGATCATCAGGGGCACCCTGGACGACATCGCCGACCGGGTGGTCGCGGCGGGGATCAAGCGCACCGCCGTCATCGTGGTGGGCCGGGCGCTGGCGGCGCACGAGTTCCCCGACAGCCACCTCTACTCGGCCGAGCGAGACCGGGCGTGCTCGTCCTGATCCTCGGCGGCACCGCGGAGGCGCGGGCACTGGCGGCCGGGCTGGTCGCCCTGCCCGGTCTCCGGGTGGTGTCGTCGCTCGCCGGGCGGGTCGCCGACCCCCGGCTGCCGGTGGGCGAGGTCATATCGGGCGGCTTCGGCGGCCCGGAGGGGCTCACCCGGTGGATCGCCGAGCACGGCCCCGGCGCCGTGGTGGACGCCACGCATCCGTTCGCGCGCACGATGAGCGAATCGGCGGCGCGCGCGTGCGCGGCGACCGGCGTGCCGCTGCTCGGGCTGCGGCGTCCCGGCTGGCCCGAGGGGCCGGGGGACGCGTGGCTGCGGGTGCCGTCACTGAAGGCCGCGGCGGACGCGCTGCCCGCCCTCGGCAGCCGGGTGTTCCTCACGACGGGCCGCCGCAGCCTGCCGGTCTTCGCGCCGCTGACCGGGCTGTGGTTCCTGGCCAGGTCGGTGGACCCGCCGGAGCCGCCGGTGCCCGCGAACGTCCACGTGATCCTCGATCGGGGGCCTTACACGGTGGCGGGGGAGCGCGCCCTGATCGGCGAGCACCGGCTCGACGTGCTGGTCACCAAGGACAGCGGCGGGGAGCTGACCCGGGCCAAACTGGTCGCGGCGCGCGAGCTCGGGCTGCCGGTCGTCATGGTGGACCGGCCCCCGGCACCGGGCGGCGTGACCCAGGTGGCGGACGTCGCCGACGCCGTCACCTGGGTTCGCGATCACGCGGGATAGCGGCGCGGGGTGTAGACGGTCGCCCGGTCTGCGCGTTCGACGACGCGGGTGGTGGACGAGCCGATGATCAGCAGGCAGCGCATGTCGATCGTGGCCGGGTCGAGGTCGCCGAGCGTGGTGACCGTGACCGACTCCTGCGTGCCGCCGACGTCGCGGCCGACGACCACGGGCGTGGCCGGGTCGCGGTGTTCGAGCAGCAGGTCACGGGCCGCGGCGACCTGCCAGGTGCGGGTCTTCGACGCCGGGTTGTAGATCGCAAGCACGAGGTCGGCGCGGGCCGCGGCGGAGATCCGGCCCGCGACCACCTCCCACGGCTTGAGCTGGTCCGACAGCGACAGCACGCAGTAGTCGTGGCCGAGCGGCGCGCCGGCGCGGCTGGCCACGGCCTGCGCGGCGGTCAGGCCGGGCACCACCCGCACCGGGACGTCCGCGTAACGCGGGTCGGCGGCGGCCTCCAGCACCGCGCTGGCCATCGCGAACACGCCCGGGTCGCCCGACGACACGACCGCCACCCGCGCCCCGGCGAGGGCGAGGTCGAGCGCGTGGCGCGCGCGTTCGGCCTCGACGCGGTTGTCGGTACGGTGCCGGGTCTGGCGCGGGTTGGGTGCGACGCGGTCCACGTAGGGGCCGTATCCGACCAGATCGGTGGCCCCGGCGAGGACCTCCTGCGCCTCGGGGGTCAGCCAGGGCCGTCCGGCGGGGCCGAGGCCGACGACCGCGACCTCGCCGGGGCCGGTGCGTTCCGCGGTCTCCGGCACGAACGTGAGCTGGGCCGGGCTCGGGATCAGCGCCAGCGAGAAGTACGGCACGTGGCCGGGGTCCACGTCCTTGAGCGGGGCGACGCGCTGGGCGTCGGTGGTGGCGCGTTCGACGTACCAGGCCTCGTCGAGACGGCCCGCCTCGGCGAGGGCGTCGCGCACCTTCTCGAACGTGCGGCCCAGCTTGAGCACCGCCGCGGAATCCGTGCCGCGCAGCTTCTCGGCCAGCACGTCGGCGGGCAGGGTCCCGGGCAGGACCGTCAGCGTCTCGTCGCGTTCGACCAGCGGGCGGCCGAGCACGGCCGACGCGCCCGCGATCGACGTGACGCCGGGGACTACCTCGGCCGGGTAGCGGTGCGCCAGCCGCTTGTGCATGTGCATGTAGGAGCCGTAGAAGAGCGGGTCGCCCTCACACAAGACGACGACGTCGCGCCCGGCGTCCAGGTGGGCGGCCAGCCGGGCCGCGCAGTCGGCGTAGAAGTCGTCGAGCGCGCCCTGGTAGCCGCCGGGATGGTCGGTCGTCTCGGTCGTCAGGGGATACTGGAGCAGCTCCTCCACCTGGCCGTCGCGCATGTGGTGGGCGGCGATCGAGCGCGCGATGCTGCGGCCGTGCCGGGCGGCGTGGTAGGCGATCACGTCGGCCGCGCCGATCAGGCGGGCGGCCTTCACCGTCATCAGTTCGGGGTCGCCGGGGCCGAGGCCGACGCCGTAGAGGGTACCTGTCACGTCACGTCACTCCTGCTCGCTGGCGATGGCGTTGATCGCCGCCGCCGTCATGGCACTGCCGCCCCGGCGGCCGTGGACAACCAGAAACTCCAGGCCGGACGCCGCGAGGGCGCGCTTGGACTCGGCCGCGCCGATGAAGCCGACCGGGACGCCCAGCACGGCGGCGGGCCGTCCCGCGCCCTCCGCGACCAGTTCGAGCAGCCGGAACAGCGCGGTCGGGGCATTGCCGACGGCCACGACCGCGCCGTCGAGACGGTCGAGCCACAAGTCGAGGGCGGCGGCGCTGCGCGTGGTGCCGAGCCGCTCGGCGAGGGCGGGCACACGGGGGTCGCCGAGTGTGCAGATGATCTCGTTGGCCGCCGGCAGGCGCTTCCTGGTGACCCCGGAGGCGACCATCTGCGCGTCGCACAGCACGGGCGCGCCCGCCAGCAGCGCGGCGCGCGCCTTCGCGACCACGCCGGGGGAGTAGTCGAGGTCGGCGACCAGGTCGGTCATGCCGCAGGCGTGGATCATGCGGACCACGACCCTGGCCACGTCGTCGGCCAGGCCCGTCAGGTCGGCCTCGGCCCTGATGGTCGCGAACGACCGCCGGTAGATCTCCGCTCCGTCGCGGACGTAGTCGTGCTCGGGCACGGACACCCCTGTTCGTTCAATGGCTCACGCGGTAGCCGCCGGGCGTGGCGACCACGTCGGTGACCCGCCCGCGCGGACGCCCGCAGCGGCGCTCGCACCCGGCCCAGTGCATAGCCCCACCGGGCAGGACAGGCGAGCCGGACTCCGCCCAGCGCAGCGCGTCGGCCTGGACGTCGGCCAGGGCCTTGGCGCAGCCGGGTCGCCCGGTGCAGGCCGACAGTCTGGCGTACGGGGAGGCGGGATCGGTCACCAGCCCCGCTCCGGTGAGCGCGGCGGTCACCGGGGCGGCCGCCTCGGGGACCAGATCGGGCAGCACGACGGTACGCCACGGCGTCAGCCGCACCTCGGCGGGGGGCAGGTCGGCGAGCAGGCCCGCCTGCGCGGTGGTGAGCCTGCCGAGCGGCACGATCACGTCGACCGCGACCCGCCCGTCCGCCTGCGGAAACACCCCGCCCTTACGCGGCTCGGCAGCCGCCACGGCCACGGGCGCGGCACCGGGAAGGCGGGCGGCGATCGTCGCGGGGCCGTCGGGGAGCTCGGCCATGCGCCAGGCGTCCCCGCGTATCGACTGGAACGCCTCCGCGGCGGCGAGAGCGACGGCGACGGCGGCGTCGGCGGTCACCGAGCTGACCGGTTCGCCCGCGAGCAGGAGCGTCAGATCCCCGCAGGCGTGCGCGGCGAGCGTCACGTCCGCGCCGAGCCCGAGGACGTCGCCGGTGCCGTCGTCGAGCGCGAACAGGAATCGGCCGGGCAGGCCGGCCAGCGCTGGACGCCCGCACAGGCCCGCGTCCAGCGCCGGCACCAGCGGCCGGACGTCGAGGACGCCCGTAGCCGACCGGCCGCTGAGGGGCGAGGCGACGATGTTGCGCACGCGTTCGTGGGTCGCCGACGGCAGCAGCCCGGCGGCGGCCATCCGCGCGGCGAACGCGGCCGGGTCCGCCAGCCCGCGCACCTGGACGTTGGCGCGTGACGTGAGCTCGATGATCCCGTTGCCCAGTTCCCCGGCGCAGGCGGCCAGCTCGCGCAGCGCGTCGGTGGTCAGGGCGCCGCCGGGCACGCGGACGCGGGCCAGCGCCCCGTCCGCGGCGGCGTGCACCTGGAGCGCGCCGGGGCAGGCGTCCCGAGCCGCGCGTCCGGAAATGCCACCTATGACCACAAGCAGGATGCTAACGCCAGTTTTTCGATAGGGCCTCCGTCCCGTAGGGTCTGCGGTGAGCGATGGCAAGCGGAGGAAGCCGGTGTGAATCCGGCGCGGTCCCGCCACTGTGACCGGGGAGCGAACCCCACCACACGGCCACTGTCGGAAGACGGGAAGGCCGGGGTGAGCGTCGATCCGGGAGCCAGGAGACTCCTGCCGTCGTGCCGCCACGACCCGGGGCGAGGACCCCGAGGGAGGACTGTGCCATGCGCGCGGACGAGCCACTCATCGTGCTGTTGTCCACGTCGGACACCGATCTGCTGAGCGCGCGCGCCAGCGGGGCGGCGTTCCGCCTGGGGAACCCGGCCCGGGTCGCCGTGGACGACCTGCCCGTGCTGGTCGAGGGGGCCGGCCTCGTGGTCGTCCGGCTGCTCGGCGGGCGGCGCGCCTGGGAGGACGGGCTGGACGCCCTGCTCGCGGGCCCGCGCCCGGTGGTCGTCCTCGGCGGCGAGCAGGCCCCGGACGCGGAGCTGATGGAGCTGTCCACGGTGAGCGGCGGTGTGAGCGGGGGCGTGTGCGCCGAGGCGCACGCCTATCTCGCGCACGGCGGCCCCGCCAACCTCGCCGAGCTGCACGCGTTCCTGTCGGACACGGTCCTGCTGACCGGTCGCGGCTTCGCGGCCCCGGCCGCAACTCCGAACTGGGGCGTCCTCGAACGCGACGCCCGGTCGGGCGACGGCCCGGTGATCGGCGTGCTCTACTACCGGGCGCACCACATGGCGGGCAACACCGGCTTCGTCACCGCGCTGTGCGACGCGATCGAGGTTGCGGGCGGCCGGGCGCTGCCGGTCTTCTGCTCCTCGCTGCGCACCGCCGAGCCCGAGCTGCTCGACGTGCTGCGCCGCGCGGACGCCCTCGTCGTGACCGTGCTCGCGGCGGGCGGCTCACGGCCCGCGACCGCGTCGGCGGGCGGGGACGACGCGGCCTGGGACGTCGGCGCGCTCGCCGGCCTCGACGTGCCCATACTGCAGGGCCTGTGCCTGACGACCGGCCGCGCCGACTGGGAGGCCGACGACGACGGCCTGTCCCCGCTGGACGCCGCCTCGCAGGTCGCGATCCCCGAGTTCGACGGGCGGATCATCACGGTGCCGTTCTCGTTCAAGGAGATCGACGACGACGGCCTGACCGTCTACGTCGCCGACCCCGAACGCGCGGCCCGGGTCGCGGGCATCGCCGTCCGGCACGGCCTGCTGCGTCACGTGCCCCCGCCGGACAAGAAGCTCGTCGTGATGCTGTCGGCGTACCCGACGAAGAACTCGCGGGTCGGCAACGCCGTCGGCCTGGACACCCCGGCCAGCACGGTCGGACTGCTGGCCCGCCTGGCCGAGGAGGGCTACGACCTCGGCGACGGGTTCCCCGGCCAGGCCGCGCAGGACGGCGACGCCCTGATCCACGCGCTCATCGCCGCGGGTGGCCAGGACCAGGACTGGCTCACCGAGGAGCAGCTCGCCGCCAACCCCGTGCGCATCCCCGCCGAGACCTACCGCGCCTGGTACGACACCCTGCCCGGCGACCTGCGCGCTGATGTGGAACGCCACTGGGGCGCCCCGCCCGGCGAGCTGTTCGTCCACGAGGGCGACATCGTGCTCGCGGCGCTGCGCAGCGGGAACGTCGTGGTGATGGTCCAGCCCCCGCGCGGCTTCGGGGAGAACCCGATCGCGATCTACCATGACCCCGACCTGCCGCCGAGCCATCACTACCTGGCGGCCTACCGGTGGCTGTCGGCGGAATTCGGTGCGCACGCCATGGTCCACGTCGGCAAGCACGGCAACCTGGAGTGGCTGCCCGGCAAGTCGGCGGGCCTGTCGGCGTCCTGCGCCACCGACGCGGCGATCGGCGACCTCCCGCTCGTCTACCCGTTCCTGGTGAACGACCCCGGCGAGGGCACCCAGGCCAAGCGACGGGCGCACGCCGTGCTCGTGGACCACCTGGTGCCACCGATGGCCAGGGCCGAGACCTACGGCGACATCGCCCGCCTGGAGCAGCTCCTCGACGAGCACGCGACGATCGCGGCGATGGACCCGGCGAAGCTGCCCGCGATCCGCGCCCAGATCTGGACCCTCATCCAGGCCGCCCGCCTCGACCACGACCTCGGCCTGAGCGAGCGCCCGCACGACGCCGAGTTCGACGAGTTCATCCTGCACGTGGACGGCTGGCTCTGCGAGGTCAAGGACGCCCAGATCCGCGACGGCCTGCACGTCCTCGGTGCGGCCCCGACCGGCGAGGCCCGCGTGAACCTCGTGCTGGCCATGCTGCGCGCCCGCCAGATGTGGGCCGGCCGCGAGACTCTGCCCGGCCTGCGCGAGGCACTCGGCCTGACCGAGGACGGCAGCGCCGCGACCGGCGTCGTGGACCGCGTCGAGGCCGAGGCCCGCGCGCTCGTCACCGCCATGGAGGAACGCGGCTGGGATCCGGCCGCCGTCGCCGACGTCGCGGACGACCCGGCGGTCGCGCGGGTGCTGAGGTTCGCGGCGACCGAGGTGGTGCCGCGGCTCGCGCGTACCACCGACGAACTCGACCACGTGCTGCACGCGCTCGCCGGGGGATATGTGCCCGCCGGGCCGTCGGGGTCGCCGTTGCGCGGGCTGATCAACGTGCTGCCGACCGGCCGCAACTTCTACTCCGTCGACCCGCGCGCCGTGCCGAGCCGCCTCGCCTGGGAGACCGGGCAGGCCATGGCGGACTCCCTGCTGGCCCGCTACCGCGCGGAGACCGGCGACTGGCCGCGCTCGGTCGGGCTGTCGGTGTGGGGGACCAGCGCGATGCGCACCGCCGGTGACGACATCGCCGAGGTGCTCGCGCTGCTCGGCGTACGGCCCGTCTGGGACGAGGCGTCGCGGCGGGTCACCACGCTCGAACCGGTGCCACTGGACGAGCTGGGCCGCCCTCGCGTGGATGTGACGGTGCGCATCAGCGGGTTCTTCAGGGACGCGTTCCCGCACGTGGTGGCGATGCTCGACGACGCCGTCCGGCTCGTCGCGGGGCTCGGCGAGAGTCCCGAGGACAACTACGTGCGCGCCCACGTGGACGCCGACCGGGCCGCGCACGGCGATGCCAGGCGTGCGACGCTGCGCGTGTTCGGGTCGCGTCCGGGGGCGTACGGGGCGGGCCTGCTGCCGCTCATCGACAGCGGCAACTGGCGCGACGACGCCGACCTCGCCGAGGTGTACGCCGTCTGGGGCGGCTACGCCTACGGGCGCGACCTCGACGGCGCGCCCGCCCGTGAGGACATGGAGAACGCCTACCGCCGCATCGCCGTGGCCGCCAAGAACGTGGACACCCGCGAACACGACATCGCCGACTCCGACGACTACTTCCAGTACCACGGCGGCATGATCGCGACCGTCCGCGCGCTGACGGGCCGCGCGCCCGCCGCGTACGTGGGCGACAGCACCCGCCCCGACGCCGTCCGCACCCGGACCCTGTCGGAGGAGACCGCGCGGATCTTTCGCGCCCGGGTCGTCAACCCCAACTGGCTCGCCGCGATGCGCCGCCACGGCTACAAGGGCGCGTTCGAGCTGGCCGCGACCGTGGACTATCTGTTCGGCTACGACGCCACCACCGGCGTCGTGGCCGACTGGATGTACGACACGCTCGCCTCGACGTACGTGCTCGACCCGGTCAACCGCGACTTCATGGCCACGTCCAATCCCTGGGCGCTGCACGGCATCGCGCAGCGCCTGCTCGAGGCCGCCGAGCGGCGCATGTGGGAGCACCCCGACCCCGAGGTGCTCGCCGGGCTGCGCGACGCCTACCTCGCGATCGAGGGCGACCTCGAGGAGGGTTCGGCGTAGGCCAGCAGTCGCCGGGCGAGCTGTGGCGCGCCCGCCCAGTGCAGGTGCAGGTAAGACGCGGTGAGCCGGGCGTCGCCGGCCCCGTCGGCGCCGCCCCGCCACCGGAAGACGGGCTGTTCGCCGCCGGTGACCATGGTCCGGTGGAACTCGTGGCCGCGGAGCCGCTCGCCCTGCCGGGTCAGCAGCGTGTCGCGTACGGCCACGGCGTCGCGGTAGCCCAACGTCAGCCGGTCGGTCATCCGCCCCACGCCCGGCACCCGGCCGCACATCGGACGGCCGTCCAGCTCCTCGCAGAGGTAGAGCAGTCCCGCACACTCGGCCGCCACCGAGCCGGGGAAGGCGGCCACTTCGGCGCGCAGCCGCTCGTTGGCCGACAGCTCCGCCGCGTACACCTCGGGGAAACCGCCGCCCACGACCAGTGCGGACGCGCCCTCGGGGAGGGACTCGTCGCGTACCGGATCGAACACGGCGACCTCGGCCCCGGCGGCGGCCAGCATCTCGACGTGCTCGGCGTAGCCGAACGTGAACGCCGCGCCGCCCGCGACCGCCACCACCCGGCGTTCGCCGGGTTCGTGTCCGTCCGACGGGTCCCACGGCTGTCCGGTGAGCGGGGACGCCGTCGCGGCGAGGCGTACGAGACCGTCCAGATCGCACGACCCCGCCACGAGCGCGCCGAGCCGGTCCACCGCCGACACGGCGGCGGGCAGCCGCTCGGCCGCCGGGACCAGCCCGAGGTGCCGCGACGGCGTCATCACGTCGTCGTCGCGGTGGACCGCCCCCAGCACCGGGACCCCGGTCTCCTCCAGCGCGGCCCGGCACAGCTCCTCGTGGCGGGCCGACCCGAGACGGTTCAGCACCACGCCCGCCACCCGCACCCGCGAGTCGAACGTCGCGAACCCGTGCACCAGCGCCGCCACCGACCTGCTCTGCTTCCCGGCGTCCACCACGAGTATCACGGGTGCGCCGAGCAGCCGCGCCACGTGTGCGGTCGAGGCGAAGTCGTCCTCGCCGCGCCCGTCGAACAGTCCCATCACGCCCTCGACGACCGCGATGTCACAGCCCGCGGAACCGTGCAGGAACAGCGGCGTCACCCGGTCCTCGCCGGTCAGCCAGGGATCGAGGTTGCGGCCGGGACGCCCGGCGGCCAGTGTGTGATAACCCGGATCGATGTAGTCGGGTCCCACCTTGAACGGCGCGACGCGTAGCCCGCGCGCCGCCAGGGCCGCCATCAGCCCGGTGGCCACGGTCGTCTTGCCGCTTCCCGAGGCCGGGGCCGCGACCACGAGACGCGGGACGCCCGTCACCACTCGATGCCCTTCTGACCCTTCTGCCCGGCGTCCATGGGATGGCGGACCTTGCCCATCTCCGTGACGAGGTCCGCGGCCTCGACGAGCCCGGCCGGGGCGTCGCGGCCGGTGATGACGACATGCTGCGAACCCGGTCGACCGGCGAGCGCCGAGATCACGTCGTCGAGGTCGATCCATCCCCACTTGAGCGGGTAGGTGAACTCGTCCAGCACGTAGAACCGGTAGGTCTCCGCCGCGAGGTCGCGCTTGATCTGCTCCCAGCCCTCGCGCGCGTCGGCCGCGTGGTCGGCCTCGGTGCCCGGCCGCTGGATCCACGACCAGCCCTCGCCCATCTTGTGCCAGGCGACCGTGCCGCCCTCGCCGCTCGCGCCCAGCACGGTCAGCGCGCGCTCCTCGCCGACCCGCCATTTGGCCGACTTCACGAACTGGAACACGCCGATCGGCCAGCCCTGGTTCCAGGCGCGCAGCGCCATCCCGAACGCGGCCGTCGACTTGCCCTTCCCCGGACCCGTGTGGACCATGAGCAGCGGCCTCGTCCGGCGCTGCCGGGTCGTCAGGCCGTCGTCCGGTACGTTCTCCGGCTTGCCCTGCGGCATGTCAGCTCGCCTTCCTTCTATCGCGTACGAGGTCACCGAGCGACTCCAGCGGAAGCACGCGCGCGCCCAGTCGCAGGGCGAGCGCGTGCGCCATGCCCAGGCGGACCGGGCCGCCCTCGCAGTCGACGACCACCGAGGTCACACCGGCGAGCGCGGCGGCCGCGCGGGTCACGTCGCCGCCGGAGGTCGCGCGGCCGTCGGTCACGACGACCAGCAGGGGGCGGCGGTCGGGGTCGCGGAGTCGTTCCACGCGGAGCACGTCGGCGGCGGTGGCCAGGCCCTCGGCGAGCGGGGTGCGGCCACCCGTCGGGAGCGCTCGGAGGCGGGCCGCGCCGGCTTCGACCGACGAGGTCGGGGGGAGTGCGACCGTCGCGCCCGCTCCCCGGAAGACGATGAGGCCGACCTTGTCCCTGCGCTGATACGCGTCCAGCAGCAGGCTCAGCACCGCCGTCTTGACGGCCGTCATCCGCCTGCGCGCGCCCATCGAGCCGCTGGCGTCCACGACGAACAGGACGAGGTTGCCTTCGCGGCCTTCGCGGACGGGCTCGCGCAGGTCGTCCCGCTTGAGGACCAGGCCGGGGCCGCGCCTGCCGCGGCGGAGTTGGTGCGGGGCGGCGGCGAGGAGGGTCGCGGGGAGGTCGATGGCGGCGGGGCCGGCGCCGGTCGGGACACGGGTTCCGATCGTCCGGCCGTGCCGTCCCCGGCCACTCGACCGCCGCCCCGCGACGCCCGCTCCGACTCCGGTGACTTTGAGAACGGGAACGCGGAAGGGAACACCGGCCGCAGCCACGCCTTGGGGGCGGTCGCCGGAGCCGGTGGCGGAGCCGGACCCTTCGGGGGCGCCCGTAGTGCCTCCGGGGGCGCCTTCGGTGGTGCCGTCGCCGGCGCCCGAGTCGCCGGAGCCGTCCGGCGCCTCGGGCCGGCCGGGGCCGGAGCCCGGCCCGCCGGAGTCATCGGGATCCTCGGGATCCTCGGGATCCTCGGGATCCTCGGGATGCTCAGGCGCGGCGGGCTCGGTCTGGTCCAGGAGCTCGTCGAGAAGACGCTCGTCCAAGCCGGGCGCGTCGAACGGGTCCCGGCGACGCCGGTGGGGCAGCGCCAGCCGGGCCGCCACCCGGACGTCCTCCCGGGTCACCACGTCCCGGCCCTGCCAGGCCGCGTGCGCGACCGCCGCGTGCGCCGTGACGAGATCGGCCCGCAGCCCGTCCACCTCGAACCCCGCGCAGACAGCGGTGATCTGCCGCAGTCGCGAGTCGGGCAGCCGCACCGACCCGAGGACGGCACGGGCACGCGCGATCCGTGCGGCCAGGGCGGCCTCCTCCGCGGCCCAGCGCGCGGCGAACCCCTCCGGATCGGCGTCGAACGCGAAGCGCCGCCGCACGACCTCGGCCCGCTCGTCCGGCTCCCGCGTCGCGCGCACCTCCACGGTCAGTCCGAACCGGTCGAGCAACTGCGGCCGGAGTTCGCCCTCCTCCGGATTCATGGTCCCCACGAGCAGAAACCGCGCGGCATGCCGTATCGAGACGGTCTCCCGCTCGACGTAGCAGACCCCGAGCGCGGCCGCGTCGAGCAGCAGGTCCACGAGGTGGTCGTGCAGGAGGTTGACCTCGTCCACGTAGAGCACGCCGCGATGGGCCGCCGCGAGCAGCCCCGGCTCGAACGCCTTCACGCCCTCGGTCAGCGCCCGTTCCAGATCGAGCGAACCGACCAGCCGATCCTCGGAGGCCCCCACCGGAAGCTCGACGAGGGACGCCGCCCGCAGCGCCCCGGCCGCGTCGGGCTCGTGCGGCCCGTCGGGGCAGCCGGGGTCCGGTGCCTCGGGATCGCAGTGGAACCGGCACCCCGCCACCACCGCGACCTGCGGCAGCTGCGCCGCCAGCGCACGCACGATCGTGGACTTCGCGGTCCCCTTCTCTCCGCGGACGAGAACGCCGCCGACCCGGGACGAGACCGCGTTGAGCACCAGGGCCAGCTTCAGATCGGCGAGCCCGACGACGGCGCTGAACGGATAGGCGGGGTTCACAGGGCGGCCTTCCTGTTGACGTGAGCGATCCGCCAGCCGCCATGCCGGGCGGCCAGCTCGGTGCGGGACAGCGGGGCGATGTCGAACAATGCGGCCCGCGTCGCGGTCAGGCCGAGCGCGTGCGCGAGTGCGGCCCGGACGGGCCCGGCGTCGCAGACGGCGACCACGCGGGCGGCGTCCACGTGCACCGACTCCAGCCACGCGGCCACCCGCGCGCCCAGCTTGGCGAGACTCTCCCCGCCGTGCGGGGCGGCGTCGGGGTCGGTCAGCCAGGCGCCGAGGCCCTCGGGATCGGTCTCCGCGATCTCCGCGAACGGCCGTCCCGCCCACGTGCCGTAATCGGCCTCGGCGAGCGCCCCGACCACGACGGGCTCCCGCCCGGCCGCGGCCCGCGCGGTCGCCACAGCCGCGGGCCAGGGCGCGGCGAAGACCACCGCGTCATCGGGAAGGGTCAGCGTGGCGGCCCGCGCCAGCCCCGACGGATCGGCGTCCTCGGGCGCGGGGAAACAGGCGCGCCGCGTGCCCGGCGTCCCCGCCTGGCGGATGATCAGCATGGGCCGGCCGGGCCGCTCGCACCGCTCTCACCGGGCGGCAGGGTCCGCAGGCCGGGCGTGGGCCCGCTCCCGATGAGCGAGATCAGCGCGCCGGTGTCGACGTTCCGCTCGACCAGGTCCCCGAGCGCGTCCAGCCGCGCCTCCCGCAGCCCCGCGAACGACAGCGTCGGATCGCCCCGGAACTCCCGCCCCGCCGCCCGCGCCACCTCCCCGAGGAAGGCTCGCCGGAACCCGTCGTTCTCCAGCGCCCCGTGCCAGGTCGTGCCCCACACGTTTCCGACGCGGCACCCGTCGAGGAACGGTTCACCGCCGTCGCGGGTGACGACCCCGTGGTGGATCTCGTACGCGCGTACCGGATGCCCGTAGCCCTCGCCGGCCGGTCGCCCGAGCGTCTTCTCCCTCGCGAACGCGACGTCGGCGGGGAGCAGCCCCAGGCCGGGCACCGTGCCCGCGCCGGACTCCACGTGGTCGGTGATGGTGCGGGCGAGCATCTGGTATCCGCCGCAGATCCCGAGCACCGGACCCGTCCTGCGGACGACGAGGTCGGCGATGCCGGTGTCGCGCAGCCAGGCCAGATCGTGCACCGTGGCCCGCGAGCCCGGCAGAACCAGCAGGTCGGCGTCGGCGCATGCGGCGGGTGAGGTGACGAAGCCGACCGTGACCCCCGGCTCGGCGGCCAGCGCGTCCACGTCGGTGAAGTTGGAGATGCGCGGATACCGCACGACGGCCACGCGCAACGCGCCGTCCGCCGCCGCGCTCCCCGTGTTCGCGGGCCTGTTGTCGAGCGACAGCGAGTCCTCGACATCCATCCACAGCCCGTCGAGCCACGGCACGACCCCGTAGACCCGGCGCCCGGTCAGCCCTTCGATCATGTCGAGCCCCGGCGCGAGCAGCTCCCGCGCGCCCCGGAACTTGTTCACGATGAATCCGGAAATGTGCGCTTGGTCGGCGGCGTCGAGCAGGGCGACCGTGCCGTACAGGTGCGCGAAGACGCCGCCGCGGTCGATGTCGCCCACGATGATCACAGGCAGCCCGACGGCTCTGGCCAGCCCCATGTTCGCGATGTCCCCCGCCCGGAGGTTGATCTCGGCCGGGGACCCCGCCCCCTCGCAGATCACCACGTCGAACTCGTCGGCCAGCCGCCGGTAGGACTCCACGGCGATCGCGCGCAGCTCGTCGCGGCGCGCGCCGTATTCCAGTGCGTCCACGTCCGCGACCGGCCGTCCGCGCACGACGACCTGGCTGCGGCGGTCGCTGCCCGGCTTGAGCAGGATCGGGTTCATGTCGGCCGTCGGCTCCAGCCCGCAGGCGGCCGCCTGCACGGCCTGTGCCCGCCCGATCTCCGCGCCGTCGGCCGTGACGTAGGAGTTCAGTGACATGTTCTGCGCCTTGAACGGCGCGACCCGCACGCCGCGGCGGGCCAGCCACCGGCACAGCCCGGTCACCAGCACGCTCTTCCCGGCATCGGAGGTGGTGCCCGCGACAAGCAGGCCGCCGCCGGGCGCCACGTCCATGGGACGTCCCCCCTGGGGGTGTCCGCGCCCCCGGTAAAAGGTCCGACGGCCGGAGTATCCTGGCTCCCGGATCGGCGCTTCCCTCAGCCTTCCCGCCCATGCGGGGCAGTGGCGTGGGTGAGGGTCGCTCCCCGGTGACAGTGGCGGGACCGCGCCGGATTCACACCGGCTTCCTCCGCGTCCGTCGCTTGCGGTGGTCAACATACACCTTCGTGCCGGATGTCCGGCAAGTGTGCCGCTATGTGCGTTTCAGAGTGGCGATCATGTAGAACGGCTCGTTCTTCGTCACCGTGTTCTCGCCGTGCCCGTTGTAGTCGAAGGTCATCGTCCCGTTGTCGTGGACGGTGAGGTAGATCGTGCCGTTGCGCACGCAGTTGCCCCGCATCGACACCCGCTTCAGCCGCACGGTCGTCCCGCTGACCACCTGGAGCTTGGACCTGCCCACGCACCGGTAGTCGACGAACTGCTCGGTGACGGTGTCGCCGCCCTTCGGCACGGTCAGCACGAGCGTGTCGTACGCGCCGGGCTCGTAGTCCACCCTGCCGCGCCACACGCCCGAGAAGCGTGCCGTGAAGCGCAGGGGCACGCGCGCGGCGGGCGTCGGCGTCGGCGTGGGCGCGGGTGTCCGTGTGGGTGTTCCTTCGAGTGTCGTGGTGGGTGAGGGGGCCGGCGTGACGGCGGCAGCCGTGTGCCGCGTGTCACCGCCGGCGACGCCCTCGGACGGGAGCACGGACAGCAGCACGGCCCCCGTCGTCGCGGCCGCGAGTGTGACCGCCGCCCCCGCGAGCAGCCCCCGGCGGCGGCCGGAGCCCCGCCGTGAGGGGAGGGTGTCCTGTTCCGGATGAACGGGATGCCTCGCGGTGATGAGCACGCCCGGGATGTCCCCGGCGGTCCCCTCCGGCACCGCGGCGAGCAGTCGCATCGTGATGTCGAGGATGCCCGGGCGCTCGGCGGGGTTCTTGCGCAGGGCCAGTGCGACGATGGAGCGCAACGGCTCTTCCAGGTCGCCGAGGTCGGGCTCCTTGGTGAGCACGCGGTTCAGCACGGCCGGTAGCGCGTCGTCGCCGAACGGCGGCCTGCCGGTGGCGGCGAACACCATCACGCCGCCCCACGCGAACACGTCCCAGGCGGGCGCGGGCGGCTCGCCGGCGACCTGCTCGGGCGCCATGTAGGCGGGCGTGCCGACGGTGCCACCGGTCGCCGTGGTCGCGCCGAGA
The DNA here is from genome assembly GCF_006334915.2 of Microbispora catharanthi. Taxonomy (GTDB): domain Bacteria; phylum Actinomycetota; class Actinomycetes; order Streptosporangiales; family Streptosporangiaceae; genus Microbispora; species Microbispora catharanthi. Next base: position 306,256 of record NZ_VDMA02000001.1, read on the forward strand.
CGGCGGGCGACCCCGAAGTCGACGACCCTCGGACCGTCGGGCCCCAGCAGCACGTTGGCGGGTTTGAAGTCGCGGTGGACGATCCCGGCCTGGTGCACGGCGGCGAGTGCGGTCGCGGTCGCGACGGCCAGCCGGTGCAGGGCGGGCCCGGAACGCCGTCCCGCATGCTGCAGCGTGGGGCCCTCCACGTACTCGCTCACGACGTAGGGCCGCGGGCCGTCCAGGTCGAAGTCGAGCACCCGAGCCACGCAGAACGGCGCGACCCGCCGCGCGGCGGCGATCTCCCGCGCGAAGCGGCGGCGGGCGTCCTCGTCCCCCGGCCGGCCCCCGTACGCCGGTTCGTGCAGCAGCTTGACCGCCACCGGCGCGCCCTCGGCCGTACGGCCGAGGTAGACCACCCCCTGGCCGCCCGCGCCGAGGCGGCCCTCCAGCCGATAGCCGCCGATCTCGGCCGGATCTCCCGTGAGCAACGGCCCCACCGCAGGCATGCAGCCCTCCTCGGCCCGTTTTCCCCTCACCTTAGATGAACGGAACGCTGGTGCTTCTCGATCATGCTTGTCATGATGCCGGGATGAACGTGGTGTGGCCCGGATGCTGAGGCCCGGATGCTGAGGCCCGGATGCTGAGGATGGTGCGCGCGCGGCTGCCTCTGGTGGTCCGGCGCGCGCTGGCCGAGCCACTGCTGCTGGCCGCCGCGTTCGGCTCCATCCTGCTCGCCACCACGGCGATCTCGGCTCTCCTGCTGCACGCGGGGTCGGCGACCCAGGCGGGCGTGCGGCGGGCCCTGGAGACGGCGCCGCTCGCCGCCACCGCCACCGTCGTCACCTCCTCGGTCACCGCCGGGGACTTCGCCGCGGCCGACCGGGCCGTCCGCGCGGGGATCGCCCACGCCCACGGGGAGGTGCCCGTACGGGTCACCGTGCGCGTCGAGTCCGCCTCCTACGCGCTGAAGGGACAGGATCGCGGCGACGTTCAGCCCGTCTTGACCCGGTTCGCCGCGTACGAGGGACTGGACGGCCAGGCGGACCTGGTGAGCGGGAGCTGGCCCGCCGAGACGAAGACGGCGCTGGTGGAAGTGGCGCTGTCCGAGCCGGCCGCGCGGGCGATGGGAGTCGCGGCCGGCGACGAGTTCACCGTCGTCGGACGCCTGGACGGAAAACCGGCCCGCGTGCGCGTCACCGGCGTCTTCCGGCTGCGCGACCCCGACGATCCGCGCTGGAAGGGGGAGGAACTGCTGCGCTTCGGCACGCGAACCGGCGACTTCACCTCCCGCGGACCCCTGGTCGTGCCCACCGGCACCTTCCTCGACCGCTTCGCGACCGGCGTCTCGGCCCGCTGGCTCGCCGAACCCGACCTGCGCCGGCTTTCCCCCGACCGGCTGCGGCCGTTCTCGGCGTCGGTCGCCGGGACCTCGGGTGCCGTGCGCGCCGGCTGCCCCCGGTGCACGGTCACCGAGACGCTGTCCGGCACGCTGCTGCGGCTCGACCGCGGCGCCCTGGTCGCCCGCTCGACCATGCTGGTGCCGGTGCTCCAACTGCTGGTGCTGAGCGCGTACGCGCTGGCGCTGACCGCGCGGCTGCTCGCCGAGCACCGCCGGATGGAGACGGCCCTGCTGCGATCGAGGGGCGGCGGGTCGCCGCGGCTCGCCGCCATGGCGGCGGGGGAGGCGCTGCTGATCGCGCTGCCCTGCGCGCCCGCGGCGCCGTTCCTCGCGCCCGTCCTCCTGCGGCTGGTGAGCGCGTTCCCCTGGATCGAGGCGACCGGCGTGGAGCCACCCCGGGCGCCTGACGGATCCACGTTCGCGGTCGCGGCGGCGGTCGCGCTCGCCTGCGCCGCCATGCTGGCCGCTCCGCCCCTGCTCGCCGCCCGCCGCACGTACGTCGAGGAGCAGGCGGCGCGCGGGCGCGCCGACCGGCCGGGCCTGGTCCAGCGGGCCGGGGCCGACGTGGCGCTGCTCGTCCTGGCGGCGCTCGCCGTCTGGCGCCTGCGCGGCCAGGACGCGCCGGAGACGACGCGTCTCGGCGGCGAGCTCGGGCTCGACCCGCTCGTCGGGGCGGGACCGGCGCTCGCCCTGCTCTGCGGCGGGATGGCCGCCCTGCGGCTGGTGCCCGCCGTCGCCAGGGTCGCCGAGCGGGCGACGCGGCGCCGCCCCGGGTTCGGGCCGGCCCTCGCCGCCCGGCAGGTGAGCCGGCGCCCGGCTCGCTATTCGGGCCCGGCGCTGCTGCTGACGATGGCGACGGCGATCGGCGTGCTGTCCCTGACCACCGCCGCGACCTGGCGCGGCGCCCAGGAGGACCGGGCCCGGCATCTCGCCGGCGCCGGCCTGCGCGTCCCCGCCCTTCCGGGGGACGACGCGGGGACCTTCACCACGCTGCCAGGGGTCGCGGCCGCCGTGCCCGCGCACCGCGCCAGGGTCGTCGCGGACGGCGCGGACGCCACCCTGATCGCCGCGGACGCGGCGCACCTGGGCCGTGTCCTGCTGCTGCGCCCCGACCTGTCGGAGCTGTCGCCGGCCACGCTGGCGTCCCGGATCGCCGGGTCCGGCGGACAGCCGCTTCCGGTCGTGGTGACCCCCGGCCTGGCGGACACCGTACGGATCACGGCCGGCACGGCGGCCATCCCGATCAAAGTGGTGGGCGTCGTCGCGGCGATGCCCGGCACGCCGGAAGGCACCCCGGCCCTGCTCGCCGACCTGTCGGCGCTGCGGGCGGCGGGCGCGAAGGGAGCGGAGTGGCCGGTGACGGAGTGGTGGCTGGCCGCCGACGGGCACGACACCACGCGGGCCGCCGTACTGGCCGCCTCCTGGCGAGGCCGCGGGGACGTCGTCGACGTGGCCGCGCTCACCGCCGGTTATCGGGACGACCCCACGGCGGCAGGCCTGCAGGGCGCGCTGCTGCTCGGTTTCGCGGCGGCGCTGGCGTTCGCCGTGCTGGGCTTCCTGGTCAACGCGGCGGTCTCGGCGCGCGAGCGCAGAGGCGAGTTCGCCGTGCTCGGCGCGCTCAGCGTGAGCTTCCGGCAGACGCTCGGCCTGCTCGCCGTCGAGCAGTCGTTCGTGGTCGGGCTGTCGCTGGCCGGCGGAGTGGCGCTCGCCGTGGCCGTCTCCGCCGCGGTGGTGCCGCCGATGGTGACCGCCGGATACGCGACCGGGGGCGGGCTGCCGGTGCTGCTCCACGTTCCTTGGCCTCAGGTGGCGGCGCTGGCCGTCGCGGTCCTCGTGGTGCTTCTCGTGATCGTGGCGGGGCTCGCGCGGTCGCTGCACCGCCGTGAGCCGGCCGCCGTGCTTCGTGCGGGGGAGGCGTCGTGATCCGCCTTCTGGGTGTGCACAGGGGAGTGGCGGCACTGCTTGCCACGCTGGTGTTCGGCGCCGCCCTGGTCGTCTCGGCCCTGCCTCGGATGGTCGAGTCCTCCCTCGACGCGGCGGCCAGGTCGGTCATCGGCTCCGCCCCGCCCGCCACGGCCTCACTGGCGGTCCAGTTCACCCGGCGCTTCGACCTGACGCCCATGCGGACGACGGCCGAGGCGGCCAGGGCGGACACCGCCTGGCGCGCGCTGCTCCCCCCGGCGCTGCGGGAGGTCGCCGACCCCGCCCCGCTCATCGAGATCACAGCCCCGCCGATGCTCATCAACGAGCGGGCGCACCGGTATCTCACGTTGAAGTGGGTGTCCGGGGCGGACCGGCGGGTGCGGTACGTCGAGGGCGGCCCCCCGGGCCCCCGCTCGGGCACCCGCTTCGAGGTGGCCGTGCCCGCGGTCGCCGCCACGGAGATGTCGATCAGAACGGGCGACACGGTCCGCCTCGGCGAGTTGACCGCGAAGGTCACCGGCCTGTTCGAGCCGGCGCGTCCCGCCGACCGGTTCTGGGCACTCGAGCCGGAACTCACGTACGTCATCCACCAGCGCGTGCCGCTCGCCATCGAGGACGATCTGATCGTCACCGCGCTCACCGACGGCGACAGCCTCGCGGGCGCCGAACTGCCGATGGTCTTCCGATGGCTCGTCACCCCGGCGCCGGACCGCGTCACCGCGGGCAACGCGGCGGCCGTGCTCGCCGCGACGGAGGAGTTCGGCCGCCGCCTGGGCAGGCAGGACCTCGAAGTGGCCCTGTCGACCGGGTTCGACCGCATGTTGCAGGAGTACCTGGACCGGCTGGCCGTCACGCGCGCGCTGATCACGATGTTCCTGAGCGGGCTGGCCGTCGTCTGCCTGGGCACCACGGCCCTGGCCGTGCTGCTGCTCGTCCAGCGGGTGCACGGCGACCTGCTGCTGATGCGCGCCCGAGGCGCGTCCCTGGTCCAGGTCGTGGGCGCCTGCGGGGGAGCGGTCGCGCTCGCGGCGGTGCCGGCGGCCGCGGCGGGCCAGGTGGCCGCGGGCCTCGTGCCTGGCGCCCCGACGGCGGTCGCGCGGCTGGGACCGGCCGCGCTGGCGGCGGGGACCGTCGCGATCGCCTGCGTCGCCGTCGCGCTGCGCCAGTCCCCAGGGCGGCAGTCTGCACGACGGCGGGGGCAAGGACGGCTGACCCAAGGACGACTGACAGGGAGCGCGGCCCGCCGGATCGTGATGGAGATCCTGGTGCTCGTGGTCGCCGTGGCGAGCCTCCATCTCCTGCGCACCCACGGTCTCGGCACCGGCGACGCGTTCCTCGCGCCGGCGCCCGTGCTGCTGGCGCTGGCCGCCGCGCTGGCGGTGCTGCGCGCCGGCCCTGCTCTGATCCACCTGGCCTTCCGGGCCGCCGCCCGGCGCACCGCCGCCGTGCCGTTCCTCGGGCTCGCCGCCGCCCGGGCCGTGCCGGGCGCCGCGCTGCCGGTGCTCACGCTGCTGCCGGCCGTCGCACTGGCGGCGTACGGAATGGTCACCGCCGGAGGGCTGGAGGAGGCCCAGCGGCAGGCGGCGTGGGAGCGGACCGGCGCCGAGATCAGGGTGGAGCGTGAGCAGGGCATCCCCCCGGAGACGCTGGAGCAGATCACGCACGCGCCTGGCGTCCGGGCCGTCGTCCCGGCCGCGGTCGGGACGACGGTCGCCGAGGTTGGCTTCGGCGGGCGGCCGGCCACGGTCGTCGCGGTCGACCTCGGCGCCTACCGCCGGCTGGCCGCGGGCAGCCCGCTCCACCTGCCTGCGCCGGGGACCGGTGCGCTGGTCTCGCCCGACCTGTCCGCCATGCGGAGCTTCGAGATCGGCTGGCCCGCGCAGATGACGGTCACCCCGGCGGGGACCGTCGACGCGATGCCGGGGGTGCGGGCGGGCGACGGCGCTCTCATCGTCCTCCCCGCGGCTCCCGAGCACGTCAACACGCTGCTGATCGCGGGAGACGCCGGCGCGGTCAGGCCGCTGCTGCCGTCCGGCGCGCGCATGTCCACCGTGGCGGGCGCGCTCGCCGACATCACCGGCACGCCGCTGACGGCGGCGCTGACCGCCGCGCTGCGGGTCGCCGCCGCGGCGCTGGCCGCGTACGCGCTGGCGGCCGTCGCGATCGCCCTGACCGGAGGCGCGGCCCGGCGGGCGGAGGACCTCGCCCTGCTGCGCGCCCTCGGCCTCACCCGCAGGCAGGCCGGCCTGATCACCGTCCTGGAGGCGGCCCCGCTGCTCGTCCTGACCGCCGTCGCCGGGCTGGCGGCCGGTCTCGCCATGCCCGCGCTGCTCGGGCCGGGAATCGACCTGTCGGCGTACGCGGGCGGGCGCCACGGCGCCCTGGCGACCGCCGCGCTCCTGCCCGTCCTGCCCTGTGTCGTGGCCGGTGCTCTGGCCGCCGGGGTCGCCGCCGTCGCCCTCGCGGGCGCCTACCTGGGAGGAAGCCGTGGACACGCTGGCTGACCTGGAGGCCCGGGCCACGCGGGGCGGTCCCGCGTTCGGCGCGGACGCCCACATCCTGTGCGACAACCTCGTGCGGATCTACAAGACCGAGGGCTCCGCCGCGGTCGAGGTGGTCGCCCTGCAGGGTCTCGACCTGCTCATCGGCCGGGGTGAGCTGGTGGCGATCGTCGGGGCCTCGGGATCGGGCAAGTCGACGCTGCTCAACATCCTGTCGGGGCTCGACGTGCCCACGGCCGGGCTGGCCCGGGTCGCCGGGACCGACCTGCTGTCCATGACTCCGCGCGACCGTCTCCGCTACCGGCGGTCGGTCGTGGGCTTCGTCTGGCAGCAGACCACCCGCAACCTGCTGCCGTACCTCACCGCGCGGGAGAACGTCATGCTCCCCATGCGGCTGGCGGGCGGCGCGTCCCGCCGGGCCAGGTCGTCCCGTACGGACGAGCTGCTGGAGCTGACGGGGATGGCGGACCGCGCGGACCGGCGGCCCGGGGAGATGTCCGGCGGCGAGCAGCAGCGGGTGGCCGTCGCCGTCGCCCTGGCCAACGCGCCCGAGGTGGTGCTCGCCGACGAGCCCACCGGCGAGCTGGACAGCGAGAGCGCCGAGACGGTCTTCGGCGTGCTGCGCCACGCCAACCGCGAGCTCGGCGTCACGACCGTCGTCGTGACGCACGACCCGATGGTGTCGGAGCAGGTCGACCGGACCATCGGCATCCGGGACGGCCGCACCTCCAGCGAGACGTTCCGCCGCACCTCCTCAGACGGGAGGGTGGTCGCCGAGGAGTACGCCGTGCTGGACCGGGCCGGGCGCCTGCAACTGCCGAGGGAGTTCATCAACGCCCTGTCGATGGAGCACCGGGTGCGCCTGGAGCTCGAACGCGACCACATCGGGGTCTGGCCGTCGGCCACCGGCGACGACACAGAGGAAGAGACGAATGAGTGAGCCGCTGGTCGTCGTCGAGGGCCTGCGCAAGACCTATCCCAAGGGCGTGCGCGCCCTGAGAGGGGTCTCCTTCGAGGCTCACCCCGGCGAGCTGGTCGCGATCCGCGGGCGTTCCGGCGCGGGCAAGACGACGCTGCTCAACCTGGTCGGCGGCCTGGACCGGCCCGACGAGGGGCGGGTGCGGGTGGCCGGGCAGCCGGTGCCGGAGCTGCCCGAGGAGGGCCTGCTGCGGCTGCGCCGCGACGTCGTCGGGTTCGTCTTCCAGTCGTTCCGGCTGATCCCGGTGCTGTCGGCCGCCGAGAACGTGGGCGTGCCGCTGCGGCTGGCGCGGGTTCCCGCCAAGGACAGGGAGGAGCGGGTCAAGGTGCTGCTGTCCCTGGTCGGGCTGTCCGATCAGGCCGAGCAGCGGCCCTACGAGCTGTCGGGCGGCCAGCAGCAGCGCGTGGCCATCGCCAGGGCTCTGGCCAACCGGCCCCGCCTGCTGCTCGCCGACGAGCCGACCGGTCAGCTCGACTCCCAGACCGCCCGCCAGATCATGGAACTGCTCCGGGTGCTCGTCCGGGGCGAGGGAGTGACCGCGCTGGTGGCCACGCACGACGCGGGCATCGTCGGCCTGGCCGACCGCGTCCTTGAGCTCAAGGACGGCGAGTTCCTCACCTAGTCATGTCCAGGGGAGGGCGGCGCGGCGGGCCCAGTAGGTCTCGGCGTCCTCCGCCAGATCGGCGAGCGCCTCCTCGGTCGCGTCGTCCCAGGTGACGGCGAGTGCCGCCAGGTTCTCGGCGAGCTGAGTGGTCGTGGCCGCGCCGCTCAGCACGACCCCCGCCCACGGGCGGGCGAGCACGGCGGCGAGTGCCAGGGCGTCGGGGGTGACGCCGCGTTCGCGTGCGGCGAGCGCCAGGGCCGGCGGCGCGCCGCGGGCGGTCAGCCTGCCGTTGGCCACGCCCTCCTTGACGATCACGCTAAGGCCGGCCGCGTGCGCCCGGGCCAGGGCCTCACCCGCCGAGCGCTCCAGCAGGTTCCACGTCGACTGGACCGTGTCGAAGATCCCGGTCGCGACCGCCCTGTCGATCGTCGCGGCCTGGCGGGGACCGGTGGTGGACAGGCCCACGGCGACGCCCTCGGCGCGCAGAGCGCGCAGCGCGCCGAGCACCTCCTCGTCGTCGAGCACCCCGCTCTCGACCGTGGCGGAATGGATCTGGTAGAGCGACAGATGCTCGCCGAGCAGTTCCCGGGTCTCGCCGAGCTGGCGGCGCAGCCGCGCGGCCGACAGGTCCTTCTCCTCGTGGCGGTCGGCGTCCATGCGCCAGCCGCCGACGTACTCGTACCCCCACTTCGACCCGACCTCGACCTCGCCGGGCCGGATGCCCCGGTTGGCCAGCCAGCCCGCGAGGAACTCCTCCGCCAGGCCGTAGGAGCGGGCCACGTCGTAGTAGCGCACGCCCGCCGCCCGGGCGGCGTCCAGCACCTCCCAGGTGCGCGCCCGCATCGCCGCCACATCGCGGTCACCGCCGAGGTCCTCGTCCCGGCCGAGTGTGATGTACGCGGGGCGGCCGATCGCGGCGAGCCCGAGACCCATTTCCTGCACCCATTTCCGCATGGGGCACCACGTTAGGAGATATCGAGCGATCCGGCGGGACGCGCCGCCGGTCTGGGCTGAGGAGCGAGTGGGGAGTGAGCGCCCCGATGGTGAGCGGGAAGCACGTGTGGCGAGGAGGCGGCCGGGGTATGCCGACAACTCCAGCCGGCCTGTGGGGTCCACTCGAGCCCGAGGTGGTGGGAGCGTGACGGAACCGGTTGCAGAGGGAGTGCGGACCGCGGCGGACGTGCTCGCCCGGACGCGCGACCTGGTGGAGCCCGCCCTGCGTCGTGCGGTAGACACCCTGCCTCCGTCGATGCGACGGATGGCGGGATACCACTTCGGATGGTGGGACGCGCGGGAGCGGCCGGTGCGGGCGGGCGGCGGCAAGGCCCTTCGGCCCGCGTTCACGCTCCTGGCGGCCGAGGGCGCCGGGGGAGACATGGACACGGCACTGCCGGCCGCGGTCGCGGTCGAGCTGGTGCACAACTTCTCCCTCGTCCACGACGACGTGATGGACGGCGACGCGGTCCGCCGCCACCGCCCCACGGTGTGGAACGTCTTCGGGCGCTCCGACGCGATCCTGGCCGGCGACTCCCTGCTGGCGCTGGCCTTCGCCGTGCTCGCCGGGGGAGGCCGGCCCGCCGACAGCACGCGCACGCTGGCCCGGTGCGTCCAGTCGCTGCTGGACGGCCAGAGCGCCGACCTCGGCTTCGAGGAGCGCGCGGACGTGAGCCTGGGGGAGTGCGTACGCATGGCGGAGGGCAAGACGGGCGCGCTGTTCGGCTGCGCCTGCGCCCTCGGCGCGCTGCAGGCTGCCGCATTCCCGGGGGGAGCCACCACCGAGCAGGTGGCCTTCCTGCGGGTGTTCGGCGAGCGCGTGGGGCTGGCGTTCCAGATCGTCGACGACCTGCTGGGCATCTGGGGCGACCCGGCCGTCACCGGCAAACCCGTCCACTCCGACCTGCGCAACCGGAAGAAGTCCCTGCCGGTCGTCGCCGCGCTGACGTCGGGCACGCCGGCCGGCGGCGCGCTCGCCATGCTGTACCGCCGCCCGCTCGCGCAGGCCGACCTCGCACGGGCGGCGCGGCTGGTGGACGAGGCGGGCGGGCGCGCGTGGAGCCTCGCCAGGGTGGACGACCTGTTGTCCGAGGCGCTGGAGGCGCTGCGGTCGGCGGAGCTGGCGCCGGGGCCGGCGGCGGGTCTGGAGGCCCTGGCCCGCCTGGCCGCCGACCGCGACCGCTAACCGTCCACCGCGTCCACCGCGTCCACCCCGTTCACCTCGTCCGCCCCGGCCGCCGCGGTGAGCTCGCGCAGCGTCCGCGCGAGCGTACGGCGGCTGTCCGGCGGCAGATGGCGCAGCGCGGCGGCGATGTGCCCGCGGCGGGCCGCGCGGATCCGTTCGAGCGACCTCCTGCCGGTGTCGGTGACGTCGATGCTGACCTCACGGCGGCTGTGCGGGGACAGCAGGCGCGTCAGCAGCCCGGCGGTGTGCAGGCGGGTCACCAGGCGGCCCGTGGCCGAGACCGACATGCCCAGCAGGGCGGCGAGCCCGCTCAGGTTCAGCGGGCCGTGCCGGTCGACCGCGAGCAGCACCCGCAACTGGGTGACCGACAGGTCGGTGCCGCGGACCACCGCGTTGAGGGTCATCTCCACCAGGGCGAGCGAGGCGTCCTCGACCGACCACGCGTCCTCCTCCAGCGCGGGGTCCGTCTCTTCCGAAGCTCCGAAATCCAGGGCTCCGGACTGCAGGGCTCCGGTGCTCATCGCGTCCCCAGCACCCGCGCCGGGCCGGGCCTGCGCGAGGCGCGCCACTCCGGGTGGTCGCCCAGCGGCGTGCCCCGCACCCCGGCCGCCAGCAACTCCGCGAGGTGGATCGCCTGGCGTCCCACCCCCGCCTGCTCGATCTGCGTACGGCAGCTGAAGCCGTCGGCGAGGACGACCGTGCGGGCGTCGGCGGCGCGGATGGCCGGCAGGATCTCGTGCTCCGCGCAGGTCATCGACACCTCCAGGTGGCCGGCGGTGAAGCCGAAGTTCCCGGCGAGGCCGCAGCAGCCGCCCACCGCCTCCACCCGGACGCCGGCGCGGGACAGCAGGGCCTGATCGGTCTCGAAGCCGAGCACCGAGTGGTGGTGGCAGTGCGGCTGGGCGACGGCGTCCCGGTCGATCCGGGGCGGATCCCATCCGTCGGTCGCGCTCAGCAGCTCGGCGAGGGTCCTGGTCTGCTCGCGCAGCCGGGCGAAGTCCCGGTCGTGCGCGAACATCTCGGGCGCGTCGGCGCGGAACACCGCCGTGCAGCTCGGCTCCAGCCCGACGATCGGGATGCCGCGGCGCAGTGCCGGGGCGAGCGTCCGCACGGTGCGGCGCAGCACCCGCCGCGCCACGCCGAGCTGGCCGGTCGATATCCACGTCAGGCCGCAGCACAGCGTGCGCGGCGGGATCAGCACGCGATAGCCGGCCGACTCCAGCACCTCGACGGCGGCACTGCCGATGTGGGGGTGAAGGTTGTCGGTGAAGGTGTCCGGCCACAGCACCACGGGGCCCCGCTCGCCCCCGCCGCGCGTCCCGCGCCGCCGATACCAGTCGCTGAAGCGGACCCGCGCGAAGTCCGGCACCGGCCGGGCCGGTTCGAGCCCCGCCAGGCGCTTGGCGAGCCCGGACAGCACGGGCGCGTGCGCCAGCGCGTTGACCACGCCCGGAGCGAGCGCGGCCACGCGGGCCCACACCGGCAGCCACCCCATCGCGTAGTGGTCCATCGGCCTGATCCTGCGGGCGTAGTGGTGGGCGAGGAACTCGGCCTTGTACGTCGCCATGTCGACCTGCATCGGGCAGTCGTGCTTGCAGCCCTTGCAGGCCAGGCACAGGTCGAGGGCGTCGTGCACGGCGGTGGAGCGCCAGCCGTCCCGCACCGCGGAGTCGGCGTGGCCGTTCAGCATCTCGAACAGCAGCCGGGAGCGTCCGCGAGTGGAGTGCTCCTCCTCGCCCGTGGCCCGGTAGGACGGGCACATGACACCGCCGACGTGCTCGCGGCACTTGCCGACCCCCACGCACCGCATGACGGCCCGCTGGAAGCTGCCCTCGTCGTCGGGGTAGCCGAAGTGCACGGGCGGGTCGGCGGGCGTCCACTCGGGGCCGAGCCGCAGGTTCTCGTCCAGCCCGTACGGCGCGACGACCTTGCCCGGGTTCATCCGGTCGCCGGGATCGAAGACGGCCTTGACCTGTTCGAAGGCGGTCATGACCGCGGGCCCGAACATCTTGGGCAGCAGCTCGCCCCTGGCCTGCCCGTCGCCGTGCTCGCCCGACAGCGAGCCGCCGTAGGAGATGACGAGATCGGCGGCCCGTTCGACGAAGGCCCGGAAGGCCGCCACCCCGTCGGCCGTCACCAGGTCGAACGGGATGCGGGTGTGCACGCAGCCCTGCCCGAAGTGCCCGTACAGGGAGGCGTCGCCGTAGCCGAACTCGTCGAACAGGCCGCGCAGGTCACGCAGGTAGCCGCCGAGCCTGTCCGGCGGTACGGCCGAGTCCTCGAAGCCCTCCCACGTCTCGCGCATGCCGGGCACGCGGGCGGTGGCGCCGAGCCCGGACTCGCGGACCTCCCACAGCTTCTTCTCGATCTTCGCGTCGTCGACGAAGGAGATGTGCGGCGCGTGCTCGCCGCCCTCCAGCTCTTGCAGCAGGTCACATGCCTTGGCGTCCGCCTCCTTCTGGGAGTCGGCGCCGAAGGAGACCATGAGCCAGCCGCCGCCCTCCGGCAGCCGCTTGAGGGCGTCGGGATGCATGTGCTTGCGCCGCTCGAAGTCCACGAGCTTGTCGTCCACCCCCTCCAGCTGGAGCGGGCCGTAGCGGGCGATGCGCGGCACGGCGTCGGCGGCCACGTTGATGTCGTGGTAGCCGAGCAGGAGGAGGCACTCGGCCTTGGGCGCGGGCACCAGGCGCAGCTCGGCCCGCAGCACGGTGACCAGCGTGCCCTCCGACCCGACCAGCGCCCTGGCCAGGTCGAACCCGGCCTCGGGCAGGAGCTGGTCGAGGTTGTAGCCCGACACCCGGCGGGGGATGTCGGGGAAGCGGCGGCGGATCTCGTCGGCGTGCTCGTCCACGATCGCGCGCAGCTCGCGGTAGATCCGCGCCCTCGGCCCGCCCTCGGCGACGATCCGGTCGAACTCCTCGCCGCCGGTCGGCCCCACCCATATCCGCTGGCCGTCGTAGGTGAGGATCTCCAGCCGCGCGATGTTGTCGGCGGTCTTGCCGTACGCCTGGGCGGTCGAGCCGCACGAGTTGTTGCCGATCATCCCGCCGAGCGTGCACTGGGAGTGCGTGGACGGGCGCGGCCCGAACATCAGGCCGGTGTCGGCCAGCAGCCGGTTCAGCACGTCGAGCACGATGCCGGGCTCGACGACGCAGGTGCGCGCCGCGGCGTCCACCGACACCAGCCGGTGGCAGTACTTGGACCAGTCGATGACGACGGCGGTGTTGCAGGTCTGACCGCCCAGGCTCGTCCCGCCGCCCCGCGAGGTGATGGGCGCGCCGTGCTCCCGGCAGACCGCGATCGCCTCGGCCGCCGCGTCCACCGTGCGCGGCACCACCACCCCGAGCGGCACCTGCCGGTAGTTCGATCCGTCGGTGGAGTAGGCCCCCCGGCTGCCCGGGTCGAACCTGACCTCGCCGTCCACCCGGGCGGCGAGGTCCCGCTCCAGGTCGCGCACCCGCACGTACGGGCGTCGCGGCCGGGTCGTCACGGGCGGGGGAACGAGCACCTGGTCCGTCATGGCGTCACCGCCCCAGTTGAGAGATCTTGTCCTTGAACAGCGTCGTCGCGATGGCCGCCTTGTGCGGCTGCCCCTTCAGGAACGCCTCGGCGAACTTGACCGCCTGGTCGCGGGCGACCTTGCCCGGCATGGGCGGCTCGTTCGGGTCGACGTCCACGTCCACCAGCGCCGGCCCCGGATGGGCGAGGGCCTGCCGTACCGCCTCGTCCACTTCGGCGGGGTCGGTGACCTTGCGGCCGTACCCGCCGCAGGAGCGGGCCCAGGCGGAGAAGTCGGAGGACGGCTCGCCGAACCTGACCCCGTGCTCGGGATACCCCAGCACCATCTGCTCCCACAGGATCTGGCCGAGCGAGCCGTTGTTGTTCACCACCACCGTGATCGGCAGGCCCAGACGGGCCGCGGTGAGGAACTCGGCCATGAGCATCGCGAAGCCGCCGTCGCCGATGAACGCGATCACCTGCCGGTCGGGGTGGGCGAGCTGCGCGGCGATCGCGTACGGCAGGCCGGGGGCCATCGTGGCGAGGTTGCCCGACAGGTAGAACTCCCGGTCGCCGCGGATGGTCCAGTGCCGGGCCGCCCAGGTCGCGATCGTGCCGGAGTCGCAGGTGAGGATGGCGTCGTCGGAGGCGGCCCGGTCCACGCAGCCGATCAGATACTGCGGGGCGATCGGGGCGCGCTCCGGATTCTCCAGAGCGGCCATGTTCTCCCGCCATTCGGCCATGGCCTTCTGGTACTTCTCCAGGTGCGCCCGCTTCTCACCGCGGTTGTCGTCACCGCGCAGCAGCGGCAGCAGCGCGGCCAGCCCCTCCTTGGCGTCCCCGATCATCGGCACCTCGGTCGGCATGCGCACGCCCGCCCGGGCGGGGTCGGCGTCGATCTGCACGACGCGGACCTTGCCGGGCTCCGGCAGGTGCTTGGTGTAGGGGAAGTTGGTGCCGACCATCAGCAGGGTGTCGCAGTCCTCGACCAGTTCCTCGCCCGGCTTCGTGCCGAGCAGGCCGATGCCGCCCACCGCGTACGGCGAGTCGTCGGGGATGACCGCCTTGCCGGGCAGCGTCTTGATCACGGGGGCGCCCAGCGCCTCGGCGACGGCGAGCACCTCCTCACGGGCGTGCAGGGCGCCGGCCCCGGCCAGGATCGCGGGCCGCCGGGCCGCGTTGAGCACCTCGGCGGCGGCCCGCAGGTCCTCCTGACGCGGCACGCCGGGCGGGGACAGGTAGACGGGGGCGGTCGCGGGGGGCCGCGCGGGGGCGACGTGCTGGTAGGGGTCGGCGTCGGCGGGTGCGACCTGGACGTCGTTGGGCAGGCACAGGTGGGCCACCCCGCGCCGCGCGTACGCCGTGCGGATCGCGATGTCCACCACTCCCGGCAGCTGGGCCGGGTTGTCCACCACGAGGTTGTATTCCGCGACGTCCTCGTACAGCCGGTCGAGGTGGACCTCCTGCTGGTAGCCGGTGCCCAGCACGCTGGTCTCCTGCATGCCCGTGATGGCCAGCACCGGCTGGTGGTCGAGCTTGGCGTCGTACAGGCCGTTGAGCAGGTGGATCCCGCCGGGGCCCGAGGTGGCCAGGCACACCCCGATGCGGCCGGTGGCCTTCGCGTGCGCGGCCGCCATGAACGCGGCCGCCTCCTCGTGATGCACCAGCACGAACCGGACCCGGTCGGATTGGCGGCGCAGCCCTTCCATGATGCCGTTGATGCCGTCACCGGGAAGCCCGAAGACGGTGTCGACACCCCAGTCGGCGAGCCGTCTGATGAGTACTTCGGAGGCGATTTCCGTCATACGTGCCGCGCTGCCCCTGGAATGGGAAGCCGAACACTCACCGCATGGAAAATCTTTCCTCCAATCCAGAGTCCTGGGGGCACGCCCGGGTAGGGGGACGCCCGTGATCAGAGACCTCCACGTGTCGGCCTACCGCGTGCCGACCGACCGCCCGGAGGCCGACGGCACGCTGAGCTGGGACGCGACCACGATGGTGGTGGTCCGCGCGGACGCCGGCGAGGCGACCGGGCTCGGCTGGACCTATGCCCCGGCCGCCGCCGCGGCGGTCGTCACGGACCTGCTCGCGCCCGTGGTGCGCGGGGGCGATCCGTTGGACGTGCCGGGCCTGTGGACCGCGATGGTCCGCCGGGTGCGCAACGCGGGCCGCACGGGCGTCGCGGGGTATGCGATCTCCGCGGTCGACGTCGCGCTCTGGGACCTCAAGGCCCGGCTGCTCGGCGTGCCGCTCGCCCGCCTGTTCGGCCTCGCCAGGCAGTCCGTGCCCGTGTACGGCTCGGGCGGGTTCACCACGTACGACGACGACGTCACGACGGCCCAGCTCGCGCACTGGGCCCACGAGCAGGGCATTCCCCGCGTCAAGATCAAGATCGGAGAGTCCGCGGGCACCGCGCCCGCACGCGATCTGCACCGCGTCGCGCTCGCCCGCCGCGTCCTCGGGGACGCCGCCGAACTGTACGTGGACGCCAACGGCGGCTACAGCGCGAAGCAGGCCGTGCGGATGGAGCGCCGGATGCGCGACCACGATGTGCGATGGTTCGAGGAGCCGGTGTCCTCCGACGACCTGGCCGGGCTGCGCCTGGTGCGCGAGCGGGCCGACGCCGACGTCGCGGCCGGGGAGTACGGCGGCGATCTCATCTACTTCACCCGCATGTGCGCGGCGGGCGCGGTCGACTGCCTGCAGATCGACGCGACCCGCTGCGGCGGCTACACGGGCTGGTCGGGCGCGGCCGCGATCGCCGCCGGGCACGGGCTGGAGGTGTCGGCCCACTGCGCGCCCAACCTGCACGCGCCGGTCGCCGCGGCGACCCCGAACCTGCGCCACGTGGAGTGGTTCCACGATCATGTGCGTATCGAGGGCGACCTGTTCGACGGCGCGGCCGATCCCCGGGGCGGCGCCGTGCGCCCGCCGGGCGCGCCGGGCCACGGCCTGACGCTGCGCGCTGACGCCGCCGAGCCGTACCGGGTCGCTTAGGGCCCGTTCAGTCCTCGGGTTCGCGCCGGACGACGCTGTAGCGGAGCGCGCAGGATGCGGGGGTGGTAGTGGATGTTGTGGTTCCACCGCGTGCCGTTCTCCGCTGACCTGTGATCATCCTGCCCGAACCGGGCGGGCGCGGCCTGCCCGCCCGGTCACCGCGAGGGGCTCAGTTGAGGCGTTCGAGGTAGCCGTTGTCGGCGAGCCAGCCGATCGACACCTCGCCGTCCGGGTTCGCCGGAGCGCCGGGGATGTACTTGGCGAGCGTGTGGAACTGCTCGCCCTGGCCGGGCATCTGGAACGCCGAGGCGGCCGGCCCCGCGTCCACGAGGAACGACCGGATCACCCGGTAGGCGTGGTAGTTGCACAGGTGCGGGTCGCCCGGGACGTTGTTGAGATTGTTCGGCCGCAGCGATCGCTCGGGGAACGGCGTGCCGAACGGAGCGAGGAACGCGCCGCTCTCTCCGCCGAAGCGGTCCACCTTGTAGCCGAGCGGCAGTTTCGCCGTCCTGATGAGCGGGCGGCCGTTGGTGTACCCGCCGGAGTGGGCGAACCCGGAGTCCTGGGGGAAGCGGTAGGAATTGGCCGACGGGATGAAGTAGCGCTCCAGGAACCGCTCGGGGGAGAGGCCGCCATAGCGCACGTAGCCGTCCAGGATCTTGGCGACCAGTCCGGTGCGCGGCAGGACCACCGGGCCGAGGTTCGGGTCGCCGTTGACGAACGGCGGCCCGCAGACCTGGCCCGTCTTCGCGCCCAGCGTCTGGGGGCCGGAGGTCGCCGGGCCCTGCCCGGCGGGCGCGGTCGCGGCCTGGGCCGGGACACCGGTCAGGGCCGCCGTGGCGAGGGTGCAGGCGGCCACGAACAGCTTGGGTGAATGAACGCGCACGAATTCTCCTGAGATTGCGCACACAGCATGCGATCTGGACATATGCGCATCAGGTCGATTTCCTTGGGAATTGCTCGGCGAAGGGTGTCGAGAAATAGCCATGATCGCTCTGACACGTTGAATTCGTGCGTACCCGCCCCTTGTTCAGGGGCATCGCAAGGAGATCGCCGTAGCGATCAAAACCTCGGACGGTCGGGCGAAACAAAGCCGACATGAGGCGATATAAGGAATCTAATTCGCGGCGGCGGGGTCTTCCGGAATTGCGCGAAAGAGGCGACCGCCCTTTTCAGCCGTCCGTGTCGAGTGGGTCGTCGAGCAGTCCGGCGTCGTGGACGAGCAGGGCGATCTGGACGCGGTTGTTGAGGCCGAGCTTGGCGAGGATGCTCGACACGTGCGTCTTGACGGTGGGAACGCTGAGGTGCAGCAGGGCGCCGATCTCGGCGTTCGGCCTGCCCTGGCCGACCGCCACCGCGACCTCCCGTTCCCGGTCGTTCAGCCGTGCCAGGCGCTCCCGGGCGCGGGCCCGGCGCCGGTCCTGGCCGCCCTCGGCGACTCGGGCGATGAGCCGCCGGGTGACCGCCGGGGACAGGACCGGATGGCCGGCGGCCACCCGGCGGATCGCGGCCACGATCTCGTCCGGCGGGGTGTCCTTCAGCAGGAATCCGGCGGCCCCCGCGCGCAGGGCGCGCAGCACGTGCTCGTCGGCGTCGAACGTGGTCAGCACGATCACCTCGGGCGCACCGTCACCGGCGCGCAGCGCCTCGGTGGCGGCCAGGCCGTCCATCACCGGCATCCGGATGTCCATCAGCACCACGTCGGGGCGGTGCCGGCCGGCCAGCGGCAGCACCTCGGCGCCGTCCCCGGCCTGGGCGAGCACGCGGATGTCCGGGGCGCCGCCGAGCATCATCACCAGGCCGGCCCTGACCAGGGGGTCGTCGTCGGCGATGAGCACGCCGATGGCGGAGTCGGGCATGGTCATGCCGGCCACGGTAGCCAGACCCGCACGCGCCAGCCACCCGGGTCCCCGTCGCCGCCCTCGTTCACCGGTTCGTCCACGGGGCCGTGCTCCAGCCGTCCCCCGGCCAGCGTGACGCGCTCGGCCAGGCCGGCGAGGCCGTGGCCGCCTCCGCTCCCGGCATCCCTTGCGATGGGCGCAGGGGCGTCGTCGACCACCTCGACCGTCAGGCCCTCGCCGGGCGCGCCCGCGACCCGTACGCGGACCCCGGCTCCCGGCGCGTGCTTGCGCGCGTTGGTGAGGGCCTCCTGCACGACCCGGTAGGCGGTGTGGCCCGTCCGGCCCGGGACCGTCTCCCTCGAGCCGAGGTCGTCGCACAGCTCCACCCGCATGCCGGCCCGGCCGGACTCCGCGACGAGCTCCCGCAGGTCGGCGAGGGTGGGCAGGCCGGGCCGCGTGGGCGCGGACGGTTCACCGGCCGGGGCGCGCAGCACGCCGATCACCTCGCGCAGATCCTGCAGGGCCTGGTGGGCGCTCTCCCTGATCACCCGCGCCGCCCGGGCGACGTCGGCGGGGTCGGCGCCGGGATTGAACTCCAGCGCTCCCGCGTGCACGCTCAGCAGGGACAGCCGGTGGCCGAGCACGTCGTGGATCTCCCTGGCGATGGCGTCGCGGACCTGGTGCTGCGCCTGCTCGGCCCGCAGCCTCGCCTCGGTCTCCATCCGGGCCGCGCGGTCGCGCTGCGCCAGCACCAGCCGCCGCCGGTGGTGGACGAACAGCCCCCAGCCGGTCGCCGCGCCCTGCAGGGCCAGGCCCAGCGTGAACATCGCGAGCGGCGGCTCCGCCGGTTCCGGGCGCAGCCACGTGAAGACGATCGCGGCCGGCACGCTGAGGCCGAACACCGTGCCGGAGGTCCGCGGGCGGCGGTGGACCGCGACCGAGAAGAGCGCGGCCAGCATCGGGCCGGCGACCATCTCGAAGGCCGCCGACAGCGCGACGAGCGTCACCGCGAGCTCGACCGGCCACCGGCGGCGCAGCCACAACGCGGCGCAGCCGAGCGCGCCCACGAACTGGTCGAGGGGGAACAGCCACGCCGGCGGCAGCGGCGCGGTGCCGAGGCGGTCCACCGACATGAAGAAGGTGAAGGCCACGACGAGCACGAACATCGCCGAGTCCACGAGCCAGTCGCGTCGGCTTCGCCGGTGCCGGGGGGCGGCGGGGGAATCCATATCCCCCGCAGCGTACGACCTCGCAGGAGGCCCGCCCACGGCTGAGCGGCGAAGACCATACCGAAGTCGGGTGGCGTCCGACTTCGGTCGGGCGGCATGCCGAACGCCGGCGACCTTCGCCGGCGGGGAGGATGCCGATGCCCGATCCCCGCCGGACGGGCCGGTCCCTAGCGTCGGCGTCATGCGCAACGCCATCCAACTCGCCGGGGCGTTCCTGGTCGTCGCGGGCATCAGCGGGACCATCGACCACCTGGCCGTGCAGCCGTTCTGGGGCGCGATACTCAACGTCTTCAACCGGCAGGTCATCCCGCGACTGTCCTTCCTGACCGGCTACGAGGTCTACGCCAACCTTCTCGTCGCGGTCGTCGGCGCCGTCGTCCTCGCCGCCGCATGGAGGCGAAATGAAGACGCCTGATGTGCGGCGGCTCGCCATGGCGGCCGGGCTCCTGGTCCTGGCGCCGGTGTGCGCCGAGTACGTCACGGGTTACGACGACAGCACGGGCGACCCGTTCGTGCTCGCCGTCAGCCTGCTCGTCTTCAGCCCGTTGTACGGCGCGCCCGCGCTGCTCATCCGCGAGACGGCCCGCCGCCTGGACGTGCGCTGGCCGGGCATCCTCGCCCTCGCGGCGGCCTTCGGCGTGCTGCAGGCCGGCGTCATCGACCAGTCCATGTTCAGCGAGGGCTATCGGGACATCCCGTACTGGGAGGAGATGGTCCGCCCGACGTACGTCGCGCCACTGGGACTGGCGGCCTACACCACGCTGTCCTTCGTCGCCGGTCACGCGATCTGGAGTTTCGGCGTGCCGATCGCGCTGACGGAGGCGCTGAGCCCCCGGCTGTCGCGTACGCCCTGGCTGCGGACGCCCGGCCTGGTCACGGCTGCGGCGCTGTACTTCGCGGCGGCGGCGATCGTGCTGCGCGACC
Organism: Microbispora catharanthi; assembly: GCF_006334915.2. GTDB lineage: Bacteria > Actinomycetota > Actinomycetes > Streptosporangiales > Streptosporangiaceae > Microbispora > Microbispora catharanthi. The sequence continues at coordinate 326,312 of NZ_VDMA02000001.1, forward strand.
ACCTGCGGACCGAGCACGACCACGCTACGGCCGCGCAGATCGGGGGATCGCTTGCGGTCGTCGCCCTGCTCGTGCTCGTCGCGCTGACCTCCGCCGCGAGAAGACGGCGACGGCCCGAACCCCCGGCACCGTCTGGAGGCACCCCGCCGCGGCCGGTCGTCGTGGCGGCGGGCGGCCTGGTGGCGGGCCTGGCCTTCAACTTCCTGCCCTCGACCTGGGCCGGGGTCGCGGCCGGGCTCGCGGTGATCGCCCTGTGCGCCGCGGTCGCCGGCCGTCTGTCCCGCTCGGCGGGGTGGACCGGCCGCCACGTCGCCGCGCTCGCCGCCGGAGCCCTGACCGCGCGCGTGGCGGTCGGGTTCCTCGTGGTCCCGCTGGGCGATGTCGCGCCGGTCGCGAAGTACGCGCACAACGTCGCGTTCCTCGCGGGCGCGGTGCTGCTCGGCGTCCTGGCGACGCGGCGTCGAGGCACCGCGGGCTCGCACGACAAGGGGGTTGAGGAACATCGGAACGGAAACCGGCGGTAAGCCTGGGGTGAAGCCGGGCGGGCCGGGTGGCCCGCCCGGCTACATTCCCTCTAGTCGCCGGCCATCACGGTGAAGGTGAATCCGGCGCTCGTCGGACGGCGCAGCGGAATGTCGCACTTGATCCGGCGCAGTACCTCGTTCCTGCTGAGGCCGAGCCCTTGCGCGATGAGCCGTTCAGGGCGCACCGGTACCGGATCCTCGAAGACGACCTCCACCTGGACCGGCCACGCCTCGTCGAGCCGTGCCGACGGGGTGTCCAGCCGCCAGGCCCCCGTCCAGTCGAGGGTGAAGCGGTTGCGCCGGGCGAGCAGCGGATCCAACAGCCTCGCCGCCACCAGTTCCGGATCGTTGACGCGGTAGCCGTGGAGCTCGGCCGGATCGAAGGATCTGACCGGTGCTCGCTCGTGCACGGTGAGCTTGCCCGTCCGATCGCAGGATACGCAGCGGACCAGCAGCCACACGTCCAGCAGCTTGCCGTTGGCGTTGACGCGGAACCTGCCCTCGCCGGTGGTGGCCGACTCCGACCCGCAGTCCACGCACCGCAACGACAGCAGAGGCAGCCTGGTCCGGCGAACGACCCAGGGCAGCACGGTATGAGGTTGTGAAGACATGATCTCTCTAGACCTGACATGAGGCCGATTGCGCGCGACCTCAAACGCTGTATGACCGGGCGCGCAAGGGCAGCCCGGCAGAACCGACGGGAGCGTCGGCTACAGGTGAGCGGAAGAAGGTGTCAGGTCTGAAGAGCAGGCGGGGTCACGCGGTTTTGTCCTCTGTCCTCACTGCGACGGGCTGCAGGCAACCTACGGGAACCTGGAAGGAAGGCTCAAACGGTTTTCAGGGCGCGTCAGCCCGGGGTGAGGACGCAGAACTCGTTGCCCTCGGGGTCGGCGAGGACGATCCACGACACATCGCCCTGGCCGACGTCGGCGAGCGTCGCGCCGAGGGTCCGCAGCCGGGCGACCTCCGCCGCTTGATCGTCACCGCGGTACGGCATCAGGTCGAGATGGACGCGGTTCCACACGGTCTTCACGCCGGGCGTTGTGCGGAGGAACTCCAGATATGGCCCGACACCCTTGGCCGAACGCAGCACCGCGTGATCGTCGGTCACCTCGTGCAGGGTCCAGTCCATCGCCTCACCCCAGAACCGGGCCATGGCCCGCGGGTCCGCGCAGTCGACCACCACCCGGGCGATCGGCCCGGTGTCCCGGTAGATCTCCCGAGGCTCCAGCACGCAGAACACGTTGCCCTCCGGGTCGGCCAGAACCGTCCACGGGACATCGCCCTGGCCCACATCGGCGGGCGTCGCACCGAGCTCCTTCAGGCGCGCGACCAACTCCGTCTGATGGGCCGCGGAGGTCGTGGCGAGATCGAGGTGCACGCGATACTTCACCGTCTCGGGGTCCGGGACGGCGACGACGTCGACGCAGACGGCGACGGGGTCCGGCCAGGCGAAACCCAAGGGTTCGACGTTTGTCACACCGGGTCCCTCGCTGGAGACACCCCAGCCGAGCACATCCGCCCAGAACCGGCCGAGCGCCGAGTCATCCCGGGCCTTGAAATTCACCTGAACAAGTCGCAGCGCCATGCCGCCCAACCCTATGCCCAGGTGAATCTGTGCGGCTTCGGACGGGCGCCGGAGGAGGGCGACGGCAGCTCGGCGAGGTGCCGGAGCTCGGGCGTTCATTCTTCCTCGCGGACGACCTCGCCGGGGTCCTTGTCGTCGCGCAGGCCCCGCCAGGAGGGGTGACGCAGCCGCCCCTCGCCCGTCCATTCGGCGTACTGCACCTCGCCGACCAGGACCGGGTCCACCCACCGGCCGCCCCTGGCCTCCTCCCGGGTGATGCCGTCGAAGGGGGGCGTGTCCCGCCGCAGCGGCGCCAGGCGCTCGCCCAGCCGCCGCAGCGCCTCGTCGGTGAAGCCGGTGCCGACGCTGCCGGCGTACCGCAGGCGCCCGCTGTCGTCGTTGACGCCCACGAGCAGCGAGCCGACGGTGTTCGCGCGGCGGCCCTCTCCGGCCCGCCAGCCGCCGACGACGACCTCCTGCGTACGGACGTTCTTGACCTTCACCCAGTCGGGGGAGCGGCGGCCGGGCCGGTAGGGCGAGGCGAGCCGCTTGGCCACGACGCCCTCCAGCCCCAGGCGCCGGGAGTCGGCCAGCGCGTGCTCGCCGCCGTCGGCGTAGTAGGGCGGGATGGCCCAGTGGCGGCCGGCGTGGACGAGGTCCTCCAGGCGCCGCCGCCGCTCGGTGTAGGTCAACGTGGTCGCGGTCGCGGCATCGACGTGCAGCACGTCGAACAGCAGGTACGTCACAGGCGTGGTGACCAGGAGTTGCCTGATCTTGAGCGGGTTTCGCTGGTGCATGCGCGGCTGCAGCGCCTCGAACGACGGCCTGCCCCGCTGGTCGAAGGCGACGATCTCCCCGTCGAGCACCACCGCGTGCCCGGCCGTGGCACCGGCCAGGCCGGCGAGTTCGGGATAGGCGGCGGTGATGTCCTTGCCGTTCCGGGAGACCAGCCGCAGCGTGCCGTCCTCGACGTAGCCGAGTGCGCGGACGCCGTCCCACTTCATCTCGTGCGCGTAGTCGCCCTCGGGCTCGGGCAGCCGCCCGAGCCGGGCCATCATCGGCGCGTACGCCGGAAGGGCGGCCATGCCCTGCTGGTACCCCGGCGAGCCCGACGCGTACCGCTTGACCTGCTGGTTCCGGTCCATGTCGGCTGTGCCAAGAGGCACAGCCGGCGGCGGACCGGCGCCCTGGTGAGTGGTGCGGCGCCATATGTGAGTGCGCTGCTGTCACTGGGCACTGTCCTCTGTAGGAGGACGGGGCCCGCCAATGGGCGTACATAGCTGAAACGGCTGGTCGCTGACACGGGGTCGCCTGGGTTGCCCGGCCCCGTCGGCCCAGGGATGCCTCAACCGTCACCGCTCCGCCGCACCTGCGGTGGCGGAGGACGCGACAAGAAGGATCAGACGAGTATGGTCACGCTCACGCCGCACGCTCCAGCGGATCACCACGGTGGCGCACGTCTTTCGTGCGCTCCCACGAGCGCCTCCGTCACCGGGGAGGCGCTCCCATGAGCGGCGGCGTGGGCGGGCGGCGTGCCACGTGCGATCCGCTCACGGCGTTCAGCACGCCGGTGCACGCGCCGGCGTACGCGCCGCCTCCGTACAAGTTCACAGACAGGGAGTACTTCAGGATCGTTCACCGCACTGATCTCGACGCTGTTCGCGGTGTCGTGCCCCAACCGCTGACGGTGGTCGATCCTGTTGTCCGGTTCGAAGTGATCAGGATGCCTGACAGCACCGGCTTCGGCTCCTATCACGAGTGTGGCCAGATAGCCATCGTCGATCATGATGGACGGCAGGCCGATTTCAACATCGGGCTCTACGTCGACAGCGTCAGCGCGATCGTCGGCGGTCGTGAGCTCGGCGGCTATCCGAAGACAGGCGGCACGCCGAGGCTGTATCTCGACTCCGACACGCTCGTGGCCACGCTCGACTACGGAACGCTGCGAACCTCGCCTGGCCACAGCGGTCGCGGGTGCGGACGCGGTGCAGGAGAACGGTCCCGAACTCCTCGGCATCAAGCAAGGGTTGTGGGCGGCGATCGAGGAGGCGGCGCCACCCCATGCGCTACTGCTCAGCTCGAGCTCGGGGATTCCGGCCACCGCGATGGCGGAACACATGCGAGAGCCGGAGCGGCTTTTGATCGTCACCCGTTCAACCCGCCGCATCTGGTGCCGCTTGTCGAGATCGTGCCGGGCGGGCATACCGATCCGGCCGTCGTGGAGCGGGCCAGCCGATTCTACCGAGGTCTCGGGAAGCGACCGCAGGTGCTGGCGAAGGAGGTTCCCGGCTTTGTGGCCAATCGCCTTCAGGCCGCGCTCTTCCGCGAAGCGATCCATCTGGTCACCGAGGGTGTCGTGACGGAGCAGGAACTCGACGACATCGTGACCGGCTCGATCGGGATGCGCTGGGCGGCCGCCGGTCCCTTCCGCACATTTCACCTCGGCGGCGGGCCGGGCGGCCTGCCGGCCTTCTTCCGGCATCTCGGCGGGGCTCTGGAGGAATGGTGGGGGCAGTTGGGCACGCCGCACCTCGACGGGCCGACCGTGGCTCTGCTGAACGAGCAGGCGCAGAACTTCGGGGGCGGCGTCGCAGAGCTCGCCGCGGAACGCGACGCCGCGCAGATCGCGGTCATGCGCGTGCTCGGCGAGCTTCCCGGGCCTGCCCGCGAAGGGGAGAAAGAGAGGTTCCGATGAGCGTGACCAAGCCTGCGCTGGATGCTCCAACCGGCCCTTGGCTCGAACCGGGGCTGCTTCCGGGGGACTTCTACGCCTGTCAGGAATTGCTGTCCGGCGAAGAGCGGACCAAGGTCGAGCGCGTCCGGGAGTTCGCGCGCATCGCGATAGCGCCGATCGTCAACGACTACTGGGCGCGCGCGGAGTTCCCGTTCGAGATCATCGACCGCTTCCGTGAGCTCGACCCGCTCGCCTGGGCTGATCCGCGTTCGCCCGAGAAACGGCCGAGTAACCTGCTGACGGGCTTCTCCGCGATGGAGATCGCGCATGCCGACGCGTCGATCGCGACGTTCTTCGCCGTGCACAGCGGGCTCGCCATGGGCAGTATCAGGAAGCTCGGGTCGGAGGAACAGCGGCTGCGCTGGCTGCCGCCGATGAGCCGCTTCGAGCAGATCGGAGCGTTCGCGCTGACCGAGCCCAGTGGGGGCTCGGACGTTTCGAGGAGAATGGGGACGACAGCGCGCCGCCAGGGCGGCACCTGGATTCTCGACGGCGCGAAGCGCTGGATCGGGAACGCGACCTTCGCCGATCTCGTCGTCGTCTGGGCCCGTGACGTGGAGACCGGGCATGTGCTCGGGTTCGTCGTCGAAAAGGACATGCCCGGCTTCCACGCGACAAAGATTGAAAGGAAGATGGCGCTGCGCATCGTGCAGAACGCGGACATCCTGCTCGACAAATGTCGCGTCCCAGAGGCGAACCGGCTGCAGAATGCGAATTCCTTCCGCGACACCGCGGAGGTGTTGCGGGCGACGCGCGCCGGCGTGGCCTGGGAGGCGACGGGTCTCATGCTCGCCGCCTACGAGATCGCGCTCGCGTACGCGAAGGAGCGAGAACAGTTCGGCAGGCCGATCGCCTCGTTCCAGATGATGCAGGATCTGCTGGTGAGGATGCTGGGGAACGTCACCGCGTCGCTCACGTTGTGCTGCCGGCTGGCTCAACTGCAGGACGCGGGCGTCTATCGCGACGAGCAGTCCTCGCTGGCGAAGGCGATGTGCACGGAACGCATGCGCGAGACTGTCGGATGGGCCCGCGAGTTGCTCGCGGGCAACGGAATCGTCCTCGACTACAACATCGGCCGCTTCGTCGCCGACGCCGAGGCCATCTACTCCTACGAGGGCACAAGAGAGATAAACACCCTCATCGTGGGACGTGCGGTAACCGGGCTGTCCGCGTTCGCTCGTTAGGTGATGACCATGACGAACGACGCGGTGTTCACGGGCGTCAAGGTGCTCGACGTCGCCAGCTTCATCGCCGGCCCTGCCGCCGCCACCGTGCTCTCCGACTTCGGGGCCGACGTGATCAAGGTCGAGCCGCCGGGTGCCGGCGACCCCCAGCGCCGCCTGGCGCTCGTGCCGCCGAATCCGCGGGCCCACGCGAACTACGCCTGGCATCAGACGAACCGCAACAAGCGCGGGATAGCGGTGGACCTGAAGTCCCCCGCCGGTGCACGGATCCTCGAGCGGCTCGTCAAGTGGGCGGACGTGCTGATCACCAACTACCCGCACGCGGTGCGCGAGAGGCTGCACCTCACCTACGACGAGGTCGCCGAGTGGAATCCGCTGATCATCTACGCGGACTTCACCGGCTTCGGCAACGTGCGGCGCTTCCGCGCTTCGACATCACCGCCTACTGGGCGCGCAGCGGCCTGCTGGCGATGACCCGTGACGCCGGCGCGCCGCCGACGCTGCCCGTTGCGGGCAGCGGTGATTACGCGTCGGCCATGGGCCTGTACTCGGCGATCGTGACCGGCCTGTATTTCCGTGAGCGGACGGGCCGGGGGACGTGTGTCGGGACATCCCTGCTCGCGCAGGGCGTCTGGGCAACAGGCATGCTGGTGTCCGGGGCGCTGGCCGGTGGACAGTTCTACGGCCTCCACGACCGGGAAAACCCGTCGAACCCGCTTATCAACACCTATACGACTGCCGATGGCCGCTGGCTGATGCTCGTCGTGTTCCTGCCGCACTGGCCCCGGCTCGCGAACGCGATCGGCCACCCGGAGTTGCTCAAAGACCCGCGCTTCACCGATCCGCGTGCGATCGCTCAAAACGTGCATGCGCTGACGGACATCCTCGATCGTGCGTTCGCCGGCCGGCCGCTGGCGTACTGGAAACAGGCACTCGGCCGGGCGCGGGTCTCCTACGGGATCATCCAGACACCGGAAGAGGCGGCAGGCGACCCCCAGCTGAGGGCCACCGACATCGTCGTCCCGATCGAGGGTGTGGACGATCTCGACTCCACCGTCAACAGCCCCATCACCATGCTCGCCAGCCCCAAGGTGCCGCCCAGGCGTGCTCCCCGGCTCGGCGAGCACAACGACGAAGTCCTGGCCGAGCTCGGGTTCAGCCCGGGTGAGATAGACGACTTCCGTTCGGAGGGGGTCATCCCTTCGCCCGCGGAACAGGAGCCGCAACGACCGTACGCGGCCGGGTAAACGCGCCCTCCGGCGCGGCGAAGGCGCCGGCTGACGCGCTGCACGCCGTTGTCCGGGACGCGCACCGTCATCCTCCGAACGGGTGATGCCGGGCGCCGTGTCGGGTGATGCCGCGTGATCGGCGCCGACGCGAACCTTGAGGCATGGAAGCTATCGAGGTGACAGACCTCCGCAAGTCGTACGGGGACACCCGCGCCGTGGACGGGGTGACGTTCACGGTCCGGGCCGGTGAGACCTTCGGGATCATCGGCCACAACGGCGCCGGGAAGACCACGACCGTCGAGTGCCTGATCGGGCTCAGGCGAGCCGACGCGGGCACGGTCCGCGTGCTCGGCGAGGATCCGGCGCGCAGGCGGCGAGCCCTGGCCCACCGCCTCGGCGTGCAATTGCAGGACAGCTCCCTGCCCGAGCGGATCAAAGTGGCCGAGGCGCTGCGCATGTTCGGCTCCTTCTACCGGGACGCGGCCGACTGGCGGCGGGTGATGGAGCGGTGGGGCCTGCGGCCGCTGGCGAGGAAGGCCTTCGGCGACCTGTCGGGCGGGCAGAAGCAGCGGCTGATGCTCGCGCTCGCCCTGGTGGGCAACCCCGAGGTGGTCGTGCTCGACGAGCTGACCACGGGCCTGGACCCGATCGCGCGCCGCGAGACCTGGCGGCTCATCGGCGACCTGAAGACGGCGGGCACCACCGTGGTGCTGGTCAGCCACTACTTCGACGAGATAGAGGCGCTCTGCGACAGGGTCGCGGTCTTCGCCCGCGGCCGTGCGGAGGCGACGGGCACCACGGGCGAGCTCATCGCCCGGACCGGAACCGCCTCGCTGGAAGAGGCCTACCTCGCCCTGGAGGGAGCAGACCGATGAAGGCGTTCACGGCTCTGACGGCCGCCGAGCTCAGGCTGCTGTCGCGCGACCCCGCCTCGCTGTTCTTCATGGTGGCCTTCCCTCTCATGCTGCTGGTGCTCAAACGCGGCGACAGCGGCGCGGTCCCCGGCTACCTCGCGATGATCGCCGCCATCGGCGGGATGGGCGCGCTGCCGGGCCTGTTGGCCTCATACCGCGAGCGCAAGGTGCTCAAGCGGCTGGCCACCACGCCGATCTCCCCCGTCATGTTGCTCGGGGCCCAGCTGGTGGCACAGGTCGCCGCGGGCCTCGCGGGTTCCGTGCTGCTGGTGGTCGTGACGATCGCGGTGTTCGGCGCGCAGGCGCCCGGCGACGTCCTCATGCTGGCCGCCGCGTTCCTGCTCTGCTCGGTGATGGCCTGCGCGTTGGGCTTCGTGGTCGCCGCGGTCGTGCGCAACACCAGGGGCGCGAGCCTGATCGGCATGCTGGTCATGTTCCCCATGATCTTTCTGTCGGGCGCGGCCGTGCCCAGGAAGGCCCTGCCCGGCTCGCTGCGTCAGATCGGCGACTTCCTGCCCCTGACTCCGGCTGTGGAGGCCCTGGGCGACGCCTGGTCCGGCACCGCCGCGGTCTTCCCCCTGCTCATCCTGGCCGGGATAATCGTGGCGGCCACGGCCGCCGGCGCCGCGCTGTTCCGATGGGAGTGAGGACGGTGAATATCTGGGAGGCGCGCTGGTTGCGCGCCTTCCACATGTTGTACTACGCCTGCCTGGCGCTCGGGCTGATCCTCTCGTCAGGCGAGAGCGCGGGTGAGGGCACGGCTCCCGGCCCGCTGACGCTGGGAATCGTCGCGCTGATGGCAGGCTGGCACGGCTTCTTCGTCGCACGGCGGCCGCATCTGCTCGGGCGGCCGAACCCGATGGCGTTCCACCTGGCGGTCGTCTGCGCGCTCTACATCGCGCTGGTAATGCGGGACCGGTCCTTCGACGTGGTCGTCTTCGGGCTGATGCCCCAGCCGTATCTGATGCTGGCGCGCCCCTGGTCCTACGTGGGGGCGGTGGCGACGGTCCTCAGCACGTTCGCTGCCAGAGGTTATCTGGACGATCCCAACGTCCTGTGGCGGCTCGTCGGGAGTTCCGGTCTCGTCGTGGCGATCGGATTGTTCGTCGACTACGTGTCCCGGCAGAGCGCGCAGAACCGGACGGTCGGGGTGCTGGAGGAGCGGGCGAGGCTGGCCAGGGAGATCCACGACACCCTCGCGCAGGGGTTGAGCGGGATCGTCACCCAGCTGGAGGCGGCCGAGCAGGCGATGCCCGACCTGCGCGCCGTGCAGAAGAGGATCGCGCTGGCCAAGGAGCTGGCGCGCGACAACCTGCAGGAGGCGCGGCGCTCGGTCGACGCGCTGCGGCCGGGTCCTCTCGCCGGCGCGGGCCTCGAGGCGGGGCTGGCGGAGGTGGCCGCCCGGTGGTCGCGGACGTCGGGGGTGGCGGCGACCGTGTCGGTGGAGGGGACGCCCCGGCCGCTGTCCGGTGAGGTGGGAACGACGCTGCTGCGGGCGGCGCAGGAAGGGCTGTCGAACGCGGCCAAGCACGCCCGGGCGGGCAGGGTCGCGATCACCCTGACCTACATGGACGATGAGGTGATGCTCGACGTGTTCGACGACGGGGCGGGTTTCGATCCGGACGTGCGTGGCGCGGGTTACGGGCTGGCGGCCATGCGGGAGCGGGCCGGTGGCGTCGGGGGAACGCTGACCGTGGAGTCCGCTCCGGGGGAGGGGACGGCGCTGTGCCTGCGGATCCCGTCAAATTGATGATCGTCGACGATCACCCGGTGGTCCGCGACGGACTGCGCGGCATGTTCGACCATGTGGCGGACATCGAGGTGGTGGCGGAGGCGTCCGACGGGTTCGAGGCGTTGGCGATGGCCAGGAGGGCGCGGCCGCATGTGGTGCTGATGGACCTTCGCATGCCCGGCCTGGACGGTGTCGGGGCGATCCAGCGGCTCCGGGCCGACCACCCGGAGATCAAGGTGGTCGTGCTGACCACGTACGACACGGATGCGGACGTGGCGCGGGCCATGGCCGCCGGGGTGGCGGGCTACCTGCTGAAGGACGCGCCACGCGAGGAACTGCACAGAGCGGTCCGTACGGCCGCCGCCGGCGGAGCGGTCCTGGCGCCATCGGTCGCGTCCGCTCTGATGAGCAGGCCCACGGCCCAGGAGCCGAGCCCACGCGAGCTGGAGGTGCTCCGCCTGGTGGCGCGGGGCTCGGCGAACAAGGAGATCGCCAGGGCCCTGCTGATCAGCGAGACGACGGTGAAGACGCATCTCAAGCACGTCTTCGCCAAGCTCGGTGTCGACAGCAGGGCCGCGGCCGTCGTCGTGGCCATGGAGCGAGGGCTCATCTAGAGGGCTCGTCTAAGGGAGGATCTCCAGGCGGACGCCGAGGCCCTCGTACAGGTAGGGGGTGGCGGTGATGATCCGCCAGCCGCGGCGGGTGGCGTGGACGGCCGCATGGGCGGCCACCAGGACGTCGGGCAGGAGCGCGTCGGCGGCGGACGGCCGGTGACGGCGCAGGCTCGTCATGATCGCCTGCGCGTACGGCCCGCCTTCGACGGCGTCGTCGGGGGAGAGTGCGCCGGTGACCACCATCGACATGCGCAGGAAGCGTTCGAGCCGGGGCTGGATGGGGCCCAGCGACAGCACCTGGACGGCGAGCGCGGGGACGAGGAGGGTGACGCCGTGGGCCGAGGACTGCCGCACGACGGCCCTGCCGTACATGCTCTTGCCCTCGATCAGGTGGACGACGGCGTCGAGGTCCAGCACGTGGCCGGACAGGACACCGGCCGGTGGGACGGGGTCGGTCACGCGGCGTCCGCCTTGGCGTCGCCGGTCACCAGGCGCGCCGCGCGGGCGCTGTCGTCATCGCTGATGCCGTCCTGCCAGCCCGGCCCCCATAAATCGGCCATGATGGCCAGGTCGCCCTGGATGCGGCGCCGCTCCCGCAGCGCCGCGGCGATGTAGGCCGAGGCGTTGCCGGACGCCTGCGCCTCGTCGGCGAGTTCGTCCGGCAAAGAGATCGTAATCTTCTTGGTCATACTCGGGAGGCTACCCAGTCATACCGTTGGTGGTCCACCTGTTCGCGGAAACTTCCGGCCCGCGCCGGCACACGGACGGCCCCGCACCCCCGAGGGTGCGGGGCCGTCTTTGATACCGGGCCCGATACCGGCGTGGTGCCGGGCCATATGCGGCCCAGGCCGATCAGCGCGTCCGCAACGACGACCGGCGCTCGAACCGGACGCTCTTGAACTGCCGCTGCTCGAACCGGCCGCGACTCCGATACGCCGTCTCCCTCACGCGCTCGCTGCGCCGGGCCTCCACCCGCTTGACCAGGCGCTCGCGCCGGCCCGACACCCTCTCGACCAGGCGGGAGCGCCGTTCGTCGACCCTCTTGGCCACCCGTGCGGTGCGGGCCGACTCCCGCATGCGCAGCTCGGACAGGCGCTCCGACATCCGGTAGCGCACCGGGGCCGTACGGACCGTGCCGTAGCTCACCGAACGTGCCCTGTAGCGCTCGGAACGGTACTCGGACCGAGTGCGCGAGCCGTCGTGATACGAGGCGGGCGGGTCGGACCCGGCGCTTCCGGACGACTCCCACTCGCTCGCCCTGATGCGGTCCCGCTCGGCGCGGGCCTGGGCTCTGATGCGGTCCCGGTCGGCCCGGCCCTGGGCCCTGATGCGGTCCCGTTCGGCCCGCGCCTGATCGACGACGCTCTGCACCTCGGCCCGCGCCTGCTCGGCGGTCATCATCGACGGGCTCTCCGGGTAGGAGATGATCTCCGTCGAGCCGCCGGGCTCGCTCCTCTGAGGCGCGATACCGGCTGCGGCATAGCCGTCTGTGGCGAGGGCGGGTCCGCTCAGGACCGCGGCGCCTCCCGCCGTCATCGCCGAGACGAAGACGGTCGCTAATGCCAGCTGCCTGCATTTCCGGTGCATGGTGCCTCCTTGAGCCCGACTGGGCTGGGCAGATGCAGATCACCGGGGTTTTCCCGGTCTCCTGGATCCGGCCGCGGCTCACCTCTGGGTTGTTCCGTCGGACGACGGAATCGGTGTGATGAACGAGGGGTGGGTTTCGCCTGGCGGCGTCGCGCCTCACGGCCTTGTCTCGATCCTCCGCCGGGCCGCGCGAAGCCGTCTAGGGCGTTTGACCCAAGCGTTCCTGTCGGCCATCGAGGATCTGACCTCTGGGGGCAGTGCTGCTGAAGTATTCGCCGGGGTGTTTGCGGCCGCTTGTACGCGCGAGCAGTCTGGGGTTGCCCGGCCTCACCTCACGTCACACCCGCCACTCGCGGCACGTATCCGATGGGCGGGTACAACCCAGGAAGGAAGGGGAGGGGGCGCATGCGGCTGGCGGGGGCTCGGGTGCTCGTCACGGGGGCGTCGTCGGGCATCGGCGCCGCTACGGCGCTGGAGCTTTCGGCGCGCGGCGCGCGGCTGGTGCTGTCCGGGCGCGACCAGGAGGCGCTCGCGGGTGTCGCCGCCCGGACCGGCGGTGAGATCCTGCCCGCGGACCTGTCCGATCCCTCGGCCGACCTCGCCGTACGCGCCGGGCGGGTGGACATGCTGGTGGCGTGCGCGGGCGAGGGCTGGAGCGGGCCGCTCGCGCGGATGCCCGGCGGCACGGCCGAACGCGTGATCGCGGTCAACCTGGCGGCGCACGTGCAGCTCACCCGGCTGCTGCTGCCCGGGATGCTGGAGCGCGGCCGGGGCCACCTCGTGTACGTCGCCTCGATCGCCGGGGTGGTGGGCGTGCGGGAGGAGGCGGTGTACGCCGCGACCAAGGCGGGCCTGCTGGCCTTCGCCGAGAGCCTGCGCTATGAGCTGCCCGGGGTCGGCGTGACGGCCGTGGTGCCCGGGGTGGTGGACACGCCGTTCTTCGCCCGGCGCGGCAGGCCGTACACGCGCCGCAGGCCGGCACCCGTCCCGCCCGAGCGGGTGGCCCGGGCCATCGCGGTCGCCGTCGAGCGCGACCGCGCCGAGGTGTACGTGCCTGCCTGGCTGCGGCTGCCCGCCCGCCTGCACGGGGCCGCGCCCGGCGCGTTCCGCGTCCTCGCCCGCCGCTTCGGCCGCCCCTGACCGAGTCCGCTCGCGGCGCCCCCGGTCTGGCCTTACCGCGGTGGCGTGCAGCGTGAAACTCACATCCCGGCCGGTCGGCGTCGTCGGAAGTGGTTCCACGGCGCCGGCCTGGCCCAGCACAGCGACAGCGGCGGCACCAACCAGCAGTGGAACATCGTCGCCGCGGGCTGATCCGAACCGATCAGGTGCCGCGAAGCGCGCGCAGGGACTCGCGCAGCGAACCGAGGGTGGCGAAGACCGCCGTCGGCTCGTAACCGCAGTGCGCCATGCAGTTGGCGCAGCGCGGGTCCCGTCCCCGGCCGTAGGCGCTCCAGTCGGTCTCCTCGACCAGCTCCCGGTAGGTCGTGGCGTACCCGTCGGCCATCAGATAGCAGGGCCGCTGCCAGCCGAACACCGAGTAGGACGGGATCGCCCAGGCCGTGCAGGGGAAATCGGTCTTCCCCTCCAGGAAGTCGAGGAACAGCGGCGAGTGGTTGAACCGCCAGCGCCTGCGGTTGCCGCCCGCGAACGCGGCGCGGAACAGCTCCCGCGTCTGCCGCACCCCCAGGAAGCAGTCCTGGTCGGGCGCCTTCTCGTACGCGTACCCCGGCGAGATCATCATCTGGTCGACGCACAGGTCGTCGTTGAGGAAGTCGAGCACCTCGATCACGGTGCGCGGGCTGTCCCCGGCGAAGAACGTGGTGTTGGTGGTGACGCGGAAGCCGCGCCGCCGGCATTCGCGCACCGCCGCGACGGCCTCGTCGAACACGCCCTCCTTGCACACCGACGCGTCGTGCCGCTCGCGCAGGCCGTCGATGTGGACCGCCCAGGCGAAGTACGGCGAGGGCCTGAACCGGTCGATCTTGCGCGGGATCAGCAGCGCGTTGGTGCACAGGAAGACGTACTTCCTGCGCGCCACCAGCTCCTCGACCATCTCCCCGATCTGGGGGTGCATGAGCGGTTCCCCGCCGGCGATCGACACCATCGGGGCGCCGCACTCCTCGACGGCGGCCACCGCCTGCTCGACCGGCATGCGCTGCTTCAGCACGCCGGCCGGGTGCTGGATCTTCCCGCAGCCCGCGCATTTCAGGTTGCACGCGAACAACGGCTCAAGCTCGAGCAGCAGCGGGAACCTCTCCCGCCGGCGCAGCCGCTGGGCCAGGATGTACGCGCCGACGCGCAGACTCTGGCGTACGGGCATCGGCATCAGGGCCGCACCTCCTTCGGCAATGTGAACTCGACGTTCTCCTCGGTCACCCGCAGTTCCTCCACCTCCAGCGGGCCGAGCCCGCCGAGGGCGGCCACGACGGCGTCCACCATCGCGCCGGGGGTGGACGCCCCGGCGGTCAGCCCGACCGTCCGCGCGCCGCGCAGCCAGTCGAGCGCGACGTCGCCGGGGCCGTCGACCAGGCGGGCGAGCGGCGCCCCATCGTGGCCGAAGCGCGCGGCGACCTCGGTGAGGCGCAGGGCGTTGGAGGAGTTGGCCGAGCCGACGACCAGCACCAGGTCGGCCTCCGCGGCGACGGCCCGCACCGCGTGCTGCCGGTTGGTCGTCGCATAACAGATGTCGTCGCCGCGCGGGCCCTCGGCGTCCGGGAAGCGCCGCCGTATCGCCGCCGAGACCCGCCCGGCCTCGTCGGCCGCCAGCGTGGTCTGGGTCAGGTAGGCGACGCCGCGCCCCGGCCGCAGGCCCGCGACCCCGGCCTCGTCCTCGACCAGCACGCCCGCGCCGGGCACCTCCCCGAGCACGCCCTCGACCTCCTCGTGCCCGGCGTGGCCGATCAGCACGACGAGGTCGCCCCGCGCAGCGAACCTGCGGGCCTCCGCGTGGACCTTCGCGACCAGCGGGCACGTCGCGTCGACGACGCGCAGCCCGCGCCGCGCCGCCTCCTCCCGTACGGCGGGCGCGACCCCGTGCGCGGAGAACACGGTGATCGAGCCCTCCGGCACCTCGGCCAGGTCGTCGACGAACACCGCGCCGCGCCGCTCCAGGTCGCGAACGACGTGGATGTTGTGCACGATCTGCTTGCGCACGTACACCGGCGCGCCGAACCGGTCCAGCGCGCGCTCCACGATCTCGATGGCCCGCTCGACCCCGGCGCAGAACGAGCGGGGCGAGGCCAGCAGCACCCGCCGCGGGCCCGTGGCCGCCGCCCACCGCGCCAGCACCGGGCCGATCCGGGCGAGCGTGCGCCGCGCGGCGACCGCGCCGCCCATCGTGGCGAGGTTCAGCAGGGGGGCGTCGGGGGTGTCCACGATGACCCGCACGGCCGCGAACGGCCGAGCCCCCGCGGCGGCGGCCAGCGGGGCGCTCTCCATGTCGACGGCGTACGCGCCCTCGCGGGCCAGCGCGTGACGGGCCCGGCCCGTGACGATGCGAGGGGAGGTGACGAGCGGGCCGGTGCGGGCGGGCAGTCCGGCGCGGACGAGTTCTCCGGCGAGCAGCGGGGCCGACGGGCACGGCCACACCCGGTCGCCGGAGCGGACCTCGGTGGCGACGAGCACGTCCCCTGGGCGCAGCCCGTCGTGGAGGGCCCCGCCGAAGCCGGTGACGGCGAGGGCGGCGGCGGGCGGGAGCAGGGCCGCCGCGCGCGCCGCCCGGTCGGGCCCCATCCCGATCCGCACGACCCGGACACGCGGATGGTCGCTCCCGAGATCCGGCCGGGGCCGCAGGCCGCGGGCGACGGCCCGGGCCTCCATTCCCAGCGCGGTGCACACGATCAGATCGGTCATGGCGTCGCCTCCGGTCCGGCCGTCTCGTGCAGGCGCAGGTAGCGGCCGAGCGCGCTGACCGGGAAGACGAGGCGGTAGAGGTGGTAGTTGATGAAGAAGTCGCCGGGGAAGCCCGTCCCGGTGTAGTGCGGCTCGTCCCAGGTGCCGTCGGGACGCTGGCTGTCGGCCAGCCAGGCCACCCCCCTGTCCACGGAAGGCCCTCGCTCCCCGGCCGCGAGCAGGCCGATGAGGGCCCAGGCCGTCTGTGAGGCGGTCGGCTCGCCCCGCCCGATCCAGGCGGGGTCGCGGTAGGAACGCATGTCCTCGCCCCAGCCGCCGCAGGGATGCTGGTGCGCCTCCAGCCACGCCACGGCCCGCCGTACGCAGGGGGCTCCCGGTCGCACCCCGGCCGCCGCGAGGGCGGGCAGCACGGCCCCGGTGCCGTACACATGGTTGGCCCCCCACCGGCCGAACCACGAGCCGTCGGCCTCCTGCGCCCGCAGCAGCCACACCACGCCCCGCCGTACGACGGGGGAGCGGGCCATGCCCTCGGCCGCGAGCGCCTCGACCACGTGCGCGGTCACGTCGGCCGACGGCGGGTCGATGACCGCGCCGAAGTCGCAGAACGGCAGCCGCAGGCACAACTCGCGGGTGTTGTCGGCGTCGAAGGCGGCGAAGCCGCCGTCGCGGGAGGCCATTCCGGCCATCCAGCGCAGCCCCCGCTCGACGGCGGGCCGGGCGTCGGGCCGGCCCCACCGGCGCAGCGCGAGGATCACCTCGGCCGTGTCGTCGACGTCGGGATAGCCGTCGTTGTCGAACTCGAACGCCCAGCCGCCCGGCGCGAGACGGGGGCGCCGCACCATCCAGTCGCCCGGTCCCCGGATCTCCTCGCGCAGCAGCCACTCACCCGCCCGGGCCAGCGCGGGATGGTCGCGGGGCAGGCCGGCGTCCAGGAGGGCGGTCATCGCGAGCGCGGTGTCCCAGACCGGCGACTGGCACGCCTCCAGCCTGCGCGTGCCGTCCTCCCTGATGGTGAACCTGTCCAGCCCGGCCAGGCCGGCGCGCATGACGGGGTGGCCGATGCCGTACCCGCTCAGGTGCAACGCCATCAGCGAGTAGACCCAGGGAGGCTGGATGCCGCCCCACGAGCCGTCGGCCTCCTGCCGGGCCACGACCCACTCGGCGGCCCGCCTCAGCGCGGCGCGGCGCAGCCCGGCGACCGGGTGCCGTTCGTACCGGTGCAGGGCGCGGTCGAGGGCCGCGAACGCCGCGTCCCAGCCGGTGCGCGGCGCCCGCCGCGCGGGCCTTCCGGTGCGCAGTTCCGGCAGGCCGAACGGCAGGCGCCGGACCGGCCGGTGCGCGGTCACGATCGTGAGCGGGACGATCGTCTGCCGCGCCCAGCAGGCCCAGTCGTAGACGTTCAGCGGGCACCAGGGCGGCAGGAACATGATCTCCGGCGGGATGACCGGCAGGTCCTCCCACCGCCACTGACCGAACAGGGCGAGCCAGATCCGGGTGAAGACGCGGGCCGACTCGATGCCGCCGGCCCCGCGCACGTACGCCGCCGCGGCGCGCATGTGCGGCGCGGAGGGCGGGTCGCCCGCGAGCCGCAGCGCGGCGTACGCCTCGACGGTGGTGGACAGGTCGGCGGGCCCGTCGTGGAAGTTGGCCCACGTGCCGGAAAGCGTGCCGTCCGAGCGCTGCTGGGACCTGATCCACCGGGCGGCCTCGGCGGTCTCCGCGTCGGTGCGCACGCCGAGGAACTCGCGCAGCAGGAGGTCCTCGGCGTCCATGGTCACGTTGGTCTGCAACTCGCCCTTCCACCACCCCTCGGGCGCCTGCAGGCCGAGCAGGTGGTCGCGGGCCGCCTTCAGGGCGGTCGCGGCGCGGGCGGCGCTGGTGGCGACCCCTGTGGTGATGCCGGTCACCGCGCCTGCTCCCGTTCGAGATGCCGCCTGGCGAGGCGGGCCGCCTGGAGTCCGCTGCGCACGGCTCCCTCCATCGTGTCGGGCCAGCCCGTGTCGGTCCACGCGCCGGCGAGGTACAGCCCGGGCCAGCGGGTGGCCGCGCCGGGGCGCAACCCCTCGCTGCCCGGGACCTGCCGGAAGGTCGCCCGCCGCTCCCTGGTGATGAACAGGTCCACGACCCGCGCCGCCCGCGCGGCCGGAAGCAGTCGCTCCAGCTCGGGCAGGAACACCTCCCGCAGCACGGCCGTGGGCACGTCGATCCAGTGCCGCGCCGCCGACACCGAGACCGTCAGGTACTGGCCCCGGATGAGCCCGCCCGAGGCGGTCCTGTCGAAGATCCACTGCACCGGTGAGCCGACGACGGCCGCGAACGGCAGCCGGGTGACGGGCCGGTCGTAGACGACGTGCACGTTGACGATCGGGCTCGCCCCGAGGCCCGCCCAGGCGTCCCGGTCCGGCGCGGCCTCCGCCGGCACGAGCCGCGCGGCCTGGCCGTGCGGGGTGGCGACGACGACGGCCGACGCGCCGACCCGCGCGCCGCCCACGAGGATCGAAGGTCCGCTCAGGCCCGGCAGGCACGGCAGCACCCGGTCGACCTTCGCCGCCAGCCGCACCTCGCCGCCCAGCCGGGCGATCGCGGAAAGCGCCGCGCCGCCGTGCAGTTCGCCCAGCGGGACGGACGGCACGCCGATGTCGGCGGCGTCGGAGCGGCCGAGCAGGGCCGTCCTGAAGACCAGGGCCGCCGGCCCCAGCGCCGCCTCGTCGGACGGGATGTTGAGCGCGGCCACCGCGAACAGGTCCCACAGCGCCCGCCGCACGGTCTCCCGCTGGCCGTTCTCGGCCAGCCAGCCGCCGAGCGCGGCCCGGTCGAGGGCGGGCTCCGCCGGGTCGAGCCCGCGCAGCGCGAGCGCGCCGCGCACCGCGCGCAGCCGGTCGGCGGGGGACAGCAGGCGGTAGCCCGCGAGCGCGGGCAGCAGGTGGAACGGCCCCGGCAGCGCGGCCCGGCGCAGCCGTCCCCGCCCCCCGTGCGGGGTGAGCACGCACACGTCGAAGCGCTCCTGCAGGCGCACCCGCCCGGTGCCGCCGAGCCGGTCCAGCAGCCCGCGGTAGGCCGTGCAGCAGCGCAGGAAGACGTGCTGCCCGTTGTCGGCCGTCAGACCGCCCCGGGCGAAGGAGTGGGTGGCGCCGCCGAGCCGGGGTCTCGCCTCGTACAGGGTCACCGGCCACCCGGCCTCCGCGAGTGCGAGTGCCGCGGTGATGCCGGCGAGGCCGCCGCCCACCACGGCCACGGGCGGGACCGTCGCGCCCTCCCCGACGCTCCCCGTGCCGTTCATCGGGCCGTTCACCTGGCCGTTCATCGGGCCGTTCATCTGGCCGCTCCCGTGATCGCGCGCGCCGCCACCATCGCCTTCGCCCACGGCGTGAGCGACACGCGCCCGGCCAGGGCCCGGCCGGGGTCGGCGGCGATGCGGGCGAGCAGGCGCCGGTAGATGCCCGCCATCGCCGCGGTGCAGGCCGCGCTGCGCCGGTCGAGCAGTGGGATCAGGCTCATCCCCTCGGCGTACCAGCCGAGCGCCCGCCCGGCCTCGTACCGGACGAGCCGCGCCAGCCGCTCGGGCGGGTCGGTGAACGCCCCCGACGCGTCCAGGTCGAGCGTGCAGCCGAACCTGTGCAGGTCGTCGGCGGGCAGGTACACGCGGCCCGCGCACCGGTCCTCGCGCAGATCCCTGAGCACGTTGGTGAGCTGGAGCGCCACCCCCAGGGAGTCCGCGAGCCGCGCCGCCCGCCGCAGCGCCCCGTCGCCGCGTGCCGCCCCGTGGGCGAGGCCGAACACGCCGAGGGACAGCCGCCCGATCGACCCGGCGACCTCCCGGCAGTAGCCGACCAGGTCCTCGTAGGACTGGTAGCGCGCGCCCGCGACGTCGTCGGCGCACCCGTCGATGAGCTCCTCGAACGCCTCCAGCGGGACGGGGAAACGTGCGGCGGTGTCGCGCAGGGCCACCAGGACGGGGTCGGCGGGGTCCGGCCGCGGTGCGCGCAATCCCGTCCGCGCCTCCTCCAGGGCCGACAGTCGCGCGTCCACCGGCCCGGCCGCGTCGCCGATGTCGTCGATCCGCCGGGCGAAGGCGTAGAGGGCGCTGAGCGCGCGGCGCTTGGGCGGGGCGAGCAGGCGGATGCCGTAGGCGAAGTTGCGGGCCCGGGTGCGGACGACGCGCTCGCAGTACCGGTAGGCCACAGGCACCGGCACGGACACGGGCACGGACACCGGCACGGATACGGGCGTGACGGGGCGCAGCGCGGGGCCGGGCGGGTCGTCGCCCACGCGACGCGGGGCGGGGCCGGGTGGGCGATCGGGAACGGGATCAGGAATCGCGCCGGGAACCGTCACCGTTCACCTCCTTCAGCACGCGCACCCACTCGCGCAGCACCGCGCGGCGGCGCGCGCGGACCGCCCCGCCGAGGACGTCGTGCCGGCCTCGCTCCAGCGCCGCGAGCGCCGCCCGGCCGCCCGCGACGTATCCGGCGACCGCGGTACGCGCGAACCCGCTCAGCGTCTCCAGCAGCGGCATTCCCTCGTCCAGCAGGGTGGCGGCGCGGCGGGCCTGCAGCGCGACGGCCCGGCGCAGCCGCGGGGAGGTGCGCGGGGCGTCCAGGTCGGACTCTCGGCAGCCGAACCTGCGCAGGTCCTCGGCGGGGAGGTAGACGCGGCCGCGGGCGTGGTCCTCGCCCACGTCCTGACAGTGCTCGATCACCTGCAGCGCCGAGCAGATGCGGTCCGACAGCCGCGCCCGCTCCGGGGTGGCCACGCCGAAGACGTGCAGGACGATCCGGCCGACCGGGTTGGCGGACAGCTCGCAGTAGGCCAGCAACTGCCCGAAGGTGTCGTAGTGCCGCACCACCTGGTCGCGCCGGTTGGCCTCCACGAGGTGGAGGAAGGGCGTCCGCGGCACGCCCCGCCCGGCGACCAGCGGCCCCAGCGCGCGTACGGCGGGCAGCCGTGGGCTCCCCCCGGCGTACAGACGGCCGAGGTCGGCCTCCACCGCGTCGAGCAAAGCGGGCCGCTCGGCCGGGTCCGCCTCGTCGCCGACGTCGTCCACGTAGCGGGCGAAGCCGTACACCGCCATCAGGTCGCGGCGGTACGCGCGCGGAAGCAGGCGGGAGGCCACCGGGAAGTTCTCCCGGCGCGCGGCGTCGCGTACGTCCGCTGCGGACATGCCTGAAGAATCTCCACCGCAATTCACCACAAAACCCGACAGACACGGCAGGCGCTTTTACACGGGCAACCTCGCGGGAAAAACGGCGTACGCGGCCGGGTGATGTCAGGAAAAAACGGCAAAAACGTGGTCGAGAATGGACGTCGAGAGCGAGTGGCCCTTTTCCCGGGTTTTTATGTTTCCGGTCGCAGGTAAAAGCTTGCCGGGACCGGGAGCCGGTGGGGCCGCGCGCCACCGGGTACACCGACGCCGTGGGCGCCGAGCGGTCCGACACGGAGCCCGGCGGCGCGGCAGCGGCCGACCACGTCGGCGAGCGCGCCCAGCGCCGAGCGCCAGGAATCCGGGGCGGAGGTGTGGTCGCAGTCGTGCAGCAGCAGCGTCGCCCCGCCGCGCAGGCCGGGCTCCAGGGTGCGCAGCACCGAGCCGGGCGTGGCCCGTCGCGTCCAGTCCTCGCCCCAGGCCGTCCACAGCACCGGCCGCAGGCCGTGCCATCGGGCCGCGAGCAGCGCCTCGGCGCTCAGCACGCCGTACGGCGGGCGATACCACGAGGGGCGTGCGCCGGTGACGGCGGCGACGAGGCGCGCGGCCCTGCCCATCTCCGCCGCGACCCTGCCCGGCCGGGTGACCAGGGCGTTGTCGTGCCGCCAGCCGTGCACGGCGACCTCGTGACCGGCCCGCGCGATGCTCCGCCCGACCTCGGGGTGGCGGTCGAGCATCTCGCCGAGGAGGAAGAAGGTCGCCCGGCACCCGAGCCGGTCCAGTTCGTCGAGGAACAGCGGGGTCGACCGCGGGTCGGGCCCGTCGTCGAAGGTCAGCGCCACGTGCCCGGGATCGCCCTCGCCCGCGAGGGACGGCAGCAGGCGGCGGACCGGAGGCAGCCAGGTGGCCCCCGGCCCGGCATGCACCACGGCGGCCAGCAGGGCCGGCCCGGCGACGACGAGCGCGTGAGGTCTCATCGCATTCCAGTGTCCGCCACCCCGGCCCCCACCCGGGAAGGAGGGTCATGAGGGACAGGGCTTTGATCGTCAGCGCCTCGATGGGAGCGGGCCACGACGCCGTGGCCGCCGAACTGGCCCGCCGCCTGGCCGCCTCAGGCGCGCGTGCGGAGGTCGTGGACGTGCTCGCCCTGCTGCCGCTGCGACTGGGCGCGCTCCTTCGGTGGTGGTATCGCGGGGTCATGCTGCGGGCGCCGTGGCTGTACGCGCTGGTCTACCGCGTCTTCTTCGTCTCCCGCCGGGCCCCCTCCACCTCGCCGCTGACGGTCGTGGCCGCGGCCGGGCTGGCCCGGGCGGTGCGCCGCGTCCAGCCCTCCCTGGTGGTGCCGGTCTTCCACGTGGCCGCGCAGGCCGCCGGGCACCTGCGGGCGCGGGGGCGGCTCGCCGTGCCGAGCGCGGTCGTGCTGACCGACTTCGCCGTGCACCGCCTCTGGCTGCACCCCGGCAACGACCGCTACCTGTGCCCGGACACGGCCACGGCCCTCGCCGTGACGGCCGCCGTCGGCCGCCCGGCTTTCCGCTGCGCCCCGATCGTCCGCCCCGGGTTCGGGGCGCCCGGTGTCGATGTGACTTGCGGTGCCGATGTGACGAAGGGTGCCGATGCGGCGGAGGTCCGGGCCCGCATCGGTCTGCGGGACGGCGACCGGATCGTGCTCGTCTGCGCCGGGTCCTGGGGGGTCGGCCGGGTCGCGGCGACCGCCCGGCTCCTGGCCCGCTCGGGCCGGTACGCGCCCGTCGTGCTGTGCGGGCGCAACGAGCGGCTGCGCCGCCGCCTCGGGCGCCTGCTCGGCCGCGCCGGAGCGGGGGCGGCACTCGGCTGGCGGGACGACCTGGCGGACCTGCTCGCCTCCGCCTATGCGCTGGTCGACAACGCGGGCGGGCTGACCTGCAGGGAGGCGTTCGCGGCGGGAGTGCCGGTCGTCACCTACCGGCCCATCGCGGGGCACGGGAGGGACGGCGTGCTCGCGATGGCGCGCGCCGGGGTGAGCGTGCACGCGCGCCGCCGCGCGGACCTGTTGCGGGCGCTCGACCGGCTCGAGCCCGGCCTGCCCGGGCGGGCCGCGCTCACCGCGCGGGCGGCCGCCCTGTTCACATCGGCGCCGGCCGAGTCCCTTCTCCTCCCCGACCTTCTGCTCCCGGGTCACGCCGTGCCCCGGCCATGCGAGCCTGCTCCCTAAGCGGCGCGTATCTCGACAGCAGCACGCTGCCGTACAGGATGAGGGCCATGCCTGTCAGTTCGGGCAGCACCCACGGGCCGGTGCGGATGTCCTCGCCGAACATCGCCACGCCGTACGCCGTGCTCGCCACGGGGTCGGTCACGGTCAGCGCGGGCTGCACGGCGACGAGCGGACCGCTGTGCAGGGCGTTCTGCAGCAGGAACAGGCTGCACAGACCGGCGGCCACCATGGCCCACAGAGACCAGGAGCCGGCGAGCGTCCGCGCGCCCCCCGGCAGCTCCTCCACCGTGCGCTTCATGAGGACGGCGGTGTAGGCGAAGCCGAGGCCGGCGGCGACCCCGAGCAGCACCGCGCGGGCGGGTCCGCCGGTGGCGATCGCGGCGGCCACGCAGCAGGCGAGGAGCCCGGCGGTCACGGCCGCCGAGATCACCCAGGTCAGCAGGCCGGGAAGCCGGTGACCGGGGGTGGGTGACGCCGCCGCGAGGAACCCGGCCAGGCCGGCCGTCAGCGCGCCGACGGCCAGCCACGTCTGAGGGGTGACGCGAACCCGGAACATCCGGCCCGCCACGAGCATCGTGATCGGCAGTTCCGCGACGAGCAGGGGCTGGACGAGCGCGAGCCCTCCGGACGTCAGGGCGGCCGCCTGCAGCAGGAAGCCCGCGATGAGCGCGCCGATGCCGCCCAGCCACGCCGGCCGTCGTACGAGGTCCGAGATCAGGCCGGGCCGGAACGCCTCGTCGGCCGGGGCGCTGCGGGCGGCCTGGCGCTGCAGTACGGACGCGACGGCGTTGGCCGCCGCGGCGAGCACCGCCAGGACAACAGCGATCATGACCCCAGCGCCCCGTCTCCGTGCCTCTCGTTGCGGGGCCTCCGGCTGAGGCCCTACCGGTACCCTCCCCGGCCATGCCCGCCGCATGTCGCCTTGGACGCTCGAAAGTATTTATCCAGCAATTGCTGAATAAATACACGAATATTAATCCAAATCGAGAATGCCGAGATTTTGGGGGGTATGGCCGTCGGCACAAACGCACGCAGCAGGAAAGGCGGAACCAGACATGGTTGGACCCACCGGCCTCGAGCGTCATCCCGACGTCAGTGAACTGCGCCAGACGTACGATCGGGCGGGCTCGACGGCCCCCGCCCAGGTGTTGGAGGGGCTAGCCTTCCTGGCCGGCCTGTATCTGGCCCTCTCGCCGTGGATCGTCGGGTTCTTCGGATTCCGGGGCATGACCGTCAACAACCTGATCACCGGCCTCGTGATCAGCGCCCTCGCTCTAGGGCTCGCGTCCGCCTACGGGCGCACCTACGGCATGGGGTGGCTTCTCCCGCTGCTCGGCGTGTGGGCGATCGTCTCGCCGTTTGTGCTGCGCGCGGGGCGTGAGGCCACGGCGACGACCATTTGGAACAACGTCGCGATCGGCATCGTGACCGTGGCGCTGGGAGCCGCCGCACTGGCGATGGCGCAGGTGTTCCGCCGGCACGAGCGGGGCGAGCGAAGCGCGCGCAGGCTCGGCAACTGGTGACGGACCGGCGCCCGGCCCGCCTTACGGTGGGCCGGGCGCCGAACCCGGCCCCGGACAGCTTTGCCTCGGGCCCGGCACGATGGACACCCTCGCCGCCTACGCCCTCGACCGCACGCTGCCCGACCCGGTGGCCCGGACCTGTCCCCTGACCGAGGCCGCCGGCGCCTGTCAGGATCTGGCGAGCTCGCACAGCCGTCGGCAAGCTGGTCGTCGTCGTGGACCCGGAGGCTCAGCGGAGGGTGACGCTGAGACGGGCAGAGGCGTCCCTGAGGTAGTCGACGAACGCGCGCAGCGCGGGATTGGGATTGGTCGGGCGCAGGGCGGCGCCCACCCGCCGGTAGAGCTTGGGCCCCTCCACCTGGCACACCTGGATGCCCGCCGCGCCCTGCACGCCGAGGCTCGGCACGAGGGCCACGCCGAGCCCGGCCCGGACCAGGCCGAGCGTCACCTCGTAGTGGTCGCTGCGGCAGCGGATGGTGGGCGTGATCCCTTCCAGGGCGCCGGCCCGCTCCAGCACCGACACCGGGGTCTCGGTGCCGAACGTGGTGATCCACGGCTCGTCGGCCAGATCGGTCAGCCGCACACGGGGCCGGTGTCCCGCGGGATGGCCGAGCGGCATGACGAGGAGCTGCGGTTCGTCGAACAGGTGGACGACCTCCACGCCCTTCGGCGCCTTCCAGGGATCCAGCGCGTGCTCGAACACGACCAGCACGTCCAGCTCGCCGCGTTCCACGTCGGGCAGCAGCTCGTGCGGCTGCCCGAGCACCAGATCGAGCTCGACGCCCGGATGGCGCGCGGTGAAGGACGACAACGCCATCGGCAGCAGGCGGTAGCCGGCCGAGGCGAAGAACCCGATGCGCAGTTGCCCGGCGTCCGCCCGCGCCTGGGCGAGCAGGTCCTTCTCGGCGGATTCGATGAGGTCGAGCACCTCCTGGGCCCGCCCGGCCAGGCGGTGGCCCGCGGCGGTCAGCCGCAGGCTGTGCGCGGCCCGCTCCACCAGCCCGACCCCCGCCTCCTCCTCCAGCCGGGCGAGCTGGTGGGAGACGGCGGAGGGCGACAGCCGCAGGGATTTGGCGGCTCCGGCGATGCTCCCGGTCCTGAAGACCTCCAGGAGCACCTTGAGGCGGTGGCTGCTGAGCATTCCCCCAGTATCGGCGACCTGGCATCGGACCTGGTCATATGCGGCGCGCGCCAGAAGGGATCGGCTGAAATGGATCAGACGGCCGTGTCGAGAGCGTGACCGCCCGGGAGGCGGATCCAGGCCGGTCCCGCCCCTGCGCGGGTCCGGACAGGCCCATCGGCCACCTCGCCGAGTCTGCGGGTCCACATTCGGTGGAGGCCACGGCGGCGTCCCTGCGGCTCTTTTCGCCGCGGATGTCCGCGGTCAGTGCCCTTGGTCGTCCTCTTGCGGGAGGACGGTTTGCGCTATGGCGAGACCGGCCCGCCGGATCGCCTGGACCAGGGCGTGTTCGCGGCCCGCCGGCCCGTGCGCGAGCACGGCGTAGCCCTCCCACCGCGCCCCGGCCATGACACCCACGTCGGCCCGCGTCCCGGCGTCCGTGCCGGTCTTGTTCGCCACCCAGACCCCCGCGGCGTACGGCAGGGCCGCCGGCGGGTCGCGGTCCTCGGGTTCGTGCGGGAGCAGCGCGGGGACCAGCGCGCGGTCGGTGTTGTGCGCCATCCAGCCGAGCAGCAGCCGCTGCCACGGCTCGCGCCCGTACGTCAGCGACCGCATGAGACCCGCCAGCTCGTGTGCCGTCCCGGTGGCGAAGGACGGCGGATGCTCGGGGAGCCGGGGCTCACGGATCTTGTCGTGGATCCGGGTCCTGGCCAGCCCGAGCGCGGCGGCGGCCGCGTCCACCCGGCCGAGCCCGAGCCGCCGCAGCAGCGCGTTGGTCGCGGTGTTGTCGCTGACGGCGGCGGTGAGCAGCGCGAGGTCGCCGGTCGTCCAGTCGCGGGCCGACAGGCCGGTCAGCAGGCCCGAACCGCCCGCGTAGTCCTCGTCGAGCAGCGTCACGCGCTCGTCCGGGTCCACGACGCCCGCCGCCACGTCCTGCGCGAGCGCCGCGAGCAGCAGCACCTTGCCGGTGCTGGCCAGCGGCAGCACCACGTCCTCGTTCAGGCCGAGCGCCCCGGGCACGCAGACGGCCAGCGTGCCCGGACAGGACGCCGCCACCTCCTCCAGCCGCACCGCTTCGGGCGCGCGGGAGTCGGTGGCGCCCACGCCGCCGGTGGCCTTTCCGCTCATGACCTCGTCCCTCTCACAGGGTCAGTACCTTTCCCGGCCTGGCGCCGGTCTCCTCGCCGCCGCGCACCACGACCTCTCCGCCCGCGACGACCGCGTCGATGCCGGCGGGCGGCAGCAGCGGCTCGGTGAACGTCGCCCGGTCGGCCACCGTCGCGGGGTCGAAGACCACCAGGTCGGCGTGCGCGCCGTCGCCGACCACGCCGCGCCCGGTCAGCCCGAAGCGCGCCGCGGCCATCCCGGTCATCTTGTGCACCGCCTCCTCCAGCCGCAGCAGCCCCAGCTCCCGGACATACCGGCCGAGCACCCGGGGGAACGTCCCGGCCCAGCGTGGGTGCGGGC
Organism: Microbispora catharanthi; assembly: GCF_006334915.2. GTDB lineage: Bacteria > Actinomycetota > Actinomycetes > Streptosporangiales > Streptosporangiaceae > Microbispora > Microbispora catharanthi. The sequence continues at coordinate 353,693 of NZ_VDMA02000001.1, forward strand.
GCCCGCCCGGCTTCGGCACGCCGTCGGAGCCGATCATCGCGTACGGCGCGGCCAGCACCCGCCGCACGTCCTCCTCGACCATCGAGTGACTGATGATCGTCACCTCGCCGGCCTCCGCCACCAGCAGATCGGCGGCCACGTCGAGGGGATCGGCGCCCGCCGACGCCGCGAGGTCGGCGACGGTCCTGCCCTCGGCCTGCGGGTGGCGGGGCGCGCAGGCGACCGAGATCCGATCCCAGCCGCCGTTGCCGACCGTGTTCTCCCAGCCGGGCACGCCCTCCGCGATGGCGCGGCGCATGCGGTCGCGCTGGGCGGGGTCGCCGAGCCGCGCCGTGAGCGCCCCCAGGCCGCCGTCGTTCGCCCAGGGCGGCAGCATGGCGGCCAGCGCCGTGCTGCCCGCCGTGTAGGGGTAGACGTCACAGGTGACGTCCATGCCCTCGGCGCGCAGCGCGGCGATGCGCGGCAGCGTGCGCTCGGTGCGGCCCCAGGCGTACCGGCCCGCGGTCTTGTGGTGCGAGACGTGCAGCGCAGCGCCGCTGCGCCGGGAGATCTCGATCGCCTCCTCCAGCGCCTCCTCGACGCGCGACATCTCGTCCCGCAGGTGGGTGACGTACGGCTTGCCGTGCCGGGCGGCCACCGCCGCCAGCGCCACCACCTCGTCGGTGCCCGCGTACGAGCCCGGGGTGTAGATCAGGCCGGTGGACAGCCCGGCCGCGCCCTGCGCCAGGGAGGCGTCGAGCAGCGCGCACATCGTGCGCAGCTCGTCGGGCCGGGCGGGCCGGTCCACGGGGCCGAGCACGCCCGCCCGGAGCGTGCCGTGGCCGACGAGCGAGGCCAGATGGTTGGCCCGCGGCACCTCGGCGTGCGCGGCGGCGAAGCCCGCGAAGTCGGCGTACGCGCCGACGTCGCCGCCGAAGGTGATCCGCGTCTCTGCCCGCATGGCGGGCAGCCGCTCCGGCAGCGCGGGGAAGAGGCTCGACCCGCAGTTGCCGCAGATCTCGGTGGTCACGCCCTGCAGCACCGACGCCCGCACCAGCGCGGAGCGGCCGCCGGACGGGCCGAGCAGCGTGACGCCGTCGGAGTGCGTGTGCACGTCGACGAATCCGGGGGCGACCACGCGTCCGCGCGCGTCGATCACCTCGGCCGCGCCCGTACGCGGCGCCTCGCCCGGAGCCAGCACGGTCAGCCGCCCGGCGGCGACCCCGACGTCGGCGGGCCTGCCGGGGCGGCCGGTGCCGTCCACCAGCAGGCCGCCCCGGATGAGCAGATCGAAACCGCTCACCGGACCTGCCCGAGGAAGGCGCGCAGCCGCTCGTGGCGGGGGGCCGCGAGCACCTCGCGCGGGTTGCCTCGTTCGACGATGACGCCGTCGTCCATGAACACGAGCTGGTCGCCGGCCTCGCGGGCGAAGTTCATCTCGTGGGTGACGACCATCATGGTCATGCCGGTCGCCGCGAGGTCCCGCATGACGGCCAGCACCTCCTGCACGAGCTCGGGGTCGAGCGCGCTGGTCGGCTCGTCGAACAGCATCAGGCTGGGCCGCATCGCAAGGCTGCGGGCGATGGCCACCCGCTGCTGCTGGCCGCCGGACAGCTGGGCCGGGTAGTGGTGCCCACGGTCGGCCAGGCCGACCCGATCGAGCAGCTCCTGCGCCTGCCGCCTGGCCTGGGCGGCGGACGTGCCCAGCACGGTGACCGGCCCCTCCATCACGTTCTCGATCGCGGTGCGGTGCGGGAACAGGTGGAAGCGCTGGAACACCATGCCGATGCCGCGCCGCTGCCGGGACAGCTCGTGGGGGCGCAGCGCGTGCAGCCGGCCGCCGCGCTCGGCGTAGCCCATCAGCTCGCCGTTCACCCAGATCCGGCCCGAGTCGATGGTCTCCAGGCGGTTGACGCAGCGCAGCAGGGTCGACTTGCCCGACCCCGACGGGCCCACGACGCACACCACCTCGCCGGCGGGGACGTCGAGGTCGATGCCCTTGAGCACCTCAAGCGACCCGAAGCGCTTGCGGACGGAGCGGATCCGCACCATCGGCTGGTCCTGCGCGTTCACGGCAGCTCCTTCGACGACAGGGGCTCCTTGGACGGCAAGGGCTCCTTGGACGGCAGCGGAGACAGGTTGCGGCGCACCCGGGAGGACAGCCGCACATGCCCGCGCTCGAACCTCTTCTCGATGAAGTGCTGCCCGATGCTCGCGATCGTGGTGAGCACGACGTACCAGATCGAGGCGACCACGAGCATCGCGATGACCTCGAAGTTGCCGAGGTAGATGCGCTGTGCCACGGTCAGCAGCTCGGCCCCGGCGATCACGGAGACCATCGAGGTCGTCTTCAGCATCGAGATGAACTGGTTGCCGGTCGGCGGGATGATCACCCGCATGGCCTGCGGCAGCACCACGCGGCGCAGCACCTGCCGGTGCGACATGCCGAGTGACTCGGCCGCCTCCCGCTGGCCCGGGTCGACGGAGCGGATGCCCGCGCGGACGATCTCCGCCATGTACGCGCCCTCGTTGATGGCCAGGCCGAGCAGCGCGGCGGTGAACGGCGTGATGACCGCGTTCGCCTGCCACTCGATCAGCTTGGGCCCGCCGAACGGCACGCCGATCGCGAAGGTGGGGAAGACCAGCCCGATGTTGAACCAGAAGATGAGCTGCACCAGCAGCGGCGTGCCGCGGAAGAACCACGTGTAGAGAGCGGAGGTGCCGCGCAGCACGGGGTTGTCCGACAGCTGCATGACGGCGGCCAGCACGCCCAGCGCCAGGCCGATGGCCATGGACAGCACGGTGAGCTGGATCGTGACCCACAGACCGCCGAGGATCCTGCCGTCGGCCAGGTAGGCGACGATGACGTCCCAGTGCAGGTTCTCGTTGACGATGACCGTGTAGGCCAGCCAGACGAGGAAGAGGAGGGCGACGGCCGCCCCCAGCCACCGGCCGGGCCGTACGGGACGCACGGCCTCGATCGGCAGCTCGACGCCGGCCGACTCCTCTCGGGTCACTTCCACGGCTGGGTGTTGACCAGCACACCGTCGACGGCGTTGGCCGTCACGCCGTACTCGTCCAGCACGGACGTGTAGCCGCCGTCGGCCTGGAGCTCCTCCATCGCCTTGGCGACCGCGTCGCGCAGCGCCGTCTTACGCTTGTCGATCGCGATGCCCCACGGGCCGGCCTCGTACTGATCGGGCAGCACGTCGTACTTGCCGGTGTCCTTGGCGTACATGACGGCGACGGGGTAGTCCACGATCGTGGCCACCGCGCGCCCGGAGTCGATCGAGAGCAGGCCGGTGGGCGCGTCCTCGCTCTGCATGATCTTCATCTTCGTGGCGCACTTCTCGTTCTGCTTCTCGCCGATGGCGAGGTTGGAGCTGCCCTTGGCCAGCACCACCGTGCGGCCGCACAGGTCATCGAGGTTCTTGATGCCCTCCGGGTTGCCCTTCTTCACCATGATGGCGCCGCCGGCGTTGAAGTAGTCGACGAAGTCGACCGCGGCGCGCCGCGCCTCGGTGTCGCTCATCGAGGACATCACGATGTCCCAGCGCCCGCCCTGGAGGCCGGGGATGAGCCCGTCGAAGGCCGCGTTGGTGATCGAGAACTTCAGCCCGAGCTTGGCCGCGATGGCGGCGCCGAGGTCGGGGTCGACACCGGTGAGCTCCTGGGTGCCCTTCTTGTACATCTCCATCGGCGGGTAGCCCTCCGACGTGGCGACCCGCAGCGTGCCCGTCTTGCGCACGTCCTCGGGAACCAGGTCCTTCGCGGTCTTGCCCGTCGTCGTCGCCGCGTTCTCGCCCGCGGCGGTCCCCGACGACGAACGCCCGCAGCCGCCGGCGAGCGCCGACACGACCAGCGCGCCGACTATGGCCACATATAGGCGCTTTGTCATGGAACCTCCTGTTTTGCGAACGATTGAGCTTATGCTGGCGACAGGAGGTAACAGCCGTAACAATCGTGAACGCTTGTGGTCCTCAGCATCGAAGTCTTCGATGCTGAGGCCGTCGAGTGCGGCGCAGCCGGTGATCAACGGCCGGTGCACCGACCCCGAGTACTTCTACAGCCCTCTCGTTGTCAGCCCCCGAGCCCGTGCGCCGGGCGGGAGACCGACGCCGCGGGCCGTACGACCGCGACCCGGGGACGGTGGACGGCGGGCTTGCCCTCCGGGCGCGCCCCGGCGGCCCAGCACACCGCGCCCGCGGCGACGGCCGCCACCAGCGCGAGCCATCCGAGGGCCCGCCCCGCGCGCAGGCCGTACCCGCAGGCGAGCCAGTACAGCGAGAGCAGCAGCCTGATCCGGCCGCGCGGGCTGCCCAGCCGCCGCATCTCCATGGCGCCGAACGCGAAGTCGGCCGCCACGTGGGTGTCGTCGACGCCCGGCCGCAGCCGCTCGTACAGAACCGCCAGGCGCGCCGGGTCGGGCGCACGCTCGCCGGCCGGACCTGCCGCGTGCTCGTCGGCGCTCTGCGCCGCCCATCCCCGCCACAGGTGCTCGTCGGCGATGACCCGGCGGCGGCTCCACCACCGTACGGGCGGCCATCCCAGGCGCAGCCCGAGCCCGCCCGGGGGTGCGGCGAACACGCACTCCCGCAGACGCAGACCCTCGGGACGGCGCAGCCCGCCGAGCCCGCATCCCCGCAGGTCCACCCCGGTCAGCGTGAGCGCGTCCGCGTCGAGGCCGTCGAGCGAGGTGACGCGCAGCCGGCCGGAGCGCCGGGTGACGGTGGACAGCCCGGCGAGCGTCGCGTCCCGCAGGTCGACCTCGGCGTCGGACAGCCGTGCGGCGAGCCGCCCGAGGACGGCTGCCGCGCGAAGCACCACGCGGCACCCGCTGGTGTCGATGTGCAACGGCGCGCAGGCCCGTACGCCCGCGAGCGACAGGCGCCGCACGATCCGCATCGGGCCGAGGTAGGCCGCCCCCTCGAAGCGCGCGCCCTGGAACTCGGCGCTCGCCCCGCAGTCCGAGCCGCGGAAGGAGACGGCCCGGTGGAACCGGGCGCCGCGGAAGCAGGCGTCCCCGTGGAAGGTGGCCGCGTCGAACGCGGCGAATCCGTGGAACTGTGCTTTCTGGAACGAGGCTTTCTGGAACGACGCCTTTTGGATTGAGGCGTTCCCCGTGACCGTGAGCGGCGGGGCGCCGAACCGCGCCGCGCCGAAAAGAGCGTCCCCGCGCACCATGACGTGGTCGAACGTCGCGTGGCCGCACACCCGCGCGTCGTGCAGGGAGAACTCGCGCAGGAACCGGGCCTCGCGGAAGGAGACGTTGCGGAGGAACCGGGCGCCGTAGAACGAGGCGAGACGGTCGAACCTCGTGTGGTCGAAGGTCGCGTCACCGGCGAAGACGACCTCGCCGAAGCGGGCCGGGCCGGTGAAGACCGCGCGGTCGAACCTCGCCCTGCCCAGGTGGCGCTCCATGCCGTCGAGGACCCGCGTGAGAAGGTCCTCCGACAGGAGGGTGCCACGCAGATCGAGGGCCTGGCCGGGCGTCAGGCCCCGCAGGAGCTCGGCCGCCTCGGCCGGCGTGAGGTGCGCCAGGCATCTGCCGTACGGCTCGTGGGCGACGCCGAGGCACTCGGGCGCGGCGTCACACGTTCTCCAGACCACGTCGAGCGGAGCGATCCGCGACCGGGGTGTCATGGCAACGTCATACCCGATGTCCCGTCTCAGGACGTTAAAGCGTGATGGATAGGTAACAGTGTGTATCCATCGGGCGATCGCCGCCGCGCGGCGCGCCGATCGTTTGCCCTGGACAGGCAGGGGTACCCGACGTGCATGTCTGAGCAGTCGAACTCCACACCGCCACCGCAGACGCAGCCGTACCCCGGCCGGACGGGCGAGATGACGCCCGAGCCCAGGGACGAGATGCGCGACTACACCGGACGCGACCTGCTGGCGGGCAAGCGGGCACTCGTCACCGGCGGCGACTCCGGCATCGGGCGGGCCGTCGCCGTGGCGTTCGCCAAGGAGGGGGCGGACGTCGCGATCGCCTACCTCACCGAGCACGAGGACGCCGAGCACACCAGGAAGCTGGTGGAGCAGGAGGGCCGCCGCTGCCTGATCGTCCCGGGTGACCTCGCCGACCCCCGCCACTGCGAGGAGGTCGTGGAACGCACGGTCCGCGAGCTCGGCGGGCTCGACGTGCTCGTGAACAACGTGGCCACGCAGTCCCCGGTGCAGTCATTGGAAGAGCTGTCGAATGAGCAGTGGGAGCGCACCTTCGCGGTGAACATCCACAGCTACTTCTGGGTGACCAAGGCCGCGCTGCGGCACATGCCCGAGGGCGGCTCGATCGTCAACACCTCGTCGATCAACGGGCTGCGCGGCAACAAGACCCTGATCGACTACTCGGCGACCAAGGGCGCGATCAACGCGTTCACCTACTCCATGGCCCAGGTGCTGGTCGAGCGGGGGATAAGGATCAACGCCGTGGCCCCCGGCCCGGTCTGGACGCCGCTCATCCCGTCGACGTTTCCCGAGGAGAAGGTGGAGAAGTTCGGCCAGCAGGCCCCGATGGGCCGGCCGGCCGACCCGGACGAGATCGCTCCCTCGTACGTGTTCTTCGCCGCCAACCGGCTGTCGTCGTACTACACGGGTGAGGTCCTCGCCCCGATCGGCGGCGAGACGCTACCCGGATGACGGCGCCGGCCGACGTCATGGGGCGATGTCACGGGCCGATGTCACGGGCCGATGTCACGGGCCGATGTCACGGGCCGATGTCACGGGCCGATGTCACGGGTCGATGTCGCGGGTCGATGTCGCGGGTCGATGTCGCGGGTCGATGTCGCGGGTCGATGTCACAGGACCGCCCGAGGTCTTCCCGGGCGGCCCCTGGACCTCCTTCACCCGTTCTCGCTGAGGCGGCTGCTCTGGTCCTGCAGCTCGTCGATCAGCTTGGAGGCCTCGGCCTTGCTGAGCCCCTCCGGCACGTCCCGCCCGGCCTCCCTGGCCAGCGTGCGCAGGTAGGACTCCTGCGGCGCGGTCATCGGCTCGTCCCCGGTCGCCCACTCCTCGGGGTCCTTCTCCACAGGTCCTCGGTCCATGACTCCTCCATTGTCGAACTGCCGTTCGCTCTACCCGCCGTCGTGGTCCGTAACCTGCGCTCACCGAGCCGCGGGGTGGCGCAGGTAGCGGGCCCGGGTGAGCTCGGACTCGTCCGGCTCCGCCCGTCGCCGCCGCAGCAGCCGCGCGGCCAGCACACCGCCCGTGACACATCCGGCGGCCAGCGCCGCCGCCGCGGCGAACGCCGAGCCGGCGCGGGTGGACGGAGGCTCCGGCCGTACGGCGCGGGCCCGCCAGGCGCGCAGCCACATCGCCTCGGCCGCCGCGTCGAGAAGATAGGTGGGCCGGATGCGGCCCGTGGGCACGTAGACCAGGTCGACGGCGAGCAGCGTCGCCGCCGTGGCCATGCCGAGACGGCGCGCGTGGTCGGCGCCGCCGGGAGTGGACGCGACCCGAATCTGCGTCCATCCGATGCCCACGAGCAGCCCGGCGACGGTGCGCTCCAGCCAGCGGTCGGTCTTCGCGCCGAACACCTTCTCGAAGCTCGGCAGATGCAGCAGCGGCCACAGGCCGCCCGCGATGTTGAAGAGCCCGTGGGCGCGGGCCAGGGCCGCCGCGCCCCTGTCGTCCTGGATGGTCATAGGCCGACGATGCCCGGCCGTAAAACGGACAAACCGGGCTCGGTTCGGCAGGAGGGCCGGGGGTGGGCGCAAATCGAGCAGTCTGGGGAGGACGCCATGCCCGGAAATGTCAAGATTCGGCCACTGGGGGGAGCGGCGGGCTGCCTCCTGATGATCATCATCTCGATCGTCGCGTCGATCCTGCTCACCGTCCTGGCCAACGCCCTGCTCCGATGAGAGGTCCGGCGGGCTCCTCGCGGACGGTGCATCGCCTTTGTCCTCCCGGCCCGATCGCCGGCATTCGCCGCGGGCGCCTCCGGCCCGATTTCCGTCGCGCGTTGTGACCCTTCAAGGGACGGGCCGTAATTGCATTAGCCGAAAAGTGTGTTCCGGTTGGCACAATTCTCGTATTCCGCGCACAGATCGCTCGGCCGTGAATTTGCGCGATGACAGATTTAACATTTGGCCTATATCATCGCCGACCGTGGCTGAAAGCGATCTTTCGAGCCCGTCCCTTGTCGATGACCTGTACTTTGTCCTGCACGACAATGTGACGGGCCATCCGCTGCTTCATTCCCGGCTCACGGGGCTGGCGCTGGCCGGCGGGGTCCTCGGTGAACTGATGCTCGCCGAGCGCGTGGCGCTCGACTTCGCGGCGAACCCGGAACGCCTCTACCCGACGGCAGGGGAGATCGCCGGCGACCCGCTCACCCGTGCGGTTCTCGGGCACGTCATCGCCGAACCGCACCATCCGATCGGCACGTGGCTCCTCTTCTTCGCCCGGACGATCTACGCCGACGTCGCCGCCAGGATGATCGCCGCGAAGCTGCTCAAGCCGCCGGTCAGGCACCTGCTGAAGCAGCAGCCCCCGGCCCCTGCGGACATGAACACGGCCGCGTGGCCGCTCGCCCGCCTGAACCTCGCCATCCAGCGGCGCAGGCCGCCGGTGGACCGGGACTGCGTCCTCCTGGGGCTCCTGGTCGCGGCCGGCTGCGCCCAGCGGGTCCTGTCCGAGCACGATCCCCGGTTCGCGGCCGCCGCGACCGCCATGCTTCCCATGCCCCTGCGGAGACTCATCGCCCAGACCAAGGTCGCTGTCGGCCAGGCCGTCATCAGCCGCCGGTGACCTCCACCCCCCTCACACGGAGTTCCAGGTGTCCCTCACACAGCAACGGCCCAGCGCCGTCACCGCCGCACTGGCCGAGGATCGGCTCGGCGTGCCGTCCATCGTGTTCTTCGTCATCTCCGCGGCGGCGCCGCTGATGGTCGTCGCGGGTTCGGTCCCGACGGCGTACACGGTGACGGGCGTCATCGGTGTCCCGTTCGCATTCCTGATGCTGGGCGCTATTTTCGCGCTATTCGCCGTCGGATACGTGACGATGGCCAGGCACGTGGTGAACGCGGGCGCTTTTTATGCCTATGCGGCCCAAGGGCTCGGCCGGACCCAGGGAGTCGCGACCGCCTGGGTGGCGCTGCTCGCGTACAACGCGCTGCAGCTCGGCCTCTACGGAATCATCGGCTCGGCGGCCGAGCCGCTGCTCGTGGACTGGTTCGGCGGATCGCCCCCGTGGTGGGTGATCGCGCTCGTGGCCTGGGCGCTGACCGGTGTGCTCGGCCTGCTGCGAGTGGACGTCAACGGAAAGATCCTGTCCGTCCTGCTCGTCAGTGAGATCGCCATCGTGCTGCTGTTCGACCTCGGCGACGTGACCCAGGTCGCACCGGAAGGTATCAGCTTCGAGGGCTTCACCCCCGGTGCGCTGTTCGTGCCCGGCGTGGGCGCGGCGCTCGCCACCGTCGTCGCCGGATTCGCCGGCATCGAGTCGTCGGTGGTCTTCGCCGAGGAGTCCAAGGACCGCCACAGGACCGTGCCCATCGCCACCTACCTGGGCATCGCGATCATCGCCGTGCTGTACTCCGTCTCCGCCTGGGCGCAGACGGTGCCGACCGGGCCGGACAGGATCGTCAAGGCCGCCGCGCAGCAGGGGACCGGGCTCATCTTCAACCAGGCCGCCCTCCACCTGGGCACCGCCGTCTCGACGATCGGCTCGGTGCTGTTCGTGACCAGCAGCATCGCCTGCATGATCGCCTTCCACAACACCACGGCCCGCTACATCTTCGCCCTGGGCCGGGAGAACGTGCTGCCCTCGATCTTCGGTCGCACCTCGGCCCGCACCGCCGCTCCGATCTCCGGGTCGCTGCTGCAGACGGTGCTCGGGCTGATCGTGATCACCGTCTACGCGGTCTCCGGCCTCGACCCGGTCACCAAGATGTTCTTCATCTTCGGCACCTTCGGTGGTCTCGGGCTGCTGGCCCTGCTCACCGTCACCTCGATCTCGGTGATCGTGTTCTTCGCCCGTGATCCGCGAGGGGAGACGACCTGGCGCACCCGCATAGCCCCGGCCCTGGCGATCCTGGCGCTCTGCGTGATCATCGGCCTCACCCTGATCAACTTCGACACGGTCCTCGGGGTCGAGCCCGACTCGGTCCTCCGTTGGATCCTGCCCGGCATCTTCGTCGTCGCGATCGTCTTCGGCCTCATCTGGGGCCGGGTGCTGAAGTCGATCCGGCCCGAGGTGTACGCCAACATCGGCCTGGGCGCCCAGGCCGTCAGCGGGGGGGTCAAGTGACGATCGAGATCACCCGGATGACCGACGCGGCCGCGGCCGGCGGACTCATCGCCGACACCTTCCACACCGACGAGATCACCGGATGGCTCATCCCGCGGGTGGAAGACCGGCTGCCGATGCAGCGGCGGTTCTTCACGATGTGGGCCGGGCACGCGCTTGAGCACGGCGACGTCTACGGCATCCACGAGTCGGGCGAACTGGCCGGTGTGGCGGTCTGGTTCGCCGCGCCGTTCCCCGAGATCCCCGGGGAGCAGGAGGCGATCGCGTCCTTCGCGGGAGACAACGCCGGACGCTACCGCCTCTTCGGGGAACTGGCGGACAAGCTCCACCCCCAGGAGCCGCACCACTATCTGGCGTTCATCGCGCTGGAGCGGGGGAGGACCGGCCGCGGCCTCGGCAGCCTGCTGCTGGAGGAGCATCACCGCAGGCTCGACGCCGAAGGGATCCCGGCCTACCTGGAGGCGAGCAGCGAGGCGAGCCGGCGGCTCTATCTCCGCCACGGCTACGTCGACATGCCCGAGCTGCTGCGGCTGCCCGGCGGCCCGGTCATGTATCCGATGTGGCGCGAGCCCCGCCCGTCCGCGCAGGCCCGATAGCCGTACCGGTCGGGGGATGGGACGGCCGGCTGACCGCTCAGCCGCCGCCCGTCTCCTCGGCCCGGGTGGACACGTACGCCCCCTGTCCCTCGATCGTGTACACGAGGCCCTCGCCGCTGAGCACCTCGACGGCGCGGCGGACGTCCTCGGGGGCGAACCCGTGCTCGCGCACGAGGCGCTCCTCGGACGGCAGGGGGCGGTCGGGCTCGATCCGGCCGTGGACTATCTCCTCGCGGAGCATCGCCGCGAGCCGCCGGTGCGCGGGGACCGGCTCGTCGGGATCGCTGGTGACGGCCACGCCCCACCACTGCCCGGCTCCGCCCGATCCAACCCTCGGCTCACGCGCCGTACACGGCGCACGCCTCAATCGCGGGCGGGCTCGGCATGGCGTTCGGTCGCGGGTTCGGGACGGGGCGAGCGCATCGCCGGAGCGGTGAGAGCCACGAACAACGCGAGCACGGCGGGCACCAGCAGCGCGTGCGGAAGGGTGACGGCCTCGGCCAGGCCGCCGATGAGAACGGGCCCGGCGAGGAAGCCGGTGTAGCCGAGGCTCGCCACGGCGGCGAGCGCGCGGCCCGACTGGGCCGGATCGCGGTGTCCGGCGGCCGAGAACACCTGCGGGATGATGCACGACAGGCCCGCGCCGAACAGGCCGAAGCCGACGACCCCGGCAACCGGGTCGCCGGCGACGATCCCGGCCGCGAGACCGGCCCCGGCGAGACCTCCGCAGCAGCGCACCAGCGTGACCGGCCCCAGCCAGGCGGCGAGGCGGTCCCCGGCGAACCGGCCGGCCGTCATCATGATCGAGAACGCGGCGTACGCGGCCGCGGCGAAGCCGGGGGAGGAGCCGAGGTTGTCGCGCAGGTAGACCGAGCCCCAGTCGGCCGCGGCGCCTTCGCCGATCATGCAGCAGAACGCGAGGACGCCGAGAAGCAGCACACCGCCGCCGACGCGCCGGCGCGCGGGTCCGCCTGCGGGGGAGCCCGCCTGCGCCGCCTCCCGCGCCGGGTCGTCGCGCGTCGCCCAGCGGCCGCTCAGCAGGGCGATGAGCAGGATCGCCGCGCCCATCGCCGCGAAGGTGACGCCCGGGCTCATCCCGGCGTGGGCGAACATGCCTCCGGCGGACGCTCCGGCGAACCCTCCGACGCTGAACACCGCGTGGAAGGACGACATCATCGATTTCCCCGACGCCCGCTCCACCACCACGGCGTTGGCGTTCATCGCGACGTCGAGCGTGCCGCTGACCGCACCGAACGCGAACAGGGAGAGAGCGAGCGCCGGCAGGCTCGGCATGTAGGCGGGAACCACGAGGACGAGGCCCTGGGCGATGGCCACCGGCAGCATGGTCCGGTAGCTGCCGTAGCGGTCCACCAACCTGCCGACGACCTGCATGCCGGTGATGGCGCCGGCCGCGATGCCGAGCAGCCCCAGGCTGAGCGCGCCGTCGCTCAGCCGCAGGTCCGCCTTGATGGCGGGGATCCGGCTTGTCCAGGTGCCGATGGCCATGCCGGCCAGCAGGAACAGTCCGTAGACGGCCACGCGAGCGCGCAGGAGCGCCGGGCGGGCGAGGGCGGACAGGGCCATGTGGTGCTCCTCAGGGCGCTGAGAGGTTCGTACCGGAAGGTTCGTCTGTGTTGTCGCGGGCGTTGTCGCGGGCGTTGTCGCGGGCGTTGCCGCGGGTGTTGTGGCGGAGAGTGATCGCGGACGGTGGCCGGAGAGAGCGGTGGCCGGTGCGGGGCTCCGGGCATCGGGTCCGGCACGCTCGCATGTGGTCGGGGGGCGTGCGATGGAGAGCTGTGTGGACAGGCTCGGTGAAGCGGTTGCGCCGGCGAGCTGTGCGAACGATCAGGGGAGGTGTTCGCGCCTCCTTCGCGAGGACGTCCGGCCTGGCGACCGCCCCGGAGCGGGGGGCTCGGGAGCGGGACTTCGTGGAGCGGGATCTGGGGGGTGTTCCGGCCTCACGCATCCGTCTGACCCGAGGTCGGGCGCGGGTGCGACCCCCGGACGGCGGCACCCTGTGACCTGGACCGGCGCGACCCGGACCGACCTGACATGGACGGCGCCGGTTCCCGCAGGGGATGCTCAGGTGACCGGAACGGAGGCGGGGACGGTGCGCACGGCGACGCCGGCGGCGGTGAGAGCGTCGTGCTGGTCCCGGGGGATGTCCTCGTCGGTGACGACCACGTCGAGCCGATCGAGCCCGCAGACCGCGCCGAACGCCGTACGGGTGAACTTGCCAGAGTCGCACGCGACGACGACGCGGCGGGCCGAGGCGATCGCGGCCTTTTTGATGGCCACCTCGGGCAGGTCGTGCGCGGTCAGGCCGTGTTCGGCCGACAGGCCGCAGCAGCCGATCACCGCGGTGTCGAACCGGAGGGCCTTGATCGACGTCTCGGTGAGCGGTCCCACGAAGTTCATCTCCCCGTGCCGCACCTCGCCACCGGGCAGGACCAGGCGGATGCGGGGTGCGCCCGCCAGCTCCTGCGCCGCCTGCAGTGCCAGCGGCAGGATGGTCAGGCGGCGCTCGTGCACGGCTCTGGCGACTTCGAGCGCGGTCGTGCCGCCGTCGAGCAGCACGGCCTCGCCGTCGGCCAGCAGACCGGCGACCTCGGCGCCGATGCGGCGCTTGGCGTCGATCGCCTCTCGCTCGCGCACGCCGAACGGCGGCTCCTCGCCGCGCAACAGCAGGCTCAGGGCGCCGCCGCGAACCCGCCGGACCACCCCTTGCTGGGCGAGCTCGTCCAGGTCACGCCGGATGGTCATCTCCGAGACACCATATGCCAGCGCCAGTTCGGCCACGGAGACGCTGTCGGACGTACGCAGCGCGTTCATGATGGCCCGGATCCGATCAGCACTTTCCATGCGTGCATTTGAACACAGCCGATGTGCGAAAGCAAATAAATCTACTTTGTAAAGGTGGCACACTGGTCACATGCGCGCGAGCCGGTTGCTGTCCCTGCTGCTCCTCCTGCAGACGCGCGGCAGGATGACCGCCACCGAAATCGCCGAGGAGCTGGAGGTGTCGGTCCGCACGGTCTACAGGGACGTCGAAGCCCTGTCGGCCGCCGGCGTGCCCGTCTACGCCGACCGTGGGCCGCTCGGCGGATACCGGCTGCTCGACGGCTACCGTACCCGCCTGAACGGGCTCACCGTGGAGGAGGCGTCCTCGCTGTTCCTGGCCGGCCTGCCCGGCCCGGCCGCCGAACTCGGGCTCGCCGACTTCGCCGCGGCGGCGGAGCTGAAGCTGCTGGCCGCGCTGCCGCCCGAACCCCGTTCCCATGCGGCCAGGATGCGGGAGAGGTTCCACCTCGACGTGCCGGGCTGGTATCGCGGCGCCGACGAGGCGCCGTTCCTGACGGAGGTCGCCGAGGCGGTGTGGGAGGAGCGGGTCCTCCGGTTGCGCTACCGCCGGTGGGGGCCGACCGTGGTGGAACGGCTCGTGCATCCCTACGGGCTGGTTCTCAAGGGTGGTTCCTGGTATCTCGCCGCCGCCTGCTCGGGCACGGTGCGGACCTACCGGGTGGGCCGGATCATCGAGGCCGAGCTGCTGCCGGAGCGCTTCGAACGGCCGCATGACTTCGATCTCGCCGATTTCTGGCGCGGTTTCGCCGCGGAGTTCGCCTCACGCATGTACACGGCCGAGGCGGTGGTGCGGCTCGCGCCGGGCGCGGAGGACCTGCTCCGATACACCCTCGGGGGAGACGTGGTCGACAAGGCGCTGGCCGACGGGCAGCCGGAGCCCGGCGGCTGGACCCGGCTGACGCTGCCGATCGAGTCCCTCACGCACGCCCGGTGGCTGTTCCTGCGCATGGGCGCCCTCGTCGAGGTGCTGGAGCCGGCCGACCTCCGCGCGCTGATGGCCGAGGCCGTCGCGGACCTGTCCCGCATGTACGGCGCGGTCCCGGAGGGCGATCCCGGCGCCGCCCACGAAAGCTGAAGCGACCGGAACCGGGTCCCGGCGCGGACTGCCGGGTCGTTCCGGTCTCAGCGGCTCAGCGCGGTCTGTCGTTCCACACGCGACAGCTTGTGGGGATTGCGGATGAAGTAGACCCCGGCGACGAGGCCCTCCTCGATTCGCATCGCCACGACGCCGTCGATCTCCCCGTTGATCCGCATGACGAGACCCGGGTGGCCGTTGACCTGCACCGGCTCGACCGACACCTCGGTGCCGAACCTGTCCAGGCCGGCGGCCAGGAGACGAGCCACCTTGCCGGCCCCCACGACGGGCTGGGCCAGGGCCTTCTTGATTCCGCCGCCGTCGCTCAGGAGGACGACGTCGGGGGCGAGGATGTCGAGCAGGCGTTGCAGGTCGCCGGTTTCGACCGCTCGTTGGAAGGCCTGGAGCGCGGCTCGGGTCTCGTTGGGGGAGACGACGTCGCGGGGCCGGCGGGCGGCGACGTGCGCCCGTGCGCGGTGGGCGATCTGGCGGACCGCGGCCTGGCTCTTGCCGACGGCTTCGGCGATCTCGTCGTAATCGAGGTCGAAGACCTCGCGCAGCACGAACACCGCCCGCTCGGTCGGCGCGAGCGTCTCCAGCACCAGCAGCATCGCCATCGAGACGCTGTCGGCCAGCTCGACGTCCTCGGCCACGTCGGGAGTGGTGAGCAGCGGCTCGGGCAGCCACGGCCCGACGTAGGACTCCCTGCGCCGGCCGAGCGTACGCAACCGGATCAGCGCCTGGCGGGTGGCGATCCGCACCAGGTAGGCACGCTGATCCCGCACCGTGTCCAGATCGACGCCCGCCCACCGCAGCCAGGTCTCCTGCAGCACGTCCTCGGCGTCGGCGGCCGAACCGAGCATCTCGTAGGCGACGGTGAACAAAAGCTTGCGATGGGCGACGAACACCTCGATGGCCGCTTCCGCGGCGGAGTCCGCGGGTTCCCCATAGGAAAGCGGCTCGGCTGCGTCCACCTGTCCCCCGCTCATCACCGGCTCCTGCCTGATCGCTCTCGACTGTGCCCCACATTAAGGCCACACGCACAAGATGCCGCTCCTCGCGGCTCTGTGACTCCCGCGACCGGTGGCGTACGTCACATCGCCGTGCTGTCACAGAGAGGTGGACGCCGGCATCTCGTGTTTGTCAGGACGCCGCGCCAACGAGCGGCACGCGACTCCACGGAATGAGGACGGATGACGAACTCGGAGCAGACCTCGGTGCTGATCACCGGAGGCAACAAGGGACTCGGTTTCGAAGCGGCCCGGCGGCTCGGGGAAGAGGGGTGGACGATCTTTCTCGGCTCGCGTGACGAGGACCGGGGGCGTGCGGCCGCTGACAAGCTGACCGCCGGTGGCGTCAACGTGGTCATGGTCCCGCTGGACGTGACCTCGGACGAGTCGGTGGCCGGCGCCGTACGGCTCGTCCGGGAGCACACCGACCGGCTGGACGTCCTGATCAACAACGCGGGCGCGCCGGGAAGGGTCGTCGCGCCCGCGGACGCGACGGCGGACGAGATCCATTCCGTCTACGAGACCAACGTGTACGGACCGATCAGGGTCACGCACGCGTTCCTTCCCCTGCTACAGGCGGCGGACCACCCGCGCGTGGTGATGGTGTCCAGCGCCGGCGGCTCCTTCGCGGTCGTGACCGATCCGGAGCAGCCGGTCTCGAGAATGCACGAGCTCGCCTACAGCTCGTCGAAGGCGGCGCTGAACATGATCACCGTCCGGTACGCCCAGGCGCTCCCGAAGATCAAGTTCAATGCGACCACTCCCGGAGAAGTCGCCAACCGCACGTTCGCCGCCACCGACATGAACAATCACACCGGCCAGCTGACGGTTACCGAGGGCACCGACTCGATCGTCGAACTCGCGATGATCGACGCCGACGGGCCGACGGGGATCTTCACCGACCGCCTCGGTCCCATCGCGTGGTGACCGCCGTGCACCTGGCGACTTCGTGATCGCCTCAGGTGAGGGGGAGCAGGGGCCCGGCTCGTGCGATACGAGCCGGGCTCCGTCCCGAGCCGGACATGGCCGTCGCCCGCCCGGCCGGCGTCAGGAGCTCGAAAGGATGACGAGTCGCTGGGTCGCGCGGGTCATGGCGACGTAGCGGTCGACCGCTCCTTCGATGCCCTCGCCGAACCTCTCCGGGTCGATGAGGACGACCAGGTCGAACTCGAGCCCCTTCGACAGCTCCGGGGTCAGCGACCTGACGCGGGAGGTCCCCTCGAACGCGGGATCGCCGATGACGCAGGCGGTCCCTTCGGCGTGCTCGGCGAGCCAGGTGTCGAGAATCGCGCTCAGCTCCGAAACGGATCCGTGTACGACGGGGACGCCGCCGCTGCGGATGGAGGTCGGCACGTTGGCGTCCGGGAGCGCGGCCCTGATGACCGGCTCGGCCTCCGCCATGACCTCTTCCGGCGTCCGGTAGTTGATGCTCAGAGAGGCGAGTTCGATCCGGTCGAGCCCGATCCGCTTGAGCCGTTCCTGCCACGACTCGGTGAACCCGTGCCTGGCCTGGGCGCGGTCCCCGACGATGGTGAAGCTCCGGGACGGGCAGCGGAGCAGCAGCATCTGCCACTCCGCGTCGGTGAGCTCCTGAGCCTCGTCCACGACGATGTGCGCGAACGGGCCGGCGAGCACGTCCGGGTCGAGGGCGGGCAGCTCGGACTCGTCGACCAGATTTCGCTGGAGGTCCTCCCGGCGCAGCTGCGTCACGAGGCCTTCACCGTCGTCATCGGCCTCGATCAGGTTGTCGACGACCTGGGCCATGTGCTCGCGTTGGGCGGCGAGAGCGGCGTCGCGCCGGCGCTTGCGCCGTGACGCCTCCGGGTCGCCGAGCCGCTGTCGTGCCGCGTCCAGGAGCGGCAGATCGGACACCGTCCAGGCCTGGGCGTCCGCGCGCTGCAGCTTCCGAATCTCCTCGGGGCTGAGCCAGGGTGCGCACAGCCGCAGGTAGGCGGGCACCGACCAGAGGTCTCCGACGAGATCGGTCGGTTCGATCAGCGGCCACGCGCGGTTGAAGGTCGTGAGCAGCTCCCTGTCGCGCAGCAGCGACTTGCGGACCAGGTCAGGCGGCGCGTCGCCGTCGTACTTGTCCACCAGGATGGTGAGCAGCTCCTCCCAGATCTGGTCGCGCGCCTCGTTGTGCGGAGTGCCCGGGTCGGGTGCTTCGAACGCCTCGGCCCAATCTTCGGCGCTCAGCCAGAGGCCGGACCAGGGGGTCGTGACCGTCATCCCCTTGGTGGGCGGATTCTCGTAGAACCTGACGGCCGGCTCGATCGCCTTCACCAGATCCGCGGACGACTTCAGGCGGGCCACGTCCGGGTCGGTCTCGATCGTCGCCGCCGCTCCCTCGGGGACGAGATCCCGCAGGGTGCAGGTCTGCACGCCCTCTTCTCCGAGGCTGGGCAGGACGTCGGCGACGTACGCCAGGTAGGGCTGGTGCGGGCCGACGAACAGCACGCCGCCACGGCGGTGACCGAGGCGAGGATCGGAGTAGAGGAGATAGGCGGAGCGATGCAGAGCGACGACGGTCTTCCCCGTTCCCGGACCGCCGTCGACGACGAGAGCGCCCCGGGATCCCGCGCGGATGATGGCGTCTTGGTCGGCCTGGATGGTGCCGAGCACGTCGCGCATCCGCGGCGACCGGCTACTGCCCAGGCTGGCGATGAAAGCGGACTGGTCGTCGAGCGCGGCGTGTCCCTCGAACCCGTCCGGGGTGAACACCTCGTCCCAGTAGTCGCTGATCCGGCCGCGGCTCCACCGATACCTGCGGCGGCTCGTCAGACCCATCGGATTGGCGTGGGTGGCTCCGAAGAACGGCTCGGCCGCGGGGGAGCGCCAGTCGAGCAGCAGCCGGCGACCCGCGCTGTCGGTGAGGCCGAGCCGTCCGATGTACACGGGCTCGGGGTCGTCCTCGCCGACCATGTGCCCGAGGCACAGGTCCAGACCGAAACGACGCAGCACGCGCAGGCGAGCGGTCAGCCGATGGACCTCCAGATCCCGGTCCATCGCCTGCCGGCCCTTGCCACCGGGTGCCTTGAGCTCGGCCTCGAGGCGGTCGGTCAGGTCGGCGATCGACTGTTCGAGGCTCTCCGCGATGGCTGCGAAGTGCTGCTCGTCGGCGGCGATCAGCCTCGGATCGGCCTTGTGGGAGAGGCGGTCGGGAAGGTCGAACGCGCTGGTGGGCAGCGGGTTCACGTCATCAGCTCCGATCTGGGTTGCTTGCACCGTTACGCGCACTGAGGCGCCCGAACCGCCGTGACGACCTGGTGACCATGACGGGTGACGCTCCCCGCCTGACCCATACATCGACGACACCACACGCACGTCGCATCCCCCGTTTTCCGCATGCGCTGCTTCCGGCCGACGATTGTGCGGCACGACCGGGGTCTTGCCGCAAGCCCCCCTGTCCGCTATACGTTGAGAATGGAAGGGAGTGGGGAGTCCCCTTCCCTTGCTGTTCGCTCCGGACAGCCGACCCTCCTGCTGCCCCATCGCCCTTCGGCCGCGCCGGCGCGGTGCACCGGGTGGGAAAGCGGTTGCGGCGCTCGGACCCCCACCGTAACGATGAGCACGTGATCTGGTTCGCTTTCGTCGGTTCCTGCCTCCTGCTCGCGATGATCCCGGGTGTCAGCACCGCGGTGATCCTGCGGCAGACGCTCAGGGCCGGGCGCTCGTCCGGAGTCGCCGCCCTCCTCGGCAACGAAACCGGCATCTTCCTGTGGGCGATGGCCGCCGTGTTCGGTTTATCGGCGCTGGTCGTGGCCTCGGAGGTGGCCTACGGCGCGATGAAGGCGGTGGGTGCGGCGCTCCTGATCGTGATGGGCGTCCAGTCGTTGTGGAAGGCCAGGCGCGCGCCGGCGGCCCTCGACGCGTCCGTGCCGTACGGCGGGGACGAGGTGCGGACCGCGGACGGATGGCGCCGCTCGTACGGTCTGGGGCTCGCCACGTGCGGCGCCAACCCCAAGGCCGCCGTGTTCGCGATGTCGTTCCTGCCGCAGTTCGTGCCCCAGGGCGCTCACGTGCCGCTGACGCTGACGATGCTCGCGGCGATCTGGGTGGTCGTGGACGTCGTCTGGTACGTCGCGGTGATCTGGCTGATCGGCCGGGCCGGTGCCGTGCTCGGCAGACCCGCGGTCCGCCGCCGTCTGGAACAGGTGTCGGGGACGGTCCTGGTCGCCCTCGGCGTCCGCGTCGCGCTGGAGGCCCGGTGACTGTCTGGCACGAGGAACGGGGCTCCGGTGAGCCCGTCGTCCTGCTGCACTCCGGCGTCGCCGACTCGGGCATGTGGGATCCCCAGTGGGAGCCGTTGGGGGAGCGGTTCCGCGTCATCCGGCTCGACTTCCGGGGGCACGGGCGCACACCGTGCGCCGCGGAGGGGCCCTACTCGGACGCCGGCGACGTCGCGGACCTGCTCGCGGCGCTCGGGCTGCGCCGGGTCGGGCTCGTCGGATCGTCGTACGGCGGGCGGGTCGCGCTGGAGCTCGCGACGGCCCATCCCGATCTCGTGTCGCGGCTCGTACTGCTGAACGCGGGCTGCGGCCTGCCTCCGACCCCCGACCTTGAGGCGTTCGGGGGAGAGGAGGACCGGCTGATCGAGGCGGGCGACGTCGGGGGAGCGGTGGACCTCAACGTCCGCACGTGGCTGGGTCCCGAGGCGGACGAGCCGGCCAGGGCGCGGCTGGCGGCGATGCAGCGGCACGCGTTCGAGGTGCAACTGGCCGCCGATCCGCAGCCCGAGCGGCGGAGGGAACCGATCGACCTGACGGTGGTCACCGCGCCGACGCTGGTGGTGACGGGCGGCCATGACCTGCCGTACTTCCGCGAGAGCGGGCGTCACATTGCGGAGGCGCTTCCGGACGCGACGCTGCTCGACCTCGACTGGGCCGGTCACCTGCCGAGCCTGGAGCGCCCCGCCGAGGTCGCCCGTCTGCTGGCCGGTTTCCTTTCCTGATCTACTTTGTAAAGGCGTCCGCTTCTTGCAAAACAAAGGAGTCGCCGCGACATCCGCAAAAACCCAGCAGACAAGGCCAGAGGGGCAGGCGTGACCGCGCATACGAGTCGGCTGCCGCCTCCGGCGACGCGGTGGGTGATACCCGCCCTGGTCGGATGTTCCTTCTCCGTGGCACCGGCCTTGACCACCCTGACCGCGGTCTTGGCCGTCCTCGCCGGTGCGGCCCCGGTCGGCATCACCATTGGGATCGGTGAGCTGGTGGACGGGCTCACCGCGGCGATCGGCCAAGGGCTGGGCACCCCGGCGGCGCGGGAGTGCTATCGCTGGGTCGTCCTCGTCGTCGTGCTGTTCTTCCTCACTCATATCACCGAGTCTGCGCGGACGGCTCTGGGCCGGGCACTCGGCCGCCGGGTCACCGGCCGGCTCAGCGAGCGAGTGATGATGGCCGCCTCCGGGCCGGCGACCGTCGGCCACCTCGAGGATCCGGCCCACCTCGGCCGGATCGAGCGCGCCCGGGGCAACGGGACCATCGACATGCCGCCCGGGGAAGCGATCTTCGGCTTCTCCACCAGGGCCTCGCTGTGGGTGACCAGCATCGGCTCCGCGGCTTTGCTTACCCGTGTCACCTGGGGGCTGGGGGTCATCGTCTTCGCCGTCTTCGTCGTGATCCACTCCCGGCTGGTCCGGAACTATCGGATCGCCGTCATCGAGACCGTGAGCCAGACGACGAAACTGCGCCGTACGTCCTACTTGCGGGACGTGCCGACCACGCCGGGTGTGGCCCGGGAAGTCCGTCTCTTCGGCCTCGCGGCCTTCTTCCGCGATGCCTACCAGTCGGAGTGGCGCGTGAACATGATGGAGGTCTGGCAACGGCGGCGTGAGCATCGCTTGTTCGTTGTCATCGTGGTCGTGGTCACCGGCGTCACGGTCGCCTCGGTTCTCTACTACCTGGGGTATCGGGCGGCAACCGGAGGCTCGACGGTGGGTGATCTGGCGCTCGGCGGCCTTGCCGTCCGGGCGCTCCTCCAGGTGCTCCGGGCGGACGAGGACGACCTCCGCATCGGCTTCGCCTCGAAGGCGGCCGCCGAGGCGTTGGCTTTTCCGGTCGTGGCGACGCCGGTTGGGCCGGACACCGGCTCCTGGCCGGCGCCGGTCGCGACCATCTCCTGCGAGGATCTGCGCTTCCGCTACGGTGGCGCCTCCGGCGAGGTGCTCCACGGCATCGACCTCGCCGTTCCCGCTGGTCAGTCGCTCGCCATCGTCGGTCTCAACGGGGCCGGCAAGACGACGCTGGCCCGGCTCATCGCCGGCCTGGACGCTCCGAGCGGGGGGTGCGTGCGCGTCGGTGCGACCCCGATCGAGGACGCCAACCGCCGGAGCTGGCAGCGTCGGGTGGTCGCCGTCTTCCAGGACTTCGGCCGCTATGAGCTGTCCGTGCGGGACAACATCGCCTTCGGTTCCCTGGCCCATGCGGACGACGAGGAGGGCCTGCGGGCTGTGGCGCGCCAGGCCGGGCTCCTGAAGTTCATCGAGGGACTCCCGAACGGCTGGGACACGGTGATGTCCAGTGGCTTCGACGGCGGGGTCGACGCGTCGGGCGGCGAGTGGCAGCGCATCGCGATCGCCCGGGCACTGTTCGGCCTGCGGCACGGCGCACAGCTGTTGATCATGGACGAGCCGGCCGCGAGCCTTGACGCCCGCGCCGAGGCTCAGCTCTACGACACGTTCCACGAGCTCACCGCGGGCGCCACCACCATCGCGATCTCGCATCGGTTCGCGACCGTGCGCAAGGCGGAGCGGGTGGTCGTGCTCGATGACGGCCAGATCGTCGAGGACGGCACGCACGAGGATCTGATCACTGCCGACGGCCGGTATGCCGAGCTGTTCCGCCTGCAGGCGAAGCGTTTCGAGGAGACATCGTCTTGATCAGCGCGCTGCGCTTCGTCCTCACGACCGGACCCCGCATCGACTGGGTCCGGTCCTTGCTCGTGGTGGCGGTGGCGATTCTCGAACAGGTCACCGGGGTCGGCCTCGCAGTTCTGCTCGGACTGTTCAGCGAGGTGGCGAGCCGGCATTCGACCAGCGGTGCGGTGACACTCGCGCTGTGTGTGGCGATCTTCGTGATGCTCACCCAGGGCACCTTCATCGCCGGCTATTTCACCCGCCTTCGCCTGCAGGAGGAGATCCAGAACGAAGTCGAGCGCCAGTTCATCGACGTGGTCGGCACCACGCCGACGCTGGAGATCCACGAGCGTTCGAGCCGCTCGGAAAAGGCGGCGGCGGTCCGTGGTGCCCGGGGCGACATCGGGCCGGCCTTCGACCGGCTGCTGTGGCTGGCCGGAGCCGCACTGGCCCTGATCGCCTCGGCCGTCCTGATGGCCTCGGTCGTTCCCGTCCTCGCCGTACTGCCGCTTTTCGCCGTCCCCGCGGTGCTGGCCACTCAGGCGGCGGACAAGAAGCGCGGTCGGGCCGTGCAGCGCGCCATGCCCCGGACCCGGCTGGCCGGTCATCTGTTCACGCTCGCCACCACGGCCGCACCCGGTCGCGAGACCCGCCTCTTCGGACTGGCGAGCGAGCTGCGGCGCAGGCACCGCGAGGAGTGGGACTCCGGAGGCCGGGACATCGCCCGGACCGATCGACGGACCCGGGTGCCGGTCGCGCTGGCTTGGCTGTTCTTCGTGCTGGCGTACGCGGCCGCCATCGTCTTGATGGTGCGGGCCGGCCTGGCCGGCGACGCCTCGCTGGGCCTCGTCGTCGCGGCCATCGCCGTCGCGAGCCAGATCACCGGGCAGGTGCAGAGCTCGTTGACCTTGACCTTCTGGACGCTGGAGTCGCTTCGGGCAGCTCGGGCGTTCCTCGACGTGGTGGAGGACGGCGCCGTGGAGCGGGCGGCCGTCGTGCCGGCCACGCCGGTGACGGTGCCGGCCCGGCTGGAGGGCGGCATCAAGGTGGAGGGTCTCAGCTTCCAGTACTGGAACCGCGATCAGCCTTCACTGAACGACATCGACCTCGAGCTCCCGGCCGGCGCCGTGGTGGCCCTGGTCGGCGAGAACGGCGCGGGGAAGTCGACGCTCGTCAAGATGCTCGCCGGTCTCTACCGGCCGAGCGCGGGGCGCGTCCTGGTGGACGGGACCGATCTGGCGCAGTTCGCGCCGGAGGACTGGCGTGCCCGGATCACGGCGGCCTTCCAGGAGCCGGTACACATCGAGATGTCGCTGAAGGACACGATCGGGTTGGGCCGGCTCGAGCATCGCGACGACTCGGAGCGGATCCTCGAGGCGCTGCGGACGGCCAGCGGCGACAAGCTTCTCGCTTCGCTGCCCGAGGGCCTGGAGACCCGGCTCGGGCGAGAATCGTGGGACGGGAAGGGGCTGTCGGGGGGCCAGTGGCAGACGGTGGCCAACGCCCGGGCGGCGATGCGGCAGGCGCCGCTGCTGCGGGTCCTGGACGAGCCCTCTGCCAGTCTCGACGCACGGGCCGAGGAGTGGCTGTTTCAGCGGTACGCCGACTTGAGCCGCCTGGAGGGCGGGGTGACCATCCTCGTCACGCATCGCTTCACCACCGCCCGGGCGGCTGATCTCATCGTGGTTCTGGACGGCGGCCGGGTCGTCGAGGCCGGCACTCACGACACGCTGAGTGAGGCCGATGGACTTTACGCCGAGTTGTTCCGCCTGCAGGCCCGGTACTTCGTCTGAGCGCGTAGTCGAAGGTTGTGCATGTAACGCGCCCGGTTGGAGGGGCGTACCAACGCGAAGACCTCGACGTGCCGACAAGGGTTCGTCGCCAGGCGGCCTGAACCCCTGCTGGCACCGGGGGCATGGGTGAGGTCAGACGGCTCCTGCCGAACCCGGCGCGTTGTGGTGGTTGTGGACGAGGGGCAGGAAGAGCTCGTCGATGATCGACTGGATGCGTGCGGGCTTCAGGGGTTTGAGGTCCATGAGCAGGTCGTGGCGCACCAGGTCGAACGGCATGGCGAGCACCGCGGGAGGGATCCGTTCCAGGTCGATCTCGCCGCGGTCATGGGCGCGCTGGTAGATGCTCCGAACGCGCGAAAGCCGTTGACCGCCGATGATCCGGTCGCGCACCTCGGCGGGGGTGAGCCCGGTGTCGGCCAGCAGCCCAGAGAAGGCGGTGGCCGCGGCGATGGCGAAGAAGGCGGCGCGGGCCTCGCCCATGCCGGTCAGTGCGGCGAGGAGGTCGCCGCGCAGGGTTCCGGTGTCGGGGACGTCGACCGGGTGGCTGTTCCGGTAGTGCTCGAGCGCGGCGAGCACGAGCTGGTCCTTGTTGGCCCAGCGGCGGTACAGCACGGCGATGCCGGTGCTGGCGCGGGAGGCGACGGACTCCATGGTCAGCTTCGCGAAGCCGACCTCGACCAGCTCGTCCCAGGCTGCGTCCAGCAACGCGGCCTCGAGCTCGGGCCCTCGTCGGCGTTGGCGAGAGGTCGCGGCGGCAGATGTGGTCACGGGTCCACTATAAGGAAGGTTTGCATTCCCTAGCAAGGCGCTCTACTCTCCATAAGAGATGTATTCCACTCTTATCCTGGAGGCAAGGCGATGACGGAGGCCACCGAGGCGAAGCTGCCGCCGCAGGTGAAAAACGCGCTGATCGCGCTGGTCGTGGGCGGGATCGCGGCGATCCTCGACTCGACGATGGTGACGCTGGCGATCCACACCCTGGTAGTGAAGCTGCACTCGACCGCCGACACGATCCAGTGGGTCACCACCGGCTTCCTCCTGGCGATGGCCGTCGCGATCCCGGTCACCGGGTGGGCGGAGCGCCGCTGGGGCGGCAAGCGGGTCTGGATGGCCGCGCTGGTGCTGTTCGTGCTCGCCTCGGTGCTGTGCGCGGTGGCGTGGAACGACGCCAGCCTGATCGGCTTCCGGGTGCTGCAGGGCTTGGGTGCCGGGCTGATCTTCCCGCTGATGCAGACGCTCGCAGTGCGAGCCGCGGGCGGGCATGTCAGCAGCCGGCTGATGGCGGCCGTCAGCCTGCCGATCGCGCTCGGCCCGATCCTCGGCCCGGTGGTCGGCGGTGTGATCCTGAACTGGCTGAGCTGGCGCTGGCTGTTCCTCATAAACGTGCCCGTGATCGCCGCCGGACTGCTGCTGGCGCGGCGGTTCCTGCCCGCCGACCGTCCCGGCTCCTCGGCCGGGCGCGGGCGCCTGGACTGGATCGGCCTGGTGCTGCTCGCCCCGGCGCTGACGGGGATCCTGCTCGGCCTCTCGCAGCTGTCCGAGGATGGCGGGATCGGCCACGCCGGGGTGCTGGTGCCGCTGCTGGCCGGGGTCGTCCTGCTGGCCGCGTTCATCGCCTGGGCGTCACGGCCTGGCGAGCGCGAGCCGATCGTCGACGTGCGGCTGCTGCGCGTGCGCTCGCTCGGCAGTGCCTCCGCGGTCCTGTTCACCGCCGGCGCGGCGATGTACGCCGGCATGTTCCTACTGCCGCTGTACTACCAGCAGCTGCGGGGCGACAGTGTGCTGGATGCCGGGCTGCTGATGATCCCGCAGGGTGTGGGTGCGCTCGCCTCGCGCTTCGTGATCGGCAAGCTGGTCGACCGGTTCGGGGCGCGGGCCGTGACGATCGCCGGCTTCCTGCTCGCCGCCGTCGCTACCGTTCCGTTCGCGCTTGCCGGGCCGGGCACGAGCCTGTGGTGGCTGGGAGCCGTGCTGCTGGTTCGCGGTCTGGGGATCGGGGCGGTGCTGATCCCGCCGATGTCCATCGCCTACCAGGACGTCCAACCGGCAGGCATCCCGCACGCCACCATGAGCACCCGCATCGTCCAGCAGGTGGGCGCCTCGTTCGGCACCGCGATCGTGGCCGTCGTCCTGCAGTCGCTCCTCGGCCACGGCGCCACCGGTGCCTTCCGGGGCGCGTTCTGGTGGGCGATCGGCATCGCCGCGGCCGCGGTCATCCCCGCCATCGCTCTCCCTGCCGATAAGCCGACGAGCCACCGACCGGCCGCGAAGCCGGTGCACAACGACGAGACCGCAAGCAGCCGGATGGCGGGGGCCGAGAAGCAACCGAACGGCCAGTGGCGTTAGCGAGCCGTTGGGGGAGCCGCGCCGCGGTCTCGGGGCCACGCGCACGAGCGTGGTCCAGCCCGTCCGGCCTCGCTGCTTCAGCAGCTCGATCAGCCGGCGCGCCGGCGGCACAGTGTCGAACGCCGGCCTGTGCAAAGGGGCTCACCTCGCGGTGCGGGTGAGGAAGGCGGCCAGCGTGCGGTCGTAGCGCTCGCGGTCGGTGCTCCAGATCTCGGAATGGCCGGCGCCGGGGAACTCCTCGTACTGGATCGGCCAGTTCATCGCGCGCGACGCCTTGGCCAGCTCACGCGCCGTCTCCACCGGGTGCTCCTTGTCGGCGTCGCCCATGAGCAGCAGCGTGGGCGGCTTCACCCGCGGCGGGTGGCCGAGCAGGTCGATCGTGGCGATGTCGAAGCCGCCGCGCCAGTCGATGACCTGCTCCATGATCGGCACCATGAACGACGGCAGGTGCATCTGGGCAGCGGCGAACTCCCCGGTACGCCGGCTGCTGATCTCCGGGTTCTCCAGCACGGCGGCCGAGACCACGTCCGCCAGGGGAGAGCGGGTGAGCAGCCGGCCGACGATCGCGCCGCCCATCGAGCCGCCGTAGAGCACGATGTGCCTGGCGCCCATGGACTGCGCCTTGCGTATCGCGGCCTCCAGGTCACGCCACTCCGACTCGCCCTGGTGCAGGAATCCGTCCGGAGACGCGGGCGCGCCGAGGTCGTTGCGGTAGGTGATGTCGAGCACCGGCATGCCGACCCGGTGCATGGTCGCGATGGCGTGCAGGTTGGAGTTGCGGTAGCCGTTGCTGCCGTGCACGGTGATCGCCCAAGTGTCGCCGCGCGCGGGCACGTACCATGCGGGCGCGTCGCCCAACTCGGTCCGCACCATGATCTCCGTGAAGTCGAGGCCGAGCGCCGTCTTCGGGTCGCCGCTGTAGGTCATGTACATCGACGCGCGGATTCCGGTCGGCGGGGTCTGACCGCTGACGCGCACGCGCTCCACCCGGCCGGCCGACCTCTTGACGATGTCGCCGACCAAGGCGGAGCCGCTGCTCCAGTTGAGCGACCACGTGCCGGGGCGGGTGGTGGCGGCGGACGCGGTGACGGTGATGGTCCTGTCCGTCACTCCCAGGACGACCTCGGGATAGGTGATCGTCTCCGGGTGCTTCGGCACCAGCGTGAGGTCGCTGACATACCAGGCACCCGCTCCCATCCCTCCGACCAGCAGGACCGTCAGCGCGGCGGCGGCCACGAGCAACTTTCGCTTCATGTCCTCATGCTGGTCGTACGGCACGGGCCGGTGGATCGCCCGTAGGAGCGGGATCCCGCCTCACTCTTGAGAGCGGGGGGTGACCAGCCCCGACTCGTATGCGAGCACCACCGCCTGCACCCGGTCGCGTAGGCCCAACTTGGCCAGCACGCTGCTGACGTGCGTCTTCACGGTGTGCTCCGTGACGAACAGCTCGGCGGCGATCTCCGCGTTGGACAGGCCTCGCGCGACCTGGCGCAGTGTCTCGAGTTCCCTGGCGGTGAGCGCGGCCAGCCTGCGGTCGTCGGCCTGGGGTGCGGCGGGGCCTGAGCGGGCCACCACGTCGCAGATCAGCCGCCTGGTCACCGTAGGTGCGAGCAGCGACTCGCCCGCTGAGATGACCCTGACCGCCTCCACCAGTTCGGCCCGCCGCATGTCCTTGAGCAGGAAGCCGCTCGCGCCCGCGCGCAGCGCGTCGTAGACGTACTCGTCGAGGTCGAATGTGGTCAGGACCAGCACCTTCGCGGTGGTGTCGCGGCAGATCCCGGCGGTCGCCGCGATGCCGTCGACCTTCGGCATGCGTACGTCCATGAGCACCACGTGCGGCTGGAGTTCGCGGGCCGCGCTGATCGCCTCGGCGCCGTCGGCGGCCTCGCCCACCACATCGAGGTCGGGTTGCTCCGCCAGCATCATGGCCAGGCCGTCGCGGACGAGGGTGTGGTCGTCGGCTATGAGCACCCGGATGCTGTTCTGCGTCGGCACGCCTCAGTCTATGGGGCCCGCGATTCGGTGGGAGTGCCGGAGTCTGTGAGAGCGCCGGCGAGCGGCAGGTTGGCGGCAACGCGGAAGCCCGTCCCGTCTGAGCCGGTGACGAGCCG
The DNA here is from genome assembly GCF_006334915.2 of Microbispora catharanthi. GTDB lineage: Bacteria > Actinomycetota > Actinomycetes > Streptosporangiales > Streptosporangiaceae > Microbispora > Microbispora catharanthi. The sequence continues at coordinate 382,570 of NZ_VDMA02000001.1, forward strand.
GCCGCCGGCCACCGCCACGCGCTCGCGCATGCCGATCAGTCCGTGCCCGACCTGCCCGCGCTCTCCGCTCACGCCGCGCCCGTCGTCGTGGACCTCCAGGTCGAGGGCATCGTCCCGCCACGTGATGCGGACCCGCACCCGGGTCGCCTCGGCGTGCTTGATCGTGTTCGACAGTGCCTCCTGCACGATCCTGTACACCGTGACGGCGAGGTCGGAGCGGCAGGGGCGGGGCTCGCCACGCTCCTCGAACGTGGCGTCGAGCCCGGCCTGCCGCACCCCCTCGATCAGGGAGGGGAGGGACTCGACGCCGGGCTGCGGGTGGCGCTCGGCCTCCTCCGACCTGAGCGCGAGGAGCACCCTGCGGAGCTGGGACAGGCCGTCCCTGGTGGTCGTCGATATCGTGTCGAAGATCCGCTCGGCCTTGGCCGGGTCGGTGCGCAGCGCCACGGGCCCGGCCTCGGCCTGCAGGATCACCAGGCTCATCGCATGGGCGACGATGTCGTGCATCTCCCGTGCGATACGCTCCCGTTCGCGTACGGCGGCGACCTCCCGCTCCTCGGCGAGCCGCCGCGCGCGCTCTTCGAGGACGGCGATACGGTCCCTGCGCGCTCGCGCGCCGGTGCCCAGGGCGTAGGCGACGACGAACGCCGCCGCGGTGGGCCCGTAGCTGAGCGGCTGGTGATGCTGCAGCACCGCCGCGGAGGCGAACCCCGCGATGGTGCCGAGCACTCCGGTCAGCATCCGCGCGGGCGGAGACAGTGAGGCGAGGCCGTAGGTCGCGATCAGCGACGCGGCGGGAATCCCGCCCATCGAGTCGGTGAGGAAGAGGGCGCCGGTGCCGATCCCCGTCACGGTGCTCACGAGCAGGGGGAACCGCCGCCGCCACAGGAGCGGCAGCGTGTTCATCGCGGCCAGGGCGGCCACCCACCACTCCAGGCGGTGGTTGAGCACGGCCATGATCATGATGCTCAGGAAGCACCCGATCGCGAGTACCGCGTCGACCACCGTGGGAGGTACACGACGCATCCGGCCAGTATCCCCGACACCCGGTGGCCGTGGCCTCACTCCTGAGAGCGAGACCGGCCGGCTCCCTGATGAAACCTTCACGAGTGCCCGCTCGCGCGCCTGCGGAATTTCGGCGCCGGTGGTTTCCTGCCGATTTCGTCGGGGGGCACTATGACGGCGAAACGGCCGCAGCTCACGGCTTTCGAGGAGTGATTCTCGGACGTAGGCTGGCGAAATGGAGCTGGCCGAGATCCGCAGATATCCGGTTAAGTCGGTTTCTGGGTGGATTGTTGATTCGGCGGTCGTGGAGCCGTGGGGGCTGGCGGGGGATCGCCGGTGGGCCGTGGTGGACGAATCGGGCAACCTGCACTGGGTCGGGGAGAACCCGCGACTGCTCTCCGTCGTGGCCACCCCCACCGCCGAGGACGGCCTCCTGCTTGAGGCCCCCGGTCTGCCGCAGCTGAAGGTCCCCCCGGCCACCGGTGAGCACGTCCCCGTCCACTTCGTGGAAGTGGACACGGTGGTCCTCGCTCATCCGGACGCCCACGCCTGGTTCACCCGCTTGTTGGGGAAACCCGCTCGCCTCGTCTGGCTCGACGACCCCCGCCGCTGCGCTGTCCCGGCCTCCCACGGCGGCCTTCCCGGCGACGTCGTCAGCCTGGCCGGAGACGCCCCCTTCCTGCTCACCTCCCGTTCCTCCCTCCGCCGGCTCGACGACTGGATCACCGAGGGCGCCCTCGAACGTCAGGAGGAGGTCCCCGCCCCCCTCGACATGGCCCGTTTCCGTCCCAACCTGGTCGTGGACGGCTTCGCCCCCTACGCCGAGGACACCTGGCGCGAGATCCGCATCGGCGCCATCCGCTTCCGCATGTCCGAACTCTGCGACCGCTGCGCCGTGCCCACCTACGACCCCACCACCTTGGAGAAGGGCAAGGAACCCCTCCGCGCCCTGGCCCGCCACCGCCGCTGGGACGGCAAGACCTGGTTCGGTGTCCGCTTCGTCCCCCGTGACTACGGCGAGATCCAGGTCGGCGACCCGGTGACCGTCCTCGCCGCCGAGCCCTGACGGCCTTCGAGAAGCGAGTGCAGAAATCAGCGGATGAGCTGGTGACGCATCACGGCTCCAGGCGGGTGAGGTTGAGCTGGGCCAGCCGGTCGGGGTCGGACAGGATGTCGATCGTGGCGATCTTGCCGTCGGAGATCGTGAAGTTCATGACGGAGATGAGTTTGTCGTCGATGGTGTTGAGCAGGCCGGCGAGGCCGTTGACAAGCGCCGGGTGGGCGGCGCAGCTGGTGGCCATGCGCTGGAAGGTGGCGAGCTGTCCGGCCACGGCCGCGATACCCCTGATGACCTTCATGCCGCCGGCGAGCATCCCGCCGTCGGCGCGCAGCACCACGTCGGGGTCGAGAATGGCCACCAGCGCGGCGAAGTCGCCGCCGCGGGCGGCGGCGAGGAAGGCGTCCACCACCCGGCGCTGACTGCTCAGATCAGGGTCAGGTTTCGGGGCTGCACCGCGGACTCGCAGGCGTGCCCGGCTGGCGAGCTTCTTGGCTGCCACGGGGGTGCGGTCCACGATGGGCGCGATCTGCTCGAACGGCAGGCCGAACATGTCATGGAGCACGAACGCCAGCCGTTCGGCCGGGGTCAGGGACTCCAGCACGACCAGCAGCGCCAGGCCCACCGAGTCGGCCAGCAGCACTTCCTGCTCCGGATCGGCGGCATCCGCACGGCTGATCACCGGATCGGGCAGACGCTCCTCCAGCGATTCCTCACGCCGGGACTTGCGAGCGCGGAGCATGTCCAGGCACACCCGGCCGACCACCGTGGTCAGCCAGCCACCGAGATTATCGATGTCATCCGAGTCCGAACGCGCCAGCCGCAGCCATGCCTCCTGGACCGCGTCCTCGGCCTCGCTCAGCGAGCCGAGCATGCGGTAGGCGACCGCCTTCAGATGGGGACGGTGCCCCTGGAACTGGTCGGCCAGAAAGTCATGGGGCGTCACGGTTGCATTCCTCTCATTTCAGCCACGTCAGAGCGCTGACGCATCAAAGCAGTGAAAGGTGACCGCGAACGCACCCGGTCACCTTTCCTCCGGCCCATCCGTCATGCCGGCGACCAACACTCACTCATGAAGGGGTGCCGACGATGAGCAGGATGGGCGTCCACGGAACGGTCGCGGACGGCTTTTGAGGAGGTTCGCCGGGAGTTCGCCGCGGTGGTGGCCGAGCAGGAGGGCCAGGCGGGCGTGCAGCGGCTAGCGAACGCCGCCGAAAGGTGTCCGGGTTCGTCTCCATCCGGGGCGCCGGCTCCCACGCCGACCGCACGGCAGAGCGGGACGATGAAGGCGACAAGCAGCATGCCCAGACGCGGGGCGCTCCGTGACAGGCTCCGCCCCGTCTCCTCGAAGGGTTCGGAGACGGGGCATGCGTGTGGTCCCTTTGGCACTCGACGTGCCAATCTGCGAGTCAGAGCCGCGTCACACGTTGGAGCACGCCTTCCAGTGGATCGGGACGCGCGTCGACCACGGTCCGGAGTCCTCGCGCACTTGTACGTAGGCGTTGTACGGCTTGGCGAACGTACCGCCTCCGCACAGCGGGTTGCCGGTGTCGAGGCTGTAGTTGCCTCCGGGGTCCTTGCCCGTCCCCGCGTACACGATCTTGCTCCAGACGGTCGCGCCGTCGGCCACGATCTTGACGGTCACCCGCGCGCCGGAGGTGAGGTAGTAGCCCCGGACGCCGACGGTGTAGTACGACGACTCGTTCGTGGTGGAGCAGGAGTCGCCGTCGCAGCTCGTCGAATCCGGATCGTGCCGGGTCCTCGTCATGATCACCCAGGCGAGCCGGTACGGCGCGGCGTCGTTGTCCACGCGCGCCTGGGTGCGCGAGCTCGGCACGACGCACCGGAAGTCGCCCTGGTACGCCTCACGCCAGACGAAGCCCTGGGTGCAGGCGTGCCAGACCCCGGTGGCGTTCTCGCGGGCGGTGCGGTCGCGAACGGCCGGGGTGACGCACACGTGGTCGCTGTTCTGGGCTCCGCGCCAGACGTACCCGGTCCTGCAGGTGTCGGGCGATGCCCCGGCCCTCGACGCCGCGGCGGGCGACGCGCCGATCGCCGTCACCGCCAGGAATCCCGCAATGGTGATTCCCCATGCCTTGGCCAATGTCGTCATAGTTTGTCCTCCAGTGTGTGGTGTGTACGTGATCACGTAGAGCGTTTGGGGGCGGACGACCTGCGTACGCCCCTGGTCAAATGGCGATGGCCAGCGATCCGGCGATCAGCGAGGCTGCGCCTGCGACGCGGGAGGCGGTGCGGATGTCCATGGTCTGTCTCCTGTGGACCGGACTGGTGTCGTTGCCGCTTCTCACAGTCGCCGTCCCCGATCCCGGGCAGCAGAGCCCGAGGTCCCGGCGCATCCGGGATTCCTGCCTCACACGGCAGGAACCGAGCGATTCCCGTCCGGCCCATGACGCACCTAACAGCCGGCGGCCCGGCCGGCCAACCCGAGGTCGCGGGCGGTGAGCGTGCCGGGAGTCGCTGTACATGGCGGTAGCTCCCTCGTGGACACGGTCTCCGTGACCACCGTGTTGTTTGGAGTGCGCTACCAGGGCGGGAGATGTCCTTCATCGGGACATCTCGATCGGACAGCAGCGAAACAAAGCTGTGCCGTAGCTCCCGCTGAGCCCTGACCTGTCGAGCGCCAGAGCCGCTATCAGTCCAGGTCAGCACATTTCGCGGCGAGCGCCTGTGCGGCCAAAGGCGAGAGCTCGGGCCGTTTGACGCGCCCGCGTGGGGCATGCGGATGGTTCACGCGATCGAGGAGAAGACGATGAAGGCGGTCACCTGGCACGGCGGGCGCGACATCCGTGTCGAGGACGTACCCGACCCGAGGATCAAGGAGTCCGCGGACGCGGTCATCAAGGTCACCGGCAGCGAAATCTGCGGCTCCGACCTGCACGTGTACGAGATCCCCGGGCCGTTCACGATCCCAGGGCAGGCGGAATACCTGCGTGTGCCCCCAGGCCCAGTTCGGGCCCGATCCAGGTGCCCGCGGGGCCTTCTGACGCGGTTCGTCTACCTGTCCGACGTGCTGCCGACCGCCTGGCAGGCCGTACGATTCGCAGATCTTCCAGCTGGCGGGAGTGTGACCGTGTTCGGGCTGGGGCCCGATCGGGCAGATGTGCGCGCCCCCAGGATGGAGGAGATGGCCGGATTGGCCGCCGGCGCGGACACGACGCTCGTGCCCACGTTCCCCGTGGCACCCCCCGTGGCACCGATGACGACAACGCGCTTGACCTGCGGCTGCCCCCTGTCTCACCTTCCAAGCCGGTCCTGTGGCACCGAGCCCAGCCCGGCGTCACGCGCCCGCGCCACGGCCGCCGCCCGGTCGGCGACATGCAGCTTGGCGAAGATGTTCGACACGTTGTTGCGCACGGTCTTCTCCGTCACCCCGATGCGCAGCGCGATCGTCCTGTTGTTCGCGCCCGTCGCCATGAGCGCGAGGATGTCGCGTTCGCGGCCGGTGAGGTTGGGGAAGGGCGTCACGGTGGCGTCGGCGCCGACCGCGAAGAACTGGGTCAGGCGCGCGGCGACCGCGGAACCGAAGATCACCTCTCCCGCCGCTACCACGAGGATCGAGCGCAGGATGGTCTCGGGTTCGGCGCCCTTGAGGACGTAACCCCGTGCGCCCGCGCGCATCGCCGCGAAGATCGAGGCGTCCTCCTCCACCATCGTCAGCACCAGCACGGCGGTCTCGGGCAGCCCGGCGACGATTCTGCGGGTCGCTTCGACGCCGTTGAGACCCGGCATCCGCAGGTCCATGACGACCACGTCGGGGCGCTGCTCGAGCGTGACGGCGACGGCCTCGTCACCGTCGGCGGCCACCCCGGCCAGCTCGGTCTCGGCCGAGTCGCAGATGAGCGACCGCAGCCCCTCCCGGAACAGCGGATGGTCATCGGCCACAACGACTCGTACCGTCACCGCGCCTCCTCGAACAGCGGGAACTCCGCGCGCACGAGGGTCCCGCACGGTTCACGCCGGCTCACCACGCACAGGCCGCCGAGCTCCGCGGCCCGCTCCCGCATGGAGTTCAGACCGACGCCCGCGCGGTATCCGTCCGGCAGGCCGGCGCCGCCGTCGGCGATCGACAGCTCCAGGCGGCTGTTCACCGCGAGCTGGACCGACACCGGCGTTCCCGGCGCGTGGCGCGCCGCGTTGGTCAGGGCCTCGACGGCGATGCGGTAGGCCGCCACCTCCACCGCGGCGGGCAGCGACGGGAGCGCCTCGGGAACGTCGATGCTCGCCACACCCAGCCGCACCGCCTGTTCGCGTACGGCCCCGGCCAGGCCCAGCTCGTCGAGGATCGGTGGCCGCAGGTCGTAGACGAGGCGGCGGATGTCGTCGACCGCCGCCGCGGTGGCCTCGCGGAGCCTGGCCAGCAGTTCCGCGACAGACCCGTCCGGCGGCGTGGCCCGCCGTACCGTGTCGATGCCCAGCGCGATGCCGGCGAGCGTGGGGCCGAGCCCGTCGTGCAGGTCGCGGCGCAGCCGCCGCCTCTCCTCTTCGCGCGTCGTCACCAGGCGCTGCCGCGAGGACTGCAGCGCCTGGGTCAGCACCACCGCGCGGGCCGCCACGGCCACCTGCTTGGTCAGGTCCGCCAGCAGCCGCCGCTCGTCGGCCGAGAAGTCGCCGCCGCTGCGGGTCTGCAGCATCAGGTGCCCGATCGTCTCGCCGGCGAAGGGCAGCGGCAGCGCCTGCGTCTGGCCGGGAAGCGCGCGCCCGTGACGGCACAGCACCTCGCCGCCCGCCTCGATCGCGACGTACGGCAGGCGAAGGGCCTCGGCGACCGTACGGACGGCGGCCGGGAGGATGTCCTCGGGCGCCCCGGCCGCGTCCAGCCGGTCGCCGAGCCGGGCGAACGCGGCGGCCGGATCGTCCCGGAGCCCGTAGACGAGCTGGTTGATCCGGCGTTGCACCAGGTCGCGCAGCGGCAGTACGGCCAGGGCGGCCATGACCGCGGCGACCACCTGCGGTACCAGCCCGCCGAAGACCAGACCGAGCGAGACGGCCGCGACGAGGTAGACCGCGACGAGCGTCAGGCTCAGGAACCCGTACACCAACGCCCGGTTGAGCACCGCCCGGGTGTCGAACAGCCCGTGCCTGGCGATGCCGATCCACGCCGCGGCTCCGACCGCGATCGCCGCGCAGTTCTCCAGGACCGTGATGGGCGCCGTGTCTCCGGAGGTGAATCCCGCGATCACGCACGCGAGGTAGGCGGCGGGGACGACGAACGACACCCGCGCGGCGGTACGCAGGGCGGGTGCGTACGGGCCGGTGTCGCGCCGGGCGAAGCGCCACAGCGAGATGCAGGCCAGCAGGCTGAGCGGCCCGACGAGCAGGATGCTGATCACCAGCCCGTCCGCGCCCGGCACCGCGATGGGGTTGTGGAGCCCCGGCACCTCCACCGAGTCCGGTGAGAGCAGCGCCCACACCAGCAGCACGAGCAGCTCGACGGCGTAGACCAGCCCGAGCACCCGACGGCGCCGCGTGTCCAGGCGGCGGTCGGGGAAGAGCAGGATCCCGAAGGTCGCCATCACCGGGACGCTGAGCAGGGAGAACGGTGTCTGCGCCAGGTAGATCCACGATGCCGCGTCGACCCTGCCGATGTGCGCCTCGACGTCGGTGGCGGCGTTGAGCGCGGCCGCGACCGGCGCCGCCGTACCGGAGACGAGGAAGATCCAGCCCGTGCGGCTGCGCGGTCGCGTGCGCAGGATCGCCGCGCCGACGAAGGCGACCGCCAGGTACACCACCGCGGTTACCGAGATCAGGATCGACAGCCAGCTCAGCCGGCCGGTGCCGATCAAGGCCGCGCCGGCGGCGGCGGAGAACACGGCCAGCGTCACCGTGATCGAGACGACGGGTCTGCGCTTGGAAGCCATCAGTGTCGATTGTGGGCCAACGGCGGGTCGCCGGGAAGTCGCCTCCTGGTCGGAGATCATGAAGGTCTAGGCCGGGACGGGCTCGGCTGCGGCCTTGCCCGCCGGCAGGTCCCATTGTTCGTTGGGGGTGCGCAGGATCGTGGCTGCCACGGCCACGGCGCTGACCAGCAGGAAGATGCCGGAGATCGTGTCGACGACCGGGCTGATCGCGTGCCCGACGACGTGCCCGACCGGGTAAGCGACGAACAGCGCGGCGACCCAGGGCGCGACCGCTCGGGAGCGCCACAGCCCGACGCCGAGAACGATCATGCCGATCGCGTGCCCGAGGACGAAGGCGCCCACGAGCGTGCCGTACACCGGATCGCCGTTCATCCGGGCGATCAGCGCCGCCGCGCCGGCCTGGTCGGCGAGCTGGGAGCCCTGGTAGAGCGCGATCTGTCCCGCGCCGATGCTCATGGCGCCGGCGATCCAGCCGAGCGCCGACAGCCCTCCGCCGACGAGGGCCAGGCGCGGCGCACCGCGGCGGGCCAGCCGGGCGGCGTAGATCACCCCGGGGACGATCAAGAGCACGGGAAGGAGAACCAGGTTCGACAGCATCGCGAGAGCGGAGTGGTGCGCGTAGTCCTGGAGCTGGGCCGCGATCGGGGCGTCCTCGTCGGTGATTTCGATCGGGATGGCGATGGCCAGCGATCCGGCGATCAGCGAGGCTGCGCCTGCGACGCGGGAGGCGGTGCGGATGTCCATGGTCTGTCTCCTGTGGACCGGACTGGTGTCGTTGCCGCTTCTCACAGTCGCCGTCCCCGATCCCGGGCAGCAGAGCCCGAGGTCCCGGCGCATCCGGGATTCCTGCCTCACACGGCAGGAACCGAGCGATTCCCGTCCGGCGCATGACGCACCTAACAGCTGCAGGCCCGCAATCCCCACGTAAGCGGCGGCCCGCGGGGTGCGCTGGCCAGCGGAGATACTGCGGGTCTCGTCTGTCTTGTCCGACCGACAGCGTAGGCGCAGCGCCGGATTCACCATGCTGCCTGCACGAGACCGGCTCGGCCGCCGGGCTGCTCAACGCCGTTGAGCAACTCGGCGGCACGCTCGGCATCGCCCTACTCGGCACGCTGTTTCTTCGCACCGGCGCGGCCCCACCGCCTTGTAGACCGCCGCCGCGCTCTCACCAACGGCCTCGCCACCGCGTCATGATCGGTGGACGGCTCCGAGACGCCGGCGCGGGAACCGGGACACCGAGCCCACGCCGAAAACCGTCGGCAGCACGCCCGGGTGAAATCGACCGCCTCCCCGGTCACCTTCGCCCCATGTGATCCGTCAGAGCAGTGATCCACCATGTGAGACCCAGAAGGGAACCCCCACGATGACCACCACCGAGTCGCGTCTGCCCAACCCCGCCGTGCTCGTCCCCGAACTCAAGGACATCGGCGGCGTCCTGTACCGGGCGACCGGGAACGGCACGATCCCGCAGACCACCATCAGCCTGGTACAGCTGCGCGCCGGCCAGATCGTCGGCAGCACGTATCTGACCGTCCTGCACACCGGCAACCTCCGCAAGGCCGGCGCAACCGAGGAGAGCATCACCGCCGTGGCCTCGTGGCGGGACGCGCCCTACTTCACCGCCGCCGAACGCATCGCGCTGGAGCTGGTCGAGTCCGTGCTCACCCCGAACACGTCGGGCGAGCGCGTCCCCGACGAGCTGTACGCCCGGGCGTCCGCGCAGTACGACGACAAGGCGCTCGCCACGCTCATCATGGCCATCGGCCAGGTCTGCTTCTTCCTCCCCCTGGCCCTCATCGGCAAGCCGCTGCCGGGTGTGTCGCCGGCGGAGCAGTGGAGGCCGTAACGCCCAAAATGCCCAGGGTGAGGACGCGGCAACCCGCACCTCGTCCAACACACCGACATCCCAAGGAGATTCGTGCCGGGCCTCCGTGCCCGGTCAGTGGTTGACGGTGCTCATTCCGGCCGGGTTGTACCGGTCGCCGGAGACCTGACCGGCGAGGGCGTCGAGCGCGTCGAGGTGGTCCGGCTCGAACTTGATCTCGAGGGCCGCGACGTTCTCCTCCAGCCGGGTGACCCGCTTGGTGCCGGGGATCGGCACGACGTCGTCCCCGCCTCTGGTCAGCACCCAGGCGAGGGCCACCTGGGCCGGGGTCGCTCCGAGCGCGGCGGCGATCTCGCCGACCTTGGCCACCAGGGCCTGGTTGGCGGCGAAGTTGTCGCCCTGCCAGCGGGGGTTGTGGTGGCGGAAGTCGTCGCCGGACAGCTCCCCGGTGTTCGTGATCGCACCGGTCAGGAGGCCGCGGCCGAGGGGGCTGTAGGCGACCAGGCCGATGCCGAGCTCCCGGAGCGTGGGCAGCAGCTCGTTCTCGATGTCCCGTGTGAACAGGGAGTACTCGTACTGTCCCGCGGTGATGGGGTGGACGGCGTGAGCGCGGCGCACGGTGGCGGGCGCGGCCTCGGAGATGCCGAGGTGGCGGACCTTCCCGGCCTCGACCAGCTCCTTCATGGCGCCCCAGGTCTCCTCGACGGGGACGCCGGGATCGACGCGGTGCTGGTAGTACAGGTCGATGTGGTCGACCCCGAGCCGTTGCAGTGAGGCGTCGCAGCAGCGGCGTACGTAGTCGGGGTGGCCGTTGACGCCGACACGGGTGCCGTCGGGCAGACGCTCGATGCCGAACTTGGTCGCCAGCACAACCTGGTCGCGCCGGTCGGCGACGGCCTTGCCGACGAGCCTCTCGTTGGTGAACGGCCCGTACGCGTCGGAGGTGTCGAGGAGGGTGATCCCCAGGTCGAGCGCGCGGTGCAGGGTCCGGATCGATTCGGACTCGTCGCCCGGGCCGTAGAAGTCGCTCATCCCCATGCAACCCAGGCCGAGCGCCGAGGTTCGAAGGCCCTGGCCGAGCGTGTGCTGCTTCATTCTTCTCCCATGATTCTGCGGCTGTAGAGGTCGATTTTGTGGTCGACGATCTCGAGATCGCTGCGGAGCTGCTCGATTTTGGCGATCACGTCGGCCCGGTGGGCCTCGAGCAGCTCCTTGCGGGCCACGTAGGTGTCCCGGCCCCTTCGGACGAGTTCGGCGTACCGGCGCATCGCGGCGATGGGCATGCCGCTCGCCCGCAGGCGGGTGAGCAGCGCGATCCAGTCGGCGTCCCGCTCGGTGTAGCGCCGGTGGCCGTTGTCGCCGCGCGGCGGCGGCTCCAGCATGAGGCCGGCGCGTTCGTAGTAGCGCAGCGTGTGGGCGGTGAGGCCGGTACGCTGCGCTACCTGCGCGATGGTCATGCCGTCGTCCATGGAGACCAGTCTGGGAGTTAGAGCGCGCTCTAAGTCAAGCCGGAGATCATCGGACGCACCTCATTGGGCGGTGCAGAGGGTGCCGTTCAGGGTGAAGGCGGTCGGCAAGACGTTGGGGCCGCTGTAGGCGCCGACGAACCCGATGGAGGTGCTCGCGCCGGGTGCGAGCTTACCGTTGTCCGGGGTGCTGGTGACGGTCACCGAGGTCCCGTTCTGCGTCCAGCTGGCGCTCCATCCGCTGCTGACGGTCTGCCACCCGGTGGGCCAGGTGAAGTGGAGCGTCCAGCCGTCGACGGCGGCCGTGCCGGTGTTGGCGACATCCACGGTGGCGACGAACCCGTTGCCCCAGTCGCTGGTGTCCCTCAGGCGTACCGAGCAGGAGCTCTTGTCGGGGGTGCCGGTGGTGAAGGTGAGCGGCGCGGAGGCCCAGGAGACGCGGCCGGCGGTGTCGCGGGCGATGACGTTGACCGTGTAACGGGTGCCGGGGACGAGGTTGCGGACCGTGAAGGAGGTGCCGGAGGTCTCGCCGAGCTGCTCGGTGACGGCGCCGTTCTGGCGGTGGATCTCGTACTTGGCGACGGGGCTCGCGCCGGGGGCGGCGGCGGGCCAGGAGATGGTGGCGGTCTTGTCGGTGACGTCGCTCGCGGTGGGCTGCCCGGGGGCCGCGGGGGCGCCCGTGGTGGCGGTGGCCGGGTGCAGCACCAGCGTGGTCAGCGAGTACGGCGGGAGGGTCTGGGTGGTGGCGGTGCCGCTGTGGCCGGTGCTGACCGAGGTGGCGCCGTTGGTGAGGGTCTGCACCGTGGGTGCTTCACCGGCGGGGGTGAACCCGTCGTAGTCGATCTTCACCTGGTGTTCGCCGTCCGGGTCGCGGTTGATCAGCAGGACGGCGAGGTCGCCGTTGGAGCGGCGGGCGGCGTGCGCGGCGACCAGCGGCTCGTCGGTCGCCGCGCGGACGAACCGGTCGCCGGGGCGGGCGAACGCGCTGATCATGGAAAGCGCGTGGTAGGGGGCGAAGGGCGTGTTGAGCGGGGGTTCGCAGGTGTCGCCCGAGCAGGTTGCGCTGGACAGCATGCCGAAGTCGCCGTAGTCGGTGTGGCCGGCGACGGTGCTGATGGTGCCGGCGCCGTTGTGGACGTTCCACCAGTCGATGGTGAACACGCCCTGCTCCATGAGGCCGGCGTAGGCGTCGGCGGCGAACAGCGCGCCGGGCTGGGTGTTCGGCGCGATCCCGCTGTTGATCTCGGTCATCGCGATGCCGATGTCGCCGGCGCGGGCGCCGGCGTGCTTGGCGATCTGCTTGCGGACCAGGTAGAGCATGTCGGGGATGTGGGCGGTCTTGGTGAGGACGTCGGCCACGTCGTTGTGCGCGGGATACCAGTGCAGGATGACGAAGTCGATCTTCGAGGCGGCGACCGACAGGACGGTGTCGTTCCAGGTGGCCTGGTCGCCGTCGGCGACGATGCCGTCGGGCCAGTTGGCGGGGGTGGTGAGCACCGCGCCGATCTTGATGGTCGGGTCGACGGCCTTCATGGCGTCCGCGTACTGCACGAGGTTCCTGGCGTACTCGGCGGGGCTCTTGTCGGCGTGGTCGTCGGCCTCCCAGTCGGCCCCGTAGTGGCCGTTGCCGTAGTTCTCGTTGCCGATCTCCCAGTACTTCACGCCGTACTTCTTGGTGACGTTGGCGTACTCCACCCAGTCGGCGGCCTCCGCGGCGCTTCCGGTGCCGTAGTTGGCGATGACCAGAGGCTGCGCGCCGGTGCGCTGCGCCGCGCGCATGAAGGTGTCGAAGTCCGTGCCGGGGGCGACGTAGCCGCCCGGGGCGGTGTGGGTCTTCCAGTGGTAGATGTCGGCGTACGACCCGCCCGGGTAGCGCAGCATCTTGACGCCGGCGGCCTTGAGGAGGTCGGCGGTCTCGTTCGTGCCGAGATTGCTGTCCCAGATCGCATGGTTGGCGCCCACAGCGGTGTCGGACGCGGCGGCCAGGCCCGCGCGGGTGTTGACGGTGACGTTGACGGGCGCGGTGTCGGCGGTGGCGGCGGGTACGCCGGTGAGGACCTGGACGGCCACCGCTGCGCCCGTGAGGAGTGCGATGGCCGGCCTGGCGATGCGCAGGGTGCTCATTACGTCCCTTTTCTGGAGGATCTTGCCCGTGCGATCGTGATCAGGACGTCTGGAGCGGTCAAGCAGAAGCCCCCCGGTGGGGCCCTGAGCTGCGGCAGAGTTAGGCGGGTCGTGCAACTTTCACACGACATGCCGCAGTGGGCGGGCTCGGGTCCAGGTCGGCGCGCCACTCCTTCCGCTCCTGTTCGGCGACGTGCACGTCGCCGACCTCGACAAGGCCGCGAATCGGCAGGAGGAACGGCTCGATGAGGATCAGCTCCGTGCCCGCCTCGGCGAGGGGCGTGAGCAGGCGGTCGTAACCTGCCGCGTAGTCCTCCGCGGGGATCACGTAGCCGTCCGGGTCGTACGTGTGCCAGCCCATGTCATTGCCGCCGACGAGGATCGACACCACATCCGGGCGCACGTCGAGCACCTGCGCCTGCCAGCGGGCTTCGAGGTCCATCACCTTGTCACCCGCGATCCCGGTGTTCAACCAGGTCACAGGCCGGTCCTGATGCCGGAAGCCCCACTCGCCCGCGATGCGCAGCGGGTAGCCGAACCCGAGACGCCGGATACACGGCGTAGAACCGCCTGGAGAGGGCCATCCTGTCGCGGTTCACCAGGTCGGCCTCGCACCCGGCCTGCCAGGCCATGCTGGAGATCGGCCGCGCCCAGCGCACCCTGTTCGTCGCCCGCTACCTGCGCGACCGGGACCTACAGCGGGAGATCGAGGAAGGCCTGAACGTGGTCGAGGCCTGGATCCGCGCCAACGCGGTGACCTGCTACGGCAAGAGCGGAGAGATCTCCACCAACCGGCGCGAGGAGGTGGAGATGACCGCGCTGTGCCTGCGCATCCTGCAGGCCGCCCTGGTCTACGTCAACACCCTGATGCTGCAGGACGTGCTGGCCGAACCCGAGTGGGCCGGCCTGCTCACCCCGGCCGACCGGCGCGGCCTGACCCCGCTGTTCTGGCAGCACGTGCGCCCCTACGGCGAGGTCCGGCTCGACCTGAACACCCGGCTGAGCATCGGCTGATCGTCGGTCAATCCCGAGCGCTCGCCAGGGCCTCGTACGGGTGCCATTGGCTGGTGCCCCAGGGAGGTCTCGGTGGTCATGGTGTGTCGCCCACATGCCTCCGAGCGTCCTCCTCGCGCCACTGACGGCCGATCTCCGTGAGCTGCTCGCTGGCACGCCGAGACATCCCGTCGCTGATCTGTGCCATCTCCTGTCGGATGCGCCGCGCGCCGTTGTCATCGTCGGCGGCGAGCGGGGTGTCGTGGGCGGCCTGTAGGTGCGCTGTTTGCAGGAGGTCGGCCTTGCCCAGGGCCTCGCTAGGCGGTGGACGGCCGATCTTCAACGTGCGGGCGGCCTCGGTGACGGTGACGCCGTCTGCAACCAAGCGGCGCAGCGTAGCCAGCTCGGCCGGGCCGACGGCTCGGGGGCGGCCGGTCTTCTTCTTGTCCGGCAGCATGGCGCCGGTGGCCTCGCGGCGCTTGGCGGCGGCGATGCCCTCGGCCTGGCGCTCGGCACGCAGCTCCAGCTCGTACTCGGCGGCCGCGGCCAGCACCGCGAACATGAACCGGCCCTCCTTGGTGCCCAGATCGAAGTTCTCCGTCAGCGACACCACGGTGATGCCCCGGTCGCGTAGCTCGTTGACCGTGGTCAGCACGTGCCCCGCCGAGCGGCCCCACCGGTCAGACTTCCAGAACTTCAGCGTGTCGCCCGCCTTGGGCAGCGCCGGGAGCGCCTCCCACTCCGGCCGCGCGACCCCGCGCCTGCCCGACTCCTTCTCCATGACCAGCTCGTCATAGCCGCTGGCCGCCAGGGCGTCGAGCTGGAGTTGCGGGTTCTGATCACGCGTCGAGACACGCGCGTACGCCCAAACGGGGCCGCCTCCGGCAGTGTCCAGAAACCTATATCCAGAAACTAAGGTGCTCAGCCCCACAGTTCTGGAACCTGCGACGTGACCCGGATCGAGGACTTCGGGACCCGGCCGCTGGCGAATGCAGGTAGACATACGCGACCCCCTCATCGCTCGGCGTCCATCTGCCGCGTGAACAGACCCCGCCGGACGTACCGGACGGGGTCGTGGTGTGCGGTGAGCCTTCAGACCAAAAGTCCCAGGGGTTCGGGTGCTTCCCGGGCCTGACGGCCGGGCGGTGGCCGTGTCGTGGCGCGCGTCGGAGCTGTCATCGGCGTCATGCCGACGGCCACTGCCGCCGGCACGGCCTGGTCAGCTTGTGGCCTGCCCGCCGCAGAACGCCGCCTTGACGAGTCCGTCCAGCAGCTTCGGATAAGTGGCGAGGTCGAATGCGGCGTCGCCGGTGGTCAGCGAGGCGGTCAGGGTCTTGGCGCCGTCGGGCGAGCTGTACATCAGCGCCGCGTAGCCCGCCGGAGGGCTGCCGTTGTGGTTGAGAACGGTGCCGCAGCTAGGGCCCAGGTCCTGCACGAACATCCCGAGGCCGTAGCGGCCGTAGAGGGGGTCGCTCTTCGTGTGCGGCTTGCGCATCTCGGCCAGCAGTTTGGCCGGCAGGAGCCTGCCGTCGTTCAGCGCGGAGAAGAACGTCTGGAGATCGTTGGTGGTCGAGATCAAGTCACCGGCACCTGCCAGCAAGGAGGGGTTCTGGCGGGAGACGTCGGCCACCTTCCACTGGCCGGCGTCCTGATAGCGGAAGTAGCCGTGGGCGTACGGGTTGGGCAGCTGTGTCCGGTTGCCCGGCACGACCGTGCCCTTCAGCCCGAGCGGCCTCACGATCCGCCGCTTCAGCTCCGCGTCGAACGAATGGCCGGTGACCTTCTCAATCAGTAGCCTGGCCAGCGTGTAGTTAGTGTTGGAGTAGCTCCAGTCCTTCCCCGGCGCGAACTTCAGCGGCTTGGCCAGCGCGAACCGCACCAGCTCCTGTGGCCGGTAGGAGTGGAACCGGTTGTCCAGCCACTCCTTGCCCGTCGCGGGGAGACCGGGCACCCATGTCCCGTCGGGGTCGAGGTCGCCGGTGTAGTTGAACAAGCCGCTGGTGTGCTGCAGCAGCATTCGCACCGTGATCTGCCGGTCCAGCCCGAACTCGGGCAGGTAACCGGCCACCGGGTCGTCCAGCCCGATCTCGCTCTCGGCCACCAGTTGCAGCACCACGGTTGCGACGAAGGTCTTGGTAACGCTGCCCACCCAGAAATGCCCGTTCGTCGGCGGCTTCGCGCTCGCGCCCAGCTTGCGCCGCCCGGCGCTGCCGGCCCACTCGCCCCGCTCATCGTTCACGCGCACCTGCACACCGAGGAGACCCGCATCGACGAACGCCTGGACGGCCTTCTGCAACTCCGGGCGATCCTGTCCGGCGGCGGCCTTCGGCACGGCCGCGCTGCTGTCCGCGGTGGCCACACCCGCCGTGGCCACCGCAGGTGCGATCGTCCCGGCCAGCAGCCCGGCCGCCAGCGCTGTGACCGCCACCTGCCGAAAGATGGTGTGCCGGCGCCTCGGCGCGCCACCGTCACGGCGCATCGTCCCGATCCCTTCGACGTGCGTTGCAGCGCCCCGGCCGACCAGGGCGGCCAGCCCGGGAATCCGCCCGGACTCGACATGCCGTGCCAGCACCTCGCGGAGTCCGCGCAGCCCTGCTGCGGAGAAGCCGTGGTTGCCTTGTCCCATCATGAATGTCCTCACCTACAGTGTTCGATCCACAGCGTTCGGTCTTGCGAGCCCCGTCTCGGCGTGGCGCTCATGGGCAGCCGCCAGCGACGCACGAAGGGGTGGGGGTGAGCTCGGCGTGGCCCGTTCGCAGCCCCGAGGGCGTCATCGCCGAACTGTTCATGGCATCCACCATCGCCAGCCGCGCTGATATCGGGCCGTCACCAGCCTGACGCCGCCGCTGACACGCGGCGAGAAGGGGCAGGCCGGGCATGACCCCGTGGCCGCTTAGTGCCGACGGCCGATGAAAGCGGTGCCCTGTCGACGGCCCGGGGACGCGATGTGCTGTGTCGTTATCAGAGTGTCTTGTCGTCTTCTGCGGTGTCTTCGCCGACGGCGCGCGCGATGTCGTTGATCAGCCGCTTGCGCTCCCGGGCCGGGGCGTAGCCGCCATCGGAGTAGTTCTTGACGAACGCCTCGGCGAACTCCACCGGGTCGTCCCCGACGATCTCGCGGATCGGCGTCCCATCCACGGCGGCCTGCTCGAACAGGTAGATGGTGCCTTCGGCGATGTCGGAGAAGCCCTGCTCGCGCAGCCAAAAGGTGCAAGCCGGGACCGTCCGCGCGTGACGGCGGGCGACCCGATTGCCAAAAGCCCGCCGAGGGAGATCCCGCCGTCGCTCCGGCCTGCGCGACCGCGCCGGTATCGGCTCGTTGGCCAGCCACCGCGTCATCGCCAGCAGCTGCGCCTGCGGCTACGCCTCCCCGGTCCCATCTCATCCACTCACGCGGCGCCCAGCCCAGAGCGGGTTTGGTGGCTGGTGACACGTTGGTTAACGGCACCTCGAGAAGGCGTACGCGGCGGCGCTGGAGACCCGGGACCTGCCGATTCTGTCGCTGGTGGCGGTGAACGCGGCCGTGCTCGCCGAGGCGCACGGTCGTCATCACGAGTCGGCCGTCCTGCTCGGCGCCGCCTCCCGGCTGCGGGGCGCTCACGACCGCACCGATCGGCAGGTTCGCGAGCTCACCCGCCGAGGGCGGGCCGCGCTCGGCGAGGAAGTCTTCGCCGCGGCGTACGGGAAGGGGTGGGAGCTGGACGGGAAGACGGCCGTGACCGAAGTCGACCCGGCCCGGCTGTGCCGGGAACTCAGGGCGGCTCACCCAGGCTCCGAGTGATCCAGCCGGGCGTGTACGGCTATCGCCGCCCCGAGGGCGAGGGCGGCATATCCGCAGGTCACGGCCAGACCCGCCCAGGGCGGGAGCGGGTAGTAGCCCTCGAGTAGCGACGGGCCGACGTCCACATGCGCGAACGTGGGGACGCTCTGCACGATCGCGAAGCCGGCGGCAGGTGTGATCATGAGAAGCCATGGCGCCCAGCCCGCGGTCGCCAGCAGGTAGGGCACGACGACCAGCGCGATGGCCAGCCCGATGGCGACGATGCCCCGCTTGACCAGCGCGGCGAGGCCCAGAGCCAGCACGGCGGCGGCCGCGGCCAGCGCCGCGTAGCCGACGATCACCCGGAGCTCGGTACTCGGGGTGATCGGCTGAATCGGGTTCTGGTTGGCGCGCAGTATCGCCAGGCCGACGGGGACCACGACCCCCGAGGTCACCAGCCCCGCCACGAACGTGACCGCGCCGACCACCATGGCCTTGGCCGCCAGCAGTCGCGCCGGATGCGGCGCGGCCGGCGGGCTGGTCCTGTTCGGCCCGCGCCGGCGTTCCGCCGTGAAGACCGTGACCGCCACCACGAGCACCGGGATCAGCCCCACAGCCCCGCCGATCAGCACGAGGTCGGCGCGTATACCGCCCTCCACTGTGGCGGGCCCGATGTCACCACCCCCGGTCACGATGAGCTTGTCGCCGGATTCGACGGCCCCGCCCGGGTGGTGCGGGGTCTTCCCGTCGGACTCCATGCCGACGCCGACGTCGTCGCGGCGCCACGAACCGTTCGCGCCCTGCAGTCTGATCTGGTCGAAGGTGGCGGTGACCTGGGAGAACGCTTTCGCCATATCCCACAGCACGCCTGGCGAGGTGGCGAACAACCCGATCTCGACCGTCTCCGGCAGCCCGGTCAGCTTGACCGTGCCGACCTCGGTCCACGTCTTGCCGTCGTCTGACTCGTAGCCGCCGATGGTGTCGCCCGACCTGGTCAGCCGCAGCCACTGCGGGCCGTTGTGCGGACCGCCGGCCACGTCATGGACGTAGTCGTACTGCATCCGCACGCCGTGATCTCCGGTGAGCATGACGGCGGCATACGGCGTGCCCTGCTTGAGGCTCTGCCTGACGAGGAGCCCGGCCTTCGCCCACGGCACCACCCCCTCCTCGATGTTGCGCACCCCGGGTACGGCGTCCGGCCGCCGGATCTGCCCGGTCATGTCCGACACACTGGCGGTGATGCTGCCGTTTCCCTTGAGCGGCTGGTGCACGAAGTAGTACTTGTCCCTGACCGCCGTGCCGTCGGGTCCCACCAAGGGCGCGGGGCAGGGGCCTTCGCCCTTCCCGGTCACGCAAGCGCTGCGGACGCCCCCGGCGACCAGCAGTCCGAGCGACACGGTCACCAGCACGGAGGCCGCCATGGCGAGCACCCAGCCGCGCGCGGTGCGGAACGTGGTCCACTCCGCGTGCAGCACCCGGGGGAAGCCGTCCTGCCCGGCCCGTCGGCCGGAGCGGTAAGGCGTGGATGGATTCATGCCGACGGTTGTACGGGGCACCCGGTCTCGGCAGGGTCCCAGCGGCTGCGACCCGGCTGCGACCCGGCTGCGACCGGGAATCTGGCATCGTGGCGGACATGGCACCTGAACCCGGCCGCACCGCCCGCACGACGGCCGGCGGTGAGCGGCGGTGAGGGTCCTCGTCGTCGAGGACTTCGAGGTCCTCGCCCGCTCCATCGGAACCGGGCTGCGCCGCGAGGGCATGGCCGTCGACGTCGTCCTGGACGGAACCGCCGCCCTCGACCGCCTGGCCGTCACCCGCTACGACGTGGTGATCCTCGACCGCGACCTGCCGGGCGTCCACGGGGACGAGATCTGCCGGCGACTCGCCCGCGGCCGCTGCGAGACCCGCGTACTGATGCTCACCGCCTCCGGCACGATCGAAGACCGCGTCGACGGGCTCGGCCTCGGCGCCGACGACTATCTGCCCAAGCCTTTCGCGTTCGCCGAACTGGTCGCCCGCGTCCGCGCACTGGCCCGCCGCGCCACCCCGCCGCTACCGCCCACCCTGGCGTGCGGGGACATCACCCTTGATCCGGCCCGTCGTATCGCGTTCCGGGCCGGCCGGCGTCTCGAGCTGAGCCCGCGGGAGTTCGGCCTGCTCGAATGCCTGCTCGCGGTGCCCGGCCTGGTCGTCTCCGCCGAAGAACTGCTCGAACGCGTCTGGGACGAGGCCGCCGACCCCTTCAGCAGTGCCGTCAAGCACACCATGCACCGGTTACGGGCCAAGCTCGGCGACCCGCCCGTGATCGAGACGATCCGCGAAGGCGGCTACCGGATCGGACCGTCATGACCTGCCGGCAACTCGCCAGAAGGTCCTTGCAGAAGCGGCTCGCGCTCGCCTACGCGGCGGGCGTCTACGCGGCCGGGGTCGTGGTGCTCGTATTCGTCGACCTCCCGCTCGTCAGCATCCAGGCAGCCAGGCCCCAAGGCCACCCCTCATCGAGCGCGATCACCGAAACCGGGTCCGGGATCAGCCTGCCCCGGCTCCTCGCGGGATCCGCCGTCGCCCTGGTCGTTCTGATTCCCGTCGCCCTGGCTCTCGGCTGGTACGTCGCCGGCCGGTTCCTGCGCCCGCTGCGCGCCATCACCTCGACCGCCAAAATCATCTCCGCCGGAAACCTCCACCGGCGCCTCGACCTCGGCGAGCCCACGGATGAGCTGACCGAACTCGGCCACACCCTGGACGACCTGTTCGCGCGCCTTGAATCCTCCTTCGACGCCCAGCGCCACTTCGTCGCCAACGCCTCCCACGAGCTGCGCACCCCGCTCGCCGGCCTGCGCACCCTCCTTGAAGTCGCCCTCGCCGACCCCGGCGCCGACGCCGACGCCCTGCGCTCGGCCTGCCAGGAGGCCCTCGCTCTGGGCGGACACCAGGAGCGGCTCGTTCAAGCACTGCTCACCCTGGCCACCAGCGAGCGCGGCGTCACCCGCTGGGACACCGTCGACCTCGCCCACGTCGTCGAAGGAGTGCTCGCCTCCCGCCGCGACCTTGCAAGAGAGGCAGGCATCGACCTTGCCGAACATCTGGCGCCCGCGGTGACGGCCGGGGACCCGAGACTGCTGGAAAGCCTCGTCGCCAACCTCATCGACAACGCCATCCGCCACAACCACGCAGACGGGCACGTGAAGGTCACCACGCAGACCTCCGGCGCGCAGGTGGCCCTTACAGTCGCCAACACCGGGCCAGTCGTCCCCGGAGACCAGATCCAGCGCCTCTTCCACCCCTTCCAGAGACTTGCGCCTGAACGTCACGGCCGCCGCGACGGCTACGGCCTCGGCCTGGCCATTGTCGATGCCGTCACCCAGGCTCACCGCGCCACCCTCACCGCCGGCGCACGCCCCGAAGGCGGCCTGTCCATCACCGTGCGGTTCGCGGCCTGTCGTTAGCGACCTGATCAGCGACAGTCGAATCACGCTGAACCGCCTCCTGCCAGACCCGGCCTGTCAGCCGGGGCGGCGGAGGGTGCGGCGCACAGCCAGGCCGCCGAGGGCCGCCGATGCGAGCGCCAGGATTCCCGCCTCGGTCCATTGGAAGCGCCAGAACCTGGACGGGGGCTGGTAGTACACCACGTACCGGTAGCCCTTGCCGAACAGGCAGGCCTGCCACACCTCGGTGTTCTTGTTGCTCTGCCCCACGTCCACCCGCCGCGGGCACCCACTGTCCGACGGCTCGGCGACCTCACCACCGGACGGCTCCACCCAGGCGGTGCCCACCAGCCGGGCGTCGTGATCGTCCAGCACCACGGTGCCGGACAGCTCGGTACGCGCCGGCTCGGCATAGTGGTCACTCAGCCGGAACAGGGTGAACATCGTCACCGTCACACCGGCGACGACCAGTGCCATCGCAGGCAGCGTACGCCGGAACAGGGCGCCCGCCGCGGTGCCCAGCGCGAACGCGTACAACCACCACGCCGCCGGCTCCACCCCGACCATGTTGAACACGCCGATGTTGCCGAACGTGGAGTCGACCCCCGCCCTGAACACCGGCCGCCACAGGCTCACCATGAGCGACAGCAGCAGCCCACCCGCCACGACCGCCCCGCCCAGGACCGACAGCTTGACCGCCAGCCAACGCCACACGGGCACGGCCTGGGTCCAGGCCAGGCGGTGGGTGCCGCGTTCGTACTCGCGGCCGAGCAGGGGAGCGCCCCAGAACGCCCCGATCAACGCCGGTGCCACCAGCGGCATCCAGCCGAACACCGAGTAGACCGCGTCGTAGCGGTGCTCCAGCGCCACCGCCAGGTCCCCGCATCCCACGGCGGGCCCCGGGCAGCCGGGCGGGGCGTGCTCGGCCACGTACCAGATCGCCTCCACCGCCGAACCCAGCAGCAGCACCCCCAGCAGCGCCAAGAAGGCCGCTGTCACGAGGATCTGCGCCCGGTGCTGGCGCCACGTCACCCAGATCACGCGCTCATCCCCGCCAGGTGTGGCAGCACCGCCGACTCCGGGCTGCGCAGGTAGCCCATGACGAGCTCCTCCAGCCCGGGGCGCCGCGCCTGCCAGCGCGGATCGAGCGGCGGCGCGCCCCTGACCAGCATGCTCACCTGCCTGCCGGTACGGCTTGCGCTCACCACCTGCGTTCCCGCCGTCGACGCATCGTCCGGCCCGGTGAGCACGAGATGCCCGTCGAGCAGTTCCTCGGTGTCACCGCTGACCTGCAGCCGCCCCCCGTTCAGCACGACCAGCCAGTCGCACGTCTCCTCCAGGTCGGAGACGACGTGCGAGGACATCAGCACGGTCAGCTCCCGCCCGGCCACCTCCGCCATGATCGAGCGCATCACGTCGTGGCGGGCGAGGGGGTCGAGGTTTGCCAGCGGTTCGTCCAGCACGAGCAGGTCGGGCCGGCTGGCCAGCGCCAGCGTGACCGCGACCTGTGCCTGCTGCCCGCCCGACAGTCCGCGCACCTTCCGCTCCAGCGGGATGCCCAGCCCGGCCAGCCGGCTGACCGCGGCGTCGTCGTCCCAGTGAGTGTTCATGCGGCGGCCGAAGATGAGCATCTCGGCGACGGTGAAGTTGTCGTACAGCGGCTTGTCCTGTGCCACGAACGCGGCCTCGCCCGCCACGCGGATTCTTCCCAGCGCGGGACGCAGCAGGCCGACAGCCGCGTGCATCAGCGTGGTCTTGCCCGCGCCGTTGGGCCCGACGAGCGCCGCCACGCGTCCCGCGGGCACCGACAGCGAGCAGTCGCGCAACACCCACGTGCGGCGATAGCGGACCCCCAGGCCGGTCGCCTCCATTGCCGGTCTCACGCCGCGCCCTCCTTCGCGGCGTCGGCCAGGACCACGGTGAACAGCGCCCGCAGGTCCTCCTGATCGAGCCCGGCCGCGCGGGCCTCGCGCACCCACGCCTCCAGACCGCGCCGCAGCCGCGTGTGCTCGGCGAGCGTCGCGCCCGCGATGCCCTGCCGCACGAACGTCCCCATCCCCGGCCGCCCCTCGACCAGCCCTTCACGCTCCAGCTCCCGGTAGGCCTTGAGCACGGTGTTGGGATTGATGGCCAGGCTCTCGACCACCTCGCGAGCGGTCGGCAACTGGTCGCCCGGCCGCAGCGTACCGAGCCGGAGCGCCTGTTTTACCTGGTGCACGAGCTGCAGATACGTCGCAACCCCCGAGCCGCGATCAAGGATGAACTCGATCAACCAGAATCACCCTTTCACTATTTGAGTAGTGAAAGGGTGATGGGCTCGGCTACCCGTTGTCAACCTGTAGTCGTCAGTTTCGTGGACAGCGGTTCAGGTCACGACGGCCCACTCGGGCTCGGCGAGGGTGTCTTGGGCTCGGCTGGTTCCCCACGTGGTGCGCGGCCGCGCTCGCCCGGCGCTCTCATCGTCGGCAATCCGCCAGGACTGTCAGGTGCGACCTGAGACGCCGTGCATGAGGGTGTCGATCACCTTCGTGGCCAGCGCGTCGGGATCGGAGTCCGGGAGCGCGGAATGCGCGGCCTCGCCCAGCAGCGCAAGGTAGACCTGCCTGGCCCACACGATGTCGGCGTCGGGGCCCAGCAGCTTGCCGAAGACCGCCTCGCACACCTTCATCACTTCGGCCTGCACAGTCTGGGCCTCTTGGCTGAGCGGCAGCTCGCGGGCCAGGGTGAAGCGCCAGCCGAGCTTGATCTGCACGATGGTGGCGGTGGCCTGGTGCAGCACCACCAGGGCGGGAGCGGTGTGCGGGCGGGCGGCGAGCACCGCCTCCTGGATCTCCCGCCATGCGGCCAGTTCCATGGCCTCGATCAACGCCTCACGGCTGGCGAACCTGCGGTGCACGGTGGCCCTGGCCACGCCCGCCGCCTCGGCGACCTGCTCCATCGTGGCCAGCGGGTTGCCGCTCAACACCTCTTCCGCCGCCGCCATGATCGCTCGCATGCTGCGTTCGGCGTCCGCCCTCAGCGGCCTGTTGTGTCCCACACGGGAAACAGTACCGCCACTAACTGAGACTATCTGTCGCAGATACTTGGGAATCTGTTACCTTTCTGCTCATGACTTCTCAGGGAACCGCCCTCGTCACCGGAGCTTCCTCCGGCATCGGCGCCGAATTCGCGCGCCGGCTCGCCGCCCGCGGCCACGACGTCGTCCTGGTCGCCAGGTCCGCGCCGGCGCTCGAAGCGCTCGCGGACGAGGTGCGCCGCGACCATGGCGTACGGGCCGAGGTGCTCGTCCAGGACCTGTCCGCCCCCGACGCGGCCACGCGGGTCGCCGAGGAGGTCGCCGCCCGCGGACTCACCGTGGATCTGCTCGTCAACAACGCGGGCTTCGGCACGGCCGGCCACTTCGCCCGGATCGCCCCCGAACGAGAGCATCGGGAGCTCATGGTCAACGTCGTCGCGCTGGTGGGACTGACACACGCGTTCGTGCCCGGGATGCTCGCGCGGGGCGCCGGCGGGGTGATCAACGTGGGATCCACGGCCGGCTTCAACATCACCCCGTATTTCGCCACCTACGGCTCGTCCAAGACCTTCGTGCTCAACTTCAGCCTCGCGCTGTGGAGCGAACTGCGCGGCAGCGGGGTGAAGGTGCTCGCCGTCACGCCCGGACCGGTCGAGACGGCGTTCTTCGACCGGATCGGCACCAGGAAGGCCGCCATCGGGGCCAAGATGACCACGTCTGACCAGGTCGTCACCTCGGCCCTGCGAGCCTTCGACCGTGACCGCGGCTACGTGGCACCGGGCCGGGGCGCCCTGATGATGGCTCACCTCATGCCTCGCCGGCCGCGCAAGCTCATGGCGCTGATCGGCAGGAGGGTCACCCGGCCGGTGGCCGACGAGCTCACGCCCAGCCTGGCGCGCTGACGCGCCCGGCGTACTCGGCATGACACGCTCGGCAGGCCCACCGCGGCGGGCTGACGCGCCCAGGGCCCCGCGGCGTCACGATCCGTGGCGGACCGGCATGTTCTGTCCGATCCAGCAGATGTTCGGCTGGGATCCGCAGAAGGTGGACTGCACCTCGAACCCGCCTTGATCGGTGATGGCCTGCTGTGCCTGTCCCCGGACGAAGGTGGGGCTGACGACGCCGGTCAGGTTCTGATTGAAACGGCCCGCCCCGGATTGCCCCTGGCCACCGCCCGCGCGCCCTCCTTTGATCACCTGTCCGCCGCCCGAGCGCCCTCTCCTGATCATGTGACCGCCGCCTCCGTCAGGGCCGGGGTTGCGGAGGGCGGTGAGTCCCTCGCGCGGGTGATGCGGGGCGACGCGGGCGATCGCGGGCTGCGTGAGCGTGATCCCCGCCGCGGTGATCACGAGCGCGGCCATGGCCAGCAGCCGGGTCGAGAGGCCCATCGCGGGGACCTTGGTGTCGCGCGGGTCGCGCGCGCGGGAGCGGGACATCTCCGTATGTGCCTTCCTGTTCCTGACCCGGCGTTCGCTGTCGCTCGTCCGGTTCCGCCGGGACGTGACCCTCATACCCGGCCTGGATCTCCGTAGCTGCGGCGCGGGGCCAAGTAGCGATCAGCTGTCGTCCACGGCCCCGGAAACCCGCAGGTAGACCGATGATCAATCCGCACTCGTCACCGGAGCCGGCAGTGTTCGCCGGTTCGCGATGGTGTCGCGGCATACAACGGCCGGCTCAGCCGAACCCGCTCGACCGCGCGGTCGGGGTAGTGCCGCCGGGGTCGCGGACGAGCGGCGACGGCGCCGCTAGTGGACGCTGAAGCCGCCGTCGACGCAGATGGCCTGGCCGGTGACGTACGACGAGGCGTCGGAGGCGAGGAAGACGGCCACGCCGCGGAAGTCGTCGGGGACACCGTTGCGCCCGGTCATGGACCTGGTGGCCAGTTGCTCCACCCGTCCGGGGACGGCCTGCGCGGGCGCGGTCAGCGGGGTCAGGACGAAGCCGGGGATGATCGTGTTGCTGGTGACCCCGTGTGCCGACCACGCCTCGGCCTGGGAACGGGTCAGGCCGCAGACGGCGGCCTTGGCCGCGCCGTAGACGCCGCTGTCGCCGAAGGCGCTGATCGACTGCTGGGAGCCGATGTTGATGATCCGCCCCCGGCCCCGGGCGGCCATGCGGGGACCGAAGTGCTGCCCGAGCAGGAACGGTGCGGTGAGGTTGACGGCGATGGTCTGGTCGTAGTCGTCGACGGTCAGTTCGGCCATGGGCCTTCGGATGTTGTTGGCGGCGTCGTTGACCAGGATGTCGATCTCACCGAAGAAATCGCCCGCCTCCTCGCACACGCGGGCGACGTCGGCGCGGTCGCCGAGGTCGGCGCTGATCGCGGCCGCGCGCACGCCGTGGCCTTCGAGCCCGCCGACGGCCTCGGCGAGTTCCTTGCGCCGCCGGGCGACCAGGACCACGGCCGCCCCGGCGCGTCCGAGTGCCTCGGCGATGGCGTATCCGATGCCGGAGCTGCCTCCGGTGACCAGGGCGACCCGGCCGGTGAGGGAGAAGAGTTCCTCGATGTAGATCGGCATATCGCCGGAAGGTAGCAGCAGGCCGGGGCGGGACCGGCGGACGGGTCAGGCGGGACCGTCGGGACCGGCGTCCTCGGCGTGCATCTCGCGCATCACGTCCTCGATCTTGCGCATCACCGTCTCCATGGTGCGCAGGGTCTCGGTGTCGAGGCGCCGCAGGAGGCGGATGTAGCCGCCGGTGCCGGCTTCGACGATCTCGCTGGTGAGCCGCCGTCCGGCCTCGGTGAGCTGGACACGGCGTACGCGGCGGTCGTGGGGGTCCTCGTGACGGCTGGCCAGGCCCTGGGCGACCACGCGGTCGACGATGCCGGTGACGGTGGCCAGGCCGACGCCGAGGTGGCGGGCGAGTTCCTGCCCGGAGGTGGACCCGGCGAACGACAGGAACATGACGACCTTGAGCTGCTGCATGGTGAGAGTGGAGGCCAGCAGCGGCATCGAGCGGTCGCGGGCGAAGAACCGGCCCATGCTGCGCTGCAGCTCCGCGAGGCGGGCGATGAGGCATCCGCGCTCGGGGTCCTCTCCACTCTCCCTGAGGGTGGCGGGGTCGTCCTGCGGGCGGGGGGTGGCCGCCGCGCCGGTTCGGGCGCGGCGCTCGGCTGGGCTGTCGTTCACTGTCACCTCTCGGGTCAAGAGGTTACCAGCCGTTAATGCGACAGCTGAATGTTCGGACAAGGCGAAGTGTTAGGCTTGGGCAAACACTTCCCCCGATGTCAGGAGCTCGGATGACCTCCTTGGCCAGGCTGAGCCTTGCCAACCGCACTCTCGTGATCATGATCACGCTGGTGCTCGCGGGTTTCGGCTTGTTCGCGATTCCCTCGCTGAAGCAACAGCTTTTCCCGTCGCTGGAGTTCCCGGCGGCGTTCACGGTGGCGAGTTATCCGGGTGCCGCTCCCGAGATCGTGGAGGAGCAGGTCACCAAACCGATCGAGAGCGCGTTCCAGGGTATCGCCGGCGTCACCGACATCACCTCCACCTCGCGGGAGGGGATGTCCCAGGTGCAGGTGGCCTATGAGTACGGCACCGACATCGACCAGATGATCGGGAAGATGCAGCAGGCCGTGAGCCGGATCAAGGCGCAGCTTCCGGCCGACGTCGATCCGCAGGTGGTCGCGGGCAGCACCGACGACATCCCGGTGATGGCGATCGCGGTGGGCGACGGCGGCGACCAGCAGGCCATGGTCGACAAGATCGACAAGATCATGGTGCCGGAGTTGCAGTCGATCGAGGGCGTCCGGGACGTCACCGTCAGCGGCGCCAGTGAGGAACAGGTCGTCATCACCCCCGACCAGGCCAGGCTCGCCCTGCAGGGGTTGTCGGCCGCGGCCATCCCCGACCTCCTGCGGGCCAACGGGGTGTCCATCCCCGCAGGCACGCTGACCGAGGACGGCAAGTCGCTGACCGTGCAGATCGGCGACCCGGTGCGTACGGTGAAGGACCTCGAGAACCTCTACCTGACGCCCGCCGCGCCGACGGCGGGGCAGGGCGCCGCGGCCGGTCAGCGCGGCGGCGCGAGCGCCGGACAGCCGGCGGGACAGGGCGCGGGGCAGGGCGCTGCCGCCGGACAGAGCGCGGCGGCGCAGGCGCAGGCGCGGGCCGCCGCGGCCCGGCCGAAGCCGGTCAAGCTCGGCGACGTCGCCGACATCAAGGTCGAGGACGCCTCCGCTACCACGCTCACCCGCACCAACGGCACCCCGAGCCTCGGCGTGTCGATCACGATGGTGCCCGACGGCAACGCCGTGCAGATCTCCCACGACGTGAACGACGCCCTGCCGGACCTGACGCGCGCCCTCGGCGACAGCGCCGAGCTGACCGTGGTGTTCGACCAGGCGCCGTACGTCGAGCGGTCCATCGAGGACCTCACCACCGAGGGCCTGCTGGGTCTGGCGTTCGCCGTGCTCGTGATCCTGGTGTTCCTGCTGTCGGTCCGCTCGACCCTGGTCACGGCCGTGTCGATCCCGCTGTCGGTGGTGATCGCGCTGATCGCGCTGTGGATCGGCGACTACTCGCTGAACCTGCTGACGCTGGGGGCGCTGACGATCGCCGTGGGCCGGGTGGTCGACGACTCGATCGTGGTGCTGGAGAACATCAAGCGCCATCTCGCCTACGGCGAGGAGAAGCGGCGGGCGATCCTCGACGCGGTGCGCGAGGTGTCCGGCGCGGTGACCGCCTCGACGCTCACGACGGTCGCGGTGTTCCTGCCGATCGCCTTCGTCGGCGGGATGGTGGGGCAGCTGTTCAGCCCGTTCGCGATCACGGTGACCGTGGCGCTGCTGGCGTCACTGCTGGTGGCGCTGACCGTCATCCCGGTGCTGGCGTACTGGTTCCTCAAGGCGCCGGCGCTCACGCCGCAGGAGGTGCAGGCCGTACGCGAGGACGCCGAGCGCAGGGAGCTGCGCAGCCCGCTGCAGCGGATCTATCTGCCGGTGCTGCGGTTCGCGACGCGGAGGCGCCTGGTCACGGTGCTGATCGGGGTGGTGGTGTTCGTCGCGACGATGGCGCTGGCGCCCAACCTGAAGACGAACTTCCTCGACAACTCGGGCAACGACACCACGCAGATCAGCCAGCGGATGCCGGCCGGGACCGACCTGGCGACCACCGACGCGGCGGCCAAGAAGGTCGAGGCGGTGCTCGCGGCCGACGGGGGCGTGAAGTCCTACCAGGTGACGGTCGGCGGCGGGAACCGCTTCCTCGGCGGGGTCGGCGGCGGCGCCGACCGCGCGTCGTTCTCGGTCACGCTGAAGGAGGACGTGGAGACCTCCGCCCTGGAGGACCGGCTGCGGGAGAGGCTGAAGGGCCTGACGGGGATCGGCGACATCACGGTCGGCGGCAGCGGCGGCGGGTTCAACTCCGACCAGGTGCAGGTCATCGTGCAGGGCTCGGACCAGGCCGCGCTGAAGACGGCGGCCACCACGGTGCGCGACACCATGGCCGGGATCGACGGGCTGCGGGACGTCGCCTCCAACCTCGAAGACAGCGTCCCGCGGGTCGAGGTGCACGTGGACCGGGAGAAGGCCGCCGCCAGGGGCCTGACCGAGGCCGGGATCGGGCAGCTGGTCGCGCAGGCGTTCCGCGGCGCGCCGGTCGGCTCGATCGACGTCGACGGCCGCTCCAGCGACGTGATCCTGCGGGCCGTCGGTGACGCGCCCGACGACGTCGCGGAGATCAGGAAGCTCGCGATTCCCACGGCGACGGGCATGGTGAAGCTCGGCGACGTCGCCGACGTGGTGAAGGCCGACGGGCCGACCCAGATCACCCGGCAGGACGGCGACCGCACCGCGACGGTGTCGGGCACCGCCGACGCGTCCAACCTGGGTGCGATCACCACGAAGGTCACCGACAAGCTGAAGACGCTGACGCTGCCGGCCGGGGTGACGTACAAGATCGGCGGCGCGAGCTCCGACCAGCAGGACGCGTTCGCCGATCTGGGGGTGGCCATGCTGCTCGCGGTGGCGATCGTCTTCATGATCATGGTGGCGACGTTCCGCAGCCTGGTGCAGCCGCTGATCCTGCTGGTGTCGATTCCGTTCGCGGCGACCGGCGCGATCGGGCTGCTGCTGGTCACCGACACGGCGCTCGGCGTGCCCGCGCTGATCGGCATGCTGATGTTGATCGGCATCGTCGTCACCAACGCGATCGTGCTGATCGACCTGATCAACCAGTACCGCGAGCAGGGGCTGGGCGTGGTGGAGGCGGTCATGGAGGGTGGCCGGCGGCGGCTTCGCCCGATCCTGATGACCGCGATCGCGACGATCTGCGCGCTCACCCCGATGGCGTTGGGTGTGACCGGTTCGGGCGGGTTCATCTCCCAGCCGCTGGCCATCGTCGTGATCGGCGGCCTGATCTCCTCGACGCTGCTCACGCTGGTGCTGGTGCCGACGCTCTACACGATGGTGGAGCGGCTGAAGGAGCGCATGCGCCGTACGCCGAAGCGGCCCGCGTCGGGCGACGGCGAGGGTGACCTGACCGTGTACGGCAAGGAGGCCCTCGAACCGGCCAAGTGAGCCCGGCCGCCACACAGATATAACCGCAAACAGTTCTTCGCGAAGGAGTCTTTGCGAAGAACTGTTTGCGGTTTATGGTGGGGGCATGAGTGATCCTCTCGAGACGCCCTGCTCTCCGAACGCGGAGGACGCGGTCGTCCTCGACGCCAAGGGGCTTCGCGCCCTCGCGCATCCGGTGCGCGTGCAGGTGGTGGGCCTGCTGCGCAAGCACGGCCCGTCGACGGCCACCCGGCTCGCCGAGCTGCTGAGCATCAACTCCGGCGCGGCCAGTTACCATCTGCGCCGTCTCGCCGCCGCCGGCTTCGTCGAGGAGGACGCCGGGCGCGGGAACGCGCGGGAACGCTGGTGGCGCGCGGTCCATCAGTCGACGTACTTCGACGACCTCGACCTGGCCGAGCGGGAGCCGGAGGCGACGTTGGCGTACCTGCAGTCCGTCGCCGCCATCTACACCATGCGCGCCCAGCGGACGATCAACGAGCTCCAGACGATGCCGCGCGCATGGCGGCACGCGGCCGACATGAGCGACTGGGCGCTGCGGCTGACCCCGCAGGAGGCCACCGCCCTGCGGGAGGAGCTGTGGGCGGTCGTGACGCGATACCGCAGGGACAGCCCGGAGGCGGCCGGCGCCCCGGACGACGCCGAGCGGGTGTCGGTGATCGTGCACATCCTGCCCGAGCTGGACGCGCCCACCGCTCAGGAAGACGACGCCCGATGACGGAAGAGGACGCGTCCACCGGCGGTTCTTCCCGCGCGCGCAGGCTGCGGCCGCTGGGCGGGCTGCTCGCGGCGATGGCGGTCGCGTTGACCGGCACCCGGGTGTCGGCCATCGCGCTGCCGTGGTTCGTGCTGGTCACGACCGGCAGCGCCACCCAGACCGGGCTGGTGGCCTTCTGCCAGATGACTCCGTACGTGGTGGTCAAGGCGCTGACCGGGCCGCTGGTGGACCGGGCGGGCCCGCGGGTCGTCTCCTGGAGGACCGATGCGGTCAGCGCGGCCGCGGCCGGCGCGATTCCCCTGCTGCACGCCGTGGGCCTGCTGTCCTTCCCCGTGCTGCTGGCCCTGGTCGCGGTGATCGGCGCCGTACGCGGCCCCGGCGACCTGGCCAAGGAGGTGATGGTCCCGGAGGCGGCCGAGCGTGCCGGCGTGCCGCTGGAGCGGGCCACCGGCCTGTCCGGCGTGACCGAGCGGCTGGCCTCGACCGTCGGTCCGGCGGTCGGCGGCCTCCTGGTGGCGTTGCTGGGCCCGCTGACCGGTCTCGTGCTCAACGCCGCGTGCTTTGCCCTCGGGTCGCTGATCATCTCGCTGGCCCTGCCGCGCGGCATGGGTCACCCGGCGGTCGAAGCCCCGGCCGCTTCCGGCTACTGGCGGCGGTTCGGCGAGGGCTTCGCCTTCCTGCGCGGCGAACCGCTGCTGCTCACCATCATCGTCATGGTCGGGATCACCAACCTGCTGGACGCGGCGTTCAACACCGTCCTGCTGCCCGTGTGGGCCGAGCGATCCGGCAACGGCCCGACCGCGATCGGATTGAGCAACGGCGTGTGGAGCGCCACGGCGGTCGCGGGAAGCCTGGTCGCCGCGGCCGTCGCGCACAGGATGCCGCGCCGGGTGGTGTTCTTCGCCGGGTTCCTGCTGGCCGGGGCGCCGCGGTTCCTGGTGCTGGCCGCCGACCCGCCGATGTGGGCGGCGCTGGCGGTCTTCGCGGTGAGCGGGGCCGGTGGAGGCTTCCTCAACCCGATCCTCGGGGCGATCGCCTTCGAGCGGGTGCCGCACGGCCTGCGCGGCCGGGTCAACGCCCTCGGCGACTCGATGGCGTGGGCGGGCATCCCTCTGGGCGGGCTGATCGCCGGGGCCGCGGTGGCGTGGTCCGGGCTCGCACCGGTGTTGCTGACGGCCGGCGCGGCGTACTTCCTGACCACCAACCTGGCCGCGCTGCTGCCGCAGTGGCGTGAGATGGACCGCCTGCGCGGCCGGGGCGCTCGGGAATCGCGGGCGGCCGAGCCTGTGGCGTGAAGCCGCCCGGTGCGTGTCCGGCACCTGCGGACAGCCGGAAGGAACGGGCTCAATAGACTGGGCCAACGTGAATGCCAAGCCGCGTATCCCGAATGTCCTGGCCGCCCGTTACGCTTCGCCGGAGCTGGCCCGTCTGTGGTCTCCCGAGCACAAGGTGGTGCTGGAACGCAGGCTCTGGCTCGCCGTGCTCAGGGCCCAGGCCGACCTCGGGATCGAGGTGCCCGAGCAGGCGATCGCCGACTACGAGAAGGTGGCCGAGCAGGTCGACCTGGCCTCCATCGCCGAGCGGGAGAAGGTCACGCGGCACGACGTGAAGGCCCGCATCGAGGAGTTCAACGCCCTGGCCGGGCACGAGCACGTCCACAAGGGCATGACCTCCCGCGACCTGACCGAGAACGTCGAGCAGTTGCAGATCCGCGACAGCCTGCTGCTGGTGCGCGGCAGGGTCGTGGCGCTGCTGGCCCGCCTGGGCCGCCTGGCCGCCGAGCACGCCTCGACCGTCATGGCGGGGCGCTCGCACAACGTCGCCGCGCAGGCGACCACGCTCGGCAAGCGCTTCGCGACCGCCGCCGACGAGCTGCTGGTGGCCTACGAGCGGCTGGAGGACCTGCTGGAGCGCTACCCGCTGCGCGGGATCAAGGGCCCGGTCGGCACCGCGCAGGACATGCTCGACCTGCTCGGCGGCGAGGAGCGGCTGGCCGCGCTGGAGGACCGCGTCGCCGCGCACCTGGGGTTCGCCCGCCGCTTCACCAGTGTCGGCCAGGTCTACCCCCGCTCGCTGGACTACGACGTGCTGACCGCGCTGGTGCAGCTGGCCGCCGCGCCGTCCTCCCTGGCCAAGACCATCCGCCTGATGGCCGGGCACGAGCTGGTCACCGAGGGCTTCAAGGAAGGCCAGGTCGGCTCGTCGGCGATGCCGCACAAGATGAACACCCGTTCCTGCGAGCGCGTCAACGGCCTCACCGTGATCCTGCGCGGGTACTCCTCGATGGCCGGGGAGCTCGCCGGCGACCAGTGGAACGAGGGCGACGTGTCCTGCTCGGTCGTCCGCCGGGTCGCCCTGCCCGACGCGTTCTTCGCCTTCGACGGCCTGGTGGAGACCATGCTGACCGTGCTGGACGAGTTCGGCGCGTTCCCGGCGGTCATCGAGGCCGAGCTGGGCCGCTACCTGCCGTTCCTCGCCACGACCAAGATGCTCATGGCGGCCGTGCGGGCCGGGGTCGGCCGCGAGACCGCCCACGAGATCATCAAGGAGCACGCGGTCGCCTCGGCGCTGGCCATGCGATCGCGCGGCGTGGGCAACGAGCTGCTCGACCGTCTGGCCGCCGACGAGCGTTTCCCGCTCGGCCGGGCCGAGCTCGACGCGCTGCTGGCCGACCGGGCCTCCTTCGCGGGTGCGGCCGCCGGTCAGGTGGCGGCCGTGACCGCGCGGGTCGGCGAGATCACCGCGCGCCATCCCGATGACGCCGCCTACGTCCCGGGCTCGATCCTTTAGGGACACGCGTGCGTGAACTGGTGAGCGAGGCCGAGGTCGTCGCCGCCTCGGGCGACGACGACCTCGTCGTGTGGGCGGCGCAGGGCATGCGGCCCGGCGTGCGCGCCTGGGCGTACGGGGACGCGGTGGCGGTGGCCAGCCCCGAGGCGTCCCGGCGCGACCGCCTGGTCGTGCGGGGCACGGCCGCCGCCCAGGCCGTCCCGCTTGTGCGGCACGCCCTGGCCGAGGCCGGGCCGTCGTACCGGCCCCTCGGCGACGCCGCGCTGATCGAACAGGTCGTCGAGGCCGTGCCGGAGCTGGAGCCGGCGGTCCGCTTCTCCTGGATGGGCACCGAGAAGCTCGCCCCGCCCCGTCACCAGGCGAGCGGCCGGGAGGGGGCGGCCTCCTGGCTGGCGGACTCCGCCGTCCCGGAGGTGGCGGCGCTGCTCGCCACCGCCAACCCCGACTCCTACGCCGTGCCGGGCCTGCCGCGCGTACGCCGCTGGGCCGGCGTCCGGGACGGCTCGGGCGCTCTGCTGACGGTCGCGGCCGACGCGTGGTCCGCGCCGACGGTGGGCCTGCTGGCCGGCGTCGCGACCGCCGCACCGGCGCGGGGACGCGGGCTGGGGGAGCGGGTGTGCAGGTTCGTGGCGTCGGCGCTGCTCGCGGAGCACGGGCGCGCGGCGCTGATGGTGGACGACTGGAACCGGGCGGCCGTCGTCGTCTACGAACGGCTCGGCTTCGCCCGCCGCCGCGTCGCCGCCACCGGCCTGCGCAGCTGAGCCTTTCGCGGTTCAGGCGGCGCGCGACGGGCCGAGCAGGCGCGGACTCAGCGCGGCCAGCGCATCGGGCAGATCGCGCAGCGTGGTGATCCTCGTCACTGCGGGGGAGGAGGTGCCGGGCTCGGCGCGGTAGCGGTCGAGCCACACCCCGTGCATCCCCGCCCGGGTGGGGGCGACCGCGTCGAGCAGGAGGTTGTCGCCGACCATGAGCACCTCCTGTGGGCGCAGGCCGAGCTTCGCCGCCGCCTCGTGATAGCACCGCGGGGAGGGCTTGAACGCGCCGAGCGTGTCGGGCGTCAGCACCACCTCCATGCGGTCCATCAGCCCGATGCGGCGCAGTTTGGCCTCCTGCTGCACGGCCACACCGTTGGTGAGCACGCCCAGCGCGGGGGCGTCGTCGAGGGCCGCCAGCGCGTCCAGTGTCTCGGGCACGTCGGTGAAGGCGGCCCAGGCCGACTCGTAGTGGGTCAGGAAGCCGGCGAAGGCCGCGTCCGGGTCGGACGGCTCGGGCAGCCCGAGCCGCCGGCAGAACTCGCGCAGCCGCCGGCGCCGCTGCTCGGCGAACGAGCACTCCCCGGCCTGCCACGCGGGGACGTGCTTGTCCTCCAGATCGAGCCACAGCGCCGGCGTCTCCGGCAGCAGCTCGTGACCGGGGCAGACCGACTCGGTCCAGCGGGTCGCGGCGTGCGCGACCGCCCGGCGATGATCGAAAAGGGTCTCGTCGAGGTCGAACAGAATGGCCCTGATCACGAGTCCCCATCTTGACTGGGGCGTGTTTCCAGCGCGTTTCCTGACTGTGAAGCCACCGGAGATGACAGGTAGGAAATTTCCTACCTATTATGGGGTCGTGGACGTCACCCCCACCGCCGTACGGCAGTCGTCACCGGCGGAAGACGAGATCTTCGCCGCGCTCGCCAGCCCGGTGCGGCGCGAGGTGCTGCGCCTGCTCCGCGAGCGCGGCCCCCAGTCCGTGCAGGAGCTGGCCTCCTGCTTCTCCATGGCCCGGCCCAGCTTCTCCGAGCACCTGCGGGTGCTGCGTGAGGCGGGCCTGGTCAGCGAACGCAGGGACGGCAGGCGCCGGCTCTACCGTCTGGAGCCCGTCCCGCTGGTCCGGGTCCGCGACTGGCTGGACCCCTACGAGCGGTTCTGGCGCGACAGGCTGTCCGCCCTGCGCCACCTGCTCGACGACACCGAAACCACAGAGACCGAAACCACAGACGAATCCGGCGCCGGCGGCCGCCCGGACGACAGCGGCAGCGGCCCCCGGACGGACCAGGACGAGGAGAGACCATGAACGACGCCGACGACCCGACCGTGCTGCGCCTGGACGAATACCTGGCGCACCCGCCCGCCCGCGTGTGGCAGGCCCTGACCGACCCGGACCTGCTCGCTCGGTGGTTCATGCCGGGCGACTTCCGCCTCAGCGTGGGACACCGCTACACGATGGGCGGGACGGCCATGCCCGGCACCGGGTTCTCCGGCACCGTCCAGGCCCAGGTGCTGGCCTTCGAGCCCGAGCGCATGCTCCGCCTGGGCTGGCGCGACGCCGATCCCGCCAGCCCCAGCGGCGCCGACTGGACGATCACCTGGACGCTCGAACCCGAAGGCCGGGGCACCCGGCTGTTCCTCACCCACGAGGGCTTCGACCCCGGCAACGAGATGCAGCGGCGCGCCCGCTCCATCATGGACGGCGGATGGCGCCGCCTGATGACGGGCTCGCTCGCCGCCGTACTGTGACCGCCCGGACCCCCGGACCCCCGGACCGCCTGGATGCCCTGGACCCCTGGGTGGACCGTCCTGAGTGGGCCACCACCCGGGGTCAGGCGTGCCGCGCCGCGTTGGCGTGGACCGCGTCGCGGACATAGCGGCTCAGCCCCTCGGCGACCCGCTCGTAGTTCGCCGCGAAGCGCGGATCGGTCACGTACATCTCCCCGAGACCCTTGTGGATCTCGTAGGTGCAGTCGTAGAACCAGCGGGTGATGTGCGCGCGGTGCCGTTCGGCCACGCCCATCGCCCGCTCGCCGTCCGCGGGCGCCCCCTCGGCGAAAGCCGCCGCGAACGCCTGCAGCACCTCGCCGGCCTCCGCCGTGATGGCCCGCCAGTCGTCCCTGGTGTAGCGGGCCGACCGGCGGCGGCTCTGCTCGAACGCGTCGGTGCCGCCCCAGCGTTCCTCCGTCTCCTCGGCGTACTGCTCGGGATCGAAGTCGCCGAAGACCTCGAACCGCTCCTGCGGCGTGAGGGAAAACCCCATCTTCCTCGCCTCCATCGCACGTTCGACCGCCGCCGCCATCGCCTCCAGCCGCCCGATCCTGCGCCGCAGCAACTCGTGCTGGCGGCGCAGGTGGGTCACCGGGTCCTCGCCCGGATCGTCGAGGATGACGGCGATCTCCTCCAGGGAGAACCCGAGCTCCCGGTAGAACAGCACCTGCTGCAGCCGGTCGAGGTCCCGATCGCTGTAGCGCCGGTATCCGGCAGCCGACCGCTCGCTGGGCCGCAGCAGCCCGATCTCGTCGTAATGGTGCAGCGTGCGCACCGTGATCCCCGCGAAGCGGGCGACCTGGCCGACCGAGTAGCCCATGGGCTCTCCTCCCTTCCGGGGTCCAAGCCTGCGGCCTCCCGCGACGTGAGGGTCAAGCCGAGCAGCCCACGGCCGATATCGGCGTGTGAACACCCGGCCGCCGGGGGCCGGGCGTTCCGTCCGTTCTCACCGATGCGGCAGTTGCCGCACCCGTGCGGCCTCTCGGGTGAGGTGGTCGCGTTCGGGCACGCTGGTGGCGGCGCGGGCGGCCTCGGCGTACAGCTCGGCGGCGCGCTGGAGGTCGCCGGCGCGTTCGTGCAGGTACGCCGTCACGGCGGCGTAGCGGGGCAGGCCGGGGTCCACACCGGCCAGCGCCGCCAGGCCGGCCTGCGGTCCGTCGGCCTCGCCGACCGCCACCGCGCGGTTGAGCCGCACCACCGGGCTGCCGGTGAGGAGCAGCAGTTCGTCGTACCACTCCACGATCTGCACCCAGTCCGTCTCGCAGGCGCTGCGGGCGTCGGCGTGCAGGGCGGCGATCGCGGCCTGCGCCTGGTATTCGCCCAGCCGGTCGCGGGCCAGCGCGCCCTGCAGGATCGTCACCCCCTCGGCGATCAGGCCGGTGTCCCAGCGCGACCGGTCCTGCTCGGCGAGCGGCACCAGGCGACCCCCAGGGCCGGTGCGAGACGCGCGGCGCGCGTGGTGCAGCAGCATGAGCGCGAGCAGCCCGGCGACCTCGGGTTCGTCGGTCAAGGCGACGAGCTGGCGGGTCAGGCGGATCGCCTCGGCCGCCAGGTCGACGTCTCCTCCATACCCCTCGTTGAAGACGAGGTAGAGCACCCGCAGCACCGTCCCGAGATCGCCGGGCTGGTCGAGCGGCAGCCCCGCGATCCGCCGCTTGGCCCGGCTGATCCGCTGCGCCATGGTCGCCTCGGGGACGAGGTGGGCCGTCGCGATCTGCCGCGTGGTCAGGCCGCCGACCGCGCGCAGCGTCAGCGCGACGGCCGAGCTCTGCGGCAGGGTGGGGTGCGCGCACAGGAAGTACAGCCGCAGCGTGTCGTCGGTGGCGGGCGCGGGACCGGCGGGAGGCTCGGCCTCCACGGTCAGTTCCCGCCCCCGCCGCGACGCCTCGGCACGGGCGGCGTCGAGGAACCTGCGCCAGGCGGCCGCGACGAGCCAGGCCTTCGGATCGCGCGGTGGATCGCCGGGCCAGGTGTCCAGCGCCCGGATCAGGGCCTCCTGCACGGCGTCCTCGGCCGAGGCGAAATCGGCCCCGCGCCGGACGAGGATGCCGATCACCGCGGGTACGAGCTCCCGCAGCAACGACTCGTTCACCGCGTCACCCGTCACTCCGTCACCGTGGGCGGCTCGGTGAGGAACGGCCGGACCTCGAGCCACTCGTGGATCGGCTCGCCGCGGGGCCCTGGAGCGGCGGACAGCTCCCCGGCCAGCTCGACCGCGCGATCCCAGGACTCCACGTCGATGATCATCCAGCCGGCGATGAGGTCCTTGGTCTCGGCGAACGGACCGTCGGTCACCGGCGGGCGCCCCTCGCCGTCATACCGCACGAACGTGCCCTCGGGTGCCAGCGCCTGTTCGCCGACGTACTCACCCGTCTCCTCCAGGCGGGCCGCGAAGTCGCGCATGTACTGGATGTGCGCGTCGACCTCCTCCGGCGTCCACTGGTCCATCGACCCGTAGTCGACGAAGTGGGCCGGGCCACCTCGGTAGTGCTTCAGCAGCAGGTACTTCACGGTGGTTCTCCTTCTTCCTCACGCGGCCCGTCGTCGCCGCTCCCGCCCCTGGGACGGAGCCGGCACCGCGTTCTCGACACCCCGCGCGACATCTTTCCAAGAAATCCCGCGGTGGACTCTCCCACTGGGGGAGAGGCCATGCTGGGGCACGTGAACGACGACCTCCTGTCGATCGGGCAGTTCGCCCGCCTCGCCCGGCTCAGCGTCAAGCAACTGCGCCACTACGCCACACTCGGCCTGCTCGAACCCGCCTGGATCGACCCCGCCAGCGGCTACCGCTACTACCGGACCGCCCAGGCCCGCGACGCGCTCGTCATCGGCCTGCTGCGCTCCCTTGACGTCCCGCTGCCCGTCGTCGCGGAGGTGCTGTCCCACGCCGGCGAGGGAGAGGACGCCCGGGGACGGGACTCCGCGGCTGCCGCGCTCGCGCGGGTCAGGGACGACCTGGAGGCCGAACTCGCCCGGCGCAGGCGCACCCTCAAGAGCCTCGAACACATCCTCACCACGGGCCTGCCCGGCGCCGAGGTCACCATCGTCACCGAACCCCCGCGCCCCGCGATCGTCGTCCGCGACCTGGCGGCCACCCCCGAGGACATCGGCCGTGCCACCTCCGCCTGCGTCGCCCGGCTGATGGCCGCCGAGCCACCCGCACCCGCCCTCGTCGGACTGTTCCCGCTCGACTACGGCGAGTCGATCCTCGTCGCCGTCGCCCTCACCGGCACCGGCCTGCCGCGGGTGCCCGGCGCCGACCCCGAGATCCTGCCCGGCGGGACGTTCGCCACCGCCGCCCACGTCGGCCCCTACGACCAGATCTCGCTGACCGCCCACGCTCTGCTCACCTGGTGCGCGGAACGCGGGCACGCCCCCACCGGCCCCCTCCGCGAGGCATACGTATCCGACCCCGCGACCACCCCGCCCGAGCGGCTGGTCACCCACCTGATGATCCGACTGGAGGACGAAGAATGAACTGGTATTCCGCCGCCGACACCCCCGAACTCGCCGAGTTCGGCCCCGTCACGGGACTCGGCGTCACCGGACGCGGCGCACCCGGCGGGCCCGCGCACCTCGCCGCGATCACCGCCCTGTACACCGTCGCGGGACCCCTCACCGGCCTCGCCGGGGGACTGCCCATGCCCGTGCTCGAAGGCCGCTGGTGGGTTGAGGACACCACCCGCCCTCCCCTCGACGTTCCCAGGGACGAATGGCACTGGCACCTGTTCCTCCGCCTGCCCGCCGCTCTCGACCCCGCCCTCGCCGAACAGGCCCGTGAGGCCGCCCGCCCCGCCCCTGGCATCGACGCCGTCCAGCTCGTCACCTTCACCGACGGGCGGTGCGTCCAGATGACCCACCACGGCTCCTTCGCCGAGGAACCCAAGTCGCTCGCGCTCATGGACGAGTTCATGCGCGCCCACGGCCTCGTCCCGGCCGGCCTCCACCACGAGATCTACCTGAGCGGAGTCCAGGAGACCGACCCCACGGCCATCCGCACCATCCTGCGGCAACCCGTGCGCAGCGCCTGAACACCCTCCGTCAGGAGTCCGGCCCGGCCTGGTCGTTCCGCCCGGCCTGGCCGCGCCGGCGGCGTAGCAGCGGATGCGACCCCATCGCCACCTCCAGCTCCCCGGGCAGGTCGTCCCGGTAGCGGCCGAGCGTCGACAGATCGCTGTGGCCCAGCACCCGCCGCACCGCGTCCATGTCGGTGCCGTCCGCCAGCAGGTGCGTCGCCGTCGTGTGCCGTAACCCGTGCGGGGTCACCGCCCGGCGCCGCCCGGGATCCACCTGCCGCTGCACCCGGTCGATGACCGCCTGCACATCGCCCCGCGCCAGCCGCCTGCCCCGCCACGACAGCAACAGCGCCTT
Organism: Microbispora catharanthi; assembly: GCF_006334915.2. Taxonomy (GTDB): domain Bacteria; phylum Actinomycetota; class Actinomycetes; order Streptosporangiales; family Streptosporangiaceae; genus Microbispora; species Microbispora catharanthi. The sequence goes on from NZ_VDMA02000001.1 coordinate 424,035, forward strand.
CTCGCCGTCCCCGCCCGCCCGCACCCCCAGGTACGCGTCGAGCGCCGCCGCGACGGCATCGGGCAGCGGAACGTCACGGGTGCGCCCGCCCTTGCCGAAGATCCGCCAATAACGCACCCCGTCGTTGGTGTAGAAGTCCTCCACGTTGGCCCGCACCAGCTCCGACACCCGCGGGCCCAGCGTGGTCAGCAGCAGCACCACCAGCGCGTCACGCACGTCCGTCCGCTGGTCGGCCCGCCTGCGGCGCCCCGCGCCGGAACCGGTCGCCTCCGCGGGCGGCGCGGCGGGGGAGCCCGCCGCCTCGATCAGGCCCTCGGCCTGCTCCCGTGTCAGCGCCCGGCGCTCCGGCCGCAGCCCGCCCCGCTCCCGCGCCCGCACCGACGAGGCCGCCATCGGATCCAGATGCACCCAGCCCGCCGACGTGGCGTGCCGGAACAACGCCGACACCGACCGGCGGAACCTCGCCTGCGACGCCGCGCTCTGCCCGGTGTCCTTTCCCGTGCTCTTCCCCGTGCTCTTCCCCTGGCCGTCGCTCTTCCTGCGCTCGTCCGGCTTGCGCGCGAAGGCCAGCAGCACCGCGTCCACGTCCTCACCGGTCAGGTCGTCCAGCACCCGGTCCGGCCCGGCAAGCCGTACGAACGTGGCCACGTCCCGCGCGTAGACCTCGGCCGTGGCGGGCGACAGCGCACCGGTCACCGTCTTGGCCCGGACCAGCTCCACATAGCGGTCCCCGGCCTCCTGCACGGTCAGCCTGTTCACCTGTACGGGCAGCATGATCGACACCGTACCGAGCCGCACCGACAGCAAACGCCGCGGCGGCGGTCTCCTACCCCTCGCCGCCCTCCGCGTCGACGGCGTCGATCGCGTCGACGAACCGCTCGGCCTCCGACTGGCCCATGCCCGTCTCGCCGCGCACCAGGAACACCGCCTGCTCGCCGCGTCCGGCCGCCTTCAGCTCCCGCACCCGCGACGCCAGGTCGGGCCGCGCGTGACCCGGGGCCACCGGCAGCGGCCGCCCGGAGGCCAGGGCCTCGGCCAGGTCCTTGGCCTCTTTCAGGCCAAGCCCGGTCTGCTCGCGGATCAGCTTGATCGCTTCGATCTTCTTGTTGTCGGCGTACAGCTCCCGCACCCGGTGCTGCAGGTCGGCCGAGACCGGCGGCAGCAGGCCGGGGCTGCGCCACGCCAGCGGCCCGGCGGGTCGGGCACCGGCCCGCACGGCGGCGAGCCCCACACCGAGAAGCGCGATCACGATGACGGCGAGGACCGACAGCTCGAACGGACCGATGTTAGGCATGCGGTGATCGTAAGCCCCGCCCCAAGGAACAGTCAGCCCCTCCGGCTCCTGGCCGGTGCGTCAGGCGGGGCCGGGAGGCAGGTGGACGGTCATGATCAGGCTGCAGGTTCCGGTGCCCGAGGCGCGGTAGACGTGCGGGGCGTCGGCGTCGCACGTGGCGGTCTGCCCGGCTTCGACGACGTGCTCCGCGCCGTCGACGACCAGGGTCATCCGGCCGGAGGTGACGCTGACGGTTTCCACGACTCCGGCCTGATGGGGGTGGCTGCGGTATTCCTCGCCCGGTTCCAGCCGCCAGCGCCACACCTCGACGGGGGCCGGGCCTGAGGTCGTCAGCATGAGCCGCGCCTCGCCGCCCCGTTCTCCGGTCCACAGAGGTGCCACGGCGTCGGCGGCCACGACGCGGACGCGACCTTCGGGCGGTCCCTGCAGCGTACGGGTGCGCCGATTTCCTCGGCGGTCTTGGCGCCCGTAAGGCTCATGTGCTGCGCACCGTGGTGATCGCAGCCCCGGCCAGTCTCGCGGTCGAACTGCTGCTGTGGCCGTTGCTCGGCGCCTCGTTCAGCGCCGCGGCCCTCGGCTGGGGTGCCGCGTCGGGGGTCGCCTCGGCGGCCGCGTTCGCCCTGCTCTACCGCACCCTGGCGATCGGTCCGATGAACGTGCTGTCGCCCGTGACCGCGCTGGTGTCGGCCATGCTGCCCGTCGGCGCCGGCCTGCTGCAGGGCGAGCACCTGGCCGCCGCCGGGCTGGCAGGTCTGCCGCTCGCGCTGGTGGCGGTGGTGCTGGTCAGCGCCGGACACGGCGCGGACACGGCGCGGACATGGCGCGCCCCTCGCGTACCGCGCTGCTGCCGGCGTTCGGCGCGGGCGCCGCCATCGCCCTTCAGCTGATCTTCTTGCACCAGACGCCGTCCGGCAGTGGCGTGGCTCCGCTGATCGTGGGCCGGGCGGTCTCCTCGGCCGTCACCCTGGCCGCGGCGGGGCTGATGCGCCGCAAGCTGGGCGGCGAACGGCCCGCGTACGCGATGTCGGTGGCCGCGGGTGTGCTGGACTCGGTGGCGAACCTGCTGTTCCTGCTCGCCGCCCGCACCGGGGACCTCGCCGTCGTCACCGTCGTCACCGCCCTCTACCCGGCGGGCACGGTCCTGCTCGCCCGCGGCGTGCTCGCCGAGCGTATCCACCGCGGCCAGCTCGTCGGCCTGGGCGCCGCCGCCGTCGCCGTCAGCCTCCTCGCCCTGGCCTGAGCACGCCTGCGCGGCCGGTCGACGCCCGCGCCCGCCGGGGAGGCCGGCATCGGGGTACGCCACGCCCGATCCCGGCCTCCCTGCGGGTCAGCCGACCCGCCGGGCGATCGTGACGCCGTCGCGCACCGGCAGCATCACCGACTCGACCCGGCTGTCCTGTGCGATCGTGTCGTTCAGGCGGCGTACGGCCACCTGCGCGTCCCCCTGGAAGGCCGGGTCGAACACGCGCCCGCCCTGGAACACGTTGTCGAGCACGACCAGGCCGCCGGGACTCAGCCGCGTCACCACCTCCTCGTAGTAATCCGGGTAGCTCACCTTGTCGGCGTCGATGAAGGCGAAACCGACGACCGGCTCGGCCGGAAGCGCGCGCAGCGTCTCCAGCGCCGGCCCGATCCGCAGGTCGATACGGTCGGCCACCCCCGCGCGCTCCCAGTAGTTCCTGGCGATCGACGTCCACTCCGTGCTCACGTCGCACGCCAGCAGCCGCCCGTCCGGCGGCAGCCCCCGCGCGATGCAGATCGAGGAGTAGCCGGTGAACACCCCCACCTCCACGGCCAGGCGGGCGCCCGACATCCGCGCCAGCATCGTCAGCAAGGCGCCCTCGTCGTGCGAGACCTGCATCCCGGCCGCGCCGCCCGTCTCCTCCCGAGTCCTGACCACCAGATCCCGCAGCACCTCGTCCACAGGAGAGCAGTGCGTGAGCAGGTAGTCGTCCACGACGGGGGACAGGGCCCACGCCGCGTCACCCCCGACCGGCGGCGACCAGTCGACCACGAGCTCCTCCTGGGTGGCGAACCGCAGCAGGTGACGGGTGACCACGTCCCGCACGCCGAGCAGCGCCTCCTCGACAGCCGCGGTCGCGATCATCTCGAACCCGCCGCCGTACGGCCGCAGCACGCAACGCCCGGACCGCAGCTCGATCACCGCCCGGCCGTCGCCGCCGAGCACGGTCTCCACCTTGTGGCCCATGTGCGACACGAGCTGCTTGATGTAGCGCTCGGGCCTGTCGGTGACGACGTACGCCGTCGAATGAGGCATCGGCTTCCTCCATCTGACACATCAAGCGTCGAGACTTTTCGACGCTTCCGGCCCGGCGATTCTGCTGGCCCGCCCGCCCGTTTGTCAAAGCATCGACGATCCTCGACACTTTCCCCCGTGAACGACGAGACGACGACGGGGGAGCACTCCGCCACACCCCCGCACGAGCCCGACCTCTTGGAGCTACGTACCCCCGCCCAGTTCAAGGCTCTCGGCCACCCCGTCCGTCACCGCATCGTCAACCTGCTCCGCCAGCGCCCCGCGACGCTCGGGGAACTGGCCGCGGCACTGCGGGCCGCCAAGGGCACCATCGGCTACCACGTCCGCGTCCTGCGCGAAGCCGGCATCGTCCGCCTCGCCGCCACCCGGCACGTACGCGGCGGCACCGAACAGACCCTCGCCCTGGTCAGCCGGGGCTTCCGGCTGCACGAGGAGGCCGCGGCCGGCCCCGACTTCCTCGTCAGGGCCGCCCTCGCCGAGATGCTGCCCGCCCGGCCCGGACAGGCCGAGCACACCCTGCTGAACCACCTCTGGCTCACCCCGCAGGAAGTCCACGCGCTCATCGCCCGTCTCCGCGACCTCCTGCCCCCTCCCGGCCGTACCCCGCCCCCCGGCGGCGAGCCGTACGGGCTGCTGCTGTCGCTCTACCCCGCCGACATCCCCACCCTGCCGCCCTGCCCCTCCGACGAAAGCGCCGCCAGGAACAGCACCTCATGACGCGCGATATGCGCACTGTCGGTGAGATACAGCAGATCGTGCCCCTCCGCGACATGAGCGGCGAACGCCTCGTGACCCGCCGCCGCCTCCGCACGCATGTGGGCGACCAGATGCTCCAGCCGCGCCCGCGCGGTCCGCGTCAGCGCCTCCCGGTCCTTCACTCCAAGCCGGTAGGCATCGGCGAACACACGCAGCCGCCGCGCCTGCTCCTCCACCCCCGGAGCGCTCTCGTCACGGCCGGGATCATGCAACGGCACAAACCGGTAGGCGGCATAGGCCACATCCCACACCCGCGGCCCCGGATGCGCGGTGTCGAAGTCGATGAACGCCACCGGCCGCCCCTCCCGGAACACGCAGTTGTACGGCGCCACGTCACCATGGCAGACCACCTCGGCCGGAACCCGCGGCGGAAAGTACCACTCGCCACCCTCCGGAGGCGCGAAACCCACCGTCGCGTCGTGATAGTCCCGCAGCAACGCCCCGACCTTGGCCAGCGCCTCATCCGTCATCGCGTACGCAGGCAGGGGATAGTTCGGCACCACACCCGGGAGGAAATCCAGCACCTCCCGGCCCTCGCCGTCGCACCCGTGAGCTCTCGGCGCGCCGCCGAACCCGGCCGCCGCCAAATGGTCCAGCAGAGCGTGCACCGCCGGCGTCCACCGGCGGGCCGGCCGGCGCACCGTGCCCCCGACCCGCACGATACGGTTGACCCCACCCCCGGTCAGCTCCTCCTCGCGCCCCTCGGGCAAACGCGTTGCGGCCGGACCGGCGAGCGCCGCGCGCAGCCTCTCCGCGAGGTCGGCCGCCTGCCGCGGCGACCACGGGATCACCCCGTTCTCCGTCATCAGCGCGTGGAACTGCTGCCGCTCGTACGGAGTCCCGGGCGGCAGCGGCGCGATGTGCCAGTGCAGGTGGGCGTTGCCCTGCCCGCTGCCCAGTGACAGCAGATACGTACGCTCCGAGGGGACGACCGCCTCGACCGCCAGGGCGACCCGGCGCACCGTCCGCATCAGCCGCACGTACGCCTCCTCGTCCAGGTCGCGAACCACATGCTCGACGTGGGCCTTCGGCGCCACCAGGACCTTCCCCGGCAACGTGGGGTAACGGTCGAGAAACGCGATGTGAAGATCGTCTTCGAACACGACCTGTTCGAAGACGTACGCGGGGTCGCCCGCCACCACCGCGCAGACGAAACAGGGACCACCCCTGACACGCCGCACATACGCGGCGACATCGAAGTCTTCCCTGGCATGGGGGAGCGGCCCATCCGACATGCCGTGATCGTACGAGACCCGGCGCGGGGAATGCCGTTGCACGGCCAGGGGAGCGGCGGCGACACTCCCGAAGTGGCCGATCACCCGCCCCCGGACGGACGTGCCGGACCAGAGCGCGGCCCCCTGCCCCAACCGGGACCTCACCGGGGGAGGATGAGGTATGACCCCGGCGTGGAAGTCGCGGCCATGACGAGCCGGGAGGTCGCCGTCCTCATCGGGCTGCAGGCGTCCGGCAAGACCACCTTCTACCGGCAGCGCCTGGCGGCGACGCACGCCCACGTCAGCAAGGACAACTGGCCGAACGCCCGCCACCGGCAGCGACGCCAACTCCGGGTCATCGCCGAGACACTGGAGGAGGGGCGGAACGTGGCCGTGGACAACACCAATCCCTCCCCGGAGGAGTGGGGCCCGCTCATCGTCGCGGCGAAAGAACACGGCGCCCGGGTCGTGGCCTACTGGTTCCCTCCCGACCTCACCGCGTCCCTGGACCGCAACGCGCGGCGACCCGGCCGCGCGCGGGTGCCCGAGGTCGGCGTCCACGCCACGGTGAAACGCCTCCGCCGCCCACGCCCGTCGGACGGATTCGACGCGATCCACACGGTGACCTTCGACGACCAGGGCGGCTTCACCGTACGAGACGAAAACGCCCCTTCCGAGGGCATCCATCGATAGGGGAGGATCGACATCGTGGGCGAAGCCCGCCGGGTGCGAGACAGGTACAACGCCGCGTTCAATGCGCACGACATCGACGCGCTGCTCGGCACGGTCAGCCCTGACGGGGCGTTCCTCACCCCGGAAGGCATGGCCGAGGGCCGTGAGGAACTGGGCTCCTACCTGGAGGAGTTCTGGGCGGCCTTCCCGGACGTGCACACGGTGGTCCTGGAGTCGTTCGACGTCGACGACATGACGGTCGACGAGCTGGTGCTCATCGGCACCCACAAGGGGCGTTACCTGGGACCGGGCGGCAGGGTCGTCCCGCCGACAGGCCGTCCGCTGAATCTCCGCTGCTGCTATGTCTGCGCCATCGAGAACGGGCTGATCGTCAGCCTGCGCCTCTACTTCGACCAGCTGGAGCTGCTGGCCCAGCTCGGCGTGCCGCTCACGTGACCCACCGCGTCGATGTCCGACACCGCCCCGGCGGGGATCGACGACCCCCGCCGGCCTCGTCGGATCACGACGTGGGGGAGTAGGGCGGGGCCACACCCCAGCCCCAGCGGGGAACGGGAGCCTGCTGCGGAGGGCGGGCGCCGGGCTGGGAGTTGGCGAACGCGAGGCGGGTGCCCCACTCGATGTAGCTCGCGAAGGCGGCGCGGAACTCGGGGTCCGCCGGCAGACCGACAACGTCGGCCGCGTCCATGAGGAGATTCACCCATCGGCGGCGCTGAGGTTCGGTGATGGCCTTGCCGAGGTGCTGGACCAGCATGTGGTGGTAGCCGCCCCGCTCGTCGGTGTAGCGGGACGGCCCGCCGAAGACCTCCGACAGCCACATCGCGACGTACTTGGGGTGTCCCGGGTCCATGTGGGCGAAGAGGGGACCGATCAGATCGTCCTTGAGAACCTGCTCGTAGAACGTCTCGGTGAGCCGCTCGAACGCCTCGGTGCCACCCGCCCAGTCGTACAGGCTCGGGACCGAGGAGCCGGTGCCGCGCACGGCGGTGCGCTCGTAGTGCCGCATCTCCTCGATCTGCCGGACGTAGGGTTTGATCGCGGAGAAGAACGCCCCGAAGTGCTCGCCACCGCGGAAACCCTGCAGGTGATCATCGGCCGAGGTCCACGTGATGCGCAGGATGTACCACTCGGGCTCATCCACGCACCGGGACAGTTCGTAGTCCACACACTGCGGCGCGGCCGCCAGGGGAACCGCGGCACGTTCGTAGGCGGCCTCGAACTCTTCCGCGTCCTGCTGGTCGATCCGGTAGCGGATGTACTCGACGATCATGTGAGCATCGCCCCGGAGGCCGCGCTGTCGAAGGATAAGATCATGATTGCATTGTAATCATGTAACTCCCATCGGGTGCGCAGGCGACGACCGTCACGCGGAGTCCGCGGGATCAGCGCGAATCAGCTCAAGGAAGGCCATGGCCGCCGGGGACGGCCGGTTGTCCCAGATCAGGTGCTCCACCCGCATGGGAGCATCGCGAAGACGAATGACGCGCAGGTCGGGAAAGCTCGGCGCGTACGCGGCAGGCAGCATGCCCACGCCGAGGCCCTGCCGCACCAGGTCGACCATGAGCTCGGCGGACGACACCTCGAAAGGCACCTCACGTCGCACCCCCGCGGCCGCGAAGGCCTCGTCCGACTGCGCTCGACCGGCCGCGCCGACGCGGAAGTCGATGAACGGTTCGTCCGCCAGGCTCCGCAGATCCACCTCGTTCTCCACCCGGTGGTAATCGGGCGCGACCACGGCGACCAGCTCGCCTCCGCCGAGGCGGCGACTCTGGACGCCCTTGGGTTCCGCACGCGGCGGCAGGCCGAGGAACGCGACGTCGACGCCACCCTGCCGGACCCGCTCGACCAGCTCATCACTGCCCGCCGCGGCGAGCGTGATACGCACCCGCGGATAGCGCCGACGATAGTCCCTCAAGGCGGCCGGCAGGTCGACGGCCGCCACCGTGGGGATGGTGCCGACGGCGAGCCGCCCGCGGATCTCCCCGGCGGCGGCCGCCACCTCGGCCCGCGCGCGGTCCGCGGCCTCCAGACACTCCCGGGCCGCGGTGAGGAACGCCTCTCCGGCCGGCGTCAGCCGTACACGCCGGCTGGTCCGCTCGAACAACCGCGCGCCCAGCTCCCGCTCCAACGCGGCGATCTGATGACTGAGCGCCGACTGCACCACACGGCAGCGCTCGGCCGCCCGGGTGAAGTTCCTGGTCTCCGCGACCGCCACGACATACCTCAGCTGCTGCAGCTCCACCCGACCATAGTGAATCACGATCGATACCGATGAAAAGTATGTGTTGGACTCATCGATCGAGCGTCGCGCACCCTTGTCGATGCGGGCGGCCGTTGAGCTCGCGGACGATCAACCATCAGAAAGAACAAAATTGGTCACCTACGACACACGCGCGCACTCGACCTTGAGAGCATGGCTCGGCGTCGCGGCCATCACCGCCAGTCTCTTCGTCTTCCTCACGACCGAGCTGATGCCCGTCGGCCTGCTCACTCCGATAAGCGCAAGCCTGCGCATATCCGTGGGCACCGCCGGGCTGATGGTCACTCTGTACGGTGTCTCAGCCGGGCTCGGCGTGCCCTTCATCGTGGCATGGACCAGGCGCGTCAACCGACGCGTCCTGCTGTCCACACTCCTGGCGACACTGACCCTGGGCAACACGATCACCGCCATCTCGCCGAACTATCCGCTGGTCCTGACGACACGGCTCATCATGGGCTTCGCCAGCGGGGTGTTCTGGGCCATAGGCGTGAGCATGGCGATGCGCCTTGTTCGGGAACGCCACGCGAGCAGGGCAGCCGCGATCGTGATGTCCGGAATCTCGATCGCCGCGGTCGTGGGCATACCACTGGGAACAGTCCTGGAAAGCCTCACCAGCTGGCGAACCACGTTCCTGATCTGGGCCGGCCTCAGCGCGCTGGTGTTCCTCGCGGTCGTCGCCGTCGTTCCATCGCTGCCGTCGACGAACGCGGTCTCGGCGCGGGAAGTCTTCGGGCTCCCGCTGAAGAACGTGCCGCTACGTCTGGTGCTGTTCACCGTCGTACTCTTCGTGCTCGGCCATTTCGGCGCGTACACGTTCGTGCGCCCCTATCTGGAGCAAAGCGCGTCCGCCACGCCCTTCTTCATCACCGCGGCGCTGATGGTCTACGGCGCGGGAGGCGCGGCCGGGAACTTCGTCGCCGGATACACGGTGAACAGAAATCCGCGGGGCAGCTTCATCGTCGGCTGCGCGGGACTCGTGACGTCCCTGCTGTTGCTGCTCACGATCGCCCACGGGCACGCGGGGTCGATCATCACGCTGATCCTGTGGGGCGTTTCCTTCGGCGTCGTCCAGCTCTCCCAGGTCAACATGACGCAAGCCGCCGCGCCCGACACCTTCGAAGCCGCGATGTCACTCAACACCATGGCATACAACACGTCCATCGCCCTCGGGGCGCTTTTCGGCGGACTGTTCGCCGATCATCTGGGCGTCACGAATGTCGTCTGGTTCGGTGTGGCGCTGACAGCGGCTTCGCTGCTCCTCACACTCGGCACCCGCCGTAAGACCTCGTACACCGTCCCCGACGATGCGTCGGCGCCCACCCGCGAGCACGAACAGGCGGCGCCGGACCTGACCTGACCCGCACGGTGGCGGCGGCGGCCCAGGGCGGGGCCGGTCCTATTCCGGCGTGGGCGCCGCGCCCGCGGTGCGAACGCGCTGACCGAGGAAGAGAGCCGCGCGGTCCAATGCCTCGTCCGCCTCGTCCAGGACACCGGCGAACGACTGGAACACGTGCGGCACGTCGGCGGTGATGTCCAGGATGACATCCACTCCGGCCGCCCTGGCGCGCGCGGCCAGGCGCGTGGAGTCGTCCAGCAGGATCTCATTGGTGCCCACCTGGAGCAGCATCGGGGGGAAGCCGGTCAGATCGGCGAGGACGGCCGGGCTGAGCAGGGGCTGGTGCGGGTCGGCTCCGGCGAGGTACATGGCCCCGGTGTGTTCGACCGCCTCACGGGTGAAGATCGGGTCGAGTCCTTCCTTGGTGTCCATGCTCTCGCCCGTCCGGGTGGCGTCGAGGCCCGGAGAGAACGCCACGATGGCGGCGGGCAGCGGAAGACCCGCGTCGCGGGCGGCGAGGCAGGTGGTGACGGTGAGGCCGCCGCCCGCGGAGTCGCCGACGAACGCGATCGTCGAGGGATCTCTGCCGCTGTCGAGGAGGGCGCGGTAAGCGCCCAGGGTGTCTTCGATCGCGGCCGGGAACGGATGCTCGGGGGCAAGCCGATAGTCCACCGAGTAGGCCCCGAAGCCAGTCTTGGCCACCAGGTTTCCCGTCAGCGACAGGGCCGTCTCAGGAGAGCCGAAAACCCAGCCGCCGCCGTGGAAGTACAGGATCGTCCCGGCGCGGCGCCCGTCGTCCGGCTCGACATGCAGTGCGGGCCGGGCGCCCAGCGTCGTCTGCGTGACGCGGATGTCGCCGGGCACGATCATCTGGGCCATCATCGCCTTGAATCCGGCTCGGATCGCCTCGACCGAACGGGGGCCACCGGGCCGGGGCTGTCGCATCATCGCGTCGATCTGAGCGCGCTGCTCCTTGCTCATGGGTGTACTCCCGCCGTAAGTAGCTTCCACTGCACTATATTCCTTGGAAACTATATCGAGCGGTGACATGGTCGGTCTCCCGGGCTTCTTCTTCAACCCCGCAAGAGACCTGGGTCCCGAGGTGACCGCCCGAGCAGCCGCGATTCTCGAACGTCCATCTCGGGATGGGACGCTGAGCCGTGTTCTGCTCGGGCGATCAGGGGCGTCTATGCGCTGATCAGCGCGACCTCGTGCCCCCTGCCCGGGTTTCAGCGACCCAGTCGGTGAGGCGGCGCAGGAACGTCAAGGCGATGGGGGGTGGGTCCTGTGCCATCACGCTCGCGTGAAACGCGTGCGGCATGCCCTCATACAGGTCGAGGGTCACGTCGACGCCGGCGGCCGAGGCGGCTGCGGCGAAGCGACGGGTGTCGTCCAGCAGCACCTCTGCGGTGCCGGCCACGAGCAGGAGCGGAGGCAGGCCGTGCAGATCGCCGTGCAGCGGAGACTGAGGAGCCTGATCGGCGCGGGCCCCCGCCAGATACTGGGCGGTGACGTGTTCGGCGACACGGCGGTTGATCACATCCCGGCCGTCGTTGGTGTCCAGGGATTGGCTGGACAGGGTCAGATCGGTCAGCGGGGAAACCGCGACGGCCGCGCCGGGTAGGGGATCGCCCGCTTGCCTGAGCGCCAGCAGTGCCGACAGGACGAGCGTGCCACCCGACGACTCGCCGCACACGATGATGCGATCGGCGGGAACTCCTTGCTCCAGCAGGCTCCGGTAGACGGCCACGACGTCGTCCAAGGCGGCGGGATACGGATGGGCGGGGGCCAGGCGCTGGTCCACCCTGAACGCGGGACGCCGGGTGGCCTGAGACAGGCGGCAGGCCATGAGAGGCTCCAGCGTCGGCTGGGAATGTTCGAAGCCGCCTCCGTGCACGTACAGCGTGACGCCGTCCTCGGTGGCCGACCCTCCGGCGGCGCTGACCCACTGTCCTGGTACGCCTCCGGTATGAGCGAGCGCGGGCCTCACGTCGGCGGCGAGCGCCGGGGTGCGGGTGACCAGAGCCCGGATCGTGGCCGTCACGGCAGCGTGGTCGTCGGAGGTGGCGGGGATGCGCGTGACGTTCAGATGATCCTCGTGCCGGGGCGGCAGTGCGTTCAACAGGGGGACCAGGTGCCGTTCTTCATAGGAGAGATGGTTTTCGATCTGCGCGACGAGCCGGTCCACCTCGGTCAGCAGGTCGGCCGGTCCCGCTGAGAGCAGCTTCTGCAGGTCGTCGAGGAGGTGGTCCAGGACCGCGTGCTCGGCGTGCAGACGGTCGAGGACCGCGTCGAGTTCGGGGTGGCGGTCACGCAGGTGCGGAAACAGCTGGCCGCTTTCCGCGGTGTGGTGGTGGCGCAGCCCACCGCACACGGCCAGGCAATTGACCCGCAACTGCGCGCCCACACGCGGGCCCGAGACGGCGGCGTCGGCGCGGATCAGGGCCAGTTCCCGCCGGAAGCCGTCGTGGATCGCCTTAAGCACCTCGCCTTCCGGAAAGTCCGGGAGGGAACCGGAGAGCGGAGTCAACGCGACGACGGGCAGGACGCGGCCGGACTTCGCCTGATAGCCGGCCCAGCCGGAGTCCGCTTCCACCGCACGGGCGAAGAGCCGCTCGCGTTCCTCGCCTTCCAGAACAGCGGCCTCGGCCTCGATCGTGAAGACGCCTGTCTCCACGGTGACGTGGGGGTCGGCACGCACATTGTGATACCAGGCCGGGTGGTGTGGCGCACCGCCGGCCGAGGCGATGACCAGCATGCGACCCCCCTCGTCATGCAGGTAGCCGAGGGGGACGGTGTGGCGGACTCCCGAGCGGGCGCCGGTGGTGGTCAGGAGGAGCAGCCTGGCTCCCTCGAAAGGGCCGCCCACTTTTCCGCGGTTCGCGCGGAATTCCTGAATGATCTGCTGATTGAAGTCGTACGGCATTCTCTGCTTTCTTGTTTCGGGCATGGCGAATCGACCGCGTCGCCCAATGAGGGCCCGCGGTTATGAATGAATGACGGAAACGCGCACGGCAAAGGGGCGGTACGGCGGCGATTTCGCCGACGCCGAGGGGTCTGCCGATACGCGGGCGCGCCGATACGCGGGAAGAAGAATTCCGAATCAGGAGGTCGGAGATGCGGCGGGCCTCGCGCCCGCCCGGCCCTCACGCCGTGGCCGGGTGCCTCACTCGCTTGTGGCCCATGGCCGACCCGGCAGTCATGGTTTTCACGTTATCGTCACCTCAGGAACGTGGCAACACCACATCTGTACCCATTCGTGACGCGGTGGGGGAGGAGCCCTGCCTTGCGAGATCCGTGATAAGTTCGCCATCGCCGCGCATCGCTGCGAACTAAGGAGGTGAGACCGATCAACGCTGTGACAGGTCGGGGCTCCCTCCTTCGCATGGCCTAGGGGAGTGCCCGCAGTAGGCATTCCGAAAGGCGTGAATCGCATTGCGCTTCATCTCTGAGACGTCGTCCGACGGCGTCCGCGAACAACTCTTCACCCTCGATGAGGTCCCTGGCGCGCTCTGGACGCCGGAAGGCGCCGCCGGTGCTCGTCCCCTCATCCTGATGGGACACGGCGGCGGCCGGCACAAGAAGGACCCCGACGTCGTGGCCTGGGCGCGTCGCTTCGTGGTCGAGTGTGGTTTCGCGGTGGCCGCGGTGGACGTGCCCGGCCACGGCGACCGGCCGAAGGACGAGAGGTACGACAAGATCGCGATCGAGAACCAGGCTCGTGTGGCGGCCGGGGAGGAGCCGGCTCCGCTGATCGCCGGTTTTCAGGCGCTCGTGGCTCGCCAGACCGTCCCGGAGTGGCGGGCGGCGCTGACGGCGCTCCAGCGTCTTGAGCACGTGGGCGTCGGCCCGGTGGGCTACTGGGGTGTGTCGTTGGGGTGCGGGCTCGGCGTTCCGTTCGTCGCGGCCGAACCCCGGGTCCGTGCGGCGGTGCTGGGCCTGGGCGGGGCGCTGGCAGCGGCCGAGGCCGCGGCGCGGATCACCGTGCCGGTGGAGTTCCTGCTGCAGTGGGACGACGAGCGGGTGCCGCGGGCCCAGGGCTTGGCACTGTTCGACGCCCTGGCCTCGGTCGAGAAGACGCTGCACGCCAACCCCGGCAAGCATGGGGAGATCCCCGAGTTCGAGACCGACAGCACCCTACGGTTCTTCGAACGGCACCTCGGTCAGGGCCGCCGCCTCGACACTCCTTGATCAGATAGGCAAGCGGGGGAGCGTTGTGCCGGCGATCTGGATCGGCCGAGGGGACCGAGATCACCGGAGCGAGCCGGCCGGGCCGCAGATAGATAGCCAAGGTGTTCGCACCGCATGCCCGGCATCCTCATGCGGTGCGAACAGCTGCGGGGTCATCGACAGAGAGACCGAACATGACCGTCCATACCAGACAGAATTCACCTTCTGTCCGGTATGGGAGTGAATAGGGGTCTTTGTCGTATCAGAGGAGGGGTGGGCGCCCGGGGGTGACGGCCAGAAGCAAGATCTTGAGATCCGGGGTGTCGAGAATCTGGCGCCGGCTCCGTCTCAGGTACGCCAGTGGCCACGACGGGCCCGCGCGACAAAGGAGGACCACCATGACGATTCAGCGGATGGACAACGTCGGCATTGTCGTCGACGACCTTGAGGCCGCCATTGCGTTCTTCGTAGAACTCGGCATGGAGCTGGAGGGTAAGGGCCGGATCGAGGGGCGTTGGGCGGCACGTCTCGTCGGGCTCGACGACCAACGAGTCGACGTCGCGATGATGCGGACCCCGGACGGCCATGGGCGAATCGAGCTGGCGAAGTACCACAGGCCGACGGCGATCAGCGGCGTGCCGGAGGACGCCCCGGCGAACACGCTGGGCATTCGCCGCATCATGTTCGCCGTCGACGACATCGACGACGTCATCGCCCGCCTGCGCACCCGGGGCGCCGAACTCGTCGGCGAGGTGGCGCAGTACAAGGACGCCTACCGGCTCTGCTACATCCGCGGCCCCGAGGGCATCGTCGTCGCGCTGGCCGAGCAGATCGACTGACGACCCCGTCGCGGCAACAGCACAGAGATGGTGTCACGTGCACCTCGAAGGGCGTTCCGAAACCCCAGGCCATCCGCCCTTTGAGGCCCCTTCCGGCATTGCTCGATAATGAACATTATGTCAAGTTGGCCTCTTCGGCCACTCCTCTCCGCTCTGGCGAATGCCGGCGACTCGCCAAGCGGACCGCGTTCAGGCCGGCCAGGGAGACAAAGCACAGCATGAGGACGATCGTTGCTCCGTATGGGCGTTGGGAACCGGCGACGCCTGCGCAAGTCGCCTCGCTCCTTTCCGCGATGCCGTGTCCATGGTGGGTCGCCGGCGGGTTCGCTATCGAACTCGCCGTCGGCCATCACATCCGTGATCACGGGGACGTCGCCGTGGTGATGCTGCGCCCGGATCAGCACCACCTCTGCGGCGCCCTGCGTGGCTGGGAGTATTGGGCGGCCGACCCACCGGGTGTCCTGCGTCCCTGGGAGCCCACGGAAAGCCTTGCTGGTCCCGTACACGACATCTGGTGCCGCCCCGGGCCCGATGAACCGTGGCGGATCCAGGTGATCCTCGATGAGACGAGCAACGGCCAGTGGGTATCGCAACGAGATCCCGGCATCCGCCGCGCAATGGCCGAAATCGGGAAGATCAGCTCGGACGGTATCCCCTACCTCGCGCCCGAGATCCAGCTGTTCTACAAGGCCAAGCAACCTCGGCCGAAGGACCAGATCGACTTTCTCGCGGTCCTGCCCCACCTCGCCACGTCACAACGACGTTGGCTCAGCGAAGCCCTGACACACAGTTTCGGCACGCACCCCTGGCTTGATCAGCTCGCGTGCTAGCCCGGGCGCGATCGGCAACCTCTGCACGTCCACCCGCACGTCGCGCAGTGGGGTTGGGCGCGACGGTCGTCGTCACCATTGCACCGGAGGACATCGGGGCCGACGACGAGTTCAGCGGCGAGCGACTACTCCCCCTGTTGCCTATAACTGATCGCTCGTGGGCGATCCGGGACAATCCGATTCACCAGCGTCCGCGTGCCTGCGCGAGGCCGGTGCGCACGAGGAGGATCCGGTGCCGGTGCGGCACCCCTCGGTGCGAGTGGCGGATCCGGCGACTACAGCGTGACCACACCCCTCTCCCCCGCTGTTCAGCCGCTCGCGCCCGCGTGCATGAGCGCGACGTACCCCTCCTCCAGCGAAGGCTGACCGGTACGGCGCGAGGTGCCGGAGGTGGCCAGCGCCGCGCGCTTGGCGTCCCAGTCGGTGGGGACGCCGATGCGGGTAGTCATGAACGTGCAGCCAGTGGCGCCGAACCCACCATCCGATACGGTCCGATCGCTGCCCGGTAGGCGATCGCGGCCGGCGCAAATCGGGAGGTGGCGGCACGCCTAAGCCACGTGCTCGGCCTACACCCGATCGTCCGGTTTCACGTAGTCGGTGGTCGGAGGCGTCTAGTTAGTGGTGGGAGGCGTCGGCGGATAAGAGTGTTAACGGCAGCGGTACAACTGATCCTGGTCGGGGTGCTAGGCTGCCGTTCGTTCAGTATTGGATCGGCGTGGGAGGGAGGTGAGGTTTGATGACCGCGGTGAAGACCGCTGCCATGCGCAGCGCCCGGACCAACCTCACGTCCCGGGCCCCGGTCTGACCTACTTCTTCCCCCAGCCTTGAGCCATCGGGCTCGCCTGGCGGGGTGATGTCCGCGTCTCGTCGGGGCCCCTTCTCCGCAAGGGTCTCTCACGTTGTCATACACGTACACTGATCCATCCGGCCTGTCCCGGTATGGGTGGACCGGCGCACTCGACCAAACCTTCACCGAGCACTACGAAGCGGGCCTCGTACCGGCCCGGATCTCCCGGGTCGATCGCGGCCTGTGCACGGCGATCACCACGTCGGGCCCGATGAGGGCCACGTTCGCCGCGCCGCACCGGCCCGACCCGCTCCTGACGCCCTGCACCGGCGACTGGGCCGCGTTGCGCCCGGGCGCCGAGCCGCACCTGGTGGCGCTGCTGCCGCGGCACAGCGCGATCGTGCGCTCGTCGGCGTCCAGGTCCTCCCGCGAACAGGTGCTCGCCGCCAACGTCGACATGGTCGTCATCGCCCTGTCCCTGGCCACGCCCCTGGACGCGGCCAAACTGGAGCGGCTGCTCGCCCTGGCCTGGGAGAGCGGGGCACAGCCGTTGATCGTCTTGACCAAGGCGGACCTGGCCCACGATCCCGAAGCCGTTCACGCCGAGGCCGAAGCGCTGGCACCCGGCGTGGACATCCTGGTCACCAGCGTCGCCACCGGTCACAACATCGACGTGCTGGCCGCGATGATGCACGGCACCACCGTGCTGCTCGGCCCCTCGGGCGCGGGCAAGTCCACCCTCGGCAACATGCTGCTCGGCGAGGAACTGCTGGCCACCGGCACGGTACGAGAGCAGGACGGCAAGGGCCGCCACACCACCGTCCGCCGCGAGCTGCTCCCCCTGCCCGGCGGCGGGGTCCTCATCGACACGCCCGGCCTGCGCGGGATCAGCCTGCACGACGCCGCCGACGGCCTGGAGCAGGTCTTCGCCGAGATCGAAGAACTCGCCGCGTATTGCCGCTTCGGCGATTGCTCCCACGACACCGAGCCAGGATGTGCGGTGCAGGCCGCCATCCAGGCGGGTGAACTGCCCGAACGTCGCCTGCGCAGCTACCACAAGCTGCAACGGGAGAACGCCTGGGCGGCCTCACGAACCGATGCCCGGCTGCGCGAAGAGCGCGTCAACCGGCAAAAGGCCATCACCGGTCACCTGCGTGCCACCTACAGGTTCCGGGACCAGCAGCCATGACCGGCCGCATCCCACCGATCTCCCCGACCGCTCATGACGAGAGCTTCGACCTGATCTCGGCCGAAGGATCCGCGTACTTCATCGGCTTCGACACCGCGCTGCGCTCCTGGCGGCGGCTGCTCGCCCCAGGCGGCCGGCTGGTCGTCACCGAATGCGAATGGAGCGCTGACTCCCCATCCGCCGAAGCCCGCGCGTTCTGGGATCAGGCGTATCCGCTACGCACACGAGAGCACAACATCGCCACGGCGCACGCCGCAGGGTACGCCGTCGCCGCGCTGCATACACTCCCCGACCGCGACTGGTTCGAGGAGTACTACACGCCGCTGTCACAGCGCGCCCACGCGGCCGACCCGGCCGTACCCGGGATGCGCGAGGCGGTCGCGGCCACCCTGCAAAAGATCACTATGCGCCGCGAGCACGGCGCGGACTACCAATACACCGGCTATGTCCTGCATCCGCAGAAGGACAAGGAGACGAGCCCGATCATGACCTCTTCCCTCACCACCCGTCCCGAGAGCGCCGGCGACGTCGCCATCATCCGCGACATCAACCTTGCCGCCTTCCCCACCCCGCTCGAGGCCGACCTCGTCGAGGCGCTGCGGGCCGACCCGCAGGCGTGGCTGCCCGGCCTGTCCTGGCTGGCCGAGGCCCCCGGCGGCGAGCTCGCCGGATACGCGCTGCTCACCCGCTGCCACGTCGGCGACTCACCCGCCCTCACCTTGGGCCCGTGCGCCGTCAAGCCCGAACATCAGCAGCGGGGCGCGGGTTCCGCCGCCATCCGCGCCGCTCTGCAAGCCGCCCGTGAGCAGGGCGAGAACCTGGTGCTCGTGCTCGGCCACGCCGAGTACTACCCGCGCTTCGGCTTCACCCCGGCCTCCGGATTCCGCATCCGCCCGCCGTTCGACGTCGAGGACAAGTACATGATGGCGCTCGCCCTCGACCCTGAACGGCCCGTCCCGAGCGGCGTCATCCGCTACCCGGCGGCGTTCGGCGTCTGATCTCCCGCTCCTTTGACTGCGGCGAACGGCCCTCAGCGCGGCTGGGGGCCGTTCGACCGTCGCGAAAGTCGATGGTCGTGCACTCCCAGACCCTGCGCGTCTCGGCCTCGGAGGTGCACGCGATGATCGAGGGCGCGGTGCGGCACCACCATGAAGGCCGAGGGCAACGCGAGCTCGGTCTCGATGGTTGGCACGTCGAGGGCCTCTTAGCGAGGTTTCGGGAGGTGTGCCGTGGCCAGCCAGCCGCGGCCGGCGGCGGCGCGGGCGGGATCGAACGCGGGTGGAATCGGGCGTTTGCAGGCGGCCGTGGCCTCGGCGATGTCCGTCACGGCGGGCTGCCAGCCGCGGCGGGTAAGCCAGGCATTGAGGTTCTCGGTGGGGCCGCCGCGCCACAGGTCGACGAGTTCGGCGGAGATGTCCGCGCGGGCGCTGCGGAGCAGCTCGGAGTCCTTCATGTGATCCAGGGCGAGCATGCTTGCTGGGGCGGAGAGGGTGGTGATCCGGTCGAGGAGCAGGTCGGCGGCTTCGGGCGGAAGCGCGTACAGGATGCCCTCGGCCAGCCAGGCGGCCGGCCGCTCCGGGTTGAAGCCGGACTCCGTCAGCGCGCGCGGCCAGTCCTGGCGCAGGTCGGTGGCGACCTCGACGCGGTGGCACGCGGCGGTCGCGCCGCGGTCGTCGAGTACGGCTGCCTTGAATGCGAGCACGTCGGCGAAGTCCAGCTCGAAGACCTTGGTGCCGGGGGGCCAGGCGAGTCTGAACGCGCGGGCATCCATGCCGCACGCCAGCAGGACCACCTGCTCGCATCCTCGTTCGGCGGCTTCCAGTAGCGCGCGATCGAGGAACTGGGTGCGGACGGCGACCTGCTCGGCCATGACCTGCAGGAAACGTGCGGTCGCCGGAGAGGCCCCGGCGGCCCAAGGGCTGAACGCCGGATCGACGGCCTGGAGGAAGTGCCGTGCGTAGGGGTCGTCGAACAGCCGGTCCGGTCGGCTGCTCTCCTGGGCGCGCAGGAGAGCCACGCCCAAGGCGGTCGCGCCGATTCCGGACAGGCTTTTGGGGACGGTCGGTTCTTGCGTCACGGGGTTGTCCAGCTCCTCTTCTTGACAGGTGGTGTCACGGGCGGGCGCCCAGGGCGCGGAAGTAGTCGCTCACGGGTGCGAAGTCGACGCTGTCGCCGCGGAAGCCGACGTACTTGTCCGGGCGGATCAGGTACAGGCTGGGGCGGCGCACGCCGTAGCGGTTGTGCGCCTCGCTGCGCAGGTCGGCGAAGACTCCGTCCATGGGCTCGTGCGGCAGGTGGCCGCGGGTGATGACATGGACCTCGCCGTGCCCGGCCATCGCCTCGTGTGCGGAGACACGCCAGGCGGCCAGGGTGGCGGAGTCCGTCGTGTCCGCCGCGAACAGGACGAGGTGGTGGCCCGGCGTCCGGAGGATGTGACGGAGCGCCACCGGCCCCTCACGGTTCTCAACGTAGACGTCCCGCACCAGCTCGCCGGCTTCCGGTCCGGTACAGGCGATGTCACTCCACGCCCTGGCCTGCGACTCGTGCCAGCGTTCGAAGACGAGGTCACTGTCGCGATAGTGGACGAGGTGTTCGCCGAAGGCGTTCGACAGCCGCTGCTGCACGGGATTGAGCCGGCCGAACAGGCGCAGCGCGTGCCGCCTGGCTCTGCGGGCGACCAGCGTGCTGCCGGTGGCGGCCTTCGTGGTGGCCGAGGTCGCGTCGACCACGGCCTTGACCACGGGCCAGCGTTCGGCCTCGTAGCTGTCCAGGAGGGACTCCTCGGCGCGCCCGGTGACGACGAGCGCGAGTTTCCAGCCCAGGTTGTAGGCGTCCTGCATGCCGGTGTTCATGCCCTGGCCGCCCACCGGGCTGTGGCTGTGCGCGGCGTCGCCGGCCAGGAGGATCCGGCCCTGGCGAAGCCGGTCGGCCAGGCTCTCGCGGGCCACGAACGACGAACTCCACTGCAGATCGCGTACGCGAGAGTCCAGGGGTGTGCGTTCGGCGACGTAGGCGGCGAAGTCGTCCAGCCCTGGGGTCTGCGGCGGCTGGTCGTCCGGCGTGCTGGCCAGGATGCGCCAGTAGCCCCCGATCATGGGGAAGACGGCCACGAGGCCGGACTTGCCGAAGTAGACATGGAAGCGGTCCCGCGTGAGCGGCCAGTCCACGGCGACGTCGCCCAGGATGAACCCCCGCTTCAGGTCGGCTCTCTCCCGGGTGATGCCCGCCGTCTCACGCACGGCGCTGTGGGCGCCGTCAGCGCCGATCAGCCACCCGGTTTCGCATCGTTCGCCGCGACCGTCCTCGTGGCCGAGTTCCACGCTGACGCCGTGCTCGCCGGCCTGCTGCCCGACCAGGCGGGTGCCCCATTCGATGACGACTCCGAGTTCCTCGGCGCGCTCGCGCAGCAGCGCGACCGTCTGCCATTGCGGGATGCACAGGTCCAGCGGGAACGGGGAGTCCACGGCCGTCACGTCCATCTCGGCCAGGGCCGTCGTGCCCTGGTAGAAGTTCAGCGTGTGCAGCGGGACGCCTCGTTCGATGGCGGCTTGGGCCAGCCCGAGATCGTCCAGCATCTCCAGCGATCTCGCCACGATCGACACCGCCCGGCTTTCCCGGTGGTCCGCGCGCCCAGCGTCGATGATGCGCGGGATCACTCCCCGCCGTGCCAGGTCGATGGCCAGGACCAGGCCGGTCGGCCCCGCGCCGACGATGAGAACGTCCGCTTTCGTAGTCATGAACTCACCTTCTTAGAACGAATGATCGTTCTTTTTAGAAGAGCATGAACCTCCGATCTTCGTCAAGAGCGCACGATCTCTACCGGGCGGCTTGCGCGGGCGCCGACATCAGGGCTCGCATGCCGTTCCTGAAGGACGCCGAATCCGCGTGACCGTATACCGCGCGGCGCACCAGGAACCCGTCGACCAGCGCCATCAGGACATCGGCCACGTGCTCGGCGGGAACGTCGGCGGGCAGCAGGCCGCGCTGCTGATGCCGCGCCACGAGCCCGCCGACCACGCCGCGAGCCTCTGCCATGACCTCCTTCAGCGCCGTGCACAGCGACGGCGATCGCAACGCCTCCGACCAGACCTGGACCAGCAACTGAGCCGACTCCTGCGAGCCGGACAGCGGTGGGCGCTCAACAGCCAGTACGAGATCGACGATGTTGTCCAAATCTGGCGGCCGCGCGTCGTCGTCCGCCTCGAACGCCGACGCGACCTCGGCCAGAGCCTCGGCGGCGGTCGCCGCGATGATGTCGTCCTTGCTCTTGAAATAGCGGTAGACGGCCCCGGCCGACAACTCGGCCTCGGCCAGCACGTCCTGCATGGACGTTGCATGGAAGCCGTTGCGGATGAAGCAGCGCCGAGCGGCGTCCAGGATCTGGCGGCGACGGGCTTCGAGGTGCTCCTTGGGCATGCGTGCCATGGGATCACAACGTAGAACGAACATTCGCCCTTGACAACTTTCCCGGCCCTCTCTTAGAAAAAGAATGTTCGTTCTCTTTCTGTGAAGGGCCGTATGCCATGTCATTTGCCGCCAACGCGCTGAGCACTCTGGCCGCTCTCGTCTTCCTCCTCGCCGGCGCCCAGAAGGTCCTGTTACGGGATCCCGTGACGGCCAACCTGCTCAGGCTCGGCGTCGGCTCGACGATGACCCGCTTGATCGGCACCCTGGAGATCGCCGGCGCGCTCGGGCTCGCGGCCGGCCTCTGGTTCAAGCCGCTCGCCGTCGCGGCCGCGGCCGGTCTCACGCTGCTGTTGATCGGCGCAGTGGGATTCCATCTCCGTGCCCGCGACTTCGCGCACCGGCGCCACCGCTCCCACGCCGCGGCGCCCGTGGTGCTGGCCGTGGTCACCGGAACGACGATGGCCTTGTTGCTCGCGATTTCCTGAGCGAAGAGCGTGCCGGCAGGGCGCCGGGCTCAGCGGCTCATCGTGGTCTCCCGCTCCATGCGCGACAGCTTTTCGGGGTTGCGTACGGCGTAGAGCCCGGTGATGAGGCCGTCGTCGATGCGCACCGTGATGACGGTGTCGATGTCGCCGTCGAGCCGGACGATCAGGGCGGGGTGGCCGTTGACGTGTGCCGGTTGCAGCGACGCCGCGGGGGTGATCCTGCTCAGCACGTGGGCCACCTTGCCGGCCCCCACGACGGGCGCCGACGCGGCCTGCTTGAGTCCGCCGCCGTCTGTCAGGAGGACGACGTCGGGGGCGAGGATGTCGAGCAGGCGTTGCAGGTCGCCGGTCTCAACCGCTCGCTGGAAGGCCTGAAGCGCGGCTCGGGTCTCGTTCGGGGAGACGACGTCGCGGGGCCGGCGGGCGGCGACGTGTGCGCGTGCGCGGTGGGCGATCTGGCGGACCGCGGCCTGGCTCTTGCCGACGGCATCGGCGATCTCGTCGTAGTCCAGGTCGAAGACCTCGCGCAGCACGAACACCGCCCGCTCGGTCGGCGACAGCGTCTCCAGCACCAGCAGCATCGCCATCGAGACGCTGTCGGCCAGCTCCACGTCCTCGGCCACATCCGGCGCCGTCAGCAATGGCTCGGGCAACCACGGCCCGATGTAGGACTCCCTGCGCCGGCCGAGCGTACGCAAGCGTTTCAAGGCCTGGCGGGTGGCGATCCGCACCAGGTAGGCACGCTGATCCCGCACCGCGCCGAGATCGACACTCGCCCATCGCAGCCAGGTTTCCTGCAGCACGTCCTCGGCGTCGGCGGCCGAACCGAGCATCTCGTAGGCGACGGTGAACAGCAGGTTGCGGTGGGCGACGAACGCCTCGGTGGCCGGGTCCATGGCGGAGTCCATGCGGCTGTCACGAGCGAGGGGCCCTGCTGTGTCCGCCGGTCGCTCGCCGCGCTCGCTCATCGCTGGTTCCTGTCTGTTGGTTCTCGACTGTGCCATGCATAAGAGGCCGGGCATCACCGCTGTGTGACAGCCGTGTCCGGTGACACACGTCACAGGGCCGCGTTGTCACAGGGATCCGGTCGCCGGGATCTCTTGCTCGTCAGGACGCCGCGCCGACGATCGGCGCGGTACGCCACGTCGCGAGTGAGGACCACGTCATGGAACCCCGTATCGACCTGATGGCCAACGAGCTCGGCGCCAAAATCGCCAAGCGGATCTACAACGTCGCCCTGGCGATCCAGCAGTCGCCACTCCCCCAGGCCACTCAGGACCTGGTGATGCTGCGCGCCAGCCAGATCAACGGCTGCGGTTTCTGCATCGACTACCACACCAAGGACGCCACGGCGGCCGGGGAGAGCGCGGTCCGGCTCCACCTGGTCGCCGCCTGGCGCGAGTCCACCGTGTTCACCGAGGCCGAGCAGGCCGCGCTGGCGCTCACCGAGGAGGGCACCCGGATCGCCGACGCGCACCACGGCGTGTCCGACCAGACCTGGGACCGGGTGCGCAAGCACTACGACGACGACCAGATCGTCGCGCTGGTGTCCCTGATCGCCATGATCAATGCCAACAACCGGCTCAACGTGATCGTGCGCAACCCGGGCGGCTCCTATGAACCTGGCATGTTCGCCGGCATGGCGAGCTGAAAGGAACGTCATGGTGGAAACCCTTCGCCGTGACTTCGGTGGCGACGTCATCGACCCGGGAGCGGCGAAGGGCACCGGCCTCGGGGAACACACTCCTTGGCCTTTCATCCGCCCCAGTTGGCGGTGGTGGATGCAACATCCGGCGTGATCACCCGGATGCGCCTGCTAGGGCGAGATGGGATGAACGCGTACGATCTGGCCTTACCACTCTGCGATAAGGGCATAGTGCAATAAGTCGTTACATGGGAGACGCCAGCGCATGAACAGGCCACCGTCGCCACCTGGAGCGGAGCGGGCTGACGGATCGTTCGTCCAGATCGGCGCTCTCGTTCCGCTGACTCGGCCTGGTTGGGTCGAGGCAGGCAGGCACTTGCTCGCTGGACTCGAGTTGGCCGTTCGCGAAGTCAACGACGCCGGCGGGATCGTCGGACGACCACTCGAGCTGGTGGTGCGAGACACCGCGGCTGATCCGCACAGGGCCGCGGCGGCCGTGGATGAATTGGCGCGCCTGGGCGTGGCTGCCCTGGCGGGGGAATATCACAGCGTCGTCGCCCGTGCCGCTGCCGCCAGGGCCGACGCCCTCGGCCTGCCGTTCCTCTGCTCGTCGGCGGTTCTCGACGCGCTCACAGAACAGCCGACGGAATGGGTCGCGCGCCTCGCCCCGGCGCAGTCCCACGGCTGGCGGATCTACGCGGACTTCCTCCTCCGCGCGGGCCACAGGCGCATCGTCGTAGCAGCCGAGCCGAGTGTCTATTGGGCGGCTGGGGCCCGCATCCTGCGGGATTACCTCGCTCCACGCGGCGGTACCGTCATCGAACTCGACGTGCGCGGGCGCACCCCCACGGCCGTGTGCGACGAACTCGTCGACAGTCGCGCGACAGCCCTCCTTCTTCTGGTCGGCCATCCGGAGCCGGCAGTGCCGATCGTCAAGTCTGTCCGCAGCGACCAGCGCCTCGCAGAGATCACGATCGGTGCTCCGGCCGGGCAACCGGAGTTCGCCGAATGGGCGATGTTGCTGGGCGACGACGGCGCCGCGATCCCGTTCTTGCGCTATCTGCCCGAGCGCCTCAGCCCACTCGGTACACGAGTCGAGACGGCCCTCCGCGAGCGGCTGGCCGAAGCGCCCTCCTTCGTCGCCTTCGAGGGGTACGACGCGGTCGCCGTCCTCGCCGATGTGCTGCGTTCCCACGGCGTGGACCGCGCGCGCACCGCCGGATCCTGGCCGCGCGTCGCGGTCGAAGGCACCCGGGGGCAGATCCGGTTCTCCCGCACGCCAGGTGTCAGCGTGTGGCAATGGGCGTGGACGCCGATCCAGGTCGTTGATCGAGACCCGGCGGAACCCGGTCGCTTTCGGATCCTTCACGCCGGCTGAGAGAGCACAGCGGGGCGTCACTACGGTCGGCCCGATATCGCCTATGTTCCGTTCGATGACGACGGCCTGTGTAGGGCTTGCGGACAGGCTGGGCCGTTCGAGGCGCCCGGCCAGTTCGGACGGTTGGCGTCGTCCCTGAACCGGGCGCGGAGCGTCCGGGCCTCGCGTGGTCAGGCGGTGGTGTCGGGCAGGCACACGGTGACGGCCTGGGGCACGACTTTGACCGTGATGCGCTTGACCCGGTCGCGGGCTCCCCCGTCCAGTTCGTACGCCATGGGAGTGCGGAGTTTGACCGATACCTTTCGGGCGCGGGTGATGCGGACGAAGGGGGATTTCTCGGCGTTGCCGGCGCTCATGCGGCCGAGGGTACGGGCCCATTGGATGGGGCCTTCCGCGGTGGAGACGCCGACTTCGAGCCAGCCGTCGTCGTAGCGGGCGTCTTCGAAGACGTCGATGCCGCCGGTGACGGTGCCGACGTTGCCGACGAGTACGCAGCTGGCGTCGCCCTCGAACCAGTCGTTGTCGTCGATTTTGATCTTCATGGGGGTCACGGCGCCGCCGACGTGGCGCAGGCCGGTCCAGATGTAGGCGAAGCGGCCGAGGCGGTCCTTGAGGCCGCGGTCGGCGTCGGCGATCATCTCGGCGTCGAAGCCGACGCCTGCCATGACCGCGAAGTGCTCGCCGTTGATCTTGCCGAGGTCGAGTTTGGCGCGGCGGCCCTCGAAGCCGATCCGCACGGCCTCGGGGAGGTCTTCGGGGATGGCGAGGTTGCGGGCGAGGAGGTTGGCGGTCCCGGCGGGGACGATGGCGACCGCAGCGTCGCTGCCGGCGAGGGCGTCGACGCAGCGTTGCACGGTGCCGTCGCCGCCCCAGAGGAAGAACAGCTCGGCGCCCTCCTTGAGGGCCTGGCGGACCTTCTTTGGGGCCTTCTTGCTCTTGGGGACCTCATACCAGAGCAGGTCGTCGACGTCGTAGCCGGTGATGAGCTTGCGGAGCTCGTCGAGGCCGCCGCCGACGGTCTTCTTGCGGTGCGCGATGACGGCGACGCGGGGCACCGGGGTTCGAGGGGTGGCAGGCGCGGCGGCGGGGTCGTCCGCGGGCCGCCGGTCAGCGGATTTCACCATGGACCGGCGGCTACCCGGATGGGGGCCGATTAGGCCTCGGGGAGGGTGTAGTCGAGGAGGTAGTGGTGGCCGTCCTCCGCGCGGATGGTGCCCTCGCCGGTGAGGCCGGCCAGTTCGCCGGTGCCGCTGGTGGGGACGATCTGCCATTTCATCCACTGTTCGCCGTTGTGGCTGGCCGCGCTGTGCTGGAGGACGAAGGTGCCCTTGCGGCCATGGAGGGTGCCTTCGACGTGTTCGACGCCGACGTAGGCGGCGGGCCCGTCGGGGGTGACGACGGTGAGGATTTCGGTGGTGCTGGTGCCGACAAGGTCGCCGTGGAAGGTCTTGGTGAGGTGGTTGCGGCCGAAGGTGGCGCCTTCCTTCTCCTCGGTGGCCAGGTCGGTCCAGTTGGTGACGTCGAAGGTGCCGGTGGCGTGTCCGTTCATATGTCCAGCGTGCCGCGTGTTCCTGTCATCTTCTGTCAGGTACGGCGGTGTCCGATGAGTGAGCGGCAGGAGAAAGTTAGGCGAATGCCGTGAAGCCCGTCACTTTGCAGCCGTTCATGACAGATGATCGGAGGCATGGGTTTTCCCCGACCGGCCGTCCCGGTCCTCGCCGGCCGGTTCGTCCAGGCCCGGCCGGCGCGATGCTGATCTCTCCCTTCCCTTCGCAGGAGGGCCGCAGGACGGCGTACAAGGTGTTCGGGTCGGCCGCGACCGCTCCGCGCCGGGCGCGCGCGTTCGTGCGGTGCCAGTTGCGGGGGTGGGAGCTCGCGGATCTGGCCGAGACGGCGGAGCTGGTCGTCTCCGAGCTGGTGACGAACGCGGTGCGGGCGACGGACGCCGTGGTCAGCCCGCCGATGGCCTCGTCGATGTTCCCGGTGGCCCTGCGTACGGTGGCGCTGCGGGTCCGGGTGGCGCCGGGACTGCGCAGCCTGTTCATCGAGGTGTGGGACGTCAGCGAGCGCGAGCCGGTGCCGCATGGCGAGGGGGGAGGCGAGCTGCGCGAGAGCGGCCGGGGGCTCGCGCTGGTCGGCAGCCTGGCCCGGCGCTGGGGCCACTATTCGGCGCCGGATCGCGGCAAGATCGTATGGTGTGAGCTGGCCATCTCGCCGATGGAGGGGGCGCGTCCGCCGGGGGCGGCGGCTGCTCCGGCCGCCGGTTCCGCGCCGCACAGGCGGCCGGCGGCGTCGACGGGGGCGCTGCCGCAGCGGGTGCGGCGGCATCCGGTGGGCGCGCGGGCGGACGGCCCGGACGAGGCGACGTTGCTGCGGGTGCTGGAGGGCCTGCGGGCGCTGGACGTGTCGGGCCCGGACCGCCGCTGAGCCGGGGCCGGGTGAATGTGCGGCGGGTCAGGGGACGACGGTGACCGGCCAGCGGCCGGTGCGGACCAGGCGGAGCGCGACCGATCCGATGAAGCGGTGGCCGGCCTGTGTGGAGGCTCCCACCACTACCGCGTCCGCCCTGATCTCGTCGGCGATCTTGGCGAGGACGCCGGCGGCGTCGCCGTACTCCGTGCGGAAGGTGTAGTCGACGCGTGAGTGGGCGGTCTGGGCGAAGCGCTCCACTTGTGTGCGCAAGTCCGCGGCGACCTCCTCCCCCGCCTCGATCACCGAGGCCGACGCGGCCGGCATCATCGTGCTGATCGTTCCGGGGTTGGTGACGTAGACGAGGACGACATGCGAACCCTGGCGGCGGGCGAGCCCCCAGGCGTACGCGGCGGCGCGCAGGGAGGTTTCCGAGCCGTCGATGCCGACGAGGATCACTCGTGGGCCGTCGGTGCCCAGCTCGAACGTGTTCACGCAAGTCAGCGTACGGCCACCGGGGGGCGTCCGGATACGGGGCCGGGCCTGGGGGCGGGTCCTGGTGGATCAGGTGCGGCGTGACGGTCTTCGCGGGGGCGCCGGGGAGGCGGGGCAGGGCCCGGCCGGGTGGCGGGGATAACCTGTTGCGGAAGTGTCGGGGCCGTTGGTTAGGGTCTCGGATCGTGGCTGATCAACCTCTGATCTATGCGCGTGGCCTGGTCAAACGCTTCGGGGAGTTCACCGCCGTCGACGGGATCGACCTTGACGTGGCGCCGGGAGAGGCGTTCGGTTTCCTCGGGCCCAACGGGGCCGGCAAGTCCTCGACCATGCGGATGATCGGTTGTGTGTCCACGCCGACCGCCGGCGAGCTGCGGATCCTTGGCATGGACGCGGTGCACGACGGGCCGAGGATCCGCGCGCGTCTGGGGGTATGTCCCCAGCTCGACAACCTCGATCCCGATCTGACGGTGCGGGAGAACCTGGTGACGTACGCCCGTTATTTCGGGCTGTCGCGGGCGGAGAGCCGCAGGCGGGCCGACGAGTTGCTGGAGTTCGTGCAGCTCGGCGACCGCGCGGGCGGGAAGGTGGAGCCGCTGTCGGGGGGCATGAAGCGGCGGCTGACGATCGCGCGGGCGATGGTGAACGAGCCTGATCTCGTGCTGCTCGACGAGCCGACGACGGGGCTTGACCCGCAGGCCCGTCACCTGTTGTGGGAGCGATTGTTCCGGCTCAAGCAGCGGGGCACCACGCTGGTGCTGACGACGCATTACATGGACGAGGCGGAGCAGTTGTGCGACCGGCTGGTCGTGATGGACGGCGGCAGGATCGTGGCGGAGGGGTCGCCGAGGTCGCTGATCGCGACCTATTCGACGGCCGAGGTGGTCGAGTTGCGTTTCCCCGGCATGCCGGAGGCGGGGCCGCGGTTCGCGGCGGCGCTGGAGGGGGTGGGCAAGCGGGTCGATCCGCTGCCCGACCGGGTGCTGGTCTACGTGGACGACGGCGACGCGGCGCTGGCCGAGATCCAGCGGCGTGGGCTGGAGCCGTCGAGCGTGCTGGTGCGGCGGTCGACGCTGGAGGATGTGTTCCTCCATCTGACGGGCCGGACGTTGGTGGACTGAGATGGCCGTGACCCATGGCGTGCATCCGACGATCGCGGTGCTGGAGCGGCACCTGACCCTCTACCGGCGCTTGTGGCAGGCGTCGGTGTTCTCCTCGTTCGTGCTGCCGGTGCTGTTCCTGGTGAGCATCGGCATCGGTGTCGGGGGTTATGTCGGCAGGGTGCAGGGGGTCGACTACCTGTCGTGGATCGTGCCGGGCGTGCTCGCGTCGACGGCCTTTCAGATCGCGGTGGGCGAGTCGACCTATTCGGTGCTGGGCGACTTCAAGTGGGTGCGGGCCTATCACGCGATGCGGGCCACGCCGGTGGGGCCGGCGGACATGGTCCGGGGGCATCTGCTCTATCTCGTCTTCCGGGTGACGATCGCGGTCGTGGCCTTCCTGGTCGTCGTGGTGTTCTTCGGCGGGCTGCATTCGCCGTGGGCGCTGGTCACCCCGCTGGTGTGCGCGTTGCTGACGGTGTCGGTGGCGGCGCCGGTGACGGCGTTCGCCGCCACGATCGACCACGACAGTTATTTCTCGCTGCTGTTCCGGTTCGTGGTGATCCCTTCGACGTTGTTCGCGGGGGTGTTCTTCCCGGTCGAGCAGCTCACGGCGGTGTTGCGCCCGCTGGCGTACGCCTCGCCGTTGTGGCATGCGGTGGAGCTGTGCCGGGCGGCGACGCTCGGCACGGCCCCGGCCTGGCCGGTTCCGGTGCATGTCGGCTACCTGCTGGTGTGGGCGGTGGCGGGTCTTTTCCTGGCGGTGCGGGCGTTCCGCCGGAAGCTGGAGGACTGATGGTGACGACGCTGGTGGCGTCCCGGGTCTCCCCCGGCCGGGTGGGCGCCGTCATCGGCCGCAACGTGGGGGCGCTGCGCTCCGGGCCGTCGTACTGGATCGTGCTGCTGTCGGGCTTCTTCGAGCCGCTGCTGTATCTGCTGTCGATCGGCGTCGGCGTCGGCGCGCTGATCGGTGAGCTGACGGTGGGCGGGCGGACCATGTCGTACGCGTCGTTCGTCGCGCCGGCGATGCTGGCGGTCTCGGCGATGTCGGGGGCGCTGGCCGAGACCACGTTCAACTTCTTCTTCAAGTTGAAGTACATGAAGACGTTCGAAGCGGTGCTGGCGACGCCGGTGCGGCCCATCGAGATCGCGGTGGGCGAGCTGGTGTGGTCGATCGCCCGGGGTTCGCTCTACACCGCGATCTTCCTGGTGGTGATGGTGGTGATGGGGCTGGCGGAGCCCGGCTGGGCGCTGGCCGCGTTTCCGGCGACCGTGCTGGTGGGGCTGGCCTTCGGCGGGCTGGGGATGGCCGTCAGCACGCTGATGCGCGGCTGGCAGGACTTCGACCTGATGGGCACCGGGCAGTTCGCGTTGTTCCTGTTCTCCGGGACGTTCTCCCCCGTGCAGGACTACCCGGTCGGGGTCGAGGTGCTGATCCAGCTCACGCCGCTTTACCACGCGGTGGAGCTGGTGCGCGGCCTGTGCATGGGAATGCTGGGGTGGGGGCTGCTGGGGCACGCGGCCTACCTGGCCGTGCTGGCCGGGGCGGGAGTCTGGTTCGCCTCCCGGCGCCTGACCCGGGTCCTGTGCGACTGACCCACACGCCCGGGTTTCTCCCGGACCCCGGATCCCTGCGTCGAAGAGTTCGGGAGTAGCAGGCCGCGTCAGTGTCCTGTCCGTACGCGGGTGCGTGTGCCGCGGCCTCCGGCCCGCTCAGGGCTTCGGCCGGTTGACGACGTTCCAGGCCTCCGCATCGCGGGCGGGCGCCGGGCGGGCCACGTCGGCGTCGCGGTCGGCGGCTCAACCGACGGCCCAACCGATGGCGCGGGTGACGGTGCGCCTGACCCGTACCCCGGCTACTCCTCGCCGGTGGCCGTGCCGGCCTGGATGCCGTCCAGGAGCCAGTCGAGGCCGATGGTGAAGCTGGTGTCCCAGTCTCCGTCCGCGACCAGGGGGCCATGGGCGGCGAGGACGGGATAGCGGTCGCTCTTGGCCTGGAACTGCTCGCGGGCGGTCTGTGCGGCGGCCTGCCGTCCCCTGGCCGTCCAGGTCGCCTGCATGAGCGCGCTTCCGATGACGTAGTTGGACAGCCCGTACGCCGCGGCGGTCAGGTGGGGTTCGACGACCCCGGCCTTCACGAGAGTGGCGTACAGGAACTCGCTGCGGGCGAGCACGTTGGGGCCGAGCATCGGGCGGCCCAGCAGCGCGGCCGACCAGGGGTGCTCCAGGAGGACGGCGCGCCACCCGCTGATCAGCGCGGTGACGGCGGCGCGCCAGTGCCCGCCGTTGTCGCCGGGGATCTCGACGGCCGCGAAGATCGCGTCGAGGGCGAGGTCGAGGACGTCGTCCTTGGTCTTCAGGTGCCAGTACAACGTGGTCGAACCGGTGCCGAGGCGCTCGGCGAGCCGGCGCATGGTCAGCCGGTCGGCGCCCTCCTCGTCCAGGAGGGCGACGGCCTCCTCCACGATGCGGTCCCGGCTGAGCGGGGGCGCCTCGCGCGCCGCCCGCGCGGGCGGCCGCAGCCACACGTCTCCGGCCGATCCCGAGCCTTTCCCCACCACTTCCGGTCCTCCTCCTCGTCCTGGGGGCGAGTCTAGTATGGCGATCGAGTGCCGGATCATTGATCCGGTGACTGGAACGTTGGTCCGGAGAACTGGGAGGAACGACGGTGGCGGGACATGTGGAGGTGGACCGGCTCACCTACGTGCTGCCGGACGGGCGGCTGCTCCTGCACGAGGTGTCGTTCCGCGTCGGCGACGGCGTCAAGGCCGGGCTGGTGGGGCCGAACGGCGCGGGCAAGACGACCCTGCTGCGGCTGATCGCCGGGGACCTGCGCCCGGACGACGGCAGGGTGGGCCACTCGGGCGGGCTGGGGGTGATGCGGCAGTTCATCGGCGGTGTCCGCGACGACAGGACCCTGCACGACCTGCTGCTGTCCGTGGCTCCGGAGCGGGTCAGGGCCGCCGCGGCGGCCCTGGGGCGGGCGGAGTCGGCGGTGGCGGCTCGTGACGAGGAGGCGGCGCAGCTGGCCTACGCGCAGGCGATCGGCGACTACGCCGACGCCGGCGGCTACGACATGGAGGTGGTGTGGGACACCTGCGCGACCGCGGCGCTGGGCCTGCCCTACGACGTGGTCCGGCGACGGCCGGTGGGCACGCTGTCGGGCGGGGAGCAGAAGCGAATCGTGCTGGAGGCGCTGCTGCGCGGCCCGGACCAGGTGCTGCTGCTGGACGAGCCGGACAACTACCTGGACGTGCCCGCCAAGCAATGGCTGGAAGGGCGGCTGCGTGCCACCGCGAAGACCGTGCTGCTGGTCTCCCACGACCGGCGGTTGCTGGCCGAGGCCACGGACCGGATTGTCACGGTGGAATCGCGTGGCGTGTGGGTGCACGGCGGGGGTTTCGCCACCTACGCCCAGGGCCGCCGTGACCGCATCGACCGGCTGGAGGAGCGGCGCCGCCGCTGGGACGAGGAGCACGCAAAGCTCAGGCGCCTGGTGCAGACCCTCCGGCAGACGGCGGCCAACAACGACGCGCTGTCGTCCGCCTACCGGGCAGCCAGCACCCGGCTGGAGCGGTTCGAGGAGGCGGGCCCGCCCGAGCGCCCGCCCAGGCGGCAGAACGTGCGGATACGGCTGCGCGGCGGCCGGACCGGCAAACGCGCCGTCGTCTGCGAGGGCCTGGAGCTCACCGGGCTGATGCGGCCGTTCGACCTGGAGATCTGGTACGGCGAGCGCGTGGGCGTCCTCGGGTCGAACGGCTCGGGCAAGTCGCACTTCCTGCGGCTGCTGGCCGAGACCGCGGACCGCGCGGTTGCCCCACATGCGGTTACCCCGGGCGCGCTCACCTCGGTGCGCTACAGCGGTTCCGTACGGCTGGGTGCGCGGGTGGTGCCCGGCCACTTCGTGCAGACCCACGCCCGGCCCGAGCTGCACGGACGCACCCCCGCCGAGCTGGTGACGTCCGAGTATGCGCTCACGCTCAACGAGGCGATGGCCGCGCTGGCCCGCTATGAGCTCGCGCCGGCCGCCGGGCAGCGGTTCGAGACCCTGTCCGGCGGACAGCAGGCGCGGCTGCAGATCCTGCTGCTTGAACTGTCCGGTGCGACCCTGCTGCTGCTCGACGAACCGACCGACAATCTCGACCTGGCCAGCGCCGAGGCCCTGCAGCAAGGGCTGGCGTCCTTCTCCGGCACGGTCCTGGCCGTCACCCACGACCGCTGGTTCGCCGCCGACTTCGACCGCTACCTCGTCTTCGGCGCCGACGGGACCGTGTACGAGACCGCCGAGCCGGTGTGGGACGAGGCCCGTGTGCGGCGTGGCCGCTGACGCCGTGCCGTCAGGGCGGGCGTGATCGCTCTCGCCCGTGACCGAGTCCGTGACCGAGTCCAGGGGCGCGCTCCGGCTGCCGCGTGCCCGGGCGGTGGCGAGGGCCGGACCTCACCGGCGATCAGATCGAAGCCTCGTCGGCCAACGAGGGCACGGCGCACGGGCGGAGGACCATGAGGGAGTCCTCCAAGGCCGCCACCATGGCAAAGGGGAACCGGTCGAGTTCAAGACAGAGTGCGACATCATCGGGATGGGCTCCTTGACGCACGCCCTCCGCCAACTCGGCGGCGGCGCGTGACTCACCGGCGCGGCGGAGGAACTCAACTGCGTCCGCCCCGGCCCCGGTGGCCCTCCGGGCGATGTATTGAGCGCACGCCAAATCTTCATCGGCGCGTCCGTCGTCGCCGGTGACCACGAAGGTGACGCTGCCGCACTCACGTGTCCGCAAGAGCCGAGCCGTCGCCTCCGCCACCACGAACCCGGCGCACAGCACGAGCGACGCCTCCTTGACCGCAAGGGCGCCGACCGTCCCTGCCGTGGTCTTCTGCACGACGGTCCGCCCGCCAAGGTCAACGGATCGCAGCAGGCCCGGCGAGTTGACGGCGTCGAACCCGGCCGCGGGCGGACCGTCCTTGAGCGCCACCCACTCCGGGTGGCGAGCCTTGAGCGCCAGGGCTTCGTCCAGCGACTCAGCGAGAACTATCTTTTCCGCTCCCCGGGCGAAGGCCCAGGCAGCCACGGTGAAGGCACGCATGACGTCGACTACGACCGCCGTGGACGGGGCTTCGACCAGCTCGGCGATGCCGAGGAAACGAATGTCCATCCGGTGATGATCACACAGGCCCGAATGGGACATCTCCGGCTTCCTGCATCGGGAAGCAGGGACAACGACACGCCTGCTCAATCGCCGCATCGGTCATCCGCACACGGTCTCTGCGCGCACAAGGCGCGCTGCGCTCACGTACGACGCCGGGGGCGGAACCTCCACTCATTCGGCGTCACATCCCGCGGCTGGCACCGCCTCGCCTTGCCGCCCGTGCGGGCCGGGCACCGCCACGGCCGTGGCTGTCAGCTTCAACTCCAGGCGGCTGTTCATGTCCAGCTCGAACCGGCCCGACAGGTCCGCGACAGGGCCGCTCAGGACACGCACACGCAGAACTCGTTGCCTTCGGGATCCCGCCAGACCTGCCAGAGATCCTCGTGCATCTCCCCCGCCGGGGTGGCTCCGAGCGCGGCGGCGCGGGCGACCGCGTCGGCGAAGTCATCGGTGACCAGATCCAGGTGGATGCGGTTCTTCACGGTCTTGGGTTCGGGGACCCGCTGCAGGGCCAGATCGGGACCGAGGCTGATCCAGTCGTCCTCACGACGGGTGATGTCCCGCTCCAGCAGCCGGCTCCAGAACCCGGCCAGCCCGTCGAGGTCGTTGGCGTCGATGACCACGCCACCCACGCGAATGCTCATACTTCCCTCTCGGCGTACGGATCGATCATGTCCGGGCCCGTTGTCCAGGCCGGCCCGGATCTCGACCATGGCAGAAGGAGGATCTTCCGAGGAAGGCGAGGGGACGCGAGCATGAGCCCGGTTGTCATACGCCGTCTCAGCGGTGAGGACTGGCGTACCTGGCGCCGTCTGCGTCTGGCGGCACTCGCCGACGCGCCCGGCATCTTCCACGGAGACCTGGAGGAGGAGCGGGCCTACGACGAGGCGCGGTGGCGGGCGTGGACCGGGGACGGTGTCAAGGTGGCCGCCTTCGACGCGGACGTGCCTGTGGGGGTGGCCGCGGGGCGTGTCCCGGCAGACCGGGCCGGGGCCGTGGAACTCTTCGGCATGTGGGTGCGTCCCCGGCTCAGAGGCGGGCGGATCGCCGAGCGGCTGGCACTGGAGGTGGTGGCCTGGGCGCGCGAGACAGGACGTTCCCGAGTGGAGCTGTGGGTCATCTCGGGCAACCATTCGGCCGAACGCGTCTACCGGCGGCTCGGATTCCACGGCACGGGCGAATACGAAGTCCATCCGCGTGACCCCGGCCTGCGCAAGTACGTCATGGCCAAGGGCGTCGGCGAAGGGTGACCACTGCTCCCCCGGTCGCTCGCACGGGTGATGCCGGCGACGCCGTTCCTGCGCGTCTGCAGCGCGTGCGCGCCCGTGGCCGCGACGATCGGGATCGAGCCACCCCGTCGGTGCGCCTCGGAGGCACGCTCACACGTCGCGGCGCCTCACCACGAACACGGCGAGCGCGACCGCGATCAGCGGCCCGAGCACGTACACGATCCAGGAGCCGGGGACCGCGGCGCTGTGCCGCGGGCCGCGCGGGTGGCGGTGGAAGGGCGCCGTGGGCGGCACTCGCGCGGGCCCGGTTGGCCCCTGGGCGTACGTCCCCGGGCCGATGCCGCGTGGGCGACGGCCGGTTAGCCTCGGGGCATGGACCCCGTAACGGCCACCCCGTTGGCTGCGCGCGTCGCCTACCGCGGCCTTGCTCCCGGGAGGGCACACCGCCGATGACGAGAACGAAGGCCATGGCGTGGGCGGGGGGCGCCTCCTACCTCCTCATGGTGGGTCTGCTGGTGTGGGGCGCGCCGCGGGCGCCGGGCACGGTCCACGCCGCCGGTTCCCTGCTGGCCGCGAGCCTGCTCGCCGGCATGGTGCGGCGGATGCCGCTGTCGGCTCTGGCGATGACGCTCATCGGATTCACCGCCGTGGTCGTGGGCCCGTCGAGCTCCGCCTATGAGAGGCTGACGGCGTCGTATCCGAGCCAGTTCCTGTCGTATCTGGCAGTGGACCTCGTCCTGGGCTTCGTCGTCGCCACCTGCGCGCGATGGGCTTCGATCGTCGCCGTGGCCGTGTCTTTCACCGTGCAACTCCTGGTGATCGGCGGCTTCACGTACGGGGGGGACCTGATCGCCAACGGGGTGATCGCCCTCCTGGCCATGGCCGCGGCCTGCATGGCCGGTCTGCTGACCCGGGAACGCCGCGAGCACGCGGCGGCGCTGCGTTCGCAGGAGGTGGCCGAGGCCGTGACCGCGGAACGGCTGCGGATCGCGCGGGAGTTGCATGACATGGTCGCGCACAGCATCGGCATCATCGCCATCCAGGCCGGTGTGGGGAGCCGGGTCATCGAGACCCAGCCGTCGGAGGCCGGCGAGGCGCTGCGCACCATCGAGGCCACCAGCAGGCAGACCCTGTCGAGCCTTCGGCGCACGCTTGTGGCGCTGCGTCAGGCCGACGGGGGCGCGATCGGGTCGGAGCGGTCACCGCTCGCCCCCTCGCCGGGCCTGGCGAACGTCGAACAACTGGCGGCGGCGACCGGGGGCGCGGGGGTACGCGTCGACGTGCGCCGCAGCGGGCAGCAACGTCCTTTGCCGGCCGACATCGATCTTGCCGCCTACCGCATCGTGCAGGAGGCGTTGACCAACGTGGTCCGCCACGCGGACACCGGCTATTGCCGGGTGGCCGTCGACTTCGGGGATGAGGAGCTGTCCGTGGAGGTCGTCGACGACGGGTGCGGCGCCACCTGGAACGGATCGGCAGCCCGACCGGCTCAGGGCTTCGGCATCGTCGGCATGCGGGAGCGGGTCGGCCTGCTCGGCGGCCACCTGAGCGCCGGGCCGCGCCCCGAGGGCGGTTTCCGGGTAGCGGCCCGGCTGCCGCTGCCCGAACCCGCCGAAGTCGCGGTGGAGGCCCGATGACGGTCCGGATCCTGCTCGCCGACGACCAGCCGCTGGTGCGGTCCGGGCTGCGCGTGCTCATAGCCGACCACCCCGACCTGGAAGTCGTCGGTGAGGCCGCCACGGGCTCCGAAGCGGTCCGGCTCGTCGGCGACCTCGGCCCCGACGTGGTGGTGATGGACATCAGGATGCCCGGCATGGACGGGATCGAGGCGACCCGCCGGATCATGGCCGGCGCGGCGACGACCCGCGTTCTCATCCTGACCACCTTCGACGAGGACGACCACGTTTACGGCGCGCTCCGGGCCGGCGCGAGCGGCTTCGTGGTCAAGGACATGGCGCTGGATGACATCCTCTCGGCGATCCGCGTGGTCGCCGCCGGCGACGCGCTGATCGCGCCGAGTGTGACGCGCCGTCTGATCGCGGACTTCGTCGGACGCCCCGGCGCCGCCCCCGAGCGCTCCCCGCGGCCTGTCGAGGGAATCACCGAGCGGGAGCGGGAAGTGCTGACCCTGATCGGACGCGGCCGGTCGAACACCGAGATCGCGGAGGACCTCTTCATCACGGTGGCCACGGCCAAGTCGCACGTGTCACGGCTGCTCACCAAACTGGGCGCCAGGGACCGGGTCCAGCTCGTGATCTCCGCCTACGAGATGGGGCTCGTGACGCTGCCGCGCTGATGGCGTCCTCCCCCGGCGGAGCTGGACGCGGGTGTTCCTCACTGCCCGTCCTCACCGGGGCCGGGGGGTGGTGTGGATGCGGTCATCCGTTCGATGATCTTCTTCAGTGCGCTGTTCAGGTGGCGCCGCTCCTCGTCGGTGAGGGTCGCGGTGGCGTGTTCGGCCAGCAGGCGCCTGGCCTCGGCGATCGGCTGTTGCGCGGCGCGGGCCTTCGGGGTCAGGTGCAGCCGGACGAGCCTGCCGTCCACCGGGTCGCGGCGCCGCACGAGCAGTCCGGCCGCCTCCATCCGGGTGGCGGTGTTGACGACGGTCGGGGTGGTGACCTGCAGGCGGGCCGCCAGCTCTCCCGGCGTCAGCCCGTCGGTCTCCCACAGGACCTCCAGCACGAGGTTCTGGCCCACGCGCACGCCGTGGCGGCTCATGGCCTCGTCCGCCGCCGCCCGTAACAGCTTCTGCGCCCGCGTGAGCAGCCTCAGCACTTCAGTCACCTGGCCATCCTACGATTCGTTTGCCTGCTAGCGATCTCACTGTTAAGCTGATCATTAGCTTGCTATCGACTTGGAGGGATCCGGATGATCCTCGTGACAGGCGGCCGCGGCTTCATCGGCGCGCACACCGTGCGGGCCCTGCTCGACCTCGGCGAACGCTGTGTGCTCGGCCAGCGGGCGGCGGGACCGCCGCCGGCCCTCGTGCGCGAGCGGGAGGTGCGGGACGGGCGGGCCGTGGTGGAGCGGATGGACTGCACCGACCTCGACAGCGTCCTGGCGGTCGGCAGGCGTCACCGCGTCACCGGCATCGTGCACCTGGCCGCGGCGGGGATGGGCGCGTCGGCGCCGCTGGACGAACTGTCGGCGAACACGGCAGGGCTGTTCACCGTGCTGCGCGCCGCGCGGGAGTGGGGCGCCGGCCGCGTCGTCGTCGCGAGCACGATCGGCGTGTACGCGGGGGTCGCGGACCCGGCCCTCCGCGAGGACGCGCCCTTGCCGGTCGCGAGCCCGCATCCGATCCCGGCCGGCAAGAAGATCGCAGAAGTCGTCGCCGACGTCGCCGCGTCATCCGGGCTCGACGTGGTCGCCGCCCGGATCGGGGCGATCTGGGGCCCGTTGGGCAGGCCGTCCTCGCCGTTCTTCGCCGCTCCCCGGCTCGTCCATGCCGCCGCGCGGCACGCGGCGGCGGACGGCGGCGCGAGCGTCTCCCCGGCCTCCCCTGCCGCCTGCGCGGCGGAAGCCCAGGCCACCGGTGAGGGCGGCGTGCCAGGCGAGGCGGCGCCTTCCTACGCGGGGGACGCGATCGACATGTGTTACGCGCGCGACTGCGGGCGGGCCCTCGCGCTCCTGCAGACGACCGCGACGCTGCGCCACCGCACCTACAACGTCGGCGGCGGCCGGTCCGTCGCCAACCAGGAGGTCGCCGCCGCCATCGGCAGGGCCGTACCGGGGGCGGCCCCTGCGCTGCGTCCCGGGCGCTCCCCTGGCGTGCCCGCCATAGACGCCTGTCTCGACATCTCCCGGCTGCGGGAGGACACCGGCTACGCCCCCGAGTACGACCTCGACCGCGCCGTGGCCGACTACGTCGGCTGGCTGCGGGCGGGCAACCCCCGCTGATCGCCGCGCACGGGATAATGCCGGGCATGTACCGGGAGAGGGTGTCGCGTGTGCCGGACGCGGTGCTGTGGTGGAGCACCTCCCCCGGCTCCGCGACCGCCGAGCGGCGCGTGCTGCCGGACGGGTGCATGGACGTGATCTGGGCGGACGGCGCGTTGCTGGTGGCGGGCCCGGACACCGCCGCGCACGTGGTGACCGACCGGCCCGGCGCCCGCTACGTGGGGCTGCGCTTCGGCCCGGGCACCGGCCCGGTGGTCTTCGGGGTCCCGGCACACGAACTGCGCGACCTGAGGGTGCCGCTGGCCGACCTGTGGCCGGGCGCCGAGGCGCGGCGGCTGACGGAGCGAGCGGGCGAGGCCGCCGATGCGGGCCCTCCTCTGGGCGCGGTGCTGGAGGAGGAGGCCGCGCACCGGCTGGGCGCGGCGCCCCGCCCCGTCGACTCCGCCCTCGTCGGCGCCGTCGTCGAAGGCGTGCGCGCGGGCCTGCCGGTCGCACGGATCGCCGCCGACGCGGGGATCGGCGAGCGGCGGCTGCACCGCCGGTGCCTGGACGCGTTCGGGTACGGGCCGCGGACGCTCGGCCGCATCCTGAGGATGAACCGGGCGGTGGACCTGGCCCGCGGGGGCACGCCGCCGGCCACGGTGGCCGCCGTGGCCGGGTACGCCGACCAGGCCCACCTGTCTCGTGAGGTGAGGTCGCTGACCGGCGTGACCCTCGGCGCGCTGACCCGCTGAGCAGCTGGCCTGCTGAGCTGGGCCGTCAGCCGGTGGGCAGGGCGGCGAACAGGTCCACGCCGTTGCCGTCGGGGTCGTGCACCGTCGCGTAGCGCTGCCCCCAGAACGCGTCCCACGGCGGCAGGTGTCCCTCGTATCCGGCCTCGACCAGGCCCGCGTACAGGCGGTCGACCTCCTCGGGGCCGTCGCAGCGGAAGGCGAGCCCCATGCGCGGCCCGCCGCTCGCGGGCGACCAGGAGGGGTCGAACGAACGGACGGTGGCGGTGGTGTCCCAAGCCAGGCGCAGCCCGCCGGGAAGGGTCACCTCGACGTGGGGTTCGGTGTCGGCGGAGGGCGGGATGTCCAGCCCGAGCCGACGGTAGAAGGACAGAGAGGCGGCCATGTCGGTTACGACCAGGCCGATGAGATCGAACGTTGGTGCCATGACGGCCACGGTAGGAGGGGGGCCGGACCGCCGTCTTGAACGTATCGGACACCCGGCTCCGGACGCCCGTGCCGGACGCTCAGTGGGAGAAGGGCGTGACAGCCGTGACGGCGGTCACGGGGATCGGCCCGTAGATGTGGGGGAACGCCTCGTCCGTCCCTTCGGGAACCTCCCGCCTGACCGGGCAGCCGAGCCGGTCCTCGTCGATCTCCAACAGCACCAGGGGCTCGGTGACGTGGCGGTAGTAGCGGCCCGCCACGCCGCGCGCCTGGGCCAGGTCGGCCGAGGCGTGGATGTAGCCCTCCTCCTCCAGGGTCCGGCCGAGGGTCGAGACGCGGTATTCGCCGGTGATGACGGCCGCGTCCCAGTCGGCGGCCAGCGCGAGATGGAAGATCATGGGCCGACCCTAGCGGGCGGGCCGAGCCCGGCCAGCGCGCGGGCCACCGCCTCCCGGGCCCGCTGCCTGCCGTCGGGGCGGGCCTCGACGACCTCTTCCACCCACAGCCCCGACAGCAGACCGGCGACGAAGCGGACCTCCCCGGGCCCGCAGGGGTAGCCGGCGCCTTCCAGCACCGCGGCGACGATGTCGTCGCAGCCGTCGGTCCAGGCGCGGGCGATGGCCTGCAGCGCCGGGTCGCGGCCCGCCTGCAGGTACAGCTCCCACAGGCCGAGCTGGCGCAGCCGGTCGGCGGCGTACACGCCGGTGAGGGTCTCGGCGACCGCGAGCGGAGTACGACCCGCCAGGTGGTCCACCGTCGCCCGCATTCGGGCGAGTTCGCGCTCGACCAGCAGGGCGAACGCCTCGGCCAGCAACTGGTCGCGGCTGGTGAAGTAGTAGGAGGTGGCGGCCAGAGGAAGACCTGCCCGGCGCGCGACGGCGCGGTGCGTCACGGCGGCGAAGCCGCCGTCGCCGAGCAGGTCGACGGCCGCGTCCAGCAGCGCCTCCCTGCGGCGTACGGCGCGCTCCTGCGGGCGCCGCGGCTGAGGCGAGACGGCCCGCGTCGCGACGCCGCGTGCGGGGGCCGCCGGCGGGACGGGTGCGGGCCGGTCCTGATCGGGCACGCCGTGATCCTCCCCTGGATCGTCGGGGCTCCGCCGTCGGGCGGGGAGCCGTCCGGATCACCCTTAGCGGGCGCGCGCCGCCGGGTCAAACGACCGGTGTCGCCCGGTCAGTGCGCGCCTGAGAGGTTGAGCACGGCGACCCCGGCGATGATCAGGGCGATGCCGGCGGCCTTGAGAAGGTTCATGTGCTCGCCGAGGAACAACGCGCCGATCAGCGCGATCGCCGCGGTCCCGGTGCCCGCCCACACCGCGTACGCGATGCCGACGGGCATGCGGAGCTTGAGTGCCCAGGCCAGCAGGAGGAACGAGGCGATGTACCCGGCGGCGACCACGATGGTCCAGCCCCAGCGGGTCAGGCCCTCGCTGAGTTTGAGCGCGGAGGTGGCCAGGACCTCCGAGGCGATCGCGCCGACGAGCAGGAGCCAGGCCATGGGAACCTCTTCGATAAAAACGGTACGCTTGTCCCAATTTTACGTGGCAAGGCTCCGTAAAGCCATGGGCTAGCCGACCAGGCACTCCAGGCTTGTCGACCGCAGGTGCGCTGCAGGCGCGAGCGGTTCATCCGGGGTCACGCGGCTCGGCTTCGCGTTGATGCTGAAGTTCTCCGAGCTGGAAGCTCGTTTTCCCCGGCGCGAGGACATTCCCCGCGTCGCGATGGACTTCATGGCCGTGCAGGTCACGGTGGAGGGCGGCGCTGCCGGCGCGGGTGCCGCCAGCCTCGGTCTGCGGTGATGGCCGACGCGGCGCGTCCGGGTGCATGAGCCGGCCGCGCCCGCTTCGAAGGCCGCTGACCCCCAGCCGTCTCGATAAAACGGGTTCAAAATTAGTCACCCCGTTTACTGGACAATTCCCGCACGCTATGGCCAGCGGCCGAGCGAATAGTCGGTGGCCGGAGAGATGCATGATGAAAATTGAGATGTCTATCTCGTTGCGCGAAGCGGCATTTCATGCCCTCGCCAATGGAGTCGACCTGCTGCCGACCCCGCTGACCTGGGGTGGACCATCGTGGACGGCAGAACGAGTGCGTGACTTCGGCCAGTGAAGGTGGCCGTTTCGGCTTTTCCCGGCGGATGCGGGCGACGTGTGTGGGGACAAGCGTTTACGGCAGGCCGTTAGAGTCAACTCCATGGAATGGAATTTTCAGGCGGCCGAAGACCTCGCAGCTGCATTGCGTGCCGGTGAAGTGAGCTCGGTGGAACTGACCGACGAGGCGATCGCCCGTATCGAGCGGGACGACGAGGTGATCAACGCTGTTTGCGTGCCGGACTTCGACCGTGCGCGGGCCGCCGCGCGCGGTGCTGACCAGGCACGCGCGCGTGGTGAGGACCGGCCGCTGCTCGGCATTCCGGTGACGGTCAAGGAGTCGTACAACATCGCCGGGCTGCCCACGACCTGGGGCATGCCGCCGCACCGGAACTACATGCCGGCCGAGGACGCGGTGCAGGTGTCTCGACTCAAGGCCGCGGGCGCGGTGGTGCTCGGCAAGACCAATGTGCCGTTGGGGCTGCAAGATATCCAGAGCTTCAACGAGATCTACGGCACCACCCGCAATCCGTGGGATCGCGATCGCACGCCGGGCGGATCCTCCGGCGGGTCGGCGGCGGCCCTGGCGTCGGGGTTCGGCGCGCTGTCCATCGGCTCCGACCTCGCCGGTTCGCTGCGCACCCCCGCGCATTTCTGCGGCGTCTATGCGCACAAGCCGACACTCGGACTGGCGGCAACCCGCGGCATGGTCGCACCGCCGGCACCGCCGTTGCCGGTCGACCTCGACCTCGCCGTCGTCGGTCCGATGGCGCGCACCGCCCGCGACCTCACGCTCCTGCTCGACGTCATGGCCGGACCGGACCCGCTGACGCTCGGCGTGGCGCACGACTTGACGCTGCCGCCCGCCCGCCACGAGCGACTCGGCGACTTCCGGGTCTTGGTCCTCGACGAGCATCCGCTCATTCCGACCGGGTCCGCCGTGCGGGCGAGCGTGA
Organism: Microbispora catharanthi; assembly: GCF_006334915.2. Lineage (GTDB taxonomy): Bacteria > Actinomycetota > Actinomycetes > Streptosporangiales > Streptosporangiaceae > Microbispora > Microbispora catharanthi. The sequence continues at coordinate 468,069 of NZ_VDMA02000001.1, forward strand.
ACCGGGTGGCCGACGCGCTCGTCGACGGCGGCGCCCGCGTCGAACGGCACAGTCCGCTGCTGCCCGATCTGACCGAAGCCGCGACGCTCTACATGCAGTTGCTGATTTCGGGCTCCGTTGCGCGTTTTCCCATTGAATCGTACGAGCAGCTGCGGACCCGCGCCGCCGGACTGAGCGAGGACGACCAGAGTCTTGACGCCGTGCGGCTGCGCGCCACGGTGTTCAGCCACCGCGACTGGATGGAGGCCGACAACCATCGCGAGCTCCACCGCCACGGCTGGCGGCAGCTGTTCGCCGAGTTCGACGCCGTGGTGTGCCCGATCACGCCGACGCCCGCGTTCCCGCACGACCACAGCCCCAATCCGCTGGAACGGCGCATCGACATCGACGGCGCCGAGTACCCGTACTTCGACCAGCTCGTCTGGGCCGGCCTGGCCACCATGCCCGGCCTGCCCGCCACCGCCATACCCGCGGGCCGGTCCCCCGAGGGCCTGCCGGTGGGAGTGCAGCTCATCGGTCCGATGTTCGAGGACCGCACTCCGCTGCGGCTGGCCGAACTGCTCGAGCAGAAGATCGGCGGCTTCCGCGCACCGAAATAGAGCGTATTGCGGGTATCCGTCCGGCACAGGAAGTCCACGGTGCGGGCCATCCGGCGCCGCCCCCGATGATGCCGCCATCGCGCCCCGCGTCGGCCATCGGCGGCGGACGGGCTAGGGCCTGTCTTCATAGTGATCAGTTAGAGCCACAGCAGGAGCGCTGCGATGGTGACCACGGCGGTGTATGAGGTGGCGGTCTTGTCGTAGCGGGTGGCCAGGGCGCGGAACTGTTTGAGCTGGTTGAAGCAGCGCTCGACCACGTTGCGGCGCTTGTAGACCTGAGCGTTGAAGATGGGCGGGCGGCCACCCTTACTGCCTCGCCTGGCACGGCCGGCTATCTGGTCGGCGCGCTCGGGGATGGTGTGGCTGATCCCGCGTCGCCGCAGGTAGGTGCGGATGGCGCGGGAGCTGTAGCCCTTGTCGGCCACCACGTGGTCGGGGCGAGTGCGGGGCCGGCCGCGGCCGAGGCGGGGAACATGGATCGCCTGTAGCACCTGCTGCAGGCGGGTGCAGTCGTTGACGTTCCCGCCGGTCACCAGGAGCGCCAGCGGCCGGCCGCGTCCGTCGCAGGCGAGGTGAATCTTGCTGGTCAGTCCCCCTCGGGATCGTCCGAGGGCGTGATCGGATGGCTCGCCGGCGCTTGGTCCCCCTTTTTCGCCCCCGCCGCGTGCTGGTGGGCTCGCACGATGGTTGAGTCCACCGCGACCAGCCAGTCGATGTCGCCGCGGGCGTCGGCCTCGGCTTGCAGGGCCTGCAGCATCCGGGTGAAGGTGCCGTCCAGAGCCCAGCGGCGAAAGCGCGTATAGACGCTCTGCCAGGGCCCGTACCGGTTGGGAATGTCCCGCCACGTCGCTCCGGAGCGGATCTTCCACACGATCCCGTTCAGCACCCGGCGGTCGTCCTCCCGGGGACGGCCCATCTGGCCGGAGGGGAGAAGAACCCGCAGCTTCTCCCACTCCTCATCGGTCAACTCGTACCGGCGAATCACGCCAAGTCATGATCTAGCACCTAGATCACATTGAAGACACGGCCTAGGTGAGGGGTGAGATCGCGTCGGCGCGCCGGCGGACTTAGGCCATCATCACGGCCGTGAACGACGCTCGCGGGCGGCCAAGCCTGCGCGAGGCCGACCGGGAGATCAACATTCGTCCGTGAACCGGCAGAGCTGTTTCATCGCCCTCGCCTATGAGACAGCCGCCCCCGGCCGGAAGCGTGCCGGACTCCCGCTGCTGGGTGCGGCCGAGGCGATGTTCAGGCGGGAGTTCCACCCGCACCCTGGATCGACTCCCGGCGATGACCCCGATTCCGACATGGCTCCGGCGGGCGGATGCGCAGCTCCTTTCAGGAGCTGAAGGAGGATCCGGGGCCGCTGGACCGGAACGAGCGAGGACGAGGCGGATCACTCTCTGTGGTGCGGACGGTCTCCGGGGGCGGTCAGTAGTAACCCTTCTCGCCGTCGATCAGCTCTCTGATGGTGTCCAGGTGACCGGCGTGCCTGGCGGTCTCCTCGACCATGTGGATCAGCATCCAGCGCAGGTTCCCCGCCGCCGAGCGGTAGTCGGGGTGCTTGCCCACGTCGTCCAGCGAGTGGGCGGCGACGATCTCGTTCGAGATCCGGCACTGGCGCTCGTACTCGTCGAGGAGCCGCGCCAGCGGGACGCCCTCGATCCGCATGTCGGCGTTCTCCACGCTCTCGTCGAACTGCGGGTTGCCGTCGGCGGAGCGGCCCAGGAAGAGCACCTCGAACCAGCCGTGCTCGGTCCAGCGCAGGTGCGATACCAGGCCCGCCATGGTCATGAGCGGCGAGGTGGGCAGCACCGGCCGGTAGGCGTCCTCCTCCGACAGCCCTTCGCACTTCCACTGGACGATCGCGCGCTGCATGTCGAGCCAGCCGACGAGCTGGGTGCGTTCGTCGGCGACGAAGGGCGGACGTTCCCGGGAAATGCTCATGAGGGGCGATGCTACTTCAGCGATCCTGGGACCGCGGGATATTTTCGGCCGTGCGCGATATCCCCGGGGCATCCGACCGTTCTGATCAGGCATCGACATCGCCTCCATCGGCGCCGCGTCGGCCGTCACCGCGGCTGAACCGCCGGAACGGCCCTGCCGTTCCTCCTGGTCGGCGCCGCCTACATCGCCGGGCCGCTGATCGCCTGGCGCCTCATCCACCTACCCGAACGCCGCCAGACCACTGCCGCGACCGGATCGGCCCTGCGGCGACCCAGAGCAGGATCCGCTGTAGCCGGGGTCCCGGTAGTCCTGGCCACCGACCTCACCCATGAGACGGTGGCCGATCTGTTGACCGAGCAGGTCTGCAGCGATCTGTATCGGATGCTGGTGGTGGATGTCGGGCGGGGCGTGACACCGCTGGCCTGGCAATCGCTACCCGCACGCCGGGCCGCTGCTGGGCGCCCCTTGCGTCCGGCCGCTGTTGAGCCGAGCCTGCCCCCATGACGGGTTCTTGGGGGGCTGAGTAAGGTTCCGGCTCTGGCCGAACGCCGCGCCGCCATGTGCGTGGGCTTGGAGGAGCGAGGTGGGGAGAGGAGTGGTCCGGCGTTCAACTGCCGAGGGCGCGCTTTTGTGGGTGGATCGTCTCGCCGCGGGCGAGCATGTCAACGAACTGGGTGATACGGCGGGCTCGGGTCTCGGCGCGTTTGGCGTTCGTGATCCGGTAGAGAACGGCGTAGCGGTTTTGGGAGGTGAGGATGTCGAACATCGCTTGTGCCTGGGGTTTCGCGGCCAATGCGGCGGCCAGATCGGCTGGTACCTCGATGCCGGCTTGTCCCGCGTAGGCCGTGTCCCAGCGGCCGTCGGCCTTGGCGCGTTCGACCTCGGTCATTCCGGCCGGATGCATCCGGCCCTCGCTGATCAGACGGGTGACGATGGAAACGTTCCGCGCTGACCAGGGACTTTGCCTTCCGCGAGGGGTGAAGCGCCGGCAGAAGGTGATCTCATCCCGCCGTCGTAGCCGACCATCGATCCAGCCGTGGCAAAGGGCTTCGTCGAGCGCCTGGTCATAGGTCAGACTGGTGGGCCGGGTCGTGTTCTGCTTGGCGAGGACGAGCCACACCCCTGCCGAGCTGTCGTGGTGCCTGCTGAGCCACTCCCGCCAGGCTCGGGCATCGGTAACGGTCAGTTCCAGTAGTTCGTCGCTCATCGTCATGTGCCCCTGATGATCGTCAATTGGGAGTCGCTTGGGATCTCGCCGCATACGCGTACCGGAGGCGTCATTACAGATCGTTATTGTCTTCGGGGTATTCGTCGGCTGCGCAATGGGGCCGCCCATGGCGAGTGGGCGGCCTTTGTTCAATCGGGGAGCCCGACCCCGCCGAGTGGGACGAAGTCGATGCGTTGCGGCTGGTCGGTGGGCATCGCCAGCACGTCGGTGACGCGTGGTCGCGTGGCCGTGGTGGCATGGGCCGATTGGAGTGCGGCGTTCGCACTGGCCTCATCGGCCCGTACTTCTACGACGTACACGGTGTCGGGACTGGTGCGATCACGTCCTTCGCCACGTCGACCACCGCGGACTCTGGGCGGATGACGCCCGCCCGCCTTCACCAGGTCTTGCCGGCCTGCTCCCGGATCGTGTGGTTGATCCGGTTGAAGAAGTTGGTGATTGCGATGTTCAGGATGATCGCGGACATCTGTTTCTCGTCGAAGTGGGTGGCAGCAGCGTCCCAGATCTCGTCGGTCACGCCCGGCGCGCCGTCCTGGATCCGGGTGGCGGCCTCGGTCAGCGCGAGCGCCGCCCGCTCCTCCTCCGTGAAGAACGGGGTCTCGCGCCAGGCGACCACGTTGTGCAGCCGCTCCTCGGTCTCTCCAAGCTTCTTCGCCGACTGGACGCCGGCGAACACACACGGGCCGCAGCCGTTGATCTGGCTGGCCCGCAGATGGACCAGCTCGAGCACGAGCGGGTCGACGCCACCGGCGTGAATCGCCTTGTGGAGATGCTGGATCGCTGTGATCACGTCGGGATTCGCCACGCTCTTCATGCGTGCTTCCATGGGTCCTGCCCCTCGTCGGTTACGCGCGCCCATCCGGGCCCGCCGTCTAACGCACCTTGGCGGAGATCATCGTTGTCGTGATGGACTTTTCGGCCGAGGTGTTCTCGGCCATGCCGGCGACGTTACGGTATGACCCGGTCAGAAACGGTCCTGGTTATCGAGCAGACTGTCAGCCGTGGTCAACACTTCCGCGCGGCTGCTGCGGCTGCTGTCTTTGCTGTCAACGCGGCAGTCCTGGACGTGCGCTGATCTGGCCGCCCAGCTGGAGATCACCGAACGGACGGTTCGCCGGGACATCGCGCGGCTACGTGAACTCGGCTACGGCATCGAATCGGAGATGGGCCCATGGGGCGGCTACCACCTCGGGCCCGGAACCAGCATTCCGCCACTGATCCTTGACGAGGAGGAGGCCCTCGCGGTCGCTGTCGGGCTGCGCACCGCCGCCTTCAGCGGAGTCTCCGGCAGCGACCAGGCAGCCCTGTCGGCGCTGCTGAAACTACGCCAGGTGCTGCCGGCCAGGATCGCCGGCCGGCTCGGCGAGCTGGACGCCGCGTTCACCCACACCGCACGACCCGACGACAGCCAGATCTCCCCCGCGCTGCTGCTCGACCTGGCCACCGCGTGCCGGCGAGGCGAACGCACCCAGTTGACCTACCGCGACGGGGCCGGAACGACGTCCACCCGACGAGTAGACCCCTACCGGCTCATCTACACAGGCCGCCGCTGGTACCTCCTCGCCTACGACCTGACGCGGCAGGACTGGCGCACCTTCCGTACCGATCGCATCATCGATGCCACAGCCACCGGGCAGGCCGCTGCCCTGCCCGACCCGCCAGATCCAGCACAGATGGTCAGCACCGGCATCGCGCTGAGGCCCCACCCGGTGCGGGTGACCATCCGCCTGGCCGTACCGGCCGATGAGGCCCGCAGGCTGGTGCCACCAACGGTCGGCGTCCACCACCCGGACGGCGATGACGCCACGATCATCGACATCGGCGGGCCAGACGCCGACGGCCTGGCCCGCTACCTGCTCAGCCTCGGCCGACCACTCCAGATACTGCACCCGGAAGAGGTCCGCCAGGCATTCCTCACCCGCACACGACAACTCCTCCAGGACAACCAGTAACACAAGGGCGGGAGCATCTACGACCCCGCCGACCCCATGTCAAAGATGTTCTTCAACATGCTGGCCGTGTTCGCTGAGTTCGAAGCCGACCACCGTCTACCGCGTCCTCGACCGCGCCAAGACGACGGGGACGACGGATGCTATCCGCGTTAGCGCAGGTCAGCGATATGCGTTGGTTTTTCGGCCAGGACTACAGGGACCCCTAGGCGCTGATTCAGACATTCCTAGCCGCCGGCATGTCAAGCATGAGCATCACTCAGATGGTCCCCTGCATGTCGGAGCCCGCCACGGCCAAGGTCCTGCAGGCCTTGGCCGTCATGAATCATGAGCGAACCCGCCTTACATCGACGATCGACAGCCTCACGGCCGCCAGGGATGCGCTGGATCACCTGATCGAGGTCAACCGGTCCTTCCTGGCGAATGCGGCGGATGCTGGTTGAGTGACGGTGGGCGGTAGCGGTGACGTGGCCTTCAGGAAGCCGGTCGATCCGTCCCGTCGAGGCGGGTGGGCATCAAGTTGGCCAGTGCCCAGCGGTGGCGGGGGTAGGGGACGCGGCCCTTGAGTCAGCGGTCGACCGGTACGTCGAGCGCCGTTGTTGACTGCGGGGCCGTCGCCGGCCTGTGGCGGTACTGCCTCGACCTGCTCGACGCCGCCGCGGTTACGGGAACCTCCGCTCGTGCAGCCGCTCAGGTTCAGGGTTCGCGAGCGGCGGCCGGAGTGACGGGGTGACCGGCGCACCAGACGGCGCGGATGTCGCGGGTGGCCGTGATGTCCCGGGTCGGGTCGCCGTTGACCAGCAACAGGTCGGCCCGCATACCCGGCCGGACGGCGCCCCGGTCGGCCAGGCCGAAGGCGCGGGCGGGCAGCACGGTCGCCGAGCGCAGGATCTCCACCGGCGTCATTCCGGCCCGCGCCATCAGCTCGAACTCGTGATGCAGGCTCTCGCCGTGGGGCACCGGCACCGGCGCGGACGGCTCGGCGTTCGCGTCCGTCCCGGCGAGGATCTCAACACCGGCCCGGTGCAGACGGCCGACGTCGCCCAGCACCTCCCCCAGGTGGTCGGCCCGCCCAGGCGGCGGGCCGGAGGTCATGAAGGCGGTGAGCAACGCCTCCATCATGGTGATCGTCGGGATGGACCTCTGGCCGGCGCTCCTCATCGCGGCCACGTCGTGCGCCCGGACCCCGCCGGCGATCGGCGTGTGCGTGACGAACTCCGCGCCCGACTCCACGGCCATCATGAAGGCGCCCGGGGTGGCGGCGTGCACGATCGTCTTGAGCCCGTACCCGCGCGCCGCCTCCACCAGCGCGCGCAGCGCGTCCGCGGGCGGCCCGCCCTCGCCGGGGGCCTCGGCGACGCCCTTGATGTAGTCGACACCCTCCGCCGCCCGCGCCTCGACGTGCCGCCGGGCATCGGCTGCCGTCAGGATGACGGCTTCCGGCGGCATTCCCGGCATGCGGGCGTGGCGGCCGCCCGGCCCGATCGCGGGCAGTCCGGCGGTACGGAAGTCGGCCGCTCCCTCGGTCTCGCGCAGCGAGGCCACCCGCTCGGCCGGCCAGCAGGCCATGTCGAGTCCGGTCGTCACCCCCCAGGCGGCCAGGGCGGCCAGGTTCCCGGGGTCGTGCAGGTGGACATGCGCGTCGATCAGCCCGGGCAGCAGCGCCGCCCCCGCCGCGTCGATCTCCTCCGCCCCTGCGGGATCATCGCCGATCAGCGCACCGTCGATGACGACGGTACGGGGCTCGCCGAGCCGTTTGCCATCGAAGACCCGCACATTGCGCAAGGCCGTCCTGCCGTCAGTGGACATGGGCCACCCGCCTCAAATAAGGAACAACTTTGTTCACTAACGGAGGCTAGCACGGCGAAGTGGTGATATATCCGTCCTCATGAGTCCCACCCGCCGCCGCGGAGACGCCCTCACCACCGCGATCTTCCAGGCCGTCCTGAGCGAACTGGCCGGGAGCAGCTTCGAGGAGCTGACGTTCGACAAGATCGCCTCCGCCGCCGGGACCGGGAAAGCGGCCTTGTACCGGCGCTGGTCCACCCCGGCCGAACTCGTCCTCGCCGCGCTGAGCGACCCCGCGACCGGCTTCGGCGACCCGCCGGCGCCGCCCGGCACGGGCGCACTGCGCGATGACCTGATCGCCCTGCTCGAGCACTTCGTACGGGCACTCGACGAGCCGCGCGGCCGCGCGCTGCTCCCGCTCATCGCCCACCGCCACCGCCATCCCGAGCTGTTCGAGCAGGTCCACCGGCTGGTGATCCGCCCGCACCAGGAAGTACTGCTGTCCGTCCTGCGCCAGGCGGTCGAACGCGGCGAAGCCGCACCCCGCAGCCTCACCCCGCGCATCGTCTCAGTCGGGCCACGCCTGATCCTCCTCCAGGCATGGGAGGGCGGTCGCGTGGACTCCGGCGAGATCGCCTCCATCGTCGATGAGGTGCTCATTCCGCTGACCAGGCCATGACCCCTGGCCGTCATCCCGCAGGGCGGCAGCGCGAGACGAAAGGTGCACGTTGTGTGTCGCCGCCCGTACCGCTGGAAGCCGTCGGCATCTCGCCTCGATGAGGCGACGGCCGCTCACTGGACGTGGGGCTCACTCCGCCCTGGCTGCCTCCAGGACGGGTACGGACGCGGCCCGGCGCGCGGGCAGCGTCGAGGTCGCCAGCGTCGCCACGGCCGCACCCGCCGCGATCAGCGGGAACAGCCACCACTGTGGGGCCGGGCGCAGGTACGAGCTGCCGCTCGTCAGATGCAGCAGCACCAGCGTGCCCATCGCGATCACCGGACCGAGGATCGTGCCGAGGGAGACCACGGCCGCCGCCTCCCAGCGGACGATCGAGCGGGTCTGCCTCATGGTCGCGCCCACGGCCCCCAGCAGCCCGAACTCCCGCCTGCGTTCGGCGACGCTCATCGACACCGTGGTCGCCATCCCGAACAGCGCCAGCAACAGCGCCATGCCGACGAAGCTGTGCGTCGCGCGCAGGGCCCCATCGGCGGCCAACTGTCCTGCGATGGTCAAACCACCTTGACCAACTCGGGCGGCCATGCGCTGTTCGCCGCTGGGCTGACCGTCCATCGTGATCTATTCTTCAGAGCTACGCGGGTGACCGGTCAGGTAATGCTGCTCGGCGCTCAAATCCGCGGAATCCTGTGCTGCGACGGACGAACCTCGTTGGCCAACCCGGGAGGCGCGGCGCTAGACCTGGAGCGTGCCGAAATCGACGGTGCCGTTGAAATGCGTCCGGCTCGTCTGGACGGAGGCATCCGACCTGACTCACGCTCGGGTAGGCAGCTGGAAGGACGATCGAGGCACGTGGCCGACGTTCGTGCTTCTGGACGGCTTTGTCTATGGAGCGATCGATGCCCCGAATAGCACCGCGCGGCAGCGGCTGGCCTGGCTGCGCCTTAACCAAGGCGGCTACCTGCCTCCCCACGGGGGCCGCGGTGGGGCGGGGCACCCGGTTGGGATGCGGTGTGCTCCGCCCTGGAGGGCTTGTCGTCATGGGTGGCCTGGACTGATCAGGCTGCGCTTCCAGCGCGGCGCGGGAAGGTTTTCGGCGCTGGTGTCGTATCGAGGCCTCGGCCGATCGTCTGTGAGGTGAGGGCCAGGCCGTCAGCGGGCATCTCGCAGTGTTCACCTCGCGGTCAGGCGAGGTAGACCCCCGAGGGCAATCTCGCGGACGGGCTGGGAATCCACACCGGCCGAGCCCCGAAGGAGCGCAACATGCATCCCATCCTGAACACGATCGACATCGTGGTGTCCGACCTGAACGCCTCGGTAGCTTTCTACGCCCGCCTGGGCCTGAAGTTCAAGGTCGACGAGCACTCGCCCGAGCACGCCGGCTGCGACCTGCCGAACGGGTTGCACATCATGCTGGACACCGAGGGTTTCCGCACGCCGTTCCTGCCCGGCTGGAGCGCGCCGACCGGCGGGCCGCGTACCCTCCTGTGCTTCGAGTTCGACACCCCGGCCGGGGTGGACGCCACCTACGCCGAGCTCGTCACGGCGGGCTACCGCGGGATCGCCGAGCCGTTCGACGCGTTCTGGGGAATGCGGTACGCCACGGTGGCCGACCCGGACGGCAACGGCGTCGACCTGTACGCCACCCTCCCGGCGAGCTGAGACGGAAAGGCAGGCAGCGACCGTGAAGTACGTGCTGATGTTCATCGAGACCGAGGAGTTCGCCCAGCAATTGGAAGCGATGGGCGAGCTGGAGCAGCAGACCGCCTACGCGGCCGTCGGCAAGTGGTTCGCCGACCACGCCGACAAGATCACTCACCATACGCATCTGGCTCCGGTGCACACCGCCACCACGATGCGCCTGGGTCAGGGCGAGCCCGTCATCACCGACGGGCCGTTCGTCGAGGGCAAGGAGGTGGTCAGCGGGTTCGCCGAGGTCGAGGTGGCCGACCTGGACGAGGCGCTGAAGATCGCCCGCTCCTGGCCGGCCTGCCCGATCGTGGAGATCCGCCCGGCATCATGAACGAGCCGGTGCACGGGCAGGTGAGCCAGAAGGTGCTGGCCCGCGTGGTACGCGAGCACGCGGGCCGGCTGGCCGCGTCCCTGGTGTCGCTGCTGGGCGACTTCGCCGCAGCCGAGGATCTGGTCCAAGACGCCGTGGAGACCGCGCTGCGGCGCTGGCCGGCAGAGGGAATCCCCGAGCGGCCGGACGCGTGGTTGTTCACCGTGGCCCGGCGGCGCGGGCTGGACGTGCTGCGCCGGGAGTCGAACTACCGGGCCAAGCTCGCCCAGCTCACCTGGCCGGCTCCCGTCCCGCATGCTGACCGGCTGCGGCTGATCTTCACCTGCTGCCATCCGGTGCTGTCGCGGACCGCGCAGATCGCGCTCACGTTGCGGGTGGTGTGCGGGCTGTCGGCCGCGCAGATCGCCGCCGCGTTCCTCGTGCCCGGGTCCTCGGTGGCGCAGCGCATCACCCGCGCCAAACGTAAGAGCGGCGAGGCCGGGATCCCGTACCGCATTCCTGCCGAGGAGGAGTTGCCGCAGCGCGTCGAGGAGGTGCTGACGGTCATCTACCTGCTGTTCAACGAGGGCTACCTGTCCAGCACGGCGGAGCGGGCCCAGGCGCGCGACCTGGTCGACGACGCCGAGTGGCTGGCCGCGCTGCTGGCGAACCTGCTGCCCAAGGAGCCTGAGGCAGCCGGGCTGCTGGCGCTGATCCGGCTGCACCGGGCGCGTGGTGCGGCCCGCTTCGACGCCCAGGACCGTCTGGTGCTGCTGGCCGACCAGGACCGCGGCCAGTGGGACCGCCAGGCCATCGAGCAGGCCACCGCCCTGCTCACACGCGCGGCCCGCACCCACCGGCGGCCGGGACCGTACCAGCTGCAGGCGGCGATCGCGGCCTGCCATGCCGAGGCCAAGACCTTCGCCGACACCGACTGGGCGCAGATCCTGGTGTTCTACGACATGCTGCTGCATCTGGCGCCCTCACCGGTCACGCGGCTGCACCGGGCCATCGCCCTGCGGCTCGCCGGCCTCCACCTCCGCGCTGCGATGATCTGGATCAAAGACCTCGCCCGCGCCACCCCTTGATCACGACCACATGCGCGCCCTAGACGCTGCGCAGCGGGTTGGCCACGGCGACCGCGGTGAGTTGGTTGCTGTGCAGGCGCTAAATGACGCGGTTCCAGCTGGCCGACTCGGCGAAGGCGCCGTGGACGAGAAGGATGACGGGTTGCTTCACGGGATTGCCTTTCTGGTTGTTCATTCGTGGAAGCCGATCTCGCGGTGGGTGCCGTCGCATAGCGGTTTGTTGCCGGAGTGGCCGCAACGGCACAGCGTCATCCGGTTCCTGGTCTCCAGGGGCCGGCCGTCCGACCGGGTGACGGGTATGCCGCCGGTCACCCACAGCGCGCTGGCCAGGCCGTCCTCCTCCTGCAGCACCGAGATGGCGCGCGGGAGGTCGGCTTCGATCGTCTCTCCGCCGCGTTCGAGGGCGTAACTGTAGGAGCCGGAGGGGCAGTGGTCGATGCGGCCCATGATGTCCGAGCGCACGTCGCTGTCGGCGGTGTCGTCGAGCATCTTGGCGATGGGCCTGGCGCGGCCGATGCAGAAGGCGGCGTGGATGCACAGCTCGCCCACCCGCTGCGCGGAGATGCCGACGCCGTCGTGCACGTGCTGCAGCTCCCGGTAGGACTGCATCGGCGCGGCCTCGGTGCCGTCGAAGCCGATCACGGCGTGGGTGCCGTCGCAGAACGGCTTGGCGCCCGAATGGCCGCAGCGGCACAGCGCGTAGGTCTCCTCGGTCTCCAGCGGCTCGCCGGTCTTCCAGGTGAGCGCGTTCTTCTGCTCGGCGGAGACAATCTTCCGCTTGCGCCGCAGGGGGATGCGGCCGTACACGACGTATGGCCCGTTGCGGAGCACGACGATCCGCTGGTGGTCGCCCGCGCTCCAGCGGCGCAGCTCGGGCGGGACGTACTCGAAGGTGGGGCCGCCCAGCCGCATCAGCTCCTGCGCCTGGGCCTTGAGTGCGTACATCTCCCCGGTAGCGACGGCGAGCATCCTCGGGCTGCCGTTGAAGGCGACCTCCAGTAGGTGCAGGATCGCGCAGTAGGTGTGGTTGAACTCCTCCTGCGCGGCGCGGTCCGCAGGGTTGGGTGTCGGGAGGAACACCCCGGTGAGATCCACCGAGAGCTTCTCGCCGGTGGGCCCGGACTCAGGGGTGTCCCCGCGGCGGTAGCGGCGGCCGAGCTTCAGCTCCATGAAGCGGTAGTAGTGGGCGACCTCGTCCTGGTCACCGTCCCAGACCTCGCTGCGGGCGGTGCCCTCCCCCTGCTCGACGATCTCCTCAAGCGCGTCCAGCGCGGAGGCGAGGTTGGTGACGGCGACCAGCCTGCCGCCGGTATGGCGGAAGTGGCCGCCGCTCACCTGACGGGCCGGGTCGCCGGAGAAGACCTCCTTCTCGCCGAGCGTGTCGCACAAGTAGCGCAACCCCTGCTCAATCGCGGCGTAGAATTGCCCGATGGTCTCGTAGTCGTCGTCCTCCGGCGGGGCGCCGGCCGGTGCGGGCTGTTCCAGACGCAGAAACATCTCCAGCGCTTCCGGGCCGAACGGCATCAGCGACAGCTCGAGGTCGCCGTGGGGCAGCTTGCGGGGGTGAGGCGGCAGCATCTCGGGCGTGTCGAGCCGCGGGGCGCCGCCGACGGCGTTGAGCAGGTTCGCCGCCAGCGCCAGGTGCAGCATCTCCTCCACGAAGACGCTGCTCACCACCTCGACGGCCGCCGGGTTGCGCTCCGGGTCGAGGGAGTACAGCGCGGTCAGGTACGGCGGCAGCGTCGCGTGCTCCAGCTCGATCGCCCACTGCAGGTGCTCGCGGAGGCTGGCGAGCGTGTCGATCCGCGGCTCAGGCAACGTCGCCACCCGGCCGCGAGCCGTCCTCCAACACCTCGACCGAGTCGCGCAGCACCCGCAGAGCGATCTTCTCGCGCTCGACGTCCGTCGGGTCGTACAGCCACTCGGTGACCGGCCGCCCCATCTCCTCCTCCGGGTGGCTGGCCTCGGCGGTGATCAGCTCCTCCTCGATCTCGACGTGGAGCTCGTACAGGAACTCGTTCTCACCGTTCGGCGTGCTCATGTCTCCTCCATGGGTTGTACGGCCGGCCTGCTGACCGCGTGGATCAGATGGACGGCGATCTGGCCGGTGGCGAACAGGCGGGTGAAGCGCTCGCCCTGGCGGGCAGCGAGCGCGTAGGCGGGATCAGCCCGGTGGCGGCGGGCGACTACCGCGGCGACCTGGTCGGCGCGCCGCGACCACGACAGAGGCGCCCGGCCGGGCTGGTCGAGTTGCTCGAGAACCTCGAACCCGGCGCCTTCGAGCAGCGCGTCGAGCTCCCGGCAGGTGGGAAAGTGGTTGCCGTCGGGGACCTGGAGAACCTGCGGGCCCCTGGCCACGACCACCGAGAGCCCGAGCGAGGCGCCGGGCTTGAGCACCCGGTGGATCTCCCTGAGCACCGCGGCCTTGTCCCGCACGGTGCACAACACGCCCAGGCACCAGGCGGCGTCGGCGGTTGCCGGACGGAGCGGGATCTTTCGCCCATCGGCCGCGATGACCGGCAGTCCGAACAGTCGGGCGGCCGCGCGGCCGGCGGTAGGCATCGGCTCGATCAGGATTGGCCGGACCCCGAACCGCTCGGCCGCCCAGGCCGCAGGCCCGCCGACTCCCGCGCCCACATCGATCAGCCGCATCCCGGGTGCCAGCTCGCACGCCTCGGCCAGCCACGCCAGCGCCGCGGGGCTCGCGGTGCCACGGCAGGCAGCCGGTACGGCATGCCGCTCCCCGAGCAGCTCGACGGCGTCGGCGGTCCAGCCCGCGACATCGTCGAACTCGGCGACCATCGCCAACGCGGTCACAACAACTTCCCCCGTTCAGTGCTGTGGCAGGATCGCCAGCTAAGACAGGACAGCCCCGGCACTTGTGACAAGAGCTGGCTACTCGACGAGCTTTCCTACGGTCGAGACCTCGCGCATGAGCGCCGCGATCTCGGCGGGATCGGCGGGATGCTGCCCCGCGGTCTCGCGGCGCTCGATCGCGGTTTCGATGGTCGCGCGCGCGGCGAGCGCCTCGGCGGAGCGGCGCTGCGCGTCGAGACCCGCGGAATACTCCGCCGCCGCCTGGCCGACGATGCGTCCGAAGACGAGGAGGCCGCCGTCGGGGTGCCGCGACCTTGATCTCTGTGTAGGCGGCTAGCGCGACCCGGTCGCGCGTGGACGACTTCATCCGCTCCGGGTCGTACCGGGACATGAATCGCTCGCCGAGCCGGTTGCGCAGGATCCCGCCCTCGCCCCGTGCCGCCTGCCGGCTGACGCGTCCGCGACCCCGAGCTGGTGCAGTTCCATCCATCTGGTCTCATCGCGCCAGAGAACGCGGCGGGCACGCTCGCCTCCGACCATCGGGACCGGAGGGGCCGGGCTGCGGGAGGCCATCGAACTCGCCGAGCGCGGGGTGGATGTCCTCGCGGTCAGCAAACGGCCGAAGGTTCCTCCTCCGACAACCGGGCGCGGGCGTACAACCTGACCAGGTCGTGGAAGACGTAACGGCCGGCGTACGGCGAGGTCAGCAGGCCCAGCTCGGCCTGCTCCTCCAGCGCGTCCCCGCTCGCACGCTCACGCCCGAGGCGTACGAAAGCTCCTCGATCGTCAACCCCGATTCCTGCCGCAACCTTCGCAGGAGCGGGCCGAACGAGCTGACCGTCCGTCCTCCTCGATCGAACGCGGCTACCAGGTCTGGTCGCCGGCGCGGATCAGCAACTCGTTGATGGCGATCCGCCGGTCTCGCGTGACGATGTAGCCGATGGCGTCCGCAACGTCCTCCGCAAGCAGCGCCTCGATTCCGTCGATCCGCCGGCGGGCCGCGTCCCGGACGGTGTCGCTCAGATGGTTCACCAGCTCGGTGTCCACGGTGCCGGGCTCCACCACACTGACCCGGACGCGTTCGCTGAGCAGTTCCTGGCGGAGCGATTCGGTGAACGCGTTCAGGCCGGACTTGGTCAGGCCGTAGACGCTGCTCCCCGGCCGGGCGACTCGCCCGGCCGTCGAGCTGACGTTCACCAGGTCTGCCACCTGCCGGGGGGATGTCGACGCCGCGTAGATCAGGTGGGGGATGGCGGCGTGCGTGACGTGCAACAGCGCCGCCACGTTGAGCGAGATCATCCGATCCCATTCTTGGACGGTGGTGTGCAGCGCCGAGTTGAGCAGCATGATCCCGGCGTTGTTGACCAGGATGTCCAGCCGTCCGAACCGGTCCAGCGTGTCCTGCACCACGTCCTCGGCACGCTCGGGTTCGGTGATGTCGGCTTCCAACCCGACGGCCTCACCGCCGAGCATCGCGATGTCGCCCGCGACCCGGTCCAGGCGGTCGCGGCGGCGGGCTACGAGAGCGACCGCCGCGCCCTCACGGGCGAGGCGGCATGCGGTCGCGGCACCGATTCCGCTGCTCGCGCCGGTGACGAGCGCGACGGCGCCGTCGAGCGGCTGATCATGAACTATCCCCACGACCGCGCCTCCCGCGTTCAGCCGAACTACCTACGCGACGAGACTCGCGCAGCCGGCCCAGGGCCGAACCAGGGTGTCTCACTGGTCAACCGGAGCCAGGGATCGCCCCGGGGTCGGGACTACGCCGCGCCGCCTGACAGGACGTCGCCGAGCTGCTTTCTGGAGCTGATCCCGAGCTTGGTGAAGATCTTGCGGAGGTGCCACTCGACCGTACGCGGGCTCAGGAAGAGCCGGGCCGCGACTTCGGGGTTGGACAGGCCATCTCGTACGAGCAGGGCGATTTGCGTCTCCTGCGCGGTCAGCTCGCCGCTGATCGAGGTGCTCTGGCGCTCTCGGACACTGTCGCCTGTGGCGAGAAGCTCGCGGCGGGCCCGTTCGGCGAACGCCTCCATCCCGATCGACACGAACAACTCGTACGCGGTCCGCAGGTGAACCCGCGCCTCGGCCCGCTGCCGTTCCCTGCGCAGCCACTCGCCGTACAGCAGGTGGGCGCGTGCCAGCTCGGGGCGCAGGAGTGTACGGCCCAGCCGTTCGATCGCCTCGCGGTAAAGCCCGTCCGCGGCGGTGGCGTCGGTCAGCAGCGCGCGGCAACGAGCCAGAATTCCCTGTGCCCAGTCCGTGTCGCACGGCTCTGTCGCGTCCACCAGGCCTTCCAGCGCCCCGCGAGCAGCCGTGTCGTCCCCGGCGCGCGCCGCCGCCTCGACGAGTTCGGGCAGCGCCCAGTTGGAGACGACCAGGTTGGCGCTCTCGCTGCCGGCATGGGCCGCCGGGAGCGCGAGCCCGTAGCGGGCGAGGCCGTTGTAGAGGATCGCGGCCGCCCAGTGGGCGGAGGCGACACCGTTCAGCTGGCCGCTGGCGCCGGCCTCCTCGATCGTGGCCTCGATCAGCTCCATGGCCTCGGCCTCCTTGCCCTGCATCGCCGTAAGCAGGAGCTGGGTGTGCTGCGCCATGGGCACGCCCGTCGCGTCGGCGGCCGCTTCCGCTTCGGCCACGAGCGCGGCCGCGGCGGCGAAGTCCCCGCTCAGCACGATCGGTATCCCCAGCGCGTGGAGATAGACGGGAAGGTCGGACACGGCACCGGACCTGCGCACCTCGTCCAGTGCCCTGGCGCGGGTCTCGGGCATGACCCGGTCGTCCCAGACGAGCGGGCTCACGCCGAACGCCGCCCAGCCCCATTTCAGGAGATCCCGGACGGGACAGTCGGCGAGTGCGGCCTGCGCAACGTGGGAAGCGCGACGCTCCTGCCCTCGGTGATGAGCAGGGCGAAGCCCTCGAGCACGAGGTCGAGAAGCCGCCGGCTGCCCTCGGGCGCGGGGAGTTCCCTGATCGCCTGGGAGATGGCCATGAGACTGTCGCGGTTCGCCGCCCCGAACGACGCGGAGCCCCAGGCGATGAGGTACGTCTCCCGAGCCAGATCCAGGTCGAACGGCTCCAGCCGCCGAGCGGCTTCCAGCAGCATCAGCGGTGCCTCGTTGTCGAAGCCCGCCGCGAACGTGATGTGACCGCGTGTCAGGTGCGCTCGCACGCGCTGGAACTCGCTCTGGGCATCCCGGTCGGCGATGTCGGCGAACCGGCGCGCGACCTCGATGTCGCCCGCCCTGAGGCTGGCGTCGGCCGCCACCAGGGCACGCTCGGCACGCCGTGAGGTGTCGATGGTCAGAGCCACGGATCGCTGCAGGAACGCCGCTGCGGCCGCCAGCCCGCCGCGGGCCTGCGCCCGGCTGGCTGACCGTTCGAGCTCGGCGGCGACACTCTCGTCTGGCGCGGCCGCAGCGGACGCGAGATGCCAAGCACGGCGGTCCGGATCGGTCTCCGCGTCGGTGGCCTCCGCCAGTGCGAGATGGGCAGCTCGCCGGTCCTCCTCCTTCGCCGAGCCGTACACGGCCGACCGCACGAGCGGGTGACGGAAGATCACCGTCACGCCGAACTCCAACAGCTCGTCCGTCCCGCTCGCCGGGACCGTCGCAGGGGTGACGCCGAGCCGCTCGGCGGCCCGCCACACCAGCGAGGGGTCGCCGACCGGCTCGGCCGCGGCGACCAGCAGGAGCAGCCGGGTCTGCGCGGGCAGGCCCTCGATCCGGGCCAGGAAGCTCTGCTCGATCCGGCCCGGCAGCGTCTCGGCGTCCAGGAGGCCGAACCCGCCCGCCAGATCACGCGGCAGCTCCAGCAGGGCCAGCGGGTTTCCCCTGGTCTCGGCCACGAACCGGTCGCGGACGTGCTGATCGATCTGGACGTGCGTCACCGAGGTCAGCAAGGCGTGCGCGTCTTCCGCTGTCAGGCCTGTGACCTCGAGCTCCGGCAGTCCGAGCAGATCCTGGGACCGCTTGCGAGAGCCGAAGACGAGGGCGACAGACTCCGCGAGGAGCCGCCGGGCGACGAAGCCGAGAACCTGCGCCGAGGCCCGGTCCATCCACTGCGCGTCGTCGACCACGCAGAGCAAAGGTCACGCTGAACACCTTCCGCCCCAACGACGACGGCTATCAGTGGTGTGCGACGTTCAACGGGGCGGGGATGTTCCTGAGCAACCACACGGCCCCCGGCGAGAGCGTGTACCTGGCCGGTCACGGCGAGAACCAGACGTTGACTCTCAGCGCACGCAGACCCGGCCTCCCGGTGGACCTGTGGGCCTTCGATCCGGTCACTCAGTGACGGACGCGTCCGACGCCTGACCGCCAACGGGCAACCGAGTACTGACTCGGCCTCACCTTTCACATAAGGAGATCGCGCGCCCGGCTCCCACCGGGGCCGCGGCGACGTGCTCGGGCAGCGCCTCCCGCTTGAGCGGGGTGCGCTGGGCGTAGCTTGTCCTGCGGCACGCCGTAGACGGCAGCCCGGTTGGAACCCCCAGCCGGAGGCGAGGCTGCCGGTGCCGCGGAGCGCCGGACGTACCACGGCTCAGCAGACCGACAGCCTGCCGGACACGGGCGGCGTGCTCGCCCGAAGGCGTACGGCCGTCGGAATCCATACTGTGGAGATGCTGTCGTCATCGGCGAGTGCGAGTCGCATGGCGCCGGCGAGGGCGGGGCGACCGAGGAGCGCCTGGCCGCCTTCGCCTCCCGCGTTCACCCGGCCGCGGACGGCGAGGAGATCTTCCCCGGCGTCCGGGCCTCCTTCGCGGCCGGGCATACCGTCGGCCACACCACCTTCACCATCACCGGCGGCTCATCGCGTTCGGCGACGCGCTCCACTCCCCCGTCCAGGTGACCCACCCCGAATGGCCCTGCGGCATCGACCACGACCCCGGCGAGTCCGCCGAGCACCGCCGCCGCCTGGTCGAAGAGCTGAGCCGCCCGGACACCGTCGGCTACGGCGGTCACTTCGCCGACGTGGTCTTCGGGCGCGCCGAGCGCCGCTCCGACGGCCGGTTCACCTGGGTCCCCGTCGCCTGACCCGACGGTGAGCCCGCGGGTCGTGTTTCAAAGGGTCACCGGCAGCGCGGTCAGCCGCCACGTGCCGGGGTCGGGGGCGCGCAGCTCGTCGGGCGGAGCGGCCATGGACAGGCCGGGGAAGCGGTGCAGCAGCGCGGTGAGCGCGACCTGGGTCTGCACGCGGGCGAGGGACGCGCCGAGGCAGAAGTGCGGGCCGTGGGCGAACCCCAGGTGGCCGGCGCCGGGCGTCCGGGTGACGTCCAGGCGGTCGGGGTCGGCGAACACCCGCGGATCGCGGTTGGCCGCGGCGACCAGGGCGGTGACCTTGGCGCCCTTGGGCACGGTCGCGCCGTACAGGTCGACGTCCTGGCGGGCGTGACGCGGGATCGCCAGCAGTGAGGGGCCGCACCAGCGGATGAGCTCCTCGACGGCCCCCGGCATCAGCGCGGGGTCGGAGCGTACGGCGGCGAGCTGGGCGGGGTGGGACAGCAGGGCGGCCACGGCGTTGGCGATGAGGTTGGTCGGCGTCTGCCCGGCGAGGACCAGGTGCCAGACAAG
Organism: Microbispora catharanthi; assembly: GCF_006334915.2. Classification (GTDB taxonomy): domain Bacteria; phylum Actinomycetota; class Actinomycetes; order Streptosporangiales; family Streptosporangiaceae; genus Microbispora; species Microbispora catharanthi. The sequence continues at coordinate 487,730 of NZ_VDMA02000001.1, forward strand.
GGTGACGATCTCGGCGTCGCTCAGCCGGTCCCCGTCCTCGGCCTGAACGCGCACCAACTCGCCCAGCAGACCCCCGGGCGCGCCGGAATGATCGGCACGGGCGGCGGCGACGGCGTCCCTGGCACCCGCCATGATGCCCGGAATGGCCCGCGCGAAGTCCTGGCCCGCCCCGGCGGCGACGGTGGCGCCCCATTCGCGCCAGCGCGGGCGGTCCTGCTCGGGAACGCCGACCAGCGCGCAGATGACGTCCATCGGCAGCGGCCGGGCGAAGTGCCGCAGCAGGTCGACCCGCCCGCCGTCCGCCTGGGTGAACAGGTCGTCGAGCAGGGCGCCGACGATGGCCTCGATCCGGGGCCGGAACTCGGCGGCCCGCCGGGGGGTGAAGGCCGGAGCGACCAGTTTGCGCAGCCGCGCGTGCTCGGGGCCGCTCATCTCGCTCATGGTCCGCATGTACGGCAGGCAGTCGTCGGGGACCTGAGGGCGCATGAAGCTGTCGGCGGCGAGTTCGAAACGGGCGTCACCGAGCATCGCCCGTGCGCCGTCGTGCCTGGTGAGAGCCCATATCGGGCCGAGTCCGGGGATCAGCAGCCGGGCGAGCGGCGCGCGTTCACGCGCCTGTCCGTACGCCGTGAAGGGGTCGCGCAGGACCTCGGGGTCGGTGAGGTCCACCTCGGGCAGGGCGATCACTGGCAACTCCAGATGTTGAGTCCAGATGTTCTTATCATCTGAGTTCGTGACGGTATCTTGGGTCCGCCCGTACGGCAAGCGGGCGTATGCGGACGAGGAGAGGGATGGGACGCCTCACCAGGGCTGAGCTTCAGGCACGCAACCGGGCCAGGGTGCTGGCCGCCGCCCGCGACGAGTTCGCCGAGCGGGGGTTCCGCGACGCGAAGGTGGACGCGATCGCCGACCGGGCCGGACTCACCCGCGGCGCGGTCTACTCCAACTTCCCGGGCAAGCGGGCCCTGTACTTCTCGGTGCTGGCCGGCCTGGCCGAGCGGGAGGCCGGACCGGACGGCGCGCGGCGACCCTCCCCCGCGTCCGGCAAGACGCCCGCCAGCGACACAGCCGATGCCGAGACAGCCGATACAGGGACACCCGCCGTGGACACGGCCCGGGAGGCGCTCGCGGCGTTCGCCCGCGCCTGGGTCGCCCGGCTTCCGCTGGCCACCGACGGCCCGGCCAGGCTCGGCATGGACCTGATGCCGGAGGTGCTCGCCGACCAGCGGGTCCGCCAGCCGTTCGCGCAGCTCATGAAGCTGAACGCGATCGTGCTCGGACTCGCGCTTGAGCGACTCGACGGGCACGCCTCCACGCGGCGCCGGGTGCGGATCGCGGAGACGGCCCTGACCACCCTGCACGGCGCGAGCCAGATGGCCGACGCGGCGCCCGGATTCGCCGAGCCGTTCGACATCGTCGCGGCGTGCGCCGCACTGGCGGACCTCGATCTCGGCGACCGGTGGGACCCCCCTCACCTGCCCTTCGTGCCCCGCGCACGGCCCGCCGACCAGCCCTGGTCGCCGCCGCTCGCGGTGGACGCGGTGCGGGGCGAGCCGGTCCCGCTCACGCGTGACGGCGTGGTGGCGATCCTCGGACTGCACCGTCTGGAGGCCGTGGAGGAGGCGGTGCGGGCCATGCCGCCCGGCGGCGAGGTCACCGCGGTCCTGGTCACCGGCGATCCCGGCGAGCTGGGGCCGCTCGCCCGGCTGACCCTCGCCGGCCTGCGCGCGTGCCTGCGGCAGGTGTTGCCCGCGCCGGCCTGGCCGCGCCTGCGCGTGGTGCACGACGACGAGGGGGCGGTGGCGGCGGCGGCCGGGGTGGCCGCCGTCAGCGACGGGACCGAGGCGGCCGTCCGGGTGCGGTCGGGCCGCGTGGTCGCGCGCGCCGACGGGTACGGCGCCTGTCACGCCGCCGCCTCCGCCGAGCCCTGACCGTCGCGCCGCGCTGACCGCCACGGGCCGAGCACGGGCGGCGCGCACAGGCGTGGACACTTGGCGCGAGGGTCGAATGCGTGTTCTACTGAACCTCATGCGTCGCGACGCCACTTCCCGCGCGGAGGACCAGCCCGTTGCGCAGCCCCGCGGGCAGCAGCAGACGGTGCGGCAGCCCGGGCAACAGCAGGCGCGGCAACCCGAGCAGACGGTGCACCAGCCTGGACAGTCTGTGGAGCAGCCCGGACAGTCTGTGCAGCGACCCGGACAGACGGTGCAGCAACCCGGACAGACGGTGCAGCAGTCGCTCGTCGGTGAGGGGCCCGCCCGTCCGCGCATCGAGCGGCAGGCCGTCACACGCGTCTTCGACGGCATCACCTGCTATGAGGTGCCGGCCCGCGCGGCGCTCGAACGGGTGCCCGAGGCAGCCGAGCTGCCCTTCGTGTGGGGCGCGAGCCCCTATCGCGGCTGCGAGGCGGGCTGCGGCTACTGCACCGCCCGGCGCGGCCACCGCTACCTCGGCCTGGATCCGGGCCGCGACTTCTCCACGAAGATAGTCGTCAAGACCGACCTGGCCCGCCGCCTGCGGCGCGAGCTGGACTCCCCCCGCTGGAGCGGCGAGGCGGTCGCGCTGGGCCTCACCGGCGACTGCTACCAGCCGGCCGAGGAGATCTACCGCCTGATGCCCGGCGTCATCCGGGCGCTCGCCGACGCGGCCAACCCGTTCACCGTGCTCACCAAGAGCCCCCTCGTCCTGCGTGATCTGGACCTGTTACGCGAGGCGGCGAAGGTGACCCAGGTCGGCGCCCTGGTGTCGGTCGGCTTCGTCGACGACCGTCTGCGGCGTGCCGTCGAGCCTGGGGCCGCGACCCCGCAGCGGCGCCTGGAGATCTGCGCGACGCTGAACGAGGCCGGCATTCCCTGTGGTGTGCTGATGGCGCCGATCCTGCCGCTCATCACCGACTCCACCGATCACCTGCTGGCGACCGTACGGCGGGCGGCCGAGGCGGGCGCGGTCAGCGTGACGCCCGTCGTGCTGCGCCTGCCCGCCGGCGCCCGGGAATGGTACATGGGGTGGCTGGAGCGTGAGCATCCCGGTCTCGTGCCGCGCTACCAGGCGTTGTACGGCAGGGGCCAGGTCGCCGAGGACGGCTACCGGCAGCGGATCGCCGAGCAGGTGCGCGTCCTCGCCGAGACCTACGGCATCGGCAGGGACGCCCGGCGGTGGCGGCGGCGCCGCTCCCCCACCCGCCAGCTCGCCCTCGTCTGACCGGAGTCCGACCGGAGTCTGACCGCAGTCCGACCGGAGTCTGACCGCAGTCCGACCGGAGCCGTCGCGGCGGAAGTCCCGTCACCGCTGCGCCGCCGCACTGGCGAAGCGGTCGGACAGCTTACGAAGGTGCCGGGCGAGTTCCGGGGGCGACTCGACGTCGAAGTCGACGTCGAGCATGCCCGCCACGAGCGCGACCAGGTCGAGTGAGTCGGAGGCCAGTTCGAGCAGGCAGGTGTCGTCGTCGATGGGGGTGACGACGCCGTCGACGCGTCCGGCGATCCGCGAAGCGGGGGCGTGCACTGTCAGCCGGGAGCGGTACGGCCAGATGTCACGGCCGATCGTCCTGCGGAGGTAGGCCGCCACGTCGCCGTCGGGTGGCTCGCGGTGAGTGAAGCGGGGCCCGTTGGGTGTGCGCAGCGACATCCGGTCGGCTCTGAAGGTGCGCCAGTCGCCCCGGCCGACGTCCCAGGCGACGAGGTACCACCTGCGGCCCCAGGAGACCAGGCGATGGGGTTCGGCGGTCCGGGCCGACCGCGCCCCGTGGTGGCCGACGTAGTCGAAGCGGAGCGTCTCGGCGGCGCGGATCGCGGTGGAGACAGCGGTGAGGACGTCCGCGTCCACGGTGGGTCCGCCGCGCGGCGGGATCGTGACCATGGCGTTCTCCAGGGTTTCGACCCGGTGGCGTAGCCGCGACGGCAGGACGTGCTCGACCTTGGTCAGCGCACGCAGCGACGCTTCCTCGATCCCGCTGACACTGCTCGCCGCGCCGGTGCGCAGCCCGACGGTCACCGCCACCGCCTCGTCGTCGTCCAGCAACAGCGGGGGCAGTGAGGTGCCGGCCCCGAGCCGGTAACCACCGGCGGGGCCCATCGTGGCGTGCACCGGATATCCCAGCTCGCGCAGCCTTTCGACGTCGCGTCGCACGGTCCTGGTGGTGACGTTCAGGCGTTCGGCGAGTTCGGTGCCCGGCCAGTCGCGGTGGGTCTGCAGCAACGACAGCAGCCGGAGCAGGCGGGCCGGGGTTTCCAACATGCGTCAATGGTGACGGATGTGTAGGACCGGAGCTGTCCTACACAGACGGGAGGCTGACTGCCATGAGCACACCACAACCGTTTCGCATAGACATCCCGCAGGCCGATCTCGACGACCTGGCCGTTCGTCTGGCCCGCACCCGCTGGCCCGACGAGCTTCCCGGCGTCGGCTGGTCCTACGGCGTGAGCAAGGACTACCTGATGGAGTTGGCCGACCACTGGCGCACCGGCTACGACTGGCGCGAGCACGAGGCCCGCCTCAACAAGGTCCCGCAGTTCACCACCGAGATCGACGGCCAGACCATCCATTTCCTGCACGTACGCTCCCCCGAGCCGGACGCCACCCCGCTGATCGTCACGCACGGCTGGCCGAGCACGGCGTACGACTTCCTGGACGTCCTCGGGCCGCTGACCGACCCGCGGGCGCACGGCGGAAACCCGGCGGACGCCTTCCATGTCGTCGCGCCCTCGGTGCCGGGCTTCGCGTTCTCCGGCCCGACCCGCGAGACCGGCTGGGGGGCCGGCCGCGTCGCCCGGGCCTGGGCCGAGCTCATGCGACGCCTGGGCTATGAGCGTTTCGGCGCGCAGGGTGGCGACTTCGGCAGCATCGTCTCCCCGGAGCTCGGCCGGATCGCGCCGGAGCGCGTGATCGGCGTCCATGTCAACGCGCTGGCCACCGCCTCGACACCCGTCGGCCCCGGCGAACTGGAGGAGCTCTCCGACGACGAACGCGAACAGGCCAGGCGGAACCAGTCGTGGTGGTACCCCCACTCCGGCTACGCCACCCAGATGTCCACCCGGCCGCAGACCCTCGCGTACGCGCTCAACGACTCCCCGGTCGGCCAGCTGGCGTGGAACCTGGAGTGGTTCGTGGATTGGGACCCCACCCGCACCGAGCGAACCCCCGTCGACCGCGACACCGTTCTGACCAACGTCACGATCTTCTGGCTGACCGGGACGGCGGGATCGGCCGCCCGGCTGTACCTGGAGACCGGATCGGAGGCGTGGGGCCGGCGCCCCGAGCCCTCGCCGGTGCCGACGGGGGTGGCGAACTTCCTCGGCGACCGGGCGATCCGCGGGCTGGCGGAGCTGTCGAACACCGTCGTCCACTGGTCGCGGTTTTCCCGAGGTGGGCACTTCGCGTCCCTGCAGGCTCCGGACCTCCTGGTCGCCGACATCCGGGACTTCTTCCGGAAGCTGAGAGCCCAGTAGGGGCGCCGGCCGGACAGGCACGCCCGCTGGTAGCGCGGGAGTGCCTGGAGAACGCGGACCGGGTGCGGAGCCGGTCTCTGCGACGGCTCACACCGGCTCCGGCAGGTCCATCGCCGCGAGCCTGGCCGGGTCGATCACGACCGCGATGCGGGTGATCCGACGGTCGACGACGGTGAACGCCATGACCGACAGCGGGGTGCCGTCCTCGCGCCACGACACGAACCCGGGAAGGCCGTTGACGAGCGCCGCCCGCCCCCGCGTGGCCGCGCCGGCGGCCACACGACGTTGCGCGCCGGCGGCGACCTCGGTGGCGCCGAGGACGACGACCACGCCGTCGGGGGTGTCGACGGTCAGCTTCACCTCGGGGTCGAGCACGCGCAGCAGCCCCTCGAAGTCGCCGCGGTGTGCCGCCGCCAGGAAGGCCTGGACCACCTCGCGCTGCTCCCGTCCGGCGGCCGTAGGGTGCTCGGTCGTCTGCACCTTCCTGCGGGCGCGGCTGGCGAGCATTTTGGCGGCAGCGGCGGATTTGCCCAGGATCTGGCCGATCTCGTCGAATGGCACCGCGAACATGTCGTGCAGCACGAACGCCAGCCGCTCGCTCGGCCCGAGCGACTCGAGGACGACGAGGAGCGCGAGCCCGACCGAGTCGGCGAGCGCCACGTCGTCCTCCGGCGCGGGGCCGGCGTCGACCGTCACGACGAGCTCGGGCAGCCGGTCGTCGTAGGACGCCTCGGGGCGGGCCTGGCGCGATCGCAGGACGTCGAGGCTGATCCGGCCGACCACCGTGGTCAGCCAGCCGGCGAGGTTGTGGATGGCCGCCGTGTCCTGGCGGGAGAGCCGCAGCCAGGCTTCCTGGACCACGTCCTCGGCGTCGGCGTGCGATCCGAGCATGCGGTAGGCGACCGCGCGCAGCCGGTCGCGCTGGGCCTCGAACGTCTTGGTCACCAGGTCCGCCGGGCTGGTGTCGGACATGTTTGTTACCTTCCTCGAATCTGCTCCGTCATGGGGATGACGGGCCCGGACGGGCCGAGGTAACCGATGAAGGAGCAACACCGATGGAAGCACGCATGAAGAGCCCGGCGAATCCCGACGTGACCACGGCGGTCCAGCACCTCTACAAGGCGATTCACGCCGGTGGCGTCGACCCGCGCGTCCTCGAGCTGGTCCACCTGCGCGCCAGTCAGATCAACGGCTGTAGCCCGTGCGTCTTTGCCGGGGTCGCATCGGCGAAGAAGCACGGAGAGACCGACGAGCGGCTGCACAACGTGGTCGCCTGGCGCGAGACCCCGTTCTTCACCGAGGCGGAGCGGGCGGCGCTCGCGCTGACCGAGGCCGCCACCCGGATCCAGGACGGCGCGCCGGGCGTGACCGACGAGATCTGGGAGGCCGCCGCCGCCCACTTCGACGACAGGCAGCTGTCCGCGATCATTCTGAACGTGGCGATGACCAACTTCTTCAACCGGATCAACCGCGCGGTCCGGGAGCAGGCCGGCAAGACCTGGTGAGCCGGGCGGGGCGTCATCCGCCGGTGACCGCGCATCCGCGAAATCACGGGATGACGCCCCGCGGCCCTGGGAACGAGGCGTGATCACGCCCGTCGTCGGGTCTCGCGCTGCGGCTCGATGCCCAGGGCCGCGCAGGCGCCGTCCACGGCCACCCGGCGGAGCTCGTCCTTCGGCACGTCGGCGAATTGGATCGTGCAGTCCTGGAGGCCGCCGAAGGCGATCACGGCCCGGGTGGCCTGCTCAAGCGTGGGCTCGGGGCCGTACAGCAGCTTCACCAGCCGCCCGCGCCAGTTCAGCACGAGGTCGATCAGGCCCAGGTCGGCGAGCGTGGTCAGCTCGCTGAGCATGAGCACAATGTCTCTGCGGTGGCGGTAGTGGAAGTCGAAGTAGCCCTCCAGCAGGGCGCGGGGCTCGGCCTCGCCCAGCGCCTCCTGACCCATCAGGAACGCCTCTTCCTCGTCGATGATCGGCTGCACGATGCTGCGGACCAGTTCCTCACGTGAGGAGAAGTGGTAGTAGAGCGCCGGCTTGGTGATGCCCAGCCGGTCGGCGATCTCCTGCAGGCTGGTCCGCTGCACACCCTGCCGGGCGAAGAGCTCGCGAGCGACCTCCTGGATCCGCTGCTTGGTGTCAGAGGGACGAGGCATGCCACGAGCCTATCGACTTAACGATAGGTAAGTAACGGTCTATGCTTACCTATCGTTAAGTAAGGAGCCTTGCCGATGCGGATTCTCATCTCCGGCGCCAGCGTCGCCGGTCCGGTGCTGGCGTACTGGCTCACCAGGCAGGGTTTCTCCGTCACCGTCGTCGAGCGCGCGCCGGCTCTGCGCAAGACCGGCGGCCACGCGGTCGACCTGTTCCGGCCCGCGATGAACATCTCGGAGAAGATGGGCGTGCTCCCCCGCGTCGAGGAGCGGGCCATCGGCACGAACCGGATGACCATGTACCGGGAGGGCGCACGGCGTCCCGTCCGGGCGAACCTCTCGAAGATCTTCAGCGCCACCTCCGAGCGGCACGTCGAGATCATGCGCGACGATCTGAGTGAGATCTACTACGACGCCACGCGCGACGACGTCGAGTACGTCTTCGGCGACTCGATCACCGCGATCTCGCGAGACGGCGATGTGCGGTTCGAGAACGCCGCGCCGCGCCGCTTCGACCTCGTCGTCGGCGCGGACGGGCTGCACTCCAACGTGCGCCGCCTCGTCTTCGGCGAGGAGTCCCGCTTCAGCGCCTTCATCGGGGCCTACCTCGGGGTGCTGACCCTGCCCGGCGTCTCCGGCCTCGACGGCGAGCTGCTCATCCACACCGGCGTCGGCCGCACTGCCGGCATGTACGGCTCGCGGCGCCTCGGCGGGGCGCGGGCGTTGTTCCTGTTCCGGAGCGAGCGCGAGCTCGACTACCACCATCGCGACGTGCCCCGGCAGAAGGAGCTGTTGCGCGATGCGTTCGAGGGCATGCACGCCGACGTGGACCGCTGGCTGGACGAGCTCGACCGCACACCGGCGTTCTACTTCGACTCGATCACTCAGCTCCGCATGGACACCTGGTCGCGTGGGAGGGTGACGCTCGTCGGCGACGCGGGCTACTGCCCCGGCCCGGCCGTCGGCGGCAGCACCAGCCTGGCCGTCGTCGGCGCGTACGTCCTCGCCGGGGAGCTGGCGCGGGCGGGCGGCGATCACGAGCGCGCCTTCCCCGCCTACGAGCGCGCGATGGCGGAGCACGTGCGCGGCAGCCGCGTGGTCGCGCTGAGCGCGGCGAAGACCCTGGTTCCCGCGTCCCGCCTCGGCGTGCTGGAACTGGTCCAGGGTGCCCGCCTGGTCTCTGCCCTGCCCGCGGGGCCCAGCCGAGCTCTCGTCCGCCTCACCACCAAGAGCGCACGCTTCTACAACTCCATGACCATCGACGACTACCCGCCGTCGCCCGCCGCCCTGCCACCCGGCGAACCGGGCATGGCGCCGACGTCATTCGGAGGTCTCGATGCCGGACGGCAGGAATGACGGCCCTATCCGGCACTGGTGGACGCGCACCTCGCGCCAGACGTCGTCCACCACATAGGGCCCGACACGCAACCAGGAATCCAAGGCCGCCCGTTCGTCGCGCCGCAGTTCGTCGCGCCGCCGGCCGTCCGGACTCGGCGGGTGAGGCCCCGGTTAAATCGATCGACACCCAGTGCGGGAGATCGCTACCGTCCGGCCATGGCTGTTTTCACCGATGCCGACCTCGACCGCTTCGTCACCGAGGGCTTCCTCAAGGTGGAGGAGGCGTTCCCACGCGAGACCGGGGACCGGATCAGGGATCTGCTGTGGCGGCAGATCGGTCTGTCCCCCGACCGGCCGGAGGACTGGACGCAGCCGGTGGTGTGGGCCGCCCCCGACCCGGCGGGGCGGGGCCCGTTCGGAGAGGCGATGCGCGGCCCGCGACTGACCGAGGCGCTGGACCTCGTCGCGGGCAAGGGCGGATGGGTGCCGCGCGGCACCATCGGCAACACGCCGGTCCGCTTCCCCCACCCCTCCGACGCCGGGGACACCGGCTGGCACATCGACCAGAACAACCCCGGACCGGCCGACGCCTGGGGGACCGTCACCCTCGCGTCCCGCACGATGCTCGTGCTGGTGCTGCTGTCGGAGGTCGGGCCCGACGACGCGCCCACCCGCATCAGGGTCGGCTCCCACCTCGACACCGTCCGCGTCCTGGAGCCGTACGGCGAGGAGGGGCTGGAGTTCTTCGCCTCCGGCCCGGTGCTGGACGAGGCGACCGCGCACCGGCCCGAGACCTGCGCCACGGGACTGCCCGGCGACGTCTACCTGTGCCACCCGCACCTCGTCCACGCCGCTCAGCCCCACGGCGGCACCCGGCCTCGCTTCATGTCCCAGATCCCGCTCTTCCTGGCCGAGCCGCTCACCCCTGGCGACGCCACCCCCCTCGCGCGGGCCGTACGGCTCGGGCTCGGCGGCTGACCGGCCGCACCGCGACACGCCTTCCCCTCGGCGAGCTAAACTGAGTTTAGACCTAAACTCAGGGGGGATCGCGATGACGCGCACGATAGTGGTGAGTGGCGGCGGCACCGGCATCGGCAAGGCCGTGGCGGCGCGCTTCGCCGCCGACGGGGACCAGGTGGCGATCATCGGCCGCCGCGCCGACGTCCTGGAAAGGACGGCCAAGGAGATCGGCGGCACCGCACTGACGGCCGACCTGAGCGAGCCCGCGGAGGTCGAGCGGGTGCGCGCCGACCTGGCCGAGCGCTTCGGCACGATCGACGTGCTGGTCAACAACGCGGGCGGCAACATCGAGAGGCACGGCGGTTCCGGCGACGTCGCGGAGCGGTGGACCGGCAACTTCCGGGCCAACGTGCTGACGGCGGTGCTGCCGACCGAGGCGTTCCGCGATCTGCTGAACCCGAACGGGCGAGTCGTGTTCATCAGCTCGATCGCGGCCTTCCGCGGCTCGGGCGGCACCTCGTACGGCCCGATGAAGGCGGCCCTGCACCCGTACGCGTTCGATCTCGCCGCCGCCCTCGGACCACGCGGCATCACGGTGAACGTGGTCGCCCCGGGGTTCATCGATGACACCGAGTTCTTCCGGGGCACCATGGACGACGAACGCCGCGCGATGCTCGTCGGGCAGACGCACACCGGCCGGGCCGGGTCGCCGCAGGACATCGCCGAGACCGTGCACTGGCTCGCCTCGCCCGGCGGCGGGCACGTCACCGCCCAGATCATCCAGGTGAACGGCGGGGCCGAACGTGGCCGCTGAGCCGCCGCGCGACGGTGCCGACGCGATCCAGGACGCCTGGCGGCGCGAGCTGCCGGGCGTCCCGGTGGAGTCGATCGGGGTCGTCACCCGGATCTGGTGGGCCGCCAAGGTCTTCGGCGATGAGCGCCGCCGTCTCCTCGCGAACCTGGGCGTGGACGTCGCCACTCTGGATCTGCTGTCCACGCTGCGGCGCTCCGGCCCGCCCTACCGGATGAGCCCGGGCGAGCTGGCCGGCGCGTGCATGGTGACGCGCGGCGCGATCACCCAGCGCGTGGAGCGCGCGGTCAGGGCCGGGCTGGTCGAACGGACCACCGTCGGATCGGGCTACCACGCGCGCGCGGTCTTCCTCACCGACGCGGGCAACGCCCTGCTCGACCGCGTCGTCGCCGACCTGCTCGTGGCCGAGGACCGCCTCGTCGGCCATCTCTCACCCGAACGCCGCGATCAGCTCGCCGACCTGCTGCGCGAACTGCTCGCCGGACTCGGCGGCCCGAGCCTGACCGGGCAGGTCGGGGACTGACCGTTCACGGGTCCTTCCACCAGTGACCCATCACCGGCCAGGGCTCACGTGTGAACGCCGGGCGCAGGCGACGTCGCGGGTCTGCGGGCGATGAGCAGGTGCAGCACGGCTGCCACCACGGCGATACCGGCGCCGACGTAGCACAGCCGGGTCGCCGGGATCGCGCCGAGCAGGACCCCGCCGAGCCCAGCGCCGATCGCCTGGCCGAGGTAGATGCCCGAGGAGTTGAAGGAGATGACGACGCTCGGGAGGTGTGGGACGAGCTCGGTGAGCCGGTGGTTGTTCGGCGTCGACACCGCCCACCCGGCCGCGCCGTTGAGTGCCATGACGACGAACGCGAGCGGCAGCGAGGACGAGACGGCGAACGCCGCGAGGGTCACGATGAGCAGGCCGACCGCGACCGTCAGCGTGCGGTCGGCGCCCCAGCGGTCGGTGAGCCGCCCGCTGCCGAACGCGCCGACGGCGCCGCCGAGACCCCAGACGAGCAGCAGCAGCGTCAGGGTCGTCCCATGGGCGTGCACGGTGTCGTCGAGGACGTCGGCGATGTAGGTGTAGACCATGATGGCGGCCGCGCTCTCCAGGAGCATGAACCCGACGATCGCCACCACCCGGGCATGGGCCAGCACCGCGAACCGGGCGCGGAGCGGCACGGCGGGCGGCAGCGGCAGCGCAGGCAGGACGGTGAGCAGGCCGACCAGCGCGACCGCGCCCACGCACGCGACGAAGATCAGGCTCGCCTGCCAGGACAGGCTCTGGCCGATCCAGGTTCCGACGGGCACGCCGAGAACGGTGCCGACGGTCAACCCGCCGAGGATGGCCGCGAGCGCCCGGCCGCGATGAGCCGGACCGGCGAGCGTGGCGGCCGCCGCGCTCGCGTTCGGCGTGTACAGGGCGGCGCCGAGGCCGGCCACGACCCGCGCGACCAGCAGGAGCGCCAGCGTCGGCGCGGCGGCCGAGGCGAGGTTGGCCGCGACGAACACGGCCAGGGCGAACGCCATCAGCGGCTTGCGGGGAAGTCTGCCGGTGAACGCGGCGAGGAACGGCGCGGTCACGCCGTAGGTGAGGGAGAAGACGGTGATGGCCTGGCCGGTGGCGCTGACCGTCTGGCCGAGTCCCCCGGAGATCTGCGGCAGGATGCCGGCCAGGACGAAGGAGTCGGTGCCCATGGCGAAGGATCCGACCGCGAGGATCGTGACCTGCCTGACCCAGGCACTGTTCGCGGTGCTCGTCCGGCCGGTTGGTGTCGCCGTTTGCTGTGTGCTCACCCAGCCATCATTGGTCGGGCGATTATCCTGGTACAGATTGTGTTTATGCTGGTATAAATCCCACCCGGCTGAACAAGCCCGATTGCGGTTTCATGGTCGGCATGATGAGGCGTAAGGAGTTGGCGGGCTTCCTCCGCTCGCGCCGGGAGTCCCTCGGCCCCGAGGCGGCCGGGTTGCCCGGCGGCTCCCGCAGGCGCACACCCGGCCTGCGGCGCGAGGAGGTCGCGCAGCTGTCCGGGGTGAGCGTCACCTGGTACACGTGGCTGGAACAGGGCCGGGACATCACCGTATCCAGACAGGTGCTCGAGAGCCTGTCACGCGCGCTGCAGCTCACACCGGCCGAGCGCGGTCACCTCTTCGCACTCGCCGGCGCGCCCCTGCCGGCCGAACCGGCGCGCCGGATGCCGGTCAGCCCGACGCTGCGGACCCTGCTGGAGACACTCGAACCCAACCCGGCCCACGTGATCAGCCCGTGCTGGGACCTGCTGGCGTACAACCGCGCGTACGCCGACCTGGTCGGCGGGCTGGACGACCTGCCGGAGGAGGAGCGGAACAGCGTCTGGCTGCTGTTCACCCGCCCCGGCATGCGCACGCTGCTGGTGGACTGGCAGTGCGAGGCGCGCGACATCCTCGGGCAGTTCCGGGCTGCGGCCGACAAGAACCCCGACGACCCGCGGACCACCGCGCTAGTCGACGCGCTGCTGGCGGCCAGTCCCACGTTCGTCTCGATGTGGTCGGCCCATCCCATCCGGGCGTTCGCCTCGGCGACCAAGCACTTCGACCATCCGCGGGCAGGGCGGTTCAGCCTCAACTACACGAAGCTGACCGTCACCGAGGACGTCACCCAGCACCTCGTCGTCTTCCTGCCCGTGGCCGAGGGCGACGCGACGGCGCTGCAACGCCTCGCGGAACTGGACCGCCCCGTGCCGAGCCGTGCCTGACCCCCAGCCACCCCAGAGACCTCGGCCACCTCGGCCACCTCGCCGTCAGCGCGCCGTGCCGGCGAACTCGGCGGTGACCTCACGCCATCCGACCATCGCCGTTCCCGCTGCCCGCGCCGGTCGCCCCGCCGGCCCGTGCGGTTCGTTCGGCCTCGTCGATGGCCCAGGCGGCGTTGATGAGCCCGATGTGGCTGAACGCCTGCGGGAAGTTGCCGAGCAGCTCGCCGCTCCCGGGGTCGACCTCCTCCGACAGCAGGCCCACGTCGTTGGCGTACGCGGCGGCTCGCTCGAATGCCTCCCTGGCCCGGCCGACCTGCCCGGACATGGCGAGGGCCTGCGCCAGCCAGAACGAGCACAGCAGGAAGGTGCCCTCCTCCCCGGCGAGGCCGTCGAGGCCGTCCGCGGTGCGGTAGCGGTAGACCAGGCCCTGGTCGTCGGTGAGCCGGTCCGCGACCGCGTCGATCGTGGCCAGCACCCGCGGGTCGCCGGCGGGCAGGAAGCCGGTGATCGGCACCATGAGGGCGCTGGCGTCCAGCTCGTCGGAACCGAAGGCCTGCGTGAACGCCCCCACCCGGTCGTTCCAGCCCTCGCGCAGCAGAGTGTCGCGGATCTCGGCGCGGGTCCGCCGCCAGGAGTCCATACGATCCTGGGCCCGTAGGAGGCCGGCGAGGGCGATGCCGCGGTCCAGCGCCACCCAGCACATGAGCTTGGAGTACAGGAAGTCGCGTGGCTCTCCGCGTATCTCCCAGATGCCCTGGTCCTTCTCCATCCAGCGCTCGGCCGCGGTGTCGGCACAGGCGACGAGGAAGCGCCGGACGTCGTCGTCGATGTCGCAGATCTGGTGTTCGAGGCGCACGGCCGCATCGAGCAGCTCGCCGTACACGTCGATCTGCCGCTGGTTCCACGCGTCGTTTCCGACGCGTACAGGCCGGCTGCCGCGCCAGCCGCGCAGGTGCGGAAGGGTGCGCTCGCTCAGGTCGTGCTCGCCGCGGACGCCGAACATGATCTGCAGCGCACGGTCCCTGTCCAGAGATGGGGCCGCGGTGGTGAGGAAGGCGAAGAAGTCGCTCGCCTCGTCGGGGCAGGCCGCGACCCACAGGGCGCCCATGGTCAGGGACGCGTCCCGTACCCACGTGTACCGGTAGTCCCAGTTGCGCCCGCCACCGGCCCATTCGGGCAGCGATGTCGTGGCGGCCGCGACGATCGCACCGCTGGGCTGGAAGGACAGCGCCTGCAGCACCCGCCCACTGTGGTGCACCAGGTCACACCACGGGCCGTCATAGGCCTGGTGGAGGCTGGACCACGACTGCCAGGCGACGATCGTGTCGTCCAGCCGGGCCGCCAGTTCCGCCTGGTCCCACACCCGCGCGGGAGTCTCCTGCAGCGTCGAGCAGTGCATCCCGAAGTGCCGTGTCTCGCCCTCTCGCACCGTGAACACGCCGTATCCGCTGCAGTCGCCGATGCCGAGGGGGACCGGCGTGGTCAGCACGAGCCAGTCGGCGCCGCCGCGGGCGGTCACGCCGCCGTCGACGACGGACAGGATCGGGTAGATCAGGCCGTACTCCGGCCGGGGCCGGTACTCGATCTCCATCGGCACCTCGCCGCCGAGGCCGGACACCCGTCGGGCGAGCAGGTGCGGCACACCGACGCCGAGCCGGTGGCCGCCGTCGTCCGGTCCGGTGAGCAGGGCGTCGGTGAGAACGACCGTGCCGCTCCCGGTGCGGAAGGTGGTCTCCAGCACCATCGTCTGCGGTAGGTAGCGGCGCGTGGTCTCGTACGGGACGGCCGGGCGGATCGCCCAGTGCCCGGCCTCGTCGTCCAGCAGGCGGGCGAAGACGGACGGCCCGTCGAACCGGGGGAAGCAGAGCCACTCGGCCGATCCGTCCCGGCTGATGAGGCCAGCGGAATGGCGGTCGGACACCAACGCGAGGTCGGCGATGGGTGTGGTGCTCATCAGCGCGCAATACCCGGGCGCTCCGCGGCTTGCAGGGCGTCCGCGGCCGTCAGCAAGGAGGCTCCAAGAAGCACGACGTCCTTCATCAGGAACTGCCCCGCGAGAGACAGCTTCGGTTCCCCGCGTGTCTGTTGCCACGCCTCGGGCGTCGTAGCCAGGAAGCTGAGGGTGGTGGCGAACATGCCGACGGCGGCGAGGCTGCCGAGGGCTGACGCTCGCGGCGCAATCGGTTTCGCTCCGATCAGCGAGCCCAGAACGATTTCAGTGACGCCGAGTAATTTAGCGACCTTCTTCTCCCCCAATCTGGCGATAAGCCACGCGAGCGGAGGGCTTGAAGTTACGAGGGGGCGAATATTCTCTACCTCGTAGTCTTCGAATTTTATTCGCCCGATCTCCAGAAGGTTGACCACAAGTCCATACCGAATGGTCGAAATCCCCGCACTATGCACTATTTTTCCGATGCGGTGTATTTCCATGAGATCCTCGCCTACCGCGTCGGCTATATCGCTCGGTGTAGGACTCGAAAAATCAGCCAACGCTAAGCATCAGGTCACGCTTCACCATCGGTTCGAGGCCACCGCCGAGCACTGCCACGTGGTCGGCGACGACCACGCGGACGACCACGCGGCTGGGCCGTGTCCGCGGCGCCGCCCACTACGCTACCTCTCCTCGGCTTCGTCGCCGGACGGTGCTCGGCGCGGATTCGGTGACGGCGTCGCTATGAGCCAACAGGTACAGCCAGCCGACCAACCTGTGAATGCGGCTCTTGGTGCGCGTCAGGCGCCTTCCTCCCCTGCCGTTGCGGGACCTTCACTGATGAGCGGCAGCCACAGCACGAACCTGGCCCCACGTGGCGAGTCCTCGACCGTGAGGGTGCCGTGGTGGGTATGCGCGATGTCGCGTGAGATGGCCAGGCCGAGCCCGCTGCCTCCGGGCTCCTTGCGCCGGCCGTCGTCCAGTCGGACGAAGGGCTCGAAGACGCGCTCCCGGTCCTGCGGCGCGATTCCGGCACCGTCGTCCTGCACGGTGATGACGGCCGAGCCCGCCGCTCGTCGCACGGTGACCTCGACCGTTGTGCCGGCATGCCGCCGGGCGTTGACCAGGAGGTTGTCGATGACCCGGATCAGCTGGATCCGATTGCCTAGAACGTTCACATCGCGGTCGGCTTCGACGTGGACCGGGACGCCGCCCGCCAGAGCCGCCGCCTCGTCCGTCACCAGCGCGCCGACGTCGATCGGCTCGTACGCGGCTGGGTCGCCGCCGCGGAGCCGAGCCAGGACCAGCAGGTCGTCGACGATCTTTTTCAAACGATCGGTGACCGTCAGGGCCTCCCTGATGGTCTCGTGCGGGTCGACGTCGGCGGGGTAGAGCACCGCCTCGTCTAACCGGGCGCAAAGGCTCGCGAGCGGCGTTCTGAGCTCGTGCGATGTGGTGGAGGCGAACCGGCGCTGCTCCTCGCACATGTCCGCGTTGTCCACGGCGAGCCCGGCCCGGCTGGCGATGTCGCTGATAAGGGACAGATCGGCCGAGTCGTACACCGGGGAGGTCTCGTACCGGGCCAGGGTGAGCGCACCCAGCACCCGGTGCGGCGTTCGCAGCGGCGCGAGGATGACCGAATGGGCGCCCAACTCCTCGTACGGCCGCCGCCGCCGGACGCTGGGCTCCTTCTTCGGGTCAATTCGCTCGGCCAGATCCTCAGGGCCTAACAGCACCGCGGGGCCGCCACGCAGCACTCGCGCCATCGGCGCCTGGGAGGTCTCCGGAAACGCCGGAAGCGGCCCCTCCAACTGCTTGCACTTGACACCGCTCCGGCCCTGCTTGACCACGACCGCCACCCTGTCCACCCCGTTGCCGCTGGGACTGAGCAGGTCGATCATCGCCCAGTCGGCCAGCCGGGGCACCAGCAGACGGGACAGCCGCCGCAGCGCCTCATCCACCTTCAGCGTGGAGGCCAGCACGGTGCTGGTCTCGGCCACCAGTGACAACCGGTCGGTCAGCTTTCCCAGTGCCGCAAGGGCGGCCGCCTGCTTGTGTTCCACGGCCTTGTGCCGCCACAGGTCGTAGAACAGGACCACCGAGCCCATGTCCTCCTCCCCGCCCATCGGGAGCGGAGCCACCATCACGCCCAAGGGGACCAGGCCGCCGGATCCGCGAGTGAACCATGACTCCTCGCTGCGGACGTACACCCCCTCGGAAAACGCGCCCGAAATCTGGCAGTCCTCCCGGGGGATCGGGCTTCCGTCGGCGTTGCGGTGCAGCAAGTCGTGGGAGTCGGCCCCGATCCACTGCCGTGCGGGACGATCGAGCAGCCTCTCGGCATACGGATTGACCATGAGGATCTTCCCCGTATGGTCGACCACGTAGAGACCCACGCGCAGGCCGTGGAACAAGACTCTGACGAGTTCTTCGCTGAACCCGTACCTCGCCCACCCCTCCAGGTCGCCGGCTGTCATGGCGGTTCCCCTCGCCCTGAGTCTCACGGACGAACGCGGATGATCGTCTTCCCCTTGATCCGCTCGGTCGGATTCAAGGCGGCGACGGCATCGTCGAGGGTTGCGATGTTGCCGATGTTCGTCCGCAGCCGTCCGTCACGCACCCGCCGGACGATCTCACCCAGTTGGGCACGATCGGCCTCGACAACGAAGTCGACCGCCAGGCCGTCCGCAGGCCGCGCCTCGGGCGGCCCGACGATGGACACCAGCGTTCCTCCGGCCCGAACCAGACCCGCGGACCGCTTCTGGATGTCGCCGCCGATGACATCGAAAACCAGATCGACGCCGCCGACGTCTTCCAGAGCGTCGTTCTCAAGGTCGACGAACTCCATCGCGCCGAAGTCGAGCGTCTTCTGACGGTCGGCAGCGCGTCCGGTGCCGATGACGTACGCACCGAACTCACGTGCGAGCTGCGTCACCATCGACCCGACTGCGCCGGCCGCGCCGTGCACGAGCACGCTCTGCCCCGCCTGGAGGCGGCCGTGCTCGAACAGTCCCTGCCACGCGGTCAGCCCCGAAATCGGCAGGCTCGCGCCCACCGTGAAGTCGACGTCGCCCGGGAGCGGCGCGAGGTTGCGTGCCTCGACGGCCACATACTCCGCCAGGGTGCCGTCGCGATGCCAGTCCGTGAGGCCGAACACCCGTTGTCCCACCGACAGCCCCGTCGTGCCATATCCGAGCGCGGTGACCAATCCGGCCAGCTCGTGCCCAGGGATCGACGGTGTTCGGTCACGGTCGCGGCGATCGGTCCAGGTCGAAGGCCACGCCATCTCCGTCGGGACGAATCCCGACGCATGAACCTCAACGACGACGTCGTTTATCGCTGCCGGCGGCTCGGGCCGCTCCATCAGCGTCATCCCGGCCGTTCCCGCAGCCTGGTCTGTCACCACGATCGCTTTCATGGGATTTGTCTCCTCGGAGATTTGTCTCTTTAGTGCATTGATGGGCGCGTACGAACTCCATCGCGCCGAAGTCGAGCGTCTTCTGACGGTCGACGGCGCGTCCGGTGGCGATGACGTACGCGCCGAACTCACGCGCGAGCCGCGTTCGTTCGTCTGTCCCGTTTGGGTTCTCATCAGGGAGACGAGGTGGCCCCTCGAGTTGTGACAGCTCAGACGTGAGAAAGTTTGTCCGGGTTGATGACCCTGCGGTACGCGGTGATCAGACCGTCTGTGATCTGCAGCGTGTCCACGGAGTAGACACGGCCCTCCCGGTGGCACACCAGAGCGAGCTCGCCGCCGACCTCGACGAGGTCGATGCGGTCCGGACGCCACCGGCGGCCCACGCGCACCATCACCTCAGCCACGCGTTCACCACCGTAGACGGGCTTGCGCATCGCGGCGACCTTGCCGCCGCCATCGGTGACGTAGACGGCGTCGGGGTGCAGCAGCCTGACCAGGCCGGCCAGATCCCCGGCCTCGTAGGCGGCGCGAAAGGCCGCCAGCACACGTTCACGCTCCGCCCTCGACGCCTGCGGCGAAGACTGCTTCGCGTTGGTCACCCGCCGCCGCGCCCGCGAGGCCAACTGCCGGGCATTCGGCACGGAGACATCCAGCACTTCGGCGATCCGGACGAACTCGAGGCCGAAGACATCGTGCAGGACGAAGGCCACCCGCTCCAGCGGGCTCAACTCCTCCATGATCAGGAGCATCGCCGAGCCGACGGACTCATCGACGAGGACCGGCTCGGACGCGTCCGGCCCCGTCAGCAGCGGTTCCGGCAGCCACGGCCCGACATAGGTCTCCCGGCGGAAACGGGCACTTTTGAGAATGTCGTACGACCGCCGTGCGGCCACCGTCACCAGCCAGGCCCGCAGATCATCGATGTCCTGCAGATCTGTTCCGGCCGCCCGCAGCCACACGTCCTGGGTCACGTCCTCGGCATCGGCCACACTGCCCAGCAGCCGGTAGGCCACGCCGAAAACAGCGGGCCGGTGCCCCTCCCATTCGGTTCCGAGCGTGTCCTCGAGCTCAGACCGTCCAGTCGCGTTCTCGTTGGCCATACCGATCGCGACCTCCCCCAGCTTGCGGATCCAGCGTAGTCATCCGAGCTGGGAACCTACGCAGAGCCCCGGATGCGAGCAGCGCGCACGCTCACACCGACGACGCGTCGTAGTTCAATCGACAGTGCGGTGTCTCGGGGTGCCGTTAACCAACGTGTCATAGGCCGCCAGACCTCGAAGATCCCGACGCGGGTGTTGTGCTTCAGCCGACGTGGTGCCGGTAACTGCCGGGCGGTGACCCGTACTGGCGTTTGAAGGCATGGGTGAAGGTGTACTGCGAGCTGTAGCCGACCTGTTGGGCGATCGTGTTGACGGGGGCGTCGGAGGTGCGCAGGAGCCGGGCGGCGGTGGTCATCCGCCACCATGTCAGGTAGGTGAGCGGTGGCTGGCCGACCAGATGGGTGAATCGCCGGGCGAAGGCGGCGCGGGACAGGCGTGCCTGCGCGCCCAACTCCTCGACGGTCCATTGCCGGCTGGGGTCCTCATGGATGGCGCGGAGGGCGGTGGCGACGGCGGGGTCGTGCAGGGCCGCGGCCCAGCCGGTGGCGGAGTGGCCGGAGACGCGCTGTTGTTCGAACCACGCGCGCAGGATGTAGAGCAGGAGAAGATCCAGCAGGGTGAGCAGGATCGTGTCGGAGCCTGGGCGGGCGTCGTTGTCCAGTTCCACGCCGAGGAGTTCGATCGCGGCGCGGAGTTCCCTGTGGCGCCCTACCCGCGTCGGCAGGTGGATGACATCGGGCAGGTCGTTCAGGAGCGGATGCGGCCCGGAGCCGTCCAGGAGGTAGGCGCCGCAGAGCATGACCACCGTCGGCGGCCGCTCGGCTGACGTTTCGTCGTTGCGGTCACCATGGACTCCGGTGAGCGTTGTGGGCGGCTCGCTTGCCGGGGTGGACGGGTCGTCGGCCAGACCGTGTGCGGATCCGCGCGGCAGGAACGCCACGTCGCCCGGCCCGAGCACGATCGGCTCACCCTGCGACGGGAGAAGCCAGCACGTTCCCTGGAGAACGATGTGGAACCCGGCGGCCGGCACCGGCGGAAACCGCTCGGCGAAGGGAGCGGACTTGGTCACCCGGCCCGAGTGGGGTCGACCGGTCCGCGCCGCACTCACCACATCAGACAGAACATCCACGCAGCCAGTGTAACTAGCGATGACCTCGGCGAAGACGATGACGCAAACTCTAAAGCGCATCACGCATTCAATCGTCTTGTGTCGGCTCCTTACTGTGCTGCGTGCTGAGCAACCGCGCAGCTCCCATCGTGAGGAGACGACATGAAGATCGCCGTTTATGGCGCGAGTGGATACCAGGGAAAGCTCGTGCTCACCGAACTGGCACGACGCGACATCGAGACGGTCCTGGCCGGACGTGATCTCGCGCGCCTGGAGGAGGCCGCCTTGGCGGCCGGTCTCCCCGACGCGGAACGACGCGTGGCCGACACGAGCGACCATGAGGCGCTGGTGCGCGCGTTCCGCGGCTGCGACGGCGTCATCAACTGCGCCGGGCCCTTCACCTCCTCAGGTGAAGCCGTGGTCCGCGCCGCGATCGCCGCCGGCTGTCACTACGTCGACACCTCAGGCGAGCAGCTCTACATCAAGAAAATCTTCGACACCTTCACCACGGAGGCGGAGAACGCCGGGGTCACCGTAGTACCCGCCGCCAACGACGGCTGCGTCCCGGTAGACCTCATGGCCCACATCCTGGCCGACCACCTTGAATCGGTCGAAGAGCTCATAGTCACCCACGTGATCGTCGGGGGCGGCGGCATGTCGCGCGGCTCGCTGCGCTCGCTGGTCGAAACGATCGACGCCATCAAGGCGGGAGGCATGACCTACGACAACGGCGACTGGCGCCCCGGCATGCCCGCCCGCCACACTGCGATCAGGCTGCCGGGACAGTCGGAGGCAACCCCGGTGATGGCCTTCCCTGCGCCGGAGGTGGTGACCATTCCCCGTCACATCCACGTCCGGCATGTCCAGGGCCTGACCGAGGCCGCGTTGGGCGACCGGCTGAACACCCCGCTCACACCGGAGATCATCGAAAGCCTGCCGGAAGGACCCGATGAGGCCAGCCGCCGCACCCAGCACTTCACCTACGTGCTCGACGCCACCAGTATCGACGGCCGCCGCGCCCGCGGCATCGTCCAGGGCCCCGACACTTACGGCACGACCGCAGTGATCGCTGTCGAAAGCGCCCGCCGTCTCATCGCTGACCCCGCCAAACCGGGAGTACTCGCACCCGCCCAGGCCTATCACCCGACCGCCTTCCTCGACTTCCTCATCCCACATGGGATCCAGTGGATCACCGAGGACGCGCCGGCAACCTGACAAGGAGCCTTCTCCGGTAACGATCAGCTACGGTCTGTGATCGTCTGGACGGCACGCTGCGTAGACAGGTCAGCGCAGGTCAACGGGTTGAGGATCAGTGGGTGGGCTGAGCTCGGCGCGTGGTTCGGGTACGTCGGTCTGGAGCTGGCGGTCGCCGCCGGGCTTCACTTCGGGGACGTACTTGTAGATGGTGGAGCGGCTGACGCCCAGGAGCCGGGCGATGGAGGAGACGGTGGCGGTCCGGCCCCTGCAACGGCCCGCGCACTCGGCTTCGGAGCCGTTGGCGGACTCGTCCGCGGGGCGCCACAAGGCATTCGCGATGTGTGACACAGAACTTCAATTACTTGTCACACCGACAGTCTGCGGGTCGTGTCAGTCCAGCTCGGCATTCAACGCCGCGACCTGGAACCGGCACCTGGAGGAAATCCTCACCCTCAACGTCGAGGACCTCGATCTGGAGTTCCGCCGCGCCCGCGTCGTCTCCAAGGGCGGCGCCGTCGAGTACGTTCACTGAGCCACCCCCACCGCCCGCATCACCGCCGAAGCAGACCCCGCCCGGCGCCGCCGCATCCGGACGCGGCCCGCGCCCCGGACTCACCGGCACGACCGCGCGGCGACCATCCCCTCCGGCCGGGCGGCGGTCAGGCCGGCTCCTTAACCAGGGTGGAGACCAGCCGGAACACCTCGGCGGTGTCGGCCACGCCGCCCACGATGATGATTTTCATGCTGGCCCTCTCCTCGTCGTAGATCGTCTCGACGCGCAGGGGCCTCTCGGCGGGGCGGCGGCTCACGGCGGCGGCCACCAGCGTGTTGCCCAGGCTCATCATCTCCTCGGGGGAGATGGCGTCGATCTGCACGATGCTCGACGCCTCCATATGACGCCGCCCGGCGGTCTCGGCGGCCGGCTCGGCGGCACCGCCCATGAACGCCTCCAGGTCCTCACGGGCGATCCGGTACTGCTTGCCGATGCGCACCGCCTTGAGCCGCCCGTCGCGCACGTAGTTGCGCACGGTCTTCACGTGCAGGCCCAGCAGGTTCGCCACCTGCTCCACCGAGTACGGCTGCTGCGGCATCCCGCTCCCCTCCGATCAGCTCTCCAACACACCCTATATATCCGTCTCGAAGGGAATGTTGGGGAGGCGTGAGGGATTGTGGCGGCCACGGTCGTCAGAGGACCGAGCGGCGCGGGCAGTAGTCTGCGTGCATGTTCCATCGCAAACCCATCGAAGAGCGCATCGCCGAGCGCGTCGCCAAGCGGCCTCCGCTGAAGGAGGGCAAGCACTTCGAGCACCGCCCCGCGCTGATCGTGTTCTGCGTGATCATCGCGCTCGTCGCGCTGAAGATCCTGGGCGCCTTCGCCCTCATGAAGTGGGGCGTCCAGTAGGACCGCGGCCTCCCCTCATGTCGTGGGCCGGACGCTCGCGCCCTGGTACGCGTCACAGGGCAGCAGCGCGTCGCCGAGCATCCGCCAGTACGGCATCGCGGACCGCCCCGGCTCGATCCCGATGACCTGGATCGCGACGTGGTCGGCGCCGGCGTCGAGGTGGGCGCGGAGCTTGGCCACGATGGTGTCGAGGTCGCCCCAGAACACCAGGTCGTCGACGAGGCGGTCGCTGCCGCCGCCCGTGATCTCCTCGTCCGTGTAGCCCAGCCGCCGGAACTTCGCGATGTTGTACGGCGTGTTCAGGTAGGGGTGGAGGTGCTCGCGCGCGACCGCACGGGCCCTGGCGGGGTCGGACTCGAACAGCACCGCGTGCTCGACGCCCAGGAACGCGTCCGGCCCGAGGATCTCCCGCGCTCGTGCGGTGTGCGCCACGGTGACGTGATAGGTGAGGGCGCCGGAGGAGCGGTCACGGGCCAACTCGAGCATCTTGGGCCCGTACGCGGCGAGGATGCGGCGCATCGACGTCCGCGGCAGCGGGTTGGACGTCTTCAGCCCGTCCATCTCGTCGAGGTATCCGGCCATCGCCGCCAGCGGCGTGATCCCCGGCCGCGGCACGCCGCCGAATCCCAGGCCGAACACGTGCCGCCCGGGGTAGGCGTCGGCCAGGAGCAGCGCGGCGCCGTACGCCCAGGGGGCTTCGCGCGACCAGATCTGTGCGATGCCGTTGACGACGGTGATGCGCCGCGTGCAGGAAAGCAGGTAGCCGGCGTGCGTGAACGCCTCACGCCCCGCCAGCTCGGGGATCCAGAACGCCGGCCATCCCCGATCCTCCAGCTCCTGTATCGACTCGCGCATCCGCGCGGCCGGCTGGTGCTCGAAGTCGAAGGTGTAGATCCCGAACCTGCCCAGATCCAGGCCGTCGAGGTCGCCCATCAATGATCTCCTCGCGCTCGTCTCCGCTCAGTACATATCGAAGTATCGCAGATTATCTATATGAGCGCCAACGGACTCGTCCGTCGTGCGACGTCGTGGTTCTAGAGCGTCTCCCCCAGGGTGGCGACGAGCCGGGCGATGCGCTGCTCGTCGCGCTTGTAGTGGGTCCACTTGCCCACCCGTGTGGCCTTCACCAGGCCCGCCCGTTGCAGCTCGGCCATGTACGCCGACACCGTCGACTGGGCGAGCCCCGCCCTGGCCTGGATGTGGCTCACACACACGCCGACCTCGGCCGGATCGGCGATCGCCTCCTCCAGCGGGAAGTGACGCTCGGGCTCACGCAGCCACATCAGCAGCTGCAACCGCACCGGGTTCGACAGCGCACGCAACGCGTCGACCAGCCCGGGATCCGGTGAGGTCGCAGTCTCCGCCATGAGCCCAGGCTACAGCTCCCCCGCCGATGTTTCGGAATTCTTCGATGTGATCGAGGAATCACGATTCCAGGGCGCTGCCCTGCCTCCACTTGCTGAACGGCATCTGCCAGAAGCCCCAGCCGTTGTTCCACTCCAGGATCCGGTTGGTGCCGACGATCTTGACGACGTCGCCCCGGTGGAAGTTGTCGTAGAACCACTTGGCCTGGGAGGGGCTGGCGTTGACGCACCCGTGGCTCACGTTGGCCCGGCCCTGCGAGCCGACCGACCAGGGCGCGCCGTGGACGTACTCGCCGCTGTTGGAGATGCGCACGGCGTGGTTGACGACCTCCTTGTAGTAGCCGGGGTCGCCCTCCTTCTTGCCCGGGGAGATCATCGTTACCGGGTTGCCGCGTTCCATGGTCAGGTGGACGCCGCTGGTGGTGGTGTACTCGCGGGTGGTCGCCTTGCCGGCGCTGATCTTCATGGTCTGCACGACCTTGCCGTCGCGCCGGACCACCATCATGTGGGTCCTGGTGCTGACCGAGCTGATCCAGGCCGCGCCGATCTTGATGGTCGTGCTGTGGTCCTCGATGCCGTAGGTGTTCGGCCCGGCCTTCACGCCCGTAAGGTGCGCGGTGAACTTCACCTTCTGGTGCGCGGGCCAGTACTTGGCGGTCCGGTAGATGACGTACTGGTCGTCGATCCATCGCCAGGCGCCCTTGACCGGCTTCTCCGCGTCCACCTCGAGGGCCTGCTCCACGGCGGCCTTGTCCTGCACCGGAGCGTTGAACCTCACCATGATCGGCATGCCGATGCCGACGGTCTCCCCCTTGATGCCAGGGGTGACGTCCACGACCTCCAGCCCGACCTTGGGCTTGAGCGTGGTGAAGCGGCTGGTCGCGGTCGCCGGGCCGCCCTTGCCGGTGGCCTTGGCCGACACCGTGTACTTGGCGGAGGGCTTGAGCGGTTCCTTGGAGGTCCACTTGGTGTGAGTGGAGTCGAACTCGCCCTCGACCGTCTCGTCGCCCGCCTGGACGGTGACCTCCTCCAGCTCGCCGTCGGCGGCCGTGACGACCACGGTCTTGTCGGGACGCACCTTCGCGCTGCCCGTCGCCGGGCTGATCGTGATCTTGGGGGCCGGGACGGCGGGCGCGGTGTCGCCGGAGTCTCCGCCCGCCGATCCTGGCGTGCCCGATCCGCCGGAACATGCCGACAGAGCCGCGGCCAGCGCCACGGCGACTCCGGCGATCGGCCACCTCGAACGACTTCCAGTGCTCAGCACAACTACTCCCCCATGAGCGCGAAGGGCACCATAAGACCTTATTCGGGGTTGCCTCTTATGTTGGCATTTTCTCCTGCGCTCAGGTCACATTTCGGTCGCTTATTCGGTGGACTCGTCTCTGTAGACGGTAAGGTGCGCGTCAAGGCTGATCAAGTGGCGAGTCAGCACCCGCTGTGACGAGGGCCTGCACGTCCGTGTACGACGGAAGGCCCGCGGGGATCTGTCCCGTTGTCTCGGCGCACTCGAGGTGGAGGCGGGCGGGCACGCGCAGGTTCGGCGACGGCTCGTACGGGATCTCGGGGTCGGCGAGGCGGTGCCCGAGAGCGGCCTCCACGACGCCCGCCGTCAAGGCGAGCGCGGTCCGCTCCCCCGGGCAGGGCCTGATCCCGCTGCCGAAACCCAGATGCCCGCCGCCCCCGCCGTGGCCCTGCCGGAAACGGGCAGGGTCGAAACGGTGCGGATCAGGGAAGACCTCGGGGTCCCTGTTGGCCGCCGCCAGGTCCAGCACGAGGACGGCCCCCGCGGGCACGGGGACTCCCCCGGCCGTGGCATCCTCGGCCGCCACCCGGCGCGTGAGCCGTACGGGCGGATCCCACCGCAGGGTCTCGGCGAGCAGCGCCTCGACCGGCCACTGCGCGGACAGGTCCGCGGGCAGGCGGGCCACGACGGCGAGGGTGTTGCCCACCAGGCCGGCGGTGGCGTCGCACGCCTGGATCAGCGCCCCCGCAACCGCGGCGAGCAGGCCGGGTTCGGGCTCCTCCCCTTGTCCCAGCGCCGCCGCCAGCACGCCCACCGCCGCGTCCCCCGCGGGCGCCGCACCGGGAGCGTGATACGCGGCGGCCATGGCCGTCACCGCGGCGACCACCTCCTCCCGCCGGTCCTCCGGGACGCCGAGCCGCGTGGCGAGGACACCGACCGGGACGCGGCGGGCGATCCTGGCCATCACGTCGACACGGGCACCGCCCGCCAGTTCGGCGCCGGTCCGCTCGCGGGCCTCGCGGCGCAGCCGTACGGGGTCGAGGGCGTCGAGCAACCCCATCACGCGCGCGCGACGGCGGGTGTGCTCGGCTCCGTTGCTGAACCTGCTGACCGCTCCCCGCAGCCACGCCATTCCCGTTCCCGGTTGCGCGGCGGGGGCGGCGGGGACGAGAAAGCGGGGATCGGTGAGCACGGCGCGCACGTCCGCGTGCCGGGTGAGCCGCCGGTCTTCTCCGGCGGGCGGATCTGCTGTCATCGGTGGGCGGGGGCGCGCGGAGGCGGCCCCCTTCCCCCCTTCCCTGGGTGGTCGTCGCCTCCCCGGCAGGCTAGGGCCGCGATCCTTCGGCACCGGTCGAACGATGAACGTTTCACGGCCGGGCTGGCGCCCGGCGGCCCGAGGGCATTTGGGCCTTCTCAACGATCGGCGCGCGGGTTATCACAGGGCGGGAGGGCGATTGTGATCCGCCGCCTCCCGAGAACGTTCCACGGCTCCACGATCGGGCACCACGCGCCGGGCCCACCCCGGCGTCGACATCTCGTACGCCCGCTGGGCACCACCGCGATGGAGGACGGCATGCGCCTGTTACGAACCGTGGTCACTCGATTACTGTTGTTGTGTGCGTTGGTCACCGCAGGCGCCGCCGCCGGCGCAGGGGCCGCGAACGCGGCGGTTCCCGACGTATGGGGGTTCGCCTACGTCGACGTCACCTCCGGGGTGCCGAACCTGGCCTACCAGGCGGGCAGCTGGGCGCCCGGGCCGACGGTCAGCGTCACGCCCGGCGGCTCCGGCGAGTACTTCGTGCGGTTCCCGAAGATCGGCATCGCCAAGGGCGGGATCGCGCACGTGACCGCGATCTCGCAGTCGGCCGAGTGGTGCCAGATCGAGAAGTGGGGGCCGGCCGGCTCCGACGAGATCGTGGCGGTGCGGTGCTACCGGTTCGGCGGAACCCCCGTCAACGCGCGCTTCTCGATCGTCTTCGCCAGCAGCAGCGGGGCGCTGGCCTCGGCGACGCAGGCGTACGGCTACGTCTACTGGGACGGCACGTCCATCGCCTCCGACTACAACTCCTCGCTCGGCGTGAACGCCGTCTTCCCCAACGCGACCGGCGACTGGACCGTCTGGCTGCCCGGGCTCGGCTCCGCCGTGCAGGCCGGGAACATCCAGGTCACCGCGGTCGACTCGAGCAAGCCGGCGCGGTGCAAGGTGGGCGCCTGGAGCTGGGCGGCGTCGGGGCAGAAGATCCAGGTGCTGTGCCACGATGTGGCCGACAAGCCGTACGACACCGGCTGGACCCTCACCTACCAGCGTGAGCGGGCGATCACCGGGGCCTTCGCGCCGCCGAAGCTGTTCGCCTACACCTTCGACAACACCCCGGCCAACCCCGGGCCGTACGCGCCGGCCCCCACCGGGATCAACTACAACTCCCAGAGCGGGGTCAACACTGTGCGGACGGCCGGGACCGGCATGCGCCTGGTGTACTTCCCCAGGGTCGGGGCGACGCCCAACAACGTGCAGGTGACGGCGTTCGGCCCAGGGCCGGAGTACTGCAACCTGCTCACGTTGTGGACGACCTCGGGTTCGGATGTCTACGTGCGTGACGTGGTCTGCTACAAGGGCACCACCCAGGTCGACCAGCCGTCGTTCGTGACCTACGTCTCCAAGTACTGACGCGGACCGGGGCGGGCGCGCCGGCCAGGACACGAAAGATCAGGGCACGCGGAGGCGGTGGGTCAGGCCCGTGTGGCGGCGGCCCGCCCCCCGCGTGCGCACGGCCTGGCCGAGCGCCCGCCGCGACCCGACGATGACCACGAGCTTCTTGGCCCGGGTGATGGCGGTGTAGAGCAGGTTGCGCTGCAGCATCATCCAGGCGCTGGTGGCCAGCGGGATGACCACGGCCGGATACTCGCTGCCCTGGGAGCGGTGGATGCTGACCGCGTAGGCGTGGGCGAGTTCGTCGAGCTCGTCGAAGGAGTAGTCGACGTTCTCGTCCTCGTCGGTCAGCACGGTCAGCTTGCTCTCCTCGGGGGTGATGGCGGTGACGACGCCGACCGTGCCGTTGAACACCCCGGCCGCGCCCTTGTCGTAGTTGTTGCGCAGCTGGGTCACCTTGTCGCCGACGCGGAAGACCCGCCCGCCATAGCGGCGTTCCGGCATGCCCTCGCGGGCGGGGGTCAGCGCCTCCTGCAGGGCGATGTTGAGCGCCCCCGCGCCGGCCGGGCCGCGGTGCATGGGCGCCAGCACCTGTACGTCCCTGCGCGGGTTGAGCCCGAACTTCTTCGGGATGCGGCGGGCGACCACGTCCACGGTCAGCGCGGCGATCTCCTCGGGCTCCTCGCAGGGGAAGAGGAAGAAGTCGGGGAACTCCCGCACGAGGGGATGCTGCCCGGTGTTGACGCGGTGGGCGTTGACGACCACGCCGGACTCCTGCGCCTGGCGGAAGATCTGCGTCAGGCGCACCCGGGGGATGCCGGGGGCGGCCAGCAGGTCGCGCAGCACCTCTCCGGCGCCGACCGAGGGAAGCTGGTCGACGTCGCCGACGAACAGCAGGTGCGCGCCCGGGGCGACCGCCTTGGCGAGTTTGTTGGCCAGCAGCAGGTCGAGCATGGACGCCTCGTCCACCACGACCAGGTCGGCGTCGAGGGGGTTGTCGCGGTCGAAGGTGGCGTCCCCGCCGGGGCGCAGCTGGAGCAGCCGGTGTACGGTGGTGGCCTCGTGGCCGGTCAGCTCCGCCAGCCGCTTGGCCGCCCGGCCGGTCGGGGCGGCGAGGATGACCTTGGCCCGCTTCGCGCGGGCGAGGGTCACCACCGAGCGTACGGTGAAGCTCTTGCCACAGCCGGGGCCGCCGGTCAGGACGGCGACCTTCTCCGTCAGCGCGAGCCGTACGGCCTGGGCCTGCTCGGGCGCGAGATCGGCGCCGGTCCGGCCGCGCAGCCAGTCGAAGGCGGCGGGCCAGTCCACGTCCGTGAACGCCCCGAGCCGGTCATGGCCGGCGGTCAGCAGGGTGCGCAGCGTGCCGGCCAGCGACAGCTCGGCGCGGTGGAACGGGACGAGGTAGATCGCGGGGACGGTGCTGTCGCCGTTCTCCTCGCCTTGGCCGTTCTCGCCGTTCAGCCTGGCCGGGACCTTCTCGCGGACCACGCCCTCCTCGGCGACGAGCTCTTCGAGGCAGGTGGTGGTCAGGTCGGGCGGCACCTCAAGGATCTTGACGGCGTCGGCGACCAGGTTGGGGGCGGGCAGGAAGCAGTGGCCGTCGTCGGCGGCCTGCGAGAGCGTGTAGCGCAGGCCGGCCTTGACCCGCTCGGGGCTGTCGTGCGGGATGCCCACGGCCTGCGCGATGGTGTCTGCGGTCTTGAACCCGATGCCCCACACGTCGTCGGCGAGCCGGTAGGGCTCCTTGCGGACCACGTCGATGGAGTCCTCGCCGTACTGCTTGAAGATGCGCACGGCGATGGAGGTGGACACCCCGACGCCCTGCAGGAAGATCATCACCTCCTTGATGATCTTCTGTTCCTCCCAGGCGGCGGCGATCAACTTGGTCCGCTTGGGCCCGAGGCCGGGGACCTCGACCAGGCGCTTGGGCTCCTCCTCGATGACCCGCAGCGTGTCGGTGCCGAAGTGGTCCACGATCCGCTCGGCCATCTTCGGGCCGATGCCCTTGATCAGCCCGGAGCCCAGGTAGCGCTGGATGCCCTGGATCGTCGCCGGCAGGACGGTGGAGTACGACCAGACCTCGAACTGCCTGCCGTACTTGGGGTGGGAGCCCCAGCGGCCGGTGAGCCGCAGCGACTCGCCCACCTGCGCCCCGAGCAGCGGACCGACGACGGTCAGCAGCTCGGTGCCGGACCGTTCGGTGGCGACCCTGGCGATCGTGTAGCCGGTCTCCTCGTTGGCGTAGGTGATCCGCTCCAGCACGGCGTCGAGCTGCACGCCGGGCGGCCTGCCCGCGGCGCCTCCGGGAGGATTCGTCATGGGTCGCATTGTCTCCCACATGGCGGGTCCCGCCTGACCGGAACCGGCGCCGCCGGGGACGGACACCGCACCCGGCGTTCGGGCACTCCCTAGCGCGGCAGGCGCAGTCCTGCGATGAGCAGTCCGGCCAGCCGGCGTGCGTCGTAGTGGGGATCGTCCTCGGCGCCGATGCAGAGGTTTCCCACGCCGCGCATGAGTTCGATGGCCGGGATGTCGGAGCGGATCTCGCCGGCGGCGGCCGCGGCGTCGAGCAGCCGGGTGCACACGGGCACGAGGCGGTCGAGGAAGTAGGCGTGCAGGGCGTCGAAGCCGGCGTCGTCCGACCGCAGCACGGCGGCGAGTCCGTGCTTGGTGACCAGGAAGTCGACGAAGAGGCCGATCCATCGCTCCAGTGCGGCGTAGGGGGTCGCGCTGGTCTCCAGCAGGGCCGGTCCGGCCTCGGCGCAGGCCTCGACCTGGTGCCGGTAGACGGCGATGATGAGATCCGCTCGCGTCGGGAAGTGGCGGTAGATCGTCGCCGTCCCGACGCCGGCCTTGGCCGCGATGTCGCGTACGGGCGCGTCCACGCCTGAGGCGACGAAGACCGCGGCGGCCGCGTCGAGCAGGGTCTTCTCGTTGCGCCGTGCGTCCGCCCGTTTGGGCCGGGCCGCCCGCCCCGCACCCCGGTCGCTGTCGTTCATCGCGCGGCTCCCTCCGTCACCGGACTTGCTAAACGGGACATGGTTCCGTATCGTCAAAACGGAACATGGTCCCGGTTGCTCATCATGCCAGATCAGCGGGCCGGCGACCAAGCCATGCGACGCCACCACGCATCCCCGTTCCCCTCCCGGTCGAACGCCGGTGGCGCACCCCACTCCGGCGCTGCCGGTGTCGAAAGGACCGACGACCCCAATGCCGCACTCCCTCCGCCCCAGTTTCGGGATCATGACCGCCCCGCAACAGGTCGCCTACCACGACGTCCTGCGGGTCTGGCGCGAGGCGGACTCGATCCCGGAGATCGAGCACGCGTGGCTGTTCGACCACCTCATGCCGATCGGCGGAGACCCGGACGGGCCGGCCTACGAAGGCTGGACGCTGCTCGCGGCCCTCGCCGCGCAGACCCGGCGACTGCGGCTCGGCGTGCTGGTGACCAGCAACCGGTTCCGGCCGCCCGCGATGCTCGCCAAGATCGCCGCGACCGTCGACGACATCTGCGGCGGACGCCTCGTCTTCGGCATCGGCGTCGGCTCGCGGCCCGGCCACCCTCTGGCCCGGCGTGAGTACGAAGCACACGGCCTGCCCTTCCACGACGCCGCGCACGCCGTGGGAAGCCTCGCCGAATCCTGCACGGTGATCCGGCGGTTGTGGACCGAAACCGAACCGTTCGACTTCCACGGCACCCACGTCCGGCTCACCGGAGCGTTCTGCAACCCCAAACCCGTCCAGCGCCCCCATCCGCCGATCCTCATCGGCGGACGCTCGTCCCCGACGCTGCGCGTGGTCGCCGAGCATGCCGACCTGTGGAACATCCCCGGCGGCGACATCGACGACGTCGTCCGCCGCAGCGCGTTGCTGGACCGCTACTGCGCCGAGATCGGCCGCGACCCCGCCTCCATCACCCGCTCCATCCACCTGCCCGTCTCCTACGACCGGCCCGGCCCCACCCGGGACGCGATCGGCGAGGCGATCGACGCCGGCTTCCGGCACATCGTCCTCGGACTGCCGTCGCCCTACCCCGCCGGCGTCGCCCGGTGGGTCACCGACGAACTCATCACCTCACGAAACAACTGAGAGGAAGACCAACCCATGAACCACGCAGGCGTGGCGACCACGGACGTGACCATCGGCGCGCCCATTCCGGTCATCTCGGTGAAGCCGGTGGTGCTGCCGGCCCCCGGCCGTGGCGAGGATCTACTCGTACGCGTGTCCGCGCCGGCGACCGGAAACGAACTGCCGGTCATCGTCTTCTCGCACGGCTTCGGGGAGTCGATGGACGGCTACGGCCCGCTGGTCGACTTCTGGACCGCCCACGGCTTCGCGGTGATCCAGCCCACCCATCTCGACTCGAGGACGCTGAACCTTCCTCCCGACGACCCCCGTACGCCGCTGATCTGGCGTTTCCGCGTCGAGGACCTGAAGCGCGTCCTCGACGGGCTGGAGTTCGTCGAAGCCGCCGTTCCCGGCCTCGGCGGGCGTCTCGACCGAAGCCGCGTCGCCGTGGCCGGACACTCCTGGGGCGCCCAGACGGCGAGCATGCTCCTGGGCGCGCGGGTCCTCGATTCCGCGGGCGAGCCGGGAGAGGACATGTCCGACCCGCGGATCAAGGCGGGTGTGCTGCTCGCGCTCCCCGGCACGGGCGGAGCGGACCTGACTTCGTTCGCCGCCGAGCACTTCCCGTTCATGAACCCGGGCTTCGCGGAGATGACCACACCGGCTCTCGTGGTCGCGGGAGATCGCGATCAGTCCCTGCTGTCGGTCCGGGGGCCTGACTGGTTCACCGACGCGTACTTCTTGAGCCCCGGCGGCAAGAGCCTGCTCACGCTTTTCGGGGCGGAACACTCGCTCGGCGGGATCTCCGGATACAACGTCACGGAGACGACGGACGAGAACCCCGAGCGGGTCGCCCTCGTCCGGCGGCTCACGTGGGCCTACCTTCGCACCGCGCTCGGCCTCGGGGATTCCACCTGGCCGGCGGCGCGTGCCGCTCTGGCGCAGGCCGGCGATCCACTGGGCCGGATCGAATCCAGATGAATCCCTGACGAGCGCACTGCGCGCCCCTTCACCGCCTCGTCACCGGCGTGGGGGCGCGCGGCCGCTCACCGGCAGAGGTGACGTACCGGCGGCGCGGTCAGTAGGGAGACGCCGAATTGCTCGCAGCCCAGCGCTTCTCGGCGTCGGAGCCCGCCGGGGGCGGCGCGATCCCGTTGATCATCCAAAGGTCGTCGCTGGTCTCGTCGATGTGGAACTCCCAGTGCAGTGCTGCGTGCCCTTCGAGGTGGGGCTGCAGCATGCCCCTGATCCACCGGGCGGTGCGGCGCCGGCTCTCCCGATCGGGGTTGCTGCGGGCGATGTGGTCGACGGCGATGCGGACCCCGGCCGGGGTGGGCTCCCCACCGACGTAGAAATCCTCGGGCCGGGTCTCGTGGAACAGCGTGACCACGTAGAACCGCGGCAGCCCGATCTGTTCGTAGTGGTCGGCGATACGGGAGGCGAGCTGGTGCTTCTCCTCATCGGTGAAGATTCCGGGCGTGTGATGAATGGTCCACAGTGGCATGGCGGTTCGGTACTCCTTGAGTGCTGAGATGCGATCTCAACGGGCGGCCGAGAAGGTCAGGCTCTCCACGGGGCCGGACAGCGCCGCCTTGGCGGCGACTGTGACGTCGTCGGCGAGCACCTCCGTGGCCCCGGACTCCAGGCCGTCGACGATCCGCGCGGCCACGTCGGCCGGCGTCGCCTTCGGCAGCTCGACGGCGGAGACCATCTCGGTGTCGATGAACCCTGCGTGCACACCGACGACCTGGGTGTTCTGGCGCGCCAGTTCGAGCCGGAGCGAGTTCGTGAGGGACCACGCCGCCGCCTTGGACGCCCCGTAGGCGCCGCTGCCGGCCAGCCAGGACAGCACGGAGTGCATGTTGACCAATGCGCCCCCGCCGTTCGCGGCCAGGATCGGTGCGAACGCCCGCGCCATCCGCAGCGGCCCGAAGACGTTGACGTCGAACGTCACGGTGGCGCGCTCGAAGTCACCCGTCAGCAGCGGGGCCGGCAGCAGGATCCCGGCGTTGTTGAACACGATCTCGGCGTCGGCGGCGACCTCCGCGAGGGCGGCGACCGACGCCGCCGAGCGGACCTCCAGCTCGGCGGCGACCACCCCCGGACGGTCGTCGGTGTACGCCGAGCGCGCGGTCGAGTACACCTTTCGCGCCCCGCGCGCCAGCACCTCGTCGACCAGCGCCGCGCCGAGCCCACGCCGGCCCCCGGTCACCACAACCACCCTGCCCGCCACCGCGACCATGACATCTCCCCCTGAGTAACGACCTCGTTAGCGAGATTGCATCACACCATGCTGGCTAACGCAAGCGTTAGCTACAATGGCGGGGTGGCGATGAAGTTCGAGGAACGGCTGTGCGACCGGGATACGTGGTCGATCGGCGACGGATGCTCGGCGGCGCGGGTGCTGGACCTGCTCAGCACCAAGACGGTGTTCCTGGTGGTCCGCGAATGCTTCTATGGCACAACAAGGTTCGACGACTTCGTGACGCGGATCGGGGCCTCGGCGCCCGCGGTGTCGCGGGCACTCAAACAGCTGAAGGCCGCGGGTATCGTCGCGCCCGTCGTCTATCGGGAGCCGGGGAGCCGGGCCCGCGACGAATACCGGCTGACCCAGGCCGGCGAGGACCTGCTGCCGGTGTTCCTGTCGCTGATGCAGTGGGGCGACAAGCACCTGCAGGACGGCCGCCCGCCCCTGTCCTTCGTCGAGGCCGGCACCGGCCGTCCGATACAGGTCCGCGTCATCGCCGAGCCGGCGCCGGAGACGGCGTGCGACGACATCGAGATCCGGCTGAACCCCGCCTGGCAGCGCGACTAGCGGCGCACCCTGAACCGCAGGTGCAGCACTCCGTCGCCCTGGATGACCACGTGGGGGTCCTCCAGCAGATGTTGCCCGTCGATGCCGCCGAAGTAGCGTTTGCCCGACCCGAACACCACCGGCACCACGTCCATCGCCACCTCGTCCACGAGGCCGGCCGCGAGGATCTGGCTGCCCACGTCGCCGGCGTTCACGCTGACGATTCGCTCCCCGGCGAGCTCCTGGGCCTTGTCGATCGCAGCCGTCACGTCGTCGACGAAGTGGTACGACGCCTCGGGGTGCCAACCCTCGGGCTTGGGCCGGTGGGACACCACGATCACGTGGTCACCCGCGGGCGGCCGGCCCTCCCAGCCGTTCACCAGGTCGAACAGGGTGCGGCCCATCACGATCGCGCCGATCGCCTCCCATATCGGCCGGACGTACTCCGCCGATGCGCGGGAGAGCTTGAAGCCGCTTCCGACGCCGGAATGGTCGTACTGCTGGTCGCCGCCTTCGGCGATCGGGGTGTCCCCGTTGAAGTACCAATCGTGGAGTGGCCCGACGTCGTCGTTCTCGTCGGCGATGAACCCGTCCACCGACACCGCGTTGTGCATGATCACTGTGCCCACTGGTTCTCCTCGGGTCGCCTTGCGCATTCACTCCGATCTTGGCGGCCCTGGGGGCGACCAGGCTTGTAAAAAATCAATCGGCGGGCATCGGACCGCTGTCCGGCGGGAACCCCCGCTCGGCGGGGAATCGGCGCCGCAGGGCCAGGTATTCCATCGGGGTGTGGCCGGTGAAGTCCTTGAACTCCCTGCTGAAGTGGGCCTGGTCGAAGTAGCCCGCCGTTTGGGCGAGCTCCGACCAGTCGACCGGACGCAGGGCGTCCACGGAAAGGATCAGCCGCGCGAAGCGGTAGATCCGCGCCACCCGCTTCGGGGTGACCCCGACATGAGACTTGAACTGCGTGGCCAGGTGATTGCCACTCACCCCGGCCGCATCGGCCAGCGCACCGACCGGGACCGCGCCGTGAGAGGTCTCCAGACGCCCGCTCGTGTGCCGGACCAGGTCGAGACCGTGCAACGGTGCCTCGGCCAATCGCGATCGCAGCTCCGCCTCCACTGCCCGCAGCGTCTCGCCGGCCGAGGCGATGTCGCCGAGCTGGTTGCGAATCCGGTCCACCGATCGTCGCCAGACGGCGTCGACCGGCACCCATCGATCCCGCAGCTCGATCGCCGGCATGTCGACGAACGGTGACATCCCCCAAGGCTTGAAGTGCACCCCGACGAGCCGCACCCGTGCGGGGTACTCGAAGAGGAAACGCCTGGTCCATACACCCATGAACCAGCCATCGGTGAATACTTCCGGCGGCACCGAAGGGTCGGAATCCCACAGGCGGGCGGGTCCGCCCAGGTTGATGAACAGGTGTGCCGACGGCATCGGGGGCACGTTCATCCGGCGGTGTCGCGGCACCCCGGTCAGGCAGTAGACGTCGTCGATGAACTGGTCGAGCGGCGGCGCGGGCACCCGGCCGACGTATTCCATGGACTCAGTGTGGCCCACGAGGATTCGATCTCGCGCGAAAAGCCGCACCAGCGTGCCATGCCCGCCGCCGGCCTGCTTCCTCGGCGCGGCCTCGGCGCGGCCGCGCCGCACCGACAGCCGCCCGTCGCGCATGAACACCTGCATGTTGCGTTGGCTAAGTTAGCATGCTAAGTTATCCCCATGGAACGGAACCTCAGCCTCAACCTGCACGTGCTCACCGCCCGGCTGGACCGGGCCGCCGACCGGATCCTCCGGGCCGAGCACGGCATCTCCTACAGCCGGTTCCTGGCGCTGACCCTGGTGGGAGAACTGGGAGCCTCGACGCAGCGGACCCTCGCCGAATACCTCGGCGTGACCGAGCCGTCGGTGAGCCGCATGACCGGCGTCCTGGCCGCCGACGGCCTTCTCGACGTCCAGCCCGACCCCGCCGGGGGCAACCGCCGGCGGCTGAGCCTCACCGACGCGGGAAAGCGGCGGGTGACCTCGATCCGGCAGGAGTTCGAAGACCGGCTGGCCGCGGTCGTCGCCGAGAGCGGCGTGCCGTACGCCGAGTACGCCGAGCACACCGCGCGGCTGCTGGCGACGTTCGACCGGCTGGAGCGGGAGGCGGGCAAGTGAACCGGAACATCGACACCCTGCCCTTACGCCAGGGCGCGGCCGTCTCGGCCGACGGCACCGTGATCGGCTACCAGACGCTGGGCACTGGCCCCGATCTCATCGTGGTCGGCGGCAACCTTCGCACCTCGGACGACTACCTGCCGCCGGCCGCCACGCTGGCCCGCTCCTTCACCGTGCACGTCGTCGATCGGCGCGGACGTGGCGCCAGCGGCCCCCAGGGACCCGAGTATTCCCTGGCCAAGGAAGTGGAGGACCTACGCGCCGTCCAGGCCGCGACCGGGGCGCGCCTGGCCTTCGGGCACAGCTACGGCGGACTGGTCGTCCTGGAGACCGCACGCTCCTTCCCGCTGTTCGACCGCATCGCGGTCTACGAGCCCGGAGTGCCCTGCTCCCCCGTCCCCACCGCCTGGATGGCCCCCTTCCGGGAACGGCTGGCCGCCGGCGACCACTACGGCGCTTTCATTCACTTCATCCAAGGCTCCGGCGGCGCACCGGACTTCATGACCAAACTGCCGCACTGGTACCTGCGCATGGTCTTCCGCATCGTCTTCCGCGGACCGGCCTGGCAGCGGATGCGGCCCCTTCTGGGAGCCTGTCTGGCCGAACACGAACAGCTCGCCGCCCAGTACGGCCGCCTCGCCGAGTTCAAAGACGTCACCGTCCCCGTGCTGCTCCTCGTCGGCGGCCGCTCCAAGCCCGAGCACCGAGCGGAGTTCGCCATGCTCCGCGACACCCTTCCCGACGCCACTCTCGAAACCATCGACGGCCTCGGCCATCTGTCCCCGACGGAACCCAAAGCGGGCCCGGTCGTGGCCGAGCGGGCCCTGCCGTTCCTCCTGTGACGACGAGGTGGACGCTCGGTCGCCGGATCACGCTCGGAATCAACGAGCCATTCGGTGCGCGTCCACGTCGCGGTCGGGTGCCCGGCCGTCGGCCGGCGGCACCGTGCCCCGGCCGGCCACCATCGCGACGATCGTCTGACCGACCGCAGCGACACACAGCAGAATGATCGGCGCCTGCCAGCCGGAACCGATGGTGTGCAGCAGCCCGAAGATCACCGGTCCCGCGGCCGCCAGCAGGTAACCGATCGACTGCGCCATCGCTGACAATGCGCCCGCCACGGTCGCGTCCTTGGCGCGCAGGCCGAGGAAGGCCAATGCGAGCACCAGGCAGGCTCCGCCGCCCAGCCCGAGTACGACACTCCACAGCAACGCCCAGCCCGGCACCACCAGAAGTCCGAGGTAGCCGGCGAGCAGGACCACCGAGCTCGCCGTCGCCACCGCACGCTGGTCGCCCGCCCACCGCAGCGCGGCGGGCACCGCCAGGCTGGTCGACACCGCGACCGCCTGGAACACGAACAGCAGCCATCCCGCCGCCGCCGCGCTTACCCCGCTGTCCTGGAACACCTGAGGCAACCACGTGATGACGACATAGAAGCCCAGCGACTGCAATCCCATGAACGCCGTGACCGCCCACGCCAGCGCCGATCCCCACGGCAACCGGTGTCTGCGAATCGCCTCCGAGGCCGGCCGCGTCGGCCGCGAAGTGCGCAACTGCGGCAGCCACAGCACGACAGCCGCCAGCGCGAGCACGATCCAGCAACCCAACGCGGTGTGCCAACCACCAGGGGCGACCTGGCTCATCGGCACCGCCACTCCGGAAGCCACCGCGGCGACAGCCCCCATCACCGTGGCGTACGCACTGGTCAGCAGGCCCACTCTGGTAGGGAAATCGCGCTTGATCAGGCTCGGCAGCAGCACATTGCCCACAGCGACCGCCGCCCCGATCAGCAGGGTTCCCGCCAACAACCCGATCACCGTCGGCGCCCACCGCATGGCGATCCCGAGGGTCAGCACAACGAGCGCACCCCAGAGGAGCCGCTCGGGTCCCCACCGCGCCGCCAGTCGCGGAACCATCGGCGATATCACCGCGAACGCCAGCAAGGGCAGCGTGCT
Organism: Microbispora catharanthi; assembly: GCF_006334915.2. Taxonomy (GTDB): domain Bacteria; phylum Actinomycetota; class Actinomycetes; order Streptosporangiales; family Streptosporangiaceae; genus Microbispora; species Microbispora catharanthi. The sequence continues at coordinate 527,556 of NZ_VDMA02000001.1, forward strand.
CAGCAGCCCGGCCACGGCCGAATCCAGTTCCAGATCGGCCTGCACGCGATCCAGCAACGGCCCGACACCGGTCAGGCTCGGCCGTAGGTTCGCCGCCACCACCAGCAATCCCCACACCAGCAGCGCTCGACCGGAACGCCCTGTCGACCGCTTCGGGAGCGGCGAGAGCAGGATGAAACGCTCCTTCGACATGTGTCGACCCCTCAGGCATAATATGGAATGCGGAATCCGGATTCCGAACCGAAGTCTAGGCAGAGGATCGTTTGGTATGTCAACTCCGCAGGCCCGCCGCAAGACGCGTACCGACGCCGAACGCAATCGAGATCGCGTCCTGGAGGCGGCTCGCGCGTTGTTCGCCGAGTCCGGCTACGACGTGCAGATGTCGGAGGTCGCACGGGTGGCGGGCGTCGGCATCGGGACCCTCTACCGCAAGTTCCCGACCAGGGAGGCCCTGATCGAGGCCATCGCCGAGCACCGGGCCGCCGACATCATCGCCGCCGCACGCCGGCTCACCGAGGCCGACGATCCGGCTCAAGGCCTGGCCCGTTTCCTGCACCACGTGGGCGAGGTGCTGTCGGACGATCGCGGCATGTCGGAGGTCGTCGAGAAGGCCATGGGCTCGAGCGAACCGCGGGAAGAGACCCGCGAGGCGCTGCTCGCCATCGCCGCGGAGCTGATCGAACGGGCGCAGGCGCGCGGCACGGTCGGGCATGGGGTGACGACCGCCGACGTCAACATGATCATCTGCGGCCTGGCGGCGGTCATCCGCAACGCCGCGGGCGATTGGCGGCGGTACATCGAGGTCGCGCTCGACGGTCTCCGTCCCCGCTGACCGGGTGCTCCCGCCCGGACGCGCCGTCCTCGGCCATGTGGGCCGGCAACGAGTGCAGCCGTGCGTGGTCGCCGTTGCCGCAGGTCAAAATCATGTCCGTGCTGCGGACGCCGATTGCCTAGGGTTCTGCCGTGAGAGATCTCCGCCTGTTGCCCAAGGCTCACCTGCACACTCACCTGGAAAGCACCGTCCGTCCCGCTACGATCCGCGAGCTGGGAGGCGAGCCGCCGGTCCAGGACCGGCCGTTCACCGATTTCAGGGAGTTCGCCGACCAACGGGCCGAAGTGAGGGCGCTGCTGCGCGACTACGAGCACTTCCGTCGCATCGCCGAGGAGTTCTGCCAGGACGAGGCCGCCCAGGGGGTTCGCTACGCGGAGGTCACCTTCACCGCGGCGGCTCACGGCGAGCGTCTCGGCGATCCTGACATGCCGCTGGAGGCGGTGCTGGAGGGACTCGCCGCCGGCGCGGAGCGGTACGGCATCCAGACTCGGGTGATCCTCGACCACTCCCGCCGCCGTCCCGTCGAGCGGCTGTGGCACAGCCTCAAGCTGGCCACCCGGCACCCCCAGGTGATCGCCATCGGCCTCGCGGGAGACGAGGCCTACCCGGCGGCGCCGTTCGCCGAGGTGTTCCGGCCCGCCCGCGAGGCGGGGCTGCACCTGGTGCACCACGCCGGGGAGACGGCGGGCCCGGCCAGCGTCTGGGAGGCCTTGACGGTGGGGCAGGCGGAGCGGATCGGCCATGGCATCCGCGTGCTGGAGGATCCGGACCTGGTCACCGAACTGCGGAGACGCCGAGTGCCGCTGGAGGTCTGCCCCTCCTCGAACGTCCTGCTCGGGCTGGTCCCGTCACTGGCGGAGCACCCGCTGCCGCGCCTGATCGAGGCCGGTCTGACGGTCACCGTGAACACTGACGGGGAGACGTCGCTGGCGGCGGAGTATCAGCGCGCCAGAGAGGTCTTCGGATGCAGCGATGCGGAACTGGCGAACCTGGCCCGTGCCTCGGTCGAGGGCAGCTTCGCACCTGCCGAGTCGAAAGCGCGGATCGGCGCCGAGATCGACCGATGGCTGAGCGGATGAGAGCCGGCTTCCCGGCACCGCCGTCCCCGGGACGAAGCGCTGCCTGGGCCGACTCCCGGGCCGCGTGGGCGGCGGGACGCTAGCCTGGTGCGGATCACGGAAAGGGGACGCCGAATGGTGCTGGAGGGGACGGCCCGCGCACTGCTGCGCAGGCTGGCGGCCGAGCAGGCGGAGGCACGGGTGCCGTCGCTGGTGGCGGCGATCGTGCGGGGTGGCGAGATCGCCTGGTTCGGGGCACGCGGCAGGGTCGGCGGGGAGCCGCCCACCCGGGACACCCAGTACCGCATCGGGTCCATCACCAAGACCCTCGTGGCGACCGTCGTCATGCGGCTGCGCGACGAGGGCCGGCTCGACCTGCTCGACCCCCTGGACAAGCACGTGCCCGGCACACCGCTGGGCGACGTCACGGTCGCCCAGCTGCTGTCCCACAGCGGCGGGCTGACCGCCGAGTCGCCCGGCCAGTGGTGGGAGCGCACGCCGGGTGTGCCGGTGGGCGACCTGATCGCCGCGCTCGGTCCCGAGTCCGCCCGGCACCGGCCCGGCCGCCGCTACCACTACTCCAACCTCGGGTTCGCCCTGCTCGGCGAGCTGGTCGCGCGCAAGCGGTCGGCGCCGTGGGACGAGGTCGTACGCGAGGAGGTCCTGGAGCCGCTCGGCATGCGCGACACCACCCCGCGCCCCCGTGCGCCGCACGCCACCGGATACGCCGTGCACCCGTGGGCCGACGCGCTGCTGCCTGAGCCGGAAAACGACCACGCCGCCATGGCCCCCGCCGGGCAGATGTGGTCCACGGCCGCCGACCTGGCCCGGTGGGCGGCCTTCATCGGCGGCGACACCGGCGAGGTGCTGCGCCCGGCCACGGTCGCCGAGATGCGCGAGCCGGCCGTCGTCGAGGACGGCGACACCTGGACCCGCGGCTACGGGCTCGGCCTCCAGCTCACCCGGCACACCGGGCCCGGCGGCCCGCGGCGGCTGGCCGGCCACACCGGGTCGATGCCCGGCTTCCTCGCCACCGTGTGGGCCGACCCCGCCGACGGCGTGGCCGTGCTGTGGATGGCCAATACCACCTCGGGCGTGCGTAACCTCGACACCGCCCTGCTGGACATCCTGGCCGAGCACGAGCCGCCGCTGCCGGCCGAGTGGTCGCCCTCCCCGGTGGACGAGGACCTGCTGGCGCTGACCGGGCCGTGGTACTGGGGGCCGACGGCGTACGTGCTCCGGGTCCTGCCGCAGCGGGGCCTTTCGCTGACCCCGGTGAACGGGCAGGGCCGCGCCTCCCGGTTCGCCGCCCGGACCGACGGCACCTGGGTGGGGCTCGACGGCTACTACGCCGGGGAGACCCTGCGGGTGGTCCGCTCCCCCGGCGGGGTGACCCACCTCGACCTCAACACGTTCATCTTCACGCGCGAGCCGTACGACCCGGCGGCCCCGGTGCCGGGCGGCGTCGATCCGGCCGGCTGGAGATGACCCGTCAGGTGGTGGCCAGCGCGACCGTCGGCGACAGGCGGGCCGCGCGCATCGCCGGATAGAGGCCGGCGAGGGTGCCGATGACGAGCGTGGCGCCGACGGCGCCCGCGAACGCCCAGGCCGGGACCACCGGCGGCCAGTCACGCGACAGCGCGTAGCCGGCGGTGGCCAGGCCGCCCAACGCCGCGCCCACGATCCCGCCGAGAGCCGACAGCAGCAGCGACTCGGCGAGGAACTGCAGGCGCACCTGCCCGCGGGTGGCGCCCAGCGAGCGGCGCAGGCCGATCTCCTTGCGCCGCTCCAGCACCGAGATCACCATCGTGTTGGCCACGCCGACCCCGCCGACCAGCAGCGCGACCGCGCCGAGGCCGAGCAGCAGGTTGGTGAACGCGCTCGCGGCCGCCGCCCGGGCCGCCAGCGCGTCGGAGGGCCTGCTGACCGTGACCTCCTCCGGGTTCTCCGGGTTGACCGTGCGCGGCAGCACGGCCCGCACGGCCTCCACCGACTCCTCCGCGGACCGCTCGTAGACGGTCGTCGGGTGGCCGTCGAAGCCCAGGTACTTCTCGGCGGCCGGGAACCCGACGAGCGCCGAGCGCTCGATCTCCGGGGCGAGCGGCATCGGGCCGAGGACCCCGACGACGGTGAACCACCGTTCGCCCATCCAGACCTGTACGCCGGTTCTGGAGATGCCGAGCCGTTCGGCGGCCTTGGCGCCCAGCACGACGGCGGGCCGCGCCTCGGTGGCGGCGTTCAGCCAGGCGCCCTTGACCACCCGGCCCTCCAGGGTGGTGAGCAGGTCGGCGGTCGCGGCCTGGACGGCGATGCCGCCGGTCACGGCCTTGGGGATGCGGTCGGTGCGGCGGATCGTGGTGTCGACCGTGCCGGTGGCCGAGGCCGTGCGGACCGGCCCGATGCGCCGGACCATGCCGAGCGCCTCAACCGGCAGCTTGGCCTCCTCGCCGAACACCGTCTGCCCCGGCGCGACGGTGAGCAGGTTGGTGCCGAGCCGGTCGAGCTGGCGCAGCAACTGCTCGCGGGAGGAGGACGAGATGCCCAGCACCGCGATCATGGTGGCGATGCCGATGGCGATGCCGAGCGCGGACAGGACCACCCGCGCGGGGCGGGTGCGCAGCCCGGCCGCGCCGGTCCGCAGGACGTCGGACGGCCCGAGCCTGGCGGGGGTCAGCCGCTGACGGGTCATCGTGGTGCTCCCTTCGCCGCCCCCGCGGTTTCGGCATTCGGCGCCGTTTCAGGGGTGCGCTTGGGGTTGGGCCCGGGTGGGCGGCGTCCGGTGCCCGCCCCGGCGTCGGCGACGACGTTGCCGTCGCGTACGCGCACCTGCCGGGGGCACCATTCGGCGATCTCGGGGTCGTGGGTGATGACCGCGATCGTGGTGCCGGCGGCGTGCAGGTCGCGCAGGACCCCCAGCACCTCGGCGCCCGCCGCGGAGTCCAGGTTGCCGGTCGGCTCGTCGGCCAGCAGCAGCGGCGGGTCGCCCGCCACGGCGCGGGCCACCGCCACCCGCTGCTGCTCGCCGCCGGACAGCTGGTTGGGGCGGTGGCCCAGCCGGTGGCCGAGGCCCACCCGCTCCAGCGCGGCGGCGGCGCGTTCCCGCCGCGCCCGCAGCGGCGTGCCGGTGTAGAGCAGACCGTCGGCGACGTTGTCCAGCGCGCTCACTCCGGGCGCGAGGTGGAACTGCTGGAAGACGAAGCCCAGGTGGCGGGCGCGCAGCGCGGACAACTCGCGGTCGGAAAGCCCGGCCACGTCGTGCCCCGCGATCCGCACGGTGCCCGTGGTGGGCCGGTCCAGGGTCCCGATCAGGTGCAGCAGGGTGGACTTGCCGGAGCCGGACGGCCCGGCAATGGCGACCAGTTCGCCGCGTCCGACCAGCAGGTCCACGCCGCGCAGGGCCCGCACGCCGCCGTACACCTTGGTCACCTCGCGTAGCTCCACCACGTAGGGCTGCTCGGGCTGCTGGATGCTCATGTGGCGGGCACCCCGATCTTCGTGCCCTCGGCGAGCCCGGCGCCGGTGATCTCGACCATGCCGCTGCCGAAGGCGCCGAGCTCGACCGGGACCACGCGGGTGGACGCGCCCTCGACCACCTCGACGCCGAAGCCGCCCTCGCGCAGGGCCAGCAGCGCCTCCACGGGCACGGCCAGCACGTTCTCGCGCCGCTCGCTGACCAGCTCCACCTCGACCGGGGCCTTGTCGAGGCGGGTCTTCGGGGTCTTGCTCAAGGTGATGTCGACGTCGATGGTGCTGCCCTCGTCCTGGCCCTGCCCGGACGGGACGGCCTCGGCGACCGTGCCGACCGATGTGATCTTCCCGGTCACCCGCTCGCCGCCGGGCAGTTCCACGGTGACCTTGGCGCCCTTCCTGGCCAGCGACTGGTCGTCGGTGGACAGGTCGACGTGCACCAGCCGCCGTACGCCCGACACGGTGAGGGCCGGACGTCCGGGCGTGGTCCTGTCGCCGACCTCGACCTTGGCGTCGGTCACCCGGGCGGCGGCGGGCAGGAAGACCACCTGGGAGGCGTCCACCTGCCCGGTCTCGGGCAGCCCGGCGTCGTCCTGCCACTCCTTGACGGCCACGTAGGTGGCGTAGCTGAAGTGGTCGTCCACGGTCAGGTCGTCGCCGTAGCCGAGGACCTTGAGGTTGCGTTCGAGCTGCTCGACGTCCGGGCCGTCGTCGACGCCCTGTCGCAGCGGGCGGTACATCGGCAGTGATCCGTACATGAGGACCACCGGCCTGCGGTCGACCCTGAGCAGCGGACGGCCGCGCCGGACGACCGCGCCCTCGGCGGGCGCCCAGGTCACGGTGCCGGAGGCGTCGGTGCTCACCTGCCGCTCGCCGGAGTAGGTCAGCGACCCCTCCACGGTCTTGGTGTCGACGAGGTCCTGACGGGTGATCGACGCGGTGGCGGGGACCGGGGGCGGGGAGGGCTCGGCCGCGCCTGCGCCGTCGCCGCCCGCCACGGCGACGGCCGTTCCCGCGGCGGCCAGGGCGAGGACGCCGGCGCCCGCGATCACCAGGCCCTTCCTCACGGCTTCCTCCCCGGCGCGAACTCCTCGCAGGCCTTCTGCGCCTCTTCCATCGCCTTCTCCTGGCCCGGCTTGAGCTTGATCTGGATCCCCTGCCCGGGGGCCGGGTCGGCGATGTCGATGCCGTGCTCGCGCATGCACTGGGCGAACTTGACCATCCGGTCGCGCGCCTCGGGGTCGTCGCCGCCGAGCTTGTCGCCGACCGCGTCCTTCATGAAGTGCTGGCAGGCCTGCATGGCCTTCTGCATCGAGGCCTCGTCGCCCTTCTTGCCCATGATTCGGACGCGGCCGTCGGGACCGGGGTCGGGCACGTCCACTCCGTGCTCGCGCATGCACTGGGCGAACTTGAGCTGGGCCTCCTGGCGGTCCACCGTGGCCGACGCCGACGGCTTGGCCGTCGCGCCGCCCGCCGTGCCCGGCCTGGCGCCGCCCGCGCTGGCGATCCCGTCGTCCGCGGGGGCCGCGCCGCAGCCGGCCAGTGCCAGTGCGAGCCCCAGCGCCGGGCCCAGCGCGCGCAGTTGTCGTATGCGCATGGGTCGTTCCTCCTCTGTCGCTCCTTCTCATCCAGGGCGTTCACCCGGGACGGGGCCCAACTCCAGCGGAGGCGGTGCTAAACGCGGATAAGCGAGATCCGCTTATCCGCGGCTAACACCGCCTGCGCCACTCTCGGAGCCGAGTGGGAGGTTGGGATGCGGGTGCTCGTGGTCGAGGACGAGGAACAGCTGGCCGAGGCCGTCGCACGGGGGCTGCGGCTGCACGCGATCGCGGTGGACGTGGCCTACGACGGTCAGGAGGCGCTTGAGCTGGCCGCCTACGTCGACTACGACGTGGTCGTGCTCGACCGCGACCTGCCCGAGGTGCACGGCGACGAGGTGTGCCGGGAACTGGTCACGGCCAGCGGGACCGGCCGCATCCTCATGCTGACGGCGGCCGGGCGGGTGCGGGACCGGGTCGGGGGTCTGTCCCTGGGCGCCGACGACTACCTGGTCAAGCCCTTCGCGTTCGCCGAGCTGGTGGCCCGGATCCGGGCGCTGGCCCGGCGCTCGCCCCGGGTGGTGCCGCCCGTGCTGGAACGGGCCGGGATCCGGCTCGACCCCGCCCGCCGTACGGTGGTGCGCGACGGGCGGGAGGTGGCGCTGGGCCGCAAGGAGTTCGACGTGCTGCGCGAGCTCATGTGCGCCGGCGGAGGGCTGGTGACCTCGGCCCGGCTGCGCGCGAGCGTGTGGGACGAGCACGCCGACGCCGGCACGGGCGTGCTGCGCGTCACGATCACCTCGCTGCGCCGCAAGCTGGGCGAGCCCGCGGTGATCGAGAACGTGCCGGGCCGGGGGTACCGGCTGTGACCCGCGTCCTGTCCTCGTGGAGCAGGCTCGGCCTGCGCATGCGGCTCACCCTGCTGTACGGCGGGCTGTTCTTCCTGGCGGGGTCGGTGCTGCTGTGGTTCACCCACCTGCTGACCGCGCGGGCGCTCAACCAGCGGTTCGTGGTGGCGGTGGCGTCGAAGGTGACCGGTGTCCCCGATACCGTGTTCGGGGGCAGGTTGCCCGACAGCGACATGCTCGCGCAGCGGGTGCGCACCAACGTCGAGCAGGGGGCGGCCGACGTGCTGACCGACGTGCTCAGGTCGTCGGTGATCGTCATGGTCCTGGTGGGGGCCGTCGCGGTGGTGCTGGGCTACCTGGTGGCCGACCGCGCGCTGCGCCCGCTGGACCGGGTGACCGAGACCGCGCAGCGGCTGTCGGAGAGCACGCTGCACGAGCGGATCGGGCTGCGCGGGCCGCAGGACGAGGTCAAGCGGCTCGCCGACACCTTCGACGCGATGCTCGACCGGCTGCACGGGGTGTTCGACGCCCAGCGCAGGTTCATCGCCAACGCCTCCCACGAGCTGCGCACCCCGCTGGCGGTCAACCGTACGGTCCTGGAGGTGTCGCTGGAGGAGCCGGCTGCGTCGGAGGACCTCAAGGCGCTGGCCCGCACGCTGCTCGGCACCAACGCGAGGTACGAGCGGCTGATCGAGGGCCTGCTCATGCTGGCGCAGTCGGAGCAGGAGCTGGCGGCCCGCAAGCCGGTCGATCTGCGGCAGGTCGTCCGTACGGCGATGGAGCAGATCGACCTGCAGCCGCGCCGCAGGAAGGTGGTCGTCCACGAGGACCTGTGCCCGGCGGTCGCGCACGGCGACCCGCTGTTCCTCGAACGCTGCCTGGTCAACCTGCTGGAGAACGCGATCAAGTACAACGTGCGGGACGGGGAGGTCTGGGTCCGGTTGCGGGAGGAGGAGGCCGGGGTGAGCGTGACGGTGGAGAACACCGGGCCCCTGGTCCCGCCGTACGAGGTGGACGACCTGTTCGAGCCGTTCCGCCGGCTCGGCGGCGACCGCGTCCGCTCGGCCCGGGGGGCGGGGCTGGGCCTGTCCATCGTCCGGGCCATCGCCGTGGCGCACGGCGGCGAGGTGGAGGCGCTCGCCCGGCCGGAGGGCGGCCTGACGGTGACCGTACGTCTGCCCGGGTGAGCCCGGATTCTCCTGCCGCCGGTGATCGCGGTGCGCCCGCTACCCGTCCGCGCCAGGTTTGCTGCCTACTGCCCAGTAAAATCTGAGTTGTTCTAACTTGACCGGTTTGACCTGGTCTATTACGTTTTAGGCATCTCAGGGCGCACTTGCTCATCTCAATGGTCAAGAAGCCCTCCTCAGACCGACGCGGCCGGCCGATCCCGGCCTGCCGCCCGGCCGCCGAGTCCGCGTCCGCGCGGAGCCGGGGACCCACCTCTCCTGGGGTGAATCGGCATGCGTGCCGTAGGGCGACTTCCAGCCCGAACCCGTCAGCTAACCCGGTAGGCGGCATGGAAGTAAGGGAGTACGCCCCACCATGCACGTCCTCAACACCTGTCTTCGCGCTGCCCTCGCGGGCGGGGCACTCGCCTCGGCGGTGCTGATCGCGTCGCCGGCCGCGCACGCGGACAACCCGACCACCGGCAAGGGCCCGGCGGCCGCGAAGTCCATGTCCGAGATCGCCTCCACGCTGCCCAAGGTCAGCGCGACCGACGTGCTGACCCTGGCCAGGAGCCAGGTCGGGATCAGCGAGAACGCCAACGGCGGCGGGACCAAGTTCCAGCAGTGGTACATGTCCACTCCCCGCGCCCGTGAGACCCTCGCCCGCGACGGCGGCACGCTCAAGGGCTACCTCAACGCGGCCTGGTGCGACATGTTCGTCTCGTGGGTGGGACAGCAGCTCGGCATCGGTCCGGTCATGGGCTCCGACGCCTACACCGTGGAGCACGCCCGCTGGTTCGCCGACCACGGCCGCTGGGGCCGCACGCCCAAGCCGGGCGCGGTGGTGTTCTTCAACTGGAACGGCAGCAAGGACATCGACGACGTCGAGCACGTCGGGTTCGTCGTCAAGGACAACGGCGACGGCACGATCCGGACAATCGAGGGCAACACCGGCGACGGAGGTGCCGTCGAGGCCCGCACCCGTCCCACCTGGCAGGTGGCCGGATATGGCTACCCGATGTATCCCGGCGACGCCTCCGCCTCTGCCTCCTCCTGACGGACGACGGCCCCGAAGCGCGCCGGTGATCCCGGCGCGCTTCGCCGTCCCCGCCGAGAGCGTCCGGCTCCCTCCAAATTGACCTATATAAGCGTGAGCTGCGAGCCTGGCGGCATGCACGCGTTCGACGTCCTCGGCGATCCGGTGCGCCGCCGGATCCTGGAACTGCTCGCCGAGGGAGAGCGCCCCGCCGGGGAGATCGGCGCGATCGTGCAGGAGGAGTTCGGGATCTCCCAGCCCGGGGTGTCCCAGCACCTGCGCGTGCTGCGGGAAAGCGGATTCGCGACGGTCCGGGCCGAGGGCACCCGGCGCCTGTACGCCGTCGACCCCACGCCGCTGCGCGAGGTCGACACCTGGCTCGACCACTTCCGCCGCTTCTGGAATCAGCGCCTGGACGCCCTGGGCACCGAACTCGCCCGCGGCAGGCGGGAGCGCCGCCCGCGGGACGACGCCAGTCCGTGAATCGGAATCGGCCGACGGTCAGCCGCGCCGAGAATACTCGGCTTCTGTCAGGTGGCGAGGCGGGTGATCGCGGCGACCGACCGGTCCACGTCCGCCTCGGTCGTGGTGGCGTTCGACACCGAGATCCGCATCAGCCGTCGTCCCCGCCAGGTCGTGCCGCTCCTCCCCCGCGATCACCCGGATCGGCGGCGCGAGGTCAGGCGCCGACGTAGGCCGCGAGGTGCTGGCCGGTGAGGGTGGAGCGGGCGGCGACGAGGTCGGCCGGCGTGCCCTCGAAGACGATCCGGCCGCCGTCGTGACCGGCGCCGGGACCGAGGTCGATGATCCAGTCGGCGTGCGCCATGACCGCCTGGTGGTGCTCGATCACGATGACCGACTTGCCGGAGTCGACCAGCCGGTCGAGCAGCCCGAGCAGTTGCTCGACGTCGGCGAGGTGGAGGCCGGCGGTCGGCTCGTCGAGGACGTAGACGCCGCCCTTGTCGGCCATGTGGGTGGCCAGCTTGAGCCGCTGCCGCTCGCCGCCGGACAGCGTGGTGAGCGGCTGGCCGAGGGTGAGGTAGCCGAGCCCGACGTCGGCGAGGCGGTCGAGGATGGCGCGCGCGGCGGGCGTGCGCGCATCACCGGAGCCGAAGAACTCCTGGGCCTCGGCCACCGGCATCGCGAGCACCTCGCTGATGTCCCGCCCGCCGAGCTTGTGCTCCAGCACCGCCGCCTGGAACCGCTTCCCCTCGCACTCCTCGCAGGTGGTGGAGACCCCCGCCATCATCGCCAGGTCAGTGTAGATGACGCCGGCGCCGTTGCAGGTGGGGCAGGCGCCCTCGGAGTTCGCGCTGAACAGTGCCGGCTTCACGCCGTTGGCCTTGGCGAACGCCTTACGGATCGGGTCGAGCAGTCCGGTGTACGTCGCCGGGTTGCTCCGCCGCGAGCCGCGGATCCCGCCCTGGTCGACCGACACCACATCCGCGCCGGCGGGGACCGACCCGTGGATGAGCGAGCTCTTGCCCGACCCGGCGACTCCGGTGACGACGACGAGCACCCCGAGCGGGATGTCGACGTCGACGTCGCGCAGGTTGTTCGCCGTCGCGCCGCGGATCTCCAGCGTGCCGGTGGGCTTGCGCACCGTCTCCTTGAGAGAGGCCCGGTCGTCGAAATGGCGGCCGGTGATGGTGCCGCTGGTCCGCAGCCCCTCGACGGTGCCCTCGAAGCAGACCATGCCGCCCGCCGTGCCGGCGCCGGGACCGAGGTCGACGACGTGGTCGGCGATCGCGATCATCTCCGGCTTGTGCTCCACGACCAGCACCGTGTTGCCCTTGTCCCGCAGCCGCAGCAGCAGATCGTTCATCCGCTGGATGTCGTGAGGGTGCAGGCCCGTCGTGGGCTCGTCGAAGACGTAGGTGACGTCGGTCAGCGAGGAGCCGAGGTGGCGGATCATCTTGACGCGCTGCGCCTCACCGCCCGACAGCGTGCCCGACGCGCGGTCGAGCGACAGGTAGCCCAGCCCGATCTCCACGAACGAGTCGAGGAGCTGCTGCAACGCGGTGAGCAGCGGCGCGACCGACGGCTCGTCGAGGCCGCGGACCCAGTCGGCCAGGTCGCTGATCTGCATCGCGCAGGCGTCGGCGATGCTGATCTCCTTGATCCTGGATGACCGGGCGGCCTCGCTGAGCCGGGTGCCGCCGCACTCGGGGCAGGTGGTGAACTTCACCGCCCGCTCCACGAACGCCCGGACGTGCGGCTGCAACGCCTCCTTGTCCTTGGACAGCATCGACTTCTGGATGCGCGGAATCAGACCCTCGTAGGTGAGGTTGATGTTGTCGACCTTGATCTTGGTCGGCTCCTTGTAGAGCAGGTCGTGGAGCTCGGCCTTGGTGAACTTGCGGATCGGCTTGTCCGGGTCGAAGAAACCGCAGCCGCTGAAGATGCGGCCGTACCAGCCGTCGACGCTGTAGCCGGGGATCGTGAGCGCGCCCTCGTTCAGGGACTTGGAGTCGTCGTACAGCTGGGACAGGTCGATGTCGGAGGTCCGGCCCAGGCCTTCGCAGCGCGGGCACATGCCGCCGGTGATGCTGAACTCGCGCCGCTCCTTCACGGTCTTGCCGTCGCGCTCGAACTTGACCGCGCCCGCCCCGCTGATCGAGGCGACGTTGAAGGAGAACGCCTGGGGCGAGCCGATGTGCGGCTTGCCGAGCCGGCTGAACAGGATGCGCAGCATCGCGTTGGCGTCGGTGACGGTGCCGACCGTGGAGCGGGGGTTGGGGCCCATCCGCTCCTGATCGACGACGATCGCGGTCGTCAGCCCGTCGAGCACGTCGACCTCGGGACGAGACAGCGTCGGCATGAAACCCTGCACGAACGCGGAGTAGGTCTCGTTGATCAGCCGCTGGGATTCGGCGGCGATCGTGCTGAACACCAGCGAGCTCTTGCCCGAGCCGGAGACACCGGTGAACACCGTGAGCCGGCGCTTCGGGATCTCGATGCTGACGTCCTTGAGGTTGTTCTCGCGAGCGCCGTAGACGCGGATCAGGTCGTGGGTGTCGGCAACGTGCAGCGCAGGGGACTGCGCGTCCGTCCTCGTGGCCATGCTTATCGTGTTCTCCATGTGTTCGGGCGGGGCCGCCTCAGCGGTCTCCGTCGGCGTCGCCAGGCTCGATCTAACCAGCATCGAGCGGTATGTCTGGCTCTCTTCACCCGGCGCGGGGGGACGAGGAACCAGCCGTGCGGCGTGGCCGGTTCAGCGCAGTTCGTTGATACGGATCATGTTGCCGGCGGGATCGCGGAAGGCGCAGTCGCGAACCCCGTATGGCTGCTCGATCGGCTCCTGCACGACCTCTGCGCCGCCGGCCTGCAGCCGCTCGAAGAGGCCGTCGAGGTCGTCGACGGCCAGGGTGATCATGGCGTAGGTGCCCTTGGCCATCATCTCGGCGATGGTGCGGCGCTCGTCGTCGGTGACGCCGGGGTTGCCACCGGGCGGGTACAGGACGATGGACGTGCCGGGCTGGTTGACGGGGCCGACCGTGATCCAGCGCATCCCGCCGTAACCGACGTCGTTACGGACCTCGAACCCGAGGACGTCGCGGTAGAAGGCCAGGGCCGTGTCGGGGTCGTCGTGCGGGAGGAAGGTCGAGTGAATGGTGACGTCCATGGCAGTCACGCTAGCTGCGGCTCGGTGACTCGTGCTTCTCGATTCCTGACAGGCCGGGTCACCTGTTTCGCGACGCACGGTGGCATTCCGGCCGTCGCACTCGCCGCCTGGCGCCGGTAGGTGCTGGGCGGCACACCGACCAGCTCGGTGAAGCGGGTGCTGAAGGTGCCGAGCGACGAGCAGCCGACCGCGAAACAGACCTCGGTGACGCTCATGTCGCCACGACGGAGCAGCGCCATCGCGCGCTCGATCCGCCGCGTCATCAGATAGCTGTAGGGCGACTCCCCGTAGGCGAGCCGGAACTGGCGGCTGAGGTGCCCGGCGGACATGTGCACGCCGCGGGCGAGCGCCTCGACGTCCAGCGGCTGGGCGTACTCACGGTCGATCCGGTCACGGACTCGGCGCAGCAGCGCGAGATCGCGCAGATGCTGTTCCGAGGCGGGTTTGCTGCTCACGCCAGAAATCGTACGTCGCGCCACCGACAATTCGGCGTGCCGGGCAACCCACACCTGCCGCCTGACCTGCGGCGCGGCCGGATCACCGCGACACCGCGCCCTCAGACCTGTGCCCATCCCGTGGTGTCGCGCGAGTGGCAGGACCTCGCGTTCGATGTCGCGGTGAGGACCGAGTAGGGCGGCTGCTTGGTGCGGAACCGTTCCAGGCCGCGCCGCTCGGCGACCCACTGGGCTTCGACGGTGTCGGAAGCGGCGAGGAACGCTGGTGGTTCAGTATCCGACGGCTTCGCGGAGCAGCAGGACGGTGCCGCGCCCGGGGTGGGGTTCTGCGTTGAGGATGAGAAGGCGGTTGAGGGCACTGGGCTGCCCGTAGACCTTCATGGCGCGCTCGTTCTCCAGCGGAAGACAGTGGTCTTCGACGCGCCGCAGCGCGGTGCCCAGGTCGGGTACCACCTTCTGCGCCCCGACGATCCAGATCGCGCGGGCCGCGGCGCCCGAGTAGCCGGCCAGCTGGCTTCCGATCGCCGAGGCGGCCACAAGGGCTCCGGTCTCGGTGACCGCGGCGACGCTGCCCACAATGACGTCGGGGCAGGCGATCATCCGCCAGATCTCGGCCGATTGGGTGGCGCGGTCCATGGTCCTGCTGCGTGCCTTGACGGACTCGTATCGCCCGCTGCTGTTGATGTCCTCATCGATGCCGGACAGGCGGAGGGTCTCGCTGGCCCCGGTGAACACGGTGGCACCCTCCGGTATCAGCTCTTTGACGCGGGTACGCGCGGCGGCGGCGTCGTCCAGGATCTCGACGGTGAAACCGTGTGCGGTCAGCGCAGCGGCCGCCCGCTCCAGGCGCTGCGCGGGCGCCGGGTCGGCGAACGGCGTCGCCGGCATTGAGGTAGTCATGATGTCTGTGCGCTTCCTGTTCGCTGGATCTCGTGTTCGTCTCAGCGGTTCGACAACACAGCCCCCCTGAATGTGAGGCGACGCACCGGCCTCACATTCCGGTGCGCTGTCTTGTCGAGCTGGTGAGGGCAGAAGCGACCAAGGGAGCCGTCGGCACCATGACCACCCGATTCCGGCCAGGACACGGCCGGCCCGATCCCGGCCTGGACGCGATCACGAGCGAGCGGCACCAGCTGATCAATGTCGCCTACCGGCTCCTGGGCTCCCTGGCCGAGGCCGAGGACGCCGTCCAAGAGACCTACGCCCGCTGGTATGCCATGTCCGCGCAGCAGCAGGACGCCATCGAATCCCCCGGCGCCTGGCTGACGACGGTCGCCAGCCGCATCTGCCTCAACCTGCTCGGCTCCGCCCGGGCCCGGCGAGAGACCTACGTCGGCGAATGGATCCCCGAGCCGCTACCCGAACATACGGAGCGGAGCACCGGGCGGCCGGGCGGCACCACCCTCGACCCGGCCGACCGGGTCACCCTGGACGAGTCGGTCAACCTGGCCTTCCTCGTCGTGCTCGAATCGATGACCCCGGCCGAGCGCGTCGCGTTCATCCTGCACGACGTCTTCTGCCACTCCTTCGCCGAAGTGGCCGAGATCGTCGGCCGCACCCCGGCCGCATGCCGTCAGCTGGCCTCCTCGGCCCGCCGCCGCATCCGGGCCTCGCAGCCATCCGCGACTCCGGCAGTCCAGCGCGCCGGCATCGTCAGGGACTTCAAGCAGGCATGGGAAGCCAAGGACATCGACGCCCTCATCGGCCTGCTCGACCCCGACGCCACGGCGGTCGCCGACGGCGGAGGCCTCGCCACCACCTTCCTGCACCCCATCGAAGGCGGCGAGCGGATCGCGCACGCCTGGGTCGAAATCGCCCGCCGGAGGCCCGGCAACATGACGTTCCTGGAGCGTACGGTCAACGGTCAGCCCGGCCTGGTGGCCCAGCAGGACGGCGTCACCGTGACGGTGTACGCGTTCGACGTCGCGGGCGATCGGATCAAGCGCATCTGGGCCGTACGCAACCCCGAGAAACTCCGTCGCTGGACGGCGGGCTGACGCGCGTCTCGACACCACTGGTCCGCTCATAGCCGCCACCCAGCAGCGGAACACCTTCAAGGCATGTGGATGTCACACTAAAGCCCGATCTTCGGTCTTTAGTGTCGTCCACAGTGTCATCCGACCGGAGAACGGGGATCGACTCATGCTGACTCGCAGGGATTCGCTGCGCCTGCTCGCGGGCGCCGTCGTGGGAGCCGCCGCACTACCCGCCCGGCAGGCGGCGGCCGCCGTACTGCCCGCCCGCTCGGCGATCGCGACCGACACTCCTCCTCCCTGGACCGTCACCGGCTCGAGTTCGTCGTCGCTACAGGGCTTCGACGACCTGATGAGAAGTGTCATGGAGGCGCAGAAGATCTCGTACGCCTCGCTCGCCGTGGTGCGGCAGGGCAAGCTGATGCTCGCGCGGGGATACAACTCCACGTCGGGCCCCGCCCTGGCCCAGCCGACGACGTTGTTCCGCCTGGCCAGCGTGAGCAAGCCGGTCACGGCCACCGCGATCATGAAGCTGGTCCAGGACGGCAGGCTCAGCCTGTCGGCCACGGTGGCGCCGATGCTGGGGCTCAGCACGGCCGCCGACTCCCGCCTCGGTAACGTCACCGTGCTCCACCTGCTGCACCATCTCGGCGGCTGGGATCGCGGCGCATCCGGGATCGATCCGATGTACCGGGCGGATTTCACCGTCAGCGGCGCACTCCACGTGCCGCTGCCGGTGACGCAGGCGAACATCATGGACTTCATGTCGGCGCGCGTGCTGGACTTCGACCCCGGCTCGAAGTACGTCTACTCGAACTACGGTTACATGCTGCTCGGCAAGGTCATCGAGAAGGTCACCGGCCTGCCGTACGCGACCTACGTCCAGCAGAACGTGCTCGCCCCGGCGAAGATCACCCGTATGGTGCAGGGCCGCACGGCGCAGAACCTGCGGCGGTCCACGGAGATCACCTACTACTCGGACTACAGCGACACGACCGTGCTGGACAACTCCGGGGCCCAGGTGCCGATGCCGTATGGGACGTTCAACCTCGAGAACATGGCCGCGCACGGCGCCTGGCTCTCCTCGGCCGTCGACATGGCGAAGTTCACCACGATCTTCGATGCTCCCGGCCTGCTCACCTCGTCGACGATCGGGCAGATGTTCGCCCCGCCCCCCGCCAATGTCCCCTGGAGCGAGTGGTACTACGGCAAGGGCTGGTCGGTCCGTCCCACAAACGGCGCCCTGAACACCTGGCACGACGGGACGTATCCCGGCACCTCCACCCTCATGGTCCGGCGGTATGACGGGCTGAGCTGGGTCGTGCTCTTCAATCGGTGGAACGACGCCACGGAGCGGAGCTTCACCGATGACATCGACTACCCGTTGCACGTGGTGGCCGACAAGATCACCGATTGGCCGACCACGGACCTCTTCCCCTCCTACGGCCTGTGACCCTCGCCTGATCAGCCGCAGCGTGTGCCCTTGGCGGGGACCGTCCCGCCGAGCAGGTACGCGTTGACCTCGTCCACGCGCCCGCGCTGATCGCCGTCGGTGTGGAGATCGGGGTGTTTCTCCAGCCGCCGGGCCGGCTCCACGGCCTGCCCGACCGAGGGCCGGCGGTGCTGTCGACACACAGCACCGCCGGCAGCGAGAACTGCAGGGTCGAGTAGCTGCCGTCCGGCGTACTGGTCGGCCAATCTGTGCGCAGTTCGGGCCCTCCGCGAACGCGAACGCCCCGGAACCGGCGGCGGCGGTTTCGGGGCGGGCGGTAGTTCCGGGATCGACCTCCGGGATCAGGTCGCGAGCGCGGTGCGGCGGCCGCGGCGGGCCACCTCGCGCTCCAGATACCACTCCACGGTCAGCAGTGGGATGGTCCAGCCGAGCCAGCCGGACAGCCCGGAGATCGTCCACGCCATCAGGTCGGGGTCGCCGTGGAAGACGGTGTCCTGCAGCGGGGGCAGGGCGGTGATCAGGATCCCGGTCCACACCCGGTTGGTGATGATGGAGTAGGTCAGCACGGCGCTGCGCAGCATCCAGCGCCGGTGGTCTGCGTACCGGCGGGCGCGGGCGGCGCGCCAGCCCGCCACGGTGAAGGCGAGCCACAGCAAGGCGAGGAGCACGTCGCTGACCGCGAGGAACAGCCCGAACGGGCTGCGCGCCCCGATGACCACGCCGGTCAGCCCGGCCGGCAGCACCCCGGCGAACACGTAGACCCGCCCGGCGCGCCGGTGCCCCACCGGGTGCCTTCGGCGGAACCACGGCCACACCTGGAAGAACCCGGTGACCATGGCGACCGAGGCGAACAGCACGTGCGCCACGAGCAGCGGGTAGTGCAGGCCGAACCCCTCTGGCTGCGGCACCCGGGACAGCGACGGGTCCCCGGTCAGGTACGGCGGCAGCGAGAACGCGAGGAACCCGGCCGTGACCAGGCCGAGCGGCACCGTCCAGCGGCGCCGCCACCACGGACGCCGGCGGGCCGATAGCGGCGGAGGACTGTCGATCGTCGTGTGCATGACGGCTCCAAGGGGGTCGGCGGAGTAGATGCGTATGCCATACGCTTAATGCGTACCATATACGCAAAGCGTAGGCCATACGCAAACTGGTAAGCTCCCTGGAATGCCGGACGACATCGGAGACGAGCTGCCGCACGCGCTGAACGTGCTGTGGGGGCGGGCCAAGCCGAAGGGGCGGGGACGCACGCCCGCGCTCAGCCTGGAGCGGATCGTGGCGGCGGCCATCGCCCTCGCCGACGAGGAGGGCCTGGCCGCGCTGTCCATGGCCCGGCTCGCCGAACGGCTCGGCTGTGCGCCCATGTCGCTGTACCGGCACGTGGCAGGCAAGGACGACCTGCAGCTGTTCATGCTGGACGCCGCGCCCGGCCCGCCGCCGGAGTTCGGCACGGCGCCGGCCGACTGGCGCGGCTCACTCACCCGCTGGGCCGTCGAGCTGCTCGGCGTCTACCTGCGGCATCCGTGGATCGTCCAGCTGGTGAGCGCCCCGCCGATGGATCCCGGCCAGCTCGCCTGGCTGGACGCCGCGCTGCGCTCCCTCGGCGGCACCCCGCTGGACTGGCGGGCCCGGTTCTCGGTGGTCATGCTGGTGCTGCACTACGTGCGCGGCGCGGCCCAGCTCCGGACGTCCGCGACCGCCGCACCAGAGGAAATGGCCGACGGGGCGTACACCGCCCTGCTCACCGAGCTCGCCGACCCCGGCCGGTTCCCGGCGCTGGCCCGCGCCGTCGAGGCCGGGGTGTTCGCCCCCCACCCGGAGGCCGGTCCGGACGACGACTTCCGCGCTGGCCTGGACCACCTGCTCGACGGGGTGGGAGTGGCGATCGAACGCGCCGCCCGGGCCTGAGCCCGGTCAGCCGGACGGCGCGGCACGGCAGGAGGCGCGGACCTTCAGCTCGGGCAGCAGTTCGACGTGGTGGACCGGCAGCGCGGACCCGCTGCGAAGGCGGCGCAGCAGGAGTTCCACGGCCGTCGCGCCGACGGCTCGCTTGGGAGCCGGCGCGCGGTCCCGCGCACCGAACGCCCGATCTCCTCGACGACGAGCTCGCACCCGCGAAGTCTGCGACGGGGCGTAAAGGAGGGCCGGCAGCCCGGGTCGCGAGGGCGGCGCCGGGCCGGAATCGGTGAGATGCGCGCCCGCCCGTGAGCGCATCACTCTCGGGCGGAAGGTGCCCCGGGCGATCGCCCGGGGCGTCAGGTGAGGACTAAAAAAGCGGAACGGCACGGTGAAGGACGCCCAGGGAAGGACGATCGTGGTGGGCGGCGCCGCGTACATCGCCGCCCACCTGAAGAACCTGCGGCAGGGCCACGACAACTCCATCACCTTCACCACGGGCGACGACTTCAGCGGCTGGCCGGTCGAGGTGGCCTGCCACCAGGACGAGCCCACCGTCGAGTTCCTCAACTCCATCGGCGTGGAGTTCGCCGCGGTGGGCAACCACGAGCTCGACCGGATTGCCCGCGTGCTGGCCCGCCACTTGGGAACCGATGAGGACGGCGTGCTGCGGGGCGGCCGGTAAGCGGCCACCCCATCGCGAACGCGCGGGTCAACCCGCGACCAGACCCCAGCTGCAGCTCGAACACGCAGGATTGAGAATCCTTACCGTTCAATCCTGCGCGGACCCTCCTCGACACCGGTCTCGGCCGGTGCTGGGGCGACGAAGGTCCTGACCAACATGCTCATCGAGGTCAGTTCGGCCAGCCGCCCGCGGCCAGATTCGGCTCGTTCGCCCTGGTCCCCGTCCGCGGGCCCCCGCGGCGGACCGACTCAGGTCACTTCGATGTTGGCCATCATGGCCATGTCCTCGTGTTCCAGGTTGTGGCAGTGGAACACGTATCGGCCGCGGTACCCGTTGAAGCGAACGACGATCTCCACCTCGTCCTCGGGTCGCATGTCCACCGTGTCCTTCCAGCCGGCGTCATAGGGTCCCGGCTTGCCCCCATTACGGCTGAGCACCTGGAAGTGACCGAGATGGATGTGCACTGGATGATCCGCGTTGGTGGTGATCAGCCATCGTTCCGTGGCGCCGAGGCTGACCTGGGCGTCGATCCGGTTCGGATCGAACGCCTGGCCGTTGATCGTCCAGGTCTCGTAATGGGAGCCGCTCCGGGAGAACTTCATCCTGCGGGTGATGGTGGACGGCGGCGACGGCTGTTCGAGGTCGGCCAGCCGCGGCGGCACCGTGCTGTCGTCCCTGGCCTTCCGGACCACATGGAACCGCATCACGTGGCCGGTCGAGCCCGTCCCGTACCTGTTGACCAGGGTGACCTGGGTGCCGACGGGATAGGAGCCGAAGTCAACCACGACGTCGAAGCGTTCGGCGGGGGCGATGTCGATCGCTTCATGGTCGATCGGCCGGCCGAGCAGGCCTACATCGCTGCCGACCTGGACGAACGCGGTGCCCGACGGCGGGGGCGGGTCCAAGGCGAGCTGGTAGCGCCGCGCGTTCGAGGCGTTGAGCAGCCGGAACCGGTACCGGACCGCGGCCACCTCAAGCACCGGCCACGGTGCGCCGTTGACCAGGATGACGTCGCCCAGCACGCCCTTCATGAAGTCGGACGTCACACCCGGTTCACCGGTCAGGGATGAGTCGATCGACGGGTAGTGGAACGAGCCGTCGGCGGCGAACGCCCGGTCGCAGATCATCAACGGCACGTCGCGTTCCCGGCGGGGCAGCGGTAGCGCTTCCTCCACGGCGTCGTGCACCAGATGAAATCCGGCGAGGCCCCGGTACACCTGCGGGCCGGTGAAGTCCATCCGATGATCGTGGTACCACAGGGTCGCGGCCGGCTGGCCGAGCGGGTAGGCGTAGTCGAAGCTCCCGTGGGCGATCGCGCCGGCCGACCCGGCCGACCTCCCGCCGACCGGAAGGACCACGTCGGTCGGGTATCCGTCGTAGCGTGAGGGAGTCACCCCGCCATGCAGATGGGTCACGGTCGGCACCGGCAACTCGTTGCGGTGCCTGACGACGACCTGCCGGCCGCTGCGCGACTCGATCGTCGGCCCCGGGAATCGACCGTCGTAGCCCCAGACCTCGGTGCTGTATCCGGGCAGGATCCCGGCCCGGCCGGGCCGCTGGGTGATCTCGTAGTAGTCAGTGGTGGCATCGGTGCGGACCGGCCTCAGCACCGGCGGCACCGGTAGCGGACTGGTGAACGGCTCCGGCAGCCGCGCATCGCTGCGCAGCAATCTGCCCGTGCTGTTCTTGTCGTCGCCGTGCCTGTCGTCGCCGTGCCTGTCGCTGTGGCTGCCGTGGTCTCGCTGATCGCTCGAGGTGTCGTCTGTGCGTGGCTGGCAGGCGGCCACAAGGGGGATCGCGGCCATGCCGCCGGCAAGGCCGAGCAGGTTCCTGCGCGTCATGTTCCAGGTCATACCGGCTTCCGGTCAAGGAGGGGTCAATACGCTTCTCCTTGATCACCGTAGACTGCTTATATGTAGGCTGTCTACATATGCAGCTCGGACATGGTTCAAGCGGGCGACGGACGATTGGCGCAGAAGGCGGCGACAACGTGGAATGCCCCCTCGGTTCCAGGGCACCCCCGGGTAGACCGTGCCGTGTCCTGGACGCTTCGCGCTCCAACTGGTGATGATGGTGTACGGCTACCAGACGGGCGTGCGTCCCGATCTCTCCAGAGGGCCTCAGTGAGGGCGCCGGCAGCGCGACGGTGACGTTCCTGACCGAGCGGCGCCACCGAGGGCGCGCGAGCGATGGCCGAGCGGGCGCGGCTCCCAAACTCACCAACACCGCCGGATCGGCTCAGCCCGCGCCAGAGCCACTGACCAACATGGGGTGGGACCGGAATGCGCCAGAAACCTGCCGTGACGACCCCGGGTAGCTGCTGGTCAGCCGCGTCGGCGTGGGCTGGACACCAGGCCACCGAGTACAGCGGCCAGGCCGGGTTTGACGTAGCGCTGCACGCTGCGCAGTGACTTGTGCCCGGTCTTGGCCATGATGATGTTGGCGGAGGTGTTGGCCTCGCCGAGGTGCGTGCCTGAGCCGTGTCGGAGTTGGTGCAGCCGGAGCCCGTCGGCGTAGTGGGCGAGCAGGATGCGGGCGCGGTCGTAGCCCAGCCGGACCCGCCGGTCTCAGGGCAGATGTCGCCGGGGTCGGTGGTGGCCAGGCACCAGCCGTGACAATCTGTCAGGGGTCCCGGTAGTCCTGGCCGAAAAACCAACGGATATCGCTGACCTGCGCTAACGCGGAATCGCAGCATCCGTCGTCCCCGTCGTCTTGGTGCGGTCGAGGACGCGGTAGACGGTGGCGCGACCGGTGGAGAAGACCTCCATGAGATCGGCGATGGTGTAGTCGCCGGTGGTGCGCATCCGCACCGGCTCGGCTTGCCCGGTCTGAATCGGACGAGGAGGCAGAAGCGGTTTTCGTGGAGACATGTCCGAATCAGGGCAGGGGATCTGTCGGTTCCGGCTGATATTCATGATCAACGAAAATTTCCGATCACCACTGGAGCCCTGTCATGACGTCAGCGGGCAGATGGGACCACACGGACCCGGCCACGAGGGCTGCCTACCAACGGTTCGACGAGCTCACCGAGCAGGGACTCGACCCTGGCCCCGACGTCGACTGGCGGGTTTACGGCACCTACGCGCAGATGAAGCTCTGGCTGGGGCCGGAAGGCGGCCACGACTACGACGAGCGGGTGCTGCGCGTGGTCCGGTCGGTGGCCGAGCGCGACATCGACTTCACCTACCGGGAAGCGCACCACCTCATGGAGCGGGCGGGGTATTGGGTGCGGCAGGGGCACACCCGCTATGAGGAGCTGTTCCGGATCCCGCTCGCGGCGGCCCGCCGGTTCGACTACCAGGTGCGCCGGGACCTGCTGCGCTGGCTGACGTCGGGACAGTGGCTGAAGGACGCGCGGGCGCTCCTGGCCGAGCAGGTGACCGAGCTGCTCACCGAACCCGCCGAGCACGGCCCGGCCGGGGTGGTCCGGACCGAGATGGGGGACACCGACCACTTCGCCCGCATGCTGGCCGAGGAGTATGGCCCGCGCCTGGTCGAGGTGCTGCCGCTGTTCCGCCACTGGAACACCGCCCGCTCGACCAAACCCAGCGCCCGGTGGCTGAGGAACGCCGCGCGGATGCTCACCCCCGGCGCGGTCGCCCTGGTCCGTGAGCTGCTCACGCGGCTGGTGGCCTACCGGGGCGGAGACTGGGTCGTCCGCTACGACGGCGAGGAGTGGCGGGACAAGGTCTTCCTCAAGGAGGAAACCATCGTCGTGGTGCGTGGCATCCTATGGACCTGCCAGGTCATCGACGAGCGCTGGGTGACCTCGCTCGTCACCGACGTCGCGATGACCTGCGGCACCGGCAGCAACGGGATGGGCTCCACGTGCCGCTGCGAGCCCGTCACCAACGCCGCCGTCGGCGTCCTGGCCCGCAGGGGTGGCCTCGACGTGATCGTCCCGCTGTCCAGGATTCAGGCGAAGGTGCGCGCGAGGTCCGTGCAGAGGAATCTGAGCCTTGCCCTCGACGCGGTGGCCGTCGAGAACGGGCTGACCCGCGAGCAACTGCTCGACCGGACGGTCCCCACCTTCGGCCTGGACGCCGACGGCGTCCGCGAGGAGAAGATCGGCGACTACCGGGTCAGGTTGTGCGCCGACGTGCCCGCCCTGCGCTACGTGAACGCCGCCGGCAAGACCGTCAAGTCGCTGCCGAAGGATCTGCGCGCGGAGCTGTCCGATCTGCGGGCCATCCTGAAGGAGCTCAAGCTGGCGCAGGCGGCCGAGCGGTCCCGCTTGGAACACGATTGTCCATGAACGGACGTGGCACTGGCACGAGGTGACCGAGTACTTCCTCGACCATTCCGTCACCGGCCCCTACGCCCGCACCCTGGTCTGGCAGATCGCCGGCGGCCCGGCGGCCCTGCCGGTCAAGACCGCCGACGGCTGGGAACTGGCCGGCCACCGCCCCGCCCCCGACGCCGTGGCAGGCCTGTGGCACCCGATCCACGCGACCGCCGACGAGGTGGCGGCGTGGCGCGACCATCTTCTCGAGAGTGGTGTACGCCAGCCGTTCAAGCAGGTCTTCCGCGAGCTCTACCTGCTGACCCCCGCCGAGGAGCGGACCGGCACCTTCTCCAACCGTTTCGCCGGTCACATTCTGCGCTATGGCCAGGCCCGGACCCTGCTGGGCCAGCGCGGCTGGACCGGCCGGTCAATCGGCAACTGGGACTACGAGAACGGCGGCGACCAGGGCGAGGTGACGCGCG
Organism: Microbispora catharanthi; assembly: GCF_006334915.2. GTDB lineage: Bacteria > Actinomycetota > Actinomycetes > Streptosporangiales > Streptosporangiaceae > Microbispora > Microbispora catharanthi. Next base: position 552,293 of record NZ_VDMA02000001.1, read on the forward strand.
AGCTGGCGGGCTGGCAGGCCCGCTGGGCCATGCACATCGTCTCCGCCCCCGGGGCTGAAACCACCATGCTGTGCGCCACCGAGGGCATCACCTTCCACCGCGACGGGCAACCGGCGTCGATGGCCGATCTGCCGCCGCTGGTGCTGTCGGAGATCCTCCGCGAGGCCGACCTCGCCGTAGGCGTGGCCTCGGTCGCCCGCGACGACCAGGCGCTGATCGGCCACGAACGCTATTGGCGCTCCCACGGCTTCGGCGAGCTGACGGAGACGGCCAAGACCCGGCGCGAGGTGCTGGCGCGGCTGCTGCCGAAACTGAAGATCGCCTCCCGGGTGGAGCTGACCGACAGATTCCTTCTCGTACGGGGCGACCTGAAGACGTACAAGATCCATCTGGGGTCGACGAACATCCTGATGGAGCCCAACGACGCGTACCTGTGCATCGTCCCGGCGAGCGGGCACGCGGCCGGATCGGTGTTCCTGCCGTTCGAGGACGACGGGGGGACGCTGTCGGTGATCCTTTCGAAGGCGTACCTCCTGGCCGACGACACGGCGATCACCGACCCGACGATCACCCGGCAACTCGGCTGAACGACCGCTCAGACACCGTCGTATCAGATTCCCGGGAGTTATCAACTGCCTGGGCAAACCGGGCATCCTCCCCCGGTGCCGAGTCCGGGTCGAGGAACACGGGGACAGCGCAGGTGGTAGCGGCCAAGAATCCTGATCTGGCCGACGCCACCGGCACCCGGCCCGAGATCGACCCCGACCGGGCCGGCTTCACCATCGCCCTCGACACCGCCCGCGACCTGGTCATCCAGGCCACGGGCCTGCCCCGCCCCGCCGCGGCGGCCGACGTCGCCAAGGTCCTGGCCGCGATCTGCACCCGGCGGCCGTGTAAGGACCTGCCGCTGGACCGGCTGCGCGACCGGGTGCTGTTCGAGACCGCCTACGTATGCGGCGCCCGCGCCTCCGAGGTGTGCGGCCTGTACGTGGAGGACCTGGACCTTCGCCTGGACGACGCACACGTCCGCATCTGCGGCAAGGGCGGCAGCGTGCGGACCGTCCTGTTGGACGATCGCGGCTACGTCACCCTGCTCAAGCTCTACCTGGCCCGCTCCGGCTACACCGCCGGGCCGCTGTTCCGCGCGTCCCTCAACGGGGCCGGTGGGCCGCTCTCGTACGACGCCGCCCAACCACCGCTGGCAGACCTACTGCGCTCAGGCAGCTGTCGAGATCGACATCCACCAGCTGCGTCACGCCCACGCCGACCGAGCTCATCAACGCCGGTGTGTCCATCGAGGCCGTGCGCCGCCGCCTCGGCCACGCCTCCACCGAGATCACCCAGCTGTACGCGCTGCTGGACGACAAGGTCGCCGACGCCGAGATCAGCGCCGCCCGCCGACGCCGAGATCAGCGCCGCCCGCCGACGCCGCGACCAAGCGATCCGGTGACGACAAACCGCTCAGGGCCATCGCACCCTCTTGCATCATCAGCACAGGTCAGAGATGGGTTCGTTGGAATTTCCGCGATTGCTACCGGGACCCCCGTAGGTGACCCGCCAGGCCGGTCTTCTTCTTGCCGGGCAGCCGCGTCGGCGGCCTCGCGAGCCGCCTGGCGGCGATGCCTTCGGTTACGCCAGGCGGGTGATCCCGCGCAACGACCTGCTCACCTCGGTGGCCGGGCTGGGGTCGTGGCAGTCCCCAGCAGCTTGATGCGCCCGCTCAGTTGTCGAAGGCCCATACCGCGGCGGCGATCGGCTCGAGCCCCGCGGCCAGTTCGTCGAGCTCGTCCGCACTGAGCACGTCGTACGCCGGGGCTGCCAGCTCGTCGGTGAGGGCCTCGATCCGCTGCCTGGTCTCCCGGCCGGCGTCGGTGAACCCGCCGGCGGCGTCCACGAGGCCGCGACCGCGCAGCCCGTCGACCACGGCGGTCAGCCGCGCCTTGGGCAGGTGGTGGATCCGGCCGAACTCCTCCGCCCTCATTCCGAGAGAAACAGCTATGAGGACGTGGGCCTCGGTGCCGCCGATGCCGTGGGCGAGAAGGGCGGCGTTGTGGCCGTCCCCGCGGTGCTCTCGCAGCAGCGTCGCCGCGTGCCAGAGCCTGGCCACCGGCTCCTCGGGCACGTCGAGCGCCCGCAACCCGGCGTACAGTGGTCGGCCCTCGGTCGGCGCGCTGACCGCTGCTCGGGTGGCGAGGTCGGCGGCCCGCACCAGACCGGGCGAGTCGGCGAGCTCTCCAATCATTTGCCGCAGGGCGGCGGTGCTGCCCTGTTCGCGCACGGTGATTGCCTCCTGCGGGGTGATCTTTCCCCACACCCAGGGGATGTGGCGTGCCACCTCGCCGTCGGCGAAGTTGTAGAAGACGGCGTGTACCACCTCGGCCGGTGCCGGCCCCAGCGGTGCGGCCCGGCCCGCGAAGTATCCGTCCCAGTAGTTGCGCATGCCCAGGGCCAGGAACGCCTCGTTCACCACCTCGGAGAAGGTGACGGTGGCGATCGGCTCGACGAGCTCGAACATGCGGTGGATCTTGGCTTGTGAGTGCTGCTGCATCGGTCGGCATCTCCCTTGGTCGTGACAGCTGGTCGTGACAGCGCCCTCGTGGGCGACCGTTCACCCTGGCTACGAACGACGCGGCTCAGATACGACAACTCCGGTCGATAATTTTCCGGTCGATTCTGCCGGGCAGCGTCGGGGTGTCACCTGGACTCGGTCACCGCTCGGTTGCCGCGGTCTGGTTGCTGGCTGGGCCAGGCTCGGTCGGTGCTCACCACAGGTCATGTCGGCCATCCGTCTGCGCAAAGAGCCCACGTCCGCAGATTTTGGACGCCCCTTCGTGATGGGACCCCACGAAGCTGTCAGGCTCGTGTCGTTCCTGCTGAGCGGGGCCGCGCAGCTCGATGACGGCGAGCCGGAGGTGGACCAGGCCGACATCACGGCCACCTTGACTCTCGTCCCCCAGGCCCGGGCCGAGATGGACGAGTTGGAGGCCGGTACGGCGGGCCAGCTCGGTGGTCGAAGCCGGGGCGTCCAGTTCGGTCAGCAGAAGGGCCCGCGAGCGGCCGAGCACGGCGGCGAGAGCGCCCGAGTCGTCGGCGGGACGGGGCTCCCACAGTACGCCGACGTCGCGCGCCCGGGTAGGCGAGCTGCGGCGGGTCCGGCGGCCTCACCAAGGTGAGCAGGCCCGGCCCGATGAAGGCGGAGGGAATCAGCCGCAACCCCGCACCCGCCGTCCTGCGCGACAGGGGCCTCGACCGCTGCAGGAACCGCAGAGTGTCGTCGTCCCAGCCCTGACGTCGTCCTCGGTGACCACGGCTACGACCACGACAAGTACCGCAGGCTCGTCCGGGCACTAGGCGTGCGTGCGGATCGCCCGACGCGGCACCGAGCACGGCTCCGGCCCGGGCAAACAGCGCCGGGTCGCCGAGCAGGCCATCGCACTGCTACACAGCTTCCGCAGACTGCGCATCCGCTGGGAAGTACGCGAGGACATCCACCGCGCCTTCCTCAGCCTCGGCTGCGCCCTGATCTGCTGGCGCCGCCTCAGCTCATTGCATTAGCAGCTCTTAGCCGTGGTGGGCCTCATGATGATCGCTGGATGGAGGAGACCTGAACGGCGGCTCGAGCCGCCGACGTTCAGGACCAACCTCAGGTCGCATGCCGAGGCAGTCACTGTTAACCCGCTACAGGCACATTCCGGCAAGGGCAAGTGGTTAGCTTTGCAAGCAGACAGAATGAGGTTTATGCCTGGTTAGATTTCTGAGCGTCCTCTCCTGCCGAATTACGCTCCTAGGAGATCAAGGGCGGCGCTCCGCGCCGCCTGCCGGCCCGAGCATGCGGGCCGCGCACTGCGCGTGCGGCCTGGGGCCGTTTCTCGCGCGCCCGCGCTCGGGCCACGGCGCGCCTTCACGGATCACACCCCCAGGGGCTCCAGAGCCTCACCCTAGTAGGTAGCTGCAGAATGTACCTCCACAGACCGCCGACCAAGGAGCAGCTGGGGCACTCATGTCGCATGATCGAACGCACCAGCTCTGCGTCGAGATCGGGGAACTTGTGGCCGCCCAGGCCCCAAAGCGCTGGCGAAACGCACAAGTACTTCGACGCCAGCTTGGCACCTTCAGCACCACCCTGATTACCTACACGTCAGCGTGCAGCTCCGAGCAGACACAGGACGTGGACGGCCTGGATGAGCTGTTTCATCAGCTAAAGCGAGCTGAATACAAGCCCGAAGAGGGGACCTGGTTCAGATGCCACCTTGAATACAGCCATCGCAGGAAGACGTACACGGCATCGATGCAGACCTTCGACAGGGAGTTCCCGTTCGGGGATGACCTCCAGATACCCCCCTGGGCCTGCATGGAGGAGCTCACCATGTTCCCACGCCACCCGAAGCACACGCCGCCCTGGATGACCCAGCAATGACACGACAAGAATGCCTCCGGCGGGGGCACTCCGGCTCCGTGATGATCACCAAGGTCTTGTCCATCGTGGCAGGCCGTAGATGGCTGAGGTAGGCGACCTGATCACCCCGCCCACCGTCGACCGCTCGCCATGGTGACGGTGGTCGGCATGTGGGCCTTCATCATCAGCCGGGCGGGCCATCGTCTACTGGCCCCACAGCCAGAGGCGTTCGCTTTCGCACCTGGTTCCGGACTGTCGTAGGAGCCGGAGCTACTCGATTCCATCTACCTGTCGCTTGTCATGGTCGCCACCCTCGGGCTCGCCGCGTACGCGGCCGACCACGGCCGCGCCGTCACCGGGTCCTGACCACCTGCCCGTGCCTTCGGCGCCCCGCCGCGTGATGCCTGGTCCCCCGTAACGGGAGTCAGGTCAATCGCGGAGGCCGCCATCGCCAGGTGGAGTTTCCATCAGGCGAGATGCCCTTACGCCAGAGCGGTGCGGGCACCAGACGCAGCATCGGCGTCATCAGCCGGTAGGCACCCTTTGAGGTGCTGCGGGCGCCGTCCTTCCGTGCGCCCATGGCGGTGTCCTGCGTGCGAGGGCCGCGCTCGGCGTCATAGCGGCGCAACGCGTCGTCGATGGAGATGGCCGCAGTGCCCGTGCCCCCGGCCAGAGCTCATCTGGACAGTTCTCCACCGAGGAACCGGGCAGGTCACTCAGCCTGGCAGGAATTGGTACACGCAGGTAAGGTCCGATCCTGTGGGGCGATTGAGCACCAATTCCGGGCCGGCCGAGGACCTGCTCATCAAGCTGGACCGCGACGCCGGGGTGCCGCTGCACCGGCAGATCGAGACGTCCATCCGCGCAGGCATCCGGGCCGGCCTGATGCGAGCGGGCGCGTCGCTACCACCCACCCGCACCCTCGCGACAGGCCTCGGGGTTTCCCGCGGGGTCGTGGTGGAGGCCTATCAGCAGCTCGTCGCCGAGGGCTACCTCGTCAGCCGATCGGGCGGTTACACCCAGGTCGCTGCCTCGATGCCGCCAGCCGCCGCGGGCTCCGCGGGCTCTGCGGGCTCTGCGGCTTCGACGGCGCAGCCGACCGCGCGCAGTGTCGGCTTCAGGGTCGACTTCGGGTACGGGCGCACCGACGTTTCACAGTTCCCGCGGGCCGCATGGCTGCGCTCGGTCCGAACCGTGCTCACCACCACGCCCAACGACCGGTTCGCCTACCTCGACGGGCGTGGCGTGCCGGAACTGCACGAGACCCTGTGCGACTACCTCAACCGGGTGCGCGGCACATCGGCCCTCCCCGGCAACGTGGTGATCTGCAACGGCTATGGGCAGGGCATCTCGCTGCTGATCCAGGTGCTCGTCCAGCACGGCGCCAGGCGGATCGCCCTGGAAGACCCGTCGTCCAACGACGATGCCCGAGTCCTGGCCGGCGCCGCCGGTCTGGACGTGGTCGGCATCCCGGTGGGGCCGGACGGCGTTCAGGTCGATGCGCTCCATCGGGCCGACGCCGATGCGGTCGTGCTCACGCCGTCGCACCAGTGGCCCACCGGCGGAGTGCTGTCGGCCGCGGCGCGGGCCGAGGTGATCCGCTGGGCGAGACGCCGCGGCGCGATCGTGGTCGAGGACGATTACGACGCGGAGTACCGCTACGACCGGTCGCCGGTGGGAGCCATGCAGGGCCTGGCGCCCGATCGTGTCGTCTACTGCGGTACGGCCAGCAAGACGCTCGCGCCGGGGTTGCGGCTCGGCTGGCTGGTAGTGCCTCCCCAGCTGGTCGCTGACGTCGCCGCGGCAAAGGTTCTCGCCGACCGCGGTTCGCCGGTCATTGACCAGTTGACGTTCGCCGACTTCCTCGCACGCGGCGAGTTCGACCGCCACCTGCGCCGGATGCGTCCGCTGTACCGCCGCCGCCGCGACGCGCTGCTGGGCGCCCTGCGCACCCACCTGCCCGATCTGGAACCGGCCGGAATCGCCGCCGGGCAGCATGTGGTCGCCTGGCTCCCACCCGACCTCGACGAGGCGGCGGTGGTGACGGCCGCCGCCCGGCACGGGCTCGCCATCCACGGCGTCGGCCCATACCGGATCGCCGACACCGGACCGGGTGGCCTCATCTTTGGCTACGCCACTCTCGGAGAGGCCGCCATCACCGAGGGGGTCGCGCTGCTGGCGACGGCCATCCGGGACGTACGGGGACCCTGATCCCGCGCAGGCTCTCCGCCGGCGGCACATCCAGGACATGAGCATCAGCATGCCGGGCGGATGTTCTGGTTCAGATGGAACACGTTGGCCGGGTCGTACGCGGTCTTCACCGCGGTCAGCCGGGCCAGCTTCGCGGCCGAATACGCCCGCCGTACGCCGCGCTGCCCATCGGCCAGCTCGTCGGCCGTCAACGAGTTGACGTACACCCCGCTGGCGTACGGTTCGAGCGACGCACCGGCGGCGCGGGTGGCATTCATCCTGGCGTCGTCCTCGGCCGGGTCGCTCCAGCGAGAGCCGGCACCGAACTCGAACATCGTGCCGCGGTGACTGAACGCCGCGTCTGCTTCCGGAACATCGGCGATCGCGCCGCCGTGCGCCTGCAGGCCGACGCTCGGCAGGTCCAGGCTCGCGCTCAGGTCAGCGCCGCCGCGCAGCAGGAACGCCTCGATCGCCGCGGTGGGAAAGCTCCGCAGGTAGTGCCCCTTGGAATAGCGGCGGGAGGCGTGACCGCCGGTGGAGTCGTCACGTTGCTGAAGTTCGAGGTACGACGGAGTGGTGACGCGGGAGGCGAGGGGGCGCCCGAGCGCCCGCATCGCGGGGAGCAGCCGGCGGCCCTCGGCCGGGTCGCCGACCCACACGAACCCCAGCGTGGCGATCGGGCCGTCGGGACTGCCGGCGACACTGGCGGTGAACGTCGCCTGCCGGGGCGCGACGGCGTTCAAGTCGCGCCAGCCCTCGATGACCGGGACGGCGTCCTCGGCGCGGAAGTCGAACTCGGCGACCAGCGTCCGCGTGCCGATGCGATGCAACTGGAACTCGAACTCGGTGACGATGCCGAAGTTGCCACCACCGCCGCGCAGGCCCCAGAACAGGTCGGGGTTCTCGTTGCGGCTCGCGGTCACCACGTCCCCCTGGGCGGTGACCATCGTGTAGGAGACGACGTTGTCGCAGGCCAGGCCGTGCTGGCGGGCCAGCCAGCCCATGCCGCCGCCGAGCGTGAGCCCGCCGACGCCGGTGTGCGAGACGTTGCCCGCAGTGGTCGCCAGGCCGTACGCCTGGGACGCCCGGTCTAGCGCGCCGAGCAGCGCTCCTCCCTGCACCCGAGCCCGGCGACGGGCCGGGTCGATCCGCACGCCCCCCATGAGCGTCAGGTCGATCATGAGACCACCGTCAGGCACGGCGAAGCCGGCGACGTTGTGGCCGCCGCAGCGCACGCCGATTTCCAGGTCCAGTTCCTGGGCCATCCGCACGGCGGCGACCACGTCGGGGACGCCCGCCGCGCGGACGATCATGCGTGGATGCCGGTCGACCATGGCATTCCAAACGGTACGGGCGGTGTCGTAGCCGGCGTCGCCAGGCGTGAGGAGCCGGCCGTCGAAGCGGGCCGCTGTCGTTGTCATGCCACTCAGCCTGACAGGAATCGGTACACTCGATAAGGTCCGATTCCGTAGGCCAATTCAGGACCAATTCGGAGACCGGCCGAGATCTGCTCATCGAGTTCGCACTCTGAAGGCGTGCATGTGCACTTCGAAGGCTGCGCCGCGGAGACTTTCGCCGAGCGGGTGCCGGACCTCGCTCCACGGCTCCGGAAAAGGTCGAAGGGCACGTCGACCGCGTCAAGATGCTCAAGCGGCAGATGTACGGCCGGGCCAACCCTGACCTCCTGCGCAAACGCGTCCTCCTCGCCGGCTGAGGCGGCTCATCGAACGGAATCTGCGCCAGAGCCCGTTTTCGAGCGTCGTTGACAAAACGTGCCCAGTGGCGGCCAGGCCAAGGTGACTAGCGTACGAGCAGGTAAGCGCCCAGCTCGTTGTCGGCGATCCCATCCCCAGGTTCCCCGGGCCAGGCGTACTCCGCGGTCCGGACGCGAGGTGCTTGCTGAGTGCTGACAAGGCCGAGATCTTTATCCAGGTCTCGCGTGGCTTTCATGTGTTCACGCACAAAGTTTGCTTCTATTGAAGCTACCTTTCGCTGGGGCGGGAGGTTAGTGTCTGCATTCAAGACCCGGACACCTGTGACATATAGCCCTACTCCCCCAGTTCACGCCGTCCCCCACATCTCACAGCGAGGTGAACCTTTGTCTGTGCTGCCCTCGTCTCGTCGGAGCGCGCAACGAGGCCTGATCACGCCGGGCCTCGCCGGCACGCTGGCCACCCTTTCGGGCTTCGTCTCTCCCCCGCGTGCGTTCGGCCCCACCCGGAACGGGGCCGTGCCCCACGTGTCCACAGCGACCGGATCAAGGAGGATCAATTGAGAGTGCGACACCCAAGGCCACGTCACAGGCTGAGTCGCACGGGTAGAGGCGTCGCGGGCCTGGTAATGGGTGCGCTTGTCTCGGTCTCGCTCGCAGCGACGCCCTCGCACGCGGCCGAGGAGAAGCTCAACGAGGGTCTGGTGCACCACTTCGCCCTCGACGAGACCAGCGGGACGACGCTGGTCAACTCGGGTAGCGCGGGCTCGGCGGCGAACGCCACGCTCGTGCATCCGGAGAAGGCGACCTTGACCGGCGATGGAGTCAGGTTCAACCCCGACTCCTACGAGAGCGCCCTCGACGGTGCGTACGTGGCACTGCCGAACAACATCACCGCCGGCATGTCGAACCTCACCGTCGACTATGACGTGCGGATCGACCCGGCGAACGTCGGCGAGCACCAGATGTGGAGCTTCGGCGCGAAGTCCGGCTCGTGCGACGCCGACACCGGCGCCCAGGGCTCCATCTTCGCGTCGAACACCCAGCGATTCCGCGTCGCGGTGGGTTCGGCGAACCTCCAGCAGACCCGGGTCCGCATGCCCGAGGGAGCGTGGACGCACGTCACCTACACCCAGTCGCTGAACGCGAACGGTACGAGCTGGACCGGCAGGCTTTACCTCGACGGCGTGCTGCACGCGACGTCAACGAACCTGACCACGCCGCCGTCGGTGAACGCCGCGGGGACCAACTGCAACTTCCTCGCCCGCTCGCAGACGTCGAGCCACTACTCATTCCGCGGAACGCTCCGGGACTTCCGGGTCTACGACCGGGCAGTGACCCTCGACGAGACACTCGCCCTGGCGAAAAGGACCGTCTCCGACGGCGTTCGCGCCGACGCCGACGCCATCGACCTCGGCCTGACCAGTGCGATCGTACGCGACATCGTTCTGCCCAAGGTGGGCTCCGTTGCAGGCTCGACCATCACGTGGACGAGTTCGGACCCGTCGGTCGTCGCGGTCTACACCCCGCCGGCCCTCCCCAGCGCACGCAAGGTCGCGGTGACCGGCAAGATCACCCGACCCGCGCAGGGGCAGCCCGACGCGAAGGCCACGCTCACGGCGACCGTCCGCAAGGGCGCCCAAGAGGTCACCACACGGGAGATCCCCGTTGTGGTGAAGGCCGAGTTCGACGACGCGCAGGCGGTCGACCGTGACACGTTCGACCTGACCCTGCACGCCACCGACCACGTACGCGGAAACATCGACCTCCCTGCCGCCGGCGAGTTCGGATCCACGATCACCTGGAAGTCGAGCACCGACCTCGTCACCCCGAAGGGTGAGGTGACCCGCCCGGCCTTCGGCCGCGCGGATGTCGACGCCGTCCTGACGGCGACCATCACCAAGGGTTCGGCCTCGAAGACGAAGTCGTTCCCGGTGACCATCACCGCCCTGCCCCGTTCCGAGGAGTACGAGCGGTACTTCCTGGGGTACTTCAAGGGCGAAGGGATCGCCGACGGCGAGCAGATCATGTTCGCGACGTCCAACGGAAACACCGCTCTGGACTGGACCGGTCTGACCGGAGGCCGGCCGTCGCTCATCTCCCAGCTGGGCGACCAGGGCCTTCGTGACCCGCACATCGTCCGCTCACCCGACGGCGACACGTTCTACATGATCGCCACCGACCTGAACTGGTACGACCAGGGCGGATACGCCATCAACGACACCCAGTACATCGAGGTGTTCGAGTCGCACGACCTCGTGCATTGGACTCCTCAGCGACATGTGAAAGTCGCGCCCGACAACGCGGGCAACGCCTTCGCACCCGAGTCGCTGTGGGTCGAGGAGATCGGCGCCTACGCCGTCTTCTGGGCACAGTCGCTGTGGAACGACCCCGTGAACCGCACCGGTCAGGGGAACGCGCAGATGTGGTACACCACGACGCGCGACTTCCAGACGTTCTCCGGTCCCAAGGTCTGGCAGAACCCGGCCCCTCTGTCGCGGATCGACACGACCGCGATCCGGGTCGGTGACTACTACTACCGCGTGACCAAGAACGAGGCCGGCAACCAGGGCTCGGACATCTTCTCGGAGAAGCACACCGACTTCCTGGACAGCAACATCAACAACTGGACGTTGGTCGCTCCGGCTCTGGGGCGCACGACGTGGGTCGCCAATCAGGGATACGAGGGGCCGATCATCTTCAAGGCCAACCCTGGTGACACCTCCTGCCCCGGCCAGTTCTACCTCTGGGGTGACCGGTACACGAACGGTGGTGGATACCAGGCCGCGTGCCACGACAACATCGAGGCTCCGACCTGGAACGCCAAGGCGATCACGATGACCAACGCGGGCGTCGCCCGTCCGCGTCACGGCACCGTGATCCCGATCACCCTCCGGGAGTGGAACGACATCCGCAGGATCCCGAACAGCGACGTCACGACCACCACGGAGGTGGCTGTCGAGCCGTACGCGAGCGAGGCCCAGACGACCACGGCCACCGCCACAGTCAAGGCAGCTGACGGGTTCGAGACCGGCGGTCAGGTGCGGTTCAGCATCGGCTCGTGGTCGAAGCTCGCCTACCTGAAGGACGGCGCGGCCACGGTCACGCTGCCGACGGGTCTGCCTGCGGGTACCCGCACGGTCAAGGCCGAGTACCTCGGCTTCGACTACCTGAAGGCGTCGGAAGGTACGGCGTCGTTCGAGGTGCCCTCCGGCCCGGACGCCGTCAAGGTCCATGCGAAAACCGCGCCGGCGTCGGTTGTCCGCGGGGACACGTTCAAGCTGAACGTGACTGTTGGGCCAGCGGGCGGGCAGAAGCAGAGCGCTCCGACCCCGACCGGCGAGGTCACCGTCACCTTCGGCGGCTCCGTGCAGGTCGTGCCACTGGCGGACGGCGAGGCCGTCGTCACACTGCAGACTGCCGATCTGCAGCCCGGGGCGTACACGGTCCACGTTGCCTACTCCGGCAACCCGACCTACCAGCCCCACGCCGCCGACTACCAGAAGTTGACGGTGCGGTAGCCGGCAGATGGCGGGCCGGCGAGCTCATCCTCGTCGGCCCGCCCAGTTGTTGTGGGGCAGATCCTGGAGACAAGCTCGTGACCGACAGCATGAAGTCGACGAAGGCATCGGCCCCGGCTCCGTTGCCGGTGCTGTCGAAGCAACTGCCGTCCGGCGTACTGGTCGGCCAGCGCGAGCAGGCCGACGATCATCTGCCCTCGTCGAGCGCGCCTCGGTGAGCAGCGGCCAGGTGAGCCTGCTGTAGAGGGCCTGGATGATGCCCGCCCTGGCGACGTCCGCGGTGACCGTGCGCGAGCCGGCCTTCCCCGGCGTGATGAAGAAGGCTCAGTGAGAACGAACTGCCCTCCCGTCTTCACCTGCCCACGTCATCTGTGGCTCGTGCAACTTCCTCAACCCCGGATACGAGCCCGTCTCGCTCCTGAATCCGCGCGCGGATCTCACCGGGGCGGCCTGATGACTCACCGCCGCGCGGCGCCGTGATCGGCGGGCGAAGGGAGGCCGACCGCGTCGGAGGCGGCGCTCGCGTACAGGATCTCGCGCATGCCGGGGAGGGCCTCGCGGTCGGCCCTCCACACCAGGCGCAGGCTCAGGCCGGGGATGTCGAACGCGAGCCGGGCGAGGGCCCCGGCGGCGACCTGATCGGCGACCGCGAACCACGGCAGCAGCGTGATCCCGAGGCCGCGCTCGGCCCACGCCCGCATGACGGGCACGCCGCCCGCCCGCACCCGCTCCACCCGGTCGCCCAGCAGGCGCTCCCCCGCCAGCCAGAACGAGCAGGCGGGCACGTTGACCAGCAGTCGCTGGCCGTACAGGTCCTCCTTGCGCAGCCGGGACGCGGCGGCCAGCGGATGGTCCGGCGCGGCGACAAGCGCGAGCGGCACGGGATCGAGGTCGAGGAAGGCCAGCGGCGCGGCCGGCGCGCCGAAGCCGAGCCCGCCCAGATCGTTCCCGGTGTCGAGCAGCAGCGCCGCGTCGAGGTCGGCGGCGGCGACCGCGTCCAGGAGACGGTCGCGGGCGCCGTCCGACCGCACCTCCACCACGAGGTCGGGACGGCGCTCGGCCAGCCGGGCCAGGACCGCGGGCACGTGCACGGCGGCGATCGTCTCCAGGGCGCCGAGCCGCAGCACCGGGCGGGCCTCCGCGACGTCACGCCGGGCCTGGTCGGCCTGGTCCAGCAGACGGCGCGCCCAGCCGCGTAGGCGCTCGCCCGCCGCGGTCAGGCGCATCCCCCGGGGACCCCGCTCGAACAGGGCGACTCCGAGGTCCCGTTCCAGCGTCCTGATCTGCTCCGACACCGACGACGGCGCGAGATCCAGGGCGACGGCGGCGTCGGTGACCGTCCGATGTGCCACAACCGCCTCGAAGGTGCGCAACTGCCGCAGTTCCATGCCGCACCGAACGGGCCGGGAGCGTTCGGTTATTCCGAACGCCGCCTGCGGCTTGGGCGGTGGAGCCCTACGCCGGCCCGACGCCACAGTGACCCCCAGGTTGTCTACCTCCTGGAGATCCTCGTGACGTCGACTGTTTCCGCCGCTCCCCCGGCGGCACCCGCCCGGGCCCGCGCGCTGGCCGGGATCGCGCTCGGTTATTTCATGGTGCTGCTCGACACCACCGTCCTGTCGGTCGCCGAGCCCGACCTCGCCCGGTCCTTCGGCGGCGCGGGCGTCGCGGGGCTGCAGTGGACCGTGACCGGCTACACCCTCGTCTTCGGCGCCGCGCTGCTGACGGCCGGGTCGGTGGCCGACCGGTACGGCGCGCACCGCGTGTTCCGGGTGGCCGTCGCCGCCTTCGGCCTCGTCAGCCTGCTGAGCGCGTTCGCGCCGTCGCTGTGGGCGCTCGTCGGTCTGCGGGCGCTGCTCGGCTTGGCCGCGGCGGGCTGCGTCCCCGCGTCGATGGCGATGATCGCCCGGCTGTATCCGGTGCCCGCCGAGCGGGCCAGGGCGGTCGCCGTCTGGGCGGCGACCAGCGGCGCCGCGCTCGTGGCCGGTCCGGTGGCCGGCGGGGCGCTGACCGACCTGGCGGGCTGGCGGGCGATCTTCCTGATCAACGCCCCGCTCGCCGCCGTCACCCTCGCGCTCACGGCCGGAGCGGCCGTACGCTGCCCGCGCGGCGACCGGCGTATCGACTGGGCCGCCCAGATCCTGGCCTGCGCGGCGGTGGCGCTGCTGACCGACACGCTGATCGCACTCGGCGCCCACTCCTTGGTCCACGCCGCCTGGTCGGCGGGCGCCACGGCTGTGGCGGTGTACGCCTTCGCCGTACGCGAGCGGCGGGGCCACGCGCCGGTCCTGGCGCCCGCCGTGCTGCGGACACCCGGCGTCCCCGGTGCGCTGCTGGCGGGGGCGGCGGTCAACTTCGCGATGAGCGGGGTGCTGTTCGTGCTGCCGCTGCTCTTCCAGCAGGCGCTGGGCCTGACGCCGGGGCAGATCGGGGCGGCGCTCCTGCCCATGACGCTGCCCTTCGCGGTCAATCCGCTGCTGACCGGCAGGATCGTCGCCAGGTCCGGGCCGCGGCCGCCGGTGCTGACGGGGCTTGGCCTGCTCGCGGCCGGCGGCGTCGCGTTCGGCGCGGCCGTCTGGGCGGGCGCCTCCTACCCGTTCCTGCTGGCCGGGCTGGTGGCCACCGGCTTCGGTGTGTCGTTCGCGCTGCCCGCCCTGGCCACCCTGGTCGTGACCGCGGCTCCCGAAGGCGCCGCAGGGGTGGCGGGTGGGCTGCTCAACGCGGCCCGGCAGTGCGGCGCCACGATCGGCGTCGCCGTGACGGGCGCGTTCGTGACCGTCGGCGTTCCCGATCAGGGATACCGCGGCGCGGCGTACGCGCTGGTCGTGCCGGCCGTGGTCTGCGCCGCGGCGGCCGTCGCCATCGCCCGGCCGACCCGGCGCCCGGCCGGGTGAGGCGCCGCCGATAGGCGCTCGTGGTGATGGTTTCGGGCGCGTTCATCTCTTTTTCCGTGGCCCGTTCGGGGGCGTACCCCGTTGACCCGCGGCCTCGCGGGAATGGGAGACAGCACGGCCGAGGGACGGACGGCTGGGAGTCATGCCGACTGCGGGGGCTGAAAGACGGGGTGCGAGAAGGGCACCGTGGTCATGAGGTCAGAGATCGACTATGAGGCGGTGTTCAGGGCCGGCCAGGCCCCGTCCGTGGTGCTGACGCCCGACTTCGTCATAATCGCCGTGAACGACGCCTTTCTCAAAGTGAGCGGGCACCGCCGGGAGGACCTGCTGGGCCGCAACCTGTTCGATGCCTTCCCGCCCAACCCCGCCGCGCCGGCGGACTCCGAGCAGCAGGGGGCGCGGATACTGCGGACCTCCCTGGAGCAGGTGGTGACCACCCGCCACCGCGACTTCATGCCCCTGCAGAGGTACGACATCGAGGCACCGGGCCGGCCCGGGGTGTTCGAAGAACGGTATTGGAGCACGGTCAACACGCCCGTGCCCGGCCCGCACGGCGAGGTCCGATGGATCGTCCTCAGCATCGAGGAGGTCACCGACTTCGTCCGCGCGCTGCAGCGCGCCGGCGCGGGCGGCGAGCAGGCCTCCCTGGCCCTGCAATTGCAGACCCTCAACGACCAGCTCCAGCGGGCGCACCGGGAGCAGCGCGAGACGACCTCCGCCCTGCGCGAGGCCATCGAACGGCAGCGGCGGCTGGTCTACGACGCATCCCACGACCTGCGCAACCCCATCACGGGCCTGCTCACCGAGCTGGAGGTCGCGCTGTCCGAACCCGGCATCGACCTGCAGCGGATCTTGCGCAAGCTGCTGCGCGACGCCGAACGGCTCAACGACATCGTGGCCGACCTGCTCGACCTCGCCCGCCTCGACAGCGAGACGCACGAGGGCGAGCACCTGATCGACCTCGCCGAGTTCGTCAGCGAGGAACTGGACCGCCGCACCCCGTGCGCCACCGTCCTCACCCGCCTCGACCCGAACGTGCGCGTACGCGCCTCTGCGATCCGCCTGGCCCGCCTGCTGGGCAATCTGCTGACCAACGCCGAGCGGCACACCCGCACCACGATCGAGGTCGTGGTCGCCGCCGACCCTCCCGACGCCGTCCTCGAGGTCGTCGACGACGGCCCCGGCATCCCACCGGAGGACCGCGAACGGGTCTTCGAGCGCCGCTACCGCCGGGAGGAGGCCCGCGCACTGGATCCCGGCGGGTCCGGGCTCGGCCTGTCCATCGCCCGGGAGATCGCCCAGGAGCACGGCGGCCGGCTGTACGCCGCGGAACACCACTGTGGAGCCCGCTTCGTCCTGCGTCTCCCCCTCGCCACCGAGTGATGCCCCTGGCCGTCATCCGGCGAGGGCCTCCCGGAGGAACTCGGCGATCTCCGCTCGCGCGGCCCTCGCCTGCGGCACCAGCCTCGGCATGCTGAGGAACGCGTGCGTCGCTCCGGGATACTCGGTGAACCGCGCGGGTGTCCCCGCCGCTCGTAGTCGTTCGGCGTAACAGCGGCCGTGATCGGCCACCGGGTCGAGGGTCGGCACCACCACGAGCGCCGGGGCCAGCCCGCTCAGATCGTCGGCGTACACCGGCGACAGCGCACGAGGATCGGTTCCCGGTGGAACGGCGAGCCGCTGGAACAGCCGAATCTGCGGCATGCTGAGGGTCGGGCTGTTGGCGTGGCGGCTCATCGAGGCGTGCTCGAACCCCGTCGAGGTCAGGTCGACAGCGGCGTTGACCAGCACCTGCGCCCGTAGGAGCAGGCCGCAGTCTCTGGCCCGGATCGCGGCCAGGGCGGTGACCATCGCGCCGGTGCTCTCACCGAAGACGGCGGTCCGCGCCGGGTCGATCCCCCACTGCGGGGCGTTCTGCACGACGTGCCGGAGCACGTCCCGGGCGTCGTCGACGACCGCCGACAGCGGAGTGTCATGATCGAGGAGGCGGTGCTCGACCGAGACGACGACCGCGGGCAGTCGCGCGGCGAGGTGGCTGTTCACCCAGTCGCTCTGCACCGCCGTGCCCACGAATCCGCCTCCGTGCACGTGGAGCACGAGCGGCAGGTCGCCGCGTACGCCGGCCCGGCCGGGTGAGGGCCGGTAGACCCGGACCTGGAGCCCGCGGCCGGGCAGCGCCACCTCCTGCCACTGGATCGTGGCGTCCCGGTCCGGGAACCCGCTGATCAGCCGTGCCAGAGGGGACGCCCGCTTGCGGTTCACCGCCTCGCGCAAGGCGGCCAGCTCCTCGGCCGTCATCGCCGGCCAGTCCGGTTCCTTCTGCAGGGCATGCAGCAGCCGGATGCCCATCGGCGGCCGTTCCGCACCGGTGACCTCGTTCATGTCTCCTCCTCAGCCCGATAGTTTCGCTACCGCGAGTATCGATACCTATCGTAGCGAAAGAGGTTATCGTGTGGTCATGACTCGAGGGACCGCATCAGCCAGACCACCGGGTCGCCCGCGGTCCGGCGTCAACGCCGTGGTCTACGCCGCGACTCTGAGCACGGTCCACGAGCTCGGCTACGCGCGTGCCACCGTCGACCGCATCGCCGCCAGGGCCGGCGTCGCGAAGACGACGATCTACCGTCGCTGGCCGTCGAAGGGCGAGCTGATCGTGGACTGCCTGCTTGACGCGCTCGGCCCGGTGCCACTGGAGGGCACCAGCCAGGCAGAGCTGATGTCCTCGACCATCCGTTGGATCGCGGCGAAGATCGGCGAGCCCGGCATCGGCGACGCGTTCGCCGGCGTGTTCAGCGACGCCGTCAGCGATCCGCCCCTGCGCGAGATCTTGTCCGCGCGGTTCCAGGACCCCTACCGGCTCCAGTTGCAGGACGCGCTCGGCGAGCCGGAGACCCGGGTCCTGTTCTTCATCGACGTCGTCGTCGGAACCCTGCTTCACCGGATGGGCATGACCGGCTCGCCGATGGCCGACGCCGATGTCACCGCACTGGTCGACATGGTTCTGCGGCATTTCGCCGACGGCGCCGACAAAGCCGAGACCCGATGACCGGCCCGCTCACGACGCGTACGGTGAACAACTGCGGGACGCGGATGCGACGGCGGCGGTGCATGCCGCCCGATCTAGGATCGGGTCATGCCCTTGACCGTGAACGACGTCGACCGGTTCGAGGCATCCCGGCCGCGCCTGGAGGCCATCGCCTACCGCCTCCTCGGCTCCGCCGGTGAGGCCGAGGACGCCGTGCAGGAGACGTTCCTGCGCTGGCAGGCCGTCGATGTCGGCCGTATCGAGGTCCCCGAGGCCTGGCTGACGAAGGTCCTCACCAACCTGTGCCTCAACCAGCTCACCTCCGCGCGGGCGCGCCGCGAGACCTATGTGGGCCAGTGGCTTCCCGAGCCGCTGCTCGCCGGGGACCCGATGCTCGGCCCGGCCGACACCGCCGAGCAGCGCGAATCGGTCTCGTACGCGGTCCTCGCCCTCATGGAGCGACTGTCCCCCAACGAGCGGGCGGTGTACGTGCTGCGGGAGGCCTTCGACTACCCGCACCGGGAGATCGCCGAGATCCTCGACATCACCGAGGCCGCCAGCCAGCAGATCTTCCACCGCGCCAAGAAGCACGTCGCGGACGGCAAGGCCCGCACCGAGATCGACGAGGCCGTCACCCGGCGCATCGTCGAGGAGTTCCTGGCGGCCGCCACCAGCGGCCGGATCGAGCCGCTCGTGCGCCTGCTCACCGAAGACGCCATCGCGATAGGCGACGGCGGCGGGAAGGTCCCGGCCCGCGCCAAGGCGTTCGAGGGCGCCGTCGCGGTCGCGAAGTTCCTGCGGGGCCTGTTCAAACCGGCCGAGGTCAAGCGCGCCATGGTCGGCGGCACGCCCGAGGTCTACATCTGGACCGCCAACGGCGACCCCGCTGTCGTGGCCGTCGTGGACGGCCGGGTCGTCGGTGTCATGTGCCTGGAGGTCACCGCCGGGGGCATCGCCGCGTTCCGCAACCAGGTCAACCCCGACAAGCTCGAACGCGCGACCGAGCAGTGGGCGGTCACCGACCACGGGGAGCCCCTGTTCACGGCTTTCTGATCGCTGTGTGAGGTGCTTCACACCGCATTCCTGTCAGGAAACGGCACGCCGCCCGGTTCAGGTGGCAAATCGCGCAAGACAGGAGCAAGGGAATGCAGCACCGCATCATCGTCCTCGGAGGCGGATACACCGGAGCGATCGCCGCCGGGCGCCTGGCCAAGCGGCTCCGCCGCGATGACGTCGCCATCACCCTCGTCAACGCCGAGCCCGACTTCGTCGAACGCGTCCGCATGCACCAGCTGGCGACCGGCCAGGACCTCAAGCCCCGGCCGTTCAGCGAGATGTTCGCGGGCACCGGCGTCGAGCTGAGGCTCGCGAAGGTCACCGGCGTCGACGTCGACCGCAAGACCGTCACCATCACCGACGCGAACGGCGCCGGCGTGACCGCACCCGGGTCCGCCGAAGAAATCGCCTATGACACGCTCGTCTACGCCCTCGGCAGCGGCTGGAACGCCCAGGACGTCCCCGGGGCAGCCGAGCACGCCTACGAGATCGCCGGCCGGCCTGGAGCGCTGCGGCTGCGCGAGCGCCTGGCCCGCCTCGACGCCGGGCAGACCGTGGTCGTCGTCGGCGGCGGCCTCACCGGCGTGGAGGCCGCCGCCGAGATCGCCGAGGCCCGCCCGGACCTCGATGTCGCACTCGCCGCCGGCGGCGACCTCGGCGACTGGCTGTCGCCCAAGGGCCGTGAGCACCTGCGAAAGGTCTTCGGCAGGCTGGGGATCACCGTGCACGAGCACGCCACCGTCACCGGTGTCGAAGCCGACCGCGTGCTCACCGCCGACGGCACGGCCATTCCCGCCGCGGTCACAGTGTGGACCACCGGCTTCGCGGTCCACCCGATCGCCAAGGCGACCGCCATGGAGGTCACCGGCACCGGCCAGATCGTGGTCGACGGGACCATGCGCTCGGTCTCCCACCCGGACGTGTACGCCATCGGTGACGCGGCCATGGCGATGGGCCCAGGGAACAAGCCGCTGCGCATGTCGTGCGCCTCGGGAACTCCGGCTGCCTGGCAGGCAGCCGACGCGATCGCCGCGCGCCTGACCGGCGGGAAGCTCCCCAACGCGCCGATCCGCTACTTCAACCAGTGCATCTCGCTGGGCCGCAAGGAGGGCTTGATCCAGTACGTCACCGCCGACGACCGCGCCGTTCGGGCGGTCCTGACCGGACGGCTGGCCGCCGTCTACAAGGAGCTGGTCTGCAAGAGCGCCGCCTGGGGCGTCGCCAACCCGACGCTCGGGCTGCCGACCCGGCGCCGCCGCGTCACGCGGAAGCCGGCCGCGGCGGGCTCGGCCGTCAAGGCGCCGGCGTAGAACGAAGCAGGCGGCCGGAGAAGACGACGGAGCGTCGAGGTCTCTGGCCCGTGGACGGAAGGCGAGCCGGCCCAGCTCGGACCCACGGGGTATCGGCCGTTACGCGTGCGCGACATCCTGTTTTGACGCGCAGGGGCCCATCCGGGCAGACGGGCGACGAGGCCCGAAGCGCCGGCCACCTGTTGGGCGGGTAGTGAAATGATCTTGGGGTGGTGGCCGGCCTGGTCGGGGCCGGGAGCAGATGCGATCACGATTCGGTTGTTCACTCGCGTTGATCTGTCCGCAGCGAAATGATTACGTCATGTCACCGCGTGAAGCGAGGTGGGCCGGTGGGGGTTGCGGCTGTTGTGGCCGTGGCCGGCCTGGTGGGCGTGCAGCCGTGCGCCAGGCCTGGGAATGGGCGGCTCCCATCAAGGCGTAGCCGACAATTCCGATACCCAGGGTGGGGCAGGGAACTCGTCGTCGTGTGAAAGGCCCGTCACCATCTCTGCTCCGTAGTCAGGACGTGTCGGGTCCGGTCCCCGATCCAGGCCGCTTCGAGGATCGCGGTCAGGCTGGCGGTGTCGCTCGGGCCTGGATGGTTCTGGATCAAGCGGGTGACGCCACTGGCCATCTCCGCGAAGCGCGGGAGGTCGGCGCGTGCCACGCCGATGTCCGCCAAGGTGGCAGGGATACCGATGTCGGCAAGGAGCCCGTCGAGCCAGGTGAGGAACGCATCTGCGGCCTCGGCATCCGAGGCGTCGGTCACGTCGAGCCCGCACACCCGGGCGAGGGTGGCCAACCGGTCGCCGATGGCATCCTTGGCCGCGTCCAGCGCGTAGGGCAGCAGCAGCCCGACGCCCAGGCCGTGCGGCGTGTGGGTGGCTGCGCCGATGGGGTACTGGAGGGCGTGCGGAGCCGCGGTGCCTGCGTGGGAAAATGCAAGCCCGGCCAGCATGGACCCATAGGACATGTCCGCGCGCGCGTCCTTGTCGCCTCCGTCCCTGACGGCACGGGGCAAGCTGCGGGCGATCCGCTCCGCGGCCAGGAGCGCGTAGTGATCGGTGATCGAGTTGCGGCCGAGGAAGACCTGCTCCACCGGGTCGCTCGGTCCGTGGGCCCGGGGTCGCGCGGTGTAGCTCTCCACCGCGTGACAGAACGCGTCGATGCCGGAGTGGGCGGTGACGGTCGCAGGGCAGGAGTAGGTGAGCTCGGGGTCGACGATGGCGAAGTCGGGCACGATGTGGACGCTGGAGACCCCCACCTTCAACTCGCGGTCCGGGTCGGTCAACACCGAGACGGGCGTGAGCTCGGAGCCGGTGCCTGACGTCGTCGGGACCGCGACGAGAGGAATCGTCGGCCCCGGCACCTTCGACTCGCCGTAGTAGTCGCGCGGCGTCCCACCGTGGCGCCGGATGACGCCGACGATTTTGGCGAGGTCGATCACCGTGCCACCCCCGATGGCGAGGATCACGTCGGCGTCCACCTCCGCGGCGACCGAGACGGCCAGGGCGACATCGGCGAGTGGCACGTCCGGAGTCGCGTCGGCGAACACCCCGACGACCGCGACCTTCTCCCGCACGCCGGCCACGATCTCGGCCACGCCCGGCTGCCCCAGAAGAACCCGGTCGGTCACGATGAGGACTCGCGAGCCACACTCGGCCACCACTCGTGGGATGTTCTGCGCGACCCCTTCGCCCACTATCAGCTGGCGTGGTCCGCGGACGGTCTCAAGCATGTCAGTGCCTCTCTGGAACGTCGGCGGTGATGTGCTGGGCGGACGTCCAGGTCACCTGCGAGACCGGGACGGCGTCGGCAAGGTCGGCTGCCGGGTGGCGCAGGCGCGCGCCGGGCTCCCCGACTCGGTCGTGCCCGGGCGCCCTCGGGTTCGTGCCGACCATGGCCCGGGTCCCGCCCCACGGGTGGAGGCCGGTCAGGTCATGTGTGCACAGGGCGCGGTGATCCTCGGCGGGCACCCGGAGCAGCAGGCCGGTCACGGCAGGTCGATCGCCGCGTAGGTGACGTCGAGGTACTCGAGAATGCCCTCGTGCGACCCCTCCTTGCCGATCCCGGACTGCTTCACGCCCCCGAACGGAGCTGACGGGTCCGAGATCAGACCACGGTTGATGCCGATCATCCCCGTCTCCAGCCTTTCGGCGAACCGGAGCGCACGCTGGAGGTCACGGGTGAAGACGTATCCGGCCAGGCCGTGCTCGGTGTCGTTGGCCTTCGCGATCACCTCGTCGTCGGACGTGAACGAGATGATCGGCGCCACCGGGCCGAAGATTTCCTCCTGCAGGATCTGCGCGTCTTCGGGCACGTCGACGAGGACCGTGGGCGGGTAGAAGTGGCCCGGCCCATCCGGCCGCTCGCCGCCCACCAAGGCACGGGCACCGCGATCGACCGCGTCGGTGACGAGCTCGTCGATCTTGGCGACCGAGGGCTCGTCGATCAACGCCCCGACGTTGACGCCGTCGTCGAGACCATGGCCCACCGAGAGCGCGCCCATCCGCTCGACGAAGCGCGCCGTGAACTCCTCGCGCACCGGCTCCTCGACGTAGATCCGGTTGGCCGCGATGCAGGACTCCCCGATGTTGCGCATCTTGGCCACCATGGCGCCGTCGAGCGCGACGTCCAGGTCCGCGTCGGCACACACGATCAGAGCCGCGTTGCCGCCCAGTTCCATCGAGGTGCGCAGCACGTTGTCCGCCGCCTGCCGTAGCAGCACGCGCCCGACCTCGGTCGACCCGGTGAACGAAAGCTTGCGGGTCCGACGGTCGGCCAGCAGTGCTGAGACCACCTCGCCGGAACGCTTGGTCGTCACGACGTTGACGACGCCCGGGGGTACGCCGACCTCCTCCATGATGCGAGCCAGGAACAGCATGGTGAGTGGCGTCTGGGCGGCCGGCTTGGTGATCGTCGTGCAGCCCGCCGCCAGCGCAGGCGCGATCTTGCGGGCGCCCATGGCCAACGGGAAGTTCCAGGGCGTCACGAAGACGCACGGGCCGACCGGCTTCGGCACGGTGAGGACGCGATATCCACCAGCGGGAGCGGTGTTGTAGCGCCCCTCGACGCGCACCGCCTCCTCGGCGAACCAACGGAAGAACTCGGCGCCGTAGGCCACCTCTCCCCGAGCCTCGGCGAGCGGCTTGCCCATCTCGAGCGTTATCAGCCGGGCGACCTCCTCGGATCGCTCGGTCAGTGCCCGGTACGTCGCAAGCAACAACTCTGACCGTTTTCGCGGCGGGGTCGCCGCCCACTCCGCCATCGCCTTGCTCGCCGCGTCCAGAGCGGCGAGCCCGTCAACGACGCCGGCGTCCGCCACCTCGGCGATGGTCTTGCCGGTCGCCGGGTCCTCGACGGCAAAGGTGGCTCCGCTGGCGGCGTCGCGCCAGGCGTCGCCGATCCGGAGCCGCCGGTGCTCGGGGGCCAGGACGTTCATCGGGTCACTCATTGCGTCGCCTCCTGTGATGTTCCTGGTGATGTGCAGCGTGACCTCAGCGATCGCGCCACGCGCGTTGACGAACGGGTCACACGACCTCGTCGGGGTCGAGGTTGCCGAGCGGGTCGAACGTGGCCTTGGCCCTGGCTGCAGGGCGACGCCCCGCGCCACCGATCGCCTTCTCGGGCCGTGGCTGCTTCGGCGTCGTCAGGCCGTGCTCACCGGTGACGGTCCGCCGAGGCTCGATTGCCACGTGCGGGCGCATGGTGACGTCGCCGCCCTGTGCGGTTACCTCCGGGCGGTTACCTCCCGGCCTCGGACAGCGCCAGCCCGGTGCCCGCATCGAACAGGTGCGCACGGTCCAGGTCGACCGTCACATGCAGCCGCTCGCCCGGCGTACCGGTGAAGGTGGGTCGTGCCTTGACCTTGAGGATCTCCGTCCCCACTTGGACGTCGACCACCGTCCGGTCACCGAGCGGCTCAAGGCCGTAGAGCTCACCCGGCAACGACGCGTCCCCACGCTGCTCGACGGACAGGTCCTCCGCGCGCAGGCCCAGCACCAGCGGACGACCGTCCTCAGCCGTGCTCCAGCGGGGCCGCGGCAGCGTCCAGCCTTCCGCCCCGACCAGACGATCTCCCTCGGCGTGGCAGGGGAGCAGGCTGATCTGCGGGCTCCCGACGAATCCCGCGACCCACTGGTTGGCCGGACGCTCGTACACCTCGGCCGGCGTTCCGACCTGTTGCACCTTCCCGTCCTTGAGGACCGCGACCCGGTCGGCCATGGACAGGGCCTCGACCTGGTCGTTGGTCACGTAGATGAAGGTCGCTCCGAGGCTCCGGTGGATGCGGGTGAGCTCGGTGCGCATCTCGACGCGGAGCTTGAGGTCGAGGTTCGTCAGCGGCTCGTCCATGAGAAACGCGCGCGGGCGACGGACCAGCGCCCGGGCCAGGGCGACACGCTGCATCTCACCGCCCGACATCTGCGCCGGACGACGCTGCAGCAGACGTTCGATGTGCAGCAGGCTCGACATCCGTTCGACGGCAGCGGCGATCTCGCTCGAAGAACAGCGGCGTGCCCGCAGCGGCGAAGCGATGTTCTCGTACGCCGTGAGTCGCGGGTAGAGGGCGTAGCTCTGGAAGACCATGGCCAGGTCGCGTTCGGCCGGGGCGTCACCGGTCGCGTCCCTCCCGTCCAGATGCACCGACCCGGCGTCAAGCTTCTCAAGGCCGGCGATCGCTCGCAGGGTCGTCGTCTTGCCTGCCCCGGAGGGTCCGAGCACGACGAAGAACGAGCCGTCCGGCACGTCCAGCGTCACCCCGTCCAGGGCCTGGACCTTACCGAAGGACTTGCGCAGCCCCTGCACTGCCACGGTTCCCATCAGGCCACCAGCTCTTCCGTGCTCACGTCGTAGACCGGCGGGGGCCCGCCGGTGTGCCGCAGCCCGACCGGTGCGTCAGCGGCGAAACGGACAGTCGGTGGCATCCGAACCCGTACGTCGCGCTGGCCGCCGTGGTCAACCACGTAGATGATCTCGTCGCCCAGCCACTCCGCCGAGACCACGCGGGCCGGGACCGAATGTTCCGCCCCTGGTTCTGTGACTTCCAGCGCCTCCGGCCGGACGCCTGCGACCAGGCGACGGTCGCGCGGCAGGCCTGGCGGTGGCGTGAGGACCAGTCCGCCCTGACCGCGCAGCTTCCCGTCGGCCACCTCCACCTCGATCAGGTTCATCGGCGGTGAGCCGATGAACGCGGCGCAGAAAAGACTCGCCGGGCGGTCGTAGACTTCCAGCGGCGTGCCGATCTGCTCGACGCGGCCCTTGTTGAGGATCGCGATTCTGTGACCGAGCGACATCGCCTCGACTTGGTCGTGGGTGACGTAGACCATCGTCGCCCCCAGCTCCCCCTGCAGGTGCTTGATCTCCGTGCGCATGTCCTCCCTCAGCTCCGCGTCCAGATTGGTAAGCGGTTCGTCCATGAGGAATGCGCGCGGTCGTCGCACCAGGGCGCGGGCAAGCGCGACGCGCTGCTGCTCCCCGCCGGACAGCCGGTGCGGTCGCCGGTCCAGGAGCGGGGTGAGCCGCATCAGCCGGGCGGCCTCGTCGACCCGCTCGCGCACCTCCGCCTTGGGCAGTCCCTCGGCCCGCAGTGGGAACGCCAGGTTGTCGCGGGTTCTCAGATGCGGGTAGAGAGCGTAGAACTGGAACACCATGGCGATGTCGCGCTCGGCGGGCGGCAGGTCGTTGACCAGCGTGTCGCCGATGCGGATGTCGCCCGTCGTCTGCCTCTCCAGGCCGGCTATGGCCCGCAGCGTGGTCGTCTTGCCGCAACCCGAAGGGCCGAGCATCACGAACAGCTCGCCGTCGCCGATGGACAGGTCCACGTGTTCGACTGCGACCGTCCCGTCCGGGTAGCGCTTGTGCAGGGCGGTCACCTCGATGCCCGCCATCAGCGTCGCACCGCCCCGAGCGTCACACCGGCGACGAGGTGCTTGCGCACCAGGTAGGCGAAGACGAGCACCGGTAGGGCGAACACTACGGAGGCGGCGGCCACGAGACCCCAGTCCACAGTGGTTCCACCGATGAGGCCGGCGATGGCGGGCGGGGCCGTCCGCACGGTGTCGCTGGAGGTAAGGAAGATGGCGAACACGAACTCGTTCCACGAGAAGATGAGTGCGAAGACCGCGGTCGCGGCGATGCCGGGCAGGAGCAGGGGAAGGGTGTATCGCCAGAACGCCTGCAAGCGGGTGTAGCCGTCGAGCATGGCGGCATCCTCGTATTCTGCGGGCACCTCGTCGACGAACCCCTTCATCATCCAGATCGTGAACGGGACATTGAACGCGGCGTAGATGAGGATCAGGCCGAGCTTGCTGTCGATGAGTCCGACCTGGCGGTACATGAGGAAGATCGGGATCACGACCACCACGGGCGGCATGAAGCGGGTGGACAGGATGAAGAACAGTTGGTCCTTCTTGGCCTTCACGGAGAAGCGCGAGTAGGCCCAGGCCGCCGGGACCCCCAGCACGGTGGCCAGCGCCGTGGAGACCCCGGCGACCACGACGGAGTTGAGGAACGAGACGGACAAGGCCGAGCGGCCGCCGGAGGCGACGAACACGTCCTTGAAATGCTCCAAAGTGACCGTGAAGTCGAAGAACTTGGCCGGGATGGCGTAGACGTCCCGGTTCTCCTTGATGGACGTCTCGATCATCCACAGCGCCGGAAAGAGCATCACGACGGCCAGCACGGCCAGCAGCGCGACCTCCAGCACGGAGCGGCCCCGGCCGCCGGAGCGACGCGCGGGGGGCGTGTGATCCCGGCCAGGACCTGTGGACACGGCCTCGTCGACGGAGACGGCCATCAGTCCTCCTTGAGCTTGTTCAAGTAGCGCAGGTAGAGCTGCGTCAGGACGATGACGACGAGGACCATGAGGATCCCGTACGCCGAGGCGGTACCAGTGTTGAAGCCCAGGAACCCGACCTTGTAGACGTGGAACGACAACGTCTCGGTGGAGACCCCCGGACCTCCGTTGGTGAGGATGTAGACGAGGTCGAACAGCCGGAAGGCCTCGATGGCCCTGAACAACACGGCGATGAGGAGCAGCGGCCACACCAGCGGAAGAGTGATGGTGCGGAACTTGAACCACTCGGACGCCCGATCGATCGAGGCGGCCTCGTACAAGTACTTGGGAACCGCGGTAAGGCCCGCGAGGGCGATGAGCATGATGAACGGCGTCCATTGCCAGGTGTCGACCACGATCAGGGAAATCAGGGCCGTTCGCTGCCGGGTGAGCCACTCCACCTGCCCCAGGCCGAGCGAGCCGAGCATGCTGTTGATCACGCCGAACTGCGCGTCGAGCATGAATCGCCAGAACAGCCCGACCACGACCGGCGACAGCATCATCGGAACCAGGAACAGAGTGGTCAGCACTCCTCGCCCGCGCGTGCGCCGTGAGATCAGGTAGGCGATGGCGAAACCGAGCACGGTCTGCAGGACGACCGCGCCGACCACGTAGATCAACGTCGTCAAGGCCCTCAGGTGGACCTGCGCCGAAGCCAGGATGGCGGTGTAGTTCTCAAACCAGACGAAGTGGGCCGGCCCCCCGCGGGTGGCCGAGTAGTCGGTGAAAGACAGGTACAACGCCCACAGCAACGGGAAAACCGACATTGCGAGCAACAGCAGCAGCGCCGGGGAGATGAAGGCCACGGCGAGCGTGCGGTCGCTCAAGCGGCGGGACCGACCCGGTGCAGGCGGCGTCGCGGACGCCACCTGCCCGGGGTGGTCGGTCGTCAGAGGGACGGGGTCACTCACAGTCCGCCGCCGCCCTTGCGGTTGCCGGAGTCGAGCACGCCCTGCTGCTGCTTGGCGATGTCGTCGAGCGCGTCCTTCGGCTTCTTCGCGCCGTTGAGAGCCGCGTTCACGTTGGTGTTCTCGATGTCGACGAGGCGCGCGTACTCGGGCACGTTCCACATGTCCCGCATCCGCGGAACCGAGTCGGCGTACACCTTGTTGAACGGCCCGGCATTGAGGAACTCGGGCGATGCCAGGGCGTCCGTACGCGATGGCACGCCACCAGCCGCGGCCCACTTCTTCTGGATGTCAGCCTGCTCGAACCACTTCATGAAGTTCAGGGCCTCCGCCTGGTTCGCCTGGGGCGAGTAGGCCGACACGTGCATCCCCATGCCGCCGAGAGGCACCAGGTTCGTCTTCTGGCTCGGCAGGGGGGCAAAACCGAGCTTGTCGAGAATCTGCTCCCGGGTGGTGCCGAGCGTCGACTGCTTCGGGTCGAGCAGGCCGCCGCTCGCGGCGATCCAGTTGAACGCGATGCATGCCTTGCCCTGGGCGACCGCCGCGTTCACCTCGTCGATGAACCAGTTGCCGGAGCCCTTGGCGGTCAGCGGCTTCATCTTGTTGACCAGGACGTCCATCGCCTCCTGGCCCGCAGCGTCGTTGAGGACGCCGTCGATCTTGCGCGTCTTGGCGTCCCAGAGGTTGCCGCCGTAGACGCCGTTGACCGTGTTGTAGGTCACGGCCGCGGCGTCGGAGCCGTTGGCCTGGTGGAAAGCCAGCCCGCTGACGCCAGGGTGGTCCGCCTGGCACTTCTCGGCGACTGAGATCATCTCGTCCCACGTCTGCGGTGGCTTGTCGCCGATAAGATCCTTGCGGTAGATCATCGTCCAGGTGTCGCCGAGCAGCGGCAGGCCGTACATGCTGGCGTTTTCGTCGCGCTTGCCGGTCTCCGCCTGGGGGTACTGGCCGTAGGCCGCCAGGAGGTACGGGTTGTAGGCATTGACATCGATGTTCTTCTTGACGAAGTCGGTGATGTCGAGGATGTTGCCGTTCGTCACGGCCTCGCCGATGTGCTGCGAGTCCAGGATCGGGATGTCGAAGTCGGTCTTGTGCGCTGCGAACTGGGTGAACATCGCGTCGTGCCAGTTCGCGTTCGGCACGGTGTTGACCTTGACGGTCACGTTCGGCCGCTCCTTGGCGTACTCCGCGTTCGCGAAGGCTTCCAGCGCGTGGGCGGGGGGCCAGTCGAACCAGATGAACTTGAGGGTCAGCGGGTCCTTGGTGAGCTCCGGGATGGTCGCCGGCGCCTTGGGGGCGCTCTCCTGCGTGCCGCCGCCGCTGCCGCCGCAAGCCGCCACGGTCGCGGCCACCAAAATGGCCGCCGCCAGCCGCCCCTTTCGACCGGAAACCGACAGTCGTCCTATTCGCTGTGGATACCGCATCCTCTTGCCTGCTTTCTGGGTGGGGACCTCTGGAGCCCTGCTGCGTGCTTCGCCGAGCAGTTGCTGGGGGGGTTGTTCAGGCGTGTTGCCGGCTGTCGCAGGGGCTGACCCGCAGACCGGCGTCACGAGTACGCCGCGACGTGATGGGGCTTCAAACAGTCGAGAAGTCCTTCGGTCCTTATCGGCCTGGTGGCGAATTGAGTAGGACGTCGAGCAAGCTCATAGGAGCTCCAACTGATCGAAGCGGAGCGATGGCGGGTGATTCCGCGTTGGGTGAAGGATGGCTGGCATCCGCCACCTTTCCTATACGATCCGAGTGGGGGCGTCAATATCCCGCAGCGTTGCGACCGATGGCAACAGGCTCCCGAAAACGTAAGAAAGGACCTCACGTCAAGATGGACGACGAAGCGATGAGCGCGCGGCGCCGTGGGGCGATGACGGGCGGAACGCCGCCGCGAAGATCTCGCGGCCGGCTTGCCGACGAGGTGTACGACACGCTGCTCGGACAGCTGATGTCGCTACGGATCGAGCCTGGCTCCCGCGTCACGATCGACGTCCTGGCGCGAGAGCTGGGGGTCTCGCAGACGCCCATCCGAGACGCTCTCAACCGCATGGAGGCCGAGGGCCTGGTCGTGCGTGTGCCCCATGCCGGCTATCGCATTCCCCCTCAGATCACCCGTCACCGATTCGAGGACATGCTTGAGCTCCGCCTGCTCCTCGAGCCGGCAGCGGCGCGCAGATCCGCCGAACGCGCATCCTCGAAGCAGGTGGCCGGTCTGCGACGAATGCTGGAGGAGATGGCGGAGCTGGAGGGGGGCAACGGGCTCATGGCCTATGGCGCCTTCGGGCTACGCGACGCCGCTTTTCACGATCTCGTCGCCCTGAGCGCGGAGAACCAGGTCATCCGCGAAGCGCTCGCTCGCCTGCACACGCACGTGCACCTGTTCCGGCTTCTCCACGACACCCAGGTCACTCACCTGGCCATGGCCGAGCACGAAGAAGTCGTGGCCGCGATCGCCGCGCGTGACCCCGACGCCGCCGCTTACGCCATGCGCCGGCACATCCTGCTGTCCGGCGAGCGGTTCCGCCGATTGTTCGACGATGTCAAGGAAGCGGACGGAATGGCGGTAAAGGCTTGACGGGCGGGCCGGGCCGAGGAATGCTGACGCAATCGGATCGGATTGGATCGGATCCACCTCACCCGCCCCAGATGCGAGGAGAAGCAGGTGCCTAGAGCACTGCTCCTTACCGGCGATGCCGCCGAGGAGCTCGACACCATGTATCCCTACTATCGCGTGCAGGAGGGCGGCTGGGACGTCGACGTCTCGTCACGGACGATGCGTGACGTTCAGCTGGTCATCCACGAATTCGACCCCAACTCCGACGCCTACGTGGAGAAGAACGGCCGAAAGCTGCCGGTCGACGTGCCCTGGGCCGAGGTCGACGTCGAGCGCTATGACGCCCTCATCATCCCTGGGGGACGTGCCCCCGAGTGGATCCGGGTCGACGCCGACGTCAGGCGCATCACCGAGCACTTCTTCGCGCGCAACCTCCCGATCGCGCTGGTGTGCCACGGCGCGCAGGTGCCGGCGGTCTACGGGCTGCTGAAGGGCCGGAAGACGGCGTGCTTCCCCCCCATCACCGGTGACATGGAGAACGCGGGCGCGACGGTCATCGACGCTCCCGACGTCGTGGACGGAAACCTCGTCTCCTGCCGCGGCTGGCCCGACATGCCGCAGTTCGGCCGGGTGATGATGGAGGTCTTCTCGAAGTCCGTCAACTCCGCATCGGCATGAGCACACCTGGCCTGTCCCGGTGACGGCACTTCGGACCGTCACAGTCGACGGCTCTCCCGTCCATGTCATGGAGAGCGGCACGGGGCCCGCGGTGCTGATGCTGCACGGCTCCGGACCCGGTACGACCGGATCCGGAGCCTGGGCGACGACCGCACAGGCGCTGGGCACGTCCTGGCACCTGGTCGCTCCTGACCAGGCGGGGTTCGGCCGTACGCCGATCCCGGCGGGCTCCAGAGGTGGGCTCCGGCTGTGGACGGAGCAGGCCGCGGGCCTGATGGATGCTCTCGGTGTCGAGCACTACGCCGTGGTGGGCCACTCCATGGGCGGTGCCGTGGCGCTGGCGTTGGCGGCCGCGCGTCCCCAGCAGGTCACCCGTGTCGTGGCGGTCTCGACGATGGGCGCCCCCGGGGCGCCGCTGTCCGCCGAGCTCGACGCGGTCTGGGCCGCCCCCGCCGGCCCGGTCGGGGCACGAGACATGTTGAGTCGCCTCGTCCTCGACCAAGCGCTCGTGACCGAGTCGGCCGTCGCCGCCCGTGCAGCCGCGATGGAAGCGGGGGCGGCCGCGTACGCGTCGTTGTTCCCTCCACCTAGGGCACGTTGGGCCGACGATCTCACCCTCTCGGCGCAAACGCTGGCAGGGATCCGCGCGCCCGTGCTGCTCGTCCACGGCGCCGAGGACCGAGTCACCCCGCTCGGGACGGCAGCCCTGCCCCTGCTCGAACACCTGGCCGATGTCCGTCTGCACGTGCTCGGCCGATGCGGGCACGTGCCGGCGCTCGAGCACCCGCACGACTTCAGGCGACTCCTGTCGTGCTTCCTCGGCCGGGAACGCGGTCAGTAATTGCCGCGACAGGTCCGCAGCCCGTGCTGAAGCAGGTCAGCACGAAGCAGGCGTGATCCGCGCAGAAGCCGGCGCCCTCCTCGAGACCCGAGCCATGACGAGGCAGTGGCCGAGGTCATCGCTCGACATGGTCGCATCGACATCCTCGTGCCGCACCGGACCGCTCGCCGCGTCCGGCGAGAGATCGAATGAGACCGAGGGTCGCGCGCGGCGCCGGCGGGCAGCTCGCTGTCCTTGAACTGGGCCACGCCCGGCCTGGCTGTTCCTGGGTTCCTCGACCCCGGTCACGGCCCGGGCGGGGGCTCGGGACCCTCCTGGCGCAGCCGCAGCTCGGCGGCGACCGCGCGTTCGCGCAGCTGGGCCGCCTCGGCCCGGGCCACGTCGAGCTGCGCGCGCAGGTCGGCCAGCCGGGCTCGTTCCAACGACAGCTCCGCCTGGATCCGCTCCCGCTCCGCCGTGGCGGCCCGGGCGTCCTGCTCCGCCCTGGCGGCCTCCGCGTCAGCCGCGCCGGCGCGGGCCTCGGCCTGCGCCGCCTCCGCGCGCAGCCGGGCGGCCTCCGCGACGGCCCGCTCGCGGGCCGCCTCCGCCGCCTCGGCCCTGGCCAGCACCCGGTCACGCTCGTCATGGGCCTGCGCCACGGCCCGGTCGCGTTCGGCCTCCGCCCGCGCGACCGCGCGGTCGCGTTCGGCCTCGGCCGCCTGGGCGCGGGCCAGCGCGGCGGCGCTGGACTGCTCGGCCTCGCGATGCGCGCGGCGGGCCAGCTCCGCCTCCGCCCGCGCCGCCCGGGCGTCGGCCCGCGCCTCGTCGCGTTCCTGAACGGCCTGCTCCGCCTGCTCCCGGGTGAGGCGGACCTCGGCCGCGGCCTGGTCCACCCGGTCGGCCAGTTCGCGTACGGCCTGCTCGCGGGCGGCCTCGGCGATCTCGGCCCGGCGGGCGGCCTGGTCGGCCTCCTGCCTGGCCCGGCGTTCCGTGCTCGCCGCCTCCCGCAGCGCGGCCAGGGCCTGCTCGCGGGCGGTTTCCGCGTCGGCGAAGGCGGTGTCCCGCTCGGTGTAGGCCTCCTCCATCCGGCGACGGGCCTCCTCCGCCTCGCGCCGGGCCTCCTCGGCGGCCTCGCGGGCCAGCCGCACCTGCTCCAGCGCCTGCTCGCGCTCGGCGCGGGCGATGGCGACGCTCGTGTGCGCCTCGGCCTGGATCGCGCTCAGCTTCGCCTCGACTCCCGCCGGGCTCAGCTCCTGGGCGAGCACCTGCGCCAGCGGCTCGATCGCCGCCGCCAGGCCTTTCTCCATGCGCTCGTACAGGTCTTCCACGCGCGCCAGCGCGCCCTCCAGGCCCGGTGTGGCGCGGCGGAGCTCCCGCTCCCTCTTGGCCGCCGCCTGGCAGTCGCCGTCCGGGCAGTACTCCCGCGGCCTGCCCCGCCGCACCGGCTGCTCGATGGGCGCGCCGCAGTGCTTGCACGCGGTGATGGTCACGGAGGTCGTCACGGCGGCCCAGCGTAGCGAATTTCTGAATTTCTGGAAATAGAAAACAGAAAAGGACATCTGTTGCGCGCCGACATCGCTCGGATCACTTGGGAGATGGGTAATTCTCGCAAGTTATCGAACGGACGGGTCTCCCCCGTCTCCGGCCGGTTCCCTGATGCGAATTGCCACCACGTTGTCCTGGGCTTTCGCCATGAGGGCGTCGGCCCGGCGCCGTGTGGTTCGCGCTTCCCGATCGCGAACGCGGAGGTCCTACCCGATGACGGCCCGGAGGCCAGGGGTGACGAGGGCGCGGAAGATCTGGTCGATCTGCTCGGGCGTGTGGTGAGTCTTCTCGTCGTTGAGCCACCACGTGAGGAGCGCCAGAAAGGTTCCGGCCACGTAGTGCAGGACGGCCTCGACGGGGACGGGCCCGGCCGTTCCGGAGGGAAGCTCGGCGCGGATGGCCTCGACGAGAACCCGTTCGACGTGGCCCAGCAGCGGCGTCGCCTTGGCCCGGTCGGTCATGGCGCGCGCCAGAGGCCGCTGCTCCCCCGCGTGGCGCAGGAACGGCAGACTGAATCCAAGCAGCCGGTCGGGCACGCCGCGCCCCGCGTCGGGCGCCGGACCGGGCCCGATCATGGCGCGCAGGCCGTCCAGACAGTCGTCGAGCAGATCGGCCTTGTCCGCGTAGTGGTTGTAGAACGTGGAGCGGCCGACGTCAGCGCGCTCGATGAGATCGGCCACCGTGACCGCGTCGTAACCCTTCTCCGCCATGAGGGCGAGCAGCGCCTCCTGCAGCGCCCGCCGGGTCCTGCGCACCCGCCGATCTGTCGCCGATTCCGGTGATGTGACCACCGTCACGCTCCGTTTCTGGACAGCCGGGTCGCCGGGCGTCCGGTAGCGGATGTTCGCGGGCGAACTGATTCTTGCCCCGGCTCACTCGTGAACTGTAGCTCTCTTTCTGGACAGATATCCATCAATGGACAGCGAGTTCAGCAAGGAGAGGCCGTGATCTCAATACGTGGGGTGGTCAAGAGTTACCCCTTGCCGTCGGGGCGGTGCACCGCGGTGGCCGGAATCGACCTGGACATCGGCACAGGAGAGTTCGTCACCGTGGTCGGCCGTTCAGGCAGCGGCAAGACGACCCTGCTGAACCTGCTGGCCGGTATCGACACCCTCAGCGCCGGTGAGATCACCGTGGCCGGGACGCCCGTGCACGGGCTGGGCGGATCGGCGCTCGCGAGCTGGCGCGGGCGGACGATCGGGCTGGTCTTCCAGTTCTTCCAGCTGCTGCCGACGCTGACGGTGGCGGAGAACGTGATGCTGCCGATGGACCTGTGCGGCACCCGCCCGTCCCGAGGCCGCCGGACCCGGGCGCTGGAACTCCTGGATCGCATGGGCATCGCGGACCAGGGCGGCAAACTGCCGTCCGCGCTGTCCGGTGGGCAGCAGCAGCGGGCCGCGATCGCGCGTGCACTGGCCAACGAGCCGCCCGTGGTGCTCGCGGACGAGCCCACGGGGAATCTGGACTCGGCCACCGGCGACGCCGTGCTGGAGCTGTTCCGAGGCCTGACCCGGGACGGCACGACGGTGGTCATGGTGACACACGAACGGGACGTGTCCCGGTTCGCCACCCGGCAGGTCACGCTCGCCGACGGCCGTATCGTCGACGACCGGCCGACATGCGCGCCCGCCGCATCCGGCATCTCCAGCGGGGTCACGGTGTTCGGCGGGACCACCGCGCCCGAGCCGGCCGAGCAGGGCCGGGTCTCATGAGGTGGCCGCTGAGCCGTCTGCTGCTACGCAAGATCCTCCGGGACATGTGGCTGGCGAGAACCCGGATGGTCATGATGACCCTGGCGATCGCGCTGAGCGTCACCGCCGTGGGGGCCTTCTTGTCCGCCCGGGCGATTCTCGGACGGGAGATCTCGCGCAACTACCTTGAGACCCGCCCCGCCTCGGCGACCGTGCGGGTGCCCGGCGGAGTCGACGCGGCCACGCTGGCGGCGGTGAAAGCCCAGCCCGGCGTGCTGGACGCCACGACACGCGCCTCCTTCCCGGCCCGGCTGAAGATCGGGAACGGCCCCTGGCGGATGTCGCTGCTGTTCGTCAGCCACGCCGCCGATCCGCAGCGGATCAGCCGCGTGACGATGCAGCGGGGCGCCTGGCCTCCACCACCAGGCGGCCTGGTGCTGGAGCGGACCGCGCTGGCGTTCCTGGACGCCGAGGTGGGTCAGGCGATAACCGTCCAGGTGCCCGGCACCGTCCCGGCGTCCGTCACGGTGACCGGCAGCGCCCACGACGGCGGGGTGGCCCCGGCCGATCAGGAGCAGACCGCGTACGCCTACACGACCGACGCCACGCTGGCCCGGCTCGGCGTCCGCTCCGCCCCCGACGAGCTGAAGGTCGTCATCGGCGACCGGACAGGGCCCAGCGGGAGCAGGGACGTCATCGAGACGGACGTCCAGCGCGTCGCCGCGCTCCTGCGGGCCCGGGGCTTCCCGGTGAGCCGCATCGAGGTCCCCCGCCCCCTGGAGCACCCGCACCAGGGTCAGATGGAGATGGTCGGCTTCACGCTGCTCGCCTTCGGCGCGGCGGCCCTGCTCTTGAGTTCGGTTCTGGTCGCGGCGCTGCTCGGCGGCCTGGTGACCGGCCAGATCCGCCAGATCGGTGCCATGAAGGCGGTCGGCGCCCGGACCGGGCAGATCCTCGCTCTGTACCTGACGCTCACCGCGATACTGTCCGTCCTCGCGACCGCGCTCGCCCTTCCCACCGGCGCCGCGCTGGGGCGGGCGCTCGCGGCACAGGGCGCGCGGCTGCTGAACCTGGATCTGTTCTCGCTCGCCATCCCGCCCTGGGCGTACGCGCTACAGATCACCGCGGGGATCTTCGTGCCCGTGCTGGTCGCGCTCATGCCGCTGGTCCGCGGGAGCCGGATCACCGTACGGGCGGCGATAGACGATCATGGACTCGACGCCGATGCCCCGGCACGCTCCTGGAACGGCCGTTTGACGACACGACTGGGCGGCCCGAGCCGGCTGCACACCCTGGCCACGCGCAACGTGCTGCGCCGCCGGGGGCGCCTGGTGCTCAACGTCGGTCTGCTGGCCGTGGCCGGTGCGATGTTCCTCACCGGCCTCAACACGGCGACGGGCTGGAACGCGCTGGTCCAGGAGGGGACGGCCCACCGCGCGGACGACCTGGAGATCCGGCTCGCCCGGCCGGCCCCCGCCGCCAGGCTCGTCGAGCTCGCCCGCGGCGTCCCCGGGGTCGTCGCCGCCGAGGCGTGGGCCCGGGCCGGCACCACCGTTCACGTACCGGGGCGGGTCGACGTCGCCCGTGTCTACCCCGACGACGCCCACGGCAGCTTCACGATGCTCGCGCCGCCGGCCGCCACACCGCTGCTGCGTCTGCCCGTGGAGCAGGGCCGCTGGCTCCGCCCCGCCGATGTCGGCACGGTGGTCTTGAACAATCTCGCCTCCGCGCAACTCCCCGGGATCCGGATCGGCGACCGCGTGTCCCTCACCGTCGACGGGCGCCCCACCACCTGGCGGGTCGCCGGGATCGTCTCCGACTTCGGCTCCCAGGCCACGGCGTACACCACCGACCGCCAGTACGCGTCCGTCACGGGCGAGACCGGCCAGGCCGGCCTGCTCCGAGTCGTCACCGCACGTCACGACACCGGTGCCCGGCAGGCCGTGCTCGACCGGATCGAAGCCGCGCTGGAGGGTGACGGCGTCGCCGTCGAGCGGTCCTTCCGGGCCGACGAACTGCGTGCGGCCCTGGACGGGCACGTCCTGGTCCTCGCCGACGCCCTGATCGGCCTGGGCGTCGTCATGGGCCTGGTCGGCTTGCTGGGCCTGGCCGCCGGCCTGGTCACGGCGGTCACCGAACGCACCCGCGAATTCGGCGTGCTGCACGCAATCGGCGCAACCTCGACGGTGGTCCGCGGCATCGTCGTCGCCGAAGGCGGTTTCACCGCCGCCATCAGCCTCCCCGTGGCGGCCCTCGCGGCGCTGCCGCTGACCCGCCTGCTCGGCGACTTCGTCGGCGCCAACGCGTTCCGGCAGCCTCTGCCGTTCCGGTTCAACGCCCCCGCCCTGCTTGTGTGGAGCCTGCTCGCGCTCGCCGGGGCCGCCCTGGCGGCGACCGCCGCGGCCCGCCGCGCCTCACGTCTCACCGTCCGAAACGCCCTCGTCACCCTTTGAGAGAAGAGAGAGAAGTGAAACTGCGTACGAAAATCATCCTGATTGTGATCGGCGTGGCCGTGCTCATGGCGGCGATCCACTTCACTGTCAACGGCATCGGCTCGTTGCGGTCGCTCAACCCGCACGGCTGACGCCCCCTTGGAGCGCTCCCGCTTCGATGAAGGCGATCCACGCAGGCCAGGGCACTCTTATCGCCGGTGGCGACGGGAGTGGTACTTGGTCCTGCTGGAGCCGGCCAGCGGCGAGCGCTCCAGCGCGGCGGCATACCGGTCGAGGATCGCCGCGTCGTACGAGGAAGGGCGTGCCGAAGGCGACGAGGTCCGCGCCGACGGTGCGCACCGCATCCTGGGAACCGGCGTGTACATCGCCGACAACGGCTACGACCTCGCGCGCGAAGCCCGGCGGAAACCATGTGATCCCATTCCGCACCCGCCTGACCGCGGTAGATGCGGACCTAGTACTCCAGCCATAGATCGTGATCTTGTTGCTGGAGTGCGGTGGAGAGGGGGCAGCGGTCAGTCGTCGACGAGATCGAGCTGGGCAGCACAGGCGTCCGCTACTCGAGTCCTTCGAGACGGCGGGCATCTTTGATCTCGCTGATCCTGGCAGCCGTCATCGGGGTCCACTCCCTCCTCTCTCCAGCGGCACGGAGGGCTTCTCCAACCTCGCTGAGCTTCACGGAGGACAACACGCCCGCCCGCTCGATCAGGTCGTCCCGGGCCACCGTGGTCAGCCATGTGCACGGAGTAAAGCCTGGACGCGGGAACGCGAACCGCAGCACGCCTTCGAAGGGCAGTCCTTCCGGGGCTCCTACGGCCACTTCAACGCCCAGGCCGCTGATGTCGACGCCCGCTGGCGCGACGACCTGCATCGCCTGAAACCCGGATGGCTCCTCGTCCGAGAGCAGCACGACCGGGCGTCGCTCATCGAAGTCGACCCACCAGACTTCACCGCGTTGCATGTGTCCTCCTGGCACGAGACGGCGGGCGAACGCTGCGTGCCCCGTGCGTGCCCCGTGCGTGCCCCGTGCGTGCCCCGTGCGGGACACGGAAGGGATGCGGCCCCGTCTTCGCACGTCGTGACCGAGGGGCGGTGAAGACGGGCGCGGCCACCGTTGATCATCGGTGTGTGAAGACTGAAGATCATGCGGTGGTCGCGAGTCACAGCGTAGACCCTGCCCGCTGGCAGGAGGCGTTCGAGGTCCTGATGTCCCGGATAGCGGGCCGGTTCGCGCGGGTTGAGGCTGCTGTCGGACCTGCCGCGCAAGAACTGCTGGAGCCTCGCCGAGTGGGCCGGGCAGGCCGGTCCACATGGAATGCAGCACCTGCTCGGCCGGGCTAAGTGGGATGCCGACACCGTGCGCGATGACGTGCGCGAGTACGTGCTGGAACATCTGCACGACGACGATGCGGTGCTGGTCGTCGATGAGACCGGGGACGTGAAGAAGGGCACGCACACCGTGGGTGTCCAGCGCCAGTAGACCGGCACGGCCGGGAGGATCGAAAACGCTCAGGTCGCTGTCTACCTCGTCTGTGCAGGCCGCCGCGGACACGCGGCGATTGACCGCGAGCTGTACGTCCCGCGCTCGTGGACGTGCGACCCGGACCGCTGCCGGGCGGCGGGACTGGGCGAGGACACCGTCTTCGCGACCGAGCCGGAGCTGGCCGCCCGCATGATCGGCCGGTTCCTTGACGCCGGGCACCGTGTGGGCTGGGTCGCGGGCGATGAGGTCTACGGCGGCAACCCCAAGCTGCGGGCCGCGCTGGAAGAGCGCCAGGTCGGCTACGTGCTCGCCGTTGCTTGCTCGGCCGAAGTCACCACGGGCGCGGGGAAGTTCCGCGCGGATGCCCTGGCCGTGAAGGTGCCGAAGTCGGCCTGGCTGAAGCTGTCGGCAGGGGCCGGCGGCAAGGGGCACGAATGATCGTCCAAGGCACCAATGAAGGCCTCGCCGCCGCACGCGCCCGAGGCCGCACCGGCGGCCGCCCCCGTGCTCTCAACGACGAGCAACTCGACGACGCCCGCATCCTCCTGGCCGCCGGCAAGACCCAGACATCTGTTGCCAAAGGCCTCGGCGTGTCCCGCTGGACCCTCCGCCGCGCCTTTGAGAGCGGTTCAGACCCCGAAAACGTCTGACGCCACTCCGCCCTCAGAGTGAGGCACGTCACGTCGCGTCCTGTCACGTCACTGCGGTCCGCGGTGTCTTGAGGGCATGACTGAACACAATGCATTCCACAAGGTCGTGGTCATCGGTGGCGGTTACGCGGGCACGGTCGCGGCCAACCACCTGCGTATGCGCGACGACATCGATATCACCCTGGTCAATTCCCGCCCGACGTTCGTGGAGCGGATCCGGCTGCACCAGTTCGTGGCAGGCAATTACGACGCTTCGGTCGACTACGGCACGCTGCTCGGTGACGGCATCGAGTTGGTGGTCGACAACGCCACTCGCATCGACACCGCTTCCCGGACGGTGAAGCTGGCGTCGGGCCGCGCACTGGATTACGACTACGTCATCTACGCGGTCGGCAGCACCGGCGCGGTCCCCTCCTCCGTGCCGGGCGCGGCCGAATTCGCCTACTCCATCGCCGAGTTCGAGGTCGCCCAGCGGCTGCGCGACAGGCTGGCGGAGCTGCCGGCCAATGCCGTGGTCACCGTGGTCGGCGGCGGGCTGACCGGTATCGAGACCGCCGCGGAACTGGCCGAGCAAGGGCGCAAGGTCACTCTGGTCGCCGGGAGAACCCTGGCACCCACCCTCAGCGCTCCTGGCCGCCGATCCGTCGCGACGTGGCTGTCGGAGAACGATGTCACTGTGCTGGAGGGGACCGCGGTGGCTGAGGTCCGTCAGAACGCGGTCGTCCTCACCGATGGAGCGGTACGGCAGAGCGCGCTCACCATCTGGACGGCCGGTTTCGGCGTGCCGGGTCTGGCGGCGGCCAGCGGGTTGCCCGTGGACGAGCTGGGTCGGCTGCTCACCGACGAAACGCTCGCCAGCGTCGATGACGACCGCATCGTCGCCGCGGGTGACGCCGGTTCACCGTCGGGCCGGCCGCTGCGGATGAGCTGCCAGGCCGCGATACCGCTTGGCGTGCAGGCCGCCGACACTGTGCTGAGCCGCATTGCGGGAACCGCCCCGGCGGTGCTCGACCAGGGCTTCAAGGGGGTGCTCATCAGCCTGGGCCGGCATGCCGGGATAAAGCAGCTCGTCAGCGCGGATGACACTCCCTTGGACACCTACTTCGACGGGCAGGAGGGCGCGCAGATGAAGGAGGAGCAGTGCCGTAAGACGGTGATGGGCATCGGCATGGAGGCACGCAACCCGGGCACCGTCGTGTGGTACAAGCCGGGACCGCGGCTCGAGCAGATGGCGGCGGCCCGATGACCACCGACGAGCATGCCGAGCGGTTCACCGTACTGCGGCCACTGCTGTTCACGATCGTCTACGAGATCCTCGGCTCGGCAACCGAATCCGACGACGTCCTGCAGGACAGCTATCTGCGGTGGGCCCAGGTGGATCTCGCGACGGTGCGGGACACCAAGTCGTACCTGGCGCGGCTGGTGACCCGCCAGGCGCTCAACGCCCTGCGGGCCAGCACGCGCCGCCGCGAGGAGTACATCGGCTCCTGGCTGCCCGAGCCGCTGCTGCTCAGCGAGGACGACGCGTCCGCCGATGTGGTGCTCGCCGAGTCGGTGTCGATGGCGATGCTGGTGCTGCTCGAAACGCTCACCCCCGATGAGCGTGCGGTGTTCGTGCTGCGCGAGGTGTTCGGGTTCGACTACGACGAAATCGCCGCAGCGGTGGGAAAGTCCGCGGTGACGGTGCGCCAGATGGCGCACCGCGCCCGCGGGCACGTCCAGGCGCGGCGTAAGCGATTCGACCCCGTCGACGCCGGGACGACCACGCGGATCACCGAGCAGTTCATGTCCGCGGCGACCACCGGCGACATGCAGGGGCTGCTCTCGCTGCTCGCGCCGGACGCCACCTGGACCGCCGACGGCGGCGGCAAGGTCACCGCGGTACGCCAGCCGGTGGTCGGCGCGCAGAAGGTGGCCGCGCTGGCCATGGAACTGTTCCGGGTGGGACGGGTGCCGGGCTTGCGGATCGAGATGGTCAACTGCAACAACGCGCCCGCGCTGGCCGCCTACGACGGCGATCAGCTGATGGCCGTCTGCCTGTTCGAGATCGACGATGAGAAGATCACCAACTTCTACGTCGTCCGCAACCCGGACAAACTCCTCGCCCTGACGACACCGCGTCAGATCGGCCGGTAGAGAAGGATGATCGTGATCAATTCACAGGTAGTGATCGCTGGGGCGGGGCCGACCGGACTGATGCTCGCGTGCGAGCTGAGACTCGCCGGGATCGATGTGCTCGTGCTCGAGCGGCTCCCGGAGCCTCGAACGGTGGAATCGCGGGCC
Organism: Microbispora catharanthi; assembly: GCF_006334915.2. Classification (GTDB taxonomy): domain Bacteria; phylum Actinomycetota; class Actinomycetes; order Streptosporangiales; family Streptosporangiaceae; genus Microbispora; species Microbispora catharanthi. The sequence continues at coordinate 594,263 of NZ_VDMA02000001.1, forward strand.
GGAGCCCTGCACATCCGCACGATGGAGACGCTCGACCAGCGGGGTCTGCTCGACGGGTTCCTCGAGCGCGGACAGCCGCGGCAGCACGTGCACTTCTCCGGACTCAGTCTCGACCTGTCCGATATGGCGACGCGATATCCGTACGCCCTGTTCATCTTGCAGGCCGAGGTGCAACGGCAACTGGAGCAGCGCGCGGCGCAGCTGGGGGTACGGCTGCGCCGTGGCGCCGAGGTGACGGGGTTCACCCAGGACGAAACGGGTGTCACGGTGGAGTTCGCGGACGGGTCGCGCGTCCGGGCGGACTACCTCGTCGGCTGCGACGGGGGCCGCAGCACCGTGCGCGGGTTGGCCGGGATCGCCTTCCCCGGCACCCCGGCCACGATGACCGCGATGCTCGGCGACGTCGAGCTCGCCGAGCCGCCCGCGGCCGACATCTTCCAGGAGCGGCGCGAGCACGGCAGATTCTCGGTGCTGTCGTACGGTCCGGGCTGGTACCGGGTGCTGACCAACGAGTTCGATCACGTTGCCGGCCGGGACGAACCGGTGACCCTGGAGACACTGCGCAAGGCGATGCTCAAGATCGCCGGGACGGACTTCGGTATGCACTCACCGCGCTGGCTGTCCCGGCACGGCGACGCGGCACGCCAGGCCGACCGTTACCGCGTGGGCCGGGTTCTTCTGGCCGGTGACGCCGCGCACATCCACTTCCCGGCGGGCGGTCAGGGCCTGAACACCGGCGTGCAGGACGCGGTCAACCTCGGCTGGAAGCTCGCCGCCGTCGTCCGCGGCCAGGCCCCGGACCGGCTGCTCGACACCTACCACGCCGAACGCCACCCGGTCGCCGCCCGCGTCCTGCACAACACTCGCGCCCAGACCGCCCTTTGGCGGGTGGACGAGCACACCTCCGCGCTGCGCGAGGTGCTGGACGATCTCATCGGCATCGACGAGGTACGGTCGCGCCTGGCCGGCATGATCACGGCAACCGACCTCCAGTACCCGATGGAGGGGACCGACGACCTGCTCGGCCGCCGGATCCCGGATCTCGACCTCGACCGCGGCCGCGTCTACGAGCTCCTGCACCACGCCCATGCGGTTCTGCTGGATCTTGGCGGTCTGCCATCGCTCGACAGCGTCGTGACCGGGTGGGCGGACCGAGTCGATCTCGTCCGCGCCCGCTCCATCGAGGGCTCCGACCTGGGCGCCGTTCTCATCCGCCCCGATGGACACGTCGCCTGGATCACCCGCGCCGGCGAGCGGCCGGACTACGACGCTCTCCAGGCTGCCCTCACCACGTGGCTCGGCCCGCCGGCGTTCGCCGGGGTGCCTTCTGCCATGGTCGAGCGCGGCGGCGATGCGCGCCTCGGCGAGGGAGGAAGGATCGACAGAAGGATGGCATGTCTCCAAGGGCATCCCCAAGCTCAGCACATGCGCCTTTCGAGTGATTAGCGCCAGTAATGGCGTGGTGCTTGACCTGGCGTTGTCCCGACGGTGATCACGCAGCACGCCTAGAGAGCGATAGAAGAGAGAGGTCCTTGTGATCACCACAATGAACGGAATTCGTCGGGCCGCACGGACCCGACCTGTTGACGTGCATCGAAGGAGGCACTCGACCAGCGTGTCAGTGATCTCGCGTTCCCGCTCGTGGATGAGCGCGGCCAGCAGCAGAACCGTGAGTTCACGCGGGTGCGTGCGCATGTGCGAGGGCGCCTCCACTGCGGCGCGAGTCCTCCAGGCCGCCAACACCTTGGGCGGCACGTCGGCGAACAATCCAAGGGAGAGCTCGATCGAGCGGACCGCGGTGAGCTCGCGAATCTCGGTCATCATCGACTCCAGGCTCACGTTGCCCGGCGCCGACTTGATGAAGGCCAGCAAGGCGAAGTCGTCGTCATCGTCGGCCGACGACTGGTCGTCGTCACCCGACTCCTCCCTCACAGCGTTGCGCTCCTTGTCAAAGTCGACCAGGCCGCAGATGCGTTGAGTGGTTTCGCCGTTCAACCGGGAGGAGATCCGCAGGGACCATGTGACTTCCGCGTTGTGCAGCGCCGAGGCGACGATCCGGGAGGTCCGCCCGGCCGTGGGCGGCTCGATCCTCTCCTCCCGTAGATGCTTCAGTAGCTCTTCCCGCACCCGCTCGGGACGTCGCTCGGCGTGCGCGACGTTCTCGGCCAGCCACCCCGTCTCGTCGATGTGCATGGGGGGTGCGTATGCCCGCCCAGCATCGGCCAGGCAAGTCACGACAAGATCAACGCCGTTTGGGGCTCATGACACGGTTCTTACCGGCACCCCTACTACCGTTGCTGGTCGCCGGCTGCGGTGCCTTTGGCCACGCTGGTGCGGGTCGCCGGGTCGCCGGGTCGCCGGGTCGAGATGGCGGGTGGAGGAGACCTTCCAGTCCGGAAAGGCCTGGCCGGACTGGACGAGCACCAGGTCCGCCGTTTCACCTCGTGGTCTCGCTGGGTCACCCTGATCATGCTCGCCCACGCCTTTCTCGCCGTCGTCCCCGCTGACGAACACGCCCGCCATTCCGCCCCGGACGGGCTGATCCCGCTCACCTGCAACGAGATCCAGCGACTATTCACCACGCTCGTCGTTCGGCCCGTGCACGGTGCAGCCCACCGGCTCGGCTGGTCCGACTGGCGACGCCGCCATCAGGCCCGAGCCCAGGCCAGCCATTACCGCCGACAAGCCGCGAATCAGACCTGAAGATCACGATCTACGGCTGGAGTACTAGGCACTGGTATCGCTGAGGTAGAGCTCTGTCACATCAGTAGGCGTGGGCCGGCGAGAGTGTCCGGCGGCAGGACGACTCCGGTCGGCAGCGTGACGGTGACGGTCAATCCGCCCTCGGCGTTCGGAGCCGCCGTGACCGCGCCGTCATGCGCGCGCACGATGGAACGGACGATGGCGAGGCCCAGACCCGTCGATCTGGAGCCCGCGGCGCGGCCGGACGACAGCCGTTGGAACGGCTCGAACAACCGGTCCACTTCCGTCGGGGGGATCGCCTCACCGCTGTTGCGGACGCTGACGCGGGCGTAGCCGTCGCCGCCGCCGGTCGTCACGTCGACCCAGCCGCCCTGGCGATTGTGCCGGATCGCATTGTCCACCAGGTTGCGTACCAGGCGATCGAGCAGGACCGGGTCGCCGACGACCGGGGCGGAGCGAAGGTCGGTGGTCATCGACAGGCCGCCGGTCGTGGCTTCTTCGTCCGCCTCGCTCAGCGCACGGGCTGTTGCGACGGCCAGATCGTGCGCCTCGTGCGCGATGACGCCGCTGTCACTGCGGGCCAGTGCCAGCAGGCCGTCCACCAGGCGTTCTGCGCGGCCGGTCGCGGTGAGCACGCGCCGGCCCATGGCCTCCCACTGGGCGATGTCGCTCTCCCGCTTGGCCAGCAGCACCTCGGCGCCGGTACGGACGATCGCGAGGGGCGTACGCAGCTCGTGCGAGGCGTCGGCGACGAACCTTCGCTGGCTGTTGAAGGAGGTCTCCAGCCGGGCCACCATCTCGTCGAAGGTGTCGGCCAGCTCCTTGAGCTCGTCCCGTGGCCGGGTGAGCGCGACACGCTCGTGCAGCCGGTCCTGGGAGATCCGCCGGGCGGCGGCGGTGAGTGTTCGCAGCGGCCGCAGCATGCGGCCTGCGACGACCCAGCAGATACCGAGTCCGAGCATGCCGGTGATCGCCAGCCCGATCGCCGAGGTTCTGGCGGTGCTCAGCAGCGTGTTGGCGCGCAACTGGGGGATCACGGCCTGCTCCATCCGGATGTACTGCTGCTTCTGTATGTCCGGCGACAACGGCGGCTCTCGTCTCGGCTCAGCGCCGGCAGCCGCTTCCATCTTGGCCCGGATCTGGCCGCTCATGTCGGTGTAGAGGCTCTGGTACAGCAGCGCGTAGTTGAGTGCGAGGAGCGCCGCGCAGGTGGTCACGAGCACGACCGTGTACACAAGGGTCAGCCGCAGCCGGATGGACGGGTGCTTCCCACGTGGCCTCACAGCCGGTACCCCGCGCCGACGACGGTCTCGATCAGCGGCGGGTCGCCCAGCTTGCGGCGCATTCTGGCGATGGTGACCCGGACGGTGGCGGTGAACGGGTCCGCGTGCTCGTCCCATGCCCGTTCCAGCAGGTCCTCGGCGCTGACGACGGCGCCGTCGGCGCCCATCAGGATCTCCAGCACGGCCATTTCCTTCGTGGTCAGCGGGATGACGCGGCCGTCGCGGGTGACGACCCGCCGCGCGGTGTCGAACGTCAGCCCGGCGCGCCGCAGAACGCGAGGGGCGTTGTTGGCCCGCCGGGCCAGCGCGCGGATCCGCAACACCAGCTCGTCGAAGACGAATGGCTTGGGCAGGTAGTCGTCGGCGCCGAGGGTCAGGCCGGCGACCCGGTCCGCCGCCTCACCCGCCGCGGTGAGCATGAGAATCCGGGCATCGCCGCCGCCCGCGGCCAGCGCGGTGCACACCTGGTCGCCATGGACGAGCGGCAGGTCGCGGTCGAGCACGACCACGTCGTAGCGGTTCGCCCCGGCCTTGTGCAGGCCGTCGAGCCCGTCGGCCGCGAGGTCCACCGCCATGCCCTGGTCCCGTAGCCCGTCGGCGACCTGTTCGGCGAGCAGCACCTCGTCCTCGATGAGCAGCACCCGCACCGCGAACCTCCTTAGCCGGCAGTCTCGGTGATCGGGCATTACACCGGTGTTACACGGACGGTAACAGTGCCGATGCGGGCGTCCTGCTCCACTGGGCTGACCGAACCAGAGGAGATCGCCGATGAGAACCGGATTCCTGGTCGTCTGCCTGCCACCGCTCTTGCTGGTCACGGCGGCCGCCTGCACCAATGCGGCCGACGGCAAGGGCGTGGCCTCGGTGGACGGCTCCACCAGGCCGAGCGCTTCGCAGAGCCTCAGCCGGATGGACCAGTTCCTCAGGTACTCGCAGTGCATGCGGAAAGAAGGCGTGCCGATGACCGACCCGGAGGTCGAAGGAGACAACGTCAGAGCAGGAACGTACGACAAGGATTCCGTCGACATGCGCAAAGTGGCCGCGGCGGAAGAGGCGTGCAAGCAGTACCGCCCACCCAGGGAGACCGGCCCCGGGATGGCGCTGAAGGACGAGTTGGCGCGCCGGTTCGCGCGGTGTATGCGGGAGCAGGGAGTGGAGAAGTTCCCCGACCCGAACCCGGATGGCCCTACCCAGACCGGCCCGGAGGTCGGGCAGGACCCGCAGTACCGCGAGGCGAGGAAGACCTGCGACGCGCAGATCGATGCGGCGTCGGCGTCGTTGCGGCCGAGCCCGTCGTGAGCGCTCCCTTGGCCGACAGGGTGGCGGAGGACCGGCCCCCCGTTCGCCGGCGGCGGCGCGGGCGGGCCGTCGCGGCAGCCGGTGCGGTCGTGCTCGCGGCGGGAACGGCGGCCGCGGCCGCGATCGGGTTCGGCGGGGGCGGCACGGATACGCCTGCCGTGTCGAACCTGCCGCCGGCCACCGCTCAAGTGACCCGGCAGACGATGCTGGACACGGAAGAGGTGTCCGGCGATCTGGGCTACGGCGCCACGACCACGCTGGCCGGCCGGATCCAGGGTGTCATCACCAAGGTGCCGCTGCCCGGCGCCGTCGTCCGCCGGGGCCGAACGATCTACCGGGTGGACGACAAGCCAGTCGTGCTGATGTACGGCACCGTCGCCGCGTATCGGACGCTCGGCCCAGGCGACAAGGGCGCGGACGTACGGCAGCTCGAACGCAACCTGAAGGCGCTCGGCTACGCCGGGTTCCCGGTGGACGACACGTACACGTGGCTCACCGCTACCGCGGTGAGGCAGTGGCAGCGGCACATGGGCCTGCCGCAGACCGGCCAGGTCGAGCAGGGACGGGTGGTTTTCGCTCCGGGGAGGATCCGGATCGACACGGTCACGGCCGGGGCGAACCGGTCCACCGGCGGCGGGCAGGAGGTGCTGCGATACACCGGGACCAGCCGTCAGGTGACCGCCAGGCTCGAGGTATCCAGGCAACGGCTGGCCCGGAAGGGGGTCAAGGTGCAGGTCCGGATGCCCAACGGGAAGAAGGTCACCGGTCGGGTGGCAGGGATCCATACGGTGGTCGAGCAGCCGGCCGACCCGGGCGGCCAGGCGGAGACCCTGATCGAGGCCGTCATCCCGCTGGGCGGCTCCAGGGCGGCCGCGGGGATCGAGGCCGCCGTGGTCACCGTGATCTTCCGCGCGGCCGAGCGCAAGGACGTGCTCACCGTGCCCGTCGCGGCGCTGGTGGCGCTGGCCGAGGGCGGGTACGGCGTCGAGGTCGTCGAGGGATCCACCACCCGCTACGTCAGGGTGACGACAGGCCTGTTCGCGAACGGCCGGGTCGAGATCACCGGCGACGGGCTGAAGGAGGGTACGACTGTGGGGATGCCGCGGTGATCGAGCTGACCGACGTGACGAAGGTGTACCCCGGGGGCGTCCGTGCGCTCGACGGCGTGACCCTGGATATCGGCGCCGGCGAGTTGGTCGCGGTGGTCGGCCCGTCCGGCTCGGGCAAATCCACCATGTTGCAGATGCTGGGCACGCTGGACCGGCCCACCTCCGGCCGGGTGGTGGTCGACGGCCACGACGTGTCGCGGCTGTCGGACCGGCAGCTGTCGGCCCTGCGCGCGACCAGGATCGGCTTCGTGTTCCAGCAGTTCCACCTGGCCTCGGGTGTACCGGCCCTGGACAACGTGGCCGACGGTCTGCTCTATGCCGGGGTCGGTCTTGCCGAGCGGCGGCGGCGGGCCGAGGCGACGCTGGAGCGGGTCGGGCTCGGGCACCGGCTCGACCACGAGCCGCACGAGCTGTCCGGCGGCGAGAGGCAGCGGGTGGCGATCGCCCGGGCGGTGGTCGGCGGCCCGGCGCTGCTGCTCGCCGACGAGCCGACCGGCAACCTCGACTCCGCCTCGGGCGAGGGCGTCATGGCCCTGCTGCGGGAGTTGCACACCGCCGGCACGACGCTCGTGGTCATCACGCACGACCGGGAGGTCGCGGCCGGGCTCGACCGCCAGGTGCACATGCGCGACGGCCGGGTGGTCGCCCACGGCAGGGCGACGCAGGGGGAGGCGCAGGTGGCCCGGTGGTGACCGCGCAGGAGACCCGGCGCCGGCTCACGCCCGCCCGGATGGCTCCGCGTGACGTGGCCCGGGTGGGGGCGGCCGGGCTGCGCACCCGGCCCGCTCGGGCGCTGCTGTCCGCGCTGGGCGTCGCGATCGGCATCGCCGCGATGGTGGCGGTGGTGGGCATCTCGTCCTCCTCCCGCGAACAACTCGACCGTCAGCTCGCCGCGCTCGGCACGAACCTGCTCACGGTCTCCCCCGGGCAGACCGTGGAAGGCGGGGACGCGAAGCTGCCCGCCGAGGCCGAGGCGATGATCTCGCGAATCGGCCCCGTCACCGCCGTCTCGGCGACCGGGGCGATCCGCAACGCCAGGGTGTATCGCTCGGACAGGATCCCCAAGGTGGAGACCAACGGGCTGGCCGTGATGGCCGCCCGGACGAGCCTTCCGCGGACCGTCGGCGCGGCCCTGCGCGCGGGCGCCTGGCTGAACGGCGCCACCGGCCGGTATCCGGCCGCGGTGCTCGGCGTGTCGGCGGCGGAGCGGCTCGGCATCGGCCGGCCCAGCCCTGATGTGACGATCCTGGTCGGCGGCGAACGGTTCACCGTGATCGGCGTGCTCGACGAGGTCGCGCTCGCGCCCGAGCTCGACACGGCCGTCCTGATCGGCTGGAACGTCGCGGCGGACCTGTTCCGCTTCGACGGGCGTGCGACGACCGTCTACACCAGATCGCGGGACAGCCAGGTCGAGGCGGTTCACGCCGTGCTCGCCGCCACCGCCGACCCGGAGTCACCGGGTGACGTCGCGGTGTCCCGTCCCTCGGACGCGCTGGCCGCGCGGCAGGCGGCCGACACCGCCCTGAAAGGGCTGTTGCTGGGCCTGGGCGCGGTGGCGCTGCTGGTGGGCGGTATCGGGGTGGCCAACACGATGGTGATCTCGGTGCTGGAGCGCCGGGCCGAGATCGGTCTGCGCCGCTCGCTCGGCGCGACCCGGGGGCAGATCCGGGTGCAGTTCCTGGCTGAGTCGCTGCTGCTGTCGGTGCTCGGCGGAGTCGGCGGGGTGCTGCTGGGCATCACGGTCACCGCGGCGTACACCGCCCACCAGAGCTGGCCGACAGTCGTGCCGGTCTGGGCGACAGCGGGGGCGCTCGCCGCCACCACGCTCATCGGCGGCGTCGCCGGGCTGTACCCCGCGATCCGCGCGGCCCGGCTGTCCCCGACCGAAGCACTGGCCACCCCCTGACCGGGGAATTCGACGATCTCTCTGGCGCACGCACAGGTGGCTCCCCGCCGATGAGGCGACGGCCCCGTCCGGTGAGACATGTCGGCTCAGGCGGGATCGCTCAGGTCGAGGGCGGCGAGCTCGGCGCGGGAGGCGACACCGAGCTTGGGGTAGGCCTTGTACAGGTGGTAGCCGACGGTGCGTGGGCTGAGGATCAGCTGGGCGGCGATGTCCTTGTTCGACAGGCCTTGGGCCGCCAGGCGTACGATCTGCAGTTCCTGCGGCGTGAGGTCGGCCAGGATCCCCCTGGCGCGGAGCTTCGGGGCCCTCGTGCCGGTCGCCTCCAGCTCCGCCGTGGCACGGTCGGCCCAGGGGCGCGCGCCCAGCCTCTCGAACGTCTCCAGCGCCTCACGCAGGTGGCCGCCCGCCGCCGCCTTCCGACGGGACCGGCGCAGCCACTCGCCGTACAGCAAAGACGTGCGGGCGTGCTCGAACGGCTGGCCGCGGTGGCTCAGCGCGGCCAGGTAACGGTCCTCGACCTCGTCCTCCGCGCCCAGGAGTGCGCGGCACCGGTCCGCCAGCGCCTGGGGCAGGGGCTGCTCGGAGAGCAGCGCCCAGCGCTCGTAGCGGGCGAAGGCGGGCCGGGCGCGCGCGGGCTTGCCGTGACGCACGGCGGCCTCGACCAGGTCGGGCACGCAACGCATGGCGGAGATGTGGTACCAGCCCGGTCCCTGGGCGAGGGCCTCCAGCCGGGTCAGGGCGGCCTCGACCCGCCCGCACCCGAGGTCGAGCACGCCACGCGCCCAGTCGACCCACAGCGCCCCCTGCATCGGGACGACCGCTCCGCCTACCGCCTCGTCGCAGAGCCGGCGGCACCCCTCCTCGTCACCGGCGAGGGCGGCCAGATAGGCCAGGACACTCTTCAGCTGGATGACCCACTGGTGCTGGCCGGTGTCCTCGGCGATGCGCAGCGCCGAGGACACCGTGGTCAGCGCGTCGTGGTGGCGCCCCTCGTGGAAGAGCTCCGCCTCCGCCAGGAAGAACAGCACCGTCGGCAGGATGCCGATGCGTCCCCGCGCCCGGCACTCCTCCGCCAGGCGCGTGGTGATCTCCAGGGTGTGGACGTCCGCCCCGATGACAAGCGGGGCCCCCGCCAGCAGCACCTGCTCGCGAGGATGATTGCTCGTCAGCAGGGCCCGCGCGTCGGCGACGGCATCGCCGAGCGGGGGCAGGCCCGCGGCGGTCCCGTCGACCAGCCGGGCGAACGCCCCGGCCTGCACCCGGGCGACGGCGCCCATCGGATCACCGGTCGGGATCGGGATGCGGCTCAGCCGCGCCACGTCCTTGAGTTCGGGTTCGCCGACGTACCACCCGGTGTGGAATGCCTGCGTCAGCATGCGCACGGCCTGAGCCGGGGCGATCTCGCGGACGAGGTCGGCGGCCGACAGCACCAGCCGGTGGGCCTCGCCGTACCGCCCGCGCCAGAAGTCGGCGGTGGACCGGACGTGGAGGAGCCTCGCCTTCAGCAGCGGGTCGGTGAGGTGCTCGGCCGCCTCCCCGGCCAGCGCCCCCGCCCGGTCGAGCTCGCCGGCCTCGGTGGCGGCCTCGGCGGCCAAGGCGAGCCGTCTTCCCCGGGCGCCGGCGTCGTCGGTGAGCGCCGCGGCGCGTTCGTACGCGGCCGCCGCGGCCGCGTAGCCGCGGCGGTCGGCGGCACGCAGAGCGGTGCGCTCCAGCTCCGCCGCGGTCTCCTCATCCGGCCCGACGGCCGCCGCAGCCCGGTGCCATGCCCGGCGGTCGGCGTTGTGGTCACCGGACAGGACGTCGGCGAGCGCGGCGTGGACGGCGAGGCGGAGGCCCACCGGCGCGCGCTGGTAGACCGCCTCCCGGATCAGCGGATGGCGGAAGGTGACCGCCCGCTCGTCGACCGCCACGAGCCCGGCCTTCTCGGCCGGCAGCAGGGCGTCGGCGCCGAAGCCGAACCGCTCTCCCGCCGCCAGCACCTCGCCGAGCCGGTCGGTCATGGCCGCGACCAGCAGCAGGGTCTGGGTCGCCTCGGGCAGGTGGTCGACCTGTCCGGCGAACGCCGCCCGCAGCCTGCTGGTCAGTGGAAGGCCGCCGGGCCGCGACGGCGAGGCGTCGCCGCTCAGCGCGGCGGGCAGCTCGATCAGCGCCAGCGGGTTGCCCTGCGCCTCGGCGAGCACGCGGTAACGCAGGGCCGGGGTCAGCACCGCGTCCTCCAGTACGGCCGCCGCGGCGGCCGCGCTCAGCCCCCGCAACCTGATCTCCGGCAGGCCGGGCATGTGGTCGCCGCGGGTGGCCATGATCAGCGCGACGCTCTCGGCGCCGAGCCGCCGCGCGGCGAAGGTCAGCGCGTCCAGCGAGGAGCGGTCCAGCCAGTGCGCGTCGTCCACCAGGCAGAGGACCGGCCCGTCCTCGGCGGCCTCGGCCAGGAGGGAGAGCACGCCGAGGCCGACGAGCAGGCGGTCGGCGCCCCGCGCGTCGGCCAGGCCGAAGGCTCCCTCGAGGGCCTGCCGCTGCGGTTCGGGCAGCGCCGCGATCCGGTCGAGGACGGGACGGATCAGCAGGTGGAGCCCGGCGAACGCCAGATCGCTCTCGGACCGCACGCCGACGCTCCGCATGATCTGGAGGTCGCCGCCGTGCGCCGCCGCGTACTCCAGCAGCGCCGTCTTGCCGATGCCCGGTTCACCGCGCACGACCAGTGCGCCGCTGCTTCCCGCGCGAACCTCGGCGAGAAGCCGATCGATGGCCGATATCTCCGGTTCCCGTCCGTGCAGCATGGAGGACAAGTTACCTATACGAATCCGGTCACAGCGATCACGGTTGCCTAAGCACGACGGATTCCTCGTCCGGTGATTCTCCGTACCTTCGTGACCTGCATCGACACGAAGCACGAACAACGGAGGAACTCATGTCCGACGTCAACGACCTCGTCGCCCGCTACATCGCCACATGGAACGAGACCGACCCGGCCGCCCGCCGCGCGGCGATCGACGAGATCTGGGCCGAAGACGGCGCCTACACCGACCCGATCGCGGTCGCCGAGGGCCGCGCGGAGATCGACGCCACCATCGCCGCCGTGCAGGGCCAGTTCCCGGGCCTCACCTTCACCCTGGTCGGCCCGGTGGACGCCCACCACGACATCGCCCGCTTCGGGTGGGAACTCGGGCCGGCCGGCCACGAGGCCCTCGTCGTGGGCTTCGACGTCGCGGTCCTCACCGCCGACGGACGCATCGGAAAGGTGTACGGGTTCCTCGACAAGGTGCCGGCCGGGATCTGACCCCGGAGCGCGGCCCGCGCCACCCGCGCGGGCCGCACGCCTCGGGCAGTCCCCGCCTGCATCCGCACGGGCTTCATGACCTCAGGCGTAATCGCCGTGATGCCGTACCCACCGCGAAGCTGAGCGTGGAACGGCGCGAGCAGGAGGAGAACATTGACGACCATCACGTCACCGCGGTCCACGCGGGTTGCGGCGACCGGCGGCAGCGCCGGGTGGGGAAGCCTGCTGGTGCTCCTCACCGGTGTCTTCATCACCACCCTCGACTTCTTCATCGTCAACGTCGCGATCCCCGCGACACAGCGCGAGCTGAACGCCGGCCCGTCGGCGATCCAGTTCATCGTCGCCGGATTCGGCGTCGCCCTGGCCTCCGGGCTCGTCCTCGGCGGACGGTTGGGTGACCTGTACGGGCGCCGGCGGCTCTTCTCGATCGGCCTGGCCGTCTTCACCCTGGCCTCGGCGGCCTGCGGCGAGGCCCCGACCGCCGGGTTCCTCATCGGCGCCCGGATCGCCCAGGGCGCCGGGGCGGCTCTGCTGATGCCGCAGGTCCTCGCCCTCATCAACACCCTCTACACCGGAGAGCACCGCACCAAGGCGTTCAACGCCTACGGCATGGCCCTCGGCTTCGGCGGCGTGTTCGGGCAGCTCATCGGCGGCGCGCTCATCAGGGCCGACATCGCCGGCCTCGGCTGGCGCACTATCTTCCTGATCAACGTCCCGGTGGGCGCGGTCACACTGCTGCTGACCCGGCGGCTGATCCCCGAATCACGGGCCACCGGGGCCCGTCTGGACCTGACCGGGGCCGCGCTGGTCTGCCTGGGCCTGGTGGCCATCGTGTACCCGCTCGTCCAGGGCCAGCAGCAGGGCTGGCCGGCCTGGACGTGGCTCTGCCTGGCCGCCGCCGTCGCCCTCCTGGCCGCCTTCGCCCTGCACCAGCGCAGGACGGCCGCGCCCCTGATCGACCCGGCGTTGTTCCGGCACCGCTCGTTCTCCGCGGGCGTGGTCGTCAGCCTGATCTATTCGATGACGACGGGCTCGTTCTTCCTGGTCCTGGCGCTCTACCTCCAGGAAGGTCGCGGCCTTGACGCTCTCGGCTCCGGCCTGATCTTCCTTCCTCTGGGCCTCGGCTACTTCGTCTCCTCGGCCATGTCCGGCCGGGTCGCGGCCCGGCTCGGCCGCCAGGTCGTCACCCTGGGAGCCCTGGTCGTCGCCCTCGGGTACGCGGCCCTGGCCGAGACGGCCTCGGCCCTGGGCACCGGGCGTCCCGTCGCGTGGATCATCCCGGGCCTGCTCGTCGCCGGTGCGGGAATGGGCTTGATCATGGCCCCGCTGCCCGCGATCGTCCTGGCGGGAACCGATCCCCGGCACGCCGCCGCGGCCTCGGGCGTCCTGAGCACGGCCCAGCAGGCGGGCGGCGCGATCGGGGTGGCGCTGGTCGGGATTGTCTTCTACGGCGCCCTTGGCGCTCCCGCCCCCGCCCACTACCCGCACGCCTTCGCTCTCGGCCTGGCGCTCCTGGTCGGTCTGGCCGCCGCCGTCGCCGCGCTGGTCCAGGCGCTGCCCCGCCCCGCCCGCTGACCCGGGGCCGAGCCCGCGAAGTCCGAGAAGGTCGACGAGCCGTGATCCGCCCAGGGAAGGGGCGGATCACGGCATGCAGGTAGACGACGCCGCGTCGCCGTTATTCCTCGACCTTGGCGAAGGAGCCCGAGTAGTCGTAGCGGGCCGGGCACACCGACTTGCCGAGGCACGCCTCGTCGGCCCCGATGCCGGGGGTTCCACGACACGCGGGTCTACCGCGTCCTGTTCGCGGGCGAACCCCGCCTCGCCCGCCTTTCAGCTGCCAGTCGATGGCCCGATACAGCTTGCCGCACATGCTGTCGATGCCCTGCTTGATGCTGCGCTCCAGTTCGTCGAGTTCACCAAGGCATTCGCGCAAGTGGTGGAGCCTTTCAGGAGAATTCCCGCGAATAGCTAAATATCGTCACATATGCCACTCCATCATCCGGCCCTCATCAGAGCGAAAGTGGTCTGGTAGGCGGGGACCATCGCGGAGCGGTCACGACGTACCCCCGGCCCCGCCTCTGCGGCTTATGGGACTCGGCTCACCATTCCCGGCCGGCGATCAACTCCTCCGCGTCCGCCTCCGCGAACCCGTATGCCGACGCCACGAACCAGAAGTCTTCGGCGATCGCCTCTCGTGCGAAAGTCTCGATCTCACTGCCGGCCGCCTCGAACTCCGCCTCCAGCGCGTTGAACTCCTCCGTCGCGGCCTCCGTGAGCACGTACAGCGCCGCCAGGTGCGGCGGCCGCTCGGCCTCGATCCGCTCGCAGAGCCGCAACAGGATGGCTTTCCCTTTGTCGACGACGTGATCGGGAAAGTACTCGTCCTCGTACATGCCCTTGAGAAAGGCATGCTCGGCCACCTGCCGGTTCGTCGGCGCCACCGCGATCTCCCATTCCGTGGACAGCTCGGTGATCCGATGCTGCACTACGCCACCGACAACCTCTGCCCGGTCTGGGGCGACACGGGCGGCCGTGAGCCGGATCCCTTTTGCGGTTGTGTCGACATATACCGATACGACAGAGTCTTTCCGATCACTGTTGTGGATCTACGTCGACATGGGAGGAAACGGCATGGCGGGTCGCCGGTACGCGCGGCTGAAGAGTCCGGTCCGGCGGACGCGGGGGCCCCTGGCGTTGTTCTCGGCGGCGCTGACGTCGTCCCTCCTGGTCGCGGTCCCCGCGGCGGCCGCCCCGGCGACCGGCGCCGGGACGGTCCTGGCGAAATCCGCGGCCTCCACGGCCGGGATCGCGAAGGACGACCTCCTGGCGCGGCTCAGGGCCGTCCCCGGTCTCCGGGTGGTGTCGGTGAAGAAGGGGCGGGCGAAGGGCTACAAGGACTACACCCTCACCTTCACCCAGCCAGTGGACCACCGGAACCCGCGCGGCGGCACGTTCCAGCAGCGGCTCACTCTCTCGCACCGGTCGGTGGACCGGCCCGTGGTCCTCTACACCAGCGGATACTTGATGCCGGAGAAGGTGTGGCTCCAGGAGCCCACCTATGTGCTCGACGCCAACCAGCTCTCCGTCGAGCACCGTTTCTTCGGCACCTCGCTTCCTAAGCGGAAGGATTGGGCGAAGCTCGACATCTGGCAGGAGGCGAGCGACGAGCACGCGATCGTCGAGGCGCTCAAGCAGGTCTATGGCGGCGCCTGGATCGGCACCGGAGCCAGCAAGGGCGGCATGACCGCCGTCTACCACCACCGGTTCTATCCGGGCGACCTCGACGGGGTCGTGGCCTATGTCGCGCCCAACGACGCGGTCCACGCCGACGACCGCGTCTACGAGCGGTTCTTCACGACCGTGGGCACGCCCTCGTGCCGGGCCGCCCTGCGTACGGTGCAGCGGGAGGCGCTCAAGCGCCGCAAGAGCCTGGTGCCCCGGCTTACGGCCATGGCCAGGCGCGAGGGCCTCACCTTCCGCCGCACCATCGGCACGGCCGACCGCTCCTTCGAGATGAGCGTGCTCGACTCCGCCTGGACGTTCTGGCAGTACTTCCGGCAGCAGGACTGCAAGGGCATCCCCGGTGAGAAGGCTTCCGACGCCGCCATCTTCCGATGGGTGGACAAGATCCAGACCTGGAAGCAGTACACCGATCAGGGCATCGAGCCGTACCTGCCCTACTACTACCAGGCGGCCACCCAGCTCGGCTGGGCGTCCCTGAGCTTCGCCCACCTCAAGGGCCTGACCCGGTATCCGGGGCTCTACCAGCCGAACTCGGTGCTGCCCGCGTCCCTCCGCTCCCGCTTCGACGGCAGGGCCATGCGGGACGTGGACGCGTGGGTGACCCGGCAGGCGAGCCGGATGATGTTCGTCTACGGCGGGCGGGATCCCTGGAGTGCCGAGCGGTTCACGCCGAAGGGGACGGACTGCCATGTGTTCGTCGCCCCGCGCGCCAACCACGGCGCGAGCATCAGTCACCTGTCCTCTCGCGACTTCGCCGAGGCCACGGACACCCTCAGGGGGTGGGCCCGGCTCACCTGAGCGCCTCCGGGCACGGATGGATCAGGGGCCTGGCCCGCTTCCATCTGCTGCCATCGCTTGCCGGCGCTTCTCGGAGCCATGTGCCCCCAATGTGCCCCGACCTGCTACGCGTAGTCGGCGGGGGGCTGAACAATGCCCACCCCACCAGTATGCGGCGTTGGCACATAGCCCTCTGAAGGAGTAGGAAGCGCGTCGATGCAGTCCAGCGAACAGGCGTTGACCAAGAGAGGAAGAGTGTCGGTGCCGACCCGCAGAGAGATCCATACTTGGTAGAGGCCGGCGTCGGCGATCGACCGGTCGCAGACACTGCATGCCTGAATCACGTCGGTCCCCCACACCGCGGGGTCGAGGCCCATGAGATCGAGATCCCGGGTTGATGCTCTGCCCGGCTGCAGCGAAGGAAACGGCGGTCGAATCTTGGCGTTACCGTACAGCGAACGAGTGCTGACCGTGCTGGCCTTCAGCTGTCGGCACCGGGCTAGCTCGTAGGGGAACCAGTGCAGGCGATGCGACGTGTAGGGGGTGAACTCCTGCACGTTGGTCATCGCGCCGATCTCCGGCGGGATCCGCAGCAGGTTGCTGCCATAGAGGACCAGATGCTTAACCTCAACGAGCTTGGCAATGGTCGGTGGCAGTGTGATGATCTGACGCCGTTCGGCCGGGCTGAGCTCAAGCAGGGGTCGGAATACCTCTCGGCCGTCAGCCGCCGCTTCTTCCACGAGCTCAAGCAGGTGTTGCCACCCAGAAGATGCAGTGTCCTGACGCTGTCCGTGGAAGCGCACCTCGTGCGGTGGACGTACCTCGTACTGATCGAAACACCGGCAGATCTCCCTGTCGGCCAAGTGCCCACCTTCGCCGACGGCGTCAGCCCATCGGTTCGCTAGAGGCGGGGCGGCGTCGTCCTCCATACGCGCACGGTAGCGCGATCCGGCATCGGCGGCAGGCGTTCGAAGTGGGCCCGCGCCCTCTGCATGCGGTAACCACCCACCGTCGTCCACCAGTGTCCAAGGCCGTTCGTCGGCCTTGTCACGCAGTTCGTCGCTTTCGTCTCCAGGGCATCGACGCGCTCGCGGAGGCGCTGGTTCTCGCGCCGGAGCTCGCCGAGCACGCGCTCGGCGCGGATGGCGACGTCGGCCAGGGCCACGCGGTCCATGCGGACGACGCTGCCGTTCGGGCGGAGGACCTCGACGGCGTCGGCGAGGAACCGTACAGGCTCGCCGCGCTCGGCTGCGACGGGTTGCCGTAGATCGGGTTCGTCATGTCCTCCCCTCACGGCCGCCTCGCCTGACCGCATGGCAGGCGAGGCGGCCTCATTGTCAGAACGGCCAGCCAGCGTGACGGCCCGCCTCCAGCAGCGGGATCAGCCGGAAGCACGCGTCGGAGAACCCGCCGAACTCATGGCGGTTGCCCGAGCCGGTCGGCATCGCCGCCGCCTTGTATCCGACGAGGTTGAACCCGTACAGCGGCACATGCGCCGGGACCGCGGTCGTGACCCCGCTCGCGTAGTAGCCCGTCATGGTCTGCATGTCTGAGAGGATCACCGCCCGGTCGTGCCCCTTCCAGGACCTGCACAGCGCGTCGGCGACTTGCGTGCCGTGGCCGACCTCGCCGATCCGTCCGCAGAAGCGCTCGACCTCGCGCAGCACCGACGCTCCCGGCCGGATCTCGTGCCGGAACGTGCCGTCTGCGAAGCCCACGAGGTCCACCTGGTCGCCGCGCGCCGCCAAGGTGACGCCGAACAGCGCAGCGGCCTGGACCGGCGTGACCGTCGACCGCGCGGAGACCGCGCCGGACGACATCGACGCCGACGTGTCGACGAGCACGAGCGTCCGCCCCGGGAATGAGGGCACGTTCCGGGTGGCCAGGGTCAGCGCCGTGTCCAGCGCGTGGCCCCACCGCAGCGACGGCGCCGTCCGGTACGCCGAGTAGAAGCGGAACGGCAGCTGCCGCGACCGCGCGACCTCCTCCGGGTTGGTCAGCTTGTCGATGATCTGACCCGCGAGCTCGTCAGTGATGCCGGCCTCATCGAAGTTGCGCAGGTTCCGAAGCAGCGCCATGTACCCCATGGAGGGAATGACCGCCGCCCAGGCCTGGGCGTCCATCGGGCTCTGCAGCCAGCCGGCGAGCGCCTCCCAGGTGATGCCCGCGGCAGCCAGGCGGCGCGGGTCGGCCAGCACGGAGCGTCGCTCCCCAACCGGGATAGAGAGCAGCTCGGCCCGGTCGCGCAGCATGCGCAGCGACTGCGGGACCGGCTTGTCCCGGCCGTGACGCCGGTCGAGCGCGTGAGCGAACAGGTCGCCCTGCCACAGCCGCTTGTCGCCGGCCGGGGCGGGGTGGACGAGATCGATGACGTCGCCGAAGCGGAAGCCGCGGGCGTCGCTGTCGTACTTCGCCAGGGACCGCTCCGTGTAGAGCCGCTGAACGGCGTCGGCGATGCCGCGCTTCACCGGCTTCGGGACGGCCCGGCCATACCGCGACGTCCAGTACGCAAGTGCCTCCCCCGGCTCGTCGGCACGCTGCAGCACGGAGGCGACCAGCTCGCGGTTGCCGCCCTGCAGTCCAGCCGCCAGGCGGGCCCGTACGGCCTCCAATGCGGCCACGACCGGCGCGGACCGCATGTTCGCCTCGCCGCGCAGCCAGGGCAGGAACCGGGCCATCCAGTCCCCGTCCTCGACGGCCACCTGGTGGACGAGGGCGCGGAAGCGCCCGTCGCGATCGCCGGCCTTCTCATAGAAGGTGTCCTCGCCCACCATGTTCGAGACGGCGAGGAGGAACAGCTCGGACTTGGCGTCGCGGATGTAGCCGGGCGCGCCCTCGTGCGTGCGGCCGGTCGGCTTCGCCTCGGTGGTGACCGGGCTGTCGGTCGCGGCCTGGGTCGTGCCACGGTTGAACTTGGACATGAAAACGGGCCCCTTCCGCGATGGGAGGAGCCCGCGTCCAGAGACCGTGCCCGAGATCAAGTCGGTGAAGCCACGTGGTGCTCTGCCAACTGAGCTACGGAGACCGAAGCCCCCGACTGGACTCGAACCAGTGACAACCCCATTAACAGTGGAAGTAGGCCTCGCCTGCGCACCGAGCACGCTCTGAAGTTGTGTTCCCCCCGAGATCAAGGTGACTGCGGCTTGCCCGCCAATCGGGCGACAGCCCCAGACGGGGGCTGAAAGGAATCGAACCTCGAAGTAACCGCTGTCGGCGCACCGGGAGGTGCATATGAAGTTGTGCCCCCCGAGATCAAATTCGGCGACGGGGTACGTAAGCGTCTTAGGCCACTAGACGACGCCGAACGAGTCGGCGGCGGGATTCGAACCCGCGTTGCTCCTTTGGAAGAGGAAGTAGCCGTTGCCTTCGCACCGGGAGGTGCATATCAAGTTGTGCGCTCCAGAGGTCGGGGACGGCGACCGGCGTAGTTTCACCCAAAGAAGTAGCCGGAGCCTTCGCACCTGGAACACCAGGAAGCCTAGCCATCTCCTGCGCCTCGCCGCTTCCCATTTTTGCCATGCGAACTCCGTGCACCCGGGAAGCATTGTCCGGATTTGTATCGCACAGGATGGGAGCCAGCCGGACATGCAGGAACGCTGAGAAACCGGCCATATGAGCGACGCGTCATCAATCCAACGCCCCCAGCAACAGGAGTCACGCAGGTGGAACTCAGGTCGAATCGGTCCGGTCCCGTCCGTGTCGGCGCCAGTAGGGGCGACCAGCGCTGGTGGCGGGCGCAGTTCGATGAGTTGATGCAGTTGGTGGCGGGCCGGTTCGCCCGGGCGGCGATGTCTCGGCGCGGCTGGGCCAGTGCGGTCGTGATGGCCGCTGCCCCGACCGCCGTCCTCGTACAGCGCGATGTGCGCGGCGGCTGCGTGAAGAGGCCCGCGGACATCGCCGATCCGGGCCTCTTCGGGTCTGGCAGGTCACCGCCCGGGTGTTTCAGACATCTCAGAGAGGAGCCGACGGATCTTTCGGACGAGTCGGAGGCTGTTCACCGCAGTCTCCCACCCGAGGCCACCCGGGGTGATCTCGAGCTCGACCCGCCCTGCGCGGTGGGCGATGGTGACGTGGGCGCAGAACAGCCTATTGGAACCCCGGCCCACCAGAACCGTGTCGGCTGTGGCGGGTCGTGGCTTGGCCAGCGGCTTGCGGCTTGTGCGCAGGCCCGGGAGTACGTTGTATCCCGGGCCCAGACGAGAGCGCAGGAGGTCGGCGAGCTCCTGTCCAGTGAGATCGGATCGGTTGACGGTGAGGGTGGACATGGCAGGTCTCCGTTCGTGACCAGGACGCAGCATTAAGTGATACAAGAATGTATCAACTGAGACGGAGATGTATCAATTGAAGATGGCGGGGCAGTTCGACGAACCGTCCTCCGAGTTGCGGGTCGATGCCCGGCGCAACCAGAAGCGGATCCTGCTGGCCGCAGCCCGTCTGCTGGCCGACGACCCGGCGGCGAGCATCCAGCGCATCGCGGACGAGGCGCAACTCGCCCGGCCGACGGTCTATCGCCGCTATCCGACTCGGGAGGCGCTGATCGATGCGATCGCTCAGGAGGCGATCGGCGAGTTCGCCACGGCGCTGGATGAGGCGGGTGCGGCCGGCGAAGACACGGCGTCGACCCTCGGCCGTCTCATCCGCGCGCTGGCGCGGATCGGTGCGGATTACCCGACCGTGCTGCAGAGCGCGCATGCCCACGACACCGCTTCCCTGGTCGACCGCGTCGACGAGTTGATCGCCCGCGGCCAGGCGCAGGGCGTGATACGCGCCGACGTCACGTCAGACGTCCTGCGTCACGCGTTGTTCGGAGCGCTTTCCGCAAGCCTGCGCCTCGCCCGCGACCCGTCTGCGAGAGGCTTGACAGCTGACGAGATAGGCGCGCAGGTTGCTGCCATCATCGTCGACGGTCTGCGATCCAAACCGGCCCAGACGGCTAAGCCCGATACCTACGAACCATGACAAGGGTGCGACTCTCTTCGGCGGGTGCAGCTGTTTCGCAGGGACTGGGGTGATCACGTGGTGAGGGTGTACGCGTCCTGGTGCCGGGATCTCCTGCACCTCCACTACTCACTCACGCCCGAAGCAGGCTGAGTCTTTGTTGCGACCGTCCGTGCATGCCACCAGTGGCCCGCGAACGGGGGGATCGACGTCGACATCGTTCGGATGAGCCCGGCGGGGCTTTCCGCTCGCCGAGGAGGCCAGCCGCAGCCGGCTGCGAAGGGCCGGGCAGCGGCACGCCGCCCGAGCTGACGCGGCGCCTGCAGAGCCAGAACTGTGACGGTCTGCAGCGTGCCTCCCATCGGCCTGGCGGTGTTCGACCGGTCGGCTCTGCCCGCCGAGGCCATTGGCCGCTGCTGGTCGCAGGGCCGCTTGCTGGCGTGGCCGGCAGATGTTCCGTAAGGGGACCGCCTTACAGAACATCACCGGGCCTCCCGTGCGAGATGCGTCCGTGGGCGCTACCGCAGTTGGTCGCGGCGGCGGGTCAGGTAGGCGGTCTCGGCGGTGTTGCCTGCCAGGTCGATGGCCCGGTCGTAGGCCGCGCGCGACTGCCGGCTGTGGCCCAGCCGGCGCAGCAGGTCGGCGCGGGTGGCGTGGTAGGCGTGATAGCCGGCCAACTTGTGCTCAAGACGGTCGAGGGCCGCCAGTGCCACCTCCGGCCCGTCGAGCTCGGCGACCGCGATGGCCCGGTTGAGGGCGATGATCGGCGAGGAGTCGAGGCGGACGAGCTGGTCGTAGAGGGCGAGGACCTGCGACCAGTCGGTGTCGCGCATGTCGCGGGCGGAGGTGTGCACCGCGTTGATCGCCGCGAGGATCTGGTAGCGACCCGGAGCCACCCCGGCAGCGGCAGCGGCCAGGCGCTCGCGCACCAGCCGATGACCCTCGGCGATCAGTTCCATGTCCCAGGCGCCGCGGTCCTGCTCCGCTAGGGGGACCAGTTCGCCGCTGGCCGAGACCCGGGCGGGGCGGCGGGCCTCGATGAGCAGCATCAGCGCCAGCAGGCCGGCGACCTCACCGTCGTCCGGCAGGAGGGCACGGATCAGGCGGGTGAGCCGGATCGCCTCGATGGTCAGCTCGTGTCGTACGGGATCGGTGTCGGGGCCGCTGGCCAGGTAGCCCTCGTTGAAGACGAGGAACAGGACGGCCAGGACGCCGGCGATACGAGCCGGCAGATCGTCGGCGGACGGCATCCGATAGGGGATGCGAGCCGCTTTGATCTTTGCCTTCGCGCGGGTGATGCGCTGCCCCATGGCGCTCTCGGCCACCAGGAAGGCGCGGGCGATCTCGGGCATGGTCAGGCCGGCGACCATACGCAGCGTCAATGCCACGCGCGCTTCCATCGCCAGCGCCGGGTGACAGCAGGTGAAGATCAGCCGGAGCCGGTCGTCGTCGATGGCGCCGAGAGGCTCGGGCGGGATGTTGTCGTGCAGCATCTGAGCCTCCTTGTGCTTGTCGTCGCGTTTGTTCTCGCGCCGGATCCGGTCGATGGCTTTGCGGTTCGCGGTGGTGGTCAGCCAGGCGCCCGGGTTGGGGGGTACGCCGTCGGCCCGCCACCGCTCGACGGCGGTTGCGAACGCCTCGGCCGCCGCCTCCTCGGCGATGTCGAGGTCACCGAAGCGCCTGGTCAGGGAGGCGACCACCCGTGCCCACTCCTCATGGTGAGCCTGGGTGATCGCCTCACGGACGTCGATCCTGTTCACAGGAACGGCCGCACCTCGACTTTCCGATTGCAGGCCTTCGACCCCTCGGCTGCCAGCTTGAGCGCCACGTCGAGGTCGGCTGCCTCGATGATCCAGAAGCCGGCGAGGTACTCCTTCGACTCCAGGAAGGGCCCGTCGGCGAACATCGCCTCCCCACCCCGGTTGTCGATGACGGTGGCCGTGTCGGGCGAGGCGAGGCCGCCGGCGAAAACCCAGTGGCCCTCGGCCTGGAGCCGATCGTTGAACACGTCGATCGCAGCATCCTCGTCCGGGGTGGCGAGGCCGGCCTGATCGTGGATCACGGAAACCAGGTACTGCATCTGGAGATCCTCTCCTGTGGTGTCAAGACAGCGTGGTTCGGCGGTTCGGGCACTTCAAGCTGTTGCATACTGCGGGCGCCCGGCCGGCCGGTAGACCTGGATCGTCACGCCCTTCGAGTCGACGCGCGACTCGACCAGGTCGAGCGCGAGATCCGGGCCGGTTTCCGGGAACAGTCTCGCGCCCTGGCCGAGGATCACCGGGATCACGATCAGAGTCATCTCGTCGACCAGACCGTTCTCCAGCAGCCACCGGGTCAGGGTGCCACTGCCGTGCACCTGCAGCTCACCGCCCGGCTTGGCCTTCAGGTCCGCGACGGCGGTCACAAGGTCGTCGGACAGGACGGTGGTGCCCGACCACGCCGGATCGGCGAGTGTGCTCGATGCCACGTACTTGGGCCGTGTGTTCAACGCTCGCGCGACAGGCTCCCAGCCCGGGACATCCTGGACCGTCCAGGACCCCCACGAGCCGGCGAACAGCTCGTAGGTCCGCCGGCCGAGCAGGAACGCGTCGGCGCGCTGGTAGGTCTGGTTGATGAACGCGTGCGTCTCGTTGTCGCCCTTGCCCAGAGCCCATCCGCCGCGCTCGAATCCGTTCCTGCGGTCCTCATCCGACGCGCCGCCGTTTCCCTGCATCACTCCATCGATGGTGACCTGAGTCATGGTCGTCAGCTTCATGATCGCGGTTCCTCTGCCGTGGCGCCGCCCCCTTGCGGGCGGTCTCACCCCTGCTACGAACACCACCGCCCCGATCCGACACCGCCTCCCGAGACTTCTTTGAAAAACTTTCCGGGACGCCGCCCGACGGCAGCGAGCTACCCGAACCGCGGACCCGCTCGACGTCCCCGGCCTCGGTCGCGCTGTCAAAGGATCTGCGCAAGCGGGGCTGGAAGTTCGTCGGCCCGAGGCTCACCCCGCCCGCGTAGCGTTCGTCTCCCGCTTCCACTCCTGGCCGGCCCAGGCCGGATCCAGCGGCGTGCAGGCGATGTGGTTGGTGTAGTTCGACAGCGTCTTCATCCCCACTCCGAGCACGATGTCCAGCACCTGGCGACGGGTGTGCCCGGCGGCCAGGAACGCCTCGATCTCGGCCTCGTCCACCCAGCCGCGCTGCACCACCATCGCACGGGTCAGGCGGCGCACCGCCTCCAGCGCCTCGTCGGCAAGCGGCCGGCCCGCACGCAGGGCCTCGACCACCTCGGCCGGCACCCGGGCGCGCAGCGCCAGGGTGGAGTGCGCGGCCACGCAGTATTCACAGCCGTTGGCCACGCTGGCCGTGATCAGCACCACCTGCTTGGCCGCCGCCGGCAGCGACGACTTGCCGAACTGCTCGGCCAGCGCGTTGTAACCGGCCAGCAGCTCCGGCGACTCGGCCATCACCCCGTTCAGCGTGGTCACGAACCCCATCCGCTTCTTGGCCGCCTCCAGCATCGGCCGGGCCCCCTCGGGCGCGTCGCTCTCGTCGTAGGTGCGGAAACCGCTCATCATCTCTCCCCGGTAGTGGCAAAACCATCAAGAACGGCGCGCACGCCCGCCAGCAGGACGCCCGCCTCGGCACCGGCCCGCGAGCGCAGGTTGACCGCATAGGCCTGCAGGGTCAGCGCTTCGGCTGCTGCCCCCACATCCAGACCGGCCCGGAGCTGGCCCTTCGTACGCGCGGCCTCCAGCGCGGCGCGCATCGCGGCCCGCAGCGCATCGTGGTGGCGCTCCAGAACCTCCCGGATCTCCGACAGGCCACCGTTCGCCGTGGCGTGGGTGTTGGTGACCAGGCAGCCCCAGCGAGCGTGCACGCCCGAACATCGGGCCGCCACCAGCCGCTCGAAGAACGCGGCGATGGCCGGCAGGCCGCGACCGTCGGCGGCCAAAGCCTCGAACACCGGCCGCGACTGCCGCTCCAGGTAGCGGCCCAGCGCGGCGGCCTGCAGTTGCGCCTTGCCGCCGAAGGTCGCATACAGGCTGGAGCGGCTTAGCCCCGTCGCCGCGACGACGTCGGCGATGCCGGTGACCTCGGCCCCGCGCTGCCAGAACAGGGCCACCACCTGATCCAACGTCACCTCGGGATCGAAGTGCTTGACGTCGGGCATCTCGCCACCTCCTATCTTGGAACGACTATTCCAAGATAGGGACGGTGACACTCCAGCACAACCTCACGCAGGATCTTTCAGACATCGACGGGCCCGCGCCGCCGGCACCACCGCGCTGCGCGGGGGTCGGCACCACTCGCCGGCCGGCGGCCTCGGGTTCCGGGCGGCGGCGCAACTCGACGAAGCAGCGGGTGCCTCGTGCCGCCGCGATGGCGGTCCGCGCCTCGTTGACCACCTTTCTCGCCCGTTGCCGGCCCCTCGACGGCTCCCCCGCCATCTCGGCACAGCGCAAGGCCCGCCGCGAATACGAGACCTGCGTCAACGCTCTCGGGGCTGAAGGGCCGTCAGGACCGCAGCATCGAACGTTACGCAGAGCTACACGCCAGATCCGGTCCGCCTCGGGGCAGCCAGGATCAGGCCGTCGACTGTGACCAGCCGGGCCGCTACGCCTGATTCGCCCTGCAACCGCACGGGCCCGTTTGGAGTCGTGATCAGGGGCGGGAAAAGGAGTGGGCGGGATCGCATCGGGCTGGTAGCTTGCGGTTGACCGTGACACCGCCCGAGGAGGTGAGCCCCATGAACGCTGTATCGATGTGGGTGCTCCCCCTTCCCGTCACGGCCGGCGATTGACGTAGGTGTCGCCGGGAGCGCCTCGACAACAAGGCACTCCCGAAAGGCAACACCCATGGACTCTCTGCAGTTCCCCGCCGAGCCGCCGTCGAACGATACGGTCGAGCGCGACTTCACCGTGGGCGACGTCCCCGGGCTCCGGTCGCCGGCCTCCGACGCCGATCGCTCGTCCATGTTCGACGTGATCATTGCCGGGTGCGGGCCGACCGGTGCGACGCTGGCCGCCGAACTGCGGCTGCACGACGTGCGGGTCCTCGTCCTGGAGAAGGAGACCGAGCCCGCGTCGTTCGTCCGCATAGTCGGCCTGCACATCCGCAGCCTCGAGCTGATGGCGATGCGCGGACTGCTGGAGCGCATTCTCCCGCATGGAAGACAGCGTCCGGCCGGCGGTTTCTTCGCCGCCATCAACAAACCCGCGCCCAAAGACCTGGATTCCGCGTACGCCTATCTGCTGGGCATCCCGCAGCCGGTCGTCGAACATCTGCTGGAAGAACATGCGATCGCACTGGGTGCGCAGGTCCGGCGCGGTTGCGCGGTGGCCGGTTTCGAACAGGACGACGAGGGTGTGACCGTCGAGCTGGCCGACGGGCAGCAGCTGCGTACGCGCTATCTCATCGGCTGTGACGGCGGACGCAGCACGGTACGCAAACTGCTCGGCGTCGGCTTCCCCGGCGAGCCCGCACGCAACGACACGCTGATGGGCGAGATGCAGGTGGGCGTGTCCCAGGAGGAGATCGCCGCCACGCTGAACGGAATCCGCGAGACCCCGCTGCGATTCTGGCTCCGGCCCTTCGGCGAAGGGGTCTACAGCGTCGTCGTCCCCGCCGCGGGAGTCGGCGACCGGACGCAGCCGCCCACCCTGGAGGACTTCCAACAGCAGTTGCGCGCCGTTGCCGGAACCGACTTCGGCGTGCACTCCCCGCGCTGGATGTCCCGCTTCGGGGATGCCACCCGGCTGGCCGACCGTTATCGGGTCGGGCGGGTGCTGCTGGCCGGAGATGCGGCACACATCCATCCACCCATCGGGGGCCAGGGCCTCAACCTGGGCGTTCAGGACGCGTTCAACCTCGGCTGGAAACTGGCCGCGCAGATCCGCGGCTGGGCGCCGGACACACTCCTGGACACCTACCAGGCCGAACGTCATCCGGTCGCCGAGGACGTGCTGGACAACACCCGCGCCCAGACGGAACTGCTGTCCGCCGAACCGGGCCCGCAGGCCGTGCGCAGACTGCTCACCGAACTGATGGACTTCGACGAGGTGAACCGCCACCTCATCGAGAAGATCACCGCGATCGGCGTCCGCTACGACTTCGGCGAGGGCCCCGGCCTGCTCGGCCGCCGCCTGCGCGACATCGACCTGAAACAGGGCCACCTCTACGGTCTGCTGCATCGCGGCCGCGGCCTGCTGCTGGACCGCACCGAACGCCTGACCGCCGGCGGCTGGTCAGACCGGGTCGATTACCTCGCGGATCCCACTGCGGACCTGGATGTCCCGTGCGTCCTGCTACGCCCCGACGGCCACGTCGCCTGGATCGGCGACGATCAACAGGACCTGGACGGCCACCTCTCCCGCTGGTTCGGCAGGCCCGCCAACTGATTTCGGTCTGGTTTGACAAACGGGCACGGTTTTCCAAGATCGAAAGCGTCGGCCTGGACCGACCATCGGAAAGCCGTGCCCGTGTCGCCGTCTTCCCCGATCGATGTCGCCTCCGGCGAGTTGTCCGAGTCCGTCGCCGATGATGAGATCGCCGCGCCTCGACGCCCCGAGCGGCTGTCGTCCTACTGACGGCTTGGGAGCATCGCGAGCGCCTGCGACCGCTGGGCGACCAAATCGGCATAGGTGCCGTCGCGCTCGGCCCACCGGTGCATCAGCACGCCCTCAACGAGGATCTCGTGCGGAGTGGGGTTGGTCTGGAGCAGGTCCATCACCTCGGTGGCGAACTCGGCCAGGTCGAGCGCGCGGGGGTTGCGCTGGGCCTGCTCCGGCGTGGTGGCGACAGCCGGGGGGACGAGTTCGGACACCTCGACGCCTGTGCCGTCCAGTTGCGCGCGCAACGCCTCGGAGTAGGCGTGCACGCCGGCCTTCGAGGCTGCGTAGGTCGGCATGACCGGGAACGGCAGGAACCCGATACCCGAGGTGACCGTGATGATGCTTCCGGCGCCGCGCCCGACCAGGTGCGGGGTGAACGCGTCGATGACGCGGATGGTGCCAAGGAGGTTGGTGTCGATCATTCGCTGTGCGGCACCGAAGTGCGCGGGATCGCGCAGGTCCTCAGGGATCCCGATCCCGGACATCGTCACGATCGTGTCGAGGCCCGGGTGGCTGCGGAGGATCGCGTCGCGGGCACGGTCGACGCTGTCCTGGTCGGTCACGTCGATGGGAACGGTGTCGAGTCCCTCAGCTGCGAGTTGGCCGAGCAGGTCGGCTCGTCGGCCGCCGACGACGACGGAGCTGCCGGCCGCGGCGAAGCGGCGGGCGAGCTCGAGACCGATTCCCGAGGTGGCGCCGGCGATGAAGACGGTGCGGTTGGTGATGTCCATTGATTGCTCCTGCTCAGGGCGCGCCGGTCAGCGACTAGCCGGTGGGCGCGGTCGATGAAGTTCTGGGTTCCGGTTCCCCTCGGTCGCGTCACGCGGACGGGAAAGCCGGCCGTTGCCGCCCGCCTGGGCGCACGGCGGCACCTTCAGTGTTGATCCGTTCTCCGGCTGGAGGCAGTGCCCCCGTCTTCCGGGGTCCTGTCAGGGCCCCCTTAGCCGGGAGGGCCCGAAATACGATGGCGAATATGAGCGACGACGACCGCGCCAACCTGCTCGGCGGCTACCTGCGTGCGCGGCGGGCCCTGGTCACCCCGGAGCAGGCCGGGCTCGCGCCGGGTGCAAACCGCCGCGTTCCGGGGCTTCGCCGTGAAGAGGTCGCCATGCTCGCGGGCATCAGCGCCGACTACTACCTGCGGCTGGAGCGCGGCCGCGACAAGAATCCCTCATCGCAGGTCCTCGAGTCGCTCGCGCGGGTCCTGCACCTCGACGAGCTCGAACAGGAATACCTTCTCGGCCTGGCCGCCGCGCGCCCAAGGCCTCAGCGGCGAAGGAAGCCCGAACGTGTCCCCGCACGGTTGCACCAGCTCCTGGCGAGCCTGCAGGTTCCCGCCTTCGTGGAGGGGCGCGCGTTCGACGTGCTCGCGTCCAACCGGCTCGCGGTCGCGTTCTCTCCGCGCCTCCAGCCCGGGTACAACCGTCTGCGGTCGCTGCTGCTCGATCCCGAGGAGCAGGCGTTCCAGCAGCACTGGACGCGCTCCACGGAAGGATTCGTCGCCGCCTTCAGGAAGTCCGTCGGGGACGACATCGACAACCCGCGGTTCGTGGAACTCGTGGGCGAGCTCGCCCTGTCGAGCGAGCGCTTCCGAACCCTCTGGGCGCGCCACGACATCCGCAACCTCGAGGGCGGCACCACTACCGTGAACCATCCCGTCGTCGGTGAGCTGCGCCTGCACCGAGACAAGCTCCCTGTAGACGACCTGCTCCTGGTCCTCTACTACGCCGATCAGGGCAGCGAGAGCGACGAGAAACTACGCCTCCTCGCCTCCATGGCCCGGACAACACCCACCCGGACGGGCGCCGGATCACAAACAGCTGAACTGAACAGCCATCTCGAAACCCACGGTGACCTGACCGCTGAGCATTAGCGTGTTCCTCGACGTCGAGTTCGATCACGATCGGTCCACGCCGAGCGGCGGTCTTCCCGATGGACAAGGGAAGGCCGCCGCAGCCGCATCGTCCTCGGCGCGCAGCCGCGGTCAGTTCGCCGCCAGGACCCGTTCAAGCGTCGCGTAGCCTGCCGGTTCCCAGGTCGGTTTGCCCCCGGGCAGACCAAGCCTCCCGTTCCGGCCGATCCCGATCAGGCCCAGGGCACGCAAGACAGCCCACCCTCGGGCCCTGGCGACGGTGGCTTCATCGGCGCGCTCATAGGCGTCGAAGAACCGGTTCGCCGCGCCGGCGGGCAACAGGATCCAGGCGGCTGAAAGATCGGTCGCGGGATCGCCTGCGCACATCTCGCCGAAGTCGATCACGCCGGCGAGCATCCCGTCCCGGACGACCACGTTCGCCGGATGCAAGTCGCCATGCAGCCACAGCGGCGCGCCCTGCCAGGCGGGCGCCGCGACGGCCTTCTGCCACACCTCCCGCGCGGCGTCGGCGTCCGCGTAATCGGCAATGACCTCGAACCAGCCGTCGACACCCTTGTGCGATCCGGCCAGGGGGATGCCGCGCGTAGGGTTCGCCGGCGCGTCAGCCGGCGCCTGGTGATGCAGCGCACGAAGGAACCCAGCGAGGATCTCGGCCGCCTCGATGCGCGTGATCGGCGCGTGATCGGCCGGCTCGCCCTCGACCCAGCGCGCGATCGTCCAGGTGTGCTCGAACAGGCTCGAAGGCTTGCCGATGCGCACCGGGACGGGCGTCGGCAGCGGCAGGCGCTCGGCCAACATCGGCAGCCACGTCTGCTCCGTGAGCAGCAGAGCCGGCGCTCGCTCGGTGCGCGGCAGGCGCACGGCCAGCTCCTCCCCGAGGCGCCACTGCTGGTTGTCCCAGCCTCCGCTGACATCACGCAGCTCGAGGTCCGCGAGATCCGGATGCTGATCCCACAGCAGCGCGCGCACCAGGCCCTGCTCGAACTTCAACTCGTCCAACGATGAGCCTCCGATACTGGCATGCGCGGGCCACGCGGTTGCGGGGTGGGCAGTTGCACGACGACGCGGAGTCCGCCCCCAGGGCGCGGGACGATAGTAAGGGACCCGTCGTGCACTTGGGCGATGCGCTTGACGATTGCCAGGCCGAGGCCGACGCCTGCGTGGTCGTTGCGTATTCTGCCGGTGCCGCGCTGAAACGGTTCGGTGAGTGTCGAGACCACCTGAGGGGACAGCTTCTCGCCGCTGTTTTCGACAGTGAGCACGACGGTCCCGGGGCGGACGCCGGTCATGACCCGCACGGTGCCCTGTTCCGGCAGGTTGTGGACGACGGCGTTGTGCACAAGGTTCGTCGTCATCTGCAGCAGGAGCGCTTGCGACCCGACAGCCGGGGTCATGTCACCGGAGGTATGGATGGTGACACCGCGTTTCTCGGCGAGCGGGAGCAGTGTTTCCGTGGCCTCTTCCACGAGTAGGGACAGGTCGACAGGTTCTCGGGTGAAGGACCTCTGCTCAGCGCGGGTGAGCACGAGTAGCGCCTCGGTGAGGTCGATCGCCCGGGCGTTGACGGCGTGAAGGCGGTCGACGAGTTCGCCGTGGTCGTGTGCCGGATCATTGCGGGCCACGTCGAGAAGTGACTGCGAGATCGCCAGCGGGGTGCGTAGTTCGTGAGAGGCGTTGGCTGCGAATCTCTGCTGTTCGGCGACGTGTGCTTCGAGCCGTACGAGCATGGCGTCGAAGGCGTCGGCGAGTTCGCGGAACTCGTCCGCGCGGCCAGGCAACCGGATCCGGTGGGAGAGCGATCCGTTCGCGGCCATGCGCGTGGCGTCGGTGATGCGGGTCAGGGGGGCGAGCATGCGGCCGGCGAGAATCCATCCTCCCAGCAGGCCGAACACCAGCAGGAACGCCATCACCGCGGCCGCCGCAGGGGCGAAGGCCCCCAGGAGGAGGATGCGGTTGGGCGCCACGTAGAGAAGGGCGGGCCAGCCGTCGGGCACGTACCGCAGGAGGAACACCCACACGGCGGCGAGCAGCAACGCGCCCGCGAGCATGAGGAATCCGGCGTAGCTGAGGGTGAGCCTGAGCCGGACGCTCATCCCGCGCGCCCTATCCACCCTCGCCTCCTGCGTCGATGCGGTAACCGACGCCGGGCACGGTGGCGATGAGCCACGGTTCGCCGAGCCGTTTGCGCAGCGCCGAGACCGTGATGCGGACGGCGTTGGTGAAGGGGTCGGCGTTCTCGTCCCACGCCCGCTGCAGGAGTTCTTCCGCGCTGACGACACCGCCTTCGGCGGCGACGAGGACTTCGAGCACGGCGAACTGTTTGCGGGTGAGCGCGACGTAACGGCCGTCGCGGTACACCTCGCGGCGGAACGGATCCAACCGCAGACCTGCGATCTCTCGCACGGGTGGTCTGTTGTGGGCGCGCCTGCGGTCGAGTGCTCTGAGACGGAGCACGAGTTCTCGAAGCTCGAACGGCTTCGTGAGGTAGTCGTCGGCGCCGAGTTCGAACCCGGAGGCCTTGTCGTCGAGCCGGTCGGCAGCGGTGAGCATGAGGATGAGCATGCCGCTGCCGGATGCGACGACGCGTTTGGCGACCTCGTCGCCGGAGGGGCCGGGGATGTCGCGGTCGAGGACGGCGATGTCGTAGGCGTTGATGCTCAGCAGTTCCAGAGCGGTGTCGCCGTCACCGGCGATGTCGGCGGCGATCGCTGCCAGGCGTAGGCCGTCGCGGATGGCTTCTGCCAGGTAGGGCTCGTCCTCGACGATCAACACACGCACACTCTCGAGGCTACGAGTCGGCGCATATCGTCGGCATATCGAAAACCTCATACGTGCCGGCAACACCGCGCTGCCTTGACTGCAGGCATGGCCTACGGCGAACCAGCACGAACGAAAGCCTCTCTGCCATGACGACCACCATCCGGCAAGGCGCTCAGGAACCCGTGGCCGCCAGCGCGCGGGACCTGACCAAGACATACGGCCGAGGCGATGCCCAGGTGCATGCCCTGCGCGGCGTCGACCTCGACCTCCCGCGAGGGAGGTTCACCGCGATCATGGGGCCGAGCGGGTCGGGCAAGTCCACGCTGATGCACTGCCTGGCCGGACTCGACCAGGCAGGCGGCGGCACCGTCACCGTGGCCGGCACCGACCTCGGATCACTCGACGACGACGCGCTCACGATCTTCCGCCGCGAGCACGTCGGCTTCGTGTTCCAGTCGTTCAACCTGCTGCCGATGCTCACCGCGGGCGAGAACATCGTGCTCCCGCTTGAGCTGGGCGGTCGCCGGATCGACGACGCCGTGCGCGAGCGCGCGCACATGCTCGCAGACACCCTCGGCGTGGCCGACAGGCTCGGCCACCGGCCCGCGGAGCTGTCCGGCGGCCAGCAGCAGCGGGTCGCGATCGCCCGGGCCCTGATCACCCAGCCGGACCTGTTGTTCGCCGACGAGCCCACCGGAAACCTGGACAGCACCACGTCGGCGGAGGTGCTGGATCACCTGCGCCGGTCGGCGCGCGAACTCGGCCAGACCGTCGTGATGGTCACCCACGAACGGGACGCGGCGACGTACGCCGACTGTGTGGTCACCATGCAGGACGGGCGGATCGTCTGATGCGTACCGTCTTCCTCGCGTCGCTGCGCACCCACATCCGCAGGTACGTCGCCGCGGCGGTCGCGATCACCGTCGGAGTCGCCTTCGTCGTCGTGGTCGGCGTGCTCACGTCCGGGGCACACAGCGGACTCATGGACGGACTGGGGGCGCCGTACCGCAATGCCGACCACGTGGTCTCGGCGGCGGGGTGGCCATCGTCCGAGATGGACCCGAAGGCCGTGATCGCATTCGCCGAGCGACACGGTGAGAACGCGGCCGCGACCGGCCGGGCAACGCTGCCGGCGCGCGCGAGCGGCCGGCGACTCTCCGAAACGACCGTGGGGCCGATCGCCACCTCGGAGAAGTGGCGCTGGCAGGA
Source organism: Microbispora catharanthi (assembly GCF_006334915.2). Taxonomy (GTDB): domain Bacteria; phylum Actinomycetota; class Actinomycetes; order Streptosporangiales; family Streptosporangiaceae; genus Microbispora; species Microbispora catharanthi. The sequence goes on from NZ_VDMA02000001.1 coordinate 627,238, forward strand.
GCTCAGCTCGGGTCGCTTCCCAGCACGCACGGGCGAGGCGGTGGTGGACGTGTATTTCGCCCTGGCCGAGAACATCGCGGTCGGTGACCGGGTTCGGATCGGCGAGGGCGCCGCCGCGCGTGACGTACGAGTGGTGGGTCTCGTGCAGTCGCCCTCGCCCCCGGCCCAGGCCTCGATGTACGTCACCTGGCCGCAGTTGCTGCAGTGGCGCGACCACCTTCATCTGAACGCGGTGGCGGTGCACGGGGAGGTAGGTCGGCTCCCGGAAGGCGCGAAGGCGCAGTCGCCGGAGGGGTTCGCCGCGGAGCGGCTGACCTATGTCCAGAACAGGGTGAACAGCTTGTCGGTGATGCTGCTGTTGTTCGCCGGCATCGCGCTCTTCGTCTCGGTCCTGGTCATCGCGAACACGTTCTCCATCCTGCTCGCGCAACGACTTCGCGACTTCGCACTGCTGCGCTGCATCGGCGCGACCCGGCGGCAGGTGGTGCGTTCGGTACGCCGGGAGGCGGCCGCCGTCGGGGTGCTCGCGTCGTCGACCGGGGCACTGGTCGGCGTCGGTCTCGGCTACGGGCTGGTCGCCCTGATCAACGCCCTCGCGCCCACCGCCCCGATGGGCGCCGCCGAGTTGCCCACGCTCTGGCTGCTGGGCGGGTTCGCCGTCGGCCTGGTGGTCACCATGGTCGCGTCCTGGTTGCCGATCCGGCGTGTGGTCCGGGTGAGCCCGCTGGCGGCGCTGCGCCCGGATGCCGCGGTCGGCGTACACACGGCCACCGGCCTGGTGCGGCTGGCGCTCGCTGCGCTCCTCCTGGTCGTCGGGCTGGCCCTGCTCGGAGTGGCGATGATCCAGGACAGTACGGCGCTCATGCTGGCCGGCGGAGGATCGGTGTTCGCCGGCGTACTCCTCTTCGGGCCGGTGCTCGTCCCCCGCCTGGTCCGGATCACCGGCGCGCTGCTCGGCCCCGCCGGGCGGCTGGCGACCGAGCACGCTGTACGCGATCCGCGCCGGACCGCCACCACCACTGCCTCCCTGCTGGTCGGCGTCACCCTGGCGACCGCCGTACTCACCGGGATGGCCACGTGGCGCTCGGCGGTGAATGAGCGAATCGGTAGGGACCACCCCATCGATATCGCGCTCACCTCGCCCGAGGAGCCGGTCACCACCGACCTCCTCAACCGGGTGCGTCGCACTCCCGGTGTGGAGCGGGCCGTCCCAGTGGACGGCGCCGTGGCCCGAATGGCCGGGCTCGACGAGCCGATCGCGGTTGTCACCGCGCCGGCCGCGCAGCAGGTGGCCCGCGACGGCGGGGCGTTCGCCCGGGTCGAGCCGGGGAAGATCAGAGTCGATCCCGAGGCGTTCGGCAAGGACCTGAGTCTCCGGCCCGGTGACCGGGTCACGGTGCGCGTCGGCGACCGGCGAGCCCAGTTGCAAGTCGCCGTCGGCACCGGCTGGGGCCCGGCGGGCGTGGTCGCGCCCGAGACGCTGGCGACGCTCACCGACGCCCCCGAGCCGCATGCCATCTGGATCCGCGCCTCCTCCGGCGCCGACCCGGCTCGACTCGGCGGCGACCTGGACGAGCTGGCGGATCCGGTTGGCGCGACGATCGAGAACGGGTTGCGGACCTGGGAGTCGCTGGACCGGCAGCTGGGAATCTATACCTGGTCGGCGCTCGGCCTGCTCGGCATCGCCGTCGTGATCGCCCTGATCGGGATCGCGAACACCCTGGGGCTCTCCGTACTCGAACGCGCCCGCGAACACGCGATGCTGCGCGCGCTCGGGCTCACCCGCAGGCAGCTACGGCGGATGCTGGCGATCGAGGCAGTGCTGCTGTCGGTGGTGGCCACCCTGCTCGGCACCCTGATCGGCATCGGGTTCGCCTGGGTCGGCTACGAGACGTTCGTGACGCGGGCTCTCAGCGACGCCACCATGCAAGTCCCCTGGCTATCACTCGCCGTCGTCGTCCTCATCGCCGTCATGGCCGGACTCCTCGCCGCTGTTCTCCCGGCGCGCCGGGCCGCCCGGGTGACTCCGGCCGCAGGGCTGTCCCTTGACTGATGCCCTCGTCAGTCGCTTGGCCGGCGGCCGCTGACGTCCGCCAGTCATGCGGGCACTGCGTACAACGACGGCACCCCTGTCACGGACGCTCGGGAGCAGCGAGCAGGCCGCGGTTGTAACCCTCCGCGACCGCTGCCGCACGGTCGTTGACGTCGAGCTTCGCGTAGATGTTGAGCAGGTGAGTCTTGACCGTGGCCTCGGTGATGAACAGCCGGGCGGCCGCCTCCCGGTTGGTGTTGCCGGCCGCGACCAGGCGCAGCACCTCCAGCTCGCGCTGGCTCAACGGGCCGGTCGACGGGGCCGGGGTGCGCAGCCGGCTCATCAGGCGGGCGGCGACCGACGGAGAGAGCGCGACCTCGCCGCGAGCGGCCGAGCGTACGGCGCGCAGCAACTCGTCCCGCGGCGCGTCCTTGAGCAGGTATCCGATGGCGCCGGCCTCGATCGCGGGCAGCACGTGGCTGTCCGTGTCGTAGGTGGTCAGCACCAGCACCCGGGCCGGTACGCCGCGCCGGGTCAGCTCGCCGATCGCGGTGACGCCGTCCATGCCGGCCATCCGCAGGTCCATCAGGATCACGTCCGGCCCGAGCGCCTCGGCCAGCCGCATCGCCTCCGCCCCGTCCGCCGCCTCGCCGACCACGGTGAACTCGGGGTCGCGGGCGAACATGCTGCTCAGCCCGTCCCGTACCACCGGGTGATCGTCGACGATGAGCAGCTTGATCGGGTCACTCACGAACGCACCTCCGGCGCCTCGGCGGGCAGGCAGGCCGAGATCCCGGTCCCACCCCCCACCTCCGATTCGATCTGCAACGTGCCCGACAACGCCTCGATCCGCTGCCGCATCGCCACCAACCCGAAGCCCCCGGCGCGCTCGACCTGGGTGGTCGGATAGTCGAAACCGCGGCCGTCGTCGCGGACGTCGAGGGCCACCTGCCGGTCCATGTAGGAAAGGGTGAGACCGACGCGGGTGGCGGTGCCGGCATGCTTGGCGACGTTGGCCAAGGCCTCTTGGGCGACCCGTAACAGGGCGACCTCGGCCTCCGGGCGCATCGTGCGGGGCTCGCCGGTGACGGTGACCTGGGCCGGGATGCTGTGGCGGGCCGACCACTTGGCCGCCACCTCGGTGATGGCGTCGGCGAGGCGGCCGGTCTCGAGCGGCTCCGGGCGCAACTCGTTCACCGAGCGCCGCGCCTCGGTCAGGCTCTCCCGGGCCAGCGAGGTCGCCGCCGCGTGGTGCCGGCGCCACGCGGCCGGATCGTCGGCCGCATGCTCGGCGGCCTGCAACTGGGTGACGATGCCGGTCAGGCTCTGGGCCAGCGTGTCGTGGATCTCCCGAGCCATCCGGGCCCGCTCGTCCAGGACTCCGGCCGCGCGGGCCTGCTCGACCAGCCGTTCCTGCAGCGCCGCGTTTTCGGCCACCGCCGCGGCCAGCCGAGCGTTGGCCTCCCGGGCCTCGCGCAGCGCCGCCTCCCGGGAGGCGTAGTACCGCGTGCCGATCTCGCCCATCCAGGCCACCAGGCACATCGGCGCGATGTTGACGACCAGGATCCCCAGGTACTCGAAGCGGCCGATCCAGGAGCCGGGGTCCAGGCCGGCCGACTGTGCCGTGCCGGCCACCACCGCGGCGCCGGCGATGAAGTACAGCTCGCGCGGCCAGCCGATGATCCGGTACGCGTAGAAGTACAGCACCGGCGTGTAGAAGCCGAACCACGGGTTGCGCACGACCATGACCAGGCCGAACAGAATCAGGCCCGCCAGGAAGACGCCCATCACGCCGATCCGGTCGCGCCATGCCGGACGCAGCGTGAAGAGCGCCAGGCTCCACACCGCAGCCGCCGCGCAGAGCGCGAGGTCGATGGCGAGGGAGCCCGGCTGGTCGTGCTTGAAGGCGATGGTCAGGGCGGCCATGACGGCCAGCAGCACGTACGGGACCACGGTGACCATGGGCCGGAACCGTTGTTCCCAGCCCGCCGGCCCGGCCATCTGCCAACTCTGCATCGCGTACCTACTCCCAGCGGAACAATCTAGCCGCCGCCACGGCCGTGGTCTTCCCTGCGCCGTTACGCCCGAGGATGCCGAAGATCTCCCCCTGCCTCACGGTGAACGAGACGTCATCCAGGGCCACCGTGCCCCCGTAGCTCTTGTGGAGGTTCTCCACCTCGATCACCGCACTCACGGCCGGACCGCCCGGCGCCGGTTGATCTGCACGACCACGGCCAGCAGGAGCAGGCCGCAGATGCCCTGCTCGAACTTGAGCCAGAGCGGGAACGTGTCGGGCAGCGCGATGATCACCACGATCGCGACCAGCATGACCGCGGTGACGACGCGCAGCCGCAGCAGCATCCGGCGGTCGCCGCGGGCCGCCCGGACCGCGAAGAACAGCGTGAGCAGCGAGGAGGCGGCGACGATGGTGCTGCGGATCCAGACCGCGGTGGTGACCATCGTCGCGTCGTGCCGAAACACGATCACCGCCACCAGTGTCAGCAGGCTGACCGCGGCGTACCCGCTGATCAGCCAGACCACATTGCGCATGTCGGTTGCCTCCGTCTCTTCGTTCCCTGACGGGAATCAGCGTCGCAACGGAGGCACCCCATATGGATCGCCCGATCTCCCGAGCGGGCGGTGGAATCGGCCGCTCGCCCACGTGGTGGAGCGACTCCACCGATCGGTGGAGTAGGGGCGTTCAGGCAGGGCGGGATCGGCAGGTCGAGGTCGAGACGGGCGCGGTTCCAGGAGCCCGGCAGCGCGGCCGCCCTCCGGCATCCGGTCGCCGAAGAGCAGCGCGCCGGCCGACGTGACCGGCATCAACCGGCGTGGCGGCGCCCGCTGATACCGGTCGAGGGCGTGGGACAGCCGACCGGCCGCCTCGGCGTACTCAGGAGGCCGCGCGTGTGGAAGGCGGCGGTCACGCGGTCACCTTCTGGAGGAACTCGCCCACGTTGACCGCGGTCCTGCTGATCTTCTCTTCGAGCGTGAGCGACTCGGGCATCCGCCCGCCGGGCCCGACGTCCTTCTTGCCCCGCAGGTAGAGGGAGCAGGCCAGGTCGGTGCAGATGTAGGCGCCAACGGAGTTGCCGCTGCCGCCGGTGCGGCGGGCGGTCATCAGCGACACCCCGTCGCCGGTGTGCGTGGTCAGGCAGAGCGAGCACATGCTGCGCCGTACGTGTCCGGCATTGGAGGTGGCCCGTCGTAGCGCCACCCCCACCAGACGGTCACCCTGCTCGGCGACCAGGTATGCGCGACCCGGCGAGGAGGGATCCTGCCAGCCCAGGAAGTCCAGGTCGTCCCAGGGCCGCATATCCAGGTCCCTCGGTACGGCAAGGCGTTTGACCTCGCCCTTGGTGCAGTTGACGAACGAGGCGCGGATCTCGCGCTCGGCAATTGGCCTCATAGGCCCGAACCTACCGATGGCCGGTTTTATGGGCAATCGATTATGCATCCTCCTAGGAGCCCTAGGCAGGCCATCATGTGTCACCGGCACCGTCACCGCGGGTCCGTTCACTGGCCGTTCCGCGGTGCAGGTCGCCCGACGCCGACCATCACCTGAGCTCCCCATGTGCAGGGGGTGACGGAGTGAGCACTCTCCGTTACCGTTCGATTACTAAGAGAGAAGTTCGGCCCGCCCAAGGAGCGTCATGAGAAGGTTCGTCCTCGTCCCCGCCCTGACGGCCGCGACAATCGCGATCAGCGCCGGCGCCGCCTACGCCTCCCAGTACGTCGCCTATGAGGGACCCGGCTTCAGCGGCAGGTCGGTGGTCATCGACCGCTGCGGCGTGTCCAACATCCCCTTCCACGGGTCGTACCGGTGGTACGGCGACGGCCAGAGCGGCCGGATGTACAACCAGCCCGACGCTCAGGGCGTGGCCCACTTCACGCTCGCCGCCGACAGGAACGCGGAGCAGAGGACTCCGGTCGGCTGGAAGAGCATCTTCATCGTCTGCTGACCCCGGCTCCGCCACGCCCCGTCCCCGGGACCCTCCGGGGGCGGGGCGTTCCGCGTTGCGGGAGGACCACCGCCTCCCGGCCGTGCCCCGGCCGGGCCATGCCGGCGATCGCTCCCACCGTCGCGCGACTCGACGCCCGCGCCCGAGAAACGCCGATGCGGCTGCCGACGCCGGCTGAAAGACTGCGCGGATGATCGCATGGGAACCGAAGAATGATCTGCACCGCTATCTGCAAGCCGCCCGCGACGCTCTGCTGTGGAAGCTCGACGGGCTCTCCGAGTATGAGATCCGCCGCCCGCTGACCCCCACCGGCACCAACCTCCTGGGGCTCGTCAAACACCTCGCGGGGGTGGAGGCGGGCTACTTCGGCGAGACCTTCGGGCGGCCGTTCGGCGAACCGCTGCCGTGGATGGAGGACGACGCCGAGGACAACGCGGACATGTGGGCCACGGCGGACGAGTCGCGTGACGACATCGTCGGGCTGTACCGCCGGGTATGGCAGCACGCGGACAGCACGATCGCCGCGCTGGCGCTCGACGCGACCGGCCGCGTGCGGTGGTGGCCGGACGAGCGGAACGAGGTGACGCTGCACCAGATCCTGGTGCACGTGATCGCCGAAACCAACCGGCACGCCGGCCACGCCGACATCGTCAGGGAGCTCATCGACGGGGAGGCCGGGATGCGGGACGGCAACCTCAACCTGCCCTCCGGCGATCAGGAGTGGTGGGAGAGCTACCGGAACCGGCTGGAGCAGACGGCGCGGCAAGCCGGCCAGAACTGATCGCGTTTCGCGCCACTCGGATCGTCGCGGCGGCCGGGAGCGCCTTGTCGGTGCCCGGTGACGTGCCGGGCGGCCCGCCCGAGCGGGACGAGGGGCGTCGGGGTGCGCCGCCGGCCTGGCCGTACCAGGGGAACGCCACGCTGAGTCCGGCCTCCGGAACTGGCCGGAAGTACGGTCGCGGGCGGCGCGAACCATGCTTCCGGCCGATAACGGCAGGGGGCCGCCGCCCGCAGGATGAGGCCCCATGCATCGTGAGAACGCCACCTCCCCCGCCGTGCGCCTCCGGCCCGGCGAGGCCGGCCACGCCACCACCTCGGCGGGCCGCCCGCGCATCGCCGCGCTCGACGTCGTGCGCGGGTTCGCCTTGTGCGGGATCCTGCTCGCCAACGTCCAGCCGATCGCCGCGACCGGCGCGTTCGTCGCGCCGTCCACCCCCGGGGGAAGTGAGGCCGCCTGGCTGGGCCTGCTCGTCGAGCAGCGTTTCTTCCCGATCTTCTCCCTGCTCTTCGGCGTCGGGTTCTCGCTGCTGCTGGACTCCGCGGCCGCCCGCACCGCCCGCCCGCGCGTGGTCCTGCTGCGCCGGCTCCTGGCGCTGCTCGCGCTCGGCGTGGCGCACTTCGTGCTGCTGTGGCACGGCGACATCCTGAGCACCTACGCTGTCATCGGCCTGCTGGTGCTGCTGCCCTCGACCTGGCTGCCCCGGCTGGCCGTCGCCGCCCTCGCTCCCGCGTTCGTCGCGGTGTCGCTGCTCGTCGGAGGCGACCGGTTCGCCCTGATCGCCGGGCTGTTCCTGCTGGGCTCGGCACTGGTCCGGTACGGCGTGATCGACCGGCTGGAGCAGTCGGCGCGTGTGCCGGCCGTGCTCGGGCTGGTCCTGGCCGCCGCCGCGGCGCCCGTGCTGTGGCTCCAAACCCGGTTCGACTCGGCCGACCGCGGCTTCAGCATCTCCCTGGCCGGGGCCGGACTGCTGATCGCCGGGGTGTACGTCTGCGCCCTGCTGCTTGTGCTCAGGACCCCGCTGCGGCCGGTGCTGCGGGCCGTGTTCGCGCCGCTCGGGCGGATGGCGCTGACCAACTATCTGTCCGCGACTGTCCTCGTGCTGGCGGCGGGCCGCGCCCTCGACGGCCCGCCGCACACCTGGCCGGCCCCGGCCGTGCCCCTGATCGCCGGCGTCATCCTCGCCGTCCAGTGGGTGTGGTCCACCCTGTGGCTGCGCCGCTACCGGCAGGGCCCGCTGGAGTGGCTGTGGCGCTGGGCCACCTGGGCCCACCGCCCGCCCCTTCGCCGTGACTAGACGACGCCACGACCGCGAGCCGAGAGAGCCTGCGGAAACGCCCGGTCACCCTCCCCTTCCCCGGCCAGCGCACTCACCGCGGCGTACGCCTCGGCGAGTGACCTGTCGCCCAGCTCCCGGAAGCGGGCCAGCGCCGGGACGTCCCCGGCGCGGGTCATCTCGGCCTGCACGACGTGCAGGTTCTCCTCGGCCACCCCGAGTTCGAGGAAGTACGTCCGCAGGTAGGGCGTCTGGAAGTCGAAGCCCTCCCGCGGGGTGCCGGGACCGTAGGCGCCGCCCCTGGCGGTGACCACCACCACCCTCGTGCCGCGCAGGCGGCTGCTCTCCGTGGCGGGATCGGCGTACGCCCCCGGGAAGGTCACACGGTCGATCCACGCCTTGAGCGCGGCGGGCACCGTGAAGTTGTACATCGGGACGCCGACCAGCACGGTGTCCGCCGCCAGCAGTTCCCTGATCAGCGGCAGCGTCAGCGCCCACTCGCGTTCCTCGCCCGGGCCGGTGACCATCGCGGCCACCCGCGCGAGCGGGACGACCCCGTGCCGCTCCACCCGGCGGCCGAGCGTCGTGTAGGCGTGAGACACCAGCGGCACGGGGTCGGCCGCCAGATCCCGGTAGCGGTACCCGATCGTGCCGTGCCGCCGGCACCAGACCTCGGCGAACGACGCCGTCAGCCGCCGGGTGACCGAATCGCCCGCGAGGCTCGCGCTGGAATCGACATGCAGCAATGACGTCACCTGTCACCTCTCCTGCCTCGTGTACGTCATGGTGGTGACGAAACACGCGGGGGAAAGGTGACCGATGGGCGAGCACGACGGGCTGGCGGAACTGTTCGAGACGCACCGTCCCCATCTGCGTGCGGTCGCCCACCGCATGCTCGGCACCGGGGGCGAGGCCGACGACGCCGTCCAGGAGACCTGGCTGCGGCTGAGCCGCTCCGACGTCAGCGAGGTCGCCAACCTCGGCGGATGGCTGACCACGGTCGTCTCCCGCGTGTCCCTCGACATGCTGCGCGCCCGGGCCGCCCGCCGGGAGGAGGCCGCGCCGCGGCCGTACGACCAGGCGCGGGACGACCGGGCAGTGGACAGCACGGTGTGGAACGGCGCGGTGTGGAACGGCGCGGGCGACCCCGAGCAGGAGGCCGTGCTGGCCGACTCCGTGGGCCGGGCGCTGCTCGTCGTGCTGGACACGCTGACTCCCGCCGAACGGGTCGCGTTCGTGCTCCACGACGTCTTCGCCGTGCCGTTCGACCAGATCGGCCCCATCGTGGGGCGGTCGCCGGCCACCGCCAAGAAGCTCGCCAGCCGGGCACGTCACCGGCTGCGGGGCAGGTCAGAGACCACCGGCGCGGAGGCCGTGCGGCACCGGCGCGTCGTGGACGCCTTCCTCACCGCCTCACGCGAGGGCGACATGGACGGGCTGATGGCGGTGCTGGCGCCCGGAGTGGTGCGCCGGGCCGATCCGGCCGCGTTGCCGCCGGGTGTGCCGGCGGTGGTGCGTGGTGCTGGGGCTGTCGCGCGGGAGACCGTCGTCCTCGGCCGGCGGGCCCGGTTCGCCGAACCGGCGCTCGTCAACGGAGCCGTGGGCGTCGTGGTGGCGCCGCGCGGCCGGTTGCTGCTCGCCCTCGCCCTGGCGGTCGAGGGCGAGCGGATCGCCGAGATCGACGTGGTGGCCGACCCCGCGCGGCTGCGCGCGCTGGACCTCGCTCTTCTGGACCTCGCTCTTGTGGGCCAGGCCGTGTGAGGGTGCACCTACGGCCTGGTGTAGGGTGCCGGTCACGGCGGCGACGACACGAGGAGGTGAGCCCCATTACCGCTGAACACGTCGGGTGCTCCCTTCTCCCCATGCGTACGGTCGCGTAGAGACAGACGACCGCGGGAGCGCCCTCGGCACTCCGAAAGGCTCTCCCTTGTCACTGTCCTTCTCCCCCGCTCTTCCCTCGATCGTGGCCCGGCTGCGGGCCGCCGGATGCGTGTTCGCCGAGGACGAGGCCCGTCTGCTGGTCTCCGCCGCGCGTACGCCCGCCGAGCTCGACGACATGGTGGACCGGCGCGCCCGCGGCCTGCCCCTGGAACACGTCATCGGGTGGGCCGAGTTCTGCGGTCTTCGGCTGGCCGTCGATCCGGGGGTCTTCGTGCCCCGGCCGCGCACCGGGTTCCTGGTCCGCCAGGCCGCCGCACTCGCCCGGCCGGGCGCCGTCGTCGTCGACCTGTGCTGCGGCTCGGGTGCGATGGGCGCGGCCCTGGCCGCCACCGCGGGGCCGGTGGAGTTGCACGCCGTGGACGTCGACCCCGCCGCCGTACGCTGTGCCCGCCGCAACCTCGCCTCTGCGGGCGGCAGGGTGTACGAGGGCGACCTGTACGCGGCCCTGCCGGCCGCGCTGCGGGGCCGGGTGGACGTCCTCGTCGCCAGCCCGCCGTACGTGCCCACCGGCGCGATCGGGCTGTTGCCGCCGGAGGCGCGCGAGCACGAGCCGCAGGTCGCGCTCGACGGCGGCGCCGACGGGCTCGACGTCGTGCGCCGGGTCGTCGCCGGGGCGGACCTCTGGCTCGCGCCGGGCGGCCATCTGCTCGTGGAGACGAGCGAGAGCCAGGCGGAGGAGACCGCCGAGGCTGTCGCCCGTGCGGGGCTCGCCGCCCGCCTGACACACGACGAGGAACTGGACGCGACCGCCGTGATCGGAACCCGGCCGAGCCCCGCTCACTGAGCGGCCACGGCGGCGCAAAACCGGCTGATCGGCTCCGGGTGCCCTTGTCCGGGCCCTCGGGGAGTAAAGGAGCATACCCGTGACAGACGCGACGTCCTTCCTGCTGGAACGCCTGCACGCGGCCGGCCTGACCGACGTCGTCGCGGTCGAGCCGGCCACCGGGGGCCTCGCCGCGACCGCGGGGCTCGCGCGCCGCGGTGACGGCACGTCGGTGTTCGTCAAGGCGTTCGGCGAGCCGCCGTCGGACGACGCCTTCGCCGCGGAGGCCGAAGGGCTCACCGCGCTGCGCGAGGCGGGCGGCGTCGCCACGCCCGAGATCATCCTCGCGGACCGCGACCTGCTCGTGCTGTCCGTGCTGCAGGCCCGGCCGGGCACCGAGGCCTTCTGGGAGCGGTTCGCGCATGTGCTCGCCCACCTGCACACCACCACGCGGTACCCCCGGTTCGGGTGGCACCGGGACAACTGGCTGGGCCGACGTCGGCAGGTCAACACCTGGGATGACGACGGGTTCGAGTTCTTCGCCCGGCATCGTCTGCTGCGCTGGCTCGGCGAGCGTCGCGTCCAGGAGGCGCTCGACACCGCGGACCGGGCGGCGCTGGAGCGGCTGTGCGATCGGCTGCCCGAGCTGCTGCCGGTCAGGCCCGCGTGCCTGACGCACGGCGACCTGTGGGCGCTGAACGTCATGGCCACCCCCGGTGGGCGGCCCGCCCTGATCGACCCGGCCGTGTCGTACACGTGGGCCGAGGTCGACCTGGCGCACCTCTGGACGACGGCGCCGCCGCCCGAGGCGCACGTGTTCTTCGAGCTGTACGCCGAGCTGACCGGGCTCGACCGCGACTGGCGCGAACGCATGCCGATCCTCCAGCTACGCCAGCACCTGGCCGTGATCGCCCAGTTCGACCCCGACTGGGGCGCCGCCGACCTGGTGCGCGCCACGCTCGCCCCGTTCCGGAGGCGGCCGTGAGCTCTCTTCCCCTGTGCAGGCCGGCCTCTTGGGCCGGTGTCACTCGGCGTGCGGCTTGACCCGACCGCGGATCTTGCGGCGCACGTGCGGCCGCTGGTCGCCGAGCGAGATGCCCAGCGTCGGGAACTGCTTGGCGATCTCCAGCGCGGTGAGAGGGCCCGGAGCTGTAGCTGTGTGACCAGGCGTTTACGAGGGTGAAATCGAGATCCGGCCGGTGGTGCTCGAGCCCGCCGAGTACGTCGTGCCGAGTCCGGAACGCGAGGACTACCTGCGGACGCAGATCGCGCACCGATTAGGTTTCCGCGCCGCGCCCGTCTGTACGTGTGAGATCGACTCACGGAAGGCTGGCACGATGCGGAAACTGATCTTCGGCATGAACGTGACCCTGGACGGCTACATCGCCGCGCCCGGCGACGACCTCGGCTGGAGTGGGGGGGAGGGACCGGACTCGTCGCCGAGCGACGAGCTGTTCCAGTGGTGGTCCGACCGGGTGGACGCGACGGGCCTGGCGCTGTACGGGCGCAAGCTGTGGGAGACGATGAGCTCCCACTGGCCGACCGCCGACAAGCAACCGGGTGCCACACCGGCGGTGATCGAGTTCGCCGGCCGCTGGCGGGACATGCCGAAGGTGGTGTTCTCCTCTACGACCCGCACGGTCGACTGGAACACCCGTCTGGTCACCGGCGACGCGGTCGCCGAGATCGCCCGGCTCAGGGCCGAGGACGGCGGCCCGATGGACATCGGCGGCGCGACGCTCGCCGGGGCGGCCATGCGGGCCGGTCTGATCGACGAGTACGCGCTGGTCACCGTGCCGGTCCTGGTGGGCGGCGGCACGCCGTTCTTCACCGCGCTGGACAGCTGGGTGAACCTGAACCTGGTCGAGACACGGACATTTCCCGGCGGCGTGGTGCTGACCCGATACGAGACGAGGCGATGAGCACGGGCCAAATGCTCGGCTCGTAAGGCCAGGTCGAAATCCTTCCTGGCGTGCTCACCGTGACCCTCGGCCATGAGGGAACCTTTTCCCGGCCCTTCCTTGCGTTCCGAGTGAGCTGTTGACCGACTCGCTGAAGATGAGGACGACGCCTCGTTGATCGTGCCGCGTTGGTGTTCAGCTGGTCGGGGTGCTCATTCCGCGGTGACTTCGGTGACGCCTGCCCGTGCGCTGGACTCGTCGACGATGGGGACTTGTCTGATCACAGCGTCGCGGGCAGGCCCAGCCATTGTTTGCCGGTGACGTCGAATCCGGTGAGCTCGGCGATCTTCCCGTCGACGATGTGCAGGACCGCGATGTTCAACAAACGGTATTCCGGGTCGTCGGGGGTGCGGAGGTACAGCACGGCGGCAGGCATGCGGTTGACCGTCGTGGCGATGCAGCGCCAGTCGTCGTAGCCGCGCTGGAAGAGCCCACCGGAGACCCAGCCGTCCACCGCGTCCTTGGCCGTGACGATCAAGGTGCCCGGCTCGGGCAGCATCGCGAAGCGCAGGTCGTCGCGCAGCAGGGCCGTCAGCCCGTCGAGGTCGTTGCGCTCATGGGCGTCCATATACGACTTCACCACGCCGCGCTCGTCATCCGACAGCTCGTACGTGGCAGGGCTCCGCCAGTCGAGGCGGCGGTCGGGCAGCTGCTCGCGCATCGTCACGCGCGCACGCTGCAGTGCACTGGTCACCGATGCGACGGTCAGCTCGAGGGCGTCGGCGGCCTTCGACGCCGGCCAGCCGAGGACGTCGCGCATGATGAACACCGCCCGCTGCCGCGGCGGCAGGTGCTGGACGGCGACGATGAACGCCAGCTCGATCGTCTCCCGCGCCACCACCGATTCCTGCGGGTCCTCCGGGAGCATCCGGTCCGGGTAGGGCTGCAGGTAGCGCACTTCCGAGCCCGCGCCCGGCAGCTCGGCAGGCACGGGTGTGCGGTCGTTGCGCTTCTCCAGGAAGTCGAGGCAGGCGTTCGTCGCGATCCGGTACAGCCAGGTCCGCAGCGCAGCGTGGCCCTTGAACGACTCCCGCTTGTTCCACACCCGCAGGAGCGTCTCCTGCGTCATGTCCTGGGCGTCCTCGTAGTTCGCGAGCATCCGGTAGCAGTGCACCTGCAGCTCACGCCGGTAGCGCTCCGTGATGAGAGCGAACTGTGCTGCGTCGTTTGAGCGGGCCGCCGCGATGAACGCGGCCTCGTCGTCGCCTAGCAGTCTGGCGTCGGTCATGGTCGTCGATCCTTCCACCGGTGGCGAGGGGCTACCAGAACTGACGACGTGGCGGAGGATTTCTGATCGGTGAAGCCGCTGACACCCGGCCGTTCGTCAGGCCGGAGAGGTCGGGGTCGATCCAGGGGACGTGTTCGGGTCGGGCACACGATCCCGGCCGGCCAGCGGCCGACGCCTGGGGGCGGTTTTCTTCTCCGGTGCGCCAGGCTGCGCGTTCAGCCGGGGTGAGCTGCCGGGCGAAGACCTCCTGCAGGATGCGCAGCGCGAGCGGCCGAGCTCCGGCCCAGCCTTGGCGCAGGAGGTCGGGCACGACCGCCCCCAGAGATGGCTCGCGCGGCTGACCGCCGTCGACCATTTACATAAACTGTGAATATAAAAATGCTATGCTTCGAGCATGAGTCGTCAAGTCACCGCTCCTGGCGCGTCCGCCGCCATCGGGGCAGCCCTCTACGGCCTGGCCACCAGGACCGCGAGGCGCCTGCCCCGGGACATGAGCCTGACGTCCGCCGCCACCCTGGCCACCCTGGACCGGACCGGCCCGCGGCGCATCACCGATCTGGCCGCGGTCGAGGGCGTCACCCAGCCCGCGATGACCGCCCTGGTCCGGGTGATGGAGGAGTCCGGCCTGGTCGAGCGGCGGGGCGACGCGTCCGACAAGCGGGTCACGCTGGTGTGCCTGACCGAGGCCGGCGCCTCCTATGTCCGGACGCGGCGCCAGGCGGGCATCCACGCGTTCGAGCGGTTGATCGACGAACTCACCGGCGACGAGGTCGAGGCGCTGGTGGCGGCCCTTCCGGCGCTGAAGCATCTGGCAGAGCTCGAAAGCCAGGACCGCGAAGGGCCGAAGCAGTGACCGGGCAGCCGGTCGGCGGGGTCGCGGCGAAGGCGTTCCCGGTGGCGCGTTCCGAGGCGCGGTTGCTGGTCCCCGCCCTGATGTTCATCGCTCTGGTCGTGGCGGCGGTCGCCAGCCTCGGGACGCCGCTCATCACCAGCGTGGCGACCTCGTTCCACGTCTCACTCGGCAGCGCGCAGTGGACGCTGACCGTCGCGCTGCTCAGCGGCGCCGTCGCCACGCCGGTCCTGGGCCGGCTCGGAGCCGGCCCGCACCGGCGGGCCGCGATCCTCGCCACGCTGGCGGTCGTCGTCGCCGGCAGCGCGCTCACCGTGCTGCCGCTGCCGTTCGCGTGGCTGCTGGCCGGCAGGGCGGCCCAGGGCGTCGGGCTCGGGCTGACGGCGCTGATGATGGGCGTGGCCCGGGACCACCTCCCCGAGGAGCGCAGCGCGGCCGTGATCGCCCTGATCTCGGTGGTCTCGATCATCGGGGCCGGCGTCGGTTACCCGCTGGCCGCACTGCTCGCCGAGCTCGGCGGGGTACGGGCCGCCTACGGCCTCGGCCTGGTCGTCACCGCCGCCGCCCTCCTGACCGCGTGGCGCTCCGTGCCCGAAGCCCCCGAAGGCCGCTCCGCCCATGTGGACGTGGCAGGCGCGGTCGTCCTGGCCGCCGCGCTGCTCCTGGTGCTGTTCCTCGCCGGCGAACGGAATCTGTGGAGCCGGCACCTCGCCGTGGCGGCGGGCCTCGCCGTCGTCGCGGTGGTGCTGCTCTGCGTCTGGGCCGTCATCGAGCTGCGCAGCACGACGCCCCTGGTCGATGTGCGGGCGGTGCGGCACCCGGCGGTCGCCGGGGCGAACCTCGCCATGTTCGTCGGCGGGATCGGCATGTACCTCCTGCTCACGCTCATCACCCGGTACGCGCAGACGCCGCACGGCGCCGGCTACGGCTTCGGGCTGACGACCTTCGTCGCCGGGCTGGTCCTCATCCCGTTCTCGGTGCTGGGGTTCGTCGCCGGCAAGCTCACGCCGCGGGTCCGGACGCGGATCGCCGACCCCCTGCTCCTGGCCGGCAGCGCCGTCGTGGTCGGCGGCGGGTTCGCCCTGTTCGCGGCGGCCCGGTCAGACCTGGCCGAACTGTTCGCGGCGATGGGCGTGCTCGGCTTCGGCGTCGGCGGCTTCTCGGCCGCGATGCCCGGCGTCATCCTGGCCGTCACCCCCAAGAGCGAGACGTCGAGCGCCATGAGCTTCAACTACGTCGTCCGCAGCGTCGGGTACTCCCTGGGCAGCGCCATCGGCGGCCTGATCCTCGCCGCGGGCACCGGCCCCGGCCACCTCTTCCCCGACGACAGCGCCTACACCACCGCGGCGCTGGTCGGCATCGGCGCCATGGCGATCACGACGCTGACAAGCCTCGCTCTCGCCCGCCGACGCTCGTCCGAGACCAACCCGTAAGTAAGATCCACTCATTCCAACACTGGAGGTTCCATGCCCAAGGGCTACTGGGTCAGCGCCTACCGCACCATTTCAGACCCTGAGAAGCTGGCTGCTTACAACAAGCTGGCCGGTCCGGCCGTCAAGGCCGGGGGCGGTCGGACCCTCGTCCGTGGCGGTCGGGTCGTGGCGCATGACGCCGGACTCGCCGAGCGCACCGTCCTGGTCGAGTTCGACAGCTTCGAGCAGGCCGTCGCGGCGTACGAAAGTGCGGCCTACCAGGAGGCGCTGGCCGCCCTCTCCGACGGTGTCGAGCGCGACTTCCGCATCGTCGAAGGCATCGACTGACCGAGGTCCAGTCGGATCTTCACTGAAGACCCGCCATCTTGGTCTTCGCTGGTGCGGCTGCTGGCGTGGCGGGGTTCGTGGGTGCTCGTGCTGGTCGTGGGCGGCTGTCTTCGGTCTTGATCGTCTGTCAGCGGTCGGGTTCGAGGTTCGTCAGGACGAGCAGGGCGCGCAGCAGGTTGGTGGCGCGGGCGGGGCTCGTGCGGAGTTTGGCGAGGATGCGCCAGGTCTTCAGGTGCGCGAAGCCGTGCTCGACGGGGGCGCGGCCGGCGGCTTTCAGGTGCTCGACGATGTGGTCGTGGGTGCGCCCGGGCCTCGCGGCGGAGATCCGGATCAGGCGTCCGCGTTCGCCGGTGAGCGCGAGGAAGTGCAGGCCGTGGCGCTTGTGCTTCCCCGAATAGTTCTTGCGGTTGTCCGTGATGTGCATCGGTGAGTAGGGCGTGGCACTGACATTGAGTCGGCGCTGTCACTGACATCTTCTCCGCGCCCAACACGTAGCTCTCCAGCCCCTGGCTGATCACGGCGACATGACCGCGGACCTGCCTGAACAGCCCACAACGAGGGCCCTTACGACCGATCTCGCGGACTTGTTCCTCACCGGCCGATAACCGGTTGATCGGCTTCCCGGGTGTTCGTCTATCGTCGGGCCATGTTTTCCGACGTGCGGCTGCCGACGGCCGAGACCCAGGAGCAGTTCATGGCCGTCCGGCGAGACGAGTCCCGTCTCGCCCCGGCCGTCTCCGCCCTGGTGAGGAGTCTCGGGCTCGGTGACGAACGCGTCGAGCGCTTCGCCGACGGGTCGCTGCCGGTCTACTCGGTGGGCGACCGGCATGTGCTCAAGCTCTACCCCGAGGTCTACCTGCCCGAGGAGTACGACACGGAGCTGACCGTCCTGCGGGCCGTCGAGGGACGCCTGCCGATCCCGACACCGCGAGTCCTGGGGGCGGAGCATCTCGACGGATGGAGCTACATCCTGATGACCCGTCTGCGCGGTGAGAGCCTCGCCGTAGCGTGGCCACGCATCCCTCGCGACAACCGGCTGGAACTCGCCGCCGCCGTGGGCGAGACGCTGGCCGCGCTCCATTCGGTGTCCTCGCCCGAGGTCGGCGCGGTCGTGAAGCCGCCCGACTGGGACGCTTTCCTCCGTGCGCGGCGGGAGGCGTGCGTGGCCCACCACCGGGCCGACGGGCTGGACGAGGCGTGGCTGGCGCAGATCCCCGACTTCCTCGACAGCGTCGAACTCCCGCCGTCCACGCCCGTCCTGCTGCACACGGAGGTGATGCGCGAGCATCTGCGGGTGGTGCGGGACGGCGACGGCTGGCGGCTGTCGGGCCTGTTCGACTTCGAACCCGCGATGCGGGGCGCGCGGGAGTACGAGTTCGCCTCGGTGGGGCTGTTCTTCTCCTGCGGAGAGCCGGAGATCCTGCGCCGTCTGCTCCTCGCGTACGGCTACCGCGAGTGCGACCTGGGCGAGGAGCTGAGCAGGAGGCTGCTGGCCTACGCCCTGCTGCACCGCTACAGCAGCCTCGCCTGGTATCTGACCCGGATGCCCGCGCCGCCGCGGCCCACTCTCGACTGCCTGGCCGCGCACTGGTGGGCTTTGTAGGCCGGGAGCGTCCCGCGCGCTACCGGCACCTCTCGCCCGGGGTGCAGAACCGCACCTCGGGGTAGCGCGGAGACGGCTCGTCCAGCAGGGATTGCGGCTCGTGACGCAGGTGCCGGTCGAGGAACGCGCGGACGTACGTGCGGGTGATCTCCATGGAGCGGGCCGGGGACAGGTCGCCCGGGACGGCGATGCCGAGAGCGTCCGCCAGGAGCGGCACATCGGTGAAGGACTGGTGGTCGGCTCCGGGCAGGACGAGCCAGCGCTTCCAGCCGGTCAGAAGCTTCCAGTCGCGGTCCCAGGAGTTGTCGCGGCCCGCGGGCCGGTGTCCGGCAGAACCCATGAACAGGAACGGCCGCGACAGCCCGCTCTTCGGGATCCGGGCATAGGTGGTGCCGTCCATGTCGATCCCGGCGCGCACCCGGGAGTCCTTCAGCATGGCCGCCACGGCGCCGGCACCGCCGATCGACTGGCCGGCCATCGCGATCTCGGACGCGTCGATCAGGGAGGATCCCTCCCACTTCGCGTCCGGTCCGGTCAGCTGGTCGAGCACGAAGGAGACGTCGGCCGCGCGGACCCCGGCCACCTTCGTGCCGAAGCCGGGGTCGGTGTCGCTGTCGCACGCGACGCATTCGGCGACCCGCCCGTCCGGGAACGTCGTCGCGTAGTTCTCGTAGGTGTGGTCGACGCCGGCCACCACATACCCCCTGCTGGCCAGTTCCTCGGCCAGGGCCGTGAGCGTGCTCCGGGGCAGGGTGAACCCCGGCGACAGCACCACCAGCGGCAGGCCGCCTTTGCGCCCGGCCGGTTTCGCGTCCTTGAGGGCGTTGGTGCGGGCGCGGCTCAGCGCGTCGTACGGCACGCCGGTCACCTTCTTGCCCTTCAGCGTGAGCTCGGACTCCTTGGCGGTCATGTAGAAGGCCCGCGATCCCTCCCCTGCCCGGGCCGGGTACCACAGGGTGACCATGAGCTCCCTGGCCCTCACTTCGGGCACCCAGGGGTCGGGGCGGGAGGTGTCCTTCAGATACAGGGTGGTCGCGCCGACCGGATGGGGGCCGGTGGGCGCGGGCAGGGCCGCGGCGCCGGTGGGTGCGGCCGACGGGGAGGTCGCGGCGGCGACGGACCTGGGCGGGGCCGGCGCGGTGCAGGCGGCCGCGGCGAGGACGACCAGCCCGGCGACCGCCAGGTCCTTGACGGCATGACTCATGAAGCGGTCCGTCCTTTCATGCGGCACGTGCTCACGTGCGCGCCGGTCATTTGTGCAGCAGGTTCAGGGCCTCGTCGAGGGCGGGGTCGCGCCCTGCGGCGGCGTCCTGCGGGGTCAGCGGCACGTAGTGGTCGGGTGCCACGCCGACCCGGTCGATCACCTCACGGCTGGGCGCCAGGTGATGCGTCGACGGGAACGCCAGGGTGGTGTTGTCGCCGAGGAGGTACGGCTGCGCCGGGCCCGAGACGCCGCCCGCGGTTCGCGTTCCGACCAGCCGGCCGAGACGCAGGTCCTTGACGGCGGAGCTGAAGTGCTCGCAGGCCGAGGCGCAGCCGCGGTCGGTGAGCACCACCAGTGGCAGGCCGAGCAGCGCGACGCTGTCGTCGGTCCGCATGGGGTCGCACGCGCCGTCCGCCGCGCACTGGTAGGCCGTGACCTTGCCGTGGGCGAACCCGCTCAGCAGCCGGATCGCCTCGCCGGGGCTGCCGCCGCCGTTGCCCCGCAGGTCGAGCACGAGGCCGGTGAGCGTGCGGCTCGCACCCAGCCTGGAGATCGCCCTGAAGACCCGGTCCGCGGCGTCGGGCGCGAAACCGCTCAGCCGTACGTAGGCGATGCCGTCTCGCAGCAGCTTCGTCGTCACCACTTGCTGGGTGGCCGGATCGGGCTGGTACAGCCCCGGCTTCAACGTCACGGTCCGGCGCCGGCCGGTTTCCTGCCGCAGGATGTGGAGCCGGACCGCTCTGGCCTCCGGATATTGCGGGTACAGCGCGGTGACGGCGGCCGGGGTGACCTCTCCGTCGACGAAGGGCGCCGATCCGTTGATCGACTCGATGACGTCGCCGGGGCGCAGCCCCGCGTCCTTCGCCGGTCCGCCCAGGACGCCGGTGATGAACAGCGGGGGCAGCGCGGTTCCGGGGTCGACCCTCACCTGGGGGCCGACGCTGGCGCGCAGGCCCAGGCCGTACTGGTCGCCGTCGTAGAAGTCCGGCGGCCGCTTGACGCCGTGCGTCCAGCGGGCGTGGTCGTCACCCAGGCCGGCCACGATGGCCTGCAGGGTGGCGGCGGCGAGCTTCCCCTGGAGGCCGGCGTCGTCCGGCAGCCGGCTGGTGACGCGCCGGTACGCCGCCTCGAACGCGGCCCAGTCGGCGTGACGGTCACCGGTCAACGCCGGCATCGTCGCCTCGGGCAGGTCGCGCCCGCCCCGGTTGAGCTCCCGGGTGAAGGCGGCGAATCCCGCGATCAGCAGTGCGCGGGCGTCCAGCGTGGCCCTGCCGTAGTAGTTGGCGAGGATGCAGAAGTACGCCTGCTCGACGACGTCGATCGTGGTGGGCGTCTCCGGTTGGGGATTTCCCTGCGGCTCGGTGCAGACGGACGATCCGCCGGCGGTCGTCGCGGCGGGCTGGGTGCGCGGCGGCGTCGCGGTGCAGGCGACCGCCAGGAAGAGCACGAGCCCGGCCGTCATGGACTTGGCGGTCATGACAGGCGCCTGCGGATCCACCAGAAGCAGAGACCGGCGAGGCCGGCGGTGACGAGGACGTAGATCCCGGTCTCGATCCACTGGAGCGGCCAGAAGCGCTCGAACGGCTGGTAGATCGCCTCCTGCCGGTAGCCCAGCCGGTTGATCTCGGCGATGCAGGCGTCGAAGCCCTGTGCCGGATCCTGGGCCTGCTGGGACGGCGCGCACGGTCCTGACGTCATGGACACGCGAACGGTGACGGGGGCGCCGTCGCCGCCGACCACGTGTCCGGACGGATCGGTGAGGCGGCTGGACAGCACCCAGGCGCCCGTGTGACCGGGTATCGCCTCATCCAGGATCACTTGCGGAAACGCCTCGTCTCCGGACTTGTTGAACGAGTCCACGTTGTCCGGGCCGAGCTCGAAGGATGAGCTGACCGGAGGGAGGAGGTGGGGCCGGACCGTCAACGGCATGACGATCTGAGCCGCCGCGAAGACGGCCAGGGTGAGGGCCATGGCGGGCAGGGTGCGCCTGACGATCAGTCCCGCGGTTACGCCGAGCACGAACGCGAACGCCGCATAGGCCATGGGGACGATGGCGCGCGCGCCGAACACCAGGGGATCCATGAGCGTGAAGCCCGGCGCGGCGGACTTGTCGAGAGGGGCGGACCACCAGGTCACCGCGAGACTGCACAGCCCGGCGGCCGCCGCGGCGGCCAGGCCGGTGACCGTGAGCTTGACGGCCAGCCAGCGGGCGCGGGTGATGCTCTGGTTCCACACCAGCAGATGCGTGCCGGCCTCCAGCTCGCGGGTGATCAGCGGCGCGCCCCAGAAGAGACCGATCAGGGCCGGTAGAACCAGCACGACGACGGTGGCGGCCTGGAAGGGGGCCTGGTAGTCGTCGAAGAACCGGTCGAAGAAGTGCGCGCAGCCGCCGTCCCGGGTGCAGGCGGTGATGCCGGCGGAGTAGTCGGAGGCCAGTTCCGGCCCGGTCAGTGCCAGGGCGACGGCGAGCACGACGAGCGCGGCGGCCGTCGTCGCGGCCGCGACGCGGAACTGGCGCCAGGTCAGCCAGATCATCGCTGCACCTCCAGGACCGGTCGTCCCTGGGCGGGAGCAGGCCCTTCCATGTAGGCCAGGACGAGGTCTTCCAGGGTGAGCCGGCTGACGGCCCAGGCGGGGTCGTGGATCGGGTCCCCGGTGCGGATGACGAACGTGCTCTGCCGGTCGGTGTGGCTGGCGGAGACGACGTGCTGACCGGCCGGGAGCCGGCCGGGGTCGCGGCGCGGGCCGGTGAGCCGGTGGTGGGTGGCCAGCAGGTCGTCCACCTGCCCCGCGAGCCGCACGCGCGAGCCGACCAGCACGATCAGGTAGTCGCAGGTCCGTTCCAGGTCGGAGACCAGGTGGGAGGAGAGCACCACGCTGAGCTCGTGCTCGGCGACGGCCTCCATCAGGCCCTGCAGGAACTCGCGGCGGGCCAGCGGGTCGAGCGCGGCGACCGGCTCGTCCAAGATCAGCAGCTCGGGCCGTTTGGCCAGGCCGAGGGTGAGGGCGAGCTGCGCGCGCTGCCCGCCCGACAGCTTCCCCGCCCGGTGCCGGGGATCGAGGCCGAGCCGTTCGACGCGTTCTCGCGCGAGCGCGGCGTCCCAGCCGGGGTTGAGCCGGGCACCCAGCCGCAGATGGTCGGCGACGCTCAGGCCCGCGTAGACGGGGGTGTCCTGGGCGACGAATCCGATCCTGGCCAGCTGCGCCGGGTCTCCCGTGGGACGGCCGCCGAGCACGGCGATGGTTCCCGAGGTCGGCGTCAGCTGGCCGGCGGCCAGCTTGAGCAGGGTGGTCTTGCCGGCGCCGTTGGGGCCCACCAGCCCCACGACGTGGCCGGCCGGGATGTCGACGGTGCACTCGCGCAGCGCCCATCGCTTGCCGTACTTCTTGCCCAGGTCGCGGGCCTGCAGGACGGCGCTCACGCGATGTCCTCCTGAGCGGCGGTCCGGAAGGTGGTCATGAACAGCGCCTCGATGCTTTCGTCGTCGAGGCCGGCCAGACGGGCCTTGGTCAGCCATCGGCGCAGGTCCTGACGCAGCCGGCCGTGCGCGGCCAGTGAGGCGTCGGTCAGCGTCCTGGTCACGAACGTCCCGACTCCCGGCCGGGCCGCCACCAGGCCCTCGTGCTCGAGTTCCCGGTAGGCCTTGAGCACCGTGTTCGGGTTGATCGCCAGCTGCGCCACCACGTCCTTGACGGTCGGAAGCTGATCGCCTTCACGCAGCAGGCCCAGCCGCAGCGCGTGCCGCACCTGCTGGACGAGCTGCAGGTACGGCGAGACGCCGGACCGGCCGTCCAGGTAGAACTCGATCATTACAACCTCTATTCATCTAGGTTCCTAGCACTTTAGGTATGTAGATGTTAAGCGGTCGTAAGGATCAATGGATAGGTGTGTCAGCGCCCGGCGGCGCCGGTGACGTACTCGTGCAGGCGCGCCGATCCTTCGAGCATGGCGACGGCGGTGGAGGCGAGTGCGGCGCCGCGTTCGGCGAGGGCGGCGCGCAGCGCCTCGGTGCTGCCGGTGCGGCGCAGGCCGTCGAGCACGTCTCCGATCCGCGCGAGCGGATACCGTCCCTGCCGCAGCATGTGGATCATGCGGGCGTCACGGACCTCGGCCGGGCCGTACCACCGGTAGCCGGTGCCGGGCTCGCGCTGCGGCGTCAGCAGCCCGGCGGCCTCCCACACCCGCAACGCCGAGGTGCGTACGCCGAGGAGGGCGGCCACCTCCCCGATGCGCAGGGCGGACTGCGGCGCGGCCGGGCCGCCGGGATCCTGCCCGGCCACCGCTTCGAGCGCCTCCCCCGTCGCCCGCAGGGCGAGCCGCTGCTGGTGCAGCGCGGCGTGGCAGGCGTCCACGAGGGCGAGCGCGCCCGTCAGGTCGCCGTCGTGGACGGCCAGCATGATCGTTCGGGCGGCCTCCCACCCGTACCCCTTGGCCAGCGCCCGATAGGCGAGCAGGGCCTCGCGGTGCCGCGTGTCGAACCTGCGGTAGCCGGCGGCCGTCCGCTCGGCAGGCGGGAGGATTCCCGCGTCGGCGTAGTTGCGGATCTGCTGGGTGGAGACCCCCGCCTCCCGCGCCAGATCGACCGGGCGCAGCGCCCTGTGACTCACCTGTGGCTCACCGGACTTGAGGCTTCGGGTCGCATCCGCTCATGATAAGCGCCTGCGAGTCTCAAGTGCCGCTCGTCAGGTGACGGCCCGGCGCAGGGCGTAGACGGCGGCGCCGGCCGCCAGCACGGCGGCACCGGAGACCACCGAGGACAGCGGCAGGGCGAAGGCCAGGATCAGGCACCCGGCCAGGCCGACGGCGGGCACGGCACGCGGCGGCCGTCCCTCATCGCGGCCGAGGGTCCAGGCGCCGGCGTTGGCGACGGCGTAGTAGACCAGCACGCCGAAGGAGGAGAACCCGATCGCGCCGCGCAGGTCCGCCGTCGCGGCCAGGATCGCCACGACCGCGCCGACGGCCAGCTCGGCGCGGTGGGGCACCGCGAAGCGCGGGTGGACGGCGGCGAGCGCGTGCGGCAGGTGCCGGTCGCGTGCCATGGCGAGCGTGGTGCGGGACACCCCGAGGATCAGTGCGAGCAGCGAGCCGGTCGCGGCGAGCGCGGCGCCCGCCCGTACGACCGGGGCCAGGCCGGGATGCCCTGCCTCCCGCACGACGGCGGCCAGGGGTGCGGCAGCGTCGCCCAGGGCCGCGCCGCCCAGCACGGCGAGCGCGGACACCGCGACCGCCGCGTAGACGACCAGGGTGAGCCCGAGCGCGAGCGGAATCGCGCGGGGGATGGTCCGCGTCGGGTCGCGCACCTCCTCGCCGAGGGTGGCGATGCGGGCGTAACCGGCGAAGGCGAAGAACAGCAGACCCGCCGCCTGCAACACCCCGCCGGCGGTGGCGTCGGCTCCGACGTCCAGCCGGCCCGTGTCCGCGGCGCCGGAGGTCAGGCCCGCGACCACCACGGCGGCCAGGACCGCGAGGACCACCCCGACGATGAACCGGGTGAGCCAGGCACTCTTGTGGATCCCCGCGTAGTTGACCGCGGTCAGCGCCACCACGGCCGCCGCCGCCACCGCGTGGGCCTGCTCCGGCCACACGTAGGAGCCGACGGTCAGCGCCATCGCCGCACACGAGGCGATCTTGCCGACCACGAACGCCCACCCCGCCAGGTAGCCCCAGAAGTCCCCCAGCCGCTCCCGCCCGTACACGTAGGTGCCGCCGGAGGCGGGGTAGCGCGCGGCCAGCCGGGCCGAGGAGGTCGCGTTGCAGTAGGCGACCACCGCGGCCGCCGCCAGCCCGAGCAGCAGTCCGGACCCGGCCGCCCGCGCCGCCGGCGACAGGGCGGCGAAGATCCCCGCGCCGATCATCGAACCCAGCCCGATGACCACGGCGTCGGACAGGCCCAGCCGGCGCTCCAGCGGTCCCTGCCCAGCGCGGGCCGGTGTGCCCATGTCCACCTCCAGTGACATCGATCACCGTACTTCCCGGCCTGCGGGTTCGGACGGCACGGCGTCGACGTCGAACCCCGGCAGTTCGGTGTCGAAGACCGCAAGCCCCCGCAACAGATCACGAATCGTCCCCACCGCGACGTTCTCCCCCACGATCACTCCCTCCACCTCACGCCGCCCGTTCCGGACACACGACGAGGCCGCGGCCCCGGAGCCTGCCTCCTCGGCAGTGTTGCATCAAATGGGTTTGATGTATTGTCCGGGTCATGGCGTCGTCCGAGCAAGCCCTTCCGGCGTTCGTTCGCCTGGCCGCCCACACGCTGCGCTGGCGGCTGTTGTCCGAGCTCGCGGCGGGCGACCTGCGGGTCCGCGAGCTGATGACGCTGGTCGGGGCGCCGCAGAATCTGGTCTCCTACCACCTGCGGCTGCTGCGCGACGGCGACCTGGTCACCGTCACACGCAGCAGCCGCGACGGCCGCGACAGCTACTACCGGCTCAACCTGGACCGCTGCGCCCAGGCCCTGGCAAGCGCCGGCGCCGCCCTGCATCCCGCACTGCGCGGCGTCCCCGAGCCGCCGGCGCCTCCGCCGGGCCGGCCCCGTCTCTCGGTGCTGTTCGCCTGCACGGGAAACAGCGCCCGCTCACCGATCGCCGAAGCTCTGCTGCGCCATCACACCGCCGGTCGCGTGACCGTGACCAGCGCCGGCAGCCGGCCCGCGGCACGGGTGCACCCGCACGCCGTACGCGTGCTGCGTGAGCAGTACGGCATCGACATCGCCGACCGGCGGCCCCGCCATCTCGACACGCTGCGCGGGCGCCGGTTCGATTACGTCATCACCCTGTGCGACAAGGTCCGCGAAGCCTGCCCCGAGTTCGGCGACCACGCGCGGCGGATCCACTGGAGCACCCCCGATCCGGCTGCGGCGGGCCGGTCGGAGCAGGACGTCCATGCCGCGCTCGCCCGAGCGGCGGCGGACATCGACACGCGCGTCCGTTACCTACTGCCCGTCCTGGCTCAGACTCCGGAGGCTCACTCATGACGGTGACCGACCACTACGCCTGCGTCCGCTACATCGTCGACGACGTCCGGACGGCCGTCGGCTTCTACACCAGCCATCTCGGCTTCACCCTGAACAGCAGCGCCGCACCCGCCTTCGCCGACGTGGTACGCGGGCCGCTGCGGCTGCTGCTGTCCGGACCCGCCAGCTCCGGCGCCCGCGCCACACCCGCCGAGGCCGGCGGCGCGGGCCGCAACCGCATTCAGCTGGTCGTCGACGATCTGGACGCCGAGATCGGCCGGCTGCACGCCGCGGGCCTGTCGTTCCACGGCGAGGTGGTCACCGGCCCCGGCGGCCGGCAGATCCTGCTCCCCGACCCCGCCGGCAACCTCGTCGAACTGTTCGAGCCCGCCAATCGGTCCTGACCTCGGCCGGCCAGGCCGGTCGCGTCACACGGATCGCCAGGCGAAGCGTTTACCCGCGCCGCCGCGTGGCGTCCGGCCGTGCGGGGGAGTCTCCGATCGCGTACGAGCACGCGGGCGGCGCCCGACGACCGGGCGAGGACGGAGAAGGCGTGGACGATCGTGACTCACCGGCGGTGCGCCGCCGCGACCTGCTTGGCCTGTCCGCCGCCGCCCTCGCGGGGGCGGCGACCGTCACGGCCCCCGCGGCGGCGGCCGCGCCGCGCGCCCCTGAACAGGAGGCGGAGGTGACTCCGCCCGAGGACCTCATGCGCGAGCACGGCGTGCTGAAGCGTCTCCTGCTCGTCTACCGGGAGGGCATCCGGCGGATCGAGGGCGGCGAGCGGGCGCCCACGCAGCCGCTGAACGCCGCCACCCGCATCATCCGCGGCTTCATCGAGGACTACCACGAGCACCTGGAGGAGAAGTACGTCTTCCCCCGGCTACGCGAGGTCGGCAGGCTCACCGGCACCGTCTCGGTCCTGCTGCTGCAGCACCGCCGAGGACGCGAGCTGACCGAGCGCATCCTCACCGCCACCCGGCATGCCAGGGGGGCCAGGGCCGCCCCTACCCTGGTCGCCGACATGGCGGCGTTCGTCCGCATGTACGAGCCGCACGAGGCGCGGGAGGACACGGTGGTGTTCCCCGCCTTCCGTGAGGTCGTGCCCGCCAAGGAGTTCCTCCGCCTGGCCGAGCTCTTCGAAGACGAGGAGCACCGGCGTTTCGGGCCGCGCGGCTTCGAAGGCGTGGTCGACCAGGTCGCCGACATCGAGAAGGCGCTCGGCGTCTACGACCTGTCCCGCTTCACTCCCGCCGGATGACGCGGGCGGCTGCGCCTGGCTGCGGTCGGCGTCGGGTCACCACTGGCTGATGAGCGGCGTGTCCGGCCCGTGCCGCCGCCAAGCTTCGGCGAGGCGGACGAGGCGGGTGGGGGCGGCGATGCCGCGCACGGTCGCGATCTTGCCGCCCGTGATGTCGAACGTCACGGCGCCGATGACCTGGTCGCCGATCACGAAGAGGATGGCGGAGGCGCCATTGACGAGCGCGTAGTGGATGGCGGGCGTCCCGCCGGCGAATCGCCGCTTGGCGGGTGTGGGTCTGAGGCCGGCCCGTACGACGGCGGCGATGCGCTGCGGAGTGTCGTACCTCAGCAGCTTCTCGGCCAGGCCGGCGCCGTCGGAGATCGCGATCGCGTCGTCGGTGAGCAGCGCCACCAGCCGTTCGGTGCGGCCCGAGGAGGCAGCGGCGAGGAATTCCTCGACGACCCTGCGGGCGGATGCCGGGTCGACTTCGCCGCCGCGGCGCGCGGCGGTGATGCGGCGCCGGGCCCGGTGGAGGTGCTGCTGGCTCGCGAACTCGGTGATGTCGAGGATCTCTGCGATCTCGGCGTGGCTGTGGGAGAACGCTTCACGCAGGACGTAGACGGCCCGCTCGAGGGGCGACAGGCGCTCCATGAGCGTCAGCACGGCCAGGGAGACCGATTCGCGCTGCTCGAACGAGTCGGCCGGGCCGAGCATCGGGTCGCCGTCGAGGAGCGGTTCGGGCAGCCAGGCGCCGGCGGTGCGCTCGCGGCGGGCTCGCGCCGAGCGGAGCCGGTCGAGGCACAGGTTGGTGACGACCTTGGCCAGCCATGCTTCCGGCACCTTGATCCGTTGCCGGTCCGCGGCCTGCCAGTGCAGGAACGCATCCTGCACGACGTCCTCGGCGTCGGCGGCGGAGCCCAGCAGCCGGTAGGCCAGTGAGGCCAGCCGGCTCCGGCTGGCCTCGAACCGGCTGGTGCCGAAGCGATCAGTGGCGGTGCTGTCCACGCGGACCACCCTCCAGCAGGTGTTTCAGAGATTCGTCACGGCCCGATCGATGGCACGTCCTGAGCCGGCGGGGCTGTGGGGGTCAGGCCGTCGCGTGCGTGGCCGGCTGTGCGCCAGCCTCTGCGACGGTGCCGGTAGGGCGGGTGCGCAGGCCGCCGACCAGGCACAGCATCATTCCGAGCGTGAGCCAGGTCGCCAGGACCGTGACAGAGTGGGTGGCGCCGTGACCGTCGAAGAAGGCGGTGGAGCGCAGCAGCCGGCCACCGGCCCCGGGCGGTAGCAGCTGGCCGAGGGTGCCGGACCAGCCGGGCAGCATCTCGGGCGCGGTCGCGGTGCCCGACAGGGGGTTGCCTATGAGCATCATGGTGGCGGCGCCGAGGCCGAGGCCGGCGTACCCGAGCAGTGACTCGAGCCCGAGGATGCTCAGGGAGGTGGCCGCGATGGTCAGGGCGATGGCGCCGCTGTTGGCCCAGTAGGAGCCGTTGAGTGAGCCGAGCCAGAACTGCAGGATCGCTGCCACGGCAAGCCCGCCGGTGACGGCGAAGGCGAACGCTCCGGTGACGCGGCGGACGGCGCCGCGGACGAGCCTGGTCAAGAGCACGGCGGCGAGCAGGCCGCCCATGACCAGCGGCAGGGCTCCGGCGGCCAGTCCGGCACCGCGCGGGTCGCCGGCCGGCAGCGGGACGAGGTCGCGGGCGGCGACCGCCGTACTGGTTCCCTGTGCCTGGCTGAGGCCGGTCGCGATGCTGTTCAGGGCCTGGACGACGGCGGCGCTTCCGGCGGATGCGGTGATGACCTGTGGGGTACCGGAACTGAGGTCGATCGCCCCGTACACCATGCGGTCGCGGATCAGCTTTTCGGCGGCGGCGGTGTCGGCGGCCTCGGTGACCTCGAAGCCGTCGGGAAGCCGTTGGTCGAGTGCGGCGGTGAGCTGCTTGACGGCGGGGGCGGGCCCGGCGACGGCGATCGGCACATCATGCACCGATGAGCGTACCGACGGCCAGGCGAAGGCGGTGAGCAGCAGGCTGATGCTCACCGTGAGCAAGGCGACTGCCCCGGCCACCGTCGGCCAGGGTGAGGGCGACGCGTTGGCTGCGGGCGAGGCCTGAGTGGACATGCCTTCTCCTTCGGAGAGGGGAGTTCATCGCCGGGTGAGCGGGGTTTCGGACTCGACGCGGGTCAGCTTTCCTGATTGCGGATGTAGTAGACGCCGCTGATGCGGGCCTTCTCGACACGACCGGCCTTCTCGGCGGTCGCGTCCGGCGCGGCGGCCAGGCGGTGCTTGCGCTTGGGCATGCCGAACGTCGGGTGCGAGGTGGCCCACAGCGACATCTTGAGGATGCCCGCCTTGATCCGCGCGGGCTTCCGGCCGCCCATGTACTTCGGCTTTGCTCGCCCTTCGTCGTCGACCATCTGCAGGATCCCGTCCCGCCGCCCGAGACTGATGTGGTTGTACGTGTAAACCAGCCTGGTGATCGCGATCTTGCGGCCGGTCAGGCCTCCCACGATCGCCTCGACAGCCTGCCGGCCGGTGTAGCCGGCCGAAGCGCAGGACATCGGCAGCGGCCGTCCGTTGTCGCCGATGGCGTAGGCGCTGTCACCGACGGCGTAGATGTTCGGGTGCGAGACCGACCGCATGGTGCGATCGACGACGATCCGGCCGTTCTCGGTGACCTCCAGCCCGCCGGCGGCGGCGATGGGGTCGACCGCGAATCCGGCCGTCCACACGGTTGCGTCGGATGCCAGGGCGGTGCCGTCGGCGCACAGCACCCGCGTCGCTTCGACGGCTTCGACGCTGGTGTGCTCCAGGACGGTGATGCCCAGCCGGTCGCAGGCATGGCGCAGGTGGCTGCGGGCCCCGGCGGAGAGCCGGCCGCCCAGCTCGCCGCGGGCGACCAGCGCCACCGACAGGCCGGGCCGGGATTCGGCGATCTCGGTGGCGGTCTCGATGCCGGTCAACCCGTCGCCGACGACCACCACACGCCCGCCTTCGCCCCGCCTGCCCAGGCTGTCCAGGCTGTCCAGGCGCTCGCGCAGGCGCAGTGCCGATGGCCTGGCGGCGACGTCGAAGGCGTACTCGGCCGCGCCGGGGACAGTGTGGTCGGCACCGTGGCTGCCGAGCGCGTACAAAAGCGTGTCGTAGCCGAGTTCGCCGCCGCCGTCGGCGTCGGCCACGGCGACGACCTGGCGCTCGGGGTCGACGGCGGCGACGCGGGCCACGCGCAGCCGTATCCCCGTGCCCGAGAAGACGTCGGCGAGCTTCGGAGCCTCGATGTCCTGACCGGTCGCCAACTGATGCAGCCGCATTCGCTGAACGAAGTCAGGCACGGCGTTGACCACGGTGATCTCGGTGTTCGCCGGGGACAGCCGGCGGGCCAGGGTCCCGGCCACGTAGGCCCCGGCATAGCCGGCGCCGAGGACGACGATGTGGTGCTTCATGTGACGCTCCTGTCGGTTCGCTTGCTCTCAGTGAGTTGAGCGGGACGTCGCCCCGATTGCTGACAGGAACTGCGTGTGGCATGGGTCACAGAGCGGGAGGAGCGTCGCCCGGCGATGCTCGCGACGCCGAGGCGGCGCAGAAGGTCGAGGTCGAGCCGGGCGTCCATGTCCGGCCGGGAGTCCGGTCGACCGCGATCCGGTCGTGAGACGGTGTCGCCGGGACTCCGGCCGGCTCGTCAGCCGTCGTCACCCAGGTGGGCGGCGCGGGCGTTGAGGTAGCGCCGGCGCGGCAGGCTCGCCGCCCGCCGGGCCGCCGCCAGGTAGGCCTCGCGTGCCGCCGCCCGCTGTCCGGCCATCTCCAGCAGGTGCGCGCGCACGGCGGGCAGGCGGTGGTCGCGGGCGAGCCGTTCGTCGCCCTCCAGCCCGTCGAGCAGGTCCAGCCCCGCCCGCGGCCCCCGGCTCATCGCCACCGCGACCGCGTGGTTCAGCAGCGTCACGGGGTTGTCCGACATCCCCGTCAGCACCTCGTACAGCGCGGCGATCTGCGGCCAGTCGGTCGTGTCCGCGCTCCGCGCCTCGTCGTGCAGGGCGGCGATCGCCGCCTGGACCTGATAGGGCCCGGGCGCACCCCGCGCCAGGGCCGCGTCGACCAGCGCCACGCCCTCGGCGATGCGGGCGGCGTCCCACAGCGTCCGGTCCTGCTCGGCCATCGGGATCGGCGTGCCGTCCGGGGCGGTGCGCGCGGCGCGGCGTGCGTCGGTGAGCAGCATGAGCGCGAGCAACCCGGCCGCCTCGCCGTCGTCCGGCAGCAGCCGGTGGACGATGCGGGCCAGCCGGATCGCCTCGGCGGTCAGATCCTCACGGCGAAGCCCGGCCTCCCCGGCGTACCCCTCGGTGAAGACCAGGTAGAGCACGTGGAGGACGGCGCTGAGGCGCGCGTCGTGGTCGGCTCGCGCGGGCATGCCGAACGGGAGGCCGCTGTCCCTGACGCGTTGCTTGGCCCGGGTGATGCGGCGGGTCATGGTCGCCTCCGGCACCAGGAACGCCCGGGCGATCTGCGCGGTGGTCAGGCCGCCGACCGCGCGGAGGGTGAGGGCGATCTGCGAGGCGGGCGACAGCGCGGGATGGCAGCACATGAACAGCAGGATCAGCGTGTCGTCGGACCCGGCGGTCGACGTGTCCGACACGGGCGCGAGCCGCCACTCGGGAAGCGCCCGCCTGCCGGCGGCGTCCTCCCGTTCGCGCCGGGCCTGCTCGGCGCGCAGCAGGTCGGTGAGCCTGCGGGCGGCGACGGTGACGAGCCAGCCCAGCGGGTTGTCCGGCAGGCCGTCCTCCGGCCAGCGGACGGCGGCGGCGAGCAGCGCCTCCTGCACGGCGTCCTCCGCGGTGTCGAAGTGGCCGTACCGTCGCACGACCGCGCCGAGGACCCGCGGCGCCAGGCCGCGCAGCAGGTCCTCGGCCTCGCCGCGAGGCGTCGTCACAGCTCCAGCTCGGCCTGTGACTCGGCGATCGGACGCACGTCCACGTACCACTCGTGCGCCAGGGCCGCGTTCTCGGGATGCGGGGTGTGCGCCAGGCGCGCGGCGATCTGTGTCGCCCGGTCGAAGCTGTCGCACTCGACGATCGTGTAGCCCGCCAGGACCTCCTCGGTCTCGGCGTACGGGCCCTCGGTGACGACGGGGACGCCCTCACGCAGCCGGATCCTGCGAGCGTGGACGGGGGCGGTCAGGCCCTGGGCGTCGACGAACTCCCCCGACTTCACCAGGTCGTCGTTCCACTCCGTCATGAACGCGTGCATGGCCGCGGCGTCCTCGGCCGACCAGGCGGGTCCGTGGCCCGGCCGTCCCGCCAGGACGTCGTAGTCCCGCTGTGAGCCGTACAGCATGATCATGTATTTCACGGTTCGTTCCTCTCCGGCGGGCATCGTCGGCACCGCTTCACCAAGGACGTCGAAGCCGGCCCCCGGATCCGGACACACCCGTGAGCACGAAAGACCGTCCGGCCACTGTGCCGGAGCGGCCGCGGGCCCTGTCAAGCGAGGGAACGCTGGGAAAGTTTCACGCGCGGGCACGAGGGCCGCGCCCCGGAGCAGCGCGCACTCCCCCGCCGGACGGCACGCTGGGGCGGACCGTTGGCGCGCGCGGCTCCCGTTGATCAGTGTGTGCGGCATGACGAACTGGGCAGGCGCGGCGCGGATCGCGGCCGTCGCGGCATCGATCGTGCTGCTCTCGCCGGCGCTCCCGGCGCCGGCGGCGGAAGCGCCGGCGGGCGTGGCGGACCCCTCCTCGGGCCGGAATCCGCAGCAGAATCCCCCGCAGGACCCACAGCGGGATCCGCGCCGGCATCCGACGCGGGATCTGCGCTGGGGCGACTGCGCGGGGGTCGACGATCCCGCCCTGCGCTGCGCCGAGGTCACCGTGCCGCTCGACCACCGCCGTCCCCGCGGCCGGACGATCACGATCGCCATCTCGCGGCTGCCCGCGACGGACCCGACCCGGCGCCACGGCGTGCTGCTCACCACCGGAGGCGGCCCCGGCGGGCCGGGCGTGCCGCTGCCGTCGAGCCTGGCACCCCTGCTGTCCCCCGAGGTGCGGGCGCGCTACGACCTGATCGGCTTCGACATCCGATTCGTCGAGCGGAGCACGCCCATCGGCTGCGGCCAGGAGGTGGAGGAGCCCGGCGGCTACTGGGTCCGCACCGCCACCCCCGGAAGCCTCCCGGCCGACGCGGCCGAGGCCCGCGCGTACGCCCGCGACTGCGTGCGCGCGGCCGGGTGGGCCCTGCCGTACGCCACCACGGCGAACGCCGCCAGGGACATGGACGCCATCCGGGCCGCGCTCGGCGAGGAGAAGATCTCCTACCTCGGCGGATCGTACGCGGGGATGCTCGGGGCGGTCTATGCCGTCTTGTTCCCCGGCAGGGTGGACAGGTTCGTGCTGGACAGCCCGGTCAACCCGGACAACGCGTGGCGGCCGTACGAACTGGACCGCACCCCGGCGTTCGA
Organism: Microbispora catharanthi; assembly: GCF_006334915.2. Classification (GTDB taxonomy): domain Bacteria; phylum Actinomycetota; class Actinomycetes; order Streptosporangiales; family Streptosporangiaceae; genus Microbispora; species Microbispora catharanthi. Next base: position 661,243 of record NZ_VDMA02000001.1, read on the forward strand.
GGCCGGGACGGTCGCCTTCGCCGCCTGGACGGCCGAGCGGGACACCGTGTACGGCCTCGGCGGCACGGCGCGGGAGGTCACCGACGCCGTCTCGGGGCTGATCCGGCGCGCCGCGACGGCCCCGGTCGTCGTCGCGGGTCACGCCTGGACGTCGGGCGAACTCGGGACGCTCCTCGTGGCGGGCATCTACGACGAGCGCTCCTTCGGGCTGGTCGCTGCGGCGTTCGCGGACATCGCCGCCGGGCGGGAGCCCTACGTGCCGTTCCCCGTCCGCCCGCTGCCGCCCGCGGGGGTGCCCGGCGTCCCGGCCGACAACCACACGGCGACCAACATGGCCTACCGGTGCGGGGACGGTCCCTGGCCGCGTGACCTCCGCGACTACCAGCGTGATCTCGCCTCCTACAGCGCACGGTATCCGCTGTTCGGCCCGGCCAACGCCAACATCACGCCGTGCGCCTTCTGGCCCCGGATCAAGGACGAGCCGGTGCGGCTGCCGGCCGATCGGACGCCCGGGGTCCTGGTCACCGCCGCGCTGCGGGACGTGGCGGCGCCGGTGGCCAACAGCCGCGCCGTGGCGGCGGGCATCCGGGGCTCGCGCCTGGTCACCGTCGACGCGCACACCCACGCGCCGTACCCCGCCTTCGGCGACGCCTGCCTCAACGGCCAGGTCGACGCCTTCCTCACCACCGGGACGCTCCCGCCCGCCGACGTCGCCTGCTGACCCCGTCGGAACGGGTCGGCCCGGCACAGGGTGCCGGGCCCTCCGCGGTCATGGGCGGAACACCTGCAGCGTGACCGCGCGGCGTACAGCCGGTCTCGTGGCCGGGGTGGAAGAGCGCGTTGCTCTTTCATTACGCACCACGGTTGGTGCCGAATGTGCGCGTGTTGCCTTCCGCATGCCGTGGCTTCTCGCCGGCGACCACCGTCGGTCGCGGCCGTGACACGACCATGACACGGCGCGGACGAGGCGGGGACACCGCTGGCCGACAGTGGGTGGGGTCGGCGGCTGTGGCCCCGGCGACTCCGGCGTCGCTCTCGTCAAGCACGGCGCGATGAGCCGGCCGCAGCTGCTGTGACCGTCCGTTGGATGAGAGTTCCGGCGAAGGTGATCGCGAAAAGGAGAAGGCGTTGGTGAATGACGGAGAATGGGACCGGCGTTCGGTGTTGCGGGGCGCCGCGGTGCTGGCCGGTGCGGCCGCGACGGCGCCGCTGTTCGGCGGGGCGGCCACGGCGCTGGCCGGCAGCGGTGACGCGGACGCGCTGTTCAAGGCCGGGAAGTTCGAGCAGGCCGGCCGCGCGTACGAGGAGATTCTGAAGACAGACCCCACGAACCTGCACGCGGCCCGGCGGCGCGGCTATGTAGCGTTACTGGCCAACAAGTTCCCCGACGCCGAGAAATACCTCAAGATGGCCGTCGAGCTGGCACCCGACGACAAGGACGCCAACTACTTCCTGGCCGACTGCTACATCCGGCAGGACGAATTCGCCCTGTCCGCACCGCACTGGCAAGCAGCCGGCGAGGACAGCTACGCCAAGTGGTTCGCGGCGGTCAGCGGGGAGCCGTATCAGATCCACGGCGACATCGCGCGTGTGCCGTTCCAGCAGATGGACCCGATTCCGCTGGTGGAGGCCTCGGTCAACGGCGGGCCGGCGAAGCGCTTCATGTTCTACACCGGCGCCCCGAATCTGAGCATGCGTGCGTCGGTGGCCAAGGAGGCCGGGCTGAGCCCGGTCGCCAGTCAGAAGATCGAGTACGAGAACGACACCATATGGGCGTACTACGGGGTGCTGGACTCCTTCAAGCTGGGCGGCATCGAACTGCGCAACGTACCCGTGGGCTGGTCGTCGACGGAGTCGGGCGAGGATGTCGACACTGACAGCGACGGCCTGATCGGCACGTGGGTCTTCTACCACTTGCTGACCACCTTCGACTACGCGGGGCGGTCGCTGATCCTGCGCCGCCGGACCCCCGAAACGGCCAGGAAGGCACGCGCCGACGCCATCCGGGCGGGTGCCAAACCCCTGCCGCTGTGGCTGGCCCGTGAGCAATATCTGCACAGCAGGGGCAGCATCGCCGGCGTCGCCGGCTCCGGCACAGGGGTGGTGGGCGTGAACTTCGGCGGAAGGGGCGAGATGGCCGCGGTCGTGTTCGGGGACACTGCCAAGCGGTTGGGGATCCGCACCGACCACGACCGCCCGATCGGGACTTTCGCCCACAGCCACCCAGCCGTCACCTACCCCTGCTACCCGAAGGAGATCCGCCTCGGCAACGCCACCGCCGAGGAGATCTACTGCGAGAACCACCCAGGGGCCGAGCTCGCCCCCTTGGGGTTCGACGTGCCGGCCACCTTCTTCCACTGCTTCTACAAGCCCTACAACGTCACTCTCGACTTCACCGGCATGAACCTCTACATCGCCCGCGGTAAGGCCACCTGATCACCGCGACCGCGCGAGCGTCATGAGAGCGGCCTCGCCCGTGGCCGCCCTGGTGATGTCCGCGGTGGCGTTGGTGATCCCGCCGTTCGCCGTCATCATCGCCAACCACGGTGACCGTCGCGACCGACGTGGGGCCGATCCCGCGGGCGTACCGGTGCCTCGATCAGCGGGCGAGGAGGGCGCGCAGGGCCCCGGCGACGCCGGCCGGGTCCTCCTCGGCCATGAAGTGCCCGCATTTGACCGTCGTGTGCACCAGGTCGGGGGCCCAGCCGCCCCACAGCGCCTCGGCGTCGTACCCGAGGGCGGCCCCCCAGTCCTGCTGGAGCACGGTCACCGGCATCCGCAGGCGGTTCCCCGCCTCCCGGTCCGCCCGGTCGTGGTCCACGTCGATCCCCGCCGACGCGCGGTAGTCCGCCACGATCGAGGGCACCGCCGCACGGCAGGCGTCCAGGTAGGCGGCGCGTACGCCGGCGGGGATCGCCTCGCGGTCGAGGGTCCAGACGTCGAGGAAGTGGCCGAAGAAGGCGTCCGCGCTCGCGCCGATCATCCGCTCGGGCAGGCCGGGCGGCTGGGCCATCAGGTACAGGTGGAATCCGACGGCGGCGCCTGCGCCGTGCATCACGTCCCACATGTCCAGCGTGGGCAGCACGTCGAGGCACGCCAGGTGGCTGATCGAGGCCGGGTGGTCGAGCCCGGCGCGGAAGGCGACCAGCGCGCCGCGGTCGTGGCCGGCCAGCGCGAACCGCTCATGTCCCAGCGCCCGCGCCACGGCGACGACGTCGGCGGCCATCGTGCGCTTGGAATAGGTCTCGCGACCGGCCTCGGCCGGCTTGTCGCTGGCGCCGTAGCCGCGCAGGTCGGGACAGATCACGGTGTGGTCGGCGGCCAGGTCGGCGGCGACGTGCCGCCACATCAGGTGGGTCTGGGGGAAACCGTGCAGCAGCACGATCGGGCTCCCCGACCCGGCGACGGCCGCGTTCAGCGACACGCCGTCGGCGACCGGCACGCGAAGGTAGTCGAAACCGGGAAGGACAGGCGCCATCACGCGCCCCCTTTCTGTACGGGATCAGATGCCCCCAGGCTGCCGGGCGTGAATGAGCATCCGATCAGCGCGCTACCGTGGCAGTTGCTTTGACCTGGGGGTACGCGCGGAAAGGGGGCCGCAGGTGGGCATCGCGTTCGGAGTGCTGGGGCCGGTGACGGCCTGGGACGGCACCGGCGGCGCGATCGCCCTGAAGGGGCCGCGGCACCGCGCGGTGCTGGCCCGGCTGATCGTCGCCCGCGGCCGCGTCGTCCCGGTCACCCGCCTGATCGACGACCTGTGGGACGAACCGCCGGCGGGCGCGGTCGGGGCCGTGCGGACGTTCGTCGCGGCGCTGCGCCGCGCCCTGGAACCCGACCGGCCGCCCCGCACCCCCGCACGGCTGCTGGTCACCGAGGGACCGGGGTACGCGCTGCGGGCCGGCGCCGACACGGTGGACGCCTGGCGCTTCGAACACGCGGTGGCCGCCGCCGCGGATCTGTCCCCCGAAGACGGGCTCGGACGGCTGGAGGAGGCGCTGGGGTGGTGGCGCGGCCCCGCCTACGCGGAGTTCGCCGACCAGGACTGGGCCCGCGCCGAGCGCTCCCGCCTGGCCGAGCTCCGGCTGCACGCGGTCGAGCGTCACGCGGAGATGCGGCTGGCCCTGGGACGGGCGGCCGAGGCGGTGCCCGACCTGGACGCGCACGCGGCCGGGCACCCCTGGCGGGAGGAGGCCTGGCGGCTGCTCGCGCTCGCGCTGTACCGCAGCGGGCGGCAGGGCGACGCGCTCGCCGTGCTGCGCCGGGCGCGGGCACTGCTGGTGGACGAGCTGGGAGTGGACCCGGGCCCGGGGCTGCGCCGCCTGGAGACCGACATCCTGCGCCAGGCCGATCATCTCGACTCCTCGGTGCGCGGCGCGGCCGACCGGGTGTGGGCCGAGGCGACCGCCGCCTACGACCGCGCGGTCGCCTCCGGGGCGCGGGCCCGCCTTGAGACGACGGCAGGACTGCTGCGCGATCTCGCCGTGACCGGGGGCGGCGGCCTGCGGGCGGCGCGCGAGCACCGCGTGGCCGCCGTCGAGGCGGCCGAGGAACTCGGCGACGCGGAGCTGACCGCCAGGGTGATCGGCGCCTTCGACGTCCCGGCCATCTGGACCCGGTCCGACGACCCCGGGCAGGCGGCGCGCATCGTGGCGGCGGCCGGGCGCACGCTGGCCGCGCTGGTCCCCGGTCACGCGGCCGCCGGTCACGAGGCGGCCCGGGCCCGCCTGCTGGCCACGATCGCGCTGGAGTCGCGCGGCGACCGCTCCGGCCAGGGGCCGCGGGCGGCGCGGCAGGCCGAGGAGATCGCCCGCCGACTGAACGACCCCGCGCTGCTGGCGTTCGCATTGAGCGGCCTGTTCATGCAGACCTTCGATCGAACGGGCCTGGCCGCCCGCCGCGACGAGATCGGCGCCGAACTGGTGGAGCTGTCCGCCCGGCAGGGCCTGGTCACCTTCGAGGTGCTCGGGCATCTCATCCGGATGCAGGCCAGGTCGGCGCTCGCGGACTTCACGACCGCCGACGCCCACGCCGCCGAGGCCGAGCGCCTGGCCGTACGGCACGAGCGGCCCCTGGTGGGGGTGTTCACCGCGTGGTATCGGGCGCTGCGCCTGGACGCGACCGGCCGGGCGACGGCGGAGGAGGCCGAGGCCGCCTACCGGGAGGCCGCCGCCCGGCTGGACGGCGCCGGCATGCCCGGCATGGAGCGCGGCCTGCTGCCGCTCGCGTTGCTGTGCCTGCGCCTGCGGCACGGGCAGCCCCCGCCCGACGTCGAACATGCCGATTGGGGGCCGTACGCGCCGTGGGCCCGGCCTCTGGTTCTGCTGGCGCGCGACCGCCGCGCCGAGGCGGCCGCAGCGCTGCGCGCCCTGCCCGAGCCGCCGCACGACCTGCTGACGGAGGCCCTGTGGTGCCTCGCCGCCCGGGCGGCCCGCACACTCGGGGACCGCACGACGATGGAACGCGCCCACGCCGCGCTGCTGCCCGCCGCGGGCGAGCTGGCCGGGGCGGGCAGCGGCGTGCTGACGCTCGGCCCGGTGGCCGCGCACCTGGACGACCTCGCCGCCGCTCTCGGCCCTTCGTCAGGCAGGGTTACCCCATCGGCGTTCTTCTCCAAGAACACGTAGCCGGCAGAGACGAGGACACGTGGCATCACGCGCGAGCCGCTTGCGCATTCGGCCGCTGGCCGGGGCGGTGGTCCTGGTGACCTTCGCCCTGGCCGCGTGCCAGCCCTACCGGGACGAGATCTTCCTGATCGTCAATGAAACTGGCGAGAACGTTGTGGTCACCTGGGACGGCGGCGTGTACGCCAGCCTTCCTCCCGGCCGATCCACCGAAACCATTCCGCTGCCAAACCACTGCCGGGTCACTCCCCTGCCCGACGACCGGTTCACGGCGACGACGGAGACCGGGAAGCGCTACACCTACGGGCGGCCCATGTGCCCAGGAGAGACCTGGCACATCCGCGAGAAGACCCCGGGCTCGCCGCCCGCCTCGGCCGGCGACAGGAGGACACCCTAGCCGCCGGTAAGGAGTCTCTATCCGCCCCCTCGGCGGGGGCGCGGGCGGCGGGCGACGGCCCGGCCCGCCGCGGCGGCCGGGCGGGCCGCCGGGCCCGACCAGTGCGCCGGACGGGTGAGGGCCGGGGGCAGTTTCGTGGCGTCGTCTCCCCTGGCCGCGTTCACCTGGGCCTGGGTGAGGAAGACGCTCCCCGTGAGGTCGGCGCCGCCGAGGTCGGCCCCGCGCAGGTCCGCCCCGATGAGGTCCGCGCCGCGCAGGTCGGCCTCGCGCAGGTCCGCGCCGATGAGGTAGGCGCCCCTCAGGTTGGCTCCGCGCAGGTCGGCCTTCCTGAGCCGGGCGCCGATGAGGTCGGCTCCTCTGCGGTCGGCGGCACGGCCCCCGGTCGACGCCCGCACCAGATCGCTCGTCCGCAGCAGCAGCACGTTGACCTTCTCGCGGTGGGCGGCGACGTCCACGCCCAGCAGGTCGTCGGGAGTGCCCATGGTCAGGCGTTCGGTCTCCTCGAACGCGCCGCGCAGCTCGGCGTGGATCGGGCGGGTCACCGGCAGGGACATCGCCTCGTCCAGGTACCACAGCAGCTCGTGCAGATGCCGTACGACGGGGAAGACCTCGAACATCCGCGCCGCGGTCCGCGGATCGTCCCGCCAGCTGCGCCCGAAGGTGACCTGCGAGACCTTCTGCCCCGCGCCGAAGCAGTCGTAGACGGTGCAGCCGGGAAAGCCGCTGTCCCGCAGACGCGAATGGATGCCGCAGCGGAAGTCGTCCCGCAGGTTGGGGCACGGCCGCCCGGCGTCCTTGCTGATCGCGAAGTCGGCCGAGGCGGCGAAGGGCAGCGCGACGCAGCACAGCCCGAAGCAGTTCGCGCAGTCGGCCCGCAGGTCGGTCCGTCCGCCGCCGGAGTCGGCCGGGGCCTTTCCGCGGGTGTCCCCGCGGTCGTGCGTGTCGGGCAACGTGCCTGATCTCCTCGTGTTCCATGGGCGCGCGGCCGCTCGCCGTCCCGGCGCCCAGCTAGAACGTATCCCACCGAACGAGCGCCCGGCGCCCGGCTTCCGCCGGGAGGTGGCGGCTCACGCGTGCGAGCTCCCGTCCCGGATCAGTCCTCAGCGGAAGCGGTGAGGCGGCGAACCATCCGGACCAGCCCGGCGCGCCGCGCAGCCGGGCTGTCGCCTTCGGCGCCGGCCATGATCATGCGTACGACCTGGGGAGCGGTGAACCACCAGGTCGCCAGCGCGTACACCGCGTAGACCAGGTGTGCGGGCTCGACCTCGGCCGTGAGGAGGCCGTTCTCACGCGCGGCGGCGAAGGCGGCGACCTTGTCGGCGTAGTGGGCGGCCCGCTCGTCCTCGGCGGCCACCCCCGTCCGGCCGTCCTCCAGCCCCTCCCAGGCGAGCAGGCGCAGGAAGTGGGGATGGGCGCAGTGGTAGTCGAACACGCGCCCGGCGTACTCGCCCAGGTCGGCCATCTGCTCGGCGGTGAGCGGGACGGCGCCCGCGACCCTGGCCAGCTCGGCCTCCAGGACGGCGGTGAACAGCTGCCGCTTCCCGCCGAAGTACTGGTAGATGCGCTCCTTGTTCACCCCCGCACGCGTGGCGACGCGGTCCACCCGCGCGCCCTGCGGTCCGTGCTCGGCGAACTCCTCGACCGCCGCCTCCAGCAGCAGCCGTTTCGTCCTGGCGGTGTCCCATGCCATGACGGGCAGCCTACACAACTCCAACTCACCAGTTGGATTTATGTCGCACCCATGCCATACTCCAACCGATCAGTTGGAGATTTGCCGGCCGGCCTCGCTCCACACCGCCACGACAGATCGGAAAACGGCATGACCGCCACACCCCCGACCACCCGCGAGGTCGTCGACGCCTTCTTCGCCCGCTTCGCCGCCGGTGACATGCCGGGGCTGCTCGACCTGTTCGCCGACCGGGTGGACTTCCTCGTCCCGGGCGACCCGGAGGTGCCCTGGACGGGGGCCCGATCCGGCAGGGACGAGATCGCCGAGTTCTTCACGCTGCTGGGCACCGAGCTCACCCCCGAGGAGTTCACGATCGACACCACCCTCGTCGAGGGCGGGCACGCGGTGACGACCGGCCGCAGCCGCTTCCGCGTGCTGTCGACCGGCAGGTCGTTCCTCAACGAGTTCGCCCTGCACTTCACCGTCGCCGACGGCAAGATCACCGGTTATCGCATGCATGAGGACAGCCACGCGATCAGCGCGGCGTACGCGGCCTGACCCGTCCCGGATTGGCCGGTCCGGCCGCGGGCATCACCTGGCATTCCCCGTCCGGCGGCCGGCCCGTGACGCGGCCGGCCGCCGGACGGGGACACCGGTCACACGGCCGGGCGGCCGCCGTCCACGTGAAGGGTCGTCCCATGGATGAAGCTCGCCCGCGGCGAGGCCAGGAACACGACGGCCTCGGCGATCTCCTCCGGGCTCGCGGGGCGTCCGGCGGGCCCGGCCAGCGAGCTCGCCGGCCCGCAGCGCGGCCAGTTGCGCCGCCGTGGACAGATGGCGAGCCTGCACGCGGGTGCCGGGATGGGCCATCGCGAGCTGCTCCAGCGCCGGTCCGAGCAGGTCGGACGGCAGCTCAAGGGGAATCCCCACCCGCGGGGCCTCACCGTCCCCGCTCGTGTACGCGGCCATCGTCCGCGGTCGTGCCGGACGAGTACGGCGCGCGCTCTGACGCCAGGGCCGGGCGGATCACGTGCGGCGGCCCGGCGAGAGCGGCATCCGCAGGACGAAGCACGCTCCGCCCCATACGGACTCCTCGACGTGGAGGCTGCTGTGATGCGCGGAGGCGATGCCGCGAGCGACGGCCAGGCCGAGGCCGGCGCCTCCCCTGTCCCGGCTGCGGGCGGCGTCCAACCGCACGAAACGGTGAAAGATCCGCTCGCGGTCGGCCAGGGGGATGCCCTCTCCGTCGTCGGCGACCGTCAGCTCGGCGCCGCCCCTCGTGCGGCGCAGGCCGATCCGTATCGTGCGGGCGGCGTGCCGCCGGGCGTTGTCGAGCAGGTTGCCGAGCATCCGGATGATCTGCTCGGGATCGCCGTCGACGATCACGCCGGGATCGAGCCGGAGGTGGATGTGGCGCCCGTCCACCTGCCGGGCGGCCTCCGCCCGGACCAGCGCCGCGAGGTTCACCCGCTCCACTCTCCGAGGCGCGGTCCCCAGCCGGGTCAGGAGGAGCAGGTCGGTGACGATGGCCTGCACCCGGTCCAGGTCATGCAACGTGTGGCAGAGGAGGTCGTCCAGATCGGTCTCGTCCGGATGCAGCTGCGCCTCCTCCAACCGCATGCGCAGCGCGGCGATGGGGGTGCACAGCTCGTGCGAGGCGTCCGAGGCGAACTGCCGCTGCCGTTCCCGGGCGCGTTCGGCGCGATCGCCGGCCTCGCGCAGCCGTTCCAGCTCCTGTTGACGGCCCGGGCGAGCCGGGCGACCTCCTCACCCCCGTCTGTCTCGGAGACCCCGGTGCTCACACCCGTGAGGTTGATGGCGTCCAGTTCGAGGCGGATGGACGCCACCGCTCGCAGCGACCCGTCCCCCGCTCGCCGCGCCTTCACGGCCGCCGGGACCCCGATCAGGAGGGCGTCGGCGACCCGCCCGGCGCGGATCCTCCGCAGGCTGCCGGCGAGTGCCCGTACGTGCCCGTTGCCACCGCGAAAGATCACTGTCATGACCGCGCTCCTGCCCACCACTGGTCGTACTGTCGGGGAGTCGAGTTCGCGGCCCGCGGGCGCGGGCCGTCGAGCGCGGTGTCGCCCGGCGTGGTGTCGGCCTCCCCACACACCGGGGTGGTCGTGACCGCGCGGGCGGCCGTCAGGTGATCCCGGCGGAGGACTGGACGATTTCGTCCAGTTTGTGGTGGTATGTCCTAAGTTGTCAAGGCTGTTCCTCCGGCATGGCTCCGGCGGGCTCCCACATCCGAAGATGGGTTGTCACATGGCCGTTCGAGGGCCGAGGAAGGATTCTCCGAGGCTCACCGCACGCGGCGCGGCCACTCGCGAGCGCATCGTCGCGACCGCCGCGGACCTCATGTTCCGGCAGGGGGTGACGGCGACGACCCTCGATCAGGTGGTGGACGCCTGCGGCATCAGCAAGTCGCAGCTCTATCACTACTTCCCGGACAAGGACGCACTGATCACCGAGGTGATCGCGATGCGGGAGCGCCGCATGGTCTCCTCCCAGAAGCCGCAGCTCGACCAGGTGCGCTCGATGCGGGATCTCGAGAGGTGGCGCGACTCGCTGGTGACGGGCCATCGGGAGCGCGACGTGCCCTACAGATGCCCCATCGGCTCCCTGGCCAACGAACTCTCCTGCTACGACGACGCCCGCCAGTCCCTGGCGGCCATCTTCAGCAGGTGGCAGGGATTGCTCGCGGACGGTCTCGTCCGGATGCGGGAGAGCGGCGAACTCGACCCCGGCGCGGACCCCGCGGAACTCGCCGTCGCCGTCATCGCCGCCCTGCAGGGCGGCTACCTGCTCGCCGAGACCATGCAGGACGAACAGCCCTTCCTGGTCGCCCTCGACATGGCACTGGACCACGTGAAAGCCCACGTCAGGACCCCTGTCGCCAATTTGACACAACCGGACACCTAACCCCAAAGTGGACGAAATCGTCCAATTGCCCTTGGTGGTGGTCCACCGGGTGCGGCAGGAGAATGGTGAGACCGATGCCGTCTCTGCACTCGATGCAGGCGCGCTACACGACAGCGGCGACGATGTTGTTGCTCCTGCTCACGGTCCTGGGCGGCGTGAGCCTGGACCTGGCGATCCGATACAGGGTCCAGGACCAGGTGTTCTTCGACGCCGAGCAGGTCGCCGCCCAGTGGAGCGCGCAGGTGCGCGGCGGCGCGCTGCCGAGTCCTACCTCCGTATCCGGCATCGTCGACCTGGTCCAGTTGGTGGACGCGCGGGGCAGCGTCGTGGAGGCCAGCCCGGGCGCGACGGGGCGGCCACGGCTGAGCACGTTCAGGCCCGCACCCGACGACCGGCTCCAGCGGCGCGTGGAGTGCCGCCCGGGCGAGCCGTGCGTCCTGCTCATGGCCAACCGGGTGTCGCCGGCCCCCGACGCTCCCGTCGTCTACGCCGGAACCGTCGAGCCGCCCCTTATCGCGTCACACCGCCTCGAATACCTCATCGCCGGGGCCGCACTCCTCATCGTCCTGCTGGGCGGCCGCCTGATGTGGTGGATCATCGGCCGGGCGCTGCGCCCGGCCGAGCAGCAGTGCAGGCTCGCCTCCGTCGCCTCCCACGAGCTCAGGACACCGATCGCCGGACTGCGGGTCCAACTGGAGGAAGCGCTGCTCCACCCCGATCACGTCGACCCCCGCGACACCATCCAGCGGGCGCTGTCGGCCACGGGCCGCCTGGAGGCGATCGTGCAGGACCTGTTGACGATGGCCAGGCTACGCGGGGGTCAGCCGGCGCCGCGCGAGCCGATCGATCTCGCCGCGCTCGTCTCCGAGGAGGCGGACGCCCACTCCGGCGGCACACCGGTGGAGATCCACACGACCGGAGACGTGTGGGTGCACGGCTCACGGATCCAACTGATCCGGCTGGTGGGCAACCTGCTGAGCAACGCGCGACGCCACGCGGCGACCGGCGTCACGGTCTGCGTCGGATCCGCCGACGGCCAGGCGGTCCTCACAGTGACCGACGACGGGAACGGCATCGCGGCCGCCGACCGTGAGCGGGTCTTCGAGCGATTCACCCGCCTGGACGAGGGGCGGCGCCGGGACGCCGGCGGCACCGGGCTGGGGCTTGCGATCTCCCGCGACATCGCCCACGCCCATCGCGGAACCCTGCGCATCGAGGACTCCCCCCGCGGAGCGCGGTTCGTCCTCCGACTGCCGCTCCTCGACCGCAACGCGATCGGCGGGCGGCATCTCGTCCGCACCGAGCGGACGACCGCAAGACAGACCGCTGACGACCGGTGACCGGTGGCGGGCGCCACCGCTCCGCCCTGGCATCACGCCGCTCACCAGGCCATACGCGCGCCCATAGCCGGACATGGCGCTCCCCGCGAAGACCGCCGGAAAAAATCTTGAAAAAAATCCCGGAGGCGTGTCGATCCGGGGGCGTCCCGTTCGAGGCGTGGGTGAAGGGCCGGTGAAGGACCGGCCCCGGCCGGAGGGAGAACCCCCATGACCACCGCCACCGTTCACGCCGGCGCCACCGCCCGCACCTGCGACCGTGAGACCAGCGTCACCCGCAGCCTGCTGGGGTACGGCGTGATCGCCGGCCCGGTCTACGTCGGGGTGTCGCTGACCGAGGCCCTGACCCGGGACGGCTTCGACCTGTCCCGGCACGCCTGGAGCCTGCTCGCCAACGGCGACCTCGGCTGGATCCACATCGCGAACTTCGTGCTGGCCGGGGCGATGACCATCGCCTTCGCCGTGGGCCTGCGCCGGGCCCACGGCGGCGGCTGGGCCCCCCGACTGCTGGCGGTGTACGGTCTGAGCCTGCTGGCGGCCGGGGCCTTCCGGGCCGACCCGGCCGGCGGCTTCCCCCGCGGCGTGCCGGCGGGCGAGGTGAGCTGGCACGGCCTCGCGCACCTGGCCTCCGGCGGCGTCGGGTTCGCTTGCCTGGTCGCGGCCTGCTTCGTCCTCGCCCGCCGTTTCGCCCGGCGCGGGCGGGCGGCCTGGGCGTGGAGTTCGCGGGCGACCGGCGCGCTGTTCGCGGCCGGGTTCCTGGCCGTGGCCTCCGGCGCGGGCGCGGCCTGGGCCAACCTCGCCTTCACCGGCGCCGTGGTGCTCGGCTGGTCCTGGATCAGCGCCCTGGCCGTGCACACCTACCGGAACGCCTGACCCGTCCCGCGTTTACCTGATAAATCATTGTCTGGAAGGAGACGACCAATGCGTTACATGGTTCTGCTCAGGGCCGCCCAGCCCGCCACCCCGCCGCCGGCCGACCTCATGGAGGCCATCGCCAAGCTCGGCCAGGAGGCGACCGTCGCCGGGGCGTTGCTCGACACCGCCGGGCTGGCCCCCAGCGCGTCCGCGGCGAGGGTGCGCATGGCCGAGGGCGAGCTCAGCGTGACCGACGGCCCGTTCACCGAGTCGAAGGAACTGATCAGCTACGCCATGTACGACGTGCGCTCGAAGGAGGAGGCGGTCGAGTGGACCGCGCGCTTCATGCGCCTGCACCGCGACCTGTGGGCGGGCTGGGAGGGCCAGGCCGAGGTGGTCAAGGTGCTCGGCCCCGAGGATTTCGCCCCGCCTGCCTGACCGTCCCCCTGACCGTCCCCCTGCCTGGCCCCCGGCCTGACATCCGACGGCCTGAGCCCCTGTGAGCTGAGCACTCCGATGACCGGCACCGAGGCGCTGCTCGCGGCGCACCGCGCGATCGAGGCGGTCTGGCGGATCGAGTCCGCCAGGCTCGTCGCGGGGCTTGCCCGCCTCGTCGACGACGTCGGCCTGGCCGAGGAACTCGCCCAGGACGCGCTGCTCATCGCGCTGGAGCAGTGGCCGGAGGCGGGCGTCCCGGACAACCCGGGCGCCTGGCTCATGGCCACCGCCAAACACCGCGCGATCGACCACCTGCGGCGGCGCAGCCGCTACGAGCGCAAGCTCCAGGAGATCGGCCGTGACATCGAGAGCAGGCCGCAGCCGGACCCGGACGCCGGCATGGACGACCACATCCGCGACGACATGCTGCGGCTCGTCTTCACCGCCTGCCATCCCGCGCTGACCACCGAGGCGCGGGTCGCGCTCACGCTGCGCCTGCTCGGCGGCCTGACCACCGGGGAGATCGCCCGCGCGTTCCTGGCCACCGAGCCGGCGGTGGCGCAGCGGATCGTCCGCGCCAAGCGCACCCTGGCCGCCAAAGGAGTCAGGTTCGAGATGCCTGCCCCCGACGACCTGGCCGAGCGGCTGGCCTCGGTGCTGGAAGTCGTCTACCTGATCTTCAACGAGGGCTACTCGGCCACGGCGGGAGACGACTGGACCCGCCCCGACCTCTGCCACGAGGCACTGCGCCTGGGCCGTCTCCTGGCCGGCCTGCTCCCCGGCGAACCGGAGGTGCACGGCCTGGCCGCACTGATGGAACTGCAGGCCTCCCGCCTGCGCGCCCGCACCGGACCGGACGGCGCGCCGGTGCTGCTCCCCGATCAGGACCGGCGCCTGTGGGACCGGCTCCTGATCCGCCGGGGGCTGGAGGCACTGGAGCGGGCCGAGTCGCTCGGCGGCGCCTTCGGCCCGTACGCCCTGCAGGCGGCCATCGCCGCCTGCCACGCCCGGGCCGCTCGCACCGGCGACACCGACTGGGAGCGCGTCGCCGCCCTCTATCGGGTGCTCGCCCACGTCTCGCCCTCCCCCGTGGTCGAGCTGAACCGCGCCGTCGCGGTCGCGATGGCCGGCGACCCGGCACGCGGGCTGGAGATCGCCGACGCCGTCGCCGGCGACAGGGCCCTGCGCGGCTACCCCCAGTTGCCCGCCGTACGCGGCGACCTGCTGGCCCGGCTGGGCCGTGCGGACGAGGCGCGGCGGGAGTTCGAACGGGCGGCGTCCCTGACCGGCAACGAGCGGGAGCGGGCCCTGTTCCTGACCCGCGCCGCCGACCGCGGTTAGCCGACCCCCTGCCTGGTGCCCCCTTCCTTCTTCCACGACCCATTGACAAAGAGAATTTTTACGTACAACATTGTTTTTGCGATGAGAGACGTCCTGTACCTGGAGCAGATCGAGCAGGCCGAGGCGCTGCTCAAACCGCAGCGCATCGAGGTGCTGCGGCAACTGGCCGAGCCGCGCACGTGCACCGAGGTGGCGGCGGTGCTCGACCAGACGCCACAGCGGGTCTACTACCACGTCAAACGCCTGGTGGAGGCGGGCCTGGTCGACCAGGTCTCCGAGCGGCGGGTGCGCGGCATCACCGAAGGCATCTACCAGGCGAGCGCCCGCTCCTACTGGCTGTCGCCCAGCCTGGTGGGCCGCATCGGCGGGCTGCGCCGGCGGCAGGACGAGCTCACCCTGGGCTACCTGCTCGACCTGATGGAAGAGGTGCAGGCCGACATCGCCGCCCTCGACCGGACCGCGCCGGAGCTGCCGTCCATCGGCGTGTCCGGCGAAGTGCACGTGCCCCCGGAACGACGCCAGCAGTTCCTGGCCGACCTGCGCACCGCGCTGCAGGACCTGTTCACCCGCTACGGCGGCGCCGAAGGCGACGCCTTCAAGCTCGTCGTGGCCTGCTATCCCCACTACCCCCAGGGAGACGACCGTGAGTGAACCGATGATCGTCCGCGTCCGCCTGGCCGCCCCGGTGAAGGAGGTGCGCCAGGCACTGACCGACCCCGCCGCGATGCGGGTGTGGCTGGCCGAGCACGCCGAGGCCGACCTGCCCGGCCGCTACGCGTTCTGGGGCCGCCGCACCCCCGAGGGCGACGCCCCCCATCAGCGCCCCCTGCACGCCGACGACCACACGCTGCGCTTCGCCTGGCTGCTGGACGGCGTGGAGACGACCACCGAGATCACGCTTGCGGAGGAGGCCCAGGACACGACCGTCCTGACCCTGTCGCAGAGCCACTTCGACTTCCAGGACGTCATCACCGGGGCGAGCATCCGAGGCGTGCTGCAGACCTTCTGGTCGCTGGCGCTGTCCAACCTGGCCGACTACGTCGAGGGGCGCGAGATCGGCCCCCAGCCCGACTTCACCTCCGCCGACTTCCGCGGCGAGATGGTCGTCGACATGCCGGTCGAGCAGGTGTACGACTCCCTGGTCGACTCGGACAAGGCGAGCGACTGGTTCGGATACCCCATCGGCATCGAGCCGTACGTCGGCGGGCGCTTCGCCATGGGCGGCCTGGACGCCGACCCGCACCCCGCGAAGATCATCGACCTGGTCCCCGGCAAGACCATGTCGGCCGATTGGGGACCGGGGGGCGTCGTCACCTGGGAGCTGGAGGACAGCGGCGGCAAGACCCGCCTGACGTTCGTCCAGAGCGGCTTCGACACCGGCAACCCGCCGTACGCCGCCTGGACCGGATGGCTCAGCGGCCTGGCCGCGCTGCGCCGTTACCATGAGGTGCCGGGCCGCCACCAGATCTGGCTCCCCGCCGAGACCGCGGCCTGACCTCCATCCCCGCACCACAGCCCAGCACCACGACCAGCCCCCTCACCAGCCGGAGTGTGATCGGTCAATGACGGTGACCCGGGAAGTGCTCGCCTACTACGAGCAGGGCAAGGAGGACGGCAGGCTCCGTAAGGGACGGGGCCGGCTGGAGCTGTGGCGGACGCAGGACGTGCTGCGCCGGGCCCTGCCGTCACCGCCCGCCCGGGTGCTCGACGTCGGCGGCGGCACCGGAGTGCACGCCGAATGGCTGGTCGCCGACGGCTACGAGGTGGAACTGCTGGACCCGGTCCCGCTTCACGTCGAGCGGGCCGCGGCCCTGCCGGGATTGACCGCGCGGCTGGGCGACGCACGCGACCTGCCCCTGCCGGACGCGAGCGCGGACGCGGTCCTGCTGCTGGGCCCGCTCTACCACTTGGCCGACCGCGCCGACCGGGTCACCACCCTGGCCGAGGCGCGCCGCGTGGTGCGCCCCGGAGGATTGGTGGCCGCCGCCACCATCAACCGCTACGCGGCCGTGCACGACATGGTCTACCTGGGGGTCTACGAGCAGGAACCACACCGCCGGGCCGCGCGCCAGGCCATGGAGGACGGCCGCCTGCTGGGTCCCGTGCAGGGTTTCTCCGCCTATCTGCACGACCCCGACGAGGTGCCCGGGGAGTTCGCCGACGCGGGGCTCCCCGACGCCGAGCGATACGGCCTTGAGGGCGCCTTCTGGCTATATGGCGACGTGAACGACTGGCTCGACGACCCCGAACGCCGCAGGCTGATGCTCGACGCCCAGCGCACGTTGGAACGCGTGCCGTCGCTTCTCGGGGTCAGCGGCCACATGCTCACCCTCGCCCGCCGGCCCGCGTAGGCTCCTGCTTCGCCTTCGGGCGGGCGCGCAGGTGGGCGCGCTCGCCCTGGCTGCCGAACAGGACGAGGAACTCGACCGCCTCGGCGTCGGCGGCGCCGAACCAGTGCGGCAGCCGGGTGTCGAACTCGGCCGCCTCACCCGGTGACAGCACCAGATCCTGCTCGCCGAGGACCATCCGCAGCCGCCCGTTGAGCACGTAGAGCCACTCGTAACCCTCGTGGGTCTTCGGCTCCGGCGTCCTCCTGGCGCTGCCCGCCGGGATCACCAGCTTGTAGGCCTGGATGCCCCCGGCCCGGCGGGTCAGCGGCAGCATCGTCATGCCGTTGCGGACGACCGGGCGCAGGTGGATGCGCGGATCCCCGGTCAGCGGGGCGTCGACGAGCTCGTCCAGCGTGACACCGTGGGCCCTGGCCAGGGGCAGCAGCAGTTCGAGGGTCGGCCGCCGTGCGCCCGACTCCAGCCGCGACAGCGTGCTCACCGAGATGCCGGTCGCCGCCGACAGGCCGGCCAAGGTGGTCTCGCGCTGCCGGCGCAGCGCGCGCAGCCGGGGCCCGACCGAGACGAGCGCGTGTTCGAGGTCGTCGTCCACGTCGTCAGCTTGCCATATCGGCAACGACATGTACGAAGACGGCCGAAATGAGACTGACGTCCATTATTGGTAGGTTCCTGGATAAGTGTTGACTTATCAGAGCGGAGGAGCGGCGCCGTGGATGTCGAGCAGACGGTGTTGCCGGGGATCGGGTTGCGGCACGAGTTCACCACGCGCTCGGGACGGCGCATCGGGGTGGTCTCCCACCGCACCGGGCGGCGCGACCTGGTGATCTACGATCCCGACGATCCCGACAGGGCCTGCGAGACAGTGAAACTCAACGACGAGGAGGCGGACGCGCTCGTCGAGCTGCTCGGCGCCCCCCGCATCGTCCAGCGGCTCAACGCCCTGCACCGCGAGGTCGAGGGACTGGTCAGCGTCCAGCTGCCGATCGCGCCGGGCTCCCCCTACACCGGCCGTCCCATGGGGGAGGCGCAGGTGCGCACCCGCACCGGAGCCTCCATCGTGGCCGTCGTCCGCGCCGCCAACGTGTTCGCCAGTCCCGCCCCCGACTTCGTCCTTACCGGGGACGACATCGTGGTCGTGGTGGGCAGCGAGGAAAGCACCGCCGCCGTCGCCGACATCTTCGCCAGCGGCTGAGGGCAGCGCGTGCACAATACCGCCATACTTTTCCTGGAATTCGGCGCCGTCGTCCTCGGACTCGGCATCCTCGGAGCACTGGCGCTGCGCGTCGGAATCTCCCCCATCCCCCTCTACCTCATCGCGGGCCTCGCCTTCGGCACCGGTGGCATCCTCCCTCTGGCCACCAGCGAGGAGTTCACCGCCACCGGCGCCGAATTAGGCGTCATCCTCCTGCTGCTCACCCTCGGCCTGGAATACAACGCCGACGAGCTGATGACCAGCCTCAAGGGCAACGCCCGCGCCGGACTGGTCGACCTCGTGCTCAACGCGGCGCCCGGCGCGGTCTTGGCGCTGCTCCTCGGCTGGGGACCGGTCGCCGCCGTCGCCATGGCCGGCGTCACCTACGCCACCTCCTCCGGCATCACCGCGAAGGTCCTGTCCGACCTGGGCTGGATCGGCAACCGGGAGACCCCGGTGGTGCTGTCGCTGCTGGTGTTCGAGGACCTCACGATGGCGGTCTACCTGCCGGTCCTGACCGCCATGCTGGCGGGCCTGAGCCTGGTCGCCGGGGCGGTCACCGTGGCCATCGCACTCGCCGCGGTGAGCGTGGTCCTGCTGGTCGCGCTGCGCTTCGGCCGCTACATCGAGGCGTTCGTCGCCAGCCCCAACTCCGAGGTGCTCGTGCTCAAGGTCGTCGGGCTGGCGCTGCTGGTGGCCGGGCTGGCCCAGCAGCTGCAGGTGTCGGCCGCGGTCGGGGCGTTCCTCGTCGGCATCGCGCTGTCGGGTGAGCTGGCCGAGGACGCCCAGGCGCTGCTCGCGCCGCTGCGCGACCTGTTCGCCGCGGTCTTCTTCGTGTTCTTCGGCCTGCAGACCGACCCCACCAAGATCCTGCCCGCAGCCGGCCTGGCCGCGGGCCTGGCCCTGGTGACGATGACCACCAAACTGGTGACCGGCATCTACGCCGCGCGCCGGGCCGGCATCGCCCGCGCCGGACGGGTCCGCGCGGGCATCGCGCTCATCCCCCGCGGTGAGTTCAACATCGTCATCGCCGGGCTGGCGGTGGCCGCCGGCGCCCATCCCGACCTGGGCGCGCTGGCGGCGACGTACGTCTTGATCCTGGCGGCCTTCGGTCCCCTGGCGGCCCGTCTGGTCCAGCCGCTCCTCACGCGAGTGGCGAGCCGCGCCTGACGCCGTCGCACTCCCTACATCGGCCCGCACTGTCACCGGCCTGCCCCGCATCGCGGCGGCAGGCCGGTGCGTTTCAGGCCCGTACGGCCCGGCCGGCGACGGGCCGGGAACGGCGTTCCGGACGCCAGGTGGAGACGAGGGCGGCCGCGAGGAGGAGTTCGGCGATGTCGCCGCCGTAGTACATGATCTCCGCGCCGCTCCGGACCTCGGAGACGGGCGCGTGGACGTCCACCCAGAAGCCGCCGTACATCAGCTGTGCGACGACCGCGTGCGCGGCGATGGCGCAGCCGAGGTAGACCAGGCGGGCCCGGACGCCGGGCCGGGCGGGCGCGGGGTCGGGACCGGCGATGACGTGCGCGAACAGGCAGCCCGACAGCAGGAAGTGCGCGTGCAGCAGCCAGTGCCCGGCGGGCAGGGCCGTGACGGCGTTGTAGAGCGGGGTGAAGTAGAGCACGACGAGGCTGCCGGTGGACAGCAGCAGGGCGGTCGCCGGATGGGTCAGCAGCCGGCCGGGACGGCTGTGCACGACGGCGGACAGCCGTCGCGCGCCGGCGGCGGGCAGGGTCCGCAGCAGCAGGGTGACCGGGGCGCCCAGCACCAGGGCGAGCGGGGCGTACATGCCGATGAGCATGTGCTGGACCATGTGGCCGCGGAAGTCGGCGTGGGCGAAGGAGGCGAGGGGCGGCAGGAGCGCCACGGCCACCAGCGCGAGCCCGGTGGCGAAGCCGGCCGTACGCCACCGGCTCCAGCCCACGACCGGGTTGCGGCGGCGCGCCCTCCGGACCAGGTGCAGATAGGCGAGCAGGGCGAGGACCGGCGGCAGCACGCCGGACAGACCCGCGGAGTGCGTGCCGTGACCCATCAGGCTGTGGTCCATCACGTCGTGGTTGATCACGCGGGGTCCGTCACGCCGGGGTCTCGGCCGGGAGCTCGGCCGGGTCGAAGGACCGGCCGCTGCGCGCGAGCAGGTAGCCCCCGGCGAGCAGCAGCGCGCCCAGGACGAGGAAACCGATGTCCCACCAGAGTTGATAGGGACCGCCGTGGACGTGGTGGATGGCCAGGATGTGGTGGTCCAGGACGCCTTCGACGAGATTGAAGATCCCCCAGCCGGCCAGGATCCACCCCCACAGCACCCGCGAGGTCCACACCCGGCGCCGGTCGCGGGTGACCCTGGAGTACAGGATCGCGAGGCCGACGAGCACCGCGAGCCAGCACACGGCGTGGAAGATGCCGTCCCACACGGTGTTCATCTCCAGCCCGGAGACGGTGCGGGGGTTGTAGTACCTCACCCCGATGCGGTCGCTGTCGGTGCTGCTCAGCATGTGATGCCACTGCAGGAGCTGGTGCAGCAGGATGCCGTCGACGAACCCGCCGAGTCCCACCCCGAGCACGATGCCCGGCAGCCGCAGACTGACCGGCGTCACACCGGCCCGGGCCTCGCCCGCGGTGGTCGCCATCGCCGTGCCTCCGTCCCCTCCGCGCCGCTGTGCGGACTCCGCCAGGGCAGGTTCCCCGGACGCGAGGGTGTAGTCACGCAGGCACGCGCGGATCCACCGGCGGGCCTACCGACTCTTTGAACAGCACCTCACCCGGCGGTGCGGGCGGCGACGAACGCCTCGATGCCGTCGAGCACGCGCTGCAGGCCGAACTCGAAGGCCTGGTCGGGGTCGTAGGCCGCGTTGTACGCCTC
The DNA here is from genome assembly GCF_006334915.2 of Microbispora catharanthi. GTDB lineage: Bacteria > Actinomycetota > Actinomycetes > Streptosporangiales > Streptosporangiaceae > Microbispora > Microbispora catharanthi. The sequence continues at coordinate 682,223 of NZ_VDMA02000001.1, forward strand.
GCCCGCCGCCGCACCCACCCGGGCGGCGACCGGATGACGCCGGGGGTCGAACACCTTGGCCAGGTAGGGCGCGTGCGCGTACCACCACTGCTCGTCGGTGACGCCCGTGTCCCCCGGCGCCTGCGCCGCCTCCACCGCGCCCCGCGCCGCGCCGCTCACGTAGCCGTTCAGCAACGTGACGACCGAGTCCATCTCGAGGTCGTCCAGGCCGATGCCGTCGACCGCCCGCAACTCGTAGTCGTACTTGGCGATGAGGTTGGGGCCCAGCGGGGGCCGGGTGACCGACGACACCTGCAGCATCCACGGGTGCCGCCGGTAGAGCGCCAGGTTCTCCCGCGCGATCAGCTCCAGCCTGCCCCGCCAGCCGCCCGGCACCTCCGCGGGTGCGGGCAGCTCGCCGTACGCGGTGTCGAGCATGACGTCGATCAACTCGGCCTTGCCCGGGACGTAGGTGTACAGGGACATCGTCCCCACCCCGAGCTGTTCGGCGACCTTGCGCATGGACAGCGCGGCCAGGCCCTCGGCGTCGGCGACCTCGATCGCCGCGCGCACGATCCGATCGACCCCGATCTCCGGCTTGCCCTTGCGCCCGGTCCGCTCGCCCGTGCGCCACAGCAGGGCCAGACTCCGCGCCGGGTCTCCCTGCGAGCTGTACTCCGTCATCGCCTGCGAATTCTATGCGCACCCTGATTCCGTATGCTGTACGGTACAGCGTACTGGATCCTCGGGAGGAATCACGATGACGTACGCGATCGCTGCCGAAGGGCTGCGCAAGCGATACGGGCACACCCTCGCCCTCGACGGCGTCGACCTGGCCGTCGGCGAGGGCACGGTGCACGGCCTGCTCGGGCCGAACGGCGCCGGCAAGACCACCGCCGTCCGGATACTCACCACGCTGTCGCGCCCCGACGGCGGCGCGGCCCGGGTCGCCGGCTTCGACGTCGTACGGCAGGCCGCCGACGTACGCCGCGGCATCGGCCTGGTCGGCCAGCACGCCGCCCTCGACGAGGTCCTCAGCGGCAGGCAGAACCTCGTCATGTTCGGCCGCCTCCACCACCTGCGCCCGGCCGCGGCCCGCGCCCGTGCCGACGAGCTGCTCGCCCGGTTCGGCCTCGCCGACACCGACACCAAACCCGTCGGGCACTACTCCGGTGGCATGCGCCGCCGCCTCGACCTGGCGGTCGGCATGATCTGCTCCCCGCCGGTGCTGTTCCTCGACGAGCCCACCACCGGCCTGGACCCGCGCGGCCGCACCGAGGTGTGGGAGGCCGTCCGCGGCCTCGTCGCCGAGGGCACCACCGTGCTCCTCACCACCCAATACCTGGAGGAGGCCGACCAGCTGGCCTCCCGCGTCTCGGTCGTCGACGCCGGCCGCGTCGTCGCCGAGGGCTCCCCCGACGAGCTGAAGTCCGCGCTCGGCGGCGACCGCCTCGACGTCGTCGTGCGCCACACCGCCGACCTGCCCGCCGCCGCCGCGATCGTCGGCCGGGTTACCGGCGCCCGGGGTGATGTGTCCGTCGACGTGGACGCCGACTCCCGCCGCGTCGGCGCACCCGTGCGCGACCGGTCCGCCGCGCTCCCCGAGGTCCTGCGCGCCCTCGACGCCGCAGGCATCACCGTCGAGGACATCGCCGTGCGACGGCCCACCCTGGACGAGGTCTTCCTCCACCTGACCGGCACGGAGAACAGCACGGAGAACAGCACGAGAAAGGGAGCCGCGGCATGAGTATGACCGTCACCGCACCCGAGATCCCCCGCACCGCCGCCGCGCGGCTGCGCTGGGCCCTGGCCGACGGCTGGACCGTCACCCTGCGCGACCTCACCCACTGGGCCCGCAAACCCGGCCAGGTCGTGGCCGGCCTGCTGTTCCCCGTCATGATCGTGCTGATGTTCGGCTATGTGTTCGGCGGCGGCATGGCCGTACCGGGCGGCGGCGACTACCGCGAATACCTCATGCCCGGCATGTACGCCATGACCATGCTCTTCGGCATCGAGGCCACCTTCACCGCCGTCGCCCGCGACGCCGCCAAGGGCGTCACCGACCGTTTCCGCTCCCTGCCCATCGCCTCCTCCGCCGTCGTCCTCGGTCGCAGCGTCGCGGACATGCTCAACACCGTCCTCGGCCTCCTCGTCATGATCGCCTGCGGCCTGGCCGTCGGCTGGCGCTGGCACGAAGGCGCCGTCCGCGCCGCCCTCGCCGTCGGACTGCTGTTGCTGCTGCGCTTCGCGTTCCTGTGGGTCGGCATCTACCTCGGGCTGACCCTCGGCGGCCCGGAAGCCGTCATGGCCGTTCAGATCCTCGTGTGGCCCATCGGCTTCCTGTCCAGTGCCTTCGCCTGGACCGGCACCATGCCCGGCTGGCTCGCGGCGGTCGCCGAGTGGAACCCCCTGTCGGCCACCATGGCCGCCACCCGCGACCTGTTCGGCAACCCCGGCGCGGGTGGCACCACCTGGATCGCCGAGCACGCCGCGGTCATGGCCCTGGTCTGGCCGCTGCTGCTCATCGCGGTCTTCCTCCCGCTGTCGGTGCGCCGCTACCGCCGCCTCGACCGCTGACACCCCGCGCCGCCGATCGCCCGGCTTCCTGCACCGGGACGTGGCCATCGGCATGGGCAGGCTCCCGCCTGCTTCTCAACCGCCGATGTGTGACGGCGGCTCAGGCGGTGCGGGTGTCGTACGTCGCGCGGTTGGCGAGCACATCGTCCATGTGCGTCTCGGCCCAGGTCTTGAGACCACGCATCATCTGGTGCAGGGAGAGACCGAGGTCGGTCAGCTCGTAGGAGACCGTGACGGGCACCGTCGGCGTCACGGTGCGGGTGATCAGCCCGTCACGCTCCAGGGAGCGCAGCGTCTGAGTGAGCATCTTCTGACTGACGCCGGCCAGTAGGCGGGACAGCTCCGAGAAGCGCATCGACCGGGGCTCACCGGCGCAGTCGGCGCCTAGCTGATGCGGGCCGTCGCTGCCCAGCGCGGCCAGGATCAGCGTGACCCATTTGTCGGAGATCCGGTCGAGCAGCTTGCGACTGGGGCAGGCCGCCACGAAGGCGTTGTATTCCGCCTTGGCCTGGGCCTTCTGCTGGGCCGCCGTCATCGTCGCCATCTGCCGCTCCTCTAACCTCTGGGCGCCTTACGCACTCCGAAGTGCCTACTTCCCGTCAGGAAGTTACCTATCCATACTGCAGCAAGGGGCCGTTGAGGCACCACCATCCAGCTCACCATGAAAGACAGAGGCATGAGCACGCTCTCCACTTCGCTTCCCGGCGGCACCTGGACCCTGGGCGACCTGACCGTCACCCGGTTCGGCTACGGCACCATGCAGCTCGCCGGCCCCGGAGTAATGGGCCCGCCCGCCGACCACGACAGCGCACTCGCAGTCCTCCGCGAGGTCATCGACCTCGGCATCACCCACATCGACACCGCCGACGCCTACGGACCGCGCGTCACCAACCAGCTGATCCGGGAAGCGCTGCACCCATACCCCGAATCGCTGCACATCGTGACCAAGGTCGGCGCGATCCGCGACGAGCAGGGCGGCTGGCCCCCGGCCCGTAAGCCCGAAGACCTGCGCCGCGCCGTCCACGAGAACCTTGAAGCCCTCGGCCTCGAGGTGCTCGACCTGGTCAACCTCCGGCTCGGGGACGCCCGGGGACCCCGGCCCGGTTCGCTCGCCGAGCCCTTCGAGGCGCTCGCCGAACTCCAGCAGCAGGGCCTGATCCGCCACCTCGGAGTCAGCAACGCGACGCCGGAACAGGTCGCCGAGGCACAGGCGATCGCGCCGATCGTATGCGTGCAGAACATGTACAACCTCGCCTACCGCCAGGACGACGCCCTGATCGACGAGCTCGCCGAAGAGGGCATCGCCTACGTGCCCTTCTTCCCGCTCGGCGGCTTCAGCCCCCTGCAGTCTTCGGCGCTGTCGGCCATAGCCGCGCGGTTGGATGCGACGCCGATGTCTGTCGCCCTGGCCTGGTTGCTGCAACGGTCGCCGAACATCCTGCTGATTCCTGGCACCTCGTCGGTGGCGCATCTGCGCGAGAACGTCGCCGGCGCCGGACTCTCGCTCTCCGACGAGGAACTCACCGAGCTAGACAAGATCGGCCACTAGCGGGCATCGACGGTCTTTCGTTCTGGGCTGGTGATCGGGCTGTCGCCTCCTACAGAGGCCCTGCCTGCCTCAGATAAGCCGCCCTGATGTAGATCAGCGACGTGTGGGGAGGGCCTGGACGGCGGCGGTGATCGCCTTCCTGTGGTAGCCGTTGGTGGGCATGGTGGCGCTGTGGGCGTGGCGGATGATGCCCTGGGAATCAAGGAGGATGCTGCCTGACTGCTGCAGCGAGCCGAAGACCTTTCTGCTCAGGCCGATCATTTCGTGCGGGGTGCTGTGGCGGCCGGTGAGGACGGGGAACGGGATCTGACGCCTGGCCTTCCACTCGGCCGCTGCTCGGCGGTCCTCGGGAACCGCGACAAGCACTCGGACGTTGTCGGCGGCGAACTCGTCGCGGCGCCGGATGAGCTCTTGGACGTGTCGGTTGCAGACCGGGCAAGACGTCGACCGCATGAAGTAGATGAGCACAGCATGATTGCCCTGGTAGTCGGACAGGCGGACGGCCTGGCCGTCGGTGTCCTCCAGCACGACGTCGGGCGCGGGCGATCCGGTTTCAAGCATGGCGGAGCTCCTCTTCAACTCGGGTTATGGAAATACGGTCTGCTCAGGTCAGGCGCCAGGGGGTTCCGAGGTCGTGCGGCCGCCCGTGGCGTCGGTCCTTCCGCCCAGGCCGAGCCGTACCGTGCTACGTGCCCGGTGTAGCTGGGACTTCATCGCGGCGTTGCTCAGGCCGAGCCTGTCTGCGACTACCCGCCCCGGGTAGCCGAGGACGTCCCGCGTGATCAAGACTCTGCGCTGAACGTCCGGCAGCTCCCTGATCGCCTGCGCGACGATCTCGGCTTCCAGACGCCGGATGACCTGCTCCTCGGCCGACGTCACCAGACCGGCGCCGGCCTCGTCAAAGCGATCGAACAGCAGCCGAGCCCGGCGCAGACACTCATTCCGGACGATTCGGAACATCCACGATGCCAGTGCCCCGGTAACGCGGAGTGAGCCGATCTTCCGATAGAGGATGATCAGCGCTTCCTGCGCGGCATCCTCAGCATCCTGCGGGGACGCACAAAGATGTTCCGCGAAGCGCCGCACATGAGAATTCGCGCCATGGACCACCGCAGCGATCGACTCTCGATCACCAGCCTGTGCGGCCTCGATGACCCGCGTGCTCACCCAGCCGCGGTCAGCCACGTCCCCGCCCTTGCCACCGGAACGAGGTCGTGAACAGTGCCTGCCGCACAGCCGGCATCACGACGTCACTCATCCGAATCTCCCTCCCAGCGTGACCGTCATCCCATAAGAGCCCCCCACACCGCGAAAGGATTCACCGTCTCAGGATCAATTTCGCTCGGCGCGCCCCGAGCGGTACGCCGACGAGCGGGCGGGGACGACCGGCGCGGCGTCGGCCACCCGCCGGACGACGAGTTCGCGGGCCGTGCCGAGCGCACCCGGAACGTCCGTCAACCGCAGCTTGACGAACAGAGAATCGTCAACCTACGGTTGACGCATGAGTCCACTCAACATCAGCCTCACTGACCTGATCGCCCGTCTCGACGAGGAACTCCCCGACGCCGACAACCTGGCCCGCATCAGCGAGGCGCGACTACGCGCCCAGACCCTCTCCGACCTCGGTGACCAGCTCGTCGACCACTACGTCCGCAAGGCCAGGCAGGCCGGCGCGTCGTGGAGCGAGGTCGGCGACGCCATCGGGGTGTCCAAACAGGCCGCCCAGCAACGCCACGCACCCAACGCGTTCGAGCGGTTCACCGACCTGAACCGGCACAGCATCGTGCTGGCGCAGGAGGCCGCCCGAACGCACAAGCACGACTTCATCGGCACCGAACACATCCTGCTCGGCCTGCTCGGCGAACCGCGGGGCCTGGCGTACGAGGTGCTGATGGCGAAAACCGAGTCGGAGCGACGCATCCGCGACGCGATCGAGGAAGCGATGCCGCCAGCCGGGCAGAAGGCGCTGCGGGGTCACATCGCGTTCCGGCCGGAGAGCAAGGAGGCCATCGAGCAGGCATCCCGCGCGTCAGCCGACCTCGGCCACGACTGGGTCGGCACGGAACACACGCTGCTGGGCCTGATCCGCGCCGAGGAGAGCCCGGCCGCGCGGATCCTGCGCAACCTCGGCTTCACGTCAGACGAGCTGCACGAGACGGTCAAGACCGAAATCACCAAACGGTCCGCCGCGCGCGACAAGTAGTAACGAAACGATCAGTCACCGCGGCGGACCGCCGGGATCGTCGTGGGCGATCGCGTCGCCGAGCAGGGGGGACGGCCGTCGCGGGACAGCATGCGGATCACGTCGTACGCGCGCACGGCTCCGGCGTCGCGCGGTTGACGCGGATGCGGCAGGGGGCGAGTTCGGGCGGCGAGGGATCGCGGACCAGCCTGCGGCCATCGGCGGCCACGGAGATCGTGCGGCGGAAAGCGGCAGAGTTCACTCAGGAAGTGCCATCCGATCTGGGTGAACTCTGCCTCTTACAAGTCCGAACCGCCCAGCTACAGGGCAGTTTCCTTATGTTCGTGATCAGGCTGGATCGCGCTTGCCGTGAAAGCCTCAGGCTAGAGGTCTGCTGTCGACCTCAGCAGTACACCTGCACGTATATCGCCAATTCCTTGCCCGCCAGCATCCGCTCGGTCCATGGCGCGACATAGTCCCAATGTTGTGCCACCACCCGCCCATATTCGTTCTTGATGGGCTCATAGAAGATCTTGAACGCGTTGCCGTGGGCCTTGGCATAGTTGTAGTAGTCGTGGAGACCGGTATTCCCGCACCACTCGATGTTCCAGACCTGTCCGGTGTCCCTCTGGAAGACGCAGGCCCTCCCGTATTCGCACCGATAATTCCAGAACTCGGGCTGGACATCGTCCGCGAAGGCGGTGCTGGATCCGCTGGTAAGCACAGTGGCCCCGAGCGTCGCAGCCAGAACTGCACGGACGGCGAACTGTCCAATCGATGGCACCTCGAATCCCCTCTGTTCGGCGCGGCCTTCTGACCGGGCTGTGACCGTGGCACGAACGTGCGCAGAACTTCGATTTTCATTGTCGGAATTGCCCTGTCTGCCGACGGCTCACGACTGGCCAGACCATCAGCAGCAATGTGCGGCTGCTTGTATGAGTGAGAAACAAATCGTGTGGTGATCTGGTAGGAGGCACGCTCGGGAAAGCGCCCCTCCTGCGTCTGCACCTGATCGGCAGGGTCAGATGTCATCACACCCACCGTGAATTTCGCCAGGGCAACCCCCGGTGATTGCGGGAACCCGCAACACCCCTGTTGCCGCCGCGGCCGGAACGCCGAAGATCACCTCATGCTCAGTGCTGCGATCAACAGAAGAGGCGCGCTGCGGGCGGGCGCCGTCGCCGGACTCTCCGCCGCGGGCGTCGTGCCCACATCCACGACCGCGCATGCCGCCGCATACGTGACCCGCAAGCCGCTGCTCGCCGGAGCCAACCCGTACGTCACCCTGTACGACGGCGACACGCCCACGGGGTATGCGTCGATGTGGCGGGTCGACTGGTCCACTCACGGCGCCGGCGCGGTACTGATGGTCTGGACGCCGGCCGGGCTGCGCGTTGTGGGTGACGACCCTCGGCTGGCGGCGTGGATCGAGGAGCACTTCGTGCGGAACTTCGACGAGGCCAGGGCGCTGCCGTCGTGGCCGGCCGTACAGGTGGAGCGGGCGGCCGTACAGCTGCGCGTCGACCCCGCCAAGGGCGCCTTCGCCAGGACGGCCGGCCTGGCGGTCAGCATTAGCGGCCCCCTTGACGCCAGGCCGTTCGCGCTGGCCGATTTCCCCCTCCGGGGGGTGAGCCACGGGCTGTCCATGCAGGTCATCCCCTGCGAGCACGCCTCGATCACCGTCAACGGCCGGCCCGTGCCCGGCAAGCCCACCGTGATCTGGCCCGACGGCCGGCCCGCCTCCTCGGCGGTCACCACCGTCCACGAGGCGTGGAGCATGTGACAATGGGTGCCGTGCTCGTTCCAGCCGTCCTGCGGGGATCCCAGGTGCAGCGGATCTCGGCCCGTCACATGGCCGCGCGGGCGCATGAGCTGCTGTCTCGGACCCGGCACGAACATCTGGCCATGTACGACGCCATGACCGTGGACGACGAGGCGGTCCAGCGGGCACTGCCGGCCGCAAGAGGGCGCCGGGCTCGCGGAGTACTGCTCCGCACGATGGCACCGATCGGGGCCGCCACGCCGGCCGTGACCGCCGACGACCTCGCGGTGCTCGACGGCGACCACCGGCGGGTGGCCGCTCTGCCCACCTCGCTTACGGTGCTCGACCGCCGGGTGGCCCTGCTGCCCGCCGACCGGGACGACCCTGAGGGCGGCTACCTGGAGATCTGGTCCCAGCCCTTGGTGACCGGCCTGATCGCGCTGTTCGACCGCCACTGGTCCACCGCCCCGCCGCCCCCGTTGTCCACGCGCGAGCAGGAGGTGGTGGCGTTGCTGGCCGAGGGCTGGACGGACACGGTCGTCGCCCGCCGCCTCGGGATCAGCGAGCGGACCGTCACGGCGACCGTTCGGACCCTCATGGACCGATACTCGGCACGCAGCCGGTTCCAGCTCGCGCTGAAGCTGTCCCGGAGGCCCTGACCTCCGCGACCGCCGGCACCACGGGCCGGTGCGCTAGCGTGATCGCCATGCTGCGCCGATGGATGCTGCCGATCCTCTTCCTGGCCGTCGGGCTCGCCGCGGCGGCGCGGCAGGTCACCAAGGGGCTCCCCGGCGCCGCCGTCACGCTGCTCCTGATCTTCCTGCTGGCCGCAGCCCTGCTGTCCCCCCTCGTCTTCCCGAGGTCCGTCAGCGCGGCGGAGGCGCAGCGCCGCAGCGAGACCGACGGCCGCCCGATCGTCTACTGGCGCCCCGGCTGCCGCTACTGCCTGCGATTGCGCACGCGGCTCGGCCTCCACGCCCACCGGATGCACTGGGTCGACATCTGGCGCGACCCGGACGGCGCCGCGGCGGTCCGGGCCGCCACCGGCGGCGACGAGACGGTGCCGACCGTGGTGGTGGCGGGCGAGCCGCACGTCAACCCCGACCCTCGATGGGTGCGCGCGCAACTGCCCTGACGAACCTCAGCGGCTGGTCGGGACACGCGACGTAAGCTCCAATCCCCGCAGCGACCGCGCCGCACCCGCGAGCAGCGCGGCACGCGACAGGTCTCCGCCCCCGGCGCACCACTCCGCGACCGCCTCCAGCACCATCGCCCGCACCGTCTCGTCACCCGCGCGCCCCGACGACTCCAGCGCCGAGCGCAACGACCGCCACGCCGCCTCGCGGTCACCGCGCTCCGCCCGCACCCGCGCCAGCTCGACATGGACAGTGGCCAGGAACTGCGCGGGCACGCCCGCCTGCCCGCCGACCAGCTCCAGCGCCTCCACCAGCAGGCCCTCCGCCTCGCCGAGCTCCCCCCGCCGCCGCGCCACCTCCCCGGCGGCCTGCCGCACCCGCGCCGCCGCCACCCGATCCCCCGTACGGACGGCCACCTCGCCGGCCCGCGCCAGCTCCCGCTCCGCCCCCGCCAAGTCGCCCGTACGGGCGCGCAACTGGGCCAGCCGCACGCGCAGCATCAACGGGACGGGAACCGCCTCCGCCCCGCCGATCAACCCCGCCAGCTCCGCCGCCTCCTCCAGCAGCGTCAGCGCCTCCGCCGCGTCGCCCCGGTTCTCCGCCGCCAGCGACAACCAGTACAGCGTCAGCGACAGCCCCCACCGCTCCCCCAGCGCGCGGTAGCCCGCCAGCGCCTTCCGCAACCACGTCTCGGCCGCCCTCGCCCCCGCCCTGCCGTACTCGAACTCCCCGATCCCACCCATCAGCAGTGCCGTCGCCCGCGCCCACGGGTCCTCGTGATCGCCGAACGCCCGCATCGCCGCAAGCGCCCTGCGCCAGTGCTCCACGCCCCCGCCCGAGGGCCTGACCCCCACGATCCAGGCCCACAACGCCACGGGATGGCCCGACTCCTCGACCACACGCAGCGCCTCCGGCGACGCGTACGGCCCCTCGGACGCCAGCAGCGCGCACAACGTGTGCGACAGCTCCAGCCCGGGCGGCGCGGCATCACCCAGCGCCGCCCGGATCGCCCGCGCCCACCCGGCCGCCTCGTCGCCCCGTCCCCGCACCGTCCACGCCCACAACCTGGCCGTGAACAGCCGCAGCGCCCGCCGTTCCTGCCCGGTCCGCACGGCGTGGCCCAGTGCCGCGTCGAGATTTCCCCGCTCGGCGTCCAGCATCGCCAGCAGGCGAAGCTGATCGGCCGTACGCAACCCGGGCTCGGACTCCTCCGCCGTCTCGAGGAAGAAGCCCAGATGCCGGTCCCGCACGGCCCGCGCCTCGCCCACCTCCTCCAGCCGCTCGGCCGCGTACGCCCGGACGGTCTCCAGCAGCCGGTAACGCACCCGCGCGGCCCGGTCCGCGGGCCCGTCCGGCTCGGCCACCACGACCAGCGACTTGTCCACCAGACAGGCCACCGTCTCCAGGTCGGCCCCGCACACCCGCAGCGCCGCCTCCGCCGTCGCCCCGCCCGCGAACACCGACAACCGGCGCAACGCCACGCGCTCCCCCGGTGACAGCAGACCCCAGCTCCAGTCGATCACCGCCCGCAGCGTCCGGTGCCGCGGCCCCGCCGTACGGGCGCCGCGCAGCGTCAGCCGTTCTCCCACCGCCTCGGCGAGCTGCCGCACCGTGAACGACCGCAGCCGGGCCGCCGCCAGCTCGATCGCGAGCGGCAGGCCGTCCAGCTCCCGGCACACCGCGACCACGTCGGCGACCACGGAATCGTCCACCGCGAACCCCGGACGCGCCGCCGACGCCCGCTCCGCGAACAACGCCACCGCCGGGAATTCCAGCGCCCGCGCCGCGTCCACCCCGTCGCCGGGCAGCGCCAGCGGCCGCACCGGATGGAGATGCTCGCCGGGGACGTCCAGCGGCTCCCGGCTGGTCGCCAGGATCCGCAGCCCCGGCGCCCCCGCCAGCAACCGCTCCGCCACCGCCGCCGCGCCGTCCACCACGTGCTCGCAGTTGTCCAGCACGAGCACGAGCTCCCGGCCTGCCAGCGCCTCCGCCAGCGCGTCGAGCGGCGACGCGGCCGGCCGCGTGGCGACGTCCCCGTCCGGCTCGGGCGTGGCCGGGGGTATGGTCGCCCGCACGGCGGCGGCCACGTCCGCCGGATCACCGGCAGAGGCCAGCTCGACCAGCCACACGCCCGAAGCGGCGGTGAGCCCGCCCGCGACCTCCACCGCCAGCCTGGTCTTGCCCGCGCCGCCCGGTCCGGTGAGCGTGACGAGCCGTGCGGCCGACAGCAGGCCCCGCACCCGTGCCACGTCCTCCCGCCGCCCGACCAGGCTCGTCACCGGCGCCGGCACGTTCCCCCGTACGGCCCGTTGCGGTGAGGCCGGCGCCGCGGGCGGGTCGCGCAGCGCCTCAAGGTGTGCCGCGCGCAGTTCCGGCCCGGGATCGACGCCCAGCTCGTCCGCCAGCCGCCGCCTGACGCGTTCGAACCTCTCCAGCGCGTCCCCGCGTCGCCCCGCCACGCGCAGCGCTCTCATCAGCAGGGCGTGGAACGGCTCTCGCAGTGGGTGCGCGGCGACGAGCTCCTCCAGCTCCGCCACCAGCACTCCGGCCGCCGCCGCGTCCGCCACGGCGAGATCGGCCGTCACCCGGGCCTCCAGTGCGGAAAGGCGCAACTCCTCCAGGCGCGCCGCCGCCGCCCGCGCGAACGGCAGGTCCGCCGCGTCGGCGAGCGCCGCACCGCGCCAGAGCGACAGGGCGGACCGCAGGAAGGCGGCGGCACGCAGGGGATCGCGCTCGGCCCGGCCCGCGCGCAGCAGGTGTTCGAACTCCGCCGCGTCCACCTCCTGCGGCGGGACGTCGAGCAGATAACCGGCCGGTTGCGACACCACGGCACCCGATAGTGGCTCCCGCAGCTCACGACGGAGCCGCGACACCAGGGAGTGCAGCGCCGCCGCCGGGTTCGCCGGCGGCTCCTCCCACAGGTCGTCGGCGAGTCTCTCGGCGGTGACCACCCTGCCGGGCTCCAGAGCGAGCCGGATCAGCAGCACGCGCAGGCGCGCGCCCCTGATCTGGGTGCCGGTCACCCGCAACGGCCCGAGAATCCCGATTCGCATGGTCTTCTCATTGTCGTGGAGGGTTTGATCGGCGGTGTAAATGATCTTGCATTTGCCGCCCGCCTTTACAATGTAGATTCATAGTAGGATCGAGGCGATGAACACCCCCGCCGTCCCCGAGCGGAACACCCCCGCACGGCCAGAGCGCGACCCTTACCAGGTGTATCTCGACGCGCTGCAGAGCCCCGAGTCCAAGCGCACGATGAAGGGCTGTCTCGACCGCGTCGCCCGCCTCATCACCGGCGACCCGGAGGCGACCGGCGCCGGTCAGCCCTGGGAACTGCTCCGCTACGAGCACACCATCCGGCTGCGGACGCTGATGCGGGAGCAGGGCTGGTCGCCCTCCCACGTCAACAAACACCTGGTCGCCCTGCGCCGCGTGCTGAAGGAGGCGTGGCGGCTCGGCCTGATGAGCGGCGAGGACTACCAGCGGGCCGCCGACCTGCCCGCCTACAAGCACACCCGCGTCCCGGCGGGACGGCACGTCGAGGCCGAGGCGCTGGCGGCCACGCTCGAGGTGTGCGACGGCGACCACTCCCCCGCCGGCCGCCGCGACGGCGCGATGCTGGCGGCGCTCTACTCCACCGGCTGCCGCCGCGCCGAGATCGCCGGGCTCACCCTGGCCGACTTCGATCCCCACGCGCGCTCCCTGCGAGTGCGCGGCAAGGGCGACAAGGAACGGCTGGTCTACCTGACCGCGGAAGCCGTCGAACGCCTCGACCTCTGGCTCGCCGTGCGCGGCCGGGCGACGGGCCCCCTGTTCTGCCCCATCAACAAGGGCGGGCGGCTGCGGCTGACCCACATGACCGGCCAGGCCATCGCCGACATCGTCTCCCGGCGCCTGGCCGCCGCCGGGGCGTCCCCCCGTACGCCGCACGACTTCCGCCGCACGTTCATCGGCGAACTGCTCGACGCCGGGGTCGACCTCGCCACCACCCAGGCCCTGGTGGGCCACGCCTCCCCCGCCACCACCGCGCGCTACGACCGGCGGCCCGAGCGGCGCCGCCGCGAGGCCGTCGACCGGCTCCGCGTCCCCGGCGCCGCCCGCTGACCGGGTCTGCCGTTTCTCAGATGTCGTCGACGGTCATCGCGCCCTCGTGGGGACGCCGGGACAGGTCGATGCCGAGCTCCTCCGCCGCGCGGAAGACGTCCTCGTCGGTGTCCCTCATCTCGATCGACATGCCGTCGCTGGAGAGAACCT
>NZ_VDMA02000020.1 GCF_006334915.2 Microbispora catharanthi
GCGGCAGGGAAACACCCGGTTACATTCCGAACCCGGAAGTTAAGCCTGTCAGCGCCGATGGTACTGCACCGGGGACGGTGTGGGAGAGTAGGACACCGCCGGACAATCTTTTGTGGAGGGCCACCCCTGTTGGGGTGGCCCTTCCGCATTTCTGGGGGGTTCCCCTGTGTGCCGGCGTGGAAGCGTCGGCTTGTGCGGGTGCCACGGACGGCATGCGCGTGGTGTGGCGGTGGTGTGTGGGTGGTGTGGGGTGCCCCGGCTGTGGTTGGCCGGGGCTTTCGCATGTCCAAGGGTCGGCCGCGGGGGCGTGTGGGGTGTTCCCCGGGCGTGGAGTGAAGTGGCGTGCCTGGCGCCCTGGCCTGCGCGGCCTGCGTGGCCTGCTGGCCTGAGTGGGGTCCGGTTGCCTGAGTGGGGTGCGGTCGGTGGTGCCCCCGGGGGGTGCGGCCGCGCGCTGCCAGCGGGCTGGGCCCGATACGGGTAGCCGCCCGGCCCGCCGCCCGGCTCGAAGGCCGAGGAGGGGTGCCGGGCAAGGAGGGGCGAGGGGCCGGCCCCCCCGGGGTGGGCGCGAGCAGCGGCGGGGAGGAGCGGAGCGGGCGGGAGGGAGGACCGCAGCGAAGGCCCAGCGGAGCGGGCTTCGCGAGGACCGGACCTTCCGACCGGCGCAGTGACGTCCCAACCCACCCCACTCGACCCCAACCCCACTCGCCCCCGACCTCACCGCCTCAACTCCACCGATGCCAACTTCACCGACTCAACCCACCCGGCCACCACGCCCCACCACGCCCCACCACAAGTCCTCCCGCCCGGGACGCGGGACGCCCCAACCCCACCGACCCGACCCGCCCGACCGAACACCCCCACCACGAGAGGCCTCGCCCCGGGTGCAGCGACCTTCCAACAAACCATGATCGCGCCCTCACTGCGACGCCTTCACGCTGACGCCGTGGCGCCACAACCCACCTCTGCCCCTCGCAGCGGGCCCCAGCATGCGATCACACGCTCTACGGTGTACGCGCGAACAGAGAGACCCGACGGGCGGCCTCTACCACGACCCACAGGCGGTCCTCCACGGCGGCCGGCGAGGCGCTGGAACCGGTAGCCGAGTGCATGCTCGCGTTCGGCAAGCGGAGGCCGGCCTTCCTGCGCCCGCAAGCAACCTGTCCGGTATCCCGATCCAGGCGCGTGAGGGCTCTTCGGCCTTTGTGCGGCGCCCACAAGACGCCGTGAGCCGACGCGCCGTTGTCGTGCTCGGAAATTCAGGGGCGGGGGCCATCGACCGGGCCAGTGCACGCGCGAGAGAATCGGCGGGTGCTTCTGGAGAGATCACGGCTGTGGGTACGCCGCTCCCGGCCTGAGAACGTGCGGGTGACTGTCGCCTGCCGTTCTCGACCGCAGCTACCGCACTGGGCTGGACGGCCTCCCGTACGGTCTGCTCGCCGAGAGCCGGCACCTGCCACCAGCCCGCGGCGTCGCCGGTGTCTCCCGTCGGCCGCGAGCTCAGACATGCGGCGCGGCTTCTCCGTTTCCACCGGCTTCACAACCTTCTCCGGCATCTCCCTGCTGCCCTCGTGGCAGGTCAGCAACATGCGGGTCTGCGTCGCTTCGAAAGCCGGAGGCTGGTCGAAATGGTGCTCGATATCGATCTCGCAGGAGGCGCTGCGAGGAAAGAGTTTCTCCTGGCTGTTCCCCCAATTGCGGCCTCTGCCGTGCGTGGAGCGGCCATCTGAGAGCGATGATCAGGCACATCCCCCACTATCGAAAGTGTTTTCGAAATATGAATTCGGGGGCACCTCTGCCCATATTTCGATCTTCATTGCCGTCGCCTCGATTCGCGCCTCTCGGTGGCGGCATACCGGGCCCTACCAGCAAGATCGTATTTCGGGAACCCGGCATCGGCGGCGTCCGTTGTGATCTACTGAAGGCGTGCCGTCGTTCGAGGTGACTGTGAGAAATGTTTGCGAAGGGTTCCATGGGGTAGACGGGTTCGCGAGTTACCCTGGAAGGGCTGACGGAATTGACGATGAAGACACACTTACCCGGCCTCCACATTATCCAGCCAACAACACTTAAACGGCCGGGCGTGTCGGCGGGGGTTCGCTGAATCGTCGATTACGGTCCCGTGTATCGGGACGAGCCCGGAAAAGGACAAGCCGGAAAAGGACGAACCGATGGGGGCTGTGCGCAAGGTGGCGAGCTACCTTGGCCTGGGTGGGGCAGAGCAGTACGACGACGAGACCTACGCCGAGGACGAGTACGAGGACGACTGGATGCCGGCGGCCGAGCGTGCCGCCAAGCGCTGGCAGCCCAATGCCGACCCGGCCCGTATCGTCATGGTCCGCCCGCAGAAGTATGACGACGCCCTGACGATCGGCCGGCACTTCCGCGAGGGCCACACGGTGGTCATGGACGTGGCGAGCATGTCGACGGCGGAGGCCACGCGAATGGTGGACTTCGCCGCGGGCTTGGCCTACGGCTGTGAGGGACGTATCGAGCGGATCGCGGACAAGGTCTTTCTGATCACTCCGGCGACGGTGGAGGTCTCCACCGCCTGACCCGGCTGGTCCGACTCCGATCCTGTGCCCGCCGCCCACTCGGGCGGCGGGCACAGTCGTGCGCGGAGCCGGCTCTTACGGAACCAGCCGGCTCTTACGCAACCAGCAGGTCCCGGGCGCAAGTGTCGACGTCCTTCATGGCTCGCGAGTCACGGCGCGAGGCGCCGAGCGTCTCACGCGGGCCATGGCGTGAGGAGCCGAGCGTCTCAGGTGGTCCGCAGGCCTGGCGCAGGCGTTCCTATGCGGCCCGCGGGCCCCGGCGCAGGAGCGTGGACACCTCAGCCAGGTCCCGGGCGGCGTCAGAGGCGCGCTCCTCCGACTCCCTGGCGTACTCGTGCAGGGCCCAGACGGCCTTGTCGGCGAGGTCGGCGAGCTTGCCCGCCCGTGTCTGGACGTAGCGCACGTCGGAGTGTTCCCGGACGCGATGCCGCCACAGCAGATGCCCGCTCACGGCGGCGACCAACAGGCCGACGAGGGCGAGCGGCGGCGAGACCACGAACCCCGCGGCCAAGACGACGACGGCGAGGACCAGGAGGACGTATCCGGGCCAGGGCCGGGTGCGCTTCGGCACGCACTCGGTGACGAGCCGCTGCTCGGCGGCCGCCATCGACTCCTGCTCGGGGCCCTCGGGCCTGAGCGTGATCGGATAACCGAGGATCGGCACGTCCAGGGTGTCGGGCGGCGGCTCGCGCACCACCTCGACGAGGGACTCCGCCGCCGTCCTGACCGCCGGCGCCGCCACGTGCAGGGCGAGCGCGGCCATGTGGGGATCGGCGTCTGGAGCCAGGTCCTGCAGCAGATGCCCGGTGAGCGAGCTGAGCGGCCCTTCCTGGCCGCCCTGGCCGGCCAGGGCGCGGAGCACGGCCAGCGGCTCGTCCTCGGCCCATACGGTGCCGCGTACGACCTTGGTGACCTCACCGGCCTGCCGGGTGGAGGTGATCTCGGTGCAGCGCTCGCGCAGACGGCGCAGGGTGACCGACGCCCGCAGCGACCGCTCGATCTCGGCGACCTTCGCCAGTTCCGGGAACGCCTCAAGAGAGGCGGGCACGGACGTCTCCGGCAGAGTGGGCACGAGGATCTTCAACCACCGGTCGTCGGTGGCCGGCACGTTCACCGCGTCGAGCTTGCGCAATACGAAGATCTTGCCGACCGGTCCGTACGCCCCGCGGGCGGCGGCGAGCCACAGCGCCCGCTGGCCGGATGTCACCGGACGGTCCTCGGACAGGCCGCCGAAGGCGGTGCCCAGCCAGGAGGCGTGGATTCGGTCGCCGTGGCCGCAGACGGCGAGGGCCAGGCACAGGAACAGGGCGGTGCGCCGCTCGTCCAACTGGTTGGCCAGGGCCAGCGGCTCCAGGGCGTCCTTGCCGGACATGATGAGGACGAGGGCCTCGACGGCGGGCCCCAGCCAGTAGCCCGGCACGTCGGTGATTCCCGGCGGCAGGTCGGGCGCGGTGCCGTCGGCCGCCAGGCTGACGATCAGCGCCTCGGCGTAGCGGTGCAGCTCCGTGGCCTCGGCCAGGTTTCCAGGGTCCGGACTCGTGGTCAGGTCCATGCTCACGCGGAACGCTCCCCGAGGGGTCGGCTGGCACTCCCTTGACCGCGCCAGACTAGACGCTTGGTGCGACAGTCACGGGCGAGGCGCGCCGTGGACGCGCCTGACCCGCGGAAACCGATAGCCCGGGCCGCCCTGGATCGGAGAGCGACGGTATGGGCGGCCCGCCGTGCTCGGACGGGGGAGCCGTCCCCGGCCTCGGGAACGGCGTCGCCGGAGTCGGGGACGCCGTCTCCCGTGTCCGCCGAAGCGGAATCCGGCACCTCGCTCACATTCGCTCGGGGACTTCGATGCCGAGCAGGTCGAGCCCGCGCAGCAGCACACGCAGGGTGAGCGCCGACAGAGCCAGACGCGACTGCCGTACGGACTCCTCCTCGGCCTTGAGGACCGGGCAGCTCTCGTAGAACGAGGTGAACGCCTGGGCCAGGTCGAACAGGTAGTTGCACAGCCGGTGGGGCTCGGACAGCTGGGCGACGGCGGCGACGACCGAGCCGAAACCGAGCAGCTCCAGCGCGAGCGCCCGCTCGGCCGGATGGCCCAGCGTGATCGGGCCGGTGACCGACTCCGGGTCGATCGCGCCGTTGCGGAAGATCGACCGGATGCGGGCGGTGGCGTACTGGAGGTACGGCCCGGTGTTGCCGGTCAGGGCGAGCATGCGGTCGAAGTCGAACACGTACTCGCTGTCGTGGCTGACCGACAGGTCCGCGTACTTCACGGCGCCCATGCCGACCTGGCGCGCGATCTGCCGGCGGGCCTCCGTGTCGTACCCGCGGTCGGCGATGACGGCCTCGGCACGCACGACGGCCTCGTCCAGCAGCTCGGTGAGCTTGATCGAGGCGCCGCTGCGGGTCTTGAACATCTTGCCGTCGCTGCCGAGCACACTGCCGATCTGGACGTGCTCCGCCTTGACGTCGTCGTGCAGCCAGCCGGCCGTCCGCGCCGCGGCGAAGACCATCTGGAAGTGGAGCGACTGGGTGGCGCCCACGACGTACAGGATGCGGTCGGCCTTCAGGTCGCGCACCCGGTAGCGGATCGCGGCGAGGTCGGTCGTGGCGTAGCCGTACCCGCCGTCGCTCTTGCGGACGATGAGCGGCAGCGGCTGGTCGTCGCGGCCCTTGAACCCGGGCGGGAACACGCACAGCGCGCCCTCGCTGATCTCGGCCACGCCCGTGCGCTCCAGCTCGTCGCATACGTCCGGGAGCATGGGGTTGTACATGCTCTCGCCCGCGATGTCCTCGTCGGTGAGCGTGACGCCCAGCGTCCGGTACACCTTCCGGAAGTAGCGGTTGCTGTACTCGATGAACTCGCGCCACAGGCGCAGGGTCTCCGGGTCGCCGCCCTGCAGCAGCGGCACCCGGCGGCGGGACCGCTGCTGGAACTCGGGGTCGTTGTCGAACTTGTGCCGCGCCGCCTGGTAGAAGGCGTTGCCGTCGCCCGCGGCCAGCATGCCGAGCGCCTCCTCCTCGCCGATGTCGAGGAGGTGCTCGATGAGCATGCCGAACTGCGTGCCCCAGTCGCCGAGGTGGTTCTGCCGGATCACCTGGTTGCCCAGGTGTTCGTGGGTGCGCGCGAGGGTGTCGCCGACGATCGTGGTGCGCAGGTGGCCGACGTGCATCTCCTTCGCGGCGTTCGGCGCCGAGTAGTCGACGATCACGGTCTGCGGGGCCGGCTGCGGCACGCCGATGCGCTCGTCGAGCAGCCGCTCCGCGGCCCGCTCGGCGATCCAGCCGTCGCGCAGCGTCAGGTTGAGGAATCCGGGCCCGCTGACCTCCACGCTCACGTCGGCCGTGTCGAGGTGGCCGGCGATGGCCTGGGCGACCTCCCGCGGGGCACGTCGGAGCCGCTTGGCCAGGCTGAGCGCGACGTTCGCCTGGTAGTCGGCGAACTGGGAGGGCCTGATCAGCGGGTCTTCAGTGGCGTACTCCGGACCGAAGGCGGAACCCAGCGCCTGCTGGACCCGCTCGGTGAGCACGAGCTGCGGGTCGGTCATGCACCAAGCTTATCGGCGTGTGCCTTCTGCCCGCCGTTCCATGTCCGGCGGTCACCAGCGGCGGTGCGACTTGTTGGTGGAGGCGATCCGCTCGCCGATCCTGGCGATGATGCCCTGGGCCGACAGGCGGGCCGCGAGCTCGCAGGCGGCGGCCACGCCGCGTGCCCGCGAGGAGCCGTGGGCGATCACCACCGTGCCGTTGAGGCCGAGCAGCACGGCCCCGCCGTGCGCCTCCGGATCGAGCCGGCCGGCCAGCTCCCGGAGCCGGGCCCGCTGCAGCATCCCGCCGAGCTTGGCCACCCGGCTCTCCGCGATCGTCTCCCTGAGCTGCTCGAAGGCGTACCGTACGGTGCCCTCGACGGTCTTGAGCGCCACGTTGCCGGTGAACCCGTCGGTGACGACCACGTCGACCTTCCGGGTGAGCAGGTCGTGCCCCTCGATGTTGCCGGCGAAGTCGATGCCGGGCGTGGCGGCGAGCAGTTCGTGGGCCCGTTTGGCGAGCTTGTTGCCCTTCTCGACCTCGGCGCCGATCGTGAGCAGGCCGACACGGGGACGACGCATGCCGAGTGCCGTCTCGGCGTACGCCACGCCGAGGTGGGCGAACTGCACCAGCATCTCCGGCTTGGCGTCGGCCGTGGCGCCCGCGTCGAGCAGCACGGTCGGCTGGGGCAGGGTCGGCAGGCCGACCGCGATCGCGGGGCGTACGACTCCCTGCTGGGCCCGTAGCCGCAGCCGGCCGGTCGCGACGACGCCCGCCGTCGAGCCTGCGGACACGACCGCGCAGGCGTCGCCGCGCCGTACGAGATGACAGGCGATGGCGATGCTGGAACGGGGCCGTCTCAGGCTCGCCAGCGCGCCCTCGTCCATCGCCAGCGCCTCCTCGGCGCGCACGATGGGGATCTCGGTGACCGCGTCGTGCCGGGCGAGCTCCTGGTAGAGCACGCGGGGATGGCCGACGAGCACGACGGGCACGCCCCGCTCCCGCACGGCCTGTACGGCTCCCGCGACGATCTCCCCGGGCGCGTTGTCGCCGCCCATGGCGTCGAGGGCCACGGGCAGCGCACGGCCGGTGGGCTGCATGGCCGCATCGTAGGCCGTCAGCGACTGGTCCCGCGGTAGACCACGATCTTGCCGAAGCGCGCGTTGCCGGTGACGCGGATCAGCGGGCCGTCGCCGTCGCCGTGCCCTCCGGTCACCGAGCGCTTCGAGAAGACCGCGCTGCCCTCGTCGACCACCCTGGCGTTGGCCGGCACGGTGACGATGAGCTTGCCGCAGAAGGAGTTCAGCTCCAGCGTCACCTCACGGCCGGGCAGGACCGCGTCGCTGAGATCCACGATCAGCGCGCCGAAGACCGAGCTCAGTTCGGTGTGCCGCCCGGCGACCCAGCGCCCGCGACGTATGATCTTGCTGAACACCGCGGAGACCCGGTGCCTCTCGGTGGAGAGCGCGGCCGGGGGGTGGGCCGCGTCGGGCAGGTCCCTGGTCAAGGGCGCCAGGTCGCCGACGGTCACGGCGCTGTAGGTGGCGTCGAGCCTGTCGGCGTGTTCGACGCTCGTCAGACGGCCGGTGGCCAGCGCCTCGCCGAGGACGGCCGCGACCCGGTCGCGGTCGAGGTCCGAAGCGCGCTGTGCGGGATCGTCGCCCGCGTACGGTGTGAGGGAGGTCACCTCGCCAGCGTAGCCCTTATCGAGATATGTCGCGATAGGGCGGGTTGGTGGGCGGCCCCGGCCCGGCCGAGTCGCGACGTCCGTCGGCGCGTCGCTAAAAGTGAGCGGAAAGATCTGCCGCCGGGCCTGGGCGCCGTGTTTACCGTCGCTTTCTCCGGAGGCGGGATTGGGGTGACCGCGAAGTGGTCGTCCGGTGCTCGATATACCGACTTTCCCGGCGGGGTGCCCGCCGGGCATCCCCTGGTCAGCAGGGCTTTCCGCCGTGATCGGCAGTGATAGAAATGCCGACGTCTTTGTCGGCGTGCTCGCCGACGCACGGGGGTTCTTGGGTTCGTCATTCCCACTCTCGTGAAAAGGAATATGAACCGGGGGCAAGTCAATGAAACGAGTGGTTAGGACAGCCGTCGTCGCCGTCACGATCGGCATCGCCGGCATGCTGGCCGCGCCCGCGCAGGCCGACGTGTGCGCGCAGAAGTGCACGGAGCACCGGGTCACGACGCTGGCGAGGCTTCTGGCCGATCTGCAGGGCACGGCCGTCGGCGGGGCGACGGCAGGCGTCGTCGCGCAGGCCGACGCGGCCGCCGAGGTGGCGGTGAACCTGACCGCTGACATCAGGGCCGACCTCGTCGCGGTCGCGCGGCTCAGCGGCACCGTGACAGCCGGCCTGTCCGCCGAGGCGAACGCGCAGATCAGCGCGGCCGCCGACATCGCGGCCGACATCGTGGCCGACGCCGCCGTCACCGTCGAGGCCAACGTCGTCGCCCGGCTGGAGGCCCACCTGTCGGCCGCCCTGGTCGCGGTCGCGGACGTCAACGCGGCTCTCGTCGCCAAGGCGAACGTCGCCGCGGACGTCGTCGCCCAGGTCGGCAAGCCGGTCGTCGCCGTCTCCGGCCAGACCGCCGCCGCCGTGGACGCCTCGGCGGCGGCCGTCGCCACCGCGGGGGCCGCGGTCCGCGCCGGGCTCAACGTCACCGCCAGGCTCAACGCGCTGCTCAGCCTCAAGGGCGCCGTCGCGGCGACCGCCGGCAGCGCGGGCGGCCTGCTGGCGCTGGTGCCGTGCGACACTCCGGCGGACCGCGCCATGAGCAGCACCCAGACGACGGCCGCCGATGCCGCCGCCCAGGCCGACGCCAACGCCCACGCGGTCACCAGCACCGTCCGGAACACCACGGACGCACCGGCGCAGGGAGCCGCCGCGACGACGGGGGCCGCGGCCGACCTCGCCACCTCCGCGTCGGCCACGGCCGACGCGGCGGCGTCGAGCGCGGTCTCGTCCGCCCCGGGCGCGGCGGCCGACGTGGCGCCGACCGCGCGCCAGGGTGGGTACGGCAGGTGAGCCACGCCTGAGGGCCTCCGTCGCCGTCGCGACGACCTGCCGAGCGGCATCAGTTCACGTGTACGGCGGGACCATCGGAAAGACGTCGATGACGAAAACGGCCGGCGCCCCCGAGGGGCGCCGGCCGTCCGGCGTCGAACGAAGGTGCGCGTCGCAGAGCATACGCGCCAGGGCGGCAGGCGCCCGGGCGCATGCGACAGGGCTCAGCCGACCCCTAGTTGGGCGAGGCCGGCGAGTCGAACCGGGTGCGCAGGTGGGTGCGCCTGGCGATCTGGGCCTGCAGGCGGGCCATCTGCCAGTGCAGCTCGATGAGCTGCTCGGCGATCAGCCCGACGGGAAGCTCCGAGGGATCTTCGGCGGCCAGATTGTCGATCGCCGTCGCCAGGTCGCTCATCCGCCCTCCCCTATGTCGAATCTCCGTTCGAATCATAGTGGAACGAGCGGCCCGCCCGCATCAGGTTTCGTACACAGGTGCGATATAACCGCGGGCGAGGCTGTTGGCTGTGATGTTGAAGCCGACCACGGCCGGCGGCGTGTCGGTGTCCACGCCCAGGGACTCCACACTCAGGGCGTGCACGGCGAACAGGTAGCGGTGCGGGTGGCCGGGGGGCGGCGCCGCCCCGCCGTACTCCTTGGTGCTGAAGTCGTTGCGCGCGTGCTTGGCGCCCTCCGGCAGCCCCTTGAAGTCGGGGCCGTTGCCCGCGCCGGCCGGCAGTTCGGTGACGGTGGCCGGGATGTCGTACAGCACCCAGTGCCAGAAGCCGCTGCCCGTGGGCGCGTCGGGGTCGAAGCAGGTGACGGCGTAGCTCTTGGTGCCCTCGGGGGCGGCCGACCAGCGCAGATGCGGGGAGACGTTCTGCCCGCCCATGCCCCAGTCGTTGAACACGTGGGCCTCGGGGAGCCTCTCGCCGTCGCGTACGTCGTCGCTCTCGACGGTCAGCGCGGGCACCTCGGGCAGATGGTCGTACGGGATCGGTGGCGGCGTCGGCACGGTCACCCCTCCGTTTCTCTCAGGCCTTGTTGTACGCCTCCAGGACCTCCTGGGGGTCGCCTTCCATTCTGATCTTCCCCTTGTGCAACCAGATCACCCGGTTGCACGTCTCCTCGATCACGTCGAGGTTGTGGGCGACCAGGAAGACCGTGCCGGCGGAGTCGCGCATCTGCTTGATGCGTTGCTGGCTCTTCTTCTTGAACTCGCGGTCGCCGGTCGCGAGGGCCTCGTCGATGAGCAGCACGTCGTGCGTCTTGGCGGAGGAGATGGCGAAGCGCAGCCGGGCGCCCATGCCGGACGAGTACGTCGACATGGGGAACTGGACGAAGTCTCCGATGCCGGAGAAGTCCACGATCTCGTCGTACTTCTCGCGCACCTCGCTCGGCGACATGCCCATCGCGTAGCAGCCGAGGATGATGTTGCGCTCGCCCGTCAGCTCCTTCATGAGGGCCGCGTTGACGCCGAGGAGGGACGGCTGGCCGTTGGTGTAGACGGCGCCCTTGTGCGGGGGAAGGAGGCCGGCGATCGCGCGCAGCAGCGTCGACTTGCCCGAGCCGTTGCGGCCGATGATGCCGATGGCGTCACCGTGGTGGGCGACGAAGCTCACGCCCTTGACGGCGTGGACCTCCTTCATCTGCGGCCGGCCCTGCCGCCGCAGGATGCGCATCAGCGCGTTGGCGGCGTTGCCCTTCTCGGACTCGCCGGCGGCGCCGTACACCTTGTAGACGATGTGGAGGTCGTCGACGATGACGGTCGGGCTTCCGGTCTTGGGATTCTGCGGGGTCTGCGTCTCTGGGGTCTGCGTCTCTGGGGTTTGCGGCGCCACCTGCGACAGCTCCTTGGTCAGCTCAGCCACGGCCGTACCTCTCCTCGGCCCGCCAGAAGTACCAGAAGCCGACGATCAGTGCGAACACTGCCCAGAATAGACAGGTAACCCACGCCCAGCGCTCGGGGAACCGCTGGTAGATCAGCAGGTCGCGCATGAACTCGATGTAGGCGGCGGCCGGGTTGAACTCCAGCGCCCACCTGAGGAAGTCCGGCAGATCCTTGGTGCGGTCGTCGATCGCGTAGAAGACGCCGGAGGCGTACAGCCAGGTGCGGGTGATGAACGGAAGCAGCTGGTTCATGTCCCGCATGAACGCGCCGAGGCGGGCCATGAACATGCCGGTGCCGATGTTGAAGACGAGCTGCATGAGCAGCACGACGGGGATCAGCAGCCAGAGCCAGCTCACCGGCTCTCCGGTGACGAGCACCAGGAGGACGAGCACGGCCATGGAGTAGCCGAGCTGCTGGAGCTCCTGGATCGTGTACGCCAGCGGGAGGGCGGCCCGGGGGAAGTGGAGCGCCCGGATGAGGGACAGGTTCGACGAGATGGACTTCGCCCCGCTGATCACCGTGCGCTGGGTGAAGGTGAATACCATGACCCCGGTGATGAGGAACGCCGGGTAGTTGTCGATCTTCTTGCTCTGCCCGAGGATGACGCCGAACATCAGCCAGTACACCGCGGCGTTGAGCAGCGGGGTCAACACCTGCCAGAGCTGCCCGAGCATCGACTCGGAATACTTGGAGACGTTGCGCGAGGTGGCGTACGTGAGGATGAAGTGCCGCCGGTCCCACAGTTGGCGCAGGTAGGCGGGCATGCTGGGGCGTGCGATGGCGCGTCGTAGTCCGTGACGCTCGGCGAGCGCGGCCAGCGACTCCGGGGCTCGGCCGCCACCCTGGGCCTCCGCGAGCGCGGATTCCGGCTGGCTCATGGCATGGACTCTATTGGATGGAGGTCGGTGGGACGGCTGTCGCACCGAACGTGGCTGCGACTGGTCAAAGGTAGCCCAGGACATCCTGATCCGGGGACCGGGGCACGGGTGTCGCCTCCATCCTCGGCCAAAGGACTGACCGTCTGTCGGTATATGTACTCTAAAGGGGAGTTTGATGCCGTACTGGGCATTTAAGGTTGGGCTCACAGGAATGTGTGTGACGCCCGACTGACGCACGTGTGACCGAACTGCAACGTGCCGGAGACTCCTCTGGTGCGTCCGGTGAGGGATGCTCCGGACGACTGGCAGGACGTCAGCTGGTTTGACGATGCCCGGCAAACCGGGTGCTAACCAGCGCGAACGCCCATCCTTAGAGGGAGGACCAATCCACTATGCGCGTGACTAAGGGCGCGAAGATCGCCACCGGCACCGCGCTGCTTGCGCTCGGCGTCGCCGCGTGCGGCGGGGGCGGCGGATCCAGTAGCGGCGGCGGGGACAACCCCCGGGCCGCCACGGGAACCGTCTACATCCGTGGTTGTGAGCCGCAGACCGGCTTCGTCCCCGGAAACATCAACGAGACCTGCGGTGGCACGATCAACGAGTTCGTGTACAGCCGACTCGTCAAGTACAACTCGGACACGGCCGCTCCCGAGCTCGACCAGGCGGAGTCGATCGAGACCACCGACAACAAGGTGTGGACGATCAAGCTCAAGCCCGGTCTGAAGTGGACCGACGGCACGCCGGTCACCGCGAAGAACTACGTCGACGCCTGGAACTACACCGCCTACTCGCCGAACGCCCAGCTCGGCAGCTTCTGGTTCGGTGACATCGTGGGCTTCGACAAGGTCAACACCGCCGACCCCGACGGCCCCGACGGGCCGAAGGAGGCGCCCAAGCCGGAGACCGACAAGCTTGAGGGCCTGGAGGTCGTCGACGACCTCACCTTCAAGGTCACGCTGTCCGCGCCCGTCGCCGTGTTCCGCACCAAGCTCGGCTACACGACCTTCGCGGCGCTGCCCGAGGCCTTCTTCAAGGACCCGAAGGGCTTCGCGCAGAAGCCGGTCACCAACGGTCCCTTCAAGTTCGTGCAGTGGGACCACAACTCGCAGATCATCGTCGAGGCGAACCCCGACTACCCCGGGCCGGAGAAGCCCAAGGTCAAGAAGATCGTCTACAAGATGTACAAGGACGACAACGCGGCGTACGCGGACCTGGTCTCCAACAACCTCGACTTCACCGAGCTGATCCCGCCGTCGGCCCTCGCCGGCGACAAGTGGAAGACCGACCTCGGCGACCGCGCGATCGACGGCCAGCAGGGCGTCATCCAGACGGTCACCTTCCCGCTGTACGACAAGGAGTTCGGCGGCAACGCGGACTTCCGCAAGGCCGTGTCGTACGCGATCGACCGGAAGACGATCACCGACAAGATCTTCAACAAGGGCCGTGTGCCCATCAACGGCTGGGTCTCCCCGATCGTCGAGGGCTTCAAGGACGGGGCCTGCGGCGACCTGTGCACCTACAACCCCGCCAAGGCCAAGGAGTACCTCGCCAAGGCCAAGGCCGAGGGCTACACCCCGCCGGCCGAGTTCCCGATCTGGTCCAACGCCGACGGCACTCACAAGGAGTGGATCGAGGCCACGGTCAACAGCATCAACCAGGCCTTCGGTCCCGACGCCGGCGTGAAGTTCGTGCACAAGGACATGCCCACCTTCGCCGAGCTGCGTGACACCATCACCCAGCACAAGATCAAGGGCGCGTTCCGCACCGGCTGGCAGATGGACTACCCGCACATCGAGAACTTCCTCAACCCGCTGTACAAGACTGGCGCCTCCTCCAACGACGGTCTCTACAGCAACAAGGACCTCGACAAGAAGCTCCACGAGGCCGACACCGCCACCGACCCCGCGCAGGCCAACGCCCTCTACCAGGAGGCCGAGGCTATGCTGCAGCAGGACATGCCCGCGATTCCGCTGTGGTCGTACGGTCTGCAGGCCGGCACCTCCAAGTGGGTGACCGGCGTGAAGGTCACCCCCTTCGGCGTGCTCGACCCGCTGTCGATCGCGATCAAGGAAGCGTAGGGACAGCTCGTAGGTGAACCCCCCGAGGCCGGTTCCCCACCGGGGCCGGCCTCGTGGGCTGTCCATTCGCGACTTCCCGTGTTGACCCACGGGGGGCGCATGTACGACCTTTAGCGTCAGATCGGAGGTGCGCATGGGCCGATACGCGATCCGGCGCCTGCTGCAACTCGTGCCTGTCGTGCTGGGCACGACCTTCATCATCAACTACATGGTCTGGCAGCTCCCGGGTGATCCGTTCGCCGGGAGATGCGGCCAGCGGCCCTGTCCGGACAGCTACGTCGCCGCCATGCGCGACCAGTTCGGACTGGACCAGCCGCTGCTGGTGCAGTACTGGAACTTCCTGAAGAACCTGCTCACGGGCAACCTCGGCGTCAACTTCAACGGCGTGTCGGTGGCGAGCGAGCTCGGCGACGCCTGGCCGATCACCATCAGGCTCGCACTGATGGCGGTGCTCTTCGAGGCCGTCATCGGGATCGGCGCCGGCGTGCTGTCGGGCCTCAAGCGCGGCGGCTTCATCGACAACGTGGTGACGATCTCCACGCTGTTCCTGCTGTCGCTGCCCATCTTCGTCACGGGCTACCTGCTGCAGTGGCTTCTCGGCGTGCAGCTCGGTGTCATCACCCCGACGGTGACGGACGAGGCGACGGTCCCCGAGTTGATCGTCCCGGCGCTGGTGCTGGCCAGCCTCAACATGGCGTTCACCGCGCGGCTGACCCGTACGAGCATCGTGGAGAACCTGCGCGCCGACTACGTGCGGACGGCCGTGGCCAAGGGACTGAGCAACCGCCGGGTGGTCGCGATCCACCTGCTGCGCAACTCGCTCATCCCGGTGCTGACGTTCCTCGGCACCGAGGTCGGCTCGCTGATGTCCGGCGCCATCATCACCGAGGGCATCTTCAACATCCACGGCATCGGCGGCCTGCTGTGGCGGGCGATCCTGGACCAGGACTACACGGTCGTGGTCCCGGTGGCCACGCTGCTCGTGCTCGTCTACCTGCTCGCCAACCTGCTCGTCGACCTCCTCTACGGCGTGCTCGACCCGAGGATCCGCTATGAGTGACCCGACCGCGACGCAAGACCTGATCAAGGGAGCGGACGAGCCGGCCGCGAGCCCGGTCGCGGTCCGGGGCGGTCAGCGCAGCCTGTGGCGTGACACCTGGGACATCCTGAAGCGGCGCAAGATCTTCTGGATCTCGCTCGTGATGCTGGTCGTGTTCCTCCTGATGGCGGCCTTCCCGTCGCTGTTCACACACAAGGACCCGGAGTACGCCACGCTCGCCAAGAGCATGGAGCTGCCGAGCGCGGACGCCTGGTTCGGCTACGACCTGCAGGGGCGCGACGTCTACGCCCGCGCCGTGTACGGCGCCCGCACCTCGATCATCGTCGGTGTGCTGGCCACGCTGGCCACGGTCCTGCTCGGCGGCCTGACGGGCGTGCTCGCGGCCTACTTCGGGCGCTGGCTCGACGCGATCATCTCCCGAGTCGGCGAGATGTTCCTCGGCCTGCCGTACGTGCTGGGTGCGATCATCATCCTCGGCACCGTCGCGCCTGCCCAGTCGAACCCCGGCAAGGCGACGATCATGGCGGTCGTCATCATCGTGCTCGCCCTGCTGGGCTGGCCGATCCTGATGCGCATCGCCCGCTCGGCCGTCATCCAGGCCAAGCACCAGGACTACGTGCAGGCCGCCAGGGCGCTGGGAGCCGGACCCCTCCGGATCATCTTCAAGCACCTCCTGCCGAACTCGCTGGCGCCGATCCTCGTGTACTCGACGATCACGATCGGCAGCTACATCGGCGCCGAGGCCACGCTGTCGCTGCTCGGCATCGGCCTGCGCTCGCCGGTCATCTCCTGGGGCATCGCGATCGCCGACCACGCCTCGTACATCAGGACCGCGCCGCACGCCATGTTCTTCCCGGCCGGGTTCCTGTCCCTGTGCGTGCTGACCTTCGTCATGCTCGGCGAAGCCGTACGCGACGCCCTCGACCCGAAGCTTCGATGAGGAGGCACAGCGAGTGACGGAAGTGCTTTCCGAGCAGGTGGGCAGAGGCTCCCACGGCGGCGCCCTGCTGGAGGTGGACAACCTCCACGTCGAGTTCCGCACCCGGGCGGGCGTGGCCAAGGCCGTCAACGGCGTGACCTACAGCGTGGACGCCGGAGAGACGCTCGCCGTGCTGGGCGAGTCGGGCTCGGGCAAGAGCGTCACCGCCCAGACCATCATGGGCATCCTCGACATGCCCCCGGGGAAGATCACCGGCGGTGAGATCCGCTTCCGGGGCGTCGACCTGCTCAAGCTCCCGGAGGACCAGCGCAGGAGGATCCGCGGGGAGGGCATCTCCATGGTCTTCCAGGACGCGCTGTCCGCGCTGAACCCGGTCTTCCCGGTCGGCTGGCAGATCGCCGAGATGTTCCGCATGCACCGCGGCACGTCGCGGGCGGAGGCCAAGAAGAAGGCCATCGAGCTGATGGACCGGGTCAGGATCCCGGCAGCCAAGGACCGGGTCAACGACTTCCCGCACCAGTTCTCCGGCGGTATGCGACAGCGCATCATGATCGCCATGGCGATCGCGCTCGACCCGGAGATCCTGATCGCGGACGAGCCGACCACCGCGCTCGACGTGACCGTCCAGGCCCAGATCATGGGCCTGCTCGCGGAGCTGCAGCGCGACAGCAACATGGGCCTGATCCTGATCACCCACGACCTCGGCGTCGTCGCCGACGTCGCGGACAAGATCGCGGTCATGTACGGCGGGCGCATCGTCGAGAACGCCCCGGTGCACGACCTGTACAAGAACCCGGCCCACCCCTACTCGAAGGGGTTGCTGGAGTCCATCCCCAGGGTGGACCACAAGGGTCAGGAGCTCTACGCGATCAAGGGCCTGCCGCCCAACCTGCTGGAGATGCCGACGGGCTGCGCCTTCCACCCGCGGTGCCCGTACCGGCGGGACAACTGCGTGACCGACGTGCCCCCGCTGTACACGATCAGTGGCACCCGCGGCAGCGCCTGCCACTACTGGAGGGAGGTCATCGATGAAGGCGAACACTGAGTCGATCCTCGAAGTCCGCGACCTGGTCAAGCACTTCCCACTCACTCAGGGCATCGTCGTCAAGCGGCAGATCGGCGCGATCAAGGCCGTCGACGGGGTCTCCTTCGACCTGCACCGCGGTGAGACGCTCGGCATCGTCGGAGAGTCGGGCTGTGGCAAGTCCACCCTGGCCAAGCTGCTGATGGCACTGGAGCGGCCCACGTCGGGCTCCGTGCGCATCCACGGCAGGGACATCGCCACGGCCAGGGGCGGCGAGCTCAAGCGGATGCGCCGCAACATCCAGATGGTGATGCAGGACCCCTACACCTCGCTGAACCCGCGGATGACCGTCGGCGACATCGTGGGGGAGCCGTTCGAGATCCATACGGACGTCGTGCCGAAGGGCGGCCGGCGGCGCCGGGTGCAGGAGCTTCTCGAGGTGGTCGGCCTCAACCCCGACCACATCAACCGCTACCCGCACCAGTTCTCCGGCGGCCAGCGCCAGCGCATCGGCATCGCCCGCGGTCTGGCGCTCCAGCCTGAGATCATCATCTGCGACGAGCCGGTCTCCGCGCTCGACGTGTCGATCCAGGCCCAGGTCATGAACCTGCTGGAGCGGCTGCAGAACGAGTTCAACCTCGCCTACATCTTCATCGCGCACGACCTGTCGGTGGTCCGCCACATCTCCGACCGGGTCGCGGTGATGTACCTCGGCAAGATCGTCGAACTGGGCCGTGACGCCGAGATCTACGAGAGCCCGACGCACCCGTACACCCAGGCGCTGCTGTCGGCAGTGCCGGTGCCCGATCCCGAGGGCCGGGAGACCCGTCAGCGGATCATCCTGCAGGGCGACCCGCCCTCGCCGGCCAACCCGCCCTCGGGCTGCCACTTCCGCACACGGTGCTGGAAGGCGCAGGACATCTGCGCCGAGCAGACGCCCGCGCTCGAGGCGCGCCCGGGCAGCGACCACCCCAGCGCCTGCCACTTCGCGGAGGTCCGCGACGTGGTGAACGCCCAGTAGGACCGGCCGGGTCAGCGCCCGGGCGACAGCCGTACGTGCGCGCCCGGGGGCAGACCCAGGCGGTCGGCGGCGTCCCCGGCGTTGATCGCCATCGCGACCAGGCCGGCGGAGTCGGCGAACGCCACCAGGTCGCCGGGCGGCACCGCGGTGAACGTCTCCCGGAACGGCACGGCGACCTGGCGGCGCCCGAGCCACACGGCGATGGTGTCGCCGAGGCGTACGCCGAGCTCGGCCAGGTCGGAGGCGGTGATCGACAACTGGACGTTGCCGTGCCTGTCCACCGACAGCACCTCGCCCTCGGCCGCGCCGTCCCGCAACCGGCAGGTCGGCGCGGGCAGGGTCACCAGGCGGTCCACCGGCATCGGCGGCCCCACGTCGGCGACCGCGCGTCCGGTGCACAGGTGGGCGGCCACCGGCGCGAACAGGTCCCGGCCCTGGAACGTCGGCGAGACGTTCGCCAGGAACAGGTCCTTGTTCGTTATCTCGTACGCGGCCTCGGCGCCCCCGGCGGCGCGGACCGCCCACGACAGGACGCCGTTGTCCGGGCCGAGGAACACCCGTCCCCCCGCCTCCACGGCGACCGGGCGCCGGTTTCCGCCCACGGCGGGATCGACCACCGCGAGGTGGACGCCGGCCGGCAGGTAGGGCAGGGCCTGCGCGAGGATGGCCGCGCCGCGCCGTACGTCCCCGGCGGGGACGAGGTGACCCACGTCGATGATCCGAGCCTGCGGAGCGATGCCCGCGATCACGCCGTGGCACGCGGCGACGAACCCGTCCTCCAGCCCGTAGTCGGTCAGAAGCGTGATTACAGAGCTCACACCACGTGACATTACGTCCGTCCTGCCCGGCCTGAACACCCCGGGTTCGTCTCCCGGGCTTGGCATTACCATGGGACAGGCCCGCGAGCCGATCGAGGAGGAGCCGATGGACACCGAACCGGCCGGCGGCGACGAGCTCGACCTCTCGGACCGCGACCGCGAGATGCTCGCGTTCGAGCGCCAGTGGTGGCGTTACGCGGGCGCCAAGGAGCAGGCGATCAGGGAGGCCTTCGGCATCTCGGCGACCCGGTACTACCAGTTACTCGGAGAGCTGATCGACCGGCCTGAGGCGCTGGAGCACGACCCGATGCTCGTCAAGCGGCTGCGCCGGATGAGAGCCGGCCGGCGGCGCGACCGCTCGGCCCGCCGCTTCGGACTGAACTCCTGACCCCCTCGCTTTCCCCATCGCATGCATGAGCCCCGTTCCTGGGGCATGAGGCCGTCGAGGCGTACGCACGTGACCCCCTTCGGAGTGAGGCCATGGCCATGACCCTGCCCGCGCACGCAGGACTCGACGCGATCGTCGCCGATCCGGCCGGCGCCGTGATCGGGCTCGACTACGACGGCACGCTCTCCCCGATCGTGCCCGACCCGGCCGCCGCCCGCGTGCATCCCGGCGTGCCCGCTGTGCTGGCCGCCCTCGCCCCGCTGGTGCGCGCCGTCGTGATCGTCACCGGCCGTCCGCCGCGTACGGCTCTCGCCCTCGGAGAGGTCTCCGGCGGGCCGTCCCTCGCCGACGTGCCCGGCCTGGTGATCCTCGGTCACTACGGACTGGAACGCTGGGAGGACGGCCGCCTGACGGCCCCGCCACCGCCGCCTGGGCTGGACCTCGTCCGCGCCCGGCTGCCCGAGCTCGCGGCAGGACTGGAAGGCGCTGGGTTCGACGGCGTGTGGATCGAGGACAAGGACCGGGCCGTCGCCGTGCACACCCGGCGGTGCGCCGACCCGGCGGGGGCGCTGGAGGCGCTGCGCGGGCCCGTCGCGGCGCTGGCCGAGGAGGCCGGGCTGGCGGTCGAGCCGGGCCGCATGGTCCTGGAGCTGCGGCCGGCCGGAATGGACAAGGGCAGGGCTCTGTCGGCCTTCCTCGCCGAGCGGGACGCCCGCTCGGTCATGTTCGTCGGCGACGACCTGGGGGATCTCGCCGCCTTCGACGCGGTCGAGTCGGCCGGGATCCCCGGCGTACGGGTGTGCAGCGGGTCCACGGAGGTGACCGCCTTGGCGGAGCGCGCCGACGTGGTGGTGGACGGGCCCGACGGCGTCGTGGCCTTCCTCGGCGACCTCGTGGCAACACTCGGCAAGCCGTCTGCAAGCGACCGGGCGTAAGGTCCCGGGCATGAGGAAGACGATCTCGGCCGCGGCGGCCGGCCTGGCCGTGCTCGCGGCGTCCCTGGCGGCTCCGGCGGCGGCGTTCGCGAACGACAGCGGGGCCACCAAGCCGCTGCACCTGCGCAAGGGCCTGACTCTCAGGATCCCGTCGTCCTGGAAGGTCGACGACAGCCGCAAGGACTGGCTGCGCGTCATCACCGGCTCGTGCCCGACCAAGGGCACGGACATGTACGGCTTCCGCGACTCGGGCTGCCACAGCTTCTGGGTCATGGGGCCCAAGGCCATCAAGATCGGTCATGAGCTGTTCCAGAAGTACATGCCGGACGGCCCGTTCTATCCGGCCACCGACGTCGGGCCCTGCCCGGTGAAGAAGAACCTTTGGATCCACCGGACCACGCTCGCCGAGAAGGGGCTGCGGCAGGTCGGGCCGGGCCACAAGGCGTACTACCGAGACTGGGTGGGCACCTGCGGGACCATGAGCTCGGGCAGGGTCAGGGCCCGCTACAACCAGCGCGAGTGGTACCTGCCGACGTCGAAGATCCTGGTGATCGACCAGTGGGGGACGCCGGGCCTGAGCACGATACTCAAGAACGCCACGTGGAGCTGACGCGCGTTTGGTGACCCCTTGTCTATCGGGCCGCAAGTCGTCCGCAAGCGACCGCGCCTAGTGTGCCGGGCATGTTCAGAAAGACGATCTCGGCCGCGGCGGCCGGCCTGGCCGTGCTGGCGGCGACCCTGACGGCTCCGGCTGCGGCGTTCGCGAGCGAAAGCGGCGGCACCAAGCAGGTCCGACTGCGGAGCGGCCTGACCCTCACGATCCCCAAGTCGTGGAAGGTGGCCAAGGACGACAAGGACTGGGTGCGGGTCATCACCGGCTCGTGCCCCACCTACGGCACCGAGGACTTCGGGTTCCGCGACTGGGGATGCCACAGCTTCTGGGTGCTGGGCCCGAAGGCGCTCAAGATCGGGCTCCGCACGTTCCAGGCGTACAAGTCGAAGTACGGCTACGACCCCGCGACCGACGTCAGCATCTGTCCCAAGAGCTACAAGCTGTACAAGGGCGAGTGGAAGCTCGCGGACAAGGGGCTGCGGCAGGTCGGGCCCGGCCACAAGGCCGACTACCACAAGTGGGCGGCGACCTGCGTCGACAAGAAGTGGCGGGTGAAGCTGCACTACAACCAGCGCGAGTGGTATCTGCCCACGTCGAAGATCCTGGTCCTCGACCAGTGGGACCACCCGCAGCTGGGCGCGATCCTCAAGAACGCGACCTGGAACTGACCGGCCTTCCGAACGGTCTTCCGAACGGTCTTCCGAGCGGCCTCCTGAGCGGCCTCCTGAGCGGCCCGGACATTCAGGAACGCGTCCTGGACGCGGCCGCTCCTCCCGCGGCCATCACGATCAGGGCGGGCGCGAGCAGGAACGCCGTGTGCGTCCCGAAGCCGTCGCCCAGCGCGCCGAGCACGAACGGCCCGCTGCCCGAGCCCACGCCCGCCCAGATCGAGGCCGTGCCCGACGCCTGGTCCGGCCGGCCTCCCGACACATCGATCATGCGCGTGAGGCCCAAGGGGAACTGCACCGAGATGCCGAGCCCGCTGAGCGCGAGCCCGGCGTAGCAGACCGGTGCCGAGGTCCCGGTCCAGAACAGCGCCCAGCCCGCCAGGGCCACCCCGAGCGAACCCAGCAGCACCGATCCCGGCGCGAAGCGCAGGGCCAGCCGGGCGCCGCCGAACCGGCCCGCCGCCATGCCGGCCAGCATCGCGGTCAGCCCGGTCGCCGCCACGCCGGGCGACAGCCCGGTCCGCTGGGAGAGCAACTCGGCGGCCCACAGGTTGAAGGCGAACTCGAGCGCCACGCAGCACAGCAGGACCACCCCGGCGACGTGGAAGCGCCAGCCGTACGGCACCCTGCCGCCTGATCCTCCCGCCCTCCCCGGGGACGACGACGACGGCGGCGGGGCGGGCACCGGCGGCACCCAGACCCGGCCCATGAGCAGGGCCAGCAGGAGGGTGGAGGCCACCGGCACGAACAGCGCGGGCCGCCAGCCGGCCGACGACTCGGCCACCACGCTGAAGGCGTAGGTGGTGGCGATTCCGGCGGTCACGGCGACCGCGTTGGCCTCGCTGATGACGGCCGCTCCCGCCGGGCCGTGGTGGTCGCTGAGCACCGCCATCATCACGTACAGCGCCGTCGAGCCGCAGCAGCCGGCGAGGGTGAAACCGGTCAGCGTGAACGGGAGCGCGTGCCCGAACGCGACGAGGAGCACCCCGGCGTTCATCCCGGTCAAACCGGCCCAGGTGACGACACGGCGCCCGAAGCGCCTGGTCAGCGCGGGCAGGGCCAGTCCGCCTGCGATGCCGCCGAGCGCCATCCCGGTGCCGTGCAACCCGGCGACGGCCTGGGATACGCCGAGTTCGGCGCGCAGGAGGGGCAGGGCGGCCGAGAGGCCGTAGAGGTAGGTGGCGAAGGTGGCGAGCTGGAGATAGACCAACCAGGTGGGGCTGTCCCTGGTGACCTTTATGTTGCGGTCCAAAACCAGGCAAGGGTAGCGCAGCAGATGATCCGGAACGAGAGCCGACCACCCGCCATGGCGCTCGACATCAGCGCAGCGCGGCGAGCTGGTCCTCGAACCAGCGCTGGGGCGGCAGGGCGGTCGCGGCCTCCCGCAGTCGCAGGCCGCGCGTGAGCCGCTCCTGCTCCGGCAGCGTCAGCGCCGCGTGCAGCGCCGCCGCCGTGCCGGACACGTCGTAGGGGTTGACGAGCAGGGAGTCGGCCCCCAGTTCGGCCGCCGCGCCCGCCTCGCGGGACAGCACCAGCGCGCACCGGGGCGACAGGATCGGGCCCTCCTTGGCCACCAGGTTCATGCCGTCCCTGATCGGATTGACGAGCAGGACGTCGGCCATCCGGTAGGCGGCCAGCGAGCGCGGGTAGTCGTCGTTCACGTTGAGGATCAGCGGGTCCCAGTCCTCGGTCGCGTACTCGTCCTCGATCTCCTTGGCGCAGCGCTGCACGGCCGCCGTGTACTCGCGGTACTCCGGCAGGTCGTGGCGGGAGGGGTAGGCGAACGCGAGGTGGACGACCCGGCCGTGCCATTCGGGATGGGCGGCCAGGAACTCCTGGTAGGCCCGCAGGCCGCGCACGATGTTCTTGGACAGCTCGGTGCGGTCGATGCGCACGATCAGCTTGCGGTCGCCCACGAGGTCCCTGATCACGGTCATGTGCGACTCGACGTCCTGCTCGGCCGCACGGGCCAGCAGCGCCTCGCCGTTCACACCGAGCGGGTGGACGCCGATCCTGGTGGTCCGCCCGTCGTGCGTCACCGTACGGGCGGCGTGGTCCACCCGGGCCCCGAGCAGGGTCTCGCAGCAGTCCATGAAGGCGCGGGCCCAGCGCGCGGTGAGGAATCCGGCGTGGTCGGCGCCGAGGATGCCGGTCAGCACCTCCGCCACGACGTCCTCGGGCAGCAGCGCGAAATATTCGGGCGGCGCCCAGGGCGTGTGCGAGAAGTGGGCGATGCGCAGGTCGGGCCGCTCGACCCGGAGCATCGCGGGCGTCAGCGTCAGGTGGTAGTCCTGCACCATGACGCGCGCCCGGTGGGCCGCCTCCTCCGCCAGGGCCAGCGCGAAGGCCCCGTTGTACGTGCGGTACGACTCCCACTCGCGGCGGAACCGCGTGCCGAACTCGGGGGCGAAGGGCGTGTTGTAAAGCAGGTGGTTGACGAACCAGAGGGTCGAGTTGGCCACGGCGTTGTAGGCCCGGTGGAAGACCGCGGGCGGGATGTCCAGCATGCGGATCGGTCCCGTCTCGAAGGCCCGGTCGAGCCGCCCGCCGGGCGCCTGGCGCACCGCGCCCCGGTCGCCGTCCGACAGCGCCGCGCAGACCCACAGGACGTCGGTGTCCCTGACCACCTCGGACAGGCCGGAGACGAGCCCGCCCCCGCCCCTGCGCATGGTCAGGCCGCCGTCGTCCGACAGCGTGAAGGACACCGGGCCCCGGTTGGACGCGATCAGAACGGTGCTGCTCATCTTGGGGTTCCCTCGATCAGAGCGGGCGCGCATGCCGGAAGATTAATAAAAGCCGACCTCCGTCAATAGGATGTCAACCGATCGCGGAAGGGCTGGATACGGCATGGCACTGGACGACACGACCGAGGACCTGGCCCGATCGGCTGCCCAGGGGGACCATCGCGCGCTCGGCGAACTGCTGCGGCGCATCGAGCCCGACGTGCTGCGGCACTGTGAGCGGCTTCTACCGTATCGGCAGGACGCCGAGGAGGCCGCGCAGGACACGCTGCTCGCCGTGGCGCGCAACATCGCGAGGTTCGAGGGGCGGGCCAAGTTCAGCACCTGGCTGCACATCGTGACCGTGAACTGCGCCAGGACCACGTACCGCTCGCTCAAGCGGCGCTCGTCGGAGCAGGCGGAGGAGCTGCCCGAGCAGCGGCCCGACCCCCGGCGGGTGAGCGTCATCGCGGGGTCGCGGCTCGACCTGCTCGACGCGATGGAGGCGCTCGAGGCCGAGCGGCCCGACCTCGCCCAGGCGCTCGTGCTGCGCGACATCTGCCAGCTCGACTACGCGGAGGTCGCCGAACAGCTGAAGATCCCCCTCGGGACGGTCAAGTCCCGTATCCACCAGGCGCGCAAGTACGTGCAGAGTGCCCTCGGCGAGGCGTACGGCTGATACAGATCGTCTCGCGATGTGAGACGCGGGAACGGACACCAAGGACGCCGGGGTACAGTGCTAGTGCCGCGACTGACGAGATTTGCCCAGCGAAGATCGGCAGGAGGGGCACTTAAGGACCTTTCTCGGAAGGTCCTACAACTGAACATGCTCATCCAGAGGGGTGGAGGGACCGGCCCTGCGAAGCCCCGGCAACCTCCCCGGTGTCGAACTCGTGTCCACGAGGCCCGGCCGGGACAGGTGCCAATTCCGGCTCGCGGCCAGGGTGGTCGCGAGCGAAGATGAGGGAAAGGCCTCGCTTCATGGCGCACACCAGCACTGCCGCGAACACCGTCGAGTTCGGCCCCGCCACCGGTCTTTCGTGTCGCGAATGCGGCGCTCTTTACGACCTCGGCCCGATCTTCGCCTGTACGGAGTGTTTCGGCCCCCTTGAGGTGGCGTACGACTTCGGCGAGGTTCGCCGGGAGGACATCGAGTCCGGCCCGGCGAACATCTGGCGGTACCGCTCCCTGCTCCCCGTTCCCGCCGGCGTGGCGGCCAAGCCCAACCTCCAGCCCGGCTGGACCAAACTCGTGAAGGCCGACAGGCTGGCGGCCGAGCTGGGCCTGCGGTCGCTGCACGTCAAGGACGACTCCGGCAACCCGACCCACTCCTTCAAGGACCGGGTCGTCGCGATCGCGCTGGAGGCAGCGCGCAACTTCGGCTTCCACACCCTGTCGTGCTCCTCCACCGGCAACCTCGCCGGCGCGGTGAGCGCGGCCGCCGCCCGGGCCGGGCTGGACTCCTGCGTGTTCATCCCCGCCGACCTGGAGCCGGCCAAGGTCACGATGGCCGCCGTGTACGGCGGCCGCCTGGTCGCCATCGACGGCAACTACGACGAGGTCAACCGCTTCTGCTCCGAGCTCATCGGCGACGAGCTGGGCGAGAAGTGGGGCTTCGTCAACGTCAACCTCCGGCCCTTCTACGCCGAGGGCTCCAAGACGCTGGCGTACGAGATCGCCGAGCAGCTCGGCTGGCGGCTGCCCGACCAGATCGTCATCCCGGTGGCCTCCGGCTCGCAGCTCACAAAGATCGACAAGGGCTTCCGTGAGCTGATCAAGCTGGGACTGGTCGAGGAGCGGCCCTACCGGATCTTCGGGGCGCAGGCCGAGGGCTGCTCGCCGGTCTCCCAGGCGTTCAAGGCCGGGCAGGACGTCGTGCAGCCGGTGCGGCCCGACACCATCGCCAAGTCCCTCGCCATCGGCAACCCGGCGGACGGGCCGTACGTGCTCGACATCGCGCGGCGGACGGGCGGCGCGGTGGAGGACGTGAACGACCAGGAAGTGGTCGAGGCGATCCGCCTGCTGGCCAGGACCGAGGGCGTCTTCGCCGAGACCGCGGGCGGCGTCACGGTCGGCGTGCTGCGCAAGCTGGTGCGCGAGGGTCGCCTCGACCCCGACGCCGAGACCGTGGTGCTGAACACCGGCGACGGGCTCAAGACGCTCGACGCGGTGGCCGAGCACGCCCGCCCCGCCGCCGTCATCCGTCCCTCTCTCGACGCCTTCCGTGCGGCATTCGCCAACTGAAAGCGTTTCAAAAGGTCCATCGGCAGTAACGAAAGCGAGCGAACAATGAGCGTTTCCGTGCGGATTCCGACGATTCTCCGGACGTACACCAACGGCGCCGCGGAGGTGAGCGGGGAGGGGGGAACGCTCCGCGAGGTCCTGCAGAAGCTGGACGCGGACTACCCCGGCATCGGCGGGCGCATCCTGGACGAGACGGGTAAGATCCGGCGTTTTGTCAACGTCTACGTCGGGGAAGAGGACGTCCGATTCGCCGATGGTCTGGACACCGCCACGCCGGACGGGGTGCAGATTTCGGTCATCCCCGCCGTCGCCGGAGGCTGAGTCGCCGCGCCGGGGCCGAGCACCTGACATGCGCTTCTATCGATGAAGAAGTCGTGCGAGGCCATGACAAATGGTGCAGCTCTCAACTATTCAACAGCAAAGTGAATATTCTTCGTTCCTGCTTTGAGCGAACGCCAAGTAGTAGTTTGCGGATTGACTCTGTTGTCCTACGCCTTGACACGGGTATGGTCGAGGACGATCGACAAAACCGGGGGCTTCTTGGGTGTGGTCCCCAGCCCAGCAAGAGGAGTCGGAAGTGGCGCAGGGCACCGTCAAATGGTTTAACGCGGACAAGGGCTACGGCTTCATCGCGGTAGACGGTGGTAAGGACGTGTTCGTCCATTACTCGGCAATCATGATGGACGGCTACAAGGCCCTCGAGCAGGGTCAGCGGGTTGAGTTCGACATCACGCAGGGTCAGAAGGGCCCGCAGGCGGAGGCCGTACGGGCCGTCTGATCCCGTCATCGACCTTGGAAGGCCCGGCGCGCGTCCCGCGTGCCGGGCCTTCCGCTTGCCGTGTCGCCCGCTTCGCCATCGGGGCGCTCGCACCCGCCGGGTCGTGCCGGAGGCGCGCCCCTGGGCTCGCCTGGTGTCTCCCGCTTGCCACCGGCTCGCTGATCTGGACATAACGTCCAAGCTGGTCAGCGAGGCTTCCGCTTGCACTCGCAGGGGTAGAGTGCTAAATACTTGTTTGGCACTCTGAGGTCGAGAGTGACAACAACCGGGATCGGGGCGATGGGGCCCGCGCAGGGATAGCGGGTCCGCGCCGTCGCGGGCGTCGGCTCGGTCCGTTGAAGACACCCTGCTACTGGGAGGTCTAGCCTAATGGCAGCCAAGATGATCGCGTTTGACGAGGACGCCCGGCGCGGTCTCGAGCGCGGTATGAACCAGCTCGCCGACGCCGTGAAGGTGACCCTCGGCCCCAAGGGCCGCAACGTCGTGCTGGAGAAGAAGTGGGGCGCCCCCACGATCACCAACGACGGTGTCTCCATCGCCAAGGAGATCGAGCTCGAGGACCCGTGGGAGAAGATCGGCGCCGAGCTCGTCAAGGAAGTCGCGAAGAAGACCGACGACGTCGCCGGTGACGGCACCACGACGGCTACCGTGCTCGCCCAGGCGCTGGTCCGCGAGGGTCTGCGCAACGTGGCCGCCGGCGCCAACCCGATGGCGCTGAAGAAGGGCATCGAGGCCGCCGTCGAGCGCGTCAGCGAGGAGCTGTCGAAGCTCGCCAAGGACGTGGAGACCAAGGAGCAGATCGCCTCCACCGCCTCCATCTCCGCCGCCGACACCGAGATCGGCGCCCTCATCGCCGAGGCGATGGACAAGGTGGGCAAGGAAGGCGTCATCACCGTCGAGGAGAGCAACACCTTCGGCCTGGAGCTTGAGCTCACCGAGGGCATGCGCTTCGACAAGGGCTACGTGTCCGGCTACTTCGTGACCGACCCCGAGCGCATGGAGGCGGTCTTCGAGGACCCGTACATCCTGATCGTCAACTCCAAGGTCTCGGCGAACAAGGACCTGCTGCCGCTGCTCGACAAGGTCGTGCAGTCCGGCAAGCCGCTGGTCATCATCGCCGAGGACGTCGAGGGCGAGGCCCTGGCCACCCTGGTCGTCAACAAGATCCGCGGCCTGTTCAAGTCTGTGGCCGTCAAGGCTCCGGGCTTCGGCGACCGCCGCAAGGCCATGCTGGGCGACATCGCCATCCTCACCGGTGGCCAGGTCATCTCCGAGGAGGTCGGCCTCAAGCTCGAGAACGCCACCCTCGACCTGCTCGGCCGCGCCCGCAAGGTCGTCATCACCAAGGACGAGACCACGATCGTCGACGGCGCCGGTGACGCCGAGCAGATCTCCGGCCGGGTCAACGAGATCCGCGCCGAGATCGAGCGCACCGACTCCGACTACGACCGCGAGAAGCTCCAGGAGCGCCTCGCCAAGCTGGCCGGCGGCGTCGCCGTCATCAAGGCCGGCGCGGCCACCGAGGTCGAGCTCAAGGAGCGCAAGCACCGCATCGAGGACG
The DNA here is from genome assembly GCF_006334915.2 of Microbispora catharanthi. Taxonomy (GTDB): domain Bacteria; phylum Actinomycetota; class Actinomycetes; order Streptosporangiales; family Streptosporangiaceae; genus Microbispora; species Microbispora catharanthi. The sequence goes on from NZ_VDMA02000020.1 coordinate 28,691, forward strand.
CCGTCCGCAACGCGAAGGCCGCGGTCGAGGAGGGCATCGTCCCCGGCGGTGGCGTGGCCCTGCTGCAGGCCGGCGCCAACGCGTTCGACAAGCTCGAGGTCAACGGCGACGAGGCCACCGGTGCCGCGATCGTCCGCAAGGCCCTCGAGGAGCCGCTGAAGCAGATCGCCGTCAACGCCGGCCTCGAGGGCGGCGTCGTGGTGGAGAAGGTCCGCAACCTCCCGGCTGGTGAGGGCCTCAACGCCGCGACCGGCGAGTACGTCAACATGTTCGAGTCCGGCATCATCGACCCGGCCAAGGTCACCCGCTCGGCGCTGCAGAACGCGGCGTCCATCGCGGCGCTGTTCCTGACCACCGAGGCCGTCATCGCCGAGAAGCCCGAGAAGGAGAAGGCCCCCGCCATGCCCGGCGGCGGCGACATGGACTTCTGATCCATCTGCCTGCTTCGTCTCAACGGAAGGGCGGTTCCCCCGCGGGGGAGCCGCCCTTTCCCGTTGTGCGCCTCAGGTGAGGCGCCTGACCCAGCGGGCGCAGTCGGTCTGCATCGCGTAGCCCGCCGAGGTCCAGACGTGGTGCGCCAGGGCGTTGTCGTGCAGGACCATCGCGTCGGCACGGAACGCGCCGAACTTCCGGAACCGCTCCTCGGCGGCCCGGATCAGCAGCGATCCGATGCCCGTGCGCCGGTGGGCGGGGTCCACGGCGAGCCGGTAGAGGTGGGCGCGCCAGCCGTCCCACCCGGCGATGAGCGTGCCGACGATGAGGCCGTCGATCTCGGCGATGAGCAGCGCCTCGGGATCGCGCTCGATCAGGGCCACGACCTTGCCGGAGTCGTCGTGCCTGTCGGTGTTCTCCGCGGCTTCCAGCCAGAACCGGAGCACGGCCGGGACGTCGTCGAGTGCTCCGTGGCGGACGCGTACGCCGGGGGAGGTCATCGCAGCTCCTCGGGAAGGTCGCGGTTGTGCAGGACGGTCAGTGACGTTACCGCCCGGGTGAGGACCACGTAGAGGCGGGCGAGGCCGCGCTCCTCGGCCTCCGCGATCGCGGCCGGCTCGGCCACGATCACGTGGTCGTACTCCAGGCCCTTCGCGAGCGTCGCCGGCACCAGCAGCACCCGGTCGTCGCCCGTCGAGTCGGGGCCGAGCACCGTGTGCGGCACCGCGGCGGCCTCCAGGGCCGCAGCGAGCGCGGGAAGGCCGGGGTCGGCCGCGATGACCCCGATGGAGCCCTCCTGCGCGAGGGCCTGCCGTACGGCCTCGGGGAGGGCGGCGGCGACGTCGCTCTCCCGGCGCACGGACAGGGAGCCGGCGCCGGGACGCAGCGAGCGCGGCGGGGCGAGCTCCGGTGCGACGGAGGGCAGCAGCCGCGCGGCGAAGTCGAGGACCTCGCGGGGCACGCGGAAGCCCAGCGTGAGCTCGGTGACCTCGCCCGAGGGCTGGCCGAGGTGGTCGAGCACGGTCTTCCACGAACGCGCCGACCAGGGCGTGGTGCCCTGGGCGAGGTCTCCGAGCACGGTCGCCGAGCCGGTGCGGCAGCGGCGTCCGAGCGCGCGCAACTGCATCGCCGACAGGTCCTGCGCCTCGTCCACCACGAGGTGTCCCTGCGACGGCGTCCGCTCGATCAGGTCGCCGAGTTCGTCCAGCAGCGCCGCGTCGGCGGCCGTCCACTTGGCCGACCGGTGCGACTTGTACGGCTTGCGCCACACGATGAGCTGCTGCTCCTCCGGCGAGAGGTCCGACCGGGCCGCCTTGGCCAGGAACTCGGGGTCCGACAGCAACCGGAACAGCACCTGCTCGGGGGTGAGCTTCGGCCAGACGGCGTCCAGCACGGCCTTGACCGGCTTCGACCGGGCCACCGCGTCCTGCACCCGGTCGTCGGGCGACTCGCCGCGCCGTTCCATCTGCACGAGCACGGCATGGGCGAGCCGCTGGGCCAGGGTGGCGCGGCCCGGGCCGTACCTCGTCGTGCCGCGCAGCGAGGCGACGATCTCACGGACCTCGTGATCGGGCACCCGGTAGCGGTTGATGCCCTTGGTGAACAGCACCCCTTCGGCCGGCTTGGTGAGGTGCAGCCACAGCGCCCGCTTGACGACCTCCGCCATGCGGGCGTCGCCCTTCACGGCCGCCGCTGCGGGGTCCTCGGGATGGGCGTGGTCGCCCAGGACGCCGGCCACCGTCGTCTGGTCGACCTTCACCTCGCCGAGCGCGGGCAGCACCGAGGAGATGTAGGAGAGGAAGGCCCGGTTGGGCCCGACGATCGTCACGCCCGAGCGCGACAGCTTCTCGCGGTGGGTGAACAGCAGGTAGGCCGCGCGGTGCAGGCCCACGGCCGTCTTGCCGGTGCCCGGCGCGCCCTGCACGCAGACGGTCACGCCGAGGTCGGCGCGGACGATCTCGTCCTGGTCGGGCTGGATGGTCGCCACGATGTCCCGCATCGGGCCGGTACGGGGCCGCTCGATCTCCTCGGTCAGCAGCCTGCTCTGCCCGAGCGCCCTGCCGTCGAGTGGTTCGTCCTCGTACGCGGTGAGGTCGCCGCCCTGGTAGCCGAACCTGCGGCGCAGGGCCACCCCCATGGGGTCGGCGGGACTGGCCTGGTAGAAGGCGCGCGAGATCGGGGCGCGCCAGTCGATCACGAGGGGCCGGCTGCTCTCGTCGTGGACGTGCCTGCGGCCGACGTAGACCGTGCTCGGCAGGTCGTCGCCGGCCGCGCGGTCCAACCGGCCGAAGAACAGCGGCGCGTCGGGGTGGTCGGCCAGCGCGGCCACTCGCTGGTCGAGCAGGCCCTGCAGAACCTGCTGGGACACCCAGTCGCCGGCGGCGTCCGCCGACAGCGACTGCGCGTGCTCGCGCATCGCTCGCAGTGCGGCGCGGGAGGCCGCGAGATGGGCGCGCTCGGCTTCGAGCACATTTCCGGGCATGCGGAAGCTCCTCCGGGCATGACGGGGACAGGACTGGTGGAAGCGGGAAGCACAAGAGCTTAGCGATGGGCACCACGATGCCGAAACGGTATTTCTCTCGCGTGTCGCCGTTTCCCGGAGCGGGTATCTGTACCCGGGTGACGCGCACCGTGGTTCCTCCGGCGATCCCGGCGGCGGCGAGCCTGCTGCTCGCCACGCTGTGGGGGTTCGCGGTCTTCGGCGACTGGAGCAGACAGGCCTTCTGCACGACGAGCCTGGGAGCGTCGCCGGACTGCGCGGACCGGATCGCCTCGGTGATCGCGCTGTCCGTGATGGTCGGGGTGGTCGCGGCGTGCGCCACCGGGGTCGCCTGGCTCGCCAGGCGCGAGTCCCTGTACGGCGTCGCGGTGGCGGCCTGGGTCATCGCGCTGGTGGTGCTGTTCGTCGGCGGCCTGGCCGCCCAGTGACCGCCTCCCGATGACCGGCACGTGAAGCTTTGCGGCGACGATGGAGCGCTCCATCGTCAGGCCGCCGGGGAAACAGTATGCAGTGGGGTGATTTGTCCTGATGTGCCGCGTTATGTGAGCCGCGAGCGCTCACCGGCGGGCGAGATAACGGGCAGCGAGAAACCAGGAGTAAGACGAAAAATGCGTATATTGCGTGATTCGTCTTGTCTGCTGGGTATTGCCGCCATCACGACTGCATCATGTGAGGGTAAGGCGCGAGGGGGTGATGTGGTGACAAGGCCCAAGGGCATCTCCTGGACCTAGGTCATGTCCACGCACGTTCACCGGGCTCGGGGAGCGGAGCGGGCTTCGCCGAGGACCGGAGCTTTCTTCCGGCATGGTGACCGGCCCGGCCGACGTCGCGGACACCCCGCGCTGAGTGCCGGCCGTGTGCGTGGCCGGCCACCCCTTACTCGGGAGCCTGGATCCTGCCGATGCCGAGCGTGGTGACGGCGGGCAGCAGGCCCGACTCGAACACGGCCCCGAGCAACGGCCGGTTGAGCTCGGCCAGCCGCTCGGCCCCCGCCTCGCCGAGCGCCCGCCACGGGCTCGCCGCCAGCTCGTCGGTCATGCGCTCGACCTGGTCGCGCAGCGCCCGCCCCGCCGGGGTGGCCGTCCCCTCGTCGTCGATCAGTCCGCGTGCGGCGAGCCGGTCGCGCGCGGCGGACCATTCCTCGTCGCTCCAGCCGCGCCCGGCGAAGTTCTCCGCCGGGGCCGCCCCGACCGCGGCGAAGGAGACCAGGGCCTCGCAGGCGTCCAGACCGGCGGCGTGCAGGGCCGTCAGGTGCCCGTCGCCGCGGTGCTCGCGCAGCACCGTGTACGCCTGCCACAGCGCGAGGTGCGGTTCCTCCGGCCAGGGGAGGTCGAGGTTGGCCGCGGCGAGCGGCCGGTGGGCGACGTCCACGCTCTCCGCCGCCCTGATCGCCAGCTCGGCCGCCTCCTTGAGACCTTCGTCGATCCGGTCGCCGAGGAGCCCGCGCAACGTCCGGTCCATCGCCCGCAGCCGCGCGTCGAGCACCTGTGCGGGCGTCGCGGTCTCCCAGACGCCCGGCACGTACTGCGCGATCATGCTCGGGCTGAAGCTGTAGTAGGCGGCGGCCACCAGCGCGGGTCCCGCCGCGCCCAGCGGCGCCGTGCGCCAGGCGAAGTAGCTCGGCCAGCGCGTCGTGACGTCGTAGCCGAGTGCGGCGGACTCCTCGAATGCCTCCGGGCTGTAGTAGAGCGTGGCGTGGACCGGCTCGATCTGATGCCACATGGTGCGGGCCAGGCGTACGGACATCCCTCAAACCTCACTGTCTAGGTCCTTTCACCGGCCGGAGGCGACGCTCGTGGACGCCTGGGCCGCCGACATGGGCACCGCGCTGGCCATGGTCATCGGGGTCGGCCAGGGGGCGCGGCTCGGCGCGTGCCAGGCCGCGACGTGCTCCCTGGTCTTCTTCGACACCACGCGCAACGCCTCGCGCCGCTTCTGCGACCTGTCGTGCCAGAACCGGGCCAAGGCCAGCGCCTACCGCGCCCGGCGCCGTACGTGACCCGAGGAGGTCAGCGCGCCGGGTCCTCCTCACCCACGTCGTCGGCGTCGATGATGTTGTAGGCGTACCCCTGCTCGGCCAGGAACCGCTGCCGGTGCGCGGCGAACTCCTGGTCGACCGTGTCGCGGCTGACCACCGAGTAGAACCGCGCGCCGCCGCCGTCCGCCTTGGGGCGCAGCACCCGGCCGAGCCGCTGGGCCTCCTCCTGGCGCGAGCCGAACGTGCCGGAGACCTGGATCGCCACGGCCGCCTCGGGCAGGTCGATGGAGAAGTTGGCGACCTTCGAGACCACCAGCACCCGGATCTCCTTGTCGCGGAACGCCTGGAACAGGCGCTCGCGCTCCTTGACCTTGGTCTCGCCCTTGATGACCGGCGCGTCCAGGTGCACGCCCAGCTCGTCGAGCTGGTCGATGTACTGCCCGATGACCAGCACCTGCTCGTCCGCGTGCCGCCGCACCAGCGCCTCGGTCACCCTCGTCTTGGCCGGCGTGGTCGAGCAGAACCGGTAGCGCTCGTCGCTCTCGGCCATGGCGTAGGCCAGCCGCTCGTCGTCGCTGAGCGTCACCCGCACCTCGACGCACTCGGCGGGGGCGATGTAGCCCTGGTTCTCCATCTCCTTCCAGGGCGCGTCGTAGCGCTTCGGCCCGATGAGCGAGAAGACGTCGCCCTCCCGGCCGTCCTCGCGCACGAGCGTGGCGGTGAGGCCGATGCGCCGGCGGGCCTGCAGGTCGGCGGTCATCCGGAAGATCGGCGCGGGCAGCAGGTGGACCTCGTCGTAGACGACGAGGCCCCAGTCGCGGGCGTCGAACAGCTCGAGGTGCCGGTAGGTGCCCTGCCGCCGGGTCGTCATGACCTGGTAGGTGGCGATCGTGACCGGGCGGATCTCCTTCTTGGTGCCGGTGTACTCGCCGATCTCGTCCTCGGTCAGCGAGGTGCGCTTGAGCAGCTCCTGCTTCCACTGGTGGGCCGAGACCGTGTTGGTGACCAGGATCAGCGTGGTCGCGCGGGCGTGCGCCATGGCCGCCGCGCCCACGATCGTCTTGCCCGCGCCGCACGGCAGCACCACGACGCCGGAGCCGCCGTGCCAGAACGCGTCGGCCGCCTCCTTCTGGTATGGCCGCAGCGACCAGCCGTCCTCGCGCAGGTCGATGGGGTGGTGCTCGCCGTCGACGTACCCGGCCAGGTCCTCGGCCGGCCAGCCGAGCTTGAGCAGCGTCTGCTTGATGTTGCCGCGCTCCGAGGGGTGCACGGCCACGCTGTCGGCGCCGTAGCGCTCCCCGACCAGCGGCTGGATCTTCTTGGAACGCAGCACCTCCTCCAGCACGGCGCGGTCGGTGCTGGTGAGCACCAGGCCGTGGACGGGGTGCTTCTCCAGCCGCAGCCTGCCGTACCGCGCCATGGTCTCGGCGACGTCCACGAGCAGCGCGTGCGGCACGGGATAGCGGCTGAAGCCGATCAGCGCGTCGACCACCTGCTCGGCGTCGTGCCCGGCGGCCCGGGCGTTCCACAGCGCGAGCGGGGTGATCCGGTAGGTGTGGACGTGCTCGGGCGCGCGTTCGAGTTCGGCGAACGGGGCGATGGCCTTGCGGCACTCGTCCGCCCTCGGGTGGTCGACCTCCAGCAGCAGCGTCTTGTCCGACTGGACGATCAGAGGCCCGTCACTCAATGCCTGCTCCCCCTCGTACGGCTACCGCCTATCAAACACGAGGCCGGGCGGAATCAGTCCCAGTCGCGGGAATCAGTCGTCGAGGTAGCCGTTGACCCCGGCCCAGATGAGCGCGCCGATCCCGATCACGAACAGGACGACGTTGATGCCGATGGCGATCCACGTCCACTTCAGCAGCCTGCGGGACTGGTCCGGCGCGGTGTCCACCTTGCTCAGCGCGATCCCGGACAGGATCGCCCCGGCGATGCCGCCCAGGGAGATGTAGCAGGTCAAGGCCAGCACGAGGCTGATGACGAGGGCCACGATCGCGTGCGTGCGCGGGCCCTCCTGCCTCGGCGGGTAACCGCCGGGCGGGTAGTAGCCGTACTGCTGCTGCTGATACGGATTCGGTCCCGGCTGACCGTACTGGCCAGGCTGGCCGTACTGCCCCGGCTGCCCGTACTGGCCGTATTGCCCGTACTGCTGGTTGGGGTCGGGTCCCGGTGGCGGGCCGTACGGCCCGTACTGCTGCTGTCCGTAGGGGTTGGAGCCGGACGGCGGTCCATAGGGATTGGACGGGGTCTGCCAATCCTGGGGTCCCTGCCCCGGCTGCTCTGGAGTCGTCACCCTGAAATCCTTTACTACGGGAGACCTCAAGATTTACCACGGATATGTCATCGGCCGATCTCGGCGATGCCGGTGATGCGGTGCAAGGCGAAGCGGTGGACCGTCGCCCGGGTCTCGTCGTACGCGGTGAGGTAGCCGCCCTCCATCCGGGCCGGTTCGAGGATGCGGCTGGTGGCGTGTCCCTGCGAGTCGAGGTAGCCGATCCACACCCGCGACCCCTGCCGGATGGCCTCCTGCAGCGCGCTGATCGTGGCGGTCGCGGGGGAGCGGGGCACCTGGCCCTCCGGCGCCTCCACGGGCCGCCGCCGCGAGTCCCCCGCCCGCATCGCCCGCACGGCCGCGGCGAGCACCTCCGGGTCGGGCGCGGTGTTCGCGGTCGCGCGGGCGGCGAGCTGTCCCTCGGTCCGCCGGGCGTCGGCCCGGGCGACGACCACGTCGCCCTCCAGCGACTCGGCCACCGGCGCGTACCCCATCGCCCGCAGCGAGTCGACCAGCGCGGCCCTGGACGTCTTGGAAGCCAGCACGGTCGGCGCGAGCCGCCGCAGCCGCAGCAGGTGGGCCCGCTTGTCCGCGAGCACCTCGTCGAGCAGGGCCGGGTCGTCGCACCGGATGTACGCCGACGCCGTGCCGACCCGGATGCGGCCGTGACGGCGGGCGACATCGGTGACCAGATACCTCAGCGGCTGCGGGACCGGCGTGGCCGAGTGTCGTTCCAGTACGGCGAGCAGGTCGTCGGCGGAATGACCGGCGTCGAGCGCCCGGCGGACCGACTGTTCGGAGAAGCGGTACACCGTCGCCCCGCCCTTGCTCTCCACGTCCGCCGTCAGCGCGAGCCTGCGGCCGAGATCGGTGGTCAGCGGGCCCGGCGCCACGGCCGTGAGGTCGGCCTGCAGCAGCACGTGGTCGACCGGCTCCGGCAGCAGCGGCGCCAGCAGGCCTGCCGCCGTGCCGTCGCCTCGGGCCACGGCTCGGCCGTGCGTGGCCGGCACGCCGAGCCCGGTCACGCCGATGTGCTCCGCCTCGCGCAGCGCGAAGCGTACGAGCCGGTCGCGCAGCGCGGGGCGGCGGCGGGGCTGCTCCCAGGCGAGCCGGGCCAGCACGGACTCGGGCGTCGGCGCGAGGCCGGGCGGGGCCGACTCCAGCACGGCGAGCGTGCGCGCCCGCGTCTGTGCGGCTCCCGGCCTGCGCAGGTCGGGGTGGAGGGCGTTCAGCGGCCGGTCGCGGTCGTCCCGTTCGCCGATCAGCCCGGGGGCGCGTTCCATCGCGGCCCACGCGTCGGCGAGCACGGCCCAGCGGTCCTCGGTGGCCTTGATCCGCCAGCCGTCGTAGCCGCCCGTGGGCAGCCATTCCCCCTCGCCCGCCGCGACCAGCCCGGCCGCGTGGGCGACCTCGACCACCAGCCCCGCCGCCCACTCCGGCAGGTCGAGGAGCTGGGCCGTCCGCCTGAGGTCCCGTACGGCGAGGCCGCCCGCGCGCAGCACGCCCGGCGGGTCCACGCTCCACACCTCGCACAGCTCCTCGACCGTGCGCACGAACGTGAACGCCTGCCCGGCGGCCGTGCGGTCGGCCAGGTGCTGGTCGCGTACGGGCCCCTCCAAAGCGGGCGGGCCGGGGGACAGGTCGCGGTGCACCCGGCCGTCGCGCAGCACGAGGGCGACCTCACGGGGGAGCGCGACGGTCTCCTCCCCGGTCGCGCCGAGCAGCCCGCGGGCCAGCAGTTGCTCGATGGGCGACTGGGCGCTCGCGGCGTCCACCTCCCGGCGGGCGTTCGGCAGCCGTCCGCTCGCCGGGCCCCAGACGAGCTCGTCCAGGGCCGCCCGCGCCTGGGGGGAGACCTCGCCGACGAGGCGCGCGACCGTCGCGGAGTCGGCCAGCAGCGCCGCGAGCCGCTCCCCGGCCGGCCGTCCGCCGTCCGGCCGTTCACCGCCGGCCCGGCCGTCGCCCTCGTACGCCGGGTCGATGTCCCGCAGGAGCACGTCGAGCCGTTCCGGCGGGTGATGGCGGAACACCTCGGCGACCGGCGGCCCCAGGGCGGCCGGGGGTTCGAGCGCGTCGGCCACGCCCGGCGCGGGCAGCAGCGCGTCGTCGGGCCCGTAGACCAGGGCGCGCGTGGTCAGCACGTCGAGCGCGGCGTCGAGGGCGGACCCGAGGGCCTTGTCGTCCCGATCAGCGGGAACGGCGCGGCGGAGCAGGGACAGCACCGTCCCACGATCGGCGGGGCCGGGCCGCAGGGCCAGCGTCTCCAGCACGGAGAGGGAGAACCGGTCGAGCCGGTCGAGCGCCCGGCCGATGGCCGAGGGGCTGCAGGCGCGGGCGGCCAGCCCGTCGATGTGCGCGGGGACGGGCGTCACGAGTTCGGGCCGCGCCGCCACGAGCGCCCGCAGCCGCTCGTCGGAACGGCCGCGCAGCCACTCGCTGAAGTCCGTGCCCGTCATTCTCTCCATGGTAGGGCGGGGCCTTCATCCGGCCGCCGGAGCGCCCGTACGGCAGGGGTTTCGCGCGTTCGCGCGGCGCCGCGACGGAAGATCCACACCAATCTGGTCATGGGACGCTTCAATCGCCTCTGGGTGGGTCCACGGGGCCTGTCTGTGGGCATAACCTACATCCATCACCTTCACGACAGTCTGAACGAGGTCACCCCTGTGCCGAGTGGCAAGGTCAAGTGGTACGACGCCGACAAGGGTTTCGGCTTCCTCACCCGCGACGACGGCGGTGAGGTCTTCGTGCATTCCTCCGCCCTGCCCAAGGGAGTCGAGGCGCTCAAGCCCGGGCAGAAGGTCGAGTTCGGTGTCGCCGAGAGCCGCCGCGGACAGCAGGCGCTCTCGGTGCGGGTGATCGACCAGCCGCCGACGCTGGCCAAGGCCACCAAGGGCAAGGCGAAGCGGAAGAAGCCCGACGAGATGGTCGTGATCGTCGAGGATCTGATCAAGCTGCTCGACGACATCTCGAACTCCTACCAGCGGGGCAAGCACCCGGACGCCGCGCACGCCAAGAAGATCGCGACCGTGCTGCGCGCCGTCGCCGACGACCTCGACGCCTGAGCGCCTGGCAGATCCCGTACGTCCCCCGCCGCCCGGCCGGGTCCGGGCGGCGGGCCCGGGAGCTCAGGTGGCCGTGGCGGCGCGGGCGGCGAGCCTGCGGCGGCGGATCATGACGAGGCGGCCGAAGGAGAGCGCGAGGGCGGCGGACATCACGCCGAACCCGGCGGGGCCGGCCACGAACAGCGACATCACCAGGCCCAGCAGGCCGCCGAGGACCCAGGCGATCTGGAGCAGCGTCTCGGCGACGCCGAACGCCGAGGAGCGCACCTCCTCGCCGATCTCGCGCTGCACGATGGCGTCGAACGCGAGCTTGCCGAGGCCCTGGGCGAACGCGCCCACGAGGGCCACGGCGGCGGCGGTCCACACGGTGAAGAAGAACGCCGCCGCGACGGTCGCGACCGTGGCCAGCGCGAGCGTGGCCATGACGGTCAGGTGCGGCGACCGGGAGCGGGACCAGGAGCCGGCGGCGGCCCCGGCCAGGCCCCCCGCGCCCGCGGCGGCGGCCAGCAGCGCCAGCGCGACCTTCGGGTCCACGCCGCGCAGGTGGCCGTCCTGGACGAGGAACAGCAGGAAGAACACGAGGAAGCCCGACTGCACCCGGATCGCGGCGTTGGCGCCCATGGCCTCGCCCACCACAGGGCCCAGGTTGAGCACGGTGCGCCATCGGGGGCGTGGCTCGGTCTCCTCCAGGTCGGGCGCGTCCACGTGCCGCGGCAGCCGTACGGCGAACACCCCGGACAGCAGGAACAGCGGCACGGCGCCGCGCAGCACCCAGTCGGCCCCGGCGGCGGCCGACAGGCCGGCGGCCACCCCGGCGCCCACGCCGGCCGACACCAGCGCGAACAAGGCGACCCTGGCGTTGGCCGTCACCAGCGGGATGTCGGCGGGCAGCACGCTCGGCATGATCGCCGCCCGGGACACGTTGTAGGCCTTCGACAGGACCAGCACGGCGAGCGCCGAAGGGAACAGCGTGACCGCGTCGGAGGTGTGGACGGCGCCGGCCATCCCCCAGCACAGCAGGCCCCGCGCGAGCAGGGTGCCGGCCATGATGTAGCGGCGGCCTGAGCGGAGCCGGTCGAGCACCGGCCCGACGAAGGGCGCCACCACCGCGAACGGCAGCATGGTGATCAGCAGATAGGCCGCGACCTGACCGCGGGCCTGGCCGACCGGCAGCCCGAACAGCAGCGCCCCGGCGAGGGCCACGGTGACCAGCGCGTCCCCGGCGGAATGGGCGGCCGTCAGCTCGATGAGGTGGCCGAGGCCGGTGCGGCCCGCTCCCTGGGCGTGCGTGAGCCGGCGCGTCGCCCGCGCCGGTGCTCTCACAACACGCGTAACTTTCGCCCAAATCTTCACCATAGGCACCGAGGGTCCTTCCAAGATTTGCCCATCGAGCCGGTGCGGTCCGCTCGCGGCGTGGGTGAAAATGGAGTGTGAGTCGTACCCGAATCCGTAGCACTCCAGTCGACCAGGCCTGTGCGGCGGCGGTCGACCTCGCCCGCCGGGCCGCGGAGAACATCGCGCGCCCCGGGGAGGTGGGAGAGCACCTGGGCTTCGACAACGAGGGCGACCGGGTCGTCACCCATTACTTCGAGTGCCTCGACCGCGCCTACCGCGGCTGGCGCTGGGCGGTCACCGTCACCCGGGCCTCCCGCGCCCGCGTCGTGACCGTGAGCGAGACCGTGCTGCTGCCCGGCTCGGGCGCGCTGCTCGCTCCCGCTTGGGTGCCGTGGAACGAGCGGCTGCGCCCGGGTGACCTCGGCGTGGGCGACCTGTTGCCGGCCGAGGCCGACGACGACCGGCTCGTGCCCGGGTTCGCCTCCGCCGACGAGGACATCGACAAGCAGGCGATCTTCGAGCTGGGCCTGGGACGCGCCCGCGTCCTGTCGGTGCTCGGCCGCGACCTCGCCGCGCGGCGCTGGGCCGCGGGTGAGGCAGGACCGCACACCCCGATCGCGCACGCCGCCCCCGCGCAATGCTCCACCTGCGGCTTCTACTGGCCGCTCGCCGGAGCGCTGGGCCTCGGCTTCGGCGTCTGCGCCAACGAGTACGCGCCGGACGACGGCCGCGTGGTGTCCGCCGACCACGGCTGCGGGGCGCACTCCGAGGCGACCACCGTGCCCTCGATGGTCATGGACCCGGCGCCCCCGATCCTGGACGACATGGGATACGACATCATCGAGTCGGGCTCCGTGGACGAGGCCGGCTCCGAACCCCTGGGTCACGCCTGATCATGTTCGATACCGCGCGCCTGCGTGACACCGTTCTCGCGGCCTGGACGGCCTCGCCTGCCCGCTTCCGTGAGGACGCCAACGCCGAGGAGGACTTCGCCCTCGGCGGCTACCGCGACCGGCTGGTCGTGGAGCTCGCCCAGAACGCCGCCGACGCCGCGCTGCGGGCCGGTGTGCCGGGCCGCCTGCGGCTGACGCTCGCCGACGGCGTGCTGCTGGCCGCCAACGTGGGGGCGCCGCTCGACCAGAGCGGCGTGGAGGGCCTGTGCACCCTGCGTGTCTCGGGCAAGAAGGACGAGGTGGGAGCGGCCGGCCGGTTCGGCGTCGGCTTCGCCGCCGTGGTGTCGGTCACCGACACCCCTTCGGTCTCCTCTCGCGCCACCGGAGGAGTGCGCTGGTCCCGGGAGGAGACCGCCGCGCTGGTCGCGGCCCGGCCGGAGCTCGCGGCCGAGCTGCAGGGCCGAGAGGGGCACGTCCCGCTGCTGCGGCTGCCGTTCTCCGACGACTCCCTCGACGTACCCGAGGGGTATGACACGCTCGTCCGGCTTCCGCTGCGGGACCAGGCCGCCGAGCAGGCCGTACGGCGGATGCTGGAGGAGGCGGGGCCCGCGCTGCCGCTGTCGATGCCGGCGCTGGAGAGCGTCGAGATCGAGATGGACGGGCGGACCCGCACGATCTCGGCCGAGGGCTGGCACGTGGTCGCCGAGTCGGGCACGTTCGGCCCCGAGCAGGTGGCCGAGCTGTTCGCCGACCGGCCGACCGAGGAGCGGGCCCGGCCCTACTGGGAGGTCCGCTGGGCCGTCCCCGGCGACCGCCGCGGGGACGTCCCCAGGGTGGTGCACGCGCCGACGCCGAGCGACGAGCCGCTCGACCTGCCCGCCCTGCTGATCGCGTCGTTCCCGATGACCACCGACCGGCGGCACGTCGCCCCCGGGCCGCTCACCGACTTCCTGGTCGCCAGGGCCGCCGAGGCGTACGTACGGCTGCTGGGGGAGCTACCGGCGACCCCGGACCTGCTCGACCTCGTGCCCGGCCTGATGGGCAAGGGCGCGCTCGACGCGGCGATCAGGCGGGAGATCGTCAAGGCGCTGCCGGACACGCCGCTGCTGCCGACGATCTCCGAGGGCGTAGTACCAGGCAACCAGGCACGGGCGGTCGACGGGACGGCCGGGTTCCTGGCGAAGATCGCCGGCATCGTCCCCGGGCTGCTGCCGGCGGGCTGGGCCTCGCGGCACCCGGCCCTGACCACGCTCGGTGTACGCCGGGTCGACCTGGCCGACGTCGTGGACATGCTGTCCGGCGAGGCGGTGGAGGACAAGGATCCGGCGTGGTGGCGGTCGCTGTACGAGGTGCTGCCCGCCGACGACCTGGAGGCGATCGGCGCCGTCGCCGTGCCGCTGGCCGACGGCCGCCTGGTGCGCGGCCCGCGCGGCACGCTCGTGCTGTCGCAGGAGTCAGGCACTTTCGACCCCGCCCTGCTCGCGCCGCTCGGGCTGCGGATCGTCCACCCGGACGCCGTCCACCCGCTGCTGCTGCGGCTGGGCGCGGCAGAGGCGACCCCGCGTACGGTGCTGGAGGACCCGCTCACCCACGCGGCCGTGTCCGAGTCGCTGAACAGCGCCGACCCCGAGCCGGTGGCCCAGGCCGTGCTGGCCCTGGTCGACGCGGCGGGCCTGACCGCGGGGGAGGCCCCGTGGCTGGCCGACCTGGCGCTGCGCGGCGCCGACGGCGAGCTGTACGCGGCGGGCGAGCTGCTGCTGGCCGAGGGCTCCCTGGCCGGGCTCATCGACCCCGAGGTGCCGTTCGGCGTCGCCGCCCCCGACCTGGTGGAGAAGTTCGGCCCGCACGTGCTGGCGGCGGCCGGGGTGCTCGACGGCTTCGCCGTGGTCAACGATTCCGACGTGCTGCTCGACCCCGCCGAGTGCGACCACGACCTCGACCTCGAGGACGAGTGGCTGGAGGCCGTGCTCGACCTGCTCCCCGACCTCGACGTGCCGCCGGTGGTCAGGGAGTTCACCGCCGTACGCGACCTGGAGTACGTCGCCGACTGGTCGAGCGCGCTCGCGCTGCTGTCGCGGCCCCCGCTGCGCGCCGCCCTGCGGCCCATGCGGGTGCTCGCGGCGGGGGAGACGGTCGAGGTGCCGTCGTACACGGCCTGGTGGCTGTCGCGGCACCCGGTGCTCGGCGAGCGTAAGCCGACGGAGCTGCGGCTCCCGACCGGCGACCCGCTGCTGTTCGGCCTGTACGGCGAGGCGCCGGCGGGGATCGACGAGGACGCGCTGAAGATGATCGGCGTCCGTTCCACCCTCGCCGAACTGCTCGACTCGCACGGCGGCCCGGAAGAGCTGCTCGACCTGCTGGCCGACTCGTCGCTGGAGGTCGACCGGGCCCAGCTGCGGTCCCTGTGGATCGCGCTGGCGGCCGTCGATCCCGCCCGGGTGAGCCCGCCGGAGGCCGTACGCGCCGTGCTGAAGGGCACGGTCACGGTCGCGGACGTCGAGGACGGCCCGGTCGTGGTGGAGGCGCCCGACCTGCTCGCCCTGGTCGAGGACCGGCCGCTCGTGCTCGCGCCGTTCGACCTCGCCGAGGCGCTGTCGGAGGTGCTCGACCTGTCGCTCGCCGGTGAGGTGGTCACCGGCGCGGTCACCTCGGCCGGCGCCGAGAAGCTCGTGCCGCCCGAGGTGCGCTCGCTGCTGCCCGGCACCCCCGTGACGTACGTCGAGCACGACGAGCTGCTGGTGGACGGCAGGCCGGTGCCGTGGCGGTTCTTCGAGGGCGTGGTGCACGCGACCGGCGTCGACGGCCTGGCCAGGGGCCTCGCCTGGGCGGCCGGCCAGTGGGGCGACCGCCTCGCCGTGGCGGCGCTCCTGCGCGACCCCGCCCGGGTCCCCCTGCTGCTCGCCGAGGCCGACCTCGATCCCACGGCCTCGATTTAGGCGGGGTGCCCGGGGACGTCGAAGGAGGCGTGGCCGGGCGTGGTGAAGTACGCGGCGCTCTCCGCGTCCGCGGGGTAGTACGACTCGATCGCGACCTCGTCCAGGGTGACGTCCATCGGAGTGCCGAACGTGGTGGTGGTCGAGAACAGCCGCAGTTCCCGTCCGCCGAAGCGGAAGATCATCGGAACGGCGATCTCGGCCTCGACCGGGTGCCGCGCGTCCTCGCGGCCCGCACCGGGTGCCAGCAGCTCCTCGTAGAGCGCGGTCAGCTCGGCGCTGGGAGCGACGACGAGCTGACGCCCGATCCGGATACGGAGCAGCGCACGCACCTCGGCGAGGTTGACGATGTGCGGAGCGAGCCCGCGCGGGTCCAGCCCGAGCCGCACCATGTTGATCGGCGGCCGCAGCAGATCGGGCGCGACGTGTGCGAGGAACGGGTCGAGGGCGCTGTTGGTCATCACGATGTTCCACCGGCGGTCGACGACCAGCGCGGGGTACGGCTCGTGCGCCCGGAGGACCCTCCCGATCGCACTCCGGGCAGCCGACAGCGCGTCCCCGCCGAGCGGCCGCTCGGCGTAGCGGGGTGCGAAGCCGGCGGCGAGCAACAGCCGGTTGCGCTCGCGCAGCGGCACGTCGAGCTGTTCGGCGAGCCGCAGGATCATGTCGGCGCTCGGGTGGGACTTGCCGGTTTCCACCAGGCTGACGTGGCGAGCCGAGACGTCGGCGGCGATCGCGAGATCCAGCTGGCTGAGCCGCCGGTGATGCCGCCACCGCCGCAACAGTTCCCCGACCGTGTGCATGGCCGCCGATGCTACTCCTGGGCGGACCGTACGCCGATGAAATGCCACTTCATCGACAATCCACGCCAACGGCGGAAACACTGCTGGCCATGCCGACCAAGGACATGACCACAGACAACAGGAGCATCGTGCGACAGGCGCTGGAGGCGCTGATCGCGACCGGTGACGTCGACGCGCTCGCGTCGTCGCTGAGCGACGACTTCGTCCACCACCGGCCTGACGCGACGAGGACCAAGGCGGATTGGCTCGCCGCCGTCCGCGGCGCGCTCGTCCCGCTCGCCGGCATGCAGGTGGAGATCCGGCACGTGCTGGCCGACGGTGATCACGTCGTGATGCACTCGCGGCGCCGGCTGCCCGCTGCCGGGCCGGAGATCGCGGTCGTCGACATCTGGCGGCTCGACGACGGGCTGATCGCCGAGGCGTGGGAGATCATCGAGCCGGTGGCCGAGGCGACCGCCCATTTGACGTGGTGGGAGGGCCCCTCAGGGGCGGCGGGGTTCTGACTCGTCGGCTTCGACGGCGGCGGGGACGGACTCGCGCAGCCGGGCGTCGCGGCGGCGGATGTACAGGACCCCGAACAGGCCGAGCCCGATCCCGGCCACGCAGACCCAGACCGGCCGCGGATCGGCCGGTCTGACCACCAGCAGCACGACGGCCAGGGCGATCGCCCACAGGGCCGTTCCGACCAGGATCGTGCGGGTGTCCCTCGTCCTGAGAGGCATGGGGTCCGGCCGGCGCTCGCTCACGGCAGCCAGCTTAGAAGGTCGCGGCAGCGAGCCGGTATCTTCATGACAAACCAGTCACGAAAGGACAACGCTGCTCCCCTGGCTCTTTCCGCGGATGGTAAGGGCCTGCGACTCTGCGCGCGTGAATGCGAACCCCATGAACACCCCTAATTTTCTCGATCGATACTTCTCCATCTCAGCCCGTGGTTCCTCCGTCGGACAGGAGGTCCGCGGCGGCTTCGCCACCTTCTTCACGATGGCCTACATCGTGGTGCTCAACCCGCTCATCATCGGCACCGTCGCCGACAAGACGGGCCAGTTCCTCGGTGACGGGGAGAACCCCAACATCGCGCTGGTCGCCGCGGCCACCGCGTTCGCCGCCGGCATCCTCACGATCATCATGGGCGTCTTCGGCCGGGTGCCGTTCGCCCTGGCCACCGGCCTTGGACTGAACGCCTTCCTCGCCTTCGGCATCGCCAGCCAGATGTCGTGGGAGGACGCGATGGGCCTGGTGGTGCTCGAGGGCATCGTCATCGCGATCCTCGTGGTGACGGGCTTCCGGGTGGCGGTGTTCCACGCGATCCCCGCCCAGCTCAAGACCGCGATCAGCGTCGGCATCGGCCTGTTCATCGCGCTGATCGGGTTCGTCGACGCCGGTTTCGTCCGGCGCATGCCGGACGCGAGCGGCACCACGGTCCCGGTCAAGCTCGGCGCGCTGGGCAACGGCTCGCTGACCGGGTGGCCCACACTCGTCTTCGTCGTCGGCCTGCTCGTGACGGCCTTCCTCGTCGCCCGCAGGGTCAAGGGCGCCATCCTGCTCGGAATCGTCGGCACCACCGTGCTCGCCATGATCGTCGAGGCGATCGGCAAGGTCGGGCCGCAGACTCCCGATGGAAGCAACCCCAACGGGTGGTCGCTCAACGTGCCCGCGTGGCCGAAGAACTTCATCGAGCTGCCCGACCTGTCGCTGCTCGGCCAGTTCAGCCTGTTCGGCAGCTTCGCCAAGATCGGCGGCCTGGCGGCCGTGATGTTCGTCTTCACCCTCATGCTCGCCGACTTCTTCGACACGATGGGCACGATCGTCGGCGTGGGCCGCCAGGCGAACCTGGTCCAGGAGGACGGGACCGTCGAGCGCACCAAGGAGATCCTGCTCGTCGACTCGCTCGCGGCCGCGGCCGGCGGCGCGGCCAGCGTCTCGTCCAACACCACCTACATCGAGTCGGCGGCCGGTGTCGGCGAGGGCGCGCGCACCGGTCTGGCGAGCATCGTCACCGGCGTGCTGTTCCTGCTCGCCATGTTCTTCGCCCCGCTGACGGAGATCGTGCCGTTCGAGGCGGCGACCCCGGCCCTCGTGGTCGTCGGCTTCCTCATGATGACCCAGGTCAAGGAGATCGACTTCAGCGACTTCGAGACCGCGATCCCCGCGTTCCTGACCATCGTGCTCATGCCGTTCACGTACTCGATCACCGCCGGGATCGGCGCGGGCTTCGTGAGCTACATCGCCATCAAGGCGTTCCGCGGCAAGGCGCGCGATCTCCACCCCCTGATGTGGCTGGTGGGCGCGCTGTTCGTCGTGTACTTCGCGCTGGAGCCCCTCAAGAGCCTGCTCGGCCTGAGCTGATCCGCGCCGTACGGAGGCCGCCGTGGCGATGCCGCGGCGGCCTCTCGCGCGCCGGCCGTCGGTGACCCTCGGGGGGCGCTCCCCCACAGGGGGGAGGCGTTTCCCTCACACACGGGAGTGCTGCCGGGCACGCCGTGTCTACGGTCGAGCCATGCTCGATTCCGCTCACCCACGGCGTTGGCCGGCGTACGCGCTGGCCGTGTTGTTCCTCGGCTACGCCGCGGGGAAGGCCGCCTTCGCCCTGCAGGACCGGCTCGGCTTCCCGGGCGGCCCGCCCGTGCCGGCCGCCGAGACCCAGGGGTACTTCATGGACGCCGCCACCGCGCAGTGGCTCGCGACCGCCTCCGGCATGGTGGGCGCGTGTGCCGCCCTCGCCACGGTCACGCCGCTCGGCCGCAAGGTGCCGCGGACCCTGATGCTGCTCGTGCTGGCCGTGATGCTGGCGGCCGTCGGAGGCGGCGCGGGCATCATGATCCTGGACGGGTTCGTCGGCATGGGCGTCGGCTGGAAGTGGTATCACGGCGTGCTCGGCATCGTCGTGATCGGGCTGTTCGCAGAGATGTGCCGGTCCTACGTGAGGTCGACGAGACGTGTCGCCGGCTGACCGGACGCGGGTGGGTGGCTACGGCGCGGCGGTCTGCCGCGCGGCGGCCGAGACGATTTGTCGGGGCCGAGCGCTAGTGTCGTGATGTGGCCGTGAGGGGACAGCGGACGGTGCCGGTGGAGCTGCTGTCGCGGCTGCGCCTGGCCAGGGACCGCATGGACCGCGACTATCAGAGCGAGCTCGATCTCGACCGGCTCGCGGCCGTCGCCGGGGTCTCCAAGTTCTACTTCGTCCGCTGCTTCGAGGCGGCGTACGGCGAGACGCCGATGCGCTACCTCACCCGGCGGCGGCTGGAGCGCGCCCAGGACCTGCTGCGTTTCGCCAACCTGACCGTGACCGAGGTCTGCATGGCCGTGGGGTTCAGCAGCCTGGGCTCGTTCTCGGCCAAGTTCCGCCGGATGGTGGGGGAGAGTCCGAGCGAATACCGCGACCGGTGGGCGGCGCGCGGCGGCCCCCGCGTCCCCGGCTGCTACCTGTTCATGAACGGAGTGCTCCACCTTGGGGGCGCGCCGAAGCGGGACGACGATTGTGCAATTTTGGAGAAGCCCAGGTCAGAGGGGTCGCAGTAGCGTCTGCCGCATGATTCGGAACGTCTCCTTGATCACGCTCTACTGCAGCGACCAGGACGAGGCCCGGGACTTCTACGTGGACGTCCTCGGCTTCGTCTCCAACACCGACATCCAGATGGACGGGTTCCGCTGGGTCACCATCAACCACCCGGACCACCCCGAACTCGAGATCACGCTGATGAAGCCGGGACCGCCGCTCGACGACGAGGGCGCCGACTTCTACCGCAGGCAGCTCGACAAGGGCCAGGCGGGTGGCCTGGGGCTGCGCGTGGACGACTGCCGCAAGACCTGCGAGGAGCTCACGGCCAAGGGCGTGACGATCCTGCAGGAGCCCTCGGAGCGGCCGTACGGGGTGGAGGCGGTCATCCGCGACAACCAGGGCAACTGGCTCGTTTTGGTCGAGCCGAAGGAGTTCACGCCGGAGGACTTCGCCTGACGCGACGCACGTACGAGGCCCGGCCCCCACGTGGGGGCCGGGCCTTGATCGTTCATGGGATCGTCCATCGCCGGGATCGCGCCGGTACGGTGTGTCGCGATCCCGTGCAGGGCCGGACCATTTGGAGGAATGCGGACATGCGCCATATAGTTAGCAAAGGTAATGAGTCATGCTAACGAACGCCCAGAACTTGCGCAGCGACGCCGCTCTCGCGTCCGCCTTGCGCGTGTCCCTCGCCCGGCTGACGCGACGGATGCGCAAGCAGGCCGCGCACCACTCACTGACGCCCACACAGCTCGCGACGCTCGTCGCCGTCGAGCGCCACACCGCAATGACCCCCGGCGAGCTCGCGGAGCACGAGAAGGTGCAGCCGCCCTCGATGACCCGCGTGATCGCCAAGCTGGAGGCCCGGGGTCTGCTGGAACGCAAACCTCATCCGACCGATCGCCGGCAGGTGACGGTGAGCGTGACGCCGCAGGGGGCGGCGCTGCTCAAGGAGGAGCGCCGAACCAAGGAAGCCTGGCTGGCGCAGCGGCTCAAGGACCTGACGCCGGAGGAGAGGGCGACGCTGCGAGCGGCGGCGCCGATCCTGGAGAAGCTGTCCACGATGTAGGCGGCATGTTCCGCTCGCTGCGGAACTACAACTACCGCCTGTTCGCCTCCGGCGGCGTGATCTCCAACGTCGGCACCTGGATGCAGCGCACCGCCCAGGACTGGCTGGTCCTCGACCTCGCGCACGGCCGCGGCTCGGCGCTCGGCGTCACCGTGGCGCTGCAGTTCCTGCCGACGATGCTGTTCGGGATGTTCGGCGGGGTGATCGCGGACCGCTACCCCAAGCGCCGGATCCTCATGGCGGCCCAGACGCTCATGGGGCTGCTGGCGCTCACCATGGGCGTGCTGGTCCTCACGGGGACGGCCCAGGTCTGGCACGTGTACGCCATGGCGTTCACGCTCGGCCTGGTGTCCTGTGTCGAGGTGCCCACACGGCAGTCGTTCGTGGTCGAGATGGTGGGCCGGCGGGACCTGCCGAACGCCATCGCGCTGAACAGCTCGACCTTCAACCTCGCCCGGGTCGTCGGCCCGGCGGTGGCCGGCCTGCTGATCTCCTGGATGGGCACCGGCCCGATCTTCGTGCTGAACGCCGCGTCGTTCGCCGCCGTGATCACCGGGATCGCGCTCATGCGGGTGTCCGAGCTGCGCTCGCCGGAGCCCGTGCCGCGGGGCAAGGGCCAGTTGCGGGAGGGCCTGCGCTACGTCGGCGGCCGGCCCGACCTGCTGCTGCCGCTGCTGCTCGTGGCGTTCATGGCGATCTTCGCCCAGAGCTTCTCGACCAGCATCGCGCTGATGGCCAAGCAGGCGTTCGGCGCGGGCGCGTCCTCCTTCGGCGTGGCGTCCAGCGCGTTCGCCGTCGGGGCGTTCGGCGGGGCGCTGCTGGCCGCGCGGCGGGTCAAGCCGAGCCGCAGGTTCCTGATCGCCGGGGCGCTGTGCTTCGGGCTGTTCCAGGTCGTCGCCGGGCTCGCGCCCGCG
Source organism: Microbispora catharanthi (assembly GCF_006334915.2). GTDB lineage: Bacteria > Actinomycetota > Actinomycetes > Streptosporangiales > Streptosporangiaceae > Microbispora > Microbispora catharanthi. Next base: position 50,381 of record NZ_VDMA02000020.1, read on the forward strand.
TACGCGGCGTTCCTGCTGATGCTCGTCCCCGCGGGCATGGCGATGATCACCGTCAACACGACCGCGAACACGATGGTGCAGCTCGGCGCCTCGCCCGAGATGCGCGGCCGGGTCATGGGCATCTACGTTCTGGTCTTCACCGGGGGAGCGCCGATCGGGGCGCCGCTGGTGGGCTGGCTCGCCGAACTGGCCGGTCCCCGGGTCTCGGTCGTGGCCGCCGGCGTGCTGAGCATGTGCGGCGTCTGCCTGGCGGTGCTGGTGACCCGGATGGTCGCGGCACGCGTGGCGGTCAGGGAAGAATCGGCACGTGAGCAGATTGTTCGTGGCGCTGCTGCCGCCGCCTGAGGCGCTGGCGGAGATCGCCACGGCGGTCGAGCCCGTACGTGCCGAGTGGACGGAGCTGCGCTGGGTCGATCCCGCGCTGTGGCACGTGACCGTGGCCTTCCTCGGCGAGGTGCCCGACGAGGTGCTGCCCGAGCTACGCGTACGGCTGGCCCGCGCGGCCGCCCGGTATTCCCCCGAGACGGTCTCGTTCGGCGGCGCCGGGGCCTTCCCCTCCGCCTCCCGGGGACGCATCTTCTGGATCGGCCTGGAGGCCGGACCGGCCCTGACGAGGCTCGCCGGGTCGGTGGCGGCCGGCGCCCGGCGGGCCGGGGCGGCGGAGACGGACCGCAAGCGGTTCCATCCCCATCTCACCCTGGCCCGCTCCAGGACCCGGTCACGCCACGGCGACGACCTGCGCTCCCTGGTCGGCGCCCTGAGCGCCTTCGGCGGGCGGCGCTGGGAGGTGTCGTCGGTGCACCTCGTACGCAGCCACATCGGGGCGAGCGTGCGGTACGAGCAGGTCGAGGCGTACCCATTGGCAGTCCGCGACTAGGCTCCATGGCGTGGATCGTCCTCGTCGCTGGCTGCTGCCCACGGTGCTCGCGCTGCTCGTGCTCATCGTGATCGTCGGCGCGTTGCTCAACAACGCCTGATCACCAGGCGTACTCCTCCGGGGCGGTCTTGAAGCCGGGGAAGATCTCGTCGAGCCGGGCGAGCGCCTTGTCGTCCAGTTCGATCTCCAGCGCCCGGATCGTGCCGTCGAGCTGCTCGACCGTGCGGGGGCCGATGATCGGCGCGGTGACCGCCCGCTGGTGCAGCAGCCACGCCAGGCCGACGTTGGCCGGGTCCTCGCCGAGCTCGTCGCAGAACGCCTCGTACTGCTCGATCTTGTCGCGGTGCTTGTCGAGCTGGGCGACGATGTGGTCGGCCGCCGAGCGGCCCTTGTCGATCTTGCGCAGGATGCCGCCGAGCAGGCCGCCCGCCAGCGGGCTCCACGGGATCAGCCCGAGGCCGTAGTCCTCACAGGCCGGGATGACCTCCAGCTCGGGCGCGCGGACGATCAGGTTGTAGTGGGACTGCTCGCTGACCAGGCCGAGGGTGTTCCGGCGGCGGGCCGACTCCTGGGCCTTGGCGATGTGCCAGCCGGCGAAGTTCGACGAACCGACGTACAGGATCTTGCCCTGCTGCTTGAGGATGTCCATGGCCTCCCAGAACTCGTCGAACGGGGTGTCCCGGTCGATGTGGTGGGCCTGGTAGACGTCGATGTAGTCGGTCTGCATCCGGCGCAGCGAGGCCTCCGCCGCCCGCCGGATGTTCAGCGCGGACAGCTTCTCCTCGTTCGGCCAGTCGCCCATCGAGCCGTACAGCTTGGTGGCGATGACCGTACGCTCACGACGGCCGCCGCCCTTGGCGAACCAGCGGCCGATGATGTTCTCGGTGATCCCCTCGCCCTTCACCCAGCCGTACACGTTGGCGGTGTCGAAGAAGTTGATCCCGAGCTCGTGGGCGCGATCCATGATCGCGAAGGAGTCCTCTTCCGTGGTCTGCGGACCGAAATTCATGGTCCCCAGGCAGAGCTTGCTGACCAGCAGGCCGGTGCGGCCAAGGTGTCCGTATTCCATGCCCTCCACCCTAGGTACCTGGAGTGGACTCCAGGCGAGCCCGGCACGCGTCAGATCTGGAAGTCCCAGGTGAGGCGGCCCTCGCTCAGGTCGTCCGCGAGGCCGCGCGCGAACTCCAGCTCCGTGGCGACCTGGGCCCGCTGATACTCGGACTCCACGAGGAAGAGGCGGGGCACGAAGCTCAGGCTGTCGGCCATCTCGGCGTCGAGCGCGGACAGCCGTGCCTCCAGCGCCGCGATGCGCTGCCGCAGCGCCGCCAGCGCCTCCTCCGGCGTCAGTACGGGCAGGAAGGCGAGCGCGGCGGGGAATTCGGGGAACTCCCTGGCCGGGGTGGACAGCATGGTCCGCATCCACTGCTTGAGCGTCTCCCGGCCCGTCTCGGTGGCCTCGTAGACCGTCCGCTCCGGCCGGTTCTCCTCACGGGTGGTCTCGCGGACCGCCAGCAGTCCGTCGCGGAGCAGGCGCTCGATCGTCTGGTAGACGCTGTTGCGCTGCGCGACGTTGACCACGTCGTCCTGGTGCCGCTCCTTGATCAGCTGCTGCATCCGGTACGCGTGCATCGGCGACTCGCAGACCAGGGCGAGCACGGCCGTGGCCAGGGGAGAGCGCCGTGTCGACATGGCGCCCATCATAAGGGTCTTGCCGCTTCATAGTCATAATATGTATAGTCATGCCATGACCAAAAGAGCTCTGATCATCGGCGGTGGGATCGCGGGTCCCGTGACGGCCATGGCGCTGCAGCGCGCCGGAATCGACAGCGAGGTCTTTGAGGCCTACGACCGGGGCGCCGAGGGCGTCGGCGCCTTCCTCACGCTCGCGGTCAACGGGCTGGAGGCCCTGCGCCTGCTCGACCTGCACGACCTCGTCTGCGACCTCGGCATGGACACGCCGGTAATGGAGATGTACAACGCGCGCGGCAGGCTGCTGGCGACCACGAGCCAGCCGAGCCGCACGCTCAGGCGCGCCGACCTCTACCAGGCGCTGCGCGACGAGGCCGTACGGCGGGGCGTGCGGATCCACTACGGCAAGCGGCTCGCCGACGCCTCGGCCACCTCCGGCGGGGTGCGGGCCGTCTTCGCGGACGGCGGCGAGGTCGAGGGCGACCTGCTGGTGGGCGCCGACGGGCTGCGCTCGCGCACCCGTGCCCTCATCGACCCCGGCGCCCCCCGCGCCCGGTACGTCGGGCTGCTGAACACCGGCGGCTTCGCCGAGGGAGTACGGGTGCCGGGCAGGCCGGGGGTCTGCTACTTCATCTTCGGCAGGCGGTGCTTCTTCGGCTACATGATCCACCCGGAGGGGCGGGTGTGGTGGTTCGCCAACCCGCCGAGCCGCCGGGAGATGACTGCCGAGGAGCTCGCGGCGATCACTCCCGAGCAGTGGCGGGCCAGGCTCATGGACCTGTTCGAGGGTGACGCCGGGCCGATGCGGGAGATCGTCGCCGCGACCCCGCTTATCCTGCCGGCCTGGAACACCTACGACTTCCCGACCGTGCCGAAGTGGTTCAACGAGCGCATGGTGCTTGTCGGAGACGCGGCCCATGCCACCTCGCCCTCCTCCGGGCAAGGCGCGTCGATGGCGATCGAGGACGCCGTGGTGCTCGGCAAGTGCCTGCGCGACGTGCCGGACACCGCGGACGCGTTCGCCGCGTTCGAGCGGCTGCGGCGCGAGCGGGTCGAGCGCGTCGTCGCGCAGGGCAAGCGCAACGGTGACGGCAAGGCGCCGGGCGCCGGCGGGGCCTTCGTCCGCGACCTGATCCTTCCCGTGATCATGCGGCAGGTGGAGAAGCGGAACGCGCTGGCCTGGATGCACGACTACCGGATCAGCTGGGACGACCGTGTGGCGGCTTAATTGACCGATCGTTCCTGATTGGTCTACGGTTGAGGGCATGGCGAGGACCAAGGAGTTCGACCCCGACGTCGTGCTGGAGCGGGCCCTGGATCTGTTCTGGCGGCGCGGCTACGAGGCCACGTCGATGACCGACCTGGTCGAGCACCTCGGCATCGGCCGCGCCAGCCTCTATGCCACCTTCGGCGGCAAGCACGACCTCTACGTGAAGGCGCTGGAGCGCTACGCGCAGATGCGCGACCCGAACCCCGTCGAGTTGCTGTCGCAGCCCGGCCCCGCCCTGCCGGCCGTACGGACCCTGGTCGAGCGCTACACCGAGGACTCGATCCGCGATCGCGACCGGCGGGGCTGCATGATCGTGAACGCGGCGACCGAACTCCTCCCGGACGACGAGCCGGTCGCCCGGCTCGTCGAGGCCAGCTGGACGGGCCTGGAGACGGCGCTGACCTCGGCTCTCATCCGCGCCCGCGCTCAAGGGGAGATCTCGGCCGAGTCCGACCCCCGGGCGCTGGCGCGGTTCGTGCTCGTCTTCCTGCAGGGGCTGCGGGTGATGGGGAAGGGGCACGGCGACCCCGCCCGCCTCCGAGACGCCGCCACGCAGGCCCTCGCGGTGCTCCGCTGATCTCTCCATGGGAAGAGGAGTGCGCTTTTTCATGCCCTCATTCTTGACTGATCGATCCAGAAATATGGCGGCGTTCGCCGTGCTCGGCGGGGCGCAGGCCACGCTGGTCGCGGCGATCACTCTTCTCACCGTGCCGCTGCCGGCCGTCCAGCGGGAGTTCGGCCTCGGTCAGGGGGATCTGGCGCTGCTGACCTCGGCGTACGGGCTGGCCTTCGGGGGGCTGCTGCTCCTCGGGGGCAGGCTCGCCGACCGGTGGGGCGCCCGGGAGGTGTTCCTCGCCGGGATGGCCCTGCTCGCGCTGGCGTCGGCGGCGGGCGGGCTGGCTCCGGACCACGCCGTCCTGCTCGCCGCGCGCTTCGCGCAGGGAGTGGGCGCCGCGATGGCCGCCCCCGCGGCCGTTTCACTCGTGACGCGGCTCCGCCCGGACGTCCGGGAGCGCGAGCGTGCTCTGGCGGTGTGGGGCACCCTGTCGGTCACCGGGGCCGTCACCGGCAGCCTGCTGTCCGGCCTCGTCGCCGCCGCGGCCTCGTGGCGCTGGTCGTTCCTCCTGCCCGCCGCCGTCGGCGTCGCGGCCGTGGCCGCCGGGGTCTTCCTGCTGCCGCCCGCGCCTCGCACGGCGGCCCGCCTCGACGTGCCCGGCGCGCTGCTCGCCACGGCCGGGCTGGTCGCGTTCGCCTACGGCCTGCTGGAGGGCGCGACGGCCGTCGCCGCCACCGGCCTGCTGCTGACGGCCGGGTTCGTCGTCCTTCAGGCGAGGACGCCGCATCCGCTGCTGCCGCTCCGGCTGGTGACGCACCGCCGCAGGGGCGCCGCCCTGCTCGTCGTCTTCGTCACGGCGGCCGCCAGTGCGACGACCACGTTCCTGCTCAGCCTCTACATGCAGCAGGTGCGCGGGCTGTCGCCGATCTCCACCAGCCTGGCCTTCCTGCCCTTCCTCCTGGTCGTCGTGATGGGCCCGGTGAGCGGCCGCCTGCTGCGCCGCCTCGGCGTGCGGCGCGTGCTGGTCGCCGGGTTACTGCTCGCGGCGGTGTCGATGCTGCTGCTCGGCCGTGTCGCGTCCGGGGGAAGCGTGCTCGCCGGGCTGCTGGTCTTCCCGGTCGCCTCGGGGCTGGCCTTCTCCGGCGCCACCGTGGCGGCCCTCGACGGCGTACGCGCCGAGGACGCCGGGGCGGCCGGGGGACTGGTCAACACCGCCATGGAGGCGGGGCCGACGGTGGGCCTCGCCGTGCTCGTGGCGCTCGCCGCCGCCCGCGCGGGCGACGTGCCCGCCGGTGGCGCCCGGGCCATGACCGAGGGCTACGGATTCGCCCTCACCGCCATGGCCCCGGCCTTCCTTCTCGCGGCGGCGACGGTCGCCGTCGCGTTCGCCCGGACAAAGGAGCGATAGATGAGGTTCGCGGACAAGGTCGTGCTGGTCACCGGTGCGGGTTCCGGCGTCGGCCGGGCGGTCGCCCGCGGGTTCGCCCGGGAGGGCGCCACCGTGGTGGCGGCCGGACGGAGGCGGGAGCCGCTGGAGGAGACCGTCGAGGTGATCGAGGCCGAGGGAGGCCGAGCCGCCGCGCTCACGGTCGACGTGACCGACTCGGCCGCTGTGGCCAGGCTCGTCAGGGAGATCGTCACCCGGTTCGGCCGCCTCGACGTCGCGGTCAACAACGCCGGGATCTTCGCGGGAGGGACCGTCGTGGACATGCGGGAGGAGGACTGGGCGCGTGTCCTCCAGGTCAACACGACGGGCGTCTTCCTCGCCCTGAAGCACGAGATCGCCGCGATGCGCGCCCAGGGATCGGGCGTGATCGTGAACATCGCCTCGAACATCGGGGCTCACATCCGGATACCCGGGGTGGGCGCCTATGCCGCGTCCAAGGCCGCCGTGAGCGCCCTGACCCGCACGGCCGCGCTGGAGAACATCAGGGCAGGTGTGAGGATCAACGCGGTCAGCCCGGGGCCGCTGGACACCGGCATGTCCATGCGCCCCGGCGAGACCGAGGACGACCGGGCCGCCCGGGTGCGGGAAGCGCTGCCGATCGGCCGCGTCGGCGCCCTCGAGGAGATCACCGGCACCGTGCTCTGGCTCGCCTCGGACGACGCCGGCTTCGCGGTGGGGCTCGACCTGGTGCTCGACGGCGGCGCCTCAGCCTGACCCCTGTGCCGCCGTGGCGGTCGCGCGGGCGTAGCGGGCGGTGAGGGCGCGCAGGTGGTCGACCAGTTCCGGCGGGCCGGTGACCTCGAAGTCGAGGTCGAGCAGGCCGAGGTGGACGGCGAGCGAGTTCACGGTGTCGGCGCCGGTCGCGAGCACGCAGGTATGGCCGTCGACGTCCTCCACGACGCCGACGGCGGGGTTGATCCGCGCGGCGACCACCTCGGCGGGGGCGTGGACGAGCACCCGGGCGCGGTGCCGCCAGGCCGCCGACGACACGCCGCGGGCGACGTAGGCCGCGGCGCCGCCCTCCGGCGGGTCACGGGGCGGGAAGCGCGGGCCGGTGGGAGTGCGCGGCGCGATCCGGTCCACCCGGAACGTGCGCCAGTCGTCGCGGTCGACGTCCCAGGCCACGAGGTACCACCGGCGGCCCCAGGACACGAGCCGATAGGGCTCGGCCACCCGGACGCCGGAGGAGCCGTCGTGGCCGCGGTAGTCGAACCGCAGCCGTTCGCGGTCGCGGCACGCCGCGGCCAGCACACTCAGCACGGCGGGGTCGACCGCCGGACCCGGCCGGTCGGGCGGCACCGGTTCGGTGTAGGCCTGCAGGGCGCCGACGCGGCGGCGCAGGCGTGACGGCAGCACCTGTTCGAGCTTGGCGGCGCCGCGCTCGGCCGCCTCCTCGACGCCCGCCACGCCGGCGGCGGCCCGCAGCCCGATCGCCACGGCCACCGCCTCCTCGTCGTCGAGGAGCAGGGGTGGCATCGCCGCCCCGGCGACCAGACGGTAGCCGCCGTCCGTGCCGCGGGAGGACTCCACCGGATAGCCGAGCTCGCGCAGCCGGTCGACGTCGCGGCGTACCGTCCGCTCGCTCACGCCGAGCCGTTCGGCCAGAATCACGCCGGGCCAGTCGCGTCTGGCCTGGAGCAACGACAGCAGGCGCAGCAGCCGCGCCGAGGTTTCCAGCATGTTCTCAGTCTGGCGGCACTTCAGGACAGAACCTGTCCTGAAGGCTCCGTAATGTCGGTGCCATGAGCGAGAACACGCAGATCAGGCCTTTCCGTGTCGACGTCCCGCAGGCCGACCTCGACGACCTGAAGGACCGGCTCGGCCGGACCCGCTGGCCCGACGAGATCCCGGACGCCGGGTGGGAGTACGGCATACCGGTCGCGTACGTGAAGCGGCTGGCCGAATACTGGCGGGACGGGTACGACTGGCGTGCCCACGAGGCCGAGATCAACCGCTATTCGCAGTTCGTCACCGAGATCGACGGGCAGGACATCCACTTCCTGCACGTGCGGTCGCCGCACGAGGACGCCCTTCCGCTGATCCTCACCCACGGCTGGCCGGGCTCGATCGTGGAGTACCTCAAGGTCATCGAACCGCTGACGAACCCCGAGGACCCGGCGCAGGCGTTCCACCTGGTGATCCCGTCGCTGCCCGGCTTCGGCTTCTCGGGCCCGACGAGGGAGCGGGGCTGGAACCGGTTCCGTACGGCCCGGGCGTGGGCGGAGCTCATGCGCAGGCTCGGCTACGACCGGTACGGCGCGGTGGGCAACGACGGCGGCTCGTTCGTCTCGCCCGAGGTGGGCCGGGTGGACCCCGAGCACGTCGTCGGCGTCCACGTCACGCAGATCTACTCGTTCCCCTCCGGCGACCCGGCGGAGATGGCGAACCTCACCGACGAGGAGCGGAAGGGACTGGAGGTGCTGCAGTGGTTCTACGAGAACAAGATGTCGTTCAACATGGTCCACTCGCAGCAGCCGCAGACGTTGTCGTACGGGATCTTCGACTCGCCGGCCGGGCTGCTGGGCTGGAACGCCCAGTTGTTCGGTGAGGACGTCGACGACGACTTCATCCTGACCAACACGATGCTCTACTGGGCGACCGGCACTGCCACGTCGGCCACGCGGTTCTACTACGAGGACGCCCACGCCGAGCATCCCAAGGAGCCGACGACGGTCCCGCTCGGCCTGGCGATGTTCGAGGGCGACTTCGTGTCGATGCGCACCTTCGCCGAGCGCGATCACAAGAACATCGTCCACTGGCGGTCCTATGACGCGGGCGGCCACTACGCCGCCCACCTGCGGCCGGACGTGCTCGCCGCCGACCTGCGCGACTTCTACGCGGCCCTGCGGTGACAGGCCGCCTGCAGACCCGCTCCTGACCGATTCCGGGACGACCAGGGCATGTCGCCCGCCGCACACGGGGCGGGCATCGGGAATGATGACCGCATGGGGAGCGCAACGGGGCGAACGCGGACGAGCAGGATTCCGCGGGCGGTCCTGGCGTTCCTCGCGGTCGCGGGCGCGGTGCTACCGGCGACGGCGACGGTGACGGCGGCGACGGCAACGACGCGGGCGGACGACGGGGAGCGGCTGCTGTTCCGGATCAGGGACGAGCGCGTCGGCGAGTCGAGCGGCCTCGCCGTCTCGCCCACCCACAAGGGCATCGTTTACACGCACAACGACAGCGGCCACGGACCGCAGATCTACGCGATCGGCCCGGACGGCCGCACGCGGGCGACCTTCACGATCGGCGACGCCGAGGCCAGGGACTGGGAGGGCATCGCGGCCTCCACCGACCGCGCGACCGGGCGCGGCGTGCTCTGGATCGCCGACATCGGGGACAACATGGACGGCGCCTGGCCGGACGTGTCCGTCTACAAGGTCGTCGAGCCCAGGACGATGGAGGACGCGACGCTGCGGGCCGTGCGGTATCGCTTCCGCTACGCCGACGGCCCCCGCAACGCCGAGGGGGTGATGGTCGATCCCCGCACGGGCCGTCTGTACATCGTGAGCAAGGAGTTCTCCGGCGGCGTCTACGCCGCCCCGGCGAAGCTGCGCACCGATAAGGTGAACGTCCTGCGCCGGGTGGGGTCCGCGCCCCTCATGGCCACCGACGCGGCGTACGCCCCCGACGGGTCGAGCTTCGTCGTCCGCACGTACTTCTCGGCGTCCGTCTACCGCTCGCCGGGCAAACTGATCGCGCACGTCGTGATGCCGCCGCTCGACCAGGCCGAGTCGATCGCGTACACGCGGGACGGCACGGCCCTGCTCACCGGGAGCGAGGGGAAGGACAGCCCGGTCTACCGGGTGCCGCTGCCCGCCGCCGCCCGGCCGGCTCCTTCGCCCAGTCCGGCGCCGACCTCCGCCCGGCCGAGGGCGGTCAAGGCGACGAGCGGGGCGACCGCGGGCGACGGAGTGTTCGGCGTGCCGATGCCGCTGTTATGGGTGACGGTCGCTCTCGGGGCGATCGGGATCATCGCGTTCATCGCCTACCGCGCGGGTCGTTGAAGGCCCTCCGGCGACCTCGGGGGGCGGGCAGACGGAGGGCCGGGCCGCCGTTCCCGGCGACACCCGGCCCGGAGATCGCCGCGAGAGTCAGCCCCGCGCGTAGACGCGGTGGACGAACTCCGCGAGCTTGCTGTCGGGCAGTTCCTTGGCCAGGTCGGCCTCGGTGATCATCCCGACGATCCGGTGGTTGTCGATCACCGGCATGCGCTTGATCTGGTGCTCCTCCATCTTCGCCAGGGCTTCCTCGACGTTGGCCTTGGCGTCCACCCAGACCAGCCCGCGGGCCAGTTCGCTCGCCGTGGTCTGGTCGAGGTCCTTGCCCTCGGCGACGCACTTGATCACGATGTCGCGATCGGTGATGATGCCCTTGAGCCGGTCGTCGTCCCCGCAGATGGGAAGGGCGCCGACGCTCATGTCCCGCATCATCTCCGCGGCCCTGCGCAGGCTCTCGTGCTCGCCGACGCATTCCGCGCCCTCGTGCATGACCTGGCCGGCGGTCTTGTTCACTCCCTCTGTGGTCATGGCTAACCCCCGATTCCCTCTTTTAGGCTGTTATGCCCCATTTGTCCGGAGATAAGAGCGTGGTCACAGGCGAGGTAGGAAGTGCTCGCCGCGCAGGGCTCGTTCCACGAGCGCGACCGACTCGGCCAGCCGTACGAGCCGGGGGCCCTCCTGCCGGTAGGCGTCCAGGACCGCCTCGATCGCGTGCGGGGGCAGGTGCTCCTTCAGGTCCACCGCCGCTCCCCGGTAACCCTCCCTGGCCGCCTGGATCGAGGCCGCCACCTGCTGGCGGGCCATCCGGGCGAGCGCGAGCGGGTGACGGCGCAGCACGCCGTACGCGCGGTAGTCCGGGGGCACCGCGTCGAGCAGCCACGACACGGCCGAGACCTCCCAGTCGGGGCTGCCAGGAGGGCGCACCTCCGGTGGCCAGCCGGGTGGCACGTACACGCCGCCATCGTACCGAACACAGGTTCGATCACCGTGGAGCGGCTCCGGCTGCGACAATGTCCGGCATGCTGTCGACAACCGCACGGACATGAGGATCGGGATCGTCGGCGCCGGGATCCTCGGTCTGGCCGTGGCCCGGCAGATGGCGCGGGCGGGCGCCGAGGTGACCGTGCTGGAGAAGGAGCCCCGGATCGCCGCCCACCAGACCGGGCACAACAGCGGGGTCGTGCACGCCGGGATCTACTACCAGCCCGGCTCGCTCAAGGCGACCCTCTGCCGGGAGGGCGCCGCCATGCTGCGCGAGTACTGCGCCGAGCACGGCCTGCCGTACGACGAGGCGGGCAAGCTCGTCGTGGCCTCCACCCGGGCCGAACTGCCCGGGCTGCGCCGCATCGCCGAGCGGGCCAGGGAGAACGGCGTGCCCGGCATCGCCGAGCTCGACGCGATCGGCCTGCGGGAGGTGGAACCGCACGCGGTCGGGGTCGCCGCCGTCCACTCGCCGCACACCGCGATCACCGACTTCTCCGCGGTCGCGCGCCGCCTCGCCGCCGACGTGGCCGAGGCCGGCGGGTCCGTACGGCTCTCGCGTCCCGTACGCGCGATCAGGCAGACCACCGACGGGGTGGCGGTGGCGGCCGGGCCGGAGAGGCTCACCTTCGACCGGCTGATCTCCTGCGCCGGCCTCGGCACCGACGGCGTGGCGGACCTGGCGAGAGCGGGCGGCGACGTGCGGATCGTCCCGTTCCGTGGTGAGTACTACCGGCTCGCCGACCCGGCACGCGGCCTGGTGAAGGGGCTCATCTATCCCGTGCCCGACCCCCGCTACCCCTTCCTCGGCGTCCACCTGACCCGCAGGATCGACGGGGAGGTCCTGGTCGGGCCCAACGCCGTGCCTGCGCTCGCCCTGGAGGGCTACTCCTGGCGGTCGGCGTCGCTGCGCGACCTGCGGCGGATCGTCGCCTGGCCGGGCGCCCGGCGCATGGCGGCCGAGCACTGGCGCACCGGCCTGCGCGAGGTGTACGGCTCGCTGGTCAAACGGGCCTTCGTGGCCGCCGCCCGGAAGTATGTGCCCGAGCTGGCCTCGGCCGACCTCGTACGCGCCGGAGGCGGCGTGCGGGCCCAGGCCGTGGCGCGGGACGGCAGGCTGCTCGACGACTTCGTCATCGACGTGCGCGGGCGGATCGTGCTGGTGCGAAACGCGCCCTCGCCTGCGGCGACGAGCAGCCTGGCGATCGCACGGCACATCGCTTTAACGGTTCCCTTAACTTTCTAGGTCTAGAGTGCTCCCGCCATGGTCGCTGAATCTCCCGAAGCCCGGCTGCTGATCGTCGAGGACGAGCCGAACATCCTCGAACTGCTCGCGGCCAGCCTCCGGTATGCCGGATTCGAGGTCCACACCGCGTCCAACGGCGGCGAGGCGGTCGCCGCGGCTCAGCGGCACCGACCGGACCTGATCGTGCTCGACGTCATGCTGCCCGACATGGACGGGTTCGACATCGTGCGTCGGCTGCGCGGCGGTGGAACCCACACCCCTGTGGTCTTCCTCACCGCGCGGGACGCCACCGAGGACAAGATCCGGGGCCTGACGCTCGGCGGCGACGACTACGTGACCAAGCCCTTCAGCCTCGAGGAGGTCATCGCCCGGATCCGGGCCGTGCTGCGCCGCACCGCCGGAGACCCGATGATCACCCCGCCGCGGTTGACCTTCGCCGACATCGAACTGGACGAGGAGTCCCACGAGGTGTGGCGCGGCGGCCGGGCCGTGCCCCTGTCGCCGACGGAGTTCAAGCTGCTGCGTTACTTCATGTGCAACGCCGGCCGGGTGCTGTCCAAGGCCCAGATCCTCGACCACGTGTGGGACTACGACTTCCGCGGTGACGCCGGGATCGTCGAGTCGTACGTGTCCGTGCTGCGCCGCAAGCTCGACACCGCCCAATCCCGGCGCCACCCCCGGCTCATCCACACGCTGCGCGGCGTCGGCTACGTCATGCGGACACCACCCAGCGGCGCCTGAGCCGTGTCGGGGCGCACGCCGCTGCGGATCCGGCTCAGCGCTGCCATGCTCGCGCTGGTCGCGGTCGCCCTCGCGGTCATCGGCGTGGGCAGCGTCTCGGTGCTGCGCGACTACCTGGTCAGCCGGGTCGACCGGAAGGTCGCCTTGCTGGCGCACGAGGCCGAAAGACGGCTCGACCGGGGTCCGGCGGCGTTCGCACGGCTCAGGCTGCCGCCCGAGGGCCGGGTGGAGATCCGTGACGCCACCGGCAGGACGCTGCTCGCGCAGGCGGGCATGGGTGTGGAGACTCTGCCGGGTCCCGGCGCCGTGACCTCCCGGAACCCCATAACGGTGTCGGCCGTGTCGGGTGACGGCCAGTGGCGGGCCCAGGTGGTGCCCGTAGAGGGCTTCGGCACGGTCGTCGTCGCGGTGGACATGGCCTCGGTCGGGCAGATCACCGGCCGGCTCGCCCTCATCGAGGCGCTGGTCGGCGGTGCCCTGATGGTCCTGCTCGCCGTCGTCGGCGTCGTGATCGTACGGCGCAGCCTGCGGCCCCTGGCGGAGATCGAGGCGACCGCCGAGGCCATCGCCCGGGGAAACCTCGGCAGCCGGATCCCCGACCGTGACCCGCGCACCGAGGTCGGGCGGCTCGCCCGCGCGCTGAACGGCATGCTCGCCCAGATCGAGGCCGCGTTCCAGGCCCGGGCGGCCTCCGAGTCCGCGGCCAGGGAGTCGGAGGCGCGCATGCGCCGCTTCGTGGCCGACGCCTCGCACGAACTGCGTACGCCGCTCACCTCGATCAGGGGCTTCGCCGAGTTCCACCGGCAGGTGCCGGACGCCGACACCACGCGGCTGATGTCGCGCATCGAGAGCGAGGCCGCCCGCATGGGCCTGCTCGTGGACGACCTCCTGCTGCTCGCCCGGCTCGACCAGCAGCGCCCGCTGCGCACGCAGCCCGTGGATCTGCTGGCCCTGGCGGCCGACGCGGTCCACGACGCGAGGACCCTCTGCCCCGGCCGCGAGGTGTCGCTGGTGGTGGAGGGGGACGCTGCGCTGATCGTTTCGGGGGACGAGGTGCGGCTGAGGCAGGTCGTGGGCAACCTGATGAGCAACGCCACGACCCACACGCCCGAGGGAACGCCGATCACCGTACGCGTCGGCAGCCAGGACGGCACGGCGTTCATCGAGGTGGCCGACAAGGGGCCCGGCCTCACCCCCGAGCAGGCCGGCCGGGTCTTCGAGCGCTTCTACCGCGCCGACCCCTCCCGTACGCGGCCGTCCGGCGGCAGCGGCCTCGGGCTCGCGATCGTGGAGTCCCTCGTCCGGGCCCACGGCGGCGAGGTCGGCGTGGAGACGGCCCCCGGCGCCGGCGCCGCCTTCCGCGTCACCCTCCCCCTCGCCCCCGAGGCCCGCACCTGACCGGTGGACGGCAATTTCACGGAAGCAGTTGCAGAGCGGCGACGTGGCGGGGCCGCACGATGCTGAAATGACGCCGATCCAACGTGGCGACCGCAGGCAGGCCGAGCCGCTCGGCGATGGCGATCACGGACGCGTCCACCGCGCCCAGCGGGAGATTCTTGTAGAGCCGCACCAGCTCCGCGATACGTGTCACGTCTTTCTGCTCAAGGGAGATCAACTCCAGATCGCCGCTCTCGATCGAAGTCAGGAAGGCGGCCTCTGCCAAGGCACCCCGGTACTTCTCTACGAGCCAGCACACTTCCACGACCACGGTCACTGGAACCAGCAACGGCCCCGGGGCGGTCTGTAGAAGATCGGCGCACCGCGCGTGATCCTTGTCGTCGGCGTCGAGCGCTGCGACCAGGGGGCCCGTATCGAGAAGGATCGTCACATCGGACGATTCAACCCCTCGCGGAGCACCTCTTCATGGCGTTCCGCCAGATCGCCGACTCCCGACTTCATCGCGCCGATGAACGACAACCGCCGTCGGCCCTCTTGCTCCACATCTGACCTGTCTGGGCTCTCGTTGGCCTCGACCAGCCGGAGCGCGACCGCATGCAGATCGCGGACCTGCTCGGGCCGCAGCCTGTCCACCAGAGCGTGCAGATCCTCGTAATCGTGCGCCGCGGTCATGGGCACAGTGTACGTCGTCGCCGTCCACGAACCAGGTTCACGCGCACCGCTTCGGGCGACTCCGCTCCGCGGGTGGGCTGCCGCACTACAACGTTCTGTTCATGCGATCTTCTCCTGCGCTGAGCGAACGGCTGCCCCTCCTCCACACGCCTGTCGCCGGCGAACGGGGGCCATAAGCCGGGGGTCAGCGGGCGGCGGGGAAGCCTTCGTCGGGGAAGGCGGTGGAGGCGGCGGGCAGGACGACCTGGTCGCCTTCGGAGAGGCCGCCCGTGATCTCCACGTAGCTGTCGCCGCGTACGCCGACCTTGACCGTACGGCGCGACTGCGTCCCGCCGTCGGCCACGGTGACCACGGCCGTGCCGTCACCCTGGGCGCGTACGGCCTGCGAGGGGACGTAGAGCGCGTCCGCCGCCTCGCCGGTCGTCACCCGTATGGTGGCGCTCTGGCCCAGCAGCAGCCGGGCGGGGCGGCTGTTCAGGACGATCGTCACGCCGTAACGGACCAGGCGGTTGCTGGTGGTCGCGGTCGGGTCGATGTGGGCGACCGTTCCCGGGTACTCCTGCCCCGGTTGCGTGGGCAGCGTCACGGTGGCCGCCTGACCGACCTTGAGGAAGCGGATGTCCGACTCGGTGAACATCGCCTGCACCTGCAGGTCGTCGAGGTCGCCGAGGGTGATGAAGGTCCCCGAGGAGTAGCGGGAGCCGGTGGTCCCCGCGACGGACAGGATCGTGCCGTCCGCCGGAGCCTTGATCCTCACGCCGGCGAGCGCCTCCTTGGCCTCGGCCAGTTCGGTCGTCGCCTGGCTGACCTGCGCCTCGGCCTGTGCCTCGGTGAGCCGGGCACCGCCCCCCTGGCCGCCTTGCCCGCTCTGTCCTGCCTGTCCTGTCTGGCCGCCGCCGAAGCCCGCACGTCCCTGCGCGCCGCCGCCCTGCCCTTGTCCGCCCTGCCCTTGCCCGCTCTGTCCCTGCGAGTTCTGTCCCTGGCCGCCCTGTCCGGGTGCGCAGGCGGAGGAGGAACCGCCGGGGGAGGGGCTCGGCGTGGCGGACGGCTGCCGCGACGGCGCCGTGGGCAGGATCGAGACGCTCACCTCCGGGTTCGGCGCGGTCGCGCCGTCCGTGGGGGCCGGGGGGTGCGGCCTGGACGGTTTCGGGTGTGGATGCGGGCGTGGCGTGACCGTGGGCGCCGGACCGGGCTCGGGCTTGGAGCCTCCGTGGTCGCCACCCCGGTACGCCACGAGGCTGATGCTCGCCGCGCTCGCGCCCTTGTTCGCCCCGGCGGCGGCAGGCCGGCTCGAAGGCCGGGTGGTCGCGGAAGGCCGTGACGAGGGCTGCGATGAGGGGCGCGTGGACGCCTGCCCGGAAGGCCGGGGGGAGGGGGCCGGACACGAGACCGGGCCGCCGCTGCCGGTGCCGCCCGTGTTCCCCGCTCCGGCTCCGCTGCCGGTGCCACCCGTGTTCCCCGCTCCGGCTTCGCCACCGGTGCCGCCCGCGTTTCCCGACCCCGCTCCAGCGCCCGTTCCGCCGCCGGGGGTCCTGGCCCCGCCCGCGCCTCCCGCGCCTCCGGAGCCGGTCGCGCCGGTTGACATCCCAGCCCCGGAGCCGCCGGTGGACGCCCCGGCCCCGGAGCCACCCGCACTCGGCGCGGCGGCTCCGCTCGTGGTGGCGGTGCCGTTCTCGACGTCGTCGAGGGTCTCCTGGGCGGCGGCGAGTGCGGCCTTGGCGGCCTCGTAGTTCTCCCTGGCGATGGTGTCGTCGATCCGGGCGAGGACCTTGCCGCGGCGGACCTTCTGGCCCACCTTGACGTAGACCTTCTCGACCCTGCCCTCCGCTCCGAACGCGAGATCGCGCACGCCGGTGTCGATCGTGTTGCCCGCGGCCGAGACGTACGACGCGACCGTGCCCCGCTTGACCGAGGCGAGCGCTATCCGGTCGGCCACGGAGGTGTCGCCGCCAGTGGCGGCGACCACGGCGACGCTCGCGATGACGATCCCCGCCAGCGCGAGCCCTCCGATGCTGAGTGGAGTGCTCGATCTCATGGCGGACATCCTGCTGACGCCACGTGACCGGTGGCTTGGCCGTACCTGAGAGTTGTCTGTGGATGCGCGTCCTGATACGGACTGTCAGCAAATCCTCAGCATCGGCCTAGGTTGCCCGAAGCGGGGTTTGCCATGGTTCGACGTCGTGAAGCTGTCGACGAAGCGCAGGACGCTGATCATCAACGGTGTCCTGGTGGTACTGCTGCTCGGCGGGATCGCGGCGGCCTGGGCGTCCGTGGGAGGCGACTCCTCCGGAGACGGCGCCGTGCCGCTGACGACCCGGGTGACCCGCGGGACCGTGCTCGCCTCGGTATCGGCCTCCGGTTCCGTCGAGAGCGCCAGGACGCGCGCTCTCGACTTCGCTGCGAACGGCACCGTCGAGTCCGTCCTGGTCGAGAGCGGCGACAAGGTCAAGAAGGGACAGGCGCTCGCGCGCATCGATGACACGGCCGCCCGGGAGAGCCTGGAGGCGGCCCAGGCGAGCCTGGACGCCGCCGAGGAGGCCGACACCTCGACCGCCTCGGGCTACTCGCAGTACATCAGTGCGAGGAACGCCTACCGGTCGGCCAAGCGGGCGCTGGCCGGCACGGTGATCAAGGCGCCCTTCGCCGGGGTCGTCACGGCGGTCAACGGAGCCGTGGGCGGCTCCTCGGGCGCGTCCGGCGGATCCGGCGGGTCCTCCCAGGGCGGCCAGGCGCAGTCGCAGAGCGGGTCCGCGGGGTCGAGCGGCACCGGCGGGTCCAGCGGCTTCATCGAGATCGCGGACCCCGCCCACCTGCGGATCGTGGGGAACTTCACCGAGGCCGACGTCAGCAGGATCAAGGTCGGCCAGGCGGCGACCGTGTCCTTCGACGCACTCACCGGGGTCACCGCCGCCGGCAAGGTGACGGTGGTCGACCCGCAGCCGCAGACGAACAACAACGTCGTCCAGTACGCCGTGACGATCTCGCTGACCGACGTGCCGTCCACCGTACGGCTCGGCCAGACGGCCACGGTCCAGGTGACCGTGGGCAAGGCCGACGACGTGCTCACGGTGGCGTCCTCGGCGGTCACCACGGCGGGCGGCCAGACCACGGTGACGGTGCTGGAGAACGGCAGGCAGGTCGTGAAGCGGGTGGAGGTCGGCCTGAAGGGCGACACCACCACCGAGATCAAGTCGGGACTCCAGGAGGGCGACCAGGTGGTGCGGCCCCAGGCGTCGACGACCGGCGGAGGCGGCGGCATCCAGTTCCCCGGCGGCGGAGGCGGGTTCGGCCGCGGCTTCGGCGGCGGTGGCGGCGGAGGCAACCGATGAGGGCCGGCCCGCCGCCGGTACTCGATCTCGGCCACGTCACCAAGGTGTACGGCGAGGGCGAGACCACAGTGCGCGCGCTGCGCGGCGTGTCGCTCAGGGTGGAGCGCGGCGACTACGTGGCGATCATGGGCGCCTCCGGCTCCGGCAAGTCCACGCTGATGAACATCATCGGCTGCCTCGACGTCCCGTCCGGGGGGACCTACCGCCTCGACGGCACCGACGTCGGCCGGCTCGACGAACGACGGCTCGCGGTCGTCCGCAACCGCAAGCTCGGCTTCGTCTTCCAGTCCTTCAACCTCATCCCCAGGATGAGCGCGGTCGCCAACGTCGAGCTTCCCCTGGCGTACGGCGGGGTCAAGGCCGCGGAGCGGCGCCGCAGGGCGCTGGCCGCGCTCGACCGGGTCGGGCTCGCCGACCGCGTCCACCACCAGCCCAACGAGCTGTCCGGCGGCCAGCAGCAGCGGGTGGCGGTGGCCCGCGCGCTCGTCACCGCGCCGACCCTGCTGCTGGCCGACGAGCCCACGGGCGCTCTCGACAGCAAGTCCAGCGAGGACGTCATGAACATCTTCGACCGCCTCAGCGCGAGCGGCCGGACCCTGGTCGTCATCACGCACGAGGAGGAGGTCGCCGCGCACGCCAAACGGGTCGTCCGCCTCATGGACGGCCAGATCGTGGAGGACGTGCGCACCACGCCGGTCGGCGGGCTGCCCCCGCGGCTCGCGGAGGTGGCCTCGTGAACGCCGCGGAGGTCCTGCGTTTCGCCCTGCGCGGCCTGGCCGCCAACAAGATGCGCAGCGCGCTCACCATGCTCGGCATCCTGATCGGCGTCGCCGCGGTGATCCTGCTGGTCGCGATCGGCGAGGGATCCTCCCAGCAGATCCAGCAGAACATCCAGCGGCTCGGCGCCAACTCGCTGACCGTCACGCCGTCCACCTCGGGCGGCGGGGGCGGCCCCGGCGGGGGCTTCGCCCGCGGTTTCGGCGGTGGGGGAGGCGGTGGGGGAGGCGGTGGCCAGGCCGGGCGGCAGAACAGCGGGCCGCGCATCCAGGCCAAGGACCTGACCGTCGACGACGCGCGGGCGCTGGCCGACCCGGCGAACGCCCCCTCGGTCAAGAGCGTCTCGCCGGTCGTGACGGCCCAGTCCCAGACCGCGACGTACGAAGGGGCGAGCCACTCGATCAGCCAGCTCGTGGGCACCTACCCGAGCTACTTCGAGGCGTCCAACAAGCCGGTGGTCAAGGGCGCCTACTTCTACAACGACGACGTGCTCGCCGCGCGCAAGGTCGTGGTGATCGGGCAGACGGTGGCCGAGAACCTGTTCGGCACGGTCGATCCCCTCGGCAAGCAGATCACCGTGTCGGGCGTGCCGTTCACCGTCGTGGGGGTGCTCAAGGAGGCCGGCTCGTCCGGGTTCCAGGACGCCGACGACGTGGCCGTCGCCCCGCTGCCCGCCGTGCAGCAGAGCCTGACCGGTTTCGGGCCGCTGGGGCAGATCCTCGTCCAGGCCAAGAGCGCCGAGGCGGTGGACGCCGCGCAGACCGAGGTCACCGAGGTGCTCAACCAGCGGCACGGCATCACCGGCTCCGCGAGCGCCGACTATCGCATCCTCAACCAGGCGACCCTGCAGGAGACGGTCAGCGCGGCGACCGGGACGTTCACGGTCCTGCTCGGCGCGGTGGCCGCGATCAGCCTGCTCGTCGGCGGCATCGGCATCACCAACATCATGCTCGTCACGGTCACCGAGCGGACCAGGGAGATCGGCATCCGCAAGGCGATCGGCGCGCCCAAGGGCGCGATCCTCGGCCAGTTCCTCGCCGAGGCGACGATGCTCAGCCTCGTCGGCGGCCTGCTGGGCGTCCTGATCGCCGTGATCGGCGCCCAGTTCACGATCGCGGGCGTGCGGCCGGTGATCGTCCCCACGTCGATCGCGCTGGCGCTCGGCGTCTCGGTCGCGATCGGCCTGTTCTTCGGCAGCTACCCCGCCAACCGCGCCGCCGGGCTGCGGCCGATCGAAGCCCTCCGCTTCGAATGACGGCCGGACCCATCGAGGCGGACCCCATCGAAGGGAGATGGATGTGAGCAGGCACGACACCGAGGAGCTTCTGGAGACCTCGCCGTTCGACGACGACCTCCAGGAGGTGCTGGCGGCGCGTCCCGCTCGCGCGGGCGGGTCGAAGCTGACGCTCGCCCTGGCCGGAGGCGTCCTGCTCGTGGCCGGGCTGCTCCTCGGCATCCAGGTGCAGAAGCTCCTGGGCGGCTCCGCGCCGGGCCGGTTCCCGTCCCGCGCGGCCGGTGCCGGTGCGTACGCCGGTGCCGGTCAGGCCCCAGGGGGTGGCGGACCGGGCGGCGGGCTCGGCGGCGGGTACGCCCGAGACGCGGGCGGGGGCGGCGGCTTCGCGGGCGCGGGCGGCGGTGCGGGAAGAGGAGGAGGAGCGGGCGCGGGGGCAGGAGCGGGGCCCGGCGGCATGACCTTCGGCACGGTCAAGCTGGTCGACGGCGACAAGATCTACGTCCAGACCGTGAACGGCGGCGTGGTCACGGTGACGACCTCGGGCGACACCAAGGTGCGGGTCACCCGGTCGGGGAAGGTCTCCGACCTCAAGCCGGGCAGCTTCGTCACCGTCGCGGGGACCGCCGACGCCCAGGGCCAGGTGGCGGCGACATCCGTCACCGAGGGCTCGGCCATGGGCCGGAGGGCGGGATCGTGATCGCGGAAGGCCGTCTGCTGGTCGTCGACGACGAGCCCGACATCAGGGAGTTGCTGTCGGCGAGCCTTCGGTATGCCGGGTTCGAGGTGATCACCGCGTCCTCCGGCCGCGAGGCGGTCCAGATCGCCGGCAAGGTGCGTCCCGACCTGATCGTGCTCGACGTCATGCTGCCGGATCTGGACGGCTTCGCCGTCTCCAACCGGCTCCATGCCTCCGGGCGGCGGGTCCCTGTGCTGTTCCTCACCGCGAGGGACGCGAACGAGGACAAGATCGCCGGGCTCGGCCGGGGCGACGACTACGTCACCAAGCCGTTCAGCCTCGAGGAGGTGCTCGCGCGCATCCGGGCCGTGCTGCGGCGCACGCGCGGCGGCGACGCCGTCCCCGCGCGGCTGCACGTCGCCGACCTGGAGCTCGACGAGGACTCCCGCCAGGTCTGGCGGGACGGCGTCCCCGTACGGCTGTCGCCCACCGAGTTCAAGCTGCTGCACTACTTCATGGTCAACCAGGGCCGGGTGGTGTCGAAGGCGCAGATCCTCGACCACGTCTGGCACTACGACTTCGGCGGCGACCACAACGTGGTCGAGTCGTACGTCTCCTACCTCCGGCGCAAGATCGACACCGCCGAGCCGAAGCTGATCCACACGCTCCGCGGCGTGGGCTATGTCCTCCGTGCGCCGCGTCGGTGACCTGCTCCACGCCGGCGGGCCGGCCCGCGACGCCGGTGCGAAGGCCGGTGAGCCCACCCGCACCCGCCGGTGGCCCCGGCTGTCGCGCGCGCTGGGCGCGCTGCGCCTGCTGAGCATCCGCGAGCTGCGGCGGCGGGCCGCGAGGACCCCGCTCTGGCTGCGGCTCGTGGCGGGGACGCTGCTGCTCGTGGCGCTCGCGATCGCGCTGACCGGCGGCTTCGCCGTACAGCTCCTGCGGGGCTATCTGGTGGACCGGGTCGACGGGCAACTGACGGCCGTCGGCCGGCGCCCGGCGGAACCGCCGCCTCCGTTCCAGGCCACGGGCAACGGGTCCCGGCCGCCGCGGCAGTTCGGCTCCTTCTACATCGTCCTGCTCGACCGGAACGGCGGCGTCGTCCGCACCGTCCAGGAGCCGCCGAACGCCGATCCGCTGCCCGCGCTGCCCAGGCCCAGGCAGGACCGCGGGCAGTGGCTGTTCACGGTCGAGGGCCCCTCGGGAGCGCTGTGGCGGGTGATCGCCGTACGCGAGGAGGACGGCACCCGCTTCCGCGTCGCGGCCATCAGCCTGGCCGACATCGACGGCACGGTCTCCCGGCTGGTGGTGATCGTCCTGGGGGTCGGCCTCGCGGTGCTCGTCGCGCTCGGGATCGCCTGCTACTGGCTCGTACGGCGCAGCCTGCGCCCGCTGGGGGAGATCGAACGGACGGCGGAGGCGATCGCGGCCGGAGATCTGTCGCGGCGCGTCCCGCTCCGGCACCGGCGCACGGAGATGGGCCGTCTCGGCCGGTCCATCAACGGCATGCTCACGCAGATCGAGACGGCGTTCCGGGAACGGGAGGCGTCGCAGGAGCGCATGCGCCGGTTCATGGCCGACGCCTCCCACGAGCTGCGCACCCCGCTCACCTCGATCCGCGGCTTCGCCGAGCTGTACCGGCAGCAGAGTTCGCAGGACCCCGTCCTGCTGCTGCGCCGCATCGAGGACCAGGCCGTGCGGATGGGCCTGCTGGTGGACGACCTGCTGCTGCTCGCCCGGCTGGACCAGCAGCGCCCCCTCGAACGCCGCCCGGTCGACGTGCTCAGCCTCGCGGCCGGGGCGGTGCTCGACGCGCAGACCCTCGCGCCCGACCGGGAGATCGACCTGCTGCGGCTGGACGACTCGGACGAGCCGGTGCGGGTGCTCGGCGACGAGGCGCGGCTGCGCCAGGTCGTCGGCAACCTCGTCAGCAACGCCCTGCGGCACACCCCCGCGGGCACCGCATTCCGCGTCGGCGTGGGGATCGTGTCCGGATCGCAGGCCCTGATCGAGGTGGCCGACGACGGGCCCGGCCTGGCCCCCGGCGACGCCGAGCGCGTCTTCGAGAGGTTCTACCGCGCCGATCCCTCGCGCAGCCGGTCGGACTCCGGCGGCACGGGGCTCGGGCTGTCCATCGCCGCCGCCCTCGTCCAGGCCCACGGCGGCACCATCACGGCCGACAGCGAGCCCGGCCGCGGCGCGGTGTTCCGCGTCCGACTCCCCGCGTGCCCTCCTCCACGAGAGGCCCCTCGGCAAGAGGCCCCTCGACAAGAGGCTCCCGAAGAAAGGCTAGGGTGATCCCCCTTGCGATACCTGTCCATCGCGGTCGCCGCGGCGGCCCTGGCGGTCACGGTGACCGGCTGCGGCGGCGGTGACGACACCGCCGCCACGACCACCCCGCAGGCCGCCGCCGGCGGCGGTTCGAGCGCCGGCTCCCGGGCGGCGTTCACCGAGTGCCTGCGCAAGAACGGCGTCACGCTGCCGACCGGGCGTCCGTCCGGGATGCCCGGCGGCAGGCCCACCGGTAGACCGACCGCCAGACCGAGTGGAGGCTTCGGCGGGTTCCGGTCGATGGACCCCGCCATGAGCAAGGCGTTCGAGGCGTGCCGCGCCCTGATGCCGCAAGGCGGCCGGGGCGGGTTCGGCGGCCGGCGCGGCGCCGATCCACAGGCCATGCAGGCGTTCCGCACCTGCATGAAGGACAACGGTGCCGAGCTGCCCGCGGACGGGCGTGTGCGCGATCTCGCCACGACGGACCCCAAGGCGGCCAAGGCGTACGACAAGTGCAAGGTGCTGCTGCCCGCGCCCACTCCCACCGCCTGACGGACCGGAGCGGCTGATTCGGCGGCCTTCCACAGGGAAGGTCGGAATTATGGCGGGGAACGACAGGCTGCGGGCCGCCCTGGAGAGCCTGCGGCGTCACCTCGATCAGGACCTGTTCCCCCTGGAGATCGGGGACGCCGCGGCGGACCGGCGCGTCCTGAGGGAGCTGCTCGGGCAGCTCGACGACTACCTGCTGCCCCGCCTGTCGGCCATCGATGCGCCGCTGCTCGCCGTGGTCGGCGGTTCCACTGGGGCGGGCAAGTCCACTCTGGTCAACTCGCTGGCCGGCATGCTCGTGACCGAGCCTGGGGTGCTGCGGCCCACCACGCTCGCGCCGACTCTGGTGTGCAACCCCGCCGACGCCGCCTGGTTCACCTCCACGACGGTCCTGCCCGGGCTGGCGAGGGTGACGGGCGGGCCGGCCGGCGGGGGGCGCGGCGAGCCCGGCACCCTGCGGCTCGCCCCCGTGGACGCCCTGCCCCCCGGGCTGGCGCTGCTCGACGCCCCCGACATCGACTCCGTCGTCACGGCCAACCGCGAGCTGGCCGCGCAGCTGCTCGCCGCGGCAGACCTGTGGCTGTTCGTCACGACCGCCGCGCGGTACGCCGACGAGGTGCCGTGGAGCTTCCTGCGCCTGGCCCGGGAGCGGAGCACGGCACTCGCGGTGATCCTCCAGCGGGTCCCGGCCGAGGCACGCGAACCCGTGGCCGCCGACCTGACCCGGCTCCTGCGGGAGAACGGCCTGGGCGGCACACCGCTGTTCGCCGTACCCGAACTGGAGCTGCCGTCGGAGCGCGCCCGGCTGCCCGGCCACGTCGTGCAGCCGATCGCGACCTGGCTCGCCGACCTGTCCGTGGACGCCAAGGCGCGGGCCCAGGTCGTACGGCGGACCCTGTCCGGCGCCCTGGACAGCCTCGGCACCCGGGTGCCCGACCTGGCCGACCGGGTGGAGCGCCAGCGGGCGGGGATCGCCGAGCTGCGCGACATCGCGGGCAGGGCGTACGACGTGGCGATGTCGGCGTTCGACGAGGGGATGCGCGACGGCAGGCTGCTGCGCGGCGAGGTGCTGGCCCGCTGGCAGGACTTCGTCGGCACCGGCGACCTCATGCGGGCCCTGGAGTCCCGCATCGGCTGGCTGCGCGACCGCCTCGCCGCCGCCTTCCGCGGTCGCCCGGCGCCCGACAGGGAGCTGCGGGTCGCGCTGGAGAGCGGGGTGGAGTCGCTGATCCGCGCCACCGCCGACGCCGCCGCGGAGCGGGCCGTAGAGGCGTGGCTGGCCCTGCCCGCCGGGCGCGACCTGCTGGAGAAGTCCGGCGTCGCCGTCTCCGGGCGGCTCGGCCGCGCGTCCGCCGATCTGCCCGCCCGGGCCGGCGTGGCCGTGCGCGACTGGCAGGGTCACGTGCTCGACCTCGTCCGCTCCGAGGGCGCCGACCGGCGCACGCTCGCCCGGGCGGCGTCGTTCGGCGTGAACAGCCTCGGCGTGCTGATCATGCTGGCGGTGTTCTCCACGACCGGCGGGATCACCGGCATCGAGCTGGGCATCGCCGGCGGCACCGGCGTGCTCAGCCAGAAGCTGCTCGAAGCCGTCTTCGGCGACCAGGCCGTACGCACGCTGACCCAGGAGGCGCGTGAGGACCTGCGGCGGCGCGTCCGCGCGCTGCTCGACGAGGAACGCACCCGATTCACCTGTCTGGTGGAGGGGCTGGGCCCGGCTCCGGAGACGGCGAACCGGCTGCGGGAGGCCGCCAAGGCCGTACAGGAGAGAGGCGTCCTTTGAAGCTCCCACGCAGGAAGGCGGAGGTGTCGCTGGACGACCGCCTGGAGGCGCTCGCGGAGGCCGCCGACCTGGCGGAGGGCCGGCTCGGTCAGGAGGCCGTGGACCACTGCCGCGGTGTGGTCGCCCGGGCCGGCGCACGGCGCGGCCTGTCGGTGGAGCACACCGCGGTCGCCCTCGCCGGGGCGACGGGGAGCGGCAAGTCGTCGCTGTTCAACGCCCTGTCCGGGACCGAGCTGGCGACCGTGGGGGTGACCCGGCCGACGACCGCCAAGGCGCAGGCGGCCCTGTGGGGCCCGGACGGCTCGGGAGCGCTGCTCGACTGGCTCGACGTCCCGTTGCGGCACAGGGTCGAGGGCGACGCGTCCGGGCTGATCCTGCTGGACCTGCCCGACCACGACTCCATCGAGCTGTCCCACCGCAGGGAGGTCGACCGCCTGGTCGCCGCTGTCGACCTGCTGGTCTGGGTGCTCGACCCGCAGAAGTACGCCGACGCGGCCGTGCACGAGCGCTACCTGGGCCCGCTCGCCCGGCACCGGGACGTCATGGTCGTCGTGCTCAACCAGGTGGACCGGCTGCCTGAGCGGTCCGTCAAGCGTTGTCTCGACGACCTGCGCGGCCTGCTGGCGGCCGACGGGCTCGAAGGGGTTCCGGTGCTCGGGGTCTCCGCCCGCACCGGCGAGGGCGTCCCCGAACTGCGGGCGCTGCTCGACCGTCAGGTCTCCCTCCGCCGCGCCTGGTCGTCCCGGCTCGCCGCCGACGTGGCCTCGGCCGCCTCCGCGCTCTGGGCGGACACCCCGCCCGCGCCGGGACAGGCCGCGGTGCCGGAGGTCGCCGTGAACAGGGCTCTGACGCGGGCGCTGGCACAGGCGGCGGGGGTGCCTGCCGCGGTCGAGGCCGTCGCGAAGTCGCACCGGCACCGCTCGATCGCCGCGACGGGCTGGCCGGTGACGCGCTGGCTGCGCAGGCTGCGGCCCGATCCGCTGCGCCGTCTCCACCTGGCCAAGGGCGCCCGTTCCTCGCTGCCCGCGGCCACCGTCGTGGAGGTCTCGGCCGTGGACACCGCCCTGCGCGACGTCGGTGCCGCGGCCTCGGCCTCGGTGCCCGAGCCGTGGGCGACGGCCGTACGGCACGCGGCGCGGTCGCGGTCGGAGGAGCTGAAGGACGCCCTGGACCGCACGGTCGCCGCGGCGACCTCGGGCCGCGTCTCCAGCGCCCCTCGGTGGTGGCGCGTGGCGGGGACCGCACAGTGGCTGACCGTCGCCGCGATGGCCGCGGGCGCGATCTGGCTGCTCGTGCGCTTCGCGCTGGACTACCTCATGCTGCCCGGACTTCCCACCCCCACGGTCGGCCGGGCGCCGTGGCCGACCGTGCTCCTGCTGGGCGGCGCGCTGGCCGGGGTGCTGATCGCCGCACTGTGCCGGGTGTTCGCCTGGGCCGGAGGGCGGCGCAGGGCCCGCAGAGCCGCCAAGGCGTTGCGCGCCGGCATCGAACAGGTCGCCGGAGAGCTGATCATCGCCCCGACACGCGACGAGCTGTCGCGTTACACCCGTTTCGCCGACCGCGTGGCCGTCGCCGCGTCCTGACCCGACATCAGGCGGCAGGAGCCTGACAGGGATCTGGCGCGGCAGGAGCCTGACAGGGGTTTGGCAGAGCCGCCTGTCACGGTCGGGACATGCATGAGAACACGGACGTACTGATCGTCGGAGCCGGTCCGACCGGGCTCACCCTCGCCGTGGACCTGGCCCGCCGGGGCGTCGCCTTCCGCATCGTGGACGAGGCGCCCGAGCCCGCGGCCGGCTCCAAGGGCAAGGGCCTGCAACCGCGCACGCAGGAGGTCTTCGACGACCTCGGGGTGATCGGCCCGATCCTGGCGGCGGCGACGCCCTACCCGCCATTGCGGGTCAGGATGGGCGCCGTGCCGATCTGGCAGGCCCGCATGCACAGGCCCGCCGCGGCCACGGACGCGGTGCCGTACCCGACGGTGCTGATGCACCCGCAGTGGCGCACCGAGGCGGTGCTGCGCGAGCGCCTGGCCGGGCTGGGCGGGAAGGTGGCGCAGAGCAGCGCGTTGATCGGCTTCGAGCAGGACACGGACGGGGTGACCGCCAGGCTCGGCACGGGAGAGAGCCTGCGGGCGCGTTACCTGGTGGCGGCGGACGGCGGGAGGAGCCCGGTGCGCAAGGCCCTCGGCATCGGCTTCATCGGCGAGACCCGCGAGGAGGAGCGGATGGCCCTCGGCGACGTACGGGTCGAGGGGCTCGACCGGGACCACATCCACGTCTGGGTGCGGCCGGGCAGGGGGATGGTGGCGCTCTACCCGATGGCCGGCACCGACACCTTCCAGATGCTCGCCTCGCTGAAGCCGGGGGTCACGCCGGAGCAGACGTTGTCTGGATATCAGCGGATCTTCGCCGAGAGGTCCATGCTGCGCCGGGTGCGCCTGACCGAGCTGCTGTGGTCCTCCCTTTACCGGGTGAACATCCGCCTCGCCGACCGCTACCGGTCCGGCCGGGTCTTCCTGGCCGGGGACGCCGTCCACGTGCACCCGCCGACGGGCGGGCAGGGGCTCAACACCGGCGTCCAGGACGCCTACAACCTGGGCTGGAAGCTCGCCCGGGTGCTCGCGGGGGCGCCGGAGGCGCTGCTGGACACCTACGAGGAGGAGCGCAGGCCCGTCGCCGCCCGGGTGCTCGGCCTCAGCGTGGATCTCGCCGACAAGAAGTCCTGCAAACGCGGAGAGGAGACCTACCAGCTCTCGCTGAGCTACCGGGGCGGCTCGCTCGCCCGGCGCGGCGGCGACCGGGTGCCGGACGGCCCGCTCCCGCTGGCGGACGGGACGCGGGCCCGCATGTTCGACCTGCTGCGGGGCCCGCACTTCACCCTGCTGTCCCCCGACCCCGCTCCGCGCGTCCCCGGCGGTCCCGAGGCGCGCGCGTACGCGCCGGCCGGGCCGTACGGCGGCGAGCGGCACACCCTCGTCCGGCCGGACGGGTACGTGGGGATCTCCACGTCCTCGGCCGACGAGCTCGCCGCCTTCCTGGCCATGGTCTGACGCCGGGCTACGGCCGCTCGTCCGGGCGCACGGCGTGGGCCGGGTCGGGGTTGGGGACGCCGTCCGCGCCGAGGCCGGGGCGGCCGGCCTCGATCTGGCGCGGTCCCAGCTCGCTGTCCTCGGCCGCCGCCCTGGCCTCGGCTGCGGCGCGCTCGGCCTCCGCGACGGCCTCGCTGCCCGCCGTCCTCCGCTCGTGCTCCCTGCCGTCCGTCACGGTGGCCCGGCTCGCGGGCAGCGACTCGGTGAACGCCTTCGACAGCGTGTTGAGCGCCGAGGTGACCTCGCTCGGGATCACCCACATCGTGTTGCCCTGGCCCTGGGCGAGCTGGGGCAGCACCTGGAGGTACTGGTAGGCGAGCAGCTTGGGGTCGGGGTCGTTGCGGTGCACGGCCTGGAACACCTCGTCGATCGCCTGCGACTGACCCTGGGCCTTGAGGATCTGCGAGGTGCGCTCGCCCTCGGCGCGCAGGATCGCGCTCTGCTTCTCACCCTCGGCCGTGAGGATCTGCGACTGCCGCTGGCCCTCGGCCGTGAGGATCGCCGCGCGCTTGTCCCGCTCGGCGCGCATCTGCTTCTCCATCGCGTCCTTGATGGTCTTCGGCGGGTCGATCGCCTTGATCTCGACCCGGTTGACCCGGATGCCCCACTTGCCGGTGGCCTCGTCCAGCACGCCGCGCAGCTGGCTGTTGATCATGTCACGCGAGGTGAGCGTCTTCTCCAGGTCCATGCCGCCGACCACGTTGCGCAGC
The DNA here is from genome assembly GCF_006334915.2 of Microbispora catharanthi. Taxonomy (GTDB): domain Bacteria; phylum Actinomycetota; class Actinomycetes; order Streptosporangiales; family Streptosporangiaceae; genus Microbispora; species Microbispora catharanthi. The sequence continues at coordinate 79,676 of NZ_VDMA02000020.1, forward strand.
GTCGTCACCGTGAGCTGCTCGACGCCCTGGATGAAGTTGGCGATCTCGTACTCCGCCGCCCGGGGATCGGTGACCTGGAAATACAGCACCGTGTCGATGTCCACGACGAGGTTGTCCTCGGTGATGACCGGCTGCGGCTTGAACGACACCACCTGCTCGCGCAGGTCCAGCAGCGGGCGGACCCGGTCGATGAAGGGGATGACGAAGTTCAGGCCGGGGCCGAGCGTGCGGTAGTACCTGCCCAGGCGCTCGACGTTGCCGGCTCTGGCCTGGGGCACGATCCGGACCGCCCGCAGCACCGTCAGGATCGCGACGAACGCGATGACGATTCCGGCGATCACTGCTGCGTCCATTGCTCACTCCCGGGGGTACACGAGGGCGGTGGCGCCCTCGATCTCCATGACGTCGACCGTGGCCCCCGGCGGGATCACGAGCGTCTCGTCGTAGGCACGGGCCGACCACTCCTCGCCGCCGATCCGCACCCGGCCGTCCCTGCCGGTGACCTCCTTGGTCACGTACGCGGACTTGCCGACGAGCGCGGACACCCCGAAGCGCTTCGGCGGCGGCTGCTTGATGTGCCGGAGCGCGATCGGGCGCACCCCGGCGAGGCCGGCGGCGGAGGCGACGACGAACACGGCGAGCTGGATCGCGGGCGGCAGCCCGACGGCCGCGACGACGGTCGTGAGCAGGGCCGCGACCGACAGCAGGCCCAATGCCGCGGTCAGCGTGAAGATCTCCGCGGCACCCAGCACCGCCGCCAGGATGAGCCATACGATCCAGGGGTCCATTGCCGCCTCCATAGCAATGAACGAACACCGCTCGGGTCGGGTTCCTCCTCCTCAAACCTAACGCGTACGGCCGCGGTCTCCCAGAGAGCCCGGTATCACGCCGGGTTTCATACAGGGGACGCGGTGACGCGGAACTCGTTGCCCTCCGGGTCGGCCATCAGGATGTGGTCGTCGAACGCCTCCAGGATCGTGCCGCCGGCGCGCACCAGCCGGGCCGCCTCCGCCCTGATCCGCTCCCACCGGTCGGCGGCCGTGCCGTCCCCCGGCACGCGGACGTCGATGTGGAGCCGGTTTTCCGCCGTCTTCCGCTCGGGGACCCGGAGGATGGAGAGCCGGGGGCCGACCCCCTCGGGGTCGCAGAGGCAGGCGCCGTCGTCCTCGGTGCCGCCGGCCGGCAGGTCGAACCGCGCGAACGACTCCTCACTGGTCGCGTACCGGGCTGCCGGGATCTCGTCGACGTAGCCGAGCGCCGTCTTCCAGAACTCGGCGAGGAGCCGCGCGTTGTCGCAGTAAAGGGTCAGATCAATTGCTACTGCCATGACTCGACCGTAATGCAGGACGCTGACTTGGACGCGGCCATCTCTGTCAAGAGACGGCGGAAGGGGTCTCGGCCGCGTCGTGCCGGAGGGCGCTGCCGGCGAGCCATCGGGGCCAGGAGAGCTGCCAGTAGCTCCAGCCGTTGTTCCACTCCAGGTGGCGTGTGGTGCCCGTGACGATGACGGGATCGCCGCGCAGCGCGTGCTCGTAGAACCACCGCGCCTGGTCGGGTCGGACGTTCACGCAGCCGTGGCTGACGTTGGCCCGGCCCTGCGCCCACACGTTGTCCAGCGCGTGGACGTACTCGCCGCTGTTGGAGATCCGCACGGCGTAGTCGATGAGCTTGTCGTAGTAGCCGGGGTCGCCCTTGCGGCGGCCCGGCGAGACCATGCGGACGGGGTTGCCCCTGTCCATCGTCAGGTGGATCCCGCTCGTGGTCGTGTACTCCCTGGTGGTCGCCATGCCGGCGCTGATCGGCAGGCGCTGGGCCACCCTGCCGTCCTGCCGCACCACCATCTGATGGGCGCGGGTGTCGACCGTGCTGACCATGGCCCGCCCCACGGTGAAGGCCACGCTCCGGTCGGCGGAGCCGTACGTGCCGGGGGCGGCGCGGACGCCGGCGAGATGGGCGGTGACGCGCACCTCGCCGCCGGCCGGCCACCACGTCCGCGGCCGGTAGACGACCTGGGTGGAACTCGCCCAGTGCCAGGCGCCCTCGGTCGGGCCCCGGACCACCAGCGCCCGCTCGACCGCCGCGCGCTCCTCGACCGGTCTGGTGAACGTCACGATGATCGGCATGCCGATCCCGACGGTCTCCCCGTCGTACGGGACGATCGAGGCGACGGCGACCTCACGGCGCGGGGTGAGCGTGCGGAACCGCCCCGCGACCTGGGCGGTGACATTCTGGGGTCCGGTCGCGACCGCGTTGACGACATACTGCGTGCCGGGGCGCAGCGTCCGCGACGACCGCCACACGGTGCGGGCCGGGTCGAAGGCGCCGGGCACCGGGTCGCGCCCCGCGAAAGCCAGCACGCTGGTCAGCGTGCCGCCCTCCGCCCTGACGACCAGCCCGGCATCCGGCGGGACCGCCACGGCGCCGGAGGCCGGGCTGATCGTGATGCGCGGCGCGGGCGGCACGCGGACGGCGCAGCCCGCGACAAGCGCGGGACAGGCCACGAGCAGCGCCGCGAGCAGGGCGCGGGCGGCGGGAGGCAGGGTGCGTGGCTTCACGGGCACCCAAGATAGCGACGGGTGACGACAAGAACACGCTAAGTCGCCGGAAGGATCCTTCCCGAGACCTCGCCGAGGCTGATGCCGTGCGAGGTCCACGCCGTGATCGTGACGGTGTCGCCGTCCTCCAGGAAGGTCCGGGTCTCGCCGGGCAGTTTGACCGGCTCCGCGCCGTTCCAGGTCAGCTCGATGAGCGAGCCGGGCTGCCCGGGGGACGAGACCGTGCCGCTCGCGAACAGGTCGCCGGTGCGAAGACTGGCGCCGTTCACGGTCATGTGGGCGAGCATCTGGTCGGGCGTCCAGTACATGTCGCGGAACGACGGCGTCGAGACCGTCTCGCCGTTCAGTTCGACGTGCAGGGTGAGGTCGAGCCCCCAGGGCGCCTGGCGGCGAAGGTAGGTGAGCGGCTCCGGTTCCTGCGACCGGCCCTCGACCCTGGCCTCCTCCAGGGCGTCGAGCGGCGTGATCCACGCGGACATCGAGGTGGCGAACGACTTGCCCAGGAACGGCCCGAGCGGGACGTACTCCCACGCCTGGATGTCGCGGGCGCTCCAGTCGTTGACGAGCGCCACCCCGAAGACGTGGTCCTCGAACGCGCCCGCGCGCTCGCCGAGCCGCGTCGGCACCCCGACGACGAAGCCGACCTCCGCCTCGATGTCGAGCTTCTGCGAGGGGCCGAACGACGGCCGCTGCCCGCACGGCCGCCTGATTGGAGTCCCAGAGACGACGACGGTGCCCGCCCGCCCGTGGTAGCCGACGGGCAGGTGCCGCCAGTTCTGCTTCAGCGGCTCGTCGTCCGGCCGGAACATCCGCCCGAGGTTCGACGCGTGCTCGAGCGAGGCGTAGAAGTCCACGTAGTCGGCCACCTCGACCGGCAGGTGCAGGGTCACCTCCGCCAGCGGGATCAGGTGGTCGCCCGTGGCCGCCGCCTCGCGTGCCCGCGCCCGCGTCTCCTGCCAGGCCGCACGGCCCAGGGCCAGCAGCGGGTTGAGGCTGGGCGCGGCGTAGACGTCCCCGCCGAGGGCGGCCGCCAGGTCGAGGACCTGGTCCCCGACCCGGACGCCGACCCTGCGGGGCTCGCCGGGCCGGGAGAACACGCCGTACGGCAGGTTGTCGAGCCCGAAGCTCATCTCGCCCACGTCCACGCGTAGCCGGTGTCCTCGCAGGCGAGGGCGGCCTGGCCGAGGTCGAGCGGGCGGAACGTGTCGATCATGACGGCCATCTCGGTCGTCTCGGTGTGCCCCTGGCGCACGGCCTCGACGGCGGCCTCCACCGCGCCCGGCTGCGGGCCGTGCGTGAAGCCGGCCGGGTGCAGCGAGATCGAGCCGACGTCGATGCCCGACCCCTTCCTGGCCGTGTAGTCGCCGCCCACGTAGAACATGAACTCGTCGGAGTCCACGTTGTGGTGGTTGTACGGGATCGGCACGGCCTCCGGGTGGAAGTCCAGCGGCCGGGGACAGAACGAGCAGACGACGAAGCCCGGGCCCTCGAAGGTCTGGTGGACCGGCGGCGGCGCGTGGGTGCGCTTCACGATCGGCTCGAAGTCCTGGATGTTGAACGCGTACGGGTAGAGGCAGCCGTCCCAGCCCACCACGTCGAAGGGGTGGTGGGCGTAGGTCAGCCTGGTCAGCCCGCCCCGTGTCCTGACCAGGACCTGGACCTCCTCGCCGTCCACGAGCAGCGGCTCGGCCGGCGCGCGCAGGTCGCGCTCGCAGTAGGGCGCGTGCTCCAGGAACTGGCCGAACTGGGACAGGTAGCGCTTCGGCGGCCTGATGTGCCCGGCCGCCTCGATCACCAGCGCGGTCACCGGGCCCTCGGGCACCCACCGGTGGATCGTCCCGGTCGGGATCACCACGTAGTCGCCCTCGGCCACGTCGAGCGCGCCGTACGCCGACTCGAACCGGGCCCTGCCGCGCGCGATGTAGACGCACTCGTCGCCCATCGAGTCGCGGTACAGCTCGCTGGGCGTCCGCGTCGCGGCGTACGAGATGCGGACGTCGGAGTTGCCCGCGAGCAGCATCCGCCCGGAGACCAGGTCGCCGTCGGGCGTCAGGTCCTGGGTGCGGAAATGGCGTGGGGACAGCGGCAGGTTGGGCGTGAGGCCGGGCGCGCCCGCGTCCACGGCCTCGGCCTTGACGATGGCGGTCGGCGCGTGACGGTGGTAGAGCAGCGAGGAGTCGGAGGAGAAGCCCTCCTCTCCCATGAGCTCCTCCTTGTACAGCCCGCCGTCGGGCGCGCGGAACTGCACGTGGCGCTTGCGCGGCACCTCACCGACCACGCGGTAGTACGGCATGACGCCTCCTCTGCTCGTCTTTTAGATTTCTTGTCCGTTAATCGGACGTCAGTGTCCTATATATGTACGACGATTCGCCATGAGTGGCCGGATGTCAAGGTGGAGGGTGACCGCTTACCGACCGGGTCCAGGGAGAACCGGCAAGACATCCATGACGCGACCGCATAAGGGTCACCAGGGACGGCCGGCGTCCTTCAGGTCCCCAAGGGGTTTCGCAATCTCCGCCCGGGACCCGTCCTGCCCGCCACAGCGTGGCCGGTCTTGGACCACCGCCGGGTCGAGAAACCGGACCTCGGCTCACCATCCTGACGTCGGCAAAACCGTCACACCCGCTGGCATGTTGCGTGAACGCCGTCGGCAGGCAGGTTGGACAACAAGCTAAGGATAAATCATCTCTTATTGACATATTAAAGTCAAGATTGTGATTGGTGATGGACTGATCGCAGGCTGTCATAAGAGGCCTTGTCCTATAGCCGTTTGCGACCGATATGATCGTCGAGGTGTGCACCCCCTGGTGATCAGCAAGGGTGGAGCCCCTGGCAGGAAGTGTCTTGGGACGGATCAACTTCGCTACCAGGAACTCCAGGCGTCCACCCTTGTCACATACGCCGCCACACTCGAGATCAGCCGCTCCACCGTCGAGTTCCTGGCTCGCACATCGCGGTTTCGCTTGGCTTCGGCGCGCCGCCTTTCCTGGTGTTCCGACGGTACTACCGGCTGCCGCGGTTGATCGGGTTATGCACGCCTGCTAGCGCGTGATGCGTGAGCCGTTCACCCAGCCAGGAGCTTGTCTGCGTTCTGCACCTTAATCTGAAGGTTCTTCTGGTAGGCGCGGAGCGCTTCCTGGTTCTCGGTGATGAGCCGACGCTGCGCGTCGGCCTCCGCCTGTGCCCGCAGGCCGAGGTAGTTGACCTCGAGCTTGCACTTCATGTCCGTCGTGGACGTGTCGATCTCTTCCTTGGACAGTGCTCCGCCGTCACGGCGCGGTCCCCAACGGGGGTCCTCCCATGCCTGCTGGGGAGTGTCGTAGGCGTAGCCTGCCCGCCGCATGCACTGGCTCCACGCCTTCGTCGCCTCGACGACGCCCGGCGCCTGCTCGGACTGATCGGAGGCGAGATTCTCCAGCTTGGTGAGGAGCCACTCGTCGTCCGCCGAGGTGCTGGCGGAGACCGCCCGCCGCGCCTCTCCCGTGCAGCCCTCCGAGGGCATGCTCTTGCCGTTCACCGTCTGCTGGCCCTGTCCTGTGAGCAGGGACTGTTCCTCGACCGACATGGGGGCGCGCGAGGGGGCGGAGTCGGAGCGTGCTTTGCCGGCGTCGGGAGCGTCCTTGTCCGAGTCGTCCTTCTGCGGCATTCCGGCGTACCCGTATTTGGCAGTGAGATCGGGATCGATGAACAGGTAGCGCCGGTCACGAGGGAAGGGATCGGTACCAACGGGAACCTTCGCTGTGAAGCGGTTGGCGAAGCCGAACCTCTCCATGCACTTGCCGAGAGCCGAGCGCAGCCCATTCGTGAGCTGGGCCCGCTGGGCGGGGGTTTCCTTGTACTGATCCAAAGGGAAGGAGAAGTTCTGAATCGTGTCCAGCCGGGCCGCCACCTCCATGGTGCCCGACTGGGCTCCTGATGCGGCCTGTGCACTTCCGCATGCGGTCGCCAGTGACACGAAACCAATCGTGACGGCGGCCTTCACCTTACCGGAGATAGGAATGCTCACCTAGCTGCCTTTCTTCTCGTCTGGGCAGAGCCTTGGGAAACTCGCAGGTTCAGGGGCAGCGCCACGTGACGGCGCTCGCCTTGTTGTCGAAGTCGACGTTGGCCATGTCCGAGATACGCATCCCCGGATACATGACGACCGAGGTCCCGCTTCCGCCGACGAGTTGCCACAGCACTGCGCTGCATGATAGGTCGAGATTCTCCGCACGGCTCGCGGTGTTGTTGACAGTCAGATACGACTGAGCCCAAGTGGACCCGCTGAGGTACCAGTAGTTGTCGTCGGTGAAATCGGAGTCGGGAATGTAATAGTCCACCCGCTCGCCGCCAGCCAGCAACCGGTACAGGCACAACTCTCCCTCAAAGCAATATCCGTTGGCGCCGGCCGGCCCAGCCTTCGCCGGTGCGGTCAATAGCACCGCCGTGGCGCTCCCCAGGGCGACTGCCGCCAGGATGCGAGCCATACGACGCGTCAACGTCTGCTTCATCTGACTCTCCATGCTCTACGTCGCTTCATTGCCCGGTGGATCCGTTCGTGCATTCCTTGGTGCCGGTCCACTTATAGTGTGAGCTGATCGCGTCATTGTAGTTGCCGCTGACCAAGGCCAGGTTACTGATATTGGTCCCTATCGGAAGCCAGAAGCCGCCGCCGCCAAACTCGATGTCGCGGTACAGGTACCAGACGCACCGGGTCTCGGCGTTGACGATCGAGCTGACCTGGTCATTGATGTTGATTCCGCTTTCCGAGAAATCTATCCAGAACACATCTGCTGACGATGTGTAGTTATGGTCGGTCCGGGTGAAGTCGAGCATGCCGCCCGTGTAGTCCGAATCCCGGTACAGGCACAGGTTGCCGTCCTCGGCCGCGACATCGCAGTACCCGTCGTGGCCGGCCAGGGCTGGTCGGGGAGCGCCCACTACCGTCGCAGCGGCTACGGCGAGTGCCGTGAAGAATGTCGTGTAACGCCATCCTCGCTTGTTGGCAGCCAATCTATCTCCTCGCTACATGCCGCGCTCATTGGCCGGTGGAACCGTTCGTGCACTCCTGAGTGCCAGTCCATTTGTAGTGTGAGCTGATCCGGTCGTTCCAGTTTCCGATGTTGAGATAACGGAGATCCGGAAAATCCAGACCGTATGGGTAGCGGAATCCATCTCCGCCCCATTCGATGTCCTCGAAGACATACCACTCGCAAGTAAGTTCTCGGTTCTTCAGCGCACTGGCCGCGTCGTTTACATTCCAGCCCGTGGGTTGGCCCTGTTGGCCCGGCTCGTAGAAGTAGTCCGCCGCGGACGTGTAATCCTTGTCGGTCCGCGTGAAGTCCAGCATGCCTCCGCCGTTATTGATGTCCTGGTAGAGGCAGAGATCGCCGTCCTCGTAGTCGATTCGACAGTTGCCGTCATGCCCGGCCTTGGCCGGCGTGGTGACAGAAACAGCTGCCACCACGGCCAGCAGTGACGCGAACAGTGCTCTGCTCGCAACTCCGGCTTGCCGCAAGTCGGCCTCGCTTTCTTTCGCTGCCCATTGTTCGTCGGAATGATCGTCACTTATTGGATGGCTGGATGCAAGAAATCTTTTCCGGCGTCTGAGACGTGACCGGTTGGGGCAATCAAGATCGTTGGTTGATATAAATTACATGGCAGTGGCCGGCAATGAACCCTGACTTGGTCTTTACCTGGTTGGCTGGCTGGTTCGGGCGAGCTCGCCTACAAAGTGAGCGGTTTTTGCCTTGGGTCAAACAACTACTCGGCCTACCCGCTCCGCATCGGCGGTCGGCTCCGGGCGCCCCGCGTCGTGTCGTCGCCCGTGGTTGGTCGAGATACCGATGGCCTCGCGCAGCTACGCCCTGACGGCGGGCATATGACGGTGGCGCCCCAAGAGGCGCTCGCTCGGATGATTCCGATTTCAGTTGCCATATTCGAGCAGCGTACGTGAGCTGGGGGAGATGTCTTTTGACTTTCCCTGCACGGTTATTGGACATTTGTGTACGCTGCCGTCCTGTTCGGTCAAGCCCGGGACGTCAATGGATGGCCGGTTGGCGGGAGGGTAGAGTGCCGGCGCTGTCCGGACCAGCGTTCTGTGCGAGATGGCATGAGAGCTACTCACGCAAATTACACGGGTGCATTCACTCCGTAATGTGAGCTGGATCACATTGTATGACTGTTGCTGTGGCATCCGATCTGATGCACCGTGAAATCTTGTAGCGTAAAGGCCGTCTTCCAATCCCAAGTGCCTAGGAAATCTGCGCATATTGCGATACGCGGCGTGTCGTGCTATGCAGCTACAGGCGATCCGGTGCCAGGGTCGTTGCGGCGACCGCGCACGATAAAAGCACCTGCTGCGGCTCAACTATTAGCTATCCCTTGGAAATCGCGCGGTGGCTAAGGGTATCCGGCTCCTAATAGCGTTCATGGGTGCCGCGAAATTTTAAGCTGAGCCGCTAGAAATCCAAGATGGGGGGATAAGCGATCACACGCGGTCCTTTACTCGCATGAATCACGGCCTCGTCTCGCTGGTGCTTCCGTTGTTGACCGTCACTTTTGCCGTGGCCACGGAGTCCGGCCCCGATCAACCGAGCCCTTGAGCAACGAGTTCTCAAATTAACTCCGCTGATGACACGGTCGAAAAGACCTCCACCGATGACGCAAATTGTCATAACCCACATCTATTTGATCTGCGGGTGAGTCTCCCGGAGAAGGAGAGTCGTCTGTTTTCTCACTCCGGCCGGTCCATGCCGGAATCGAGCTGAACGGTCTCGCATAGAGGCCCTCCTGCGGGCGTGTCGAACAGCGACTCTCCCGCCTGTTCCCTAGCGGCTGTAGAAGCGACGGAGACGGAGGTTCGAGTGGCAACCGCTCGACTGTCGTGTACCGCTCTTGTGATGTCTGTGGTCATCGCCGCCTCGATCGTGAGCGGGGTGGAGGCGGTGCAGGCGAAGACTGCGGCATCCGGCGCGGGAACCAATTCGCCGCCGTCGATGCAAGCTGTGGCGGAGCCGGTCAGAGGTACGGCGGATCGTTCGTCTGTGGAGGCATCACAGCGCGACCGCGTACTGCCGAAGGGATGGCAGGAGTCGAAGGATCTGGCCTTAGCCACCGCCGGAGACTCGACCGGGTTCCACCTGCTCGTCGCCGAGGCAAGCACCGGGTACCAGTGGCGGACGCTGGCCACGCTCAGCGAGCCGGGCATGGACACCGACCAATGGATTGGGAACGCATGTCTGACGGGGTCAGGGAAGCGTGTAATGGCCGTCTACGCACCGCGGCACTTCACCAACCGGCCTCAGCTCTTCGCCCGGGGAGCTTTCGCCGCGATCATCGACGTGGACAGCGGTGCGGTGACGAAGCTCAAGGATCAGGTCACGCTGGCGTACTTCAATCCGGGCTGCGGCGCGGACGGTACGGTCGCGCTGACCCAGGGGGCGGATGAGGAGCACCCGACCAGCCGGCTTCTCCGGGTGGAGACCGGCGGTGGGAAAGTCACCGATTCGGTGGTGATCCCCGGACAGATCACCTCGGCCGTGCCCTACCGGGACGGCTTCGTGGCCGCCCGGGGTAATGCGCTGGTGTCGCTGTCCACTACCGGAAAGATGAAGAGCCTGGCCGTCGCGGCCTCCGTGCCCTTCGACGTACACGTGGACGCACAGGGAGGCGTTGCGTTCGCCGAGCAGGCCACAGGAGACGTCACCGTCCGATACCACGCGGAAGGCAAGACGCGCATGCTGGCCAAAGGCCCGCTCGGGGCGTTATCGGTCCGTTCCGGGAGCGACGGCCGGGTCTTTCTTCTGGGAGAGACGGACGAGGTCCGGAGCCTGCCGGGGAAGACGAGCCTCCTGCCCGGCCCTGCCGCCGGGCAGATCTCTTCGGACGGAAAGCTGGTCGTAAAGAGCGCGGCTCGGAGCGGCCTCAGGCAAGGACTGCGCGGTGACCCGAGGGACACACGCATCCCGGGCGTTGGCAAGGACAGCGGGGGACCCGAAGCGATCGACGTGGCGGCAGAGGTCCCGGCGACAGAGGCCAACCTGAACTTCGAGGTCTCACCGGCGGCGAGGCAGGCCCCTGAGATCCGTACAGGAAGCGTGTTGAACCCTCGTCTCGCGGCCATCGCGAAAAGCAGGGCAAAGAAGACCGTCGGCGCGGCGGAGAAGCCGGCCGCGACGTCTGCGAGTGGGGCGGCCCTGGCGGCGGAGAGCCCGATCGACGACGGGTACACCTGCGCGGTCCCGCGTAATGATCCCAACCTGCAGGTCTATCAGCCGCACTGGCGGCAGGTGGAATGGGCGGTCGACCAGCTGGTCCAGAAGCGCTTGCAGGTGACGCGTAGCAACTGGAAGAGCCTGAAGCTCACCAACTGGTCTCCGCAGGCCGAGTTCCCCGCCTACGACCTTGAGGGGAAAGGGCGGGTGCCGACGAACATCATGCTTGGCATCCTCGCTCAGGAGTCGAATCTCTGGCAGGCCCAGCGGAGGGTCGCCGAAGGCGAACTCGGCAACCCTCTCGTGGGCAACTACTACGGGGTCGACATCTACGACGACGACCCCTCCAACGACTGGGCCATCGACTTCTCGAAGGCGGACTGCGGGTACGGCATATCGCAGCAGACCGACCACATGCGCAAGGCCGGGTCGGAACGGCCCGGGGAGACGGCGTGGCCCGCGGACAAGCAGAAGGCGGTGGCCCTGGACTACGTCACCAACATCGCCGCCGGGCTGCGCACCCTGACGGAGAAGTGGAACCAGATCTGGATCGACACCGGCGGCGCTATGAAGGCGAACGACGGCAACGCGGCCAAGCTGGAGAACTGGTATTACGCGATCTGGGCCTACAACTCGGGCTGGCATCCCGAGAAGGAGGCCAACGGCACCGACGCCAACGGCGACCCGAACAACGGCGCCTGGGGACTCGGCTGGACCAACAACCCCTCCAACTCCTACTGGAAGCCGGGGCGGCATCCGTTCCTCGACGGGAACACGTACGCGGACGCGGCGACGCCGCAGTACTGGCCCTACCAGGAGAAGGTGCTCGGCTGGGCCGCCTGGCCCATCACCAAGACCTACTGGGACCCCGCCCAAGGCAAGACAGTGGAGCAGGCCGGCTACAACGCCGCGTGGTGGAACCACAACGACTACCGCTCGGCCGTCGTCCCCGTCATCCAGAAGGCGAACCTGTTCGCGGTCGACGTCAACGCCTTCTGCACCGCGGATAACAACTGTCAGCCCGGCACCACGAACTATGAATCGCCCGCCACCAGTACGGCGGGCACCTGCCTGCGAGCGGACTTCAAATGCTGGTGGCACATGCCGAAGACCTGGAAGTCCGACTGCACGACGCAGTGCGGGAACGAGGGCACGATCCGCTACTCGGATGACAAGTGGAGGAGCACTGAACGAGAGGACCCGCAGGACTACTGGTATCCATGCCAGACCCCAGGGCTACCGTCCGGCGCGAAGATCGTCGATGACGTCCCCAGCACGGTGCCGGCGTTCCGCGGAGGCTGTGACAACAGCGGCTGGACCAACTCCGGAACCTTCTCTCTCGAGTTCGGCCGTGATTCCGCCGGCCGCGTGCCTGCCAAGGCGGACTTCCAACAACTCGGCAACGGCTTCGGCGGCCACGAGTGGTTCGGCTACGCGCGGAACGCGAGCCACAACGGGGCCGTGATGAGAGTCATCGGCACCTGGACGCTGAACCAGCAGATCAACGGACCGGCACAGGTGTTCGTGCATCTGCCGGACCACTACGGCTACACCAGGCAGGCGCGCTATGACGTGCACACCGCCCAGGGCATCAGATCGAGGGTCATCTCCCAGCGGCCGGTGAAGGCGAATGCGGGGCAGCAGGCCAACCGCTGGGTGTCCCTCGGCGTCTTCGCCTTCTCCGGCACGCCGAAGGTCTCCTTGAGCACGCTCAACGGCGAGGGCGTGGGAGACGAGAGCGTGGTCTTCGACGCCGTGGCCTTCTTCCCGACCACCTGTCCGTAAACGCACACGTCAGTCGACGGAGCCGCGAAGGCCGTGGCTGAAGCTTGCGTTGCGACAAGGCTGCCCAGTTCACCTGTTCGTCGTGTCCCACGATAGGCGGAGCATTGTTACCTCCACATCGAAACCGTCTCCTGATGCGGCTGGCGGCGCTGACGGTGATCGGCGTACTCGCATCGGTTCTCCAGTCGGCCACGCCCTCAAGCGCCCAGACGCCGATGTCGGCTCCGACACCGGCGGCCGTCTCGCCCACACCAGATCCGATCCTGGGCAACGAGTCGCCCCGGCCCTATCGACCGGTAGAGCGGCCAGAGAGCGAACTACGCAAGCAGCCGGAAACCCGGAAACCCGACTTCGGCGATGACGATAAAATCTCCAAGGCCTGGTCTCGAGGAGAGATCGGCGTCGACGAGTACGTCCGAGACACCATTCTCAGAGTCGCGGATCCGAGCCGGCTCCCGAAGAGATTCAAGTCGGAGGCGAAAACGACCCATGAGGACGGTCTGACGCTAACGTATGCGCTTTCGCTGGTTAAGCAGGCGTCGCCGGAAACGCAGGCCTGGGTGCGGAGTCTCGCCGTCCGGCCCGGAGAAAGCCGCGTCTCATCGCAGTCGGCCTCCTCCTGGGTCGACTGCGCCACACCGTATACCGGGTTCACGTACTGGTTCACCTGTAAACGGTCGTTCTCAATGAACCATCAGTTTGATATCTACTACAACATCGACGGGTTCTCGGTGAATCCGGACTATGGCACGCCAATGGACGGACTTCCGGACGTCGACCTGGCCCCGATGAACGGCGTTCCCGACGCGATCGACAAGATCGAGTCGTCAATGCGAGTGGCCTGGTCCCAATATCAGTCGATGGGGTACGGCCTGACCGGAAGCAAGACCGAGGTGTACATCGGTTTCGATATCAACAACAACCCTGGCCTGACCTTCCCCTTCGGGGACATAATTGACGGCGGGGCGGTCATCTTCCTGCCGACAGACCCTGCAGCGAAAGTGGATGGCCAAGGCAATCCCTATCGCGACGAGGACTGGTACACCTATCTTATCCGACACGAACTGTTCCATGCGGTTCAATACCACTACATTCCGAACCTCAACTTGCTCGGAAGCCTCACCACGGTCAACTGGTGGATGGAGGCGACCGCGGAGTGGGCTGCTGATGTCGTGTACCAGCGGAACGACCCTCAAGGGCCGGGTTGGAAGGCTTATGCCAGGCTCCTGTACGCGTTTCTGAGCAATCCGGAAAGCGCGGTGAACTCGAGCGACGGCCTGGCCGGAAGCCGACAATATGGAGCCTTCATACTCGCGCAATATCTGACCGAGCGCACCGGTACGGTCGATTTCGTCAGGAAGACCTGGGAGGCGATTGACAGCACGCTCATCGTGCACCCGATCGAGGCGATCGAACAGGTTCTGGCCGGCTACGGCCTCAATCTGAAAAACGAGCTGCTGGGTTTCGCGGTGGCCAACTACCGGCTGACCGGGAAGACCGCGAATCTGTCAGCCTTCATCGGCAGCGCGGACGGCTATGCCCACACACACGCGTCCACTCTCTGGCGTGACAATGCCAAGCTCAAAGACACGTCTGTCAGGCGGCCCAGGCGATCGGCGGAGAGAACCATGAGCTGGGGCGACTCGGCCAATGGAAGCACCGCGCTATGGCACGGCGGCGCCTCCTACATCGAGTTGACCCCATCCTCGACCGGGAGCGGAAGGGTGTCCGTCCGGGTCGACGCGCCCTCTCAGAGCAGGCCCACAGTGGCCAATCTGCACTACTTCCTCATCGCATGGGACAACCTGGTGTCGAGGACGCCATTGCGGTGGGCTGGTGTCGAGGCCAAAGAAGGGGAGGGTCCACGCGACCTGAGCATAAAGATCAACGCGGGGGAGGTCGCGACGCTGATCGTGGTTCGCCCGGAACTCTGGCTGCTGTCGCTGACAATCCCGAATGACGATTCCATAAAGCAGCCCGTGAACTGGACCGCCTCAATGGTGAAGGAGGCCGATGCGGAGCAGGACACTGCTCTGAACGCAATGTGGGGCGGATACGCGAGCAACGCCGGGTGCGCCGACTGGAGCGGCGGGGACGCCGCCCAGGCCGTGAAGCTCCCTTCGGGAAAGCGAGCATGGTTCTTCTCCGACACCTTCCTCGGCAGCCCGAGCAAGCGGCAGACCGGAAGCGAGACCAGCTACATCCGCAACTCGGTGGTCATCCAGGACGGGTCCGCGCTACGCACCATCACGGGGGGAAGCACATGCCGGGAGACGGACACGAGCACCGATTTTTGGTCGCGATACGCGAAGACTCCGGTGGGCGAGGGCGGCCAGTTCTGGACCGGGGACTCGAAGGTCGTCAACGGAGATGAAGTGGTCAAGTTCTACTACGAGGGAGTAGGGGACGAGAACACCCGTGGCGCTTACGTGAGATTCCCGGTCGGCGATCTGGAGGCGAAGAGTACGCTCACCGTCACTCCGACGAGACTACAGGAATGCTCGCCCCGGCCTCCGGCCCCTGTCATCTGGGGTTCCTCCCTCCTCAGTTACGGCGGGTACACCTACATATACGGCTGGGAGGCGAGCGGAACAGACGCGGAAAAATCGGTCTACCTCGCACGCACGGTCGACGACTCGGACCTTGTCGGCCAGAGCAAGTGGCGTTACTACGCCGGTGTGGGGGGCGACGGATCCGCTCAGTGGACGGCATCCTGTGCCCAATCGAAGCCGCTGCAACCAAAGGCTGAAATCGACTTCAGCGTCGTCCAGATCAACGGCCTGTTCTGGCTGGTGCGGCACACGCCGGCGTCCGAGGCGCCCGGGAAGATCGTCGCCATGCCTGCCAAGAGCCCGTGGGGATTCGGCTCCGAGCAGGTGGACCTGTACACGCCCCCGGAGACGAAGACCAATCCTCAATACTCCAGTGTCTACGGAGCGAGGGTGCAGCCGGGCCTGCTCTCGGACCCTAGCAAGATAGTCGTCTCGTATACGGTCAGCACGAGCGCCGTGAATCTGAGCTGCTGGACGCGCGGCTACTCGTTCCCCGACAACCAGTTCCCCCGCTTCGTTGACGTTCCGCTGAGTCAATTCGTCGCCACCAAGCTTCCATAAGTCGGGGCGGCGCGAGAAATGCGGATCCTCCGATCCGGCCGGAACTGGCAGGCCGGCCGGATCGGAGAACGAGCGAGCGTACCAGGGCCGGTCCCCTGAGATCGGCATTTCCGGCGTACGCTGGGAGGGCCAGAGATCGAGCGGGTACGGAGCGACTGAGTGATTATGCGAAATACGGATGGAGCCTGCGCGACCTCCAGAGCTCGGGTGTTGACCGTGGGGCTGGTGATCGTGGGCGCCCTGGCCTCGAGTGCCTGTCAACCTCGCGCCGAGGCGATGTTTCACATCATCAACTACAGTCAGGAAACCGTCACGGTTGGGTGGAAGTCGAACGGTGGTTCTTTCCTGACCCTCGATCCTGGGGAAGGATATCCCTACGGCGTCGCGGACAGCGATTGCACCAATCCGGAGCCGGACGCGATCCTGATTGCGACGAGTGAGACTGGAAAGATCTATACCTACGGCCCGCGGATCTGCAAGGGGACATCCTGGCTGATAGGGAAACAGTGAGCATGTACGTGCTGTAGTAGTGGTCCCAGCCTGCGGAGCTCGTGCCGTTCCTGTCCTTTGATGTGGAGATCCGCCGCGTGATCTGCTCGACGAACGCGATCGAGTCGGTCAACGCCCGGATCCGCCGGGCGGTCAAGGCCCGCGGGGCGGCCGCGGCCACTTCCCCAACGAGCAGGCCGCACTCAAGTGCGTCTACATGGCGATCATGAGCTTGGACCCGACGGGCAAGGGCCGCAAACGCTGGATGAACCGATGGAAGGCCGCCCTGAACGCCTTCGAGATCACCACCGAAGGCCGACTGTCAGCAACCCGCCGTTAAACAAACCGAAGCCGAGTTACACCTGTTCACTGGACAGGTCCAGTCGTAGATGTAGGTGTATCTGTCGTCTGTCGCGGCTGAGCAGGGCGAACCCCAGATGACGGGGGCTGGAGGTCGGGGCGAGCATTCCTGCAGTCTCGTCCGAGTGACGGTGAGCGTGCTCTTTGTCTCCATATCGCTGACCGGGCATCGCGCGTAAGCGCCGGACGTGTTCTAAAGAGGGCGAGGTTCTGGTCCTTGCGCCTCCACGCGACTGCGCTCGCGGGGCTGCTCACGCTCCTCCTTTCTGGATGCACACCTGTCGACAGTGACTTCTTCCATGTCGTCAACCGGAGCCGCGAGCCGATAGAGGTGATGTGGAAGCGCTATCAACAGCCCTTCACCACTGTTTCACCGAACTCGGCCACGCGCTTCGGCGTGTCGGACAGCGCGTGCGCCAGTCCTCAGCCGGACGACGGACTGGTCGCACGGAGACGGGAAAGACGTATACGTACGATCCGCCGGTCTGCCGGGAAAAGACCTGGACGGTCCACGAATAAGACCGGTTCCGGCATTGGCCGCGAGCGTGATCAGGGCAAGGCGCGGCGCTCGCCGTAAGCGAGCATACGGGTCACGTTTGCCGCATGAGGTGGTTTCACCCTTGCTTGGCCGCTTACGAGAACGGCCGCACGATGATCAGGACCCCGAGGAGATGCAGCAGGTGACGTCCGATCGCCGCACCACCATGCGACCGCTTATCGAGGGGGTGGTGACCGTCAGCGCGGGGGCTCGGACAGGGCGGACGTGAGGCGGCCGGCGGCCTCCAGGACCAGCGGGCCCACCTTGTCCGCGTCGAGGTCGGCGAAGCTGACGACGCCGACGGACGCCTCCAGCCACGGCAGGCCCGAAATCGGCGCGGCGATGCCCTGCGCGCCCTCCTGGAGGTGTCCGCTGCTCGTGTGCAGGGGCGGCTCGGCGCGGCCGTCGCGCAGCGCGAGCAGCGCCAGCCCGGCCGCGCCACGCGTCAGCGGATGGCGCGAGCCCTCCCGGTAGGCGACGTGGAAGTCGGTCCACGACGGCTCGACCACCGCGACCGCCAGGCCCTCGTCGCCCTCGGCCACGGTCAGGTGCGCGGTCGCCCCGGCCTGCTCCGCGAGCGCGCGCAGCGCCGGCAGCGCCGCCGCCCGCAGCAGGGGGTGCACGGCCTGGGCCAGCACGAGCACCCCGAAGCCCAGATGCACGCGGCCGTGCGCGTCCCGCCGGGCGAAACCCTCGGCCTGCAGGGTCGTCAGGAGGCGGTAGACGATCGGCCGGCTCAGGCCCAGCTCCTGGGCGAGCTCGGTCGGCGTGCGGCCCCTGTTCGCGTCGGCGAGCAGTCGCAACAGCCGTAAGCCCCGTTCGAGCGTCTGCGCGGATTCGGCCGCCATCATGCTCTGATTATGGCCGCACCGGTGCGCCTGTAGGCGAAACCTCCATTCGACGTAGCCTACGTCGGATGTAGGTTTCGCCCGCGATCAAGGAGTGGTGGATGAAGTCGGCGATCGTCGTGGGGGCGGGGATCTGGGGGGCGTCGCTGGCGTTGCGGCTGGCCGACGAGGGCTGGCGGGTGACGCTCGTCGAGCAGTACGCGCCGGGTCACGTGCGTCAGGCCAGCGCCGGGGAGACCCGCCTGCTGCGCTGCGCGCACGGCTCGGACGACTGGTATCCCCGGCTGGCCTGGCAGGCCCGCGACGCCTGGCGCCGGCTGGAACAGCGGACCGGCGAGGAGCTGTACGTCGAGTCGGGGCTGATGTGGTTCGCCCGCGACCCGGACGGCTGGGAGACGCGCAGCGCCCGGGTGCTCGAGCGGCTGGACATCCCCTGCGAGCTGCTCGACCCGGCCGAGGCGGCGCGGCGGTTTCCCGGCCTGCGGGGCGACGACCTCGCCTTCGTGCTGTGGGAGCCGAACGCCGGAGTGCTGCGGGCCCGGCGGGCGACGCAGGTGACCGCGCGCCTGGCCGGCGCGGCCGGTGTCCGGCAGGTCCGCGCCCGGGCCGTGCCGTACGGACGCGGGGCCGGGGTCGTGGCGGACGGCGAAGTGCTGACGGCGGACCGCGTGGTGTGGGCGTGCGGCGCGTGGCTGCCGCGGCTGTTCCCGCACGAGGCGGGACACGTCGAGGTGACGCGGCAGGACACCTTCCACTTCGGGGTGCCCAGGGACTGGACCACGCCGCCGCTACCCGCGTTCTGCGACTACGACCTGTCGGCGTACGGGCACGGCGACCTGGACGGCATGGGGATGAAGGTCACCGGCGACGCCGAGGGCGAGCCGTACGACCCGGAGAGCGGCGGCAGGCGGGTGCTGCGGCACACCGAGGAGCAGGCGCGCGCCTACCTGGCCAGGCGCTTCCCTTCGCTGGTGGGCGCGCCGGTGGTGTTCAGCCAGGTCTGCCAGTACGCGCTGACCAGGGACGCCGAGTGGATCATCGCCGAGATCGAGGACGGCGTCTGGCTGCTCGGCGGCGAGTCCGGGCACGGCTTCAAGCACGCCCCGGCCCTGGCCGGACACGTGGCGGAGATCCTCGACGGCGCGCGGGAGCCGGAGGCGCGGTTCGGCCTGCACGAGCGGCCGGCGGCCCGGGGCCTGCGCACCAGCGGCGGCACCATCCCGTAGGGAGGACTAGCCGGGCGGGTCCTGGCGGGCCTGGCGGGCGCGCAGGACGATCTCCAGCTCGAACCGGACGTCGGGGTCGGCGAGCGCGTCGCCGTACAGCTGCTCGATCTGGCGCAGGCGATACCGCACGGTCTGCGGGTGGACGTGGAGCGCCGCGGCGACCTCGGCGACGCCCCTGCCGTGACGCAGCCAGGCGAGCAGGGTCTCGGCCAGGCGGTCCTGCTGGCTCTGGCGCAGGTGGGCGAGGGGCGCGAGGCGCACCTCCGCCAGGGCGGACACCAGGTCCTCGTCCTTGAAGACGACCAGCGTGGCCATGTGGTCGGCGCAGCGCAGCAGTCCCCGCCGGGGCAGGACGCCGCGGGTGCCGAGGTCGAGGGCCTCCCTGGCCCAGCCGAGCGAGTTCGCGGCGGCGGCGAGCGGCACGGCGGGGCCGATCGCCGCCCGCCAGCCGCGCAGGGCGTTCTCCAGCGCCTGCACCCGCCCGGGGCCGCCGGGGTCCGGCACCACGAGACACGGGACGTTGCGGTCGAGCCCGGTCAGCACGTCCGGTGGCAGCACCGGCAGGGGAGAACCGCCGTCGCGTTCCTCCAGGGCCACCCCGGCGACCGTGCGGGGAAGCCGCCAGCCGGCCGCCCTGGCCACGTCGGCGACGGCCTCCGGCGAGGCCGCGGGACGGGTGAGCAGCAGGTCGAGCAGCCGCCGGCGACGGCGCTCCATCTCGCCTGCCGCGTGCGCCCGCGCCTCGGCGAAGCCCTCCGCGGCCGCGTCGGCGAGCTGGTCGAGGTAGACGAAGATGGCCTCGCCCAGGTCGTACAGCGTCCGCGGGTCGAGGCCGAGCTGCTCGGACTGTTCGGTGAGCCGCCGCCACGCCACCCGCGCGCCCAGCCGCATCGCGGTCTGGAAGGGCTCGAGGTCGCGCCCCTCGGCGGCCTCGCCCCTGCCGATCGTCCGGAAGACCTCGGGGTCCCACGGCGCCCGCGGGTTCTCGATGCGTTCCAGGAACCCCCGCAGCGCCTGGTTGACCGACAGCCGCAGGACCTTGATGTAGATCTCGTCCTCCGGGCGGGCGTATTCGGGCACCCGCCGCTGGATCTCCTTGATCATCCGGTCCGCGACGTCGCCGATGCGGGGACGCAGCAGCCTCGCGACGCCCGCCGGCACCGCGCCCCAGAACTCGTCGTCGCCTTTCAGCGTTCGCTCAACGCCCGCTCAACGCCCGCTGAACGCTGCTCAGCGCTGCTCGGCGCTGCTCAGCCAGGCGCCGAACTCCTCCAGATCGATCAGGCCGTCGCGGTCGGCGTCGACCCTGTCGATCGCGCCCTGCGCTCCCTGCGGTGTGAGCGGCCGGCCGAGCACCTCCATCAGGCGTACGAGCTCCTCGGCGGAGATCCGCCCGTCCCCGTCAGTGTCAATAAGTTGAAAAGTCGCCGCATATTCGCTCATGCCGTCCTCCTCCGGAATCGCGATCAGCACCCTAGCTGAAAGCACGCGCTGCCCCCAGGGATCGCGGCCAAGCCGCAGGGCCCGGTTTTTGTCGGTGGCGTGTGCCACCATGCCGTCTCATGACGAGCAGCCTGACAGGGAAGGTCGCACTGGTCGCCGGAGCGACCCGGGGCGCGGGGCGCGGCATCGCGGTCCAGCTGGGCGCGGCGGGGGCGACGGTCTACGTGACCGGCCGCAGCACCCGCGAGCGGCGCTCGGAGATGAACCGGCCGGAGACGATCGAGGAGACGGCCGAGCTGGTGACCGCCGCCGGCGGGCGGGGGATCGCGGTGCCGGTCGACCACCTCGACCGTGAGCAGGTGCGGGCCCTCGTGGAGCGGATCGACGCCGAGCAGGGCGCGCTCGACGTGCTGGTCAACGACATCTGGGGCGGCGAGCTGCTGTTCAGCTGGAACGACCGGCTCTGGGAGCACTCGCTCGACGACGGCCTGCGCATCCTGCGGCTGGCGATCGACACGCACATCATCACCAGCCATTACGCGCTGCCGCTGCTGATCCGCAAGCCGGGTGGTCTGGTGGTCGAGGTCACCGACGGCACGGCGGAGTACAACGCGGCCAACTACCGCGTCTCGTTCTTCTACGACCTCGCGAAGACGTCCGTGAACCGCATGGCGTTCGCCCAGGCCAAGGAGCTGGCGCCGCACGGCGCGACCGCGGTGTCGCTCACCCCGGGCTGGCTGCGTTCTGAGCTCATGCTGGAGCACTTCGGGGTGACGGAGGCCAACTGGCGCGACGCGCTGGCCAATGTGCCGCATTTCGCCATCTCCGAGACCCCGGCCTTCGTCGGACGCGCGGTGGCGGCCCTGGCCGCCGACCCGGAGGTGAGCCGCTGGAACGGGCAGTCGCTGTCCAGCGGCCAACTGGCCCAGGTGTACGGCTTCACCGACGTGGACGGCAGCCGCCCCGACTGCTGGCGATATCTCGTGGAGGTCCAGGACCCCGGCCGCCCCGCCGACGTCACCGGCTACCGATGACAGAGCCGGTCCGGGGCGAACGGGTGCCGAGGGTGGCCGTGACCAGGGTCCAGTCGATGTGAGCCTCGGCCGCGTTGCCGCCCGTCGTCCCCGCCACCCAGTGCGCGACCTGCGGCGTCTCCCTGCTGTCCGGCACCACCCAGGTCGCGCCCGTGTCCGCGCCGTCGCGGTGCAGGCGGGCCACTCCGGCGCTGTCCACGGTCACCTTCCAGGTGGCGGGTCTCCCGGCCTCGGGGAGCGTGAGGACCCTCTCCCAGGTGCCGGATCCCTTCGTCATCGTCCACACGCCGCCCCGCTGCACCGTCAGCATGAGCCGCCGGGCGCCGTTGGCGACCTTCGTCCCGAGGCTGACCCCTCGTCCGGTCCGCGGGTCCAGGGCGCTGTCGTCGATCACCCGGCCCCGGAACTCCACGGTGAAGTCGCACGCCCTGGTCACGTCGAGGGGCAGCACGGCCGAGACGACCCCGCTCGTGGCGCTGCGCAGGCGCAGGCCGCCGTCCGTGAGTGTCGCCCCCCGGTCGAGTGTCCATCCCGTCCAGGAGCCGCCCGCCACGTGGTCGGTCACCTCGACCAGCTCCAGCACGGCCTCCCCGTCGCCGCCGACCGACACGCCCGGCGAGCCGTCCGCCGCCGGGACCGTCCACCCCGCTCCGGGCGGGCCGGCCGGGGGGACGGCCTGCGCGGTCGCGGTGCCCGCCGCGTCGACGATCACCCGCCACCGGTCTCCCACCCCGGGGACGGGCACCCATCCGCCCGCCGTCAGGGCGTGCGGGCCGTCGGGCCGTACGGCCATCCTGAGGAGGCGCGCGCCCGTGTTCACCTCGATCGCCAGGCCGTCGCCGGAGCCCGGGAAGCGTGTCACCCTGCCGTGGAAGGTCAGGACGAAGCCCTCAGGCGGTCCGTACGGGCGGCTGATCCGCCCGGAGGTCAGGCGGAGACCGCGGGTGTCATCGGGGGAGGAGCCTCCCGAAGCCGGGCCGCCTTCGCCGAATGACCCGATGACTTCGGCGCCGCCGCTCACGGTCCACCCGCCCCAGCCGGGGGCGACCCCGGTGAAGACGTCGGCCAGGTCGAGGCGGGCGAGCTTGATCTCGACCTGATTGTGCTCCCAGACGACGAAGAACCGGCCCGGCTCGTACTCGTCGGCCGACGCGTAGACGTCCCAGCCGCGGGCCGCGTTCTGGGTGAGCCGCCTGCCGTCGGCGAAGAGCCGCCCCGGGCCCCAGGGCGTACCCGGACGTCTGACCTTGTAGTGGAGGACCTCGCGATACTGGTCGGGCTTGGCGGACGCCGGGCCGGTGAACGGCCCGGCCAGGGTGTTGTAGACGGTCAGGTAGCGATCGAGGGAGTCCTTTGTGAAGAAGGTCTTGACGTAGTAGTTCGGCAGCTCGGGGTCCACGGCGAAGGCGGACCAGGTCAGCCCGCCGTCGGTGCTGGTCGCGGTCGCGGCGTACGCGGCGTGGGTGCGGTAGTGGGCGTCCTTGTCCGCCGCGGTGCCGCCGCGCAGCGTGCGCGCGACCATGAGCAGGGTGCGCGGGTCGTCCTGTGACACGACGACCTGCGGCTCCTCGACGGACAGGCCGGGCGGATTGTCCGCCAGGGCGCCCGGCGTCCAGGTGACCAGGTCGGCCGAGCGCAGCACGCCCGCCCTGGTGGTGCCACCCGCCGCCTGCCAGTACGGCACCAGCCAGACGCCCTCATAGCTGAGGGGTTTGCCGGCCACGACGACCCCCCGGGAGTTGGACGGAACGGCGACGGAGACGGGATGATCGGCCCAGGTGCGGCCGCCGTCGGTGCTCCTCCTGGCGACCATCGTCACCGGGAAGCCGTCGACGTTCCCCTCGGCGTCGCGGTCGGCCGCGATCGTGATCCGGCCGAGCAGCGCCAGCAGCGCGTCGCCGTCCTTGAGGAACACCACGTAGTGGTAGCGATGGGTGGGGGTGGCCGCCGCGAGCGTGCCGGTGGTCCAGGTGCGGCCGCCGTCCCCGGACCGGGCGTACATGATCGCGCCCTGGTCGGTGGGGGAGGGGTCCACCGGGTCGGCGGCCCCGGCCCGCCAGGCGACCACGAGGCGGCGGGCGTCGAGGGCGGCGACGTCGGGGACGCGGTTGCCTTCGTGGGCGAGTTCGCGCACAGAGCCGGTGCCGCCGTACACGGTGACGGGGTCGCGGACGGCGGCGCCGACCACGTCGATATCCGGCCACGGCCGGTCAGAGGGGATCACTTGTCCCAGGGAACACGGTGGGCGGCCGCGAGACGGCGGCTGTCACGAACAGTTCGGAACACGTGCATCGGGCCGTAAGCGCGCGTCCCCCGGGCCCGCATAGGGGGCATCGGGGGACACCGGGGGACGCACGCCTGCCGGGCGGGCCGACCGCGCCGATAGCAGGCCCGGCCCGATCGAGGTCAGGCGGCCGCGCAGGCGGGCGTGGGGGCGGGGTTGGCGGCGTCCCAGGAGGCGATGAAGCCGAAGGTGGTGCTCGCGCCGGCGCCGAGGGAGCCGTTCCAGCTCTCGTTCTTCACGGTCACGCTCGCCCCGCTCTGCGTGGCCTTGCCGCCCCACGCCTGGGTCACCTGCTGTCCGCCGGCGAAGGTCCAGGTCACGGTCCAGCCGCTGATGGGAGCGGTGCCCGTGTTCTTGACCGTGACCTCACCCTGGAAGCCGCCGCCCCACTGGTTGGTGATCGTGTAGGTCGCGCCGCAGCCCGAGGGGCCGGACGAGGGCGAGGGGGAGGGGGAGGGCGACGGAGAGGGCCACCGGGTCGGCGAGGGGCTGGGGCTGTGACTCGGACTGGGGCTGTGACTCGGGCTGGGGGACGGCTGCGCGCCGCCGAGCAGGGCCGACAGGGCGGGATACCACTTGTCCGCCATCTTCTGGTTGCCGCTGTCGCTGGGGTGCACGCCGTCGTAGGTGTCCGTGCTCGTGCTGAAGCCGGTCCACTGGTCGACGACCACGATCGGGGAGGCCGCCGTGGTCTTCGAGGCGGCCCAGCCCGGGATCGCGCTGTTCAGGGCGACGGCCCGCTGGGCGCACTCGGGGCAGGTGCTCGGGTTCATCGGGATGATCTGGGCGACCAGGATCTTCATGTTCGGGTTGCTCGCCCGCATCTGGTCCACGAGCTTGCCGTACGCCGCGAGGATCGTGTCGGTCGGCTTGTTGCTCCACACGTCGTTGGTGCCGAAGTGCATCATCACGATGTCGGGACGGGTCGCCGAGAGCCAGGCCGGGAGTTGGTTCTGGTCGGCGACGTTCGTGACGAGGAAGCCGCCGTGGCCCTCGTTGTCGCCGTCGTACGGCACCCCGCACCCCTGGGCGGGCAGCGTCCCCACCATGTCGATGTCGGTGAAGCCGCCGTTCTGCAGCTTGTTCCACAGCAGGGCCCGCCAGCAGCCGGGCGATCCGGTGATCGAGTCGCCCAGGGGCATGATCCGCACCGCGGCCGCCTCGGCGGGGCGGGCGACGAGCAGCCCGAGCACCACGAGCAGGGCGGCCATCACCGCACTTCTCTTCGACATCGCGTCTCTCCCTCGTGCCGTCCGGCGCGATGGTAGAGAGCGGCCCGCCGCCCGGCCCAGGGGCGAGGCACGGAAAAAGCCCTGACCAGCGGGGATGTATGTACGTTTCACCCGATGACTTGCGGCGCGGGCGAGCGCCGCTTCCGGCGCGTGCGGTCTCCGCAGGCGCAGGAGCCCCTGCCGTCCGACGCCACTGAACGGTGCCGTGTTCCGCCGCCGGGCACGAGCGAATATGCTGCTCGGGATTAACTTTCCGCACGTCACCGAGAGGATTCGGTCCCCATGTACAAGGAGTTCCTCGGCGAGGTCGTGGTGTGGCTGATCCCCATCGTCATCCTCGTGGGCATCGCGCTGCTGGTGACCAGCCACTCCTGACGACGCGTCGTGAAGGGCCGGGCCGTGGAGGCCCGGCCCTTTTGTTTTCGCTCCCCACGGTGCGGCCACGGTGCGGCAACTCAGCCCTGGCCAGGAACCTAAACGCCACTCACGTCTCAACTGGTGACTAATGCCTACAAAAGTATCACTAGGCCGGAATCTTGATCATTTCGACCGGATCATGTGATACTCCGCGAGTGATGTTCGGTGTGGTCGCTGGACGAGGCCCTGGCGAGGGGCGTCCGGCCACACGGGTACCGCGAGAGGGAGACGGCCGTGACCTCCGAGGCGATCGACATCCACCGGGTCGCGAGGCGTTCCGCCCTGCCGTTGCGCCGGACCCTTCGTCCTCTGCTGCGGGATCCCGTCAACGCGCTCGCCGGCTTCGCCCGGCAGGCGCGCGGTGAGGTCGTCCGGTTCAATCTCGGGCCGTTCCGTCCCTACCTGGTGAGCCATCCGGACCATGTCCAGCACGTCCTGCGCCATGACTGGGAGAACCATCCGCGCGAGGGGATGTTGTGGAAGCCGGTGGAACGGCTCGCCGGCAGGAGCATCATCAGCGACGGCCCTGACTGGGAGTCCGCCCGGCGGATCATGCAGCCCCTCTTCACCACCAGATACGTCGCGAGCCTGACCCGGGACATGGCCGAGACGATCAATGAGGGCCTCACGGCGTGGGAGCCGTACGCGCGGGCGGGGCGGTGGATCGACATCTACGAGGAGATGAGCCGCCTCGTGAGCAAGACCGTCATCCGCGTCCTGTTCGGCAGCAAGATCTCGCTCTCGGACGCCGAGCGGCTCGGCCCGGCGTACGGGATCGCGGCGACCTCGTTCGCCTCCCGGCTGCTGCTGCCGTTCGCGCCGGACTGGATCCCGTTGCCGGGAGACCGAGCCTTCATGCGAGCGGTGAAGACGATCGACGAGGTCGTGATGCCACTGGTCAGGCAGGCCCGCAGGGAGCCGGGGGACGGCAACGACATCATCTCGGCGCTCGCCCGCGCCCGCCGCGACGAGGAGGACGCGGCGGCGGAACGGCGGATCAGGGACGACCTCGTCAGCATCTACGGCGCGTCCGTGGAGACGACGGCGGTGGCGCTGACCTGGCTGTGGCCGACCCTCCACGACCATCCCGAGGTCGCCGCCCGGATGTACGAGGAAGTGGAGACCGTGGTCGGACGCGGGCCGGTGGACGCGGAGTGCCTGCCCCGGCTCACGTACATGAAGACGGTGTTCAGCGAACTGCTGCGGCTGTACCCGCCGGGCTGGATCCTGCCCCGGATGGCGGCGAAACCGAGCCGGCTCGGCGATGTGCCGATCGAGGCCGGTTCCACGCTGTTGATCAGCCCTTTCGCCACCCATCGTCTCGAGGGGTTCTGGGACCGTCCCGAGGAGTTCGACCCGGAGCGGTTCGCCGAGGGGGGCGGCCAGGAACGCCGGCACCGGTACGCCTACTTCCCGTTCGGCGGGGGTCCGCACGTCTGCATCGGCCAGCACCTCTTCTACGCGGAGGCGCCGCTGATGGTGGCCGGCCTCCTGGCCCGCTTCCGCCCGCAGGTGCGCGCTCCCCGCCCGCTCACGCCGTTCCCGGCGGCGTCGCTGCGGCCCAAGGAGCTGGTCGAGGTGCGCCTGGTCCCCCTCGCCGGGGGCGCCACGGCATGAGCATGGCACGAAGCCGCGACGCCGCGCACCTGGCGGCGGCGGCCGCAAGTGGCAGGACCAGCGCTCTCGCCGCGCGCTGCCAGCGAGACCTGCAGGAATGCGTGCAGGCATTCCCCGAGCTGTTCTCGGCCGGGCCGTTCGACGCGACGCTGTTCGCCACGGTCTCCCTCGCCAACGCGTTCGGCTCTCCGTGGGCGGCCGCGGAGCAGCTCAGGATCGCCAACCGCACGTCCTTGTGGATCTTCGCGGTCGACTGGCTGATCGACCATGAGGCCGCCTCGCATGAAGAGATCGACGAGATCGTGCGGGGCTGCCTCGCGGTGGCGGACGGCCGCGGGGCCGTCCCGGACACGTCGCTCACCCGGTTCCTCGCCGTCATCCGCGACGACCTCGCCGCGTCCCCGCTGTTCCCGAGCCTCCACGCGGTCTGGCGCGCCGAGCTCGAACGCATGCTCGGCGCCATGGCGCGCGAGTGGGAGTGGAAGCAGGGCGGCGAGCCCGCGCTGCCGACGTTCGAGGAGTATCTCGGCAACGCCGACAACTTCGGCTCCACCCTGGTCAACGTCGGGCACTGGATCCACTCCGGCGATCCGCTCCTCGTTCCCCACCTGGACGAACTGCTCCGGGCGAGCGGCGCCGTCCAGCGCGTGCTGCGCCTGCTCAACGACCTCGCGACGTACGAACGCGACGTCGGCTGGGGGGACCTGAACGCCCTCATGCTCGGCGTGTCCCGGGACGAGGTGGTCGCGCGCGTCGCCGCCCTCACCGGCGAATGCCACGCCATGCTCGAGCCGCTGTGGGCAACCCGTCCCGACGAGTCGGCGTACCTCGAACGGCAGATCGGTTACAGCACGGGCTTCTACGGGCTCGCGGACTACTGGGGCGGACTTTGAGCGTGAACGACCTTGCCCCGCAGGCGGCCATCGACGTCACTGGTGCGGCTCAGGACCTGGTGCTCGGGCTGATGTCGATGCCCTGGGGACAGGTCTCGCCGTCCGTCTACGAGACCGGCCGTCTGGTGACGTTGGCACCCTGGCTCACCGGGCACGGCGAGCGCGTGCGCTGGCTGATCGACACTCAGCGCAGCGACGGCGGCTGGGGAGCCCCGGACGGCTACGGGCTCGTGCCCAGCCTCAGCGCGACCGAGGCCCTCCTGTCGGTGCTGCGCCGGGGCGACGACGCCGGCGTGGACGAAGAGACGTTGCGGGAGGCTGCGGCGCGCGGGCTGCGGCGGCTGTCGCGCTGCCTCAGCGGCGCGCGGATGTCGCTGCCCGACATGCCGGCCATCGAACTGATTGTCCCGTCCCTGGTCACGCTGATCAACGAGCACATCGAGGAGAACGGGATGAGCGCCGCCCTGGCGCTGCCCGCGGGGATGAGCGCCGCACCGCTGAAGGCGGTCCGCGCCTGGCTGGCATCGGAGGCGGAGATCCCACAGAAGCTCCTGCACGCGCTGGAGATCGCCGGTGACGCGGCCAACGGGGCGGCCGTGGTCCACGTGACCGAGATCGGCACGGTCGGCGCCTCGCCGGCGGCGAGCGCGGCGTGGCTGGGAGACAGGGGGCCGAGCGAGCCCGGGCATCCCGTCCGCTGGCACCTGGAGGCCATCGTGCGCAGGCACGGCGGCCCGGTGCCGGTGGGGCTGCCGATCACCGTGTTCGAGCGCGGCTGGGTGCTGAGCTGGCTCGCCCGGGCGGGCATTCCCTTCGACGTGCCGCCCGAGATGCTGGCCGACCTTCGCGCGGCGATCGGCCCCGAGGGCACGCCCGCCGGCGCGGGCCTGCCACCCGACGCCGACACCACCTCGGTCGCGCTGTACGCGCTGGCGCTGCTCGGCGTACCGTACGAGCCGGACAGCCTGTGGGCCTTCGAGACGCCGACGCACTTTTGCACCTGGCAGGGTGAGGAGGGCTCCTCGGTCAGCGTGAACGCTCACGTGCTGGACACCTTCGGCCAGTACGTCGCGGTGCGGCCGGCCGAGTCGGCGCGGTACGCCCCGGCGATCGGCAAACTGTCGGCCTGGTTGCTTGAGCGGCAGCGGGAGGACGGAAGCTGGGACGACCGCTGGCATGCCTCGCCCTACTACGCGACCGTGTCATGCTCCCTCGCGCTGCACGAGTTCGGCGGCCCCGGAGCGGTGCCGGCAGTGCGTGCCGCGGTCGAATGGGTGCTGGACACCCAGCGCGAGGACGGGTCATGGGGCCGGTGGACCGGTACGGCGGAGGAGACGGCCTACGCCCTGCAGCTCCTGATGTTCGCCGGAAGCGGGGAACGCGTACGGGACGCGGCGGCGCGCGGGTACGCCTACCTGCTTCGGGTCGCGGACGTCGCCGAAGGGCCGCCGCTGTGGCACGACAAGGACCTCTACCGGCCGCTGGCGGTCGTCCGTGCGGCCGTCCTCGCCGCGATCCATCTCGCACAGTCCCGATCACTTGGTGTGAGGCCCATCAGTCAAGTATGATCTCGGCACGGGAAATCCGTCGAATTCGGAAAAGTGGACCTTTTCGCCACTATATTCCCGACTTGAGGGCTTTTCGTCGCCTTTGCTAAGGTGGCCGAGATATAGCGCGGGTGTGGGGTGAGCAGCGCTTGCGACCCATGACGTCGTGCGAGTGTTAATCGTCGCGAAAACCTCGCGTATCGCCGATTTCGCAAGGTGGTCTCATGCGCTTCCGTAATTCCAGGGTGCGGACCAAGGTGACGGCATTGCTGGTGTCCCTTGCCGCGCTGTGGGCGTTCGCCGCGTGGGTGACGCTACGGGAGGGTCTGAATCTCGTCTGGGTCGCGGTCTACGACAAGGGAGTGGCTCAGCCCAGCGAAACGCTCCTGGTCGAGTTGCAGCAGGAGAGGCGGTTGACGGCCGTCGTCCTGGCTCAGTCCTCGTCCGCCGACCGCGCCGCCCTGACGGCCCAGCGCGTGCGCACCGACGCCGCGGCCGCCGACTTCCGCCGCCTCTCCAAAGGCGGTGACGTGCAGTTCGCCGCGGACGAGGTGCTTCAGCGGCGCATCGACGAGATGATCCGCCAGCTGGACGGTCTGCGCAAGAACCGCGGTCTCGTCGACGGCGGGCAGATGGATCGCGTCAAGTCGTTCGACGGCTACACCACCGTCATCGACTCGGTCTATCGCACGTACGACGCCCTGGCCACCCTGGACGACGAGGGTGTCGCCGAGGACACGCGGGCGCTCATCGAGCTGAGCCAGGCGCGGGAACTGCTCTCGGAGGAGGACGCCCTGCTTGCCGGCGCTCTGTCGTCGGGACGGCTGACGGTGTCGGAGCGCGCCCGCTTCTCCCAGATCGTCGGTGCCCAGCGCTTCCACCGCAGCGAGGCCGTGCAGGCGCTGCCCGACGCCGACCGTGCCGTCTTCGACCGCCTGGAGCGGAGCCAGACCTTCGCCCGCCTGCGGATGCTCGAAGAGACCGTCATGGAGAGCACCCGGCCCGGGGGGCTGCCACCGATCGGCGCGGAGCAGTGGAGATCGGCGACCGAACCGGCCCTGGCCCAGTTGCAGAAGACGGTCCTGGATGCCGGTGACCGTCTGGTCGAACGGACCATCCCGGTCGCCGTCGCGGTCGTCGCCCGCCTCCTGCTGGCCGGCGTGCTCGGCCTCGTGGCGGTCATCGCGTCGATCGTCCTGTCGGTCACCACGGCCCGGGCCCTGGTGCGTCAGCTGGAGAAGCTGCGCGAGGCCGCGCTCGAACTGGCCAACGAGCGGCTGCCCGGAGTGGTCGCCCGCCTCGCCCAGGGCGAGAAGGTCGACGTCAAGGCCGAGGCGCCGCCGCTCGACTTCGGACCCGACGTCATCGGCCAGGTGGGCGCGGCGTTCAACACCGTGCAGGAGACCGCCATCCGCACCGCCGTCGAGGAGGCCCAGCTCCGGCAGAGCATCCGCGACATCCTGCTCAGCCTCGCGCGGCGTACGCAGTCGCTGGTGCACCGCCAGCTCACGCTGCTCGACGTGATGGAGCGGCGCGAGTCGGACCCGGCGGAGCTGAAGGACCTGTTCCGCATCGACCACCTCGCCACCCGTATGCGCCGCAACGCCGAGAACCTCATCGTCCTGTCCGGGGCGTCCCCCGCCCGTGCCTGGCGGCGCTCGGTGCCGATGGTCGACGTCGTACGCGGCGCGCTGGCCGAGGTCGAGGACTACACCCGCGTCACCGTGATGCCGATGGGGGAGACCGCGCTCATCGGACGCGCGGTGGGCGACGTCATCCATCTGCTCGCCGAGCTGATCGAGAACGCGGTGTCGTTCTCCCCGCCGTACACGATGGTGCAGGTGGGCGGCCAGGCGGTGGCCAGCGGCTACGCGATCGAGATCGAGGACCGCGGCCTCGGGATGAGCGCCGAGGACCTGGAGGCGACCAACCAGCGGATCGCCGACCCGCCCGAGTTCAACCTGTCGAGCACCGCCCGGCTCGGCCTGTACGTCGTCAGCCGCCTGGCCGAACGGCACGGGATCCGGGTGTCGCTCAAGGCGTCGCCGTACGGCGGGACGACCGCGGTCGTGCTGCTGCCGCGCGACCTCGTCATCGAGGGCGGGGAGGAGCTGCCCGGGGAGGAGACCGCTTCCGGCCTCCCGCGGCGGGAGCCCGGCTCCCGGAGGATCGCGCTGGTCGGCGCGCCCGAACCAGTTCAGGAGGTGGTTCCCGTGCCGAGGGCTCCCGAGCCGCCCAGGCCCGTGCAGAGCGTCCCACCACCCGGCGGCGCGGATCCGGACAGGCCTGAGCCTTCGGCCGGGTTCACCCCGTCAGGCTTGCCCTTCCGGGTGCCGCAGGCCAACCTCGCCCCCGCGCTCGCCGAGGAGTCGAGGAACGCGGACGAGGCGGAGGACCGGGAGGATCGATCGCCGGACGACATCCGCAAGATCATGGGCTCGTTCCAGTCGGGGACGAGGCGCGGCAGATCCGAGGCCGCGAAGCTGCTGAGTGACGAGGAGGACAACCTGTGACGCAGAAGACCGGGGCCTCCGCGGACCTCGCGTGGCTGCTCGACGATCTCGTCGCGCGGGTCCGCGAGGTCGAGCACGGCATCGTGCTGTCCACCGACGGCCTGCTGCTGGCCGGCTCGCAGGGACTTCGCGTGGAGGACGCCGAGCACCTGTCCGCCGTCGCCTCCGGCCTGCAGAGCCTGGCGCGCGGAGTCGGCGAGCGCTTCCAGGGCGGGTCCATACGGCAGACCATCGTGGAGATGAAGTCGGCCTACCTGCTCGTGACCGTGGCGGGCCAGGGCGCCTGCCTGGCCGTGCTCTGCTCGGGAGACGCCGACGTCGGCCTGGTGGCGTACGAGATGGCTATGCTCGTCGTGCGCGTCGGGCAGTACCTCACCTCGCCCGCCCGGACCACGATCGACCGGGCCGCGCTGGACCGGGCCACCGGGAGCGAGGTTCGCCGGTGAACGCCGAGTGGGGCCCGGACGAGGAGCGCTTACTCGACGCGCCGACCATCCGGCCATACGTGATCGCACGCGGCCGTACGGAGGCGCAGGACCGCTTCGACCTCATCTCGCTCGCGGTCACCATCCGGCCCACCACGGGAGCCGAGATCGGGCTGGACCCCGAGCATCAGGCGATCGTGCGGCTGTGCCGCAGGCCGCTGTCGGTCGCGGAGATCGCGGCCCATCTGGACCTGCCGGCCGGGATCGTCCGGGTCCTCCTCGGCGACCTGTTCGACCGGGGCTTCGTGGCCGTGCAGCAGCCCCAACCGGAGATGGACGTGCTCGACGAGCGGATGTACAAGGCGGTGCTCGATGGCCTTCGGGCGCTCTGATTCGGCGAAGAACCCGCCGAAGATGCCCACGGCGATCAAGTTGCTGATCGCCGGAGGCTTCGGGGTGGGCAAGACCACGATGGTCGGCGCGGTGTCGGAGATCCGGCCGCTGCGCACGGAGGAGACGCTGACCGACCGCAGCGTCGGCGTGGACGACCTGTCCGGGGTCGAGGCGAAGGCGACCACCACGGTCGCCATGGACTTCGGCCGCATCAGCATCGGGCAGGACTTCGTCCTCTATCTCTTCGGCACCCCCGGCCAGGAGCGGTTCTGGTTCGTCTGGGACGAGCTCGCCCGGGGAGCGCTCGGTGCGGTCGTGCTGGCCGACACCCGCAGGCTCGCCGACTGCTTCCCCTCCGTCGACTATTTCGAGCGGCGCGGCACGCCCTTCGTCGTCGCGGTCAACTGCTTCGAGGGCGCCCCGGTCTTCGATCTGGACGAGGTCAAGCTCGCGCTCAACCTCGGCCAGGACGTGCCGATCATGCTCTGCGACGCGCGCAAGCGGGAGTCGGGCAAGGAAGTCCTGATCGAGCTCGTCAAGCACGCGTACGGCAAGCGCCCGACCGCCGCCACCCGCTGACGCTTTCGCCGGCTCCTCACCCGGGAGTGTCCGGGTTTCTTGGCGTGCGCGGCTTTTCTACCGTTGCGTACGATTTACGTTTCGTGGCAGGGTGGCGTTTGCGTACCTCGGTTCGCGCGCGGCCCGCGCCCGAGCGGGCGCCCGTTCGGTTTCGGCCGCCCGTTAATGCCGCCTGATTGCTCCCCATCCGTCCCTTTTGGGCCTCGTGGACCGGCCGTACTTTCCTTCGCCGTCGACCATGCGTAACAGGTGCACAACAGCCGTTGATATGAACCTAACCCCCCTGTAACCTCGGCCCCATCGCAGAAACTATCGGGCGAGTGCCGAAAGTTTCGGTCGGAATCCAGAAGGGAAACCACCGTGAAGTTGAGTCGGCGAGGTGCGGCGCTCCTAGCGGCGTCGGCACTGGTCCTCGGGGGATGTGGTAGTACCGGGAACGACGCCGGCGAGAGCAAGAGCTCAGCCGGCGGCAAGGTGACCGTCGAGTTCTGGAACATCTGGACCACCGAACCCCTGAAGAGCTACGGCGCTCAGGCGATCAAGGATTTCCAGGCCGCGCACCCGAACATCACGATCAAGAGCGTTCCCTACGAGAACGAGGCGTTCAAGGCGAAGCTGACGACGCTCACCCAGTCCGGCAAGGCGCCGGACATCTTCCAGACCTGGGGCGGCGGCGTGCTCGCCCAGCAGGTGGACGCGGGCCTGGTCAAGGACCTCACCTCCGACGCCGGCTCCTGGCTCGGCACGTTCACGGACGCCGCGCTGTCGGCGTACAAGGTCGAGGACAAGCAGTACGCCATTCCCGACGACATCGGCATGGTGGGCTTCTGGTACAACAAGGCGCTGTTCAAGAAGGCCGGGATCGCCGAGCCTCCGGGGACCTGGTCGCAGCTCATCGACGACGTCAAGAAGCTGAAGGCCGCCGGGGTCACCCCGATCGCGCTCGGCGGCAAGGACAAGTGGCCGGGCCACTACTACTGGGCCTACCTCGCCATGCGGATCGGCGGCCTCGACGCCCTCAAGCAGGCCGGTGAGAGCAAGGACTTCACGGGTCCCGCCTTCGTGCAGGCGGGGCAGAAGCTCAAGGAACTGGCCGATCTCCAGCCGTTCCAGAAGGGCTACCTCGGCGCGACGTACGGCGACCCGGGCGGCCAGGCCGCGACGATGGGCGACGGCAAGGCCGCCATGGAGCTGATGGGCCAGTGGGCGCCCGCGGTCCAGAAGGACGCCGGCAAGGGCCTCGGCGACGACCTCGGCTTCTTCCCCTTCCCGGCGGTCGACGGCGGCAAGGGCGCGGTCACCGACGCCTTCGGCGGCGGCGGCGGCTTCGCGATCGGGGCCGACGCCCCGGCGGAGGCCATCGAGTTCCTGAAGTTCCTCACCGACAGCACCGAGCACCGCAAGGCCGTCGCGACCGGGGGCCTGCTCCCGGTGCTGAAGGGCGAGGAGGACGCGGTCACCGACCCGAACCTGAGCGTGGTCGCCAAGAACCTCGCCGGGGCCACCGGGTTCCAGCTCTACCTCGACCAGGCGTACCCGCCGGCCGTCGGTCAGGAGGTCAACGACTCCGTGGCCCAGCTGATCGGCGGAACCAAGACGCCCGAGCAGGTGGCGCAGGCCATCACGGAAACCGCGAAGTCGGAGTAACTGTCGCGTGAAGACGACGAGACCCCGGAGCCGCAGGCTCCGGGGGTTCACCACGATCCTTCTGTTCCTGCTTCCCGCGCTCGTGCTCTTCCTGGCGCTCGTCGTGGCGCCGATCCTGCTCGCCTTCTACGCGAGCGTGTTCAAATGGAACGGCATGCGCGGGCTGCCGACGAACTTCATCGGCATGGCGAACTTCACCCGCGTACTGGCCGACGAGGTCTTCCTGGGCGACCTGTGGCGCGGGCTGCTGCTGATCATCTTGTCGGTGGCGATCCAGCTTCCCCTCTCGCTGGGCATCGCCATGCTGCTCAACCAGAAGATCCGCGGCCGGGCGTTCTTCCGCCTGCTGTTCTTCGCCCCGTACGTGCTGTCCGAGGCGATCACCGCGGTCCTGTTCATGATGATCCTGTCGCCCACGGACGGCCTGGCCAACTACATCCTCGGCTGGTTCGGGATCGACCAGCTCGACTGGTTCGCCGACCCGTCGACGGTCATGATGTCGGTGTTCATCGTCATGACCTGGAAGTACTTCGGCTTCCACATGATCTTGTACATCGCCGGGCGTCAGGGCATCCCGAAGGAGCTCACCGAGGCCGCCCAGATCGACGGCGCGACGGGGTGGAAGGTCTTCCGCTACGTCACGCTGCCGCTGCTCGGGCCCACGATCCGCATCAGCGTGTTCCTGTCGGTCATCGGTGCGATCCAGCTGTTCGACCTGGTCTGGATCATCACCGGCGGAGGCCCCTCGCACTCCTCCGAGACCATGGCCGTCACGATGTTCCAGTTCGGCTTCAAACGCTTCCAGGTCGGCTACGCGAGTGCGATCAGCGTGGTGATGTTCTTCATCAGCCTCGTGTTCGCGCTCTTCTACCAGCGATACGTCATGCGCCGCGACCTCGAAGGAGCCTCCACCGTGCTGCGAGACCAGCGATGAGCGCCAACCGTCACAGGCAGTCCCCGACATCGGGCGGTCCGCTGCGCAGCATCTCTCTGCACGTGATCGTCGTGATCACGGCGTTGTTCGTCGGCGTCCCGCTGCTGTACGCCGTGATCGGCGGGTTCAAGACCACCCGGCAGCTCTCGAGCAACCCGCTGGGCCTGCCCAGCCCCTGGGTGCCGGAGAACTACACGGGCATCCTCGCCTCGGCGTCGTTCTGGCGCATGCTCTGGAACAGCACCTACATCGCGGTGCTGACCACGCTCGTGGTCGTCGCGGTGTCCGCGCTGGCGGCCTTCGTGTTCGCACGCTTCGCCTTCCGGGGGCGCGAGGCGCTGTTCACGATGTTCGCCGCCGGGCTCATGTTCCCGTTCGCGGTGGCGATCCTGCCGTTGTTCGTGCTGCTGCGGATGTTCGGGCTGCTCGACAACCCGCTCGGTGTGATCCTCCCGCAGGCGGCCTTCGGCATGCCGATGACGATCATCATCCTGCGCGGCTTCTTCCGGGCCATCCCGGGAGAGATCGAGGAGGCGGCGATCCTCGACGGGTGCTCACCGTTCGGGTTCTTCTGGCGGATCCTGCTGCCGATGGCGCGGCCCGCGATCGCCACGGTCTCCGTGCTGGCGGTCGTGAACAGCTGGAACCAGTTCATGCTGCCGCTCGTGGTGTTCAGCGACGACAGTTTCTTCACCATCCCGCTGGGCGTCCAGCAGTTCCAGGGGCAGTATGCGACGGACATCGCGCGGGTCATGGCCTACATCGTGGTCGCGATGCTGCCCGCCCTCGGCTTCTACGCCGTGGCCGAGCGCCAGCTCGTCAGCGGCCTGACCGCGGGGGCCGTCAAGGGCTGACCCGCGCCACGGCCGGGTCGTCCGGGCGGCTGTCGATCCGCCTGACGGCGGCCTGGGCCGGCAGGGACGCCCCCAGCATCAGAGCGGGCAGCGCCAGCGCCGCCGCCGCCCGCACCCACCCCGTCCTGGTAGGACGGGTGGATCTGCGACACGACGAGCAGCAGGGCGGGTGGCAGGAGCGCCAGCGGCACGGCGAACGCGGCGATCCCGGGCAGTCGGCCTGGGCCGCCGGGTGCTCGTCCGGCGGCGGTTCCCGCCAAGCCTCCCTCCCGATTCGTCGTCAGGCCGAGCGCCACGAGCACGACGGTCGCCGCACGCGCCCTAAGGTGATCGGAACAAGGGGAGAACTCGCAGGGGGGAGCACCGATGGCGGAACCGATCGTCCGCCCCGCCGCCGACGCCGACATGCCCGGCCTTCGCGCCGTCGCCGACCACTTCGGCCTCCTGAGCCTGTGGCCGGAGCGGCCCGACTTCGTGGACGCCGAACGCGCGTTCGGCGAGGTGCTCGTCGGTGAGGTGAACGGCGCGATCGTGGGGTTCGGCGGCACGCTGCGCCGGGGAACGGTCACGCACCTCGGAGACCTGTTCGTCCTGCCGGACCACCAGTCGTCGAAGGTGGGCCGCACGATCCTGTCCCGCCTGCTGCCGGGCGGCACGCCCAAGGTCACCTTCGCGTCGGACGACAAGAGGGCGCTCGCGCTGTACGTCAGGAACGGGATGCGCCCGCGCTGCCCGCTGTTCTACCTGAAGCGGAGGCCGCTCGGCGACCGGCCTGTGCGGCAGGAGAGCGACCAGGCGGCGCCGGGGGAGGGGGACGTCCACGCGGCGGCGGCCATGGACGCCCACGTCTCGGGTGGCGACCGGACCTCGACGCTCACCTGGTATGCCGCGCTGCCCGGTGTGACCCTGCACGTCAGCGGCTCGGGCTACGCGTTCGTCAGGACGGCCGGAGACAAGGTCGTCATCGGGCCGGCCGGGGGTGCGACCCCGCAGGACTGCGCCGACATCGTGCTGGAGGCGGCGAACACCCACCCCGACGCCGGGCTGGTCCACGTGGCGGTGCCCGGCACGCATCCGCTGCTTGCCCTGCTGCTGGACGCGGGCTGGCACATCGGCGACATGGACACGCTGCTGACCAGCGAGGACTTCATGCGGCTCGACTGCTACGTCCCACACCCCGACCTCGGCTGAGGCCGGCGGCCCCCGTCCCCGGCCAGGGGGACACCGGGGACGAGGACAGCGCGGCTTCGCGGCGTCCGGCGAGTGCCGGCCGGCGCGTCCCGGGCCTTTCGGCCCGGGACGTCACATCCTGCGGAGGTAGTGGGCGGAGGCCCATCCGGGAATGCCGTCGGCGCTGTCGACGGCCACCCAGCCGTGGGTGGCGTCGCAGGCTCCGGCGATGTTCCCGCCGGCCGGCCGCAGCTTGCCGACGCGGGCGTGGCGGATGCCGGCGCCCTCGCGGACGTTGAGGAAGCTGCCCTCGCGCACGTGCCGGAGGCGGTAGATGCACGAGAGCGAGGGCCGT
This sequence comes from Microbispora catharanthi, assembly GCF_006334915.2. Lineage (GTDB taxonomy): Bacteria > Actinomycetota > Actinomycetes > Streptosporangiales > Streptosporangiaceae > Microbispora > Microbispora catharanthi. The sequence goes on from NZ_VDMA02000020.1 coordinate 118,122, forward strand.
CCGCTCAGGTCGAGCCTGTGGAGGTAGCGGGCGGCGGCGAAACCCGAGGTCCCGGCGGCGGTCTTCACCGCGATCCAGCCGTTGGTGGCGGTGCAGGCGCCGGAGAAGCCTCCGTCGGCCGGCCGCAGTTTGCCGACGGGGGCGTGGCGGACGCCGGCGCTCTCGCGCACGTTGAGGAAGCCCCCCTTGCGCACGCCCCGGAGCCGGTAGGCGCACACGACACCGGGCCCCTGCCTGGCCTCGTGCACGACCTGCCCATAAGGTCCCGAGGCGGTGGGTTCGCCGGGGCCGGGCGGCCGGACCGTCGCGACTCCCGAGGCGGGATGCCCCCGGACCCCCGACGCCGGCTCGGCCGCGATCCCCGAGGTGAGGCGCCCCCCGGCGTCGGAACCGGCCTGGCCCGCGAGGGCCGGCGCGGGATGGCCTGCGACGAACCACCCCGTGGCGGCCCACGCCGCCAGCGCGGGAACGATGCTCTTCGCCACTGTCACGATCTCTCCCTTCGGTCGGCATCGCCCACGCCCGGCCGGGGGGATCCGGGCCAGTGGTGCTTACCCGAAGTTCTGATCTGATTACCGAGCGTTTACACCTCGGTTGAATTCCCGCCTGGATTTTTTACTCGACACACTGGGGAAAAAGGGTGATTCACTCACCCGCTGTGCGCGCCGTGGAAGGGCGTGGTGACTCCCTCGTACGCCAGGTGCAGCATCATTCCCAGGTCGGCGTGGCTGAGGTTGTGGCAGTGGTTCATCCACAGCCCCGGATTGGCGGCGCGGAAGGCGACCTCCCACACCTGGCCGGGCTGTACGTCGAAGGTGTCGAGCCACAGAGGGCTGCCGGTGACGGAGCGGCCGTCACGCGAGAGCACGAGCACCCGATGGCCGTGGAGGTGCCAGGGGTGGGTGTCCCGGCCGCGGTTGACCACGGTGAGCCGGACCAGGTCGCCATCCCTGACCACTTCGGTGGGGATGTCGGGGAAGGCGGCGCCGTTCACCGTGTGCGCGTACATCGGCCGCCCGTTCGTCAGCGCGAATCCCCTGTCGAGGACGAGCGTGAAGTCCCGGTCGAAGCGGCTGCGGGACGTGTACGGCGTGGGGGCGGGGGCGCCATACCGGGTGAGGTCGAGCTCCGGCCAGTCCGCCGTCTGGCCGCCGGCGGCGGGAACGGCGCCGGGATCAGCGGCCGCCGTCGCGCCCGCGGACCCGTCGCCCGTGCTCGCCGGGGTGAGCCGTACGGAGTCGGTGCGGTCGTCGACGCGCAGGAGCACCGGGTTTGACGGCATCGTGAACGCGAGGTCATACCGGCCGCCCGCCGCGAGTCGCAGGCCGACGCGGCCGAGCGTGCCCGGCCCGTTCAGGTCCGTCCCGTCCACCGCCACCAGCCGGTAGGGCGTGCCCGCCAGCGTGAACCGATGCGGCGTGTTGTCGGTGTTGATCAGGCGCAGCCGTACGGGCGTGCCGGGCGCGGCCTGCCGGACCAGGGGCTGGTCGCGATCACCCGTCACCGTCGCGCCGCCGAGAGTGTGCACGGGCAGCGTGAGGTCAAGTCCCGAGGCCGCCGTCCCCTTCGGCGTGACGACGAGCGTGCCGTAGAGCCCCATCCGGACGCCGAGGTCGGACACCTCGTGGGTGTGATACCAGTACGTGCCCACCTGGGCGGCGACGAACCGGTAGACGAACTCCCCGCCGGGCGGCACGGCCTCCTGGGTGAGGCCGGGCACGCCGTCCTCTCCCGAGGGCACGTCGTAGCCGTGCCAGTGCAGCGTCACCCCGGACGCGATGTCCGCGTTGCGCAGCCGCACCTCGACGAGGTCGCCCTGGACCGCGGTGAGCGGCGGCCCGGGGACCTGGCCGTTGAAGGTCCACGCCGACACCTTCCGTCCCGAGGACAGCGTGACGGTCGCCGTACGGGCCGTCAGCTCGAACCGGCGCACGGCGCCGCCCGGCGGAGGTGTGGCTGGGCCGCGCAGGTCGGTCACCGGACGGGTCGCCCCTCCCATGACGGAGGCGGATCCTCCCGATTCGAAGTGATCGTGGGAGGTGGAGCCGGTGGCGGCCATCGCGGCGGTCCCTCCCGGGGCGGAGCCCTCTGCCGTGGTTTGCGCGCTGGGAAGGAACGCGAGGGTGGCTCCGAGCACGGCCGCCACGGCGGTGGCCGCCGTCGCCGTCCGCAGCCCGGGGACGTGCCTGCTCATCGCTCTCCAGGTCCCCAGGACGGCCCCCGCGGCGACGGCCAGGAGGAGGAGAGCGGTGCCCGGATCCGCCGGGTATCCGATCAGGAAGGTCTGCACGATCCCGGCCGCCGCGGCGTACCCGGCGCCGAGCAGCGGGACCGCGACCGCCGGAGCTCTGACGGCGTCCCGCGAAGCCGCGTCCGCTCGCCGGACGGCTCGGAGCAGGCGCGGCCCGGCGAGTGCGGTGGCCGCGGCGCCCGCCGCGACGAGAAGCGGCAGGGCGACGGTGATCTTCTCCTGCACGAACCACCAGCCGGCCCCGGCCAGCGCGAGGACGGACCAGATCCGGGCCAGGGACGCGACCAGAGCCACCGCGAACAGGGCCGCGGCCGCCCTCGGACGGCGGGCCGCGGCGGCCACGCCCGCGCCCACCCACGCCGCCGCGGTCAGGACCGAGACGAGCAGGTCGAGCGCCATGAGCCGGTCGGTCGTCATGAGGCGCGAACCGGACGGCCCTCCGCGGCGGCCTCCGACGGAGCGGGCTTGGCCGACACGAGCCGCCGCGCATTGCGGAACACCATGGCGCAGACGCCCATGACCGCCATGCCGTTGATGGCGTGCAGGCCGAGGATCGCCAGGGAGAGCGGCGTCGTGTTGCCGGTGCTGTCGTCGAACAGGCCGCCGAGGGCGACGATCAGCGCCTGCACGATGATCAGCCCGACGGGCAGGACGGTCAGCCCGATCTGGCGTCCCGGCGCCTTGGCGGCCGCCGCGGCGGCGGTGGCCACCAGCGACAGCACCGGGATGACCATCATGCCGTTCATGCTGTGCAGGGCGAACGAGGAGTCGTCCTGGGGTTTGTCGAACGCGCCGACGGCCGCGAGGTACATCTGCACCACGGTGGCGGCGAGCAGCAGTCCCGCTAAAGCGGCGTAGACCTTGCGCACGCTCTTGCTCCCTTCGGTCAGCGGATTGTGGGTCACGGGGATCCTGTCCCACGTGGCCGGCGGTGTCGTCCCTCGTCGAGAGACACGTCGGCTACCGCTGGGGGAGTACGCGGGCCTGGCGCCGTCCGTCCCCTGGCGGTGTCTCGATGGTGCCGCCGTGGGCCGTCGACGTCGTCGCACGCGGGGAGGCTCCCGGTCCTACCGCCGTGGGATCAGCGCCGTAGGCCGCTACGTCCCGGGGAGTACGGTCATTGCGGCCAGTTCGCGATGATGGCCGGGGTGATGGCGTCGGCGTAGCAGTTCAGGGTCGTACGACGAGCCCTGTCGTACACGCAGACCTTGACGTCCACCCGCGTGATCCGGCCGTCCGACGACAGCCGGATCGGCTTCTTCGGAGCGCAGGTCGTCTTCGGCAGGGCCCACCCGGTGCCGCCGCCGGCGTAGTGGAAGCGGGCCCGGACGTAGGCGCAGTGCTCACCGTGCGCGTCGCGGTCGTACAGCGTGCCCGAGACGACGAAGGTCTCCGCGGTGAAGCGGGTGATCCACACATCGGCCTTGGCATATCCGTGGTGCCCGCTCCGGGACTGCACGGGTCCCCAGTGGATCAGCGAAGCCGTGGCGGCCCCGGCCGTGGCGGCCGGCAGGCTCCCGGCGATCACGAATGCCAGCAGGCCGCCGATGACGAGGTTCTTTCTCATGTCCGCCGACCCTAGGGCGGGCGACTTGGAGGGACCTTGCATCCCGCTGGTCGTCAGGGCGCACCCTTGCGATACGCCTCGTAGAGCGCGTTCAGATTGTCGGTGTACAGCTCCGTGAAGCCGCAGGAGGCGCAGATCCACGCTCGTATCGTGCCGAGTGCCTCACCCTGGACGTAGAAGAAGGGGACCTTGGCCGGCAGCGGCTCCTCGACGCGCACCCGAAGGGGCTGCGGCCCGTTCGGGCCCCGGTCGCGCACCTCGACTCCGGCCATGACGGCGCCGGACGAGCATTTGGGGCAGATGTTGTCTCTCACGCGACTTCCTCTCCGCGGGTACGCCGAGGAGGAGTCTGCTCCCGTCAAATCTCGCGGCGGCCACGAAGCAGGTCTTCGGCCTGCTCGACCACGTCGTCGACCGGGACCTCGGCCACCCACGACTCGTCGTGGGGGCACCGCCCCACCCGGGGATCGTGTCCGCTGACGCCGCAGACCGGGCACCGGGCGGTCCAGGAGACCAGCGGCCGGTGGAGAGCGCGGGTGAGGGGCCCGGCGTTGATGAGGTTGCCGCACCAGAAGACGCCGACGGTGGCCGTCCCGACCGCCGCGGCGAGGTGGCGGGGGCCGGTGTCGTTGGAGATGACCAGGTCGCACCGCTCGTACAGCGCGGAGAGGCCGCCGATGCCGAGCGTGCCGACCGCCGTGACGGCGGGCCGCCGCATCGCCGCCGCGACCTCCTCGACCACCTCCCGCTCCTTCTCGATTCCGGTGATCACGACCGGGCGGCCGAGCCGGTCGGCCGCCTCCGCGAAGGCGCGCGCCGGCCAGCGCCGCCGGGGGTCGCTCGCCCCCGGATGCAGCGCGACCAGACCGGGCGGCGGCTCGCCGTACACACGGGCGAGTTCGGCGCGGTCGGCGTCGGTCACGGCGATGCTCGGCTCGTACGCCTCGGCCGTCCCGCCCACCAGCGCGGCGACCTCCAGGTAGCGCAGCGTCTCGTGCTGGTAGTAGACGTACGGCACCCACAGGTCGAGCCGTTCCGCGTCCGGCGTGCGCAGGCCGGCCGTCACCCGGGCGCCGATCGCCTTGACGAAGGGGTTGGAGTTGCGCCCGCCGCCGTGGATCTGCACGGCGAGGTCGAACCGGTGCTCGCGCAGCTCCTCGAACAGGCTCCGCGGAGCCTTGTGGCCGCTGTCCGCCGACGACACCCCGGAGATGGGCGGCAGGGCGATGACGTCGTCGACCGGTCCCGGCCTGCCGTCCAGGAACCGGGCGTGCCAGGGGATACCGAGGAGGGTCAGCCGGGCCCGCGGGTAGGCCCGGCGGAGCGCCTCCAGGGCGGGCATCGCGAGGACCAGGTCGCCCAGGGCGTTGGCCCGCAGCACCGCGATGCGGCGCACGTCCTCGATCAGGGCGCCCATGCCGTCTCGAACACGTAGTCGTAGCACTCGGCCCTGCGGTCGGTGACCGTCGTGGGCAGCTCCAGGTGGTAGGCCCGGCTCGGCAGCAGGCCCGCGCCGCCGTACCTCTCCATGACGCGCAGCTGCGCCACGACGTCCTCACCCGCGTGCCGGGGCGGCACCGACCGCCAGAAGTCGAAGCCGCCGCACTCCGCCAGCCGTTCCCGGTCGTACAGCACGCAGCCGCCGATCCAGGCCACCTTGTACGGCCGCCACTCCCGGGGACCCGGCGAGCCGAGGTGTTTCCGGGCGAGGTGCAGCGGATTGGAGGCGTTGTGCAGGGTGTGGCGCTGCCAGGCCGGCGACTCCCGGCGCACCCGCTCGGGCCGCACGCCGTCCGTCCACTCCTCGTACGGCGCGAGCTCGGCGGGGCGCACGTCGTCGCGGTAGGACAGACCGTGCAGGGCGTAGCCGACGAAGCCGCAGCGCAGCTCGCCGATCGCGGCCAGCAGGACCTCGATCGCCTCCGGCTCCAGCCATACGTCGTCGTCCAGGTAGAGCGCCAGCCGTCGCCCGGCCCGGCCGAGCAGGAACGCGCGTTGCTCCGCCATGCCCCGCGGGGGCAGGTGGCGGTGGACGGCCGCCGGCCTGTCGCGGTGGTCGAGGATCCGCAGCTGCGCCGCCACCAGCGGGTCGTCGGCGACCGGCTCGTGCGACTGGTCCGAGACCACGACGCGGAACCCGGACACGGTCTGCGTCGCGAGGCCCGCCAACGTGACGGCCAGCGCGCCCGCGCGGTCCTTGGTGGGCACGAGCACGTCCAGGTCAGACGGGGCGAACATGCGCGCCTGATACCCCTGAGGTCGTACGGCAAACGGAGCCCGTCAGCCGCTCACGCCCGCCGTGTCCTTCTCCTCCTTCCGCGCCTCGGCGGCCCGGCGCGGTAGGCCGTCGCCCAGGAGGCGGGGGTGGCCGGCCAGACGCTCTACTTCACGTTCGCGACCAAACGGGCGATCCTCAAGGAGGTCCTGGACGTCGCGGTGGCCGGCGACACCGAGCCGGTGGCCACGCTGGACCGCCTCTGGGCGGCCGAGGTCATGGCCGCGCCGCCGATGGAGCAGCTCAGGCGGCACGTGGACGCCACCGCCCGGGTCCACGAGCGGGTCGTGCCCGTCGTCGAGGTGCTGCGCTCGGCCGCCGCGGCCGATCCGGAGATCGCCGAGTGGGCCTTCGATGCGCTCGTCCGGCAACTGCTGCCCGACCGCAATGACTAGAGTGACACTCTAGTGAATGAAGGAGAGTCATGACGATGCTCGCCCCCACCCCGGCCACGCAGCGTTGGCTGGACGCCACCTGGTCGTTCGTGTCCGGCCACCTGCCGCCCGCACCCTCCCGTGTGCTGGAGATCGGCTGTGGACCGTTCGGGGGCCTCGTCCCCATGCTGCGCGAGCGGGGATACGACGCGGTGGGGGTCGATCCCGAGGCCCCGGACGGGCCCGGCTACGAGCGCGTCGAGTTCGAGCGCTACGCGGTGCGGGGCCGGGTGGACGCCGTCGTGGCCTGCACGTCGCTGCACCACGTGGCCGACCTGGGCGACGTCCTCGATCGGGTGACGGAAGCCCTCGTGCCGGGAGGCACGCTGGTCGTGGTCGAGTGGGCGCGGGAGAGGTTCGACGAGGCCACGGCCGAGTGGTGCTTCCCCCGCCTGGCCGAGGCCGACGAACCCGGGTGGCTGCACCGACACCGGGACCGATGGGCCGAGTCCGGCCTGCCCTGGGCGGCGTACATCGAGGAGTGGGCGAGCGAGCACCATCCTCTGCACACCGGCCGAGACCTGCTTGAGGCGCTCGGGGAGCGCTTCGAGGCCCGGCTCTGCGAGCACGGGCCGTACTTCTTCTCCGAGCTGGACGGCGTCACCGAGGCCGACGAGCAGGCCGCCGCCGACCGCGGTGACCTCCGGTCCAACGGCATCCGGTGGGTCGGCGCCACCCGCCAGGCTTCGCCCCGCCCCCGGTGAGAGGAGGCGGGGGTCAGGAGAGGCGTCTGGCGCCGGGGAACCTGATGTATCGGCGGCCGGCGCAACCCTGCGATCGGCGGTCGTCCCCGGACCGCATCCGCCCGTTGACGTGCGCCGGGCCGTGGGCGTCCGCGCAGTGCGGCTCCGCCGCCGTGGTGGCGGACTGCGGCTCCGCCGCCGTTGTGGCGCAGTGGGGTTCCGCCGCCTCGGCCGCCGCCTCACCGATCGCGAGAAGCTCCGGTGGGGCGTGGTCGACCTGCAGCGTGGTGTGGGCGATGCCGTACTCGTCGTGGACCATCCGCTGCGCCGCCTGCCGTACGGCGTGGCAGTCCGCGCCCGGGGCGACCAGGATGTGCGCCGACATGGCGGGGTAGCCGCTGGTGACCTCCCAGATGTGCAGGTCGTGCACCTCCACCACGTGTTCCAGGGCGGCGGTCTTGCGGCCGATCTCGGCGGGGTTCATCCCGGCGGGAGCGGCCTCCATGAAGACCCGGCCGGACTCGCGCACCAGGTCCCATCCGGCCTTGAGCATCAGGGCGGCCACGACGAGGGCGGCCAGGGCGTCGGCCCGGCCCCAGCCGGTCAGCCAGATCACCGCGCCCGCGGCGGTGGTGGCGATGAAGGCGAACAGGTCGTTGAGGATGTGCTGGAAGGCGCCCTCGACGTTCAGGCTGGCGCGGTTGGCCCTGCTCAGCAGCCAGGTCGCGGCCAGGTTCACGGCGATTCCGGCGATGCCGGTGGCCACGACGTACGTGCCTTCGACCTCGGGGGGCTCGATCAGCCTGCGTACGCCCTCGTAGACGAAGTAGACGCTGAGCAGCAGCAGCGTGATGCCGTTGATCTGGGCGCTGATGATCTCGGCGCGTTTCAGGCCGTAGGTGAAGCCGCCCTGCGGCGGGCGGGCGGCGATCCGCATCGCGATGATCGCGAAGGCGATGGCGATGGCGTCGGTGAGCATGTGCCCGGCGTCGGAGACCAGGGCGAGGGAGTGCGCGATGACGCCGATGACGACCTCGACCGCCATGAAGCCGAGGATGAGCGCCAGCGCGCCGGTCAGCAGACGCCGATCGGCCTCGGCGCTGACCCCGTGCCCGTGACCATGCCCGTGACCGTGACCGCGCCCGCGCGCATGGCCGCGCTCGTGCTCGTGCCCGTGCTCACGGTCGTCACCCGTCCCGGTGCGGTGCCCGTGCCCCTTGCCGGTCTCACCCATCGTCCCGGTCCTTCTCCTCATGTCCGATGTGCGTTATCGCCAGGTCGAACAGCAGCCGCACGTGCGAGTCCGCGAGGCGGTAGTAGGCCATCCTTCCCGCGCGCCGCACCTTCACCACGTTGTGGGCGCGGAGCAGGCGCAGGGCGTGGGACGCGGCGGACATGCTGTGGCCGGTCGCCGCCGCGAGATCGCACACGCACATCTCGCCGCCCTCCAGCAGCGCCGCGATCAGCCGCAGCCGCCCGGGGTCGGCCAGGAGGCCGAAGACCTGCGCCAGGTCCTCCACCGTCTCCTGAGGCGGCAGGGCCCTCCTGACGGTCTCCACCCGGTGCCCGTCCACCACCGGGAGCGCGCAGGAGTCGGCCGGCGCCAGATCCACAACACTTGAACGATCGTTCACGTGTGTGAGTGTAGGCCGCGGACGGCTCATGTCAACGCGTTCCTGCTCCTTCTGCCGAGCCCGCCTCAGGGATCAGGGCTCATAGGCCGGCGGTCAGGGCGCGGGGGCGAGCGGCAGTCGCAGCACGAAACGCGCCCCCGCGGTGCTGTCTTCGATGGTCAGCCGGCCGCCGTGGTTCTCGGCGATCTGGCGGGCGATGGGCAGTCCGAGCCCGGCTCCTCCCGCGTCCCTGCTGCGGGCCGAGTCGAGCCGCCAGAACCGCTGGAAGATCTTCTCCCGCTGCTCGCGGGGGATCCCGGGGCCGTCGTCGGCCACTTCGAGCACGGCCGTTCCATCGGGTGGCCCGCCGGGTCGTCGCGGTTCGCGCCGCACCGTGACCGTGACGGTGCTGGCGGCGTGCCGCTGCGCGTTGCCGAGAAGGTTGCTGATGAGGCTGCCGAGGGAGTGGGGGTCTCCCAGCACGACGACGTCCGGGCCCAGCCGGGGGACCATCCGCTTGGTGATCGGCAACATCTGCAGTTCGCCTTCGGCCAGCTTCCCGAGATCCACCCGCTGCCGCCGGACGGGGAGCGCCTCGTTCTCCAGGCGCGAGAGCGCCAGCAGGTCCGTCGCGATCCGCTGCAGCCGGTCGAGGCTCGGCAGCAGCGCCCTGGCCAGGGTGACCACGTCGGTCTCCTGCGGCGCCTGGAGCGCGTCCTCGATCTGGGCCCGCATGGCGGTCAGCGGGGTGCGCAACTCGTGGGAGGCGTCGGAGCTGAAACGGCGCTGGCGCTCCAGCGCCTCCTCCAGCCGCCCGAGCGTACGGTTCACACCGGGGGCCAGGCCGTCGATCTCGTCGTGGGCCGGGGCCGGGCGGTGCGGGCCGGCCACCCCGATCCCCTCCGGCTCGGCCGGGGGCGCGGGCACCGGCTGGACCGCGCCGCCGGTCAGGCGGAAGCCGAGGTACGTGATCGCCCCGGCCAGCAGGAGTGCCCCGCAGAACAGCAGCAGAAGCAACGCCGGGTGCGCGTACGCCGGGGTCGCCGGCGCGGGTTCGAGCGCATAAAGCGCCCGCTCGTCGTGCGAAACCGGCTCGGCGGCCGGTGGGTGACCGGTGAGCAGCTCGAACGGTGTCGCCGCCAGGGACAGCAGCACGACGGCGACGCCGTGGGCCGGTGCCGGCCGGGCCGTGATCGACCAATGCTGCGGCATGGCGCATCCCCCTGGATTCAGTGCACCACGAGGGCGTGCGGGAAGCCGCTCGGGGGCCCCGCCAAGGCCCCGCGTACGCGCGCCGCTCGCGCGAGCCGGCGTCGCGCCGGACCCCGGTCCGGGCGCTGGACCCGGCTGCGGCCCACCGCTGCCGTAGTGGACAGAGCCCGCCTCGTAGCCCCTGACCGCCGCAGTCATTGGGTCTTCACTGTTAGGAAACTTTCTTTTATATTTGCGCCACCCCCAGCAGTGAGGAGCACACATGCGAAGAACGCTGACCTTCCTCGCGACGGCGACGATCGGCATCGGCGCCACGGTGTTCATCGCCTCGCCGGCTCAGGCGCACGGGTACATCTCGTCGCCCGCGAGCCGCCAGGCGATGTGCGCCCAGGGCCGCGTCCCCAATTGCGGCGACATCATCTACGAGCCCCAGAGCGTGGAAGGACCGAAGGGGTTGCGCAGCTGCAGTGGCGGCAACGCACGCTTCGCCCAGCTCGACGACGAGAGCAAGCCCTGGCCGGCCACCAGCGTCGGCAACACCGTCACCTTCACGTGGTCGCTGACCGCCCGCCACTCGACCAGCACGTGGGAGTACTACATCGGAGGCACCCGGATCGCCGTCTTCGACGATCACGGGGCGCAGCCGCCCGCCACCGTCAGCCACACCGTGAACCTGGGCGGCCGGACGGGCCGGCAGAAGGTGCTGGCGATCTGGAACGTGGCCGACACGGCCAACGCGTTCTACGCCTGCGTCGACCTCCAGGTCGGCGGGGGCGGGACGCCCAGCCCCACGCCCACGCCCAGCCCGACGCCGACGCGTACCCCGAGCCCGTCTCCCACGCCGACGCGTACTCCCACGCCCACTCCGACCGTTCCCGGCGGCACCTGGGCCGCCGGCGCGGCGTACAAGGTGGGCGACCAGGTCACCTATGGCGGGGCGACCTACCGGTGCATCCAGGCCCACACGGCGATCGTGGGCTGGGAGCCGCCGAACGTCCCCGCGCTGTGGCAGAAGATCTGAGGCAGAAGGTCTGAGCAGAGAGCTCAGACGACCGGGCGGGCTTGTGAAGGTGCGCGAACGCGGGTCCGGCCCCCGGTTCCGGTGCCGCCTCTCGCACCGGCGCGCGAGGGGCGCCGCGTCCCGCTCGAAGCACCCGTCCCGGCCTGGTCCGGGGCGGGGGCCGGCGGTCAGGCGAGGTGGACGTGCACCTCGGCGCCCTGCATGAAGGCCCGTGAATACGGGCACTCCCCGTGGGCCTGCTCCACCAGCCTGCGGGCCGCCTCGGGCTCGACCCCCGGCAGGCGTACGGTCAGGTCGGTGGTGATCGTGTAGTCGTCAGCGGTGCCGCGCTTGCGGAGCGTGACGGCCGTGTCCACGGTGGCGTCGGAGGTGCGGACGCCCTGCCGCCCGGCGACCAGCGTGAGCGAGTTGTGGAAGCAGGAGGCGTACGCCGCGGCGAGCAGTTGCTCGGGATTGGTCGCCCCGCCGGGGCCGCCGAGTTCCCCCGGCGCCTTGATGCGGACGTCGAGCATGCCGTCGTCCGACGCCACCTTGCCGAGTGCGGACGAGGCCCGGGCCGTGTAGAGGTCGTCATACGATCCACCGCCGCGCTCGGGCCGCTCTAACCTCTCGGGCCGCTCGGGCCGCTCGGGCCGCTCGGCGGGGCGGCCCTCGGGCATTCGCCCGGTGAGCTCCGCCTCGACTCCGGGGCCCGAGTAGTCGGGCCCGGGCGCCCGGTCGCTCGGCAAATGGGTGAATCGCCGTATTTCCTCGCTCATCGCGTATCCCTCGTCCGCTCGGGTCATGTCCCGGTCGGGATCGGCGGGTCACGTACCCCCGGGGGCTCCCCGATATCGGACTCTGGGGGCAAAAGTTCCCATCAACGGCGCTGTGCTACGGTCCCGGCAGGTATTCCCCGGTAAATCGTGAAATGTCAGCAACGGCGGCGAGGAGTGGGTGCGGGATGAGTGGGGCTGTCCGGTGGGGGGTCCTCGGCACGGCGGGCATCGCCGCGCGGGCGTTCCTGCCCGCGTTGCGCGAGGCCGGTGGGGGTACGGCCGCCGTGGTGGCGGGCCGTGACCTGTCCCGCGCCGAGGAGTTCGCCGCGCGGAACGGCGTCGCCCGGGCCGTGCGCGGTTACGAGGCCGTCATCGAGGACCCGTCGATCGACGCGGTTTACATCCCGCTGCCGAACGCCCTGCACGCGCAGTGGACGATCGCCGCCCTGGAAGCGGGCAAGGCGGTCCTGTGCGAGAAGCCGCTGTGCCTCACCGCCGCGGAGGCCGGGAACGTCATCGAGGTGGCGCGCCGGTCGGCCCGGCCGCTCTGGGAGGCGTTCGTCTTCCCGTTCCACCCGCAGACGGCCCGGCTGCGCGGCCTGCTCGCCGAAGGCGCGATCGGCGAACTGCGGGAGATCTGGTCGTCCTTCCACTTCACGATGCAGGGCACCGAGAACATCCGGCTCGAGGCGGCCCTCGGCGGCGGCGCGCTCTACGACGTGGGCTGCTACCCCGTGCGGCTCGCGCACCTGCTGTTCGGCGGCGACGCCGTCGCCGGCCACGCCGTCGCGGTCAAGGGCGAGGCGGGGGTGGACATCGAGACCGCCGGGGTCCTGGAGTTCGATTCCGGCCGCCTGATGCTGAGCTGCGGCTTCGCCCTGCCGTTCACGACGTACACCCGCCTGGTCGGCACCGGCGGGGAGATCCGGCTGACCAACCCGTTCCACCCCGAGCCGCACGACGGGCTCGAAGTGTGGCGTGAGGGACGCCTGGTCGCCCGGCACGAGCCGGGCGAGGGCACCGCGTTCTCCTGGGGCATCCGCCACATCCACGAGGTGCTGCGCGGAGAGGCCGAGCCCCGGCACACGGCGGCCGACGACTCATTTGGCACCGCCCGGTCCCTCGACATGCTGCGCTGACCCGCCGTACCGCGCCGTCCTCCGGGCGTCTGGTCAGGGCGCGGTGAGCTTCGCGCAGAGCGTGCGCGGGAAGCGCGGCTCGGCGGAGCGCACGTCGTCACATCCGGGCTCGGTCGTGGCCGCGATCACCCGCCAGCCGGTGGGCGTCGCGCGGTAGAAGTATCGGGTCGTCCGCCCAGCATGCCCTCGCTCCCGCCCCGGGGTGACCCGTCAGCCGAGCCTTTCGGCCAACGCGAGCTGGGTGAGGTAGCGCTTGACGATGCGGCCGCCGTACCGGCCGTCGATCAGCGCCGCGATACAGCCGAGCAGCCCCGCGAGATCCCCGGCGGGCAGGGCCCGGTGGTTGGAATACGTGGTGAGCAGGTCGAGATACTCGCGCGTCGTGTAGGCGTGATCCCACTCGTAGCGGTGGAACCGCACCGGCCCGAAGCGGCCGGAGGCGTCGATCTCCTCGCTGTCGTACGGGATGTCGCTCCCCGGCTTCAACCGCAGGCCGGGCGGCGTGGCGGGGTCCCACCGCTCGTAACAGCGCTGGACCTCCGCGAAGAACTCCGTGCTGCCCCCGGCGACGTGCTCGGTGGAGACGACGGCCAGCAGGCCGCCCGGCCGCAGCGCGTCGGCCGACTTGCCCACCCGTGTGGCGGGGTCGATCCAATGGAAGCTGGTGGCGGCGAAGACGACGTCGAACGGCTCCGGCGGCAGCGGCCATTCCTCGAAGGCCGCGTTGACGACGTCCACGTCGGGGAATCGGGCGAGCTTGCGGCGGGCGAGCGCCGCCATCGCGGCCCCCAACTCCACCGCCGTGACCACGCAGCCGCGCCCGGCGAGGGAGGCCGTGGCCTGGCCGGTGCCGCAGCCGATCTCCAGCACCCGGCTGCCGCGGGGGACGTGCTCGAACATCGCGGCGGGATAGCCGGGCCGCATCCGGTCGTAGAGGGCGGCGTCCTCGGTGAAGGTGCGGCGCAGCATGAGGCGGTCGTCGTCGTTCACCCGGCTACCGCCGTTCCGCGTCGGACAGCAGGATGCCGATCGCCTCGCCGTCCGCGAACTCCTCGGCCCGCCTGCGGAAGGCCTCGTCGCGGTCGACCAGTGTGTTGTCCAGATCGAAGAGCGCCGGCATCGTCATGCCTGATCACGTTACCCGCGCCACTCCCGGCGCTCGAGCCTCGGTCCGTACGACGCCGGCGATGACCGTGGTCACCATCCTGTGGACGGCGTCGGCCTGCGGCGGGCCGCCGTCCCTGTCGGCGAACAGCAGGTGTGAGGCTCCGAGCAGCGTGGGAGCGAGCGTGTCGACGTCGGCGTCCGCCGCGATGCGGCCCAGGTCGCGCTCGGCGGTGAGGTAGGAGGCGAGCATGGCCGCGGCCTCCGTCAGGAGCGGGAGGCCAGGGCCCGGCCTGGCCTGGCGCAGCCGGGCGCGCAGGGCGTCGCGGGAGATGATCAGGCCGACGACCGCCACGGCGACCGACCCGAACAGGTCCGTCAGCACCCCGGTGAGGTTGTCGATGACGGTGCCGGTCCCTGCGGACTGACGCAGGGCGGCCGTCTGCGCGTCGATCCTGGCGATGCCGTCGAGCACGAGTTCGGCGAGGAAGGCGTCGAAGTCGGCGAAGTGCCGGTGGAGGACGCCCTTGGCGCAGCCCGCCTCGGTGGTGACCGCCCGGCTGGTGAGCGCGCTCGGCCCGTCCCTGAGCAGGACACGCTCCGCGGCCTCGAACAACTGCTCCCGCGCGTCGCGGAGGGCAACCCCCGTCGGCACCGTTCCATCCCCTCCTGTCCGTCCGTCGACTTTATCCGAATTGACGAGTGGGCACTTGCCCACTCATAGTGGGCGCATGCCCACTTCAGTTTCCGAGAACGAACCACACAAGGCCAGGGGGATGGCGGAGTCGTTCGGCGTGGACGCCGAGCGTTACGACCGGACCCGGCCCCCCTATCCCGACACCATGGTGGAGCGGATCGTCGCCGCGAGCCCCGGGCCCGACGTCCTCGACGTCGGCTGCGGCACCGGCATCGCGGCCCGCCAGTTCCGGGCGGCGGGCTGCACGGTGCTCGGCGTCGAGCCCGACGCGCGGATGGCGGACTTCGCGCGCCGTGACGGACTCGAGGTCGAGGTGGCGACCTTCGAAGCGTGGGATTCCGCCGGACGCACGTTCGACGCGGTCGTCGCCGGGACGGCCTGGCACTGGGTCGATCCGGTCGCCGGAGCGGCCAAGGCGGCCGAGGTGTTGCGCCCCGGTGGCCGGCTGGCGGCGTTCTGGCACGTGTTCGAGCCGCCGCCCGCCATGGCGGAGGCCCACGCCGCGGTCTACCGGCGCGTCATGCCCGGCCTCCCGTCACAGGACCGGCCCGTGGGGTCGGCCCTCGACGGCTACCGGCCGCTGTTCACCAAGGCCGCCGACGGCATCAGGGATGCGGGCGCGTTCGGTGACCCGGAGGAGTGGCGGTACGAATGGCAGCGGTTCTACACCCGCGACGAGTGGCTCGACCAGATGCCCACGTCCGGCGTCCTCACGCGGCTGCCGCCGGACAAGATCGAGGAGGTGCTGGCGGGCATGGGTGACGTGATCGACGCGATGGGCGGCGGTTTCACGATGTCCTACGTCACGGTGGTGGTCACCGCGGCGCGCGTCTGACCGCTACGGGCGGGGATGCCCGGAGACGGGACGATGCTCATCGAGCCGGCACCCGTGCGCCACCGGAAAATCAACTCCCTGTAATGGCACGTGGTCAATTTCTCCTCGTAGTCGCTCCCGACTCCGAGGAGAACCACGCGCCGGCGACCGGCCATCGGCGCGGGCGTGGACGGCGTCATCACCAACAGACCGGATGTCGTACGCGAGCTCGCGGGATGACGGCGGCGCTCAGACGGGGTAGGTCACGGCGGTGAGCCGCTGGGAGACCTGCCACAGGCGCTGTCCCAGGTCGCGGTCGTGGGCGCGGGCGGCCGCCCTGACCCGCTCGGGACATCCGCGGATCTCGAACAGGCCGCCCGGGCCGTAGTAGTCGCCGCCGGCGGCCCCGGGATCGGTCGCCGCGCGCAGAGTCGGCAGCGCGCCCATGACCGGAGTTCGCCCGAACAGCCGGGCGATCAGCAGGTTAGGCACCCGGAACCATGGCGAGGAGTATCGGAACACCTCCGTCGCGGCGCCGCCGGGGTGCGCGGCCAGCGCCACGGTGGACGCTCCGGCCGTCTGCAGCCGCCGCTGCAGTTCGTAGGTGAACAGCAGGTTGGCGAGTTTCGACCGGGCGTAGGCGCCTGCGCCCGCGTCGGGGTCGTCGGTGTCGATCCGGCCGAACCGGTGGCCGATGCTGCTGACCGTCACCACGCGGGACCCGGGCGCGGTCAGCAGCAGGTCCAGCACCAGCCCGGTGAGGGCGAAGTGGCCCAGATGGTTGACGCCGAACTGGATCTCGAAGCCGTCCTCCGTGCGGCCGGAGAGCCCGGTCACGCCCGCGTTGTTGACGAGCAGGTCGACCCGATTGTGACGGGCGCGGATCTCTCCGGCCGCCGCCCGCACCGACGCGAGCGAGGCCAGGTCCAGACGGACCACGTCGAGGGTGGCCTGCGGCGCGACGCGGCGGATCCGGGTGGCCGCCGCCTCGGCCTTGGCGAGGTCGCGGCAGGCGAGCACGACCGTCGCGCCGCGCAGGGCCAGCGCCCTGGCCGTCTCGAACCCGATGCCGGTGTTGGCGCCGGTCACCACGGCCATACGGCCCCGCTGGCCGGGGATGTCCACTTCGGTCCATGCCTTCACGATCACTCCTAACCTGAACCAGCCGTTCATGTTTTATTATGAACCAATGGTTCAGGTTCGAGGCAAGAGGACACCGGAGCACGAGGACATGGAGCGAGTGACCAAGCGGACGCAGCCGCGCGCGGACGCGGTACGCAACCGGGCCGCCATCGTCCGCGCGGCGCGCGAACTCATCACGACGCACGGGCCGGAGGCCGGGATGGACGAGATCGCGGCGGCGGCCGGGGTGGCCGTGGGCACGCTCTACCGGCACTTTCCCACCAAGAACGACCTGGTCGACGCCATCGTGACCGAGCTGGGCGCGACCGTTGCCGAGACCCTCGACGCCGCCGTGGGCAGGGTCGGCGACGGCCGGAGTGCGGCCCTGGACGAGATCGCCGGGCTGCTGCACCGGGTGGTGGTGGACATGGGGCAGGAACGCCTGCTCCGTGAGGCGGTGGCGGGCCTGGCGGGCGAATCGCTGCGCGAGATCCAGGAACGCGCCACCCACTCGCTGGAGACCCTGGTCGCCGCCGCCCACCGGGACCGTACGCTGCGGCCCGACGTCACGGTCGACGACGTCGCCCTGCTCCTGACCACCTCACCGGGCGCCGGGACGCCGAAGCCCGCCCGGGTGCGGTGGGTGGAACTCGCCGTACGCGCTCTCGCGCTGCCGGACGGCGGTCAGAAGGCGTAGCGGACCCGGCAGTACGGGATCTTCCCGGCGATCAGGTCGGTAAGCGCGGCGACGTAGCGGCCCTTGTGGCCGGTCTTGTAGCGGACGTTCCAGCCGCCCGTCTGCGAGCGTTTCGGCTGCTGGAGGTCGGGACGCCACAGCACCTCCTCGGCCGTGGGATGCCAGCCGAGGTTGACCTCGTGCAGCCGGTCGTTGTGCGTGAGGAAGATGACCTCGGCGGCGAGCTGGGCGCGGGCTGCCGGGCTCAGCGCGTCGTCGAGCTGCCCGAGCAGCTCCCCCCAGTCCTCCAGCCAGCCGTCGCGGACGACCACCGGGCTGAAGTTGACGTGCACCTCGTATCCCGCCTCGACGAAGTCGTCGATGGCCGCGATCCGGTCGGCGACCGGCGAGGTGCGGATGTCCAGCAGCTTGGCGTCGGCGGCCGGCATCAGGCTGAAGCGAACGCGCGTACGGCCTTGCGGGTCCCAGCCGAGCAGGTCGCGGTTGACGTGCTTGGTGGCGAAGCTCGCCTTGGCGTTCGGCAGGTCGCGGAAGAGATCGACGAGGTCGCGCACGTTGTCGGAGACGGTCGCGTCCACCGAGCAGTCGGAGTTCTCGCCGATGTCGTAGACCCAGGCATGCGGGTCCACCTGGTTGGGCTCGGGCTTGACGCCCTGCCGCCCGGCGTGCCTCCCGAGATAGCCCGTGATCGTGTCGATGTTGGCGAACACCGTGATCGGGTTGCTGTAGCCCTTGCGGCGCGGCACGTAGCAGTACGCGCAGGCCATCGCGCAGCCGTTGGCGGTCGAGGGCGCGATGAAGTCGCTCGACCGGCCGTTCGGCCGCGCGGTGAGCGACTTCTTGACGCCGAGGACCAGCGCCTCGGTCTTGATCCTGACCCACCGGGCCACGTTCGCCTCGTCCCCGTACAGTTCGGGGATGCGATGGTGGGCCTCGATCTCGATTCGCTCGGCCTCGGGGAACCTCTCCAGGATCTCCTTGCCGCGCGGCAGCTCGGCCGCGGCGGGCTCGACGTAGATGCGGCGGATGTCCAGCAGTCTCCGGCCTTCGTTCACCTGGGTATAACACCTCGACAAAGGGATGACTTCCCAGGTCAGAGGCCGTGCAGGTGCTGGTCGGCCGGGCACGCGTACGCCGTCCTCGAGGCCAGCGTCCAGGTCCGGACGGCGGCTCCGCAGCGGCGGCAGCGCTCACGTTTGTAGACCCACCGCTCGTCCGGCGCCTCCGGGTCGCTGACCACCTGTCCGGCGTCCCGGCCCAGCGCGAGGTAGCGCACCGCGGTGTCCCACAGCCGCCCGGCGGCCTCGGCGCCGATGTCGCGGGCGCCGGGGTCGAGACCGGTGAGGAAGAGCAGTTCCGCCCGCCAGGCGTTGCCGACCCCCGACCACACGCTCTGGTCGAGCACGGCCGAGCCGACCGCGGTGCGGGCGGCGAGCAGGCGCCGCACGGCCTCCGCGCGAATCGCGTCCCGGTCGGTGTCCCGGTCTGTGTCACGGCGCAGCGGGTCGGGGCCGGTCGCGGCCCGCAGCGCCGCCAGCGCCCGCTCGTCCATCGGCTCGCAGCGGGCGGGCGCGATCAGGTCGAACGCCGCCTCGCCGGTCGCCAGCCGCAGCCGGGTGCCCTTGCGTGGTTCGGCCGCCGGGTCGTCGTACCGCAGGAAGAGGCCCTGCATGCCGAGGTGCACGTGGATGGGCGGAGCGTCCTCCACCCAGTAGAGCAGGTGCTTGCCGAGTGCCTCCACGCCCTCGACGACCCTGCCGTCGTACGGCCGCGCGTCGAACCTGCCCTGCGGGCTCGTGGCCCTGACCGTGCGCCCGGCGAGCGTCTCGTGCTGCTCGTCCGCGTAGCGATGGACCAGATGCCCTTCCGGCATGCCCCTCGCCCTACCCGCGCCGTGGGGAGTTACCGTTCCGATCATGAGCTATGAGCCGACATCTGAGGAACTGCGGCACCTGCGTCGCTGTGTGGAGCTGGCGACGGAAGCGCTGGAGGCGGACGACGAACCGTTCGGCTCGGTTCTGGTCTCCGGTGACGGGAAGGTGCTGGCCGAGGACCGCAACCGGGTGGCGGGCGGCGACCACACGCGGCACCCCGAGTTCGAGCTGGCGCGCTGGGCCGCGGGAAACATGACGCCGGAGGAGCGCGCGAAGGCCACGGTCTACACCTCGGGCGAGCACTGCCCGATGTGCGCGGCGGCGCACGGGTGGGTGGGGCTGGGGCGGATCGTCTACGTGGCGTCGTCGGCGCAGCTCGCGCAGTGGCTGGCCGAGTGGGACGTGCCGCCCCCGCCGGTGCGGACGCTCCCGGTCAACGAGGTCGCGCCCGGGGTGCGGGTGGCCGGGCCGGTGCCCGCACTGGTGGAGGAGGTCCGCGCGCTGCACCGCCGCCTGCATAATCCCCTGCACCCCGGCGCATAAGCCGGGCCGTTTTCCGGTGCCGTCCGCCTCCGGCCACCCCGCCGAGGAGAGCACGCCGTCCCACCCGTTCAGGTTCGTGCCCGGTCCGCGCCCGCCCTGCTCGCGACCATCGCGTACGGCGTCGCCGCCGTGGCGCTCGTGCTCGGGTCGAGGAACCCGGGAAGGCGGGCCGGGGATGGAAGCACCAGTAGGATGCCACGGTCCAGAAAGACGGAGATCCACCCTGGAAGGGCTGCACGTGGCGCAGAAGGTGATACTGGTTGACGACCTCGACCACTCCGAGGGCGACGATGTGGCGAGACGGGAGTTCCCGCTGCTGAACCGGACCTTCTCCATCGACCTGTCCGACGCGAACCAGCAGCGGCTGAGCGAGGCTCTCGCGTTCATCGAGGAAGTGCTGGAGAACGCCCGTGAGGTGAAGCAGGCGTCGCGGTCCAAGAAGGCCGCGGACACCTCCCCGCGGCTGCGCGGATACACCCTGACGGACGTGCGCGAATGGGCCCGCGAGCAGGGGCTGGACGTGCCCGCGCGCGGGAAGATGGCCGACGAGGTCATCGAGCAGTTCGTCGCGGCGCACCCCGACGCCGCGCCCGAGGACTCCACTGAAGAATCCCCGGCGGAAGCCGCGGAGGCGGCCATCGGCGCCTGAGCGGACACCCTGAGCGGATGTCTCGGAGTCGACGTCCCGGAGTTGACGCTCCGGAGCCGACGTTTCAGCGCGACGTTTCAGCTCGGGTTTCGCCCGGCCCGGCCGGCCGCCGTGACAGGCGGCCGGGCCGGGCGTCCGCTCGACATGCCGCTGTCCTGACGTGCGCCGCAGCCGAGGGGCGCAGGAACCTTCATACTGCCGGTTTCGACCACGGTCCACGGGCAATCCCAGCCTTGGGACGCTCTTGGACCTGAGTCTCGCTTGTCCAAGTTTTCCGCAAGCGAGCTTTCCTAGCGTCTCCGCCGACGCCCGATCAGGGCGGTCTTCTGTCGGCGCAGTGCGAAGGAAACACTCATGCGGCTCGGATACACGGTCCCTCAGTACGGCGCGTTCGCCGACCCGGAGTTCATCCGGCAGGCGAGCACGGATCTCGAAGCGATGGGCTACGACAGCCTGTGGGCGGGCGACCGCATCTTGCTCCCGCTGACGCCCAGCGATCCGTACCCCGGAGGAGACGGGACGGTCCCTCCGGCCTTCGGGACCTTCTTCGACCCGCTCACCGCACTGACGCTGGCCGCGGTCGGCACGCGCGAGATCCGGCTGGGGACCAGCACGCTCAACGCGCTGTGGCAGCCGCCCGTCCTGCTCGCCCGTACGCTGACCTCGCTCGACCTGCTCAGTCACGGACGGCTGGACGTCGGCATCGGTCTCGGCTGGCTTCGTGACGAGTACGCCGCGACCGGGGTGCCGTGGCGGGGGAGGGGAGACCGGCTGGAGGAGACGCTCGATGTGATGGAGGCCGTCTGGACCGGTGAGGTGGTCGAGCACAAGGGCGCGCTGTGGACGGTGCCGCCGTCGCACATCGACCTCAAGCCCTGCCAGCGGCCGCGCCCTCCGATCCTGCTCGCCGGTTACACGCCTCCGGCGCTGGAGCGAGTCGGCCGGCGGGCCGACGGCTGGCTGAGCGCGGCCATGCCGATGGCCTATCTGACCTCCCTGTGGGGTCTGGCGCTTGAGGCCGCGTCCCGCGCGGGCGGGGACCCGTCCGCGCTGCGCATGGTGGTGCGGGTCAATCCGGAGATCACCGACTCGCCGGCGCCCGCCGACCAGGTGCCGCACCGGGGAACCGTACGGCAGGTCGCCGACTATCTGCTGACCCTCGCCGAGGCCGGGGCCCACGAGGCGTTCGTCGACCTTCAGACGGCGACCTCTTCGCGTGAGCAGTTCCTCGACGTCGCGCACGCGCTCGTCACCATGCTGCACGCGGGCTGAGAGCGCGATCCGGACAACGCTGAGCGGCGGTGCGGTGGCTGTTTGTAAGAAAGGGGTTACATTTCCTGACAGCGCCGCGCACAATAGGGGTCGATCTTTCGTGATCCGGCGTCGGCCGGATCATCCAGCCCGTCGAACAGGCTCTTCCTCATGTCCGCCCCCGTGCCCCCACCAGGAGAAAGCCCGGATCGATCTTCAGGAGAAAGTCCGGATATACACGGAAAAAGCCGAAACAAACAGGAGCAGCACTCCAACAGCCGATCCGGACTGGTCACCACGGCGCTGACCGCGGCGGTCACTTCTGTGGCGACGCTGGTGGCGACAGCGGTGGCGACGCCCTTCTCCAACAGGCTGCAGAGTCTCATCGAGCAGGCGCCGGTCACTCCGCTCATCACCGTTCCCGCGTCCGTCGGGGCGCTCGTGAGCATCTGCTGCTACCCGTTGTGGCGGGGCAAGGTCAGGACGTCCGGCCGATGGGCGGCGGCCGTCGCCGCAGTGGTCCTGTGGCCTTTCCGCCGGATCCAGTGGCCCCAGGGACTTCGCAGCTGGGCGGGCCGGATGCTGGTTCCCCTCGCGGTCGGCTACATCGCCGCGTGCCTGGGGGCGTTCACCGGCCTGGTGGGGTTGGTGGTCGTCAGGGTGGTCGCGCCGCCCGGCGCGTGCGAGCCCCCGCGAGAGTTGCGTGTCATCACCGCTCTCGAGAACGTGACGGCGCTGCGTGAAAGGGTCGAGGCTTATACGAAGGAGCAGCGGACAGACGGGTGCGCACCGGTTCGGATAGCGGTTGGCGTCGCGCCGACGATCGAGGAAATGCGCTACGGCTTCCGTAATGAGTGGCTCCGGGATGACGCGCTGCAAAATGACGAGCCCTATCGCCGGATGCTCGGCCTGACCCCCGACGCATGGATTCCCACCGGTTCCGCGGAGTTCGACCTCGTCGTTCAGGACGTGTCGGAGAAGGGAGGTGAGAAGACGAAAAACGGGGGCGTACCAGAGAAAACGGGCAGCCTGAATTCCCTCCTGCACAAGAGGAACGAGCAGGTGGGGACGGACCACATGTCGATCGCGGTGTTCGGCGCCGCGAAGAACGACCTCCTCACCAGCGAGCTGGAGAGCGCGGGTTACCCGCTTGCCGAGATCGTGCAGCGGGCCCGGAGCAAGGACATGTCGCTCGTCTACCCACAGCCCGCGTTCTCCACGTCGGGCGCGATCGTGGCCACGACCCTGAGCCGGGCCGGACCGCTGTCCGGCGACACCGCACTGCACGCGACCTTCGACAACAGCGCCAACGCCTTGCTGTGCCATCTGAGAGGCGGCGACCAGCAGAGGACGGACGAGGACTGGGCGAAGCTGGTGGCGTTGGTTCCGTCGCACAGCGCCGACGAGTACAACCGCGGCAGGGACATGGGCATTGAGGAGTGCGCGCACGATCCGCTCGCGGGAAGAGCGGCGCTGACCCCGGTCTCCTCCGTGGACCTGCCCACGCTCGACTATCCGTTCGTGGAGATCAACTGGTCGGATGATCCGGCCCGCCGGGAGGCGCTGGACGCCTTCGCCACGTGGCTCGCGCACAACAAACTGTTCGAGCCCGCCGGGGAGGGACCACAGCCGTCGTCGCCGGCCCGGATATCCGCGGACGCCGCCAGGCCGGGTCACCGGGTGGATCTCCAGATGATGATCGACGGATCGGGATCCATGGCACGGTCTCCCACCGCGTCCGCCTCCGACCTGCACGACGCCCTGGCCGAGGTCAGACAGATCCTCACCGACACCGACCAGGTCTCGGCGGGCAAGTTCTTCGCCGACGACAGCGGGACCGCGAAGGCGCCCATGGCGCGGGAGGGCGATGCGGGCGGCGGAGAAGGCCCGAGGGGGTATGGCGAGATCCTCCAATGGATCGTGGACGACAAGCAGTCGGGTTTCGACGAGCCGATCTCCAGGGTGATCAGCGGATTGAGCCGCCCGGCGAACTCGCTCGCCGTCATCACCGACGGAGGCCCCTTCAACGACGAACCCGACCCCGGGAACGCCGGACGGTCCATCAGGCGCGCACTGGGCAGAGCCGCGGACGTATCGAACCTCTACATCCTCACCTTCGGGGGGAAGTGCCCGGACGGTCTTGAGGCCCCTCGTGCGGTGCGGCCGTCGGCGTTCGCGTCGCCGTCCGACGGGCCGCCCGGCTCACTCGAGCCGGCCGCCAAACACGTCGTGTGCGACGACACGGCCGGTACGGATGTCGCCGGAGCGCTCGGACGGATGATCTTCCAGTTCAGGGAGTGGTCGTGATGGCGGCGGGGCCTCTCGGAGCGTTCTGGAACCGCTGGTACGAACGCTTCACGAGGTTCCACCTCAGGCTCGCCGCGGCCTGCTTCCTGGCGGGCGCGGTGTTCGTGATCGGGGTGAGCCAGCACTCAGGGTCCTCGCCCTCGCAGAACGCCTGCCCCGGCCGCCCGGACGACCTGGTCATAGGGACGGGGGCGGAAATCGGTGCCGGCGGCGTACGCCACGACGTGATCAAGGCGTGGAACGACGAGCAGCGCAAGCTGAAGAAGAAACCGCTGAAGGCGACGCTGGTCGAGATCTCCGAGTCCTCCGACGAGCAGCGTTCCGAACTGGCCGCCGCGGCGCAGTCGAAGCGATGCGCCTATGACGTGCTCCTCCTGGACGTCGCCTACATCACCGAGTTCGCCAGGAACCACTATCTCGAGACGTTCGAGCTGGACCCCAAGAAGCTGGGCGGCACCCCGGAGCGATACTTCCTGCAGAAGTCGCTGGGGACCGGTCAGGTCGACGGAGAGCGGTTCGCGGTGCCGTTCGCCGCCGACGCTCCGCTCCTGTACCGGCGAACCGACACACCGGCTCCGCCGCCGCAGGACACGAAGAAGTTCCTCGAACTGGCCAAGGAGCACGGCTATGCGGCGCAGTTCGACGATTACGAGGGCGGCACCGTCAACCTGCTCGAAGCGCTCTTCTCGGCTCAGGATCAGGAGGCTCAGGACAAGGAGACCCCGCACGGCCCCGTCGTCTTCGACGACGAGGGAAACGTCGTCCTCGACGAGGGGGACAACGGCAAGAAGGTGATGGACGCGCTCGGTGCCTGGCGCGAGGCCCTGTTCACGGGCAAGGACGACGAGCGCACTCTGCGGGACGAGAGCGTGCTTCGGGAGGAGAGCAGCCTCCAGGCCTTCCGCACGGGCCGCGTGGGCTACATGCGCAACTGGCCGTTCGCCTTCAACCGGCTGGCCGCCGACCCGCTGATGCGCGATGACGACGGATCCCTGAAATTCCAGGTGCTCTCGTTCCCCGGGACCGGGGTGCTGGGAGGCGTCGACCTCGCCATCGCCAAGGACTCGCCGCACAAGGAGGAGGCCAGGGATCTCATCTACTACCTGGTCTCCCAGGACGTCCAGGAGAGACTGTTCGCCTGCGCCGGCTATCCGCCGGTGGTCGCGGCGCTGTACGAGCGGTACGAGAGATCGGGCGCCGCGCGAACGTGCGGAGATCTCGCGCCCGAGCCTGCGGACGGTGCGGCCCTCCCCGCCGAGCGGGACACCGAGATCACGGGCGAGCAGCTCGCGAGGTTCGCCGGCGAGGTTCACCAGGCGGTGGACCACACGAGGCCGCGTCCCAAGTCCGCCTACTACGCCACGTTCAGCCAGGTGTTCCGGTCATGCCTGCTTCCCGTGGCGACGACCACGTCCGGCGTGGCTCCCGACTTCCGCTTCTTCTCCGACGCGCTCAGGGACGCTCTGAACGGCAGGCTACGGTCGGACGATCCCTGTCACCCTCCCACACAGGCCGAGCCGAAATCGGACATTGAGGGATAAAGGCGACATAAGTGCCCTACGAATGCTCTTGATGGGACAATAGGCATTAAACACCGTAGATCGCTGTTTGTCGCCCGTTCTGTCGGGAAACAATGACGTCGCGGGGCAATGACCACTTAACGGTCATTAGGCGACATTCCTCTTCATTCCGGAATGGCGCACACATTAGGCAGTTGATCCTTTAGAGGGGGACGAAATGCCCAAGCTCAAGAAGGTCATCGCCGGACTCGCACTTTCCACCGCGCTCGGCGGTGGTGCCCTCGCCATGGGCGCCACAGCCGCGAGCGCGTCAACCGCCCCCACTGGCTGGGGCTGTACCAACCCGTGTACCAACGAGGTCGACAACGGGTTCAACAACACCTTCGAAAACACCTGCTTCCGGAACGAACCCTTCCAGAACGACTGCTTCCAGAACGACTGCTCCCGGAACGGCTGCTCCCGCTCGGACCTCGACGACATCCTCTGGGACGTCTGCGTCGCGGGCCACTGCTCCAACGCGTTCCCCGGATTTTTTGGCTCTTTCGGGTAAAAGGCCGGTCTGACGCCTGCGGAATGACGGTGTCGATGAGAAACGTGGCGTCGGCTGATGTGAGAGATGCTCGGAGCACGAGCGCTCGCACGCTCGGAAGCGTTCGTTCCGCAGAGCAGGGACAAGGGCTCCGGCGACTGAACCGCCGGAGCCCAGGCTTTTCACTCAGAAATGGTGCCGATAGCGGTCGACCGGGATCTGTTCATCCGCCCCTCCACGACGACGCGTACGCGAAGTGCGTGGAGGGGCACCAAGGCCGTCCCCGGCCCGGTGGACCGCGAGGATCACCAGCGGTTGCGGGCCTCCTCGGCCCAGCCGGTGAGGCCGTCGAGGTCCACCCAGGCGCCGTCGTCGGCCCTGGCCCGTCCGGAGAAGTGGCCGAAGCACTGATGCGTCTCGTTGCCCACCAGGCCGAGCTCGGTGCGGGCCGCCTTCTCGTGGAACGGGTGGAACTCCACCTCCACCCGCGGGCCGCTGATCCGCCACGGGCGCAGCCAGTCGGCGCGGTCGTACGACCACTCCAGCTCGTCGCCGATCTTGTGCAGGCGGCCTCCGACGAACAGGCCGTTCTCCGTCGAACCGGTGCCGTCGGTCCACTTGCCGCCGAGCTGGATCGCCCGGCCGGGCCCGCTGCCCGCCGCCCAGTTCCACGTGATCGAGTACGGCCACTTCCCGCGGCCGTGGTCGAGCACCGCGAACGATTCCGCTTCATCGATGGTGAACTCGGCCGATTCGAGCCGCAGCCGCCCGCGCACCGGACGGCCGACGTCCTTCACCGTGTACTGGAACCGGTTCGGCCCCCACGGCACCACCACGCCGAGCGACTCGTGGCCCTCCGGCAGCGGCACCTCCACGTCGAGCTCGACGCCGGGCGCCATGGCCCGGATCGCGCTGCCGGAAGCACTCTGCTCGATGTCGATCGTCACACCGCCGCCCCGTACGGACGCCGTCCCGGCGCCGCTGCGGTCGGGGAAGACGGCGCCGCGGGCCAGCGGCACCACGACGTCCCTTGCGGTCTCCACGCGGGTGTCCCGGTCGAGCACGTACACCCCGTTCACCGCGGCGTAGTCCAGCGACGACGCGACCAGGCCGATGATGTGGCGGGGGGTGACGATCCCCCAGTATTCCCAGCGCTTGCGCCGGCCCCAGCCGCGTAGGTTGCCCCGGTGCAGAGGACGGCGGGTCCAGCCCACCGCGCCGGGGTTGAGCCACCCGTCCGGCAGGCACAGGTCGACCGGCTCGGTGATCTCCCGTTCGTGCGTGGTCATGCGAACCTGAGCCTTTCCGTGATCGAGCGTACGAGGTCCTCGGGGAGCTTGAGCACCGCCCTGTCGTAGGTGAGCAGGCCGTTGATCTCGTCCTCGACGTCGGACACCTGGGTGTAGACGGTCGCGCTCAGGCCGCGCGCGACGGCCGGGATGATCTGTTCCTCGTGCAGCCGGGCGAACGCCTCGCTGAGTGCGTCCGCCGAACGGTACCGCCGGTAGCCGAACTCCTTGTCACCCCAGACATGGCCCTCGACCCGCAGGCTGTACCCGCCGTATTCGGACAACACGAGCACCCGGCCGTCGGGGCGCGGCGGGCGGAACCGGCGGAAGTAGACGTGCAGGCTGCGCAGGTCGCCCGCGCGCTGGTCATGCCAGCCGCTGGCGTGGTCGACCGTACGCGTCGGGTCGAGCCTGGTGAGCTCCGCGGCGATCCGCGCGGCGTCGAACTGGCCCCAGCCCTCGTTGAACGGCACCCAGACCGCCAGGCTCACCACGTTGCGCAGGTGCTCGACCGTGGCGCGCATCTCGGCCTCGAACGCCGTACGGCCCGCCGCGCCGGCCCGGCCGAACCGGCGGTGGCGGCGGTCGTCCAGCCGGACGACGGGCAGGAACGCCGGCGTGGTGATGACCCACGGACGGTACGGCTCGCCGCCGTTGACCATGTCCTGCCAGACGAGGATGCCGAGCCGGTCGCAGTGGTGATACCAGCGCAGCGGCTCGATCTTGATGTGCTTGCGCAGCATCGTGAAGCCGAGCCTTTTCATGGTGGCGATGTCGTGGATCATCGCCTCGTCCGACGGCGGCGTGTAGAGGCCGTCCGGCCAGTAGCCCTGGTCGAGCACCCCGGCGTGGAAATAGGGCCGGCCGTTCAGCAGCAACCGGGGGATGCCGTCGGCGTCCGGCCCGACAGAGAAGGAGCGCATGCCGAAGTAGCTCCGCACGCGGTCCGCGCCGAGCGACACGGTGACGTCGTACAGATGAGGATCTTCGGGGCTCCAGGCGCGCACGTCGGGCAGGGGGACGCGCACGGGCCGCCCGGCCGGCACCGTGACCCGCGCGACCGTCTCGTCTCCGGCCGAGATCTCGACGTCCGCCTCCCCGGCCTCCCCAGGCTCCCCGCCGGACGCGTGGACCGTCACCTCCACGCACGAGTCGTCGAGCAGCGGGGTCAGCGTGAGCCGTTCGACGTGGACCTCGGGCACGCACTCGGTCCAGACCGTCTGCCAGATGCCCGACTGCGCGGTGTACCAGATGCCGCCCCGCCGCAGCCGCTGCTTGCCCCGCGAGCCGTTCCCGGTGTCGTCCCGGACGGCCACGACGAGGATGTTGCCGCTGTCGTGGAGCGCGTCGGTGACGTCGAAGGAGAACGGCAGGTAGCCGCCCTCGTGCCCGCCGACCTCGTCGTCGTTGACCCACACCCGGCAGGTCTGGTCGACCGCGCCGAAGTGCAGGATCACCCGGCCGTCGGCGAAGTCGTCCGGCAGGATGAACCGGCGCCGATACCAGAGGGTCTCGCCGGGAAGCAGCTGCCGGTTCACCCCGGACAGCGGCGCCTCAGGCGAGTACGGCACGAGGATCTCGCCGTCGTACGTCTCGGGGGCGTAGTCCCTGATCGCGTACTCCCACCGGCCGTTCAGGTTGAGGTAGCCGTCGCGGACGAGCTGGGGCCGGGGGTACTCCGGGAGCGGGTTATCCGGCACGGGTGAGCCTCTTCAGTTCGCTGGTGGCGTCGAACGGCCACGGCCGGGGCAGCCCGTGGCTCATCAGCAGCGCGCCGTGGTGCGTCTCCCCGGTGTCCTCGTCGCGGTAGCGGCCGTCCGGATCCAAGCCTTTCAGCCGTACGGGGGCCGTCACGCGGACCAGCGTGGTCGGCCGCCAGGAGAGCACCACGACGTGCGGATCGAGGGTGTACTGCACGGCCCAGTCGCCGAGGCGGTCCATCCGGCCCTCGTGGACGACCGGGCGGATCCGCTTGTACCGCTCGACGAAGTGCTTCGCCTGCTCCAGGTCGGCCGGGTCCCAACGGCGCAGGTCGCCGCCGATGCCGAGCGCCCCGGACATGGCGACGTGGAAGCGGAAGGCGAGCGGCGTCGGCCTGCCGGTGAGCGCGTTGGGGCTGTCGGTCACCCAGGCGCCCATCGTGCAGGCCGGGTAGACCTGGCCGTAGCCGTGCTGGATCGCGATCCGCTGGGCGGCGTCGGTGTTGTCCGAGGTCCAGATCTGCTCGGTGCGGGCGAGCATCCCGAGGTCGGCGCGGCCCCCGCCGCTCGCGCAGCCCTCGATCGTCAGGTGTGGGTGGGCGGCCCGCAGCCGGTCGATCACGGCGTACACGTTCCTGATGTACGCCACCCACACCTCGTCACCGGCCTCGGTGATCGGCCGGTTCATGTCCCACTTCAGGAACGCGATGTCGTTGTGGGTCACCAGCTCGTCCAGCCGGGCGTACGCCCATCCGGCGACGTCGTCCCTGGAGAAGTCGAGCAGGAGTTGGTCGCGCACCTCGGTCGCGCGCCGGTTCGGCTGGCGCAGCACCCACTCCGGGCGCGTGCGGTAGAGCTCGCTGTCGGGATTGACCGACTCCGGCTCCACCCACAGGCCGAACCTCATGCCGAGCCGCTTCACGTGGTCGATCAGCGGGGTGAGGCCGTCGGGGAACCGGTCGGGGTTCGGCCACCAGTCGCCCAGACCGGCCGTCTCGCCCGTACGGCCCGCGAACACGCCCGTACGCCCGCCGAACCAGCCGTCGTCCACCACGAACAGCTCCACGCCGATGCCCGCGGCGAGCTCGGCCAGCTCCATCTGCCGGGCCTGGGAGACGTCGAACCCGGTCGCCTCCCACGAGTTGTAGACCACCGGCCTGACCCGGCCGGGCGCGGGCAGCACGTGGCGGCGGATGTGGTCGTGCCACCGGTGACCGGCCCCGCCGAACCCCTCCGCCGAATAGACCCCGGTGAACACGGGCGTCTCCAGGGATTCGCCGGGTCCGAGCCGCCAGGTCACCCCCTCGTGCCCGAACCCGCCGCTCCAGCCCGCGCGGCCGTCGTGGTCACGTTCGACGGTGATGCGCCAGCTTCCGCTCCAGGCCAGCGCCGCGCTCCACACCTCGCCGCGGTCCTCGGTCGCGTCGCCCGCGTCGAGCATCACCCACGGGTTGGCGTGGTGGCCGCTGTGCCCGCGCCTGCTGGTCAGCACGGTCTCGGCCACGGGCAGTGCCGTACGCCGGACCTGGAACTCCGCGCCCCACTCACCGGTGACGTGGGTCAGCCGGTAGTCCTCACGCCGCGGCACCGCCCACGCCGCCGAGTCGCAGCGCAGGACCGTGATCGGCCCGTCACCGATGTTGCGCAGGGTCGTCCAGCGGTCGACGGCGTCGCTGTCCGGCCTGACCAGGTAGTGCAGGTCGATCTCCAGGGGGTAGTGCCGGTCGGCCATCCTGATCGTCAGGTGGCCGCCGTCGACGTCGTCGCCTTCGATGTCATGACCGAGGTGACGCCACTCGACCCCGCGTACGGCGTCGCCATACCTGACCTGCAGGCCCGCCACACCGAACCGGTCGCCGCCCTCGACGGGCAGTTCCTCGGGTCCGGCGGGCAGCGCGCGGGCCTGGTCGAGCGTGAGCGGCGGCCCCCAGTGCGCGCAGCGCGGCCCGCCGTCCGGCCCGAGCCGGACGGCGTACGCGCTGGACGGGGTGGTGAGCAGCCACAACCCCGGTTCGGTTTCGATGGTCACGACAGCCACACTCCGGTATCGGGCGGCAGCAGGTCGCCGTCGAGTGACCCGCTGGCGAGCAGCACGTCGTGGTGCCAGGCGAGCGGCACCGGCTCGGCGCCGAAGTTCACCATGAGCGTGAAGCCGGGGTCGCGGGCGAGGGCCAGCACGCCGGGGGGCGCGTCCAGCCAGGTCAGGTCGCCGTCGCCGAGCGCGGGGTGGTCACGCCGGATGGCGAGCGCGGCGCGGTAGAGGTTCAGCGTCGAGCCGGGGTCGTCCCGCTGCGCGGCCACGGTCAGCGCCGCCCAGTCCTCCGGCTGCGGCAGCCAGGTGTCGCCGGCTCCGAACGCGTACGGCGGAGTCGTGCCCGACCAGGGGAGGGGCGCCCGGCAGCCGTCCCTGCCGAT
Organism: Microbispora catharanthi; assembly: GCF_006334915.2. GTDB lineage: Bacteria > Actinomycetota > Actinomycetes > Streptosporangiales > Streptosporangiaceae > Microbispora > Microbispora catharanthi. Next base: position 149,586 of record NZ_VDMA02000020.1, read on the forward strand.
GAACGTGCGCAGCGTGCGCTCGAACATGGGATCCTGCCGGGCCTCGTCCGGAATGGCGAGATGTTCCGGCAGGCCCAGTTCGTCCCCTTGGTAGATGTAGGCCCCGCCGGGCAGGGCGAGCAGCAGCAGCGCCGCCGCGCGTGCGCGCCTGGTGCCCAGCTCGACGTCGACGTCCATCCGGCCGAGCAGCACCTCCGGGGTCGGCGCGCGGACCAGGTCCTGGTCGACGCCGAACCTGGTCACCATGCGCGGCACGTCGTGGTTGCCCAGCACCCACGGGATCGACCCGCCCGTCTCGCGCGTGAGCCGGTGCGACGCGTCGATGACCGTGCGGAACTCCTCGGCGGACCACGGCGTGGGCATCAGCCCGAAGCCGAACAGCTGGGCCAGCCCGTCTCCCGTCATATAGGGCCTGGCCTGGTCGGGATGGCCGAACCACATCTCCGCCACTGTGCAGACGGGCGTGGTGCAGACGGGCGCGGTGCCACGGTCGCCGGGATGGGAGTCGAGGATCTTCCGCCAGGACCGGTAGAGGTCCAGCAGCTCCGGCTGGTGTTCGTAGGGCATGGACGTGTGACCCGGGGTGAGCGGGCCGCCCTGGCTCCCCGGGACGACGTCGGGCAGGCCGTCCTGTTTGAACAGCATGTTGGCCACGTCGATCCGGAAGCCGGCCACGCCCCGGTCCAGCCAGAACCGCAGCACCCGCTCGAACATGGCGACCACGTCGGGGTGCCGCCAGTTCCAGTCGGGCTGCCCGGAGTCGAACAAGTGCAGGTACCACTGCCCGTCGGGCACCCGGGTCCAGGCCGGGCCGCCGAACACGGACTGCCAGTTGTTCGGCTCGTCACGGAAGACGAACCGCTCGCGCTCGGGACTGCCGGGACCGGCGGCCAGCGCGGCACGGAACCACGGATGCTCGGCCGAGCAGTGGTTGGGAACGATGTCGACGATCACCTTGATGTTCTTCGCCGCGGCCGCGGCCACGAGCGCGTCGAAGTCCGCGAGCGTGCCGTACCGGGGATCGACGTCGCAGTAGTCGGCCACGTCGTAGCCGCCGTCGGCCAGCGGCGAGGGGTAGAACGGGCTCAGCCAGATCGCGTCCACACCCAGGTCGGCCAGGTGGCCGAGGCGGGACAGCACGCCGGGCAGGTCCCCTTCGCCGTCGCCGTTCGCGTCGGCGAAGCTGCGCGGATACACCTGGTAGACCACCGCGTCGCGCCACCAGGCGTCCTGGTCGTACGGACGCCGAGCCGACTTGTCTTCAACGGACTTGTCTTCAGCGGACACCGCGGATCCTCCAGATCAGACAGGCCCCGAGCGTGGCGAAGCCCGCCGCCACGCCGTACATGAGCGGGTAACCGCCGGCCGAGGTCACCAGGGGTGCGGCGATCACCGGGCCGAGCGTGTTGGACGCGGAGTTGGCCAGGCTCACGATGCCGAGGTCCTTGGCCCGGTCGGCGTCGGCGGGCAGCAGCTGGGTGACCATCGCCTGGTCGACGGCGGCGAACATGCCGTAGCCCGCGCCGAGCAGGACGGACGCCGCGATCGCGGCGGTCCAGCTCGTCAGGAGCGTCAGCACCAGTCCCGACGCGGCCATCGTGAGGCCGCCGACGAAGACCGCGGGCCTGCGGCTGCCGTACCGGTCGGACAGCCAGCCCGCGAGCAGGGTCGGCGCGACGCTGCTCAGCGTGAACACCGCCACGAGGACCACGACACCCTGCTCGACGGTCGAACCGGGGAAGAGCCGCTCGTAGTGGACGGCGTCCCGCAGGTAGTACTGCAGATAGCCGATCGCCATCGCGAGCGTGAGGGTGATCAGAAGCCGGCTCAACCAGGACCAGGCGAAGTCGGGGTGCCTTCGCGGGCTCACCCACAGGCCGCGCAGGAAGGACCGCACGTCGAACGGCGGCGCCCCCGCCGTGGCCTCGGCGGGCACGGCGGGCACGGCGGTTCCGGCCGTGGTTCCGGCCGTGGTCCCGGCGGTGACCGCCGCGGTGGCGGCGGAAGGCATTTCCGCGGGTGCACGGGTGAACAGGCCGAACGGCAGCACGAGCAGCAGGATCAGGGCCGCCATCGAGAGAAACCCGGCCTTCGCGCCGGTCAGCAGGACGGTCGCCACGACCCCGCCCAGCAGCGGCCCGGTCAGCTGGCCCACGCCCGCCAGTGCGGAAACCTTGCCCCGCTGACGGACGGGCACCTGATCGGGCACGGTGGCGATGGCCGCGGCCAGGGCGGCGGTGAACGCCAACTGGGCCACCGCCCAGCCGGCGACCAGCCCGGCCAGCGACTCCTGCCAGGCGAGGAACACCAGGGACGCGGCGCAGACCAGCGCTCCCCCCACGATCCAGGGGCGGCGCCGGCCGAACCGGGAACGGGTCCGGTCGGACAGGGCGCCGAACAGCGGGTTGGCGATGATCGTGCAGACCGCGCCGACGGCGAACACGGTCGCCAGCGACGCCTCCTTGTGCACGGGGTCGATGTGCGCCACATGGGAGGGCAGCAGGATCTGGTTGCCGACGGTCATCGCCATGATGACGCCCATCTGGGCGAGCGCCAGCAGGGTCATCCAGCCGGTGGTCACCCGTTCGACGGGCGTGACGCGCACCTCGTCCATGTGAGTCCTTGGGGTTCAAAACATGAGAGGGTGCCACGTTAGAACATGACAGGGCGTTATGTTAAGACTGATCGGTGGACAACCCCGGCGTCCGGCGGCGGCCGGTCCAGAAGCGCAGCATCGACAGGGTCGAGCGCATCCTCGACGCCTGTGCCCGCCTCCTCGACGAGGTGGGCCTCGACGCGCTGACCATCGTCGACGTCGCCAGGCGGGCCGAAGTGCCGAGTGGCACCATCTACCAGTTCTTCGACGGCAAGCCCGGCATGCTGCGCGAGCTGGCACTGCGCAACCTGGAGCTGCTGCTGGTGCGGCTGCGCCGCAGGGTGGCCGCGGAGGGCGCGCTCACCTGGCCGCGCGCGGCGGAGCTCGTCCTGACCGAGACGGTCGAGATGCGCAGGACCGTCCCCGGTTACACGGTGGTCGATTTCGCCGACACCCGGCCCGGCGGGCCGACGTTCCTGCCCCCCGGTGAGGCGAAGGAGGGCGGAGACGTGCTGGCCGAGCGGCTCTACCACTTCGCCCTGAACGAGGCCGGGCTGCCGCCGCTGCCCGATCCCTACCGCGTGATGCGGCTGGCCATCCAGGCCACGGCGGCCGCACTCCAGCTCGCCTTCACGGCCTCGCCGCAGGGTGACCCCGCGATGATCGAGCAGGGGCGCAGGCTCCTGAGGGCCTACTTCGCCGACCTGTCCTCGCTCGGCTGACGACCCTGGCACGCCGATCGGGAGACCGGGCTGTTCGCGCCCGGATCACCGTACGGCGCCGAGCACCGCCCAGCGGCCGGACCGCAGCCTGGCCAGCACGGTGATCATTCGAATCAGCAGGAAGGCCGACAATCCCGACCAGATCCCCACCAGCCCCCAGTCGAATCGCAGCGAGGCCCACACCACCGGCAGGAACCCCAGCACCGCCCCACTCGCCGTCGCCGTACGCAGGTATGCGGCGTCCCCGGCGCCGAGCAGCACTCCGTCCAACGTGAACACGACACCGCCGATCGGCTGCAGCGCGACGAAGAACCACCAGGCGCGGGGCATCTCGGCCAGCACCGTCGCGTCGGCGGTGAGCACGTGGGGGAGGGAACCGGCCAGCGCCGCGAACACCACGCCGAGCAGGGTCCCGAAGACCAGCCCGCAGCCGGTCACCTGCCAGGCCAGGCGGCGGGCCCGTTCCGCGTCGTTCGCGCCGAGCGCGGCCCCGACCAGCGCCTGGGCGGCGATGGCCAGCGCGTCGAGGACGAAGGCCAGGAACATCCAGAGCTGGAACACCACCTGGTGGGCGCCGGCCGCCGCGGCGGAGGTGTGGGCGGCGACCGCGGTCGCCGACACCCAGCACGCCTGGAAGGCCAGGCCGAGCAGCACCAGGTCGCGCGCCAGGCCGAGTTGGGCGCGCATCGCGGCCGGAACCGGAGCGAGCGGCACGCCCTCGGCCCGCAGCGCCCGCACGAACAGGCTCGCGGAGATCGACTGCCCGGCCACGTTGGCGACCGCCGAGCCGTCGATCCCCCAGCCGAGCCCGTACACCAGCGCCGGGCACAGCACGGTGGAGATCACGTTGCCCGTGAGCACGTAGCGCAGTGGGCGCCGCATGTCCTGCACGCCCCGCATCCAGCCGTTCCCGGCCATGGTGACCAGGATCAGCGGAGCGCCGAGCAGGGCGATCCTGAGCCAGCTCACCGCGGCGTCGGCGACCCGGCCGTCACCGGTGAGCAGGCCGGCGACCGGCGCGGCGAGCAGCTGTCCCGCCACGGTGATCACCAGCCCTGCGAGTGCGGCGAGCCAGGTCGCCTGCACCCCCTCGGCCACGGCGTCGGCCCGGCGGCCGGCGCCGTGCAGCCGGGCCGCGCGGGCGGTCGTGCCGAAGGACAGGAACGTCATCTGCGAGGAGATCTGCGCCAGCACGATCCCGCCGACCGACAGCCCCGCGAGCGGCACCGCGCCGAGATGGCCGACCACGGCCGTGTTGACGAGCAGGTAGAGCGGCTCGGCGGCCAGGACTCCGAGCGCGGGCACGGCGAGCGCGAGTATCTGACGCAGCGGGGCCCGGCCCCCGTGCTCATCCATGCGTTCCTCCAGGCAGGCCGACCGGCCGGACGTCGCGGCGAGCCGGATCGGCTCGCCGCAACATCGGGCGACAGGAACGCAATCATCTTGCTATTGCAAATAGTTCGCAACAAGCTCCCCGGTCGCGGTCAGCGGTCGCCGGTTCCTTGACGCGCCGTGGTTTCTTGATGCGCCGTCGGCCCGCTGTCGGCCCGCCGTACGGGACGAGTGGCGGAGGCGGGTGAGTTCAGGACGTCATGCAGGCTGAGCCGGGCGGGCGGCGGGAGGGGGTCGGCCTGTTCGGCGCGGAGTGCGCTGAGCAGGTAGGCGACGAGTCGCCGGGACGCGGCCTCAGCCTCTTCGGCGGAGCCGGTGATGACGCCGCAGTTGGCCATGAGCAGCAGGGCGAGGTCGTCCGGCGAGAAGTCGGCGCGCAGCCGCCCGGCCGCCTTGGCGCGTCGCGTCAGTTCGGCGAAGGCCTGTATGGCGCGGTCGCGCTCCCGCTCGATCTCGATCGCCTCGGGGAACGCCGCGACGAAGGCCGTGCTGAAGCCACGGTCGGCGGCGTGCATGCCGCAGATCTTTTCGATGGCCGTACAGAACCCGCGCCATGGGTCCGGATCGGCCAGCGCGTCGTCGACTACCGACACGCATGCCTCGAACTGATCGGCGAACACCTCGGTGACCAGTGCTTCCTTGGTGGGGAAGCGGCGGTAGAGCGTCGCTACCCCGACGCCGGCATGCCGGGCGATCGTTGCCATCGGCACGTCGAGCCCGCGGTCGGCGAACAACCGGCGGGCGACCTCGACGATGCGGTCACGATTCTGCCTGGCGTCGGCGCGCAGTCCCAGGGCCCCCTCCGGGACGGCCGGCATCCGAGACGCCTCAGCGCTCATGTTTCTCACTTCGGGTTAAGTGGACAAGGCTCTCCACTTAGCAGGTTACGTTGGCGGCGAGAGACATCGTCGCGATGGAGGTTCTGTGCGATATCGGAGGCCGCTTCCGAGGCGAGCGATCGGCCGTTTCAACTCCTGCGTGCTGGCGTTGCGCTCGTCTCCCCGGTGGGGGCGGCTGATCAGCAGACGCCTCACGGTCGTCACCTACACGGGACGCCGCTCGGGACGCACCTTCAGCACGCCCGTCGCCTTCCGGCGCGCGGGTGACACCGTCACGATCGGCGTCCAGCTCCCCGACGCCAAGACGTGGTGGCGCAACTTCCTGGGCGAGGGCGGCCCGATATCGCTGCAGATAGACGGGATCGACCGCACCGGTCATGCCGTCGCCGGACGTGACGAAGCGGGTCGCGTGAGCGTCACCGTCCGTCTGGAACAGTGACAGGCCGGCCCTCGCCGGGAGGCGAGGGCCGGCCTCAGGGTCGATCAGGACGTGGGAGTCGGGGTCGGCGTGTTCGTGAGCGTGGGCTCGGGGGTGGGTGGCGCGGTCTCGGTGGGAGTCGCGGATTCCGTGGGGGACGTGGCCGGGTCCGGTGTCGCGGCCGGCGGTTCCGTGGGGATGGCCGTCGGCGTCGGACAGGGCTCAGGGGTGCGCCAGGCGGGCTTCCCCGAGTGCCACTTCAGCGAGTGCGGAGAGCTCTTGGCGAAGTACCACAGACGCCTGCTCGGCCGCGAGAGGTCGAAGACGTAGGCGGCCGCCGCCGTCTCCCCCTGAGGGGCGGCGGGCGTCGTCTCCTCGGTCTGCGGGGGAATGGAGCCCGTCTGTCCAGGGGGAGCTGCGGGAGCCGTGGCGGTCTCACTCGGAAGAGGAACGGGGGTGCCTTCCGCAGGTGCAGGCGTGCCCTCGGAAGGGGCCGGCGTGCTTTCCGAGAGCGTCGGCGTGGCCTCGGGAGCTGTGGGTGTGGTTTCGGGAGCCGTCGGTGTGGTTTCGGGAGCCGTCGGCGGAGACGGAACCGGAGTCGGGCTCGGCGGGGTGGGGGCCGGCGTGCCGGGCTGGACGGCCGCGATCACCGAGATCCAGGCGTCCTGCCGGATGTCGCCGCCCCGGCGGGCGGTGAGCACCCGCGTGGAGTCGCCGATCGCGTACGACCGCTCGAAGCCGTCCTGGCTGCGTACCGTGATCGAGTCGTCGGCCACGGCGACGGCCTGCCCGGTCTGGGTGAACACCGTGACGGTGCCGCATCCGTCCTTGGCCGGCACGACCACCTCGCCGTGCAGCGCACCGAGGAACGGGCCCACCAGGGGCACCTCGGTGGTAGGGGTCGCCGTGGGGGAGTCGGTGGCGGTCTCGGCCGGGGTGGCCGTCGGCGTGATCGTCACGGTGGCCGTCACGACAGGATCCGACGTCTCGGCCGGCGGGGTGACGGGGGTGGCGGCGGAGGCCGCCGTCGCTCCGGCGCCGACGGACGCCGTCAGCACGAACGCGGTCGCGAGGATCATGGGTTGGGAGATGCGCCGGCGCGGCCCGCCCGGTCCGGACAACAGTCCTTTCTCCAGGCGGTGGGGGTTGGTCGGCTTCACCGTTCCTCCGTATCGTTCGATTCGATGGTCTCCGCCGAATGGGGCGGCGGTCGTACCGGAGCGCTTTGCCCCGATACCCGACTGAAGCGACCGGCAAATTTGTTGCCAAACCGTGTCACTTCCGATGGATTGTGGAGACCTTCCCCATATGCGCCGCATCCATGCGGGTGAATCCGCGGCCGTGCGGCGACTCGGTTGCTTTCGGCAGGTCGCAGGGGATGAACCGATTTGAGATTCGGACGTCATCTGAGACGGCCACGCGACGGATGGCACGACGGCCCCCGTGGATGCCCCGGCGCCGAGGCTGCCGTTGTAGCTCACGTCGCGGGCGGTCACGCTGGATCCGCTGCTGCCGATGGTCGCGTTCCAGGCGTCGGTGACGGTCTGGCCGTCGGCGAAGGTCCACGTCACGGTCCACGGCCGCGTGGCGGCTGGTGGTGAAGGTGCTTCCTCAGGGCCGTGGCGGGTGTGGTTTCCCGCACCCTCGAACGGCCATCCGCCTCATGGTGGCTCCACACTGATCATTCCTAGTCTCAGGCGCATGACGGATTGGCTGATTCACCTGATGGAGCTGCTCGGCGCGCCGGGAGCCGGGATTGCGATCGCGCTGGAGAACCTCTTCCCGCCCCTCCCCAGCGAGGTGATCCTGCCGCTGGCCGGTTTCACCGCCTCCCGGGGAGAGATGGACCTGTTCGCCGTGCTGCTGTGGACCACCGCCGGTTCGGTGATCGGGGCGCTGGCGCTGTACTGGGTGGGCGCGCTGCTCGGCCGCGAGCGCACGCTGGCCCTGGCCGCCCGGATCCCGCTGCTGAAGGTCTCCGACGTCGCCAAGACCGAGGCGTGGTTCCTCAAGCACGGGCGCAAGACGGTGTTCTTCGGCCGGATGATCCCGATCTTTCGCAGCCTGATCTCCGTTCCCGCCGGCGTGGAACGCATGCCGCTGGGCGTCTTCACGCTCCTGACCACGGCTGGGAGCCTGCTCTGGAACACCCTCTTCGTGCTGGCCGGCTGGACGCTCGGCGAGAACTGGTCGCTGGTGGAGAAGTACGTCAACGTGGGCACCAATGCGGTCATCGCGGCGGTGCTGCTGGCCGTTCTGGTCTTCGTGGGCGTACGGCTGAGTGAGCGGCGCAAGGGGCGGCATGCGGTGCGCGGTTAGGGGGACGCGGCCCGTCGGCCTGGCCATCGGGGCCACCCTGGTCACCATTGAGGTACCGCAGGAGGGCAGCATGGGCATCGTGCGAGTGGAGGACGACGGCATGGGCGGAGCCGATGCGACCGGCGGCGGGCCGACTGTGATCGAGGCGGAGCCACCGTGCGCGTGATGCTGGCCGAGGACTCTGCCCTGTTGCGTGAGGGCCTCGTGCGGCTGCTCAAGGAGGAAGGCCACGACGTCCTGGCCGCAGTGGGCGACGCCGACGCGCTCCTGGAGGCGGTGGACGGCGACAGCCCCGACGCGGTGGTGGTCGACGTGCGGATGCCGCCCACCCACACCGACGAGGGCCTGCGCGCCGCCCTGGAGATCCGGCGGCGCCGGCCGGAGGTCAAGGTGCTGGTGCTGTCGCAGTACGTCGAGAAGAAGTACGCCACCGAGCTGATGAGCGGCAGCATCGACGGGGTCGGCTATCTGCTCAAGGACCGCGTGGCCCAGGTCGGCGACTTCCTGGACGCGCTGGAGCGGGTGGGCGCGGGCGGGACGGCGTTCGACCCGGAGGTGGTGCGTCAGTTGCTCGCGCGCACCAGCCACGCCGACCCGCTGGCCCAGCTCACCGCCCGCGAGCGTCAGGTGCTGGAGCTCATGGCCCAGGGCCTGACCAACGCCTCGATCGCCCAATCCCTGCACGTGTCGCAGAGCGCGGTGGAAAAGCACGTCAACGCCCTGTTCGACAAGCTCGCGCTGTCGCACACGACCGGGTACAGCCGCCGCGTCCTGGCCGTCCTGCGCTACCTCGGCTCCTGAGCCCGCCGCGGTTCGCCGCGGCCGGTCAGGTGGTCGCGACCGTGAGCACGGTGCGCCGGCCCGGGTGCAGGAGGGTGAGCCGGTCGGTGAGTCCGGCCTGCGCGAAGGCCTCGGCGAGTGTGTCGGCCCCTTCGGTGAAGTGGCGCCAGCTGTCGAAGTGCAGCGGGACGACGTGCGACGCGCCGAGCATCCGGGCGGCTTCGGCCGTCTGCGCGCTGGTGAGGGTGAGGTAGGCGTCGCCGAGGAGAGCGGTCTTGGCCGCTCCGGCGAACAGGATGGCGACGTCGACGGCGAACCGTTCGGCGATCTGGGCGACGAGGTCGAGCGAGGCGTTGTCGCCGCTGACGTACACGGTCGGCGTTCCGTGGCCGGACAGCACGAATCCGGCGACCTCCCCGACGATGGGCTCGCTGCCCTCGGGACCGTGCAGAGCGGGCACCCGGGTGACGCGCAGCGTCGAGCCGCCGGGCCGTGGCAGGTCCACGTGCTCCCAGACGGGCACGGCGCGGGTGGCACCGCCCAGCCGGCCGGCCGCGCTCGCGGTGGTGAGCACGAGCGGGACCCGGCCGAGGTAGTCGCGACCGCTGACGTCGAGGTTGTCCCTGTGCTGGTCGTGGGAGAGCAGCACGGCGTCGACGGGGCCGATTTCCGCGGGCGTCAGCGCGGTGGGCGCGGTCTTGACCAGGACCCGTCCCGGGCCCGTCACGTACTCGCGGGGAGGGTCGAAGGTGGGGTCGGTGAGCAGGCGCAGCCCGCCGATCTCCAGGATCGCGGTCGGTCCGCCCAAGGCGTGGACGCTGATCTGCGATGCGACGGTCATGACGGTCCTTTGCGGCTTGACGGGCTGAGATGTGCGCTCCGGTGAGGAGCGCTCTGCGGACGATCGTCGAACGTACGGCCGCCGGAGAGTGAGTGGCGTGAAAGCCGTCGTGCGATAGATTCAAGCCAACCCGGGAGGAGCGATGAGCCGACGTGACCCGCTGACCATCGCGGTGCTGATGTTCGACCAGGCGCCGCTGTTCGAGACCAGCGTCCCGATCAGCGTGTTCGGCGCCGATCGCAGCGACATGGGCGTCCCCCGCTTCGACCTGCGTGCCGTCGGCGGTGACCCCGGCCCGCTCACCACCACCGGCGGGATCCGACTGACCGCGCCGTACGGGCTGGACGCGCTGGCAGACGCCGCCACCGTCGTCGTGCCGAGCTGGCGAGGCCCGGCCCAGCGCCCTCCGGAACCGGCACTCGCCGCCCTGCGCGACGCGCACGCCGACGGCGCCACCGTCGTCGGGTTGTGCCGTGGCGCGTTCGTGCTCGCCGCGGCCGGGCTGCTGAACGGCCGCCGCGCGGCCACCCACTGGCTTTACGCACCCGCCCTCGCCGCCGCCTACCCCGACGTACAGGTGGACGCCTCAGTGCTGTTCGTCGACGACGGCGACCTGATCACCTCGGCCGGGACCGCCGCCGGCATCGACGCCTGCCTGCACCTGGTGCGGCGCCGGTTCGGTGCCCAGGTCGCCAACACCATCGCCCGCCGCATGGTCGTGCCTCCGCAACGCAGCGGCGGCCAGGCGCAGTACATCGAACACCCGCTGCCCGACCCCGACACCAACGATCCGCTCGGCGAGATCCTCAGCCACGCCATCCATCACCTCGACGACCCCGACCTGGACGTCGACTCCCTGGCCGGACACGCCCTGATGAGCCGCCGGAGCTTCGACCGCCGATTCCGCGAGCTCACCGGCACCTCCCCACTCCAATGGCTGCTCACTCAACGGATCATGCGAGCCCAACGGCTGCTGGAGACCACCGACCTCAGCGTCGACGCCATCGCCCGCAACGTCGGCTTCACCAACGGCATCGCCCTGCGCCCTCACTTCCGCCGCATCCTCGGTGTCGCTCCACAGACCTACCGCGACACCTTCCACGCCCGCACCGCCTGACCGGGGGACGGACGACCGTCGATGACGAACGACAGAGCCGGTCGCGGCAGACGCGAAGGCGGACGAGGGCAGGGCGGTCTCGTGAACCCCGCAGCGGGCGCCCTCGCCCGGACGGAAACGACGTCGCGTTTCGATGTCGGCCACGGCTACGCGCTCTATCAGGGGCCGTCGTGGGACAGCGGCTTTCACCGTCACGCCGCTTTCCAGATCGTCGTCGCCGTCGCGGGTGAAGCCGCCATGGTGGACGCCTCCGGCGTCTGTCACCGCGCCGTGGCGCTTGTGGTGCCGCCCATGGTGCGGCATCGGATGCTGGCGACGACGGACCTGCGTGTCTTCTTCGTGGAACCGCAGTGCGCCTTCGCCGACCGGTTGCGCGAGCGCTGCGTCTCCGGGCGCTGGGGCTCCGGGATCAGCGCGGCTCCCGAACTGCGCGAGCTCAGCGAGGAGGATGTCCGCCTCGCCGGCGCGCGACCGTCCGGTGAGCTCGACCCCCGGCTGCTCGCGGCGATGGACGCGCTGGCGGACGGGCCGGTCTCGATGCCGGATCTGGCCGCGCGGGTGGACATGTCCCCCCAGCGGCTGCGCGGCCTGGTCCGCAGCCAGTTGGGCATGCCGCTGACGCGCTGGCGCGTGTGGGGCCAGCTGCGGCGGACGGTGGAGGCGCTGCGGGCGGGGCGGTCGCTGGCGGAGGCGGCGGCCGTGAGCGGTTTCGCCGACCAGGCGCATCTGACGCGATGGATGCGGGAGATGATGGGGCTCACCCCGGCGGTCGTGCTGCCGGTGCTGCGCCCGTCACTCGCGGAAGGCGACGTAGACCGAGATCGAACCGGTGACCGTTGACACCACCTCGGCCTCCCGCACATCGCCGAAACCGGCCTCGGCCATCAGCTCCGGCAGCACACCCTCGGCGTTCGGGCGGGTGTCCTCGACGCCGTCGGCGAACTGCACCATCCGGAACCCCAGCCGCATCAGCCGCGTGCGCTGCAACCCGTAATCGGCGACGACGAGTTTGCCGCCCGGCCGCAGCACCGCGCGCATCGAGGAGAGTATGGCCCGCTTCGTCGCCATCGGGCACTGGTGCAGCACCAAGGTGGACACCACCGTGTCCGCCGCGCCGGCGCCCACGATCTCCGGCAGCGCGTCGCCCATGCCGGTCTCCCACCGCACCGTCGCGCCGACGGCCTCGGCCTTGCGCCGGGCGAGCGCCAGCACCCCCTGATCCGGGTCTATCGCCACCACCCGCGCCCGCGGCTCGGTGCGGTTCAGCAACAGCGCCGTGGACCCGGTGCCGCACCCCACATCGACGATCACATCCTCCGGGCGCGGCGCGACGTGCATGACGGTCAGCGCCCGCCACAGCCGCTCCCTGGTCAGCGTGACGACGGGGTCGTAGAAACGCGTGGACGCGAAGCGGCCCAGCGCCGGAGTGAAAGCCTGTTCGGTCATGCCCAGCAGACTCGCATCGGGAGACCGTGCGGTCTTGAACGAACCGCTCACCCTCGGTCAGGCGGGCAGAGCCGGATAATCGGTGTAGCCGGCCGCGTCGCCGCCGTAGAAGGTGGCCGGGTCCGCGGCGTTGAGAGGGGAGCCGGTCGCCAGGCGTCGGGGCAGGTCGGGATTGGCGAGGAAGAGCCGCCCGAAGGCGATCAGGTCAGCGGTCCCGTCGTCGATCAGCGCGAGTTCCTCAGGACCGGTCGGGCGGGCGCCGGTGTGGGGATTGAGGATGAAGGCGCCGGGGAACCGCCGTCGCATGGCGTGCGTCAGTTCCCGGTGCCCGGCCTCCATGACGTGCAGATACGCCAGGTCCAGGGCGGCTGTCCGCTGTACGAGCGCCTCGTAGACGGGGTGCGGGTCGGGTTCGTCGATGTCGTTGTTGGTCGTTCCGGGCGACAGGCGCAGGCCGGTGCGGGCACCGCCGATCGCGGAGACGACCGCGGAGACCACCTCCACGGCGAACCGGACGCGGCCCGGGGCCGACCCGCCCCAGCCGTCGGTGCGCCGGTTGGTGTTGGGGGCGAGGAACTGGTGGATCAGGTAGCCGTTGGCGCCGTGCAGTTCCACCCCGTCGAAGCCCGCCTCGACGGCGTTACGCGCGGCGCTCGCGAAGTCGGCGATGGTCTGCTCGATCTCGGTGGCCTCCAGTTCGCGCGGGAGGACGAAGTCCTTCACGCCGTCGGGCGTGAACACCTGGCCCCGCGCGGCGACCGGCGACGGCGCCACCGGGGTCAGTCCGTCGGGCAGCAGGACGGGGTGGCCGATCCGGCCGGTGTGCAACAGCTGAGCGAAGATCTTTCCGCCCGCGGCATGCACCGCGTCGGTCACCTTGCGCCAGGCGGCGGCCTGCTCGGCGGAGTGCAGGCCGGGCGTGAACGGATACCCCTGACCCGTCACCGACGGCTGGATGCCCTCCGTGATGATCAGACCAGCGGAGGCGCGCTGAGCGTAGTACTCCGCCGTCAGTTCCGTCACCAGCCCGCCGTAGGCGCGGCTGCGGGTCATCGGTGCCATGGCTATCCGGTTCGCGAGTTGCGTGCCGCCGACGGTGATCGGGTCGAACGCGCTGGTCATAGCTGTCTCCTCATCATTGGTTGGGTTGCCGAGCACGGTGTGGCGCGGGGTCGTACGTACAGGGGGTGCGGCGAGTGAGGACGCGGCGTCGCCGGCCGTCAGCCGAGTCGGCGCCGCGGCAGGAGCACGCTGACGACCGCGATGGCCAGGCCGAGCCCGGCCGCGATGAGAAAGACCAGGTCGTATCCGGCGGCGAGGGCGGCGGCCGGGGAACTCGCGCCGATTTCCGAGGCGGCTCTGGCGCCGGCGGCGGTCGCGAGCACCGCCAGGCCGATCGACCCGCCTACCTGACCGGCGGTCTGGGCCAGGCCGCCGACGGCCCCCGCGTCGCCCTCGGGAACGTCGGCGGTCGCCGCGACCATGAGGGTGGGGAAGGTCAGCCCGATGCCGGCCGCGATGAGCAGCGTGGGCCCGAGCACGCCGGTGACGTAGCCGCTGTCGGTGTGGGCCTGGGCGAGCCAGCCGAAACCGGCCAGGAAACAGGCACTGCCCGCCGGCACCAGGGGGCGCACACCGGTTCGCGGCAGCAGGGCGGCGGCCAACCGGGCGATCAACATGAACACCACCGCCGCGGGTGTCTGCCCGAGCCCGGCTTGCAGCGCACTGTAGCCGAGTACGTTCTGCAGGAAGAGCGACGTGAAGTACCACATCGCGATGGAAATCCCGCCGAACAGCAGCAGCATGCCGTTGCCGACGGCCACTCCCCGGATCCTGAACAGCCGCAGAGGCACCATCGGCCGTCCGGCGAAACGTGACTCCACCACGACGAAGACGCCGAGCAGCAGCAGGCCCGCCACTAGCGGCCCGACGACCGGCCCGGACGTCCAGCCGTGATCGGCGCTCCGCATGACCCCGTAGACCAGCGCGGCCAGCCCCGCCGTCCCGGTGACCGCGCCGATGAGATCGAGCGACTCCCGCCGGCCGGTGCGCGCGCCGGCCGGCGACATCATGGCCACGACGACCAGCACGGCGCCGATCGGCACGTTGATGAGGAAGACCCAGCGCCACGACAGGCCGGTGGTGATGGCGCCGCCGGCGACCGCGCCGACCATCCCGCCCACGCCGCCCGAGGCGGACCATGCGCCGAACGCCCTGGCACGCGCGTTCGGCTCGGTGAAGGAGGTGTTGATCACGGCCAGTGTCGCCGGGGCCATCATGGCGGCTCCGATGCCCTGCGCGACGCGGGCCGCCACCAGGACCTGCGGAGTGGTCGCCAGGCCACCGGCCAGGCTCGCGGCGGAGAACAACAACAGTCCGGCGGCCAGAATCCGGCGCGGGCCGAACAGATCGGCGGCGCGGCCACCCAGCAGCATGAAGCCGGCGAAGGTAAGCAGGTAGCCGTTCACCACCCAGGCCAGGCCGGTCGGCGTGAAACCGAGGTTCTCGCGGACCGAGGGCAGGGCGACGTTGACGATGGACGCGTCCAGGATGACCATGAACTGGCAGGCGCACGCCAGTGACAGGACCAGCCAGGCGAGGCCGGCCTGCGGCCTGACCCGTGGCGTTCCGGTGCCGGTGCTTGTCATGAGTTCTTCTTCCTTGCCGACCCGCCGGTCACGCGGTCGGGGGGCGGTCCGGCGACCGGTCGCAGCCGCATCCTGGTCCCGGCCGAGGCGGCGCCCCCGGCGACGACCTGCGCGAATGCGTGCGGAGTGCCTGTCCCGCTGTCCCAGATCACGGCGATCTTCACGGTCATGTCTGGAGCCCCGATGTCGTGTAGAATAAGTTATGCGAATAACTATTATGCGCATAACTAAGTTGTCAAGGAGCTCCATGGACTTCGAGCACGCCGACGCTCTCAACCAGGCCATCCGCCTGCTGAGCCTGCGCCACCGGGCCAGGGCCGCGGCGCTACTGGCTCCACTCGGCCTGCATCCCGGGCAGGAGGCGCTCCTGCTCGAACTCGCCAGGACCGGCCCGATGATCCAGGCCCAGCTCGGCGAGGCGCTCGGCTGTGAGCCGCCCAGCGTCACGCTCATGACCCGCAAGCTCGAAGCCTCCGGCCACATCCGCCGCGCACCCGCCCCCTCCGACAGGCGCGCCAGCATCGTCGAGCTCACCGACAGCGGCAAAGCTCTGGTCGAGCAGATCAAGCAGCTATGGTGCGCTCTGGCGGAGGAGACCGTGGCCGGCCTGCCCGCCGAGACCGTGGCAGAGCTACCCGGCATCCTCACGGCGTTGACCGGCAACGTGGACACCAGGCGCCCCCGCCGGCCACACGGCAGCTGACGCCCTCCGGTCGCGGAATCGCGACGGGCCGGGTACGTCGACCAGGGCATGGCGTCGACTGGCGAACCGCGCGTTCGTTGAACGTTTCATCACAAGTCGTTGCGCGCACGGTGCGGGGCGGGCCGGTAACGCCAGGTGGGCGCGTTCCAGATGCTCGAAGTGCACCGGGCTCTCGATCTTCCTCTTGACGCGACCCGGTGATTCCTAGTTTGCTCCGCCATTACTACCGGAATCGACACCCGTGGGCGCGGCATCCCGTGCCGCGTACGTGTGTGAGCGCTAACACGCCCCGGCCCCGGAAGGAGGGTCTCCATGATCGGAGACGGTCCGCAGCTGCACGCCACCCCAGAGGCGTCCGGGCGTGGCCGGCACCGGGAGGGGGCGCGTTCTTGACGGGGCCTCGCCCGGTCGTCTTCGCTCCGTTGCACCACCTCCACGTAGTCGAGGGAGAGGAGCCCCGGATTTGCTCGTGATGTTAGCGCTAACAAATCCGCGATTGGCCGCGGTCCAGCTGACCCCCTCCATCGCCCCTGCCGGGGGCGAGGTCTCGAAGGATGCGGCGGGTCTGGAGCTCCGCACGCGAACGGCAGCGAACCAGCCGTACGGAAACGATTCGCGAGCCCGCCGACCTCCTGGCGGCAGGGTTGAGGAATTCGTCTCGATCGGCTGACTTGTCCCTGCCCGGCCCCGTGAGACCACTGCGGTTTGCCCAAGCGTGGCCCGCTTCGCCACGCCTTCACCCCCAAGGAGAACGAAACAATGGATTCACCCCCCATTCGTGTGACGAGCGGCCGGCATCGTTCGCCGGCCGGTGACGGCCTGCGTCTCGTGGCGGTCCTGGCCACGGTGCTGACGACGGTGCTGGCGGTCGCCGTGACGTGGTCGGCTCCGGCATCGGCGGCGGTGGCGCCGTTGGTGAGTGCGGCGTCGGGGCGGTGTCTGGACGTGGCGGGCAACACCGACGCGCTGGGCACGGGCCTGCAGATCTGGGACTGCAGCGGTCAGGCGAACCAGGCGTTCGAGTTCACCTCGGCGGGTGAGCTGCGGACGTTCAACGGCACGCGGTGCGTGGACGCGTACGGCCAGGGGACCTCGAACGGCACGAAGGTCGTGATCTGGTCCTGCAATGGGCAGAACAACCAGAAGTGGCAGCAGAACGCCGACGGCTCCATCAGGGGCGTACAGTCGGGGCTGTGCCTGGACGTGACCGGACTCGGCACGGCCAACGGGACCGCCGTCCAACTGTGGACCTGCAACGGGCAGACCAACCAGAAGTGGAGCATCTCCGGAGGCGGCCCGAGCTCGTCCCCGTCCCCGTCTCCGTCGGTGACGCCGACCGGCACGTGCGCTCTTCCGTCGACGTACCGCTGGACCTCGACGGGCGCGCTGGCGACCCCGAAGTCGGGGTGGGTCTCGCTCAAGGACTTCACCAACGTCGTCTACAACGGCAAGCACCTCGTCTACGCGACGACGCACGACACCGGGTCGGGCTGGGGTTCGATGGGCTTCAGCACGTTCACCAACTGGTCGGACATGGCCTCGGCCACCCAGACCAAGATGAACTCGGGCACCGTGGCGCCCACGCTGTTCTACTTCGCGCCCAAGAACATCTGGGTGCTGGCCTACCAGTGGGGCGGGACCGCGTTCTCCTACCGCACCTCCAGCGACCCCACCAACCCCAACGGCTGGGGGGCGCAGCAGACGCTGTCCACCGCGAGCATCTCCGGCTCGGGCACCGGGCCGATCGACCAGACGCTGATCGGTGACGGCCAGAACATGTACCTGTTCTTCGCCGGCGACAACGGCAAGATCTACCGGCAGAGCATGCCCATCGGCAACTTCCCCGGCAGCTTCGGCTCCAACTACACGACGGTCATGAGCGACTCGACCAACAACCTGTTCGAGGCGGTCGAGGTCTACAAGCTCCAGGGCCAGAACAAGTACCTCATGCTCGTCGAGGCGATCGGCTCGCAGGGCCGCTACTTCCGCTCGTTCACGGCCGACAGCCTGAGCGGGTCGTGGACGCCGAACGCCGCGACCGAGAGCAACCCCTTCGCCGGCAAGGCCAACAGCGGCGCCACGTGGACCAACGACATCAGCCACGGCGACCTGGTCCGCAACAACCCCGACCAGACCAAGACCGTCGACCCCTGCAACCTGCAGCTGCTCTACCAGGGCCGCAGCCCCAGCTCCGGCGGCGACTACGGCCTCCTGCCCTACCGCCCGGGTCTGCTGACCCTGCAGCACTGACGGCATCACACGGGTCCACCTCGGGGTGTCCCTGACGTTCGCCCCGAAGGCGCATGCCGAATCGGGTGAGCGCCATCACGGCACACGATCAGGACCAGGTGGACCTGGACCGGCGGGCTCGGCGCAAGGCCGAGCCCGCCACAGTCATGCGGACAGCCCAGATCATCCCGCTGTCCGAGTCGAACCGCCGACGAGCGACTGTGCCGCCTGGTCGCCCATCACTCCCGCACGGCCGACGAGGTTGGCTGGGCTTTGTGTGGTGTTGTCACCGGGGGTCACAGCCAGCCCGCGTCCTCGGCGATGCGGACGGCGTCGATCTTGTTGCGGGCGCCGGTCTTGGTGATCGCGCCGGTGAGGTAGTTGCGTACGGTGCCCGCCGACAGGTGCAGCCGGGCGGCGATCTCCTCGGCGGAGGCCCCTCGGGCGGCTTCGCGCAGGACTGTGGTCTCGCGTGGGGTGAGAGGGCTCTCTCCGTGCTCCATCGCCGAGGCCACCAGCTCCGCGTCCAGCACCCGCAGCCCGGCCGCCGTACGCCTGATCGCGTCGGCCAGGCGGTCGCCGGGCGCGTCCTTGACCAGGAACGCCTCGATGCCCACCGACAATGCCCGCCGCACCTGACCCGGCTGGCCCATCGCGGTCAGCACCAGGATGCGGCAGGAGGGGAGCACCTCCCTCAGCCGGGCGGCGGCGGTGATGCCGTCCAGCACGGGCAGGTCGATGTCGACGATCGCCACGTCCGGCCGCACCCGCAGCGCGGCGGGGACGATCTCGTCACCGCGCGTGACCTCGGACACCACCTCCAGGTCGGACTCCAGGCGCAGCAGGGCGATGAGCGCGGCCCGGATCATGTGCATGTCCTCGGCCAGGAGGACGCGGATCACGTGGGCACCTCCATCGTCAACCGGAATCCGCCCTCGGACGTGCGCCCGGCCTCAACCGTGCCCCCCACCTGTGCAGCACGCTCCACCAGCCCGACCAGCCCGCCTCCGACCAGCCCGCCACCGAAAGGCCCATCACCGACCGGGTCGGTAGCGGTCTGCGCGTCGTCAGGGGGGAGGCCGTTGTTGACGATCTCCAGACGGATGCGTCCCGCGCCGCTTGAGGTGGTGATCGAACAGGTGGTGGCGCGGCTGTGCCGCAGGATGTTCGTGACCCCCTCGCGCACGGCCCAGGCGAGGGCCTCGTCCGGCTCGCGGGGCGGGGTGATCTCGGCGAGGTTGACCTGGCAGCCGATTCCGGACGATTCCAGCAGCGCCGCGGCCCGGTGCACCTCACCGGCGAGCGACATCCGCCGGTAGCCGCGAGCCACCTGACGCACCTCCTGCGCGGCCTCCCTCGCCACCTGGACCAGCGTGCCGACCTCGGTCTTCGCGGCGGGCGGATCGCGGTCCATGAGCCGGGTGGCCAGGTCGCCCTTCAACACGATCGCGGTGAGGCTGTGGCCCAGCCCGTCGTGGAGGTCGCGGGAGATCCGCAACCGTTCCTTCAGCACCGCCGCCTCCGCCAGGTCGGCCCGCGCCTGCTCCAATTCGGTGGTGACCCGGACCAGGCGCACGATGACGTAGATCATGGCGCCGGTGATGACGATGGTGAGGGCGTAGAAGAACGAGCCGGTCACATTGTGGAAGATGCCCTGAAGCCACCAGAACTCCATCGTCGCCATCGTCATCACCAGGACGCCGCCCCAGCGCAGGGGGAGCAGCAGGAGCACCGGCCCGGCCAGGAGCGGCGCGGTCCCGGCCGACCAGCCGGTGAACCCGAGGGCCTCGGGCAGGTAGGCGACGACCACCTGCACCGCCAGTGTCGCGGGGAACCACCGGGATCGGGTGCCCGTGAACGCCTGCCGTACATGAACGAAGTGCGGCCAGTAGAAAGCGGTCAGCATCACGAGCAGCCGGGCGTTGGGCGACGCGGAGGCAGTCGCGAGGGAGGCCACGAGGGGGATGATCGTGTAGCCGACGGAGACCAGGACGATCAGCGCGATTCCGAGCCGCCGCGCGGAGGTGGAGTTCATGATCGGCCCATTATGACTTTCTGGACTCCCAGCGGAACCACCTCCTGATCGAGAGCAGCGCTACCCCCGCCCACACCGCCAGAACCAGAGCCGGTACGGCTGCCGCCGCCAGGTCGGAGCTGAGCGTTCCCGGCCCGTAGGAGGCGCGGACCGCGTCCACCACCGCGCTGGTGGGCAGGGCGGCGAAGAACGGGTGCAGCCAGGAGGGCAGCAAGTCGATGATCGAGCCCATCGCCCCGGACGCGAGGCCGGCCAGGAAGAAGAACGGCAGGGTCATGGGCGCCGCGAGCTCCCCGCGCGGGATCGCGGCCGTCCACGCCACCCCCAGCATCGCCATCACCGCGGAGCCCGCGACCGCGAACACCGCGAACAGCACCGGATTCCTCGGCAGCGGCACATCGGCCAGGAGGTGTACGGCCACGGCCGACACGATCATGAGAATGACCGTCTGCGTGACGGTGTTCGCGACCTCGCCGAGGAGGATCTGCCGGTCGGTGAGCCGGGTGGTGCGCAGCCGTTTGAGCAGGAGCTGGTCGCGGCGCATGGTCAGGGCGACGGTGATGTTCAGGAACGCGGTCCCCGACAGGATGAGCGCGAGCGTCCCTACGAACATCTGCGCCGCGGCCGTGACGCCGTCGGCCTGAACGTTGCGCATCAGCGCCGGCATCCCGATCGCCAGCCCCAGCGGGGTGATCACGGAGGCGGGCAGCATGCCCTTGTCGCGCCAGAACAGCCGGGCGCTCAGCTTGTAGGTGGCCGTGAGGCTCATCGGCGTGGGTCCCATCGGAAGAGGAAGCGGACGGCGACCAGGGCGAGGAGGGCCCAGACGGTCAGGTTCAGGACGGGCCCGGTCAGCGTCGCGAGCTCGCCGCCCCGGTAGGCGAGTCCGGCGATCTCGACCATCGCTCCGGTCGGCAGCAGGTCGAGTGCCCACTGGACCCAGCCGGGGAGGAGGCCGGTGACAAACGGCCCATATGCCCCGGCCCCGAGCGCGCCGGCCAGCATGAACGGGATCGTGGCGGGGGCGTTCAGATCGGGGCGGCGGGTCACGATCGAGAAGACGACGCCGACCAGCGCCAGCACCCCGGCCACCGCGACGACGCACGCCGCGAACAGCAGCGGCAGTTCGGGTGGCGGTAGGTAGGTGAGGGTGTAGAGGATCACCGAGACGAGGGCCGACAGGAGAGTCGCCTGCGTCACGATGTTGACCAGCTCGCCGCCGATGATGGCCCGCCCGCGCAGGCCCGAGGCGCGTAGCCGCTTGAGAACCAGCAGCTCCCGCCTGGTCGACAGCGTCACGGCCGTCTGCGTGGTCGCGACGATGGTCAGGACCATGGCGAGCATGCCGAGATGCATCCCGAGCACCACCTCCACGTTGCGGCTCCTGAGCGAGGCGGCGATCAGCAACGGCAGGCCCGCGCCCAGGCAGACGCTGAGCACCGCGATGCCGCCGACGACCCGCCCGTCGCCCCAGAACAGCCGCCCGCCCAGCCGCGCCACGGCCAGCACCTCACGCACGGGCGTCACCACTGCGGGCAGGACCGTCGCTTCGGGCGGGTGCGTCGTTTTGGGATATTTCGGTGTTCTGGGCCAGTTCCAGGAACAGGTCTTCCAGTGAGGCCGTCCGGACCTCCAGGCCGCGCAGGCGCAGGCCGCGTTCGCTCGCCCAGCCCAGCAGCGTCTGGGCGGCCAGGCCGGGATCGGCGGCCTGAACCATGGCGAGCCTGCCCCGCACGGTCGCGGGCAGCGGCAGCTCCCCGGGATGGATCACGGACGGCAGCTCGAACGAGACCCGCCCCACCCGCGCGGCCAGCGTCTCGGCCATGTCGCCGCCGACCGCGATCTCACCTCTGTCCATGATGGCCAGGTTCGTCGCCAGTTGCTGGGCCTCCTCCAGGTAGTGGGTGGTCAGCAGCACGGTCGTGCCCCGGGCGGCGAGATCGCGGACGACCTCCCAGATGTTGCGGCGGGCCTCGGGGTCCATGCCGGTTGTCGGCTCGTCCAGGAACAGCACGTCGGGCCGGCCCAGCAGGGCCAGCGCCAGGTCCAGGCGGCGTTTCTCACCGCCGGACAGCTGCCGCACCTTCGTCTTCGCCTTCGCCGTCAGGCCCGCCAACTCCAGCGCCTCGCTCGCGGGGCGCGCGGCGGGGGTGAAGTCACGCCAGATCTCGACCGTCTGCCCGGCCGTCAGGTCGGGGAAGAATCCGGCCTCCTGCAGCATGATGCCGACGTTGCCACGCACCTGGGCGCGGTCCCTGATCGGGTCGAGGCCCAGCACCCTCACCGAACCGGTGTCCGGCTTCTGGAACCCGGTGAGCAGCTCGAACGTCGTGGTCTTGCCCGCACCGTTGCGGCCGAGCAAGGCGAAGACCGTTCCCGCCTCGACCTCGAACGAAATGTCGTTGACCGCCTGGAATCTGCCGTAGCTCTTGCTGACGTGGTTCACCTGGATCGCTGTCACGCCTCGATCCTTCGCCAGGGGCGGCGGCGGAAACAGTGAGCAATTCACAACTTCGCGAGCGGGCCGAGTAGGCGGTCGGTCACCGCCTCTGCGTTCTCGATCTGGTGAAGACGGTGCCCTCGGCGCGGTCGTCCCTCCGACGCCGGGAGCACGTGACCGGGCGGACGCTCATCGCCGGCTTCGTGGCCTGCGTAGGCTTCGGCAACTTCGCGGCGATCGTCAGCGTTCTCGCAGTTTGTGGATCTCGTCGTCGAGGGCGTCCTCCACTCGCCCGAGGAACTCGGCGATGATGCGGAGGTCGCGTTCGTCGTAGTCGGTCATCAGATCCCTCCAGCTGCGCAGCAGCGGCAGGAACACTCCCGCGATACTGGGCCCGGCCTTTTCTGGCTGGAATTCGACGACGACCCGGCGGCGGTCGGCGGGGTCGCGGGTGCGTGCGACGAATCCCGCCGCCTCCAGCCGATCGATCACTGTGGTCACCGAGGCAGTCGTCAGGCCGGTGCGCCGGGCCAGCTCTCCGGCGGTCAGCGGCTCATATTGGAGCATCTGGATGCAGGCCATGTCGGTGCTGTTGACACCGATCACCCGTGCGGCCGCGTTCGCCATCTCTGCGCCGCGTTGGTTGGTGCGCCTGATCCGATTGGTGATCTCCGTCATGAGCTCAGCCCGTGCGCTTGACATGGCTCCCCTCGTCTCGATTTTCTAATATCTCGAAAATCTAGTAATCTGCCGTCGGTCTGCCGGCATCGTGCCGAAGGCGCCGGCCATCACCAGAAGGAAATGACATGTTCCAGTCGACACGGCGACGCGCACTGCTGGCCCTACCAGTGCTTGCCGCCACAGCGATCGTAACCGTGCCCGGCCCGGCACAGGCCCACGCGAAGCCGGCACAGCCGATCGGCGGGATCGCGAAGTACCTGGGTAAATGGAACTACGACCAGCCTGACCGTACGACGATGACGAACATCGCTGTGATAAAGCCGGGCACGATGGAGGCACCCCAGGTCGGCGACATCGTTTTCACCGCGCGTGACCGCGACACCGTGGTGGGACGCACCGACGTCGGGTGCACGTGGACGTTCAAGGCGGGGCCCGCCGGCCTTCACCTGGATCCGGCGACGCAGACCTGCCACAACCCGACCAGCAACGCGTGGTACACGATCAGCACGTGGACCGTCACGGTGAACGGCGATCACGAGAAGGAAACGATCAAGGCCGTAAGTCCCAATCCGGCCGGAAACTACGACTGGCAGCTGGACAGGGGCGCTCGTACGAAGACCAAGGAATACGACCCGCGAAGCGCCGCACGGTTCCCCGGCACCTGGCGATACGACGCAGCGGACCCGGCGACCAGGGCGAATATCCGCGTCACCCGATCCACCGGCTCAGACGGGAAACCGGTTGTGACACAGACCCCCGAACAGGGACTCCTCACGATCACTGGCGAGTATGACAACCGGATCACCGCTCGTACCGCCGACGGCTGCACCTGGACCCTGCTGACCCGGGGCAACACCGCACACCTCGATCCCGCCGTCCAGACCTGCGTGACGTCGGCGACCGCCGTCGTGACGCTCCGATACTGGTCCATCGCGAGTGACGGACGCCGCCTGGCGACCATAATCGCCGGTACGGACGCCAACGACGGCGAGTTCTACCTCAACGCGGGCCTGTCACCCGCATGATGATCGTCACGTAAATGGCACCGGCCGGCTTCCTCGGTTGAAGGCGCACCCGACAGGCGTCTTCCCGCTGGGTGCACCCGAGGCCGCCCTCCTTGGAGAAACCCTTCTCGTGCCACGCGCCCTACTCGAACGGGCCGCACGCCGGCAGATGAACCTTCCCATGACCGGCTGACCGGCTCGGCGCTTCGGAGACCTTGTCCGGTACCGCGCCGACGTCACGCGTCACGCGACAGTACAAGGGGTGTATCGCGGGCTGATCCATACCTTCGGACGGAGTGCCGGCACCGAGAGAGGCGCGTCTCAACGTTCAACTCGATCTCGGTCGGCACCGTTCGAAGGTTCGCCACGCAGGCCCGGATGTCCCACCTCCAGGCGTCGTACGTGTCGGCGACGCGGCGGCCATCGCCTCCGATGCGGCCCGCTCGGCGGTGCGGCCGCTCGGGGTTATCGACGAGCTGCGGATCCGTGAGTGCGGCCGCGAGGAGCGCACGCGCATCCTCGTCGGCCGCTCCCGCTCCGGCAATCGCCACTGGTGCGGACTAGAGGAGTGCGGCAACCGCGTCAAGGCGGCGTACCACCGCTCCCGCAAGAAGAGCAGGACGTCCTCGGTGGGGTGATCTGGCCTGGTCAGGCGCTGGCCGAGGTGCTGTGAGCATCCGCGCCCCCTCGGGCCCCTTGCGCCGGGACGGCGGCGCGGGTCATTCGTTCTCCTCGTAGACGACGTGGTAGCGGCGGGTGTAGCGGTTGAGTGCCGCCGGGTTGAAGCGGCCGCCTTGGCTCACCTCGGCGCGATGCTCGATGAGGGCCTCCACCACGCACTCCCAGCCGCCCGGCGAGGAGACCTGGATGACCTTGGGCGGCGGGGTGGAACCGGGGCGGATCGCGTGCGGGACACCGTGCGGCAGCAGGACGAACTGTCCCTTGCCGGCCCGGTGCGTCACACCGTCGAAGTCGATCTCCAGGACACCGTCGACCACGTAGATGCACTCGTCGGCGACATGGTGAGTGTGGCGCGGGACGGGCTGGGCGACGGTCACCTCCAGCAGGGAGATCAGGCTGTCGGTGTCCTCGCTGCGCGCCTTGATGCCGAACGCGGGCGGCACCGCGATGCGCCCGAGCCTCACCTGCCCCTGTCGCAGCACGTAGAACCGGCTCTTGTCGCCCCACTCGGCGGGGTCGTCCTGCCCGAGGTGGTAGCGCATGCCGTACGGCTTGCCCAGCTCGTTGATCTTCTGCCAGTCGCGCCGTCCGTCGGGGAGCATCAGCGCGTCGGCGTCGCCCGCCTCGCACACGTCCTCGACGTAGCGCTCCCAGCCGCCCGGCGCGGACAACTGCAGGGCGTGCACGGCGGAGCCGTCCGGCCCGAGGTTTCGCATGGCGTGCGTGACGCCGCGCGGGACCAGCGCGAACATCCCGGCGGTGAGGTGGTGGCCGGCTCCGTCGAACTCGATCCCCAGGTCGCCGTCCAGCACATACACCAGCTCGTCGAAGGTGTCGTGGACGTGGGCGGGGATGTGGCCGTCACCGCGGTTCTCAATCAGGGAGAACCGCCCCTCGGTATCGGCGGCCCCGGCCTTCACGCTCATCGACGGCGGAAGGGGCACGCGGGTGGGACGGGAGGCGCCCGCGTCCAGCAGGAAGAAGCGGTCCTTGAACATGAGAGATCCTTTGGAATCTGATTCGGAGTCCGTTTCCGTTTAAGCTAGGTGAGCGTCGGAAGCCCTGTCAACGCGGACTAGGGTGTGATCCGGAATCCGATTCCGCGAAAGGGGAGCACATGCCCAGGCCCCGCAGCGACGCCGAGCGCAACCGCGCCCGCCTCCTGGATGTCGCTGTCGACCTGTTCGCCGAGCACGGCGACCAGGTGCAGATGGGGGAGGTGGCAAGGGCCGCGCAGGTCGGCGTCGGCACCCTCTACCGGCACTTCCCGACCCGACAGGCCCTGGTCGAGGCGGTCGCCGAGCAGCGCTTCAGCGAGATCCTCGCCTTCGCCGAGAGCGAGTGCCTGCCCAACCCCGACACCCGGGCGGCGCTGACCTGCTTTCTGACCCATGTGGCCCAGATGCATCAGACGGGCCGCGGCCTTTCCGGGGCGATCGAGGCGACGTTCGGCTCCACCGCCCCGCGCGGGCCTCTGGCCACCGAGTTGCTGGCCATCGGGGACACGCTGATCAGACGCGGACACGCCGACGGCACCGTCCGCGCCGACATCACGGTGGACGATCTCTACATGCTGGTCGGCGCGCTGGCGATGATCAGCCGAGGCGATGTCGGCGACTGGCGGCGGTTCATCGACATCACCCTGGACGGCATCGCACCACGCTGAGGCGACTCAGCGTCGCCAGCTTCTCCGATCAGGCCGGCTGTCGGCGCTGGTCACTGGCATCGTTTCGTGATTCTAGGACGATGACGCGGTCGCGTACGGGAGCCAGACAGTTGGATGGACTGCACGCCCCATAGGTGAACACCACCTCAGCACGTCCATTTCCAGCTCGGCGCACAGGGACCGCGATGGTTACGGGACCGTCCGGGTAGACCGGCAGGTCCACGTCCAGCTCTTCGATCCGTAAGTCGCTCACGGGCACGTTTGCGGTCGGCCTGCCGGCCGCGCGTAGGCTGCCGTCCACGGTCACTGAAGTGGGCACACCGAGGCCGTTCACGCCTTCCGGTGGTAGATCCATGCTGTACAGGTGGTAGCCGGTCTTCTGCGGAGTGAATATCGCTTGCACCTGCCCGGTTCCGTCCGGCCTGGTAGTCAGCGCCGCCACGACGGTGACCCCGCTCTCATCCAGACGACCCGACAGTTCGGCAGACGGGCTGCTCGCGCCGGCTCCGACACACCCTTGGGCGAGTGACGCGATGGCCACCATGACCAGCAGAACGCGGTGCGCCGTCAACTCTTGGACGCCCAGCGAGTCAGGAACGCGTTGACCTGATGGCTGTTCATGGTGCGTGCGTTGGCGAACGAGCCGTCATTCGTGTGCACGAGAACCCTGCCGCCGGGTGCCAGCACCACCAGCGCCGGAATGCCGCTCGTCTCCAACTTCACGTACTTCGCGGCGAAGTCGAGGTTGCGGTCGAACTCGCCGACATCCACGGCTACCAGGTGGTAGTTGCGCTGAAGTAGCGGCTTCGTTTGTTTCGACTGGAACAGCTTGTCGAGCACCTTGCAGTCGGGACACCAGTCGGCGCCAAAATCGATCAGGACCTTCTTGCCGTCGGATGCGGCCAGTGTGAGAGCCGTTTTCAGGTCCGCGGCCGGATCCCGCGCTGGGTCGTAGTGGTCCGGGATCGTGTCCGCGGCAGCAGCCGACGGCGTAGGAGTCGCCGACGATGAAGAAGCCGAGGAAGAGGTGGCGGGCGCCGAGGCAGTCGCCGTTGACGTGTCCTTGTTGGCGCATCCCGTTAAGAGCAGTGCGATACCGATGGCGGCCGCGGGGCCAATTCGTCGCAGCATCAACCGGTCCTCATCACAGCGATCAGGCGCACGAGAGTAGCGTACGGCGGCACGGCATCGCGATCCCTGCTGCTCATACCGCTGTTCGGCAGAACACCCTAGCCCAGGGGCCAAGCGGGCTCTCTTGCCGCTGATCGCGCCTAGGCATTTTTGCGATTGGCGGATTCTTCGTAGGCACTCCTCAGGAGCGCGAGCACCTCGTCGCTAATGTCGCACTTCAGGTAGTTGTTCTGACCGATTTGGCCGGGAAGACGTTCGTCCAGGCGAGCCAGTGTGTTCGGCGCCTCGGCTTGGATGACAGTGCGTTGCGGGCTGACATAGGCGCCTCCGTCATTCCAGATCATGAACATCCCACGGCTCTGACCGGGAAGACGCGGATTGAGGATCCAGCGGCCCTTGCCCACCGTGGTGAAGAGGGTGGCCAGACCGTCTGACTGCAATCGCTCTGCCCAGTCACACAGCTGGCGTAGCAGTTCGCGATGGGAGGGATCGGCGCTGTCGATGCTGTCACGGAAGGAAGCCGATCCCGAAGTGGGCTTGGCCTCCCGCCGCATCCTCGAGGGCGAAACCGAGGCCGCCAAAGCGCGCTCCGGCTCGACCAGCTGCGGGACGAGCACCTGGCTGCCACGCACGTCGTAGGCCATCACTGTCACCAAATCGATATCCAGGCGATCGTTGGTGACAGTCTGCAGATAGCCGGCGAGCTCGATCAAGACGGTCGGCGCGGCGTCGAGGACCACAACGCAGCGGGCATTCCCTTTCTCGAATTCCTCAGTCATGCCGTTGCGAAAGGTCTCGATGTCGAACGACCCATCACCGACCTCCGCAGCCACCGCGTCGGCGACAGTCGCGTGCCCACGTACGGTCACATGAGGCTCCAGCAGCTCTTCGAACGCGGTCGCCGACAGCCGGTATATATAGGACGCGTATCCGAGAACCTGCGCGAAGACGGTTCTCCGATCCGAATTGGCAGCGAGTTTCACCTCGATGACCACTGGTCGCCCGCTGTCGGCGTCCACGGCCACGAGATCGGCGTAGCCATTGCCGAGCTGTACCTCCCGACCCAGGATCACCAGTCGTGGCTGACCGGGAAGCGGCAGCATCGCGGGAGCGCGTTCGATACTGCTGTGAAGCGCCTGCTCGTTCGCGTACGGCTGCGCAGGAAGAGCTACCAGCCCATTCCCTTCGTCATGCCAAATGCCCGTCACCGATGCTCCCTTGTCCGCTACCCGTCACCGCTGACCGCAATGGTGCAGGTACCAATGCCATCCGGCAACGTCCTTACATGCGGCTGTCGCTCGGCCTACTGCATGCGCAAAGGTCATACGCCGGATCGAGCGCGCGCGGGCGCCAGCGGGCTTTCCGCCCGCTGCTCAGCAGCAGGCGGATCAATCGTCAAACTCGAAACCGTCCGCCTCGGCGGTGGCGACGAGCCGCCGCATGCGGTCGGCGTCTGTCGCGATGGCCGCCATCAGGGTGCCCAGCTCCTCCAGCGTGCCGAGGTCTCTTCCGTACGCGCAGAACATGCCGCCTTCGGGGTCGTAGGAGAACCGGCTGCCAACGTCTGCGAGCCGGTTCACCGAGCTGGAGTGCGAGCGCCGGATCAAGGCGGAGGAGCTTGCCGATGCCGAGGGGTGTCCGCTCGCGCGTGACCACCAAGCCGGCCTGCTTCACAGGATCCCCATGCTCCAGACGAAGCTCGCTGAGCTGCCCGAAGAGCTCCAGCGTGAGCTGTTCACAGCCTTCCGCCTGGAGATCCGCCATGACGCCGGCCTTGGGGTGGCGTTGATCCGAATCACCCCCACGAGACTCTCGAAGGAGTCGCGGCGAGGGCGGAAGAACTTCCCGGAAAACGAGAACAGGCGCCTGTGCCGAAGATTTGGTGAGTGCCCCCGGCAAGGGACCCAGAAGTAGGGAAACGGGCGGGACCCCGTCTGACGAGGTAGTTCGCGCTCGACAGCTCACAGTCGAGGCGGTCAGGCCTCTCCCCAAGCGTCGTGTCCGCACGCTTCGAGCCGTGGCGGAGGGATGAACTCGATGACGTCGTCCTCCAACCGCTGGATCCGGCGGACGTCGACGGGCAGCGTGCTGTTGGTCGCTTCGATCGCCGCGGTCGTCTCGTTCCGTCACATGCATGAGCTGGCGCTCGCGCACGGCGAGAGCCCGCTGACCGCTGCACTCATACCGCTATCCGTGGACGGTACGGTCATCAGCTCGTCCATGGCGCTGTTGCTGGAGAGCCGGTACGGCCGGAGGGGCGGGGTCCTCCCATGGACCCTGCTGATCACCGCGAGCCTCGCATCGCTGGCCGCGAACGTCGCCGTCGCCGAACCCACTCTGATCGGCCGCGTGATAGCAGCCTGGCCGTCCTTCGCCCTGGTCGGTGCGTACGAGATTCTCACGCGGCAGATCCGGCACGCTTACCTCCACCATGAGGAGACGATTGGAGCTGTTGCTGCCGATCCGGCCGCCCTCGGTGACGACAGTCCGGTATCCGCGAGCCGTGAAGATCCTGCTAAAGACGCGCTCCTCGGACCGCGCGAGGGACGAGAGGTTCAGAGAGCAGCCTGGATATGGGCACTGGCGAACAGAGGCCCGAATGGGTCGTTGCCCAGCGGTAAGGTCATCTCTCAGAAGTTTGGGCGCAGCTCTCGCTGGGGCCGTCTCGTGAAAAGCGCCGGACTCAGCGGTCAGCTGGATCGTGCCTGCATCTCAGGGCCACTTCAGAGTCGTTAGCCCGCCACGGTCGCATCAGAGCCAGAAGCATCAGCGTCATGGTCCCGTACCTCGGCGAGTTGGCGCAAGTGAACGACTATCTCCCGAGCACTAGGACCTGTAGTAGATCTTTTCGGGTTGCGCTGAGACGTCACTGATGGCGCTGTGGCGGGGGTGGCGGCAGGGGAGTGAACACTGCTTTCTTGCGCGGACCGGCGAGGGCCGCACACGCATCGGTTCTGCTCAAGATCTCCCCTTTGCCCATGTCCAGTCGGAGAGCCACAGCCTGCCCTATATAGGATCATTTGGGCGATTTGTTACCTGTTGACCGGTTTGGTGTTGTCTACTACCTTCTGTAGGACACGGGTGACACCGCAACGAGTGCGTCCGTCCCACACCATCGACCGACCGCCCCGACCTGGGCGGCCGTCCGACCGCTGAGTCCGCAGTCGCGCGGAGCCGGGGACCCACCTCTCCTGGGGTGAATCGGCATGCATGCCGTAGGGCGACTTCCACGCCCGAACCCGTCAGCTAACCCGGTAGGCGGCATGGAAGCAAGGGAGTAGAGCCCCCATGACCCAAGCCCGCAAGACCGGTCTTCGTGCTGCCCTGATTACCGGAGCGCTGGCAGGCGTAATCGGCACCGGGACTGTAGCTGCGAATGCACAGGGTGTTCCCGCCGACGCAGGACAGCACGGCACCAATCTCCAGGAGGTTGCCGCCAAGCTGCCCAAGGTGAGCGCGCAACAACTGCTCGACCTGGCCCGCCAGCAGGTCGGCATCACCGAGAACAGCAGCGGCGGCGGTACCAAGTTTCAGAAGTGGTACCTGTCCTCGCCGCGGGCGAGCGAGACCGTGGCACGCGACGGCGGCGCTGTCGGAGATTACGCCAACGCTCCTTGGTGCGACATGTTCGTGTCCTGGGTGGGCGGCCAGCTCGGCATCGGTCCCGTCCTCGGTTCCGATGCATGGACCGTCGAGCACGCTCGATGGTTCAAGAACCACAACCGCTGGGGTGACGTCCCCAAGCCCGGGGCCGTGGTGTTCTTCTCCTTCAAGGGAGACAAGAGGGTCGACGGGATCGAGCATGTGGGCTTCGTCGTCAAGGACAACGGCGACGGCACCATCCAGACGATTGAAGGCAACGCCGGGCCAGGCAGGGTCGAAGTCCGGACCCGCCCGGGGTGGCAGGTGACGGGGTACGGCTACCCCCTTTACACCGCCTGATCGCACTCTCGGATATGACCAAGTCACCCGGCCGGGGGAGGTACCTTCCCGGCCGGGTGACTGCCGTTTTTGTCCCGTACGTCCCTGTAGCTTTTGGGGTGGGTTGGTCAGCCCGCCGAGCACTGAAGCGAGCACGGCTTGGCGGGCCCTGTCAGCCGGCCAGCGGTGGCAGAGAGACGCCCGCCTTCGCCCTGAATGCGTCCCTGCAGTGCGTGGAGCAGAACCAGTAGGTGGAGCCGTCGTGCTGGACGGATGCGGCCGCCGTCGCAGGATCGACCGTCATACCGCAGACGGGGTCCACGGTCGCCGGTTGCGCTTCGGCCGCCGGTTCGGCTCCTGTCTGGACGGAGACAGGGAGATCGGCGGGAACCGGCGGGGCGAGCGGGAGGGGCGGTGGTGTGAAGCGGCGCAGTCGGTTCGCATTGCCCACCACTGACAAAGAAGACAGAGCCATGGCGGCGGCGGCGATGACGGGGCTGAGCCGGATCCCCAGGAACGGATAGAGGACGCCGGCCGCGATCGGAATGCCGACGACGTTGTAGACGAAGGCCAGGAACAGATTCTGCCGGATGTTGCGCATCGTGCCCCGGGACAGGCGTACAGCGGTGACGATCCCGCCGAGCGCCCCGGAGATGAGCGTGATGTCGGAGGCCTCGATCGCGACGTCGGTGCCCGTGCCGATGGCGAATCCGACGTCAGCCTGGGCGAGGGCAGGCGCGTCGTTGATGCCGTCGCCCACCATGCCCACGCGGAGGCCTTCACGCTGCAACCCAGCGATCTCCGATGCCTTGTGCTCGGGCAGCACCTCGGCCAGGACACGGGTGATGCCGACCTGCCGTGCGATCGCTTCGGCGGTGCGCGGGTTGTCACCGGTGATCATCACGACCTGAAGTCCGAGGTTCTGGAGAGCGGAGACAGCGTCGCGGGAGTCGTTTTTCACGGTGTCCGCCACTGCTACCACCCCCGTGGCCTCTTCGTCGACAGCTACCATGATCGGTGTACGGCCTGCCCGGGCGAGGCGATTGACCGTCTCTTCCAGTTCCGAGATATCTATGTCCGAAGCGGTCAGCAGGCGGCGGCCGCCCACTCGCACCTGGTGTCCCTCGACGACCGCGGTGATTCCTTTGCCTGTGACCGAGTCGAACTCGGACGGATTGGTCAGCCGCAGGCCCCGCTTGATCGCGCCGCGCACCACCGCCTGGCCGAGCGGATGCTCGGAGGACTGCTCAGCCGAGGCCGCCAGGCGCAGCAGTTTCTCGGCCGATCGGTCGCCGGTCGGTACGACGTCCGTGAGCTCTGGCTGGCCGCGCGTGATGGTGCCGGTCTTGTCCAGGACGATCGTGTTCAGCTTGTGCGCGGTCTCGAGTGCTTCGGCGTCGCGGATGAGGATGCCTGCCTCGGCTCCCCTGCCCGTCCCAACCATGATTGACAGGGGAGTGGCCAGGCCGAGCGCGCAAGGGCAGGCGATGATCAGCACGGCGACGCCCGCGACCAGCGCCGGCGTGAAGGCCGGGGCCGGGCCGGCGACGAACCACACCGTGAACGTGGCGATGGCGATGGTGATGACTGCGGGCACGAAATAACTCGAGACCAGGTCGGCCAAGCGCTGGATCGGGGCCCTTGACGCCTGAGCGGCCTGCACCAAGCGGATGATCTGAGCCAGCACCGTCTCGCTGCCGACCTTCTCCGCACGGAAGGTGAACGCTCCCGTCTGGTTGACGGTCGCCCCGACCACCTGGTCTCCGGGGCCCTTCTCCACAGGGATCGACTCGCCCGTAACCATCGATTCGTCCAGCGTCGAGCGTCCATCAATGATCAACCCGTCCACCGGGATCTTCTCACCGGGCCGTACGCTCACCACGTCACCCGGCACCACCCGATCGACCGGGATCTCGACTTCGGCGCCATCACGTCGCACCCGGGCGGTCCTGGCCTGTAGACCGATGAGCTTGCGGATGGCCTCTCCTGTACCCGCCTTCGCTCGGGACTCCAACAGACGGCCGAGCAGGATGAGGGTCAGGATGACCCCGACGGCCTCGAAGTAGACGTCGCGGAGATTCTTCGGCAGCAACTCGGGGAAGGCGGTCACGAGCAGGCTGTAGCCGTAGGCGGCAGTCGTTCCAAGCGCGATCAGGCTGTTCATCTCTGCCGACCGGTGGCGCAGGCTCAGCCAGCCGACCCGATGGATTGGCCAGCCGCTGTAGAACATGACCGGCGTGATCAGAGTGAGTTGCACCCAACGGCTCAGCAGGAGATCGGGCACCCAGGTGGCGCCGAAGAACTCGTGGGCCATCACGGCCAGGGCCGCCGGAAAGGTCAGCAGCGCCCCTATGAGGACTCGTCGGGACAGGTCGCGAATCTCGGCTCGCCGTTCCGCGGCTTCGACGTCCTCGCTCCGGTCGTCCTGTCGCTCCGCTGCTTTCGTCGCTGCCGGCCGACTCTCTTCGGGTGATTGTCTGTCAGCTGTCGCGGTGACCTGCCCGTTCGCCGGTTCGACGACCAGACGGCCGCGCACCATGTTCATGCCGCAGGCGAAGCCGTACTCACCGCTGTGCGCCGGGATCAGCTCGACGACGGTTCGCTGGAAGGCCGGAAGCGACTGGTTGAGTCCGAAATCGGGGAAGACCACGTGTGAGGTGCACTCTCCGCTTTCCTGCCGGTCGAATACCAGGCGCAGGGGGACGCCTTGGCGCACCCGTATCACGTCAGGCGAGTATCCGCCCTTGACGGTCACCTCCACCTCTTGCTTTCCGCCGCTGAGCGTGGCGAGGCCTGCCTTTCTTGGGGCGAAGAAGAACCACAGGAGGAAGCTGATCAACGCTACGGCTAGGAGGATGACCACCAGGTCAGCCATGATGGATCACATACCTCTCCTAGGGGCGATAGGACTCACCAGCGCCAGAGTCGCACCTGCTGCCAAAGGGGTCATCATCCGAAAGAGCCGAGAACGTGGGACCTATGGCCCTATCTGTGAGGTCCTCAGGGGCGCGGGGGTGATGTAGGCGTTCCAAGGACCCACTGGAGGACCGCGGGAACGGCGGGAGGGACCAGGACGACCGGCCGGCCCAGAGCGATCAGCGCGCACCGGGCCGAAGCGAAATGTGATCAGTGGCCAGGCCAAAGGCCACCGGAGGTGCGTCGGTCGCCGCCGTGATCGTGGGTTTTCGGCGGATGACCTATGCCCGCCTGATGAGGGACCTTTGGCGTCTCCTCGACGGCACCGGGAGGTACATGCTCAAAGGGTCGGCTGTACCGCAGGTTCTGGCCGATCAAGCGAGGTGATCGAGATGATGTACTGGAACGGAATGAACGGCTGGGGCTACGCCCTGATGATGGTCGGCAACGTGCTCTTCTGGGCAGCGGTGGTCGTCGGCATCGTGCTGCTCGTCCGCTACGTCGGGCGTTCGTCTCCGTCTCCCATGGAGCCCCGCCTCCCGTCCGCCGAGGAGTTGCTGGCGCAACGCTACGCCCGAGGCGAGATCGACAGCGAGGAGTATCGGGCCCGTCTCGACATGCTGCGGGGCTCTCGAGCGGATGCCTGAGACGTAGGGGCGCGGGACCGCACAGCCACACCAACCGGTGGGGGGAATCCACTGGAGAACAGTGCTGGCGGGGGGACAGAAGAGCGTTGGACGGCTCGCCTTGGCGGCTACTATTGCCGATAAGAGATGCGACTCAGCGCCTGGAGGCGATGGTGGCGGCCCGAGGACCGGCGGCGGCACTTCTCCGTGCGTTGCTGCTGGCGATCCTCGTGACGGGCATCGCGTTCATGCACACTCTGGGGCATGAGCACGACGACCGTGCCGAGATGCCGACATCGTCGATGGTCTCAGCGCACACCGTCGGCGAAATGCCTGGTACCGCTCATCACAGCTCTGCGATCAGTGAGTCGTCTTCATCCAATGCCGGCGGTTCCCATGCGCCCCTCGACCCGAGCACGATGTGCCTCGCGATCCTGGTAGCGCTGGGCTTGGCCCTTGGGCTGCCACTGCTTCTGCACCGCGTCGGCGCCGAGGAGTCGAGCGGGCTCCGACGGCTGTCGATCCGCAGGTGGGCCGTCCCTGACGTGCCTTCTCTGTCCGTCATCCTCACTCGTGTGGTCGTTCTTCGGAACTGATGGTTGTCACGCAGGTGCCTCGCACCGTGCGTTACGGCTCCACCAATACGACTCACGTGAGGTTTCGCATGTCTTCGCTCGATCGACGTTCTTTTCTGCGCGGTGGCCTGCTGGTCGCCGCCGGCGCCGCTGTTTCCGCCTGCAGTGGCAAGGCAGCCAGCACGACCGGTAATGCTCCGACCTTCGTCGGGCCCTCGGCCGAGCAGGTGCGGGCCGCGGAAGCGGCACGCCATCCCGGCGCGGTCCGTGACGTCGTCCTGACCGCTCAGCGAGCACTGGTGGACCTGGGCGGGAAGGTGGTCGACACCTGGTCCTACGACGGCCGCGTTCCCGGTGCTCAGATCCGCGTCAAAGCGGGGG
>NZ_VDMA02000021.1 GCF_006334915.2 Microbispora catharanthi
GAATCGCCACCCGCTACGACAAGACTCCTGCGAGCTACCTCGCCGGCCTCCACCTCCGCGCTGCGATGATCTGGATCAAAGACCTCACCCGGACCACCCCTTGATCACAACCCGATACGCGCCCTAGTGGGCGGGGACGAGTTCGGCGAGCAGGTCGCGTACGCGGCGGTCGATATCGTCGCGGATCGGGCGGACCTGGTCGATGGGTTTGCCTGCGGGGTCGTCGAGTTGCCAGTCGAGGTAGCGCTTGCCGGGGAAGATCGGGCAGGCGTCGCCGCAGCCCATGGTGATGACGACGTCGGCGGCCTGGACGGCCTCGGTCGTCAGCGGCTTGGGGAACTCCTTGGACAGGTCGAGACCGAGTTCGTCCATGACCGCGATGACGGCGGGGTTGATGGTGTCGGCGGGAGCCGATCCGGCGGACCGGACCCGCACCCGGCCGGCGGCGTGGCGGTCGAGCAGTGCGGCGGCCATCTGGGAGCGTCCGGCGTTGTGCACGCAGACGAACAGCACCTCGGGGATGTCGGACACGTGGGCTCCTTGACGGGCTCAGCGGCAGGGGTCAGTGCGAGTGCGGTACGACGACGTCATGGTCCCCGTCGT
The DNA here is from genome assembly GCF_006334915.2 of Microbispora catharanthi. Classification (GTDB taxonomy): domain Bacteria; phylum Actinomycetota; class Actinomycetes; order Streptosporangiales; family Streptosporangiaceae; genus Microbispora; species Microbispora catharanthi. Next base: position 604 of record NZ_VDMA02000021.1, read on the forward strand.
CCTGGCGGGCGTCGGCTCCGGCCGGGCCTGATGCGGGATACAGGGCGACGGCGATGACTGCTCCGACGAGGGCTCCGAGCAGTTGGGCGGCGACGAACGCGGGGATGGAGGCGGGGGCGATCCCGGCGAAGGTGTCGGAGAAGCCCCGGGCGATGGTCACGGCGGGGTTGGCGAAGCTGGTCGAGCTGGTGAACCAGTACGCGGCCCCGATGTAGGCCCCCACCAGCGGCGGGGCCAGATGTGCGCGGCCCTGCCGGGCCAGGGCGACAATCAGCGCGACCAGGCCGGCGGTCGCGACGACCTCGCCGAGCCACAGAGGCAGGCCAGCCCGCACATGGGTGGAGGCGGTCACCGGCGGCAGGGCGAACATGAGGTTGGCCAGCACCGCCCCGGCGATGCCTCCGGCGACCTGGGCGGGCAGGTAGGCGACCACCTCGCGGGCGGTCAGCCCGGTCCGCTCCTGGCGTCCGAGCAGCCAGTCGACCAGGGAGACGACCGGGTTGAGGTGCGCGCCGGAGACCGGCCCGACCAGGGTGATGATGACCGGCAGAGCAGCCGCGGTGGCCGCGCTGTTGGCCAGCAGTTGTATCCCGACGTCCTGCGACAGGCGTACGGCCATGACGCCTGACCCGACCACCACGGCGACGAGCAGGCCGCTACCCAGGAACTCGGCGAACACCCGCCGTCCGATGCCTCTGGTCACGCCGTACCGGCGAGGACGGGCGACGCCGGGCCGATCAGGGCCGACATGCGGGCCAGGACGGCGGGGTTGATCCAGTAGTACACCCACGTGCCCCGGCGTTCGGAGTCGATGAGCCCGGCCTGCTTGAGGACCTTGAGGTGGTGGCTGATCGTCGGCGGGGTGAGGTCGAAAGCCGCCGTCAGGTCACACACACAGGTCTCGCCGCCCTCGTGGCAGGCGATCAGGGACAGCAGGCGCAGCCGTACGGGGTCGGCGATCGCCTTGAACAACGGGGCCAGCTCGGCGGCCTCGCTCTCCGACAACGGCTCGCATGCCAGCGGCGCGCAGCATGCCGCGCCGGAGACGTCCACGGCTGCGTCGATGATCGGCAGCTCTTGCTTCGACATGCCTCTAATTTGACACAGGTCTAGGCAAGGGCACAAACTCCGGGTATCTGTTGATTAGAAGTTCATCGAAACAGCCGTGCGGCTTCGGCCGCCCGCCACTTCACAGCCAAAGGAGGACACCCATGTCCCGTGTTCAACTCGCTCTGCGCGTCGCCGACCTCGAAGGTTCGATCGCGTTCTACTCCAAGCTGTTCGGCGTCGAGCCCGCCAAGCGGCGGCCCGGTTACGCCAACTTCGCCATAGCCGAGCCGCCGCTCAAGCTCGTCCTGCTGGAGGGTGAGGCGGGTGAGCCGACGCGGATGGACCACCTCGGCGTCGAGGTCGAGGACAGCGATCAGGTCAACGCGGCGACCGAACGCCTGAAGGAGGCCGGGCTGGCGACCTTCGAGGAGAACGACACCACCTGCTGTTACGCCCTTCAGGACAAGGTGTGGGTCCATGGCCCCGGGAACGAGCCCTGGGAGGTCTACGTGGTCAAGGCCGACGCCGACACCCTCACCAAGGAGGCTGACTCCGTCTGCTGCACCACCGACGACGCCGAAAAGGAGACGGTGAGCGCGGGTAAGTCCTGCTGCTAGGCAGGACGGAAGGCGCCCGGCGATCATCACTTGGGTGATCGCCGGGCGTTCCGCATTCGGCGTTATCAGCGATCAATCAGAAGAGATTTTGAGGTTCTGATGAGTAACGAGGTCGAAGTTCACGTCACTGCGGACACTCGGCGAGAGGCTGACCGGATCGCTTCGGCGGTAGTCACTCGCCGACTGGCAGCGTGCGCCCAGGTGACGGGCCCCATTGCTTCTACCTACTGGTGGGAGGGGGATGTTCAACGGGCACAAGAGTGGTTGTTGCTCATGAAGACGACCGCTGATCGCTTCGAGGACCTCACCGCGTGTGTGCGTGAGCTGCACTCGTACGAGATGCTCGAGATCGTCGCGGTGCCGATTGTGCAGGGGACGCCGGACTACTTGGAGTGGATCAGGCGCGAGACGGCCCCAGAGCGCGGCGACTCCCTCGGTCACGTCGCCGATCTGTAGTTGTTTGTGCCTGTGCGATGTCGATGTAGACGACGGACACGCGCTTTTGGTCCTGTCCTGGCCGAGAACGGTAAGGGCGGCTTGGCCGGCCTCTGTCACGTTGCTGATCGTCGCCGGGCCGTACGTAGGTGGAGAGCTGGAAGGCGTCCCCAGGGGTCCGCGATGGAGACCGCGGTTTCAGCGGTCATTCCGGCCGCGAGTAGCAGCACCGTTCGTCGGTACATCCGGGGCATGGATATCGCCGACGGAGGATTGATGACGCCCTGGCGGCGTGAGTCGAGATCGGCACAGACAGGGTCCCGTAGGCCGGCCGGGGCGCTTCGCCGTTTCATAGGTGGACCGGCGACAGACGGGGGCTCAGGGTGGCACACGGCTGCATAGGCCAGAAAAACAGAAGAGGCCCCGGAGGGCCTCTGAGCTGCTGTTCTGCTGGTGGCAGGTCCAGGGTTCGAACCTGGGTAGCATGACGCGACGGTTTTACAGACCGCTCCCTTTGGCCACTCGGGCAACCTGCCTTGTCTTCCGCTCGCTGCGGCGACAGGTAGAAGAATAGCGGACTTCCCGGGTGCACGTGACATGGGTTCCGGCTCGCCCCTCACATGATCGGCGGAGGGTCCCGAAAACTCGGAAGCGGGCGCGGCAGAGCACCGGCCATAGTGGGACGGTGATCAGACAGGCCGAGCCGGCGGATCTCGCGGCCCTTGCGGAGATCGAGAGAGCGGCGGACGGGATGTTCGTGCCGCTCGGCATCGTCTTCCCGCCGGGCACCACGGTCATCGAAGAGTGCGACGACCCCAGGCGTGTCATCGTGGCCGGTCGGCCGCCGGTGGGGTTCGCCCTGCTCGGGGTGGTCGACGGCCTTACCCACCTCGAACAGATCGCCGTACACCCCGATCACGGCAACCAGGGGATCGGAACCCGGCTTCTCGATGCCGTCTCCAAGGCAGCCGCGCAGGCCGATACTGCCGCGGTGACGCTGACGACGTTCCGGGACGTGCCGTGGAACGCCCCCTGGTACGTCCGGCGCGGCTTCCGGGTCGTACAACCCCACGACTGGGGGCCGGAACTCACCACACTGGTCGAGCACGAGCGGGCCCTCGGCATAGAGGTGGCGCCCCGCGTCGTCATGAGGAAAGACCTCTGATCACATCGGGGCCCACTAATCTCGAAGGGCAACGGAGAGAGGACACGGACACCGATGGCCGACAGCAGTTTCGACGTGGTGAGCAAGATCGACCGGCAGGAGGTCGACAACGCCCTGAACCAGACGGTCAAGGAGGTCGGGCACCGCTTCGACTTCAAGGGTACGGGCGCGAGCATCTCCTGGTCGGGGCAGAAGGACATCGAGATCAAGGCGAACAGCGAGGAGCGGGCCAACGCGGTTCTCGACGTCTTCAAGGAGAAGATCGTCAAGCGCAACCTGTCCCTCAAGATCCTGGAGGCGGGCGAGCCGAAGCTGTCCGGCAAGGAGTACCGCCTGGTGGTGTCCCTCAAGGAGGGCATCGACCAGGAGAACGCCAAGAAGATCTCCAAGCTCATCCGGGACGAGGGCCCGAAGGGCGTGAAGGCGCAGATCCAGGGCGAGGAGCTCCGGGTCAGCTCCAAGAAGAAGGACGACCTCCAGGAGGTGATCTCCCTGCTCAAGGGCAAGGACCTCGACATCGCCCTTCAGTTCGTCAACTATCGGTGATACGCGTCACAGCGCGACACTGACGGAAAGGCCCTGACCTGCGAGTTCAGGGCCTTCGTCATTTCCGGAACCCCGGGACCATGACCATTTGGTTGCCCGAAGCAACGATAGGCATATGATTGCTTAGGGAAACTAAGTGTGATCACACGGGGAAGGACTTCGATGGCGAATGCGATGACGCGGGAGACGCCGCCAGGCACGGCGACCCCCGCGATGACGCACCGGGAGATCCTGGAGGCGCTCTCGGGCCTGATGCTGGGGATGTTCGTCGCGATCCTGTCGTCGACCGTCGTGTCGAACGCGCTCCCCACGATCACGGCCGAACTGCACGCGGACGAGACGACCTACACCTGGGTGATCACCGCGACCCTGCTCGCGGCGACGGTCTCGACGCCGATCTGGGGCAAGCTGTCCGACCTGTTCAGCAAGAAGCTGCTGATCCAGCTCGGGCTGATCGTTTACGTGATCGGCTCCGCCATCGCCGGCCTGTCGCAGAACCCGTCGATGCTGATCACGGCACGGGTCGTCCAGGGCCTCGGCGTCGGCGGCCTCACCGCCCTCGCGCAGGTCATCATGGCGGCGATGATCTCGCCGCGGGAACGCGGCCGCTACTCCGGCTACCTGGGCGCGGTGTTCGCCGTCGCCACGATCGGCGGCCCGCTCATCGGCGGGCTGATCGTCGACACCTCGTGGCTCGGCTGGCGCTGGTGCTTCTACGTCGGCGTGCCGTTCGCGATCCTCTCGCTGATCGTGCTGCAGAAGACCCTGCACCTGCCGGTCGTCAAGCGCGACGTACGCATCGACTGGGGCGGCGCGGTCCTCATCGCCGCCGCGGTCTCGCTGCTGCTGATCTGGGTCTCCTTCGCCGGCAACAAGTACGACTGGCTGTCGTGGCAGACCGGCGCGATGGTCGGCGGCGCGGTCGTGCTCGCGGTGCTCTTCCTCGTGGTCGAGTCCAAGGTGAGCGAGCCCATCGTCCCGCTGCGCCTGTTCAGGATCCGGACGGTCAGCCTCAGCGTGGTCGCCAGCGTGCTGGTCGGCGTCGCGATGTTCGGCGGCACGACCTTCCTCAGCCAGTACTTCCAGCTCGCCCGGGGCGAGACGCCCACGGTGGCCGGCCTGATGACGCTGCCGATGATCCTCGGCCTGGCGATCTCCTCCACGGTCTCCGGGCAGATCATCACCCGCACCGGCCACTGGAAGGTCTTCCTGGTCTCCGGAACCTTCTTCCTCACCGCCGGGTTCGCCCTGATGGGCACGCTGCGGTACGACACCGACTACTGGCTCGTCGCGATATTCATGTTCTGCGTCGGCGTCGGCATCGGCATGAGCCAGCAGAACCTCGTTCTCGCCGTGCAGAACCAGGTCCGCGCGGAGGACCTGGGCGCGGGCAGCTCGGTGGTCTCGTTCTTCCGCTCCCTCGGCGGCGCGATCGGCGTCTCGGCCCTCGGCGCCCTGATGGGCGACCGCGTCAAGCGCTACCTGGCGGACGCCCTGGCCGCGCTGGGCGTCCACGGCACCGGCCAGGAGAGCGGCGCGATCCCGAAGCTCTCGGCGCTGCCCGCCCCGATCCGCACGGCGGTGGAGAGCGCGTACGGCCACGGCATCGGCGACCTGTTCCTCTACGCGGCGCCGCTCACCCTCCTCGCGCTGATCGCGGTGCTGTTCATCAAGGAGGTCCCGCTGCGGACCAGCGCGATCACGGTCAGCGCCGACACGCAGGAGACCGACGAGACCCTCGACCCCGAGATCGCCCGCCAGCGGAACGGCGCCGTGACCGGACGCCACGCCCAGCGCGACAGGCAACAGCGCGACGGGCAGCGGCCGATCATGGCCGAGGCCGAGTTCGCCTCGCCGAACGGCCACTCCGCCACGCAGCCCCTGAACGCACAGCCCCTGAACCCGCAGCCCCTGAACGCACAGGTCCTCACCGCCACGCAGGCCCAGCCGTACGCCGCGCTCGCCATGGAGACGCACGAGCCGGGCGGCGTGAGCATCAGCGGGTTCGTCAAGGGTCAGGACGGCGCGCCCGTGGGCCGCGCCACGCTCACGCTGATCGACGTGCGCGGCCACCAGCTCGGCCGTACGGTCACCCGGGACGACGGGGGCTACGCGCTCCAGACGCCGGGCGGCGGGACGTACGTGCTGATCGCGTCGGCGGGCGACCGGGAGCCGCAGGTCGCGACGCTGGTCGTGGGCGACCAACCGGTCGACTTCGACATGGTGCTCGCGGCCTCGGGCCGGCTCGTCGGCACCGTGCGCGGCATCGACGGGACGCCGGTCGCCGAGGCGGTGGTCGTCGTGACCGACGTGCGCGGCGAGGTCGTGGCCACGAGCTCGACCGACACCGAGGGCGGCTTCTCCTTCTCCGGCATCGTTGCCGGCACCTACACGCTCACGGTCAGCGGCGCGGCCTACCGTCCGGCCGCCGTTCCGATCGAGGTGCTGGGCACCGGCCAGACCCGGCATGACGTCGTGCTGCTGCCCGGCGCGCGGGTGCGGGGCACGGTCCGCGTCAAGGACGGCGTGCCGCTGGCCGACGCGAGGGTCACGCTGCTCGACGCCGCAGGCAACGTGGTGGGCGTGGCGACCACCGGCGAGGACGGCGAGTACGCCTTCACCGACCTGACCGGCGGGCAGTACACCATCGTCGCGAGCGGCTACCCACCCGTGGCGAGCACGCTGAACCTGGGCGGCCAGGGCGACGAGCCTTACGACGTGTGGCTGGGACACGAGCGATGAGCGTCTCCCAGACGGTCCCCAGGGGATTGCACGCCCTGGTCAGGAGCAAGGACGGCTGGGCCGTGCAGCACGCGGTCGTCACGGTGACGGACACGACCGGCCATCAGGTGGCGCGGGCGGAGGCGGACGCCGACGGGCAGGTCGTCACCGCCCCGCTGCCGCCGGGGGTCTACACCGTGGTCGCGACCGCGATCGGGTACGCGCCCGCCGCGTCCACCGCGATCGCGACCGCCTCGGGCGCCGCCGAGGCCGGCACTCTGGTGCTGGCCCGGCAGGGCGGCACCGAGCTTCCGCCGCCCGGCCTGTGGACGATCGACCCGGAACACTCGAAGATCTCGGCCACGGCCCGGCACCTCGGCCTCAGCAGCGTGCAGGGGCGGTTCACCGAGTTCTCCGGCCGGATCGAGATGGGCGCCACGCCGGAGGAGTCGTCCGTGGTCGCCGAGATCGTCGCCGAGTCCATCGACACGGGCAGCCGGATGCGCGATGATCACCTGCGTTCCGCGGACTTCCTCGACGTCCCGGTGCACCCGGTGATCTCCTACCGGAGCACCGGGCTGTCGCCGGCGGGCCCGGACCGGTGGACGGTGCACGGCGTGCTGACGCTGAGCGGCGTCAGCCGCCCGGTCGATCTCGACATGACCTACCTCGGCACGGGCCCGGACCTGTGGGGCGGGCTGCGGGCGGCGTTCCGCGCGGTCACGGAGTTGCGCCGCGAGGACTTCGCGATGACCTACAACCAGGTCGTCCAGGCGGGAATCTCGCTGATCGGCGCGACACTGAAAGTAGAGCTGGACATCCAGGCGGTGCGCGGGTAGACCCCCTGCCACACGCAGTCAGGAGGAGGCAGGCCATGACGGAGGCGGACATCGCTCCCCGACCGCCCACGGCCGGCGAACGCGAGGCGTACTGCGCGGTCGAGCGGCAGCTCGCCATCCTGCTCCGGCGCGCCAAGGCGTTCTCCGCGGGGATGGGGCGCAAGGTGCATCCCGAGCTGGACCCCGGCGCGTACGGCCTGCTGGTCCGCATCGACCAGAGCTCGCCGATGCGGTCCAGTGACCTGGCCGCCTACCTGCGGGTCGGCCGGGCGACGATCAGCCGCCAGCTCAAGGTGCTGGAGGAGCTGGGGCTGATCAGCCGCAGCCCCGACCCCGAGGACGGCCGGGCCCACCTGCTGGCCCTCACTCCCGAGGGCCGCAGGCGGCTCGACGACGCGCGGGTCGCGCGTGAGGGCCAGCTGCGCACGCTGCTGGCCGCCTGGCCGGAGGAGGACGTACGGCTGCTCGCGCGCATGCTCGAACGGTTCAACATGCTCACCGAGGGCATGCAACCCTGACACCAAAGGTCACAGGCGTTACTCCCTCCGTTCCATGCGGTGGCCAAACCGTCATAAGGGACGCTTAAACTGCGCCTCAGACGTTTTCGCACCACAGCAAGGAGGCCCGTGTGGCTCCCTGGTCCACCTATCGGAAAGCGGCGAGCATCGGGGCGGTGGCGCTGGCGGCGACGCTGACCGTCACCGCCTGCGGGAGCGACTCCGCCGGCTCGGGCACGGCGACGGCCTCGGCCGCCCCCGGCGGTATCGCCCTCGTGAACGCCGGAAAGATCACGACCTGCACGAACATTCCGTACGAGCCGTTCCAGTTCAACCAGGGCGACAAGGTCGTCGGGTTCGACGTGGACATCGTCGACCTGGTCGCGAAGAAGCTGGGCGTGACCCAGGACATCGTGGACATCGACTTCGCGGCGATCAAGAGTGGTGCCGCCCTGAACGCCCGCAAGTGCGACGTGGCCGCCGCCGGCATGACGATCACTCCCGAGCGGCAGCAGAACCTGCTCTTCTCCGAGCCGTACTTCGACGCCACCCAGGCGCTGATGGCCAAGAAGGGCAGCGGGATCACCTCGCTCGACGACGTCAAGGCCAAGAACCTCAAGCTGGGCGCGCAGGCGTCCACGACGGGCCTCGACTACGTCAAGAGCAAGGGGTTCGAGCCGACCGAGTTCGCCGACTCCCCCAAGGAGCTGCTCGGCCTGCAGACCGGCCAGGCGGACGTGATCGTGCAGGACCTCCCGGTCGTGCTGACCTGGCTGAAGAAGTCCGACATCGGCGCCAAGTTCGAGCAGGTCGCCAGCCTCGACACCGGTGAGCAGTACGGCATCGGCATGAAGAAGGACAACACGGCGCTCAAGAAGGTCGTCGACGAGGTCCTCGCCGCCGCCAAGTCCGACGGCACCTACAACGCGATCTACAAGAAGTGGTTCGGCACCGAGCCCGGTGGCGCCTCGGGTGGCGCTTCGGACGGCGCTTCGACCGGAACCGAGTCGCCCGCCGCCGGATCATGAGTGCTGTGAGCGAGCAGGAGGACACCTCCCACGCTGAGCCCCGCAAGGGGCTCAGCCCGCGCAAGAAGCAGCGCATCAGCCGGAGCGTCCAGTACGCCGTGCTGGTGGCGGTCCTCGTCGTCCTGGTGGCCCTGGCCGACTGGAAGGCGATCGGCGAGTCGTTCCTCAACCTCGACGTCGCCCGCAAGGGCCTGCCCGACCTGTTCACGGTGGCGCTGCGCAACACCGTGATCTACACGCTGTCGGGCTTCGCCCTCGGTTTCGTCCTGGGACTCGTGCTTGCCCTGATGCGGCTGTCCACGGTCGCGCCCTACCGGTGGCTGTCGACGATCTACATCGAGATCTTCCGTGGCCTGCCGATCCTGCTCATCTTCCTGATGATCGGCAGCCTCCCGCTGGCGTTCCCCGGCTTCGAACTGCCCGGCGGCGTGTACGGCAGCGCCGCGCTGGGGCTCGGCGTCGTCTCGGCGGCGTACATGGCGGAGAACTTCCGGGCGGGCATCCAGGCGGTGCCGAAGGGGCAGATGGAGGCGGCGCGGTCGCTCGGCATGCCGCACATGCGGGCGATGGTCTCGATCGTCATCCCGCAGGCGATCAGGATCGTGCTGCCGCCGCTCACCAACCAGCTCGTCATGCTGCTGAAGGACTCCTCGCTGGTGCTGATCCTCGGCGTCACGGCCGCCCAGGTGGAGCTGGCGAAGTTCGGCAACGACCAGTCCTCCACGTACGCCAACCCCACGCCGATCCTCGCGACCGGCCTGACCTACCTGCTGATCACGATCCCCCTCGGGTACGTCGCGAGGCGGCTCGAAGCGCGTCAGGGAGCGGGCCGATGAGCACCGTCGAGATCAGGAACCTGCACAAGTCGTTCGGGAAGCTCGAAGTGCTCAAGGGCATCGACTTCACGGTCGAGAGCGGCCAGGTCGTCTGCGTGATCGGGCCGTCCGGCTCGGGCAAGTCCACGCTGCTGCGCTGCGTCAACCTGCTGGAGCAGCCGACCTCCGGCACGGTGGTCGTGGACGGCGTCGATCTGACCGACCCCGACGCCGACATCGACGCCGCCCGGCGGCACATCGGCATGGTGTTCCAGCAGTTCAACCTGTTCCCCCACCTGACCGTGCGGCGCAACGTCACGATCGCCCAGGAGCGGGTGCTCAAGCGGAGCAAGGGCGAGTGCGACCGCGTCGCCCGGGAGAACCTGGAGAAGGTCGGCCTCATCGACAAGATCGACGCCTACCCGCCCCAGCTGTCCGGCGGCCAGCAGCAGCGCGTGGCGATCGCCCGCGCGCTCGCCATGAACCCCTCGCTGATGCTGTTCGACGAGCCGACCTCCGCCCTCGACCCCGAGCTGGTCGGCGACGTGCTGTCGGTCATGCGGAAGCTCGCGGAGGACGGCATGACCATGCTCGTCGTCACCCACGAGATGGGATTCGCCCGCGAGGTGGCCGACCGCGTGGTGTTCATGGACGGCGGCGTGATCGTCGAGGACGGGCCGCCCGAGCAGGTCATCGCCGACCCGCAGCACGAGCGGACCCGCGAGTTCCTGAGCCGCGTGCTGCACCCCGGCGTCTGACGCCCGGAGCGCCCCCTTCGTGGAACAATGGCGTACTTCGACAAGGGGGATGGGCGGGGTGGGCGCGCTCTCGGAGCAGGTGCGGGCGGCGATCGCGAGCAACGTGCGGCACGCGCGGCACACGCGCGGGCTCAGCATCCGCGACCTGGCGGACCGCTCCGGCTTCAGCAAGGCGTTGCTGTCGCAGATCGAGCGCGGGCTGGCCAACCCCACGGTCGAGGTGCTGGCGGGGCTGGCCGAGGCGCTCGACCTGTCCTTCGCCGACCTCACCCGCACGCCGCTGTACGAACCGCAGGTGATGCGCCGCGCCGGCGACGACGCGGCGCGCACCCTGCTCAGCTCCCTCGACCGGCGGCGCTTCGACCTGTACGAGACGCCGCTGCCGCCGGAGCACGCCCACGAGAGCGCGCCGCACGGGCGGGGGTCGGAGGAGTTCGCCTACGTCCTGTCCGGCTCGGTGACCCTGGAGGTCGCCACGTACGAGGTCAGGCTCGAGGCGGGGGACGCCGTGCGATTCTCGGCCGAGGCCGAGCACGGCTACCGGACCGGCGCGGAGCCGGCCCGGCTGCTGACGCTCGTCTCGATGCCCTCCGACTGACCGATCAGCCGAGGACGATCATGCTCCGGTAGCTCGGCCGGCCATACCACGCGAGCCGGTCCAGCGTCGCGGCGGGCAGCGGCAGGTCGAGCGCGTCGAGGTAGGTCTCGCCCAGATGGGCGTCCGTCCAGGGGTCGTTGACGTGGAAGACGTCGCCGTCCACCCCGTGGACGGCAATCCAGTGCGGGCTGCTCTCGTCGTGCATGCCGAGTTGCTCGATCAGCACGAGCGCCACCCCGCCGCCCTCGACCACCGCGCGGAGCCGGTCGAGGCCGAAGGCGACGGTCTCCACGTCGATGCCCCTGCGGGACAGCTCGGCACGGAACCCCGTCTGGATGAAGCCCCTCAGCTCGCGCTCCTCGTCCGTACGGCACAACTCCAGCAGGGTCGGGGCCTCGGTGGACAGCAGCACCTCCGGCCTGACGCCCCGGCCGACGGCGGCGAGCGCGAGGCCCAGGGGGTCGCAGCCGGCCACCGTGGTCGCTTCGCGCCACAGCCGCAGCTCCTCCTCGCGGGAGGGCTCACCCCGCAGCCCCAGCCCGCCCAGGGCCATCTGCAGCGCCGCGGGCCCGCAGGTGAAGTCGGTGGTCTGGCGCATGTACGGCAGCGCACGCGCGGGGGACCGTTCACGCCAGCGCACCTGGCCATGGCCGGTCTCGGTGACGCCGACGACCGGGCCCGCCCAGGTGGGCACCGGCACCTCCCGGTAGCCCCGGCCCAGCGAGCGTTCCCACGCGGCGTCCCGTACCGCGAACCACCGCTTGACCGCCACCGCGCCCTCCCGCCAGGCGCGCTCCTCGATGGTGCGCACGAGCGTGTCGGCGACCGCGTCGTCGGACGCCCACACGTCCACGATCTTCCGGTAGGCGGTGAGCGGCCTGTGCACCTCGAAGGCGGCCCCGGCGAGCGTCCCGTCCTCCGTGCGGGCCGTGACGAGCGTGCGCACCTGCACGCCGCCCGCGAGCCGCCAGCGGCGCATCAGGTCGGCGGGCACGGCGTCGAGTCCGTCGGCGACGGAGGCCACGTCCCCCGTCACGGGCAGCACGTCGACGCGTAGTTCGGTCATCAGGATCTTCACTCCGCTCGGGTCGCCGCCGGCACGGACGCCAGCAGCCGTTGGGTGTACTCGTGGGCAGGGGCGCCCAGCACGCCGCCGACCGGCCCGGTCTCGACGACCCGGCCGCGGTGCATCACGTACACGCGGTCGGCGACCTGCCGCGCGACGGCCAGGTCGTGGGTGATGAACAGCAGGGTCAGCCCCAGGTCGCGGCGCAGGTTCGACAGCAGGTTGAGCACCTGCGCCTGGACCGAGACGTCGAGCGCCGAGACGGGCTCGTCGCAGACCAGCACCTCCGCGCCGGGAGCGAGCGCCCGCGCGATCGCCACGCGCTGACGCTCGCCGCCCGACAGCGCGCGGGGCCTGCGCCGGGCGTACGCCGCGGGCAGGCCGACCAGGTCGAGCAGGCCGGACACCTCCGACCGGGGACGGCCCGCCGCCTTGAGCGCCTCGGCCAGCGAGGCGCCGACGGTGAGGCCGGGGTTCAGCGCGGAGTACGGGTCCTGGAACACGTACTGCACCCGTCTCGGGCCGGTGGCCCCGCCGCCGAACTCGACGCTTCCTCCGTCGGCCCGTTCGAGGCCGACCACACACCGCGCGAGCGTGGTCTTGCCGGAGCCGGACTCGCCGACCACCGCGACCGCCTCCCCCGCCGCGACCTCCAGGTCGACCCCGTCGAGCGCCGGCGCGGCAGAGCCGGGGAACCGCTTGGTCAGCCCGCGTACGGTCAGCAGCGCGGGCGACAGGCCCGCCTCCGGAGGAACGGCCGCGGCAGGGGGAACAGCGAGAAGGGGCGCGGCGACCGGGCGGACATCCGAGGGCCGCACGCACGCCGCCCGGTGCCCGCTGTTTCCTGGGCGATGGGCCACCTCCGCCAGGACCGGTTCGGCCGTACGGCACGCCTCGACCGCCAGATCGCACCGGTCCGCGAAGGCGCAGGCGTCGCTCACCGCGTACGGCCGGGGCACCGAGCCGGGGATCGTCGGCAGCGCCGGCAGGCGGTGGGTGACGGGCGGGTCGCAGGCCGCCAGCCGCGCCGTGTAGGGGTGCGCGGGCCGGTCCATCACCTCGGCCGCCGGGCCCTCCTCGACGAGCCGCCCGGCGTACATCACCATGATCCGGTCGGCCCTGGCCCGGGCGAGCCGCAGATCGTGCGTGATCAGGATGAGGCCCATCCGACGCGCCCGCTGCAGCCCGGCGACGAGTTCGAGGACCTCGTGCTGGGTGGTCACGTCCAGCGCGGTCGTCGGCTCGTCCGCGATCAGTAGGCCCGGACCGGCGGCCAGCGCGGCCGCGATCGCCACCCGCTGGCGCATGCCGCCGGAGAGCTGGAAGGGGTACCGCCCTGCGACCTCCGAGGGCAGTCCCACCTCGGCCAGCAGGCGGGCGACCCCGGCGGCGCGGCCGGCGCGCGGCAGCGCCCAGCCGATCTGCTCGCCGCAGCGGTGCACCGGCGACAGCGAGGTGAACGGGTCCTGGAGCAGCAGCGCGATCTGCGAACCCCGGATGCGCTGCCAGGGCGTGCGCGCGGCCAGGTCGTACGCCTGCCCGGACAGCTCCAGCCGTCCGGTGGCGTGCACGCCCTCGGGCAGCAGGCCGGTCAGCGCCCTGGCGGTCATCGACTTGCCCGAACCGGACTCGCCGACGATCGCCACGGTCTCCCCCGGCGCCACCGTCAGGTCGATTCCCGCGACGAGGACGCCCGCCGCCGAGGTCACCCGTACGTCGCGGGCGTCAAGCAGCGGGGTCACCGGGCCTTCTGTCACCGGGCCTTCTGTCACCGGGCCTTCTGTCACCGGGCCTTCTGTCATCGGGCCACCACCCTGCGGTCGAGCAGTTCCGACAGCCAGTCGCCGAGCAGGTTCACCGCGGTGGCGGTGAGGATGATCAGCACGCCGGGCACGACGGCCGCCAGCGGGTTGTCGCCCAGCAGCGCGCGCCCGTCGGCGAGCTGGCGTCCCCAGTCGGGCGCCCCGGGCGGCACGCCGAGCCCGAGGTACGACAGCGAGGACAGCGCGACCAGCGCGAACGCCACGTTGAGCAGGAGGTTGGCGACCACGATCGGCACGATGTTGGGCGCGATGTGCCGGAACATGATCCGCGTCGGCCGGATGCCGAGGATCCTGGCCGACTCGATGTAGGGCCGGGGTGTCTGCTCCATCACCGCTCCCCGCACGAGCCGCACGTCGGACGGCGAGAACAGCACGATCAGCACGGCGACCGTGACCCAGTAGCCACGCCCCACGAGCCCGGCGACCACGATGGCCAGCAGCACGGACGGCAGCGCCAGCAGCAGGTCGGCGTAGCGACCGGCCAGCATGTCCACGATCCCGCCCCGGTAGCCCGCGAAGGTCCCGAGCAGGACCCCGATCACCATCGACCCCACGGCGACCACGATCGGACCGGCCAGCGCCGAGCGGGCGCCCGCGAGCGAGAGCTGCAGGATGTCGCGGCCGAGCTGGTCGGTGCCGAGCAGGTGGCCCTCGACACCCGCGCCGACCACGCCCAGGTAGACGTCTTGGTCGAGGGCGTGCGGCGCGAGCAGTTCCCGGCCCGCCGCGCACACCGCGACGGCCGCGAGCACGACGGCGGACAGGATCGCCACGACCGGCGGCCGCCTCTTCATCCTCCGCTTCACCGGCTTCATCGGCGCACCGCCCTGGCCCGCACGCGCGGGTCGATCGCGAGGTACGACAGGTCCACGGCGAGCGCGGTCACCGACACGACCAGCGCGACGACGAGCGTCAGCGCCTGCACCACCGGGATGTCCTTGAACAGCACCGACTCCTCCATGAGCGAGCCGAGGCCGGGCAGCGCGAAGGTGACCTCGATCAGCACGGTGCCACCGAACAGGTAGGCCACCATCAGGCCGAGGCTGGTCACGATGGGGATGGCCGCGTTGCGCAGCACGAGGCGCAGCACCCGCCGCTCGGAAAGGCCGCGTCCGCGGGCGAACGTCACGTAGTCCTGGTCCAGCTCCCGGATGACCGCCGCCCTGGTCAGCTTCACGACGAAGGCGCCGAGCCCGAACGCCAATGCCACCGCCGGGAGGACGAGATGCCAGAGGGCGTCGAGGAACCCCTCGCCGGTGCCGTAGACGGGGAACCAGCCCAACCCCAGGGCGAAGACGTACAGCAGGATCAGGCCCACCGCGAAGCCGGGCGCGCTGACGCCGACGACCGAGGCCGCCACGATCACGCGGTCGAGCGGCCGGCCGCGCCGTACGGCGGTGGCGATCCCGGCCGGGACGCCGGCCAGGACCGACAGCAGGAACGCCAGCCCGGCCGTGGCCGCCGTGACGCCGGTCCGGTCGAGCAGCAGCGGCCCGACCTGCCCGCCCGTGCGAATCGACGTGCCGAAGTCACCGGTGACCGCGTGGGACAGCCACCACCAGTACTGCGCGAGGAACGGCTCGTCCAGGTGATGCAGCTCGCGGATCCGGGCCAGGGCCTCCGGCGTGACGTTGCGGGTGCCCAGCAGGTTGCGGGCGACGTCGCCGGGGGCGAGATACAGCAGCGCGAAGACCAGCAACGACAGCGCGAGCAGCAGCGCGAGCGTGGCGGCGGCCCGGCGCAGCGCGAAGGCGAGGACGGCGCCGTTCACTTCGCCGCGTAGACCTGGCCCGGCCAGTCGGCCAGCAGGGTGTAGGAGGTGTAGTCCTTGACGCCGATCGCGCTGCCGAACGCGGTCGCCGCCTGGCCCCACCACAGCGGCAGGTACGCGAGGTCGGCGGCCTGTGCGGTCTGGGCCTCGATCAGCAGTCCGGCCCTCTTCTCCGGGTCGGCCTCCGCGGTGGCCTTCGCCATCGTGGCGGCGATCGTGTCGTTGGCGTACTTGGCGGGGTTGCCCTCGCCGAGGAACCAGGTCGCCAGCTCGCCGGGGTCGCCGGTGGTGTTGAAGTACCACATGTAGCTCAGCGGCGGGAACTCGTTCAGCTCCGCCAGCCACTGCTCGATCGGCAGTTCCTTCACCTCGAGCGTGATGCCGATCTTCTTCAGGTCGGCGGCGAACGCCTGCGCGGCCGTCCCCAGGTGCGGGCCGGTGTTCGGGTAGGACAGGCTCGCGCTGAACCCGTTCGGCACCTTCGACTGCGCCAGCTCCTGCTTCGCCTTCTCCAGGTCGTACGCGTACTGGGGGACGGCGGCGAGCCGCTGCGCCGCCTCCTGCGGCGTCCAGAGCCCGCCGAACTGCTCGGGCGTGGACAGCGCGGTGGCGACCTGGCCCCGGCCGCGCAGGATCTTGTCGACGATCGCCTGGCGGTTCACCGCGTGGGCGACCGCCCTGCGGACGTGCACGTCGTCGAACGGCGCGGCCTTCGTGTTGAAGGTCAGCCCGGCGTAGGAGCGGTCGGGCGCGTAGACCACCCGGGTGCCGGAGGCGCCCTCCCACTGGCGCGACTGGGCAAGCGGCACGTTGAGCGCCATGTCGGCCTTGCCGGCCTTCCACGCCAGCAGGCGGGTGTTCTCGTCGGGCACGAACTCGAACCGGATCTTCGCGATCCTCGGCCGGCTGCCGTGCCAGGTGTCCACCCGGGAGAACTCGACGTAGGAGTCGGGGACGAACCCCGTGACCTTGTACGGCCCGGTCCCGACGGGGAGCGACTGCGGGCTGCCGAATCCGCTCTTCGCGTTCTGCCACGCGGCCTTGGGGGCGATCCACAGGGCGTCGGCGTTCGACGGGAGCCAGGCGAACGCCACGTCGGCGGCCTTGGCGGTGAGGGTGATCTCGGCGTCCCCGGTCTTCTCGGCCTTCTTCAGGTTGGCCCAGTAGGCGGCCGTGGCGGGCGAGACCTTCGCGTCCCGCGCCATCTCGATCGAGTGCAGCACGTCGTCGGCGGTCACCGGGGTGCCGTCGTGGAACCGGGCGTCGGGGCGGAGCCGGTAGACGTAGGTGGTCGGCGACGTGCGCTCGAAGCTCGACGCCAGGGCGGGGACGATCTTCCCCGTGGTGTCGACGCCGACGAGCCCCTCCATGCAGATCCCGGCGACGTAGTAGTTGAGGATGCCCGACTCCTGCCCGGGATACAGGTTCGACAGCGATCCGGGCAGCGACACCCGGAGCACCTCGATCTCCTTGCCGGTGTCCGTGCCGGCGGCGGCGCTTCCGCTCGACGCCTTCGAGCCGGCCGGTGACGACGGCGCCGCACCGCAGGCCTCCAGCAGCGCCGCGGCCGACAGCACCGTCATGCCGGTGACCGCCGTCCTGAGGAATCCCCGGCGGGTGTGGAGGCCGCGCTCGTCCGTTTCTGCCATGCCACGCCTTCCCTGTGACCTGGCCTGTCTACCAAGTCGCCCCAAATGGATAGAAGCAGTAAACACCACAAGAGGCCGGATCTTCCATCCCTTTCCCGACCGAATGTGTAGAGATCTTGGCGTGGCCCATCCGTGACAGAACCGTCCGCCGTCGCACCGCACCTATCCAGGCGAGACGAAAGGAAGTTCGATGAGAAAACCCGCGATCCTCGCCCTCTCGGCGGCGGCCACCATGACGCCGACCGCCCTCGCCGGCACCGCGCAGGCGGAGGCGCATACGGGGGGAGCCGATGCTCGTGGCACCTCGCGCTCGGCAACGGCCGCGACAGCGTGCTCGGGGACGCCCAGGTGTTCTCCGGGTGCGCGAGAAGCTCACCGACCCGGCGTCACCGCCGGTAGCCGGCCATCCGCTCCAGACGGGCGATCCGCGCGGCGACCGGCGGGTGGGTCGCGAACAGCCTGCCGATCCGGGTGCCCCGGAACGGATTGACGATCATCATGTGACCGGCGGAGGCGAGCCTGCCGTTCTCCGGGAGCGGCAGCCTGCGAACCTCCATCTCGATCTTGCGCAGCGCGGAGGCGAGGGCCAGCGGGTCGCCGGTCAGCCGGACGCCCGCGTCGTCGGCCGCGAACTCCCGCGAGCGCGCGATCGCCATCTGGATCATCGTGGCCGCGACCGGGCCGAGGATCATCACGAGGACGGCGCCGAGGAACCCCGGACCCTCGTCGTCGTCGGAGCCGAAGAACAGGCCGGCGTACCCGAAGTACGTGATCATCGTCGCGAGCGCGCCCGCGACCGAGGAGATCAGGATGTCCCGGTTGTGGATGTGCGACAGCTCGTGGCCGAGCACGCCCTTGAGTTCGCGCTCGTCCAGCAGCCCGAGGAGGCCGTGCGTGACGCACACCACCCCGTCACGCGGGTTGCGCCCGGTCGCGAACGCGTTGGGCTGCATCGTCGGGGACACGTACAGGCGGGGCATCGGCGCGCGGGCCTCGGTGCAGAGCTCGCGGACGACGCGGTAGAGGACCGGCTGTTCCACCTCCGCCACGGGCCTGGCCCGCATGGCCGACAGCGCGATCCTGTCGGCGCAGAAGTAGGCGACGCCGCTGACCGCGAGGGCGGCCACGACCGCGATCCGGGCACCCGTGCCACCCCCCAGCCAGGCACCGGCCACCAGGAGCAGCGAGGACAGCGCCCCCAGCAGGACCGCGGTGCGCAGGCGGTTGTGGTGCACGCCTCCTCCTCACGGTTGGGTGCGTCCAGCCCTACCAACGCATATGGCCTGGACGAACGTTCCCCGTGACGCGCCTCACCCTGTGACGGACAGCACCACCTGCGGGGCGACGGAGAAGACCACGGTGACGGCGACCGCGATGGCGACGGCGACCCCGGCCGCCGTCCTCGTCGAGACCGTACGGCTCTCGCCCGCCGCGGGCGGCGCGAACAGCCGGGCGGTCCAGGCGATGTAGTAGTACAGTCCGGCCACCGTGTTGGCCGCCATGACCAGGGCCAGCCAGCCGAGCCCGCCGTCCACGACGGCCCGGAAGACGACGATCTTCGCGAACAGGCCGGCGAGCCCGGGCGGCAGCCCGGCCAGGCAGACGAGGGCGAAGGCGAGGGACAGCCCGGCGGCCGGGCTCCGCAGCGCCAGCCCCCGGTACGCCTCCAGGTCCTGGCCTTCCGGCAGCCGCGCCACCAGCAGGACCACCGCGAAGGCGATCAGGTTCATCGCGGCGTAGAAGACGAGGTAAGCGACCGACGCACCGACGGCAGCGCGGGGTGCGACGGCGTAGACGGCCAGCGGCGCGAGGATGTAGCCCGACTGCGCGACCGACGACCAGGCCAGCAGCCGGACGGCCGCGCGCTGCCGCATCGCGAGGACGTTGCCCGCCGTCATCGTCAGTGCGGCGACGACCGCCACTCCGGGCGCCCACAGCGCCGCCCTCCCCGGCAGCGCGGACGTCAGCAGCAGGATCAGCCCGGCGAAGCCCGACGCCTTGGACACCACCGACAGCAGCGCCGCGACCGGGACCGGTGCGCCTCGGTAGACGTCTCCCGCCCAGAAATGGAACGGCACCGCGGCGATCTTGAACGCGAAGCCCGCCGCCACCAGCACGATGGCCACCGCCGTGACCTGGGCCATGTCCCCCGTCATGCCCCCCGTCATGTCCCCGGCCATGCCTCTGGCCGTGTCTCCGGTCGCCCGCAGGGCGGCGTCGATCCGGTCGAGGTGGACCGAGCCGGTCACCCCGTAGAGCAGCGAGACGCCGAACAGCGTGATCGCGGTGGAGACGACCGAGACCAGGAAGAGCTTGAGGGCCGCCTCGGAGGCGCGGCCGTCATGACGCTTGAGCGCGGTCAGCGCGAAGACCGGCAGCGACACCAGTTCCAGCGACACGACCAGCATGATGAGATCACGGGAGGCGGGCAGCAGGACCGCCCCGGTCAGCGCGGCCAGCAGCAGGAAATACCACTCCCCCGCCGGAATCCGGCCGCGCTCTCCTGCCCCGGCGTCGCCTCCTGCGGCGATCTCCGTCATCGACAGCAACACGACGACCACCCCGGCGGCCAGCACGACCGCCGCGATGACCAGGGAGAAGCGGTCCGCGACGAACGAGCACGACGCCGGGGCTGCCCGGCCCGGGGCAGGTTCGCCGCCGAGCGAGGCGGGGACGCAGAACGTGCGCCGGGTCCCGCCGCCGGCGGCCTGGACGGCCACCACGGCCAGGGCGGCGACCAGGCCGCCGAGCGTGACGAGACCGAGCACCCGCGCCCCGCCGGGGCGGGCGGGCAGGAACGCGTCGAGCAGCAGCACGAGCCCGGCGACCAGCGCGAGGACCAGCGGCGCCGCCACAGCGGCGTAGTCGATGGACTGGATGACCCCGCCCGTCACGGCGCCACCCCCGAACCGAGGAGCGACTGCACGGCGGGCGTGGTCACGGCGAGCAGAGCCTTCGGCCACAGGCCGAACAGCACGATCAGCGCCACCAGCGGGAGCCACGCCGCAAGCTCGTGGGCCGTGACGTCCCGGAAAGGCCGCCGCGCCCGGCCCATCTCTCCGGCGTCGGCGGCGCCCACCCCGGCGGCCCCGGCACCCGTCGCGCTGGCCCGTCCGTCGTCGACCACGGCGCTCGCGCGGGCGGTCTCCTGCCCCGCGCCCTCCCGGTCCAGCGCGGCCACGGCGGCTCCGGTCGCCACGGGCTCGACCGGTTCCGCACCCTCCCCCGCCTCGCTCAGCACCTCGCGTACGCCTTCGGCGGTGGCGAGTGGCGGCCCCGGCGGCTCAAGGGACCCGGGGGGCGGGATGGTCTCGACCGCCCGGCCATGCGTCACCCGCGAGAGCATGACCAGGAAGTAGGCCGCCGTGAGCACCGTGCCGAGCCCGCCGACGGCCATGAACACGAGGAACAGCGGCCGGGAGAGCCCGGCGGCCGGGCGGAACGCGCCGAGCAGCGCGAGCATCTCCCCCCAGAAGCCGGCGAGGCCGGGCAGGCCCAGCGAGGCGACGCAGGCGAAGGTCAGCAACGAGCCGACGTACGGCAGGCGGCGCAGCATGCCGCCGCCCAGCCGCACCATGTCGGTCGTGCCGTACCGCTCCTTGACGGCTCCGGCGAGGAAGAACAGCAGGCCCGTGATCAGCCCGTGGGCGACGTTGGCGAACAGGGCGCCGTTCAGGCCCACCGGCGTGAGCGAGGCGAACCCGAGCAGCACGAACCCCATGTGGCCGACGGAGGAGTAGGCGATCATCCGTTTAAGATCGCGCTGGGCGAGGCAGGCGAGCGATCCGTAGGCGATGCCGACCACGGCGAACGCGCCGAGCCAGGGGGCCAGGGCCGCCGCGCCCTCGGGGAGCACCGGGATCGCGATCCTGGCGAAGCCGTAGGAGCCCATCTTGAGCAGCACGCCTGCGAGCAGGACCGAGCCGACGGTCGGCGCCTCGGTGTGCGCGTCGGGCAGCCAGGTGTGCAGCGGCCACATGGGCGTCTTCACCGCCAGGCCGAGACCGATGGCGAGGAACGCGAGGATCTGCGCCGACCGGGCCATGCCCGAACCGTGGCGCCCGGCCAGCGCGACCATGTCGAGCGTGCCGGCCTGGGTCCAGACGACGAGCAGGCCGATGAGGAGGACGGCCGAGCCGAGCAGCGTGTAGAGGATGAACTTCACGGCCGCCGCCCGCCTGCCCGCGCCACCCCACAGGGCGATCACGAAATACATCGGGACGAGCACGACCTCGAAGAACACGAAGAACAGCAGCAGGTCGAGGGCGAGGAACGTGCCGATCATGCCGACTTCGAGCACGAGCAGCGTGACGACCAGCGCGCCGGGTCTGCCGCCCGCGGGCGGGTGCCCGGCGAGGTGGACGAAGCACAGGAACGTCAGCAGCGCGGTCAGCACGACGAGCGGCAGCGAGACGCCGTCAACACCCAGGTGGAACCGCAGGCCGAGGCCGGGGATCCACGGCCGGTCGGTCTGCAGTTGCATGTCGGCGGGGCGCGCGTGGTCAAAGGCCGCGGCGAGCGCGACGGCGAGGACCAGCACCACGGCCGAGACCACGATCCCCCAGGCCACCGCCCTGTCCCGTACGGCCGGGACGGCGGCGACGACGACCCCCAGCAGCGGGACGCCCACGAGCGCGATCGGCAGCCAGCTCACGTCGTCACCACCGCGCGAAGCCGCGTGCCACCGCTGCGAGCCCGCCGCGTCATGTCAGCACCACCGCCGCGACCGCGATCAGCACGAGCCCGGCCAGCAGACCGGTGACGTAGAGCTGCGCGTTGCCGTTCTGGGCGAGCCGCACCAGGCCGGAAAGGCCGAGCGTCGCCCGGCCGGAACCGCGGACCGCGCCGTCCACCACCCGCGTGTCCGCGCGGACCACTCCCCTGGCCAGGCGCAGGACGGGCCGGGCGATCAGCGCCGCGTACGCGGCGTCGACGTAGAAGGCCCGCTCGCACGGCACCCGGAACGGGCCGAGCAGCCGGGCGGGGTCCTGCTCCGGCGCGGCGCGCCACAGGGCGTACACGATCCCGGCGCCGAGCAGTGCGACGGCGAGGCTGACGGCCGCCGGCCCCCACTCGACCTCCACGCCGGCCGCCGATCCGGCGAGGCCGAGCAGCAGGGCGGGCACGGCCAGCACGCCGGCCGGCCACAGCATCGACGGGGGCGCCTCCCGGCCGTCGAAGACGTGGGCGACACCCGGCGGCGGCTCCGCGAGCGGCTCGATCCGGGCGGGACCGAAGAACGTGCGCAGCCAGGCGCGGGCGGCGTACGCCCCGGTCACCCCCACGGTCAGCAGCGCCGACGCGTACACGAACGGCTGGGCCGGTCCCGTCCCGTGCTCGACGGCCGAGATCACCGCGTCCTTGCTGAAGAAGCCGCTCGCGGGCGGCAGCCCGGCCAGCGCGGCGAAACCGATGGTCATCGTCCAGAACGTCACGGGAAGGGCGGTGCGCAACCCGCCCATGTGGCTGATCAGGTTCGACCCGACGTGGTGGATCACCAGGCCCGCGCAGAGGAACAGCAGGGCCTTGAACGCGCCGTGCGACACCAGGTGGAACATCGCCGCCCGGTCGGACCCGGCGGCCAGTGCCGCGGCCATGTAGGCGAGCTGGCTGATCGTCGAGTAGGCCAGCACTCGCTTGAGGTCGTCCTGCGCGAGCGCGGCGAGCGCGGCGCCCAGCATGCCGACGGCCGCGACCACGCCCAGCACGTCGAGCGTGGGCGGCGCCGCGAGGAAGGCGGGGTAGAGCCGGGCGACGACGAAGATCCCGGCCGCCACCATCGTGGCCGCGTGGATGAGCGCGCTGATCGGGGTGGGGCCGGCCATCGCGTCGGGCAGCCAGGTCTGCAGCGGCACCTGCGCGCTCTTGCCCGCGACCCCGGCGAGCAGCAGAAGCGTCGCGGCGACCAGCGCGCCCCGGGGAATGTCGGCGCGCAGCACGGCGTCGATCCGGAAATCGCCCGCCGCCGTGCCGAGGACGAAGATCCCGAACAGGAAGCCGACGTCACCGAGCCGGGTGACCAGGAACGCCTTGACCGCCGCCCGGGAGTTGGCCCGGTCCTCCCACCAGTGCCCGATGAGCAGGTAGGAGCACAGGCCCATGATCTCCCAGCCGACGTAGAGGACGATCAGGTCCCCCGCGTAGACCACCAGCAGCATCGCGCTGGTGAACAGGCTGACGAACGCGCTGTAGGACGGGTAGCGGGGTTCGTCCCGCATGTACCCGACCGAGTAGACCTGCACCGCCAGCGCGACCACGACGACCAGGATGCCCGCGAGCACTGACAATCCGTCGGCCCGCAGAGTCAGGGAGATCGGCACCGACCCCGTCTCGACCACCGTCAGCGTGCCCTCGGCCCGCCCGGGGAGCAGCCCCGACCAGAACCGCCCTTCTGATATGCCCGCTCCCCGCGCGAGGGCGGCGGCGAGCCACACCGTGAGCGCCGCCGACACCGCGCCCGGGGCGATCGCGAACCACGCCGCCCGCCGGTACACCGCCCGTTCCGTACGGGCGCCCACATCTCGGGTGCGCAGATCTCCGGTGCGCAGATCTCCGGTGCGCAGATCTCGGGTGCGCAGATCTCGGGTGCCCAGGCGGGTCGCGAGCAGCCCGGCCGCCGCGCCGGCGAACGGCAGCAGGACGATCAGAGCCACCACGGCGGTCACGAGGCGCCCTCCCCGTCCGGGCGCCCCGAGTCGGGTGCGCGTACGACTTCGGCGAGCGCCCGCAACCGGTCGACGTCGACGGTCCGGCGCGTGCGGAAGACGGCCAGCACGATCGCCAGCCCCAGGCCCACCTCGGCCGCGGCGATCACGATGACGAACAGCGTCAGCACCTGGCCGCCGTGCAGGCGGTCCCTGAGCCAGACGTCGAAGGCCACCAGGTTGAGGTTGACCGCGTTGAGCATCAGCTCGACCGACATCAGCACGAGGATCGCGTTGCGCCGGGCCAGCACGCCGTACACACCGATGGAGAACAGCAGGGCGGAGACCACCACCGGGTAGACGACGTGCACCTCGCTCACCGCCTCCGGGCCGTCGGTCTGGTCGATAAGGTCGATAACCGGGTCATTCCCGCCCCCTGATGTCCGTACGGGACAGGACGATCGCGCCGATCAGCGCGGCGAGCAGGAGCACCGACAGCGCCTCGAACGGCAGCACCCAGGTGCGGAAGATGCTCGCCCCCAGGGGTTCGGCCGCCCCCTGCCCGGGACGGAGCGGCGCGTACGCCGTGCGGAAACCGGTGACGACCACGGTGACGAGCACGGCGGCGGTCGCGACGGCGACCAGCGCGGCGGCCCACCGGTTGCCGGAGTCGAGGCCGGCCGAGGGCCCGATGGGCGCGCGGGTCAGCATGATCCCGAACAGCAGCAGCACCACGACCGCGCCCACGTAGATCAGCACCTGCACCCAGGCGACGAACTCGGCGGTCAGCACCAGGTAGCCGCCCGCGAGCGCGCCGAAGCAGACGACCAGCCACAGCGCCGCGTGGACGAGTTGCCTGGTCGTGACGACCAGCAGGGCCGAGCCGACGGCGACGGCGCCGAGCAGCAGGAAGACGACCTCAGGCCCCGAGGGCGGCCACAACCCCGGCGCCTGGGAGGTCATCGCTCCCCCTCGGGCCCGTCCTTCTTCTGCGGCGGTGACCCGGCGTTCCTGGGCAGCGAGCCCGGCGGCCGGATGGAGCGGATGTCCCGCATGGCTCTCGGCGGCTCACGACGCGGGCGGCTCTCCGGCCCCTTCACGGGTTCCGCCGCCGGTCGCCGCGCCTCCCGCCCGGCGTCCTGCGCGGTGTCCTGCGCCGTTTCCCGCGCGGTGTCCTGTGTCGTCTTCTGCGCGGTGTCCTGCGCGGTGTCCTGCGCGGTCTCCTGTGCCGCGGACGCGCCCTCGGCCGGTCCCTTCACCGGTGGGGGCGGCGCCGTACGGCGGGCCGGTGCCGGGCGGGAACCGGCCGACAGTTCCTTCGGCGACTCGGCGCCGACCTCGTGGGCCGGTGGCGGTGGCACGGTGGCCGCCCACTCGCCCAGCCTGTCCTTCTCGTGCAGAAGATCGCGAATGTCGTACTCGGCGTACTCGAATTCGGGCGACCAGAACAGCGCGTCGAAGGGACACACCTCGATGCAGATGCCGCAGTACATGCACAGCGAGAAGTCGATCGCGAAGCGGTCGAGCACGTTGCGGGCGCGCGGCCGTCCTCCCTCGGGCGCCGGCAGGGTCTCCTTGTGGGAGTCGATGTAGATGCACCAGTCGGGGCATTCGCGGGCGCAGAGCATGCAGACGGTGCAGTTCTCCTCCACCAGGGCGATCACGCCCCGGCTGCGCGCGGGCAGGTCGGGGTGGACCTCCGGGTACTGCTGCGTCTCCGACTTCCGCAGCATGTGCCGCATGGTCACGGCCAGGCCCTTGGCCAGCCCCTCTCCTGGAATGCGCGCCACAGGCTCATCATCGCGCACTATCGGCGGCGAGTGAACGTGTGACTCCATCCCAGCTGTTTTCCACACCGTCCACACCGTCATCCCCAAGGTTGTCCACAGGATGTGGGGAGAAGAGGGACGCGCAAACACCGACAAATACGTATCGTCTGGACCATGAACGGCTATGGGGGGCCGGGAGGTTACCCGCCCGGACCGCAGGGACCACCGCAGGGACCATGGGGTCCACAGGGACAACCGCAGGGACGTGGGGGTTCTCGGGGACCCCACGGACCGCAGGATCCGTACCGACACCGGGGACCGTACGGGCAGCAGGGGCAGCCGGGGCCCTACGGCGTCTATCCGCCGCCGCCCGCACAGCCACCTGTGCCGCCACCTCCGCCGCCACCAACTCCGCCGACGCCACCGCCCGCGCGGCGGCCTTCCAGCGCCCCCAGCTACCTGTGGGCGCTCGCCCCGCTGTACACCTGCGGCTTCGGCGCTCCCTTCAGCATGATGTACGCGGCCATCCGCCGCCGTAGCGTGGGGTACGGGCTCGCCTCCGCCGGGTACGCCACGGCCACCGGCGTGTGGATCTACCTCGCCGAACTGTACGACGAAACGGAGGCGCCGGTTCTGGCGTCCGTCGCCATGGTCCTCTGCATGCTCGGCCCCTGGCTCTTCGGCACCGTGCACTCCCTCGCGGTCAGGAGACAGGTGTTCGGCGACGCCTCGCCGTACGAGACCGGGAACGAGCAGGCGATCGCGCTCGCGCAGCACCGCCGCGCCCTGCGGCAGCAGGCCAGGGAACTGGCGGAGCGCGATCCGGTCATGGCGCGCGAGGTGCGGATCGGGCGGCCCGACCTGCCCCGGCAGTACGACGACGGCGGCCTGATCGACGTCAACCACGCCCCCGCTTCGGTGATCGCGAACCTGCCCGGCCTGACGTCCGCGCTCGCCGAGCAGATCGTGCGCGTACGCGACCAGGTCGGCGGCTTCGTCTCGGCCGAGGACGTCTCGGCCGCCGCCTCCTTGCCCCCGCACCTCACCGCCGACCTCGCCGAATACGGCATTTTCCTCCCATAGTCAGTCGATAATCCCGATTGTCGTCGCACATATCCCTGGCTGGGCCATCGGCGTTTCCTTAGGCTTTAGGGTGCGTCAGCCGTGACAGCGGGAGGGCCAGTGACGTCATCCGAGATCGCCGAATGCAGGGCGGACATGGCCGCGGCCGCCACCGCCGTACGGGAGGTTCTCCACGCGCTCACCGCCGTCCCCGCGATGTTCGGAAACCACACCTGGCAGGGCCCGGCGGCCGACCGCTGGGCCGCCGGTTGGAACGCCCGCAGGATCCAGCTCACCAGGCTGCTTGACGCCGTGCTGGCCGAGCAGCCGCACCTGATCGCCCGTGTGGAGGAGGCGGAGCGCCGGAAAGCCGCCTCGTAGACCCCGCAACGGAAGGAATGCCGTGGGCGAATTCGTCGGAGTCGATCCCGCGAATCTCAAGGAGCTGACCAAACGGCTCGAACAGCTCCACGATCTGCTGGCCCGGCACAGTCCGCTAATACAGCAAAAAATGCAGAAATGGGGGAGCGAAGTCGGAACCGCGTCGTTGCCCGGCCTGATCGCCGCCGCGCTCGACGACGTCCGCGACATGGACGCCCGCACGACCAGGGCGTACGAGCTGGCGAGGGAGCAGGGCTGGAGCGCGCTGACTCGCGCGCCCGGCGCTCTCGGCCTCACCTTCGACCGCCCTCCGGACGTACGGCTGGACTGGGAGGCGACCGGGCAGAGCGGCTACCAGGGCAAGCGCGACGCCGAGGCGCTGGCCGCCGTCGTCGCGGACAAAAACCCCGAGGACACCCGCATCGCCCTTTCAGGGCTGTCGGAGCGCCTGCAGCGGCACCTCGCCGACAAGGACTACCAGGCGGCCTTCTGGGCTGGCGCGGGACCGCTCGCGCTGCGGGCGGCCCGTGCGCTCTACGAACGGGCCGGAGCCGCCCTGTTCAGCGCGGAGAGCGAGAGCGTACTACGGGCGCTCGGGGCGTCCCTGGCCGCCGCGAGCCAGATGCGGGTCGGCACGGGCGAGGATCGCCGGCCCCTCCTGCCCGCCGAGACCCGTGCCGCCCTCACCCGGGACTCCGACCCCTGGTCGGTCGGGATGCTCGTGAAGTACGGCCCCGACGGCAGGTCGTGGGACTCCCGCCTGCTCGCCGACCTCACCCGCGCCATGCTCGACGCCCGCGCCGCCGGCAAGACGATCTGGCCGCCTGCCCGCGGCAGGCTGGAGACCGACGGCGACGCCTCACGCCACCAGCGGCTCATGGCGGAGTACGACGCCGTGGGGGCCGTCCTCCAGCGGGCCGCCGAGAACGGCCTGGCCGCCCGGCACGTGCTTGGCGATCCCGCCACCGGCCTCACGTACGCCCGCATGCTCGTCAGCGACTCCTGGCACACCCCCGGCTACGACCCCGGGCCTTTCCTGAGCTCGTATGTGCATCCGGGCGGCACGCTTCCCCCCACCGGCCAGGTGGACCTGTCCGCCCCCGCCGGAGCCTTCCTCAAGGCCGCCGTCTCAGCCGAGCGCGGTACCTCGGTGGACGCCAAGGAGTCCGCCTGGTCCGTCGTCCACATCGTCCAAGCCACCGCCGAATTCGCCACCGCGAATGCCGAACGAGGTCTTCCCGGCACCATCCGCGCCTCGCTCACCTACATGGCGGCCCGCTACTTGCCCGACTTCGCGATGAGCGCGGGAAGACCTTACGGGTCAGGAGTGATCACACTCGGTAATCATGACGGCAACCCATGGGTAGCCGTCGCCGATGGCTCTCAGCTGGAGTTGTTCTTCCCACAAGCTTTGCAGGGATCGAAGGAGTATGTCGCGTTCAAGGCACTGATGGACACCAGGGTGTCGGCGGCCGTTGCCGCGACCGTCAAGGACCCGTCAGATGCCGACTACCTGAGCGAGATGGCCGGCCTTTATGGCCTCGTGGAGCGCACTCAGGCGGACCAGAACTTCGCCGAACACAATCAGCAGGACGAGCAAGCGGAACGAAACCAGATGCTCCTCGCGATGTTCACCGGTGGTTTCGGCGCTCTGAGCTTCGAGAAGACGTGGGGCCCGGGTGTGATGGCGCAGTTCCTCACCGGAGCCGGGGCGCCGATAGCGGACAACGCTATGGACACCGACCACAAGTGGAAGGCCCTGCAGGACAACGCCGCCGGCTTCAGAAAGCAGGTCCTTCATGTGGAGCTGCCGGTCGTGCAGGGATTGATCGACGCTGGCGTGCTGCACCCTCCCGAGGACGCGACATGGTTCGCCGACGGCCGCCTGCGGCCTGACCCCTCGTTCACGAGCTGGCTCAGCAGACATGCCGAAACCCGGTACGGGGGCAGGAGACTTGAGGACTGGATCAAGGAGGCCCAGCTGGCGATGAGGTTGCAGCAATGACCAGACGCCTGCGGCGCTCTGCAGTAGCAGCGGCGCTCCTCCTCGTTCTCGTGGGCTGCGATCAGGACGGCAGGCAGAAGCACGAGAGTGATATCTCGCGCCGAGGACCTGCACTTGTGGCGGTCGCACAGTGCCTTATCGACCATGGGCAGGTGTCGCGAGAAGAGGTCAAAGGCCGCTCCTGGTACAAGAACGGCCAGGTTGTCCCGGATGCGGCCTTCACCGTCTGGGTGAGCGGCCATCGCGACACCGTCTATGAGGGCAAGGCCCTGCAGGCGTGGGAGGACGAGGCGACGGCGGGGTGGCCGGGGTGGAGGTGCCCGTTGTGATCGCGCTCAGGCCATGAGGACCCTGACGACTCCGGTGAGGGCGAGCTGGAGGAGGGCGAGGGGCACCAGGACGGTCCAGGCGAACTTCTGCAGCTGGTCCTCGCGCAGCCGGGGATAGCTGACGCGCACCCAGATGACGACGAAGGCCAGGGCGAAGACCTTGAGGAGCGTCCACACCGGGCCGGGCAGGAGTGGCCCCTGCCAGCCGCCGAGGAACAACACGGTCGTGAGGGCGGACAGCACCACGATCCCGGCGTACTCGGCCAGCATGAACAGGGCGAAGCGGAACCCGGCGTACTCGGTCATCGGGCCCATGATGAGCTCGGATTCCGCGATCGGCATGTCGAACGGCGGCCGGCGCAGTTCGGCCAGGCCGGCGACGAAGAACACGAAGGCCCCGATCGCCTGCCAGGGCAGCCACCACCAGCGCCACTGCTCGGCGATGCCCTGCAGGGACAGCGTGCCCGCGGCCATCGCCACGCCGGCGGCGGCGAGCACCAGCGGCAGCTCGTACGACATGAGCTGGGCGGCGGCCCGGATGCCGCCGAGCACGCTGTACTTGTTGGCCGACGCCCACCCCGCCATGATCGCGCCGAGCACGCCGACGCCCATCACTGCCAGTACGAAGAACAGCCCGGCGTCGAGGTCCACGGCCGCCAGCCCGGGGCCGACCGGGATGACGACCATCACGACGAGGTACGGCACGAGCGCCACGGCCGGGGCGATCGCGAAGATCCGCCGGTCGGCCGCGGCCGGGATGACGTCCTCCTTCTGGGCGAACTTGACGCCGTCCGCGAGGAGCTGCGCCCACCCGTGGAAACCGCCGGCGTACATCGGCCCGAGGCGGGACTGCATGTGAGCCATGGCCTTGTGCTCCATCTGCCCGACGATCAGTGGCAGCAGCAGGAACGCCGCCACCACGACGACCAGCCGGACCGCTATGTCGAGCACCTCGGCCATGGAACCCCTCTCACCCGGAGGCCCAGTCGGGTGGCACGCCCGGGGGCAGCATCCTGCGGCGGCTCGGCGAGCCGTGGTCGGACTCCCCCGGTTCCTTGGCCCCGGGCCAGGCCTTGGCGACCCGGGCGGCGAGCACGAAGTCCTTGCGCAGCGGGTGGCCCTCGAAGCCGTCCGGCAGCAGCAACGGGCGCAGGTCCGGATGACCGTCGAAGACCACGCCGAACATCTCGTACGTCTCCCGCTCGTGCCAGTTCGCCCCGCGGAAGACGCCGGTGGCGGTCGGCAGGCGGGGGTCCGCGCGCGGCACCCGGGTGCGCACGAGCAGGTGCGCGAACGCGACCGGGTCGAACACGTGGGCCACGACGGCGAACGCCTCGGGCGGCTCGTCCACGGCGGTCAGCCAGTCGAAGAACTCGAATCCGGCCGAGCGCGCGAACGCCAGCGCGTCGGTCCACTCGCCGGGGTCCACGTCGAGCACGTCCTGGCCGAAGGAGTCGGTGACGCGTGAGCCGTACCGCTCGCGCACGGCCTCGGCACTGCGCTCACCGGTTCGCTCGCTCCGCTCGCTCATGCGTCCGCCTCCGGGAGGTAGCGGTCCTCCAGCGTCTCGCCCGCGATCTTCTCCTGGAGCTTCATGATCCCGTGGAGCAGCGCCTCGGGGCGGGGCGGGCACCCGGGGACGTACACGTCCACCGGGATGATCTGGTCCACGCCCTTGGTGACGCAGTACGAGTCCCAGTAGGGCCCGCCCGAGTTGGAGCAGGCGCCGAACGAGATGACGTATTTGGGGTCGGGCATCTGCTCGTACAGCCGCCGTACGGCGGGAGCCATCTTGTCGGTCACCGTGCCCGACACGATCATCAGATCGGCCTGCCGGGGGCCGTTGGCGAACGGGATCACCCCGAAGCGGATGAAGTCGTGCCTGCTCATCGACGTGGCGATGAACTCGATGGCGCAGCAGGCCAGCCCGAAGTTGAAGACCCACAGCGAGTAGCGCCGGCCCCAGTTCAACACGAACTTCATCGGCTTGGGCGCCAGCCGGGACACCGGCCCCACCGTGGGCATCGGGAGATCGTTCACGGGCATGCGGTCACCGCCATGCCGTCCATTGTCCTCCCCCGAGCCGGTCGGGTCACGTCCAGCCCAGCACCCTCTTGCGCCAGGCGTACAGGATGCCGAGCGCGATGAACGCGAGGAAGACGAACATCTCCACCAGCGTCGTCATGCCGTACCCGGGGGCGGCGAAGACGGTGGCCCAGGGGAAGAGGAACACGGCGTCGACGGCGAAGACCACGTAGAGGTACGTGAAGACGTAGTAGCGGATCTGCGACTGCGCCCAGCCCTCGCCGACGGGATCGACCCCGCACTCGTACGTCGTGAGCTTCTCGGGCGTCGGCCGGCTGGGACGTAACATGCGGTTCACGAACAATCCGCCCGCGAAGATCGCCACGCCGATGAGGAAGAGGACGACGACCACGGCATATGAGCCGAAGTATCCACTCATACTGCCTCCCAGATCTCGAGAATAACCCCGGCACGATCTCAAGGGCTGAACACCTGACGGTCACATCCGAGTCCCCCGCATATAGTTGAGGATCGTGACCCGAATCAAGCTCGTCGCCCGCTTGCACCTGGACCTGTGCCGGCTCGCGTCGGGCCTGTGTCGCCCGGATGGTTCGCGAAGCTGACGGTGCGCCGCCCCCGGCGGCCGAGGCACCAGCGGGAACGCGCCACAGGCGCGGAAAGTCCCGGTAGAGCGCACCTCAAGTGCGCATCTGCGAAAAACCAGCGTGACCCCGATGGATCTAGCATGGACATGACAACGTGCCACCAGCAGGCAGACCTGGGCGCGTCAAGGAGGACTGAGGAGCTGTGACCAAGCAGGTTCAGCAACTCGACCGCGTGATCATCCGGTTCGCGGGTGACTCCGGCGACGGAATGCAGCTCACCGGTGATCGGTTCACGGCGGAGACGGCCCAGTTCGGCAACGACCTGTCGACGCTCCCCAACTTCCCGGCGGAGATCCGCGCTCCCGCCGGCACCCTCCCCGGGGTGTCGAGCTTCCAGTTGCACTTCGCCGACCACGACATCCTGACCCCCGGCGACGCGCCCAACGTGCTCGTCGCCATGAATCCCGCCGCGTTGAAGGCGAACCTCGGGGACCTGCCCAAGGGCGCCGACATCATCGCGAACACCGACGAGTTCACCAAGCGCAACCTGGCCAAGGTGGGCTACGACGGCAACCCGCTCGAGGACGACTCGCTGGCCGAGTGGCGCCTGCACGCGGTGCCGCTGACCTCGCTGACGGTCAAGTCGCTCGAGGGCTACGACATCTCCAAGAAGGACGCCGAGCGGGCCAAGAACATGTTCGCGCTCGGGCTGCTGTCCTGGCTGTACCACCGGCCGACCGAGGGGACGATCCAGTTCCTGGAGGCCAAGTTCGCGAAGAAGCCGGAGATCGCCAAGGCGAACATCGCGGCCTTCCAGGCGGGCTGGAACTACGGCGAGACGACCGAGTCCTTCTCGGTCTCCTACGAGATCAAGCCGGCCACGCTCCGCCCGGGCACCTACCGGAACATCTCCGGCAACCAGGCCCTGGCCTACGGGCTGATCGCGGCGTCGGTGCAGTCGAAGCTGCCGCTGTTCCTCGGGTCCTACCCGATCACCCCGGCCTCCGACATCCTGCACGAGCTGTCCAAGCACAAGCGGTTCGGGATCAGGACGTTCCAGGCCGAGGACGAGATCGCCGGCGTGGGCGCCGCGCTGGGCGCCGCCTTCGGCGGGTCGCTCGGTGTGACCACGACCTCCGGCCCGGGCGTCGCGCTCAAGGCCGAGACCGTGGGCCTCGCGGTGACCACGGAGCTTCCGCTGATCGTCGTGGACGTGCAGCGGGCCGGGCCCTCGACCGGCATGCCGACCAAGACCGAGCAGACCGACCTGCTGATGGCGATGTACGGCCGCAACGGCGAGTCGCCGGTGCCGGTGCTGGCGGCGGCCACGCCGTCGGACTGCTTCACCATGGCGATCGAGGCGGCGCGGATCGCGCTGCAGTACCGCACGCCGGTCATGCTCCTGTCGGACGGCTACCTGGCCAACGGCTCGGAGCCGTGGCGCATCCCGGACATCGACGAGCTGCCGGACATCTCGGTGCTGTTCACCACCGAGCCCAACGGCGACGACGGCACATACCTGCCGTTCAAGCGTGACCCGGAGACGCTGGCCCGCCCGTGGGCCGTGCCGGGCACGGCGGGTCTGGAGCACCGGATCGGCGGCATCGAGAAGGCCGACGGCACCGGCAACATCTCCTACGACCCCGACAACCACGACAAGATGGTGCGGCTGCGCCAGGCCAAGATCGACGGCATCGACGTGCCCGATCTGACGGTCGACGACCCGGACGGCGACGCCCGGGTGCTCGTGCTCGGCTGGGGCTCGACGTACGGGCCGATCGCGGCGGCGGCCCGCCGCGTGCGCGCGGCCGGGCACAAGGTGGCCCAGGCGCACCTGCGGCACCTCAACCCGCTGCCCGCCAACACCGGCGAGGTGCTGCGTTCGTACGACAAGGTGCTGCTGCCCGAGATCAACCTCGGCCAGCTCGCCATGCTGTTGCGGGCCCGCTTCCTGGTCGACGTGATCAGCTACAACCGGGTGCGCGGGCTCCCGTTCAAGGCCGCCGAACTCGCCGCCGTCATTCAGGACGTGATCGAAAGTGACTGACACCCTCAATGGCAAGGGCCTGGCCCTGATCCCCCGTACG
This sequence comes from Microbispora catharanthi, assembly GCF_006334915.2. Lineage (GTDB taxonomy): Bacteria > Actinomycetota > Actinomycetes > Streptosporangiales > Streptosporangiaceae > Microbispora > Microbispora catharanthi. The sequence goes on from NZ_VDMA02000021.1 coordinate 34,889, forward strand.
GACGCCAAGCAGACGCTGAAGGACTTCAAGTCCGACCAGGAGGTGCGCTGGTGCCCGGGCTGCGGTGACTACGCGATCCTGGCGGCGGTGCAGAGCTTCCTGCCCGAGCTGGGGCTCAAGCGCGAGAACATCGTGTTCGTCTCCGGCATCGGCTGCTCCTCGCGGTTCCCGTACTACCTCAACACCTACGGCTTCCACTCGATCCACGGGCGGGCGCCGGCCATCGCGACGGGTCTCGCCGCCTCCCGGCCGGACCTGTCGGTGTGGGTCATCACCGGTGACGGCGACGCGCTGTCGATCGGCGGCAACCACCTGATCCACGCGCTGCGCCGCAACGTCAACCTGAACATCCTGCTGTTCAACAACAGGATCTACGGCCTGACCAAGGGGCAGTACTCCCCCACGAGCGAGATCGGCAAGATCACCAAGTCGACGCCGATGGGCTCGCTGGACAAGCCGTTCAACCCGATCTCGCTGGCGCTCGGCGCGGAGGCCGGGTTCGTCGCCCGGACCATCGACAGCGACCGCAAGCACCTGCAGGGCGTGCTGCGCCAGGCCGCCGAGCACCGCGGGGCCTCGCTGGTGGAGATCTACCAGAACTGCAACATCTTCAACGACGGCGCCTTCGACACGCTGAAGGACCCGGGCACCCGCGACGAGATCACCGTCCGGCTCGAACACGGGCAGCCGATCGTCTTCGGCACCGGCGACAACGAGCGCGCCGTACGGCTGTCGCCCACGGGCGGCGTCGAGGTCGTGCGCCGCGCCGAGGTCTCCGACGGCGAGATCCTCGTGCACGACGCGCACAACCCCGACCCGTCGCTGGCGTTCGCGCTGTCGCGGCTGGACGAGCCGGCGTTCGAGCACGTGCCGATCGGCGTCTTCCGCTCGATCGACCGGCCCTCCTACGACCAGCTCCTCAACGAGCAGGTCCAGGCGGCCACGACCGACAAGGGCACGGGCAGCCTCGCCGACCTGCTCCACGGCGGGGACACCTGGACCATCGGCTGAACAGGACCACCAGGGAAGGGACCGGTCTTCGGACGGGTCCCTTTCCTTATTACCGGGCTTGAACAAGTTCGGCCTCGTCAACCCCGGTAGCCCCCAGGCCGTCCCAGGGAGTGCCGCGTAGATCTTCGCCGTAGCGAGGATCGGCCAGATGGATGCATCGCAAGGCCGAGGAGGAGCCCATAGCGGAGCTATGGGCGACGACGAGAACGCAGCGAGGCGCCATCTGGCCGACCGCAGTAGGCAAGAAGATCCACGCGGCACGACCTTGCCCGAGACGCACCATGATCGAGCATACGAGGAGAGCGCCCATGCCCCCGGTCCGCGCGATCGATCCCCGGCCGTTGTCACGGTCCTCCACTCGGGAGGAGGGCCTTTCCTACGCCGGGACGCGCGCCCTGGTGACGGGTGCGGCGGGCTTCATCGGTGCCCGCCTGGTCAAGCGGCTGGTCTCCCTCGGCGCCGAGGTCCACGCCGTCAGCCGCAAGCCGCCCACGGTGACACACGTCGGCGAGGTCTGGCACCGGGCCGATCTCCGCGTCGCCGCGGCGACCGGCGAACTCCTCGGCGCCGTACGTCCCGACGTGGTGTTCCACCTGGCCAGCGAGGTGAACGGGGGCAGGGACACCGGGCTCGTGCTGCCCACCCTCGAGAACAACCTCCTCGGCACAGTCAACCTGCTGACCGCGGCGGCGGGCCGCACGGGCACGCGGGTGGTGCTCTGCGGCTCGTGCGAGGAGCCGCGGCCGGCGAACGACCACGCGCCACCGCCGTCCCCCTATGCGATGGCCAAGTGGGCCGCGACCGGCTACGCCCAGCTGTTCCAGCGGTTGTGGGACCTGCCGGCCACGGTCCTGCGGCCCACGATGGTCTACGGCCCAGGCCAGCGGGACCTCACCAAGCTCGTGCCGTACGTGGCTCTGTCGCTGCTGCGCGGCGAGGAGCCGAGCCTCACCAGCGGCGCCAAGATGGCCGACTGGGTGTACGTGGACGACGTGGCCGAGGCGTTCGTGGCGGCGGGGCGGAGCGACCGGGCGGCCGGTCACGTCATGGACATCGGGACCGGCGTCCTGACATCGGTGAGGGACACGGTGGAGCTGCTGTATCGGGTCATGGGAAGCCCACTGCGTCCGAGGTTCGGCGAGGTCGCCGACCGCCCCCTGGACAACGCCCAGACCGTCGACATCGGCCTCGCCGCCGAGGTGCTCGGCTGGCGGCCGGCCGTGGGCCTGGAGGAAGGGCTGCGGCGGACCCTGGCCTGGTATCGCGAGCACAGGTAACGGAAGCTTCCCGAACGGCGATAGCGCTACCGTGACCCGTAACTTCTCAGGTCCCCATCCGGCGTACGAAGGCGAGGGCTGATGGCCGCGGCGAGGAGTGTGGTCAACCTGACCGTGCACGGCATCGGCCCCTACCCGAGGACGCTCGACCCTGGGGAGGACGGCACCTGGGTCACCGTCGGCCAGTTCGAGCAGGTGCTCGACGCCGTCATGGGCCGCCCGGACGTCCGGATCACCTTCGACGACGGCAACGCCTCCGACGTCGAGATCGCCCTGCCGCGCCTGCGGGAGCGCGGCCTCACGGCGGAGTTCTTCGTGCTGGCCGGGCTCCTGGGGCAGCCCGGCAGGCTGGACGCGGACGGCGTGCGCGAGCTCGTCCGGGCCGGTATGCGGGTCGGCTCGCACGGCTGGGCCCACCGCGACTGGCGCCGGATCGGCCGGCAGGAGGCCGACGAGGAGATCGCCCGGGCCAACGCCCTGCTGAGCGACCTGACGGGGCAGCCGGTGACGCGGGTCGCGATCCCGTTCGGTTCTTACGACAGGCACGTGCTGCACCGGCTGCGCCGCGCGGGGCTCTCCCGCGCGTACACCAGCGACGGCGGGCGGGCCCGTCCCGACGCCTGGCTGCAGGCGCGCACCAGCCTGACCTGCGACCTGGACGACGCCTGGACGAGGGCGGTCCTCGACGGCCGCCCCTCTCTCCGTACGCGCGCCCGCAGGGTCGCCGCCCGCGCGTTCAAGCGCCTGCGCGGCTGACCGACGAACCTCCCCATCGGGAAGAAGAGTCTCCACATATGTCTAATGGAACGGATGAGAACCGGCTGCGAACAGCCGTCGTGATCGTCACGTACAACAGCGCGGACGTGCTCGGCGACTGCCTGCGCTCCCTCACGGAGGGAGCACGGGGGGTCGTCCTCGCCGACGTCGTGGTCGCCGACAACGCCTCCCGGGACGACTCCGTGGGCGTCGCGGAACGCGCGGAGGCTCTGCCGATCACGGTCGTGCAGACCGGCAGGAACGCCGGATACGCCGCCGCGATCAATGCCGGGGTCGCCGCCCTGGACCTCGACGCCCTCGACGCCGTCCTCGTGCTGAACCCCGACTGCCGGCTGCGTCCCGGCTCGCTGGCCGTCCTGGCGGAGGCCCTGCGGCCGCCCGGCCGCGGCATCGCCGTCCCCCGGCTCGTCAACCCGGACGGCACGCTGCAGCCGTCGCTGCGCCGGCAGCCCACCGTGCGGCGGGCCCTGGTCGAGGCCGTGATCGGCGGCACGCTCGCCGGGCGTATCGGCACGCTCGGGGAGCTGGTGACCGACCCGGTGAGGTACGAGGCGGCCTGTACGGCGGCCTGGGCCACGGGCGCGGCCATGCTGATCTCGGCAGCGGCCTGGCGGGAGATCGGCCCCTGGGACGAGTCGTTCTTCCTCTACAGCGAGGAGACGGAGTACGCCCTGCGGGCCGCGGACCGGGGGTGGTCGCTGTGGTATGAGCCCTCGGCCGTGTTCGAGCACATCGGCGGCGACTCCGCCGTCAACCCGACGCTCGCCGCGCTCATCGTCGTGAACAAGGTGCGGCTGTTCAGGCGGCGCAGGGGACGGATCGCGGCGGCCGCCTACTTCCTGGCCGTGGCCCTGGGAGAGGGGGTCCGCGCGCTCTCCGGCCGGCCGACCTCGCGGGCGGCGGTGGCCGCGCTGCTGCGGCCCTCCCGGCGGCTGCGCCTGATCGCGCCCCCTCCGGCCTCATGACCGGCACGCCGATCAGGACGATCCGCCTGACCTCGTTCGACGCGCTGGGCGAGGAGGAGTTGGACACGTGGCACCGGCTGCGGGAGGGCAACCCGCTGCTCGACAGCCCGTACTTCCATCCCGGCTTCGCGCAGGCCGTCCACGTGAGCGGCCGGCCCGTGGAGGTGGCCGTCGGCCGCGACGCGGACGGCCGGGTCCTCGCGCTGCTGCCCTGCCACCGCGAGCGTTCGCTGCTGCGTCCGGCCGGCTGGCCCGGCGCCGACTTCCAGGGACCGGTGCTCGCCCCGGGCACGTCCTTTTCGCCGCTGCTCCTGCTGTCGAGAGGAGTGCGCGGCTTCGCGTTCGACCATCTGCTCGACGGCCACGCGGACGATCACACAGATGATCACGAGGACGGCCACGAGGACGGTGAAGCGGGCTTCGGCCCCTGGATCGAGTCGCGCCGCCCCTCTCCCTACATCGACGTGAGCGGCGGTCTCGACGCCTATCTCGGCAGGGCCTCCCGCAGCGGCAAGGACAACATGGGGCAGGCCCGCCGGCGGGCGGCCAAGGCCGAGCGCGAGCTCGGGCCGGTGCGGTTCGAGGCGGACGCCGTCGACCCGAAGGCGCTCGACCGGGTCGTCGAGCTCAAACGGGCGCAGTACGCGGCGACGGGCGCCCCCGACTACTTCGCCACGCCCGACCGCATCGACCTCGTCAACCGTCTCCTGCACACCCGGAGCCCCGGGTTCTCCGGCATGCTGTCGACGCTGCACGCCGGTCCCCATCTGCTCGCCGCGCACTTCGGCCTGCGATCCGGCGGCGTGCTGCACTGGTGGTTCCCGGTGTACGACCCGTCGTTCGCCCATCTCGCGCCCGGCTGGATGCTGCTGCGCGAGCTGGTGTCGGCAGCCCCGGCGCTCGGGATCGGCCGCATCGACCTCGGCCGGGGCGAGGACGAGTACAAGCGGCGGGCCAAAACCGGGGAGGTCATGGTCGCGCAGGGCCTGGTGACGAGAAGCGCGGCCAAGCGGACCATGCGCAGAGCCCGCGACTCGATGGTCGAGGCGGCGAAGGTGTCACCCCTGGGCCCCGGCCTGCGCCGGATCGTCCGGTCTGTCCGCTCTCTCCTGCGTTGAACTCTCCTGTACGGAGGGACGGCGCAGCGGGCGGCGGCCGGCGAGCAGCCGCTCCAGCGGGCGCTCGGCGAGCCGGTGCAGCAGCCAGGCCGCGACGGTGGCGGCGAGCAGCATGCCGACCGCCGGCAGGACCGGCGCCTGCGGGACGACTCGCGCCCCGAACCTGAGAACCGGCTGGTGGACGAGGTAGAAGGCGAACGACACCTCGCCCAGGGCGACGAGCCAGGCCGCGCGCAGCGGCGAGCGGCGCCCCCGCAGGTCCGCCGTAGCCGCCGCCGCGACGAGCAGCGCCAGTGGGCCGGACATCCACGCGACCCACCCCCAGCGGTCCCACACGAGCGGCTGGGTCAGGTACGCCCCGAGCGCCAGGGCCGAGGACGCGAGCAGCCCGGGGCCGTGCCACCGGCCGGCCCGGATCATCAGGGCCAGCGTCATCCCCAGCAGGAACTCCAGAGCCCGGGTGACCGGGAGGATCCAGACGAACCAGTAACCGAGATCGAGCGGCATCGGCAGCGAGGCGAGCGGGACGAGCCAGATCAGCGCGTACGCCGCCGCCGCGACCGTCCACAGGCGGTGGGCGGGCACCCGGCGCAGCGCCCGCAGCAGGAGCGGGAAGGCGGCGTAGAAGGCGATCTCACACGACAGCGACCACGCGGGGGTGTTGACCGCGAAGTAGTAGGCCGGGTCGGGCACCCACGACTGCAACAGGACCAGCCCGGCCAGCACCGGCCCGGGCCTCTCGGGACGCGCCGTCACGACGAGGACGGCCAGCACCCCGATCCACACGAGGACATGCGAGGGCACGACACGGGCCGCCCGCCGCCGCCAGAACGCCGCCGCGCGGTCGCCGGGCCGAGCCGACCAGGTCAGCACCAGCCCGGACAGGACGAAGAAGAACGGCACGCCGGTGGCGCCCGCCCCGAACAGCACCTCCAGCACGGCCCGGCCGGCGCCGTCCCCGGCCAGTCGCGGCGTGTGGAGGACGTGGAATCCGAAGACGGCGAAGGCCGCGATCCAGCGCAGCCCGGTGAGCGACGGCAGACGGGCGGGCACCGCGCTGTCCCTGTCTGCCTGCGGGCTCCCCTGCGTCGTCCCCTGCTGCCCGCCGCCCTGATTCCGGCTCCCGCCCTGCTGCCCGATTCGCCGGCCGGCCCCGTTTCGCCCCTCCTCCTCGTCCCGCTTCGCGGACGCCCCGGTTCCCTCGCGCATCCAGCACCGTCCATTTCCCGGGCGTGGCCGTTCCCCGGCCGTTCCTGCCGCGAGAATACACATCCGCGAAATTCCGCATGTCCGGTCCGTAGCCGAAACAGACCGATTCTGAGATTTCGTATTAGGCCGTAACGAGGGGAGAGGGATGTGCGATCATATCGATGTGACCGCGGCGACCATAACGACATTACGCACCGTTTTTCCCCGGAGTCGCCCGGCCGCGACTGACGGCCGACGCGGTCGTCGCCTGTGACCTGGAACGATCCACGCCCGCCACGCGATTCGACGGAGGACGGCGCATTGTGAAGATCAGCGTGTTCGGGCTCGGGTACGTCGGCTGCGTCTCGGCCGCGTGCCTGGCGACCCAGGGGCACGAGGTCGTCGGGGTCGACGTGAACCCGGTGAAGGTCGACCTCATCAACGCCGGCACCGCGCCGGTGGTCGAGGAGCGGATCGGCGAGCTGACCGAGCAGGCCGTCGCCACGGGCCGGCTGCGGGCCACCCACGACGTGCACGCGGCCGTCGAGGCGAGCGACGTCTCCCTGGTCTGCGTCGGCACGCCGTCCGCGCCGAACGGCAGCCTCTCGACCGCCTACCTGGAGCGGGTCGCCGAGGAGATCGGCGAGGCCCTGGCGGGCCGGGAGCGATGGCACACGGTCGTCTTCCGCAGCACGATGCTGCCGGGCACATGCGAGGGCCTGCTCGTCCCGATCCTCGAGAAGGCCTCCGGCCGCACAGCGGGGGTGGACTTCGGGGTGGCGGTCAACCCGGAGTTCCTCCGCGAGGGCACGAGCGTGCGCGACTTCTTCGATCCGCCGAAGACCGTCATCGGCGAGCTCGACGGCACGAGCGGCGACATGGTGGCAGCGCTGTACGAGGGGCTGCCCGGGGAGGTATTCCGGGTGCCGGTCGCGGTGGCCGAGATGACGAAGTACGCGGACAACGCCTTCCACGGGCTCAAGATCAGCTTCGCCAACGAGCTGGGCGCGATCTGCCGGGCGCTCGGCCTGGACAGCCATCGGGTCATGGACGCCTTCCTGGCCGACCGCAAGCTCAACATCAGCCCCGCCTACCTTCGGCCCGGCTTCGCCTTCGGCGGCTCCTGCCTGCCCAAGGACCTGCGCGGCCTCGTCTACGCGGCGCGACAGGCCGACGTGTCCGTCCCCCTGCTGTCGCACATCCTGCCGTCGAACGAGGAGCACCTGCGCCGGGCCTTCGACCTGGTCGCCGCGACCGGCAGGCGCCGCGTCGGCCTGTTCGGCCTGTCGTTCAAGCCGGGCACCGACGACCTGCGCGAGAGCCCTCTGGTCGAACTCGCGGAACGCCTCCTCGGCAAGGGCTACGACCTGCGCATCTACGACGCGAACGTCACGATGTCGCGCCTGATCGGGGCGAATCGCGACTACATCGAGGGCCGGCTGCCGCACCTGGGCCAGCTGCTGACCAACTCGGCAGACGACGTCCTCGCGCACGCCGAGGTCTGCGTCGTCGGCTGCAAGGACCCCGCGGTGCTGACCGCGCTGGATCGCGCGGGCGACCGCACGATCATCGACCTCGTCCGACTTCCCGACGCGGAGGCGCGCCGGGCACAACCGGAATACGTGGGCCTTGGCTGGTAGAGCGCTCATCCTCGTCGAGAACCTGTCCGTACCCTTCGATCGCCGTGTCTGGCAGGAGAGCACGGCGCTGCGGGACGCCGGGTGGGAGGTGCACGTCATCTGCCCCATGGGGGCCAACCGCGACACCGAGCCGGAGGCCGTGATCGACGGGGTGCGGATCCACCGCTATCCCCTGCGGCCCGCGACCGGTGGCCCCGTCGGTTACCTCCGGGAGTACGGCCTGGCGCTGCTGCACACCTACCGGCTGGCGCGCAAGGTCGGCCCGGTCGAGGTCGTCCACGCCTGCAACCCGCCCGACCTGCTGTTCCTCGTGGCGCGGATGCTCAAGCGGCGCGGCGCCCGCTTCGTCTTCGACCAGCACGACCTGGTTCCCGAGCTCTACCTGTCCCGGTTCGGCCGGGGAGAGGACTTCCTCTACCGGCTCGTCCTGCGGCTCGAACGGCTCACCTACCGGGCGGCGGACGTCGTGATCGCGACCAACGAGAGCTACCGCCGCGCGGCGCTCACCCGGGGCGGCAAGAAGCCGGACGAGGTCTTCGTCGTGCGTAGCGCGCCCGTGGTGGAACGCTTCCATCAGGTCCCGCCGGAGGAGGCACTGAAGCAGGGCAAACCCCACCTGCTGTGCTACCTGGGCGTGATGGGTCCTCAGGACGGGGTCGACTACGCCCTCCGCTCCCTGGCCCTGCTCCGCGACGAGATCGGGCGCTCGGACTGGCACGCGGTGTTCGTGGGAGCGGGCGACACCTTCGACGCCATGGTGGCCCTGTCACACGAGCTCGGCCTGTCCGACATGGTGGAGTTCACCGGTCGCATTCCGGACGAGGACCTGCTGCGCTACCTGTCCACGGCGGACGTCTGCCTCGCCCCCGACCCGTACAACCCGCTGAACGACGTGTCCACGATGAACAAGATCATGGAGTACATGGCCATGTCCAGGCCCATCGTGTCGTTCGACCTCAGGGAGGCACGGGTGTCCGCGGGGGACGCCGCGGTGTACGCGCCCCCGAACGACGAGTCCGAGTTCGCCAAGCTGATCGCCCTCCTGCTCGACGACCCCGAGGAGCGGCGGCGCATGGGCGAGATCGGCCAGGCCCGGGTCAGCGGACCGCTGTCGTGGGAGAACTCCCGTGCGGCGCTGCTGGCCGCCTACGACGCGGCCGTCTCCTGAGCGCACTACGCCTGAACGCGACTGCCGGTGTCGGTGCCCCAATGACGGCGACTCGAGCCTCCCGACAGGGCCCGCAGCCGGGTGAGCGCGCGGTCGAGGGCGAGGACGGCCAGATAACAGGCCGCGTCGAGCCGGGTGACCGCGCGCCTCGCCATCAGGGCCCGCAGCGCTCCGAGCTCCAGCCGCCCTTCCGCCAGCGGCAGGCCCAGCGCGTCGAGCTCACGGTTGCCCTGCCGTACGCGCACGCGGCGGCGCAGGTGCGCGCGGACCGTCCGGGCGGGGCGGACGAGGGACCAGGCGCCGGCCACCACGGCCCGCTCCTCGGCCGCGAACGTCCGGTGGACGAGGCCGTCGTCGGAGATCACGTCCGGCATGGGGAAGACCCGGGCGTGCCCTTCCTCGGTCAGCACGTACACGCCGACGCCGGACAGCGCGCGGGACGGGGCGATGAGCAGATCATGGACCTTGTGCACCCGCCGGGAGATCGCGCTCGCGCCGTCCAGGTCCCACCGGGGGACCGGCGCGCAGGCGAGCACCCCCGGCCGGGCCGCCGCCGCCACGAGCGCGCGCACCGATTCCGCCGTGAGCACGACGTCGGCGTCCATATAGACGCGAGGGAACGTCCGGCACGCCTCGTCGCCGATCCGCAACGCGTTGGCCTTGCCGGGCGTCGCCGTCTCCAGGACCCGTACGCCTGCTCTCCTGGCCGCCTCGGCCGTGCCGTCGGTGCACGCGTTGGCGACCACCACGACGTCGAATTCACCGGGCGCCGTCCCGTCCAGCAGACGGGCGAGGTTGCCGGCGAGAACGCCCTCCTCGTTGTGCGCGGGCACGACGACGCTCACGATCGGACGGTTCACAGATCGGAGAGGGGTCACAGCATTGAGAGTAGAGCGAACGGCCATCGACGGGGCGCTGCTGTTCGTACCGACACCGCACCGTGACGAGCGGGGACTGTTCACCCGCACGTTCGACGCGCACGTCGCGGCGAAGGCCGGGCTGGACCCGGCCGCCTTCGTCCAGGACAGCCAGTCACGCTCCCGCAGGGGGACGATCCGCGGCATGCACGGCCGGTCCGGGCGCGGCGAGGCCAAGCTGGTGCGGTGCGCCCGCGGAGCCGTGTACGACGTGATCGTGGACGCCCGGCCGGACTCGCCGACGTTCGGCGTGCGGACGTCGGTCCTGCTCGACGACGAGACGTTCGTGACCCTGTACGTCCCCCCCGGGCTGCTGCACGGGTTCCAGGCCCTGACGGACGCCGACGTCTGCTACCGGATCGACAGGGAGCACGACCCGTCCGAGGACCTGTCGGTGCGCTACGACGATCCGGACCTGCGAATCCCGTGGCCCCAACCGGCCTCTCTCATCAGTGAGCGCGACCTGGCCGCGGGAAGTTGGGCACAATTGCGGGACCGGCTACGCACCTGAAAGCGAGCGTCCATGCGACGGCGAGGGGTCTCCCTGGCACCTGTGGCGGCGGCCCTCGCCGCCGTGCTGATGCTGCTCGGCTGCTCTCCCTCGGCGGAGGACCCCTCCGAGGCGTCCGTGTCCCCCACCAGGCCGCCCGGCACGTCGCCCGCCGCACGGTGCCCCGGATATCCGGCGCCGGCCTGCACAGGGGTTCCGCCCGGAACACGGCTGACGACCCTGCCCCTCACGGAGAAGGGCGCCTACCGCGTCACGGCCCCGGGTACCGTCCTCGACCGCGTGCACATCGCCGGCGACCTGCTGATCACCGCCCGCGACGTGCGGATCAGCAACAGTCAGATCGACGGCATCGTGCTGGACAGCTACGCCGGCAAGACCTACTCGTTCACCATCACCGACTCCACCGTGGGCACGGCCGACAGGTGCCAGTCGATGCCCGCCGTCGGGGACACCGACTACACGGCCGTGCGGGTGCTCGTGCGGGGCCACGGAGACGGCTTCCGCGACTCGGGGAACAACGTCACCATCCGGGACTCCTACATCCACCTGTGTTCCAACCCGGGCGACCACTCCGACGGCATCCAGACGTACGTCGGCGGCAAGGGGCTGGTCTTCCAGCACAACACGGTGGACCAGCGTGACGCCAGGGACATCACCGCACCGATCTTCATCACCGACCCCCGCATGTCGGACGTGACGGTGACCGACAACCTCGTCATGGGCGGCACCTACAGCATCCAGGTCAGGAAGGTCCGCGACCGTGCCGTGGTCCGCGACAACAAGCTGGTCGACAAGTCGTGGGTGTACGGGCCGGTCGACGCCGACTGCGACAGGATCGACTGGTCGGGCAACACGCTGGTGACGATCGACAAGGACTACCGGATCGTCTCGACCGTCGGTCCCCTCCCCTGCGTGGGATGACGACGTCCCGGCGGGCCGCCATCACCGCGTGCTGCTGCCTCGTCCTGCTGGTGGTCGTCTACCTGCTGGCGGTGTGGACGGTGCCGGGACAGCGGTTCGAGGACGCGGTGCTGGAGGGAGCGCAGCGCGTGGCCGGCGGCCGGCAGGAGGAGGCCGCCCTCGCCGCTCTCGGCACGATCTCGCGTTACTCCCTGGCCGGCGCGGTGCTGCTGGTGTGCGCGGTCGCACTAGTCCGGCGCCGTCCCCTGCTCGCGGTCGCCGGCACGGCGGTCATCGCCGGATCGGTCGTCACGACCGAGGTCCTGCGTCACCTGGTCCTGCTGCGGCCGATCCTGCTGCCGTCCGGCGTGCGGCGGGATGACCAGAGCTTCCCCAGCGGCCACACGGCGGTCGCGATGTCGGTCATGTGCGCGCTCGTCCTCGTGATCCCCCACCGGTTCCGCTGGGTCGTGGTGCTCCCCACCTCGGCCTGGGCCACCGCCGTCGGCGCCTCCACCGTCACCGCCAACTGGCACCGGCCGAGCGACACGATCGGCAGCGATCTGATCGTGCTCGCCTACGCGTGCGCAGCGGTCGCGTTCCTCGCACGCGTGGGGGCGACGCGGGAGGCGGAGCCTCTCGGCCCGCTGGGACGCGTCGCGATGCGCCTGCTCATCGGGCTGCACGTGATCGGGGCCGTGGCAGGGCTCGCGGTCGCGGTCCTCGCGGCTCTCGGCGGAGACGGCGATCCGGCCGCGCTCAGGGCCGGCCGGGCGATCGCCCTGGCAGGGGGAGCCACGGTAGCCGCGACCATGCTCGGTCTGCTGCGCCGTACCGGCCTGGGGCCCGCTCCGCGTGGTCGTCCTCCCACGCCCGCACCGCCGCCTCCCTCTGGGCGGAGCGCAGCAACGCACCCGACGCCCCGATGAGCAGGAAGGCGACACCGGTGACGGTGGCGAACGACAGCAGGTCGAAGGTCGCGGAGCCGACCAGCGGCACGACCAGACAGGCGGCGAGCGTCAGGCCGAGGTCGCGCGGGGCCGGGTCCACACTCAACCGGCGGGCCCGCACGGCCGAGTAGATCCCGCAGAAGAACAGCGCCACGAAGACGGCGACGCCGACGGCTCCGCTCTCCACCGCGGTCAGGATGTACTGGTTGTCGAAGACCTGGTACTTCGGTGCGTACCAGGTGCCGATGCCCCGGCCGAGCCACAGGTGCCTGGCGACCTCGGTAGCCGCGACATCGTAGTCGTGGGTGCGGTACTGGACGCTGCTGTCCGTCCCGGCGTTGGCGAACAGCCCGTACAGGGTGTTGAGCAGGCCGGGGAACGTCAGCTTCGCCACGGCCAGGAAGACCGCCGTGACGATCAGGGCCTGGACCTTGCGCCGCACGGGCCACCCGAGGACCAAGATGATTCCGACGACTCCGACACCCAGGACCGCCGACCGCGACACGGAGAACAGCAGGCCCATGCCGATGAGCGCCGCGCACAACCACCAGCGCAGGGCGCCACGGCCGCCGCGGAAACCGTAGTGGACGGCGAGGGGCAGCAGCATGGAGCACAGCACGCCGAACTCGATCGGATGCCCGGTGGTGGCGGCCACCCGCCGCATGGAGTCACGCATGTCGACCGCCCCGCCTTCCGAGGCGAAGCGCAAACCGGGCAGCGCGAGATACTGAGTGAGGTCGAAGTCGGCCATGAACTGCAGCGCGCCGATGACCGCGATCACCGCCCCGCCCGTCACCATCGTCTTCAGCAGGAAGTCGAGGCGCTCCGGAGTGCGGACCCCGTCGCAGACGGCCAGCGCGATGCCGACGCTCGCCATGACGAGGACCAGGGCGTGATCGGACAGCTTCAGCTCGTCACTCGGCAGGTAGCCGTAACTGGCCACGCCGTAGGTGGCGGTGAGCGCGACGGCGTAGCAGAACAGGGCGGTGCGAACGGGGGTGCGGCCCTTGGCCACTCCCAGGGTGGTGGTGAACTGCGCGCACAGCCAGCACATTCCGGCGAGCAGGCTGAGGATGTTCGCGGGCGTCAGCGACAGCGGCAGGCCCCTCAGGACCAGCCGGGCCGGGATGATGAGCAGCGACAACGCGAACAGGGCCGCAAGCGTCGCACCGTCGGCACGACGGCGCGCCCCGGGGAGGAGCGGATCGGCGAGGACCGGATCGCCGCGGAGCGGGGCGCCGCGCATCGGCGCCGTGCCGAGCGCCGGCAGGGTCAGAGTGCGGCGGGCGTCCTGGTCGTCGACCCCGCGGGCCGGCCGGTCTGCGGGCATCTCAGCCGCTCACCGCCGGCTGACGTCCCTCGGATGGACGCGGTCGCGTCCGGTCCGTCACTGAGACGGTGGACGGCCCGTACGGCTCGGCATCGGCGGCTCCGCCGGCCCTGCGCACCTTTCTGCCCTTCCGCACGCGCATCGCCTGGGCGATGCTCTCGGCGGCGAAGGCCGCCACGAGGGTGGCGGCGGCGCCCAGGGCCAGGGCCACGGCGGCCGACCGCATCTTGCGGCCCTTCTGCGGCTCCGGCATGGTCGCCGGCACGGCCCGGTCGATCCTGATGAACGTGGCGCGCGGCGCCTTGAGCGCCTCCTGCCGCTCGGCCAGGATCTTCCTCGCACGGGCCTCCACCCGCATGACGATGTCGCGGGCCGCCGCCGGGGACGCGCTCTCACCGGTGATGAAGACGAACGGTGTCTGGGCCAGCAGCTCCGGGTTGGTGCTGCCGTTGTTGACCTCGTAGCTCGGGTCGCCCTCGGGCGACGCCCCGAGCGCCGCCGCGGTCTCCGGCGTGGCGAGGGCCCCGATGAGAATGGAGGCCGTCATGCTGAGCCCCCGGTCGAAGTTGAGCAGAGGGTTCGTCAGCCCGTTCGGGTACTTGGGATTGCTCGGCAGGCTGCCGCCCGTCGTCGGCGTCGTCAGCACCAGAACCGTCGTGGACGTGTAGGTGACCGGGATCGACAGATAGACCGCGATGGTCACGCCCACCGCCAGCGCGAAGGCGGGCAGCGTCACGAACCAGCGCCGGAAGACGACGAGGACGGTCCCCCAGAAGTCCATCGACCGCTCCTCACTCAGCCGGCGCGCGAAGCGGGGCGGGACATGTCCTCACCGGACCCGTCGCCGATCGCGTCGCCGTCGGGGTCGGGCGCGAGCCGCAGCCCCCCGGAGCGGTCGCCGCCCTGTGGCTCGTCGGACACCACGACGATGACGGCGGTCGCGTCGTCGTCCCAGTTCTGGGATGGTCTCGGCGCGGGCGGAGCCGTGGTGGCCGGCGCGGCGTCGACGTCCGGCGGCGGGACGTCCGGCTCGTACGCCGACGGCGTGATGGCCGGACGCTGCGGCTGAGCCACCCAGGGGGCGTGGACGACGTACGACGCGCGGCGGTTGCCACGCTGCCGGTCCACGAGGTAGGCCAGGCCGAATCCGACGACCATGACGGCCAGCAGCCCACCGGCGGCCGCGCCCCACTTGACCGTCCGCTTCGCCTCTGGCGTCCCGGGTGGCATCACGTCGGTGATGGCGATGTACGTGGACGGCGGCGCCTTCAGCGCCCGCTGCCGGGCGGCGAGTTCCGCGCGAATGAGCTGCCCGGCCTTCCGTACGGTCGCGTCGGCCACGGCCGGGGACCTGCTGTCCACCTCGACGTAGACGAACGGGCCGTTGGTGCTGATGCCGAGCAGGTCGGGATTGGTGCGGCCGTCGTTGATCGTGATCTCGGTGGGGCCGCCGGGCCTGACGCCGAGGCGGGTCATCATCTCCGGAGTGTTCATGGACAGGATGAGGATGCCCGCCGTGGTCCGCAAACCGTCGTTGAACTGCAGGAGCGGGTTGGTGAGCCCGGCCGCCTCCTTGGGGTCGGGCGAAAGGGTGCCGCCGCTCGTCGGCGTGGTCAGGACCATGGCCGTGCTGGAAACATACGTGGTGGGCAGCATGAGATAAGCGACCACGGCCACGAGAATTGCGAGCGCGAATATCGGCGGGCCCACGGACCGGCGGCGAGCGAGCGTGAAGATGCTCTTCCAGAAGTCCATGCTTCCCCGCCCTCCGTGACCATATACGTCCGGCCACCCGAGAATGTACTTTACCAATCATGGGTTGGCGCGGCCCGGTTCAAACGGTCCAACAAACCGTTACATCTGGCAACCCTCACGCAGCGTTACCGGCCTTCCCGAGCGGAGCGGAACGAATTGGACGAATCGTCCACACAACGGGTCGTAAGCAGGGATGTCACCGCGCCTACGGCGCGTCGCCGGCTGGAGGGCCTGGACGGTATCCGGGGGCTGGCCGCTCTGTTCGTCGTCCTGCATCACTGCTGGCTGATGGCGTTCCCCGGGTTTCCCGGCAACGGCGGACCGTGGTGGCTCGGCTGGCTCCTCTACGGCCACTTCGCCGTGGTGGTCTTCATCGTGCTGTCCGGGTTCTCGCTCGCGGTCTCCCCTGCCCGGTCACAGTGGCGGCTCGGCGGGGCGGGCCGTTTCGCGCGTAGGCGCGCCTGGCGGATCCTCCCGCCCTACTGGGCCGCGCTGGCATTCAGCCTCGTCGTCGCCTGGACCCTGGCTCCCCAGCCGGGCGAGGGCCCGCCCACGGCCAAATCCGTCCTCCTGTACGGCCTGCTGCTGCAGGACGTGGCCGGCTCCCCCAGCCCCAACGGCGCCTTCTGGTCCATCGCGGTGGAAGCCCACCTCTACATCCTCTTCCCCCTGATGCTGCTGATGCTGCGGCGTGCGGGAACCACGGTCATGCTCGCCGCGGTCACCGTGCCCGTCGCGGCCATCGGACTGCTCGCCCCCTCGGTGCCGCTGGTGGACAAGCTCCTGCGGTTCACCCCGCAGTTCGCGGTGTTGTTCGCGCTCGGGATCGTCGGCGCGGGTATCGCGGCCAAGGCCGGGACGGAGGCCGCCGGGACACCGTCGAAGGCCGCCGCCCTCCGGCCGTGGTGGGCCCTGGCGACGGCCCTGCCCGTGGTCGCGGTCATCGTGGCCTTGGGGCCGGTCTGGACGGTCGAGCACTACTTCTGGGTGGACATCGCGATGGGCCCGGCGGTGACCCTGCTGCTCGTGTCCGTGGCGTCGGGCCGGCCGGCCCCGCTGGTCCGGCTGCTCGACAGCCGCCCCATCCTCGGCCTCGGCCACTTCTCCTACAGTCTCTATCTGATCCACGCGCCGATCGTCGTGGCGCTGAGCACGCTCGTGGTGAGCCCGGCGGCCGGGCACGGCCTCACCGCGTTCCTCCTCACCACGGTCCTGGCCGTGCCGCTGAGCCTGCTGGTGGCGCGGCTGTTCGCCGCGGTGTTCGAGCTGCCCTTCCTTCGTCACCGGTCCTGGCCGGCGCTGCGGGCGGCCGCCTCCGCCCGCTTCGCTCGAAGGACCGCGCCGTAGGCGTCAGCCCCGTCCGGCGCCCACCAGTCCGGTCACGAGCCGAGCCGCCTTGCGGCCCCGCCGGACGGCCACCCGTCGCTGCCTCCGGGCGTACATCCGGTAGACGGCCGCCCGCGCCCGGGCCCGCTGCTCGGGGGTGAGCGGCGCCTGCTTCAGCCAGCGGAGCATCTCACGGCACTGCAGGGTGGTCGCGAAGTGCGCCTGCCAGGACGGCACGCCGAGGCGGCGGGCCAGCACCGGCATCGTCTCGTGCTTCCAGTTCCGATGCCCGAGCACCTCCGCCACGTGCCCCCACGGCCCGGCGAGCGCGAGCTTCGCGGCGAAGACCTCGTCCTCCCGCAGCATGTTGCGGCGGGGGATCGGCAGCACGGCCTCCCGTCTCATCAGCCCGTAGAGCGGGTCGATCATCAGGTGGCTCTCGTTCAGCATGCGCAGCATCTCGGCGAACCGCTCGACCGGGTCGCCGGAACCCAGCGCGGCCCCCTCGTAGGCGGCGGTCTCGGTTCTGCCGTCCGGCCCCTTGTAGGCGATCTGCGTGGTCACCAGGATGAGCCGCTCGTCCTCGGCGAACAGGTCGAGCGAGCGCGAGACGCACCGGGGGTCGAGCCGGTCGTCGTCGCCCACCCACCGGAAGTACGGCCCCTCGGCCAGGCGTATCACCGCCTTGAAGTTGTTGAGGAGCCCGATGTTCTCCGCCTGCCGCCGATAGCGGATCCGGCCGTCCGAGCGGGCCAGCTCACGGCAGACCTCCTCGGTCCCGTCCGTGGAGGCGTTGTCGGAGATGATCAGTTCGAGGTTCTCGTGGTCCTGCGCGAGCACGGATTCCACCACCTCGCGCAGCCGCCCCGCCGCGTTGCGCACGGGCAGTCCGACGGACACCAGGGTGTCGTGAGAGGACATGGCATTCCTTCCAGCCGCCGAACCGACTCGGCGCGTCTTCACGAACGGGCGGGGACGAGCCGCGCAAGACGGCCGCCGAGCCCCTTGAGCTGGGCCGCGGGCACGACGATCAGCACGTAGACGATCAGGCCCGCCCCTCCGGCGGCGACGAGTTCGAGCAGGAGGATGTGCCCGGTCACCTGGCTCACCAGGAGGATGACGCCTGCCGCCGCGGCGGCCCCGGCCAGCGGGCGCACCAGCGCGGGCAGGACGGGCCGCAGGTTCACCCCGGACCGCTGCAGGGCCCAGACCGCCAGCGGCAACGCGACGAACAGGCCGACGACGGCGTGCGCGATCGCGGCGCCGCGGATCCCGTCCAGGCCGATGCCGACCAGCAGCGCGGCGACCAGGGCCGCGGCCCAGCCGGCGTTCAGCCACACGGTCGCGCGGGTGGCGCCGACCGAGGTGAGGATGTCGAAGGCGAGTCCGGTGAGCATCCGCACGACCATGAGGACCGCCAGGAACCGCAGCACGCCGGCCGACATGTTCCACTGGGCGCCGTACAGGGTGATGATGATCGCGTGGGCGAGTGTGGCCATCACCACCGCCACCGGCAGCACGAACGCGATCAGGAGCGGCACCGAGCGCCGCACGCCCTCGGCGAGCGACTCCTGGTCGCCCTCCGCGAGGCGGGAGAAACCGGCGATGGAGACGTAGCGAATGGCCGTGCCGATCAGGCCGGGCACCCAGCTGGACACGTTGAACGCGAGCAGGTAGAACCCGAGCATCGTCATACCGAGCCGGTCACCGACGATGACGTAGTCGGCGTTCATCAGCACCGACTCCAGGCCGAGGCTGGCCGCCAGCGGCAGGCCGAACCGGAGGAGCCGTACGGCGATCGCCCGGTCGACGGCGATGCGGACGGGCACCCTGGCGAACACGAACACCAGCACGCCCGTCACCACGGAGGCGCCGAACTGACCGGCCGCGAAGCTGTAGGCGCCGGCGCCCATGACGGCGAGCGTTACGGCGATCGCCGCGTTCGCCAGCACTCCGGCCAGGTTCGCCTTGGTCAGCTTGTCCTGCTCGAAGTGGCGCATCAGCGCGCCCGCGCGGACGGCCGTGACGCCGTCGACGAGGATGACGGCCGTGAGCAGGCGGACGACGCCGGTCGCCTGCTCACTGCCCGCCAGCGTGGAGAAGTACGGCGCGCCGACCCAGAAGATCCCGTAGACCCCGGTGCTGAAGACCACGGCCAGCACGCTCGCCGTGGGCGCCATCTCCTCGAGTTTGCCCCGCCACTGCACCGTGGCGGCGATGAGACCGGCGTCGTTGACGTGCATGACGAACTGCGTGGCCGCGAGCGCGATCGCGTAAAGGCCGAAGTCGGCGGGGGCCAGCAGGCGGGCCAGGACCAGCCCCATGGCGAACGAGCCCATGCGCGTGAGCAACGTGCCGAACAGGCTCCAGCGAAGGCCACGACCGGCCTGGCGGCCGATCGTGCCCACGGTACCGGCGTCGTTGCCGGGTTCCTCTTGTGCGGTCATACGTGACGGGGCTCCTCGATGCGCTCCAGCCAGATCTCTCGCCAGAAGGGGACGAACTCACGCGGGCAGTTGGAGTTGTAGACGCCGGCGCAGACGACGTCGTCGAGGATGATGCAGGGATTCTTCATCCGTAGCATCCGTCCGCTCTTCTCGTCGATGCACCTGTCCACCCGGGCACGGACCCGCGCGCTGCGACCGCAGTAGCGGGCCATCTCCTCCTCGAACCCCATTCCCCGGTTGAGGAGGTCGTCGTTGAGCGTGCGGAGGATCTCCGCCTTGGACTTGATTCTGACCAGCTCGCCGGGCTGGAGGCCGAGCTCCGCGGTCGGGGTGCGCTCGCCGGCCATCCCCCTGAGCCCTCCCCAGCGCCGGCCGCCCCTGATCCACCACGCCTGGGGAAGGACCTTCTTGCTGATGTCCTGGTAGCGGTTGAACAACGCGATCAGGAAGGCGCGCACCACCGGCAGCAGCCCGGCGTTGCCCGTGCGCACGTCCTCGACGTACTGCCGGACGTCCCTGAACGGCAGGCAGACGGGGGCCGCGCGCAGCAGCTCGGTGGCCTGGCACGAGTAGCGCTCCTCGCCGTCCTCCGCGGGCGGCCTGCGGCTGTTCACCTCCAGGAGCGGCAGCAGGGCGCGGGCCGGCCGGGGCGCCTGCGCGGGCGCGTCGTCCGGATCCACCCGCTTGAGCCAGGCCTCCTTCCAGTACAGGGAACAGGCCGTCTGACAGCCGCCGTGCGCCGAGCCGTCGCACCGCGCCCCGGTCAGATGCACGGCGTTGTCCATGCGCCGCATGCCGCTGCGGCTGATCGTGTCGCACAGCTTGTGCGCCACCTTGTGCACCCTCATCCGCTGCCCGCAGAAGCGCAGCATCTCCGGCATGAAGGGGAGGTTGTCCAGCTCGCCGTTCTCGTCGAGGGTGGCGAGGATCTCCTCCTCGCTCCGGACCTCCACCAGGTCGCCGACGCGCAGCTTGAGCGTGCCGGGCCTGCTGCCGGTGTCCAATTGGGTCATCCCTGTTACTCCTTGAGCAATCCGGCGCTCTGCAGCGCCAGCGCGGCGTCCGCCACGAGGGGAAAGGGCAGTGCGGAGCGTTCCGCGATGTCGAGCAGGCTGTGGTCGCCGTCCGAGAGGTTGAGCACCCACAACATCGCCATCTGGTCGCGCTTGGTGTCGCTCCGGCCGCCGAGTGAGCCGTACAGGCCGCGCCGCCCGAGTTGCGGCTCGCCGTAGGGGCTGAGGTTGAGATAGCGGCGGTCGCGCTCGAGCACGTCCACCGCTTCCCAGAGGGTCTCCAGCGTCTCGGTCATCGCCTCGGGAGAGACGAAACCGGGGTTGTCCGCCGAGGTGTGGTACTCGGGGTAGGCGCCGTACGGGGTCCGGGTGAGCGAGCCGACCCCGAGGTCGAACCCGGGCGAGCAGTACTGCCGCTCGTCGTAGCCGTACGGCGAGAAGTCGACGACGGTGTGCGGACGGCCCGAGGCGCGCAGGACGTGCTCCATCACCCGGTCGATCTCGGCGTTCCCCCGCCTGCTGCGCTTGTAGGTGAGCGATCCCCTGTCGCCGGCGCAGGCGAGCACGAGCCCGGCCCCGATCCGGCCGACCCGGTCGCGGTTGAACGCCAGCCAGGTGATCGCCCCGATCGTGCCCGGGGCGAAGACGAACCGGTAGGTGTGGCGAGGCCGCCGTTCCGCCAGCCGCAGGGCGAGCTCCACGGCCACCGCGACGCCGGCGAGGTTGTCGTTGGCCAGCGACGGATGGCAGACGTGGCACGACACCAGGACCTCGTCGGCCGACTCGCCGGGCACGACGTGCTCGGCGTAGGTGAGGTGCCCGTCGGCGAGCGTCGAGTCGATCACCACCTCGTACGGCCCCGGGGGCAGGGCCGCCAGCGTCTCGTGGCGCAGGCAGAAGCCCCATGTCTCGGCGTAGTAGCTGGTGCGGTAGGGGATCAGGTCCGGCTGCTCGGGCAGCGTGTGCAGGTGTGGGCGCAACTCGTCCAGTGTGAGAGTGGCCGACACCGGCGTGCTGTAGCCGACGACGTGCAGCGACGACTCCGTGAAGTCGATCACCTTGCGGCCGGAGGGGTCCTTGACGTACGCGTCGCGGAGGTTCCACTCCTTCGGCACCGTCCAGTCGAGCACCTCCGTGCCGGTCGGCACCTCGTGGACCTCGAGCGGCAGGGACTCCCCGACGATCTCCAGCGTGCGCCGGACCCCGTCGCCCGTGATGCTCCGGCACAGCGGGTAGAGCCGCTCCACCAGTGCGTGCATCCGGCGGCCGACATCGCTCACTCGGCCACCGGCCGCAGGTCGTCGCCGATGGTGCCCGCCCCGCGGCGGTCCGACAGGCGGGCGAGCCGGGTGAATCGCCGGTCGAAGTCCCCCTGCCGCAGACCGAACCGCCGGTAGGCGTCGATCAGCTCGACCGCCCCCTCCTTGACCGTCCACCTGGCCTGGTAGCCCGGGAGCGCCGCGCGCACACGGGAGAAGTCCACCCGGTACGACCGGGGGTCGTTCCCCGCCTCACCGGTGATGACCAGGTCCGACCCCGGCACCGCCTCGGCCACGTGGGACGCGATCTCCGCGACCGTGACGTTGTTGAGCTCGGTCCCGACATTGAAGGCCCGGTCGTGGACGGCCTCCCTGGGCGCGACCAGCGCCTGGGCGAACGCCTCGGCGATGTCGCGCGCGTGGACCAGCGGCCGCCACGGCGTGCCGTCGGAGAGCACCCGCACCTGATTCGTCAGGAGCGCGTGGCCGACCAGGTTGTTCAGCACGATGTCGGCCCGCAGCCGGGGGGAGAACCCGAACGCCGTGGCGTTGCGCAGGTAGACCGGGGAGAAGTCGTCGTCCGCGAGCTTCGACAGGTCGTCCTCCACCCGCACCTTCGACTCCGCGTACGGGGTGACGGGCCGCAGCGGGGCGTCCTCACCGACGAGGTCGTCTCCGCCGGAGGCGCCGTAGACCGAGCAGGTGGAGGCGTAGAGGAACCGGCGCACGCCCGCGTCCCTGGCGAGCCGGGCC
Source organism: Microbispora catharanthi (assembly GCF_006334915.2). Classification (GTDB taxonomy): domain Bacteria; phylum Actinomycetota; class Actinomycetes; order Streptosporangiales; family Streptosporangiaceae; genus Microbispora; species Microbispora catharanthi. The sequence goes on from NZ_VDMA02000021.1 coordinate 57,194, forward strand.
AGCCGCACGGACGCGTGGTGGTTGATGTCGTAGGTCAGATCGGGGGCGAGCGAGCCCAGGGGGTCGTTGGACAGGGCCGCGAGGTGCACGACCGCGTCGATTCCGGCGAAGACCTCGGGCCCGGCGTCCCTGAGGTCGACCGCGTGCCCGGGCGGGTCGTCGGGAGCCGGGCCGAGGACGCAGTCGGCGAACAGCCCGGAATCGAGGCCGACGACCTCGTGGCCCGCCCCGGCGAGCACCGGGGCCATCACCGTGCCCAGGTAGCCCTGGTGTCCGGTCAACAGCACGCGCATCTGGGTCATTCTCCTGAAAGGTCGAGGGTGAGTTTGGTGACGTGGAACGCCTCGGCGTAGCGCGTGTGGCACTCGATCCCGCGCAGGCGGGCCAGGCCGAGGAAGGCCTCCCGGTCGTACCAGGGCTTGTTCCGCTGGGAGGGGTAGTGCTCCAGCAGCAGGTCCGCCTTGGCCTCGGCCACCTCGGGAGACAGGGGGTGGTAGGCCGAGGGCCGCCCGAGGTCGCCGTCCCACTTGGCGATCTCGTAGCCCAGGGTGAGGTGGTCGCGGAACGCCGTGGTGACGAGCTGCGCCAGCCCCTGGTGATCCTGGTGGGCGTCGCCCCGCCACGGGCCGACGACCAGGTCGGGGTCGCCCGCCGCGCGCAGGTCCTCGACCGCCTCCTTGGCCTCGTCCCAGTGCGCGGGGAGCCGGCCGTCGGGCAGCTTGAGCACGGTGACCCGCAGGTCGGCGCCGGGGCAGAAGGCGGCGAGGGCGGCCCGCTCCTCGTCCTCCCGCGCGCTGCCCCCGCCGGACAGCACGAGGGCGTCGATCCGGATGCCGGGGCGGGCGCGGCAGACGGTCAGCAGGGTGCCGCCGGCGCCGATGGGCAGGTCGTCGCAGTGGGCGGCGAGCGCGGCGATCCGCGCCGTGCGGCCCTGTGGGAGGGCCGGAACCAGTCCGATCACGACGCCCGCTCCCACAGCGCCCACGGCCGCTCGCCGCGCGAGTACGCGTCGTCGAGAGCCACCCGTTCCTTGACCGTGTCCGTGGGCCGCCAGTAGCCGCGGTACGGGTATGCCTGCAGGCGGCCCCGCTTGGCCAGCTCCGCGCAGCCGTCGCCCACCAGGTCGCCGCCCTCCGGGATGTGGTCGAAGATCTCCTGCCGCAGCACGAAGTAGCCGCCGTTGACCCACAGCGGCATCTGACTGACCGGCGTGATGCCGCCGACCGTCCCCGACTCGCCCAGTTCGATGCAGTGGAAGGTCTCCGACGGAGGGACGACCATCATCAGCGCCCCGGCGTCGGAGGCGGCGAACCGGTCGATCATCTCGGGCAGCGGGGCGTCGGTCAGCACGTCGGCGTAGTTGGCGAGGAACATCTCGTCACCGCCGAGGTGGTCCCTGACCCGCCGCAGCCGCTCGCCGATCGGCGAGTCGATGCCGGTCTGGACGAACGAGATCGACCAGTCGGAGATGTCGGTCGACAACAGCTCGACCCGGCCCGCCCGCAGGACGAAATCGTTGGACGTCGTCTCCTGGTAGTTGAGGAAGAAGTCCTTGATGTGGTGGGACCCGTAGCCGAGGCAGAGGATGAACTCGGTGTGCCCGAAGTGGGCGTAGTAGCGCATCACGTGCCAGATCAGCGGCCGCGGCCCGACGAGCTGCATGGGCTTGGGGACGTCACCGGCGGTGCCGTTGCGCATGCGGGTGCCGTATCCGCCGCAGAAAAGGACGACCTTCACGAGACCACCTCCAATCGGGGGATGGGGAAGACCAGGCGGCCTCCCCAGTCACGGACGTGGGCGAGCTGCTCGGTGATCTCCGCACGGAGGTTCCACGGGAGCACGAGCACGTAGTCGGGCCGGTCCTGCTCGATGCGCTCCGGCGGCAGGACGGGAATGCGGGTGCCGGGAGTGAACCTGCCGTGCTTGTACGGATTGCGGTCCACCGTGTAGGACAGCAGGTCCGGCCGGATGCCGCAGTGGTTGAGCAGCGTGTTCCCCTTGCCGGGCGCGCCGTAGCCGACGACGGTCCGGCCCTCCTCGGCGGCCCGGACGAGGAAGGCCAGCAGGTCGCGCCGCACTCGGGCGACCCGGGCGGCGAACTCGGCGTACCCGGACAGCTCGTGCAGGCCCGCGGCCTTCTCCCTGGCCAGCAGGTCGGTCACTCGTCGGCCCGGCTCCCCCGCCGCCTCGACCGGCCGGGCCCACAGCCGGATCGACCCACCGTGGGTCGGCAGCGACTCGACGTCCACGAGGGCCAGTCCGCCGCTCGCCAGGGCCCGCATCGCGGAGGCGACGGTGTAGTACTGGAAGTGCTCGTGATAGATGGTGTCGTACTGCGTGCCCTCGATGAGGGTGAGCAGGTGCTGCACCTCGATCGACACCCAGCCGTCGTCGGCCACCAGGGCCCGCAGCCCCTGGGTGAAGCCGATGACGTCGGGAATGTGGGCGTACACGTTGTTGGCGACGACGAGATCGGCCGGGCCGTGCTCGTCCCGGACGGCGGCAGCGGTCTCCGGTGTGAGGAAGGCCGTGAGGGTCGGCACTCCGGCGTCCTTCGCCGCCTGGCCGACGTTGGCGGACGGTTCGATCCCGAGGCACCGGATCCCGCGCTCGACCACGTGGCGCAGCAGGTAACCGTCGTTGCTCGCCACCTCGACCACGAACGAGGCATCGGACAGCCCCAGCCGCTCGGCGGCGCCGGCCACGAACCGGCGGGCGTGCTCCACCCAGGACGTCGAATAGGACGAGAAGTACGCGTATTCGGTGAATGTTTCCTCGGGCGTGATGAGCGGAGGAATCTGGGCCAGCCAGCAGTCCGTGCACAGACGCAGATGCAGGGGATAGGTGTTTTCCGGCTCGTCCAGCTGTTCCCGCGTGAGGAACCGCTCACAAGGGGGTGTCGCCCCGAGATCGACGATGCTCGCGAGCGCCGTGGACCCGCACAACCGGCACTTTGTCATCAATATGCTCCCTCATCACATGGTTGCCGTCCGAAGACGTGCGGGACCCACGGCTGGTTGCCATGAACGTAATCGTCGTCATGAGCCGATCGAGTTACGGCCGTGTATGCGATGCTTCGACCATGGATCGGCTCAGCATCGCCGGGGCCTGGTGCCACACCCCCCGCATCCACACCGACGAGCGCGGCGCGCTCCTCGAGGTCTTCAAGGCCGCCGACCTGCGGGAGGTCGCCGGACACGGGCTGGACCTCGCACAGGTCAACTGCACCGTCTCCCGGAAGGGGGCGCTGCGGGGGATCCATTTCGCCGACGTGCCGCCCGGGCAGGCCAAGTACCTCACCTGCGTCGCCGGGAGCGTCCTCGACGTCGTCGTGGACCTCAGAGTGGGCTCTCCCACGTACGGGTCCTGGGAGAGCGTGCTGCTCGACGACACCGACCGGCGCGGTCTCTACATCGCCGAGGGGCTGGGCCACGGCTTCCTCACGTTGAGCGAGCAGGCCACCGTCGTCTACCTCTGCTCCCAGCCGTGGGCGCCGGGACGCGAACACGGCGTGCACCCGCTCGATCCCGATCTGGGTATCGAGTGGCCCTCGCACGTGGAGCCGATCCTGTCGGACAAGGACGCCGCCGCTCCCTCTCTCAAGGAGGCGCGCGAGGCGGGACTGCTGCCGGATCATGACGCTTGCCTCGCCTTCTACGACACGCTCAGGTAGGGCCACGCCGCATGCAGGGCCTCGCGCCAGTGCCGCATCGGCGGCAGGTCCGCCCGCGCCCACCGGCCGTGCCCCAGCACGCTCCATGCCGGTCGCGGGGCGGGCCGGGCGAAGGCGGCGGACGTGGTCGGGACGACCCGGCCGGGGTCCGCGCCGAGCAGGGTGAAGATCTCACGGGCGAACTCGTACCAGGTCGTCCGCCCCGCGTTGGTGCCGTGGTAGACGCCGCCCGGCGCACCGGAACGGCCCAGCTCGACCAGGCGGGCGGCCAGGTCCGCGGACCAGGTCGGCTGGCCCACCTGGTCGGTCACCACCGACACGGTCTCCCGCTCGGCAGCCAGGCGGATGATCGTGGCCGGGAAGTTGCGGCCGCGGGCGCCGTAGAGCCAGGCCGTACGGACGACCGTGTGGCCGTGCTCCAGCGCGGCCCGCTCCCCGGTCAGCTTCGACCGCCCGTACGCGTTGACCGGGCGCACCGGATCGTCGTCCTCGCCGTACGGCTCGCGGCCCATGCCGTCGAAGACGTAGTCGGTGGAGATGTGGATGAGGCGCATCCCGCGCTTGGCGCAGGCCAGTGCGAGCCCCTCGACGGCGCGGCCGTTGACCTCCATGGCCTCGTCCGGCCGGGTCTCGGCGCCGTCGACGTCGGTCCAGGCGGCACAGTTCACCACGACGCCGGGAGCGAGGTCGTCCAGGGCGTCCCCCACGGCCCCGTCGTCCGTGATGTCGAGGTCGCGGCCGAAACCGGTGGCGTCCTCACCGGTCAGCGCCTCCATGAGATCCACGCCGAGCATGCCCTTGGCGCCCGTCACCATCCACCTCATGCGCGCGCCCGCAACGGCTTCCACCACTGGGGGTTGTCGACGTACCAGCGCACGGTACCGGCCAGACCCTCCTCGAAGGAGATCTCGGGGGCGTAGCCGAGGGCACGCAGCTTCCGGTCGTCGAGCGAGTAGCGCCGGTCGTGCCCCTTCCGGTCGGCCACTCGTTCGACCCGGTCCCAGCCCGCGCCGAACGCGGCGAGCAGCCGCTCGGTGAGCTCCAGGTTGGACAGTTCCGCGGTCCCGGCGATGTGGTAGATCTCGCCGGGCTCCCCCACCTCGGCGACGCGCTGGATACCCCGGCAGTGATCCGCTACGTGGACCCAGTCGCGGACGTTTCCCCCGTCGCCGTAGAGCGGGACTCGGCGGCCCTCGATGAGGTTGGTGACGAACAGCGGAACGACCTTCTCGGGGTATTGGTACGGCCCGTAGTTGTTGCCGCACCTGGTGATCGACACCGGGAGCCCGTGGGTGATCGCGTACGCCCTGGCCAGCATGTCGCCACCGGCCTTCGCGGCCGAGTACGGCGAACGCGGGGCCGGCGGCGCGCTCTCGTCCCAGGAGCCCGCGTCGATCGAGCCGTAGACCTCGTCGGTGGACACCTGCACGACCTTCCCGACGCCCGAGGTGAGGCAGGCGTCGAGGAGGGTCTGCACCCCGAGGACGTTGGTGCGGACGAAATCGGCCGCACCTTCGATCGAGCGGTCGACGTGGGATTCGGCCGCGAAATTGATCACTACGTCGTGACCGGGAACCACCTCGCGGAGCAGGGCCGCGTCGCAGACGTCCCCGTGGACGAAGTCGTAACCACCCTCGACGGGAGCGAGGTTGGCGAGATTACCCGCGTAGGTCAGCCGGTCCAGCACCGTGACCCGCGCTCCGGCGAAGGCGGGATATCCGCCGGTCAGCACGGTCCGGACGTACTGGGAACCGATGAAACCGGCGCCACCAGTGATCAATAGCCTCAAGTCAGGAATCTCCAGATGTGGATGGTTTTGCACCTAAAAAAGCAATAGGGGAGGACCGCATCGTATTTCAGTAAGGAAACGGGCGACCTGAAGGCCGAGCCCGAGTGAGTGAAAGACGTAATTTGGCCAAATTCATGCGCACTCGTCGTCTCAGGCGTCACAATAGCCCCCGGCAGTGGATCGGCAAGGACAAAATGACGAACTGAGCGCCTCGGCGCGGAGGTCGGAGATATGGCCCCCAACAAACACCCACGCCACGGAGCGAACCCCAGGTACGCCCGCACCTCTCGGTATCTGCCGCGCCCGCGTCCGGCGCTGCTGATCGCGACCGCGCTCGTCGCCGCCGCGATCCCGGTGGCCGCCGTCGTGACGCGGCACACCGCGAACCCGGGCCCGGTCGCCGCCCCCGAGCCGCGGGTCACGCTGCAGGCCAAGGAGGTCGGCTTCTGGTCCAGGGACGACCGGCTCAGCCCGCCCGTCCACAGGGACCGGAGCCCCGTCGAACTCGGCACCCGCTTCACCGCCGCCCAGGACGGCTGGGTGATCGGCGTGCGCTTCTACAAGGCGCCCGGTGAGAAGGGCAGCCACACGGGCAGCCTCTGGGACTCCGCGGGGACGCGCCTCGCCACGGTGACCTTCCGTGACGAGAGCCGCTCCGGCTGGCAGGAGGCCCGCTTCGGCAGTGCGGTGCCGGTCGTGGGCGGGAAGGTCTACACCGTCTCCTACCACAGCGAGCACGGCACGTACGCGGGCCGGCCGTCGGCCGGGGCGCTGCGGTCGGGGCCGCTCAGCACGGCCGCCCGCCGCGTGGGGGTCTACACCTACGGCCCGAGCCGCTTCCCCCACCGCTGGAACCCGAAGAACTACACGTACTACGTCGGCCCCATCTATCGCTGGCTGGACAGGGAGCCCGCGCCGTCCGTGCGCCCGGTGCCCTCGGCGACCCGGTCGCGCGACGTCGTCACGTACACGCCGAGGCCCTGGCCGTCGGTCTCGCGGGTCTCGCCGAACCCCTCCGGGGAGGTCACGGTCCAGCCCTCGGCGCCGCCCTCCTTCGAGCCGACGCCGGGCCCCTCCGTTCCCCCGGTCGTCGAGCCGTCCGCGGAGCCGTCGGCCGAGCCCTCCGTCGTGCCGTCCGCGCGGCCGTCCGAGGAGCCGACCACGGTCGTGAGCCCGTCCCGGGAGCCGTCTCGCACACCCGGCGGAGAGCCGACCGGCGGCCGGCCCACCCGGAGCCCGTCGCGCAGCCCCTCGATCCCGGCACAGAGCCCGGCACAGAGCCCGGCACAGAGCCCGGCGCCCCCGCCGACCGCACCCGCGGGATCCGCCTGCCCCGGCGGCTACCCGACCCCCGCGTGCACCGGCGCCCCCCGCTCGGTCAGCCCGCTGCGGAAGGCGGCGAACCTCGGCGGCAACGACTACCAGGTCACCACACCGGGGACGGTTGTCGACGGCGTGCACATCACCGGCGACCTGGTGATCAACGCCGACGGGGTCACCGTGCGCAACAGCCAGATCGACGGCACGGTCATCAACGAGCGGGGCACCCGGCAGTACTCGTTCACGATCAGCGACTCCACCGTGGGCCCGGCGAGCGGCTGCGTCAGCACTCCGGGCGTGGGCGAGTCGCACTACACCGCCACGCGCGTGCTGGTCCGCGGGCACGGGGACGGTTTCCGGGTCTCGGGTGACGACGTCACCATCCGGGACTCCTACGTCCACCTGTGCTCGAACCCCGGCGACCACTCCGACGGCATCCAGACGTACATGGCCGGCAAGGGGCTGGTCTTCCAGCACAACACGGTCGACCAGCGGGACGCCAGGGACATCACCGCGCCGATCTTCATCACCGACCCGCGCGTGGTCGACGTGACGCTCACCGACAACCTCGTCATGGGCGGCACGTACAGCATCCAGGTCAAGAACGCGCACGGCAGAGTGGTTGTGCGGAACAACCGGCTCGTCAACCGCTCCTGGGTGTACGGACCGGTGGAGGCCGACTGCTCGTCGATCGACTGGTCGGGCAACACGCTCGTCACCGTCGACGACGACTACCGCGTCACGTCCACCGTCGGGGCGCTCCCCTGCCACACCTGACGGCCTGCGGGCGGGGAGCGCACGTCCTGGCGCGCCCCCGCCCCCGGTGTGTCCGCTCATGAGATGATCTGCACCTTGCTGTGGTCGCCCAGCACGAGACGGTGGGCGCGGGGCGCGTGCGGCGCGGGGGTGACTTCGACGTCGTGCCCGATCAGCGAGGCCTCGATCCTGCGCACCCCCGTGATGGAGGCGCGCGACAGCACGATCGAGTACTCGACCTCGCTCCCCTCGATGCGGCAGTCGGCGCCGATCGAGGTGAACGGCCCGATGTAGGAGCCGCTGATGACCGTCCCCGAGCCGACCACGACCGGGCCGACGATGCGGGAGTCGCGCACCGACGCCCCGGCTTCCACCACGACCCGCCCGATGAGCTCGCAGTCCTCCACGTCGCCGTCGACCCGGGGCTCCGCCGACTCCAGCACGAGCCGGTTCACCTCGAGCATGTCGGTGACGTTCCCGGTGTCCTTCCAGTAGCCCGAGATGATCGACGGCTCCACGTCGTGGCCGGCGTCGATGAGCCACTGGATCGCGTCGGTGATCTCGAGTTCCCCCCGCCAGGACGGTTTGAGGTCCGCCACCGCCTCGTGCACCGCCGGAGTGAACAGGTAGACGCCGACCAGGGCGAGGTCGCTCTTGGGCTCGCTCGGCTTCTCCACGAGCGCGACGACCCGGCCGTCGGCGTCCAGCTCGGCGACGCCGAACTGGCGGGGGTCGGACACCTTGGTCAGCATGATCTGCGCGCTCGGCCGCCGTGTCCGGAAGCGCTCGACCAGGCTCTCGATGCCGCCCACCACGAAGTTGTCGCCGAGGTACATGACGAAGTCGTCGTCGCCGAGGTAGTCGCGGGCGATCAGCACGGCGTGCGCCAGCCCGAGCGGCGCCTCCTGCCGGAGATAGGTGGCCTGCAGGCCGAACCGGGAGCCGTCGCCCACCGCCGCCTCGATCTCGGCGTGCGTGTCGCCGACGACGATGCCGACCTCACGGATGCCGGCCGCCGCGATCGACTCCAGGCCGTAGAAGAGCACCGGCTTGTTCGCCACCGGCACCAGTTGCTTGGCCTGCGTGTACGTGATGGGCCGCAGGCGGGTTCCGGAGCCGCCGGCCAGGACGAGGGCCTTCACCTCAGTACGCCCCGTCGCCGCGCGTGACCGCCGACCATGTCTTCCAGAGCACCTGCAGGTCCAGCATCAGCGACCAGTTCTCCACATAGCGCAGGTCGAGCCGGACCGACTCGTCCCAGGACAGATCGGACCTGCCGCTGACCTGCCAAAGGCCCGTCATGCCCGGCTTGACGACGAGGCGGCGGCGCACGTCCACCGCGTACTGCTCGACCTCGCACGCCAGCGGCGGGCGGGGACCGACGAGGGACATCTCCCCCCGCAGCACGTTGAGGAGCTGGGGGAGTTCGTCGAGCGAGTGACGGCGCAGGACGGCCCCCACGCGGGTGATCCTTGGATCGTTCCTAATTTTGAACAGCACGCCGTCTGACTCGTTCTCGTCAAGCAGGACGTCGCGCAGCCTCTCGGCGTCCACGACCATCGTCCGGAACTTGAGCATGTCGAACTCCCGCCCGTGCCGGCCGACCCTGGTCTGCCTGAAGAAGGCGGGCCCGGGGCTCGTCAGGCGGATCGCGACGGCGATGGCGAGCATCGGCATCGCCAGGATCGCCAGCGCGACCGCCGCGACCACCTTGTCGAACGCGCTCTTCACGAGCTGGCGGGCGCCGTCGAGGTCGGGATGCCGCACGTGGAGCAGCGGCATCCCCGCGACCGGCCGCACGCTCACCCGGGGACCCGCGACATCCATGAGCGCCGGGGCGACGAACAGCTCCGCGCCCCTCGACTCGATGCCCCACGCGAGGCGGCGCAGCGCGGCGCCGTCCAGTTCCGGACAGGCCAGGACGGCCACCGCGTCGGCGGACACCTCGTCGACGACCGCCGCCACGTCGGTGAAGTCTCCGAGCACGGGCACGTCGTCGACGTCGAGCAGCATGCCGCGGTCCTGCGGGCCCGGCAGGCACGCGGCGACGACCCGCATCCCGTGGTACGGCTGCCGCCGCAACTGCATGACCAGGTCGAGGACCGCCGCGCCGTGCCCGACCGCCACGACGCGCCGCAGGTACTCACCACGCGAGCGGGACCGGTGCAGGCGCTTGCGCATGCGGTGCCGGAAGACCAGCGTGATGCACGTCGCGAGCGGCACCATCGCCATGACGTAGCTTCTCGCGACGGTGGTCTGCGTGACGTACGCGCCGATCGCGATGGTCGCCACCAGTCCGAAGCCGCCCTGGGTGACCGCACGGAACTCCTCCGTACCCTCCCCGTGAGCACTCCTGCGGTAGCTGCCGACCAAGCTCATGACACCGGGCCAGAGGATGGTCAAGGTGATGCCGAAGATCAGGTCCACCACGGGTATGAACGCGCCGAGCGCGAGCCGTGTCCCCTCCACCACGCCGAACGCGAAGATCGAACACACCAGGTCGCCGGCCATCAGCAGCCTGAAGTAGGCCGCCGTCGCCATGCTGGCGTATCTCCGCTGTTCAACGTGGGTGGTGACAGTTCGCGTCGGGGTCGACCCCAACCGCGTCTCCATCTATCACGCCCCTAGTCGCCGGACTCTGCAGACTTGACGCCTGTTCCGCCACACAGGTTGACCTGAAGCACATACGCTTCATCGCCCGCTATCCGACTTTGATATTAAAGAGCGATCTACGCCTACGGAACGACGGCTCATGTCCACATTCGGCCGTCCTGACACTATCGAAATGGCTTGACGGAACGGTCCAATGATGCCGTCTTCGATGGGCTTAGGGAAATGTCACCCGAAGTATGCACCTCCGTAACCTGCCGAAATGCACTCCTCGCGCGGGGGATGCCACCGACCGGGGCAGCCGGGGCGAGAGTAGACGCAGGTGGAGTACGCGTGCCCGGCCATGCGAGCCTCCACGGCGCCCCTCCGAGAGCCATTGCAGGGGGCCGATACGGATCCGCCGCATGCGACGCCTCCCGGTGGGCCGGATGAGGGCCGGGGCGCCTGCCGGGGAATTTCCGTCCGTGTCGTGCGCACCGCCCGCGTCAGCCCGTAAAGCCCGGGTATCCCCCGCCAGCAGGCCGAACTAGATTCGGAGTCTTATTCGCAGGCGCTCAGGAGTGGGGCCCGGCACGGCGCTTCCGGCCTCTAGTCGTATTCGAGGTCGGGTAACGGGGACGGCGGCTCCGGGCTGCGCCACACGACGACGTAGTCCGAGCGCGCGCTCTCGACCGCGGTGCTCAGCCGGTCGAGGTCGAAGTCCGGCAGGTAGCGCAACCGGGCCAGGAAGCTCGCATCGGTCGCCGAGTGCGGGACCACGCAGCCCTCGCCCTCACGGTCCAGCAGGACGATGAACACGTCCTCCGGCTGGCCGGGCGGATCCTGGTCACCAAGGCCGCCGACGCGGACCTCGACCACATCCTCCCAAGCGAGGGCCTCGACGCTGCCGTCGGCGTAGTGACGTGTCACGCCTTCTTCGGTGACGTACACATAGGTGTCCGGCACTGGGTTGCCGTGCATGGGCGCGATTGTGACGACTTGGAGCGGCACGGTGCAAGAGAATCCGCAACCAAGGGAAACCGCGCGAGGAAATCCGCCCCCGGGAGAAAACGCGCAGGGGGAATCGCCCGGGGCTCCTCCGGGCTCAGGCGTGCCGCCATCGCAGGTGCTCGCGCACCGCCTGGACGGCCGCGTCCGCCGGTCCCTCGGCGATGACGCGCAGCAGCGCGGCGTGCTCGGCCGCGAGCTCGTGGGGATCCTCGTACGCGTGCCGCAGCCCGACCAGTCCGAGCCGCGTCTCGGCCGCGAGCGTGGCGTACAGGCGCTCGAGGCGGGGGCTGCCGGCGGCGGCGACGAGCGCCTCGTGCAGCGCCATGTGCTCGGCCACCACGGCCGCCCAGGGCGCGCCCGGCGGCAGGCCGGACAGGCGGTCCAGCGCCTCCTCCGCCGCCGTCACCCGGCGCCCCGCGACGGCCTGTGCCATCAGTTCCTCCAGCGGCGCGCGCACGTACATGAGGTCGGCCAGGTCGGCGGGGGTGATCACCGGGACGTACGCGCTGCGGTTGCGCTCGCGCCGGAGCAGTCCCTCGTGGACGAGCAGCGCCAGCGCCTCACGCACCGTGGGGCGGGCCACGCCGTACCGGGCGGACAACTCCTGCTCGGGCAGCGCGGCCCCCGGCTCGATGTCCCCGGACAGCACCCGCTCGCGCAGCGCGGCGGCGAGCGCCTCGACGGTGGAGACGGGCCTCAGGGTGGTCACGGGGCCGAGCCTACTGGCGGCTTCCCGCCGCCGCCCGTTCCGTGCCGGGTGCGACGGCCTCGGGGCCCCGCGCCCTGGCGGGCAGCGCCACCACGACCAGCCCCAGGGCGAGCAGCACCAGACCGGCCCACGAGACGGGGGACAGGTGCTCGCGCAGCGCCACGACGCCCAGCACGGCCGCGACGGCCGGTTCGGCCAGCGCGAGCGTGGCCGCCGTGGCGACGGGGGTCGTGCGCAGTCCCCGGCCGTACAGGAGATAGGCCAGCCCCGTGGTGGCGCAGCCGAGGTAGAGCGCGGTCAGCAGGCCGCCCGGGCGCGCGAGCCAGGCCGGCCCGGTCAGGGCGAGGACCGGCAGCATGAGCACGGCCGCGCCGCCGAACAGAACGCCCATGACGATTCCCGACTCCATGCCCCTGCCGATTGCCCGGGCCGCCACGACCGCGTAGAAGGCGTACAGGAGCCCGCCGAGGAGGGCGAGCGCGACGCCGCCCGCGTCCGCACCGCCCGTTCCTTCTCCCCCGCCGGTGACGAGCACCGCGCATCCGGCGACGGCGGCGGCCGTGGCGAGCGCCCAGCGCCCGCTCGGCCGCTCGTGTCCGACGATCCAGGACAGGAGCCCGGTGAAGACCGGGCCGCTGCCGATGGCCACCACCGTGCCGATCGCCACGCCCGTCCTGCCGACCGCGGCGAAGAAGCACAGCTGGTAGGCCGCGACCGCGGCGGCTCCCAGGACCAGCGGCCAGCGCGTCTGAACGTTCCCGCTGGGAGTACGGCGGTGCGTGACCAGCGCCAACGCGCCCAGCAGGGCCCCGCCGAGCACGAGGCGGGCCGCGGCCAGCGAGACGGAGCCGGCGGAGGCGAGGGTGCCGACGGTGCCCGCGGTGCCCCACAGGACGGCCGCCGCGACCACCGCGAGCGGGCCCGATCTGGAGTTCATGGAAGGATTGTCTGACAACTAGACAGCAATCAGCAAGAGCTTTCCTCCGTAACGTCGAGACTGTCCTGATATGGGGCTGTGGCCCAAGTCGTTAGGAACGATCCCTGGTAACGGAGGCTCACGGATTGCTAGGGTTTCGCCACTGTTAACACATGTGTAACCGACGGGCAGGTCTGATGGCTGGTCGGAAACGATCCATCCGCTTCAAGATTTTCGCAATCCTGCTGGTGCCTTTGACCGCCCTGGTGGTGATCTGGGGGTTCGCCGCCAAGCTGACCATCGAGCAGGGGCAGCAGCTCCTGCGCATCCAGAAGGTCTACGACAACATCGTCTATCCCGTCAGTGAGGCCATCAACGAGCTGCAGAGCGAGCGGTTCGTGTCGGTGAGCTACCTCGCCTGGCGCACCTCGACGCTGCGCACCGACCTTCAGGTGCAGCGCCGCAAGACCGACGCCACCGCGGTCCTGCTGACCCGTCTGTCGGAGCAGGCCCGGGACGAGACGCCTCCCGCCATGTGGGACCGGGTCCAGGACCTGATCCGGCAGATGGACCGGCTCGACGTCCTGCGCGGCCAGGTCGACGACCAGCGGCTCACCCGCCTCGACGTGATCGAGGAGTACAGCTCGGTCGTCGAGACCGCCCACCAGGTCTACGACCGGCTGATGATCTCCCCGGACATCGACATCATCGAGCAGACCAAGGCGCTCATCCTGATCACCCGCAGCCGCGAGCTGGTGAGCCAGCAGTCCGCGCTCGTGCTGGGCGCGCAGGCGTCCGGGCGGATGACGCAGGACGAGCGGGACGCCTTCTCCGGGATGGTCGGCAAGCGCCGCCTGCTCTACCAGCTCGGCACGAGCCAGCTCGACGCCGGCCTGCTCAAGCAGTACGGCACGCTGAACTCCACCCCGATCTACACGTCGTTCGTCTCCCTGGAGGACGACGTGATCGCCAGGGTGCGGCCGGGCCAGCCGCTCCCACCGGAGGCGATCGCCTGGCCGACGACGGCCCAGGCCCTGACCCGCCAGCTCACCGAGACGACCAACGTGGCCGCCGACGCCACCGCCGCCCGCGCCGTGCCGCTGGCGCAGAGCGTGCTCTGGGACATCGGCATCGTCGGCGGGCTCGGCCTCGCGGCCGTGCTCGCGACCGCGTTCATCTCCTTCCGGTTCGCCCGTACGGTGACCGGCGAGCTGAGCGTCCTGCACCGGGCCGCGGCCGACCTGGCCGGGCGGCGGCTGCCCGACCTCGTACGGCGGCTGCGGCGTGGCGAGGACGTCGACGTGGCGGCCGAGACGCCGCCGATGGCCCAGGCCAGCGGCACCGTCGAGATCGAGAACGTCGGCCGCGCCTTCACCTCGGTGCAGCACACCGCGATCGAGGCGGCCGTCGGCCAGGCCGAGCTGCGCAAGGGCGTCAACAAGGTCTTCCTGAACCTGGCCCGGCGCAGCCAGTCGCTGCTGCAGCGCCAGCTCGGCATGCTGGACGGCCTGGAGAAGGAGATCACCGACCCCGACCTGCTGGAACGGCTGTTCGGCGTCGACCACCTCACCACCCGCATGCGCCGCCACGCGGAGGGCCTGATCATCCTGTCCGGCGCCGTGCCCGGGCGCGGCTGGCGCAACCCGGTCCGGCTGTACGACGTGGCCCGCGCCGCCACCGAGGAGGTGGAGGACTACCTGCGGGTGGACGTGAACATGCCGCACGGGTACTCGCTCGCGGGCAGCAGCGTCACCGACGTCGTCCACCTGCTCGCCGAGCTGATCGAGAACGCCACGGTCTTCTCCCCGCCGCAGACCCGCGTGCAGGTCAGGGGGGAGATGGTCGCCCGGGGCTTCGCCATCGAGGTCGAGGACCGCGGGCTCGGCATCCCCCCGGAGGAGTTGGCGCACCTCAACGCGCGGCTCGCCGACCCGCCGGAGTTCGACCTGGCCGACAGCGACAGGCTCGGACTGTTCGTCGTCGGGCTGCTGGCCCGGCGGCACAACATCCGCGTCTCCCTGCGCACCTCGCCGTACGGCGGGACGAGTGCCGTGCTCCTGCTCCCGCAGGAGATCGTGGTGGAGAACGAGACGAGGGAACCGGCGGTCGAGCGCCTCGCCCAGCCGGAGGCTTCGCCCCCAGCCCTGGCCCTCACGCCGCCGATCGGCGGCGGCGCCCAGGACTCCCTGCCCCGCCGGGTGCGGCAGGCCAACCTGGCGCCGCAACTCAAGGAGGAGCGGAGCGACCTGTTCTCCTCCTTCCAGGCGGGCTGGCAACGCGCTCAGGAGGACTCGTGACCGAGCACGAGGACGGGCCGCTGCTGCGCCCCTACACGCTCACCCGTGGCCGTACGCGCCCGAGCGGGCCGGACTTCGACCTGATGTCCATCATCAGGACGGCTCCCGCGGCGTACAGCGGGATCTCCGGGCTGGCCCCCGAGCACTGGCGGATCCTGCAGCTGTGCCGGGTCCCCCTCTCCGTGGCCGACCTGGCCTCGGAGCTCGGCCTGTCGCTGAACGTCGTGCGCATCCTGCTGGGCGACCTGCGCGACCAGGGGCTGATCAACGCGCGGCCGCAGGCCACGGTCGCCCAGCTGCCCGAGGAACGCATCCTCCGCGAGGTGATCCAGGGACTCCAGGCGCTGTGAGGCGTCAGGAGTCCGCCTCGCGGGACGTCGCTCTTTCTAGGAGTCCGCTTCGCAGGACTCCAGGAGCCGCTGCACGTGCCAGCGGGCCGGTGTCGTGAGCTCGTCGACATAGCGGTCCAGCATGGCCGCGCACGCGACCGCGTCGGCGGTCTCGAAGGCCGGCAGGACCAGGATCTCCTCCTCGCCGTCCAGCACGAGGCCGCCCCGCACGCCGAACGTCTCCTCGCCGACCGCGACGGCGGTCTCGAACACGAGGTCGTGCCCCGGGAGCGCCAGCGCGGCGCCGAGCCGTACGGCGGGCCCGGCCAGGTCCGAGACGGGCTCGACGCGGACGTGGGGGAAGAAGTCGCGGGAGACGGACCGTCCCATCTCGCTGAATCGCGCCGCCGTTCGCATCAACGCTTCCAGGAGTTCGGCGGCACCCTGACTGTTGGCGTCCACCCCCGCAGGGTAGATCACGGAAAGTTGCGGTTTGGCCAAATATTTAGGTTGGACCGGAGATTTCGCCGAAAAGGGCGGCCTCAGCGGAAGGCGTAGCACTCCACCTCGGCCCGCCGGCGGGTCAGCCCGCCGCCCACCGACTCCTCGACGCAGGAGCGCTGCGCGGCGTCGAGTTCGAGCACGCCGCAGACGCTGACCCCGGAGTACGTGCGGCAGTCGAGGTTCGGGTTGAACGCGCCCACCTTGTACTGCTCGCGCACCTGCGTGCGGCAGCGCTGCCGCGCCTCCGACGTCTTCGGGTAGCGGCATTGGCCGACGAGGATGTCGTACTGCTTCTGGCTCACCTCCTGCCGCTTCACGCCCCCTTTGGGCGGCGCGGGCGCCTGCGGCGGGCTCCCGGCCCACGGGCCGGTCCTCGGGTGGCCGCCGGTCCCGGCGGCCACCGACGCGACTGCGGCGACCGTGCCGAGCATGGTCATCGCAGCGAGCACGGCGACAGCGACGATCTTTCTCATGGCGATCCTCCCGAGCAGGAACGTACCCACGGGCGAACGGCCGCCCCCCTGCGCCGCACCGGGCCCGCATGGACGGTCGTGACCTTGTGTCATGCCGATGTCGACGCAAGCAATACGAGGAGTAAATACACCATTGCGAAGTGTGACGCCAGACGATCAAGGGTAAGTGTGGCCACGGAACCGACGGGGACGGCGTTGGCGCCATTCACACCCGATTCTTCGGTTCGAAATCCGGTCATTTTCGACACAACGGAGCTTTTACGTGCGATTTGTTCACGCAATCACGACAGGCGCGCTGGTCCTCACCGGACTCACGGTCACCGGCGCGGGCGCGACCGCGCTGGCCGACGCGGGCCCGCAGACCACGTCCCGTGCCGTCGTCGACGGCTACCAGGTCGTGACGCTGCCCAACGCGAACGTGCCGAACTTCACCCGGCGCACCGTGTACTGCCCCGCGGGCAAGCGCGCCGTGGGCGGCGGCGGCGAGGCGCAGGGCAACGACGCGGTCCTCGTGGGCAGCTTCCCCACCGCGGACGGCACCGGATGGATCGCGCTCGGCCGGCAGAACTACTACAACACCGTCGGCATCAGCGTCTACGCCATCTGCGCCAACGCCTGATCGGATCACACGCGGCGCTTCACGCGAATCACATCACGTGGATCACCTCGCGGGGGGAACGGGCAGGCCCCGCTCCCTCCGCGGCCGCATCCGGGCCCGTACTGCGGCGCGTACGGCGACGACCAGAACCACCGTGCAGAGCAGGACCGCGAGCAGCACCGCGATGCCGTAGTCGTCGGGCAGGCCTGCGCTCCAGCCGAGGAACGGCAGGCACACGGCGGCGAACGCGGCGGGCGCGGCGAGCAGGAGGCGGGTCCACCTCGGCCGCGACCACAGCCAGACGGCGAGTACGCCGGCCGCGCCGGCCGCGAACATGGGCACGAAGAGCGCGAGGGAGACGAGGCCGGCCGGCCCGTCCGCGGTCACGACCAGCAGGACGCTCGTCCACATGACGGCGGCGCAGATCCCGAACCGGACCGGCCACCTGCGCGCCCCCGCCGTGGTGCCGAGGGCCGCCAGCAGGGCCGCGAGCGCCACGAGAACGGCGACCCCCAACTCGGTGCCGATCCGCTCCCCCGGGGATGCGAGGGGAGCGGCGGCGGACTCCGACAGCGGTGCCCTCTCCGCGTCGTACTCGGGGAAGCCCAGCCGCCGCCACCGTCCCGACACGTCGCGCAGGACGACTCCGTCGGTCCCGTTCGCCACGGCCACCACGTGACCACCGGGCACCGCCTGGACGGCGACGGCCATGGAGGCGGCCCGGTCGCTGTGCTCGCCGAAGGGGTCGGGATTCTCGTAGGCCCGATCGAGCCAGTCCTGCCTGCCTCTGGAGATCTCCCAGGCGACCGTCCAGGTCGCTCCCCCGTCCGTGGTCTGCTCGACCCTGAGCCGGCCCGGCGTGAGCCGGTAACAGCGCCGCGGCTCGGCGGGCACGCACGCCCGGGTCGCCGGAGACGGAGACGGCGAGCCCTTCCACTCGTGCCAGGACCTCCCGGCGTCGCCGGTGGCGATCACGGCGCCGTCAGGAGCCACGGCCACCACGATCTCCCCCTGACGCACCTCGACTGCGCGAGCCGACGACGAGGCGGGCACCGCGCTGGTAGCGGTCACGGCGAAGACCGCGACAGGCAGCACCACCAGCGCGCGGGCCCGCCGGAGGTCCCGTGCCGCGGGACGAGCCGCGCGCCGCCACACCAGCCACGCGACGGCCAGGGCCGGGAGGGCGAGCAGGTCGCTGGGGTCGGCCACCACCCGCGAGGGCGGCACGAGCACCGCCCACACCCGGGTCGCGGCCTCCGCGCCGATCCCTGTCGTCTTCATCCAGGCGAACAGCGCCCCGGTCAGCGCGATCGCCGCCGCGGCCGTGCGGTCGCCCGGCGGGACACGTCCCGTGATCCGGGCCGCGTACGCGGCGAGCAGCGCAAGCAGCGGGGGCGCGACGAGCATGCCGACGAGGTCGCTGAGCTTGCCGGTGACCACGCCCGGCCACAGGGGTTTCAGCACCCGGTCGTTGACGATCAGCACGGCGAGCGCCGCGACGGTCACCGGATGGCCGAGCCAGGCCGCCTGCACGCCGATTCGAGCGCCTCGCGTGCCCCCCGTGCCCACTTTCGGGTGCTTACGGTCGATCTGGAGACGATCGCGCATCCGCCGATCGTAGATCGATTGTCACCGGCGCGGCGGTCGCTTCCCCGGACGAGCACACCCCGGGCGTCAAGCGCCGGCCGAGCGCCGCGACGCGCTACGAGGTGTTGACGGGCGACGGCGCCGGGCTCGCGGCCGGCTCTCTCCTGATGAAGGGGAGGAGGTCCCGCCCAGCGCCAGGCGAGCCGGCAACCCCGTCGTCCAACTCTGACGCCCGGTGCGCGCCAGCCCGCTCACGGTCAGCGTCCCGTCGCACGGCCACTCGTCCGACCGCTCGCCCGACCGGTCCCACACGGCCAGCGGGCCGTCCAGGCGCGCGGTGAGCAGATACTGCAGCGGGGTGCGCGGCAGGAACAGGTCGACGTCGGGAGTCCCGCGCCGTACGGCCCGGGGCAGCACCGGCTCGCGCAGCCGCACCAGCGTGGCGGGCTCGGCACGCTCGACCAGCGCGCGGATGTCGGGAGCGGACAGGTTCGCCACCTCCCGGGCCATCGAGACGTTCCTGACCAGCACCCGCACCGGTCCGGACGCGCCGTCCATACGGGCCAGCGCCTGCTCGGATCTGGCGTCGCAGACGACCTGGTCGGCGAACAGGTCGCGCAGGCCGGCCACTCCCCCGGCCTCGATCGCCGCGACTGCCGCCGCCAGCGCGTCCGCACCCGTGGCCGCCTCCCACCGCAGGGCGGGGCCGCAGGCCGCGCAGCCCGTCGCGACGGACGCGGATCTGCGGACGTCCGGCTCCCGGCTCTCCCGTCCGCAGTCCTCGCACAGGACGGCGGAGGGCGCCTCGGCTCCGGGCGGGCGGCAGTCGTCGCAGCAGACGAGCGGATACGAGTACCTGCGGCCGGCTCGGTCGAACAGCTCACGCACGCAGGCAGAACAGAGCCCCCGCTCACTTCGCCGAGCGCCGGGGGAAGCCGAGATGACCATGGAAGCGGCACTGCCCCCGGCCGATCCCTCTAATCACAGCGGTCACATGATTCTCAGGAGGGCCTCACCTGCGGTCATGCCGTACGGACCTGCTCAGCCGTCGGCGAGGGCACGCAGGGACGGGCGGAGCGTCTCGGCGATCCGTTCGGGAGACGCGCCGCGCAGGGCCGTGAGGCCGAGCAGTTGATGGGCGATCGTCACGCCCAGCATCGTGCTGACCATCAGGGCCGCCCGCAGTTCGGCGTCACCGGAACCGATCGCGTCCGCCAGTTGCGCCACCTGGCCGTCGAGCTTGCCGCGCACCTCCTCGGCCGCGTCGGGGTGGGTGAGCATGGAGCGCATCATCGCCAGCGTCGCCTGCGGCAGCGGCCCCATCTTCATGCCGATCCTGCCCAGCAGTTCCTCGACCGGCTCCAGCTCGCCGTCCAGCGGCGGGATCGACGGGATCCGCACGGCCTGCTCGAACAGCTCCTGCTTCGACCCGAAGTACTGCATGACCAGGGCCGGATCGACCTCCGCGGCCGCCGCCACGGCCCGGATCGTCGTGCGCTGGAAGCCGCGCTCGGCGAAGATCGCCCGCGCGGCGGACAGGATGCGCTCCTCGGTGCGGCGCCGGCGCTCTGCCCGGCTCGTCGGCGTCCCCTCCACGTGACGACTCTACCGGTGTTGACCACGTCGGCCCGTTCGCTCTACATTCGTTGAGTCAACGACTGTTGAGCGAAGTGCTTTCGAATGATCGGAGCGAACGGATGCAGCTCACCCCGCGCGAGGTCCTGGCCCGCTTTCACCGGGCGATGGTCGACAGGTCGGCCGACGACCTCGCCGACCTCTACGCCGCCGACGCCCTTCACACGTTCCCGTTCCGGGCGCCGCTGTTCCCCGCCCGGCTGGAGGGGCGGGAGGAGGTCCGCGCCCTCTACCGCGCGACGTGGGGCGCGAGCCCCGTGCGGCTCGCCGAGATCCACGACGTCGTCGTCCACGAGGCGGCCGATCCCGAGGTCGTCACCGGGGAGTGGGAGGGCACCGGCACGGTCGAACCGGACGGCCGGCCGTTCCGGGCCACGGGCCTGCTGACCCTGCGCGTACGGAACGGCGAGATCGTGGAGACGCGCGACTACATGGACGTGTTCGGCACCTACCACGCGATGGGCCGGCTGAAGGACGTCGTCGCCGCCGCGGAGAACGGCGCTGCGGAGAACGCCGCCGCCACGGCCTGATCGGGGTCGCGCGCCTGCCCGCCTGCGCGGCCACAATGGTGACCATGACGATCTCGGGGACCGTGGTCCGCCGGGCGGGAGCGGGGGACGCCGCGGCCCTCGTCCGCCTGCGCGCCGTGATGCTGGAGGACATGGGGGCGGAGGTCGGGGACGAGAGCGCGCCCTGGCGGGCATCGGCCGAGGCGTGGTTCGCCCGGCGGCTGCGCGATCCGGGGGACTTCGCCGCGTTCGTGGTGGACGACCCGGAGCTCGGCCTGGTGAGCTGCGCGGCGGGCACCTGCGACCCCCACGCCCCGGGGCCGACGAACCCGAGCGGCCTGCAGGGCCACGTCTTCAACATCTGCACCGACCGGCGGCGCCGCCGGCTCGGCCTCGCACGCGCCTGCCTCGACGCGCTGCTCGTCTGGTATCGCACCGAGACCGAGGTCCGGACGATCGACCTCAACGCCACGTCGTACGGGATCGAGCTGTACCAGTCCTTCGGGTTCGACGCGCCCCGCTATCCCGCGCTCCAGCTGCGGCTCGGCCCGCCGCTCGGGCGCGGTTTCACGAGTCGCTAGCCGATGGAGAACGCCCGCAGCCGCGGCCTGCCGGCCACGCTCTCGGGCAGACGGCGTTCAATAAGCCATTTTTTGTCCACGCCGCCGCGACCCGGGCCTCCCGGCTGGCCTACACCATCCTCGACGGCACGCTCATCCCGATCGACCGCGTCGCCGACCAGAAGCCGTACTACTCCGGCAAGCACAAGCGCCACGGATTAACGTCCAGGTCCTCGCCGATCCCGCCGGCCGCCTGGTCTGGGCCTCTCCTGCTCTTCCCGGGGCGGTGCACGACCTGACCGCAGCCCGCATCGTGGGCCTGATCGACGCACTGACGGCCAACGGCGTGCTGACCTTCGCCGACAAGGGCTACCAAGGCGCAGGTGGCACGGTCCGCACCCCGTTCAAGCGCCACCGGCACCGGCCCCGGCTGTCACGCGGGCAGAAGGACGTCAACCGTGCCCACGCCCGCATCCGAGCCCTCGGCGGACGCGCCATCGCGACCCTGAAGACGTGGTGGAAGGTCCTGGCCAAGCTCCGCTGCTGTCCTCGCCGGGCCACCGCGATCGTGAAGGCCATCCTCGTCCTGCACGCCGTCGAAGCCGACCCCTACTCAGGATTGAAGGGCTCAATGGACCAGCTGAGATTGCGATATCCGAGTTGACCTGCCAGTCGTCATTGAGCGCCTTGCGGGACTCCGCCCGGCCGATCCGCGTGCCGCCCATCATTGCGTCTGCTGGTCGCGGCGGGTCTGCTTCTTCTCGCGGATGACCGCGTGGGCGTCGGCGACGGGGCCTAGGTGAGCGAGCTTGTCGGGATTGACGATCGAGCGGATGGTCTGGATGCGTCCGTCCAGGATGTCGAGCGTCCAGACGTTGAAGATGTGACCGTCTCGGTCGCGGGTGATCGCACCCGGCTGGCCGTTCACCTCGTGCGCCTCCAGCACCGCGCCGATCTGGGCGAACGGCGGGATGGCGACGGACAGCACTCGGGCGATCTTCGCGACGCCGAAGAGGGGGATCGTACTCCCGATCTTGCCGGCACCGTCGTTGACCAGCTGGACGTCGGCGGCCAGCAGTTCCTGCAGCCCTGTGACGTCCCCCTCCCTCATGGCATGGAAGAACCGCCCGGCGAGCTGCTCGCGGGCCCGGCGATCCGCCTCGAAGCGGGGCCGGCCCGCGTCCATATGACGGCGTGCCTGCACCGCGAGCTGGCGGCAGGCCGCCTCCGACCGCTCCACCGCGGCGGCGATCTCCCGGTAGCTGAAGGCGAACACCTCGCGGAGCACGAAGACCGCACGCTCGAGCGGGCTGAGCCGCTCCAGCAGGATCAGCGCCGCCATCGACAACGAGTCGGACAGCTCCGCCGACCGCTCCGGGTCCTGGTAGGGGTCGGTCAGCAGCGGTTCGGGGAACCATGGCCCGACGTAAGCCTCGCGCCGGACGCGGGCCGAGCGCAGCACGTCGATCGAGATCCGCGTCACCGTGGCCGACAGGAAGGCCTTGGGTGACTCGGGCTGAGCCGGGGAACCTTCGTAGCGCAGCCAGGCCTCCTGGACGGCGTCCTCGGCCTCGCTCACGCTGCCCAGGATGCGGTAGGCGATAGCGAAAAGCAGCGGCCTCAGTTCCTGGAAGTCCTCGACGCGAGTCACGCCGACCATTGATATCACCACTCAGGATAAAGGTGACATGGTGTCGCAGGTCACACTCGAGCGATCTCACATCTCTGCCGGGCTATCTCGTCCAGGGGGTTGTAACGGCTGAAAGCGGCAACAAGGAGCACACCATGCAGAAGGTTTGGTTCGTCACCGGCTCGTCCCGCGGCCTGGGCCGCAACTTCGTGGAGGCCGCCCTGGCGCGCGGCGACAAGGTCGCTGCCACCGCCCGGAACACCGCGAGCCTGCGGGCGCTGGCCGACACCTATGGAGACGCGGTGCTTCCACTGGAGATGGACGTGACCGACAGGGCCACCGTCTTCGAGAGCGTGAAGCGCGCCAAGGAGCACTTCGGCCGGCTCGACGTCATCGTGAACAACGCCGGCTACGCCCAGGTCGGCGCGGTCGAAGAACTTACAGAACAGGAACTGCGCGACCAGCTCGAGACCAATCTGTTCGGCGCGGTGTGGGTGGTCCAGGCCGCGCTGCCGTACCTGCGTGAGCAGCGCTCGGGGCACATCATCCAGCTTTCCTCGGCCGCCGGGGTCATCGCGATGCCGCTCGGCGGCGCGTACCACGCCTCTAAGTGGGCCCTGGAGGGCCTGAACGAGGCGCTCGCCGGCGAGGTCGCCGAGTTCGGCGTCAAGGTGACCATCATCGAGCCCGGCGGCTTCGCCACCCGGGACGGCAACAACCCCGACCCGCTCGCCAACGGCCACATGGCCAAGCCCGACCCGGCCTACGACGGTCTCCGTCAGCACCTCGGGGCGATGGCGGGGAAGATGCCCGCAGGCGACCCGGCCGCCGCGGCGCAGGCACTGCTGAAGCTCGTGGACTCCGCCAACCCGCCGGTGCGGGTGCTGTTCGGCAAGGGCTTCCACCCACTGATCGAGCGGGCCTACGCCGACCGGCTCAAGACCTGGGCCGACTGGCAGGACCTCTCAATCGAGGCACACGGCAACCTCGAAGCCCGCTGACTCAGGTGAGAGGCCGCGCAACCGGCGAGCGGCGCCCAGGTCGCCCAGGCCACCTGGGCGTCCGGGCGATCCGCTCGGCCGGTGAGCCGGATTGTCCTGACGGAGTTGGGGCCTGCTCCCACGTGGGCGGGATGATCGGGCTTCCACCTCAGTCGCTTACGGCCCCGACGCCCGGCACGGCGATCACCCGGCCGCGCTGCCGCCCGCAGCGCGCCACCACGATCATGCAACCATCCTTGTCCTGCAGCTCATCGAAGAAGGCCGCTACCCAGGATGAAAAGCGCTCAATGCAACAACCCCGCGTGGCGGGCGTCGTAGGTGAGCCGGTCACGGTGATCGGGGTGCGCTATCGCGATCAGCGCGGCCGCGCGCTGGGAGATGCTGCGGCCCCTCAGCTCAGCGATGCCGTACTCGGTGACGACGTGGTCGACGGTGTTCTTCAGCGTGGTGACCGGGGTGGCGCGGCCGAGCTGGACCTTGATTCTGCTGGTGCCGTCGCCGGTGGCCGCGTGGGTGACGAGGAACGCCCGCCCGCCGTCGGAGTACATGGCGCCGCGGGCGAAGTCAGCCTGCCCTCCCGAGCCCGACCAGTAACGACCCGCGATGGTCTCGCTGGCCGCCTGGCCCATGAGGTCGACCTCACTGGTGGCGTTGATCGACATCATGGCGGGTTCGCGGGCCACCACTCGTGGATCGTTGACCCAGTCGACCGGCAGCATGGCCACCGACGCGTTGCCGTCGAGCCAGTCGAAGAAACGCCGGGTGCCGATGCAGAAGGTGGCGACATGCTTGTCGCGATGGAGCTTCTTGCGCGCGCCGGTGACGACGCCTTGTTCCGCCAGGTGCATGACGCCGTCGGACATCGCCTCGGTGTGCACGCCCAGATCGCGGTGCCCCGCCAGCTCGGCCAGCAGCGCGTCGGGGATACGGCCGACGCCGATCTGCAGGCATGCCCCGTCCGGCACCCGCTCGGCGACCAGTTCCGCGATACGCGTGTCCCGGTCGTCGGGTACGGCCGGCATCGTCTCCTGAAGGGGGTAGTCGGCGACGCACCAGCCGGCGACCTGGCTGACGTGGATCTGGTTCTGTCCGAAAGTGCGCGGCATGCACGGGTTGGCCTCCAGGAAGAACGGCACCTCGCCGATGAGCGCCGCCGCGTAGTCGGCATTGGTGCCGAGGCTGAAGTAGCCGTGCTCGTCGGGCATGGTCGACGCGGCCAGGACCAGGGAGTGCCGGGTGTACTCGCGTAGCAGCAGGGGCACCTCGCTGAAGTGCGCCGGGACGAGCTCGCACGTGCCGTTCCAGTACGCCTGCCGGCATCCCGGCCCCAGGTAGTAGCTGACATGGGTCAGCCGCCCCGGGTATTTGCCGTTGATATAGGGGCGTTCGCGGGCGGGATCCATCTGATGGATCCGAACACCGGTCAAGCGGTCGGCGTGGGCCTCAAGAGCATCGATGACGGTGTGCGGTTCGCCGTTGCGGATCGGCACGATAAGGTCCGCGCCGTCTCGCACCAGGTCCAGCACGTCGGTCGGTGCGTTCATGACACCTCCTGGTGGACCGCGACTGCTGTCGCGCCGCCGATCCGACGGTCAGGCGTCTTCTTGACTTCCCTGCTTCAGCAACCGGGTGACCAGAGCCGACGTGAACGTCGAGTCCACCGGGCGCCGGCCGAACTCGGTCTGGCCCGCATGGTGCGGTCGGCTTCCTTTCCAGTCTGCCACCCGACGCGGTCGCGCCCCGCCACATCAGGACGGCCGCCTGGGCCACGCGCGGCTGGGCTTGATCCGGCAGACGCGACCTAGAGGTCGAGCCGGTAGCGGACGGTCCGGTGCGTCGGCACGTAGCCGAGTGCGTCGTTGATGCCCCGCATGTACGTGTTGCCGTCGGCGGTGTCGGCGAGCAGCCCCCCGAGGTCCGGGTGGCGTTCGCGGACCAGCCGGATCATCTCGGCCTTCATCCGGCGGCCGAGGCCGCGCCCGCGGTGCTCGGGAAGGACGCCGGTGCCGTAGTGCTGCCCGTCGCCCGTGCCGTCGCCGGGGACCACCAGCTCGGTGAAGCCCGCGATCGTCCCACGGTCCGCGTCGACCGCCGCGACGGTGTGCAGGAGCTCACCGCGCCGCGCGATCGCCTCGGCGGCGGCCCTGACCCGGGCGACGTCCCAAGGCGTCGGCCTGTAGTCGAGCCCGTCCATCGGCATGTCGTCCATGGCACGGCGGGACGCGGCGAACGTCTCGGCCAGTTCGTCCGGGACGACGCCCTCCCAGGAGACCAGCCGATATCCCGGATGCGGCTCCGCGAGGGCGGCGGCGAGGACGGCGGTGTCCACACCGGCCAGTGCCAGGCGGGTGAACGTCAGGCCCAGTGCCGGGCGGAACCCCCGCGCGGCCAGGAACGCTTCTCCGGGGGCGCCGGCCTCCGCCTCCGCGGTGACGCACCGCCGGCCCTCCTCGCGCGCCGCCGCCAGGGCCGCGGCGAGCAGGCGCGACCCCACCCCGGCGCGGCGCTCGGCCGGGTGGACGTGCAGGTCGAGCTCGGCGAGATGCTCGTGGCCCGCGGCGGTGAACAGGCGCAGGTACGCCGATCCGGCGGGTACGCCGTCAGGCCGGGAGGCCAGCCAGGCCAGACGGTGACTCGAGGCGCCGGTATGCGGATCGACCAGACGGGTCAACTGAAAAGACATGGGCGCACACCGTAGCCATCGGTGCGCTCACGGATCAACGGGATTTACCGGAACTCCTGCGCGGGCAGGGCCGACAGGACCCGCAACACCCGCACGAACGCCTCCCTGTCGTCGTCGGACAGCCGCGACAGAAGCCGCTCCTCCATCCGGCGGATGCCCGCCTGAGCCGCGTCCCGCAGGCGCCGACCCTCCGGCGTGATGGACAGGAGCCGGACGCGGCGGTCGGCCGGGTCCGGGCTCCGCTCGATCAGCCCTCTGCGCTGGAGGTCGTCCAGGACGCGGATGATGCGCGTCTTGTCCGCGCCGATCGACTCCGCCAGCGCGGCCTGCGTGCGCACCGGCCGCTCGTCCAGGCCCAGAAGCACGGCGTACGCCCACATCGACAGGCCGTGCTCCCGCAGGATCGGCGTCTCGGCGGCCATCAGCGCCCTGGTCAGGGGGGCCGCCATCGCGGCGAGATCGGGGCGGTCGGGCATGCCCCACAGCTTAGACATTGACAGAAGATAAGCGTATGCATATCGTCTGCGTTCGTATACGAAATCTGGAGGAGAGATGGACATCCGGGAGCTGGACCGGCGGGCCGTGCAGGCGAGCGTCGAAGTGGTGGCAGAGGTGCGTCCCGGCGATCTGGAGCGGCCGACGCCCTGCGCGGGCTGGACCCTGGCCGACCTGCTGGCGCACATGACCGCCCAGCACCTCGGCTTCGCCGCCGCGGCGGAGGGCCGCGGGGCCGACCTCGACGTGTGGCGGGAGCGGCCCGCCCCCGACCCCGTCTGGGCCTACGCCGCGGCGGCCGAGCGCGTCACCGCCGCGTTCGCGGCCGAGGGGGTGCTCGACCGCGGGTTCGTCCTCCCCCAAGTGGGGGTGGACGCGCCGTTCCCGGCCGTGCACGCCATCGGCTTCCACTTCATCGACTATCTGGTCCACGGGTGGGACGTCGCCCGCGCACTGGGGATCGCCTACGATCCCGACCCCGACCTGGCCGAGGCCGCCTGGCCGATCGCCCTGGCGGTGCCGGACGGCGACTACCGCGAGAGGCCGGGCGCCGCCTTCGCGCCGAGCGTGCCCGCCGCCCCGGAGGCCGCCCGCTTCGACCAGATCCTCGCCCGTCTCGGCCGGACCCCCGCTCACGGGAGCAGCAGGCCCCAGTAGAGGGACCACGGGAGGAACACGGCGCCGCCGGCGAGCAGGAGCCCGAGACGGACCCGCTCGCCCCTCGTCCCGGCCCGCCGCCACGCCCGGACGGTCCGTGCGGAGGCGGCCACCGTGGTCAGCGCCAGGGCCTGCAGGGCCAGCCAGACGACCGGACGGCCGAGCACCACCGGCCCCGGGGCGGCCAGCTTGCCTCCCGTCATGAGCAGATAGAACAGGAAGGCGAACGACCCGAGCACCGCCGCCGGTCCGGCGGCGCTGAGCACACGCGGCGCGGCCGGCAGAGCCGTACGGGACCGCCCGCGCAGCCGGCGGCCGAGGGCGGTCACCGGGTAGGCGGCGAACGC
This sequence comes from Microbispora catharanthi, assembly GCF_006334915.2. GTDB lineage: Bacteria > Actinomycetota > Actinomycetes > Streptosporangiales > Streptosporangiaceae > Microbispora > Microbispora catharanthi. Next base: position 85,262 of record NZ_VDMA02000021.1, read on the forward strand.
GGCGATCAGCAGCAGCATCACGGCCAGCTGCACCGGGGCCGACTCCCACGGCGCCGGACGGTCCACCGGCACGGTGGGCGTCGCCTGCTCGGGCGCGGGGCCCGAGACGCTCGACAGCGGCGGCCGCCCCGAGACGACCTCCCGGACCCAGGTGCCGACAAGGTCGGCGTACCCGGGCGCGAGGGCGGGAAGCCGGGTGACGCCGCCGTCGGGTGTGAGGTGGGCGGCATGGTCCGCCCCGGGGAAGAACCGGAACGTGTAGTGCCGGTTGCCGCCCTTCTCCAGCGCCCGCGCGAAGATCGGCGGAGTCTCCTTCGGCGGGGTCAGCAGATCGTGGACGCCCCAGACGGCGAGCACCGGCTGCCGCACGGCGGAGAGGGTCGGCTCGGGGTCGTACCAGGGCTCGGGGAACATGCCGCCGTCCGCGATCAGCCGGTAGAGGTTCGGCTCGGCCCGATCCACCAACGATCCCGCGACCCCCGCCTTGCGCAGACCCGCGGCGACGGCCCAGGTCTGCTGCCGCAGCGGCGTGAGCGCGTTGGCGCCGACGACCACGACGAACGCGACGTCCCGCGAGCGGGCGGCCGCGAGGGGCGCGACCCAGCCGCCCTCGCTGAGCCCCCAGACACCCACCTTCGCCGGGTCCACGCCCGGCTGCGACCGCAGCGCGGCCACCGCCCCGAGCGCGTCGCCGGCCAGCTGCGCGTACGAGCGGTGGAAGAGCGAGTAGCCCTCCGACCTCTTGTCGTAGACGAGCACGGACATGCCCCTGCGGGCGAACTCCACGGCCTCACCCATGAGCTTCGTGCGCGGCGTTCCGGTACCCGCGCCGTGGACGAGCACCATGCCGGGACGCCCGGAGGACGCCTTGACCGGCGACACCACCGTGCCGTGCAGGGTGAGACCGCCGCTGCCGGGGAAACTCACCTCCCTTCCGGTCAGGCCGGCGGGAACGGCGACCGCGTCCGCGGCGGCCGGGGACGGTGGGGCGGCGGAGGCGGCCGCCGCGGGGGCCGCCATCAGGGTGAGAACGAGGCCGATGGCCAGGGCTGTTCGACGCATGTTGCCGAAGCTAGTCTGCAGAGAGTTCTCGGCATAGCGTTCTCTGCAGATATCGTTCTGGAGGACTAGGGTGATCCTCATGAAGGACGAGGAGCCGTTCCTGCTGGACGACCCGGCCCGTCTCAAGGCGCTGGCCCACCCCATGCGGCGGCTCATCCTGCGCCACCTCAACATCCATGGCCCCGCGACCTCCACCACGATCGGTGAACTGCTCGGCGCGAAGACCGGCACGACCAGCTACCACCTGCGCCAACTGGAGAAGTACGGCTTCATCGAGGAGATCCCCGAGCGTTCCGGCGGCCGGGAACGCTGGTGGCGCAGGAGCGAGACCCCGCGCGACATGCGCGCACCGACCCCCGAGCAGCTCGCGCCCGAGGACCGCCAGGTGCTGGAGGAGTTCCACCGCGTCGGCTTCGAGGAGGACCGGGCGCTCCTGGAGCGCTTCCCCGACGCGTACCGGCGCGATCCCGACTGGGCCAAAGGCTCGCGGGGTCTCGGCCGGATGACGAAGGAGGAGTTCGCCGAGTTCTTCGACGCCTACGTCGCGCTGGTGCTCAAGTACAGCCCCCGAGCACAGGACGCGTCGCCGGGCGCGCGGCCTCTGTACATCCGGATGATCGCCTTTCCCGCCGACGAGTCCTGAGTCCCCACGGAACTCACACGGCCCAGCCTGTGAGCTGGGTTATCGTGAAAATGCTGCCGATGTCCGGGCGTCGCCATGCCGGTCACGGCGCAGGCGCACCATACGGCCGCTCTCGTCGGGGGAAGGGAACGTCCGATGTCCGAAGTGCTCCGTGCCGTGGACAGGCTGAGACAGGCCATCAACCGCCATGACCTCGACGCCCTGGCGCAGTGCTTCGACGAGCGGGCCGTTCTGGTGGCCCCCGACGGCATCGCCGAGAACCGGGAGGAGATCGCCTCCTATTACGGCGAGTGGATGGATGCGTTCCCCAACATGATGATCACACCGCAATCGGTGACCATGTTCGGGGACACGGTGGCGGCGGAGTTCACGATCAGCGGCACGCACAAGGGGCCGCTGCTCGTCCCCGGCGGGGATGTGCTGGAGGGCACCGGGCGGTCCATCCTCGTGCGCTCGTGCAGCTTCTCCACCGTGGAGGACGGGCTGATCCTCAGCCATCGGCTCTTCTACGACCAACTGGAGATGGCGGCCCAGATCGGCGGCTGCCTCTGTTTCGGCGGCGGCTCGTAACGGGCCACCGCTCGAGAAGGCTCCAACCGGCCGCGAACTCAATCCCCTTCATCGGGTGAAAGCGGGTAGCCGGATGGATGGAGCCCCCACGTGATCCCCGAAGCACCACCCGACCGCGTCGACGACGCCGAGCTGATCAGGCGGTCCCGGCGCGACCCCGAGGCCTTCGCGGACCTGTTCGACCGGCACGCCTCAGCCCTGCACCGGTACGTCGCCCGCCGTCTGGGCGCGTCCCTCGCCGACGACGTCGTCTCCGACACCTTCCTGACCGCCTTCCGCAAGCGCGAGCGCTACGACCTGACCCAGCCGGACGCGCGCCCCTGGCTGTACGGCATCGCCGCGAACCTCATCGGACGGCACCGCCGTACGGAGACCCGGTTCTACCGGGCGCTGGCGAGGACCGGGGTGGACGAGATCGCCGAGCCGTACGCCGACCGGGTCGACCAGCGGGTGTCCGCGCAGGGCACGCAGCGCGGCCTGGCCGAGGCGCTGGCCGGGCTGTCGGCGGGTGACAGGGACGTGCTGCTGCTCGTCGCCTGGGCCGACCTCACCTACGAGGAGATCTCCAGAGCCCTGGACATACCCGTCGGGACCGTGCGCTCGCGATTACACCGGGCGCGGACGAAGACCCGCGCGGCGCTCGGCGGCGACAACCCCATCGCGACCAGTGAGGAGCCCCTTCATGGATGACCTGCGACTGCTCCGTGAGATGCGCGCGGAGGTGCCCGAGCCGGGCGCCGAGTGGCTGGTCTCCGCCAGGGCACGACTGCTGCGCCGCGTCCGCACCTGGCACCTCCCCCGGTTCGGCCGCCGGCTGCTGCTCGCCGGGGCCCTCGGCGGCGCCGCCTCCGTCGTGATCGCCACCCGGCCGAACGAGCCCGGCGTCGTCGCCCGGTCTCCGGTCGTACGGCTCGACTCCGCGACCGTGCTGCGGCAGGCGGCCGAGGTCGCCGAGTCGCGGCCGCGACCGGCCGTGCCCCGGCCGGACCAGTGGCACTACACCAGGACGCTGGACAAGCAGGCCAACGACGATCCCGGCTCCCCCGGCACCACGTGGGAGGGCTGGATGCGCTACGACGGGAAGCAGGCCGCCGGCTACGGCGAGGACGGCCGGATGCACGTCAGCGACGTGCCACCGGACCCCGGCGACGACGACCTGTCCCCCCAGCAGTACGACGCGAAGCTGCGCCGGCTCCCCACGGACCCGGACGACCTGCTGGCCCATGTCAGCGGCGACCGGCACTGGATCGACCTGCCGGTCGAGGAGGGTGTGAAGAAGAACGTCGAGCCCCCGGACGCGCGGGCCTTCCGCGTGATCTTCCTCTACCTCGAACGGCACGTGGTCATGCCGCCGAAGCTGGAGGGCGCGATGTTCCGGGCGCTGATGAAGATCCCCCGTGTCGTGGTCGAGAAGGACGTCGCGGACGCGGCCGGACGGCGCGGCCTGGGGATCCGCTTCGACCGGGGTGGCGATCCGGGTGCCCTGCATTACCACATCCTCGATTCCCGCACCTACCGCTACCTCGGCAGCCGCATGGTGTGGCTGCGCGACGAGTACATCCACGGCGATTCCCGGCCCGCCTTCCGGGCGGGCTCGGTGTGGGCGACCGCTCTGCTGGCCTCCGGCATCGTGGACCGGCCCGGCCGGCGGCTCTGACCGCGCAGGAGCCCGACCGGGCCCTGCGGCGCGCTGAATATTTCACGGAATTCGGCGCCGAGCGGCAGATCTCGTGCGGCGTTTCCCGAGGTGCCGCACGATCCCGGCGAATTTGGCACGGAAAGGGATATTTCCACTTCGGCGAATCGTGTACATGAACCGGGCGATTGCCGAGTCTGGGGAGCGTCGGCCCTCACGCGCGAACCGGAACGGGCGCCGGCACGCCAGAGCAGGTCACCTCACCCTGGAGACGATCGCCCATGTCCTTCGGCCACCATCGGTTTGTCCGCAGGATCCTGACGGCCGCCGCGGCGGTCGTCCCCATCGCAGCACTGGCCGTGGCGGGACCGGTCCTGGGCGCGGCGTCCGCCGACGCCGCCGTCACCTGTCAGGTGACCTACGCGAGCACCCAGTGGGGAACGAATTCGGGCGGCTTCACGGCCGGGATCACCGTCAGGAACACCGGCGAAACGCTGACCGGCTGGAAACTGACGTTCACGTTCCCCGGCTCGCAGAAGCTCACGCAGGGCTGGTCGGCCCGGTGGACCCAGCTCGCCGACCACGTCACCGCCCAGAACGAGGCCTGGAACGGCACGGTGGCGTCCGGCGGGTCCTTGCAGCTCGGATTCAACGGCACCTGGACCGGCAGCAACCCGCCGCCCACGGACTTCGCCTTCAACGGCGTGCCCTGCCAGGTCATCGTGCCGGGCACGTCGCCGAGCCCGTCCGCCAGTCCCAGCACGAGCCCGTCCGCCAGTCCCAGCGCGAGCCCGTCGCCCGGTCCGCTGCGGATCGTCATCGAGCCGAAGACGGTCACCGTGCCCGAGGGAGGCACGGCGAGCGTCCAGGTGTGGCTCAACCGCAGGCCCGAGGGCACGGTGCACATCGGCACCGGCAACGTGTCCGGCGACAAGGACCTGACGATCGTCACCAGCCCGACCTTCACCCCGGACGACTGGAACGTCCCGCAGCCCCTCACCGTGGCCGCCGCCGAGGACGACGACGCGGTGAACGGCAGCGCCACCTTCGACACGCGCAGCAGCCAGGCCACCGCGCCCAGCGCCGTGCTGTGGACCGCCACCGAGCAGGACAACGACATCGCGGGTCCGTCACCGAGCCCCAGCCCGAGCGTCACGCCGAGCCCGGGCGGGGACGTGCCGGTGGACAACCCGTTCATCGGCGCCAAGGGGTACGTCGACCCCGATTGGGCGGCCGACGTGGAGTCCTCCGCCGCGAAGGTGGACGACGAGACCGCGCAGAAGATGCGCGGCCTGGAGAGGACGCCCACCGCGGTCTGGCTGGACCGGATCGCGGACGTCAGCGGCGGCTCCGGGGTCGCCCGTACGCTGAAGGACCACCTCGACGCCGCCGTCGGGCAGGGAGCCGGCTACATCACGCTCGTCCTCCACGACCTGCCCGACCGGGACTGCCGGTCGCGCGTCTCCGACGCCGAGCTCCACGAGCAGGAGAACGGCCTCAACCGCTACAAGGCGGAGTTCGTGGACCCCGTCGCCGCCCTCCTGGCCAGGCCCGAGTATCGGAACCTGCGCGTCGCGGCCGTCATCGAGCCGCGGGCCCTGATCGACCTCATCGTGGGAGGCGCCCTGGACATCTATCCGTGTGACCAGGCGGCGGGGTCGGGCGTGTACATGATGGGCATCCGCTACGCCCTCGACAAGCTGTCGCCCCTGCCCAACGTCTACACCTACCTGGACGCGGGCACCGCGGGATGGGCCGGCTGGGAGACGAACTTCACCGCGCTCGTGACCCTCATCACCGAGACCGTGCGCGGCACGACGGCGGGCCTGAACAGCCTCGACGGCGTCGCCACGAACGTCGCGGACTACGTCCCCCTCGAGGAGCCCTTCCTGACCGGCCCCGACCAGACCGTGGCCGGCCAGCCGATCAAGCAGAGCAGGTTCATCGACTGGAACCCCTACCTGAACGAACGGGACTACGCCGTCGCGATGCGGAGCGCCCTGATCGCCAAGGGCTTCCCCGGCTCGCTCGGCGTGGTCGTCGACACCTCCCGCAACGGCTGGGGCGGACCGGCCCGGCCCACCGCGGCGAGCACCTCCCTCGACGTCAACACCTTCGTGGACCAGAGCCGCGTCGACCGGCGTCCGTCACGCGCCGCGGAGTGCAACCAGAACGGCGCGGGGCTGGGGGCCCGGCCGGTGGCCGCGCCCGTTCCCGGCGTCGACGCCTACCTGTGGATCAAGCGGCCCGGCGAGTCGGACGGCGTCGGCGGACCGCTCCTGCCCGAGGGCTCCGACCGGCTGATCGACTACAGGTGCGACCCCAAGGGCTCCCTCACGCCCGGGTCGAACGGTTTCCGGCCGACCGGCGCCCTCCCCGACGCGCCGCTCGCGGGCGACTGGCACCACCAGCAGTTCGTGATGCTGGTGAACAACGCCTACCCCGCTCTCTGAGCCCGCGGTGCGTCTCCTACCTGTCCACGCGTCCCAGGAGCACCTGCGCGTCCGCGCTGATCGGCGCCTGGGCCGAGGTGTCCACCTGTGAGGTGATGTCGATGCCGTTCCTGAGCTGACTCCACAGGCCGAGGACGGCCGCCGCCTGCGCGACGATGAGCGCGATCCCGCTGCCCGCCGTACCGAGCCGGTAGACGACGGCCACGGGGGTGAGCCGCGACGCGAGGCCGCCCGGGCGGGTCTGGAGGGTCCGCGCGTCCATGAGGACGGCGACGACGGTCAGCACCAGGAACAGCAGCAGCACCCGCACGAGCGAGCCGCGTACGGGGGCCTGGCCGATGACGTTGTTCACCACGGCGTGGGCCCCCGTCGCCGCGGCGTACGCGAGGACCGGCACGACGCCCTTGAGATAGCCGCGCCTGCCGGGCAGGCGACGCCACAGCGCGCCCAGCGCGAAGCCCGCCACCGGCCAGATCAGCAGCCCCCCGATCAGGTCGCCGGCCAGGCCGTAGAACCCGTTGGGATCGCCGAGCCGGTCGAGCCAGCCGTCGTGTCCCCGGCTGTCGGTGCTCCACGTGGCCCAGATCAGGAACACGGCGGCGGGCGCGCCCACGAAGGACGCGTACCGGGCGGCGAGCCGCGCGTTCGCCCACCACGACGCGCCGGGGCCGCGCGACAGCGCCACGTCGAGCGGGCTGAGCCCGTCCTCCCTGTCGGGATCGAGGCCGATCTCCACGCGGAGCCGGCGGATGCGGTCGACGACCGGCCCGATCTCCTTGGTGTGTTCCTCGTCGTCGACCTCCCCCGCCGCCCAGCGCCGCCGCAGCCCCTTCTCCCTCGCCTCCAGGTCCCGGTACTCGTCCACGATCACCGCGAGCCGTCGGCGTGACACGCCCGGGTCGGCGACCTCGGCCCGTCGTGTCAGCCGCAGCAGCAGGGGCAGCGCGGCCAGCCCCACGAGCCCGGCGAGCGGAAAGGGCATCCCCGCGTACGTGTTGAGCCACCTGATCGTGCCCACGACGAACAGGAACACCAGGAGCCATACGGTGGACGGCCCGACGGAGTCCGTACGCCGCCCGTGCAGGCGAAGCAGCAGCAGAAGCAGGAGCACCACCAGCGGCCACATCAGATAGGCGAGGCCGCGCAGCAGGAAATAGGGCGATGTCGCCTCGTCCGGCAGGCTGCCCGTGGTCCGCAGGCCGACGACGGCCGCGTGGGCCACGTAGGCGAGGGTCAGCAGTGCGAGGCCGGGGACGCTCCAGCACAGCAGGACGCGCACGGCGCGCGGCGTCCTGCCCCGAACACGGGCGGCCCGGATCGCGATCGCCCACGCCGCCCCGGTGAGCAGCAGTGCGGTGGCCACCGCCGACGCCACCCACAGGGGATCCCAAGGCGCGGCGTGAAGGGCTCGTGCGGCCAGGATCGCCAGGCTCCCGGCGACGGCGAGCACCGCGCCGGCGAGCAGGGGGACTCCCCGCCGGAGGCCGGTGCGCCACAGCCCCCACAGCGCCAGGCAGAGCGGCGCCCCCACCACGAGGATCGCCAGCGTGTCCAGCACACCGATCAGGGCGGCCAGGAACAACGTGCCGGTGAGCCCGCCCACGACCAGCATCGCCTCCGACGCCGCGATCATTCCCAGGGCGCCGAGGGTGATCCGGATGAGGACGCGCTCGTCCCGGTCGGCCGAACGCCGATGGAGCAGCACGAGCAGCCCGGCCAGCAGCAGGTAGGGCAGCGTGAAGCCCAGACAGGTCGCGACCATGAGCACGTCCTGCCCCCGCAGTTCGCTCCAGCGCTGGAACGCCGCGCGCGGGGACAGCGGCAGAGCGACCTCGACACGCGGCGGGGCGGCGCCGTCCCGCCAGACGTAGGTGCCGCCGGGGAGCACCTCCGACGGCAGGGGCGTCACCGTGCGCGCCCGGGACTCCGGCGTCTTGACGACCACGGTCCGCCAGCGTGCCCCGGTCAATCTGGACGGCATGGCCCCGAGCCCGGGCAGCAGCGTGACCACCCGGGTTCCGCCGGACTCGCGACTCGACCACAGCCCGGCGGATTCCCCGACCCCCTGGACGCCGTAGAGGTCAAGACGGGTCTCCTGCGTGCTCTGGACCACCACTTCTGCGCCGTCGGCCGACATCGTGACGCTCGGCGTGCCGCCGTCCGTGCCGCCGTCCGTGCCGCTGCCCGGGAGCAGGCAGTCGGCGGCGCTCCCGTCGCCGAGCAGGGCGGCGGCCCCCGGCCAGTCGCGGGGCACCCCGACCCGCGTCGTGCTCGTCATGACGGGGGTGTCGTGGCCGCGTTCCGCGACGGTCACGGACGTCTCCACCCAGGAGGAGCGGGGAGGCCCGAACCCGCAGACCAGGTCGTCGGCGAGCGCCGGATGCGGATTCAGTGCCGGCAGGCCGAGCACCGCCGCGATGAGGAGCGCGACTGCACCGAGCAGCGCGATGGGCTTCATTCCGGCATCCGTCGTCAGCCGCCGCACAACCGACCTCCCTTACGCGATCGATCCCCCGAAGGATGAGTCGCATGGAAAGCGGCATTGGTTACGGATTCGGATGCCACCCTGCCGTCAGGGGCCGGTCAGGCGGCGCTCGCCCTTCGTCGTGATCACGTAGACCTGCCAGGTGTAGTAGGCGTAGTAGTTCCTGATGTCCCGCTTCATCTGGCGCGCGTGCAGCAGGACCGCGTCGACGTACGCCTGGGAGTGGTTGTAGGCGTACAGCGCGCGCCGGTAGTCGCCGGGCGCGCCCGACGCGTGGAGGTAGTTGGCCGCGGCGAGCAGGGCGTCACCGGTGTCGTCGATGTCGCCGCCCATGCCGTACGCCTTCCAGGTGCCCGGCATGAACTGCATCGGCCCCCTGGCGCCCACATAGCTCGGCGAGCGCACCCGCCCGAACTTGGTCTCCACGAGCATCACCGCCGCGAGCACCTCCCACTCGACACCGAAGCGGCGCTCGGCGCGCCGGAAGTCGGCCAGCAGGGCGTCGGCGGGTTCCGGCGACTCGACCTTGATCTTGATAGGACCGCTGACGGGATGGGCGAGGGAGAGCAGGTCGCGGATGGCCGTCACGTTGTCCCGCGCCCGCGCGGCCATGTCCTTCGGCAGTTTTCCGTAGGTGCGGGACGCGACCGTGGGATTGCGGGCGAGATGGCGGTAGACGCGCTGCTCGTACAGGGACAGCAGGACCACCGGCTCGGGAGCCTCCCCCTTCGCGGGGTCGCCCGTACGCCTCCAGTCGTCGATCGCGTCACGCAGTCGCCCCGCCGTACGGGTGAGGGCGTCGGCCAGCCGCTTGGGGTCCTTGGGGATCGCCTCGTCCGGCGCGGGCAGGTCCTGTGCGGGCGGCTCCGGCGTAAGCCCCTCGGGACTCGCGGAGGGCCGTCCCGACGCGGGCGGGGTCACGCTCTCGCGGGGAGCGACCGAGGCGGCCTCGCCCGCCGAGCCTCCGCATCCCGAGAGCGGGACGACCACGGCGGCGAGCGCGGCGGCCAGCATCGTGCGGCGCGCCATCGGCGGTGAGATCACGGCAGGCTGATCGTTCATCAGCACCAACGTATGCCCAGCGGTGACGTTCCATGCCCTCTTCGTGGCGGAGCGGCACCCCGCGAGAGCCGGCAGAGGAGGCGGGAACGTTTTACGGCCGACCGCTTTTTCCCTTCTGCGGAATTCAGTGTTGACTCGCACAGTTATCGCCCAGTAATCGTCGTCACGTGCGACTGCCCCGCGTGAAATTCGAGCACCGGCCTCACCGATACGAGGACGGCACCATTCGCATCGGCGGCGAGATTTACGGGATCGCCGCCGAAATCGCGGACCCGTACGGCTGGGCGTGGACGGCCCTCACACTGATGGACGGCACCCGCTCTCTCGACGAGATCGCCGAGCGGCTGCGTCTGGCCCATCCGGAGCTGCCGGACCCCCCGTCGATCGTCGAGCAACTGGCCGCCACCCGATACGTGGAGGACGCCGCGGCGGTGCCGCCCGCCGGGCTGAGCGAGCGCGAGCTCGACCGCTACAGCAGGAATCACGCGTTCTTCCGCACGGTCGACGTCGTGCCGCGCGGCCACGGCTGGGAGACCCAGCTCCGGCTGAAGTCCGCGCGGGTCGTGGTGCTCGGCCTGGGCGGCACGGGCTGCCACGCGGCCTGGGCGCTCGCCGCCGTCGGCGTCGGCGCGATCCACTGCGTGGATCCCGACCTGGTCGAGCTGTCCAACCTCAACCGCCAGGTGCTCTACGGCGAGGACGACGTCGGGCGCCCGAAGGCGGAGGCGGCAGTCGCCCGGCTGCGGACCGTCAACTCCGACATCTCCGTCACGGGCGAACGCCGCCACATCGGCAGCAGGGGCGAACTGGACGACCTGATCGCGGGCTACGACGCGCTCGCCCTCTGCGCGGACCGGCCCACCGGGCACGGCATCCGGGTGTGGGCCAACCGCGCCTGCGCCGCCGCGAACATCCCCTGGGCGGGTGGCGGATACAACGGGCCGCTCGTCACCGTGGGGTGCTTCGCGCCAGGAGCGGGCGCCTGCTACGAGTGCCTGAGCAGCGGCGAGGAGGCGCGGCGCCGCCCCGGCACGCCCGTGCACCTCGGCGGGCCCGGCGTGATCGCCACCTCGGCGGGCGTGTCCGGCCAGCTCGTCGCCCACGCGCTGCTTGGGCTGCTGACCGGGGTGCCCGTGCCGCCGGTCGGCACCATCCAGGGGGTCAACCTGATCGCCGGGGACCACCACGTGTGGGTCCGGCATCCGCCTCGCCCCGGCTGTCCGGTATGCGGGACCCGGGCCGGCGGATCGGAGCACAATTCAATGCGACGAATGACCGAAATCGACGCCGGCTGAATGAACAAAAGAAAACCTTGACTGTCTCCGGTCAACGGACGAACCTAGAACAGGTTCTCGCGAGAACATCCATGTCCCCTCCCCTCCAAAGGAATCGGATGAACACGAGGAACCGGATGAACACGAACGAGCACGAGACCGAGCCCGCCGACGAGGCCGTCGTGCCAGTGAAGACGAAGATCACCATCCGGCTGCTCGACAAGATCGAGACCACGACCAGCAGCAACAGCGTCGGCAACTGACGAAGCGCCGGTCGCGGCGCGCGGGGGTGCCCCAGGGGTGACGCAGGGCCGCCGCCCGCACGCCGCGGCCGGCCAGAGCCAGGAGCCGGAACCCAGGGAGGGAAGGGTGGCGAACGCCGGCACCGTCTTCGACGACGTACGAGAGGCCGAGGCGCGGGTCCTGTCCGCCGACGCCTACCAGGCCGAGTTCACCGAGGAGTTCGAGCGGGCCCCCGAAGGGGCGTGGAAGCTCGAGCGCGCCCAGGAGTTCTTCGAACCCGACGTGGCGAGCTGGCGGGCGATGATGGCCGGCGACTGGGACGGGTCGCTCGCCCTGCTGGAGGAACTGCGGGAGTTCCTGGTCGGCTACTACCGGACCCGGCCCACGGCCCGCCGGGTCCGCATCGTGGAGACGCCGCTCACCCCCTATCTCCAGTGGGAGCTGCACGTCCTGGCCGTACGGGCGGCGGCGGGCGAGCAGCCCCGGGTGCTGCACGCGGACGCCGTGCGGGAGCTGGAGCACCCCGCGCCGCTGCCCGAGATCGTCGTGCTCGGCCCCGCGCTGCTCTACGAGGTGCGGTACGACGAGATCGGCGCACACGTGGGCGCCCGGCGGATCACCGATCCCGCCCTCGTCGGTCGCTGCCTGGCCGCGATCAAGGAACTCCACGGCCGGGGAGAGGACGTGCGGGCGTACGTCGAGAGGGAGGTCGCCCCGCTGCCGCCGCCCGTGATCTCCGAGCGGACGCGCGACCTCCTGCCCGGCTACTCGCACCACACCGGGACCTTCCGCCCCTGACTCCGCGTCTGGAGGCCCACGTTGGGAGAGGCGAGCGTGGTCCGGCTGCGCGACCTCGCGTTCCGGCAGGACGGCTCCCAGTGGATCGTCGGCCGCCCGGACGGGGACGCGTTCGTCGCCGTGCCGTATGAGGGGATGCGGGCCATCAGGCTGCTGTCGGCGGGCGCCACGGTCGAGGAGACGGAACGGCGGCTGCGTGCCGAGACCGGCGCCGATCTCGACGTCCGCGGCTTCGTCCGCGCCCTGGGCGAGCTGGGTTTCCTGGACGAGCCCGGCGGGACGGCCGCCCCCGCCGCGCCGCCGACCTTTCCGCGGCTGCGCCCCCGGCACGTACGGTGGACGCTGCACCCGCTGGTCCACCTGCTGGTCGCCGGCCTGATCGCCGCCGGGATCGCGACGGCGGTCACGCGGTGGGAGACGCTGCCGGGCTGGCGCGACCTGCTGTGGAGCGAGCGCGGCACGCTCGTGCTCGCGTCGCAGATCGCCGTCGGCTGGATGCTGGTCTTCCTGCACGAGATGGCCCACCTGTCGACCGCCAGGGCCGCCGGGGTGCCGGGCAGGATCCGGCTCGGCACCCGGCTGCAGTTCCTGGCCGTCCAGACCGAGGTGTCCGGCGTGTGGCTGGCCGCGCGGCGCGTCCGACTGACGGTCTACCTCGCCGGGATGGCGACGGACGCGGCGGCCTGTTCGGCCGCGCTCCTCCTGACCGCCGTCCTGGGGCGCCATCCCGCGCTGTCGCTGGTCGCGCTGACCTCGCTCGGCATGCTGGCCACGCAGTTCCTCGTGTTCATGCGCACCGACGTCTACTTCCTGCTGCAGGACCTGAGCGGGTGCCGCAACATGTACGGCGACGCCGCCGCCTACGCCCGCCACCTGGCGCTGCGGCTGCTGCGCCGTCCCTCCCGCGACCCGCTCGCCGGGCTGCCGCAGCGGGAGCGCCGCGCCCTCAGGGCGTACGCGGTGCTGCTGGTCGCGGGCACCGCGGCCTGCCTTGGGGTGGCGTTCGCGGTGACGGCGCCCGCGACGCTGACGCTGCTGTGCAGGGCGGTAGGCGCGCTGGTCGCCCCCGCCGGCCCGCTCGCCGAACTGGACGCCGTGGCGGTGCTGCTGTCCGCGGCCGCGTTCCAGGTGCTCTGGGCGCGGGCGTGGTGGCGCAGGCACGGCCCGCGCGTACGGCGCGCCCTGTGCCTCAGACCGCGCCCGAGAACGGAACGAGCCGCCGATCAGGACTGCGCATAGGAGCCGGTGGTCAGCTCCTCGATCAGTCCGGGCCGCTCCGGAGCCCACCCGAACAGCCGGCGCGCCCGCGAGGCGTCCATCGGCGACGAACGGGTCAGCGCGTCGACGGCCGGCCCCATCGCGGCGACCGCCTGCTCCAGCGTCAGCGACACGGCCTGGGCGCCGGTCAGGCCGGCGACCGCCTCGGCGATCCGCCGGATCGGGGTCCGCTCGGCCGAGGCGGCGTTGACGACGGCCCCGGGCTCGCGGTGCTCCAGCGCGGCGACGTACAACGCCGCGAGGTCGTCGACGTGCACCGACGACCACTCGTTGGCGCCGTCGCCGATGTAGGGCACCATCCCGTTCTGCCGGCCGGCGCCGATGAGCCCCTGGAGCAGGCCCGACCCGCCGCGTCCGTAGACCAGCGCCGCCCGGATCACCGTGCCCGCCACGTGGCCGGCCGCCAGGACCTGCCGCTCGCCGAGGACCTTGTAGGGCTGCGGCGACGTCTCCGGGGTGACGGGGTGGTCCTCGTCCACCGTGGCGCCCTGCCGGTCCGGGTAGACCAGTCCCGTGCTGGTGTAGACGAACGCGCCACCGTCGTGCAGGCCGTCCAGCAGCGCCGCGAGGGTGTCGCGCTCGATCTCGCCCATGTCCGGATCGGCGTAGTCCACGGCGGTGTGGACCACGGCCTCGGCCGCCGCGGCGGCGCCGCGCAGGACGTCGAGGTCCCGCAGGCTTCCGGGCACCGCCTTGGCGCCCAGCCCTTCCACCCGCTCGCGCGCCTGGTCCGATCGGGCCAGGGCGACCACCTCGTGGCCGGCCCCGACGAGGTGCTCGGCCACCACTCCGCCGACATAGCCGCTCGCACCGGTGATGAAGATCCGCATGATCGTGTGCCTTCCGTGAGGTCGGATGACCGGGGCGCGTCCGTGTTCGCCGCCGGTCGGTGCCACCCCCACCGTCGCCCGGGGCCGTGCCGAACAGCCAGGGACCAGGAGTCCATGGCTATGCGGTCTGTGCAGCCGATTTCCGGCGTACGGTCACAGGCATGGACAAGCTTGGCCTGGCGAAGTTCCTGCGCGGCAAGCGTGAGCAGGTCAGTCCCGCCGACGTCGGCCTGCCGGAGGGACGCCGCCGCCGCACCCCCGGGCTGCGGCGCGAGGAGGTCGCCCAGCTCGCGTACGTCTCGGTGGACCACTACACGCGGCTGGAGCAGGCGCGGGGCCGGCACCCGTCACGGCGCGTGCTCGACGGGATCGCCCGCGCCCTGCGCCTGTCGGACCAGGAACGGGCCCACCTGTTCCACCTGGCCGGGGAGCGGGAGGAGAGCCGGTCCGCCGAACCCGTACGCGAGGTGCGGCCGAGCACGCTGAACCTGCTCAACCGGCTGACCGACGCCGCCGCCATCGTCGTGGACGACACCTGCGGTGTGCTGGCCTGGAACCCGCTGGCGGCGGCCCTGTTCGAGGACTTCTCCGCTCTGGCGGGCCAGGAGCGCAACGTCATCAGGCGTTACTTCCTGCACCCCGACCCCGAGCGGCGGCACTACGGCATGGGCAGCCCGGAGCGGTTCGTCGTCACGGCGGTCGGCTACCTGCGCGTCGCCGTCACCCGTTATCCCGACAGCCGTGAGCTGAGCAGCCTGATCGAGGAGCTGCTGGCCGGGAGCGAGGAGTTCGCCCGCCTCTGGAACTCCCAGCGGTTCCACATCGAGCGGCACCTGCGCCAGACCGTGCGGCACCCGCGCGTCGGGCCGATCGAGCTGGACTTCGACGTGCTGACCGTGCCCGACCAGGAGCAGCAGGTGGTCATCTTCACCGCCGAGCCCGGGTCGCCGGCCTACGAGTCCCTGCAGTTCCTCAAGGTCATCGGCGCCGAGCAGGTGTCCGCCGACGCCTGACGGGCGCCTGATGTAAAAGATTCTGTACACGAGGTCAAAGATTCGCTACCTTGGTGATGTCAAAGATTTTGTACATCACAAGGAGCCGATCATGACTCACATCGAAAAGCGCGCCTGGATCAGGCTGGTCGTCGCCGTGCTCGCCTACGCCGCGTACGTCGTGGCCGTACTCAGACGGGCGGATGGAGGCCCGTTACCCGACGTGCCGTACACCGCCGCCCTGCTGTGGACGGTCGGCGGGGCCATCGCCGCGTCGATCGTGGCCGAGATCGGGATGTCGATCGTCAACCCTCGGGCCTCGCGGGTCGTCGACGTCCGCGACAGGGAGATCGGGCGGCTCGGCGACCACACCGGTCAGGCGTTCGTCGTCATCGGCGCGCTCGCGGCGATGCTCATGGCCATGGCCGGATGGGATCGGTTCTGGATCGCGAACGTCGTCTACCTGTGCTTCGTGCTGTCGGCGGTCCTCAGCGGAATCACCAAGATCATCGTCTATCGCAGGAGCCTTCCGGAGTGGTGAAGCCCACACGCGTGACGAACCGCATCCGCGCGTTGCGGTTCGCCCACGACGAGATGACCCAGGCCGAACTCGCCGAGCGCATCGGCGTGACCAGGCAGACCCTGATCGCCATCGAACAGGGGCGATACTCGCCGTCTCTGGAGATGGCATTCCGGATCGCCCAGGTGTTCGGCGTTCCGCTCGACGACGTGTTCCAGTACCCCCCCGACCTCCCGGAAGGAACGCCATGAAAGCCATCGTCCAGGACGCGTACGGCCCGGCCGACGTGCTCCGCCTCCGCGACGTCGACCGCCCCGCGATCGGCGACGAGGAGGTGCTCGTCGAGGTCCGCGCCGCCGCCGTGGACCCCGGCGTGTGGGTCCTCATGACCGGCCGTCCGTATCTCATGCGCCTCGCGGGCTTCGGCATGCGGCGGCCCAAGGTCGCGGTCCGGGGCCGTGACGTGGCCGGGGTGGTGGCGGCCGTCGGCGCCCGCGTCACCCGGTTCCAGCCGGGTCAGGAGGTGTACGGCACCTGCGAGAGCGGCTCGTACGCCGAGTACGCGAGCGCACGGCAGAGCAGGCTCGCACCGAAGCCGGCGGGCCTCACGTTCGAGCAGGCCGCCGCGGTGCCCGTCTCGGGTATGACGGCGCTGCAGGCCGTCCGCGACGTCGCCCGCGTCCGGCCGGGACAGCGGGTGCTGGTCATCGGCGCGACGGGGGGCGTGGGGTCGTTCGCCGTGCAGATCGCCAAGGCGTACGGCGCGAGCGTCACCGGCGTGTGCTCGGCGGCGAAGGCCGGGCTCGTGCGGTCGCTCGGCGCCGACGACGTCATCGACTACGCCCGCGAGGAGATCGACCGCGACGGCGCACGCTACGACGTCGTCGTCGAGACCGCGGGAAACCGGCCGCTGTCCCTGCTGCGGCGCGCCCTGACCCCGCGCGGGACGCTGGTGATCGTCGGCGGCGGGCACACGGCATACCGCTTCACCGGGGGCATGGGACGCACGTTCCGGGCGCCGCTGCTGTCGATGTTCGTCGGTCAGCGGCTGCGCCCGGTGATGAGCCGGGAGCGGGCCGAGCACCTGGAGGAACTCACGCGGCTCGTCGAGTCGGGCGCCCTCGCCCCCGTGATCGACCGCGCCTATCCTCTGAGCGAAGCGCCCGACGCGATCCGCCGCCTCATCGACGGACACCCCGCCGGCAAGGTCGTCGTCACCGTGTGACCACCCTCAGGGAGTCAGGGGGATCCGGCGGGCGCGGACCGTCCGGTGGCTGATCCGCCAGCCGTGGTCGCCGCGCACCAGCGTGTCCTCGTAGGTCACACTGCCTGTGGTCCCGTCAGTGTTGACCCCGATGCCCTTCGACAGCGCTCGCGCCCGGCCGTCCGCCGCCTCGGTGACGACGATGTTGGTGACGTGATGGGCGACGGGGTTCGCCTCGCCCAGGGCGAGCGCGGCGTCGCGCAGCGCCGCAAGCCCCACGATCACCCCGCCGCCGAGATCGCTGACGTCGTAGACCACGCCGGACTCGAACACCTCGCGCAGGCCGTCGAAGTCGCCGCCGTCCGTGAGGTGGCCGTGCAGGTTGATCAGGTCCGCGATGGCCGTGTGGTCATCGGCAGTCAGGGTCATCGTCCTCCGCCGTTCCTCTAAGTGGGGAGTTCCCCGGTTCGAGCTGTTACCGTAAACGGGGAACTCCCCACATAGCAAGGGACCGGAGAGCAAGAAGAGAAGGGAGTGTGGATGACGCCGAGCAGTCCCGAGCCCGCACCGCGCGGCCGTACGCGCAGGGCGGACGCGTCACGCAACGCGGCGCTGCTGCTCGCCGCCGCACGCGAGCTCGTCACCGAGTCGGGACCCGAGGTCACGCTGGACGAGGTGGCGCGGCGAGCCGGCGTCGGCAACGCGACCCTGTATCGACACTTCCCCACCCGGGCCGACCTGCTCGTCGCCGTGTACGCGGACGAGGTGGCGGAGTTGTGCCGCCAGGGCGCCGACCTGCTGGCCGACCCGTCCCCGGCCGACGCGCTCTTCTCCTGGCTGGACGCGTTCGTCGTGCACGTCGCGACGAAGCGGCCACTCGCCCTCACGGCCACGGAAGGTCCCACCGGCCGTCGTAGCGCGTTGTTCGACCAGTGGCACAGGTCGATCCGCGCCACCGCGTCGGACCTGCTGGAACGCGCGCAGGACGCCGGTGCCGCACGACCCGGACTCACCGTGACCGACCTGCTGGCCCTCGCCGGCGGCGCGGCACTCACCGGAACCGACGTGGCCCACGCCCGGCGGCTCACCGCGCTCCTGCGCGACGGCCTGGCAACCGGCGGCTGAGGTTCGATCGCGGCTCAGGCGACCAGGTCGGGTCTGGCAAAAAGTGATATCACTTTGCTAGTGTCGTGCTAGACACTGAGGAGAAGACATGACAGACCTGCAGATCGCCGTCGACATGCCGGCCCCCCAGACCCACGAGCGGACGGCGCGAGCGGCCTCGGGGTGGCCGATGCTGGTCCTGGCCCTGATCGGCCTGCTGAGCCCCGCCGCGCTGATCGCGGTCGGAGCCGGCCTCGCGGCCGACGGCAGCGGCGGACCGGGAGTCGCCCTGATCGCCGCCGGGGTGCTGCTCTTCCTGGTGGCCCTCGTCGTCCTGACGGGGCTCACCGCGGTCGCTCCGGGTGAGGCGCGGGTGATCCAGCTGCTCGGCCGCTACGTGGGCACGGTCCGCACGCCCGGCCTCCGGTTCGTGGTGCCCTTCACGCAGAAGCGCCGGGTCTCGACCCGGATCCGCAACCACGAGACCGACGTCACCAAGGTCAACGACGCCGACGGCAACCCGATCGAGATGGCCGCCGTGGTGGTGTGGCAGGTCGAGGACACGGCGAAGGCCGTCTTCGAAGTCGACGACTTCGTGGAGTTCGTCGCCTTCCAGACCGAGACCGCGGTGCGTCACATCGCCGGCAGCTACCCGTACGACGGGCACGACGACACGCTGTCCCTGCGTCAGAACGCGGACGAGATCACCGGTCGCCTGTCGGCCGAGATCCAGGCCCGGGTGGCGTCGGCGGGCGTCAAGGTCATCGAGTCGCGCATCACCCGCCTCGCGTACGCTCCCGAGATCGCACAGGCGATGCTGCGCCGCCAGCAGGCCGGGGCGGTCGTCGCGGCCCGCCAGCGGATCGTGGAGGGCGCCGTCGGCATGGTCGAGGCCGCACTGGCCCGCCTGGACGAGCACGACGTGATCGAGCTCGACGAGGAGCGCAAGGCCACCATGGTCAGCAACCTGCTCGTCGTCCTGTGCGGCGACCGCGACGTGCAGCCCGTGGTGAACACCGGCTCCCTCTACCGCTGAGCTGTAGGCGACCGAGCAGATTGTGGCGACCGAAAGAAAGAGCATCCTGCTGCGGCTGGACCCCGCGGTGCACGACGCACTGGCCCGCTGGGCCGGCGACGAACTGCGCAGCACCAATGCTCAGATCGAGTTCCTGCTGCGCCGGGCGCTGTCGGAGGCGGGACGGCTCCCGGGCGACGCCGGCCGCATCCCCCGGCGCGGCCGGCCGGCCAAGAAGGAGACCCCGCCTCCGGAGGCTCCCGCCGCCGATCCACCCGTCGAATGAAAGGAGGGCAGTCGCGTGGACGTCCCCGGCTCCCTGACGGCTCAGCTCTACCTGCTGGCCTACGACCCGCGCAAGGAGCGGGTGGTGACGAACTACCGCTTCCCCTACCTGCTGCGCGCGGCCGCGCTCACCGACCTGCTGCTGACCGGCCGGATCACCGACGACGGCGGCAAGGTGCGCGTGGTGTCGGAGGACCGGCTCGCCGACCCGGTCCTCGACGGCCTGCTGCACCAGATCGCCCAGTCAGGGCCCCGGCCATGGCGGCACTGGATCAGCAAGGACGGCCGCGCGACGGTCCGGGCGGTCCGCGACGAACTCGAGACGGGACGCTGGGTCAGGGTCGAGCTGCGCCGGCCGTTCCTCGTCTTCAACAGGAGCCACGTCCGCGTACGCGACACGCGTGTGGTGAAACAACTCACGGCGCGGGTCGCCACCGCTCTCACCGGTCCGGTCTCCCGGGTCGAGGACCGGGAGGCCGCCCTTGTCGGCCTGGCCGCCGCGGGAGAGCTCGGGACGATCCTCCCGCGAGCCAGACGACGGGCACACAAGCAGCGCATCGCCCTGCTGTCCGAACGCGGCGGCCCGGCGGCCCCGGCCCTCCGCAAGGTCATCCAGCAGGCCCGCGCCGCGAGCGGCGGCTGACCTCAGGACAAACTCGTACGGCCCCCAGCCGCCGCCACCACCGGGCCCGTTCACCTGCCGCAGGTGCGGAGCATGTTGAGCAGGGCCACCTTCTCCGCACGGGTCACCAAGAGCCGGTAGTGGTGCTTCACGGTGATCCATGAGGTCGCGTAGCGGCACCAGAAGGCACGGCGCGGCGGACGCCAGCTCTGCGGTCCCTGGCCTCCTTTGGCCATGTTGACGGAGTGGCTCACCACGACCAACTCGGGACGGCTGAGGTCGTTGGCGAACGCGCGCCGCTTCGCCTGGCTCCATCTCTTGGCGCCGGAACGCCAGGCGTACGCCAGGGGAACGACGTGGTCGACGTCGACCTGCTTCACGCTCTTCAGCATCTTGCCGTCGTACGGGCTGTGCCACACACCCTTCACGGCCTGGCACGCCCCGTTCCTCCGTACGCCCCGGCCCTGGCGCACGAGAACCACCTCCCGCGCGTCGCACTCCCCCTTGTGGTGCGCCCAGCGCGGCTGGAACCGCCGATGGCTGTAACCGCGAAGCGACAACGGCTTGGCGACCTTCAGCTGCGCCAGCATGCGGCGGGCCGTCGCCCCGGCATCGGCCTGTCCACGGGCGTCGGCCGCGGCCTGCGGGGCGATCGCGACAGCGGTGATCGGGAGGACCACAAGGGACAGTACGGCGGCTCGAAGGGTGCGATTCATGGAGATCATGGTTCCAGCCATACCAGTCTTTCCCCATCGGCCGTGACGATATGCGACGGACGCACGACGATCCGCAGGCGGGAATGTCCGGCGATCTCGGGTGGTTCAAGGCGAAGGAAGTTGAAATTTCAATTAGGAGGGCGGCCATGCCCGCTGTCACCGCCGACACCCTGACGCTGCCACGCGTCGCCGCACCGGATCCCGCCGTCGCGGCACCACGCCCCGTTCGCTCGGTGACGACCGCGCCCAGCGGCTTCGAGGGTGAGGGCTTCCCCGTACGGCGCGCGTTCGCCGGAGTGCCGCAGTCGATGCTGGACCCGTTCATCCACATGGACCAGATGGGCGAGGTCGAGTACGCCCCCGGCGAGCCGAAGGGGACCCCGTGGCATCCGCACCGCGGCTTCGAGACCGTCACCTACATCGTCGACGGCGTCTTCGAGCACCAGGACTCCAACGGAGGCGGCGGCACCATCACCAACGGCGACACCCAGTGGATGACCGCCGGGGCCGGCCTGCTGCACATCGAGAAGCCGCCGGAGCACCTGGTGGTCTCGGGCGGGCTCTTCCACGGCATCCAGCTGTGGGTGAACCTTCCTCGCGCGCACAAGTTCCACCTGCCCCGCTACCAGGACATCCAGGGACGGGAGGCGGCGCTGCTCGCCTCCGCCGACGGCGGCGCGCTGCTCCGAGTGATCGCCGGGGAGCTGGACGGGTACGCCGGCCCGGGCGTCACGTTCACCCCGATCACGATGGTGCACGCGACCGTCAGCCCCGGTGCGCGGCTCGACCTGCCGTGGAACCCGGAGTTCAACGCCCTCGCCTACGTCCTGGCCG
Source organism: Microbispora catharanthi (assembly GCF_006334915.2). Taxonomy (GTDB): domain Bacteria; phylum Actinomycetota; class Actinomycetes; order Streptosporangiales; family Streptosporangiaceae; genus Microbispora; species Microbispora catharanthi. The sequence goes on from NZ_VDMA02000021.1 coordinate 106,888, forward strand.
GGCAGGGCTCCGTGGGCGCCGAGCGGCGGCCGGTCCGCAAGGGGCAGCTGGCCGTCTTCGGCCCGGGTGGGTCGCTGACCCTCGCGGCGGACACCGTCCAGCCCCAGGCAGAGCCCAATCTGGAGGTGCTGCTGCTCGGCGGGCAGCCGATCCGCGAGCCGGTCGTGCACTACGGGCCGTTCGTGATGAACACCCGTGCCGAGATCGTCCAGGCGTTGGAGGACTACCAGGCGGGCCGTCTGGGCGTCATCCCCGCCGAGCGGGTTCCGCACGCCGACGGACCTTTGACCGCGACGGACTGACACGCCCGCAGAAAGGCCGGCCGGGGAGCGCGCCCACCCGCCGCCCGGCCGGCCTCAAGCGGCAGAGCCACGATCTCCGCCGGTCACTCCGTCCCGAGCCCCGCGCTGATCGTGCGCAGGGCTTCGAGGAGGTCACGGGCCGACGGAGCCTGCTCCGGATCGACGAGCCACTGGGCCGCCATCCCGCCGAGCAGTGCCTGGTAGAACGCGCCGACAGCCATCGCCTTGCGTTCGTCCGCGGCCGGATCCAGATGTTCGAAGATCGCCGCCAGGCCCAGCCTCGCCTGCCGGTTGGCGGTCGCGAACGCCTCGCGCAACTCGGGGAGCCGGTCCATCTGGGCGATGAGCTCGAACTGGATGGCCCACAGCGGTCTCAGCCTGACGAAGGACTCGATGATCCGCGTCCAGGTCGCCTCGAATCGCTGCGCGGGTGCGCCGTCGAGTGACGCGTCGGCGGCAAGAGTCTGCTCGATCTCCTTTCCCCATTCCTCCATCGCCTCGATGAGGGCCGCGTCGAGCAGGGCCTTCGTCGATCTGAAGTGATAGCCGATGGCGGCGAGGCTCGTGCCGGCGGCCGCCGCGATGTCACGCGCGGTGGTGCCGGAGTATCCCTTCTCCATCAGGCACCGCTTGGCGCCCGCGAGCAGATCTTCCCGGTTTCCCATGGCCAGAGCCTAGCCCATGTCAGAACAGATGTCTTGGACACTTGTGCTAGACGGATGATTGAGACGCTTGTACAGTTCACGGTATGGCGAACATCCTGATCTCCGGCGGAAGCGTCGCCGGCCTGACGCTGGCTTTCTGGCTCCGCGAGCACGGCTTCGCGGTGACCGTCGTCGAACGCGCGCCCTCGCTGCGGGACGGCGGCTACAAGATCGACATTCGTGGGGCGGCACTCGAGGTCGCCGCTCGCATGGGCCTGCTGGACGAGGTGCGGCGGCACAGCACGGACATGCGGGTCGCACGCTTCGTCGACGCGCGCGGCCGGCAGATCGGCACGATGAGCGCGCAGCTGTTCGGCGGCCGCGAGGGCGACGACGTCGAAATCATGCGCGGTGACCTCACCCGGCTCCTGCACGCGGCGACCGGAGACGGCGTCGAGTACGTCTTCGACGATTCCATCACCGCCCTGCGGGAGACCCCCGAAGGTGTCCAGGTCACCTTCGCGAACAGCACTCCGCGTACGTTCGACCTGGTGGTGGGCGCCGACGGCCTGCACTCCAATGTGCGCGCGCTGGCCTTCGGCGAGGAGTCCCGGTTCGTCCACGACCTCGGGCACCACATCTCGATCTTCACGGTGCCGAACCATCTCCGCCTGGACCGTACGGAGATGATGTATCCGGCACCGGGCAGAAGCACCGGGATGTACAGCACCGGGCGCGGCGACGACGCCAAGGCGATGTTCCTCTTCTCCTCGCCGCCCCTGGAGTACGACCGGCGGGACGCCGCCCAGCAGAAAAAGCTGCTCGCCGACCTCTTCTCCGGCCAGGGCTGGGAGGTTCCGCGCCTCCTCGACGCCATGGAGGACGCGCCGGACTTCTACCTGGACTCGATCAGTCAGGTGCGCATGGACCGCTGGTCGTCGGGCCGGGTGGCGCTCGTGGGCGACGCCGCCTACGCGGCCTCACCCGCGTCCGGCCAGGGCACCAGCCTGGCCCTGGTCGGCGCCTACGTTCTCGCGGGCTGCCTCGCGGAGGCGGCGGGAGACCACGCCGCGGGGTTCGCCGCCTACGAGCGCGAGATGCGGCACTTCGTGGAGGAGAACCAGAAGCTCGCCGCGAACAACCTCAAGGGCATGGTGCTGAAGTCCACGGCGCAGATCCGGTTCCAGATGTGGATGTTGCGGCTGATGCCGCATCTGCCGGGGAAGAACCGCATGATCGAGCGGGTCACCGAGCCCATCCGCAAGGCCGCGACCGCGATCACGATCAGGGATTACCGAAGGCCGGCTTCGTAGCCGTACACATCGTCATCCGCACGATCTGTCACGCGCAGCAGGACGCCTCGCCGAAGACCTTCGTCAGCCGCTCAGACCATGGCGGCGACCGGCGTTTCGGATCCGGCAACATTTCGGGGTTCTCCGGCATCTCACCCACCATGAGATTGCGCACGGCTCTCGCCACACTTCTCCTGACCGCCGTTCCCCTGATCGGACGACCCGCGGCCGCCGCCACGCCGGTCACGATCGCGTACGCCCAGCGGACGCAGACCTGGGAACTGGTGCTGACCGACGGAGACGTGGTGAAGGTACCGGAAGCGCTCGCCGTGGCGCCTCGCGACGCGGTCAACGCCGGGGCGCGTGCGGCGTTCCTCATCAGCGGGGACGGCCGGCACTTCTTCTACTTCCGCAAGTCCGACGGGCGGTTCACCGAGCGGACTCTGCACGGCGAGGAAAGAGCGATCCGGAACATCACGGTGGACACGACCGGCGAGGAGTGGCCGTCGGTGTCGGACGACGGCAGTTTTGTGATCACCGGAACCTCGGCGCCGGGGCTGGGAGCCCTCGTGGACCTGCGGAAAGGCAGGACGTTGCCGCTGCCCGGGGGGACGGATCAGTGGAGCTTCGCGGGCTTCAGCCCCGACAGCAAGCGGCTGCTGATGCAAGGGGCGCTGGAGGATCGGGTGACGGTGTTCGACCGAGGGCTGCGCACCCGGCTGCGGGCGAAGACGCGGCTGTCGCCGATCGCCCTGGCGAACGACTACGTGACGGCGGCGGCGACTGTCGGTTCGTGGCCCAAGTTCCGCAAGCTGCGCCTGCTCAACCTGCGGACCGGCAAGGCGAGCGGCACCGTGACCGTGGGGTTGCCCCGCGGGCAGTACATCGACGACCTCGACTTCGACAAGGCGGGACACCTGGTCGTCCGCTCGAAGACCAAGACGGGGGTGGCGGTCTACCGGGTCTCGAAGACGACCGGCAAGGCGACGCCGCTGCGAACGATGGTCAGGCCCGACGCGAAGGTCTGGGTGCTCCCCGGGGACGACGAATACGAGCCGTGGACGGAGAAGAAGTGAGTCCGGCCCTCGCCGCCGGCGACGTGTGAACGGCTCCCCTCCGTCAGACGTCGTACTGGTGAACGGAAGGGGGAGGCATCGTGCGTACCGTATTCGTCTCGGCCATGACGGCGCTCGGGCTGGCGTGCCTGCCGGCCATGGCGGCCTCAGGCGTGACCCACCAGGGCCGCCAGGCCGGGGAGATCGCGCCGGTGTGGCGGCTTACCAGGGTGAACACACTGCCCGGGGACGACGTCCTCAACGACGTGACGGTCCTCGGCAACGGGTCGGTGTGGGCGGCCGGTCACCGGGTCGTGAACGGCAGGCAGCGGGGCCTGGTCCAGTGGTTCGACGGCGGGTCGTGGAAGGTGATCCCCGGCAGCCCGCCGTACGAGCTGAAGGCCGTGACCGCCACCTCGAACAGGGACGTATGGGTCTTCGGCCCGGGGAAGGCCGCCCGGTGGAACGGCCGCGCGTGGACCACCGCCTCACTCGGCAGTGGCTTCTCCACGACGGACGCCGACGGAACGGGCGCGAAGGACATCTGGGCGGTCGCCGACTCCTCGGCCTCGGCCAGGCACTGGAACGGGTCCTCGTGGAAGAGCGTCCGGATGCCGGCCCGCGCCGCCGCCGTCGACGCGTACAAGGCCGGCGACGTCTGGGCGGCGGGGACCAAGGGCGACCGTCCCGCGATCATGCGGTGGAACGGAAGGGCCTGGGCGCTGGTGCCCACGCCCGCGGTCAAGCTTCCCGCCCCCGACGCCGCCGCGGTCCTCAACGACATCGCCGTCGTGGGCCCCGGCAACGTGTGGGCCGTCGGCGCCGTCAGCTGGGAAGGCGCCGACGACGAGGGTGACGACGTGACCTACAGCCGCACGCTGGTCATGCGCTGGAACGGCAGCTCATGGACCACCTCGATCGGCGCCGCCAACGCGCAGCCGTACACGGAGGTGGAGCCCGACGGCACGGGCGGCGTGTGGGTCGTGCAGGGCAACTGGAACTCCACTCTGTGGCACGTCACGGGTTCGGCGTGGCGGAGCACCCCGGTCCCCCGGAAGGCCGGCACCGACGCCGTCCTGTTCTCGATCGCGCGCAGGCCCGGGACGACGACGGTGTGGGGCGCGGGGTTCACCGTGCCGCAGGGCGACCCCGACGACCCCTCGGCCAACGGCACGTTCTGGCGTACGCGGTAACCGCCTGACGTCGCCCCGCCGTGAACCGGTGATGCGGCGGGTCACACCAACTGGTGCAGGGCGGCGATGACCTGCCGGCCGGTGGGCGTGGTGAAGTCGCGCACCATGTCGGCGGCGAAACCCGCCACGGAGGTCACCACGCCGCCCGCGGCCTCGATCTGCCGCAGGGCGGCGTCTTCGGTGCGGGCGGTGATGCCTCCGCAGGCGTCCACCAGGACCTGCACGTCGAGGCCATGCGTGAGCGCGTCGAGGGCGGTGCGCAGCACCACGATCTCGGTGGTCACCCCGCAGATCACCAGGGTGGGGCGGCCCGCGGACACGACGGCCTCACGCCAGGCGGCGTCGTCCCAGCAGGACGGTCCGGTGCGCACGTACGGCTCGCTGTCCGGCACCTCCTCGATCATCACGGGGCCGCCCGGGCGAGGCGCGACCGAGACGGTGAACGGGATGTCGAGGGCTGCGACGAGTCCGTTCAGGACCTTGACCGCGCGGCGGATGGAAGAGGCCGGGTTGGTGGCACCGGCGTCGACGATGCCGTCCTGGAGGTCGGCGAACACCACGTGGACGGAGGCGGGGTTCAACATCGTTCTGACTCCTAATCATTCATAGCTTGAATTATATGAGGACGGTAGCATTGAAGGCATGAACGGTGTCAAGCTGACCTCCACGCTGGCCTTCCGGCTCGGCACACTGGGGGCCGTGATGACCGAGCGGTTCTCGGCACGCCTGGCCGCCCACGGACTCAAGCCCAAGCACGTGGGGCTGCTGGCCCTGCTGGAGTCCGGAACGGCGACCTCTCAGCTCGACATCGCCAAGCTGATGAACGTGGCGCCCAGCCTGGTGGTGTCGCTCGCCGACCGCCTGGAGGAGCTCGGCGCCGTACGGCGGGAACGTGACCCCATGGACCGGCGCAGGCAGACGCTCGCGCTCACCGAAGAGGGCCGGGAGTTGCTGGCCACGTGCACCGCGGCGGCGGCCGAACTCGACACGGAACTGACCGACGGCCTCAGCCCCGAGGAGACGGAGGCACTGCGGATCGTTCTGGGCACGCTGGCCCGCCGCAACGGCCTGCCCGCCGACTAGAGGACCAGCGCCACCTCGCCGCCCGGCCGGCGCAGGTCATCCCTGCGAGCCGTTCGCGGCCTCTATGCGCGCGCCCTAGTGACCTGGTGACCCGGTGACCTGGTGACGCTTGACGAGTGTGACGAGCGCCACATCTTCTCCCTTACGACCACTGTGACCTGCCGTTTTGCGCTTTTGATCCTTTTTAGGTGATCCTTACCCTTTTGGTGCCCTTTGCAGCAATATGGGGCAACTTGGTAGTTTCCTTGCCCTACGACGGGGTCCACGTGACGCCGTCGTTACGAACCCGGCCCGGCCGTGTTCGAGAGACGACCATCCACTGTCACCGTCGCCACGTCCTCTCCGCCCCCCTGGGCGCCGGTGATGCCGAATCCGTGCAGCAAGGAGGCTCGGAACCGGGGAACCAATCGACCTTCGACGAAGGTCTGGGGTGAATCGGCGCGCCAGCGCCGTAGGGCGACTTCCCTGCCCGAATCCGTCAGCTAACCCGGTAGGCGCAAGCGGAAGACCCTAGGGAGAGATCCCCTGTTCACCAACTCCACCACTCTGCTCCGCATTGCCTGCGTCACTCTCGGTAGCGCGACGCTCACCGCCTCCGCAGGAGCACTGAGCGCACTCCCCGCGGCCGCCGCGACGGCGACGACAACGGCAACGGCGACGGCGACGGCGACAGCCCCGCCCTCGGCCCCGGCGGTCATCCCACCCGAGCCCCCCGCTACGGTGACCACCCCGTACAACGGCGAGGCCCCCGCGGCGTCCACGGCGGATGTCTCCGCGAACACGAAACTCACCAAGTCGGCCCGCCAGCAGGAGAAGGCCGAGCACGCCATCAAGGTGGCGAAGAAGCACCTCGGCGATCCGTACATATGGGGCGCTACGGGCCCACGGGCGTTCGACTGCTCGGGGCTGGTCCAGTTCGCCTGGCGCAAGGCCGGCGTCAAGCTGCCGCGCACGACGTGGTCGATGCTCGACGCCGTCAAGAAGAGGGTCTCCCTGGCGCATCTCAAGCCCGGCGACCTCATCTTCACCAGTGGCGGCGGCCACGTGGGCATGTACATGGGGCACAAGAAGGTGATCAGCGCCCCCCACAGCGGCGCGGTGGTCAGCGTCGACAAGCTCAACGGTTACTGGAGGAGCAGCTTCCTCGCCGCCGTACGCCCCGGCGTCTGACCCTGGGCCGTGAAGACATCCTCGCCGGAGATGCCCCGAGGCGTGCCGCCGTCCGGGGCATCTCCGCCGAGGGCCGACCAGGAGCCGGAGACTACGCGTCCTTCGCGATGAGGCGCTGGAGCAGGGCCAGCAGGGTCTCGCGGTCCCCGTCCGACAACGGGATGTAACACCTGGCGAGCACCTCGTCGGCGACCTTGTGCCCGGCTTCCAGGACTCGCTCCCCGGAAGGGGTGAGATGGTGCTCGATGCGCCGGCCGCGCCCGGGCCGGCGCTCGATCCACCCCTGGGCCACCAGCCGCCCGGCGAGGGTTCCGAAGGCCTGCTCGGTCTGGAAGGTCGCCGCGGCCAGCTCCCGGGCCGACGCGCCGGGAGAACGGCTCATCGCCCGGAGCGCGTCCCACTGGGCCAGCGTCGCGCCGATCGCCGAGAGCCCGCTCTCCAGGGCCCGGTGCTGCCGATACTGGGCCTGCTTCACCGCTCGTCCGAGTTCTTGCAGATCGCCATGCACGGCATGAGTCTAGTACGAGACTAAGGTAGTTTAAATAAACATCCTTAGTTATGCTGGGCCCATGAACACCATCCCGCTCTACGACGACCTGTCCCTCACGGTTTCGCAGGCCGGAACCGGCAGACCGGCCCTGATCCTGCACGGCGGCGGCGGCCCCGCAACCGTCGCCGGCCTCGCCCAGCACCTTCGCCGGACGACGCACACCATCACGCCGGTGCACCCCGGCTGGGACGGCACCCACCGCCCCTCATGGCTCACCGGCATAGACGACCTCGCCCTGGCCTACCTGCACTACCTGCATCGGCTCGGACTGCGCGACGTCCTCGTCGTCGGCTCCTCCCTCGGCGGCTGGACCGCCGCCGAGATGGCCGTACGCGACACCGCGGGGATCATCACCGGACTGGTGCTGATCGACGCCGTCGGCGTGCACATCCCCGGCCAGCCGATCCGCGACTTCTTCTCCCTCGACGCCCGCGGCGTCGCCGAGTACGCCTGGCACGACTCGCAGCGCTTCTACGCCGATCCGGCCGACGTTCCCGCCGACCAACTCGCGCGCCGGGCAGCCGACATGGCCACCATGCGCACGCTGGCCGGCGACCCCTACATGCACGACCCCAAACTGCTCCGCCGGCTGCGACACGTCGACGTACCCGCTCTCCTGCTGTGGGGGGAAAGCGACGGGATCGTCACCCCCGCTTACGGTGCCGCCTACGCCGACGCCTTCGGAAACGGCCGGCTGGAGGTGATTCCGGAGGCCGGCCATCTGCCGCACATCGAACAGCCGGCAGCCGCCTTCACCGCGATCGACGACTATCTGCGGGCAGCCGCGGCCCGGTGAGCGGCGGCGCACCTCGAAGCCGCACCTACGCTGCGCATCATGGAACTCCGGCAACTCAAATACTTCGTCGCGGTCGCCGAGGAGCTTCACTTCGGACGTGCGGCCGAGCGGCTGATGATCGTCCAGTCGGCGGTCAGCCAGCAGGTCGCACGGCTCGAGCGTGAGCTGAGGGTCGAGCTGTTCGACCGGTCGCCGCGGCATGTGCGGCTGACGGAGGCGGGTGAAGCGTTCCTGCCCGCCGCACGCGAGGTGCTGGACGCCGAACGCCGGGCGCTGACCACGATCGAGCGTTTCACGGACGGCCGGGAGACCGTGCTGCGTGTCGGCACCAGCAGGGGCATGGGGCAGCGGCTCGAGCGGGTACTCGAACGGCTGGTCGCGGGGACGCGGGTGGAGCTGCTGTCGGCCTCACCGGAAGAACGGCTGCGGCGAGTCGCCGACGGCCGGTTGGACGCCGCCTTCGTCCGCGGCGTCGTCACCGCGCCAGACGGCGTGCGGCTGATCCCTGTCTGGCAGGACCCGCTGCTGGTCGCCCTTCCCGCCCATCACCCGCCTGCCGAGGCGGCGGGCGATCCCGTCGCGGACGTGCCGTCCGCGGGGATCGACCTGGCCGAGCTGGCCGGGCTACCCCTGTACCTGGTCGGCCGCGAGGTCAATCCGCCGCTGGTCGCTCTGGTGCGCGAGGCATGCAGGGACGCCGGATTCGAGCCCGTTCCCGGGCCTCCGCACAGCTCGCTGCAGGACACGCTGGCCGCCCTGGGCGCGGGGATCGACGGATGGACAGTGATCTACGCCGCGGCGGCCGGGCAACTCCGAGGCGGGCGGGTCGCGTTCCTTCCCGTGCGCTCGCCCTACCCGTTGTCCCTTCCGACAGTGCTCGCCGTAGGCGGGACCACGCGGGCGCGCCCGCTGGTGGAGGCGTGCCGGGCGGTGGTGCGCGACGATCGCGAATCGTGATCGTGGCGTGCGCGAAGTGCTTCTCGTTCGAGCGGGTGCTTCCGTCGTGAACTGGGGTCATGCCAGTTGTCACCATTCAGCAGGGTCCACGAGACGCCGAATCCAGGCGAGAGCTGGTCGCCCGGATCACGGACGCCTTCGTGCACACGTACGACATCCCGGCCGACACGGTCCAGGCGGACCGGCCGACCCCGGCGGAGAATCGGCGATGACGGTTCTCCCGCCGGCGCGGCCGCACGCGGGGACCAAGTTCGCGGGAATCGCGGCGGGCAGCTTCATGATCGGGCTGGATGCGTCGGTCCTCAATGTGGCCCTGCCCGACATGCGACGGGAACTGCATGCCTCCGCGGCGTCGCTGCCCTGGACCGTGGACGCGTACACCGTCGTGCTGGCCGGTCTGCTGCTCGCGTCCGGCTCGATCGCCGACCGCTTCGGGCCGCGCCGCGTCTACCGGGTGGCGCTTGCCGGCTTCGCCCTCGCCTCACTGGTCTGTGCCGCGGCGCCGAGTGCGGGCGTGCTGATCGCGGGCCGGGCGCTGCTCGGCGCGCCGGCGGCCGGGCTGGTGCCGGCCTCGATGGCACTGCTCGCCGCCCTGTATCCGGACCCCGACCACCGGTCCAGGAAGATCGGCGCGCTCGTGTCGATCAGCGGACTGGGCATCGTGGGCGGTCCGGTTCTGGGCGGTGCGCTGGTGGCGGCCGGAGGCTGGCGGCTGGTGTTCCTGGTGAACCTGCCGGTGGCGGTGCTCACCCTGCTGGCCTCCGGTGGGCTGAGCGACCATCGCGGGGGTACGCCACGACCACTCGACCTGGCCGGGCTGCTCCTTTCCGTCGCCGGGCTCACCGCGCTGACGTTCGGACTGGTGGACGCGGGGACATCGGGCTGGGTTCGGCCACTGCCTCTCGGCGCGCTGACGGCCGCGGCGGTCGCGTTCGGGGTCTTCTCCGTGGTTCAGCGGCGAACCCGAGCGCCCGTCCTCCCGCCCGCCCTGACGGCGCTCGCCAGGGTGCGCACGGACCTGGCCGTCGCGGTGGTCTCCCAGCTCGTCTTCTACGGCCTGCTGTTCACCCTCACCCAGTGGATGGTGCGTGACGTCTCCCCGCTCCGGGCCGGGCTGTCCTTCCTCCCGATGACGGTGCCTGTGATCTTCATACCGATGGTCACCGGTCGGCTGGTCGTCCGCTTCGGCGCCCGCCCCGTGATGCTCGCGGGGTTGGTCCTGGATCTGCTGGGCGGCCTGCTGCTGACCATGGGAAGCACCTCGACCTGGGCGATCGTCGCGGTGCAGGTTCTCATCGGCGCCGGCAGCCCGCTCGCGATCCCCGCGTGCATCGCCGACATGTCCGCGGCCGTACCGCTCGAGCTGGCGGCGACCGGGCAGGGGGCGCTGAACGCGGCGCGCCAGGCGGGAACCGCGATCGGCGTGGCCGTCTTCGGCACGTTGAGCGCACTTTCGACCACGGGGATCGTGCTCGCCGCGTTCGCGGCGCTCACGGTCGCGGTGGTCTCCCTGAATCGGCTACCGCGACGTGCAGCACCGGGCCACCTCCGCGCGCGACTCACGCCGAATCCGCGGTAGCCGTACGACGCCTTGGGAGGGCACCGCCGGCAGGTAGGGCTGCGCTTCAGGCGACGACTGTGCCCGGCGCGGGCGGGACCCTGCGGGCGGAGGCCGCGAGCCGGTCCGCGAGCGCGGCGACAAGGCCGCGGAGCTCGTCCGGTCGCTCGATGACGAACGGCCGGTCGAGCGACGCGAGCACCGGAGGCAACCAGTCGAGCCGCTCCGCTCGCAACTCGACGCGGAGCCAGCCCTCGGTCTCGGGATCCGCGCCTTCCTCGGACGGGGACTCCTCCACGGTCGCGACGCCGGCGGGAAGCCGGACGCGGATCTGCTCGACCGTCCCCTGGATCCGCAGGACCACTTCGTGCCGATACCGAGCCTTGGCGAACCCTGACAGGACGTGCTGCGCCGGATCGAGCCCGGCGGGCGGCTCGAACGAACCGGGCAGGGTCCTCGCGTCCGCGATGCGATCCAGCCGGAAGGTTCGATCCTCGCCGATCGCGGGATCCGCACCGGTGACGTACCACCGGCCCGAATGAGCGACGAGTCCGTAAGGATGCAGCGTGCGTTCGCTGCGCCGGCCGTCTGCGGCGGTGTACCTGACCGAGATCGGCCGGCGATGGCGCACCGCATCGGCGACGGAGAGCAGGACCGCGGTGTCCGGGGCGGCGAACTCGCCGGGCGGAGCCGTGAAGGCGAGGGATTCGAGCACGGTGCCGAGCCTGTGGGCGAGCCGCTCGGGCAGGACCCGCCGGATCTTGGCCGCCGCCGTCTCACTCGCCGTGTCCGTCGTCGTCGTCAACCCTGCCCGGCGACCGGCGACCAGGCCGAGCAGCACGGCGAGCGCTTCGTCGTCGCTCAGCATGAGCGGAGGCATGCGATATCCGGGGGCGAGCCGATACCCCCCGTAGCGGCCGCGCACCGACTCGACGGGCACGTCGAGGTCGACCAGGTGGTCCACGTAACGCCGCACCGTGCGCTCGTCGACGCCGAGCCGGTCGGCGAGCTCGGCCATCGTCCGAATGCCACCCGACTGCAGGAGCTCCAGCAGCGTGAGAACGCGATGAGTAGGTCGAGCCACGTCACACAACCTAGTGACAATACTGGGCGGTTTCTGTCCGGTATCCGCCCTAGTGTGCCATCGGAGAACGACCCAACGACCCAGGGAGATCACCATGGACTTCGTATCGATCCGCATCATCACGGACGACGTGGCGCGCCTCGTGGACTTCTACGAGCGAGCCACGGGGGTGGAGGCCAGCCGGTTCAGCGAGGACTTCGCCGAGCTCAGGACGGCCTCCGCCACCCTCGCGATCGGCAGCACCCGCACCGTCACGCTCTTCGCCCCCGGCGCCGCCCGGCCGGCCGGCAACCGCAGCGTGATCATCGAGTTCCTCGTCGACGACGTGGACGGCGTGCATCAGAACCTGTCCGGCTTCGTCGAGGACTTCGTCAAGGAGCCCACCACGATGCCTTGGGGCAATCGGTCGCTCCTGTTGCGTGACCCCGACGGCAACCTCGTCAACTTCTTCACCCCTGTCAGCCCGGCCGCCATCGAGAAGTTCGCCCGCTGACGACACCGTTATCGCCCCGGCAGACGCCCGCGCTCTTTCCCCAGACCGTCTCCACCCGATCGCGGCGCGTGGCCGTCCCCGCGCCGCCCCGGGTCCTGAGGACGAAGTCATCGGCGCGGAAGTCGTCACGAAGGCGACCGGCGCGGGCGAGGGTGGCCATCGCCTCGAACCGGCGGCGGTGATCGCCGCGAGTAGCGCTTGCTTGTCGGCGAAGTGCCGATAGAGGGTGCCGACACCCAAACCGGCACTCGCGTCACCGGCGGCGCAAAGTCATCGACCATGTAATTTTCATCGCCGCGCCAATGGCAGCGGCGGCTTCTTCCCTGTTCAGAACCGAAGGAATGGACGGTCAGAGGCGAGGGGCTCTCGATGAGAACGCGAGATCCTTGACAGATCTCATGACTTCATATTTGCTCCGCCTCACCACCACCTCCAGTCGCCCGGCAGAGAGGAGCACTTGGTCGCCCCCGTCGCTGTTAGCGCTAACATGTCGTCGGCTCAATGCCGGGCGGAATTTGCCGGAATCGGCAGAGCCCGGTACAAGCGGCCTTCTATCTGGTATTCACCAGGTCGGAAGGCGCATTTCGAGATTCCGCCCCGTTCTCCATCAGGACCGCCGAGGAGAGAAGGCGGCCGGCGCCATGCCAACGCTGACGGACCTCTGAACTCACCTTGCTCTTCACGGCAGGGAAAAGGGCGAGCACGCGCACGCCGACGATGGTCGGCCGCCGCGCTCCTCCGGGTCGACTGACGGTGGGCTCACTTAGCGTTCGAATCCGTCCGGGGAGGCCGCTCGGCCGGCATGCACATGCCGACTGCGGGCGCCCCACCGGATAAAGGAAAAACCACTTGCTTCCCTATCGACGTATGTCGATTTTCGAACGGCAAAGGGAGTTGCGTTAAGTTGAGACAGAGATCCATCTTTACCGCTATCGCGGCCGCCGCGCTTCTCGTCCTGAGTACGGGACGCATGGCACTGAGCGACAGCCTCGGTGCGACCACGCCGTCCTCGGCCAGCGCCGTCGCGGCGGCGACCGCCGGATGCGGCAAGGCCCCGACGCTGAGAAGCGGTTCGCAGACGATCACGACCAGCGGCAAGAATCGCAGCTGGATCCTGAGGATTCCCGACAACTACGACAACAGCCACCCCTACCGGTTGATCTTCGCGTACCACTGGTTGAACGGCACCGCCCAGATCGTCGACTCGGGCGGATCGGACGGAGCCGTCTGGGCCTACTACGGACTCAAGCAGCTCTCGAACAACAGCACGATCTTCATCGCGCCCCAGGGCATCAACAACGGCTGGGGCAACACCAACGGTGAAGACCTGACCTTCACCGACGACGTGCTGAAGCTGGTCGAGGGCGATCTCTGTGTCGACACGACGCAGCGCTTCGCCATGGGGTGGAGCTACGGCGGCGCGATGAGCTTCGCGGTCGCGTGTGCCCGTCCGACGATCTTCCGTGCGGTCGCGGTCTACTCCGGCGCGCAGCTCAGCGGGTGCAACGGCGGCACTCAGCCCGTCGCCTACATGGGAATTCACGGCATCCACGACTCGGTGCTCAACATCTCCAACGGACGGTCGCTACGTGACAGGTTCGTCACGAACAACGGCTGCACCCCCATGACCCCGCGAGAGCCCACACAGGGGAGCCTGACGCACATCACCACCACCTACTCGGGGTGCCGGGCCGGATACCCGGTCGTCTGGGCCGCGTTCGACGGGGACCACACCCCCTCCCCGAACGACGGGTCCACCTCGACCAGCGGTGCCAGGACCTGGACCTCGGGAGAGGTGTGGAGGTTCTTCACCCAGTTCCAGTCGACGACGTCTCCTTCTCCTTCTCCCTCCCCGTCGTCGTCGCCCTCCGCGTCCCCGTCGTCGTCCCCGTCGGCGTCGCCTTCTCCGTCGCCGTCGCCGTCGCCCAGCGCCGGATCGGGCGCCTGCCGCGTCAGCGCCACCGTCAACGCCTGGAACAACGGCCTGACCGAGAACTTCACCATCACCAACACCGGCTCCTCGGCCGTCAACGGCTGGTCGCTGGTCTTCACCCTCCCCAGCGGACAGACCATCACCAACGGATGGAACGCCACCTACTCCCCCACCAGCGGACAGGTCACCGCGAAGAACGTCAGCTACAACGGCTCGCTGGCCCCTGGAGCCTCCACTGATATCGGCTTCCAGGCCACCCACACCGGCAACGCCGCCAAGCCCACCGCGTTCACCCTCAACGGAAGCCCCTGCACCGTCGCCTGATCGACAAGGATGACCGGGGGTGGCGCCCGACCGGGCTCCACCCCCGGGCCCTTTCCGGCGTACAAGACCCGCAACCGGGGCAAGCCGTCCCTTACCGCGGTCCAGTTCGCCAAGCATCAGAAGGAAGAGCCGCAGGGGGCTCCGCCCCCTGCCACTTTGCGATCGGGTCACGAGGGCGGCCGAGTGGCCTCACGTTGACTAGCCTCACCGGCATGCCCCTTGCCTCGATGCCCAGCCCTTCCCAAGGGGTCTGGTATCTCGGATTCATCCCGATCCGGGCCTACGCATTGTGCTTCATCGTCGCGATCGTCTTCGGCACCTGGCTCAGCGAGCGCCGCTGGCGCGCCCACGGCGGCGAGAAGGGCGCGATCAGCGACATCGCGGTCCCCGCAGTGATCTTCGGCCTGATCGGTGCTCGCCTCTACCACGTCATCACCGACTGGCAGACCTACTTCGGTCCCCGCGCGGTCAAGGAGCCCTACCGGGCGCTGTTCATCTGGGAAGGCGGGCTCAGCATCTGGGGCGCGGTCGCCCTGGGAGGCGTGGGCGTGTGGCTGGCCTGCCGCCGCCGGGGGATGTCTCTGGCCGCCGTGGCCGACACGGTCGCGCCCGGCATCGCGTTCGGGCAGGCGATCGCCCGCTGGGGCAACTGGTTCAACCAGGAGCTGTACGGCAGTCCGACCACGTTGCCGTGGGGCCTGGAGATCGACCAGGCGCACGGCGGCGAGCCGGGGGTGCTCTACCACCCGACGTTCCTGTACGAGTCGCTGTGGGACGCGGCGCTCGGTTTCGGTCTGATCCTGGCCGGCAGGCGGTTCACGCTGCGCCACGGCCGCCTGTTCGCCCTCTACGTCGCCGGCTACACGTTCGGGCGGTTCTGGATCGAAGGGCTGCGGATCGACCCGGTGGGCGGAGTGGACCACGCGGTGACGCTCCTGGGGCTGCGGATCAACCAGTGGACCTCGATCGTGCTGTTCATCGGCGCGCTGGTCTATCTCTGGGCGACTCGCCGCGGCGCTGCCGAGCGCCCGGCTGAACGCACTGATGCCGCTGCTCCCTCATGACCGCCCGGTCGCCGGGCCGACCGTGAGCCCTGCGGCCAGAGCGTCGAGCATGCCCTGGCGGAACGCGCGCATGGAGGGCACGGTCGCGTGGTGGTCGAAGTCGGCGCCGTGGTACATGCCGGGCTCGACGACGAGGTCGACCGGCACGCCGGCCGCCCTCAGCCGTTCGGCGTAGCGCAGGTTCTCCGAGTAGAACAGGTCGAGGTCGCCGACGCCGATCCACGCGGGCGGTAGGCCGCGGAGATCCTCCCGGCGGCCCGCCGCGGCGTAGGGGCGGGGTTCGGCGACGCGCGGCCCGCGACCGAGATAGCAGCTCCAGGCGTAGGTGTTGGAGCGCGGCGTCCATCCGATCCTGCCGCGTCCCCGATGGTCGCGCACCAGTGCCGTACGGTCGTCCAGCATGGGGTAGAGGAGCATCTGGAACGCCACCGGAAGCCCGTGATCGTGCGCCTTCTGCACGACCGAGGCCGCCAGCCCGCCGCCGGCGCTCGCTCCGCCCACCGCGACGCGCGCAGCGTCCACGCCGAGTGCGGGGGCGGCGTCGTGCAGCCAGCGCAGCGCGGCGAAGCAGTCGTCGAACCCGGCGGGGAAGGGGTGCTCCGGAGCGAGCCGGTAGCGTGCGCTCACCACCACGATCCGCAGGTCGCGGGCGATGCGGCTGCACAGTTCGTGGTCGCTCTCGGGATGGCCGAGAATCGTGCCGCCCCCGTGGATCCACAGCAGCGCCCCGCCGGGGCGCCGGGGCCCCGGCGACTCGTACACGAAGGCGTCCTGTCCGCCGGGGACGTCGTGCCGCGTGACCGCCACTCCCGCGACCGGGTCCGTCGTGCGGCGCGAGCGCCGCCGGGCGAGGGTCAGGCTCAGCTTGCCGATAATCGGGCGCGGCAGCCACAGCGCCGGTGTCCTCAGCTCCGGCGCGACGGCAGACAGTGTGTGGTGACGACGCGCCGCCGAGGCCGCCACCGAGGCCGCGACGGTGGCCGCCCCGAGCACTCCCGCCGCCGCGCCGCGCGACGTGCTCAACGCCCTGCTCCCGTCGACACGGGAACGACCTCAGAGGTGGCGTCCTCGTGCAGGGTGAGTTCGAGAACGGGCGCGATCGTCCCGCCGAAGGCGGCCCTCGCCTCCGCGGGCTCGGCCGTCCACGGGTCCGGCCCTCCGGTGGAGCGGTAGTTGAGGAAGCTCACGACCTTCAGGTCGGGCAGGACCAGCCAGGCGTACGCCTGGTCGGGCTCCTCCGCGGGGTTGCGCAGCACGAGCCCCGAGCCGTTGAGCGGCGTGTACGGCCCGGTGAGGCTGGGGGCGACGAAGCCGTAGAGCCCTGTGGGCGCGCTTCCCAGCGGGTGGAACGAGTGACGATGCGTGCAGAAGAAGAGGTAGTACGACGACCGGTGCACCACGATGTGCGGCCGTTCGATCTCGTGGTTGACTCCGTCGGCCACGAGGAGAGGCTGCCGCAGCGACCAGCCGCCCGGTGTCGCGGCGGCGAGGGCCACCGCGCCCATGAAGGCGTGGTCCGCGTCGGCGGACGCCGCGACGGACGCGGCGACGAGCAGGTACTCACGCCCGTCGGCGGGGTCGCGGAACCAACCCGGATCGCGGAAGGCCCTGATCCGCCCGGGCCCTCCCTCGACCTCGTCGGCCGGCAGGTACGTCACGCCGTCCGAGCGGAGGACCTCCCGGTGCTCGGCGGCCTGGTCCAGCAGGATCCGGCCGTCATCGGTCACCAGCCGGGCGCGGGCCTCGACGACGGTCTGGGCGAACGTCGGCCGGGCCTCCCCTCGCCGGCCCGCGGCCGTGTAGAACACCGACACCGTGCCGTCCGGTCTGCGGACCGCCGATCCCGACCACTCGCGGCTGCCCGGCGAGGCTCCGTCGGCGAAGGCGTGGCCGAGGTCGGTCCAGCCGTCGCCGTCCCTGGCGAGCAGCCGGAGGCGGGCGCGGTCGTGACGCTCCTCGGGGTGGCCGAGGGCGGGTGCGGAAAGCGCCATCCACAGCTCGCGGCCCCGCACCACGGACGTCGAGCCGTCCTCCTCCTGAATCGGCCACAGATCCCAGACGTCGTCGTGGGGCAGCACGCGCGGCGGCGCCTGAAGGCCCATGACCGGTGCCGTCGTCGCCGCGTCACCCACCGGCGCGGCGAGGTGCCGCCGCGTCCAGCGTGCGGGCTCGCCGTTCACGCGGTCCCCCCGTCACGTCGCCGTCCTCCGGCGAGCGCCTCGTACGCGCCGGACCGGGTCTCCGGTCCGGGCGTGCCACCTCGCCGCCCCCATGGAGCCATTCGAAGAACCTCCAACTCAGTCGCGCCGGGCGTTTCCCGGCGCGTCACAGAAAACGGTCGATTCGGGCCGCGCCGCGCGTGCGAGTTCAACGGCTCCGACCACTCCCGAGCGGTCGCAGAGGGAGGGGCCGGTGACGTACTCCTCCATGGCCGCGGGGCCGGCGGGCACCGGCGCCCCCGGGTAGCCGGCGGCGAGGGTGAGCAGCCGCGCCCGCACGGCCGGAAGCAGCGCGGGGTGCTTGGCGACGCCCCCGCCCACGACGATCCGCTCGGGCGACAGGGCGTAGGTCAGGTTCATGACGGCGAGGGCGACGTACTCGGCCTCGAGTTCCCAGGCCGACGGGTCGTCCAGGTGCTCGGCCGGACGCCCCCATCGCCGGCGCATCGCCTCACCCGACGCGAGCCCTTCGAGGCAGTCGCCGTGGAAGGGACAGCTCCCCGCGAACGGGTCCCTGACCGGGTCGTGGGGGACGCGGATGTGGCCGAACTCAGGGTGCAGAAGTCCGTGCAGGAGTCCGTCGTTCACCACCGCTCCCACGCCGACGCCGGTGCCCACGGTCATGTACGCGAACGTGCCGAGCCCCGCGCCCGCTCCCCGCCGCCACTCCCCCAGCGCCGCGACGTTGACGTCCGTGTCCAGGCGGACGGGTACGCCCAGCGCGGCGCGCAAAGGGGAGACGACGTCGACGTTCGCCCAGCCCGGCTTGGGCGTGGCCAGGAGGCGGCCGTACGTCGGCGAACCCGGTCGCACATCCACCGGGCCGAAGGTGCCGATGCCGAGCGCGGCGAGCGGCCGACGGTCCTCGAAGAACCGCACCGCGGCGCGGATGGTCGTCTCCGGCGTGCTCGTGGGGATCACTTCGGTGGCGAGAACGTCTCCGCCGGCGTCGGCCACCGCGCACACCCACTTCGTCCCGCCCGCTTCGATCCCCCCGTAGACCGGGGCGGCTGCGTCCACGCGCGTCACCCCTTCAGGGAGCCCTGGAGCAGAGCCGTGACGAAGCGGCGCTGGAAGACGAGGAAGATCACTAGTGTGGGGGTCAGGATCAGCAGCGACCCCGCGCACAGCAGTGGCATGTCGGTTCCCCACTGCCCCTGGAAGGCGCCCAGGGCCCCGGACATCGTCCGCTTCAACGGGTCGTCGACGAGGACGATCGCCAGGAGGAACTGGTTCCAGGTCCACAGGAACAGCAGGATCGCCAGGGACGACAGCGCCGGCATGGCCAGCGGGACGTGGATGCGCCAGAAGAGCTGCCACACGTTCGCGCCGTCCATCCGCGCGCTCTCCGACAGCTCGTCGGGCATGTTGACGAAGTGCGCCCGCATCCAGAAGACCGCGAACGGCATGAACAGCCCGATGAGCGGCAGGATGATGGCCCACCGGGTGTTCAGCAGCCCCATGTCGCGCACCTGGTAGTACAGCGGCGTGATGATGCCCTCGAACGGCAGCGTCAGCCCGAGAACGAACGCGAGGAACACCAGATTCCGTCCCGCCATCCGCAGGTGACCGATGGCGAAACCCGCCAACATCCCGAGGAGCAGCGAGACGGGAACCACGCCGAGCACGATGAGCGTGCTCGATTTCACCAGCTCGATCATCCGCGCGGCCTGGAAGGCCTTGACGAAGTTGCCCCACTGCGGATCGCGCGGCCACTCCAGGCCCGAGGGGTAGCTGCCGGACGGGTGCAGGGCGGTGACGAACAGGCTGACGAACGGCATGAGCGTGACCGCCATCAGCAGGACGAGCAGCAGCCTTCCGGTCCAGGTCTCTCGACGTCCAACGATCATGAGGACCTGTCCTTGGTGAGCCACTGGATGGGAAGGGCGACGACGAGGACGAGCACCATGAGCACGACGGCCAGTGCGGACGCCATGCCCACCTGCCGCTCCGAGAAGGCCAGGTAGTAGATCTCCAGCCCGGGGACCATGGTCGCGTTCCCCGGTCCGCCCTGGGTGGAGACGTAGACGATGTCGAAGCTCGCCAGAGCCGCGATCACGGTCACCGTGACGCAGACGCCGATCTCCTGGCGCAGGCTGGGCACGGTGATCGAGACGAACTCGCGCAGCGGCCCCGCTCCGTCCATCCGGGCCGCCTCGTACAGCGCCGGGTCGATCTTGCTCATGCCGGACAGGAGAAGGATCGTGCACAGGCCGAGCAGCACCCACGCCCCGATCACGCCGACCGCCGGCAGGGCCGTGGAGAAGTCGCCCAGCCACGCGCGTGCCACGCCGCCGAGCCCGGCGTACGTGAGCAGCTGGTTGACCAGTCCGGTCGACGACAACAGCCAGCTCCAGGCGATGCCGGCGGCGACGAGCGGGATGACCTGCGGCAGGAACAGGACCGTGCGCGCCACCAGCGCGAGCCGGCTCGCGGCGATCCGGCGGATCGTCGACGCGATCGCCAGGCCCAGCACGACCGGGATCACGCTGAAGAAGACGATCAGCTTGATCGCGTTGAGGATGGAGGCGAACAGGTCGGGGTCGGTGAACACCCTGGCGTAGTTGCCCAGCCCGGCCCAGGTGGACGGGCCGATGCCGTCCCAGCGGTACAGCGAGTACTGGACGGTGAGGGCTATCGGCCGTAGGACGAAGACCGCGTAGACGATGAGCGCCGGAGCCACGAACAGCCAGCCGACCCAACTCGGCGTGCGGAACCCCGCCGCGCGGGCGGGGCTCCGCTTCCTCGTCACGGCTGCCGGCCCGGGGCGGGTCGCGGGGGGATCGACCGCGCTGTCGGGAGTCGGCCGTGTCATCGGTGCTCAGCTCCCCCCGACCTGGCTCGTGTAGTCGCTCTGCACCGACTTCAGCAGCTCCGCGGGGGTCTGCTGCCCGGCGACCAGCTTCTGCAACTGGGGCGTCCAGCTCTTGGCGTAGATCGCGCCGGTGGCGTTGGCGATGAAGTCCATCGAGCCGTTGTCCTCGGCGATCTTCGCCCCAGCCTCCAAGGTGCTCGCTGTGACCGTGTCCTTCGCCACCTCCGGCATGGGGGCGTCCGCCGGGCCCATCGGGTGCGACCCGCCGACCTTCACGCCGATCTCACGCGCCTTCGGGTCGGTGGCCACCCAGTTGAGGAAGAACGCCGCGCAGTCGGCGTTCTTCGCCTTGGAGCTGATCCCGTAGGTGAGGGGCGCCGACATCGCGGCCTGCTTGCCGCCCTGCTGCGCCGGCGGCATCAGGAAGAAGCCCACCTCGCCCGGCATCTGCTTGTCGAGGTTCCCCGACTCCCAGTCGCCGTTGAACATGAACAGGCCCTCGCCCTTGATGAAGCGGCTCATCATCGTCGCGTAGTCGACGGCGTTGACGTCCTTCCAGAAGTACCCGGCCTTGATCCACTTCTCCAGGTGCTGCGTCGCCTGGAGGTTGGAGGGGGTGTCGATCGTGGCGCCCGGCTTCTGGTAGATCCAGTCGTTGATCGGCTTTGCGGGACCGTACGCGGCCATGAGGTCCTGCAGAGGGAAGGCGAGACCGCCGGTGGCCCCGCCGTTGAACTGGGCGATCGGAGTGATGCCCGCGCTCTTGGCCTTCGCGAGCGCGTCGTCCAGTTCGGCCAGGGTGGCCGGCGGGGACGACATGCCGATCTTGGCGGCGAGCTTCGTGTTGTAGAACACGCCGGTCATGCTGAAGTTCAGCCCCATGGCGTACAGCGAGCCCTCGCCGCGGGTCTTCCCGCCGGGGACCATGCGCATCTGTTCCAGCTGGGAGGCCGGCCAGGAGTCCCAGCCGAACGCCTTCGCGTAGCCGTCGAGGTTCTTCAGCAGGTTGTTCTTCACCAGCTCCGACACCTGGGGAAGCCGCATCAGGTCCGGCGGATCGTCGGCGAGGACGCGCGGCGCGTTCTGGGTGATCACCGCGAACTGGTCCTCGCGGATGTTCCATTTCACGTTGGGGTGCTGCTTGGAGAACTCGGTGCTGAGCTCCTTCGGCAGGGGGAAGCCGGTCTCGACATAGGCGTTCAGCGTGACCGGCGCCGTGCCGCAGGTCGGCGCGGCCGCCAGGGACGCGCCGGTGGCCTCCGGCTGGGGGGCGTCGCCGCCGGGCGCCCCGCAGCCTGCCGCCAGCGTCCCCCCCATCACGACCGCGAGCGCGGCCCCGTTCCAGCGAGTTCGACGCGACATCTGCGTCTCCTTGATTGCTCGGGGACTCGCCGGCACACACCGGATGCCCCAGGACTCAGGTTTGCTAAATCGGATTAGCAGTGCGATAGTCTCATCACACGAGTCGCGGGGTGTCAACCCCCACATCGCAGGAGGTCATCCGGTGAGCCCACGACGGGTCACGCTGGCGGATGTCGCCAAGATCGCCGGCGTCTCGCCGACCACCGCGTCGCTCGCGTTGTCCGGACGCGGCCGGGAGTTGCGCATCTCTCAGGATGTCGAGCAGCGCGTCCTCAAGGCCGCGGCCGAGTTGCAGTACCGGCCGAACATCGTATCCGTAGGCCTGCGAACTGGGACAACTCGGACTATCGGCTTTGTTTCGGACACGGTCGCCACGTCCCGGCTCGCCGGCGACATGATCAAAGGAGCACTCGAGGCCGCGCGGGAGCGCGGCTTCATGCTGTTCATCGGTGAGACGGAGGGGGACGCCGAACTCGAGCGGCTCCTCCTGCAGGCCATGCACGACCGTCAGGTGGACGGGATCATCCTGGCCGCGATGTACACGAGAACCATCAGGGTGCCGAAGGGCATGGCGGTCGCCCCCGCCGTGCTGCTCAACGCGCTCCCCAAACAGCCGTCACCGCTGCCCTCGGTCATCCCCGACGAGATCGAGGCCGGACGCGTCGCCGCGAGGGCTCTGCTCGACGCCGGCCATCGCGAGGGCATCCACCTGATCGGCGCCGGCCCCGGGCGGCGCAACGTCCCGGCGGGCGGAAGTGTCGCGGCCGTCGAACGGCTCATCGGCATTCGCGAGGTGCTCGCCGAGGCGGGGGTCAAACCGGCGGGCGGCCACGTCACCCCTGACTGGCAACCGGAGTACGGCCTCGCCGCGACCCGGGCGCTGCTGCAGAAGGAGCGCCCGCGGGCGTTGATCTGCTTCAACGACCGGCTCGCCCTGGGCGCCTACCAGGCACTCGACGACTTCGGGCTCAAGGTGCCCGCCGACGTCTCCGTCGTGTCCTTCGACGACCACCCCATCGCCTCGTGGATGCGTCCCCAGCTGACGACGGTGGCCCTCCCCCACTACGAGCTCGGCCGCAAGGCCGTCGACGTGCTGTTCACGGAGATCGGCCGTGACCGTGAGGACGACGGCGGGGAGGGCGAGGTGCATCGCGTGCCGATGCCCATCCGCCTCAGGGAGTCGGTCGCGTCGCCGGGCGCCTGACCGGCACGCCGGCAGTACGAGCAGGAGGAGCTGCCTCAGGGCCGGATGCCTGCGGGGAACCCGGTCCAGCGTAGGTCGGGCGGGAGGTGGCTCATGTCGTTGAACATCACGATCGTGGGCGGCAGCCCGTCGCGATACTCGATCACCGTCAGTGCGGTGTTGGCGCTGTTCAACCCGAGCCACCGGGATGGCGGCGCGTCCAGTGCGTGCCGCACCAGCCACGCGATCGGGTAGGCGTGCGTGACCAGGACCTCGTGTCTGTCGGGCCGGGTCCCTTGCGTGGTCGGGTCGGGGACCTTCGCGAACCGGGCGATCAGGGCCTCGGCGAGCCTGTGGCCCGAGGCCGCCTCGGTGTCGTCGTAACCGTCGAAGAAGCCGGCCCAGGACGGGGGTGTCTCGGCCGGGCCGGGAACGTAGGGCACGTGGTCGACGAGTTCGGCGGCCTCGGTTACGGGCACGTTCGGTAGATGACGGGCGAGTTCGTGCGCGCTTGCTACGGCCCGTGGGAGCGGAGAGTGCCACACGGCGTCGACCGGTACGCCGGCGAGCCGTTCGCCCAGCAGGCCCGCCTGCCGGCGCCCGATGTCGGTGAGTTCCCCGAACGCGTCGGCCGCGCCGTGGCGTGCCAGGTAGAGGCGCCGAGTTGTCATGCGTCGTCAGGGGCGGTCCGTGCGGGCCGTTTCCCCTCTCCTTTCGATCGGTACGTGCGGGGTCGGCGGCGGGACGCTTCGCCCGGGGACGGAAGCGATCGGTCACGCGTTCGCCGCCGTGACGGTGCCGGTGGCGCCGTCGACGGTGATGACGGTGTCGTCGCGGAGCCTGCTCGTCGCGTTCGGAATGCCGAGGACGGCGGGGATGGCGTGCTCTCGAGCGACGATCGCGGCGTGCGAGAGCACGCCTCCGGTTTCGGTGACGACGCCGGCGGCGATGCGCAGCAGCGGCGTCCACGCAGGGTCGGTGAAGGGGCAGACGAGGATGTCGCCCGGGCGCACGCGCGCGAAGTCGCCGGGACCACGGACGATCCTCGCGGTGCCGGTCACGGTCCCGTGGCTGCCTGGCGTTCCGGTGAGTGTGGCGGCTGGGATGTCGGAGGCGCCGGAATGCGATGTCGGTGGCGGGGGTGCGGCGGTGACCGGCCGTGCTTGCAGAATCCAGGTGCGGCCGTCGGCGATCGCCCACTCGATGTCCTGCGGTCCGCCGAGTACGGCAGCGATCTGTTCGCCCAGCCTGGCCAGCCGCGCGGCGGTCGCGTCGTCAACCGTCGGCTGGTTCCGGGCGGCGGTGGGCACGTCGCGGATGACGAGCCGCGTGCCGCGCCGGTCAAGGCGCTTCCGCTTGTCTGCGACGGTGCGGGCGACTGACCCGTCCTCGGCGACGCGGTAGGCGTCAGGGGTGACCCTGCCCTCGACGATGCTGGGGCCGAGGCCCCAGGACGCCTCGATCCGGGTCGCGTCGTCCGGGGCCGCGGGTGTGAACATGACCCCGGACATCTCGGCGTCCAGATGGCGTTG
The DNA here is from genome assembly GCF_006334915.2 of Microbispora catharanthi. Taxonomy (GTDB): domain Bacteria; phylum Actinomycetota; class Actinomycetes; order Streptosporangiales; family Streptosporangiaceae; genus Microbispora; species Microbispora catharanthi. Next base: position 131,497 of record NZ_VDMA02000021.1, read on the forward strand.
CACGATGACGGCCATCAAAAGATCGTCGGACGCTTGGTCGGCGCGGCCGGAGGCGGCCCGGTAGGCGATGGCACGCGGGGAGAACAGCGAGGCCCAGCAGGCACGCACGGCCTCGGCGACCGCACTGACTCCGTGCACGGCGAGGAAGCTCTCGTGCTGACCGGCCGCCGACGCCTGACCGGTGTCTTCCCTCGCTGCCGATGATCTCACCGCCACGGGTGGGCCGCCGATCTCGTCGAGCACGCGTCCCAGCGCGTCGATCACGGCCCCGTGGACCGGGCGGGTCTCGATCGTCCGCCGCACCGCATCGACGTCGTCCGGCTCTCCGGCGAACCGCCCGAGGTCCAGGTCGCGGACAGCGGCGAGGTAGGCGGCGAACGGGACGACGAAGCCGTCAGGGACCGGCAGACCCGCACGGAGCAACGCGCCGAGTGCGCCGGCCTTGCCCCCGCAGGTATCGGCGACAGCCTCCATGAGGGGTACGATCACCCACCCCACCTTTCAACAGAAGATTGACAACAATTTGTTGATTGTGCATCCTGAGGCGCATGGATCGCAAGCACGACATGGCTCACGGCGTGCACGCCGACCACGTCCAGGCCCAGCGTGAGCGGGACGCGCGCGAACGTCTTCTGAGCCTGGGCGCAGATGAGCTCGAGGCCCGCCCCTGGCGCCCCTTACCCGCCCCACTGTCGGCGGTCGACCTCGCGCAGTTCGCCGTCTGGCGCAACGCCGAGTTGGACCCGGAGGACATCCTGAGCGCGCTCGCCCTCCTGCCCGCCGCACGAGCCGAAGTCGAAGGACTCGAATCCGCCCTGCTGTTCATCGCCCGGAGCGCAGGTCTGACCTGGGCACAGATGGCGCACGTGATGGGGTTCAACTCCCCGCAGGCATGCCAGCAGCACTACACCCGCCTGGCGGCACGACAGGACGCCGACTCGTGACGCGGGACTCTCCGCTCAGCCTCCTGGTCCTGCACGCCGTTCGCATCACCGGGTTCGCGGACACTCCGGTGATCGCTCGTCGGTACGGACTCGACGCGGACACGACGAAAGAGGTGCTGCGCGACGCCGAGGCACATGGCTGGGTCGAGCACACCGCCTTCGCCGGCACCGGAGGCTGGTCGTTGACCGAACCGGGCCGGACCGAGAACGAGCGCCTGCTCGCGGCCGAGCTCACCCGCGTCGGCGCCGCCGACGAGGTCCGGGACGTCTACCGCAGGTTCCTCCCGCTGAACGCCCTCCTGCTGCAAGCCTGCACCGACTGGCAACTCCGGCCCACCGCCGGCGATCGGCTCGCCGTCAACGACCACTCCGATCCCGCCTGGGACGCAGGAGTGCTGCATGAGCTCGCCTGCGTCGACCGGGCGCTCACCCCACTCGCAGACCGGCTCGGCCGCGTCCTCACGCGGTTTAGCGGATATGACACACGATTCACCACAGCCCTGGGGCGCGCCCAAGCCGGGGACGGCGCCTGGGTCGACCACACCGACGTGGACTCCTGCCATCGCGTCTGGTTCGAGCTCCACGAAGACCTCATCGCCACGCTCGGCCTCGACCGGCACGCGGAACCCTGACCCCGCTACGGGGGCCCTGGCCCGCTCCCCCCACAGGTGACGACGGCTGCCGGCCGACCCGCCACGGCCTGTCCGAGGCTGTCCCTTCCACGGCGAGTAGCGTGGTCAACATGCGGATCGAGGACTACGCCCTCATCGGGGACACGCAGTCAGCCGCCCTCGTCGGTCGCAACGGATCGATCGACTGGCTCTGCCTTCCCCGGTTCGACTCCCCCGCATGCTTCGCCAAGCTCCTCGGTGACGAGTCCAACGGGTTCTGGCGGCTGGCCCCCACCGGACATGAGATGGCCACGCGGCGCGCGTACGTCGACGACACGCTGATCCTCGAGACCATATGGGAGACCTCCACGGGGACCGTCAAGGTCATCGACTTCATGCCTCCCCGGCACGTCAACCCCTCCTTGGTCCGGATCGTGGAGGGCGTGTCCGGGACGGTGGACATGACCGCAGAGATCAGCATCCGGTTCGACTACGGCAGGATCGTCCCTTGGGCCCGCCGCTTCGACGGCCGACTCCACGCCATCGGCGGGCCCGACTCGGTCTGGATCGCCACTCCCCTCCACCTGGAGGGCAGCGGCGACCGCCACACCGGCGCCTTCACGATCGCCGCAGGGCAACGCCGGTCGTTCGTGTTCACGTGGCACCCCTCGCACCAGCCGGAACCCCGCGGCATCGATCCCGGCGAGCAACTCACCGAGACCAACCTGTTCTGGGAGGAGTGGGTCTCCCGCTGCTGGCTCCCGGGCCGCCACCGCGCCGCCGTGGTCCGCTCCCTCATCACGCTCAAGGCGCTCACCTACAGCCCGACCGGCGGCATCGTGGCGGCTCCCACCACGTCGCTGCCCGAGCATCTCGGCGGGGTGCGTAACTGGGACTACAGATATTGCTGGCTGCGCGACGCCGCGATGACACTCGACGCCCTGACCGAATCCGGATACGTCACCGAGGCCGGCGCCTGGCTTGACTGGCTGCTCCGCGCCATCGCGGGCCGCCCGGAGGACCTCCAGATCATGTATGGCGTGGCAGGCGAAAGGCGCCTGCCGGAGCAGACGCTCGACTGGCTTCCCGGGTACGAAGGCTCCCGGCCGGTGCGGATCGGCAACGGCGCCGCCGGCCAGCTTCAGCTCGACGTCTACGGCGAGGTGCTCAACTGCTTCTACCGGGCCCGGAAGCTGGGGATGCCGCCTCACGACTACGCCTGGACCATCGTCTGCCGGCTGATGGACTTCCTGGAGCACAGCTGGGCCCAGCCCGACGAGGGCCTGTGGGAGGTACGCGGCCCGCGGCGGCACTTCGTCCATTCCAAGGTCATGGCGTGGGTGGCGGCAGACCGGCAGGTGCGGGCGATCGAAGAGCTCGGCCACACCGGTCCCCTCAAGCGCTGGCGGGCCATGCGGGACCGGATCCACGCCGAGGTCTGCGACAGGGGCTTCGACCGCGAGCGCGGCACGTTCACCCAGTCGTACGGCTCTCGCGAACTCGACGCGGCGCTGCTCCTCATCCCGATCGTCGGCTTCCTGCCCCCTGAGGACCCCCGGGTCACCGGCACGATCGACGCGATCGAACGTGAGCTGATGTCCGACTGCTTCGTGCTGCGCTATCCGATCTCCGAAAGCAACCACATCGACGGCCTGCCCGGAGCCGAAGGTGCCTTTCTCGCCTGCAGCTTCTGGCTGGCCGAAGCGCTCAACCTTGTCGGCCGCAAGGACGAAGCCATGGTCCTGTTCGAGCGGCTGCTGGCCCTCACCAACGACGTGGGCCTGCTCTCCGAGGAGTACGACTTCGTCCAGGCGCGCCATCTGGGCAACTTCCCTCAGGCGTTCACCCACCTGCACCTGATCCATACAGCCCTGGCGCTCTGCTAGTGGTGCCGGAACGTTCACCGGCTTGATGCTCACGCGAGCTCGGATCGGAGGATCTCCGCCACGGAGCGGTGGGCGCCGAGGCGGGATGGGATGGCGGTGAGCCCTGCCACCACAAGCGGGGTTCCGAGCAACACGAGGAGCAGCCACCCTGGCGAGGGGATGGTGAGAACTCCGTGTCTGAAGATATCGCACAGGTAGATGCCTACAGGGATGCCGACGACGGCACCCGGCAGCGCGGGGAGCAGCTGTGCCGCGGACAGTCCTGCGCTGACCTGTCCGGGGGTCGCGCCGAGAGCGCGTGACAGTGCCGATGAACGCCTGGCGTCGAGCTTCGTCGCCCAGGTGACGGCGATCATGTTGATGGTCGCGAGAACGACCAACATGATCGTGATCATCGCCATCAGCTGGTTGATCCGGTCGATCCGCGGATCGTCTACATCGTGGGAGAAGTGACGGGCCAGATAGGAATCGTTGGCCAGGATCGTGACGATCCCGGTGACGGTGATGGCGACACTGAGCGCGCTCAGGACGGCGCGGCGTGGCCGGCGGGCGGTCAGCCGCAAGCCGAGAAGCATGGGGACGGGCAGTCGTGCCGAGACGGCGATCAACCAGGCTCTGCGCCGTGGCGGGCGGGCCTCGTCGGCCAGTGCGCTGACCGTGCTGGTGCGGGCGGCTCGGATGGCGGGAACGAGCGTTGCGGCCAGCGCCACCGCCAGTGCTACGGCGAGGATGAGCACGATCGCGGACACGGTCAGCGACGGCGCGCCCGGGGTACCGATCAGGCCGGCACCGGTCCTGGCGAACGGCGGGGCGGCCAGCCATCCGGCCACCAGCCCGACCGCTGCCGCTGCCAGGGCCAGAACCAGATGCTCGGCGAGGAGCACGGAGGCGACGAGCCCCGGCGTGCCGCCGACCGCCTTGAGCAGTCCGACCCGCCTGGTCTGCTCCACCATTCGGCGGCCGACCAGCACGGCCAGGCCGGCGACCGCGAGCAGGCCGAACAGCCAGCCGCCGATCCGCATGGCCTGCTGCGCGTTCTCCACCACCAGGTTGTCCACGTCAAGGATCCTCTGCCACGGTGACAGGATCGGCTCGGTCGGAGACCAGTTGGCGTTGTGGGCGATGGCGAACGCTTGGGCCTGGGCCGGATTGGCCAGCTTCAGGTTGAGGAGGTAGGACAGGGACCCCGCTGATGTGGCAAGAGCCGTGGCAGCCGGCTTGGTGAGCCAGACCAGGCCGGGAGTGGGGAACCTCGAGGAATGGAGCAACGACGCCGGAATGCTGGCGCAGCCCATGCTGCAGAGGCCTCCGGGGTAAGCCGGAAGGCCGGCGGTGACCGCCATCCCGACGACCCGGAATGAGCGGCCACCCAGGGTGACCTGATCGCCGACGTGAACGCCGAGCGCGTCGGCGAAGCTGCGCTCGATCACCACACCGCCGTCGCGCACCCAACTGCCCTGCGTCGGTTTCGGCTGGTCGATCGAGGCCGGCGCCAGGTCGCGCCCTTCTGCCATGACGTCTGCTGTACGGCCCCGTGCCCCGATCACGGTGAAGGCGAGCGGATACGGCCCGCTGTGGCCGGTGACGCCGGAAGCGTGGATCAGCGCGTCGACGACGGCGGACTGGCCGGGCCCAGCCGGGAGGCTCGCCACCACGTCCGGCCCGGCCGTCGCCGCCCGGGTCTGCTGGTACGGCTTGTCGGTCACCCCATACAGGGCGAGCCCGATGGTCAGTGTGGTGGTGGCGACCCCGATCACGAGGATCATCAACACCGCCTCGACCGGGCGTCGCCGCAGGTCTCGGATGGCGAGGCGGAGAATGAGCAGGATGCGGCCCACTGCGTCAGCCCTCCAGCCCGGCGAAAGCGCCGGGGTTGCCGCTGATGAGGCCCATCGTTCTGGTCTCGTCCACGAAGGCGCCGTCGCGCATCGAGATCAGTCGCTCCGCGGTGGCGGCGATGCGCGAGTCGTGGGTGATGATGATCAGCGCCTGCCCGGCCCTGTGCAGGCTGCCGAACAGTTGAAGTACGTCCAGTGTCGCGGCGCTGTCCAGATTGCCGGTGGGTTCGTCGGCGAGGACGACGAGCGGCTTGTTGCTCAGCGCGCGGGCCACCGCGACCCGCTGGCGCTGACCGCCGGACAACGCCGAGGGCAGAAACCCGGCCCGGTCGGCCATGCCGACCCGTTCCAGCAGATCGATGGCCTGTGCTCGTGCCGCCCGCGGCGAGCGGCCGGCCAGCAGTGCCGGCAACTCCACGTTCTCCACCGCGCTGAGCTCGTCGATGAGGTGGAAGGCCTGGAAGACGAAGCCGACGGCCTCACGCCGCAGCCGAGCCAGGGCCTTCTCGCTCATCTGATCGAGACGGCATCCGGCCAGCCGTATCTCACCATCGGTGGGCCGTTCAAGCCCGCCGAGCAGATGCAGCAGGGTGGATTTCCCACAGCCGCTGGGGCCCATCACGGCCACCATTTCGCCCGGTGCGACATCCAAATCGACACCGTCGACGGCGCGCACCAGTCCCGTGGCTTTGCCGAACTCCTTGCGCAACCCGCGGGTGCGCAGTACCGAAGTGGTGTGGGTCATGGTTCATTCCTTCGCATTGCGGTCAGCGTGCAATCGGAAAGCGCACAGCGGCGCCGATACTGCTTGTCCGGCCCGCGGCCTCGCAGCATGCCGACCACGGTAGGTAGCGGCCGACTGATGACGACATACGGCTGAGAGGCGTCTGCGAGGTGTATCCAGGTACACCTCCGATTGAGGGTTCAGCAGCACTGTGGGCTCGACCACGTGCCCGGCACACTGAACGGGAGTGACCCCGGCCAAGGAGATCAGCAGTGAGCGGCACAGCGACGACCCCGGGCGCACAGATCCCTCGGCGTGGACCTTTGTCCTGGATGGGCGGGGGCCTGGTTGCCGCTGCCCGCGGGCTGGCATTCTGCCTGGCGTTCAGCGGGCTGACGCTGGCCGGGGCCGCCGCCCTGCTGGCGGCTCCGGCCCTGGTGCTGGCCGTGCTGACCTACGGTGGGGCGCTGCCCGGCGGTGACCATGGCGTCGTGTGGCTGGGCGTGGCGGTCACGCTGGTGCCCTGCGGCGTGCTGGGCGTGCGCTGGGTGGCCGGGCTGACCAGGCGGCTGGCCGGGAAGTGGTCGGGGGTGCCCATCGCCGTTCCGTACCGGCCGGATCCGGGCGGCGAGCAGACCAGCCGTTGGTCGCGGCTCCGGCGGTGGACCGGCCGGCTGCTGGCCGACCCGGCAACCTGGCGGGACCTGCTGTGGACGGCCGTGAACGCATGCGGGGGCTGCGTTCTGGTCGCCGCGCCGGCCGGGCTGGTGCTCTATGGGCTGGGGGCCATGGTCGCGCTCGGCCCAACCGGGTCGCGGGCGCCGGATCTTCCAGCGCCGGCGGCCCCTGCGGCGCCGTCTGCTCCAGGTCCCGCTCTGCCGGCCGAGACGCACTCCGAGGGCCTCATCCACTGGCTGGCCATCCCGCTTCACCCCGGCAGCCTTACCGCGTGGCTGGCCATCCCGCTGGGTCTGGCGATAACCGCACTCGGGCTGTGGGCCGGCCGGCGAATGCTGCCCGCGTACGGCGTGTTCGCCCGCTCGATGCTGGGACCGACCCGCCAAGCCGAGCTGGCGCTGCGGGTCCGGCACCTGGCCCGGACCCGGTCCGACGCCATCGACACCGGCGCGGCCGAGATGCGCCGGATCGAGCGGGACCTGCACGACGGCGCGCAGGCCCGGCTGGTGGCGATGGGAATGACCCTGGACGCAGCCTCGCAGCTGCTCCACACCAGCCCCGCGGCTGCCGAGGCACTCCTGGCCGAGGCCAAGGATTCCTCCGTCAAGGCGCTGGCCGAGCTGCGTGACCTGGTCCGCGGCATCCACCCGCCGATGCTGGCCGACCGCGGCCTGTCCGACGCGGTCCACGGGCTGGCTCTGGACCTGCCGCTGCGGGTCCATTTCGCCGGCGAGCTACCCGGTCGTCCCCCGGCACCGGTCGAGTCGGCGGCCTATTTCGCCGTCAGCGAGCTGCTGGCCAACGTGTCCAAGCATGCGGGGGCCGATCAGGTGTGGATCGACATCAGCCATGCCGGCGGGGTGCTGCGGATCGGCGTCACCGACGACGGCCGCGGCGGTGTCGACCCCGCCCGCGGCACCGGCCTCCGCGGCGTCGAGCGACGCCTTGCCGCGTTCGACGGCGTTCTGGCCGTCAGCAGCCCGCCAGGCGGGCCTACCATGGCGACCATGGAGATCCCGTGCGCGTTGTCATCGCCGAAGACCTCTTCCTCCTGAGGGACGGTCTGACCCGGATGCTCGAGGCGCACGGACTGCAGGTCGCTGCCGCCGTCGACAACGGGCCGGATCTACTTGCCGCCGTAACAGCGGACAAGCCCGACGTAGTCATCGTGGACGTCCGGCTGCCCCCGACCTTCACCGACGAGGGACTGCGGGCTGCGCTGGAAGCCCGGCGCCGGATGCCCGGGCTGCCGGTGCTGGTGCTGTCGCAGTACGTCGAGCAGCTGTACGCCCGCGAATTGCTGGCCGGCGGCACCGGCGGCATCGGTTACCTGCTCAAGGACCGGGTGGTCGACAGCGCCCAGTTCGTCGACGCGGTGCGCCGGGTGGCCGGCGGCGGTACCGCGATGGACCCGGAGGTGATCGCCCGCCTGCTGGCACACAACTCCGGCGACGGCGCCGTCACCGCACTCACCCCGCGCGAGCGCGAGGTGCTCGCCCTGATGGCAGAAGGCCGCTCGAACGCGGCGATCGCCGTGCAGATGGTCATCACCGAGCGGGCCGTCGCCAAGCACACCGCGTCCATCTTCCTCAGGCTCGGTCTGCAGCCCTCCGACGATGACAACCGGCGGGTCCTCGCCGTCCTCGCCTACCTCAACCGCTGACCCCGCGCGCGACATGCCCATACTTCGCAGATCATCGATCGCCGGAGCCGTGAAGAGCACGTCGGACACGGGCTACTCGAGGCATCGAGTCGAGGGGTGTCGAGCCCCTGGACCCGGGTAGGGCACAGCACGGTCACGGAAAGTCAGCGCGCGAGCACTTTCCCGCAGCGGTGTCGGGCGATTGGTGCCGTCAGCGAATAACACCCGATCGAACGGGATAACCAAAAGGATGGATCATGAAGAAGTCCTTTGACGTCGTCGTGATCGGAACAGGGGAAGCCGGCTCAGCGGTGGCCATGCGATGCCGGGCGGCCGGCCGGAACGTGGCGATCGTCGACTCCCGGCCCTTTGGCGGCACCTGTGGGCTGCGTGGCTGTGACCCCAAGAAGGTGTTGGTGGGAGCGGCCGAGATCATCGATCGGAAACGTCGCATGGAGGGCCGAGGCGTTGCTGGTGACCTGCGCATCGACTGGCCTGAGCTGATCCGTTTCAAGGCCACGTTCACCGACCCCTTTCCCCGGCAGCGTGAGGATGGCTTCGTCCAAGCAGGGGTGGAACCCTTCCACGGGCGTGCACGCTTTCTTGACCAGCGTTCGATCGAGGTTGGCCAGGACGTGCTCGACGGCGCTCACCTGGTCGTAGCAGTCGGCGCGTGGCCGGCCAGGCTGGGCATCCAGGGCGAGCACCATCTCACCCGCAGCGACCAGTTTCTCGACCTGCAGGAGTTGCCTCGACGGATCGCGTTCGTCGGAGGTGGTTACATCGGCTTCGAGTTCGGGCACATCGCGGCCAGGGCCGGGGCGACAGTCACGATCTTGCACGGAGGGGCTCGGCCGCTCAAACACTTTGACCACGACCTCGTGGCGCGGCTATTGGAGCGCACCCGTGACCTGGGCATCGACGTTCGGACCGGTACGAAGGTCACGGGCGTCGAGGGAGCACCGGGAAGCTTCAAGGTCACGGCCCTGACGGATTCGGGGCCTGAGGTCTTCGAGGCGGACATGGTTGTCCATTCGGCCGGTCGCGCACCCGAGGTGGACGATCTCGATCTGTCCGCCGCGGGGGTCGAGTTCGATCGCCGTGGGATCCGGGTCAACGGCCACCTGCAGAGCGTCTCGAACCCGGCGGTGTACGCGGCGGGTGATGCGGCCGACAGTGGAGGTCTGCCCGAGACGCCCCTCGCGCAGTACGAGGGCGGCCTCGTCGCCGAGAACATCGTGGAGGGCAACCAGCGTACGGCGGACTACCTCGGCATGGCGAGTGTGGTCTACTCGATTCCCGCACTGAGCGCGGTGGGGATGACGGAGGAGGAAGCCCACCTCAAGGGTCTGACGTTCACCGTCAACCAGGCGGATACCTCTGGCTGGTACTCAGCGCGGCGGGTCGCCGAGCCTGCGTCGATGTACAAGATCCTGATCGAGAAGGACAGTGGCAGGATTCTCGGAGCTCACCTCTTGGGCCCGGAGGCTGACGAGTTCGCGAACGTCTTCGCTCTTGCCATCCGAGCGGACGTCCGCGCTGACGCGCTGAAGCACGCGCTGTTCGTCTACCCGACCCAGGCCTCCAACATGGCATGGATGCTGTAGTGCCCGATCTCGGACGGGCCAGACGGAGGCCACCATGAACCGCGCGCTCTATGGCCAGTAGCGACGGCGGGACTCGGTGAACTTGGCCGGATCGTGGTCGTGCCATCGGCGCAGTTCGGTCGAGAGCGCCACATCCCTGCTCCCGGTGGGGAGCGTCATCGCTGGGCCTCGCGACCCCGGCGCCACAGGCTGTCCACAGCGAGGGCTCCTCCCCCGCTATAAGCGATGGCCTCCAAGCAGGCCTGACCACCGCCCGGAGGTCTCAGCAATCCGGCTACTCCTCCGAAGAGGTCGTCAGCCCAGTCGCGCACCAAGCCGATGGGGCAGGAGACTCCGGTGCCAACGAGCGTGTATCTATGTGATCCACGCGCAGAGCTGCGATCTTCCGCCAGTCAGCCAGGACCACGCGGGCGTCGGACGCGGCGTCGCCCGTCAGGAAGCCGACTGCCGAGCGTTGATCGAACTCCGAGGGTGGGACGTGGTGGACGTCTACTCCGACAACGACGTCAACGCCCACTCCGGAAGCCCCCGCCCCGCATGGCAACGACCCCTTGACGACATCGAGGCCGGGACCGTCGACGCCATCGTGTGCTGGCACGTGGACAGGCTCGTACCAGAGCCTGCTGAGCCAGGCGGTCGAGTGATCAAGGGATCACAGGTGCCAGCCGAGCAGGTTCCAGTGCTGGCAGAACCAGAGGAGGGCGAGCAGTCCCGCCAGCACGACCACCTGGTGGCCGCGGGCCAGGACGCCCGCGCGCCGCCAAGCCCTCACGGTGGTGGCGATCGCGGCGACGGTGAGTGCGAGGACCAGCAGCGGCAGCACCAGGAGGACCTGGACGTTGGCCGGCACGCCGTACAGGATGCTCGTGTCGCCGGTCAGGACCAGCGTGAACAGCACCACGAACACCAGTCCGACCGCGGCGGCGAGCCCGGTCAGCACACGCCCGGCGCGCCAGACCCGCGGAACGGGACGCTTCTTGGCCCGGCGGACCACAGCGGCCACCGGCAGGCCGAGCACGGCGGTCAGAGCGGTGACGGCGAACAGCAGGACGATGACGACATTGACCGGCGGGGTATCCCACCAGGGGACGCGTTGGTAGGCGGGGCCGTCCGTGGCCACGTACGCGACACCGCTCCCGCCGGTCACCAGCGCCAGCCGCTGCGTGCCGCCGCTCTGCTGATACAGCCCGGGCCCCAGCGGGCTCCACGTCGAGCCCCTGAAGGTGAGCTTCCCACCCTCCACCCGCAGCCGGGTGGAACTGGTCAGGGCGACCACCTTCTCGATGCTGGACTCGGCGGACCGGGTGAGCTTGTAGAAGCCTTCGACAGGCATGACGGAAGCACCGCCGCCGGGCACGGCGCGCTTTCCGGGCAGGAAGCGGTCGAAGAAGGCAGGAATGATCTCGGTCATGGCGTCGCCCCCGTCCAGACTGTTCGTGGAGACGAACAGGCCGAGGCCGGCGTCGGGCACCAGCAGCAACGCACTCTGGAAGCCCTCCCAGCCGCCGTCGTGCATGATCACGCGGTGCCCGTTGAGCGTCTGCTCCTTGAACCCGTGGGCGTACCCGTCGATGCGCGGGTCGGCCGCGAACGTCCGCCGGTGCATGAGCCGGGCCGTCGGCTCGTCGAGGACGCGCCGGCCGCCGAAGCGTCCGTCGAGCAGGTGAGCGATCATGAAGTGGGCCATGTCGTTCGCGGTGGCACTGATCGACCCGTCGGGGGCGAGGTTGTCGAAGACGAACGGCTTGCGCCGATACGCCCCGCCCTCGTAGTCGTAGCTGCGCGCCAGATCCGCGGCCAAGGGGGCGGGGACGGGCTCGGCGGCCGTGCTGTGCCGCATCGCGAGCGGGTCGAGGATGTGGTCGCGCACGTACTCGTCATACGGCTGCCCGCTCACCCGCGACACGATGTATCCGGCCAGCGCCGCCCCATAGTTCGAGTACGCCGACACCTCGCCGGGCGGGCGCACCCGCGCGGGCATGTTGTCGGCGAGATAGTCCGCCAAGGGCGGCACGTCGTCCTTGCTCCGCGACCCCACGCCGATCGTGCGGTCCTCGAACCCGGCCGTGTGGTCCATCAGGTCCTGCAGGGTGATCGGCCGGGGGTAGGTCGCGGGGATCCGGAACGCGGCGAGGTAGCGGTTCACGTCCGCCTTCAGGTCCAGCCTGCCCTGCTGAACCTGCTGCATCACCGCGGTCCAGGTGAACAGCTTGGTGATCGAGGCGATCCGGACCATCGAGGTGTCCGGGTCGAAGGGCCTGCGGTTCTCGACGTCGGCCAGTCCGTACCCCTTGCTGAAGAGCGTCTTCCCACCGCCCACCACCGAGACGACCGCGCCCGGCACGTGGTTGGCCGCCAGCGCGTCCCCCATCGCGGCGTCGAAGAAGCCCGCCAAAGCACGTGCGTCGGGAACATCGGTAGCCGCCGCGGCAGGGGAGGCGACGCAGGGCGGCACGAGGATCATCAGCGCCGCGCACACCGCGACGAGCATCGAACGGAAGAGATACACGGGACGGCTCCTGACCTTGTCGAGGCCATCCACGATGCGGCCGGCGAGGGTGCGGCCACATCGCCATCGCGGCCACAGGCGTATGCGACGAAAGTCGGAGACCGCCCGGCGTACGGCATCGACGCCGGTATGAGGTGGCGCGCCGCCGCCCTGGCTACGCTGAAGCGATGCTGTCGTACCGCGCGGCGCTGCGGCGGGTGGCCGCGCTCGGGCCACACGCGATCAGCGCGGCCTTCGTGGCGCTCTGCCTCTTCCTCACCGTCCTGGCGGTCAAGACGCCGTGGGCGCCGCTGCCGCGACCCGTCATCGCCGCCGCCGGGCTGGCAGGCACGGGTGCGGTGTGGTTCCGGGGCCGGTGGCCGGTCGCGGTGGCCGTCGCCGGGGCGGGCGCGTACGTGCTGTCGGGCAATCCGGGACCGCTGCTGATCAGCCTCTTCTCCGGCGCGGGCACGCGCTTCCTGGCACTGGCGGCGATCGGCATGGCGGGGTTCCTGGCCCAGCAGTGGGTGGACGGCGGCCGGTTGGGCACCGACGCGCTGATCTCGGCGATGACGGCCACCGGGGTCACGCTGGCGGCAGGGGCATACGCCACGACCCGCCGCGAACTGACCCGATCGCTGCGCGAGCGCGCCGAACGCGCCGAGACCGAGCAGCGTCTGCGCGACGAGCAGGCGAGGTCCGCTGAGCGCGGCCGGATCGCCCGGGAGATGCACGACGTGCTCGCGCACAAGGTAACGCTCATCTCGCTGCACTCCGGCGGCCTGGAGGTGAACGCGAGCGCAGGGCCGGAGCGCGTCGAGCGGGAGGCGGCGTTGATCAGGGTTAGCGCGCAGGAGGCACTCGAAGAGCTGCGCAAGATCCTTGGCGTGCTGCGCGCCGGGCCCGACGATGACGACGGCTTCCCCGACCTGCGGCGGCTGGTGGACTCCTGGGTATCGGCCGGCGGGACCGTTGCCCTGCACGGCGATATCGGCACGTGGCCACCGGAAACGGCCAGGGCCGCGCATCGCCTCGTCCAGGAGGGCCTGACCAATGCGCACAAGCACGCCCACGGGGCCCCGGTCACGGTCACGGCGACCGGGAGCAGGGAAGACGGCGTCACGATCGTGGTCGCCAACGGACGATCGCCCCAGCCGAGTCTGGAGACCGGCGCCGGGGTCGGTCTGGTGGGCCTGGCGGAGCGTTTCCGGCTGATCGGCGGAACCGTGCGCGGCGGGCCGGACGATGCGGGAGGCTGGCGTCTTGAGGGCCGGCTGCCGTGGCACGCCGCGGACGCATCCCCAAGGGAATCACATGATCAGGACACTGCTGGTTGACGACGAACCGCTGATCCGCGCGGGGCTGCGGTTCATCATCGACTCCGCACCCGACGTGGAGGTCGTGGGCGAGGCCGAGGACGGCAACCAGGCCGTCGACGCGGTCCGCCGCCTGGGGCCCGACGTCGTCCTGATGGACGTCAGGATGCCCCGGTACGACGGCCTGACCGCCACCGGGGCCATCCGCCGGCTCGCCCGGGCACCCGCGGTGATCATCCTCACCACGTTCGACAGCGACGAGCACATCTTCACCGCCCTGGAGGCGGGAGCCTGCGGGTTCCTGCTCAAGGACACCTCGCCCCACGACCTGATCCGGGCGATCCGTCTCGCGCACGGCGGTGACTCGATGCTGTCCCCGCAGGTCACTCGGCGGCTGATCCACCGGCTCACCACCGACCAGCCCATACGGCGCCGCCGTGACGCGCTCGCCCGGTTGGAGGCCCTGACCGGTCGCGAGCGCGAGGTGCTCACCGAGGTCGGGCTCGGCCGCTCCAACACCGAGATCGCAGCCCGCCTGAACATGAGCGAGGCCACGGTCAAGAGCCACATCTCCCACCTGTTCGACAAGCTCGCCGTCACGAACCGCGTACAGGTGGCCATCGCCGCCTACCGCGCCGGCCTGGTCGACTGACTCAGCCCAGCCCCGCCACGATCTCGCGACCGGGCCCCCGTCTGTTCGTCCAGCTCGCACCGCAGCTCATTTCGGCGCCTCCCGCTTGCTCCGCGACGAGCCGGCGCCCCCTGCCGTTGCGGGCTACATCGTGATGGCGGATCCGGAGGGAAACGAGTTCTGCTTGGACTGAACGACGGGGAACTTCACCCCGGTGAGGTCTTCGGAGACGGCCCACAGCCGCTGCTGGACGGCTACCTCGTACGACTCCGGGCTGGAGGTGACCAGCCGGGGGTGGCCCATGACCTCGAAGCGTCCGCCGGGACCGTAGTACTGACCGCCGAGCACGGCGGGGTCGGTGGCGGCGCGCAGGGTCGGCAACGCGCCCATCGCCGGCGTCTGGGTGATCAGCGGCGCGAGCCAGGTGAGCGGAAGCCGGAGGGCCGCGGGGGTGTTGCGGGCGAGCTCGGTGCTGGACATGCCGGGGTGCGCGGCCACCGCGACGGTGGTGCCGTGCGTGGCGAGCCGGCGCTGCAGCTCGTACGTGAACATCAGGTTGGCCACCTTGGACTGACCATAGGCGGCGACCCGGCTGTACGACCGCTCCCACTGCAGGTCGTCGAAGTGGATCGCGGCCCGGATGCGGTGGCCGGTGCTGCTGACCGTCACCACGCGCGAGCCGGGCACCGGCAGCATCAGGTCCAGCAGCAGCCCGGTGAGCGCGAAGTGGCCGAGGTGGTTGGTGCCGAACTGCATCTCGAAGCCGTCCCGGGTGGTCTGCTTCGGGGTGTACATCACGCCGGCATTGTTGATCAGCAGGTCAATCCGTTCGATTCGGGACCGCAGCGCCGCCGCCGCGGTCCGAACGGAGTCGAGCGAGGTCAGGTCCAGTGCCTGCACGGTCACGTCGCCGGTCATGCGGGCCGCGGCCTGCTCGCCCTTCTCGACGTTGCGCACGGCGAGCACCACGGACGCCCCGCGCTCGGCGAGCGCCTTGGCGGTCTCGTACCCCAGTCCGGTGTTGGCCCCGGTCACCACGGCCACCCGCCCGCGTTGGTCCGGAATGTTCGCCGTCGTCCACTTCTCGCCCATGTCAGGCTCCCCAACTAGCTAACGTACCGAAGGTATCTTGTGTCGACGACGTTAAAGTACTTTCGGTACGTTGTCAACGTACCGAAGGTACTTAAGTTAGGCTGGCGATCGTGACGTTCCAGCGGGCACGAACCGAAGAGCAGCGGGAGATCCGCCGACGGGCGATCCTCGACATGGCGTCGGCGATGCTCCACGAGATGCCCGTGGCCGCGGTCACCCTGAACGAGCTCAGCCGCCGGGTAGGCCTGGCGAAGCCGAACGTGCTGCGCTACTTCGAGTCTCGCGAGGCGGTGCTGCTAGAACTGCTCGACCGCTTCCTGCAGGAGTGGCTGACGGAACTGGCGGACGAGTTGGCCGCCGGCATCGACGAAAATCTACCCATGGCCGAGCGAGCGGCAGCGGTGGCAGAGATCCTCAGCCGCTCGCTCTCCAGTCGAATGGTGCTGTGCGACCTCTTCGGCGCACAGGGCAGCGTCCTGGAACACAACGTCTCCGTCGAGGTCGTAGCACGCTACAAGCGCGCCTCCCTGAACCGCCTGACAACCATGACCGCCCTGATCCAGAACTACCTGCCGGAGCTGGGCGAGAACGCGACACTGTTCAGCCTGCAAACCATGGTCATGGCCGGCGCACTGTCGGCGTACAGCACACCCCCACCCAGCCTGCAGGCGGCCTACCAGGCCGAGCCCGACCTCGCCCGCTTCCACTTGGAGCTGAAGGACTCCTTGAAGCTGGCCCTGACCGCAACCCTCCTGGGCGTGCTACCCCGCCGCTGACCTGCCTTGCACTGGACAGGTCCTGGAGCCTCGATCCCCGGTCGGGACCAGGCCCGTCGGGCAGGCGGCCCACCCGGATTGGTCACCTAGCTTGACGCTGGTGCCGCCGAGGCCGCAGTAGCCGTCTGGCACCTTGAAGAGGTATTGCTGGTGGGCAGTTCGCTTCAGGCAACAAATCGCGCTGGACCTCGCGACACTTGCTCCTACCCTCGGCGCCGGGACTGGCTGTGTCACAGATCTCGGCGGGCGCAGGCTCTCTGGTGGCGGGGACGTTGACGAGGGACAGGCGCACCTACCGGCAGATCCTGGGGCTCCGCCTGGAGCCGCGTACGCTGCGCGACACCGTCGCGCATATGCAGCTCAGGCGTCGGGCTGCCGGCCTGCCTCGCTGAGCAGTCGGTCACCGAGTTCGGTCCGCGAGTAGAGCACCTGCCGGCCCGCCCGGCGCGAGGTGAGCAGCCCGGCGGCACGCAGCGCCTGGAGGTGCACGCTGAGCGTCGGCGCGGAGAGCGCCATTTGAGTGGCGGCCTGGCTGGTCGACATCGGCAGGTCGAGCTGGGTCAGCAGGGCGGCCCGGGTCTGCCCGAGGACGCCGGCAAGCGCCGAGCCCGTCTGCTCGGGGTGCTCCTCCCAGAGCCGGCCGAGGCCGCGCGGGGAGTAGGAGACGCTGGGTGAATCCGGCTGCGCGGTCCGCACCAGGACGTCCGGCCAGGCGAAGGCGCACGGCACGAGGAACAGGCCGCGCCCGCCGCAGTCGGCGTGGCCCTCGTAGTACTTGACGATCCTCAGCGTCTGGTCGGCGAACGTAACCGACGGGTGCAGGTTGCTCATCATCCGGTCGACGCCGCCGTCGGCCAGGGCGTCGAGCCGGTAGGCGATGTCGTCGTTGAGTAACGCATTGATCCGCGGCCAGTCTGGGGCGATCGCAACCCGGTGGTACGCCTCGAGCGCCTCCGTGACGGGGCCGATGCCCGCATCCGGCCGGTCCACCAGCGCCTGGAGCAGGGCTCCCCGCCCTTCGCGGCCGGGCCCCTGCTGGGCGACCGGGTGGGCCGCCAGGTGCGCCAACTCCTGCGCCACGATCTCCGGATCGGCGTCGGCGATCTGCGCCAGCGCGTCCGCGAAGGTCGAGGACCGGCGACCCGGCGGCGGCACCAGGAAGTCGGGGATGTAGCCCTCCGGACGCACCAACGCCCGCAGTAGGTCGAGG
The DNA here is from genome assembly GCF_006334915.2 of Microbispora catharanthi. Classification (GTDB taxonomy): domain Bacteria; phylum Actinomycetota; class Actinomycetes; order Streptosporangiales; family Streptosporangiaceae; genus Microbispora; species Microbispora catharanthi. Next base: position 148,940 of record NZ_VDMA02000021.1, read on the forward strand.
TCGCGCTCGCGCAGCCGGCCCGCTCGCTCGGCGAATCTGTCCATCCAGGGACGGTGCAGGTGCCGCCCCTGCCTGCGGGCGGCCAGCGTACGCAGGCTGGCGACGGTCTCCATGAGGGGTGAGGCGGCGAAGCGTACGCGGGTCAAGTCCGTCGCCGTGAAGTGCAGGTGAATCACGCGGCCGCCCTTCCGATTAGCCCTGAGCCTAATCGTGGCCGTGTGCGTGACGTCAGGACAGACTGAGGCCATCCACGTTGACCACGGATAGGACATCGAAGATGCGCACGCTGATCTACACCGCCTTCGTCTCGCTGGACGGCGTCATCGACTCTCCCGGCGGCGGCACCGAGGCCCACCGCAGCGCCGGCTGGACCTTCAAGGACATCGAGTTCCTGCCCGAGGCGTACGAGCTCAAGGGCCGGGAGACCGAGGAGGCCACCGCGCTGATGTTCGGCCGGACCAGCTACGAGGTGTTCTCGCCGGTATGGCCAGACATGGTGGAGTTCGCCGCTCTCAAGGAACTGCCGAAGTACGTCGTCTCGACCACCCTCGGCCAGGACGCCCTCGTCGACAACTGGGGTGACATCACGATCCTGCGCTCCCTCGAGGACGTCGTGAAGGTCAAGGAGACCGACGGCGGCCCCATCTTCATCCACGGCAGCGCCACCCTCGCCCACAGCCTTTCCGACGCCGGCCTGATCGACCGCTACCACCTGCTGGTCTTCCCCGTGCTGCTCGGAGCCGGCAAGCGGATGTTCAGCGACACCGACAAGGACAAGCAGATGCTGAAGGTGGCCGAGTCCGAGACGTACGCCAACGGCATCACCAAACTCGTCTATGACGTCGTCCGCTGAGGTGGCCGTCATGACCCGCGAGTCGATGACTGAGGCCCTGCCCGCAGCGTACGAACGACTGCACGCGTACGGGCCGGAGTTCGGCGGCGACGAGGAGGGCAACCACGGGTTGACCAACCACGGTCCGATGGCCGTGGAGGTCATGGTCCGGCGGGGGCTCGACATCGACGTCGATGGCTGGCTCGACCGCTACGTACGCCGCCTGGCGGAGCTGCCCGGCACGAGCGCGGCCATCCAGCCCGGCGAGTGGCGCGCGGCGCTGGGCCAGGCGCGACGGCTGCCCGACTGGGCCGCGTACTTCCGGCACGAGCTGACCGAGCGCCCGTGGCAGGAAGTGCTCGCCGGGTGGTGGCCACGGCTGCTGCCGGGCATCGTGGCCGGCTCGACCCACGGCGTGATCCGGGTCGGTCACGCGGTGCGTACACTGCGCGGCACCGCTTGCGCCCCAGCACGCCAGACCCTCGACGAACTGGCCCACGGGCTGGCGTTCTGGGCGGCGCGCTACCGCGAGCTCGCCGGGGTGGTCGCGCCGGAGGGCACCCTCACAGCGCAACAGGCCCTGCCAGCCGTCACCCGGCTCAAAGAGCAAAACGGCTTCATCGCCCACCGGCTCGACCGGCTCGAGCGCAGCTCGGGCTGGACTGCGAGCCTGCGCGCGTTGAAACCCGCTGCGTCCGCCGAGGAGGTCCCGGCGCGGCTGGAGTCGCTCGTCGACAGCGCCGCCAAGGCGTACCTCAGGCTCGGCCACGGCTCGCCGGTCCTGCTGGTCCACGCCGCTACCGCGCCTAACGCCGTGCGGCACGTGCTCCCGGTCCTGCCGACCGAGCAGTGGCTGCCGAGCCTGACGGCGGCCTGGGCGGCCGTGGTGGCGGTCATCGCGACGTACGCCCCGGCCCGGCCGGCCCCGTGCGCGGAGATCGTCCGGCGCTATCCCGAGCTGACCCGCGAGGACGCGCTTCAGCGGGCAGCTGAGCACGGCGACGAGCACGTCCTGAAGTTCACCGACACGGCCGTCGAGTCGTACGACTGCACTGGCGACCCCGAGCTGCTCGCCGCGACCCTGCACGTCGGCGAGCTGATCGACCGTCCCTGACGCGAGCAAGGTCAGATCCCGACGACGACCTTGGTGCGGACGTGCGCGACCCCGAGGTGGCGCATCGCCCGTGCAACCCCGAACAACTTCGGCCTGAGTTGTTCGCCTCGGCCGAAATAAGCGAACCGAACAACTCGCCTGGCGATCCGGCAGAACGGCCCAGGATGACAAGACGTCAGAGGCCCGGAATCCCCTGGTTGACCACTCCTGGTAGGGCTTCCTTCCCAGCCCAAGAGACGAACGAGACCTCTGAGCAGGCGAGCCTGCTCCGCAAACGGATTCGGCCCTCGGACGGCGCCGGGATAGCCGGGCGGAAAAGGATCACGCCCGCTGTGTCCGGTTTCTGGCGCGAATTGGGCCAGACTCGTTGTGCCGTCGCTCGCGGTGACAGAGATCTGTCGTCTACTCTCCGATCCGGTCCGTCGCGGCAGCCCCGATCTCGCGGCCGAGTTCTGCGCTGCCATCGCCGACGACGAACTCCGCGTGATCGAGGTGACGCCTCACGACTATCGGCGAATGTCCGAGCTGCTCGCGGCCTACGCCTCGCTCCGTCTACAGGCTGTGGACGCCTGCGTGATAGCCCTTGCCGAGCGCTTCGACCTTCGCCAGGTCGCCACGCTGGATCAGCGCGACTATCTCGTCGTTGCCCCTCGTCATCTTCCCAAGGGGCAACGACTCACGATCCTGCCCGGCGACTGATCAGCTCTCAGGGGAAAAGGTCAGTACGGCCAGCCGGGGACGTTCAGCCGGACGCGGTAGAGGCCGAAGTTGCCGGTGTTCCCGCCGCGGGAAGGTGTGCCCGACGTGATGTACAGCGTTTGGCCGTCGGGGCCGCCGAAGGCGACGTTGGTGGTGTTCAGTCCGGCGGCGATGGTGCCGAGCTGTACGCCGGACGGCGCGTACACGTGGACCTTGCCATCATTGAAAGAGGCCTGGTAGAGGTTGCCGGCACAGTCGATGGTCGCGCCGTCCGAACCGGTCAGAGACGCGAAGTCGGCGCGGGAGCCGACACTGCCGTCGGGGTTGACGGGCCACTTGTAGATTCGGCCCGTGCCGTTGCCGCCGACGTAAAGCGTCTTGCCATCGGGGGAGAGCACGATGCCGTTCGGCTGCCGGATGGTGTCGTCGATCAGCGAGACGACGCCGTTTTTGACCCGGAACACGCCGGTGCGGCCGGACATCTGGTCGGGCCGGTTGGCACGCTGGAAGTCGGGGTCGGTGAAGTAGACGGTGCCGTCGGCGCCGACGGTGAGGTCATTCGGTGAGTTGAAGGCACGGCCTTGGTAGGAGGAGGCGACCACGCCGCGTGTCAGGCCGGGCAGGCTGAAGGAGGAGACGCTGCGCTGGTCGTGTGTCGCGGCCAGCAGGGTGCCGCCGTCCCGGCTGAGGGCCAGGCCGTTGCTGCCGGCGCTGGGGATGAGAGTCTGGAAGGTGTTCGGCTCGGTGTACCGCAGGACGTCCGAGGGCTGGACGCCTTCTGGCCCGGTGCCGTCGCGCATGAGCGACAGCAGCAGGGTCTGGGTGGTGGCGTCCCAGACCGGGCCTTCCAGGAAGTTGAACCCGTCCCGGATCTTGGTGGCGGTCACCGACGATGCCGGCAGCGGGTTGGGGTAGGTCGTGCCTGGCGTGCACGGTCCCACGCCGGGGCGCGGCGTGCCGGGCGTGGTGGTGACGGTCGGCGTGGGTGTCGGCGTCGGCGTCGGTGTCGGCGTCGGCGTCGGTGTCGGCGTCGGCGTCGGCGTCGGTGTCGGCGTCGGCGTCGGAGTCGGAGTGGCTGTGACCGTGGGGGTGGGGGTGAGGGTCACGGGGCCGCTGCACATGACACCGTTCAGCCAGAAGGTGGTGGGTACGGGGTTGGCTCCGGTGAGATTCGCGGTGAACGCCATGCCACTGGCTGTGGCGTTGGTGGCGATGGAGCCGTTGTAGGACATGCTGGTAGCAGTCACGTGCGTGCCGGACTGCGTCCAGGTGGCGTTCCAGCCGGACGCGATTCTCTGGCCGGAGTCGGGGAAGTCGAATTCCAGCTTCCAGCTGCTGATCGGGTCGCCGAGGTTGGTGATGGCCACGTCGCCTTGGAAGCCGCCGCTCCATTGGTTGACGATTTTGTAGGTCACCTTGCATGCGGCGGCGGCCGCAGCCGGCGTCGTCACCGTTGCGACTCCACCGGCGGCGACCAGCGCGGCCAGTCCGGTGGCCGCGACGGTGGCGAGACTTCGTCTCATCAGGAAGTCCTTTCGCGAACGACGACGGGCGACTGCCGCCCGTTTCAGGGTGCCGACCGGGGCCGGGAGGCCACCGGCACGCACGCGGCGCACCGCTGGCCCCGCGTCTCGAAATTAAGCGACTAAGTGGGCGGTCGCGATCGGTCGCCCGGTGCGGCGTTCGCCATGCGAGACGCGGTGTGCTCACCTTTGGTGCGGTGGCCGGTTGTCGCCACGCCGGTGGCCGCCTCAGCCTGGGTGAACGGGACCGTTGGCCCATCCGCCGAGCCGCTCGGCGCCGAAATGAGCCCTGGCCACGGCGCTGAAACATTCAGTCCGCGTTGAGCGTGCCGGGGCGTGCGTCGGGGGAACATGAGCGGTCCGGCCTTGTAGTGGAGGTTCTCGCCGAAAACGACTCTGGCCCTCGGTCGGCACCGGGTTAGCCGGGCAACCGAGAGCCAGGATCAGGCGGTTACCACAGGTCAGGTTTCGCCGATGGTCAGGCCGAGGGGCAGGAGACACCGGTGCCGCCAATACCGCAATAGCCGTTCGGCACCTTGAAAGGTACTGCTGGTGGTAGTCGAATCGCTGGCGCAATAAATCAGCGCTTACACGTGTACGAGGCGAACCGCCTTACCGCAGAGCTTGCTCATGTCGTCCTCGTCCGAGGTGAGGATGATGACGGGCCGGGTGGAGCGAAGAGCCGTGGCGGCCACGACGGCATCGATCGCGTACTTGTGGCCGTGAAGACCGCTCTCACGGAGCAGGCCCAGCGCGTGGACGGAGACCTCCTCGGTCACCGGCTCGACACGTAACCGGGACAGGTGCCAGCGCAACCGATCGTTTGTCACCCGCCCGTCGAAGGCCTCGATAGGCGTCAGGGCACTGACGGCAACGCGGAAGTCGTTGTTCTGCGCCTCTCGGACAATCGCCGTGACTCGCTGGTCGGCCACGCACCACTTCGAGAGCCCCTCGGAGTCAAGGATCACCGTCCCCGCACTCAGCTTGCTTCGTGCGCGTGCCATCCACGCTCCTCCTGCAGCTCCGGAGCGGACTTCACGCTACGGAACAGCTGCTCAGCCTCGTCCCGCAGATGCTGTGGGATGGGACCGAACTCGTTCTCGTTCGCCTGCAGGGCCTCCTCCAGCAGGTCCCGCTCGATCTGCCGCTCCACAGCGGCGTCCACGTAGGCAGAAAACCCGCGCGCGCCGACACGCTCCTTGATGGCGCGGATGTTGCCGGCCCGCAAGGAGACGCTCACCTTGGCCGCGGGCCCTTCCCCTGGCGGGAAGGCTTGCTCAGGCATACTCATGGCAGCAGTTTACTACTCCAAGTAGCAAACCACCGGCACCAGAAACATGAACCCTCCGAGTAGCGCGACGCCGCTCGGAGGTCTCACGATCCGGCTACTCCCCGCTGGAGGTCGTCAGGCCGATCGGACACGCCACGCCCGTGCCTCCGATCCCGCAGTAGCCGTTTGGCACCTTAAAAAGGTATTGCTGGTGGTAGCCCTTCACCTCAGGCAATAAATACGCGAGGACGAGCTACGCATCGGTGTTCTTGGAATGCCGTCGGGATGCATGGACGAGCCACACTGTTCGCGCCTCGTCATCGAATGATGTAGCGGACACGACCTCCACTCGTGATCTCGAACTCCGAGATCGACTCGAAGGCGACGCTGCCGTTCGACATTCGCTCGCGAGCGTGGATCTGCGCGCAGAGCTTCTAGACATCGCCATGTATTCGCCAGGGCGTGCCTGAAGAGCTCCTCCCACCTCTCAACGGCATCACCGGTCGTGCTCCCCCACAGGCCCACCGAAAGGGCGGCTGATAAGCCAGGCTGGACGTGTGAAGGACGACGGGCTCTACACGATCGGCCAGGTGGCGCGGCTCGCCGGGGTGCCGGTGCCGACGGTCCGGTACTACTCCGACGAAGGGCTGGTACCTCCAGCTGGCCGGTCGGCCGGCGGCTACCGGCTCTACGATCACGACGCCCTGGACCGGCTGGAACTCGTCCGTACGCTGCGAGATCTCGGCGTCGAGATCGCGACGATCACACGAGTGCTCGCCGACGCGCAGACTCTGAACGAGATCGCCGACGGGCAGATCGCGGCCATGGAGGACCAGATCCAGACCTTGCGGGTACGCCAGGCGGTGTTGCGCTACGTCACCACCCGCCGTACCGGCACGGCCGGAATCGCCCACGTGAACCGGCTCGCCCGGCTACCGGCGGAGCAGCGCAGGCAGCTGGTGGCCGATCTCGTGGCCGAAGCGACTCGCGGGCTCGACATGGAGCCCGCGTTCGCCGCGCACCTGCGCTCGATGCTGCCCGACCTGCCCGACGACCCATCGGTCGAGCAGCTCGACGCGTGGCTGGAGCTGGCGCACCTGGTCGGCGACCCCCACTTCCGGGAGAGCGTACGCGAGGCGTTCGAGCGGCACGCGACGGACCGCTCCTCCGGCGCCGAGCACGGCGACCTCGAGAGCTGGGCGCGAGCCGAGCAGGCCACGCTGGACCTCGTCGGCCGCGCCCTGGCGGACGGGATTCCGCCGGTCTCCGCCCTGGCCCGGCCCATCGTGAACGAGCTGGTCGCCGTCTTCGCCCAGGCCCACCGGCGGTCCGACGACGCCGGGTTCCGGCTCTGGCTCGCCGAGCGGATCCGCATCGGGGCCGACCCTCAGGTCTCCCGATACTGGCAACTGCTGGCCATGATCAACGGTACGCCCCCGAAACCCGATCCGGTCCCTGCGGCCCGCTGGCTCCTCGCCGCACTCGACCCCCGCGTACCCGACCTTTAGGGAACGGGATGGTGCCGGAGCGCCTGAGTGAACCAGTCGAACGCCGGCGCCAGGCTCGGCGGCGCCGGCCAGCCGTTGATCGTGGACAGCAGGGCGAAGTACCGCTCCGTACGGGGATCATTGGCGATCTCCAGCCGAGTCAGCAGCTTCCGGCGGTACTCGGCACTGTCGAGATGGCCGAATGTCGCGGTGTATCCGGCGATCAGCTCGACCAGCACCATTCGCGCCTGCTGCGAACCCGGCTCGACCCCGTCCGCCTGCGCCTGCCGCACCCGTTCCCGGACCAGCTCGGTCACCTCGTGGTGCAGGCCGGTCTGATCCCCGGCCGCCCTCTCGGCCGCCTGATGCTCGGCCATCCTGCGGACCCTGGCCTTGAAGTCGGCATCACGGACCAGCTCGGACAGCTCCGTCCAGGCGCCCAACTGCTCAGGGCTGGGAGCGGCGGGCATCTCAGGCACCACCGTACGCAGCATGGCGACGAAGTCCGGGTTGGCGTCCAGATCACCGAAAGTCTCGTCGATGAAGTCGTTGATGAGGCGCTTGCCATCCTCAGCGGACGGCGTCACGTATCGCGGCATGGAATGCGCTCTCCCGGAGTCGGATCGGATGGGTCGCGGACGGCGGAAACGAGCACGTGCCGCCCACGGCATCGATCCTGGAGTCTCCGGTTACTTGAGACTCAAGTGCCGGTCCAAACAAAGGCTCAGCCCACAACGCGATCAGGTGCCGGGAATCTGGCTGTCCGGGCCGCCGTCGACAAGCTCATGGACCACGTGAGCCCGCTCTCAAACTCCAATGACCCGCAATTACGGACCATCGGTTCGAAGGGTTACGCCTCGCCGGCGGTGAGGCCGACGGGCTCGCGCCCGTGCCGTTCGATCAACAGATCACTGCTCAGGACCGCGGGGCGGGACGGCGCTCAGAGCTGTTCCGGTAGCAGCATGAACGCACCGGTGTGGTGAGGACGGACGACGGTGAAGTGGCGGCGGTCAAGTGTTGCCACTTCCATGACGCCGAGTCGCTCAGCAATGGCGATCACAGAGGCGTCAACCGCCCCGAGTGGGAGACTTGCGTACGTCTCCACCAGGTCGCTCATACGCTGCAGATCACGTTCTGTGAGATCCACCAAGGTCAGGCCTGCTTCAAAGGAGCGCAGAAACGCCGCCTCCGCTTTGCTCCCCTGCCGCTTCTCGACGAGTTGGCATACCTCGGTGACCACGCTCGCGGGGACGAGCAAGGGCCCTGGATGGGTCCGCAGAAGTCGGGCTCAGGCCTGATGATGGCGGTCCCGGACGTTCACGGCCGCAACCAACGGACCCGAGTCGATGACGATCACAAAGAGTGATTGTCCTCCGCGCGGAGGATCTCCTCCGAGCGTTCCGCGAAATCCGGCTCCGCTTCGAGCATGCCGATGAACGGCAGGTCGCGTACCACAGGCGGCTCTTCGAGCTGATCGCGGACGAGCCTGAGCAGAGGAGCCACCTTCTCCTCTGGCAGCCGATCAACCAGGTGGTGGAGTTCCTCGCGCATCACGCTCATGTATCGAGTGTAATCAGCGGGACCGCCCCGGACAGCCGCGCGGCGCGGCAGCTGATCGCAACCCGCTGAGAGCGGCTGTGCCGGCCCGGGGCAGCCCGGGCTCCGGGCCGACTGGTTCCTGTGAGATCAAGCGTCACCCGCGGTCAGGCCGACGGGGCAGCTCACACCGGTGCCGCCGATGCCGCAGTAGCCGTTGGGCACCTTAAAGAGGTATTGCTGGTGATAGCAGTTCGCTTCAGGCAATAATTCGCGGCTAGCGTGGCCTGGAGCGGAAGTCAGCCCAGAGGTCGACCGCCTGCTGCAAGTCGAGAGCGGCGACATCCTCGCGAGACATGCCGACGGTGTAGATCAAGCGATCCGCGAGCCAATCCGGCACCGGCTCCCTGGGAGGCGGTTGCTCCACGCGAATGTGCCCGGCCAGCGCGCCCAGGCGTTCGATGATCCGGCCAAGCTGCACTACCTCAGGACGCCCCTTGCCAGCGGCACGAACCCTGGCTGTGGCCTCGGCGTAGACCTCATCGCCGTTCGGCGACCGGCGATCGCGGATACCATGCGCGGAGCTGGATCTACTGCACGATCAGCCGGGACCGCGCGGGCGTCAAGCTCGGCGTCCCCCGTCAGTCAAGCGGGCTGCCGAAGCGCTGATCGAGCGCCGAGGGTGGAACGTGGTGGACGTTTACTGAGACGAGGAAACGATCGAGCGTCTCGGCCACGCAGATGAAAGCCCAAGTCAGCGGATTCTGACCTGGGCTTTCGTCGGGTGGGCGCTCAGCGAAGCGCCTCGGTCGGCGAAACCCTGGCGGCGCGCCACGCTGGGTATCCACCGGCAACGCCACCGATGAGCATGGCCGCGGCCAGCCCGGTGCCGGCCGCCCAGAGCGGGATCACCACAGGCCAGCCCTCGTGGAGCGCGTACGCGGAGGCCAGTGCCGCCCCGAAAAGGACGCCGGCCAGCCCGCCGGCGCCCGACAGGGTCAGCGACTCCGCGAGGAACTGGAGCCGGATGTGCCGGCGGGTCGCGCCCAGGGAGCGGCGCAGCCCGATCTCCGATCGCCTTTCCAGCACCGACACGATCATCGTGTTGGCCACCCCGACGCCGCCGACGAGCAGCGCCACGGCTCCGAGGCTGAGCAGCAGGGCGGTCAAGGTGTCGCCGGCAGCGCGCTTGGCGATCAGCGCGTCCGAGGGGCGGGAGACCTGGACCTCGTCGGGCGTCTCGGGGTCGGCGGTGCCCGCCAGGATCGCGCGCACCGATTCGACCGTCGCGTCGTACGTACGCACGTACACCGTCGTCGGGTGACCGTCGAAGCGGAGCAGACGCTCGGCCACGTCCCAGCCGATGAGGGCGGCCGAGTCGAGCTCGGGCGCCAGCGGGGTGGGCGTCAGTATGCCGGTGACCGTGAACCAGTGGCCGCCCAGCCAGACCTGCTCCCCCGGCGCCACCACGTTGAGCCGGACGGCAGCAGCGGAGCCGAGCACGGTCACCGGGAAACGCGCAGTCGCGGCGTTGAGGAACGCCCCCCGGGCGAGCGTGGTGCGCAGCGTGTCCGGCAGGTCGGGACGTGCGGCCAGGACCGCCAGGCTGCCGGTCTGGATCGGCGGGATCAGGTCGCTGCGGTAGGCCGACGCCGTCACCGTGCCAGTCGCGGTCACCGCGGTCACCGCAGGGATCCCGGCGATCATCATCGGCGCCTCCGGGGGCAGGTGCGTGGGCGCACCGTCCATCGACGCACCGGGGGCGACGGTCAGAAGGTTGGTGCCCAGGACGGCGAGCCGCCGGTTGAGGTTCTCGGTGCTGGAGGCGGTCACGCCCACGACGCAGACCATGGCCGCGATGCCGATCGCAATGCCGAGCGCGGCCAGCGCCATCCGTCCCGGGCGGGCACGCAGCCCGGCCGCCCCCGTCCGGAGTACGTCGCGGGGGAGCAGTCGCGACCTCATGCGACCACCCGGCCGTCGCGCAGCTCGATCCGACGGTCCAGGGCTGCGGCGACGTCGCGGTCGTGCGTGATGACCACGACGGTGGAACATAGGCCGCGCAGCAAGCGCAGCACGTTGGCGCCGGAGGCCGAGTCGAGATTGCCGGTGGGCTCGTCGGCCAGCAATACGTCAGGGTCGCCGACGACCGCGCGGGCGACCGCGACCCGCTGACGTTCGCCGCCGGACAGCTCGTGCGGGCGGTGGGTGAGCCGGTCGCCGAGACCGACCCGGCGCAGCGCATCGGCGGCCCGTTCCCTCCTGGTCCCGGCCGGTACGCCCCGGTACAACAGACCGTCGGCCACCAGGTCGACCGCCCGTACGCCGGGGGTCAGGTGGAAGCGCTGGAAGACGAAGCCGATCACGTGGCCGCGCAGCGCCGACAACGTCCTGTCCGGAAGACCGCGCAGCCGATGCCCGGCGAGGGTGACCGATCCAGAGGTGGGGACGTCCAGAGCCCCCATGATGTGCAGCAACGTTGACTTGCCCGACCCGGAGGGGCCGACCACCGCGACCTGTTCACCGGGCTCCACGTTGAGGCTGATCCCTTCGAGCGCGACCACGCCGGGGTACTCCTTGCGTACGTCCTCAAATGTGATCACGAGGGAACTCCGACCAGTGTGCCTGCGGCCACACCACGCACCTCGACCCGGCCGTCGGCGAACAGGCCCACCTCCACCGGGACCTGGCGGATGCCGACGCGCACCGCGTAGCCGCCGCCGGGCCGGGCGAGCAGCGCGGTCACCGGCACCGTCAGCACGTTCTTCGCGCTCGCACCGCGCAGCCCGACGACGACCGGCGCCTGGTCGAACCGCCCGAGGGCCTTCTGGTCGCGGGTCGTGACGGTGACCGCGATCGTCGAGGGCCCGCCCTCCTGGTGCGCCGCGCTCGCCACCCGCCCGACCGTGGCCACCCGGCCGCGTACGGTCCGGCCGTCGGGCAGCGTGATCACGGCCGCCGAGCCACGCCTGGCCAGATCCTGCAGGGCGACGTCGAGAGCGACCGTCACGACCCGCCTGGTCCCTGAGTACGTCAGCACCGGCCCCGAGGCCGGATCTCCGAGATGGGCGCTGACCGCCGCCACCCGGACGGGGCCAGGGGTGACCACGAGACTCGACGGTTCCACCACACCGGTGCGCGGTAGGTGCAGCTTTCGCTGCCAGGCGCGTACTGCGGTCGAGGTGGCGGTGCTGAAGTGGCCGTCGACGGTGAAGCCGCGGTAGCCGAGGGCCCAGAGGTTGCGCTCGACCAGCCGTACGTCGCGGCCGGACAGGCCCGGGCGGAGCGTGCGGTAGAGCGGCAGCGGGCCGTAGAACAACGGGACCGGCCGGTCGTCGGCCCGGAAGACCGCGCGACCGCGGCGCAGTACGGCGGCGGGGGCGGGCAGCCAGGTGATCGTGCCTTGGCCGGCGCCCGGCACCGGGACCGTCGTGCCGTAACCCAGGACGCCGTTGACCGGTTCGGTCCTGGTCAGGGTCTGGCGGAGGACCGGTTCGACCGCCTGCGGCGCGGTCGGCGGGACGGTTGTCCCGCCCCCTAGCCCAGCCGCCCCCGCGGCGATCGCGCCCGCGCACGCCAGCGCCGCGGCGCCCAGGAGGAGAGCCCGCCTCACCTTTTCTTCTCCTTCTCCTCGGGCAGTCGGTTGCGGCAGGCGGCGAGCGCGGCCTTGTAGGCGGGGTCGGCGTTGAGCTGCTCTCGGTTCATGTGCTCCATCCGGCCGAGCATGCGCATGTTGCCGTCCGGAAGCGGATCGGTCATCTGGATCTGGTGCGCGCGCATGCACTGCGCGAACGCGCGCAGCTTGGCCATGTCCTCGGCCGGAGGCCGTGCGTGGCGTTCGGCCTCGCCGCCGGGCAGGAGCGGACGGCATTTCGCGGCCGCCGCCTGAGCGTCGGCCGGCACGTTGTTCACATCGACCGGCTCGGGCAGCGGATGCCCCTGGCGGCGCATGCAGGCGGCATACGCGGCCGTCGACCCCGCGCCCGGGGGCGGTGTCGTCGTGGTCGTGGGGGCGCCGCATGCAGCGGTCACCAGCACAAGCAGCACGATTCGTCTCATGCGCCAAGATCTAGCGATCGGGTGGTGATACGGCCGCTACCGCCGATGTCGGACGGATGTCATCCGCTCCGCGCACAATGTGCACATGCGTGTCTTGGTGGTCGAGGACCATGAGGTGCTCGCGGCCCGGCTGGCCGAAGGCCTGCGAGACGCCGGCCTCGCCGTCGACGTGGTCGGCGACGGGGCGGCGGCGCTGGAGGCCGCGGACGGTACGGCGTACGACGTGATCGTGCTGGACCGCGACCTGCCGGTGGTGCACGGGGACCGCGTGTGCCGCACGCTCGCCGGGCGCGGTCCCCGCATCCTGATGCTGACCGCCGCCGCGTCGGTCGACGACCGCGTGGACGGCCTGGAACTCGGCGCGGACGACTACCTGGGCAAGCCGTTCGCCTTCCACGAGTTGGTCGCACGGATCAGGACCCTGGGCAGGAGGGCTCCGTCGGCCCCGCCCGTGGTCCGCGTGAGCGACCTGACCGTCGACCGCGCCCGTCACCGCGCCGCCCGTGGTCAGCGCGCGCTTTCGCTGACGCGCAAGGAGTTCGGCGTGCTGGAGATGCTCGTGGCCGCCGAGGGGGCGGTCGTCAGCGCCGAGGATTTGCTGGAACACGTCTGGGATGCGCACGCCGACCCGTTCAGCAACATCGTGTCGGTCACCATGGCCCGGCTTCGTCGCAAGCTCGGACCGCCGCCGCTGATCGAGACCGTCGTCGGGCGGGGTTATCGGCTGTGATCAGCGTCCGGGCCCGGCTGACCCTGCTCTACGTCGCACTGTTCGCCGTCTGCGGCGCCGTCGTCGTCACCGTCTCATACGGACTGGTCGCAGGGCTTCCCGAAGCCTCGGCGGAACGGAGCGTCCGCCCGGCCGCTCACGAGATCGACATGTTCCTCGCCAGGTGCCAAGATCAGCATTACACCGCCGACCAGACCTTCAAGCACAAGTGCGACCAGTCCTATCGGGAGGGCCTGGCCGACGGAGCGCAGAATCAGCGGCAGTTCACACTCGACAGCCTGCTCCAATACTCCACGCTGACGCTGCTGGCCGCCATTGTGCTGTCGGCCGCTGCCGGATGGCTTCTGGCCGGCCGCGCGCTGCGTCCGGTCGAGGCCGCGCACGCCGCTCAGCGCCGGTTCGTCTCCAACGCCGCCCACGAGCTGCGTACGCCGCTGACCGTGATGCGCACGGCCGTCGACGTCGTGTTGGCCAAATCCGCGCCTACGAACGCCGAACTGACCGGCATGGGGCACGAGGTGGCCGCGGTCGTACAGCAGGCGGAAGGGCTGATCGACGGCCTGCTCACGCTGGCCCGCGCCGAGCGGCCACCGACCCGCCAGGAGGTGGACCTGGCCACGGTGGCCGAAGACGTCATCGACACCGTGGACCGGTCCGTCCACGCTCGGCTCGGTCCCGCTCCCGCGGCCGGCGATCCTGTCATGCTCGAACGCCTGGTCGCCAACCTGGTCGACAACGCGATGCGCTACAACGTGCCGGGCGGCGAGGTTTGGGTGGAGACCTCCTGTCGTGACGGCCGCGCACTGCTCACGGTCGCCAACACCGGTCCTGTGATCGACCCGTCGTCGGTGCCCGGGTTGTTCGAGCCGTTCCGCCGGCTGGTGGATCGGACCAGTACTCAAGGGCATGGACTCGGCCTGGCGATCGTGGCGCAGATCGCGGCGGCGCACGAGGGCGCCGTGACCGCCGAGGCGCGCCCGGACGGTGGGCTGAAGGTCACGTTCGCACTACCAAGCCGCTAGGCCTGTACGGGGTTCGGATCTTCAAGCCAGGAGGCTTCGGATCCACAAGATGGCGCCTCGTAAGTAGAGGCCGGCGAGATACTCTCGGGGGTCTTGTCGAAGCGGAAGGCCAGACCGCGCCACTCCTAGGGCGCGTATCGGGTTGTGATCAAGGGGTGGTCCGGGTGAGGTCTTTGATCCAGATCATCGCAGCGCGGAGGTGGAGGCCGGCGAGGTAGCTCGCAGGAGTCTTGTCGTAGCGGGTGGCGAT
>NZ_VDMA02000022.1 GCF_006334915.2 Microbispora catharanthi
TGGCCGCCGCGGGGCTGCTCAACCCCATGATCGCCGGCGCGGCGATGGCGTTCTCCAGCGTCTTCGTCGTCAGCAACAGCCTGCGCCTGCGCAGCTTCCGCTGATCGCTGGCCGAGGGGCCTCCGGCGACTCGCCCGGAGGCCCTTCCGCATCGGAATGCGCTATTCGCGGCAGGTGAACGGTGTAACCCGATCCCAGCCGGAAAGCTGAAGGCAAGAGCGGAAGAGGGAGCAGGTCATGGATTGGTTGTGGCGCGCGCCGGTGATCGCGGGGTCCATGACCTGGGAGATCCTGTGGGCGCTGATCCTGGGGTTCACCCTGTCGGCGATCGTGCAGGCGGTGGTCCGCCGGGAGGTGATCACCCGGGCACTCGGGGATGACTCCCCCCGAGCCCTGGCTGCGGCGACCGGATTCGGCATGGCCTCCTCGTCGTGCTCCTACGCCTCGGTGGCACTGGCCCGCTCGCTGTTCCGCAAGGGGGCGAGCTTCACCGCGGCGATGACCTTCGAGATCGCCTCGACCAACCTGGTCGTCGAACTGGGCATCATTCTGGCCCTGCTCATGGGCTGGCAGTTCACCCTGGCCGAGTTCGTCGGCGGCCCCATCATGATCGTCCTGCTGGCGGTGCTGTTCCGCGTCTTCCTGCGGCGGCGCCTGGTCGACGACGCGCTCCGTCAGGCTGAGCGGGGCGTCGCGGGGTCGATGGAGGGGCACGCCGCGATGGACATGTCCGTCACCGGACCGGGCTCGTTCTGGCGGCGGCTGACCTCGGCCAAGGGCCTCACCTCGGTGTCGCACATCTTCGTCATGGAATGGGCGGCCATTTGGCGGGACATCGTCGCCGGCCTGCTGATCACCGGGGCGCTGGCCGCCTGGGTGCCGATGGGCTTCTGGCAGAGCTTCTTCCTGACCGACCATCCGCTGTGGGCCCGCATCTGGGGACCGCTGGTCGGCCCGATCGTCGCAGTCATCAGCTTCGTCTGCTCCGTCGGCAACGTGCCGCTGGCGGCGGTGCTGTGGAACGGCGGAATCAGCTTCGGCGGTGTGGTCGCGTTCATCTTCGCCGACCTGATCATCCTGCCGATCCTGAACATCTACCGGAAGTACTACGGCGTGAAGATGGCCGCCTTCGTCGCCGGCACCTTCTACGCCACCATGGTGCTGGCCGGCTACGCGGTCGAGCTGCTGTTCACACTGCTGGGCCTGGTGCCGAGCCACCGCAACGCCTCCGTCGTGGAGGCCCACATCTCCTGGAACTACACCACCTGGCTCAACATCGCCTTCCTGGTGTTGGCCGCGGTGCTGCTGATCCGGTTCTTCACGACCGGCGGCCTGCCGATGCTGAAGACGATGGGCGGCGGCCCCGACGACACCCGGCACGCCCACGACGCCCACGACGCCCACCACGCCGACCACGGCCACGACGGACCCGCGCCCGCCGCTCCCGAGGACCGGCGCCACCACCCCTAGCGTCGGCGCGGGCATGCAGCGGATGACGTACGACCCCGTGTACGTGCTGCGGTCATTGCCGGAGGCGCTGGACACCTACGACGGCGTCCGCGCCTACTCCGGCCTCGGCCCGGAGGGGTGATCGGGGACAACACCGTGGCGGCCGGCGCCGTCGGCGAAGCGGGCGGCGCCGGCCATGCCCTCGCGTTCCACGATCGGGACGCCCGCCGCGCCCTCGGCGAGCAACGCCTCGGCCAGGGGCAGGTCCAGGGCGGCGTAGGTGGAGGCCCGGTCGGTCAGGACGCATTCGAAGGGGAACGCCGCGATCTGCCCGGCCAGCTCGCGGGCCGCCTCGACCGCCCGGCCCGGCTCGGCGATCCGGTTGGCCAATCCGATCGCGAGGGCTTCGTCGGCCCGCACCGGACGGCCGGTGAGGATCATGTCGAGGGCGCGGCCCAGGCCGACGATCCGCGGCAGCCGGACCGTGCCGCCGTCGATGAGCGGCACCCCCCAGCGACGGCAGAACACCCCCAGCACCGCGTCGGACTCGACGATCCGCAGGTCGGCCAGCAGCGCCAGCTCCAGGCCACCCGCGACCGCGTATCCGCTGATCGCGGCGATCAGTGGCTTGCCCAGTCGCATCCGGGTCGGTCCCATCGGGCCGCTGCCGCCTCCCTCGGGATCCAGTTCGTTGCGCCGCTCGGGGTCCCCGACCGCGGTCAGGTCGGCGCCCGCGCAGAAGGTGCCGCCGCTGCCGGCCAGGATCGCCACCCGCTGGTCCTGGTCGGCCTCGAACTCCTCGAACGCCGCCCGCAGTTCCCCGGCCATGGCCCGGTCGACGGCGTTGCGCCGGTCGGGCCGGTCCATCCAGATCGTGGTGATCGGTCCCTCGACCTCCACCCGCACGTCACCCATCACTACTCCCGTCACGTCACGGCCTGCGCGGCCCTGCGGTGGAAACGAGACCACGTTAGGTCGCGAGTCCGGAGCTGCGGGAGCTCAGGGACCAGCGCTCGTGCCGTCCACGAGCGCACCGGACGGCTGGTCATGGCGTGCTCGGAGACCGGAGAGCGCCGTGCTTGTCATGCTTCTCCAAACGCGCTCACCGACGGAGGGCGGGACCGAACAGGCATCGGACGTTCCCGGTGCAGTTCCCAGATGCCGACTGGTCCGAACAAGTCGGGGACGAGGGCGCGCCATGCCGGGTCGTAGGGCAGTTCTGTCATCGCCACGCATCGGGGCGCCGACCAGCCCGGGAACACCAGCGTGTCGAACCGTAGAGCAGCCGCGGCGGTGGTCCGCACCCTGGCCGCCCCGGTGTGGGACACGACGAGACGGATCGCCGCGAGTCCGTCTGGCCCACCGCCGTCGTGGAGGTGCCGTTGATTCCGTGGTACGGCGGGCAGCAGGGCGGCTGGGCGCTGGGGCGGGTTGACGGCCAGGAGCTCGGCGTTCATCGGGCGCAGCTGGCTCCAGTCCGCTTCCCACAGGGTCAACCGGGCGCGCGCCTGCGGGCCGAGGACACGCGTGACGTTGGCGGCGGTGTCGGCCAGCGCCTTGGCGTCGTAGTCCTGGGCCACGACGTGCCGAGCTCCCGCCGCCAGCGCAGCCACGGCCACCAGACCGGCCCCGCACCCGGCGTCGATCACCGTCAGATCCCCGCAGTCGTCCATGGTGGCGGCCAGGAACGCCGAGAAAAGCGACGGACGGTGAACGCCGTCGCTCGTCAGGAGGAGGCGGCCGACCTCGGCCCACCGTTCGATATCCACTTAGAGGCCTACCGCGCCGTCGATTCCCTGGCGGAGGAGGTCGGCGTGCCCGTTGTGCCGCGCGTACTCCTCCACCATGTGCACCATCACCCACCGCAGCGTGATCGTGCCTCGCCAGGAATCCCTACCGGTCACCTCCAGGCTGTCCGCCGCGGCCACGAAACGGTCGGCGAAGTCGACCTCCTCCTGCCACAGGCGCCAGGCCTCGGAGACCGTCTCGGCAACGGGTGCGGCATCGTCGAAGGCCGCGTCCGCGTGGTCCTCCCTGCTGAAGTGCGGTTCGGCCGCCTGCCCTGCCAGGTCCCGGCGGAACCAGCGGCGCTCGACGTCAGCCAGATGCCGCACCAGGCCCAGCAGGGACAAGCCGGAGAAGGACACCGAACGCCGGGCGAGGGCCTCCGGGTCCAGATCAGAGCACTTCAGCCTCAGCGTCTGGCGTTGCCAGCGCAGAAAGGCGGCGAGCATGGCCTTCTCGTCGCCTCCGGTCGGCACGTCGATTCTGGGGTCGGCGCTCTCCTCGACGAACATCTCGGCAAACATCGGCCTTTCAAGGGTCATTTCAGTCCTCTATCGAACTCAGCGAAGCCGTCCTGCACTGCTGCGTCGACGGCCGGTCTCTCCGTAACGATCACCGAGAACGGCCGAGTCCCGCAACAGGCCTTCCTCGCCCGGCGCCCCGGTGGCGTGGTTAGGCGGCAGCCCTCACTCCCTTTCGCGGACGCCCCTGGCCAGGGGTGCCCGCCAGCGGTGCCGCATGGCGAGCATGCGGAACGCGAAGGCGAGCACCGCCGAGGACAGGGTGGCGGCGAACCCCCGCACCTCCAGCGCGTACAGTGCGGCCATCATCGCCGAGCCGAGCATCGCCGGCACCGCGTAGAGCTCCCGGTCGTAGAGCAGGGTCGGCTTCTCGCCGGACAGGACGTCTCTGATGACGCCGCCGCCGACCGCCGTGCAGACCCCGAGGAACACCGCGTGCATCGGCGCGAGGCCGTAGTGCAGCGCCTTGGATGTCCCGACCGCGCAGAACAGGCCGAGGCCCGCCGCGTCGAAGACCAGCACCCCGGGCATCGCCCGCTCGACCTGGGGATGCCAGAAGAACGCGATGACGGCGGCCGCGATCGGCACGAGGAGATAGCCCGTGTCCCGCAGCGCGGCGGGCTGCACGCCGATGAACAGATCGCGCACGATGCCGCCGCCGACGGCCGTGAAGAACGCGAGCACCGCGATGCCGACCGCGTCGAGCCGTTTGCGTACACCCTCCAGCGCGCCGGACAGGGCGAATACGAAAATTCCGACAAGGTCGAGCACGGGGGTCACAGACGCTCAGTCTCCCATATATCGGGCGCACCGCCGCGTCAAGATCAGTGTGATGAGACCCGGCGGCCGCGGCCGGTGGCGAGGCCCAGGGGTGTGGCGGCCGTCGGGGACCGCGGCGGGGTGCCCCTCGCGCGTCCGGTGTCCGCCAAGCCTGGCGGGTTGCCGAGAGCAATGACCTATTTGCTGTTCTTGTCGGGGTCAACGGCGAAGGTGATCACGCCGAGGTAGCCGTCGCCGTCCTCGCTCACCTTCATGAGCATGCTGGGCTTGTAGATGGTGTCCTTGTCGTTGAGGGTGTCCCTGCCCGTGTGCCCGGAGTAGGGCTACTCCTTGAACACCTTCGCGTTCAGGTCCTCGTCGAACATGACCTGTGTCGTCAGCGTACGCTCATCGCCGACATGCACCATGGCGTGGATGTGCACGGTCCGGCCCCGGTACCAGCCGGGCCAGATCGTGGTGAACTGGACGACGCCGTTCTTGTCCGTGACCTGGGCGCCGCGCAGATAGCGCTTGTCGTCGGTGGGGGTGAGGTCGGCCATCCCGTCGTCAGCGGAGGGACCGCCGCGGGGTCCTCCGGGCATCCCGGAAGGGGGCGGCCCGCCGGGTCCTCCCGCCGGCATGCCCGAGGGTGGCGGACCGCCCGGGCCGCCGCCGGGTCCTGGCGCGCCGCCTCCGCCGCCCTGCCCGCTCGACTGCGCCTCGGCTCCCGAGTAGAGGCCGGCCGCGTCACAGTGCCAGATCTCGACGACGACGTTCGCCAGCGGCGCGCATTTCTCGCTGTCCTGCACCTTGACGGCGACCTTCAGCCGCTTGCCCTGCCGGTCCTCACGGATGTCGGAGCGGATCTTGTCAGCGTCGAAGTAGTACGGCCCCTGAGTGGTCGCGGGCGTCAGGACGCAGGTGTTGGAACCGGCGAAAAGGTCCGTCAAGCCGGCCGGGGTGCTCGTCGTCGGCGTGATCGAGACCGTGGCTCCCGACGTGGTCGAGATCGAGGCCGAGCCGCCGGCCTTCGCACCGCAGGCCGACAGGAGGGCGCCGAGCCCGATCGCGCTGATTCCGGCGACGGCGGTCCGGCGGCTGACCCTCTGGCCCTCGTGATCGTGTCCCACTGCGCCCTGGTGATCGTGTCCCACGATTGCCTTCCTCTCCCGACGTGACGTCTGCCGGACGGTAGACCACCCGGATGAAGGTTCTCTTAGAGATCCTTCGTGTCATCGACGATGCGCTGCCGGGCGGGTCCGACATCCGCGCGGGGCTGCGGCGCTTCCTCCACGCCACGCTCGCCGAACTGGATTCGGCGGTAGGGGCCTTCGCCTGCTCGCACCCCGGCCCCTGGCCTGCGCATGCCCTGCACGTTGGCTCTGTGTGAAGCGAGGCCGGGTAGCGTCGGGAATGTGCCGTCGAGGGCCTGGGGTCCGCACCCCGCCGGGTGGGGCCCCTGCCGGCGACTTTCCGCCCCGAGACCGGCCGAGGGCGGCAGGGGGGGGGCAGTAGGGGGCGGCAGGTGAACGGGTGTCCTGACACGGGGCGCATCTGGGGCGGTCTGGTGCGCGACCATCATCTGACGCCCCTGGACGATCTGGCGTCCTCCGTCATCGAGCACGTCAGGCCGCTCGGCTACAGCGAGGTCATGATCTATGTGGCCAGCCTGCGGCCGCTGTATCTCGTGCCGCTGCCGGGGCAGTGCGACGCGTACGGCGAGCCGCTGAACCGCGTCGCCATCGACACGACCCTGGCCGGGCGCGCCTACCGCAACCTGGAGATCGTCCAGGCGCGTCCCGCCGTCGATCCGTACGTCGCCGAAGCCGCGGAACCGCTCGGCAGCGAGGGGCCGCGGCGCCTGTGGGTGCCGATGCTGAACGGCACGGAACGGGTCGGCGTGCTCGGCGTGACCGTGCCCGTGGTCGACGAGGCCACCGAGCGGATCGCGACCGAGCTGGGCGGCCTGGTCGCGCTGCTGGTGGTGAGCAAGCGCGCCTACAGCGACGCCTTCGTGCGGCTGGTGCGCACCGAGGAGATGCACCTGTCGGCCGAGATGCTGTGGGCCCTGCTGCCCATCAGGAACTTCGCGACGGACACGATGACGGTCAGCGCCGCGCTGGAGCCGGCCTACCGCGTCGGCGGGGACGCCTTCGACTACGCCCTCGACGGCGCCACCCTCCACCTCGGAATCTTCGACGCCATGGGGCACGACACCTCCGCCGGGCTGACCGCGGCCATCGCCCTGAGCGCCTACCGCAACAACCGCCGCCGGCGCCGGGTCGGGCTGCTCGAGGTCAGCGACGCGATCGACGAGGCGATCGCCGGGGAGTTCGGCACCTCCCGCTTCGCCACCGGGGTCCTGGCCGATCTGGATCTCCGCACCGGGCGGCTGACCTGGGTGAACCGGGGGCATCCCCCGCCGCTCGTCCTGCGGCAGGGGCGGGTGGCCTCGGAGCTGGACAGCCCGCCGGACACCCCGATGGGCCTGCGCCTGGGTCCGGCCGCCGTGCTCGCGCGGCGCCAGCTCGAGCCCGGCGACCGGCTGTTGTTCTACACCGACGGCGTCGTGGAGGCGCAGACCCCGGACGGGGAGAGGTTCGGGCTGGACCGCTTCGCCGACTTCGTCATCCGGAAGGAGATCGACGGCGTCTCCGCTCCGGAGACCCTGCGCCGCCTGGTCCACTCGATCCTCGCCTACCAGCGCGGCCAACTGCAGGACGACGCCACGGTGCTGCTGGTCGAGTGGCGCACCGAGCGGCACTACCTGCTCACGATGTGAGCCGCGCGTACGGCGGCGTTCAGTCGCGGGCGAGCAGCTCCAGCGTGTCGACGACCCGGTTGGAGAAGCCCCACTCGTTGTCGTACCAGGCCACGACCTTGACGTGCCTGCCCTCGACCCGGGTGAGGGCGGCGTCGAAGATCGCCGACGCCGGCTGGCCGGTGATGTCGCTGGAGACCAGCGGCTCGTCGGCGTAATCGAGGATGCCCTTGAGCCTGCCGTCGGCGGCGGCGCGGTAGGCCGCGAGCACCTCGTCGCGGGTGACCTCGCGTGAGACGGCGGTGTTCAGCTCCACGATCGACCCCACCGGGACCGGCACGCGGATCGAGTCGCCCGACAGCTTGCCGTCGAGGTTCGGCAGCACCAGGCCGATGGCCTTGGCGGCCCCGGTGGTGGTGGGCACGATGTTCACGCCGGCCGCGCGGGCGCGGCGCAGGTCGCGGTGCGGGCCGTCCTGCAGGTTCTGCTCCTGGGTGTAGGCGTGCACCGTGGTCATGAAGCCGTGCTCGATGCCGGCCAGGTCGTCCAGCACGGACGCCAGCGGTGCCAGCGCGTTCGTGGTGCAGGAGGCGTTCGAGACGATCATGTGCTCGGCGGGGTCGTAGGCCTCGGTGTTCACGCCGTAGGCGAGCGTGACGTCGGCGCCGTCGGAGGGGGCGCTCACCAACACGCGCCCGGCGCCCGCGTCGATGTGCGCGCGAGCGGCACGCGCCGCGGTGAAGCGGCCGGTGGACTCCAGCACGATGCCGACGCCGAGCTCGGCCCAGGGCAGCTTGGCGGGCTCGCGTTCGGCGAGCACCGTGATGCGGCGGCCGTCGACCACGAGGTCGGTGCCGTCGACCTCGACGGAGCGGCCGAGGCGGCCGAGCGCGCTGTCGTACCTGAGCAGGTGGGCGAGGGTCTCGGGGGCGGTGAGGTCGTTGACGGCGACCACTTCGAGGTCGCTGTCACGTTCGAGCAGGGCGCGGAGGGTGTTGCGTCCGATGCGGCCGAATCCGTTGACGGCGATGCGAGTCATGGGCGTTCCTTTCGTTCCGCGCTCCATGATCGGCATTCGGACGCCGGGCCGACAGTGGCTTGAACGACACCGCACGCAAGGATCCAGCCAGAAGTTTCGCCAGCGTGCGCAAGGATCTCGCCACATCCTCCCGCACGCAGGCGGGCCCGGGAGTTCAGGCCGAGAAGGTGTGGCGGTACTCGGTGGGGGAGGTGCCGAGGATGCGCTGGAAGTGCAGGCGCAGGTTGGCGCCGGTGCCGAGCCCGACCCGGTCGGCGATCTGCTCCACGCCCAGGTCGGTGCGTTCGAGCAGTTCGCGTGCCAGGTCGACGCGTGCCCTGAGCACCCACTGCATCGGCGTGTAGCCGGTGTCCTCCACGAACCGCCGGGAGAAGGTGCGCGCCGACACCCGTGCGTGGCGGGCGAGGGTCTCAAGGGTCAGCCGTTCGGACAGGTGCGCCAGGGCCCACTCACGCGTGTTCGCGAACAGGTCGCCGAGCGGCTCGGGGACGCTGCGTGGCACGTACTGCGCCTGACCCCCGCTGCGGTAGGGCGCCGCCACCAGCCGTCTCGCCACGTGGTTGGAGAGCCCGACGCCGTGGTCGCGCCGCACCAGGTGCAGGCACAGGTCGATGCCGGACGCCGCGCCCGCCGACGTCAGCACGTCGCCCTCGTCCACGAACAGCACGTTCTCGTCCACCCGCACGAGCGGATGCTTGCCGGCGAGGGCCTTCGTGTAGTGCCAGTGGGTCGTCGCCCGCTTGCCGTCGAGCAGGCCCGTCGCCGCCAGCGCGAACGCCCCTGTCGAGATGGCCGCGAGCCGGGTTCCGCGCTCGTGGGCGGCCATGAGCGCGCCGACGACCGCGGCCGGCGGTTCCGTGGTCGCCGGCTCTCGATAGCCGGGGATGAACACGGTGTCGGCCTGCTCGAAGGCGTCGAGGCCCTCGGCCACGTGATAGGAGAGGCCGTCGCCGCCGGTCACCAGTCCGGGCGCCGCGCCGCACACCCGCACCTCGTACGGCATGCTCGGCCGGTTGGAGAACACCTGCGCCGGGATGCCGACGTCGAGCGGTTTCGCGCCCTCCAATACGAGCACGGCGACGCGATGGTTCTTCCGGCTCATCGGCCTCCTTCGGCTCTCCCGCGGTCCGGCGGCGTCCCCTCGCGCCGTGACCTCGATGACCTCTACCGCAAGCATCCTGCCACCGGCCCGCGCCACGTCAGGCAGACGTGGCGGCGGGGGCTTGGGGATGGCGGACTTCCTCGCAGCCGTTGACAAAGCATGGTTTTCCTACATAGTTAGTAGGTATAGCCCATTCGAGAGGTATGCGACCACGTGAAATTCCTCGCCATCACCCTCATCGCGCACGGGCCCGACCCGCTGACCGGCGAGACCAGGTCCACCACCGAGCGGTTCCGCGACGTCGTGGACACCGCCGTACTCGCCGAGGAGCTGGGCTTCGA
This sequence comes from Microbispora catharanthi, assembly GCF_006334915.2. Lineage (GTDB taxonomy): Bacteria > Actinomycetota > Actinomycetes > Streptosporangiales > Streptosporangiaceae > Microbispora > Microbispora catharanthi. The sequence goes on from NZ_VDMA02000022.1 coordinate 9,758, forward strand.
CGGCTTCGGAGTGGGAGAGCGGCACGAGCGGCCCTTCATCTCCTCCTCACCGCCGGTCGTGCTCGGCCACATCGCCGCCCGGACCTCCCGCATCCGGCTGTTCACCGCCGTCACCACGCTCAGCCTGCTCGACCCCGTGCGGGCGTACGAGGACTACGCGACGCTCGACCACCTGTCGGGCGGCCGTCTGGAGCTGATCATCGGCAAGGGGAACGGGTCGGCCCAGGCGCGGCTCTTCCACGTCACCGCCGAGGACCAGTGGGACCGCAACCGGGAGGCGTACGAACTGTTCCGCAGGCTCTGGCGGGAGGACAGGGTCACCTGGGAGGGCCGGTTCCGGCCGTCCCTCACCGACGCGGAGACCTGGCCGCGCCCCTTGCAGCGGCCGATCCGGGTCTGGCACGGCAGCGCCACCAGCAAAGATTCGGTCGACCTGGCCGCCCGCTACGGCGACCCGCTGTTCTCGGCGAACGTCACCAACCCCATCGAGCCGTACGCCGAGCTGGTCGACCACTACCGCGAACGCTGGGCGCACTACGGGCACGACCCGTCCGACGCGCTGGTGGGCGCGGGCAGCGCCGGCTTCTACGCGGCGCGCACCTCCCAGGAGGCGATCGCGACCTACCGGCCGATCTACGACGCCCGCGTCGCGCTGTTCCGCAAGTCGGGCGTGGAGCCGGTCTTCCACTCGCTGGAGGACGCCGTCGAGCGCGGGTCGATCCTCGTCGGCAGCCCCCAGCAGATCGTCGACAAGGTCCTCCGCTACCACGAGCGGCTCGGCCACGAGGTCATGCACATCAGCGCGGACGCCGACGGCCTGACCCGGGCGCAGCACCGGGCGGCGCTGGAGCTGTTCCAGAGCGACATCGCCCCCGTGCTGCGCCAGGAGATCCCGAGCAGGCCGTTCCCCGCCGTCCCCGGGACCCGGCAGGGAGACAGCGCGGCCCCGCAGAGCGCCGCCGCGACCCAGCAGAGCACGGCGGTGACCCGTCAGGGTGCGACCGCGACCCAGCGGAGCACCGCCGCGACCCACCAGAGCACCGCCACGAGCACCGGAGTGCCGGCATGAGCGTCCCCCAGCCGACAGCACAGTCCACAGCGCAGCCAATAAGCACAACGCAGCCAATAAGCACAGCGCAGCCAATAAGCACAGCGCAGCCAATAAGCACAGCGCAGCCAATAAGCACAGCGCAGCCGGTAAGCACAGCACGGCCGGGCAGCCGGCCGGTTCCCCTGTCGATCCTCGACCTGTCCCCGATCCCGTCCGGCAGCGGCGCGGGAGACGCGTTGCGCAACAGCGTCGACCTCGCCCGCCACGCCGAGCGTCTCGGCTACCTCCGCTACTGGGTGGCCGAGCACCACTTCGCGGCCGGCGTCGCGAGCTCGGCCCCGGCGGTGCTCATCGGCCTCATCGCGGCCGCGACGAACCACATCAGGGTGGGCTCAGGAGCCGTGCAGCTCGGCCACCAGACGCCTATCGCGGTGGTCGAGCAGTTCGGCCTGATCGACGCGCTCCATCCCGGCCGGATCGACCTCGGGCTCGGCCGTTCCGGGCAGCGCAGGGCCGAGATCGTGGCGAAGGCCGACCGGTCTCCCGAGGCGGCCCGAACCTCGGAGCCCCGCGAGTCCCGGGTGGTGGACGGGCTGCTGATCCCGCCCGCGTTCTCCTTCGCCGAGCTGGCCCGCTCTCCGCAGCTCGCTCTCCAGGCCGCGCTGCTGCAACAGCCGGGCGCGCGGACCCCCGACTTCGCCGAGCAGGTCGACGAGGTCATCGCCTTCCTGGAGGGCGCCTACCGGTCGCCGGACGGGATCGCGGCGCACGCCGTGCCGGGCGAGGACGCCGAGGTGGAGCTGTGGATCCTCGGCAGCAGCGGCGGGCAGAGCGCGAAGGCGGCGGGGGAGCGCGGCCTGCCGTTCGCCGCCAACTACCACGTCAGCCCGGCGTCGGTGCTGGAGGCCGTCGAGGCCTACCGCGAGGCGTTCACCCCCTCGAAGGCGCTGTCCGAGCCGTACGTCGTCGTCTCCGCGGACGCCGTCGTGGCCGAGGACGACGCGACGGCCAGGGAACTGGCCAGACCGTACGGCCTCTGGGTGCGCGCCATCCGCAGCGGTCAGGGGGCGATCCCCTATCCGACGCCCGAGGAGGCGGACGCGCACGTCTGGAGCGAGGCCGACCGCGAACTGGTGGCCGATCGCGTGGACACCCAGTTCGCGGGCTCCCCGGAGACGGTCGCCGAGCGGCTGCGCGTGCTCCAGCGGGTCACGGGCGCCGACGAGCTGCTGGTCACCACCATCACGCACGGGCACGCCGACCGGGTCCGCTCCTACGAGCTGCTCGCGGAGGAGTGGCACGGAAGACGCACGTCAGGGGCGAGATCGTGACCGTCTCCGGCGTCCGTCCCGGCGTCCCCGGCCGGGACCCGCTGCCGGAGGCCGAGGCGTTCCACGCGGGCACAACAGGAGGACCACTGTGAAGGTCGTCAGGGGCGCGCTGCCCTTCATCCTCGTCGCGGCCCTGGCCGCATGCGGTTCCCAGACACCGGAGGCGCAGGCGGGCGGCACCTCTCTCACGTGGGCCGTCGAGACCGAGCCCATCACGTTCAACCCCCATCTGTGGGCGCAGAACAAGGCAAGGCTGCTGGTGTTCAACCAGTTCGACGCGCTCCTCGCGCACGGCGAGGACGGGGCGTTCGTCCCGTGGCTCGCCCGGTCGTGGAAGGTCTCGGACGACGGGCGCACCTACACCCTGGAGCTGCGCGACGACGTCACCTTCCAGGACGGCACGAAGTTCGACGCGGCGGCGGTGAAGGCGAACCTGGACAAGCTGCGCGAGCCCGGCTACAACCCGACGGTCGCCGCCATCCAGTTGCACGCCTTCGACAAGGCCGAGGTGCTCTCGCCCACCACCCTGAAGATCACGCTGAAGGAGCCGGACGGGCTGTTCCTCGACTTCCTCGCCTCGCCGTACGCCGGGCAGGTGTCCCCGAAGTCCCTCCGGGAGGCCAAGGATCTCAAGGCCGGCGGCCCGGACGTGGTCGGCACCGGCCCGTTCGTCCTCGACCGGTACGTGCGGGGCCAGGAGGTCCACTACCGGCGCAACCCCCGCTACAACTGGGCGCCGCAGGGCAGCGCCCACCAGGGACCGGCGTACCTGCCGGAGGTCACCTACCGCTTCCTGCCGCAGGCGGCCGTCCGTGTCGGCGCGCTCACGTCCGGGCAGGTCCAGGTCGTCGAGGGCGTCCCGGCCACCGACGTCCAGTCGATCAAGCGGGACTCCGCGCTGTCCTTCCAGTCGGCGCTCAACTCCGGCACGTCGTTCTCCTACTACTTCAACACCTCTCATCCGCCCTTCGACGACAAGCGCGTGCGGCAGGCGTTCCGGGAGGCCGTCGACGTCGACGCCGTGCTGGCGTCCGTCTACCAGGGCACCGCCAAGCGGGCCTGGAGCATCGTCGGCTACACCAGCCCCTTCTACGACCCGTCCCTGGAGAGGACGTACGGCGGGGACGCCGCCACGGCGAACGCGCTGCTCGACGCGGCGGGCTGGACCGGGCGCGACGCCGAGGGCTACCGGGTCAAAGACGGCAGGCGGCTGACGGTCCGTTCGGTGGCGTCGGCGCCGTTCGTCCGCGACCGCAGGGACATCCTGGCCCAGGCCGTCCAGGCGCAGGTCAAGCAGACGGCGGGGATCGACTTCCAGGTGAAGATCGTGGACCAGGGCACGGCGCAGAAGGCGCTCGACGACGACGCGTACGAGATCTTCGAGAACTCGCGCGGCGACTCCGACGTCGGGGCGGCGCTCAACCTCATCCTGCCGAAGGGCGGGGCCATCAACCGCACCCACTACGAGGACGCCGACCTCGACGGCTGGCTCGCCGACGCGTCGGCGAGCTCCGACGCCGCCGAGCGGAAAGCCCTGTACGCCAAGGTCCAGCGCAAGGTGGTGGCCGACGAGGCGATCGTCTTCCCCATCTACGTCCCCTCCGACCAGATCGCGGCGAGCAGGAACGTCCAGGGGCTGGGCTTCGACCCCGTATCCGGCACGCCCCGCGGCGTCTACGACGTGCGGATCGCCGCGTGACGGCGGCGCTACCGGCCCGGCGGCCTGCGCCACCGACACCCGCCGAGCAGCCGCCCGTGACCGGGCCGCCCGCGCGGCGGCGGCTTCCGGCCCTGCGCGCGCCCGCCTGGCTGGGCGCGCCGGTCCGGCGGCTCGTCTCGGCGGTCGCCGTGCTGTGGGCGGCCGCCACGACCGCGTACGCCGCCCTGCTGCTGGCGCCGGGCGACACCGTCGACATCCTCGTGGGCGACGGCGCCGACACGCCGGAGATCCGCGCGCAGATCGTCGCCGAGTGGGGGCTGGACCGGCCCGAGGCCGTGCGCTACCTGAGCTACCTCGGCCGCCTGCTGCACGGCGACCTCGGCCGTTCCTACCAGCTGCAGCGCGACGTCGGCGAGGTGCTGGCCGGGCAGGTGGGGCCGACGGTGCGGCTGACCCTGGCGGCCGCCGCGGTCGGCGTGGTGCTGGCGCTCGTCCTGGCGGTGGCGACGGCGGGCAGGTCGGTCTGGCCGCGCCGGATCGTCTCCGCCGCCGAGCTGGTGGCGGTGTCGGTGCCACAGTTCGTGATCGGCATCGTGCTGCTGTTCGTGTTCTCGTTCTCGCTCGGCTGGTTCCCCGTCTCGGGCGCGGCCGACCCGCAGGCGCTCGTCCTTCCCGCGCTCGCGCTCGGCCTCCCCGTCGCCGGCGTGCTCGGCCAGGTGCTCAGAGAGGGCCTGGAACGCGCGCTGGAGCAGCCGTTCGCGGTGACGGCGCGCTCGCGCGGCCTCAGCGAGCGTGCCGTGGTGGCCCGGCACGCGCTGCGGCACGCGCTCCTTCCCGCCGTCACCCTCACCGGCTGGTTCACCGGCGTCCTGCTCGGCGGGGCCGTCATCACCGAGGCCCTCTTCGGCCGCCCGGGGCTCGGCCGGGTGACGATGCAGGCCGTCAGCGCCAAGGACATGCCGGTCGTGATGGCCGTCGTCATCCTGTCCGCGGCGGTGTACGTGACGATCAGCGCCCTGCTCGACCTCGCCTACCGGCTCATCGACCCCCGGCTCAGGAGCGCATGATGGCCGCCGCCGCCCCCGCTCTCCGGCCGGGCGCCCGCCCGCGTCCCGGCCTCGTCCTCGCCCTGCTCGTCCTGGCCGTCCTGGTCGTCGCCGTGGCGGCCCCCGGCCTGGTCACCCGGGTCGATCCGCTGGCGGCCGACCCGCTGCGGGCGCTGGCCCCGCCCGGCGCGGGCCATCCGTTCGGCACCGACCACCTCGGCCGCGACGTGTTCGCCCGCGTCGTGTACGGCGCCCGCCACTCGCTCGGCATCGGGGTCCTCGCCACCGCGCTCGCGGTGGACGCGGGCTCGCTGCTCGGCCTGGCCGCCGGGCTGGCGACCCGCCTGGCCGGTGAGGCACTGGCCCGCCTGTTCGACGTGCTGTCGACCTTTCCCGAGCTGCTGCTCGCGCTCCTGGTGATCGCGATCACCGGCCCCGGCACATGGAGCGTCGTCGCCGCTATCGGGATCGCCCAGATCCCCACGTACGCGCGGGTGGTCCGGGCGCAGACGTTCGTCGTGCGCCGCTCCGGCTACGTCGAGCAGGCGGTGACCTTCGGCCACTCCCGGGCTCGCGTCGTCGCCCGGCACGTGCTGCCCAACGTCGTGGGGCCGGTCCCCGTGCTGGCCACGATGGGGCTCGGCCAGGCCGTCATCGCCACATCCGGCCTGAGCTTCCTCGGCATGGGCCCCCAGCCGCCCGCCCCCGAGTGGGGCACCATGCTGGCCGAGTCGCGGGACTACCTGCGCGTGGCCTCGTGGGTGGCCTTCGCTCCGGGAGTGGCCCTCACCCTGTCGGTCGTGTGCCTGACGGTCGCCGGGCGGCACCTGCAGCGGCGTTTCGAGGGAAGGACACCATGACAGAGCTCGCGATCATCCGTGCCCACTCCGCCCCCGACCCCGCCGCCGCCGCTCCTCCGCTCGTCGCGGTGGAGGACCTGCGGGTCTCCTTTCCCGCCTCCGGCGTCGAGGCCGTACGCGGGGTGTCGCTGTCGATCGCGCCGGGGGAGTGCGTCGCCCTGGTCGGCGAGTCGGGATCGGGCAAGAGCGTCACGGCCCGCGCCCTCATCGGCCTGGCGGGCCCGGGCGCGAAGGTGCGGGCGTCGGCCTTCCGCGTCGGCGGCGGGGACGCCCTGACCTTCGGCCCGCGCGAGTGGCGCCGCCTGCGCGGCCGGTTCGCCGGACTGGTCCTGCAGGACGCCCTGGTCTCGCTCGATCCGCTGCGCACCGTGGGGGCCGAGATCACCGAGGTGCTCGCCGAGCATGACGTGGTGCCCCGCCAGGCCCGCCCGGAGCGCGTCCGATCGCTGCTGGAGGCCGTGGGAATCCCGGACCCCGAGGTGCGCGCGCGGCAGCATCCGCACCAGCTCTCCGGCGGGCTGCGGCAACGGGCTCTGATCGCCTCCGCCATCGCCGCGGAGCCGGAGCTGATCATCGCCGACGAGCCCACGACCGCCCTCGACGTGACCGTGCAGGCCCAGATCCTGCGGCTGCTCGCGGACCGGAAAGCGGCCGGGACGGCGCTGCTGATGATCAGCCACGACCTCGCGGTGGTGGCCGCGGTCGCCGATCGCGTCCTGGTCATGAAGGAGGGCCTGGTGGTCGAGGAGGGTCCGGCACGGGACGTGCTGACGGCTCCGCGGCACGACTACACCCGGGCCCTGCTGGCCGCCGTGCCCTCCGCCCTGCAACCCTCCACCTCTGGGCCCTCGGTGTCTCCTGCGCCTTCCGCGTCCGCGGCGCCTTCCGCGTCCGCCGTGCCTTCCGCGTCCGCCGTGCCTTCCGCGTCCGCCGTGCCTTCCGCGTCCGCCGTGCCGCGCCGGCCGGATCGCTCCCACGGGGCCGCCCCGCGTGGTCCCGTGCTCGCCGCCGGGGGGCTGTCGGTCGCGTACGGCTCGCGCAGGGCCGTGGACGACGTCTCCTTCCGCCTGCACGCGGGGGAGACGCTCGGCGTGGTCGGCGAGTCGGGATCGGGCAAGACGACCCTCGCGCGGCTGGCCCTCGGCCTGCTCGCGCCGGACGCGGGTGAGGTGACCCTGCGGGGAGGCCCGTGGAGCGGCCTGCCCGAGCGGCGGCGGCGCCCCCTCCGCCCGGCCGTCCAGGTGATCGCGCAGAATCCGCTCGACTCCTTCGACCCGCGTCACACGGTGGACCGCCTGGTCGCCGATCCGCTCTTCGCGCTGCCGAGGCGGCGGCGCCGGGAGCGCGCCATCGAACTGCTGGGCCGGGTCGGGCTACCGCCCGAACTGCTCGGCCGGCGTCCGCGCGAGCTGTCCGGCGGCCAGCGGCAGCGCGTGGCCATCGCCCGCGCGCTCGCGTTCCGGCCCGAGGTGCTGATCTGCGACGAGCCCGTCTCCGCGCTCGACGTGTCGATCCAGGCCCAGGTGCTCGACCTGCTGGCCGAGATCCAGGCCGAGGACGGGACGGCGCTGCTGTTCATCTCCCACGACCTGGGCGTCGTACGCCATCTGAGCGACCGGGTCCTGGTGATGAAGGACGGCCGTGTGGTGGAGGAGGGGGACGCCGGCGAGGTCTTCCATCACCCCCGGCACCCGTACACCCGGGAGTTGCTCGCGGCGGTGCCCCGGCTCCCCGAGTGAACCGGTGCGGCGAGGGTCAGTGCGGCAAGGGTCGGTCTTCGCGGATGGTGATGCCCTCCAGCACCAGCCGCAGGAACCGCGGGCTGCCGTCTCTGCCGGAGGCGGCCTGCTCGCGCACCCAGGCCGCGCCGCTGAGGAGGTCGAACAGCTCCTCGGGTGTGAGGTCGGGCCGCACCCTGCCGGCCGCCTGGGCGGCGCGCAGCAGGTCGGCGCCGCTGCGGTGCATCGCGGCGCACATGGCGTGGGAGGGGGTGCCCTCGTCGTACATGCTCCGGGCGAGGATGCCGACCAGGCCGCGGAAGGTGCTGAAGTGCACGACGGCCTCGCGCATCCACTCGGTCAGCGCGTCGAGGGGATCCGGCCCGGCGGCCAGCCGTTCGGCCCGGGCGACGAGGTTCTCCAGGCCGTCGCGGGTGGCGGCCTCCACGAGTGAGGCACGCGTGGGGAAGTGCCGATACAGGGTGCCGATGGCGACGCCCGCCTGGCTCGCGATGTCCTCCAGCGAGGCGTCGGCGCCCGAGGTCTCGAACGCCTTGCGCGCGGCGGCGAGGATGGCGTCGTAGTTGCGCCGGCCGTCCGCGCGCTTCGGGCGCCGGGCGATGTAGGGCTTGCCGTCCATCGGTACCTCCCGCTTGACATCCTGAGGTTACCTCATCTTGAATCTTGACCATCAACCTGAGGCAACCTCAGGATAATTCCGTCGACTTACCTGAGGGCATCTCACCTTATTTCTACGGACCGTGGAGGTCTCCATGAGCACAGACGGCACCACCACGGCCGGCGACGTCTCGGCCGGCCTGCCCCGTGAAGGCCACGACCGTGCGTGGGCGCTCGCGCTCGCGGCGATCGTCGGTGCCGAGTTCATGCTGCAGCTTGACGGCACGATCGTGAACGTCGCGCTCCCGGCCCTGCAGTCCGACCTCGGCCTGTCCGTGGCCGGGGGATCGTGGGTGCCGAACGGGTTCCTCCTCGCCTTCGGCGGGCTCCTGCTGTTCGCCGGCCGCCTCGGCGACGCCCTCGGGCACCGGAGGGTGTTCCTCGCCGGGCTCGGGCTGATCGTGGTGGCGTCGCTGGTCGCCGGCCTCGCGCCGAACGCGGCGGTGCTGATCGCGGGCCGGGTCCTGCAGGGCGCGGGCGCCGCCGTCGCCGGCCCCACCGGCCTGGCGCTGCTCGCGATCGTCTTCCGGGGCGAGCTGCAGCAGCGGGCCTTCGGGCTCTACTCCACGGTGACCGGTCTCGGAGCCTCCGCGGGCATGGTGCTGGGCGGTGTGCTGACCTGGGCGGGGGACTGGCGCTGGAGCTTGCTGGTCAACGTGCCGATCGGGCTGGTCGTGGCCGCGCTCGCCGCCCGGGCGCTCGGCGTGCGCGACGAGGCGACCCGGTCCCGCTCGCTCGGCCTGCCCCGTGTTCCTGGAATGCGCAGCGCGCTGCTCAGCACCGCCACACTCGCCGCCGCCGTGTACGGCCTCGTCCACGCCGCCGAGAAGGGCTGGGGCGACCGCTGGACGCCGACCGCACTCGGCGCCGCGGTCGTGCTGGCCGCGGTGCTGCTCCTGGTGGACCGGCGGGCCGCCGAGCCGTTGCTGCCCCTGGCCGTCCTGGCCGGGCGGGAGCGGGCCGGCGCCTTCGCCGGCCTGCTGCTGCTCGCGGCGGTCCTCACCGGCTTCCTGATCTACCTGGTGCAGTATCTCCAGGGGGTGCTTCACCTCGACGCGCTGCGCAGCGGCCTGGCCATCCTGCCGTTCGGCCTGGCGCTGCTCGTCAGCACGCAGATCCTCACCGCCCGCATCGCCGCGGTCGGCCTCAGGACCCGTGCGCTGCTCGGCCTGGCGGTGGTGCTCGCCGGGGCCGCCTGGCTGACCCGTCTCGACGGCGGCAGCGCCTACGCCGCCGATGTGCTTCCGGCCCTCGTCGTCATGGGGCTGGGCGTCGGCGTGGCGATCATCCCGCTCAACATGATCGTCCTGACCACCGTCCCGGCCGAGTACGCCGGGGTCGCCGCCGGACTGCTGCAGACCGCGCTCACCATCGGGGGTTCGCTCGGCCTGGCCGCCATGCTGATCCCGCTCGGCGCGAACGGTCTCGCCGAGGGCATCTCGTCGGTGTTCGCCTGGGCCTGCGGCGCGCTGGTCGCCGCCCTGCTCGTCGTGGCCGCCTCCTGGTATCGCCCGGGAGTGCGGGGCTGACGCGCCGCACCGCCCGAGCCGGCCGGCTCGGGCGGTGCGGCCGCTCACGACGCCTTCGCGTAGCGGCTGGCCGGGCGGGCCAGACCGAGCCGCCCGCGCAGGTCCACCGTGTCGTACGCCGTCCGGAACGCGCCCGCGTTCTGCAGGGCGGGCACCAGGGACCTGGTGATCGCCACCAGGTCGTGAGGCAGCTCTCCCGGCCGGAGGCGGAATCCTTCCAGCCCCGCCTCCCGCCACTCCAGCAGCAGCCCGGCGAGCTCCTCGGGGGTGCCGGTGAAGACGTGGGCGTCCGAGTCGAGCTCGGCGCCGTCGAGGTCGTCCAGCCGGGCCTTCCGGCCGGCCGCGTCGCGGGCGTCGAGGAAGACCACGAGATCCGCGAAGATCCGCAACGGCGGCTCGGTGCGTCCGACGGCCGCCTCCGCCGCCCGGACGCTCTCGACGATCGCGGCGGCGTCTTCCCGGTCGCGTGGCGTGACGTACACGACGTCGGAAGACCGGGCCGCGAACTCGTACGGCAGCGTGTCGTGGGCCAGGGACGTGACCAGCGGCTGCCCCTGCGGGGAGCGCGGCGTGATCGAGGGGCCCTTCACACTGAACCACTCGCCGCGGAAGTCGATGTAGTGGAGCCTGTCGCGGTCGACGAACCGGCCGGTCGGGACGTCGCGGATCTCGGCGTCGTCCTCCCAGCTGTCCCACAGGCGGCGGACCACCTCGACCGCGTCGGCGGCCTCGGCGAACAGGTCCAGCACGTGCTCGCCGAAGACGGGATCGCGGTCGCGAGAGTAGTCCTGCGGCGGGAACGGGGGACGGCGGCCGAAGTGGGCCACGTGGTCGGGGCGGCCGGAGATCTGGGGCCGCCAGCCGGCCCTGCCGCGGCTGATGTGGTCGAGCGAGGCGATGCCGATCGCGACGTGGAACGGCTCGGTGTGGGTCGTGCCGGCGGTCGGCACGAGGCCGATCCACGAGGACAGCGGGGCCACCCGCGACGCGATCAGCACCGCGTCGAGCCGCCCGCGCACCTGGTCGAGTCGCCCGTCGGGCTCGTTGAGGTGGGAGGACTGGAGGCCGAGCGCGTCCTCGAAGGTGACGAAGTCGAGCAGGCCGCGCTCCGCCTCCGTGACGAGTTCGGCCCAGTAGCCGGGGGTGAACAGCCGGTCCGGCCGAGCGCCCCCGGCCCGCCATGCGGCCGGGTGCCAGCCCGCCCCGTCCAGCGCGACGGCGAGATGCAGGGTCATGAGGTCTCCTCGATGCGGTTCGGAGTGCGGGGGGCGAGGCCGAGGTGGTCGCGGAGGGTGGGCCCGGTGTAGTCGGTTCGGAACACGCCCCTTTCCTGCAGCAGGGGGACGACCTTGTCGACCAGGTCGTCCAGCCCGCCGGGAGTCAGGTGGGGCACGAAGATGAAGCCGTCGGCCGCGTCGGTCTGCACGAAGTGGTCGATCACGTCGGCGACCGACCGCGGCGTGCCGATGAAGGTCTGCGGCGCGGAGACCTCGATGGCGAGCTCGCGGATCGACAGGTTCTTCTCCTCGGCGAGGGCGCGCCACTTGGCCACCAGCTCGCCGCGGTCGCGGCGGAACGCCGCGTGGCCCTTGGACACACCCTCGTCCAGGTTCGGCTCGACGTCGGGCAGCGGACCGTCCGGGTCGTATCCCGACAGGTCGCGGCCCCACACGGCCTCCAGGAAGTAGATCGCCGTCTGCGGGCTGACCTGCGCGCGGCGGATCTCGACGGCCCGTTCCGCGGCCTCGGCCTCGGTGTCGCCGAGCACGTACGTCACCGCGGGAAGGATCTTCAGCTCCTCCGGCCGCCGGCCGTAGGCGGCGAGCCTGCGCTTGACGTCACGGTAGAAGGCGCGGCCCTCCTCCAGCTTGCTGTGCCTGCTGAAGATCACATCGGCCGATGACGCGGCGAACTCGCGGCCCTCGTCCGAGTCTCCGGCCTGGATGATCACCGGGTGGCCCTGCGGGCCCCGCGGCACGTTGAACAGTCCCGAGATGTCGAAGTGCCGGCCCTGGTGCCGGAAGGGGGTGACGCCGCCGGGCCGCAGGAACCGCCCCGACTCCGGATCCGCGGCCACCGCGTCCGATGCCCACGAGTCCCACAACTCCCTGGCGGTCTGCAGGAACTCCTTGGCCCGGGTGTACCGGTCGGCCTCGTCCAGGAAGCCGCCCCGGCGGAAGTTCTCCCCGGTGAAGGCGTCGAAGCTGGTCACCACGTTCCACGCGGCCCGGCCGCCGCTCAGGTGGTCGAGCGTGGCCAGCCGCCGCGCCACCTCGTACGGTTCGTTGAAGGTGGAGTTCACCGTCGCGGCGAGCCCCAGGTGGGTGGTGACGGCGGCCAGGGCGGACAGAACCGTGAGCGACTCCGGGCGTCCCACGACGTCCAGGTCGTGGATGTGTCCCTTCGCCTCGCGCAGCCGCAGTCCTTCCGCCAGGAAGAAGAAGTCGAACTTCCCGCGTTCGGCCGTCTGGGCCAGGTGGCGGAACGAGTCGAAGTCGATCTGACTGCCCGACGCGGGGTCGGACCAGACCGTGGTGTTGTTCACGCCGGGGAAGTGCGCGGCGAGATGGATCTGCTTGGTCACGGGGGACTCCTGACGTCTCGGCCCGGTTTGCGCCACGGTGAAGAAAACCTAGTAACACAGTAGGGATACTCGGTTTTGTCGTCAATCATCCGGCCTTCGCTCATGCGACCGGTACGTCGGCGGGCACCCGGATGGTGGCGAACGTCGTCCGCCGGCGGAGGCGGAAGCCGAGCGCCTCGTACACCCGGATCGCCGTGGTGTTGCTCGCGGCGGCGTGCAGGAACGGGGTCTCGCCGCGGGCGCGGATGCCGGCGGCGACGGTCAGCACCAGCCGTGACGCCAGGCCCTGGCGACGGAAGGCCGGATCGGTGCAGACCGCGCTGATCTCCGTCCAGCCGGGCGGGTGCAGTCGCTCCCCGGCCATCGCGACCAGCGCGCCGCCGCGGCGGATGCCCAGATAGGCGCCCATCTCGATGGTGCGCGGCCGGAACGGTCCCGGCTGCGTGCGTGCGACGAGGTCCAGCATCTCCGGCACGTCCGCCGCCCGCAGGCGGACCGCCTCGTCGTCGCGTGCGGGGACCACGTCGTCGCCGACCAGTTGCACGCCTGCGCCGTGCGCGACCACCTCCCACCCGTCCGGTGCCGCAGTGGCCTCACCGGTGACCGGGACCGTCGTGCCGGGCCCCGCGAGCGCGGCGAGGTCGCTCCATTCCGGGGGGCCGGGGTCGTCGGGCAGCGCGAAGAACGGGGAGACGTCATCCGGGTAGCGCAACGCGCTGCCGCGCCGTTCGGCGAAGCGCCCGTGCGGGCCGGTCAGCGACGCCCACACGGGGTTGTCCAAGAGGTGCCGGTCGCTCATCGCGGCTCTCCCCGGGACACGTCGTGGCCGGTGCTCACGCGCCCACCTCCATGGCCGTCTCGTCGCGGGTGCGGCCGTCGCCGCGCACATGCGGGGACGCGCATTCCTTCGGCATCGGACCTCCTAATCACTCGTCCTCATGCGGAGGCATTCTAGGCAATAACCCACTAAACAAGTAGGTCTTGACGGTATTGTTTCCCTGTGCTGAAGATAGAGGCATGTCGGACGCCCGCGATCAGCGCGGTCGCCGGGAGGGTTGATCCATGACTGTCGAGCCCTTCGCGCTCAATTACGTCCACTTACCTCACGCCGCGGAGGCACGATGACCGCGCCCGCCGTGCTGGAGGAGGCGGCGGCGGAGTCCGCCGGCTCGCTGACCGTGATCAAGGCGCGTCACCCGGGACGCTGGATCGCCGGCGCCGTGGTGGCGGTGCTGCTGGCGATGGCGGTCAACGCGCTGGTCACCAATCCGGCCTGGGACTGGCCGGTCGTCGGCGCGTACCTGTTCCATCCCTCGGTGCTGCACGCGGTCCTGTTCACCGTGGAGCTGACCGCGCTCGGCATCGTGCTCGGCTTCCTGCTGGGGACCGTGCTCGCGCTGATGCGGCTGTCCCGCGTCCCGCTGCTCGCGTCGGCGGCCTGGGGCTACGTGTGGCTGTTCCGCTCGGTGCCGCTCATCCTGCAACTGCTGTTCTGGTACAACCTCGCCGCCCTGTACAAGCAGATCTCGTTCGGGGTGCCGTTCGGGCCCGCATTCTTCTCCGTCGACTCGATGGACCTGATCGGACCGGTGACGGCCGCCGCGCTCGGCCTGGCGCTGCACCAGGCGGCGTACGCCGCGGAGATCGTGCGCGGAGGCTTCCTGTCGGTAGACCCGGGCCAGCTGGAGGCGGCCGCCGCGCTCGGCATTCCGAGGGCCAGGCAGATCTTCCGGATCCAGCTTCCACAGGCCATGCGGTCGATCGTCCCGGCGGCGGGCAACGAGATCATCGGCCTGGTCAAGGGCACCTCGGTCGTCTACATCATGGCGCTGCCCGAGCTGTTCTACCAGGTTCAGGTGATCTACAACCGCAACGGCCGGGTGATCGCGATGCTGCTGGTGGCCGCGATCTGGTATCTCGTCCTCACCACGGTGCTGTCGGCCGCGCAGTACTACGTGGAACGCAGGTTCGGCCGGGGCCTCGCGCGGGCCCTGCCGCCCACGCCGCTGCAGCGGGTGCGCGGGATCCTCACCGTACGGCGGGCCGCGCGGCGGCAGCGCCCGGCCCGGGGCGGGCGGCGATGAGCACACCCATGGTCGACGTGCGCGGTGTGCACAAGAGCTACGGCCCGCTGGAGGTCCTGCGCGGAGTGGACCTGCAGGTCCACCCCGGCGAGGTGACGGTGATCATCGGTCCGTCCGGGTCGGGCAAGTCGACGCTGCTGCGCAGCATCAACCACCTGGAGAAGATCGACCGCGGGTACGTCGCCATCGACGGCGAGTTCGTCGGCTACCGCCGGTCCGGTGACCGGCTGCACGAGCTGCGGGAACGTGAGATCCTGCGCCGGCGCACCCAGATCGGCTTCGTCTTCCAGAACTTCCACCTGTTCCCCCATCTCACTGTCCGGGAGAACGTGACCGAGGCCCCGATCTCGGCGCAGGGCCGCCCTCGCGGCCAGGCCGAGGCGCTGGCGACCGAGCTGCTGGCGCAGGTGGGCCTGTCCGACAAGGCCGACGCCTATCCGCGGCAGCTGTCCGGGGGACAGCAGCAACGCGTCGCGATCGCCCGGGCCCTGGCCCTGCGGCCCAAGGTCGTGCTGTTCGACGAGCCCACCTCGGCGCTCGACCCCGAGCTGGTGGGCGAGGTGCTGGAAGTGATGAAGGCCCTCGCCCGCAGCGGCACCACCATGATCGTCGTGACCCACGAGATCGGCTTCGCCCGTGAGGTCGCCGACACCGTGGTCTTCATGGACGCCGGTCAGATCGTCGAGCACGGCCCGCCCCGGCAGGTGCTCGACCGGCCGAGGCACCACCGTACGCGCGCCTTCCTCAGCAAGGTGCTCTGAACCCTGAAGGACGATCGCATGTCACCATCCCGGTTATCCGTGCTCGGCGTGTCCGCTCTGCTGCTGGCCGCCTGCGGCACGGTTCCCGACGACGCGGCCGGCGCCGCCGCCGCTGCCGCGGCCCCACCCGGCGTCTTGAAGATCGACACGAGTCCGGAGCAGAACCGGATCCGGGCCGAGAAGGTGGAGGCGATCGCCGCCGAGGTGCCCGCCGAGATCCGGGCCAAGGGCGAGTTCCTGATCGGCACCTCCACGTTCGAGCCGCCGCTGTCGTTCGTCGCCGACGACAACGTCACCCCGATCGGCGTGGAGGAGGACATCGCCTCCCTCGTCGCCGACGTGCTCGGCCTGAAGCTGCGCATCGAGGCCACGTCGTGGGAGAACCTGTTCCTCGCGGTGCGGTCCGGCAAGTACACCGCCGGCTTCTCCAACATCACCGTCACCGAGGAGCGCAAGGACGTCTACGACTTCGCCACCTACCGGCTGGACCAGCTGGCATGGGAGGTGCCGAAGGACAGCACGATCACCTCGATCGCCAAGCCGGCCGACGTCGCCGGGCTCAGTGTGGCCGTGGGCTCCGGCACCAACCAGGAGAAGATCCTGCTGGGCTGGGACAAGCAGAACCGCGCAGCCGGGCTGAAGCCCGCCCAGATCCAGTACTACAAGCAGGCGGCCGACACCTACCTGGCGCTCAAGTCCGGCCGGATCCAGGCGTATTTCGCGCCCAACCCCACCTCCGCCTACCACGCCGCGGTGAGCGGCGACACGAAGATCGTGGGCACCTACTCCGGCGCCGGCCCCACGCTCCAGGGGCTCATCGCCGCGATGACGCAGAAGGGCAACGGTCTGGCCAAGCCGATCGCCGACGCCCTCGACGCGCTCATCAAGGACGGCACCTACGCCAAGGCCCTCGCCCGCTGGGGCCTGTCCAACGAGGCCGTCCCCGAATCCCTGGTCAACCCGCCCGGCCTGCCCCGCGAGCAGTAGGCCATCTCGGCGCCGGCTCACACAGCGCAGCCTTCGCGGGTCCCGGCCGGAGAGGTTCTCAATTCAGCGGCGGGGCGGCGGGGTGCGCGGGGGACCGCGGGGCCGTACCCCAGCCGAATGATCATCTGGATGTGCCCGCGCCGGTGGTGGGGATCGCTGCGGCGGCGCATGTCGCGCAGGTCAAGCGGCTGGTTGAGGAACGAGGCCGAGATGCCGTGGACGGTCGCGGTCAGCAGCAGGCGTTGCAGCGCCTGGCCGGCGCGCAGCCAGTCGGCGGGGCCGTCGCCGGCGGTGGTGAGCACGGCAAGCTGGGGACGGGACTCGAAGTGGACCGGCCCGCGCTCCTTGTGCCCCCCGAAGTCCCGGACCGGTGCCGGGTCGTCGGCGCAGCCGGGCCCCCGCACGTAGGACGGCAGGCCGTCGCGCCGGTTTCCGCTCATCGTCCACGCCCGTAGCTCGGCCTGGTAGTCGCCGTCCTTGGCGAGCTCGTCGTCGGCGATGGCGATGTGTTCCAGCAGGTCCGCCGCGGCGTGCCTGCCGAGCATGACCAGGCAGGCCCTCTCGCGGGCGGCCGCGTGGCGCAGGTCGGCGAGCACATGCGGGGGAAGCGGCCGTTCGCTGAAGGGTTCGCGGTTGGTCCGGCGCAGGCCGATGCGGTCGTACAGCTCGCGCGTTTCCACAGAAGCCGGTCCGTACGGCGACACGCGGACGGCGGCCAGGAGCCGTGGCTCCTCCGCGGTGTTGGGCAGGAGCCAGATCAGCGGCCGGTGACCGGCCGTCCGCACGGCGAGCCGGAGGTTGAACAGGGCGGCGCCACAGCTCACGTGCAGCGAGCGACCGCGGGGGTCGCTGACCCGCAGCCGCCGGTCGGGGTCGGCCAGCAACTCGGCGAACTCCCCGCGGACCGCTTCGAGCCGCCAGGGCTGCGTGTTGAGCACCGAGGGCGCCTGCCCGGCGGCGGTGAGCAGCCGGTGGAAAGCGCGTTCTGCGGCGAAGGGAGAGTTCACGGCGCACCTTCTTCAGGGAGGTCTTCTGCCTTCAGGGAGGTCTTCTGCGGGGCTCGCCGTCGTCACGACGGAAGCACGCCGGGCGGCCGGGCCAAGCCGGCGCCCACCCCCAGGGGGCCGGGGGTGGGCGCCGGAGTCTGCTGGGTGAGAACCGGAGTCTGCTGGGGTGAGAATCGGTCTACTTGAGGATCGGGAAGCGGCGGACCAGGGGAGTGGCGGCCCACTGTGTGCCGAGTCCGAGGGTGGTGCCGGCGCCGGTGAGGGTGAGGCCGGCCAGGACGATGGCGTAGACGATGTGCTCGTCCATGAAGGGGTTGGTGGTCAGGGGCAGTTCGGCGGCCCACATCATGAGTAGGAGCAGCCCGCCGGTGGTGGCGGCGATGCGCATGCCCACGCCGAGGATGAGGGCGGTGCCGATGCCGACGAGGCCGGTCATGAACAGCCAGTCGACCCAGGGCTGGCCGGCGAGGGTGTTGAACAGGCCGCCGAAGGTGTGGTCGGCGGTGCCCTTGAGGAAGCCGGTGGTCGGGCTGCCGCCGTTGATCCACGCTTTGGCTGTGGGGGTGGCGAAGCCCCAGCCGAACAGCTTGTCCAGGAAGGCCCACAGGAACACCCAGCCGATGGCGATGCGGGCGGCGGCCCAGGCGTACCGGGCCGGGCCGGCGGCGGTGGTGGTGGCGGCGGGGATGGTCTCGCCGTGCGTGCGGGGGGCGGGGACGGTGACCGCGGTGGGAGCGGCGTCGTGGAGGCGGTCGTTCCTCTGGTTGCGCCCTTGGGTGGTGGCCATGACCGGCCCCTTTCAACGTCTTTGCTCTCTTGTGACACCTCAAGGAAACCGCGATCACCGGCCGTGCCGCAGGAGCCGTACGGCACGCTCCGGTCGTCTCGAAGTCCCGTGATCGTGGGACCTTCGGTCCAAGCCCGGCAGACGGGGCTTTCGCGGTCGAGTCCTACCGGGCTGCGGCCTCACCGACGCTGACCGGCATCGGCTGAGTGGTCACCCGCACCCCCGGAAACCGTCGCGGACATCCCCTCGGGCACTGGGCCCGGCCGCTGCGCGGGCGGGCGGAGACGCGGGACAGCCGTGATGACCAGCGGAAAACGGCGCTAGACCACGTCGAACTCGTTCCCCTCGGGATCCACCATCGCCACCGCATAGTGATCAACTCCGGGTTGCGACAGCACCCGCACAACGGACGCCCCCGCCTGGACAAGCCGCTCCACTTCGGCATCCACCCGCGCTTTCCGGGTCTCCAGCGGTACGTCCTCCCGCTTGCCGCCGACCTTCACATCCAGGTGGAACCGGTTCTTGACCGCCTTGCCCTCAGGCACCTGCTGAAACCAGATCCTCGGCCCGTGCCCCTCGGGATCGACGATGCTGTCGCTGCCGTCGCCCTCGCCCAGTTCGTCCTCGGGCACTCCGACACTGCGCCAGTAATTCCGCCACGTGTCGAATCCGCCCGGCGGCGGCTCCACCGTGTACCGCAGCGCGCCCGCCCAGAACCGGGCCATCCGTTCGGGTGCCGCACAGTCAATGACCAGCTGATAGGAAACCATGGCAGCCATCCTGCCGCCCCCGACCGACAATTGCCGGCGCACGGTCCGGACGGGAGGGGGCCGCCTCCATCCATGTGACCGAAGATCGTCGACGAGTGGGCGCCCCTTCCCCTGCGGACTGTCCATCTACCTGCCACGTGAGCGACTTCGATCCTCCAGCAGGCCCGCCGGCAGGCGACGGGAGTCGATGGGGGAAAGTGTCACCCGCGGCCGGCGCGGCACGTGTTCCGCGCACGACGGCAGAGGACGGGCAGTGCGCTTATAGCGTCCACGACCACGCGGTCACCCAGCGGCTTGTCGAGCCTTATGAGGCCCTTGCCGAACCCGCCGACGCCTGCGCACGGGCCGGGGGCCTCGTAGGGGAGGTCGATCCCCAGGACCACCACGTCCGGCTCCTCCCGCACTCGTACGCTCACGGGAAGCGGTTCACTGGTGCACCGGCCATAGTCGTAACCCACCAGCAGTGTGCGTTCGTCGAGGACCTCGAAGTCTGTGATCTGC
This sequence comes from Microbispora catharanthi, assembly GCF_006334915.2. Lineage (GTDB taxonomy): Bacteria > Actinomycetota > Actinomycetes > Streptosporangiales > Streptosporangiaceae > Microbispora > Microbispora catharanthi. Next base: position 29,112 of record NZ_VDMA02000022.1, read on the forward strand.
TCGTCGGCCAACGAGTAGTCGCCGACAGCGTCCTCGATCGTGCCGACCGCCTTCTGATCGACCGCGACATGGTCTATCGGGCCGGGAAGGTTCGAGAAATACAGCCGCCAGGCGGGCAGGGTCGCCATGCCGCGTGAGGTCCTCAGCCGCATCGTCGTGAAGGTGGCGCCGGTCAGCTTGTACTCCTCGTCATCGGGGAAGGTGTACTCCTCCGGCCAGGCGGACAACGCCATCAGCGCCTCTCGCGGTCGGATCACGGGGACCCGCATCGTGGACCCGTCGTCCCACCGGATCCGCCCCTCAGCCGGCGGAGCGGGGAGCGGGCCGGCCACGACCCAGCCGTACTCATGGTTGATGCGCTCGCGCGTCTTGCGCGACATCGTGCTCAGGTCCTCGAACGGGACGAAACCCGTACGCCAGATCTTCGCGGCGCCGCTCGTCCGCCAGGTCGAGACGGCCCATGTGGCGTTCTCCCCGAACGTGGGCCGTCCCCTCAGACCAGCGCTACCGCTGAGAAGCAGCACCACAGCCAGAAGCGCTCCGGCCAACCGCACCATGCAGTGATCTTGCCAGAACCGTCGCCACACGATCGGCGACGGAACAGCCGTCAGCTGAGCCCAGCCCGATAGAGGGGCACCCCACCATCCGCGTACGGGACGCGGGTGCGCGTACGTCAAGGACTACCTGAGAAGCGGGCGGGCTCATCTCCCTGGCGAGTCGCCGGTGCCGATGACGGCCCGGCTACTGCGGAGGAACGAGGCGGCGACGGTCGCCGGCTGGTCGAGGTATCCGGCGACCATGGCGCCATCGCGGATCAGCATCAGGTCGTCGGCGACGTCTCCGGAATTCGTGAGACCGAGCGGGGCGACGAGCTGTTCGAACGTCGTCTTGTTCCAGCGGCGATGCGCGTCGACGGCCTTGCGGATCGGGCTTTCCGGGTCAGGGTATTCGGCGGCGGCGTTGATGAAGGGACAGCCGCGGAAGCCTGGCGCGCAGGCGATGATCCCGATCGCCTCGGAGATCACCCGCAGGGTGGCATCGACATCGCCGTCGCCCTGTTTGATCGCATCGCCGATGCCGTCCCGCTCGAGTGCGGCGCGGCGTTCGAGGTAGGCGACGACGAGGTCGTCCTTGCTCTTGAAGTGTCGGTAGAACGTCACCTTCGTCGTGCCGGCGAGGTCGATGACCTTGTCGACGCTCACCGCGCGGAGCCCGTGCGCGTAGAACAGCTCGGTCGCCGCCTCAAGGAGGCGCTCACGCATGGGGCTGTTCATGCTCGAGATCATACGCGTCCCTCCTCTTCGCCCCTTGCGCCGGACCTCGGCGCCGAGCTACTGTCAGCGCGGTAGAGTTACTAGTCATTCTACCTAATCCCCCTACCGAAAAGAGATAGAGAATGACCACCGCCACTGATGTGAAAGCCAGCGGCACTGCCGCCGCGTTGCGCAACCTCTACCTGGTGCGATTCGGATTCGCCCTCATCTGGGCGGTCCTGCTGTTCCTGACCGGACCAGGTTCTGGCCCAGTGAGTGTGGCACTGCTCGTGATCTACCCGCTGTTCGACGTCGCCGCGGCCATCGTCGATCTGCGCTCCTCGAAAACCGCGCGCCCCGCCGCGGCCCTGTACGTCAACCTGGCCCTCAGTCTGCTCGCCGCCATCGGCCTTGCCACCACGGCCGCCTCGGGCGTGCCCGCAGTGCTGCGCGTCTGGGGCGCTTGGGCGATCACCGCCGGAATCGTGCAGCTCATCGTGGCGGTCAGCCGCCGCAGGCTCGGCGGCCAATGGGCGATGATCCTCAGCGGGGCGATCTCCACGATCGCCGGGACGGGGTTCATCCTCCAGGCCGGTACGCCGACCGCATCGCTGACAAGCCTCGCCGGGTACGCGACCGTCGGCGGCGTCTTCTTCCTCATCTCCGCCGTGCGTCTGCACCGCACCGCGAAGAGCACCTGAAACCCCGTCCCGCTGCCGGAGCCGTCAGCCGCTGACCACGGTGTTTCCTGAGCAGGCGCTGCGCGTCGGCGAGAGAGCCAGACCTGGGAGCGGCGTCGCGGCGGTCACCGGCGTCCGTGAGTGGAGCAGGACACGGCCACATGGGCGACCACCGGCTCACCGCGAACGGCCCGATACGCCTCACGGGCGGTGGCGCGGATGCGTTCCGGACATGTGGAGGCGGTGAGGCGGACGGACACGTAGACGTGCGCCATGCCGTCCACCTCCGCCAGGCGGACGTCGTCAACCACGTCGGTGAACGCCTCGTGCAGGGCCTCCCGCACCGCGAGCCGCGCGAGCGGACCCGTGGCCTGTTCGCGGTGCTCTTCGTCCTCCTGGGGCCGGGGGATCGGACGGGGTTGCCTGCTCAGGATCGTCATGACCCAACCGTCCCGCCGGCCGCCCCCGCGCGTGGAGGGCCGAAGGTCCCCTGATCTCCCGACGGTCGTCGGCTTCCGAGAGGCGGCACGAGTCAGACGTGCACGCGGCGAGGGGATACGGGCGATTCGGGGGATACGGGATGGTCTTCTGGGTATCGGCTGAAGGACCAAAGTCCCTGACGTCCCCGCCGGTCCCAACGGAAAGGTGAGGCGGAAAGATCCTCTTCCCCCGGAGGAACGGAATGACAGTCGGCACGGCAGCCGTCCACGAGACGCGAGAGGGCGGCCGCACGACCGCGTTGATTCTGGCCACGGCAGGGTTCGCGGTGAACTTCTGGGCGTGGGCGCTGCTCAGCCCGCTCAGCTCGACCTACAAGGAGATGCTCCGGCTGACGCCGTTCGAGGCGTCGGTCCTGGTCGCGATCCCGGTCATCGTCGGGTCGCTGGGCCGGATCGTGCTCGGTGCGCTGACCGACCGGTACGGCGGGCGGCTGATGTTCGCGGTGGCGAGCATGCTCGGCGTGGTCCCTGTTTCGCGGCGTTCGGCCGCGAGGCGCCCGGCACCCGTCGCGCGACCGAGCCTTTCCTCGCCAGGTTCCTGGCCGCGGGGCGGTTGCGCGTCACCCGGGAACTGGCCGCGATGTACGCGCTGACCTTCGGCGGGTTCGTGGCGTTCGGCGCCTACCTGCCGCTGTATCTGAAGGCGGTCTACGGGCTGTCCACCGCCGACGCGGCCGCACGGGCGGCCGGGTTCGTCGTGCTGGCCACGCTCGCCCGGCCGGTGGGCGGCTGGCTGGCGGACCGCTTCGGCGGCGAGATCGTGCTCTCCGGGGCGCTCGCCGTCGCGGTGGTGTGCGCGGTCGCCGTGTCGTTCGCCCCGCCGATGCCACTGGCGACGGCCGGTTTCCTGGCCATGGCGGCCGCGCTGGGCCTGGGCAACGGGGCCGTGTTCGCGCTGCTCGGCCGGGCCGTGCCGGCGCACGCGATCGGCAGCGCGACCGGCGTGGTCGGCGCGGTCGGCGGTCTCGGCGGATTCCTGCCGCCGATCGTCATGGGCCTCATCTACCAGGCCACCGGTTCGTACGCGATCGGGCTCATGCTGCTGGCGGCCGTCGCGGCGGCGGCGCTCGTCTACTGCTGGTTCGTGCTGCGGTCTCCCGGGATCGCCCGCCTGACCCAGGAAGAGGGAATCTGATGTCGAGGATCGACGGGCCGGTCAGCGACGCCCTGCTCGGGCTGGGACGCCACCTGCGCCGCGGCGAGGTGTCGCCGGACCTGCGCACGCTCCACCAGGTCGGCGGGCGGCAGGGCGACGTGTTCTACCGGGACCGGTGGAGCCACGACAAGGTGGTGCGCTCGACGCACGGGGTGAACTGCACCGGGTCGTGCTCGTGGAAGGTGTACGTCAAGGACGGCATCATCACGTGGGAGGCCCAGCAGACCGACTACCCCAGCGTCGGGGACGACCGGCCCGAATACGAGCCGCGCGGCTGCCCGCGCGGCGCGGCCTTCTCCTGGTACACCTACTCGCCGACGCGGGTGCGCTACCCGTACGCCAGGGGCGTGCTGGTGGAGATGTACCGCGAGGCGAAGGCACGGCTGGGCGACGCCGTGGCGGCCTGGGCGGAGATCACGACCGATCCCGTCAAGCGCCGCCGCTACCAGGAGGTCCGGGGCAGGGGCGGCCTCGTCCGCGTCTCCTGGGACGAGGCCGCCGAGATCGTCGCCGCCGCGCACGTGCACACGATCAAGGCGTACGGGCCCGACCGGATCGCGGGTTTCTCTCCGATTCCGGCCATGTCGATGGTCTCCCACGCCGTGGGCGCGCGGTTCGTCTCGCTGCTCGGCGGCACGATGCTGTCGTTCTACGACTGGTACGCCGACCTGCCGGTGGCCTCGCCGCAGGTGTTCGGCGACCAGACCGACGTGCCGGAGTCGGCGGACTGGTGGGACGCCTCCTACCTGATGCTGTGGGGCTCCAACGTCCCGGTCACCCGCACCCCCGACGCCCACTACATGGCCGAGGCCCGCTATCGGGGGCAGAAGGTCGTCGTCATGGCCCCCGACTACAACGACGCGGCCAAGTTCGCCGACGAGTGGCTGTCCCCGCACCCCGGCACGGACGGCGCCCTGGCCATGGCGATGGGCCACGTGATCCTCCGGGAGTTCTTCGTCGAGCGGCAGACCCCCCGCTTCCTCGACTACGTGAAGCGCTACACCGACCTGCCCTTCCTCGTACGGCTGCGCGAGCACGACGGGGCGTACGTGCCGGACAAGTTCCTCACCTCGGCCGACCTGGGCGAGGAGGGCGAGGAAGCCGCCTTCAAGACCGTCCTGCTCGACGCCCGCGACGGCGAACCGGTGGTGCCGGGCGGCTCGCTCGGCTTCCGGTTCTCCGCCGAGGGCGAGGGCCGCTGGAACCTCGACCTCGGCGAGGTGGACCCGGTGCTCACCCTGGCGGACCAGGGGGAGGCGGCCGAGGTGGCGCTGCCCAGGTTCGATGACAGGTTCGACGACAGGTTCGACGACCCCGGCGCGGGAGTGATGCGCCGCGGGGTGCCCGCCCGCCGCGTCGGCGGCCACCTGGTGACCACGGTCTTCGACCTGATGCTCGCGCAGTACGGCGTGGCCCGCGACGGGCTGCCGGGGGAGTGGCCGTCCGGCTACGACGACCCGGCGCAGCCGTACACCCCAGCCTGGCAGGAGGCGATCACCTCGGTGCCGGCGGACGCGGCGGCGCGCATCGCGCGGGAGTTCGCCCGCAACGCGGAGGAGTCCGGCGGCCGCTCGATGATCATCCTCGGGGCGGGGACCAACCACTGGTTCCACTCCGACACGATGTACCGGGCGTTCCTCGCACTGGTCACGCTCACCGGCTGCCAGGGCGTCAACGGCGGAGGCTGGGCGCACTACGTCGGGCAGGAGAAGTGCCGCCCGGTCACCGGCTGGGCGCAGATGGCCTCCGGCCTGGACTGGTCCCGCCCGCCCCGGCAGATGATCGGCACAGCCTACTGGTATCTGCACACCGATCAGTGGCGCTACGACGAGCACACCGCCGACGTGGTGGCCTCGCCGCTCGGCGGCGGCTTCACCGGTCGCACCAGCGCCGACCTGCTCGCCCAGTCCGCGCGCCTGGGCTGGATGCCGTCCTATCCCACCTTCGACCGCAATCCGCTCGACCTGGCCGACGAGGCCGAGCGCGCCGGCCGGGAGACCGGCCCGTACGTGGTGGAGCAGGTGCGCGCGGGCCGCCTCGGCTTCGCCTGCGAGGACCCCGACGCGCCGGAGAACTGGCCGCGGGTGCTCACCGTGTGGCGGGCCAACCTGCTCGGCTCCTCCGCGAAGGGCAACGAGTTCTTCCTGCGGCACCTGCTCGGCGCCTCCGACGCGGTGCGGGCGGAGGAGAACGGCCCTGACCGGCGGCCCGGCGACGTGACCTGGCGGGACGAGGCGCCCCGGGGCAAGCTCGACCTGCTGCTGTCGCTGGACTTCCGGATGACCTCGACCACGTTGTTCTCCGACATCGTGCTCCCCGCGGCCACCTGGTATGAGAAGCACGACCTGTCGTCCACCGACATGCACCCGTTCGTGCACGCGTTCACCCCGGCCATCGACCCGCCGTGGCAGACGCGCACCGACTTCGCCGCCTTCCATGCCATCGCCCGGGCGTTCAGCGCGCTGGCCCGCGACCGTCTCGGCGTACGCCGGGACGTCGTCGCCGTGCCGCTGCTGCACGACACGCCCGACGAGATGGCCAGTCCGCACGGACGGGTGCGCGACTGGCGGCAGACCGGCGAGGAGCCGGTGCCCGGCCGTACGTTCCCCAAGATCGTCGTGGTGGAGCGGGACTACGGCGCGATCGCCGACAAGCTGGCCGCGCTCGGCCCGCTCGCCGAGCGCCTGGGCGCCACGACCAAGGGCGTCACGTTCGACGTCGCGGCGGAGGTCGAACGGCTGGGCAGGGTGAACGGAACCGTGCGCGGGGGAACGGCCGACGGCCGGCCCTCCCTGGCGACCGACGTCGCGATGTGCGAGACGATCCTCGCGCTGTCCGGCACCACCAACGGCCGGTTGGCGGCCCAGGGGTTCGCGACCCTGGCCCGCCGCACCGGCACCGACCTCGGCGGGCTTGCCGACGAGCACCGGCGGATCACCTTCGCCGACACGCAGTCACGCCCGACACCGGTGATCACCTCGCCGGAGTGGTCGGGCAGCGAGACCGGGGGCCGCCGCTACTCCGCCTTCACCATCAACGTCGAGCACCACAAGCCCTGGCACACCCTCACCGGCCGCCAGCACTTCTACCTCGACCACGACTGGATGCAGGAGGCCGGCGAGGCGCTGCCCGTGTACCGGCCGCCGCTCAACACCGCCGCCGTCGCCGCGGGGCCGGGCGGCGAGGAGGGCATCGTGGTGCGTTACCTCACCCCGCACTCCAAGTGGTCGATCCATTCGGAGTATCAGGACAACCTGCTGATGCTGACGTTGTCGCGGGGCGGACCGACCATCTGGATGAGCCCGGCCGACGCGGCGCGGGCGGGCATCCGCGACAACGACTGGGTCGAGGCGGTCAACCGCAACGGCGTGGTCGTCGCGCGGGCCGTGGTCTCCCACCGCATGCCCGCCGGGACCGTGTACATGTACCACGCCCAGGAGCGCGTGGTGGACGTGCCGAAGAGCGAGACCTCCGGCCGCCGCGGCGGCATCCACAACAGCCTCACCCGCCTGCTGATCAAACCCACCCACCTGATCGGCGGGTACGCGCAGCTCAGCTTCGCGTTCAACTATCTCGGGCCGACGGGTCACCAGCGCGACGAGGTCACGGTGATCCGCCGCCGCGCCCAGGAGGTGGACTACTGATGCGCGAGCGAACCCGACGCAGTGAGCGGAGTGGTCGGCCGAGGCCCTGCCGGATGGGCGCGCCTCCGGCACGACAGGCCGCCCGCGTAGCGAATGAGGAGCGGTGAGCGACTGATGACACGCGTGATGGCTCAGCTGGCGATGGTGATGAACCTCGACAAGTGCATCGGCTGTCACACCTGCTCGGTCACCTGCAAGCAGGCGTGGACCAACCGGGCCGGCACCGAGTACGTCTGGTTCAACAACGTCGAGACCCGGCCCGGCCAGGGCTACCCCCGAACCTACGAGGACCAGGACAAGTGGAAGGGCGGCTGGGAGCTCAACCGGCGCGGCCGGCTCCAGCTCAAAGCCGGCGGGCGGCTGAAGAAGCTGCTGACCATCTTCGCCAACCCCCTCATGCCGTCCATCGGCGACTACTACGAGCCCTGGACCTACGACTACGACCGGCTGTTCTCCGCGCCGGTCACCGAGGACACCCCGGTCGCCCGGCCCCGCTCGCTCATCACCGGCGAACCGACGAAGATCAAATGGAGCGCCAACTGGGACGACGACCTCGCCGGCGCGCCCGAGCTGGCCCCCGCCGACCCCGTGCTGCGCAAGGTGTCCGACCAGGTCAAGCTCGAGTTCGAGCGGGCCTTCATGTTCTACCTGCCGCGCATCTGCGAGCACTGCCTCAACCCGTCGTGCGTGGCCTCCTGCCCCTCCGGCGCCATGTACAAGCGCTCCGAGGACGGCATCGTGCTGGTCGACCAGGACCGCTGCCGGGGCTGGCGGATGTGCGTCACCGGCTGCCCGTACAAGAAGGTGTACTTCAACCACCGCACCGGCAAGGCCGAGAAGTGCACCTTCTGCTACCCGAGGGTCGAGGTCGGCATCCCGACGGTGTGCTCGGAGACCTGCGTCGGCCGGCTGCGCTACATCGGGCTGATCCTCTACGACGCCGACCGCGTCGCCGAGGCCGCGTCCACGCCGGACGAGAAGGCCCTGTACGAGGCGCAGAAGAGCGTCATGCTCGACCCCCGCGACCCTGAAGTGATCGCCGCCGCGCGAGCGTCCGGCATCCCGGAGGACTGGCTGGAGGCGGCAGAGAACTCCCCGATCCACAAGCTGATCTTCGACTACGGTGTGGCGCTGCCGCTGCATCCGGAGTATCGGACCATGCCGATGGTCTGGTACATCCCGCCTCTGTCGCCCGTGGTCGACGTGCTGCGCGAGACCGGTCACGACGGCGAGCGGGCCGGCAACCTGTTCGGCGCCATCGACGCGCTGCGCATCCCGATCGGCTACCTGGCCGAGCTGTTCTCCGCCGGCGACCCCGAGCCCGTACGCGCGGTGCTGCGCCGCCTGGCCGCCATGCGGTCGTACATGCGGGGGATCAACCTCGCGGGGGAGCGCGACGAGTCGATCCCCGCCGCGGTGGGTCTCGAGGGCGACCAGATCGAGGAGATGTACCGGCTGCTGGCCATCGCCCCCTACGGCGAGCGGTACGTCATCCCCAAGGCGCACGCCGAGCAGGGCGCCCGGCTGGAGGAGCTCGCCACCGGGTGCAGCCTCGACTACGAGGGCGGCCCCGGCATGGGCGGCCCGTTCGGTGAGGCGTCGGGCCCGCCCGCGCCGGTCGCCGTGGAGAACTTCCACGCGCTGAAGGAACGGCAGGCCACCGACGACCTGGGCCGGGCGGACGAGCTGCGCGGCCGGGTCAACCTACTCAACTGGGACGGCAAGGGCACCCCGGACGGGCTGTTCCCCAAGCGGAAGGACAAGTCGTGAGCGACCGCGCGGTGCACCTGGCTGCCTCGGTGCTGCTGTCGTATCCGGACGAGCGGCTGGCCGGGGCGCTGCCGCTGCTGAAGGCCACGGTGGCGGAGCTGGAGCCGGGTGAGCCGGCCACGCGGCTGGCCGCCTTCCTCGACCACGTGGCCGCCACCCCATTGGCGGAGCTGGCCGAGCACTACGTGGCGACGTTCGACCTCAAGCGCCGCTGCTGCCCCTATCTGACCTACTACACCTACGGCGACACCCGGCGGCGCGGGATGGCCCTGCTGCGCTTCAAGCAGGCGTACCAGGCGGCGGGGTTCGAGGTCACCGGGGAGCTGCCCGACCACCTGGGCGTCGTGTGCGAGCTGTCCGGGCGCGGCGCCACCCATGTGGCGCTGCGGCTGCTGCGCGAGCACCGCGCCGGTCTCGAGACGCTGCTGCGTGCCCTGCGCGAGGAGAAGTCGCCGTACGCGGGCGTCGTCGCCGCGGTGCTGGCGACGCTGCCCCCGCCGACCGAGCGGGAGCGCCGTGCCGCCCTGCGGCTGGCCGAAGAGGGACCACCGGCCGAGGAGGTCGGCCTCGAACCCTACGGCTTCGAACCCCACAGCCCGGAACCCCACGGCCTCGGGCCGTACGGCGGCGGGGCGCCCGACGCGGTCTCCGCGCCCTTCGGCGGCGGACGGCAGGGAGGTCCGCGGTGAACGCCCTCGACGTGACGCTGTGGGTGGTCGCCCCCTATGTGGCGCTGACGGTCTTCGTCCTGGGCCACATCTGGCGCTACCGCTACGACAAGTTCGGCTGGACGACCCGCTCCTCCCAGATGTACGAGTCGAGGCTGCTGCGGATCGGCAGCCCGCTGTTCCACTTCGGCATCCTGGTCGTGCTCCTCGGCCACATCGGCGGCCTGGTGATCCCCAAGAACTGGACCGAGGCCGCGGGGGTGAGCGAGCACGCCTACCATCTCACCGCGGTCGTGCTCGGCACGGTCGCCGGCGTCTGCACCGTCGCGGGCCTGGCCATCCTGGTCTACCGCCGCCGCACGGTCGGCCCCGTCTTCACCGCCACCACCCGCAACGACAAGCTGATGTACGCGCTGCTCGCCCTGACGATCGCGCTCGGGCTGGCGGCGACGGTCGTCGCCAACGTCCTCGGCGGCGGCTACGACTACCGCACCACCATCTCGCCGTGGTTCCGGTCGGTCTTCTACCTCCAGCCCGAGGGGCACCTGATGGCGGCCGCGCCGATCCTGTTCAAGCTGCACGCGCTCAGCGCGATGGTCCTGTTCGCCGTCTGGCCGTTCACCCGGCTGGTGCACATGCTGACCGCCCCGGTCGGATACCTGACCCGCCCGTACATCGTCTACCGCAGCCGGGACGACCGCGCCGGGTCGCGCCCGCCCCGGCGCGGCTGGGAGCCCGCGGGCCGCCCCTGACAGCTCAGGAAGATCCCCTCAGGAAAGTCGAGGCGGGCAGGTCGACCGGCACCGGGTAGACGATGGTCGAACGGCCCTCGCCGCCCAGTTCGAGCAGGGTCTGCAGATAGCGCAGCTGGATGGCGGCCGGGTCGGCCGACAGGATCCGCGCGGCGTCGCGCAGGTTCTGCGCGGCCTGGACCTCGCCCTCCGCGTTGATCACTTTTGCGCGGCGTTCGCGTTCGGCCTCGGCCTGCCGGGCGATGGCGCGCTGCATCGCCTCCGGAATCTCGACGTCCTTGATCTCGACCAGGTCGACCTTCACGCCCCAGGGCTCGGTCTGCTCGTCGAGGACCTTCTGCAGGCTCTCCCCAAGCCGGTCGCGTTCGGCGAGCAGGGCGTCGAGGTCGTGGCGGCCGAGCACGGAGCGCAGGCTCGTCTGGGCGAGCTGGGAGGTCGCGACCGCGTGGTTCTCCACCTCGTTGACCGACCGGACCGGGTCCACGACCTTGAAGTAGGCGACGGCGTTGACCCGGACGGGGACGTTGTCCCTGGTGATGGCCTCCTGCGGCGGGATGGTGAGGGCGATGGTCCGCAGGTCGACGCGGACCATCCGGTCGGCCAGCGGAACCAGGACCACGAGCCCGGGCCCTCGCAGGGGCAGCAGCCGGCCGAGCCGGAACACGACCGCCCGTTCGTACTCGCGCAGCACCCGCACTCCTGCCAGGGCGCCCGCCAGGAGAAGGGCCGCCACGGCGGTCGCCCAGATCATCACTCCGACCTCCAGACGGTGGTGTACCGATCGCGATTCGCCGACTTCTCCTCGGGCTCGGGGAAGGGGCCGGGAAAGCCGGCGGGGGTGGCGCGCAGGTGGCCGGTCAGCCACCATCCCGTCACGGCGGTGGCCGCGAGTGCGGCGGCGGCCAGGGCGAGATCGGGCCAGGCGGGGTGACGCACCGCCTCGATGAGCGTCAGCGTGGCGGCCAGGACGACCAGCACGAGGGCGAGCCCGCGATGGAAGCGCCCCGCCTCGGAGTGCGGCCAGGGCCGCAGCGCCCGGACGATCTCGCGCCCGTGGCGCGAGGGGGTGCAGTCGGGCTTGCGGGGGCAGGCGTTGCAGACCGAGGGCCTGGCCCGGTAGAGCCGGTGGTGCCGGTCCTGGCCGACGGGCCAGAGCAACTGGTCCGCCGGGCACACCCAGGCGTCGTGCTCTGGCCGATAGGTGAAGCCCCCGGTGCGGTGGCGTTCGGATCGCCGGGCGACGTGGCGGGCCAGGCGGTCCAGCCCGGCGGCGGCGACGAGCAGCCCGGCCGCGTAGCCGTACGCCAGGACCGCCTCCGTGGTGAAGGGACCGGTCATGCGGTGTCCACCGGCTCCCGGATGTCCGACAGCCGGGGCGCGGGGGTGAGCCCGGTCGCCGGGTCGGCCGCCGCCCGGCGGCCCCTGTGGCGTACGCCGAGCCAGGCGATCCAGCAGAAGGGCAGCACGCCGCCGACGATGAACAGCGCGTCGCCGGGCAGCCGCAGCCACTCCAGCAGGGTGTTGGTGCGGCCGGTGAGGTAGCCCAGCGAGCGCGCCTCGAAGTAGCCGGAGGCCACCGACTCGTAGAGTTGCAGGAGCCCGAGCGGCAGCAGGGTGGCGAAGCACATCCAGGCCAGGCCGATGTTGAGGGACCAGAAGGAGACCCTGGCCCACTTCTCCGGCCACCGGTCGGCGGGGATCAGGTAACGCAGCGCGAACAGGCCCAGGGCGACGGCGAGCATGCCGTAGACGCCCATCATCGAGGCGTGCGCGTGGTTGGCGGTCAGGCCGGTGCCGATCTCGTAGTAGGAGACGATCGGGAGGTTGATCAGGAAGCCGAAGACGCCCGCGCCGAGGAAGTTCCAGAACCCGACGGCGACCAGGAACATCACGGCCCAGCGGTGCGGGAACGGGGTGCGCGACTCCATGTGCTGGCGTGCCCCCAGCTGCACGAACGACCACGCCTCCACGGTCAGGAAGGTCAGCGGCACGACCTCCATCGCGGAGAAGAACGCGCCCAGCGCGAGATGCTCCACGGGTGTGCCGCTGAAGTACAGGTGGTGCATGGTGCCGATCACGCCGCCGGCCGAGTACAGAATGATGTCCAGATAGATCACCACGAGGGCGACCCGTTCCCGCACCACGCCGAGCTGGACGAACATGTAGGCGACCATGGCGGTGGTGAACAGTTCGAGGAAGTCCTCCACCCACAGGTGCACCACCCAGAACCGCCAGAAGTCGGTGACGGCGAAGGTGTCGCCCGGGCGGGCCAGCAGCCCGACCGCGTAGACACCGGGGATCGCCAGGCCCGACAGGAAGAACATCCAGGGCAGGTTGCCGCGGCTGTCCCTCGCGAGGGTCGGCCGGAGCACCCGCCACATCATCACCGCCCACAGCGCCATGCCGGCGGCCAGCAGGATCTGCCAGACGCGGGGGAGGTCGAGCCATTCGAACTGCTGGCTGCCCCAGAAGTTGCCCGGCCGGACGAACCCGTGGATGCTCAGCCCCTCCGCGACGAGGGAGCCGAACGCCACGACGGCCAGGGCCGCCAGGAGCGTCCAGGCGAGCCTCCCCTGCCCGCGCGGCTCGGTTCCGGCCATGAGCGGAGCCAGGAAGACGCCGGCCGCGAGGAAGGCGGCCACCACCCAGAACAGCGACAGTTGCAGGTGCCAGGTGCGGGCCAGGTTGAAGGGCAGCAACTCGGCCAGGTTGAGGCCGAAGAAGCTCGTGAGATCGGCCCGATAGTGCTCGGTCGCACCGCCCAGCAGCACCTGGGCGAGGAAGAGCAGCGCGACGACGAGGAAGAAGAACGCGGTGACCCGCTGCGCGGGCGTGAGCGCCACCTGATCGGGGGAGCGGAAGTCGATGGCCTCCGCCTGACGGCCTCGCCAGCCCAGGTGGCCGCCCCATCGGCCGACCGCTCCGAACAGCGCCCCGATGCCGACCAGCAGGGCGACCAGCGACACCACGCTCCACAGCACGGTGTCGGCGGTGGGCGCGTTGCCCACCAGCGGCTCGGCGGGCCAGTTGTTGGTGTAGGAGTAGACCGCGCCGGGGCGTTCGGCCGAGGCGATCCAGGCCGTCCAGGACAGGAACGCGGTCAGCTGACGGACCTGCCGCGGGTCGGTGATCGCGTGCGGGCGCAGCCCCTTGTCGGTGCGGGGGTCGGCGAAGTAGTCGCGATAGTGCCCGACGAGAGCGGTGAAGGCGTCCGCCTGTGCCCGCGTGTAGGTCAGCACCCCCGAACGGGGATCGTAGCGATTGGCGCGGAACTCCTGCCTGACCTGCTCACCGGCCCGGTCGCCGCCGCCGCGGGCCCGGAGGGCGGCGGTGGCGGCGCGGCGCAGGTAGTCGGCCGTGTAGTCCGGCCCGAGGTAGCCCCCGTGCCCGAGCACCGACCCGTACTGCATCAGCCCGTTGGCCAGGAAGACCTTCTGCCCGTCGGCGACGTCGCGGCCGGTGTACAGCTCCTGCCCGGACTCGCTCACCACGAGTCGCGGCACGGGCGCCCCCGCGGTGTACGTGCGGAAGGCGAGCACCCCCATGACGAAGAACCCGAACACCGCCACCAGCGCCGCCGCCTGGATCCAGTGCCTCGAGACCAGAACTTCTCTGCGCGTCCCCGCCCCTGGCACCATCGATCACCGATCTCGATCAGGAAGGGGGGAGTGTTCCTACTCCTATCGGGCGCCGGCCGTACCGGTCGAGAAGACACGCCCTCTGTGCCGGACTCCTGCGCTGCGGGCCGGGCGAGCAGCGCGGAGTCGACGATCATGGGAGGCGTCCGGGACGCCCCCGTGTCCGTGGAGAACGCGGGGAGGCCACGACCCGCTCGCCGGCCGCGGCGTCTCACTGTCGCAAGGCGTCGCCGTCCGGCGGTTCCAGCGGTGAGCGTCCCATCCGCGCCACCCCCAGCGCGCGGTCGCGCCACGCGAGCAGGCCCGCACGTCCGGCACGCTCCGCCAGGTCCGCGGCGTGCCGTCGGGCGGCCGCGCGGTCGTTCCTGGTCCAGGCGAGCATCGCAAGGAACCAGTCGACGGGCCCGAGGAAGGCGAACGCCGCGCCCACCGATATCCGGCCGCAGTGGGGGAGGAGGGCGTCGTAGGTGACCCCGCAGGCCACGACGTCACCCATCGCCGCCTGTGCCGCCCCCTGAAGACACGTCGCGGTGAGCCATGACGAATCGGCGGGCGGAGACAGCCAGCCGTCGCCGGCGGTCTTCCTCGCCTCCTCGGCCCGGCCCCGCGCCGACAGGTGGAGGACTCTCAGACTCTGCTCCACGGCCCGGTGCAGGCCGGTGACAGAGCCGATCAGCGGCCCCGCCTCGGCGATCGTCCCCCGATGGTAGGCGAGGACGACGCGGCCGAGGGTCACGGCGGCGCCCGCGTCGCACATGCCGATCCGGTCGGCCTGCCGTTCTGCCTCCCGGTACATGCGCTGGGCGCGGCCGAACCTGCCGGCCAGGACGAGGCGCCCCGCCTGCCACAGGGTGTGATGGAATCGCGGTCCCGGCAGCGGCAGCCGTTCGAGGAGTGCGTCGCAGCGCGCCGCCGCCCGGTCCGCTCCCGCCACGTCGTATTCCCGCAGCCGGTGGTGCGTGAGCATCATCTGGGCCAGCAACTCGAAGTCGGGCGCCGACGTTCGCCGTGCCAGCCCGTTCAGCTCCTCGGCCGTCGCCTGCCGCTGCTTCCCGTCCTCGCCGGGAATCGAGGCGTAGCGCGTGTTGAGCGTCTGCATCAGCAGCAGCGGCTCGTCCATCCTGCGCGCCATCGCCACGGCCTCGGCCGCGTAGAGGCGGCTGCGGGTGTCCCGGTTCCTGTACAGCTCCTGGGCCAGCCCCGCGAGCAGCCTCGCCCGTACGGGGCCGTCGGCGTCGGGCACCGTCCGCAGGGCCATCTCGAAGCGATGCTCCAGCCGGACGTCCCATTCGTCCCACGTCCGGCATGCCGTCCACATCGAGGGCGCGTCGAGCGCCGTCAGGACCCGCACGGCCAGTTCGGCGCCGTCCCGGCCGCCGATGCGGTCGGCGACCCTCAGGGCCTGCGCCCACACCTGCCGGGCGCGCGCCGGATCTCCCGCCGCGAGCAGGGCCCGCCGCTGGCATAACAGGAGTTCCACATGGTCGGCGGGATCTCCGGCGGAGGAGCCGTGCGCCGCCACCGCATGCGACCACCAGATGGCGGCATTCTCATAGTCGAAGCGGAGGGCCGCCTGCTCAGCCGTCGCCCTGCACCAGCGGACCGCCTCCCCGTAGGCCGCCGGGCCGGCCTCGATCGCGTGGTGGGCGACGACCGGCAGATCGACACCCGGGCGGGCGGCGAGGGCCGTCATCACCTCTCGATGGACGGTGGCCTTGCGCAGGGGCGGAATCCGCTGAAGGAGGGTCTCCCTCACCAGGTCGTTGGCGAAGGCCAGGCGCTTGCTGGCCGGGACGACCAGCCCCGCCCTGACGGCCCGGTCCAGCACGTGGTAGGCCGGCGCGCGGAGGACCTCGGCGACGACCTCGGGGTCGAACTCGCGGCCGACGACCGCGGCGATCCGCAGCACGTCGTCCACCATCGGGCCGGCCGTGGCCAGCCGCTGGCCGATGAGATCGGCGACCGCGCCGGGCAGCGTGTCCAGAGGGCGCCCTCGCGAGAGCAGCCGGAGGATCTCGCGTACGAAGAACGGGTTGCCGCCGGTGCGCTCGGTCAGCCGGCGGGCGCTGGACGCGTCGAGTTCGGTCTTCATGGCCGCCGCGACCGCCTGTACGGCGTCGGCGCTGAGGCCGGTCAGGTGGAGGCGCAGCAGACCGTGGCGGGCAAGCCGGCGCAAGAGGTCCTCAACGGCGGGGCAGTCCACGTCGTCGCGGAACGCCATGACCAGCGTGAGCTGGAGCTGCTCCTTCCGGTCCTTGGTGAGGGAGATCACGTCGCCCAGCAACCGGAGCGTCGCAGCATCCGCCCAGTGCAGGTCGTCGAAGACGACAAGGGTCGGCCGGACCCGGGCGGCGGAGACGAGCCAGTCGGCGATGGCCCGGCGCCGCTGGAGATTCGCTCCGCCCGGCAGCCCGGCCGGGGGCTCGCCGCTCAGCAGGCCGGCCAACGCGGCCCGGTCGCCGGGCGGATGGACCCCCGCCAGCGTCCTCAGAGCCGGGATCCAGGGCCAGAGCGGCACGGCGCCGTCGACCTCTTGACAGTCGCCCCAGAGGACCACGAGGTCGTCCGCCGGAGTGCACCGTTGCAGAAAGGACCGCAGCAGCCACGTCTTGCCTATCCCCGGTTCGCCGCTGACCGCGATGGTGTTGACCCCGCCGCGATGGAGCACCGTCTCCATCTCCTCGAGTTGCTCGTCCCGGCCCTGCCTCGACGGCGCGTGGTCGTTTCCGGATGCGGCAGGCACAGGTGGGGCAGGCACAGGTGGGGCAGGTACGGGGACGGGCCGCGACGGGGGCAGGAGACACGGGTCCTGGCGGAGGATGCCGTCTTCCAGAGCCTGCAGTTCGGGGCCCGGATCCACGCCGAGCTGTTCCCTGACGATCTCGCGCGCCCGGCGTAGCGCCGCCAGGGCGTCCGCCTGCCGCCCGCTGCGGTAGAGGGCCAGCGCCAACAGGCACCACAGCCGCTCGCGCAGCGGATGCTCGGCCGACTCATGCTCCAGGTCGTGGATCGCCGCCTGCGGGCGGCCGAGCTCCAGCAGAGCTGCGGCGCGCCGCTCCACCGCCACCTGGCGTAGCTCGGACAACCGGTTGACCTCGGGTAACGCCCACAGCTCCCCGGCGAACTCGCTGTACGGCGTCCCGCGCCACAGCGCCAGCGCCTCCTTCGTCATGGCCAGCACCCGCTCGGCGGGCAGGTGCTCCGAGCCGGTGACGAGCCTGGCGAACTTCAGCGCGTCGACGTCGGAGGCGACGAGGAGGTAGCCGGGCGGGCGGGCGACGAGCAGACGGGACGGAGTGCGCGGAACGCGTCCCGGTTCGAGGGCCCGGCGCAGGTTGGAGACGTGCACGTGGAGCGAGGGCAGCGCGCCGTCCTGTGCCGCGCCCTCGTACAGGTCCTCGATGAGGGTGCCGGTGGGGACGACCCTGCCGGGCGCGACGAGCAGCCGCCCCAGAACCGCTCTCTGCTTGCGGCCGCCGAGCCTGACGGGCGTTCCCCCTATGTAGACCTCGAGCGAGCCCAGAACGCGGAATGCGACCTTCGTGCTGTGTCGCTCGTGAAGCAACTTCTCGATCCCCCTGTCCGAGCGCCCTGCTTCGCCGTTCCGCACCGGTGCCTGCTGGCGACGTGAGGTTGGCGGCTACTTCCGCATGATTACGGAGAACATCACCCCGGCTCGTCACTCGTGAGACGGATGCCGAATCCACCGGAAGCGGGACCCCGATTTTCACCATGACGGCCACATGGTGCGGCGAATGAAAGAGTCCGCGCTGGTCGGGAGGGATAGGAGCGCCGTGCGGCCGACGGGGCGCTTCGGCTGCTTTCCGGCTGCTTAAGAGAAATCGAAAGTGCTGGTTTCCCTCGGCGAAAAGTACGTCGTAAGTGGCAAATGTGACGATTCTCCCGGCACGAACTCGCCGTACCGCCACGGTTCATCAGCGGTCGGCGGTGTCGTGTCGAAGCGCCGGCACGGCCGGTGCGTCCGCCTGACCGTCTCGTGAGACCCACGCCGACGGGCCCGCACGGACGGCCGCGTGCCGCTCCTGCCGGGACGTGTCAACCAGACGTGAGGAAAGTCGATGAAGAGAATCCCCACAATCGCCCTGGCCGCCGCCCTCCTCGGCGGCGTGGCCGCCGCACCCTCCGCGGCGGCCACGCCCCTTCCCTCCCTCCAGTCCGTCGCAGGGCCGTCCGCCGACCAGCGGGCGGCCGCCATGGACGGCTTCAAGCGCCATCTGGCCGAGCAGGTGGCCCGGCGGCTCGACGAGCCGCGGTTCCGGGACGCTCTCGTCCACGAGTTGGCCGGTGACGGGGAGGCCGACCTCGCGGCGCTGCTCGCCTCGGCACCGGGCACCGGAGAACTGGCCGAATACGCCCGCAGGGCCAACACCGAGGTGCTGCGGCTCAAGGGCATCCAGGCGCAGGAGTCGCTGCTGCAGATCCGGATCGATCCGGCCATGGCCGGGCGGATCTCGGCGGGCAGTCTGGTGACGGCCACGCCCTCGGCCGACGAGAAGAAGGTGCGAACCCTCGTCGCGTACGACTCGAAGGGGCGCGCGTGGCAACTCGACGCGTTCAAGGCGCCCGAGCGCCCCGTGCTCGTCGTCGGGCTCGACGAGCGCAAGGACGCCGAGCTGGCGCAGCGCGCGATCCGGCAGGCCCTGACCGCGGCCGGCATCGGCGGCACCGACCGCTCGGCGGAGGAGGCCCAGCAGAGCGCGGCCGCCGGAACCCGTCCGGTGTCCACCATCTTCCGCATCACCAACGTGAACGACCACGAGCCCTGGTACAAGGGCGGCCCGGAGATCTACGCCTGGGTCGCGGGCGCGGGCACCGACGGCAAGGCCCGGGTCGACCAGCTGGAGATGCCCTACATCCAGGAGGAGGGCAAGTCCTACGCCCCGGGACAGGTCCTGATCGAATGGTCCAACTTCAGCTGGAGCTCCCTCGACGTGGTGTGGATGGAACACGACGACAACGCCGACCTGTCCGGTCTGGTCCGCGCGGTCGTGGACGGAGCGCTCGTCGTCAGCGGCAACGGCCAGTACGTGCAGGTGGCCGACAAGATCGTGAGTGCCCTGCCGACGGGCTGGGTCACGGACGACGACGACTGGGTCGACTCCTGCTACAACGTCAACGTGGCGGTCTCGATCACGGGCGCCCTGCTGAACTGCGCCGCGGACCCCGACGGGATGCAGGTCCGCCTCGGTTACAAGACGCTGTAGTACGACATCCGGCTCAGGCGGCCCCGGGCGCTTTCCGCGTCCGGGGCCGCCCCCGTCCCGGGGGACGGAACGGCGAGACACCGATCACCCGTCTGGTCTTGGCGGCACCGGATCCCCGTAGCACGATCGGGGCATGCGGTCTCCGGCTGGCGGGAGGTCTGGATGGCGACCGTCCTGCTCCCCGGCGATCCGCGCAGGCTCGGCGGCTACTGGCTGGCCGGGCGCCTGGGCGAGGGCGGGCAGGGCGTCGTGTACGAGGCCTACGACGAGGCCGGCCGCCGGGTGGCCGTCAAGGTCCTCCGCCCGGCGGGCGGGCCGGGCGACGCGCGGGCGAGGGCGCGGTTCGCCAAGGAGGTCGCCGCCGCGCGGCGGGTCGCGCCCTTCTGCACGGCCAGGGTCATCGCCGCCGACCTGGAGGGCCCCCAGCCGTACATCGTGAGCGAGTTCGTCGCCGGGCCGAGCCTGCGCGCGGCGGTCGCGCGGGACGGGCCGTACGGGCCGGGGGAGCTGCACCGTCTCGCCACGGGCATCGCGACGGCGCTGGCCGCCATCCACGGGGCGTCGGTGGTCCACCGCGACCTCAAACCGGACAACGTGCTGATCGGCCCCGAAGGGCCGCGGGTCATCGACTTCGGCATCGCGCGGACCGCCGACATGTCGCTGACGACGACCGGGCACGTCGCCGGCACACCGGCCTTCATGGCTCCGGAAAGCGTGCTCGGGGCGCGGGCGGGCCCCGCCGTCGACATCTGGGCATGGGGAGCCGTGACGCTGTTCGCCGCCACCGGCCGGGAGCCGTTCGCCGAGGGGGCCGCCCGTCTGCCCGTACCCGGCGGCGGTCCGGGCGCGGCGGGGCAGGCGCTGACCGGGGTGGCGGCCCTGCTGCACCGCATCCTGGCGGCCGAACCGGACCTGACGGCGCTGGGGGAGCCGCTGCGCGGCCTGGTGGCCCGCGCGCTCGACAAGGACCCGGAGGCCAGACCGGACGCGGACACCCTCCTCGCGACGCTGCTCGGGCACCCGTCGCCGCGAGGCGAGGCGCTGCTCGCGGAGGGCACCCGTACGGCCGAGGGTCTCGGGGCGTCCAGGGCCGGCGCGCCGCCCTCCCTCGCGGCCGTGGCCGAGGAGGCGTACGGCGCGCTCGTTCCGGCCGACCAGGCGCTGGTGCCGCGGATCCTGCTGCGCATGGTCGCGCCGGGGGAGGGCAACGACGACCTTCCCCGGCCGGTGCCCGAGGACGAGCTCCTCGACGGCGTGGTCGACCGGGAGACGGCCGGCCGGGTGCTGTCCGGCTTCGCCCGCGCCGACCTCGTCGTCCGGGAGGGCGAGACGGTCGTGCTCGCCGCGACCGCCCTGCTGCGCGCCTGGCCCCGGCTGCGCGGGTGGGTCGACGCGGATCGGGCGGGCCTGCGGGTGCAGCGGCCGCTGACCGAGGCCGCCCGCACGTGGGACCTGCACGGGCGGCGTCCCGGCGACCTCTACCAGGGGACGGCGCTGGAGACGGCGCTCGGCTGGGCGGCGACCGCGCGCCATCACGTCACGCTGAACACGCTCGAGAAGGCGTTCCTCGACGCGTCCCGGGCCCTCGTCCAGGTCCGCGCCCGGCGGCGCCGCCGCCTCAACGCCGCGCTCGCCGTGCTCGTGGCCGTCGCGGCGACCTCGGCCGGGCTGGCCCTCAACCTGAAGTCGTCCGCCGAGCGGCAGCGGGACGTGGCCGTGGCCCGGCGGCTCGCCGCTTTGGCCGAGACCTCGCGCTCGTCCGATCCCACCCGGGCGATGGCGCTGAGCGTGGCCGCCTGGCGGCTGGCCGGGGTGCCCGAGGCGCGGGCGGCCCTCTACAGCTCGCTCGCCCAGCCGCTGCGGCGGATCGACCCGCCCCCGCCCGTCACCGCAGGAGCCCGGTTCGACCTGAGCGGGGACGGCCGGCTGCTCGCCGTCGCCGACGCCGGCCGGGCGGTCCTGTGGGAGGTGGCCGCCCACCGCGTGGCCGGGGGCGCCCAGGGCATCGGACCGGACCCCGACGCCGTCGCGCTCAGCCCCGACGGCCACCGCCTCGCGGTTTCCGACGGCGGCCGTCTGCGCGTGTGGGACCTGTCCACCGGCCGTCCGCTCGGGCCGGCGTTCGGGAACGGCGCACTGGAGATGACGTTCGGCCCGGACGGCCGGCGCCTCGCCGTGCTCGCGCCCGGCCATCGGGGCCAGGTCTGGGACGCCCTTCGCGGTGTCGCACTCCTCGACGTGCGCGACGAGCGGGCCGAGGGGGTCGAGGTCTCCGCGCGGCACGCGGTCGTGCTGCTGGACGACGGCCGGTACCGGTTGTACGAGCCGGTCGCGGGGCGCGCGCACGGCCCGCGGCGCCTTCCCGCCCCCGCGGGCGGCAGGGCGGACGCCGTCGCCTTCAGCCCCGACGGCCGCACGATCGCGGTCGGCCACGGCGGGAACGTCGGCTTCTGGGACCTGTCCACCGGCCGCCGCCGCGCCACCGTCCTGGAGGGCGCCTCCGCCGTGTGGCTCGCGTACGGCGACGGCGGCAGGCTCGTCCTGACCTTCGACCGCACCGGCGCCGGCCTGTGGAGCGCGGACGGCGGTGGCCTGCTGGCCTACTCCACGCCGGGGGACACCACCGGCATGCCGGACATCAGGGTCGCCACCGGCGCGGCGGGCGGCCCGGTGCTGCGCTACCTGCTGAGCGGCGGCAGGGTCGCCACGGTGGACGCCGGGGCGGGGGCCCGCTCCACGGCGGTGTCCCCGTCGGCGGTCGCCGCCGCCTTCGCCCCGGGCGCACGGACGCTCGCCGTCTCGCCGGCCGGGAAAGGGCCGCTCCTGTGGGATCCGGCCAGGGACATCCGCCTCGGGCCACCGCTCGGCGGCACACCGGCCGGGGCGCTCGCCTTCCCCGACGTCCACACGCTCGCCTCCGTTCCCGCGGGCGAGGCGCCGGGCGAGGCCGCGACGGTGAGCCTCTGGAGCGTGCCGGACGGCCGCCCGCTGCGCCGCGTCCCGGTCGCGGGCGCCGGCTCGGTGGGCGGGCTGGCGGTCGGGGGCGGAGTCCTCGCCGTGGCACCCGTCGCGGAGGACTACGAGCCGGTCCGGGTGTGGGACCTCGCCCGCGGCGCGGAGATTCCCGTCCCGCGCCGCAGCGGATGGGACGTCATGGCGGTCAGCCCGGACGGCCGGGTCCTCGCGATCGGCGGACGGGACGCCGCCCTGGTCGACCTGGCCACCGGAACGGTCGCCGGCCGTCCATTCGGGCCCGTCCTCGACGGGGTGCGGTCGATCGCGTTCAGCCCCGGCGGCTCGATGATCGCCACCGGCTTCCACGAGGCCGGCGTGGGCCTGTGGGACGCCCGCACGCTGCGGCGTACGGGGACGCTCGCGCCCGAGGAGGGACGGTTCGACGACGTCGTGGCGCTCGCCTACTCGCCCGACGGGCGGCTGATCGCCACCGGCGGCACGAGCGGGGAGGTCCGCCTGTGGGACACCGGCACGCGGTCGCCGCTGGGCCTGCCGTACGCCGTCCACACCGGCCGGGTGCTCGCGCTCGCCTTCGACGCGGACGGGCGGTACCTCTACAGCGCCGGGCAGGACGGGACGCTGCGGCGCTACACGATCGACCCGGAGCGGGCCGCCGCCGAGGTGTGCGCGCGGGCGGGCGGCGCCCTGGGAGATGACGATTGGCGGCGCCTCGTGCCGGAGGCGCCCTACCGGAAGGTGTGCTGAGCGACATGACGATCATCCACCACCTGCTCGCGCGGCTCCTGCGACGGCCCAGCGGCGACGGCGCCCCCATGGAGATCGAGCCCGTGGAGACCGAGCCGGTGGAGATCGAGTCGGTCGAGGTCGATCCCGACCCCGTCCCGATCGGCGGCGCGGACCAGGTCGTGGCGACCTTCGAGGTGGTCACCAGCGGGTCGCCCGCCGAGGTGAAGGGCGACCTGGTGGCCCCGGACGGGTCCCGTACGGGCCTGGGCTTCGAGCGCGCGGAGCGCACGCCCTTCGAGGAGCGGTGGCGGGCCGGGCACGCGTTCGGCCGGGACTCGGCGATGGGGACCTGGCGCGTCGTGGTCGGCGTCGGCGGCGTCTCCGAGGAGCGGGAGTTCGAGGTCCGCGCCGAGGAGGGGCTGCGGCTGTCGAGGATCGACGGCTTCGAGCTGTCCCCGGATCCGATCGACGAGGGGGGTCGGCTGACCGTCTCGGGCCGCCTGGAGACGATGACCGGGAAGGACGACTGGGGCGGTCTTCCCGGCCGGACGGTCGCCCTGCTGTTCCGGCCCGACGACATGCTCGCCCGCAGGGAGGTGGCGCGGGTCGTCACCGGCAGGTCGGGCCGGTTCGACGCGACGGTGACGGCGACCGAGTCCGGCTTCTGGTCGGCGGAGTTCCGCAGGGCCGCAGAGGACCGTGTGCGCTCGACCGCCGCGAGGAGCGCCGAGGTCCGTTCGACAGTGCGAGCCGCCGGGGCCCGGACCACGATCACTTATTCGGCGAGCCCCAAGAGCGGCAGGCGAGGCAGGAAGGCGACCCACACCGGCACACTGCTCGTCCGGGTCGAGCCCGCCGGGGGGCCCGCCCGGTGGGACCCGCTGCCCCAGCAGCGCGTCCGCCTCTGGTTCGACCCGTCGGGCTCGGGCGCCGACGCCGTGCAGGGGTCGGCGACGACGGGTTCCGACGGCAGGTTCACCCTGCGGAAGAAGGTGCCGTCGACGGGCGACTGGCAGGTTCGCTTCGACTCGCAGGCGCCGTCGCAGCGCCGGTCGTGCAAGTCACCGGTCCGCAGGCTCACCGCGACCTGAGCCGCCCATACCGGCAGCGGGCGCGTGTTACGCCGACCGGCTGAGCTGCGGATATGACGGGTGTCACGGGTCAGGACACGACGCGCGGCACTTATCGCCACATCGCCTGATCCGTACTGTGATGGTTATGACGAACACGCCATCATCGCAGCGTACGGACTGGAACATCTCCCTTCTCGGCGGCCTGAAGCGCCGGGGGCCGGGGCGGATGCCCGCGGACACGGTCGTCCTCACCCCCGTGGGCGGAGCCGACCTCGACCTGAGCGACGCCGAGATCGCGCCGGTCACCTCGGTGACGAAGATCTCGATCGCGGGCGGCGTGCGGCTGCGGGTGCCCGCCGACGTCACGGTGGAGGTCGAGGGCTTCAGCCTGATCGGCGGACGCCGTGTGGAGCCGGGAACGCCTGGTCCCTCCGGGCGTGTCGTCCGGGTTCGCAACTACAGCGTCTTCGGCGGCGTCAGCGTCACCCGCGGCTGAGCCCCTGCGTCCGAGGGGCGCAGGCTCAGGCGGGCCCGTCGTCCGCGAGGATGCGTTCGAGGGTGCGCCGGCCCATCCGGCTCATGGCCGGGTTGGTCTCGAGGTAGTACCAGACGGCCCCCATCGCCTGCGCGAAGGCCCACGCCTTGCCCCGCTCCCACTCGAGGTCGTCACACCCCAGGTCAAGACGGAGCACCTGGCGCGGCGCCGCCTCCAGCAGATGCCAGGCGCTCACGAGGTCGAGAGCGGGGTCGGCCGGCCCGAAGCCGCCGCCGTCGAGAATCCCGGCGAGGCGGCCGGCGGACACGAGCACGTTGCCGGGGATGAGATCACCGTGGGTCATCACGTCGGCCGCTTCGCGCGGCAGGCTCCGGAACGTCTCCCACATCCGGCGCAGCCGGGGAACGTCCAGCAGCCCTTCACTGCGCTCGAAGCAGGTCTCCATCCACGCGTCGTGGGACCGGAGGTCGCCTCCCCGGCCCTTGCCGGAGAACATACGGCCACGCGTACCGACCGCGCGCAGGTCGGCGATGAGATCGGCGAGATCGTGGGCGAACGCGACCGACTCGCCCGGGTCCTCGTCGGTCGCCACGGCGCCGGGCAGCCACGTCTGCACCGACCACGGAAGCGGATATCCCGCACCGGGCTCGCCGAGCGCGACCGGCTCCGGCGTGGGAAAGCGGGTGCTGCCCGCCAGCTCGCGGGCCGCCTCCGCTTCGGACTCCAGCCGGCGCCGCGTCGCGTCGACCGGCCCTGGCTGCAGGGGAAACCGGGCCGTGAAGTGATCGCCGACGCGGAAGATGGCGTTGACCGTCCCATGGGCGTCGACGCCGGTGACGGGCAGGCTCCGCCACTGCGGGAACTGCTCGTCCACCAAGGCGCGCACCGTCTCCCGCGACACCGTCAGCTGGTCGGCGTGCATCTTCACACGGGGAGCGTTCCGCGTTCCGGTCGTCTCCCGCAACCTGTTTTCGGCCCCCGCGGGGGCGTCGCCGGCCGTCAGGTACCCGCGGCCACCTGGCCGGGCGTCCACGGAGGCAGGCCGAGCTGCACCGAGATGCCGCGGAGCAGCGAGTCGTGCATGCGGGCTCTGGTCATGCCGGAAACCTGTGTGGCCACGGCGATCTCGAAGCCGTCGATCTGGGTGAGGATCAGGTCGACGGTCTCCTCCACCGTCGAGTGGACCCGGAAGGCCCCGTTGGCCAGGCCCTCCTCGATCGCGGCGTGCATGGGGGCCCGCCAGCCGTCGTACTGGAGCCCGAAGAGGCGTCTGAGCTCTTTGTCCCGCGCGGACGCGGCGGCGTATTCCATGAACGCGAGGCAGCGGTTCCGGAAGCCGCGCGGGTGGGTGATGTATTCCACCAGACTGCGGATGCGGTCCCAGGGGTCGCGATGGCGGGCCGCTATCTCCTCCAGTCCCTGAATGATCTTTCCGGTGTGGTGCGCGAAGGCGGCCAGCATCAACCCGTCGCGGGTCTCGTAGTAGTGCTGCAGGGTGCCGATCGACACCCCGGCGTGCTTGGCGACGTCCCGCAGCCGGACCCGCTCGTAGCCCATCTCGGCGACCAGTTCGATGACCGAGGCGAGGATGCGCCCTCGCTGACCGTCGGTCCGTACCTCCAGTGCGGCGTCCACCCGTTGCCCTTTCTCGGACGGTCCTGTCCTGTCGCCTCCGGGTCGCACTATAGCCATCACTGACGCGTAGAAGGAACCCGAAAAGCCCTATTGACAAGGGAACGAGCCCGCTCTTCTAATAATGCGGTACTAACGGACCCGGGGCGCTTGACGCAGGTCGGAGCGTCCCGCCGAGCCATGGACTGGAGGGGGCGGTGGGCAAGACGATCATCTGTCCGTGCCATGACGTGACCGTCGAGGACATCCGGGCGATGTACGCCGCGGGCTACACCCACCCCGAGACGCTGAAGCGGGCGACGGCCGTCTTCATGGGCCCCTGCCAGGGCAAGCACTGCGCGGGTCCGGTCATGGAACTGCTGCGGGAGCTGTCGGGCGGCGACGAGGGACGGGTCTCCCGGCGCCCCACGGCCCGGCCCCCGCTGCGTCCCGTCCTCCTCGGCGTGCTCGCCGGCGCCGCCGGGCCGTCCGCAGGGCCGCCCGCCCAGACGGGCCCCGAGACGGGCCCCGGCACGGGCGCTGCGAGCGGTGCGACGGGGGGTGCCTGACCATGGCGGTCCCCGGAGCCTGCCGCTCCCCGCTCCGCCGCGCGTACGACGTGGTGATCGTCGGCGCGGGCGTGCAGGGCCTCGCCCTGGCGTACGAGCTGGCCAAGCTCGGCGTCCGGGACGTGGCGGTGCTGGACCGGAGCTACCCCGGAGGCGGCGGCAGCGGGCGCAACGGCGAGATGATCCGCTCCGCGTTCGGCTCCCGCGAGTGGACGGGCCTGTTCGACGAGTCGCTGCGCCGCTGGCGCACGCTCTCCGCCGAACTGGACTTCAACGTGCTGTTCTCCGGCAGCGGCTACCTGGTGCTGGCCTCCACGCCGGAGCAGGTCGAGCGGTGCCGGGCCGACGCCGTACGGCAGGCCGCGCTGGGCGTGCGCTCGCAGTTCGTCACTGCAGAGGAGGCACGCCGGATCGTGCCCGAGGTCAATCCCGATCTCGCGCTGGGCGGCGTCTACCAGGAGCACGCCGGATTCGCCCACCACGACGCCGTCGTGTGGGGGTACGCCCGGGCCGCCGCGCGCCTCGGTGTCGAGATCCACACCGGGGTCACGGTGACCGGTGTCGAGGTCGCCGGCGGAGCCGTACGCGGCGTGCGCACCGACCGCGGGGACGTCGCCGCGCCGGTCGTGGTGAACGCGGCGGGCGGCGGGGCCAGGACGATCGCCGAGATGGCCGGCGTGCGGCTGCCGACCCGCACCTGCCGCCTGGAGATGATCGTCACCGAGTCGGTGGCGCCGTTCCTGCGTCCCGCGCTCGCCAGCCTGGAACTGCTCGGTTACTGCCACCAGACGGCCAGGGGCGAGTTCGTGGGCGGGACCGAGTTGCCGTACTCCGACGTCAGCGACAGCCTCAACGGCACCTACACGCTGCTCGCCGACATGGCCGCGAAGTTCGTCCGGCTGCTGCCCCGGCTGGCCGGGGTCCGGCTGCTCCGCCACTGGGCGGGGCTGGTCGACCAGGCGGACGACCTGTCCCCGGTGATCGGTCCGGTGCCCGAGGTCAGCGGGTTCCACCTGACCTGCGGCTGGGTCTACGGCTTCATGGGCGCTCCCGCGACCGGCGCGCTGCTCGCCCGGGGGATCCACGAGGGCGTCATGCCGGAGCTGATCCGGCCCTTCTCGGTCACCCGCCTGCACGAGGGACGGCTCATCCAGGAAGGCGCCCTCGTGGTCGCCGCGGAGGAGGGGAGCGCCGCATGAGCCTGCGCATCACCACACATCCGTCAGCTTCGCCGGGCAGGTCCAGGCGGGTCGCGTTCACGTTCGAGGGCCGGACCCTGCACGGCTACGAGGGCGAGCCGGTCGCCACCGCGCTGCACGCCGCCGGGGTGCGGGTGCTCTCGCGCAGCTTCAAGTACCACCGCCCCCGCGGCATCGGGCTGACCTGCGGCACCCCCTCGTGCCCCGGCTGCCAGCTCACCGTCGACGGTCAGTACGGCCTGCCGGGATGCGCCACTCCGCTGCGCGGGGGCGAGTCGGTGCGCCGGGAGCGTGCCTGGCCCGGCGCCGACCGGGATCTGCTCGGGGCGGTCGACCGGTTCTCCGCGCTCGTTCCGGCGGGTTTCCAGTTCCGGCTGTTCCGCGGGTCACCCCGGCTGGCCCATCTGGCGGAACGCCTCATGGGCGTGATCGCCGGCGGCGGGCGGACGGTGGGGGCCGGCGCCGCCGCACGGGCGCTCCGACCCCGTCTGGGGGAGCGGCGGACCTCGCTCGCCGTCGTCGGCGGTGGTGTGGCCGGGCTGGCCGCCGCCCTGGCCGCCGCCGAGGGCGGGCTGGAGGTGGTCCTGGTGGACCAGGGCGACGAGCCGGGCGGCGTGCTCCGGGCGGAGACGCGTCGCGTGCGCGGCCTCGACGGCGTGGAGGTCCCCGGATTCCGGCTGGCGGACGGCCTCGCGGCCCGGGCGCGGGCGCACGCCTCGATCACGGTGCTCACCGCGTCGACCGCGCTCGGCTGGTACGAGAGCGGAGTGCTGCCGGTGGACACTCCGGACGGCCTGCTGGTGCTGCGCCCCGAGCGGTTGCTGGTCGCGACCGGCGACTACGACGTCCCGATGCCGTTCCCCGGCAACGACGTCCCCGGCGTGATGCTGGCCGGTCCGGTCCAGCGTCTGATCAACGTCGATCACGTCCGCCCCGGCGAACGCGCCGTCGTGGTGGCCGCCGAGCCGTACGGTTACGGCCTCGCCGAGCAGCTCCACGCCGTCGGCGTCGCGCTCGCGGCCGTCGTCGACCCCCGGCCGGAACAGGAGATCCCGGCCGGGGCGTTCCCGGCGGTGCTCGCCGCCGCGCGGGTACCCTACCTGCCGGGCCACGCCGTACGGGAGGCCGTGGGGCGCCGGGGCGTGCGCCGGCTGGTGGTCGCCCCGCCGGGCACGCGCGGCGCCGGCGGCCCGGTCGTGCGGCTGGCATGCGACACGGTTGTGGTGGCCGCGGGACGGCGACCCGCCGAGGAGCTGCTTCTGCAGCGGCTCTACCACGGCGACGTCACGCTCGACGTCATCCGTGACGAGGCGGACGGACCTTACTCCCTGCCGGGCGGCGTGGCGGTCGCGGGCGGCGCGGCGGGGACGACCGACCCCGCCACCGCCCTGGCACACGGCGCCGAAGCGGGCCGCCGCCTGTCCCGATGGAAGCCGGAAAGCGACCTTCCCCTCACCCCTGTCTCGCCCGGCGCGGCCGGGCGGCCGTCTCCTTCAGGAGGAACCAGTGACTGACACCGGCGCGCACGGGATGCTCTCCCGCCGAACGCTGCTCATCCGCGGCGGCCAAGGGCTCGGCCTCCTCGCGGCCTCCGGCGTGCTCAGCGCCTGCGGCGGTGGCTTCTCCGCCTCGTCGTCGAGCGGTGGCGGTGGCGGCGCGACCCTGACCGTCGTGAGCTTCGGCGGCGACTACCAGAAGGCCCAGGCCAAAACCATGTGGGCGCCGTACGCCGCCAAGAACGGGATCACCGTGAAGGAGGACGGCCCGACGGACAACGCCAAGATCAAGGCGCAGGCCGAGTCCAGCAACCCGTCCTGGGACATCGTGGTCGTCGGGAACGACTTCGGCAGCGAGTCCGACGCTCAGTGGCTGGAGCCGATCGACTACTCGGTCGTCGACAAGTCGTCCATCGTCGACGGCTACGCGCAGACGTACCGCGTCGCCGCCGACATCGAGGGCACCGTCCTCGCGTACCGCTCCGACAAGACCGGTGGCGCCGCGCCCACCCCCTGGGCGGACTTCTTCGACCTGAAGAAGTACCCGGGCAAGCGCACCGCGTGGAAGTCGGTGGGCGGCGGCATCTTCGAGATCGCGCTGCTCGCCGACGGCGTCGCCCCGGCAGACCTCTATCCGATCGACGTGGACCGGGCGCTGAAGAAGCTGTCCACGATCAAGGACCAGCTCATCTGGTGGGAGACCGGCGCCCAGGCCCAGCAGTATCTCGAGAGCGGGGAGGCGGTCATGGGCATGGTGTGGATCGCCCGCGCCGTGCTGTCGGCGGCGAACGCCCCCATCACGATCGCCTGGGACTCCTGGCTGTCGCAGGAGGCGTACTGGGTCGTGGTGAAGGGCAGCAGGAACAAGGCCGAGGCGATGAAGCTCATCGCCTACATGACTTCCGCCGGTCCCACCGCCGAGTTCACGAAGTACCAGCCGTACGGACCGGTGAGCAAGGCGGCGCAGGACAAGGTCGACCCCTCGGCGAGGGAGAACCTCCCGACCACCCACCTCGACACCCAGGTCAAGGTGAACGACGAGTGGTGGGGCAAGAACCGTGACTCCGTCAACGACAGGTTCCAGCAGTGGCTGCTCTCCTGAGCCCGCTGTCCCCAAGCGGCCCGGCGGCGGCCGCCACGCCCGCCGAGAAGGGCGGCGGATCCCGGGGCAGGGCGCGGAACCGGCCGTTCCTGTTGATCGTCCCCGCCCTGCTGGTCCTGCTCGCGGTCTTCGCGTACCCGGTCGCCCAGACGTTCGTCAGCGCGTTCACCACACCATCGCCGGGAACCGGCAACTTCGCCTGGTTCTTCGGTTCCCCGGCCAACGTCGCCGTCCTGACCAGGACGTTCTCGACGGCCCTGTGGGCGACCGTGATCTGCCTGTGCCTCGCCTATCCCTATGCGTACCTGATGACGGTGGCCTCGCCCCGGGCCAGGGCGACGCTGCTGCTGATCGTCATGCTTCCGTTCTGGACCAGCCTCATGGTCCGGACCTTCGCCTGGCTCGTGCTGCTGCAGGACACCGGCCTCGTCAACGGGTTCCTCGGGCTGCTCGGCCTGGGACCGGTGAGCCTGGTCCGCACGCAGACCGGAGTCCTCATCGGGATGGTCCAGATCCTCATGCCGTTCATGGTGCTGCCGCTGTACTCGGTGATGAGCGGCATCGACCGGCGACTGCTGACCGCCGCCCAGAGCCTCGGCGCCCGCCCGCTGGTCGCGCTGCTGCGCGTCTTCGTGCCGCTGTCCCTGCCGGGAGTCGCCGCCGGGGCGACGATGGTCTTCATCACCTCGCTGGGCTTCTACGTCACGCCGGCCCTGCTCGGCTCGCCCAGTGAGGCGCTGATCTCGCAGTTCATGTACACCCAGGTCAGCGGCATGCTGATGTGGGGCAGGGGCGGCGCCATGGCGGTCGTGCTGTTCGCCGCCACCCTGCTGCTGATCGGACTGCTCGGCCTGGCCATGCGGGCCGGCCGCCGGGGCAAGGCGGGCGCCCGGTGAGCGCCCGGCTCGGCCGCGCCGCCCTGTGGACCGCCGGTGTGCTGGTCGCCGCATGGCTGGTGGCGCCCACTCTGGTGGTGATCCCGCTCGGCTTCACCGACAAGGTGTCGCTGACGTTCCCGCCGACCGGCTGGTCGACCAGGTGGTACGCCAACTTCTTCGGTGATCCGGCGTGGACCGCCGCACTGGCCAACTCGCTGCTGGTCGGCGTTCTCGTCGCCGTCGTCGCGACCGCTATCGGCACCGCGGCGGCGTTCGGGCTCACTCGCTGGACGAACGGGAGGGGCTCGGCCGCCGCGAGCGTACTGCTGCTCGCCCCGATGATCGTCCCGGGCATCATCCTGGCTATCGGGATCTACGCCGTCTTCCTGAAGCTCGGGCTCGCCGGGACGCTCGTCGGCTTCGTCGCCGCGCACACCGTCCTGGCCATGCCCTTCGTCGTCGTCTCCGTGACGGCCTCCCTGCGCACGTTCGACGTCCGGCTGGAGACCGCGGCCGCGAGCCTGGGCGCCGGGCGGTGGGCGACGTTCCGGCAGGTCACCCTGCCGCTGATCATGCCGGGTGTGGTCTCGGGCGCCCTGTTCGCGTTCGTGACCTCGTTCGACGAGGTCGTGGTCTCCCTGTTCATCCAGAGCCCCACCCTCGTCACCCTGCCCGTCCAGATGTACTCGAGCGTCACCCGTGAGACCGATCCCACGCTCGCCGCCGCCGCGACCATGATCCTGGTCCTCACCACGGTCCTGGTCGGCGGTGGCCTCACCCTGGCCGCAAGGAGGAACCGTGCCCGTTGACCCGCCCGAGGGTGCCGCCCTGCCCGCAGGCAAGGGCGCCCGCATCGACCTGAGCGGCATGACCAAGCGCTACGGCGGCGCCGTGGCCGTCGACGACGTCACGCTCACCGTGGAGCCGGGGGAGTTCATGACGTTCCTGGGGCCTTCCGGCTCCGGCAAGACGACGACCCTCAACATGATCGCCGGCTTCACCGACATCACGTCCGGGACCCTCCGGATCGACGACCGGCCCGTGGGCGCCGTGCCCGCGCACAAACGGGACATCGGCGTGGTGTTCCAGCACTACGCGCTCTTCCCGCACATGACGGTCGCCCAGAACGTCGCCTTCCCGCTGCGACAGCGCAGGGTGCCCAGGGCCGAGCGCGACCGCCTCGTCGCCGCCGCCCTGGAGACCGTGCAACTGCCGGGTCACGCCTCCCGCTACCCCCGGGAGTTGTCCGGCGGGCAGCAGCAGCGGGTCGCGCTCGCCCGGGCCATCGTGTTCAGCCCCCGCGTCCTGCTCATGGACGAGCCGCTCGGCGCGCTCGACCGCAAGCTCCGTGAGTTCCTGCAACTGGAGATCAAACGCATCCACCGCGAGGTCGGGTCCACCTTCGTGTTCGTGACCCACGACCAGGAGGAGGCGCTGGTCCTCTCGGACCGCATCGCGGTGTTCAACAACGCCAGGATCGAGCAGGTCGGCACCGCCCGGGACCTGTACGAGCGGCCGGCCACGCTGTTCGTGGCCCGGTTCCTCGGCGAGTCCACGGTCCTTCGGGGCACCGCGACGCCGGACGGGAGCCGGTCCCGCCTCGACCTGGACGGCTTCGCCGTACGGGCTTCCGGCGGGGTACGCAGCGGACCGGCCGCGCTGGTCGTGCGGCCGGAACGGCTCCGCCTGGAGGCCGACGAGAGCGACGCCGGCGGCGGCGGGAACGCGATCCCGGTCACCGTGGTGGAGGAGATCTACCTCGGGGCGGCCCGCAAGCTGGAGGTGCTGCTGCCCGGCGGCGCGCGGGGTCTCGTACGCGAGCAGGCGGGCACGTCGAGCGACCTGAGGGTGGGCGACCGCGCCCGCCTCTGCTGGCATCCCGACGACTGCGTCCTGCTGCCCGACGACCCCACCACCGAAAGGATCCTCACATGACCGCCAACGGCGGAGTGTCGTTCTGGTACCGCGAGACGGGGTTGCCCGCGCGACGCCCGCCTCTGGAGCGGCCCGTCGACGCGGACGTCTGCATCGTCGGGGCCGGCTACACCGGCCTGTGGACCGCCTACTACCTGAAGAAGGCGCAGCCGAGCCTGGACGTCGTCGTCCTCGAGCGCAAGTTCGCGGGCTACGGCGCCTCCGGCCGCAACGGCGGCTGGCTGACCGGCGCGCTGGCGGGGTCGCCCCGCAGGTTCGCCCGCACCCACGGCGGTGAAGGCGTGCAGGCCCTCCAGCGGGCGATGAACGAGACCGTCGACGAGGTCATCGCGGTGGCACGCGCCGAAGGCATCGACGCCGACATCGTCAAGGGCGGCATCCTCAGGGTGGCGCACGCCCCGTCCCACCTGCCGCGCCTGACCGCCCAGGTGCGGGCGGCCCGGGCCTGGGGCGACACCGAGGTGGAGCAACTCGACGCCGAGCAGACCACGGCCAGGATCCGGGTGGACGGCGCGCTCGGCGCCTCGTTCAGCCCTCACTGCGCCAGGGTGCAGCCGGCCAAGCTCGTGCAGGGGCTCGCGAGGGTCGTCGAGGGGCTCGGGGTGCGGATCTACGAGTCCACCCCGGTGACGGAGATCGTGCCGCACGAGGCGCGCACTCCGTACGGCGCCGTGCGGGCGGACTTCGTGCTGCGCGCCACGGAGGGGTTCACCGCCGGGCTGGCGGGCGAGCGGCGGACCTGGCTGCCGATGAACTCCTCGCTCATCGTCACGGAGCGGCTGCCCGGCCGGGTGTGGGAGCGGATCGGCTGGGAGGGCCGCGAACTGCTCGGCGACATGTCCCACGCCTACATCTACGCCCAGCGGACGGCCGACGATCGCATCGCCATCGGCGGGCGCGGTGTGCCCTACCTGTTCGGCTCCCGTACGGACGACGACGGGCGCACGCACGCCACGACGGTGCGCGCCCTGCGTGACGCCCTGGTGCGGCTCTTCCCCGCCGTACGGGACGCCGCGGTCGAACACGCCTGGTGCGGCGTCCTCGGCGTGCCGAGGGACTGGTGCTCGACCGCCGCGCTGGACCGGCGGACCGGGCTCGGCTGGGCCGGCGGCTACGTCGGTCACGGCGTGGCCACGACCAACCTCGCAGGGAGGACGCTGCGCGACCTCGTGCTCGGCGCCGACACGGACCTGACCCGGTTGCCCTGGGTCGGCAGAAAGGTACGCAGGTGGGAGCCCGAACCGCTGCGCTGGATCGGCGTGCGCGGGATGTACGCCGCCTACCGCGCCGCCGACCGGGCCGAGATGGTGGGCGGCCGGACGACGACGTCGCCCATCGCCAGGATCGCCGACGCCGTGGCCCGCCGGAACTGAACCCACCTGAGCTGAACCCACCTGAGCTGAACCCACCTGAGCTGAGCCCGCCGGAGCTGAGCCCGGCGGACGGTGACACGTACAGCACATGTCGAGCCGCCGGATGATCCGGCGGACGAACAGGAGAGAAGTTGACCAGCATCGTCGTACCCGACGCGAGCACGGCCGTCCTCGGCCCCGCCGCGCCCAAGCCGACCTCCGTCGAGGGTGACCAGCGCGAGGCGGCCCTCGCGGTGTGGACCTCCGAGGACGGCAGGACCAGCGCCGGCGTGTGGGAGTGCACGCCCGGCAGGTTCACCGCCGTGCGGGACGGTTACCACGAGATCTGCCAGATCCTTTCCGGGCGGGTGACCGTGGTCTCCGCCGACGGCACGGAGCAGGAGGCCGGCCCCGGCAGCACCCTGGTCATGCCGGCCGGCTGGCGGGGGGAGTGGCACGTCCACGAGACCGTGCGGAAGACGTACGTGACCACGCGACTGTGACTCTTCGGTAGGCGTTCCCCTGGTCTCTCCGGCCGTGTCGGCCGAACAAAGCGAAACTTCAGGAGATTTCCCCCAGTGTCTGACTTGCCGGTATTGAAGAACTTCGTCAATGGTCGTTACACCGACACGACCGACGGCGTCACCTCCGAGATGATCGATCCCTGTGACGGCGAGCCCTACGCCCTCGCACCCGTGTCCTCGAAGGAGGAGGTGGACGTCGCGATGCGCGCGGCGGCCTCCGCGTTCGAGACCTGGCGCGACACGACTCCGGGGGAGCGCGCCCGCGCGCTGCTGCGGCTGGCCGACGCCATCGAGGAGAACGCCGACCGGCTCGTGGACGTGGAGTGCCGCGACACCGGCAAGCCGCGTGGAGCGACCGCGTCGGGCGAGGTGCCGCCGATGGCCGACCAGGTCCGCTTCTTCGCCGGCGCCGCCAGGCAGCTGTCCGGACTGTCCGCCGGAGAGTACGCACCGGGGCACACGTCGATGGTCCGGCGGGAGCCGATCGGGGTGTGTGCCCAGGTCACGCCGTGGAACTACCCGATGATGATGGCAGTGTGGAAGTTCGCTCCGGCGATCGCGGCGGGAAACACCGTCGTGCTCAAGCCGTCGGACACCACTCCCGCCTCGACTCTCCTGCTGGCCGAGATCGCCGCTGAGTTCCTGCCGCCGGGCGTCTTCAACGTCGTGTGCGGCGACCGCGGCACCGGCCGCGCCCTGGTGGAACACGAGATCCCGCAGTTCGTCTCCATCACCGGTTCGGTCCGGGCCGGCATGCAGGTGGCCGGCGGCGCCGCGGCCGATCTCAAGCGCGTCCATCTGGAACTCGGCGGCAAGGCGCCCGTCGTCGTCTTCGACGACGCCGACATCGAGGCCGCCGCCCGCAAGATCGCCGGAGCCGCCTACTACAACGCGGGGCAGGACTGCACGGCCGCCACCAGGGTCCTGGTCGCGGAAGGCGTGCACGACGCGCTCACGGGCGCCCTGGTGGAGCAGGCGCGCGCCCACCGCACCGGCCCCGGTGTCGCCGATCCTGACTTCGGGCCGTTGAACAACGCCGCTCAGCTCGCTCACGTCTCCGGGTTCGTCGAGCGCCTCCCGGCACACGCCGAGGTTGTGGCGGGTGGCGGCCGGATCGGCGACCGTGGCTTCTACTACGCCCCGACGGTGGTGTCAGGCCTGCGGGAGGAGGACGAGATCGTCCGCAAGGAGATCTTCGGTCCCGTGATCACCGTGCAGCCCTTCGCCGACGAGGCCGACGCCCTGAGAATCGCCAACTCCACGGAGTACGGACTGGCGTCCTCCGTCTGGACGAAGGACCACGGCCGGGCGATGCGCATGGCACGCGATCTCGACTTCGGGTGCGTGTGGGTGAACACGCACATCCCCCTGGTCGCCGAGATGCCGCACGGCGGGTTCAAGCACTCCGGATACGGCAAGGACCTGTCGATGTACGGATTCGAGGACTACACCCGGATCAAGCACGTCATGAGCAACATCGACCTGTGAGCCTTTCGAATTTGCGATTGAACAATGGAAAGCGATTCGGCATTGTGCGCGCCGGCTATTCCGTGTCCCGCTGACGCTTCACACGGATTCGTCACCGGTTGTTTTCCGCGCTCGGCCCGGAAATGACGGAGACTTCCACGACCGGTGGCAAGTGACGTCCGGCCCGACGTGGGCGCGTGGAGAACCTTTTTGTCGTCTGTTCACTGTCGAAATGAGTCTCACTACCGTGTCCTCCCGGCAGGGCGCCCGCGTCCTGCGTGAGAAAGGAGGACGCTACTGATGACTGGTTCCGATAACGGGTTGTACGTGGGCCGGCGGTCCGTGCTGGCCGGTGTGGCGGGCTTGCTGGGAGCGGCGGCGCTGCCGGCGGCCGCCGCGCACGCGGACCCGAAGGAGTTGCCGAACGGGGGCGCGCCGATGGGGCGGTACCCGTCGAACTGGCCCGAGCTCGCGCCCTACGGCCTGGCGGACACGCGGCCCGACCTGTGGCCGCGCGACGACAACTCCTTCATCCTCCCGCTGGAGCTGCGCCCCCGCGACGAGGAGCTCGGCCGGGTCTGGATGCGGGACACCTACGTCAACTGCTTCGACGTCGACGGTCGTCCGATCTACGTCGCCACCGGCACCACCCGGGTGCCCGGGCTCGGGGCGGCCGGCCCGTGGAACGACGGCATCTTCGTGTGGACGGCCACGTCCCTGCACGGGCCGTGGAAGCTGGCCGACACCACAGGCATCCGGCCGGACGCCGAGAAGGGCAAGGTGTGGTCGCCCGAGTTCGTCGGCGAGAACCGGCCCGGGCGCACGGTCGTCGCTCCGTGGCAGGAGTACTGGTACGACGACCAGTTCGGCAAGCGCGGCAACGCCTGGGCGCCCGAGGTGCACTACTTCCGCGGCAAGTGGTACATCGTCGCGTGCATGGGCGACCATTCCCAGAAGGTCGGCTCGTTCATGCTCGTGAGCGAGGGCGGGGTGGAGGGCCCGTACCGGCTCATCCAGGGCAACTACGACAAGCCCTTCGGCGACTCCTTCATCGGCGGGCCCGCTTTCATCAAGCCCGGCGCCTACCACCACATCGACGGCGGCCTCTACAGCGAGGGCGACGAGGCGTGGCTCGTGCTGCACAACAACCTGTACGCGAAGTTCCGGGATGACATGGAGGACATCATCCCGACGACGAACCTGCCGAAGTTCCAGCAGACGCCTTACGCACCCGAGCCGTATCTCGAAGGCGCGTACGTGTTCAAGTACGGCGGCAAGTACTACCTCATCCACGCCGCGTGGGACCGCTCGTCGGCCAACTCCGACGGCAGCACGCGGTACGCCTACGACGCGGCCGCCCCCGGCCGCGTGCAGTACCAGTACGACGCGATCATCGCCGTCGCGGACAGGTTCGAGGGGCCGTATTCCAAGCGGTGGACCCTGGGCGTCGGCGCCGGCCACAACAACATCTTCGTGGATCGCAGCGGCCAGCTGTGGGCGACGTTCTTCCGCAACCCCAACGTCGGCTACTGGGCCGACCCGTCGCGTATCGGCAACGCCGCCGTGCCCGGCGTCGTACGGCTGGAGTGGACCGGCCCCGAGGGCAACCGCCTGTACGTCGCGCGCCGGAACCCGGGGCACAGCAAGGACTGACCACCCCGGCGCGGACTCACGCCGCTGGGGGTCTCGGCCGTACGCCGGCGGCCTGAGCGGGCTCGACCAGCTCGGCAGGCGCCGGCGGCGCGTCACCCGGGGTCCGCGCCACCGCTCGGGACGTCCTTCGCGATCACACCTTCACCGATCCCGACGGTGAGGCCCTCCTCGGCGGCCAGCACTTCACCACCGAACGCCCGCCGAGCGGCGGCCATGGAGGCGTCCCGATCGTTGCCCGGCCAGAAGTGGGTGAGCATCAGACGGCGGGCGCCCGCCCGCCGGGCCCAATGACCGGCCTCGTCGGAAGTCATGAGATTGCGGGTGGAACGGCCGGTCTCGCCGCCGCGGTCGGTGGCCTCGACGATGAACAGGTCGGCGTCGCGGCCGAGTTGGGCCAGCACCGGGGTCGGGCCGGTGTCGCCGGAGTAGGCCAGGGCGATTCCGCCGGCCTCCAGGCGGACGCCCGCGTTGGGCACGTGATGCGGAAGCGACAGTCCCGTCAGTTCGAAGGGCCCCACCCGGTGGCGGCCGGGCAGCGGATGCACCTCGAAGACCGTACGCAGGTCGACGTCGGGTTCCAGTCCGCCGATGCGGTCGAGCACGCCCGGCGGGCAGTACAACGGCAGCCGAGGTGCACCCGGGTGGCCGTAGAACCGCATTCGGAACAGCGCGTGCAGGTCGATGCAGTGATCCGGGTGCTCGTGCGTGATGACGACGGCGTCCACCGCGCCGTCCGGCCGGCGCGCGAGCAGCCGGGGCAGCGTGGCGTATCCGAGGTCGAGCACCATGCGGAAGCCGTCCCAGTCCACCAGGAAGCCACTGCAGGCACGGCCCGGTTCGGGAAACGCGCCACAACTGCCGAGCACGGTGACCTGTCGCATCGGTACAGAGTGTCAGATCGCGTCTGCGGCCGTGCGTGACGATCGGTGCCGCCGCCGCTCGGTCACTCGACGGTTCCGGCCGGGATCCGCGCCGTCGTGGCCGGCCGGTAGCGTACGTTCACGACCGACGTGGGGTCGCCTTCGCCGAGCCGGTGGAGGCGGATCGGCCCGCCGCCGGGGTTGTCGTACAGCCGGACGCCCTCGCCGAGCAGGACCGGCGCGATGTGAAGGTCGATCTCGTCGATCAGCCCGAGTTCGAGAAGCCGCCGCCCGATGGTGGGCGAGAACACTTCGAGGTTCTTGCCGCCGGCCGCCTCCAGGCCGATCCGCACCGCCTCCTCCGGGCCGCAGTTCAGGAACGTGACGCCGTCGGCGGGCGCCGCGTCCTCGGGGTGGTGGGTGAGCACGAAGACCGGGCCGTCCCAGAGGCCGCCGTACGGACGGTGGCCGCCGGCGGCGTCCCAGCCGTCCCGGCCGCCCAGCACGGCGCCCGTGCTCCGGACGTACTCGTCGATCAGGCCCGGACGGGCCGAGATCCCGCTCATCCAGTCCATCCCGTGGTCCGGCCCCGCCACGAAACCGTCCAGCGACATGGTGAAGTGCCAGAGGACCTTCCCGGTCGCGGTCTGCGGCTCGGTGTCGCTCATTCGTCGCCTCATCCCAACTGGTTGCGTTTTGCCATCAGTAAGCCAACGCTAGGTCATCCGGTTGTGGTTCGCAATCGGTTTGGCGATGCGTTGCGCGAGGACCGGCGACGCGGCTCACGCGCTGATGGCGTCACTCTGTCTGGGAAGACGACCATTTCCTGTAGAGGTCACGTATGTCGTGAAATGCCGCACTAGCTCGACGGCGGCTCCAACCCCATCGTCGTTGTCGGCACGACCAACGACCCGGCCACGCCGTACAAAGTGGGCGCCGCGCCTCGCCGCCCAGTTGCGCACCGGGGTGCTGCTCACGCTGAACGGCGAGGGGCACGGCGCCTACGGTCAGAACGCGTGCATCGACGACAAGGTCAACGCGTACCTGCTGGAGGGGACGGTCCCGCCCAAGGGCGCGCGCTGCGGCTGATCAGGCGGGGGTCACAGGCCGTAGGACGGGAACAGGTTCGTCGACGGCCAGGAGTCGGAGCGGACGCTGTCCGCCGCCTGGTGCATCAGGTTGTCGATCTCGTTGTCGTACCCCAGGCCCGAGGGGTCGTCGCGCTGGTCGAACAGCACCACCCAGCTCAGGCCGTCCCACCGCCGGACCATGAGCGTGGTGGTACCGGCGATCGACCCGCTGTGCCAGGTGCTGCGGCTGCCGTTGACGGGGCGGACCGACCAGCCCATGCCGTACCACGAGGGGTCGGTGAGGTTGTAGTTGGAGGGCGGGGCGAACATCGCGTCGAGGCTCGGCTGGGTGAGCAGGCCGGGAGCGTCGAAGATCGTGGTGAACTTCGCCATGTCGACGGCCGTGGAGAGCCATGCGCCGTGCGCGGCCATGTTCTCGAGGTTGAACGCCCCGTACGGCGCCGGCACCCAGGCCCCGGAGCCGTCCAGCACGGTCGTCCCGCCGTACTGGGAGTAGTAGGGAACCTCCGAGGACCGCCGCAGGCTCTGCGCCGTGCGGCCCTGCACCATCCGGGTGATCTTCATCGGGGAGAGCACGGACTGCTGGACATAGGTCGCGTACGAGAGACCGGTGACCTTCTCGATGACCTTGCCGAGCAGCATGTAGCCGTAGTTCGAGTACCAGAAGGTCGACCCGGGGTCGAAGTCCAGCCTGCGCGTCGTCGAGACGTACTGCATGATATTCGCCTGCGTCACGGGCAGCGGCACGCGGAGCGC
This sequence comes from Microbispora catharanthi, assembly GCF_006334915.2. GTDB lineage: Bacteria > Actinomycetota > Actinomycetes > Streptosporangiales > Streptosporangiaceae > Microbispora > Microbispora catharanthi. The sequence goes on from NZ_VDMA02000022.1 coordinate 70,162, forward strand.
GTCCCTGATGTCGAAGTCCGAGAACATCGGGTCGGGCAGGTAGTCGGGCGCGTCCTGACTATAAACTCCCCAGCCGCCCAGGTGCTGGAGCAGGTTGAGCACGGTGACGTTACCGAGCCGGGGGTCGAGGGCCGTGCTGAGCCCCAGCATCGGCGCCACCGTGGCCGACAGGCTGAGCCTGCCGTCCTGGACGAGCTTCATGATCGCGGTGGCGGTGACCGGCTTGCTGAGGCTGGCCAGGCGGAACAGCGACGTCGGCTGGGCCTGGAACGTGTCCGTCGTCCAGTTGTATCCCCGCGCCAGCACCAGCTTGCCCTGCCGGAGCACGGCCAGCGATCCGTACGGGATGTTGCGCGCCTTCATGTAGCTCTCGAGCGTGTCGTCGAAGGGCTTCAGCGACGACGAACTCTGGCCGGTGACCGTCCAGACGCGATCCGCGGCGGCCGCCGGCCGTGCGGACAGTGCGGGCAGTGCGGCGACTCCCGCCGCGGCGCCCGCGAGCAGGCGCAGAGAGTCCCTGCGGGTCAGCATGGATTGATCCCCCGTTCAATAGCTGACAAACGAGGATGATCATAGGCTCCGTAGATCGATTCTTACAATGATGTTCACGAATATTTCGGACAGACGGTTGAGTCGCCGGGGCGTCAGGACGACCGGTGCACGGCGGCGAGGCCGGAGACCACGCGGACGACTATTGCGACCGCCGGAAGGTGGCTCGGTAGTTCGCGGGGGAGGTGCCGACGTGGCGGTGGAAGGCCGCCCGGAAGGCCACGGGGCTGCCCAGACCGCTGAGGTGGGCGACCTGTTCGACGAGAGTAACCACCCTGTCGGGCTGGGGCGCAAGCGGCCATCTCTGCCTGTCCAGCCCTCCCGGACCCGGACCGTGGATACTCGACGGCGGCTGTGGTCGCCGCGCCCGGGGCTGGTCGCCGAAGCACAGAGGCCACGTCGCGCGGCGAATCACATCCTGATCACAGGTGAGGGGTAGGCCGGGCCGATGACGCGCGCGTCGCGGGCCGACCGGCCGGCCGGGCCGCGGCGGCCTCACGGACTCGAGACCGAGCTCTTCTGAACGGTGGGAAAGCGGCAGGCTTCCGGCCCGCTGCCCCCAGGTGTCCGTATCACCTACGGCTATTTCTAGGCCATATATGGCTGGACAGCGTTTCAGCCGTGTTAGGCCGGGAGTCATTCCCGCTGTCAAACATTCCCAGTGGACGTTCGCCTCGACGCCACCACTGGGAGCATCATGGATCCCGCCCTCAGCCGCCGCGCCTTCCTGCTCGCCTCCGGGATGACAGCCTCGGGCGTCGCGCTGGAGATCGCACTTTCCTCCACCCCGGCCGCCTCCTCGGCCGTGACGCCCTCGACCACGACGCCCATGACGACGGTTCACACCGTCGCCGGACCGCGCGGCACCGGCGGATACCGCAGGCTGTCCGACGGCCCCGGCTGGCGACGGGTGACACGCACCGAACTGGCCGAGGCCAAGAAGGGCAGGGCCGAACGCCGCACGGCGCTGGCCTGCTTCGTCCAGTTCACCGACCTGCACATCACCGACGTGCAGAACCCGCAGCGCTATGAGTTCCTGCGCGCCGGCGACATGGGCTCCTGGCGCCCGCAGGAGGCGTTGACCGCCGTCGGCGCCGTCTCATTGATCGAACAGGTCAACACCCTGCGGCACGGCCCGGCCACCCGGGCGCCGATCGGCTTCGTCATGACCACCGGTGACAACACCGACAACAACTCCCGGATCGAGCTGGAGTGGTTCCTCACCGCCATGACCGGCGGCCGCTTCACCCCCAACACCGGCGACCCCGGCGCGTACGAGGGCGTGCAGAGCTCCGGCCTGGGCCTCTACTGGCAGCCCGATTCCGGCATGCGCGACGTCGACAAGCGAGTAGGGTTCCCCCGCCTGGACGGCTTCCTGGAGGCGGCCATCCGCGAGGTGAGCAGCCCCGGCCTGGCCGTACCGTGGTATTCCACCATCGGCAATCACGACCAGCTCTTCGGCGGCGCCTATTCCGCGGCCGGCGGTTTCTTCACCGACCTGGCCACCGGCTCGCGCAAGCTGTTCGCCCTGCCAGCCTCCGAGGCCGGCGCCGTCTACCGGGCACTGCGCCGGGGCGACCCCACCGGTGCCGGCTTCCGTGCCGCGTGGAAGCGCTACAAGGGCAAGGCCCGCACGGTCACCGCCGACGAGCGCCGCGCCCCTTTGAGCCCGCACGCCTACATCGCCGCTCACCTCGACCCGGCGTACACCGGCTCGGGACCCGTCGGCCACGGTTACACCCGGGACAATCTCGACAGCGGCCGGCTGGACTACTCCTTCCGGATCGCCGACGGGGTCATCGGCGTCAGCCTGGACACCACCGACCGCGGCGGCGACTACCGCGGATCGGTCGGCACCCGGCAGCTGGCCTGGCTGGAGAGGACCCTGAAGACCCACGCCGACGACACCGCGCTGATCTTCAGTCATCACCCGAGCTGGGCCATGACCAACCTCGCCCCCAATCCGGCCCGCCCGCACGAGAAGCGCCACGGCGGGCAGGAGTTGCTGGCAGTGCTGAGGAAGCACGGCAACGTGGCCGCGTGGATCAACGGTCACTCCCACCTCAACAAAATCGTCCCTCAGGGCGGCTTCTGGGAGATCTCCACCGCCTCCCACGTCGACTACCCGCAGCTGGCGAGGGTCGTCGAGCTGGCAGACAATCACGATGGGACGCTGTCCCTGTTCACCACGCTGGTGGAGTCGGCCGCGCCGCACCGCACCGACTTCACCGATCTGTCCCAAAGCGGCCTGGCCGCGCTCTACCGGGAGCTCTCGTTCAACTCCCCGGGCATGCGGAGCGGGCTGGCGGGCCTGCCCGGTGACCGCAACACCGAGCTTCTGTTGAAGAGGCGCTGACGGGGTGCCTGCGGGCACCCGCTGCCGCGGAGGTGCCAGAGCGGTCGCCCTCGGCCGTACCGGAAATCGTCGTATCTCGTTGCGCCGTCGATTGCGACGGTGCTGACCATCGCCGTCACAGTGTGACGGTCGACACGACGGCGTCGGGGTCGCCGGCGTAGGACGCCGCTTCGATCAGGGCCGTCGAGGAGGCGGGGACGAACCCGGTGGGCGTCCACCTCTGCAGGGGCCGGGTCGAGGCGGGCACGGTGACCCGGGCCGACGCTCCGGCCGGGAGGTCGACGGTGGCGAAGCCGAGCAGGACCCGGGTGGGGAAGTCGTCCGCGGCCGCGTCGATGCCGGTGGGCCGTCCGTAGAGCTGCACGACGTGGCGGCCCGCACGTGAGCCGGTGTTGGTCACGGTCACGACGCCCGTGAAGGAGTCGCCGTCGGGAACGCTGACGGTGAGGTCGGCGAGGGCGAAGCCGGTGTAGGACAGCCCGAACCCGAGCGGGAAGGCCGGCGCGTGGCCGTCCCGGTCCAGCAGCCGCTGGCCGAACCACTTGTCGTAGGTGATGGCGGTGGCGTCACGGTCGAAGTGCGGCAGGTGCTCCTCGGCGGCCGGGATCGAGTACGGCAGCCGTCCGGCGGCGTCGACGTCGCCGAGCAGCACGTCGGCCAGGGCGCGGCCCCCCTCAGAGCCGGAGTACCAGGAGACCAGCACGGCGGGTACGGCGTCGCGCCACTCCTCGGTGATGACGGCCCCGGCGGTGACGATCACCACGACGGTGCGGGGGTTGGCGGCCGCCACGGCCCGGATGATGTCGGCGTCGACGGGCCGCAGCCGCAGACTCGCGCGGTCGCCGCCGGCGCTTCCCCCGCTGATGGAGTCCACCGCGCCGGGCTCGGCCAGGAAGGCCGCGAACGACTGCCCGGCGGGGTCGTCGCCGGGGGGTGGGAACAGCGCCAGCAGGCCGGGATCGGTCAGCACGTCCCCGCCGACCCACTCGCCCTCGTCCGCGGCGGTGTAGCCGGCGACGACGACGGCGACGTCGGCCTGTCCGGCCGCCGCGGCGGCAGCGGCCGGATCGTCGTCCGCGACATGGGTGATCCGGGTCCGCGGGAGCGCCTCGGCCAGACCCCGCAGCGCGGTGATCACCTCCGGCGCGCGCACGTCGGAGGAGCCGTTGTCCCCGGTGTTGGCCACGTCCGCCAGGCGCCCGATGACCGCCAGGGAGGTGACGGCGTCCCGATGCAGGGGGAGCAGGGGCGCGTCACCGACCGGCTCGTTCTTGAGCAGCACCATGCCGCGGGCGGCGACCTCGCGCGCCAGCGCGCGGTGCTCGGGGCCGAACACCACGTCGAGCGGGGGCTCGGGCTCTGTGAGGGCGGCGTAGTGGCGCAGCTGGGTGCGCAGGACGCGGCGGGCCGCCCGGTCGACGTCGTCCCAGCTCGCCCGGCTCGCCTCCAGGTCGGCGGGCAGGTGCTCGGCGCGCTGCTGGCGGAAGGGCTCCTCCACGTCCAGCCCGGCGCGCAGCGAGGCGGCGGCGTCGCGCAGGCCCCAGATGAAGTCGGAGACGGTGACGCCTTCGAAGCCCCACATCTCGCGGAGCACGCCTTCCATCAGGTGCTCGTTCTGCCCGGCCCACTCGCCGTTGACGGAGTTGTAGGCGGTCATGACGCCCGACACGCCCTCTTCCACGATCCGGCGGAAGTGCGCCAGGTAGACCTCGTGCAGGGCCGCGTCGTCGGCGGTGACGTCGACTTTGAAGCGGGCGTTCTCCATGCTGTTGAGCGCGAAGTGCTTGACGACGGCCATGGCGTTGCGCTGCACCCCCCGGGTCAGCGCCGCGCCGAACTCGCCGAGCAGGATCGGGTCCTCGCCGTACGTCTCCTGGGCACGCCCCCAGGCGGGGTGGCGGGGCAGGTTGACGCACACGCCGCCGAAGAAGTTGGCGCCCTGGGCGCGAAGCTCGAGCCCGACAGCCGTGCCGACGCGCTCCTCGAGTGCCACGTCCCAGGTGGCGCCGCGGGCCATGGAGACCGGAAACGCGGTCGACTGTCCCATCACCACGCCGCGCGGGCCGTCGGAGAACAACAGGCCGGGGATGCCCAGCCGTTCGACGCGGCCCATCGGGATGGGGGTGAGGTTGTACCCCTCGGTCATCATCTCGGCCATGCCCCGCCAGAACGGCAGGTCTCCGTCCAGCAGCCACAGGCGTTCTTCCCGGGTCAGCTCCGACAGCAATTCGTCGACCGCCTCGTCCAGGGGCCGTCCGGCACGCACCTCGGCGACGGCGGCGGAGAAGGGAGTGGGAGAAGAGGGCGTCGACATGCGCACACAACTCTCTGAACAGGCGCGACAGCGCTATCTACCAAACGGTAGATAACCTAGGCTGGTATCGTGATCGAAATCAACCCCCGCCTCCGAGGAGCCAGGACGGCATGACCCCCTCGCAGGGACGGCGCCGGCTGCCGCTCGCCGAACGCCGCGAGGAGATCCTCAAGGCGGCCACCGAGCTGATCGCCGCCTCCGGATTCAAGGGCGTCACTCTCGAGGCGTTCGCGGCGGCGTGCGGCATGACCAAGGCGGGGTTGCTGCATCACTTCCGCTCCCGGGAGGAACTGCTCATCGCGGTCCTCGAACGCCGGGACACGCTCGACCTCGCAAGCGTGGTCGACGCGCTGGAACCGGCGCCCGACGCGGCCACTGCCCGTGCCGTCATGTCGGGATTCGTCCGCCGCAACCTCGCGCAGCGCTCGCTCGTGCAGCTCTACACGGTGCTGTCGGCCGAGGCGCTGGACCCCGCGCACCCCGCTCACGCCTACTTCCAGGCACGGCTCCGCGAGGGTCGCGCCATGCTGCAGCGCTACCTGCTGGCCTGGCATCCCCGGCCCGGTGAGGCCGCCGTGGACCTGCTCGCCTTCCTCGACGGCCTGCAGCTCAACTGGCTGCGTGACGCCGGCATCGATTTCCTCGCCCAGTGGGAGGCCTTCGCCGACCGGTTCTTCGCCGCCTGACCTTCCCGGGGTGGCGGTTGTCGGCCGTATCGGCATGAAGTCGCAGGTGGATCGCGTTTCGCGATCTCCCGGAGTGGCGTAATCGCGCCGTTATCCAGGTATTCCTACCTGGAAGGTAGTCTTTGGCCTCATGGAGTTGGCGGACGCGAGACGGCGCCGGGCGGACAGGGCCCGCCAGGTCGCCGACCTGCTGCGGCGGGAGGTCGTGCACGGCGGTTTCGGCGATGGTCACCTGCCGCTGGAGTCCGCCCTCGCCCGGGAGTTCGGGACCTCCCGCAACACGATCAGGGAGGCCCTGGACCTGCTGCGTGACGAGGGCCTCATCGAGCGGTGCCCGGGAGTGGGCACCACGGTGGCCGCGGAGAAGTATCCGCACGGCCTGCACCGGCTGCTCGGCCTCGCCGAGACCCTCCGGGAGCACGGCGAGGTCACCAACGAGGTCCGCGCGATGGGGCTGATCCCGCCTCCGGCCGCCGTCCGGGGACGGCTCGGCCTGCCGCACGGCGAGTCCGTCGTCTACGTGGAGCGGCTGCGCAGGCTCAACGGGCTGCCGCTCTCGCTCGACCTGACCTACCTCGTCCGCGAGGTGGGGGAGCCGCTCTTCGACGCCGATCTCGTCCACAACGACGTGTTCGTGCTGCTGGAACGGGTCGCCGGCCAGCCGCTCGGCGTGGCGGAGCTGACGATCGAGGCCGTGAACGCCGACGCCCACACCGCGGCCGTCCTCGACGCGCCGCGCGGTGCGGCGCTGCTGATGGTCGAGCGCCTCACTCACCTGTCCGACGGCCGCCCGGTCGACCTGGAGTTCGTCAGGTTCCGCGGCGACCGCCTCACCATGCGTGGCCATCTCTGGAGGAACACCGATGACCCTGGTCAATAGCCGCGTCGACGTGCCCGTCACGATCGACGAGTCGTTGTGCATCGAGGGCTGCACGCTGTGCGTGGACGTGTGCCCGCTCGACTCGCTGGCCATCCACGAGGTCAGCGGCAAGGCCTATATGCACGTGGACGAGTGCTGGTACTGCGGCCCCTGTGCCGACCGGTGCCCCGCGGACGCGGTCACGGTGAACATCCCCTACCTGCTCCGATAGAAGGACACCCCCATGCGTAAGCTCATCGCCGCCGTGGCGCTGCTGGCCGCGGCCGGGTGCTCCGTGTCCGCCGGCGCCGACGACGGCAGGCAGACGGTCGTCGTCGGATACCAGTCGAAGACCATCAACACGGTGACGGCCGGGACGCTGCTGCGCGGCCTCGGCTACCTCGAAAAACGCCTCGGCGACAGATACCGGGTCGAGTGGCAGGACTACGACACCGGCGCCCCGATAACCGCCAAGATGGTGGCCGGGAAGATCGACATCGGGTCGATGGGCGACTACCCGCTCCTCATCAACGCCTCCCGCACCCAGGGCGTGCCCTCCGCGCGGACCGAGCTCGTCTCGGTGACCGGCTACAACCTGCGCGGCGGGCTGAACGCGGTCGTCGTGCCCCCGTCGTCGGACGTGGAGACGCTGGCCGACCTGAAGGGGAAGAAGGTCTCGGCCAGCTCGGGCTCGGCCGGGCACGGCACGCTCGTCCAGGCCCTGGAGCGGGCCGGGCTCGACCCCGCGACGGACGTGGAGGTCGTGAACCAGCAGCCGCCGGTGGGCGCGTCCGCGCTGCAGTCGGGGAACGTGCAGGGATACGCCCAGTTCGTGGCCTGGCCGGGACTGCTCGTCTTCAAGAACCAGGCCAGGCTCGTCTACGACGGCTCGGCGCTCGGCGTGCCGACGTTCCACGGCGTCGTCGTCCGGCAGGCGTACGCGAAGGAGCACCCCGACGTGCTCCAGGCGTTCCTCCAGGCGCAGATCGACGCGACGAACTACCTCCACGAGCATCCCCTGGAGGCGGCCGAGGCGGTCGCCGAGGCCACCGGCCTGCCGCCCGAGGTGGTCTACCTCTACAACGGCCGCGACGGCATCGCCTCGTTCGACGTGACCGTGAAGCCGCAACTGCTGGCCGCCCTGCGGCACGACGAGAAGTACCTGAAGATCATCGGCACCGACTTCACCGACGTCGACGTGACGAAGTTCGCGAACGACTCCTCCATCAGGAAGGCGTACGGCGCCTCCTACGACGCCGGCACCGCGAGCACCGTCAACGCGGCGCGGATCACCGGGACCGACGAGGCCTGCGGGACCGCCGTGCGCGACCCCGCGAAGGCGGGCGAGCTGTGGCTCGCCGGGGAGGACCGGCTCCGCCCCGCGGCCACCCCCACCTGCCTGCTGCGCCAGATCGCCGCCGCCACCTCGGCCGGCGGGACCGTACGGGCCGCCTACGTGCCCGACGCGGCCACCGGCACGCACTGGTTCGCGGACAAGTCGGTCTGGGTGCGCGACCCCTCGGCGGACGAGAACGAGCGGTTCGCGCCCTTCACCACCCGGGACGGCGCGCAGGCGTACGTGAAGGAGCACCCCCGGGCGCGGATCGTCGGATACGACGAGGCGCTGAAGGCCGCGGCGGGAGGTGCCTCGCGATGAGCACTCCGGCGCTGGACGCGACGCTCGGCCCCGCTGCCCCCGCCGTCGCAGGCGCGGACGCCGTCACGGCGACGGGCCGGACGAGAACGGCGGACGGCCTGCGCAGGTGGGCGGTCAGATCGGCCTCCCTGGCGGCCGTCGTCGCGGTGTGGCAGTGGCTGACGACCGCGGACGCCCGGGTCGGACTGCGGTTCGACCGGCTGCCCTCGCCCGCCGAGGTCGCGGCGGAGTTCGGCCGGCAGCTCGGCACCCGGATCTACTACCTCGACCTGGCCCAGAGCATGATCCGCATCCTCACCGGGTTCGCGCTGGCGGCCGTGGCCGGCATCGCCCTGGGCGTCCTGGTCGCGCGGTCCCGCTGGGCCGGCGACGTGCTGCTGCCGCCCGTCGAGGTCGTCCGGCCGATCCCGGCCATCGCCCTCGTCCCGATCGCGATCCTGGTGTTCCCCACCGACGAGCAGGGCATCGTGTTCATCACGTTCGCCGCGGCCTTCTTCCCGATAATGGTGAGCACGCGGCACGCCGTGCGGGCGCTGCCGACGCTGTGGGAGGACGCGGTCCGCACGATGGGCGGCGGACGCGCGCACGTGCTGTGGAACGTCGTCCTCCCGGGCACGCTGCCGGGCGTCTTCGGCGGGCTGTCCGTCGGCATGGGCGTCGCCTGGATCTGCGTGATCTCCGCCGAGATGATCTCCGGGGAGTTCGGCGTCGGCTACCGCACCTGGCACGCCTACACGGTCGTCGACTATCCGGCGGTGCTCGTCGGCATGGCGTCGATCGGCGTGCTCGGCTGGGTCGCCTCGGCCACGATCGAACTGCTCGGCCGGCGCCTGACCCGGTGGCTTCCCCGTGTCGACGAGGGTGTGGAAGGCGGCGCCCGATGACCGCGCCCGCGGTGGACGCCGCACGGGCGGACGCCGGGCTCGCCATCCGGCTGGAGGGCGTGTCCCTCGGTTACGGGCGGCACGCCGTGCTGGAGGACCTGCGCCTCGACATCGCTCCCGGCGAGGTCCTGGTGATTGTCGGTCCGTCCGGGTCGGGCAAGTCCACGGTCCTGCGGGCGATCGCGGGACTGCTGGCGCCGCGCGCCGGGCGGGTCCTGGCCGAGGGCGTGCCGGTCACCGGGCCCTCGACCGACCGCGCGATGGTCTTCCAGGACGACGCGCTGCTGCCCTGGCGCACGGTCCTGCGCAACGTCGAGCTGCCGCTGCGCATCCGCGGCGTGCCGAGACGGGAGCGCAGGACGGCCGCCGAGAGCTGGATCGCCCGCGTCGGCCTCGCCGGTTGCGAGGACCGGCTGCCCCGGGAGCTGTCCGGCGGCATGCGGCAGCGGGTGCAGCTCGCCAGGTCCCTGGCGGGCGCGCCGCGTGCCGTGCTCATGGACGAGCCCTTCGGCGCGCTGGACGCGCAGACCCGGGCCGGGATGCAGCGCCTGCTGCTGGACGTGCTCCGCGACACCCTCGCCACGGTCGTCTTCGTCACCCACGACGTGGACGAGGCGCTGCTGCTCGCCGACCGGGTCGTCGTGCTCGGGCATCGCGGCGGACACGGCGGCATCGGACGCGTCCTGCGCGTGCCGGACCCGCGCACCCCCGACATCGACCGCGCCGGGCTGCGCGCCCGCATCATCGAGGAGCTCTGAATGGACATCCCTGCCCCGGCGGACCGCACGCATCTGGAATGCCAGGTCCTGGTGGTCGGCGGCGGCACCGCCGGGACCATGGCCGCGATCACCGCCGCCGAGCGCGGCGCCGACGTGATCCTGCTGGAGAAGGCGCACGTACGGCACAGCGGCGCGCTGGCGATGGGCATGGACGGCGTGAACAACGCGGTCATCCCCGGCAAGGCCACCCCCGAGGACTACGTCGCCGAGATCACCAGGGCCAACGACGGGGTGGTCAACCAGCGCACCGTCTACCAGACGGCCACGCGCGGCTACGACATGGTCCGTCGGCTGGAGCGCTACGGCGTGAAGTTCGAGAAGAACGAGCACGGTGAGTACGCGGTGCGCCGGGTCCACCGCTCGGGCAGCTACGTCCTGCCCATGCCGGAGGGCAAGGACGTCAAGAAGGTGCTCTATCGCGTGCTGCGCCGCCGCGACATCCGCGAGAGGGTGCGCATCGAGAACCGGGTGATGCCGGTCCGCGTGCTGACCAGCGAGGGCCGGGCCGTCGGCGTCGCCGGGTTCGACACCCGCTCGGGCGGGTTCGTCACGGTCTCCGCCGGAGCCGTGATCCTCGCGACCGGTGCGTGCGGGCGTCTGGGCCTGCCCGCGAGCGGCTACCTCTACGGCACGTACGAGAACCCGACCAACGCCGGCGACGGGTACGCGATGGCCTACCACGCGGGCGCGGAGCTCAGCGGCATCGAGTGCTTCCAGATCAACCCGCTGATCAAGGACTACAACGGCCCGGCCTGCGCGTACGTCGCCAACCCGTTCGGCGGCTACCAGGTCAACGCCGAGGGGGAGCGGTTCGTCGACTGCGACTACTGGTCGGGCCAGATGATGGCCGAGGTGGCCGGGGAGATCGCCTCGGCCCGCGGTCCGATCTACCTCAAGGTCAGCCACCTGCCGGACGAGACGCTCACCGCGCTCGAGAACATCCTGCACACCACCGAACGCCCCACCCGGGGCACCTTCCACGCGGGACGCGGGCACGACTACCGCACCCACGACGTCGAGATGCACATCTCGGAGATCGGCCTGTGCGGCGGCCACTCGGCGTCGGGCGTCTGGGTGGACGAGAACGGCGCCACCACGGTCCCCGGCCTGTACGCCGCGGGCGACCTGGCCTGCGTGCCGCACAACTACATGATCGGGGCGTTCGTGTTCGGCGACCTCGCGGGCGCCCACGCCGCCGAGCACCATCGCACGCCGGACGGCCTGCCGGAGGACCAGATCGCCGACGCGCACGAGCTGATCTACCGCCCGCTGCGCAACCCCGACGGCCCCCCGCAGCAACAGGTCGAATACAAGCTGCGGCGGTTCGTCAACGACTACGTCGCCCCGCCGAAGACCGCCAGGAAGCTGGACATCGCGCTGGAGACGTTCGAGCGGATGCGCGACGAGATCGCGACCATGGGCGCGAGGACCCCGCACGAGCTGATGCGCTGCGCCGAGGTGACGTTCATCAGGGACTGCGCCGAGATGGCCGCCAGGTCCTCACTGCTCCGCACCGAGAGCAGGTGGGGCCTCTACCACGATCGCGCCGACCTGCCTCGCCGGGACGACGACGAGTGGCTCTACCACCTCAACCTGCGCAAGAACGCCGCCGGGGCGATGGAGTTCGTCAAGCGCCCGGTCGAGCCCTACCTCGTGCCCGTCGAGGGCTTCGCCCCCCGCCCGGCCGAGCCCGTCCCGCTCGGCGCGTACGGCACGGCGGGCCCCGCGCGGCGCAGGGCGGGCGGGCGGCTTGCGGTGGAGGCGATCGGGCGCTCGCCCCGCATCCTCGAACTCCTGCGGCTCGCCGACGCCGAGCCGGCGCTGGACCAGATCACCCCCTACCTGGCGGAGGCCGACCCCAAGGTCCGCAGGGCGGCCGTCGCGACGCTGACGGAGACCGCGCCCAGGGGCGTGGAGACCGCGCTGACCCGGGCCCTCGCCGACCCGCACGGCACGGTGCGGCGCGCGGCCGCCACCGGCCTGCGCGAGCTCGTCGAGGTGCTGCCCGCGACCGCCGAGTTCGGCGCCTCGCTCCGCGCCGTCGCCGGTTACACGGAAGCGGGCCAGGGTGGAGTGGGCCAGGGTGGAGTGGGCCAGGGTGGAGTGGGCCAGGGTGGAGTGGGCCAGGGTGGAGTGGGCCAGGGTGCAGCGGGCCAGGGTGGCGTGGGGGACCCCGTCGTCCGCGCGGCCGTCCTGGACGTCCTGCGGGCGCTGCACCTGGGTGACGCCGCGTTGTTCGAGGCGGCGCTCGCCGACGCCGACACCCGGGTGCGGATCGAGGCGGTCAGGGGCCTGGTCGCGCTCGACGACGCGGAGCGGGTGGCGCTCGCCGCCGGCGACCGGGACCGCGAGGTACGCGTCTGGGCGGCCAGAGGGCTCGGCGTCATCGGCCTGCCGGGCGGCGCCCCCGCCGTCGCGCGGCTCGCCGCCGACCCCGACCCGCTCGTCCGGGCGGCGGCCCTGGAGGCGTTCTCCGGGCTCGGCCAGGCTCTCCACCGGGAGCCGGGCTTCGCGGAGACGGCCGTACGGGGCCTGGCGGATCAGGCCTGGCAGGTGAGGGTGGGCGCGGCGCGGGGACTGGCCGCCGCCGGCCCGGCCCTCGCGGTGGAACCGCTGGTGGCGGCGCTGGCCGACCCGCACCTCGACGTGCGCAAGGCCGCGGTCCTCTCGCTGTCCGGGTGGGCGGCGCGGCCGGAGGTCGCCGCGGCCCTGCACGTCGCTCTCGGCGACTCCGACGCTGACGTCCGGGCCTACGCCCGCAGGGCGCTGGACGCCGCACGAGCCGAGTCGGCCGAAGGTTCGAGCGCGGTCCCGGCGGGGGCCCGGGGATGAGCGCGCCCGGCCGTCTTCCGTCCGGCGCCTCGTCGTTCGCCGCGGGCGAGCCAGGCACGCCCCCGGCTCCCTTCCCCGGGGACACCCACTGGTACGACCTGCCGGACGACGACGCGGCGCCGGAGGAGGACGAGGGCGGCGTGTTCGGCTGGTTGAGCCGGTGGCTCAGGTGACGGTGAACCCGCTGAACAGGACTGAAAGGCTCGGGCGAATAGTTGCTATTACCTACCGGATTTGTGGGATAGTGCATCCATGGGCCCGGACCCGTTCCGCTCATCCGGTGAGCGCGCAGAGACCCCGCTGACGGCCGCCATCATGGCGGGACGGTGGATACGTACGGCCGCCGTCGACGACGAGAGCGGCAGACGATGGCGGGCCAACCCCGACCCGCACGGCCGGTCGGCGACGCCCGGCGAGCCCGCGTCCCTTCATTCTGGGGCGGCGGGGATCGTGCTGTTCTTCCTGGAGCTCGCCGCCGGCACCGGCCATGAGGCGTACCTGGAGGACGCCCGCGCCGGCGCCCGCCACCTCGCGGCGACCTGGCGGCGGCAGGCCGACGTGTCGCTCCACCACGGCCTCGCCGGTGTCGTCCTCGCGCTGACCGAGGCCGGCTGGGCGCTCGGCGAGGAGCGTTTCGAGGGCGCTGCGCTCGCGGCGGCCGACAGGATCGTCAGGAGCGCCCGCGCGTTCGACGACGGCGGCATCGGCTGGTCGGGAGATGTCACGCTGCGCGGTGACGGCGGCGTCGTCCTGGGGCTGCTGCGCGCCGCCGCGGCGCTCGGGGTGCCGGCCTACGAGGAGATGGCCGTCGAGGCGGGACGGCGCATCGCGCGGCTGACCGCCCCCCGCGAGCGGCCCGCGGCGTGCCCCGCCCTGTCCGCGGAGGCGGCCCCGCCCGGCTTCCTGGCCGGGACGGCCGGGACGGCCTTCCTCCTCGCCCGGCTGTACGGCGCGACGGGCGAGGAGGCGTTCCTCGACGCGGCACGCCGCGGCGCGGGCCTCGTCCGGGCCGCCGGCGTCCTGACGGGGGAGAGCGCGACGGTCGGCGACCACCTGGGCTACTGCTCGGGCTCCGCCGGGATCGCGCGCATGTTCTACGAGCTGTATCGGGTGAGCGGCGACGGCGGCGACCTGGAGTGGGTGAGGCGGCTCGCCAGGGGTGTCAGGGAGTCGGGCGCGCCCTTCCGGCAGACCGCGGGGCTGTGGAACGTCGCCTGCCAATGCTGCGGCACCGCCGGGCTGATCGAGCTGTACGTGGGGTTGTGGGCGGCGACGGGGGAGCAGGAGCACCTGGAGTTCGCCCGCAGGCTCGCCGACCACCTGATCGGCCGGGCGACCGGCTACGACGGCAGGGGATACCGCTGGTATCAGGCATACCGGCGGCACCGCCCCGGAGAGGTGTCGGCCGACACCGGCTACCTGACCGGCGCGGCGGGGATCGGGGCGGCCCTGCTGCATTTGGACGCGGCGGGACAGGCGGACCGGCCGCGCCGCGTGATCCTGCTGCCCGACAACCCCTTCCCGCCCATTCCCATGCCGGCCGTCGCCCTGCGGAGGCCGGCCGGCTGACAGCGGCAGGTGAGGAGGCACATGACTGCCATGAAGGACGGCCTTGGAGCACGGTGTGCGGCACCGGAAACGGAAACCCCGCCCGGCATCCGCAAGCCGCTGCCGCCCCGCCTGTTCGCCGTGCACGGCACGAACGCGGAGACCCGCTGGGAGGCGCTGCGGGGCGAGGACTACCTGACGCCGGACGGCCTCTTCTTCGTCCGCAACCACACGGCGACACCGCTGATCGACGCGGCCGCCTGGCGGCTCACGCTGTGGGGCGACGCCCTGCGCGGCGGGCCGGTCGCGCTCACCTATCGTGACCTCCTCGGCATGCCGGCCGAGACCGTGACCGCGTTCATCGAGTGCGCGGGCAACGGGCGCCGCCTGTACGGCGAGCAGCAGAACCAGGAGGTGTCGGGCACCCCCTGGCGGCTGGGCGCGGTGGGGGTGGCGCGCTGGCGGGGCGTGCGCCTCGCGACGCTCCTGGAGAGGGCGGGGATGAGCGACAGGGCCGTCGTGCTGATGCCGCGCGGGCTCGACGCCGACTACGTCGAGGCGGGGGAGAACCTGGGGAGGGTGCGGCGCCCGCTTCCCGTGGCCAAGGCGCTGGACGACGTGCTGGTGGCCTACGAGATGAACGGGCGGCCGCTGCCGCCCGACCACGGCCACCCGGCGCGTCTGGTGGTGCCGGGATGGGTGGGCGCCGCCTCGATCAAGTGGCTGGGGGACATCGAGGTGTCGGCGGAGCCGCTGGAGTCGCCGTGGAGCACACGGCTGTACCGGATGCACGGCCCCGGCCATCCGCCCGGGGGCGGCCCGCCGCTGACGCGGGTGGGGGTGAAGAGCGCCTTCGAACTGCCCTGGCCGGCCCGTCTCGAGGCGGGGCGCGAGCACCTGCTGCACGGCCGCTCCTGGTCCGGCAACGGACAGGTGGTCCGGGTCGACGTCAGCGACGACGAGGGCGTGTCCTGGCGGCCCGCGCGCCTGCACGGCGAACGCCACCCGCGCGGCTGGGTCCGCTGGACCTTCCCCTGGACCCCGCGCGAGGCGGGGAACCTCCGGCTGCTCGTCCGGGCCGCCGACGAGACGGGCGCCGTTCAGCCCGGCCGTGCGGCCTGCAACGCCCTCGGCTACGGCTTCGACGCGGTGGTGCGCCATCCCGTCGTCGTCACCTGACCCAGTTGGATTTTCCTGTAAAGCTAGTAGGAAATATTGACTTTCTCGGCCGGTGATCGTACGTTCGGTGGTATGAGCCAGGGCGTTCGTCTGACCCGGCGTTCGAGCGTGGACTACGGCCACGTCGCCAGCGCGCAGTGTCGTTGATTGTGAATCTTCCGTCGTCTTCGTGCCGATGAGGGGCCGGCCGCGGCACGCGGCCGCCCTCCTCGCGAGCCGTGCGTGACCGCGTCATGCCCGGTCCCGCCTCCATCCGAATCCCTGATCCCGCGTGTCGTGGTGCCTGCGGCGGGCGGGATCGACCTTGTGAGCAGCTGCGACCTTCCGGAGGTTTGCCATGACGGAGACTCTGCTCGGCCCCGGCCTCGACGCCGACGACTACAAGCGCGCGCTGGACGCCGACGGCTACAAGCGTGCCCTCGCGGTGCACGCGGCGGGGGTCGTCGTGATCACCGCGCGGAGCGGGGGAGTGCCGGTGGGGTTGACCGCGACCTCGTTCTCCTCGGTCAGCCTGGACCCGCCCCTCGTCTCCTTCTACGTGGACCGGTCGTCCACCACCTGGCCGTCGTTGCGCGCGGCGGACCACTTCGCCGTCAACGTCCTGGCCAGCGACCAGGCCGATCTCGCCGCCCGGTTCGCCCGCAAGGGCACCGACCGCTTCGCCGAGCCCACCCGGTGGCGTCCGGGCCCGCTCGGAGCGCCCCTGCTCGAGGACGTCTCCGCGCACCTGATCTGCCTGCCCTACGAGCGGGTCGGCGTGGGCGACCACGTCCTCGTCGTGGGGCTGGTCACCCAGGCCGAGGTGCGCGGGCCGGGGCGTCCGCTGCTTTACCACCAGGGCCGCTTCGGCCGGTTCATCGCCCACCCGTGATCCCGCTTCCGCTTCGCACGATTACCCGTTCCGATCTGGAGGACCGTCTGTTGACCACTCGTACGCTCTTCGACACGGACACAGGACACGCCGCGCGGCACGAGGCGGTGGCCTCGTGAGCTCTCTCGTGGTGCTGGTCGGCAATCCGCGCGGCGGTTCCCGGACCCACCTCGCGGCCGTGGCGGCGGCCGAGGCGGTGGGGCGCCGCATCGGGTACGAGGCGCCGCCCGAGGTCGTGGACCTGTCCGGGATCGGGCCGCACCTGTTCACCCCCGGGCCTTCGCCGACCGTGGAGGTGGCGCTGGAACTGGTCGCCGGAGCGCAGGTGCTCCTGGTGGCCAGCCCTACTTACAAGGCCACCTACACCGGCCTGCTCAAGGCGTTCCTCGACCGCCTCCCCGGCGGCGCGCTGGCCGGAACGGTGGCCCTGCCGCTGCTGGTCATGGGCTCCCCCCGGCACGCGCTGGCCGTCGAGCTGCACCTGCGCCCCGTGCTGGTCGAACTGGGCGCCCTCGTGCCCACCCCCGGCCTGGCGCTGCTCGAGGCCGAGATCCCCGACCTCGACCGCATCCTCGCCGACTGGACGGATCGCGTCGCCGCCCAGGTGGCCGCGGCGCTGGAGAGGAGGGCGACCGCCTGATGACCACGCACGCTCCCGCGTACGCGAGCCCCGCCGACGTCGCGGCCTTCGGCCCGTACGGGCCGGGCAGGACCGACCGGCCTGGACCCCTCTATCCGTTCCGGGGCCGGATCACCGCCGGCGGTTCCGGCGGCCACCCCGCCGAGCCCGGCCGCTACCACCTGTACGTCTCGTACGTGTGCCCGTGGGCGCAGCGGGTGGCCGTCGTGCGCGACCTGGCCGGGCTGAAGGACGTCGTCTCGCTGTCGTACGTCGACGACGAGCGCGACGCGCGCGGCTGGGCGTTCCGCGAGCGGCGCGGTCCCGACCCGGTCAACGGCTTCACGCTCCTCGCCGAGGCGTACGACGCCACCGAGCCCGGCTACCCCGGCCACATCTCGGTGCCGGTGCTGTGGGACCGGCGGACGAACCGGATCGTGAGCAACGACTACCCCGACATCCCGGTCGACCTCGGCACCCGGTTCAGTCAGTGGGCCGACTCGGGCGCGGACCTCTATCCGGAGGACCTGCGCGACGAGATCGAGGCCCTGGACGAGGAGATCGCCCGTGACCTCGGCCAGGGCGTGCACCTGGTGGCCAGGGCCGCCACGCAGGAGGAGTACGAGCGGCGGCGCGGCGAAGTGCTCGCCGCACTGGATCGCCTCGACGCCCGCCTGGCCGACCGGCGGTACCTGTTCGGGGACCGCCTCACCGAGTCCGACGTGCAGCTCTGGGTGGTCCTGGTCAGGTACGACCTGCTGCACAACCCGCTCGCCGGGATCGGCGAACGGCCGCTGACCGACTATCCCCACCTCTGGCCGTACGCACGCGACCTCTACCGGCTCCCGGCGTTCCGGGAGACGACCGACTTCGCCGCCTTCCGGCTCACCGCCCGGCCCGCCTACCTGGGCGACGGGCCGGTGCGGATCGCGGTCGAGCCCCGGGAGGCCGACTGGGACGAGCCGCACGGGCGCGGGGCGCTGACCGGACGGCACCGGTGACCACGCGGGCCTGCCGCCACTGCCGGCGTCGCGCCGGCGGGTCTTAATGAGGTGCGGCGGATAGGCGGGCTTTGCGAATCTTGAAGGCATGCAGGCGACCCTGACCGTGACTCCCGCGCAGCTTCCGGAGGTGCTGCTGCACGTCGCCGTCGTGCGCCCGGTGTTCCTGTGGGGTGCGCCGGGCATCGGCAAGAGCTCGCTCGTCCGCTCGTTCGCCGACTCCCTCGGCCTCGAGTGCGTGACTCTCCTCGGCACGCAACTGGCTCCGGAGGACCTCATCGGCGTCCCGCAGATCGTCGGGGACCGCAGCCGGTTCGCCCCGCCGGAGACGATCGCGAGGCAGGAGCCCTACTGCCTGTTCCTGGACGAGCTCAACGCCTCCTCCCCGGAGGTCCAGAAGGCGTTCTACTCGCTGATCCTCGAACGGCGCATCGGCACGTACGAGCTGCCGGCGGGGTCGGTGGTGATCGGCGCGGGAAACCGGGCGACCGACAACGCGCTCGCAAGGCCCATGCCGTCCGCGCTGGTCAACCGCATGATCCATGTCCACCTCCGGGCCTCGGCCGACGACTGGCTGAGCTGGGCGGCCACGAGCGGCATCCACCCCTGGATCGTCGACTACCTCGTCCAGCGCCCCGACCACCTGTGGAGCGCGCCGCCCAAGACGGAGGAGCCGTTCTCCACGCCGCGCGGCTGGCACATGCTGTCCGACGCCATGCACTCCTACGGTGAGCGGCTGGACGACGAGACCCTGGGACTGCTGGCCTACGGCACGCTGTCCGCCGCGCACGCCTCGGCCTTCCGGGCGTACGTGAAGACGGTGCGGCACGCGTACGACCTCGACGCCGTGATCAAGGGGGACGCGGGGTGGCCGCGCCGGCCCGAGGACCGCGACCTGCTGTACTTCCTGTCCGAGACCTTCCGGGCCCGGCTGGTCAAGGAGCTGCCGCAGTCGAAGGAGCACGCCTCGCCCGCCGGCCGGCAGCTCGCCTTCCGGGCCAAGAACCTGCTCGTCGAGCTGGCGGGGGTCTCGCTCGAATGCGCGCAGCTCGTCATCGCGGCGGGCGACGACGGTGCGCCGGTGCTGCCGTCGTGGTTCCTGGTCGAGGTCGGCCGCGACCTGCCGCGCCTGGCCGCGGCCCGCGGCTGACGTGGCCGGGCGCTGAGATGGCCCGGAGCTGAGGTGGTGAGGAGCTGAGGTGGCCCGCAGGAAGCAGAAGGCCGACCCCTGGCGCGACGCCGTGCTCAAGGGCTGGGAGGAGGTGCGCTCCCACCCGCTGTTCCGCCACCTCCGGGGCTACCTGTACGCGGCGGACGAGCACGAGCTGCCCCACGACCGGTGGGCCTACATCACGCCGGGCGGCAGCGTGTATCACCACTCCCGAAGGCGCGCCGAGGCGGGCGAGTGGGCGTGGGTGTTCGCGCACTGCCTGCTGCACGCGGGATTCGGGCACATGGACCCGCGCAACGCCCTGCCCGAGGACCTGAACAGGGAGGAGACCCCTCGGTGGGAGCAGCCGCGGCGCGCTCCCCGTCACCCCTACCTGGCCGCCTGCTGCCTGAGCGTGGACCGGTTCCTCGCCACCCTCAAGATCGGCAGGGCGCCGGAGCCGCGGCCGCCGGTCTTCCCGCCGGAGGACGAACGGACGCTGGCCGGTCTGTGGCGCACGTCCGGGGTGCCCGCCGAGTTCGACGTGCCGGCCTTCCCGGACTTCTTCGCCGGCACGGTCGAGACGGCCACGGCCCGCGACTACGAGAAGGGGCTCGCGATCGGGATCTCCGCCGCGGCGACGATGGCGATCGAGGTGGCCGGGGGCGCGCGCGACTCCGTCCAGAGCAGGGTGAAGAAGCCGTGGGACCACGCACTCGGCTGGTTCGTGTCGTCCTACCCGCTGCTGGGGGCGCTGGCGGCGGGGATGACGATCGTGGCGGACGCGGACCTCGCCCGGGGCTGGGACATCTCGGTGGCCGCGGTCAACGCCGAGGCGGCCGAGATCTACGTCAACCCGCTGGTCTCGATGACCATCGAGGAGTGGCGGTTCGTGCTGGCCCACGAGATGCTCCACGCCGCACTGCGGCACGGTGAGCGGGTGGGCTGGCGGGAGCCCTACCTGTGGAACGTCGCCTGCGACTACGTGGTCAACGGCTGGCTGGTCGAGATGGGCGTGGGGGAGATGCCCGAAGGACTCCTCCACGATCCGGAGCTGCGCGGGCTGTCCTGCGAGGCGGTCTACGACCGGATCGCGCGCGACCTGCGTCGCCTGCGCAAGCTCGCGACGCTGCGCGGGCGCGGCCTGGGCGACATGCTCGGGCAGCCGCTGCCGCGTCCCGGCGCTCCGGGACGCTACGTGGACCTGGACGACTACTACCGCAACGCCCTCGTCACCGGCCTCGCCTACCACCACAGCGGAGGCAGGGGCACCCTCCCGGCCGGCCTCGAGCAGGAGATCCGGGCCCTGGATCACCCGCCGCTGCCCTGGGACGCCGCGCTCGCGCGCTGGTTCGAGGAGCACGTCCCCGCCGTCGAACGGCGCAGGTCCTACGCCCGGGCCTCCCGTCGCCAGTCCACGACGCCGGACATCCCCCGTCCCGGCTGGGTGCGGCCGGAGGAGGCGGTGCGCCGGGCCACGTTCGGGGTCGTGCTCGACACGTCGGGATCCATGAACACCCGGCTCCTGGGCAAGGCGCTCGGCGCCATCGCGTCGTACGCGACCGCGCGCGACGTGCCGCGCGCCCGGGTCGTGTTCTGCGACGCCGTCGCCTACGACGCGGGATACCTGCCGGTGGAGGACGTCGCGCGCAGGGTCCGCGTGCGGGGACGCGGCGGGACGATCCTCCAGCCGGGCGTGGACCTGCTCGAACGGGCCGAGGACTTCCCCCGGGACGGCCCGATCCTGTTGATCACCGACGGGGAGTGCGACGTGGTGCGGATCCGCCGCGAACACGCCTTCCTGATCCCCGAAGGCGCCTTCCTGCCGTTCGCCCCGCGCGGCCCGGTGTTCCGCATGAGCTGACGGGGGCTTTCTCCGCGGCCGCTCGCGGCCTGCGGCGGTCCCGCCGCCACACCCGTCACAAGGTGCGGCGGCGGGACGTGCCGCCGGTCACGGACGGCAACGGTCCGGGTCGGCGCGCATGAAGACGTCCCGGTCCGTCTTCACGGTCTCCTCGCCTCCCGCCCACGCCAGCACCTGCCCGCGGCCGAGACCCGCCAGGTCGGCCGTGGTGAACGGCACCCTGCTCCGCAGGCCCAGGTCGCCGGCGGTGCCGTTGACGGTGGCGACGTAGGGGACGCCCTCCCGCAGCGCGGTGAGGCTGTCGCCGGTGGACCGCCAGCCTTCGGGCGGCGCCTGGAAGAGCCGGATCTCGTTCACCGACCCGGTCCAGCCGCCGTTGTGCACGCTCCAGGTGACGAGCTCGCCGTCGTCGTCGGTGTCCTGCAGCACCGAGAAGTCGCTGGCGACGTAGCCGGGGCAGCCGCCGAGCAGCAGCCTGACCCCGCCGTCCTCGGCGCGCTCGACGGCGAGGACGCCCTTGGGCGCGGGCGCGGTGGTCTCGCACGCCGCGCCGAAGAAGGCCAGAGCGGCCAGCGCGACGGCGGTGCGCCCGCGCCCCGGCCTTCTTCCACGCGTCATCGTCTCCCTCTCCCTTCGCCGGCCTCCGAGCCTAGGTCGTGTCCGACAAATCATGGCCCTGGGCAGCCTTTGTCAGACACTCCCTAGGTCCCCGGCAGGCGATACTCGAGCGGCCGCCAGTTCGCGTAGCTGCCCCACCACAGGTTGGCCCCCACCTCGAAGGTATTGGTCGCCGCGGGACTTCCGGTCTCCCGCTGGGATTTCAAGGACTGGTAGCCGTAGGCCGCGATGTAGGCGGTGGCGGTGCTGTAGCTCGCCCACTGCTCCGAGTGGACCGCCTCGTGCTTTTCGAGGTTGGGCCCGTACTCGTCGGCCGTCTTCCGCCCGGCGACCCGCGCGATGTCGTCCCGGCGCTGCTTCTCATCCCGCAGCCGGTTCTCGAAGTCCTTCTTCGAGTACGGGTAGAAGTGGACGTCCCCGACCGTCATCGGCTGGTCGCCTCCGGGGGAGCCGTTGTAACAGACGTACTGCAGGGCGCGGCGCTCACATGATCCGTCGCTGAAGAGCGTGTGGTAGCTCAGGGCCAGCTCGTTGGCGCCGTTCGTGTTGTTGCCCCAGTGGAACGGGTGGATGAGCAGCGCCTTGAACAGGTTGATCCCGTTCGAGTGGCAGAAGCATCCGCCGGGCGGCGGTACCGGCGGCGGGCCCGGAGACGGGCTCGGCGTCGGGTGGCTCTTCTTGGGCTTCTTCTTCTTGTTCTTGTACGGGTCGACCTTGCCGGTCTTGGGGTCGTACCCGACCTTCCCCTGCTCCTCCTTCGAGCAGTACTTGAGGTCGTACTGGCAGGAGTTGGGCCGCGAGCCGATCTCCTCACCCGTCGGGTCGCTGAACGTGACGGGGTTGTTGTTGCCGTAGGAGTACCCGTTGAGCGACTGGGCCTGGTCGGTGGACAGCACCGGGTCCACGCTCAGGAACCTGCCGACGACCGGGTCGTACATGCGGGCCCCGACGTAGGTGAGCCCGGTGGCGGCGTCGGCGGGCTTGCCGAGGAACCCCTTGTCGTCGGGCCAGGCGCCGCCGACCGTGTCCCCGCGCGGCGCGCCGAACGGGGTCGTGAAGCGCTTGCTGATCGCCTGACCGGCCGCGTCGACCGACAGCGAGGAGGTGCCGTGCTGGTCGCCGGCGAGGAAGGAGACCGCGTTCTTCCCGTCCTGGGTGGTGCGCACCGCGATCACCTGCGTGTCCGCGGCGTAGAAGCGGCTGGCCCAGGTCGTGACGGTGCTGCCGGTCTTCTTCGAGTGGATCTCGGTGGCGCCGAGGTAGAGCACGCTCTCCCCGTCGCCCACCGCGCGGCGGATCAACAGTCCCCCGTCGGCGTCGTACACGTGGGCCGTCTTCTGCGTGCCCTGGGTCAGGGTCGCGATGCGGCCCTGCGCGTCCCAGGTCAGCACCTGGCCGTCGCGCCCGGTCGTGTTGCCGGACTTGTCGTAGGAGTAGGTGGCGGTCGCGCCCGTGCAGGAGCCCGTCACGACCGCGGTCAGGGCGTGCCGCTTGGCGGTGTCGCCGTAGCAGTACGCCGAGGTGGTCGCGGTGGAGCCGCTGTAGCGGGTCTCCGTCGCCCGCAGCCCGGAGGCGTTGTAGGTGTAGGAGGTCCGGTACGGCGCCGCACCGCCCAGGGTCTTGTTCGTGCAGTCGTCGGTGGCCGGCGTCCACGCCTCGGTCAGCCGCCGCTGCCCGTCGTAGGCGAAGCACTGGATGTCATTTTGTCCCGCGCCGTCCTGGGTGGGGGTGTCGGCGATCTCGGTGACGTTGCCCGCGTCGTCGTAGTGGTAGGCCAGGTCCTGCGGCTTGACCGGCGCGGACTGGGTGGTGACGAAGGCCCGCTTCAGCCGGTCGGTCCCCTCCTCGTAGGTGTTGTTGAGGAAGGTCTTCTTGGCCTCCGTGGCCCCCGACAGGCCGAGGGTGAACTGCAGGGGCTGGCCGAGCGCGTTGTAGTCGGCCTTCTGGAGGTAGTCGGTGGTGCCGGTCAGCCCGGTCACCTGCCCGGTCGGCGTGTAGGTCAGGCTGATCTTCTCCTCGGCCAGACCGCCGACGGCGGGCTCGGTGGAGTTCTTCAGCGTGCCGTCGAGGTTGTAGTCGCTGCCGAAGGTGTAGCTGGTCTTCGCCGCCCCGGAGAGGACCATCGGGTCGTTCGGGTCGATGTCGATCTCGGTGCCGGTGGCGCGATACTGGCCGTCGTACGCGAGGACCTTCTTCGTGTACGCCTTGCCGGAGACGCCGCCGTCGTAACTGGTGGACGAGGCGAGCTGGCCCTTGGCCACGGTGTCGTAGGTCCAGGCGGCCAGCTTGTTCGCGTCGGTGCGCGACCCCGACCACAGCCCGGTCTTGCGGCCGAGCTCGTCGTAGCCGTACAGCAGGACCGTGCCGTTCGCGCCGGTGACCGTGTCGGTCTTGTCGAGCGCGGTGTAGCGGACGGTGCTCGCGCCCTTGTCGGGGTCGCTGATGCCGGTCTGCCTGGCGAACAGGTCGTAGGTGTAGGACCACTTCGCGCCGTCGGGGGCGGTGACGGTCAGTTCCTTGTCGTCGGCGCGGTAGGTGAAGGACGTGGAGGTGTACCCGCTGGAGGTCAGCGCGCCGTACTGGGTGTCGGCGGGGGAGGGCGAGTTGTACTCGCGCCGTTCGACCGTGCGGTCGAGCGCGTCGGTGATGGTCCGCACCGCGCTGCCGCCGGTCACCGCGCTGACGGCGGTGGAGTCACCGGTGTACGCCGTGGTGGTCGTCCACTTCTCCACGCCGTACGACAGGAACGTGCTGCGGGTCTGCCGGCCGGCGCCGTCGAAGACGATGTTCGTCTGCTTGGGCGCCTCGCCGTACTCCTCCCGGGTGTAGGTGGCGTTCGGCGTCTGCGTGGAGTCGAAGATGTCGGCGTAGGTCTCGTAGGCGAGGCCGCGCGAGTCGTAGCGGGTGTCGGTCAGGAGCCGGCCGCCGTTCGGGGTCGGCTTCTGCGTCTGCATCGGCCGCAGCAGCGAGTCGAAGATCTCGTACGACCAGCTGGCGGTGGTGGACGACTTGACGGTCGAGGTGCCGATCGCGGGCGCCTTGCCCCGCTCGTACACGTAGGAGTAGGCGTAGGTGGGGGTCTGCCCGCCGTCCTTGCTGCGGTCGGGCAGCCACACGCCGGTCAGCCGGCCGAGAGCGTCGTAGGTCTGCTCGGTCTTGCCGTTGTTCGGGTCGTAGGTGCGCACCGGAAGTCCGCGCGTCGCGTCGAGGAACGTCGTCGCCTTCTGCTGCTTGGCGTTGGTCTCCACCTTCTTGGTGAGGACTCCGGCGCCGGTCGGCGTGTACGCCGTGGTGGTGGGGTTGCCGCCCGCGTCGGTCACGGTCAGCGGCCTGCCCAGCGTGTCGTAGGTGGTCGACTCGGTGCGCTGCCAGCCGGTCGGCGGGCGCTCGTCACCGGTGAGGGCCGACGGGTAGCCGGTGGCCCGACCCGTCCAGGTGGCCTCGCCCTTCACCGGCTTCTGGCTCGCCGACCACCCGGTCGCGGCGGTGTTGTCGTACACGGTCGCCGTGTCGGACAGCACGTCGCCCGAGGTGTCGGAGCCCGCGGGCAGCGACAGGTCGGCCTCCTTCAGCGAGCAGGCGCGGCCGACCACGCGGGTGCGGGAGACCAGCGAGTTCAGGCCCTTGGCGTCGTCGCGGGCATACCAGGTGCGGGTGCAGGTCTCGTCGCCGCTCTTGGCGGTGTCGCCCGTGCTGTCCTGCTTGACCGCCATGCCGTACGAGTCGTACGTCGTGGAGGTGGTGACGGTGCGCCAGGTCTTGGGGACGGTCAGGTAGGTGTGCTCCGACGTCTTCCCCATGCGCACGTAGTAGGCCTCGGTGTCGGCGTACGACTTGTGCTGGGTGGCGGTCTTCGCCGACCAGGGGTCGTTGACCGTCACGTCGACCGGGTCGGCCCCGTCGTAGGTGACCTCCTCGCGGGTGAAGCCGGAGTACTGCTCGGAGTCCGTGAGGTCGGGCACGTCGAGACCGCCGACGTCGAGGCCCGGCACGGTGGCGGTGCGCCGCTTGTCGGGATCGACCGTCCTCGGGTCGGCCGACTTGAGCAGCCGGTCGCCGTTCATGCCCTGCAGGTACACCGTGACCGACGTGGTGCGGGTGCCGTCGGCGTCGCCGACGTACGTCGTGACCTTCTGGTAGCCGCGCCACAGCGACCAGGTGCGCTCGTCGGCCGGGGTGAACGGGCTGTCGTTGTAGCGCCAGCCGGGCGTGGCGTACTCGTAGGCGTATTCGACCAGCGGGTTGTGGCCGGCAGGGTCGGCGATGTTCAGCGCGAGCACGCGGTATTTGTTGAACCAGTCGATGGAGGCGTCGGTGGCGCCGTTGATGTGCCAGAACTGCGGATAGCAGGACAGCGCGTTGTCGTCCTCGGCCTTCGGCATCTTCGAGCCGCGCACGCACTCCGGCTCGTTGTAGCTGACCGTGATGATCGCGCCGGTCTCCGAGGTGACCGTCTCGACGCGCGGCTTGGTCAGCGGCAGGATGTTGCCGCCTCCCGGCTGGGTGCCGCCCGCCACCCGGTTGGTCCGCATGGCGTAGGTGAACGAGACGGGGTCGAGCGTCAGCGGCGTGTCACCGGCCGAGCCCGTCCGCACGATCGACATCAGTGACAGCGTCTGGTCGGCGGAGCTGCCGATGTCGCCGCCGTCCAGGTACTTCTGCGTGAACGCCCACGAGTCGACCGGCTTGTACGCCGTGCCGGACAGGACGCTCGTCTCGATCTTCACCAGGCGCTTGCGGCTGAAGAAGGCCGGGCTCTCGGCGTGGCAGTCGTCCTTGTTCGCGTCCTTCTTGCAGATGGCGTCGAAGGGGACGTCGGGCCAGTTCTCCGCGGTGTCCTTGGTGAGGCTGCCGCAGTCGGAGGCCGTGCAGCGCTCGGCGTAGGAGAAGGCGACCTTGTAGGGCGCGTCCACGGTGAACAGCGTGTCGGACCGCTGCCCGTAGAGGATCTTGTCGAGGTAGCCGCCGCGGACGTAGGAGGTGGTCGCGGTGTCGGACTTGTTCTTCCGGTAGTAGTTCGTCTCCGCCGTGTACCAGTACGTCATGGCGTTGCCGTGGGTGTCCTCGGCGTAGTCGAGGTTCCACCGCCACGCCTGGGTGACGGATCGGTCGGCGAAGGCGTCGCCCTTGGTGTAGCCGGGCTCGCCCGAGTCGTCGCCGTACACCGGGACCGTGAACACCGAGTCGGTCCGCTGGCTGCCCGCGCCGCTCAGCTTGTTGAGGCCGAAGACGTACTTCGTGCCCTCGCCGGTGACGACGGTCCAGTACTCGCCGTCGTCGTCGCCGTTGTCGGCGCCGGTGGAGTGGGTGACGGTGGAGGCGTCGTCGTTCTTCAGCCGCCACTTGCCGCTGGTGTCGTCCTTGACGAGCTCGGTGGACTTGCCGTTGAGGACGAGCGAGGCGTTGTCGTACTTCCAGCACAGGTCGTACTGCTTGTCGTGGCCGTCCTCGTCGCAGCTGCCGAACTGGCGGTCGATGTAGGAGGTGGCGGCGGTGTCGAAGCCCTCGCCGATCGAGGTGCCCTGGTTGTTTGTGGTGGAGGTGCGCCCGTCCACGCTGCCCGAGTCGTACGACAGGTCCAGCGCGGGCGCGGGTCCCGCCGCCGGCTCCACCGGGGCGATCGGGTAGGACCAGGTGAAGGAGCCGGAGTTGCCGCCCGCCTCCCACGTGGACGACGCGGCGAGCGGGGTGGCGGCGTAGTTGCCGCTGCCGTCCGCCGCCTCGCCTCCTTCACCCGGGGTGTCGGCGGTCAGGGCCAGCACGGCCGGGGCGGCGTCGAACGTGACCGGCGCCGAGAGGGTCTGCGCCGTGGCCGAGTTGTCGGTGTCCAGCGGGGTCCGCGTGCGGCACTCCTCCCGTTCGGGGGTGGTCGCGGCGCAGGCGGGCAGCTGGACCAGACGCAGCCGGCCGCTCCACCCGCCGCCGTACGCGGAGGCGAAGGCGGCGTAGCCGACGCTCACCGTCGCGGTGCCCGGGGTCTGCGCCGACGCGGCCAGCAGCACCCCGTCCACCCCGGCCGCCTCGGCGGCGGCGCGGTCGAGCACCCGCACGCGGGCCGTCCGCGAACCGGCGGTGCCGGGGGTATCGGCCGGGGCGGCGGCTTTCAGGCTCACCGGGAGCCCGCCCACGCTGACGCTCCGCTCGCCGCCGATCGGCACGTCGGCCTCGCCGGCGCTCGGCCACCGGGCGGCCTCGCGCTCCTTCGCGGCCCGGTCGGCGGCGGCGTCGTTGCGGGCCCTGGACGCGGCGACCCGTTCCCTGGCCTCCTTCGCCCCGCTCGCGTCCATGGCCCTGACCTTGCTGGACCGTTGTTTCTGCACGGGTGGGGCGCCGGGTGGTCCCTCCGCGGCCGAGGCCGCCGTCACCCCGACGGGTAACGAGATCACCACCGCCAACGCGGCCACCAGGGCAGCACGAATTCCGGGCCGACGCATGACCCAACCTCCTCGAGAGGAAAAGAGAGAACCCGCGGATCAACCGGGGGAAGATGCGGGAGGTGCGGGGACCGGCGAGCCGGTCCCCGCACCGCCGTCAGTCGCCGATGACGGCGTCCATCTGGTCGGAATCGGCCATGGCGCCCGCCCACAGCCGCAGATCGGTGATCCTCGCGGGGAGGAAGTGACCCCAGGAGGTCGCGCTGAAGCCCTTGCCGGCCGCGAAGTCGCCCGACCCGGGCACGGCGGTGTAGGCCATGTCGAGGTCGTTCTGCTCGTGGCCGACGTAGAGCCGCACCACTCGCCCGTTCGCCGCCAGGGCGTCGTACACGCCGGTCAGGCGGACCGGGCTGTCCAGGCTGGCCGAGGCGTCGGAGCTCACCCAGGTCTTCGTGCCGTCCTTGTTGACCCGGCCGAAGCGCCAGAAGCCGACCGGGACGCTGACCTCGTTGCCGTCGTCGTCGAGCTGCGTCTCCTTGCCGGTCAGCTCGAACCACAGGCCCCACGACGACCCGTCGGCGGTGCGCTGCCCGGCCACCTGGCCGACGGTCCCGATCGGCTTCGCCAGGATCTTGTCCCGGTCGAGCTCGACCTTCACGGTCACCGTGAACGAGCCGGTGTCGTCCACGACCGGGCCCGCGGTGGTGGCGGCGGCGTCCACGCCGTCGAGCACCAGGCCCTCCCCGTCCAGCGACGCCCCGCCGGCCAGCGCCAGCGCCCGGCCGTAACCCGACAGCGAGTCGGGCACCTGCGTTCCGGCGGCGTCCGCCGGGTCCCAGTCGGCCACCAGTTCCACGTCGTTGCGCCCGGACGCCGGGGACTCCGACCGCGCCTCCGTCGCGACCTCCTCCGGGGTCAGGACCCGCTGCCAGGCGGCGACCTCGTCGATCGAGCCGGGGAAGTAGAACTGGAAGACGTTGGCCCACTTGTAGCGGCCGATCTCGAACGGTCCGGTGGCCGACCACACGCCGGAGATGGTGGCGGTGCCCTGCGGCACGCCGTTGACGTAGAAGCTCAGCTTCTGCGTCGCCGGGTCGTAGCTGCCGGCCAGGTGGGTCCAGACGTTCGCCCGGGACGTGCCGTTCTTCGAGCAGACCCCGTAGTAGGCCTTGCCGGTCGCCTCGTCCTTGTCCTTGACGCCGAAGCAGAAGGCGCCGTAGTCCTTCTCGTGCCAGAGCAGGAAGGGGCTGTAGCCGCCCGAACCGTCCTGCGACAGCACGATGCCGTCGTCGCTCACCTTGTCCAGCCGCACCCAGGCGGAGACCGTGTAGGCCGACCGGGTCTCCAGCACCGGCCCGGACGTCGCCGCGTACGCCGACGTGCCGTTCAGGCCCAACCCCTTGTCGACCTTCGGGGTGTCCAGTGCCGTGCCCGCGTCGTCGTACCAGACCTCGCCGCGGCGTCCCCGGGTGTCCCGTACGGCGCCGCCGGAGAGCGTGGCGTCGTGGTGTCCGCTGCCCCGGTCGACGGCGGCGCCGGAGTCCTCGTCGAAGTGCCACCTGCCGGCCGGGCCCGCGCCCGCGGCGACCAGGAAGTCGACGACCGTGGTCGCGCCATACCTGCCGACGTTGTCCTTGGCCCGGACGTACAGGCTGTACGTCCCGGCGGCAGGGGGAGTGATCAACGCCTTCGCCGTGGCGCCCGTGACGTCGGACGACCAGGTCGAGCTGGTGGACGCGCGGTACTGGTAGGCGACGTTGTTGGCGTCGCCGGACGCCGGGCCGAAGGTGACGGTCGTGCTCTGTCCCGGCCCGCCGGCCGGCGCGCAGCTCGTGGCGGTGCAGGCGGTGTACGGCGCGCCGAGCGTGACCACCGGCGCCTTCGGCGCGGTCGGGTCGACCTTGAAGTAGCACCAGCCGGCGCTCAGGTAGCTGCTGGTCCCGGCCAGCCACTTGGTGTAGTTGCTGTAGTAGGAGCGCGTCCACGAGTCGTAGCGGTAGAGCACGCCCTCCGACAGCGTCGGCGCGTCAGCGGTCACCTTCACGTTGTCGCCCACGTGTCCGGTCGTCGGCCGCTCGATGGTGGAGAAGGCCTGCGTCCAGGTGCCGTCGGCGTTCTTCTTCTGGACGTAGAACGCCCCCCGCAGCATCGCGCCGGACTCGCCGCCCGCGAGGGTCTGCGGGGTGGTCGCCATGGTGGGCGTGGGGTCGGAGAGGATCGCGGGCGCCGACTCCTTGGTCTCGCAGACGGTGCCCGAGCCGGTGACGAGGCCGACCCCGGTCGGCACCCCGGGCATACCCACGTAGTCGACGACGAGCACGGCGTCGTTCCTGAACCGCTTCCAGGCGGAGGTGTCGCCCTCGTCGTGCGCCCGCAGCTCCAGCGTGAGCTTGGAGAACTTGCCCGCCGCGAAGTCCTTCACGGTCGGGGTCAGGTTCTCGTTCGTCTCTTCGGGGTTGTCCTTGAACTCGATCGGCGCGGTCGGCTCGTCGGGATCGCACGCCGAGCCGCGCCCCGCCGACACGTACCGGTCCACCATCCAGTCGAGCTCCTTGGGACGGCCCGACCAGGTGGTGGACGACGTGAAGTTGTTCGTACGGACGAGGTCGACCCACCGGGGGTCGCACTGGAACGCCCAGGGCTCGGTGACGCGGAACGCGGCGCTCAGCACCTGCTTGCCCTTGAGACTCGCGGGGGAGAACTGGAAGTACAGCCGCTGGGTGTAGCCGGGCCCGCAGTAGTAGCCGTTCCAGGTGCCGCAGTGGCCGACGCCCTCACCCTGGTTGTTGCTGCCGTTGCTCCAGTTGTACGACTTGTAGCCGTCCGAGCGCAGCAGCGTCCTGTCGGTCTCTCCCCAGGTCACGGTCGGGTCGATGTAGACGGGGTAGGCCGACTCGTCCTTCTGCCGCAGCAGGCCGGCGTCGGGGACGAGCGTGAGCGTGTCCTTGCCGACCTCGATCGGCAGCTCGGCGTGCCCCGCCCCGGGGGCGGGGCCGTCGGCGGCCTGCCCCTCGTCCGAAGGGGCGCTCGTCTCCGTCGCCTGTGGTGTCGTGCCCGATGTCGTGTTCGGGGCCGGTGAGCCGTCCGCGGCGGGCGCGCCCTGGGGGGCGCCGCCCTTCGCGGACGGGGTGGAGGCGGTGGAAGGGGCCGGGGAGGACGGCGCGGCGGGGGCGTCGGCCGTCCCGGCCTGCCCGGCGGCGGGGTTCCCGGTGGAGTCCCACATCGCGGCCGGAGGCGAGGTGAAGACCTCGGTGGCGTTGCCGTCGGTCGCGGACATGCCGCCGTCCGCGGTCTCCTCCACCTTGAGCCCGGACGACTTGACGGCGTACTGGATCCGCCCGAGAGCGGGGTTGTTCGCCGCCTCCGGTGTCTTGACGATCAGGACCTGGCGGAAGCCCTCGGTCGTCGCGGTCATCCTGAGGTCCACGTCCGGCAGCACGTTCTGGTACGTGGCGTTCGGGCCGTCGAGCACCGGCGCGGGCAGGGTTCCCGGCCAGCCCAGCGCGAGGGTCCGGCCGTCCCGGTTCATCGTGACGAGGTTCCCGCCGTCGCCGCCGCCGGAGAAGGAGATGCCCACGGCCGCGGCGGCCGGTCCGACGCTTCCGTCGGCGCGACGCTGCAGCGTCGCGTCGGGTGACACCCACGTCCCGTCCGGTCCCTTGACCCGGACGGGGGTGGTCGACTGCTCCAGCCGGAACGACTCGCCGTCCGGATTGGCATATGTGGTGGTGAACTCGGTCCGGGCCTCGGTCACCTCGACCGGTTCCCGGATCTCGGCAGCGCGCTTCAGCGCCTGCTGCCAGCCGCTGAGCCGGCCCGCGTCGGATCCCGTCCGACTTTCCTGTGCCGCCATCGCGGCCGGGGGTGTCCCGGTTCCCACCAGTACACCCGCCACGACCACGGCAGTGAGCGAACGCCAACTCCGCAGTCCGGGAAACCTAAACATGGGTTATCTCCCGTACGAAATATGCAAGATCGCACACATTAAACGTTTACTGTCACCCCATGTCAATAAATTCTTTTCGCCCATAAAGGATTTGAATAATCTTATCAACATAAAGAGCAAATAAAGTGATATTAGGTCGGTAAGTCAGACAAATTGACACGGCGATGCACGGGGCGTACGTCGCTGTGCGAGACCTCCGCCGTGGATGTCGCGTCACGGAGACCGGGCACTCACGGCGGGTGATCGACGGCGTCCGTGAAGTGGGCGGCGTACAGGGGGTCTCAGGGCAGGCGCCAGGGCGGGCGGCGCCGTCAGGAGGCGGGCCGCTCGCGGTAGAGCGTGTCTGACCCCCGGGCCGGAGCCGGCCGGCGTCTCAGCGGTCGTGTTCGCGGTGCAGCGCCGCCAGCTCGGTGCGGTTGGCCACGCCGAGCTTCGCGTACACGTGCGCCAGGTGCGTCTTGACCGTGCTGCGGCTCATGAACAGCCGGCCGGCGATCTCGGGGTTGGACAGGCCCGCCACGGCCAGCCGTACGACCTCCTGTTCCGCGGGGGTGAGGCTGGCCCAGCCGGTGGCGGGACGGCGGCGTCCGCCGTGAGCGCGGCCGGTGAAGGCGATGGCCTCCTCCAGCTCCATCCGGCGGCCTTCGGGAGCGGCCGGGACACTCGGCCGGTGCGGCCTGGGGTAGCCGAGCTCCTCCCGGGCCCGATCGCACGCGCCCATGATCCGGGCGCCGGTGGTGGCGTCGGCCAGCGCTGCCAGAGCCTCGAGGCTGTCCACGCAGGCCAGGCGGAGGCCGTTGGCGGCGCGCAGGCGCAGGGCCTCCAGATGCAGAGCGACGGCGCGCGCCTCGTCGAGGAACGCCTGCTGCTCAAGAGCCTCGGCGATCAGGCGCGGCATTCCCAGGGCCCGGGCGGCGTCGAGGCCGGCGGCGCAGGCGCGGGCCGCGCCCTCCGGGTCGCCGGCCTGTCGCAGCGCCGCCGCCAGGGCGATGCGGGTCTCCGGGGTCAGCAGCTCGTCCGGCTGCTCGCCGCCGCGCCAGGCCGTCTCACTCCTGAACCACTCGGCCGCCCGCAGTGGCTCGCGCCTGCTCAGGCAGAGCCGCCCGATCGTCAACGCGAGCCTCGGCACGAAGGGAGCCGAGGGCGCCTGGTCCACCAGCCGGATGACCGGGTCGAGGGCGAGCTCGGCGGCCTTGTCGTCGCCTTGCAGGTGGCACACGTGGGCGAGGACGGCGCGCGCCGTACCGGCACGGTGGTAGTCGGCGAGAGGGGTGGCGACCTCGACCGCCTGCTCCGCCCACGTTCTGGCCCGGGGCAGCTCGCCCAGATAGGCGCTGCCGAGGGCCATCAGGCCGAGTGCCAGGGCCGCCACACCGCGGTCGCCTCGCCGCAGCAGGCCGCTTACCGGCGCCTCCATCTCCGCCAGCGCCTGGCGATGCTCCTCCCTCATGTGGTGGACCAGGCCGACGAGGACCTGCGCGGCGTCGGCCACGAAGGCGTCGCCGGCCGCGACGGCCTCCTCGTGGACGGCGGCGGCTCTGACCCGCGCCTCGTCCGGAGAGGTGAGCAGCATGCCGATGGCGCTGAGCGACCCCGCCAGGCAGGCGGTCCGCAGATCGCCGTGGTCGAGCGCCATGAGACGGGCGGCGTGGGCCGCGTCGAACTCCAGCCCGGCCGGATGCGTGGTGTCGGCGACGAGCGCGAGGCCGGTGAGGACCCGGGCCTGCAGCGCGCTGTGCTCGCCGGCGCCCCGCTCGGCCGCCAGCCGGAGCAGCCCCAGGCCCTCGCCGAGCCGGCCTTCCAGGTGCCACAGCCAGGCCAGCTCGGCCGCCAGGCGGCGAGCCTTGTCCGGGCGGTCGCCGGTGAGACCCCATTCGAGCGCCGTGCGCAGGTTGGGGTACTCCTCGCGCATCCTGGCCCGCCAGGTGTCCTTGTCGCTGTCCAGCAGCGGGGCGGCCTCCCGGACCAGGGCCAGGCAGACGGCCAGGTGCCGGTCGCGCACGGCGGCCAGCTCGCCCGCCTCGGCGAGCCGCTCCCACGCGTACCGCCTGACCGAGGACAGCATCCGGTAGCGGGTGACGCCCTTGCGGGTCTCGGCCAGCAGCAGCGACTTGTCGATCAGCCGGCGCAGGCCCGTGAGCAGCTCCACACGGCCATGGCCGTCCAGCACGCCCTGGGCGGCGGCGAGGGTGAAGCCCGGCTCGAACACGCCCAGCCGGCGGAACAGCACCTGATCGCGTTCCTGAAGCAGGTCGTGGCTCCAGGCCATGGACGCCGCCAGCGTGCGGTGCCGCGGCGCAGCCCCCTGGTTGCCGGTCACCAGGATCGAGAACCGGTCGTCCAGCTCGGCGTCGATTTCCTGAGGCGTCAGCGTGCCGGTCCAGGCGGCGGCCAGCTCCAGCGCGAGAGGGATGCCGTCCAGCCGGGCACAGATGCGGCGCACCGCGGTCAGGGCCTCCTCGGTGCGCGGCACGTCATGGCCCCGGTCGAGGAAAAGGGCGACTCCGTCGTGCGCGTCCAGGGGTGGGACCCGCCAGACCAGCTCGCCGGGCAGGCCGAGCGGTTCCCGGCTGGTGGCCAGGACGGTGACGTGCGGACAGTGGCGCAACAGGCCCGCCACCACGTCGGCGACGCCGTCCAGCAGGTGCTCGCAGTTGTCCAGCACCAGAAGCAGTTCGCGCTCGCGCAGCTGCCTGGACAGGGCGGCGGTCCCGTCGGAGTCGCCGGCGAGGAGCACCCGCAGGACCGCCGCGACGAGGCGCGGCACCGCCGCCGGGTCGGTCTCCTGCGCGAGATCCACCCACCACACGCCGTCGCGCGGCAGACGCGCCGGCCGTCTGGCGAGCCGGGCCGCGAGACGGGTCTTGCCGCAGCCTCCCGCACCGGCCAGGGTGACCAGCCGGACCTCGCCCAGGGCGGCTCCGATCATGTGCAACTCGGCCCGGCGGCCGACGAACGAGGTCAGCTCCGGCGGCGGAGCACCGTTGTCGGCCATGTCCGAATCTGGCATATCAGCCATCTGGCCGATGTTAGTCACTCTCGCCCCGAGAAGACTTGCCTCATGACAACGAACCGCACCGTAATCGCCAACATCACCCTCTCTCTCGACGGCCGGATCCACGGGCCCGGCGGCGAGTACGACATGGGCTGGATCGTCCCCCACGCCGTCAGCGACGTGGCCCGCGACCACATGGTCGAGGTGACCGCCGGGGCCACCACCGCGCTGTTGGGCCGCAAGAACTACCAGGGCTTCGGCGGCTTCTGGCCCACGGTGGCCGAGGACGAGTCGGCCGACCCCCGCGACCGGGCCTTCGCCCAGTGGCTGAACACCGTCGAGAAAGTCGTCTTCTCCACCACGCTCACCGAGGCCCCATGGCGGAACTCCCGCATCGTCGCCGCCGGCCCCGCCGAGGTCGTGAAGGAGCTGCGACAGCAGGACGGCGGCGACATCGTGGTTCTGGCCAGCACCAGCGTCATCCAGGCCCTGCTGCGGGCCGGAGAGCTCGACCGGCTGAGCATCACGCTCGCGCCCGAGCTGGTCGGCGACGGGCCCCGCCTGTTCGCCGACGGCCTTCCCGCCACCGGCTGGCGGGCTGTCTCCGTCGCGCAGGCCGAGAGCGGGGCACTGTGCCTGCTGTACGACAAGGTCCGCGACAGCGACTGAGCCGTTCGGGCGTCCACGAAGCGGGCGGCGCACAGGGTGCCGCCCGGGCAGGCGACAGGGCGGGCGGCACCGTCGTCGGCCGGGTGGCATCAGTCGAACAGTATTGTCACGTCCAAGCCGCCCCCGGGGCGGGGGTGGGCCGTCAGCTGCGCGCCGTGTGCTTCGGCGACGGCCCGCACGATGACCAGGCCCAGTCCGTGGCCGCCGGCGGTGTGGGTTCGTTGGGTACCGAGTCGCTGGAACGGTTGGAAAAGCCGTCGCAGGTCCTGGGATCGGATGGTCGGGCCGGTGTTGCCGACCGACAGGCGGGCGCGACCGTTCGTGAGTTCGGTGGCGATGGTGACGTGTCCGTCGGGGACGTTGTGGCGGAGTGCGTTGTCGACCAGGTTGCCGATCATGCTGGCGAGCAGGTCGGGGTCACCGCTGATCGGTGCTGGGTTCAGCGATGCCTGGACCGTGATGGTTCGCCGGATGGCCTCCGCACGGCGCGACAGCATCACCCCCTTGGTGACATCAGCCAGGTCGACCGCTTCCCTGTGCTCGATGCCCTTCTGTCCTTCCGCAAGTGTGAGCAGGGCGTCGATCAAACGTTCCTGCAGTTCGCCGAGACCGAGTGCTTCCTCGCACGCGGCTCGCAGGCTGGCCTCGCTCGCGTCGGGGTCGGCGAGCGCGACCTGGAGTACGGCGCGCTGACCGGCCAGCGGGGTGCGCAGCTCATGCGAGGCGTTGGCCACGAAGTGGCGCTGTGCCGCGAACGAGGAGTCCAGCCGGTCGAACAGGTCGTCGAGGGTGCGCCCCAGCTTGGTCAGCTCGTCGTCCGGGCCGCGCAGGCCGAGCCGCCGGTTGAGGTTGGTGGCTGAAATCTCCTGGGCGGTCACGGTCATGGCGCGCAGCGGGCGGAGGAAGCGCCCGGCCAGCCACCACGCGATCAGCACGGTGAGGACCACGACGATGATCGCGGTGATCGCGAGCGCGGCATCGATTTGCTGGGTGGCCGTGTCGGGCGGAGGGGCGGCGTCCCCGGCCCGGACGCGGATCTGGTCTCTCCCGAAGAGGAAGCCGGCGAGCAGCAGCATCGGGACGACGACGGCCAGAACCAGGCCGGCGTACAGCGTTGTGAGCTGCGTGCGCAGGGACGGCCGGCGCAGGTGGTGCCGGGCGCGGCCGGCACGGCCGGTCACCGTTGGGTCCGATGCGGGATTCATCGCGGGACTCCGATCCGGTAGCCGCCCTCACGGACGGTTTCGATCACCGGCGGTTCGCCGAGTTTGGCCCGCAACCGGCGCACCGTCGTCTTGACGGCCGTGGTGAACGGATTGGCGGCCTCGTCCCAGACCCGTTCCAGCAACTCCTCCGTGGACACAACCCGGTCACCGGCAGCGAGCAGGCATTCCAGCAGGGCGAACTCCTTCGGGGTGAGCTCCAAGCGCCGTCCGCCGCGAAAGGCCACCCGCCGGCTCGGGTCCAGGGTCAGATCTTCTGCCTGGAGGATCGGAGGCACGGCGGGCGCCGAGCGGCGCCCCAGCGCGCGCACGCGGGCCACGAGTTCGGTGAAGTCGAACGGCTTGGGCAGGTAGTCGTCGGCGCCCAAACCCAGGCCCTCGACCCTGTCTCGCACGGTGCCGGCGGCGGTGAGCATCAGCACCCGCGACCCGGCGCCACCGGCGGCGATGTCACGGCACACGTCGTCGCCGGGTGTGCCGGGCAGGTCGCGGTCCAGCACCACCACGTCGTATCGGGTGCCGGCCAGGTGGGCCAGCGCGTCGTCGCCGTCGAGAACGACGTCCACCGCCATGCCCTCGCGGCGCAATCCGGTCCCGATCGCCCTCGCCAGAACCTCGAAGTCTTCGACGACCAGAACTCGCACGAACGTCCTCCTTCTCGTCGGCGGTGCCGCGTTCGGCAGGCCGCGACCGCACTGCTCACGATGCCAGGGATCCGGTGTCGGCCGGGTGTCAGCCGCTGACACCCGGCCGACACCGGCCGTGCCGTACAACCATCCCGGAGAGGCGTCCACGAAAGGCGCGACCCGTGAGCACGGTGTCCGTCACACGAGCGAAATCGCCCTTCGGAAAGGACAAGACGTGAGAGATCCACGGTTGACGCGGCGTAGGTTCCTCGCCGTCACCGGTGCCGGTACGGCAGTCGGCGGACTGCTGACGACCAGCTCGGCGGGCAGCGCCGGCGGGCGGCTGACGACCGGCTCGGCGGGCAGGGCCGACGCGGCCACACGGGACCTCAACAAGGCGGTGCTCGCGGCCTTCGAGCGCCACCGGCTCGTTGCGATCGGTGAGTCACACGGCCAGCAGGAACATGGTGACGCGCAGCAGGCGCTGCTCGCAGATCCGCGGTTGCCGCAGGTGGTCGACGACATCGTCGTCGAGTTCGGCAACGCGCTGTACCAGCCGATCGTCGACCGGTTCGTCGCCGGGGCGGCTGTCGACGACCAAGTGTTGCGGCAGGTCTGGCGGAACACCACGCAGTCACCTGGGGCCACCGGCGACCAGCCGATCCGTGAACAGTTCTTCCGGACGGTCCGCGCCGTCAACTGGACGCTGCCTGCGGAGCGAAGGATCCGGGTGCTGCTCGGGGATCCGCCGATCGACTGGTCCCACATCACCACCCAAGACCAAGTGGATGTCTTTCTCGCCCAACGTGACGCCCACATGGCGTCAGTGGTGAAACGGGAAGTGCTCGCCAAGAAACGCCGGGCACTGATCTGCTACGGCAGCGGGCACGTGATGCACTCGCCGGGGCCAGGACAGAACGCCGACCACGGAGTCCCGCTGATCGAGGAACAGACCGGCCAGCACGTCTACGTAATCGTGGCCGGTAGCCATCCCCGCCTGGTGACCTGTCCACGGCGCACCGTGATCCCGTGCTCAGGCACCTGGCTGGAATCCACCGACGCGGGACAGTTCATGGACGCGCCGCGGCTGTGCGGCGTCCCCTTGGGAAGGCTGGCCGACGCTGTGCTGTACCTGGGCCAACTGGCGGACCTGACGCAGTCGCTGTGGAACCCCGCGATCTTCCTCGACCCGGTGTACTGGGCGGAACTCCAGAGGCGCAACGCGATCAACGGGAACCTCATCGACCTGGAACAGTACCGGCGGCAGCAGCCGATCACCTTGCCCGCGCCACCTCCCGGGAGCTGCGCCGCCAACCGCGGTCACTGACAGCGAGAAGCACGGATTCACCCCAGGGCGCTCGGGTTGGATCTGCCTGCCGGGTTCTCCGGTTGCGTCGGGTTCGTGGTAATTTCTTGATCGTAAGGTGCAGTGCTCGTTCACGAGCGCGTCGGGACATCCGGCCGGCACGACAGCCTCAGTAAAGGCTGTCTGGATCTCTCAGTGGAGAGTCTGCCTCGCCATGTCCTCAACCCTGTCTCCACGTGCGGGCGATCTTCCTGCTCGTAGTCGCCGCCGACGTGCTCGATCTGCTGAGCACCACGGTGACCAACGTGGCCGCCCCCACCACCGTGCGGGACCTCGGCGCCTCCTGGTCACCGGCTCCCCGGCTCGGCGCGAGCTACACGCTCGCGATGGGCTCCCTCATGATCGTCGGCGGAGGCGCCCAGGCCGGCAGCGCCGGCGGCGTGCTCAACGCGGTGCAGCAGATCGTCAACGCGGCCGGCTCCGCCATCGCGTCGACGGTCTACCTGGCCACCGTCACGCCGGGCGAGCCGTCCAGACGTTCTGCCCTGCCTGCTCCTCACCCTGGCCGTCACCGCGGCATGCGCGATGAGCATCCCGCTGCTTCCGCGCCGGGGAGCGCCTGCCCACTGAGCCTTCCACGCTTCCGCCGGAAGGCATTCGCATGCACATCCGTACCGATCACCGGAGTATTCCCATGATTCTCGTCACCGGAGGCCGCGGCGCGGTCGCCACCCACCTGCTGACCCTGCTGCTCGATGCCGGTCGCCCCGTACGCGTGGCCTCCAGCAACCCCGGACAACTGCGGGTCCCCGACGGCGTCACGGCCGTCACCTGCAACCTGCGGGATCCCGCCACCTTCCCGGCCGCTCTCGCCGGCGTCACCGAGGTCTTCCTGTACGCCGAGGCTTCGCACATCGCCGAGTTCGTCGACGCCGCCGTCACGGCCGGGGTCGAGCACGTCGTCCTGCTGTCCTCCGCCAGCGTGCTGGACCCCGGCGCGGCCGGCAACCCGCTGGCCGCGTCCCACCTCGACGTCGAGACCGCACTGCTCGCCGCACCGCTCACCACCACGATCCTGCGCCCCGGCTCCTTCGCCGGCAACGCGGGCGCCTGGGCCTGGCCCGTCAGGGCCGGCCGCCCGGTGAGCCTGCCCTACCCGGGCTCCCACACCGACCCCGTCCACGAACGGGACCTCGCAGAAGTGGCCTTCACCGTGCTCACCGACCCGCGCCATCGGGGCCGGTGCCTCCACCTGACCGGCCCGGAGAGCCTCACGTTCAGCGAACAGATCGAGCAACTCGCCGAGATCACCGGCCGGCCGATCACTGTCAACCACGTCACCCCCGAGGAATGGAGGCAGGAGATGGCCGATTACATCCCCGGTCCTTACGCGGACGCCCTGCTCGACTACTGGCAGGCCAATGACGGCCGCCCCGTGCCCCTGACCGACACCGTCGAACAGGTGACCGGCCACGCTCCCCGCACCTTCGCCACCTGGGCCCGCGACCACGTCACGGACTTCGCCGGGTAGCACCTCCACAGCGGGCCGCCGGGGCGTGGGTCACCCGACCTCGCTCCGGCGCGTTCGCGCGGCCTTGAGTAGCGCGGCCAGCATCACGATTCCGGCGATGACGCCCAGCCCGTGCTGGACGACGGAAACGGCCGGATATTCGGCGGCCGCGTAGCCGCCCGGCCGGAGGAGGGCCCACGGAAGCTTCCACGCCGCCCACGCGAACAGCGAACCCGACGATGTGAAGGCCAACGCCATGGGGATCCACAGGGGCATCCTCGGCCGTCCCGTGGCGATCGTGCGGATCGCAGCGGCGCCTATGAGGGCCCAGAGCGCGGAGTTGCCGGCGAGCAGTCGTCCGTTGACGTCCATCAGGTCGCGGTGCGCGGGGGAGAGGCCGAGCGTTCCGCCCGCCGTCCAATACGTCCATAGGAGGGCCGGCGCCGCGACCAGGATGTACAGAGCTCGCAGACCGGATCGGCCGAGGGGCGAGGGAGGGCGGTCACCGACGCGTCCGAGGAACGCGGCCGGCCACCTTTCCCGCATGTAGACGGGGAGCGCTATGGCCAGTCCCAGGGCCATGCCCGCGAATCCGATACCGATGAAGACCAGTTCCCACGATGGGGCGGCATCCCCGCCGCCGGAGTCGCCGCCTCCCGCGCTGCCTCCGAGGACGGCGCTGAACAGCATGTAGGGGATCATCGGTATGAGGAATCCCGCTCCCATCCAGGCGAAGAAGACCAGCGGCGGCGCCGGGACGCGGCGGCCCCATCGTTGCGCGAGGACCAGCCCCAAAGCGATGCCGACGATCGACATGGCGACGGTGACCGCGTTCAGCAGGACCCAGTCGCCGTCCGTGAAGGTGGACGGCGTGTGCCCGAGCAGCGCCGCCACCACCCAGACGACCTTCACCGCGAGATAGAGCGACAGCGACAGTGCGGCGCCGTAACCGGCCACCACACGCGCCGCGGTCCATCCGGCTCCGACCTGGCCCGTCCCGACCGGTGTCGCGGTGCCCTTCACCGTTGTGTCCAACCCGTGTGCATGGTCGAGATCCTTCCGGCGAGCGCCGGCGCCGGCCTCCCCCGCGGGAACCACTCGGCTCCCCCGCATGGGGGAGCAGGTGAAGAGCCGCCGCGGGCCGTGTGAGACGATGATCGGCCCCGGGCGGTCGCGCCGGGGAGAACGGTGACGGGACGCCGACGAAGGGGCTCCACGGTATGGCTGTCATCCATCACACCACGCTGACGCCCAGCAAACTGGAGCTGCTCACGTCGTGGCTTCCCACCCAGCCCTGGTACGAAGGCGACGGGCGGCGGCCGGAGCTGACGAAGGCCGGGGGCTTCCGGCTCGACGACCCGCAGGGCGAGGTCGGCATGGAGTTCATGGTGGTCACCGACGTGTCCGGCGACCGTCCCGTCTCCTATCACGTGCCGCTCACCTATCGGGGAGCGCCGTTGGAGGGGGCCGATCGCGCTCTCATCGGGACGACGGAGCACGGCGTCCTGGGACGCCGGTGGATCTATGACGGCACCCACGATCCGGTCCTCGCCGCACAACTCCACGCCCTGTTCGTGGGGGACGTCGAGGCGCAGGATCAGAACGAGAGCGACACCCCCGACCCGTCGGTCACCAGAAGCTTCACGGGAGCCGCCACGCCGGGCCCGATCCGGCCGACCGCCGTTGCCGACGCGCCGCACGCCACCGACATCGTCGCGGACGTCGCCACGGCGGACGGCACAGCGGACGCCACAGTGGACGGCGCAGTGGACGGCGGCCGGGGCGGACGGCTGACCATGCGGGTGACCCGCGTCCTGCGGCCCGGCGAAGCGGACAGCGCGGGCGTCGCCGACGTCCTGGGTCACGTCGCGGCCGG
Organism: Microbispora catharanthi; assembly: GCF_006334915.2. Lineage (GTDB taxonomy): Bacteria > Actinomycetota > Actinomycetes > Streptosporangiales > Streptosporangiaceae > Microbispora > Microbispora catharanthi. The sequence continues at coordinate 112,453 of NZ_VDMA02000022.1, forward strand.
TTGGCGGCTGCCGGACGGAGCCGAGGCCCGGGGCGTGTTCGCCGTCATCACGGACGCGCCCCGCTGATCCTGACCTCCGACGAGCCGTCCGGCCGCCGGGTGAGGCCTTCGGTGCGGGTGTCGTCGCCGTCGTGACAATCGTCCGCCGTTGCGGGAGGCGGTCAGGAACCGGGCGTCCTGACGCGTGTCGTGGCGGCGAGGGCCGTGGCCGCCGCGGACCGCAGGGCTGCGTCGTCGTCCTCCTCCGAGGCCCAGGCGACGTGCCCGTCCGGACGGATCAGTGCGGCGCGGACCCGCCGCCATCCGGCCCGGGACTCGACCGGCTCGTCCGCGCACACGACGAGTCCCGGCGGCGTGGGCGGTTCCGGGGACGTGGTCACCCGGCCGGGCAGGGCGCGGCCCGTCCCCGTGAGGTCGAGGAACACGTAGCGCCCGGGGACGAGCAGCGCGAACAGCCCCGGCCCGCCGGACAGTCGCAGGTCCGGAGCCCGTGTCCCCACGAGCGGGTGATCACCGGCGCCCCGTCCGTACGACACGCCGATGCCGGAGGCCTGCTCCGCCAGGAAGCGGGAGAACTCCGGCACCCGCGCGATGGCGTCGTCCAGGACCGACCGCAGGGCGAGAGTCTCGGGCGTGAACGTCGTCATGAGCGCGGTCTGCCCCCGGGTCAGGCGCAGCGTGGCCGCGCCGACCGGATGCCTTTCCGCGTGGTAGCTGTCCAGCAGCCCGTCGGGAGCCCATCCCCGCACCGTGGCGGCCAGCTTCCAGCCGAGGTTCCACGCGTCCTGCACGCCGACGTTCAGGCCCATGCCCCCGGCCGGGAACAGGCGGTGCGCGGCGTCTCCGGCCAGGAGGACGCGGCCGCTGCGGTATCGGTCGGCGAGGCACGAGGCGGATCCCGTGCCGGACACCCAGACGGGGTCGTGCAGGCCGAAGTCGGTGCCGGCGACGGCCACGAGCCAGGCGCGCAGTTCCTTCTCCGCAGGCTGGCCTTCGTACCCGAGGACGCCTGCGCCGTCGACGCCCGCCACCCGGTGGAGGCCGGGGCCGATGGGCACGACCAGCACCTGGCCGGCCTCGTTGGTCTTCTGGAAGTACGGCACCGCCGGGGGATCGTCGAGCGTCACGTCCGCGACCCAGGCGTAGGCCGTGGAGCCGGTTCCCGGAAAGCCGATCCCGGCGGCCGAGCGGACCGCGCTGCCCGCTCCGTCACAGCCGACCAGGAACGCCGTCTCCATGGTGGAGGGCCCTCCCGGGCCCTCGGCCCGCACTACGACCCGGTCCGTCTCCTGGGTCGACGCGGTGAAGGCGTGCCCGCGCCGGACGTGCACCCCCAGGTCGCGGGCGTAGCCCTCCATCAGCTCCTCGACCTTCGGCTGCGCGAGCAGAAGGACGTACGGGAAAGGGGTGTCGAGCGTCCCGTAGTCCATCCGATGGTCGAGGAGACCGAAATGCGAGTCCGGCACCCGCCTGCCCTGCGTGACGAACGACTCGCCGACGCCGCGCGACGCCCACAGCTCCATCGTGCGAGGGTGGATCGTGAAGCCCTTGGAGTGGGGGTCGCGTTCCGCCCGCCTCTCCAGGACCGTGACCTCGACCCCCGCGAGACGTAACTCCGCCGCGAGCCACAGCCCGGTGGGGCCGCCTCCGACGATGACGACTTCTCCCATGTGCCTCTCCCGAGAACGATCCGCTGACCGTGATCTTCGGTGCGAGGACGGTGGACCGCGCGTGCAGCGCCCGACCCTCGTCGCCCCGTCATCCTCTCCTGGCGGAGGGGACGGCGCCAGCCGGCGGGGGCCCCGCTATGGGCGGGGCCGCCGCAGGACGCGGACCTGCCGGGGGGCCAGGGTCGTGTCCCGGGCCAGGGCGGGGCCGTGGAGGGGGTCGCCGGGGATCGCGGACAGGTCGACGTGCCGGTCCGTACGGTTGATCAGGAACCAGTAGTCGTCCGTTCCGTCGGTGCGGACGGCGACGTCGACCAGGCCGCGGGCCTCGGGCGGCAGCTCCGAGGCAATCTCGGCGGCGTCCAGCAGGTGAGGAAGGACGACCCCGAGGCCCTCCGGGCCGAGCCGGGTGGAGACGTACGACGCCGAGCCCGCTCCCGTACGGCGCGTCGTGACGGCGGGGCGGCCCGCGTGGTCGCCGGTCTTGTACGTCGCGAGGACCTCGGTCGCCGGGCCGGTGAGGTCGATCCGGTCGGTCCACAGGGTGCCGGTCACGCCGAGGTCGAGGTCGACGGCCTCGCCGTCGAGCAGGGGGCCGAACTCCTCGATGCGGATGCCGAGCAGGTCGCGCAGGGCCCCGGGGTAGCCGCCGAGCCACACGTGGTCGTCCTCGTCGACGACCCCGGAGAAGTAGGTGGTGACGAGGTGCCCGCCGGAGGTGACGTAGTCCTCCAGCCGCCGGGCCAGAGCGGCGGGCACGACGTGCAGGATCGGGGCCACGAGCAGCCGGTAGCCGCTGAGGTCGTCGTCCACGTCGACCACGTCCGCCCGGACCCCCGCGTCGAGGAACGCGGTGTACCAGTCGAGGGCCTCCTGGCGGTAGCGCAGCAGCGAGGTGGGATGGGAGTCGAGCTCGGCGGCCCACCAGGAGTCCCAGTCGAACACGACCGCCACGGGGGCGCGCAGCCGCCGGGTGCCCGCGACGGGCGCGAGGGCGGCCAGGGTGGCGCCCAGGTCGGCGACCGAGCGGAACACGTCGCTGTCGGTGCCCGCGTGGGGGACCATCGCCGAGTGGTACTTCTCGGCCCCGCCCGCCGACTGCCGCCACTGGAAGAAGCAGACGGCGTCGGCGCCGTAGGCGACGTGGGTGAGCGAGTCGCGGGCCATGCCGCCGGGCTTCTTCGCCAGGTTGACCGGCTGCCAGTTGACCGCGCTGGTGGAGTGCTCCATCAGGTACCACGGCCGGCCGCCGGCGAGCGAGCCGGTGAGGTTCGCCGAGAAGGACAGCTCGTCCTGGGCCTGGGGACCCGTCAGCAGGTAGTGGTCGTTGGAGACGAAGTCCACCTCGGCGGCCCAGTCGGCGTAGTCCATGCCCTTGGTCTCGCCCATGACCATGAAGTTCGTGGTCACGGGGATGTCCGGGGTCAGCTCGCGCAGGACGTCGCGTTCCGCGCGCAGGTAGTCCTTCAGCGCGTCGGAGGAGAAGCGCTTGAAGTCCAGTTGCTGGGTGGGGTTGGGGTAGGAGGCCGCCAGGCGCGGCGGCAGGATCTGTGCCCAGTCGCTGTAGCGCTGGGACCAGAACGAGGTCGCCCAGGCGCGGTTCAGCTCGTCCAGCGTGCCGTACCGTGCCCGCAGCCACTCACGGAAGGCGGCCGCGGCGTCGTCGGAGAAGTCGTAGACGTTGTGGCAGCCGAGTTCGTTGGAGATGTGCCAGGCGGCGAGGGCGGGGTGGCCGCCGTAGCGCTCGGCGAGGGCCCGGGTCAGCCGCAGCGCGTGCCGGCGGAAGACCGGCGAGGTCGGCCGCCAGTGCTGCCGCGCCCCCGGCCACACCGTGTGGCCCTGCCGGTCCACGGGGAGGATCTCCGGGTGATTCGCGCTCAGCCACGGCGGCGGCGAGGCCGTGGCCGTGGCCAGGTCGACCGCGATGCCGTGGGCGTGCAGCAGGTCCATCGCCTCGTCGAGCCAGTCGAAGTCCCAGACGTCCTCGCTCGGCTGGATCCGCGCCCACGAGAAGATCGCCAAGGAGACGATGTTCACCCCGGCCGCCCGCATCGCGCGCATGTCCTCGTCCCAGACCTCCCGGGGCCACTGCTCGGGGTTGTAGTCGGCCCCGAACCCCAGGCGGGCCCTTCCGGGGTCGGACGGCCAGCGCACCCAACGGTGCCGGTCAGCGTTCACAACGACTCCTTCCAATGATGGTTACGTGCTCTTCCCGCCGGCCGCTGCCGGCGCCGTGAGCGCGCGGGCCGGTGAACGGCGGCGGGAGTGCGTTCCGGGGTGGTTGCGGGGGTGGGAGCGCATGGTGCTTCCTCTCGTGCTTCCTCTCGTGCTTCCTCTTGGGGAAGGACCGGCAGCCGTGCCGGGGGATCGGCTGTCGGTGGCCGGGACGGCGCCGCCGGTCGGCGGTGCCGCGGAAGTACGTATGCGGTGGTGCGGTGATCCGGCTGCGGTGGAATCGGCGCGGTGGAATCGGCGCGTGGCGCCGGGAACGCGCGGGCCGGGTCTCACACCGATGGTCTCGGGCCGGTGGTTGGGGGCTCGTCCTGCCGCCGCGCTCCCCGCGGAACGGCGGCAGCGATGGCGCCGGTGACCACGGTGACTGCTACTTGACGGTGAAGCCCTGCTCCTCGCCGTACTTCAGGGAGGCGTCCTGCCAGGCCTTCAGGCCGTCCTGCAGGGTGGTGGACGACGTGTACGCCTTACCGACCGTGTCGTTGAAGATGCTGTTGGCGTAGACCTGGAAGGGCAGGTAGGACCAGCCGCTGACGACCTGCGAGGCGGACTCGGCGAGCACCTGGTTGACCTTCTGGCCGCCGAAGTAGGGGAACTCCTTGTCCTGGAACTTCGGGTCCTGCAGCTGGGCGGTGGTGGCGGGGAAGGCGCCGCCGTCGACCCGGGTCTGCACCCCCTCGTCGACGTTGGCGTACTTCAGGAAGGCGTAGGCGAGGTTCTTGTTTGCGCCGGCCTCGGGGATCGCCAGCGAGCTGCCGCCGTTCTCGGCGGTGGCCCTGCCTCCGGCCTCCCACTGCGGCATGGGCGCGACCTGCCACTTGCCCTCCCCGGCCTTGACCCCGGACTCGAGGTTGGCGGGCATCCAGGCGCCGATGACCAGGGTGGCGATGGTGCCGTCGCCCAGGCCCTTGTACCAGGCGTCGCTCCAGCTGGTGGCCGGCGCGAGCAGCTTGCCGTCGATCAGCTTCTGCCAGAGGGCGGTGAACTTCTGCGTGCCCGGCTCGGCGAAGTCGATCCCGACCGTGGTGCCGTCGACGGTGTACGGCTTACCGCCCGCCTGCCAGATCATGCTGGTGGTGAAGCCCGCGTCACCGGTGTCGTTGGTGATGTACGCCTTCGGGTTCGCCTTGTGCAGCTTCTCGGCGTCGGCCGCGAACTCGTCCCAGGTGGTGGGCACCTTGAGGTCGTACTTGTCGAAGACCTCCTTGTTGTAGAACAGCGCCATCGGGCCGGAGTCCATGGGCAGGCCGTAGATGCCGTTGCCGACGTGCACAGAGCTCCACGGGCCGGGGGTGAAGGTGCCGTCCAGCTTGCCCGCGCCCAGGGCGCCGAGGTCGGCGACCGACTTGGCGAGGGCGAACTGCGGCAGGGCGTAGTACTCCACCTGGGCGACGTCCGGGACCCCCGAGCCGGCCTTGATCGCGTTCTGCAGGGCGGTGTACTGGTCGTTGCCGGTGCCGGCGTTGACGAGGTTGACCTTGACCTTCGGATACTTGGCCTGGAAGTCCGCGACGACCTGCTTGAGCGTCGGCTCCCACGCCCAGACGGTGATGGAGCCGCCGGTGTCGAGCGCCTTCTGGATGTCGGCGTCGGAGACGGCCGCGGACGCCGCGGGGGCGGCCGCGTCGGCGCCCGGGGAGGAGCCGTCGTCGCCGGAGCCGCAGGCGGCGGCGGTGATCGACACGGTCAGGGCCGCGCCCAGCAGGAGGGCGCGACGGCGGGTTATCGCCATGGGATGTGCCTTTCTGGATCATCGGGGGAGACAGACGTCGGTGGGAGCGGCCATGCCGTGCCGGTCATGGCGTGCCGGTCATGGCGTGCCGGTCATGGCGTGCCGGTCATGGCGTGCCGGTCATTCCGTGCCGGATATTCCGCGACCGGTCATTCCTTGACGCTTCCGGCGGCCAGGCCCGACTGCCAGTAGCGCTGTAGCAGCAGGAACGCCGCGATCAGCGGGACGACGGTGAGCAGCGATCCGGTGATCACGAGGTTGAAGACGGCCTCGCCGCCCGCCGTGAGAGCCTGCTGGTTCCATTCCTTGAGACCGACGGTGAGCGGATACCAGTCGGGGTCCTTCAGCATGATCAGCGGCAGGAAGTAGTTGTTCCAGGTCGCGACCACGTTGAAGAGCAGGACCGTGACCAGGCCGGGCGCCAGCAGCGGCAGGCTGATGCGGAAGAAGGTGCGGAACTCGCCCGAGCCGTCCACCCGCGCCGACTCGAGGATCTCCTTCGGGACGGCGTCGGTGGAGAAGGTCCACATCAGATAGAGGCCGAACGGCGAGACCAGCGACGGGATGATGATCGCCCACGGGGTGTCGGTCAGGCCCATCTTGGCGAACATCAGGAACGTGGGGACGGCGAGCGCGGTGCCGGGCACCGCCACCGCCCCGATCACCACGGCGAACACCGCCTTCTTGCCGGGGAAGTCGAACTTCGCCAGCCCGTAGCCGGCGAGCGTCGCCAGCAGGGTCGCGCCGCCCGCCCCGACGACCACGTACAGCAGGGTGTTGAGCAGCCAGCGGACGAAGATCCCGTCCTTGTAGGTGAAGGTCGTGCCGATGTTGTCGAACAGGGCGAAGTCGCCGTTGAACCACAGGCCGAAGGAGCCCAGCAGCCCCTCCTGGGTCTTGGTGGCGTTGATCATCAGCCACACCAGGGGGAGCAGCGTGTAGACGAGCATGAGCGCGGTCAGCACGGTCAGCGTCGCGCTGCGGCGGCCTGGCGCGGACCGGCGCCTCCGGACGACCAGGGGGCCCCGGGCCGCGACGCTCTTCTGACGAGGCGCTCGGTCGGCGGTGGGAGTGGAGGTCGCCATGGCTCAGACCGCCTTCCGCATGCCGCGCAGCTGGACGAGGTAGGCGACGATCATCGTGATGATCCCCATGACGATGGCGACCGTCGCCGAGTAGTTGAACTGCTGGCCCGCGAAGGACAGCGAGTAGGCGTAGTAGTTCGGCGTGAAGTAGGTGGTGACCGAGTTCGGCGCGATCGTCTTGAGGATGCTCGGCTCGTTGAACAGCTGGAAGCTGCCGATGATCGAGAAGATCGTGGCGATCAGCAGCGCGCCGCGCAGGGCGGGCAGCTTGATCGCCCAGATGATCCGGAGCTGGCCGGCCCCGTCGAGCGCGGCGGCCTCGTACAGCGAGGGGTTCACCACCTTCAGCGCCGAGTAGAGGATCAGCATGTTGTAGCCCACGAACTCCCAGGTCACGATGTTGCCGATGGAGGCGAGGACCAGGTCGGGCGACAGCGGGTCGGGCAGCGAGAGCCCGAACGCCTCGTTGATGTTGCCGACCAGGCCGAACCTGGTGCCGTACATGAAGCCCCACATCAGCGCGGCGACGACCGCGGGCACCGCGTACGGCAGGAACACCGAGATCCGGAAGAACGCCGACCCGTACAGCCTGCCGCTGTCGATCGCGAGCGCGACCAGCAGCGCGAGGAACAACATGATCGGCACCTGGACGACCAGGAAGAGCGCGACGCGCCCGAACGCCGACCAGAACTGCGGGTCCTGCAGGACCTTGAGGTAGTTGTCGGCGCCGACGAAGGCGGTCCCGCCGATGAGCCGGGTGCGGAACAGGCTCAGGTAGATCGAGTACGCGATCGGGGCAAGGAAGACCAGCGCGAAGACCGCCATGAACGGCCCGACGAACTGCCAGCCCACCCACGACCGGCGTCTGGCGGCCAAGACCCCCCGAGCGTTCGAATACCCTTCCGAGACCACCGGCTCGCTCCTCTCCGCGGCGTGGTTACCGGCCGTGACTCTCTCGTTTACGTGGCATCACGAGCATGTTTACGTGAACATCGCGAGCGAACGAGCACGGCTCGGTTGTCGCGGAGGGTGATTTCTCGAGTCGCCGAGGTTATGTTTACGTAAACTTCTGCTGCGGTATGGTGGCACCCGTCCTACGAGAGGTCAAGGGCTCCCCACGTCACGCCCGGTCGGATCGCGGCGTACGATCTCCGGCGACGGGGACGAGCAGGCGGGAGCGACACAGGAATGGATCCGGACGGCCCGGCCCGGCAGGTCCCGGCGCCGACGGGCGGCGCGCAGCGGGGCGGCTCGGGCATCCCGGGCGGGCGCCGTAAGCAGCGGGTGTCCATGGCCGACGTGGCCAGGCTCGCGGGCGTCTCGTCCCAGACGGTCTCCAGAGTCGCCAACGGCCACCCCGGCGTCGTCGGCGCGACCCGCGAGCAGGTGCTCGCGGCGATGCGGGAGCTGGGCTACCGCCCCAACAGCGCCGCCCGGGCGCTGCGTTACGGGCAGTTCAACACGATCGGCGTGATCCTCTTCGGGCTGGCCTCGACCGGCAACAGCCGCACCGTGGAGGCGATCGCCACCCACGCCGCGGCCGAGGGCTACGCGATCACGCTGATCCCCATCGGCATCCCCACCCAGGACAACGTGCTGGGCGCCTTCACCCGGATGGGCGAGCTGGCAGTCGACGCCGTCATCGTCATCATCGAGATCCACCTGCTCGACGCGGGCACGGTGACGCTTCCTCCCGGAGTCCACGTCGTCGTCGTGGACTCCGACGCCGGAGACCGCTACAGCGTCGTCGACACCGACCAGGCCGAAGGCGCCCGGCTCGCCGTACGCCACCTCCTCGACCTGGGGCACGAGACGGTCTGGCACGTCACCGGCCCGAAGACGTCCTTCGCCGGCCAGCGCCGCGCGCAGGCGTGGCGCCTGGCCCTGGAGGAGGCGGGACGTCCTGTGCCCCCGCCGCTGCACGGCGACTGGTCGGCCGAGTCGGGCTACGCCGCCGGGCTGGCGCTCGCGGGCGAACCCGGCTGCACGGCGGTGTTCGCCTCCAACGACCAGATGGCCCTCGGCCTGCTGCGCGCCTTCCACGAGCGGGGGCGGGCGGTCCCCGCCGACATCAGCGTGGTCGGCTTCGACGACATCCCCGACGCCTCCTGCTTCGTGCCTCCGCTGACGACTGTCCACCAGGACTTCGCCGAGGTCGGCAGGCGCTGCGTCCAGGGGGTCCTGCGGCAGATCCGCGAGGGCGGCGCATCCCGGCCCGGCACCGAGCTCGTCCCCACCCGCCTTGTCGTCCGCGAGAGCACGGCGCCGCCGCCCACCCGGCCGTGAGGCGGCATCCCGGGCAGGCCGAGCGTCATCTGGCCCTCCCGGCGGTCAGCGACGGCATGGCGGGGATCACGGCGGCGAGCCATCCGGCAGGGTCCGCGGTGAAGCGCGGCGCCGCCTGCGCCTCCCACCACGACCGCGCGGCGAGGACCGTCTCCGTCTGCCCCGTCCGGCCGTCCCGGTAGGCGACCTCGCGTTGCCCGGTCTCCCGGACGACGACGCGGCCCCGCTTCGCACCGGCCTCGTAGTCGTTCCAGTTGATGCCGTGGCCGGCCCACAGCATCTCCTGCATCTGCCCGGTGGATTTGCCGTGGAGCTCCCGGTGGGAGAACTTCGCCTGGGCGGCCATGGTGATGCTGTTGCGCACGCAGTCGTTCTGCCGCCACAGGAAGTAGTTCGCGACTTCGAAAGGGTCGGCGAGGGTGAACGCGCGGGCGTCGAACATGGCACGCCGGCCGTCGGCGCCGCCGGTGACGTACGCCTCGTCGAACGTGATCGTCGCGATGCTCGCGGCCACGCTGACGATCTTTTGCGTCACGCCGCCGAACCACGGCTGCGAGGACGGGGTGGCGAAGTCGGTCATGAGGACGCTGCACTCGTCCGACTGGACGTACGCGAACACGCTGCCGGTGATCTCCTCGCACAACGCCCTGCCGACCTCGTTCATGGCGTCCATGACGGCGCGGTCGAACGGCCGCCGGGCGTCGCGGAGGAAGGTGTGGAACGCCCGCCCGTCCACGCGGAGGATCGTGTACGCCCGGCGCGGCAGCACACTCCTGGTTACGTACTCGTACGCCTTCATGCGGTCGCCGAGCGCGGTCCTGTCGCTCATGCCGGTCTCTCCTTGGCCTCCGCCGCCTGGCCGGTCCCGGGGTGGGGTGGGTGATGCAGGATCTCACGCCACGGGGGAGGGGCCGCCACCGCTTATCGCCACCGAGGACGGAGGCCGGCATCCTCAAGGGCCGGTGGGTCAGGAGGCGGGGCGGGCCTCGCCGTCGGCCGGTTCAGCCGTCTACCTCTTCATCTTCATCGGGGACCTGGAGCCTGCCCAGGAGCATGAGCAGGAGCTCGTCCACGATCTGGTCGCGGGTGGCGTCGACCCAGCCGACGGCCCAGTCGTGCATGAGCCCGTTGATCGCTCCGATGAACGCGGCGGCCGTGACGCGGAAGTCGCGCGGGGGAATCTCGCCGCGGCCGGCGGCGTCGTCCAGCTGCTCGCACAGGAAGTCGATCCATCGGGCGCGGCGGTCCAGGCGCTGGCGGTCGAGCCGGGGACTGACGCCGATGATCTCCACGAACGCGATGCGGGTGTGGCGGGGGTCGGCGGTGGCCCCGGCGGCGTACGCGCGGAACAGCCGGGTGCAGCGGTCGATGGGCTCCAGGTGCCGCACCTGGGGCAGGACGTCGAGGACGGCCTGCTGGGCGGCGTCGTTGACGTACAGGTGCAGCTCGGCCAGCAGGTCCTCCAGGGTGTGGAACTCCTCGTAGAACTGGCGGCTGGACAGGCCCGCGGCCCGGCACACGTCCGTGATCCGGGTGGCCCGGTAGCCGGGGCCGGCGCCGAACAGGTCGAGGCCCGCCTTCAAGAAGCGCCCGCGGCGCTCGGCCTGCCGTTCTGCCGCCGACCTGCCGCCGTACCGGCCCGCCGCCGGGGTGATCCTGCCCGCCACCGCGTCCTCCGCATCCGTGATGCATGAATTTTGGGCCTTGTCGCGCGCGTCAGACGTGCCTACCATCCAGTAACAAGTCTGAATATCAAGATGTTCAGACTTGCGCGGTCCGCGGGCGAAGGCGTGCGGACCGCTCGGCCGGCCATGCTCGCTCTCCGCCCACCTCCCACCCCCCCGGAGGAAGAACATGCACGCTTCGGCCCTCGCACGCCTGCGCAGATCCCTGCTCGCCGCCGCCGTGGCGGTCGCCGGCGCCGTCGTCTGCGGCGTTCCCGCCGGTCCCGCGAGCGCCGCCGACGGACTGCGCGAGGTGATGTTCGTCGGCAACAACTGGGACGGCACCGCGGACGTCATCGAGTCGAGCGGGAGCTTCGCCAGGATCGGCCGGATCAACGTCATCCCCGACAAGGCCCGGCGGCTGGCCGAGATCTACCTCAACCCCATCAAGCTGGCCTTCTTCCTGGGCATCCGGCAGGGGCCCGGCGAAGGGCACGACCAGTTCGTCGACGACATGTACGCCACCCCGGACGGCACGGCCATGGTTGTCTCCCGCCCGAGCTTCGCCGACGTGGTGTCGATCGACCTGGCCACCGGGGCTCTCAGATGGCGGTTCCCCGTCTCCGGCTTCCGCGCCGACCACATGGCCGTGTCGCCCGACGGCACCCGGGTCGCGGTGTCGGCCTCCACCTCCAACACCGTGCACGTCCTGGACATCAACACCGGCAGGCAGCTCGGCTCGTTCGGCACGGGGGACAAGCCGCACGAGAACATCTTCACGGGCGGCGGCAAATACATCTGGAACATGTCGATCGGCGAGGTGAACAACGACTTCGACAGCCCGTCGCAGGACTGGCTGAAGGGCGACCGCCACATCACGATCGCGGACGCCTCGACGTACAAGGTCGTCAGGACCATCGACATGCGCGACCGGCTGAACGCCTTCGGCCGCGGTGACCTGTCGGACGCGGTGCGGCCCGCCGTCTTCACCCCCGACGAGTCGAAGCTGTACTTCCAGGTCTCGTTCTTCAACGGCTTCGCCGAGTACGACACGGCCACCGACAAGATCACGCGGATCAAGACCCTGCCGAAGAACCCGGCCACCAGCGAGGACCGCACCACCTGGGTGAACGACTCCCGGCACCACGGGCTGTCGATCAACCCCGCCGGCGACAGGCTCTGCGTCGCCGCGACGATGGACGACTACGCCACCGTCGTCGACCGGGCCACGCTGCAGGAGGGCCCGCTGGTGAGCGCGTCCAAGCCCTACTGGGCCACCGTCAGCGGCGACGGGCGGGCCTGCGTCATCTCCGAGAGCGGCGCCGACCGGGTCACCGCCATCGACTTCGCGACCGGGCAGAAGATCACCTCGGTGCCGGTCGGCGACCACCCGCAACGTGTCCGCATCGCCCGCATCCCGGCCGGTTGGACTCCTCCGGCCGTCGGCTGAACCCCCGGGAGTGCCGGGACGGGCCGCCCCGTCCCGGCATCACCGGACGCGCTCGCCCGGCCTTCGGATTCGTATCCGCTCGTCAGCCGGACGGCGACCACGACGGCCACCACGAGCGCGATCGCGTGGAGATGCGGGCACGCTCCCCGGGGGAGCTCCGTGGAGACTCAGGCGTCGTCGCCCTCCAGTTGAATGGCCGCGGCAGGGCAGACGGCGGCGGCCTCGCGGACCGCGGTGTGCTGGTCCTCGGCGGGCTCGGGCTCCAGCAGCACGACGATGCCGTCCTCGTCGCGCTGGTCGAACACCTCCGGTGCGATCAGCACGCACTGCCCGGCGCCGCAGCACTTCGCCTCGTCGACGATGACCTTCATGTCCATGTCCTCCTTGCCGATCGAGCCTTGTCTCCAGGGGTCACCAGCGGACCGGGACCTCGCGCAGGCCGCCGACGGCCAGCCCCTCCACGCGTTCCAGCTCCTCCACCGGCACGGCCAGCTCCAGCGTCGGCAGCCTGCGCAGCAGCACCTCCAGGACGACCTGCAGCTCGGTGCGGGCCAGCGCCTGCCCCAGGCAGGAGTGGGCGCCGGAGCCGAAGGCCAGGTGGGGGTTCGGGCTGCGGGTCAGGTCCATCTCGCCGGCGTTCTCGAACGCGGTCTCGTCGCGGTTGGCGGCGGCCATGCTGCACACCACGGTCGTGCCGCGGGGCAGGACCGCCCCGCTGACCTCGGTCTCCGCGTTGAGGTAGCGGGGCAGGCCGAAGCCGGAGTTGGCGTCGAAGCGCAGCGACTCCTCCACCGTGGTGCGGATCAGCGACGGGTCGGCCAGCAGCCGCTCCCACCGGGAGCGGTCGGCCAGCAACATGGAGACCAGCTTGCCGATCATGTTGGCGGTGGTCTCGTGCCCGGCGACCAGCAGCGCCATGCCGGTGACCAGGATCTGGATGTCGGACAGCCCGCCGTCTTCCGGGCCGCCGGCCGTGATCAGCTCGCTCAGCAGGTCGTCGCCGGGGTCGGCACGCTTGCCGGCGACGAGGTCGGACATGTACTGGAAGAACTCGGCCTGGGCGGCCTCGATCTCGGCCTTGCCGTAGCGGGTGAGGTTGAGCAGCGTGTCGGACCAGTAGGAGAACCGGTCCCGGTCGGCGGCGGGCACTCCGAGCATGTCGCAGATCACGTAGACCGGCAGGGGAAAGCCGAGGCCGGCCCTGAGGTCGCCCGGGGCGCCGCGCTTGACCATGTCGTCGATGAGATCCTCGGCGATCCGGATCATGGCCGGCCGCATGGCGTTCATGCGCTTGGCGGTGAACCACTTGCCGACCAGGCGCCGCCACCGCTGGTGCTCCTCGCCGCTGTCGGGGATGATCGTCGCCATCTCGCTGCTGAACACCCCGCCGCCGTCCGCCGACAGCCGGGCCGCGTCCGGCGCGTTGAGCTGGCGGGTGAAGCGCGGGTCGGCCAGCACCTGCTTGACGTCCTCGTAGCGGGTCAGCAGCGTCGCCCGGTCGCCGCTGGGCAGCGTGACGTGGGCCACCGGGCATCGGGCACGCAACTCGGCCCACTCCGCGGGCGGGTCCAGCGCCGCGTCGTTCGGGATCGGGTAGCTCAGAACCTGCTCGTCGACACTCATTCGGCATCTCCTCTTATAGATGGTCGGTCGCCGTGCACCCTCAGATTCGGGAGGACGGCAGATCGGAAGGACGGCGCCCATCACGTATGCCCGGATTGGTGTGAAGGCCGGTCGTGCCGGTGCCCGTCTGCATGCAAACTCCCGGGCGTCTCGGGGCGGAGATTTCAGGGCGGCGGGCGGTCGTACGGCGGATGCGGCTCGTCGCCGACGATCACAACCCGCTTCACGACTGCCCCAGCGTGTTCATCGCGTTCCCTCCGACAGCCGGTGAGACCGGCGACGGGGACGAACAGGGGACCCAGCGCCGCGGCGGGCAACCGGGCGGCGCTGATCGCCGCGGCCCGGGAGGTGTTCGCCGCCGCCGGGTACGACGCGCCGCTCAGCGCGGTCGCCCGCGCCGCAGGGGTCGGCCAGGGCAGCCTCTACCGGCACTTCCCCGACCGCACCAGCCTCGCCCTGGCCGTGTTCGAGGACGGCGTCGCCGAGCTGGAGGCGCTGGCCGCCGAGCCCGGTGCGACGCTCGACGACCTGCTGACCCTGATCACGGAGCAGACCATCGCCTCGACCGCGTTCATCGAGATGGTCAGCGCGTACGGCGACGACCTGCGGATCATCGCCGTACGCGACCGCGTGGCCAAGGTGCTCGACGGCAAGCTCGCCGAGGCCCGGCGCGTGGGGCACGTCCGTGCGGACCTCGCCACCGAGGACCTGATCCTGGCCGTCGGCATGTTCGCCGCGGTCCTCACCATGAGACCGGCGCCGGCCCGGCGCGTCGCCGCCGCACGGGCGTGGGCCCTGCTGCGCAAGGGCATGGACGCCTGACCGGGCGGTCCGGCGAGAACCGAGCGAACCACACTCGGCCGCGCGGCGCGCGTAAGCGCATCTCCTCGGGACACGACAACGGGGAGGCGCATGGAGGACGGGTGGACTCGATCATCAACTGGCTCTGGGGCCTGTCGGGCGCGGTGCTCTACGCGGTCGTGGCGGCGCTGGTCTTCGCCGAGGACGCGCTGTTCGTGGGGTTCGTCGTGCCGGGGGAGACGGCCGCCGTGCTGGGCGGCGTGCTCGCCGGCCAGGGCAGGCTGTCGGTGTACTGGCTGGGGCTCGTGGTGACGCTTGCCGCGATAGCCGGCGACAGCGCGGGCTACTTCATCGGCCGCCGCCTCGGCCCCGGTGTCCTCGACGTACGGGTTCTGCGCCACCGCCGCGACCGCGTGGAGAGGGCCCAGGCGCTGATCCGCCGGTGGGGCCCTCAGGCGGTGTTCTTCGCTCGGTTCGCCGCGTTCCTCCGCGCCATGATGCCGACTCTGGCCGGGGTCTCGCGCATGAGCTACCGGCGGTTCTTCCTGTTCAACGTCCTCGGCGGGGTGCTCTGGGGAGTCGGTTACACCCTTCTGGGCTTCTTCGCAGGGGCGGCGTACGAGCAGGTGCGGTCGGCCGTCGGCGGTGTGGTCGCGGCCGTTCTCGCCGCGGTCGTCGTGACCGCCCTGGTCCTGTGGCGCGTCCGGCGGCACCGCAGAGGTCACTGCGGGCACGGGAACTCCGGCCGCTGAGCCCCTGGCCGGGGAACCTACGAGCGGCGGTGCGGCTGCGGGACTCCGCCGCCTCGAGCGCGTCTAGCAGGTGAGGCGGTAGGCGCCCACCACGCCGCCGGGCCGTCAAACAGGTGCGACGGCACGTGCGGGCCTGTCCGGCGGACGGGCCCGCACGTGCCGCGGATCCCGGCTCCCTCGGCTCAGCCCGGAGCGGTCTCATGGCCGAGCCGCTCTCGTGCCGGACCGAGTTGGGCGGGGGGTCAGTCCTTGTTCGACTGCCGCCAGTCCCGTACGGCGTCGCGGATCTTGTCGAACACGGCCACCGGCGGGCCGAGCAGCATGTTCGCGGTCGCGGACTCCCCGGCGCCCGGGTGGGGCCTGGTGGGCGAGATCGCCTCGGCGGCCCGGACCGCGCCGGCCATCCGGCGCAACCGCTCCGGGGACGTCTCCTGACGCAGCCGGAGGAACTCCTCCTGCTCCTCGTGCGTGGCGTGGTCGACGACCGCCTTCTCCAGGGCGGCGAGCCGGGTGTCGAACTCGGGGTGGTCGACGCCGAGGTCGTACAGGTCGGACAGGGCGTGCTTCGCCTCGTCCTCCTCGTGCAGCCGGGCCTCGACGACCTCGGCTCCCGCCTTCGACCGCGCGGCCGGGTGTACGACCTGCTCCTCGGCGGCCTCGTGCACCGCCAGCAGCCGTACGAGGTCGTTGAACAACTCACGCTTGCGCTCGCCCCGCGCGGCGGCGACCTCCGCGAACATGGTCTTGATCTGGTTGTGCTGCGCCAGCAGCAGGTCGATGACGTCCCGTTCTGTAGCAGTGGTCACTTTCGTCACCTTTCGACTCGGAGACTTCGACCGCCTGCCCGGCATCGGCTGCCCTACACCCGGACGTTCT
Organism: Microbispora catharanthi; assembly: GCF_006334915.2. Taxonomy (GTDB): domain Bacteria; phylum Actinomycetota; class Actinomycetes; order Streptosporangiales; family Streptosporangiaceae; genus Microbispora; species Microbispora catharanthi. The sequence continues at coordinate 128,621 of NZ_VDMA02000022.1, forward strand.
CGTTGAGCCGAAGGGCGCCGTGATCCGTCATAGAGAGCATGAGGATTTCGCGTATCGCACTGCTGCCGCTGGCGGCCCTGTCCGTGCTGGCCGTCACCGCTCCCGCCGAGGCGGCCACGGCGCACAGGAAGCTGCTGGTGGAGTTGCGGGAGGAGGGCGGATTCGCCGGGCTGCACAACCGGGTGGCCGTCTACACGGACGGCTGCGCCGTGCTGAGCCGTCGCACCGGACCCACGGTCCGCAAATGCCTGACCGCCGCGGAGTGGCGCGGCCTGCGCGGCTCGCTGAAGCACCTGCGGCTCGGGCGCTCCGAGTCCCAGCCGCCGGGGGCCGACTTCATCGCCTACCGGCTGGCCTACAAGGGGCACCGGGCGACCCGGTACACCCTGCCACCGACCTGGCAACCGGTCGTGGGCAGGCTGGAGAAGGTCCTGGTCAAATACTGGGCGCCCAACTGACCATCTCGGCTCAGCTGCGCAGGTAGGAGGCGCCGTTCAGGTCGACGATCGTGCCGCTGGCCCACTCGGCGTCCGGTGACGCCAGGTAAAGGACAGCGGCCGCGATCTCCTCGGGCCTCGCCACTCTTCCGAACGGGCTCTGGGCGCGGATCTCGTCACCGCGTGGCGCCTTGAGATGCTCGTTGGTCATGTCGGTCTCGACGAAGCCGGGCGCCACGGTCGCCACAGCGATGCCGAGGGGCGCCAGGGCGATGGCGAGCGACTGGCCCAGCGCGTTCAGGCCCGCCTTGCTGGCCCCGTAGGCGGGACTGTCCGGTTCCCCGCGGAAGGCGCCGCGCGACGAGACGTTGACGATCCTGCTGCCTGGAGCCATGTGCCGTACGGCGTTCCAGATGACGTTGGCCGGTCCGACGAGATTGACGGCCAGCGTCTCGCGCCACACCGTCTGCCACTCCTCGTATGAGGTCTCCGTGATCGGATGGTGCACGAAGACCCCGGCGTTGTTGACCAGCACGTCAATGCCCCCGAGTGCGGCCGCGGCCTCCTCGACCATGCGCCGCGCCTCGGCGGGATCGGCGACGTCGGCCTGGACGACGGCGTGGCCCTCTCCCGGCATTTCGGCACGGACCCGTTCGGCCAGGTCGGGGGAGCCGCGGTGATGGATCGCGACGCGGTCGCCGGCGGCGGCGAAGGCCACCGCGATCGCCCGTCCGATCCCGCGCGACGCGCCGGTAACGAGGACTGCTCGCTCACTCACAGGGGGAGACTATCGCCCCTTTCGTCCGGTCACGGCTCCTGGCCGAGGGTGCGTACGGCGACCTCCAGCCGGGAGGCGAGCTCGGCCACGCCGGTGCCGTACGTCTCGACCACGGTGACGCCCCCGCGGTCGATGTGGAAGACGGCCAGGTCGGTGTAGAGGCGGCTCACGCAGGCCAGCCCCGTGAGCGGGTAGGTGCATTCGGGGACGAGCTTGGGCGTGCCGTCCTTGGTGAACAGCGTCATCATGACGAACACCTGCTTGGCGCCGGTGGCCAGGTCCATGGCGCCGCCGACGGCGGGGATGGCGTCGGGAGCGCCGGTGTGCCAGTTGGCCAGGTCGCCGCGTTCGGAGACCTGGAAGGCGCCGAGCACGCACACGTCGAGGTGGCCGCCGCGCATCATCGCGAAGGAGTCGGCGTGGTGGAAGTAGGAGGCGCCCGGCAGTTCGGTGACGGGCATCTTGCCGGCGTTGGTCAGATCAGGGTCGATCTCGTCGCCGTGGGCGGCGGGCCCCATGCCGAGCATGCCGTTCTCGGTGTGCAGGACGACCCCGGAGCCGGCCGGGAGGTGGTCGGCGACCGTCGTCGGCTGGCCGATGCCGAGGTTCACGAAGGCGCCGGGCGGGATGTCCCGGGCGACGAGGGCGGCGAGTTCGTCGCGGCCGAGCGGGCCGCGGCCGAGGTGTTCGACGGTCTTCACAGTGGTTTTCACGACGTCGCCTCCGTCGCGCTCAGGTCCAGGATCCGGTCGACGTAGATGCAGGGGGTGACCACGGCCTCGGGGTCCAGTTCGCCGGTCTCGACGACGTGGTGCACCTGCGCGATCGTCAGCGTCGCGGCGGTCGCCATGACGGGCCCGAAGTTGCGCGCGGTCTTGCGGTAGACGAGGTTGCCCATCCGATCGCCGACGTGGGCGCTGATGAGGGCGACGTCGCCCTTGATCGGGTATTCCAGCACGTGGTCGCGGCCGTCGATGGTGCGCGTCTCCTTGCCCTCGGCCAGCGGCGTGCCGACCCCGGTGGGGCAGTAGAAGGCGCCGATGCCGGCCCCGGCCGCGCGCATGCGCTCGGCCAGGGTGCCCTGCGGGACGACCTCCAGCTCGATCTTCCCCGCACGGTAGAGGCCGTCGAAGACCCACGAGTCGCTCTGGCGGGGGAACGAGCAGATCATCTTGCGTACCCGCCCGGCGGCGAGCAGCGCCGCCAGGCCGGTGTCGCCGTTGCCCGCGTTGTTGCTGACCACCGTCAGGTCGGTCGCGCCCTGCCGGATCAGCGCGTCGATGAGCCGTACGGGCATGCCGGCCATGCCGAAGCCGCCGATCAGGACGGTGGAGCCGTCCGTGACGCCCGCGACCGCCTCGCCGGGGTCGGTGAACACGGCGGTCATGATGCGCTCACGTTCTCGAGCACGACGGCCAGCCCCTGGCCGACGCCGATGCATATCGCGGCCACGCCCCACCGCTCGCGACGTTCGCGCAGCACGTGGGCGAGCGTGCCGAGGACGCGGCCGCCGGAGGCGCCCAGGGGATGGCCGATGGCGATGGCGCCGCCCCTGGTGTTGACGATCGCGGGATCGACCTTCCAGGCGTCCAGGCACACCAGCGACTGCACGGCGAACGCCTCGTTCAGCTCGACGGCGCCGACGTCGTCCCAGCCGATGCCGGCCCTGCGTAGCGCCTGGTTGGCGGCCTCGACCGGCGCGTAGCCGAACATCTGGGGTTCGAGCGCGCAGGCCCCGCGACCGGCGACACGGGCGATCGGGTCGGCGCCGATCCGGTCCGCGGCGGCCTGCGAGCCGAGCACGACCGCGGAGGCGCCGTCGTTCAGCGGGGAGGCGTTGCCGGCCGTGATGGTGCCGTCGGGGCGGAAGGCCGGTTTCAGCCCGGCGAGGATCTCCGGCGTCGAGCCGGGCCTGATGCCCTCGTCCCGGGCCAGGCCCGCGCCTTCGACCGGGACGACCAGGTCGTCGTAGAAGCCGTCGTTCCAGGCCGCGTCGGCCAGCACGTGGGACCGCGCGGCGAAGGCGTCCTGCCGCTCGCGCGAGACGCCGAACCTCTCGCCGAGCTGCTCGTTGGCCTCGCCGAGGGAGACCGTCCACTCCTTCGGCATGCGCGGGTTCACCAGCCGCCAGCCGAGGGTGGTGGAGACCGCGGTCACGTCGCCGGCGGGAAAGGCCCGGGAGGGCTTGGGCAGCACCCAGGGGGCCCGCGTCATCGACTCCACGCCACCGATGACGACGACGTCGGCGTCGCCGCTCTCGACGGTCCGCGAGCCGATCATGGCGGCGTCCAGGCTCGACCCGCACAGCCGGTTCACCGTGGCGGCCGGCACGGTCACCGGCAGCCCGGCCAGCAGCACGGCCATCCGGCCCACGTTGCGGTTGTCCTCACCCGCGCCGTTGGCGTTGCCCCACACCACGTCGCCGATCTCCGCCGGGTCCAGCCGCGGGAGCTTTGCCAGGACGCCGCGCAACGCGGTGGCCGCCAGGTCGTCCGGGCGGACGCCCGCGAGCGCGCCGTTGAACCTGCCGAACGGCGTACGCGCCGCGGCGTAGACGAAGGCCGAGCCCATGACGTTCCCTTCTTGTTCGCTATGCGAACGTCGGTTCATTTTGCGAACATGACGAGCATAGTCCATGCCGTCGACGCGCGGCCGGTGCGTCCGCGGCCGGACCGGCGGCGGTCAGGGCTCCGGACAGTGCGGACGCCCCGGGAAGTTCGCCGTGGGCGCGGCCGTCGCCCTGACCGTGCTGATCGCGCAGCGTCGATCGCCCAGCCCGCCGATGCCGCGACGACCTACAGCAGTCCGTGTCAGGGGATCCGCGATTGCCTGGGAGAGATGCAGAGCGACGAGCGATGGATGATCGAGACCCCTGTGAAGAACTGGAACCGGGTGGCCTACCAGTTCAAGCACCTGAAGAAGAGCGAGAAGAGGGTGCGCGCCCACGAGTACCCGCGCCTGACCATGTGGATCAATGATCCGAACAGCAAAGCTGCGGCTGCGGACCGGCTGCTGGAGAGCGAGGTCACCTCGGCGGCCTTCCGCCAGGCCTACCGGCACCGCCTGGGCAGGGACGAGACCGCGCGCGACGCCTTCGATCAGGCGCGGCCCCGGCATGCGGCAAGAGAGGAGGCAATGGGCGCCGGGGTGTGCCTGCTCGGGATGTTCGTAACCATCACCGTGCTCGACGCCACGAACCTGCCACAGGCCGTAGCCGCGACCGCAGGCGGACCTTGGACATGACACCATGACGGGGTGATCTCCGCTGACGAGCTCGTCGGCCGGCGGCTTGAGCAGGTGACGCTGTCGTTGCACGCGCACTCGATCGCTGACGAGCCCTCGCTGGTGCACATGTGGCTTCACATGGGCGGCCTGGGCCCCGTCCGCTTCCATACAGCGCCGGACGACTCGATCGAACTGGCCCTTGATCAACCATACGGTGACTACGACATGGACGAGTACGGCCGGGTCGTCGTCGCTCCCGCCCCGTCGGCCTTCCTGATGAGCGGTTTCCTTGGCCAATCAATCCGAGTGGTGAGGCACATCGTGGATCGACACCTCGATGCGGAAATCGGACTTCTGCTGGAGTTCGATCGCGGCCGGGTGCGCGTCCTCAACCTTGCGGACGAGTTGGTCGTCACCGATGCTCTGCCGGACGGAGTCAGCGCCCGCTGACACAGCGATCGCAATAACGGCCGTGGAGGCGAAGGACAACCTGCAGCGCATGCTGGTGAGCATCCCGCTCACTGACAATGAGCGCGGCGCAGTGGAGGACGGCAAGATGGCTTTCGATCAGCTCCTTCAGCGCCTCGCGGACGTCGCCACTCCCGCCGGCCCAACCGCCCGTGAGCTCCGCGCCGTGCCTGGCAGATCGCTGCTGCTGATCGTCACATCATTCCCTGGACGACCCGATCGAAAGTCCTGCTAACATGCGCCCCACCCTCTACACCCTTGACAGCCCAGATCTCGGGCGGCTGAGCATCATGGCCAAACCCCGCGGCGGAGAGTGGCTACACGATGAGATGACCGCGCTGAGATCCGAGGGCGTCGACGTCTTGGTCTGCGCGCTCACCCCGCCCGAACTTCAGGAAACCGGCCTCGGCGCAGAGGCGCAGGCTGCCCGTGAGGCCGGTCTGCACTTCGTCGCGATGCCCGTCCCCGACCGCGATGTCCCCGATCTGCCCACGGTCCTGCCCGCTCTCCGGGAACTCGCCGAACGGCTGCATGTCGGCGCCCATGTCGTCACGCACTGCCGCTTCGGCATCGGCCGCGCCTCCCTGCTCGCTGCAGCCCTCCTGATCCTCAACGGCGTCACCCCGGACACGGCATGGCAGCAGCTCCAGCACGCTCGAGGACTTCCCGTCCCCGACACCGTCGAGCAACGGGAGTGGACCACCGCGCTGCTCAAGCACCCCCCGCTCGGCAGATCAGATTCCACATGATGACGTCATTGACGTGCCCTTCGACCTTCCCGGAGCTGTGAGGCAAGGTCAGGCCGGCTTCGGCGGCGTCGAAAGCGCGCGCAGCCCTGTGACAACCTCCCGCTCGGTGACTCCATCCAAGGTTCGCCGAGGTTACCGAGGCAGAGCCGGCTCACGTCACGATCCGAGCAACCCTCCTTTGACGCAGTGCGGGCATCGACCCGATGCGGAGGCATGTCGTGTCCCGCCTCCTCGATGCCGCCCAAGCTGGCCGTCGGCGGCGGGAGTTCGCGGTGAGGACGAAGCTGTATCACGGTAGCTGGAGGAGTACGCCGCCCAGACTGGAGCCGCCGACGAGGCGCTGCTGCAGTGGGAGACGGCGCGCCGGCTGTCGGAACGCAGTGAGGCCTACCAGGAGCTCCTCGCCCGGACCGTCAGGGACGAACTGGCCGTCGCCCAGATCGCCGGGCTGACAGAGGAGGCGCGCAGGGTGGAGGAGGTGCTGCGTGCCAGCGTGCGCCGTGCGCGCAGAGCGGGGCTCGCCCTGGCTCCGGAATCCACGGCCAACGGGCTGGCGAAGGCGAGCTGATGCCGTACTCCCGCAAGGGCAGCCAGATGCGGGCCCCCGTGCCCCGCTGGGTGAGCGGTCTGGGCGCCGCCACCCTGCCTTGCGGCGTCTGCTTACCCGCCTTGGTCCGGCGCTGATGGTCGCGGCCGAGGACAGAGTCGACTCTGCTCCCCGCCGGTGGGCCTGCCATCAGCGGGACGACTCTCGCAACCTCAGGCGTGGGATTCGGCAACATTCCGGAGCTGTGGCTCCTTGCCTTTGGTCGTCGTCTGGGCGTCGAAGCCCCCGCCCGGTACGCCTACGTCCGGCCACATCTCCTACATGCCTGTACGCGATTGCCTGGTCCTGTGTACGACACCATGAAGGGGTGATCTCCGCTGATGAGCTCGTCGGCCGGAGGCTTGTACGGGCCACCCCGCCCCTCTCGGTGGCCTCGACGTTGGCACGGGCGACCGCCCTGCTGGCGTACTCGGACAGGGAGATGCCTACCTACCGTGGGGTGAGCGAGGGGCTGACCGCCGTCGCGGACCGGATGGCTCGGTATCTCCCTTCTCGTTTGGCGCCAACGGGCTTCGTTTGCGCTCGTGCTCCCCAGCACGAGACGGACAACGGGTACTGCGTCATGCGCCCGCTCCCGGAACAGATTCTTCAGAGCTGAAGGAGCGACGGGATGGCGTAGAGGAGGAACCAGGCCAGGGCGGCGATCCAGGGGAACTTCATGTAGGTCTTCTTCTCGCGCGCCTCGTGTTCGCCGTTGTTCTTGTAGCCGGCGAGGGCATCCTGCAGACGTCGTAGAGATCGCCGGTAGGAGGGATAGCCGGTGATCATGCCGAGAACGGATCCACCGAAGTGAAGAGAGCCGATCACTTCATCGTCGTCCAGTACGACGACGATTCCGCTGCCTAGAACGATGTCTTTGACGTGGGACCAGGGGATCTCACGCACGATGAGAAAATTGTCGACGAATAAGGCCGCCGGCGTCGCTCGGATCTTTGAGTGCCATGCGATCAACCAGACCACAAATGTGCAGGCCCCCAAGACGAAGGAGAAGAAGAGCGCACTTGCGAGGTCATGTATGACGGCGCCGCTCAGTATCACGGCGAGGCCCGCCAACAGCAGGGCTCCCCCGACAACGCCCATCAGGATGATTGCGGTCGGTTTCCTCGCGACCACCTGCCCACTTCGACTTTCACTCATTGAGCCAGCTCTCTCCCAGGTATTGGGTTCCGGTCGACGGCGCTGCCGTCTCGGCGTTGATGAGGAGGTTTTCGGCAGTGATACCGAGAGCCAGTCGGGAGCCGTGGGCCGGGCCGGCCTGCCTCGCGGCGCCGTTCGCTCCTATGCCGACCCTGGTCCACGGACTGGCGAACCACCCCTTGGTGGGACTCCACCCTTCTCGCACGCCTACCCGGCGCCCCGCCGTCGTCACCTTCCAGCCAGCGGTCAGGCCCTTTCCGAGATAGCCGAGGCCGACAGAGGTGGCGACATCCCATGCGAGGGTCTTTACCGCGTGGCTGTCAAAGGCGTCGCCTGCTTTGAAGGCGTTGCGCGCGTAGTTGAGACCCGCGATGCCCACCCCTACAAGAGCGCATGTTCCCGCGGATGCGACGATACATATTCCCAGGCCGACGATCGACATGGTCGTGCGGGTCTGTCCAATCAACGGTGTAACTCGGTCTTGATTGGTTCTATCGGGCGGTTGGGGTCAGGCGGCCTTCGAAGGTGATGGCGAAGGCGTTGAGGGCGGCCTTCAATCGGGTCACCCAGCGTTTGCGGCCCTTGCCGGTCGGGTCCAGGCTCATGACGGCCATGTAGACGCACTTGAGCGCGGCCTGGTCGTTGGGGAAGTGGCCGCGGGCCTTGACCGCCCGGCGGATCCGGGAGTTGACCGACTCGATCGCATTCGTCGAACAGATCACCCGCCGGATCTCGACATCGAAGGACAGGAACGGGACGAATTCGGCCCAGGCGTCCTGCCACAGCTTCACGATCGCCGGGTACCTACCTCCCCAGGCCTCGGCAAACTCCGTGAACCGCTCGAGCGCGGCGGCCTCGGTCGGGGCGGTGTAGACCGGCCGTAGCGCCTTGGCGATGGCGTCCCAGTGCTGGCGTGCGGCGTAGCGGAAGGAAGCGCGCAGCAGGTGCACCACGCAGGTCTGCACCACGGACTGGGGCCAGACCTGCTCGATGGCCTGCGGCAGCCCCTTGAGGCCGTCGCAGACCATCATGAGCACATCGGCGACGCCCCGGTTCTTGATCTCGGTCAGCACGTGTAGCCAGAACTTGGCGCCCTCGCCGCCGTCGCTGGCCCACAGCCCGAGGATGTCGCGCTCGCCGTCGGCCGTGACCGCCAACGCGACGTAGATGGGCCGGTTGGCGACCTGCCCATCGCGGATCTTGACGTGGATGGCATCGATGAACACCACCGGATAGACCGCGTCCAGGGGACGGTTCTGCCATTCGGCCCTCGATCACCTTGTCGGTGATGGTGACTGTCTTGGTACGGGTGCCGTTGCGGGTGTTGCCGCTGCCGCGACCGGCCGGATCGTGTTTGTCGTAGCCGAGGTGGTCGGTGATTTCGCCTTGCAGCGCCGACTCCAGCACCAGCTTGGTCAGCCGGCCCAGCAGTCCGTTCTCACCGACCAGCTCCAGCCCTTCGGCGCGGGCCTGTGACCAGCCGGGCCACCAACTCCCGATCCGACGCCTCATGCTCTTTCCGCGTCACCGCGGCGTCCTCCAGACGCATAGGTCAGCGCCGGTCAGGCTGGGGGTGGGACAGTTGTGGGGGTCCGTCGACGACGTCGATGGTGATGCCCGCATCGCTCTGGGTGTGCCGCCACAGCTCGGCGATCCCGGCCACAGCTTGCCCGGATATCGCGGCGGCGGTACGGGACGGTCGGGCGGTGGGTCCGACTGCGCGGTGTGTGGACTGACCCGCGGGTGGGGCGGCGGTCCCGGGTGCGGGGCCACGGGCGAAGCGGGCATCGGCCATCGGCGCTCTCCTGTAGTCGTCGGGCTCCCAGTAAGAGAGGGCGGCCGGCCTTCAGAGGGCCGACAATTTGGCCTGCTCATAGGACGGCAGGCTGAAGGCGGCGGGGTCGTTGACGTTGGCGTTGGAGGTGAGCAGGTCGCGGATGCGCGCCCCGTGCTCGGGAGTCGTGGCGTTCAGGCCACGGCCGGTTCCGGTTCCGGCAGACCTCCCGCAAGGGATCAGAACCGGTAGCGGAGAATGCGTGCCCCTTGCCGAGACAAGGCCGTGCTGCGGGCGGTGAGACGGGTGAGCGCGCGTAGGGGTTGCGGGAACCGGGCTATTTCCGGTGCGCGGGTGAGGATCTGCTCCTCGATCAGTTCGAGGCCGGCGTCCCAGGACTCTGGTTCGTGTGGGTCGTCGAAGCCCTGGGCGGCTTTGATGCCGAGTGCCTTGATGGTCGGGTGGTACTTCATGGCCCAGGCCGCGAAGCGGGTGTAGCCGTTGAGCGCGAGCTCGCCCGAAGGGAAATGGCCGGTCAGCGCGCGGGTCATCGTCTGGAAGGAGTCGCCGGGCATGAAGGGGAGCAGCCCCTCGGCGACGATCATCGCCGGCCGGTCGCCGGGGATGGCTGTAAGCCAGTCGGAGCTGGTGAGGTCGGCTCCGACCAGGTGGGAACGGCCGGGCAAGCATTCGGATCGCAGGTGCACCACTTCCGGGAAGTCGATGTCGTACCAGTCGACGCCGGGCGGGGGATCACAGCGGAACATCCTGGTGTCCAGGCCGCAGCCCAGGTCGAGCACCACGCATCCGGGATGAGCGGCGATGTAGGCGCGGACGACGCCGTCGAGTTTCTTGGCGCGCAGTGCCGTGGTGAGGACGAGGTTGGGCTTGACCTTCAGCTTGCCGAAGTCGTAATCGATGGTGCCGGCCAGGTCGGCGGAGAGCGTATCGCCGAGGATCGGGCTGGGCTGCCCGGCGTCCAGAGCTCTGGCGTGGAGAGTGAGCAGCAGCGTTTCCTGGATCAGCCCGAGGTTGGGTTGCCAGCGGTGCATGGGGATTCCTTAACGGCGTAGCGGATGGCGGGCCGCGAGGTTCTGCAGCCACGTCAGGGAGTCGTGGGCGGCCTTGATGCGCTCGGTGCGGTGCCCCTCGCCGCCCACGATGTCGAGCCCTTCGTCGGCGATCTCGCCGAACGCGCTCAGGCTTTCGAGCTTGCGCTGGATGACCTTCTGCCAGGCGTCGTCTTCGATGCGGTAGTAGGAGGTGCGATCCCCGGGCCTTCTCACCTTCTTGACCAGGCCGATGGCCGTGAGGAAGCGCATGTTCGAGGTGAGCGAGGCCCGGCTGGCCTGGATGACCTCCGCGATCTGGCCGGCGGACTGCTCGGCCGGATCGCAGATCATGAGCCAGCCGAGGATGCGTCCGGTGATGGGCGGCAGCCCCCACTCCTCGACGCAGAAGGCTGCCACCCGTTCCACCCAGCGGAGCAGCCGGTCCTGCTGTTTTTCAGTGCTCATCGTCGCATCCTCCGTTGTTGATCGTGTGCCGGTTCACTGTGTCATGGCGGCCACCGACTCGTAGGTGGGTGTCGGGGTGATGTCCGCGAGCCGGGTCCTGCGCAGGTGAAGGTCGAACCAGTCGATCGCGAGCGCCATCGCCTCCTCCAGGCCCGGGCCGGTGTAGAGGCCGAGCACGTCGTAGGGCAGCACCGCGAGCCGCTTGGGCTCGCCTGCCTTGGCGAAGGCGCTTTGCGCCTCCTCGAGCATGTGGTACGGGTCCCAGCCGCCGTTAGCGATCATCAGCAGCGGCGTCGGTGCAAGCCGGTGGATGAGGTTCTCCGGTGCGAAGGTGAGCAGGTGCTCGGCTGAGTCGAGGGTCTTCTCGTTGCGGTAGGTGGGAAACAGGCGGGTCGACATGTCCGGGGTGTCCTTCACGCTGTCGCCCTCCAGCGTCAGGTGCGGCACGCGAGCGCTCTGCCCGCCTTCGTAGCGCCGCTGCCAGTCCTGCTGCAGTTGGGCGCGCAGCGCGTGGACACCGGCGCGGCCGAGGAGGCGTTCCATGTACCGCCATCCGTTCCACACGCTGGGGCTCTGCACGACGACGCACTTGATGCGCCGATCGAGCACGGCGGCCTGGGCCGCCACCGAGCCGCCGATGCTCACCCCCCACACCCCGATCCGCTCCGGCTGCACTTCGGGACGGGTTCGCAGGTAGGACACGGCGCTGCGGAAGTCCTCCACCTGCCGCTCCGGGTAGTCCAGGCCGCGCGGCTCGCCTTCGCTCGAGCCGACCGTGCGATAGTCGATGGCCAGCACCGCGAAACCGGCCTTCACGAAGTACGGCGCGAAGAACGCCAGCGCCTCTTTGACCATCACCCCGCTGTGCCCGAGCACCAGCCCGGGGACCGGGTCACTCGTCTCGGGCAGGTAGAGATCGCCCGCGCAGCGGGTGCCGAGGCTGTTGAAGGTCACGTGTTCCATGGCCTACTCCATACTGTTGGCTAGTTATTTCAAACATGACTGAAATTTCTAGCAATGTCAACTAGGCAACCGCGCCATCCCCGCCGCCCGGCTTGGTGCCGTTCCAGCCCTCGACGACGAACCTTGCGGCTGGAGATGGATGAGTGCGTCGATCTGGGCGTTCGGTGCCCGAGGCCACGAAAGGCTGCCGACCAGCTCGGATCCGATGACCTCAGGTTGATCAGCCGCGTGGGGCAGCGCTGCAGACTATGGTGCAGAGAGTCCTATGCAAAGTGTTCTCTGCAACACAGCCTGTCGGCATGAGCGACGAAGTGGAACCAAAGGCGGCGGCCCGACACAAGCCCGTACGGCGCCTTGACGCCCGCAGCCTGCGAGGCCTGGCGCACCCATTGCGCATGAGCATTCTGGAGATGCTGACCCTCGACGGCCCGGCCACCGCCACGGGACCGTCGGCACGCCTCGGCGAGAACACCGGCACCGTGAGCTGGCATCTGCGGCACCTTGCCCAGCACGGGTTCATCGAAGAGGAGACGGGCCGCGGCACCAAGCGCGAGCGCTGGTGGAGAGTCGTCGAGGACACGAAGGTCCTGGAGACCGCTGAATTCCACGATGACCCCGACACCAGGGGTGCCCTGTCGATTTACATGCACGAGCTGGTGCAGCAGTACTTCAGCCGGAACTACCTGAGCGAGAGCTGGGACGGCGACTGGCAGCGCGCCGGCGCCATCTCCGACTGGCGGGACCTGCGGATGACGCCGGCACAGCTCAAGTCGCTCAACGACGAGTTGATGGCCGTGATCGCGCGTCACACTCCCGAGCCCGGTGCGGAGGCAGCGCCTGGGGCGCTGCCGATCATCGTGCAGATCCAGTCGTTCCCCCGCAAAGAGCGGGGAAACGGATGAGCCATGAGATACCTGTCAGTCTCCTGCGTCGCGATCGGGACTTTCGTCTGCTGTGGTGTGGAGAGACCACGGGGAAGTTCGGCGCCTCCGTCACCGCCGTGGCGATGCCCCTGATCGCCGTCTCGCCCCTGCACGCCACCACATGGGAGGTCGGGGTACTAAGCGCCTCGGCCTGGCTGCCCGTGGCTGGTCATCGGTCTCCCGGTCGGAGCGTGGGTAGATCGGGTGCGTCGCAGGCCCGTCATGCTGACCGCTGCCGCGGTGTCTTTCCTGCTGTTCTCCGTGGTTCCGGTCGCGGAGTGGACCGGCCACCTGAACGTTGGCCTGCTGGTGGTCATCGCGCTGCTGACGGGCACTGCCGCCGTGTTCTTCCAGACCGCCTACACCGCCTACCTTCCCAGCATTCTGACCCCCGCAGACCAACTCGAAGGCAACGCGAAGCTGCACGGCAGTGCGTCGGCCGCCCAGATCGCCGGCCTCGGCTCCGCCGGCCTGATCGGGCAGACGGTAGGCGCGGTCAGCGCGATGTTCGCCAACGCGGCGACCTTTCTCTTCTCCCTCCTCTGCGTCGCGAGCATCCGCAAGCGCGAGCCACGCCGCGAAAGGAGGGCCGTCCGCTCTAAAGCTCTGCTCGACGAAGTCGGCGAAGGATTGCGACTGGTCGCCCGGGATCCCTGGCTCCGCACGCTGACGTTGTTCGGGGCTGCCTCCAACCTGGCCCTCATGGGCTATCAGTCGATCCAGGTCGTCTTCCTCGTCCATGCCGTGGGCCTGGCGCCCGGAGCGGTCGGCGGGCTCATCGCAGCCGCCAGCGCGGGAGGTGTCGCCCGGGCATTCGTCGCGCGCCGGGTCGCCGACCGGATCGGGACCGCCCGCGCGATGCTGCTGTTCGAGCTCGGGTTCGCGATCTTCTCGCTGCTCATCCCGGCCGCCTCTGCCGGAGCCGGGCTCCTTCTCTTCGCCACGGGGTGATTCTGCGTGGTAGCAGGCGTCGTGGTCGGCAACGTCATCAAGGCGAGCTTTCAGCAACGTTACTGCCCGCCGGAGCTTCTCGGGCGTCTCTCGGCGAGCACGGCTTTCCTCAACTACGGAACAATTCCGCTGGGCGCTCTGCTCGGCGGATGGCTGGGAACTGTCTTCGATCTCCGTACAGCCATTTGGATCACGACGGCTGGAGTGCCGCTGGCCGCGCTCATCCTCCTTTTCTCCCCCCATCGGGCGCTCCCGCGACTTGCCGATGGCCCCTCGCCCCAGGAGTGTCCCGGGGCAGACATACCCCCGTCCGGCCACATGACGGTCGTGATCAAGGCGTCCGGCATGCTTCCCCGCCGCGCCTGCTTCTACTAGTACTCCAGCGGTAGATCGTGATCATGCTGGGGCTGCGGCTCGGCGTTCATAGTGGCTCGCTTGGATCGGGCCTGGCGGCGGCTGGCGAGGTCGCCGGTCTCGTCGACCACGAGTACCGCCTGGTCGTCGTGCAGGTGCTCGGCACGTAGTCGCGCAGGTCGTCACGGACGGCGTCGGCGTCCCACTTGGCCCGGTTCGGCAGGCGCTGCCACCGCGTGATCGTTTGTCTTCATTCAATGCCGGAGGAGTTCGCAGAAGCGGTCCAGGGCGCGGTCGGTGCGGTGGCGGTCGCCGGTGGTCGTCAGATCGAACAGGAGGCCCCGGATCACGGCCATGACCAAGGTGGGAGTGACGGTGTCGTCAGGGGTGGTGGCGATGTCGCGGAACGTCGCGCCGAGGGTGTCGAACCAGTTCGTGATCGCCTTGGCTTGGTCCGGGTATTTCTCGGGGTGAGCCAGGCCGTCGGCGTGCACCTCGAAGATCAGCCGGACGTACGGGGCGCGCTCGGGTGCGCTGATCCAGGCCCAGATGCCGCGCAGGCGTTCCTCCGGAGAGCCCGCCTCCGGCGGGAGGTTCTCGGCCAACCGTGTCGCACCGCGGCGGCGGGCCTCGGCAAGGACGGCAGATACCAACTCCTGCTTGCTGCCGAAGTCGTAGAGCAGCATCCGCGGGCTGGTATCGAGAGCCGCGGCCAGCGGCCGCAGACTCAACCCGGCCAGGCCGTGCGCCAGTACGTAATCGGTCGCCCGCGCCAGCGTGGCCTCCCGTCGGGCGGGATCTGGGGGTCGCCCCACGGTGGATCATCCTCTCGCCAGCGCCGATCTGAGCCTACGTCAGTATATGGTACGACTGTTTCAATAATGGGAGGAGGCAGTCATGCACTCGCTCGACCGGGCACTCGTACTGGGCGCCGGAGGTCTCGTCGGCACGGCCTGGATGGCTGGGCTTGCCTGCGGACTGCGCCGCGGCGGGGTGGATCTCGGCGAGGCCGATCTGATCGTCGGCACCTCGGCCGGCGCGATCATCGCCGCACTGCTGGCCACCGGCCAGGACCCCGACCGGCTCGCCACCCCAGTGCGCCCTGCCGGCTCCGGCGGCACTCCTCCCCAGGTGGACGGGCGCCGGCTGGGCGAGGCGTTCGCGGTGCTCGGCAGTGCCGCCTCGAACCCGGACGAGGCGCGGCGCCGAGTGGGCCAGATCGCGCTCGCCGCCGAGACCGGCCCCGAGCAGGCGCATGTCGCCCGGATGCGCGCCATGGCCGGCGCAGACCGATGGCCGGACCGGCAGCTGCTCATCACCGCGCTGGACGCCGAGACCGGCGAGCAGGAGGTCTTCGACCGTGCCAGTGGCGCACCGCTGCCCACCGCCGTGGCGGCAAGCACGGCCTTCCCGGGCATCTACCCACCGATCACCATCAACGGCCGCCGATACATGGACGGCTCCCTGCGGTCGGCGACCAACGCCGGACTCGCGGCCGGAGCCCGCACGCTCGTGGTGATCGACCCGCAGGCGCACCTGTTTCCCCGCGAGTTGCTCCACCAGGAGCTGGCGGTCGCCGGGGCGCACACAGTGGTGACCATCGAGCCCGATCCGGCATCGATACGCGCATTCGGCTCGGACCTGAACGACCGGACGGCCTGGGAACCGGCCTACCAGGCGGGTCTTCGCCAAGCCACCGATGCCGCAGAGCGGCTCCGCCTCGCCTGGCAGACCGGATCCGTCACGAACTGATCGCCGCCCGATCTCCGAAGCGGTGCTGCTGTCTCGCCGGCCCCGCCCTCGACCTCGTGGGTCTCCCCGGCCATTCGCGACCAGCCGCCAACCAGGTCGTCCGGTCGCCCGGATCACGATCTGCCGCTGGAGTACTAGGGAAACGACGTCGGTCGGCCTAACCTGGGGCGATGTCGGTTGACGGTACGGCGGCCTACGCCGATCTCGCGGGGTTGCCTCCGCTGGTCGGGCGTGCGGTCCAGGTGGCCCGGCAGGCGGGCTTCGCTCCTTCGTGCCGGCCTGAGCAGGGGCGGCTGCTGTACGCCCTGGCGGGCGGCGCCGAGACGATCGGGGAGACCGGCGCCGGGTGCGGAGTGGGCCTGGCATGGCTGGCCTCGGGCGCCCGGCCCGGGGCCCGGCTGGTCAGCGTCGAACGGGACGCACGTCGCGCGTCCCTGGCCGCCCAGGTCTTCATCGATCACCCGCAGGTCACGGTCATCCGCGGTGACTGGCGGGAGATCCATCGGGACGGGCCGTACGACCTGCTCGTGCTCGACGGGGGCGGCCAGGGCAAGAGCGGTGAGCAGCCGGCCGATCCGCACCGGCTGCTCCGGCCGGGAGGCACGCTGGTCATCGACGACCTGACCCCGGCTCGGCACTGGCCGCCGCGGTTCGACGGCGCCGTCGACCAGGCGCGGATGCACTGGCTCGGCCACCCGGGGCTGGACGCGGCCGAGCTTCGCCTCGCGCCGGATCTGGCCGCGCTCGTGGCCACGCGCCGTTTCGCCGAGACGCCCGGCACGAAGGATCACTGACGGTCAGGCGCCCTCGGTGGAGTCGCGGCGCCGGTAGGCCGCCGGGGTCAGGGCTTCGTGGCGGTGACGGGCTCGGCGAGGACGTCGTGACCGGCCATACGGCCCACCGGGCGTGCGGGGAGAGCCAGGGTGACGGCGGCGGCGACGAGGGCGGCGGCGCAGCCGATCAGCATCCCGGCGCGGAAACCGCCCTCCGACGGCAGGACGTGCCCGCCCAGCCGGATGGTCATCTGCGACAGGACGACGCCGACCACCGCGGCCGAGACGGTGGTGCCGATGGAGCGCATCAGCGTGTTGAAGCTGTTGGCGGCGGCGGTCTCGGAGCGGGGGACCGCGGCCATGATCAGGGCGGGCATCGCCCCGTAGGCCAGGCCGACGCCGATGCTGCACACGCAGGTGACGATCAGCAGACCCCAGGTGGAGCCCAGCAGGACGATCGAGGAGCCGTACCCGAGCGCCATGACCAGGCTGCCGGCGATCAGGGTGACCTTGGGGCCGCGGGCGGCCGACAGGCGGGCGCCCAGCGGCGAGACGGCCATCATCATCAGGCCGGAAGGAGCCATCCACAGGCCGGCCGCCAGCATCGACTGGCCCAGACCGTAGCCGGTGGCCGCGGGGAGCTGCAGGATCTGCATGACGATCAGCGCCTGGGCGTACATCGAGATGCCGACCACGATCGAGGCCAGGTTGGTCAGCAGGACCTGCCGCCGCGCGGTGACGCGCAGATCGACCAGCGGGTCGTTGACGCGCAGTTCCCACCAGCCCCACAGCAGCAACACGACCAGTGCCGCGAAGAGCAGGCCGAGTGTGGTGCCGCTCGCCCAGCCCCAGTCGGCGCCCTTGGAGACGCTCAGCAGCAGGCACACCAGCCCGGCGCCCAGGCCGAGCACACCGGCGACGTCGATCCGGCCGGAAGCCCGGGCTGGCGTGGCCGGGACCAGGAGCCAGATCAGCACCGCGACCAGCACGCTCAGCGCCGCCGAGCCCCAGAACAGCATTCGCCAGCTCGCGTACTCGGCGACCGCCGCCGCGATCGGCAGACCGAGCGCGCCGCCGATCCCCATGGACGAGCTCAGCAGCGCGATGGAGGGGCCGAGCCGCTCGGGCGGCAGCAGGTCGCGCAGGGCGCTGATGCCGAGGGGGATCAAGCCCATGCCCATGCCCTGCAGACCTCTTCCGACGATCATCGGGGTCAGGGAGCCCGCCAGCGCGCAGACGACGCAGCCGGCGATCAGCGGCACCGAGCAGACCAGCATCATGAGGCGCTTGCCGTACAGGTCGCCGAGCCGGCCGGTGACCGGAGTCGTGACCGCTCCCGCGAGCAGCGTGACGGTGATCACCCAGGAGGCGTTCGACGCGGTGGTGCGCAGCAGGTTCGGCAGCTCGCCGATCAGCGGCACCACCAGGGTCTGCATCAGCGAGGCGACGATGCCGGCCACCGCCATCACGCTGACGATGCCGCCGGGGCGAGCGGCGGACGTGGAGCCTCCCACGTGGGTCTCCCTCGAATCGATGGGCAAAACGATGTGCACCCTACACACCATGTGTTACATGCACAATTCGTGTAGGGTGCACATATCTGTACGAGAAGGAACCGCATGGACAAGCCCACGCATCTCATCGAGTTCGAGACCATGCTGCTCGGGCGGCACCGGCACCTCGACCGCAGCGCCTACCTGCTGCTCAATCGCATCCACGTCACGGGCCCGATGTCCATAGGCCAGCTCAGCGACGCCTTCGGGCTGGACGTGTCCACCCTCAACCGGCACACCTCGGCCCTGCTGCGCGCCGGGCTGGTGGAACGGATCCCGGACCCCGACGGCGGCATCGCCCGCAAGTTCCGCCTGACCGAGGAGGGCGAGCGGTGGCTCGGTGAGGAGCGCGAGAAGAACATCCTCGGTCTGGAGAAGGTGCTGGCCGGCTGGACAGCCGAGGACGTCACGGCCTTCGCCGCCTACCTGAGGCGGTTCAACACCGACATCGAACACCTCGCCGGGCGGCCCTGGCCCCGCCTCTAGCAGCGAACACCTGTGCGGCGGACCCGCAGGCACCGGTCTCACTCGCCGGGGAAGCCGGTCAGTTCCTCGACCGCCGTGTCCAATGACCTGTCGACGCCGTTGCCGACCATCTTCCGGTACGCCGGGTCGCCCGCCGCCGCGAGCCGCCGGATGCCGTCGGCGGAGGCGCCGACCCGCTGGCGGACGGTCTCGACGAACCGCCCGGCCGGGCCGTCCCAGCCGTAGGCGTCGAGGAACAGCCGCAGTCTCCGGGGCCGCTCGGCGAACGCGGTGAACCCCTCCGCCGCCACCACATGGCGGGCGTGGAGCGGCACCCAGGAGAAGGCGGTGAAGGCGAGGTCCCACTCCTGGGTGACCGGACCGGCGAAGTCCCAGTCGAAGAAACCGACGAGGCGCCCGTCGGCCCACGCCGCGTTGTACGGCGCCGCGTCGTTGTGGCCGACGATCAGGCCGGGTCGCCAGGTCCCTCCCTCGCGCCAGACCGCGTCCGGCGGAGGGACGAAACTCGCCACCGCGGTGTGGAAGTCGCGCAGCCAGCCGGCCACCTGACGGAGCGCGTCGTCGCTGTGCACCCACGCGGGCCACGGCCGCGCGGTCCCGACCACCTCTCCCGGCAGGTACGAGAGGACCTCCCGCCCCTGGTCGTCGAACCCTCGTGCACGCGGGGCCCGGTCGAAGCCGACGTCCTCCAGATGCCGGAGCAACGCGTGCACGGCAGGCGTCCAGGGGCCGGGGACACGGCGCACCGTGTCGCCGACCCGGACCGCCCCATTCGTGTTCCCGCCCGGAAGACGTCGCTCTTCGATCACGCGTCCCATGATGGCCCCCTGACCGCCCCCGCGGGCCCTGACGACTATCGGGACAGAGTGCGTTCGTGAGCCGGCAGGGTCACGTAGGCGATGGGGCCGCCTGACGTGGACGGGAGGGGCTTGCCGAGAAGGAGCTCGGCGATTCGCAGGTCGTCAGCCGTGCCGCTCCCGACCACGTTAACGGGGGCGTCGAGGTCCCTGATGTAGCCGGCCAGTCGTGCGTCGAAACGGTGACGCGTCACACCGTCGTCGGTCACTCTGCTGTCCCAGCCGCTCAGGCCTGTCAGTACGGCGACGACGAACCCGCCGAGCGTGACGGGGAGGACGCCGGCCTCCGCGATTCTCGCCGGATTCCCCACCCACCACCCACGCAGCGCTTCCAGCAGTTCCGCAGGTGTCAGATCGGCGTGGAAGCCGATGAAGGGCCGGTCCTCGTCCGGGACCGGCTTCGCGACGTCGACTCGCAACACCGCCATTCTGGTCGTGCCCGGTGTGATGGGCATGAGGTGGTGTGGCGCGACAGCGGAGCGAGTCGCGATTCGCCGCGCCACGTCCGAGGGGATGACCGGCTTGCCGCCGTGCCGGGTGATCGCCGGAAGCAACCCGGCGGCCGCGACTTTCCGCAGGCCGGCGAGCGGGATGCCGAAGCGGATCGCGGCCTGTCTCAGGGTGATGAGGGTCATGAGCTCGTTCTCGGCGTGCAGCGTCGGGACCGTCAAGCGGCGCCGTGAACATGGGCGCCGGGCCACCCTATCGATCAAGCAGGGTGGCGAGGAAGTCCTGCGTCCTGGCGTCGACGGAGTAGACCGCCGTGCCGATCATGCCGCGGGTGAGCAGCACCTTGTAGGTGTTCCTCTTGGAGTCGGCGGCCCTGGCCTTCTCCACCGCGTGCAGCACGATTTCGTACTCCAGGCGCTGCCGGTCCAGCAGGACGAACCGGTCCCGATCTTGATCTCGGCCGCGGCCACCTTCAGCAGTTGCCCGGAAGGCCGGATCGCCGACGCCAGCAGACTGTCGGCGGCGCGCGCACCGGGTTCGGGCGCGAACTGCGCGCGCAGGTAGTCGACGAACCGACCGCGACGGCTCTGGCTACACAGACGGGTCCGCTCGTCCTCCACGCGGTCGTAGAGGTCGTGGATATCCGGGTCGTTCGCGTTGTGCAGGTAGGCGACGCCGCTATGCCGTTTGCGCCGAATCAGGTGGCGGGGTCAGCAGCCGGGGTATTTGTCGCGGTCGAGGCGGCCGCCGGTGAACTGGGTGGTGAAGTCGTCGGCGAGCTCGATGACGGTGTCCCTGCCCTCAAGCCGGGACACCCAGCGCCCGGGGAGGGCCGCGTCGCCGTACACCGTGCCCAGGAGGTTGCCGCAGAGGGAGCCGGTGGAGTCGCTGTCGCCGGAGTGGTTGACGGCCAGCAGCAGTGCCCGCTCGATGTCGTCGCCGCTCGCCAGTGCGCAGCAGACCGCGATGGCGAGCGCCTCCTCGGCCACCCACCCGCCGCCGAGCGTCTGCACCGCCTCGGGCGACGGCTCCGCCGCACCGGCCAGGGCGACCGCCGCCTCGATCGCGGCGGTGGTCTCCTCGTGTGCGGGCCGCTCGGCGAGCAGGCCGAGGGTGTCGTGTACGGCCGTGGCGAGCGGCGTGCCCTGGGACAGGAAGCAGACCAGCGCGGCGAAGGCGCCGGCCGCCAGATAACCGGTGGGGTGCCCGTGTGTGATCTGGGCGCAGCCGGCCGCGAGCGTGAAGGCCGCCCGCGGGTCGCGGGTGGCCAGTCCGAACGGGGCGGAGCGCATGACGGTGCCGCAGCCCTTGGAGCCGGGCTTGCCGGGGGCCGCGAGCGGGCCGAGGTCGGCGCGCAGGCCGGACACGCAGGCGTTGCCGGGCGCGCGACGGGAGTAGAGCCAGGTCTGCTCGCGGAGCCGGCCGGTGCGGACGAGGCCGTCGGCGGGCGGCGGCACGCGGTGCTCCTGCGTGTCGAGCCAGCGCAGGTAGGCGTGGCGGACCACCTGCACCTCACCGCCGCCGATTCCTCTCTCCCTGACGCGCACGTCGGCGCGGATCAGCCCTTCGACGGTGAACAGCGTCATCTGGGTGTCGTCGGTGACCAGGCCGGTCTCGCCGCGCCAGTCGGGCGCCAGGTCGGTCAGCCCCGCCCTGCCGTGGTCGCGGCGGATGGCGGCGATCGAGTCGAACTCCACGGGCGCGCCGAGGGCGTCGCCGACGGCCCCGCCGAGCAGGCAGCCGCGTACTCGGGCCCCGAACGGAATGTCGCCCGTTTCGGCATTACTCACGATGATCCCCTTTCTGCCTTCCAAGAACGGTAGCGGTCTTGTCGCGGGGCCGCCGATCGGATAGAAACGGCTCACCCTTGAGTAGGAAACTTTCCGACCTACTCGGGCCGGGTCGCGAGGTGAGCGTGAGCGGGAACTACCTGGCCGGGCCGCAGGGCCTGCTCTGGTCGATCAACGCCCGCGCCGTGCTCGACGTCATCGACCGTGAGGGGCCGCTGGGCCGGCCGGAGATCACCAGGGCCACGGGCCTGTCCAAGACCACCGTCGCCCAGGCGCTGCGCGAGCTCGTCGCGCGCGGGGTCGTCGAGGAGGCGGGCGCCGACACCACCCGTCGCGGGCCCGCGGCGACCCTCTACCGGATCGCCCCCCGCTGCGCGCTCGCGCTCGGGGTCGACATCGGCCACCTGCGTATCCGCGCCGTCCTGGTCGACGCGGCGGGGGAGACGCTCGCCCAGGCGGAGACCCGGGCGCCGCGCCGCAGGGTGGCCGACACGGCGGCGGCGGTGACCGCGCTCGCCGCCGAGTGCGCCGAACGCGCCGGGACCGGGCCGGGCGACATCGGCCAGGCCGTCGTCGGCGTCCCCGCGGTCGTGGCGCGCGACGGCCGCACCGTCAGGCGGGCCTACGGGCTGCCGCAGGGCGGCCGCGGCCTGGCCGAGGTGATCGAGCGCGACCTGTCCGTGCCCCTGCTGCTGGAGAACGACGTCAACCTCGCCGCCGTCGCCGAGCAGCGGTTCGGCGCGTGCGCCGGCGTCGCCGACTTCGTCCTGCTCGGCGTCGGGGTCGGCCTCGGCGCCGGGATCGTGCTCGGCGGCCGGCTGCACCGGGGCTTCGCCGGGGGAGCGGGCGAGGTCGGATTCCTGCCCCACCCCGCGACCGAACTCGGCACGGAGGTGCTCGGCGCCCGCCGCATCGCCGAACAGGCCAGGCAGGCCGGAATCGAGGGCAGCCCGTCCCCGCAGGAGATCTTCGAGAGCGCCAGGGGCGGCGACGAGAGGGCACTCGCCGTGGTCGACGCGACCGCCCGCAGGATCGCCCACGTCGCGGCGTCCATCGCCCTCGTGATCGAGCCGGAGCTGTTCGTGCTCGGCGGAGCGTTCGGCGCCAGCGCCGACCTGTTGCTCGGCCGCATCCGCCGCCACCTGGCCAGGGACGCCGCGCCGCTGCCGATCAGGATCATCGCGAGCGGCGTCTCCGGGGACGCGGTGCTGCGCGGCGCGGCCTGGCTCGCCCGTCATCGCGCGCGGGAACGCGCCTTCGCCGCCGTGATGGGCGGGCGGCCGCACGACATGACGACCGGGGGACCGTACGACACGGACCTCACCGGGTCAGGGAAAGGGGACATCACGTGAACCTCGCACGACGGCTCGGCGCCGGGCCGGGCGACCGGCTGCTGATCGTGAACGCCGACGACTACGGCATGTGCCGCGCGGCCAACACCGGCATCACCGCACTGCTCGCCGCCCGCGCCATCAGCTCGGCGACCGTGATGACGCCGTGCCCGTGGGCCCCCGACGCGGTCCGTACGGCCGTCGCGGGCGGCTACGACGTGGGCATCCACCTGACGTTCACCAGCGAGTGGGAGGGATATCGGTGGGGACCGGTGACCCGCGACCGCGCGGTGTCCTCGCTCGTGGACGACGCCGGCTACTTCCCGGCCGACTGCCGCACCGTGGAGGAGCGGGCCGACCCCGAGGAGGTCCGCGCGGAGATCGACGCGCAGATCCGCAGGGCCGTCGCCCTCGGCCTCGACCCATCGCACGCCGACAACCACATGGGCAGCCTGTACGGCCTGGCCACCGGCCGTGACTTCCTCGACGTCGTCTTCAAGGCGTGCGCGGAGCACGGCCTGCCGTTCCGGCTGCCCCGGACCCTCGACGGCATGGGCCTGCCGGAGGAGCTGGAACCGTTCGCGCGGGCGAGAGCCGAGGCCGCCGACGCGGCGGGCGTGGTGATCCTCGACCGGCTGTGGACGCTGCCCTTCGAACTGGCGGAGGGGGAGACGTACGAGAGCGTCAGAAATGACATGATCGGGCTGATCCGGGCGCTGCGCCCCGGTGTCACCGAGATCTACATCCACCCGTTCGAGGAGACCGGCGAGCTCCGGCAGATCATGCCGCATCACGCCAAACGCGGCATGGAGCTGCGGCTGTTCACCGATCCGGAGGTCCGCCGCGCCATCGCCGAGGAAGGCGTCCGCCTCATCGGCTGGTCCGACCTGCGCACGGCCCAGAGGGCCTGATGAGGCGCGGACAGGTGCTGGCCTACGGGTCGGGCAACCTGTCGGTCAACCTGCTCAGCCAGGCGTTCGCGACCTTCGCCACCTTCTACTACGTCGACCACCTGGGCGTCGACCCGTCGCTCCTTCGTCACGTACGTCACCGGCGGCTTCCTGCTGCAGCTGACCTTCGCCCTGCTGCAGGCGGGGATCCCGTTCTTCACCAAGTACGCCCTGGGCGAGGCCGACTCCGCCAACACCGTCATCCTGGGCGCGGTGTTCGTCACCGCGATCCCGATGGTCTACGTGTGGAGCCGGGTGACCACCCGGATCGGCCCGCGCCGCGCCGTCCTCGCCGCGATCGTCGTGTACGGCGCGGCGCTCGTGCCGTTCCTGTTCGTCGGGAGCCTCGCCCTCGCGGCGGTGACCGGGGCCGCGATCGGCGTCGGCATCGCGGGCATGCTGGTGCTGCTGGAGATCCTGCTCGCCGAGGTGATCGACGACGACGAGCGCAAGACGGGCGCCCGCCGCGAGGGGATGTACTTCGGGACGAACGGGTTCATCGTCCGCTGGGCGGTGTCCCTGCAGGCCGTGGTCATCACCGTCGTGCTGTCCCGATCGGGCTACCACATCGGGGCGGCGGTCCAGTCGGCCTCCGTCGTGACCGGCGTCCGGCTGATGATGGGCCTGGTGCCCCTGGCCGTGCTGGCGCCGGCCTTCTGCTGCTTCCTCCTCTATCCGCTGCGAGCGGGCGCGGTCCACGGTTCAACAGCTCCAGCTCCAGCTCCGGAATCCGCTGCGCGTCGCTCCTCGTCATGACCGGCCGCTGCCGCCCTACCTCGAAAGACTCATGCGGTCGCCGGGCATGCGGCAGCTCCCACCTCACACTCCACGGTGCTGTGTCGTCGTACTGCTGAAGACGAGCACCATGCGGTTGTGGCATCGCCTCCCCGCGCTCGGCCTCCATCCGAACCCAAGGACCGGCCACGTTTCCCCTCAGGAGTGATCAGGCATGTCGACAACGACCGAATTCAGCGAGCTGACCGGTGATTACGTCCTCGACACCGCGCGTACGCGGATCGAGTTCGTCGCCCGGCACACGATGGCCACCCGTGTGCGCGGGCGGTTCGACGAGTTCGGCGGCGGCGTGCACCTGGACGGCGAGGATCCGTCGAAGTCCGACGTCCGGCTCGTCGTCCATGCCGACAGCATTCGGACCGGCAACGCGCAACGTGACGCGCACCTGCGCGGCAGGTTCCTGCGGGTGGACGACCACCCGGAGATCACCTTCACCTCAACCTCGGTGGAGCGGGCCCCCGGCGCCGGCTTCGAGGTCACCGGCGACCTCGCGATCCGTGGCGTGAGCAGGCCGGTGACCGTGGAGTTCGAGCTGACCGGCGTCGAGCACCACCCGCGGGGAGCCCTCCAGGTCTGCTTCGCCGGTCGCCTCACGATCGACCGCACCAACTGGGGCGTGAACTGGAACGCCGCGACCACGGCCCTGATCAGCCCGAAGGTGCTGCTGGAGTTCGACGTCACCGCGATCCGGCGGTCCTGACACGTCCGGCGCTGCCGGCCCACGCCGTCGGCGTCGGCGGGGTGACGGCCCATCGAGCGGAGGCCGGGAACGTGGTTGTACACGGTCGTACGCCTCACCATGGTCCGGCAGCCGACCCATCCGCCTCCAGCCCGAACCGCACCAGGTCTGCCCACCGGCCCCCCTTTCCCTCCTGCACTCGCCGCATGGCCAGGTCGTACAGCGCGGTGGCGTCGCCGGTGTCGGCGGCGGCGCGGGCGAGGCGTTCTGCGCTTTCGTGGTCGCCGGCCTGGTCCCGCTTCCGCGCCAGGTCCCGCAGCGCGGAGGTGTGGCCGGTGTCGGCGGCGGCGCGGGCGAGGCGTTCTGCGCTTTCGTGGTCGCCGGCCTGCTCCCGCATCTGCGTCAGGTCGTACAGCACGTAGCCGAGGCCGGCGTCGACGGCGGCCTGGGCGAATCGTTCCGCGCCCTCGTGGTCGCCGGCCTGCTCCCGCACCCGCGCCAGTTCCCGCAGCACCGTGGTGTCGCCGGTGTCGGCGATCGCCTGGTACAGACGTTCGGCGCCTTCGTAGTCGCCGGCCTGCTCCCGCTTCCACGCCAGGTCGTCCAGCACGCTGATATCTCCGGTGTCGGCGGCGGCGCGGGCGAGGCGTTCTGCGCCTTCGTGGTCGCCGGCCTGCTCCCGCACCTGCGCCAGGTCGTGCAGCGCGGAGGTGTCTCCGGCGTCGACGGCGGCCCGGGCGAATCGTTCGGCGCCTTCGTAGTCGAAGGCCTGCTTCCGGTTCCACCCCAGCTCCCGCAGCCCCAAGGCGTCGCCGGCGTCGGCGGCGGCGCGGGCGAGGCGTTCCGCGCTTTCGTGGTCGCCCGCCTGCTCCCGCTTCCGCATCAGGTCGAACAGCATGCTGGCGTCGCCGGTGCCGGCGGCGGCGCGGGCGAGGCGTTCTGCGCTTTCGTGGTCGCCCGCCTGCTCCCGCACCTGCGCCAGGTCGTCCAGCGCGGTGGTGTCGCCGGCGTCGGCGGCGGCGCGGGCGAGGCGTTCTGCGCCTTCGTGGTCGCCCCGCTTCCGTGCCAGGCCGTCCAGCGCGGTGGTGTCGCCGGCGTCGGCGGCGGCGCGGGCGAGGCGTTCTGCGCCTTCGTGGTCGCCCCGCTTCCGTGCCAGGCCGTCCAGCGCGGTGGTGTCGCCGGCGTCGGCGGCGGCGCG
>NZ_VDMA02000023.1 GCF_006334915.2 Microbispora catharanthi
GCGACCACCATCACCCGAAACCCTTTGAAGAAGGTCCCGCACTCCGGGGCGTTTCACCGTTTGTTTTTCTTTTGTCTTGCTGGTCTTAATTCTTCCCGACCGGCTCTTCCGTGTCAAATCCGCCCCATCGGGACTTATTTGACCCGAAACCCGCCGACCGACAGGAATTCGACCACCCCGTTTCCGGGGCAACCCCTCTAACTTACCCGAACCCCCAGCCCGACGCAAAACCACCGGATCCAGAAGATCGAAAAGTGCGAGGAGTCGCCGACAATCAGCCCGCGCACACACAAGACAACCACCGAAGTGATCGAAGAGGAGTGCGCCGAACCGCGCCGACACCACAAGATTACCAGGGTCCGGCACCGCCATGACCCGGTTCGAGAACAACGCCCCCACGGCGCGGGCTATTCCCCGCCGGGGCCGGCCCGGCCCGGGCGTCCGGTCGTCCAACACACCAGCCCACGGCGGCTGTTCCCGCAGGTCGGGGCCGGGAGCGTGCCCCGGCTCCCGTACGCGGCAAAACGGGCGAGCAAGCGGGGACAACCAGATCCGTCTCTCAGGCATCTACTTAGCGCCGCGGCGATCAGCCGGCACGGCACGGACGATCGGGGAGGCACGACGTGAGGGACGACAGCCGCGCATGGCCGTCGGCCTCGCGTTCCGCGACGGCTCCAAGTGGCCGTCGTCGTCCCACGCAACCGAACGTCAAGCCGCTCGCAATCGCCCCGCGCTACGAAGACGATGCGGAAGTCCCCGTACGGCGCCAACCCGGCCGCCCGGACTTTCGTCGCTGGAGGTGGCCATCATCATGCGGTCGGAGTTCGATGACATCCGTGCCCACATCACCGCCGAGCCGCCGCGGCCGAGCGAGTTGCTCGAGCTCGCGCACTCACTGCTCGACGACCTGGAGCAGTTGCGAACGCGCGAGGCGATCCTGCGCTCGCACTACCTCGCTCTGCTGACCGCCGCTCGCGCCACCGTGGCGGCTGACGGCGCCGGGCACCCGGTGCCGCTCACCTTCCTCCAGCACGAACTGGCCGAGCACGGGCAGCTTCCCGACGGTGAGCAGGCGCAGCGGATCTTGTCGGACGCCGTGGCCGCGCAGTCCATGCTCGCTCACCTCGACGAGCCCGCGGGACCCCGGCGGTCCCGCGCCGCCCGCAGTCCCCTCTGCGGCGGAGTCAGCCGCAGCCTCCGGGGCTGAGCGGCTCAGCCGCCGGGGATGAGCTCGTGCACGAAGACGACGTTGGGGTAGGCCGGGTTGTCGGTGTACCCCTGGACGTTGCCCAGGTAGGCCCGCTGGTAGTTGGACACCCACGGCACCGCCACCACGGCCTCCTCCTCGATGAGCTTCCTCTGGAGTTCGGCGTACGCCCTCTCCGCGGCGGGACGGTCGTTCGTCAGCAGTGACGGCAGACGGTCGATCTTCGCGTCGACGTCCCTGTCCTTGAGGTAGGTGAGGTTGAAGGACACCGGCTCCGCACTGTGGAAGACGTTGAGGAACCACGAGTACGCGTCGGCGTAGTCGGGCCACCAGTACATGACGAGGATGTCCTGGCGCTTGGCCGGGTCGGCGGACTTGCCCTGGTCCCACTGCTGGGTCCACTGCATCGCCTTCGCATCGAGTTGGACGTTCAGCTCGGCGAGCGCGCTCCTGAGCTTGCGCACGAGCAGTTCCTCGTCGTCGTCCCCCTGCGCGTACGTCAGTGTCAGGCGCAGGGGCCTGCCGCCCGGGCCGTACCCCGCCTCGTTCAGCAGCGCGGCGGCCCCGGCCGGGTCCTGCTTCTGGGTGAGGCCGGGCGTGTGCCCGAGCAGGCCCTCGGGGACGAGACCGGAGGCGGGCGCCCCCGCCCCCTTGAGCGCGGCGATCAGGCCGTCGTAGTCGACGGCCTTCTGCACCGCCTTGCGCAGCCGTACGTCCGCCAGCGGGCCCGAGGCGGTGTTGAACAGCACGAGCATGTTCTGGAACGACGGCACCTGCAGCGTGCGCACCCCGGCGGTGGTGCGAGCCTTCTGGTACAGGGTCCGGTTCAACCGCCGTACGTAGCTCGCCTCGCCGCGCAGCAGCAGCCGGTAGGCCCTGTCGAGGTCGGGCGTCACGCGGAACTCGGCGTTCCGGTAGTGCGGGCCCTCCCAGCCGCCCCAGTAGCCGTCGAAGGCGCGCAGCAGCAGTTCCTTCTCCCGGCCCTTCTTCCAGCTCGCCACCGTGTAGGGCCCCGAGCCCGCGTCGCGGCCGGCCTGAAACCACTTCTTGAGGTCACCCGTGCCCGCCGCCTGGGTGTCGTAGATGTACGCGGCGTAGTCGGACGAGGCGATCAGGTCGAGCGGGGCGGCGTACTTGAGCCGGAACTCCACGGTGAGCGGGTCCTTGACCGTGATCTGCTGGACGGAGTCCCAGATATAGGCCGCGCCGGCCCCTATCCGCTTGGTGCGCTCGATGGACGCCTTGACCGCGGATCCGTCCACCGGCCGCCCGGTGTGGAAGGTCATGCCGGAACGCAGGGTGAACGTCCAGACCTTGCCGTCGGACGAGGCCTGCCAGCGCTCGGCCAGGCGTGGCGCGGCCCTGCGCGTGCGGGGGTTGTACGTCGTCAGCGAGTCGTAGATGTTCTGCATCGCCATGATCTCGTTGGAGTACGAGCTGGCGGGGTCCCAGTCGGTGACGATGTCGAGATTGGACAGGTAGACGAAGGTCGAGTCCTTCGTCGACGGAAGGTTCGCGGCCGAGATCTCCGGGACCTGACCTCCGCCGCATCCCGCGAGGGCCAGCACGGCCATCACTCCCAGCACGAGTAAACGGCGCATGCGTGCGGGTCCTTTCCGTGTCTACCATGATCGACGCTACTGCAAGATCACGATCAGACACGATATTTCCGGCTAATCGATCACAGGCCCCTCATCCGACCCACCCCGCTGCTAGTCTCTATCCCTGTCGCAAAAAGGTTTTATGTGAGGCTTGTCCCTCACTGGGCGAGGTGCCATGAGTCCGCGCAGGCGTGACCGGCCGATCAGGTCCCGGCTCATCGGCCTGCTGCTCGTACCGCTCTTCTCGCTGATCGTCCTGTGGGCGATCACCGCAGGCGTCACGATCGGCGAGAGCCTGAGTCTGCGCACATACAACACGCTGTGGTCCACGCTCCGGCGGCCCGCCGACTCCCTCATCGTCGACCTGCAGGCCGAACGCCTGACCACGGCCCGATACCTCGGTTCGCACCGGACGGCCGGCCGCGACGCCATGGTCCTGCAGCGCCAGCGGACGGACAGCGCCAGGGACAAGCTCCGCACGCTGGCCCTGTCCGACTCCTCCCGCTCGGCCACTACTCCGGCCATGCGTACGCAGGTCGACGAGATGCTTGCGGGACTCAGCCGGGTCGACGAGATCCGGGCGGAGGTCGACGAGGGGGTCTCCGAGCGGCTGCGTGCCATCGAGACCTACAACCTGGTCAGCGACTCCATCTACCGCATGCACTACAGCCTGGCGCTGATCGACGACATCCCGATCTACCAGCAGTCGCGCGTGGTGATCTCGCTCGGGTACGCCAAGGAGCTGCTGACCCGGGAGCAGGCGCTCGAGGCGGCCGCCGGCGCGTCCGGCCTCACCGACGAGGAACGCAAGCTGTTCACCCAGCTCGTGGGCAACCGCCGGTTCCTCATCGACCAGGCGCTGCCCGAGCTGGACGCCGGCCTGCGGCAGCTCCACGTCAACCTGATCACCACTCCGCTCTACCAGCGGCTGCGGCTGCAGGAAGAGCAGATCATCGAGGCCCCCAGGCTTTCGACGCGTACGCAGCGGGTGTGGCAGTCGACCTCCGACGACCTGGCCGAGTCCTTCCAGAAGGCGCAGACCGAGGCGGCGGCCCTGCTCGCCGAGCGCGCCGCGCCGATCGCCGACTCGATCCTGCGGCGGGCCGTGCTGGCCGGAGGCTTCGGCCTCCTCGCGGTCATCGCCTCGATCCTGATCTCGCTGCGGGTCGGCGGACGCCTCGCCCGTGAGCTGGCCGACCTGCGGCAGGCCGCGCTCGACCTCGCGAACAAGCGGCTGCCGGGCGTGCTGGTCAAGCTCAAGCGCGGCGACGACGTCGACCTGGCCACCGAGGCGCCCCCGCTGCAGACCGCGGGCGGGACCGCCGAGATCCAGGACGTGGGCCGGGCCTTCTCGACCGTGCAGGAGACCGCGGTGGAGGCCGCCATCGGGCAGGCCCGCCTGCAGCGGGGTGTCAGCCAGGTCTTCCTCAACCTGGCGCGACGCAGCCAGACGCTGCTGCACCGGCAGCGGACCCAGCTGCACGGCATGCAGCGCCACACGACCGACCCGGACATGCTGGAGGAGCTGTTCCGGCTCGACCACCTGACGACCCGCATGCGCCGTCACGCCGAGGGCCTGATCATCCTGTCGGGCAACGCCCCCGGCCGTGCCTGGCGCAAGCCCGTCCCGATGTACGACGTCGTACGCGGGGCCGCGGCCGAGGTGGAGGACTACGCCCGGGTGAACGTGCCGCCGATGGAGGACCACGGGCTCGACGGCGCCGCGGTGGCCGACGTCATCCACCTCATCGCCGAACTGATCGAGAACGCCACGATCTTCTCGCCGCCGCACACCACCGTGTCGGTGCGCGGCGAACTCGTCGGCATGGGCTTCGCGGTCGAGATCGAGGACCGCGGGCTCGGCATGACCAAGGAGCGGCTCGCCGAGCTGAACGAGCGTCTGGCCAACCCGCCGGAGTTCGACATCGCGGACACCGACCGCATGGGACTGTTCGTCGTCGCGCGCCTGGCCGCACGGCGGGACATCCGCGTGACCCTGCGGCCCTCGCCCTACGGAGGAACGACCGCCATCGTGCTGATCCCATCCGTGCTCATGGTCGGCCCCAACGATCCCGATCTCGCCCGTCTCGCCGCGGGAGAGGTCACCCCGGAGGACATCATCCTCACCTCGCTGCCACGGGGGCCGCAGGAAAACGAGAACACCGGCGAGGAGGACCGAAAGTGACGGAACGCATGCAGGACCAGTGGCTGGACGAGGAGGCCGGGCCGATCGTGCCGGCCTACGCCCTGACCCGCGGACGCGTGCGGCCCTCCAGCCAGGAGATCGACCTCGTCGCCATCGTCACCGCGACCGGCGGGCCCACGCCGGTGAGCCTCGGTCCCGAGCAGTGGATGATCCTCAGCCTGTGCGCCCGCGCGGCGTCGCTGGCGGACATCGCCGCGGCGATCGACCTGCCGCTCGGCGTCGTACGGGTGCTGGTGGGCGACCTCCACGAGCAGGGTCTCGTGCAGGTGCGCCCACCCGCCAACGTCGCGCGCTTCCCCACCCCCGGCATCCTGACCGAGGTGATCAGCGGCCTTCGCGCGCTGTGACCCTTCTCGGTCAGGAGCGCCGGATCAGAACGCGTGCGGGTAGTGCCGTGCGGCGTGCTCAGGGGTGATGTAGCCCTCCCGCAGGTCGGCGCGCACGGCCTCGGGGTCGCGCTCGGCGGGTGGGCCGTACCCGCCTCCCGAGCCGGTGCGCAGGTGCACGACAGCGCCCTTGGGCAGGAAGATCCGCGTCTTCAGCGAGAAGTCCTCGGCGTGCCCGTCGGGATACTCCACCGTGAGCCGGTTGGGCCGGCCGGGCAGGCCGCCCTCCAGCCCCCAGGGCGCCAGCGCGGTCCTGGCCAGGCCCGCGGTGAGGTACTGGTCCTCCAGGATGCGGAAGGACAGGTCGAGCCCCAGGCCGCCGCGGTGGCGACCGGGTCCGCCGGAGTCCTCGGCCAGGGCGAGCCGCTCGATCCGCCAGGGGTTGCGCGCCTCCCACACCTCGGCGGGGGTGAAGCGGGTGGCCGACTCCGAGATGTACATGAGCGCGCTCGCGCCGTCGGCCGACGGTGAGGCGCCCTGGCCCACCGGATGGGGCGCGCCGTCGGCCCACGGCTCGCCGGTCGCCTCGCGGTTGCCCCACCACACCAGGGCGTTGATGTCCCCGCCGCTGGCGGCCGGCACCGATTCGGGCACGGCCTCGGCCAGCGCCCTGATGATCAGCTCGATGGCGTGGTCGGAGGGGATGCCGTACATGAAGCAGGGCGCCGGCCGCACGGGGTGGAACAGCGAGCCGAGCCGGGTGACCAGCTCCAGCGGGCGGAAGTGGCCCTCGTTGGGCTGCTCGCCGGCCCCGGCGAGGAAGGCCACCGCGATCCGGACGGCCGCCACCGTGGACGGCAGCGGGCAGTTGACCGGCCCGCCGGCCTGGTCGGGGCAGTCGGTCAGGTCGACGGTCACCGACGAGCCGTCCACGACGACCCGGACGCCGAACGGGATCGGCGTGCCGTTCACGCCGTCGGAGTCGATGACGCTGGACGCCTGGTAGACGCCGTCGGGCAGGCGCTCGAACCAGCCGCGCACCAGCGCCTCGCCGTGGGCGTACATGCGGGCCACGCAGCGGCGGAAGGTGTCCAGCCCGTGCCGCCGCACCAGCGCGCCGAGGGCCTCCGCCCCGGTCCGCGCCCCGGCCACCATCGCGTTGATGTCCCCGATGACCATCTCCGGCATCCGGCTGTTGGCCAGGATCATCCGGTAGACGTCGCTGACCAGCCGCCCGGCGTCGTACAGCTTGACACCCGGGAAGATCGTGCCCTCCTGGTGGACGTCTACCGTGTCCGTGCAGTAGGGGTCCTTGCCGCCGATGTCGAGCCAGTGAGCCTTGATGACCGAGTACGCGACCAGCGTGTCGTCGTGGAAGATCGGCACCACCATCGCCGCGTCCTGAGGGTGGGAGCCGGTGCCGTACGGGTCGTTGTAGAGGATCACGTCGCCCGGGCTGAGCGCGGCGGGACCGCCCACTCCCTCGACGGCCTCCCGCACGCAGAAGCCGAGGGTGCCCATGAACGCCGGCAGCGTCGGGGCCTGCGCCAGCATGCACATGTCGGCGTCGTAGAAGGCGACGGCGAAGTCCAGCGCCTCGTAGATGATCGGCGAGAACGCGGTGCGGATCAGCGACTGCTTCATCTGGTCGGCGGCCGCGTTGAGGCCCTGCCGGATGATCTCGGTGGTGACGGGGTCGGCGCCGTCGCCCAGCCCGGGGTGGACCTCCGCGTACCGGGTGCGGACGATGGTCATGGGCGGTCCTTCCGTGTGATCATGAGACAGCCGCTCTCGTGCGCCTCCACCGCGAATCCGGCGTCCACGTAGGTCGTCGCGGTCGGCTCCACCACCAGCAGCGGGCCCTCGGCCACGCCGCCCAGGTCCTCCCGCCGTACGACCGGGGCCTCGGCCCAGGCACCCCGGCGGAACGACCACAGCCGCGTCGTCCCCCGCCCGCCCTCGCCGGACGGCGGGGCCGGCACCATCGGGCGGTCCGCGTCGAGGACCACCCTGCCGGTGGCCCGTACGGTGACGATCTCCAGCGGGTCGGGCAGGGTGTGGCCGAAGGACCGGTGATACGCCTCGGAGAAACGGGCGGACACCGCCGCCAGATCGTCCTCCCCGAGCCGTACCGGGATCGTCAGCGTGTGCTCCTGTCCCCGGTGGCGCAGGTCGAGGTCCACCTCGCGTACGGCTCCGGGCTGCGCGAGACGCTCGAACAGCGTCTCCGTCACCCGCTCGACCAGCGGCAGCGCCTCGTCGTCCAAAGGACGCACCATCGTGCGGGCGGCCGACCGCACGATGTCGGCCTGCACCAGGCCGACGGCGGAGAAGTTGCCCGCGTTGGGCGGCACGACCACGGTGTCCACGTCGAGCTCGTCGGCGAGCAGGCAGCCGAACACCGGCCCGGCGCCGCCGAAGGCGACGACGGCCGCGCCGCGCGGGTCCACGCCCCGCTCCACCGTCACGCCGCGCACGGCCTGGGCCATGTGCGCGGCGGCGATCCTGACCACGCCCACCGCGACCGCGTCCACGCCGTCGATGCCGGTCGGGCCCGCGAGCGGCGCCAGCGCGCGGGCCGCCGCGTCCTCGGACAGTTCGATGCCGCCGGAGATGTGCCCGCGGGGGATCATGCCGAGGTGCAGGGCGGCGTCGGTCACCGTGGGCTCGGTCCCGCCGCGCTGGTAGCAGGCGGGCCCGGGGTCGGCGCCCGCGCTGCGCGGGCCGACGCGCAGCAGGCCGCCCGCGTCGGCGTACGCCACGGAGCCGCCGCCGGCGCCCACCGACCGCACGTCCACCCAGGGGCTCTGCAGCGGCAGGCCGACGACCTCGCCCTGGTAGAGCAGCGGGAGCCGCCCGTCCTCGATGAGCGCGGTGTCGAAGCTGGTGCCGCCCACGTCGGCGGCGACGGCCGTGCCGATGCCGAGGGAGGGGCCGAGCGAGGCGGCCAGGCGGGCGGTGGCGGCGGCCCCGGCCACCGGGCCGGACAGGATCGTCTCGAACGGCCGGGCCGCGGCCTCGGCCAGCGCCAGTGCGCCGCCGCCGGACCGGGTCACGAGCAGCTCGCCCGCGAAACCCCTCGCCCGCAGCTCGCGGTCGAGGTTGTGCAGGTAGGGGCCCATGCGGTGGCGGACGAAGGCGTCCACGACCGTGGTGCAGGTGCGCTCGTACTCCCGGTATTCCCCCGAGACCTCGTGCGACAGCGAGACCGGCCCGGCGAACCCGGCCTGCCTGAGCAGCTCGGCCGCCCGCGCCTCGTGCGCGGGGTTGGCGTAGGAGTTGACGAGCACGATCGCGACGGCGTCCACGCCCTCGGCCGCGAACGCCTCGGCGGCCCGCCACACGTCCTCCGGCTCCAGGTCGCGTACGACCGAGCCGTCGGCGGCCACCCGCTCGGTCACCTCCAGGCGCAGCCGCCGCGGCACGAGCGGCGGCGGCGGAGTCCAGAACAGGTCGTAGGGATCGTCGCGGTCGCCCCTGCGGATCTCCAGCACGTCGCGGAACCCGGCCGTGGTGATGAGGCCGACGGTCGCGCCCCGCCTTTCGAGCAGCGCGTTCAGGCCCACGGTGGTGCCGTGCACGAAGTGGCGGCAGCGCGCGAGCAGGTCCGCCGGCACCGCCGCGTCGACCGCGGCGAGGACCCCGCGTTCCGGCGCGGACGGCGTGGTGGGCTGTTTGGCGACCCTGATCTCGCCGGTCGCGGCGTCGTGCAGGACGAGGTCGGTGAAGGTGCCGCCGACGTCCACTCCGATGACCGTTGTCATGCCTGGCAACGTAGATGCGGCCGCGCGCCGCGTCGATGTGTCCTCACGACGACGAGATCGGCGTTGTTGTCCCCGGGAGACAGTCGTGGTCGAGCACCACGTGGCAGGCGAGTTGGAGCGCGAAGCGGGTCTGCGGGTCGGACAGGTCGGCGTCGAGCGCCTCGGCGATGCGCCTGATCCGGTGGGCCACCGCGTTGGGATGCAGGCTGAGCAGCTCGGCTGCCCTGGTGCGGGAGCCCCAGCTGTCCAGGTATGCCTTGAGCGTGGGCACCGCGTGGGCGCTGAGCGCCCCGAGGCGTTCCAGCGGGGCGAGCATGTCGCGGGCGGCCACCAGCGCGCTCTCGCTGCCGCTCAACTCCGCGAGCAGCGCGTGGACCCCGAGCCGGTCGAACCTGACGACCTCCCCGGCCGCGGCGCGTGCGGCGGCCGCCCGCGCCTGCGACGCCGTACGGCGCAGCCCGTCCGGTCCCGGCTGGCAGGTGCCGACCCCTGCCCCCAAACCCCCTGCCCCCACGACCGGCGGGTGCGGCAGGCCGGCGCCGAGAGTCGTCCGCTCGTCGGCGGTGAGGAGCACGAGCACGCCGTCCTGCCACCGGGTGACCAGCGGCGGCGCGGACAGCTCGGCCGTCCCGCCGAGGCCCACATCGCCGCGGCTCCCATCGCGAAGCCCCCCGTCGCCGAGTCCCAGTGCGCCGGGCAGCGCGGCGGCGGTCCCGCGCGCCTCGCGGAGCACCGGATCCGCCGCCCCTGGGGCCGCCTCGCCGCCGGGGTCGCGCAGGAAGACCGCCACGTGCCAGCCGTCCACCGGCACGCCCTCGTGCCGGGCACGGCGGACGGCGGTCCGGGTGTCCTTGGCGCCGAGCAGGGCCAGCAGCGCCCGCTCGCGAGCCGCCTCCGCCTCCCGCGCGGCCGCCCGCACCCGGCCGAGCGTGGTCGCGACGACCTGCGCCACGATCGCCGCCGCCGGGTCCTCGCCCTCCCAGCACACGTAGCCGTCCGGCCGGCCGCCGACCCGGATGACGGTCGCGTTGGCCGCCGGGTCGGCCAGGTCGGCGACCATGTACGCGACCCCGACAGAGGCGGACGCCGCGCGCAGGATGTCGTCCTCGCCCGCGCCCTCCATCGCGCCGATGCCGTCGATCGCCTCGCGCGTACGGCGCAGCAGCAGCCCGGGGTCGGCGCGTACGGCCGCGCTGAGGCCGAGCACGGTGTCCGACAGCGAGTGGTCGGAGGCGCCGGCGAGCAGCGCGACCCGCTCCCGCCTGGCCAGCTCCACCGTCTCCGGTGTGGTGCCCGAGGGGCCGGGCAGCACGATCCCGGCCAGGCCGCCGCGTCCGGCCAGGCGCAGCGCGTCGAGCACGTCGCACGACCGCATGGCGTGACGGGACAGGATCGCCAGCGCGCCGGGGGCCGCCGCGGCCAGTTCGCGCATCTCGTCGACGAGGACGACGCTGCCGACCTCCCGGGCGTCCCAGGGCCCGGCGACGAGCGTCAGCCTGCGGCCCGCGGGCGTCCTGAGCAGGTCACTGACGCGGCGCATCGGGGGTCTCACCTCCGTGGGGGACGCGCGGAGCCGGGGAGCCCGGGGTGGTCAGCACCTCCTCCGCGCGGTGACATGCCACCTTACGCCCCTCGACCTCACGCGCCTGCGGCGTCTCCTCCCGGCAGCGGTCCACCGCGAGAGGGCAGCGCAGCCGGAACGGGCACCCCGTCGCCGCCGCGGCCGCCTCTGTCCGCCCGGCGGCGCGCGGCGGCTCGCCGCCCAGGCGCGGCACCGCGTCGCGCAGCGCCCGGGTGTACGGGTGGGCCGGCCGGGTGAGCAGTTCCCCGGTCGGGCCGGACTCGACGACCCGCCCGGCGAACAGCACCGACGACGTACGGCACAGCCGCCCCACGACGCCGAGGTTGTGCGTGATGAGCAGGTAGCCCAGCCCGTGTTCGGCGGCCAGCCTCTCCAGCAGGTCGAGGATCCTGGCCTGCACGGTGACGTCGAGCGCGCTGGTGGGCTCGTCGAGCACCAGCAGCCGCGGCTCCACGGCCAGGGCGCGGGCGATGGCCACCCGCTGCCGCTGGCCTCCGGACATCTCGTGCGGCCTGCGGGCGGCGAGCGCGGGGTCGAGCCCCACGTCGGCGAGGAGCGCGGCGACCCGGTCCCGCCGCTCGGCCCCGGACATGCGGTGGTGGGTGGTCAGGGCCTCGGTGATCGACGCCCCCGCCGTCATGCGGGGGTCGAGCGCCTCGCTGCCGTCCTGGAAGACCGGCTGCACGGCCCGGCGGAACTCGGCCCGGCCTGCCCTGCCGAGCCCGGCCAGGTCGCCGGTGCCGTACCGGACGACGCCTGAGCGGGGGCGCATGAGGCCGAGCAGGGCGCGGGCGAGCGTGGTCTTGCCCGAGCCGCTCTCCCCGATCAGGCCCACCCCGCCCTCGTCCACGGCGAGGCTCACGTCGTGGACCACCGCCGTCGCGCCGTACGCGAGGGTGACCCCCTCGGCGGCGAGCAGGGTCATGGGCCCTCCCCCTCGTCGAAGTCAGCGGGTTCTGGTAACGCGGGCACCGCGGCGATCAGCTCACGGGTGTAGGGGTCGCCCGGCCGGGCGAACACCTCGGCGGCGGACCCGCTCTCCACCACGGCGCCGTCACGCATCACCACGACCCGGTCGGCGATCGTGGAGACCAGCGCGAGGTCGTGGGAGACCAGCAGCACGGCGAGGCCGCGCTCGTCACGCAGCCGGCGCAGCACCGCGACCACCTCGGCCTGCACGGTCACGTCCAGCGCGCTGGTCGGCTCGTCGGCCAGCACGACCTGCGCGCCGAGCGCGAGGGCCAGCGCGATGGCGAACCGCTGGGCCTGGCCGCCGGACACCTGGTGGGGGTAGCGGCGCAGGATCTCCGGGTCGAGCAGCACCGCGCGGACGCCCTCCTCGGCCCGCTCCCGCGCGTCCGCGCCCTTGACGCCGTGCCGGGCGAGCGCGCGGCGCATGAGCGTGCCCAGGCGCATGGTGGGGTTGAGCGCGGCCTGCGGGCTCTGCATCACCAGGGCGGCCCGCGAGCCGCGGATCTCCCGCAGCCGCGCCGGGCTCGCCGTGAGCACGTCCACGTCGCCGACCGTGATCCGGCCGGAGACGTCCGCGCCGTGGACGAGGCCGAGCATGCTGAGCAGAGTGGTCGTCTTGCCCGATCCGCTCTCGCCGACGATCGCCACGCACTCCCCCGCGGCCACGTCGAGCTCGGGCACCGACGCGATCACCCGGTCGCCGATCCGCACGACGAGGTCCTGCACGCTGATCAAAGTCATCGCGACAGCCTCGCCCTCAGTCCCTCGCCGAGCACGTTGAACGAGAACGCGGTGACCAGGATGGCGAGGCCGGGGAAGGTCACCACCCACCAGTCGGTGGTGAACAGCGACTGGCCCTGCTGGACCATCAGCCCCCACTCCGAGGTCGGCTCGTGGGCGCCCAGCCCGAGGTACGACAGCGCGGCGGCGGTGAGGATGACCCCGCCGCCGTCCAGCGACAGCTGCACCAGCACCGGCGTGAGCGAGTTCGGCAGCACGTGCCGCAGCACGATGAGCGGGGCGGGCACGCCCAGGCAGCGCGCGGAGTCGACGAACCCCCGGGTGGCCACGGACGCGGCGACCGACGCCGTGAGCCGGGCGTACCACGGCCACCAGGTGACCGCGATCGCCACGATCACGGTGGTCACGCTCGGCTGGAGCACCACGGCGAGCGCCAGCGACAGCAGCAGCGCGGGGAAGGCGAGGAAGACGTCGGTCACCCGCATGATCACGTCGCGGGCCCAGCCGCCGGCGTACCCGGCGACCACTCCCAGGACGACGCCGGCGACGCCGCTGACGGCCAGCACCGCGACGGCGATCAGCAACGAGGTGCGGGCGCCGAACAGGACCCGGCTGAGCACGTCGCGGCCGACCTGGTCGGTGCCGAACCAGTGGGCGCCGCTCGGCGGCAGCAGCGCCTCCAGGGGATGCGTGGCCGAGCCGCCGTCCTCCGGGTAGGGGGCGATCCACGGCGCGAGCAGCGCCGCCAGCACGACGACGCCCAGCAGCACGGCCCCCGCCACCGCGAGGCGGTCCACCCCCGCCAGGCGCCGCAGCGGCGTACGGCGCAACGTGGTCAGGGCCGGAGCCGTCATCGCGCCCTCACCCTCGGGTCGACCACGCCCTGGAGGAGGTCCACGGCGAGGTTGGCGACGACGTACAGCACGGCGACCAGCAGCGTGACCCCGGCGATGGCGGGGGTGTCGAGCGAGCGGATCGAGTCGGCGGCGTACCGTCCGAGGCCCGGCCAGTTGAACACGGCCTCCACGAGGAAGCCGTTCACGATCGAGTACGCGAAGACGAGCGCGATCAGCGACAGCACCGGGTTCAGCGCGGGCCGCAGGGCGAACCGGGTGAGCACCGCGGTCTCGCCGAAGCCGAGCGCGCGCTCCAGCCGGGCGTGGTCGCGCGACGACTCCTCGATGAGGGCGGCCCTGGTCATCTGGGCCACCACCCCGGCCGGATACGCCGCGATCACCAGGGCGGGCAGCACCAGGTGCGACAGCGTGCTCGTGAGGATCGGCCAGTTGCCGGTGATCAGCGCGTCCACGGCGGTGATGTTGGTGTAGAGGTGCAGAGGGCTGGTCCGGTCGAGCGACGCGTCGTACTCCCCCGCGACGGGGAACCAGCCGAGCCCGCTGGCGAAGACCGTCTGCAGGGCCAGCGCCAGCCAGAACACCGGCACCGACACGGCCAGCATCGACGACAGCCGCACCGACAGGTCGGGCAGGCGGCCCTTGTAGCGGGCGGCGGCGATCCCCAGCGGGATTCCCACGACCAGCGCGATGATCAGCGCCGCGCCCACGAGTTCCAGGGAGGCGGGAAACGCCTGGAAGAGGTCGTCGCGCACGGGCTGCCGGGTGTGCAGGCTGGTCCCCCAGTCACCGCCCAGCAGGTCGCGCACGTAGTTCCACAACTGCACCGGCAGCGGGTCGTCCAGGCCGAACCGCCGCCGGGCCTCGGCGAGCTCGGCCGCCGTCGCCTTCGGCCCGGCGTACGCCACGGCCGGGTCGCCGGGCACCAGGCGCATGACGGCGAACGTGAGGACGATCACGCCGGCCACGACCAGGACGGCCTGGCCGAGCCGGCGGATCAGATACCTCGGCATGATTAGGCGCCGGGCTTCAGGTCGTAGACGAACACCACGTTGGGGTAGGCCGGGTTGTCAACGTACCCCTGGACCGACTTGGCGAAGGCCCGCTGGTAGTTCTGCACGTACGGCACGGCCACCGCCGCCTGCTCGCCGATGATCTTGTTCTGGAGGTCGGCGTACGCCTTCTCCGCGGCGGCCTTGTCGGTCGCGGTGAGGGCGGGCAGCTCGTCGATCTCCTTGTCGATCGCCGCGTCCTTCAGGTAGGAGAGGTTGAACTGCACGTCCTTCTCACCGTGGAAGACGTTGACGAACCACGAGTAGGCGTCGGCGTAGTCGGGGAACCAGTACATGACGAAGATGTCCTGGCGCTTCGACGGGTCCTTCGCCTTGCCCTGGTCCCACTGCGTGGTCCACTGCAGCGGCTTGGCCGACAGCTTCACGTTCAGCTTGTCGAGCGCCGAGGAGAGCAGCGTGACCAGCAGCTCCTGGTCGGCGTCGCCCTGGGCGTAGGTCAGCGTCAGGTCGAGCTGCTTGCCGCCGGGACCGTAGCCGGCCTCCTTGAGCAGCGCCTCGGCGCCCGCGAGGTCCTGCTTGGGCGTCATGCCGGGGACGTTGCCGAGCAGGCCATCGGGGACCAGGCCGCTGGCGGCCACGCCCGAGCCCTTCATCGCCGCCACGAGGCCGTCGTAGTCGATCGCCTTCTGCAGGGCCTGGCGGAGCTTCACGTCCTTGAGCGGGCCGTCGGCCGTGTTGAACAGCACGAGCAGGTTCTGGAACGACGGCGTCTGCGAGGTCTGCACCGTGTCCGTGCTCCCCGCCTGGGCGAACAGCTGCGAGTTGAGCCGCTGGACGAACGACACCTCGCCGCGCTGCAACAGCTGCCAGGCGGTGGTCAGCTCGGGCGTGACCCGGTAGGCGATCTTCTTGTAGTGCTGGCCGTCCCAGCCGCCCCAGTAGCCGTCGAACGCCTTGAGCGTGAGCTCGGTCTCCTTGCCCTTCTGCCAGCTCTCGATCGTGTACGGCCCGGAGCCCGCGTCGTGGCCCTCGCCGAACCACTTCTTCAGGTCGCCGGAGGCGGCCGCGGTGTCGTAGACGTACGACGCGTAGCCGGCCGAGGCGACCAGGTCGAGCGGCGTGGGGTACTTGAGCGTGAACTCGAGCGTCGTGGCGTCCTTGGCCTCGATCTTCTTGACCGCGCCCCAGATGTAGGCCGCGCCCTGCCCCTCCTTCATCGTGCGCTCGATCGCGGCCTTGGCCGCGGCGGCGTCCACCGGCTTGCCGGTGTGGAACTTCACGCCCTCACGCAGCGTGAACGTCCACTTCTTGCCGTCGGGCGAGGAGGTCCACGAGGCGGCCAGCCGCGGCTCGGCCTTCTTCGTCTGCGGGTTGTAGCGGGTCAGCGACTCGTAGATGTTCTCCATGGCGATGTTCTCGTTTGAATACGAGCTCGCGGGGTCCCAGTCGGTGACGACGTCCAGGTTGGGGACGTACACGAACGTGCTGTCGGCCGTGCCTCCGGCCGAGCCCGCCGAGGAGCCGGGCTGCGGGGTGGAGTCGGCGGCGCCGCGAACCTGCCCGCCCGAGCAGGCCGCGGCGGTGACGGTCACGGCGGCCACGGCCCCCGCGGCGAGAAGACGCTTGTGCCAGCGCATGTGAGGGAGTTCCTTTCCTATCCGGCCTGCCGGGCGAGGGGGCCGGCGGCCTTGACGTGCAGGCGCACCGCGGGCTCAGGAAGGTAGCTGAGAGGAATCTCGCTGAGCTCGACGATCTGAACGGTTGCGGGGTCGGCCCCGGCGGCGACGGCCCGCGCGGCCGCCTCCTCCTTGGCGTTGTCGATCAATCTAGCCCTGGAGCTCCCGCCTCCAGAAGCGGGCACGATCGTTTCGAGCCTGCCGCTGGCGAGGGCGATGGCCGCGCCCACGGCGTTGGCCACCTCCGCGTGTGCGGGGCGGATCACCTCGCGGGCCCCGGGTATCCGATCGGCCAGCAGGAACGCGCCGCCGCCGACCGCGACGAGCGGCCGGTCGGCGCGCCCGAGCGCCACCCGGTCCACCGCGTCCGCGACGGCCTCGTCGGCCGTCCGTACGGCCCGGGCCAGCCGCTCGCGCCACTCCTCGGGGACGGGACGGGTGCCCACCGTTCCCCGCCCGGCCGCCACCGCGGCGTCGGTCATGGTGGGGGTGGAGCCGCCGAAGACGAGCGCCTCCGTGCCGATCCGGTAGCCCACAGAACGCGGCTCCGCCCCGACGATCGTGCCGCCGCCGAGCGCGATGGACAGGATGTCGGGCATCCGGAAGTTGGTCGTGACCCCGCCGATCTCGACCGCCGCGGCCGACTCCCGGGGGAAGCCGCCCACGAGCACGCCGAGGTCGGTCGAGGTGCCGCCGACGTCGGCCACGATCGCGTCCGTCACGCCCGACAGGTAGGCCGCGCCGCGCAGCGAGTTGGCCGGGCCCGAGCCGATGGTCAGCACCGGGTAGCGGGCCGCGTAGTCGACGGCCATCAGCGTGCCGTCGTTCTGCGCGAAGTACGTCTCGACCTCCAGGCCCCTCGCGTCCAGGGCCTCGCGCAGCGCGGCGGTGACGTCGCGGGCCACGCCGTACAGGGCGGCGTTGAGCACGGTCGCGTTCTCGCGCTCCAGCAGGCCGAGCGAGCCGATCTCGTGGCTGAGGCTCACCGGCACGTCGCCGATCTCGGCGCGGATGATCTCGGCGACCCGGTTCTCCTGGTCGGCGCTCGCCGGGCTGAACACGCCGGCGACGGCGACCGCGTCGGCGGGCGTGGTGGCCACGAACTTCCTGACCGCGTCCACGTCGAGAGGCGCGATCTCGCGCCCGTCGACGAAGTGCCCGCCCCGCACGATCGCGGTTCCCGCCGCGACGGTGTCGCGCAGGTCGTCGGGCCACTCGCTGAGCGGCGGCACGGAGGTGGTCGCCGGGGCGCCGAGACGCAGCACGGCCACCCTGCCGAGCGCGCGCCGCTCGAGGATCGCGTTGGTCGCGTGGGTGGTGCCGAGCATCACCCGCTTCACACGCTTTTCCAGGCCCGGATCGGGCAGCTCGGCGAGGACCGCGTCGAGCGCGGCGCGCAGGCCCTCGGTCACGTCGGGGCTGGTGGGCCGCTTGGCGGTGGCGAGGACCCGGTCGTCGTCGTCCAGCACCACCGCGTCGGTGTTGGTGCCGCCCACGTCGATGCCGACCCGCAGCGTCGTACTCATGCCACCTCCTCGCCTTGCGGCTCGGAGTCGCATGAGCACAACACCCTGTGTCTACTGATTCGCTCGCTTCGCTCGCTCATGCGATCTTCTCCACCGGCAGGTAGTCCATGTCGTAGCCGAACGCCCGCGGCCCCGCCGTCTCCAGGCCCTTCTGCGTACGCCACAGGGGGTCGCAGGGCCAGGCGAGCACGGTCACCCGCTGGCCGTACCGCAGCCCCTCGGTCTGGATCGCCGTCGCCGTCTGGCTGTCGACCACCGTGATCAGGTCGGGCACCATGGCCCTGACCCGGCCGTCCTCGACGGCGACGAGGTTCTCGTTCTGGATC
Organism: Microbispora catharanthi; assembly: GCF_006334915.2. GTDB lineage: Bacteria > Actinomycetota > Actinomycetes > Streptosporangiales > Streptosporangiaceae > Microbispora > Microbispora catharanthi. The sequence continues at coordinate 17,795 of NZ_VDMA02000023.1, forward strand.
TCCAGGGTCAGCGTCCTGCCCCGGTCGTCGCCGGTGCCCTCGATCGTCGCCGTGCCCCGGGCGAACCCGCCGGTGGTCCTGCGCTCCAGGTCGCCCAGCTTGCCGGTGATCAGCCGTACGGCGCCGAGCTCCGCGGTCAGTGCGGCCAGCGGGTCTGCGGCGCCCTCGGTCGCCCGGCCGACCGCGATCGCCCGGCTCACCGTGCCCTCGATCACCGCGCCCGCGCACTCGCGCGCGGTCAGCACGTAGTCGGCCATCAGGGCGCTCGACCCCGCCGCCACGCAGACGGCCCGCGCGATCTGCTCCGACCACAGGCCGTCGACCGGCCGGATCGTCACGACGTTGCCGACGACGTCGGTCATGACCACGAGGTTGGCCGGGATCCCGGCCACGTACATCGAGACCATCTGGACCTCGGGGAAGGCCCGGCCCATCGCGTCGGCGTCGAGCAGCGGCAGCCCGAGCCTGGCCGCCCAGGCCACCGGGGCGACGCCGTTGCCGCCGCCGATCTCCGAGGACATGACCGCGGCGGGCGGACGGCCGAAGATCCGCTCGATCTCCTCGGCGATCCTGACCGGCTCGTCCGTGCCGTGGACCATCTCGTTGCTGACGGTCGGGGCGCCGATTCCCGACAGCGGCAGCACGAGGGCGTCATCGGGCAACTCGTCCAGGGTGACGAGCGGCACCTCGCCGTGCTCGCGTATCGCGCGCCGTGCGGCGATGGCGCCGGGGCGGACGTCCCCGCCGCCGCCGGTGCCGAGCACGGCGCAGCCGCGGGCCAGCGCGGCGACGTCCTCCAGTGTGATGCGGGCCTGCATGCGGGGAGCCTTCACCACCGGACGGTCCCGCCTCAATGTCACTGTGCGACACATATCGGGCGATTGTTGTCGCCCCGCGACAAGGCCCGCAAGGCGGCGCCCAACTGAACGGGCTCAGCTGAACGGGCTCAGCGCAGCGGGTCGAACTCCCGCAGGGCGGCGGGCTGCTTGCCGGTGCTGATCTGCTCGGCGAGGAGCCGTCCGGTGGCCGGACCGTGGGCCAGGCCCCACATGCCGTGCCCGCCTGCCACGTAGACGCCCGGGGCGTCGGTCGCGCCGATCAGGGGTCGCCCGTCCGGCGTGACCGGCCGGGGGCCGACCCAGACGTCGGTGCGTTCCTCCCAGCGCACGCCCCGCAGCAGGGGGCGGGCCGAGGCGATGATCGCCCGCAGCCGGGCCTCGACGGCCGGAGCGTCCGGGTCGCGGAACTCCATCGTGCCCGCGACGCGCAGCCCGCCCTGGTAGGGCGTGCACGCCACCCGCACATCGGGCAGGTAGATCGGGCCGGGGACGGGGTGGTCCACCGGCACGGTGAACGAGTAGCCGCGGCCGGCCCGCACGGGAACGCGTACGCCCCAGCGGCCCGCCAGCCGGGACAGCCAGGCACCGGTGGCCAGCACCACAGCGTCGGCGGACAGAACGGCGCCGTCCCGGGCCACCACGACGACCTTCCTTGCGTCGTTGCGCACGTCGGCGACCTCGTGCTTCTCGATCGTCGCGCCCCGCTCGACGACGGCCTCGCCCAGCGCGTGGACGAAGCGGCCGGGGTCGATGTAGCGCTGCCCGTCGATCCGCACGCCCGCGGTCAAGGCCTCCGAGGCGAGCGGCAGGGCCTCGGCCAGTCGCCGTGCGTCCAGCGCGGTGTGATCGACCGGCTGCCCGGCCTCGGCCATCCTGCGCAGCTCGTGAAGCAGGCCCTGGGCCTGGCGCGGCGTCCGGAAGCCGGCGGTGATCGGCGCGTCCTCGACAGGGGCGGCCACGCCGTTGGCGGCGAGCACCTCGTACGCCTCGATGCACTCGTCGTTGAGCGGCAGGTTGGCGCGCACGGCCCGGGTCCACGACGGCCATCGGCAGTTGGCGGCGAAACGGGTGAGGAACGCCCACAGTCCGGGATCGACGGTCGCCGGGACGTGCAGCGGCGCGGCCGGATTGAGCAGCGAGCGCAGGCCATACCGCAGCACGGAGGGCTCGTTCAGCGGGATGGCCAGGCCGGGCGCGATCCAGCCCGCGTTGCCCCAGGACGCGCCGGCGGCCACGCCCCGGCGGTCGACCACGGTGACCTCCACACCGCGTTCCTGCAGGAACCACGCGGTGGACAGGCCCACGATCCCCGCGCCCACCACGATGACCGACCGCGGCCAGTCGTCAACGCGCTCGGACATGCCCCACCTCCACACCAGGCGACTGCTTGCCCGGCCAGCATCGCCCGCGCGGCGCCGCCCACGGTTGTAGCGGCCCCACAATCGCAGCGCCCTTGTTGTGGGTTTCGGACAACCTCCTATTCGTCCTCGGCCGCCAGAGTGATGACCATGGCGAGGCGCTTGCGCGGGTCGTCCAGATTGAGCGGGGTCACCTCGCTCATCCTGCGCAGGCGGTTGCGGACCGTGTTGGCGTGCACGCCGAGCCGTTCGGCGGCGACCGTGAGATCGCCCTGGGCCTCCAGCCACGCCCGTAACGTCGCCACATAGTGGGTGTCGTGGAGCGCGTCGTGCCGGCGCAGCGCGCTCACCGGTCCACGTGCGGGCACGCGGCCCGCCCGCGCCGCGGCGCGCAACCGGTGCAGCAGGATGTCGTCCCAGGACTCGTCGTACGCGGGCGGCCCGCCGGCGGGCACGGCGTGGGAGGTGTCCCTCTCGTGCAGCGCCAGGCACTCCTCCGCCTCCCGTCGGCTCGCCGGCAGCTCCGCCGCCTGGGCCGCCGCGCCGATGCCGGCCGCGACGCGCACCCGCGGCGGCAGCCCCGCCCCCAGCGCGGCCACCCATTCCCGTGCCGCCGCCGCCCCCGCGTCCGGCAGGATCGTGTAGAGCGTGTCGCCGAGCAGCGTGCTCCTCCCGGGCCTGGACCAGCCGAAACCGGTGGTGGCCCGCTCGAAGGCCAGCAGGAGCATGGCGTGCGGCTCCTCGGAGGTGTGCGTGCGGACCGCGACGACCCGCGTCTCCCGCGCGGCCAGTCCCAGGCGGCTGACCACGGTCGCGGCGTCGGCGGTGCCCTCCAGCAGCCGGACGACCAGGTCGGACTCCACCTGCCGTTCCAGGTCGGCGCTCGCCCGGGAGCGCAGCAGGTGCAACGCCACGGCGCGCGCGCCGTTCGCCAGCGCGGTGTGCCGCGTCCCGGTCAGGGGACTGCCGCATGTCACCCACACCGACCCGAGCAGCTCCCGCCCGGCCCGCACCGCCACCACCATCCGCCCGGTCATGCCGTGCGACGGGTCCGGCTCGACGAAGATCGGCTCGTCCGTCGCCGCCAGGCGGGCGAACACCCCCCGGGCCCGGAACATCTCGCGCAGCCGCTCCGGAACCTGCCGCACCAGGATCGTCTCCAGGCGGGCCGGATCGCCCGCCTGCTGGGAGCGGGAGTACGCGAGCACCCGCGAGAGCGGGTCCTCGATGGTCACGGCGCCGCCGACGGCGTCCGCCAGGCTGTCGGCCAGCGCGAACAGGTCCGTGGGCCCCCGCCCCGACTCGGTCTCCCGCCCTTCCAGCACCAGTCCGTAGACCACTCCGACAAGGTGACTCCACGAGACGGCGGGGTCGACGAGCATCACGGCCACGTCGTTGCTCTCGCCGGCCACGGCCGCCTCGCGCGCGGTCTCGGCGCCCGCCCGCACCAGGACCACCGTGGCCTGGGCCGCGACCGCCCACCGCACCGCCTCGGTCACCGACCCGGCTCCCACAGCCACGAGCACGTCACCGGTGACCCGGCCGTCGGTGGCGTCCGGCATCGCCACGCTGCGCAGCCGCGCCGAGCGCCTCTCGGGCCGCCCGCACAGCCGTACGCCGTACGCGCCCAGCACGTTGACCAGGCGATCCAACGTGATCACGCGTTACTCCGCACCGGACTGGATCAGACCCGTGGAAGGCCGAAGGCCCGGTCTCCGTTTCCGGAGGCCGGGCCTTCGACTCTTGGTAGCGGGGACAGGATTTGAACCTGCGACCTCTGGGTTATGAGCCCAGCGAGCTACCGAACTGCTCCACCCCGCGTCGTTGTGTGTTTGAAGCTTACCGGGCGCCGGGGGCGAGTGCCAAATCATTTGTGGTGTCAGGCGAGTTCGTACCTCCAGCCGGAGGCGAGGGAGGAGGAGACCGCGACCTCGCCGCCGGAGCGGGTGACGGTGAACGTCGCGGGGGGTGCCATCCGCCGTCCGCGCCCGTGATCGTATTCGTCGACGACGGGGGGACCGGTGAACGACCAGAGGCCCGGCCTCCGTTTCCGGAGACCGGGCCTCTGACACTTGGTAGCGGGGACAGGATTTGAACCTGCGACCTCTGGGTTATGAGCCCAGCGAGCTACCGAGCTGCTCCACCCCGCGTCGGCTCTTCGAGACTATCCCGGTATCGCGCGGGAGGCAAACCGGAGCCCCGCGCCCGTGGGGACGCGGGGCTCCGGAAGGGCTCAGCCGCTCGGTGTGGGGCTGGGAGTCGCACCGGCCGGTGGACTCCCGCTCGGGCTCCCGCTCGGACTCGGGCTCCCGCTCGGGACCGGAGCCTGGGACGCCGCCGGGACGGGGGTCCCGCCCTTGAGCTTGGCCAGGTCGTCCAGCGCCTTCTTCAGCGCGGTCTGCGCGTCGCCGTACGCCTTCCAGTCGGGCGGGTTCGACGACAGCGCCTTCTGCGAATCGTCGTACGCCCGCTGGGCCCGGCCGAGCGCCGACGTCAGCGCCGAGGAGTTCTCCGGCGGAGTGACCTGACCGGGTGGCTGGTTCGCCGTCTGGTCGGGTGTCTGCTCCGGCGGCGTGGCCACGGTGCCGCCGAACACCTGCTCCAGCGCGTTGCCGAGCGTGGGGCCGAAGCCGACCTTCTCGCCGTACAGCACGAGCACCCGGCGGAGGGTCGGATACTTGCCCGAGGTCTCCGCGCGCGGCTGGATGTAGACCGGCTCGACGTACAGCAGGCCGCCGCCGAAGGGCAGCGTGAGCAGGTTGCCGTACAGCACGTCGGTGCCGCCGCCGCGCAGCAGGTTGAGCTCGGTCGACACCGTGGTGTTCGACTCGAACAGGTTCTGCGCCTGTGGCGGACCCTGGATCGCGGTCGTGCTCGGCAACTGGAGGATCTCCAATGGCGGGTTCGGCGCGGCGGCCGTCGCGTCGACCGCCATGAACGCCGCCATGTTCTGCCGCTGGTTGGGCACGAACGTGGTCGTGAGCGAGAAGCGCTCGGTGTCGCTGCCCGGCATCTTCATCGTCACGTAGTAGGGCGGCTGCTTGCTCTTGCCGGTCGCCGGGTCCTCGGGGACCTTCCAGAAGTCCTGGCCGCTGAAGAACGCGTTGGCGTCGGTGACGTGGTAGGAGGTGAGGATCTCCCGCTGCGCCTTGAACAGGTCGGCCGGGTAGCGCAGGTGGGCGCGCAACGCCTGGCTGATCTGCGAGGCCGGCTTGACGACCCCGCCGAAGGCCTTCTCCCAGGTCTTGAGCACCGGGTCGGACTCGTCCCAGGCGTACAGGGTCACCGTGCCGTCGTAGGCGTCCACGGTCGCCTTGACCGAGTTGCGGATGTAGTTGACCTCGTCCCTGGGCACCTGCGGCACGCCGAGACGGCTCGACTGCACGTCGGTGGTCAGCGACTCCAGGCTCTTGCGCTCGGAGTAGGGGTAGGAGTCGGAGGTCGTGTACGCGTCCACGATCCACACGATGCGCCCGTTCACCACCGCGGGGTACGGGTCGCGGTCCAGCGTGAGGAACGGCGCGACCTGCTGGATGCGCTCCACCGGCTCGCGGTTGTAGAGGATGCGGGACTCGGCGTTGATGTTCGAGTTCAGCAGCAGGTTGGTCTCGCCGTACTTCACCGCGTAGAGCAGGCGGCGGAAGAAGTTCCCGATCGAGACGCCGCCCTTGCCCTCATAGGTGTTGTTCACCTGGCCGGTGGTGTTCTGCTGGTCGGCGCCCGCCTGTCCCTGCTGGGGGTAGTCCAGCTCATTGGGCCTGGCCGACTGCGGCCCGCCGACGATGGAGTAGTCTGGCGAGTTCTCGCCGAAGTAGACGCGGGGCTCGTAGTCGCCGAGATCGCCGACCGGCGGGATGTCGCGCTCGCTGAACTCCGGCAGGCCGCTGCTGTCCACCTTGTTGCCGGGCGCGGCGACGAAGCCGAAGCCGTGCGTGTAGACCAGGTGGTCGTTGATCCAGTTGCGCTGCCCGTCCGGCGGGCGGCCGATCTCGCGGACCGCCACCACCGTGTCGCGCGGCTTGCCGTCGACGGGATACCTGTCGATGTCGAGCTGCTCGGGGAACTGGTAGTAGCCGCGGATCTGCTGCTTCTGCTGGAACGTCGGCGACAGCAGGCTCGGGTCGAGCAGGCGCATGCCGGGGATGGCCGACGCCTCGGTCTGCAGCACGGAGGCGTCGGTGTCGGTCTTGGCGCTGTACTCCGTGACCTTCGCCGTGTCGACTCCGTAGGCTTTTCGAGTCGCGTCGATGTTGCGCTGGATGTACGCCTGCTCCTTGCTCTGCTGGTTCGGCTTGACCTGGAACTGCTCGACCAGCGAGGGATACACGGTGCCGATCAGGACGGCCGACAGCACGAGCAGCCCGAACGCCACGCCCGGGAACATCCCGCCCGGCCTGATGACGCCGGCGAAGAAGATCAGCGCGCAGATGAGGGAGATGACCGCGAGGATCCCCTTGGCCGGCAGCACCGCGTGCACGTCGGTGTACGACGCGCCGAAGACCTTGCCGCGGTCGGAGAAGACCAGGCTGTACCTGTCGAGCCAGTAGGCCGCGGCCTTGAGCAGGACGAACACGCCGAGCAGCACCGACAGGTGCGCCCGGGCGGCCCGGGTGGCGTGCACCCCGCCGGGCGAGGAGATGCGGAACCCGCCGTACAGGTAGTGCACGACCGTGGCCGCGATGATCGACAGCACCACGGCCGTGAACAGGAAGTTCAGCAGCATCCGCAGGAACGGAATCGTGAACACGAAGAACGACAGGTCGAGGCCGAACTGCGCGTCCTTCTCGTTGAAGGGCGTGCGGTTCACGAACTGCAGCCAGGTCCGCCACAGCCCCGCCGTGGACGAGCCCGTGAACAGGGCGAGGACGCCCATGCCGACCAGGAAGACCAGCCGCCGGTGCGGGTCGAGCGCGACGCGGTAGCGGTCGGCGCCCTGCGGCGCCCCGAACATCCCCGGCCCGAACATCGGGCGGGTGCGGTGCGCGAGCACCATGTTGCCGCCCACGATGGCGATCATCAGGGCGGCGCCCACGATGAACAGCACCACCTGGGTGAGCAGCATCGTGGAGAACACCGAGGAGAAGTTCACCGAGTCGTACCAGAGGTAGTCGGTGTAGATCCCCGAGAAGACCAGCAGTAATACGACGATCGCCACGACGGCGATCAGCACGGGTATCAGAAGGCGCGGCCGTCGGGGCAAGCGCACCGCCCGTCCGGCTCCGGGGCTCCGGAAGCTCAACGCTCAACCCCTTGTCTCAGATTGGCAGGGCCATGATTGTCAGAGGGCAACGGTCCGTGCTTGGAAACCTACACTGCGACCGGCGTGGTCGTGGTAACAGATCTGATCGTTCTCATGACGCCTCCCGGCCTCGAAGACGGGCAGGTCACGGCCCCCGTGCCCCCGGCGTACGCTCAGCCGGCCGGGCAGGCGGGGACCTCGCCCGAGTGATCGCGCAGGGCGTCGATCGCCTTGATCGCGCCGTCCAGCGTCTCGACCCGCACCAGGCGCAGCCCGGCGGGCACGGCCTTGACGGCGTCGGCGCAGTTGCCTGCGGGCGTGAGGAAGACCGTCGCGCCCGCCCGGCGAGCGCCGACCATCTTCTGCTCGATGCCGCCGATCGGGCCGACCTGTCCGGCCGGGTCGATCGTCCCGGTGCCCGCGACCGACATGCCTCCGGTGAGCGCCCCCGGCGTCAGCTTGTCGTAGATGCCCAGCGAGAACATCAGGCCCGCGCTCGGCCCGCCGACCTCGCCGACGCTGATGTCGACCGTGAACGGGAACCGGTAGCCCGAACGCATCTGGACGCCGACCTTGGCCTTGCCGTCCTTGCCCGCCACGGTGCCGACCTGCACCTGCGTCGATGTGCCGGCGCGCCTGACCGTGAACGTCACCTGCTCGCCGGGCTTGCGGCTCTGCACGGACGCCGCGACGGACGCGAGCTCGCCCACCGTCGTGCCGTCCACCGCCGTGATCTCGTCGCCCGGCTTGAGCTTCCCGTCGGCCGGCGCCCCCTTGTCGGTCTCGGCGACCGTGACCACCTTCTCGATGGGGACCTTGAGGGCGTTCAGCGCGGCGGCGGTGGCCGACTGCTGCGAGTCGGTCATCTCCTGCGTGTTCTGCTCCTCGACCTGCTGGGCCGAGGTGGACTTCGGGAACAGCGTCTCCTCCGGCACCACGGCGACCGTCGGATCGAGCCAGCCGCGCAGCGCGGTGAGCAGGTCGAGACGGTTGTCGGGCCCGCCCTGATAGGCGACGGTGACCAGGCTCAGCCTGCCCTGTGTGGGATAGGTCTGATGGCCCGAGATCGTGATGACCGGTTTGCCCTTGACGTCCCCGATCGTGTTCTCGGTGGGGCCGGGGCTCAGCACGACGTACGGCACCGGCAGCATGGCGCCGATCACGGCCAACGCGAGCGCGAGGAAACCCGCGACCAGCAGGGTCAGAGCGCGTCGGGACATGGACGAACTCTATGCGTTCCGGGCTCCGGGCATTTCGCGGGCGCTAGTCGCAGGCGCCGACCCATTCGGCGTCTCCGTCGGCGAACACCTGGTGCTTCCAGATGGGCACCTCGTGCTTGAGGTCGTCGATGAGCCTGCGACAGGCCTCGAACGCCTCGCCGCGGTGGGGGCAGGCGGCCGCCACGACGACGGCGATCTCCCCCAGGCGCAGGTCGCCCACCCTGTGGACGGCCGCCAGCGCCGTCACCTGGTGGTCGGCCGCCACCTTCTCCGCGACCCTGCGCAGGTGCTCCTCGGCGGACGGGTGCGCCGAGTACGACAGGAGCGTCACCGGCCTGCCGCCGTCCTGCTCGCGTACGGTGCCGACGAAGACCGCCGTGCCGCCGGCGGCATGGTCCTCCACCGCGCCCAGCACCTCGTCCACGGACAACGGGGTGTCGCGGATGCCCAGCAATCGGATGACGTCCACGTCCCCGAGGTTAACGCCTGAGCCCGATCAGGTGCGGCGCTTGCGGCGGGCGGCGCGGACGATCGCGGCCGTGCCGATGACCGCGACGGTCGCGCCCGCGGCGGTGATCGTGGCCTCCTTGCCCGACAGGCGGCGGCCGACGACCGCGTGCCTGCCCTCGCACAGTTCGAGCAGTTCCCGCAGCGCGGCCTCGTTGGTCCAGGCCGGCTTCCAGCCCGCCTCCCGCAGCGCCACGCCGTCGACCACCCAGGGATAGACCACGTAGTGCAGGTCGGTCGCGGCGGTCGGCGTGATGCCGAGCCGGTGCAGCCGCTGCGCCGTGCCGAACGTCACGCCGGCCGGCAGCTCGAACCGCTTCAGGCCGGAGATCTCCTCCACCTGCTCCATCTCCAGCCAGCCCTCGGAGCCGACCGCCACGACTCCGCCGACCTTGCCCAGGGCGGCGGCCTCCAGCGCGGACACCAGGTCGTCGACGTGGCAGAACTGCCAGCGCGGCAGGCAGCCCTTCACCACCAGCAGCCGCGGCGCCTCGAAGTGGCGGGTGATGACGGTGTCGACGCCCGGACCGACCAGGGCGGCGGGCCGCAGCACGGTCACCTCCAGGCCGGGATGCGCCCGCAGCGACCGCCGCACCAGGGCCTCGATCTCCAGGTGATCGCCCACCAGGCCGGTGTCGGGCTCGGCCGCGACCGGGGCGTCCTCGGGCAGGGGCACCGGATTGTCGGCGGCGGCGCCGTACACCATCGCGCTCGTCACCAGCACGACCCGCCGCACCCGGGCCGCGGCGCAGGCCGTGAGCACGGTCTGGGCGGCGCGCAGGTTGTAGCGGCGGCGCTCGGCGTGATCGGTGTCGAGCGACTCGTCCGTGCCGAGATGCACCAGGACGTCCACATCGGAGATCCGGTTCGCCAAGAGCGGATCACGAATGTCGAGGACCCGCCAGGTGACGTCGGGGACGTCGCCGCGCTGCTCGTCGATGGCCACCACGCGGCGGAAATCCGCAGACGAGGCCACCTTCGCGAGGAACGCCCGGCCGAGACCGGAGGCGGCGCCGGTGACGGCGACGACGGGGGGACGCAGGCGTTTCGAGGTAGGCACGAGGTCCTCACTTTGCACTGATCCGCCCCACGGCGGATAACGTGGCGGATGTGGACTCCTCCATCCTGCACGAGGTGGCGCGGTGACTGACCTGCCAGGTCGCGAAAACGACCCCAACGACAATCCGTTCGCCATGTTCGGCAGCCCGGAGCAGATCGCCGCGGCCATGCGGCAGTTCGCCGACATGCTGTCCGCCTCACCGGAGGCCGGGCCCGTCAACTGGGACATGGCGAAGAACATCGCACGGCACGCCGTGGTCGCCGAGGGCGATCCGAGCGTCATGGAGGGCGAGCGACGTCAGATCGTCGAGGCCCTCAACCTGGCCGACCTGTGGCTCAACGAGGTGACCACGCTGCCGAGCGGCGTGACCACCCCGCAGGCCTGGAGCCGGTCGGAGTGGATCGAGAAGACGATCCCGGTCTGGAAGCAGCTGTGCGATCCCGTCGCCGCCCAGATGGTGGAGACGATGGGCGGCACGCTCGGCGGGGCGGGTCTGCCCCCCGAGGCGCAGGCCATGGCCGGGCCGCTCATGGGCATGCTCAGGCAGATGGGCAGCATGATGGTCGGCCAGCAGATCGGCCAGGCACTCGGCTCGCTCGCCCGTGAGGTGGTCGGCTCCTCCGACATCGGCCTGCCCCTGTCGGACACCGCCGCCCTGCTGCCCGGAGGCGTCGCCGCCTTCAGCAGCGGCCTGGAGACGCCCTCGGACGAGATCCGTCTCTACCTCGGGCTGCGCGAGGCGGCGCACCACCGGCTTTTCCAGCACGTGCCGTGGCTGCGGGCGCACCTGCTCGGCGCGGTCGAGGAGTACGCCCAGGGCATCACGGTGGACGTGTCCGCCCTGCAGGACAAGCTCCAGGGGCTCGACCTCAGCGACCCCGAGCGGATCCAGGAGGTCCTGGGCGGCGGCGAGCTGCTCAAGCCCGAGGAGACCGAGCGGCAGAAGGCCGCGCTCACCCGGCTGGAGACCGCGCTCGCGCTGGTCGAGGGCTGGGTGGCCACGGTGGTCGACGCGGCCGCCGAGGGCAAGCTCCCGTCCGCCGCGGCGCTGGCCGAGACCGTGCGGCGCCGCCGCGCCACGGGCGGCCCGGCCGAGCGGACCTTCGCCACGCTGGTGGGCCTTGAGCTGCGCCCGAGACGGCTGCGTGAGGCGGCCGCCCTGTGGAAGGTTCTGGGCGACGAGCGCGGGGTCGAGGGCAGGGACGCCGTCTGGGGTCACCCCGACCTGATGCCCACCGCGGACGACCTGGACAACCCCGAGTCGTTCGTGAAGGGCGAGGCCGAGTTCGACCTGTCGGCGCTGGAAGAGCCCAAGGAGCCCGGCTCCGACGGGGAGACCGGCGAGTAGCACCGGCCGCGAGGCTCGCCGGCTGTCGGTAGGCTGCGCCGGTGAGCCTGCATCGTGACGCGCAAGCCGTGCTGGGCGGATGGGTCGCGCCCACCCCCGAGGAGGAGCGGCTCCGCGAGGAGTTCCTGACGCACCTGCGCGGCCACGAGGACGCGATGTGGCGCGAGTGCGCTCCCGGTCACCTCACGGCGACGACGGCCGTCCTGTCGCACGACGGCGAACGGGTGCTGCTGACCCTGCACCCCAAGGCCGGGATGTGGCTGCCCATGGGCGGGCACTGCGAGGTGTCCGACACCACGCTCGCGCAGGTCGCCCTGCGCGAGGCCACCGAGGAGTCGGGCATCCCCGGGCTGACCCTGCTGGACGGGCCGCTCGCCCTCGACCGGCACAAGGTCTGGTGCCACCCGCCGCACAGCTGGCATCTCGACGTCGAGTACGGCGCGGTCGCGCCACCGGGGGCCGAGGCGGTGATCAGCGACGAGTCCCTCGACCTGCGCTGGTTCCCGGTGGAGGAGATCCCGGAGTTGAGCGACGAGGCCACGCGGCGGCTCGCCCGCCGCGCCCGGTCGCTGTGCCGCGCCTGACTTCTGCACGGTACTTCTGCATGGTACTTCTGCACGGTTCTCGCACGTCTCCCTTACAACGCGCTTCACATCCGGTGGTTAGTGTCGCCACATGACCAAGGTTGACGTGGGCGGTGAGATCGTCTCTCCCCCGCGCCGCAGGCTCCGGGTCTCCCCGCTCCTGGCGTGGATCGCGGTGGCGCCGTTCACGGTCTGGGCGGCGGCCCGGCTCGCCGGAGTCGACGGCGTCGCTCGCCTCTGGGGAGTAGGCGTCGCGCTGATGACGGGCACACCGTATGTCGCGGCCGCGTCGCTCCTGGCGGTGCTGATCGCACTGGCCGCCCGCCGCGCGGCCGTGATCACGGTGGCGGTGGCCGCGTCGGCCCTCCTGGCGGCCGTGGTGCTGCCCCGCGCGGCCGGCTCGGCCCCCACGGCCACCGGGCCGTCGCTGCGGATCCTGACGGTCAACCTCTTCTTCGGCGCGGGCGACGCCGCTACCGTGGTGGACCTCGTACGCAGGCTCGAACCGGACGTGCTCAACACCCAGGAACTCACCCCCGAGGCCGTCGAGGCGCTGGACGCGGCGGGCGTGGCGAGGCTGCTGCCGTACCGGCACCTGGAGGACGGGCCCGGGCCCTCGGGCAGCGGGATCTACGCCCGCCACCCCCTGACCGAGGCGCCCGACTTCGCGCCCGAGGGCGGCCACAACATGCCGAGGGCCCGGCTCGCCCTGCCGTCCGGACCGCCCGTGGAGATCGTCGACGTGCACACCCTCGCCCCGCTGAACGGTCATGACGTGGCCCAGTGGACCGCTGAGCTGGCGGCGCTCCCGGCCGCGTCCCCCGGTGTCGTACGCGTCCTGGCCGGCGACTTCAACGCGAGCCTCGATCACGCGGCCCTGCGCGCGGTGCTCGGGCGGGGCTACGCGGACGCGGCCGACGCGACCGGCGACGGCCTGACCACCACCTGGCCGGCCGACAGGCGGTACCCGCCGTTGATCACCATCGACCACGTGCTGTACGACCAGCGGGCGTCGGCGGTGGACACAAGCGTTCACCGGGTCCCGGGCAGCGACCACCGCGCGTTCTTCGCCGAGCTTCGCCTGCCCGGAAGCCTGTGACCCCCTACGACCAGGACTCAGGTCAGCAGAGCCCGGGTGTTGTCCCAGCCCTCGAGGCCGGGGTCGAGGCGGGCCACGTCCTGCGGTTTCCTGAGCCGGTGCCAGCCCGGACCGGTGGCGACCATGCGGGGACCCGGCGCCCGGCGGCGCATCGCCGCGACGACGTCGGGTTCGTCGAAATCGGGCGCGGCCCACTCGGGGACCGGCAGGCGCGCCGCCACGGCGACGGCGCCGCCGCCCTCGGCAGGGCAGACCGCGAGGTGCGCCCGTCCGAGCTCCCGGAAGAGCTTTCCGATCAGCAGCGGCGGCAGGTCGGGGGCGTCGGCGCTGACGATCACGCCCTCCTCCTCCTGAGGCAGCGCGGCGAAGGCGTCGGCGGGTGAGGCGATCGGCAGGACGGGCGTGCCCGGCCAGGCGATGTCCTCGAGCCCCGGCACACCGGCCGAAAGGATCACCGGGCGCACCAGTTCGAGCCCGGCGACCATCTCGTAGGTGTCCTCGGCCATCGCCGTCAGGAACTCGGCCGGGTCCACGCCGGGCGGAGCCGCCTCCGCCATGCCCGGCGTGACCAGCACCGCGGCGACCCGGGTCAACACTCCTCCGGGGAGCCGTTGGCGGCCATCGAGAAGCCCTCCAGGAAGCCCCTGGCACGTTCCGCCCGTGGGTAGCGCTCCACGAGGGCCCAGAAACGCGGGCCGTGACTCGGAACGAGCAGGTGGACGAGCTCGTGCATGATGACGTAGTCGACGACCCAGGCCGGCATGCCCCGCAGCCGGGCCGACAGCCTGATCGTGCCGTGGTCGGGGGTGCACGAGCCCCACCTGTGGAGCTGGTTCTCCACCCAGCGCACACTGGTCGGCAGGGCCTTTCCGTCCAGGTAGCGCGCCGACAGCTCCGCCGCCCTTTCGAGCAGGTCGTCGTCGCTCGGGCGTCTTCGCTGCTCCTTCGCCGCAAGGCGGTCGAGCATGCGGCGTACCCACTGCTCCTCGTCGGTCGTGCTCAGACCAGCCGGAAGCAACACGATGGTCTTGTCTCCATCGCGGTACGCGGAAACGGTTCGCCGCCGTCGTGCGCTCCGACGAACCTCGACTGTCTCGGGGGGCACATATGAAAGGTAGCCGACACGCGCCGAATTCCACAGGGGGTGGTACACGTTCTCCCTGGTCAATCGGGCGAACGTGACCTTGCGGGCGTGAAAACTACGGGGTTGCGGACATTCACCAACCACGATCACCCCGGTAATTATCCACAGCCCCGCTGGTTCCGACGCCGGGGCTTTCCGACGTATGGCAAGGTCTGGCGATTATGAGACCTCGCCTCAAGCCCGTGCTGCGCCGGGTCGAAAGAGACGGCCGCACGCTGCAGTTCGGTGTCCATCCGCTGCGGGCCGTCGTGCTGACCGGCGTCGAGCCGCCCGTACGCCGCCTGATCGACGGCCTGGACGGCACCCGCACCCTCCGGCAGGCGGTGGCCGGCAGCGGCCTCGACGAGGCGTCCGCCCAGGAGGTGGTCGCCCGGCTCGCCGCGCACGGCCTGATCGAGGACGCCGCGACCCGGCCGGAACCCCTCGCCGACCTGCCGCCGGCCGAGCGCGACCGCCTCCGCCCCGAGCTGGACAGGCTGTCGCTGACCTCCACCGACGGCGGCATGGGCGCCCTGTCGGCGCGGAGGGCGGCCCGGGTCCGCGTGTACGGCGCCGGCCGGGTCGGCGCCCGGATCGTCACCCTGCTCGCCGCGGCCGGAGTGGGCCACATCTGCGTGGTCGATCCCGGCACGGCCACCGCGGGCGACGTGGTCCCCGGCGGGCTCGGCCGCGCGGAGACCGGGATGACCCGCGAGGAGGCCGCCGTGCTCGCGGCCCAGCGGAGCTCCCCCGCCGTCAACGCCTGGCCCGGACGGGCCGCCTCCCGCCTGTCCGACGGCGGGGTGCGCCCCGACCTCGTGATCCTCGCGCCCGCCGATCCGCTCGACGCCACGCTGGTCCACGAGATCGTCGCCGAAGGCGTGGCGCACCTGCTGGTCTGCGCCTTCGAGGGACACGGCTCGGTGGGGCCCTTCGTCGTCCCGGGGCTCACCCCCTGCCTGCGCTGCCTCGATCTCACCCGCCGCGACCGGGACCCCTCCTGGCCGCTCGTGGGCGCCCGGCTCGGGGGTTACCCCGCGGGCGAGATCGCCTGCGACGTGGTCCTGTCCTGCCTGGTCGCCGCGCAGGCGGCCGGTCAGGCTCTGGCCTATCTCGACGAGGGACGCGTGCCCGACGGCCTGCTGGAAGTGTCGCCCGGATGGCGCTGGCGGCACCGCGCCTGCGAGCCGCATCCCGACTGCGGCTGCGTCCGCAGCGACCTGGCCGGCGCCGCCGTGATCGCGCCCCGAGCTCCCGGCCAGGCCGCGTGAACCGGCCTCTCAAACCGGCACGGATGTCCCGGACCACCTCCAGGAAGTTGCGGATCACGGCGGTGCGACGCGCTCCGCTCCAGACGACGCCGATCCGCCAGACCGCGACCGGGTGGTCGAGAGGCTTCGGGGACGAGCGGGACCCCCGAACCGCCCGGTTCGCCGTGGAGCCCGTGCCGGTCACGCGCACCTCCGGACGTACGGACCGGCCCGGGTCCGCCTGACCCGGCTCGCGTGGCGGGCACGGCCGCCGTACGGCCCGTCAAACCTTTCACCGGCGGATACTCCCGTAACGACAGCGATGGTGTGACCAATGTCATAGACGGCGTATTTCCCCGAAAGGCTCGCGACCGCCGGAGCCGGGGCGGCCGCCCGATCGGAAATTGTGGTCGATAGCACCCTTCATCGCCGACAATGGGTCGTGTGAGTGACCTTCCCCACCGCGCCGTGACCCGCTCGGCAAAGCTCGCGACACTCCCCCTCGGGTTCGCCGGCCGCACCGCGCTCGGACTGGGCAGGCGGCTCGGTGGCGCCTCCGCGGAGATCGTCGCCCAGGAGATCCAGCAGCGCACGGCCGACCAGATCTTCAAGGTGCTCGGCGAGCTCAAGGGCGGGGCCATGAAACTCGGCCAGGCCCTGTCGATCTTCGAGGCCGCGCTGCCGCCCGAGATCGCCGGGCCGTACCGGGCGACGCTGACCCGCCTGCAGGACGCCGCGCCGCCGCTTCCGGCCGCCACCGTCCACCGGGTCCTGACCGAGCAGCTGGGCGACGACTGGCGCGAGAACTTCCTGGAGTTCGACGACCGGCCGAGCGCCGCGGCGTCGATCGGGCAGGTGCACCGCGCCGTGTGGCACGACGGCCGCCCGGTCGCCGTGAAGATCCAGTATCCGGGGGCGGGCAAGGCCCTGATCTCCGACTTCAACCAGCTCGCGCGGCTCGGCAAGCTCTTCGGCGCGCTGCTGCCCGGACTGGACATCAAGCCGGTGCTGGCCGAGCTGAAGGAGCGGGTGTCCGAGGAGCTCGACTACCTCAAGGAGGCCGAGGCCCAGCACGCGTTCGCCGAGGAGTTCCGCGACGACCCGGACTTCCACGTGCCCGCCGTGATCGCGGCCAACGAGCAGATCCTCGTCTCCGAGTGGATGACGGGCACCCCGCTCTCCAGGATCATCGCCGACGGCACGCAGGAGGAGCGCAACCACGCCGGCCTGCTGTTCGTCCGCTTCCTGTTCTGCTCTCCGGCCCGGGTCGGGATGCTGCACGCCGACCCCCACCCCGGCAACTTCTGGCTGACGGAGGATGGGCGGCTCGGCGTGCTGGACTTCGGGGCGGTCAACCGCATGCCCGACGGCTACCCCGTCGCCTTCGGCAGGCTCACGCGCATCTTCAACCAGGGCGACATGGACGCGGTCGTGCACGGGCTGCGCGCGGAGGGGTTCATCCGCCCGCACATCGAGGTCGACGTCGACGCCCTGCGGGCCTTCCTCGCGCCGTACGTCGAGCCGACCCGGGTCGAGGAGTTCGCCTTCAGCAGGGAGTGGCTGCGGGAGCAGGCGGCGACCGTGGCCGACCTGCGGCCGAACAACGTGGTCCGCCAGCTCAACCTGCCCGCGTCGTACGTGCTGATCCACCGCGTGCACGCGGCCGGCGTCGGCGTGCTGTGCCAGCTCGGCGCCACCGCCCGCTTCCGTGACGAGGTGGTGCGCTGGGTTCCCGGCTTCGCCGACGAGACGGGCGAGTCCGAGGACAGCGCACTCGCCCTGACCTGAGCCGGCACACTCCGGGCTATCGGCCGCCCCTGCTCTCGACCGTCCGGAGATTCTGGTTGATGACGCAGCGGTTGATCCCTCTCTTGCAGTTGCCGTTGAGGGTGTTGGTGAAGACGCTGACGCTCGACACCTGCTGGATGCCCGCGAACGTGACGGCGCTGTTGGCCGCGGGGGCGTTCACGTTGCGCCGGCCCCCCGATATCTGCTTGGGCGGGCTCTTGATCGTGGGCGAGTTCGCGGTGTTGGTGCCCCCGGTGACCTGGGTCGCTCCGTCGCCGTGACCGTCGCCGTGACCGTGGCCGCTGCCATGGCGGGCCACCCGGAACGCTCCGGGAATCGGCGCCGCCTCGGCCCCCGGCATGACCGAACCCCACAGTCCGATGACGAGCGCGGCGACGGCGAGCCGTCGCGCACCCGCCACGAGATCAAGCGCGCCTGACGTCCGGTCGCCCATCGAAGTCCCACCCACCGCTCGTGCATCGCTTCGCCTGCCGCCCGTGACCATCAGGTGCCGGGGGCGCTCCGGCTCATACCCCGTGATCCTCGCCGGCTCCCACGACAGGCGATCTTCTGTGCGTTCGGTGATCTCTTCTTTACGAGCACGGCGGTTACGAGCACGGCCGAAGGCCCGGGCCGTTCACCGGGCCCGGGCCTTCGTCATCGGATTGCACCGTCGGTGGCGCGTCAGGCTCGCGTCACATACGCGCCAGCGCGGAACTCAGCCGCCGGGACGCGCGCTCGGCCTGCCGGCGTGCCCTCTGCACGCTCCTGATCCGGCCGGCCAGCCGCTCCTCAGCCGCCTCGCGGTGGAGGGTTCGTATTCGCTCATGCGCCAGTTCTTGATGCAGATACAGGGCGGTGATCGGGGAGATGCTCATCTGGATCGGTTCCTTCCGGAATTGCTGTGGTTGCTGGTCAGGCGGCGACAGGAGACTTGCGCGGGCGCCCACGGGGACGCTTGCGGGGCACGACGACCCCCCGCAGGATGAGCTCCCCGCCCCAGACGCCCCACGGCTCCTCGCGCTCCAGCGCGCGGGCCAGGCAGGCCTTCTGGATCGGGCAGCCGCCGCAGAGCGCCTTGGCGAACTCCACGTCCTCGGGAGACTCGGCGAACCACAGGTCGGGCTCCGTACGACAGGGGATTTCGGCTTCGATCAGGTCCATGACCGGGGCCGCCATCTGCGTCACCTCTTCGAATGGTTTGGTCTGGGTGTCCTCGTTCTGGGGTGTGGATTCGTGGCCGACAAACAAGAAGGCCGCGGATCCTGGTGCGGATCCGCGGCCCGGAGGTGGAGACCGGTCAGGGTATGACTGGTCCTCTCCAGGCATAGTGCGGACCCTGCGCACCGCCGCGAGCGGCGGCGCGGATCTGCTCATCGCTCATCGGCCGGTTGACATAAACCGGGCGGTGGGCGGGGTTGCCATGGGTGGCCGGGCGGGCGAACACGCCGAGGGCGGCCGAGCCCGCGACTCCGGTGACCGGAGCCTGGGCAGGAGCGGCCTCGCCACGCCGCAGTTTCGCCGGCATGACAATGGCGGCCGGGCATGCGGAGACGAGCCACAGCGCGCGGGACGTCGTCATGTTCCTCACTGGACTCACCTCCATTTCAGTGCGATCTCGCCGGACCTGAGCGTCCGGCTGACTTGTCCAAGACCCTAAACCGCCGCGGCAGGGTGGGCAACCTATTTTCTACCTGCGATTTTCACGACTTCGTGACATCGGGATGCAGCGCGGGCGACACCCGGATGAGGCATTCCTGAACCACGGATACGGCGAGTTCCCCCGCCGCGGTGAACATCTGCCCGCGGGCGAGCCCGCGCGCCTCCCCCGACCAGGGCGACTCCTGGGCGTACAGCAGCCAATCGTCGGCCCGGAAGGGCCGGTGGAACCACATCGCGTGGTCCAGGGACGCGCCGGACACCGCCGAGGACCCCCAGGCGAGGCCGTGGGCCAGCAGCACGGTGTCCACCAGTGTGAAGTCGCTGGCGTAGGCCGCGAGCACGACGTGCAGCAGCGGGTCGTCGGGCAGGTCGGCGTCGTACCGGAACCAGACGTTGTTCTCCGGGGTGACCAGGGCGGGGTCGTGGGCGGCCTCCCACGTCAGCGCGTTCACATACCGCGCGTCCACCGGGCGCGGCTTGGCCAGCAGCTCGCGCCAGCCCGGCTCGTCGCCCACGACGTCGAGCATCCGCTCCTGGAAGGTCGGCAGGGTCTCGGGGTCCGGCACCTGCGGCATGCGCGCGGCCTGGTGGCTCACGCCCGGCTCCTGGATGTGGAACGACGCCGACATCGAGAAGATCGCCTTGCCGTGCTGGATGGCCGTGATGCGCCGGGTGGTGAACGACCGCCCGTCGCGCACCCGCTCGACGTTGTAGACGATCGGGACGGCCGGGTCCCCCGGCCGGATGAAGTAGGCGTGCAGCGAGTGGACCATCCGGTCGGACGGCACCGTACGGCCGGCCGCCACGAGCGCCTGCGCCGCCACCTGGCCGCCGAAGACCCGCTGGATGCGCTCCTCCGGGCTGCGCCCCCGGAAGATGTCGAGCTCGATCGGTTCGAGGTCGAGCAGGTCCAGCAGCTCCTTCAGGGCCGAGTTCACAGGGGCCTCCAGCGCACGCGGGTATTACTCGTCGGTAACACTATCGGCGCCGCGGCAGAGCTCGAGGACCGCGTCGCCGTACCGCTCAAGTTTGACGCGTCCGATTCCGGCGATCGCGAGCAGGTCCTCCTCAGAGGTGGGCACCCGCTCTGCGATGGCCTGGAGGGTGACGTCCGTGAAGACGACGTACGCCGGCACCTTGGCCTCCTTCGCCGCCGCCGTGCGCCACGCCTTGAGGCGTTCGAGCAGGGCCTCGTCGTAGTCCGCCGGGCAGGTCGCGCAGCGGCCCAGCTTCTGCTCGGCCGCGGCCGAGAGCGTCTTGCCGCAGATCCGGCAGTGCAGCGGCGCCGCCGACCGCTTCGCCCGCCCGCCCGCGCCTCCCGGCCGCTCGGCCCTGGCCGGGCTCGCCGTACGCGGGGACAGCCCGTCGAGGAAGCGCGACGGCCTGCGGGCGCGGCGGCCTCCCGGCGAGCGGGCGAGCGCCCACGACATGTGCAGGTGCTCGCGGGCCCGGGTGATCCCGACGTACAGCAGCCGCCGCTCCTCCTCGATCTGGTCCGGCGTCTCCGCGTAGACGATCGGGACCATGCCGTCGGTGAGGCCGACGAGGAAGACGGCGTCCCACTCCAGGCCCTTGGCGGCGTGCAGGGAGGCGAGCGTCACGCCCTCGACCGGCGGCGCGTGCTGCTCCATCGCCCTGCGCTCCAGCTCGCCGACGAACCTCGGCAGGTCGGCGCCCTCGGTCGCCATGTCCTCGGCCAGATCGGCGAGCGCCTTGAGCGACTCCCACTTCTCCCTGGCCTTGCCGCCTCCGGGCGGCTCGGCGGTCAGCCCGATGCCCGAGAGGATCGCGCGCACGGCGGGCGCGAGCGGCTCGTCGGCCGACGACCGGGCCGCGCCGCGCAGCAGCACCACGGCCTGGCGCACCTCGGGGCGCTCGAAGAACCGCTCCGCCCCGCGCAGCAGGTAGGGCACGCCGGCGTCGGTGAACGCCTGCTCGTACGCCTCCGACTGGGCGTTGACGCGGAACAGCACCGCGATCTCGCGGGTGGGCACGCCGTCCGCCATCAGCTTCTTGACCGTGAGAGCGACGCCGAGCGCCTCGGCCTGCTCGTCGTCGTACTCGGTGAAGACCGGCTCGGGTCCTTCGGGCCGCTGGGCGACCAGTTCCAGCCGGTGGGGCGAGCGCGCCATGACGCGGTTGGCCAGCGTGACCACCTGCGGGGTCGAGCGGTAGTCGCGCACCAGCCTGATCACGGCCGCCGAGGGATGCTCGACGGCGAAGTTGGTCAGATAGTGGGGCGTCGCGCCGGTGAACGAGTAGATGGTCTGGTTGGGGTCGCCCACCACGCACACGTCGTCGCGCCCGCCGAGCCAGGTGTCGAGCAGCAGCTTCTGCAGCGGGTTGACGTCCTGGAACTCGTCGACCACGAAGTAGCGGTACTGCTGGCGGATCTGCGCCGCGACCTCCCGGTGCTCGGTCATCACGGCCGCCGTGAGCTCCAGGATCGTCTCGAAGTCGATCAGGTTGCGCTGGCGGCGCAGGCTCTCGTACCCCTCGTACAGCCGCGCCACCTCCTCGGGCGCGATCGGCGGGGTGCGGCGGGCCTTGGCCGCGGCGGCCGGGTAGTCCTCCGGACCGATCTGGGTGACCTTCGCCCACTCGATCTCGCTCGCGACGTCGCGCAGCTCACCGCGGTCGGGGTTCCTGCGCAGGCGCCTGGCCGCCTCCACGAGCAGCGGCAGCTTCGACTCGACCACCTGCGGCGGATCGCCGCCGATCACTCGCGGCCAGAAGTAGCTGAGCTGACGCAGGGCCGCCGCGTGGAACGTGCGGGCCTGCACGCCGGGCGCCCCGAGACCGCGCAGCCGCTGCTTCAGCTCGGCCGCCGCACGGGTCGTGAAGGTCACGGCGAGCACACCCTGCGGCTCGACCACCCCGGTCTGCACGGCGTACGCGATGCGGTGCGTGATGGCGCGGGTCTTGCCGGTCCCCGCCCCGGCGAGCACGCACACCGGTCCGCGCACCGCCTGGGCGACCTCGCGCTGCTCGGGATCCAGACCGTCGAGGACGTCCAAGGAACGGCTCCCAACATGCGTTGCGGACGTTGTTACTGGCATCATCCTTCCAGCAGCCGACCGAGCGTGTCCCGGGGACCGGTCGGCGCACGACGCGACATCGGGGAGGAAGACGCCGTGGCCACCGCGGTCCGAACTGCTTTAGGCATGGGCGCCGCCGCCCTCGCCGCCCTCATGCTCGCCCCGCCGGACGCCCAGGCGGCCGCCTCGGCGGGAGCTCCCGTCCATCGCCCCTCCGCTTCCCCGGCCCCGTCCGCGACACCGTCCGCCGCGCCCTCGGCCTCGCCCTCCGCGAGCCCGTCGCCCTCGCCGTCCCCGTCGGCCTCGCCCTCGCCGGCCCTCACGCCGTCCGATGTGCGGATCCACACCTACGCGTACGGCTCGCACGCGCGCCAGATCATGGACGTGTGGTGGCACACCGTCGGACCGCGGCGCCCGGCCGTCTTCGTCATCCACGGCGGCTGGTGGTCCGGGGGCGACAAGAAGTACATGACGTCGATCAGCCGCAGCTACTCCCAGCTCGGCTACACCGTCGTGAACCTCGACTACCGGCTGTCGGGCGACGCGGCCTGGCCGGCGCAGCGCACCGACGTGCTGACCGCCGTCAACGCCGTGCGCAGGCACGCGGCGTTCTTCAACACCGACCCCAGCCGCTACGTCCTGATCGGGTTCTCCGCCGGCGGCCACCTCGCCGCCGCCGTCGGCGCGTACGGCGACGGGCGGCCGGGGCTGCGCGGCGTCGTCGGGATCTCCCCGCCCGTCTCGCCGCTGTCGGCGTTCACGGACGGCAGCGCGTTCGGCAGCAAGGAGCAGCAGAAACTGCGCAAGGCGGCCATCAAGCTGGCCGGCGGCTGCACGCCCGCCCAGTGCCCGCGCGTCTGGTCGAGCATGGAGGTGCCGTTCCACGCCTCGGCCGGCGACCCGCCGATGCTCGCCTTCCACTCCTCCGAGGAGTTCGTCCCGCCCTACCAGAGCGAGATGCTCGAGGAGTCGCTGGCGAGCGTCGGGGTCCGGATGACCGTCAAGACGATGGCCGGCACCCAGCACAGCGCCCCGCTGTACCGGGAGCCGGGGGTCGCCGAGACCGTCCAGGCCTGGATCATCGCCCGGCTGGGGCGCGTCGCCGGGTAGCCGGGAACACGTGGCGCGCTCGCGATGTTGCCATGACTGCTCTCGGCAACAGTGATGCGCACGGAAGGGACGACAGATGGCGCTGACGGTTTACACCACAAGCTGGTGCGGCCCCTGCAAGCGGCTGAAGGGCCAGCTCACCCGGGAGGGCATCGTCTTCAGCGAGGTCGACATCGAGCGCCACCCGGACGCCGCCGACTTCGTCGCGAGCGTGAACAACGGCAACCAGGTCGTCCCCACCGTGGTCGCGGACTGTCACACCATGACCAACCCCTCGGTCGCCGAGGTGAAGCGGCACCTCGAAGGCGCCTGCTGATTCACCAGTCGGTGTCGGGGATCGGCGCTCCGTACCAGGTCTCGATCAGCCGCCGGGCGATCGAGACCTGGCCGGGCAGCACCAGGTCACCAGAACGCACCTGGGCCTCCAGCTCCTCCCGGGACAGCCAGCGGGCCTCGGCGATCTCCTCCAGGTCGGGGCGCAGGTCGGTGGTGACGGCGCGGGCGAAGAAGCCGAGCATCAGACTGCGCGGGAACGGCCAGGGTTGACTGCCGAGATACCGCGGCGCGGTGACGGCGACGCCCACCTCTTCCAGGACCTCGCGGACCACCGCGTGCTCCAGCGACTCCCCCGGCTCGACGAACCCGGCGAGCACCGACATCCGGCCCCGGGGCCACTGCGGGCCGCGCGCGAGCAGGATGCGGCCCTCGTCGTCGTGCACCAGCATGATCACCGCAGGGTCGACGCGCGGGAAGTGCTGGCTGCCGTCGCGCGGGCACACCCGCATGTGGCCCGACGCGGTCACGTCAGTGAGGCCGCCACACCTCGGGCAGTACTCATGACTCGCGTGCCACGCCTCCAGGGCCACCGCGTAGACGAGGAGCCCGGCGTCGCGGTCGTCCAGCAGCACCGCGGCCTCCCGCAGGCCCACCGCGTCCCCGGTGCTTCGGAGGGGCTCGGGCAGCGGGGCGTTGACCGCGAAGTAGGGCACGCCGTCCTCGTCCACGCCCAGCAGGTAACGCGTGCCCTCCGGCGCCTCGGCCGGCGAGGTGAGCACCAGGGCCGCGCCGTCGGTGAAGCGGCGCACCAGCGTGCGGCCGTCGTGGATGAGGAAAACTCTCGTCTTCTCCGCCTCCCACGCGCGCCGCAGCCATTCCTCGTCGCCGCGCAGGGCCGCCGATCTGTCGATGGCGCTCCTCGCCAGGAGCAGGGGGCCGAGCAGTCCGTCCGCGATTTCCACGCCGTCATCCTTCCACTGCCGCCGCTCCGGCAATCTTCCTGCCCATGCCCGTTCCCCGGTCAAAAGGTCGACGTCCCCGGCTAAGATGCAGTCGCTTAGGTTAGCCTTACCTATGGAGGGCCGGTGCGGCTGTACCTCACCACGCTCAACCCGACCGACTCGGTGACCGGCGGGTTCCTCCCCGCCGCGGCCGCGCTGGGCTGGGACGTGACGATACTCACCGACCAGCCTGATCGGTATCCGGGGTACGACGTCGTGGCGGCGGACGTCCGCGACCCCCGGGCGGTGATCGACGCGGTGGCCGCCCACCACCGGCCCGATGTGATCTTCTCCAACTCCGACCACCTCCAGGCCGCCACCGCGCTCGCCGCCGGGTATTTCGGCCTGCCGGGCAAGGACTGGCGGGCCTGCGTGACCGCCAAGAACAAGGCGCTCACCCGCCGCGCCCTCGCCGCCGTCGAACCCGTCAGGTCCGTACGGCTGCCGCCCGGCGGAGGGGTGCCGGAGGGCCTGCCGTACCCGGTCGTGGTCAAGCCCGCGCTGGGCGTGGCCAGCGAGGACGTGGTGCTGGTGGACGGCCCGGACGCGCTGGCCGCCGCCGTCACGGCGATCAGGGAGCGGCGGCCGGAGGAGGTCCTGGTCGCGGAGGAGTTCCTCGACGGGCCGGTCCGCACGCTGGAGACGCTCGGCGACGGCACCACCCGGGAAGTCGTCGGCGGGTTCGCCACCACGCTCGGCCCGCTGCCGCACTTCGTTGAGGAGCGCCTGGACTGGCGGCCCCCCGACGCCGGCCACCTGGCCCACCTGGGCGCGGCGCTCGACGCGGCGGGGGTCGGCTTCGGGGTGTGCCACACCGAGTATGCCGTCACCCCGGACGGTCCCCGCGTCATCGAGATCAACTATCGGCTGATCGGCGACAACTGCGACTTCCTGCTGGCGGACCTGCTCGGTGTGCCCCTGCACCAGTGGATCCTGCGCGTCCACGCGGGCGAGCCGGTGTCCTCGTTCGACCTGGACGGCCTTCGCGCGGCGTACGGATCCGTGGTGAGCCTCGTGGCCGAGCGCTCCGGCACGGTCACCGCCGCGCCGCCGGACATCTCCGTGCGTCGTACGGGCGACGGCGTGCGGCTGTGGCACCGGGCACTGCGCCGGATCGGCGATCATGTCGAGGTGACGGGCACGAACCGCGACTACCTCGGCCTGCTCCGCGCCGTCGGCCCGGACGCCGCCGGCGTCGACGCCGCGATCGACACCTTCAGGAAGGAGCACCCTTGGGTGCTCGCATGATCCCGGCGGCGCGCGACCACCGGGGGGCGACGGGTGGAGAGCACTACCTGGCCGCGCGGGTGCTGAACGCCCTGCTGCGAGAGGACTACGCCGGGATCTCCGCCAGGGTCACCCACGACAAGGACGGGGTCGCGATCGTCCTCGCCTCGGGACGACGGGTCGGGCTCGCCGCGGGCAACCCGTTCCAGGACTTCGCCACGGCCCCGTACGAGCGCCTGCGCCTGGCGGAGGTGCTGGAGACGCTGGAGGCCGTCGCCCACCCCGCAGACGCCGAGGGGGTCGCCGCCTTCGAGCGGGAGTGCCACGAGACGCTCGCGGCCCTGGAGGCCCACCACCGGATGCGCGGCGAGGTGGCGCGGCGGCTGCGGAGGCGTCACGGCCTCATCCGCTACGAGTCTCTGGCGGCCGCGGTGGACCATCCGCTCTATCCGACGGCCAGGTGCCGTCTCGGGGTCTCCCCCGCCGACCTGGCGGCCTACGCCCCGGAGTTCGCCCCCGAGTTCCGCATGAGGTGGACCGCGGCGCCGCGCGAGCGGGTGACGCTCTCCCCGCCGGATCTCCCGGGGTGGTGGCCCGCGCCCGGCGACGTGGGGCTGCCGCCCGGCCTGGCCCGCACGCACGTGCTCCTCCCCGTCCATCCGCTGACGGAGCCGCTGGTGGCCGGGCTTCCCGGGCTGGTCGCGGGTCCGCAGCCGTATGTGACCGTGCGGCCGACCCTGTCGACCCGGACGGTGGAGGTCTCCGAGCGCGTCCATCTCAAGGTGCCGCTCCCGGCGAGCACGCTGGGCCTGCGCAACCGCCGGTCGATCAAACCGGGCACCTTGCGGGACGGAGCGCTGGCCGAGTCGCTGCTGCGCGAGATCCTGGCGCGTGAGCCCGGCCTGCGCGTCTGCCTCGCGGGCGAGCAGACCTACGGGCACGCGGAGCACGAATACCTGGGCTGGCTCGTCCGCGATCTGCCCGTAGGGGAGATCGTGCCGGTCGCCGCCCTGCTCGCGCCGCTCGGCGACTCCGGCGGGCGGCTCGTCCTGCACGAGGTGGCCGAGCGCCACCACGGCGGCGACACGGAGGCGTTGCTGCGCGACTACCTCACGGCGCTGCTCGCGTGGAACGTCACGCTGTTCGTCCGGTACGGCGTCGCGTTGGAGGCCCACCAGCAGAATCTCGCGCTGGTGTTCGGCGACGGACCCATGCGGCTGCTGGTCAAGGACAACGACGGACTGCTGGCCTCGCCCCGGCGGCTGCACGCGGCGGGGATCGAGGCGCCCGGCTTCGGCGACGAGCGCATGCTGACCGACGACCCCTACGCTCTCGCCGACGTCTTCGTGACGATCACCCTGCACCTGGCCGCCATGGCCGTGGCCCACGGCGCGCTGCCCGGCTCCGCCGCCACGCTCGTCGGACGGGCTCTGACGGCCGCGCTGGAGCCGTACGGGGACGACCCGATGGCCCGGCTGCTGCGGGCCCGCACGCTGGAGGCCGCCCGTCTCACCGGCAAGTCGATGGTCGTCGCCGGGACGCTCGTGGCCAAGGACCGCACCGGGGCCAGGGACGTCAACAAGTTCTACGGCACGACCGGCCCCAACTACCTGAGGGGTGCCTGAGCCATGGACCGCCTGCTCCTCGACGCACACGCCCTGGACCCGCACACCCGTGACCCGCACGAGGCCCCGGCCGAGGAGGCGGCGCTCGGCGCGCTGCTGCGCTGCTGGCTGCGCGAGGTCGGCGGCCCCCGTGGGCACGTGCACGCCGCCGGGCCTCACCTGACGCTCCGCGTGGCCGGGACGCCGGTGCGCGTCCGCGTCAGCGGCGGCATCGCGCTGCGCTTCGACGGCCCGCCCGAGCATCTGGCGGAGGGGCGCTGGCGGCCCCTCGACCTGCCCTCGCTCGTCGCGCTGGTGGAACGGGAGCTGGACGGCGGCAACGAGGAGTTCGCCGCCCAGGTGCGGGCCGGGCGAGAGGCGGTCGCGGCGATCCTGGCCGCCCGCGCGCGGGCCGTCCCGCCCGCCGATCCGTGGCTCGCCTCCGAGCAGGCCCTCGTGGCCGGGCACCCGTTCCACCCCGCCCCCAAGGCGCGCTCGGGGGACGGCTGGCTGGACTACGCGCCGGAGACGCACGCGCGGTTCGCGCCGCGCCTGCTCGGGGTGCGCGCCGACCTGGTGGCCCAGGAGGGCGACACGACGGCGCTCGACGCGTTCGGGGACGCGCCGGCGGGATACGTCCCGCTGCCCGCCCATCCCTGGCAGCTCGACCTGCTGGCCGCCGAGCTGCGCGGGCCGCTCGCGGACGGTCGGCTGGTCGACCTCGGGACCGGCCCCCGCGCGATCGTGCCCACCTCGTCGGTCAGGACCGTGTACGACCCCGGCACCGGCATGTGCCTGAAGTTCAGCCTGGACGTGCGGATCACCAACTGCGTGCGCAAGAACGCGTGGTATGAGCTGTCCGGCGCGGTCGAGCTGACCCGGCGGCTCACCCCCGTCTTCGAACGGCTGGCGCGGAGTTTCCCCGGCACGCGGTGGCTGCCCGAGCCCGGCTACCGCTCGGCCGCCCTCGGCACCCGGCTGCTCGAAGGGCTCGGGGTGATCGTCCGTAGCGGCCCGTGGGCGGTGTGCGGGCCGGGGACCACGCCGGTCCTCGCCGGCGCCCTGGCGGCCGGTGCGGACGGGGTTCCCGAGGCCGTCCTGGCCCGCCGGGCGGCCGACCCGGTCGGGTGGTGGGAGGCGTACGTCGAGCGCGTGGCGTTCCCGGTGCTCGACGCCTTCTTCGGGCACGGGGTCGTGCTCGAAGCGCACGTGCAGAACGTGCTCGTCGGATTCGACGCCGCCGGGTGGCCGGTCGAGGCGGTCTTCCGCGACCTGGAGGGCACCAAGCTGGTCTCCGGCCGCCACGACCTGACCGGCGTGCCGGGGGAGGTGGCGGGTCCCCTGTCGTTCGACGCCGCGCGAGGCTGGAACCGGGTCGCCTACTGCCTGTTCGTCAACCACCTGGCGGAGGTGGCCGCGACGGTGGCCGGCACGGCCGACGGCGTCCTGCGCGCGTTGTGGGCGGTCGCCCGGGAGTCCCTGGAGCGTTACGTCACGGACCACACCACCGATTCGGTCGCGCCGCTGACGCGGCTGCTGGCCGGGGCGCCGCTGCCGGCCAAGGCCAACCTCGGCGTGCGCTGGGCGAGGGCGGCCGACCGGGCCGCCGGATATGTGCCCGTTCCGAGCCCGTTCTGCGAGGCGGAAGGAGAGCGCCGATGAGCATCGAGATCCCGGCGGGTGTGCGGAAGGTCGCCGGGTCGCTTGACGACGTCCCCGCCTACGTCTACGACCTGGCCGGACTCGCCCGCCACGCCGCCGACGTGCGGACCGCCCTGGCGGGGACGGAGATCTGCTACGCCGTCAAGGCCAATCCCGACCCGGCGGTGCTGCGGGCGCTCGCGCCGCACATGGACGGTTTCGAGGTCTCCTCCGGCGGCGAGTTCGCACATGTCAGGGCGGTGCTGCCGGAGGTCCCGTTGAGCTTCGGCGGGCCGGGGAAGACCGGCGCGGAGCTGGCCCTCGCCCCCTCGGCGTACCGCTGGCACGTCGAGAGCCCGGCCGAGTTGCGGCGTATGCGCGAACCCGCGGACGTGCTGCTGCGGGTCAACCTCGACGTGAACGTCAGCGGCGCGGCCCTCGCGATGGGCGGCGGCGCCACGCCGTTCGGCATGGACCCCGGCGGGGTCGCCGAGTGCCTGGCCCTGCTCGGGTCCTCGCCGGTGCGGCTGCGCGGCCTCCACGCCCACCTCGCGAGCGGCCTGGCCGCCCCTGACCTGCTCACGCTCGCCGAGGCCGTCCTGGCGTACGGCAGGAGCCTCGGCCTGCGCGAGTTCAACCTGGGCGGCGGCATGGCCGTCTCCTACACGCGCCCGGAGGAGCGGTTCGACTGGGCGGCGTACGGCGCGGGGCTGCGGGCGCTGGCCCGGCCGGGCGAGACGCTGCGCGTGGAGCCGGGGCGCGCCCTGACGGCCTACTGCGGCTGGTATCTCACGACGGTGCTCGACGTGAAGCGCGTCCACGGGGAGCGCTTCGCCGTGCTCTCCGGCGGCACCCACCATCTGCGGACGCCGGTGACGAAGGGACACGACCAGCCGTTCGCCGTCCTCGCGAGGAGCGAGGAGCGCGAGGACGGGCCGGTGACCCTGGTCGGGCGGCTCTGCACGCCCAAGGACGTCTTCGCCCGCCGGGTGACCGCCGCACTCGCCGTCGGCGACGTGGTGGCCTTCGCCATGGCCGGGGCGTACGCCTGGAACATCTCCCACCACGACTTCCTCATGCACCCGAAGCCCGCGTTCCACTACCTGAAGTGAACCTCACCAGGACAGCGTCAGCGTGCCGTCGAGGACCTTGGCGGAGTTGGCGAGGCGGGCCTGGTGGAGCGACCTGACGACGTCGAGCCGGGCGCGGTTCCGGCCGATGACCCGGTTCTGGGCCTCCACATGGACCGTGCGGCGTACGGCGAGGTAGCCGGTCTCGGCCCGGCATCGCGCGTCCGCGACCGCGGTGTCGATCTCGGCCTGCGTGTCGCGCGGCTTGGGGCTCAGGTCGTCGTTGACGGTCGCCGTCCAGCGCGGGTCACCGGAGGCCTGGCCGGTGTTCAGGTAGTCGAAGCCCTCCGACCGCATGCAGTCGCTCCACTCGCGCTCGGCCGCCGCGACCCGCGGGTCCTTGGAGGCGAGCTCGGCCGCGCTGTCGACGTAACGCGGGACCTCGTCGTCGTCGAACCTCTTGCCGGCATCGGCCGGGGCCACGCCCCGCGCTCCCCGGTTCAGCAGGGCGTCCGCCTTGGCCATGCAGCCTCCGGGCGGCACCGTCCGCCCGTGGAATCGCCGGACCTTCCCGTACAGCACGTAGAACTCGTCGTCCGTGGTGGAGTACGACGGAATGCCGGTCATCTCATCCGGATTTCGCCCCTCCCGCAGATATCCGGATTTCCTGGCCTGTCGGGCATCGAGCCACCCGAGGAGGTCGACATTGCGCAGGTCGGTCACCGGTTCGACGGCGGGAAACCGAAAATCGAGCCCCACATGGCGCATGCATTCCTCCATCAGCATGAACCGGGCTCGTATCACCTGGGCGCGATCCTTCGCACCGAGACTGTAGGCGTCGAGAGGGAGCGTGAGATCCGGCGGTTCCGGGGAATTCAGCCCCGCCAGCACCGAACACCCGGTCGCCGCCGCGACGCAGGCCGCGGCCATCGCCATTCTCAAAACCGACATAGGCCATTCATAGCCGATCATGAATATTCGGCGTCGGCGGAATAGCGAATCACTCTCGCGGATAATCCCGATCCCGGCGCGGGACGTTTGTGGCAGGTGCGTCGCCTATGACCGATTCACAGAGCCGGTTTTCCTTCACCCAGTAGGGCTTTCCTTCACCGCGTCGCCCCTTCCGAGGAATTTCCCTCCCATCATCCAGCTGTTACTTTCCGTGGCGTTCCGGAAACCTTCCGTACCATCAATGGAGGAGCAGGAGAGGACGGCGACATGGCCCTCACGAAGCCGACCAAGCGCGGCAGGCACGACCACCCGGTCCCACAGAAGCAGGACGCCCCCGTCCCCGACGATCTCGTCTCGGACGAGCACGAGCCCCCAGAGGCCGGCAAGCCCGAAAGTCTCGAGGACCAGCTGCTGCGCTTGTGCCTGGCGCTCAACGAGGCCGGTTACCGGGCGGAGATCCACAACGGACAGGTCGTCGTGAGTCCTGCGGCGAACATGCAGCACGCAGTCATTCTTGACCAGCTCTCCAACCTGCTGTACCCCCTCAAGCTGCCCAACCGCTGGCGCTTCTTCTACAACTGGGGAGTTCATATTCCACCCCAGCCCGACCTTCGACTGCCGGACCTCATGGTCCTGCCGGAGCAGGCCGAAGCGTTCGACGAAATGCGTGCGCACGGGCGCGGTCTCCTGCTCGTGGTTGAGGTGTGCTCGCCCGGGACGTACAAGGTCGACTGGCAGGAGAAGCCGCTCGACTACGCGCGGGCGGGCGTGCCGCTCTTCCTGATCGTGGACCCCGTGACGTCTCCGCGCAGGGTGACGCTGATGAGCGATCCCCTCCCCGATCTGGAGCCCCTCGACTACCACCGGCAGGCGTACCGGCAGATCGTCACAGTGGAGGAGGGCGAGGTCCTGGAACTGCCCGAACCGTTCGGAATCAAGATCGAGACGAGCGCGCTCTTCGACCAGGCGGTCAGTCCTGAGGAACCCGCTGAATGAACGCGGTGAGGCCGTCCGCGTCGAGGAGGTCGACGGGACGAACGGTCTCGTTCGAGCGGACGTAGTGGAAGGCCGCCCCGACCTTCTCCAGCGGCACCCCGGCCAGCGCGGCCCAGGCCACCCGGTAGGCGGCGAGCTGCACCGACGCGGTCTCGGCGGCCCTGCCCTGCGGCCGTTCACCGGTCTTCCAGTCGATCACCACGTAGCCGTCGCCCTCCCGGAAGACCGCGTCCATCCGCCCGCGCAGCAGGCGGTCGCCGATCATCGTCTCGAACGGGATCTCCAGATCGACCGGCTCGCGCGCGGCCCACTCGCTCTCCTCGAACCGCTCCTGCAGCTCGGCGAGCTGGACGTCGGTCTCCGACATCTCGTCGGCGGCGCCCGGCAGCTCCAGGTCGTCGATCAGGCGCTGCTGGCCCCAGCGCGACTCCAGCCACCGGTGGAAGGTGGTGCCCCTGCGCGCCAGCGGGGCGGGCCTGCGCGGCACCGGCCTGCGCACCTGCCGGGCGAACGCCGCCGGATCCTGGGCCAGCGTGACCAGTGACGACACCGACAGCCGCGATGGCAGCTCCACGACCGCCCCGGCCCGCTGGCGGTTCGTCTCCCGCTCGCGCAGCAGCAGGTCGGTGTCGCGTGCCCAGGCCCGCATCCGCTCCCGGTCCCGGTCCCTGAGGAGCACGTGACCGTCGGCCGCCGCGGGCGGGGCGTCGCCCATCATCGCCTCCTCGACGAGGCGGGCGCCGTCGAGGATCGCGTCGCGCACCGTGACGGACGGCCACTCGGCCACCGGCGGCTCGGCCAGCAGCGGATTGTCCGGACTCTCCGGATCCTCGGCCCAGCGGACGGCCCGGGCGCCCGCCTCGCGGATCTCGCGCAGGAAGTCCGACGGCTCCAGCGGCCGGGACGAGGTGCCCCAGCGGTAGCCGGAGGCGATCAGCAGGTAGTGCGCCCTCGTGACGGCGACGTACGCCAGCCGCCGCTCCTCCATCAGGTCGCGGTCGCGGCAGCGCTCGTCGAAGGCGCCCAGTGCCTCCCGGTCCAGCCCGGCCAGCTCGGGCAGGTCCGCGCTGTCCCCCCGGAGCGGGTACGGCAGCTTGCGCGGGTTCTCCGTCCACCGGGAGTTGGTGACCGGGGTCGCGGGGAACATGCTGCCCTTGATCAGCCCGCCCTTCTGGGAGGTGAGCTGCGACAGGCCCGGCACCACCACGACCGGCCACTCCAGTCCCTTGGACGCGTGGACGGTCATCAGCTTGACGGTGTTGCTGTCGCCGACCCGCCCGGCCTCCAGCCCGAACTCCTCGCTCTCCGCCGCCTTCAGGTACGCCAGGAACGCGCCGAGCGTCGGGTCCTCCGAGTCTCCGGCGAACCGGGAGGCGGCGTCGAGGAAGGCGTCGAGGTCGGCGCGGGCGGCCAGCGGGCTGCCTCCCCTGGCGGCGACCTCGACGTCGAGCCCGAGCCGGCGTTCGATCTCGCTGATCAGGTCGGGCAGCGGCTGCCCGGCGTGGGCGCGCAACTGGCGCAGCTCGCGGGCGACGGCGGGCAGCCGCATCCGCGCGAGCGGGGAGAACCTCTCCAGCCAGTCGGGCCGGTCGGGCAGCTCGTCGAGCGCGTCGATCAGGCTGCCGCGTTCCTCGGCGAGGTCGGCGACGACCTGGTCGAGCGGGTCCTCCGGGCGCGGCCCTCCCCTGGCCGCCCTGATCTCCTTGTTGAGCTCGCGGGCCAGGTCGCCGAGCACCTTCAGGTCGGCCGGGCCGATCCGCCGGCGCGGCCCGGCGAGCAGCCGGACCAGCGCGTCTCCTGCGGTCGGGTCGTACAGGGCGCGCAGGGTCGCCACGATGTCGGCCACCTCGGGCACGGTGAGCAGCCCGCCGAGGCCCACGACCTCCACGGGGATCCCTCGGGCCTCCAGGGCCCGGCGCAGGGCCGGGAACTGCGACCGCTTGCGGGCGAGGATCGCGACGTCCTGCGGCTGCAGGGCGGGGCCGCGCTTGACCCGCTCGCCCTCGCCCCACGGCAGGCCGTCCGGGGCGCCCTCGCCGTGCAGCATCCCGGCCAGGCCCTCGGCGATCCACTCCGCCTCGTCCTCGGCCGTCTCGTGGAAGGCGCACAGCACCCGCCCCCGGCCCGCCCGGTTGTCCCCCGGCACCAGCACCGGCACCTCACGGGCCTCCCGGCGCAGGGGCACCTGGATCCGGGCCGCGACGCCGAGCACGTGCTCGCCGTTGCGGAAGCTGACCGACAGCCGCCGCACCTCCGCGGGGTCTCCGGACGCCGCCGGGAAGTCCCCGGGGAACCGGGACAGATTGCCCGCCGACGCGCCGCGCCAGCCGTAGATCGACTGGCAGGGGTCGCCGACCGCCGTGACCGGGTGGCCCCCGCCGTACAGCGAACGCAGCAGCACGAGCTGGGCGTGGCTGGTGTCCTGGTACTCGTCGAGCAGCACGACCGAGAACCGGGACCGCTCGGACGCGCCGACCTCCGGATGCCGCGAGGCGATCCGCGCGGCCAGCGCCATCTGGTCGCCGTAGTCGATGACCTCCCGGCCGCGCTTGAGCCGTTCGTACGCCTCGACCATCGGCAGCAGTTGCTCACGGATGGCCTGGGTCTCCACCGGCTTGCGCTGGTCCTTGACGATGCGCCCGGTGAGCGAGGCCAGGCGCTCGCGCAGCCAGTCGCCGACCTCGCGGACGTCCGCCGGTTCGCGCAGGTGCTCGGCCAGCTCCCCGGCCAGTTCGAGCACGGCGGCGGTGACGCTGGGCGGGGACAGGTCCACCCGGTCCATCGGCCCGTCGTACTGGCCGACCACCCGGGCCGCCATCTGCCAGGCGACGGCGGGTGTGACGAGCCGCATGGTGGGCTCCAGCCCCTCCCGCAGCGCGTGGTCGGTCACCAGCCGCGCGGCGTACGCGTGGTAGGTGGAGACCGTCGGCTCGGAGTCGAGCAGCTCCGGCTCGACCAGCCCGGCCGCCGCCAGCCCGGCCAGCCGCTGGCGCACCCGCTCGGCCAGCTCGGCGGCGGCCTTACGGGTGAAGGTGAGGCCGAGGATCTGCTCGGGCCTGGCCAGGCCGTTGGCGACCAGCCAGACCACCCGCCCGGCCATGGTCTCGCTCTTGCCGGACCCGGCCCCCGCAACCACCACCATCGGCTCCAGGGGCGCCTCGATGACGGCCGCCTGCTCGGGGGTGGGCGGGAGGATCCCGAGCCGGCCGGCCAGCTCACCGGGCGTCAGCACACCTGTCCTCCGTTGTCGTTCACCGGGCAGGCGATTTTAGCGGCACAGGTGCGGCAGCCGTCGTTGACCGTGGCGACGAACACGTTGGCGGACATGCCGGTCGCCACCGTCTTGACCAGGTTCTCCGCCCAGTCGGGCTCGGAGTCGTCGGCGAGCGCCCGCTGCGCCTGCTCCCTGGCGTCGGCCGACTGGCCCGCCGCCTTGCCCAGGTGCAGCAGGGACGCGCCGCCCGGCTGGATGAGGCCGTGCCGCTCGAACGCCCCGAGGGTCGTGGCGAGCTGGTACACCCCGAGCTGCGGATGCCGGTCGATCTCGGTGTCCTTGGGCCTGCCGCTGCCGGTCTTGATGTCGATGATCACGGCCCGGCCGGCCTCGTCCCGCTCGACCCGGTCCACCCGGCCGGTGATCTGGATGTCGTGGCCCGGCACCCGTACGGTGAACGCCTCCTCCACCGCGACCAGGTCACGTGGTTTGTCCTTCTGCCACCGGACGAACCTGTCGACCATCTGCTCGGCGACGCGGCGCTGCTTGCGGTTGAACCACAGCCCGCCGAAGTCGAACTGGTCCCAGATGTCGTCGAGCCGCTTGACGTAGTCGGTGCCGTCCTCGGTGGACATCGCGGCGATCGCGTGGACGACCGTGCCGAGGCTCTGGGTGACGTTCGACGACCCGGCCCCGACCGCGGTCTCCAGCATCCAGCGCAGCCCGCACTTGGTGAAGCTCTCCACCGACGACGGCGAGATCTGGACGACGTCGTCGGGCCAGCCGAGCGGCCGGTCGTCGGAGATCGGGGTCAGCGCGTACCACTCGCCGGGATTGGCGCCGGGCACCCCGGCCTGGGCCAGCCTGGCGAGGTGCGCGGCTGCCTCGCGGCGCAGCGCCTCGGACTTGCTCGTGTCGCACACGGCCGCGCGCAGGTCCGCGACCAGCGCGGACATGCTGAGCCACCGGGCCCGGTCGTCCACGGTCGCCGCCTCTACGCCGCCGGGCAGCAGCTCGGTGAGGAACCGGGAGGGCCGTTCGTCGGTGTCCTCGCCGCCGACGGCGGTGACGACGAGCTTCCTGCGGGCGCGGGTGGCCGCGACGTAGAACAGCCGCCGCTCCTCGGCGAGCAGCTTGGACGCCAGCGCGGCCGTCGCGGCCTGCGTGGTGTCCAGCGCCGAGCCGCCCGCGAACTCCATCAGCGCCTCGGTGCCGAGGAGCGAGCCGCGCAGGCGCAGGTCGGGCCACAGGCCCTCCTGGACGCCGGCGACCACCACCACGTCCCATTCCAGGCCCTTGGACCGGTGCGCGGTCAGGATCCGTACGGCGTCGCCCTCGGGGGCTGACTCGGCCAGCGAATCGCCGGCGATCTCCTGGGAGGTCAGGTCGTCGAGGAACACCGCGACCCCGGCCTTGGGCAGCCGGTCGGTGAAGCGGGCCACGTGGTCGAACAGGGCGACGACGGCGTCGAGGTCGCGGTCGGCCTGGGCGCCCCGGGCCCCGCCCGCGAGGCTGGCCTCCGTCCAGCGCTCCGCGAGCCCGCTGGCCTGCCAGATCTCCCACAGCGTCTCCTCGGCGCCCCGGCCGTGCCGTACGGCCTCGCGGGCGGTCGCGACGAGCCGCGCGAGGCGTTCCGCCGGCGCCGCGACATGCGGCTCGACGCCGCCCAGCTCCCGGGCGTCGCGCAGCGCCGCGACCAGCAGCTCGTCCGACGAGCGCGGGGTGAAGGGCAGCGCCGGCCGGCCTGCCTCCTCCGCGGCGGCGGCCTCCGCGGCGACCGCCTCGTGCTCGGCGATCCGCAGGGCGCGGCGCAGCCGGCGTACGCCGATCATGTCGGTGCCGCCGAGCGGACCGGTCAGCAGCTCCTCGGCGGTCGCCACGTCGAGCGTGGCCGGCGAGGCGGCGATCCGCAGCAGCGTGATCAGCGGCCGGACGCCGGGCTCCTGCACCAGCGGGAGCTCGTCGCCCGCGACCACGACGGGCACCCCCGCGGTGACCAGCGCCCGCCGCAGCAGCGGCACGTGCCGTACGGCGCTGCGCACCAGCACCGCCATCCGCGACCACGGCACCCCGTCGAGCAGGTGCGCCCGGCGCAGCGTGTCGGCCACCACCGCGGCCTCCTGGCTGGCGCTGTCGGCCAGCAGCACCTTCACCTCGCCCGGATCGGCCTCCGCGACCGGGATCAGGTCGCGGTGGCCGCCGGCCCTGTTCTCGTGCCTGTACTCGTGCCTGTTCACCGGGCCGGGTACGGCCGGCAGCCGGTAGGCGACGCGCCGGGAGGTCTCGAGCAGGGCCGGGCCGCTGCGGCGGCACACCCGTAGCGCGACCACCGGGGCGTCCCGCCCGTCCCGGGTCGGGAACCGCTCGGGGAACCGCAGGATGCCCTGCACGTCGGCGCCGCGGAAGCCGTAGATGGACTGGTCGGGGTCGCCCACGGCGATCAGGTCGCGGCCGTCTCCCGCGAGCTGACTGAGCAGGAACTCCTGCGCCGGGTCGGTGTCCTGGTATTCGTCGACGAGCACCAGGTCGTACGCGTCCCGCTCGCGCCGCCGCACCTCGCCGTCGGCCAGCAGGCCGGCCGCCTCGCGGATCAGCTCCGAGTAGTCCAGCGCGGGCACCGGGTCGAGGTCGAAGCGGTCCTGGTAGCGGTAGGAGAACAGCCCGGCGGCCTCCCAGTCGGGCCTGCCGTGCTCACGGCCCAGCCGCACCAGCGCGTCGCCGTACAGGCCGCGCTCGGCCGCTCGGGACAGGAAGTCGCGCAGCTCCTCGGCGAACCCCCGGGTCTTGAGCAGTTCGCGCATGTCCGGAGGCCAGTGCCGCGCGCCGTCCTCCAGTTCGCCGTGCAGCAGCCGCCGGATCTCCAGCAACTGCTCGGGACCGGTGAGCAGGCGCGGCGGCGGCTCACCGGCCAGCACCGCCTCGCGGCGCAGCAGCGCGTACGCGTAGCTGTGGAAGGTGAGGGCCAGCGGGGTCCTGGTGGTCCTGCGCATCCGGGCGGTGATCCGCTCGCGCAGTTCACCGGCCGCCTTGCGGCTGAAGGTGAGGACGAGCACACGCTCGGGGTCCACGCCGCGGCGCTCGACCCGGTCGACGACGGTCTCCACGATCGTGGTGGTCTTGCCGGTGCCCGGCCCGGCGAGCACGAGCAGGGGCCCGCTCTCGTGCTCGACGACGGCGCGCTGATGTTCGTCCAGCACGGGAGCCGCGCGACGTCCCACGCCCCCGCGACGCACCAGCCGGTAGTTCTGACCACTCACAGCACAGCATTCCACCAGATCACGGAGACAGATCGTGCCCGAATGCCCACTCCGTGTCCTAGAAGGGCGGATCAGCCGGCGGTCGTCACCCGTACGTCCGGCTTGTCCAGGCCGCCGCGCTGGGCCTGCCGGAGCCTGTCCAGCGTGCGGCCGGTCGGGGAGGCCGGATCGGCGGTGTACACGACGACCAGCAGGTCGGGATCCCCGGGCAGGGCCAGGGTCTCGTACGCGAAGTCCAGGTCGCCGAGCTCCGGGTGTCGCAGCAGCTTGACCCCGAAGGTCTTCTCGGCGACCCGGTGCTCCTCCCACAGGTGGGCGAAGCCGGTGTCGGCGGACAGGTCGGCGACGAGCGGGCCCAGCAGTGGGTCGTCGGGGTGCCTCCCGGCGTACAGGCGCAGGTGGGCGATGGTCTCGGCGGCCACGGCCGCCCAGTCGCGGTAGAACGAGCGCGCCCGCGGAGTCAGGAACGTCTGGCGGGCCATGTTGCGCTCGCCCGCGGGCATGGCCGAGAACCCGTTGATCCGGTCGGAGAGGGCGTTCCAGGCGAGCACGTCCATCCGCGGCCCCAGGACGAACGCCGGCACGGAGTCGGCCGCGTCCAGAAGCATCCGCACTCCGGGCCGGATGCCGGCGCTGGGAGCCTGCCGGTCGTCGGGCGGGCGGAGGAGGCGGCGCAGGTGCGCCCGCTCGGTGCCGTCCATGCGCAGCACTCGGGCGACCGCGTCGAGCACCTCGTCGGAGACGTTGCGTACGCGCTGCTGCTCCAGGCGGATGTAGTAGTCGACGCTCACGCCCGCGAGCAGCGCGACCTCTTCGCGCCGCAACCCGCTGACTCGCCGCCGCCCGTGCGCCGGGAGCCCGGCGTCCTCGGGCCGGATCCGGGCCCGGCGAGAACGCAGGAACCGTCCCAGATCACCATCCATGGGGCTCAAGCCTAGTACTGGCTTTACCAGGAAGAGGCGTGCGCTGGGTAGAGCCGGCCCGTCCCGCCAGAGTGGCTCTCGTCAACCTCGAACTCGAAGGAGTCACGATGAGCTACGAGAACCTGGCCGGACGCGTCGCCGTTGTCACCGGGGCCGCCAGCGGCATGGGAGAGGCGACGGCGCGGCTGCTGGCCGCCTCCGGCGCGAAGGTCGCGCTGCTCGCCCGCCGCGCCGACCGGCTGGAGGACCTGGTCCGGAAGATCGCCGCGGACGGCGGCACGGCGCTGGCCGTGACCGCCGACGTCACCCGGGACGACAGCGTGGCCGCCGCCGTGGACCGTGTCCACGCCGAGCTCGGGCCTGTGGACCTGGTGGTCAACGCCGCGGGGGTGATGCTGCCCAACCCGATCGACGACGGCCGAATCGACGAGTGGACGCGGATGCTCGACACGAACATCGCGGGCGCCCTGCGGATCACGCGGGCCTTCACGGCCGACCTGCTCGCGGCGGCGGAGGAGGGCCGGACGGCCGACCTCGTCAACATCTCGTCGATCGGCTCCCACCTCGTCTTCCCCGGCTATGCCGTCTACGGGGCGACCAAGGCCGCCCTCACCCACCTGTCCGCGAACCTGCGCGCGGAGTTCGGCCCGCGCGGGGTTCGGGTGACCAACATCGAGCCGGGCCTGACGGCGACGGAGCTGGGCGACCACGTCGACAGCCCAGCGCTCGGGGCGCAACTGGCCGGCATGTTCCAGGTCATCACGCCCATGACCGCCGAGGAGATCGC
Organism: Microbispora catharanthi; assembly: GCF_006334915.2. Taxonomy (GTDB): domain Bacteria; phylum Actinomycetota; class Actinomycetes; order Streptosporangiales; family Streptosporangiaceae; genus Microbispora; species Microbispora catharanthi. The sequence goes on from NZ_VDMA02000023.1 coordinate 57,967, forward strand.
CGACCTGATCGCGTACGCGGTCAGCCGGGCCAAGCACGTCAACCTCCGTCAGGTCGTCGTGCTGCCGACGAACCAGGCCTGAGGTCACCGTGCGCCGGGCTTCTCGCTCAAGCGAGCAGCTCACCGGTGGCCAGATCGATGTCGAACGGCGTCGGCAGCCGGAGCGACTCCCCGGCATGGACTGTCTCGACCCGCTCGTACGGCTCGCGGAGGTCGTCCATTGCGAGATCCTTGCACGGCAGGCTCATCAGCGTCACGGTCGCGGGGTCGGTCACCGGGTCGACGATCAGGAGAAGCGGCACCCCCGCACGGGCATACTCCAGTGGCTTCTCGTCCCAGTCGATCGACCGCGTTCCCCTGGAGCACACTTCGACCACGAGCAGCGCACTGTGTCCGAGGATGTGCATGTCGTCGTACTGCTCGGCGTCCTGGGGCGCGATCATGAGACTGGGAAGCCGCATGTCGGGGAACGGCGGAATGTGCACTCCCCAGTTGGAATGGATGACCCACCGATTCTCCCGGACCGAGTCGAAAAGCTGATTCATCAGCCGGAAGGTGACGTTCGACTGTTCACGGCTGACCTTCGGGCTCACGACGACCCGGCCATAGGTGATCTCGGCCGGGTAGCCGGCATCGTTGAGTTCCTGGCATAGGCGCCGGATGTCGTCCTCGCCGTCGATCGGCTCCGGCTCGGGCACTTCGCCGGGCGCCAAGGCCGCAGATCTGAAGACATGCCGCCGTCTGCCCTGCCTCGTCGGCTTTGTGAGCGCCATCCCCTCGCCATCCTCTCCGTCTCCCTACACCTCGATGGTACGCACGGTCATTCGAGAGACACGGAAAGTAACAGATTCGAAAGGAGGTGACGACAAGAGACGGTGAGTGTGCGCACCGCTGTAGTGGAAGAAAGCACACCCGCTAGGAGGAAACCGCGTCCGGTGTGTGCGGCCGGGTGACGCGAGCCCGGACGAGGCCGATGAGCGAGGGACCGCCCCAGAAGCACCACAGGGCGATGACGGGATCGCAGATGGCGCAGCCGAAGGACGAGTCGTGGGCGAAGGGAATGATCGGGCTGCCCTTGAGGTGATGGAGGATGTCCCATCCGGTGTGCAGCAGCCAGGCGATCCCGATGAACGACCACGACTCCAGGCCGCGGTAGGCGCAGTACGCGACGAGGGCGGTGAAGGGAAACTCCCAGCCGCCGAGGCCCCCGCCACTGAGGTAGGCGGCCCCCGCTCCGCCCACCATGATCGCGTTGAAGCGACGGCGGTGCGGTTCAGGGATCAACGACATCAGCACGGCGTAGGCGAGGCCGATCAGGATCGGCATGACAAGACTCATGATCGTGCGGCTCTCTCGGATGGCTGTCGTGATGACGCGAGCAGACGGCCGGCACCGCGGATGGCGACGGCGAACCCGCGTCAGAAAGCCAACCAGCCGGCCGCGTGCCTTCCCAGGGGCATTGGCGACACATGCCGACGGGATCCCGCCAGGCGCTAGGGAGAAATGCCGCGCCCGGGCCGCGTGGAGACGGGCCCGGGCGCAGAGGTCATACCGGTCAGGAGGAGAACCGGCGGGGCGGTCCGCCTACGCGGACGGACGTCCCTGATCGGGCACGCCCCCGAGAGGGACATCGCGCAGGCTCAGCAGCAGGAGGAGGGCACAGCCCCCCACGAGCGCGATGTCGGCGACGTTGCCGACGAACAGGCCGCCGTAGTCGATGAAGTCCACGACATGGCCCTGGGCGAAGGCGGGCGGGCGGAAGAGGCGGTCGAGCAGATGGGATGTGGCGCCCCCGAGCAACGCACCCAGCACGAGGGTCCAGGCCGGCGACCGCAACCGCCGCCCGACGTAAAGGATGCCGGCGACCGCGGCGGCCGCCGTCAGGGTGAACACCCACGTCACCCCCGTGCCGGTCGAGAAGGCAGCGCCGGCGTTGAGCAACAACCGGAACCGGATCAGCCGCGGGATCACCGTGATGCTCTCACCGTCGGAAAGCGCGGAGGTCGCCCAGAACTTGGAGGCCTGGTCCACGAGAAGAACCGTCGCGGCCAGCACGAGCATCCGCCCATATGGCCGCATGCCTAATCTCGTCCCCTGCGAACCTCGTCCGTCCGACACTCCTACCTCGCAATCCGCAACGTTCTCGTGCCGGTCAGGACGTGAAGACGCGATCGATGACCCGCGCGGTGGCCTTGCCGTTGTCGTGCGGCGCGTAGGTCCGCGTGAAGGCCGCGTAACGGTCGGTCAGCTTGGCGGTCACGGCGTTGATGTTCCGCAGGACCTCCACGACCTCGGGCGAGGTCTCCAGGCGCGGTCCCGGGCGCTGGGACTCCAGGTCGAGGTACAGCCCGCGGGACGAGCGATACTTGGCCAGGTCCGGCGTGAACAGCACGACCGGCCGCCCGGTCGCCACGAAGTCGAACATGACCGACGAGTAGTCGGTGACGAGCACATCGGCGATCAGCAGCAGATCGGCGGTGTCGGGGTAGGTCGTCACGTCGATCGCGAAGCCGTCGTGTGCGTGCACGTGCGGGAAGGCCTGCATCATGTGGCCGCGGACCAGCACGACGTGGTCGGCGCCGAGTGCCCGTTTCGCGTCCGCCAGGTCGAGCTTGACCGAGGCGTTCCTGCGGTCGTAGTCGCGGTAGGTCGGCGCGTACAGCACGACCCGCTTGCCCTCGGGGATGCCGATCCGGCGCCGGATCTCCGCCGCCAGCGCGTCACGCTCGCCGGAGACGAGGACGTCGTTGCGCGGGTAGCCCGACTCCAGGATCTCGCCCTCGTAACCGAAGGCCTTGCGCAGGACGGACGACGCCCACGGGCTCTGCGACAGCAGCAGGTCCCAGCCGCGGACCTCCACGGCCTGGCGGTGCCACACCGGGGGCCGGGGCTCGCGCTTCATGTGGGCCTGGTCGCGGCCGATGTGCTTGACCGGCGTGCCGTGCCAGGTTTGCACGCAGACCTGGTCCTCACGGGTGCGGAACCACTGCGGCATGAAGCCGTTGGACACGATGTAGCGGGCGCGGGCCAGCGCCTCGTAGTGCTCCCGGCTGCCCTCGCGGACGACCGTGGGCACCACGCCGTCGCCGAGCCCCAGCTCTCGCGAGCCCGGCGGGACGAACGCGCCGTCCCTGACGACCCAGATGTGCTCGCCCTCGTCGCCGCGCCGCATCCGCTCCTCGTAGATGGCACGCGGGTTGTCGGAGTAGGCACGGCCGTCGAAGGAGACGTAGACGGTGGCCTCGCGCAGCGGCCGGGCGCGCTCGGCCGGGTAGAAGGTGCGGCTGAGCGCCCACACGCCCGCCGCGCTCCGCTCGTCGCCGGGCCGGTCCTCGGCCGCCACCAGCACCGGCACGTCGTAGCGGGTGGCGACGAACCGGTAGACCCGGCCGCCGATGAGCCGCGGGCTCTCGTCCAGCGCGTCGAGGCCGGCGTGGTCGAACCGGGCGGGCACCATGGCGGGGCCATACCTGCCGGGCGGGGCCACCGAGACGTTCCAGGTGCCCTCGGCCAGCGGCACGGCCGACCCGAAGCGCGGCATCGCGCCGGGCGACAGCCGTACGGTGAAGCGCTCGCCGTCGCGCTCGAGCGGCACGCGGATGGTGAGCCCGCCCCGGTGCCGCAGCACGAGGTCGCGCGGGCCCTGGTCGGGGTCGGGGTAGCGGCCGGTGAGCGTGATCGACTCGTCGTGCCACTCGGCCGTGGTGATCACGGGCAGGATCTTGTGACCGGAGATGACGACCCGGTCGCGCCGGTCGCCCTGCACCGTGACCTCGCGCTCGCCGAGCAGGAGGCGGGTCTCCTCCGCGCCCTCCAGCATGACGGCCGCGGCCGGGTCTCCCTTGGGCTCGACCCACAGCCGCCGGGACTCCGCGTTGAGCAGGGTGCCGACCGCGAGCGACAGCGAGAAGCGGCTGCCGCCCTCGACCGGGGCGAAGTCGGCCGACATGCGGTGGCCGCCGACACGGGCCTTGCCCTTGGTGACGGGCCGGCCCGGCAGGAAGCCGGTGAGCTCGATGTTGTCGCCGTTCAGCCGCACACCGGCGAGCTGGGCGCGGGTCGGCTGGTAGACCACCTGCAGCGCCTTGTCGGAGGTCCACACGGGCCGCACCCACCAGCGCGGGCGCACCTGCAGCCCGGCGGGGCGCTCGGTGCGGCCGATCACCGGACCGCGCAGCATGCCCTTGGCGCGGGCGGCGCGGCTCCAGATCACGATCTCGGCCCGCCAGGTGGTGGTGTCCTGGACGGTGTGGCGGCGGCGCAGCACCCGCTTCGTGCCGCGCACCAGGGCCCGCACCCCGGCGCGCCAGCGCAGGGCGAACGGATGCAGCTCGGCCGTGAAGCCCGCCCAGTCGTAGTTGCATCCGGGTTCGCGGGCGGCGTGGGTGGCCTCGGGCCGGTAGGTCCTGCGGGTCCTCATCGTGACCCGGGGCAGCCAGCGGGGGCCGTGCAGCACGACGGTGGCGCGGTTGAACCGCCCGCTGCGGACCGACAGGCCCGCGATGTAGGCGTGCCCGGTCACCCTCAGGCGGTTGCCCGCCCAGGTGATGTCGTCGATCTGCGTGACCGGCACGAGGTCGGCTGCCCGCAGGCGCAGCAGCGAGGGGTCGTCGACCTCGACCGGCAGGTCGGCATACCACCGCAGGCCCCGCCGCACCCGGCGGGAGGGCTCGGCCGCGGCGGCGGCCAGCCTGGCCAGCGCGTCGCCCTCGGCGAGCTCGCCCGGGTCCTGCGTCTCGATCAGGTGACAGGCGACCCGGCGCCCGACCGGCAGCTCCCGCTTGACCTTCGGGTCGACCTCCGCGAGGTAGGGCCGGAGCGCGTCGATGGTCTGGCGGCGGCGGGCGGGCCCGCGCTTGGCTGCGGCGTCGAGGCGCAGACCCAGGGGACCGACGATCGCCTCACGGTCGACCTCCCGGCGCTGCGCGGGGCTGAGCCCCTCCGCGCGCACGAGCGCGACCAGCGCGTCGATCGGCTCGCCTCGGTCGTAAAGCTCCTGGACAGCCCGCAGTCGTTCAGCGACGGCGTCGCTCGTGGGTGCGGGTGTCATTCGGGAGGCACCACCCTTCGCCAGACCTGTGTTCAGAAAATGGTAATGCCCTCAGAACACTGCCAGACCTGACTCGCGGAAGCCTGTGGATTTCCTGTGAATCAGCGGGTGACACCCCTGTGGCACCGGGTGACGAGCGGCACTACGCCGGGGGAAGTGCGCAGATCCGACCGCCCGGGGCGCGGCCTGTCAGCCCCCAAGTCAGCGCCGGGGAACGGGCTACGATGATCACCGCGACCGTCGGTCCCGGCCGTCCCAGCGGGCCGCGCGCATGTCGGCCCGCGCGCCGCGGACCGGGGTGCCCTCCTCGCGCCACCGGGCCAGGCATTCGGCCTCGAGACCGGGCGCGGGGGTGCCGTCGGCGCGGATCACCCGCCACCACGGCACGGCTCCGCCCCACAGTGACATCACGCGGCCGACCTGCCGCGGACCGCCCTCGCCGAGATACTCGGCGACGTCTCCGTACGACATCACCTTGCCGCGCGGGATCCGCTCGACCAGGTCGAGCACCCGCTCCGCGTACGGCGGCGGCTGGCCGCGGCCGTCCCTCAAGCGCTCCACTCGGTCGGCCCGGCCGCGATGATCTCTTCGAGCTTGCCGAACTCGTAGGTGGACGATCCGTTGATCTGCTCGACCACGCCGTTCCTGATGCCGTACGCCTCGCCGTCCTCACCCACGAGCCTGGCCCCCATGAGGTCGGTGAGAAGTGCCAGCTGGGCGACCTGCCAGTCGGACCCGGGCCGGCCGAAGAGCCGTCCCGACCAGGTCGCGATCGGGTGCACGGAATCGCCGTGGCGCGCGACGACCTCGCCCGCCTCGTGCGACCCGCGCAGCTCGAATCCGGCTCGCGCCGAGACGCTCGCGAGTTCGGCGTAGGCGAGCGGTGCATCCCGCTCTACGCGCAGCTCGTACCCCATGAGCCGCGACCCTAGCGAAATTTGACCTGGCCTTGTCACCGGAAACACGAACATCGGGAAGACCGCGTCCGAAATGCTGCAGAACGGCGGCCAACATGTGATCACCGGCGGCGGAGCGCCACGGCCGCGGCGCAGAAACCGCCGATTCCGAGGGCCACGGCGATGCCGTAGATCCAGAGCCTAACCGGATCCGGCCCCGGGCGCGCGGGCCCCTGCGAGACCGGGCCCTTGCCGAAATGCGCGTCGTCCTGCAGCGAGGACGCGTGACCATATCCGGTCAGCTCCGCGGCCTTCCGCAGGGCCGCGGCCGCGTCCACAACGCCGAATCCGATTTTGTCGTCATAACCCGCGGACGGATGAGGACGGGATGTCGCCGTCAAAGCACGCGACACCAATTCCGGCGGCAAATCCGGATATCTCGCCTTTATTAGTGCGATAGCGCCCGCGACGAGCGCGCTGGCCACGCCGGTCCCCGACACGGCGCCCCGTCGGCCCCCTGCGAGGGTGACAGGCACGCGGTCCCCCGGCGCGGCGACCAGGACCGAGAGGTTGTCACTGCTGCCCGGCGTCTTGGCGCCCTTGCGGTCGACGGCGGCGACGCCCACCACTCCCGGGTAGCCCGCGGGGAACGCCCAGTAGGAGGTGCCGTTCTGCCGGGCGTACGGCGACCGGCCGGCGTCCCCCACGGCCGCGACGACCACCACGCCCCTCGCCAGCGCGAAGGAGATGGCGTCCCGCTCCACACGGTCCACCGCGTACGCGGGGACGGGCAGGCAGATGACCTTGGCGCCCCGGCCGGTCGCGTAGCGGATGCCGCGCGCGAGCGGACTGTCCTGCGTCTCTCCCGCCGGGCTCTCGGGCTCGACCGAGCCGCCCTCGGGGTGGCTCCTGACCACGGGGAGGGACAGCACCCGCGCCTCCGGCGCGATCCCGGACGTCCCCCCGCCGCGCCCGCTCCCGGCGATCGCCGAGGCCAGCGCGGTCACGTCGTCGCCCGGCCGCACCGTGTCGTCGCCGAACATCGCACCCGTCATGTCAGGCCCGCGCTCGACCCGGCCGCTCAACTCGGGCACGCCGGCGTCGGGCTGCCCACTGCCGAGCAGGGCGACGGTCACGCCCGCGCCCCTGCTGACCTTCCAGGCGGCGGCGGCGTTGACGGCGTCGAGCGCCCACCGCGAGTCCTCGCCGCCGGGTGCCGGCGCCGCCGCGACCGCCGGTCCGGTCCCCAGGAGGACGGCCGTGAGCGCCGCGCAGAGGAAGGCCGGCCTCAGCACACGTTCCCCTGGGTGCAGCGGGGGACGTCGGGGGGCTCTCCGAGGGCGCGCGCGATGCGCCCGGCCACGGTCTCGGCCACGGGCCACATCTCGCTGTTCACCTGTTCCTCCAGGGGGACGGAGGCACGCGTCCTCCCGTCGGTGTACCCCACAGCGGAGAAGACGATGTACGGCCCGGCGCCCACCCATCCGGTGCGCTGGCGCTGGGCCGCGCCGAAGGTGTCGGTGACCGTGCCGGGGAAGGCCACGGGCCGTACGCCCACCCGGTCGTCCACGGGCAGTTCGCCCGCCGCGTCGGCGCGGGCCTGCTCGCCCGGCAGCACGGCGACGCCCACGGTGACGGCGAACGTCGAGGTCTGGTCGACGTAGGTGGCGCGCAGCACGGCCTGGCAGCCGTGCTTGCGCAGCACCGACGCCACCGGCGAGTCGACCGCCGCGGCGCACGCCGCCTCGGGGGCGATGCCCACCCTGCGCGCGTACTGCTGGGCGCGGCCGAGCGCCGTGTACGGAAGCTCCTCAGGGAAGACCATGCCCGCGGGCCACGCGCGCCACCGCCGGGCCACGTCCTCGGCCACGTAGCGGGCGCGCTCGGCGTCGGTGAGCGGCCTGGACCTGTTCTCCTGGATCAGCCCGACCGACCCCAGCAGCACGTTCACCGCGGCGACGGCGAGGACGACGCCCATGATCGTCAGATAGAGCGAGCGGAAGCGGATGCCGCGCTCGAGTTCGGCCCGCTCCCTGGCCGCCTGGGCCGCGGCGGCCCGTCCCCTCGACGCCGTCCAGGGCCGCGCGCGGGCGCGGCGGGCGGACGCGCCGAGCGGCAGTGCCCGCGGGCCCGCCCGCCGGACACCGGACGGCGTCCGCGCCGTCTGCGGGCTGCGGGACTGCTCGGGCGGCATACCTCGATGCTACGTCGGCAGGCCCGTCGGCCAAGGAGCCGGCGGCAGCGCGTCGTCTTCCTCCCGCTGTCGTCTGCGCGCCCGCCGGGTGAGCACGAGCAGGACGGCCACACCCGCGCCGGAGCCGGCGAAGGCGCCGAGCGCGATGGCTCCGCAGAGGAGGATCCCCCCCGTGTCGCGCCGTACGACCACGATGGGGTCCTGGTCGTTCGCGGCCGAGCGGACGGCACGTGCGGGGCTCTGCACGCCCGCTCCCGACGCCGTGGCGCGGTGGCGGGCGAGGGTGGCCGCGACGCTCAGCGCCCGGTACGCGTTGACCACACCGAACCCGGTGCCGGTGTTGTACGGCCCCTTCCTGGCCGGCGACGACGTGAGCGCCTGCGCGACGAGGGCGGGCGACATGCGGGGATAACGCGACTTGATCAGCGCGGCGACGCCGGAGACGAGCGCGGTCGCCTGGGAGGTTCCCCGGCCGACCCAGTACTCGTCGCCGGGACCGGCCCCGAGGACGTCGACGCCCGGCGCGGCCACCATCACCGAGGAGTTGCGGTTGGAGAACGAGGCCCGCCGCAGCGTGGACGTGACGGCGGCCACCGAGATCACGCCGGGGATCGCCGCCGGGTAGGAGTACGGCGCGGTCCGCTTGCCCGCGCCGTCGTTGCCCGCCGCGGCGACGAGGACGACGCCCTTGGAGATCGCGTACCTGATCGCCGTACGCTCGTCCTTCGTCGGCATGTCCTTCGACAGCGAGAGGTTGATGACCTCGGCGCCGTGGTCCACGGCGTAGCGGATGCCCTTGGCGACCACGGCCTCATACCGTGCGTCGGAGTTGAACGTGCGGAATCCGGGCTCCTCGTCCTCGAGGATCACCCGCACGGACAGCACCCTGGCCTCCGGCGCGATGCCGATGATGCCGTCGGCGCCGCCGGGACCGTGCCCGTGCCCGGCGATGAGCGAGGCCATGTACGTGCCGTGCAGGCGCACCGGCTGCACCCCGCGCGGGTTGGCCCCGGCCGTGAAGTCCCTCCCGGTGACGACCGATCCGGCGAGGTCGCGATGATCGGGATCGACACCCGAGTCGAGGACCGCGACGGTCACGCCCCTGCCTCTCGTCAGCCGCCAGGCGTCGTCGGCGTCGAGCGTGCGCAGCACGTCCTGCTGGCTGAGCCGTACGTCGTCGGCCCGGGCCGGGCCGGGAACGAGGAACGCGCCGCCCGACAGGGCGAGCGCGGCGGCGGACGCCGCGAGGACCGCGCGGCGCAGCGCGGTCAGCACCGCCACTCCTTGGCGGTGCAGTCCGGGGACGCCGGCGCGGTGAGGATCGCGCCGACCTCCTCGGCCAGGTCCGCCGTGAACGAGAACATGGTCTCCCGCTGCTCCCCGAGCGCACGGGCCGGGCGCCCGTCGACCTGCCCCGCCGTCGTCATCACGAGGTACGGCCCGGCCGTACGCAGGGTCAGCGACTGGCGCCCGCTCGCGGTGAAGCGGTCGGTCACGGTGCCGGGAAACGGGAGGGCGCGCAGCCCGGGGGCGGCCGACCCACCGCCGGGGAAGACGGGGATGGCCGAGCGCGCCCTGAGCTCGTCGGGGAAGGCCGCCACGCCGATCGTCACCACGACGCCCTGCAGGGCGTCGAGATAGGTGGCCCGCAGGATCGCGCGACAGCCGGCCGCCGTCATCTGGCCCGCGATGGCCGTGTCGACGGCGCCGCGGCAGTCGGTGCGCGAGGAGATGCCCACCCGCCGCGCCAGCTCACGCCCGCCCTGCTCGCTCGTGTAGGCCAGGGTGGCGGGGAAGATCCGGCCGGCCGGCCAGCGCTCCCACCGCAGCGCCGTCTCGGCCGCCTGCGCCTCGCGCAGCTCCGCGGCGCTCGGTCCTCTCGTCAGCTCGGCGACGGCGGCGCTGGCCGCGATCCCGCCGACGATCGCGCAGACAAGGGTGATCGCGGAGGCCACGGCCACGGCCGGCCAGGTCCGCGTCTCGCCCACTGCGCCTCCGTTCCCTTCGCGGCCTCCCTCCTCCAGTGACCTTAACGCGACCTACCGCCCGCCATCCCCACAAATGCCCTCGGAAAGTACTTGACGCTTCGGAAAGTGAAAAGTACTTTCCAAGTTGGAAAGAGCATTGGGAGGAGCTCCATGAACCCTGAGGAAGCGGCGCGCAGCCTGGCGACGATCCGGCAGACGCAGATGAAGGCGGTCAGGTCCCGGCCCTGGTTCCCGACCTGGTACGTCGTCGCCGTCGGGCTGTTCGTGACCGGTGTGCAGTTCGTCACCGAGCCGGGCACCCCCGTTCCGGTGATGGCGATCACGGGTGTGCTGCTGTTCGCCGGCATGGGCGCACTGGTCGCCGTCTTCGTCCGGACGCGTGCGATGACGACTCACCGCAGCCTGATTCGCCTGGACGCCATGGCGCTCTTCGCACTCTGGCTCCTCCTGAGCATCGTGATCTGCCTGGCCGTCGCCTTCCGCCTGGACGCGGCCGAGGTGGCCTACGCCCGGACGTACGGCGGCCTCGCCATGACGGCGTTCCAGCTCGTGACCGGGCCCTTCGTCGGGCGCCGGATCTCCGCGTTGCTCGCCCGGGGGATCGAGAGCAGCTCGTGATGGAGCTCGATCCGGTCATCCACGCGCCGACCCGGCTGCAGATCGTCTCGCTGCTCGCGGCGGCCGAAGAGGCGGAGTTCGGGTTCGTCCGCGACACCGTCGGCGTCAGCGACTCCGTCCTGTCCAAGCACGGCAGCGCGCTGGAGAGCGCCGGATACGTCGCCGTACGCAAGGGATACGTGGGCAAGCGGCCCAAGACGTGGTTCAAGCTCACGGACCGGGGACGGGTGGCGTTCGCCGCGTACGTCGAGAACCTGCAGCGCATCGTCGCGCCCAGCGGTCTCAGCGTGGTGCCGGACGAACGCGTTTAGCGCGTGAACGGCGACGGCCGCCGCCTCGTCCGGAGGCGGCGGCCGTCGTCGTGTCGTCGCGGATCAGTAGGTCGGGAGGCTGGGGTCGACCGTCTTGATCCAGCTCAGCACGCCGCCGCCCACGTGGACGGCGTCGGAGAAGCCGGCGTTCTTGAGGACCGCGAGCACCTCGGCCGAGCGGGCGCCCGACTTGCAGTGCAGCACGATCTTCTTGTCCTGCGGGAGCTTCTCCAGGGCCGAGCCGTTGAGGAACTCGCCCTTGGGGATCAGCACGGCGCCGGGGATGTTGACGATCTCGTACTCGTTCGGCTCGCGGACATCGATGATCATGATGTCCTCGCCCCGCTCGCGCATCGCCTCGAGCTCACCCGCGGTGATCGTGCTGCCCGCGGCGGCCTGCTGCGCCTCGTCCGAGAGCGTGCCGCAGAACGCCTCATAGTCGATCAGCTCGGTGATCGAGGGGTTCTTGCCGCACAGCGGGCACTCGGGGTCCTTGCGGACCTTGACGTCGCGATACTTCATCTCGAGCGCGTCGTAGATCATCAGGCGGCCGACGAGCGGCTCGCCGATGCCGGTGATGACCTTGATGGCCTCGTTCACCTGGACGGAGCCGATGGACGCGCACAGCACGCCGAGTACGCCACCCTCGGCGCAGCTCGGGACCATGCCCGGCGGCGGGGGCTCGGGGTAGAGGCAGCGGTAGCACGGGCCGTGCTCGGCCCAGAAGACGCTCGCCTGGCCGTCGAACCGGTAGATGGACCCCCACACGTACGGCTTGCCGAGCAGCACCGCCGCGTCGTTGACCATGTAGCGGGTGGCGAAGTTGTCCGTGCCGTCCACAATGAGGTCGTAGCCGGAGAAGATGTCCATCACGTTGTCGGTCGTGAGAGCGACGTTGTGGATGATGACGTTGACCAGCGGGTTGATCTCGCGCACGCTCGCGGCGGCCGACTCGGCCTTGAGGCGGCCCACGTCCGACTGCCCGTGGATCACCTGGCGCTGCAGGTTCGACTCGTCCACGACGTCGAAGTCGACGATGCCGAGCGTCCCGACACCGGCCGCGGCCAGGTACAGCAGCGCGGGAGAGCCCAGGCCGCCCGCGCCCACACACAGCACCTTGGCGTTCTTGAGGCGCTTCTGACCCGCCATGCCGACGTCGGGGATGATCAGATGGCGCGAGTAGCGGCGCACCTCGTCAACCGTCAGCTCTGCTGCCGGCTCTACCAGCGGTGGCAACGACACAGTCCCACTCCTGCTTTCCGTGTCCCGTTTTCGTGCCAATGGTCGCGCTCGGCTCCATGGGCCCAACACAAGCTCTTCTCACAACTTAACCGGGGTGGCCCCGCATTCCCCAATCACGCTGTTCGGCGCAGGGGCGTCCTCGTGTAGGCCAGCAGGCGGCGCGCCTCCCGGGCCACCAGCTCGGGATACTCCATCTGCGCCACGTGACCGGCGCGCGGAAGTGTGACCAGGCGCACGTCGCGGAAGACCCGTCCGGCCCGGTGCGCCATACGGGCGTGGACCAGCCGGTCGCGCAGGCCGTACACGACGAGGGTGGGCGCGGAGACCCGCTCGGCCTGCCGCCAGAGGTTGTCGGGGCCCACGCGGAAGTACTCGCGCACGATCGCGCGGGCGCAGCCGACCATGGCCGCCCCCGCGTGCGGCAGGCCGTCGCGGCGGCGCAGTTCCTCTATCGCCTCGTGCAACCGCTCCGGGTGGACCCGCCCGGCGTCGGCGTAACACATGCTGAGCGTCGCCTGGACGCGCCGCTCCGGCGGCAGCGCGCTGAGCCAGCGGACGGCCAGCTCACCGAGGCGCGGGGCGGCCGACATGGCGATCCTGGCGGGGCCGTACCTCGGCCGCAGGTCGGGCAGCGCCGGCGAGACCAGCGTCAGCGACCTGACGAGGTCGGGCCGCGTGGCCGCGACCCGCACCGAGACCGCGCCGCCCATGGAATTGCCGAAAAGGTGGACCGGCCCCTCTCCCAGAGCCTCGACGAGCCGGACCAGCGCCCTGGCATGGGCGGGGACCGAATAGTCGCCGTTCACGGGCTCCGGGGAGTGCCCGGCCCCCGGCAGGTCGACGGCGACCCCCCGCACCTCGTCGGAGAGCTCGCCCATCAGGTCGGTCCAGTTGGTCGCCGAGCCCGCCAGGCCGTGCACGTATAGAGCGGTCTCGGGCGGCCCCTTCGGGGTCGTCCGCACATGGATGCGGGCGTCCCCCACGTCGATGAGCCGGCCGGGCCACGGTGGAATCGGCTCGACACCCACGCGTCCTCCCCTGTTCGCCTCGTGCTTCTCGACCATAACCCTGCCCGTACGCCACCTCGGGCGGCACTCCCGCTACCCGGGGGACGGAGGATCGATCATCCGGGTTCGCCCCGATCAGCGAGAGCGACATAGGGGCAATATCACCCTCATTCGGACATTTCGAAATGCGGATACGAATCGCAATTCGGACCAAAGCGATCCTATCGGTGCCAACGATGCCAATAAAGCGATAAGTGAATGGCAAAAGCCGCCGACCGCCGTTTGTCGCTCCTACGGTGAGGAAAACAAGACAATGCAGGGATGATCCACCAAGGGTCATCAGTAAGGGCATTTTCCGAACGACTTGGAAAACGCCGGAGTGTCGGGGCAACAATCCTTCAAGGAGGACATGAAATGCCCAAGTTCAACAACCTGGTCGGGATCCTCGCGATCAGCGCCGCGCTCACCGGTGGTGCCGTCACCCTGGGTACCGCTGTCGCCGCCACCAGTGCGAACGCCGCGACCGTCATGGGCGGCTACGTGGGCGGCGGTGGCTACTACCCCTACGCGAACTACAACCGCAATTCGCAGCGGCAGAAGCACAAGGCGCTGAACGGCAACAAGAACAAGAACAAGAACAAGACGAAGCAGTGGCAGCACGAGCGGCAGAACCAGGGCCAGAACCAGTTCCTGCTGCGTGACTTCACGCTCGTCCTCACGCCGTTCCAGAAGACGGACACCGACGCGCGGGCGCTTCCGTACAACTGGCAGTACGGAAACACGCAGTCGTACCCGTACACCCGTACGAACAGCTTCAGCGACCAGTTCAACAACCCGCGTCAGGGCCAGGACTCCCTGGCTCAGCCGAAGACGAACACGGCCACCGAGGTCGACCCGCGTGTGAAGAAGAAGGACATCGACGCGGACATCGACGTGAACATGGAGAAGGAGAAGAAGAGGGACTACGACCGCGACGACCGGCCGGTGATCGTGCCCTGACCGGATCCGCACGAGCGGCCTCGGTGAACGTCCCGGCCACGGCGGGTGACGCGGCAGCCGACGGCCACCCCGTACTCGTGACCCGCGGCCTCACCTGAGCCGCGGCCAGCGAGCGACGGAAGACACACGCGGTATGGAGCGGCGGACACCGCCCGGCGGGACGGGCGGCGACCGGATGACCGTGAGAGACGGCACCGGCGCCACCCGTCCGCCGCTCCGTCCGCGGTCGAACGAGCAGTTGAGAGAGCAGCGCACCGGCGGCATGTCCGAGGAGAGGACCGCCGGTGCCAGGCGAACGCATCGCGCCGCGTCACACACGACGGCGCCGAACCCACTATCACCCGCCCTGGTCCCTCACCGGACCGGGCCGGGGTCGCGATATTCAGAGGAGAAACACCCAAATGTCCGCGTTGAAGAACATCGCCGGGCTTCTCGCCCTCGGCACCGCGCTGAGCGGCGCGGCCATCGCGCTCGGTGGCGCCACCGCCGGCACGGCCAGCGCAGCGACCGTCATGGGCGGGTACATTCCCGCTCCGTCCGGCGGTGTCCGTTACGTCCGGCCGAGCTACAACTACAACAGCAACCGGCAGCGCCAGGGGCACAAGGCGCTGAACCGCAACAAGAACAAGAACAAGAACAAGAACCACGAGTGGCAGCACGCTCGTCAGTCGGAGAACCAGAGCCAGTTCCTGCTGCGTGACTTCACGCTCGTTCTCACGCCGTTCCAGAAGTCGTCGAACGGCTCCGCCGCGGTTCCGTGGAACGCCCAGTGGTCGCAGAACTCCACGATCCCGACGACGAACACCAGCGACTGGAACCAGATGCACAACCGGCCTTGGCAGGACCAGTCCTCGCAGGCCGACCCGCGCACGAACACGGCCACCCAGGTCAACCCGCAGGCCAAGACCAAGGACGTCGATGTCGACGTCGACGCCGACATCCGCAAGGAAGACATGAAGAGGAAGGAGCGCGGGCCGAGGGACGAGGACATCACGCCCTGATTCGGGACCTACCGCGTCGCCGGATGACCGGCTGTGATGAGACCCGGGCCGCGGGCCCGGGGATCGGCTGAAGGGCGCCCGTGCTCACGGTGCCCGTGGACCGCGTCCACGGGCCTCCGGGGAGCACGGGCGCTCCTCGCTGTCCGCGATCCCCCGTCTCCCACCGCTCGCCCCGGTCCGGCCGCGTGACATCCGCGGGCGCGGACCTCAGGCGGTTCCCCAACGGACCCGAGGCCCGGCCGCGTCGCGACTCCCTCCGACCGGCACGGCGCTCGCCCGAATCGGCCCGCCCCTGCCCGCCTTCCCCCGGCCCCGCCTTTCCCCTGCCTGCCGCGCGGCCTCACGCCGTCGTACGCACGCCGGCATGGCGTGCTCCACGGGCCGCACCCGGCCGTTTCGCCGTTTCCCCGTATCCGCGTTTCCGCTGCGAACGCCTCACGCGTCCGGCGTTCACCTTGCCCCGGCACGCCGTCCGCCTGCGCCACCGCCGACCCGGGATGGAAATCGGACATTCTAGGACAAGTCGCCCTTTATTATTCTAAGTCCCGCCATAAAGCTCTAATAGCTGATCAAAGGCTACAGAGGTGCGTTTGTCGGGCTCGCGCGTCGGACATCAACGTATCGCAGGAACCCGGCCCACGGGGGCCATAGAGATATTTCTCTCGAATCTCCAGTGAGAGAAATATCGGAGGATGCGGGGAATTCCAATCCTTTCAAGGGGGACAGCAATGCCTAAGTTCAAGAACGTTCTCGCCGGCCTCGCACTCGGCACCGCGATCGCGGGGGGCGCGATCGCCATGGGCGCCACAGCCGCGAGCGCCAGCTGTGGAGACGGCTTCTTCGGTCTCGGCGGCATGCCCTG
This sequence comes from Microbispora catharanthi, assembly GCF_006334915.2. Lineage (GTDB taxonomy): Bacteria > Actinomycetota > Actinomycetes > Streptosporangiales > Streptosporangiaceae > Microbispora > Microbispora catharanthi. The sequence continues at coordinate 74,135 of NZ_VDMA02000023.1, forward strand.
CAACAACAACAATTTCGTTCCCTTCAATTGTAACAACAACAACAACTGCCAGCCGTTCAACAACAACAACTGCAACAACAACAACTGGTGCAACAACAACCAGAACAACAGCTTCTGGAACAACCAGAACTTCTGGAACCAGAGCGCTTTCTGCGACAACCTCGACAGCGACTCCAACTTCGCCATCGTCGGCCCCTGCGCCACGATCGCCTTCAGCGACAAGACCAACCGCGAGAGCAACTGGTTCAACAACGGCCAGTTCAACAACAACTCGTGGTGGAACAACAACAACTGCAACAACTGGAACAACTGCAACAACGACAACAACTTCTGCAACTGACCAAGGCGGGGCCGGCAACGGCCCGCGAGACGACCGCGCCGCTCGAAATCCTGCCAGGTGAAGGGATGACGAAAACGGCCGGCCACACCGTCCTCCACCGCCTTGACAGGAGAACGGCGCCCTGAGGCGCAGTCACGTTCCCGCGGCGTCGCAAGCTCCGTGAGCACTCCAACGCTCCGGGAACGGCCGTTCGATCCAGCAGAGACAAGGGCTCCGGCGAGACTCTCGCCGGAGCCCTGACTTTTTCCCCGTACGGCGGGCTCAGGCACGGAGCCCGAAGCGACGGATTCGCGTGCAGGCCTCGGGCAGCACGGGGGCCCTCCAGGAGGCCACTCCCGGCCCGACCGGACAGGCCACAGCCATTCGGCAGCGGCACTCATGCGGACGACGCCCACAACGCCGCAGGCGCTCAGGCCGTCGCCTCCGTTTCCGTCGCACGGCCGAGCTCCGACGCGTGAACACTCCCGCCCGAAACCGGTCAATCGAGACATTTCTCTCTTAATACCTCTAAGTCAGTTCATAAGACTCTAACTAGTGATCAAAAGGCTTAGATGGCCGTTTGTCAGGCCAGTGCGCTGGAAATCATGACAGCACAGGAAGTTAGGGCCCAATTGGGGGCCCGAAGGACATTTCTCACAACAAAAAGAAATGCCCTAAACAAATTCAGGGATACTGAATCCTGTCAAGGGGGACACGCATGTCCAAGCTCCACAAGATCATCGCCGGTGTCGCGCTCAGCACCGCCGCTGTCGGCGGCGCGCTCGCCCTGGGCGCCGGTGCCGCCGGCGCCGCGACCAGGACCGGCGACGTCGACCGTCCCATCGTCCGGGACGGCCTGGCCAACGGCGTCGACGACAGCACGGGCGGCATCGCCCAGGGCAACAGGGGTATCGGCGAGCGCGGTGATCGGGAGAACGTCTTCCCCGTCGTCTTCAACCCGAACAACAACAACAACAACTTCGATCGCAACGACCGCAACCAGAACCAGAACCAGAACGACAACAACAACTGGTGGAACAACCAGAGCTTCTGGAACCAGGGGGCGTTCGCCGACCGGCGGGACGACTTCTCCGGTTTCGGCCTCGTCGCCAAGGACGTCGCGATCGGCTTCCAGGACAAGACGAACAAGGACAACACCTGGTTCAACAACAACTGGTGGAACAACAACAACTGGTGGAACTGCAACGACAACAACTGGTGGAACAACAACAACAACGACCGCGTGAACTGAGAAGGCAGATCCAGCGGCTCCTGCGAGACGATCGCGCCGCTCCGAGAACGTGACGGATCCGGAGAACCTCCCACGAGGTCTCCGACCCCGGCACACGGACTGGCGCCGTTGAGTGCAGAGACACGTTCCTCGACCGGCCGGCCGCTCGCTCACCGAGCGACGGCAGCCTGAACGGGGACGGCCGTCAATCCTCCTACAGTGACAACCAAGGGCTCCGGCGGGAAGGTTCCGCCGGAGCCCTGCTCTTTTCCCTGACCGCGGTCATCGCCACCACCCACTTCCCTCCGCGGCCTTCCCCCGCCCACGATCTCAGCCGCTCCCCGGCCTCGTCGACGCGAGCGGGATGAGTGCGGGCGACGACACGCTCCCCGCACCAACCCCACCGCATCGCAATGCGGGTAAGTCGGCACCCCCGCTCGCCGAGCGTCAGAACGCGGCCACACCAGGGGGGCAAATCGTACCTATCACTACATAAGGCGCATTATCCATCGAATCAAGCCTATACGCAGCTAATCATTAATCAAAAGCAGCAGACATCAGTTTGTCGGGCCGCCCGGCAGGAAATCACCCTAGCGTCGGAAGCAAGGCTCAATAAGAGCCAGTAAGGAATTCCCGTCCGCGGCATGCGGACGAGAAATGCCGACAGACAACAGGGCAATTCGAAATTGAATCCTGTCAGGGAGGAACCATAATGCCCAACCTCAAGAAGATCTTCGCAGGGCTCGCGCTCAGCACCGCGGTCGTCGGCGGGGCCGTCGCCATGGGTGCCACGGCCGCCAGCGCCGACGACAACCCCTTCTTCACGAAGAACGTTGACCGCCCCATCGCCAAGGACGGCGCGGCCAACGGCGTCGACGACAGCACGGGCGGCATCGCCCAGGACAACAAGAAGGGGGATGACTTCACCCCGCGCGCGTTCTTCCCGAACAACAACAACCGGGAGCGCAACGACCGCAACCACAACATCAACGACCGCAACCAGAACAACATGTGGGACACCAACAACTGGTGGGGCCAGAACCTCTACAAGGATGACAAGGCTGAGCACGACGCCTTCGGTCTCGTCGCCAAGGACGTCGCCTTCGGCTTCCAGGAGAAGGACGACCGCGCCTTCAACTGGCTCAACAACAACTGGTGGGCCGACCAGAACTGGTGGGACAACAACAACAACGACTGGTGGAACCGCAACGACCGCGAGCACACCAACAACACCAAGAACAACAACAACGACAACGTCTGATCCGCGAGGAGTGACACCTCGCGCGACACCGCGCCGCCCGGTCGGGTGACGGGAGTCGGTGGGCGGGACCGCCCCCCAGTTCCTCTCCGCCACCGGCCGGGGACGACGGCGCCGGTGAGTGCAGCCAGGTGTTTCCGGCGCATCCGCGCAGCGAGCGACGGGAAGCCTGGAAACACCTTCCACCGGATGGCATGAGACAAGGGCTCCGGCGAGATCCTCGCCGGAGCCCTGACCTTTTCCGGCGCCCGATCCCGCCCCGCCACCACCTCACGCACCGTCCTCAGTGAGCCGGCTGCCGGGGGCCGAATCGAACGAGAACATGGGATTGAGCCACACCGCGGCGGGGAAGCAAAGCGCGCCCTACCCCGGATCCCGCACGGACACGTCAGACATGAACGTCGATCAGGTCAGCGGTCGCCTAACCCGGGGCATCGCGCCACAACGCGAGCCCAAATTCCCTCCGGCCCAGTTTGCAGGCAGGCCGCATCGGCAATTAAGACGCCACGGGCGATGACCGGACATACAGGACATCACCCGGACATTTCCGACAGTCACTGGGAATGTCGCACTCGGGCACTCCATCCTTCGAGGAGGACCTCAATGCCCAAATTCCGGAACGTCATCACCGGTCTGGCGGTCAGCACGGTAATGGCCGGCGGCGCGCTCGCCCTGAGCGCCACCACGGCTCACGCAGCCACCCCTGGCACCCCGACGATCAGCAGCAACTGGGGCCACGGCACGGGTAACTGCGGACGTCGTGGACGCGGCTGCCGTAACGCGGCCGTCAACCGCAACGACTTCCGCTTCTTCAAGTTCAAGAAGGAGAAGAAGGTCAATCGGAACAACGCGGCCTTCGCATCCGGTGACGCCGTCGTCGAGATCGACGGCGACGACGACGACTGACACTGACGGGTGACACCCAGTCGTACGGGGCCGTCGGCGCGAAGCCGCGGTGTCCGGGCCCGCCCTGATCACGCCTCCGCCACCTCCGTGGCGATCGGGCGGCGGTGAACGGGCGGCCGAGAGCCTACGGCCCTGTACGGATCGCCCACTTCCATACCGTGAAGAAAGCCCCGGCGGCAATTGCCGCCGGGGCTCCTCCGAAAAGCTTCAGGCGGAGCGGCGGGTCTTCCGCTTCTTCTGCGCCTTCTCCTCCTGGTCCGCGCCGTCCGACGCGGCCTTCCTGGCGGCGGCACCGGAGGCGGCGGCCTTGGCCTTGGCGGCTCCGCCGGGCGACTTGGCCGCGGCGGGACCCTGGCGCTCCCGCTTGGCCGCCTCGACACTGGCCCGCAGCGCGGCCATGAGGTCGACGGCCGGCCCGGCCTCGGCGGGGGCCTCGGGGGCGACGACCTCCTTGCCCGCCACCTTGGCCTCGATGACCTCCTGCAGCGCCTCCCGATAGGCGTCCTTGTACTCCGCGGGATCGAAGTCCGCCACCATCGTGTCGATCAGGGACTCGGCCATCTTCAGTTCCTGGGGCCGTACGTCGACGTCCTCCTCCAGGAACCCGAAGTCGGCCTCGCGGATCTCGTCCGGCCAGAGCATGGTCTCCAGCACGAAGACGCCGTCGCGGACCCGGAGCGCGGCCAGCGACTCGCGCTGCCGCAGGGCGACCTTCACGACCGCCACCTGTCCCGACCGCTCCAGGGCGTCCCGCAACAGCACGTACGGCTTGGCGCCCTGCCCGTCCGGCTCCAGGTAGTAGGACTTGGCGAAGTAGATGGGGTCGATCTGGTCCGCGGGGGTGAACTGCAGCACGTCGATCCTGCGGGAGGAGGTCAGCGGCAGGTCGGCGAAGTCCTCGTCGGTCAGCACGACCATCTCGCCGGTCGCGAGCTCGTACCCCTTGGCGATGTCGGCGTAGGGCACCTCTTCGCCGTCGACCGAGCAGACCCTCTTGTATTTGATCCTTCCGCCGTCCTCCCGGTGCACCTGGTGGAACGCGACGTCCTTCTGTTCGGTCGCCGAGTAGAGCTTCACCGGGATGGTGACAAGACCGAACGAGATCGCGCCTTTCCAGATGCTGCGCATAGCCACATTCTCGTCTCTGTGTTCGAACAACGCCATGGTGGGATTCAAGGGAGTTACCTCATGGGCAGGTACCCACTATGGCGGTGCCGTATCCGATCGAGCCGATGCTTGCCATTCCGGGAGAAATCCCCTCCGACCCCGGGGCGTACGCGCTGGAGGTGAAGTGGGACGGCATCCGCGCGCTCGCGTACGTCGACGGCGGCGTGCGGGTCACCGGACGGCACGGCGCCGACTTCACCTCCCGCTATCCCGAGATCTCCGCCGCCATGGCCCCACTGGCCGGGCGCAGGGCGGTCGTCGACGGCGAGGTGGTGGCCTTCGACCCCGAGGGCCGGCCCAGCTTCGCCCGGCTGCAAAGACGCATGCACATCACCGATCCCGCCGGGGCCCACCTGCTCGGCCGGCTGCCGGTCTCCTATCTGCCCTTCGACCTGCTTCATCTCGACGGGCACACGCTGCTCGACCTGCCGTACCTGGACCGGCGGGCGCTGCTCGACTCGCTCGGCCTGGGCGCGCCGCCATACCTCCCCTGCGAACCGGCGGTGCTGGAGGCGACCAGGCGGCAGGGACTGGAGGGCGTGGTCGCCAAGCGCCTCGACTCGCCGTACCGGCCGGGCCGCAGGGCCGAATGGTGGATCAAGGTCAAGAATCTGCGCACCGCCGAGGTGGTCGTCGGCGGCTGGCGGCCGGGCAGGGGCCGCCGCGCGGGCGGCGTCGGCTCGCTCCTGCTCGGCATGTACGCCGGGGTCTCCCCGGCCGGGTTCCTCTTCGTCGGCCATGTGGGCACCGGGTTCACCGACGCGATGCTCGGCGACATCCTCCGCCTGATTGAGCCGCTCGAGATCGGGCAGAGCCCCTTCTCTGACGGGCTTCCGAGGGAGATCTCCCGGAACGCCCGGTGGGTCAGGCCCGAGGTGGTCGGCGAGGTGGCCTTCACGATGTGGACTCGGGACGGCGGTAAGCGCGACGGGCGGCTGCGCACACCCGTGTGGCGGGGCGTGCGCGCCGACAAGATCCCCGCGGAGGTGCGGCGGGAGGAGCAAGGATGACGGATAAGGTGCGGGTGAAGGTGGAGGGCCGCCTGCTTGTCCTGACCAATCTGGACAAGGTTCTCTACCCCGACGCCGCGTTCACCAAGGCCGAGGTGATCGACTATTACACCCGGATCGCACCGGTCCTGCTGCCGCACCTGAAGGGGCGCCCGCTCACGGTCAAGCGTTATCCGAACGGCGTCGACGGCCAGTTCTTCTTCGAGAAGAACGTCCCCGAGCACACGCCCGACTGGGTCCGTACGGTGACACTGCCCGCGCCGGGCAGCACCAAGAACCGCGAGGAGATCGACTTCGCGGTCGTCGAGGACCTGCCGACCCTGGTCTACTACGCCAACCTGGCCGCCCTGGAGATCCACGTGCCCATGTGGCGGGTGGCCAAGGACGGCGAGCCGCAGCCGCCCGACACCCTCGTCTTCGACCTCGATCCCGGCGCCCCCGCCACCATCGTCGACTGCTGCCGGGTCGCCGTCCTGCTGCGCCGGGCTCTGGCCGACGACGGCCTGGACAGCCACGCCAAGACCAGCGGCCAGAAGGGCATGCAGCTCTACGTTCCCTGGGACCGGGGCCCGGGCACCTCCGACTACGCCAAGGCGCTCGCCCGCCGGATGCAGGCCGAGCATCCGTTCGTGACGAGCGTGATGGCGAAGAAGGAGCGGCCGGGCAAGGTCTTCATCGACTGGAGCCAGAACAACCCGGCCAAGACGACGGTCGCGCCCTACTCACTGCGCGCGGCCGGGCGGCCGACCGCGTCCACTCCCCTGCTGTGGGAGGAGGTCGAGGCGTGCGACAGCCCGGACCAGCTGGTGTTCACCGCTCCTGACGTGCTGCAGCGCGTGGCGCAACACGGCGACCTGTTCGTACCCCTCACCGCTTAGCCCGGCCGCCACCCTGGCCGTAGTGTTGGAGCTGTCGCAGCCGACCTTCGAACGGAAGGACAAGCAGATGCCCGAGATGGACCCCCTCGACGAGGTGGTCGAGGAGATCTCGATCGAGGCGCCGGAGGCCGACGCGGTCGAGCAGCACCAGCTCGTCAAGGTCGCCGACGACAGGCGCTGGCCCGAGCGTGTTCCGTTCGACGCCGACCCGGCCGACGTGGCCGAGCAGGAGCGTACGGTCGACCTCGACGACGACGACTATCGCTGATCCGGATTACCGACACGTAGGATGAGGCCTCGGGGCGGGAGCCCCCGATGCGCATCTTGCAAGGAGACTGCCGTGACCGCTACCCCGGACGCCAAGCCCCGGGGCACCCGGCTACCCCGGATGGCCCGCCGCCGCCAGTTGCTGAGCGCGGCACAGGAAGTGTTCGTGGAGAACGGCTACCACGCGGCGGCGATGGACGAGATCGCCGAGCGGGCCGGCGTGAGCAAGCCGGTGCTCTACCAGCACTTCCCGGGCAAGCTGGAGCTGTACCTCGCGCTGCTCGATCTGCACGTCGACGACATGGTGACCCGATGCCGCCAGGCGCTCGAGTCCACCACCGACAACAAGCAGCGGGTGCAGGCCGCCATCGGCGCCTTCTTCGACTTCGTCTCCAGCCAGGGCGAGGCGTTCCGGCTCGTCTTCGAGTCCGACCTGCGCAACGTCGCGCCCGTACGGCAGCGGATGGAGCGTTCGCTGCACGAGAGCGCCGAGGCGATCAGCCGGGTGATCCAGGAGGACACCGGCTGCTCCAGCGACGAGGCGCACCTGCTCGGCGTGGGCCTGGTCGGCATGGCCGAGGTGAGCGCGCGCTACTGGCTGAGCAGCCACGGCTCGATCCCCAAGGAGGCGGCGACCCAGCTCATGGCGCGTCTGGCCTGGCGCGGCATCAGCGGTTTCCCGCGCACCGGCTGACCGGAATCATGTTCGCTTCACGCGATCACGGGGCTGACCGCTCCCCGAGGCGACGACGATGGGTAGGGAACAGCCCTCGCGAAAGGGGAGCCCGATGGAAATAAAGATCGGTGTGCAGTCGGTGCACCGTGAGCTCGTCGTGGAGACCGACCTGTCGGCCGAGGAGATCGAGGAGGAACTCCGCAAGGCGCTCGCCTCCGACAAGGGTGTCTTCTCACTCACCGACACCAAGGGCCGCCGAGTGGTCGTCCCCGTGGACTCGCTCGGCTTCGTCGAGATCGGCGAGGACCAGTCGCGCCCCGTCGGCTTCGGCGGGACGCTCTAAAGCGCCTCCGCCATCACAACCGACCGGCCCACGGCGCGCGCCCACCACGCGCGCCGTCCCGGCGGCTGGCCGTGATCGGCGCGGGTCAGGAGCGTCCGTAACCGCATCCGCGGGGGCGGCGGGTCAGATCCGCGTGATGGGGATCCCGCCTCCCGCTGATCGTCGGACAACCCGCGCTTCCTCTCCGCAACACCGCACGCGGAATCCAGGTGTTCGGCCCACATCTCGTCAAGGAAGTGCCGTAGCGGCGCGAGGCCCTCATGCTCGCACCGTACATCCGTTTGGCACGTGCGCGACCCATGAACGCCGGACCGGCCGGGGCCCCGGGCGGGGCCTCCGGCCCTCCCGATGACCGCCGTTTCAGCATTCTGGCCAGGTCAGCGGGGATCGAGGGCGCGGAGCGCCGCATCGACGGCCCCACGCCAAGCCATGAAGATCACGGGCCGGGAGTGAGGCCGAGGGCGGCCATCCGCTTGCCGTGCTCCTCGGTCAGCCTGGCGAACATCCGCCCGACCTCCGCCAGGTTCTCGCCCTCCTCACCCACCAGCAGGGCGGCGAGCTGCGGCCGGACGGCGGCGAGCCGCTGCCCCTGGCTCAGCGCCTCGCCGACCATGCGGCGCGCCCACAGCGCGAGACGGCCGCACAGTCGCGGGTCGGCGTCCAGCGCGGCGCGCACCCGCTCCACCGCGAACTCCCCACGGCTCTCGTCGGTCAGCACCTCGTCCACCAGGGCGCTGACCGAGGGAGTGGTGTGGCGCGCCGCCTCGCGGTAGAAGTCGCCCGCGATCCCCACGCCCACGTACGCCTTGATGAGCGCCTCGTACCAGTCCTTCGGCCTGGTCTGGGCGTGCCAGGCGTCGATCGCCTCCGTGAAGGGAGCCATGGCCTCCTCCGGATCGACGCCGAGCGAGGCCAGCCGGTCCCGCAGCACCCGGAAGTGCCCGTACTCGGTCGCGGCCACGTCCCCGAGGGCGGCCCTGTCGTTCAGCGTCGGAGCCAGCAGTGCGGCGTCCTCGGCCAGCCGGAGGAAGGCGGTGAGCTCGGCGTACGCGAGGACACCGAGCAGGTCCACAGTCCCGGGAGAGGAATCACTCATGGGTGCAGCGTACGGCTCCCGGGCTCCCCCGCCGGCGCCCCGCCCGTCACCCGCTTTCCGGCGGCTTCCCGTCCGGCACAGCAAGAGCTTTTAGAGAGAAGACGCAGAAATCGGTTCCGTGTTGTGGTATCGAGTAGACTGCTTCGTGGAAGTGCGACCGCACTGTGTGGATCAGTACGGTGTCGATCATCGTGTCGATCCCTGTGTCGATCCGGGGCCATCCCCGGACCCCCAGGAACCACTGGATGCCGCGGTCGCTGATTCACGACGAGGGCGCGACTGTCCGCGAGGACCCGGACCGGGGAGGCTCTGCCGGCCGGCTGTCCCGGAGGGCCGCCTTCGCACTGATTGAGGCAGGCCACGCTGACAACGACGTTCCGAGACCTGGGAGTCATCCCGGAGATCGCTGATGCGCTCGAGACCGAGGGCATCACTTCACCATTCCCGATTCAGGAGATGGCGCTCCCGCTGGCGCTGGCCGGCCAGGACGTCATCGGACAGGCGCGCACCGGCACCGGCAAGACCTATGCCTTCGGCGTCGCCATGCTGCAGCTCGTCGGCAAACCGAGGAAGAACCGCAAGAAGCCCCGCGGCCTGGTCCTCGTGCCGACCCGCGAGCTGGCCCTTCAGGTGACCGAGGACCTGGTCCTCGCCGCCGGGAAGCTGGGGTCGCGCATCCTCACCGTGTACGGCGGGCGCGCGTACGAGCCGCAGATCGAGGCGCTCAAGAACGGCGTCGACGTGATCGTCGGAACGCCCGGGCGGCTGCTCGACCTGGTCAAGCAGAAGCACCTCGACCTCAGCCAGATCACCATGCTCGTCCTCGACGAGGCCGACCGCATGCTGGATCTCGGCTTCCTTCCGGACATCGAGCGGATCATCAAGCTGGTGCCCGAGAAGCGGCAGACCATGCTGTTCTCGGCGACCATGCCCGGTGAGATCGTGAACCTGGCCCGCCGTTACCTCACCCAGCCGACCCGGGTCCGGGCGGAGAGCGGCACGGCCGAGGCCGAGACGACCACGCTGACGACGCAGCACGTCTACCGCACGCACCGCATGGACAAGATCGAGATCCTGGCCCGCCTGCTGCAGAGCAGGGGCGCCGGGCTCACGATGGTCTTCTGCGAGACCAAGCGGGCCTGCGACATGGTCGCCGAGCAGCTCAAGGACAAGGGCTTCGCCGTGGCGGCCGTCCACGGCGACCTCGGCCAGGGCCAGCGCGAGCAGGCGCTGCGGGCGTTCCGCAGCGGCAAGATCAACGTGCTGGTGGCCACCGACGTCGCGGCGCGCGGCATCGACATCGACGACGTCACCCACGTCGTCAACTACGACTGCCCGCAGGACGAGAAGGCCTACGTCCACCGGATCGGCCGTACGGGCCGGGCGGGCCGCACGGGCGTCGCGGTGACCTTCGTCGAGTGGACCGAGCTGGCCCGCTGGAAGGTCATCAACAACGCGCTCTCGCTCGACTTCAGCGAGCCCGTCGAGACCTATTCGAGCTCCCCGCATCTGTACGGCGACCTCGACATCCCCGAGGGGACCAAGGGCGTGCTGCCGCGCGCCCAGCGCTCCCGGGCGGGCCTGGAGGCCGAGGAGATCGAGGACCTCGGAGAGACCGGGCGCACCCGCTCCCGCGGCAAGTCCGGTCGCGGCGATCGGGAGGAGCGCCGCGAGCGCCCCGCCCGCACCCGCGAGCGGCGGCGGACCCGTGGGGGCCGCTTCCAGGACGCCGAGGCGCCCTCGGCGGAGACCGAGGCGCCGGCTCCGCAGGAGGCTCCCGTGGAGACTCCTGCCGAGGCCACTGTGAATGCCACTGTGAATGCCGATGTGGAGACCGCTGTGGAGACCGCAGCCGAGGCCGCGCCGGGGCGCCGTGGGCGCAGGGGCGCGAACACGGCGGCCCTGACCGGCGCGCTGGCCGACGTCGGGGCCGTACGGCCCGGCGAGGACGGCCCTCTGGACGGTGCGGCGGAGCACGCCGAGGCCGGTGACGGGCCGGAGCCGGAGGCGGCGTCCACCCGCAGGACCACCCGCCGCAGGACCCGCGCCGCCGACCCGGCGCCCGCGGTCGAGGAGCAGGTGGAGGAGCGCCCGGCCCGGCGCCGCAGGACCCGTGCGGCCGACACCGCCGAACAGGCACTCCCGGTGGAGGAGCCGGCCGTGGAAGCGCCCGCGAGCGAGGTCGCCGACGAGCCCGCCGAGCGGCCGGCCCCGCAGCCGGAGCCGGAGCGGATCATCCCGGCCAGTCCGTTCATGATCGTTTTCAGGTCTCCCGACCTCGCGACCGATGACGACGATCCCGCACCGTCCGCCGCAAGCGAGCGCGTCCAGCAGCGGCGCCGCCCGCCCCGGCCGCGTCCCCGTCGTACGGGGTGAGCGGCCGGCACAGGCCCGCTCGGCGATGAGCACGACCGCAGGGGCAGGGAGGGCACCGGACAACCGGCGCTCTCCCTGCCCCCGTTCTTTGAGGGCCGCTTCGCCCCGCAGTGGGTATGACCTGGACAGGAGGCATGCGCAATGACCGTCCGAAACCCTCGTAGTCCCTTCGGCAGTGTCGCCGGGATCTTCTCTGGGTATCGTGATGCCACGTGAGTGAGCGAGCCTTCAGCAGACGGTCCAGGACGTGGGGCCGGTCCGGCCCATCGGTTCCCGGGATCCGGGGTGAGGTGGAGGAGGCCTCGTGAGCACGCCACGGTTCCTGACCCTTCCTCCGGGTGTCAGCAGTGAGCAGATCGAGACGCCGCTGGGCTCGTTCGCGGCTCTCGAAGCGCTTCCGTCCAGCGGTGTCCCCGAACGCTGGCCCGCACTTCTCGTCCCCGGTTTCACGGGGTCGAAGGAGGACTTCATCGCCGTGCTGCAGACACTCGCGCAGGCCGGCCGCAGGGTGATCGCGGTCGACATGCGCGGGCAGTACGAGACGCCGGGCCCGGACGATCCGTCGGCGTACTCGTGCGCGGCACTCGGCGCGGACGTCGACGCGATCGCCGCGGTGGTCGGTCAGGGCGAGCCCGTCCACCTGCTGGGACACTCCTTCGGCGGGCTGGTCGCCCGGGAGACGGCGCTGCACGGCGCCAAACTCGCCTCGCTCACGCTCATGAGCTCGGGGCCCGCGGGCATCGTCGGGCCGCGGGAGCGGATGGGCCGGATGATGCTGGCCGAGCTTCCGGAGTACGGCCTCGACTACATGTGGTCGAACAGGATGGAGCCCGAGGCGCTGGCGGCGGGCGTCCCCGACGACATCGTCGCGTTCCTGCGCAAGCGGCTGCTCGCCAACCATCCCACCGGTCTCGTGGCGATGGCGCACGAGGTCCTGGGCGCTCCCGACCGCTGCGCGGAGCTGGCCGGGTGCGGGCTCGACCTCCTGGTCCTGTACGGCGAGCACGACGACGGCTGGCCGCCGCTGCTGCAGGCCGAGATGGCCCGCAGGCTCGACGCGGAGTGCGTCGTGGTGCCTGGGGCGCTCCACTCGCCGGCCGTCGAGGCCCCCGAGACCACCGCGGCGGCCCTGACCCGATTCTGGAACGCGGCGGAGAGCCGGCTGCTCCAGCACCAGCACGGATGACCCGGTCGCCATGCCCGCGAAGAGCGGCCTGACCGCCCAGCCTCCGGAGTCCGCGACGTGGCTGGTCCACGTCGACCGGAGCATGTGGGTGGGCGGCGTTCGCGGCCTGATGCTGCAGGCCCTGCATCCGCTGGCGATGCGGGGTGTGTGGCAGAACTCCAACTTCCGGGACGACCCCTTCGGCCGGCTGCGCCGTACGGCGGACTTCGTGGGCCGCGTGACGTACGGCAGCCCCGAGGAGGCCGAGGAGATCGGCAGGCGGGTGCGCGCGATCCACCGGACCCTGCGCATCCGCGACCCCGACACGGGCAGGACCCACCGGGTGGACGAGCCCGAGCTGCTGCTGTGGGTCCACTGCGCGGAGGTGATGTCCTACCTGGAGGTCGTCCGCCGCGCGGGCGTCCCGATCAGCGACCGGCAGGCCGACCAGTACCTCGCGGAGCAGCGGCGCAGCGCCATGTACGTCGGTCTCCACGCGGACGACGTGCCCGGCTCGGTCGGCGAGATGACCGACTACTTCGCCCGGATGCGGCCGGTCCTGCGGGTCATCCCCGAGTCGGCCGCCGCCGTGCGGTTCCTGCTCTGGCCGCGCCTGCCGGAGAGCATGCGCTTCCTGTCTCCGGCCAAGCCGGTCTACTTCCCGTTCGGCGCGCTGTGCTACTACACGCTGCCCGACTGGGCCCGCCGCCTGTACGGCGCGCTTCCCGAGGTGCCCCAGATCGCGGTCACGGCGGCGTTGCGGGCCTTCCGGCTGACCATGAACGCGATCCCCGACTTCGTGCACCAGCAGGTGCTGGACGAGGGCACCAGAGCGATGCTGCGGGCCTCGCGCGAACGCCTGGGCGCCGCCGGATACGACGTCGGCAAGGGCCTCAGGGCGCTGGTCGATCCTCGCCGCCATCCCGGCCCTGCGCCGGGCTGAGGCCGGAGGAGCCGGGCGTCTCGGCCAGGCCGTCCCAGGGGAGCCGGTCGGGCGAGGCGGCCCGCCCCTCGGGGCAGTGGCGGCGGAAGTCGCACCAGGAGCAGATGGGGCCCGGTTCCGGCGGGAACAGCCGGTCGATCTCGGGCGGCACCGCGAGCGCGCCCGCGCCTTCCTCCCGTCTCGGTGCGGGAACGGCGCGCTTCGTGGGTCCGGCCCATTCGCGGTAGGCGTCGTCGGCGTCGGCCGCCTCCGTCGCGATGTCCTCGGCCCGGCGCAGGTGCCGGGCGAGCGACTCGTCGGTGTGCTCCCACTCCGCGACCGTCCCGGTGGGCAGGTGGTGCAGCTCCACCCGGCGGCAGGCCCGGCGCATCATGCGGGACGAGGCGATCGCGTAGACGGCCAGCGCGATCGACGAACGGGCGTCGTCGGAGGTCGGCGGGCGGCGGCCGGTCTTGTAGTCGACCACGACCAGTTCGTCCCCGCGCCGGTCGAGCCGGTCCACGCGCCCGGACACGGCGATGACCGACGTACGCGTGGCGACCGTGCGCTCGACGCCCACCGGCTCGTCACCGGGGTCGAGCGTGGCGACGTAGGAGGAGACCATCTCGCGGGCCCGGTCCCGCCACGCGGCCGACTGCTCCTCGTCCCTGAACCCCTCGCGGATCCAGCCGTTGGTCAGCAGCACGGCCGCCATCACCGGCGTACGCCGGTCGTACGGCTCCCGCCACCACGCGGCCAGCGCGTTGTGGACGGAGGCCCCCACGCTGTTGTGCGCCCACGGGGGCCCCTTCTGCGGAGCGGGCCGGTCGAGGTAGGTGAAGCGGTAGCGGCGCCTGCAGTCGAGCCAGGTGTTCAGGCGCGACGGCGTGCAGGTGTAGAGCCGCCTCGGCATGCCGTCGAGGCCGAGCTGCTCCACGGCCCTACTCGTCGAGGTTCAGCTTGATGCCGGACGCCCCGGTGCCGTCCACGAGGGGCGGCGCCGCGTCGGCCTCCTGGGCGCCGGTCAGCGACCCCGACAGCCAGCGGTCGAACTCCGGCTCCAGGTCGCCGATCCTGCCCTCCTCGCCGTGCGCGGGCAGCACCCTCGTCTCGTGCGGCAGCGTGAACAGCCTCTCGCCGATCGAGGTGAGCTGGTCGGCGAGCGCGGGGTACTCCCCGCCGAGCTTGCCGGGGCCGTCCATGAGCAGGGTCTTGCCGGTGAAGACCGCGCCGAGACCCTCGCAGTAGAGCGAGACGCCCCCCGGCGTGACGCCCGGCGTGGAGAGCACCTCCAGCTCGACGTCGGCCACGGAGAACAACCCCTCGTCCTCCATGTCGATGTCGGGCCAGGTCTCCTCCCAGGTCTGCCGCCACAGGCGCTTGTCCTTGGGGTGGACGGCGATCACGGCCTCGTCCCTGGCCGCCACCTCGATCGCGGCGCCCACGTGGTCGGGCAGGCCGTGGGTGCAGATGACGGCGAGGACCTCGCGGTCGCCGACCTTCTCCAGGATCTTGTCGGCGTCCCGCGCCGGGTCGATGACGATCACCTCGTCGTCGTCGCCCACGATCCAGGTGTTGTTCTCGACCTTGTGCTCGTCGCCTTCGATGTCCACGAGGCCCGAGGTCACCACTCGTTCGATACGCGCTGTCACGGCTCAGAACCTTACTATCCCTCGCGCTTCGGACCCGCCGTACTAGAGATCCCCGTCGAGGCGCGGCGAGAAGGCGCCGAAGGGCAGGTCGAGCGCCTGGTCCTGGTCCCGCAGGTCACGCAGCGACAGGTTGGCCAGCGCGACGAAGCAGCCGGCCTCGACGGGCCAGGTGACCGTCCACAGCCAGTTGCCGAGGGCCTCGCCCACGTAGACGGCCCGGTCTTCCGGCACCCCCCGCCCCGCGCACCACAGCGCCGTCGGATGGCCGCGTGCGTCGATCTTGGCGTGCGGGGGGCCGGCGTCGAAGCCCGCCCCGGGGTCCGGGCCCGGCAGCCCGGCGTACGCGGCGCCGAGACCGATACCGGGTTCCTCTGCGATGAGCAGCATGTCGGCGGGACCGTGGGTGACCGACGGGCCGGAGAGGGCGACGACGCTCGCCCTCGTGCCTGAGCGCTCGTCACCCACCTCGCCGAAGCCCGTCACCAGCCATCCGGAGGGTAGCGGCCACGGGAGCCAGACGGGCACCCTGGCCGCCTCGCACAAGGCCTCCAGAGCGGCCTGAGAGGGCCGCCGGGGCGGCTGGAAGGGCAGGACGTCCCCGTGGGCGGCGCATCGCCAGGAACTCGACCAGACGTTCGGTTCGTGTAGCGGCCCGAAGCACCGCGGACATGTTGGCGCGGTTCTCACAAATATTCACGGTGCTTCCGTGACGTCCGTACGTCAAGAGTCTGCCCGTTATCTAGTCGTAATCTTGGTGATGTGCGGTGCATCCGATGTGTGGGCGCGATCGTCTCCGACGCCGAGGGGCGTCTGCTGCTGGTGCGGCGGGGCCGCCCTCCCGGAGAGGGGCTGTGGTCGCTGCCCGGCGGCAGGGTCGAGCCCGGCGAGACCGACGAGCAGGCGCTGCGCCGCGAGCTGCGCGAGGAGACCGGCCTCGACGTCACCGTCGTGCGGCTCGCCGGGACCGTGCTGCGGCCCGCCCCCGGCGGCGCGACCTTCGAGATCCACGACTACGTGGCGACCGCCTCGGGCGTGCCGGTCGCCGGGGACGACGCCGCCGACGCGCGCTGGTGCGCGCCGTCCGACCTCCTACGGCTCCCGCTGACCGACGGCCTCGCCGACGCCCTCGCCGAATGGGGGGTCATCTCCGGGATCACCGCTCCGTGACCGTGCTGCGCCAGATCGTCAAGTGGTCGTCGGCGTAGCCGGCCGACCTGCCGATGGCCACGACGCGGTCGCCGGAGACCGCCACCGCCCCGAGCCACTGCGCCCCCTGGCCGCCGAGGCCGTCCTGGGTGAGCGTCTGGCGCGACCAGTCCACACCGTCCTCGGACACCCAGGCGGCGCTGTCGGCCTCGCCGCCCTCCGCCGGCGACCGGTGCGACCCGACCGCGACCAGTCCCCGCCCGGTCGCGGTCAGGTCGAGGACCGAGGCGGCGGCGTCGGCGGGCAGCGTGCCGTACTCCCAGCTCGCGCCGTCGTCGGTGGACAGCGCGGAGAACGGGCGGGGACCGTCCTCGGTCATCGCGGTGCCGACGACCACCACGCCGGCCTCGGTCGCGACCACGTGGCGCAGCCCGGCCGAGGTGGTGTCCGGCGGCAGGACCCGGCCGCGTGCGTTCCAGTTGAGCCCGTCGGTGGAGACCCAGACCACCCCGGTCTCACGGTCGGCGGTGCCCGACCCGCCGACCGCCATGAACCCGTCGGGCGTCGCCGTGACGTCGTAGAGGCGCACCCCCGCCCCTCCGGCCGGCATGCTGCCCGGCGCGGAACGGGTGAACCGCTTGAGGTCGGGGCTGAACCACAGGGCGGGCAGCGTCCCTGTGGCGGACCTGTCCTCCCCCGCCAGGACATAGCCCTTCGGCCCGGCGGCCACCATGCCGGGCGCGAGCAGGAAGTGGCCCGCGGGCACCTCGATCGCGGGACCGGGCCGCCAGCTCTTCCCGTCGGCCGAGGTGACCAGCAGCGGCCGGGTCACCGCCGGATCGGTCGTCGTGCTGCCGGCGGCGAGCCATCCCCTGGGGCCGTGCGCCACGCCGCTGAGCGCCTGGCGCCCCGGTCCGCCCAGCAGGTCGGGGAACGCCGCGTCCTTCCAGTTGGCTCCGTTGTTGCCGCTCGTCCAGATCGCGGCGTCGCCGTTGGCCGCGCCCACGGCCACGAACGTGCCGCCGGAGGCGGCGACGTCGGCGGTGTCCCTGGCGAGCCGGTTGAGCCCGGCGATCTCCTTGAGCGGCACGGTGTGCGCCGCCTCGCCCTTCCCCGCGGTGATCAGCACAGGAAGGTTCTCCACGTCGCCGGGCCCGCGCTTGTCGCCGCCCGCCACGAGCACCCCGGCGTCGGTGATGGCCAGCCCGCGCAGCGTTCCGGGGATCCCGCCGAGGTCGGCGCTCCTGGTCCACTTCCGCCCGTCCTGGCTGGTGTAGACGGCGTACCGTTCCCAGGCCGACTCGGCCACCGCCGCGACGCCCGCCGCCGACGCGGCCAGCCCGCGCACGCCCGTCCCCTCGGCACCGAGCGGCCCTATCGTGCCGCACTGGGTCCAGTCGGCGCCTTCGGGCGAGCAGTAGACGCGGACCTCGCCGCCGTCCGACTTCTGCCGGGTGGGCACGAGCACGAAGCCCTTCTTGGTCACGGCCAGCGCGCCGGGCTCGGGCCGTACGTCCGCCAGGGCCGCGGCCGTGCGCAACCAGGTGCGGCCGCCGTCGTCGGAGCGCAGGACGACCGAGATGGAGTCGCCGGAGCCCGGATCGGCGAGCGCCACCACCCGGTCGCCCCGGGCGGCCACCGCCCGCATCGCCCTGACCTTGTCGGGGGTGCCGATCTGGTCGGTGTCCACCCTCGTCCAGCCGACGCCGTCGGGTGACACCCAGGCGACCGGGCCCGCCGTGCCGTCACGCAGGGTCGTGGCGCCCACCGCGAGGAAGCCGGTCGCGGTCCGCGCCACGTCGGTGATCCTGTCCTGGCTCCAGAACGCGGTCAGCCGGGCGGGGTCCACCGCGGTCCAGGACCGGCCGTCGGAGGAGACCCACATGCCGCGCGCGGCCGGGCCGGCGGAGCCGGGCGCGTCGGTTCCGACGGCGAGCCAGCGGCCGTCGCCTCCCGCGACCCTGCCGACCGCCCCGGGCGCGGACTCGTACCCCGGGGCGTCGGCGACCCGGCCCGTCTGCCAGTGCGCGCCGCCGTCGGCGGACACCAGGAACAGCGGCCGGGCGAGCGGGCTCGTCGTGTCGCTGCCCGCCGCCACCACCGTCGCGCCGGCCGCGGCGAACGCGGTGAGCACCTGGCTGGAGCCGTTGCCCGGCAGCCCGGGCGCCGAGAACGCCGCGTCGCCCGACTGTCCGTCGCCGGCGGCGAGGCGCAGCCCGGCCGTGGACGGGCCGCCGGCCCACCTGACGACGGCCACGCCCAGCACGGCGGCCGCGACGAGGACCACGGCGATCACCGCCGGAGCGACCATCCGGGGGAGGCGCGGAGGGAACCGCCGGACCGGCAGCACCCGCCTGTGGCGGCGTCCGCCGCTCCCCCGGGGCGGGCCGACGGCCACGAGCATGTCGGGCCGGGCCGGGCGGCCCCCCGGCGGACGCCCGATGCGCTCGACCGGCTCGACCGGCTCGACCCGCGGGTCGTCGTGCTCGGGCTCGACCGGGATCTCGGGGCTCATGCGGATGCCGGAGGGCTCTGCCAGGCCGTGACGGGAGGCGGGCTCGGGCGGCGTGTGCGCCCACACGTGCTCCCCCCGCTCACCGGGATCGTGCTCGCCGGGGTCGTGCTCGCGCAGCGGTCCCGATGCGGAGGTGTCGATCTCGGGGGCGCCGGGCCCGTCCGGGTTCTCGCGGGGGATCTGGGCGCGCCGCCGCCGGGGCGGGCCCGAGGCGACCAGCTTGTCCGGCCGGTTCACGATCCGGCGGCGCCGGCCCTCCTCCTGCGCCGTGGATTCCTGGGCTGTGGACTCCTGGGCCGTCTCCCCCGCCGACCTGGCACCCTCGCCATGCCAGGTCGTGGGGGCGTCCGCGCGGCCGGGCGGGCCGGTCGCGCCGGCGTCGCCGGGCTCGCCGGGGTCCTCGGGACTTCGTCCGCCGGGGCGGCTGTGACGCGGTTCACCCGTCCCGGACGGCCCCGTTCCGTACGGTGCCGCGTACGGCCTGCGGCCGGTCCTGGGCCCGCGGTCGCGCCGTGCTTCCGGTTCCGGCCCGTCGCCTGCTTCCGATCCCGGGCGCGGGGCCCAGATGCCGCCGCGTAAGTCCGGGTCGCGTAAGCCCGGGTCGCCGATCTTGCGGTACGGCCGGGTGTCCTCGTCGTCCCCCGGCTCGCCCGCGTCATCCTGGGCCGCGTCCTCGGGAATCGGGGCCGCGAACGGAGGCAGCGCCCACGGGGACGGGCCGGGCGGCCGGTGATGCAACTCCGGCGGGGGCACGGAGGAGGGTTCGCCGGCATCGCGCCGGCGGTCACGCTCGTGGGGGCCTGAGGCCACGCTCAGTACCTCCTCCCCGGAGAGGTCAATCCGGACCGTTCCACCTGTCGTACGGCAAAGCGATCACAGTGATACCCCATCACGAATCCAGAGCAACACGGGAAGAGCGTGGGGGCCATACCTCTCTAGTGAGATTTATCGGGAGAGAGTCTGAATTGCCCATTTTCGGGCGATTATCAGCACGCCGATGCCGAAAACCGCGAACTGGACGGCCGATCCGATCAGCGCCTCCCAGGGCACCTCGCCCTGCTCCATCGCGCTTCCCATGTCCCCCGAGGCCGCGACGACTCCGAACGCCACGATGTTGTTGGTCGCGTGCAGGGCGATCGGCGCCTCCAGTCCGCCGGTGCGGACCGCCAGCCACCCCATGAGCATGCCGAACGCGAAGACGTAGACGATTCCCCAGCCCGTGTAGCCGTGCGAGGCGGCGAAGGCCGCCGCGCCCACCAGGATCGCCGGCCACGGATTGCGCAGGTACGCCCCGAACCCCTGGATGATCCACCCGCGGTAGGCGTACTCCTCGGCCGCCGACTGGAACGGCACCAGCAGCAGGATCACGATGATGGCCGGGAGGAACTCCTCCCAGCCCGCCCAGCGGAATCCGGGATCCACCCCTGCGGACATCAGCGTCCCCGCCTCGACCGCCTGACCGAGCACGACCGCCACCAGCGCGACCAGCAGGCAGGCCCCCAGCCAACGCCACCGCAGCCGCAGGGCCACCGACGACAGCGACCCCGGCGGCCTTCGCTGGAACAGCCACGCCGCGCCGAGCACCAGCGGCAGCAACAGCGCGATGACCCCCAGCTGGAACCCGAGGTCGAGGACGGGATCGGCGAACAGCCGGGCCCCCGTCCGCACCATGGGCACGCCGGTGACCAGCGAGACCACGAAGGCCACCAGGCCGACGGCGATCGAGAGCGCCAGGAAGGCCGCGATGATCGCCGCCGTGCCGAGGATCGGCCGCCACCAGCGGTGCAACGGCGTACGGGCCAGGCGGTCGTAACGCGTGCCGGGTGGAGCCGGGACGTCCCAGCGGGTACGCGCGGGCGGCCCCCACGCATACGGCCCCGGATGGGACCACTGCGGCTGGGCCGCAGGGTGTGGCGGCGGCGGCAGCGGCTGCGGCGGACCGGCCGGCCAGGCGGTCCCGCCCGCGTACGGCCCGGGCGCCAGGTAGGGACCGGGCAGCTGGTTCGGGCCGGCGGCCTGATCCGGGCCCGGCTGTGGTTCGTTCATATGTCCATTCTTCGCGTGCCGCGGGTGATCAGCTGGGCGGGGTGAAGGAGCTGGACCGGGGAAGGCCGGCGGCGCGGCCCTTGGCCGCCACCACCAGGGCCATCTTCCGCGACGCCTCGTCGATCATCTCGTCGCCCAGCATGACCGCGCCCCGCTTCTCGACCGTCGTGTAGTACTCGTACGCGTCGAGGATGAGCTCGGCGTGGTCGTAGTCCTCCTGCGACGGCGAGAACACCTCGTTGGCCGCCTCCACCTGCGACGGGTGGAGCACCCATTTGCCGTCGAACCCGAGGGCGGCCGACCGCATGGCCACCCGGCGGAAGCCGTCCAGGTCGCGGATCTGCAGGTATGGCCCGTCGATCGCCTGGAGGCCGTGCGCGCGGGCGGCCATCAGGATGCGCATGAGGATGTAGTGGTAGGCGTCCCCCTCGCCGTACCCGGGGGGCTGCTCGCCCACGACGAGCGTCCGCATGCCGATCGAGGCCATGAAGTCCGCGGGGCCGAAGACCAGCGTCTCCAGCCGGGGCGAGGAGGCGGCGATGTCGTCCACGTTGACGAGGCCCCGGGCGTCCTCGATCTGCGCCTCGATGCCGATGCCGCCCTCGGGCAGGCCGGTGGCCCGCTCGATCTGGCCGAGAAGGGTGTCGAGCCAGGCCACGTGGGAGGCGTCCCCGACCTTCGGCAGCATGAGGCAGTCGAGCCGGTCGCCGGCGCCTTCGACGACCTCGATGACGTCCCGGTAGGTCCAGCGGGTGGTGAGGTCGTTGACCCGGACGACGACCGTCTTCCCCGTCCAGTCGCCCTCCCTGAGCGCGGCGACGACGTTGCGGCGCGCCTCGTCCTTCGCGCCGGGGGCGACGGAGTCCTCCAGGTCGAGGAAGACCTCGTCGGCGGCCAGGCCCTGCGCCTTGTCCAGGAAACGCGGGTTGCTGCCCGGCACCGCCAGGCACGAACGTCGAGCGCGCATGGGCACACCGTAGCGCGGTCAATAGGCTGGGAGGCATGAACCTCCCGGTGATCGAAGAGGGCGCGAAGAAGTCCAACGTGCTCTGGCTCGGCCTGCCGTCCGGGGCCCGGCTGGCCTGGCACGTGTGGCACGACGGGGCGGTCTACGTGGTGGCCGGCGGGGAGGAGCAGTCCCTGCCCGGGCTGGCCGAGGTCGCGGCCGGGCGGGGCGAGATCGAGGTCGTGCTGCGCAGCAAGGACAACGGCGCCGAACTCGTCCGTTTCCCGGCCGTCGCCGAGGTGGTGGACCAGGTGGCCGCCCCCGAGGCCGTGGCCGCGCTGGCCAAGGAGCGTCTGAACGCCCGCGACGCCGCCGGTCTGACCGCCCGCTGGGCCGAGAGGTCCACCGTCGTACGGCTCACGCCTCGCACCTGAACCTCACACACGTACGGTCTCGGTCACCTCGACGGTGTGGTGCTCTGAGCCGAGCCGTACGGTCGCGGTCTGGGCCAGCAGGGCCCCGCCGAGCACGATCACGCCTCCGGCGATCTGGGCGGCTCCCAGCCGCTCGCCGAGCAGCACCCAGGCGACCACCGCCCCCGCGATGACCTCCACCGAGGCGACCGTCGCCCCGACCGCGGCCGACAGCCGCCGCACGGCCGTGACCCCGGTCGCGTACGCGACCACGGTGGCCACCACGACCAGCACGACGCCGGCCGCGGCGACCGGCACCGTGTGACCGGAGACCTCGACGGCACGGCTGAACGCCGGCCAGTCGATGTTCCAGGGCCGGGAGAGGGGCAGCAGGACCACCGCCGAGCCGAGCATGCCCCAGCCGATCAGGCCCAGCGTGTCCACGTCGTCCCCGAACGAATCGCTCATCAGGAAATATCCGGCGCAGCAGGCGGCGGCGACCAGGGCGAGCAGCAGCCCGAGCGCGTCGAGGCGCAGCCCCTCCCAGACCTGCACGACGATCGCCAGCCCGACGACCGCGATCAGCGCCCCCAGGTAGGCCGAGCGCGGCAGCCGCAGCCGCCGGACGAACCGCACCCACAGGACCACCATCACGGGAGAGGTGTACTCGATCAGCAGCGCCACACCGACCGGCAGCCGGGTGATGGCGACGAAGTACAGGGCCTGCACGGCGGCCACGGCGATAACGGCGTACGCCGCGAAGAACAGCAGGCGGTCGCGGGGGATGCGCAGCGCGCGCGGCCTGACGGCGGCCAGGACCGCCAGCAGGAGCACGCCGGCCCCCGCCATGCGGACCCACACGGCCTCCAGCGGCGTGAGCCCCGCCATGCCGAGGATCTTCGCCATCGGTCCGGAGAACCCGAAGCAGAAGGCCGAGACGCCCGCGATCGCCAGGCTGACAGCCCTCATCGTCACCTGCCCATGTAATTACCAATAAACGGCTTTGATCCTGTCATAACCCGGAGCGGTCCGCATCCTTGCGTAACCTGACAGAGTGGATCGGATCTTCGTGGCCCGCCTGGCGGGGCTGGCGGTCTTCGACCCGGCCGGCGACCAGATCGGCCGGATCCGGGACGTCGTCGTCTCGCTGCGGGGACCGCTGCTCCCCCGGGTCCACGGCTTCGTCGTCGAGGTCCAGCCACGCCGCCGGGTCTTCCTGCCGATCACCAGGATCACCAGCATCGAGGCCCGCGCCCTCATCTTCACCGGCAAGCTCAACATGCGCAGGTTCGAGTGCCGGGACGCCGAGACCCTGGCCATCGGGGAGATGCTCGACCGCACCGTCGAGTACAAGGGCGACCGGGTGACCGTGCAGGACCTGGCCATGGAGCAGCCGCGGCCGTCCGACTGGCTCATCACGAAGGTCGCGGTGCGCCGCGGGACGCGGCGCAGGGGCGAGACGCTGATCGTCGACTGGGACGAGGTCACCGGCTTCGCGGGCATCCAGAAGGATCAGGGCGCGGCCAACCTGCTCGCCGTCTTCGAGGCGCTGCGCCCGGCCGACCTGGCGAACATGCTGCACGAGCTGCCCACCAAGCGGATGGCCGAGGTCGCCGCCGCCCTGGACGACGACCGGCTCGCCGACGTGCTGGAGGAGCTGCCCGAGCGCGACCAGGTGCTCGTGCTGAGCCGGCTGCACCGGGAGCGTGCCGCCGACGTGCTGGAGGAGATGAGCCCGGACGACGCCGCCGACCTGCTGCAGGAGCTGCCCGCAGAGCAGGCCGAGGGGCTGCTGCGGCTCATGGTGCCGGAGGAGGCCGCGCCGGTCCGGCGGCTGCTGACCTACGGTGAGTTCACCGCCGGCGGCATGATGACGAGCGAGCCGGTCATCCTCCCGCCGACCTCGACCGTGGCCGAGGCCCTCGCGCACATCCGTCAGGAGGAGCGGTCCCCCGCCATCGCCGCCCAGGTGTACGTGACCCGCCCGCCGAGCGAGACGCCGACCGGACGCTTCCTGGGGGTGGCGCACTTCCAGCGACTGCTCAGGGAGCCGCCGTCGACGCTGCTCGGCAGCGTGATAGACATCACGGTGGACCCGATCAGGCCCGAGTTCACGGTGCACGAGGTGGCGTCGTACCTCGCGACGTACAACCTGGTCGCGGTCCCCGTCGTGGACGAGCTGAGCCGGTTGCTCGGCGCGGTGACCGTCGACGACGTGCTCGACCACATGCTGCCGGAGGACTGGCGGGAACGCCCATGACAGAACGCCTCGACCAGCCGCGCGAACTGACCTACCGCCTGCGGCTCTACTACGACCCCGAGGCGTTCGGCGAGTTCTCGGAACGGTTCGCGCGGTTCCTCGGCACGGCGCGGTTCATCGTCTACATGACCGTGTTCGTCGGGGTGTGGCTGCTGTGGAACGTGTTCGCGCCGTACAAGTTCGATCCCTATCCGTTCATCTTCCTGACCCTGATGCTCTCGCTTCAGGCGTCGTACGCCGCGCCACTGATCCTGCTGGCGCAGAACCGGCAGGCCGACCGCGACCGCATCCAGTACGAGCAGGACAGGATGACGGCCGATCGCAACCAGGCCGAGATCGAGTACCTCACCCGGGAGATCGCCGGCCTGCGCATGGCGCTCGGCGAGGTGGCCACGCGCGACTACATCCGCTCCGAGCTCCAGCGTCTGCAGGAGGAGCTGAGCGAGTCCGGGACTAGATCACGTGGGGCGGGTTCGGAGGATTCCCGCTGAGTCCATAGCATGGATTCATGGCACCATCCCCTGAACTGGTCATGGCCGCGCTGGCGACGGTGAACGACCCGGAGATCCGCCGGCCGATCACCGAGCTCGGCATGGTCAAGAACGTCGACATCTCCCCCGACGGGGTGGTGCGCGTTGGCGTGCTCCTGACCGTCGCCGGCTGCCCGCTGAAGGACACCATCACCCGCGACGTCACCGGAGCCGTGTCCCGGATCGACGGCGTGTCCCGCGTCCACGTGGACATGGACGTCATGAGCGCCGAGCAGCGCAAGGAACTGCAGACGAAGCTGCGCGGCGACCGCGGGCCCGAGAAGGAGATCCCCTTCGCCAAGCCCGGCTCGCTGACCCGTGTGTTCGCCGTCGCGAGCGGCAAGGGCGGCGTCGGCAAGTCGTCTGTCACGGTGAACCTCGCCGCCGCGATGGCCTCCCAGGGCCTGAAGGTCGGCGTCGTGGACGCCGACATCTACGGCCACTCCGTGCCGCGCATGCTCGGCGTGAGCGAGCGGCCCACCAAGGTCGAGGACATGATCATGCCGCCGGTGGCGCATGACATCAAGGTCATCTCGGTCGGCATGTTCAAGCCCGAGGGCAACACGCCGGTGGTGTGGCGCGGCCCGATGCTCGACCGCGCGCTGTATCAGTTCCTCACCGACGTCTACTGGGGCGACCTCGACGTCCTGCTGATGGACCTGCCCCCGGGCACCGGCGACATCGCGATCTCGGTCGCCCAGCGCATGCCCACGGCCGAGATCCTGGTCGTGACGACCCCGCAGCAGGCCGCCGCCGAGGTGGCCGAGCGCGCCGGGTCGATCGCCGCCCAGACCCACCAGCAGATCGCGGGCGTCATCGAGAACATGGCGTGGCTGCCCTGCCCGCACTGCGACGAGCGCATCTCGGTGTTCGGCGAGGGCGGCGGCCAGACCGTGGCCGACGCGCTGACCCGCACACTGGGCGCGCGCGTGCCGCTGCTCGGCCAGGTGCCGATCGACATGCGGCTGCGTGAGGGCGGCGACGAGGGCAAGCCGCTCGTGCTGACCGACCCCGACGCCCCGGCGGCCGCCGAGCTGCGCCGGATCGCGGCCGGGCTCGGCAAGAAGTCGACCAGCCTCAAGGGCCTGAAGCTCGACATCTCACCGGTCAAGCACTAGACCCCGGTCAGGTCGCCTCGTTGTCGTACGGCGGGATCTCCCCCACGCCCAGTTCCGGCGTGGGGGCGGCGACCGGCTCGGCCGTTGTGTCCGGGGTGCTGTTCCAGTCGTTCTCGAGGTCGTCGAGCAGGTGCTTGCGCACGAAGTTCTTGGGGTTGAGGTCGGCCGGGTCGAAGTTGGCGAACTCAGGCCCCATGTTGGCCTGCAGGTCCGCCTTCGCGTTGTTGGCCATCTGCCGGAGCTGCCGCAGCGTACGGCCCGCCTGCGAGGCGGCCTGTGGCAGCTTCTCCGGTCCGAAGACGAGTAGGGCGATCACCACAAGCGCCAGGGCCTCCCCCCAGCCGAGTCCGAACATGGCGATCTCCTCCTGCACGTGCGACGCTGAAATCAGACTAATGCCCGCGCCCCAAGCTGTGGACAGGGGACGCCCTGCTTCATGAGGGCCGCGCGCTGGGGGCGGGAGCCGCGCCGACCGTGACCGTCGCCGTCCGCACCTCGCCGTCGTGCCGGAACCTGATCCGCACCTGGTCGCCGGGGGCCTTGCTGCGGATGGTCACGATCAGCTCCCGGCTGTCGCTCACGGGCTGGCCGTCGACCTCCAGGATGACGTCCCCCGCGTGCAGGCCCGCCTTCGCGGCCGGACCTCCCGGCGTGACCGGCACGGCGCCGCTCTCGGTCTGGGTGGCGATCCGCACCCCCTGGCCCTGGTAGCTCTGGTCGATCGTGATGCCGATCCTGGAGGTGCGGGCCGTTCCGGTGGTGATGAGCTCCTTGGCGATCCGGCGCGCCTGGTTCACCGGGATCGCGAAGCCGAGGCCGATGCTGCCGGACTGCTGGCCGAGCAGGGACCCGCCGACTGTGGCGATCGCCGAGTTCACCCCGATCACCTCGCCCGCGGCGTTGACCAGGGGGCCGCCCGAGTTGCCGGGGTTGATGGCGGCGTCCGTCTGGATCGCGTTGATGAGCGCGTAGTCGGACCCGGTGCTGCCGCCCGCCTCGACGGGCCGGTTGAGCGAGCTGACGATGCCGGTGGTCACCGTGCCGGACAGTCCGAGGGGCGAGCCGACCGCGATGACCGGGTCGCCGACGACCACGCCGTCGGAGTTGCCGAGGGGCAGCTCCGGCGCCCTGACGGTCCCGTCGGGCTTGACGACCGCGATGTCGGAGTTGGGGTCGCGGCCAACGACGCGCGCCCCCGAGGAGGTGCGGTCGTTGTAGCGGATGCGGATCTCCCCGGCCTGTCCCGCGACGGCCACGACGTGGTTGTTCGTGACGATGTAACCGCCCTTGATGACGAAGCCCGACCCGGTGCCGGACTCGCTGTTGCCCTTGACCTCCAGCGAGACCACGCTGGGCAGGACCTTGGCGGCCACCCCGGCCACCGACTCGGGCGGCCGGGCCGTGGGCTGCTTCGACGGCGTGCTCAGCGCGTATCCGGGGTCGATGCCGGAGGACGGACGCGTCAGCAGGAACGTGCCCCAGCTCGCCATCCCGCCCGCCACGAGCGCGATGACCACGGCCAGGGCGGCGTACAGCGCGATGTTGGGGCCGCGCGGCTCCCGCTGCGGCACGACGGGATACAGCGGCGGCGGAGCCCATCCGGGCCCCATGCCGTACGCGCCGGTGGAGGGCGGAGGGCCGCCCGGAGAGCCCTGCGGCTCCTCGCCCGCGGGAAGGAACTCGGGCCGGTCCGACGCGCCGTACGGACGCGTGTTGTCGGTCATCGCGGCAGTCACTCCTCGCACACGGCGTCATCCGCTGGGCAGCCGCGGTAACGAGGGAAGCGGCACACGTCGGCTGCGGTGTCCGATCGTATGCCGATTCCTCGAATCAGCGCGAAAGCCCCCTGGTGACGCTGGGTGACGGGGTGGGCGACACGCTCACCACGGGCGCCCTGTTCTGGGCGGGATGCTGTACGAACATCTGGCCGGGCGTCGGGTTCGGGGTGGCCGTGGATCCCCCGGCCATGAGCATGGTGCCGAGGGCGACGGCGGCGCCGGCCATTCCCACGGCGACGTATCCCGCGCGTCTGGCCCTTCCGGGCCGCCCCGGGCCCGATCGTCCGTCGTCCCGGCCCCTGGGCCGGTTGTCCATGGGCCCGGCGGCGTGCATGCCGGGTAGCCGCCCGGTGCCGAAGGCCGGATGGTCGGGAAAGGGCCGCATCCGCGGCGGCAACGGCCCTCCCGGCTCCGCCATGCGCAGCAGCGACATGGTGAGGTCCGCCGGCATGGCGGGCGGATCCATGGACCGCAGGCGGGTCTTCAGCGCCCGCATCGCGTCGACCTCCGCGCGGCAGTCCGCGCAGAACGTCAGGTGCGCGAGCGCGCGTTCCCGCTCGTTGTGACTGAGTTCGCCGTCGATGAGCGCGGAGACGCGCTCGCCAAGATGACTCACAGTCCCTCCCTGCTGATTGAAGGGGGGGTTTGATCGCCGTTCCGGTTCGCAGAGGGCGCCCGGTGGTCGAGTGCCTCCCGCAGTTGGGCGCGGCCGCGGTGAATGCGGCTGCGCACCGTGCCGAGTTTCACGCCGAGCGTCGCGGCGATCTCCTCGTAGGACAGTCCCTCGATGTCGCACAGCACCACGGCCGCCCGGAACTCCGGCGCCAGGGCGTCGAGCGCGGCCTGGATGTCGGGCTCCAGGTGCGCGTCGTCGTACGCCTGCGCCGGGGACGGCTCGCGGCCGTGCAGCCGCTCGGCGGCGTCGTCCGCCAGCCCCTCGAAGCGGATGCGCTGCCTGCGCCGCGCCATGTCGAGGAAGAGGTTCGTCGTGATCCGGTGCAGCCACCCCTCGAACGTGCCCGGGGTGTAGCTCGACAGGGACCGGAAGACCCGGACGAAGACTTCCTGAGTGAGGTCCTCGGCGTCGTGGATGTTGCCCGTCAGCCGATAGGCCAGCCGGTAGACCCGAGCGGAATGAGTTCGGACGACCTCCTCCCAGGTGGGAGGCGTCCAGTCGGACACCGAAGTCTCCGCCTGGTGGTCGTGCTCGTCCACCGGCATTCCTCTCTGCAGGATCGTCGCTACAGCCATAGTGCCTGGTTTCGCCCCTTCCTGCGCACCGCGAGCTGAGCGGTCTCGAACAAAGACCGTTCAAAGCGTGCAACGTCCCCGTTGTGGCGTGAGTTCCCGTTCCGGTCCGACTCCCCTAGGCTGCGTCCAAGATGAAGCAGGGGAGGGAGAGGCCGATGGCGACACCGGCCAGCCTGGAGTACGCGGAGGAGTTCGTCCCGGAGGACGACCTCCTGCGGACCGCGCGCCGGCGGGGCATCGAGGTCGGGGCGCGCCCGATCCTGCCCGGGTGCGGAGCGGCGCTCTGCTTCCTCGCCACCGTGGTGAACGCACGCTCGGTGGTGGAGGTCGGCACCGGGTGCGGGGTCTCCGGCCTGTGGCTGCTGCGCGGCATGCGCCCGGACGGCACGCTCACGAGCGTGGACGTGGAGCCGGAGCATCAGCGTATGGCTCGGCAGACGTTCGCGGAGGCGGGGTTCTCCGGCAGCCGCATCCGCCTGATCGGCGGCCGCGCCCTCGACGTCCTTCCCCGCCTCGCCGACGGCGGCTACGACATGGTCTTCTGCGACGCGGCCAAGCAGGAGTACATCGACTACCTCACCGAGTCGGTACGGCTCCTGCGCCGGGGCGGGGTCGTGGTCTTCGGCGACGCCTTCTGCGACGACCAGGTTGCCGACCCCACCCAACGCGACCCGGACACGGTCGCGATCCGGGAGCTGGGCAAGCTCGTCAGGAACGACGAGCGGCTGCGCCCCCTGATGCTGCCGCTCGGCTCCGGGCTGCTGGCCGCCGTCAGGCTCGACTGACCGGCGCCCGCTGAGCGCTCCGCCGGACCGCTCCGCCTCACGTCATCTTGTACGCCCTCACCAGGGTCTGCTTCACCCCGCAGCGGGCGAACCGCAGCTTGTACGGCGTGCTCACGCAGGCCCAGAACTCGATCCTTCCGCTGTTCATCTTCCTGGTCTTCTGCTCGACGCAGTCCACGTCCTTGTAGAAGTTCATGTAGCGGTAGGTGTGACCGCCGTAGCGGATCTTGGCCATGGCGTAGCGGTGGTCGGTGCTGCGGTCGCAGATGATGATCGTGTCGCGGTCGGTCAGCGTGGCCTCCGCCAGCGCGTTGCCGTGACCGTCGCCGATCCGCGCCGTGGCGAGCGGCGAGGCCGCGGCGGAGACGGAGGCGGAGGCCGAGGCGGAGGCCGAGGCGGCGCCCACGGTGGCGAAGGCCAGACCGGCGACGGCCGTGGCGAGCAGCAGCTTCCTCATCGCTGTTCCTTTCCGTTTTGTGCGGCTTCCAGCGTTTTCTTCCAGGGGGTTGGAGAGCGGAAGCCGTCGGAAAGTTCGCAGCGGCGGGCTTTGCGATCGAGCCCGTCAGACGCCGTTCGCGGGAACAGCGGTGAGGTAGCGCAGGAGCAGGCGGACGCCGAAGCCGGTGCCGCCCTTGGTGGTCTCGCCCTCGTCGGAGGTGGCGCGCGCGGGCCCGGCGATGTCCAGGTGCGCCCAGGGCCGACCGCCGGTGAACTCCCGCAGGAACAGCGCGGCCGCGATCGACCCCGCCGCGCCCGACATCGTCCTGTCGACGTTGGCCAGGTCGGCCACGTCGGAGTCGAGCATCGCGCGATAGTCCTCGACGAGCGGCATCCGCCACAGCCGCTCCCCGCCGGCCTCCCCGGCGGTGATCAGGTCCGCGGCCAGCGACTCGTCGGTGGCGTAGAGCGCGCCCAGGTTCACGCCGAGCGCGACCTTGGCCGCGCCGGTGAGCGTGGCGACGTCGATCACGACGTCCGGGTCGAGTTCGGCGTGCGCGTACGCCAGCGCGTCGGCCAGCACGAGACGGCCCTCCGCGTCGGTGTTCAGCACCTCGACCGTGCGCCCGCCGTACTGGGTGATGACGTCTCCGGGCCGCTGGGCCGTGCCGGAGATGGAGTTCTCCGCGCACGCCACGAGGCCGGTGACCCGCACCGGGGCCTCGAAGGCCGCCAGCGCGCTCATCGCGGCGATGACGGCGGCCCCGCCCGCCATGTCGGTCTTCATCGCCTTCATGCCCTCGGTGGGCTTCAGGGACAGGCCGCCGGTGTCGAACGTGATGCCCTTGCCGGCGAGCACCACATGGGCGCGCGGGTTCTCCGGCGTGTAGGAGAGCCGGACCAGGCGCGGCGGGCTGATCGACCCCTGCCCGACCGCCCGGATGCCGCCGAACTCGCCGAGCTCGGACTCCTCCCACACGCGTACGTCGAGCCCGGACTCGGCGGCGACCGCCTTCGCCTGCTCGGCGAGCCAGGCGGGCGTCTTCACCGAGGAGGGGGTGTTGACGAGGTCACGGGCGAGCGCGGTGGCCCGGGCGACCGCCTCGCCGCGCTTCAGGTCCCGCTCGTCCCCGCCGACGAAGACGATCTCCCCGACCGGCTTCGTGCGGCCGTTGCCGATGGTGAACGTGTACGCCGCGAGCAGCGCGCCCTCGACCAGGGCGGCCGCGTCCCCGTCGGACGGGACGACGACCGACAGCGACGCCCGGCCCTTCGCCCGCCTCGCGACGGCCGCCCCGGCCTTGCGCAGCGCGGCGGCCGAGCCGTCGCCGGTGCCGTACAGCAGGACGCGCCGCACGCCGCCGTCCCGGACGGTGGGCACCTCCACGACCTCGCCGGGCTCTCCCTTGGCCTCGTAGTGCGCCAGCAGCGCGTCCATCGGCACGGGAGACTCCAGCCAGGGCGCCGGGGCAGGGGCCGGTCCGGGACCGAAAGGCACGGCCACCAGGTCGGCGTCCGGCGCGGGCCCGGCGCCGTGAGAACCGGTGAGGACCGGCGTGGTCTCGATGGGCACGTCCACCTCCAACAGGGCGGCCCCGGGGCGGGATCACCCGCCGCCAGGGCCGTGAATCGAACAGGTCGGCTGACGAATCAGCCGACCACCTTCTTAAGCGCGTCACCGAGGGCGCTGGCCTCGTCCGCGGACAGCTCCACGACGAGTCGGCCGCCACCTTCGAGAGGGACCCGCATGACGATGCCCCGTCCTTCCTTGGTGACCTCCAGCGGACCGTCACCGGTCCGCGGCTTCATCGCCGCCATGCGTGTATCCCTTCCCGCGTTGTCGGCCGCCCCGGAGGGTAACCGGCGTATTCACGTTTCTGTGATGTTCTATTATCCCGCCTCCGAGCTCAAAAAGGTAACGGCCCGGCTCCGGTCAGTGGATCAATGCGACGGGGCACGCGTTGTGGGCGGACCGGACGTGACCCCACACTGGGTGGGGTGAACGCCCGAGCCGCGCTTTTCGATCTCTATGGGGACCACCTTCGCACCCGTGGCGGCCGTGCCTCCGTGGCCGCGCTCGTGAGGCTGCTCTCGCCGCTCGACATCGCGGCGCCGGCCGTCAGGACCGCGATATCCCGGATGGTCCGGCAGGGCTGGCTCGACCCCGTACGGCTGCCGCAGGGACCGGGGTACGCGGTCACGCCGAAATGCGAGCGCAGGCTCGACGAGACGGCGGCCCGCGTCTACCGGCGGGGCGACGCGCCGTGGGCCGGCCGCTGGCACGTCCTGGTGCTCGAACCGGTCAGGGACCGGGCACGGCGCGAGCGGCTGCGCGCCGACCTCGCCTTCCTCGGGTACGCCCCGCTGTCGGAGACGACCTGGATCGGCCCGCGGCCCTCGCCCGAGCTCGACGCGCTGCGGGTCCCCGGCCACCGGTTCGACGCCGCGTACGAGGGCGACCCGCGCGACCTGCTCGCGCGCGCGTGGGACCTGGACGGCATCGGCAGCGCGTACGAGGATTGGCTGGCCAGCGCGGCGGACCTGGTGGGCTCGCTGCCGGAGGACGCTCCGGACGACAGGGTCTTCGCGGTCCGCAGCAGACTGGTGCACGGCTGGCGCAACTTCCTGTTCCGCGACCCCGGGCTGCCCGCCGACCTGCTGCCGCCGGGCTGGCCGGGCGAGAAGGCCCGCACCTTCTTCGAGCAGGAGGCCGCCCGGCTGCTGCCCGCCGCCGCCGCGTTCGTCGAGCGCAATCTGATGACGACCTGATGACGACCTGAATGGAGCCGCCCGAGATGACCGTGACGTATGACGTCGACGAAGCCGTCGCCACGATCACGCTGAACCGCCCCGACGCGATGAACTCGCTGACCGTCGAGATGAAGACCGCCCTGCTCGCGGCCGTGCGGCGCGCCGCCGACGACGCGTCGGTGCGGGCCGTGCTCCTGACCGGCGCGGGCCGGGCCTTCTGCGCGGGGCAGGACCTGCGCGAGCACGCCGACAACCTCGAGCGGGGCCTCGGCCTGGCGAACACCGTGCGCGAGCACTACAACCCGGTCGTGCTGGCCGTCGCCACGATGGGCAAGCCCGTCGTGGCCGCCGTCAACGGGGTGGCCGCGGGGGCGGGGGCCTCGCTGGCGTTCGCGTGCGACTTCCGCGTGGCGGCCGAGACCGCGAAGTTCTCCATGGCGTTCACCGGGATCGGGCTCGCGCCGGACTCCGGCGCGTCCTGGACCCTCCAGCGGCTCGTCGGTCCCGCGCGCGCCCGGGAGATGCTGCTGCTCGGCGACGTCGTGAACGCGACCACGGCGCTGGAGCTCGGCCTGGTCGGGCAGGTGGTCCCGGCCGACCGGATGGCGTCCGCCGCCCGCGACCTCGCCGTACGGCTCGCGCAGGGGCCCACCCGGGCGTACGCCGCGACCAAGGCGGCGCTGGACCACGCGGCGTCGTCCTCCCTCGCCGAGGCGCTGGAGCGGGAGGCTGAGCTTCAGGACGAGTGCGCGGCCACCGCCGACCACGCGGCGGCGACCAAGGCGTTCCTCAACAAGGAACGCCCTACCTTCGAAGGCCGGTGACGGCCGCACGGACGTGGCAGTCGGCCACGTGGTCGTTGACCAGGCCGATGGCCTGCATCAGGGCGTACGCCGTGGTGGGGCCGACGAAGCGGAAGCCGTTCTTCTTGAGCTCCTTGGCCAGTGCCGTGGAACCGGCGGTGCGGGCCGGGACGTCGGCGAGAGTGGCCGGGACCCTGCCGGGTTCCTCGGCGTACTTCCACACCAGCGCCGACAGCCCGTCCGGCACCTCAAGGGCGGCGCGGGCGTTGGCGACGGCCGCCTCGATCTTGGCGCGGTTGCGCACGATGCCCGCGTCGCCGAGCAGCCGCTCCACGTCGCCCTCGTCGAAGGCCGCCACCGCCGGGATCGAGAACCCGGCGAACGCCTTGCGGAAGTTGTCACGCTTGCGCAGGATCGTCAGCCACGACAGGCCGGATTGGAACGCCTCCAGGGTGATCCGTTCGAAGACGAGGTCGTCCCCGTGGAGCGGACGGCCCCACTCCTCGTCGTGGTAGGCGACGTAGTCGGGCGTCGTGCCCGCCCATCCGCAGCGGACCAGCCCGTCGTGCACCATCACCACGCTGTCACCACGCTGTCACCATGCCTCTTCCGCGTCGGCGCGGTCGCCGTCCCAGCCCTCGCGGGCCGTCGCCGAGGACACTTCCGGCTCACGCTCGGAGTCCTCGGCCTGCTTCGTTTCGGCCTGCTTCGTCTCCTCGCGTGCCTGCAGCCGCGCGTACGATAACTCGGTCACGCGCTGCTCCAGCACCGCGATGCGAGTGTCGCGCTCCCCGAGCGCGACCGAGACGCGATGCAGCGTCTCGTCCACCGCCTGGGTGCTGTAGCCCACGAGACCGATCGGAAGCTGAAGCGCGATCAGGTCGGCGGGAGTCATCTGGCCGGCCGCGGGCAGTTCGAGCGGCGGCACGTCAGGGGGAAACTCCGCCATCTCGCCGCCGTGTCCAAGCGAGACCATGACCACACAGGCGATCACGGCGAGTCCGGCGATGACGAGTACGACCAGCACATACGAATCGTGCCACAACTCTTCTCCATGCGAGCATGGAAGCATGACGCGCGTGATCGGGCCCGGCGACGAGATCGAGTCCGGCTGGGTCGAGGCCGCCTCGCTGCCGGAGGTGTCCGCGCTGGCCCGGGCGGGACACACCGTCGTGGTGACGCTCCCCGGCGACGAGACCGAGGCGATCGCGGCCGCCGCTGCCTACGCCTGGGCGGGCGCGAGCGTCTTCCGGACGTCCCACGACGTGCGGCAGGCCCTCGACATGACCGAGGCCCTGCTGGGCCTCCGGCCCCCCGCCCTGACCCGCCGCGGCCTCGCCTAGTAGCCCTCTTAGCTCTCGCCGAGTTCCTCGCCCGTGGGGCTGAGGTGGAGGGCGGGCTGCTCCAGCATGTCGAGCGCCTCCTCCACCGTGGTCGCCCACGAGATCGCGTCGAACACGTTCGGCCGTGTGAAGCCCTGCTCGTACATGCCGTCGACCAGGTCGCGCAGCGGCCCGTACAGGCCCCACGGGTCGAGCACGACCAGCGGCCGCTCGTGCATGCCGAGCACCCGGGTGGTCCAGATCTCGAACAGCTCCTCCAAGGTGCCGATGCCGCCCGGAAGCACGAGGAACGCGTCGGACCTGGCGTCCATGACCCCCTTGCGCTCGCGCATGTCGGCGGTGACGATCAGCTCGTCGGAGTCGGTGTCGGCGATCTCGACGTCGACGAGGGCCTGGGGGATGACCCCGACCGTGTGGCCGCCGCCGTCGCGGACGGCCCGGGCGACCTCGCCCATACAGGAGACGATGGCGCCCCCGCTCACGAGGCCGTGGCCGCGGCGGGCCAGTTCGGCGCCCACCTCCCGGGCGAGGTCGACGTACTTGCGGTCGATCTTCTGGCTGGACGAGCAGTACACGCAGACGAACACGTCGCAACCCTACTGAGTTGCGGAGCGCCGGTCGGCCTCCACGATGAGGCGTACGGCCTCGTCGGGGTCGTCGGTGACCGAGACCAGCTCGACGTCCTGCGGCGAGATCTTCCCGCTGACCAGCAGCGTGTCGCGGATCCAGTCGATCAGCGGCGACCAGAACGAGACGCCCATCATGATCACCGGGAACGACGTGACCTTCCGCGTCTGCACCAGGGTCAGCGCCTCGAACAGCTCGTCGAGCGTTCCGAATCCGCCGGGCAGGGCCACGAACCCGCTGGCGTACTTGACGAACATCGTCTTGCGCACGAAGAAGTAGCGGAACTCGATGCCGAGGTCCACATAGTCGTTGAGGCGCTGTTCGTGCGGCAGCTCGATGCCGAGGCCGACCGAGACGCCGCCGGCCTCCAGCGCGCCCCTGTTGGCCGCCTCCATCACCCCGGGGCCGCCGCCGGTGATCACCGCGTAGCCCGCCTTGGCGAGCGCCGCGCCGACCTTCACCCCGAGTTCGTACTCGGGGGTGTCGGGACCGGTGCGGGCCGAGCCGAAGACGGTCACCGCCGGAGGAAGGTCGGCGAGGGCGCCGAAGCCCTCGACGAACTCCGACTGGATGCGCAGGACCCGCCAGGGATCCTCGTGCAGCCAGCCGGTGGGGCCGCGACGGTCGAGCAGGCGCTGGTCGTGAGTGGATTCGGGGACGAGGCCGCCGCGGACCAGCGACGGACCCTGCCGGCGTTCGGGTCGGGTGTGGTTCATGACGGTCACGCTAACGCTCGGGATCGGGAAGGGTGCAAGACGCGCGAATTACCCGATTAGTTATGCCCCAAACGTCGTATTGCGTCCCAAACATCAGCCCAGCCTCAATAACATCGGAACCCGTGAGAGAGCCACACCCCACGAGCACAGCCGTCTTCGTCGACCACAGCGGTCGCAGAAGCAAGGTGCTGACCGTCACCGCGATCGTCACCGGAGTGCTGGTCACGGCTCTCACGGTGACTCTGCTGGTCGGCGTGCTCGGCGGCATGGTCGGCGGCTCCGGCCTCCCCGCGCTGAACTGGCCGGGGCAGGGTGGTCGACCGGACGCGGCGCATCCGCAGTCGCGCTCGCCGAGCCCCTCCCCCTCGCCGGAGATGAGCACCTCCGCCCAGCCTCCGGGGCCGACGCCCGGCGCCCGCCCCACGCGGACGGCCACCTCGCCCGCCGCTCGGCCGTCCTCCTCCCGGCCGCCCCGCCCGTCCGCGTCCCCGTCCTCCGTCCCGTCCCGCGTCCCCTCCTCGGCGCCGACCCGGCGGCCCTCGCCGTCCGAG
The DNA here is from genome assembly GCF_006334915.2 of Microbispora catharanthi. GTDB lineage: Bacteria > Actinomycetota > Actinomycetes > Streptosporangiales > Streptosporangiaceae > Microbispora > Microbispora catharanthi. The sequence goes on from NZ_VDMA02000023.1 coordinate 111,418, forward strand.
ACGGCGGGACCGTCCGCGGAACCGTCGCCCGAGGTCACGGAAGCGCCGACGGCGAACCCCGGCCACGGCGGCACACCGCCGGGTCAGGTCAGCCGGACGCGCGGACCCAAGTGAAGAGGGTGAGCACACGGTGATGACAGGACGACGCGGCAAGCGGGCCGACCCCCGCGGCCACTGGTTCCTCGTGGCGATCGCGGCCCTGCTGACGGCCGGCGCGCTGCTGCTCAACGGCTTCGCGCACAACGTCGTCGGCGAGACGCACGCGCCCCCTCCCGCGGGCGAGGAGCACTCCGCCGAGCTCGACCGGGTGCGCTCGGGCGGGCCGGTCGTGAACGCCTCGGGCCCGCGCCCTCGCACCGTGCGTACGGCCGCCCGGACGATCGCGCTGACCTTCGACGACGGCCCCGACCCGAAGTGGACCCCTCGGATCCTCGACGTGCTGCGCAGGCACGGCGCAAAGGCGACCTTCTTCGTAGTGGGCGCCCACGCGGCCGAGCACCCCGAGCTGGTCCGCAGGATCCTCGCGGAGGGTCACGAGCTCGGCAACCACACCTACACCCACGCCGACCTGACGACCACCCCGCTCTGGCGCACCCGGCTGGAGATGTCCCTCACGCAGAAGGTCCTCGCGGGCACGACGGGGGTGCACACGCGCCTGGCGCGCCTGCCGTACTCCTCCTCGCCGTCGGCGGTCGGCGGCGCCCAGCTCGCGGCCATGCACGTACTCGGGGACGAGGGATACCTGGTGGCACTCACCGACCTCGACTCGCGGGACTGGAGCCGTCCCGCCGTCGACCGGATGGTGAGGGACACACTCCCGACCCGGGGCCGGGGCGCGGTGGTCATGTTCCACGACGCCGGAGGCGACCGGAGCCGGACTGTGGCCGCCGTCGACGCCTTGCTGGACGCACTGAAGAAGAGGGGCTACTCGGCCACCACGCTCACGAAGGCCGCCGGGCTGCCTTCGGCCCACACACCCGCCGGGACCGCCGAGCGCTTCCTCGGGAGCGTTCTCGCCATCGCCCAGCGGGTCTCGGCCGCCTTCACCGGCTCGCTGGGCTGGATCCTCTCCGTCGCAGGCGTGCTCACTCTCGCCCGCCTGGCGTTCTTCGTCTCGCTGGCCTGGGTCCACGCCCGCAGGACCCGCCGCAGGCGCCCGGAGAACACCCCCAGGCGCAGGCGCGACCGCGTTCCCTTGTGGCCGGCCCCTCCGGCCGTGTCCGTGATCGTCCCCGCGTACAACGAGGAGGCGGGGATCGAGGCGACGGTCCGCTCGCTCGTGACGACGGACTACCCGGGGCAGGTCGAGGTGCTGGTCGTGGACGACGGCTCCAGCGACCGCACGGCGGAGATCGCCGCCTCGCTGAATCTGCCCGGCGTACGCGTCATCCGTCAGCCCAACGGCGGCAAGCCCGCCGCGCTCAACACCGGCATCGCCCACGCCTCACACGACATCCTGATCATGGTGGACGGCGACACCGTCTTCGAGCCGTCGACCATCGGGAACCTCATCCAACCGCTCGCCGACCCCTCCGTGGGCGCGGTCAGCGGCAACACGAAGGTCGGCAACCGCCGCGGCATGATCGGCCGATGGCAGCACATCGAGTACGTCATCGGGTTCAACCTCGACCGGCGCGCCTTCGACCTGCTCGGCTGCATGGCGACGGTGCCCGGCGCGATCGGCGCCTTCCGCCGGCAGGCGCTGCTGTCGGTCGGCGGCGTCAGCCTCGACACCCTCGCCGAGGACACCGACCTCACGATGGCGATCTGCCGGGCGGGCTGGCGGGTCGTCTACGAGGAACGGGCCCGGGCGTGGACCGAGGCGCCCACCTCGCTGCGGCAACTGTGGCGCCAGCGCTACCGCTGGTGCTACGGCACTCTGCAGGCGATGTGGAAGCACCGCGGGGCGGTGCTGGAGCGAGGACCGTTCGGCCGCCGGTGCCTCGGGTATCTCACGCTTTTCCAGGTGATCCTCCCGCTGCTGGCCCCGGTCGTCGACATCATGGCCGTCTACAGCGTGGCGGTGGCAGACCCGCTGCCCGTCGTCGCGGTCTGGGCCGGATTCGTCACCGCCCAGGCCCTCAGCGGGTGGTACGCGCTGCGTCTGGACGGAGAACGGGCGTCGGCGCTGTGGGTGCTCCCCCTGCAGCAGTTCGTCTACCGGCAGCTGATGTACCTGGTGGTCATCCAGTCCGTCGCCACGGCCGTTCTCGGGGTGCGCTTGCGCTGGCACACGGTGCGGCGGGAGGGCACCTTCAACACCCTGAAGAATCTTGAAAACATTCCCGGGAACCTGGAACCGGTCTTCGCCGAGGCTCCGTCTAAGGAATGAGGGTGCTGCTCGGGACGAAAGTGGCTTTCCCCGCCAAATGGCCGGCGAGGAAAGCCACTTTCTTCTATCTACGGGCTATTCGGCCAGCCAGGCCGTCATCCGGCGCTCACTCTCGACGATCTTGTCCAGGCTCACGTTCTCCCCCGCCGTGTGCGCGATGTCGGGGTTGCCCGGGCCGCAATTGACGGCGGGCATCCCGAGCGCGGAGAACCGCGCGACGTCGGTCCAGCCGAGCTTGGCCCGGGGCGTGCCGCCGATCGCGGCGGCGAACGCCGCGGCGACGGGGTGGGTCAGCCCCGGCCGCGCGCCCGGCGCGCCGTCGGTGAGCCGCACGTCGAAGCCGTCGAAGACCTCCTGGACGTGGGCGAACGCCTCCTCCAGCGTGCGGTCGGGGGCGAAGCGGTAGTTCACGGTCACGACGCACTCGTCCGGGATCACATTCCCGGCGACCCCGCCGCGTACGCCCACCGCGTTGAGCCCCTCGCGGAACTGGAGGCCGTCCACCACCGGGCGCCGCGCCTCGTACCGGCCGAGGGTCTCCAGGACCGGCGCGATGCCGTGGACGGCGTTGACGCCCTCCCACGACCGGGCGCTGTGCGCGCGCACACCCTTCACCGTGATCTCGGCGCGCAACGTGCCCTGGCAGCCGCCCTCGATCAGCCCGTCGGTCGGCTCCATCACGACCGCGAAGTCACCCGTGATCCATTCGGGATGGGTGCGGGTGAGCCGCAGCAGGCCGCTCCGCTCGGCCTCGATCTCCTCGCAGTCGTAGAAGACGAAGGTCAGGTCGCGGTTCGGCTCGGCCAGCAGGCAGAGCTTGAGCTGGACGGCCACGCCGCTCTTCATGTCGGACGTCCCGCAGCCGTACAGCACGCCGTCCTCGACCCTGCTGGGCAGGTTGTCCGCCACCGGGACCGTGTCGATGTGCCCGGCGATCACCACACGCTCGGCCCGGCCGAGGTCGGTCCGCGCCACCACCGCGTCACCGTCCCGCAGCACCGTCAGGTGCGGCAGCGGATCGAGCGCCTCCTCGACGGCGTCGGCCAGCGCCTTCTCCGCGCCGCTCACCGATTCGATGTCCACCAGTTGCGCCGTCAGCGCGCCCACGTCCTGGGCAAGGTCAAGCCGCATGCCATCCGACCCTAATCCACGGGTTCACGCGACCTGCACGGTGGCGACGGGCTTGGTGGCCTTGCGCCAGCCGTCGTGGCCGCTGGCGGCCGTCCAGGTGACACCCTCGAAGCGCACCTGGCGCAGGCCGTACTTCTGTGCGTGGGTGACATACCAGGCGGCGACCAGCCAGCCGCGCTTGGGCGCGGAGTCCGTGCCGAGCGCGCGCACGAGCTGCTTGCGCGCGGTCTCGGTCTGCGGCGTGACCGGCTTGTCGGACGGCGGGTACCAGCAGTGCACGGCCTGGGGCACGCGCCCGATGAACGCCGCCGAGAGGATCTTGGCGTTGTACTCGTGCTCGGCGTAGGCCGAGCCGTCGGCGGAGCGCTGCACGGCCTGGGCCGCCTCGTGCAGCGGCAGGGTCCGGTAGTGCTTCACCTTCTCCAGGGCGGCGAAGAACTTCCGCGCCGCGTAGACCGGGTCCTGCAACTGCTCGGCCGTCCCCCAGCCCTGCGAGGGCCGTTGCTGGAACACGCCCACCGAGTCGCGGTCGCCGTACGGCAGGTTGGCCAGTTTGGACTCCTGGATCGCCGTGATGTAGGCGATCTGAAGGGCGCGCTCGGGCAGCTTGCGCCGCACCGCGACGGCGGCGATGGTCGCGGCCATCTGGGCCTGCTCGATGTCGAGGTCGAGCGTGCCGCCGGGGGTCTTGATCATGCAGTGTTCGCCCAGAGCGAACGGTTCGGTCCGCTTCAGCAGGTGATAGGCGCCGTAGAAGATGGCGGCGCCCAGCAGGACGACGATGACCATGACGGTCACGACAGGTTTGGTAAGGCGCCGTTCCACAAGCAGAACCTACCCGTGCGATCAGGGAAGCCGATCCACCCGGATGGACCCCGGAGTGAGCGGTCGGGCGTAGGACGCCTCCCACTGGCCGCCCTGCACACGCTGGAACGACAGCAGGCGGCCGTCGCCGGCCCGGTAGTCGGCGAAGTCGAGCAGGCCGCGCTCGGGCAGCCCGGTGGTCCCCTCGGAGCGGAAGGCGGCCGTGCCGCGCTCGATGGGATAGAACTCCAGACCGTCCACGATGAGCATGTGCCTGGCCGGCACCATGCCCTGGGTCGGCACGTCGGTCCACAACAGGACCTCCAGGTGGAGGGGCTCGCCCTCCTTGCCCGGCCGTTCCTCGACCGACAGCCAGTTGTAGCGCCGGGCGCCCTCGTCCAGCAGGTACTCCGTCCACTTCTCGCCCTGCATCGTGCAGTGCAGGGCGCCGACGGCCCGATAGCGGGCGGCCTCCACGTAGACGGTGTCCCCCACCTTGATCGTGCGGGGGTCGAAGAAGTCGGGATCGGCCTCGGGGTCACGCGCCGGCGACTCTCCCGGAGCGGCGGGCGGCGTGCGGACCGGCTCGCGCGCACGGGTGCGCCGGGTCGCGGCGACGGCGCCCAGCACGACGACGACCGTGGCGAGGCCCAGCACGATCACGATCGCTGTCGTCATGGCGGGCGATCCTACTGGAGGCGGCTCACCGCCGCATCGACGCGCTCGTCCGTGGCGGTGACGGCGATGCGGACGTGACCGCGCCCGGCGGCGCCGTAGAACTCGCCCGGCGCGACGAGGATGCCCCTCTCGGCCAGGGCGCGCACCTGGTCCCAGCAGCCGGTGCCGTCGGTGGCCCACAGGTAGAGCCCGGCGGCCGAGTGCTCGACCCGCCAGCCGGCCCGCTCCAGCGCGGGCCGCAGCACCGCCCTGCGCCGGGCGTACCGCTCCCGCTGCGCGTCGGCGTGCGCGTCGTCGTCGAGCACGGCCACCGTCGCGGCCTGGACCGGGGCGGGCATCATCATGCCGGCGTGCTTGCGCACCTCCAGCAGCCGCCGTACGAGCCGGGGGTCGCCGGCGACGAAGCCGGCGCGGTATCCGGCGAAGTTCGACCGCTTCGACAGCGAGTGGACCGCGAGCAGGTTCTCGTGGGAGCCCTCGCACACGTCCGGGTGGAGGACGGAGACCGGGTGCTCCTCCCAGCCCAGCTCGATGTAGCACTCGTCGGACGCGACGACCGCGCCGCGCTCGCGCGCCCACGCGACGACCTTGCGCAGGTGCTCGGCGGGCAGGACGCGCCCGGTGGGGTTGGACGGCGAGTTCACCCAGACGAGGGGCACCCGCTCGGGGCCCAGCGCGAGGAGCCCGTCGGTCGCGTAGGGCTCGGCCCCGGCCAGCCTCGCACCCACGTCGTACGTCGGATAGGCGAGCTCGGGGAAGACCACGCGCTCGCCGGGCCGCACGCCGAGCAGCGTCGGCAGCCAGGCCACCAGTTCCTTGGAGCCGATGGTCGGCAGCACGTCGGCGGGGTCGATCGTGACGCCGTGCCGCCGCCGCAGCCAGCCCGCGGCCGCCTCACGCAGCCGCGGCGTGCCGTACGTCAGGGGATAGCCGGGGCTGTCCGCGGCGGCGGCGAGCGCCTCACGAGCGACCGGGGGCACCGGGTCGACCGGCGTGCCGACCGACAGGTCGACGATCCCGCCGGGATGCGCCCGCGCCAGGTCCTGATAGGGCACGAGCCGATCCCATGGGAAGTCCGGCAACGCAAGCAAAGAAAATCCCCCAGTCGTCACGGACCGCGCTGATCAGGCGTCGGTCAGTGGTCCTCGCCCTGCGGCGGGAGCGCCGCGACGAGCGGGTGGTCCTTGTTGATCTTTCCGACCTTCGAGGCGCCGCCGGGCGAGCCCAGCTCCTCGAAGAAATCGACGTTGGCCTTGTAGAAGTCCTTCCACTGCTCGGGAAGGTCGTCCTCGTAGAAAATCGCCTCTACGGGGCACACCGGCTCGCACGCACCGCAGTCCACGCACTCGTCGGGGTGGATGTAGAGCATGCGTTCGCCCTCGTAGATGCAATCGACGGGGCACTCCTCGATGCACGCCTTGTCCAGGACGTCCACGCAAGGCTGCGCGATGACGTACGTCACCTCGGGCTCCTTCTGGGTTGCACGGCTCGACCGCGGGTTGCTAGCCCTAGTATTGCGGTGCCTGCCGACTAGCCGGAACAGGAGGGGGGCAATCGTCGTGGCCCCTCGTTTCGGAGCCCGTCTCGTGATCGCCATCACCCCCGCCGACGTGGGCAAACGGGTGACGACGCGACGCAGAGTGCCCGGCGGGCACCGGGACGCCGTCGGCGTGTTGGAATCCTGGCACGACGGCGTGCTCACCGTGCGGAAACGGGACGGAAGCCTCGTAGAGATCGCCGAGGACACCCTGGCCGCCGCCAAGGTCGTGCCGCCCGCGCCGCCTGCCCGGTAATCCGCGCGCCCAGTAATCGGCGTGCATGGTGCGGACGCCGACTCGGTAATGCCCCAGCGCGCCGCCGCGAACGACCGCCGCGACGCGGGGAGCATACGCGGCGTGACCATACGTGCCTGCGTCGTGACGATGTCCTCGGCGGCCGTCCTCCTGTTCACGGCCTCCGCGTGCTCGAAGCCGTCGTCGTCGGACAAGCCGCTGCCGCCCCTGAACCCCCGGGCCGACAGCCTGGAGTCCGGGTTCGGCACCATGGACAGGCTCGTCGAGGCGGCCAAGAAGGAGGGCGCGCTCACGGTCGTGGGCCTGCCGGGCGGCTGGGTCGGTTACAAGGAGATCATCGCCCGCTTCTCCGACAAGTACGGCATCAAGGTGACCTCGATCGTGCCCGAGGCGAGCAGCAAGCAGGAGATCGACACCGCGGCCCGTCTGAAGGGGACGAATCAGGCGCCGGACGTGTTCGATCTCACCCTGGAGGTCGCGGTCGCCGACGCCAAGCTGTTCGCGCCCTACCGCGTGGCCGGCTGGGCGGACATCCCCGACGAGGCCAAGGAGCAGCGGGGACGCTGGTTCGCCGCCTATGGCGGATACATGTCGATCGGCTACGACCCGAGAAAGGTCCCCGCCCCCACGTCGTACGGCGCGCTGGTCAGGCCGGGGACGACCGTGGCACTGCCGGGTGACCCGCGCCGGGTGGCCTCGGCGTTCAGCGCCGTGATGGCCGCCTCGCTCGGCAACGGACTGCCGAACGCCGCGCGGGGCGTGGACCTGTTCGCGCGACTGAAGAAGGGCGGCATGCTCGGCCGGCCCGACCAGGCGACCGCGGTGGTGGACTGGGACTACATGAACGCCGCGCGGGCCGCCTCCGGCCGCGGCGCGGCGGCCTGGCGAGTGACGATCCCGAAGAACGAGGTGCTCGCCTCCTACTACATGCAGGCGATCAGCGCCGACGCGCCGCACCCGGCCGCCGCGCGGCTGTGGGAGGAGTTCCTGCTGTCCGACGAGGGCCAGAACCTCTTCCTCAAGGCGTACGCGCGGCCCGCCCGGATGGAGGCCATGGAGATGCGCGACACGCTGGACGGGGACGCCGCCGCCAGGCTGCCGGAGGCGTCCGGCGACCCGGTGATCCTGAACATCCCCGAGCAGGATCAGGCCAAGTCATATGTGACCGCGCATTGGGCCCAGATGGTCGGCTGAGTCTCCCGATCTCGCGGAGGCGACGGAAGCCGTAAAGTGTGTCGTTATCCCAGCAGTCTCACAAGTCGGCATGAGATTGCGGCAATCCCGACACCGGGCACCACGTGTCAGAATGCGAGCCGATCTTGAGGTACGAAACTCCCAGTCTCACCCGGTGGAACGCTCGCGCCTACGACAGCTCCTTCGGCTACGTCTCGGCTCAGGGCGCGCCACTGGTGGAACTGCTCGACCCGCGCCCCGGTGAGCGCGTGCTCGACCTCGGATGCGGCACCGGGGTGCTCACCGCCGACATCGCCAGGCGCGGCGCCCACGTGCTGGGCATCGACGGCTCCCACTCCATGATCGAGCAGGCCATCGCGCACCATCCCGGACTCGACTTCACCGTGGGCGACGGCTACGACTTCACCGTCGCCCAGCCGTACGACGCGGTCTTCTCGAACGCCGCGCTGCACTGGATGAGCCGCGACCCCGACGCGGTGATCGACTGCGTGCGGGAGGCGCTGCGGCCGGGCGGCCGGTTCGTCGCCGAGATGGGCGGCGCGGGCAACTGCGCGGCCCTGACCTCCGCCGTGCTCACCGCCTGGCGCGAGTACGGCCTGCCCGAGCCCGAGCTGCCGTGGTACTTCCCCAGCCCCGCCGAGTACGCCCACCGCCTGGAGAAGGGCGGGTTCACGGTCCGGCTGCTGGAGTATTTCGACCGCCCCACCCCGCTCGACGAGTGCCCGAACGGCGCGGCCGACTGGGTCCGGATGTTCGCCGGCTCGCTGCTCGATCGGGTCCCCCCGGCGGCCGTGGAGCCGCTGCTGCGCCGGGTCAACGAGCTGGCCGCCCCCGCGCTGCGCCGGGAGACCGGCTGGATGGCCGACTACGTCCGTCTCCGTTTCGCCGCAGAACGTCGCTGACATCTCCACCACGACGGGGCGATTTGCCAGACTATGGACTGGTCTTTGTGAGTGATGGGGAACGCATGAACTTCTGCCTGAGTGACCTCGTGCCACCGCTGCGCTGGAGTGACGCTGCCCGCATCACGGCCCTGGCCGACCGGCCCGGCCTGCCGGACGCCTGGTGGCGGACGCTGCCCCTGCACCGGGTGCTCGCCGTCCTGGGCGCCGAGGCGCTGGGCGACCTGCTCACCGAGCTCGCGCTCGACCACTGGCCGGCGGCGGCCGTCGGCGACGTGCTGCCCGCGCTGCACGTGCTCGACCCCGACGAGGCCGACGACCCCCAGGTCGCGATCGCGCTCGACCGGGCGGGGTCGTGGCACGGCCTGCTCGCGCTGTCCGGCCGGGAACTGGCCGACCAGCCGTTCATCAAGGCCCGCCCCGTGCTGACCGCTCTGTTCGGCGCCGTGTTCTTACGGATGTCCCCCGAGGAGGCCCAGCCTGTCTCCGAGCCCGTCTCCGAGCCTGTCTCCGAACCGGTGTCCGAGCCGGTGGAGGATCCCCCGGACGAACAGGTAGCGGAACAACAGGCCCCGGACATCCCCGAGCTGATCGACGCGGCGTTCGGCGACCTGGACGACCAGACCTGGATGGTGGCGCAGAACCGGGTCTTCGCCGACGAGCCGTCCGATCCCGAGCAGCTGGCCAGGCTGCTCGCCGTCCATCCCTCCGTCATCCACGACCTCGAAGCGGCCCTGCGCGACCGGCTGTCCCGCTGGCTCGCGCTGCCGGAGGCGAAGCCGTACAACGAGCATCTGACCCGGCTCACCGACACCTTCGGAGCCGCGGTGCCGAAGGAGCGGTTCGTCACGGCGGCCGAGTGGCACGGGCGCGAACTGCGCACGCTGGAGGTGCCCGCCTGGCGGTTCGTGCTCGCCACCTTCCCCGGATACCGCCTCTTCGGCGACTGGCTCGTGGCCGGCGACATCGAGGAACTGCGGGAGAGGACGCGGAGCCTGATCGCCTCGGCCGAGCGCCCGCCGACCGTCCCCCAGGCGCTGGAGATGATCGGCTCCCTGGGCGTCCGTCCCGACGTCGCCAGGCAGTGGCTGGAGAGCGTGCCGCAACTGCGTGCGCAGAAGGCGTCGGAGATCAGTACGGCGGACCGCCAGCCGGACCGGCAGCAGGGCGGGCAGCAGGGCGGGCTCAAGGACGTCGCGCTGACCCGGCGGTGCTTCCGGCAGCCGGACGGCAGATGGTGGCTCCGGGTCGACGTCTCCGGCGACCACCTCCGCGGCGCCGAGGTGCCGCTGCCGAGCGGGTTCGCGGCGTACGTCGGTCTGGCGCCGGGCGAGGACCGCACGGTGCGCAGCGCGGCCGGGGAGGTCGGCCTCTCCTGGCACGCGCGGCCGGTCCTGGGCTCCCTCCAGCGCATTCTCAGCGAGGTCTCGGCCGAGGAGGGCAGCCACATCTTCCTGACCCTGTCCGAGGAGGGCATGCTGCGCGTACGGCACCTGCCGGCGGCGGACGGCGGCGACGAGACGAGCCGCGCGCTGCGCCTGGTGGGCTACACCGCGCCGAGCGGCACGCCCGAGCAGGCCGCGCGGGTGATCGCGACGCGCGTCGGCCTCACCGCGCCCGTCGGGCGGCCCGAACTCCTCGCGCGGCTGCGAGAACGCGGGGACCGCGACCTGCTGACCCTGCTGGGATAGCCGATGCCCCGGCTCGCGATCTCCCCGGAGTTCCTGCGCGGGCTCGGCGCGCTCACCCGGCCGGTCCGCCGGGACGTCGCCGTCGCGGTGCGCCGGTTCCTGCTGAACGCGTCCGCCGCGCCGCACCCCGAGAGGGTGCGCAACTGCCGTGATTCCCGCATCGCCACGCTGCGGCTCGCCGACCGCCACCGGGGGGTGGTGGTGCGGCAGGAGGACGTCTACTGGCTGCTCACCGTGCTGCCGGACGCCGAGGCGTGGTCGTACGCGCAGCGGCACAGGTTCGGCGTGAACACGGCCATCGGGATCGTCGAGACCTGGGACGCCGTGGCCCTGGAGCGGGTCGAGCCGGCCCTGCGCCGCGCGTCGGAGACCGGCGGCCGGCCGCTGTTCGAGAACTGGTGCGACGCCGATTTGCTGAACATCGGCGTCGACGCCCACCTGCTGCCGCTGCTGCGGCTGATGACGTCGGAGTCGCATCTCGCGGCCGTGGAGCCGCTGCTCCCGTACAGCCAGTACGCGCCGCTCGCCGCGCTCGCCCGCGGCGGCTCGCTCGCGGCGGCCTGGCGCGAGCTGGACGCCTGCCGCTCCCGCGTCGCCGACGAGATCGACCCCGAGGACCTCCTGGCGGCGCTGCGGCGCAGCCCCGACCGGGCCGCGTTCGCCGCCGACGCCGCGGAGCTCGAGCGCATCCTCACGCTGCCCGGCTGGTGCACGTTCCTCTACCCGCCGCAGCACACGTACGCCAACTGGCCGGCGTACGAGCAGCCGGTGCTGATCACCGGGGGCGCGGGCACCGGGAAGACGGTCATCGCGCTGCACCGGGCGGCCCTGCTGGCCCGCGCGGCCACCGGCCCGGTGCTGCTGGTGACGTTCTCCCAGAGCCTCGCGACCGAGCTGTCCGCGCGGCTCGACATGATCATCAAGGACGAGGTGGTCCGCAAGCGCGTCGAGGTGGGCAACGTCGACAGGATCGCGCACCGCATCGTCGCCGAGGCGGAGGGCCGCGCTCCCGCCCTCGTCTCCTCCGACGACCTGGCCGAGCTGTGGCAGGAGGCGGCCGTCGGGCGCTTCGGCAGCGCGTTCCTGCTGCGCGAGTGGGAGCAGGTGATCCTCGCGCAGAACCTGCGGACGCTGGAGGAGTATCAGGCCGCCACCCGGCCCGGCCGCGGCGTCCGGCTCGACGCCGATGCCAGGACGACGGTGTGGGAGGCCGTCCAGCAGGTCGTACGGCGCCTGCGCGAGTCCGGCCGGCGCACCCTGCTCCAGCTCGCCTCTGAGGCGGCGGGCCTGCTCGGGCGGGCCGTGGGCGACCTGCTGGGCGACGAGGCGCCGGGGCGGGAGCCGTACCGGCACATCGTGGTGGACGAGGCGCAGGACCTGCACCCGGCCCAGTGGCGGCTGCTGCGGGCGGCGGTCCCCGCCGCCCCGAACGACCTGTTCATCGTGGGAGACCCGCACCAGCGCATGTTCGACACGCGGGTCGCGCTGGCGGACGTCGGCATCCCCGCCCGCCAGTTCCGTCTGAAGATCTCCCGCCGGCTCCCCGCCGAGATCCTCTCGTGGGGAGTGCGCCTGCGCGGCGGCGGCCCGGCGGACGGCCTGGTCGCGGGCAACGCCGCGATGTACGGCTACCGCGCGCTGGACTACGGCGCGCGGCCGATGGTGCGCCAGTACGTGGACGCGGAGGCGGAGATGGCCGGGCTCGTCTCCACCGTGGCCGAATGGCTGGAGGAGGGCGTGCCGACCGCCCAGATCGCGGTGGCCGCGCGTACCCCGGACCTCGTGCGTACCGCCCGCACCGCACTACGCGAAGCGGGCATCACGGTCAAAGTCACCTCCCTTCATGGCATGAAAGGGCTGGAATTCCGTCGGGTGGCCGTGATAGGCGTGGCTGACGGAATCGTGCCGGCGCCGGACGCGCTGACCCCGGCCGACGAGGACCCGACGGCCCGGGCGCACGATCTGCAACGCGAACGGGGGCTGCTCTACGTGGCGTGCACGCGGGCGGGGGAGTTGCTCTACGTGTCCTATTCGGGGCGCGCCAGTCCCTTCATCCCGGCCTGACGTCCGATCCCCTAGTCTGAACTGCGGATATATTCCCCTTGCCGGTTGGACCTGCATGAACCTCAGCCTTAGCGACATCGTGCCTCCGCTGCGCTGGACCGCGCCCAGCCAGGTAGAGCCGATCGCGAGCGACCCCGGTCTTCCCGACGCGTGGTGGCAGGCGCTTCCCCTCGGCCGGGCCTGCGCGGCAGTGGGAACCGGCCAGGTCGCCTCCCGGCTCGCCGACCTCACCACCGCCTGCTGGTCGCACCTGGTCCTCGGCGACGTCCTCCCGCTGCTGAGGTTCACCCACCCGGAGGAGAGCCTCCAGACGCCCGGCCCCCGGGAGAGCGTCCACGACCTGTACGTCGACGTGATCGACAAGCTGCTGGCCACGGAGCCCGCACAGGAGCCGGCCGGGGCGGCGGTCCCGCCGGCCCTTCCCGAGCGGCCGATGCCCGAGGTCATCGACGAGATCTTCGCCCGGCTGGACGACCGCCAGCGGGCGATCGCACGCGACCGGCTCTACTTCGACACCTCCCAGCCTCCGGGCCAGGCCCAGCGGGCCACGCTGGACGAGCTGGCCCAGCGCTTCTCGGTCACCCGCGAGCGGATCCGGCAGATCGAGCGCGACCTGCGCGACCACGTGATGGACTGGCTGAACGGCCCGTCCGCCGCGCCGCTGAACGCCCACCTGTCCTGGCTGCGCACCCGGCTGGGCTCGGCCGTGCCCGCCGACGACGTCGCCGCCGCCGTGCCGTGGCACCGCACCGAGCTGATCACGCTCGCGATCCCCGCCTGGCGGTTCGTCCGTACGCTGCTGACCGGGTACGAGCAGGTGGACGGCTGGCTGGTCGCGGGCGGCGCGGACGAGCTCAGGGAGAAGACGCGGCAGCTGTTCGCCGACGGCCCCCGGCCGCTGGAGGAGGCGGTCTCCCTCGTCGCCCAGCTCGGCATCCGGGAGGACGTCGCCGAGCGCTGGCTGGCGTCGGTGCCGCACCTGCGGGTCATGGACGGCCACGTCGTCCCCTGGCCGCGCAGCATGGGCGACAAGGCGGAGGCCGTGCTGGCGGTCGCCCACGCCCCGCTCACCCCCGAGGACATCCAGGGTCGCATCGGCGAGGACTACAGCATCGTCGGCATCCGCAACCAGCTCGCCTCCGACGACCGGTTCATCCGGCTCGACCGCAGCAAGTACGGGCTGCGGCGCTGGGGCGGCGACGAGTACCTCGGCATCCGGGAGATGATCATTCGGGAGATCGAGCGCGCGGGCGGCGAGGCGTCCGTGAGCACGGTCGTGGACAACCTGACCTCCCACTACGACGTGAGCGAGAGCTCCATCAGGGCGTACGCCGGAGGGCCCGGGTTCGAGCGGACCCAGCGCGGCTACATCAGGGTGGCCGCCCAGGACCAGGCCGAGCCGTACCAGCCGCGCCGGGACGTCTCGATGACCCGCCGCTGCTTCCGCAGCAGGGACGGCCGCTGGTGGCACCGTGTCGACGTGAACGCCGAGCACCTGCGCGGCTCGGGCTCCCCGCTGCCGACCGGCTTCGCCGCGCACCTCGGCATGGCGCCCGGCGGGCAGCTCACCGCCTCCACCGCGTCGGGCGAGGTGGTGATCAGCTGGCACAACCAGCCGACCATCGGCTCGATCAGGAACCTTCTCGCGGAGTACAACGCGTCCGAGGGCGACCACGTCTTCCTCACGGTCTCCGACGGCGGCGAGCTGCTGACCCGCTTCCTGCCCACGGCGGGGGCCGGGCTGCCCGCGATCAACCAGGCGCTGCACCTGATCGGGTACACCGCTCCGGTGGCGTCGGAGGCCGAGGGCCTGCGTCTCATCGGCGCCCGCATCGGCCTGCCCGAGGGGGCCGTCCGCGAGGATGTCCTCGACCGCCTGCGCGAACGCGGCGACCGCGACATCATCCGCTTCCTGACCTGATTCCGGCTCAGGGGCCGGGGCGGGGATGTCGGGGGCAGCACGTAGGCTCGGAGCATGTTGCGGCTCCACGACACCCTGACCCGGCAGGTCGTGCCCGTCGCCCCGGCCGGTTCGCGGATCCTGCGGATGTACACCTGCGCCGCGCACGGGCCCGCCGGCCTCGCCGACCTGCGACCCGCCCTGCTCGCCGACCTGGTCCGCCGCGTCGCCGAGCGCGCCAATCTGCGGGTGCTCGCCTGCCGCAACGTCTCCGACCTCGTCCACCGAGACGACGGTGACGATCATGACGCGAACGGCGCGTCTCTCGACGCCGACACGCTCGCGCTCAACATGCGCGCCCCCGAGCATTCCCCCCGGACCAGCGAGACGATGGGCCTGGTGATCGAGCTCATCGGGCGGCTCATCGAGCGCGGCCACGCGTACGCCACCCCGGAGGGGGCGGTGTTCTTCGACGCGGCGTCCTTCCCCACGTACGGCGAGATCTCCGGCAAGCCGGGCTCGGCGTCCGACTGGCCCCTGTGGGAGCCGGTGTCGCCATCCCTGGGGCGTTCGGCCGGCGGCGACGCCGGAGCGGCCTGGGACGCGCCCTGGGGCCGTGGTCTCCCCGGTCGCGACGTGGAGTGCTCGGCCACGCCGCTGCGGTTCCTCGGCCCCCACTTCGACCTGTACGTGGGCGGAGCCGACCTGTGCTTCCCCCACCACGAGAGGGCGCGGGCGCAGTCGAACGCCGCCACAGGTCAGGAGGCCGTCGCCCACTGGGCGCACTCCGGGCACCTGCTGTTCGAGGGCCGCCCGGCCGGCACCGGGCACGTCGTGCCACTGTCCGGCGTCGTCGCCGCCGGTCTCGATCCCCTCGCCGTACGGCTGGCCCTGCTGGAGCACCACTATCGGCGGCCGGTCGATCTCACCTGGGACGCTCTTCGCGCCGCCGACGAGGAACTGCGGCGGCTGCGGCGGCGGGTGGCCGAATGGGCGGAGTCACCGAGCCGCCCGATCGACGACGCCCACTCCGAGCGCGTTCAGCGGGCGCTGGACGACGACCTCGACACGCCCGGGGCGCTACGCCTGCTGCGCGACCTGGAGGCCGACGAGTCGGTCACGCCGGGGTCCAGGTTCGAGACCTTCCTCCACTTCGACCACGTGCTCGCCCTCGACCTGCCCGCCGACATCGGCCGCATCTGACGGCACTTCTCACGCCTGAACGGGCCGGTGGGCCGGTCCAATCAGGCGTGAACGGGCCGGCCTGTCCGCTTCTCGCGTAGCGACGGCCGGCCCGGCAGCGGGTCCACGTCTGGCCCGTAGGCAGGCGGACGCCGCGTCAGCGCCTGGCATGTTGGACGGCCCCGGCAGCCACCTTCGCTCCTTTCCCGCACGCTCGTCTGCCCTGCCCTGCCCTGCCCTGGCGCCCGAGCCCGTAACCCGCGGGGCGTTGAACGCGGCTGTGAGAGGGACACCCCGGACGGCCGGCCCTCGCGGGCCTCAAGCGCGCGGCCGGACAGCTCGACCTGTCGCTCCAACAATTCGCTGCTCACCGGGTGTGCAAGGCATGGTGGCGTGAAAGAATTCATACAAGTATTCGAATCCAGCGAGGAGGGCTTGGTGGATCTCTTCGCGATCGATCCTGACCGCTCTCGTCGTTCGAACAACACTGACGGCGACTGGTGGGACCGGTTGACCGCTGACTCGCCGTTGTGGGCGTCCAGGGACTCACATTCCTGCGACTGTGGAGCCGAAAACGAGGAGGTCCCGGGCGCCGCCGGCAGCGAGACCGCTGACAGTGATGCCGCTGAGGACGGTGCAGGTGCCGCGGATGGCTCGGGAGCCGGTCCTTGTGGATCAGGTGCCGGTCGGGGCCGATCGTCGTGGGTGCTGGTGGGTTCTCTTCGTGAGTCGGCGCAGGCGTTGGCGTTGGCGCCGGTGCCGGACGATGTGGATGTCTGTCTTGCCGAGGCTGAGGAGTTGCTGTTCGCGCGTGATCGGATCACGTGTGCTCTTGCTGAGCGGGTGGGGCGGGTGCATGGTGCGGGGCGGGCCAAGCGGCATGGGCATGCCTCGACCCGTAGTTGGTTGCGCACCGCCGGAGGCATGAGCGTCGCGGGGGCGGGGCGTCTGATCATGCTGGCGGTGGAGTTGGCGCGTCTGCCTCGGGTGCGGGAGCGGTTCGCTGCGGGTGGGTTGGCGGCGGGGGTGGTGGAGGCGATCTGCGCGGCCACCGCGCAGTTGAGTGATGAGCATGCGGGGTTGGCTGAGTCGATTTTGCTGGAGTTGGCGGGTCAGGCGGGTGCGGCGGAGGTGGCCAAAGCCGGGCGTTATCTGCGGGCGGTGCTGGATCCCGACGGTGAGGACCGCGATGAGCGGGCCGACTTCGGGCGGCGGTTTTTGAGGGTCCGCCCGACCAGGGGTGGGGGCGTGGAGGGGGAGTTCTACCTGCCGCGTGAGGCGGCCGCCCGGCTGCGGGCCCTGCTGGACGCCTATGCCAAGCCGCGCGCAGAAGGGGACGACCGGCCGTTGCGGGTCCGGCAGGCGGATGCGTTCATCGCGTTGCTGGAGCAGAAGATCGCCGCTGAGCTCCTGGTCCTGGTCACCGCCGAATCCCTCCCCACCGACCCCGAACCCGCCGCCGCCGAACCCGCCGCCCCCGGCCCCGACCACCCCGGCCCCGACCATCCCGGCCCCGACCATCCCGAAGACATTGACGACGCCCACGACGCCCACGACGCCCAGGACGCCCAGGACGCCCAGGATGCCGAGGACGCGGAGGGCGCCGAGGCCGACGAGGACGGCCGCGACCGCCAGGGCACCGTTGCCACCGGTGACACCGGAAGCGCTGACGATCCTGGCGACGTCGAAGATGCCGGTGGCTGTGCCCTCGGCGAGATGGGCGGCCCCTGCGATGTGGGCAGCACCGGCGCTGCCGCACCTGCCCAGGATGAGCGCCTGTGCCATCCTGCCGACCCCGCCGACTACGACGACTACGACGACTGCGGTGACGCCGGGGCAGATGCCGGTTCACCTTCGCAGACAGCGCGGCCTGATCCTCCTCCCGAGGATGCCGCTGCGCATCACGCCCACGCCGGGCATCGGCCTGCGGGGGACTGTCGGCATGCGCAGAGCACGCCCCAGGACAACGGCGACATGCGCTGTGGACAGTGCCGCCAGGAGCCGGGCCGCCGCCAGGAGCCAGGCTGCGATGGGCAAGGCTGCGATGAGCAGGGCCAGGCTCAGCAGGACGCGGATGACCAGGGCGTGTGCGGGTGCGGCGGCGAGGCGCGGTGCTCGTGTGCAACGGGGACACCACCGGGGAGGCTATCGGGAACAACGCCAGGAACGCTGCTGGGGGCGGCGCCGGGGGTGTTGCTGGCGACCGGGCAGATGCTGCCGGTCTCCAGCGTGCACCGCCTTGCCCGCACCAGCACCCTGGTCCGCCTGGTGATGGACGCCGAGGGGCAGGTGCTGGACATGGGCCGCAAGGTCCGCCTGGCCACCCCCGCCCAGCGCAGGGCCGTGTTCGCCCGCTACGCCACCTGCTGGATCGACGGCTGCCCACTGCCCGCCACCATGTGCCAGATCGACCACGCCGACAACTGGAGCAACGGCGGGCTCACCGACCTGAAGCTGCTCGGACCGGCCTGCCAGTTCCACAACCGCGACCGCTACCGCCACCCCGACCGCTACACCCGCCGCAAAGCCGGCACCGACCGCTGGGCCTTCACCTACCAGCCGACCCACATCAAGGTCCGGCGGCTACGTATTTAGCGGGCCGGGTGGCGGCACGGACAGTCGCCGGGAGCTCAGATGTCGAGGCGGTGGTCGCTGACAAGGATGCCGTCCTCGTCGCTGTAGAGCCACTCTCCCGGAGCGAAGGTCACGTCCCCGAAGGTCACCGGGACGTCGATCTCCCCCAGGCCGGTCTTGGCGCTTTTGCGAGGATTGGCGCCGAGCGCCTTGACGCCGAGGTCGAGGTCGAGGTCGGCCAGCGCAGCCGTGTCCCGTACCGCGCCATAGATCACTACGCCCGCCCAGCCGTTCTCCACCGCCGAGGTCGCGATCATGTCGCCGAGCAGCGCCGTGCGCAGCGAGCCGCCGCCGTCGACCACCAGCACCCGGCCCTCGCCCGGCGTCGCGAGCACCTGCTTGACGAGCGCGTTGTCCTCCAGGCAGCGGACCGTGGAGATCTGGCCGGAGAATCGCGCGCGTGAGCCGTACGAGCGGAACTGGGTGACGCAACTGCGCAGCGCGTCGCCGTGGGCGTCGTAGAGATCAGCGGTCGCGAAGCTCATGGCCGCATTGTGCCAGGGCCGCCGGTGCCGCTTTCCGGCGGCACCTTCGACACGCCGGCTGGGCCGGGGCCCGTTGCCGCCGCTCGGAAATGCACGGTTCGCCATTCCGTAAATTCCTTGATTACCCGAGCAGAGCCCTCCGGGAAAAGAATGCAGGCGTGCATGATGTTTCGCGCTTCCGTCTGCTTTCGCTCGCCGTGCCGCGTCGCCCGTGCCGGGCGGTACGGGCATGCCCCCGATTGAGGAGCAGGCCGTCCTGAGCGGGCAGGGGCCGAAGACGGTCAGGGGCATCCGCGTGCCGGAGGGCGGCTGCATCGGGGCGGCGAACCGGCGCGCGATGGAAGGACTCCCGCCCGACGCCGAGTCGCTGGTCGTCCGGCTGGGCACGGAGGCGTACGACAAAGCGCTCACCGATCCTCGGGTGAAGGCGGTGAACGCGGCGTGGAGCGCCTGCATGAAGAGGGCCGGCTACACCTACGCGACGCCCGGCGGGAACCGGGTGACGAGCGGGAGGCGGCCACCGCGGCGGCGGACATGCGCTGCAAGCTGCAGGTGGATTACCTGACCGTGCGGCTGACGACGGAGATCGAGGCCCAGCAGACGATGATCGAAACACACGGCCCCGAACTCCGGGCGTTCCGGCGGCATCTGCGGACGCGACTGGCCAACGCCGCGGCGATGCTCGGAGAGCGGCCGTAGCCACAGCCGGAACCGCAGCCGCCCTCCCGCAAGCGCCATCCGGGCCGTCCCGTCAGGGCAGCGTACGGCTCTCGCCGACGGCGAGGTCCCACAGGTCGGCGGGGTCGAGGCCGCGTGACTCCCATACGGCGCGGGCCTCGCGCACGGGCTCCAGCAACGGCTCGCCCGACAGCACGAACGTCCCCCAGTGCATGGTGGCCATCCGCCGCGCGCCCACGTCGAGGCAGCCCTGCACGGCCTGGGCGGGGTCGACGTGGGAGACCTTCATGAACCAGCGCGGCTCGTAGGCGCCGACCGGCATGAGAGCGAGGTCGATGCCCGGATAACGCTCGCCGATCTGGGCGAACCGCTCCCCGTAGGCCGTGTCGCCGGCGAAGTAGACCCGGCGCTCGGGGGAGGTGAGCACCCATCCGCCCCAGAGGGTGCGGCAGGTGTCCCAGAGCGTACGGCGGCTCCAGTGGTGAGCCGGGACGAAGTCGAACGTCACGTCGCCGAGGCGAGCCGACTCCCACCAGTCCAGTTCGGTCACGTCGCGGAAGCCGCGCCGCCGGAACCACCCGCCGAGCTTGGCGGGCACGAAGACGGCCGTGTCCCTCGGCAGACGGCGGATCGTCGGCGCGTCCAGGTGGTCGTAGTGGTTGTGGCTGATCACGATCGCGTCGACCTCGGGCAGGTCGGACCAGGCGACTCCAGGAGGGGTCAGCCGCTGGCGCACACCGGGGATCTTGCGGGACCACACCGGATCGGTCAGCACGGTCAGCCCGCCGATCTGGAGAACGAACGTCGCGTGGCCGACCCAGGTCACCACGGTCTCGGTCGCGGCGGCGCGGGGCAGGCCGACACGGTGGACGGGAATCTGGTCGCTGTCACCGATGTCGGGCCGCAGCTGCCCGTGCCACATGACACTGGTGACCTCGCGGAAGTCCGGAAGAGGGGCGGTCAGCCTGTCGGCGAAGCTGGACGGCCACCGGCGGGGTCCGGCAGGCCGAACAATCGGCGCACTCGGCGCTTTCGGAACGGGAGAAACGGGGATTTCTGGCGCCTCAGGGCTTTCCGGTTGAATCGTCTGCGACATGGGGAACTCCCTTCCGCTCTCCATGATCCCCGCAGAGCCGAAAATATTCCTCCTACGACCGGTCGATTCCCTCCATGTTTCCTCCGCCTTCAGATGGAACGCGATCTCCTCCACCTTCTCCTCCACCAGGGATGCACCCGGGGATAACCACCGTCGTCCAGGCCGGCCATCCGTTCGAAAAGGTTCCACGAGGCCGGATGGCCGCAGACGGCGTACGAGGCGGCCGAGGCGAGCACGTACAGCACGAGCATGGGCAGGCCGACGCAGAACGCGTACTGGGAGGCGTGGCGGGACTCGTGGTCGAGCAGGCAGCCCGTGAGATAGCCCTCCCCGTGCTTGGTCAGGATCACGTTGCCCACGGTGAACGCCCCGGCGACGGGAAACGGGATGCGGTAGCCGTGCGCGTAGACGAGACCCCGCTCCCCCCTGCGGGTGCGGGCTCCGCCGATCCGCGCGATCAGCAGCCCGAGGGGCGTGGAGAGGTTGACGTAGTTGATGACCTGCCGGACCCGGTGCGACCGCCGCATGTCCCCAGGATCGGCGAGGGGCCGCGCCTATACAAGCACGGGCAAGCACGGGCAAGCACGGGCAAGCTCAGACCCGGCCGTACGACCTCAGCAGCCACGAACCGGCGGACCGGGTGACGACCACGGCGGCCGCGACGGCGACGGCGCCGCCGTACAGGTACCAGTAGCCGGCGGAGTTGCCCGCGATGGCGAGGTCGCCGGCCCGCTGCGGCGTGGCCAGCAGGAACGACACGAGGAGCCAGCCGGCGGCGGGAACGAGCGCGCCCAGCTTGCTGCCCATCATCCAGCCCATGACGTACGGCACGGCGAACAGGGCGACCAGCCAGGCGATCGCGGCGACCGGCACCTGCCCGGCGTACCACGCGTGCTGGAAGCCCCCGACGACGCCGAGCACCACGCCCAGCAGGAAGAGCACGCCGTACGCCGCACCGGTCACGGCCCCGGCCAGCGGGCCGGGAGCGTCCTCGGTCTCGACGGCGACCTGCGTCTCCTGGGTCATGCCGCCAATTTAGCCGATGCCGGCGAACAGGTCGGTCTCACGGTCGTAGGGCTCGCCCAGGCCTCCCACCTCGGGCGGGGCGCCGATGGCGGGCTTGCCGGGGACCCCGGCACGCAGGATGAAGTGCTCGATCCCGAGGGCCTGCTGGCCGACGTTGTTCGACAGCGCGAACCACGGCGCGTCCACGGCGATCTGCGTCGCGTGCGCCCGCATCGCGTCGAGCTTGGCCTCCACGTAGGGCCGGGCGTCGATCTCCGTCGTCACGTCCTCGTCGGCGCATCCCGGCATGTCGTCGATCGACTCAGGCACCCAGAAGTCGACGTCGGCCTCGCGCATGGTCTCGATGGTCCGCCGCAGCACCGACTTGGGCATGGCGGTGAGGTAGAACTTGGCGATCCGCCACGGCTCACCGCCGGGGAACGCGGGGTCGGCGGCCAGTTCGAAGGCCCGCCAGGAGACGCGGTGCGCCTGGATGTGGTCGGGATGGCCGTAGAAGCCGTTCTCGTCGTAGGTGACGAGGACCTGGGGCCTGACCTCGCGGATCACCTTGACCAGCTCGCCCGCGGCCTCGTCGAGGTCGGCCCGCCAGAAGCAGCCGGGGCGGTCGTTGGTCGCCGCGCCCATCATGCCCGAGTCGCGCCAGCGGCCGGCCTCCCCGAGAAAGCGGTGATCGGTGACGCCGAGCGCCTTGCACGCGGCGGCCAGCTCGCCGATGCGGTACTGGCCGAGCGTGTCGTCCCTGTCGGCGGCGTGGTGGGCGAGCTCCGGGGGAATGACCTCGCCTTCCTCCCCCAGGGTGCAGGTCACGAGCGTCACGTGCGCCCCCTCGGCGGCGTACTTGGCCATGGTCGCGCCGGTGCCGATGGACTCGTCGTCGGGGTGGGCGTGCACGAGCAGCAAGCGACGGTCAGTCATGCCTCCGAGGGTAGTGCCCTCGTGCTGGCAGTATGAGGAGCTATGACGGAGAGCTTCCCACGGTTGCATGCCAGGACCCGGCGGTTCACCCTCGGGGTGCCGCGCAACTTCACGATCTCCCCTGACGGCGGTCGGGTGACCTTCCTCAGGACGAGATCGGGCGCCGACCCGGTGACCTGCCTGTGGGAGCTGGACGTCGCGTCCGGAGCCGAGCGGCTCGTCGTCGATCCCCTCGCTCTGGGCGCCGCCGACGAGGACCTGCCGCCGGAGGAGCGCGCCCGCCGCGAGCGGTCGCGGGAGTCGGCGGGCGGCGTGGTGGCGTACGCCACGGACCGGGAGGTCCGGCAGGCCGTCTTCGCGCTGTCTGGCGACCTCTACCTGGCTGGTCTCGCCTCGGGCGAGGTGCGGCGGCTCCCGGCGGCCGGGCCGGTCATCGACCCCCGGCTCGACCCCACCGGCGCGCGGGTCGCGTACGTCACGGGCGGCGCCCTGCACGTGCTGGAGATCGCCACCGGCGCGGACACCCCGCTCGCCGAGCCGGAGAGCGAGCTGGTCACCTACGGCCTCGCGGAGTTCATCGCGGCCGAGGAGATGGAGCGGATGCGCGGCTACTGGTGGTCGCCCTCCGGCGACCGCCTGCTCGTCTCCCGGGTGGACGAGTCTCCGGTGCCCCTGTGGCACATCGCCGACCCGGCCAACCCCGATCGTCAGCCCGTCCCGCAGCGCTACCCCGCCGCCGGCACGGCCAACGCCGAGGTCACGTTGCACGTCATCGGCCTGGACGGCGCGCGTACGGCGGTGCCGTTCGAGCAGGAGTACCTGGTGACGGCGGCCTGGGACGCACACGGCCTCGCGATCGTCACGCTCTCACGGGACCAGCGGACGATGCGCCTGCTGTCCGTCGGCCCGGACACCGGCGAGACGACGCTCCTGCGCGAGGACACCGACCCCGCCTGGGTGGACATCGTCACCGGTGTCCCGGCCCGCCTGTCCGACGGGACGCTCGTATGGGTGGCCGACGCCGACGGCGGCCACCGCCTCGTGGTCGGCGACGAGCCGGTCACGCCGCCGTCCCTGCAGGTGCGCGCGGTGCTCGACGTCGACGGCGACACCGTGCTCTTCCAGGCGAGCGGCGAGCCCACCGAGATCCATCTGTGGACCTACGCGGCGGGCACCATCAGCGCCGTCACGACCGAACCGGGCGTCCACTCCGGCCGCCGGGCGGGCGGCGTGACGCTCGTCGCCCGGCAGAGCCTCGACACCGAGGGAACGACGGTTTCAGTCGGGGCAGTATCGATCAGGTCCCTCGCCGAGCGCCCAGGACTGGAGCCGCGCGTGTCGCTCGTCCGGGCGGGCTCGCGCGAGCTGTCCACGGCGGTCCTGCTGCCCTCGTGGCACGTGCCCGGCTCGGGCCCGCTGCCCGTCCTGATGGACCCGTACGGCGGGCCGCACGCCCAGCGCGTGCTGTCGGCCCGGCGGATGTTCCTGGAGTCCCAGTGGTGGGCCGAGCAGGGCTTCGCGGTGGTCGTGGCCGACGGGCGGGGCACGCCGGGGCGCGGCCCGGCCTTCGAACGCGAGACGCTGCACGACTTCACGATCTCGCTGCAGGACCAGGTGGACGCCCTCCAGGGCGTGGCGGCCCTGCACCCGGGCGACCTCGACCTCTCCCGGGTGGCGATCCGGGGCTGGTCGTTCGGCGGCTACCTCGCCGCGCTCGCCGTGCTGCGCCGCCCCGACGTGTTCCACGCCGCCGTCGCCGGGGCGCCGGTCACCGACTGGCGCCTGTACGACACCTGCTACACCGAGCGCTACCTCGGCCACCCCGACGAGGGGCACTACGAGCGCTCGTCGCTCCTCGCCGATGCGGAGAAGGGAGACGCGGAGAAGGGAGACGCCGAGAAGCTGGAGCGCCCGCTTCTGCTGATCCACGGCCTGGCCGACGACAACGTGGTCGCCGCGCACACGCTGCGGCTGTCGTCGGCCCTGCTCGCGGCCGGCCGCCCGCACACCGTGCTCCCGTTGTCGGGCGTCACCCACATGACCCCGCAGGAGGTCGTCGCGGAGAACCTGCTGCTCCTGCAGCTCGACTTCCTCAAGAAGTCGCTGCACATCACCGGTTGACGGGACTACCGGGCGGTGCCGTGCCAGCTGTCCCACAGCGCGGCGTAGGCACCGCCCGCCGCCACCAGGTCGTCGTGGGAGCCCAGTTCGCTGATCCGGCCGTCCTCCACCACGGCCACCCGGTCGGCGTCGTGCGCCGTGTACAGCCGGTGCGCGATGGCGATCACCGTACGGCCCTCAAGCACGGCCGCGAGCGACCGCTCCAGGTGGCGGGCGGCCCGCGGGTCGATCAGCGACGTGGCCTCGTCCAGGACGAGCGTGTGCGGGTCGGCCAGCACCAGCCGGGCGAGCGCGATCTGCTGCGCCTGGGCCGGGGAGATCGCCGTGCCGCCCGAGCCCACCGCGGTGTTCAACTCCTCGCCGGATCCATCGCCCAGGGCCGCCACCCACTCCCAGGCGTCCACGGCCTCCAGCGCGCGGCGCACCTCGGCGTCCGAGGCGTCGGGCCTGGCGATCAGGAGGTTGTCGCGCAGCGTCCCCCGGAACACGTGGTGCTCCTGGGTGACCAGGGCGACGTGCCCGCGCAGCTCGTCGAGCGGCAGCTCGACCAGCGGCACCCCGCCGACCGTGACCGACCCGCTCCCCGGCGCGTGCACCCCGGCGATGAGGCGGCCCAGCGTCGACTTGCCCGCCCCTGAGGGCCCGACCATGGCCAGGCGCTCCCCCGGGCGTACGTCGAGGTCGATGCCGTGCAGCACGTCGCGGCCCTCACGGTAGGCGTACCGCACGCCGCTGACCTTCAGCTCCTCCCCCACCGGCCGGGCGTCGCCCGCGACCCGGTCGTCGGGCACGTTGGCCACGCCCAGCAGCCGGGCCATCGAGGCCCCGCCGACCTGGAGCTCGTCCACCCACGAAAGCAGCCGGTCGAGCGGGTCGATGAGCTGCTGCACGTAGAGCGTGGCGGTCGTCACCTGGGCCACCGTCACCCAGCCTTCGATGGAGAGCAGCCCGCCGATGAGCAGGGTCGCCACGACCGGGACCACGTAGCCGAACTCGACGGCCGGGAACCACACCATGCGCAGGCCCAGGGTGTACCGCTCGGCGGCGAACGACCGGGCGATGTCCCGGTCCGTACGGTCCCGGCGGCGGCCCTCCAGCCCCAGCGCCTCGATCGTGCGGGCACCCTCGACGGTCTCGGCCAGGCCCTCGGTCATGTCGGCGTACGCCGCGTTCTCCCGCAGGTAGCCGTCCCTTGCGCGGTTGAGATACCACCGGGTGGCGCCCCACAGCAGCGGCACGGCGACCAGCGACGGCACCGCCATCACCGGCCCGACGAGGATCACCGCGCCGACCACGAAGGCGCCGGTCACGACCGCGATCAGCGTCTCGGGCACGGCGTGCCGCACGCTCCGGGACAGCGCGTCCACGTCTCTGGACGTACGGGTGATGAGGTCGCCGGAACCGGCCCGCTCGACCGTGGAGAGCGGCAGCGCGAGCACCCGGCCGACGAAGTCCTCCCTCAGCTCGGCCAGCACCTTCTCGCCCAGCCGCGACGACGCGTACACCGCGAACCTGATCAGCACGGCCTGCGCGACCACGAAGGCGGCGATGGTCAGGGCGACGGCGTCCACGCGCAGGTCGGTCCGGCCCTTGGCCAGGCCCTCCACCAGGTCGCCGAGCATGCGGGGCGCGACAAGCCCGGCGACCGCCGCCAGCGCGTGCAGGGCCAGCGCGAGGCCCAGCTCGCGGGGATACTTCAACGTCAGCCGCCGCGCGTAGGCGCGCACCTGCGCCCTGTCGGCGACCGGCAGGATCTCGCGGGCCATGCTCAGTCTTCCCCTCGCGTCAACTCGCGTGTGACGGTGGCCCGGTAGGCGGGCTCGGTCTCCAGCAGCGCCCGGTGGCTGCCCTCGGCCCGTACGACGCCGCCCTCGACGTACAGCACGTGGTCGGCCCGGTCGAGCACGAGCGGGCTGGTCGTGCAGACCAGAGTCGCGCGGCCCGCCCGCGCCTTGCCCAGACGTTCGGCGACGCGCGCCTCCGTGTGCGCGTCGACGGCGCTGGTGGGCTCGACCAGGATCAGGATCTCCGCGTGGGCGAGCAGCGCCCGGGCCAGCCGCAGCCGCTGCTGCTGACCGCCGGAGAACTCGCGGCCCGACTCGGCCACGTGCGCGTCCAGGCCTTCGGGCAGCGCCGCCACGATGTCCTCGGCGCACGAGGCGTACAGCGCCTGGCGGACGTCCTCGTCGGTGGCCGTTCCCCGCACGTCGAGCTCGTCGCGCAGCCGTCCGGTGAACAGCCGCGCGCCGTTGTCGGCCACCAGGATGTGCCGCCTGGCCTCGGCGAGCGGCAGCTCCGCCAGCGGCGCGCCGCCGACCGTGACGTCGCCGGGGGCGAACCTGCCCAGGCGGTCGGCGATGGCGATGGCGTCCTCCGGCGCGGCCGCCGCGAGCGCCGTCAGCCGGCCGGGCCGGACCTCGACGCCCGACTCGCCGTCGCGGAGCATGCCCGGCAGCGTGTTCGGTCCCGCGGAGAAGCGGCCGTCGCCGCCGGTGATCTCGGGCTCCAGCGACAGGATGCGGCAGACGCGGCGCGCCGCCACGTGCCCCTTGGTCACCTTGTCGGCGGCCTCGGTCAGCGTACGCAGAGGCGCGATCAGGAAGACCGCGTAGCCGTAGAACGCGACGAGCTGGCCGGGCGTGATGCGGCCGTCGAGCGCGAAGCGCGCGCCGAGCCAGGTCACGCACGCGATCAGCACGCCGGGCAACAGGATCTGGGCGCCCTCCAGCAGGGACTCCACCGAGGCCACCCGCACGCCCGCCTGCCGCACGCGCTGCGATTCCTCGCGGTAGCGCGCGGCGAAGACCTGTTCGCCGCCGACGCCGCGCAGCACCCGCAGGCCGGCCACGATGTCGGCGGCCCTGGTGGCCAGGTCGCCCTGCAGGTCGCGCTGCTCGTGCTGGCGCCGGTGCAGCGGTTTGAGCAGAGGACCCACCGCGGCCGCCATCAGCGGCACTCCGACCAGCACGACCAGGCCCAGCGGAACCGAGGTGGCGAGGAGGATCACGGTCACCGCGACGATGGCGACGGCCGCGCCGGTGCCGCGCAGGAGGATGTCCATGGCGTTGCCGATGTGCGCGATGTCCGAGTTGCCCACGCTGACGACCTCGCCCGTCGACAGGCGTTTCGGCAGCGTCGCCCCGAGCCTGGCCGCCTGCCGTACGGTCACCTGCACGGTGCGGTAGGCCGCCGACAGCCAGGCGAAGACGGCGAAGCGGTGACGCGTGACACCGGCGACCGCCTGGACCACGCCGAGGCCGAGCACCACCGCCGACCACCTGAGCAGCGTGCCCGTGTCCCGCGCGGCCATCGCGTCGATCGCCTTGCCCAGGGCCGCCGGCACGAGCGCCTGCCCCAGCCACCACAGCACCGCCAGGCCGGCTCCGGTCAGCATCGGAGCGGCCTGGCCGCGCGCCACCCACCACAGGTAGCGCAGCGGCCCGCGAGCGTCGGGACTGCCGGGATCGGCCACAGGAAGAGAGCGCATGGTCGTTCCAGACTCGCAAATACGCAGGTCGAGGGGCAAACCGTTTTCCCTGCGTCAACCGTGGTTGACATATAGAGGTTGTCAACCTATGTTGACGACATGAGCGATACGGCACAACTGGCGAGCGACGCCGGCAGCCGCGATCCGGCCGTCGGCCTGCGGGCCGTACGGGCCCTGCGGCTCCTGGTGGAACGGCTCGAAGCGCTGCAGGTGGAGAACGCACGCACCGCGGGGTGGTCGTGGCAGGACATCGCGCTCCTGCTCGGGGTGTCCCGGCAGGCGGTGCACAAGAAGTACGCGGGCGGGCGAGGACTGCTGAGACGGGAGAAGTAGATGCTGGAAAGGTTCACCGACGACGCGCGGCAGGTCGTCATACACGCCAACGAGCAGGCCAGGGAACTCCGGCACGGGCAGGTGGGCACCGAGCACCTCCTGCTCGGCCTGCTGAGCCGCCCGGAGACGCTGTCCGCCCGGCTCCTCGCGGCACGGGGCGTCGATCATGAGCGGGTGCGGGCGGAGGTCGTCCGGATCCTCGGCGACGCCACGGGCGGGGACATCGACGCCGAGGCGCTGGAGACCATCGGCATCGACCTGTCGGCCGTCCGGGAGAGGATCGAGGAGGTCTTCGGCGTCGGGGCCCTCGACCGGGAGCCGCGCCGCGGCCGTCGGGGGGTCCTCGTCAGCGGGCGCCGGGCCCCGTTCGGCCCCCGGGCCAAGAAGACGCTCGAACTCGCGCTGCGCGAGGCCGTCGCGCTCAAGAGCAGGGACATCCGCGACGGGCACATCCTCCTCGGCGTCATCCGGGAGGGCGAGGGCCTGGGTGTCCGCATCCTGACCGACGCCGGGGTCGACCTGTCCGAGCTCCGGGCGGAGGTCAGGAGCGTCCTCTGACCGGCGTCAGCCGTCCGTGTCAGTCGTCCAGGGCCGCCAGGGCGTCCGCGAGGGTCTCGTAGATGGGAAACGCCGCGTGCAGCCCGGTCACCGTGAGGATC
The DNA here is from genome assembly GCF_006334915.2 of Microbispora catharanthi. Taxonomy (GTDB): domain Bacteria; phylum Actinomycetota; class Actinomycetes; order Streptosporangiales; family Streptosporangiaceae; genus Microbispora; species Microbispora catharanthi. The sequence continues at coordinate 140,523 of NZ_VDMA02000023.1, forward strand.
CTCCGGAAGACGCCCCGAACGCCGGCGAGCTTCATGAACCCGCCCGCCTCCACGGCGCGGTCGTGCGCCTCCAGAAGAAGGCGCAGTCCCATGGAGTCGCAGAAGGTCAGCTCGGAGGTGTCCACGACCAGCCGGGTGCCGCCCTCCTCCGACAACTTGCCGAACAGGGTGCGCAGCCGCTCGCCGGAGATCACGTCCAGCTCGCCGGTCAGAGTGACGAGAGTGTGCGTCGCCTCATGGCTCACCGTGACGCCAAGTCTCGTCGTCATCGCCTGTCCTCGTGCCGAAAGATCTTCCTGGTCAAAGATCTACAGAGAAGTTACACCTCTACTTACCCCGCAAGGCAGAGGGAGGCAAGAAGGACGGGACGGCGGAGGCCAGTAGTGATCAGCGGTCGCCGGCGATCTCGTACAACCCACCGGGATCGGAGTCCGAGTCGGGCTCGCCGCCGGACCGAGGGAGGCGCGGGCCGGCGTCCGCCGCGTGGCCGAGCGCCTCGGCGACCGTCGGGTGCTGTTCGAACACGTTGCGCAGGCCGGTGATCGTCAGCACCCGGCGCAGCACGCCCTGCACGCCGCTCAGCATCAACCGGACGTTCAGGGCCTGGCCGCGCTGCAACGCGGAGATCAGCTCGCTCAGCCCGCGCGAGTCGCAGAACTCCAGCTCGGCGACGTCGATCACGAGGACGGACGTCCCCGACGACTCCCAGACCCGATGCAACTCGTCGTGAAGCAGGTGGACGGTGCCGGCGTCGAGATCGCCTTCCACTCGCACGACGACGGCCGCGCCGTCGACTGCGGACGCGACCTTCAAGGTGGAACGTGGACCGGTCACGGGCATGCTCACTCCCTCGCCTGCGGGGACACGGCAGGCGTGTTACGCCAACACAAATCACACGTTACCCGGGAGGAGAGGTGATTATGTTCCGGCAGCGACGACACGACCGGCGCGCGGTGTGGATCCGTGTGGATCGGAGTGGATCGGAGTGGATCCGCGCGCCGGCCGTGCGTTCACTCGGGTGTTACTTGGAGGCGGCCTTGAGGTAGTCGGCGTTCATCTGAGCGATCGTGTCGAACGGGATGCCCTTGGGGCACACCGCCGTGCACTCGCCGGTGTTGGTGCAGCCGCCGAAGCCCTCGGCGTCCATCTGCTCGACCATCGCCCTGGCGCGCGACTCCCGCTCCGGCTGCCCCTGCGGCAGCAGGCTCAGGTGCGTGATCTTCGCCGCGGTGAACAGCGAGGCCGAGCCGTTCGGGCAGGCCGCGACACAGGCGCCGCAGCCGATGCAGGTCGCGGCGTCGAAGGCGGCGTCGGCGTCGGCCTTCGGCACCGGGACGGAGTGCGCCTCCGGGGCGGACCCGGCGGGAACGGAGATGAAGCCGCCCGCCTGGATGATCCGGTCGAACGCCGACCTGTCCACGACGAGGTCCTTGACCACCGGGAACGCCGCGGCCCGCCACGGCTCGATCGTGATGACGTCGCCGTCCTTGAAGTGCCGCATGTGCAGCTGGCAGGTCGTGGTGAGCTTCTGCTCGCCGTGCGCGACGCCGTTGATGACCATGCCGCACATGCCGCAGATGCCCTCGCGGCAGTCGTGGTCGAAGGCGACCGGGTCGTCGCCCTCCAGGATCAGCCGCTCGTTGAGGACGTCGAGCATTTCCAGGAACGACATGTCCGGAGAGACGTCTTCGACCCGGTAGGTCACCATCCGTCCCTTGTCCGACGAGCCGTTCTGCCGCCAGATCTTGAGGGTCAGGTTCACTTGTAGCTCCGCTGGGTCATCTTGACGTACTCGTAGTTCAGCTCTTCCTTGTGCAGGACCGGCCCCTCCGGAGTCCACTCCCACGCGGCGACGTAGGCGAAGTTCTCGTCGTCCCGCAGCGCCTCACCGTCCGCGTCCTGCGACTCGGCCCGGAAGTGACCGCCGCACGACTCCGTACGGTGCAGAGCGTCGACGCACATCAGCTCGGCGAGCTCGAAGAAGTCGGCCACCCGGCCGGCGCGTTCGAGCGCCTGGTTGAGCCCCTCGGCGTCGCCCGGCACCTTGACGTTGTTCCAGAACTCCTCGCGCAGCTCGGGGATGCGCTCCAGCGCCTTGCGCAGCGACTCCTCGGTGCGCTCCATGCCGCAGTAGTCCCACATGATCCGGCCGAGCTCGCGGTGGTAGGAGTCGGCGGTGCGGTTGCCGTTCACGGACAGGAGCTTGTCGATCTTGTCCTGGACGGCCTTCCTGGCCTTCGCGACGTCGCCCTCCTCGACCGGCCCGAACGCGCCGGCCCCGGCGAGGTAGTCGCCGATCGTCGTCGGCAGCACGAAGTAGCCGTCCGCGAGGCCCTGCATGAGGGCGGAGGCGCCCAGGCGGTTCGCGCCGTGGTCGGAGAAGTTGGCCTCGCCGACCACGAACAGCCCGGGGATGGTCGACTGCAGGTCGTAGTCCACCCACAGCCCGCCCATCGTGTAGTGGACGGCCGGGTAGATGCGCATCGGCACCTCGTACGGGTTCTCGCCGGTGATGCGCTCGTACATCTCGAAGAGGTTGCCGTACTTCTTCTCGACGGCCTCCCGGCCCATCCGCCTGATGGCGTCGGCGAAGTCGAGGTAGACGCCGAGCCCGCCGGGACCGACGCCGCGGCCCTCGTCGCAGACGTTCTTGGCGGCGCGGCTGGCGATGTCACGCGGCACGAGGTTGCCGAACGCCGGGTAGATGCGCTCCAGGTAGTAGTCGCGCTCGTCCTCGGGGATGTCGCCGGGAGCCCGGTCGTCGCCCTTGAGCTTCGGCACCCACACCCGGCCGTCGTTGCGCAGCGACTCCGACATCAGCGTCAGCTTCGACTGGTGGTCGCCGCTCTGCGGGATGCAGGTCGGGTGGATCTGCGTGTAGCAGGGGTTGCCGAAGTAGGCGCCCTTCTTGTGCGCCCGCCAGATCGCCGTGGTGTTGCAGCCCTTGGCGTTGGTGGACAGGTAGAACACGTTGCCGTAGCCGCCGCTGGCGAGCACGACCGCGTCGGCGAGGTGGGTCTCGATCTCGCCGGTGACCATGTCGCGGACCACGACGCCCCGGGCCCGGCCGCCGCTGACGATGAGCTCCAGCATCTCGTGGCGGGTGTGGACCTCCACGTTCCCCTCCGCGACCTGCCGCTCCAGGGCCTGGTAGGCGCCGAGCAGGAGCTGCTGGCCCGTCTGGCCGCGGGCGTAGAAGGTGCGCGACACCTGGGTGCCGCCGAACGACCGGGTGTCGAGCAGGCCGCCGTACTCGCGGGCGAACGGCACGCCCTGCGCCACGGCCTGGTCGATGATGTTCACGCTGACCTGGGCGAGGCGGTAGACGTTCGACTCGCGGGCGCGGTAGTCGCCGCCCTTCACCGTGTCGTAGAACAGCCGGTAGACGCTGTCGCCGTCGCCGCGGTAGTTCTTGGCGGCGTTGATGCCGCCCTGCGCGGCGATGGAGTGGGCCCGCCGGGGCGAGTCCTGGTAGCAGAACGACTTGACCTTGTATCCCAGCTCGCCGAGCGTGGCCGCGGCGGAGCCGCCGGCCAGGCCGGTGCCGACGACGATGACGGTCAGCTTGCGCTTGTTGACCGGGTTGACCAGCTTGGCCTGGAAACGGCGCTTGTCCCAGCGGTCCTCGATCGGGCCCGCCGGGGCCTTGGTGTCCTGGATGGGGTCGCCGACCCGGTAGTGCCCGACGATGGCCGGCTCTGCGCCCCGGCTCTCCCGCTGGACGTTCTCCTGCCGGTTCTCCTGCTGGTTGTCTTGCTGGGCGCGGCGGCGGAACTTCACTTGACCACTCCGATCAGGATGCAGACGGGCGCGGAGACGAACCCGAGCACCAGCACCGCGGAGACCGCGACGGCGGTCGTCTGCAGCGTGCTGCGGACGCGGGGGCGGCGGGTCAGGCCGAGCGACTGGAACGCGCTCCACAGGCCGTGGCGCAGGTGCAGGCCGACCATCGCCATGGCGACGAGGTAGAACAGCGCCACCCACCAGCGGTCGGGCTGGAAGCCGGCGATCATCCGGTCGTACGGCGTGGCGTCGCCGCCCTTGGGGTTCACGGTGCCGAAGGTCATGTCCAGCAGGTGCCAGATCACGAACAGCACGATGATCACGCCGCCATACCGCATGGTGTGCGTGGCATACCCGTTGGCCTGCGACTTCCGCTTGGCCGCGTACTTCACGGGCCGCGCCTTGGCCGCCCGGCGGGCGAGCGACACCGCCGCCCACATGTGCAGCACGACGCAGACCACGAGCACGATCTCGGTGATCGTCAACAGGGTCCGGTTCGGCAGCGCGGGCGAGCCCACGGTGCGCAACCAGTCGGCGTAGTGGTTGAAGGAGTCGGCGCCCAAGAAGATCTTGAGGTTGCCCAGCATGTGGCCGATCAGGAAGAGCACGAGAGCCGCGCCCGTGACGGCCATGACGGCCTTCCTGCCGGCCGAGGTGCCGAGCAGGCCGCGACGGGAGGGCGTACGCGGCGCGGGCCCGACGGGCTTACGAGGTGCGTCATGCGTGGGAACCGGAGCGGTCGCCGAGCCGCGATCCACGGAAGCGGAGTCCACAGAGTGGTCAACAGTGGCAGTCACGAATGCACACGCTAGGTTCGTGCTGTTCAGACGTCCAAGTCATGACAGGTCTGGTTTCGATAGCCCCCGGCTATGCGCTCTGTCCCGCACGGTTTCCAAGAGTCGAAGGTCCCGAGGGTGTGCGACGAATTTCACATCGCGTCCACACAACGGGGGCGCATCGAGCCGACTTTGGCGATAGCCCTAGGCTATTGAATGTGCAGCTCCAGCAACTGGCCTACTTCATGGCCGTGGCCGAGGCGCGGCACTTCACTCAGGCCGCGGAGCGGATGCGGG
>NZ_VDMA02000024.1 GCF_006334915.2 Microbispora catharanthi
GGTTGGCCTGGTAGCCGATGGTGTGCTCGGCGACGATCGTCCCGTTGGGCTTCTTCTCGATCGAGTGGCGCAGCAGGCTGTCGAGGAAGTAGTCGTAGTCGACGGTGTTGCCGTTGGCCTTGGTCTCCTTCAGCCGCTCACCCTTGGCCGTGTAGGTGTAGGTGGTGACCTTCGGCGATGCATCGGTGGCCGACTTGGCGTTGGACACCCGCTCGACCAGATCGCGGATGTCGTAGCCGTAGGTGGCGACGGTCTTGTCGTGCGTGCGCGTGATGGGCGCGCCGTTCTCGTTGTAGTCGTAGGTGGTGGTGTTCTTGACCGTGCTGTTCAGCTTCTCGAGGATCTGCTGGACCTGGTTGAGCCCGGTGTAGGTGACGTCCCAGGTGTCGATCTTCGCGGTCGGCGTCTGGTCCTTGATCTGGGTCAGGTTGGCGTTGGCGTCGTAGAAGTACTCGAAGTCCTTCTTCTCGTTGTCGGTGTCGCCGCTGTTGTCGCGGACCAGCTTGACCGAGTCGGCCGTCACGGTGCCGTTGGCGTCGTTGGTCAGCGTGATCGAGTGGGTGATGCCCTCGGTGAAGGTGTAGCTGCCCAGCTCGACCCACTCACCCGGGTCGGCGGTCTGGTCGACGGTCTTGGTGTCCTGCCCGCCGTCGTACTTGACCGTGTACTTGGCGTTGGTCGCGCCCGCCCCGGACGGGTAGCGCACGTACGCCTTGTAGCTGCCGGCCGAGGGGATGGTCAGGTTCCAGGTGAAGCTGGCGTCCCCGGTGCCGGCCGGCGCGGTGGCGTAGTCGTAGCCGGTGAAGCCGGACGTGCCGGCGACGGTGGGCCCGGCGACCAAGGATGAGGTGTTCCCGCCGGTGGTCCAGGTGCCGGTGGTGGTGACCTGGCCGGTGTCGGAGTTGTCGGCCAGCACCACGTCAAGGCCGAGCGGGACGCCGTTGTCGGAGTGGGTCTTCAGCTTGCCGTCGGGGTAGTAGGTCCACTCGACGGCCCGCTGGGAGGACCCGCCGGCCGAGGTGACGGTCCGGTTGGTCTGCTGGCCGAGCTCGTTGTAGTCGTAGGTGGTCTTGATGTCCCACGGGTCGGTGGTGGTCTTGGTCCACCCGTTGTCCCAGTAGGAGATCGTGGAGTCGTTGCGGATCGTCTGCCCGTGGGACGGCGGGTGGGAGATCTTCTCCAGCCGCGACACCGCGTCGTAGCTGTAGATGACCTTGTCCGGGCTGTTGTACAGCGGATCGTTGTGGTCGAACGGGTAGATCTGCTCGTGGACCCGGTTCAGTTTGTCGTAGACCGTCTCCTGGACGAAGTCCGTCGTGGACCCGGCTTCCACCGCCCGCGGAGTGATGACCTTGGTCTGGTTGCCGACCTCATCGTAGGTGAACCGGGTGACGGTGTATTTGATCGTGCCGTCGGTCTCCGAGTGCGGGACCTTGGCCTCGGTCACAGCGCCGCGCTTGTCGAGGGTGAGGAGGGTCTTGTTGCCCTCCTGGTCGGTCACACCCTCGACCAGGCCGTCCAGGTCGTAGTCGGTGACCGTCTGGTAGCCGGCGGCGTCCTTGACGTGGGTGACCTGGTGGTTGCGGTCGTAGGTGTACTCCGCGGTGTAGTCGGCGGTGTCCGCGGTGGCGTTCTTGCGCGGGTCGACGACCTTGGTGACGTTGCCGACGTTGTCGTAGGTGTAGGTGATCTTCTTCTGTTCGGCGTTGATGACGTCGGTCAGCTGGTAGATCGGGTCGTACTCATAGGTGGTGGTGAAGTCGCCGGCCTCGGGGGTGAGGTTGCCCTTCGGTTCGGTCTGCGTCTTGAGGTTGCCGGCCGCGTCGTAGGTGAACGACGCCTTGCGCTCGGGCCCACCTTCGGTGTCCTTGGGCAGGTACGACTCGGTCAACTGGTCGGCGTCGTCGTACACCGCGGTGGACACTGCCCCGTTAGGGGCGGTCATCTTCGTGATGTTGTCGTTGCGGTCGTAGACCGGCGCCGGCGTGGTGATGAAGACCGGCGGGGAGGCGTTCTGGTCCTTGGGGGTCTTGTTCTCCAGCGGCCGCTTGAAGATGTCGTAGGTCTGCGTGGTCTGTTTGCCCAGCGCGTCGGTGACCTTCAGCACGTTGCCGCGGACGTCGTAGACGAAGGTGGTGTCCTTCAGGTCCGCGTTGGTGATTTTCTGCGGATAGCCGGTGGGGTGGTAGTCGCTGTAGAGGGTCGGGTTGTCCTTGGCGTCGGTGACCTTGGTCAGCTGGCCGAAGGAGTCGTAGTCATAGGAGGTGGTGTAGTCGCCGTCGGCGGCGGTGCTCACCCCGATCGGGTCGGTGACCGTCTTCAGGTTGCCGTTGGTGTCGTACCCGAACTGCCAGGTACGCAACTCCGGACTGGTCTTCGTGATGAGGTCGGCGACGTAGCCGTTGAGGAAGGTCTGGTAGACCAGCGTGGTGGGGTTGGTGTTGTTGGCGTTGGCCTCGGCGTCCCGCATCTCGAGCGGGTAGCCGGTCTTCTGGTCGTAGGTCCAGGTGGCGTACGCCTGGTTGGCCTCGGTCAGCTTGGTGACGTTGTGGTCGGGGTCCCACTCCAGCGCCGTGGTCTCGTTCTTGGCGTTGGTGATGGATTCCGGGCGGCCGTAGGCGTCCAGCACGTACTTGGTGTCGTGCTGCAGCGGGTCGGTGACGGTGGCGTGGATCATCCCGCCCTGCGGCCCGTCGGGGTCGACATAGTCGAAGTGGGTGACCCCGTTCAGCCGGTCGGTGAGGTTCTCGGCCTTCCACTTGTCCTTGGGGTCGACCGGCGCCTCGTAGTAGGAGAACGCGGTCGAGTGGCCGCGCGGGTCCTTCACCGCCACGAGCTTGACGTTCTTGTTGCCCTGGGTGGCGTCGTAGGTGAAGCGGAAGGTCTTGGCCTGATCGTCGCCGGCACCGTCGACCATCTTGGCCATCAGGCCCTTGTCGGTGTAGGTGAAGGTGACCTTCCGGCCGGAGATGTCGGTGATGGACTCGACCTGGTCGATGATGTGCGGGTTGGTCAGCTTGGTGTCGGCGACCTCGTCCCCGGCGTCGTTGATGTAGGTGTAGTCCTGACCCTTCTTGTAGTAGGTCAGCGACAGCGTCGTGCGCCCGGCGGCGTCGGTGATGGTCTGCAGGAACTTGGTCGGCTTGTTGTTGGACCGGCGCCGTTCGTAGGTGAACGACATGGTGTTGCCGTTCTTGTCCACGATCGCCGACTGGAAGCCCTCGTCGTCGAAGAAGAACTGGGTGCGGTCGGGCTTGGTGAACACCCACCGGCGCTGGGCCGTCAGCTCACGGTCGGGGTAGTAGTCGTTGGGGTCCACCCGCTGCAGGTACAGGTGCACCCCGCGCGGATGGGTGTAGTCGCAGGTGGTGTAGGTGCAGTCGTTGACGTCCTGGCCGTGGGTGTCCAGCGTCCACACGTGCGTGGTGCCGTCACCGTCGGTCATGCGCACCTGGCTGGGCCAGGACTGGCCCGGCGGGTGGAACTGCAGCTGGGAGCCCAGCCGCTGCAGCGTCGAGGTCTGCAGCGACCAGCCGTACCCCATCGAGGAGGCGGAGGTGTCCAGGCTGTTGTAGGTCGTCCGGACGAACGTCTGCACCCCGCGGGAGGGGTTGGTGAAGGCGTTGTAGGACCACATCAGGTTGCCCGCGTACGGGTTGACCAGCGCGGTCGATCCGGCGCCGGTGTTCTTGCCGGTGTAGGCGTAGAACTTCTCCGCCCCGAGCAGGTCGCTGGTGGGCGAGTCGACGCGGATCTGCTGCGGCAGGGTCGGCAGCTGATGAGAGGAGGACTGCCAGTTGTTGGTGACGGTGTCCTGAACGTCCCACACCAGCGTGACGCCCTCGGCGAGGTTGGTGCCGGCCCCGGACACGGCCGGCGCCTTCACCTCGGCCTGCACCAGCGTCGTCTGCCCTGGTGCCAGATCCGCCGGCAGCGGCGTCTTGAGCTGGTTGTCGGGGGTGGAGATGTCGGTGCCGTCGGGCAGCTGCCAGTGGTAGCTCACCACGGTGGAGGAGGCCGGCCAGTTCTGGGCGGTGGTGTTGGTGAGCACCACCGGGATCTGCGCGGTGGTGCCGGTGTCCATCCGCTCGGGGGTGCCGGGCGCGAAGAACGCCGCCGAGGTGCTGGTGTCGGCGAAGGTCACCCGCAAGCGCGGCGCGAGGCGGCCCTCGTCGGCCTCCGTGGCGAGGAAGGACGCCTGCTGCTTGGCACTGCCGGCCTCGTCGGCGACCTTGACCAGCAGCCCGCGGTTGCTCGCGGGGTCGGCGATCCAGGCCTTGGCCGCATCGGTGACGGTCCAGGTGCGCCAGCCGGGCACCGCGGTCACACCGGACACGCTGCCGAGCGCGGTGGCGTCGAAGTCGCCGCCCGCGCTGGACCACGGGCTGTTCCAGGTGGCCGTCTCGTCGAAGGCGCGGGTGAGTTTGTGAGCGTTGAAGGTGACCCCGGAGCCGGTGCTGGTGGTGCCCCACAGCGACAGCGTCGCCTCGCTGATCTGCGCGTCGGCGGGAATCTTGTCGGCGAAGTCGCCGAAGCCGATGACGGCGCGAGTGTTGCCTGCGCTGGTGGTGGTGTTGCCCACCTGCAGCCACTTGTTCCCGCCGACGGTGTCGTGACCGGTTGAAGCCTCACCGGAGGCCAGCGTGGTGTCGGCGCCGCCGTACAGGATGACGGCGACCTTGCCCGGCTTGGGGAGGATGACCCGCTGCTCGGGCGAGGCAACGACCTCGCCGTTGGCCAGCACCGCCTCCACCCAGTAGTTGGCCTCGTGCACATAGGCCGGGTCGGCGACCGCCTCGGGGTCACCACCGGATGAGGTGTCGACGAAGGAGGTCACGTCCGGCGGCAACGTCGTGATCAGCGAGTTCACCAGACCGCCGCTGGGGTTGACCTGGCAGGCCGAGGGGCACCAGCGGCGCAGCCGATAGGCCACCAGGTCGTCGGAATCATCGGACGGGGTGGGGTCGGCGTACGCCGTCCACGACAGCGAGGCACCGACCGAGGTGGCCCGGGTGACCGGGTTCAGTTTGACGCTGGGCTTGCCGTAGGTGATCACCAGTCTGGGCGCGTTCAGCGATTCGCCCAGAATCCCGTCGCCGCCGTAGACGTCCTCGCCCGCCTCATACACCGGGCCGCCGATCGCCCCGGTCGTCCCCTCGTCGGCCGCCTTCAGCATGATCCCGTAGGCGGGGGCCTCCACCGAGGACATCCACCGGTTCACCATGCCGGTCACGTTGAACGAGTGCCAGCGCGACAGCTCCCCGGGGTTGCGCCGGACGCTGCTTTCCACCGTGGCTGCGAATGTCGGCTGGCTGGCCCAGGTGACGCCGAAAGCGTCCCACTCGGAGGTGATCTCATGGGCCTCGACCGTCACCGCCCCGGCCTCACCCAGGGCCTGGTCGAAGTAGGTCTCCAGCCGGGCCTCGTCCACCTGGGCGCCGATCGGCAGCTCGGTGGGCATGTTGAAGTACAGCAGCGCCCGGTCGGTGTCCTTGGAGGATGCCTTGCCCACCGGCAGCTTCCACGACCCGTCGAAGTTGACCTTGGGCGAGGCGGAGCTGACGTAGGCGTCCTGTCCGTCGATGTGATCCGACACGACGTGGAACGTCGGGTCGATCACCACCGGCCACTTACGGTCGGCAGCGCCCAGCCAGGCGGCGTCCGGCGTGATCGTGATCGTCGCCTCCGCGCCCTGCTGGGCCACGGTCTGGGTCACCGCGGTCGAATACCGCCTGCCGTACGGCGACGCCGCATCGGCCTGCGCGTCCACCATGAACGGCTTGGGCACCATGAAGACCGGACCCGACCCGTCAGCCGCCTCGAAGACGATCGACCCGTCCTGCTGCTGCCGGGCAGCCACCCCACCGGTCTTCACCGTGAAGGAGAACGACGCCCCCGCCGCCGGCGGCTTGTTCAGAACGAGGAGTTCCTTGACCCCCTCCGCGGTGACCGCGTACGTCAGGTCCGCGCCGTCCCACACCCCCGCATAGGCGACCGACGACCCCTTCACCGACGGGGTGATCTGCCGGGCCTCGCCGGCCACGCCGAGGGTGACCTGCCGGTCACCCAGCTTGACCTTCGCCAGCTTGTCGGTCTTGTCCCCAAAGCGGGAGGAGAAGCCGGCCGTGTCGTTGCCCTGGCTGAAGCCCTCCTCGGAGGCGCCCTGCAGGCGGGTGTCGATCTTCTGCCACTTACCCGAGGCGTCCCGGTAGTGAACTGGCCTGGAGGAGACCTCCGCCTGGAGCCGGCCGTCCTCCAGCTCATACACCGTCGCGTAACGCGACCGCTTGCCGGTCAGCTCCTTGACCCGCTTGCCCGGCGGCGGAGCCGTCTTCGCCTTCTGGGATGGTGCGGCGCTGCGCCCGGGCAGGGTGATCTTGCCGTTACTCGGCCGCATCTCCCCCTTGGGGTCCTCGGCGAGCAACGCGGCGACACTACTGCCCAGCCAGGTCGCCAGGCGCGTCAAAAGCCCAGGCGTATCAGCGGAGGCGACCGTCTGCGCGTTCGCCGGAGCGGCCGGCGCCAGCGACGCCAGCACCACCAGGGCCGCGATCACAGCGACCGCACGGCGTAACCTCCCGCGGCGCCTTAGTCCACCCGGGTCGGATCCGCTCTTCCATGGTTTCAGGACACGGTTCGACGGCGACAGGCGCACGCGAGCCCCTTCCGGCGAGATAAGGAGAAGTTAAAAACGAACCGATCAAGCCAAAAACCCGACAATCCGTCAAGATCAACGCAAAGTGATCATCCGCGGACTCGAACGTGTGCTCGTACATGTTGGAACGAGTCATTTAGCTGGCCAAAGATCCCAAACCGGACGTTGCAGGCGACAATCCGTCAACGTGACAGTCCGTGATAGTCCAAGGTCAAATCAGACACAGCGTTACCAAAGCGTGATCTTAATGGTGGTATCGCCCTGAGGTTTCGGGCAGTTGGACGAGTTTGAGAACGGGCAAGGAGACAGCCGTCCACTGGCGCCGGCCGAGTGCAGAGGCCAAGTGCGTAGCAGCTGGCCAGGGAGGGATCGACCGAGGCCACTGGGAGCACTACACCTGCTCCGATCCGAGGGCGACTGGTTCTGGCATCTGTGGACCAACCGCTGAGACCCGGGCAGGTCGTGCTCGTAGCGGCACGCACGCCGTCCGCTGGCGCGGTCCAGATGGGCCGGCGGAGGCGCCTTGTATCGGGCGCAGCACGGCGTCTGCGGTGGAGGGGGCGATGCCGAGGCGCGCGGCGATCGGACCCGACCCCCACCCGACCCCCACCGGAGGGTCACCCGTGGCTTCACGATCCGCCGCTCGGTGTGCTGGCCGGTAAGCGTTCGGCTGCGCGGCGGATGCTCCGCCGTCCTCGTCGATTGAGCGGGCCAGGCGAAGACATCCGGTCTCGGTCAGCGGGGCGTTACGGTGGAGCACTGAGGGCTATCTGGTCGATGCTGCGGTTTGGTCGCTACACACCGAGCCGCGAAAGCCCTCACCCATGCAACCTCAAGGTCGCGTCTCTCCACCGACGTCACCAACGTCCGTGATCAGTACACCTAGGGGTACGGAAAGCGCGGGCCGTCCGTCAGGACGCGGGAAAGCGCAGCACCCAGCGGCGCTGCCAGGGCGTCTCCACGGCCCGCGGGTGGTATTCGGCCCGGGTCCAGGCGACGGCCCGATCGGCGGGCAGGCCCGACAGGACGGCCAGGCACGCGATCACGGTGCCGGTACGCCCGATTCCCCCACCGCAGGCGACCTCGACCCGGCGGCCGGCCTGCGCGTGCGCGTGCAGCGCCCGGATGCGGTCGATCGCGTGCTCCTGGTCGTGGGGCAGGAGGAAGTCGGGCCAGTCGATCCACTCGTGCGGCCAGGTGAGGCCGGGGTCGTGCTTGTGCCTGAGCCGCCGGCCGCCCAGGTAGAGGCCGTAGTCGGGCAGGACGCCCGGCGGCGTGGGACGTCTCAGGCCGCGGCCCCGCACCGGGGTGCCGTCGGGAAGCCGGATGACACCGGGAAGATCATCGATGGGCATGTCTCATCTTGTCCCCCGCCGTGCCGCTCTGGCAGCGGATTTTCCGGCTCATCCGGACGCGAGGTCGAACTCGTCCCGCAGGATGGAGTACAGGAGCTGGTCGTGCCAGCGCCCGCCTCGCCACTGGGCCCGCCGGACCACGCCTTCGAGCCGGAATCCGATCTTCTCCAGGCACCGTGTCTCGGCCGTGTTCTCCGGGTCGGTGGTCGCCTGGACGCGTTCCACCCGCGTGTGCGTGAACAGGTAGCGGACGAGTTCCCGCTGGGCCCGGGTCCCGATTCCCCTGCCCCGCCAGTCCGGCAGCAGGCCCACGGCGATCTCCCAGCACAGCGACGTGTCACGGCGGCCCCAGCGCCGCTCCAGCCACTCGACCCGCCCCGCGAGCTCGCCGTCCACCGTCACGGCGAGCATGTTGTCGGCTCCGGCCAGGAGCCCGCGGGTGCGCAGCGCCTCCCGCAGCGCGATGGTCGGGGTGAATCCGAACCACTGGTGCGCAGTCGCGCCGCTCTCGCTCTGGAAGGCCGAGTCGAAGGCGTCCAGGTCGGCTTCGGTGACGGGTCGAAGTGCCAGGTGATCGGGCATTCCTGTCGCTCTTCCTCACGGTCGTTCGAGTGCGGGCGGCCTCACTCACCGGGCCGGAGGGACGTTCACCTTGTCCGGCTCGAGCGGTGGGCGCAGTAGCCGATCATCGCATCCCGATCCGTGACCACTGGTCCGGCCGCCGCCCCCGCGACGCCGGAGAGCGCTCTCCACCCCCGTGCTATAAATGGCTGCATGAGCACCGATCTCCCGCACACGTCGGGAGCCCCCACGCTGGAGGACGTGGCCCGCGTGGCGGGAGTGTCCCGGGCGACCGTCTCACGGGTGATCAACGGTATCCGCAACGTCGCGCCGGACATCCAGGAGGCGGTGCACCGCGCCATCGCGACGACCGGCTACGTGCCGAACCGGGCCGCCCGCTCCCTCGTCACCCGCCGTACGGGAGCGGTCGCGCTGGTCGTGTCGGGCGCGGGCGACGCGAAGGGCGGCGAGCCGTTCGAGTCCCGCGTCTTCGCCGACCCGTTCTTCGGCCGGGTCGCCAGCGGCGTGGTCGGATATCTGCGGCCGCGGGGCATCCACCCGGTGCTGATGCTGGCGGACTCGGCGCAGACCCGCGACGACGTCGTGTCGTTCCTCCGGCAGGGCAGCGCCGACGGCGCCCTGGTGGTCTCGACGCACGGCGAGGACCCGCTGCCGAAGCTGCTGGTGGACGCAGGGCTGCCCGCCGTGCTGTGGGCGCGGCCCGCCCGGCCGATCCCGATCAGCTACGTCGACCTCGCCCACCGGGCCGGCGCGGCGCTGGCGGCCGACCACCTGGTGGCGCGCGGCTGCCGGCGGGTGGCGACCATCAGCGGCCCCTTCGACGTGCCCGCCGCCCAGGACCGGTTGTCGGGATTCCAGGAGGCCATGGCCGGCCACGGCCACCCGTACGTGCCGGCCGTGGAGGGCGACTTCATGCCCGCGAGCGGAGAGGCCGGCATGCACCGGCTCCTGAAGGAGCACCCGGACATCGACGGCGTCTTCGTCGCCAACGACCTCATGGCGCAGGGCGCGCTGCTCGCGCTGCGCGACCTCGGGCGACGGGTGCCCGAGGACGTCGCGGTGATCGGGTTCGACGACAGCGCCGCGGTCACCTGCCGCCCGCCGCTGACGACCGTGCGCCAGCCGATGGAGGACATGGCGGCCGAGATGGCCCGCCTGCTGCTCGCGCACGCCGCGGACCCGGACTTCCAGGTCACCTCGGTCATCGTGCAGCCGACGCTGGTGGTCCGCGAGTCGGCCTGACGGACCACCTGCGCCCCGTTCGCCTCTCTCAGGCCACCCGCAGCCGCTTGCTCGCTCCGATGATCTCGGCGTAGCGCCGGCCGCTCGACTTGACGGTCCGCACCTGGGTCCCGTAGTCGACGTGCACCAGGCCGAACCGCTTGTCGTATCCGTAGGCCCACTCGAAGTTGTCCAGCAGCGACCACGCGAAGTAGCCCGCCACCGGCGCCCCCTGTTCGATGGCCCGGCCGCAGGCCGCGATGTGGTCCTCCAGGTAGGCCAGGCGCTCCGGGTCGTCGACCGTTCCGTCGGCGCCGACCGTGTCGGGCCAGGCGGACCCGCTCTCGGTGACGTACAGACGGGGCGCGGCGTACTCCCGCGCGAGGCGCACCAGCAGGCGCTCCAGACCGCCCGCGTCGACCTCCCAGCCCATGGCCGTGGTGGTCGCCCCCGGCACTTCGACCTGCCGCGCGTACGGCACGGGCCCCTCGGGGTCGGCCGCCACCACCTGCCGGAAGTAGTAGTTGACGCCCAGGTAGTCGAGCGGGGCGGCGATCGTCTCCAGGTCGCCCGGCCGGATCGGCAGGTCGACGCCGTACACCGCGAGCATGTCCTCGGGGTAGCCGCGGCCGGTGACCGGGTCGAGCCACCACCGGTTGACGTGCCCGTCGAGGCGCCGCGCGGCGGCGTGGTCCTCCTCGCTGTCGGTCGCCGGGTCGCACGGGCTGAGGTTGTTGACGATCCCGATCGACGGCGTCAGCCGCGCCGCGGCCCGTACGGCCTGCGTGCCCAGGCCGTGGGCGAGGTGGAGGTGGTAGGACGTGCGGACCGCGGCCTCCAGGTCCTTCACCCCGGGCGCCATGGAGCCCTCCAGGTGCCCGTGCCAGGAGCAGCACAGCGGCTCGTTGAGCGTCGTCCAGTCGGCGACGCGGTCGCCGAGCCGTTCGGCCACGACGGCGGCGTAGTCGGCGAAGCGCTGGGCGGTGTCGCGCTCGGGCCACCCGCCGCGGTCCTGCAGCGCCTGCGGCAGGTCCCAGTGGTAGAGGGTCGCGAACGGCCGGATGCCGGCGTCGAGCAGGGCGTCCACGAGGCGGTCGTAGAAGGCGAGCCCGCGCGGGTTGACCGGTCCTGTGCCGCCGGGCACCACGCGCGGCCAGGCCACCGAGAAGCGGTAGGCGTCCACGCCGAGGCGTTCGAGCAGGCCGACGTCCTCGCGCCACCGGTGGTAGTGGTCGCAGGCCACTTCGCCGGTGTCGCCGCCGTCGATCGCCCCGGGCACCTCGCAGAAGGTGTCCCAGATCGAGGGCAGCCTGCCGTCCTCGAGGGCCGCGCCCTCGATCTGGTAGGCCGAGGTGGCGACGCCCCACACGAAATCGTTGAAAGCGGTTACATCGGGGGCGTGGCCGCGCTGCGGCTCCATTCGCTGGTTCTCCTTGGTTCGATGGTGGTGCTGACGGTGAGCGTTCACTTCACGGCGCCCGCGGTGAGGCCCTGCACGAGGTAGCGCTGCAGCAGCAGGAACCCGGCCACCACGGGGACGCTGACGACCAGTGAGGCCGCCATGATCTGGTTCCAGTAGACGTCGTTCTCGGTCGCGTACCCCTGGAGGCCGACGGCGAGCGTGCGGCTCGACTCGTCGGTCATGACCGAGGCGAACAGCACCTCCCCCCACGCGGTCATGAACGCGTAGATCGCGACGGCCACGATACCGGGGGTGGCGGCGGGCAGGACGACCCGCAGCAGGGCCCCGATAGGGCCGCTGCCGTCCACCTGGGCGGCCTCGTCCAGGGCCGTGGGGATCGAGTCGAAATATCCGGCCAGCATCCAGATCGAGAACGGCAGCGAGAAGGTCAGATAGGTGATGATCAGCCCGGTGCGGCTGGCGTACAACTCGACCCCGAGCGCGGTCCCGAGGTTCACGTAGATCATGAACAGCGGGAGCAGGAAGAGGATGCCGGGGAACATCTGCGTCGACAGCACGGTGACCGAGAAGATCCGGCGGCCGGGGAAGCGGAAGCGGCTGATGGCGTACGCCGCGAAGATCGCGATGAGGACCGACACCAGCGCGGCCACCGACGACACGATCAGGCTGTTGGCGAAGTAACGCGCCAGCGGGACCGTCCGCCACATGTCGGCGAACGGCCGAAGCGTGATCGTGGTGGGGATCCAGTGGAAGTCCCCCTGCACGTCCCGCAGCGGCTTGATCGCCGAGGTCAGCATCACGTAGAGCGGGGTCAGGGTGAACAGGCCGAGCAGGCCGAGGCCGGCCCACCGCGCCCACGGCAGCCAGCGGGGCTCACGCATCGTTTCTCCTCCGCGACGTCGCCACCAGATACACGGCGGTCACCAGCAGCAGGAACAGCAGGAGCAGCACCGACATGGCCGAGCCCGAGCCGAAGTTCCAGGTGACGAACGAGCTCTGGTAGATGTGGATCGAGATCAGGTCCGCCTCGTGCGGGGCCGACTTGCCGAACAGCACGTACGGCGTGTTGAAGTCGTTGAAGGTCCACAGGAACAGCACCAGCACGAGCACCTGGTTGACGGGGCGCAGCATGGGCAGCGTCACCGCGCGCAGTCGCCGGCCCCAGCCCGCGCCGTCGATCGCGGCCGCCTCGTACAGGTCGTCGGGGATGTTCTGCAGCCCGGCCATCAGCACGAGGAAGGAGAACGGCCACGACCGCCACACGCAGACCACGATGAGGGACCAGAAGCTGTTGGCCCCGATCAGCCAGAAAGGCCGCTCGCCGAACAGGTGCAGCTGGTCCACGAGCACGTGGTTGACGAGCCCCGAGTCGCGCTGGAGCAGGAAGCTCCAGGTGATCACCCCGGCGTAGACCGGCAGGGCGTACGGCACGAGGAACAGCGCGCGCAGCACGGCCCGGCCCCGGAACGAGCCCTGCATGAGCACCGCGCCGCAGATGCCGAACAGCCACGACAGCCCGACGGTGAGCACGGTGAACGCGACGGTGACGAGGAACGAGTGCAGCAGCGAGCGGCCGACCGCGCTGTCGAAGTCGACCGCGACGCTGTAGTTGTCCAGCCCCGCGAAGGGCGCGGCCGACCAGTTGCGCAGGAAGAACTGGGTGAGCTTCAGGAAGCTCATCCCGATGCCGATCAGCATCGGCACCAGGTGGACGAGCAGTTCGAGCAGCACGGCCGGAAGAATCAGCAGGTAGGGCAGGGCGACGCGGCGCAACCGCACCGGGACCCGGTCTACGAGCCCCCGCCGCCGGCCGCCCGGAGGCGGAGGGCCGTCTGGAGACGCGGGCCTTCGTCCCGCGCCGGGCCGGGACGTTGCGGGCTGGGACGTGGCGGGCCGGGACGCGGCGGGCCGGGACGTGGCGGGCACCACCGTCGAATCCGATGCGTGGACCGCCGGATCCGTCCGGCGAGGGGATCGCTCGCCTGATGCCGTCCTTGTACGCCCCGGTGGGGCATCGGTCAGGGCTTGGCCGTCGCCTGCCCCGGCCACCTCGGCCGGGGACAGCGAGAAGCCGTCCTCTTCAGGGGACGGAGGAGTCACGGACTTCCTCTCGATGTCGAGGGTCTGCGTCGGGGCGCCGGGCGGAGCCTCCGCCCGGCGCCGGATTACCGGGCCGCTCAGCCGCCCATCTGCTGGTTGGCCTCGGTCAGCTTGGCCTTGACGGCCTCCTCGGTGACCGGCTTGCCGCTCGCGGCGTCGGCGAACAGCTGGTTCATCGCGTTGCCCACGAGCGTCTCGAACTGGCTCTCCTGCGCCACCTGCGGCAGCGGCGCGGCCGTGGTGGAGAGGATCTGCTGGAACGTCTTGATCGTCTCGCTCTCGAACGCCGGGTCGTCGTAGGCGTCCGTGACGGTCGGCAGCGAGCCGTACGCCTTGTTGAGGTTCTGCTGGGTCTGCTTGGACGTCATGAACTGGGCGAACTTCAGCGCCCCGTCCTTGTTCGCGGCCGTCTTGAAGACGGCGAGGTTGATGCCGGCGACCATCGCGTTCACCTGCTTGCCGCCCTGCGACGGGTCGGGCAGCGGGATCGGGGCCAGGCCGTAGTCGTCCTCGGTCCAGCCGGCCTGCTTGAGCTGCGTGGCGATCGACTGCCACATCAGCATGCCGGCCTTGCCCGAGACGAAGTCCTGCACCGCCTCGGTGCCGTTGGCGTACTCGGCGTTGCTCGGGTTGACGATCTTGTGGGCGGCCATCAGGTCGAGGTACTGCTTGATGGCCGCGACCTCCTGGTCGGAGTCGAAGTGCGGCTTGCCGGAGGCGTCGAACAGGTCCGCGCCGTGCTGCTGCCCGAAGATGAAGGCGTGGTGGGCGTTCTCGCTGACGCTCGCTCCCTCCACGGCGAGCCCCCACTTGCCGTCCTTGGTCAGCTTCCTGCCGTCGGCGATCAGCTCGTCCCAGGTGGCCGGCGGCTTGTCGATCCCGGCCTCCTTGAACATCTTCTTGTTGTAGAAGAGGCCGTACGTCATGCCGTAGATCGGCACGGCGGTGGGCGGCTGGCCGGGGGCGCCGGTCGCGGCGAGGCTGGGGCCGAGGAAGCGCTCCTTGCCGCCGAGCGTCTTGAGCAGCGCGTCGTCCCACGGCACGAACGCCCCGGTCGCCTGCAGCGAGGCCGACCAGGTGTTGCCGATGTTGACGACGTCCGGGCCCTTTCCCGACGTCGTCGCGGCGAGGATCCGGTTGAGCAGGTCGGCCCAGGGGACGACCTCCAGGTTCACCGTGATCCCGGTCTCCTTGGTGAACCTGTCCAGCTCGGGCTTGAGCACCTCCTTGTCGTTCTCCAGGCTGGTGCCCTGGTTGGACGCCCAGTAGGTGATCGTCTGGGCCGCGCTCCCACCGGCCGAGCCGGCTTTGGACGACGAGTCGTCGGCACCGCAGGCGGTCGCGGCGAGCACGAGGGCTCCGGCGACGGCGAAGAGATATGGCTTGCGTCTGCGCACGGGTGTTGTCCTCACTCTTGCGGGTGCGACCGCCCGCCCGTGCGGGCGGCGGCCTGGGGGGTGAACGGTCCTTGCGCCTGTGCCAGCGGTGCTGTGCCAGCGCGGTTTTGCCACAGCGCGGCGCGGACGACCCCGCATGCGCGGGAGTCGCCCCAGGTGACAGGCGTCGGCCACGCGAGCACGGGCTCTCCTCACCGCCATCGGCTTGGAGAGCGCTCTCCAAGGAGGAGAGTGTCGCGGAAGGCGAAGAGTGTCAAGGGGCGGCCCTCCCCCGCGCCCGCGCAGCCGACCGCTCCGACTGCGCTTTCCCCCGCTGAACTGGGGATTTCCGCCGCGTTGAGGGCCGGCCTTGACAGGGTGGTCATCGGGGTCCAGGCTCTGGGAAAGCGCTCTCCAATTCGCTTTCCCGCATCTCCGCCGAAGAGAGGCCGCCGTTTCCCAACCGCGTGCCGGGCACGCCCCCGGCCTCCCATCCGGGGTGCCGCACCGCCCCCGCCCCGCCCGTTCAGGCCTGTACGCAGGACACTTGACCAGGCCTATACGCCTTTTTGACTTTTTTGAGCAATTTGTGCGTCCGTTCGGACTTCGGGGGTAGCTCGCCGCTCCAGGGACGATTTCGACCCAAGGAGGCTTCAGTGAGCGACTTCCATACCGAGACGCGAACATACGCCGGGGGAAGCGAGCTGCCGCAGGGCGCCGGCCGGCAGCAGGCCGGACAGCAGGGGACCGGATATCAGGGCGCCCCGCAGCAGGGCACCGCGCAGCAGGTCCGGCAGGCGGCGCAGGAGACGGCGCACGAGGCCAGGACGGCCGCCGGCGAGGTGGCGGTCACCGCCAAGGACCAGGCGCGTACGGTGGCCCACGAGGCCAGGGAGCAGACTCGGCAGGTTCTCCACCAGTTGCGCAGGCACACCGACGAGCAGGCGCGGCACCAGAGCAGGCGCGCGGCGGGCGCGATCCGGCAGTGGACCGGCGAGCTGGAGGCCATCGGCGACAACTCCAAGCCCGACTCCCCCATGCGGGGCGTGGTCCAGCAGGTCGCGGAGCAGGGTCACCGCGCCGCCGACTACCTGGAGACCGAGGGCCTGCACGGCGCGGTGCGCGACGTACAGGACTTCGCGCGGCGTCGCCCTGGGCTGTTCCTCGCCGGTGCCCTGGTCGCGGGCTTCCTCGTGGGACGTGCCGTCAAGGCCGTCGCCTCGGCCGAGGACCCCCACGCCGACGGTGCGGCGAGGCGGTTCGACTCCGGCACCGCATACGGCACCGACGCCGACGGAAGCGGCGCCGCATACGGTTCCGGATCGCCCTCGTCCGCCCCGTACGGCACCCGCCCGCCGACGACGTACGGCACGGGCACGCAGCACACCCTGGTCGGAGAGTCGGTGAGCGGGAGCACGGGCACCGGCGGCCCGGGAACCGGCGTGACCGCCTCACCGTCGTACGGCACCGGCGACGGCTATCGAGCCGGTGACGGAACGCGCGACGGCACCGGGACCGGTTACACGACCGGCGCGCGCTACCCGTCCGAGGAGATCCGGGACGGCCGCCCCGACGGCCACGCGGACGGCTATCCGGGGACGCCGGGCAACGGAGGTGGCCCGCGATGAGCTACCCCAGCCCGCCCGCCGAGCCCTCACTGGGCAAGCTGGTCGGGGAGATCGGCGAGGACCTGTCCACGCTGTTCCGCCAGGAGGTGGAGCTCGCCAAGGCCGAGATCCGGCAGGAGGCCGCCAAGGCCGGCAAGGCCGCCGGAATGCTCGGCGGGGCCGGCTTCGCCGGATACATGGTGGCGCTCCTCGTCACGCTGGCCGTCGTGTTCGGGCTCGGCAACGTCATGGACCTGGCCTGGGCCGCGCTCATCGTCGCGGCCGTGTGGGCGGTGATCGGCGGGGTGCTGTTCGCACGGGGCAGGGAGCGCATGCGCGAGGTGAACCCCACGCCCGAGCAGACCATCGAGACGCTGAAGGAGGACGTGCGATGGGCGCGAGCCCAGAGGAGATAAGGGCCGAGATCGAGATCACGCGGGCGGAACTCGCCGCCGACGTGGACCGGCTCGCCGACCGGACGAGCCCGGCGCGCATCGTGCGGCGCCGTACGGACAGGGTGCGCCAGGCGGCGCAATCGGTGAGGGAGAAGGTGATGGGAGTGCCGGCACACGCCACCCACACGGTTCGCGACCAGGCCGGTGAGGCCGCGGGGACGATGCGGGACGCCGCGGCGCACGCCGGTGAGACGGTCCGCGACGCGGCGGCACAGGCGGGCGAGACGGTCCGCGGCACCGCCGCCGAGGCGGGCGAGATGGTGCGGCACGGCGCCCAGCAGGCCGCCCAGACCGTGCGCGACGCGCCGCGGCAGGCGATGCGCAGCACGCAGGGCAACCCGCTCGCCACGGGGTTGATCGCCTTCGGGGCGGGGCTGCTGGCCGCGAGCCTGCTGCCGAAGACCTCCGCCGAGGAACGGGCGGCCGTGCAGGTCAAGGACCGGGCCGGTGAGATGGTCGAGCCGGTGAAGCAGGCCGTCCAGGAGACCGCGCAGCGTGTGGGCGAGGACGCCAGGCAGGCGGTCCAGCAGGTGCGTGAAACGGCCGCGGAGGCGACCAGGACCACCGGCGAGGAGGCTCGCGACCAGGCGCGCCAGGTCACCGAGCAGACCCGCGACCAGGCACGGCAGATGACCGGGCAGGCCCGGTCGTAGCACCCCGTGTGGGAACGTTCCGAGGGCCGGGCCCGGCAGGAAGGGCCCGGCCCTCGGCGTGTCCGTCCCCGCCCGGCTCCTTCCTCTGGCCCTCCCGTCCTCCCCCTGGCTCCCCGGCTCGTCTCCCGCATGCCCGGACCGCTCCGCTCGCTCCTGGCCGCCCTCAGCGGCCGCAGAGACTCCCGCGCAACCGGACCGCCTCGAGCGCGTTGTGCTCGTCGACAGCCGTCCGAGCCCCAACCGACCACACCGAGGCATTTACAATACAGAGCTGTACTGTATTGTAAATAACATGGGGGAAGCGGAGCGAGAGCGGCCGCCGGGGCGTCCGCGAAGCGCGGACATCGACGGGGCCATCCTCGCGGCAGCCGTGGATCTGCTGATCGAGCGCGGGATCGACGCGGTCACGATCGAGCAGGTCGCCCGGCGCGCCGGCGTGACCCGGGCGACGGTGTACCGGCGGTTCCCGGACAAGATCCGGCTGCTCGTCGCCGCGATCGGCGCGGGCCAGGACGCGTCGCCCCCGCCGCCGGAGCCGGTCGACATCGAGCAGATGCTCGCCGCATGGGCCCACCACCTGGCCCGGCCCCGGCTACGACAGCTCACCCGCCGGCTGATGACGTCGCTCCACGACTACCCGGCCCTGCGCGAGGCGTACTGGAACGCAAGCATCCGGCGGCGCGAGGAGGCGATCCGCGCCAGCCTGGAGCACGCGCGTGATCGCGGAAGGTTCCCCCCCTCCGCCGACCTCGGTGTCATCCAGACGATTCTCACCGGCGCGGTCGGCACGCACCTCACCACCCAGCCCGACACCAGCAGCGAGGACGAGATCCGGAACTTTCTGCTGGCCGTGCTCCACCAGACCGGTTACCGCAGGGACGAGCGACCGGTGTGATCACCGGGAGGACCGAATGCGAAAGATCCCCGTCGACTTCACGGGAGTGCGCGTCACCGCGCTTCTGGAGCTCTACCTGCGCTGGCTCGACAGCCGGGACCGGCATCCGATCCTCGGCGACGAGTGGGCCCAGCGGGCGATCGACCTGCTGGACTTCGATTTCGACCAGTTCAAGCCGCTCGGCCTCGGACGCTTCGCGGTCGGGGTGCGCTCGAGGATGATGGACGACTGGGTCAGGGCATTCCTCGGCCGGACGCCGGGCGCGGTCGTCCTCGACATCGGCTGCGGGTTCGACAGCCGTGTCCGGCGCATCGAGCCGGGAGACGGCCACCATTGGTACGACGTGGACTTCCCGGACATCGTCGAGATCGCCGGCCGGCTGTACTCCCCGCGTCCCGGTCACACCGCCGTCGGCGCATCCGTCACCGAGCCCGGCTGGCTCGATTCCGTCCCGCGCGACAGACCCGCGATCGTGGTCGCCGACGGCCTGCTGAACTTCCTCCCCGAACACGACGTACGGCGGATCCTGACCCAGATCGTCGAGCATTTTCCCAGCGGCGAGATCTGCTTCAACATCACCTCCCCTGTGGTGAGGAAGCAGCGTGAGAAACGGCCGGTGCCGCTTTTCACGAAGTTCGGGATCGCCGAACAATGGTTTCCCGACGACCCGCGCGACGTCGAAGGATTCCATCGCCGGCTTCGCCTCGCGGAGGTCGGCAGCCCAGGTGACGCCGCCCTGCTCAGACGCTCCCCGCTGTACTACCGGCTGCTGGTGGCCCTGATCGGCCTGGTCCCCGCGTGGAGGAACCCCGGCTGGATCCTGCGTTATCGCTTCTGACGCCGGCCCCCGCCGGCACGCCGAACACCGGTGACGGCGGAGGTTCGATGGCCAAGGCCGGCGAAGCCCCCGATGGGGCGCAGGGTTACGATCAAGGTGGAGGACGGATCGAGGGGGAGCGGTGATGGCGCGAGAGACCAGGCCGTGAGGGCCGCCCGGCTGCACAAGGTGGGCGACATCCGGCTGTCCGAGGAACCTCGCCCCGTTCCCGGGCCCGGCGAGAGCCTGGTACGCGTCACCGCGGTCGGCCTGTGCGGCTCCGACCTGCACTGGTACTCCGAAGGCGGCATCGGCGACGCGGTGCTGGACGATCCGCTCGTCGTGGGGCACGAGATCGCCGGAGTGATCGAGGGCGGCCCACGGCACGGCACCCGGGTCGCGGTCGACCCCGCCATCCCCTGCGGTACGTGCGGGGTGTGCGCGACGGGATACGGCAATCTGTGCCCGGATGTCCGCTTCGCCGGGCACGGCACGCTCGACGGCGGCCTGCGCGAGTGGCTCACCTGGCCCGACGACCTGCTGCACCCGCTGCCCGACGCGCTCTCCGACAGCGACGGGGCCATGCTCGAACCGCTCGGTGTGGCGATCCATGCCGTGGACCTGGGACATGTGGGGCTCGGGGCGCCGGTCGCCGTCGTCGGGTGCGGGCCGATCGGGCTGCTGGTGGTCCGGCTCGCCCGGCTCGCCGGCGCCTCGACGGTGGTCGCCGTCGATCCCCTGCCGCACCGCCGCGCCGCCGCCCTGCGGTTCGGCGCCGACCACGCCCTGTCCCCCGAGGATGCGGGACCCGCCGCGTGGACCGGGATCGACGGGCTTGACGGCCTCGGTGTACGCGTGGCCTTCGAGGTGGCGGGCGACGACGACGCGGTGCGCGTCGCCATGACCGCGGCCCGGCCCGGCGGCCGGGTCGTGCTGGCCGGCATCCCCGACGAGGACCGCACGTCGTTCCCCGCGTCGCTGGCCCGGCGCAAGGGCCTCACGCTCGCGCTGGTCCGGCGGATGAACCTCACCTATCCCCGGGCCATCCGCCTCGTCGAGAACGGGTCGGTGGACGTGTCGTCGCTGGTCACCGACCACTTCCCGCTCGCGGCCACGGCGGACGCCTTCGCCGCCGCCGTCTCCCGGCGCGGGCTCAAGGTCATGGTGGAACCCCACGGCTGAGGCGCCGGCCCCGGGCTCGGCCTGGGCGGTCTCATCGATCGAGAAACTGGTCGTACCCGAGCTTGGCGACCAGGGCGGCCACCACGCACAGCAGGACGACGCGGACGAACCCCGCGCCCCGGCTGAGCGCCATCCGCGCGCCGATCTGCGCTCCGGCGATGTTGCAGGCGGCCATGGCCAGGCCGAGCGCCCACACCACGTGGCCCTGCGCGGCGAAGACGACGAGCGCGCCGAGGTTGGTGCCGGTGTTGACGACCTTCGCCGTGGCGGAGGCGTGGACGAAGTCCATCCCGAGGATCGAGGTGAACGCGATGAGCAGGAACGTGCCGGTGCCCGGCCCGACGATGCCGTCGTAATAGGCGATGCCGACGCCCGCCACGGCGACTCCCGTCACCACCCGCGCACGCGTACGCAGGTGCGGGTGGGGCAGGCGGCCGAACCCCGGCCGCAGGGTCACGAACGCCCCCACACCCAGCAGCACGACCATCACCAGTGGCTTCAGCACGTCCGCGTCGAGCAGGGCCGCCGAGGCGGCACCCAGGCCGGCGAACACGACCGCCAGCGCCGCGGCCGGCACGGCCACCGCCCGGTCGAGCTTCGTCTTCCTCGCGTAGGTGACGGCGGCCGAGCCCGTCCCGAAGATCGCGGCGGACTTGTTCGTCGCCAGCGCCTGGACCGGCGTGAGACCGGCCAGGAGCAGCACCGGAAGCTGCAGCAGCCCTCCCCCGCCGACGACGGCGTCCACCCATCCGGCGGCCACGGCGGCGAGGAGCAGGAGCACGACCTGTCCGGCACCCATGTGGCTCCGTCCCCCTTTGCACCCGTTTGACCTAGGCTCGACGAGCGAGCCTAGCGGGCGGCGGACAGCCCGGCGTTGGCCAGGATCTCCTTTCTGGGCAACGCCGTGCTCTCGGCGGCGGTCAGCCCCGAGGCGGCGAGGTGGGCGTCGACGATCCGCAGCCCGACAGGGTAGCCCGCGTGGTCGGGCAGGCCGACGGGCGGCTGCCCCATCAGCTCCGCCGTGGCGTCCCCGTGCACGTACGCGGCGAAGTTGTGCATGCCGGTCAGGTCGAGGGCCCCGGTGATCGTGGCGTACGCGGTGTCGAGCGCGGGCCCGGCCAGGGAAGCGCTCCACGGCCCGAGCCCCTCCGGTCCGTGCAGCTCGCGGGCGAACGCCTCGGCGAGCCCTTCGGAGACGACCTGCTCGCCGAGGGTGACGGTCGCGGGGTCCCAGACGACGTTCGAATACCTGACGTTGTGGTTGAGCTCGTGGACGGCGCAGTGCCCGAGGCGGCCGACGTTGTCCTCCGTCGGCCAGACGAGGAGGTAGACCAGGCCCTTGCCGCTCATGCCGAGGTAGCCGTGGTTGCGCCGCACCAGGTGCTCCGCGTCCGGGTCGCCGAGGACGATGTAGACCTGCAGCGTCTCGGGGTGCCGGATGCCGGGCACGGCCTCGCGCTGGCGGCTCCACGCGGCGGTGAGCGCGTCGCCGACCTGCTCCCACACCCCCGCGTCGCGCATCCGCCGCAACGCGGGCAGGTAGCGCTCGTCGTCCCGGTCGACGCGGAACCCGGAGCCCTTGTGGTGCATGCCGACGACGTCGGCGACGGGCATCCAGGGCACGGCGTCCCACATCGGGCGCAGCATTCCGGTGAGCGCCGCGGGCCGTTCCGCGAGGGGGGCGGCCAGCAGATCGGCCATCGCGGTGGCCGTGTCGTGAACGATGATCTCCATGCCACCGACGCTAAAAGCTCACGCTACGTGAGGCTCAAGCGACTTTCCCCCATGCGAGGGAGGCGCGTCCCGCCCGGTGGGGAGGCCCGGCGAGAACGCGACCACGAGCCTGGAGTCATGGAAACGACACACCTTCGGGAGTCCCCGCCCGCGCGCACCGGCGCGCTCGCCACCGGCGCCGCGGCGGTGGCCGGTCTCGCGCTGGCCGGCTTCGGAGCGAGCGGGATCGCCTTCGACATCGTGGGCGGGATCATGGCGGCGATCGCGGCGGTCACCGGGGAGAGCGGCGTCGTCGACCTCGGTTTCGACTGGCCGATGGCCGCCGCCCGCGCCGCCGCGCTCGCCGCCGGCACGACGCTCCTCGTGACCGCCGTACGGCGTCGCCGCCGCGCACGCGGCGCGTGCGCACGTTGTGGCCGGCCTGCGGGCCACGACGCGGCTCAGCCCGAAGGCCGCGACGACGCGGGCCACACGCCCCCCGCCGGCGGGGGCCGGGGGGCGTGGCCGGCCCGGGGATCGTGGCAGAGGCTGAGCGTCCGCGCCGGATACCTGACTGTGCTGCTCGCGGCCGGTTACGGCGCGCTCAAGGTGCAGTGGGGCCTCGGGGGCACGTTCGGCCTCGCCGATCCCCGGGCGTTCGGGGACGTGCACCTGTGGACGCCGGGGCTGGGCGACACCGGGGTGCTGGCGCTGATCGGCGTGGCGCTCGGGCTCGGTTTCGCCCGGACCTGGCGGCCGCCGCTGCGCATGCCGCGGTGGATGCCGCTGACCGCCGCCTTCGTGGGGAGCGTCATGCTGGTCCCGGTCGGCGTCCTCGGCACGGGGCTGCGCGTCGCGGTCGCCCTCGGCCTCGCGAAGCCGTCCCTGGAGGGCGTCTCCCCCTGGGTGTTCGACGTCATCTATCCCTGGTTCCTCGCCTGGGGGCTGACGATGGGGACGGCGGCCGTCGGCTACCACTACCGCACGCGTGGCGTCTGCCGCGCCTGCGGGCGGGGGCGTCCCGCCTTGGTGCGGCACGCCGGTGTCGAGGGGCCGCCGGCACGGGAGGGGGCCGCGACGACGACACTGTGACCAGAGGGACGAGCGATGAGGAGCGGATGTGACGTCGTGGAGCGACCACGCGATCTGGTGGCATGTCTACCCGCTGGGTTTCACCGGCGCCCCGTTGACGGCGGCACCCGGGGAAACGCCGGTCCGGCACCGGCTGCGGCGTCTGGAGAGCTGGCTCGACTACGCCGTGAACCTCGGCTGTTCGGGTCTCCAGCTCGGCCCGATCTTCGCGTCCGAGACGCACGGGTACGACACGGTGGACCATTTCCGCGTCGATCCCCGGCTCGGGGACGACGACGACTTCGACCACCTGGTGGCGCAGGCGCGGCGGCGCGGGCTGCGGGTGCTGCTCGACGGGGTGTTCAACCATGTGGGCAGGGGGTTTCCGGTCTTCACGCGGGCACTCGCGGAAGGGCCGGACTCCCCCGCCGCCCGCTGGTTCCGTCCCGGTGACGGCGCCGGCGGCGTCGCCGTGTTCGAGGGCCACGACCACCTGGTCGCGCTGAACCACGCGGAGCCCGCCGTCCTCGACCACGTCGTACGGGTGATGGGCCACTGGCTCGGCCGCGGCGCGTCCGGCTGGCGGCTCGACGCGGCGTACGCGGTGCCGCGCGCCTTCTGGCGGGAGGCCGTCACCCGGGTGCGGCGCGAGCATCCGGACGCCTGGTTCGCCGGCGAGGTGATCCACGGCGACTACGCGGCGTACGTGACCGAGGGCGGGCTCGACTCGGTGACGCAGTACGAGCTGTGGAAGGCCATCTGGAGCTCGCTCAACGACGGCAACTTCTTCGAACTCGCCTGGACGCTCGACCGGCACAACCGGCTGCTGGAGGTGTTCGCGCCGATGACGTTCGTCGGCAACCACGACGTGACGCGCCTGGCCAGCAGGCTCGCCGATCCGCGGCACCTGGGGCACGCGCTGGCCGTCCTGATGACGGTGGGCGGGGTGCCGAGCCTCTACTACGGCGACGAGCAGGCGTTCCTCGGGATCAAGGAGGAACGCGCCGGAGGCGACGACGCGATCCGGCCCGCCTTCCCTGACGGCCCGGACGACCTGGCGTCGCACGGCATGCCCGTCTACCGGCTCCACCAGCGGCTGGTCGGGCTGCGCCGCCGGCACCCCTGGCTGGTCCGGGCTCGTACGGAGGCCGAGCACGTCGCCAACAGGGCCCTCGCGCTGCGCAGCCAGGCGGGGACGGGAGAAGTCGTCACGCTGCTCAACATCGGCGACGACGCCTACCGCTTCCCCGTGGACGTCTCCCGTCTGACCGTCGCGGAGAGCTGCGCCGGGGCGGGCGGCCCGGACGAGGATCCCGCTCTCGTGCCCGCGCACGGGTGGCGGGTGCTCGTCCACAGACCGTGACCGGACGGCACGGCATGCGCCGCGAGTGCGGGAGCATCGAACCGTGAACCGCGTCCTCGCCCCGCTGATCGACAGGGTCACCTACCGCAGGTGGGCCTGTCTGATCGTCGGCGGGGCCCTGCTCATGCCCTACATGATGGCCGGAGAGGTCGCGACGGCGCTGTGGCGTCCGACGCCGGACGTCGGCGATCCGCTGCTGTCGGTGCAGCCGTTGATCTTCATCGGGGTGCTCCCGGCGGTGGCCGTGTCGGGGCTGTTCCTGCCGGTCCGGGCCTTCGAGGTCGCCGCCGCCCGCACGTTGCTGGGCGCGGCCGTCGAGACCCCGCCGTCTTCGGTCCGGCGGACATGGTCGGAACGCCGCCGGACCGCGGCGTGGTTCACCCTGCACCTGGGGATCGGCGGCCTGGTGAGCGGCGTGACGCTGGCCATGGTGCCGTTCACGGTCTGGCTGGCGGTCCTCCCGCTGGCGGGGGATCACCTCGGGCTGGTGGACCGCGGGATCCGCGCCGGCTGGGCCACGATGTGGGGTCCGCCTGCCGGGCTGGCCGTCCTCGTCTGCCTGCTCTTCCTCGCGGTCGGCGCCGGGGCGCTGCTCGCCCGCCTGGCCCCCGCGTTTCTCGGGCCGTCCGCGGCCGACCGGCTCGCCCTGGCGCGGCAGGCGGCCCATCGGCTGGCCGTGCGCAACCGGCTCGCCAGGGAGCTGCACGACTCGGTGGGCCACGCCCTCAGCGTGGTGACCGTGCAGGCCGCCGCCGCGGGCCGGGTGCTCGACCGGAACCCCGCCGCCGCCCGGGCCGCTCTGGAGGCGATCGAGACCTCCGCCCGGAGCGCGCTGGACGAGCTCGACCATGTCATCGGCGTGCTGCGGGAGGGCGCGGGGCGGGCCTCCCCCGAGCCGTCCCTCGGCGACCTCCCCGCGTTGCTCGACGCCGCCGTCACCGGGGACAGACCGGTCGTCCGGCGGCTTGGCGACCTGTCCGGCGTGCCTCCCGTGATCTCCCGGGAGGCCTACCGCGTCGCGCAGGAGGCGTTGACCAACGCGATCCGGCACGGCACGGGCCCGATCGAGGTGGACGCCGAGGTGCGCGACCGCGTCCTGGAGATGTGCGTGCGCAACGAGGTCCGTGCGCATCACCGGCGGGGCCCCACCGGACCACGCCGGCGCGGCAGGAGCGGCAGGAGCGGCGGCAGGGCGGGGCACGGGCTGGACGGCATCCGGGAGCGGGTGACGCTGCTCGGCGGCCGGATGGAGGCGGAAGGCGACGGCGAGACGTGGCGGGTCGAGGTCCGCGTCCCGCTTCCGGGCGCGGATGCCGCCCTGCTCCCGGACACACGCGGCGACAGCGCGGGCGAGGGCATGGGCGAGGAATCCGGTGAGGGGCGGACGGGGACATGAACACGAGCATCGGGGTGCTGCTGGCCGACGACGAGGACCTGATCCGCACCGGCCTGCGGATCATCATCGAGTCCGAGCCCGGCCTGAGCGTCGTGGGCGAGGCCGCCGACGGCGCGGCGGCGGTGTCGCTGGCCCGCTCGCTCCGGCCCGACGTCGTCCTGATGGACGTGCGCATGCCCGCGGTGGACGGCATCCAGGCGACGCGGGCCCTTACCGCCGCGGCGAGCGCGCCCAAGGTGGTCGTGGTGACGACCTTCGAGAACGACGACTACGTCTACGAGGCGCTACGGGCCGGCGCGAGCGGCTTCCTGCTCAAGCGGGCGAGGGCGGACGAGCTCGTCCAGGCGATCCGGGTGGTGGCGGCGGGCGAGTCGCTGCTGTTCCCCGCCGCCATCCGCTCGCTGGTCGCGGCCCGCGGCGCCGCCCGCGCCGTCCCCGGCATCGGCAGGCTGACCGCGCGTGAGGGGGACGTGCTGCGGCTGATGGCACGCGGCATGTCGAACGCCGAGATCGCCGCCGAGCTCGTCGTCGGCACGGAGACCGTCAAGACCCACGTGGGAAACGTCCTGACCAAGCTGGGCGCCCGCGACCGCACGCAGGCGGTGGTCGCCGCCTACGAGTCGGGCTTCGTCTCCCCCCGCTGAGCGAGGCGACCCGCGTCACCACCGGCAAGCGCCTGGTCGAGCCATCCGGCCTGGATCTGAAGGCGCAGAAAGCTCTGAGCAGCACCGGCATGGTCGCCGAGGAGAACGACATGACATCGAGCATCCCGCCGACTGCACGGTGAGGTGCGAGCACCGGGCCGTACCGGATGCGCGGATGTCCGCTGTCGGGGTGCCTTGATCCTGGAGCTCACGTGTTCGGCGGTGTGGCACGCATGCCTTCGAGCAGGGTGGCGAGGTAGCGGTGGGCGGTATCGATCCGGTCGGTGGGGGTGCCGCCGTGGACGGTCACGGCGTGGGCGATGCCGCACATGAGCGGGACAAGGTCGGCGGCGGCGAGGTCGGAGCGGACGACTCTGGCGTCGCGGGCCCGCCCGAGGAGTGTGGTGCCGGCGGACGCGAGTGACTCTTTGAGTTCCGTGGTGCGCGGCAGGGTGTCCGTGGTCGCGGCGGCGACCGGGGGCAGGGCGGGGTCGGTGACCTGTGCTTCGACGATGCGGGACAGGAAACCCTCCAGCGCCCGCCAGGGGTCGGCGTCGGCCAGAGCCTGCTCGCCATGCGCGGCCAGGGCTTCCAGGCAGGGAGCGGCGACGGTCTCCAGCAGTGCCTCGGGGGTGGCGAAGTGCCGGTAGACCGTGGCGACCCCGAGTCCTGCCCGGCGTGCGACGTCGTTCAGCTGCAATACGGCGCCCTGGTCGACCAGGTCGCGGGCGGTGGCGACGATCCGCTCCCAGTTGCGGGCGGCGTCTTTGCGCAGCTGTGTGGTCATCATGTGGGAAGAATCCAGGTTGCTCGTCTTGGTTCACCGGCTCGTCGTCTGATCATATGCGGGCGTTCCCGGGGGACCTGGCTGTCGGGCGGTGGGCGGGCCGCCTGGCCTGCCCACCGCAGGCTGTCAGCGCGCGTCGTGCTCCTGGCCGAGGAGCCGGCGGCGCGGCGGACCGGTCGACCTGGGCCTCCGGTGCCGCGTGGGAGGGCGGAGGCGGTCTGCTCGGCGGCCGTGCGCACCTGGACTGGCGTGAGGGAGTTGAGCACCGGCGCGCTGACGAGGTCAGGTACTGGGCGAGCAGGAGGTGCTGTCCGGATTCGTGGAGCTGGTGCCGGATCGCGGCGGCCAGGTCGGTGCGGGTGTCCACTCGGGCGAAGGTTGCGGTGGGAGTTCGGTGTGTTTTTCGAGAGAGCGACGAGAGCGAGCGGCGCTGGTCGTGTGACCGGTGGGCGGCTGGGGACGCACCTGGGGATGGTCATGCATCCGCTCTGGCCACCGGAGGTGCGTGGGTTTCGCTGAGCCGGCGTACGGCCTCGGCGATGCGGCGGTCGGTCGCCGCACGGAACGGGGCGACGGGGTGTGCCTGGGGCCCGATGACGAGGCCGGTCCGGCCGGTCAGCGCGTGGTCGGCGGCGGCGGTGATCGAGGGCCTGGCCGCCGCGGACGCCGGACCGGAGGTGGAGCGTTCGAACTTGCGGCGTACCAGCGGCCACAGCAGCCGCAGGGCAGGAGCGACGATCTTCGGGTCGGTCAGGGTGCCGTTGGTCATGTCGGTCGCGGCGCCTCCGGGATCGGCGGCGAAGACTGACACGCCCATGCCGTCCAGCCGCCTCGCCAGGTCGAGCGTGTAGGCGAGGTTGGCGAGCTTGGCGCGGCCGTACCAGTGGAAGCCGTAGTAGGCGCCTGGCGGCTCGACGGCGTCGAACACCCGCTTGGCGACGCCGACCGCGCCCGAGGTCACGTTCACGATCCTGCTCGGCGCCCCGGCGGTGAGCGTGGGCAGCAGTAGTTCGGTCAGCAGGTACGGCGAGAGGTGGTTGACGACGAACGACGCCTCGACGCCGCCCAGGTCCGCGCGCTCGGCGAACATCGCCCCCACGTTGTTGACCAGCACCGTCAACGGCTCCCCCGACGCGGCGTGGTCGGCGGCGATGCGGTCGGCCAGCGCGCGGACCTGGTCGAGCGAGGCGAGATCGGCGGACAGGAACCGGCCGGGGTGCGCCGGTTGCGTCGCGTTGATCCGCTCAACCGCCTTGGCTCCCCGGTCGGCGTCGCGCCCGACCACAGTGACCTTGAACCCTGCGGTGGCCAGCCCCAGTGCAGTCTCGAAGCCGATGCCCCCGGTGCCGGCCGTGACCACAGCTGTCTTCATATGAGCCCCTCCATCGAAATAACCGGATAGTTCATCCGGTTAGGCGAGATGGTAGCACAATCGGATGAACTATCCGTTTATGCTTCCACCGGTGACGGCAGTCGGCCCACGCAGCCACCACCGCGCGGGCGTACGCGATCGCGGTTCGTGCACTGACGGCTGAACTTGGCGAGCGTGCCGCACCGGCCGAGTTGGAGGGAGAGACCGGTGCCGCCCGCTTCGCGGGCCGGCTCGCTTGGGAGTAGATCCTCGACAGCGGTGATCCCCGTCAAGAAGGACCACGCCGCCCACCGCGTCAAACTCGGCTCCAGGGGCGGACGGCCACCCGTCTTCGACTGCGAACGGTACAAGGAACGCAACACCGTGGAACGCTGCGTGAACAAGCTCCGTCAGCACCGGGCCGTCGCCACCCGCTACGACAAGAGACAACTCATCTACCAGGGCACCGGCTCCGCTACTCTGTCCCGCAACATCCCCCTTCACGATCGAAATCGGGAGGCGCCCTTCCCGCCTCACCTGTCACAATCCGGGCATGTTCGTTGTCACAGTGACCTACACGGCACCACTGAAGGACGTAGATCAGTGGCGGCCGGCCCACGGCGAATGGCTGAACGACCTCATTACCCGGCGGCTGCTCCTGGTGGCCGGACGGCAAGTACCCCTGGTCGGTGGCGTCTACCTCACGACCGACATGCCCGCTGAGGAACTTGCCCAGATCCTGGCCAGCGATCCGTACGTCCTCAACAACGTCGCCACGCACAGCGTCGTGGAATTCACACCGCTACTCCTGGCAGACGGCCTGGAGAGCCTCAAGAACTGAACCATCAAAGCCACGAGCTCTCGCCAGAGACTAATCAAGATCACGGTCCACGGACGGACCGGGCGTCGACGACCGCGGGGCAGGTGGTGCAGGAGGCGAGAGCAGCCACTGCTGCGCCTCGGCGTCCGGAATCGACTCCTGAGAAGAAACGTCATCAGGAGCCAAGATCGGTCCTCTGGAGACTCCAGAAGGCGACTCGAACGACATGAAGCGCCACAGCCGTTCAATCGGGACCGACTTCGGTCTCCTCACCCACGTCGCCTGTCTCAGGCCGGCGAACATCGTGTCCCCGGGGTTCGGACGTCTCCGCCGGCACGGACTGCGGGAGCTGTAGCCCCACCGCCGCCTCAGGAAGCCCGGCGGGTGGGTGAGACCAGTCGGCAACCTCGGTGAGATCAACCGTGCCGCCGGAGAACTCCGCGTCGTTGAACCAGATCGCGCCGCCGGAGAACTCCGCACGACCGAACGAGACCGCGCCACTGGAGAACTTCACGCGAGCGAAACTGACCGTGCCGCTGGAGAACTCCGCGCCGTCGAACGACACCAGCCCGGAGAACTCCGCGCCGTCAAAGGACACCAGCCCCTTCCAGAACTCCGCGTTGCTGAACGAGACCGTGCCGCCGGAGAAGACCGCCTCATGGAACGAGACCGTGTCGCGGAAGAAGCTCGCATTGCTGAACGAGACCGTGCCGCTGGAGAACTCCGCGCCGTCGAACGACACCACCCCCGAGAACATCGCCTCATCGAACGAGACCGTGGCGCCGGCGAACTCCGCGCCGGCGAACGACACCGGCTCGCCGAAGAACCCCGTGTGACTGAACGAGACCGTGCCGCCGGAGAACACCGCGCCGTCGAACGACACCACCCCCGAGAACTGCGCGCCCATGAAATCGGCGCCGTGGTCGAAGACGACTCCGTTGAAGTCCAGGTGGGCGCCAGCCCACGAAATAGAGTCGTTGTAGCGCAGGTGCGTCCCTATGAGGCGAAGGATCGTGGCACGTACTTCCCGCATGGCCCGCCAGGTGACGTGATTAGCTGGGTCTTGATCGGCGTCGGGTTCGGGTTCGGGTGGCATGCGCAGGTAGGCGCACAGGACGTCGATGCACATCTGCCGACCACCTGGCCAGTCGTCGGCGAGAGAGGCCAAGGCGTGAACGCCGGCCAAGCGGACCGCGGGGCTCTCGGAGCCGAGTTTGTCGGTCGCCTTATCGAAGCGTTCGGCGTACAGCCTCGCGTGCTCCCGGGCCTCTCCGGCTTCCGTGATGCGCTGCTTGCGGTAGGCGACAACGAGGGCGACGACGCCCCCAATGCCGGCGACCACCGCGAGGGAGATCTTTATGATCTCCAGCAGGCTCGTCATGTCGAGCTTTCCCTGCGGGAGGCGGGGCCAGCCGAGCCAGCTCAGGGCGAGCGCGATCAACCCGGCCGCTGCTGCGGCGGCCATGAAGAGAGTGATGCCCAGAGCAACGCTGATGGGAAACAGCGGCACGGGCCGGGCCGGTCGGAAGAGCGTGCGACGGCGCAACCGGCGGAGACCGAAGACGAGACGCGGCATGATCTCCACGATGCACTGATGACGGTCACTCGCGTCGAAAGACGTGGATACCGGCCCTTTGGAACCTCACACAATCAGCATTGTGTGAAAGCGTCTTCTTCCCCGCGCAACTGTGCAACGAGCACTGCCCTTCTACGGCGGCGACGAAGATCTCCGGTCAGGCCATCGCTTCCGGACCAGTCACTGAGGGACCGGACGGCGACCCCTTCCAGGCCGACATCGCCAAGGTCGTGCACACCCACCTCAACGAGGGCACGATGCTCGTCGTCGAGTGGTGGACGCCCACGCACGGGCTGCGAAAGGTCGAGCGCGAGCAATCCTCGATTGCGCGGCCCCCTGGGGCCAGGTTCTGCGGTCAGCCGCCCTGCAGCAGGTCGGCGATGCTTCCGATGCCGTCAGCGATGGCGTCCACGGTCAGGTTTCCGAATCCGAGAACGAGCTGCGTGGGCCGTGTCTGCTGGTCGACACGGTAGGTGCTCATCCCGTACACCCCGACAGACCGCCTACGGGCGGCCGCGACCACGGAAAGCTCGTCCGTGCCGGTCGGTAGCTGTGCGACGGTGTGGAAGCCGGCGGACGGCCCGCGCAGCTCCACCTTGGGTGCGTGCCGGTGGAGCGCCTCTACGAGGGCCGCTCGGCGCGCGGCGTAGCGCGTACGCATGTGACGTAGGTGACGGTCATAGCGGCCCGACTGCACCAGGTCGGCCAAGGCGAGTTGGTCGAAAACCGGTGAGCCCCGGTCGCCCAGCTTCTTCTGATAGGCGACAGCAGAAGCGAGGTGGGGTGGGGACACAATCCATCCGAGCCGCAGGGCGGGCGCGAGTGACTTGCTTACAGAGCCGAGCAGCGCGACCCGGTCCGGTGCCAGGCCCTGCAGAGCGCCGACCGGTTCGCGGTCGTACCGGAACTCGGCGTCGTAGTCGTCCTCGATGATCGTCGCATTGTGGGCGGCGGCCCAGGTGATCAGAGCTTGTCGCCGATCAGGAGCCAGCACGACCCCGGTGGGCGATTGATGCGCGGGTGTGAGCACCACGGCGCGTGCATTCGTGGCCGCCAGCGCTCCGGTGTCGATTCCACACTCGTCCACCGGGACACCCACGACCTCCAGGCCCAGCATCGCGGCGATGGCGCGATGGTCGGGGTCACTGGGGTCCTCGAAGGCCACGACGCTCATGCCCTCGCTCGCCAGGGCCCGGAGGACGAGTTGCAGCCCTTGCGCGTAGCCGGCGCAGATGAGCACGTGGGTGGCCTCTGCGGCGGCACCACGAACACGCCGTAGGTAGGCGGCGATTACTTCGCGCAGCGCCGGGCTACCGTGCGGGTCGATGTAGCCGAGCAGGTCACTGGGTGCGTCGCGGCAGGCGTGGCGCAGTGCACGGCTCCAGTGCTCGCGAGGAAAGCTGGACAGGTCGGGCACGCCGGGCCGGAAGTCGATCGTGAGGGGCGCGGCAGGTGAGGGTCGCGACGGCGCGGTCGTGGACGGGTGCTCGGTGGAGGCCACCCGGGTAGCCGAACCCGGTCGCGTGACGATGTAGCCCTCTGCCTGCAGCTGTGTATAGCACTCGTCCACCGGCGTCGACGCTCGTCTCCTGGATGTCGCGCGTCCGCAGTCGATCCTGAGCCGCCCCGTGGCCATGTTGCTGATCACTTCGCTGGGCTCCTGCGGCAGTTTCTCCCTGCTGCTGCCGGTCGTCCCCGTCTATACGGCCACCGCCGGCGCGGGCAGCGTGGGCGCGGGATTGTCCACCGGCGCGATGATGCTCGCGACCGTGCTGGTGGAGTTCGCGGTGCCTGG
Organism: Microbispora catharanthi; assembly: GCF_006334915.2. Lineage (GTDB taxonomy): Bacteria > Actinomycetota > Actinomycetes > Streptosporangiales > Streptosporangiaceae > Microbispora > Microbispora catharanthi. The sequence goes on from NZ_VDMA02000024.1 coordinate 32,838, forward strand.
CCTGCTCAGCAGGTACGGATACCGCGCGGCCATGACGCTGGGCCTGATCCTGCTCGGGGCACCGGCGGTCGTGCTGGCGGCATCATCCTCGCTGCCGCTCGTGATGGGCGTCTGCATGCTGCGTGGCGTGGGGCTCGGGATCCTCTCCGTGGCGGGTTCGGCCGCGATCGCCGAATTCGTGCCCGCCGAGCGCCGCGGCGAGGGGTTGGGACTGTACGGCCTGGCCGTCACGGTCCCGTCGATCGTGTGCCTGCCACTGGGTCTGTGGCTGAACGCGCGCATCGGCTACTGGCCGGTCTTCCTGGCAGGGGCGGCGCTGTCGCTGCTCGTGCTGGCCGCCGTACACGGCCTGCCCGCCCGGTCGGCCAGAGACCGCAGGAACGGAACGGAAGCTCATCTGGCCTGACCGGCCAAAAGAAGCGCCGCGAGCCTGATGACGACGAATGACGGTGGCGGCTGCAAGAACAAGGTCTCGATCAGAAGACCAGCAAGGAGGAACCCTCATGGGAAAGGTTCTGTTGAGGCGGCGGGCGAAAAGAACGTCCTTGTGATGGGTGGGGCGAATATCGCCCAGCAGTTCGTGAAAGCTGGTCTGGTAGACGAGATTCAGATCCAACTGGTGCCCGTGCTGCTCGGTGCGGGCACCCGGCTGTTCGACAACCTGGGCGCCGACCACATCGAGCTGGAACGGACCATGTTGAACGAGTCGCCGCACGTCACGCATCTGCGATTCCGCGTCGTGAGAGGTCGTGGGAGGAGAAGACGAATGAGAGCAGTTCGCGGCGGGATCAGCCCACTGTCTGCAGGGCGGACCGTACGCGACCCCTGAGCACACGCTCGACCGCCAACGCCAACGCCAAGGCCGCAATCCGGCTTGCCGACTGGCCTTTCCCAGGGGCAGCCAGCCTGGCGGCCCCGTTGCGGCCGGCTTGTCGGCGGCTGCCGGCTACGCGTCCGAGGAGCTCCTCGGAGCACTGCGATAGGCGTGCTGTCATGTCGCACGCGAGAACCGCTTCGCCGCCCCCAAGCGCGGCCGCTCGCGCCGCTCCTGCTCGGCCGGGGTGCACCCGCCGGCTGCCGCGTACCTCATGACCCAGAGATAGCGCGCCCGCAACGATCCGGCACCCACCACGAGAACGCCACGAGTTCATCCTGAGTACGGGCTCTGCGGCGGTCGCATTTTCGTGAGCAGCGCGAGCAGGGTGCCCTGTTCCTCCGCATCGAGGCCGACGAAGAGGCCGGAGGCGTGCAGCCGGGTTCTGAGTGCATCCCAGAGTTCGTGCCCGCGTTCGGTCAGGGCCAGGGTGCGCTTGCGGCCGTCGGCGGGGTGGGGCTGGCGGACGACGAGTCCGGTGGCCTGGAGCTTGTCGGCGGCGAGGCTGACCGTGGAGGGGTCGCAGCGCAGCCGGGCCGCCACCTCCCTCATCGTCGGCGGCTCGGTTCCCGGAGCGAGTGCCCACAGAGCGCCGGCCACGGAGGCCGGCACCCCGAACTCGCCGAGGACTTGGGCCACGACCGCGTCCGCCGCGTTTCCCACCTCCACGAGAACACGGACGATCTCGGCCTTCCGCTCGACGTCCGAGCGGTGAGCCGGCAGTGCGTCCACGTCACGGTCAACGGTCATGGGACCATGATACGCTCTCTATATCAATGAGAAACTCAATGATTACGGAGGACTAAATGAGCGACGGCCACGCCGGTGAGACGGTGCTTGTCACGGGCGGGACGGGTTACCTGGCCGGTTGGGTGATCTCGGGCCTGCTCCAGCGCGGCTACCGGGTGCGCACCACCGTGCGCGGCCTCGACAAGGCGGAGCAGGTGCGCGCTGCCGTCGGCGAGCAGGCAGGCGGACGGGCAGCCGGGGCCGTCGAGTTCGCGGCCGTTGATCTTCTTCGCGACGACGGTTGGGACGAGGCGGTCGCGGGTGCCGATTACGTGCTGCACACCGCCTCGCCGATGCCCTTCGGCTCCGGCGTGAACCTCATCACCACCGCCCGCGAGGGCACCCGTCGCGTCCTGGGCGCCGCCGCCCGCGCCGGGGTGAAGCGCGCCGTGCTCACCTCCTCCGGCGTCACGGCCGACACCGGCGACCCGGACACGGCCGCGACCGAATCGGTGTGGACCGCCCCGTCCGGCACCCCTCTTCGCGCGTACCCCGACTCCAAGATCTTCGCCGAGCGCGACGCATGGGATCTCGCCGCCGCCACCGGGCTCGAACTGACCGCCGTCCTTCCGACGTTCATGCAGGGCCCCATGCTGGGCGCGTCGAACAGACCGGGAACGGTCGAGATCATCCGCCGCCTGCTCACCCGTGAGATCCCCGCCGTGCCGAACATCGGATGGAACATCGTCGACGTCCGTGACATCGCCGAACTGCACGTACTCGCCATGACCAGCCCAACCGCCGCAGGCCAGCGCTTCCTCGGGTCGGGCAGCTTCTGGTGGTACCAGGACATCGCCCGGACCCTGCGCGAAAAGCTCCCGGACGAAGCCGCCAAGGTGCCCACGCGCACCATGCCCGACATCATCGTCAAGCTCCTCGCCCACCTGAACCCGCAGATGGCGATGCTGCGCCCCGAGCTGGGCCGCACAAGGCTCGTCGACAGCAGCAAGGCCCGCACTCAGCTCGGCTGGCATCCCCGCCCCACCGAGCAGACCATCATCGACACCGCCACCGCGCTCATCGCCAACAACGCACTCAGCAGGTAGCCGCCGCCGACGCCGCCATCGCGATCCGGGAGCCGGCCCCGAAGACCGCTTGCGCCACGCATGTCATCTTCGGCGGCGCGAGTGGGGAAAGTTCCAGCCGACACTGACACGCTCCTTTTCGGAGAGCGCTGGCGGCGGCCGGGTTCGGCGGTGTGGATGGCTGCCATGGCGGTGGCAGCCAGAAAAGTTTGGGAAATCGGGGGCCGGCGGATGTCGAGAATGCTCCGACGGCTCCGTCCCTGGGGCGGATCACGACAACGACCCTGGAGGGACGGCTATGCGAGCGAGCGAGATCACCGAGATTCTGGACCGGCCGATCAGCCGAGAGCTGCTGGCACGCGACGTGATCCGGCTGGCGTACGTGGCCAAGGACGGCACGCCCCGGAACGTCCCGATCGCGTTCACCTGGAACGGGTCGGAGATCGTCATGTGCACCACGAAGAATGCCCCGAAGCTCCCGGCTCTGCGCGAGAACCCGATGGTCGCTCTGACGATCGACACCGAGGTGCACCCGCCCAAGATCCTGCTGATCCGCGGTCGGGCCGAACTGGACGTCGTCGACGGCATCCCGGACGAGTACCTCCAGATGAACGGCTCGTACGAGATGACGCCCGAGCAGCGGGTCGAGTGGGAGGCCGAGGTCCGCTCGCTCTATGACGGCATGGTCCGGATCGTGGTGACGCCGACGTGGGCGAAACTGATCGACTTCGAGACGACCCTGCCGAGCGCGGTCGAGGAGCTGGTCCGGCAGCGGGCCGAGCGTGAGCGCGCCTGAACACGGTCCCGACCACACTGAGGAGAACATGATGGCCAAGTATCTGCTGCTCAAGCACTACCGGGGCGCTCCCGCACCGGTCAACGACGTGCCGATGGACCAGTGGACGCCGGAGGAGGTCGACGCGCACGTGCAGTACATGCGCGACTTCGCGGCCCGCCTGGAGGAGACGGGTGAGTACGTCGGCGAACAGGCGCTGGCACCCGAGGGCACGTTCGTGCGGTATGACGGCGAGGGGCGCCCGCCGGTGACCGACGGTCCGTTCGCCGAGACCAAGGACCTCATCGCCGGCTGGGTGATCATCGACGTGGAGTCCTGGGATCGCGCGGTCGAGCTGGCCGGGGAGCTGTCCGCCGCTCCAGGGGCCGGCGGCAAGCCGATCCACGAGTGGCTCGAGGTGCGGCCGTTCCTCACCGAGCTTCCGACCATCACGGACTGACGCGCGTGAACGAGTCCCTGCTGCGGACCCTCAATAGAGGGTCTAGAGGCTCCGCGGGTCGCGCACCCGCAGGCCGAAGGCCGACAGGCCCTGCTCGTGGTGCTCGATCAGCCCGAGGCGACGGTAGAAGGCGTGGTTGGCGGGGCCTTCCGAGGTGGATTCGTGGTCGGTGGTGAGGACGAAGTAGCGGCAATGCGCATACCGGTCCTTGAGGTGCTCCAGCAGCAGGCGGCCGACGCCCTTGCCGTGGTGCTGGGCGTTGACCAGCAGCTCCTGCACATAACAGACGATCTCGTCGTCGGACACCGTCCGTGCCAGGCCGAGCAGTTGGCCCGACTCGTCTCTGGCGGTGATGACCAGGTGCGAGTTGGCCATGCTCCGGCACACCCGAGCGACATCGCGCGTCCATGGGTGCCAGCCGACCGAGTCGTAGAGCTCGAACACCTCCGCCTCGTCGAACGCCGTCTCTTGAGCGATGATCACCAATTACGGGTCTCCCTGATCTTTTCGACATGTGGCGACGCATCCGAGCCTATTCAGTGGAGAGCGGCGGTGGCCGGCAGTGGGGCTCGATGGCGGGCTGCGCGGCACCGACAAATCTTCCACGGCTTTTTGGTTGATCGTCACGCCTGCCCGAGGTGGGGTGCTTTGACAGCGTGGAAACCCGAAGCTTCCGGCGCGATTCGCCCACCACCGTAGGGGACGAGTCGGTGCGGCCATCACAGAAAAGGGGTCGTCGATGGGAGACGGGATCAGGGCGCGGGTGTCGGTCACCGGGCTGGGCGCCATCACACCGCTGGGCGCGGACGTGGCCACCACCTGGGCGGGCCTGCTGGAAGGACGGTCGGGCATCCGCCTGATCGAGGAGGACTGGGCCGATGACCTGCCCGTACGGATCGCCGGCCGGCTGCCGGTGGACCCCGCCGAGGTGCTGGGGCGGGTGGCGGCGCGACGGCTCGACCGCTGCCAGCAGGCGGCGCTGGTCGCGGCGCGGGAGGCGTGGGCGGACGCGGGGGCGCCCGGCGTCGAGCCCGAGCGCCTCGCCGTGGTGATCGGCACGGGGGTCGGCGGCGTCCTGACCACGCTGACCCAGAACGAGATCCTCGAAAGGTCCGGCCCGCGCAGGATCTCGCCCTACACGGTGCCGATGCTGATGCCCAACGGGCCGGCGGCGGTGGTCAGCATCGAGCTCGGCGCGCGCGGAGGCGCGCACACGCCGGTGAGCGCCTGCGCCACCGGCGCCGAGGCGATCGCGATGGGCCTGGACCTCATCAGGCTCGGGCGCGCGGACATGGTCATCGCGGGCGGCGCGGAGGCGTGCGTCCATCCGCTGACCCTGGCCGGGTTCGCGCAGGCCAAGGCCGTCTCCACGCGCAACGACGCGCCGCAGGAGGCGTCGCGGCCGTTCGACGTGGGGCGCGACGGCTTCGTGCTGGGCGAGGGGGCCGCGCTGGTGGTGCTGGAACGCGAGGAGTTCGCCGCCGCCCGCGGCGCCCGGGTGCACGCCACCCTCGTCGGCGCCGGGGTCACCTCCGACGCCCACCACATCACCGCCGCCGACGCGGCCGGACAGGCGCGCGCGATGCGGCTCGCCCTGACCGACGCCGGTCTGGACGCTCTCGACGTGGGGCACGTGAACGCCCACGCCACCTCGACCCCCACGGGCGACCTGACCGAGAACGCGTCGATCGCCGAGGCGATCGGGACGCATCCCGCGGTCACCGCGATCAAGTCGATGACCGGTCACCTGTGCGGCGCGGCCGGGTCGCTGGGCGCGATCGCCACCGTTCTCGCCCTGCGCGACGGGGTGATCCCCGCGATCCGCAACCTCGGCGACCCGGACCCGGAGGTGAAGCTCGACCTCGTGGCCGGGGCGCCGCGCAGCGGCCGCTGGACGGCCGGGCTGGTCAACTCCTTCGGCTTCGGCGGCCACAACGCCTCACTGGTCTTCACCAGTGCCTGACGTGTGCGTCAGATCGGGCCGCGGCCGTCGAAGAGGTCGTCCGGCCAAGGGCTCTGGCTGCCGTCGCCGCTGCCGGACGGGCCGGGGGTGGGCTGCTGCGGCTCGGGCGAGGCGGGCTCGGGCGGCGGGGTGGGCACGAACTGCGTGTTCGGCAGCGGCCGGGGCGGCTCCGGCTCGTCCTCGCCGCGGAACAGCAGCATCCAGGTGACCAGCAGCAGCGCGAGCACGAGCGTGGCCAGCAGCGTCGAGGCGAGCACGACCGAGCGCCGGGTGGCCACCGGCGGCGGGGGCGGCGCGGGTGGGGCCGGCAGCGCGGGGGTGCGGTCGCCCAGCCAGTAATGCGCGAAGTCGGGGCCGTGCCGCTGCCCGATCAGCGTGCCGGACACGGTGACCGGGTCGAGGAACCGCTCGGCCCCCGGGCCGTTCGGCACGTACGGCACGGCCACCCAGGGCGCGGGCCCGTCCTGCATCGCCAGGACGGGAGGCGTGTCGGGGGACACCCTGCCGCGCACCCGGTCGACCAAGGAGGCGCCCCACCCGCGTACACCCGTCCGGCCTTGCGCGTCCTTGATCGCGGTGACGAACCGGTCCCTCGCGGCGGCGTCGAAGGCGGCGCCGCTGGACAGGACGGCCACCGACACCACCCGGCCGTCGGGCGCCTGGCCCAGGTAGACGAGCCCGGCCGGGGCCGTCTGCAGACGCGCCTGCAGCGCGAACGGCCCCACGTGGGGCGGGTCGCCGTACTGCAGCGGAGTGACCATCCCCCACATCAAAACACACCCCCACATCCGGAACCCACGGGCGCGTCAGGGGGTGTGGCACGCGCTGGGACGGGCAAATGGGAGAGAAATGGATTCTCCAGCCGAGTCACGATTGAATAACGAGCATGACCGTTGCCGATGAACGCAGTGACCCGGAGCCCGGCGAGGGCGTGACGGAGCAGGAGGAGGGCGAGGCCCCGCTGGACGCCCTGCGGGAGGCGCTGGCCGAGGTCCGGCGTGTGATCGTCGGGCAGGAGCACATGGTCGAGCGGCTGCTGGTGGCGCTGCTCGCCCGGGGACACTGCCTGCTCGAAGGCGTCCCGGGGGTCGCCAAGACGCTGGCCGCCTCGACGCTGGCCACCGTCGTGGGCGGCACGTTCGCCCGCATCCAGTTCACCCCCGACCTGGTGCCCAGCGACATCGTCGGCACCCGCGTCTACCACCCGAGCTCCGAGCGGTTCGACGTCGAGCTCGGGCCGGTGTTCGTCAACTTCCTGCTCGCCGACGAGATCAACCGCGCTCCCGCGAAGGTGCAGTCGGCCCTGCTGGAGGTGATGGCCGAGCGGCAGGTGACGCTCGCGGGGCGCACCCACCCGCTGCCCCGGCCGTTCGTCGTGCTGGCCACACAGAACCCGATCGAGTCGGAGGGCGTCTACCCGCTGCCCGAGGTGCAGCGCGACCGGTTCCTGTTCAAGGTGCGCGTGTCCCATCCGAGCGCGCACGAGGAGCTGGAGATCCTCCAGCGGATGAGCGTGCGCCCGCCCGTGCCCAGGCCGGTGCTCGACCCGGCCACGCTGGTGCGACTGCAGGACTTGGCCGAGGAGGTCTCGGTCCACCAGCTCGTGGCCGACTACGTCGTACGGCTGGTCATGGCCACGCGCACCCCGGCGGACTACGGCCTGGCCGACCTGCAGGACACGATCGAGATCGGGGTGAGCCCCCGGGCGACGCTTGGGCTGATCGCCGCCGGGCGGGCTCTGGCCCTGCTGCGCGGACGCGACTACCTGCTGCCCGACGACGTCCGCGACGTGGCGGTCGACGTCATGTCGCACCGGCTGATGCTCACCTTCGACGCACTGGCCGACGAGGTGGACCCCGACGACGTCGTACGCCGGGTCCTGCAGTCGGTGCCGCCGCCGCTCGTCGTGTGGAACCAGGGCATGCGATGAGCGGGGCGAACCCCGACCAGGCGCTGCGGCGGCTGGAGCTGACGGTGGTGCGGCGGCTGGACGGGCTGCTGCAGGGCCGCCACCAGGGGCTGATCCCCGGGCCCGGCAGCGACCACGGCGACACCCGCGTGTACGTGCCGGGCGAGGACGACGTGCGCCGCATGGACTGGGCGGTGACGGCGCGCACGACGGTCCCGCACGTGCGGGACCTGATCGCCGACCGGGAGCTGGAGACCTGGGCGGTGGCCGACCTGTCGGCCAGCATGGAGTTCGGCACGGCCGACATGTCGAAACGCGACCTGGTCGTCAGCGCCGTCGGGGCGATCGGGATCCTGGCGAGCCGGGTGGGCGACCGGTTCGGCGCCCACATCCTGTACGGCGACGACGTGCACCGCTTTCCGGCCAAGCCCGGCCGGCCCCGGCTGTACGCTCTGCTGCACTCGCTGCTCAGCGCGCCGCCCGCGCAGGGTGCGGTGGACCTCGGGGAGGCTCTGGAGATGATGGCGACGGCGCACCGCAAGCGCGGGCTGCGGGTGGTCGTCTCCGACTTCCTCGACTCGCCCGACTCCTGGGAGCCGCCGCTGCGCCGCCTGGCCGCGCGGCACCAGGTGCTCGCCGTGGAGATCATCGATCCCCGCGAGCTGGAACTGCCCGACGTCGGGTTCGTCACCCTCGCCGACCCCGAGACCGGGCGCTCGCGCGGCGTCCACCTGTCGTCCGCGCTCAGGGAGCGGTACGCCGAGGCGGCGGCCGAGCAGCGCCGGGCGACCCGGGCGGCGCTGCGCCAGGCCGGGGCGGCCCACCTGGTGCTGCGCACCGATCGCGACTGGGTGTTCGACATCGCCGAGTTCGTGCTGCGCCAGCGGCGGGCCTCCCACCTGCTGCGCCGGGCCGCGAACAGGAAGGCGGGCGCATGACCTTCCTCACCCCCGGCTGGCTCTGGCTGTTCGTCCTGGTCGCCGCGATGGTCGCGGCGTACGTCGCGGCGCAGTTCGCGCGCCGCCGCTACACGGTGCGCTTCACGAACCTCGCGCTGCTGTCGCTCGTGGCGCCCGAGCGGCCCACCTGGCGGCGGCACCTACCGGCCGTGCTGTTCCTCGTCATGATGAGCCTGCTGGTGCTCGGCGCCGCCCGGCCCGCAGGCGAGGTGAGGGTGCCCCGCGACCGCGCCACCATCATGGTCGCCGTGGACGTGTCGCTGTCGATGGAGTCGGCCGACGTCCCGCCCACCCGGCTCGTCGCGGCCAAGCAGGCCGCCCAGCAGTTCGTGAGAGACCTGCCCGAGCGGTTCAACGTGGGAGTGGTGGCCTTCGCCAGATCGGCCGCCGTCGTGATCTCCCCCACCACCGACCACGCCGCCGTGAACACCGCGATCTCCAGCCTCACCACCCGGCCCGGCACCGCGATCGGCGAGGCCGTGTTCAACTCGCTCGACTCGATCAGGTCGTTCGACCAGCGGGCCGTCACCGATCCACCCCCGTCCGCCATCGTGCTGCTGTCGGACGGCGACAACACCTCCGGACGGTCGGTCAACGAGGCCGTCGAGGCGTCGGTCGGCGCCAAGGTGCCGGTGTCCACGATCGCGTACGGCACGCCCGAGGGCACGGTGACGATCGACAACCGGGCGGTGCAGGTGCCGGTCAACAAGACCACGCTGAAGTCGCTGTCGGACGGCACCGGAGGCCGGGCCTACACCGCGGAGTCGGGCAGCGAACTGCGCGACGTGTACGCGCAGATCGGCACCTCGCTCGGCTACAAGGTCGTGCACCAGGAGATCACCCAGCGGTTCCTCGTCGCGGCGATCGTCGCGGGCCTGCTGGCCGCCGCGGCGGCGATGCTGCTGGGCGCCCGCATCCCCTGACCCGCCTGACGCCCTGGGGCCGCCCGGCCCCTGCCCGAACTCACCGAACGGCGATGACGCCAGGGCCACGGACGCGCGGCACGGACCGCACGCGTGGAGATCACAGGTCCGCGGCGTTGGTACGTTTGGGCACGTGGCCCATTACTTCGAGGAGAGCCCCCAGACGGCCAGCCGGCCCGGTTCGGTCACCCTGGTCCTCCCGGATCTGCACCTGCGACTGGAGACCGACCGTGGGGTGTTCTCCCCCGAACGGATCGATCCGGGAACCCGGGTGCTGCTGGAGACCGTGCCCCCGCCTCCGGCCGAGGGCGACCTGCTCGACCTCGGATGCGGATACGGGCCCATCGCGCTGACGATGGCGTCGCGGGCGCCGGGGGCCACAGTGTGGGCCGTCGACGTCAACCGCCGCTCGGTGGAGCTGTGCGCGCGGAACGCCACGAGCGCCGGCCTTGACAAAGTAAGGTCGGTTCATGTCGACGAGATGCCGGCGGACGTCAGGTTCAGGGCCATCTGGTCGAACCCGGCCATCCGCATCGGCAAGGCCGCGCTCCACGAGATGCTCACCCGGTGGCTCGACCGGCTCACCCCCGACGGCAGCGCGTACCTGGTCGTGCAGAAGCACCTGGGCTCCGACTCCCTGCAGCGCTGGCTGAGCGACCAGGGCCTGCCCACCTCACGGCTGGCCTCCCGGTCCGCCTACCGCGTACTGCGGGTCGACGCGCGTCCCGCCGAGGTCCAGAAGCGAGAAAGCAAGGAGCGATGAGCACTCCGAACCCGCGCAGGCAGCTCAAGCCGACCGACGTCAAGCGGCTCAACCGCACCTGGCGCCGCAACACCGAGGGCCGTCTCGCGCTGATCCTCGAATCGGTGACCGGCCCCTTCAACATCGGATCGATCTTCCGTACGGGCGCCGCCTTCGGCGTGGAGACGGTCTGGCTGGCCGGCAACGCCACCCCGCCCACCAACCCCAAGGCCCAGAAGACCGCACTCGGCACCGACCGTCTGGTCGAGTGGCACGAGCCGGTCCCGGTGACCGAGGCCGTACGCGCGGCCAGGGAGGAGGGGTTCCGGGTGGTCGCCGTCGAGCTGACCGGCGACGCCGTTCCCCTGCACGAGGCCAAGCTCGACGGCGATGTCTGCCTGGTGCTCGGCAGCGAGGACCACGGCTGCTCCCCCGCCTGCCTGGAGGCGGCCGACTCGGTGGCCTACATCCCCCAGGTCGGCCGGGTGGGCTCCGTCAACGTGGCGGTCGCGGCGGCCATCGCGATGGCGGAGGCCAGGCGGCAGGAATGGGCGTCGTCCGCCGGGTAGCCGCCCCCCGAGACGGCCCCCGGCGTCGCGCCCGGACCAGCGCACGACGTGCGGGCTCGCGGCCGGCCGCGCCGCGAGCCCTCTCCCCTGCCGTACGGCGGCTCGGCCCTACTCGGGAAGCGGACCGAACAGCCAGTTGCCGTGGGACTCCGCGTCCGGGCTGCGGAAGAACTGCTCGTTGGCCAGATGCAGCTCCTGCCGGCTCAGTGAGCCGTTGCCGTCCAGGTCGAGATGCTCGAACGCGGCGGCGGCGTTCGCCTCCGACATGCGGAAGGCGCTTGCGGCCATCCGCAGGTATTCGGTCCGGGTGATCCTCCCGTCTCCGTCGGTGTCCATGAGGTCGTAGAAGGCGTCGGCGACCGGCGCGACGTGGGTGTGGTAGCCCGCCTCGGGCTGAGTGACGAACCGATGGAACCCGGCCATGAACTCTTTCAGCTCGACGCGCTCGTCCCCGTCGGTGTCCATGGGCAGGGTGACCTCGTCCCACAGCCTCGCGTACCGGTCCCGGACCCGCTGCGACTGCGTGGAGCCCGGCGCGAACCCGAACGCGTTCACCAGCCGGTCGGCCGAGGCGGTGTAGTCCATCTTGTCGATGGTCCCGTCGTCGTCCACGTCCAGAAGCGTGAACAGATGGGTCAGCTTGCGCTGCTGCAGGTCGTTGAGCATGGGCCCTCCCCAGTCCTGTTACCGTGAGCGACCGTGACTTTACCTTCCGCTACCGATTGTGGGAAGGTGCCGTGGTGCGGGTTCACGTGATCGACGGGGCCAACGGCTTCGTGGCCTCTCATCTCATCGGCTCACTGCTGGCCCGGGGCGACGAGGTGATCGCCCTCGCCCGCGCCTCCGCCGAGGTGGTGCGCCGCCGGGTCGCGGACGCGCTGCGCTGCCTCGGCTTCGACGAGTCCCCGGCGGGACGCCTCCGGGTGCGCGGGCTGGCGCTGGACGAGCCGGACCTCGGCCTTCCTGTCACCGAGGTCTTCGCCGAGCCCTGCACCTACTGGCATGTCGCGGCGCTCGTCACCTTCTTCCCCCGCCGCGAGGAGGAGCTCCTGAACGTGAACGTGACGGGATCGGCCAACACGCTGGCGACGTACGAGCGGCACGCCCGGCCCGGCTCGCGCTATGTCCTCGTCGGGACGGCCTATCAGTGCGGGCTCGACACCGAGGGCCCCGTTCCCGAGGACTGGCCGTCGCAGGCTCCGCCGGACCGGTTCCGGAACTTCTACGAATACTCCAAACGCCAAGCGGAGATCGCGCTGGCACGGTCGCGGTCCGTCCGCGAGGGCGCCGCCCTGGTGGCCCGGCTGGGCGTGATGGTCGGGCACTCCCGCACCGGGCGGGCGCTGACCGACTACGGCCTGTACGACTTCCTCCGGGTGATCGCCTTCTTCGCCCGGCGCACGCCCGGGGAACGGGTCCGCCTCCCCTGCCATCCGGACGCCAACCTCCATCTGACCCCCGTCGACACCACGGTCTCCCGGCTGCTCGCGCTCGCCGCCGCGGACCGGGCGCGTCCGGTCTCCCACCTGGTGAGCGGAGCCACCGTGCCGGTGCGCGACCTGTTCGACGTGATCAACGCCCACCTGCCGATCGAACTGGTTCCCGCCACGCCCGAAGAGATCCGCGACAGGCCGTTCAGCCGGTTCGAGGCGGTGGTCAACATGCGGGCCAAATACACCGCGACCTATTTCCGGCACCACTACGACTTCGAGTGGCGGGATGCGACGGCCCCGCCCGCCGTCACTCTCTCGACCCTCGACCGGCTGGTCTCCTGGTATGTACGGGAGGGGCTGCCCGAATGACCGACTTCGTCACACACGTACGGGCCCGTCTGGGCGACGATCGGGAGTTCGTCTTCGTGCGGGACGACGGCAGCCCGGCCCGGCTCACCTTCGCCGAACTGGACAGGCGGGCGCGCGCCACCGCCGTGTGGCTCGCCGGACGCGGCCTGACCGATCAGCCGGTGTTGCTGCTCTACCCGGCGGGGCTCGAGTTCACCGTCGCGTTCCTCGGCTGTCTCTACGCCCGGGTGCCGGCCATCCCCGCTCCCCTGCCGGACGCGGGCGCACCGCACGCGAACCGCGTGCGGGCACTGATGCGGGACGCGGGCGCGCGGCTGGTCCTGACCGATTCCGCGCACGCGGCCGAGCTGTCCGGCTTCTCTGCCTGTGTGGCCGATCCCGCCGTCGCCGATCCGGACGCCTGGACCCCGCCCGCCATGACCGCCGGCACCATCGCCTATCTGCAGTACACCTCCGGCTCGACGAGCGACCCGCGCGGAGTCGAGGTCTCACACGGCAACCTGCTGCACAACCTGGAGCTCTTCCGGTTGCTGGCCCGGAACACGCCGGTGCGGCGGCTGGCCGGGTGGCTGCCCCACTACCACGACATGGGCCTGGTCGGCCTCCAATTACAGGCGCTCCACGCGGGCGCCGACCTGGTGTTCATGTCACCGGCCGCGTTCGTCGCGCGGCCGGTGCGCTGGCTGGAGCTGATCAGCCGGTACTCCGCGGACTGGACCGTGTCGCCGGACTTCGGGTACGCCTGGTGCACCCGCAGGGTCACCGACGAGCAACTCGCCGGTCTGGACCTGTCCACGCTGACCATGGCCCTCAGCGGTGCCGAGCCGATCCGGGCCGGCACGCTCGCCGAGTTCGAGCGGCGGTTCGCTCCCGCCGGCTTCCGCCCGACCACCTGGAATCCCGGCTACGGCCTGGCCGAGTGCACCTTGATGGTCACCTGCGTGCCCCAGGGGCAGGGCGTGACCGTGCGGCGGTTCGACCCCTCCGCGCTGGAACGGCATCGGGCGGTCCCGCTGCCCGAGGGGACGCCCCTGGTCGCGTGCGGCCCGGTCTCCGGGCTCGACCTGCGGATCGTCGATCCGGACGGCTTCCGCCCCCTCGCCGACGGCGAGATCGGGGAGATCTGGGTCTCGGGCCCCAGCGTCGCCCTCGGCTACCGGGGCCGCCCGGCGGAGACCCGCGCCACCTTCCGGGCCGGCGATTCCGCACAGCACGGCCGCTGGCTGCGCACCGGGGACCTGGGGTTCCTGCTCGACGGCCAGCTCTACGTGACGGGGCGGATCAAGGATGTGATCATCATCAACGGCCGCAACCTCTACCCGCAGGACCTGGAGGAGGCGGCCGCGCGGGCCAACCCTGCCGCGGGGCGCAGCGCCGCCTTCGGCGTCCGCCGCGGTGACGGCGGGGAACATGTCGTACTGGTCCAGGAGATACGGCGGGGACAGCCGGGGGACCTCGGCGAGACGGCCGACCGGGTCATGGATCAGGTGACGCGGGAGTTCGGCGTCCCGCTGAGCCTGATGCTGGTGGCCCGCGGCGCGGTGCGGCAGACCACCAGCGGCAAGCTTCGCCGCCGCCACATGCGGGAGCTGTTCCTCAGCGGAACCCTCACCCCGCTGTACGCCGAACTGGAACCCGCGCTCAACGACCTGCTGGAGACCGTCGCATGACCGCCGTCCCCGATCCGGGGCCCCACGCCGACCTGCGCCGATGGCTGATCGAGCGGGTGGCCGTCTATCTCCGGCGGCCACCCGCGGAGATCGACCCGACGGTCAAGCTCCGCGCGTACGGCCTGGACTCGATCCACGCGCTCAGTCTGTGCGTCGACGTGGAAGAGGCCGTCGGCCTACTGGTCGAGCCGACCCTGGCCTGGGATCACCCCACGATCGACGACATCGCCGCCCACCTGGCCGACCTCCTGTCAGGAGACCGAACCGGACAAGGGCCGGCGGACACGGACTGAACCGCGACACGCCGAAGCGGGAAATCCGCCCCGAAGATGACAAGGGACTCTTGTGACGCAAATGTTCACCTTGGTGCGCTGACTGTATGGCCGGAACCCGGCATACTCCTCTCGTGCATCGCCGTTTCGCGTTCCTCGACCATCCCGGACCGCTCGCCTTCGCGCATCGAGGCGGGGCGGCGGAGGCCCGCGAGAACACCATGGCCGCTTTCTCCCGGGCGGTCGAGCTCGGCTACACCTACCTGGAGACCGACGCGCACGCGACCGCCGACGGCGTCCTGCTGGCGTTCCACGACCACACCCTCGACCGCGTCACCGACGGCACCGGCCGCATCTCGCGGCTGGCCTACCGCGAGGTGCGCAGGGCCAGGATCGGCGGCCGGCACGAGATCCCGCTGATGGAGGACCTGCTCGGCGCCTGGCCGGACGTGCGGTTCAACATCGACGTCAAGGAGAGCGCCGCGATCGTGCCGCTGGCCCGGGCGATCCGCCGCACCCGCGCCTACGACCGCGTGTGCCTGACCTCGTTCTCCGACGTGCGACTTGCCCGCGCCCGGCGCGCGATCGACCGGGAGGTCTGCTTCTCGCTCGGCCCGCGCGGCCTGGCCGCCCTGCGCACGGCCGCGATGGGAGGCGGGTACGGCAGGCTGCTGTCCGGGCTGGCCCGGGCGGGAGTGCCGTGCGCGCAGGCGCCGATCGGGTTCCGCGGCCTGCGGGTGACCACCCGCGCCCTCGTGCGCACCGCGCACGCGATCGGCATGCAGGTGCACGTGTGGACGGTGAACGACCCGGTGACGATGGCGCATCTGCTCGATCTCGGCGTCGACGGGATCATGACGGACAACATCAGCGGCCTGCGCGACGTGCTCAAGTCACGCGGGCAGTGGCACCCCCGCCCGGCCGAGCCGTGACCCCGGACCATCTCACCCGGCCCGGAACGCCCCGCCGAAGCCGCTGATCCTCTGTCCACGCCGAACCCTGCCCCCGCCGAACCCTGTCCCCGCAGAGCCCTCGGCCCCGGCGACGCTCCACCCCCGTGAGGAGAGACCATGACCGCTCCCCAGGTCGTTCAGGAGGAGATCCCCGGCGCGCGGCGGCGCGAGCAACGCGGCTGGTACTGGTATGACTGGGCGGACTCGGCGTTCCAGACGACCGTCCTGACCGTCTTCCTCGGGCCCTACCTGACCTCGGTCGCCACGACGGCGGCGGGCGGCGAGGACGGCTTCGTGTCGTTCCTGGGCCTCGACCTGCGGCCGAAGGCGTACTTCACGGCCCTGGTGACGATCTCGGTGCTGCTGCAGATCGTGATCATGCCGATCGCCGGCGCCCTGGCCGACCACACCGGCCGCAAGAAGCAGATCCTCGGGGTCTTCGCCTACGTGGGCGCGGCGGCCACGCTCGGCTTCTACCTCGTCTCCGGCGGCGGCTACCTGCTCGGCGGCGTGCTGTTCCTGGTCGCCAACGTGACCTTCGGCGTGGCGCGGGTGGTCTACGACTCCTTCCTGCCGCAGATCTCCGGCGCGGAGGAACGCGACGCGATCTCCAGCAGGGGCTGGGGCTTCGGCTACCTCGGCGGCGGTCTGCTGCTCGCGCTCAACCTGGTGCTCTACCTGTCCGGCGCGGTCGAGGAGGGCCTGGCGGTCCGCGTGAGCCTGGCCTCTGCGGGCCTGTGGTGGGGCGCGTTCACCCTGATCCCGATGCTGCGCCTGCGCAACCGGCGGGTGCCCGTCCACGAGGCGACCGCGGCCCGGGCCGCGGCCGGCAGCATCCGCCAGCTCGGCCGGACCCTCGCCGACCTGCGGCGTTATCCCCGCACGCTGCTGTTCCTCGCGGCCTACCTGATCTACAACGACGGCGTGCAGACGGTGATCGGGTTCTCCGCGACGTACGCCGACCAGGAGCTGGGGCTGAGCCAGACGCACCAGATCGGGGCGATCCTCATGGTGCAGTTCATCGCCGTCGGCGGCGCGCTCGGGCTCGCGCGGATCGCGGCCAGGATCGGGACCAAGCGCACGGTCCTGGCCAGCCTGGTCGTGTGGACGGCGGTGGTGGGGGTGGCCTACTTCCTGCAGAAGGGCGCGGCCGTCCAGTTCTATGCGATCGCCTTCGCCATCGCGATCGTCATGGGCGGCACGCAGGCGCTGTCGCGCTCGCTGTACTCTCTGGTCATCCCGCCCGGCCGGGAGGCGGAGTACTTCAGCCTCTACCAGATCAGTGACAAGGGCTCGGCGTTCCTCGGCTCGCTGGTGCTCACGCTGGCGCTCCAGCTCACCGACAGTTATCGCACCGCGATCGTCTCGCTGATCGTGTTCTTCGTCGTCGGGTTCGTGTTGCTCACCGTTGTCAACCTGCCTCAGGCCATCCGCGAGGCGGGGAACGAGGTGCCCGACCACATCTGAGACCAGTGGGACGGAAAAAGCGCGATTGGATCAGGTCTCGGCTGGGAATCCACACACGGTATCAGGCGTTGTACGCGGTGGCGAACGAACCCCTCGAAGGCGGGGACCTCAGGAGGCTTAAAGACATGGGCGAGCGTGCACTTCGCGGTACCCGGCTCGGCGCGACCAGCTACGAGAACGACCGCAACACCGATCTGGCCCCGCGCCAGGAGGTGTCCTACACGTGCCCCAAGGGCCATCTCACCACCGTCCCGCTCGCCGTCGAGGCCGAGATTCCGACGAACTGGGAGTGCCGTTACTGCGGCAGCCCGGCGCTGCGGGTGGACGCGGAGCAGCCCCAGCAGAAGAAGGCGAAGCCCCCGCGGACCCATTGGGACATGCTGCTGGAGCGCCGCTCGATCGAGGACCTCGAAGAGGTGCTGAACGAGCGACTCGCCATTCTGCGCGAGCAGCGGCGCAAGAGCGCGTAGGACGCCGAAAACGCCCCCGGCGGCCCGGAGTTCCGGGCCGCCGGGGGCGTTCGCATGTCCGGCCCGCGAGCGAATCGTTCGATCCGGACTGCCCGCTCAGCCGGTCGGCTCCGGCGCACGGACGACGACCATGGGGCACGTCGCGTAGTGGAGCATGGCCTGGCAGACCGATCCGAGGACCAGGCCGGTGAACTCGCCGTGGCCCCGGGAGCCGATGACGAGCAGGTCGGCGTTCGCCGACGCCTGCCGCAGCACGTCCACCGGATGGCCCCGGACGACCTCCTCGACGACCTTGACGTCGGGATGGCGCTCACGGCGCCCGGCGAGGGCCTCCCTGACCATCCGCACTTCGACCTTCTCGTCGTCGAAGTCGTCGGGGAGCGGGGCGAAGCCGCCGCCCGCCTCCAGTGAGCTGTAGGCGTGCACCACCCGCAGTCCCGTCCCCCGCAGCGCCGCCTCGGCGAAGGCGAAGTCGAGCACCTTGGCGCAGGCGGGCGATCCGTCGATGCCCACCACGATCTCCGGGCGCGGCGTTGAGGGCACCTCCCGCACGACGACCACGTCGCACGGGGCGTGACCCGCCACGCCGTACGCGACCGAGCCGAGCAGCAGGCCGCGGAAGCCGCCGAGCCCGTGGTTGCCGAGCACCAGGAGATCGGCGTCCAGGGCCGCCTCGACGAGCGCCGGGCGCGGGTCGCCGGCCAGGATCGCGGTGTCGACCGGCACCCGGGGCGCCTCCGCGCGAACCCGCTCGGTGGCGGCGCCGAGCACGGCGGCGGCGCCGTCGCGCATCCACGCCGCGACGCTGGTGTACGGACCCTGCTGCGCGGTCGAGCACGCCCAGGCGGGGATGGCGTTGGCGATGCGCAGGGGGACGCCGCGCAGGTCGGCCTCCCGGGCCGCCCAGCAGGCGGCCTCCATGCCGGCGTGCGAGCCGTCGACACCCACGACGATCATGACGCCCTCCCCTCTGCCGGTCCTTCCATGACATCGTTCCCACGCCGAGGCGTGCGAGCGCCGAAGGTCCCGCAGGGACGGGACCTCCGGCCCCCGCGCCCGCTACGACACCCCGCTCCTACAACAGGGCGTGCTCCGGGGAGGCGGCGCGGGCGGTGAGGTGGTGGCGCAGGCGCTCGCCCTCGACGTCGAGGTCGGGCAGCGCCCGGTCCAGGGCGCGGGGCAGCCACCAGGCGGCGCGGCCGAGCATGGACATCACGGCGGGGACGAGGGTCATGCGGACCACGAAGGCGTCGACGAGCACGCCGACCGCCAGTGCGAAGCCCATCGACTTGATGATCGGGTCGTTCATGAACACGAACCCGCCGAACACGGCCGTCATGATCAGCGCCGCGGCGGTGACGACCCGCGCGTTGTGCCCCATGCCGTTGATCGTCGCCTGGCGGGGAGTGTCGCCGTGCACGTAGTCCTCGCGCATCCGCGAGACCAGGAACACCTCGTAGTCCATGGCCAGGCCGAACAGGATGCCGATGAGCAGGATCGGCAGGAAGCTCACCAGCGGGCCCGGCACGTCCACGCCCAGCAGACCGGCCAGGTGACCCTCCTGGAAGATCGCCACGGTGATGCCGAAGGTCGAACCGACGGTGAGCAGGAAGCCCAGCGCCGCCTTGACCGGGACCAGGATCGAGCGGAAGACGAGCATGAGCAGCAGCACCGACAGGCCGACCACCAGCAGCAGGTACACGGGCATGGCGTCGGCGAGCTTGTCGGAGACGTCGATGCCCACGGCCGTCGCGCCGGTGACGGCGATCTCGGCGCCGCCGATCGCGGCGACCTTGGCGCGGATGGCGTGGACGGCGTCCTCGGTGGCCGCGGCGGTGGGCCCGGCCTTGGGGATGATGGTCAGCAGCGCGGTGGTGCCCGCGGCGTTGGGCTGCGGCGGGGCCACGGCCAGCACGCCGGGGGTCTGCTGGATCACCCGGGCGGCCTCACCCGCGGCGGCGGTCGTGGCCGCGCGGTCGGCGGCGGAGACCACGGCGATCAGGCGGGCGTTGAAGCCCTCGCCGAACCCCTCGCTGGTCAGGTCGTACGCCTCGCGGGCCGGGGTGCCGGGCGCGGCGGTGCCGGCGTCGGGCAGGGCCAGCCGCAGGTCCTGGGCCGGCAGCGTGAGCGCGCCGAGGCCGAGGACTCCGGCCAGCAGGATCGGCACGCGCAGCCGGGTGACCACCCGTCCCCACGTGTAGCCGAAGCCCCTGCCGCCCGCGTCCGCGTTCTCGCCGGTGCGCTGCTTGCGGGGCAGCACCCGGGCTCCGGCGTACGACAGGAAGGCGGGCAGCAGCGTGAGGGCGACCAGCACGGCGACGGCGACGGTGCCGGCGGCGGCCAGGCCCATCACGCTCAGGAACGGGATGCCGACCACCGACAGGCCGGCGAGGGCGATGACCACGGTGGCCCCGGCGAACACGACCGCCGATCCGGCGGTGCCGACCGCCCGGCCCGCGGCCTCCTCCGGCGCCACGCCCTCGGCCAGGAACTGGCGGTAGCGGGAGGTGATGAACAGCGAGTAGTCGATGCCCACGGCCAGGCCCAGCATCAGCGCCAGCACCGGCGTGACGGAGGTCAGCTCGACGAGGCCGCTGAGCGCGAACAGGCCGCCCATGCCGGCCCCCACGCCGATCAGCGCGTTCAGCAGGGTCATGCCGGCGGCCACCAGGGAGCCGAAGGTGACGATCAGCACCACCGCGGCGATCACGACGCCGATCCCTTCCGACCCGCCCACTTCCGGCGCGGCGTTCAGGACCTCGCCGCCGTGCTCGACCCGCAGCCCCGCCACCGAGGAGCCGGCCTTCAGGTAGGCCGCGCGCTGGGCGTCGGTCACATCCTTGAGCCCGCGGTCGAACTGCACCTGGACCAGGGCGTAGCGGCCGTCGGCGGAGACGGCGCCGACCCGGAACGGATCCACGGCGGCGACGACGCCGGGCACGGCGGCGGCCTCCTTGACCACGGGCGCGACCGCGGCGGCGTCCAGCTTCCGGCCCTGCGAAGCGGCGACGACGATGGTGCCGGTGGCACCGCTGGCCTGCGGGAACTCCTTGGCCAGAGCGTCCAGCGCCCGCTGTGACTCGGTGCCGGGCATGGCGAACTTGTCGCCGGTCGGGCCGTGGAAGGCGGCGGCGGCCAGGCCCAGGACCACGAGCAGCAGCAGCCACACGGCGGCCACGCGCCCGCGTCTGCGGAAGGAGAACCGGCCCAGCCGGTACAGCAGGGTTGCCAAAGCAGATCTCTTTCTTCGGGAGGTCAGTCGGTCTGCAGGCCGAGCGTCCGCAACGCGCCACGGCTCAGCTCCGCGCGCAGCGTCTCCTCGGGGAGCGTGAGCTCGCCGGCGCTGGTCAGGATGATCCCCAGCATCGCCATCCAGGCCCAGACCCGGGCCTGGGGGGCGGCCGAACGGCCGGACAGAGCGTCCGTCAGCCGTTCGGTGAGGCCGTCCACGTCCGGCAGTTCCGGCCGGTTGATCAGCGCGTCGACGTCCTGCAGGAGGATCTTCACCTGCAGCCGGAAGCGCAGGGACAGGTCGACGAGCCCGGCGACGGCGGCACGGGCGGCCTCCTCGCCGTCCAGCCCGGCGAGCCGCCCCTCCAGCGCGGCGAACTCCGGCCCGACGGGCGCCAGCAGCTCGGTCAAGATCGCGTCCTTGTTCGTGAAGTGGTAGAGCAAGGACGCCTTGGAGCAGCCCGCGTCCGTGGCGATGTCCTGCAGGGATGTGCCGCGGAAGCCGTGGGCGGCGAACAGCCGCACGGCCGAGTCCAGGATGTCCGCGCGCATGGTGGTTGCGGAACGTGCCATGCGGACACCCTAGCTGACCGATCGGCCAGCATTTGACCGATCGGCCAGTAACCGACTCCGGCGGTCGCCGGCGCTCCATGCCAGCAGCCGCGTGGATACCTCATGCGTCGTCCACCGGTACGTTCACGCAGCAGACATACGGCGCCACGACGCGATGCAGGGCTCGGCGAATGCGGCGGCGCCGCAGTTCCGCCGGAAACAGCCCTATGCGGTAGCACCGAGGGAACCATCCGATTTGAGCCGAATCGCCCCGTCGTCTGTGACAGCGTAAGAGCTTATGGCCGAGCTGCTGATCACCGCCGGAGATACCTTCCAGCGCAGATATGGTCGCTACCTCCTCGTTGACGGGGATGGTCCGACCGACGACACGGAAGATGCGCGGCTCTTGGGCGGCGAATTGTGCTCCACCACCCACAACCTGATGGTCATCGAGTCGATCGCAGGGCGCGATGACGTCCTGGAACTGATGAGGGGAAGGTTCGTCTTCGAGGTCTGGAGCGCTGAGCCGCCGCCCACGCCGAACGACGCCTGGGACAAGCAGACCGTCGTTCAGTTCCGGACGACATCGGGGGTCCTCCATCTCGAGGACGACGAGGAAGTGGCGAGTCCGCTTCAGGTCGACCTGGGCGCGCGAGCCATGCGCTGGTGGGTCAGGTTGTCGGCTCGTGAGATCGAACTGGAACCCGAGGAAGTGGAGTACTTCACGTTGGGGGCCGAGGAGTACGAGGCCGAAGTGTTTTTCCTTCAGTTCTGGCCGGACCGCCCCGGAGAACGAAGGGACCGGGACGATTGAAGACTCGCCCCGGCCAGCCCATCATGGGTCGGTCAATTCTCAGCGCCCCCGTACCACCCGTCGCATGAATTATGTCGACGCCGATTGAAGCCTATTGTGCCGCCTTTATTTCAATATCTCGCGGATCAAGCAGTTCGCTGATGATTTCTGCCACAGCTCTCCTTGGCTCTTTGACGCAACAAGTGGGACCCGTCTAGGTCGCTACTAGCGATCCAGAAAGGTCCCACCGGTAGTGCTGCTGGAGGTCCACCCAGTATTCATCGTAGTTCAATTCGATTGTTTTCGTACCGGGCGTTCAGCACAGTGCCATGCTGTCCGTTCTCGATCTCACGAACGAGAACTCGTCGCAGTCCTTTCCGGGCTCCCGCTTGAGTTCGTTCGTGCAGACGATGCCCGCGGTGCTGCAACGTGCTCCGCCAACTGCCGCTGGGATAGTCTTGGATGCGCCTGCACGCCGTACTACGCCGGCCAGAACTGGAAAAGGTACGCCTCCAGGTCCACCCTCATCCGAATCGAGTCCTCTGGCCGCACCGGCCGCAATTGGCGCATCAGCGCACGCACGTTCCAGTGTGCGCCCGCACGGCCCAAGTCGAGGATGTTGTGCTCGTTGTTGTAATACTCCACCTCCACTGCGGCGACCTTGCCGGAGGTGAAGTAAATGAGTGCATCCTGAGACTTGTCCCATTCCTCGGTGGTCCTTGGGAGTCCGTCCCACAGTTCCAGCTGAACGCCGACCTCTTGCCATCCGTGCTCGCTGCTGATGCCGGCACCGTCGTCGACGGCCTGGAACCATGCGCCGGGACCCGGATCGACACCCAGGGGCCCCGGGTCACGCACGTTGCGTCCCTGATCCTCCAGGGCGAAGGCGCCGTATTGAGGCAGCCGGACCTGGTCAGTCACCGACTTGATGAGAAGACTCATACAGGCTCTCCCGAAATGCGATCGTGTTCTGATCCACGACTTCATCCGGCAGCGACTCGGCGACCCGGACCTCACCCCGGAAACGATCGCCACAGCGCACCAGATCTCCGTCCGGCATCTGTACAAAGTCTTCCAGGAGCAGGGCGTCAGCCCGTGGTAGGTATCTACAGGTCGAGCAGGTCCGCCGACACCTGCCAGAGCAGGGTGGCCGCCTCGGGGTCGAGCGCGTACGCCGCGACGCCCCGGCCCGCACCCGGCTCGACGATCTCCGCCTCCTGGTTGTCCTCGAAGTAGCGTCCGCTGACGCCCTCGACCAGCGGCGACGCGGCGAGCAGCACGGAGGTGGCCGCGCCCTGCTCGGTGTTCTTCCACGTCACGCCGGTCGAGTCGCCCAGCGC
This sequence comes from Microbispora catharanthi, assembly GCF_006334915.2. Taxonomy (GTDB): domain Bacteria; phylum Actinomycetota; class Actinomycetes; order Streptosporangiales; family Streptosporangiaceae; genus Microbispora; species Microbispora catharanthi. Next base: position 56,376 of record NZ_VDMA02000024.1, read on the forward strand.
GCGGCGGCGCTCGATGTAGTCCGGGTCCAGGTGCCGCTGAAGGCCGGTGGGGATGCCGCCGGGCATGAGCGCGTTGACCGTGATGCCGTCGCCGGCCCACCGCCTGCCGGCCTCGACCGCGAACAGCACGTTGGCCGTCTTCGACTGCCCGTAGGCCAGCCACGGGTCGTAAGGGCGCTCCCTGAAGTGGATGTCGTCGAAGACGACCGGCGAGCGCAGGTGGGCACTGGAGCTGACCGACACGACGCGGGCGCCGCCGGCCGCCGCGAGCGCCGGGTGGAGGCCCGTGGTCAGCGCGAAGTGACCGAGGTGATTGGTGGCGAACTGCAGTTCCCAGCCCTCCGGCGTCCGCGTCTCCGGACACGCCATCACCCCGGCGTTGTTGACCAGGATGTGCAGCGGCCCCTCCCATGCGGCGACGAACGCGGCGACGGAGGCCCGGTCGGCGAGGTCCAGCCGCGCGACGAGGACGTGCGTGCCCGCGGTGGTGGCGGCGATGTCCTCCGCGGTCCGCTTGCCCGCGTCGAGGTCGCGGACCGCGATCGTCACCTCCGCGCCGGCCGCGGCCAGCGCCTGGGCGGTCTCGACGCCGATTCCCGACGCCCCGCCGGTCACGATCGCCCGCCGCCCGCGCAGGTCGACGCCCTCCAGGACCTCGGCCGCGGTGGACTGCCCGGTGAACGGCGTGGTGATGCGCGTGGTCTGAGTCATGTTCGTCCCCGTCCCGTACGGCGGCGCGGGCTCCCCAAGGACCCCGGCCGCTACACTGAGAAGAACCGGAGGAACCTCCGGTACGCCTGCGACTCTAATCGGAGGACCCTCCGGTTAGCAACCCGTGCCCGTGGAGGAGCCGTGTCCGTCCCCGGAACCAAGCCGTTGCGCGCCGACGCCCGGCGCAACCGCGAGCGGTTGCTCGACGTCGCCGTGCGGGCGTTCTCCCAGGACGGGCCGGACGTCACGCTCGACGCGATCGCGAAGGAGGCGGGCGTCGGCATCGGCACGCTCTACCGCCACTTCCCCACCAGAGAGGCGCTGATCGAGGCGGCCTACCGCAACGAGCTGGCGAAGCTGTGCGACGCGGCGGCCGAACTTGCGGAGGCGATGCCGCCCGACGTGGCGATGCGCACCTGGATGGACCGTTTCGTCGACTACCTGGCGACCAAGCGGGGCATGGCCGACGCGCTGCGCGCCGTGATCGCCTCCGGCGCCAACCCGTACGCGCACAGCCGCGACCGGCTGCTCGGCGCGATCGGCACGCTGCTCGACGCGGGCGGCAGGGCCGGGACGCTGCGGCGGGACGTGACGGCCGAGGACGTGCTCACCGGCGTGAACGGCATCTGCCTCGCCGCCGGCGAGCCCGCGCAGCGCGAGCAGGCCGGGCGCCTGCTCGATCTGCTGATGGACGGCCTGCGCCACGAAGCGTCCGGCGAGCCTTCCTGAAGCGGGGCTCCGGCGGGTCCGCTCACACCCGGTGCCAGCGGGCCTCCGCGAAGCAGTAGGCGGCGAACAGCACCAGGCCGATCGCGACCAGGACGAGCAGCCACGGACCGGCCGGGGTGTCGGCGAGCGCCTTGAGCGCGCCGTCGATTCCGACGGCCTTGTCGGGGTCGTACGTGAGGGCGGCCTGGCCGATCAGGGCGCCGGCGGCCAGCGCGATGACGCCGCGGGCGAGGTAACCGGCCTTGCCGAGCTTGACCACGACACCGCGGGTGCGGGCCTCGGTCACGTGCATGTCGCGCATGAACTTCCCGGTCCAGCCCTCGCGGATCCAGAAGACGCCGAGGGCGATCACGGCGAGCGCCATCAGGCCGACCAGGAACTGGCCGCCGGGCAGCTCGAACAGCGCCTTCGTGGCGTCCTGCGACTGGTCGTCGGACGAGGAGGCGGCCTTGTTGCGCGTCAGCAGCGCCACCATCGAGTACACGAGGGCGGCGTAGACGACCGCCCTGGCCACGGCCTCCACGCGGTCCCTGACCTCGGGCCGGCCCCAGACGGCCTCGGAGACCTGCCAGATCGCCAGCGCGGCAAGGCCGACGGCCATGACCCACAGCAGGGTGTCGCCCAGGGGCGAGTCGCGCACGATGTGGATCGCACTGCTCTTGTCGGCCTCTCCACCCCCGCCGAAGGCGATCTGGAGCGCGACCAGGCCGATGATCGCGTACAGCACGCCCCGGGCGGCGAACCCGACCTTGGCGAGTTTCTCCAGGACGGGGTGGTCGGCCGCCCTCCGGGCGGCGCCCTCGAATCGCCGGCCGGCCCGATGCGCGGTCGTCATCACGGCTCCTCTCCTCCTGGCGGCGGATCGCGATCTTCCTGCTGCCCGGACGAGGAGGGTTAAACCTCCACCGGATCAGCCGGCCAGGCGCAGGGCCTCGGCCGCGACGGCGTGCCGGAGGTCGCGGATGCCGGGGCGGCCCCGCAGCGGATGCACGTTGTTGGTGAGCAGCACGACGGTCAGCCGGTGAGCGGGGTCGACGACCAGCGACGTGCCGGTGAAGCCCGAGTGGCCGAACGCGCCCGCGAGCGGCCCCACGATGGCCGGGTCGTCGATGCGCACGCCGAGCCCCTGCCGGAAGGCGGCGCCCGGAACGCCCTGGTCGCGCAGCATCTCGGCGGTCCAGGCGGGAGACAGGACCGGGCCGCCGCCGGTGCGCAGCGCCTCGCCGAAACGCACGAGGTCGGCGGCGGTGGAGAACAGCCCGGCGTGCCCGGCCACGCCGCCCAGCGCGTGGGCCGTCTCGTCGTGCACCTCACCCCGCACGCAGGTGCCGCGCTTGAACTCGGTGGCGACGGCCCGGCCCGGCTCGACCGGCCCGTACGTCGTGGCGCCGAGCCCGAGCGGCCCGGTGACCCGCTCGCGCACGAGCACGTCCAGCGGCGCACCGCCGGCGGCCTCCGCCACCCGCCCGGCCGTGATCATGCCGACGTCCGAGTACAGGTGCGTCCCCGGCGGCCCCTGCACCGGAGTGGACAGCACCAGGTCCCACCGGGCCTCCTCCGGCTCCTTCTCCACCCGGCGGCTCGGGGGCAGGCCCGCCGAATGCGTCAGCAGGTGCCGTACGGTGATCTCGCGCCGGTCCCGGTAGAACCCCGGCAGCCGGACGGCCACCGGCTCGTCGAGGTCGAGCGCGCCCTCCTGCGCCAGTGAGACCAGCACCACGGCCGTGAACATCTTGGTCAGGGAGGCGATGTCGAAGAGCGCGTCCCGCGCCACGGCCGGCCGTCGCGCCAGCAGCCCCCCGGACGGGTCGGCGTACCGCACGGCCTCCCCCACGGCGGCCGCGGCGACCGTACGCCCGTCCACGGCGATCACGGCGACCGCCGCCGAGGCGACCTCGGGCACGGCCGCCCGCAGGACGTCCTCCAGCGAAGGATCAGGCGCCGCGTTGTCAGGCACCGCGTTGTCAAGCACTGTGCAGGGCCGCGCCGAGCCGGTTGCCGTTGGCAGCGAGCAGCGCCCGCGCGTCGTCGGCGCCCACGCCGCGCTCGATCATCACGACGGCCGTCTTCACGTCCCGGCCCGCGCTCTCGAGGACCTCCCGGGCCCGCGGCACCTGCGTGCCCGTGATGTCGGAGACGATGCGGGCCGCCCGGTCGACGAGCTTGGAGTTGCTGGCCACGACGTCGACCATGAAGTTCCCGTAGGTCCGGCCCGACCTGATCATCGTGATCGTGGAGATCATGTTGAGGACCAGCTTCTGGGCGGTGCCGGCCTTCAGGCGGGTCGAGCCGGTGACCACCTCAGGCCCCACGATGACCTCGACGGCGTGGTCGGCGGCCCGCGCGAGCGGGGTGCCGGTGTTGCAGGCCAGGCCCACGGTCAGCGCGCCGAGCCGCCGGGCCTGCTCGACCGCCGCGACGACGTACGGCGCGCGCCCGCTGGCGGAGATGCCCACCACGGAGTCGAGCGGGCCGACGTGCTTGCCGCGGATCACGGCGGCGCCGGCCTCGGCGTCGTCCTCGGCGCCCTCGACGGAGCGCACCAGCGCGGCCTCGCCGCCCGCGATGATGCCCTGGACGAGGTCGGGGTGCGTGCCGAAGGTCGGCGGGCACTCGGAGGCGTCGAGCACCGCGAGCCGCCCGGAGGTGCCCGCGCCCACGTAGAGGAGCCTGCCCCCGTCGGACATCCGCGCCGCGATGGCGTCGACGGCCGCGGAGATCGCCGGGACGGCCCGGCCCACCGCGGCCGGGACGGCGGCGTCCGCCGCGTTCATGAGCCGCGCGATCTCCTCCGTCGGGAGCGTGTCGATCCCGCTGTAGCGGGGATCGCTCTGTTCGGTGGCCAGAGTGGCGAGTGATTGCGTCATGGTCATGGTTCCTCGGCTTCGGAGTCTTCATGGATCGCGTGCGTACAGGGCTGGAACTGCTGGTGAGCGCGCCGAAAGCCAGGTGGGAGCGGGTGGGCCTCGTCACCAACCCCACCGGAGTCCTGCCCGATCTGACCGCCGCCGCACCGGCCCTGCTGGTCGCCGGGGTGCCCGTGACCACGTTGTTCAGCCCCGAGCACGGGCTGCGCGGCACGGCTCAGGCGGGCGGCGGCGAGGGCGACACCGTCGACCCGGTCACCGGCCTGCCCGTGCTCGACACCTACCGGCGGACCGGCGGCGACCTGGACGCGCTGGTCGCGTCGTCCGGGGTGGACGCGCTCGTCTTCGACGTGTGCGACGTGGGCGCGCGCTTCTACACCTACGTCTGGACGATGTACGACCTGATGGGCTCGGCCGCCCGGCTCGGGCTGCGGTTCACCGTGCTCGACCGGCCCAACCCGATCGGCGGCGCGGTGGCCGAGGGCCCGGTGCTCGACCCGGCCTACGCGAGCTTCGTCGGCCGCGCCGCCCTGCCCGTGCGGCACGGCCTCACGCCGGGCGAGATCGCCGTGTTCGCCAACCGCGCGATCGGCGCCGAGCTGGAAGTGGTGCGTATGGAGGGCTGGCGCAGGGAGTGGCACTTCGACCGCACCGGGCTGCCCTGGGTGATGCCGTCGGCCAACATGCCGACCCTCGAGACCGCCCTCGTCTACCCGGGCACCGGGCTGCTGGAGGGTGTGAACGCCGCCGAGGGACGCGGCACGACCCGGCCGTTCGAGCTGGTCGGCGCGCCGTACGCGGACGGCCGGTTCGCCGCCGCGCTCAACGACCTCGGCCTGCCCGGCGTACGCTTCCGCGACACGTGGTTCACCCCGACGTTCGGCAGGGACGCGGGCGTCGTGGTGCGCGGCGCGCAACTGCACGTGACCGACCGCCAGGCCTTCCGGCCGGTGCTGACGGGCGTGTCCGTCCTGCACGTGCTGCGCACCCTCTATCCGGGCGACTTCGCCTGCGAGCCGTTCCTCGACCTGCTGTGGGGCTCCGCGTCGCTGCGCGAGCACCTGGAGGCGGGCCGCGACCCCCGCGGGCTGTGCTCCCCGCCGGGCCCGCCCCACGGCGAACTGCTGTACGGCTGACATCAGCCCAGCGCGCGGCGGTAGAGCCAGAACACCCGCTCGGCGCGAGCGCCCACCGCCCGGGAGTAGAAGCGGAGCGGGCCCACCCAGCCGATCTGCGCGGACGTCTGCCCCGCGGCGGCCTGCTCGGCGAGGCAACGACGCAGCAGCACCCGGCCCACGCCGAGGCCACGGGCGGCCGCGGCCGTGCCCATCGGCCCGAACCACAGCGGCCGGGCGCCCCAGGCGGCGAAACCGAGGATCTCCCCGTCGCGCGACGCCCCGTCGCGGAAGGCATAGTGCAGGCCGGTCGCCTGCTCGGCCTCCCAGGCCCACTTGTCGTTCCACTGCTCGCGGACGAAGGCCGCGACCGCTCCGCGATTCCCCGCGGGGGCTGCGGCGACGGTGACCCCGGCCGCGGCGAGCTTGGCCAGGTCGGCCTCGTGCTCGGCCTCGTCGTAGCGGGCCGGCAGGTCGGCCGTCATGTTCCAGGCCACGCGGTACTGCTCGTACCCCAGGCTCTCGGCCAGGCAGGCGGCCGGGGTGTAGCGCACGTCGATCCCGGGCCAGGCGTAGCAGGGCGGGTTGCCGGCGAACCTCGCCTCGGCCGCGCCGTGCGCCCGCATCCACTCCTCGGCCGCGCCGACCAGCGCCCGCCCGATCCCTCGGCCCTGGGCGGCGGGGTCCACGGCGATCAGGTCGATGTGACCGGCGCCGTCCGCGCCGATCGAGGTGAACACCACGCCGTCCCGGTCCGGCGTGGCCAGGGCCGTCCACGCCCGATCCCCCGGCGGGTCGGCCAGCCGCCGTACGACCAGCGCGGCGTCCTCGGCGTCGGCCCACAGCGCGGCGGTGGCCAGGCGCTCCAGCGTCTGGCCCGCCTCGACTGGAAGGATGTCCGTCACTCGCCCACCCCCACCGGGATCACGCTGCGCCGCTTGGGGTGGAAGCAGGCGTACTCCTGCTCGGTCTCCTGTCCGGGCCCGCCGTCGCGGCCCAGCACGGGCATCTCGTTCTCGCAGCGCTCGGTGCTGAACGGGCAGCGCCGGGCGAACAGGCAGCCGCCGTCGGGCTCTCCCTCCCGCTGCATCTCCCTCGGCACGACCCGCTCGGCGCCCGGCCGTTCCAGGCCGTGCAACACCGGAATCGCCGACAGCAGCGACTGCGTGTACGGGTGGACCGGGTCCGCGATGATCTTCTCCGTGGCGCCCCGCTCGACGACCTGGCCGCGATACAGCACGTACAGCTCGCCGTCGTCGCCGATGTAGCGGGCGGTGGCGATGTCGTGGGTGATGAACAGCACGCCCACGCCGAGGCGCTCGCGCAGGTCCTTCAGCAGGGCGAGGATGCCCAGCCGCAGCGACACGTCGATCATCGAGACGGCCTCGTCGGCGACGAGCACCTCGGGGTCCATGGTGAGCGCACGGGCGATCACCACGCGCTGGCGCATGCCGCCGGACAGCTGGTGGGGGTATCGCGGGAGCACGTAGCCGGGGTCGATGCCGACCATCGCCAGCAGTTCCGCGGCCCGCCCGTCGACCCACGACCTCGGGCGGCCCGTCTGCCGGGCGCGCAGCCGCAGCGGCGCCTCCAGCGTCTGGTGGATCGTCCGGGTGGGGTTGAGCGCCGAGTAGGGGTCCTGGTGGATGAGCTGGATGCGGCGGAAGTACGGCTGCCGCCTCCGGTGGCTCAGCGTGGACATCGGCACGCCGTCGATGACGATCTCGCCGGCGTCGTGGGTCTCCAACCCGGCGACGATCCGGCCGAGGGTGGTCTTGCCGCTGCCCGACTCGCCGATGAACGAGACGGCGCCGCCCTTGGCGATGGCGAAGTCCACGCCGCGCAGCGCGGGCACCTCCCGGGCGCCGAGCACGCCGCCGCGCTGCTTGAAGATCTTGGTGATCCCGGTTCCCGTGATCACACGAACTCCTTCCGCTTGACCAGGGTGAGGTGGCGGTCGGTGGCGTGGCAGGCGACGGTGCGGCCGTCCCGGTTGACGGACATGGGCTCGTCGGTCTCGCACACCTCCATGCGCCGCTCGCAGCGCTCGCGGAACACGCAGCCCTGCTTGGGCAGCGTCCCGAGCGTCGGCGGGCGTCCCGGCAGCGCCCGGGCCAGCGACAGGTCGCCGGACAGACGCGGGATCGCCCTGATCAGGCCCTGGGTGTACGGGTGCCAGGCGTCCCCGAGCACCTCGGTCACCGGGCCGTGCTCGACCACCCGGCCGCCGTACATGACGGCGAGGCTGTCGGCGACCTCGGCGACCGCGCCGACGTCGTGGGTGATGACGAGCGTGGTGAGCGCCCGCTCCTCGTGGACCTCGCGGATGATCCGCAGGATCGTGGCCTGCGTGATCATGTCGAGGGCGGTGGTCGGCTCGTCCAGAACGACGACCTTGGCGTTCAGGACGAGCGCGAGCATGATGCCGACCCGCTGGCGCATGCCGCCGGACAGCTCGTGCTGGTAGGAGTCGAGCACCCGGGCGCCGTCCATGCCCATGCGGGCCAGCAGGTCCTTGGCGTCGCGCACCAGGCCCCGCAGGTCCTCCACGTCGTGGGAGCGGCCGAGGTCGAGCAGCTGCTTGCCGATGGTCTTGAGCGGGTTCAGCGAGTTCTGCGCGGCCTGGAAGACGTACCCGACCTGGCGGCCGCGGGCGCGGCGCAGGTCCTCGCCCCGCAGCGTCAGCACGTCGCCGAGGCCGTCGATCTCGACGCTGCCCGCCGCGATCCTGCCGGGCGGCTGCACCGCGTTGAGCAGGGACAGCGCGAGCGTCGACTTGCCCGAACCCGACTCGCCGACGACGCCGGTGATCGTGCCGGGGGCGAGGGTGAGGTCGACGCCGCGTACGGCGGGCAGCTCGCCCGCGGGCGTCTTGTAGACGACCGTGAGGTCCCGGATCGCGACCCCCGGTGCTTCCATGTCACGTGCTGCCATGTCACGTGCGGCCGTGTGAGCGGTCATAGGGGCTACTCCTCCCGCAGGCGGGGATTGAAGATCTCGTCCATCGCGTCCACGATCAGCACGATGCCCAGGGTGAGCAACAGGATCGCGATCAGCGGGGCCAGCAGGTACGGCAGCGCGGCGGGAGTGGTGAGCGCCCCGCCGTTGAACACCGCGAGGTTCAGCATCACGCCCCAGTTGTTCGACTCGAACGGCAGCACGCCGAGGAAGAACAGGCCGACCTGGGCGTACACGGCGCCGGTGACGGCGATGAGCATGTTCATCGCGATGTAGGGCGCCATGCTCGGCAGCAGCTCGCGGCCGATGATGTGCCGGGTGGGCAGGCCGAGGCCGCGGGCGGCCTCGATGAAGCCGCGCTCGCGCAGCGACAGCGTCTGCGACCGCACGGCGCGGGCGATGCCGCCCCAGCCGAGCACCCCGAGCACCAGGCCCATCTCCAGCGGGCTCTCGAACTTCCACACCGTGGACAGCACGAGCAGCAGCGGCAGGCCGGGGATCGCGAGGTTCATGTCGGTCAGCCGCATCAGCAGCGTGTCCCACCGGCCGCGGTGGAAGCCCGCGACCAGCCCGATGAGCGTGCCGAGCGCGACCGTGATGACGGCGGTGGCCAGGCCGGTGAGCAGCACGTAGCGCGCGCCGGTGACGACGAGCGCGAGCACGTCGGTGCCCTCGAAGTCGGTGCCGAAGGGGTGGGCCAGGCTCGGCGGCGCGTACAGCGCGTTGTCGTCGCGCGGCAGCTGCGCGGGGTAGAGCAGCGGCCCGGCCAGGCCCATGACGGCGAACAGGGCGACGATGACCACCCCGGCCATGCGGCTGGGCTTGCGCCGTAGCACCCGCCATACCCCGCGCCAGAAGTTGCGCCGCAGCGTGGCCCGCGTTGTCCCGGCCGGCGCGGCCTCGGGGCTGATCGCCCCCTCCGGGTTGACGATGACGGTCATGCCGCGCCTCCGCTCCTGACCCGCGGGTCGATCACCGTGTACAGCAGGTCGGCGGCGATGTTGGCGACGACGATGCCCACCGTGATCACGAGGAACGTGCCGCCCATCAGCGCGTAGTCGCGGCTGCTGATGCTGTTGACGAGCAGCAGGCCGAGGCCCGGGTAGTTGAAGATCTCCTCGATGAAGATCGAGCCGCCGAACAGCATGCCGACCGACAGGGCGAGGATCGTGAACAGCGGCAGGATCGCGTTGCGCGCGAGATACCGGAACACGAAGCCGCGCCGCAGGCCGCGCAGCTCGGCCGCGAGGATGAAGTCGTCGCCGAGCACGGCGACCACGTTCGACTTCATCGCGAGGATCCACCCGCCGTAGCTGGCCAGCGTGTACGTGACGACCGGCAGCACGGCGTGGTGCACCAGCGAGCCGATGTAGCCGGCGTTGAAGCCGGGGACGAACTCGACGTCCACCGGCCCGCCCGACGGCATGATCGGCCAGAGCGTGGCGAAGACCGCGGTGAGCAGCAGGCCGATGACGTACACCGGCACGCCGTGCAGCAGCGAGCCGGACAGCGCGAGCGCGTCGCCCAGCTTGCCCGACCGCTTGATCGCGGCGTAGACGCCCATGGTGACGCCGAGCAGGAAGCTCAGCAGCGTGCCGGCGAGGACCGGCAGCACGGTCCACCGGGCCGCGTGCCCGATGAGCGTGGTCACCTCCACGCCGGGCGTGCTGAGCGAACGCCCGAGGTCGAGGTGGAGCAGCGAGCCCATGTAGCCGACGTACTGCTGCCACAGGTTGCCGGTGGGCAGGAAGCCGTACAGGACGGCGGTGGCCCGCTCGGCCTGCTCGGGCGACATGCCCTTCTGGATCAGGCTCTCGTACTGCCCGAGCACGGGGTTGCCGGGGATCTCCCGGATGATGACGAAGCTGATCGTGGCGACGACCCAGATCATCGCCAGGCCGCGGACCAGGTGGCCGCCGATCTTCCTGGCGATGGCGCCCAGCCGGGGACGCCCCGGAACGGCGTGCGTCATGCCTGCCCCTTCTCCGCTTTCCTGATCATCCCGAGCTGCATCCACACCCCGGACGACAGCCGCAGGGACTCGTCGTCGTCGGGCGGGAACGCGGTGTACCGGGAGGTGTTCACGAACTGGGTGTTCACGTAGTCCCAGAGCTGGACGACCGGAAGCTGCTCGTTGGCGACCTTGGCCAGGACGCCGACGATGCGCCGCTGCTCGTCGTGGGACGCGAAGTTCAGCGTGCTGGTCAGCTCGCCCGGGTCGACCGTGCCGGCGGCGCCGGCGTCGACCTTCTCCGGGCCGCCCATCCAGTTGCCCTCGGTGCCCGGCGCGACGTGCCGCAGCCTGCCGCCGAACATCTGCCAGCCGTTCGCCTGGCCGAACAGCCGCTGGAAGATGTTGTACGGCGAGGGGCCGAGGCCGATCAGCCAGAACCCGAGGTCGTACTTGCCGTCGGCCAGCTCACCGAGATAGAGCGTGTAGTCGGCGGCGGTGACCACGCTCGCGTCGATGCCGTGGTCGCTGAGCTGGCTGCTGATCGACTTGGCCGCGGCGACCCAGTCGGAGAACGACGCGGGCACGTGGATGCGGACCTTCCACGGGCTGCCGTCCGGCAGGGCCCAGTGGCCGCCCCGCTTGGTCATGCCGGCCGCCTTCAGCTCGGCGTCGGCCTTGCCGGGGTTCACGCGGTACTGCTCAAGGGTGTCGAACGCGTCGCCCAGCCAGGCCCGGGCCGCCTTGGCGTGGATGCCCGAGGTGGTGGCGGCGGGCGTGCCGCCCTCCGGGGAGGCGATCTTCGTGACCTGGGCGCGGTCGATCAGGTAGGCAATCGCCCGCCGCACGTGCACGTTGTCGTACGGCTTGCGCGACTGGTTGAACGCGAGGGAGACCGCCACGGGCGAGTAGCCCTTGACCACCTCGCTGCCCTTCGCGTCGCGGATCCGGTTCATGACGGCGGTGGGCACGGAGGTGAAGGGGGCGTTGTCCAGCCGGCCGGCGATCAGGTAGTTCCAGATCTGCTCGTTGCCGGTGTAGTTCAGGATCTTCACCTTGTCCGGCGCGATGTTCTGCCGGGCGTAGAAGTAGGGGTTGCGCTTGAGCAGCGCCGCGCCCGGGTTCACCCGCTCCAGCACGAACGGCCCGGCGGACACGTCGTGACCGGGGTTGAAGGCGATGACCTTCTCCGCCAGCCCGGTGATCTGGCTCTTCGCCTTCTCGGCCGACGCGCCCTGGCCGTGCTGGGCGACCTTGAGCGTCTGCCAGAAGTCCGCGGGCAGCAGCTTCCCGAAGACGTGCGCGGGCACGACCACGGTCGACAGCAGGTTGGCGAGGAACGTCGAGCTGCGGTTGGCGCCCTGCGTCACCCTCATCGTCGTGGGGTCGACGACCTGGATGTCGGCGGCGGCGCCCGCCGCCTTCGGGTCCAGCGCGTACGCCGTGCCGCCCTGGGTGTAGGCGAGACCGATCGAGACACGCACGTCCTCGCTGGTCACCGGCGTGCCGTCGGACCACTTGGCGTTCGGCTGCAGGTGGATCACGACCTCCGACCGGTCCGGGGACATGCTCCAGCTCTTGGCGATGGCCGGGTAGAACTGGTTGGGATCGGTGGGGTCGTTCTTGGGCCACGCCAGCGCCATGCCGTTGTATCCCGAGAAGACCGATCCGACGGGGTTGAACGGGTTGATCGGCGCGCTCGCGTTGATCTGCTTGCTGCCGTCGATCGTGGTGTACACGCCGCCGCCCTGCTGGGCGGTGTCCGTCGTCCCGGTAGTGCCGCAGGCGGTGGCTGTGACGATCGACGCCAGAGCCACGATCGCCGCGAGTCGCTTCATGGGCTGCTCCTGGTTCCCGATTGCCTGGACAATACGGGCGCGCTCGCGATGCCGTCAATTTTTTCCACGGGCAGAGGTGGTGATGGAGTTAATTTTTACCGTAGCCCGCTACCTGCGAAGACGTATCACGCGAGGGGTCGGCGGACCGGTCAGACGCCGCCGGTGAGCCAGCGGGCCGCCGCCCGCGCGGAGGCCGTGGAGTTGCCGTGGGTGGTGAGGTACAACCGCCCGGCGGGCGGCCCCGGCACCCCCGTCTCGACCACGACCGCGTCCGGGCGGGCCCGCAGCGCCTCGTCCAGAAGCCGCCGCATCCAGGCGTGCCGTACGGCGTCGTGGACCGCGATGACGAGCGGGCGCCCCGCCTCGCTCAGATCCGGCAGGTGCCCGTCGTCGTCCACTTCGGCCGTTACCGTCCCGGGCAGGATCTCCTCGATCGCCTGACCGAGTTTCAGCGGGGTCGCGCGGCCGACGGCCTGGCTGGGCCGCGCCGCCAGGTGCACCACCAGCGGCGCCTTCGTCAGCGGCGCCGCCTGCTCCGCCGGGGTCGCGCGCAGGGCGGCCGTCGCCGCCGCCAGGCCGAGGCCCTCGTCGGCGTCGCGGGCCACCGCGGCCCTGGCCTCGGCCCGCGCGTCGTACCACGCGGCCAGGTCCCGCACCCGGCCCGCCGCCTCGGCCAGGCGCTCCTCCGCCAGCCGTCCCTCGCGGACCGCGCCGCTGATCGCGTCGCGCAGCGCGTAGACGCTCTCCCCCCTGGCCGATGACACGCCGACGCAGATCGCGTCGGCCCCGGCGGCCAGCGCGCGGACCGCGATCTCGCCCGGCTCGTGCAGGGCGGCGACCGCGCGCATCTCGATCGCGTCGGTCACCACGAGCCCGTCGAACCCCAGCTCTTCGCGCAGCAGGCCGGTCAGCACCGCACGGCTCAGCGTAGCGGGGAGCGCGTCGACGGCGGGGACGAGCAGGTGACCGCACATCACGGCGCGCACGCCCGCCGCGATGGCGGCCCGGAACGGCGGCAGGTCGCGCCGCTCTATCACCTCGCGGGAGGCCCGTACGGCGGGCAGTGCCAGGTGGGAGTCGGTCACGGTGTCCCCGTGGCCGGGGAAGTGCTTGGCGCAGGCGGCCACCCCCGCGCTCTGCAGCCCCTCGATCCACGCGGCGCCGTGGCGGCCGACCTCCTCGGGGTCGGAGCCGAAGGAACGCACGCCGATGACGGGGTTGCGGGGGTCGGCGTTGACGTCCACCACGGGGGCGTAGTCGAGGGTGACGCCGGCGGCGGCGACCATCCGGCCGATCTGCCGCGCCACCCGGCGGGTCAGCGACTCGTCACCGGCGACGCCCAGCGCCAGGTTGCCCGGCCAAGAGCTGCCGGTGGCGGCCTCCAGCCGGGTGACGGCGCCGCCCTCCTCGTCCACGGCGACGACCACGTCCGGCCGTTCCCGGCGCAGCTCGGCGACCAGGGCGGCGGTCCTGTCGAGACCGGCGACGTTGCGGGCGAACAGGACCACGCCGCCCAGGCCCTCGCCGAGCGCCCGCCGCAGCCAGGCGGGCGGCTCCGTGCCCTCGAAACCGGGCTGGAGCACGGCCATCGCCATCCGGTCCAGCTCGCCGCCGCTCAGCCCCATGGGCCCCCCTGCTCGATCAGCACGCGGTGCGCCTCGGCGGCACGCGGGTCGCCGGGCAGGGCGGCCCGCACCGCGAGCGCGGCGGCCCCCGCCGCGTTGTCCCCGGCGCGCACCAGCACGGCCCGCCTGCCCAGCTCGGCACGAACCAGATGGGCGAGCTCGGTCGGCTCGGTCAGCAGCGACCCCGCGAGCACCAGCGGCCCCGCGCCTATCTGGTCCGGGCCGCGCTCCGCCTGGGTGCCCCGTTCACGGGCGCCCTCCCCCAGGACGACGCCTGCCGTGCGGCACAGCCTGCGGGCCGCCTCCGCGACGATGCCGCGCGCCACCTCGTCGCCCTCGCGGGCGGCGGCGTCCACCACGGGCGCGAGCGTGCCCAGCCAGGCGGGCCCCGACTCGGCGACCCGCGCGTACACGGCCGCGATCAGGGCCTGGGTGAGCGCGGGCCCGTCGTCCTCGCCGGCCGCCCCCGCCCCCAGGACGGCCTCGGCGACCCGGACGACCAGCAGCGTGGGCGCGCCCCGGCCGTCGATCGCGTTCAGCGCCGCGGCGGCGGCCCGGCGGCCCAGCCACACGCCCGAGCCCTCGTCGCCCAGGAGCCAGCCCAGGCCGTCGGCCCGCCGTACGATGCGGCGGTCGCGGATGCGGGCGCCGATCGCGCCGGTGCCGGCCACCAGGACCGCGCCGTCCGGTTGATCGGTGGCGCCGGTGAAGGCGACGAGCACGTCGGCGACCACCGCCGGGCGCCCGGCGAGCCCGGCCTCCCGCCAGGCCCGCTCCGCGGGCTCCGCGGCGCGGGCGGCTCCGGCCAGGCCGAACACGCCGCCGGCGACCCGTGCGGGGTCCAGGCCCTCCAGCGCGCCGAGCAGCGCGGCGCGCAGGTTGGCGGCCGGGTCGGGGACCGAGATCGCGTTGGCGCCGCCGGCCCGTCCCCGCCCGGCGATCTCGCCCGACTCGGTGACCACGACGCAGCGCGTGCTGGTGCCTCCCCCGTCCACGCCGACGAACAGAGCCCCCACGGCCGCTCCTTTGTAGATACCTTCCATCAACCTATAAGGCGATGGAAATCTTCTACAACGGCCACCGGCCGGACGGGATGCCCGATTATTTCCTGCTGTCGGTGAGATCGACGAGTGCGGTGGCCGCCCGGAAGAACTTGTTGCGTCCGAGATCCCCGACGGTCTTGATGTGGAAGGCCTTCTTCAACAGCTCCGCGTCCTCCGCGCTCACCCCGGCCAGCGCGTCCACCGGCGCCTTGATGATCTCGTCCAGGGTCTTGTCCTCGTACTCGCGGTCGAGCAGCTTCGCCAGGTCCGCCGATACAGCCATGGTTCCCCCCATCGAACACGCCCCCGATATCTCTTGAAGTGCCCAAACGGCACATTTCCTATGCCGCCGCGAGCACGAAGCTCGCATAGTCCCACAGGCGGTCCGCCGCGTCCGGATCGAGCGCGTGGGCCGCCACGCCGCCGACGATCCCGGGGGCGGCGGGCGGGGCCTCCTGGTTGTCCTCGAAGTAGCGGCCGGTCACGCCTTCCACCAGGGGCGAGGCCGCCAGCAGCACCGATGCCGCCGCGCCCTGGGCGACCGTCTTGAGGTAGAGCTGAGGGATGATCTCGCCGTCTTCGTCGATCGCGCCCATCTCGCGCATCGCCGCTTCGTCGAGGTGGCGCTGGAGGTTCGTCATGATCCAGCCGGGGTTGAGCGCGTTCGCCGTGATTCCGTCGGCCGCCCACCGGCGCGCACCCACCGCAAGCAGGACGTCCGCCGTCTTGGACTGCCCGTAGGCCGTCCACGGGTGGTACGGCCGGCGCTCGAACTGCGGGTCGTCGAAGTCGAACGGCGTGTCGCGATGGGCGCCGGAGCTGACGACGACGATCCGCGCCCGGCCCGCCGCCCGCAGACTGCCGTACAGGCCCACGGCGAGGGCGAAATGTCCGAGGTAGTTCGTCGCGAGCTGCATCTCCCAGCCTTGCGCGGTAACCTCGCGCACCGGGATCGCCATGACCCCGGCGTTGGCGACCAGCACGTCGAGCGGGCCGCGCCAGTCTCGTGCGAACGCCGCGACCGACGACAGATCGGCCAGGTCGAGCGCGGCGGACCGCACGGTTCCGGGCCCGTCGGCGAAGGTCGCGGCGATCCGCGCCGCGGCGGCCGGGTCGCGGGTGGCGATGGTGACCTCCGCGCCGGCCGCGGCCAGGACGCGGACGGTTTCGGTCCCGATGCCGGAGGCGCCGCCGGTGACGACGACGCGCCGCCCGGACAGATCCACCCCCTCGACGACCTCGGCGGCCGTGGCGTGGGAGTGGAACGGAGTCGTGAGACGAGTCTGGTCGCTGTTCATGAGGCCACGCTAAGAGACCCTATGCGGACTATCTATACTAGAAAGTCCGTAAAACTTCATCGATCGTCCAGTCGACCCGATCGCCGCGAGGGAAGCCAATGGATCCGCTCGAAGACGTGCTCGCGCTGCTGGGCACCCGGGCACACCTGTCCACGGGGATGACGGCGGGCGGCAGCTGGGCGGTGCGCTTCGAGCCGCCGGACGGCGTGAAGTTCAACAGCATCCGGCGCGGCCGGTGCCTCCTGGGTGTCGAGGGCCTCACCGCGCCGATCCCTCTGGCGGAGGGCGACTGCTTCCTGCTCACGCACCCCCTCGCCTTCACTCTCTCCAGCGACCCCCACACCGTCCCGGTCGACGCCGAGCCCTTGTGGAGCGCCGCCCGGGGCCGCCTCCCCCACGTCGGCGACGGTGTGGACACGTTGATCACGGGCGGCCGCTTCTCGTTCGGCGACCGCGCGCGCGAGCTGCTGCTCGACGGGCTGCCGCCGGTCATCCACGTGCCCGCGGAAACCGGCGAGGCGAGCGCGGTGCGGTGGGCCCTCGGTCAGATCGACGCCGAGCTGCGGGGGCGTCCGATCGGCTCGACGCTCGTGGCCGAGCATCTCGCCGTGGTCATGCTCATCCACGTGCTGCGTCTGCATCTCGCCCGCGAGCCCCGCGCGGTGTCGGGCTGGCTCGCCGGTCTCGCCGACCCCGTGGTCGCGGCGGCACTGCGGTCCATGCACTCCCGGCCCGCCCACCCGTGGACCGTCGCGGAGCTGGCACGGGCCGGTGCGGTGTCCCGATCCACCCTCGCCGCGCGGTTCAAGGACACGGTCGGTCTCGGTCCCCTGGACTACCTCACCCGATGGCGGATCGAGCTCGCTTCCCGGCGCCTGCGCATGGGCGACGACACGCTCGCCACGATCGCCCTCGCCGTGGGCTACGGCTCGGAAAGCGCCCTGAGCACCGCGTTCAAGCGGATCACCGGCCTCTCGCCGCGCGAGTATCGCCGGCGGCGTGCGGGCACGGCCCTTGTCTCTGCGGCCGTCGCGGCGTCCCCGAGCCCGGCGTCGCAGGCCGGCGGTTGAACCGGCGTCGCCGCGGGCGCGGCGGCCGAGGAGCCGGACGTCCGCGAGCGACACGGCGTCCCGGAACGGGGACCGGGCACCCGGCATGCCATATTGGCTGTGCCATGCCGGTGACATCGCCTCTCCGCCTCGCCCGAGCCGCCGCCTTCACCGCGGTGTGCCTCGGTCTGGGCGTGGTGGCGCACCTGTTCAGCGGTGGCGTGGTCGCCCCCGGCGCGCTGGCGCTGGGCCTGCCGGCGGTCTTCGCCGCCGCGCTGCCCCTGTCCGGCAGGGAACGGACGCTGCGCGCGATCCTGCCCCTGCTCGCGGCCCTGCAGGTCGCGCTGCACGTATTGTTCGCCCTGTCGGCCCCGTCGTCGTCCGCCTCGCATGTCCTGGCCGGGCATGCCATGGCCGGGCACGCGCATGCCGGGCCGGGCTTCGGAATGCTGCTCGGCCACGGCTGGGCGGTGGTGCTGACGGCTCTGTGGCTCGCGAGGGGCGAGGCCGCCCTCTGGGCGCTGCTGCGGCGGCTCGCCGTACGGCTCACGCGGATCGCGGCCGATCCGGCTCCGCCGGTGTTCGCGCTGCCCGCGTCGCCGCATCCTGACGGGGCGCGGCTGCCGCGCTCCGTCGCGCCGCTGCACTGTGTCACCCGACGCGGCCCACCCCGCCTTCTCCAGCCGTCCGCCTGAGACGGCGCCTCTCACTCCGCTCCCGGCCGTGTACGGCCCTGCGAGCGTTGTCGATGCTCTTTTCCGGCGGAGCATGCCCGCGCGCATGCCCCGATCTGCGGCCGTGGCGGCCGGTCCCGCCTCGCTGCCCCCGCCTCGCCGGGGACGGCCCGCGGGGGCCGCCTCGCATGCCCGGGAACGCCGCCCGCGTGCCCGCCGGACGACCGAGAGAAGGCTTTCGCATGACCATCACCATCGTTAACCGCGTGCTCCCGGCGGCACTGGCCGCACTCCTGGCCGCCGGGGCCTGTGCCGCGCCGTCCGGCACCACCACCGGCGCCGCCTCCCCGGCCGCGGCGCAGGCCCCCGCCTCCGCGGCGGCCGCCCCGCTGTCGATCAGCGACCCGTGGGTGAAGACGGCCCGCTCCGGCATGAGCGCCGCCTTCGCCACGCTCGTCAACACCACCGGCGAGGCGGTGACCGTCGTCGCGGCGAGCACTCCTGTCTCCCCGTCCGTGGAGCTGCACGAGGTCGTCGGAGACGGCGGCACCACGACCATGCGCCGCAAGCAGGGCGGGTTCGTGATCCCCGCCGGTGGCCGGCACGTGCTCCAGCCCGGCGGCGACCACATCATGCTCATGAACGTGCGCACGGCCGTCGAGCCCGGCGCGGAGGTGCCCTTCACGCTCACCCTGAAGGACGGCAGGACGGTGTCCTTCACCGCGGTGGCCAAAGACTTCGCCGGCGCCAACGAGTCCTACGCCCCTCATGAGTGAGAGCGGACACCCGGCGGGACGGCGGCTGACCCGGCGCGGCCTGCTCGCGGGAGGGGCGGTCGCCGCCGCGGCGGCGGCGTGCGCCCCGGCCTCCGCCGCACCGGATACGGCGGGGCGCGCATCGGCCGGGCCCGCGCCCCTCCCCGGCGGTGACGCCGTCGAACCCTTCCACGGCGTCCATCAGGCGGGCGTCGCGACGTCTCCGCAGACGTTCGCGGTGTTCGCCGGGTTCGACCTGCGGCCGGGGACCGGCCGTGCGGCGCTCGCGCGCCTGATGCGGCTGCTGACCGACGACGCGCGGCGGCTCACCCGGGGCGAGCCCGCGCTCGCCGACACCGACGCCGAGCTCGCACTCCTGCCCGCGCGGCTCACCGTCACCTTCGGGTTCGGCGCCGGGCTGTTCGAGGCGGCGGGGGCCGGGCATCTCGCCCCGCGGCCGCTGCCGGCGTTCAAGGTCGACGCCCTCCAGCACGGCTGGAGCGGCGGCGACCTGCTGGTCCAGGTGTGCGCGGACGACCGCGTCACGCTGGCGCACGCGCTGCGCGTGCTCGTCAGGGACGCCCGTTCCTTCGCCACCGTGCGCTGGACCCAGCACGGATTCCGGCAGAGCCCGCAGGTGCGCGCGCCGGGGACGACCCAGCGCAACCTGATGGGCCAGCTCGACGGCACCGTCAACCCCCGGCCGGGGTCGGCGGACTTCGAGCGGGCCGTGTGGGTGCGCGACGGGTGGCTGCGCGGGGGCACCACACTGGTGCTCCGCCGCATCCGGATGGACCTGGAGAAGTGGGACGCCGCGGACCGGGCGGCCAAGGAGTTCAGCGTCGGGCGGCGGCTGGACACCGGTGCGCCGCTGACCGGCCGGGCCGAGACCGACGAGCCCGACTTCGCCGCGCTCGGCCCGTCGGGCCTGCCGGTGATCTCCGAGTACGCGCACATCCGCCGCGCCCGGGTGGCCGACCCGGGCATGCGCATCCTGCGCCGGGCCTACAACTACGAGGACGGCCTCAGCCCGGATGGACGGCCGGACGCCGGCCTGTTGTTCGCGTCCTACCAGGCCGACGTGGCGCGGCAGTTCGTCCCGATCCAGCAGCGCCTCGCGGAGGTGGACCTGCTCAACCAGTGGATCACCCCCATCGGGTCGGCCGTCTTCGCCGTACCGCCCGGGTGTTCCCCGTACGGCTGGATCGGCGAGGGCCTCCTGTCCTGACCGCCGTGCCTCCCGGCGGGCCCGGCGGTGCGCTCGAACGGTGCACAGAGGAGAGGGAGCACCAAGAAGAGGGAGCCCCTTCCGGGCCGCGTGACCCGGAAGGGGCTCCCGATAGAGGCGGGGCGGCTCAGCCGCGCGAGCGGCGCAGGGCGGTGATGCCCGCCCCGGCCCCGACCAGGCCGGCGACGAGGCCGAGGCCGCCGAGCACCAGGGCCGGGGTGGTGTTCCCGCCCTCGTGATCGTCGTCGCTCGCCGCGGCCGCCACCGTGGGGGCGGCGGCAGGCGATGCCGGGGCGGCGCCGTGCTGGTCGTCCTCCCCCTCCTCGGCGGCGACGAGTTTGAGCGTCGGCGCGGGGTGTTCGGGCTCGGACCCGTCGGCCTTCGGCGCGTCCGCCCACTTGACGACCTCACCGTTGGAGTAGGTCTGCGCCGTGGGGAACGCGAGGGCGTCCACGTTCTTCGGCAGCGGGCCGACCGACGCCTCGAACTCCTGGAACTGGCCGGACTCGATCTTCCCGCCGGACCAGGTGATCTTCAGCACCGACTCGGTGATCTTGTCGCCGTCGTCGGAGACGACGGGCTTGGGCAGCTTGCCCCGGGTGAGCTTGACGTCCCAGCCGGGAACCGGCCGGACCGAGACGAACGGCAGCGGATGGTCGGTGGGGAACTCGACCTCCACCTTGGTGGTCGAGGCGCTGTCGCGCTCGTTGGGGACCCGGAAGGCGATCTTTGTCCAGGAGCCCTGCACGGCGGTCCCGGGGTTGACGGTGACGTGGGCGAGGGCGGGCACGGCGAGACCGATGGTGAGCGCGAGGACACCGGCGGTGACGGTGGCCGCACGACGGACATACGAGGTCATGGGGGTTCTCCAGTGGTCTGCGAGATTACGGAGGCGCGCGAGCATGGCCCTATAGGGACAAGCAGGTCCCATGGGGAGAGATGCGCCGCTCGCGCGTGAAGCTCAGAAGACCAGGAGAACCGGCGGCCCGCGGCGGACGACCGCGTGCCGCAGCACGCCCGCGGTGCGCGGAGCGCGCTCGGAGTTCCGCACCGCGCGCCGGCGTGGATGTCCGGTGCCCGTGAGATCGGCCCCCCGCAGCGCGAGCAGCGCACGCACCAGCACGGCCACCGCCCGCAGGCAGCGGACCGCCCCGGCGCCGATCGCGCGCAGCACGGACCACAGGGCCTCCTCGCCGCGCGCCAGCCACAATCCGGTGAGGGTCGCCGCGGTGAGGTGGGCGGTGAACATGCCGGTCTGCGTGCTCAGGCCGCCGTGCCAGGTGGGGTGTGACATCGCGGCGGACCCCGCGGCGTCGAGGAGAAAGTGCAGGAACACCTGCGCGCCGGCCAGCAGACCGACGATCGCCTGGGGCGACCGTTCCCGGCCCGCCGCGACGGCCGCGCCTGCCGTCACCGTGAGCACTCCCGTGAGGAGCGCGGCGGGCGTCGGCCCGCCTCCGCCGGCGAACCGGTGCGCGCCGACGGCGAGGAGCACGCAGACGGCGGAGAAGGCGGCCGACCGCGCGAGCCTGAAGGAGAGCGTGGCGCGCATGACGCCGGGATTGTCTCACACCCCGGCGATCTCGGCCGGTCCGCCGCCGATCTTCACACCCACCCTGGCGGCGCGCCGTGACGGCGTCGGCCGAGGGGCCGCTCTGCGGCGGCCCGCCGCTGCCGCGCACGGCCTTCGCCGGGACGGATCGTGCCGTCCCGGCAAAGGGCATGCGCAGAGAGGTCAGACGCGGGTCCAGCGCTGGTTGACCTGGCCGTTGCAGGTCCAGATGATGACCTTGGTGCCGTTGGCGGTGCCGTTGTTGTAGGCGTCCAGGCACTTGTTCGCGCCGACGGCGGTGATGGTGCCGTCGGAGT
This sequence comes from Microbispora catharanthi, assembly GCF_006334915.2. GTDB lineage: Bacteria > Actinomycetota > Actinomycetes > Streptosporangiales > Streptosporangiaceae > Microbispora > Microbispora catharanthi. Next base: position 78,086 of record NZ_VDMA02000024.1, read on the forward strand.
TGAGGCGCCACTTCTGGTTGTTCTGGCCGTTGCAGTCCCAGATGATCACGCTGGCGCCGTCGGCCGTGGCGCCGCCGTTGACGTCCAGGCACTTGGTGCCGTAGACCCGCAGCTCACCCGAGGCCGTCGGCGTCCACTGCTGGTTGGCCTGCCCGTTGCAGTCCCACAGCTGCACCTGGGCGCCGTTGGTCTGGGAGACGCCGGTGACATCCAGGCATCGGCCCGACCCCACACCCTTGATCGCGCTCGTGGTGCCGGAAGTGGGTGACGGACTGGCGGACGGACTGGCGGACGGACTGGCGGACGGACTGGCGGACGGAGTGGCGCCGCTCCCTGTGACGGTGAGAAGGACCGCTTCGCGGGCGGGCACGGTCACGGTGTAGCCACCGTCGAACGTCCCGGCGTCGGTCCCCGTCCACAGGTTCCGTACGGTCGCCGGCCCGGCGAGGCCGAGGTCGGACCAGCGGGCGGTGATGGCGGCGGACGAGGTGGTCCGGTTGAGCAGGAGCACCGCGCGCCGGCCGGTCCCCGACAACACCTTGGAATACACCTGGCGGCCGCTCAGATCCTCGGCCACCTTCACCCCCTGCCGCCCGAGAGGGTCCTGGTCGACCGCCAGCACCTCCCGATTGGTGAGGATCGCCCTGGTCTCGGCGCTCATCGTGGCGAGGTTGTTGCCGGCCAGCAGCGGCGCCCCCGAGATCGCCCACAGGCCCATGTGCGTACGGTTCTGCGCGGCCGAGAAGCCGTTCATTCCGACGACGAGCATGTCAGGGTCGTTGTAGTGTCCCGGGCTCTGGGCGGCGGGATGCTGGGCGGAGTCGAAGTTGGCCAGCACCCGGTCCATCGACGCGCTCTGTCCCCAGTAGATGATGTCGCCGCTGGTCCGCCACATGGTGGACATGCTCGGCGCCCAGTCCCAGGGGCTCTGGACACCCCAGTTGCACACCGACAGCACCATCGGCCGCCCGGTCTGCGCCGTGGCCCGGTCTATCGCGTCGCTGATCGCCTGGTAGGCGGTGCGAGGGTTGAGACCCTCGGCGCTCCCCCCGCACCAGTCGACCTTCACGAAGTCGAAGCCCCACCGCGAGAACTGCAGGAAGTCCTGGTCGTAGTGGCCCTCGCTGCCGCTGTTCGGCGCGGCCGGACGGCCGGTCGGGTAGTAGTAGCCGCATCCGTTCCGACCGGCGTCTGTGTAGATGCCCGCCTTCAGACCCTTGCTGTGGATATAGTCGGCGATCGCCTTCATCCCGCCCGGCCACTCCGCCGTGTCGACCGTGATGTTGCCGGACGCGTCACGCGTTCCCTGCCACCAGCCCTCGTCGATGTTGACGTACTGGTAACCGGCGTCCTTCATCCCGGAGGACACCATCGCGTCCGTCTGAGCCTTGATCACGTTGTAGTTGATCTGGGCCGCGAAGGTGTTCCACGACGCCCAGCCCATCGGCGGAGTCGTCACCGCCGCCACGGCCGCGGCGGCGACCGTTCTCGTCGTGGCGGCCGCGGCGCCGTCCGCGGCCGCCCACCCCGCCGGCACCACTGTCACGATCGCGAGGTGCACGGCGGCGACCAGGCGCCATAGCCGCCGAAGGCGGGGGGAACGACCACCCACGGTGTGCCCGGGGGGCCGTCGCCGGCCAGGCCCGCATAGTCGCATTCGTTTCTCCTTCTGATAGGGGGCCCTCGATAGGTGCGGGCACGGCCGATCTCCGGAGAAGGAGGCCGGCGGATCCCGCGTCCAGGTCGAGCGGGCATGGCGGTAGGACAAGGAGGAAGCCGGAGATACCCGCGAGATTCACTGCGTGGCGGATCGCCGGACGCGGCGCGACCGACGTCACCGCCGGCCCCTGCCGCTCATCACCGACCCCGACAGGAAGAAGCCGAACGCGAAATCAGTGTCGAAACCACCGTGAGATGTGTCAAGACCGTTGAGCGAATCGTTTCGCGCGGCATTTCCATCGTGCGGCCCAGGTGTCCGACGAACCCGCACCTCACCGCGTGCGCCCCCGACGTGTGAAACTTTCAGCGTGGTCCGCCACCCAGGAGAGGAGATGAGCGCCCCGGTGCCCGGGAATCGCGGAGGCAGCCCTGACCCGGGCTCTTGACAGCGCTCGCCGCGTCGTATTTGCTCCGCTGCACCACCGCCCTTGAGTCACTCCCGGAAGGAGAACCTCTCCGCCATTCGATTGTTAGCGCTAACAATCTCGCGCAGAACCATCTGAAGGAAGACCTGACCGTTCCGCGACCGCGCAGCTCGCGTCCGACCCCGTGAGAGAGCGCGATCACATTTGGCTTCCCCACGCGGCTCACACCTGACAGGAGGAGAAAGAACATGTCGGCACGTCGACGCTGACACGCTCGGCCGGCCCTTGCGCCGATCTTCCCCACGACGCGAGTGGCCACGCCATGTCGGCATCGGCCCCGGAAGGGGCCGATGCACGTTTCAGCCGGACGCCGAGGCGATGGCGATCCTGTCGAGGGGGCTCCCGCTGAGGACGCCCCTTCCGTCATACTCGCAAGCGATCAACGGTGCCGAGCCGAGGACGCCGACGATGACATCTCCCCAGCGCCACCGCGGCGTGGTCGTCCCCGCCGTCGCCGCGGCGGCGTTCGCCGTACTGGCGCTCGCCCTGTGGTTCGGGGGCGGCAGACCGCAACCGGCGATCCAGGGCCTGCCCTCCCCCGGCGCCCTGACCACCTGGGGCCTGCCGGTCGCACGCCTCGTCCACGACGTCTGCGCCGCCGCCACCGTCGGGGTCCTGCTTGCGGCCGTCGTGCTGGCCCCCGCGAGCGGCCGGATCGTCGTGCGGGCGGCCGGGGCCTGGGCGCTCGGCTGGGCGGCGAGCGCGGCGGTCACCGAGGTCCTGACGCTGTCGGACTTCCTCGGGCTGCCGCCGGGCGACGCGCTGCGCTCCGGCGCGCTGCCCGCCTTCCTCTTCCACATCCCGCAGGGTCAGGCGTTCCTCACGGTGACGCTCGCGGCCCTGGCGGTCGCCGCCGGGTCGCCGCTCCTGCCGAACGGCCCCCTGCTCCGGCTCACGCTGCTCGCGGTGGCGCTCCTCGCGGTGCTGCCCCCGGCGTACGTGGGCCACTCCGCCTCGGCCGCCGACCACAACCTCGCCGTCCTCAGCCTGATGGCGCACGTGGCGGCCGTCGCGCTGTGGACCGGCGGCCTGTACGCCCTCGTGGCGCACCTGCGCGCCGCGCCCGGGCTCACCGTCGCCGTGCGCCGCTTCAGCACGCTCGCGCTCGGCTGCTTCGCCGCCGTCGGGGCGTCCGGCGCACTCAACGCCTGGGTGAGGCTCGGCTCGCTGCCCCTGCTCTGGCAGTCGAGGTACGGCCTGCTCGTGCTGGCCAAGATCGCCGCGCTGGCGGTGCTCGGCTGGTTCGGGTGGCGGCACCGGCGCAGGACCATCGAGGCGATGGACACCGGCGGAGCCCGCGCGCCGTTCCTCCGCCTCGCCTGCGGCGAGATCGCGGTGATGGCCGGCGCGCTGGGCCTGGCCGTGGCGCTGGGACGCACGCCCCCGCCGCCCACGGAGACGGCCGCGCACCAGCACGACGCGCTGGGGTACACCCTGCCTCCCCTCACCCCGGGCGCGCTCGTCACCGAGGTGCGGCCCGACCCGATCGCGCTGCTCCTGCTGGCCGCCGCCCTCGCCGCGTACCTGTCCGGCGTACGGCGGCTGTCGCGCGCTCCGGGGGACGGCGAGGGGTGGCCGGCCTGGCGGACCGCCTCCTGGCTGGCCGGGCTGGCCGTGCTCGGCTACGCCACCTCGGGAGGTGTGGCGGCGTACGCGCCCGCGCTGTTCTCGGCGCACGCGGCGCAGTACGCGCTGCTCGGCGCCGTGGGTCCCGTCCTGCTCGTGTTCGGCGCTCCAGTGACGTTGTGGCGGCGGGCCCGTCCGGACGCGGATCCCGTCGGCGGTCCCGCCGGCCGCGCGCTGTCCCATCCGGTGACGGCGCTGGCCCTGTACGCGCTGCCGTATCCGGAGCTGTACCTGACCGGACTGTTCGGATACGCCCAGCCGAGCCTCGCCCTGCGGCTGGCGGCGCAGACGGTGGTGACGGTCACCGCCGTGCTGTTCCTCGCGGTGGCCGCCGGCGTGGACCCGCTCCCGCGCGCGATCCGGCCCCAGGTCCGCGCCTGGATGCTCGCCGGGGCGATCGCCGTACGCGCGTGGACGGGCCTGGTGGTGCTGGCGGGGCCGCCGCAGGCACAGGAGTGGTACGCGGCGCTCGGGCTGCCGTCGGCGCCGGACCGGGCGGCCGACCAGCGGCTGGGGGCGCTGCTCGGCACCGGCGTGACCGTCGCCGTCCTCGCGGGCCTGCTCGCGCTGCTGCTCGCCCGCTGGCGCGCGGCGCGGCGCAGGACCGTCGCGGCCGCCCGCTCAGCGAGGTCCGTGGGCGCCCGCTGACCGGGCCGCCCATGCGATCCGTTCAGTCGGCGGCCGGAAATCCGGTGGTCAGCGGCGGCCGCGCGGGGCGTCGTCGCGGTCCCTGCGCACGATCGGCTTCTTGCCCTTGATCGTGGTGCGGCGCAGCGCCGACACCACCTCGTCCACGGCGCCGTCCGGGATCTCGACCAGGGTGAACCGGTCGGCGATCTCGATCGCCCCGATCTCACGCCCGCTGACCCGGGTCTCCCCGGTGATCGCGCCGACGATGTCCTGGGGGCGCACGCCCGCGCTGCGGCCCGCGCCGACGAAGACACGGCTCATCGCGCCGCCGCCGCGCCGCCCGCGCCGGTCGTCGCGGCCGTGCCTGTCGTCGCGCGGCCCGCGCTCGGGCCGCTGGGCGCGCGGCGCGACCTCGGGGATCTCCTCCTCGTCGGCGGCGGCGCCGGTGGACTCGTGGGCGAGCTTGACCGCCGCGAGCGCGATGGCGACCAGGTCGAACTCGTCGGCGAGCGTCTCGACCACCACACGGAAGCGGTCGAGGTCGCCGTCCTCCATCAGGCTCTCCTGCAGCGCGGCCCGGGTCAGCTCCAGGCGCCGGGCGCGCAGGTCGGCGACCGTCGGCACCTTCTCGACCGTGATCCTGCTGCGGGTGACGCGCTCGATGGTCTTGAGCATGCGGTGCTCGCGCGGCTCGGCGAGCGTGATCGCGACGCCCTCGCGACCGGCCCGGCCCACCCGGCCGATGCGGTGCACGTACGACTCGGGGGCGGACGGCACGTCGTAGTTGATGACGTGGGTGAGCTGCTCGATGTCGAGGCCGCGGGCGGCCACGTCGGTCGCGACGAGCAGGTCGGCGGTCCCGCTCCGCAGCCGGCTCATGACCCGGTCGCGCTGCTCCTGGCCCATGCCGCCGTGCAGGGCCTCGGCGCGGTAACCCCGGCCGTTCATGGTCTCGGTGAGCTGGTCGACCTCCTCACGGGTGCGGCAGAAGACGATCGCCGCGGTGGGGGCCTCCACGTCGAGCACCCGGCCCAGCGCCGCCGGCTTGTAGGCCCGCGACACGATGTAGGCGCTCTGCCGGATGAGCGGCGCCTCGCCGGCGGCGGGCGCCTCCCGCTCGATCCTGATCCGCACCGGCTGGCGCAGGTGGCGCCGGGCGATCCCGTCGATGCGCGGCGGCATGGTCGCGGAGAACAGCACGGTCTGCCGGTCCTCCGGGGTGTCCTGGAGGATCGCCTCGATGTCGTCGGCGAAGCCCATGTCGAGCATCTCGTCGGCCTCGTCGAGGACAATCATCCGCAGGCCCTTCAGCGGCAGGGTGCCCCTGCCGATGTGGTCGAGCGCCCGTCCCGGCGTGGCGACGACGACGTCCACGCCACGCTCCAGCGCCCGCAGCTGCCGCCCGATCGGCTGGCCGCCGTAGATGGGCAGCACTCGAGCGCCGAGGTCGCGGCCGTAGCGGTGCATGGCCTCCGAGACCTGGACGGCCAGCTCACGGGTCGGCACGAGCACGAGCCCGGCGGGCTCCCCGCCGCCGTCCTCCGCGCCCAGCGGATGGGCGCCGTGCAGCCGCTGGAGCATGGGCAGGGCGAACGCGGCCGTCTTACCCGTGCCGGTCGCGGCCTGCCCGAGGAGGTCGCGGCCCTCCAGCAGCGGCGGGATGGCCTCCCGCTGGATCGGCGTGGGCTCCTCGTAGCCGAGACCGGTCAGGGCCTTGAGGAGCTCGGGGCCCAGCGCCAGATCGGCGAATCCGGGTCCTTCATCGATCTCGTTCACGACCATGTCCTGCTCCTGGTCCTGCTCCTGGTCCCGGCTGTGGCGGGGCGAATGTGCACGGGACGACCCTATGGTCTTTCCGCCCTTACCCCGAACGCCGCCCCCGGCACGCGACGCGCTCCTCCCCCTGGCCCCTGTGGCGTACGCGTCTCCTGCCGAGGTCGGAGCAGAGGTTTACATCCGAAGTAGGTCGACGTGACCGCCCCGGCAAGGAAGCCTGGAAAGGGTCCCCGAGGAGCAGGAGGCTCCATGGAAGGAAAGGCACGGTTGACACGGTGGGCGGGCGGGGCCGCGGTCGCCCTCGCCGCCGTCCTTCTCGTCGCGTCGTGCGGCGACGCGGCACCCGGGCGCACTTCCGGCGCCGCGGGCGCACCCGCCGCGCAGACCGGCCACGCCGGTCACGCGGGCCACGCCGCGGCCCAGCCGCCGCCGACGGCGCCGCTGCGGCCTGGCGAACGGTTCATGACGCTGACGGTCCCGGAGCCCTACCGGCCCTCGGCGCCCTCGGGCGGCACCGACGAGTACCGCTGCTTCCTGGTCGATCCCGGGCTCACGGGGCCCGCGTTCCTGACCGGCAGCCGGTTCCTGCCGCAGAACACCGACATCGTGCACCACGCGATCATCTTCCGGGTCGGCCCCAAGGAGGCGGAGGCGGCGCGCAGGGCCGACGCCGCGACCCCGGGCGAGGGCTGGACCTGCTTCGGCGACGCCGGTATCGAGAACGGCGCGTGGGTCGGCTCCTGGGCCCCCGGGGTCGACGAGACCCTGCTGCGGCAGAAGGTCGGGTATCCCCTCCCGGCAGGCAGCCAGATGGTGCTGCAGATCCACTACAACCTGCTGGGCGGCGCGGGCGGCACGGACAGGTCCGGCATCCGGCTGCGGCTCGCCGACGATGCGAGCGGCCGGGCCCCTCTGGAGACGGGCTTGATCGCGGGGCCGATCGAACTGCCCTGCACGGCCGAGGAGTCGGGGCCGCTGTGCGAGCGTAAGGCGGCCGTCGAGGACGTGGCCCACCGGTTCGGCGAGCAGGCGCGCCAGATGGTCGACGGCCTGACCCGGATGTGCGGGCGGGGCGAGCCTCCGCGGCCGCGCTCCACACAGCACTGCGACATGCCCATCCGGGAGGACGCGACGCTGTACGCCGTCGCCGGGCACATGCACCTGCTCGGCCGCTCCATCCGGATCGACCTCAACCCCGGCAAGCCGGACGCGAGGACTCTGCTCGACATCCCCGCGTACAACTTCGACGACCAGGCGATCCGCCCGCTGGCCCAGCCGCTGGAGATCAAGGCGGGCGACACCCTCCGGGTGACCTGCACGCACGACGCGGGGCTGCGCGCGATGCTGCCCGCGCTGCACGGGTCGCCGCCCCGCTACGTGGTCTGGGGTGAGGGAACCAGCGACGAGATGTGCCTGGGCCTGCTCGTGTGGTCGCCTCAGGCGCGATCCGGGACATAACGTGTGATCGTGGATCTTCGGGAGCTGAGACGGGCCAGGTTCGCGGTGTCGGTCACCTTCGCCCTGCACGGGGCGGTGACCGGCGGCTTCGCCTCCCGCATCCCCTGGATCCAGGATCACGTCGGGGCTGGGCCCGGCCAGCTCGGGCTCGCCCTGCTCGCGCCCGCGGTCGGCTCCATCCTCGCGATGCCGACCGCCGGGCGCCTCACGCACCGGTTCGGCGGGCGGGCCGTCACCCGCGTCTCGATCGGCCTGTGGTGCCTGGTCCTCGTCCTGCCCCCGCTGGCGCCGAACCTGCCTCTGCTGTGCGCGGCGCTCATGCTGTACGGCGCGGTGGCCGGCATCGGCGACGTCGCGATGAACGCCCAGGGGGTGGTGGTCGAGCAGCGGCTCGGCCGTTCGATCATGTCCGGGCTGCACGGCATGTGGAGCGTGGGGACGCTCGCGGGCGGCGCGGTGGGCACGCTGGCGGCGAGCGCGGGCCTCGACGCCCGGCTCCATCTGGGCGGGACGACGGTCGTGCTGTTTCTCGTGGCCCTGGCCGTGGGCCCGCTGCTGCTCGACGTGCGGGCGGGCGAGGACGAGCCCGCTCCGCCCCATTTCGTGCTCCCGCCGCGCGAAGTGCTGCTCATCGGGCTGGTGGGCTTCTGCTCGGTGTTCGGCGAGGCCGCCGCCCAGGACTGGTGCGCGGTCTACCTCCGGCAGGTCGCGGGCGCGTCCCAGGCGGTGGGCGCGGCGGCGTACACGGCCTTCGCCTGCATGATGGCCGCGGGCCGGTTGTGCGGCGACGCGGTGGTGCGGCGGCTGGGGCCGGTGGTGACCGTGCGCGGCGGCGGGGCGCTGGCGGCGCTCGGCGGGCTGCTCGTCGTGGTCTCCCGGGCCCCGGTGCCGGCGATCGCCGGGTTCATGCTGATCGGCGTGGGGATCGCGGTGGTCATCCCGCTGGTGTTCGCGGCGGCGGGCAACGCCGCGCCCTCACCGAGCGAGGGCGTCGCGGGCGCGGCCACGGTCAGCTACGCGTCGGGGTTCGTCGCGCCGAGCGCCATCGGCGGTATCGCCACGCTGGCCGGGCTGCCCGCCTCGTTCGCGCTGGTCACCGTGTTGCTGCTGGCGGTGCTGCTGGGCGCGGGCAGGCTCGCGCCCTCGGCCGGGATCGCGCGTCAGGAGACGCGGCCGACCCCGCACAGGAAGTAGTTCTTGACCGCCAGCAGGCGTGGGTCGAACGCCTCGTGCTCGGGCCGCCACTGGTGCAGGTTGACCACACCGGGATCGACCAGGTCGAGCCCCTCGAAGAACGGCGTGATCTCGTCCGACTGCCTGGCCACGAACTGCGCGGACGCGCCCTGGTAGACCTGCTCGACGGCGGGCGCCCGCTCCGGGCGCTCGTCCACCGCGACGTGCGAGATGGCCAGGTAGCTGCCGGGTGCGAGCGCCTGGCGGATCTCTTCGATCAGGCGGCGGGGCTGGTCGGAGTCGGGCAGGAAGTGGACGATCGCGAGCAGCAGCACGGCGACCGGCCGGTCGAGGTCCAGGTGGCCCCGCACCTCGGGATGGGACAGGATCTCCTCCGGCCGCCGCAGGTCGCCCTCCACGACCCGCACCTGCGGGCTGCCGGCGAGCAGCGCGCGGGCGTGCGCGAGCACCTGCCGGTCGTTGTCGACGTACACCGTCGTGGAGCCGGGCGCGTGCTCGGCCGCCACCTGGTGGACGTTGCGCTGGGTGGGCAGGCCCGCGCCGATGTCGAGGAACTGCCGGATGCCCTGGCCGGCGAGGAACCGCACGGCGCGGACGAGGAACTCCCGGTTCTCCCTGATCCCCAGGGGGATCTCCGGCACGTGTCGCAGCACCTGCTCGGCCGCCGCCCGGTCGGCGGGGAAGTTGTCCTTGCCCCCGAGGAAGTAGTCGTACATCCGGGCCGCGTTGGGCACATTCGGATCGAAGCCGGGCCCCATCGTCACCGGTTCCATGACGCCTCCCCCTGATCATCGTCGACGCGGGCGATCCTAACCCGTTGCCCGCGATGCACCTCATCCATAGAGGAATGCGACATTTCCCAAAGATCGACGCGTGCCGATGTCATGATCGTTCCATGACACCCCTGCGCCGTGTGCTGGGCGCATACCTCGCCGACGGCGTCACCCGTGCCAACATGTGGGCCCTGCTGGCGCTGGCCACGGCCGGCACGGCGGTGATCTCCTTCCTGCCGTCGGCCCAGCCGCACATCCTCACCGCGATCCTGGGGCTGCCCGAGTCACGGCAGGGCACGGTCGTCGGGCTGCTCAACACGGCCGCCGAACTCGCCATGGTCGCGAGCCTCGCGTGGTATGGCGCGCTGGCCGACCGGTTCGGGCGCAGGGTGATCGTGGTCTCCGGCCTGGTGCTGTGCGCCGCCGGCACCGCGCTGTTCCCGTTCGCGGCCGACACGGCCGTGCTGGCCGTGCTGCGGGTGGTGTTCGGCCTGGGCGTCGCGGCGATCAACGCGATGCTGTCGACGATCGCGATCGACTACGTGCGCAGCAGGTCGCGCGGGGCGTCGTACGGGCTCATCGGCTTCTTCGGCGGCCTCGGCGCGCTGGTCGCCGTGCTGGTCCTGGTGCGGCTGCCGCAGACGCTGGAGGCGGGCGGGATGGCGCCGGTGCAGGCGGCCCGCACGGCGTTCCTGCTGATCGCCGCGGGCATCCTGGTCACGGCGGGCCTGCTGTGGCTGACGCTGTCGCCGGTGCGGCCGGTCGCCGCCGAGCGCGTGCCGCTGGTCCGGCTGGTGCGCGAGGGCGTGGCCCTCGTCCGCGACCCGGGAGTGGCACTCTCGTACGCGGCGTCGTTCGTGGCACGGGCCGACCTCGCCATCGTGGTCGCCTTCATGTCGTTGTGGATCAAAAACCACGGGACCGAGCACGGCGGGCTGTCGGGTGCGGAGGCGCTCGCCAAGGCGGGCGCCGTGGTGGGCATCTCGCAGATGGTCGCGTTGCTGTGCGCGCCGGTGTTCGGCTGGCTGGGCGACCGGATGCGACGCCAGGATCTGGTCGTCGTGGCACAGGTGGTCGCCGCTCTCGCCTACCTGTCGACGCTGCTCGTCTCCGATCCTCTCGGCCCGGGCATGATGCCGGTCGCCGTGTTGATCGGGGTGGGAGAGATCGCCGCCATCACCACGGCGGGCCCGCTGCTCGCGCAGCAGGCGCCGGCTGCGGTGCGGGGCTCGGCGTTCGGCGTCCACACGCTCTGCGGCGCGGCCGGGGTGATGATCATCTCGGCGCTCGGCGGGGCGCTGTTCGACGCGTGGCGCCCCGCGGGGCCGTTCGTCGTGGCCGGCGTCTTCAGCCTGGCGGTCGCGTGCTTCGGCCTGGCCGTACGGCGGCGGGTGACGGCCAGGGCCGAGGCCGACGTCGCAGGGGAGGCCGTCCCGGCGGCCTGACACCGGCCGGGCCCGTCGTGAGGGTCTCCGTCGTGAGGGTCCGGGAGCCTGCTCTGCGCGACAGGCGACGGCCGAGGGACTGGGCCGGGCGCTCGACGGCGCGGTAGGTCAGCGCGGAGCAGGCGAGCACCACCGCGAGCAGCAGGACGGCCATGCCCAGGCGTTCGGGGAGGGAGAACCGGCCCGGGTCCGTCGTCAGCCGCCGGAGCACCTGCACGGCGAGGGGATGCAGCAGGTAGACGGAGTAGCTGATCAGGCCGAGCCACACGAGGGCGCGGGGCATCGGCCGGTGCCGCAGAAGACGGGCGGCCAGGAAGGTGGCCCATGCCGCGGCGACGGCCGTGGACCAGCCTCTGGTGAACGCCAGCGCCTGGTCGTCGGGCATGCCCCAGCCGGGACCGAAGGCCCACGCGGCGCCGATGGACGCGACCGGCACGCACACCAGCGCCCATCCGCTCTTCTTCCAGCGCAGTTGTCCCCGGTCGAGCCGGTGGAGCACGGTGCCGGCGAACATCGTCGCGAGGATGGCGAGACTCTGCCACGCCCCGATCCGGCTGTTGACGCCGAGCAGCACAAGAGCCAGCACGGCCGCGGCAGCGGTGCCGCACGCGCGCAGCCGCCCGCGACATGCCAGCGACGCGGCCGCCGCGAGCAACACGACCGCAGTGACCACCACGACCTGGGCGGTGCCCGCGCCACGCGACAGCGCGCCCGCCGGAAGCAGTCCGCCCACGGTGAGAGCCGCCGCGGCGAAGGCGAGCATGCCCGTGGTGCCGGCGCGTCGCGCGCCCGCCGCGAACATCGCCGTCACGAGCAGATAGAAGACCATTTCGTACGACAACGTCCAGAACACGTTGACGACGCTGACCACCTGAAGAAGGTCCTGCAGCATCGTCAGGTGCGCCAGGGCCGAGATGCCCGGATTGTCGGCCAGCTGATCCGGCAGCGCCGTGTACACGCCCTGGACGCCGAACACCGTCCCGGCCGCGGCGGCGACGAACCACAGGGGATACAGGCGGAAGACCCGGTTGATCCAGAACCCGCCGACGCTGCCCCGCCGCTCCAGCGAGACCGGCACCACGTAGCCGCTGACGAGGAAGAACACGAGCACGCCGTAGTGGCCGAAGTTGAACCACTGGCCGGCGCCCGCGCGCACCTCGGGAAACAGCGCGTCAAGGGAGTGCTCGAAGACCACGACGAGCGCGGCCATGCCGCGCAACGCGTCCAGCCATCCCTGCCGCGGGGCCGGCGACGGCGGCTGCGGCCGCGCCGGTAACGCCTCCTCCCTGACACCGCTCCGGCTCTTTTCCACAACATCGACGAACATCCGGTCAGGGTAGGAGGTCAGCCTGGGAGAATCGTGAGCGCCCCTTGAACGCCGGCGGCCTCAGGGGGCGCTCACATGCCTCCTCTATGTCAGGTCCGCGCAGCTTCGCGCGTCGGTGTCCTCGGCCGCGCCCGGCACCCACCGGACGTTCGCGAACGAGGCCGAGAACGCGCCGTCCGTGTAGACGAGGAACGGCGTGTTGACGTTCTCGAAGTCCAGGTTCGGCGAGAAGCAGGACACCGGGATCTTGACGGTCGCCTTCGTGCCCACGGGCAGCTTCTGGAACAGCGACGTCGCCACGACCTCCGCGAAGCACGGGTAGACGCAGTGGGCGCTGATCACCGTGCGGGCCGCCGGAGGCTGGTGGACGATCGTGTCGAAGACCAGCGCCGCGCCGGCGTTCAGGTAGCCGCGCAGGTCGCTGCCGCCCGCGGGGTCCTGCATGTAGATCTGCGCCGCCCCGGCGCCGTTCCAGGTCGCCTTCAGCCCGTCGCCCTGCACGCCGACGTCCGAGGGGACGACGGCGATCTCCGAGTGCGCCGCCTCGCCGTCCACGCCGATCTCCGTGCCGCCCCAGTTCTCGGCCGAGCCGATGTAGCTCTTGTACGGCGCCACGTCCTGGCGGTTGTAGATCTCCAGGTCCTCGGTCGCGGTGCCGCCGCCGCCCGTGCCGGAGCAGCCGAACTCGGGCGAGGTCTCGTCGAGCGTCCCGACCGACCCGGTCTGCCCGTAGCGCAGGCCGTAGCCCAGGGGGAAGAGCGGGTCGTAGCCCTCCTCACCCGGATTGAGCGGGGACTGGCAGGCGCTCCTCGGCCACGAGTACGACAGCGTGCCGGTGTATCCGGGGCCGCTGTCGCGGCTCCTGACCAGCAGGTCGGCCACGCCGCCGCCCTCGGTGCCGGGAAGCCAGGCGACCACGAACGCGTCCGACCGGTTGAGCTCCTTGTTCACATGCAGCGGGCGGCCGGTGACGTAGACGGTGACGACCGGCGTGCCCTTGCCGGCGACCTTGTCGAGCACCGCGAGGTCGCCGGGGTAGAGCGTGGCGGCCTCCAGCGAGCGCCGCCCGAGGTCGCCCACGCCCTCGGCGTACGGCGTCTCGCCGATCACGGCGATCACCGCGTCGTACCGGCTCGGGTCCACGCCGTCGGCCGTCTCGCTGAAGGTCACGTTGTCCGCGCCGAGGGCCTCGCGCAACCCGCCCAGGATGGTCGTGCCGTTCGGGAAGTCGGCGGCGGTGTTGCCGGTGCCCTGCCAGGTGAGGGTCCAGCCGCCGGTCTGGTTCTGCATGCTGTCGGCGCTCTTGCCGACCACCAGCACCGTGGATCGGGGGGAGAGCGGGAGGACCTTCCTGTTGTTCTTCAGCAGGACCTGCGACTCCCGCACCGCCTTCCTGGCCAGCGCCCGCGCCTGGAGGGCCTTCGCCGAGCCCGCACCGGGGCGCGCGGAGGGCTTCGGCGCGTCGAACAGGCCCGCCCGCAGCTTCACCCGCAGGATGCGCGTCACGGCGTCGTCGATCCGGGACATCGGGATCTCCCCCGCCTCGACCTGGGCGATCGTGGTGGAGATGAACGCCTTCCAGTCGTTCGGCACCATCACCACGTCGATGCCCGCGTTGATCGCCCGGGCGCAGTTCGAGTTCGTGCAGCCGGCGACCTGGCCGATGCCGTTCCAGTCCGAGACGACGACGCCGTCGAAGCCCATCTTCTGCTTGAGCACCTCGGTGAGCAGCTTCCTGCTGCCGTGCACCTTGCCCTCGGTGATGCCGAGGTCCTCGTTGGTCCAGCTGTTGAAGGACGCCATGACGGTCTGCGCCCCGGCGGCGAGCGCACCGTAGTAGCCCTGGCCGTGAATGTTGATCATGTCGGCCTCGGACGAGGGGTCGACCCCCTGGTCCTGCCCCTTGAGCGTGCCGCCGTCGCCGATGAAGTGCTTGGCCGTGGCGATCACACCCCGGTCGGCCAGCCCGCGGGAGCCGCCGCCCTGCAGGCCGCGCACGACCTCGTAGCCGTACGCGCGGGTGATGCGCGGGTCCTCCGAGTAGCCCTCGTACGTGCGGCCCCAGCGGTCGTCCCTGACGACGGCGAGGGTGGGCGCGAAGGCCCAGTCCTGGCCGGTCGCACGGACCTGCGCGGCGGTGGCGGCGCCGATGTCGCGCAGCAGGCAGGGGTCGTGCGCGGCGCCGAGGCCGATGTTGTGCGGGAAGAGCGTCGCGCCGAACACGTTGTTGTTGCCGTGCACGGCGTCGATGCCCCAGATGACCGGGATCTTGGTCCGGGTGTTCACCGACGCCTGCCAGTACGCGTCGGCGAGGGCGAGCCAGTCCTGCGGGGAAGCGTGCTTGTCGCGGCCCGGCCACGACCCGCCGCCGTTGAGCACCGAGCCGATGCCGTACTGTGCGACCTCCTCCGGAGTGATCGCGGAGATCTCCGGCTGGGTCATCTGGCCCACTTTCTCGGCCAGGGTCATCCCCGCGACGATCTTCGCGATGCGCTTCTCTTCGGCCGGGTTCCGCTTGATCTCGCTCTTGACGGTCGGCCAGTCGGGCAGCACGGGCAGGCGCTTCTCGATGCGGGCACAGCCGTGGTCCATGTCCGGCTTGCCGACCACCGGCCGGACCGGGGGCTTGCCCGGGGGCTTCCCCGACGGCTCGCCGGGGGTCGCCGCCGCCACGGCGCCCGGCAGCAGGGCGAGGCCGGCCAGGGCCGCGAGGACGCGCCGGGGCGATCGGGTGATGACTCTGCGCATGAACGTCCGTTCTCGAGGGGCCACCAGGACCAGATCGGGTGTTACGGGCGTGTTGCGCAGATCGTCACCCCGTAAGGCCCATCGGTCAAGAAAGCGCTCTCCAACCCCCACGACGGGGACGAGTGCGGCCGGGGTCCGGACCCCGCCGGGCACCTACGGGGCGTTCTCCTCGACAGGCGCGGAGAGTCGCTCACCGGCGGCATTCCCGGCGCGGGGCAGGACACGCCGGATGACCTCACGGGACCCGTCGGCCCGCAGACCTTGCTCCTCGGCGTCGGCGAGGGCGAGGCCGCCGCTGAAGAGGGCGAGGATGAGCGGTGGCGGGCCGGTGATGGTGGCGTCGGCGTTCGGGTCGGCGCCCAGGCGAAGCGAGACCCGGCCGGCGTCGGCGTCGATCACCACGGTCTGGTCCCCGGCGTGGACCTGGATCGAGGACGCGGGCCGATCGGGCTCGTGGTCGGCGAGGAACATCCGCACAGGCAGGCGCAGCCACTGGCCGCGGAAGGCGTCCTCGGTCCGGTAGTCGCGCATCAGGGGTACGCCCCAGCGGCCGAGCGCGTCGATCACCGGCGCCAGTTCGGCACCCCGGTCGGTGAGCCGGAACAGGGTGGTGGCGATCGGTGGCGGGGCGTCCTCACGTTCCACGAGGCCGGCGGCCTCCAACTCGCGCAGCCGGTCCGCGAGCAGGTTGGTGGCGATTCCCGGCAATCCGGACCGCAGGTCGGTGTAGCGGGACGGACCGCGCGACAGGAGTTCGCGCACGATCAACAGCGTCCACCGATCGCCGACGACGTCGAGTGCTTTGGCCACGGAGCAGTACTGACCATACGAGCGCATGACCACAGCCTATCAGCTGACTTTAAACAATCACGCACTTAGTTGACTTTCTTGTCTAGGCACTTTAGAACTACGTCATGGCCAACCTCGACAAGCAGGCGGCCGCCGCAGACGCACCTCCGTCTTCCGGCCCGCCCCCCTTCACTCCGCCTCCGGGCGCCGGTCACCCGCGTGCCGTCTTCGCCGTGCTGGCGCTGGGCGTGTTCGTCTCCACACTCGACGTGTTCATCGTCAACATCGCCGTTCCGGCGATCCAGGCCGACTTCGCGGACTCCACCGTGGCCGGTGTCTCCTGGGTCCTGAACGCCTACGCGATCGTCTTCGCCGCGCTACTCGTGCCCGCCGGCAAGCTCGGCGACGTCATCGGCCGGCGCCGGGTCTTCACCGCCGGGTTGTTCGCGTTCGGCCTCGGATCGGCCCTGTGCGCGGCCTCGCCGTCCCTCGGGTTCCTCATCGCCGCCCGCATCCTGCAGGGTGCCGGAGCCGCCGCGATCACCCCGACCTCGCTCGGCCTTCTGCTGCCCTCCATCCCACCGCGGGGCCGGGCGGCCGCGATCGGCGCCTGGTCCGGCCTGGGCGCGGTCGGCGCCGCCTCGGGCCCCTCGCTTGGCGGGCTCCTCACCCAGGTCAGCTGGCACTGGATCTTCATCGTCAACGTTCCCCTGACCGCGATCGTGCTCGCCGGCGCCTACCGCGTGCTGCCCGAGATCCGCGACCCCGCCCGCCCGCCGCTGCCCGACGGTCTCGGCACCCTCGTCCTGATCGGCGCCGTCTCCCTCGCCACTCTCGGCCTCGTCCAAGGGCACGCGTGGAACTGGGACGCACGGGTGATCGGCTGCTTCGCCGCCGCCGTCGTGCTCGCGGCCGTGTTCGCCGCGCGCTCCCGCCGTCACCGCGCCCCGGTCCTGGAGCTGAGCATCGTGCGCGTCCCGGCGTTCGCGCTGTCCGCCCTGTCAGCGGCCCTTTTCTCGGCCGCGTTCTCGGCGATGCTGCTCGCCAACGTGCTCTTCCTCACCGGAACCTGGCACTACTCGATCCTGCGGGCCGGGCTGGCCCTGACCCCCGGTCCCGTCGCGGCCGCGGTGTGCGCGCCGTTCGCCGGCAGACTCGCGCAGCGCGTCGGCCCCGGGCTCGTCGGCGGTGCGGGCGCCCTGCTGTTCGGGATGGGATCGGTGATGTGGGTCGCGTTCATCGGCGTGGAGCCGGCCTACTGGTCGCTGTTCTTCCCCGCCATGCTCATCGGCGGCGGCGGAGTGGGCCTCGCCCTGCCCGCGTTCACGATCGCGGCCACCGCCACCCTGGCGCCGCAGACGCTGGCCACCGGAATCGGCGCGCAGACCATGTTCCGCCAGATCGGTTCGGCCCTCGGCGTCGCCGCCTTCGTCGCCGTCTTCGGCACCCCGACCGCGGCCACTGTGATCAGCGCTCACGACGACGTCCGCTGGTTCATGATCGCTTCGGCGGCCGGCGCCGCCCTCGCCCTCGTGCTCATCCGCCACCGGCGGCCCGGCAGAACCGGTCAGCACCCGGCGCGCTGACCGCGCGATCAGATCTCGGAACGGAGAAGAGACATGAACGAAGAGATCGCGGCGCTCTCCCAGGTCGCCACGTGGCCGAACGCCGACCGGCGCACCAGAGTCGTGCTGGCAAGCCAGTTCACGGCCGCCGGGCTCGATGCGGAAGGGTTCGGGTTCTTCGCGGAACTGTCGTCCCGGATGCCGGGCGACGGGCTCCTGCTGGCGCTCGCCGGCGCCTTCCAGTCCCGTCTGGACGGTCAGGTCGAGGCGGCGATCGCCAAGCTCGACGCCGCCGCCTCCCTGGACCTCGGGCTGCCCCACTACTACCGCGGCATCTCCCTGGCCGGCCTGCCCGAGTGCGCGGGCCGTGCGGAGACCGTGGTCGCGGATCTGGAGTTCGTCCTCATGGTCAAGGACCAGTTCCCGCCGGGCTTCATGCGGCCCGTCCACGCGGCGCTGTCACGCGCGTACGACCTGCTGGGACGCGCCGAGGATGCCACGCGGGCACGCGGGCGAGCCGGTCACCTGATCACCGACTACTGGGCCAATCCCGAGGACGGGTTCCGCTTCGTCCCCCCGCGCCTGGTCGAACACGCACCGGGCGTCCACGTGGCGCAGGGCTACGACTTCGCCGACGTCGGCTTCGTCGTCACCGGCGCCGGGGTGGTCGCCATCGACGCCGCCAGCACGCCCGAGCACGCGGCCGCCGCGCTCCGCGAACTCCGCGCGATCACCGAACTGCCCGTCACCCACGTGATCCTCACGCATGCCCATCTTGATCATGTCGGCGGCCTCGACGCCCTCACGGCCGACGGCGCCACGGTGATCGCCCAGGCGAACTTCCCCCGCGAGCTCGCGCTCCAGAACTCCGGCCCGCCGCCGCTGGGCTACTACCTTCCGCGCGGCCACGGCCGGCACGCCCACGTCTCCCCCGGCCGGCTGGTGGACACCGTGGAGAAGCTGACCATCGGCGGCGTGGACTTCACACTCATCCCGATCGCGGGAGGAGAGACCGAGGACGGGCTGGTCATCCACCTCCCGAGTCAGGAGGTGGCCTTCATCGGCGACATGTGCATGCCCTATCTCGGCTCGCCGACCCTCGCGGAAGGCTCCCCGCAGGGCCTGTTCGACGCCATGCGGGCGGTCATGGACCTGCGGCCGCGCACGCTGATCCACGGGCACCCCGCGCTGACCGAGAACTACCCCATCGAGGCCTTCCCCGGACTGCTGGCGGCACTGCGCGACCTGGAGCGGGTCATCACGGCCGGGATCTCGGACGGTCTGACGCTCGCCGAGATCCTGCGGCTCAACCACCTGCCGGACGTTCTCCGGGACCATCCCGCCGCGGTGATGCCCTACCTGGTCACCCGTGACAACTTCATCCAGCGCGTGCACCGCCAGCGGACCGGCTACTGGCACCGGGGCGGTGAGGGCGTGGAGCGCTTCACCTCCGCCGAACTGTCGGCCGCGCTGGATCTGCTGGGCGGCCGGAGCGCGGCTGCCTTCGTCACGGCGGGCCTCGAACTCGCGCGGCGCGGCGAGCATCCGCTGGCCCTGCACGTCGTCGACCTGGGACTGCTCAGCCATGCGGACGCTCCCGAACTCGTCAGCCTCCGGCAGAGCCTGCTGGAGTCGATGGTCGCGCGGAACCAGCTGCTCAACCCGTTCAAGTTCATGCACTACGCCTCACTCGCCGGTCTCGAACTGGAACCGGCCGAGTGATGGGCCCCAGGCGCCCTCGGGCAGGCCGGGCCGGCGGCACCGCCTCGTGAAAGTTTCGGGGTCGTCCGGCCGCAGCGGACGGCCGGGGCCGAGGTCATCGTGGGCGGGCCGGCAGGCGGGGCGGGCCGGGCATTGCCCCCGTCCCCGGACCGTGTCTATGGTCCGGGGACGCCCGAAGCCGAAGATCGACACTCTGTCCCCCGTGGCCACGTGACGCCCAACGCTTCGCCTGGTTCTCCCCACGGCCCCCACCAGGGCCTGGCCGGCCTGGCGGCGCCGATCGCGGCCCCGCCCGTCCGTCCACCCAGGTGAGGCACCCATGAGACGCATACGCGCGTGGTTCACGGCGCTCGGCACAGCCATCCTGATGATCGCCGGGCCGTTCGCGCCCGCCCCGGCGTTCGCCGCCGCCGCGACGCTTCACCCCGGCGTCCTGTGGTACGACACGGCGGGCAACCGGCTGCAGGCGCACGGCGCCGGGGTGTTCAAGGTCGGTTCGACCTACTACATGGTCGGCGAGGACAAGAGCGCCGGCGCCACGTTCACGGCGGTCGCCTGCTACTCCTCCACCGACCTGGCCACCTGGACCCGGATGGGCGACGCGCTGAGCCGGCAGGGCAGCGGCGATCTCGCCGCCGGGCGCATCGTGGAACGGCCGAAGGTGATCTACAACTCGGCGACCGGCCAGTACGTGATGTGGGTGCACATCGACAACTCCTCCTACAGCGACGCGCGGGCGGGCGTGGCCACCAGCCCGACGCCGTGCGGGCCGTACACCTACCGCGGCTCCTCGCGTCCGCTGGGATTCGAAAGCCGGGATCTGGGCCTGTTCAAGGACGACGACGGCACGGCCTACCTGCTGACCGAGGACCGCGCCCATGGCCTGCGCGTCGACCGGCTCTCCGCCGACTACACCCAGGCGGTGAGCACGACGGCGGTGCTCGCCGACCTGGAGTCCCCGGCGATGGTCAAGGTGAACGGGCGGTACTTCCTGTTCGCCTCGCACCTGACGGGCTGGTCCACCAACGACAACGTCTACGCCACCGCGAGCTCCCTGTCCGGGCCGTGGAGCGGATTCACCACGTTCGCCCCCGCCGGCAGCCGCACGTTCGACTCCCAGACCTCCTCCGTCGTGCCGGTGTCGGGTTCGTCGGGCACCACGTACGTCTACGTCGGCGACCGGTGGAACCCCAACGACCTCAACAGCTCGACACCCGTGTGGCTACCGCTCACGATCAGCGGCTCCACCGCCTCGATGAGCGCGTTCTACGACTCCTGGACCATCGACACGGCCACCGGCACCTGGGCGGCCGCGCCGGCTCCGCAGAACTTCGCGCTCGTCGGCGCCCAGTCGGGGCGCTGCCTCGACGTCGCCGGCGGCGCCGCGACCAACGGCTCGACCATGCAGATCTACGACTGCAACGGCGGCGCGGGCCAGAAGTGGTCCCTCACCTCCTCCGGGGAGCTGCGCACGTTCGGCGGGACGAAGTGCCTCGACGTGTTCGACCAGCGGACCACGGCGGGCGCCCCGGTGGGCATCTGGGACTGCAACGGCGGCGCCAACCAGAAGTGGACGGTCAACTCCGCCGGCACCGTCGTCGGCGTCCAGTCGGGCCTGTGCCTGGACGTGAACGGCAACCAGACGGCCAACGGCACCAAGGTGCAGATGTGGACCTGCAACGGCGGCGCCAACCAGCGGTGGACCCGCGTCTGAGATCCGCGCCTTCGTCCCAGGCCCGGGCCCGGACGCGCGCGGGCACGGTCAGGGCGGCGGGCTTCCGATCCACCAGCGGACGGCCGCGGCGGCCGTCTGCGGTGGCACCTGGTGCCCGCCGCGGAACTCCTCGTACGTCACCTCGTAACCGCTCTCCCGAAGGTCGGGGACGAGGCGCCTGCTGCATCGGTCGATCGGCAGCACCCGGTCGGAGACGCCGTGCGAGACGAAGATCCGGGGACGGCCGTGCCGGATCATCGGGGCCATGAAGCCCGGGGAGAACGCGAGCACGGCGTGGAACAGGTCGCCGTTGGCCAGGCCCAGCGACAGGGCGTAGGAGGCGCCGTCGGAGAAACCCGCCAGGGCCACGCCGTCGAGTCCGACGGCCGCACGGGAGAACGCCTCCTCCAGCGCGGCGTCGATCCTGGACACGTCCGCGCCGTACCCGCCGACGATCACGTCCCAGGTGGTGGAGACGGCCTGCGGCGCGAGCAGCAGCACGCCGAACTCCTCGGCCTGGGGCAGCAGCCACTCGAGCGCCTGCTCCGCCGCGCCGCCCGCGCCGTGCAGCACGACGGCGAGCATGGACGGCCCGGGTTCCGGAGCGGGCGGCACGTAGAACAGGGCACGCCCGCCCAGGCGGTGGAGGCCCGGTGCGAGAGGCGCGGCGTGCTGGGGTGGCACCGCGACGGGACGGGCGGACAGGCGGCCGTGTCGCACGCCCTCCTCGGGCCCCGGATGGGGCCGGCTCCGCTCCGGCGTGGCCATCGGCCTCACCTCCCGCCCACGGGTCTACCCGTCCTGGCCGCCGGTCACCTCATTCCCGGCGGCCGCGAGACCCGGTGGTCGGGAGGCGGCGGCCTTCAGCCGCGGGTGGCGGCGATCACCTCTGTGACCAGGGCGGGCGAGGTGACCCGGCGGACGTACTCGGGCTGGCGCAGCTCACCGCCCATGAAGGGGTACGGGTTGCGGTGGACGGCCGGGCTGGGCTCGTCCACCAGGGCGGCGAAGTGGATCTCCCCGGCCCCGGTCGCCTCGACCACCCGGCTCACGTTGCGCGGGGTGATGCCGCCTCCGGGCATGACGACCAGCCGGTCGCCGGCCCGCTCCACCAGTTCGGCGATCAGCGGCGCGCCCTCCAGGGCCGAGCTGTCCTGGCCGGAGGTGAGCACCCGGTCGATCCCCAGGCCGGCCAGCGTCTCCAGCGCGGCGAAGGGATCGGCCGTCATGTCGAAGGCACGGTGGAAGGTGACCGAGAGCCCGTCGGCCGCGTCGATCAGCCGCTTGGCCACCTCGGTGTCCACCTCCCCGGCCGGGGTGAGCGCGCCGATCACGACGCCCTGCGCCCCGGCGTCGCGCACGGCCGCCACGTCGCGGACCATTGCCGCGACCTCGTGCTCGTCGTAGACGAAGTCGCCGCCGCGCGGCCGGATGATCACGTGGACCCGGATCGACGAGACCACCGCGAGCGTGGCCTCGACCGTGCCCAGGGTGGGCGTCAGGCCGCCCTCGAACAGCGCGGCGCACAGCTCGACGCGGTGCGCGCCCGCCCGCTCGGCGGCCAGCGCCCCGGCCGTGCTGTCGATGCAGATCTCGTACGTCAGGCTCATGCTCTCCCCCATCAGAACGCCGCGTGAATCTCGCCGACCGGGACTCCCCCGCCCAGCACCGGAACGGTCGCGAACTCGGCCGCCGCCGAGACGTCCGCGCCCGCGGCCCGCAGCGCCGCGAGCGCGATCGCCGTCGTGGCCCGGGGGCCGCCGTCGATCGCCTTGACGGCCGCCGCGTGCCCGGAGGCGAGCGCCACGACCAGCACTCCCTCGGCGCCGCCCTTCACCACGGCGCCGGGCAGCGCCCGCATCAGGCGGGTGTTCACGTGGCCGGTCCCGCCGACGTACTCCGGATGCGCCCGCATGGCGTCGGCGACCGCGCGCGGCGGCGTCCCCGGCGCGGACACGACCATGGCGCGTACGGCGCGGGCCAGGCCCGTCAGCGAGATCCCGAACAGCGGGGCGCCGCAGCCGTCGACGGCGACGTGGGCGGCCTTCTCCCCCGACAGCTCCTCCACCACCGACCTGACCCGCTCCTGCACGAAGTGGCCGGGATCGAGGTAGGTGGCGGTGGGCGCGCCGGCGGCCACGGCGGCGGCGAGCATCGCGGCGTGCTTGCCCGAGCAGTTCATCCGCTCCCGCGACGGCCCGAGGCCCGCCCGCACCAGGGCCTGCCGGGCGGCCTCGTCCTCCGGCCAGTCGGGCGGGCAGCGCAGGTCGCCGAAGCCGAGCCCGGCCTCGCCGAGCATCCCGGCCACGAGCCGCACGTGGAAGTCCTCCCCCGTGTGGCTGCCCGCGGCGATCGCGAGCGCGGGGCCCTGCAGGTGGGCCCCGGCGAGCAGGCAGGCGAGGGCCTGGAACGGCTTGGCCGACGAGCGCGGCAGCACCGGCGCGTCCACCGGGCCGCGCGCGACGGCGACCTCACCGCCCGACGAGAGCGCGACCGCGCTGCCGAAGTGGACGCTCTCCACGAAGCCGGACCGCACGACCTCCGCGAGCGGGGCGTATTCAGCGAGGGACACGGATGATCCTCCTGCGCGGCCCGCCCCTGCCCGCCACGGAGCGGTCGAGGGAACGGGCGAGCGCGGACAGCGACGCGTTGACCACGAGGTAGACCAGCGCGACGACGATGTACGTCTGGATGAGCAGGCCGTTGTAGTTGGCCAGGACCTTGCCGCTGTAGAGCAGCTCGGCGTAGCTGACGACGAAACCGAGCGAGGTGTCCTTCAGCAGGCCGACCGACTGGCTGACGATCGAGGGCAGCACCCGGCGGGCCGCCTGCGGCAGCACGACCAGCCGCATCGACTGCCCCTGGGTGAGCCCGAGGGCCAGGGCGGCCTCCCCCTGCCCCCGCTCCACGGACATGATCCCGGCGCGGAAGATCTCGGCGAACGCCGCCGCGTTGGACACGGCCAGCGGCACCACGAGCTTCCAGAACAGCGGCAGGTCCAGACCGTACCTCGGCAGCGCGAACAGCACGAGGTAGACCAGCAGCAGCGCCGGGATCGTGCGCACGGCCTCGACGTACGCGGCGGACGGCAGGCGGACCGCGCGGCGCCGCGACAGCCGTCCGAGCGCGAGGGCGAGCCCTGCCGCCATCGCGAGCGTGGCGGACACGACGGCGGCCAGCGCCGTGGACCACAGCCCGCCGAGCAGGTAGCGCCACATCGGCCAGGTCGCGTACGGCTGCCAGCGCTCGGCGGCGAGCTGCCCGTTGGCGGCGAACTGGCGCACGGCCAGGGCCAGCAGGGCGAGCAGCACCAGCACGCCCGCGACGGTGGCGAGGCGGATGCGGCGGCGGGCGCGCGGGCCCGGCTCGTCGAACAGCAGGTTGCTCACCGCGCCACCGCCAGCCGCCGTTCGAGCCGCCCCGTCACGAACCCGGCGCAGGCGGCGACCGCCGCGTACGCCAGGCCCGCCCCCACGAAGATCGGGATGGGCTGCGCCTCCAACAGGTTCACCCGGTTGGCGGCGGCGGTCAGCTCGACCACGCCCACGGCCGCCGCGAGCGAGGTGTTCATCGTGAGCGCGATGAAGATGTTGCCGATCGGCTGGACGACGGTCCGCAGCGCCTGGGGCAGCACGACGTGGCGCAGCGACTGGCCGAACGTCAGCCCCAGGGCGCGGGCCGCCTCGCCCTGACCGGCGGAGATCGCGTTGACGCCCGAGCGGAGGGCCTCGGCGATGTAGGCGCCCTCGTACAGCGCGATCACCACGATGGCCGTGGTGGTCAGGCCGGCCTTGAGCCCGATCTCGGGCAGGCCGAAGACCGCGAGCACGAGCAGCACGAGCAGCGGGAGGTTCTGCAGGGTCTCGACGTAGACGGTCGCGACCGCGCGCAGGACCGGGACCGGCCCGACCCGCATCGCCACGATCACGAGCCCCACGGCCGCGGCGCCGACGAACGACGCCGCGGTCATCTGGAGGGTCACGACCAGCCCCTGCCAGAACTCGGGCAGGTGATCAAGCAGCGCCGACATCAGGAACCCGGCACCGACCCGATCTCGGGCGGCGTGGGGGCCTCGCCCTGCACGACCGTGCCGAGGGAGTTCTTCCAGATGTCCTGCCAGACCCCGTTCGCCTGGATCTTCTTCAGCCAGTCGTTGACGAACGACTTGAACTGGTCGTCGCCGTGCTTGAGGCCGATGCCGTACGGGTCCTGGGTGAACGGCTTGGTCACGACCTGCAGTTCGGGGTCCTTCTTGGCGTCGGCGACCAGCAGCGTCTCGTCCTGCACGTAGGCGACGCCGCGGTCCTGCTTGAGCGCCTGGACGCACTCGGGGTCGCCGCCGAAGGTGATGATCTTCGCCTGCGGCGCGAGCTTCTTGATCGCGGGAATGGCGGGGGTGTTGGCCCCGGCGATGACGGTCTTGCCGTTCAGGTCCTGCGGCGAGGAGATCCCCGTCGTGCCCTTCTTGACGGCGATGGACAGGCCCGAGGAGTAGTACGGCCCGGCGAAGGCGACCTGCTCGGCCCGCTCGGGGGTGATCGTGTAGGTCTGGAAGACCACGTCGACGGTGCCGTTGCTCAGCAGCGCCTCCCGGGTCTCGGACGCCGAGTTGACGATCTTCACCTTCGGCTGCCCGATGATGTACTTGGCCAGCGCCTTGCCGAGGTCGGCGTCGAAGCCCTCCACCTCGCCGGTGGCAGGGTTCTGCTGGGACAGCAGCGGCGCGTCGAGGGAGCCGCCGACGATCAGCTCGCCGCGCTGCTTGATCTTCTCCATCGTCGAGCCGGGCAGGATGTCCGCGGCGGCGGCCACCGGGGCCTTGGCGAGCACGCCACCGCCGCCGCCCTCGCTCGCGCCCGGCACGGCCGAGCCGGCCGAGTCCGTCCCGGCACAGGCCGTCAGGCCGGCCATCGCCACCGCGGCGACAGCGGCCACCCGCTTAATGGACACCATCGGGGTCCACCATCCTTTGCGATCAGTGCGTGAGTACCTTGGCCAGGAAGTCCCTGGCCCGATCGGTCCGGGGGGAGTCGAAGAAGGCGTTCGGCTCCCCCGTCTCGACGATCCGGCCGCCGTCCATGAACACCACGCGGTCGGCCGCGCGGCGCGCGAACCCCATCTCGTGGGTGACGACGACCATGGTCATGCCGTCGGCGGCCAGGCCCGTCATCACGTCGAGGACCTCGCCGACCATCTCCGGGTCGAGCGCCGAGGTGGGCTCGTCGAAGAGCATGACCTTGGGCCGCATGGCGAGCGCGCGGGCGATGGCGGCGCGCTGCTGCTGGCCGCCCGACAGCCGCGCGGGCTGCTTGCCGGCCTGCTCGGCGATGCCGACCCGGGCCAGCAGCTCGTGGGCGGTCCGCTCGGCCTCGGCGCGGCTCACGCCGCGCACCTTCGTCGGCGCGAGCATCACGTTCTCCAGCACGGTCTTGTGCTGGAAGAGGTTGAAGTTCTGGAAGACCATCCCCACGTCGGCCCGCAGCCGGGCCAGCGCGCGGCCCTCCGCGGGCACGGGCACCCCGTCGACGAGGATCTCGCCCGAGTCCGCCGCCTCCAGCCGGTTGAGGCACCGGCACAGCGTCGACTTGCCGGACCCGGAGGGGCCGATCACCACCACGACCTCGCCGCGCGCCACGTCGAGGTCGACGTCGTGCAGCACGTGGTGCTCACCGAACCACTTGTTGAGGCCTCGTACCCGAATCATCGCCATCTTCCTTCGAAATCGAAGATATGGCGGACCGTAATGGATGATTCTGGGCGAAGTCAACGCGTTGGCGCATAAAGTCAAGTCGTGGTATTCCTTCCTCCATGCCAGGCAAAGAGAGGTTGCCGGTGCGGGGGGCGCAGGGCGACCTCCTGCGCCTCGTCGCCGCCGGCCACGCCGAGTCGCGGGCGGAACTCGCCCGCCTGTCCGGCCTGGCGGCCTCCAGCGTCTCGCTGCGCGTCGAAGAGCTGATCGGCAGCGGGCTGCTGGTGGAGGAGGGCGCGGGCACCTCCCGCGGCGGCCGGCGACCCCGCCGGCTGCGGCTCAGCCCCAGCGCGGGACTGCTCGCGGTCGCCGACCTGGGCGCCCACCACGCGCGCCTCGGCCTCCTCGACCTCAGCGGCACCCCGCTGGTGGTCGAGGAGCGCCCCTGCGAGATCGCGGACGGCCCCGAGGCGACCATCGACTGGATGTCCGCCGCGTTCGAGGACCTGATGGCCGCGCACGGCCCGCCCGGGGTCCCGCTGCGCGGGGTCGGCACGGGCATCCCCGGTCCTGTGGACCCGGCGACCGGCCGGGTCGTCGCGCCCTCGCGCATGCCCGGCTGGAACAACTTCCCCGTCGCGGAGCGCCTCGGCGCGCACTTCGACCTGCCGGTGCTGGTGGAGAACGACGCCAACCTCATGGCGGCCGGTGAGGCCAGGTCGTGGCCGAAGTGCGAGACGCTGATGGTGCTCAAGGCCGGCAGCGGCATCGGCTGCGGCGTGATGGTGAACGGCGCGCTCCACCGGGGACGGGGCGCGGCCGGGGACATCAGCCACGTGCGGGTCAGGAGCGACTCCTCGGTCACCTGCTCCTGCGGGCACGACGACTGCCTGGAGGCCTACGCCAGCGGCGCGGCCCTGATGAGCGTCCTCAACGAGCAGGGCATCGAGGTGCGGCGGCCGGCCGACGTCGTCGCGCTGGTCGAGGACGGGGTGCCCGAGGCCACCGCCCTCGTCCGCAACGCCGGCCGGCTCATCGGCGAGGTGCTGACCGTGCTGGTGAACTTCATCAATCCCGACGCGATCGTGGTCGGGGGCAGCCTGTCGCCGGCCGAGCCGTTGATCGCGTCGATCCGCGCGGCGGTGTACGAGCGGTGCCTGCCGCTGGCCACCCGCGACCTGGAGATCTCCACCACCCGGTCGGGACCCGACGCCGCCCTGCTCGGCGCCGGTTCCCTGCTGCTCGACGCCGTGCTCGCCTGAACACCGACCCTGAACGGACAGCCCGTACGTGACCCGATACTGCCTCTTCGACCTCGATGGCACGCTGACCGACCCCGAGACCGGCATCGTCGCCTCGCTGCGGCACGCCCTTTCCGCGGTCGGGATGCCGGAGGTGGAGCACGGACGGCTCCGCGCCCTGATCGGTCCTCCCCTTCAGGACGCCTTCCTCCTCCTCGGCGTGCCGCGGGAGCGTCTCGATGAGGCGGTCCAGGCGTACCGCGACCGCTACACCGACGGGATGTACGAGAACGAGGTCATCGCGGGAATCCCCGCCGTGCTGGCGGCTCTCGTCGCCGACGGCTGGACCCTGGCGGTGGCGACGTCGAAACCGGCCGTCTACGCGGAGAAGATCCTGGTGCACTTCGGGCTCGACGGCTTCTTCGCGTACGTGGCCGGGGCGACGCTCGACGGGTCACGGCGGCACAAGGCGGACGTCGTCCGGCACGCGCTCGACGTGCTCGGCGCCCCGCCCGAGGCGGCCGTCATGGTCGGCGACCGCAGTGAGGACGTCGCCGGCGCGGCCGCCTGCCGTGTGCGGAGCATCGCCGTGACGTGGGGGTTCGGCGAGGCGGCCGAGTTCGCCGATCCCGGCCTCATCGCCGTGGTGGACACGCCCGAGCGCCTCCTCGAGGTGCTCACACAGACGACGGCGGGCGCCCCTCCGGCGAGCGAGACGTCGTAGCACACGTTCCGCGAGACAACGTCCCGGCATTGCGGAAAATCGCGTCGGTTCTCGGCCGGACTTCAGCCTGATACGAGTACGGTTTTCAGGTACAGCATGACGCCGAGGATCATCAGTATTTTCACTGCGAACATCAACTGGCCGGGCTGAAGCGTCTCCGGCTCACCTTTTTCGTGCGCCGTCCACGCCCATCGTCTTATGCCGGCACCCTGTCCCACGGAAGCGAGGGAAACAGCGATGAATCCGGCAGACAGGTAACCGAGAGCCTCCCGCATCGGCCAAGCCCCGACCATCGCGGTCACGAGAACGAACAGAACACCCATCAGCGCCGCCAACGGGATTCGCCACCGGAATTTCTTCGTCGGCATCAGCAGCGAGAATCTGAGAATGAAGATTCCGATGCTCACCGCGGTCGCGATCCATAGGACGACTTCGGGCACGCCACCCGCTCCTTGTCCGCTGTGTCGTTGTATCCCGAGCATAGGGGTCGCATGTCGGCCATGTCGTCCATGTCGGCAAGAACGTGAAACAGCGGTCCGGCGCCTCGGCCGACTCCGGCGAACCGGGCCACGGCTCACGAAGGCGCCTGGGAGCCACTGGCCGGCGCGGGTCGGTGCGCCGTCCACCGGCATCCCGGCGAAGGAAGCGCTCCACCTCGCCGTCGCGACCGGCCGGCTCAGGCAGGCGATGGCCGAAGGGAAGGCATCCGCGGCCGATCTTGATCTTTCACTCCACAATCGGCACGTGCTAACTTCTCTTTGCATGTGCAGGGTTCGGTTATGAGCGAGGCTGCTCCGACCGGGGACGAACTGGTGCGGGTGCTGGCCACGTTGGCCAACCCGCACCGGCTGCGGGTCGTCGCGGTGCTGGTGCGTGAGCGCAACTACGTGAGCCGGCTGGCGCGCGAGCTGGGCATCAGCCGGGCGCTGCTGCAGGTCCATCTACGGAAGTTGGAGGCGGCCGGTCTGGTGTCGGCACACCTGGAGCTGTCCGAGGACGGCAAGGCGATGAAGTTCTACGAGGTCAATCGGTTCGTGTTCACGCTCACGCCGGAGGCGATCGCCGCCGCCGCGCAGACGCTGACCATCCCGCATGCGGTGGAACGAGACGGTGAGGAGGGTTCGCGTTCATGAGCGGACATGATTGGACGGAAGTCGTCGGCGCCGTCGGCCTGTTCGCCCTGATCACCACGGTGATCTCGGTGACGGTCGTGCAACTGGCCGCGACCTGGCGGGCGAAGGTGACCTTGGCCCGCGAGGCCGAGTACCGCAGGCTCGCCGAAGGCGCGGCACAGGCACAGGAGGCCACCGAGCGCCGGTTAGCCGAGCTCGGCGAGCGCTTCGGGCAGATGCAGACCCGGCTGGCCTCGATCGAACGGATCCTCGAGCAGGTCGAATAGCCGGATAGGTCCTGGGCCGCCGAGCGGCAACTCGACGGCCCAGGTGAAGAAGAAGCACCACCTCGCCCGCGGGGCGAGTTCTGACTCGCAATGCTCCTCCGGAAAGGACAGCATTTCATGCTGCGCACAGGCAAATCACCCGGTGGTCACCGGGATAGTGCCACCCGCCCGCCGGGGTCACGGTCCTTGGACGATCTGGACAGCCGGGCCAGGCGGCCGGTGATCGAGCGGGCCGCCGGCTGGTCGGTACGGCACCGGATATCGGCCATCGCCGGCTGGTTCGCGCTGGTAGCGGTGGCCGTGCTGTCCAGCGCGCTGCTGCCGGGAGAGCAGGCACACTCCACCGATCCGGGCGAGTCGGGTCGCGCGCAGCAGGTGCTGCGGCAACAGGACGGCTATGTGCCGGTCGTGGAAAGCGTGCTGATCCAGTCCCGTGAGCCGCAGGGCCGGCGGATCAACGACGATCCGCGGCTGCGTGCGGCGGCAGAGGACCTCGTCGTCTCGCTGCGGCGCACAGGCGCGGTCACCGGCGTCCGCTCGCCCCTGGAGCCCGGCGGGCAGCCGCTGATCTCGAAGGACGGCCGGTCCGGCCTCGTCACCTTCCAGATCGCCGGGGTCCTCGACGAGGTGAAACCCAGCTACGACGCCGCCGTCCAGGCGGTCGAGGCGGTGGCACACCGCCATCCGCAGGTCAGGGTGGCGCAGGCGGGCGACCGGAGCCTGGCGGTCGCGGTGGACCAGGGCATCCAGAACGACTTCAAACGCTCCGAGTTCATCTCGCTGCCGCTGACCGTGGTGATTCTCCTGGTGGTGTTCGGCTCGCTGGTCGCCGCCGGGATCCCGCTGCTGCTCGCGCTCAGCACCGTAGCGGGCACGTTCGGGCTGCTTCAGATCGTCGCCCACTGGGTGCCGATCAACAGCGCCACCTCGTCCATGGTGCTGCTCATCGGCGTGGCGGTGGGCATCGACTACTCCCTGTTCTATCTGCGCCGGGCCCGGGAGGAACGCGCGGCGGGACGCGACATCGTCCGGGCGCTGGAGATCACGGCCCGGACCTCCGGGCACGCGGTGGTCGTCTCCGGCCTGACCGTGATGCTGTGCCTGGCCGGTCTGCTGTTCACCGGGCTGGACAACTTCCGGGGACTGACGGTCGGTGCCGTACTCGTGGTCGGTCTGGCGATGATCGGGTCGGTGACCGTACTGCCGGCGCTGCTGGCCCTGCTCGGCCGCCGGGTCGACAGCGGCCGCATCCCGTGGCTGAGCCGGCGCCGCACCGCGGCGGTCGAGTCCCGTCTGTGGTCCGCGGTCGCGCACGCCGTCGTGCGGCGTCCCCGGCTGTGGGGTGGGACGGCAGCGCTGGTCCTCGTCGTCGTGGCCTTACCCGCGTTCGGCATGCGGTTGCAGGACGCCGCCGTCACCGACAGCCTGCCGCGCAGTGTCCCCACGGTCGACGCGGCGATCCGGATGCAGCAGGCGTTCCCCGGCGCGGCCGGCCCGGCGCGGGTCGTGGTCTGGAACACCAGAGGCGATGACGTCGACAGCCCCGCGGTGCGAAGCGCTCTCGACGACCTGCGCCGGCACATCACCGGCGGCGGCGTGCCGGCCGGGCTCCTCGCGGTGGTCAAGGTCGACCGAGTGCTCGTGGTCCGGGTGCCGCTGCCGGGGTCGGGCACCGACGCCACCTCCAACCGGGCCCTGCGGACGCTACGAGACGACGTCCTGCCCGCCACTCTCGGCAAGGTCGGCGGAATCGGCTACGCGGTCAGCGGACGAACGGCCGTCGCCTACGACTTCACCACCCTTGTGGACAGCCGGACCCCGTTCGTGTTCGCCTTCGTGCTCATCCTGGCGTTCGTCCTGCTCGTGATCGCCTTCCGGTCCCTGGCCGTTCCGGCCGTATCGATCGCGCTGAACCTGTTGTCGATCGGCGCCGCCTACGGCGTGCTGACCTGGGTGTTCCAGGACGGACACCTCTCCTCCCTGCTCGGTTTCACCTCGTACGGCGGAGTGGTCGGCTGGCTGCCGTTGTTCATGTTCGTCATGCTGTTCGGCCTGAGCATGGACTACCACATCTTCATCCTCAGCCGGATCCGCGAACGCTGGGCCGCGACAGCCGACCCTCGTGACGCGATCACCGACGGTATCGCCGGCAGCGCGGGCGTCGTCACCAGCGCCGCGGTCATCATGACCGTCGTCTTCACCGTCTTCATCACCCTCAGCGCCATCGAGTACAAGATGCTCGGTGTCGGCATGGCCGTCGCCGTCGTCATCGACGCCACGATCGTGCGCGGGATTCTCCTCCCCGCCGCCATGACGCTGCTGGGAGCCCGCACGTGGGGACTGCCGCGCTCGTTGCGGTGGCTCCCGGGAGCATCCACGCCGGCAGGCCCCGATCACGATCACGTTCCCCAGCCGGCCGCGCCGGAACCAGCGCGCTGAGCCGGACGCTCATCCGTGGGGTGCGCCGGTCCGCCGTGCCGGCGCACCCCACGTCCTCTCGCTACGCCACGTGCCGCGCCGGGGCGGCTGCCGTGAGCCGTACGGCGTTGGCGGCGGCGTCGTCGATCTCACGCTGCGCGGCGAGGTCGGCCTCCACGCCGGAGCGGTAGGCGTCGATCTCCGCGCGCACCCGGTCGTCGTCCCAGCCGAGGGCGGGCGCGATCAGCGCGGCGACCTCGGGGGCCGCCGCGAGCCCGTGGTCCCGCTCCTCGATGAAGACCCGGGTGCGGCGGACCAGGACGTCCTCCAGGTGCAGCGCTCCCTCGTGCGTGACCGCGTACACGGCCTCGGCCTTGAGATAGCCCTCCGCACCGGGGATCGGCTCGCCCAGGACGGGATCGGCCTCGATCAGCGCGAGCACCTCCTCGACGCAGGAGCCGTATCGGCCGAGCAGGTGCTCGACGCGCGCGACGGGCAGCCCCGCGCGCCCGGCGAGGCGACGCCTGTTGTTGCGCAGCGCCTCGAACCCCGCGGCCCCGAGGACGGGGACGCGGTCGGTGACCGACGCGGGCACGTTCTGGCCGAGACCGGCCACCGCGACGTCGACGGCGTCCTTGGCCATCACGCGGTAGGTGGTGTACTTGCCGCCCGCGACGATGACCAGGCCGGGCTCGGGCCGGATGACCGCGTGCTCCCTGGACAGCTTGACGGTCTCCGACCCCGATGCCGACCCGCCCAGCAGCGGGCGCAGGCCCGCGTAGACGCCCTCGATGTCGTCGCGGGTGAGCGGCGTCCGCAGCACGGCGTTGACGTGCTCCAGGATGTAGTCGATGTCGGCCCGGGTGGGGGCCGGCTCGACCTTGTCCAGGTCCCAGGGGGTGTCGGTGGTGCCGACGATCCAGTGCGGACCCCAGGGGATGACGAACAGCACGCTCTTCTCGGTGCGCAGGATCAGCCCGGTGTCGAGGCGGATCTTCTCCCTGGGCACGACGAGGTGCACGCCCTTGGACGCCTGGACGGTCACCGACCCCCGCGAGCCCGGCGACGCCCCCGCGAGCCGCTGGATCTCGTCGGTCCACACGCCCGTGGCGTTGATCACCTGGCGGGCCCTCACGCGCAGCTCGGCGCCGCCCTCCAGGTCGCGCACCACCGCGCCGGTGACCCGCGCCCCTCTGTCCGGCAACTCGTCGCGCAGGAACCCGGTGACCTTCGTGCGGGTGGTGACGCACGCGCCGTACTGCATGGCCGTGCGGGCCACCGTCATCGTGAAGCGGGCGTCGTCGACCTGGGCGTCGTAGTACTGGATCGCCCCCACGAGCGCGTCGCTGCGCAGGCCGGGCGCCTCGCGCAGGGCCCGGCTGTGGCTGAGCTGGCGATGCCGCGGCAGCGCGCGGGCGCCGCCGAGCGTGTCGTAGAGCAGCACGCCCGCGCCGACGTAGCCGCGCTCCCACACGCGGTGACGCAGCGGGAACAGGAACGGCACCGGACGCACCAGGTGCGGGGCCAGCCGGGTCACCAGCAGGCCCCGTTCCCTGAGCGCCTCCCGCACCAGCCGGAAGTCGAGCTGCTCCAGGTAGCGCAGCCCGCCGTGGATCAGCTTGCTCGACCGGCTCGAGGTGCCGGCCGCGAGGTCACGGGCCTCCACCAGCGCGACGGACAGACCGCGCGAGACCGCGTCGAGCGCGACCCCGGCGCCGACCACCCCGCCGCCGACGACCAGGACGTCGAACTCGTCCTCGGCCAGCCTCCGCAGCGCCGCCTCCCGGGCGCGGGGACCCATGGGTACAGACATATCGGTGTTGACTCCCTCTTTTTGTCAGCCGGCTCAGTCGACGTCGACCCAGTCGAGCGTCCGCTGGACGGCCTTGCGCCATCCGGCGTAGCCGCGCTCGCGCTGCTCGTCGCTCCAGGTGGGCTCCCAGCGGCGGTCCTCGTGCCAGTTCCGCTTGAGGTCGTCGGTGGACTTCCAGAATCCGACGGCGAGCCCGGCGGCGTACGCGGCGCCGAGCGCGGTGGTCTCGGCCACCACCGGACGCGACACCGGGACGCCGAGGATGTCGGCCTGCATCTGCATGCACAGCTCGTTGGCCGTCACGCCGCCGTCCACCCGCAGCACGTCGAGGACGACGCCGGAGTCCTGCTCCATCGCGCCGACCACGTCCTTGGTCTGGTAGCAGATCGACTCGAGCGTGGCGCGGGCCAGGTGGGCGTTGGTGTTGTAGCGGGACAGGCCGACGATGGCGCCGCGGGCGTCGGACCGCCAGTAGGGCGCGAACAGGCCGGAGAACGCCGGCACGAAGTAGACGCCGCCGTTGTCCTCGACCTGCCGGGCGAGCGCCTCGCTCTGCGACGCCCCGGAGATGATGCCGAGCTGGTCGCGCAGCCACTGCACGGCCGAGCCGGTGACCGCGATCGACCCCTCCAGGGCGTACACGGGCTTGGCCGAGCCGAACTGGTAGCAGACCGTGGTGAGCAGGCCGTGCTGGGAGCGCACGAGCTCGGTGCCGGTGTTGAGCAGCAGGAAGTTGCCGGTGCCGTAGGTGTTCTTGGCCGCGCCGGGCTCGAAGCAGACCTGGCCGACGGTCGCGGCCTGCTGGTCGCCGAGGTCGCCCGCGAGGGGGACCTCGCCGCCGAGCGGGCCGCCGGCGCGGGTCACGCCGTACAGGTCGGGATTGGAGGAGGGCCGGATCTCGGGAAGCATCTGGCGGGGGACGCCGAAGAACGACAGCAGCTCGTCGTCCCAGTCGAGCGTCTCCAGGTTCATCAGCATGGTGCGGCTGGCGTTGGTGGGGTCGGTGACGTGGACGCCGCCGTCGACGCCGCCCGTCAGGTTCCACAGCAGCCAGGTGTCGGTGTTGCCGAAGATCGCGTCACCGCGCTCGGCGGCCTCGCGGACGCCGGGGACGTTCTCCAGGATCCACTGGATCTTGCCGCCGGAGAAGTAGGTGGCGGGCGGCAGGCCGGCCTTGCGCCGGATCACCTCGCCCTTGCCCTCCCGCTCCAGTGCCGAGGCGATGCGGTCGGTGCGGGTGTCCTGCCAGACGATGGCGTTGTAGTAGGGGCGGCCGGTGCGCCGGTCCCAGACGACGGCGGTCTCACGCTGGTTGGTGATGCCGAGCGCCGCGAGATCGGAGGCCTGCAGGCCCGCGGTTCGCATCGCGGTCTCGACGACCGCCCGGGTGCGCTCCCAGATCTCGGTCGGGTTGTGCTCGACCCAGCCCGCCTGCGGCAGGATCTGCTGGTGTTCCAGCTGGTGGCGGGCGACCTCGTTGCCTCCATGATCGAAGATCATGAAGCGGGTGCTGGTCGTCCCCTGGTCGACCGCGCCGACGTAGTCTGCCATTCTCGTTGCGCCTCTCGTCTCGTGTGAGCTCGTGTGAGCCGGGCGTTGCTGGTCTCGGCCCGGGGGTGATCAGCCGGCCTGCGCGGCGGGCTCCGGCGTGCGGCCGGGCTCGGGCGCGTCGGTACGCGGCAGGAAGCGGGCGACCAGGAGCTGGTAGAGCCCGGCGCCGATGACGCCGCCGACCAGCGGGCCGATGATCGGCACCCAGAAGTAGAGCCCACCGTACTGGTCGCGGAACGCCGAGCCGTACCCCGTGAAGAACGAGGCAAGGCGCGGGCCGAAGTCGCGGGCGGGGTTGATGGCGTAGCCGGCGTCGGTCCCCCACGCCATGCCGATCGCGACCACGAGCAGGCCGACGATGACCGGCGCGAGGTTGGCGAGCGGCGCCGAGTTGCGCTCGTCGGAGATCGCGAGGATCAGGAACAGCAGGATCGCCGTGCCGATGATCTGGTCGCGCAGCGCTCCCCACTGGGTGACCGGCAGCGTGCCGTTGCCGGGGAGGGTGGAGAAGACCCCCTGCGTCTTGATCGTGTGCCCGGGGTCCACCTTGGCCAGGACCTCGGCGTAGTTCCACCGCACGAGCAGCGCCGCCACGAAGGCGCCCGCGGTCTGCGCCAGCGCGTACGGCAGGACCTTCCGCCAGGAGAAGCCCTTGAAGACGGCGAGGGCGACCGTGACGGCCGGGTTGAGGTGGGCGCCGCTGAGGCGCGCGGCCGTGTAGACGCCGAGGGTCACCCCCAGGCCCCACGCCCACGCGATGCTGTCGTGGTCGCCGATGCCGCCCGCCACCACCTGCGCGACGACGCCGACGCCGAACAGGATGAGGATCGCCGTGCCCGCGAACTCGGCCGCGAGCTCACCCGCGAACGGATTGAGTAGCCGCCGGTCGTTTCGCCCTTCCGCCATGTGTCTCCTCCTTGACCACGCCCGTCACATCCCGAAGTGCTCGCTGTGAGCACTGCCGGTCGTCCGGACGTTAAACGGCGCCCAAGGGAGCGTCAACGAATGATCGTCGGCATTGTCGAACACTGGTCACATTCCGACCGTCGTACTACGCTCCCCGGGTATGACGCGAACAATCACATTTCGCGCAAACCCATCCGACTACAAAAGATCTTTCAGCAGCTCAGCGCGCCACGCCCGACCAGGTGTCGGCATTGTCGAACACCGTCCGAGCTGGCTAGGATCCGGGGCGTGCCAGGTCCGGTCCAGTCCATCGAGCGCGCCGCCGCGATCCTGCGGCTGCTCGCCCAGGGATCGGGGCGGCTCGGCCTCACCGAGATCGCGAACTCCCTGGGGCTGGCCCGCGGCACGGCGCACGGCATCCTGCGCACCCTCCAGCTCGTCGGCTTCGTCGAGCAGGACGAGGCGACGGGCAAGTACCAGCTCGGCGCGGCGCTGCTGCACCTGGGCACCAGCTACCTCGACGTGAACGAGCTCCGCTCGCGGGCGATCAACTGGGCCGACGCCCTGGCCGCGCGCAGCGGCGAGGCGGTGCGGATCGGCACCCACCTCCAGGGCAAGGTCCTGGTCGTCCACCACGTCTTCCGGCCCGACGACAGCCTGCAGACGCTCGACGTCGGCATGCTCCTGCCCATGCACGCAACGGCGATCGGCAAGGTGCTGCTCGCCTACGACGCCAACGCGGCCGCCGCACAACAGGACGCCGTACAGGACGGGGAACTGGAGCAGTTCACCCGCCGCACGGTGCGGACGCGCAGGGAGATGTCGCGGATGCTCGCGACCGTGCGCGAGCACGGCTGGGCGTCGGACGTCGACGAGGCCGGCATGGGCGAGGCGGGGGTGGCCGCCCCCATCCGGGGGTACGGGGGACTCGTGGTGGGCGCGATGGGCATCTCCGGCGCCACCGAGCGGATCTGCGACTCCGGCGGTCGTCCCCGTCCCGACCTGGTGGGCTATGTGCGCGACGCGGCGCGGGCCGTCTCCCGCGACCTCGGCGCCTCCCGCTGGTGACCCTCCCCACCCCCCACACCGCATCCGCCGCCCGAAGGTAGGCCGCCGTGACCCAGCGTTATGTGATGTCCATCGACCAAGGCACCACCTCGACCCGGTGCATCCTGTTCGACCAGCGCGGCCGGCTGGTCTCGGTGACGCAGCGGGAGCACAAGCAGCACTTCCCGCGTCCCGGGTGGGTGGAGCACGACGCCGTCGAGATCTGGCGCAACCTGGAGCGGATCGGCCCGGAGGCGCTCGCCCACGCGGGCATCGGGCCCAGCGAGGTCGCCGCCGTCGGCATCGCCAACCAGCGGGAGACGACGGTGCTGTGGGACCGGCGCACGGGCGTCCCGGTCACCCCCGCCGTCGTCTGGCAGGACACCCGGACCGACACCCTGGTCGACGAGCTGTCCCGGCGCCCCGACGCGCACGTGGTGCGCGAGCGCTGCGGCCTGCCCCTGGCCACGTACTTCTCCGCCCCCACCGTCCGCTGGCTGCTGGACGACACCGACGGGCTGCGCGAGCGCGCCGAGCGCGGCGAGGTCCTGTTCGGCACGATGGAGAGCTGGCTCATCTGGAACCTCACCGGCGGCCCGGACGGCGGCGTCCACGTCACCGACGTGACCAACGCCAGCCGAACGCTGCTGATGAACCTGCGCGACCTCGACTGGGACCCGGTCCTGCTCGGCTTCTTCGGCATCCCCCGCGCGATGCTGCCTGAGATCCGCCCGTCCAGCGAGACGTACGGCGTGGCCCGGCGGGTGCTGCCCGGCGTGCGGATCTCCGCGGCGCTCGGCG
Organism: Microbispora catharanthi; assembly: GCF_006334915.2. Taxonomy (GTDB): domain Bacteria; phylum Actinomycetota; class Actinomycetes; order Streptosporangiales; family Streptosporangiaceae; genus Microbispora; species Microbispora catharanthi. Next base: position 116,586 of record NZ_VDMA02000024.1, read on the forward strand.
ACCAGCAGGCCGCGCTGTTCGGGCAGACCTGCTTCCACCGCGGCGAGGCCAAGTGCACCTACGGCACGGGCGCCTTCCTGCTGCTCAACACCGGCACCGAGCCGGTCGCCTCCACCCACGGCCTGCTCACCACGGTCGGCTACCAGATCGGCGACCAGCCCGCGGTGTACGCCCTGGAGGGCTCCATCGCGATCACCGGCGCGCTCGTGCAGTGGTTCAGGGACCGGCTCGGGATCATCAGCACCGCCCCGGAGATCGAGACCCTGGCCCGCACGGTCGACGACAACGGCGGCTGCTACATCGTCCCGGCGTTCTCGGGGCTGTTCGCGCCCCACTGGCGCAGCGAAGCGCGCGGGGTCATCGTCGGGCTCACCTCGTACATCACCAAGGGCCACCTCGCCCGCGCCGTGCTGGAGGCCACGGGCTGGCAGACCCGCGAGGTGGTCGACGCCATGAACGCCGACGCGGGCATCGCGCTCACCACGCTCAAGGTCGACGGCGGCATGACGTCCGACAACCTGCTCATGCAGTTCATCGCCGACGTGCTGGACGTGCCGGTGGTCCGGCCCATGGTCGCGGAGACCGTCTCCCTCGGCGCGGCGTACGCCGCCGGGCTCGCCGTCGGCTACTGGCCCGACCTGGAGGGCCTGCGGCGCAACTGGCACCGCGCCGCGCAGTGGACGCCGGCGATGGACCCGAAACGGCGCGAGGACGAGTACGACAACTGGCGGCGGGCGGTCGAGCGCGCCCTCGACTGGATCAAGCCCGCCGCCGGCTGACGCCGTCAGCCGGCGGGCCGGTCCAGCGACAGGTCCAGGTCGTCGAGGCCGAACCACTCACCGGACGGCGGCTGATCGGCCATCGGGTCGCTCCAGCGCAGCCGGACACGGCCTGGGGCGGCCTCGACGATCCTGGCCTCCCGCCAGGCGGGGCCGTCACCGACGCGGGCCCACCAGGGCTCCGACAGACAGGCGAGCCCCCGGGCGTGCAGGGTACGGACGGCGTCGCCCTGGTCGCCCGCGCCGCCGAGCGGCACACCGAAGATCGTCACCGCCTGCCAGCCGCCGGCCGTCGGCACCACCCGGCCCAGCAGTTCCCCGTCGTCGCGCCGCACCTCGTGCGGCGCGGGGAAGGCAGGCCAGCTCTCCCCGATCGCCTTGACGATTTTCTCGGCCGAATCCCGCTGCCAGCGCACGCCCTCGCGCTCGGCCTCACCGCCGGCGTAGGCGCGAGGATCGACACGCCGGCCGAGCACCCACACGTCCCGGATCAGCTGGGTCGCCGTGATGTCGGCCGTCGGGTCGCCGCCGACGAGGACGAGGTCGGCCCGGCGCCCTTCGGCGATCTCACCGCGATCGGCCATGCCGAAGACCTCGGCGGGCGCCGCCGTCGCGGCGGCCAGCGCCTCGCCCGGGGTGAACCCGGCGCCGACCAGATGCTGCAGTTCCCGGTGCAGGCTGGCGCCGAACACCAGCCCGGGGTTGGGCACGTCGGTGCCGGCGAGCACGCGCAGGCCCGACTCCAGGAACGCCACGGCGTTGTACCGCTGGGCGGCGCCGTCCGGCGGCTCGGGCGGCATCCACCGCCTGGCCTGACGTTCGACGACCCGCCGCCACCGGGCGCTCAGCCGCCCCGCGAGGTGCGGCTGCGCGAGCAGTGGCATGACACCGTCCTCATCCGGAAAGCCGTCGATGATGCTCAGCGTCGCGATGACGGCCACGCCGCACCGGGCCACGTCGCCGATCTGGCGGTCCGTCATGCGGTCGAAGGGCGCATGAGCCAGGACGTCGACGCCGCACCGGGCCACGGTCACGGCCCCTGCCGCCGACGAGGCGTGCGCCACCACCGGCAGTCCGCGCTTGTGGGCGGCGGCCACGAGTGCCTCGATCGTCCGGACGTCGAGCGCGGGAATGTCGAGCATCGCGCCCGAGCCGTCATCGTAGATCACCTTGATGTGCGTCGCCCCCTCGGCGACCCTGCCGGCGACGAAGGACGCCGCGTCCAGCGGCCCGGTGACGTAGGGAAAGGGCGCGTACGCGATCGTCGGGTGCCCGCCCGGAGCGGTCGCGCCCACGCTCGATGTGCGCATGTCGGCGAGGACGGGTCCCCGGCCGCGTTCCGAGGCGGCGACCGCGGCACGCTCGGGATCGATGGTCTCGGACTTGCTGAACATGTCGATGACCGTCGTCACACCGAATACGGCCGCCAACTGCGTGCACCCCGGGAGCAGGTGGACGTGCGCGTCGACGAGGCCGGGCAGGAGGGTCCCGCCGGAGCCGTCGACGACCGCGTCGCCCGGCCGTGTCACGGACTCGTTCCCGACAGCGGCGATACGGCCGTCGCGGACACGGACATGCGTCACACCGGGGATCAGGCCTCCGCCGCTGAAGACGCGGACACCGGCGATGGTGAAGGGCTGATGCGTGCTCATGCCGCCGACGGTAGAAGTTGACGTAACGAGAAGGTCCAGCGATTAGGGTTCGGGCGTGGAGCACTCCATCAGCGAGGTGGCCCGCATGTCCGGCCTCACCCCTCGCACGCTCAGGCACTACGACGACATCGGGCTGCTACGCCCCGCCCGCACCGCCGGCAACGGCTACCGCTGGTACGGGCGCCGGGAACTGCTGCGCCTGCAGCGGATCCTGTTCCTGCGGGAGCTGGGCGTGCCGCTCGCCCAGATCACCCGGCTCCTCGCCGGCGACGGGGACGACGTCGCCGCGTTGCGACGGCACCGCGACGATCTCGTCGCCCACCGCGAGCGCCTCGACGAGATCATCCGGACCCTCGACCGCACCATCGCCGACCTCAGCGGTCAGGCGCACCTCAGCGAGGAGGAGTTCTTCACCGGCCTCGCGGCACGGCGCGGCGATCTCCGGCGGGACCTGGAGGCCCGGTACGGAACCCGCGTCGCGGGGCACTTCGCCGAGGCGGACGCGGTGACCGGCCGGTGGACCCGCCAGGAGCACGAGCAGGCGGCGGCGCACGGCCGACGGCTGCTCCGGCGGCTGTCCGAAGCACGTTCGGGCGGCCTGGCCCCCGACAGCGTCGCGGTCCTGGACCTGATGACCGAGCACTACCAGGGCATTCGGCTCCTGTGGCCCGCCGACGCGGCCGCCTACCACGCACTCGCGGACGTCGTGACCGGCAACCCCGGCCAGCGGGCCATGATCGAGGAGATCGACCCGCTCCTTCCCCCCTGGCTGGCGAGCGCCATCCGCGCCTACGCCACCCGACGGCTCGGCTACACCGCGAGCTAGGGATCGGCACCGCGCGCCCGGCCATCCCCTGACGTCGGCAGTCCCGTGAGCTCTTGCGCTCAGTTCTATGACCAAATAGTGTTATCCGGTCAAACAATGAAAGAAGGGCGGATGACCAGGGTGGGACGGCCCCCGCAGGATCCGGCGCGTCAGGTGGAGCGGGCGCACCGCATCCTCGACGCCGCCGCGGAGCTGATCGGCCGCTGGGGCTACGACAAGACGACGATCGACGATGTCGCCAGGCAGGCCGGTGTCGCCAAGGGCACGATCTACCTGCACTGGAGGACGCGCGACGCGCTCTTCGCCGCGCTGCTGCGCCGGGAGCGCGTGTGGATGCTCGAGGAGATGCGGCGGAGCGGTCCCACCACCCCGCGCGAGCTGTTCGCCGGGATCGCCGCGGGCCTGCTGCGCCGTCCGCTGCTCAAGGCGGCGCTGGTCGGCGACTCGGAGGTGCTCGGCAAGCTCGTCCGCGAGAAGCGGCACGGCCCCGGCGCGATGAACCTGGGCGAGGCCTTCGACGCGTACTACGCCGAGTTGACCGCCTCGGGCGCGGCCAGAGACCTGTCGGGCGACCACGTCCTGGTGATCGGCTCGATCATGTACGGGTTCCTCACCGTGCCGTGGCTGCTCCCCGGCGGGCCCCCGCCGGAGGATCGGCTCGCCGCGCTGCTCGCCGACATGATCGAGCGCGCCATCGGCACCGGACGGGCGCTGCCACAGGACGCCGTACGCGCCGTGGAGCGGGCCACCCTCGACTATCTCGACACGATCGCGGACGTCGCCCAGCGCAAGCTGGCGGACTCCCTGAGCCCTTCTAGGAGCGTGTGACATGAGGGCTGTCATCCCCCTTGACGATGCCGGCGCCGACCTCGCCACGGTGGGCGGGAAGGGCGCCTCTCTGGCCGCCCTCGCAAGGGCGGGGCTGCCCGTCCCCGGCGGCTTCCACATCACCACCGAGGCATACCGGGCCTTCGTGGCGGACTTCCGCGAGGAGACACTGGCCGCCGCCGCGGCGGGCGACGCCGAGCGGATCGCGGCCCTGTTCGCCGGGCGCGAGGTTCCCGGCCCGATCGCCGCCGAGATCCGCGCCGCCCACGCGGCGCTGGGCGACGACGTCCCGGTGGCCGTACGGTCGTCCGCCACCGCGGAGGACCTTCCCGGCATGTCGTTCGCCGGGCAGCAGGACACCTTCCTCAACGTCACGGCCGACGGGCTGCTGGACGCGGTGAAACGGTGCTGGGCCTCCCTCTGGAACGCCCGCGCCATCGCCTACCGCGAACAGAACGGCGTGCCGCACGACGACGTCGCCTTGGCCGTCGTGGTCCAGGAACTGGTGGACGCCGACGCGGCGGGCGTCATGTTCACCGCCGACCCCGTCACCGGCGCGCGGGACAGAACGGTGATCAACGCGTCGTGGGGCCTGGGCGAGGCCGTGGTCGGCGGCCACGTCACTCCCGACGCGATCGTCGTCACCGGCGGCGCGGTCGTCGAGGAGCGGACCGGCGACAAGACGGTCATGACCGTCCGCATCCCGGGCGGCACCCGCGAGGAGCCGGTCCCCGAGGACATGCGCCGGGCCCCCGTCCTCACCGGGTCGCAGGCCCTGGCGCTCGCCGAGCTGGGCGCGCGCCTCCAGGCGCTGTACGGCACGCCGATGGACGTGGAGTGGGTCCGGCGCGCCGGCGCGTTCGCCGTCGTCCAGGCCCGCCCGATCACCGGCTCCGCGCCGCAGGTCGAGGAGTGGAACGACAGCCTCAAGGGCGACTATCTGTGGACGTCCGGCAACCTCGGCGAGGCCATCCCCGACGTCATGACGCCCGTCACCTGGTCGTTCGTCCGCCTGTTCATCGACGAGGCCATGTCGGCGGCCGCGCTGCCCGGTTTCGACCTGGTCGGCAACATCGGCGGCCGTCTCTACATGAACCTGAGCATCGCCGTCTCCGTCGCCCGAGCGTTCGGCATGCGGAGCAGGCTCGGCGCGATCGAGCAGGTCTTCGGCAGGCTGCCGCCGGGCCTGGACGTGCCGTCGCTCCAGATGTCGCGCCTGCGGATCATCACGGCGGTGCTGCCCATGGCCGTCCGCATTCAGCGCAAGGTCAGGGTCAACCTCAGGGGCATGCGCGACTTCCTGGCCACCTCGCTGGAGCGGTGCGAGGAGCTGCGCGCGGCGATCCGGTCCACCTCGTCGGCGCCGGAACTGGCCGACCTGTGGTCGCGGGCCGTCGAGCCGCATTTCGTCACGGCCTGCCGCATGCTGGAGGCCGCGGGTCGGCAGGGTGGCAGCACACTCGTCCTCACCCGCGACAGGTTGCGCAAGATGGTGGGCGAGACCGACGCGGAAGCCATGCTGACGGGTGCGAGCGGCGAGGGCGAGCTGGCCAGCCTCGGGCTGATCACGGGACTGAGCCGGCTGGCCACGGGCGAGATCACCAGGGAGACCTTCGCCAGGCTCTACGGCCACCGCGGCCCGCACGAGTTCGAGGTGTCGGTCCCGCGCCCCGGGGAGGATGCCGCCTGGATCGACGCCCAGCTCGCGGCGCTGGGGGACATGCGGGCCGACGCGGACGGCCTGCTGGCCCGGCAGCGCAAGGCCAGGGAGGAGGCGTGGGCGCGGTTCGCCCGGCGCCACCCCCGCCAGGAGGCCGCGATGCGGGCCAGGGTCGAGCGCTGGGCCGGGGTGGTGCGCGACCGCGAGGCCACCAGGTCGGAGGTCATCCGCGCGTTCTGGGTGCTGCGGGCCTTCGTCCTGCGGGCCGGCGAGCTGACCGGCCACGGCGACGACCTGTTCCACCTCTACCTGGACGAGCTGCTCGCCGTGCTCCACGGCGACGCCACCCCGCTGGAGCGGGTGCCCGTCCGGCGTGCGACTTACGAGATGTACGCGGCGCTCCCGCCGTACCCGACGCTCATCGTGGGCCGGTTCGACCCGGTCCGCTGGGCGGCAGACCCCGGCAGGCGCGCCGACGTCTACGACGCCCGCGGCGCCGCCCTCCCGGCTGCGGACACCGTGACCGGCTTCCCCGGCGCGCCCGGCGTGGTCGAGGGAGTCGCCAGGGTGATCGCCCGGCCCGAGGACGGCGATCGGCTCCGGCCCGGCGAGATCCTGGTCACCACGCTCACCAACGTGGGCTGGACGCCGCTGTTCCCGCGCGCGGCGGCCGTGGTCACCGACGTCGGGGCGCCGCTGTCGCACGCCTCCATCGTGGCCCGCGAGCTGGGCATCCCCGCCGTCGTGGGCACCGGCAACGCCACCATGCGAGTGCGCGACGGCGACAGGATCAGAGTGGACGGCGCACGCGGCACGGTGGAACTGCTCGGCGCGTGACGCGTGAGCCCTGCGACCGGGTCCGCCCGGGCGGCCGTCTCATCCGCGAGGAGTCGGGCCGGCTCAGGAGGTCGGGCCGATATCGGGCTCGGGCTCGGGCATCGCCGACTCCTCACCGGTCGCCGGCGGCGTCTCGGCGGCCGGCGTATCGATGTCGGACACACCGCCGATCATCGCCTCCAGGCCCTCGTCGTCCGGTTCCGGTGTCAGCGGCTCGGGTGAAGTGCCCCTCGCATCCTGCGCTCCGGATCTGTCCGCCACCACGTCCGCGTCTCCTCCCACGTGTCCTCGCCGCTGTCCGCCGGTCCCCCCGGCCCGCGGATCACGCATGACCGCTCACCTGCCCCCGTCGTATGGCCTTCATTCATCCTCGCAAAGACCCGTCATGCGTACGCTTCGGCCTCCCGGGGGTAGACGACAGGTGATCGGAGCGAGGAGTGGACGGCATGGACAGGCGTCGGCGTGACCTGGTCGACCGGGACCTCGAGGAGGCGGCGGCCGACCTCCTGGCGCACGATCCCCGGCTGCGCGGCCTGGACGTGCGGGTCCGCTTCGACGGCGGGGTGGCGCACGCCGAGGGCGACGTGCCGGCCGCCGCCGACCTCGCCGTGCTGCGCGAGCGTCTCGGCCGCCTGGCCGGGGTGCTGGCGGTGTGGGACCGGGTGCGGGTGGCCGGCGCCCCGCCCCGGGTCGTCGATCTCGGCTGCGGCGGCACCAAGCAGCACCGCGACAACATCGGCATCGACCTGCGCCCCGGGCCGGTGGTCGACGTGCTGGCCGATCTGGCGTACGGGGTGCCGCTGGCGGACGAGTCGGTGGACCAGATCTTCGTGGTGCATGTGCTGGAGCACCTGGCCGACTACCTGCCCCTGCTCCGCGAATGCCACCGCGTGCTGCGGCCGGGCGGCGTGCTGCACGTCCTCGCGCCCTGGTGGCGGCACGTCAACGCGGTGGCCGACCCCACACACGTCCGGCTGATCGACGTGCAGACGTTCAAGCACCTGTGCCGGCCCGACGACGCGGGCCGGTGCTGGTATCCGCTGCTGGTCACGCGCGACGAGTCCACGGTCTTCGCGGACCTCGTTCCGGCGAAGGACGGCCGGGAGCCCGCCTGCGAGCGGCGGCTGGCCCGATTCTTCGACTGAGCGGCCGACGGGTTCGTGAGAGGCTGCCGCTGGAACCCGATTCGGGGCGAAGGAGAGCGATGACCGGCGAGACCTTGGAAGAGCAGCGCGAGTACGTCCGGCGACTGGCCGCGGCGCACGTGGAGAACGGCGATCCGCTCGGCTGGTTCGAGCCGCTGTACTCCGCGGCCGAGCGGGGCGAGGCCCTGGTCCCCTGGGCGGACCACGTGCCCAACCCGCGCCTGGTCGAGTGGGCCGGCGGCCGTGCCGGCGAGGGGCGCACGGCGCTGGTGGTGGGGTGCGGCATGGGCGACGACGCCGAATACCTGGCCGGCCTGGGATGGGCGGTGACCGCCTTCGACGTCTCGCCCTCCGCCGTCAGGGCCGCCGCGAGCCGCTTCCCCGGTTCCTCCGTCCGGTACGTCGCCGCCGACCTGCTCGCCCCGCCGGAGGAGTGGCGGCAGGCGTACGACCTGGTGGTGGAGATCTACACGGTTCAGGTGCTGCGCGGCGACCTGCGCGAGCGGGCCGTCCGCGCGGCCGGCTCGCTGGTCGCGCCCGGCGGCACGCTGCTGGTGGTCGCCCGCGCGCGGGAGGAGAGCGACCCGGAGGGCCGGATGCCCTGGCCCCTCACCCGCACTGAGATCGACGCGTTCGCGACCGGCGGGCTGCGCCCGGTGCGCGTGCGCGACGTGTACGACGACGAGACCCCGCCGGTGCGCCGCTGGGTCGCCGAGTTCGCCCGCACCTGAGGTAATTCGTTCCCCAAATTGTCACGGCGTTCGGGCTCGCACCACGGGGTAGTGGCGCATCGTGGGTAGGTGATGGAGGACCACGGGGGTGGGCAGATGGAGCAGGGCATCCCCCCTTCTCATGATCGTGGGCTGTTGCGCGCGTTGACGGACATGCTGGAGGCCAGCCACCTGGTGGCGTTCGAGGACATCCCGTCGCTGATCGACCGCCACAAACGCGAGGCGGGCTTCGAGGAGATCGGCGTCTACCTGGCCGACCTTCAGCAGAGCGTGTTGCGCCGGTTGTGCGGCCCCGGCGAGGAGGACGCCCAGCCGGAGGAGCTGAAGATCGACACCACGCTCGCCGGGCGCGCCCTGCAGGAGGTCCGGGTTCTACGGGGAGGCCCGGAGGGCGACTCCCCCGGCCAGTGGTGGGTCCCCCTGCTGGACGGCACCGAGCGCCTCGGCCTGCTTCACATGATCCCCGAGTCGGAGGGCGACGGTGTCGAGGAGCGCATGCGGCACATCGCGTCCCTCGTCGCACTCATCGTCGTCAGCAAGCGCTCGTTCAGCGACTGCCACGCACGCCTCGTCCGGAGCCGCCCGATGAACGTGGCGGCCGAGATGCAGTGGAACCTGATGCCGCCGCTGACCTTCGCGACGCCCTCGGTGACGATCGGCGCGGTGCTGGAGCCGGCGTACGAGATCGGCGGCGACGCCTTCGACTACTCCACCTCCGGCGCCCACGCGCACGTGGGAATCTTCGACGCGATGGGCCACGACGTGGCGGCCGGGCTGACCGCGAACCTCGCGATCGCCGCCTGCCGCAACCACCGGCGGCAGGGCATGGGCCTGGCCCGCAACAGCGAGGCGATCGAGCGCGTGCTGATCGACGAGTTCGGCCGGGGCGACCGCTTCGTCACGGCGATCATCGGCGACCTCGACCTCGGCACCGGCCTGTTCACCTGGGTCAACCGCGGCCACCACGCGCCGGTGCTGATCCGCCGGGGCCGCTGGATCTCCACCCTGAAGTGCCCGCCCGCCCACCCGATGGGACTCGACCTCGGCCTGCCCGTCACGCTGTGCCGGGAGCAGCTGGAGCCCGGCGACCGGATCCTGCTCTACACCGACGGCATCACCGAGATGCGCAGCCCCGACAGCGGCGAGTTCGGGCTGGGCCGGTTCGTCGAGTTCATGATCCGGCAGAACGCCGCCGGGCTGCCGGTGCCCGAGACGCTGCGCCGCCTGATCCGGACCGTGATGGAATATCACGAAAACCGGCTGCACGACGACGCCAGCGTGCTGCTCGTCGAGTGGCACGGCACGGCCCACGAGCAGCTCAGCCCCTGATCCCGCCGGGGTCGTCACGGACCTTAGCGGAACCCCGGCATGATCACGGGCGGGCGCGTGCGTCGTCGTGGGATCAGCGTGCGCCGGCCACTGGGTGGAGACCTCCGGCGCGGCGGGGTGCGCCGCACCGGAGGCGTGTCGAGTGGGGCTATCTGGTCCAGGTCCACTTCTGGTTGGTGCCGCCCCAGCAGTTGTAGAGCTGGATCTTGGTGCCGTTGCCGGTGCCGGCTCCGGCGGCGTCGAGGCACAACCCGGACTGGACGCCCTGGATGGTGCCGTCGGAGTTCACCCGCCACTTCTGGTTGTCGCCGCCCCAGCAGGAGTAGATCTGGACCTTGGCGCCGTTGCCGGTGCCGGCCGCGTCCAGGCACTTGTTGCCGTACACCCGGATCTCGCCGGCGGAGGTGGAGGTCCAGGTCTGGTTGGTCTGGCCGTTGCAGTCCCACAGCTGCACCTGGGTGCCGTCGGCGGTGCTCGCGCCGGGCACGTCCAGGCAGCGGCCGGAGGCCGCCCCCTTGATCGGCCCGCTACCGCCACCGGAGGTGGGGGTCGCTGAGGGGGTGGACGATGGGGTCGCCGACGGGGTGGGTGAGGGGGACGTCGTTGTGGTGCCGTCGAGGCCGAGGAAGGAGATGGCGTAGGCGAGCTGGCCGCTCATCGGCAGTTGGTGGCCGACGCCGGAGATGCTGATGCCTTCGACCGTGGCCTGGGTGCCGGTGTTGCCGTAGCGGGTGCGGGTCCACGACGACTGCGGGTGGTCGGTGAAGGAGGGGGTCTGGCTCAGCCCGTTCAGGTTGGTCCACTGCTTGATCTCCTCGCCGAAGTTCG
>NZ_VDMA02000025.1 GCF_006334915.2 Microbispora catharanthi
GGTCACCCCATCCCTGGTGAACCCCGCATGGCCGAGGAGTTCGGCATCGCCAAGGGCACCGCACGCCGCGTCATCAACGAACTGCTCAAAGCCGGAGACGTCTACACCGTGCTCGGCAAGGGAACCTTCGTCGCCGACCCCGAGACCGGCGGCCCGCCCCGGAGAGACACCGAAGACGAGTGAAGGCCCCCGAACGAACCCGGGGGCCTTCAGCCTTCTATCGGTTGTCAGCGAGACGACGGAAGGCGCACCAAGCGTAGAGCCCACGGGCCGAGGGCAGTAGCGTTCCGCCGTGGCGCCGCCGGCCCAACCGCTTCGCGGCCCTTCGGGTGCCTACGGCATTGCGCCGGCCGCGCCACTCCCGCCCACACATCCCGCCGGTCAGGCAGACTGTCCCCGTTCACGGGCGATCCGGCGCGCGGTGGCGATGCGTTGCCGGATCAGCTCGGCCCACAGGTGTTCGCCGTTCCGGTAACCGCTCCCAGCGAAACGCCACTGACCGACCGTCACCGTCTCCCGCTCCTCACGAGGAGGCAGGCCCCGCCGTTCCCGCGCCCGCTCGGCCTGGTGATCGGCCCGCACCTGACGCAGCGCGCCGAGAGTGGTCGAGTAGTGGCGGCTCTTGGTCGAGAAGTGGCCCCGATACCCGAGCATGTGCGCCCACTGCCGCAACGGGATCAGCCGAAAGGCCGGATCGTTCACCAGGGCGAAGCAGGTGTAGATCATGCGCCGGGCATGCTCGGTCACGTCGAGCCGCGCAACGTCGGACACCTCCCGGATCGGCCGGTCCACGGTCCCGGCGGACTCGGCCCCCTTCGTCGCGTACTTGGCGATGTAGGCCGCCACCCGCTGATCCGCGATGCCCTCAAGCGAGGTCGCGACATAGATGGGATCCACGTCGAGCTGCGTCCCCCACCGGCCGACGAACACAGGGTCATCGTCCGGCACAGGGACCGAGACCGCAGCCGCGGTCTCCCGAATCGCCTCCTGGAGCACGGGCACGGTCGCCCAGCCCGGCGGACGATCGGACGGACCATCCGGTCCATCGAGACGGATCACCGCGTGAAAGTGGACCAGGCCCCGCACCTGATACTCGGCCACCTTGGCGTACGACAGCCGAAGCCGCCGCCGAAGCTCGGCCCGAGAGACGCCGAGATGCCGGGCGAAGGCCGCCGGTAGTGCCTGGGTGAAGCGCCGCCACAGCTCACCGGCATGGGCGTTCCACAGGACCGCGTCCCGGTAGTCGTAGCAGTCCACGCAGATCGGTTGCCCGACCTGGGGATCGTCGTCTCTGTGCCGGACCCCGCAGCCTTCCGGCCTGCCGTGCTCGCATACCGGGTTGTCCCGCCGGGGACGGCACGGCAGCACCTTGTCCCCCTTCACCCGGCGCGCGTGGACCGCACCGAACGAGGGGGCCGTGAACGTGGCGAACACGCGGGGATGGGCGCTCACGTCCTCGGGGACGCCCTTGCCACCGCGCAGGCCGGACAGGATCAGGTGATAGGTGTCGTCCCGGTAGACCTCCGAGCAGGCCGGGCACCGCGACGCGCGCCGGTTGCCGCACGCGGTCAGCAGGTAGCCGGTCGGCTCGTCGGCCGTCTGGTAGACGTCCAGCACCTCCAACCCTGAGTCGAAGGTGATCCGGCGTCCCTGTAGCCGGATCGGCTGGGCGCAGCCGCCCGTCGCGCGCACCATCTCCTGCCACCGGGCGAAGTCCGGCATGGCGGCGCGCTGGGCGGCGGCCAGCACATCGGGGGAGAGGGGAGGGAGTTCGCTCACGCGGCGTCCCTCCCGCTGTCGGAGGCGGTGTCGTGCGCGTCGCCGACGTACTCGGCACCGTGGATGGCGGCCAGCCGCCGCCACTTGTTGACGCCCCACCGGGGTGAGCGTTCGAGCTGCCGCTTGCACCACTCCTCAGCCAGCGCAGCCATTGGACCCAGTTCCTCGGGTACCAGCGGAGACCTCCTTTCCTCGTAGGAAGCCCCCTCGCGCGAACCCGGGAAAGACAAAGCACCAGCGCAGAGCAGACCGAAGGCAGGTCTGTAGTGCGGTGGTGCTTTCAGCGAGGCGATATGTGGAGTGTTTTATGCGACGGTGAACCGGTGAGCACGTCCAGGGGGCCTACCGCTGGGCCGGGTCCCTCCAGCGGAACGGCTTATCTGTTTCGTTGTTTGCCCGGTGGTTCCCCTGTGCTCGAATCTGTCGCGGCCGGTAGCTCGCTGTTGTGAACGTCTTTCCGCCCTGTCGGGGACGGAGCCCTTGCCCTTTCAGATGTACCACTCGGAGAACGTACCTATCCAGGTCAGCGTTCCGCGCATGGCCCTTCTCGGGACTGTCCACCGTTGTTCGCTGGCGTTCACTGGCGTCCATTGGCGTTCGCTGGCGTATGTCTGCGTAGGGAGCGGGGGAAGGCAGATGTCCCGCTGAGGTAAGGACGTCAGTCCTCCCGCCAGACGGGTTCGAGCGCGTTCGGGTCGAAGTTGCCCCACGACCCCATGCCCTTGCCCACGGGATGGACGATCACGGCGTGGAACGCCTCCATGACCATCGCGCGCTTCGTGCCCATGGAGAGGCCGCCCTGGTCCTCGGGGAGGTACCAGCGCCGCCGTATGTCGGCTCCGTCAACGATGCGCCGAGCCCGCTTGCGTTCCTTGGCCGCCGTGTACGCCTGGCCCTCCCGCCGCAACTCGTTGATTCGCTGCTCAAGCGACGGGACGAGCATGAAGAACAGCTCATTGCTGATCGTGCGCGCGTTCCACTGCCGGGTGAGTTCGGCAAGCTGCTCCTTCGTGTCTTTCAGCTCTTGCTCACCGGCCCACGGGACGTCCTCCGCGTCCGCGTCGGGGGACTCGTCGAGCTTCGCCAGGACCAGCTCGGATATGAACACGTCCACCCGGTCACCGCGCCGTCCGACGCCCCCGCATCCGCCGTCACTCGGTGCGGGACATACGTAGAGGTGAACCCCTCCGCGCGCCGGCCGAACCCGCAGGGGCGCGTTGCAGATGCCGGTCCCATCGCCCTTGGGCTTGCCGCACCGGAGGATGCCCGACAGGAGGTAGCGGTGCTCGCGCTGATCGAAGCGCATCCCCAGGGCCGCGTACTGATCGGCCTTCTCCCGCGAGGTGCGCTCGAAGGCGGCCCGCACGGCAAGTAGCTCGTCGGGGGTGATCAGGGCTTCCCACTTGCCCAGCACCGGATTGCCGTCCGCGTCACGAACCAGCTCACCGTTGATCTCCCGCCATCCGCAGAGCCGAGGACTGGACAGGGTGGCCCGCAGGGAACGGCGTGACCACTCGTTCCCCCGTGTCGTACGCACCCCGAGCTGCTGCCATTTCATGACGATCGCGCGCAGAGAGCCCCCGGCGATGATGGCGTCCACCGCCTCACGCAGCAGTGGCCCCTCTTCGGGATGGATGGTGACGCGATCGGCGAGCCAGCCGAAGGGACGAGGGCCACCCACCGGTACGCCCTGCTCGGCCCGCGCCCGGTGAGAGCGGCGCATGCGCCGCTGCATCTTCCGTACTTCCATCTTCGAGATCACGGCCCCGAACAGGCCCATGCTCTCGGTGTCCTCGCTGTAGAGGTCTTTCGGCCCGCGAGCGTCGGCGAAGACCCGCCCGTCGCGATAGGTGAAGGCTTCCACGAAGCGTTCGTAGTCGCCGGGACGGCGTGCCAGCCGATCCTCGGCGACGATCACCACACCTTCTATAGGTGCCCCGTCCGCGAGGCGTCCGGCGCGCAGCGCCTTGACCATGGCCTCGAAGGCGTCGCGTACGACGTTGGCCTTGGCGGCGGACTTGTCGTTGTCGGTGAACTCGTGGACGATCGTCCAGCCGAGCCGCCCGGCGGTCTCCCGGTTGACCTTGTGCTGATCCTGTACGCCGTGCTCGTCTCCCCGTCCGTCTGACGAGATGCGCGCGTACGAGACGACAGGTACAACCTCTGCCATGGGGGCCTCCTTGAAGTTTGCACTCCAAGGAAGGTTCTAACCATAGATCCCCCACTGAATGAAGTAGGCGACCCGCTTGTAGCGGTCCCCGCCGGTGGTGGCCTGGGCCGCCGCCGCCGCCGGCGCCAGCCCGGCCGCCAGGGTGGCGGCGACCGCCACGGCGAAGGTCCTTCTCATGAGCACGCCGGCCTCCGAGCGCCACTTATAGGAAAGTTTCCTGTAAATTGTCGCGATCGTAGACCCCGGTGATCAGGGCGTCAATGGGCAGCGCCCGTGTGACGGCGGACCGGAGACCGGGCCGGGGGCCGGCGCCGCGCGGCGCGACCACGCGGCCAAGGCCTCCATCCGCACCCCGCTCGGGCGCTGCCGGGCGAACGGTGACGGGTCAAGGATGCATGAGGAGCAGCGGGTCGCAGGTGTCGGTTCCGGCCAGCTGGGGGTTGTTCGGGTCCTTCAAGCCCTTCTCGCTGTTGATGATGTAATAGCCTCCGGCGGCCCGGGGTATCACGATCAGCGTTTGATACTGCATGAGCGCCTGAGCCTGGGCGGTGGTCCCTCCATGTCCAAGAGAGCGCTTCAGCATGGTCCTGAGCATGGCGAAGAGATTGTCGTGGTGGAATCCCGGCCAGATGAGCACTCGGTAGGTGTGTGGGATGATCCCGAGATTCTGGCTGAGGCCGCGGATCGACACGCGCGAGTTCGCCCAATTTGCCACGGTTCTGGCGGCCAAGTTGTCCTGGGCGGCGAGGTCATGCCAGGACTCCCATCGCGCCCGTGCCATATGAATGTGCAGCTGGTTGAAACCTCGGGCCTGCTTTGAATTGATTCCCAATCCCACGGGGGCGGGAACTACGGTGGGAGGCTTGGTGGCATAATAGTTCGCGGCACTCCAATAATTCGGCGCACTGCTGCCGCAGATCCAGGAACACTCGATGCCGCTGATCCGCTGAGTGGGGACGAGAATGTAGTTGGCGTACTTCTTCTTGCTCTTGGTGCCGCCCATCACCACGTAGTCGGCATGGTTCTGCCGGCAGGTGTTGTTACTGTGGCACTTCTGGCTGAGCCGCCAGAGAGAGTCCGAGTCGCCGATCTTGCCGCACTCCTTGGGGTCGGGCCCTTTGGCGAGTTCCAAAGAAGGCGCGGCCAACGCGTGCTCGGCACCGGAAAGAATGCCTACACCCGCGAGCACGCTGGTGCCCGCCAGGCTGGAGAACTGGATGAACCGGCGTCGCGTCAGCTCGCTCGCCTCGTCGTTCGCCCGGTCGCTGTCACGCATGATTACCCCCGATAACCCGCACCCTGAAGCCGCCTGTCACGATCTGTGCATGCACTGCGGCTCCGGTCGTCTGTGAGACCGGATTCAAAGATCGGCGCACTCGGCCGGGTTGATCCCCTTTCTGGCGGCCGGTAAAAGCCGCTGGCGTAGCCTTGAATTTCTCCTGGAAAGATCGAAACACTGCCCCCGGGTGCTTCGGGAATCGCCGGATGTTCCGCTCCCGGGCGTGCACGGCGACTGACCTCGAAGAAGGCAGTCATTTGTCATGGAGTTGCGCGGCGGCCGGGCGGACGCGCATTAGAATAATCGGCCACGACAAACTCTGTGATATTCGGATGAGTGCGACAAAGGTGGATAGGGTGGCGATTTACTGATGGGGATTGGTCTGGGATCCGAGTGACCGGGGGCGTCGGGGGCAGGGCGCGAGTGGCGGCAGACTGGAGAGCGTGCCTTCAGTACTTCCCGACGGCGATCCCGTCCCCGTGAGCGGCGAGCTGCCGTCCGAGGCTCTCGACGGGCTCGGCTCCCGTCCGTTCGGCTTCTACGTCCACGTGCCGTTCTGCGCGACGCGCTGCGGCTACTGCGACTTCAACACCTACACGGCGGCCGAGCTGGGCCCCGGCGCCGCGCAGCGCGACTACGCCGCCACCGCGGTCGAGGAGATACGGCTCGCCCGGCGCGTGCTGGGAGACGCCGCGCCGCCCGTGGAGACCGTCTTCTTCGGCGGAGGCACTCCGACCCTGCTGCCCGCCGCCGACCTCGTACTGATCCTCGACGCGATCGGCGAGGAGTTCGGCCTACGGCCGGACGCCGAGGTGACGACCGAGGCCAACCCCGAGTCGGTGGACCCGACCTACTTGAAGGAGCTGCGGGCGGGCGGGTTCACCCGCGTGAGCTTCGGCATGCAGAGCGCGGGCGAGCACGTCCTCGCCGTACTCGACCGGCGGCACACCCCCGGCCGGCCCGCCGAGGCCGTACGGGAGGCCCGAGCGGCCGGGTTCGAGCACGTCAACCTCGATCTGATCTACGGCACGCCGGGGGAGAGCGACGACGACTGGCGGGCCTCGCTGGAGGCCGCGCTGGCCGCCGGGCCCGACCACGTCTCGGCGTACTCCCTGATCGTCGAGGACGGCACCCGGCTCGCCGCCCGGATCCGACGCGGCGAGCTGCCGATGCCGGACGACGACGTGGCGGCCGACCGCTACCTGATCGCCGAGGAGCTGCTGACGGCCGCGGGCCTGAGCTGGTACGAGATCTCCAACTGGGCGGCGGGAGACGAGGCCCGCTGCCGCCACAACCTGCTGTACTGGACCGGCGGCGACTGGTGGGGGGCCGGACCGGGGGCGCACAGTCACGTCGGCGGCACCCGCTGGTGGAACGTCAAGCACCCCGCGGCGTACGCCGCCCGCCTCGCGGCCGGGACCTCGCCCGCGCACGCCCGTGAGGTGCTGCCGGCGGAGGACAGGGCCGTCGAGCGGGTAATGCTGGAGCTGCGCCTCGCCTCGGGCTTCCCGCTCGCCGACCTCGCCCCCCAGGCGCGTACGGCGTGCGCGCGGGCGCTGGCGGACGGGCTGCTGGAGGTGGAGGCGTTCAAGGCGGGCCTCGCCGTGCTCACGCTGCGCGGCAGGCTGCTCGCCGACGCCGTGGTGCGGGACCTGACCGTCTAAGCCGGAGCCGTGACGAAGTCGATCAGTTCCTCCACGCGGCCGAGCAGTTCGGGCTCCAGGTCGGCGTAGGTCGTGACCCGGCCCAGGATGTGCCGCCACGCCTCCTGGGGGTCCATCCGCCAGCCGAGGGCCGCGATCACGCCCTCCTTCCAGGGCACCCCGCGTGGCACGTCCGGCCAGGCGGGGATGCCGAGCACCCGGGGCTTGACCGCCTGCCAGATGTCCACGAACGGATGCCCGACGACGAGCACGTCGTCGCCGGACACCCGGGCGGCGATGCGGCTCTCCTTCGAGCCGGGCACCAGGTGGTCCACGAGCACGCCGAGCCGCCTGCCCGGCTCGGGGCCGAACTCCTCGACGATGGCCGGGAGGTCGTCCACGCCCTCCAGGTATTCGACGACGACCCCCTCCACCCGCAGGTCGTGTCCCCAGATCCGCTCCACCAGCGAGGCGTCGTGGACGCCCTCGACGTAGATGCGGCTCTCCCTGGCGACCTGCGCGCGCAGGCCCCCGACCGCGATCGACCCCGAGGCGCTCCGCAGCGGCCCCTTCGGACCGGCCTGGGGGCGCACCAGCGTCACCGGTTCGCCGTCGAGGAGGAATCCGGCGGGCGTCAGCGGGAACACCCGCCGCCGGCCGAACCGGTCCTCCAGCGTCACGGCCTCCTTGTCGCAGGCCACCACCGCGCCGCAGAAGCGGCCCTCGGCGTCCTCGACCACGAGGTCGGGCTCGGCCGGGATCTCGGGGATCTGCCCCCGCCGTGGCCGCCGCCAGTCTCCGGAAAGCACGTCCCGCCCGTACATGCGGGGAACGCTAGCAAATCACGCCAGGCGACGGCGGGCCGCGGAGCGCCGCGCGAGCACGACGATCGTCACGATCAGCGCGGCCAGGAAGCCGACGGTGGGCAGCGCCAGCAGCGCGACGGCGCCGCCCACCAGCATGCCGACCGCGCCGGTGAGCTGCTTGCCGACGCCGAACCGCACCCCGTCGCCCTCGCAGGCGAGCTGGTAGGTGCCCGCCTCGGGGACGCCGGCCTCGAACATCAGCTCCCAGGTCGTGCCGTTCAGCGTGACGGTCTGCGAGACGGCCGGCCGGGTCAGCCGCACCCGCGGGTCGGCGCCGTCGCCGAGCTGACAGCGGACGTCGGTGGGCTGGTCGACGGCCGCGTAGATCGCCGGCTTGTCCGCGGGATCGAGCGCGACGTTCACCGACTGCCCACCGGAGAAGATCGTGGCGGGCGCGGCGTCGCCGAGCGTGGAGAACAGGCCGCCGGCGAACCCGCCGACGCCCGCCACCACCAGGACGACGAAGAGCGCCCAGGAGAGGAAGATCCACAGCAGCCGGGGCCGGATCGGCCGGGGGGCGGCGTACACCGGGGGAAAGGGGTGCGGCATCCGCAAGGTCGCGTCAGCCGGTGCCGAGGGCATGGGGCGGGGCACCCGCATGGTCACGTCGGCCGGCGTGGAGGTCTGATTCTCGTGCATGGGTGAAGAGTCGACCATGCGGCTTGTGGTCGATTTGCAGCTCGCTTGTCCTGGTGCCCTGCGTCGTCTTGGTGCCCCCTGCGTTATCGCACCACGTGGGGTGGTAGCCGTACACTTGGCACTCGGGAACACAGAGTGCCAGAGTCGGTGTTTCCACGCACAGGGAGGTGACGATTGCTCGACGACCGCAAGCTCGCCGTCCTGCGCGCCATCGTCGAGGACTACGTGTCCACCAACGAGCCGGTGGGATCCAAGGCCCTGGTGGACAGGCACAACCTCGGCGTCTCCCCGGCGACGATCCGCAACGACATGGCGGCGCTGGAGGAGCAGGGATACATCACCCAGCCGCACACCAGTGCCGGCAGGGTGCCGACCGACAAGGGATATCGCCTGTTCGTCGATCGGCTGTCGCAGATCAAGCCACTGTCCGGCGCGGAGCGCAGGGCCATCGAGACCTTTCTCGCCGGGGCCGTGGACCTCGACGAGATCGTCATGCGCACGGTGCGGCTGCTCGCGCAGCTCACCCGGCAGGTCGCGGTGGTCCAGTACCCCTCGCTCACCAGGTCGTCGGTCCGTCACGTGGAGATCGTCCCGCTCGCGGAGCGCCGGGTCATGCTGGTGCTGATCACGAACACCGGACGGGTCGAGCAGCGGGTGGTCGACCTGCCGGAGGCCATCGGCGACGACCGGATCGCGAACCTGCGCGCCGTGCTCAACGCGTGCCTGGACGGCTGCGGCCTGTCCCAGGTGCCGGAGACCGTGGCCGACATTCCCGAACGCCTGCCTCCCGAGGACAGGCCGGTGGCGGCCACGATCCTGTCCGTGCTGCTCGAGACGCTCGTCGAACGGCACGAGGAGAAGATCGTTTTTGGTGGGACGGCCAACCTCGCCGCCGCCGACCTCAGCATCGGCCTGCGGGACGTGCTGGAGGCGCTGGAGGAGCAGGTCGTCCTCATTCGCCTGCTGGGGGAAACCGGCGGGCTGTCCGAACTGACCGTCCGCATCGGATCCGAGAACCCCTACAGCGGGCTGCGCGGCACATCTATCGTGGCCGCGGGATACGGTTCGGGCGACAGAGAACTGGCCCGGCTCGGAGTGCTGGGCCCGACACGAATGGACTATCCGGTGACGATGGGTGCGGTGCGCGCGGTGGCGCGTTACGTCGGCCAGATCCTGGCGGGGTCATAAGTGTCCAACGACTACTACGCGACCCTTGGCGTACGGCGCGACGCCAGCCAGGAAGAGATCAAGAAGGCATATCGCCGTCTCGCCCGTGAGCTGCACCCGGACGTCAACCCCGATCCGGAGACCCAGGAGCGGTTCAAGGAGATCAACCAGGCGTACGAGGTGCTGTCCGACGCGGGCAAGCGCCGCATGTACGACATGGGCGCCGACCCGTTCGGCGGCGGCGGCGCGGGGCCGGGGGCCGGCGGTTTCGGCGCGGGCTTCCCGTTCAGCGACATCATGGACGCCTTCTTCGGCTCGGCGGGCGCCGCGCGGGGGCCCCGCTCCCGCGCCCGCCGTGGCCGCAACGCCACCATCAGGGTCGAGCTCGACCTGTCGGAGACGGCCTTCGGCACGACCCGCGAGATCGTGGTCGACACGGCCGTGGTCTGCGAGGTCTGCCAGGGCTCCGGGGCGGCGTCCGGCACCCACCCCGACACCTGCGACATGTGCCACGGGCGCGGCGAGGTCTCGCAGGTGACCCGTTCGTTCCTCGGCCAGGTCATGACCTCCCGTCCCTGCCCCCAATGCGGCGGGTACGGCAGCGTCATCCGGCACCCCTGCATGGAGTGCTCGGGCGAGGGACGGGTCAGGACCCGGCGCACGATCAAGGTCAGGATCCCGGCCGGCGTCGAGGACGGCACGCACATCCAGCTCGCGGGCGAGGGCGAGGTCGGCCCCGGCGGCGGGCCTCCCGGCGACCTGTTCCTGGAGATCGTCGAGCGGCCGCACCAGATCTTCGAGCGACGCGGCGACGACCTGCACTGCACGGTCCACATCCCGATGACCGCCGCCGCGCTCGGCACCTCGATCGCGATCGAGACGCTCGACGGGGCCGAGGACATCGACGTGCGGCCCGGCACCCAGGCCGGCCAGGTCATCCCCCTGTACGGCAAGGGCGTCCAGCGGCTCAACGAGACCGGCAGGGGCGACCTGCTGATCCACGTGAACGTCGAGACGCCGACCAAGCTCGACCCGCAGCAGGAGGAACTGCTGCGCGAGCTGTCGAAACTGCGTGGAGAGGAACGGCCGCCAGGCAAGTTCTCGCCGGGCCAGCAGGGCTTCTTCTCCCGCCTGCGGGACGCCTTCAACGGCCGCTGAGCTGATCGCATGAGTGTTCCCGTGTTCCTGTCGGACGCGGCCGGCCAGGCGGCGGACACGATCGTCCTCGACGGGCCGGAGGGGCGGCACGCCGCCGCCGTACGCCGCCTGCGGCCGGGGGAGCGGATCGACCTGACCGACGGCGCGGGGCGGGTGGCCGAGTGCACGGTCACAGCGGCCGGCAAGGACTCGCTGACCGCCGAGGTGCTGCGCCGGTTCGAGGTCCCGCCGCCCCGCCCGAGGCTGGTGGTCGTCCAGGGCCTGCCCAAGGGCGACCGGGGCGAGCTCGCGGTCGAGATGATGACCGAGGCGGGGGTCGACGTGATCGTCCCCTGGGCCGCCTCCCGCTGCGTGACCCAGTGGAAGGGCGACCGGTCCGCCAAGGCCCTCGCCCGCTGGCGCGGCACGGCACGCGAGGCGGCCAAGCAGGCCCGGCGCTTCCACCTGCCCGAGGTGACCGAGCAGGCCACGACCGCGGCGGTCGGCTCGCTCGTCTCGGCGGCGGCGCTCGCGGTCGTCCTGCACGAGGAGGCCGCCGAGCCGCTGAGCCGCCTGCCCCTGCCGGAGGAGCCGGGCGACATCGTGATGGTCGTCGGCCCGGAGGGCGGCGTCACCGACGAGGAGATCGCCACGTTGCGGGCCGCGGGAGCCACGCCGGCCCTGCTGGGGCCGACGGTGCTGCGGACCTCGACGGCGGGCGTGGCCGCGGCGGCCGTCCTGCTGTCCCGCTGCGGCCGCTGGTGAGAGCTAGCCGAGGAAGCTCACCTCGGGGAACGCGTGATCACGTCGAGGACGAACCGCAGGTCCGCCACCCTGACGTCGAGGGCCTTCATCGCGTCGTCCATGCTGTCCGCCCGCACCCTGGCGCGCTCCAGCCGTCCGCGGGGGAACTCGACGGCGGACGCCTCGTAGGTGTGATCGACCGTGACGACCACGTAGCCGCGCGAGGCCAGGTCCTCCGCCGCGAGCGTGCCCAGCGAGCGCGGCACCATGTAGCCGGGGGAGTAGAGCACCACCGGGTAGCCGCCGGCTCTCGGCCGTACGGGCGCGTCCAGGCGGGCGTGCGTGCGGGTCGCCGCCCAGTCCACCTGGCCTGGCCGGACGCCGAGGAGGGCGGGCGCCGACGTGGCGTCGAGGTCGGCGGCGACCAGCGGCGGCCGATTCCAACGAGGAGGCGCGACGCCCTCCGGCCGTGTGACGATCTCCCGGTGCGACCCCCGGTGATCGGGCGAGCACCGGTCATACCTCAGGATGACCGGCGGGCCGGGTCAGGGTGAGGGCGTCTCGGTCGCCGAGTCGAGCGTGGCCGTCTCCGTGGGCGTCGCGCTCGGGGTGACCGTGGGCGCGGACGTCGTGGGCGGAGCCGTCGAGGGACGGCGCGAGGCCGAGGGCTTCACCGTGGGCGGCTGCGTCACCGACGTCGGCGAGCACGTCGGGGAGAGGGCCCCGTCGGGCTCGATCACCCCGGGCTGGGGGGTGGGCGTGACGCAGGGATCGGACGGCGAGGGCGACGGCCGGGTGGTCACGCCCACCTTGTGGGTCGGGGACGGGGCGGGCCGTCCGCGGGACGGGCTCGGGGTGACGGGCACGATCACGACCGGATGCGAGGGCGCCGGGTTGGGCGGCCGGTTCACCGACGAGGTGTCCCTCTCGTCCTCGCGCTCGTCGCCGGCGGGGGCGATGCCCGTGGACTGGGCCACCTGGTCGCGCAGGCCGGGGACGACCATCACGACCGTGCCCGCTACGAGCACGGCCCCTGCGGCGGCCGCTCCGACACGCCACCACAGCATGTTCCGCAGGCCGCGCAGACCGCGCTGGTCGATCCGCCCGCGGATGATTTCGAGTCCTTCGGGAGACGGCACGACCGAGTCCGCCTCCGCGCGCAGGGCACGGCGGAGCAACTCGCCGTACTCGTCGTCGGGAGGGAAGGTCATGAGAACTGCTCCAGTGCCATCCGTAGTGCGGCCATGCCGCGGGCCGTGTGACTCTTCACGGCGCCCTTGCTGATCCCCATCGCGTGTGCGATCTCGGCCTCCGACAGGTCGCCGTAGTAGCGCAGCACCAGCGCCTCGCGCTGGCGGGTCGGTAAGCCGCGGAGCGCCTCGATGACGGCCGAACGCTCCAGTTCACCGATCGCGCCGTTCTCCGCGCTCGGCGCGTCCGGCAGCCCCTTGGGCGCGTACTTCTCGACGACCGCGCGGTGCCGCAGCACGGAACGCGATCGGTTCACGACCGATTGACGAAGGTAGGCCAGTGCCTTGTCGGTGTCTCTCAGCCTGCGCCAGGCGCCATGAAGGGCGACGAACGCGTCCTGAACGACCTCTTCCGCGCTGGCCACGTCACGCACCAGCAGCACGGCGAGACGCACCAGTGACCGATAGTGAGCGCTGTAGAGCGCCGTAACGGCCATGTCGGCATCCCACCCGACGGGCACCGTCCCCAACGACCTGTCGGCCACGAGGGTCTCGGTGGTCACATCAATAGGACGCTCGTCATCCCCGGGGGGTTTACGTTCTTCCGAATCATGAGGGGGCATGGCCCAGCGGTGTCCTCGCCCGACACTAGGGGGGGTTTTCTGGTGCAGTCTCGCACACTCACACTAGCCGGGGGGATCATTGCAGTCATCAACTACCGCCAACGGCTAGGCTTTCGCGCGTGAGCGACTGCCTCTTCTGCAAGATCGTGGCCAAGGAGGTCCCGGCGGACATCGTCCTGGAGGCCGGGCGGGCGCTGGCCTTCCGCGACGTCAACCCGCAGGCCCCCACCCACGTCCTCGTCGTGCCCAAGGCCCACCACGAGAACGCCGCCGTGCTGGCGGCGGCCGACGACGGCCTGGCCGACGACCTGCTCAAGGCCTGCCACGCGGTGGCCGTGCAGGAGGGTGTGGCCGAGACCGG
Source organism: Microbispora catharanthi (assembly GCF_006334915.2). Taxonomy (GTDB): domain Bacteria; phylum Actinomycetota; class Actinomycetes; order Streptosporangiales; family Streptosporangiaceae; genus Microbispora; species Microbispora catharanthi. Next base: position 13,599 of record NZ_VDMA02000025.1, read on the forward strand.
TTACCGGATCGTGTTCAACACCGGGCCGGGGGCCGGGCAGACGGTCTTCCACGTCCACGCGCACGTCCTCGGCGGCCGAGGCCTCACCTGGCCCCCCGGCTGAGCGGCTAAAGTGGGGAGGGAACTAGGGAGGCGATCAGGGCCGCAAGGGCCGCCCATGTCCGAGTCACAGCACATCCACAAGACCCAGGCCAAGGTAGTCATCCCCGAGGGGCAGCCGATGGTCAGCCTCCTCGGGTCGGGTGACGAGCTGCTGCGGGTCATCGAGGGCGCCTTCAGCGCCGACATTCACGTGCGGGGCAACGAGATCACGATCACCGGCAGTCCCGAGGAGAGCGGCGTCGTCGTCCGCCTCTTCGAGGAGCTGGTGGAGTTGGTCGGCTCGGGTGCCGAGCTGTCCCCCGACGCGGTCGAGCGCAGCATCCACATGCTGCGGCAGGCCACCGACCGTCCGGCCGAGGTCCTGTCCCTGGACATTCTGTCCTCGCGGGGCCGCACCATCCGCCCGAAGACGGTCAACCAGAAGCGGTACGTCGACGCGATCGACAGGCACACCATCGTCTTCGGTATCGGCCCCGCCGGCACCGGCAAGACGTACCTGGCGATGGCGAAGGCCGTGAAGGCCCTGCAGAACAAGCGGGTCAACCGGATCATCCTCACCCGCCCCGCCGTCGAGGCGGGGGAGCGGCTCGGCTTCCTGCCCGGCACGCTCTACGAGAAGATCGATCCGTACCTGCGGCCGCTGTACGACGCGCTGCACGACATGCTCGACCCCGATTCGATCCCCCGCCTGATGTCGGCCGGGACGATCGAGGTCGCGCCGCTCGCCTACATGCGCGGCCGGACGCTCAACGACGCCTTCATCATCCTGGACGAGGCGCAGAACACCTCGCCCGAGCAGATGAAGATGTTCCTGACCAGGCTCGGGTTCAACTCGAAGATCGTGGTCACCGGCGACGTGACCCAGATCGACCTGCCCGGCGGCCAGGACAGCGGCCTGAAGGTCGTGCAGCACATCCTCGAAGGCATCGAGGACATCCATTTCAGCAGGCTGACCAGCGCCGACGTCGTACGGCACAAGCTGGTGAGCGACATCGTCGACGCCTACGGCCGTTACGACGCCGCGATGGCGTCGGAGCCGCGCGCGATCAACAAGCGGCCGCGGAACAACCGGCGGTGAGCGCGACCATGACGGGTGAGGAGACCCCGTGAGCATCGAGGTGGCCAACGAGTCCGGCGTCGAGGTCGACGAGTCGGCGCTGGTCGAGCTGGCCGGGCACGTCCTCGGCCGGATGGGGATCAACCCGCTGGCCGAGCTGTCGATCCTGGTGATCGACGAGGCGGCGATGGCCGAGCTGCATGAGCAGTGGATGGGGGAGCCGGGCCCGACCGACGTGCTGGCCTTCCCCATGGACGAGTTGCGGCCCAACGTCGGCGGCCGGGACGAGGACGCGTCCCCCGACCCGGCGCTGCTCGGCGACGTGGTGCTGTGCCCCCAGGTGGCGGCCAAGCAGGCCGCCGAGGCCGGGCACAGCGCGCAGGACGAGCTGGAGCTGCTGTGCACGCACGGCATCCTGCACCTGCTCGGCTACGACCACGCCGAGCCCGAGGAGCACGCCGAGATGTTCGGGCTGCAGGACGAACTGCTCGGCGCCTGGCGGGAGGTGCGGCGTAAGCCGTGAACAACGGCTGGCTGCTCTCCGCCGTCTTCCTGATCGTGGCCGGCGGCCTGCTGGCGAGCGCGGAGACGGCGCTGACCCGCATCTCCAGGGTGCGCGCGGAGGAGTTCGTCAAGGAGGGCCGGCGCGGCGCGGTGCGGCTGCAGGCGATCGTCGCCGACCCGCCGCGCTACCTCAACCTGGTGCTCCTGCTGCGTCTGAGCTGTGAGCTCGTCGCGACGGTGATCACGACGCTGCTGTTCATCGACTGGCTCGGCGACCGCGGGCAGGCGTACGCCCTGGCGGCCGTGGTGATGATCCTGGTGAGCTACGTCATCGTCGGGGTCATGCCGCGTACGCTCGGCCGCCAGCACGCCGAGCCGGTGGCGCTGGCGAGCGCGCCCATCGTGTACGGCCTGACCCGGATCTTCGGCCCGCTGCCCGAACTGCTGATCCTGCTGGGCAACGCGCTCACCCCGGGCAAGGGCTTCCGCGAGGGCCCGTTCACCTCCGAGGCCGAGCTGCGCGACCTGGTCGACCTGGCCGAGCAGCGCCGGGTCATCGAGCCCGACGAGCGGGAGATGATCCACTCGGTCTTCGAGCTCGGCGACACGCTGGTGCGCGAGGTCATGGTGCCGCGCACCGACATGGTCTTCATCGAGCGCGGCAAGACGCTGAGCCAGGCGCTCTCGCTGGCCCTGCGCAGCGGGTTCTCCCGCATCCCGGTGGTGGGTGAGAACGAGGACGACGTGGTGGGCATCGCCTACCTCAAGGACATCGTCCGCCGCATCCAGGACACCGGCGACGGCGGCGTGCGGGTGGACGAGCTCATGCGCCCCGCGACGTACGTGCCGGAGAGCAAGCCGATCGACGAGCTGCTGCGCGAGATGCAGGCGCGGCAGATCCACCTCGCCATCGTCATCGACGAGTACGGCGGCACCGCCGGCCTCGTCACCATCGAGGACGTCATCGAGGAGATCGTCGGCGAGATCGCCGACGAGTACGACCAGGAGGCCCCGCGGGTCGAATGGCTGGACGACGGGGCGGTCCGGGTGACCGCACGGCTCCCGGTCGACGAGCTCGGCGAGCTGTTCGACGCCGAGATCGAGGTCGAGGACGTCGACACGGTCGGCGGCCTGCTGGCGCACGCCCTGGGCCGGGTGCCGATCGCGGGCTCGGAGGCGGTGGTCGGCGGCCTGCGCCTGACGGCCGAGAACCTGGCGGGACGCCGCAACCGCATCAGCACGGTCGTCGTGCGCCGCGAGGAGCCCGCGACGGGCGACGAGGTCGTGGCCGCCGGCGCCGACCACGAGTGATCCGTCGCCGTCGGGGACTGCAAGCGTCTTTCAACCGAGCTGCAAGCGGGCCCGGCCACTGTTGTCCCAGGCGCTCAGAAGGGGTTCGGGGCGCCTCGTTGGGGAGTCCGGCGCGCCGAGAGGGGGTTCGCGGCGCACCGGAGCCTCCCATGGGGGATCCGTAATCGGTGCGGGGCTCTCACCCGGCTCGGGTGGGAGCCCCGTATCGATGAGAGCTCCGTATTGATTACGCAATGTGATTACCCGCTCGCGGTCCGGGGAAGGAAACCTCCGGCAAAGCGGGGAGGCGGGTATGCGCATCGTCCACGCGGCCGTCGCGGGCTGCCTGGTCCTGGCGACCGGTGCCTGCGGCACGGGCCGGGTCACGTACGCCGCCGTCCGGGCCTCCGGCAAGGCGGCGGACGCGAACCGTCCGCGGACGGTGCTCGGCAGGATGGACGGCCTTCCCGAGGGGTTCTTCAGCCACGCGCGGGCGCCCTGGCGTCCGCCGTTCCGTCCCCGCGCCCGCGCGTGCCGCCTGCTGTTCGACGCGGCCGCGGGCAGGCCCCCGCGTGCGGGGCTCGGCGGCACGACCGCCGCCACCTACCAGGGCGCGCACGCGGGCGAGCTCGCCGGGGTCGGCGTCGCCGTCTACGACGGCGGCGAGGCGGCCGGGCATCTCGCCGCGCTCCGCGACGCCCTCTCCCACTGCGCGACGGCCGACGGCGGCACGCCGTACGACCGCCTGACGGCCGCGCGGACGCCGCTGCCCGGCGTCGGCGGCCCGGACGCGGCGGGCCGGGCCCTGTCCGGAAGGGTCGGCGGTTACCCCTACCGCATGCACGTGGTCGTCGCCCGCTCCGGCCACACGTTGATCGCGCTCGTGCACGCGGGCCTGACCCCGCCCGATCCGGCCCGCACGGCCGAACTGACACGGCTGCTCGTCCGCGAGGTCGGTACGCTTGACGCGTGACACAGACGCTGGACCCCGAGGACAACAAGATCATCACGCTGGCCAGGTCGGCGCGGGCGCGCGGCGGCACCCCCGAGGGCGCCGCCGTGCGCGACGAGACCGGCCGGACGTACGCCGCGACCACGGTGGCGCTGCCCTCGCTCCGGCTCTCGGCCCTCCAGGCGGCCGTGGCCACGGCCGTGTCCAGCGGGGCGAAGGCCCTCGAGGCGGCGGCGATCGTCACCGAGGCCGACGACCCGGCCGAGCAGGACCTGGCCGTCATCGAGGACATGGGCAACGGCACGCTGTTCCTGGCCGCGCCGGACGGTTCGCTGAAGGGCCGGTACATCTGACGTGGACGCCGAATCGAGCGGTTTCCGTGCGGGCTTCGCCTGCTTCGTCGGCAGGCCCAACGTCGGCAAGTCCACGCTGATGAACGCCCTGGTCGGCACCAAGGTGGCGATCACCTCGTCCAAGCCGCAGACCACGCGGCGGGCCATCCGCGGCATCGTCCACCGGCCGGACGCCCAGCTGGTGATCGTGGACACCCCCGGGTTCCACCGTCCCCGCACGCTCCTGGGGGAGCGGCTGGACAGCCTGGTGCTGTCCACGCTCACCGAGGTCGACGTGATCGGGTTCTGCGTCCCGGCGAACGAGCCGATCGGCAAGGGCGACCGGTTCATCGTCGACAAGCTCGCCGCCGTCAAGAAGACCCCGGTGGTGGCGGTCGTCACCAAGTGCGACCTGGCCACCCGCGAGCAGGTCGCGCACCAGCTTCTCGCGGTGTCCGCGCTGGCCGAGTTCGCGGAGATCGTCCCGGTGTCCGCGCAGGGCGGCGAGCAGCTCGACGTCCTCGCCGACGTGCTCGTCAAGCGGCTGCCGGAGTCGCCCCCGCTGTACGCCGGCGGGGAGCTGACCGACGAGCCGGAGCAGGTGCTGGTCGCCGAGCTGATCCGGGAGGCGGCGCTGGAGGGCGTGCGCGACGAGCTGCCCCACTCGATCGCGGTGGTCGTGGAGGAGATGCACCCCCGGGAGGGCCGCGACGACCTCCTCGACGTGTACGCCCACATGTTCGTCGAGCGCCCCTCGCAGAAGGCGATCGTGATCGGCCCGGGCGGCACGAGGCTCAAGGACGTGGGCACCCGCGCCCGGCAGCAGATCGAGGGGCTGCTCGGCACCCGCGTCTACCTCGACCTGCGGGTCAAGGTCGCCAAGGAGTGGCAGCGCGATCCCAAGCAACTGCGGCGTCTCGGCTTCTACGACTGACGGCCGTCACCGGCGGCGCAGCAGCGCGGCGGCGGCCAGGACGGCCAGCGCGACCGAGGCCAGCAGGCCGGCGAACCAGCCATACTGGATCGTCGGGTGCACCCGCAGCAGCCCGGAGATCTGGAAGTCGAGCCGGCCCACGAGGTCGCGCGGGTCGGCGAGGAACATGGCCAGCGCGAAGGCGGCCACCGCGCCGGGCAGGATCGCCAGCCCGGTGAACAGCCAGTTTCGCGTCGCGCCGAGCACGCCGAGCAGCATCGCCGTGATCCCGGCGCCCAGCACGAACCAGCCGGGGCCCGCGTCCACGCCCCGCACGGCGTGCGTGAGCGACGCGTCGAGGATGCCGAACTCGGCGGTGAGGCCCGCCCACGGGAGCAGCGCGGTCACGGCCAGCGCGAACCCCGCGACGAACACGCCGGCGGCCCGCAGGACGCCGGCCACGCTGGTGCCTCGCCGCGGCCTGCCGGGATGCTGCGTGGGTTCCGACACGATCACCAGGCTACGGCCCGAGGCGGCCGGTTTCAGCCCTTGCGTGCCTCGGAGCCGCTCAGGGCCGGTCGGCGGGGCGTCGGGCACCTGGGCGGCACCAGTGGTGGCACCAGTGGTGGCAGGGTTCAGCCATCGGGAGCCGAGGTGGCAGGTGGGGTGGTCGGTGGGGAGGTGGCCGCGGCCTCCTCGCCGCGCCGCAGCCGCTCCCTGAGCTGGACCGCGTCCGCGCCGAGCGCGCAGACCTGCACGCCCGGACCGGCCAGCGGCAGCGCCGCCCAGCCGTCCCCCAGGGCGGCCCGCCGCTCGCGTTTGACGTCCGGCACGGCGGGCGGGGCCCAGGCGGGTCCCGCGATCAGGGTCGAGCCGACGCACCGGGCGTCCCCGTAGACGGCCGGGCTGCCGTCCACCGCCTCCTCGCCCACCAGGAGGTCCTGGCGGAGCAGGGGCCGTCCGGCCACCGTCGCGTCGAACCGCGCGCGGCCGCGTCCCGGCCGTTCGCCGTGCCGCCCGAAGACGATCTCCTCCCGCCAGAAGACCGTGGCGTCCTCGGCGAGCGAGAGCCGTACGACGAGGCGGTGGACACATCCGGCGGCGAGGACGGTCGGTTCGGGGGAGAAGTGCAGGGTGGCGCCCGCGCCGACCCGCGCCCGCACGACCATGACCGAAGGGGTGTCCGCGAGACCCGGCAGCACCAGCGTGGCGCCCACCGAGCGGACCTCCAGCGAAGTGCCGGGGGCGACGTCCACGCCGAGTTCGAGGTGGTCCCCGCGCAGCGGGCCCGCGCCCGTCGAGACGAGGTGGACCCGCCGCGGACCGGTCTGCCGCAGCGTCAGCGGCGGGTCGGACCGCAGCGTCTCCAGCCGGGTCCGGCCTCCGCCTGCGGCCTCCGTCCTGATCAGCGCACGCGCGGTGACGGCCGTCATGCCGGTCAGGACGCCGGAGCCTGCCGGGCGGCGCTCTGGACGGCGCTCTGGACGGCGTGGTGGTGCGGCTCGCCGTGCTCGCGCCGCCAGGCGTCGACCATGTGCGTCACCCACTCCGCCACGCTGTGCGCGCCTCTGTCTTCTCTGATCGACGTGAACAGCACCGGTTTGCCGTCCCGCACGGCCGCGGCGTCGCGGGACATGACGGTCAGGTCGGCGCCCACCATCGGCGCGAGGTCGGTCTTGTTGACGACGAGCAGGTCGGCCGAGGTCACCCCCGGCCCGCCCTTGCGCGGCACCTTGTCGCCCCCCGACACGTCGAGCACGAAGATCTGCCGGTCGGCCAGGCCCCGGCTGAACGTGGCGGTGAGGTTGTCGCCGCCGCTCTCGACGATCACGAGATCGAGCGGCCCGAACCGCTCCTCCAGCGTTTCGACGGCGTCCAGGTTGGCCGCGATGTCGTCGCGGATGGCGGTGTGCGGGCAGCAGCCGGTCTGCACGGCGAGGATCCGCTCGGGGTCGACGACCCCCGCGCGGCGCAGGAAGTCGGCGTCCTCGGTGGTGTAGATGTCGTTGGTCACGACCCCGAGCCGCAGCGACGGCCCGAGACTGCGGCACAGCGCCGCCACCAGGGCGGTCTTGCCGCTGCCGACCGGCCCGCCGATGCCGAGACGGAGCGCCCGCCCGTGTGGTTCGGCCGCGTCGTGGAGGTCGTCGTGGTGAGCGCCCATGCGGGTACCTGCTCTTTCTCGTGCGGTGGCCGGTGCGGAAACGTCAGGAGACGAAAAGCTTCATCGGGTTGGTCAGGTGTCCCTCCGCCAGGAGGTCGAGCGCGGGCGCGCTGTGCCCCGGCAGCGCGTGCCATCGCGCCGCCTGCCAGGCCGCTTGCCGCTCAGGGTGGCGTCCAGGCTGCCGTCCCTGGTGATGCCCCGCCCCGCACCCGTCCGGCTCGTCGTCCGCCGGGACCGCGTCGTCGAGCGACGCGCAGGCGACGTGGGCCGTGTCCTCGAGTGCGGGGGCGAGATCGGCGAGCAGGCGGTGCACGGTGACCGGGTCGAGGCCGAGGAGCCGCACGGCCGCCGTGGCCGGGCCGGTGACCGAGGTGTAGGCGGCGGCCAGCGCGGCCTGGCGGGGCGCGCAGCCCGCCGAGGCCGCCGCCGCGCCGAGCGCGACGGGGTGGTGCGGGCCCTCCGGCACGGCCCGCGCGAGCGCGTCCAGGGCGGCCGAGGGCCACATCCGCCGGGCCGTGCGCAGCAGGAGCCGCCCCTGCGTGCGGGCGGCCCCCCGCTGGGCGGGCGAGGCGGTCCTGGCGTCGGCCTCGGCGTCCAGCCGCCGCCACAGCGGAACGCCGTCCGCGGCGTCGTCCGCGGGCGGTGGCCCCGGGTCACAGGCGGCGCGAAGTTCTCGGCCGGCACTGCCGCCGCTGTCGACGGCGGCCAGTTCGCACGCGGCGGCGGCGAGGGCGGCGGTGACGAGGCCGGCGGTGGCGAGCCTGCCGCGCAGGAACCGCGCCAGGTCGCCGGCGCCGGTGACCGTGCCCCGCCGCACGGCCTCCTCCACGCCGCCCGAGTGGGCGTGCCCGCCCGCAGGCAGCCGCGAGTCGGCCAGCAGCAGCAGCGCCGCGTCCCCGTTCATCTCAGAAGAGGAAGTAGCGCTGCGCCATGGGCAGCGACTCGGCCGGGGCGGGTTCGATCAGCTCGCCGTCCACGTGTACGGCGAAGGTGTCGGGGTCCACCCGGATGTCCGGCAGGGCGTCGTTGAGGGGCATGGCGTCCTTGCGCCGGGCGCGTACGTCGGCCACGGGGACCAGTCGCCTGCCCACGGCCAGGCGGCCCGCCAGGCCGTCCTCCACCGCGAGCGGCGCGACGAAGTGCAGCGAGGTCGCCGCGGCGGTGGCCGGGGCCGCGCCGAACATCGGCCGGGGAAGCACGGGCTGCGGCGTCGGGATCGACGCGTTCGCGTCGCCCATCTGCGCGTACGCGATGACGCCGCCCTTGACGACGAGGTCCGGCTTGACCCCGAAGAAGGCCGGGCTCCACAGGACGAGGTCGGCGAGCTTGCCGGGCTCCACCGAGCCGATCTCCGCGTCCAGGCCGTGGGCGATCGCCGGGTTGATCGTGTACTTGGCGACGTAGCGGCGGGCGCGGAGGTTGTCGGCCGGGCCGTCGCCCGGCAGCGCGCCGCGACGCCGCTTCATCACGTGGGCCGTCTGCCAGGTACGGATGATCGTCTCGCCGACCCGGCCCATGGCCTGGGAGTCCGAGCCGATCATCGAGATCGCGCCCATGTCGTGCAGGACGTCCTCGGCCGCCATCGTCGTCGGCCTGATCCGCGACTCGGCGAACGCCAGGTCCTCCGGGATGGAGGGGTTGAGGTGGTGGCACACCATGAGCATGTCCAGGTGCTCGTGGTGGGTGTTGACGGTGTGCGGACGGGTCGGGTTGGTGGAGGACGGCAGCACGTTGGCGTGGGAGGCCACCGTGATGATGTCCGGAGCGTGGCCGCCTCCCGCGCCCTCGGTGTGGTAGGCGTGGATCGCCCGGCCGCCGACGGCCCGCAGGGTCGACTCCACGAACCCCGCCTCGTTCAGCGTGTCGGTGTGGATGGCGACCTGCACGCCGGTGGCGTCGCACACCCGCAGGCACGCGTCGATGGCGGCCGGGGTGGTGCCCCAGTCCTCGTGCAGCTTGAAGCCCGACGCCCCGGCCCTGAGCTGTTCGAGCAGCCCCTCCTCGCTGACCGTGTTGCCCTTGCCGAGCAGGGCCACGTTGACCGGGTAGGCGTCCAGCGACTCCAGCATCCGGCCGAGATACCAGGTCCCGGTCACGGTGGTGGCCTTCGTGCCCTCGGCGGGTCCTGTGCCGCCGCCGACGATCGTGGTGACGCCCGAGGCGAGCGCCTCGTCGAGGATCTGCGGGCAGATCAGGTGGACGTGGGAGTCGACGGCGCCCGCCGTGACGATCTTTCCGTTGGCCGCGAGGATCTCGGTGGACGGGCCGATGACGAGGTCCGGGTGGACGCCGTCCATGGTGTCGGGATTGCCGGCCTTGCCGATGGCGGCGATCCGGCCGTCGCGCACGCCGATGTCGGCCTTGACCACGCCCCAGTGGTCGAGGATCACCGCGCCGGTGATGACGAGGTCGGCCGCACCCTCGGCCCTCGTGGTGCGCGCCTGCCCCATCGACTCGCGGATGACCTTGCCGCCGCCGAACACGGCCTCGTCGCCCGCCCCGGCGGGCCCCATCGACAGGTCCTCGGTCACCTCGACGTACAGGTCGGTGTCGGCCAGGCGCACCCGGTCGCCGGTGGTCGGGCCGTACAGCGCGGCGTAGCGGGAGCGTTCGACGCTAGACATCGGTCCTCCCGTCGAGGGGCCCGGCCCACTCGGGACGAAGGCCCGGTACGACCCGATGGCCGGCGATCGGGACCAGCGTGACGTCGCGCTCCACCCCGGGCTCGAACCTGACCGCGGTGCCCGCCGGGATGTCGAGGCGGGTGCCCCAGGCCGCCTCGCGGTCGAACTCCAGGCCGGGGTTGGCCGCGGCGAAGTGGTAGTGCGACCCGACCTGCACCGGCCGGTCGGCCGTGTTGACGACTCTCAGGGTGATCCGCTCCCTGCCGGGGTTCAGCGGCACGTCGCCGTCGCCGCACACGATCTCGCCGGGCGTGCTCATGTGATGGGGTTGTGGACGGTGACGAGCTTGGTGCCGTCGGGGAAGGTGGCCTCGATCTGGACGGACTCCAGCATTTCGGGCACGCCCTCCATGACGTCCTCGCGCCGCAGGACCTTGCGGCCGGCGTCCATCAGGTCGGCGACGCTGCGGCCGTCGCGGGCGCCTTCCAGGAGGAAGGACGCGATGAGGGCCGTCGCCTCCGGATGGTTGAGGCGAAGGCCGCGCTCCTTGCGCTCGCGGGCCACGCCCGCGGCGACGTGGATGAGGAGCCGTTCCTGTTCGTGTGGAGTGAGCCGCATGGCGGGACGATAAGTACCCGGCGTTTCCCCCGCGTTACCCGCTGATTTCGTCTGCGTATCCGGACGGCGGTGAGCCTTCGCTAATGAGTTGTTAACCGCCGGGATTTCGGCGGGAAATACCGCGCGCTCACCTTGACGGCAGACGGATCGGCGTGGGGACCGTAGCGGCAAGGGAGAGGCATTTGCGTAACTCATTATGGCGCACCGGAGCGGCGTTCACGCTCGCGGCCGTGACGCTCGCGGCCTGTGCCGGGCAATCGCCCACGAATGACACGGCGGCCTCGTCCGGCGGCTCCGACACCATCAAGGTGGGCATTCTTCACTCGCTCAGCGGCACGATGGCCATCAGCGAGGTCACGGTCAGGGACGCGGAACTGCTCGCCATCGAGGAGATCAACGCGGCGGGCGGCGTGCTGGGCAAGAAGCTGGAGCCCGTCGTGGAGGACGGCGCGTCCGACTGGCCGACCTTCGCGGAGAAGGCCACCAAGCTCATCGCCCAGGACAAGGTCGCCACCGTCTTCGGCGGCTGGACGTCGGCGAGCCGCAAGGCGATGCTCCCCGTCTTCGAAAAGCGCAAGGCGCTGCTGTGGTATCCGGTCCAGTACGAGGGACTGGAAAGCTCGCCGTACATCTTCTACACGGGCGCCACGACCAACCAGCAGATCGTCCCGGGACTCGACTATCTGAAGGAGAAGGGCAAGAAGAAGCTCTTCCTCGTGGGCAGCGACTACGTCTTCCCGAGAACCGCGAACAAAATCATCAAGGCGTACGCCGCGGCGAACGGGATGGAGGTCCTCGGCGAGGAGTACACCCCGCTCGGGCACACCGAGTACAGCACGCTCGTCAACAAGATCGTCGAGGCGAAGCCGGACGCGGTCTTCAACACCTTGAACGGCGACAGCAACGTCGCGTTCTTCAAGCAGCTCAAGAGCACCGGGATCAGCGCCGACCAGATGCCGGTCATGTCGGTGTCCGTGGCCGAGGAGGAGGTCAGGGGCATCGGGGTCGACAACGTCGCAGGGCACCTGGTGGCCTGGAACTACTACCAGACGACCGACACCCCGGCCAACGAGAAGTTCGTCGCCGCGTTCAAGGCGAAGTACGGCGCGGACAAGGTGACCTCCGACCCGATGGAGGCCGGATACAACGCCGTCTACCTGTGGGCCGAGGCCGTCAAGAAGGCCGGGACCACCGACGTGGAGGCCGTCAAGAAGGCCGCCGGCGGCGTGTCCCTGGACCGCCCCGAGGGCAAGGTCACCATCGACGGCGACAACCAGCACGTCTACAAGACCGCGCGCATCGGGGTCGTCCAGCCGGACGGCCAGATCAAGGAGGTCTGGAACTCCGGCGAACCGATCAAGCCGGATCCCTACCTCAAGACGTACTCCTGGGCCGGCGGCCTGGTCTGACGGCCGACATGGAGGGAGTGCTCAACCAGCTGCCGATCGGGCTGTCGATCGGTGCGGTCCTGCTGCTGATCGCGCTCGGCCTGACGTTCACGTTCGGGCAGATGGGCGTGGTCAACATGGCCCACGGCGAGTTCATCATGGCGGGGGCCTACACGGCCTACCTGCTCCAGGGCGTGGGCTTCCTGATCGCCCTCCCGGCCGCGTTCGTGGTCGCCGGGCTCATGGGCCTGGTCCTGGAGCGCACGCTGATCCGGCGTTTCTACGGCCGCCCGCTCGACACACTGCTGCTCACCTGGGGCGTCAGCCTGATGCTCCAGCAACTGGCCCGGGACCTGTTCGGGGCGCCCAACGTGCAGGTCTCCTCGCCCGCCTGGCTGCGCGGCGGCATCGGGATCCTGCCGTACAACCGGTTGTTCATCATGGCGCTCGCCGCGGCGTCCGTGCTCGCGATCTGGGCGTACATGAACAGGACGGGGCAGGGGCGGCGCATGCGGGCGGTGATGCAGAACAGGAGACTCGCGGCGACGAGCGGCATCGACACCGGGCGGGTCGACCAGCGGACGTTCTTCATCGGCTCGGGGCTCGCCGGGGTCGCGGGGGTCGCCCTCACGCTGATCGGACCGGTCGGCCCGACGCTCGGGACGTACTACATCGTGGACGCGTTCCTCGTGGTCGTCGCGGGCGGCCTGGGCCAGCTTCGGGGCGCGGTGCTGGCCGCGGCCGGCCTCGGCCTGCTGAACTCCTACGCCGAGTTCTGGAGCGACGCCAGCCTCGCCAAGGTGGTGGTCTTCGTGGCGATCGTCGGCTTCCTGCAGGTCCGGCCGCAGGGGCTGTTCTTCGTCCGGTCGCGGGCACTGACATGACGGCGCCGGAGCAGTCCGCACGCCGATGGCTGGGCCCGGCGGTGTTCTCGGCCGTGGCGGTGCTCGCCCTGGTGGCGGCGCCGCTGCTGCTGGAGCCGTTCCGACTGGGCCTGCTGGCCAAGTATCTCTGCTACGCGATCGTGGCGCTGGGCATCGGCCTCGCCTGGGGACAGGGCGGCATGCTCACGCTCGGGCAGGGGGTGTTCTTCGGCCTCGGCGGCTACGCGATGGGCATGTATCTCAAGCTCAACGACGCCGCCGGGGACCTGCCCGACTTCATGGTCTGGAGCGGGGTGGAGAAGCTGCCGGCGCTGTGGAAGCCGTTCGGCAACCCGGTCTTCGCACTGGCCATGGTCGTCGTGCTGCCTGCCGCGGTCGCGCTGCTGCTCGGCGCGCTGGTGTTCCGCCAGCGCGTACGCGGGGCGTATTTCGCGATCCTCACCCAGGCGCTGGCGGCGGCGCTGGTGATCCTGCTGGTCGGGCAGCAGGGGCTGACCGGCGGCACGAACGGCCTGACCAACTTCTTCGACTTCTTCGGCAACGACGTGGCGGCCGACGAGACCCAGCGCGGCCTCTACCTGCTCGTCGCGGTCGTGCTCGGGGCGCTCTACCTGGGCGCCAGGCAACTCGTCCGCAGCCGGTTCGGACGGCTGCTGCTGGCGGTCAGGGACGGCGAGGACCGCGTGCGCTTCCTCGGCTACAACCCGGCCACGGTGAAGACGCTGACCTTCGCCGTCTCGGCGGGCATGGCCGGCATCGCGGGGGCGCTGTTCGTGCCCGTGGTCGGCATCATCTCGCCGGCCCTGCTCGGTGTCGTCCCCTCGCTCGAACTCGTCGTCGCGGTGGCGGTCGGCGGCCGGTTCGCGCTGGCCGGCGCGGTGCTCGGCGCGGTCGTCATGGGATACGCGCGGACGTACTTCAGCGAGGAGCTTCCGGACGCCTGGCTCTACCTGCAGGGCGCCCTGTTCGTGCTCGTCATGACGCTGGCGCCCAAGGGCATCGCGGGCCTGGCCGCCAATCTCGTACGGAGAAGGGAGGTGCGGGCGTGACCGAGGCGCTACCGGAGACCGCGCTACCGGAGACCGCGCTACCGGAGACCGCGTTACTGGAAATCAGGGGTCTGGAGGTCGCCTTCGGCGGCTTCCGCGCGCTCGACGGCGTGGACCTGACCGTCGGCCGGGGTGAGCTGCGCTTCCTCATCGGGCCGAACGGCGCGGGGAAGACCACCCTCATCGACGTGATCACGGGCCTGACCAGGCCCACCGGGGGCTCGGTGCGGTTCGAGGGGCACGACCTCGTGGGCCGCAGGGAGCACGAGATCGTCCGGCTCGGCGTGGGCCGCACCTTCCAGACCTCGGTGGTCTTCGAGGAGCTCACCGTGCTGGAGAACCTCGACCTGGCCGCGTCGTTCCGCCGCCCGCTGTGGTCGCTGCTGCGCCGCAGGCGCGAGGTGTCGGAGGAGGTTACGGCGGCGCTGGAGACGACCGGCCTGGCCGGGCTGGCGGGCAGCAGAGCCGGGGTGCTGTCCCATGGGCAGCGGCAGTGGCTGGAGATCGGCATGCTGATCGTCCAGCGGCCCCGGCTGCTGCTGCTCGACGAGCCGGTCGCCGGCATGTCCTCCGGCGAGCGCGAGCGCACCGGCGAACTGCTCACCGAGGTCGCCCGCGATCACACCGTGGTCGTGGTCGAGCACGACATGGACTTCCTACGCCGCTACGCCTCCCAGGTCACCGTGCTGCACGAGGGCAGGGTGCTGACGGAGGGCTCGGTCGAGCAGGTGCGGGCCGACCCGCGCGTACAGGAGATCTACTTGGGACGGGCGCGGGAGGGTGCCGAGGATGCTGTCCGTTGAGGGACTGGAATCGGGGTACGGCCGGGCCCGGGTGCTCTTCGGCGTCTCGCTGGAGGTGCCGGCCGGTCGCCTCGTCTGCGTGATGGGCCGCAACGGGGTCGGCAAGACGACCCTGCTCGACACCGTCATGGGCGTGCTCCCGGCGACCGGCGGGAGGGTGACGTTCGAGGGCAGGGACGTCACCCGGCTGCGCCCGGACCAGCGCGTACGGCTCGGCATGGGCTACGTGCCGCAGGGTCACGACACGTTCCCCCAGCTCAGCGTGATGGACAACCTCCTGGTCACGCTGGAGGCGTCCGCGCACGGGGACCGGGCGGCGCTGGAGGAGGCCCTGGAGGTCTTCCCCCGGCTCAAGCCGCTGCTCAAACGGCCGGCGGGCTTCCTGTCCGGCGGCCAGCAGCAGCAGCTCGCGATGGCCCGGGCCCTGGTCACCCGGCCGAAGCTGCTGATCCTGGACGAGCCGACCGAGGGCATCCAGCCGTCGATCATCCTGGAGATCGAGGAGGCCGTCGAACGCCTGCACGCGACCGGTCTCGCGATCCTGCTGGTGGAGCAGTACCTGGACCTCGCGCTGCGACTGGCCGACGGGTTCGTGATCCTCGACGCCGGGCGGGTCGTCAGGTCCGGCCCCGCGCGAGAGCTCCAGGACGAGGAGGTCCACCGGCTTTTGTCCGTCTGACCTCGGCGCCTACCCTGGAAGGGAGGAAGCGATCGCACGTGTGAACGCCTTTGGCCGCGCCGGAGGCTCCGCACCGCGGGAGCGGTGGGGGCCGTCCGGACCCGGCACTGCGCACGGCCCGACCGCTTCCTCCGTCGTCTCCGGCGACGCCGCCGTGAGGCGGGGCAGGATGGGCGAACACCGTCGAGCCGCCACGGCAGATCAACCGTGGAATCAACGGCCTCAAGCAGATGTCAATCAATGACGAGCGAAAAGGGCAGTCAGATGTCGAGCTGCCACTGGTGCCAGGTGTCGAAGACCTCGAAGCCCATCGCCTCGTTGATCGCCAGCATGTGCGGGTTCGCGACGGAGTTCCACGTGATCACACGCTCGGCGAACGGCTCGCACGCACGGAACCAGGTGATGTTGGCGAGCTTGAGCACCAGGCCGAGCCGCCGGCCGCGGTGCGGCGCGAGGACGGTGGTCGAGCTCTGACGGGCCCATCCCTCCGGCCGCTCGGCGTCCACCACGAGCTGGGTGAACCCCGCCGGCTCTCCGCTGGCCGTATGCCGGGCGATCATCGTGTACGTCCGCTGGCCCGCCCGCGCGAGCATCTCCTCGCGGGCGCGCACGCGGTCGGCGGTCCACCGCTGGTCCTCCATCGCGAGGTCGCCCAGCGGCTCGTCGTTCATGCCCTCCGCCAGGCAGGCCATGTCGCCGAGCAGGTCGTCGGGAGTCGGCCCGGCCCACCGTTCGAGCGAGTAGCCCGTGGCGTGCCGTACGGCCCGGGCGCGGAGGAGTTCGAGGCCGGACCAGTCGGCCGTGCGCAGGTCGAGCACCAGCCGGGTCTCGGTGGAGGCGGGGGAGAATCCGCGGGCCTTGGCGAACGCCGCGCCAGGACCGTCCGCCGTGGCCTCGGCGATCAGGACGCGCCTGCCCTCGTCGCGCGCCCGGCCGATCGCGTGGTCGAGCAGCGCGACGCCGATTCCCTCGCGCCTGCGGCCCGGATGCGTCATCAGCCGGAGCAGGGCGAGATGAGTGTTGTCGTCCTGAGGGAAATGGAGAATGTGGCCGCCGACGACCTGGTCACCGGTGATTTGGCTGCCGTTGGTTCGGCTGCCGTCGCACGCCACCCACGCCTCGGCCCGCTCGCCGCCGGACCCGCTCCGGACGCTCGCCGTGAAGTGCCGCCACGACATCGCCGGACCCGGATGGTCGCACGCGCGCGCGATGCCGTACAGACCGGCCAGAGGGGAGTGCCCCGCCGGGCCGTCCGGGTCGTCTTCCCCCTGCTCGGCGTCGTTCTCGATGGGGGCGACGCGCTTCATTTGCATGCCGACAAGAATTCCGCACCCCTTGTCAGGGGCGCGACTGATTTTCACATCGTGGAACGGCGGTGGGTGAGGGGCTATTGCATGTAGTTCTCGACCTCGTTGACCGGGCGGGGGGAGGCGAAGTCGGGGTCCTCGCCCACGTCGCGCCGGGCGCGGCGCTGGCGCAGCAGGTCCCAGCAGCGGTCGAGCTGCTCCTCCAGCGAGGCGATCCTGTTGTGCTCCTCGTCCGAGGTCAGCTCACCCGCGACCAGTCGTTCGCGCAGGGAGTGCTCCTCGTCGACCAGGTCGCTGATCCGCTTCAGGATCTCGTCGTCCTTCATGTGGCCTCCTTCGTCACGAGTCACCCTAACCTGGAGCTCCGTCTCGGAATGTGATCGGGTGTCTCGTCCGGCTGAGGGCGTCTGCTAGTCTGCTTGGCATGCTGCGCGGACTCCTTCTTATCCGCCGCGGCGAGGGCCTGTAAGAGGCCGGCTCCCTCGCCGCGGTGCGAGAGGCATGCGCGTCGGCCGCCCTGGTTTCATCCAACGGCGCCCCCTTCCTAACGAATCGACGGCAACGTCGTGCCCGGGGCTCGCCGTGCGCCCGACGAGGAGCAACCATGAATGAGCAGCAGCCCAGTCCCATGCCTTTCCACCGCTACACGCCGTTCGAGCCGGTACGGCTGGCCGACCGCACCTGGCCCGACAAGGTCATCACGGAGGCGCCGCGCTGGTGCGCGGTGGACCTGCGCGACGGCAACCAGGCGCTGATCGACCCGATGGACTCCGACCGCAAGCTGAAGATGTTCGACCTGCTGGTCAGGATGGGCTACAAGGAGATCGAGGTCGGCTTCCCGGCCGCGTCGCAGACCGACTACGACTTCGTCCGCCAGATCATCGAAGAGGGGCGCATCCCCTCCGACGTGGTCATCCAGGTGCTGACGCAGGCCCGGCCCGAGCTGATCGAGCGGACCTTCGAGGCGCTGCGCGGCGCCCGCCAGGCGATCGTCCACCTGTACAACTCCACCTCCACCCTCCAGCGCCGGGTCGTCTTCGGCCAGGACAGGGACGGCATCACCGCGATCGCCGTCGAGGGCGCCAAGCTGTGCAAGAAGCTGGCGGCCGAGATGGAGGGCACGGAGATCTACTTCCAGTACTCGCCCGAGTCCTTCACCGGCACCGAGCTGGAGTACGCCGTCGAGGTCTGCAACGCCGTCAACGACGTGTGGCGGCCCACCCCCGACCGCAAGGTGATCGTCAACCTGCCGGCGACGGTCGAGATGGCCACCCCCAACGTGTACGCCGACCAGATCGAGTGGATGCACCGCAACCTGGCGTACCGGGACTCGGTCGTGCTGTCCCTGCACCCGCACAACGACCGCGGCACCGCCGTCGCCGCCGCCGAGCTGGGCTACATGGCCGGCGCCGACCGCATCGAGGGCTGCCTGTTCGGCAACGGCGAGCGGACCGGCAACGTCTGCCTGGTCACGCTGGGGATGAACCTGTTCTCGCAGGGCGTCGACCCGGAGATCGACTTCTCGGACATGGACGAGATCCGGCGCGTGGTCGAGCACTGCAACCAGCTGCCCGTGCACCCCCGCCACCCGTGGGGCGGCGAGCTGGTCTACACGGCCTTCTCCGGCTCCCACCAGGACGCCATCAAGAAGGGCCTCGAGCACCTGGAGCGCGACGCGGTCGCCGCCGGCGTGCCGGTCGACCAGTTCACCTGGGCCGTGCCGTACCTGCCGATCGACCCCAAGGACATCGGCCGCACGTACGAGGCCGTGATCCGCGTCAACAGCCAGTCGGGCAAGGGCGGCGTCGCCTACATCATGAAGGCCGACCACCAGCTCGACCTGCCGCGTCGCCTGCAGATCGAGTTCTCCCGCGTCATCCAGGCCCGTACGGACGCCGAGGGCGGCGAGGTCACGGCCGCCGAGATGTGGGAGCGGTTCGCCGACGAGTACCTGCCGAACCCGGCGAGTCCCTGGGGCCGCCTGGGCCTGCTGGCCCACCGGCACACCTCCACCGTGGACGACAAGGACGCGATCAACGCCGATGTGCGGGTCGACGGCCAGATCAGGGAGATCGAGGGCGTCGGCAACGGCCCCATCTCGGCCTTCTGCGACGCGCTGGAGAACATCGGGGTGCCGGTGCGGGTCCTCGACTACACCGAGCACGCGATGAGCGCGGGCGCCGACGCCAAGGCCGCGTCGTACGTGGAGTGCGAGGTCGGCGGGCCGAACGGCACGCAGGTCCTGTGGGGCGTCGGCATCGACGCGAACACGACGAGCGCCTCGCTCAAGGCCATCATCTCCGCCGTGAACCGCGCCACCCGCGCCTGACAGCCCTCTGAATCTCGCAGTGATGCGGCAGGACCTGCGGTCTCACTGTCCGTGACCTTGCACAAAAGCGCAAGCGTATGACCTGACCGGCCCAAAAGGCTGTCGGAAACACGCGAAAGGCGGCAACCGGGAGATCCCCGACTGCCGCCTTTCGCATGTCTCATGATCGACACGGTGTCGGTGCCGTGCTGTCGGCGGCGAGGTGGCGACAGCCGTCCTGATCGGCCGCGATCGTCGTGCCGACAGCATCGAATCGATCCCCACGGTCGCGCCACTCCTGTGTGGTCCGCTTGGCGCGGGTAAGGCGCCGGTGCCGACGTTCGACAGAGGACAGCCTTTCGGGGTGCTTCCCATTCGCCGGCGCTTGCCTCTGGTTGATCTCGCGTAGCACGATCTGTTCATGATTGCCCTGATCACGTTGATCCTGCTGCTGGGGGGATTCATCTGCCTGGCCCTGGCGGTCTTCAAGGAAGACGACCGGCTCAGGCTGGTGGCCGCAGGCCTCGCGTGCTGGCTCCTTGCTGAACTGGTCCAACGCGTCTACGAGCTTCTAATACTCCAGCCGTAGATTCGTTGACGGCGTCGCCGCCAGTGGGACCAGGGCGCAGGCCGTACGGGCTCGCTCTCCCCGGATTGTCTGAACTGTGCTCTCCACGGAGCCCGAGGCGGCGGGGTCGCGGCGCTTGGCGGCCTAATAACTTTCACGAGTAAAACACTCGCGAAAGAACGAGGGATCATGAGGCCGGCGATGCGAGGGCGGCTGCCGTTGCGGGGAGTGTTCCGGATCGGCGGGCTGGGGGACGTCTGGCACAAGCACGCGCTCAGCGCGGTCATCGCCCTCGCCGTGCCGGACACGGTCCTGCTGCTGCTGGACCGCCTGGACCTGGCCGTCTACACCTCCGCCGGAGCCATTGCGCCCTCTACGCGCACGGCCTGCCGTACCGGCCCCGGGCCCTGGAGGAGCGCGGGCTGGTGAGCCGCCGCCCCGACGACCGCGACCGGCGGGTCTCCCACCTCACGCTCACCGACGAGGGCCGCGCGCTCACCGACCGGCGGCGGGAGCTGGGAGACCTGCTCGGCGAGCTGCTCCTCCTCCTGGAAGGACGCCTCGGCGCCCGCCAGCTCTGACCGCGATCCGGCCCGCCGAGCCGTGATCGCCTACTCGCGCAAGCCGAGCCGTGTCGCCTACTCGGGCAAGCCGAGAAGCCGGCCCAGACAGGTCATGTTGTGCTCGAACAGCTCGGTTCGGTGGGCGATCGTGTTGTTGAACTGGCCGAAGAGCTCGAAGCTGACCATCCCGAACAGGCCCGTCCAGACGACGATCGCCCGCGTGACCACGTCGTCCGGCACGTCCGGCATCAGCGACCGTACGATCTCCGCGTCCTCCGCCAGGATCGCGGGTGGCGGCGGGCAGATCGGGGGAGGGGCGAGCCTGCCCGCGCGGTGGGCCTCTGCGACGATCCGCCCGTACACGGCCGTGTCCCGCACCGCCGGCGCGACGGTGTCCTGCGGCGCGGCGTAGCCCGGCACGGGTGAGCCGTACAGCAGGGCGTACTCGTGCGGATGGGCCAGGGCCCACTCGCGGACGGCCCGGCAGGCGGCGAGCCATCGTCCGGTGAAGTCGTCGCGCGCGCAGGCGGCGTCGGCGCGTTCCACGGCCTCTCCGAGGGCGTTGTATCCGTCTATGATCAGCGCGGTCAGCAGGTCGTCGCGGCTGGGGAAGTAGCGGTAGATCGCCGAGGAGACCATCCCCATCTCGCGGGCCACCGCCCGCAGGGACAGGCCCGTGGCTCCCTCCGTCGCCAGATGTCGCCGGGCGATGTCCGTGATTTCCCTGATCAGCTCCGCTCTCACCCGCTCGCGCGCGGTCCTGCTCGCATTCATGTGGCAAGGTTAACAGAGCACCAGAGCGATTAGAGAGCGGTGCTCTTGACGAAATCCGCTCCAATGGGAGAGCATTGCTCTCGAAACGGAGCAATGAAAGTCAAGGAGTGCCGATGCTTACCGTGGCCAAGGGAACGATCTCCGCACTGATGTTCTTCCTGGAGCTGGGCGTGCTGATCTCGCTGGCCTACTGGGGGTTCACCCGGGAGGCCAACATCCTGGTGAAGATCCTTCTGGGACTCGGTGGGCCGGCCGTGTTCGCGACGCTCTGGGGGTTGTTCATGGCGGGCGGCAAGGCGCCGCACCAGCTGCACGGGATCGCCCGGGCGGCCTTCGAGGTCGTGTGGTTCGGCGCGGGGGCGGCCGCACTGGTGGCCTCCGGGCTCGTCACCGCGGGTGTGGTGTTCGCGGTCGTGTACGTCGTGGACGGCGTGCTGCGGCTGCTGACGGATCAGGTCTGAAGGAGAAGTGATGGGCAGGCATGTGATCGTCGGATCGGGACAGGTCGGCGGCGGCCTCGCCGAGACGCTGGCGGAGCGCGGGCACGAGGTGACCCTCGTCACCCGCTCGGGCTCCGGCCCGGAGCGTCCGGGGATCTCGCGGGTCGCCGCGGACGCGGCCGACGCCGCCGTGATGCGGCGGCTCACCGAGGGGGCCGACGCGCTCTACAACTGCGCCAACCCGCGCTATCACCGGTGGCCCCTGGACTGGCCGCCGATCGCGGCCTCGCTGCTGGCCGCCGCCGAGTCGTCCGGGGCCGTCCTGGTCACCCTGGGCAACCTGTACGGATACGGGCCGGTGGACGGACCGATGACCGAGGATCTGCCGCTCGCCGCGACGGGCACCAAGGGCATGGTCCGGGCGCGGATGTGGGAGGAGATGCGGGCCGCCCACGAGGCCGGCCGGGTGCGGGTCACCGAGGTGCGCGGCTCGGACTACTACGGGCCGCGGTCGTCCGACCAGTCGTACGTGGGGCCGCGGCTCCTGGAGCCCCTGCTCGCGGGCAAGCCCGCCACCGTCGTGAGCGACCCCGACATCCCGCACAGCTGGACGTACCTGCCCGACGTCGTGCGGGCGCTGGCGGCGGCCGCGGGGGAGGAGCGCGCGTGGGGGCGGCCCTGGCATGTCCCGACCGCGCCGCCCTTCACCATGCGGCAGTTCGCCGAGATGGTGTGCGAGGCCGCGGGCGCCCCGGCGCCGCGCCTGCGGCGGCTGCCGTCGTGGACGCTGAAGGCGGGGGGCCTCGTATCGCCGTTCCTGCGCGAGCTGGGGGAGACCCGTTATCAGTTCGACCGGCCGTACGTGCTCGACTCCTCCGCCTCCCAGGCGGTCCTCGGGTTCGGGCCGACGCCGGTCGAGGACGGGGTGAAGGAGACGGTGGCGTGGTGGCGGGGGCGCTGAAAAGCGCCGGAAGGACGGCGATAGTCTCCCCGGCATGAGAGTTGGGATCATCGGCCTGGGAGACATCGCGGAGAAGGCGTACCTGCCCGTGCTGGCCGCGACGCCGGGCATCGAGCCGCTGCTGTGCACCCGCGACCGGGCGGCTCTCGACCGGCTCGGCGACGCGTACCGGATCGGCGCGCGTTTCACCTCCGTGGACGGCCTCGCCGAGGCCGGGATCGACGCGGCGTTCGTGCACGCGGCCACCAGCGCGCACGTCCCGATCGTGACCACGCTGCTGGAGGCGGGCGTGCACGTCTACGTGGACAAGCCGCTCGCCTACGACGCCGCCGCCTCCGCCGGGCTCGTACGGCTGGCACGCGAGCGGAACAGGTCGCTGATGGTCGGGTTCAACCGCAGGCGCGCCCCCGCGTACGCGGCCCTGCGCGGCCTGCCGCGCGACGTGATCGTGATGCAGAAGAACCGGCGTGACCTGCCCGGTGATCCGCGGACCATGATCTTCGACGACTTCGTCCACGTGGCCGACACGCTGCGCTTCCTCGCCCCCGGGCCGGTCACCGACACCACGATCAGAACCAGGGTGCGGGACGGCCTGCTCGAACACGTGGTGCTGACGCTCGGCGGCGACGGGTTCACCGCCGTCGGCGTGATGAGCCGCACCAGCGGAGCGGCCGAGGAGACCTGCGAGGTCATGGGCGGCGGCGGCAAGCGGCGGGTCGTCAACCTCGGCGACGTGGTGGACCTCGCCGGGGACGAGGTCCTCACGAGGCGTGGCGACTGGGTCCCGGCGACCCGGCAGCGCGGCATCGAGCAGATCTGCCGGGAGTTCCTCGCCGCGGTCCGGGAGGGCCGGATCCTCACGGCCGACGACGCCCTGGAGACCCACGAGCTGTGCGAGCAGATCGTGCTGGCCGCCACGGACACGGCGGCGACGGCCTGACCGCCTCCCGGAAGCCGCATATTCCCGGGAGGCGGTCGTCGTCGCCGTCTTCAGAAGGGCGTCAGGGGCGTCAGGGGTAGAGGCCCCGCATGCGGTGGGCCTCGGCCACCCGCCCCACCCCGATCGCGTGGGCGGCCTGGCGGAGCGTGAGGTCACGCTCCGCGGCCAGGTCCGCGACCGCCCGATAGGCGTTCTCCATCAGGTCGCGGAGCTTCACCTCGACCTCTCCGGCGCTCCAGGAGTACGCCTGGGTGTTCTGCACCCACTCCAGGTAGGACACGATCACCCCGCCGGCGTTGGCCAGGATGTCGGGGACCACCGTGACCCCGTTGCCGGCCAGGATCAGGTCGGCCTCGGGAGTGGTGGGCCCGTTGGCGCCCTCCACGACCAGGCGGGCCCGTACGCGCGGCGCGTTGTCCGCGGTGATCACGCCTTCGAGCGCGGCCGGCACCAGCACGTCCACGTCGAGTTCGAGCAGCTCGTCGTGGGAGAGCGGGTCGGCCTCGCGGTAGCCGTGGACCGACCCGGTCTCGGCGGCGTGGGCGCGCAGCGCGGCGACGTCGAGGCCGGAGGGGCGGACGACCGCGCCGCCCGCGTCGGAGACGGCCACGACACGGCAGCCGGCGTCGGCGAGGTACTGCGCGGCGAGCGCGCCCACCTTGCCGAAGCCCTGCACCGCCACGGTCGCGCCCTCGGGGGATCGCGCCCTGCTCAGCTGGGCCAGCGCCTGCAGCGCGGCGATCTGCACCCCGCGCGAGGTCGCGCCCGCGCGGCCGAGCGAGCCGCCGAGCGCCGTGGGCTTGCCGGTCACCACGCCCGGGACCGAGTAGCCCGCGTTGGCGCTGTAGGTGTCCATGATCCAGGCCATGGTCTGCTCGTCGGTGCCCACGTCGGGCGCGGGGATGTCCTTCTCCGGGCCGATGAGCGGCAGGATCTCGTTGACGTAGCGCCGGGTGACGCGTTCGAGCTCGCGGGTGGTCAGCACGGCCGGGTCCACCGCGACGCCGCCCTTGGCCCCGCCGTACGGGATGCCGACGAGGGCGCACTTCCACGTCATCCACATGGCGAGGGCGGTGACCTCGGCGAGATCGGTGGCGGGGTGGAAACGGATGCCGCCCTTGGCCGGCCCGCGCGACAGGTTGTGCTGCACGCGGTGACCCTGCACCACCTCCAGGCGGCCGTCCTCGCGCCGTACGGGCACGGAGACCGTCAGCGAGCGGCGGGGCGTGGCGAGCATGTGGTGCATGCCGTCGTCGAGACCGAGGAAGCGGGAGGCCTCGGCGAGCTGGAAGCGGGCGGCGGCGAGGGCGCGCTCACCCAGGGAGGGGGCATGGAGGTCGGGGATCGGGGTCCGAACCCCCGACGCCGTTGTCGGGAAGTCCGTGATGGTCATTCTGTTGTTCTCCTGTCGGAAGGGTGGCCGTTCCCCGGGCCCCGCGTGCCGTCGTCGTTGACGGCCGCGAAAGGCGGACCGGGAGGAGCGACATCTGGATCAAATCGTGGACCGGGCGATCGCGATATAGGCCAATACGGAGATCGCCGGGCGGTATTTCGCCGTTCCGGCGCATAGGTGGCGCACGCCGTGAACGGCGGTGGACGGATGGGCGCAAGTCGCGCTTTGCCGTCCTTTTGCAGTAGACAGGGGTGGTGCCGGAACTTGTGCTGGGCCCGCTGCTGCGCCACGTGGACGCGGCCGCCGCGACCGTCTGGGTGGAGACCTCCGAGCCCTGCACGGTCCGCGTGCGGGCCGGCGACGCCTGCTCGGAGGAGCGCACCTTCACCGTGCACGGCCACCACTACGCCCTGCTCGACGTCGGCATCGAGGGCCCGGTGGCCTACGAGGTGGAGCTCGACGACCGGCGGGTGTGGCCGGAAGAGGGCCTGCCGCCCAGCGTGATCCACCCGCTGACCCGCCTCGACCGGCTGATCTTCGGCTCCTGCCGCACCAGCGTCCCGCACGAGGAGCCGTACGTCCGCACGCACGGCCCGGACGTCCTGCGGGCGTACGGCCTGCGCCTGATGGAGTCGCCGGACGCGCGGCCCGACCTGATCCTGCTGCTGGGCGACCAGGTGTACGCCGACGAGCTCACGCCGGACATGAAGGAGTTCATCGCCGGGCGCAGGGACGAAGGGCCCGAGGAGGTCGTCGACTTCGAGGAGTACGCCGAGCTGTACCGGCAGGCGTGGTCCGACCCTCCGGTCCGCTGGCTGATGGCCACGGTGCCCACCCTGATGATCTTCGATGACCACGACGTCAGGGACGACTGGAACACCTCGAACGTCTGGCGCGAGCAGATGGCCGAGGTGCCCTGGTGGGAGCGGCGCATCGTCTCCGCGCTCGGCTCGTACTACGTCTACCAGCACCTGGGCAACCTGCCCCCGGCCGAGCGGGCGGCCGATCCCGTGCTCGCCGCGCTGCGGGCGGGCGGCGGCGACGAGGCGCTGGACACCTTCGCCCGGCGGGCCGACAAGGAGCCCGACTCGGTGCGCTGGAGCTACCACAGGGACCTGGGCGGCACCCGGCTGATCGTGCTGGACAGCCGCAGCGCCCGGGTGCTGGAGCCGGGACGCCGGCGGATGCTCGACCCCGGGGAGTGGGACTGGTTCGACAAGCACGCCACCGGCGACTTCGACCACCTGCTCGTCGGGTCCTCGCTGCCGATCCTGCTGCCCGCGGGGATCCACCACGTGGAGAGCTGGAACGAGGCGGTCTGCGACGGCATCTGGGGCCGCAGGGCGGCGCGGTGGGGCGAGCGGGTGCGGCAGTTTCTCGACCTGGAGCACTGGGGGGCCTTCCGCCGGTCGTTCGAGGAACTCGCGCAGGTGGTGCTGGAGGTCGCCTCGGGCGGCCGGGGGAGGCCGCCCGCGACCGTCCTGCTGCTGTCGGGCGACGTCCACTACTCCTACATGGCGTCCGTGCGGCGCCGGGGCGGCGGGCGCGTCCACCAGGTCGTCTGCTCGCCGATCCGCAACCCGCTGAGCCGCACGCTGCGCTTCGCCAACATCGTGGCGTCGTTCGGGCTCGCGGGCGTGCTCGGCGGGGTGCTGGCCAGGGCCGGGGGCCTTCCCCGGCCGCCGTTGCGGTGGCGCATCAGCAAGGGACCCTGGTTCCCCAACATGATGACCGCCATCGACCTGGCGCCCGGGGAGGCCACGGTGACGTGGTTCACCGACACCGGCGATCAGGACGCGGTGCGGATCAGGCCCGAGCCTCCCGCAGCACCGCGCTGAGCTGGTCCACCGCCCAGGCCAGGTCGTCCCGGGAGACGACGAGGGGCGGCGCGAGGCGGATCGTCGAGCCGTGCGTGTCCTTGACGAGCACGCCGCGCCGCATGAGCGCCTCGCTGATCTCCCGTCCGGTGCCGAGCGAGGGGTCGATGTCGATGCCCGCCCACAGCCCGCGCCCGCGCACCGCCACCACGCCGGGGCCGAGGTCCGCCAGGCGGGCGTGCAGGAACGCGCCGAGCTCGCGGGCCCTGGCCTGGTACTCGCCGGTCCGCAGCAGCCCGACCACCGCGTCGCCGACGGCGCACGCCAGCGGGTTGCCGCCGAAGGTGGAGCCGTGCTGGCCGGGCCCGATCACGCCCATGACGTCGCTGTTCGCGACGACCGCGGAGACCGGGACCACGCCGCCGCCGAGGGCTTTGCCCAGGACGTACAGGTCGGGGACGACGCGCTCGTGGTCGCAGGCGAACGTGTCCCCGGTGCGGCCGAGGCCCGACTGGATCTCGTCGGCGACGAACAGCACGTTGTTGTCGGTGCAGATCTCCCGGACCGCGGCCAGGTAGCCGTCCGGCGGGACCAGCACGCCGGCCTCGCCCTGGACGGGCTCGAGCAGCACGGCCACCGTGTTCTCGTCGATCGCCTCCCTGACCGCCTCGGCGGAGCCGTACTTGACGATCCGGAAGCCGGGGGAGAAGGGGCCGAAGCCGTCCCGGGACTCGGGGTCGGTGGAGAAGCCCACGATGGTCGTGGTGCGGCCGTGGAAGTTGTCCTCCATCACGACGATGTTGGCCTGGTCGGGGGCGACGCCCTTGACCTCGTAGCCCCACTTGCGGGCGACCTTGACGGCGGTCTCGACGGCCTCCGCGCCGGTGTTCATCGGCAGGACCATGTCCTTGCCGCACAGCTCGGAAAGGCCGGTCACGAACGCGGCGAACCGATCGTGGTAGAACGCGCGGCTGGTCAGGGTCAGCCGGTCGAGCTGCTCGCGGGCCGCCGCGAGGATCGCGGGGTTGCCGTGGCCGAAGTTCAGCGAGGAGTAGCCGGCGAGGCAGTCGAGATACCGCTTGCCCTCCACATCGGTGACCCAGGCGCCCTCGGCCGAGCTGATCACGACGGGCAGCGGGTGGTAGTTGTGCGCGCTGTGGCTCTCGCTGAGCCGGATCAGTTCCTCGCTGTTCATCGAATCTCCCTGTTCGGCCGGATCTCGAGGGTGCAGCACTTGGGCCCGCCGCCGGCCTTGCGCAGCTCGCCGAGGTCCACCGGGACGACCTCGAAGCCACGGCGCTTGAGTTCCAGGATCAGCCCGGTCGCCTCGGCGTTGACGACGACGTTGCGGCCGTCGCTCACCGCGTTGAGGCCCAGCACCTCCGCGTCCGCGGACGTGGCGATCACGGCGTCGGGGAACAGCCGCCGCAGCACCTTCCTGCTGCCCTCGCTGAACGCCTCCGGATAGTACGCCACGTTGTGGCCGTCCAGCGGAAACAGGGCGGTGTCGAGGTGGTAGTACCTCGGGTCGACCAGGCGCAGCGTGACGACCGGCCGGCCGAGGAACTCCTGGGCCTCCATGTGCGCCGCCACGTCGGTGCGGAAGCCCGTCCCGGCCAGGATCATCTCGTCGAGCGTCAGGTAGTCGCCCTCGCCCTCGTTGGTGAAGGACGCCTCCAGTGTCTCGTATCCCCGTTCGAGGAACCACCGCAGGTAGGCGGGGCCCTCGGCGGCGCGTTCCGGGTGGGCGAACCTCGCTCCGTAGACCCGCCCGTCCACGACGAGCGCGCCGTTCGCGGCGAACACCATGTCCGGCAGGCCCTCGATCGGGTCGATCAGGCTGACGCGGTGGCCGAGCCCCTCGTACGCCTGCCGGAGGCTGTCCCACTGCCGCAACGCCCTGGCCGTGTCGGCGCCCTTCTCGGGATGCATCCACGGATTGATGGAATACGAGACCGTGAAGAACTCGGGCCGGCACATCAGGAAATGCCGGGCCGTACCCGTACGACCACTGTCCGTGGTCTCGGTGGCTGGCGCGAGTGTCATCGTCGACTCCAAGCGGGAAACCGGGTGAACGGGACTTCAGCGTAGGAATCGGAAGGCGACAATCCAATGCGCCCGCGTTGCGATCACCTGTGGATCGGTTGCGTCCTTCACCCGTTTTGCAGCGATCCGTTAATCAGCCGCGACAGCACGATCGAACTCTTGGTGCGCACCACGAACGGCTCGGCCGCCAGGCGTTCGATCACCCGCTCGACGTGCCGCACGTCGGTCGCGCGGATGTGCAGCAACGCGTCGGCCTCGCCGGTGACCGTGCAGGCGGAGACGACCTCCGGGTGCCGGGACACGGCCATGCCGATCTCCGCCGGTGAGGTCTTGCCCCGGCAGTACAGCTCGACGTACGCCTCGGTGGTCCAGCCGAGGGCCGACGGCTCCACCCGGGCGCTGAAGCCGGTGATCGCGCCGCTGGCGATGAGCCGGTCGACCCGCCTCTTCACGGCCGGAGCCGACAGCCCCACTTGAGCGCCTATCTCGGCGTACGTCGCCCGGGCGTCCTCGACAAGGGCCCGGATTATGGCGCGATCAAGCTCGTCCAACCTCACGTGGACCTGTATACAGCCGCCGGGCCCGGCATGCCCCGCCCCGGGCATGTGCCTGCGCCGCACCGGGCGTGCAGAGGGCGCGGGCACCCAGAGGGCGCGGGCACGCGGAGGACGCGGGCACGCGGAGGGCGCGAGCCCCCTCGCCGGGCCCGCGCCCTCTCTTCGACGGCGGGTCGTCAGGCCGCCGTCTCGCAGATCAGCTCGGCCGCCCTGGCCAGCAGATCCGTGTAGACGGTCGGGTCGTCGGCCTCGATGACCGGGAAGCCCACGCCGAAGTCGCCGTTGACCCAGCGTGCCCGCACGCCGGGATTGGCGACGTCGGTCCCGTCGTACAGGAACACGTGGGGGCTGCAGTCGACCCGGCCGTGCCGGGCCGTCTCGAACTGATCCATCACCGCCCGCCGGGCGCGGCCGTCGTCGAGCGCCTCGGCCAGCGCCTCGACGTCGACCGCCCCGGTGGAGGCCGCGACGTCGAGGATCTCGTGCCGCAGCGAGATGCACCGGCCCTCGGCCCAGAAGGCCCGGCGCAGCGCCAGATCGAGCTGTTCCGAGGCGTGCAGGCTCTGCGCCTTGGCCGCCTGCACGGCCTCCAGGGGCGGCAGCATCGTGACCGGGTAGGTCCAGTCGGGCCCCTGCCACAGCCGCCAGCCGGCGCCGGGGTCGAGCGCGCCGACCACCGACACCTCCGAGTCCACCCCGGGGCGCTCGTTCACCGTCCGGTTGAACAGCTCCAACGGGAAGCAGCGGTGGTCGAACCACAGCCGTCCCTCCAGGCCGAGCCGCCGGCGCGCCTCGTGCAGGCGGTAAACGGCCAGGTGGGCGAAGGAGCAGTTGAGGTCGGAGAAGACCACGATCGTGTCGGGCGAGTCGGGCAGCCGCGGATCTCTGTTCATCTCGAATCACCTCCGGTCGGTACGGCCGTCCGCTCGGGGAACAGCCGGCACAGCGCGGCGTAGAGCAGCGCCGCCGTGCAGAACGGCACCAGGCAGCTCAGGTCCACCCCGCCCGCCAGGCGGGCGAACGGGCCGGTGTAGATCGTGTTGTCCACGAACAGCAGCCCCAGGACCACCGCGGGGACGAACGCCCCCAGGGCCCGGAGGTTGAACCCGCCGGTGAACCAGTAGCCGCCCCGGTGGCCGGGCCGGGCGAAGCCGTACAGGTCCTCGGGGTGGTACCGGCCCCGCCGCAGGGCGAACCCGACCAGCATGATCGCGGTCCACGGCGAGACGAGGACGAGCAGGATCAGCACGAACGTCGAGATCGACTCGATGGCGTCGAAGACGATCGCCCCGACGTAGAGGGTGGCGACGCCGAGTGCCCACATCAGCCACGTCGCGGCGGCGCGGGGGATCCGCCACAGGATGGAATTGGCCGACAGCCCCGCCGCGTACAGGCACAGTGCCGCCTGCGGCAGCGTGCCGGCGAACCCGAAGGCGATCACCACGACCGTGAACCAACGGGGCACGGCGTCGGCCACCCCGAGGATCCAGGGCGCCGAGCCGTTCTTCAGCATCGTGGTGACGTAGGCGCCGCCGACGAGCGCGAGCGCGTTGCTCACGTACATCGCCGCGCCGTTGTACGCCACCGCCGCCCGGTCGCGGACCCCGGGCGACAGGTAGCGGCTGTAGTCGCCCTGGAACGTCGAGTACGACACCGGGAGCGTGGCGCTGAAGGACACGGCCAGCAGCCAGGTCCGCCAGAAGTCGCCCAGCGCGTACGGCCCGCCCGCGTACGCCGGGTCGAAACCGGGCAGCAGCACCACGACCAGCGCCAGCAGCACCAGCCCGCCGATCACCGTCATGACCTTGTACGTCGCCAGCAGCGCGCCGTATCCGTACACCGCGACCACCACGACGGCCAGTGCCATCAGCGGCATCGTGACGGCGAGCCCCGCCGGGCCGGCCGGGGTGCCGAGCACCCGCTGGCCGGCCGCGAGGATGGCCGTCGCGCCCGTCCACACCGCGATCGAGAAGAACCCGATCGCGACCACGATCGTGATGACGTTGGCGACGACCCGGCCGCGCACGCCGAAGTGGGCGCCGCTGGACACCGCGTCGTTCGCGCCGGTGCGCTTGCCGAACAGCACGAGCGGTGCGAACACCGCCGTGCCGATCAGCAGCCCCACCAGGATCGCGGTGACGGAGGCCGTCCAGCTCAGGCCGAAGCTCACCGGCACCGAGCCGAGCACCACCGTGCCGAACGAGAACTGGGCCGAGTGCCAGATCCACAGGAACTCGCGGGGCGAGGCGGTGCGCTCCCCGTCCGGGATCCGGTCGACGCCGTGCGCCTCCACCCGCGTGCTCTGCCCGCTGACCTGCCCGGTGACCTGGGCGGGCAGCTCGCGGGTGGTCACGGAGCACCCGCCTCGGGCCGGACGGCCTCGGCGTACGCCGCCGCCTCCGCCGCCGACCGAGGAGACGCGGCGTCCTCGGGCAGCAGCGTGACGCGCAGCGACCCGCACGGCGGGCCGGCCACCTGCCGGCCGGTGAGCAGGTCGAACGTGGAGTGGTGCAGCGGGCAGGTGATCCGCAGCGTCCGCCCGTTGAGGTAGCCGTAGCGCAGCCGCCCCCTGCGGTGGGGACACTCCGCCTGGGTCAGCACCCGCCTGCCCGCCACCTCGATGAGCAGGAGGTCGGGCGCGATCTGGCGCAGCGAGACAGACCCACCCGGGTTGTCGGTCATGCGGGCACCTTCCTCGCCCTGTCCACCGCCGCCTCCGTGGCCTCCGCGATGACGGCGCTGGTCAGCGTGACGCCGGCCCACACCTTCGCCAGGTCGACCTCGCGGTGCTCGCCCAGCGCCCGTATCGCGGTCTGCATCTGCTTGGAGTGGAAGCTGTCGATGTACAAATGTTCTGTGTAGTACCGGTCGTTGCTGATGCCGAGCCGTTTCGCCGCGGCCGCGAAGGGCTTGAAGGCGTACAGCACGCTGGCCTCGAAGTAGGCGTACGCGCCGAGGAAGTACTCCGGCGCCGGCGCCCGGTCGGCCAGCCAGTGGAACAGGTTGACGTACGCGAAGCTGGCGTCCCCGGCCAGGTCCACGTAGTGCTCCAGGTCGGCGGGCATGCCCAGCTCGGTCACCAGGTCGCGGTAGAGCCGCGAGTGCTCCATGTCGTCGTTGCCGCAGCCGAACTCGTCGATGAGCACGCGCAGCACGGCCATGCGCGCCTTCGACGGCAGGCGCCGCAGGATCCCGAGGTGGGACTGCGACTCCACCAGGCCGTCGACGGCGAACTCCGCGACCACCGTCTTGAACTGGTCGAGGGTGGCCTCCTCCGCGAGGAACCGCTCGTCGCCGGAGGGGTTGGCCTGTTCCTTGGCCAGCAGGTCGTGGAGCGCGTCGATCAGCTCGATGCGGAACCCGAAGCGGGGAGCGCGCTCCTCGTGCTCGGCGGCGAGACGCACCACCCAGTCGCGCTCGATCTCGCACAGCTCGGCGTACCTCTCGGGAGTGAGGACCGAGCGGTTGTAGACGTAGAGCCGCTTCTGGGCGGAGTCTCCGGGCCGGACCTCCAACATCCCGCTCACCCCGCTTCCTCGACGACCGCGTCGGTGTCGATGACCCCGCGGCGGTGCAGTTCCTTCTTCAGGTGCCGGTACCAGTCGTCGTTGAACAGGCCGTACCGCTCACAGGTCGCGTCGATCTCGCGCTGCCGTCGCTCGGACGGCTGGGCGAGCATGGCGTTGGCGAGGCCGGGCTCCAGGTTGGCCAGGGGACCGATGAACCCGGCGACCCCGCCGGGCCCCGTCACCTCGTGCAGGAGGTTCTCCCAGCCCTCGAACACCGGGATCTCGGGGACCGCGGCGACGAGCTTCCTGGTGAACTCTGCCGACCCGCTGGACTCCTTGATGCCGACGACGCCGGGCAGGGCGCAGACGCGCACCAGGGTGTCCAGTTCGATCTGGTTGCCCGACAGGGCCTTCTCGTTGTAGACGAACAGCGGGACCGGCACGGCCTCCCGGATCGCCCGGTAGTGCTCGTAGATCTCCTCCTGCGTGAGGTCCGGTGAGAAGGGGGTGGTGACGGCGATCGCCGCCACGCCGAGGGCCTGGGCCTCCTTCGCTCTGGCGATCACCTCCTCGGTGGTCGGCGACTGCACGCCGGCCAGGACGGGCAGCCCGTCCGCGTGGCGGACGGTGTACGCGACCACCTCGTGCCACTGCCGATCCGACAGCTTCCATCCCTCGCCGGTGGACAGGGCGGGCATCAGCCCGGTGACCTCGCTCCTGAGGGACTCGACGAGCCGTCGTACGCTCGGCTCGGACACCTCGCCCGCCTCGGTCAGGGGCGTGACCATGGGGACGATCGTCCCCGAGTGCTTTGCTGGATACACGGGTCACCTCACAGGTCGTCGACGTCGACTCGCAGGGCCAAGGACCGCTCGTAGAGCCGCTCCAGCGGCGCCGGGAACACCGGTTCGTCATCGGCCGGCTTCGCCGGCTCCACCGGCCGGACCGGGAGGTCGGGGCGCAGGCTCAGCCGGGGGCTGGCCGTGACCACGACCGTGTCGCGGCGCATCGCCATCGCCACGAGCAGCCGCTCGTGCAGCGGAAGGTCCGACAGCGCCCCGGCCTCGAGGGCGAGGCGCAGGTCCTGCTCGTCGTAGCCGATGCGGTCGATGGCCATGTCGGAGTGGAGGTTGTCCATGAACGGGTAGTACTCGTCCTGCGCCTCGCGGGGGTATCGCCAGACCAGGTCGTCGCACCGCCCGACGTGCTCCAGGCTCATCAGGACGTGGCCGCCGGACAGGCGCTCGGTGAAGAAGCGCTTGCACCCCCGCCGGACGTCGTCGTCGCGGCTGTGCATGCCCATGAACAGGGCGGCGTCGAGGAAGGGCTTATCGCTCATAGCCGAGCAGCACCTCACGCATCCGGTGCATGGCGCAGGCGAAGGTGCCGGGCCGGCGGGCGAGGGCTACGCGGATGTAGCGCTCGCCCTTCGCCGGGTCGTTCCAGTAGAAGTACGTGCCGGGCAGCACGTAGATCTCGTCCTCCAGCAGCCGCTGCTGCAGCTCGCTCGCGGTGAGGTCCTCCGGCTTGATGCGGAACCACGCGACGCTCGTGTTCACCACGGGCTCGACGTACTCGAGGATCGTGCCCTCGACGGCCTTGACGGCCATCGCCCGGTTGTCGGTGATGACGTCGCGCACCGAGGCGAAGTTGTCCTCGATGGAGTCCTCGACGTACTGGGTGAGGAAGTTGAGGACGAACGGCGAGACGTTCAGCAGGACGGCCGTCTGGATGTTGTAGACCTCCTCCTTGATGTCGTCGCTGACTGTCAGCATCGCGCACTTGGCGTCCTGCACCGGCCAGGTCTTGCCGGTGTCCTCCAGCGCCATGTACGAGACGCCCGACTCCTCCAGCAGCTCGTAGATGTCGATGCGCCCGATCTTCTCGTCGCACAGCGCGAACGACGCGAAGCACAGGTCGAGCATCAGCAGCTTGCCGTGGTCCTTGCAGTAGCGGATGACCTCGCGGAATCCGTCCATCCCGTACTGCAGGAGGCTGAACCCGGTCGGATTGTTTGGGTCGACCAGATAGAGCGCGTCTGTTTCCAGCGTGCTCAGGTTCGCGTAAATGCGGGCCGGATCGGCGAGCGACTCCTCCGGCAGCGCGGTGAGTTCGACCTGCATGTGCTTGAGCAGGTCGACGAGATTGTCGAAGCACGGCTCGATGAGACCGACCGACATGTTCCGCTGCATCAGGTACATGGCGGCGACCATTGTGGAGACGCTGGCCGAATACGACAGCCAGGTTTTGCCGGCGGCCGCCGCGGTGGGCTGCCTGTGCAGCCGGAAGAAGGCGTCGATGAATCGGCGCTCGAAATACGCCTGCTGGTTTTCCTCGGCCTCGTACCACAGGTCGGGGAGCCGGGAGACGATCTTGTCCTGGCCGGCGGACTGACGCTGGTGGGTGTGTGCGTCGGCGAGGTTCCACCGGGTCTTCAGGGCCTGGATCTCGTGCTGGGTGAGGTCGACGAACCCGGTCACGTCCGGCGTTCCGGACGCGCTGAGCGGCGTCTCTTCGATTTCCGAACCGACATTGTTCATGACAGATCCCTTCACTGGTGCGGAACATGGAGTAGCGCAAGAGTGGTGCGGGAAGACATGCGTCGGAGGCGGCGGTTTCGCCGCGAGCTCCTTCTTACGGAGAAGCAGGGAGGAACGTCACTCCCGTTTTGCCCGCGATGGGCGATGCAATAAAAGGTACGTCTCACTTACGGCGGAGTCAACGGGTGAGACGGGAAATGCTTCTTTCCGGATTTCCGGAATGGTCCGGCTTTCGCGTCACCGGACGCTGACCCTGGGTAATCAAAATTCGCATCGATTATCCCAGGAATGGGGATCGTCCATAAAGAATCGGCGCGCGTCGACGTCCCGGCGCGCGCCGATGAAAGAGCCGGTCGCGTGCTGCGCCGGCGGGCCACGCGGGTCCGCCGGCGTTCTGTGCCCCTGGGAAAGGGCTGTTCTGTGTTACCGGGGGGAGGGCTTCGGTCAGGCGGCGGCGCGCTTGAGGATGTCCTCGAACACGCTCGGATCGTCGGAGGAGACGACGGGCCAGCCGATGCCGTACGAACCCACCCAGCCGACCTCGATTCCGGGGTTGGCGTGGTCGGTGCCGTCCGGCAGGAACAGGTGCGGGCTGCAGTTCACCCGGTCGGTCGCCGCGATGGCGGCCTGTTCGGACAGCGTCCTGCGGGCCCGGCCGTCGTCGAGTGCGGCCGCCAGGGCGTCCACGTCCACCACGCCGGTGGACGCGGCGGCGTCCAGGATGACCTTGCGATGGCTGATGCACCGCGACTCGGCCCAGAATGCCTTCCGCAGCGCCAGGTCGAGCTGTTCCGACGCCGCGAACCCCTGCTCCTTGGCCGCCTGGACGGCCTCCAGCGCGGGCAGCGTGGTGGACGGGTAGAGCCAGTCCTTCGCCTGCCACAGCTGCCACCCCGCGTCGGGCTCCAGCGCGGCCATCCGGCCCACCTCGCTGTCGGTCCCCGGCCGGGGACTGGGCGCGTCGTTGAGCAGTTCCAGGGGGAAGGCGCGGTGGTCGAACCGGACCCGGTCGGTCAGGCCCAGCCGTTCCCGGGTCCTGTGGAGCCGGTGCACGGCTATGTGCGCGAAGGAGCACCAGATATCCGAGAAGATGATGATGGTGCCGGGCTCCGGGGTCAGTGTCGTCGTCATCGACGTTCTCCTTGTGTCGTGCCTCGTATCGCTCAGGCCGCGCCGGCGCTGAGCGTGGCCCCCTCGTGCTTGGCGAGCACGGCCTCCACCAGCACGTCCTCGTCCGGCAGCCACGGCGTCATGGAGGGCACCTCGCGCAGCGTCTTCACGAGCGTCTCGGTGCCCTCCACGACGGTGGCGCCGTGTGAGCTGAGGATGTGCCGGGGGGCGAGCCGGAGCAGGTCGTCCAGCACGGTGTCGAACTTGGCCGGGTCGGCCAGTGCGGTCCAGGGGGCGTTGGCCCTGGTGAACAGGGCCATCCCGGCGAGGTAGTCGCTCTCCGGGATGTCCTGGGCGTCCTCCGCCAGTGTCGGCAGGATCGCGCCGAAGCTGTCCGCGCTGAACAGCGAACGGGTGGCGTGATCATAGAGGGCCAGCGTCGAAGGGGAGTCGTAGGCGGGCGGGCGCAGCAGGGAGACGATCCTGCCCCCGAGGTCGAGCGTGCGGCCGGGGTTCACCTGCAGGACACGGTTCGGGGGCACGTCCCACTCCTCGCCGAGCCGCGCGACGGCCAGGCCGTTCGTGATGACCTTGGCCTGCGGCGCCGCCATGAGGACTTCCTTGAGGTTGCCCGCGTGGTCCCTGTCGTCGTGCGTGAGCACAATCCAGCGCAGGTCGGCCGGGTCGACCAGGGACCACAGGGCCTGTTCGAAGTAGCCGCGGTCGATCGCCATGCCGGTGTCGACGAGGATCGGCTGCGGGCCGCGGATCAGGTAGGCGTTCACCGGCAGCAGGCCGGCGCCGGTGATGGGGAGGGACGACGGCAGCGTGGTGACGCCGGGTGTCGCCTCGTAGGGGCTGCGCAGATAGGAGGTCATGGAGGGGGGTCCTTTCCGCGGTGGGTTGACTCAGGTGAGCTGGACGAGCACCGAGCCGACGATGAGCAGGGCGAGACCGGACAGGCGCGGCGCGGTGAGCGGGCGGCGGGGCAGCCGGAGGAAGCCGTAGTTGTCGATCACGGCCGAGGCGACCTGCTGGCCGGTCACGGTCAGCGCCACGGTGGTGGCGGCGCCGATCGTGGGGATGAGCGTGAAGGTCGCGGTGACGTACGCCGCGGCGCAGGCGCCGCCGAGCCAGCCCCACCAGGGCATCGTGCGCAGCCCGCCGAGCTGCGGCCGGGGGGTGCGGCGCGTCGCCAGCAGGACGAGCAGAACCACGGCGATGGTGATCGTGGCCACGATGAAGCTGATCATCGCGGTGGTCACCGGCTCGTGGATGTCCTTGCGCAGCGCGGCGTTGACCGCCCCCTGCACCGGCAGGACGGCGCCGGCCACGATGCCCAGCAGGATCCAGCCGCCCTGGCCGAGGCCGCCGCTCCGGCGTACGGCCGCCGCCGTCGCGGCCGGGGCGGTGA
Source organism: Microbispora catharanthi (assembly GCF_006334915.2). Taxonomy (GTDB): domain Bacteria; phylum Actinomycetota; class Actinomycetes; order Streptosporangiales; family Streptosporangiaceae; genus Microbispora; species Microbispora catharanthi. The sequence continues at coordinate 51,205 of NZ_VDMA02000025.1, forward strand.
CGGTGGCCGTCCCGCCACGGGCGGGAGTGCCGGGAGCGCCGCCGGGCGCCGGTCCCGCCGCGGGCGGCGACTGCGCCGGGCGCTGTCCCCGGATGATGACCGTGATGCCGGCGAGGACCGCGAGCGCGCCGAGCGCGATGCCGACGCTGAGCGGCTTGCGCGCGATGCCGAACAGGCCGAACAGGTCCAGCCCCAGCGACGCGAACATCTGACCGGTCACGAACAGGCCCGCCGCGGCCAGCGCGCCGAGGCGGGGGAAGAGCAGGATCCCGCTGGTGATGTAGAGCGGGCTGGCCAGACCCCCGAGCAGGTGCCAGAAGGGCACGCCGGGCACGAGGCGGACGGCGCCGATCGCTCCGACCGCGACCGCGAGGAGCGCCAGCAGGGCCGTCGCCACGCCCAGTTGCAGGGTCGAGGCGCCGTACGGCGTCCCCACGGCCTTGTTGAGCTGGAGATTCACCGAGGCTTGCACTGCCAGTAAGCAGCCGACCAGCAGTGCCGAGGCGAGGAACAGGGCATGCATCGCGATCCCTCTTCTAGAGAACCGGATTTCCGAGAAGCCGGACCAGAACCGGACATGGTGTCCGGATGAGCGTAAGGCAAAAGTGGACGCTCTGTCCACATCGTTCCGCCGGGGGGCTACCATGTCCTCATGAACAACGGGTTTATGGATCCCGGCGGGAACCGGAGGAACGGCCGCGTTCCGTCGGAGGGGACCATGTCGGCCGGCATCGGCCGGGAACTGCCCGTGCTCGACCTCGAACCGGGCCGCCCGGCGCCGGTGCGGGAACGGGCGGACGCCGCGCGCAACCGCATGCGCGTACTGAAGGCGGCCGAACAGCTCTTCGCGACGAGGGACGCGCGGCACGTCACCATGGACGAGATCGCCAAGGCGGCGGGAGTGGGGCGGGCCACGCTCTACCGGCGCTATCCGGACCCCGCCTCGATCGCGACGGCCCTCCTGGACGAGCACGAGCGGCAGGTGCAGGGACACATCCTGAACGGCCCGCCGCCGCTCGGGCCGGGGGCCTCACCGGCCGACCGGCTGGCCGCGTTCCACATCGCCATGATCGACCTGCTGGAGCGTCACCTGCACCTCGTGCTGGGAGCCGAGACCGGGAGCGCGCGTTTCGGCACCGGCGCCTACCGCTTCTGGCGCGCGCACGTGCGGATGCTGCTGACCGAGGCGCGAGTGCCGGACCCGGAGGGAGTGGCGGACGCCGTGCTGGCGCCGCTCGCGCCCGAGGTCTACCAGTTCCAGCGGCACACCCTGGGCCTGTCGCAGGCCCGCGTCACCGAGGCGTTGGTGTGGAGCGCTCGCCGGCTCGCGGGCGGCTGAGCGATCCGGGCTCGGGGCGCGGGCAGTAGCCGCCCACTCCGCGCTCCAGCAGGTCGAAGGCGCGCTCGGCGTGCTCCCTGATGTCCGCCCTGATCGGCGCCGGATCCTCGCCGGCCATCTGCCGGATCGCGAAGTGGCGAGTCAGCGCGCGGACGGCGGCGCAGATCTGCGCCGACACCAGCCAGGGGGTCAGGTCGTCGGGATCGGCGTCGGTCTCCTCGGCGAGCGTGCGGGCGAGCCGATCCTCCCGGTTGACGTCCAGCATGCGCACCCGCGACTGGAGTGCCACGCTCTCCCTGACCCGCTGCACGAACAGGTCCGCGCCCTCGTTCATCCCGTAACGCCAGTCGCCGGCGTCGAGGGCCTCGAAGAAGTCGCGGCGCACCGCCTCGACCGCACTCTCGCCCGCGCGGCGCTCGCGCACGACCCGGGCCAGCAGGTCCTCGGTCTCCTCGCTGCGGTCGAGGAACAGGTCCTCCTTGGTGCGGAAGTAGTTGAAGACGGTGTTGACCGACACGTCGGCGGCTCTGGCCACCTCGGCCACCGTGACGTTGTCGAACCCCCGTTGCAGGAACAACCCCATCGCGATGTCGGCGATGCGCTGCCGGGTCTCCCGCTTCTTCCGCTCCCGCAGGCCCTCTTCCACGCTCCGATTGTAAGGGCGAGCACAATCTTTAAGTGACTCCAAATTTGGTGTTACTCTACTCGCCATGATTCACGCCAGAGGGCTCACCAAGACCTTCGGCCCGACCGAGGCCGTGCGGGGGATCGACCTCGACGTCTCCGCAGGGGAGATCGTCGGCTTCCTCGGACCGAACGGCGCGGGCAAGACCACCACGCTGCGCATGCTGACCACGCTGCTGCGCCCGACCTCCGGGACCGCCACGGTCGCGGGCGCCGACCTGTTCGCCGACCCCGCGGGCGTACGCCGCCGCATCGGCTACGTCGCCCAGGGCGGCGCGTTCGCCCCGTTCTCCCCCGTGGGGGAGGAGCTCGTGCTCCAGGCCCGCCTGTACGGCATGGGCAGGGCCCAGGCCCGCGAGCGGGTGACCACCCTGCTCGCCGAGCTGGACCTGCCCGGAGTCGAGGAGCGTACGAGCGTGTCGCTGTCGGGCGGCCAGAAGCGCCGTCTCGACATCGCGATGGGCCTGCTCCACCGGCCCGAGCTGCTCTTCCTCGACGAGCCGACGACCGGGCTCGACCCGCAGAGCCGCGCCAACCTGTGGGACCACGTGCGCCGGCTGCGCGAGCAGGAGGGACTGACGGTCTTCCTCACGACCCACTACCTGGAAGAGGCCGACGCGCTCTGCGACCGCATCCTGATCATCGACCACGGCCGGCTCGTCGCCCAGAGGACTCCGGACGAGCTGAAGTCCGAGCACGGCGCGCGGACGCTCGACGAGGTCTTCCTCGCCGTCACCGGCCGCGAGCTGCGCGAGGGGGCCGCCGCATGACCGCTCTCGCCGTCCTGACCGGCCACTACCTGCGTGTTTCCTTCGGCAACAAGTTCAGCCTGGTCTTCAGCGCCCTGCAGCCGTTCCTCTACCTCGTGCTGTTCGGCCCGCTGTTCGACCGCAGCGGCGTGGGTTCCTGGGCCGTCCTCGTGCCCGGCCTGCTGGTGCAGCTCGGATTGACGAGCGCGGGAATGGCGGGCTTCACCATCGTTTTCGACCAGCGGTTCGGCGTGCTCGAACGGCTGCGGGTCACGCCGGTGAGCCGGGTGACGCTGCTGCTCGGCCGGGTGCTCAGGGACAGCGTCGTGCTGCTGGTGCAGGCGACGGCGATCATCGTGGCCGCGTACGCGCTGGGCCTGCGGGCGCCGGTCGCGGGGGTGCTGGCGGCGCTGCTGCTGACCACCGTGCTGTCGGTCGGCATGGCGTCGCTGTCGTACACGGCGGCGCTCACGATGCGGCAGGAGCTGTTCGCGCCCGTGATGTCCACCGTGGTGGTCCCGCTGATGCTGCTGTCGGGCGCGCTGCTGCCGATGTCGCTCGCCCCCGCATGGCTCGACGTGGTGTCGCGGCTCACGCCGTTCCGGTACGCGGTCGAGGGGTTGCGCGCGCTTTTCGCCGGTTCCTACGCGTCGTCCGCATTGTTGTGGGGGGTCGTCGTGTCCCTGGCCTTCGCCGTCCTGGGCGTTACCCTGGGCACCAGGCGTTTCCAAAGGGAAAACGCCTGATCAGGGCTAGGAAAAGGCATTCGAAGTTGATACCGGTTTGCGGGCGCCGCCGGGCACGGAGACGGTCACAATGGGTGGCGTGGCGGACGTCAACTTCACCCTCGTCCAGCTGCGTTACTTCGTAACCGCGGCCGAGCTCGGCAGCATGACCGCGGCCAGCAGAGAACTCATGGTGGCGCAGTCGGCGATCTCGGCCGCCATCGCCCAAGTGGAGCGGGAGCTGGGCGTCCAGCTCCTGATCCGCCACCACGCCCGCGGCCTGTCGCTGACCCGCGCGGGCGAGCGCTTCCTCGTCGAGGCCAGGGAGTTCCTGTCCCACGCCGCGGCGCTCGCCCAGTCGGCGCGCGGCCTCGCGGGATCGCTGACCGGTGAGCTCGCCGTCGGCTGCCTGACCACGCTCGCGCCGTTCTACCTGTCCCGGCTGCTGCGCGAGTTCGCCGAGAAGTACCCCGGGGTGCGGGTCAGCGTCGCGGAGGGCGAGATCTCCGCCATGGAGTCGGCCCTGCTCGACGGGCGATGCGAGGTCGCCCTCGTCTACGCCATCGACCTCGCCCTCGACCTCGACATCCGGACGCTCACCCGGGCCAGGCCGTACGCGTTGCTGCCGCCGGAGCATCCCCTGGCCGGGGCGGAGACGGTGTCGCTGACGGACCTGGCGGCCGAGCCGATGATCCTGCTGGACCTGCCGCGCAGCCGCGACTACTTCCGGGCCATCTACCCCACCGAGCCGCGCGTGCGGTTCCGCACGTCGAGCTACGAGACGGCGCGCTCGCTGGTGGCGGGCGGGCACGGCTACTCGATACTCAACCAGCGGGCCGACAACGACCAGACCTACGACGGCGGCCGGGTCGCGTGCGTCCCGATCAGCGACGACGTGCCCGCGCTCGACGTCGTGCTCGCCTCGGTGCGCGGTGTGCGGCCCACCGCCCGGGCGGTCGCCTTCGCCGAGACCTGCCAGGCGTTCTTCTCCAGGAGGTAGTTCACCCGAGGTCGGCGAGCAACTCCTCCAGGAACGCGCCGGTCTGCGTGGCCGGCCGGGCGTCCACACAAACCGCGTTCATCACCTGCGTGTACGCCTCGGTGTCCTCGGGCTTGTCCAGATAGAGCGCGCTGGTGAGCTGCTCCAGGTAGACGACGTCGGGCAGTTCGGGCGCTTCGAAGCGCAGGATCGTGAAAGGCCCCCCGCACGCGGCGTGCCCGCCGTGGTCGAACGGCACGATCTGCAGCGTGATGTTCGGCTGCTTCGTCACCTCGATGAGGTGTTCCAGCTGGGCCCGCATCACCTTCCGGCCGCCGATAGGGCGGCGCAGCGCCCCCTCGTCCATCACGGCCCACAGGGTCGCCGCCTCGGGCCCGGTCAGCCGCTCCTGCCGGCGCATCCGCAGGTCCACACGCCGGTCGACGTCGTCGGCGGCCCGCCCCGCTGTGCTCCGCAGGACGAGGGCCCGCGCGTACTCGGGCGTCTGCAGCAGCGTCGGCACGAACTGCAGCTCGTAGCAGCGGATGACGGACGCCGCCTCCTCCAGCCCGACGTAGAACTCGAACCAGCCCGGCAGCACGTCGCTGTACTTGTGCCACCAGCCGGGGATGTTCGCCTGCCGCGCCAGGTCGAGCAGCACGGCCCGGTCGTCGGCGTCGGTGATGCCGTAGAGGGTGAGCAGGTCGGCGACGTCCCGCTCCTTGAAGCCGACCCGGCCGAGCTCGAGCCTGCTGATCTTGGCGTGCGACCCGCGGATGGCACGGGCCGCCTTCTCGGGGGTGATGCCGCTCTCCCGGCGCAGCCGCCTGAGCTGGGCCCCGAGCAGAAGCCGCAGGGCCGTCGGGCCGCCGCGGGCGGTCCCGACCGGTACGGGGGCGGTGTGGCCCGCCTGTGCGTTCACGATCGCTCCATCGGCGGCGCTCCCGGAAGAATTCCTGGTGAACCAATCGGATTGATCATCCTACCGGACCGTGGTGAGGCCGTCTTTTCTGGGAACTTCCACGGAAAGTCGGGGGACGCGCGACATTTGCACGTGCACGCGTGCTTGCATCCGCAAGGCACAGGGCAAGATACACGACGGCAGGGAAATTCACATCATGTAATGAGTGAGACCTGAGGGATCGGCGATGACAGCAGACCTGGCGGGCCCGGGAGCCGCGACAGCGCCTCCGTGGTTGACCTCGATGTTCGAGCGCGACGACGTCGCCGGCTTGTCCCTGCCTCCGTCGGCCACGTGTACCTTTCATGGGCGCACCACGTCCGCCGCCGCGGCACGTGATTTCACCGCCAGGACGTTGTGCGGCTGGGGCGTCCCCGGCCTCGTGCCGGACGCGCAGATCGTGGTGTCCGAGTTGGTGACCAACGCGCTGCGGCACGTTCCCGGCGACCCCGCGGACGCTCCGCCGATCCGCCTGAGGCTGGTGAAGCACCGGTTTCATATCGGCTGCGGCGTGAGCGACGCCAGCGAGAGGGTGCCCGCGGTCTCGCCCGGGAACGACCTGTCGGAGTCGGGCCGGGGGCTGCATCTGGTCGAGGCGCTGACCGCGGCGTGGGGATGGATCCTCACCCGCGGCGGAGGCAAGGTGGTCTGGGCGCTGTTCGACGCCTCGCCCGCCTCCTGACGGCCCGCCTTTCGGGGTCGGCTTTCGTGGTCAGCCGAGCCGCGACAGGGCGGCGCGGGAGGGCGCCGAGGGCAGGAGACAGCGGGTGACCGGCTCCAGGTCCGTACGGCACGGCGGCCGGGTGAGCGACTCGACCGTGCGGCCGTCCACCGTGCCGTAAGGACGGATGTGCCAGGGTGTCTCGCCTCGGTTCAGGACGTGAAGGCCCGAGGAACTCGCCGGGCGGGCCGGAGACGTGGGGCTCGGTCAGCCCTGCTCGGCCTCGCCGGTGACCTGCTCGGCGGCCTCCTCGGGCGACTGCTCCAGATCCTGCTCGGCCTGGGCCTGCGCGGAGGCCTTGTCCAGCCGGACCCAGCTCGTGATGCTCTCGACCGCGAACAGCACGAGCAGGTACGCCGTGAGGACGGCCGCCACGGGGGTCAGCCATCCGGCGGCGGCGGCCACGCCCAGGACCAGCAGGCGGACCTCCCAGCCCAGCCCCGCCTGGTACAGCCAGGCGGGCGGCCAGATGCCCTGCCGGGTGCGGTAGACGGTGTCGTACGTGTGGTAGCCGATCACGTAGATCAGCACGAACAGCAGCCACTTGGGCGTGTCCTCGGCCAGCCCGAGCAGGATGATCGTCAGGAACTCGGCCGCACGCAGCAGCGGGGGAGTGAGCCAGTCGAAGCGGCCCAGGTGGTCGCGGCCGGCGGTGGGCAGGACCAGCACGAGCAGCACGGCGACGGGCACGAGCAGGACCGGGCCGTCGGTGAGGGCGCCGGCGACGGCCAGCGCCACGATCGCGATCAGCGCCACCACGGTCGCGGGCACGGGCGGCAGCAGCCGGCCCAGGGAGCCCTTCAGCGCGGTGGCGAGCGGGCCGTCGTCGCGGTAGGCGAGCAGGCGCGCGGTCTGGACCCGGCGGCGCTCCTCGTCCGGGTCGGGAAGCGGCGTGATGGTCTGCGGCTGGGTGATCATGCGAGCGACCTCAGGAGACGTCCGGTGAGGGTGTAGGTGGCCGCGATGCCGCCCCAGACGATCAGCGTGAGGAACGTCACCCGGGGGTTGAAGAACGCGGCGGTGATCGCGATCGCGGCGAAACGCTCGCCGATGGGGAACACGATCATCTTGCGGGCCCAGTGGACCGGGCGGAACTTGCCGGCCTTGGTCCACAGCTTCAGCAGCCCGCGCACGCCGGTGCTCCGGCTCGCCCTGCGCTGCTCCAGCGCCTCCCGCAGCGGACGGTCGTCGGCGACCGTCAGGTCCAGCGTGGGCAGCGGCACGGGCGCCTTGCGCCGGTTGGCCGCACCGAACGAGAAGTCCAGCAGATGCTTGACCGACTGGAGGGCCAGCGCGACCAGCGCCAGCGTCCACACGCCCTCGCCGTCGCCGAACTGCCCGGACACCGTCGCGCCGACCGCCAGGCCGACGAAGACGGCGTACTCCTTGAACCGGTCGAACGTGGCGTCCAGCCAGGCGCCGAGCACGCCGAACTTGCGCGCGTAGCGGGCGACCTGGCCGTCCACGCAGTCGAAGACGAACGCGAAGTAGATGAGCACCCCGCCGGCCACCGCCCCCCAGCGGGTGCCGGTGGCGAACGCGCCGGCCGACAGCAGGCCGAGGGCGATGGAGATCAGCGTCACCTGGTTGGGCGTGAGCCCGCGGCGGGCCGCCCAGCGGGCGATGAAGCGCGAGTAGGTGCTGACGAAGAACGTGGTGAAGAAGCCGTCGGCGCCCTTCACGGCGTTGTCCAGCCGGGCCCGGTCCTCGTTGTACCCAGCCATCTCCGCCAGCGCCTCGTCGGCCTCGGCCTGGCTGCGGACGCGGCGGAAGAACAGGTCGCGGCGGCCCCGCCGGCCCACCGACACGCCGCGCCGGACCAGGCCGAGCACGAGAAGCTCGGTCACGTCGTCCTCGGGGCCGAACAGGTGGGCCATGTCCGCCAGCTCGCGGGCGACCTCGGCGAGGGTCTGCAGGTGCCGCTGGTGGAGGTGGAGCGGGCCGAGCAGCGCCGCGTTCGGCCGGGTCACCGCGTGGTAGGCGGTGCCGACCGAGATGATCCGGCTCCGGCCGATGCGGGTGCGCTGGGGGAGCCCCTCGATGACCTTGTCGCCGATCTCGGGCTCCGCCTCCTCGATCGGCACCTCCTCCTCCGGAGGCTCGTTCTCGTCCTGCTCCTGCCGCTCCTGCCGGACGACCAGTGCGATGGCCCCCCGTTTGGCCTTGGTGATCTGGTAGATCAGCTCGTCGTGCACCAGCGAGTCGGCCGGCAGGATCAGCAGGTTCTCCTCGGCGCCCTCGACCGCGTCGGCCAGCGCGCGCAGGTCGCCGGCGACGTCACGGCTCTCCACCACCCGGCCGTACGGCCTGTGGTAGGCGGCGGCGTCCCCCGGCCGGGCGATGGTCGTCGGCTCGGGGTCCAGAGCGGCGGCCTGCGCGAGCAGCCTGTCGTACGCGGAGGGGGCCCCCGGCAGCGATCTCAGCGTGATGGCCGCGGGCAGGGCGGGCTGACCGCCGTGCGGCGGGGGACTGATCGGGCCGGGCGGGGCGCCCAGCAGGACCACGCGGGTCATGGCAACCTTTCACGCAACGGGGGGAGATCAGGCCCTCAGGCTTGACCGGCGCGGGGAAGTCCGCCGGAAGCCAAAGCTTAGTGACCTTTCGGTTGAACCGATGCACCCCAGGTTTACCGTACGGCCCCTTTATGTACAGCTTGAGAAGGGTTCGTCGCCTGGCATCGTCGCCGGATCATTACCGAATTTTCACCATTCATGCCCCTCAACGGGGCGAATGACCGTCTGCCGGGGCGGCCGCCCGCGCGCACCCATACGATGGCGGGGTGAGCCTCTACCGGGACGAGGGCGTCGTGCTGCGCACCCAGAAGCTGGGTGAGGCCGACCGCATCATCACGCTCCTCACCCGGCGTACCGGCAAGGTCCGCGGCGTGGCCAAGGGCGTGCGCAGGACCATGTCGCGCTTCGGCGCGCGGCTGGAGCCGTTCTCCCACGTCGACCTGCAACTCCACAGCGGCAGGTCACTCGACGTGGTCACCCAGGTCGAGACCCTGCATCCGTACGGCGAGGCGATCGTGGCCGACTACGCCAGGTACACCGCGGGGAGCGCGATGCTGGAGACGGCCGACCGGCTGACGGTGGGGGAGAAGGAGCCGGCGCTGCGGCAGTTCCTGCTGCTGGTCGGCGGACTGCGCACGCTCGCCGAGGGCGGTCACGAGGCCCGGCTGGTGCTCGACGCGTTCTTCCTGCGCTCGCTGGCCGTCGCGGGCTACGCCCCCGCGCTGTCGGAGTGCGCGCGGTGCGGCGCGGAGGCCGTGCGCGCCTTCGCCATCGTCGCCGGCGGCGTCGTGTGCGGCGCGTGCCGCCCGGCCGGCGCCGCGGTGCCCGCCGCGGAGACGATCGCGCTGATGATCGCCCTGCTGCGCGGCGACTGGACGGCCGCCGACGCCTCCGAGCCCCGGCACCGCGCCGAGTGCAGCGGCCTGGTCGCCGCATACCTGCAGTGGCACCTGGAGCACGGCATCCGCTCGCTGCGTCACGTGGAACGGGAGTGGCCGGGTCAGATGACCGCAAGCGAAGCGAGGATCATCTGATCGGCCTTGCGGGGGTCCGGGGGTCGTCCCCCGGTGTCGGCGGGTCAGATGACCGCAAGCGAAGCGAGGATCATCTGACCGGCCTTGCGGAGGTCCGGGGGTCGTCTCCCGGGTCAACAGGTCCGGGGGCGTTTCCGGTGGCGTCGGCGTGATGCGAGGGGACGCACGGAACGCGCACGGTATCCGCACCGGATCCGCACGTCTCCCGCGCCTGAGGACCGGTCTGGACGCAATACCCTCGGTACATGGTCCGTCCTCCCACTCCGCACCCGTCCGGTGCCACCCCGCCCGCCATCCCGCGCGACCTGCTGCCGCGACACGTGGCGATCGTCATGGACGGCAACGGCCGCTGGGCCAAGGCGCGTGGGTTGCCCAGGACCGAGGGGCACAAGATGGGCGAGGCGTCGCTGTTCGACGTCATCGAGGGCGCCGTCGAGATCGGCATCCCCTACCTGTCGGCGTACGCCTTCTCCACGGAGAACTGGAGGCGCTCGCCTGACGAGGTGCGCTTCCTCATGGGGTTCAACCGCGACGTCATCCGCCGGCGGCGCGACCAGCTCAACGCGATGGGCGTGCGGGTGCGCTGGGCCGGACGTCCCGGGCGGCTCTGGAAGAGCGTGATCAAGGAGCTTGAGGACGCCGAGCGGATGACGGTCGGCAACAGCACGCTGACCCTCCAGTTCTGCGTGAACTACGGCGGCCGCGCGGAGATCGTGGACGCGGCCGTGCGGCTCGCCCGCGACATCGCCGCGGGCCGGGTCAAGGCCGACAAGGTCTCGGAGAAGACCTTCGCCCGCTATCTGGACGAGCCGGAGATCCCGGACGTGGACCTGTTCCTGCGATCGTCCGGCGAGCAGCGCACCTCCAACTTCCTGCTGTGGCAGTCCGCGTACGCCGAGATGGTCTTCCTGAACCAGCTGTGGCCCGACTTCGACCGGCGCGACCTGTGGCAGGCGTGCGAGATCTACGCCAAGCGCGACCGCAGGTATGGCGGGGCCGTTCCGAACGAGGCGGCCCAGAACTCCGTCACGGCGCGGCACTGAGACACGGCGCGCACTGAGACACGGCGCGCACTGAGTCACGGTGCGGCACTGAGAACAGCGCGGCGCTGAGTCACGGCGCCGGCGGGCCACCGGCGTCAGGAGGCGTCGCGGCGGCGGGCCCGGTACGCGGCGACGTGCATGCGGTTCCCACAGGTGCGGCTGTCGCAGTAGACGCGGGAGCGGTTCCTCGACTCGTCCACGAAGACGTGGGAGCAGTCGGGCGCCGCGCACGTGCGCAGGCGATCCCGCTCGTTCTCCACGAGCACGTGGGCGAGGGCGACACCGCAGTCGGCGGCCAGATGCTCGGCGACCGACGAGCCCGGCGCGAAGTAGTGGACGTGGAGGGGGTGGCCGTCGTGCTCGGCGAGGTGCGGCGTGATGCGGGTGCGTTGCAGCAGCGTGTTGAGCAGGCCGACCGCCGTCGGCTGGTCCGGCGCGGTGAACACGGCCTGGAACTCCTCGCGCAGGGCCCGGACCTCGCCGAGGTCGCGCCGGGTCACCGCCCCGACTCCGCTGACCTCCCGCCTGCGGACGAACTCCTCCAGGTCGCCGACCTCGGCCAGCCCGTCGCGCTCGCCGGCGCCGGTGTTGATGAGGTCCACCACCGTCGCCAGCGAGTACACCATGTCATGGCTGAACGGCACGCCATCTCCCTTTTGTCGCGGCGGTCCCTGTCGCGGCGCAGGCAGCGTACCTCTCAGGGAGCCCGCGCGGGGCGGGGTCAGCTCTTTCTCGCCGCCTCCGCGCGCGCCCCGGCCGCCTCCGCGCACGAGGAACAGGTGCCGAAGACCTCCACGGTGTGAGTGACGTCGATGAAGCCGTGCTCGGCCCCGACCACCTCGGCCCAGCGCTCCACGTCCGGCCCGGCCACCTCGATCGTGCGCCCGCACTCCCGGCACACGAGGTGATGGTGATGGGTGTCGGTCTGACATGCCCGGTAGACCGACTCGCCTTCGTCGGTGCGCAGCACGTCGACCCGGCCGGCGTCGGAGAGCGACTGGAGCGCCCGGTACACGGTCGTCAGGCCGATCTTCGAGCCGACCGCGCGCATCTCGGCGAACACGTCCTGCGCGCTGCGGAACCCCCGGCTCTGGCGGAGGATCTCGTGAACGGCGTCGCGGCTCTTCGTCATCAGGACTCCTGTGTACGGCTTCGCCCTACGACCTACCAGGTTAGGCCGGTTTGCATCAGATCAGGCCGAAACGGGTGGCGGCGAGGAGGACCAGGAACGTCGCGACCGCCACGCGCAGCAACCGGCCCACCGGACGCAACGAGGGCCACGACAGGTAGGCCAGGCAGACGATGAACGCGAGCACCGGAAGCACGGCCACCCCGCCACGCCAGTCGGGCACCACCAGTCCGGCGATCAGCAGGGCCACCAGGACCAGAGGGACCAGCCAGCGGGGCAGTTGGAACAGGAAGACCAGCGGCGCGGCGCTTTTGCGCTCGACCGCCGCGCGCAGCCCGGTGGCGCCGGGCGTGAAGAACTGCTCGCCCGGCGGCAGCGGCCGCCGCACCCGCGGGGACGCCGCGTTCCCCCGGGCGGGAGGCTTCCTCGCCAGAGGATGGGACGGCACCTGACGGCGCGGCGGTTCGGTTTCGCTTCCCACGTGTTCGAGCCTAGTGCGCATCTGCTCAATCTTCGCCCTGTCGCGCCGCCCACGGTGCTCCTTCCGTCCGGGTCGCCCCCTCCCCGGCGGGGTGTACGCGCGGGGTGGCATGCTGGGCGGCATGCTCGCCGTGATCCGTTACTCGGTGCCGGGCGCCCGCGCCGACGAGTTCGCCGCCCAGGCGCGCGCCATCCTCGATCTGCTTTCCGCGCAGCCGGGATACCTGCGCGGGCAGATCGGCAGGTCGGTGGACGAGCCGGTCCTGTGGGCGGTGGTCAGCGAGTGGGAGGGCGCGGGCTACTACCGGCGCGCCCTGTCGGCGGCCCGGATGGTGATGTATCCCCTGATGACCCTTATGATCAACGAGCCCAGCGCCTTCGAGGGCGTCTACGCGCTGCCGGGCGAGGGGGCGAGCGCGGGGACCGTGGGCAAGGCTTGAGCGCGGGGGCGCCGGATTCCCCTAAGCTTGAGCACGGATCCGGGCAGGTGGCCGGACGTCCCGCAGCCGCGACACGGCCGGGCCGGCCCGCCCGCTTCAGCGAGCATCGCACCGCTGACCCCGATCTCAACGCCGACACCCAGCCGGATGGAGTTCCACTGATGGCACGTCGCACCGACGTCTTGGAAACGATCGTCAGCCTCGCCAAACGCCGCGGGCTCGTCTTCCCGTCGAGCGAGATCTACGGAGGCCTGCGGGCGTCCTGGGACTACGGCCCTCTCGGTGTCGAGCTCAAGAACAACGTGAAGCGCGAGTGGTGGAAGGCCATGGTGCAGGGCCGCGACGACGTCGTCGGCCTCGACTCCTGCGTCATCCTCGCCCGCGAGGTGTGGCAGGCCAGCGGCCACGTCGAGACCTTCACCGACCCGCTCACCGAGTGCCAGTCGTGCCACAAGCGCTACCGCGCCGACCATCTCGTCGAGGCGTACGAGGCCAAGCACGGCAGTGAGCCGGCGGGCGGCCTGGCCGACATCACCTGCCCGAACTGCGGCAACAAGGGCGCCTTCACCCAGCCCAAGCAGTTCAGCGGCCTGCTGAAGACGTTCCTCGGCCCGGTCGAGGACGAGTCGGGCCTGGCGTACCTGCGGCCGGAGACCGCCCAGGGCATCTTCATCAACTACCTCAACGTCCAGCAGTCGGCCCGCAAGAAGATCCCGTTCGGCATCGGCCAGGTCGGAAAGTCGTTCCGCAACGAGATCACCCCGGGCAACTTCATCTTCCGCACCCGCGAGTTCGAGCAGATGGAGATGGAGTTCTTCGTCAAGCCCGGCACGGACGAGGAGTGGCACCAGTACTGGATCGACGAGCGCCTGCGCTGGTACGTCGACCTCGGCATCAACAAGGACAACCTCCGGCTCTACGAGCACCCGAAGGAGAAGCTGTCCCACTACTCGAAGCGGACCGTGGACATCGAGTACCGCTTCAACTTCGCCGGTGGCGAGTGGGGCGAGCTGGAGGGCATCGCCAACCGCACCGACTTCGACCTCACCGCGCACGGCAAGGCGTCCGGCACCGACCTGTCGTTCTTCGAGCAGGAGTCGGGCGAGCGCTACGTGCCGTACGTCATCGAGCCGGCGGCCGGTGTGGACCGCGCGACGCTGACCTTCCTCCTCGACGCCTACACGGTCGACGAGGCGCCCAACGCCAAGGGCGTGATGGAGGAGCGGACCGTGATGCGCCTCGACCACCGCCTTGCTCCGGTCAAGGTCGCGGTGCTGCCGCTGTCGCGCAACGCCGATCTGTCGCCGAAGGCCCGGGACCTCGCGGCCCGGCTGCGCCGCCGGTGGAACGTGGACTTCGACGACGCGGGGGCCATCGGCCGCCGCTACCGCCGCCAGGACGAGATCGGCACGCCGTTCGCGATCACGGTCGACTTCGACACCCTGGAGGACCAGGCCGTGACGATCCGCGAGCGGGACACCATGGCCCAGCAGCGGGTCGCGCTCGACCAGGTCGAGTCGTACCTGCGCCAGCACCTCAACGACTGATCCCCGCAACGAGGCGCCTGTCCGGAAATTTCCGGACAGGCGCTTTTTGTTATCGCGTGCTGCTACCCCATGCACGGTGAAGGGCGGTCCACGTCCGTGCGTGGACCCGCGTCGCGCGTGAACGATGAGCCGGCCGCCTGACCCGGTGCCCCGTCGTGCCTGTGGGGTTCGGTCACCGCCCTTCCCGTGCGGGCGAGCGCCTTCCGGGTCCCGGAAGGCGCTCACTTGTCACCGGCGACCTCGTGTTGTGGGCCGGCATGGTCGATCAGCGGTGACGTGGGTGCCGCCGGCCCGGTGCGGGGCGGCCGGTCAGCTCCGGTCGATGTACCAGTTACCGCAGAAGCTGCCGAGCGCGTTGCGCGCGCACGCGCGGACCGCGTAGTGCCGCTGCTGATCGGTGTTCCAGTTCATGACGAGGTTGCTGCTGCTGGAGCTGTAGAACGGACCGCACTGCTTCCAGCCGCCGTTCGCCTGCACCTGCTCCGTGGTGGGGAACATGGGCAGGCTGCTGGGCATCCCCTGCAGGCTACGGTCGACCCAGACGGTGTACCCCGAATCGCTCGGCGAGATCTGGGCGTAGCTGTAGTTGAAGGCGCCGCCGTTCATCAGCTTGACGAAGCGTGCGTTTCCCAGGTAGATGTCGGCGCCGCCGACCTCCTTGTAGTAGTCGGGAACCCAGGTCTTGTCGCACTCGCCTGTGGTGGCGTGCGCGGCGGAGATCGGGCCGGCCGTCGTGGCCGCCGCTCCGATGACCACGGCGAAGAGAACCTTCATGAAGCGCTTCGAGGTCGTGTTCTTGTAAGTCACGGCTGTCCTTTCCATTGGCGGATCTACGTGGTCACCGGTCCGATGGCGGGCCCGGTGCGATGAGAATGAAGCGGCCGTCGGGGAATCAGTTGGGATCGACCCAGAAGGCGTCGCGGTCCAGCAGCCGATCGCGGGTGACGAGTGCTCCGAACTTCCCTCCCGCGCCCGAGTTGTCCGTGTCGAGGACCATGTCCGTGCTGTAGGCGCCGCCGCTCGTCCAGGCGCCCTCCCAGGTGCGCGCCATGGGGTATTCGTCGCATGTCAGCCCAGGTGGACGGGGCAGCGAGTCGGGGCAGGCCGTGTCCCGGTTCTTCTTGACCTTGGCCGGGTCGGCAAGCCGGTGAAGGGGGGTGGTGCCGGGAGCTCCCGGAAGCCCACTGGCCTGCGCACGCTTGATGTGCGCACTGACCGTCGGGTAGGCGGACAGCCCGTCGAGCGTGGGGATGAAACTCGGGATGACGCAGCCGGCGCCGCTGAGAATCCTGTCGCAGCGGATGTCCGGCGAAGGGTAAGGGCCCTTTTCCGGCGGGAAGACGTTGATCATCTCCGTGTCCCCGCCCGGATGCGTCAACTGCAGCTCGTACGTGGTGTTGACGGTGCGTATCCCGTCGATGGGCACGTTCACGAGATGCGGGACGGACGGGGTCAGGTAGCGGGTGGAGTTCTCGGGCAGTGCGATCGGAGGGCCGAAGTCGCCGGCCGTACAGCCGTAGGAACAACTGACCGCGAGGCGGAAGCTGAGCGCGTCGTCCGGGACCAGTTCTCCCTCGGAGTAGAAGCGGACGATCGCGAAGACATCGGTGAGTTCCAGGCTGTCGTTGAACATGCCGATGAAATGCATGTAGTTGATCATGGTCCGGCCGAGCAGAGCCCTCGTGGTGGTGTCGTAGACGCTGACGGACGCGTAGTTGATCAGGCAGGCGGCGAATCGCCTGGTCTTCCACGCGCTCTTCGACTGATCGTCAGGGGGATCGATGCACCAGGCGGGCAGGGGTGGCGGGTCGTCGGCGGCGCTCGTCGAACTCAGGACCGATCTGCCCGGCGGTTGTGTCACCGGCGCGACGCACAGCACCTTCCTCTTGCCTTGACGGGCGAGTGAAGGGAAGCGATCACGGATGTGATCGCAGCCGTTCTCCGTGATCGCCCCGGTGGCGGAGTGCGCGACAGCGTCCCGTGCGGAGGCCGTCATCAGCGCACAAAACAATAGAAGCGGCACTGTCAGAAGCGTGATTTTTCGCATGCGAAGAGTGCTCATGGCGTCCCGTAAGGCAGGAGGGGGGTGGAGGGAAGCGAGGGTTCTGCGAGGAGGTGGATCCGGTCCGGGAACAAGGGCAGGCGACAAAGCGTCCGAGACGTCGATATAGGGCAGGTATACGCACTGGTAGAGCCACTACGACGCGTGCTCCGGGAATGGCGCGCCGCCCGCGGTCTCCGCCCGCCCCCGCGGGAAGGGCGGAACCGGCGGTGCCACCAAGGTTTCGCCGCCCGCTCCATTCGCGCTTAACGAATCCTTGAGCCGAGCCGATCTGTCCTGATTAGCTGTGGTCGCGCATTTGCACGGACCGGTCCGCGCTACCAAAGGGGAACAGACAGGCCATGGTGCAGTTCCGGCTGCTGGGACCGGTCGAAATCACGACGGACACGCATCTGGTGGATGCAGGCCCGCGCAAACAACAGGCGGTTCTCGCCGCGTTACTGGTCGACGTGGGCGTGCTCGTCCCCATCGAGAAGATCATCGACCGGGTTTGGGACGAGGCGCCGCCCACGACCGCTCGCGGGGCCGTGCACAGCTACGTCACCCGGCTGCGCCGGGCGCTGAGCGAGGCCGCCGCCGGAGGCGACGCGCCGAGGCTGGAGCATCGCCATGCCGGTTACGTCCTCGGCGTCCGGCCGGAGCAGGTGGACCTGCACCGTTTCCGGCTGCTGCTCGACTGCGCGCGGGCGACACGAGGGGACGATCCGCGCAGAGCCGAGCTGCTGCGGGAGGCGCTCGGCCTGTGGCGGGGGGTTCCGCTCACCGGCCTGACCGGGGAGTGGGCGGAGTCCGTGCGCAGGGAGGCGGCCCAGCGGCGCCTCGGCGCGATGCTCGACCTGGCGCGCCTGGAGACGGCAGCGGGCCGGGGTGGGGTCGTGATCGAGCGCCTGCGGGAGATGCTCGACGAGCATCCCCTGGTCGAGCCGTTGAGCGCCGAACTGATCCGGGCCCTGGCCGCGGTGGGGCGCAACGCGGAGGCCCTGCAGGTCTACGCGGAGACGCGCCGGCGCCTGGCGGAGGAGCTGGGCGCGGATCCGTCCCCCGATCTCCGGCAGGCGTACCGGGACGCCCTCTCTCCGCAGGGCCCCACGGCCGGGGCCACGAGCACGGCGGCACCACGGCGCGGACCGGTCCTGCTGCCCGCGGACGTGATGGGCTTCACCGGGCGGGCAGAGGCCGTGAGCACGCTCGACGAGCTGGCGGTGATGTCCGAACGGGAAGCGATAGCTGTGGTCGTGGCTGTGCTCTCCGGAGTGCCCGGGGTCGGCAAGACCGCCCTCGCGGTGCACTGGGCCCACCGCGCGCGTCATCGTTTCCCGGACGGGCAGCTGTTCGCCGACCTGCGCGGCTTCGATGCCAGCCGGTCGGCCGTCACCAGCGAGCAGGTCGTGCGCGGCTTCCTCGCCGCCCTCGGGGTTCCCGTGCATCGGGTGCCGGTGTCCCCGGACGCCCAGATCGGCCTGTATCGCGATCTCTTGGCCGACAAGCGGATGCTGGTGATCCTCGACAACGCCCACAGCGCCGAACAGGTGCGTCCACTGCTGCCTGGATCGCCTGGGTCCTTCGTCCTGGTGACCAGCCGCAACCGGCTCTCCGGTCTCATCGCCGGTCATGGTGCCCATCCGCTCGCGGTCGACGTGCTCACCCCTGAAGAGGCGCAGGAGCTGCTGACCCGCAGGATCGGACGCGACCGGGTTTCGGCGGACGCCGGCGCGGTGGACCACCTCATCGCCTCCTGCGCCCGCCTCCCGCTGGCGCTGGTGATCACCGCCGCCCGGGCCGTGACCCGTCCCGCGTTCCCGTTGCGCGCGCTCGCGGACGAGCTCCGGCAGGCCGGCGCGAGCCTGGACGCGTTCCACGACGACGACCCGGCGACCGATGTGCGGTCAGTCTTCGCCTGCTCCTACCGGGCACTCAGCGTCGGAGCGGCGGAAATCTTCCGGCGGATGAGCGCCCACCCCCGGCCGGACTTCGGCTTGGCCGTGGCGGCGAGCGCCGCCGCACTCCCCCCGGAGCAGGCGCGCCGCCTGCTGGCGGAGCTCACCGCGGTCCACCTGCTGGAGGAGCACGCGCCGGGCAGGTGGGCGTTCCACGATCTGCTGCACACCTACGCCGCCGAGCTGCACCGGGAGGCCGAGAACGAAGCGGAACGCCGCGAGGTCGCCGGCCGCGTCATCGACCACTACCTGCAGACCGCCTACCAATCGGCGCTTCTCCTCCATCCGGCGCGCGACCCCATCGCGATCGCCGATCCGCGTCCTGGCGTGACGGTGGCCGCCCCCGCCGACCACGGCGAAGCCCTCGCCTGGTTCACATCGGAGCGGTCCGTCCTGCTCGCGTGCGCCGAGCTCGCCGCCGCGTACGGGTTCGACACGCACACCTGGCAGCTGGCGTGGTCCATGAGCAGTTTCCTGGACCGTACAGGGGCCTGGCGGGACATGATCGCGATACACGGTCTCGCTCTCGCGGCGGCCCGAGGGGACGACCGGGTGCTCGCCCTCAGCCGGCTCGGGATCGCCCTGGCCCACACCCGGCTGGGTGGCGCCGACGCGGCCGTCCGGGAGTACGGGCACGCGCTCGAGCACTTCGCGCGGCTGGAAGACCTGACCGGCCAGGCGCACATTCACAGCAACCTTGCGCGGGTCTTCGAGCAGCAGGGCCACCATGTGGAGGCGCTGGACAGCGCCGAGCACGCACTCCGGCTCTACCGGGCCGCCGGCCAGCGGCACTGGGAGGCCAGGGCGATCAGCGCGGTCGGCTGGTATCACATCGCGGTCGGAAACCATCGGGAAGCGCTCGCCCACTGCCGGCAGGCTCTGACCTGGCTTCGGGAGGCCGGGGATCGCGACGGGGAATCGGCCACCTGGGACAGCCTGGGCCACGCCCACCATCAGCTCGGGGACTACGACCAGGCCGAGACCTGCTACCGGCGCGCGCTCGCGATGCACCGGCAGGACGGCGACCGCTACAACGAGTCTCTGGTCCTCACCCATATGGGCGACAACCACGAGGCGGCGGGCCGGGAAGCGGACGCCCGCGGCACATGGCGGCTGGCGCTGAACATCCTGACCGATCTGGGCCACCCCAGCGCCGACGACCTCCGGTCGAGGCTGGGGCGGTCGGATGGCCCCGCCTGACGATATGTCGGCGAGCTCGGCGAGCCAGGCGGCGGCCCCGGCTCTGCCGGGTTGTCTGGGGCAGCCGTAGCATCCGGAACCGCGCTGACGGTGGAATACGCTCGTAGCGTAATTTGCTGACGGCGAAATGTGCTCAGGGTGAAATAGGCAGGCCCTTTTCCGGGTTCCGGGACTAATGTCGCCGCACAACCCGATTACCGGAACAGGGAGACCAGATGGACCACCACGCGCGCTCCGGCGACCCCGCCGCCGACCGGTTCGCCTTTGGCGATCTTGGCCGTAAGCTGCTGGAACGGCGCATCGTCGTGCTCGGCCAGGAGGTGGACGACGACATCGCCAACCGGATCTGCTCGCAACTGCTGCTGCTGACCGCGGAGGACTCCACACGGGACATCAGCCTTTACATCAATTCCCCCGGTGGTTCCGTGTCGGCCGGCCTGGCGATTTACGACGTCATGCAATACGTGCCGAACGACGTCGTCACCGTGGGCATGGGCCTGGCCGCCTCGATGGGACAGTTCCTGCTGTGCGCCGGCGCGCCGGGCAAGCGGTACGCCCTGCCGCACGCGCGCATCATGATGCACCAGCCGCTCGGCGGCATCGGCGGCACGGCGGCCGACATCGCGATCCAGGCCGAGCAGATGCTGCACACGAAGAAGACCCTGGCCGAGCGCATCGCCTTCCACACCGGTCAGCCACTCGAACGCATCGAGGCGGACTCCGACCGGGACCGGTGGTTCACCGCCGCGGAGGCCAGGGAGTACGGCATCGTCGACCACGTGGTGGCCGGGCTCGGCGCCCTGCGGACGCCACAGTGAGCGGCACAGTGAGCGGCACAGCGGCGAGGTGGATGGCGCCGTGAACGAGCGGGGGAGCGCGCTCAGCCGCAGCGCGTCCCCTTGGCCGGGACCGTCCCCTCCAGCAGATACGCGTTGACCTTGTCGTCGATGCACTGGTTCTGGCCGTACGCGCCGTGGCCCTCGCCGTTCAGCGTCAGCAGCACGGCGGTGCGCAGCTGGTCGGCCAGCCGCGGCGCCCACTGGTATGGCGTGGCCGGGTCGTTCGTGACGCCGACCACCAGGATGGGATTGGACCCGGTGGCGTCGACATGCCTGGCGGCGTCGTCTCCGCGCACCGGCCAGACGCTGCACGATCCCGCGCTGATCGCGGTCGAGGCGAAGATCGGGCTCTTCTTCTCCAGCCGCCGGGCCAGCTCCTCGGCCTGGGCGACCGAGGGGCGGTCGGTGCTGTCGACGCACAGCACCGCCGGCAGCGAGAACTGCAGGGTCGAGTAGGTGCCGTTCGGCTGCCGCCCGGCGTACTGGTCGGCCAGCGCGAGCAGGCCGTCGAGCTTGCCCTTCCTGCCTTCGTCCAGCGCCTCCGTGAGCAGCGGCCAGGTGTACTTGCTGTAGAGGGCCTGGGTGATGCCCGCCCTGGCGATGTCCTCGGTGACCGTGCGCGAGCCGACCTTCCCCGGCGTGCGTGCCACGGTGTCGAGGAGTTTCAGCACGGTGGCGTTCGCGGCGGCGGCGTCGGCGCCGAGCGGGCAACTCGTCCGCGTCTTGGTGCAGTCGGCCAGGTAGTCCTCGTACGCCTTCTGGAAGCCGAGGGCCTGCGTCTTGGCCATGTCGAGCATGGTGACCGAGGGATCGACGGCCGAGTCGAGCACCATCCGCCCCACCTTCTTCGGGTACTGCGTGGCGTACACCGCCCCGAGGTGGGTGCCGTAGGAGAAGCCGAGATAGTTGAGGCGCGGGTCGCCGAGGGCCGCGCGCAGCGACTCCATGTCGCGTGACGCGTTGACGGTGCCGACGTAGGGCAGGATCCAGCCCGCGTTGCGCTCGCACGCCTGGGCGAATCCCTTGACGAGCGTGGTCTCGGTCGCGGCGTTCTCGCTGGGCTCCCTGCTCATGTACTGGTCCATCTGGGGAGCGCTGAGACAGCGGATGCCGCTGCTGCGCTCCACCCCGCGCGGGTCGAAGCCGACGAGGTCGTAGCGGCTGTTCAGGGTGGAGAACGCGTGGGCCGCGTTGATGAGCGTCGTGACGCCGGAGCCGCCGGGACCGCCGAAGTTGAAGACCAGGGAGCCGATCCGCCGGCTCTGGTCGGTGGCCCGCATCCGGACCAGGGCGATGCCGATCTTCTTGCCCTCCGGCTTGGCGTAGTCGAGGGGCACCTGGAGCGTGGCGCACTCGAAGCCGGAGGAGGAGGCCGTCTCCTCGCACGCCTTCCAGGACAGGGAGGGCGTGCCCGAAACGTAGCCCTCCGGGGTGACCCGTGCGCCCCCGCAGCCGGCGGTCGCCGTCATCGCGCCGATCCCGGCGACCGCCGCCGCCATCACCGGCCAGACCCTGCGCGCCGCCACTCCCCGCGCCGCCCGCGTCCGCGCCGCCACTCGCGCCGATATCCCTCGCTCCGGAACCCCTCGCGACAACGCTCGCGACACTGACAACCCTCCGTGTTCGACTGTATTCGGAGGGTGCCTCGTTTATATCGCATGCCGTCGCGACCGCACCGCCGACTCACCGGAACTCCGCCTTACCGGACAATGGTCTAAACCATTTCCCCTCTCGTGATGCGGAGCCTTCCTGTCGTCCTTGGCGGCAAATTGGTTTATACCAGTGCGCCATCGTCGAAGAAATAGCCGTTCTTGGATTGGATTAGACCTCTCCGATGCCCTCTACCTGCTTAGACGCCATATGTGGTGAAGGGTGAGGTTTGGTGCTGCTTTTCCTAGGTACAGTCCGGTTGCGGGCCGCGTCCGCGGTTTTATTGAAGTCGGCGAAGGAGCGTCGCATGCCCAAGTATGTTTACGACTTCACCGAGGGCAACAAGGACCTCAAAGATCTGCTCGGTGGCAAGGGTGCCAATCTGGCGGAAATGACGAACATCGGCCTCCCCGTGCCTCCCGGCTTCACGATCACCGCCGAGGCGTGCCGCCACTACCTGGGGCACGGCGGCATGCCCGACGGGCTGGAGGGGGAGATCGCCGAGCACCTCGCCGCCCTCGAGGCCCGGATGGGCAAGCGCCTCGGTCAGGCGGACGACCCGCTGCTGGTCAGCGTGAGGTCGGGGGCCAAGTTCTCGATGCCCGGCATGATGGAGACAGTCCTCAACATCGGCCTCAACGACGACTCCGTCCTCGGGCTGGCCAAGCAGTCGGGCAACGACCGTTTCGCGTGGGACTCCTATCGCCGGCTCATCCAGATGTTCGGCAAGACCGTCCTGGGCATCGACGGCGAGCTGTTCGAGGACGCGATGGACGAGCTCAAGGGCGAGCGGGACGACACCGACCTCGACGCCGCCGACCTCCAGCGGCTGGTCGAGACCTTCAAGGGCATCGTCGGGGAGCGGACGGGCCGCGACTTCCCCGCCGATCCCCGGGAGCAGATGGACCTCTCCGTCAGGGCGGTCTTCGACTCCTGGAACGCCCCGCGCGCGATCCTCTACCGCCGCCAGGAGCGCATCCCCGCCGACCTCGGCACCGCCGTCAACATCGTCGCCATGGTGTTCGGCAACATGGGCCCGGACTCCGGCACCGGGGTCGCCTTCACCCGTGACCCCGGCTCGGGACGCCAGGGCGTCTACGGCGACTACCTGCGCAACGCCCAGGGCGAGGACGTCGTCGCCGGCATCCGCAACACCGTCCCCCTGCAGGAGCTGGAGACCATCAATCCGGGGGCCTACCGCGAGCTCCTCGACATCATGGCGACGCTGGAGCGGCACTACCGCGACCTGTGCGACATCGAGTTCACGATCGAGCGCGGCAAGCTGTGGATGCTGCAGACCCGGGTCGGCAAGCGCACGGCCGCCGCCGCCTTCTGCATCGCCACCCAGCTCGTGGACGAGGGCCTGATCGACATGGACGAGGCGGTCACCCGGGTCACCGGTGAGCAACTCGCCCAGCTCATGTTCCCCCGCTTCGCCGCGACGGCCGGCGACCGCAGGCTGACCACCGGCATGAACGCCTCGCCCGGCGCCGCCGCGGGCAGGGCCGTCTTCAGCTCCGAGCGGGCCGTCGAGCTGGCCGGACGGGGCGAGGCGGTCATCCTCGTGCGGCGGGAGACCAACCCCGACGACCTCGCCGGGATGATCGCGGCTCACGGCGTGCTCACCTCCAGGGGCGGCAAGACCTCCCACGCCGCCGTGGTGGCGCGCGGCATGGGCAAGACCTGCGTGTGCGGGGCCGAGGAGCTGGAGGTCGACCCGCACGCCCGCCGGTTCACCGCACCCGGAGGGGTCGTCGTCGACGAGGGCGACGTGATCTCGATCGACGGCGGCAGCGGAGCCGTGTACCTCGGTGAGGTCCCCGTCACCGCCTCGCCGGTCGCGAAGTACTTCGAAGGCGAGGCGGCAGAGGACGAGCTGGTGCGGGCCGTCGACCGGATCATGACCCACGCCGACTCGGCACGCCGCCTCGCCGTACGGGCCAACGCCGACACCCCCGAGGACGCCGCCCGCGCCCGCCGCTACGGCGCCCAGGGCATCGGGCTGTGCCGTACGGAGCACATGTTCCTGGGGGAGCGGCGGCGGCTCGTCGAGGACCTGATCCTGGCCACGACGCCCGAGGCGCGGCAGGCCGCGCTCGACGCGCTCGAACCGCTGCAGACCGGCGACTTCACCGGCATCTTCACGGCCATGCACGGGCTGCCGGTGACGATCCGGCTGATCGACCCGCCGCTGCACGAGTTCCTGCCCGACCTCGTCGACCTGGCCGTGAAGGTGGCCCTGGCGGGGGACAGGGCGGACGACCGGGACCGCAGGCTCCTCGACGCGGTCAAGCGGCTGCACGAGCAGAACCCGATGCTCGGCCTGCGCGGCGTACGGCTCGGCCTGACGATCCCCGGCCTGTTCGCCATGCAGGTGCGGGCCATCGCCACGGCGGCCCGGCAGGTCGGGGGCACGCGGGCGGAGATCATGATTCCGCTGGTCGGCGCGGTGCAGGAGCTGGAGATCGTCAAGGAGGAGGCGGACCGTATCCTCGCCGAGGCGGGCGTGGAGGCGGCGATCGGCACGATGATCGAGGTGCCGAGGGCGGCGCTGACGGCCGGGCAGATCGCCGAGGCCGCCGAGTTCTTCTCGTTCGGCACCAACGACCTCACCCAGATGGCCTGGGGCTTCTCCCGCGACGACGTGGAGAGCGCCTTCTTCGGCACGTACCTCGACCTGGGCGTCTTCGGGGTCTCGCCGTTCGAGTCCATCGACCGCGAGGGCGTCGGCCGGCTGATGCGGATCGCGGTCGAGGAGGGCAGGCGCACCCGGCCGGACCTCAAGCTCGGCATCTGCGGCGAGCACGGCGGGGACCCCGACTCGGTGCACTTCTGCCACGAGATCGGCCTCGACTACGTCTCCTGCTCGCCGTTCCGCATTCCGGTGGCCCGGCTGGAGGCGGGCCGTGCCGCGCTGACCTGCGCGCAGTCCGACACGCGATGAGTTGAAATTCCACAAAACATCCGGACTGGTTGTGGAATGACCAGGTCGGAGTGGAGGCGGTTCACCGGGCCGCGCGACACGGCCCGGTGACCGTTGCAGCCGCACGTCTGATTGATCACCCTACGTACCTACCGCAAGGGAGGGCGTGGAGTGAGAAGACGTCGCCGCCTGCCGGCGCTGGGGATCGCGGCGGCCCTGCGCCCTGCCGTCTTCGCGTTGCTTTGTGCCCTCGTGGCACTGCTCGGTGCCGCCCCCGCTTCGTCGGCCGTCTCGCTGACGGCCTCGGTGGCGGGTGGGGCCGGCCAGGAGCCGTCGCCGTCGAGGCAATACCAGGTGGACGGCCCGGCCACCGTCGCGCAGCGCAACGCGGTCGCCCGCACGGGGGCCGCCGTCGACGAGGTGCACGGCCGGAGCATGGTCGTCACCGCGACGCTCCAGGAGGCCGACGCCATCCGCCGGCTCGGGTTCACGGTGACCGAGCTGGCACCCCCCGCCGAGGCCCGCGGGCCGCAGACCTTCGACTTCCCCTCGGGGGATTCCGGCTATCACAACCACGCCGAGCTCAGCACGCTGGTCGACCAGGTCGTCGCCGCCCATCCCGCGATCGCCCGCAGGTTCAGCTACGGCCGTTCGTACGAGGGCCGCGACCTGATGGGCGTGAAGATCAGTGACAACGTGGCCACAGACGAGAGCGAGCCGGAGGTACTGTTCACCGCCCACCAGCACGCGCGCGAGCACCTCACCGTCGAGATGGCGATCTACCTGCTGCGCCTGTTCACCGACGACTACGGCGCCGACGCCCAGATCACCGACCTGGTGAACACGCGGGAGATCTGGATCCTGCCCGATCTCAACCCCGACGGCGGGGAGTACGACATCGCCACAGGCTCCTACCGGTCGTGGCGGAAGAACCGCCAGCCCAACTCCGGCACCTCCAGCGTCGGCACCGATCTCAACCGCAACTGGGCCTACAGGTGGGGCTGCTGCGGCGGCTCCTCCGGCACCCCGTCCAGCGAGACCTACCGCGGCTCGGCCGCCGAGTCGGCCCCGGAGGTCAGGGCGGCGGCCGACTTCGTCCGCAGCCGCGTGGTCGGCGGCGTCCAGCAGATCAAGGCGGCCATCGACTGGCACACCTACAGCGAGCTCGTCCTGTGGCCGTACGGGTACACGACGGCCGACACCGGCCCGGGCATGACGCAGGACGACCGGGACGCGCATGCCGCCCTCGGCCGGAGCATGGCGGCCACCAACGGGTACACCGCCGAGCAGTCGAGCGACCTCTACATCACCGACGGCTCGATCGACGACTGGATGTGGGGCACGTACAAGATCTTCACGTACACGTTCGAGATGTACCCGAAGGGGAGCAGCCCCGGCTTCTATCCGCCCGACGAGGTGATCGACCGGGAGACCTCCCGCAACCGGGCGGCCGCGCTGCTGCTCGTCCAGAACGCCGACTGCGTCTACCGGGTCATCGGCAAGGAGTCCGCGTACTGCGGCACCGGCACACCGCCCGCGACCGTCTACTCCGATACCTTCGAGACCGCGACCGGCTGGACCGCGAACGCCGCCGGCGCCGACACGGTCACCTCGGGCGCGTGGGAGCGCGCCGACCCCGCGGCGACCTCGTCCAGCGGGGCCAAGCAGCTCGGCACGACGGTCAGCGGGAGCTACGACCTGGTCACCGGCGCCTCCGCAGGGACGAGCGCCGGGGACGGCGACGTCGACGGGGGAGTGACCACGATCACGTCGCCGCCGATCACGCTGCCGGCGTCGGGGACGCTCACGCTGTCGTTCTCCTGGTATCTCGCCCACGGGTCGAACTCCTCCACGGCCGACTACTTCCGCGTGAAGGTGATCGGCGGCACGACCAGCACGGTCTTCGAGCAGCTCGGCGCGGCCGCCGACAGGGACGGCGCGTGGAGCGTCGCCACCGCGTCGCTGACCGGGCTGGCAGGCCAGACTGTGCGGATCCAGTTCGAGGCGGCCGACCTGGCCTCCGCCAGCCTTCTGGAGGCCGGGGCCGACGACGTGACGATCACGAAGACCTGACCCTGCGGGGATCACGCCAGCACCGTGACGCCGGCGAGGGCGACCAGCGTGACAAGGGTCGTGGAGAGGGCGCCCAGCGCGACGGCGCGGCGGCCGGTGCGCAGGAGCGCGCGCAGGCGGACCGCCGCTCCCATGCCGAACAGCGCGGCGGTGAACAGCAGGGTCTCCGCGGTCTTCAGCGCCGCCAGCGACGCGGGCGGCAGGACGCCGAGGCTGCGCAGGGCCGCCATGGCGAGGAAGCCGGCCACGAAGAGGGGCACGACGGGCGGCCTCCTGCCCTCGGTGGGAGCGGCCGTACGGCGGCGCCAGAGCGTGACCCCGGCGATGAGAGGGGCGAGCAGGACCACCCGGGTCAGCTTGACGACCACCGCGGTGGTGAGCGCCGCCCCGCCTACAGCCTGCGCGGTGGCCACGACCTGGGCCACCTCGTGCACGCTCGCGCCGGCCCAGACGCCGAACGCCTCCGGAGACAGGTGCAGGAGGCCCTCGGCCTGCGGCAGGACGGCGATCGCGAGCGAGCCGTACAGCGTCACCAGGGCGACGGCGGTCATGACGTCCTCCTCGTCGCTGTCCGTCACCCCGTCCATGGCCGCGACGGCCGCGGCCCCGCAGATGGAGAAACCGGTCGCGACGAGCAGGGACAGCTCACGCCCCAGCCCGAGCCTGCGGCCGAGCCACTGTGTGCCGAAGAAGGTCGCGGTGACCGTCACCACGACCGGCAGCAGCACCGGAAGTCCCAGGGCGAGGACGTCGGGAAGGGCGAGCTGCGCGCCGAGGAGGACGATCCCGAGCCGCAGCGGCCCTCTCGCGGCGAACTGGAGCCCGGGACGCAGGGCGGGTGAGGACAGGCCCAGGTTGGTCGTGACGGCGCCGAGGACGAGCGCCGCCATCAGCGGGCTGACGGCGGGGACGAGCGCGTTGACGGCGATGGCCAGGGCGACCCCGGCGGTCGTCACCAGCAGTCCCGGAAGCAGCCGGGAATCAAGCGTGGAACGGGCAGCGGTGGCCCGCGTGAGAGACGGAGGCATGCGGAGATCGTCGCGAAGTCCCATATGCCCCGGTAGCCACCGGTTCCGCAAGAGCTCATACGGTTGCCGTATGACCCCACGGTGGCCGGATCTGGCCAGCCTCGAACTGCTGCTCCTGGTGGCGGAGCAGGGCAGCCTCGGTAAGGCGGCGAAGCTGCACGGCGTCACGCAGGCGTCCGCCAGCCGCAGGCTCGACACGCTGGAGCGGGAGCTGGGGGTGCCGCTGCTGCACCGCTCGACCACGGGCTCGCGCCTCACCCCGCAGGGCCAGGTCGTCGTCGACTGGGCCCGCGCCACTTTGACGGCGGCGAACGACCTGCTCACGGGGGTGCAGGCCCTTCGCGGCCGGCGCGACGCCCGCGTACGGGTGGCCGCGAGCATGACCGTCGCCGAATATCTGATGCCTGGCTGGCTGGTGGCGCTGCGCCGCGTGCTGCCCGACGTCGAGGTGGGGCTGAGCGTGGTCAACTCCGGTGAGGTCTGCCGGATGGCGATGGACGGCGAGATCGACGCGGGCTTCATCGAGTCGCCCGCCGTGCCGCGGGAGCTGACCTCCTGGCCGGTCGCAGAAGACCGGCTCGTCGTCGTGGTGGCCCCGGGCCACGAGTGGGCCCGGCGCGGTGAGCCCCTGCGCGGTGAGCCCCTGCGTGGTGAGCCTTCGCGCGGGGAACCTCTGCGCGGGGCACCACTGAGCCGCGCCGACCTGGCCGCGACGCCGCTGGTGGTGCGCGAGCCCGGCTCGGGCACCCGCCACGCCCTCGACCGTCTCCTGGCCGGGCCGGACGTCGCCCCGCCGATCCTGGAGCTGTCCTCCAACGCCGCGGTGAAGGTGGCGGTGGAGACCGGGCTCGCCCCGGCGGTCCTCAGCCGTCTCGCCGTGGCCGCCGAACTACGCGACGGACGCCTGATCGAGGTGCCCGTCGCCGATCTCGACCTGCGCCGGCCGCTGCTCGCGGTGTGGCGGGCCAGGACCCGGCTGACCGGCCCGGCCGCCGAGCTCGTCCGCCTCGCCCGGACCGCCGCTCACGGCTAGTCCCACTCCCAGCGGATGCCGCGCACGCCGGGCCGGGCGCCGGTGTCCACCAGGTGGGCGGCGCCGAACGCGTCGACGCGCAGCTCACCGGAGTCCCCGGGCGGTGCCGACGCGTCGGGGGACCAGGTGTGGAAGCACCGCACCGGCAGCCGCCCGCCCGTGAACCGCACCTGCACCAGATGCTGCTCGACCGGGTCAAGCAGGCGCCGGTCGTACCGATCGGCGGCGGCGACGGCGGTGACGTACTCCACGACCTGGGTCTCGCCGGGGGCGAGCGGGTGCGGGAAGATCAGCTCGGTCAGGGGGCCGGTCCCGTCGTCGTCGCCGCGGCCGGGCCGGCAGCCCTCGGTGCGCAGCAGCCGGGTGCCCGGCGGATGGGCGACCACGTACCGGTCCACGCCCGGCGCGGCGGCTCGCAGCACGGCACGGGCGCTCACCCGGTGCCGCCGGCCGGCGCCCACCACCACCTGCTCGTGGTGGCTGAGCACGGTGAGCGTCTCCGGCCGCCGGCCCCGCGGGCGGGGCGGCCCGAGCAGGCCGATCAGCGCGTACTCCGGCAGGGACAGGATGCCTTCGAGCTCCCGGACCGCCGCCAGCGAGGCGGCGCGCTCGGGCCGCGACCGGCCGCGCTGCCAGTAGCTGAGGCTGGACAGGCTGACGTGGACGCCCCGCTCGCGCAGCCGTGAGTGCAGGCGGTCGAGGCTCAGCCCCCGGGCGCGGATGGCCGCCCGCAGGGCGCGCTCGAAGGGCCCGGATCGGAGGACCTCCGCGAGCTCGTTGTCCACCACCAGGGCTCCTCCTCGGAAGCGCCAGGGCGGGAAAAATCGAGTATCACTCGCGGTCGCTTACCGGGCAAGGGGGCAATCTCCCATCGGACTACCGGATCTGTCGTGAAACCGGACCTTCGCGGGTACGCTCCATTCCCCGCCGCCACGGGGCTTGCCACTGGGAAGGAGGATGGATGGCCCGCTACGACGAGCACGACCAGGCACGGTGGGTGCCGGAGCCGCCGGGTAACCCCGAGCGGAGCGCGTTCGAGCGGGACCGGGCACGCGTGCTCCACAGCGCCTCGCTGCGCAGGCTCGCCGCCAAGACGCAGGTGGTCGCCCCCGCCGACTGCACCGGCCTGCACAGCCCCCGCACACGGTTGACCCACTCCCTGGAGTGCGCGCAGATCGGCCGGGAGATGGGCAAGGTCCTCGGCTGCGACCCCGACCTGGTGGAGACCGCCTGTCTCGCCCACGACCTCGGCCATCCCCCGTTCGGCCACAACGGGGAGGCCGCCCTCGACGAACTGGCCGCGCCGTGTGGCGGGTTCCAGGGCAACGCGCAGAACCTGCGCCTGCTGACTCGGCTGGAGGCCAAGGTCATCACCGAGGACGGCCGCAGCGCCGGGCTCAACCTCACCCGGGCCGCGCTCGACTCGGTCTGCAAGTATCCCTGGGCCGGGTCCTCCTGCCGGGTCCCGGGCGTCCCGCTCGCCGCAGAGGGCCGGCCGTACTGCGTCTACCCCGACGACCTGGCGGTCTTCCGCTGGGTGCGGGAGGGGGCGCCCGACTACGCGGTCGGCTTCGAGGCCCAGGTCATGGACTGGGCCGACGACGTGGCCTACTCGGTGCACGACCTGGAGGACGCGCTGACGTGCGGACACGTCACGATGGCGGCCCTGCGCGACCCGGAGGAGCGGCTCGAGGTGTGCCGTCTGACGAGGGAGTGGTACGCGCCCGACGCGGGCTTGGAGGAACTGTCGGAGACCTTCGCCCGGCTGCTCGCCGAGCCGCTGTGGCCGGCCGCCTTCGACGCCGGGCTCGCCGACCTCGCCGCGCTCAAGCGGCTCACCAGCGCGCTCATCGGCCGGCTGTGCCGCGCCGCCCAGGACGCCACGCGCGAAACGTACGGCTGCCGCCCCACGCCGGGAGACAGGGGCGGCCACAACCGGTACGACGCGGACCTGGTGGTGCCGAGGACGACCCGCCTGGAGTGCGCGCTGCTCAAGGGGGTGACGGCCCGCTACGTGATGTCCAGGGAGGCCCACCACGCCGTCCAGGCCCGGCAGCGCGAGATCATCGCCGAGCTGGGCGACCTCATCCTGCGCGGCGCCCCGGCGACGCTGGAGCCCGCCCTGCGGCCGCAGTTCGAGCAGGCCGCCGACGACGCGGGGCGGCTGCGCGCGGTGGTCGACCAGATCGCCTCACTGACCGACGCCTCCGCCATGGGCTGGCACCGTCGCCTGTCGGCGGCCACGCACCGCCTCAAGGCCGGCTGACCCGCCGGCCGCCTCAGAGCCGGCCGCTCCGCCGGGCCGCCTCAGAACCGGCTGAGACCCGCCGCGCCACCTCCGCCGCCGCGCGCACGAAGGCGGCCAGCGCCCGCGACCGCGCGTCCTGCGGCCAGGCCAGGACCAGCGTCGTCGGCGGCGCGTCGGCCACGGGCACGCCGACGAGGTCGTGACGCAGGTTCGCCCGGATCGACTCGGGGACGACCGCCACGGCCCGGCCGAGCGCGACGAGATGCATGAGCTGGCCGCTCTCCGCGATCCGGGAGAAGCCCTCGGGGACGGCGCCGGGCCACCGCGGCAGCGGCTCGCCGTCGAGGTCCGCCATCGACAGCTCCGCGCGCCCGGCGAGCCGGTGCCCCCGGGGCAGCACCGCCACCTGGCTCTCGACCAGGAGCTCCTCGACCGCCAGGCCGGTCAGGTCCTCGCGCGGGGCGTGCAGCAGGGCGGCGTCGGCCCGGCCGTCCCGCACCATCGCGCCCCGCTCCAGTGCGCTGAAGACGATGTCGACGGGCAGCGCGCCCGGCGTGGCCGCGTACGCCGCGAGGATCTCGGGCAGCAGGTCCGCGTCCCCGCCCGGTTTGGCGGCGAGCACGAGCGAGGGCTCGCTCCGGCCGGCCCGCCGGGTCCTGCGCACGGCCGCCGACACCGCGGCGAGTGCGGCGTGGCCCTCCCGCAGCAGCGTCTCGCCCGCTTCCGTCAGCGCCACCGTGCGGTGGTCGCGCTCCAGCAGCCGCACCCCGAGGCGGCGTTCGAGCTGCTGGATCGCCCGTGACAGAGGCGGCTGCGCGATGCCGAGCCGCCGGGCCGCCCGCCCGAAGTGCAGCTCCTCGGCCACCGCCACGAAATAGGCCAGCTCCCGTGTCTCCACGGTGTCGTCACCGGCGGTCATACCGCGAGGGTATCGCCCGTGACCGAGACGGTGTTGGGCGCCGCGGGGGACGCGGTGATGGGCTTGCCCCATGAACAGCACTGACAGCACCGCCACCGTCGCCCTCGTCACGGGCGCGAACAAGGGCATCGGCTATGAGGTCGCGAGGCAGCTCGGCGAGCTCGGCATGACCGTGCTGCTCGGGGCGCGCGACCCGGGACGCCGGGACGAGGCGACCGCGAAGCTGCGGGCGGAGGGCCTGGAGGTCCACCCGCTGACGATCGACGTCACCGGAGAGGAGAGCGTGCGGGCGGCGGCGGAGCAAGTGGGGGAGCGGTTCGGCCACCTCGACGTGCTCGTCAACAACGCCGGCATCTCGGGCGGGACGCGGCAGACGCCCGGCTCGGTCGACCTCGGCGTCGTGCGCGAGGTGTTCGAGACCAACCTCTTCGGCGTCATCCGGGTGACCGACGCGATGCTGCCGCTGCTGCGGCGGTCGGCGGCCGGCCGGGTCGTCAACGTGTCGAGCGGCACCGGGTCGATGACGCACATGACCGACCCCGGCCACTACTTCACCGGCAGTCCGGGCTTCGCGGCCTATCCGTTGTCGAAGGCCGCGCTCAACATGCTCACCGTGCAGTACGCCAAGCAGTTGCGCCCGCTCGGCATCCTGGTCAACGCCGTCGCCCCCGGGCCGTGCGACACCGACTTCGCCAGGGATCTCGGCAGGTCCCTGCCGCGTACGGCGGCGCAGGGCGCGGCGGTCGCGGTCAAGCTCGCGACGCTCGGTGCGGACGGCCCGTCGGGCGGATTCTTCGACGAGGACGGACCGGTGCCCTGGTGACCGTGCTTCTCCGCAGGACCGATGCCGTGGTGACCGTCCCGCTCAGAGCGGGATGACCACCACGTCGTCGTCGCCGCCCCCGTTCTTCTTTTTCTTCGTGGGGGGCTTGGTCTCGTCCGGGGTGGGCGTGGGCTGCTTGGACGAGTTGGACGCGCACAGTTGCGTGCAGGCCGGGGTCGCGCCCATCTTCTTGCGCAGCGTGAGCATGGCCTTGCGTGGGGAGACGGTGCGGTTGCCGTCGTCCCAGGCGTCCAGGTAGGGCCACGCCGGCACCACGCCCCGCCGCACCCACCAGTACTGGGGCGCGGCCGGCCACGAGATGGCGAAGTAGAGGTTGCTCGCGGTGTCACGCGCGTTGCCCGTGTTGCCCACCCGGCCGAGCAGCTGCCCGGCCTTGACCTTGGTGCCCGGCGCGATGTCCTGCTCCACGGAGTCGAGGTGCCCGCCGAGGTACAGCACGCCGTCCTCGCCCTTGACGGTGACGAACCGGCCCTCCCGGTCGGCGCCGCGGTCGGTCGAGGGCGTCCAGAGGTTCTTGACGTTGACCTCCTGGACCACCCCGTCGACCGGCGACACGAACGCGCATCCCTTGGCCGCCCAGATGATGGTCTTGGGAAGCACGAGCAGCTTGCGGGAGTACGACACCTTGCAGCCCTTGATGGGGAAGGCGTACGTGTAGGAGGACACCTTCGGCGGGGGGACCCGCACCGGCTCGTCCCCGGGCGGAGGCACGACGTGGCCGGGCTGGGAGTCGTCCATGGCGGCCGTGACGCCGCCTCCCGGCGGCGGCATGGGCGGCAGCGTGCTCACTCCCGCGACCCCGGCGGGCGCGCCGCAGGACGCCGCGACGAACGCGGCGCCGGCGAGGGCGGCCAGTCTCCCCGATCGCATGATCTCCACCTGGTCGACGTTACCGAACCTTTCCTTTGTAACGGACCAAGCCGCACATCACGACCGGTTCCGGAAAGTCGTGACATGTCCTCGACCATCCGCCGTGGGGCGTCCGGGCTGTCGGAGGCAGGCTCTAGACTCGCCAGCGTGGCAGGGCGAAGCGGTCGGATCAGTGACGAGGACATCGCGCTCGTGCGGGAGCGCTCGCCGATCGCCGACGTCGTCGGCGAGCACATCCAGCTCCGCAACGCGGGCGGGGGCAACCTGAAGGGGCTGTGCCCGTTCCACGACGAGAAGTCGCCCTCGTTCAACGTCACCCCGGCCCGTGGCTACTACTACTGCTTCGGCTGCGCCGAGGGCGGCGACGTCATCACGTTCGTCCGCAAGATCGAGAACCTGACGTTCACCGAGGCCGTCGAGCGGCTCGCCCAGCGCGCCGGCATCCAGCTCCGCTACGAGCAGGGCGGCTATGTGCCCGGTCGTGAGCAGGGCGAGCGGCTGCGGCTGATCGAGGCGCACCGCGCCGCCGCCGAGTTCTACGCCGAGCGGCTGTCCGGCCCGGAGGCGGCCCCGGGGCGTCGTTTCCTGTCCGAGCGCGGCTTCGAGCGGGCCGACGCCGAGCACTTCGGCGTCGGCTACGCCCCCAACGAGTGGGAGGCGCTGTCGCGGCACCTGATGGCCCGCGGGTTCACCTCCCAGGAGCTGATCAAGGGAGGCCTCGCCCGCGAGGGCAGGCGCGGGCCCGTCGACCGGTTCCGCGGCCGGCTGGTCTGGCCGATCCGCGACATCACCGGCGACGTCATCGGCTTCGGCGCGCGCAAGCTGCTCGACTCCGACGACGGCCCCAAATACCTGAACACCCCCGAGAGCCCGATCTACCACAAGAGCTCGGTGCTGTACGGCGTGGACCTCGCCAAGCGGGAGATCGCCAAGCGGTCCCAGGCCGTCATCGTGGAGGGCTACACCGACGTCATGGCCTGCCATCTGGCCGGCGTGCCGACCGCGGTGGCCACCTGCGGCACCTCCTTCGGGGAGGACCACATCAAGGTCCTGCGCCGGCTGCTGCTCGACCAGGCCGAGTTCAGGGGTGAGGTGATCTTCACCTTCGACGGCGACTCGGCGGGGCAGAAGGCCGCCCTGCGCGCGTTCCAGGACGAGCAGAAGTTCGTCACGCAGACCTTCGTCGCCGTCCAGCCCGACGGCCTCGACCCGTGCGACCTGCGGGTCAAGCAGGGCGACGCCGCCGTGCGCGACCTGGTCGCCAGCCGCGAGCCGCTGTTCGCCTTCGCGATCCGCAGCATCCTGTCGCGCTACGACCTCAACACCAACGAGGGACGCCTGGCCGCGCTCGACGCCGCCGCGCCCGTCGTGGCCTCGATCAAGGACCCGGGGCTGCGCAAGACCTACGTGGTGGACCTCGACCGCTGGATCGGCTTCATGGACGAGGGCTTCGTCATCCAGCGCGTACAGCAGGTCGTGGGGCGGGCGCAGGAGGGCGTCCACGCTCCCGGGCGCCGGCAGCCGGCGCGCGGAGCCGCGCCCGCGCGGTCCGCCCCGGCGCGTCAGGAGCCCCTGGACCCCGCCGTCCGCCTGGAGGCGGAGGCGCTCAAGCTCGCCGTCCAGCGGCCCGCGCTGCTCGGGCCGGAGTTCGACGCGCTCGGCGCGGCGACGTTCACCCTGCCCGAGCACGTCGCGCTCTACGAGATCATCGTGGCGGCGGGGGGGACCGCCGCCGGAGGGCCCGGCGGGCGCGAGTGGGTCGACCGGCTGCTGGAGCAGGCCGACGCCGGGACGCCCGGCGGGACCGGCGTCGACCTGAGGTCGCTCGTCACCCGGTTCGCGGTCGAGGCCGTGCGCGCCGACGTCAACGTCGAGGAGCGGTACGGCGCGGCCGTCCTGGCCAAGATCCAGGAGGTCGCGGTCGGCCGGGCCGTCGCCCAGGTGAAGTCGCGCCTGCAGCGGCTCAACCCGGTCGAGGAGCAGCAGGAGTACAACCGGCTGTTCGGCGAACTCGTGGCGCTGGAACAGCAGCGACGCGTGTTGCGAGAACGCGCCAGCGGGGCCTGAATAAACGTCCCTTTCCAGATCTCACAGCCGCCAAACATATGTTTTGATCTCGATTCGGTATTGACTTCCGCCTTACCTTGGGTGACAAAAATAGGCCTGCCATTTAGTGGTGCCTTTCCTGCACACTGTGTTGCGTGGGTGCATCGGTGCTGCCAAGCAGGCCGCCATCGGTAGACCAGGTGGCGGACCTCGTCGCTAAGGGAAGGGAACGCGGGAGCGTCACGGTTGACGACGTGGCCGCCGCGCTCGACCGATCCGAGTTGCCCGCCGACGCGCTGGAGCGCGTCGTGCGGATGCTCGCCGAGAACGGGGTTGAGGTCCTCGAGCCGCAAGGCGACGAGGAGCCCAGCAAGCCGGACGAGGAGGATATCGGCAAACGCGCTCCGACCAGCGACCTGGTCAGGATCTACCTCAGGGAGATCGGCAGGGTTCCGCTGCTCACCGCCGAGGAGGAGGTGGAACTGGCCAAGGCCATCGAGGCCGGTCTGTTCGCGGAGGACAAGCTCTGCGAGAGCCCCGCCGCCAGGTTCGCCCGGCCGGAGCTGGAAGACCTGGTCTGGGAGGGCGTCCGCGCCAAGCAGCGGCTCATCGAGGCCAACCTCAGGCTCGTGGTCTCCATCGCCAAGCGCTATGTGGGGCGCGGAATGCTGTTCCTGGATCTGATTCAGGAAGGCAATCTCGGTCTCATCCGTGCGGTCGAGAAATTCGACTACACCAAGGGATACAAGTTCTCGACCTATGCGACCTGGTGGATTCGCCAGGCGATCACCCGGGCGATCGCCGACCAGGCGAGAACGATCCGGATTCCCGTGCACATGGTCGAAACGATCAACAAATTGGTCCGCGTGCAGCGGCAGCTCCACCAGGATCTCGGCCGAGAGCCCGCCCCCGAGGAGATCGCCGCCGAGATGGACCTGCCGATCGACCGCGTGGTGGAGATCCAGCGCATCGCGCAGGAGCCGGTCTCGCTCCAGGCGCCCATCGGCGAGGAGGACTCCGACCTCGGCGACTTCATCGAGGACGCCGACGCCGTGGTGCCGATGGAGGCCGCGGCCTTCATCATGCTGCAGGACCAGCTCGACGACATCCTGGCCACGCTGTCGGAGCGCGAGCAGCGGATCATCCAGCTGCGGTTCGGCCTCTCCGACGGCCACCCCCGCACGCTGGAGGAGGTCGGCCGGGAGTTCGGCGTGACGCGTGAGCGCATCCGCCAGATCGAGTCCAAGACGCTGGCCAAGCTGCGCCACCCCACCCGGGCCCAGATGCTCCGGGACTACCTGGACTGACGCCTCGACCGCGGACGAGCGCCTCCCGCCCCTGGGAGGCGCTCGTCGCGTTTCGCGGTGGCCGGCGGCCGGGGTTGTCAGGTTGGCGATGACCTGGTCGGCGTTGCCCGGCGCGCCCAGGTGAACGTTGACGTCTGGTGGCGCGAGGCCGGGTCTCTGGAGCGATCCATATGCGAGCTGTGCCGAGGAATGTAACCATCGCCGGGCGATCTGGAGGTGGATGACGTGAGTGAGTCCGCGGTTCGGCCGAACGAGACGACGGTGCCGTTGCTGCCGTGCGCGTCGGTGGAGGAGACCCTGGCGTTCTATGAGGCGCTGGGATTCGAGGCGACCTACAAACAGAGCAAGCCCTACGTCTATGTGGCGCTGCAGTGGAGCGGATTCCAGCTGCACTTCGGCCCGGCGCCCAAGGGCCTGGATCCGGTCCGGGAGGAGTCCGGAGGCTGCCTGGTCATGGTCGACGCCGTGGCGCCCTACCATGCGGCGTTCGCCACCGCGATGCGCCGGGTCTACGGGAAGGTGCTGAGTTCCGGCCTTCCGCGGATCACCCGCTACCGGCCCGGCGCGTCCCGGTTCACGGTGATCGATCCGTCCGGGAACTCGATCATATTCATCCAGCGCGACGAGCCGGCCGAGTTGGAGTACGGCGGCTCGAAGAAGCTGACGGGCCTGGCCAAGGCGCTCGACAACGCGCGGATCCTGCGCGAGTTCAAGAACGATGACCTGCAGGCCTTCCGTGCGCTCAAGTCCGCGGTGCGCAGGCACGGCGCGGACGCCTCGCCGGTCGAGCGGGCCATCGCCCTGTGTCACCTTGTCGACGTGGCCACGGTGCTCGGTGAGCCCATCGATCCCTGGCTCGCCGATCTGCGTGCTCTGGAGCTCACCGTTGACGACAGGCGGCGCGTCGAGTCGGAACTCGGGCATCTCGCCGGACTTCAGGAGTGGCTTCCCTGAGATGTGAAGCGGCTCCTTCCGGGGGGAGCGAAGTCGACACCGGGGCGCCGGATAGCCTCGGGGGTGTTAACGGTCGACGTACGCTGGCGGTGCTCCCTTGACCTCTCAGAAGCCCTCGCTGTCCCGTCTGTTCGGCTCCCGGCTGCCCCGTGAGGTCCGTACGGCTCTCGCCCTGGAGAGCGGCGAGCGTCCGATCAGCCACGGGCTGACCCCGGAGGGCGGCCACATCGTCGCCACCACCCGGGCGCTGCACCTGCCGGACGGGCCGCGCCTGGCGTGGCACCTGATGGACAAGGCCGTGTGGGACGAGGAGGGCGTGACGGTCACGATGACGGACGGGGCCGTCCACCGGGCTCTCCTGCCCGAGCCGGGCAGACTGCCGGAGACGATCCGTGAGCGGGTGACCTCGACGATCGTCGCGAGTCGCCATGTGACCATCAACGGCCGTGGGGGAGTGCGCCTTGTCGCCCGCCGGATCCCCGGCTACGACACCCCGCGCTGGGAGTTCATCTTCGACCCCGGGCTCGACGCCGACGACCCGGGCCTGCGCGCCCACGCCGAGCAGGCCCTCGAAGAGGTGCGCCGCAGCCTCGGCGTCTGACGCGGCGGGCCCCCGGCGTGATGCCGGGGGCCCGCCGATGGCACGGCACGCACCGTCCGGGCCGGTCCTCCATGGGGAGACGGAGCCGGACCGGCACCCGTCCGGTCTCGGGGGCGGATCAGGGGATCTGGTCGGCGCCGGCCGGCCAGCCGGTGGCCGTGCCGACCCGGTCGGTCCTGTCGGCCTGCTCCCAGGTCTCCGTCTTCTTCAGGAACGGCACCTTGTCGCCCGCGAAGTCCTTGGCCTTGCCCGCCACCTTCGAGGCCTGGGCGCCGACCAGCCCCGCCGCCTCCTGCACCGTGGGGCTGTCCGCGAACCGCTGCGCGAAACGCTTGATCTGCTCGTAGCGCTCACGCCCGGCCCGCGTGCCGAGGACGTAGCCGACGGCCAGCCCGGTGGCGAACATCGCCTTGTATCGCATCTTCCACCTCCGCGCTCGTGTTCCCCGCCCCCCTACCCCGAGGGCCTGTCTCTATCCAACAGCAGCCGTTCCGGCCCCGCCCGGGCGGGCTCCCGGGCCGTCCGGGCGCTCTTTGCCGTACGCCGATCAAGACCCGACGACTCGCGGACGGAATCGATGTGACAGACACCCCCCGGAGTGCGCTAATCTAGTTCCGCGCCGCAAGGAAAGCCGAAAGGCCGGAACGAGCGGAGCAGGCAGTAACAGCAGTAAGAGCACGATCCCGTGTAGCTCAATCGGCAGAGCAGCCGGCTGTTAACCGGCAGGTTATAGGTTCGAGTCCTATCGCGGGAGCATTTCACCCCGGGGCGGTGGTCACAGACCACCGCCCCGGGGTTTTTGTGTTGCTCTCCAGTGTTGCTCTCCACGGAGGAACGGCACATGTCTCCGCGGCGCGGACTCGACGCCGCCGTCACGGAGAACGCCTACTCGCCCGCGAAGCGGCAGCCGGGATCGGGCGGTACGCCATCCACTACCAGCCGCTGTTCACCACCCTGCAGGCGATGGACGTCCAAGCGTTGATCGACCAGGTCGACGACCCCTGGTACAACCAGACCCTCATCCAGGTCGGGGACGTCTGGGTGCGGCTGGGGGTGATGCACGGCGAGTTCCACTGGCACAAGCACGACGAGCAGGATGAGTTCTTCTTCGTCCTGGACGGGCTGTTCCGTATCGAGCTGGAGGGTGCCGACACCGTCGAGCTCGGTCCCCGGCAGGCGTTCACCGTCCCGGCCGGGATGTCGCACCGGCCCGTCGTCCCCGTCCGCAGCGCCGTACTGATGATCGAGAAGGCCGGCGTCGTCGCCACCGGAGACTGACCGCACCGGTGTGGGGATTTGGCGGACAAATCCGGGGACATCGCGGAAAATGTGATCGCCGTGGCCGTACCGGTCGCGGCTGCCGCGGACCACGGACGGCGCAGTGGGGTGAGGGCCACTGCGGGAAGGGTGTCGCCGCCGGCCCGGAACCGGCGCGGGGCGCCCGTGAGCGCGAAGTGTGTGGCGGTCGTGCTGACTTGGCGGAAATCGAAAAAGACCCCCGCGCCCGTACGGGAGCGCGGGGAGGAGATCGACTGGCGGGAGGCGGAGAACTTCATCCGGCTCCACCACGCGGAGAACCCGGTGGCGGGCCCGGTGGAGCCCCGGCTCCGGGAGGTCCTCGCGGAGATCGACCAGACGGGGACGTACACGCACACCACGGGCGAGCTGACCTTCGGCGCGCGGGTGGCGTGGCGCAACAGCAACCGGTGCATCGGGCGCCTCTACTGGCGGTCGCTGCAGGTCCGTGACCGGCGGCACGTGGACACCGCCGACGGCGTGGCCGAGGAGTGCGTCGAGCACCTCAGGGCGGCCACCGGGAGGGGCAGGATCCGCCCCGCCATCACGGTGCTCGCCCCCGACCGGCCGGGGGAGCGGGCGCCGCGAATCCTCAACGACCAGCTCATCCGGTATGCCGGGTACACCCGCGAGGACGGCTCCGTCCTCGGCGACCCGGCGAACGCGGAGATCACCAAGCGGGCCCTGCGGATGGGCTGGCGGGGGGAGGGCACGAGGTTCGACGTCCTGCCGCTGGTCGTGGAGGCCAAGGGCGCCCTGGTCCTGCGGGAGGTGCCGCACGAGGCGGTCCTGGAGGTGCCCCTGCGGCACCCGGCCTTCCCGTGGTTCGCCGACCTGGGCCTCAAATGGCATGCCGTGCCGGCGATCTCGAACATGTCGCTGGAGATCGGCGGGGTCGCCTATCCGTGCGCGCCGTTCAACGGCTGGTACATGGGAACCGAGATCGGCGCGCGCAACCTCGCCGACCGGGACCGCTACGACCAGCTTCCGGTGGTCGCCGAGCGGCTCGGCCTCGACACCTCCCACGAGCGGACGCTCTGGCGCGACCAGGCGCTGGTGGAGCTCAACGTCGCCGTGCTGCACTCCTTCGCGGAGGACGGCGTCACGATCACCGACCACCACACCGAGGCGCGGCGGTTCCTGACCCATCTGGAGCGGGAGGAGCGCAGCGGGCGCGTCTGCCCCGCGGACTGGTCCTGGATCGTGCCTCCCCTGTCCGGCGCCGCGACGCCGGTCTTCCACCGCTACTACGACGACGTACGGCTCACGCCGGCCTACGTCCACCGCCCTCCCGTGGTGTAGAACATAGTTCGGGTGAGGGAGGGTGAACATGGTGGTGCTGTCCGAGGACGACGGCGGTGTGCGGATCCTGACGTTGAACCGGCCGGAACGGCTGAACGCCTGGACCGCCGAGATGGGACGGCGCTACTTCG
This sequence comes from Microbispora catharanthi, assembly GCF_006334915.2. Lineage (GTDB taxonomy): Bacteria > Actinomycetota > Actinomycetes > Streptosporangiales > Streptosporangiaceae > Microbispora > Microbispora catharanthi. The sequence goes on from NZ_VDMA02000025.1 coordinate 92,812, forward strand.
ACCTGCTGGAGGAGGCCGACCTCGACCCGTCCGTACGGGCGATCGTGGTGACCGGCGCGGGAAAGGGCTTCTGCGCCGGGGCCGACTTCGCCGACCTGACGGCCCTGCAGGCGGGCACGTACGCCGATGAGCAGGACAAAAGGCTGACCACCTTCCCCACCACCCTGCGGACGCCGGTCGTCGCCGCGGTCAACGGCGCCTGCGCCGGTCTGGGGATGGTCCACGCGCTCGTGTGCGACGTGGTCGTCACCGCCGACGACGCCAAGTGGACGACCGCGTTCTCCCGGCGCGGGCTCATCGCGGAGTACGGCCTCGGCTGGATCCTGCCCCGGCTCGCCGGGCAGGCCCGCGCCATGGACCTGCTGCTGTCCGGGCGCGTCTTCACCGGTGCCGAGGCATGCGCCATGGGCCTCGCCGTACGGGCCGTGCCGGGGGAGCGGCTGCTCGCCGAGGCCGTCGCGTACGCGAAGGAGCTTGCCACCCAGTGCTCGCCCGCCTCGATGGCGATCATCAAGCGGCAGATCTGGGGCGGCTGGCAGGCGGGGCTCGACGAGGCCAGGGACGAGGCCGTACGGCTGATGACGGAGTCGTTCCGGCGGCCGGACTTCGCCGAGGGAGTGGCGAGCTTCCTCGAACGCCGGCCGCCGGACTTCCCGCCCCTGGGATAGGACTCAGCGGAGGCGGTGGGCGCCGGCCGCCGGGGTGGCGGGCAGGAACGTCGGCGCGGCCCAGCCGCGCTCGGCGTAGGCCTGCTCCACGGTGGCGCGGACCCGGTCCACCCGGTCGTCGGCGACGAGCGCGATGGCCGAGCCGCCGAAGCCGCCGCCGGTCATCCGCGCCCCGCGCGCGCCGCCCTTGATCGCGCCCTCCACCGCCACGTCCAGTTCCGGGCAGGAGACCTGGTACTGGTCGCGGAGAGACAGGTGTGAGGCGTTCAGCAGGGCGCCGATCTCCTGTACGGCTCCCGCCCGCAGCAGTCCGATGACGGCCTCCACCCGGTGGTTCTCGGTGACGACGTGCTGGGTGCGGGCCCGCTCGTCGCCGCTGAGCCTCGACAGGGCCGCGGCGAGGTCGGTGACGTCCCGCAGCGACGGGACGCCGAGGTGCTTGGCGGCGTTCTCGCAGTCCTGGCGCCGCTTGGCGTACTGCCCGTCGGCCAGTTCGTGGTGCACGCCGGTGTTGATGATGAGGATCTGCAGGCCGTACGCCGACAGGTCGAACGGAACGGCGCGGCCGGCCAGCGAGCGGCAGTCGAGGAACAGCGCGTGCCCCTCCTTGCTCAGCGCCGAGGCCGCCTGGTCCATGATCCCGCACGGCATGCCGACGAACTCGTTCTCGGCCTTCTGGCACAGCCTGGCCAGCTCCATCGGCTCCAGGCCGAGGCCGTACAGGTCGCTCAGGGCGAGTCCGACGGACACCTCCAGCGCCGCGCTGGAGGACAGCCCCGCGCCCTTGGGCACGTCGCCGTCGATCACGATGTCGGCGCCGCGCACCGGCAGCCCGGCGCCGCGCAGGATCGAGACGACTCCGGCGGGGTAGCGGGCCCAGCCCTCGGCCCGCTCGACGTCCTCAAGCACCTGCTCCTCGCCGGGGGCCTGCAGCGAGGAGATCCGGACGGTGTGGTCCTCGCGGGGGCTGACGGCCGCGGTGACGCCCCACGGCACCGCGAACGGCAGCACGAAGCCGTCGTTGTAGTCGGTGTGCTCCCCGATCAGGTTGACCCTGCCGGGCGCGTGCCAGACCCCGGCGGGATCGCCGCCGTACGCCTGACGGAAAGCATCAATAACGCGCATAGTCGCACACTCCTCAACATCGCGGCCTTCCCGTAGGGTAGCGGCCCACGCGGGTGCGGACGTGTCAGGGCCCGGCTCGGAGGTCCGGGCCGGGCCCTGATCCGCACGGCGGCTCTCACATCGCGGGTATCGTCGCCCGCTCGTCGGGGACGCAGTGCGTCATCTTCAGCCCCGAGACGTCGCGCGGGCCGTTCTTGCCGAGGTTGGACAGGCGCTCCCTGTCCTCGTCGGTCAGGTCCTGGCTCGCCAGCGGCTCCAGGTGCTTGACGTCGTCCGGCGTGATTCCGAGCCCCTCGCCGACGCGCAGCCCGAGGTCGTCCTCGACCAGCAGGAAGTGCCACACCATGCGCTCCTGGATCGGCCGGTCGCACTGCGACAGCATGGTGGTCAGGTTCTCCACCAGGTCGTCGCGCTCCCACTGCTCCATGAGCAGGTAGCGCTCGCCCGCCTGCTTGTAGTCGTTGGTCCGCGGGATGCGCTTGCGGGTGAGCCTGCCGACGATCTCCGGGCCCTGCTCGTCGTGCGTCGGGAACTGTCCCTCGCGCGGTCCGCCGGTGATGGACGGCTCGTAGTTGACGTGCGGGTTCTCGCCTCCCCGATCCTGGTGGTAGGTCATGAAGCCGTCGCGCTGGTTGGTCCGCACGTCGGCGTTCTTGGCCTGGTTGACCGGCAGCTGCAGGTAGTTCGGCCCGACGCGGTAGCGCTGGGTGTCGCTGTAGGAGAACGTGCGGCCCACCAGCATCTTGTCGTCGGAGAAGTCCAGCCCGTCGACGAGGACGCCGGTGCCGAAGGAGATCTGCTCGTTCTCGGCGAAGACGTTGTCCAACGTCCGGTTCAGGACCATCCGCCCGACCGGCTTGGCCGGGAAGATCTCCTCCGGCCAGACCTTGGTGTCGTCCAGCGGGTCGAAGTCCAGCTCGGGGTGCTCGTCGTCGCTCATCATCTGGACGAGCAGCTCCCACTCCGGATAGTCGCCGCGCTCGATGGCGTCGTGCAGGTCCTTCGTGGCGTGGCCCAGTTCGTGTGCCTGGATGCGGGCGGCGTCCTCGGCCGTCATGCTCCTGACTCCCTGCTTGGGCATCCAGTGGTACTTCACGAGCACGGTCTCGCCCCGGTCGTTCACCCACTTGTAGGTGTTGACCCCGAAGCCCTGCATGTGCCGGTAGTCCGCCGGGATGCCGCGCGGGCTGAACAGGTTGACCAGCATGTGCATGCTCTCCGGGCTCTGCGACATGAAGTCGAAGATCCGGTTCGGCTCCTGCCGGAACGTGACCGGGTCCGGCTTGAGCGCGTGGATCACGTCGGGGAACTTGATGGCGTCGCGGATGAAGAACACCGCGAGGTTGTTCCCTACGAGGTCCCAGTTGCCGTCCTCCGTGTAGAACTTCACGGCGAAGCCGCGCGGGTCGCGGGCACACTCGGACGAGTCCCGCCCGCCGATCACGGTCGAGAACCGCACCGCCAGGTCGGTGCGCTTGCCGGTCTCCTGGAACAGCTTCGCCCTCGTGAACCGGGCGATCGGCTCGTCGCCCCACATGCCGTACGCCTCGAAGAAGCCGTACGACGTCGTGCCGCGCGCGTGCACCACCCGTTCCGGGATGCGCTCCCGGTCGAAGTGACTGATCTTCTCCAGGAACTGGTAGTTCTCGAGAGTGGCCGGGCCGCGCGCGCCGACCGTCCGCTGGTTCTGGTTGTCGTAGACCGGGTGCCCTTGACGGTTGGTCAGCACCGGACGCTCGTCCCCAGGCTCCGGTCCCTTGCTCGACACGTCCGTCATGGGACGGCTCCTCTCGCTATTTGATCTCATTTGAGTTGTTTGTCCTCTTCAAGACTCCCCTTTCCGCTTTTTGTCGGGGTATTCGTCCCGGCGCTCTCAGGAGAGGAGATCCTGGAACGCCCGGAGCACGCGGGGGAGGGACCGCAGGGCGCCGTTCACGTGGTCCACGGCTCCGACGTCCACCAGGCGCACCTCGGCCCCGCCCGCCGCCAGGTCGTCGCGGCACAGCCGGGAGTTGGCGATCGCCACGTCGCGGTCGCCCCGGGAGGCGTACAGCGTGACCGGGACCCGGGGCCGCCAGCCGGTGCAGGTCGTGTCGCCGGTGCGCAGCGCTTCGAGGAAAGCGCCGGTGGGCTGCCTGACCAGGTCCATGAACTCGCCGGTCAGCAGCTCGGCCGGACTCGCCGGGAGCGCGGCGGCGATCTGCTCCTCGGTGTGCAGCCCGTCGAAGAGCCCCTCCACCGTCGTGTCGTACGGCGCGCGGAACGCCTGGCCGGGCGTGTCGTACAGGTGGTGGAGGCGGTTCATCGAGGTGATCCAGTACGCGAGGTAGAACGTCGCGGTGTGCGGCTCGATGTCCCCGGACAGGACGGCGGGCAGCTCGGCCCGCTCCACGGCGTACGGCCCGCTGATCGGGGCGAGCGCGGCGAGCCGGAGACCGGGCACGGCGCCCTGCTGGAGCGCGCGGCCCAGCGCCATCGCGGCCTGCCCGCCCTGGGAGAAGCCGGTGACCATCACCCGGCCGTCGAGGGTCCGGCCGTGCCGGGCGGCGAGATCGCGGGCGGCGCGCAGCAGGTCGGCCGAGGCCGTCACCTCCGACGCCGTGTCCATGTACGGGTGCCGGCCCGGCCCGAGGCCGAGACCGAGGTAGTCGGGCGCCAGCCCCGCGAAGCCGGCGGCGGCGAACATGACGGGCACCAGCCGGCCGTCGCCGTCCGCCGAGACCGACGGCGCGTAGCGCTTGGTGGGGAGCGTCCCGTGCTCGTAGACCGCGAACGGCAGGCGCCCGTCCCGGGAGCGGGGCAGGGCCACCACGCCACTGGCGGTCGTGGGCGCCCCGTCGGTGCCGATGGTCCGGTAGACGACCCGGTGGACGTCGACGCCGAGCGGGTGCTCCGGCGCGGGGAATCCGGCGGCGCGCAGGGTGGCGGAGACCTGGGCGGGCGACAGCCGGTCGAGGCGGGTCGCCGACACGATCGCGCCCCGCGGGGCCTCGGCGGCGACCGCGGTGACGGCGGTGGCGGCGGGCCGGGTGATCGCGGCGGAGGCGGTGGCGGGAACGGAGAGCACGGTGACCGCCAGGGCGGCGCAGGCCGCGGCGGCGAGGAGTCGCTTGGAGAGGGGGTTTGTCATGGCGATGACGGTAGGTTCCGGCGGTGATCACAACCCATCCCGCGCACCGCCGAAACCATGGTGGGGAATCCCCTACCTCACTCGTTAGCGCGCGTTCGGCGCGCTTGACCCTGTGACGGCTCGCTCGCGTCCTGGCAACGTGAACTACACTGTTCGAGTTGCTCGGGAACGTCGGCTCAGGGAGCACAGGAGCGGAAATGGCAGCCACACCGCGCGGCGCCGGTGACAGGTCGCGGTCCGCGCAGCGCCCCGCGGCGCAGGCCGAGCGGCGAGCCGACGCCCGGCGCAACATCAGGTCCATCCTGGACGCGGCCCAGCTTTGCCTGGCCCGCGACGCCGACGCCAGCGTCGCCGACATCGCCAAGGCGGCGGGGGTCGGCCGGGTCACGCTCTACGGGCACTTCAAAACCCGGGCGGATCTCGTCGACGCCGTCCTGACGCGCACGATGGAGCAGTCCGACGCCGCGCTCGACGCGACCGACACCACCGGTGACCCCTGCCAGGCGCTGACCCGGCTCGTCGGCGCCTCGTGGCAGATCGTCCACCAGTTTCACTCCGTGCTTCAGGCCGCGCAGCGCGAACTGCCCCCGGAGCGGATCCTGGCCGTCCACGACCGGACCCTGCAAAGGGTCCAGGCGATCATCGATCGCGGGCGACGCGCCGGCGCCTTCCGCGACGACCTGCCCGCGAGGTGGCTCGTCACGACCGTGTTCAGCCTGATGCACGCCGCGGTGGAGGACACCGCCGCCGGCAGGCTGGACGCCGACGACGCCGCGCGGGTCATCTCGGCGACGCTGCTCGCCGCCCTCACCGCGCCCGGCAGGGCCGTGCCCACGCCGGCCCCGTAACCGCCGACGTCACCGGTCCGCCCTGGCCGCGCACCCTTATGCCGCGGCGGCGCGGCTCGGCATGGTCTCCGCCGGATGACCTCTCAAGGCGCAAGACCTCCTCACCGCCGTGCCGCGACCGCGCACGCCTCTTCCCGGTGACAGCGACCTGGAGACTTCGCCACCCAAACCCGAACATTTGCGTACGACTTAGGTGCTAACCTGAAACCTGAACATGGTTGTTCAGGTTAACTCCCGAATCGTCAACACCTTCCACCGGCTCGGCGGCGCACTCGGGGTCGCCGTCCTGTCCACCGTCGCCGCCTACGGCACGACCGGCGTCACCCTGGCCTTCCCGGTCGGCGCCGTCGTCGCGTCGGCCGCCGCCGCGCTGAGCGCGTTGGTCGTGCCCGCGAGGGCCGCACGCGTCGGCGCGGCGCCACACGCCCCGCCGAGTCGCGCACCAGACGCGCACCCGCAATGCAACGAGATCCAGGAGAACGACGATGAGTACCCACCGCTCGGCGCACGATGACGCCGGCACGACGACACCGCCCCGGCCCCTCCGCCACCACGGCGCCGAGGACGACACCCGGTACGTACGGGGGATGGTGAGGCTCACCGCGATGATCGGGGGCCCGTTCTTCCTGCTCACCGTCATCCTGCACCCGGCCCGGGACGGGCACGACATCGCGGCGGGCGCCCAGTGGTATGCCTTCACTCATTCCATGGAGGCCATCAGCCTGCTGGTCCAGGCGACTTGCCTGGCCGGTGTCCTGGCCCTGGTCATGAACAGGTTCGGTCCGCGCGGACTCACCACGCTGTACACCGCGCTGGTCGGGACCATGCTCTGGTTCGGTCTGATCGTCTTCGACGGCGGCCACAACCCGGTGACGGCCAGGTACGCGCCCGACCTCGTGCACACCTCCAAGGACATCGACATCGAGGGCGGCATCATCGTGCTGGCCGCGAACATCGTCTTCCCGCTGGGATACGTGCTGCTCGCCCTGCTGCTCAACCGGTACGGACAACGGTGGACCGGCCTGCTCCTGGGATTCGGCGGCGTCGTCTACGCGATCGGCGGAACCGCGTCCCTGTTCGGCTTCGGACCGCACTCGGTGATCACATCCGTCATCGAGATCATCGGCGCCGCCCCGTACGCGTTGGGTTACGTGCTGCTCGGCCGCACCTTCGGACGGGTCTGAAGGAGGCGCCCATCAGAGACCGGCAACGGAAGCACGGAGGACCAATGGACACGACCGTATTGGACGGCGGCCGCATCATCACCTGCGACGAACGCGGCACCATCGCCGAGGCCATCGCCATCCGCGACGGCCGGGTGCTGGCCGTGGGCGACAGCGACACCGTCCGCGCTCAGGCCGGGACCGGCGCCCGGGTGGCCGACCTGGGCGGCGGCATCGTCATCCCCGGCCTGATCGACACCCACCCGCACCTGATGCACTTCGGCGCGCTCGCCGAGCCGCTGGTCGACCTCACGGACGCGAGCTCCCACGAGGACATCGTGGCCCGGATCGCCGCCCGGGCGGCCGTGACCCCACCGGGTGAGTGGATCATGACCACTCCCGTCGGCGAACCGCACTACTTCATCCGCCGGTCCTACCGCGATCTGGTCGAGGGCGTCCTGCCGCACCGCGACGTCCTCGACCGCGCGGCGCCTCGGCATCCGGTGTTCATCCAGGCATGGGCACCGGTGGTACCGAACGTCTGCGCCATGAACAGCCTCGCGCTCGACCTGCTGGACATCAGCCACGTCACGCCGGATCGCGTCGGCGACGTCTGGATCGAGAAGGACCCGGCCGGCCGCCCGACCGGACGCCTGCACGGCTCGGTGACCAACTACTACTGCGACGACCCGTTCATGAACGGCCTGCTCCGCCGGCTTCCGCTGCTGCAGCCCGAGGCGATCGTCCCCGGGACGCGGCGGGCGATGCGCGCCTTCAACGCCCTCGGCGTCACCGCCGTGTACGAGGCGCACCTGATGACCTTCTCGCTCATCGAGTTCTACCGGTCGCTGCGCGACCAGGACCAGCTCACCCTCAGGGTGCTGTGCTCCCCAGAGGCCGAGCCCTTCGGGGTGGTGTGGAGCGACCCGTTGCAACCCCCCGGCTATCGGGAGCGGCTGGACCGGGCTCGCGACCTCACCGACCGCTCGGATCGGATGTTCCGCGTCGACGGCGTCACCGTCTCGCCGTACGGCCCGTGCTGGCCGGGATTCGCCCGCATGCGCGAGGCATACCAGGACCCGTACGGCAGGCAGACCCGAGGCCGGTCCACCGTGAGCCCGGAAAAGGTCGGTCAGGCGATCCGGTACTGCCACGAGAAGGGGGTGCGCCTCAACATCGTCACCTCAGGCCAAGCCGAGATCGACGGCCTGCTCGGCCGGCTCGAAGAGCTCGGGCACGTGCCCCTGACCACCGACGGCCGGGCCTGGCTGCTGCAGCACTTCTCCTTCGCCGAACCCGACCTGGTGCGACGCGCCGCCGCCCTCGGCCTCGACATCACCACCACCATGTCATTCTCCTGGGGCAAAGGAGAGCTCGTTCGCGAACGGTTCGGCGACCACCTGCTCCCCGACTTCATCCCCCTCGCCCGGCTCCTGGACGCCGGCCTGCACGTCGCCGCCGGCACCGACTGGGGACCCAAGAACGTCTTCGAACACATCGCTCTGGCCGTCGAACCCCGCTATGCCGCCAGCGGCAACGCCGCGGCGACCCCCGGTATCAGCCGCCGCCGGGCACTGGCCATGTGGACCAGCGAAGCCGCCCACGTCCTTCGCTGGGACGACATCGGCTCGCTGCGACCCGGTAACCACGCCGACCTGGTCATCCTCGACCGCGACCCGCTCGCCTGCCCACTCGACGAGCTTCCCGGCACGCAGGTGATCACCACCATGCTCGGCGGTAAGACCGTCACCGGCCCGGACCCCGCGGAGTGACTCACCTCTCCTCTTCACAGCGGCAGCGCGCTGTGACCCTTGTCACGCATCAATCCGAACACTGATGTACAACTTAACTGCTAGAGTGAAACTCGAACATAGTTGTTCAGGTTAGTCGGGGGTCGTGTCACGCCCGCGATCGCGGTTGACGCATTCCCCCGCGACCATCCCCGCCACATGAGACTGCCTGCCTATAGGGAGGTGAATTGCCATGACGTCGTTCCCCAAGGGCTGGTTCCCCGCCTAATCAGGCATGACCCAAGAAGTTGATCTCAGTCCGATTCGGTCACGAGATCGTCGTGCCGGGTCCGAGGGGCAGAATGCCGTGGCCGTCGTGCCGCCCCTCGGATCCGGCTTCGGCGCCCGCGGATGCCTGCTGTGACCGTCATGACAGGGAAAAGCGAATCTCCGCATGGCAGAGCCCTCCTCCACGACCGAATCCCAGGACGCCTCAGCGGCCTCACGAAGCCGAGCACGCGTCAAAGCCGGATACGGCGCCGTGTTCGCGGTCAAAGAATTCCGGGCGATTTTCACGGCCCATGTCCTTTCCATGCTGGGAAGCGTCTTCGCCGACGCCTCGCTGGCCGTGCTGGTATTCCGGCAGACCGGTTCGGCGCCGCTGACCGCGCTCGTCCTCGCCCTCGGCTTCCTGCCCTACGCTCTCAGCGGGATCCTGCTCTCCGGTGTCGCCGACCGATACCCCGCCCGCCGGGTGCTGGTGGCCTGCGACCTGCTCTCGGCCGGCTGCGTGACGTTGATGGCCGTTCCGGTGACTCCGCTCGCGGTGTTGTTCGTCCTCCGCTTCGCCGTCTCGATGATGTCGCCCCTGTTCACCGGCACCCGGGCGGCGAGCCTGGCCGACATCCTGCCGGATGACTTGTACGTCCTGGGCCGCTCGCTGGTGCGGATGGTCTCGCAGGGGTCCCAGATCATCGGCTACGGACTCGGCGGATTGGCCCTGGTATGGCTGTCACCCCGCACCGCGCTTCTCGTGACCGTCGCGACCTTTCTCGGTTCCGCGCTGCTCCTGCGTCTCGGCACGCGCGGCCGCCCGGCCCGGGCATCGGGGGGCGGGGCGATGATGCGCGCTTCGATCGCCTCCACCCGGTCGTTGCTCGGCGCCCCCCGAATCCGGGCGCTGCTGCTGATGTGGTGGATCCCGCCGATGTTCTTCATCGTCGCCGAAGGAACCGCCGCGCCTTTCGCGGACGCCGCGGGTGCGGGCTCGGCGGGGTTCGGGCTCATCATGGCCGCGATGCCCGCGGGAACCGCGGCGGGCGAGGTGCTGGCCGGCACCCTGCTCGGGGCGGCCGCCCGCGAGCGGATCGCGCTGCCGCTGGCAGCGGGGTCGATGCTGCCGATGGCGGCGTTCGCCGTCCATCCGCCGTTGCCGCTCGCGGTCGCGCTCCTGTTGCTCACCGGGCTGTGCGCCGCCTACACGCTCGGCATGGACCAGTGGTTCGTACACGCGGTGCCTGCGACGGTGCGGGGCAGCGCCATGTCCCTGCTGGGCGCCGGGCTCATGACCCTCCAGGGGCTCGGCGTGACCGCCGGCGGCGCCGTCGCCGCGTTCATTCCTCCGTACGCGGTGATCTGCGGAGCCGGTGCGGCCGGGACGGCCTGTATGTTCGTCATCCTGCGATCGGTGCGCGCGACGCGGACGACGGCGCCGGCCACGGACGCGGAGACGTAGACGCGAGACCCCGCCGCCGTCTCCACCGCCGCTACGAACGTCGGCGCCATCGCTGCCGCCCCTATTCGCCACCGCCGTCTCACCGAATGAGACGACGTTTAAAGGGCCGCCTTCCGCGGCTCGCCGCGGTAGGTGCCGAACGACCAGAGGTTGTCCTCCGGGTCGCGGACGACGAACTCGCGGGAGCCGTAGTCGGTGTCGTACGGCTCCTGGACGACCCGCGCCCCCGCGGCGGTCGCCCGGGCGAACAACGCGTCCGGGTCGTCGGTCACGGCGTACGCGCCGAACGAGCCGGGGGTGAGGCTCCACTTGTCGTCCGGCGTGTCCCGGACGCTGCCCAGCATGATCCCGCCGCCGTGCGGCCAGGAGAGCTGGGCGTGGTCGACGCGGTCGCCCTCGCCGTACACGGCGGTCTCCTCGAAGCCGAACGCCTCGTCGAGGAAGGCGATCAGGGCGCGTGCGTTCCTGGCCCGCAGCGTGGGCCATACCTGCGGTGCTGGTGTGGTGTCGTTCATGCCACCGAGTCTGGCGAGCCGTCCCCCGCCCCGGCTTGGACGTTTCGGAACAGCTCACTGCCATGGCCGCCCTCCTCGGCCAGCCACCGGCTGGGGGAGCACCCGGCGAGGGCGCCGAACTCGCGGGCGAGGTGCGCCTGGTCGTAGAACCCGCACTCGGCCGCCGCGTCGGCCAGCGTGCGCCGCCGTCCGGACGCCACCGCGCCCCGGGGCTGGTAGTGGACGCGGAGCAGGCGGCGGACCCGGTCGAACCGCACGACCCGCGCCGCCTCCTTGGGGGACAGGCCGATCTCCTCACGGAACCGGCCGTTCAGGTGTCTGGTGCTCCAGCCCACCTCGCGGGCGAGACCGGACACGGTGACCTGCCCGCCGGCGGCCAGCATCCGCCGCCACGCCCGCGCCACCTCGGCCGGATGCGCCCGCGTGGGGCGGGCGTGGCGGGACAGGACCGCGTCGAGGACCGCGAAGCGCTCGTCCCAGCCGGGCGCCTCCAGCAGGCGCTCGCGCAGCTCGCCCGCCCGCCGGCCGAGCACCTCGGCGCCGTCCAGGTCGAGCCCCGACAGCTCCCCGGCGGGCAGCCCGAGCAGGGCCCGCGCGCCGAGCGGCGTCAGCGCGAGCTGCACGCCCGACTGCCGCCCGTCGTGCGTGATCAGCGCGGGGCTGGTGTGCAGCCCGCCGATCAGCGTGTCGTACGACCCGGGCGGGGTGCGCGGATCGGGGTGCGCCGCGACGACGAGCGGGTCGTCGAGCGTGACGATCACCGTCAGGTAGGGCGACGGAAGTCCGCGGTGCGTGGCGGGCGGGACTCCGGCCTCGCGATAGCCGGTGTACCACGCGACCAGCGGACGCAGCGCTGGAGCGGGCCGCCGGTGCAGGAAGCGTGACTCTTCGCGCTCTTCGCGCTCGTCCGCGTCCGTCGTCCGTCGTGTCCGCGCCGCCATCGACTGGTCCTCCTTCCCGCTCTCCCAGTCTCCACGAAGGGGAGCGCGGCGGCCATCGGGCGAGGACGGCCGCGGGGGACGCGGTGCGGGGACGCGCCCGGCCGGGCGGCCGGGGCCCTCGGCACCGTCAGGCGGCCCCGGCGGCTCCGGCTCCGGCATCCGGGGCCCCTTCGGCCCCTTCGGCGTCGAGGTCGCGGGACAGGAGGTCCGCGAGGGCGGCGAGGGCCTCCTCCGCCCCCGGGCCGTCGGCCTCCAGGGTGACCTCGGTGCCGTGCCCGGCCCCGAGGGTGAGCACGCCCAGCATGCTGTTGGCGGGGACGACCTTCCCGTCGCCCACGCGGATGCGCACGGGCACCGCCTGCCGCGCCGCCGCCTCGACGAAGATCTTGGCGGGGCGGGCGTGCAGGCCGGAGCGCGAGGCGACCGCCACTGTCCTTTCCGGCATCGTGTTCCTCTCAGGGCTTGATTTCAAAGCTCGGCTTCGGGGCTCGGCTTCAGGGCTCGATGGTGACCTTGATGGCGGCGCCGCGGGCGACGACGTCGATGGCGTCCATGACCTCGTCCAGGCCGAGGCGATGGGTGATCAGGTCGGCGACCGGCACCGCTCCGTCGGCGATGAGCCGCAGGGCGCGGGCGTTGTGCGCCGGGCTTGACCCGTTGGCGCCGACGATGGTCAGCTCCCGGTAGTGCACCAGGTTGGAGTCGCAGGCGATGATCGGGTCGTCCTTCGGCAACCCGCCGAAGAAGCTGATCCGGCCCTGCCGCGCGGCCATCTGCAACGCCTGCCGCTGGGCCGCGCCGGAGGCCGCCGCCGTGATCACCACGTCGGCGCCCCGGCCTCCGGTCAGCTTGAGCACCTCGTCCACGAGGTCGGTCTCTCCCGAGCAGATCGCCGCGTCCGGCCGTACGAGGTCGGCGGCCATCGTGAGGCGTTCGGCGTTCAGGTCGGCGAGGAACACCCGGGCCGCGCCGCGCGAGCGGGCCAGCCGCACGTGCAGGCAGCCGATCGGGCCCGAGCCGACCACGACCACATCGTCGCCCTCGCCGACGCGGGCCAGTTCCTGCCCGTTGAGCACGCAGGCGAGCGGCTCGGCGAGGGACGCCTCGGCGAACCCCACCCCGTCGGGGATGCGGTTGAGCCCGTCCACGGCGAGCACCTTGGCCGGCACGACCATGTACTGCGCGAAGCCGCCGTCGTAGTGGTAGCCCATCGACTCCTGGTTGGGGCAGACCGTGAGGTGGCCCCGGCGGCACTCCTCGCACCGGCCGCACGGGATCGCGGCGATCACCTGCACCCGGTCGCCGGGGCTCCAGCCGGTGACGCCCTCGCCGAGCTCCACGATCTCCCCGGCGATCTCGTGGCCCATCACACGGGGCGGCCTGATGTGGTGGTGCCCGAACCGGTAGATCTTCACGTCCGTGCCGCACGTCGAGCAGTTGCGCACGCGGATCTTGACCTCGCCGGGGCGGGCGACGGGCTCGGGTACCTCCTCCAGGCGGATGTCCCCGGGAGCGTGGAAACGGGCGACTTTCACTCGGAGTCTTCCTCTCCGTCCGGTTGCAGCAGGTAGATGACCTCGTCGACCTCGGTGGCCGCGCGCAGGGCCGCGGCGCGGTCCGGGTCGAGCAGGATCTGGGCGAGCTGCGACAGCAGGCGCAGGTGGCCGTCCCCGCGGGCCGCGATGCCGACGCACACCGTCACCCGCTCGCCGTGCCAGTCGACGCCCTCGGGGAAGCGCAGCACGCAGACGGCGTCGTGGCGGACCGCCTCCTTCGAGGTCAGCGTGCCGTGGGGGATGGCGACGCCCTCGCCGACGTACGTGGAGATCGACCGCTCGCGTTCGAGCATGGCCTCGGTGTAGCTCCCGTCCACCGCGCCGACCTCCTGGAGGACCGCTCCGCACTGCCGGATGGCGTCCTCGATGTCCGCCGCGGTCGCGGCCGTCCGTACGGCGCGGGGATCGAGGGGGAGCGGGGCCGTGCCGGCCCGGTCAGCCATCGATCGTGCCCCCGTTCTTGATGGCGGTGACGACCCGTCCCACGGCCGGGTCGCCGATGAAGACCTGGAACGGCACGAGCACGACGCCGGGGGCGCTCGCCCTGGCCCGGTCGGCCAGCCCGGTGTGGCACACGATCACGTCGGCGTCCCCGGGGATCGAGTTGACCGGGGTGTGCTCCACGCTGACCGGGGTGCCCTTGAGTTGCTTGCGCAGGGTGCTCGCCAGCATGACGCTGCTGCCCATGCCCGCGTCGCAGGCCACGATGAGCTTGCGGACGTCCTTGCCCTCGATGCTGGACACGGTTCTACGCCTCCTTGGTGGCGGGCACGCTCTCGGCCGCCGTCTCGCCGGTTGTGTCGCGGTTCTCGTCGCTCGTCATGGTGATGTCGTCGGTGTCGCCCGGGATGGCGTCCTGCGCCGGGTCGTCCGCCTTGTCGCCGTTGGCGCGGCCGAAGCCCAGCAGCGCGGCGGCGACGGCGAAGGAGACGGCCGTCGCGACCACGATCCCGGCGATCACGCCGAACCAGCCGCCCTTCGGGGTCACCGCCATGTAGGCGAAGATGCTGCCCGGCGACGGCGTCGCGACCAGGCCCGCCCCGGTGACCAGGAAGGTGAGCACGCCCGAGGCGCCGCCGGCGATCACCGCGAGGATCAGGCGCGGCTTCATCAGCACGTACGGGAAGTAGATCTCGTGAATGCCGCCGAAGAAGTGAATGATCATGGCGGCGGGGGTGCTGGGACGCAGTGACCTCGGGCCGAACAGCAGGTAGGCGATCAGCAGGCCGAGGCCGGGGCCGGGGTTGGACTCCAGCATGAACAGGATCGACTTGCCGTGCTTGACCGACTCGGCGACGCCCAGCGGCCCGAGCACGCCGTGGTTGATCGCGTTGTTGAGGAACAGCACCTTGGCCGGCTCGATGATGAGCGAGGCGATCGGCAGGAGAGAGTGGGTGATGAGCCACTCAACGCCGCTGCCCGCCACCTCGGTGACCTTCTCCACGACCGGGCCGATGGCGAGGACGCCGGCGATCACCATCACCGCGCCGACGATGCCGGCGGTGAAGTTGTCGACCAGCATCTCGAAGCCGGCCTTGGTCCGCTCGGCGGTGAACCTGTCGACGTACTTGAGGATCAGCGCGGCCAGCGGGCCGATGATCATCGCGCCGAGGAACATCGGGACGTCCGCCCCGACGACCACGCCCATCGTGGCGACGGCGCCGACGACCGCGCCGCGCTGGGCGTGGACCATCCGGCCGCCGGTGTAACCGATGAGCACCGGGAGGAGGGTGCTGATTATCGGGCCGACGAGCTCGGCGAGTGTCTTGTTCGGCAGCCACCCGGTCGGGATGAACAGGGCCGTGATGAGGCCCCAGGCGATGAATGCGCCGATGTTGGGCATGATCATCCCGGCGAGATGGCCGCCGAAGCGCTGGATCGTGGCCCGCACACCGGTGCCGTTGACGGTGGGGGTATAGGGCGTGGCCATTGACGTGCTCCTTCCGGGGCGACCGGCCTGGCTGGCCGGTTGGTGGGGGGTGGCGCTCATCCCCCGGGTATGAGCGAGCGAAGCGAGTGAATCGGTGGGGACGGTGCGTCGCGCTCAGGCGCCGTCGAGCGCCGAGCGAGGGGGTGGCGTGAGCGGCCGGGACGGGTCGGGGGGACCGATCCGGACGTGTGTGCGATCGATGTCGGCCGGGCGGGGCATCCGGCTGCCGGGCAGTCCCACGGCCGCGCCGGCCCAGGCGAGGCCCTCGGCGAGGGCCGTCGCGCCGCGGGCCCCCGCGGCGAGGAAGCCCGCCAGCAGGGCGTCGCCCGCGCCCACGCTGCTGCGCGGCTCCTCGACCGCGCATTCGCCGTACCAGACCTGTTCGTCGTGGTCGACCAGCAGCGCGCCGTCCGCCCCGAGACTGGTCAGGACCGACCGCGCGCCCATGGCGCGCAGCTTGCCGACCGCGTCGAGCACGTCGCCGACACGGGCGATCGACGTGCCGGTGGCCTCGGCGAGCTCGTCGCGGTTCGGCTTGACCAGCGCGGGGCCGGCGTTGACGGCGGACACGAGGGCGGGGCCGCTCGTGTCGACCGCCAGGTTGATGCCGGCGTCGGCGAACCGGCGGCACAGCCCGGCGTAGACGTCCACCGGCACGCCGGGCGGGAGGCTGCCCGAGGCGACCACCCAGTCGGCCGACCGTGCGGCGTCGAGCACGGCGCCCGCCAGCGTGTCCAGCTCGGCGGGGGTCAGCGCGGTGCCCGGCTCGTTCACCTTGGTGACGGTGCCGTCCGGCTCGGCGATCGCGACGTTGGACCTGGTGGGGCCCTCCACCGGCACGGGGATCATGTCGATGCCCTCCGCCGACAGCAGGTCGAGGAGCCGGCGCCCCTCGCTGCCGCCGTACGGGACGACCGCGCACGACCGGACGTCGTTGGCCAGCAGGGCCCGCGACACGTTGACGCCCTTGCCGCCGGGGTCGAGGTGGGTGGCGGCCGCCCGGATGACGGCCCCGCGGGTCAGCGCGCCGACCTCGATCGTGCGGTCGAGGCTGGGGTTCAGGGTCAGGGTGAGGATCATGCGCGGACCACCTCGGGTCCGGCGGCGGCCAGCGCGGCGGCCTGGTCGGGGTCGATCCCGGTGTCGGTGATGACGACGTCGATCTCGCCGAGCGTCGCGAAGCGCGCGAGGTAGGTGCCGGAGAACTTCGTGTGGTCGGCCAGCAGGACGGCGCGATCGGCGCAGGCGATCATCGCCCGCTTGATCGCCGCCTCGGCCGGGTCGGGGGTGGTCAGGCCCTTGGCCACCGAGCAGCCGTTGGTGGCCATGAAGGCCACGTCGACGTTGAGCTGCGACAACTGCTGGATGGCCCAGTCCTCCACGGTGGCCAGCGTCCGGCCGCGCACCCGGCCGCCCAGCATGAGCACGGTCAGGTTGGGACGGGCCGCCAGCACCGTGGCCAGCGGAGGCGAGTTCACGACGACGGTGAGCTCGCGGTCCGGAGGCAGTGCCTGCACGAGCCGGCTCGTCGTGGAGCCCGCGTCGATGACCACGGAGCCGTCCTCGGGGAGTTCGGCCAGGGCGGCCTTGGCGATGCGCTCCTTCTCGGCCGTCATCACCTCGTCCCTGGCGGCCAGGGCGGGCTCGAACCCCAGGCGCTCGACCGGGATCGCGCCGCCGTGCACGCGCCGCAGGACGCCCGCGCGCTCCAGTGCGGTCAGGTCGCGGCGGATCGTCTCCGTCGTGACGCCGAACCGCTCGGCCAGCGTCACCACGTCGACCCGGCCGGCGTCGCGGGCCGCCCGCAGGATCTCCTGCTGCCGCTCCTCGGCGTACATCGTGTTGGTTCACCGCCGTTTCGATGTTGTTTCGTATGTGTTTATACCCGTCCATGTTGGAGGGTCAAGGGCGGTGAACATAACAAAACGGCACCCGGCGGTGTGAGGAAGATCGTGGGGCGTCGATCCGCGCCTTCCCGTGATCGTCCTGTGGCGCCTGCGGGGCCGGCGGGTTCGTGCCGGCTCATCCGGCAGGGCGGCTTCAGGTCCGTCAGGTGCGTGGTGGCGTACCGAATCGGGGCGCACTGATGTCCGCTCCCGCGTACTCGGGTGCGACGCCCTGCGTGTCGTACGGCGGCGCGGTCACGCGCGGGGACGCGCGATGAGTGCCGCCGTCACCTGGTGCGCCCGCGCGTTGAGACGGCGGACGAAATCGACGAACTTCTCCAATTGGTCGTCGTCGTAGTCGGAGACGACCGCCAGGAACTCCGACTCCACCGTGGCGAAGACCTCCTCCAGCGCCGCCTCGTGCCGTCCGGTCGAACGGATCAGCACCTTGCGGCGGTCGAGGTCGTCCCGATGCCGCTCGACGAAGCCGCCGCGTTCGAGCCGGTCGACGACCGACGTGACGGCCGACGTGCTCAGGCCGGTGAGCTCGGCCAGCCGTCCCGCCGTGAGCTCCGGCTCGTGGCGGGCCAGATCGAGGCACTTCAGATCGGTCGGACCGAGCCCGAATCGATCCGCGATCGCCTGGTGCAGCACGACTCCGCGGCCGGCGTTCTCGCGCATCGCCTCCATCAGAGCTCGCAGTGCCTCGGCGCCGCCCACCTCATGCCGCCGACCGGCGGGCAGGGCGGCAGCACCGCCGTCATGGACGGGTATCACCTCGCCTGGAGGCTCGCGTACGCGCTGGCCGGTGTGGCGGGTCCCGGCCTGGTCGCCTCCTACGACGCCGAGCGCCGCCCGTACGCCGACGCCCTCGCCGAGCAGCAGTACGCGAACATGGTCCAGCGCCGGGCGCCGCACCTGCGCGACGACACGGTCGCGGAGATCATGGATCCGGCGGTCGTGTTGTTCGGGTACGTCTCGCCGTCCGGCGCGTTCGTCCGCGAACCGGGCGAGGAGCGCCCGCTCTTCGAGGATCCGGCCTCGCCCTCGGGACGTCCGGGAACCCGGGCGCCCCATGTGCGGCTCAGCCGCGAGGGCGTGCCGGTCTCGGTCCGCGACCTGTTCGGCACCGGGTTCACGGTGCTCGCCGGCGCCGAGGGCGGGATCTGGGAGAAGGCGGCGGCCGAGGCCGCGCGGAGTCTCCGCGTTCCCATCGAGACGTACGTCGTCGGCGGCGCGCCGGAGCTCGGCGACCCTGACGGCCGGTTCCCCGCCGCGTACGGGATCACCTCGACCGGAGCCGTCCTCGTGCGACCGGACGGGATCATCGCCTGGCGGTCGCCCGGCGAGGCCGGCCTCGCGGAGCTGGAAGGCGCGCTGCGTACGGTCCTCGCGTAAGCGGCTAGGGTGCTGGACTCGTGAGATCGAGCGGGGAGGCGCGGATGCGACCGTCGGGACCGGAATGGGCCGAGGTGCGGCGACGCCTGGACGGGCATCGGCACGAGCTGACCGTGGCGGCGGATCGGCTCTATCCCGGGCCGCCCAGGGCCGGATCGACCCGTCTGCTCACCCGGGACGACTGGATCCCGGCCACGCCGCTCGACCTGCGCGAGGTGCGGCTCCGATGGGTGGAGGACGCGCCCGCCCCCGCCGTCACGGGCCGCGAACCGGAGGCGGCGGCCCTGCTCCCGGAGGGCGCCGGCGCCTACCCGGACGCGCTGGGGACGCTCGCCCGCCCCCGGCTCTTCGAGGACCGCACCTGCTACCGGCTGCTTGAGGTCGCCTGGCCGGAGCTGGCCTTCACCCGCGCGCGCTACTTCGACGGCCTGAGCGTGGGAGAGGCGGCCGCGCACGAGTCCGCCGCGCACGAGTCCGCCGGGTATGGCGGCGGACAGCCGCCGCCGTTCCGCGCCCTCGTGGGCGACCCCACCGACCTGCGCCGGCGGCCCGCGCTCTGCGCGATCTCGATGCTCACGCTGCGCCACGACCGCCATGCAGGGGAGACGTCGTTCGTGCTGCACTGGCGCGACCCGGCCCGGGTGGCGCACGCCGGCGGGCTCTTCCAGGTCATGCCGGTCGGGGTGTTCCAGCCCGCGCACGAGCCCGCGGGCGCGGAGAAGGCCGACCTCGACCTGTGGAAGTGCGTGGTCCGCGAGTACGCCGAGGAGTTCCTCGGACGGGGGGAGGAGTACGGCGACGGCTTCGACTACGACAGCTGGCCGCTCTACCGGCGCCTGACGGACGCCCGCGAGGACGGGCGGGCGCGCTCCCTCGTGCTGGGTGTGGGGGTCGATCCACTGACCTTCGCGACCGACTTCCTCACGGTGACCATGCTGGAGGCGGAGACGTTCGACGCCGTCTTCGGCGAGGTCGCCGCGTCCAACAGCGAGGGCCAGGTCGTCGGCCGCGTCCCGTTCGACGCGGAGACGGTGCGGCGGTACGTCCGCGACGAGCCGATGCAGGCGGCGGGCGCGGCCGTGCTGGACCTCGCCTGGCGGCACCGCGAGGCTCTGCTGTAGTCACACGCACGCCGCCCCCGCCGGCCGATGAGGCCGAGGGGACGGCGTGTCGCGAGGAGGACGGTCAGCTCTCGGGGGCGAGCGCGCCGGCGCCGCCCACGATCGGCAGCGTCACCGTGCTCTTCGTCGTGTCGAGGTGCAGCCGCGCGCCGGGGGCGGGCCGGATGGTGTAGTCGTAGTCGCTCGACAGCAGCACGACCCCGATCCGGTGCCCCGCCGGGAAGACGTAGTCGTGCGGCTGAAGGTCGAAGTCGAGGCGGTAGGGCGTGCCCGGCTTGACCGGCTCGGTCCGTGAGATCGACTTACGGTTCTGCGGGTCGATCCAGCCCCGGGTGACGATCTTCGCCTTGCCGTTCTGGTCGTAGTCGACGAGCAGCGCCGTGACGTTCGCGGCGGGCTGGTCGAAGGACATCCGCAGCGACACCCGCGGGGTGCCGCTGAGCCTGGCCGCCGCGGTCAGCGCCTCCGACTTGTACGCCAGGCGGTTGGGCGAGGTGGGGGCGTCGGCGAGGGTCTGCGCCCGCTTGGTGGCGTCGTCGACGATCGTCTCGGTCACCGGTTCGCCCGCCCGGGTCCTGCCGGGGGTGAGGACGCCCGCCGCGCCGCCGGCGCCGGGGGCCAGGTTGAGCTCGGTGTCCGCGGCGGCCGGGTCGGGCCACTCGGCGTACTGCACCAGGGTTCGGTCCTCGCGCTGCACCAGGGCGCGGGGGTCGTTCTCCACGCCGTTCTGGTAACCCCACAGATAGCGGGTGAACCAGCGGTTGAGGACGTCGACGCCGGGGGAGCCGCCATGCCCGCCCTGGTGCAGGTAGATCTTGTGCGGCACCCCGCGCGCCCGGAGCGCCTCGTACCACTGCGCGGCGTGCTTGGTCTTGACGTTCCAGTCGTTGAGGCCGTGCGCGACCAGCACGGCGGCGTGGACCTTGCCGACGTCGTTCATGTAGTCGCGCTCGTCCCAGAAGGCGTTGTAGTCGCCGGTGACGCGGTCCTGCGCCTTCGCGAGCTCCTCGATGACGCTCCGGCAGACCTGCGTGTCCGCGCGCGTGTAGACGTACTCCGCGAGCACGTCGGTGTCCTCGCCCTGGTAGCCGCCGGGTGCCACCACGGCGCCGTTCGCGCGGTAGTAGTCGTACCAGCTGGAGATCGCCGAGATCGGCACGATGGCCTCCAGCCCCTCGACGCCGGTGCTCGCGACCGCGTTGGGCAGGGTGCCGTTGTACGAGGTGCCGATCATGCCGACCTTGCCGGTCGTCCACGTCGCACCGACCTCCCGCCCGGAGGCGTCGTACGCCTTCGCGCGGCCGTTCAGCCAGTCGACGACGGACCTGGCGCCGATGGTCTCGTTGCGCCCGCCGGTGGTCGGGCAGCCGTCGGACTTGCCGCTGCCCAGCGACTCGGCGTGGACCACCGCGAAGCCGCGGGGCAGCCAGTTGGACTCGTGGCTGGTGCTGATCACCGGCTGCGGGCCGCTCGCCGCGAGGGGCGCGTCCGCGCCGCCGGCCCCGGCATCGTCCGCGGTCGCCGCGGCCAGCCGCTCGTCGGCCGCCGGGTCGAGCACCTTGCCGCCGCGGTCCAGCCAGCCCTTGCCCGGGCGGAGCGCCTGGTGGAGCTCGTGGTCCACGTCGTGGTTGGTGATGGGGTTGCCGCCGGCGTAGTAGGGGCTGACCTCGTACACGACGGGCGACTTCAGGCCGGCCGTCTCGGTCTCCTTGAGCCGGGTGACCTCGGCGTGCACCCGGTCGCCCCGGCCGTCGCCGTCGCTGTCGACCGGGGTCTCGATCCACACCTCCTCGCGGATCCAGTCGTTCCTGTTGGACGAGAACACCGGCTGGGCCATGCCGTCCTGGAACACCGGCCCGACGGGTACGGCCGCGCCCGCGGGGGCCGAGTTCGCGGCGAGCCCCGTGACGGTCGTGGCGACGGCGAGGCCCAGCGCCGCCGCGCCCCGGCGTGCGGCTCCCGTACGGCGTGACGCGGCCGGCGGGAGGGGACCAGGCGTCAATCGGCGCGATGAGGACATCGGCAAACCTTCCACGAACCATCGGGGGGATTCGGGCCGGGGGATTCGGCCCGCAGAGGGCGATGCTAGGGACGCAAGTGCCGAATGTCTTCGGACGACCGTTCTGTCTTGATCACGACTGTTTTCGACAGATGTCGAAATCTGCCCCAACGCGACACCGCAGGGCCGGATGATGATCGCCGTGCACGACGTACCCGTGACGGTGACCCGGGCAGGCGCGGGCTCCGTCGACGAGACCGCCCGCCGGTCCGTGCGGCCTGCCGTCGCCACTACCTGCTGCTGGTTGTCCGCGCGTCGCCCTGACGGGCCCGGAAGGGCGTCAGTAGCCGTAGCGGCTCTTCAGATGCCGCCATACGTCGCGCAGCATCCAGGCGTCGAACTCGGTGATCGACGTGGCGGAGCCCGCCTTCATGAGGAAGCAGCACTGCCCGGCTGGGGTCCAGTCGTAGAAGTCGTCCAGGCCGAAACCGTGCCCGATCTCGTGGAGGAGGATGTGGATGTCGTCGGTGCCGAGGTTGTCCACCAGATACTCGCTGCCGACGCGCTGTCCCCAGGCGCCTCCCATGCCGCCGTTCATGCCCTCGGTGAGCCACAGCGACATGTCGTAGTGGTGGGAGGCGCCGCCCGGGCAGTCCGGGTAGGCGCCGGACTGGTCGAACAGGCGTCCGCACGGCTCGGCGCACTGCGGCGCGTTCTCGCGCATGTCGCCGACGTACACGTCCACGGAGTCGTCGGTCCACTGCAGCGTGGCGCGGTCGCGTACGGCCCAGCCGACCACCTTCACCGGCACGTCCGCGTACGGCCAGCCGTTGTGGCCCGCCATCACGTCCATCCACTTCTTGAACGACCTGGCCAGCGCAGCGTGGATCTTGTCGCGCAGCTCCGCCGAGACCGGGGCGCTGGAGTCCCAGCGGACGCAGTAGTTGACGCTGCCGCCGTTGGCCATGATCTGGTCCCAGCCGTAGTTGCGGTAGCCGTACAGGTCGGGGTAGGTGGACTCGACGTGTCGCCAGACCTCGTCGAGCGGCGCGACCATGTCGGCGGGCGGGCTCCAGCCGCTCTGCTTGACGGCGTCGGCGAGCGCCCTGATCTCCAGCAGCCCGACCGACGCCTGGCCGCTGCGCAGGACGACGCGCAGCCGGGTCGTGGTGACGGCGGGGAACGTGACGGTGTTGTAGGTGTCGGCCGCGGTGGGGTAGGAGGCGGCGACGTCCACGTACGCTCCGCCGTCCCAGCTCTGGAGCTTCCACGAGACCGGCAGCCGGACGCCGCCTCCGTCGTCGAAGAAGTAGACCTGCACCGAGGAGATCGTCTGGGCGGACGGCCAGGTCAGCTGGGCCCACTGCTCGCCGGCCTGGGGCCAGGTGCCCCAGCGGCGGTTTCGCGTGTCATCGGAGCGAGCCGGGTCGATGCCGTCGTTGACGGCGGCGACGCTCTCCCAGGGAGAGGTGTAGGAGGCGGAGGCGGTGGCCGACGGGGCCACGTTCGCCACGGCGGCGTCGGCACGCGTGGGCGCCAGCAGAAAGCCTGCGACCAGCGCGAGAACGGCGAACAATCGCCTCATGCCTGTCTCCTTCGCGGCACGGTGAGCGAGCGCTCACCGGGCCGCCGTCGGGGGGAGTGCTGTGGAGCGGGAGTGCTCCGAGTTTTTTCCGCCACAAAAGGGGTGTCAAGCCCCCAACCGGAACGATGTGACAGACGGGATCACGAGCCGGCAGGGTCGGCGCGGCTCCACAACGACCCGGTGAATTCCGGAAGAAGTCGCTGATTTTAGGATGACCTGGTCGTTCAAGGGTGAAGAGGTGGTTTCCGGGATGACAGCGCGTGGATGACAGGGCGGTTGGGGACCCGCTGACTCCGCATGACGGGGTGATCCGGGATGAGCCGGTGGTTCGGGACAGGGCGGTGGTTCGGGATAGGGACTTGCCGGAGGGCGATGTAGCGCGGCGGAGCCCTGCGAAGCAGCGACAGGGCCGTGCCCGGTCCGCCATCTGGACGCGCCGCCTGGCGGTCGCCGCGCTGGTGCTGGCCGCGCTCAACCTCAGGCCCGTCGTCACCAGTCTCGGGCCCGTGCTCGAGGAGGCCCGTGCCGCCCTCGGGATGAGCGCCACCGTCGCCGGGCTGCTCACGTCCGTGCCGGCGGTGTGCTTCGCGCTGATCGGCTCGGCCGCACCCCGCCTGGCCCGCCGTCACGGACCGGAGGGCGTCGTCCTCGCCGGGATGGCGGCGGTCGCGCTCGGGCTCGCCCTGCGGCCGTTCGTCGGCAGCACCCCGGTCTTCCTCACGCTGAGCGGTTTCGCACTGGCCGGGATCGCGGTCGCCAACGTGCTGTTGCCGGTCGTGGTCAAGCAACGCTTCCCGGACAGGGTCGGCATGATGACCGGCCTGTACTCCATGGCCCTCAACCTCGGCGCCGCCGCCGCCGCCGTCACCGTCCCGCTCGCCGGGGTGTTCGGCGGTGACTGGCGTGCCGGTCTCGGCGCCTGGGCCGTCCTCGCCGCCGTCGCCGTGCCGCCCTGGGTCGCGCTCGCCCGCGACGGCCGGCGGCCACCCGGGAAGCAGGACGGGCAGCAGACCGGGCGGCAGGCCGGGCGGGCGGCGGGCGGGCACGCCGCCGCGGGGGCCGGGGCGCACGTACGGGTGGCCCGCAGTCCCACGGCCTGGGCGCTCGCGGTCTTCTTCGGCCTGCAGGCCACCTCCGCGTACGTCATCATGGGCTGGCTGCCCCAGGTCTTCCGTGACGCCGGGCTGTCCGCCGAGGCCGCCGGTCTGCTGTTCGCCGCCACCTCCGTGCTCGGAGTGCCGCTGTCCTTCGTGCTGGCCGCCGTCGCCGGACGGCTGCGGAACCAGAGCGGCATCGCGGTCCTGCTCGGAGCGTTCGGGCTCGCCGGGTACGCCGGGCTCTGGGCGGCTCCCGCCGCCGCGCCCTGGTTGTGGGCGGTGCTCCTCGGCGTGGCCAACTGCTCCTTCCCGCTGGCGCTCACGATGATCGCCATGCGCGGCCGGGACGGCGCGACGGTGATCCGGTTGTCCGCCTTCGCGCAGAGCGTCGGCTACCTGCTGTCGGTCCCCGGCCCCATCCTGGTCGGAGCGCTCTACCAGCACACCGGCGGCTGGCAGGGGCCGCTGGCCTTCGTGGTGTGCCTCATGGTGCCGCAGATCGCGGCCGGATACCTCGCGGGCCGCGACCGGCAGATCTGATCTCCAGGCGCTCCGGTCGCCGGCACTCCCGACCGCCGCCGTGTGCGCAAGGGCTCGCCGAGCGTCGTGGGAGACGTCGCGGCCGCACGGATCGGGGCGCGTTCCGCTTTCACGCCTTCTCCGCGTAGCGGTGGGCGGCGACTTCCCGCGGCAGCCCCAGCATCCGGAAGAACAAGGCGTCCATGGCGCGGTCGGGCAGCACGCGCCGCAGCCGGGTCAGGAGCTTGGCATGGCCGCCGACGGGATAGCGCGTCTTCGGCCGTCGGTCGGTCATCGCCCTGGCCACGGCGGCGGCGACGACCTCCGGAGGGCTGCCGCTCCGCTCGTGACCCATGGCGATCTTCTCGATGACGTGGCCGAAGGTCTCGCCGTAGTCTTCGCGGCCCTGCGATGAGAACCGCTCGGCGACGGCCCGGCGTCCGTTCGCGATCAGCTTGGCCGGCGCGTCGCTCCGCGTGGCGCCCGGCTCGACGATGCTGACCGGCACCCCCCACGGGCGCAGTTCCATCCGCAGCGCGTCCGTGATCGAGACCAGACCGTGCTTGGACGCCGTGATCGGACCGAGGAACGGCAGCGTGATGCGTCCGCCTTCGGAGCCGACGTTGACGATCCGCCCGGGGACGCGCTTCAGCAATGGCAAGAACGCCTGCGTCACGGCGAGCTGGCCGGTCAGGTTGACCTCGAGGTGATGCCGGAACTCCTCCAGCGGCACGAGTTCCATCGGCCAGGGGGCGCCGATGCCGGCGTTGTTGACCAGACCGGCCAGTCCGGCGCCGTCGGTCGCCCGTTCCACCGCCGCGACGGCCGCCGTGATCGACTCCGCGTTCGTGACGTCGATGTGAACGGGCACGATCGCGCCTGCGGACCGGGCGCGCAGGGCCTCCCCGTGGGCCTCGTCGCGTACTCCGGCGAAGACGGTGAATCCTCTGCCGCTCAGCGCCAGGGCCGAGGCCCGCCCGATTCCCGACGACGTACCGGTGACCACCACTGCTCGCGGCATCGTTCCTCCTCCAGATCTCAACACTGGTGAGTTTTACTGTAACTCATCGGCGGTGAGTTAATGTGTGAGGGTGACAGACGTGCGCGGAAAGAGAGCCGGTGGCCGCCGCCCGGGAGTGTCCGGCACCCGCGAGGCGATCCTGGCCGCGGCCCAGCGAGGCTTCGCCGAACACGGCTATCTGGCGACCACCATCCGCGGCGTGGCCGCGGCGGCGGGGGTCGATCCGGCGCTTGTTCTGCAGTTTTTTGGCAGCAAGGACGGCCTCTTCGACGCCGCCCTGCGCGCCGACCCGCCTACCCGCGACCTCGCGGCCCTGCTCGACGACGGCGGGGTCGCCGATCTCGGTGAGCGTCTGACCAGGCGTTACCTGGAGCTGTGGGAGGGACGGGACACGGGCCCGCGGCTGCTCGCGGTGGTGCGCGGAGCGTCGGCCTCGCCCAGCGCGTCGGCGATGGTGTCCGCCTTCATGGCCGACGCGGTGATGCTGCCGCTCGCCCGCGCCGTCGGAACCGGTCAGGCAGAGTTGCGTGCGAACCTGACGGGCGCGCACCTGCTCGGCGTCGCCACCGCCAGGTACGTCCTGCGGGTGGAGCCGCTCGCCTCGCTCGACCGGGAGCGGGTCGTCGCCATCCTGGCTCCGCTCGTCCAGCACCACCTCACCGGCGATCTCGCCGGTTCCTGAGGCGGCCCCTTGCGCTTCCTTCGCTGCGGGCTACTATCGAACCGTACGGTACGGTTCGGTTTGCGGGAGGCCTCGGATGGAGTACGAGGACGTCAAGGTCCGGCAGATCCGGGCGGCGGCCAGGACGCTGTTCCTCCGGCACGGTTACGCCAAGGTCAGCACCGCGGCCCTGGCCAGGGAGGCGGGCGTGTCGAAGGAGACCATCTACACCCGCTACCCGAGCAAGGAGGCCGTCCTCGCGGACGTGCTCGAACACCTGATCGCCACCACGGAGGAGCCGGAACGGGCGGCCCCGGCGATGGCGTCACGCGCCGACCTGGAGAGCGCGTTGCGCGCCTTCGCGCGCCGGCTCCTGAACGGCCTCATGGACCGCGACTACATGGAACTGGCTCGCATCGTCATCGCCGAGACGCCCCGGTTGCCGCACGTGGGGGAGACGTTCCGGCACGCCGTCCCCGACCGGGCGCTGGCCCACGCGCGGGCGCTCCTGACGGCGGCCAGGGACGCCGGGCTCATCGGGGGCCTCGACCTGGACAGCGCCGCCCTCATGCTCGTCTCGCCGCTGGTGACCCACGCGCTGCTGCACGTCCTGCTCGTCGCCCCCTCGGCGGGGGTGCCGCCCGAGGACCTGGACGTCGACGCGCACGTCGCCCTGTTCCTCAGAGCCGTCTCCTTCCGGGAGGAATCATGAACTCCGATGTCATCGTCGTCGGCGCGGGGCCGACGGGGCTGCTGCTCGCGGGCGACTTGGCCGGCGCCGGCGTCCGGGTGACGCTGGTCGAACGCCGCACCGGCGAGTCGCCGCTGTCGCGTGCCTTCGCCGTCCACGCGCGCACGCTGGAGATGCTCGACATGCGCGGCCTGGCCGACCAGGCGTTGGCGAGCGGCACCACCGTGCCCGGCCTGCTGATCTGGGACCACGTCACGATCGGCATGACCGAGTTGCCGGGCGATCACCCGTACATGCTCGTCACCCCGCAGTACGAGATCGAGCGGCTGCTGCTGAAGCGCGCGGTCGCGAACGGCGCCGAGCTGCTGTCCGGGCACGAGGTCATGGGCGTGGGCCAGGACACCGACGGCGTGGACGTGCGGGTCCGCCCCCTCGGCGGGGAGGCCCGCACTCTCCGGGCGTCCTACGCGGTGGGCGCCGACGGCAGGCACAGCACCGTACGCGAGGCGGCCGGCATCCCGTTCCCGGGGCACGCCGTGGCGCGGTCGGTCATGCTCGCCGACGTCAGGCTGAACGACAAGCCCGGAGAACTGCTGTCGGTCAACGGCGTACGCGAGGGGTTCGTCTTCATCGCCCCCTTCGGAGACGGCTGGTACCGCGTCATCGGGCGCAACCACCGCAACGGTGATCTCCCCGACGACGTGCCGGTGGACTTCGAGGAGCTGAAGTGGCTCACCCGCAAGTGCTACGGCACCGACTTCGACATGCACGACCCGCGGTGGATGTCGCGGTTTCACAGCGAGGAACGGCAGGCCGCCCGCTACCGGGCCGGCCGGATTTTCGTTGTGGGCGACGCGGCGCATGTGCACGCTCCCGCCGGCGGCCAGGGCATGAACACCGGGCTTCAGGACGCGGCCAACCTCGGCTGGAAACTGGCGGCGGCGGTGCGCGGCTGGGCACAGCCCGGTCTGCTGGACAGCTACGACGAGGAGCGGCGCCCGGTCGGCAGGGCCGTCCTGCGCACCAGCGGCCTGCTCACCCGGCTGGCACTGCTGCGCTCGCCCGTGCTGCGCGCCGTACGCAACCAGGTCAGCGGCACGGCCATGCGCGTCGCGCCGCTGCGGCGCGCGGCGGCTCTCACCATGCTGTCGGGCCTGGGCATCCGCTATCCCGCACCGGCCGGCGCGCACAGCTGGGTCGGCAGGCGCGTCCCCGACCTCCCTCTCGCCGACTCTTCCGGCGGCGGCACGGCGCCGGCCCGGCTGTATGAGGCGCTGCGCGGCGGCAGGTTCGTCCTCGTCGGTCGCCTCGCCCCGCCCGCGGGTTGGGGCGACCGCGTCGACCACGTCGTCCCCGCCGAGGCCGGTGCCGCCGCCATGCTGGTCCGGCCCGACGGCTACCTCGCCTGGGCCGGCGTACGGCCCGGCACCGCCGACCTGGTCCGGGCCCTGACCGGCTGGTGCGGCCGGGCCGCCTGACGGCGCTGCGGCCGGCACGCGCCCCCAAGCCCCGGCGAGCGCCAGGGTTCAGATCTGCGTACGCGTCTCACCGAGGCTGCCACGCCGGGTCACGGCCGGTGAGGCCCAGCAGCCGGTCCAGCGGCGGGGCGTCGCCGGGCACGGGCACCGGCGGTCCGAACAGGCCGGGACTGCCCTGGGGGTGCTCGGCGACGACGGCGCCGACCCACCGGCAGGCCCGGTGCACGGCCTCGGCGAGAGCGGGATCGTCGGCGGGGTAGGCCGCCCCGGTGGAGACGGCGAGGTCCCAGCCGTGCACGATGATCTCGTCGAGCACGGACGTCCCGGCGACCTCGGCCGGCAGCACACGGCCGCCGATCTCGGCCGTGCCGGTCCAGGCGGACGGCTCCCGCCATGCCCCGGCCAGTTCCGCGAGGCGGGCAGGTATGCGGTCGCGCCAGTCCGCGCCCAGCCTGGACGCGTCCGGCACCGGCGCTCTGCCGCCTCCCTCCAGCGGAATCTTGCGCGCCGCTGCGGCGAACGCGACGCAGAGGCTGTCGATGTGATCGAGCAGCTCGCCGACCGTGGTGCCCTCGCACGGCGTCGGCCCGGTGAGCCGGTCGTCGGGGACGTCCCGGATGATCGCGGCGAGCATGTCCGCCGCGGGCTTCAGGTCGGCCGTCACCGCTTCACCGCCACGGTGAGCCGGTCGAGCACGCCGTCCCACCCGCCCCCGATCTGCTCGGCGACGTGCGGCAGCGCGGCGGCCAGCGCGTCGAGCCGCTCGTGCAGGAGGGTCATGTGCGTGCCGCCGCCCGCGGTCTCGCTCAGCTCGACCGTGAGCAGGGAGTCGAACATCGGTCCTGCCTCACGGTGGGGACCGACGAATCCCCAGCGCCAGACGATACGGCGGTCCGGGACGAGCTCCAGCAGTTGCGCGTCGAAGCCGCCGATCGGGCGGTCCGAGGAGGCCTGCCAGATGCGGTAGCGGCCGCCCACCCGCTCGTCCACCTCGGCCCGCACACACTCCAGGTCGCCGGGCGCGAGCCACAGCCGCAGGACGTCCGGATCGAGCCAGGCGCGGTAGACGGTGTGCGGGGGTGCGGCCAGCGTCCGCTCCCGCCGTATGGCGGGGTGGGTCGCGGAATCAGCGATCATGACGGCTCCTCGGATGTGTGCGCGGGTGGGGGGTCGAGGACCTGCTGCAACGCGTCCAGGCGGTCATCCCAGAACCGCTCGTAGAAGCGCAGCCATTCGACGGCGCTCGCGAGAGGGCCGGACCGCAGACGGCACACGTGCCGGCGTCCCACGACCGTGCGCTGCACCAGTCCGGCGTTCTCGAGCACCTTCACGTGCTTGGACGCCGCCGCCAGCGACATCCGCAGCGGCTCGGCGAGCTCCCCGACGGTCAGTTCACCCGCCGCGAGCCGGCGCAGCATGGTGCGCCGCGCGTCGTGAGCCAGGGCGTGGAACACCTCGTCCAGCACCGATCGATCCTCAACCACATGGTTGACGATAGCGGCAGGCGACGCAGACGTACAACCAGATGGTTGAATTTTCTGGGTGGAAAATCGTTGGACAGCGCCGTACGTCGATGGTGATCGTGGGGAGCATGCGGCAGGAGGAGATCTGGAACGCCGACACCGCCCAGCACTACGACACGCCGGGCACCGGGATGTTCGCGCCCGAGGTCCTCGGGCCGGCCGTCGACCGCCTCGCCGATCTCGCGGGAGACGGGCGGGCGCTCGAGTTCGCCATCGGAACCGGCCGTGTGGCCGTTCCGCTCGCTGAGCGCGGGGTGCCCGTCACCGGCATCGAACTGTCCCGTCCGATGATCGACCAGCTACGTACGAAGGTGGACGAAACGAAGATCCCGGTCGTCGTCGGCGACATGGCGACCGCCGTGGCTCCAGGGGAGTACTCGCTCGTCTACCTCGTCTACAACACGATCTCCAATCTCCTCACCCAGGCCGAGCAGGTCGCGTGCTTCCGCAACGCAGCGCGCCACCTGATGCCCGGCGGCCGCTTCGTGATCGAGCTCTGGGTGCCCGAGCTGCGCAAGCTCCCACCGGGCCAGGAGGCCGTGGTGTGGCATTGCGAGCCCGGCTACATCGGCCTGGACACCTACGATTTCCTGCGGCAACACCTCGTGTCGCACCATTTCAGGTTCGACGAGAGCGGACAGGCTCAGCTGTTCCGCAGCCCCCACCGATACATCTGGCCGGCCGAGCTCGACCTCATGGCCCGGCTGGCCGGGTTCGAGCTGGAAGCCAGGCACGCCGACTGGATCGGAACCGAATTCACCGCCGAGTCGCGTTCACACGTGTCCGTCTACCGCATCCCGCCCGGTCGAACCGCGTCGGATTAAGGCCGACGCTGTCGCCGGCCTTAATCGCGCATTCGCGGGGGGCGGAGAATTCGCTTTCGCGGCGACGGCCGAAATGCGGGCGAGCGGGCCGTGCCGCAACCGGCTGCAAAAGGGAGAGCCCCGCGAGGCGACCGCCTCGTGGGGCAGGAGGGTCCAGCAGGTTCGATGTGCGGTTATCCGGTCCTTGCTGCTGCCTCGCTCTCCCTGCCGCTGACGCCGCTACCGCGGTGCGCGTTCCTCGAATCGGCCGCGCTCGCGTCCGCGTTCTTCCATGCGCCCGCGCTCGCGTCCGCGTTCCTCGAACCGTCCGCGTTCACGTCCGCGTTCTTCCATGCGCCCGCGTTCCTCGAACCGTCCGCGCTCGCGTCCGCGTTCTTCCATGCGCCCGCGCTCGCGTCCGCGTTCTTCCATGCGCCCGCGCTCGCGTCCGCGTTCCTCGAACCGTCCGCGTTCACGTCCGCGTTCTTCCATGCGCCCGCGTTCCTCGAACCGTCCGCGCTCGCGTCCGCGTT
>NZ_VDMA02000026.1 GCF_006334915.2 Microbispora catharanthi
GGGCGCCGCTGATATGGCGCGGCCACCATTGACCATCTCGACGAGACCGGCCGCGCCATCGGCGGCGTCCATCCCGCTCTGCCTACTTGAGTCCACCGAGACGAAGGGCATCCTCGATCTCGCTGAGCTTCGCGGACGGCAGGACGCCCGCCTGCCCGATCAGGTCTTCCATGGCCAGGGTGACCAGCCAAGTGCAAGGGATGAGGTCGGGACGTGGAAGTGCGACTCTCAGGACGCCTTCGAGAGGCAGTCCTTCGGGGGCACCTACTGCCACCTCAACGGCCACGCCGCTGAGATCGGTGCCCGTGGGAGCGACGATCTGCATCGCCAAGAAACCGGACGCCTCTTCTCCCGACAGCAGTACGACTGCCCGCTGCTCCTTGAAATCCGCCCACCAGACTTCGCCACGTCGCATATGTCCTCCTGATACGGGACGGCGCGCCTGCGTCGCCCCTTCGACCGCCGCCTACTCCAGGCACAGATCGTAATGTTGGCTGGTCAGGTCCTGTGAGAAGACGGCTGCGGCCACCGATGATCATCGTAAGCTGTGTGGACAAACGAAGATCATGCGGTGGCCGCAGCTCACAACGTAGACCCTGCCCGGTGGCAGGAGGCGTTCGAGGGTCTGATGGGCCGGATAGCGGCGAGGTACGCGCGGGTCGAACCACGCCTTCGGCGTCCCACCGCTCGAACCGGTTGTGGATCGTATGCACATACGCTGTCTCGATGATGAGCCCGTCGTGCCCTGCCGTGATCCTCGTCCGTGGTTCCGTCTTCCCATCGACCGACGCACCCACTAATCGGCCATCGATAACGTTGGCGACGGCGAAGAGTCCCTACTCGGGTCTCACCTCGTCCGCGAGTGAGCGAAGAAGGCTGCTCATAGTCTCTCCCTTTCCCAGTGCATGTCATCGGAGCCACAGCTCAAGACCGTGATCGCCGTGCCATTAGCGGGCCATTAAGGACGGTCAGCAGTGGGGTACTCACGGTCGCTCGCGGACTGTCCCTCGCTCAGGTCGCGGTCGTTTTCCCTGGGGATCAGGCCGATTTGCAAGCAGGAAGTCAGGGGTTCGAATCCCCTAGGCTCCACCAGCCCAAAACGCTGCTTCTCCGATCATAGAAGCGGCGTTCGTGTCATCAGCGTGCCATTAGCTCTTGCCGGCATCGCGCTCTGCCTCGACTCGCGCGCTCAGCCATCGGCGATCTTCCGGTCGGCGTCTCGCGTGGCGTGCTGGTAGATCAGCGCGGCCCGGGCGCTGTCGTGGCCCATCCGCGCCTTGAGGTCGGCCAGGATTGCGCCCGACTGTGCGGCGAGCGTGTTGCCCGTGTGCCGCAGGTCGTGGAAGTGCAGGCCCTTGACGCCCATCTCCTTGAGCGCTTCCGCCCGCTTGGCCTCACGCCGGAAGTTGCCACCGCGGAGGAACGCACCGCGCTTGCCGAGAAAGTCCGCCTCCGGTGTTGAGGCTGATACGGCCGAAGGCCGCACCGTCCGCCGCCCCATCACGCTGCTGTCTAGGTATGTCAGCACGATCACCGGCCTGCAGTGCTTCGCGTTGCGGGGCATCGTCGGAGACGCCTCGCCCGAGCGGGGAGGCAAGTGCGTGGTCAGCGCATGAAGGGTTTGAAGATGGAAACCACCTTCGTGGCAGCACGGTCGGCGTCCCCGTCCGCGATCGCCTCGACCAGCTCGTGGTGGTAGCGGTGTGCCGCGTCCTCATCCTCGCTCTTCTCGTCGCGCATATGGGCAGCGAAGATGTCGAGCATGCTGGAGTACAGCTTGACGTAGAGAGGGTTGTGCGTCGCTGCCACGATCGCGCGGTGCAGGGCGAGGTCAGCGCTCGCTCGCAGGTCGGGATCATCGGTCGCCCAGCTCGCTTCTCGACGGTCGCGCAGCTCGCGCAGCAGTTCGACGTCGGCATCTGAGCGGTTCAATGCGGCCAGTGACGCTGCAGCGCTGTCAAGGGCAAGGCGTAGTTCCAGGTAGTGGCGACGGGTGCCACCGGCGAGCTGACGTTCAAGAGTGCCTGTCAGCTCGGAGCTGGAGATGACGAAGGTGCCGCGGCCCTGCTCACGGCGCAGCAGACCTGCGTGCACCAGCGACTGCACCGCCTCGCGCACCGTGTTCCGACCGATCCCGAACTCCGACACCAGTGCGGCCTCGGTCGGTATCCGCTCACCGACCGGCCAGCGTCCAGAGACCACCTCCTCGCGGAAGCGCTCGGCGGCCTGGTCGATGAGTCCCACTCGACGCATCGGCTGTCGCGTGCCAGACTCTTCGAAAGTCATCCCATAACCCCATCATCTGCTAACCTTACAATGGAGT
The DNA here is from genome assembly GCF_006334915.2 of Microbispora catharanthi. Taxonomy (GTDB): domain Bacteria; phylum Actinomycetota; class Actinomycetes; order Streptosporangiales; family Streptosporangiaceae; genus Microbispora; species Microbispora catharanthi. The sequence goes on from NZ_VDMA02000026.1 coordinate 2,324, forward strand.
ATAACGTGGCAACGCTCTCCTCGTCGCTCGTTCCGTTGCATCGTGGGCGTCTGACCTTGTGGGCCTGGCTCGCCATCGCCCTGACAGCGGTCAACCTGCGAACGGCCGTGACCGGGTTCACCCCGCTTCTGGAGATCATCGGATCCGATCTCGGCTTCGGGGTGACGCTGTCCGGCCTGCTCGGCACTGTGCCAGCGGTGTCCTTTGGCATCTTCGGGTTTCTCGCCCCAGCGGTGACGAGGAAGTTCGGACTCGAGCGCACGGCCACTGTGGCGCTGGGCCTGACGGCTCTGTCGCTCCTGATGCGCGCCTTCTCTCCAACGCCCTTGTTGCTGGTGCTTTCCACCGTGCTGGCACTGGCCGGAATCGGAGCCGCGAACGTCGTGGTCGTTCCGTTGGTGAAGGCATGGTTCGCCGATCGGCTGGCCCTGGGGACTTCGCTTTACCTGATCCTCATGCAGGCGGGCCAGTTCATCGCCCCGCTCCTCGCGGTCCCGGTGGCAGAGGCGGCGACGTGGCGGTTCTCGGTGGGTATCTGGGCGGGACCAGCTGCTGTGGCCGGCGTGGTCTGGCTCATCCTGGCAGTCAGGCTGCCCGCTGATCACCACGCGCCCGCGGCCGTGACGGCGGCCGATGCGGGACCAAGGATCAGCCGGTCGTCAACCGTCTGGGGCCTGGTGATCCTCTTCGCGATGATTTCGCTGTCCAACTACGGGATCATCACCTGGGTCCCGGCAGTGCTCACCGATGCAGGAGGCAGCGCGGCCCTGGGCGGCTCCATGGTCGCGCTCTACTCGGCATGGGGCATGCTCGCGGCCTTGGTGGTTCCACACCTGGCCACGCGCATGACGAACCCGTTCATCGTGGTCGTCGGGTGCGCGATCTTCCTGGTAGCGGGATACCTGGGCATGCTCCTGTCCCCGCTCGACGGCACGCTGATGTGGGCATGCGCGCTGGGAATCGGGGTGAGCACCTTCCCGCTCTGCATGACCCTCATCAACCGTCGAACCAAGAGCCCGCAGACAGCCTCCGCCGTGTCAGGCTTCGTTCAGGGCATCGGCTATGGGCTGGCATGCTTCGGCCCGATCGGTTTGGGCCTTCTGCGCGAGGCGACCGGATCATGGTCGATCCCGCTCCTGGCGCTCGCTGCGACCGCCATCCCAGGGGTGATCGCCGGCTGGTTCGCCTGCCGTCCTCGCTTCGTGGAGGACTCTGCGCCACAGCCGACGAAGCACGACGCCGACCAGCAGCCGCGACGATAAGAGTCACGCGTCGAACAGATCCGAATTCGTGTCAGCGGCCGCACGCCATCGATACGCCGCTGCTTCCACGAACGTCCATTTCTACCGGCTCCGCGAGACGGCGTGAACTTCCTGGGCCATTCAGCACGGCCACCAGGGGCCAGTCACCGTCAGTTCCACCCCACGTCACAGGCCACCTCCCTTGACCAGGAAGTGGAGTGTTGTTGTTCGCTGAAACAGACTAAAGGGGGACGGCATAGTGATCGTGCAGCGGGTCGTGATCCGGTGGACCAAGCAGGCGCGCGGCGCCGCGGAGGCTACGCGTCGACGTGAGATTCCCCCGGCTTTCGAGCTGCCGCCGATCCCCGGCGCGCCACTCGTCGTCCACGATCTTCTTGCCGAGGAGCGGAGCCGTGGCACCGCGAGCTGTTCTTCAGCGAGGAGACTCCACCCTGGAGCCGGCTCCACGGAACCCCGAGGCACGTCGGGGCCGGCCACTTCGGCGGGCGAGGCGGCCGGCCCGTTTCAGGTCAGGCCGGGATCTGCTTCTCGTACCAGGTGTAGTAGAGGTAGGTGCTGCCGGGCCCGGTCATGGTGCCGTAGACCTGCCAGAAAGTGTTGGCGCCGGGCGAGTAGCGGAAGATCTTGTCCCCGGGCCGGTCGTCCACGAACACGTCCGTGGGCCCGCCCGGGTGATAGATCCGCACCTCGATCGTGAACGTCTCAGTGTCAGGGATGTCGAGGCAGACCTCGTACGTGTATGCCGTCGAACCGGAGAGATTGTAGCTACGACCATCCACCGCAGGCCGCTGGTCGTTGGTGGGGACGTAGCTGTTCCGGACCCAGGTGTAGCCGCCTGTGGAGCAGTCGACTGCCGAGGCGGACGCGGGGCTGATGCCGGTGAGCGTGGCGCCGAGGACGCAGGTGGTGACGGCGAGAGCGGAGATCGTGCGTTTCATGCCTCTCCTCATCCGTGCAGTGACCCTTCGACCAAGTAGTTGAAGGCTGAACTGATTCTGACCCGGCAGCGATACTTGGACAAGCCTGGGCAAAGGTGTTTGCGCGTTCGAGTCAAGGTGACGCCTCTGGCCCGTGGGCGTCGGATCTCTTCCTCGTTCCCGGTGACCTGCGGTGAAGGCCGCCTCCGTTGTCCTGGTGAGGGGCGGCACGTCTCCGAAAACATAAAACCAGTGGGCCGATTGTTTCAGGCAGCCGGCCGCTAGATTATTGACGCTCAGGTTGACAGCGGCCTAATGTCCTGGAGCAATGATCGACGTGATGCCGCCGAAAGTTTCAGGCTCCAGAGCGTGGAGTCAGCAGACTCCGCAGGTGAAATACCAGGTCAGCATGGCGGTGCCGAACCTGTCCGGTGTTCGCGGTCCGGAGTCTGAAGTAGCACGGCGCCCTCGCCGTCCTACGCTCCAGGCAAGCACGGGGGTCCTGAACGTAGGAGGTGTCCGGCGAGCGCAGCGCACTCTCAATGCCGGGCCGCGCATCACATCCCTGACCACAGCAACCGAAAAGAGGTCGCCGTGAAGTTCCGCAACGTCTCAGCGGTCGTGCTCGCCGCTACCGCGGCCCTCAGCATGGCAGCGTGCTCAGGCTCGTCGTCCGAGACTTCCTCCGGCGGATCCGACGGCAAGTCGTTCGAGTTCTGGTCGTTCACCGGGATCAACGCGAAGGGGTCCGCCGAGGAGTACAAGAAGATAAAGCCGGACGTGCAGATCAAGCTGACCGAGGTGGGGAACGCACAGGAGACGGCGCAGGCGCTCACCACCGCGCTCGCCGGCGGCAAAGTGCCCGACCTGGTGCTGATCCAGGGCGACGACTTGCCCAAGTTCGTCCAGCAACCGCAGAACTTCGTCGACCTGCGCACGATGGGCGCCGACAAGATCAAGGGCGACTACCTCGACTGGGTGATCAGCCAGTCCACGACCAAGGACGGCGCGATCATCGGCATCCCGACCGACGTCGGCGGCATGGCCATCGCCTACCGGACCGACCTGTTCAAGAAGGCCGGGCTGCCGACGGACCGCGAGGAGGTGGGCAAGCTCTGGCCCACCTGGGACGCCTTCATCGAAACCGGCAAGAAGTACACGGCGGCCACCGGCAAGGCGTTCATCGACAACGCCGGCGGGAGCATCTACTCGCAGGTTGTCAACCAGGGGCAGGAGAAGTACTACGACCCCGCGGGCAATCTGGTGTACGAACGGAGCCCCCAGGTCAAGACCGCCTTCGACCAGGCGCTCAAGGCCGTGGCCGCCGGGATCACCGCCAAGCAGAGCACGTTCACCGAAGGCTGGAGCGCCGCGATGAAGAGGGGGGACTTCGCCGCCATCGCCGCACCGGTCTGGTTGCTCGGCTCCATCCGCGACAACGCCCCCGACACCAAGGGCGAGTGGGACATTGCCACGATCCCCGGCGGCTCGGGCAACTGGGGTGGCAGCTTCCTCGCCATCCCCAAGGGCGCCAAGAACCCGAAGGCCGCCTGGGACTACATCGCCGCCACGCAGTCGCCGCAGGGCCAGCTCGACCACTTCGCCCAGGCCAGGTCACTGCCCTCAACCCCGTCGGTCTACAAGGACCCCAAGCTCACCTCTGCCAAGGACGAGTTCTTCTCCGGAGCGCCGATCGGCACGATCTACACCAACTCGCTGCTCGGCCTCAAGCCGTTCCTCATCGGGCCGGACAGCACCACGATCGGCACGGAGTTCACGAACGCCATCACCAACGTCGAGCAGGGCAAGGGTGATCCCGCAAAGGCGTGGGACGCGGCGGTGACCAACATCAAGACCGCCATCGGCGGCTAGGACCCTTCACGAGCGCCGCCGGCGCGGGCCGTCCCCACGGCGCGCGCCGGCGGCGGGGAAGCGAGCAGACCGTGACGACGAGCATCACCCCCACCAAGGCGGGCCTGCCCCCCGCCCCGCCGGTGGAGGCGGCGCGGCGCGGTTTCACCGAGATCGTTGCTCCCTACGCCTACATCGCCCCGTTCTTCGTGCTCTTCGCGGTGTTCGGCCTCATCCCGCTGCTGTTCACCTTCTACGTGGCGCTGTTCGACTGGAACCCGATCGGCGAGCACGTGTTCGTCGGCCTGGACAACTTCAGCCGGCTGCTCGGGGACGTGCGGTTCTGGAACGCGGCGCGCAACACCGTGAGCATCTGGCTGCTGTCCACCGTGCCGCAGTTGCTGGTCGCGCTGGTGCTCGCGCACATGCTCAACCACGTACGGCTGCGCCTCGCGGTGTTCTTCCGCATGACGATGCTCGTGCCGTACATCACCTCGGTGGCGGCCACCGCCATCGTGTTCAGCCAGATGTTCGACCGCGACTACGGGTTGCTGAACTGGCTGCTCGGTCTGGTGGGCTTCGAGCACATCGACTTCACCCAGTCGGTGATGGGCAGCCACGTGCTGATCGCCGTCATGGTGGCATGGCGGTGGTTCGGCTACACGACGCTCCTCTATCTGGCTTCCCTGCAGGCCGTTCCCCGGGCGATCTACGAGGCGGCCGCCGTCGACGGAGCCGGAGGTGCGCGGCAGTTCCTGCACATCTCCCTCCCCTCGTTGCGGCCGGTCATCGTGTTCACGATCGTGACCTCGACGATCGGCGGACTGCAGATCTTCACCGAGGCCCTGCTCGTGAACCGCGGCGCAGCCAGCACCTGCGGGCCGATCCGCCAGTGCCAGACGCTCACTCTCTTCCTGTTCGAGCAGGGGTTCACCCAGTTCAAGTTCGGCTACGCAGCGGCGATCGGCGTGGCGCTGTTCGTGATGGTCGTCGCGCTCGCCGGCCTCAACTACTTCCTGTCCACCCGGATCCGCCCGGTCAAGGGCTGAGGGGGCGATCATGAGCACCAAGAGACCACGCTCCGGCGATCGTGTCCGATGGTGGGCCTACGCGCTGCTCGCGCTCGCCGCCTTCGCCTGCCTGTTCCCCCTGTACTGGATGTTCGTCGTCGCCACCACCGACACCGCGACGGCGATCAAGCTGCCGCCCGAGATCGTGCCGGGCGGCAACTTCTTCCACCTGGCCGGCCTGGTGTTCTCGACCGTGCCGTTCGTCCGGTCGATCGTCAACAGCCTGATCGTGGCCGGGGCGATCGGCGTGGGCCAGGCGGTGCTGTGCGCGCTGGCAGGCTTCGCGTTCGCCAAGATGCGCTTCCGCGGCCGCGACGCGCTGTTCCTGTTCGTCGTCCTGACGATGACCGTGCCGACCCAGCTCGCCATCGTCCCTCAGTACATGATCATTTCATCGCTGGGCTGGGTGGACACGCTCCAGGCGCTGATCGTCCCCGGGTTGGCCAACGCCTTCGGCATCTTCTGGATGCGCCAGCACATAGCGTCCGCGATCAGTGACGAGATCCTTCAGGCAGCCCGCATCGACGGGGCTTCGACCTGGCAGATCTTCTGGCGCGTCGCGTTCCCGCTGGTGCGTCCCGCCGCCTTCGTGCTCGGTCTGCTGGGCTTCGTCACCGCGTGGAACGACTTCCTGTGGCCGTTCGTGGTGCTGAAGTCGCCGGAGATGTACACCGTCCAGATCGCGATCAAGGCGTTGCAGAACAGCTTCAACATCGACCTCGGGCTCGCCATGTCCGGCTCCTTCCTCGCCACCCTCCCACTGCTCGTCCTGTTCGTCTTCGTCGGGCGGCGCATGGTGGCCGGGATCATGAACGGCGCCTTCAAGGGCTGAGGCCGCCGCCGCTCACGGGGCCTCGGCGGCGGCGGAGTCCGGTCCTGCAGCAACGAGGGGCTCCACCCCACGTCAAAGGCCACCTCCCGTGATCAGGAGATGGCCTTTGCGATTCCGTACAGCAGCGAAATACAACAACGGCTACGAATCCAGTTGCTCACCGAGCCGCTTGAAAGGTCGGAAGCATGTGGTCGCCGAGCGAGGCGGCCGGCCCGTTCCGAGTCAGGCCGGGATCTGCTTCTCGTTCCACGTGTAGTAGATGTAGGTGCTGTCGGGCCCGGTCATCGTGCCGTAGACCTGCCAGAAGCTGTTGGGGTCGAGCGAGTAGCGGAAGACCTTGTCTCCGGGCCGGTCGTCCACGAACACGGTCTGTGTCCCGTTGTTCCAGATCCTTACCTCGATGGTGAATGTCGAGGTGTCCGGGATGTCGAGGCAGACCTCATATGTGTACGCCAACGGACCGCCGATGTTGTAGCTGTGACCGTCCACCGCCGGCCGCTGGACATTGGTGGGGACGTAGCTGGTCAGAACCCGTGTGTATCCGCCCGTGGAGCAGTCGACCGCGGGGGTGGCTGCGGACGCGGGACCGATACCGGTGAGCGTGGCGCCGAGGACGCCGGTGGTGACGGCGAGAACGGAGATGGTGCGCTTCATGCCTCTCCTCATCCGTGCAGTGACCCTACAACCAAGTAGTTGAAGGCTGAACTGATTCTGACTTAGTTGCCATATCTGGACAAGTCTGGCAAGAATTCGTGCACTTTCGAGTCAAGCGGGTCACGTTCGGCCCTTCATCGATGAACCTGGCCCACTTGTTCTCGGTGAGAGCGCGGTTCGCGAGGGTGGCGCATCCCTCTCCTGCTCCACCAGTCTCAGCTGGATTCGAGATAGCCGGTGAGATAGGTCAACGATGCGGCGATGTCCTCACCGGTGCCGTGCGGCCGGCGCAACTCGTCGACGAAGATGGCGATGTCGGCGAGCCGCCACCAAAGCGCATAGAGAGCGAGGCCGGCGGATGAGACGGTCCGGCCGGTGGCTCGGATGTAACGGACGAGTACGTCATCGTCGCCAACCGGGTTCTTGCCGAGCATGCGGGCGAGGGCGGGGGTGAGCATCCACAGGTCCCGCTCTGGCGGCGCGATCTGCACGGTGCCCCAGTCGATGAGCCGCAGCCCAGCCGGGGTACGCATGACGTTTCCGGGGTGCGGTTCGCCGTGCGTGACCACCCACACCGCCGCAGTGTTTCGTACCTGGTCGACCCGCCGATCGAAGTCGGCGAGCAATCGTTGGACTTGCCCGGCATAGACGGACAGCAGCTTGCGGGCCGGCTCGGCATGAGGCCCGCCGGTCCACTCTCGGTCGAGGTCCTGCAGCGCCTCCTCCAGCTTGTCCCGACCGGGCAGCACCAGGTCAGCCCGTGGTGCGGTGTCCGCCACGATCGGGGTTGCCTCGTGCAACTCGGCCAGCAGGTCGATCACCTCGACACGGTCCTCGGGTCGGTACGCGCCGAAGTGCCCGGCGGCACCTGACACCATTGGAAACACCGACAGGGCGTACCGCGAGTTCAGCCGCCAGATCGCGGCGTCGGTCGTGGTCGGGATCGGCGCAAGGACGAAATCGAGCCCCGCGTCCCGGTGCAGTGCCAGGGCGGCACCGAAGGATCGGCCGAGCCGGTCGAACGCGTCGTCACGTCCAGCGTCCTCGACGCCGAGGTCGTCCACCTTGACGAACCACGCCGTCCCACGTTGGTCCACCACCGACCAGTGGTAGCTGCCTGCGCCCACCGGGAGGTACTCGACCGAGTGGGGCTCTATGCCCCATCCCTCGGTCATTGCCACCATCAGTTTGGCTTCCGCCAGACCTGCCGGTTTATCCCGCATACGCCGATATTCTGTCCCACTCACCGCAGGACCGCAGATCACTTGCCACGCCTCCGCGCAGATGCAGCCCTAGCGATCGCCACGGCGTGGCCGGTCACCAGATGTGCTTGGGGGCGATCGACGAGCCAGGGTTCGGTCCCTACCCTGGCTCGCCGGGAGAACGTGGCTGCGGGCCGCCCGCCGGTACACAGCGCCCGCCGGTACACAGCGCCCGCCGGACCAAGCCGCACCCGCCGACCACAGGCGCGCCGCCGCCACACTGATGCAGCACGACGATCGCCCTGCTGCGGCCGGCCATCACACGGGTTGGGGGCGGTCGACGGGCCGGGACTTCATTCCTGGGCCCCGGCCCACCGAAGGCGGGTTGCCGTCCCGCCTGCCGCTCATGCCCTGCGGTGCGTCGGGAAGGTGCCGGGTGCGGCCGGAGATCAGGAAAGGGTGTCCTTGACCACGATCTGGCCGTCGTCGATCACGAATTTCTGGTTGTTGTTGGGCACACACTGCCACAGATATACCGGCGCGAGGTTGGCACGGCTGTTGGTGACGTCCAGACAAATGCGGTTGCCTGAGTTGAGGGTGGACTTGAGGATGATCAGGCCCCTTTGGAGGACCCAGAGCTGGTTGGCGTTTCCCAGGCACTGCCACTGGTATACGCGGGTGCCGTTGGCGCGGTTGTTGGAGGCGTCCAGACACATCTCCCGGCCCTTACCGATGGTGTCTTCCACCTTGATGAGGCCGTTGTCGAAGACGAACTTCTGGTTGGAGTTGTTGTTCTGGCATTCCCACAGGTACATCTGGGTGCCGTTGCCACGATTGTTGCTGACGTCGACGCACGCCGGGGGGCCGACCAGGGGCGTGCGGCCGGCGTGCCGGCGAGCAGAGGCCACGGCGGGCACGGTGGTAACCGCACCGACCGCGGCGGAGATGACGGCGACGGCTAGCAGACGGCGAGCAAGCATGGTTGCCTCCCGAGAGAGTTGATCGAGACGTAAGCACAATGTCATCACTCACCGTCACTGATCAATTACGACTCGCATGCGCTCGCTGTGCGGCGGAACCCGGGCCTGTCGGAGACGGCGGCGCCGACAGGGAAGGTTCACAGCTTCGGCAAGATCCGGAATGCGCTCGGAATGATCTCATCGCCAAGCGATCAAGAGTCGTCCTCGCGTGAGGCTGTCAGGGCGGCGGCCGGCATGTGCCCTGGGGGCGGCTCCCGGCCGCCGGAGTTCGGGCCGGTCGTGTCAGACCAGGCAGAACTCGTTTCCCTCCGGGTCGGCCATCACCACGTGATCGGGCCGATGTCACCTTGTGGGGGCGCGGCGAGGCGTCCTTTCGGAAGAGCCGCCGCTGAGCCCCGTAAGAACTTCTCAAGCACGCTCTCAGAGTGACTGTCGATATCGCGGTGGTCGTCGAGAACCAATTCGATGTCTTCGGGGGCCATGCTGCCTGTGCTCAATCATGGCGTCCTTGGCGCGGCTGGCATGGCGCACCGTCTGACCCGAGCTGCACCGTTTTCGCTGCGGCTCTGGTAAGACGTACGGCACATGTGGCTTCCTGTCATATATAGCCCGGACTACCCGGTCAATCGTGTGTCCGCAAAACGGCAGGGAGGCCACGTGGAATCGCGTCTCACCTATTTCGGCAACTTCCTCGCGCAAGCAGACAATCGTTTGACGAGGACCGGCAGCGCGTTGCTCTGATGTCCCTCATCGTCGTCATCAACGCCATCGACCAGCCTGCTGGGCACTACCGGCCTGGCCGGTTCGGCGAGGAGCAGATCGCCCAGACATGGCCCGAGACAGACTCCGGGATTCCGCATCCGGCCACCGTGGCGAGCCCGACCGGATGAGCCTGCCCGTGAGGCCCCCTTCCCGCCGCTCCACCATCGCGACTTGAAGGAGAAGACAGATGTCCCAGCCCCTCCCGTTCGTCATCGATCCCACCGGTGCCGACCGGCACGCCGAATATCGGGCACTGAGGGCTCGTGGCCCGGCCACCCCCGTGGACGTCCTCGGCCTGCGCGCCTGGGCGGTCAGCGACCCCGCCGTCCTCAAGACTCTTCTCACCAGCCCCGATGTCTCCAAGGACGGCCGTGCGCACTACCCGGCCTTTCAGCAGACGACCAGCACCTGGCCGCTCGCGCTGTGGATCGCGGTGCAGAACATGTTCACCGCGTACGGCGCAGACCACCGCAGGTTACGGCGGATGGTCGCTCCCGCCTTCAGCGCACGCCGCATCGCCGAGCTGAAACCGACCATTCGGTCCATGGTCACCGAGTTGATCGACGACCTCGCCGCGGTGCCCGGCGGCGAGGTGGTGGACCTGCGCGAGCGACTCGCGTTCCCGCTGCCCATCGCCGTGATCGGCCACCTGATGGGCGTGCCGGAAGACCAGCGGGAAGGTTTCCGGAAGCTGGTCGACCGCGTCTTCGACAGCACGCTCACGCCTGAGCAGGCCCAGGCCAACAGCGCACGCCTCTACGAGCGCATCGACCAGTTGATCGCCACCAAGCGCAGCAACCCCGGCGACGACATGACCTCCTTCCTCATCGCGGCACGGGACGAGGATTCGGCCGGCGCGGGCTTCACCGATCAGGAACTGCGCGACACGCTGTCTTTGATGATCAACGCCGGGTATGAGACGACCGTCAACGTCATCGACCAGGCCGTCTTCGCGATGCTGACGTCCTCCGACCAGCTTCACCTCGTCCAAACCGGCCAGGCCACCTGGGACGACGTGGTGGAGGAGACCCTTCGCCACGAGCCCGCCGTCAAGTACCTGCCACTGCGTTTCGCCGTCACCGACGTCAAGCTGCCCGACGGGCAGATCATCTCGGCGGGGGATCCCATCCTCGCCGCATACGCGGCCGCCAACCGTCATCCGGAATGGCACGGGCCGGACGCCGACACCTTCGACGTCACCCGTAGGGTCAAGGATCATCTGGCGTTCGGCTATGGCGTGCACTTCTGCCTCGGCGCTCCTCTGGCCCGCCTCGAAGTCGCAGAAGCCCTCCGTCAGCTCTTCGAGCGTTTCCCCACCATGTCACTCGCGGTGCCGGCCGCTGCGTTGCAGCCGATCCCCACCCTCATCAGCAACGGTCACCGGGAGCTCCTCGTGCACCTGCGTGCCGTCGAGTAGCACGGCCGGCCAGGCTCCACCCACCCACTCAGGAGCCCAGGCAGGGACCCTTCTCCCTGCCGGGGCTTCGGTTGATGTGAGGCATTAACGTCGCCCATGGCGGTTGTCCGCAGTCCAATCCATATCGCACTGCTGGAGCGATGTATGTCCTCTTATGTTGCTCAACGTAATGGCCACGCGGCGAGCGCCGAAGAGCTGGCGCCGCTCGCCTTCGGGGGCTATGCCCACTTCACTGCCATGCAGGTACGTGGAGGCCGGGTCCGGGGCCTCGACCTCCATCTGGAGCGGCTGCGATCCGCCTCCATGGAACTGTTCGGCCGGGCATTGCCCGACGATCGAGTGCGGGCCTGTCTGCGGGCGGCGCTACAGGCCGGTCCGGCCGACCTTTCGCTGACAGCCACCGTTTACCCCCCAATAGGCGGGTTCACGGTGACAGGGGCTTCTTCGGAGCCCGAGTTGCTGGTGCGTACCGGACCGGCCGCGTCCGGCCCGCCGGGCCCGCTCACGCTGGCAGTGGTCGAGTACGAACGGGTCCTCCCGGCCGTGAAGCATGTCGGCGAGATAGCCAAGACGTATTTTCCCCGTCAGGCCGTTCGACAGGGCTTCGACGACGCCGCCTTCGTCGACCGTCGGGGCCGGCTCAGCGAGGGGTCGATCTGGAATCTGGCCTTCTGGGACGGCGCGGCCGTGGTGTGGCCCGAGGCCGAGATGCTGAGCGGCACCACGATGGGTATCGTCCGGCGGCAACTGGATCGCCTCGGTGTGCCCCAACGCGTCCAGGAGGTCACGCTCGCGGACCTGCCGGCTTTGGCGGGGGCCGTGGTGATGAACTCATGGACCCCGGGAGTGCCGGTGCGCCGGATCGGCGCTGTGTCCTTGCCCGAAGCGTCATCCTTCGTGCAGATGCTGCACCGGGCCTACCAGGCCGAACCGCTCACTCCGCTGTAGGGGCCGGCCCGGCATCGTCCCGGACCACACCCTTCGCAACGGCCGGCCCGCCCCAATGACACCCCGAATCGGCGATGACGAGGGGCGGGCGGCTCAGCCGTGGGCGCGGATGGCGGCGATCAGCCAGGTGAAAGCCGGCATGGCCGACGGCGCGGGCTCACGGCCGTTGAGCACGGCCAGCAGTTGCCAGTAGCGCTCCACTCGGGCGTCGGCGACGGTCTCAAGCCACCGACGCAGTTCGGCGCGTTCATCGGCCGGCATGCCGGGCTCGATGATCAGGTTCAGAATCGACCGGCCTTCGGCCGACTCCGGTGTGATCGATTCGGCCATCGCCCGGTTGGCGTGCTCCAGGGTCGGTGACCGGAGCGCATAGCCGTAGCGCGACGACATCGATGAGGCACCGGCCAGGGCGATCCGCCGGAGCCGTTGCCGGAAGTCCTCGCCGCCGACCAGATCGGTCAGCTCGATCCAGGCGTCCACCTGGCCTGGGGTCGGGTCGTCCGGCAGCTCATCGGGCAGCTCCCGCATCCACGTCGCGACCACCTCGGCGTCGTCATCCAGTGCGATCCCCGAGAACGTGTTCTCGATGAACCCGTCGATGACCTGCTGCCGCTGGGCGGCGGACAGGTGAGCGAGTTTGTGCGTCATCGTCGTCTCCTCGGTTGTGCCGCCGCGCTTGGCGATCGTGCGGAGCACGGCGCGGCGAAGTCTCAGAGCCTTGATCTCCGCGTCCAGCGCCTGGGCGTGCACCTCGGCCACCTCGGCCACCGTGGCTTGCCGCGCCAGGATCCTCCGGACGGCCTCCAGCCCGATACCGAGTTCGCGCAGGGCCCGGACCAGGTCGAATCGGGCCACGGCGGCGGCGTCGTAGAGCCGGTAGCCACCGGCCGAGCGGTCGGTGGGTGCTATCAGACCGCTGTCGGACCAGAAGCGGATGGTGTGAACCGAAAGACCGGTACGTCGAGCGATTCGGCCCACGGTGTATAGCTCTGTTCCGTCAGTCACACGACGAGCCTGCACCTTCGAGCTACTCGAGACTCAAGCCGGCGGTCGTCTTCTGCATTGCCCGTCCTCGCGACTCAGCCCATGCTTTTGGCGCCGTCCAGGGACTCGCGGATGATGTCGGCGTGGCCGGCGTGCTGGGCGGTCTCGGCGATGATGCGCATCAGCACCCGGCGGGCCGACCATCGCGCGCCCGCCTCGAACCACGGGGCCTTCGGCAGCGGCTGGGTCACGTCGAGGTCGGGCAGGGTGGCCACCAGTTCGTCCGTACGGCGGGCCACCTCGGCGTAGGCGGCCAGCACGCCGGCGAGCGTGTCGCCGGGCAGCATCCGGAACTGGTCGGCCCACCAGGCCCGGTCGGCTTCGGTCATGGTCGTGGCGTCACCCATGGCCGACGGGCCGTTCAGGATGAAGTCCACCCAGTTCCGCTCGACCAGGGTGACGTGTTTGATCAGGCCGCCCAGGCACAACTCGCTGGCCGTGGTCCGCCGCCCGGCCTGTTCGTCGGTGAGGTCGCGGGTCGTGAAGCGCAGGAAGTGCCGGTTCGTGGCCAGCGCCGCCAGCAGGTCGGCGCGCTCGCCGCTGATGGCCGGCGCGTCGGCGATGTCGCTGGTGATCGACTCGTTGGTGGTCACAGTTTCTCCGCCTTCTGTTGTTCCGCTCGTCGGTCAGGGACCACGCTAGGAGCCATAGCGGTCACTTTCTGGCCTGAATCGACGAGAGAATCGGCGACATGGCGAACACCAGCACGCGGACGTTGCGGCTGCTCTCCTTGCTCCAAACCCATCGTTACTGGCAGGGCACCGAACTGGCCGAGCGGTTGGGAGTCTCCGTACGCACCCTGCGCCGGGACATCGACCGGCTGCGTGAGCTGGGTTATCCGGTCGAGGCGCAGCGCGGCGTCGACGGCGGCTACCAGCTCGCCGCGGGCGCCGCACTGCCGCCGCTGGTGATCGACGACGAGGAGGCGGTCGCCCTGGCCGTGGGACTGCGGACCGCCGCTCAGGGGGCGGTGGAGGGCATCGCCGAGTCCTCGGTGCGGGTGCTGGCCAAGGTGGTGCAGGTGATGCCGGCCCGGCTGCGGCACCGGGTCGAGGCCCTGCGCACGATGACCGTACCCGCCGAGTGGGGCGGCCCGGCCGGGGTGGGCGTCGATCCGGATGTGCTCACCACGGTCGCGTTGGCCTGCCGCGACCGTGAACAGCTCCGCTTCACCTATCAGGCGGCCGACGGCAGGCAGACCGACCGGCACGTCGAACCGCATCGGCTGGTCTGTCTCAGCCGCCGCTGGTATTTGGTCGCGTACGACCTCACCCGGCACGACTGGCGAAGCTTCCGGGCCGACCGGCTGACCGCGCCGGAGGCCACCGGCTATCGGTTCCGCCCCCGGGACCTGCCCGCCGCCGACGCCGCCGAGTTCGTCCGTGCCGGCCTCGACAACCTGCCTCGTCCGTACCGGGTGGAGGTGCTCGTCGACGCTCCGGCCACCATTGCGCGCGAGCGGATCGGCCGCTATTGCACGGTCGAGGAGGTCGACGCCGGGCATTGCCGGGTCCGGATGACCACGCACTCCCTGGATTGGCCGATCATGTCACTGGGCGTGCTCGGCGCCGAATTCCGCGTCATCGAGCCGCCCGAACTGCTCGACCGGATCCACGACTGGGGAGCTCGGTTCCAACGGGCCTGACGTCCGGTCGTCGGCGTGACCAGGCGGGACGCGCCGTCTACCACTCACGAACCGCCTCCACGCCTGCGGCAAGGGTGTCTCTGGCCGATCCGAGTCGTACGCCAAGAGCCGCCTCGGCGTCGCTCACCATGACGTCGAGGGCAGCGAAGAGTTCCTCACGTTCCACGGTCTCGATGAACAGTGTCCGGCGATTGAGAAGGTTGAAGCCCCTGCCGTACTCGCGGCCGATCTCGTACAGCCGGGTCGGCTGGTTTTCCTGAGAGCAGTCCGACAGCGCTGTAATGAGTTCCGCGCGCGTCTTCTTGTACTGCGCGACGGCCTTCGTGAAGCAGGTTCCGCTGATGTGCGCGCGACCATCCCAGCCGCGCAACGGGTTACCCCGGTTTTCCGCGACCCACTCAGGTGCGCGAGCAGCGGTGATGTCGACGAAAGTGCCGTACGGGATCTGCGGGCGCCATTTCGACCGCATCGCTCCGGCGTATTCGCGCGGAATGCTGTGCAGGCACAAAGTCTCCAGCGCCGGAACGCACTCAGGCAGCAGAGCATCGGATGCGCTCATGCCGAACAGGTCGGTGATCCACAGACGCCGAAGCGACGCCAGACGGTTGAGACCCGACGCGTGGAGAAGCAGGCCGAGGTCGCCGGACAGAGAAAGCGTCGTCAGATCGGGAAAGCGCCCGGCGAGCCGGTCGCAGTCGAGTGACTCGACCTCCGTGACGTGCAGGTGGCGGATGTCCCGGCGAGGGTCGGCCGGTTCGTTCGTCATCTGGTCGACGTCCGCGCCTGTGATGCTCATCTCGCGCGGATCCGACCAAGGGTCACGCTCGCCGCTGTCCCAGCGCCTTTGACAGGCGAGTTGCTCGCCGAGCCGCCATCCCGTGGAGTAGCTCTGTGAGGGCTTGGTACACAACAGCGGCAACGAGCCGATGATTGTGTAACTGCGCGGAAGGACCCACTCGTAGTTGCAATGGGAAAGGCACCCATTCCAATAGTGATGGGTCAGCACGAGGGCCGACACCTCGCCGAGGTCCGCCACCGAGGCGGGCTCCGGGCCCGACCAGTTCAGCTCGAGCACTCCCGCCGTTTCCCCGTCCGGGTTGAGATCGGTGATCTGTGCGACCGTCCACTCGTCGAGGGCGTCAGAGAACGCAGCCACGACGTCTCCCGGTGCGATCGGCCGCGGGGGTGAGCTCCGCTTCCGGCCAGCCATGCCTGAAGGGTAGTCGGCAAGCGGATCACCCGCACGCGGGTGATCCGCGCACACGACGCTCAGTCGTCCGCCGGTTGGATGGGGAAGTTCGCGCGGAACACGTTGTCCGGGTCGTAGGCGCGCTTGACCCGCCGCAGCCGGGCGAGGTTGGCCTCGCCGAACGCGTCGAGCAGCCGTTCCGGCCGGGTGTCGGTGTCGAAGGACAGGTAGAGGCCGTCGGTGTACGGCGCGACCTCGGCGTCCCACGCGGCATCCAGGGCCGGCTGCGCCGCGCCCATGGCCGTGAGCACGAAGTTCTGGTGCCGGTGCGGATACGCGGTCGCGTCGGGAGCCAGGTCGTGCGCGGCCCCACCGGTGGCGCGTATCTGCAGGAAGTAGGACAGCCCGGAGTGCGCCATCCGCTCGAAGGCGCGGCTCACGTCCCCGTCGAGATGGGTGACCAGGCCGGAGCGTACGGCGGGGCTCCCGCCGCCGGTGTGATGCTTTTCGGCCGGCTGCACCACGCCCGAATAGGGCAGTACATATCCCTGGTGCCCCAGCAGCGGGCCGGCCTCGGCGAGCCGTTCGAGCTCGCTCACCGCGGCCTCGGTGTCCGCGCCGGCGTACACGGTCATGAGCTGGGCGACCGCGTCCTGACCGCGGCGCGCCGGAGAGAGGATGAGGAAACTCGTCAGCTCACGCGGGGCCTTCTCGACCGCGGCGCCCCAGCGCTCGAGGAGCCCGGCCGTGTCACGGGCGTCCAGGGTCATCTGGGAGAAGACGACGTCGCCGAGCTCCATCGCCTCGATCTCGACCCAGGTGACCACGCCGAGGTTGCCTCCGGCGCCGCGCAGGCCCCAGAACAGGTCGGGGTTCTCCTCCCGCGAGGCGTCCAGCACCCGGCCGTCGGCGGTCACGACCTCCGCGGCGACGACGTGGTCGATCGTCAGGCCGAACGTGCGCCCGAGCAGGCCGACGCCGCCCGTCGTCGCGAGGCCGCCCACGCCTACGCCGCCGAAGTCGCCCGAGCTGATCGCCCATCCGTACGGCACCAGGGCCTCGGCGACCTCGCCCCAGGTCGCGCCCGCGCCCAGCCGTACCCTGCGCGTGGCCGGATCCACGACCTGGACGGCGTTGAGCGCGCCGAGGTCGAGCACGATGCCGCCGTCGTTCGTGGAACGGCCGCTGATTCCGTGCCCGCCGGAGCGTACGCCGAGCGGGACGTCCTGGGACCGGGCGTACGCGAGCCCCTCGACGACCTGATCGACCGTCCGGGGGCGCAGCACCAGGCCGGGGGACCCGGCGCGCAGGTAGTTGTGCCGCACGGACTCGTAGGCGCGGTCGCCGGGCTCGACGGCGTCGGCCGCGAGGCTCGCCGGGACCTCGTCGTAGTCGATGCCGTCGCGGCGCAGCGCGATCGCGGCGGCTCCGCGACGGGCGGCCGCGGGGACGGTGCCGGTGGCCGCCCGCTCGCGCGCCACCGCTTCCCGTACGGCGGGGGCGATCTCCTCTCCGTACACCTGGATGAGCCGCGGGTCGTCCGAACCCAGGATGAACGTGCCGATGCCGTCCTCCAGCGCCAGAGCGGTCAGCTCCTCCACCCACTGCTCGACCGGTCCCTGCAGGAAGCCCTCACGGGTCTCGGCGACCGCGCCACTGATGTTCAGCAGGCGGCGCACCTGCGCCGGGTCGCGCCCGGCCTCCTCGGCGGCCTCGTCGATGATCGTGTTGCCGCGCCGCAGGTCGCCGTCCTTGAGGTAGGCGAGCGAGGGCAGCCAGCCGTCGGCCTCGCGCGCCACCAGGCGCAGCATCCGCGGCTTGTAGGCGCCGAGCCAGATCGGGATGTCGTGTGCGGGGGCGGGGCCGCGCTTGGCGCCCGCGACGCGGTGGTGTTCGCCGTCGACGCGCAGGATGCGGCGCTCACCTGCGTTCCAGATGCCGCGGATGATCTCGATGGCCTCCTCCAGCGCGGTCACGGACTCGGCCGGCGTCAGGCGGGTGCCGCCCATCGACTCGATCGCGTCCCAGAAGCCGCCCGCGCCGATGCCGAGCGCGAACCGGCCGCCGGAGAGCAGGTCGAGCGACGCCGCCGCCCTGGCCAGCACGGCCGGCGGGCGCAGCGGCAGGTTCAGCACGTTGCCTGAGACCGTGATCCGCTCGGTGCGCGCGGCCACCCAGGACAGCAACGTCCAGGTGTCCAGGAACCCCGGCTGGTAGGGGTGGTCCTGGAACGTCACGAGATCCAGCCCGGCGGCCTCGGAGACCTGGGCGAGCCGGACCGGCCCCTGCGGGTCCTGGTTCTGCGGGGTGAGGAACGTGCCGAAGGCCAGTTCGTGGCCGTAGTCCGTCATGCCGGGCCTCTCACGAAGTAATCTGTCAAGCAGACGATATGCGACACAACTTATCGAGAAGTCATCGTATTCCGGGCTAGAGTGGATGATGTGACCGCCCGCGAAGCAGCCGAATCCCCGACGCCGTCATCGCAGGGTTCGTCGCAGGGCTCCGTGCTCGGGTGGTCCCTCACCGTGCTGCTGCGGGAGTGGAGCGCACGCGTCGAGGACGCTTCACGCGACCTGCCGCACGGCGTGCGCGGCTACCAGGTGCTCTCCGCGGTCGTGCACGACGCCCCGCCCACGCAGGCCGCGCTCGCCGCCCGCCTCGGCATCGACCGCACGGTCATGACCTATCTGCTCGACAAGTTCGAGGGGTGCGGTCTCCTGGAGCGCAGGCAGGACCCGGCCGACCGCCGGGCGCGGCGCATCGTGCCGACCGACCACGGCCGGCGGGTCCTCGCCGAAGTGGACGCGCGGGTCGCGCAGGCCGAGGACGAGCTGCTCTCCACCCTCCCGCCCGAGGACCGGCCTGTCCTCCTGGCACTGCTGGAGCACGCCGCCGCCGGGGCGGCTCCCGGCGAGGACCGCTGCGCCGCCGTCGCGGGATCGGCCGGACTGACGCGGGAGGCGTGACCCGGCCCGGCACGTCGCGGCTGGTCGAGGTCCGTCAATCGGTTCGCTTGCCGTGGAGCTCCGCCGTGGCCTCCACGTACGCGTCGGCGGCACGGGCGAAGTAGTCGAAGAGGACGGCCTGCTGCTCGGGCGAGTAGCCCTGGACGATGGCGCCGATCTTCTGACGGGCCGGAGCCAGGGCCTCGTCGAGGCCGCCGGGACTGGCGACGAGTTCGGCGCGGTCTCGTCCTGAGCGCCGTCGGTCGTGGCCCGCGACCTCGCCTACCCGCTCGATGGCACGGGGGCATGCGGCCCCCGGTAGGGGAGCGTCTCGCTGTAGACGATGTTGGTGGTGGTGCTGCCGAACCGCGCGAGCTCGTCCACCACCTTCTCCAGGTGGGCCATGGAGGTCGCGGTGACCTTGAGCGTGTAGCAGTCGTCGCCGGTGGTGCGCAGGCACTCCAGGATCTCCGTACGTTCGCCGAGCAGCCGGTGCAGCGGCTCGTGCCGGCTGCCCGGATACTTCAGCCGCACCACGGCGAGCACGGCGTATCCGACCTTTCCCAGGTCGACGACGGCGCGGTAGCCGCTGATGACGCCGGCCGCCTCCAGGCGCCGTACCCGTTCGGTGGTCGCGGAGGCGCTGAGGCTCACCCGCCGGGCCAGCTCGGTGAGCGGCAGGCGGCCGTCGCGCTGCAGCTCGGCCAGGATGGACCAGTCCGTCGTATCAAGACTCTCGGCCATCGGCCGAATATACCGGCGAATCCACGGCCGAACGGCCTGTATGCAGGGAGTTCTTTCTTCCGGATGGCCTGATCGCCTGAATACTCTGGTCCCGTGAAACTAGGCGTCAACGTCCCGAACTTCGGGCCCGGCACTCGCCCCGGCGTGCTGCGCGGCTGGGCCGAGACGGTGGAGGGGCTCGGGTTCGACCTGCTCATGATCTCCGATCACGTCGTGGTGACCCCCGACGTGGCCGAGCAGTATCCCGCCCCGTTCTACGAGCCATTCACCACGCTGTCCTGGCTCGCCGGGATCACCACCAGGATCAGGCTGGGCACCACCGTGCTGATCCTGCCCTACCGGCACCCGCTGCTGACCGCCCGCATGGCGGCCAACCTCCAGGAGTTGAGCGGGGGACGGCTGGTCCTCGGCGTGGGCGTGGGCTGGGCCCGGCAGGAGTTCGAGTCGCTGGGCGTGCCGTACGAGCGGCGCGGGGCGCTGACCGACGAGCACCTGCGGGCGATGCGCCTGGCCTGGCAGGACGAGGAGGACTACCGGGCCGGGCACATTCCGATCTGGGTCGGCGGCGGCAGCGACGCCGCTCTCCGCAGGGCGGTGCTCCTCGGCGACGCCTGGCATCCCCTGCGCTTCACCCTGCCGTGGCTGGGCGAGCGGATGGACCGGCTGGCCGCCGTCGCGGAGAGCCTGGGGCGTCCCGCACCCGTGCTCGCCCCGCGCATCCTGCTGCGGCTCACCGGCACCCCGGTGACGGGCGAGGGACGCCGGGCCGGAGAGGGCACCCTCGACCAGGTCATGGACGACCTGGAACGGCTGCGCGTCCTGGGCGCGGAGACCGTCCTGCTCGACCCCTTCCGGGGGGACCCCGATGAGACGAACCATCCGGAGACGGCGTGGCACACGCTCGAGACGGTGGCCGCCGCGTACACGAAGGAGCATTCATGACCCTCGACGACGAGAAGTTCCTCCGCAGGGCGATCGAGCTGGCCGCCGAGGCCCGAGCGGGCGGCAACCCGCCGTTCGGCTCGCTGCTGGTGGGCCCGGACGGCGACGTGCTCGCCGAGGAGCGCAACACCTCGCTCACGGAGGCCGACATCACCGCGCATCCCGAGCTGAAGCTCGCGCGCTGGGCCGCCCGCGAGCTCGGCCCGGCAGCCGCGGCCGGCGCCACCATGTACACGAGCTGCCAGCCGTGCGGCATGTGCGCGGGTGCCATCGAGCGCTCCGGACTCGGCCGCGTCGTCTTCGCGCTCTCCACAGATCAGCTCGGCGGGCTCAAGCCGCTGGCCGGCCCGTCGTCCTTCCGCCAGGAGGGGCCGGCGCTCTTCGACGAGGCGCGCGTGCCCGTCGAGGGCTACTACGTCTGAAGCGCGCCGTCAGCCGGCGTCCGGGACATAGCTCAGGTGGAGCACGCCGGTCTTGAACGTCTCGGACTTCACCAGCTTCAGCTTGTGCGTCGGGGTGTCCTCGAACAGCCGCTGCCCGCGGCCGACGACGATCGGGTGGACGAGCAGGTTCAGCTCGTCGAGCAGCCCGTTGGCGAGAAGCCACCGCACGGTCGTTGCGCTGCCGGACATCTGGAGGTCGCCGCCCTCGATCCGCTCCTTGAGCTCGCGCAGCCTGGCCGCGACGTCGCCGTTGACGACGGTGGTGTTGTTCCAGTCCGCCTTCTCCATCGTGGTCGACACGACGTACTTGGGGGCGTTGTTGAAGGCCTCGGCGATCTCCGGGTCCTGGTCCGTCGTCGTCCAGTAGGCGGACCACTCCTCGTACAGCGTGCGGCCCATCAGCATCCCGGCCGAGTTCTGCATGCCCGCCTGGACCACGGCCCCCATCTCGTCGTTCCAGTAGGGGAAGTGCCACTGGTCGGGCGACTCGACGACGCCGTCGAGCGAGATGAAGAAGTTCGCGACGATCCTGGCCATGTGCTCCGCTCCTTGTGTCGTATGACGGTGGCTGCGAATGGAAGATTAGGCGGGACGCT
Source organism: Microbispora catharanthi (assembly GCF_006334915.2). Lineage (GTDB taxonomy): Bacteria > Actinomycetota > Actinomycetes > Streptosporangiales > Streptosporangiaceae > Microbispora > Microbispora catharanthi. The sequence continues at coordinate 23,767 of NZ_VDMA02000026.1, forward strand.
CACGCGGGTCTTGTACGGAAACGACACGGCCGTACGGCTCCGCGGTCACGCTCGGCGGAGCCGCCAGAGCAGGTAGGCGGCGACGGACGACGAGTCGCTGACGACGCCGTCGAGGATCATCTGCTCGAACTCGGTGCGGTGCACCCACCGCTGGCGCATGTCCTGCTCGGTGTGCTCGCGGTGGGGTTCGCCCCTGGTGAGGCCGGTGGCCACGTAGACGTGCAGCCCCTGGTCGGTCATGCCGTGCGCGTTGTCCATGCGCCCGAGATAGCGCAGCAGGCCGGCCTGGAGCCCGGTCTCCTCCACCAGCTCGCGCCGGGCCTCGTCCTCACGCGTGTCCGCCTCGGCCGACCCCTGGGGGAAACTCCACGAGCGGCGGCCGATCGGGTATCGGTACTCCTCCACGAGGTGGAAGCCGTCGTCCTCTTCCGGCACGATCAGCACGAAGTCGGGCCTGGCCACGTATCCGTACAGGCCGGGAGAGCCGTCAGGGTGCTCGATCGCGTCCTCTAGGACCGTCATCCACGGGTTGCTGTAGACGATTCGGGAGGAGACCTGCCGGATCACGTGCTGCGCTTCGGTCACGTGGCCGGATACTACCCATGCTCCGGCCGTACGTCCGCCTGCGCGACGGGCTGGTAGGCGAGGGACAGCACGCCGGTCGGGAAGGTCTCCGAGGACGTGAGCGTCATCGGGATCTCCAGGCCCTCCTCGAACAGGCGCTGGCCCTTGCCCACCACGATGGGGTGGACCAGCAGCCGGAGCTCGTCGAGCAGGTTGTGCCGCATCAGCGAGCGGACGAGGTTCGTGCTGCCGCTGATGCCGATCGTCTTGCCCGGCTGCCGCTTGAGCTTGGTGATCTCCTCGACGAAGTCGCCGGTGACGAGGGTGGAGTTCTGCCAGTCGACCGTGTCGAGGGTCGAGGAGACGACGTACTTGCGGGTGGTGTTGATGAAGTCGGCGAAGGGGTCGTCCGTGCCGGCCTTGCTCGGCCAGTAGGCCGCCCAGCTCTCGTACATGACCCGGCCCATCATCATGGCGTCGGACTCGGACATCAGCGCGCCGACGGCCGCGCCCATCTCCTCGCTGAAGTAGGGGAAGTGCCACTGGTCGGGCGACTCGACGACGCCGTCGAGGGACATGAAGAAGCTGGCGACGATCTTGCGCATCCGGATCTCCTCTGTCTCGCGCTTGCGTGACCCAGACTCGCAGCCGACGAGTTCAGCTGTCAAGACAATTTTTATTGTCGGATGCGGCCGTGTCCTCCAGGCCCCGGACTGGAGGACACGCGTCCGGGCGGGGCCGAAGGCGCCCGCCCGGGTCGGAGGGCGTCGTCAGCAGAACAGTTCCACGTGGTCCGCCCGGTTGTTGTTCACGTCCCCCACGTAGCTCCAGCCCGCGTGCGGGCTTGAGCTCCAGAGCGCGTAGTCGAACTGATGGCCGTACGCCGGGTTGCCCAGGTCATCGTGCTCGTAGAAGGCCACCTGCCAGTCGGTGTTGTTGTGCACCGAGGTCGTGCGGTCGTTCCACCCCCAGGTGGCGAGGTCCTGCCAGCCGCAGTCGTGAAGCTTTCCCCGGGGGTATCCGAAGTTCTTCCCGTCGTAGAAGCAGTACCAGCTGGACGGGCAGTCGGCGACCCCGGCCGCAACGGCGGCCTGACCGGGGAGGGCGTAGGTCACCACGAACCTGCCGTTGTCGTAGGAGATCTCGTTGCGGCTCGTCTGGACGCCTCCCGGGGCGACCTTCAGCTGAAGCTCCACCTGCTGACGCAGCTCCGCGTCCGAGCGGGCCTGCCGGTGGAGCAGGGACGGGTCGTCCGCCACGCTCGCCGCGTGCACGGAGGTCCCCGTCAGGGTGACCGCCGCGGCCGCGAAGCCGGCGAGCAGGACGGCGACGATCCTCGATCTGCGCATGGTGCCTCCACGAAACGGACCAGGAGAGTTCGCCCCACACAGGGGGCGGGATCGGGTCGAGCATCGGACGGGCCGGTATACGGCGCGTATAGGCCCTGATAGAGGCCGATTTGCCGTCCGCGAATCGTCCTGGCCCCGCCAGGGGTTCACCGCCCTGACTGGATCATTGACAAATAGGGCGAAGATCCTGGATTCTTCACTCCGGTGTCCGGACAGAGGCGGAATCTGAGTGGAATTTCACGTCCTGGGGCCGCTCAGCGTTTCCCACGATGGTCACCTGATCCCTGTCGGGGGAGCGCCGAAACTCCGGCTCACCCTGGCCGCGCTGCTGTCGAAGGCGGGCCAGCCGGTGTCCGTCGACTGGCTGATCGCCGCTGTCTGGGGCGACCGGCCGCCCGCGTCCGCGCGGCGCAACATCCACCTCTACGTCCACCAGTTGCGGCGGGCGTACGGCGCCCACGTCCTGCCCGGACGGCCGGGCGGCTACGCGATCATCCCCGACGCGCTCGACGCGACGCGGTTCCGCGGCCTCGCCGCCCAGGGAAGCGCGGCTCTGGACCAGGGAGACCTCGAATCCGCCCGTGACCGGCTCCGCGCGGCGCTGAACCTCTGGCGGGGGCCGGCGTTCGCGGAGTTCGCCGACTGCGCGCTCGTCGCCGACGAGGCCCGGCGGCTGGAGAAGTCGCGGCTCATGGCGCACGAGCGGTTGGCGGAGGCCGAGCTCGCTCTGGGCCGGCACGTCGAGGTGGCCGCCGAACTCGCCGACCTCATCAGGGAGCATCCGTACCGGGAGAGCCTGCACGGGCAGCTCATGCTCGCGCTGTATCGGTCCGGGCGTCAGGTCGAGGCACTGGAGGTCTTCCGCAAAACCCGCGATGTCCTGAACGTCCAGCTCGGCATCGAGCCGGGCCCCGTGCTCCAGCGCCTGCACGAGGCCATGCTCCGGGGCGACGAGGACCTCCTCCCGGCCCTGGCCCCGCCCCCGGAGGCGGAGCGGCGGAAGACGGACGACTGCCCCTATCGGGGTCTGATGGCGTTCCAGCCGGAGGACGCGGACTGGTTCTTCGGCCGTTCCCACCTGGTCGACCGGCTGCGCGACCTCGTCGACCGGCTTCCCGTGGTCGGCGTGTTCGGCGCGTCGGGGAGCGGCAAGTCGTCCCTGCTGCGCGCCGGCCTGCTGGGATCCGTCCCCGGCGAGGACGACGTCTTCGGCGAGAAGGGTGCGGCCCCAGGCGGGGACGGTGTCTCAGGTGGGAACGGTGCGGCGGTGCCGTGGCGGGGCCTGCTCATGACGCCGGGGGAACACCCGCTGGACGCGCTGGCCGACGTGGTGGCGAAGGCGTCGGGCGGCGACCCGGTGGCGCTGCGCGACGACCTGGTTCGCGATGCGAATGCACCCGCCGCCGCACTGGCCGCCGCACTGGCCGCCGCGCTCGGCGGCGTGCCGGAGACCCGCCTGCTGCTGGTGGTGGACCAGTTCGAGGAGATCTTCACGCTGTGCGCCGACGACGCGGAGCGCCGCCGGTTCGTCGAGGCCCTGCTCGGCGTGGCGCTCGGCACCGCATCCGACGCCGGTCGGCGCGTCGTCCTCGTGCTCGGCGTCCGCGCCGACTTCCTCGCCCACCTGACCCAGCACCCCGCCCTGGTCGAGGCGCTCGGCGGCGAGGCCCAGATGCTCGTCGGGCCGGTGTCGTCGCCGGACCTCCAAGAGATCGTCGTACGGCCCGCCGTCCGGGCGGGGCTCACCGTGGACCCCGACCTGCTGGCCACGGTGCTGGCCGACGCCGCCGAGGAGCCGGGCAGCCTGCCGCTGGTCTCGCACGCGCTGCTGGAGACCTGGCGGAACGCGACCGGCGCGAGGCTCACGCTGCCGGCCTACCAGGCGGCCGGCGGCGTACGCGGGGCCATCGCGCAGAGCGCGGAGCGGGTCTTCGGCGAGTTCGCCCCGGCGGAGCGGCAGGCCGCCCGCAGGATCTTCCTGCGGCTGACCGCGCTGGGAGACGGCACGGAGGACACCAGGCGGCCCATCTCCCGTACGGAACTCGTCGGCGTGGCCGACCCCGACGTCACCGCCCGTGTGCTCGACCGGCTCGCCGCCGCGCGGCTGGTCGTCCTCGCGGAGGAGACGGTCGACGTGGCGCACGAGGCGCTGATCAGGGCCTGGCCGCGGCTCCACCGCTGGCTCACCGACGACCGCGAGGACCTGCTCGTCCACCGGCGGCTCACCGACGCCGCGCAGACGTGGCGGGAGCTGGGCCGCGACCCGGGCGCCCTGTATCGGGGCGCCCAGCTTCTGGTGGCCGGGACCTGGGCGGAGGACCATCCGCAGGAGCTCAACGACGTCGAAAGCGCCTTCCTGCGGGCCAGCCGCGCGCTGGAGGACAGTGAGCGCACCGCGGCGCGGCGGCGCACCCGGCTGCTGCAACGCCTGCTGGCCGGGATGGCCGCGCTCTTCCTGCTCGCCCTGCTCGGCGGCGGCGTCGCCGTACGGCAGGGCAGGGAGGCCGGCCACCAGCAGCTGGTGGCCCTGTCACGGCAGCAGTCCCTGCAGGCCCGATCGCTTCTCGCCACCGATCCCGATCTCGCGGGCCTGCTGGCGATCGCGGCGTACCGGCTCGACCCGGAGCCGGAGACGCGGGGCGCCCTGCTGAGCGTGTCGGCCGCGGCGCGCCGCCGCATCGAGCTCAACGTGGAAGGGCCCGCGGTCTTCGGGCTGGCGTTCAGCCCGGACGGGTCGCGCCTGGCCGCGGCCGGCACCGACGGAGCCGTCGGCCTCTGGGACCTGCGCACCCGCACCCGTGTCGCCGTCTTCCCCGGGCCGCTGACCCGGACGGGACCGGGGGAGATCCACGCCAGAGCGGCGGCGTTCAGCCATGACGGCAGGCTGCTCGCCTCCGTGGTCAGGGACGCCGCGCTCGGATCGAGCAGGGGCGTGGTCGTCGTGTGGGACCTGGCCTCCCGCCGGCCCGTGTTCGAGCGGCAGCGGGAGCGGATCACCGACGCGATGGCGCTGAGCCCGGACGGGACGAGGATCGCCATCGGAGTGGGCAAGGGCGCGGTCGAGCTGTGGGACCTGCGCGACGGGAGCATGCGCACCCTGAAGGGACACCGGGAGGAGGTCGTGGCTCTCGCCTTCAGCCCCGACCAGGCGTTCCTGGTGTCGACCACGGGCGGAACCGAGAACCCCCTCGTGTGGGACGCCGCCTCGGGGGCGAAGGTCGCAGCGCTCGACGCCGTGAACGTCCACAGGCTGGGCTTCGACCCCGCCGGCGGAATCCTCGCCACGGGATCGTCGCACTACGGTGTGAGGTTCTGGCGGATCGCTCACGACCATGTGACTCGACTGCCGGGGCTGCCCAAACGGGCGCCGTACACCTGGGACATGTCCGCTCCGGTCGCCGGGCGGATCGCCGTCGCCGACGAGGACGGCCTGATCACGATCTGGGACGTGGCGCGACGGCAGCCCGTCGAGACCTACCAGGACAGAAGCCGCACCGAGACGCTGTCCCTCGCCCTGAGCGCCGACGGCTCGATGCTCGCCTCGGCCGGGCTGGGCCGGACCATCGTGGTCCGGGAGCGCGCCGTTCCTCCGTTCAGCGGACACAACCAGGCCGTGAACGACATCGAGATCAGCCCGGACGGCCGGCTCGTGGCCTCGGCGAGCAGCGACAGGACCGTCCGGCTGTGGGACGTGGCCGGGAACCCGATCGCCACGTTCGGCGACCACCCCGATCACGTCCGGGCCGTCGCCTTCAGTCCGGACGGCCGCCTGCTCGCGACCGTCACCCGCAGCCACACGCTCACCCTCTGGGACGTCGGCAGCGGACGCAGGCTCGGCACGGCGGCGTACCGGGGGCTCGGCGCGTCCACCGACGTCGGCTTCGATCCGCACGGGCGCTTTCTCGTCGCCACCGCGCTCGGCCGGTTCCGCTGGGACGTCCGCGATCCGGGCAAGCCGGTCGAGGTGCCGTTCGCGGGTGGATATCTCGTCTCGGCGCTGGCGTTCAGCCCCCGCGATCCGCTGCTCGTCACCACCGGCCCCGCCGGCGATCTGGTCGTCTGGGACCTCGCTCGCGACAGGGAGGTACGCGCCCTCAGGACCAGGCAGGGCTCCGTGCTCGACGTCGCCTTCAGCCCGGACGGCAGGTCGATCGCCACGGCGGGCGCCGACCGCACCGTGAAGCTCTGGGACACGCGGACCTGGGCGTCGTACGCCACGCTGACCGGCCACACCTCCCCGGTCCAGGCCCTCGCCTTCAGCCGGGACGGCCGTTCGCTCGCGTCCGCGGGAGACGACCGCACGATCATGGTCTGGGACCTGGCGACCGCTGTCCCCGGAACCGGGCGGCCGGCGGCCACGCTGACCGGGCACACCGCTCCGATCAGGGGCCTGGCCTTCACCGCGGGCGGAGACCTGATCTCGGGCGGCGAGGACGGCAGGATCATCCGCTGGGAGCTGCGGCCCGGCCCGCTCGCGGGGAAGCTCTGCGAGGAGATCGGCCGCGACCTCACCCGCGCGGAGTGGGCCGCCCACTTCCCCGCGGTGGACTACCGGCCCACCTGCTGACGGCCGCCGCGGTCCTGGACCGGCTCCGCTCGTGTTTGTGAGACTGCCGGGCATGACAAGCCGGCCTTCCACCGTCGATCTCCGCCGCAGGCTCGCGCATGTCCGCTGGATAGCCGGCGGCGCCGGAGCCGGCAAGAGCACCGTCACCCGGGCCCTGGCCGAACGGCACGACGTGCTCGTCTACGACGGCGACCGAGCCGAACTCGGCTATGTCCACAGGTGTGATTCGCAGCGACAGCCCTATCTGTGGGCGTTGCTGCGAACGTCACGTGAGGACAGATGGGCGAGCCGCACCGCCGAGGAGATCTTCCACGCCATGCCCAGCCTGCACGGCGAGACTTTCGGCTTCGTCCTCGACGACCTGCTCGCTCTGCCCGCCGACCGTCCGGTCCTCGTCGACGACTTCCGTACGCTGCCGAGGGAGGTCGCGCCGCTGGTCACGCGGCCGGAACAGGCCGTCTTCCTCCTGCCGGCGCCCGAATTCCGGGCCCGTGCGCTGGGCGCCCGGTTCGCCGATCCCGCCCGAGCGCGCGCCAACTGGGGAGACGGTGACCACGCCGCCGCCTTGGCCAAGCGACTGGCCCGCGACCGGCTGTGGGACGAGGAGGTGCGACGCCAGGCCCGCGAACTCGGGCTGCCGGTCCTGCCCGTCGACGGCTCCCGAAGCGTCGCGGAACTGGCCGCGGAACTGGCCGCGACGTTCCGGCTCGTCACATGACGTAGGTTCCCGTTTCCCCCTGCGGTTTTTCGCAGGCCGGGGCTGAGGTCGAGCGCAACCGCACGCAAAATGCCCGCGAGTTCCAGCGCAAACCGCCGCAAGATTTTGGCCTATTGCACGAAGAAGTCAGACGCGGTAACCATTACGGCAAGCGGTCCGCCGGACGGAAACGGCCCGGGCCGCTCCGTGCCTCCTGGCGTCCCCGGAGCTTTCCGGAAGGACGGTGCGGTCAGCGAACGCTGTCCAGTGGACCTCCCAGCAGAGGAGTGCACGTGCCGTTCTCACGCCGTACGTTCATCACGTCCGTCGTCTCCGGATCCGCCCTCGCCGCGGTGTCGTCCAGTCAGCTGGTGTCCGCCCTGACCTCCGCCGCGAGCGCGGCGAGCGGCCCGGGCGACGTGGTGGGCAAGATCACCGTGGGCTACCAGGGCTGGTTCGCCTGCCCCGGCGACGGAGCCCCCATCGACGGCTGGTGGCACTGGAGCCAGAACTGGTCCCAGGCGCCCTCCCCCGGCAACACCGCCATCGTGGCCTGGCCCGACATGCGGGAGTTCACCCACGTCTACCCGACCGCGTACGGCACCCTCGGCAACGGGCAGCCCGCGACGCTGTTCTCCTCCTACGACCAGCAGACCGTGGACACCCACTTCCGGTGGATGCGGGACAACGAGATCGACACGGCCGCCCTGCAGCGCTTCAACCCGAACGGCGGCGAGGGCGCCACACGCGACGCGATGGCCGCCAAGGTGCGCAGCGCCGCCGAGGCGAACGGCCGCAAGTTCTACGTCATGTACGACGTGTCCGGCTGGGCGAACTTCCACCCGGAGATCAAGACCGACTGGACGACCAAGATGTCGGCCCTGACGGCCTCCTCGGCGTACGCGCGCCAGAACGGCAAGCCGGTCGTGGGCATCTGGGGCTTCGGGTTCAACGAGGACAAGCACCCGTCCGACCCGGCGGCCTGCCTCGACGTGGTCGAGTGGTTCAAGGCCCAGGGCTGTTACGTGATGGGCGGCGTGCCCACCTACTGGCGTACGGGCGTGGAGGACTGCCGGCCGGGGTTCATCGACGTCTTCAACGCCCTGAACATGCTCTCGCCGTGGATGGTCGGGCGGATCGGCAACGCGGCCGACTCCGACCGGTTCTACGCCGATCTCAACGTCCCCGACCAGGCGTACTGCGACGCCCACGGCATCGACTACCAGCCGTGCGTGCTGCCGGGGGACGTGAAGTCGCGGCAGCGCGCGCACGGCGACTTCATGTGGCGGCAGTTCTACAACATGGTCCGCGCCGGGGCACAGGGCATCTACATCTCGATGTTCGACGAGTTCAACGAGGGCAACCAGATCGCCAAGACCGCGGAGAACACCTCGACGATCCCGGTGGGTTCCGGGCTCCTCGGGCTGGACGAGGACGGCACGGTCTGCTCGTCGGACTACTACCTGCGGCTCACCCGGGACGGCGGCCGGATGCTCAGGGGCCGGATCGCGCTCACCTCCGTACGCCCGACGCCGCCCGTCGTGAACGGCGGCGACCCCAACCTGGCGCGGGGGAAGGCGACGTCGGAGAGCGGGCACACGCAGAACTACGCCTCCGGCAACGCGGTGGACGGGGACGCCAACACCTATTGGGAGAGCCCGAACAACGCGTTCCCGCAGTGGGTCCAGGTCGACCTGGGTGCCGCCGCGACGGTCGGGCGGGTGGTGCTGAAACTTCCGCCCGCCACGGCGTGGGAGAGGCGTACGCAGACGTTGGCGGTGCAGTCGAGCACGAACGGGTCGTCGTTCTCCACGGTCGCCGGGCCTGGTGGCTACACCTTCGACCCGGCATCGGGCAACACGGTGACGATCACGGTGCCGCCCTCCTCGGCGCGATACGTGCGGATCACCGTCACCGGCAACACCGGCTGGCCCGCCGCCCAGATCGGCGAGCTGGAGGTCTACTCCGGGTAGCGGGTCTCGAGACCGGCGTCGACCGGCATCTCCGGCGCTGTCATCGCAGCGTCTCCCCGTCCGGCAGGGCCAGCGCGGGCAGCTCGGCCCGGGTGGGCAGCCCTTCCCAGTCCCCGGCGCAGGCCACGGAGGCGGCGCCCAGCAGGGTCGCCCGTTCGAGCCGGCCGTACGCGTCGAGCCCGTCGAGCCGCCCGGACAGATATCCGGCGGTGAACGCGTCGCCCGCGCCGACGACGTCCACCACGGGCACCCGTCGAGCTGGGACGTCGAACGAGGTCCGCGCGTCGTGGTAGCTCGCGCCCGCCGCGCCGCGCTTGACGACGACCTCCTCGACACCGGCGTCCAGCAGAGCCGCCACGCCGTCGCGTTCGCCGTCGCCGTCCGCCACGAGGTCCAGCTCGTCGTCGGACGCGATCAGCACCGTGACGTACGGCAGCAGCGGCCGCAGCGCCCGCGCGGCCTCCTCCCGGGACCACAGCAGGGAACGGTGGTTGACGTCGAGGCTCACCCAGGCGCCGGAGCGGTGCGCCCGCCGGGCGGCGGCGACGACGGCCTCCAGCGGCGCGGGCCCCAGCGCCGGCGTGATGCCGGTGAGGTGCAGGCCCGCCTGACCCGCCTCGACGGCGGGGCGCACTTCGTTCCACGACAGCGTCGATGCGGCCGAGTCCCTGCGGTAGTAGTGCACCCGGGCCCGGCCCCCGGCGGCCACGTCCCGGAGCAGCAGGCCGGTCGGGGCGTCCGCACGCCGCACGACGTGGTCGGTCAGGACGCCCTCGGCCCGCAGCGTGCGCAGGACCAGCTCGCCGGGCTCGTCGTTCCCGAGGGCGCCGGTCCAGCGGGCGGTGTGCCCGAGGCGGGACAGGGCGATGGCGACGTTGGCCTCCGCACCGGCGGTGGACACCCGCGAGTCGCCGCCGAGGCGCAGCGGTCCTGCGCAGCGCACCGTGACCATCGCCTCGCCGATCGTCAGGACGTCCGCCCTCATGGAGCGCCCACCAGGTCGAGCGCCGCGGCGACCCGGCGGCGCAGGTCGTCCAGGTCGCCGCCGCGCGGGGCGTCGCCGAGCAGCGGCGAGCCGAGGCCGACCGCGACGGCCCCGGCCTCCAGATAGTCGTGCACGCTGTCGAGGCCGACGCCGCCGACCGGAACGAACGGCACGGCCGGGAACGGGTCGCGCAGCGCACGTAGATAGGGGACCCCTCCCGCGGAGGCGGGGAAGAGCTTGACGGCGGCGGCGCCCCGCGCGGTCGCGGCGATGACCTCGGTGGGGGTCATCGCTCCGGCGAGCACGGGCAGTCCGAGGCGCAGCGCCTCGTCCACCCCTTCGCCCAGGCCGGGCGTGACGACGAACGTCGCGCCCGCGTCCCTGGCCGCGACGGCGTCCCGCGCGGTCAGCACGGTCCCCGCGCCGAGGTGCACGCCCGCACCCAGGGTGGAGGCCGCCTTCCGGATGACCGACAGCGCGTCGGCGCCGCTGAGCGAGACCTCCATCAGGGTCACGCCCTCCTCAGCGAGGACGTCGATGCTGCGCAGCGCCGCCGCCGGGTCGTCGCCGCGGACGATGGCCAGGAGCCGCCGGGCTCTGAGCAGGTCGAGCAGATCGTATGGTTGCACGCCGGTCACCATTCTGCGAAGGAGCGGTCGGGGTAACGCCAGATCGGAGAGCGCCAGGTGTGGCCCTGCTTGTCGGCCTCACGCACCGCGGCCTCGTCGACCACGATGCCCAGACCCGGCTCGGTCGGCCGGGAGAGCCGGCCGTCGCTGAAGGCGAAGACGGACGGATCGACCAGGTAGTCCAGCAGCTCGTTGCCGTCGTTGTAGTGGATGCCGATGCTCTGTTCCTGGATCAGGAAGTTGGGGGTCGCGAACGCCACCTGGAGGCTGGAGGCCAGGGAGATCGGTCCCAGCGGGCAGTGCGGGGCGAGCAGGGCGCCGAACACCTCGGCCTGGGCGGCGATGCGGCGGACCTCCGAGATGCCGCCGGCGTGGGACAGGTCCGGCTGCGCCACGGCGACGCCCGCCTGGAACGCCGGCAGGAAGTCCCATCGGGAGTAGAGCCGCTCGCCCAGGGCGATGGGGATGTTGGACGCCTCCACGAGGCTGCGCACCTGGGGCATCGACTCCGGCACGACCGGTTCCTCGACGAACAGGGGCGTGAGCGGTTCGAGCAGCGGCAGCAGTCGCCGGGCGTTCGGGTAGGACACCCGGCCGTGGAAGTCGACCGCGACGTCCCGGCCCGGGCCGAGCACCTCGCGGACCGCGGCGACGCGGTCGACGACCTCGTCGATCTCGCCCGGGCCCGCGATGGGGGACATGCGGCCGCTGGCGTTCATCTTCACCGCGGTGAAGCCCGCCTCCACCTGACGCCGGGCCTCCTCCTCGATCTCGCCGGGTTCGTCGCCGCCGATCCAGGCGTACGCGCGGACGTGGTCGCGTACGGGACCGCCGAGCAGTTCGTGGACGGGGACGCCGCGCGCCTTGCCGGCGATGTCCCACAGGGCCTGGTCGAGGCCGGCGACGGCGCTGGCGAGCACGGGCCCGCCGCGGTAGAAGCCGCCCTTGGTCATGACCTGCCAGTGGTCCTCGATGCGCAGCGGGTCGGCGCCGACGAGCAGCTCGGCGATCTCGCCGACCGCCGCCCTGACCGAGTGGGCCCGTCCCTCGACGACCGGCTCGCCCCAGCCGACGTGTCCCTCGTCGGTCTCCACCCGGCAGAACAGCCACCGGGGTGGGACCAGGAACGTTTCGATGCGCGTGATCTTCACCGGTCTCCCTGAAGGCGGGCCGCGCGGTCGACGTCGGCCATGGACTTGTCGAGGAGCGCGAGCGCGCAGGTTCTGGCGGCCTCGCCGTCCCCGGCCCTGATGGCGTCGAGCAGGGCCCGGTGGCTCGGCACCGGGTCGTCGGCGGTGACGACGTCGTGGACGATGCGGTCCCGTTCCGCGAGCACGGACTCGATGACGACCTCCATGCGGACCAGGAGCTCGTTGCCCGTCGCGGCCAGGACGGCGCGGTGGAACCGCAGGTCGGCGGAGGCCGCCTCGGCCGGGGTCCTGGCCGCGGTCATGTCCTCCAGGGCCGCCTCGAGTTCGGCGAGGTCGGCGTCGGTGCGCCGGTCGGCGGCCAGCGCGGCGGCGGCCGGTTCGAACATCTGCCGCACCTCGGCGAGCTGCCCGAGCATCTCGCTGCCCCGGTTCTCGAACTCCCAGCTGATCACGTCGGGATCGAGCAGGTTCCACTCGCTGCGGGGGCGCACGACCGTGCCCCGCTTCTGCCGCGAGTCGACCAGGCCCTTGCCGGCCAGCACCTTCAGCGCTTCGCGCACCACGGTGCGGGACACCTGCAGCTCGGCCTCCAGCTCGACCAGGTCGATGCGCCCGTTCTCGGCGAACTGCCCGGTGACGAGGCGGCGGCCGATGGTCTCGACGACCTGGCCGTGGATGCCACGCCCTTTGTAGGTGCTCATGCTCTGCGGTCATCCCTCTCAGGAGGAGTTCTTCGTCGCGCTCCAGCCGCCGTCGACGACGAGGGTGGTGGCGGTGATGTAGGACGCCTCGTCCGACAGCAGGAAGGCGATCGCCGCGGCGACCTCGGCGGGCTCGCCGAACCGCTTGGCGATCGTGGCCTCCACGCTCAGGCGCCGGTCCTCCTCCGCCACGCGGTCCCACGCGGGGGACATGATCGGCCCGGGCAGCACGGTGTTGACGCGCACCCCGGGGCCGTAGTCCACGGCGAGCTGGCGGCCGAGACCCACCAGCGCCGCCTTCGTCGCCGCGTACGCCGGGTGGCCGGGCAGGCCGACGAGGGCGTGCACCGACGAGACGAGGACGACCGCCCCCGACGTCGCCTTCAGATCCTCGTGTAGCGTGCGAAAGGCCAGGTAGGAGGCGGTGAGGTTCACTTCCAGCTGCCGGTTCCACGATGCCGCGCCCAGGTCGTGGACGGGTCTCACGTCCACGACGTAGGCGTTGCTGACGAGATGCCGCACCGGGCCGTACTCCCGGTGGGCGACGCGGCGGAGTTCCCCCCATGCGCTCTCGTCGCTGACGTCCATGCGCACGAATCTTGCCGTGCCGCCCGCCTCGACGACAGCCGCGGCGACGTCCTCCCCGGCCGGGGAGATGTCGCACAGCAGGACGGGCATGCCCGTCGCGCCGAGACGCCTGGCGGTAGCCGCGCCGATGCCGGAGGCGGCGCCGGTCACGACCGCGCAGCATCCGGCCTCCGTGGAAGGTCCGGGGAGGTTCACGCGGCCACTCTACGATAAGTGTTTTTTTATGACAATTTATTGACAGGCACGTTACGTCCGCCTCATCATCTGGAACGTGGCGCAGCGCGCCCTACCCGGTGGCGTCGCCAACCGAAGACAGACTCATGGGAGGCCATTCGTGGCATCAGTACGACTCACGGTGATGCGGTGCATCGCCTTGCTGGCCGTCGGCGCCGTGCTCGCCGCCTGCGGTCAGTCCGCCGGGTCCGGCGGCGCCTCGGGCGCGAAGGAGCAGCTGCGCGTCGGGGTGATCTACCTGGACTCGCAGGGCTTCTACGCCGGCGTGAAGAAGGGCATCGAGACCGCCGCCGCCCAGGACTCGCAGCTCAAGCTGCTGGGCAACAACGCGCAGGGCGACGCGGCCAAGGAGTCCTCGTTCATGTCGACCCTGGTCGCCTCCAACGTGGACGCGATCATCACCTCGGCCGTCTCCGCCACGGCGTCCACCCCGGCGATCGCGGCGGCGAGCAAGGCCGGCATCCCGGTCGTCTGCTACAACACCTGCATCAACGACGCGGACGCCAAGAAGTACGTGTGGGGCTACGTCCTGTCCGACCCGTACGTCTTCGGCAAGAAGCTGGGTGAGCAGGCCGGTGAATACTTCACCTCCCAGAAGGTCGACAAGCCGAAGATCGCCATCCTGAACTGCGACTTCGTGGAGGTCTGCAAGGAGCGCAAGCGCGGCTTCAAGGACGGCCTGGCCGAGTCGGTGCCGGGCGCCCAGTACGTCGCCGACCAGGAGGGCGCGGTCGTCGACAAGGCCACCCCGGTCGCCGAGAACATCATCACCGCCAACCCCGAGCTCGACGCGTTCTACGCCGTGGCGGGCGGCGGCACCCTCGCCGGGATCAAGGCCGTCACCACGCGCTCCCGCGTGGGCAAGACCGTCGTCTTCGGCAGCGACATGACCGTCGACATCGCCAAGGCCCTGGTCGACGGCAGCATCCTCAAGGCCGAGATCGACGTCCCCGCGCAGACCGTGGGCAAGCTCGCGTACGAGGCCGCCCGCAAGGCGTCGAGCGGCGCCAAGAACGACTCGTTCGTCATCCCGGTCGAGCCGATCCTCTACACCGCCGACGACAAGGCCACCAACGAGAAGTGGCTGACCGAGCACGCCGACGGCATCCCGTAGACCGTCCAGGCGACTCGTCCCCCACCGAAGGCTCCCAGGAAGGCTCCCATGTCGAACACCGACGTCGTCGCGGAGGTGCGTGCGGGCACCAAGCGCTACCCCGGCGTCACCGCTCTCAGCGACGTCGACTTCGCGGTGCGGCGCGGCGAGGTCCGCGCGCTGCTGGGCAAGAACGGCGCCGGCAAGTCCACCCTGATCAAGGTCCTGTCCGGCGCCGAGCACCTCGACTCCGGTGAGGCGCTCGTACGCGGCAAGCCGCTGGCGGGCCTCGGCACGCGGGACGTCGCCGCCCTGGGCGTCGCGACCGTCTACCAGGAGCTGAGCCTGGTGCCGGAGATGACGGTCGCGGAGAACCTGTTCCTGGGCGCCTGGCCGCGCTCCCGCGGCGCGCTCGACCTGCGCAGGATGCGCGCCGACGCGAAGGAGGCGATGGCGCGCATCGGCGTGGACATCGACGTCGACAGCCCGGTCGGCGCGCTGGGCTCCGCCGGGCAGCAGCTCGTGGAGATCGCCCGCGCGGTCGGCCAGCGGCCCACCCTGCTCATCCTCGACGAGCCGACCAGCTCACTGGCCGCCGCCGAGGTCCGGCAGGTGATCGACGTCGTGAGGACCGTCGCGGAGCAGGGCGTGGCGGTCATCTACGTCAGCCACCGCATGGACGAGATCCGGCAGGTGGCCGACACCGCCACGGTCGTCCGCGACGGCAGGATCGTGGAGACGCTGCCGGTGCGCACGGCCTCGACCCACGAGATCGTGGCGATGATGCTCGGCACGGCGCCCGAGGCCGTGGCGGCCCGGGCCCGCCGCCCGAGCGCGGAGCCGCCGGTGCTGTCGGCGCGCGGCCTGGTCAGCGACCGGCTGAACGGCCTCGACATCGACGTGCGTCCCGGCGAGATCCTGGGCATCGCCGGGGTGCTCGGCTCGGGCCGCACCGAGACGCTGCGCGCCCTGGTGGGGCTCGACCGCCCGGCCTCCGGCGAGATCCGCCTGCGCGGCGAGGCCGTACGGCCCGGCGCGTTCGCCGCGATGCTCCGCAGGGGGCTCGGCATGACGCCGGAGAACCGGCGGCGCGAGGGGATCGTGCCGCTGATGGGCGTCGACGAGAACATCGTCATCAGCGACCTGCGCGGGGTGAGCAGGTCGGGCGTGCTGGACCGCCGGGCGATACGGCAGGCCGCCCGGGCGCTCATCGACCGCCTGGCCATCAAGACGGCCCGTCCGGGGACGCCGATCGGCACGCTCAGCGGCGGCAACCAGCAGAAGGCCGTGCTCGCCCGGTGGCTGCACGCGGGAAGCGACGTGCTGCTGCTCGACGAGCCCACCCGCGGCGTGGACGTGGAGGCCAAACGCCAGATCTACGACCAGATGCGCCTGCTGGCCGACGACGGGCGCGCGGTGGTCTTCGTGTCCAGCGAGGTGGAGGAGCTGGCCGACGTCTGCGATCGGATCGTCGTCCTGCGCGGCGGGCGTGCCGTGGCCGAGCTGAGCGGCGACGAGATCGAGCTCAACCGGGTCATGGCCCTGGCGATTGCCGAGGAGTGAGGGAGAACATGAGCACGACCACGCCCACGGGCCCGCCCGTGGCCAAGGCGGACGCCCGCGGCGGGCGGCTGGGACGCAACACGCAACGGCTGAACGAGATCGGGCTCATCGGGGCCATCGTGGTGCTGTTCGTGGTGCTCTCCGCGACGGCGCCGGGCTTCCTGTCCGTGACGAACCAGCTGGCCATCCTGCGCGACGCGGCGACGATCGGCGTCGTGGCGTGGGCGATGACCCTCGTCATCGTTGCCGGTGAGATCGACATCAGCATCGGCCCGGCCGTGGCTTTCTCCTCGGTCCTGCTGGCCAAGGCCACCGGGGAGTGGCACATCCCGTTCGCCCTCGCCGTGCTGGTCTGCCTCGCGGTGGGCCTGCTGCTCGGGGCCGGGGCCGGCTACCTGCGCGCCCGCTGGGGCATCCCGTCGTTCGTGGCCACGCTGGGCCTGTGGAGCGCCCTGCGCGGGCTGGCGCAGTACATGACCGACGGCCTGCCGGTTCCGCTGGAGGCCAACGGGCTCCTCGACGTCCTGGCCGGGAGCATCCTCGGCATCCCGACCCCGGCCATCGTCATGGCGGTGCTGTTCGTCGTGTTCCTCTTCGTCGCCAACCGCACGGCGTACGGGCGCTCGGTGTTCGCCGTCGGCGGCAACGCCGAGGCCGCCCGCCTCGCGGGGATCAATGTCTCCCGGATCCGGGTGATCCTGTTCGCGACCACCGGCCTGCTCGCCGCGGTCAGCGGCCTGCTGCTGGCCGCGCGCCTCGGGTCCGGCAACGGCGGCGCGTCGGTCGGTCTCGAGTTCGACGTGATCGCCGCGGTCGTGATCGGCGGCACCTCCCTCGCCGGCGGCAAGGGATCCCTGCTCGGCACCCTGCTGGGCGTCGCCTTCATCACCGTCATCGGCAACGGCCTCGTGCTGCTCGGGGTCAACGCCTTCTTCCAGGACGTGGTCCGCGGCGTCATCATCGTCGGCGCCGTATTGATCAACGTGTTGCTCTCCAAGCGGAACGGAGCCCGTGCCTCATGACCGCCATGAAAGGCGTCTTCCTGCCCGGCGACTTCACCGCCGTGCTCCGCGACGTCGAGGTGCCCACGCCCGGCCCCGGCCAGTTGCTCGTACGGGTGGGCGCGTCCGGCATCTGCGGCAGCGACCTGTCCTACATCTACCGGGGGCACAAGACCCACGTCGGTCAGGAAGGCGCGGCGTACAAGGGGGTCGTGGCCGGGCACGAGCCCAGCGGCCAGGTGGTGGAGACCGGCCCGGGCTGCCGGCGTTTCGGGGTGGGCGACCGCGTGATCGTCTACCACATCTCGGGCTGCGGGCGCTGCTCCAACTGCCGCCGCGGCCACATGATCAGCTGCTCCGATCCCGAGCGCAGGTCGGCGTACGGCTGGCAGCGCGACGGCGGGCACGCCGAGTACATCCTGGTCGAGGAGAGCACGGCCGTGCCGCTCCCGGACGAGCTGTCCTACGTGGACGGCGCCCTGATCGCGTGCGGGTTCGGCACGGCGTACGAGGGCCTGCTGCGCACCGGGGTCGGCGGGCGCGACGACCTGCTCGTGGTCGGCCTCGGGCCGGTCGGGCTGGCCGCCGCCATGATCGCACGCGGTCTCGGCGCGACCCGGGTGCTCGGCGTGGAGCGCTCGCCCGAGCGCGCCGCGCACGCCCGATCCCTCGGCCTGTTCGACGAGGTCCTGATCGCGGACGACGGGGTCGCCGAGGCCGTGGACGAGGCCACCGGGGGACGCGGCTGTTCGGTGACGATGGACTGCTCGGGCGCGGCCGCGGGCCGGAGCGTCGCGATCCGGGGCGCGGCCGAGTGGGGCCGCGTCTCCCTGGTGGGCGAGGGTGGCCGGCTGGAGACCGAGGTCTCCGACCTGCTGCTGCACCGCCAGCTCACCCTGTACGCCTCCTGGGTCACCTCGCTGCAGGCGATGGAGGAGCTGGCCTTCCGCCTCGTGCGGTGGGGCGCGAGCCCGCAGCGGCTGGTGACCGACGTGCTGCCGCTGGAGAAGGCCGACGAGGCGTACCGCCTGGCCGACTCGGGGCGGACCGGCAAGGTCTGCCTGGTCCCCTCTCTGGACCGATGACGAACCACGAGAACGAGCCGCTGGTCCGGCTCGCCGCGCCCTGGGGGGAGGCGGTCGTCCTGCCGCGACGCGGCGGGCGGATCATCTCGCTGCGCGCCGCGGGCCGGGAGTGGCTGTGGCGCAATCCCGAACTGCTCGACGCGTCGCTCGCGCTCACCCCCACCGCGCGGCGGCTGCCCGCCCCCACCGGCTTCGCGAGCTGGGCCAACTGGGGCGGAGACAAGACCTGGCCCGCCCCGCAGGGATGGTCGTCGGCGCAGGAGTGGGCGGGGCCGCCCGACCCCGTGCTCGACGCCGGCGCCTACACCGTGCTGGAGCGCGACGACCTGCGCGTACGGATGCGCAGCGGCGACGACCCGCGCACCGGGCTGGCCGTCACCCGAACGGTCACGATGCCGGCCGGCGAGGCCGTCCTCGTGGTCGACAGCGAGCTGGAGAACGTCACCGACCACCCGGTGCGGTGGGCGGCCTGGACGGTGACCCAGTTCGAGACCGAGTCGTTCCGCGACCATGACGATCCCCGGTGCGGGGTGTGGATCGGGCTGACCGGGCGGCACCGGGCACCGGTGACGTTGTTCGCCCCCGACGGCGCGCCGGTCCTGGAGTGGGTCTCCCCCTCGGCGGGCCGGGTGCCGGTGCGCGACGTGGTCGGCAAGATCGGCATCGGCGGCACGGCCGGATGGCTGGCGGTGGTGGCCCCCGGCGGGGCGACGCTGACGCAGCGGTTCGATGTGCGGCTGGGCGCGCCCTATCCCGACGAAGGCTCGGAGATCGCCATCTGGATGCAGTACCCCAAGGAGGAGGAGTTGGAGGGGCTGGAGGGCCTGCGCCCCACCGCCCGGCTGGTCGAGGCCGAGACCATGTCGCCCCTGACCTCGCTCGCGCCCGGCGAGGTGCTGCGCCACCGTGTCACGTGGTCCGTGACGGACGTGCCGCCGCCCGTCGCCGGGGAGTGAGCGGGGGAGTGATCCGAACCGGATAACGTCGGGGCCATGCGGCTTCATGTGGGATGCGCGATGTGGACGCACGCGCCGTGGCGGGGGCGTCTCCTGCCGCACCCGCTTCCGCCTGGGGAGCGGCTGCGGGCCTACGCGACCTGGTGCAACGCGGTCGAGGGCAACACGACGTTCTACGCGACGCCCTCGCGGAGCACGGTCGAGTCCTGGGCGGTGCAGACCGACCCCGGCTTCCGCTTCGTGGTCAAGCTGCCCAAGCCGATCACCCACGAGCGCCGACTGACCGGGGCCGACGACGACCTGCGGGCCTTCCTCGACGCGATCGAGCCGCTCGGCCCGCGCGCCCACGCGCTGTGGATCCAGCTTCCGGGCTCGTTCGGCCCGGCGGACGTCGGCGCGCTCGCGGCCTTCCTCGGACGTCTTCCCCGCGACCACCGCTACGCCGTCGAGGTCCGTCACCGCGCGTTCTTCGACGACCCCCGGGCCGCGCGGCTCCTGGAGCGGGTGCTGACCGGGGCCGGCGCCGAGTGGGTGCCGTTCGACACGACCGTGCTGTTCCGCAGCCCGCCGACCAGCGACGCCGAACGGGACGCCTGGTCGAAGAAGCCGCGCGTGCCGCTGCGCACCGCCGCCCTCACCGACCGCCCGATCGTCCGCTACATCGGCCGTGACGACCCGGAGCGTACGGCCGAGGGCTGGCGGCACTGGGTGGACGCGGTCGCCGGGTGGCTGCGTGAGGGCCGCTCGCCGACGGTGTTCGTCCACACCCCGGACAACGCCGACGCGCTGACACTCGCCCGCCGGTTCCACGACGACGTACGCGCCGAGGTGCCCGGCGTGGAGCCGCTGCCCGAGCCCATGTCATCGAACGGGCCGATGCCGGACGAGCCGCTGACCCTGTTCTGAGTCAGCGCTTCACGGCCCGCAGCACGACGAACTTCGGGTCGCTCGCGACGACCTCGCAGTCGCCGAAGAGCCGGCGCAGTTTCACGTGGTAGCCGAGGTGGCGGTTGCCCACCACCCACAACTCGCCGCCCCGCCGCAGCGCGGCACGCGAGCCGTTGAACATGCGCCAGGCGGTCGCGTCGGTCCTGCCCCGGTGGGTGTGGAACGGCGGGTTGTTCAGCACCAGGTCGGCCGTGCCCGGCGGGAAGCCGGAAAGGCCGTCGGCCGCCACGAACCGGGCGGCGGCGTCCGCCCCGGTGTTCGCCCGGAAGGTGGCCTCCGCCGAGGCCAGCGCCTGGTAGGACTCGTCGATGAACGTCACCTCGGCCTCGCCGTTGGACAGCGCCGCGGCGAGCCCGACCACCCCGTTGCCGCAGCCGAGGTCGACCACGTGCTCCGGCCCCGTACGCGCGGGCAGGCTGCGCAGCAGGAGGCGAGTGCCGGCGTCGAGGCGCTCGGCGGAGAAGACGCCGGCGTGGTCGACGACGGTCAGGCCGGAGACCACCCCGACGCCGGCGGGCAACGCGTAGCTCCGCGGCCAGGGATCGGCTCCTCGCGCCGGCGCGGGGCCGGGCGAGCAGAAGATCAGCCGCGCCTTCCTGACCGCCAGCGAGGTCCGGGTCGGCCCGAGGACACGCTCGAACAGCTTCAGCGTCGAGGTGTGGATCTCGGTGACCATCCCCGCACCGACGACCACCGTGCCCTCGTGCACGTGGGGGGCGAGGCGGTGCAACTGGTCCTCCAGGAGGGCGAGGCTCTTGGGCACCCGCACCAGCAGCACGTCGATCCGGTCCGGCGGCGCGTCCCTGGTCGTGCGCAGCCGTACGGCGTCCGCGTCGAGGCCGTTGCGCTCGAGGTTGGCGCGGGTGGCCTGCTGACCGAGGAAGGAGTCGCTGATCTGGACCGGCCGGTTGATCGGGTGGTGCGCGGCGAGCGCGGTGACGAGGGCGCCCCACCGGTCGCCCAGCACGACCAGGCTCCCCGACAGGTCCACCGGCCCGCCCTCGCGCTCGTCGAGGTGCCGCAGCAGGTATTCGTCGGCCGCGTCCCACGCGCGGAGCGGGTCGCGGGGGTCCTCGGGGAAGCGGGCGAGGTCGAAATCCCCCCGCGCCGTCGTCATACGGTCCATCGCCGCTCAGGCTAGTGCCCCGGCATTAGTGCCGGCGGCGGGCCGTCCACAGCCACATCGCCGCCAGGGCGGCGATCGCGACGCAGCCTCCGACCGCCATGCCGGCGAGGAAGCCCGGCCCGTCGCCGTCCGACGGCCCCCACAGGATCCCGGGCACGACCAGGGCGAGCAGGGTCACGGCCAGCACGAGGTAGAACCGCCGGCTGAAGAAGACGTTGCGGCCGGGGGCCGCGGGCGGGGAGTCGAGCTGCGCGGCCGGTCCCACGCTGGCGGCCCTGGGCCGCTTGAAGTAGCGCCAGTACATCCAGGTGCCGCAGGGCTCCCAGCCCTCGGGCGCCAGCCGCGCGGCCAGCGCGGTACCGCCGATCGACGGTTCCCTGCGGTACTCCCACCGTTGCGGCCGTTCCGGATCGCGGTGGCTGACGAACCTGCCGAGGTGGTCGACGCGGTCGATCTCCCAGCCCTGGTCGCCGAGCCGGGCCAGCATCCGGCGGTCGGTGAAGATGTCGGCGGTCCACCGCCACTCGGTGGCGTCCGCCGCGTCGGCCTCGGGCGCCCGCGCCGCCAGCAGCTGCCCGGCGAAGTCGCCGACAGGACCGAACTCCTCCTCCGGGTCGGCGCCGGTCTCGGCGACGTACGCGGCGAGGTCGGCGACGGTGGCCTCGATCTGCGCCGCGGGCACGCCGCCCGCGCGCAACAGGGCCTCCAGCTCGTCGAGGTAGGTGCTCACTGCAATCCTCCCGAGGCCAGCACCGTGCGTACGGACTCGTCGAACGCCAGCCACAGGCGGCCCTGCTCGGCCAGCGTCTGCCGGCCCTGCTCGGTCAGCCGGTAGTAGCGCCGGCCGGGGCCCCGCTCGGTCACCCGGAACTCGGCCGACACCAGACCCGCCTCCTCCAGCCGGTTGAGCACGGGATAGAGCGTGCCGCCCCGAATCTGGCCGAGCCCCGAGCCGGCGAGCAACTTGGCGATCTCGTAGCCGTAGTTCTCGCCCTCCGTCAGGCTGGCCAGCACCAGCAGGTCGAGGACGCCCTTGAGCCAGCTCGCGCGGCGGTCGGTCGCCATGTGCTTCATCCTCGCACGGTAGGAGTACTACCTAGCCCGCTTGACCGACCACCTTGCGGTCGGGCGCGGGCATGCACACGAGGCCCCGGACGTCGATCAGGACGTGCACCAGGATCGGCAGCAGCAGGCTGCCGGTGGACAGGTACACGTTGGTGAGCCAGAAGCCGAGGAGGGCCACCACGACCATGCCCTTCCAACCCTGGTAGAAGTGGCCCGCCACGAAGACCACCAGGGCGAGGGCGGCGGCCGCGGTGGTGCTCAGGCCCAGGACACCGACGCCGAACGCGATGAGCAGGCCACGGTAGACGATCTCCTCGCAGACGCCCGCGGTGATCGCCATGGCGAGGCCGTGCCGCCGCTCGCCGGCGGTGCGCGGCATCAGTTCTGCGTAGGCCGCCTGACCCGGTGCGGCACGGCCCGAGCGGGAGAGG
The DNA here is from genome assembly GCF_006334915.2 of Microbispora catharanthi. Taxonomy (GTDB): domain Bacteria; phylum Actinomycetota; class Actinomycetes; order Streptosporangiales; family Streptosporangiaceae; genus Microbispora; species Microbispora catharanthi. Next base: position 46,473 of record NZ_VDMA02000026.1, read on the forward strand.
CGGCGGAGCAGCAACGTGCCGATCACGATGGCGCTGGTCATACCGACGACCGCCGGGGCGACCCGGCCGAGGTGGCCCGGCATCGCGAAGCCCAGATCCGCCGGGTCGAGCCCCGGCGACAGCACCAGGATCAGCGCCGTCACGGCGAGCCAGATCCACTCCTCCGCCATCCACAGCCGGTACGCGTGCACCAGCGCCCGGGGGTCGTGGGCGCGGCGTCGTGCCAGCCGGTCGTACTGACGCCTGCCCAGCCAGGGAGCGGCGAAGGCCAGATAGGCCGTCAGCGCGACCGTCAGGAGCAGACCCGGGGTCGAGAAGCTCGCAGAGATGCTCATGGATTGCCGCCCTTCTTACCTGTGTTGACGACTTAGACGATAAAGCGAGCTAGTTAGGATCGCAATCTAGTAGCTAACACTGCCTACGAAACCGGCTCGAAGACGATCAGCGGCTGTGCTAGCGTTCGCGGCATGATGCGCGCCTGCCTGACGACGACGCCGGAGACCGTCCCGGCGCGCTGACACGTACCTTCATCGAAGCCCCGGGGCGAGTGGCCCCGGGGCTTCGTCGTCCGGTCGCTCGCCTCGCCGCAGACGAAACGCGAGGAGACCGCGATGCATGACCACCGCAAGCTGGGCCGGGAGCTCGGCCTGTTCGACACCGACCCGCTGATCGGCTCTGGACTGCCCTACTGGCTGCCCGACGGCGCCGTCATCCGGCACACCCTTGAGGAGTACATCCGCGACGCCGAACGGCGGGCGGGCTACCGGCACGTGTACTCCCCCGTGCTGGGCAAACGGGAGCTCTACGAGATCTCGGGGCACTGGTCGCACTACAGCGACGACATGTTCCCGCCGATGGACCTCGGGGGAGAGCAGGTCGTGCTGCGGCCGAGCCTGTGCCCCCACCACGCGTTGATCTACCGCTCGCGCTCGCACAGCTATCGTGAGCTGCCGCTGCGCGTCGCCGAACTGGGCGGCATGTACCGCTCCGAGCTGTCGGGCGTGCTCGGCGGGCTCACCCGCGTGCGGGCGATCCAGCTCAACGACGCGCACATCTTCTGCACCCTCGACCAGGTCGCCGCCGAGGCGTCCGCGGCCCTGGAGATGATCCGGCGTGCGTACGCCGTGCTCGGCATCCGCCCGGTCCGCTACCGGCTGTCCCTGCCGGGGGCCGGCGGGAAGTACGTCGCCGCCCCCGAGATGTGGCGGCGGGCGACCGCCATGCTGACCGACGTCCTCGACCGCTCCGGCCTGGCGTACGAGGCCGTCGAGGGCGAGGCGGCGTTCTACGGCCCGAAGATCGACGTGCAGATCGCCGACGGCGCCGGGCGTGAGGCCACCCTGTCCACCGTGCAGGTCGACTTCCACCAGCCCGAACAGTTCGACCTGCACTACGTCGGCCCGGACGGCGCCAGGCACCGGCCGGTCATGGTCCACCGCAGCATCATCGGCAGCGTGGAGCGGGCCGTGGCGCACCTCATCGAGGTGTACGGCGGCGCCTTTCCCGCCTGGCTCGCCCCCACCCAGGTGGTGGTCCTGCCGGTGACCGAGGCCGCGCTGCCCCCGGCCGATGCGCTCGTACGGCGCTGCGCCGAGCTGGGCCTGCGGGCGGAGGTCTCCGGGCCCGAGCACGGCAGCCTGGGCGCCCGCGTCCGGGCCGCCCGGCTGGCGCCCTACCAGGCGGTTATCGGCGCGAAGGAGGCCGGGGGCGACGAGGTCGCGCTGCGCCTGCGCGACGGCCGCGCCCTGGACGCGATGCCCGCCGCCGAGGCGCTGGCCCGCATCGGCGGTCTCGTCGAGGCCCGCGCCGCCGCCCTGTGGGAGCCCGTGTCGTGACTCACATCGCGGCGAGTCGTTCGAACAGGCGGGCGGCGTCCGGCTGCTGCCATTCGATCCGGTTCGGATCCTTGACCGAGGGCCGCCAGGGCACGGTCAGGGCCGTGACCCGGGTGCCGGCCCGCTGCACGTCCCGTGCCAGACCGAGCATGGTGTCGAGGTCGAGCCCCGCGTCGGTGGTGACGGACGTCGCGGCCACGCGGACGAAGGAGGCCATAGCGGCGGGGTCGTCGAGACGCGAGACCTTCTTCAGCATCGCCTGCATCAGGGCCGTGTTCCGCTTGATGCGCGCGGTGTCGGAGCCGTCGCCCACGTATCGCAGGCGCGTGTACGCCACCGCGGTCCTCCCGTCCACCACCGAGCGGCCTGCCGGCAGCTTCAGTTTCGACTTCGGGTCGTTCACCGCGTGGGGGAGGGTGACCTCGACGCCGCCGAGCGCGTCGACCAGCTTCTCCAATCCGTCGTAGCGGATGGCGACGGCGTGGTCGACGCGCACGCCCGTGGTGGTCTCCACCGTCTTCCAGGCGCAGGTCAGGCCGCCGATCGCGTACGCCTGGTTGATCATGTCCTGATGCGCGGCGACGGTGCGGCCGTCGGCTGACCGGCACTGCGGGATCCGGACCATGGAGTCGCGGGGCAGGCTGACGGCCGTCGCCCGCTTGCGGTCGGCGGACAGCCGCAGGAGGACCATGAGGTCGCTGCGCTCGCCCAGGTCGCCGACGTGCGCGGACGTCGGGCGCCGGTCGGAGCCGAGGAGCAGCACGGTCAGGGCCCCGCCCTTCTTGGGCGGACGGTCCCCCGTGGGCGGCGCCACGGTGTGCGCGCCGGTGGTCCCGCGCAGCAGCACGGTCGGCACCACGACCAGCGCGGCGGTGACCACCGCGACCGCCGCCAGGGCGATCCAGCCCGCCCGCCAGCCGCCGGCCCATGGCGTCAGGCGCCGGCGGCGCCCGCCCGCCGCCTCGTCGAGCAGGCGGCGTCGCTGGCGGGCGAGACCGGCCGGAGGCTCGTGCTCGAGGCCGCGGCCGAGATCGCGGAGCATCGTGAGGTCGTCCATGGCTACTCCTCGTCCCGCAGTGGATTGGTGTGGCCGAGCGCCTCGCGCACCTTGCGACGGGCCCGGTTCAGGCGTGAGCGGACGGTGCCCACGGGGATGCCGAGGGCCTGCGCCACCTCGTCGTACGGCAGGCCGGCCCAGGCGATGAGCAACAGGACGTCGCGGTCGCCCTTCGACAGGCGCGCGAGCGCGGCGGCCAGCAGCGGGCGGACGGCCGTCGCGCGCACGCCGTCCTCGACCCGTTCGGCGGGGGACTCCGCGACGTCGTCCAACGGGCTGCGGGTGAGCGCCCGATAGCGGGCGGCCTCGTCTCGATGGTGCCGGGAGACGAGCTTGCTGACGATGCCGAACAGCCAGGGACGGGCGTCGGGGCGGGTCAGGTCGTAACGGTCCCGGCGGCGGAAGGCGACCAGGAACGTCTCGCCCACCAGGTCCTCGGCGACCTCGGGACCGAGGCGGCGGGACACGTAGCGGTAGAGCATCGCCGCGTAGCGGTCGAACAGCGCCGCGAACGCCTCGGGCCGCGCCCTGGACTCGGCGATCAGGTCCGAGTCGAGGCGTGGGGTGGCAAGGGGGATCATCAACGACACCATGGCATCGAGCCGGCCTAACCTTCGGGGATCTGACAGCCATGTCTCGCCACTTGTCGCGCTCCGGGTTCACGGTATGGACGGACGATACTCGCGCACGTATAGTCGCTTACGAGTATCAGGATGGGGTGAACACGATGGCCGGACGGCGGAAGGTGGCGACCTTCTGGGCCAGGCCGTGCTCGCGACCGTCATCGAGCGGCCGATGCACCCCTGCGAGATGGCCGCGCTGATCCGCGACCGCGGCAAGGAGGAGCCGGCCCGGACACGCATGATCCGGAACCGGAGGAGACCGTGAAGAAGATCTCGCAGAGGCAGGCGCCCGGCATGGAGGGCGCGATGGCCCGGTGGTACGCGCGACAGCGCGCCTCGGCGCCCCAGATCGCCGCCGTACGGCGGTACGCGGCGCAGGTCACCGCGGGCCTGCCGGACGGGGCGGCCGTCCTGGAGGTGGCCCCCGGGCCCGGTTACCTGGCCGTCGAGATGGCCCGGCTCGGCTGTGCGGTGACCGCGATCGACCTCAGCCGTACGTTCGTGGAGATCACCGCGGAGAACGCCGCCCGGGCGGGGGTGCGCGTCGACGTGCGGCAGGGCGACGCCGCCGGCCTCCCCTATCCCGACGGCTCGTTCGACCTGATCGTCTGTCAGGCCGCGTTCAAGAACTTCGGGCGGCCCGTCCGCGTGCTGAACGAGATGCACCGGGTGCTGCGTACCGGCGGCACGGCGGTGATCAACGACATGAGCCGGGAGGCGTCCCGGGTCGCCATCGACGAGGAGGTCAGGGGGATGGGGCTCACGCCGCTGAACTCCCTGTTGACCAAGATGCCGCTGCTGGCGCTGCGCCACCGCGCCTACTCCCGGGCCCTGTTCGCCCGCCTCGCCGCCGAGAGCGCGTTCGGGACCTGCGAGATCCGCACGGAGGGGATCAGCGTCGAGGTCCGGCTGACCAAGTCGGCCCGGTAGGTGTCCGCGAGCCCGGGGTGCGGCGTTCCGGCCCACCCCGGGCTCTGATCAGACGCACGTGGCCGTCACAGCGACGCGGCGGGCATGCCTGCGGGCTCCTCGTCGACGACCCGCAGCCGGCGTACGCCGGGGGCCAGCAGCGCGGCCAGCGTGACCAGGATGATGATCGCCCCGCAGACGACCAGCGCGGGCCGCGGCCCCACCGCGATGGCCACCGGCCCGGCCAGCAGCAGGCCGAGCGGCCCGAACATCAGGGACCCGAGCGCGTCGTAGGAGCTCACCCGTGACAGCGACTCGGCCGGGATCTCCCGCTGCATGGTGGTCTGCCACAGCACGCCGAAGATGTCGAAGCACACTCCCATCACGAACGCCCCGCCCACGACCGTCCACAGCGGCGCGCTCAGGCCGAGCAGCACGTACGGTGCGGCGGTGGGCAGCGTGAGGAGCGTCGCGACCAGGATGGGCCGCCGGGGGCGCAGGCGCAGCGTGACGACGACCCCCACGATCATGCCGACGGCCTCGCCCGCGAGGACGGCCGACCAGGCGGGCGCCCCGCCCAGCGACTGCTTGGCGACCAGCGGTCCGAGCACGCCGTGGGCGGCCTGCAACGCCATGACCAGGACCGAGAACTGGGCGACGACCACCCACAGCCACTGCCGTGAGACGAACTCGCGCCAGCCGTCCCGCAGTTCGGCCAGCACCGAGTGCCCGCCGCCGGCCGCGCGCTCGCCGGGCGTGAGGCGCAGCAGCGCGATCAGCACGGCGGCCACGGCGAACATCGCCCCGCTGGCCGTCAGGGCCCACCCGCCTCCCAGCAGGACCACGGCCGCGCCGCTCAGCACGAGGCCGGCGACGCGGGAGATGTTCTGTCCCAGCCCCAGCAGCGCGTTCGCGGTCTGCAGCCGGTCGGCGGGCACCACGTCCGGGATGATTCCGGTGAGGGCGGGGAACAGGACCGCGGCGGCGACGCCGCTCACCGCGCTCGCGGTCACGAGGGCGGGCAGCGGTGTCCAGCCGGTGAGCATCATCGCGGCCAGGCAGAAGTACGCCGCCGCGTTGAGCGACTCCCCCGCCATCATGACCCGGTGACGCGGCAGCCGGTCGGCGATCACTCCACCCACGAGCATGAACAGCACCATCGGCAGCGCCTCGGCGGTGAGCACGGCGGACAGCGTCGTGGCGGTCGCGCCCGGGAGGCCGAGCACGCCGAAGGCGAGGGCCACCGGCGCGAAGGCGGTGCCGAGTACGGAGATCGTCCGGGCCGCCAGCAGCAGGGCGAACCGCCGATCCCTGAGCAGGCCGAGATCACGGCGGAGGCCAGGCATGAGAACGACTCCGGAGAACGCGGAACACGGGGAAGGGGTGACATCCATCGTGCCGCCCTCACCCGCGCCCGTCACCTCATTTACCGGGGCCGGCGGAATAGCGGTGGCACCTGCCGTCGAGCCAGGCGCGGTAGTCCGCGGTGTGGCTGGTCATCACGCTGGTGGGTGCCCGGTCGAACACGGCCTGCCACCGCGGCACGTTGAGCTGCCAAGGGGGCGGTGGCTCGTCCCATTTGACGCCGTCGGCCCACTTCGCCGCCGAACCTCGCAGATGTTCCGGCAGCCGGTCGGCGAGCCCCGCCTCGATCCACTCGTCGTGGGAGTAGACGAGGATCGGTTGCTCGTCCTGCCGCTCGACGATGGGATCGATGATTTCCCGCCACGCGGCGGCGCCGTACTCCGGGTCGGCCAGGACGGGCTCGGCGGAAGTCTTGATCTCCAGCAGCGCGATCAGCCCCCGGGCGCGGACGTGGTCGAGCCACTCCCGCAGCGTCGGCACGCGCTCACCCGCGTACGGCCCGCGGGCGACGCGGCGGTCGCGCACGTCGCCGGGCCCGTCCGCCCACCCGATCTCGCGGATCTCCTGCCGTGGACCGGTGAGCCCGTTGGTCGTCCTGTTGTGCCACATGACGGCCTTCGTGCCCTGCCGCGTGAGCTGGACGTCGGCCTCGACGCCGTCGGCGCCCCACGAAGCCTGGTCGTCGACCGCCCGCAGCACGTTGGGCTGGCGGATCATGTCCTTGGCCTTGGCCCCGGCGCTCTTCGGGTAGCCGCCGTGGCCGATCACCAGCGGACACGGCGGCAGCTCCGCCGCGGGCGCGGGTGCGGGCGTGGCGAGCAGCGCGACCACGAGGGGCAGCGCGATTCCCGCCGATGCCCTGGTCATCGCCCGTCCTCCCCAACCGGCCGGCACAGATCGGCCAGCCCAGATCGACCGGCACAGATCGACCGGCACAGATCGACCAGCGCATTGTGCGCGGCCGTCCGGGGAGCGTGCGGCCTGTGCCGCGCCGGCGGACCCTTTCTTGACGACAAGGGGGATCGTTTCAGGCGAGCTGGGCGGCCTGGAGCCCGGAGTAGACGCCCGGCCTGCGGCTCAGCTCGTCGTGGGTGCCCACCTCGGCGATCCGGCCGTCCCGCATCACGGCGATGCGGTCGGCCGTACGGATGGTGGACAGGCGGTGGGCGACGACGAAGACCGTGCGGCCCGCGACCAGGCGGGCGAGCGCCTGCCGGATCAGCGCCTCCGACGCGGTGTCGAGCGCCGAGGTCGCCTCGTCGAGGATCAGCACCCGCGGGTCGCGGACGAGCGCGCGGGCGATGGCGAGCCGCTGCCTCTGGCCGCCGGACAGCCGCGCGCCGCGCTCGCCCACGATCGTGTCGAGTCCGTGCGGCAGCCGGTCGATGAACTCCAGGGCGTTCGCGTCGCGCAGGGCGGCCCGCAGGGTCTCCTCCGGCACGTCCCGCACGCCGTAGGTGACGTTGTCGCGGATGCTCCCCTCGAACAGGATCGACTCCTGGGGCACCACGGACAGGAACCGCCGGTAGGTCCGCAGGTCGAGCTCCTCCATGTCCCTGCCGTCCAGCAGGATGCGGCCCGAGGTGGGGCGCAGGAAGCCGATCACGAGGTTGAGCACGGTCGACTTGCCCGCTCCCGAGGCCCCGACCAGGGCGATGGTCTCTCCGGGGGACACGGTGAGGCTGAAGTCGTCCACCGCGGGCCGGTCCGCATCGTAGGCGAGCGACACCGACTGGAACTCGAACTCGCCGCGGACCGCCGTCACCTCGGCCTTGCCGTCGTTGTTCTCCAGGTCGGGCGCCTCGAGCACCTCGCCGATCGAGCGTACGGACTCCAGGCCCGTGCTGATCACGGGCGTCAGGCTCATCAGCGTGGTGACCGAGGTGGTGAGCGTGGTGAAGAACGTGCTGAGCATCACCACGTCGCCGGCCGTGATCGGCATCACCTGGTAGTAGGAGATCAGCGCGGAGCCGGCCAGGAAGCCCGCGGCGAGCACGTTCAGCGTGATCCAGGCCATCGCGCCGAACCGGCCGTTGAGCAGGTCGAGTCGCAGGCCGGTGCGCAGGACACGGGTGAGCGTGCCGTCCATGCGGTGCAGCGCGTCCTGTTCCAGGCCGTGGGCGCGGGTGATGGGGATCAGGTGCGTCATCTCGGTCACGCGCGCCGACAGCCGCTCGACCTCCTGCCGGAAGCTCTCGTTGTCGGCCCGCAGCCGGTTGCGCATCCGCATGACCAGGACCGCGGCGGCCGGGACGACGAGCAGGAAGACCGGCAGCGCGGCCGGCACCCGGAAGGCGATCACCGCGAGACCGCCCATGAGCATGGTCACCGCCGCCAGGCCGCTGTCGGCCGTCTGCTGCACCATCTGCTCGACGCTCTCGACGTCCCTGACGACCTTGGTCTGCAGCACCCCGGCGCTCACGCGGGAGTGGTAGCCGATCGACAGGTGCTGCATCCTGCGGCACAGCGCCGACCGCAGCCCGGTGCCCACCTGGCGGATCGCGCCGTGCAGGCACCGTACGTACAGCAGGTGGCCGGGGAGGTTCAGCAGGAGCAGGACGAGCAGCACGGCCGTCGACGTCAGCAGGTCGGCGACGGGCGCGTGCCGGACGAGCGCGTCGATGACGTTCGCGGTGACCAGCGGGAGGAGCCAGGTCGGGCTGTGCTTGACCGTGAAGGCCACGACGGCGAGGACGAGGCGGGGCCGGTGCTCCCGGAAGAGGTAGGCCAGCGTGCGGAGCGGGTGCTCGCCCCGGTATCGGTGGTCCAGAGCGTTGTGCGGAAGCACCATCCCGACAATCCCCCTACCGAGACCGAGAAGGGTAAAAAGTTCTTAAAAGATCATAAGAGCTGACATGGGAGCGTGCCCAGGGACAGAGGGAAGGCGTGGGGAGAGCGAGAGCATCCCGTGCCTATCTTGAAGGGCTGAGGGTAACCTCATCGGGAAGGCAAGAGCGATCCTCCCGAAAGTCCGCTCTTGTGGATGCCTTGCGGAAGGTGGCCGGCGGATTCAATGAGTGGAGGTGATCGCATCCTGCGGCTTACTCCTGTGAGCGGCCCCTCTCTCGACGCGGGCGAATCGTCCCCCGAAGCGGCGGCCGGGCTGGTGCAGGCCATGCTCGATGCGATCGCGATCCAGGGCGTCTGGCTGGTGCCCATCCGCGACCAGGCCGGTGCGATCCGCGACTTCGAGGTGTGCGCGGCCAGTCCCGAGGCCAGGGACATCCATGACAGGACCGGCAAGGAGCTCGTCGGCCTGCGCACGCTCAAGGCGTATTCGGGCCTCGCCGGCTCCCCTCTGTGGGACGCCTACCTCCGCGTCATGGAGACCGGGGAACCCGAGGACGTCGATCCCTACGTGCACCGGGAAGACGGGGGCGGCGTGCCTCAGCTGGCGACCTACGGTGTCCGCCTCGCCCGGCTGCAGGGCGGCCTCCTCGTCTCCTGGGTGCGCCACGACAGGGAGGAGCGCCTGTCGGCCCGGCTGCTCCACACCGAGCGCCTGGGCCACCTCGGATGGGGACACTGGAGCCTGATCACCGGCGAGGCCGAGTGGTCCGACCAGCTCTACGTCATCCATGGGCGCGACCCGGCAGAGGGACCGTTCGCGCTGGAGTACTACCGCGAGATCGCCCATCCCGACGACGTCCCGGTCGTCGAGCAGGCGCTCACGACGCTGAGCGGCAGCGGCGGGCCGCACGAGTTCGACATCCGCATCCGCGTCGGTGACGAATACCGGCACATCAGGGTGACGGCCGAGGTCAGCCGGGACGCGGACGGGCGGCCCGTCGAGATCCACGGCGTCGTGCAGGACGTGACCGACTGGCGCAGGACCGCGGACGAGCTCGCCGAGGTCACCCAGCGGCTGGAGGAGGAGTCGCAGCTCACCGCGCGGCTGCAGAGCATCATCCTGCCGATGCAGGACTCGGTGCCCGGGCTGCAGCTCGGCGTGCGCTACTTCCCGGCCGAGACGGCGCCGCTGGGCGGCGACTGGTACCAGGCCATCCACCTCGACCACGGGGAGACGCTGCTGGCCGTGGGCGACGTCGCGGGGCACGGCCTGGCCGCCGCCTCCGCGATGGCGAAGCTGCGGCATGCGATCACCGGGCTGGCCTTCGCCGACCACGACCCGGCGCAGATCCTCGTGGCGCTCAACCGGCTGCTGCGGCGGATGCGGCCCGACGTGCTGGCGACGTCGGTCGTGGCACGCTACCGGACCAAGGACCGCACGCTGCGGTGGACTCACGCGGGCCACCCGCCGATGCTGCTGGTCCGCGGCACCAAGGTCCACCGGCTGCTGCACCCCGGCGTGCTGCTCGGCGTCTTCGAGGACGTGACCTACAGCTGCGCCGAGATCCGGCTTGAGCCGGACGATCTGCTCCTCATGTTCACCGACGGTCTCATCGAACGCCCGGGCCGGGATCTGTTCGAGGGCCTTGACATCCTCAGCGACGCGATCGCCGAGACAGTGCCGAAGGTGCCACCGCAGGACCGCGTGGCGGCGGTGATGGAGGCACTGGCCCCGAGCAACACCGGCGACGACACCTGCATTCTGGTCGCGCGCATCCTGCCGAACTCCACGGAAGTGTCCTGATGTCTGATCTGCGCAACATCTCGACCGCCGAGACCACGTTCGCCGCCGAGAGCAGCGGAGGTCTCGGATTGCTGACGGTGCGGGGGACGCTCGACTTCACCACCCACGAGGCGGCCACGGACTTCTTCGACAAGGCCTTCGCCCAGTTCGGGCCGCACCTCGTGGTGAACCTGCTCGAACTGGGCTTCCTCGACTCCAGGGCGACGGGCCTGCTGGTCAACTGCTGGAAGCGCGCGCTGGACGAGGGAGGCTGGCTGGCCCTCGTCGCGGTCGAGCAGGGCGCGGCCCGCGCGTTGTGGATCACCGGGCTGGCGTCGCACGTCCCGGTCTTCCCCACCGTCGCGGACGCCCTCTCCGCCGCGCCCTCTCCCGACGCCGAATAGCCCGCGGGGCGTCGTCCCGAGACCGTCACCTGGCGTCCAACTCCTCCTCACATGCCCGCCACGGGCGGATAGAGCCCATGAGCGGGGGTAGCACCCGAGAAGTCGGCCGTGGAGGGGGCGAAGCCATGAAACGTCTCGTTGCCGGAGCGGCGGCGCTCGCGGTTGCCGGCCTGGGGATGGCGCGATGGGCGGCCGCGCGTGCCCGGGTGCCGGCCGCGGCGAAGGACCCGCTGGAATCCAGCCGCTGGATGGGCGTCACCGTCAACCGGCCGCCGGACGAGGTCGCCCCGGCCGGGCACCTGCCCGAGCCGCTGGCCCGGGTGGACGCCGAGGTGCGGATGAACCGGGCGCCCGGCGACCGGGGCACGGAGATCTACGCACGGCCGAGGGAGCACCGGGCCGGCGCCGACGGCGTCCTCGCCCGGCTGCGGGGTGAGGACCCCCGCACGGAGATCCGTACGGCGCTGCGCGAGACGAAGTCCCTGCTGGAGACCGGCGACGTGCTGCGCTCGGACGAGGAGATCGCGACGACCCGGCCGACCCTGCCGGGCAAGGTCCTCGACATGGCGCTGGGACGTGCCTCCGAAGGGGGGCGGCTGTGAAGGCGCTGTGCTGGCAGGGCGTGAACGAACTGTCGGTCGAGCAGGTGCCCGACCCCGCGATCCTCAACGCCCAGGACGCGATCGTGAAGGTGACGGCGAGCACCACCTGCGGTTCCGACCTCCACCTGCTCGGCGGCTACATCCCGGCCATGCGGGCCGGTGACGTCATCGGGCACGAGTTCATCGGCGAGATCGTCGACGTCGGCCCCGAGGTGAGCCGGCACCGGCCGGGCGACCGGGTGGTGGTCTGCTCGATCATCGGATGCGGCCGCTGCTGGGCCTGCCGTCACGACGAGTGGTCGCTGTGCGAGAACAGCAACCCCAATCCGGGCGTCACGGACCTGATGTGGGGCGGCACGACCGCGGGCATCTTCGGCTACTCCCACGCGATGGGCGGCTTCCGCGGCAGCCACGCCGAGTACATCCGGGTGCCCTTCGTGGACTACAACGCGTTCACCGTTCCCGAGGGCGTCTCGGACCTCGACGCCCTGTTCGCCTCCGACGCCGCCCCCACGGGCTGGATGGGCGCCGAGCTCGGCGGCGTACGGCCGGGAGACGTGGTCGCGGTGTGGGGGTGCGGCGCAGTCGGCCAGATGGCGGCCCGGGCCGCCATGCTCCTCGGCGCCGAGCGGGTCGTCGCGATCGACCGCTACCCGGAACGGCTGGCCATGACCGCCCGGCACGTCGGCTGCGAGGTGATCGACTACACGAGCACCGACGTCACCGCCGAGCTGCGCGAGCGCACCGGCGGCCGGGGCCCGGACGTGTGCGTCGAGGCCGTCGGCATGGAGGCCGACAGCACCGGGATCCAGCGCGTCTACGACGGCGTCAAGCAGCAGCTGCGCCTGGAGCAGGACCGCCCGATCGCGGTGCGGGAGGCGATCCACGCCTGCCGCAAGGGCGGCTCGGTGTTCGTGCTGGGGGTCTTCGCCGGCTTCGTGGACAAGTTCCCGCTCGGCGCGCTGATGAACAAGGGCCTCACGCTGCGCGGTGCGCAGCAGCACGGCCAGCGGTACATCCCGAAGCTCCTCGACCGCATCGCGAAGGGCGATCTGAAGACCTCCTACCTCGCGACGCACACCATGACGCTCGACGAGGGGCCCAAGGGCTACGACATGTTCAAGCACAAGAAGGACGGCTGCGTCCGCGCCGTCTTCCGCCCCTGGGCCTGACCCGTGGGAGAGCGCCCGCCGCCTCCGTGAGGAGGCGGCGGGCCGGTGATCTCAGCGTACGGCCGGGGCGGCCAGCCGTTCCGCCTCGTGGTGCAGTGCCTCGATGAGGACGAGCTCCAGGCGGAGCTTGTCGTCCACGAGGCTCTCGAGGACGTCCATCCGGGCCTCCTTGTTTCCAAAGACGTCCCGCGGCGCGCGACGGTTGACCATGGCGCGATGCGAATCCGGACGAAATGTGGCGATGCGTCCCGCCGATCGCGCCGTACGCCGGTTACCCAGGACGGACGCGACATCACTCACATCAGTCACATAAGTCTCGGAAAACAAAAAATCCACCCCAGAGCGGAGTGGACGGAGGCGTGCCGCACCACAGGGGCGCGATGCCGTATAGTGAGAGATTCCCAGTTATCTGAAAGTCAGACGCTCTCACTAGGAGTTTATCACAGGAATGGGTGACCGTCAATCCGACTCCGCTCGCGCCGAGGCCCTGCGGATCGAGCAGTCTCATGTCTCCATGGTGTACGGCCGCCTCGACATCGCCCGCGAACGGGCCGAGCGCGGCATGCGGGAAGTCCTGGCCCGCGGCGGCGCGGGAACCCGGCAGGCCGTCGTGGAGCGGGAGGTGGCGGCGGCCGAGCACGCCCGCCGCCTCGCGCAACTGTCGGCCGTCGAACGCGGCCTGTGCTTCGGCCGCATCGACGACGCCGGGGGCGAGACCCTCTATATCGGCCGCATCGGGCTGCGCGACGACGACCACACGTCCGTGCTCGTCGACTGGCGGGCCCCCGCCGCCCGCCCCTTCTACGTCGCCACCCCCAGCGACCCGGGCTCCCTCGTACGCCGCCGGCACCTGCACACGCGGCACCGCGACGTCGTGGGCATCGACGACGAGGTCTTCGACCTCGACCGGATGGCCGACGGAGACCGCCGTACGCTCGTCGGCGAGGCCGCGCTGCTCGCGGCGCTGCGCCGCGGGCGCACCGGACGCATGGGCGAGGTCGTCGCCACCATCCAACGCGAGCAGGACCGGGTGATCCGCTCCGGCCTGGCGGGGGCACTCGTCGTGCAGGGCGGGCCGGGCACGGGCAAGACCGTCGCCGCCCTGCACCGCGCGGCGTACCTGCTCTACACCCACCGCGACACGCTGGAGCGGCGCGGCGTGCTCGTCGTCGGCCCCAACGCGACCTTCTCCCGCTACATCGGCCAGGTGCTGCCCGCGCTGGGCGAGACGCAGGTGGTGCTGACGAGCATCAGCGGGCTCCACCCGGGGGTGCGGGCCACCGCCGAGGACGAGCCGGCCGTCGCCGTCGTCAAGGGCGACCCGCGCATGGCCGGGGTGGTCGAGGAGGCGGTCCGCGACCGCGAGCGCGTGCCGGCGGGCGACCTGGAGGTGAAGATCCCGATCCGCACGTCGGTGCGCGGCGGCGTGGAGGTCGTGGTCGAGGAGATGACGCTGCGGGTGGACCACGCCACCTGCCTGCGGGCCCGCGACCGCGCACGCGGCCTGCGGCGGCAGCACAACATCGCCCGGTGGACGTTCGTGGACCAGGTGCTGCGGGCGCTGGCCCGGGACGAGGCCGTCACGCTCGACCGGCCGCTTGAGGACGGCGACCTGCGTTATGCCGCCACGACCCTGTGGGAGCACCGGTCGGTGCGCGACGCGCTCGACGCCCTGTGGCCGGAGCTCACCCCCGAGCGGCTCGTCCGCGAACTCCTGTCGGACGAGGAGCGGCTGCGTACGGCGGCCGGGCCCTACCTGACGGAGGAGGAGCGCGCGCTCCTGCTGCGGCCCCGCGAGGCGCCGTGGACGGTCGGCGACGTCCCCCTGCTGGACGAGGCCGCCGAACTGCTCGGCGAGTACGACTACGGAGCGGGGGCCAGGCGGCGCCGCGCGGAGGACGAGCGCCGCGAGGAGGAACTGTACGCGCGGGAGGTCCTGACCATCACCGACGTCGACCCGGTGCTCGACGCGTCCCTGCTGGCCGGCCGCAACCGCGACGACGGGCCGTACGTGACGACGGCCGACCGGGCCGGCCGCGACCGCACCTGGGCGTACGGGCACGTGATCGTGGACGAGGCGCAGGAGTTGTCGGCGATGGCCTGGCGGACGGTGATGCGGCGGGTCCCGGCCCGCTCCCTGACGGTCGTCGGCGACATCGCCCAGACCGGCTCGGCGGCGGGCGCGCGGTCGTGGGGCGAGATGCTCGACCCGTACGTGAAGGGACGCTGGCGCGAGGAGCGCCTGCTGGTCAACTACCGGACGCCGGCCGAGATCATGGAGGTCGCGGCCGACGTGCTGCGCGCCGTGGCGCCCGGGGAGGAGCCGCCCGAGTCCGTCCGGTTCGGCGGCGCCCGCCCCCGCGCCGTGCCCGCCGACGGCACCGACCTGCGGCAGCTCGTGGAGTCGGAGCTGCGCGAGATCGGGGAGGGGCGGGTCGGCCTCGTCACTCCGGACGCCCGGCACGCGGAGGTCGCCGCGCTGTTCCCCGAGGCCGTCGATCCCCTGGACAGCCCGGTGGCCGTCCTCACCGTGCGCGGCTCGAAGGGCCTGGAGTTCGACGCCGTGGTGGTCGTGGATCCCGACGGCATCCTGCGTCAGTCGCCGAAGGGCGGCCAGGACCTGTACGTCGCCATCACCCGGGCGACCCGGAGGCTCACCGTGGTCTACGAGGACCGTCTCCCCGCCGTACTGCACCGCCTGGAGACCTCCTAGACGCAATACGGCCGGCGTTGGGGGAACGCCGGCCGTACTGGTGGCTGTGAGGGACGTGCTAGGACATTTTTCCCGAGATCTCGTCGGCGGCCTTGTCGGCCTTCTCGCCGACTTCCCCGGCCTTGTCTCCGACCCACTTGCTGGCGTCGGAGCCGGTGTGCCGCATGCTCTCCCGCATCGTCTCGGTCCAGCGCTGGGCGTTGTTGCGGTACATCGCCACACCCACCGCGCCGATCGCGACGCCGCCCAGCAACGCGACGACCGGCCAGCGCCTGCGGGTCTTCCTGGCGCTGCTCACGTCGATCCGGCGGGCCAGCTCGGTCAGGAACGCGCTCACGATCGGAGCGATCTGCTCCTCGACCGACTGCGCCGCCTGGTCGAGCTTCGGCGCCGCCCAGATCCTGGCGTCCTCGATCCGATGGGTGGCGAGATCCCGTGCGGTCTCCGCCACCGGGCTCATCCGGCCGCCGGCCTTCGTCGCCTGTTCTCTCATCCTGCTCAGCCACGTTTGCGGGATGACCACTTCGGCGCGGCGCCTTCTGTTCATTGTCAGGGACACGATCAACCTCCCCAATCGACGGGGCCCCGGAACGACCCCTTCCCGGATGGTTGTGGCTCAATCACGAGCGGTGCTTGAAGGCATGCTCGATACCCTGTTCACCGGACAACTAACACGAGCTACCAAAGGGGGCGGCCCTCGTGGCTGACAACCTCATCGCGAATCTGCGCACGAACCACGGCACGATCCGTGTGCAGCTTTTCCCCAACAAGGCGCCGAAGACCGTGCGCAACTTCGTCGAACTCGCCGAGGGCACCCGGGAGTGGACCCACCCGGAGACCGGCGAGAAGCAGACGAACGTCAAGCTCTACGACGGCACGATCTTCCACCGCGTCATCAACGGGTTCATGATCCAGGGCGGTGACCCGCTCGGCCAGGGCATCGGCGGCCCCGGCTACGACTTCGACGACGAGATCCACCCCGAGAACCAGTTCAACCGGCCCTACCTGCTCGCCATGGCGAACGCGGGCAAGCGGTTCGGCAAGGGCACCAACGGCTCCCAGTTCTTCATCACCGTCGCGCCGACGCCGCACCTCAACCAGGGGCACACGATCTTCGGTGAGGTGATCGAGGGCACCGAGGTGGTCGACGCGATCGCGAAGACCCCCACCGGCCGCAACGACCGGCCGGCGAACGACGTGGTCCTCGAAGAGGTCACCATCGAGCGGTCCTGACGCCGCCCCTTCCGACGCTCCGGAGACGCCTCGGCCCCGCGAACACGCGGCCGGGGCGTTTCCGGCTTATAGGCTGGCTGGTGGATGCGCCCCCGCACAGGGACCCGCCCAGGAAGGACCCCATGACCTCCCAGCCTCCGCCGCCCCCGCAGCCGGGGGCGCAAGCCGTGCCCACCTGCTACCGGCACCCCGAGCGCGAGACCTACGTCCGCTGCCAGCGCTGCGAGCGCCCGATCTGCCCCGACTGCATGCGCGAGGCGGCGGTCGGCCACCAGTGCCCCGAATGCGTCCGCGAGGGCAGTCGCGAGGTGCGGCAGGCCCAGGCGACCTTCGGCGGTGCCGCCGTGGCCACGCCCCGCGTCACGTGGACCCTGCTGATCCTCAACGTGCTCGCGTACGGGGCCGAGGTCCTGCGCCCCGACGAGGTCGTCCAGCGGTTCGCGATGTGGTCGCTCGGGGTCCACATGGGCGAGTGGTGGCGGCTGATCACCAGTGCCTTCCTGCACTCCCCGCCGCCGTCGTTCTGGCACATCCTGTTCAACATGTGGGCGCTCTACGCCCTCGGCCCCGAGCTGGAGCGCAGGCTCGGCGCCGGCCGGTTCGCCGCGCTCTACCTGCTGTCGGCGCTGGGCGGCTCGGTCGCCATCTACCTGTTCGGCACGTCGGCCGTCGGCGCCTCCGGCGCCATCTACGGCCTGTTCGGCGCGTTGTTCGTCGTCGCCCGCAGACTGGGCTACGACGCCCGCGGCGCTCTCTGGCTGATCGGCATCAACGTGGTGCTCACGTTCGTCGTGCCGGGCATCAGCTGGCAGGGCCATCTCGGCGGGCTCGTGACCGGCACGATCCTCGCCGCCGGCTTCGCCTACGCTCCGCCGCGCAACCGCACCCTCGTACAGGCCGGCGTCGCCGCCGCGGTGCTGGTGGCACTGGTCCTGCTCGTCACCATGCTCCCGCCGTACGGCCTGCTGGAGGGCGCCATCACCTGACGCTCCCCGCACCGGGCTGCGTGATGCGGTCGAGCCAGCGCCGGAGCAGGGCGGTCTCGACCGGCTCGAGGGCGTCGGTGCCGGCGAGGTCGAGCTGCGCGCGCAGGCGCAGCGCGGCCTCGTGGAGGGGATCGGCGTCCTCCCGCACGGTCGCCTCGGTGAGCACGTGCGCGAACACGGCGTCGCGCATGCGGTGGGACAGCGCCGGGTCGTCGAAGAGCTCAGGACTGGCGATGTGGTCGAGCGCGGCCCCGACGCTCGCGGACAGGATCAGCCGGGCGGCGAGCGGCGGCTCCACTCTCAGCGCGCCGATCGCCGCGCACCGTACGAGCGTCGCCTCCAGAAGTTCGAACACCCGGTCGCGAGCCGTGGACCGGGACCACGGCCGAGGCGTGAACATGAGCTGGTAGAGGGCCTGGTTCTCCCGGGCGAACGCCATGTGGCCGTCCCAGCCGGCCCGGAGGTCGGCCACCGGGTCGGTCGTCCGCTCCTGCGCTGCCTTTAGGGCGGCGTAGCGCTCGTACCCGTGGTCGGCGACGGCGTCGAGGAGCCCTCGCTTGTCGCCGAACAGCCGGTAGAGCACGGGCTGGGTCACGCCGACCGCTTCACAGACCGCCCGCGTGGCGATGTCGTTGTCCGCGGACGTCGCCAGTTGCTTCTCTGCGGCCTCGATCATCGCCGCACGTAGGGTGTCCGCATCTGCCATGTAACCAATGATACGGAAGTCCGCTAGCGCCGATACGGACATCGTGCTAACGTCTGTCTCGTAACGCCGATACGGGCAAGCCGTATCGACGATATAATCAAGGGGGTCCTCCAATGAGTGATCAGCGCGTGGCCGTCGTCACCGGCGGCTCCCGCGGGATCGGCCGGGCGGTCGCGACGACGCTGGCCGCGCGCGGCTTCGCCGTCGTCGTGGGATACCAGGGAGCTGCCTCCGCAGCGGCCGAGGTGGTCGACGCCGTCACGTCGGCCGGAGGCCGGGCGATCGCGGTGCAGGCCGACGTCGCGGACGAGAACGCGGTCGCGGCGATGTTCGAGGCGGCGGACAAGGAGTTCGGCGGGGTCGACGTCGTCGTCAACTCGGCGGGGCGCCTGTCGCTGTCCCCGATCGCCGAGCTCGACCTCGACGACCTGGACGCCCTGCACCGCACCAACATCCGCGGCACCTTCGTCATGGCGCGGGAGGCCGCGCGCCGCGTGCGCGACGGGGGAACGATCATCACGATGTCCACGTCCGTCGTGGGCCTGCAACTGCCCACCTACGGGGCGTACGTCGCCAGCAAGGGCGCCGTCGAGGCGATGACGCTCGTGCTCGCCCGCGAACTGCGGGGGCGGCAGATCACGGTCAACGCGGTGGCGCCCGGCCCGACCGCCACCGAACTGTTCCTCGACGGCAAGGACGAGGCCACCATCGAGCGGATGGCCAAGCAGCCCCCGCTCGAACGACTCGGCACCCCCGAGGACATCGCGGAGGTCGTCGCCTTCCTGGCGAGCCCCGCGGGGCACTGGATCAACGGCCAGGTCGTGCGCGCCAACGGCGGCATCGTCTGACCCCGCCGCACTCCTCCGCCACATTCCGGCCCGGAAACGCCCGAAACAATCCGAAAGGAACGACCATGCCGTTCGCCAACCTCAAGGTGCCCGCCGACACCCTGACCCCCGAGTCCAAGAAGAAGCTCATCGACGCCGTCACCGACGCCTACGCCGAGGTGTACGGCGAGCGGGCCCGGGCAACCACCCTGGTCCTTCTCGAGGAGGTGCCGGACGGCGGCTGGGGCCTCGGCGGGAACGTCCTCACCGCCGAGATGCTCGGCCGAAGCTGACCCTCCTCGCGGCCGGGCCGGGCATTCGTCGCCCGGCCCGAACCCGGCGCCGACCCGGCCAGGGGGCCGCTCGGCGCCTGCTGCCCACAGGCTGTGGATAAAGGCTGTGGAAAGAATCTAAAGAAAGCAGCCTAACGCCACTTCGTCGAGAGTACGACGCCGACGATGATGAGCCCGAAACCGATCAGCAGGTTCCAGTTCGCCAGGCTGGAGATGCCGGGAACGGTCGGCGCGATGTAGTAGATCGCGATCCAGGCGATACCGATGATCCAGCAGACCACCATGACGGGGGCGAGCCAACGGGGGCTGACCTTCACCGTCTGCGACTTCTGCGGCGGCGTGTAAACGGCCTTCTTGCGGGTCTTCGACTTGGGCACGGGAGCTTCTCCTGGTGGGTACCCGCGCGGTCGTGCGGGCTGGTGTCAATAGCGTAATCGCTGTGGCGGTGAAGTCCCGAGCAAGGATAGTCGGCGCGGACCCCACCGGGCGATCCCCCATGCGGGATTGCCGTACGCTGAAAGTCCGATTTCCGCTCGGCACACCCAGCCACCCCGGTGAAGCGGGAGACACCTATGAGCCCGATCCGGGTGCTCGTGGTCGACAATCACGACAGCTTCGTGCACACGATCGTGCAGTATCTGCGCGGCCTGGGCGCGGACTGCGACGTACGGCCGCGCGACCACGTCGCCGTGGGCGACGCCGACGGCTTCGACGCCGTGCTCGTGTCACCGGGGCCCGGCACGCCGGAGGCCGCCGGGGTGTCGGTGTCCCTCGTACGGCACTGCGCCGAGCGCGGCCTGCCGCTACTCGGGGTCTGCCTCGGCCACCAGGCCATCGCCGTGGCGTACGGGGCCGCGGTGGACCGCGCGCCCGAGCTCATGCACGGCCGCACCAGCCTGATCTCCCACGACGGGCGGGGCGTGTTCCGGGAGCTCCCGTCGCCGGTCACGATGACGCGCTACCACTCGCTCGCCGTGGTCCCCGGCACCGTGCCGGACGCGCTGGAGGTGACGGCCACCACCCCGGACGGTGTCATCATGGGCCTGCGCCACCGCGATGCCCCCATCGAGGGCGTGCAGTTCCACCCCGAGTCGGTCGTGTCCGAGCACGGCCATCGGCTGCTCGGAAATTGGCTCGCGCAGATCGTGTAACGCTTTCCGCTCTCGTTACGACTAGAAGAGTGAGGGCTTCCGCCATTGCCCCCGAGTGGCGGAAGCCCTTCTTCATGCCCTGCGTCGGTTCGTCCGGCCGGCTGGAGGCCAGAGCGTGCTGTCGCGGCCGGGCCGGCCGGAACGCCGATGAAACGCCGACGGCGGCCACCGCCTCGCGGTGACCGCCGTCCGCTCATCTCGTTCTAGTTGCCGAACGGGTTGTCCCCGCCCTCCCCGGGCGGCCCGATCTGCACGCCGCCGCCGTCCCCGCCGTCTCCGCCGCCGTCACCACCGCCTCCGGTGCCGTCACCGCCACCGTCTCCAGTGCCGTCCGTCGGCGTGTCGGTGGGCTCGCCGGTCGGCTGCTGCTGCTGCGACGGGCCGCTGGAGACCGTCAGCGTGATTGTGGTTCCGGGGTTGAGCTTCGCCCCCGCCTGCGGCGACTGGTCGATGACGTTGCCCTCCGGCACCACGTCGCTCGGCTGCGGCGACGTCTTGACCTTGAAGCCGGCGCCCTTCAGCGTCTGGGTCGCGTCCTCGAGCGTGAGGCCGACGACGCTCGGGACCTCCGTCATGTCCTTGGGCACGTACAGCCGGACCAGGGCGCCCTTCTCGACCTTCTCGCCGCCCTTGGGGCTGCTGTCGAAGACCTTGCCCTGCTCCTTGGTGGAGGCCTTCGGCACGATGCTGACCTTCAGCTCCAGCGCCTCCAGTTCGGCCCTGGCCTCCTCCGGCGTCTTGCCGATCAGGTCCTCGGGGACGGTGACCTTCTCCTCGCCCTTGGACACGACGACGGTGACCGTGGCCCCGCGGTCGGTCTGCTCGCCCCCGGCGGGGTCGGTGCTCACGACGGCGCCCTTGGGGACGTCGCTGTTGTACTCCTCCGGTCCGAAGGCGACCTTGAATCCGGCCGCCTGCAGCGCCTGCTCGGCCGCCGCCTTCGTCTGGTTCGTCACCCTCGGCACCTCGACCTTGTCGGCCGTGGAGGAGCCGCCGGACCCCAGGAACGCGTAACCGATACCGATCATGGCGCCGATCACCACCAGCGGGATCAGGATCCACAGGGTGGTCTTCAGCGCGGTGTTGCCGCCGCCGCTGCGCCGTCGCCCGTCGTACCGGCCGCCGCCGCGCTCCTCTTGGGCGTACTCGTAGTCGGGGATGGCGCGGGTGTTCTGCGTCATGGGAGCGCCGCCTGCGGTGGTCATCGTCCGCGTGCGGTCCGCCGAGCCATACCCGTTGTACTGCTGGGTGGCCATCGCCATCGTCTGCGGGTCGACCGGCATGCCCGACAGGGCCCGCTGGATGTCGCCGCGCATCTCCGTGGCGCTCTGGTAGCGGTGGAGCGGGTCCTTGGCCATCGCCTTGAGCACGATCGCGTCGGCCCACTGCGGGATCTCGGGGTCGATCCGCGACGGCGGGATCGGGTCCTCCCGCACGTGCTGGTAGGCGATCGCCACGGGTGAGTCGCCGGTGAACGGCGGCTGGCCGGTGAGCAGCTCGTACAGCACGCAGCCGGTCGAGTAGATGTCGCTGCGGGCGTCCACGCGCTCGCCGCGGGCCTGCTCGGGGGACAGGTACTGCGCGGTGCCGATCACCTGCGCCGTCTGGGTCATCGTGGCGGCGGAGTCGGCCATGGCCCGGGCGATGCCGAAGTCCATGACCTTGACCTCGCCGTTGACCGTCAACATGATGTTGGCCGGCTTGATGTCCCGGTGGACGATGCCGCCCCGGTGGCTGTAGTCCAGCGCTCGCAGGATGCCGTCCACCAGCTCCATGGCCCGCTCGGGCAGCAGCCGCCGGTCGGCGCGCAGCAGGTCGCGCAGCGTCCGCCCGTCGACGAACTCCATCACGATGTACGGCACGGGCGTGCCGTCCATCATGTCCTCGCCGGTGTCGTACACGGCGATGATCGACGGGTGGTTGAGCGAGGCGGCGGACTGCGCCTCACGCCGGAAGCGCGCCTGGAACGTGTGGTCCCTGGCGAGGTCGGAGCGGAGCGTCTTGATGGCGACGACACGGTCCAGCCGGATGTCCCGGGCGCGATACACCTCGGCCATGCCGCCACGCCCAACGACGCCGTCCAGCTCGTAGCGTCCGCCGAGAAGTCGTGGCTGAGTCATTTCCTGCACTGTCCCTTGCCGTTCATCGTGGGGTGCCACCGGTCTCCATCATCGACCCCTCTTCTCATCACTCCCCCTCATCCGGAGGGCTCGTGTCGGGTGGGGCGTCCGTAGGGGGCGGAGTCTCACTGGGTTCCGTGGCCGGGGTGGACGTCGGAGTCGGGGTCGAGGTCGGGGACGAAGCCGGTGTGGGCGTCTGGGTGGTTGATGCCGACCTGCTTACGGTAGCCGACGGAACGGCGCTCGGCTCGTCCGACGTCGCCGGAGCTGTCGGCTGATGCGTCCGCGGAACCTCTGACCTGTTCGTACGTGCCGGCGACGGCGATGGCGACGGCGAGGGGGACGGCGAGACGGGCGCGGCCGTCTCACCCGGGTCCGGCGGCGATTCGCCCGTATGGGCGGCGGTGAAGGCCAGGACCCCGATGCCCACCGCGGCGGCGCAGCCGGCCGTCGCGAGGAGCAGGGTCGCGCGACGGCGGCGTCGCCCGCCGACCGGCCCCTGACCAGCGGGGCGCCGGGTTCGGGCGTCGGGGGCGCCAGCGGGAGCCCTGCGTGCGGCGGCCGGAACCGGGCCCAGCGGCGCGGTGGCGCCGGGACGCGGGGCGTCGGCTCCCGCGGGCTCACCCAGGGGCGCCGTCAGGCCGGGCGCGGCCGGAGGGATCGTGCGGCCGGCGCCGCCTGCCGCGGGGAAGCCCTGGGGGTCGGTCAGTGAACCGAGGAACGCCGTCGAGGCCGCCGTGCCCGCGAGGGTCTCGCGCAGCACCCGCACCCTGTCGAGGAGCATCGGCCCGGTCTCCGGCCGCGCGGCCGGGTCCTTGGCCAGCATGGCCATCACGAGGGCCGCCACCGGCGCGGGCACGTTCCCCGGCAGTGGCGGGGGCGTGTCGTTGAGGTGCCGCAGCGCGAGCGCCACCGGGGTCTCCGCCGTGAACGGCGGGCGGCCCGCGAGGCATTCGTAGGCCACCACCCCGAGCGAGTAGACGTCGCTCGCCGGGGTGAGGGTGGTGCCCGACGCCTGCTCCGGGCTCACGTACTGGGCGGTGCCGAGGATGGTGCCGGTCGCGGTCAGCGGCGCGGCCTCCAGGGCGCGGGCGATGCCGAAGTCGGTGATCTTTACCTGGCCGGTCTCGGTGACGAGCAGGTTGCCGGGCTTGACGTCGCGGTGGATCACCCCGGCGCGGTGGGCCGCGTGCAGGCCCCGGGCGGTCTGCTCGACGAGGTCGAGCGTGACGTCCGGCCCGAGCACGCCGTTGCGGGCGAGGATGGCCGACAGCGGCTCGCCCCTCACCAGTTCCATCACGAGATAGGCCAGGCCGTCGCTCTCGCCGTAGTCGAAGACCTGGGCGATCCCGGGGTCGGTCAGGGCGGCGGTGATCCTGGCCTCGGAGCGGAACCGGTCGCGGAAGGTGGCGTCGCCCGCGACATGGCGGCCGAGCAGCTTGATCGCCACCTCCCGGCCGAGCAGTTCGTCGTCGGCCCGCCAGACCTCGCCCATGCCGCCCGCGGCGATGGGGGAGGTCAGCCGGTACCGCCCGCCGAGCACCGTGTCCGTCACTGTCCGAGCACCGCCTGCATGACGTCGTGGGCGATCGGCGCGGCCACCGCACCGCCGGTGGCGTCGTTGCCGGCGCTGCCGGACTCCACGAAGACCGCCACGGCGACCTTCGGGTCCTCCACCGGGGCGAAGGAGATGAACCACGCGTGCGACGGCTTGCCCGGCAGGGTCTCCGCCGTGCCCGTCTTGCCCGCCACGGTGATGCCGGGGAGCTTGGCCGCGCCGCCGGTGCCGTGCTCGATCACGCCGATCATCATCTTGGTCAGCTCGCCGGCCACCTCGGGGGTGACGGCCTCGTCCAGCTCGTCGGGGTCGGTCCCGTCGATCTCCGCGCCGTCCGGTCCCATGATCTTGTTGACCAGGTACGGCTTCATCACCGTGCCCTGGTTGGCGATGCCGGCCGCGACCATCGCCATCTGCAGCGGGGTCATCTGGTTGCTCTGCTGGCCGATCGCGGTCTTGGCGAGAGCAGCCTTGCCCTCGTCCGGGCCGATGTTGCTGGCCGCGACGCCGAGGGGGATCTCCAGCGGCTGGCCGACCCCGAACTTCTCGGCCTGCTCCTTGAGCTTGTCGTAGCCGACGTCCATGCCCATGATGGCGAACGGCGTGTTGCAGGAGATGGTGAGCGCCTGCACCAGCGTCGCCCGGCCGCCGCACGACTCGCCGTGGTAGTTGGGCAGCGAGATGTTCGTGTCCGGCAGCGGCAGCGAGTCGGGCGCGTCGACCTGCGTGTTCTCGTCGCGAGAGGTGTCGTCGCTGAGGTAGGCCGCAGAGGTGACCGTCTTGAACGTGGACCCCGGGGCGAACGTCAGGTCGATGGCCCGGTTGAGCAGCGGCTTGTTGTCGTCCTTGTCCAGCTTGTTGTACGCCGCGTTCACCTTGGCCTTGTTGACTTGGGCCAGCGGGTTCGGGTCGTACGACGGCACCGACACCATCGCGAGGATCTTGCCGGTCTTCGGCTCGAGCGCGACGACCGCGCCGCGCTTGCCGGTGCCGGCCAGGTCCTTGTACGCGATCTCCTGGGCCTTGGTGTTCAGCGTGAGGTCGACGCTCGCGCCCTTGGCGGGCTTGCCGCTGACCATGTCGATGGCCCGGCGGACCACCAGGTCGGGGTGGCTGCCGTCGAGGTAGCGGTTCATCGCGGCCTCGATGCCCGAGGCGCTCTCCGGCGCGAACCAGCCGACGACGTGCGTGAACGGCTTGCCGAGCGGGTACTCGCGCTCGAACCGGAACGTCTTGTCCCCGCTGTCCACGGTCTTTGCGAGCGTCGTCTTGCCGTTGTCGGCGGTGATCCAGCCGCGGTCGATCGCGTACCGGGCGTAGAAGCCCCGGACGTTGCGCGAGTCGGTCCGCAGCCCGTCGGCCTTCACCGTGCCGATGTAGGTCACGTTGGCCATGAGCAGGCCGAACATGAGCAGGCAGGCCACGGAGACGCGTTTGAGCGTGCTGTTCATCGCTGCATCACCTGCGTGAGTCCCTCGTCCTGGATCGCCTGCGGCGGCGGCCGGCGGGCCGCGTCGGACATCCGTACGAGCAGGGCGATGAGCATCCAGTTGGCCAGCAGCGCCGAGCCTCCGGCGGACATGAACGGCGTCACGAGACCGGTCAGCGGGATCAGCCGGGTCACGCCGCCGACGATGATGAACACCTGCCAGGCGAGGATGAACGACAGGCCGCCCGCGAGCAGCTTGGTGAACGGGTCACGGGCGGCCAGCGACGTGCGCAGCCCCCGCTCGACGATGAGCGCGTAGATCATCAGGATCGCCATCAGGCCGGTGAGACCCAGTTCCTCGCCCGTCGCGGTGAAGATGAAGTCGGAGAACGACAGCGGGATCAGCTTGGGGTAGCCCTGGCCGAGCCCGGTGCCGAGGATGCCGCCCGAGCCCATGGCGAACATGCCCTGCATGAGCTGGTAGCTGCCGCCGCCCGCGTCGTACAGCGCGGGGTCCTCCGCGTGGAGCCAGACGTTGAAGCGGGCCTCGACGTGACTGAAGACCTGCCCGGCGAGGAAGGCGCCGCCGACGAACAACAGGATGCCGATGAGCACCCAGGAGGTGCGCTGGGTGGCGATGTAGAGCATCGCGATGAACGCGCCGAACAGCAGCAGCGAGGTGCCGAGGTCCTTCTCCAGGACCAGTGTGGCGATCGCGAAGCCCCAGGTGATGAGCACGGGCCCGAGGTCGCGGGCGCGGGGCAGGTCGATGAACAGCAGCCGCCGGCCGGCGAGGGCGAGCACGTCGCGCTTGGCTACGAGATAGCCCGCGAAGAAGACGACGAGGGCCAGCTTGGCGAACTCACCGGGCTGGATCGAGAACCCGCCGATGCGGATCCAGATCTTGGCACCCTGGACCTCGCTCAGCGACCCGGGCAGCAGCGCCGGGATTGCCAGCAGCACCACGCCGACGAACCCGGCGGTGTAGGTGAGGCGCTGCAAGGTGCGGTGGTCCTTCAACACGATCAGGGTCGCGGAGAACATCACCACGCCGAGCGCCGTCCACATGAGCTGACTCGTCGCGGACGCGCCGGGCTGCCCGGCCTGCTCGATCCGGTAGATCATGACCAGGCCGAGGCCGTTGACCAGCGTCACGAGGGGAAGCAGAAGGGGGTCGGCCCACGGCGCCCACTTGGCGAGCACCAGGTAGGCCGCGAGCATCAGACCGCCGAGGCCGAGGCCGTAGCCGAGCATGCCGGACGGGATCTTGCCGTTGATCCCGAGCCCGACGCCGGCGTACGCGCCCATCACGATCAGCACGGCGAAGGCGAGCATGCCCAACTGGGCGCCGCGCCTCTTCGCGGTCATCGGTACGGGCGTGGCTTCGACAGCAGTCACTTACTGGACCTCGTGGGGGTCGGCGTCGACTTGGCGTCCGGCGCGGGCGTCGCCGAGTCGCCGAAGCTCTTGATCCTGGTTATCCCGGCCTGCAGGTTGTCGACCGGGATGCCGCTGCGGACCTGGTCCTGCTGCACCGCCGGCAGCGACGAGACGCGTACGTGGTCGGTGTAGGCGACCTTCTTGAAGGACACAGGCC
This sequence comes from Microbispora catharanthi, assembly GCF_006334915.2. Taxonomy (GTDB): domain Bacteria; phylum Actinomycetota; class Actinomycetes; order Streptosporangiales; family Streptosporangiaceae; genus Microbispora; species Microbispora catharanthi. Next base: position 73,626 of record NZ_VDMA02000026.1, read on the forward strand.
CGACCTCCGCGTCGACGCCCTGGAAGACGACGAGCTCGTCTCCCTTGGCGCCTATGTAGAACTGGCTCTGGGTCCACTGGTAGCCGAAATAGCCGCCGACCCCGAGCGCGGCGGCGACGACCAGCACCCCGACGGCCGCTTTCGGACCCGATCGGCCTTTGCGCGAACGCCGCGCGGAGGCCTGGGCCTCGCGCACGGGTTCGTCGTCCAGATCGTCGTCGGTGAGCACGGGTTGGGGCGCGGTGACCGTGGTGGCCCGGCCCGCGGGGGTGTCGGGCGGCGCCGAGCGGGCCCGGCCGGAGCCGGCCGCACCGACGACCGCCGCCACCCCCAGGGGCGGCTGCAGGTCGTCCACCTCGATCACGTCGGCGACCACGCAGGTGATGTTGTCCGGCCCGCCGCCCCGGTTGGCGAGGTCGATGAGCTGCCGGACGACGTCCTCGGGATCGTCGATCGTGGTCAGGGTGTGGTGCAGGGTCTCGGCGCTGACCACCGTGGACAGGCCGTCCGAGCACAGCAGGTAACGGTCGCCCACCTGGGCCTCCCGGTCCTGCAGGTCGGGATCGACCTCGCCGCTCCCGTCCAGCGCGCGCAGCAGGATCGAGCGCTGGGGGTGGTTGGCGGCCTCCTCCTGGGTGATCCGCCCGTCGTCCACCAGTGACTGCACGAGCGTGTGGTCGTGCGTGATCTGGTACAGCTCGCCGTTCCTGAGCAGGTACGCGCGGGAGTCCCCCACGTGGACCAGCGCGAAGCGTGAGCCGCTCCAGAGCATCGCGGTGAGGGTGGTGCCCATGCCCTTGAGGCTCGGGTCCCGGGCCACCATGGCGTGCAGCTGGTGGTTGGCGTCCCGGACCGCCACCTCGATGGCGCTGAGCAGGTCACCGCCGGAGGCGTCCCGGTCGAGGGACGACAGTGCGGCGATGGCGACCGAACTGGCCACCTCGCCGTGGGCATGCCCGCCCATGCCGTCTGCGACGGCCAGCAGGCGGCCGCTGGCGTACGCCGAGTCCTCGTTGCCTTCACGGAGGAGCCCGACGTCCGAGCGAGCGGCGTAGCGGAGTGCGATGGTCATTTGCGCAATTCGATGACGGTCTTGCCGATGCGGATCGGAACTCCGAGGGGCACCGGGGTCGGGCGGGTCACTTTAGAGCGTTCGAGGTACGTGCCATTGGTGGAGCCGAGATCCTCCACGATCCACTGGCCGTCCTGGGGAAAGAGCCGGGCGTGCCGGCTCGAAGCGTAGTCGTCGCTGAGAACCAGCGTGGCGTCGTTCGCCCGGCCGATGGTGATTGGCGTCTCCGTGAGGTTGATGATGGTCCCTTGCAGGGGGCCACCGGTGACGATCAGCTGGCGGGGTTCGCCCTTCTTGGGCTTGGAAACCGGTCGGGGCTGCTTGACCGGTTTGCGTGTGGGCGCGGGAGCCGTACGCGGACCGAACAGGTCTGTCCGGATGACGCCGACCGCGGCGATCACGAAGAACCACAGCACCGCCAGGAAGGCGAGCCGGATCAGCAGCAGCGTTAGCTCGGACATGGACCGTTTGTCTACCTCTAATCGCGCCTGAACACCAGTGTCGTGCGGCCGAGCGTCACCCTCGTCCCGTCCTGCATCTCGATCCTGCGGACCGGCTGGCCGTTGATGAAGGTGCCGTTGGTCGACCCCAGGTCCACGAGCACGACCTGCGGGCCTTCCACTCTTAGCTCGGCATGATGCCGTGATACGCCGGGATCCACCAGCCGAAGATCACAATCGGTTCCGCGGCCCAGCAAAGTGACCGGTGTGGTCAGCTCGTACGAGCGCTGGCCCTGGGGGTCGTCCTGGGTGGAGACGAGCAGCCGGGGGCGGCCCTGGAACGCGCTGGGGCGGCCGGCGGGCACGTCGCTCGGCGGCTGACGGATCTCGTCCTGCTCGACCGTGGCGCCCCGGATCACCCCCGACCGGATGCGGAAAAGCCCGACCGCGAGGTCGTCCGCGGTCTCGAAACGCACCCGCACCGGCCCGACGAACGAGTAGCCCTGCTCCTTGGCGTACTCCCGTGCGAGAGTGGCCAGCTCGTGGCTGATGCTGTCGGCGTACACCTCCAGCCGCTCGCTGTCGGTCGTCGACAGCTCCACCACGAAGTCGTTCGGCACGAGCGTGCGACCCTGAGCGACGATCGCGGCGCGCTCGTCCATCTCCCTCTGCACGGCGCTGGCAACCTCGACCGGCTGGAGGTCGGACTTGAACGCCCGCGCGAAGGCCCCTTCAACCAACCCTTCGAGCCTGCGCTCGAAGCGCTGAAGGACTCCCACCGGATACCTCCCTTCCATTGCCACTACGGTCGCGACCGCTCCGGTGCTGCACTGAGCCCCTTCGCATCGTCGTTTAGAAGGATCGTATCCGGGTTCGTAAGCACGGGCGGATACGTGCTAACCTTTCCAGGCACCCAGAGATGGGGGCCAACCGCAAGGGCAAGTGGCGGAATGGCAGACGCGCACGGTTCAGGTCCGTGTGTCCGAAAGGACGTGGGGGTTCAACTCCCCCCTTGCCCACGAGAACGCAGCCTCGCGTGGTCGGAAGCAGAGCTTCCTTCCCGCGAGGCTTTCTCTTTGCGCCGCCCAGGGGGGCAACCCCCTGGAACCCCCGGGCAGATGGGCAACCTCGCGTGGACGCAAGCGAAGCTTCCACGTCCGGCCTCCCCTCCCGGCCCGTACGGCACGGGCCCTCCTGGCGATGTCGCGGCGGGGGCCCCGAACATCGGGGCCCCTCCGTCGCGCACTGCACATTCTCAGGAGGCCGCCTTTCAAACCACTTTCCCCGCGCTTGCAGGGGCGACCTTTACCTTCTGTCCCAGTTCGTGAGCACAGGCGTCTCGCGATGGAAGATTTTCGGTGAAGCCGCAGGCGCGGGGCCGCGCCGTGACGTGCCAGGTCGGCGCGCCCGCTCACGCGACGGGCGCGCCGCTCCCGAGCGCCCCGATGAGCGAAGCGGGAGACACAGGTGTCAGGCGACCAGCAGTTCGCCGACCAGAGTGGTGAGATCGATCACACCGACGGGCGTGCCGCCGGCGTCCGTGACGAGCCCGAGCTGCGCGCGGGCCTCCTGCAGCAGGGTCACGGCGTCGGAGATCGTGGTGTCCTTCGCCATGCGGGGGACGGGGGTCGCCAGCTCGCCGGCCCTGTGTCCCGGCTGAAGGACCGCGTCGCGCACGTGGAGCACGCCGACCACGTCGTCGGGGGTGACGACCAGCATGCGCAGGCTCCCGCCGCGCGCGGCCGTCCGGCGTACGAGCAGGTCGTCGGCGTTCGCGGGCACCGAGGACGCCTCGCCGACGGGCACCATCAGGCGTTCGACCGGCTGGGAGTGGACCCGCAGCGCGCGGGTGAGCAGGTCGTGCTCGTCGCGGTCGAGCATGCCCATCCGGCCCGACTCGGCGACCAGCATGGCGAGCTGGCGGGGTGTGCGGGTGGTGGCCAGCTCGTCGCGGGGCCGCACGCCGGCCAGCCGCAGGATGCCGTTGGTCAGCGCGTTCAGCAGGGCCAGGATCGGGCGGACGAGCCAGGCGAAGCTGCGGAACGGCAGCGCCAGCCCCATCGCGGCGCGCTCGGGGTGCGTGAGCGCCAGCGACTTGGGCGCCATCTCGCCGACGACCATGTGGAGGAACGTCACCAGGGCGAGCGCCACGACGTACGCCACGGGCGTGCGCAGCGTCTCCGGCAGCAGCGTGAGCACCGGCTCCATCAGATGCTCGATGGAGGGCTCGGCGACCATGCCGAGGCCCAGGGAGGCCAGTGTGATGCCGAGCTGCGCCCCGGCGAGCATGAGCGACAGCTCGCGCCCGCCCCTGACCGCCGCTCGGGCCGTGACCTTGGCCAGCCGGCCGCCGCTGACGGCGATCTCCTCCAGGCGGTGGCGGCGGGCGGAGACCAGGGCGAACTCGGCCGCGACGAAGAACCCGTTGACGGCGAGCAGGACTATGCCGAGCAGAACGCCGGTGAGAGAGTTCATGCGGGCCTGCCCTGGAACAGCGCGGAGAACAGCTCCGGGGCGTAGTCGGCGCCGCCCGCGCCGCGGGCCGCCGCGCGGGCCTTCTCCCGCTCCGGCCGCTCCTCCGCATCCGCGTCCGCCGGTGCCTCGGCCGGTGCGTCCGCCGGCGCCTGCGTCGACACCCGCACCCACTCGGGGACGCGGCGGCGCACGCTCAGGACCGTGAGCACGGCCCGCTCGGCGTCGTCGTCCTCGTCGTCGAAGAGATGGGGCTCGGGCACGAGGGGGGAGACGACCTGGTCGCCGGGCTCGGCCATCCGGCCGAGGAGCGCGAGGACGAGACCGGCCACGGTCTCGTAGTCCTCGCTCTCGGGCAGCCGTACGTGCGTGGCGCGCTCGACCTCGTCGAGGCGGAGGGTGCCCGGCACGTCCCAGACGCCCTCGCCGTGCCGTACGACGCCGAGCGGTTCGGGGTCGTTCTCGTCCACCAGTTCGCCGACGAGCTCCTCGGCCAGGTCCTCCAGCGTCACCACGCCGGCCAGCCCGCCGTACTCGTCGATCACGCAGGTGAACGTCTCACCGGCGGAGGTCATCCGCCGCAGCAGCTCGGGCAGCGGCAGGGTCGCGGGGACGAGCAGCGGCGCGCGGGTGATGCCGCCGACGAGCCCGCCGGAGGGAGAGCCGGCCTTCAGATACTCGGGCAGCCCGGCCACCCCGACGACGTCGTCGGCGTCGGTGCCCAGGACCGGATAGCGGGAGTGACCGTGCGTGCGCAGGGCGTCGAGGAACTCGCCGACCGGCCACTCGGCGCGCAGCGAGACCACGCGCGGGCGGGGGACCATGACGTCCTCGGCGGTACGGTCGCCGAACTCCAGCGCACGCTCCAGCGTGTCGGCCAGCCGGGGCGGCAGCTCGCCGGCCGCGGCCGACTCCGTCACGATGCGCGACAGCTCCTCGGGGGTGGCGCCGTGTTCGAGCTCCTCCACGGGCTCGATGCCGAACAGGCGCACGAGCCGGGTGGCCGCGGCGTCGAACAGGCGGATGACCGGCCCGGTGACCACGAGATAGACGTGCGTCGGGCGGGAGAGGACCTTCGCGACGTCCTCGGGCCGCGCGATGCCGAGGTTCTTGGGGGCCAGCTCGCCGAGGATCATCTGCACGACCGTGGCGATCGCGACGCCGAGGGCCACCGCGACACCGGGGACGGCCGAGCCGGGCAGCCCGGCGGCCTCCAGAGGGCCGCGCAGCACGCCGGCGATCGCGGGCTGGGCGATGAAGCCCACCAGGAGGGTGGTGACGGTGATCCCGAGCTGCGCGCCGGAGAGCATGAACGACAGCCGTCCGGTGATGTCGAGGGCCCGGCGCGCCGCGCCGTCACCGGCCGCCGCCTGCTCGCGAAGGGTGCCCCGGTCGGCGGCCACGAAGGCGAACTCCTGCGCCACGAAGAATCCGGTGGCCAGGGTCAGAAGGAGGACGGCCACGAGGCCGAGGGCGGCGCTCATCGGGCGCCCGCCGTGCGATCATGAGATCCCGTGCCTGGGCACGGGCAGGTACTCCAGGGGTCCGGAACGGACACGACGATCCTTTCGCGTGGTGGTATACCACCGTAACGGCTGGAATCTCTCCTGTGTTTCCCGGCAGCCTTTACTGACTGCTTAGAGGGTGTCTGGGTACCGTGAAGAAGGGGACGCATCGGCAAAGACTTTCGCCGCTGCGGTCAAAGCAGTCGCAAGGACGCTGAGGGCTGGGGGTTCACGTGGCCGACGAGGACGAGGCGACCCGCGCCTATCGGCGTGCGGCCCAACCCCCGGCAGCACCGCCCCCGGCTGCCCCGTCCCGGACGGCACAGCCTCAGCCGGCGGCTCCGGCGGGGTCCGGCAGGGAGGACACGGTCCCCCGCGCCCGGTCCAAGGTGTACGGCAAGCCCCGTCCCGGCAACGCCCCGGTCCGCCCGCTCGGCGGGAGCAGGCACGAGGCCGAGGACCAGGGAAGCGCCTCGCACGGCGGGGGCGGCGGGCCGACGGGCCGCGACGGCTCCGTGCGCGGCGGCGGACGCGGACCGCGCCGGACCGGCAGGATCGTCCTGCGGGTCGTCGTCGTGGTGGTCGTGCTCCTGCTCGTCGCCGCCGTCGCCGGATATTTCTTGATCGGCTCCCGGCTCCGGCCGGTCGAGTCGCTGACCGACTACGACGGGCGGCCCGCCGAGACTCCGGGCCAGGACTGGCTGCTGGTCGGGTCCGACAGCCGGGCGGGCCTGACGGCCGCGCAGCGCAAGAAGCTGGCCACAGGAAAGGCGGTCGGCAAGCGCACCGACACGATGATGCTGCTGCACATCCCCGAGAGCGGCCGGCCCACCCTGGTCAGCCTGCCCCGTGACTCGTACGTCCCGATCGAGGGGCACGGCAGCGGCAAGCTGAACGCGGCGTACGCCTTCGGCGGCCCGGAGTTGCTGGCCAAGACGGTCGAGCGGGTGACCGGCATCCGAATCGACCACTACATGGAGATCGGCTTCGGCGGTTTCGTCGGCATCGTGGACGCGATCGGCGGGGTCAACATCTGCGTGAAGCAGGACATCAAGGACCCGAAGGCCGGGATCAACCTGAAGAAGGGCTGCCAGGACATGGACGGCGGCACCGCGCTCGGCTACGTGCGCACCAGGGCCACCGGCGCCATACCCGACTTCGAGCGCACCCAGCGGCAGCGCCAGTTCTTCTCGGCCGTCGTGCAGAAGGCCGCGAGCCCGGGCACGCTGATCAACCCGTTCACCTCGGTCCCGCTGGCGCTGAGCGCGGCCGACTCGGTCTCCGTCGACCCCGGCAGCGGCCTGTTCGACCTGCTGTCGGTCGGCATGGCCATGCGCGAGGGCCCCGTCGCGACCGCCGTGCCGATCGGCTCGCTGCCGACGATCGGCGGCCAGGCGGTGGTCAAGTGGGACACCCAGAAGGCGCTGCGCCTGTTCGAGGCGCTCGCCGCCGACAAGCAGGTGCCCAAGGACGTCATCACCAAGTAGGGGGACCGCCGCTCGCGCGGGCGCACGACGTGCGCGGCACGAGCGGCAGGGGTCAGCTCCCCGCGGTGGCGGCGACCGTCGCGGCGGTGGTGGCGGCGGCCACGGCGGCGTGGATCGAGGCGATCGTCTTGCGGACCGCCTCGGCGGTCCACTGTCCCTCGGCGATCTCCTTGATCCGGCCCTTCTGCGCGTCGGGGAACGCCTTGCGGTCGAGCTTGGCCGCGTGCATGACCGCGATCAGGACCGCCGTCCGCTCGTCCGGCTCGGCTCCGGTCAGCACGTTCTGGACGCGCTCCCGCACGCCCTGCTCGTGGCTGGGGTCGAGCTCGGGATAGCGCGTGGTGGGGAAGATCCCAAGGATCTTGCCCTCCTGCTCGCTCAGCACGCCCCGGGCGGCCAGACGGGTCAGCAGCCGCTTGCGCAGCCTGCCCGCGCGGAGCTTGCCCACCCACCAGTCGGCCTTGCGCGGACCGCGCTCCTCGGCGATGCGGGTGAGCGCCGCGTCCAGCTCCTCATCGCCCACCGGGGTGGGATCGACGGGCACGACCTTCGCGCCGTCGAGGTCCACCCGGCGGCGTACGGCCAGATCCGCGAGCAGGGCCCCGGCCAGGGCGCAGTCGAGCTCCACCGACCCGATGATCGGCTTGCCGGTGTCCTCCCGGTAGGCCAGCAGCAGCACTTCCTCGGCGATCGTCAGTGTCACGCAGTCGAGCCTAACTCGCGGCTTACGGTCACAATGAGCCCTTATGGGAATCTCTGCGGACCTGCACGCCATCGGGCGGCCGATGCTGGACGCCCAGCTCGCGCACCCGACCGTACGCGGCATCTCGGCGGGCGACCTGCCCGAGACGGTCTTCCGGTCATGGCTGGAGCAGGACTACCTGTTCCTGCTCGACTACGTCCGGGTGTTCTCGCGGCTGGCCTGGCAGGCTCCGGACGCCCACCTCGGCGACCTGGTCGACCTGGCCCACGCGACGTGGCACGACGAGCTCGACCTGCACCGGTCGCTGGCGGCCGGCTTCGGCGCCGACCTCGACGGCGCGGTGAAGGGCCCGGCCTGCGCGGCGTACACCTCGTTCCTGCTGGAGTCGGCGGCGGACTACGGCGAGGGGCTGGCGGCTCTCTACCCCTGCATGTGGGGCTACTCGACGCTCGGCCTGATCCTGGCCGCCGACCCGCCCGCCGAACCGCGCTATCGGGCCTGGGTGGACACCTACGCCGACCCCGGGTTCGCCGCCCTCGCCGCGCGCATCGCCGTCATGATCGACGAGGCGGCTCCGGACCCGGCGCGCGCCCGGGAGCTGTTCGTCCGCGGCATGGAGCACGAACTCGCGTTCTGGGACGTCCCCTAACCGGCGGGGTTAGTGTGAGGGCATGCCGGAGCTGCCCGAGGTCGAGGCGCTCGCCGAGTTCCTTCGCGAGCACGCCGTCGGCCATGCCGTCGTCGGGGTCGACGTGACCGCCTTCCAGGCGCTCAAGACCGTCGACCCGCCCGTCACCGCGCTCGCCGGACTGCTCGTCACCGGCGTGGCGCGGCATGGCAAGTTCCTCGACGTCGACTGCGACGGCCTGCACTTCGTCACCCATCTGGCCCGCGGCGGCTGGCTGCGCTGGCGCGACGACCTCACCGGCGCCAAACCGGTGCGGCCGGGCAAGGGCCCGCTCGCGGTGCGGGTGCGGCTGTCGCCGGGCGAGGACGGCCGCGCCCCCGGGTTCGAGCTGACCGAGGCGGGCACGCAGAAGCGCCTGGCCGTCTACGTGGTGCGCGATCCGGAGGACGTTCCCGGCGTCGCCGGGCTCGGGCCCGACCCGCTGGCCGAGGACTTCACGCCGGACCTGCTCAAGACGATCGTGGGCGGGAGCCGCGCGCAGATCAAGGGCCTGCTGCGGGACCAGAAGGTGATCGCGGGCATCGGCAACGCCTACTCCGACGAGGTGCTGCACGTCGCGAAGATGTCCCCCTTCAAGATCGCCGGAACGCTGACGGACGGCCAGGTCGCCGACCTGCACGACGCGATCGTGAGCACGCTGCGGGACGCGGTCGGGCGGGCCAGGGGGCTGGCCGCCAAGGACCTCAAGTCGGAGAAGAAGTCGGGCCTGCGCGTGCACGGCCGTACGGGCGAGGCGTGCGAGGTGTGCGGCGACACGATCAGGGAGGTGTCGTTCGCCGACTCGTCGCTGCAGTACTGCCCGACCTGCCAGACCGGCGGCAAGCCGCTGGCCGACCGCCGCCTGTCGCGCCTGCTCAAGTAGGCCTGCGCCTTGAGCGAGTTCACGTCAGGCCCGGAGGAACTCGGCGATCGGCTCGGCCTGGCCGAAGATGGCGTGACCGGTCCGGGGGAGCAGGTTCACGGTCGCGTGCGGGACGCACTCACGGACGCGCCGCACGGTCTGGCGAGAGTCGATCATGGCGTCGCGGTCGCCGGCGATGACGAGTACGGGCATGGTGAGGCCCCGCAACGCGTCGTCGGGGAACACCGGGAGCTTCTCCCTGCGCGGGTTGAAGTGCGTGAACGTCAGGACGACGGCGTCGAGCGCCTGCCGGTCCCTCTCCCCGTCGAGGCCCGCGACGGCCATCGCCGATTCGCGTAGTCCACCACGTCGGAACGGGCCGGTCAGCAGGGCCTTGAAGATCCAGCCGACCTTCTGCCGCCCCACGCCGCCGGGGCAAATTAGGGCCAGTCGAGTCACTCGTTCCGGACGGCGGATGGCGTAGTCCAGGGCCGTCCAGCCGCCGAGGGAGGTGCCGACGAACGCGGCGCCGGCGATCCCGAGCCCCTGCAGCACGTCGTCGAGCCAGAGTGACACGGCGTCGGAGTCCAGGGCGGGGCGCGAGGGCGCGCTCAGGCCCGGCTCGCCGACCATGTCGACGGCGTATGTGCGGAAGTGCCGGGACCAGATGGGGACGTCTCCCCGCCACATCGAGGCGTTCGCGCCCGAGCCGTGCAGCAGCACGAGAGGCGGCGCGTCCGTGGGGCCGCAGACGTGGACGAAGGTCTCACCCTCGCGAGTGGGCACCCGTACGTGCTCGGCCGGGATCGGCCAGGCGTCCAGCACCTGCCGGTAGTGGTCGAGGAGCGCGCGCCGACCGGCCTCGGACTTGTAGATCGTAAGGACGCCCGCACCGCCGGCCGCACGCCGCACCACATCGGTCATAGTCGGCCTCCCGTCGGAGCGGACCGCACATAGCGGCCTCGATCGTCACTCATCGCTCTTTAACATACGTGATTGAGGGAGTGATAGGGAAGCTTGGACAATAAAGGACCGTGTCGATGCCGCCCGCGGATCACCGTGGGTCACAGCTCGCCGCATGGGCCCGGGCATCGGCGCTGTGCCGTCAGAATGGGCGCATGACATTGCCGGAAATCGCCCCCGAGGCACTGCCCGAGGACGCGTACCTGCTGGACGTCCGCGAGAACGAGGAGTGGGTGGCCGGCCACGCTCCCGGCGCCGTCCACATCCCGCTCGGCGAACTGCAGGTGCGGGTCGACGAGGTGCCGCACGACCGGCCGGTGTACGTGGTATGCCGGGTCGGCGGCCGGTCGGCGCACGCCGCGATGTGGCTCAACCACATCGGCAGGGACGCCGTGAACGTGGACGGCGGCATGCGGTCCTGGGCCGCCGTCGGGCGTCCGATGGTGAGCGAGACCGGTGAGGCGCCCTACGTGGCGTAGGGACAGGGTCGGCGTAGGAAAACGGTCAAAGAAGTGTCATAATCCCAAAGACATCATCAATACCCGCGGGAGCTCGGGCGTGACCGGGCTGAGAGGGCGGATCCACATCGTGCCGCCGACCGCATGAACCTGTCCGGATAATGCCGGCGTAGGGAGCGTGTGATGACTTCTGCCGTCGTCGACGACGCGCACGCGGAGGTTCCGCTCACTCTGGACGAGGAGGCTCCGAGGACCCTGGGCGTGCTCGACCAGGGCGCCTTCTGGGCCAACCTCGGCGTCAGCCTCCTCGGCTTCTCGGGGGCACTGTTCCTGCTCGACCCGCTGGGCGGCAAGCCGCTGACCTTCACCGCGGCGGTGCTCGCCGCCGTCGTCGGCAGCCTGCTCGGGACGGCGATGGTCGGCCTGGCCGCGATCCCCGGCGTACGCACCGGGCGGCCCGCGATGGTGCTGCTGCGCGGCCTGTTCGGGGCCCGCCTCTCGTACATCCCGACCGTGCTGAACATCGTGCAGATGCTCGGCTGGGGCGCCTTCGAGCTGTGGGTCATCGCCAACGGCGCGCAGGCGCTGTTCGGCACGGCGGTGCCGTACGCGGTGTGGGCGGTCGTGGCGGGCGCGCTGACGATCGCGCTGACGATCCGGCCGCTCGGCGCGCTGCGGCTGCTGCGGCGGTACGTCACGGCGGGCGTGGTGATCGCGATGATCTGGCTGTCGGTCGCCCTGTTCCGGCAGGGGCCGTCCGTGGGGGGCGGCTCATGGGACGCCTTCGCCCCCGCCGTCGACTACGTCATCGCGCTGTCGGTGTCGTGGGTGCCGATGGCCGCGGACTATGCCAGGCACTCGCGGTCGAGCGGCGCGGCGTTCACCGGCGTGGTCGTCGGATACACGATCGCCCAGGTGGCCTGCCTGGCCCTCGGCATCGCCGCGCTCGCCCTGGTCGGCAACGACGGCGACAAGGTGTGGGACCCGTTCGTGGCCGCCCCTCTCGGGGTCGTGTTCTTCGGCATCCTGGTGCTGCGCGAGGCCGACCAGTCGTTCGCGAACGTCTACTCGACGACCGTGTCGATCCAGAACCTCGCGCCGCGCTGGGACCGACGGGTGATCTCGGTCGTGATCGGCCTGCTCACGACCCTGATCGCGCTGTTCGCCGACGTGAACTCCTACGGCGCGTTCCTGAGCGTGATCGGGGCCGTGTTCGTGCCGATGTTCGCCGTGCTCGTGGTGGACTACTTCCTGCTCGGCGGGGCCGCCCGGTGGAACACGGCCGAGGACGCCCCCTCACGCTGGCTCATGATCGTGCCGTGGATCCTCGGGTTCGCGGCGTACTGGATCGTGACCTCCACCCCGACGGTCGGCTGGTGGGACGGGATCTGGACCGAGGTCCGCCTCGCCCTCGGGTTCGTCCACCAGCCGTGGATGAACGCCGCGCTCGCCGCGTTCCTCGTCGCCGGGCTGGCGACCGTGGCGCTGTCCCTCCCGGGCCGCCGCCTGCGGTCGCGCCGTTAGAAGCGCTCGGCCTTCCACCCCCCGTCGGCATCGATCCACGTCCACGTGCCGAGCCTGCGTCGTGTCATCGAGCCGCAGCGGGCGCCGGGCACAGGCGCAGCTCGACCCGGACCGGCCCGAGGCGCCGCCCCTGAGGTGACCCCTCCATCCCTCCTGCTCGCCGTGAACGGGCCTCGCATGCTCGCCCTCGCGTCCGAGCGGTCAGAGGGCGCCTTCCAGGCGGAGCAGGTGCTCCTTGGCCGCCGGGCCGCCGGCGTACCCGCCGAGCGAGCCGGGGCCCTCCACCGCCCGGTGGCACGGCAGGAGCAGGCAGACGGGGTTGCCGGCCAGGGCGTTGGCCACCGCGCGGGGCGCCTGCGGCCGCCCGATCCGCTCGGCGATCTCCTGGTAGGTGGTGACGCTGCCGTACGGCACGGCCGGCATGAGCTGGATCACCGTACGGCTGAAGCCGGTGACCAGGCGCAGGTCCACCGAGAGGGAGAAGGTGCGCAGCCTGCCGGTGAAGTACGCGTCCAGTTCCCTGCGCAGGGGATCGAGGCGGCGCGGGTCGGGCCCGATGAACGAGCCGACGGCGCGGGAGACCCGGGCGAAGACCTCGTGCTCGTCCTCGTAGGTGCAGGCCAGCACGCCACGTGCGGTCACCGCGAGGACCAGGCGGCCCACCGGCGCGTCCATGGTGCCGAAGGCGACCTCGGGCGGGGCCACGCCGACGTAGCCCGGCGAGGTCACGCGGAGCAGGGCTTCGAGGTCCTCGGTGGACATGGGCGCCCCACTTTCTCTTCTCTGCGTGCAGGCAGCGTATCGGAGCGGTCGCGAGGTGACGGAAAACCCCAAGATCAAAAGGTGAAAGAAGGCACGATGGGGACGTGGGTGACAGCAGCGTGGACGGCCGGGCGGCGGACCTCGCCCCCGCGGTCCCGGACGCCGTGGCTGCGGACGTCACGGCTTTCGGTGACGCGGCCTTCGGTGATGCGGTCTTCGGTGACGCGGTCTTCGGCGACGCCGAGGAGGGCCTCGCGCGTGCGGTCCTGGCCGGCTCCCCCGACGCGATCGTCGCGCTCGACCGCGACCTGGCCGTGCTGAGCTGGAACGCCGCGGCCGAGCGGCTGTTCGGCTGGCCCGCGTCCGATCTGCTGGGCAGGCGGGCCCCGATCGTGCCCGACGAGCTGATGGCCGAGCACAACGCCGTGCTCGAACGCGTACGCGCGGGCGGCCGGGTGTCGCTGACCACCAAGCGCCTCCACCGCGACGGGCGGCTGCTCGACCTGCGGGTGGACACGAGCGCCTTGTGCTCGCCGGGCGGCGCCCTGCTCGGATACGTGAGCGTCTACCACGCCGCCGAGGACGACGACGCCGCGCACGGCAGGATGGTGCGCCGCGCCCGCCTGGTGCGGCGGCTGACCGACGTGGTCGGCGACATCAACGCCGAGCTCGACCTGCCCGTCGTGCTCGACCGCATCGCCGCGAGCCTGACCGAGCTGACCGGCGCCGACGCCGGCGGTTTCGTGTCCATCGAGGGGGAGCGGCTGCGCCTGGTCGGCGTCCACCAGTTGCCCGAGACGCTGCGCGGGGCCACCGCCGGGCTGCACACCAGCCTGGTCGCCAAGCTGCTGCGCACCGGCAAGACCGTGCTGCTCGAGACCGGCCCGGAGGGCTTCCAGGACCTGATTTGGGCGCGTCTGCCCGGCCTGCACACGATCGCCGTCGGCATCGCCGCCGTGGGCGGGCGTCCCTATGGAGCGCTCTACGCGTTGTTCGCCCGGCGCAAGGCGAGCCATCTGGAGCTCGAACTGCTCGAACTGCTGGCCGGACACGCCGGGATCGCGGTCGCCAACGCCATGGCGTACCAGGACGCGGTGCGGCAGCGCGCCCACGAGCGGGCCGTCTTCGACGCCAGCGCCGACGGCATCGCGGTGCTGGACGGCTCGGGCGCGGTCGTGCGGTGGAACCCCGCGGCGGCCGAGCTGACCGGCCACCCGGCGGACCGGGTGATCGGAGGGCCGCCGCCCTTCCCGCTGCCGGCGCCGGGGGAGAAGCTCACCTTCCAGCTCCCGTCCGGCCGATGGCTCGACGTGCTGTGCGCGGAGATCCGGGAGACGGGCGAGACCGTCGTCGACTTCCGCGACGTGACCCGGGCCAAGGAGCTGGAGGAGGCCAAGGACCTGTTCCTCGCCACCACCAGCCACGAGCTGCGTACGCCGATCACGATCGTCCACGGCTTCGCCAGCACGCTCGACTCCCGCTGGGACCACCTGTCCGACGAGGGGCGGCGGTCGGCGGTCCACACGATCGCCGAGCGCGCCCGCTCGCTCGGGCAGCTCATGGACCACCTGCTGCTCGGCGCGCGGGCGGGGGCGGAGGAGCTGAAGGTCAGGGTCGAGCCCTTCGACCTGGCCGCCCGGGTGCACGCGGCGACGCTCGGGCTGCCGGTCCTGTCCGACCGGCACCGGCTGGAGGTGGACATCCCGCCCGATCTCCCCTTCGTGTACGGGGACGCGCTGGCCACCGACATCCTTTTGGCCCAGCTCCTGGAGAACGCGTTCAAGTACTCCCCGGACGGCGGCCTGATCCGGGTCGAGGCGTGGCCGGAGGACGACCGGGTCGTGCTGGTGGTGGACGACGAGGGAGTGGGCATCGCGGAGGGTGACCGGGAGCGGATCTTCGAGCGCTTCGTCCAGGCCGACAGCGGCAACCGGCGCAGATTCGGCGGGGTCGGGCTGGGGCTCTACATCGTGCGCAACCTCGCCCGCGCCCAGGGCGGAGACGTCGCCGCACTGCCCCGATCCGGCGGGGGAACCCGCATGCGGCTGGTGTTGACCTCGGCAGGATCTTCATCCTGATAAGACAGATCGGAGCGTGGCGTCACCACTTAAGGACTGAACTATTGTCCAATGTGCACAAGCTGTGATGCGGGGCACGGTTTCCCGGCCGAGTAAGCGGGGCATTTCGGTCGTACTGGCTTGTGCAGCAGAAACGGGGGAACGGGGAGGTGAGTGCGTCGAGCGTCGTGATGCTGCCGTACGCACCGTCGAGCGTCGCCGTCGCACGTCAGCGCCTCAGCGCCGAACTTTCGAACGCGGGGCTGCTCGCCACCGCCGTCGACGACGTCGTTCTGATTATGAGCGAACTGCTGAGCAACGCGCTGCGCCACGCCCACCCTCTCCCGTCCGGCCAGCTCAAAGTGGCGTGGCTCTGCTCGGACACCCAGGTCGAGGTGGCCGTGAGCGACGGCGGCGCGTATACGGAACCCCGTGCCGGTCGCCCGACACTGTCGTCCCTCGGCGGCCGTGGGCTCGGCATCGTCGAATACCTGGCCGAGCGCTGGGGGGTCAGGCACGAGGAGGAGGCGACCACTGTCTGGGCCGTCGTCTCCGCCTCATGGCCCGCCCGAAACGGGCATCCCGAGCTGTCCGAAACCCCGGTGCTGCGCGAGGTCGGCTGAGGCCCGCCGCTACGCTCCGCCTCCGCCGCCGAAGGTGTGCTCCATGCAGACCAGGTCGTCCCGGGAGTCCCACGACTCGGTGACGACGAAGCCGAGCCGTTCGTAGAGGGCGATCGCCGTCGTCCGCCAGCGCCACACCGACAGCCGTACCGACCGCAGGCCGGTCGCGTGCGCCCGGGTGAGCGCGGCGCGGACGAGCGCACCGGCCACGCCCCTGCCGCGCTCGCCCGGGTCGACCCACAGCCGTTTGATCTCCGCCCGCCCCTCGACGGGCGCCGCGAGCACCACGCAGCCGATCGCGGCGTCCCCGCGGCGCGCGACCAGCACGACGTCGTCCGCGAACGCCGCGCCCGGGTCCTCGACCTCCACCCGATAGCGCTCGGGCAGGTGCGCGGGGCCGGCCGCCGGGACGCCCTTCTCGGCCTCGGTCCGCAGGTGGTAGGCGGCCAGGAGCGCCCGCAGGTCGTCCCCGCCGGTGTCCCCGGCCGCCCAGGACACGATCACGTGGTCACGGGTCATGCCGTCAGCATTCCAGCCCCCGGTGTCACGCGGTGCGCGGGTAGAGCACGGCCCGCTCGGCCGTCGTCCAGGCGCTGCTCACGAGCAGGTAGACGCCCGCCGCGAGCGGGAGGAAGGCCGCCACGGCCACGGTCCAGAACGGTGTGAGGAGTTGGACGCGCCGCAGCGGCGCCGTGGGCTCGACCCTGCGAGCGGCGATCACGGCCACGGCCACGAGCAGCGCGAGCAGCCCGGCGAAGACCAGGACCGGCGGGCTGACCAGGCCCGCGCCGGCGACCGCGGCCGCGAGGTGCTCCCCCAGCGGCACGCCGAGCACGCTCTGCGCCAGCAGCAGGTTCGGGTGTCCCGCGATCACGGCGGCCGTGAACAGCCGGTAGGTCACCATGAAGAACGGCGACTGCGCGAACGCCGGAAGATAGCCGGTGAACTGGCCGACGCCCTCCTTGGCGTACAACGCGTTCACCTCACGCAGGAGCCGCTGCGGATCGTTCTTCCACCGCGTGCGCAGCCTGTCCACCTGGGGAGCGAGCCGCGTCCTGATCCGCTGGGCACGGGCGACGCGGACGCTCAGCGGCAGCAGCGACAGCCGTACGGCGAGGGTGACCAGGACGATCGCGAGCCCGGCGCCGGTGACATGGCTGAGTGCCTCGATGAGCCGGTAGGCGGGGTCGAGCACGAAGTCGAACATGGGAAGCCTTTCGTCTGTGACCTTTTGCCGAGGGATGAGGGCATGACGAAAGCGCTCGTGACC
The DNA here is from genome assembly GCF_006334915.2 of Microbispora catharanthi. GTDB lineage: Bacteria > Actinomycetota > Actinomycetes > Streptosporangiales > Streptosporangiaceae > Microbispora > Microbispora catharanthi. Next base: position 90,491 of record NZ_VDMA02000026.1, read on the forward strand.
GGATGGCCGGTCAGGCGAGCGCGGGGCTTCCGGATGGTGCGCGGGGACGGGGACGGCCAGGCGCGCCGGGATCGCGCAGCCTGACCATCGCCGTCTCACCGTTGTACGACGGCCTGCCCGGCCCCCGACGCAGAACGGGGACGCCGGTCAGCCGGCAGAGCATCCAGGCGAACACCAGGACGGCCACGCCGGCCAGGCCGACCGCGGTCAGCGCGCCGGGGCCGGAAGACCCCGCGGCCACCTCGGCCAGCAGCCAGACGAGCGATCCGACGGCGGCCTGGAGAGCGTTCACCTCAGCGGGACAGCTTCCCGACGACGGTGACGGCGACGACGGCGACGAGGGCGATGATCCCGATGATGAGCAGGAACTTCAGCGTCGCGAACAGCGCGGGGATCACGAATCCGATCACCAGCCAGACGGCCAGGAGGATCCCCAGTACGGTCAGTACGGTACGGGCCATGGCCCCAAGGTACGCGGTGACACCGACAACCGCGAGCTTGATCCAGAATCGGTTCGCATACCCGCGATCCATGAGGTTTCACGTGAATCATCGTGTACGGCGGCAGTTCGCCGCCAGACGGCCGTGACTCCGCTGCCGGCCCAGGTGGCCCCACCGGCGGTCCTCACCGTGTGCGCCGTAGACTCCACATGATCTCTGCAAGAAATCATCCCACTCGTGGCGATCTTGACGCGGCTGCTCGGCGCACACGACCCGGTCCACAGGCTGAGGCATGAACGTTCCACAACTCACACCGGCCCTCCACGGGCGATTCAGTCCTCTGCGCTTCGATCCGCACCACCGGCTGTCCGGCTCGGACGTCGAAACCCTGCTGGAGGCGGCCCGATGGGCTCCGTCCGCCGGTAACGCGCAGCCCTGGTCGTTCCATCTGCGCCGCCGGGGAGAGGACGGGCACGAGCATCTCGTCGCACACCTCGCCGGCAGCTCGCGACGGTGGGCGCCTGCCGCCAGCGCGCTGGTCGTCAACCTGGCCCATCACGAAGTCGACGACAGCGGCATGCTCTACTCCGAGTTCGCCGACTACGACCTCGGCCAGGCGGTGGCCCACATGACGGTGCAGGCCCATGCGATGGGCCTGTCCTGCAGGCAGTTTCGCGCCTTCGATCTCGAAGGGCTGCACGCCCTGCTCGGCGTCAGGCCCGGTTGGCGCATCCTCACGATGACCGCCATCGGCGTGCCGCTCCGGGACGACGGAACACCTCCTCCGCGAGAGCGCCGGAGCATCGTGGACCTGCGCACCGCAGGAGTCTCGTCTCCCTGATGCGGATACGCGGCGTGCGGGGCGACGCGAGCGGCCGGTTCTTACGAGACGATGACGGGGCTCGGCCGGGTCGTCCGGCGGACTTACCGTTGAGGGCGTGTCCTCCTCGAAGTCTTCCCCGAATCCCGCCCGTGTCCTCGTGGTGGACGACGACCCCACCGTCGCCGAGGTGGTGGCCCGCTATCTGGAGCGGGACGGGCACGAGGTCGAGTGCGTGGGCGACGGGGCCGAGGCGCTGCGGCGGGCCCTGGCCGACCCGCCCGACCTGATGGTGCTCGACCTGATGCTGCCCAAGCTCGACGGCCTGCAGGTCTGCCGGAAGCTGCGGGAGCGCTGGCCCGTCCCGGTGATCATGCTGACCGCTCTCGGCGAGGAGATGGACCGGGTGGTCGGCCTGGAGACCGGCGCCGACGACTACGTGACGAAGCCGTTCAGCCCGCGCGAGCTGGCGCTGCGCGTGCAGTCCGTGCTGCGGCGGGCCCGCGGCGCGCTGGTGCCGACGGGCACCGGCGTGCTGCGTGACGGCGACCTGGTGGTGGACGTCGGCGCCCACGAGGTGCGCCTGGGCGGCAAGGAGATCACACTGACCGCCCGGGAATTCGACCTGCTCGTCTACCTGCTGCGCAACCCCCGTCAGGCGTTCAGCCGCACGGCCCTGCTCGACCAGGTCTGGGGCTGGTCGTTCGGCGACTCCTCCACCGTGACGGTCCACGTGCGCAGACTGCGGGAGAAGATCGAGGACGACCCCACCGACCCGCGCCGGATCGTCACGGTCTGGGGCGTCGGCTACCGCTACGAGCCGCTGTCATGATCGTTCAGATCGTCGCGGTCGCCGCCGGGCTCGGTCTCGTCATCGCGGCCCTCGGCCTGGCGCTGCTGCGGGTGCTGCGCCGCCGGTCGATCGGCGTGATGCTCGCGGTCGTCGCGGCCGTGACGGTCTCCGCGACGCTCGCCGGGGTGGTCGCCATCACCCTCGCCATGATCATCGACGGGCGGCCGAAGAACATCGTGCTCACCGTCGTCGGCATCGGCGGCCTGGTGGGCCTCGGCGTCGCGCTGGTGAACGCCCGCACGGTGGTGCGCGCCAGCAGGAGCCTCGTCGGCGCGCTGGAGAGCGTGCCGCCCTCCGGCCGGTTCACCCCGCCGCCCGCGCCGCTCCCCGCCGAACTGCAGACCATCAGCACCGCGCTTGAGCAGGCGTACGAGCGGCTGCGGCTGGGTCGCGACCGCGAGCGGGCGCTGGAGAGCGCGCGGCGTGAACTGGTCGCGTGGGTCAGCCACGACCTGCGCACTCCCCTCGCGGGCATGCGGGCCATGGTGGAGGCCCTGGAGGACGGGGTGGCCGACGACCCCGACACCGTCAAGCGCTACCACGTCCAGATCAGGGTGGAGGTCGACCGGCTCGCCGGGATGGTGGAGGACCTGTTCGAGCTGTCGCGCATCCACGCGGGCACACTGCGGCCCGCGCTCACCCGCACGGGGCTCGGCGACCTCGTCGCGGACACCCTCGCCGCCGTCGAACCGCTGGCCCGCGCCGAGGGTGTGCACCTCACCGGCGAGGCGGACCCGCGGGTCCCGGTGTACGCGGACGCCGGGCAACTCGGCCGGGCCGTACGCAACCTGGTGGTGAACGCCATCCGCCACACGCCCGCCGGGGGCACGGTCGTCGTACGGGCGGTGGCGGAAGGGACGACCGCCCGCCTGTCCGTGCTGGACGGCTGCGGCGGCATCCCGGAGGAGGACCTTCCCCGGGTCTTCGACGTCGCGTTCCGCGGCGAGGCGGCGCGGACGCCCGGCCCCGACGGCGGCGCCGGGCTCGGCCTCGCGATCGCGCGCGGCATCGTGGAGGCCCACGAGGGCGAGATCGGCGTGGTCAACGAGGGCCCCGGCTGCCTGTTCACGATCACGCTGCCACTGGCCTGACAGCGCCTTTCCCGGGCGGGTCGCCCGCTCGGCGAGTTCCGGCGTTCACGGCGTGATCGGGAACGCCGCCGGCGGGATGCCGGGCATGGGCCCGCAGGTCCGGGTGGCCGCGTCAGCCGACCTGGTACCCCTCCGCCTGGATCGCGAACAGGTTCGCGTACAGGCCGCCGAGGCGCAGCAGGTCGCCGTGCGAGCCGTGCTCGGCCACCCGTCCCTCGTCCAGGACCACGATCAGGTCGGCCTCCCGGATCGAGCCGAGACGATGCGAGATGAGCAGGTTGGTCCGTCCCGCCCGATGCCGCCGCAGCCCGCTGTGGATCTCGTGTTCGGCCTCGGCGTCCAGGCCCGAGCTGGGCTCGTCCAGGATCAGCAGGTCGCGTCCGCCCCTGAGGTAGGCGCGCGCCAGCGCGAGACGCTGCCACTGACCGCCGGACAGGTGGACGCCCGCCTCGCCGCCGTCGAGGAAGATCCGCGACAGCAGCGTGTCGTAGCCGCGGGGCAGCGCGCCGACGAAGCCGTCGGCTCCGGCCCGGACGGCCGCCGCGGTTATCCGCTCCCGGTCCCCCATCGCGTCGAGGTCGCCGAGGCCGATGTTGTCGGCCGCGCTCATGTCGTAGGTCATGTAGTCCTGGAACACCGAGCCGATCCGCCGCCGCAGCCGCGCGGGATCGACATCCCTGAGGTCGACGCCGTCCCAGAGGATCGCACCCCGCTCCGGGTCGTACATCCGGCACAGCAGCTTGACCACCGTGCTCTTGCCCGCGCCGTTGCGGCCGACGAGACCGACCGAGTGTCCGTACGGAATGGTGAACGAGACGCCTCGCAGGGCCCACTCGTGCTCGGCCGAGTAGCGGAACCAGACGTCGCGGAACTCGATCCCCCGCCGCAGCCCGGGCACCGATCCCGGCTCGGGCCGTACGGGGAGGTCCGGCGGGGCCGTCAGCACCGACAGGTAGTGGCCGAAGAGCAGCGCCTGCTGGTGGATCGTCGCGATCTCGCCGACGAGACCGGTGATCGACGCCTGGACTCCGGCGACGGCGGCGACGAACAGCGAGACGTCCCCCACGGTCCGTCCTCCGCCCAGCGTCTCCAGCAGGGCCCAGACCAGACCCGCCCCCGCCAGCAGCGCGCTCGCGCCCCCCATGACGCTCTGGACGGCCGTCTCCCGGCGGTCCGAGCGGCGGCGCTCGGCGTCGGCGGCCGTGCGCTGCTCGCGCATCAGGCCGCGAAGGTGGCCCGCGAGGCCGAACAGCCTGATCTCCTTGGCGGCCTGGGCGCTCAGGAGGAGGTCCTGGAAGAAGAACTCCCTGCGCTCGTTGGGGCCTATGCCGATCAGCATCGCGGCACGGCGCCGGGACAGCCAGACCTCGGCCGCCAGGCCCGGCACGGCGGTGGCCGCCACCAGGACGGCCATCCACGGGCTGATCAGGGCGAGAGCGCCGAGAAAGCCCACACCGGCCAGCAGCGACCTGACGATCCCGAAGGCGGCCATGACCACCATGCCGGGCGTGCCGCCGCCGTACTGCAGCGCGAGCCGCAACCTGTCGAGGAAGGCGGGATCCTCGAACCTGGCCAGGCCGACGAACCGCTCGGTGGCGAGGAACAGGCGGTCCTGCGCGACGACGCCGATCCTCCGGCCGATCTCCTCCCGCAGATACAGGGTGATCTGGGGGACGACGGCCGCCGTGGTCCCGCAGGCGGCGAGTGCGGCGCCGAGCCAGGCGATCGACGCCGGGGTCGCCGTCCCGTGGGCGACCAGGTCGAGCACGGCCTTGGTCAGCCAGGCGATGGCCGGTGGGACCACCGCGCCGGCCGCGATCAGCGCGCCGTAGGCCGCCAGCCTCGCCCTGCCCGCCTGCCACGCCAGCCGTACGGCCGCCCAGACGGCCTTCACGCGCCCAGGCCCTCCATGCTGGTGCCGCTCGCGAGGATCGTGCGGGAGGCGTCGACCAGCGCGAAGGCGGGGAACCCGGACACCGACAGCGCCCTCGTGAGGCCGCCGCCGGAGCCGTCGATCACCACGCGGGCGACGGGTTCGAGCGCGGCACGCTCCGCCGCGACGTCCTCCTCGCGGCCGGCCAGTACGGCGAGGACCGACGACCTCCCGCCCGCGCGGTTCTTGGCGGCGTCGACGAACGACGGCATGCGTTCGGCGCAGGCGGGGCAGCCCGGCGAGAAGACGCCCACGAGCGTGGGCGTCCCGGGGAGGGTGTCGTCGGACACCGTCTCCCCGTCCGTGGTCACGGCGGTGAACGGGCCGACGGCCGACCCCGCGGGGGCCATGACCTCGGGCCCGCGGCGCAACGCCGCCAACGCCTCCGAGTGTTCACGGAGCCTTCGGATGACGCCCACGGACAGGACGAGGTCCACGGCGCACAAGACCCCGACGACCGCGACGTAGGCGATGAGGAACGGCATGAGATCTCCCTGCTTGGGCCGTGATTTTCAGCGACTGCCGTCCGGCGGCAACCGCCGCAGGACCACTCCGAGGACCCGGTCGGCGGGCACGAAGCCGCGCTGGCGCGAGTCGAGGCTCGAGCGCGGGTCGTCGCCCAGCACGACCAGGTGGCCGACGGGCACTCGGTCGGCGCCCCGGAGCGCGGGCGCGTCCGCCACCCGTGCGGGCACCGGATCGCCTCCGACCGCCGCGATCCGCTTGATGTGCCATTTCCGTTCCGGCCCCGGCTGGTGACCGCGCGGCCGCGGCGCCTCGATCACGACGACCTCGCCCACCCGTACGCCGTGGGATGGGACACGCCGCACCAGGACGCGATCTCCCGTGCGGAAGCTCGGCCGCATGCTCGTGCCGGACACTTCGACCAGGACGAACCGCCGGCGCAGCCAGGCGACCACGGCCAGACCGGAGAGCGCCACGGCCACGACAGGAAGGAGGATCAGCCGCCCCCGGACCGGGTCGGTCACCGCTACCTGCTCTCCCGGGCGAGCCCGAACAGGTCGGCGATCTCTCCCGTCAGCACGACCAGGACCGTCACCAGGAGCGCGGCCAGGGCCGCGACCGCCGCTCCCGCGAACTCGGCCGGCCCGCGTACGGGAACGAGGACCGTCAGCGCCAGGCCGGTGAGGGCGATCAGCCCGAGGAGGGCGTTGCGGGCGAGGTCGGCGGGCCCGACCGGAAGCTTCCTGCCGCCGAAACAGTGGCAGGGGACCGCGAGCCCCCTGCGGATCGCGGCGTGGATGACGAAGGAGAACGCCGCCAGCGCGGCCAGCGCCACCGCGAAGCCGGCGGACGCCGTGGCCGGGACGGTCATCAGCACGACGACGGCCCCCTCCGCGACGGCCACCACGGTCGCGAGCGCGTGGCGCCGCTCCGCTCGCAGGGCCCCCGTATGAGCGGGAAGCAGCCGCGCCGTGGCGTCGGCGAACCGCAGCCACGACTCCCGCCCGCGCAGCTTCGACGCGAGTGAGACCAGGAACGTCAGCCCGATGGCCATCCGGCAGGCGAGGAGCAGGTAGTTCATGGATTCCCCCTTCGGCTCGGACTCCGCCGCGCACCACACGTGATCGCCGAGAGGTGACCCGGCGGCAGGGACCGGACGGGCGCGCCGCCGACCTCGCCCGCAACACCCTCCTCGGGCCGGATCGGCCGAGGCCGCGCGCGGGCGTCGCCCGCGCGTGACCCGCCGCGCCGGAACCTCAGCAGGCCTGGCTGTAGCAGTAGTAGCCGTAGTTGCCGCCGTAGCAGCACACCTGCCGTACGCCGTTGTTGCAGGGGCAGTTCGGGCCGGCCTGGCTGTAGCCCGGGCACCAGCACGGCACGGCGGCCGACGCCTCGGTCCTCGGCACCAGGCGGGCCAGCAGGCGGTCGCCCCAGGACTGGAACGTGCGAACCATGCGAGACTCCTCCCTTCGCGGGCTGATCATGCGAGCAGCCGTCCTCACGTTCTCATCGCGGCGACGGAGATCAACCGATGAGACGTCGCGATGTGGTCCGGTGGCTCTCGCAGTCAGGGATCCCGGCGCGGTGACATGCGGGGCGCCGCCCGCACCGGAACCCGATCCGGCGCGGGTGACATCGCCTGTCATGAAAGGTTCACGGCCGCAGGCCGGACCGTTCCACATCACGAGACCAGGTCGTGGTGTGGGGCGGCCTTCGCGGGGCTCGCCTCGGCCGGGAGTCACTCCGGCTCGTTCCCGGCCGTCCCGCCCACGGTGAAGGGCGTGGTGACTCCCTCGTACATGAGGTGGGCGACGAGACCCTCCGTGGCGTGCGGCAGGTTGTGGCAGTGGTCCATCCAGATGCCCGGGTTGTCGGCGACGAAGGCGATGTCGTACGACTCGCCGGTGCCGACTTCGAGCGAGTCCACCCACCAGGGGCCGCCCGTCGCGCGCACGCCGTCGCGGCTCAGCACCACCGCGTGGTGGCCGTGCAGGTGCATCGGGTGCGGCTCGCCGCTGTCGTTGACGATGCGCACCCGCACCACGTCGCCCTCCGCGACGACGAACATCGGCACGTCGGGGAACATGTGGCCGTTGATCGTCCACCAGATCCCCGGACGTCCGTCGAGGAAGCCAGGGCGGCGCCCGATCTCGTAGTCGAACCGCCGATCGGGCCGGTCCGGGTCGAACCCGAGCGGCGCCGGCGTGCCGTAGTGGAGCAGGTCCAGCGAGGTCGCGGGCCGGGGGACGGCGGGCACGTCGTACGACCGCGAACCGAGCACGACGCCGGCCGGGCCGCCGACGTGCACCCGCACCGGCGAGCCGTCCTCGGGCATCGTCACCTCGATGTCGGCGCGGCCTCCCGCCGTGACCGTCACGGCGGTGTCCCGTACCGGAGCGGGGTCGTGCAGGTCGGTGCCGTCGACGGCGGCGAGCCGGAACGGGGCGCCGCCGACCCATATGGGCGTCTGGCCGTTCTCCGTGTTGATCACCCGCACGCGCACCCGTTCGCCGGGGCGCGCCTCGGTGCGGACGTCTCCCTCACGCCCGTTGATCGTGCGGGCTCCGTCGTAGAGGTGCAGCAGCGCCACGACGTCGGCCGTGCCCGCGGGCGGTCGCGCCGCCGGGGTCACCACCAGGGCGCCCAGCAGACCGCGGCGCACCTGCTCGTGGGACACCTGGTGGGAGTGGTACCAGAAGGTGCCGGCCTGGCCGGCGACGAAACGATAGGTGAACGACCGGCCCACGCCGACCGCGTCCTGGGTGACACCGGCGACCCCGTCCGCGGCGTTGGGCACGTCGACGCCGTGCCAGTGCAGCGTGATGCCGTCCGGCACCGACTCGTTGACCAGGCGGACCTGCACCAACTGCCCGACGGTCGCGTGGATGACCGGGCCGGGCGAGGTGCCGTTCAGCGTGTACCCGTCCACCGGGCGGCCGGTGGCCAGCCGGAACCGCTGCCTGCGCGCGACCAGGGTGATCGAGACGTCGGCCGCGTGGTCCGGATCGGCCGTCAGCGAGGTCAGGCTGCGCGCCGACGCCGTGTGCGCCGAGTGCCCGCTGTGTTCCGGCTGCCCGCTCTGCTCCGAGTGCATGTGCTCCGAGTGCGCGGAGGTGTCGGCGGCCATGTGGGTGAGGGCGCCGCCGTAGTCCGCGTACCCCATGTCCATGACGGAGTACGCCCCGGGCATGAGACTGTCCTGCCACATCCAGGCCAGCGGGCCGAGCAGGGCGATGGTCGCGGCGCCCGCCAGGGCGAGCCGGAGGCGGGCGCCGCGACGGCGAGTCGCGTCCATGCGAGATGTCTCAGACGGCGGTCTCGACACGGGCGTGGGGCTGGGCGGTCGCGCCCGCCGCCGCCCCGCGGCCGCGAAGCGCGGCGTGGACGGCCGCGCTGAACAGCAGCAGCGCGTTGAGGCCGTGCAGGGCGCCCAGGGCGGGGATCTGGTGGCCGAGGAGGCCCAGGGAGACCTGGACGGCGACGAGCAGGACCACGAGGACGGCCCCCTTGACCGCTCCGGGGACCTTCGCGAAGAACGAGGAGATCAGCAGGAGCAGGGCGATCACGGGGATGACCATCATCCCGTTGATGCCGTGGACCATGAAGGCGAAGAACTCGGGGAAGTCCATCCCTCCGCTCTCCGCGCTCGCCTTGTCGATCACGCCGCCCTGCTCGACGTACTTGAACAGCCCGGCGTCGCCGAGCACGACCATCATCGCCTGCACGGCGACCTCGGCCGCGACGAGTGAGGCCAGGACCTTGTAGACCAGTTTCATGACGCTCTTCCCCTCCTGTGTCGGCCGGCGCACGTCTGCGCGCGCCGGCCCTTACACAGAGGAAGGTAGGGACGCCTCCATGGAGAACACTTAATGATGACTTGTAACTCTTGGCGTCGCCGGACCCCGGCACGAGAGCCCAGCTCGGCGCGGCTCTGGCCGCCCGGGTCACAGGTCGCGCTGGTGCTCCAGTTGGCCGCGCCAGGAGGGGACGTCCGGTGCGGCCTCCCGCTGGCGCGGGGTGAACGCCTCCGCCATGGCCCGGAACGTGGGGCACGGCCAGCGCCACATACAGCTCCGGCACCGCAGGATCGGGTTGGCCGGGTCGCTCGAGATGCCGCCCGCGTCCCTGGGCTGGTGCAGATCGAGCAGCCGGATGCCGAGCTCGGAGAAGCTCAGCAGCTCCTCGCGCGCCTCGGCGAGGAAGTCGAGGTCCTCGGCCGCCAACCGGGCGCTGACCGGGACGTACCCCTCGCGGTTGACCAGGCCGCGCAGCGGCTCGGCCGCGTCGCGCCACGACGAGGCCTTCTCCGTGCGCACCTGGATGGTCTCCAGATGCTCGCGCAGCACGCGCCGCTGTGGATCCTCGGGTATTTCACTGTTCATCTGCTCTCGGGCCCGCTGTGCTCGGCGCCCGCCCTCCTTTGCGAAGTGACGACCAAGACGCGGAGGTTCCGGGCCCTCCATCCGGCGACGCCGGTGTCGCATAGCGTCAAGCTTCGCGCACTCGGCGTTTACGTGGGGCCGGAATCGGGGACAAAGGGCGGACGACTCTTCGACGAATCCGATGGAGCGTGACCCGGGGCCGGGACGACGCTAGTGTGCGCCTCGTGGAGCTCAAAGTCGCGACGCAATCCCACGCCGGTCAGGCCGTCATGGCCGTCTTCGGCGAAATCGACCTATATACCGCGCCCCGGCTGCAGGCGGAGTTCACCCGTCTGCTGGAGACCGGGCCCGATCGGGTGGTCATCGACATGTCCGGAGTGGAGTTCTGCGACTCCACGGGCATGAACGTGCTGCTGTCGGCGCTCAAACGGCTGCGCGAGCGGGGCGGCACGCTGGAGGTGGCGGCGCCGAGACCGGCGGTACGCAAGATTCTCCAGGTCACCGGTCTGGACTCGGTGTTCACCGTGCACGACACGGTGCCCGCCGACCTGCTCACGGCCGAGCATCAGGGCTAGGCGCATGGGGGAGATGGCAGTACCCGAGCCGGACACCGCGGTGGTGATCCCGGCGAAGGACGAGGCCGACCGGATCGGCGCCACCGTGACCGCCGCCCTGAAGCTGCCCGGCGTGGATCTCGTGGTCGTGGTCGACGACGGCTCGTCCGACGAGACCGGCCGGGTGGCCAGGGCGGCGGGCGCCCGGGTCGTACGGCACAGCCGCAACCGGGGCAAGGCGGCGGCGATGGAGAGCGGCGCCGAGGCCGTGCGCCTCCTGGACGAGGACCATCCCCGGCACCTGCTGTTCCTCGACGCCGACCTGGGCGAGACGGCGGCGGCGGCCCTCCCGCTGATCGCGCCGGTGCGCTCGGGCGAGGCCGACATGACCATCGCGAAGTTCGCGACCAGGGTGAAGCTCGGCGGCCACGGCATCGTCGTACGGCTGGCCCGCGACGGCATCAAGCGGCTCACCGGCTGGGAGGCCACCCAGCCGCTCAACGGGCAGCGATGCCTCACCCGGGCGGCGTTCGAGGCGGCCCGGCCGCTCGCCCACGGCTTCGGCGTCGAGACCGGCATGACCGTCGATCTGCTCAGGAAGGGCTTCCGGGTGATCGAGGCCGAGGTCGAGATGTCGCACCGGGCGACCGGCACAGACTGGCGCTCCCAGTTGCACAGGGCCAAGCAGCTCCGCGACGTCGGCCTGGCCCTCGCCGCCCGCGAACCCGCGGTGGACCAGGCGCGCGCCGCCCTCCGCCCGCCGCGCCGCTGAGCCTCAGCGTCGTACGAGTGCCGCGCCCGGAGGCGCGGCCGCTGCCGCCGGGCACGGCGGCCGGCCGGTGACGGCGGGCTGATGTGGTGGAATTCTGAGGTGGATTCGCGGGGGCGCGCACGGATCGCCGCCCGGCTGGCCCCGGCCGCCGGCGGCCTCTCGGTCGTCCTCACGATCACGATCGGCGTCCTCGGGCCGTCCTCGATGGTGCCCGACCTGCCCGGGCGGTCCTGGCAGCCCCCCTACTCGCTCGGTCTCGCACCCGACGGTCATCTCGTCGTCGCGCTGGCCGCCGCGGCGCTCGTCCTCGGCACGGTCGGCCTGGCCGCCGGCCTCGCGTACGCCGACCGGATGCCGCGGGCGCGCACGCTGGTCGTCGCCGGGTGCGCCGCCGCCGCGGTCCTCGCGTTCCTGCCGCCCTCCGGGTCGGCCGACCACCTCAACTACGCGGCGTACGGCCGGATGGCGGCCCTCGGCTACGACCCGTACGCGACCGTGCCCGCCGACCTTCCCGCCGATCCCGTCGTCGGGCGGGTGGAGGAGTGGACCAGGACGCCCAGCGTGTACGGCCCGGTCGCGACGGCCGTACAGGCGCTGGCGAGCCACGTCGGGGGCGAGTCGGTCCGCCTGACGGTCTTCGTGATGGCCCTGGTCAACGCCGCCGCCTTCGTCGCCACCGGCCTGCTGCTCCACCGCGCCACCGCCGGCGATCCCGTAGGGCAGCGCCGCGCGGCTCTGCTGTGGACGGCCAACCCGCTGATCGTCTACGAGCTCGTGGCCGGGATGCACCTCGACACCGTGGCGATCGCGTTCGTCGTGGCCGGGCTGGTCGCCCGCCGGGGCGTGCCGCTCGGCCTGGGCGTCGCGGTCAAGGCCACCGTGGGCCTGGTGGCGCTGGGCACGGCGTGGGAGCTGCGCAGGAGCCCTCGGCGGCTCGCCCTGGTCGCCGGGACGGCGGCGCTGACCGTGCTCGTGGCATACCTGCTCGCCGGGCCCCACTCGCTCGATCAGCTCGTCAACGCCAGCAAGTCGGTCTCGCTCGCCACGCCGTGGAAGCTGGCCCAAAGGGCGCTGCAGGGGGTGTTCGGACCCGGGGCCTACCGGGCCTGGATTCAGGCCGGGTCGCTGCTCCTGCTGGCCGCGCTCGCCGCCCTCCTCCTGCGCGGACGTCCTGCGGCCGGCCGCGAGGGGCCGGTGGTCGCCCTGGCCGTCGCCGTGGCCTGGCTGTTCGCCACGCCGTACGCGCTGCCCTGGTATGACGGGCTGGGGTTCGCGCTGCTGGCCCTGGTCGCCTGGCCGGGCCTGGAGGCGTTCCTGGTCGCCCGGCTCGCCGTGCTCGCGTCGGCCTACCTGCCCGCGCGTCAGGCGGATCAGCCGGACGACCTGGGGTGGCTCGTCGACGTGGTCAGGGGCTGGGTGGCGCCGTCGCTCCTGCTGGCGCTGACGATCGCGCTGCTGTGGTGGGCGGCGTGGTCTGGAGCGCGCGTACGGACGCCGCCAGCGTCAGCGGCACCGCGACCGTCAGGGCCATCGCCGGAATCGCGATCCCCGAGTCGTTGATCAGGAACCCGGTGAACGCCGCGGTCAGCGCGCCGAACAGCCCCGCCCGCAGCTCCGGCGCCCGCTCGTAGGCCAGGCTCAGCGCGGGCGCGCCCCACCGGGACGGCCGGGCCAGCACGAGGAACAGGAACGCCAGCGCGACCACCGACAGCAGCGTCAGCGGGAGATTGCCCAGCGTGTGGAGCATCGCCCCGAGCTTGCGCCCGACGACCGAGCCGCCCTCGCCGCCGATGATCTGCTGGACGAACGCCCCGAGGTGGGTCCGCCGGTCGGCGGGGCGCAGCCAGTCGGCCACCGCGATCAGCATGATGAGCACGACCCCCGCCACGGCGACCAGTCCCAGCCGGAGGACCGACACCCGCCTGCCCGTGACCATCAGCACGCACACCGCCACGCCGAGGACGAACGACGGCACCCCGCCGAAGTCCGCGCCCCAGGTCGGCCAGCCGTCCCCGGCGATAGCAAGCAGGCCGTACGCCACGCAGACGGCCACGGCGAGCCTCGGCCGGCGGCGCAGCGCGCAGGCGACGGCCGCCAGGAGCAGGATCGTGCCCGTCGAGTAGACGGCGAACGCCATGTTGCCGAAGCCGTAGAACCTGCCGCCGGTCACGGGCTCGTAGCCGGCCACCGCGTTCACCTGCAGCCGCGAGCCCGTCACCACGTCGGCGAGGAGCGCGAGCGAGCTGATCCCGGCGACCACGGCGGGCGGCCCCAGCACGTGGCGGCGCCACGGCCCGGCGTACGCGAGCCCGGCCACCAGGACGGCGAAGCCCAGGATCGTGCCGAGCAGGGCGGGCATCGGGTGCGTGAAGCCCCACCACGGCACGAGCTGCGCCAGGAAGATCGACACCGGGAGCGCGCCGCTGACCGTCGCGACGACCCGCGTGGTCGTCAGCATCCGCCGGTGGCGCCTGATCACGAGCGCGGCCAGGCCGTAGAAGAGCAGTTGCGCGGCGACCAGCGTGATGAAGAACGGCTCCCTGACCTCCCTGAGCACCTGGCTCGCCAGGTCGGCGTCGGCGAGCCCGGGGGCCGCCTCGCTGACCGGCGGCGCCGCGCCTCCGCCCGACCACGCCCTGCCGACCGCGCCCTCGGGAGTGGGGAGGCCGAGCAGGTGCGTGACCGTCGTCGTGACGTCGGTGATCGTGACCAGCGCCCGCTGCCGGGTCGAGGCGGCGGTCAGCCACCCGTGCCCGTACGGCCCGCCAGCGGCGATCGCGACGTGCAGGTGGGCGATGGAACCCTCGCCGCGGCCGGGGGAGTCGGACAGCCCCGCCACGAGCACGGTCGAACCGGCGGGCACCTTGGCGAGCACCTCGGCGACGGTCCGGTCGGCCGCGCTCACGGCCGCCCGCCGCGCCTGTCCTCGCCCGTCGTCGGCCGGGTCGTCGGGCTGGGCCCCGGTGATCTCCCCCGCCTCGGCGACCACGAGGGCGTACGGCGTGAGATCGGGCAGCGCGGCGGGTGTCGCGGCATACGTCGCGATCCTGCCGGACCGGTCGGCGGCGGCCAGGGCGGCCCCCGGGCCGATGGCCGCGATCTTTCCCCCGGCGGCGTTCACGGCGTCGGCGAGGAGCCCGAGCCGGGCCTTGAAAGGACTTTCCTGCTGCACGGCGACCAGTTCGGACCAGTTCGGGATCGCCGCCGTGCCGTCGGCGCCGGTGACGGGTTCGGGAAGGGGCCCGCACCCGGTGCCGGGAGCTCCCGCCCGCTGGCCCGCGGAGACCGTCAGCCAGCCGGCGGCCGGACAGGTCACCGGCAGCCCCTCGGGAGGGACCGTCCTCGTGGACAGCGACGCGCTGGAGCCGCGGGCGGCCAGCTCCCACAGCGCGGGGGTCCGCCGCGGGTCGAGGTCGTCCCAGCGGAGGCCGGGCACCCCGATCACCACGACCCGGCCCGTCACCGCTGCGCCCTGCTGTGAAGCCGACGCGGGAGCGGCGGGCAGGACGAGGGCCGCCACGACGAGCACCAGGATCGACGCGAAGAGCCCCGCCGCGGCTCGGGCCGCCGGGCCCGGAGCCGTCGCTGATCCAGGTGGCACTGTCCCGAGCTCCCTCATGATCGATAACGGTGCGGACACGGTCCACGGTAGCCTGCCTGGTCATGACGACTGGCCGGATCGCGGGGGCCCGCCGGCCCGCCTGGGCGTGGGCGCTCGCCCTGGTGGCGCTGGCCGCCGCGGCGTCGCCGCTGATCGCCTACTGGCTGACCAACCCCGAGGACCAGCGTCTGGTGGACCTGGACGTCTACCGTACGGGCGGCTGGGCGCTGCTGCGGGGTCTGCCCGTCTACGACGTGATCACGCCGGCTCCCCAGTTGCTGCCGTTCACATATCCGCCGGTGGCCGCGATGCTGGCGGTGCCGCTCGCCATGATGTCGTGGCCGGTCGCGCAGTGGGTGTGGACGGTCGCCATCGTCGCCGTCCTCGCCGTGACGGTCCGGCACGCCTTCCGGGCCTTCCTGGACGGGGTGCGCGGCGCCCTGGCCGCGCCGCTGCTGTTCGCCGTGCTGTGCGCCGCGTGCACCTATCTCATGCCGATCAGGGATCAGTTCAGGTTCGGCCAGGTCGACCTGTTCCTCCTGGCGTTGTGCCTGCTCGACTGCGTGGCGCGCAGGCCGTGGTGGCCGCGCGGGATGCTGATCGGCCTCGCCACGGCGGTGAAGCTCACCCCCGGCGTGTTCCTCGTCTACCTGGCGATCACCGCCTTCCCCGCCCGGGAGGGGGACACAAGGCAGCGCCGTGCCTTCTTCATGGCGGTGTTCACGGCGGCCCTGCTCACGCTGCTGCCGTTCCTGGTGATCTTCGACGACGCCCGGGACTTCTGGTTCGGGGCGCTGCTCGACTCCGAGCGCCTCGGCGCGAACGCCGCCACCACCAACCAGTCGCTGCGCGGCATGCTGCTCAGGCTCTACCTGCCCGGCTGGCTGACCACGGTGCTCTGGCTCGCCGCCGTCGCAGTGATCGGCTGGTACGGCTTCCGCCGCGCCCGGCGGGCGTACCTGGACGGCGACGTCACGACCGCGGTGGCGCTCACGGGACTGATGGCGGTGCTGTTGTCGCCGGTGGCCTGGATCCACCACATCGCCTGGGTCGTGGTCGTGCTCGCGGCCCTCGCGGGGCCCGGGCGCGACCGGGTCCGGCTGCTGGTCGCGGCGGGCGTGTGGCTCTACTACGTGCTGCCCATCCCGTGGTGGGGCGTGACGCTCAAGGCGCTGGAGATCCCCGTGCTCAGCCCGGTAGCGGGCAAGATCGTGCAGAACGCGTTCGGCCTCGGCGCGATCGGCCTCGTCTGGCTCCTCGGATCCTGGTTGCCCCGGCGGCGGGCCGCTGTCGCCGTTCCCGCTGCGGCCACTTGACCAATTCATTACGCTCGGTGCCGTGCTGGTTACCGTTGTGGAGATGGCCGGTGTCCTGGCGGGGGTGACCGGCGTGGCCGTCGGCCTGATCGCGCTGCGCGCCGCCCGCCGTTCCGTGCGGGTGTGCCTGGACGCCCTGGATCGGCGGGCCGCCGTCGAGGGCCCGGTGGACAGCAGGGCGATCCGCGACGTGGCGTTGTATCGGTACGACGCGCTCGACGAGATGACCGGCAGGCTGTCGTTCTCGCTCGCGCTCATCAACGGCTTCGGCGACGGGGTCGTGCTGACGTCCATCAACGGACGCACCGAGACCCGCACGTACGCCCGTGCCGTACGCGGAGGGAAGGGGCTGCAGCCGATGTCGCCGGAGGAGGAGCACGCCGTGCGGGCCGCCAGGCTCGGCATCGGGCCGGAGGTCGAGCCGCAACGCCTCCCCCGCTGAGCCGGGACGGCGGTGCACGGGCGGAAGCCGGTCGGCGCAGGAGTGTCTCCGCATGCCCGCCACACCTACCTGCGGATACCCTTGGGACATGTCGAAGCTCGCGTACCTGGGGCCTCAGGGCACCTTCTGTGAGGCGGCCCTGCGGCTCCTGGAGCCGGATGCCGAGCGCCTGCCCTGCGCCAACGTCGGAGCCGCGCTCGACGCCGCCCGCAACGGCGAGGCGGACGGCGCGGTGGTCCCGCTGGAGAACTCGGTGGAGGGGGCGATCACCCAGACCCTCGACGAGCTGGCCGGGGGGAGGCCGCTCCACATCACCGGCGAGTGGCTGCTTCCGGTCGAGTTCTCCCTGCTGGTGCGGCCCGGCACCGAGCTGGCCCAGATCAAGCGGATCATCACCCACCCGGCGGCCCACACCCAGTGCCGCGGGTTCATCGAGCGGGAGATGCCCGGCGCCGTCGTGATCGCGGCCTCGTCGACGGCCGCCGCCGCGCAGGAGGTCGCCTCTCCCGAGTCTCCGTACGACGCGGCGATCAGCCCGGCCATCGCCGGGGAGTACTACGGGCTCGACGCGATCGCCTCGGACATCGGCGACCGCTCCGACACCGTCACCCGGTTCATCAAGGTGAACCGCCCCGGGCGGCTGCCCGAGCCGACCGGCGCCGACCGCACCTCGCTCGTGGCCTTCCTGCGCGACGACCACCCGGGCGCGCTGCTGGAGATGCTGAGCGAGTTCGCGGTGCGCGGGGTCAACCTGACCCGCATCGAGTCGCGTCCCACCGGCGACGGCATCGGCCGCTACTTCTTCCACTTCGACTTCGAGGGGCACATCGCCGACGCCCGGGTCGGGGAGGCCGTCGCCGGGCTCCACCGGCTCTGCGACGACCTGCGTTTCCTCGGCAGCTATCCGCGGGCCGACCGGGTTCCGACGCAGATCAAGGAGGGTACGGCCGACGCGGACTTCGCCGAGGCCGCCGAATGGCTCGGAAAGATCCGCGCCGGTCTCGCTTGACGGGCGGGAGCCGCACAGGCTCCGGTAGCCTTTGAGCCGTGATTGACCTGCGAACCCTTCGTGAGGACCCTGACCGGCTCCGGGCGTCGCAGCGCGTCCGCGGCGAGGACGACTCGATCGTGGAGACCCTGCTGTCGCTCGACGAGCGCCGCCGTGCCGCGCTCAACACCTTCGAGTCGCTGCGCGCCGAGCAGAAGAGCATCGGCAAGTCGGTGTCCCGCGCGTCCGGAGACGAGCGCCAGGCGCTGCTCGACCGCGCGAAGGAACTGGCCGCGCAGGTGAAGGCGGCCGAGACCGAGGCCGCCGCGCTGGCGAGCGAGCTCGACGAGCTGCTCATGACCGTCCCGAACATCGTCGAGGAGGGCGCGCCCTCCGGCGGCGAGGACGACTACGTGGTGCTGGAGGAGATCGGCGAGAAGCCCGTCTTCGACTTCGAGCCCCGCGACCACGTCGAGCTGGGCGAACTGCTCGGTGCGATCGACATCGAGCGCGGCGCGAAGGTCTCGGGCGCCCGCTTCTTCTTCCTGAGGGGCGTCGGCGCGCGGCTCCAGCTCGGGCTGCTCAACATGGCGATGCAGCAGGCGATCGAGGCGGGCTTCACGCCGATGATCACCCCTGTGCTCGTGAAGCCCGAGTCGATGCAGGGCACCGGATTCCACGTCGCCCACGACAAGGAGATCTACCGCCTGCCCGAGGACGACCTCTACCTGGTCGGCACCAGCGAGGTGCCGCTGGCGGCCTACCACTCCGACGAGATCCTCGACCGGGCGTCGCTGCCGATGCGGTACGCCGGCTGGTCGTCCTGCTTCCGGCGCGAGGCCGGGTCGTACGGCAAGGACACCCGGGGCATCATCCGGGTCCACCAGTTCGACAAGGTCGAGATGTTCTCCTACTGCCGGCCGGAGGACTCCCACGAGGAGCACCTGCGGCTGCTCGCCTGGGAGAAGGAGATGCTCGAGAAGGTGGAGCTGCCCTACCGCGTCATCGACACGGCGGCGGGCGACCTCGGCACCTCGGCGGCCCGCAAGTACGACTGCGAGGCGTGGATTCCCTCGCAGGGCCGCTACCGCGAGCTCACCTCGACCTCCAACTGCACCGACTTCCAGGCCCGCCGCCTGAAGGTGCGCTACAAGGACGAGGACGGCAAGCCGCACCACGTGGCGACGCTCAACGGCACGCTCGCGACCACCCGCTGGATCGTGGCGATCCTGGAGAACCACCAGCAGGCCGACGGCTCGGTGGTCGTCCCCAAGGCGCTGCGGCCGTACGTGGGGCTCGACGTCCTGGAGCCGCTGTCCCGGTAGATCCACAGGCCCCGATCGAGGACCTCCGGCGTGGTGCCGCCCACCGCGTCCGGAGGTCTTCGTGTCTCACGGTGACGTTCTGTGGCGGGTTGCGGCGGCGGCGCTCGGCTGGCATCGAATGCCTTAGATGTCCGGCAGAAGTGCAATCGGCACCTTTGACGGCAGGGCCCGTCAGATGTGATGTAAATCTCTCGGTTCGGACGGCGTCCGAGTGCGCAGAAGGCCTCCGCGCGTGAAACTTTCATGCGCGCAGGCCTTCCACGGGTCCGCCCCACGCTTACGGCCGGACGCCCCCGGACATGCGAAAGGCGGGGCTCGCCACGGCGAACCCCGCCTTCGTCAGGTCAGGTCAGAGACCACGGACGTTCGACGCCTGCGGACCCTTCGGACCGGCGATGACCTCGAACTCGACCCGCTGGCCGTCCTCCAGGTTGCGGTAGCCGCTGCCCGTGATGGCGGAGAAGTGCACGAACACGTCGGGCTCGCCGCCGTCCGGTGCGATGAAGCCGAAGCCCTTCTCAGCGTTGAACCACTTGACGGTTCCCTGAGCCATTACTGCTCTCCCTAAGGAAGTGAATCTTGGGGACCACACCTCGTGGACCCCGGGTGTGTCGCACAGCTCCCCGGGTGGCTCATACAGTCAAACTGGTTTTCGCTACGGGAACAGCTAATACAACGCCTTCACATCTAACACTATGTAGCCCGTTGGTGTTCCACGTCCGGGGGAGATTTCTCGCCCGAGGTGTGGCCGAGGGCATGGCATGGCCTATCTCGGTGCACACTGGAACCTGTCATGACCTGCCCCCGCCTCGTCGCCACGGACCTCGACGGCACCGCTCTGCGCACCGACGGAACAGTCTCTCCACGTACCGCCGCCGCCTTCGCCCGGGTGGAGGAGGCCGGCGGCACCCTCGTCTTCGTGACCGGGCGGCCGCCCCGGTGGATGCACACCGTCGCGGGAGCCGTACGGCACCGCGGGCTCGCCATCTGCGCGAACGGCGCGCTCGTGTACGACCTCCACACCGAGGAGATCGTCGAGTCGCACCTGATCGACTCCGACGTGCTCGAAGAGTGCGTCGCCCGGCTGCGGCGGCAGGTGCCCGACCTCACGTTCTCGGTGGAGTACGAGGGAGGCTTCGCGCACGAGTCCGACTACGCGCTGGGGCGCTGGGACGCCCGGGAGCTGGCCTATGGGCGGATGGTGGCCATCGCGGCGCTGACGTCCCGTCCGTGCGCCAAGCTGCTCGCGCAGCACCCCTCGATGGACCCCGACGAGTTGCACCGCGGGGTGCTGGAGATCGTCGGCGACATCGTGACCCCGACCCACTCCAGCGGGCGGGCACTGATCGAGATGAGCGCGTTCGGTGTGACGAAGGCCACAGCGCTGGCGACGCTGGCCGAGGAGCGGGGGATCAAGCCCGCGGAGGTGGTCGCGTTCGGCGACATGCCGAACGATCTGCCGATGCTGACCTGGGCCGGCACGTCGTACGCCGTGGCGAACGCCCACGCCGACGTGCTGGCCGCCGTCGATCACGTGACGGCGGCCAACAACGACGACGGTGTGGCGGTCGTGCTCGAAACCCTGTTCTGAGTCGGCGGGTGTCGGGGATCTACAGGTAGGGACCGCCCGCGCGGTGGCCCTGGTCGTCCTGTGCGGCCTGGCCCATGCCGCCGGGGAGTGCGCGGCGCATCTGCTCCAACTGCGCCCGGGCGGCCATCTGCTGGGCGAACAGCGTGGTCTGGATGCCGTGGAAGAGGCCCTCCAGCCAGCCGACGAGCTGGGCGTGCGCGACCCTCAGCTCCGCGTCGCTCGGCGGGGTCGCGCTCTCGTCGCTGAACGGCAGGGACAGCCGTTCCAGCTCCTCGACCAGTTCGGGGGCCAGACCCTCCTCGAGCTCCTTGATGGAGCTCTGGTGGATGTCCTTGAGCCGCTTGCGGCTGGCGTCGTCGAGGGGAGCCGCCCGCACCTCCTCCAACAGCTGGCGGATCATGCTGCCGATCCGCATCACCTTGGCGGGCTGCTCCACCAGGTCGGCGACGGACCGCTCCTCGTGCTCGCCCTTACCGTTGCCGCCGGAGACCGAGAGGCCCTGCGGCCCCACGACCACGATCTGCGGCGTGCTCTCGTCTGCGTTCATCGATCGCTTACAACTCCTGATTCGCCGGGGCACACCGTGCTCACCCCATCAACCTAACTCACCTGACCAGCAGGAGCTTTCCGATGTGTTCACCCTCTTCGAGGGTCCGGTGGGCGCGGGCGGCCTGGTCGAGGGGGATCCGCTCGTGCACCACGGGCCGTACGGCTCCGGCGGCGACGAGCGGCCACACGTTGTCCACCACGCCCCGGCAGATCACGCCCTTGTCGTCGACCGGGCGGTTGCGCAGCCCGGTCGCGTGGACCGAGGCCCGCTTGGCGAGCAGCGTGCCGAGGTCGAGCTCGCCCTTCGCGCCGCCCTGCATGCCGATGACGACCAGACGGCCGCCGGTGGCGAGGGCGCGCAGGTTCCCGGGCAGGTACTTCGCGCCGATGATGTCGAGGATGACGTCGGCCCGGCCCTCGAACCGCTCGGCGAAGTCCTCCTCGCGGTAGTTCACGCCCTCGTCCGCGCCGAGCTCGCGGCAGCGCGCGAGCTTGTCCGCGGAGCCGGCCGTCACGAGCACGCGCGAGCCGTACGCCTTGGCGAGCTGGATCGCCAAGGTGCCGATGCCGCTCGCGCCGCCGTGCACGAGCAGGGTCTCGCCCTTCCGCAGGCGGGCGGTCATGAAGACGTTCGACCACACCGTGCAGGCGACCTCGGGGAGACCGGCGGCCTCGTCCAGCGCGATTCCCTCCGGCGCCGGCATCACCTGCTGCCAGGGGACCGCCACGCGTTCGGCGTATCCGCCGCCGGCCAGCAGGGCGCAGACCCGGTCGCCGGGCGCGAGACGCGGGACGTTCTCGCCGACTTCGACGATCGTCCCGGAGCACTCGAGCCCGGGGATCTCGGAGGCTCCGGGCGGCGGCGGATAGAAGCCGCGGCGCTGGAGCAGGTCCGCCCGGTTGACGGCCGAGGCGGCGACCTCGATGACGACCTCACCTGCGCCGGGACGCGGGTCGGGCACTTCCTGCCAGGCCAAAACCTCAGGTCCGCCGGGTTCGGAAATCACGATCGCACGCATGTGACCTAAAGTAGCGTGGCGGAGAACTCGGCGGTTGCCCGCATTCACCGTATTACGTGGCGCTAATCTGCAATGTGTTTGCTACCCCATTAGCCCAGCCCGAGGGGGTACACGGTGGCGAGACATGATCGTGAGGATCCGCATTCTCTCGAGGACCAGCTGGCATGGCTTGACGCGATCAAGGAAATGCCCGACGAGGTGGAGATAGCGGTCAGCGCGGTCACCTCCGCCACGCTCGCCTCTCCAACGCCGCCGCCCGCCGACCCCGAGCCCGCCTCGCCGTACCCCGCCGACCCCTGGAGCCTCGTCCCGTCCGAGCCCGCCTCCGGCGGCCTGCTCCGCGGCGCGGCCGACAGCGCGGCCGGCTCCGCGTACGGCGCCCCGCCGCAGGAGGACGCGCAGACTTCCGAGTCGTCGTCCACCGGTCCCATC
The DNA here is from genome assembly GCF_006334915.2 of Microbispora catharanthi. Classification (GTDB taxonomy): domain Bacteria; phylum Actinomycetota; class Actinomycetes; order Streptosporangiales; family Streptosporangiaceae; genus Microbispora; species Microbispora catharanthi. The sequence continues at coordinate 113,064 of NZ_VDMA02000026.1, forward strand.
CGCGACCCTCTCTTCGATGCCGACTATTCGAAGAGTTTTGGGTATGAAAGCGGTGAAAAGTCCGAATTTGGGTCCGGCTATGGCACCGACTCGGCCTACGGCGAGACGAACTTCGGCGACACGGCGAACGTGAGTGACACGGCGGCCTTCGGCGATACGACGGCCTTCTTGACCAGGCCCGAGTCCTCGCCTTCCGAGAAGCGTGAGGACGCGCCGCCGGCCGAGTCGCCCACCGCGAGCACCGCGTGGGGCACACCCCCGGAGACGAGGGGTGAGGAGTCCGCCACGTCGACCGGGCCGGTGAGCGCCCCGTCGTTCGGCTCGTCTTTCGGTTCGTCTCCCGGTTCGTCTTTCGAGGCGGCGTCGGAGTCGTCCTTCGGTCAGGCGCCGGACCGGTCTGCGGAGTCGTCCTTTCCGGGATCTTTCGGTGCCTCTTCCGACGCGGGACCGGAGTCTCCCGAGGGGGCCTCGGACGCGACGCCGGAGAGACCGGGCGATGACCAGGAGTCCACAGAGGGCGACGGCCGCCCCACTCCGCCGCCGGGCGGCCTGAGCGGTCCCTCGTCCTTCACCACCCCCCCGCTCGGCGAACAGCCTTTCGGCGGTGGCGCCTTCCCCGGCTCCCCGGCGGACACCGACGCCTACAAGAACATCGGCGCTTTCTCCGGCAGCGAGTCGGCCAAGCCCTTCGTCTCCCCGGCGTCCGGCACGTCGTCCTCGACGAAGGAGCCGTTGCGGGGCTGGCTGGAGCCGGCCGTGCCGGTGCCGGCCGCCCAGCAGGAACCCGACGCTCCCGGCGTCCCCGCCGAGCCGGAGGAGCCGCCCGCGCCACCGGAGATCCCGTCTCCGTTCGCCGCCCCCCGGGCCGAGTCGGTGCCGGACTTCACGGATGACCGCTTCATCGGCTCCCTGCGGGAGGACCTGGCCGCCGAGGAGCGGAAGCCGTACGAGCCGGGTCCGGTCGTGGCGTCGACGCCCCCGCCCGCGCCTGCACCCGTACCTGCACCCGCGCCTGCACCTCAACCCGCACCCGAGCGAGCCTCGACGCCGAGCCCCGCACCGGAGCAGGCGCCGGCCGTGGAACGGGACGCGGTGGCGGAGCGGGAGGCATACCAGCCCCCGCGCCGGCCGGCTCCCGTCTCCGCCTTCAGCTCGCCCGCGCGTACGACGGGGAAGTCGGCCGGGTCCAAGCCGACCGCCGACAGCCTCGATCCGGTCACCCTGCTGAGGGGGCGGCGGAACGCTCCCGCGACGGGCTGGCGGCGGCTGGTCTACAAGGCGTCCGCCGGGCTGATCAAGCCGGGTGAGGCTCCGGAGGTGCGGCGGCGCCGCGAACTCGTGCAGCGCGCCCGCACGCCCGTCGCCACCGGTCACCACCGGGTCGCCGTGCTCAGCCTCAAGGGCGGGGTGGGCAAGACCACGACGACCGTCGGCCTCGGCGCCACGCTCGCGCAGGTGCGCGGCGACCGTGTCATCGCGGTCGACGCCAACCCCGATCGTGGAACGCTCTCCGACAAGGTCGAGCTGGAGACCGCGGCCACCGTACGCGACCTGCTGAACGAGCGCGCGCAGATCAAGCGGTACGTGGACATCCGGGCCTTCACCTCGCAGACGCCCTCGCGGCTGGAGATCCTGGCGTCGGACCGCGACCCGTCGGTGTCGGAGGCGTTCAGCGCCAAGGACTACCACGCGGTGGCGAATGTGCTGGAGAACTTCTACTCCATCTGCATCACCGACTGCGGCACCGGCCTCCTGCACTCCGCCATGTCGGGCGTGCTCGGCATGGCCGACCAGATCGTGCTGGTCAGCTCGCCGTCCGTGGACGGCGCCCGGGCGGCCTCGGCCACGCTGGACTGGCTGGAGGCGCACCACTACGGCGACCTCGTCCGGGCCGCGACCGTGGTGCTGTGCAGCGTACGGCCCCGGTCGAAGTCCACCGTGGATCTCGACAAACTGGAGGCGCACTTCGCCGCCCGCTGCCGCACCGTCGTCCGCGTGCCGTACGACGCCCACTTGGAGGAGGGTGCTGAGATCGACCTGGACCGCCTTCAGCAGGCCACCAGGGACGCCTACCTCCGCCTGGCGGCCTCCGTGGGCGACGGCTTCGCCGGGCCGCACGCGCTGGCCGAGCCCAGGTTCTCGGAGATCCCGGACCACCTGTAGGCGAGACGTGGAAGCGGGATGATCTCTTTCGCGGTCGCGGCCACCAACCCGAGAGTGAGAGACTAGGCTGCTGCGTGGCGCTCCAGCATGGGGCGTCGGGGAGAGCTCGCCTAGTGGACGATGGCGGCGGTCTTGAAAACCGCTAGGCCGGGTGACCGGTCTCGTGGGTTCGAATCCCACGCTCTCCGCTCAACCAGCCAAAACGGCGTCTGACCAGCGGTTTCGCTTGGTTCAGACGCCGTTGATCGTTCCGGCCATGCACAGCCGTACGCCACCCTCAGCAGCCCTCGGCCGCTGTTCACGTTATATCCACGGGATGATCTTGCGGGAGTTTCCCTAGGTTGCCTCGCTCGAGCCGAGGAGGCTGGCGAGGTAGAAGCCGCCTGCATTCCGGGTTCCTGCCGAGATCCGCGACGTGCGACCGGCTGAGGATGCCACTGGCAGGCCTGGTGGACACATTGCCTGGCAGGGATGGTCGGCTAGCGCGCCGCGCGAGGGGGGCAATCACGCATGTCGTGGAACGCCGGCGCGTCGATCCCGGCCGTAGCGCCCAAAAATAACAGAAGGGTAACAGTCCGTCCTTGCTTTCCTGTAACGCGCGCCTGTGGAGGGCCCGTGAATGACCATTCGTGCAGCTCACGCAGCCGCGAGGTGAACAAATAGGTGCTGGAAAAGGCTGGGTGGCGCCGGCGTCTTGAATCCGGCAGCATTTAGGGCATGGCGAGAAACAACCGCAGGGACCGCTACAGCTCTCCTGGGAATCTGGCAAAGGAGAAGCTAGTCCCCTACGTGACCGCTGTCCTAGAGGAACCGGAGATAAAGGAGTACTCCGAAATCTCACCTGACGAAAGCGAAGGATCTTACGAAGGAGCCTGCCTTGGGGCCGCCCTCATTCCCGTACCGCTTGGATGGGGGTTGCTCCACTGCACAGTGCGCGATAAGCGGGGACGTCGCGCAAGGGTAACTCTGGCGACCGATGACTTGACCTACCACCGTGCTTTCATCGGGGCTGCTTCCCTCGAAAGCCGCGGGGAGCGTCTGGATCTAGCGATGGCCCGCTACCCATACATCCGAAGGGGATGGCCGGGCCCCCTGAGGCAGGGCGGGAGTTGGCCCCACGGGGACCATATCCCTTGGAGGCCGACCTATTGCAGCGCGTGCCCTGACATGAACACCGCAAGCCACCTGCATGGTGTGCAGGTAAGTGTCTCGAAGGAGGTCCGCGGAATTTGTGCGGTGTTCTGCGAGGGCGCCAGTGGGGCCAAATGGACCATGCTAGACGATGAACCAGTACAGGTGCTCTCGAAGATCCTGATCCCAAATCCAGACAGTCCGGATTCTAGAGTCGAGTTCCACGTCCCGCCCGGGGCTGCCGTCATGCCGGGATGGCCTCTTCTCGGGGACATTCGGCGCTGTCTCTCCCCTGACTGTGCGTAAATTCGTCCGGCCACGAATCCCTACTGGGATTCGTGGCCACAGGGCAAGGAAGTAGATGTGTCTTCAAATGAAATAGTCCGTCAGTACGGTCTTACAGCCCTACTTGCTCTTCCGGCTGCCGTTTGGTATTTGCGTCAGGCAAAGCAGCTCATGAAGCTTCTCGCTCGTCCAATGCGTTCGTGGTTGCGAGAGGGAGGGCTAGGGCTGTTGCGATGGCTGCTTGCGGAGGAGGTCAGCGGGCACGGCGGCGGGCGGCGGGGTCGTCCTCGGCGGTATTGATCCCGCGCCGATACTGCAAGAAGGTCGTGTAAGTGCTGGCGTCCCGCCCGGGCAGGGCAAGGGCTGCGGCAGTCTACGCAGGACCTCGGCAGGAGTCGAGAGCCTCCTCTATGCGGCTATTGGCGACCTCAGCACCGCCATCGATGCACTTGGCATAGACCCTGAGTAGTACGTCGACACCATGCCCGGCTCGTTCGGCAACTTCGGGAGCGGCTACCCCGGCATTGAGCCAGAGTGAGACGGCCGCGTGCCGGAGGTCGTACGGCCGGGCCGCCAGCGGGGACACGGCCTGTTCCGGCGTCAGCGCCAACGTCCGTGCTTTCTGCCACGCCTCGCAGTACGTCCCGATGGAAATCACGCCGCCCCGAGACGTACGGAACAGGCGCCCGTCATCGTGGACGCCGAACTCGTCGATGTGCTCACGGAGGATCATCACCAGCTCTGCCGGGATCGGGACAGGACGGCCTTCATCCTGTGCGCGGTGCTTCAGTCCGCGGTCGTCGTGTGCCTCACCACTGTCGGTCCATCGCTTGTTCGCCTGAGGCTTGGACTTCGCCAGAACCAGGCGCCCCCACCCCGACTCCGGCAAGTGGCAGTCCTGCACGCGGAGGCCGAGCGCTTCGGCGGGTCTGAGGCCGGCGAAGTAGAGGCAGGCGAAGAAGGCTCGAAGGTGCCGACCACGGTCGAGGCGGCCCGCGTAGGTCACTGCGGTGAGCAGTTCCCGAGCCTGGGCTGGGTTGACTACTACCCGCCGATCCACGACCTCACGGACTTTCGGCGGCTTCCACGCCTTCACCTTGTCGATCGGGTTCGAGGGCAGCTCTTCCAGGTCCACGGCGTACTGGAGGACGTTGTAGAAGACTGAGCGCTTACGCGCGATCGTCGTAGGCGCAGCCGCCCCGCCGTCGAGTCGAAGCGTCAAGGCATCAAGGCCGAGCCGCACGTTTCGAACCTTCGCCAAGTCAGCCACGGCGAGCGAGTGACGTTCGAGCCACGCGACAGTCGCCATAATGCCCGCCGGACGCTCCAGTTGCCGAGATGCTGGGGGAAGAACGTACTGGCGCAACGCTTCCCTCAGGACCATCAGATCCGGCTTGCCAGAAGCGTCCTCGTCGACGAGGGCGGGCGTCACCGTCGCGAGAGCATCAGTCAGGCTGTCCCGGGTTTTCGCCGCAGCGTGCGGCCACTTCATATCGATGTAGGCCAGGACGAAGGCGAACCAGGTGACGGCCTGCTTGACCTTGGCCAGGGAGACGGGAAGCCCCGTTTCCAGGTCGAAGGTCTCACCACGCTTAGACGCTTGACGGAGGTCAGACAGGAAGCTCTCGGCCAGGGCCTTGGTCCGGAAGGCCTTGGACTTCTCCTTGGGGCCTACCTTCCAACGCACGATGTAGGAGGGCGCTTTGCTGGTCCGGTTCGGCCGGATGTCCCAGAGCTTCACGTCGTAGGAGGTGTTCACGCAGCCTCCCGGAGGGCTTCCAGCCAGGCAGCGAGATCGCTCCACCAGACGCGGAGCTCGCCGTTCGGGAGCTTCACACACTTGGGCGCGTGGCCGAGCTCACGCCAGCGATAGAAGGTCCGGCGGGAAACGCCGCCGAGCTCAGCGAGTACCTCAGGCACGGTCAGGAGCCGGTCGTTGCGCGTCATCGGGCGCCATCCCCGACTAGTGACTGCGACGGCAGCGTCGGTGAACCCGTGAGTGCGGCGACGAGGGCGTCACCCGGGGAGTAGCCCTTTCCGGCGTACTCCCATTCGCTGATGACGAGGACGGTGTCCTCCTCGAGGAGGGGCAGGCGGCCGGTGGTGATGTCTTCGTCGCGGGCGTGGTTCTGCCGGTCGGCGCGGATGTCGCCGAGGGTGGTGGAGTAGCGGCGGGATCGGGTGGAGAAGTGGCCGCGGAATCCGAGCATGTGCGCCCAGTGGGTCAGCCGTAGGTCGGCGAGTTCCTCGAAGGTGCCGAGGCGGAGGCATTCGGCGATGAGCCGTCGGGCGTGGTCGTGGACGGGGAGGGCGGTCAGGTCCTCGCTGGGGACGATGCGCCGGTCGATGGTGCCGACGCATTCGGCTGCCTTGGTGGCGTACTTGGCCACGTACCCGGCTACGGCCTGGTCGGTCAGTTCGCCGTCCAAGGTGATCGGGCGGGCGTCGAGCTGAGTGCCCCAGCAGAGCCCCTGTTCCGGGTGGCCGTCGTACGCGGGCACCTTGGCTGTCACGACGGAGGCGGCATGCTCTACGGCTTGGCCGAGGAGGTCGAGCGTGGCCCAGGCCGGGGGCGGGGAGATGGGTCCGGCCGGGCCGTCGAGGCGGATGACGGCGTGGAGGTGGACGACGCCGCGGCGCTGGTACTCAGCCACCTTCGCGAAGGAGACGATGAGCTGGTCGCGCATGTCGCGGAGGGTCAGGCCGCCGAGCTTGGCCAGGTGCCGGCGAAGGGCGTCGGTGAAGCGCTTCCACAGCAGTGGCGCGACCGCGTTGAACAGCACTGAGCCGGTGTAGTCGTAGCAGTCGGGGCACAGCGGCTCGCCGAGGCAGTCATCCTCGGTCCCGTGCCGGGCGGTGCAGGACATGACGCACCCGTGCGGGCAGGTCTCGGCGTCACGGCGCGGATGGCAGGGCAGGATGCTCCCGTTGTGCTGCCTGCGGGTGTGGACCGGGCCGAAGGACGGTGCGGTGAGCGTGACGAACAGGCACGGGTGCGCGGTCACCGACGCGGGGACGCCTTTGCCGCCGACGAGGCCGGCGCGGATGAGGTGGTAGGTGTCGGCGCGGTAGGTCTCGGCGCAGGCCGGGCAGCGGGAGGCGCGGCGGGTTTTGCACGGGACGCGCAGGATGCCGTCGGGTTCGAGGCGGGTGCTGTAGCGGTGCAGCAGGGTCCCGGTGGCTTTGTCCCAGTGTTCGACCTTGCCTCGCAGGTGGATCGGCTGTCGGCAGCCGCCCGTGTGGCGGATCTGGGAGGCGAAGCGGGAACAGTCAGGGTTGTTGAGTCGGGCGATGGCGCCGCGGATGGCGTGCGCGTTGGCGGATGTTACGGGCAAGATGGAGGCCTCCTTTCGCTCGATGGGTGGAGGGATGGCCCCCGACCTGGCGGTTGTCTTGGCGGATGTACGGCCAGGCCGGGGGCGCTGACGGGGTTCAGCAGAAGCCGAGCCCGTCACAGTGGCGGCAGGTCTCGCCGTAGGAGTCGAGACCGCCTCCGCCGCAGTGGCAGCACTGCCACCGCTGAGGCGTGATCGGCACGGGAGTCGCGGGCGGGGCCTGCTCGGTGTCGGGCATGGGCGTCACCTCCTTTCGTGGTCAGGCGGCCTGCGCCGCGTTCTGGTCGGGGACGGGGTCGGGCTGGATGCAGCCTTCGTAGCTGCGGTCGGCCTCGTACTGGGCGCGGCGGGCGGCGAGGATCGCCACGGCCTTGTACTCCACCGGTCCGAAGCGGACCGAAGCGCCGTAGTGGCCGAACTCCTGGTTGACCGGAGCGCCGAGCAGGTCGGCGATGTGGTCGACCTCCGCGCACATGTCGGCATCCGTGGCGCGGTGCGGGAAGTGCAGGACGTTGACCGAGCGTGGGACGGGGACGGCCGGGTTGGCGTCCAGGAAGTCGGCCAGGGCGCGGAGCCCGGCGATGAGGGCGTTCCGGTGGTCGTCGTTGGTCATGTGGTGATCTCCTTCCACTAGGGCGCGTATCGGGTTGTGATCAATCCTTGGGATTTGCCGTTGTGGCCGGGTCTGATCCGGTAGGTCCTCGTGTGTGACGCGGGCCCAGTTGACGGACGAAGAGTGGGAGTTCATCAAGCCGT
>NZ_VDMA02000027.1 GCF_006334915.2 Microbispora catharanthi
GAATCGCCACCCGCTACGACAAGACTCCTGCGAGCTACCTCGCCGGCCTCCACCTCCGCGCTGCGATGATCTGGATCAAAGACCTCACCCGGACCACCCCTTGATCACAACCCGATACGCGCCCTAGCGCGCCCTGGCACAGGGCTAGGCGGATCGGGCACTATGTCATCACAACTCCTTGTATATGAATAGGCACTCTGTGTATTTATCCAAGAGAAGGATGTTATGTGAGGTATGTGGAAAACCTGCGAGGACCGCCTGGCGCACTGGCTTCCACATTCACGCTGCGGCACTCCGACAGCTCAGGTCTCGGCTACGGCGGAGGCGTGTGCTCGTCCCGCCCTGCTGGCGCTGCTCCTCGCCCTGAAGTACGTCCCTGTCGTGCCCAACGTGCTGCTGTTCTGGCTCGCCTTCGTCCTGACCCGACCCTTCGGCGCCACCGCAGGTGATCTCCTCACCAAGCCGACCACCATGGGGGGTCTCGACCTCGGAACCGCCGGCTCCTCCGCCGTCCTCCTCGCCGTTCTGTTCGGCCTCATGGGATGGGCCCATCTCCAGGAACGCCGCAACACCCTCGCCACGGCAAGCATCTCCTGAGCCAGATACAGGCAGCTGAACGGAGCGGGTCTTCTCCACGGGCGCCGTCATCGCGGACAGCCGCAACGACGGCGGTGTGGCGGGCTACGGCTACACCGGCACCACCATCCGCGACTCGATCGCGCTCAACCCGACGGTCACCGCACCGTCCTGGGCGCACCGCTTCCTGGGCCGGGTGCCGGCGAACAACGTCGCCACGCTGAGCGACTGCGGGCGCCATTGCTGTAACGGATTAGTCACCTATTGTGTATGGTCACCAAAAGTGACGCCTAGGCAACATGGAGTCTCCCCGAACAGCGGAGGCGGATGTGGCCAGTGAGTTCCAGCGGAAAAAGGTCAGCGGAGTCTTCCGGGCGATGGACGTGGACGGAGACGGCCGGCTGACCGAGGCCGACTTCCAGGCGCTCGCCCGCCGCTGGACGGCCGTCGCCGGATCCGTCGATCCGGAGCGACTCGCCTCCGTCATGACCGGCTGGTGGCCGGTGCTCCGTGCCGCCTCCGGCCCCGACGGCGACAACGCCGTCACCCTCGACGAGGTGCTCCTCGTCGTCGAAGGCCTCGGCGACAGGGCGGACGCCGTCTCCGCCACCGCCGACGCGATGTTCGAGGCCGTCGACCTCAACGGGGACGGCCTCATCTCCCGTTCCGAGTACGGCGTGCTCGTCGAGACGTGGAACGGGACGCCGGCGGCGACCGACGAGATCTTCCCGCGCCTGGACCTGGACGGTGACGGCCACCTCACCCGCGACGAGTTCCGCACCCTCTGGACGGAGTTCTGGGCGGGCGACAACCCGAACGCTCCCGGGACCTACGTCTTCGGCGCGCTGGTGGAATAGCCCAGGGTCGGCGTCACCGCCGCGGCTCGCGCGCGTCACAGATGGGGGCCCTGTCCTGTCTTGTCGGCAGACCGGAACTCTCTGTCGACCAGGAGGTTTGCTGTGGATGCCGTGAGCGTGCCCGATTTGACCGGCAGGGTGGCCGTGGTGACGGGCGGCAGTGACGGGCTCGGTCTCGGCTTGGCCATACGCCTGGCCCGGGCCGGGGCCGAGGTCGTGCTGCCGGTCCGCAATCCCGCCAAGGGCGCCGCCGCCGTCCAGAAGATCCACGCGGCTGTGCCGGAGGCCACCGTCTCCACTCGTGAGCTCGACCTGGCCTCGCTGGAATCGATCGCGGCGCTCGCCGCCACCCTTCGACGCGAGGCCCGCCCGATCGACATCCTGATCAACAATGCGGGCGTGATGGCCCCCGCCACCCGGCAGACCACCGTGGACGGCCTGGAGTTGCAGTTCGGCACCAACCACGTCGGCCACGTGGCGCTGGTGGCACGACTCCTGCCGCTGCTGCGTCTCAGAGGGGCGCGAGTCACCACGATGTCCAGCAGCGCCGCCCGCTCCGCCGCTGTCGACTGGGACGACCTGCAGAGTGAACGGAAGTACTCGCCGATCCGCTCGTACGGTCAGTCGAAGCTGGCCAACCTTCTCTTCGGGCTCGAACTGGACCGGCGCAGCAAGGCCGGCGGGTGGGGCGTCGTCAGCACCATCGCGCATCCCGGCACGACCCTGACCAATCTCTACGCGTCCGGCCCGAACCTGGGCCGCACCCGCTCCGCGCCCTACGAGAGGATCATGAAGCGGCTCCTCCGGTGGGGTCTGTTCGTACAGACGGTCGACGCCGGGCTGCAGCCGGCCCTGTACGCGGCCACCAGTCCACAGGCGCGGGGCGGCCGTTTCTACGGCCCCGACGGCATCGGCCAGTTCACCGGTCGGCCGACGGAGTTGCCCCTCTACAAATCGGTCCGGGTCGAGCGCGATGCGGCCCGGCTGTGGACCGTCTCCGAGCGACTGGCCCGGGTCGAGTTCCCCGCCTGAGGAAAGAAGGATCCGGCCTCATGCCCATCGGCCGCTACCCGGCGCGCGGCGGGTCAGCTCGCGGCGGACAGTGCGGCGATCTTGGCGGGGTTCATCATCCACAGCACCTGGTCGATGCCCTCGTCGGAGGCGTTGACGGTGAGGACCGTGAACAGCTCGCCGTCGTGGCGCAGCAAAGCGGCCGCCTGCCCGTTCACGTCGGCCCATTCCACCTCGACCCCGGCCCAGAACCGGTCCGCGAACGCTCTGATGTACTTCGCGACCCGGAACGCGCCGATCACGGGGATGCGCGAGGCCCGTACGGCACCGCCGCCGTCGGAGTAACTGATGACGTCCGCGGCGAGGAGCTCCTCCAACGCGGCAAGGTCGCCGGAGCGGGCGGCGGCGACGAAGGCGGTGAGCAGCCTGCGCTGGTCGGCTCGCTTCACCGGTGCTCGGCGCTCGGAGACGATGCGTTTGCGTGCCCTGCTGACGAGTTGCCGCACCGCGACCTCACTCGCCTCGATGATCTCGGCGATCTGCCGATAGGGATAGTCGAACGCTTCTCGCAGCACGTAGGCCGCGCGTTCGGTGGGCGAGAGCTTCTCCAGCAGGAGCAGGACCGCGAAGCCGAGGGCTTCGCCTCGCTCGGCGCCGAGGTGAGGGTCACTACTGGTGTCGACGGGTTCGGGAAGCCACGGGCCGACGTACGTCTCGCGGCGGACCCGCGCGGACTGGAGCGCGTTGATGGCGAGGCGCGTGGTCACCGTCGCCAGGAACGCCCCCGGGTCGGTCACGGTGCTGCGGTCGTAAGCCTGCCAGCGCAGCCAGACGTCCTGTAACAGGTCTTCCGCTTCGGTGGAACTGCTCAGGATCCGGTACGCGATTCCGAACAGGCGTGGCCGCACGCTCTCGAAGGTTGCCGCCGCCTGGTCGAGGTCTTCCGTCCCGCCGCGATGGCTCCCCGCACCGATATCCCCCATGGTGATGGCCCCGTTCCGCCGGCGGATGGACCCATACAGCTTTTCACCTGCCCGCCCGGGGCTTCGACAGGGGATCGCGGTTCGTGACGCCGGGTGGTGGTGATCCGGTCGCGTCCTTCTGCCGCCGGCCCTGGGATCTATCTCAAAAGGTTCCGAATTGCCTTCGTGTGATATTGATCTCCACTCGCATTTCCGTATGGCGTCGTTTCTTTCGGGGAATTTAGCGGGAGGATGATTGACGGCTCTTCGCTTCGCAGTGGTCTGAGGCCCGAGAGGCGGGGCCTGCGTTTATCGATCCCAGGCGCGGGGACGGTTGCCGTCGTAATCGCCTAAACCGGGCGAGTCGAACGGATCCAGGAGGCTGACATGACTGGATACCTGCCGTATCGCGATTCCACTCCCGCTGCCCGCATCGGCGGCGTACGCGGCTGGCAGGCGGACATTCTCCGCGGCGAGTCGTAGCCGAGTGAATCGAGGTACTGCGGCGCATGCGGGCCGCAGTGCCTCGACCTGTTACGGGGACCTGATAGAGGCGGGGGGAATTCAATGGCGCGATTGTTCTACCCTGCCGCTTGGCGCAGCGATGTGGTGGAGGATCTGTTCGGATTCCGGGTGTCCGATCCTTATCGGTGGTTGGAAGACGGCGATGACGCGCGCGTGCGGGACTGGGGCGCGGCCCAGGATCGTCTCTTCCTGGCCCACCGCGAGCAATGGCGTGAGAAGGAATCCTGGGCGTCTTCGGTGGACCAGGTGTCCTCCTTCGGCGTGTCGGAGCCCCCGATGGTGCGGGGCTCGCTCATGTTCCTCGCCGAGCAACTCCGCGGGGACGAGCAGCGGCGCCTGCTCGTCGTCGACGCCGAGGGCGACAGGCGGGTGCTGGTCGATCCGGTGGACGTCGATCCGTCCGGCCACACTGGGATCTACGCCTGGTGGCCGTCCCGCGAGGGCGAACGCGTGGCCGTCCAGATGGAGGTCGCCGAGCAGCCCGGCAGCGACATCACGGTGCTCGACGTGCGCACCGGCGAGGTGGTGGACGGACCGTTGCCGCGTGCCCGCAACACCTCGCTCGCCTGGCTGCCGGGAGGGGCCGCGTTCTACTACGTCAGCCGGGTCCCCGACGAGGAACTGGCCCCGGGCGACATGCGGCTGCACCGGCGGGTGCGGCTGCACCGGATCGGCGCGCCCTGGCAGGCCGACACGGTGGTGTTCGGCGGGGAGGACGCCCCGGACCACTATTACGGGCTCACGGTCGGTGCGGACGGTCGTCATCTCGCCGTCACCGCCGTGGTCGGGCCCGCCGCGCGGAACGACGTGTACGTGGCGGAACTCGTCGATCCGGAAGCTCCGCGCTTCGTCAAGGTCGTGGACGGGGCGGCCGTCGGCGCCCGCGTCCTCCCCCGCTTCCTCGCGGACGGCACCCTGCTGCTCGTCACCGACCACCAGGCTCCATGCGGCCGCGTCTGCGTGGCGGACCGGTACGACGCCGGCCCGGCCGCCTGGCGCACGCTGGTAGCCGAAGATCCTGCGGCTCCCCTGGACGAGTGCGTGGTCCTGGACGGCCCGGCGCTTGCGCGGCCTGTCCTGCTGGTGGCACGCGCCCGTCATGGCACCTCCGCCCTGACACTGCACGACCTGGCCGACGGCCGGCCGCTCACCGCGCTGCCCCTTCCCGGCGCGGGCGTCGTGTCCTCCCTGCGGACGAGCGTCCCGCACGGGCACCAGGCGTGGTTCAGCTACTGCGACGCGACCACACCTCCCACCATCTACCGCTACGACGCGGTGCTCGGCACGACGGAGCAGGAAGCCGGCGCCGCGACGGCGGGCCACACTCCGGAGATCCGCAGCCGCGCCGTCCGCTATCGCGCCGGCGACGGCACGGAGATCACGCTGTTCCTGTTCACTCCGGACGAGGACCACCAGGGGCCGCGCCCCACCCTCCTGTACGGCTACGGCAGCTTCGGCATGCCGATGCGCCCCTGGTTCTTCCCCCTGGCGGCCGCATGGGTCGGCGCCGGCGGCACCTACGCGGTCGCCTGCGTACGCGGAGGCGGCGAAGAGGGCCAACGCTGGCACGACGCGGGCCGGGGACCACACAAACACCGCGCGATCAGCGACTTCAACGACGCCGCGGCGTGGCTCATCGAGACCGGCGCGACCACCCGCGACCAACTGGCGATATACGGCCAATCAGCGGGCGGTCTACTGGTCACGGCCGCCGCCGTCCGGCGACCGGACCTGTACGCCGCGGTCGTCGCCGAAGGCCCGCTGTGTGACATGGTGCGCTACGAACGATTCGGCCTGGGATGCACATGGACCGACGAATTCGGCAGCGCCTCCCAGCCCGAACAACTCCAATGGCTCCTGTCGTGCTCCCCCTACCACAACGTCACGCCCGGAACCCTCTATCCCGCCTTCCTCTTCACCGGCGCGGTGACCGATCTGCAGACCGGAGAGGCCCATGTCACCAAAATGTGCGCGGCCCTCCAGCACGCCACCGCCGGCGACCGGCCGATCCTCATGCGCCGGGAACCCGACACCGCCCACGCCGCCTCGCCCGCGAGCAAGGAACGTGCCCTGACCGCGGACATCCTGGCCTTCGCCGCCGAACACACCGGCCTGTCACCGAAGACGACGGCCATGCCCCTTCGCGACCCCGCGGCGGAGCGTGGTCTTCCGGCGGCGCCGTGAGGCGAGAGCCGCGACGAAGAGCCCGCAGAGGACGACGAGGACAAGCAACAGCGCCCAGGGGAGGGTCCACGCGTGCGCGGTGCTCTCCACGACGGCGAGCGGGGCGACCGAGCCCGCCGCGTCGGTGAGCAGCGGGACGAGCGTGACCGTCCCCGTCAGTCTCAGCGCGGGAGTCACTCCGTGCACCGGTACGGAGACCTTCCAGGTGTCGCCGGGGAGCAGCCGGGGCGAGTCGTCGATGCGTCCCGCGCGGGCGCCCCAGTGCCCGAAGGGTCCGGACAGGGACACCGCCTGACGAGCGGTGAGAACGCTGTCGCCGCCGTTGCGGATCGTGTAGGTGACGGTGGCGTCGCCCGTCCCGAGCGGATTGGGCGTGCCGGAATAGCGCACCCGCAGGTCCTCCACCGACAGGCTCGGCTTCAGTTCTCCGCCCACGCGCAGGCGGATCCGGATGCCGCGACGCCGCCCGTCCGCCGCGCCGGTCGGGGCCGGTGCGGCGACGATGCCGCCCATGTACTCGCCGGGCGCGGCGTCGTCCGGAAGCGTGACCGTGAACGGGACCTCGGCCGACTCTCCGGGCCGGACCGTCACGTCGGGCCGGTCCGGGTGGACCCATGCACCCACCCCGGTCGACGTCGCGTCCTGGCCGAGCAGGTCGAGCCGGCCCTGCCGGGTGGTGAACGCGTCCGCGGCGTACACGCTGAGGTGGAGCGGCGTCGTGCCGTGGTTGGCGACCACGAGACCGTCCTCGATCCGCCCGCCCGGATCCAGTGTGTAGCTGTAGTTCCGCCGGTCGGACCCGAAGTCGCCGGAGGCCGTCGCGACCGTCCAGGAGACCTCGCCGTCCGCCGCCGCGGCGGGGCCCGTTCCCGCTCCCAACAGGCCGAACGCGGCGAGCAGCGCCACGACGACGGCCCGGGCGAGGGAGCCTGCTGCGGTTGTCGTACGCGGTCTCGGCGGGTGCATCTGCATGATCCTCGGGTGGTCTCGGGGAGTGGGGCCGGATCGGCTGATCGTGAGGGCCCCACTCGCCCTCGGTCGTCTACTGGAGCCAGTCGGACTCGGCCGCGGCCTGCTTGTCCTCGCCGGCCTTGCCTTCGTTCGTGTGGATCACGACCTTGTCGACGGTGGAGCCGACCGGCTGAGCGGCGCTCGCGCCGCTGTCCGGGCCGCACCAGGACTCCTGGCCCAGCTCCACCGCGGCGTTGGGGGCGGCGCAGGTGCCGCTGCGGATGTTCTCGACGACGAGCTTGTTCCCGCGCACCTGGACCCGCACGTACGTACGGACGTGCTCCTGGTTCTCGACCGAGTTGGCCCAGTGGCTCTTGGGGTTCAGCGGGTCGGGACCGTAGTTCGGGTCCTTGGTCGTGTCCGGAGCGGTGAGGTCGTAGTACTTCGAACCCGACGCCGAGTTCGCCGTCACGTAGATGACGCCGCCCGGGCCCTTGGACACCTCGGTGGCGCCGGGCTGCTCGTCCTTGTCCGCCTTCTGCCCGTTCTTGATCACGTAGCTGCGGGAGTAGCTGTGGTCGTGACCCTGCAGGACCAGGTCGACGCCGAGCTTCGAGAAGGCCGTCGGGAAGTCCTGGCGGCGCACCTTGTTGTCGGCGTCGTTCGCGTGGCTGGCCGGCGAGTAGATCGCGTGGTGGTAGATGAGCACCGTGTGCTTGGCGCCGGCGCCGTGCTTGTTGACGACATCGGTGATGTAGGCGATGTGCGCGGCGTCGGAGCCGCTGGCGTACGCGTTGCTGTTGATGTCGATGAACAGGATGTTCTTGTACGTGAACCAGTAGTCGCCGCCCGACCGGGTCGTCGCGCTGCCGTTGTAGTACGGCGCGGAGCGGTCGGTGTTCGGCGTCCAGAAGTGCTGCTCGTACGCCTTGCCGCCGACGTCGTGGTTGCCGATGGTGGCGGCCCAGGGGTACTGGCGCAGCTTGTCGGACGCGAGGAACGCGTTCCACTGCGTCTCGGTGTTGGCGGACTCGACCTGGTCGCCGCCGGAGACCAGCAGCTCGGCCTTCGGGTTGGCGGCGAGGGCGACGTTCAGGGTGTCCTCCCACCCGGCGCCGTCCTTCGCCACGTTGCCGGACGAGCCGATCTGCGGGTCGCCGAAGAACAGGAAGTCGAGATTGTCGCCGTTGAAGTCCTGGGTCGTGAAGGAGTACGTCGGGGACCAGTCGCCCTCGGCTCCGACCCGGTAGGAGTAGGCGGTGTTCTGCTTCAGGCTGTCGATCGTGGCGTGCGCGTTGTAGCCGCCGTTGACGACGTTCGCGGTGACCGTGGCGGGGAAGGTGACGGCGTTCGCGGGGAACCGGCCGTCGACGACCTCGGACGCCGGCGCGACCTGGACCACCTGCGCGGTGCCGGCCGAGGAGTACCACGACAGGACGCGCTGCGTCTCGTCGGCGCCCACCCCGAGGACGACGCCGGTGAGCGTCGCGCTGTCGGCGTGGGCCGCGGTGGCCAGGCCGCCGCCGAACACGGCGCCGGCGCTGAGGGCTGCCGCGGTGGCGCTCATGGCCACCCGGCGCAGGACGAGCCCGGGGCCCTGAGTCCCCTTGTCGAGCTTCATTGCTTTCCATCCATTTGGGGGTATTGGAGCGGTTTGCACGATTTCGGGACTCGATGGCGCGGAGATGAACGTGGAGCAGGCGGGCCGTTGCGCTTGCCGGAAGTTGTGAGGTGATCTCAGATTCCGGGAATTCTCTGCACGAACCACACCAGGCCCATCGCGGACACACCCGCCGCGATCGCCCCGGTCGTCCACAGCCCCACGATCGGCCGCCGGTGACGCAGCAGGGCGAGCAGCGGGAAGACGGCGACGATAACCGTCAGCTGGACGACCTCGATGCCCACGTTGAAGACGAGCAGCGACCACAAGAGCGTCCACGACCAGGCCTGATCGATGCCCAGTGCCGCGGCGAAGCCGAGACCGTGCACGAGGCCGAAGCAGAAGACCACCGCGAGCCGCGTCCAGCCCGTGCCGTCCAGGCCGAGGCGGCCGTGACCGGCCGTCTCCAGATCTGCGGCGTGCGACCGGTGTCGCCAGACGCGCCACAGATGCCAGCCCGCGACGACCGCGATCGAGAGGGCGATGACGGGCTCGACGAACGACGCGGGCGCCTCCACGAGGCCGAGGGCGGCGAGGACGAAGGTCACCGAGTGGGCCAGTGTGAAGGTCGTCGCCGCCAGCACGATCTCGCGCAGGCGGCGTGACCCCGCGATGAGCGCCAGCAGGAACAGGATGTGGTCGAGCCCGCCGAGCAGGTGCTCGGCTCCGAGCCGGAAGAACTCCCAGAACCGCTCGAACCAGGACTGGTGCGTGGAGAACGACCGATGCTGAGCGTCGAGGGCGGTGCTTCCGGACTTCAGGTCGAGATCGTAGGTGACGATCGTCTTGCTGTCGCGCACGTACCCCTCGGAGCCGGCGAACAGCGCGCTGCGCACCTCGTGCGCTTCGGCGGACCCCGGGCACCGGTAGTCGAGGGTCAGCCGCGCGTACGGGACGCCCTCGCGTCGCCCGATCGTGAAGCCGCCGTCCCTGACCGGGGCGCACGCCTCGCCCCCGGCGGTGACGCCGAAGCGTTCGCTGACGTACGCGACGACCGAGCCGGCGTGGGCGTCGAGAGCGGCGGCCTGCTGACCCGAGTCACCGGCCTCGAACGCCGCGGTGCCCGCTCTGAAGAGCGGGTCGTCCTTCTCGTAGTCGGCGGCGGAGACGACGAGCAGGTCGTACTCCAGCTGGAGCTCGGTGCGGACGTGCCCGGCCTGGGGCGAGTCGAGGTTGACGTAAACCGTCGAGGTGAACCCGTGAGCGAGGGCGGGCGGGGCGCCGAGCGGAGCGGAGAGGGCACTGAACAGGACGGCCACGGCTGCGGCGGCGATGACAGCACAGACACGACGCCGAGCGGCGGGGGACATATGACTCCTTTTCGGCTTTGCCGTACGAAATCTGCTCGATTGAGATGAACGAGCGGTATCTCGGACGAGAACCGTCGAGGAACCACGCCCGGCGGAGGCGGCCGCGGCGTCGGAGGCCGCAAATCATGCGGTAGGAAATAGGCGCACTTCCCACCGCCCCCGAAGGACGATCCCCATGCGCTCTCGGCTTCTGCCTGCCTGCACACTGGCCGCGGCAGTCGCGACCGCCCTGCTGGCCGGCGGATGCGGCTCCGGCGACGACTGGTCCCGGCCGCATGCGAAGCCCACCGCCGTCGGCACCCCCGGCCCGGGCTTCTTCCCGGCCGCGTCACCCGCCCCGGAGGCGACGATCACGCCCCGGCCCGGCTCCTGGAACGGGGTCCGTCCGCCGGAGGGCTACCGCGTGGTGCTGCTCACCGCGGGGGAGGACCGCCAGACCACGACGCTGGTGAGCGCGGTGACGGCGTGGGCCGAGGAGGAGCGCGTCAGCCTCAGGACCCTCACGGCCACGCGGCCGGACCAGTTCGTGCCGACCATCAGCAGGGCGATCGACATGAGGCCCGACCTCATCGTCAGCGCCGGCGACGCCCTCGTCGACCCCCTGGCCCTGGTCACCCCCAACCACCTCGACCAGCAGTTCCTCGTGGTCGGCGCGGAGCTGGCCGAGCCCACGGAGAACGTCACCGCCGCCGACTGGACCGGTGCGTCGTTCCGCGGCGAGGGGCTCGGCATGTCCTCGGCGTACGATCCCGCCAGCTTCACCCCCGAGCGCGCCGGGCGTGCGGTCCGGGCGGGTGCCGCGGCCGTGCTCAACGGCATGACCGGCATCGTGCTCTGGCTCGATTAGTGGAGTGTCCACTCAGGTTCGCCGGGCCGCTTCCGGGCCTTTGGTGATCAGACTCCGGGATCACCGTCGGCACGATGATGCGACTGCGGTCGCACGAAAGCGGGGACTCCAGGAGGACGCGCGAGCGGCCTGCGTGATCAACGATTGGTCGCGTGATCGAGACCATCGGGGGGATCGGCATGTCACCCCTGGAGATCCTGCTTCTGCTGGGCGTCGTCGGCCTGCTGTCGTCGCGGTGGTGCCCGCCCCGAGCCCGGCGGCCGGTCGCGCTCGCCGCGGCGGCGGTCGTCGCCGTGTCCGGGATCGTGCTGACCGTGCGCGGATTGCGCTGGCAGATGGCGCCCGCGCTCGCCGGCGTCCTGGTCGCGCTCGCGTTCGCCGTGCCAGTGCTCGCCGGACGCCCGGCGCGGCGGGTGAGACGGTGGCTCGCCCTGCCGGGAGTCGTGGTCTGCATCGGCCTGGTTTGCGCGAGCGCGACCGCTGCCTGGGCAGTGCCCGTGCCCGTGTTCCCCGGGCCGTCCGGTCCGTACGCGGTGGGCACGGCCGTGATGCAGTGGACCGACGTCTCTCGCCCGGAGCCCGCCACCGATGAGCCCGGCGACCACCGCACGGTCGTGGTCCAGTTGTGGTACCCCGCCCCCAAGGGCACGGCCGGTCCCCGTGCCCGGTATCTCGGCCGCACAGAGCGGGAGGCGCGCACGGTCGCCGACGGCCTGACCGGCTACATCGGCGTGCCCGCCTTCCTGCTCGACGACGCGGTCCGTGCCCGCACCGGCGCCGTGTACGACGCGCCCGCGGCGGCCGGGCGGTTCCCGATCGTGCTGTTCTCTCCCGGGCTGGGAGGCGTGCGCACCCAGAACACCGCGTGGGCGGAGGAACTGGCCGGCCGCGGCTACGTCGTCGCGGCCCTCGACCACCCGTACGACTCCGCCGCCGTCGTGCTCGACGATGGACGGACGATCCGCACGCGGGTCGTGGCCACCGGCGACGACGAGGAGGACAGACGGCTCGCGACCGGCTGGACGGCGGTCAGGGCCGCCGATCTCAGCTTCGTCCTCACCCAGCTCGGCCGCCTCGACAGGGGCGAGATCCGCGGCCCGCTGACCGGACGGCTCGACACCGCGCGGGCGGCGGCGACCGGGCACTCCATGGGCGGAGGCGCCGCCCTGCGGGCCGCCCGCCAGGACTCCCGGTTCGCGGCGGTGATCGACCTGGACGGCTACCCGTACGACCCCGCGCCCGGGTCCTACCATCAGCCGGTGCTCGCGCTCACCCATCCCGTCGACCCGGCCGACAACCCGTCGTACATCCCTCGTCTCACCCGGATCCTCTCGCTGAGCACGTCGGAGAGCTACCGGATCACGGTCCCCGGCGCGGCGCACCTCACCTTCGCCGACGCGCCGCTCTACATGCCGCCGGTGCCGTCCGTTGTCGGCTCCCTGGGCCGCACCGGGGGCCTGACCGTCACCACGGCGGCCACCATGGCCTTCCTCGACGCCACCCTGCGTGACAAACCCGGCGACCTGGCCACGCTCCTGCGCCCGTACGGCGATCTCACCGTCCACCGGCCCGTGCGGAAGGACGACACGGGGAACCGTGACGCTGACGACGGCCACGACGGTCTCGATCGGGTCAGGGCCGGACGGCCAGCACCCGGAAGCTGATTCCGCGGGCCGTCCGCGTCACCGACTCGATCGCGAAACCGGCCTGCTCCAGGTAGGGCCGGGGATCGCGGGTGAGATAGTCGGCCTCGAACCGCACCGACAGCGGTTCCAGCAGCCGCATCCCGGCCCGGATGACCGGGTTGCTCGACGGTCCGTGCTCGGCGAGCACGAACCGCCCGCCCGGCCTGAGCACGCGGTAGGCCTCGCGCGCGGCGGCCAGCGGATCCGGGATGGTGCACATCGTGAACGTGGACAGCACCGTGTCGGCGACGCCGTCGGGCAGGTCCAGGCGCTGCACGTCGCCCTGCCGCAGCTCGACCCGCTCGCCGAGGCCGGCCTCCGCCACCCGCCGCCGCGCCAGTTCCAGCATGCGCTCGGACAACTCGATCCCGACGACCGTGGTGCCGGCGCCGTACAGCGGGAGGTTGAGCCCCGTGCCGACCGCCAGCTCCACCACGTGACCGCGCGCCTGCCCGACGGCCCACTCCCGGCTGCCCGGAAACAGGCGGCGCTCCCAGGCCTGCATCTGGCTGTCATACCGGTCCGCCAGCCGGTCGAACACCCGGCGTACGTCGGCATCCGTGGTAGCCCGCATCCCACGACCTTTCACGATGGGGGAGGTCTCCGCGAATCGTTCCACGGCATGGGCCCCCTCCGGGAGGGCCTATTCGGCGGCGACCCTGTCATCCGGGTGAATAACCAGTGGGATTCCGAAGTTCGGCTGCCGGTTCGCCGGCAGGTCGTTGAAGTCCACGATGGCGGATGCCGGCGGCGCCGTGATCTTCACGTTCGCGTGCCATCGGTATCGGGTGTCCACCACGTTCCTCTGAATCCTCCGGACCCATTCGCCGTCGCGGGTGTAGTCATATTCCTTCGAGGAGTACCGCGTGACCAGGCGGACGGGCAACCCGGCCTTGTCCACGAACAACCTGAACGAAACCGTGTACTTGTACGGATTGTAAGGACCCTGCTCGCTGTACAGGTTCTGCGTCTTCAGGGTGCCGCGATACTCACCGGAGCGGAGGGAAGAGGCCTTCGAGATCACGAACTTGAGCCTCGCCGGGCTGAGGACGTCGACGAGCTGGTCGCCGCGCTGGCCGTAGTCCTGCCAGGACGGGTTGTCCTCGCCGAACGTGACCCAGGTCTTGCCTTCCGGCATCGGACCCCAGTGGAAACCCTGGACGTAGGTATAGCGGCCGACGTTGACCGCGCGAAGGGGAGTGCGCATGGCTTCCAGCTCTTCAGGGGGCAGGGCGGCCCGGAGACCGGGGGTGATCACCCCCCGGGAGGTGAGGTCGTAGCCGACTACTCCGGACTTTCCGAACCCGATCCTGCCGGTGGTCCGGCGGATATAGGTCTGCTTGTCTTCCGAAATGCTCGTCCGGGCCGTCTCGGAAACCAGAACCCCTCGCCCCGCCGCGAACTGCTGCCGGAGAGCGTGGACCGGGTCGGCGGATGAAGCGGCATGAGCGGCGCCGGCGCCGGTGAACAGCGCGGCGAGCACACCGAACAGAACGGCAAGCACATTGAGGCGCTTCATATCGCTCCCTGATTCGCGGCACGGGATGGAAATCCTGCCGCCTGCGAATCACGAAGTGATCTCGAAGACGGGCGTTTTTTCACTCTTCATCGATTTCCGTACGCCCGGCTGAGCCGTGGTCTGCCAGAAGTCAGTACGCGACGGTGAAACGGGTCCGGTGGTGGCGCGGTTGTTCGGCTTCGTCGAGCAACGCCACCGCGAGGTCCTCCATCGAGATCCGGGACTCGCCGTCGGCGTCGACCACCAGCTCGTCGCCGCCCACCCGGTACACGCCGGTCCGCTCGCCGGGGACGAGCAGGTCGGCCGGGCTCAGGTAGGCCCAGTCCACGATGGTGTTGGCCCGGCAGGCCGCCAGCTGCTCGACGCACGCCGCCGCGATCGGCAGCAGGAAGGACGGATAGCCCGCCCGGTCCATCAGGCGGCCGCCGCCCTCGACGGTCAGGCTGCCCGCACCGCCGACGAGCAGCAGGCGTACGCCGGTCTTGGCGCACGCCGCGAGCAGTGTGGTGGCGACCGTGACCAGTTGGCCCTCGTCGCCGGGCGCCGGGCAGGTCGCGGTGATCACCAGGTCCTGCCCGGCGGTCAGCGCGACGACGTCGTTCACGTCGGTCGCGTCGCCGACCCGGGCCCGTGCCTCGCCGGGCAGTCCGGCGAGCCGTACCGGATTGCGGGCCACGCCGGTCACCTCGTGTCCGCGGGACACGGCCTCGGCGACGACGCGCCTGCCCACGTTCCCGGTCGCCCCGAACACTGTGATGCGCATGCCGCTACTTCCTCTCGATTTGTGGGGGTGCCGCGGGCGGTACCCTTGCCGTGTGCCGGATCATGTGGACCACGTCCTGCAGCAGTGGGCCGATGCCCGCCCTGACCTGGACGTGTCCCCGATGGCGGTCTTCGGCCGGCTGTCGCGGCTGACGCAGCTCGTCAACAACGAGCTGCGCCGCACCTTCGCCGCACACGACCTGGACCCCTCGTCGTTCGACGTCCTGGCCACCCTCCGCCGCGGCGGCCGGCAGGCCCCGGCCGAGCTGATGCGCTCCGCCATGATCACCTCAGGGGCGGTCACCCAGCGCCTCGACCGGCTGGAGGCGCGGGGCCTGGTGACGCGGACGCCCAGCGACGTCGACGGCCGTGGTGTCCACGTCGATCTGACCGACGCCGGTCGCGAGCTCATCGACCGGGCGCTGCCCGACCACGTGGACACCGAACGGCGCCTGCTCGCCGGGCTCACCCCCGCCCAGCGGGAGAACCTGGCCGAGACCCTCAGGCAACTGCTGATGTCGCTGGGCGACTAGACCCGCTTGGCGGCGGACACCACCAGCGACGTCAGGATCACGAGCCCCGCCGCGACCCACAGCACACCGGTCACCGCGACCGCCCCGACGATGAGGCTGGCGAACAGCGCTCCCAGCGCGATCGCCAGGTTGAACATGCAGGTGTTCAGCCCGGTGGCGGCCTCGATGCCCTGCGGCGCCGCCTTGATGATCCAGGTCTGCACGCTCACCGGCAGGCCGCCGAACGCGAAACCCCACGCGATCAGCAGGATCGACCCGGTGACCGCGTTGCCGCCGAGGAACGGGAACGCCGCCAGGATGACCGCGAGCGCGACGCTGACCACGACGATCGTGCCGCGGACGTTGCGGCCCGCCCACGAGCCGGCGATGAGGTTGCCGACCATCCCGGCCACGCCGTACGCCAGCAGCAGCGGGCCGACGAACGCCGGGCCGACCCCGGAGATGTCCTGCAGGATCGGGCTGACGAACGTGAAGGCGCCGTAGTGCCCGGACACCAGCAGGAAGGTGGCGACGACACCGATCCGGACGGCGGGCGTGCGCAGCTGCTCGCCCAGCGTGCGCAGCCGGACGGGCTCGGTCGCCGGCATCTTCGGCAGCAGCACGGACAGCGCGATCACCAGCAGGAGCGCGACTGCGGCGACCGCGCCGAACGCGATGCGCCAGCCGGTGAGTTCGCCGACGAGCGTGCCGGCGGGGACACCGAGGACGTTGGCGGCCATGGCACCGAAGAAGATCAACGAGGTGGCCTTGGCGACATGCGACTCGGGCACCAGCCGGACACCGAGGCCCGCGGCGAGCGACCAGAAGCCGCCGATGCTGACGCCCACGAACAGCCGGGCCACCATCAGCACGGCGTACGTGGGGGTCACCGCGGACACGACGTTGGCCACCAGCGCCAGCAGGATCAGGCCGAGCAGGACCACCCGCCGGTCCAGCCCGCGGATCGCCACGGGGAGCAGCGGCGCGGTGACGGCGGCGACCAGGCCGGACACGGTCACCATCAGGCCGACCTCGCCGTCGGTGACGTGCAGGCCGTCGCCGATGGCCGTGAGCAGGCCCATGGGCAGGTTCTCGACGGTCACCACCAGGAAGGTCCCCAGCGCGACGGCGATCACCGCGATCCAGTTCTTGAGGGGGACGCGATCTGGCCTGTCGGTCCCGGCGGAGACGGACTCGATGACTGTCATCTGGTTCCTCCTGTGCGCGTGGGCCCGGTCCGGGCAGGCGTGAACGAACGTCGTGCGTCGGTTGGGTCGAGCTGTCGTGCCGATCGGCCCCGGCGGCCGTGGATCAGTGGCAGGCAAGTTCGCTTAGCACTAAGAGACATTACCTTAGTGCTAAGCGATTGGCCAGACGGGAGGCCGTCCGGGTTCGAGGTGCGCGGGCCGGTGGCGGCACCCGGGCAGCGTGGACGGGCGCGAGATCCGGTGATCGCGGCGCCCGGTGCCCGGGAACCGCGCCGGCGAACGATCTGGGGAAAGCGCTTGCTTGTGGTGCATTCTCACCACCGTTTCTCGCGCGTGCTCGTCGGGGCACTCCGAAACGGAGGCTAGTTCCGCGTTTCCCGTCGGGTCAACGAGAGTCGCACGCGACTCGGGGCGGGCCGTCAAACGATAGGGGTTGTAAGGGGTTGCCGGCCGTCTCTTCCGCGTTCGGCCCCGGGGCACCCGAAAAGTCCAAAGGTGTCACGGATCGTCCTGACATGCTGTGGGGCTGCTAGGGGTTGTGGGAAAAGCCCGTCGCCGCGAATTCTGAATACGCCTCGCAGGCCGGAGTATTCGCGCCGTTGCGAATTCCATCTCGACAGGCCGAACTTTCGCGGGCTGCTCAATGCCATCGTTCGTGGCCGATTGCAATTCGTTTCCGACCGAGGCCGCTCAGGCCGGTTCGAAAGGCGGGTCAACATGCAGGGACTGATTCAGGTAGCCGGTGTCATCGACCAGGCCGAGGCGGACCTGATCCGCGAGGAAGGCGCGGACTGGCTCGGCTTCGCCTTGCGGCTGCCGGCGAAGAACGAGGACCTGTCCGAGGAGGAGGCCGCGGCGATCGTCAAGGAGATCCAGCCGGAGCACAGGGGCGTCGTGATCACCTACCTGACCGACGCCGAGGAGATCAAGACCTTCTGCGAGGAGCTGGGCGTCACCGCGATCCAGCTGCACGGCGACGTGACGGGCGAGGAACTGCGGAAGCTGCGGCGCATCGCCCCCGACCTGTACGTGCTCAAGAGCCTCGTGGTCAAGCAGGACAACCTCGACGAGCTGGCCAAGATCGTGGACGAGGCGGCCGAGTGGGTCGACATGTTCATCACCGACACCTTCAACCCGGCCACCGGTGCCAAGGGCGCCACCGGACTGCTGCACGACTGGTCGATCAGCGCGGAACTGGTCCGGATCTCACCCAAGCCGCTGATGCTCGCCGGCGGGCTGAACCCGGACAACGTCGCCGCCGCCATCGCCGAGGTTCGCCCGGCCGCGGTCGACGCGCACACCGGCCTGGAGGACCCGGTGACGCGTCGCAAGGACCGGCTGAAGGTGCGCAAGTTCGTCCAGGAGGCCCGCAGGGCCTTCGCCCAGCTGGAGGCGGGTGAGAAGGCATGACCATCACGGCGACGCAGGCGGCCGGCACCACGAACGACACCGTGCATCTGCTGCCGCAGACCAGGCAGTTGCGGGCGCTGCACACGATCATCCGCGACCGGAACGCCGACCTGGAGCGCTTCGTCACCACGTCGGGCCGGATCATCCGCCAGCTCATCGAGACGGCCATGGATCTCCTGCCGTTCGAGCCGCTCGACGTGCAGACCCCGGTGGGGCGCACCTACCACGGCCTGCGGCCGGCCAGGCCGATCTGCGGGGTGTCCGTCCTGCGCGCCGGGGAGAGCATGGAGCACGAGCTGCGCGTGATGTCGCCGGGAGTGCGGATCGGCAAGATCCTCATCCAGCGGGACAAGGTCACGAAGCTGCCGCGGCTGTACTACTCCGCGCTGCCCGCGGACATCGACCGGCACAGCGTGCTGCTGCTGGACCCGATGCTGGCCACCGGCGGGACCGCGCTGGCCGCCATCGAGGTGCTGCTCGCCCACGGGGTCGCGGAGGACGACATCGTCTTCGTCACCCTGCTGTCGGCGCCGGAGGGCATCGACGCGGTCCACGCGCGTCACCCGAACCTGCGGATCGTGACCTCGGCCATCGAGGAACGGCTGAACGAGAACGCCTACATGATCCCCGGCATCGGCGACTTCGGCGACCGCTACTTCGGTACGGACGTCCCACGTTGACGTCTCCCCTCCCCGAGGGGAGGGGATTCCAACCGTCGCCGGTCAGATTCTTCCTGCTCCACCGGCGACAGCCCCGGGACGAACCCACCCCAGGGTTTCACGTGGCCTCCACAGGCTTCACGTCCCGTCGGCCCGGCGGTAGGCCCGACCGGCCTGCGGCGCAGGCCGGTCACCCCCGCGGGTGAGCGCGGGAAACGGGTGACGGCGTCCGAGGGCCACGGCTTCCCAGTAAACCCTTGTCCGTCCATCGCAGGGGGAGGAAATGATCACCACTCCAGTCGCTGAAGCGAGGCGGGAATCACCCGAGGACACCTGTCTTCCCGATCTGCTCGACGCTCAGGCCCGGTCGCGCCCCGATGCCACGGCGGTCGTCTGCGGAGAGCGGCGGCTGACCTTCCGCGAGCTCGCGGAGGGCGGCGCGGCCCTCGGCGGGCACCTGCGGGAGCTCGGCGTGGACCTCGACGAATGTGTGGGGCTCTTCGTAGAGCCGTCGATCGACCTGATGGTCGGCGTATGGGGGATCCTGCGGGCCGGCGGCGCCTACCTGCCGCTGTCCCCCGAATACCCGGAAGAGCGCCTCCGCTACATGATCGAGGACGCCGGCGTGCGGGTCGTCGTCACCCAGGACGAGCTCGTGGACAGGCTGACCGAGCTGGCGCCCGCCGGGACGCGGATCGTCACCCTGAAGGACGCGGAAGGCTTCGCGGGTTCGCCCGTAGGCGACCGGCACTCCGACCGCCACCCGGGCCTGCGTCCCGGCAACCTCGCGTACGTCATCTACACCTCCGGCAGCACCGGCAAGCCGAAGGGCGTGATGATCGAGCACCGCAGCATCGTCAGCCAGATGCGGTGGCTGCACGCCGGCTACGGGATCGACCAGGACAAGGTCATCGTGCAGAAGACGCCGATGAGCTTCGACGCGGCGCAGTGGGAGATCCTCGCGCCGGTCTGCGGCTCCGTGGTCGTCGTGGGCCCGCCCGGGGTCTACCGGGACGCCGAGCGGCTGATCGACGTCATCAGGACGCACGACGTCACCACGCTGCAGTGCGTTCCGACGCTGCTGACGGCGCTGCTGGACACCGAGGAGCTGCAGAGCTGCACCTCGCTCACGCAGGTCTTCACCGGCGGCGAGGTCCTGTCCAAGGTGCTGGCGACGAGCTTCTTCGACACCATGCCCGGGTGCGCGCTGGTCAACCTGTACGGCCCCACCGAGTGCACGATCAACTCGTCGGCGTACACCGTGGACCCGGCGACCGTCGACGAGGGCCCGAACGCGATCTCGATCGGGGCGCCGGTCGACCACACCGACTACCACATCCTCGACCTGGCCGGGGCGCCTGTGGCCGTCGGCGAGATCGGCGAGCTGTTCATCGGAGGCATCCAGGTGGCCCGCGGCTACCTGCACAAGCCCGAGCTGACCGCCGAGCGGTTCGTGGACAACCCGCTCGGCGAGGGGAGGCTGTTCAAGACCGGTGACCTCGCGTACTGGAACGCCGACGGCACCGTCCAGTTCGTCGGCCGCGCGGACAACCAGGTCAAGCTGCGGGGGTTCCGGGTCGAGCTGGACGAGATCAAGCTGGCCATCGAGACCCACGAGTGGGTCAAGCACGCCGCGGTCATCGTCAAGGACGACCCGCGCACCGGGTTCCAGAACCTGATCGCCTGCGTGGAGCTGAATCCCAAGGAAGCGGCGCTGATGGACCAGGGCAACCACGGCGCCCACCACCAGTCCAAGGCCAGCCGGCTCCAGGTCAAGGCGCAGCTGTCCAACGCCGGGGTCCGGGACGCCGCGGAGCTCGACGGCAGGCCGGTGATCGACCTGCCCGGTAAGCAGGCGACCGCGCGGCAACGCGGGCTGGCGTTCGCCCGCAAGACCTACCGGTTCTACGAGGGCGGGGAGGTCGGCCGGGGCGACATCCTGAAGCTGCTGGACAGGAAGGCCGAGGGCGCGCGCTCCCGCGGCCTCGACACCGTCGGCCTGGAGGATCTCGGCGAGATCCTGCGCTACCTCGGCCAGCACCTCAGCGAGGAACGCCTGCTGCCGAAGTACGCGTACGCCTCGCCGGGGGCGTTGTACGCGACGCAGCTCTACCTGGAGATCAACGGGATCGGCGACCTCCGGCCGGGCTTCTACTACCACCACCCGGTGGAGCACCGGCTCGTGCTGATCGGTCCGGCCGCCGGGGGAGCGGAGCCTCGGGTGAGGCTGCACTTCGTCGGCAAGAAGCGGGCGATAGAACCGGTCTACAAGAACAACATCCGCGAGGTCCTGGAGATCGAGACCGGCCACATGGTCGGCCTGTTCGAGGAGGTGCTGCCCGACTACGGCCTGGACATCAGGCCCCTGGAGTACGCGCCGGCCACGAAGGACCACCTGGACTGCGCCGCCGAGGACTACTACCTCGGCACGTTCGAGCTGGTCCCGTACGCGGGGCCGCGGCAGGACGAGGTCGACCTCTACGTCCAGGCGCATCCCGGGAAGATCGCCGACCTGCGGGCGGGCCAGTACGCCTACGAGAACGGGCGGCTGCGGCTGATCTCCGACGAGCTCATCCTCAAGAAGCACGTCATCGCGATCAACCAGCAGGTCTACGACCGGTCGAGCCTCGGGATCTCGGTGATCAGCAGGAACGCCGAGGACTGGCTGCACTACATCGACCTGGGACGCACGCTGCAGCACCTGTCGATGAACGACGTCAACATCGGGTTCATGTCGTCCGGATACAGCTCCAAGTCCGGCGACGACCTGCCCTCGGCGCGCCGGATCGACGGCATCCTCCGCTCCAACGGCCGGCCCACCGGCCCGTCCTACTTCTTCATCGGCGGCCGCGTGAGCGACGAGCAGCGGCTGAGCGAGGGGATGAAGGAGGACTCGGTCCACATGAAGGGACCGGCGGAGATGATCAGGGACGACCTGATCAACTTCCTGCCGGACTACATGATCCCGAACAAGGTCGTCGTGCTGGACCGGCTCCCGTTCACGGCGAACGGGAAGATCGACGTCAGAGGGCTGGCCGAGTCCGACGCGACGAACGTGGACAACGCCGACCGGCCGTACGTCGCGCCGCGGACGATGACCGAGCGCAGGATCGCCGAGCTGTGGAAGAAGGCGATGAAGCGGGAGACCGTCTCGGTGGAGGACGACTTCTTCGCCTCCGGTGGCAACTCGCTCATCGCCGTCGGGCTGATCAACAAGATCAACCGGGAGTTCTGCGGCTCGCTGCCCCTCCAGGTGCTGTTCGAGTGCCCCACCATCGAGAAGCTCGCCCGGCGGCTCGACGGAACCGAGTCCGAGGCGTGCTCCCGGCTCGTGCCGCTGCAGCGGGAGGGCTCCGACCAGCCCATCTACTGCTGGCCGGGCCTCGGTGGCTACACGATGAACCTGCGCACGCTGGCCGCCAGGATGGGCGTCACCCAGCCCTTCTACGGAATCCAGGCGTACGGCATCAACCCCGAGGAGGTGCCGTACGCGACCATCGGCGAGATGGCGGCCGAGGACGTCAAGGCGATCCGGCGGCTGCAGCCGTCCGGTCCCTACACGCTGTGGGGATACTCGTTCGGCGCGCGCGTCGCGTTCGAGGCCGCCTACCAGCTGGAGCAGGCCGGTGAGCGGGTGGAGCACCTCTTCCTGATCGCACCGGGCTCGCCGAAGGTCCATCTGGCGGGCACGTCCGAGCACGAGCGCGAGGCGGGTTTCGGCAACAAGGCGTACGTGACGATCCTCTTCTCGGTCTTCGCCGGCACGATCACCGGGCCGCTGCTGGAACGGTGCCTGGCCGAGGCCGTGGACGAGGAGAGCTTCGCCGCCTTCATCCACCGCAACTTCCCCGACCTGGACATCGACCTCGTACGCCGGATCATGCGGGTGGTGGGCGAGACCTTCGAGTTCAGTTACACCTTCCGTGAGCTGGCCCAGCGAAGGATCGACGCACCGATCACCATCTTCAAGGCCAGGGGCGACGACTACTCGTTCCTGGAGAACAGCAGCGGCTATTCGGCGACGGCCCCGGTCGTCGTCGACCTGGAAGCCGATCACTACGGCCTGCTCAAGGAACCGGAGATCGACGAGCTGGTCGCAGCCATCAGGGATCGTCTCGGGACGCACTGTAAGGAGATCATCATGCCGCACGTCAGCATCAAGCACTTCCCGGTCCCCCTTACCGAGCAGCAGCACTCCGACCTGGTCGCCGCGGTGACCAAGGCCATGACGAGCGCCTTCGGCTGCGAGGAGGGCTCGGTGTCGATCATTCTGGAGCCGGTCGCGAAGGAGCAGTGGGACGAGAAGGTCTACATCCCGGAGATCCTCAACCAGAAGCACAAGCTGAACAAGCTGCCGAACTACGGCCCGGCCGCGAACTGAGGGGCGACGATGACCCGGGAGCATGGGCGCGTCCCGCTGGTTTACAGCGAGGAGGTCGCGGACGCACTCGCCGAGAGGCGGCCGGTGGTGGCGCTGGAGTCGAACGTCATCACCCACGGCCTGCCCTATCCGGACAACGCCGCGACCGCGCGGAAGGTCGAGGACGCGGTCCGGGCGGGCGGCGCGATCCCGGCCACGATCTGCGTCGAGGGCGGCCAGATCAAGGTCGGGATGACGGACGAGGACGTCGAGCGGTTCGCCTCGACGCCCGGCATCCCCAAGGTCAGCAGCCGGGACCTGCCGGTGATCCTGGCCCAGGGCGGGCTCGGCGCGCTGACGGTGGCCAGCTCGGTGGTGGCGGCCGAACTGGCCGGCATCCCGTTCTTCTCGTCGGCCGGCATCGGCGGCGTGCACCGGGGCGCGGAGAAGACCATGGACGTCTCCTCCGACCTGATCCAGTTCACCCGGTCGAAGGTGGCCGTCGTCTGCGCCGGGGCCAAGAGCATCCTCGACCTGAACCTGACGATGGAGTATCTGGAGACCCACTGCGTGCCGGTGGTGTCGTACCGGTCGGACGACTTCCCCGCGTTCTACTGCGTCTCCAGCGGCATCCGCAGCCCGCAGCGGCTGGACGACGAGCGGGTGATCGCGCGGGCGGTGGAGAACCACTGGGCGCTCGGCAACAACAGTTCGTTCCTGATCACCACGCCGGTGCGGGAGGAGGACGCGATCGACGCGTCCGAGGTGGACGCGGCCATCGCCGGTGCGATGGCCGCCGCCGAGCGGGACGGCGTGCGCGGCAACGCGATCACCAAGTATCTGATGCGCGCCGTGGACGCGGCCACCGAGGGCCGGTCGTCCAAGGCGAACATGTCCGTGCTCGTCAGCACGGCGGAGGTCGGCGGGCGCCTGGCCGCCGCCCACGCGCGGTATCTCGAAGAGACCGCCTGATCCGAGCCCTGGACCGCCCCGGAGCCTGCCCGCTCCGGGGCGGTTCGGCGTTTTGGGGGAGCCGTGTCCGAAAAATCAAGGGATAGCGCCGGGGCCGGTTCGCGCGGTACAAACATCCCACACATTTTTTCAGGGCTTGATACAAGGCGGGCCCGCGAGAGAGCGCTCTCTCGGCTGCGTACGCAGCGGAAAGGACGAACCGTATGACGACCCAGACTCCTGGCATGGGGAGTCCCAGGAGGCGGCGCTCCGGCCGCCGGTTGATCGGCCGGGCGTTCACGTTCGGTCTCGTGCTGACGACCGCCGTCGTGACGGCGGGAACGACGGCCGCCACCGCCGCACCGGCCCCGGCCCACGGAAACCACGGGAACGGAGGAGCCCCCGACCTCGGGCCCGACGTCACCGTCTTCGACCCCGGCATGCCGGTCGACCAGATCCAGGCGACCCTGGACGCGGCGCACACGGCGCAGGTCGACAACGAGATGGGCGCCGAGCGCCACGCCTACCTCTTCAAGCCCGGCACGTACGGCACCGCCGAGCACCCGCTCCAGATCAAGGTCGGCTACTACACCGAGATCGCCGGTCTCGGCGCCTCGCCCACCGACGTCGTCATCAACGGCAAGGTCGAGGTCTACAACCGCTGCCTGGAGAACAACGGCACCGGCAACTGCCTCGCGCTCGTCAACTTCTGGCGCACGCTGTCGAACCTGTCGGTCAACATCAACGCGGCGGGGCAGGACGGCTGCCGCCAGACGGCGAACTTCTGGGCCGTCTCCCAGGCGGTCTCCATGCGCCGCCTCAACGTCAGCGGCGGCACCCTGTCGCTGATGGACTACTGCACCGCCGGCCCGCAGTACGCCAGCGGGGGCTTCATCGCCGACTCCCGGCTGCCGTCCGTCACCAACGGTTCCCAGCAGCAGTGGCTGACCCGCAACACCGAGATCGCCGGGTGGTCCAACGGCGTGTGGAACCAGGTCTTCTCGGGCGTCGTCGGCGCGCCGGACGAGTCCGGCTTCCCGAACCCGCCCTACACCACGGTGGAGAACACCCCCGTCAGCCGGGAGAAGCCCTACCTGTACGCCGACGCGCAGGGCGGGCTCAACGTCCGCGTGCCCGCCGCGAGGAAGAACACGCGCGGCGTCTCGTGGGCGAACGGCATGACGCCGGGCCGCACGGTGCCGCTGTCGGACTTCTACGTCGCCAAGCCGTCCGACTCGGTGCAGGTCATCAACAGCCAGCTCGCGCGCGGCAAGAACCTGCTGCTCACGCCCGGCGTGTACGACATCGCGCGGAGCATCGAGGTCAAGCGCCCCGACACGGTGGTCCTCGGCCTCGGGCACGCCACCCTCACCGCCGTACGCGGCGCGACCCCGATCGACGTCGCCGACGTCCCCGGCGTGGTCGTCGCCGGCGTCACCGTCGACGCGGGTCTCCAGAAGTCCCCCGTCCTGCTGCGGGTGGGCAGGGAACACGGCGGCCACCGGACCTCGGCGGACAACCCGACGACCCTGTCCGACGTGTACTTCCGGGTCGGCGGGCCGCACGTCGGCAAGACCGAGACCGCTCTCGAGGTCGACAGCGACAACGTGCTCATCGACCACACCTGGGTGTGGCGCGCCGACCACGGCGTCGAGGGCTTCACCGACACGCAGCGCTGGAACACCAACATCGGCCGCTACGGCGTCGTCGTCAACGGCGACCACGTGACGGCGACCGGCCTGTTCGTCGAGCACTTCCAGCGCTACAACACGGTCTGGAACGGCGAGGACGGCACGACGATCCTCTACCAGAACGAGCTGCCGTACGACCCGCCGACGCAGGCCGACTGGATGAACGGATCCGTGGAGGGCTACGCCGGCTACAAGGTCGGCGACCGCGTGAAGAGGCACACCCTCTACGGCGCGGGCGTCTACGTCTTCAACCAGAACAACCCGCAGATCCACACCGAGAACGGCTTCGAGGTGCCGCAGACCCCGGGCGTGCGGCTGCACCACATCATGACGGTCAACCTCAGCGCCGGGACGATCGACCACGTCGTCAACGGCGTCGGCGACGCGGCCGACACGACCAAGGTCGGCGCGCCGCAGTACGTCGCGGACTACCCGGCCCAGTAGTCACCCGCGTGGGCCGGGGTCCCCGATCGGACTCCGGCCCACCGTCGGCAGAACCGCTCACACGGCGTCGCCGGATTCGCAGCGCCGTCTGAGGCTCTCGGCCTCCGTGCGTACGAACCTGCGGGTCCGGCCGCCCAGCAGCAGGCCCATCACAGGCGCCAGCGGTCCTGACTGGTCGATCCCGAGCAGGACCGACACCCCGCTCTCCCCGGGCGTGAGCACGTGCGTCCCGACCGTGGTGACGCCCCCGCCGGTCGCCCGCCAGGCGAAGGAAGCGCCCTCGGTGAACTCGGTCACCTGCCAGACCATCGGGGGAAGCCCCGGCTGCTTGATCCGGACTCGGCCGCCGAGGCTCAGCGGGCCGTCGCCGAGGGGCTCGACCGTGGTCATGGTGGGGGTGAACTCGGGCCATCTGGCGACGTCCGTCATGACCCGCCAGACCCGCTCCGCGGCGGCGTCGATGTCGACGCTGGTCTCGAACCGCATGCCCGCCGTCACTCCCTCTTCGTCTCCGACCCGATAGGCCCGGCGGCTCGTGCGAGAGCCGCGGACACCCTTACGATGATGCAGCCGTCCCCTGCGGTCGATCAACGGGGCGAGGGCCGGCGACGAGGTGGGCGTAGACGATGACATTGTCACGGTAGTGGCCACTGGCGGTGTCGAAGGCTCCGCCGCAGGTGATGAGGCGCAGGCCGGGGAACTTCACCATTCCGTAGACCTTGCGGGTGGGGAAGCGGTCCTTCGGCACGCTCTCCAGGGAATCCACCTCGAAGATCGCCTGAGTGCGGTCCTTCCTGGAGATCCTCACCGTGTCGCCCGGCCGCAGGTCCCCGAGCCGGAAGAAGACGCCGGGCCCCTTCTTCGAGTCGACGTGACCGGCGATGACCGCGGGGCCGGTCGACCCGGGTGACGGGCCGAGGCGGTACCACCCGGCCTCGTCGACCCTGTCGAGAGGCGGGACCTCCAGCGTCCCGTCCGGATTCTTGCCCAGCGTCATCAGCGTGGTCCGCACCCCGATCCTCGGAATCTCCAGCATGACCGGGGGTGACGACGACAGGGCGCGTGCGGTGGCCTTCGGATGCGCCCGGGGGGCCGAGGCGCTGACGGGAGGCGCGGGCGGCGCCGCCTGACGGTCGCCGGAGCGCCCGGCGGCGACCGTTAAGGCGACCGTGACGGCGGCGGCCGCGGACAGGCCCAGAAGGGCGGCGACAGCGGCCCTGCCCATTTCATCACCGTTCCCGCGCTGAAATCTCCCGGCACATCTTATGTCGCTTTGATGTCAACCAGTCACCCCCGTCACGCGTGTAACCTTCTGGAAGTAGTCACCACAATGCGGCGGTTTGCTGGGAGCTGGACGGTTTTAAGTGGTTCAGTCGGAAATTCTGACCAGGCCGCCGGAGACCGGGCGCGGTCACGGGCCCGATGCCGGACACCGCGGACATGCCGCCGGGCCGGTCCGCCCGGGAAACCTCGCGGAGGTCCGCACGGGCCGGCACCGGGCCGTGAAGGGCGCCGACGGCAAGCGGGATCTCCCGGAGGTCGACCCCTCGCGCATGCACGTCACCGTGCTGGTCCCGGCACACGACGAAGAGGACCAGATCGCCGAGACGATCACGTCGCTGCACGGCCAGCGGCGCAGGCCCAACCGCGTCATCGTGATCGCGGACAACTGCACCGACAGGACCGCGGACATCGCACGCGCGCACGGCGCCGAGGTGATCAAAACGGTCGGCAACCGCCACAAGAAGGCGGGCGCGCTCAACCAGGTGCTCGAAGTTCTGCTGCCCCAGCTGGGGTCCCGGCATGCCGTACTGGTCATGGACGCGGACTCCGCGCTGGATCCCGGTTTCATCCACCACGCCGTCCTCCGGCTGGCCACCGGCGAACTGGCCGCGGTGGGAGGCACCTTCACCGGCAAGCCGGGCGGCGGACTGGTGGGCATGTTCCAGCGCAACGAGTACGCGCGCTACGCCCGGGACGTGCGGCGACTGCACGGAAAGGCGCTGGTGCTCACCGGGACGGCGACGCTGTTTCGCGCGCTCGCGCTCAAGGAGGTCGTCAGGGCCCGCCGCGGCGGTCGTCTCCCCGGCCGCGACCAGGTGTACGACGTGCGCGTCCTGACCGAGGACAACGAGCTCACCCTGGCGCTGCTGCATCTGAGGTTCCGCATCCTGTGTCCTGCGGAGTGCACGCTCACCACCGAGGTCATGGAGACCTGGAAGGACCTGTTCAAGCAGCGGCTGCGGTGGAAGCGGGGGGCGCTGGAGAACCTCACCGACTACGGCTGGACGCGGGTCACGTTCGCCTACTGGGGCCGCCAGCTCCTGTCGCTGGTCGGGATCATTGTGATCTTCGCGTACCTGGGCGCCACGGCCTGGTCGATCGCGGTCACGGGCACGCTCGACTTCCATCCGCTCTGGGTGGCGGTGACGGGCGTCTTCATGGTCGAGCGGATCGTGACCGTACGGAGCAGGGGCGGCGTGCAGATGGCCGTCGCCGCCCTGCTGGTCGTCGAAATGATCTTCGATGTCTTCCTGCAGATCACGCAGGCGAAAGCATTCTGGGACGCCGCCTGGCGTCGGGAAAGGAAATGGTGAACATGTACAACAACCCACCCATCGGGGGCGTCGCGGCGGGCTTCGGCGGTGCGGCGCTGACCGCCCCGTTCGTGGGCTGGAACGCGCTCTGGATCGCCCTGGGCCTGTTCACGCTGGTCTCGGCAGCGGTGGCGGTCAAGCGGATCATCCCGAAGCGCGGGGCCTGACCCACCCCGCCCCCTCCGTAGAGCGCTGGGCCGGCCGAACGCCGGCTCAGCGCCCGCCGGGCCGGCCGAACGCCGGCTCAGCGCCCGCCGGGCAGGCCGGCGCCGAGCCCGGCGTCCCTGGCCCGGGCCACCGCGGCGGCCCGGTCGCCGACGCCGAGCTTGCCGTACACCGAGCTGACGTAGTTGCGGACCGTCTTGTCCGAGACGTAGAGCCGGGAGGCGATCGCGGCGTTCGACAGCCCGCGCGCCATCAGGTCGAGGATCTCGACCTCGCGCTCGGTGAGCTCGGGCAGGACGGGGTTGGCGACGGGCCGTCGGGACTCGGCGCCGACGAGCCCGGCGAGCGCCCGGGCGGCGTTCCGGCCGAAGTAGGCGCCGCCGTCCCGACACGCCTCGAGCGCCCGCAGGATCTCGGCCCGGCCCGCCCCCTTGAGCAGATAACCGCGCGCGCCCGCGCGTACGGCCGCCGCCAGCGACTCGTCGGACTCCAGCATCGTCAGCACCACGACGGCAACGTCCGGAAGCTCCGCCCGCAACCGCCCCGTGGCCTCCACGCCGTTCATGACCGGCATGTGAAGGTCCATCAGGACGACGTCGGGCGCGAGCCGGACCGCCAGTTCGACGGCGGCCGCGCCGTCACCCGCCTCGCCCACGACCGTCACGTCGGGACGGCCGGACAGCGCCGCGATCAGCCCCTCGCGGTACATGGGGTGGTCGTCCACGATCAGCACGCGCATCTCACACCTCGACTCTCGGCAGCCGCACGCGGATCTCGGTGCCGCCGCCCGCCGGGGCCAGGATCTCGCATTTCCCGTCAAGCTGGGCGGCGGCCTCGGTCATCGACTCCAGGCCGACCCCTGCGCGCCAGCCCGGGGCGGAGCCGGTCATGCCGACGCCGTCGTCTCGAACGGTGAAGTGCAGCGCGCCGGGAGACAGCGCCACGTCGATGTCGCAGCGGCCGGCACGCGAGTGCCGGGCGGTGTTGGCCAGCGCCTCGCCCACGATGCGCAGAGCCGCCGCCTCGGTGGCGGCAGGAAGCGGGGGCAGGCCCTGCGCGGGCAGGTTCAGCCGGACCGCGAGGCCGGGGCGGTCGAAGGCCGCCGCCTGTGCGCGGAGCGCCTCGGCCAGGCCGAGGTCGTCGAGGGCGGACGGGCCGAGGCCGTCCACGATCCTGCGGACGTCGCCCACGGCGCCGGCCAGCCACACGGCGCAGCGGTCGGCCAGCTCACCCGCACCGTCCGGGTCGTCGGCCGCCAGGTCGCGGATGGTCTCCAGCTGCAGCTGTACGGCCGACAGGCTCGGCCCGAGATGGTCGTGGAGGTCGCGGCGCAGCCGGCGGCGTTCCTCGGCGCGCGCGGCGACCAACGCCCGCCGTGACCGGTCCAGGTCCGCGGCGAGCCGGGCGGCGTGCGCCGCCGCGCCCGCCTGCCGGGCCAGCACGTTCAGCAGCCGGGCCTCGGCGGGGCGGAACTCACCGGCCCGCGGCCGGGTCAGCACGAGCTCTCCCACGGCCTCCCCTGCGTGCACCAGCGGCACCCGCACCGGGTCGGCGCCGACGTCGTCCCCGTGGCGGGACTCCGGCCCGTCGAGCACCAGCACCCACACGGCCGGCACCCGCAGGATCCTGGCGACGTCCCCGGCCAGCCGTTCCAGTGCCTCGGCGGGGGCCGCCGCCGTCTCCAGCGTCGCCCCCAGCCGCCCCAGCGCGTCGTACGGGTCGGCCGCGTCGCCGTACAGCAGCCGCCGGACGCCCCGCTGCAGCAAGCGGTGGACGGGAGCCACGCTGATGGCCACCACGGCCGCGGCGACGAGGGGAGCGCCGAGGCTACGGCCCAGCAGGTCCCCGAGCAACGCGACGACCACCGTGTAGCAGAGGGCGATCTCGGCCGACATGAGCGCCCAGACCAGGCCGCGGCGCAGCACGGTCTCCATGTCCCACAGCCGGTATCGCTGGATCGCCGCCACCACGGAGACCGGCAACGGCACGGCGGACGCCGCCAGCAGCACCCCCGAGCCGCGCGCCGGCACCGCCTGGGCGGCGGCCAGCAGGAGCAGCGTGCCGGCCATTCCCGCGAGGACCCAGGCCAGCCGGCCGCGCTCGTCGCCCTCGGCCCGGCGCAGGCGTACGCCCAGGGAGGCGAGCCCACCGAGGGACGCCACGGCGATCAGTGCCAGGCTGACCGGCAGCAGCGCCTCGGCACCCGCGACTCCCAGAGGGTTGGCCAGGCCGCTTTCGGCCAGCGCCGGGTCGTCGCCGTGCTCCCAGGGCAGCAGCGCCCAGGCGGCCGACCCCGTCGCCGCGGCCGAGCAACCGGCGTACATCAGGGGGCGGAACACCCGCGACGGCCGTTCCCCGGACGGCAGCCAGTAGGGGACGACGGCCGCCACGATCACATAGGCGGGCAGCCAGCTCCAGGTCGACAGCCACAGCACGGCCAGGTGGCCGGGCCAGTGCAGCACGGCCGCGGTGGCGGCGTACTCCGCGGTGAGGGCGCCGGTCGCGGCGCTCACGCTCACCGCGAGGAAGAGCCGGCCCAGGACGGCCCGACCGCGCCGGATGAGGAACGCGCCGGGCGGGCCGTACACGAGAGCCGTCACCGAGATCCACAGCCAGTAGTCGTCGGCGAACCCCGCCGGCGACCGCAGCCGCAGTCCGAACGCGGCCAGGGTCGCCGCCGCGGCGGCTCCCGCGACCGACTCCCCGATCAGCACCGTACGCGCATGCATGAGGTGAATTGTCCGTTATTTGATGTCCCGTCCGCATGGGACAAATCGTCCTTATCCCAGAAGGGGGCGGCGGGCTCAGGCGGCCCGGGACAGGGCCACGTCAGTGTTTCGGCATGCGGCGGACGGGCCGCCACGCACGAAGGAAACACGTCATGAGAACCAACAAGCCCTACCTGCTCGCCGCGGCGGTCCTCGCCGGCCCGATCGCCGGAGTGGTCTGGCATCTGGTCGACACGGTCGGTCTGCCCCGCACCGACGCGGCGGACTACCTCGCCCAGGTGGCCGCCGACCGGGACGGCTACGCCCTCGGCACCCTGCTTTACATGATCTTCGTCGGATGTTCCATCCCCGGCGGCCTGGCGGTCGCGCGGGTGCTGCGCGACCGGGCGCCACTGGCCGGGACGATCTCCGGGCTGCTGCTCGCCCTGGCCGGGGTGCTCGGCCTGATCGTTTCCGGCATGCGGCCGGTGGTGCTGGGCCTGGCGCCCGAGGGCGGCGTGGCCGCCGAGGCCGTCGCGGCCTACGAGAGATACCAGGGCTCGGCGTGGTTCGGCGGGATCATGCTGCCCATGCTGGCCTCGGCCGTGGTCGGGCTGGTCACGCAGGTCGCCGCGATCCTGCGCACCGGCGCACTGCCGCGCTGGACGGCTCCGCTCCTGGTGGCGGGTTTCGTCCTGTCCAGCGGAGAGTTCTCCCTCGCCGTCACGGTGGCGGGCGCGCTGCTCCAGCTCGCGGGCACCGTGCCGCTGGCCGCCAGGCTCCTCGCGGCCCCCGGGGCCGCGAGCGAGGCCGAGCCGGCGCCGGCGGTCCTCGCCTGAGGCCGAGACGGCGGAAGGCCCCTCCCGTCGCCGTGACGAGAGGGGCCTTCCCGCTTGGTGATCAGGGACGGACGCCGTATAGAAGACGCCTGCCCACTCCCGGGAACTCGGTGACGGACCAGAGCATCGGCGTGCTCGTGGCCCGATTCCAGTAGAGGTCCTGGACGCCAGTGCCGGCGTAATGACGGGCCACCGCCGTCGAGCCCGGCCGGGTCACGAAGCGCCCGGCGGCGCCTCCGTGGCTCGTGGTGAACTGGTACGTCCCCTTCCACGACACGCCGCCCTGCGCGTAGCGGACCGGCTGGCCGAACACCTCGGTCGGCCTCGCGGTGCCGCCGGAGGTCCGCAGACAGCCCCTGGTGCAGGGGGTGCTGTCCGGCAGCAGCGGGAAGCGCGCCACGCGTCCCTTGCCGCAGGCCGAGCTCGTGCACCACTCACCCGTGAGGAAGCTCGGCGGCGAGGTGCTCCTGTCGAGACCCGCGTACGTGTAGCACGGTGGGTAGTGGAGGTCGCCCGCCCGGCACTTCTGCGGCGTGGTCAGAGGGCCGACCGACGGCCGCCAGATGCCGCGCAGCGGCAGGATGAAGCGGTAACCCTTGGAATAGAACCGGCCTTTGTACAGACCGAAGGGGCGGGTGGCGGCCTGCGGCGACGTCAGGTCGGTGCGCGGGCTGAGCGCCAGGTCGATCAGGTTGTGCAGGTCGAAGACGAGTATCCCGTTGAAGTCGTGCCTCGGGCCGTCGTCCGCGACCAGAAGGTATTGGTGATACCAAACGAAACCGCCCGCGTGGGTCGGCACCGATTCGAACGTGACCCCGTTCTTCCCGTATCGCGGCAGCGCCAGCAGCACATGCTGATAGCGGTGTGCGAAGGACCCCATCGGCGCCTGCTCGTCCAGGAACGTCACCCTGGAGGCGATGGGCGTCCTGTTGGTCGCGCTCGCCCGGCGATACCAGCCGAACGCGAAGGCCCGCTCCCCGTCGACGACCCCGTTCGCGTTCGCGTCCCAGGTGCCGCTGACTCCCTGGGGGAACCACCTGTTCGTCGTGGAATCCACGGTGTTGAGGCAGATCCAGTAATCGCTGCGGACCGGATACGGGCCGCCCAGCGCGCCGTGGGAACGCTTCGCCTCCGGACAGCCGACGGGACCGCTCAAGGCGGTGTGGTCGGACTGGCCCAGCAGTTGGGAAAGGTTCGTGTACCGGTACGACTTCGGCAGGGCAAGGGCACCGCGCAACTGGGTGATGAGCTGCCGGTACGACCTCTTGTCGGGTCCGATCTCATCCCAGCGCAGCGAGTAGAGGGTGTTCGTGTTCGTGCCGAGCCTGGTCATCGGTGTCGGATGGTTCGACGGATCGTGGGCCTGCGGCACGCCGGCCGCCGCGCTCTGGCTCACCGCCAACGCCGCCGTGAGCACGGCGGCGGCCGACGCCGCCATCAGCGCGCGGAAGGGACGGGATCTCACGTGTTCTCCTGACTGGCCCGGATGATTTCGGGCGTGCTTGTCCGCAAGGACGGTGCTGAATGCAGTTGGAATACGCGCGACGGCGAATCGCCTTTCACGCGTGTCGGGCCGCGCCGAATTCCCCGGCGGCCATGCGTCGAAACATAGCAATGGCAGGTCAGGACGTGCGTGGTGCTTGAAGTGCGCTCGCCTTAATGAAACCGCAAACAAACGAGGCGGACGCGTTTGGCGCCGCTCGTTCGATGTGATGTGGCCGGACTTGTCTTTTCAGTCGGAGCCGGAGCCGGTTTCTGCGGGGTGGGCGCCGTGCCGCACGGTCTGCTCGTGCCGTCCGTCGGCCTCCTTCGCGACCGCCCGGCCCCCGCGCAGGGCGGCGGTCGCCGTCGCGACGGCGGGGACCAGGATGACCGCGGCCGCGATGTTGACCGCACGGAAGCCGCCGGCGGCGAGGATCGGCCCGGCCAGCGCGGCCGCAGCGGCGCCCGCGTAGTTCATGCCGGCGTCGGTGGCGCCCTGCAGCGGCACCCGGACGTGGTCGGCGGCGGTGCCGGCGAGCAGCGCGGACGCGGAGATCACCGACGCCGACCAGCCCACGCCGAGGACGGTCAGCGCGAGCGCGGTGAGGGCGCTGCCCTCCGCGGCGGAGGCGGCCACGAAACCGAGCACGACGGCCGTCGCGAGCATCAGCATCCCGGCGCACGCCATGCGGACCGCGCCGAGCCGGTCGGCCAGCCAGCCGAAGACCGGGCTGAGGGCGTACATGCCGAGCACGTGCAGGCTGATCACCACGCCCACCAGCTGCAGTGACATGCCGTGGTGCTGCATGTGCAGCGGCGTCATCACCATGACCATGACCATCATCGCGTGCGCCACCGCGATGAGCACGACCGCGAAGCGCGCCGCCGGGTCGGCCGCCGCCCAGCGCAGCGCCGCCACCGCTCCCACTGCCCGGGTGCTCTTGTCCGCCTCGCCGGCGGCCGGCGCGGACGACCGTGCGGCGGGTCGGAGGAACACCGCCACCACCGCGCCCGCCAGGGCGAAGGACACGACCGAGAACACGTAGGGGCCGGTGAGGCCGGGCAGCCCGAGCCACCGGCCGAACCGGTCGGCCACCTCGCTGAGGTTGGGGCCGGCCACGGACCCGATCGTGGTCGCCCAGATGACGATCGACATCGCCCTGGCCCGGGCGCCGGGAGCCGCGCCGTCCGCGGCGGCGTACCGGGACTGCAGGTTCACCGCCTGCCCGACGCCGAACAAGGCCAGCCCGGCCAGCAGCACGACGAGCTGTGCGACGACGGCGGCCGCGACGATCAACGCGCCGCCGAGCACGGCGATCGCGTACCCGAGGGCGAGCGAACGGCGCCGGCCGTGCCGGGCCGCGACGCCGGCCAGCGGCACCGCGGCCACCGCCGCGCCGAGCACGCTCGCCGCCTGTCCGAGCCCCGCGAGGGACGTGCCGCCGAGCCGCTCCAGGAGCAGCCCGCCGACCGCGATGCCGGAGGCGACCGCGACGCCGCCGAGCAGGTTGCTGGTGACGAGGGCACCGATGCCCCCACTGCGCTTCACGCTCGGCACGGACATCACTGCCGGAACCACCTTCCCCTCGGGCCGGTCCGGTGTGATCCGGGAAACGGCACTCGATGATATGTCCGGCATGAGGTGATGCGTCTCCCCCCGAGAGCCGGGGGCGCGCGGCCTTGATACAAGGGATGTACGGGCGTGCGGAGGGGGTCCGATGCCTGGAGACCGGTGGCAGTTCTGGGTGGACCGTGGCGGGACGTTCACCGACGTCGTCGCCCGGCGCCCGGACGGGCGGCTGGTGACGCGCAAGCTCCTGTCGGAGAACCCCGCCCGCTATCCCGACGCGGCGGTGGCGGGCATCCGCGCCCTGCTGGACGTCCCCGCGGGCGAACCGATCCCGGTCGAGCGGATCGAGTCGGTGCGGATGGGCACCACGGTCGCCACCAACGCACTGCTGGAACGCCGGGGCGAGCGCACGGCGCTGGTGATCACCAAGGGGTTCGGCGACGCGCTGCGCATCGGCTACCAGAACCGCCCGCGCATCTTCGACCGGCGGATCGTGCTGCCGGAGATGCTCTACGAGCGCGTGGCCGAGGTGGACGAGCGGATCACCGCCGACGGCACGGTGCTCCGGCCGCCCGACCTCGAAGGGCTCGCGCCGCGGCTGCGGCGGCTGCGCGAGGAGGGCGTCCGGGCGGTCGCGGTGGTCTGCCTGCACAGCCACCTGCACCCGGCGCACGAACGGGCGATCGGGAGCCTGGCCAGGCGCTCGGGCTTCGCGCAGGTGTCCTGCTCCAGCGAGGTCAGCCCGCTGATGAAGCTGGTGCCGCGCGGGGACACCACCGTGGTCGACGCCTACCTTTCTCCCGTCCTGCGGCGGTACGTCGAGGCGGTGGCCCGGCAACTGCCCGGCGTACGGCTGATGTTCATGCAGTCGAACGGCGGGCTGGCGGAGGCCGGGCACTTCCGCGGCAAGGACGCGATCCTGTCCGGCCCGGCCGGCGGCATCGTCGGCATGGCGCGCATGTCCCGGCTGGCCGGTCTCGACAAGGTGATCGGCTTCGACATGGGCGGCACCTCGACCGACGTGTCCCACTACGCGGGCGCGTACGAGCGGGTGGTCCAGACCCAGGTGGCCGGCGTGCGGCTGTCGGCGCCGATGATCGCCATCCACACGGTGGCGGCGGGCGGCGGGTCCGTCCTGCGTTTCGACGGCGGGCGATACCGGGTCGGCCCGGACTCCGCGGGGGCCGACCCCGGCCCGGCCTGCTACCGCAACGGCGGCCCGCTGTGCCTCACCGACGCCAACGTGATGCTCGGCCGCATCCAGCCCGGCCACTTCCCCGAGGTCTTCGGCCCGGACGGCGACCTGCCGCTGGACGCGGATGAGGTGCGGCGGCGGTTCGCCGAGACGGCCGCGGACATCCGCGGGCGCACCGGCGACGAACGCGACCCCGAGCAGGTCGCCGAGGGCTACGTGCGGGTCGCGGTCGAGAACATCGCCAACGCGATCAAGCAGATCTCCGTGCGGAAGGGCCGTGACGTCACCGAGTACGCCCTCACCACGTTCGGCGGGGCCGGAGGGCAGCACGCCTGCGCGGTGGCCGACGCGCTCGGCATCCGCACCGTGCTGGTGCCGCCGATGGCGGGCGTGCTGTCCGCCCTGGGCATCGGGCTCGCCGACACGACCGTGATGCGGGAGCAGTCGGTCGAGGCCCGGCTGGAGCCCGCCGCAATCCGGCGCCTGACCGGCCTCGCCGACACCCTTGAGGTGGCGGCCCGCCGCGAACTGTCCGACGAGGGGGTGCCGGACGGGCGGATCCGGGTGACCCGGCGGGTGCGGCTGCGCTACGACGGCAC
Organism: Microbispora catharanthi; assembly: GCF_006334915.2. Classification (GTDB taxonomy): domain Bacteria; phylum Actinomycetota; class Actinomycetes; order Streptosporangiales; family Streptosporangiaceae; genus Microbispora; species Microbispora catharanthi. Next base: position 37,240 of record NZ_VDMA02000027.1, read on the forward strand.
CGACACGTCGCTGCAGGTGGACCTGACCGGGACGGACACGATGGTGACCGCGTTCGAGGCCGCCCACCTGCGGACGTACTCCTTCCTCATGGACCGGCCGCTGGTCGCGGAGGCGGTCTCCGTGGAGGCGGTGGGCCTGACCGAGCAGCCCGATCTCTCGGACCTCGCCTCCGCGGCCCCCGCCGGGGCGCGGACGGCGATCACCGTGCGGATGTACACCGGCGGCGTGTGGCGCGAGGTGCCGCTCTACCGGCGGGAACGGCTGCGCCCCGGCGACACGCTCAGCGGCCCGGCGATCGTGGCCGAGGCCGACGCGACCACCGTCGTCGACGACGGCTGGCGGGCCGGTGTGACGGCGTACGGGCACCTCCTCCTGGAGCGGGAGCGGGCGCGCCCCCGGGCCGCCGGCGTGGGCACCGAAGCCGACCCCGTGATGCTGGAAGTCTTCAACAACCTCTTCATGTCCGTCGCCGAGCAGATGGGCGCCCGGCTGGGGGCCACCGCGCAGTCGGTGAACATCCGGGAGCGGCTCGACTTCTCCTGCGCGTTGTTCGACTCCGGCGGCGACCTCATCGCCAACGCGCCGCACATCCCGGTGCACCTCGGGTCGATGGGCGCGAGCGTCAAGGAGGTGGTGCGCCGCCGGGGCGGCGGGATGCGGCCCGGAGACGTGTACGCGATCAACGACCCCTACCACGGCGGCACCCACCTGCCGGACATCACGGTCGTCACCCCCGTCTTCGACGACGCGGGCCGGGAGATCCTGTTCTTCGTGGCCTCCCGCGGACACCACGCCGAGATCGGCGGGCTGACGCCCGGCTCCATGCCCGCGAGCAGCAGGAGCGTGCGGGAGGAGGGCGTGCTGTTCGACTGCCGGCTGCTGGCGGACCGTGACGGCCTGCGCGAGAAGGAGACGTGGCGGCTGCTCACCGAGGGGCCGTACCCGTCCAGGGACCCCGCGACCAATCTGGCCGACCTGCGCGCGCAGATCGCCGCGAACGCCAAGGGCGTCGAGGAGGTCGGCGCGATGATCGGCCACTTCGGCCTCGACGTCGTGCGGGCCTACATGCGGCACGTGCAGGACAACGCCGAGAGCGCGGTCCGCGCGGTGATCGACGCCCTCAGCGAGGGCCGCTACCGCTACGAGATGGACTCCGGCGCCGTGATCTCGGTGGGCGTCTCGGTGGACCGCGCCCGCCGCACCGCGACGATCGACTTCACCGGCACCTCGCCCCAGCTCGGCACCAACCTCAACGCGCCGTCGGCCGTGGTCGCCGCCGCCGTCCTGTACGTCTTCCGCACCCTGGTGGCCGACGAGATCCCGCTCAACGACGGCTGCCTGCGGCCCCTGCGCATCGTCGTGCCCGAGGGGTCGATGCTGGCCCCGGCGTACCCCGCGGCCGTGGTCGCCGGCAACGTCGAGACCTCGCAGGCGATCACCGGCGCGATCTACGCCGCGCTCGGCGTCCAGGCCGAGGGGTCGGGGACGATGAACAACGTCAGCTTCGGCGACGAAAGGCGCCAGTACTACGAGACCGTCGCCTCGGGGTCCGGGGCGGGAGACGGATTCGACGGGGCGGCGGCGGTGCAGACCCACATGACGAACTCCCGGCTGACCGACCCCGAGGTGCTCGAATGGCGGTTCCCCGTGCTGCTGGAGGAGTTCGCCGTCCGGCGCGGCAGCGGAGGTGCCGGACGGTGGCGCGGCGGGGACGGGGCCGTGCGCCGCATCCGGTTCCGTGCGCCGATGACGGTCAGCGTGCTGTCCGGCCACCGCCGGGTGCCGCCGTACGGCATGGCCGGCGGCGCCCCGGGCGCGCTGGGCGTCAACCGGGTGCGGCGCGCGGACGGAAGCGTCGTCCATCTGGCGGGATGCGACTCGGCCGGGGTGGAGCCGGGCGACGTGCTGGAGATCGAGACACCCGGCGGCGGGGGATACGGGCCCCCGGACGGCGGCCCCTCCTGAACGTGCTCCCTGAATAGGCTCCGCCCTCCTCGGCCTTCGCGGCGAGGAGGGCGGGCTTCCAGCGGTTTCGCCGTTACCACACCGGGCGGCTTTTTCTGGCGATGGGCCGCGGGGTTCGCGCCTGACACGGCAGGCGCTTGCTCAGGAGTCTCTCATCCGGCCCTCACGGCCGGGTGCAAGACGACTCCATGATCACTCCAAGAATTCGCCGGTCACAGCGTCGAGCAGACGGTGCCGTTCAGGCGGAACACGGTGGGAGAGGGGTAGGCCCCCTCGTTGGCGCCGACGAACCCGACGGTGACAGAGCCGCCCGCCGGGATCGTCCTGGTCGTTTCTCCTGCTTGCTCACCGGGGACGACCCGCACGTCCTGTCCTTCGGACGTCCACGTGCCGCCCGACCCGCTGGAGACCCGCTCCCCGGCGACCGGGAACCGGAACGTCAGCGCCCAGTCCGTGAGGTCGGCCGCGCCGCGGTTGGTGACCGTAACCTCGGCGATGAAGCCCCGCCCCCAGCCCTGCGTCACCCGGTAGCGGACCGCGCAGGTGCTGTCCGGCGGCGTGGGGGCGGTGAAGGTCACCGGCGCGGACGGCCGCGACAACCGCCCGGCCCGGTCCCTGGCCAGCACGTTGACCGTGTAGGAGGCGCCGGGCTCCAGGCCGCGCAGCGTCAGCGAGGTGCCCCGGGTCGTGCCCAGCAGGACGGTGTCCGCGCCCGTCTGCCGGTACACCTCATACCTGTCCACGTACCTGTCGACGGTGCGACCGGCCGGCGGCCAGCTCACCGTGACACCGCCCGGGACGCCGTCCGCCGTCGGTGTGCCCGGGGCCGGTGCGGGCTTCGGGCCCTTCGCCGCCCGCACGGTCATGGTCGTGATCGAGTACGGCGGGAGCGTCCGGGTGTACGCGTCGCCCTGCTCGGCCCGGACGATCGTGGCCGCCCCCCTCGTGAAGGTGTACGTCACCGGCGCCCGGCCGGAGGGGGTGAACCCGGTGTAGCGGAGCCGCACGGGGTAGGCGGTGGCCGGGTCCTTGTTGATCATTACGACCGCCAGGTCGCCGCCGGCCTGCCGTACGGCGTGCACGGCCACCTTCGCCCGGTCGGAGGCCGCCCTGACCAGGTCGTCGCCGGGCCGGGCGGCGGTGCCGAGGATCTCGATGCCGTGGTAGGAGGGGAACGGCGTGTTGACGGGGGGTTCGCAGACGCCGTCGGCGCACTGGCCGAGCGACAGGAAGCCGATGTCCTGGAAGTCGGTCTCGCCGTCGATCGTGCTGATCCTCTCGACCGCGTTGTGGGTGTCGAACCAGTCCACGGTGAAGACGCCGTTCTCCAGCGCGGTCAGGTAGGCGTCGGCGGCGAACAGCCCGGCCGCGTGCACGTTGCGCCCGATGTTGGAGGCGACCTCGGTCAGCGCGAGCGGCACGTCGCGGCCGCCCAGGGCGGCCACGTCGGCCCGCACCTGGGCCAGCATCTCGGCGAGCCCCGGCGGGGACGCCAGCAGCTTGGCGACGTCGCCGGTCGTGTCCGGGATGCTCGTGCCCGGATACCAGTGCACGGTGAAGAAGTCGATCTCGGGCGCCACGACCGGGATGACCGTGTGGTTCCAGCCGGCCGAGTCGCCGGCGGCGACCACGCCGTCCGGCCAGCTCCCGGGGATGGTGAGCACCGCCCCGACCTTGATCGTGGGATCGACGGCCTTCATCGCCCGGACGAACTCGAGCGTGGTGCGGGCGTAGGCCGCGGGGCTCTTGTCCGGGTGGTCGTCGGTCTCCCAGGTGGCGCCGTAGTGGCCGTTGCCGTAGAGCTCGTTGCCGACCTCCCAGTACTTCACGCCGTACTTCTTGGTCTTGTTGGCGTAGCGGACCCACCCGGCGGCCTCCTCCGGGGTGCCGGTGCCGTAGTTCGCGATCACCACGGCCTGCGCGCCCGCCGCCCTGACCGTGCCCATGAACTGGTCGAACCCCGTGCCCGGGGCCACGGTCCCGCCCGGCGCCGTGTGGGTCTCCCAGTGGTAGAGGTCGCCGTACGACCCGCCGGGATAACGCACCGCGGCGATGTGCGCCCGCTTGTACAGCCGCGCCACCTCAGGGTCGTTCATGTGCGGGTCCCAGATGGCGGCGTTGGCGCCGTACGCCGCCTCGTGGAGGGTGCCCAGCCCGGCGTTCGCGTTCACCGTGATCTCGACGGCTCCGGCCTGTCCCGGTGGGGCGGGCGGCGGACTCTGGGCGGGGTCCGCCGCCGCGAGCAGGGAGGCGGCAAGGAACGCGGCGAGCGGAACGGCCAGGGCGCGGCGCATCAATCACTCCGGTGTCGAAGGGGGACCGGTTCGTGGAGCCAGGCCCCGACGATCATCCGCGGTGATCTCCTGGTCAAGTGCCCGGGGCGTCACCCCTGATCAACGCGCTCGTCGCACTCGTGGTTCTTTCATCGGCGGCCTCCCGTCGTGCCCTCGGGGAGCGTGTCGGAGAGGTAGGCGCCGAGGTCGGGGTCGCCGGGAGCGAGCATGTGCCGCACCCACGCGTCGCGTTCGTGCAGGATCGGCGGCAACTCCCAGACGCAGCCGATGAGCGGGCGTTCCAGCCGGATGAAATGGGTGGGATCCCGGTCGGGGCAGCCCAGCACGGGCTGACCGGCCACCGCGTTGCCGTAGTGCAGGGCGTTGTCCCACGCCCAGGTGTAGGCGTTGATGTAGGCCCCGTCGTCCCCGCCCCGGTGGAGGACGACGAAGGCGGCCGGGGGCGTGCCGTCCGGTTCCGGCAGCAGCTCGGGCAGGACGGCGTACGCCGCCTTCTCGACCTCGGGGTCGATGCCGGCCGGGTCGGCGGTGACGTGGTAGCGCTTGACGTGGTAGCCGCTCACCTCGATCGGGGGCGGCACGAAAAGCAGTTTCTCCGCGAAAGCCATGACGGGCACGGTAGGACCGCTTCGCTGACATCTTCTGGCAGTGGAGTCGTGACAGTGGAATCCTGACACTGTGCGCGCGTCCCGGCTGCTGTCGATCCTCCTGTTGCTGCAGTCGCGCGGCCGGGTGACGGCCCGGCAGCTCGCCGAAGAGCTGGAGGTGAGTGTTCGCACGATCTACCGGGACGTCGAGTCGCTGCACGCCGCCGGCATCCCGTTGTACGGCGAGGCCGGGCACGAGGGCGGCTACCGGCTGATGGACGGCTTCCGCACCCGGCTCACCGGCCTGACCGAGCGGGAGGCCGGGGCGCTGTTCCTGGCCGGGCTGCCGGGACCGGCCGCCGACCTCGGCCTCGGCGCTCTGCTGGCCGCGGCGGAGCTGAAGGTCGAGGCCGCGCTCCCCGCCGGTCTGCGGGAGGAGGCCCGGCGGGTGCGGGAGCACTTCCATCTCGACGCGCCCGGCTGGTACTACGACGGCGACCGTTCGCCCTACCTGCCGGAGGTCGCCGAGGCCGTCTGGAACGCCCGGGTCGTCCACGTCCGCTACCGCCGCTGGGCGGAGCCCTGCGAGGTCGAGCGGAGGCTGGAGCCGTACGGGCTGGTCCTGAAGGGGGGAAAGTGGTATCTCGTCGCGCGGTGCGACGGAGCCCTGCGCACCTACCGGGTCGGCCAGATCCTCGCGCTCACGGTGACCGGTGAGACGTTCGCGCGCCCGGAGGGCTTCGACCTGGCGGGACACTGGCGCGAGCATCTGGCCGGCTTCCGCTCACGGCTGCTGCGGGGGCACGCGGTGATCCGGCTGTCGCCGGGGGGCAGGGAGCGGCTCGCGGAGGTCATGAGCTCGGCCGTCGCCGGGGCCGTGGACGAGACGGCGGGCCCGCCGGACGAGCGGGGCTGGGTCACCGCCACGGTGCCCGTCGAGTCGGTGACGCACGCGCGGACGGAGTTCCTCAAGCTCGGGGCCGAGGTGGAGGTCCTGGAGCCGGCCGAGTTGCGGCGCGAGATGGCGGCGGCCGCGCACGCTCTCGCGGCCCTCTATCCGCCACCGTCGAGGCTCGAATGAAAATGCGTCCGCAATTGCGGCGGGTCCGATAAAAGCTGATACCAACTCGGCGAGCGCCCTGACAGAGTGCGGTCCGAGTTCTATCCTTGACGGCGTCACTGACAAGATTCTCGCGATTGCGGGAGAAGAAGTGCCCAAGACCACGCGTACGCCGCGAAGGGAGAAAGCGCGAAGCGAGGGCGCGCGAGTGGACGGGCTTCGTGATCCGGATGTCGAGACCTTCGTCGGCGCGATGGGGACGCGCATGCGCGTGGACGCCGAGACGGTCGGAGTCGACCTCCGGACCCTGGAGATCCAGGTAAGACTGCACCTGCCCCGGTTGAGCAGGCCGGCCATCGCCGGCTGGTCTCCGGACAAGGTGTACGAGGAGATACGGCTGCAGGCCGTCATCCGGGCGGCCCAGGTGCGCCAGTCCGCGGAGGACGCCGCGTACCAGGCCCACGCCTCCGTCCTCCTCAACGTGAACAAGGCGCACCGGGACCTGAGCCTGTCGTTCGGCGACGGCTACCGCACCCGCCTGCGCTTCGCCGAGGTCAGGCCGGGCATCGGCCATCTGGTCCAGTCGAGACTGCACTACCTGCACAGTGAGAGGGCCGACACCGTCCTCCAGTTCGGGCTCTTCCTGCCGGGCGCGACGATGCCGATCACGTACGTCGCCTTCTCGCGATGCGACCGCCAGTACGTCCTGGACGCGCTCACCGGGCACGGGCTGGACGTGAATCCCGACCGGATAATGGTCCTGACAAGAATGCACGGGCTGGCGGGAATTCCGGCGAACCTCATGAGCCTGACCATCGCCCGCGCGGTCCGGGAGATCAGGGCGGAAAACGCCGGGGATTATGTCATCACGGCATACAATCCCATGCTCGGTTTCGACGGCACCTCGTTCCTCGCGTCGGGATTCAGGCCGATCGCCCTGTCACCCGTGGCGTATCGCTACGACGACAAAGGCCTTTTCCAGACACGCCGGATATCCGGGGTGTCGGTGCCGCAACTCCTGGACACCCCGGACAACGTGCTCATGGTCCTCGGCGCCACCTCGGCCGCGAAGCGGAGCGTCGGCGGGATCGAGAGCCTGATCAGGGTGTCGCGCCGGACCCACTCCGGCGGCGACCACGTCAGACCCGTCAAGGCGGACTTCACCTCGCCGCAGTGGACGGACCGCCTGCTCGGCTACCGCCGGATGCTGGAGTCCTGCTGGTCGGACCGCACGGTCCATCCGCGCTATCAGGAGTCGCCGGTCCCCCAGGGCGACCCCCGGGGCCAGTGCGGGGTCACCTCCGTCTGGCTCGCCCGCAGGCTCCGCGCCGACCTGCTGCTCGAACCCGTCTACTGCTACGGAAGGCTGCGCGTCGGCCGCGACGACGCCGAGGACGTGAGCCATCACTGCTGGGTCGAGATCGGCCCGGCCCACGACCCGCGGCGGTTCGTCATCGACCTGACCGGCGACCAGTCGGACGGCGTACGCGAGCCGATCATCCTGGGCGAGCACCGGGCACTGGCGGACCGGGGGCTGCGGTACGAGACCGCGGCGAGCCTGCGCCTCGACGAACTGCCGAAGGACCGGGTGTGGCCGCGCTTCCTCGCGCTCGACGACCGCCTGCGCGACCTGGACGAGCTTCGGAGGCGGACATGATCTCGGACGTGAACATGACCGGGGTCCGGCCCTCGGTGCTGCTGCTGTCGTCCGACAGCAGGCGGCGGTACGCGGAGGACGTCCTGAGGGCGCTGGCCCTGCCCAGAGGGGCGATCATCCAGTTCCGGTACGAGACCGACTACGTGGCGGGCGCCCTGCAACAGGCGATCGCGAACGGCTCCGCGGTCGGCCGGCGGTGCCTCGTGGCCTTCCTCGCGGATCGGGAGTCGCCCGAGACGGAGCCCTTCGTCGTGCCCGTGCGCTTCGCGACGGTGGTGGCGACCGCCTGCGTGGCCGACATGGCCGTGTTCCGGCTCAGGGTGGACGACTACGCGAACCTGGAGGAGTTCCCGCTGGCCGAGGCGGACATCAGGGCCAAGGGCGGCTGGTTCGTGGACAGGCTCGCGGAGGCCAACGGCGGGCGGTGGTATCCGGCCACCACCCGCTTCCCCGACCTCCATCTGCACGAGCGGCCGGGCGACGACCCCGTCGCGTGGCTCGGGGTGGCCCGTCGGCTCGCCCGGCATCCCACCTACAGGTCCTCCTACTTCGTCCGCACCGAGGAACCGCTGCTGGGCAGGGACAGGACGGGCGCGCTCGACGCCGAGGGCCGGTTGCACCTGAGCGACGGCGACTCGGTGAAGATGCGGGTCAGCTTCTACTCCGACGGCTACACGCCGACCGCGAAGCGGCTCGTCTGCACGACCGACGGCACCTTCCTCAAGATCGCGTCCGACGACTCCTACGACGTGGCGTCGCGATACGACACCGTGGAGTTCTGGCTGCGGCCCGAGATGCTGGGCTTCGACGCGCTCGCGCGGGTCGGGATCACGCTGGCGGCCGACACCCGGGCGGGCCCGATGCCGGGAGGCGACTCACTGACGACGAGCGCCGGGTTTCCTGTGGTCGTGCGCCGCTCGCGGTCGCGCCTCCTCACGCGGGTGTCGGCCAGCGCGGCCGGGGCCGTCCTCGTCGCCCTGCCCGCCGTGCTCGGGCCGGGCGTCGGCCTGCCCGTGAGGGTGCTGTGCGCCGTCTGCGGAGCGGCCCTGCTCGCCGTCGCGAACATCGTCATCTCCCACGCCAGGTGACACCCCACCGGAGAACAGGTGCGGGCGCCGCGCGAACTCCCGGCACAGCTCGTCGAACAACGGCAGCAGTGCCGGGCAGCTCATGCGGATCTTCCGCCTGGCCGTGATCTCGGTGTGCTTGTACGCCGCCCAGGTCGGCCGCAGCGGATGGTGGTCGGCCAGCAGCACGTTGACGTGGGGGAGCAGCTTGTCCAGCGCGTAGACGAACCTGCTCTCCGGGTCGCGCTGCGCCTTGTAGCCGTACAGGTCCTCGACGAGCCAGGGGAAGGTCCCGCCGAAGTCGCGGGTGATGATCTCCCGTGCCTCCTCCTCGCGTACGGCCTTCTTCTCCCGTTCCGCCGGGTCGGCGTAGACCGAGACGTCCCCCGCGTGGACCTCCGGCAGGTCGTGGACCAGCGCATACCTGGCGATCCTGCCCGGGTCCAGGGCCGGGTCGATCAGCGGGGCGAGGCAGACCGCGACCAGGCCCAGGGCGAAGGAGTGCTCCGCGTCGTTCTCACGCCGGGTGACGTCCTGCGGCACCACCGAGGACCGTTCGATCACGCACGGCGGGAAGACCAGTTCGCGCATGAGGGCCATCAGAGTGTTCGCGCCGACCGGGGAGCCGGTGTTTTCCGCGTCGTCCCTCGCCATCGGGCCGCCCTCGCATTGTTCGCCCGTACGCGGCCACGGCATTTCGCGCACGGCCTGATTCCCAGCGTAACCGACCATTCATCGACGCCGTGGGAAGTGTTTCCTGTGTGAATGGCGCGGAAGCCGAATGCCTGTTCGGTAATCGGCATTTCCGCATTTCAGGCCGCATAGTCCCGGAGCGTTATCGAGGTGGCCGCCTTGGTGCTCATCTTGTCGAGCACGCGCATCAGCGGCCCGGCCGTGAGCACCCGGTAGGCCAGATTGCGCCGCCGGATCGCGCCCCGCGTCGCCGGGGCGAGGAAGGAGCCCGCGTTGCCCGCGACCCGCTGGCACGCCTTGGCGAACCCTCTGATCAATCGCTCGTACTCCGGGAACGCGGCGCGGTGGTCGCCGCGGGCGGCGGCCAGCTCGCCCGCCAGCACGTACGCGGCCACGACGGCCATGCCGGCCCCCATGCCGCCGCAGGTGGCGCCGTAGCCGGCGTCGCCGAGCAGCGCGATCCGCCCGCTCGTGTAGTGGTCCATGTGGACGAGGCTGATCGAGTCGAAGTAGAAGTCGGACGCGTCCGGGACGGCCTCGATCAGCCGGGGGACCTCCCAGCCCGCTCCCGCGTACTCGTTCATGACGATCTTCTTCTGCTGCGCCACGTCGCGGTGGTCGAACTCCAGCCCGGGGGCACGGAAGACGCACATCACCCCGGCGGTCGCCCCGTCCCTGGCGCCCGCGGCCGCCACTCCGCGGCCGGGCTCGTTGTAGAGCAGCGTGTCGCGGCCGAGCCCCAGGTGGTCGGGCGCACTGAAGATCGCGACGTGGTGGCCGGACGGCCGCACGAACCGCGATTCGGGGCCGAAGGCCAGCCGCCGCACGTTCGAGTGCAGGCCGTCCGCGCCGATCACGAGGTCGAACGTCCGGGGCGCTCCACGCTCGAAGGTCACCTCCACCCCGTCCGGGGTCTCGGTCATGGACGCGATGGAGTCGCCGAAGACGTACTCCACGTCGTCCCTGGTGAGGTCGTACAGCACGCGGGCGAGGTCGCCGCGCAGGATCTCCACCTCGCCGCCGGCGAACTCGGTGGGCAGCGCGACGACCTGTTCGCCGCGCCAGTCGACCACCCGCCACGGGCCGGGATCGGTGCGCAGGCGGCGGATCTCGTCCAGGACGCCCATCCGCCGCAGCACGTTCATGTGGACCGCCCCCCGGAAGTCGACCGCCTGGCCGCCCTCGCGCAGGGCCGGAGCCCGCTCGACGACCGTGGGGGCGAAGCCGTGCCGGCGCAGCCAGTAGGCGACGGCGGGCCCGGCGATGCTCGCGCCGGAGATCAGAACCGATGGGGTCGTCATGCGCGCTCCTCTGGATCGGAGGCCGCCTGGTGTCGCGGCCACGAGAAGAGCGTCGGCCCCGGCGCTGACGGACCACCCACCGGCGGCTGACCGGCCGCCACCGGCGCCGACCGGCTCACATGTTGATCATGTGTCCGGCCAGACCGTGGATCGCCTCCTTCACCGCCTCGCCCAGGGTCGGGTGGGCGTGGACGTTGCGCGCCACCTCGTGCACGGTGAGGTCCCACTGCTGGGCCAGGGTCAGCTCGGGCAGCAGCTCGGTCACTTCGGGCCCGATGAGGTGGGCGCCGAGGATCTCGCCGTACTTCGCGTCGCTGAGCACCTTGACGAACCCGTTGGGGTCGCCCAGGCCGTGGGCCTTGCCGTTGGCGGTGAACGGGAACTTGACCACCTTCACGTCGAAGCCCTGCTCGCGCGCCTGGGCCTCGGTGTAGCCGAAGCTCGCGATCTGCGGCTGGCAGTAGGTCGCCCGGGGGATCATCACGTAGTCGAGCTCCATCGTCTCCGCGCCCGCGATGGTCTCGGCGGCGATGACGCCCATCGACTCGGCGGCGTGCGCCAGCATGAGCTTCGCGGTGACGTCCCCGATGGCGAAGATGTGCGGCACGTTCGTGCGGCAGCGGCCGTCGACGGCGATCGCGCCCCGCTCGGTCAGCCGTACGCCGGTGTGCTCCAGGCCGTATCCCTCGACGCGCGGCTGGAAGCCGATGGCCTGCAGCACCTTGTCGGCCTCCAGCACGGAGGTCTCGCCGTTCCTGGAGACCGTGACCCGCACCTTGTCGCCGCTGTCGTCGATCGACTCGACCCGGGTGGAGGTCAGCACCTCGATGCCGAGCCGGCGGTAGCGCCGCGCCAGCTCCGCCGAGACCTCCTGGTCCTCCAGCGGGACCATCCGGTCGAGGAACTCGACGATCGTGACCTTCACGCCGTAGTTGTGCAGGACGTACGCGAACTCGACGCCGATCGCCCCGGCGCCCGCGATGATCACGCTCTCCGGCAGCGCCTCGCTGAGGATCTGCTCCTCGTACGTCACCACGCGCTCGGACAGGGACGTCCCCGGCAGCAGGCGGGTCGTCGCCCCGGCCGCGATGATGCAGTGGTCGAACGTCACCGTGCGCACCGAGCCGTCCGCGCCGCGCACCTCCATGGAGTCCGGGCCGGTGAAGGTGCCGCGGCCGTCATACTCGGTGATGCCGTTCTTCTTCATCAGGTAGTGGACACCCTTGACGCGCCCGTCCGCCACCTGGCGGCTGCGGCGGAAGGCCGCACCGTAGTCGAGCGTGATCGGGCCGTCCGCCTGGATGCCGAACGTCTTGGTCTCGTTCGTCAGGATGTGGGCGAGTTCGGCGTTGCGCAGCAGCGCCTTGGAGGGGATGCAGCCGACGTTGAGGCACACACCGCCCCAGTAGCGCTCCTCGACGACCGCTGTGCTGAGCCCGAGCTGGGCCGAACGGACCGCGGCGGTGTAGCCGCCGGGCCCGGCGCCGAGGACGACGACATCGTAATGATCGGTCATGGACCGGACCCTACGCCGCCGTGCGCATCCGTCCGGGGAGGGGGTGCCCACCAGGCGCCGACGTCGTGGGACCGGCTCGGGGCCGCTGCGCGGCCTCGCGTGGTGAGACGGAGGATGGACCGGACGGCGGCGGGTAGGGGCTCCCTACGTCGTCAGAGGGAGGAGTGACGGACCATGACCGAGTTCGAGCGGTCCCGCAGGATGCCCGCGCCGGCCGACCAGGTGTTCCGCCAGGCGTGCGACGTCGGCAAACTCGATCTCTGGATGCCCCGTGAGCTGCACGTACACGCGGAGGAGCCGCCCGCGGTCACCGTCCACGAGGACGAGACGGGACAGGACGAACGCGCGCTGCTGCGGGCCGAGCAGGACCAACTGCGGATGGAGTGGGGCACGCGCGATGTGGACCGGTACGCCGGATGGCTGCAGGTCGCCGGCATCGACGACGACAGCAGCGACGTGACGGTCCACCTGTCCTTCTTCGACGAGCGGCACGCGCCCCCGGCCGAGGCGGTGGAGCGGGCGCTGGACGACAGCCTCGAACGGCTGGCCGAGCAGGTGCGTCAGGCGGCCTGACCGTCTGCCCGGCCTACTCGGCCTGCCCGTCGGGGTCCAAGCGGTCCGCGTCCCCCGGGTGGTCCCGGTCGGCGGACGGGGTGAGCGGCAGGGGCGGGGCGAACGCGGAGGCCCGGGCGCCGGCCAGGCCGAGAACCTGGCGTATCCACGCCTCCAGGCCCGTCGGGTCCGGCGGGGTCAGAGGCTCCTGCCCGCCGTGTTCTCCGCGTCCCCGCCCGGGAGTCGCCGCGGTCACGCCGTCACCCCAGGAGGGCGGGGGCCAGCAGCCGAAGGTGCTCGATCTGCGTGCCGACCGAGTCGGCCAGTGGTTGAACGCACACGTGGTCGGCCCCCGCGTCGTGGTGGGCGCGTACCCGCTCGGCGATCGTCTCCGGCTCGCCCCAGACCACGATCGCGTCGATGAGCCGGTCACTGCCCCCGCCCGCGAGGTCGTCGTCGGAGAAGCCCAGTTCGCGCAGGTTGTTGGTGTAGTTGGGCAGGGAGAGGTACATCGCGGCGTACTCGCGGGCGATCTCCCGTGCGCGGTCCGCGTCCGCCTCGACCACCACGGCCTGCTCCGGGGCGAGGACCGGGTCCGGTCCGAGGATCTCGCGGGCCTTGGCGGTGTGCTCGGGTGGCACGAAGTAGGTGTGGGCGCCCTGGGTGCGCCGCGCCGCGAGTTCGAGCATCCGGCGCCGGAGCGCCGCGAGCATCCGGGGCGGCGTCTCCGCCTGCGGCAGCTCGATCGACGCCCGGTCCATCCCGTCGAGATAGTCCCGCATGTACTCGAGCGGCGCGGAGTAGTCGTGGCCGCGAGGGGCGACCAGCGGCTTGTGACTGACGCCGAGGCCGAGCACGAACCGCTGGTCCCACGCCTCCGCGAGGGTCGCGGCGCCGTTGGCGGCGGCGACGGGGTCGCGGCCGTAGACGTTGGCGATGCCCGTGGCCACGTGCAGCCGTCCGGTGGCCGACAGCAACAGCGCGGCGTGCGTGAACGCCTCTCGTCCGGCCGGGGTCTCACCGATCCACAGCGCCGGGTATCCGAGCTCCTCGATCTCCGCCGCGGCCTTCCTCGCCCGTGCCGCCGGGGTCGCCGCCAGAGAGGACAGCCACACTCCCGTACGGCCGAGGCGGCGCCTCAGCTGGGACGGTTCCACGGTGGACGGTTGCGTGCGCTCGGCCATCCGGACGCTCCTTGTCTGTCAACGCGAGATCGGGCGAAGGGGGCGGTTCGCCAGGGACGTCGCCCCCGCGGGGCCGGACGGCCGCGCCGGCGGGCGTCGCAGCCTCAGCATCGCATCGCACGCGCCGGTGACCTCGGCACCTCCCCGCGATCGGTTCACGTGTCGGGGCGCACCGCCGCGCCCGTACGGCTTACTCCGATTTCCCCGAATCCGGCGGTTCATCCGCATTGGTCGCTGATTCGCCCCAGGGGCGGCGAGAGGTCCGTGAGGCGGAACCCACGAAACGGCAAAGGCATGTCCCGGATCCTCGCGTCCGGGCGGCGGGGCCGCCCTCGCCGCGTGTCTCCTGGGAGCCGACTCGCTCACTTCCCAGGAGGCCGAACATGAGGAAACTGCTGTATGCCGGCGCGGTCGCGATCAGCCTGCTGGCCGCCGGATGCGGCGGTGCCGGCGACGAGGGCGCCAGCCGCGTCGCCAACGACCAGCTCAACGAGTCGCAGACGCCCGAGCCCTCCGAGTACCCCTCGGGGACGACGCCGTCCGCCACCGGATACTCGGCGTCGCCGACATCGCCCGTCCAGGCGTCCCCCACGGGGCCCGCGCGCATCGACGCGGCGCCCACCTCGCTCGGCAGCGTGCTGGTCGGCGTGGACGGCCGCACGGTGTACCTGTTCACCAAGGACAAGGGCGGCGCGTCCGCCTGCACCCAGGCGTGCGCCGCCGCGTGGCCGCCCGTGCTCACCGCCGGTGCGCCCCAGGCCGGTACGGGCGTGCACGCGAACCTGCTCGGGACGCTCCACCGGGAGGACGGCACCACGCAGGTGACCTACAACAAGCACCCGCTCTACTACTACGCGAAGGACCAGAAGGCCGGCGACGTGCTCGGCCAGGGCCTGAAGGACTTCGGCGGCGAGTGGTACGCCGTCACCCCGGAGGGCAAGAAGGCCAAGCGTTAGTCCCGGAGCGCGGGGCCATGCTGTGCGACAGCCGGGCGAGCAGGGCCGACAACTGCCCGCGCTCGTCCGGCGACAGCGGCGCCAGGGGCGACTCCAGCTCCCCGAACGTGGTCCTCGACGCTGCGCTCGAGCAGAGTCGGTGGCCGCGGCGGGGGAGAGCAGGCCCCGTTGCCCCGTCCGTTCCCGATCCGCCTTCCCCCCGCAGGAGGGCGGATTTCTCGTGTCCTCTCCAGTTCTGCCGGCCAACCCTTTCGGCAACCCTGGGGATCACCTGGCTACCACTGCTCGGAGCCCACTAGGCTTAGGGCACTCCGCCCTGTGTCCGCGGCCGCTTGATCATCTGAAAGTGGGCTCGCGATGGCCTCGGACGCGTCGTCTCTTCTCGAGAACATCCTCACCGGCATGGCCGACCTCTTCGGGGTCGACGGCGCCGCGTTGATGCTGCTCGACGGCCAGGACCGCCTCCGCGCGATCGGGGCGACCGACGACGACGGCGTACTGCTGGAGTCCGCCCAGGAGTCCGTGGGCGACGGTCCCGCCATCGAGAGCGCCGCCAGTGGCGGCCTCGTCGCGATCCCCGATCTGCACGCCGCGAGGCCCATGGGGTTCCCGCACGTGGCCGTCCACGCCCCGCCGGTCCGGGCCGTCCTCTCCGTACCGCTCATCGAGGATCGCGAACTCATCGGCGTCCTGGACTTCTACGCCCGCGACGGGCGCGCCTGGGACCGCACGGAGGCGGAGGCCGGATCACGTCTCGGCGAGCTGATGGTCATCGTTCTTCAGGTCCTGGCAGAGATCAGGACTGATCGAGCCCCCTCCGGGCAGTTGTGATGGCCGAATCGGCGCCTCTCCCCCAGGCCACAGCGGTGCGAGGTGAGGTTCACGAGAGGATACGGAATGACCCATATCGATCCTGAGGCTCTTGTCGCCAGCCTGCGACGTCTGCAGAAGGACAGGGCGGCGACCGGGATCGTGCACCACCTTGAGCGCATCGTCCAAGTGGTCGACCGGCTTTTCGGATACTCCGGCGCCGGCCTGATGTTCGCCGAGGAGGACCGCACACTTCGCTATCTTTTCGCCACCGACGAGCGTGGCCGCAGCCTCGAGCGCGCTCAGGCGGTGACGGGCCAGGGCCCGTGTGTGGCGGCGTACGTGGGCGACACCGCGGTGACGACGGTCGACGTGCGGGACGACCGGCGGTGGCCGGCCCTGCGTGAACTGCTGCACCCCGAGGTGCGCGGGGTGGCGGGAGTGCCGATCCGGCTCGGCGGCGTGCCCGTGGGCACCCTCAACGTCTACCAGGACGCGCCGCACGAGTGGCAGGAGAGCGACACCCAGGCCCTCCACGCGTACGCCCACGTGATCGAGCAGGTCCTCGTGGCGTCGATGGAGGCGGACGAGAAGGCGGAGCTCGCCGACCAGCTCCAGTACGCCCTGGACTACCGGGTCGTGATCGAGCGGGCCATCGGCTATCTCATGGGCAAGCACGATCTGACGGCCTCGCAGGCATTCACCGGGCTGCGCAAGCAGGCCAGGGACAGTAGACGGAAGGTGTCCGAGCTCGCGGCGGAGCTGCTGGGCGAGCAGGGCCAGAGGAATGTTGCGAATCCAGACCACGTCGTCTGAGGCCGGCATCCGGATGGCCGTGAACGGCGACCTCGACGTGTCGGGGGTGCCGGAGTTCCACGCCTGCCTGCGGCAGGTGCTGGGGACCTACCGGCCCGGGCACGTCGAGGTCGACCTGGCCGGGGTCGGCTTCCTCGACTGCGCGGGCGCGCGGAGCCTCCTGTGGGCCGACGCGCGCGTGCGGGAGTGGGGCGGCGGCGTGACCTTCGTCCGCCCCGCCCCGCCGGTGCTGCGGCTGCTGCGGCTGCTGGGCTTCGACTCCGCGCTGTCCATCCGTACGGCGTCGCACGTGCCGCTGCCTCAGCCCACGGCCGAGGCCCGTCCCCGGCCCAACTGACCGGACGTACGGCCGGTGGGGCCGGCGGACGGAGGTGGGCCGTGACCGGGCGATAGTCTTGCCGTGATGTATCGACTCGTGTTCACGCAGGTCCTGAGCCGCCTCGACGCGGAGGCCGTCCACCACCTCACGATCAGGCTGCTCCGCCTGCTCGGGATGTTCCCGCCCCTCGTGCGGCTGTTGCATCGGCTGCTCGCGCCGAGGGCGGAGTCGCTGCGCGTCCAGGCGTTCGGCGTCCACTTCGCCTCGCCGTTCGGGCTCGCCGCCGGGTTCGACAAGGACGCCGGATGCGCCGAGCCGCTGTCGGCGCTCGGATTCGGGCACGTCGAGGTCGGCACGATCACCGCGCACGCCCAGCCCGGCAATCCCCGGCCGCGGCTTTTCCGCCTGCCCGAGAGCCGGGCGATCATCAACCGGATGGGCTTCAACAACGCCGGGGCGGCGGCCGCCGCCAAGCGGCTGCGCAGGGTGCGCCACATTCCGGCCGTGGTCGGCGTCAACATCGGCAAGACCAAGGTCGTGCCCGAGTCCGGTGCCGTGCGCGACTACGTGGACAGCGCGCGCAGGCTCGCGCCGCTCGCCGACTACCTCGTGGTCAACGTGAGCTCGCCCAACACCCCGGGCCTGCGCGACCTGCAGGCCGTGGACCGCCTGCGGCCGCTGCTGTCGGCGGTGAAGGAGGCGGCGGGGCGCACCCCGCTGCTCGTGAAGATCGCGCCGGACCTGGCGGACGAGGACGTGGACGCCGTGGCCGAGCTCGCCGCCGAGCTCGGGCTGGCGGGCGTCATCGCGACCAACACCACGATCAGCCGCGAGGGCGTCGCGAGCACCGAGGCGGGAGGCCTGTCGGGACAGCCGCTCAAGGCCCGCTCGCTGGAGGTGCTGCGCCGCCTGCGCCAGAAGGCCGGCGACCGGCTCACGCTCGTCTCCGTCGGCGGCGTGGAGGACGTCGACGACGTCTGGGAGCGGCTGCTGGCCGGTGCCACCCTCGTGCAGGGCTACACCGGCCTGATCTACGAGGGCCCCCTGTGGCCGTCGCGGATCAACCGGCAGCTCGCCCGCCGGCTGCGACGGCACGGCTACGGTTCGGTCCGCGAGATCGTCGGCCGCACCGCATGAATCCCCTTCTCCCGAGAATGGAGAGCCCCATGGGCGTCAAGACCTACACCGTGCAGGGCATGACCTGCGGCCACTGCGTGAGCTCGGTAAAGGAGGAGGTCGGCGAGATCCCCGGCGTCACCGGCGTCGAGGTGGATCTCGACAGCGGCCGCCTCGACGTCTCCGGCGACGTCGCCGACGACGCCGTGCGCAAGGCCGTCGAGGAGGCCGGCTACACGCTCGTGTGAGCTTCGGCCGCGCCCATCGGTCGCGTCGACGCCACCCGCGCCCGCCCGCCTGCGCCGCCGGTAGGGTGATCCGCCATGGGTGCCCTGGTCGACTACTTCACCGCCGATTCCGACCCGTCAGCCCGGCGTGCCCTGTCCGCCGGGCCGGGTGCGGTCGACCTGCCGTACGTCGACTGCAAGGGGTGGCTCGACGAGCTCGACACGCTGGTCGCCGAGCTCAGCGGACGCGACCTCAGCGAGTTCGGCGACGCCGAGACGGTCGTGGGGGACGACGAGGGGCCGGCCCTGGAGCGCATGGCGTCCGAGACCGTCGAGGCGCTCGCCGCCGTGGACGACGCGCGGCTGCGCGAGTACGCCGAGGAGGAACTGCTCGACGAGTTCGAGGTCGAGCAGTTCACGGCCCTGCGCGACCTGGCCCGCACGGCCATACGGCTCAACCAGGGGATGTACTGCTGGATGTGCCCCTGAACGCCTCGAACAGCTCCTCGCGGAGGGCGGGCGGCAGCCTGCGGCCCATGTCCGGCGGGCTCACCACCGCGTGGTCGTCGTTGCGCTCCACGGCGTTTCCGGCGAGGAACTCCAGGCTGAAGCGGGCCTTCTCCCGGTGCTTCTCGACCGGCCAGGTCTCCACGAGCGGCAGCACCGCCCGCACCCGCGCGGTCACACGGTCGAGGAGCGCACAGCCGGGCGGGGGCCAGCGCTGCGCGTGCAGGTCGATGTGCCTGAAGGCGACGTCGTCCAGCTCGGCGGCGGTGAAGTCGTTGCCGGTGAACGCGTTGCGCTCCCTGCCCAGCGCGGCCTGCTCATCCATGGGGCGACCCCAGAAGTTGATCTCGCGGAGCCGCCCGGAGAAGACGCAGTCGAGGAACTCGGCCTGCATCGTGAACGTCTGCTGCCTCAGCCGGGCTCGGTCGAACACGCACCTCTCGAACCGCACGTTGCCGAACGAGGTGAGCGGCGCGAAGCGCGTACGCCGGAACACGCAGTCGCGGAAGACCGACTGCGGCCAGCTGACGCGGTCCCACGTCCCTCCGGCGGCGGTGGCGCCCATCGACAGATGCTCGAAGGTGGCGCCGGTGAAGTCGCATCCCTCGAACTCGCTGGAATGAGAGCTGAAGTCGGCGAACCGCGTTCCGGAGAAGTCGACGTTCACCAGCCGGGCCCGGTCGAAGCACACGCCCGGCACTCCGGGCGGCAGCTCGAAGCGCTGGTCGCGCAGCTCGCCACGGGCGATCCAGTCTCGCCGCCACTCTTCCGGGCTCGGCCGCAGGCTGAACCGCTCGGACGCGCTCACGCGGTCCGCCCGCCGCGGCCGTCGCCCGCGGAAAGGCGAATCACGATCATGCGCTCCGAAAGTACGAGATCATGCATGCGCGGAGTCTCGCAGCCCGCCCCGACAAAGCTAAGCGAGCGACCCCCCATGAGCGCCATCTACGACCAGGCCGACGGCGAGCGGATCGCCGTGGCCGACAGCGGTGATTCCGTGAGCATCATCAACCGCTCCGGGAGGATCGTCGTCGCCAAGAAGGACGTACGCAGGCTCGCCGAGCGGGTCCTCGCCGCGGCGGGCCGGATGGCCGTCGTCCTGTTCCCGCCGGCCCTGCGGAAGGACACGCTGTCGGTCTCCGGCCCGTCCGGACGGTGGAAGGTCCGCGTCTCGCCGAAGAACGGCGCGCGCGTCCTCGTCGAGGTCGATCCGCAGGGTCTCGGGCCGGCCGAGGCCTACGAACTCGCCGCCGCCGTCGCGGTGGCCGGGCGCCACATCGGCGACGCCGCACAGGCCGACCTGCGCCTGACCGCGAGGATCCGCGAGGTGATCGACACCTACCAGGGCCTCGACGCGGAGAAGATCGCGGCCGCCATCGTCGCCGAGGTCCTCGACGGAGCGTGACACCCCGCCCGCCGCGTCCCCGGCACGCCTGATCGTGACAGTGCCCGCCGTATCTCCACCGGCACCTGCGGGCCCGCGCAGACGCGCGGTGACCCGGGGAAAAGCCGGTTGCCCCGTGCGACGGAGTCTGCGGAGGATGTCGGCCATGGGAGACGGGCACGTGCGCGGACTGGAGCTGTCGCGGCGGTTCTACCTGGAGGCGGTGGCACCGCTGCTGGCGCGGCGCTTCGGCGGCCTCACACACACGGCGGCCCTCCTCGGGCCGGGTTCGGAGGTGCTCGGGTACGACACCGAGCGGTCCACCGACCACGACTGGGGTCCACGGCTGCAACTGTTCCTGAGCCCCGAGGACGCCGCCGTCCACGGCGAGGCCGTGGACGCCGCGCTCGCCGGGAGCCTGCCGCCGGACTTCCTCGGCTATCCCACGAACTTCGGCCCGCCCGGGGCTGACGGCACCCGGCACATGGAGACGTCGGACGGGCCGCTCCGGCACGGAGTCGTGGTGGCCGACCTGACCGCGTGGCTCACCGGGCATCTCGGGTTCGACCCGATCGCGGGCGTCGGCCTGTCCGACTGGCTGGCGACGCCCACCCAGACGCTCGCGGAGATCACGGCGGGAGAGGTCTTCCACGACGGCCTGGGCCTGCTCCTGCCGGTGCGCCGGCGCCTCGCCTGGTATCCCGGCGACGTCTGGCGCTACATCCTGGCCTGCCAATGGCGGCGGATATGCCAGGAGGAGGCGTTCGTGGGCCGCGCCGGCGAGGCCGGTGACGAACTGGGCTCGGCCGTCACCTGCGCTCGCCTGGTGCGCGACCTCATCCGGCTCGCCCTGCTCATGCACCGCCGCTACCCGCCGTACGGCAAGTGGCTGGGCAGCGCCTTCGCCGCCCTGCCGTGCGCCCCGGCTCTGGCGCCCGTGCTCAGGGCGGCCATGTCGGCTACCGGGCGGCGGGACCGCGAGCACCACCTCGCCGGCGCCTACGAGGCCCTCGCGGCCCTGCACAACGCCCTCGGCCTCACCGCGCCCGTCGATCCGCGGACCCGGCCCTACCACAACCGGCCCTACCGGGTGCTGCGCGCCGAGCGCTTCACCGAGGCGCTGCTGGAGACCATCGCCGATCCGGAGGTGCGGCGGTTGCCTCTGACCGGCGCGGTGGACCAGTACGTCGACAGCACCGACGTGCTGGGCGACCGCCCCCGCGTGCGGCGCGTCGCCGACGCGGCGCGTCGTTAGAGGCTGGGCCGGGTGGAGTCGGCCGACAGGCTGAGCTCGTGCAGGTGGCGCATCACGTCGTGCACGGCGACGGCGCCCGGGCGGTGGCGACGCCATCCGCTGCCGCCCCGCTGCCAGGGCCGGGGGCCGGACAGCGGGCGATACTCCACGCCGAACGCGTCCAGCCGCGCCAGGTGGGCCTCGACGCGGCGGGCGAAGTCCTCGGGCCCGGCCGGGCCGCCGGTCCACGCGACCTCGGCCGCCGCGCAGCCCCGGGGCCAGGCGCGGTAGTCGAGCGTCCGGCCGTCCGGGATGCGCTCGCTCCACAGCTGGAACTGGACGCCGATCACCCGGGCACGCTCCTCCTCCGGCCACTCGGGCGGCGCGGGCGCGAAGGCCGCCACATCGGCCACGGTGATCGCGTCTCCGAGGCCGGCCGGCTCCTCGGGCGAGGCCGCCTCGGCGTAGTCGAAGTACATCGGGAAGACCGGCGTCGCCACCACGTCGTGTCCCGCCGCCGCGGCCCGGCGGGCGACGTGCTCGCCGCGCCAGGGCATCACGATCGTGTCCGGCCGCAGCCTGCCGCTGACGAACGCCTCGTCCCACACCACCGTGCGGCTGCCGTGTTCGGCCAGCGCGTCGGCGAGCCGCCGCAGGAACCAGGCGTGCAGGTCACCCGTGCTCTCCAGGCCCAGCGAGGCCTGGTGGGCCGAGATCTCGGCCGATGCCGCCCAGTCGTCGAGGACGCACTCGTCGCCGCCGATATGGAAGTAGGGCACCTCGCCCAGGGCGTCGGCGATCTCGGCGAACACGGTGGTCAGGAAGTCGACGGTCGCCGGAAGCGGGGACAGGATCGCCGGCGAGATGCCCCACCGGTCCAGCACCTCGTAGCGCTCCTCCGGCCGGGACGCCAGCGCGGGATAGGCGGCAAGCACGGCGGAGGCGTGCCCCGGCACGTCGATCTCCGGCACGACGGTCACCGCGCGCGCCCGGGCGTATGCCGCGATCTCCGCCAGGTCGGCGAGCGTGTAGTGGCCGCCGTGGGGGACGCCGTCGAAGGCGAGTTCCTCCCCCTTGTGGCTGGTGATCGTCCGCGGGCGGTGCGAGCCCACCTCGTGCAGCAGCGGGAACGCCCTGCTCTCCACCCGCCAGCCCTGGTCGTCGGCCAGGTGGAGATGCAGCCGGTTCAGCTTGTGCAGCGCCATCAGGTCGATCATCCGCAGCACCTCCCGCTTCGGCAGGAAGCTGCGGGCCACGTCGACGTGCGCGCCGCGCCAGGAGAACCCGGGCCCGTCCTCCACCCGCCCGCAGGGGACCGTCCAGGACGTCCCGGGCACGAGGGCCGACCGGAACGCCTCGGCCGGCAGGAGCTGCCGCAGCGTCTGCCCGGCGTAGAAGGCGCCCGCCCGGTCTCCGGCCGCGATGCGCACGCCGTCGCCGGCGATCGTCATCGCATAGGCCTCCGGCCCGAGCCGGGGGTCCTCCTCCACCCGCACGGCCGACGTGGCGGCGTCGCCGGGCCTGAGGTCGAGCACAGGGAGCGCGAGCCGTACGGCGTCGGTGAGCGGGGCCGGGCCCGACACGGCGGAGCCGGGCGCGATCTCGGCCGACCCCGAGCCCGTCTCGACGAGCCTCGGCAGGGGAAGGAGATGCTTCATGCCGCCGATGATGCCAAACCCCATCGGCGGTCCCGCCACTCCGTCCACAGCCCCCTGAGAGCCGCCGAGAGCCGCTGAGGGCCCTGAGGCGCGATCAGCGGGCGGAGGTGAGGTAGTCCGCCAGGCCCTTCGCCAGCGACCGCGCCATCCTCGCGCGGAACGCGGGGTCCTTGAACCTGGCGGCGTCCTTGGCGTTGCGCATGTTGCCGCACTCGATGAAGATCTTCGGCACCGTCGACAGGTTGAGCCCGCCGAGGTCGCTGCGGTAGTTCAGCGCCTGCTTGCCGATGTAGGTCGAGTACGGCAGGCCGGTGCCGCTGCGGAAGGCGTCCCGCACGTTCTGACCGAGCCGCGCCGAGTCCTTCACGACCGGATCGACCGGCCCGCCGATCTTCTTCGGCATGATGATGTGGAACCCGCGGAGGTTCGCCGCCGCGCCGTCGCCGTGGATGGAGATCGCCGCGTCCGCGTGGGCCTTGTTCCCGATGGCGGCCCGCTGGTTGATGCAGGGACCCCACTCGGTGCTGCTCGTCCGGGTGAGCTTGACCGTGGCCCCTTCGGCTTTCAGGAGCTTCGCGAGCCTGTTGGACACGTCCCAGGTGAAGGCCGCCTCGGTGTAGCCGTCGTTCGTCGACGTGCCGGTCGTGTCGCAGGCCTTCTTCTGGTTGAAGATGTCGACCAGCTGGTTGATCTCCTTGGTGTGGCGGAAGTTGCCGCCGTTGTGGCCCGGGTCGATCACCACGACCTTCCCCGTCAGCGGCAGGGCCTCCGTCTCGGAGGAGGCCGTACGGGTGGTGGGGACGGTCGTCCCGGCGGCGTCAGACTGGTCCTGGGTCGCGGCCGGCCGTCCGAGCTGGGATGAGGTGGCGGGGGCCGCGGCCCCCGTGTCGGAGACCTCAGCGCCGCCGCAGGCGACGGCTCCAACCCCGCACAGGGCCAGGGCTGCGGCGGCGAGTGGTCGTCTGATCACGGTCGAAATCCCTTCCCGGAGGTGTGGTCTCCCCAACCTAACCGGAACGGAGTCGTGATCAGACCGTTACGCCGGAAACCTGCCCACCCACGCCGGCTCGGGGACCTCCTGCCGATGCAGGAGAGCGGCCAGCTCACGGGCGTCCTCGGCGTCGAGGCCCAGCACCACGCGGGGCCGTCCCCAGGGGTGGTCGATCGAGTGGGCGACGTAGCTCGCCACCGACTCGGCGACGTCCTCGCTGCCCAGCCCCCGGCTCTCCCTCCAGTGCGCCCAGGCCCGCTCCAGTTCGCCGGCGGCCCGCTGAGCGCAGGAGACCAACTCAGGATCACGCATGAATCCCCCCGATTCCCGGTCGCCGGTCCGCGGGCAGCCCTTCCGCGACCCGCCGGGGGCCGGCGCCACGGCTGAAGTCAACACCGGCCGCGAGGGGACACGTCGGTGATTGACCTAGCTTTGGCCACCACTTGGAGCGGGCCCGGTGCTGCGCCGTACGACGAGCTGCGGGCTCACCTGCCGCAGCCGGGCGGTCTTGCCCGGCTCGGTGATGCGGTCGCTCAGCAGTGCCGCCGCCGAGCGGCCCATGGCCCGCCGGGGCTGGTCCACGCTGGTCAGCGAGATGTGGGTGACGGCCGCGAGATGGGTGTTGTCATATCCGACGACCGACAGGTCCTCGGGCACCCGTAGCCCCAGCTCGCTCGCCGCGGTCAGTACGCCCATGGCCACGATGTCGTTCGCCGCGAAGATCGCCGTCGGCCGGGGGTCGCGCTTCAGCAGCGCCAGCGCCGCGCGCCGGCCGCCCTCCTCGCTGAAGTCGCCGTGCTCGACCATGATGTACGGCGCCAGCGCGTGGCGGCGCATGGCCACCAGATAGCCCTCGCACCGGCAGCGGGCGGCCGACGAAGGAGCGCCCTCGATGTGGGCGATGCGCCGGTGGCCCAGCTCCACCAGGTGGTCCACGGCGTAGCGGGCGCCGAGCTGGTCGTCGTCGACGACGATGTCCACGCCCTCGAGCTCGACGTCGCGCTCGCCGACCACCACGGTGGGCGTATAGGCCGCGGCCTCGGCCAGCGTGTCGCTGGACGGCGCGACCCCGAGCAGGACCAGGCCGTCCACCCGCAGCTCGAGGAACGCCTCGACGGCCTCGTCCTCGAACGCCGGGTCCCAGCGGCCGCTGCCGATCAGCAGCCGCAGCCCGTCGCCGTGCAGGCTCTCCTGCAGGCCGTCGAGGAACTCCGCGTAGAAGGGGTTGTGCAGGTCGGCCACGAGCGCGCCCACCAGATGGGTGCGCCCCTCGACCAGGCTGCGGGCGACCGCGTTCGGGCGGTAGCCGAGCTCCCGGGCGGCCTGGAGGACCGCCTCCCTGCGGTGCTCACTTACGTGCGGGGAGCCCCGCAGCACGAGAGACACCAGCGACTTGGAGACTCCTGCCCGCTCCGCCACGTTGCGGATCGTCGGGCGTGGCCGCGGGCTGAACCCATCGGACAGTCCGCCGGCGGGGATGGCGACCCCGACGTCTTTCCGGGCAGTGGTCTGCATGGACGGTCCTGACATGGTTCTCCCCACGATGCGTGGACGTGCACCTGACACACCAAACGATCGAGTTGCCCTGAGGGTACGGGTTGATCGCGGTAAGACAGGATCCTTCCTCTAATCGGGCGTTGGGAAGGTTAGCCGCACCATGGGAAGGACGGCGGAGCCGGGAGGGGGTTCCAAGGGGAAGCCTTGATATGGCCGCTCCCCCTCTCAGGGGGCCGATTCGCTAGGGTGCGGGATGTGAGTGCCACAGGCCAAGCGGAAGACGGGGCACGGCCGGCGCGCCGCAGGCTCAGCGTGGACCGGCGGCGTGAAGAGCTCATCGCCGCCGCGCTCGAGCTGTTCAGCAGGCACGACGCCGAGGACGTCTCGATCGACGACGTGGCGGCTTCCGCGGGCGCGTCGAGGGCGCTCGTCTACCACTACTTCGGTGGCAAGCAGGAGCTCTACGTGGCGGCCCTGCGCAGCGCGGCCGCCGAACTGCGGGCGCGGTTACAGCCGCAGGGCGAGGGCGGGCCGCTGGAGCAGCTCAGCTCGGGCCTGACGCGTTATTTCGACTTCGTCGAGGAGCACGCGGCCGGCTTCGCCGCGTTGCTCAGGGGAGGCCCGGCCAATCGCGCCGGGGAGATCGGCGAGATCGTCGACGGGGTGCGGCAGCGCATGCTGCGCATGATCGTGCATCAGATGGGGGTCGACGCGCCCGGTCCGGCGTTGCGCGTCACGCTGAGGTCGTGGGTCGCCTCGGTGGAGACGGCCGGCCTCGACTGGCTGGAGCACCGCGACATGGAGCGGGCCGAGCTGGAGCGCCTCCTGGTGGACCAGATGGTCGCGCTCCTGCGGGCGGCGAGCGGGCACGATTCCCGGGTGCGGGTGCTGCTGGAGACCCTGCTGCCCGTGCACCCTGCCTCTGAGAACCGGGCCTCTGAGAACCGGGCATCTGCGAATCGCGAGGCCGTTCCCTGAACCCCTCACGGCGTTCGTGAGACGTTCCGAGGCGCGAAGGCCAGGGCCGTACGCATGGGGAGACGGGGGGAACCACCGGGGGCGAACGGACCGTGTACGCGGGGAGGCGCCGGGCGGGCGGCGCCGACCCCAGATCCCCTCCCATGACCAGTAGCGGTCACGGGAGCGTGGTGGACGCGCTCACATCCCCGACGCGAGCGCGCCGTCGTTCCCCCGTGGCGTGACGGCCACGTCCTACTCGGACCGCTGCTGCGGAATCCCCGCGAGCAGTGCCCGGACCTCGGTCTCCCGGTACCGCCGGTGACCGCCGAGGGTGCGGATGGACGTCAACTTGCCCGCCTTCGCCCACCGGGTGACGGTCTTGGGGTCGACGCGGAACATCGTGGCGACCTCCGCCGGGGTGAGCAGTGGCTCGGCCTCGGGTGTACGAGCTGACATTTGTGCGGCCTCTCCTCCGTTGGACCGCCGGCAGCGATCCTGCGACTTGTCTGGCGCAAGTGCCTCTTCCGCCAATCCCTGCCCCGTCGCGTCGGCCGGAGCGGCATTGTCCGCCTCGCCCGCGAGAACTCCTCGCAGGCTCGGACCTTCCGCGGGCCCGGAGTCGTCGCCGACAGCGCTGTGTCGGCTCCTCCTCCGCCTAGCGATGCACCACTCTGGACACCGCTGCGTTCGGGCAAATCTTGTCGGTCGCGGCACTGTCACGGATGTCCTTCAATGATCCAAAAACGTGCGGTTTCTAGGATCATTTACGGCATCACCCGATGTGACCATACAGCCACGTAGCGCGATTGGCGAGCCCTCTGGGCACAACGTCTCGACCACGGGTTGATGTCACGCTCGGTGATTCTAGCGACACGTTTCGTGGTATCGCAGTGAAAACGGCAAACTACTCAGTTCGTAGATGTGAGATCGACTATGTCATGACCAGAATCGGCAGGTCAGGGAATGTTCCTGACCGTCAGTTTGCCGACTCGAGGGCGCGGATCGACCTCCAGCGGAGAATCACCCGCTGATACA
Source organism: Microbispora catharanthi (assembly GCF_006334915.2). Classification (GTDB taxonomy): domain Bacteria; phylum Actinomycetota; class Actinomycetes; order Streptosporangiales; family Streptosporangiaceae; genus Microbispora; species Microbispora catharanthi. The sequence goes on from NZ_VDMA02000027.1 coordinate 64,627, forward strand.
TCGCGAAGGCAAGTTCTTCCTGACCGTTGTCCAAACCCGCGAGGGCGGTCGCCACCTCGGCGACGGACTGGTCGCCCTGGAGGGTCCGGTCGTCCATCAGGTGGACGAGGCCGCCGTAGTCGAGCTCCACCAGCGAATGGGGGTGGAACTCCTCCAGCCAGCGGCCCACCTCCTCGACCTCGGTGAGGGCCGCCACCTGCCCGACGTGCCTGCGGATCACCACTAGCGCCCGGGCCACCCGGCGCCGGGCCTGCGCCATCGAGGTGACGTACAGCATGTTCCTGGGCGGCGCGGCGGTGGTCTGCGCGCCCGCCTCGGCCGGCTGCTCCGAGCCCAGCACGAGCCAGCGCTCGGCCGAGTCGAACGGCACGAACCACGCGATCGGCACATGCCACGTGCTCGTGCGAATGTGGGTGCGCAGGGACTGCTCTCCCCGCTTGAACCGGTCGAAGTCGTCGGCGGTCTGCTCCGCGATGGCCTGGGGCACGAACCGGGAGGCGAGCTTGACGGGGACGCTCCCGCGGAACGACGCGAACGCCAGCCACGACCGCAGCCTGCTCTGCCAGGGGCAGACGTACAGCGTCTCCTCAACCCGGCGCAGGTACGCGTTGGGGCTCTCCCGCTCGGGCGCCGGCAGCGGCGGGACCGGCAGCAGGCGGCGGACCGCCTCGCCGTGTTCGACCTCGAGCGCGCCCGCCCGGCGCGGCCGGTCGCGCGACTCGGCGTACCGGACCCAGCGAGCCTGATCCTGCGGGGCGAAAGCGGTCAGCGGCTCGTACACACGGAGATAGGCGGCGTAGGGGAGCACACCAGAATCGTGCCACGTCGCGGGACGCATGTGCAGCACCGTCCCGGCTTTTCATGATCGTTTTGCGGGTACATCGGATAAGCTGAAGGCCGATCGCCGCAACGAGGCGGCGTACACGATCAGGAGTCACCACCGTGACCGACGTTTTCGGGCTGTCCCACAAGGATTCCAGCTCCGGCGGCGACACGAACCCCGCCCAGCCGGTGCGACACGAACAGGTCGTCTTCTGCTCCGACGAGCGCAGCGGCCTGTACGCCATCATCGCGATCTACAGCACCGCCCTCGGACCGGGGCTCGGCGGCACCCGGTTCTACCCCTACCAGAGCGAGCAGGCCGCACTCGCCGACGTGCTCAACCTCTCCCGGGCCATGGCGTACAAGAACGCGCTGGCCGGCCTCGACCACGGCGGCGCCAAGGCCGTCATCATCGGCGACCCCGCGACCGACAAGAGCGAGGCTCTCCTGCGGGCCTACGGCAGGTTCGTCCAGTCGCTCGGCGGGCGCTACTACACGGCCTGCGACGTGGGCACCTACAGCGAGGACATGGACGTCGTGGCGCGCGAGTGCTCCTACGTCACCGGCCGCACCCAGGCGCACGGCGGCGCGGGAGACTCCTCCATCCTCACCGCCTTCGGCGTGTTCCAGGGCATGCGGGCCGCAGCCGACCACGTGTACGGCGCCTCCTCCCTGAGCGGCAGGCGGGTCGGTGTCGAGGGGGTCGGCAAGGTCGGCCACCGCCTGGTCGAGCACCTGCTCGAGGACGGCGCCGAGGTCGTGGTCTGCGACGTCGACGAGCAGGCCGTCGAACGGGTGCGGCAGCGCCACCCCGCCGTCGAGGTCGTGCCCGACGCCGCCACACTCGCGGCCTCCGACATCGACGTGTACGCGCCCTGCGCCCTCGGCGGCGCGCTGGACGACGAGACCGTCCCCCGGCTGAAGGCGAAGATCGTCTGTGGTGGGGCCAACAACCAGCTCGCGCATCCCGGCGTCGAGAAGCAGCTCGCCGAGCGGGGCATCCTGTACGCCCCGGACTACGTCGTGAACTCCGGCGGGGTCATCCAGGTCGCCGACGAGATCGAGGGCTTCGACATGGGCCGGGCCCGCGCCCGGGCGGCGAAGATCTTCGACACGACCTTGAGAATCTTCCGCTCGGCCGAGGAGGAAGGCGTCCCTCCCGCTGTCGCAGCGGATAGGCTGGCAGAGCGGAGAATGTCAGAAATCGGTCGGCTAAGGGGTATTTGGCTCCGGCGCTGACCGCCGCCGCTCGTACGACGTACCGAGCGGCGCACAAACCAGGTACGGTAATAGGCGAACGAGAGACTGACGCCTGAAGTCAGGTGGCGTCGGTGCGCGGTGCGTTAGTGACGAGGGGTCGGGCACGGCCCCGCATGAGGGGGTCGAGCCAATGGGGCGCGGCCGAGCCAAGGCCAAGCAGGTCAAGGTCGCCCGTCAGCTGAAGTACAACAGCGGCGGTACGGATCTTGAGCGCCTGCGCGCGGAGCTCGGAGTCGTGGACGCCGACGATTCCGGCCACAGTGACGAGCATGACCCTTACGACGAGTTGGCTGATCGCTACGCCGATTACGCGGCCGTCGACGACGACGACGGCGACGATGATCGCCGTGGGCGGCGTTGACCCGGTTCTGATCGCCAGGTGAGTGACCCGGCGGGGACGTTCCCGCCGGGTTCTCTCAATGTCCGCGAATCGCTCTCCCACGAGCCTCTCGCCTCCGGTACGGAGACGGGTGCGGGGTGAGAGTCGGCCGGCCGCGCGGTGTTGCGGTCGGCCGCATATATGGCCAGACACGGTCACGGCCGGTCGGCGTGATCGGCGTGTCTCCTCATTGTCGAGTCGTCGTCGAGTCGCCCAGGCCGGGGCCGTCGTGGTCGCCGTCACGGTGCGATGCCCGGGTGCTCGCAGCGGCGAACCCGGGAGAGTCCACCGTGCCGCACCTCCCGAGTGTGACGGATCGCACGAGGGCGCGGACATCCGCCGGCCGTCAGCGCCCGGACGGGCGGGTCGCCACGACGTGACCGCCCGTGACCTTTAGTGCCTATGTTCCGGACGACCGGCCGCCGACCGATCAGCCGCGGCCGCCGCCGCCCGCCACGACCTCCACCCGGCGACCGTTCATCGGGCCGGGCGGCCCGGACCTCACTGACGGAAACGGGCCCGTCCCTCGCCCGCGACGACCTCACCCAGCACCCAGGCGGGCAGGCCGCGACCGGTCAGCAGAGCGAGTGCCTTGTCGGCCTCCGCCGCCGGGACGATCGCGCACATGCCCACGCCGAGGTTGAACGTCTTGTCCATCTCCTCCTGGGGCACGCCGCCACGCCCGGCCAGCACCTCGAAGATCGCGGGCGGGGTCCAGGAGTTCCGGTCGAGAAGGGCGTCCACCGTGCCGGGCAGTGACCTGGCCAGGTTGGCCGCCAGCCCGCCGCCGGTGATGTGAGCCAGGGCGTGCACCTCGGTCTCCCGGATGAGCGCCAGGCAGTCGAGCGAATAGATGCGGGTGGGCTCCAGCAGTTCCTCGCCGAGCGTGCGGCCCAGCTCGGGCAGCTCCTGCTCCAGGCCCAGCCCGGCGGTCTTGATCACGTGCCTGACCAGCGAGTAGCCGTTGGAGTGGACACCGCTGGAGGCCAGCCCGAGCACCACGTCTCCCGGCACGACCCGGTCGGGGCCGAGCATCTCGTCCGCCTCGACGACGCCGGTGCCCGCGCCCGCGAGGTCGTACTCGTCGGGGCCCATCGCGCCGGGGTGCTCGGCGGTCTCCCCGCCGACCAGCGCGCAGCCCGCGAGCCGGCATCCCTCGGCCACACCGCCCACGATGTCGGCGATCCGCTCGGGCACGACCTTGCCGCACGCGATGTAGTCGGTCATGAACAGCGGCTCGGCCCCGCAGACCACGAGGTCGTCCACGACCATGCCGACGAGGTCGATGCCGATCGTGTCGTGCTTGCCGAGCTGCTGGGCCAGCATGACCTTGGTGCCGACGCCGTCGGTGGACGTGGCCAGCAGCGGCCTGCGGTAGCGCAGGAACGCCGAGGCGTCGAAGAGCCCGGCGAAGCCGCTGGCGTCGTCCACGACCTCCGGCCGCCGGGAGCGCGCCACCCGCGACTTCATCAGCTCGACCGCGCGGTCGCCGGCCTCGATGTCGACGCCGGCGTCGGCGTAGCTGGTCATCGCTGAGCCTCCAGCACGAACTTGCCCACCCTGTCGTCCTCGATCGGAATGGGGTACTCACCGGTGAAGCACGCGCGGCAGAGCCGGTCGGCCGGCAGCGTCGTCGCCCGGGTGAGCCCCTCCAGGGAGATGTACCCGAGGGAGTCGGCGCCGAGCGAGGAGCGGATCTCCTCGACCGACAGCGATCCGGCGATCAGCTCCGCGCGGGTGGCGAAGTCGATCCCGTAGAAGCACGGCCAGGCGACCGGGGGCGAGGAGATCCGCACGTGGACCTCGCTGGCCCCGGCCTCGCGCAGCATCTTCACGATGGCCCGCTGGGTGTTGCCGCGGACGATCGAGTCGTCCACGACCACCAGGCGCTTGCCCTCGATGACCTCGCGCAGCGGGTTGAGCTTGAGGCGGATGCCGAGCTGGCGGATGGTCTGCGACGGCTGGATGAACGTCCGGCCGACGTAGGAGTTCTTCACCAGGCCCTGGCCGTACGGGATGCCGCTCTGCTCGGCGTAGCCGATGGCGGCGGGGGTGCCGGACTCGGGCGTGGGGATCACGAGGTCGGCGTCCACCGGGTGTTCGCGGGCCAGCACGCGGCCGACCTCGACCCGGGTGGACTGCACGCCGCGCCCGGCGATCGTGGTGTCGGGGCGGGCGAGGTAGACGTACTCGAACAGGCAGCCCTTGGGCTCGGCCGACGCGAAGCGCTGCGAGCGGACCCCGCGCTCGTCGATGGTCAGCAGTTCGCCGGGCTCGATCTCGCGGATGAACGACGCGCCGACGATGTCGAGGGCGGCGGTCTCGGACGCCACCACCCAGCCGCGCTCCAACCGGCCCAGCACGAGTGGGCGGATGCCCTGCGGGTCGCGGGCGGCGAACAGCGTCGTCTCGTTCATCCAGACGAGCGAGTAGGCGCCCTTGACCTCCGGGAGCAGCTCGGCCGCCACGTCCTCGACCGGGCGCGAGGAGTCCTGCGCCAGGAGAGCGGTGAGCACCTCGGTGTCGGTCGTCGCCCGGGTGGAGCCCGGTGCGAGCCGTTCGGCGAGGTAGGCGGTGTTGATCAGGTTGCCGTTGTGGGCGAGCGCCAGCCCCTTGCCGTCGCTGGAGTTCAGCGTGGGCTGCGCGTTCTCCCAGACGCTCGATCCGGTGGTGGAGTAACGGCAGTGTCCGATGGACAGGTGTCCCCGAAGGGTGCCGAGGATCGACTCGTCGAAGACCTGGGCCACCAGGCCCATGTCCTTGTAGACGAGGATGCGGTTGCCCTCGCTGACCGCGATGCCCGCGGACTCCTGCCCGCGGTGCTGCAACGCGTAGAGGCCGTAGTAGGTGAGTTTGGAGACGTCCTCCCCAGGCGCCCATACGCCGAAGACGCCACAGGCGTCCTTCGGAGCGCGGTCCTGGGGGTCGAGGTCATGGCCCAGCCGGCCGTCGCCCTTCAACACGTACTTGAGTCTATTTGGGCGTTGGCGCTGCTCAAACCCGGGCATGCCCGTCAGGCGCCGGAAGCATCACCCGCCCTTTGCCGTGTCGCCCCTGCTCACACGCGGAATTCGGGGCAGCCTGGGCTTTCGGGCAGGCCCTAAGAATCGGATATGGCCCAGAACCGATACGGGAGGGATGAGCGTGGCGACACCCGACGACCCCGGGCGCCCACAGGAGCCGCATGGCCCGGGGGCCCCGGAGGAGCGGGAGCCGTCGGCGGGAGGACCCGCAGGCCCGCCCTATGGACAGCCCCCCTCCGGAGGCTCGCCCTATGGCCGGCCTCCTTATGGACAGCCTCCCTACGGGCAGCCGCCGTACGGGGGGCCGCTGCCGCCGCCCCCGGGACCCGGCGGACCTCCCGGTGGCCCCTGGGGGCCCCAACCGGGCGGCGGGCTCGGGACGGCCGCGCTGGTGCTCGGGATCTGCTCGATCGTCCTGCTGCTGGTCTGCGGCGTCGGCACGCTCGTGGCGGTCGTCGGGCTCGTTCTCGGCATCGTGGCGATCGCCAGGAACTCCAACCGGGGCAGGGCGGTCGGAGGGGTGGTGCTGAGCACACTGACCCTGCTGCTGGCCTTGATCATGAGCGTTGCGCTCTACAACTGGTTCAAGACCAGGCACGTCGGCGAGTGCTTCGACCGCCGGCTCTACCCCACCCAGGAGGACGCGCAGCGGTGCGTGCAGGACAAGCTCTCCGGGCTCCGGTGACCCGGGCGGGGGTCACCAGAGAGGGAGCAGCGCGGACAGGTCGGCCCGGGAGCCGCTGGCCGCGATCTTCCCGGCGGCGGTGGCGTCGGTCCACGACAGCCGCCCGGTCGCCAGTTCGAGCCAGGTGCGAGGGTCGGTCTCGATGACGTTGGGCGGAGTGCCCCGCGTGTGCCGGGGCCCCTCCACGCACTGCACCGCGGCGTGCGGGGGGACCCGCACCTCCACCGACCGTCCCGGCGCCCGCGCCGCCAGGTCCTCCAGCAGATGCCGTACGGCGGCGCGGGCGGCGGTCCTCAGCGGCGTGAGCCCCGCCTCGTAGGCGTCGAGCACGGCCAGCACGCACGCGTTGCCCGCCATGCTCGCGGGACCGTCGAACGGCGGCCGTCCGAGATCGGCGAGCTGGGCGTCGAGCGCCTCTCGGATCTTCCCTGGGTCGAGTCTGCGTGCCGGCACCGGCCCATTGTCCCGGATCCCGCCTCCGCTCGATCGCGGGGGAAATGATGGGCGGTCTCCGTACATGAGAGGGGTGTCCGCAGTAGCACCGACAAGGGGAACGATCATGGGAATCGCTCGTGGATGACGAACCGCCGGCCAGGTTCGAGGCCGTCTACCGGGAGACGTACGGCCGGCTCACGGCGTACGCCGCGCGCCGGTGCGACTCGCCGCAGGACGCGGCCGACGTGGTCGCCGAGGTCTTCACCGTCGCCTGGCGGCGGGTGCACGAGTTACCGGCGGGAGACGAGGCCGTCCTGTGGTTGTACGGCGTGGCGCGCAATGTGGTCGCCAACCACCGCAGGGGCGAGCTACGCCGCCAGGCCCGCAGCGCGCGCCTCGACGCCGAGCTGGCCGACCTGTACGGAGACTCCCCCGACAGCGGGGTCGAGTTGTCCGCTATCGCCGAGGCGTTCAGGAGCCTGTCCGACGACGACCGCGAGTTGCTGTCGCTGGTGGCATGGGAGGGGCTGGGGCGCGAGGAGATCGCCATAGCGCTCGGCCTGTCGCGCAACGCCGTACGCATCCGGCTCTACCGCGCCCGAAGGCGCTTTTCCCGCGCGCTCGCCGAGGCGGGCGTCCATCTCACGTCGCAGAGCCGGCTGGCGCCGGCCGGGAGGTCGCTGTGAAGGGCATCAACGAGACGATCGGTCCGCTGGCCCGGGTCGAACCCGGTGCGCCGGGTGCCCACCCGTCCGACGCGGGGGCACGGGCGTTGCTGGCCTCGATCACGGCCGAGCCGCCCGGCGGCGGCGTGCCCGCACCGGCGCGTGCGAGGCGTCGTGGTCCCCGCCGGGTGGCGCTGGGCCTGGGTGCCGCCGCTGTGGCCGCCGCAGGTGTCGTCGTCGGCCCGAGCCTGCTGAACGACGGAGCCCTCACCACGCCCTCCTACGCGGTGACCAAGGACTCCGACGGGGTCGTGTGGGTCAAGGTCCGCGGCTTCCGCGACGTCGCCGGGCTGACCAAGCAGCTGCGTGACCTGGGGGTTCCCGCCATCGTCGACTACGCGCCTCCGGGGAAGAAGTGCCGGGAGCCGCGCGCCACCTACGTGGAGGACATCCCCCAGGGCCTCTACGACCCCCCGAGAAACATCCCAGGTGAGAAGGAGGGCTGGCAGATGCGAATCGACACCAGGCTGTTCAAGCCCGGCCAGACCTTCGTCTGGACTCTCACGGCCCTGCCCGACGGGGGAAGCAGCACCAGCACGATCCTCATGGAGGACCCGGTGAAGCCGTGCGTGCTCGTGCCCGACGTCATCCCCAAGAGGCTGAGGGACTCGGAGTTCCTGAGCTATCGCGAGGCGACCGCGAAGGGCCGCTCGCTCGCCGGATACCGGGTGGGTGGGAAGACGGTGGGCGAGGTCGTGCCGGAGATCGAGAAGCGCGGCCTGAAGGTCGCCTACTGGATCATCGAGCCCAACGCGCGGAACCTCGGAGGCTACGCCATCGATCCCCGCAGACAGAACGTTCCCGTCGGCAAGGACTGGACTGTCTGGGAGGCGGAGGAGTCCACCCGCAAGCCCGGACTGATCCGCCTGCTCGTCACCAGGGAACACCTCGACTGGAACCCGGTCTACGGCGACGGTTCGCGCGACAACGTGATCAAGGAGTGACACCTTCCGTACGGCGCCGCGGAGCGCGGAGCCGTACGGGGGTCTCAGGTGACCGGATCGGCCTCGTGACCTGCCGGGAGCGGGTCCTGGCCGAGGATCCGAGCGCCGTCGGCGGCGGAGGCGCGGACCGCGGCGAAACCGGAGTCGATCATCTCGCGCTCGTACGAACGCAGTTCCGCGATCAGGGGACGGTCACCGGCGAGAGCGGCGGCGAGGCCGGCGGCGTCCCGGAGGGCGAGGTTGGCCCCGGCTCCCCCCGCCGGGCTCATCGCGTGGGCCGCGTCGCCGAGCAGCGTGACGCGGGTGGTGTCCCAGGGAGCGATCGGAACGCTGGTGCGTAGTGCGAGCGGAAAGACGTCGTACCACTCGGTGATCATCTGCCGTATGCGGGGATGCCAGCCGTACGTCATCTCCATGACGAGAGATCTGAGCAGGTGCGGCTCGGGTGGCAGGTCCTCGGCGCGGGCGCTGAAGGAGAAGGTGGCGTAGTCGCGGGTGAGTGCGATGCCCACCACACGGTGGCGGGGCCCGGTGACGGCGCTGAACACGTGGTCCAGGTCCTCGGCCGACTCTCGTGGGATCTTGCCGTAGAGCTGGGTGAGGCCGGTGCCGACGACGCGGGCGTGCGGCAGGTGCTGCCGGCGGACGGCGGAGCCGACGCCGTCGGCGCCCACCAGCACATCGCCGGTGGCCGTGGTGCCGTCGTCGAAACACGCGGTCACATGCCCGGCCTCCGCCTCGAAGGCGATGAGGCGCTTGCCATAGGTGACCAGCCCCTTCACGTCGGCCAGCAGGGTGTCACGCAACTCCTGCCGGTCGACCGACAGGTGCCGACCGCCGAAATCGTGTTCTTCCAGCACCCGCAGTGCCGGGTCGAGACGGACGAACCGCGGCTTGGGCGTGTGGGCGGCGGCCAGGAACGCGGCCCAGCGCTCCGGCGCGAGCACGGATGCCAGCGCGTCGATGCCCAGGTCGCCGAGATGAAGACGGTATCCCTGCCCACGGATCGCGGGCGAGGCGTCGCGTTCGTAGACGGCCACGTCGACGCCGGTCCCGCGCAGTCCGTTGGCCAGGGCCAGGCCGCCGAGACCGGCTCCGATGACGATCACTTTCATCGCGGCTCACCGCCGAAGCCGGCCGCGTGCTCGGCGGCCCACGCCGACAGCGGCGTGGCCGGAGCACCCGTGATGTCGAGCACGGCAGTGCTGACGGCGGGTGGCGGGGCGGCGATCAGCGTGGCGTAACCGTCGAGTAGTTCGTCCACGAAACCGTCGGGGAAGCCGGGATCGGCCAGCAGCCTGGCGCGTTCTTCCTCCCGTGTCAGCTCGTGCCAACGCAGCGGCCGCCCGATCGCCTCGCCGATGATCCGCACCTGCTCTTCCTGGGTGAGGACTTCGGGCCCGGTGAGGGTGTACCGGCGCCCGGCGTGCCCGTCCTCCGCCAGGGCGTGCACGGCCACCGCCGCGATGTCGTCCTCGTGGATCGGCACCGTCTTGAGTGATCCGTAGGCGCCTCGCACGACGTCGCCGGCCTTGATCTGCTCGCTCCACCACAGGGTGTTGGCCATGAAGGTGCTGGGGCTCAGGATCGTCCACTCCATGCCGGACTGCTCGATCAGGTGTTCCACGGTGGCGTGCCAGCGGGCGACCGGGGTGGGCTGCAGCTCGGGGGCCACCCCCGGGCGTGCGTCGCCACCCGTCATGAAGACGACCCGGCGGGCCTGGCGCTTGAGCGCGTCGACGAGAGGCCGGGCGGGTTCGGCCGAGTGGAACGGCCACATCAGGAACGCCGCCTCGACACCGTCCAGAGCGCCGGATGTGTCCAGCTCCGGTGTGACGACCTCGACGCCCGCGGGGAGGCGGGCGGTCCGCGGGCGCCGGCTGGTCGCCCGTACGGCGGCGCCCGCCCGGGCGAGCCGCTCCGCGACGCGCCGGCCGACGTTTCCCGTGCCGCCGAAAACCAGGTAAGTGCTCATGTGCCCACGATCAACGGCGACCGGTAGCACGCGCAGGCCAGAGGTGTCGTAGCGGCGGAAAATCGCATGAGATCATGAAATATGGCGGAAAGCGGCGTGCTGGATGACCTCGATCGTGCTCTCGTGCACGCGCTCCAGATCGACGGCCGGGCTTCCTTCCGGCAGATCGCCGAGGTCGTCGGCACCTCCGAGCACACCATCGCGCGCCGCTACCGCAGGCTGCGCTCTCAGGGGCTCCTGCGGGTGGTCGGCATGCTCGACGGCACCCGCTTCGGGCAGACCTCCTGGGCGGTTCGTCTGGTGTGCACGCCGGACGCCGCCGGGCCGGTGGCCGAGGCGCTGGCCCGGCGCGAGGACACCGTCTGGGTGCGCCTGCTGTCCGGCGGCACCGAGATCGCCTGCGGGGTCCAGTCCGGCGGGGATGGGGACGACCTGCTGCTGAAAAAGCTCCCCAGGACTCCGCGCGTCGTGTCGATGTCGGCACACGCCACGCTGCACATGTTCGCCGGATGGCGCAGCCGGGCAGCCGTGCTCTCGGACGAGCAGGCCGCGCGCCTGCGCCCGGATCGCGTGGACGAGCACGAGATCACCCTCGGCGGCGAGGACCGTGCCCTGGTGCGGGTGCTGGCCCGGGATGGCCGGGCCGGCTTCGGCGAACTGGCGGCGGCGGCCGGGTGCTCGCAGACCACGGCCCGCCGCCGGCTGGAGCAGCTGCGCGCGGGCGGCGCGCTGCGCTTCGACGTCGAGATCCCCGCCCGGGCGCTCGGCTACCGCGCGGAGGCATGGTTGTGGATGAAGGTCGAGCCTCGGGCGCTGACCTCGGTCGGCGCGGCCATGGCCGGGCACGCCGAGGCCGACGTGGTGGCCGCCACCACCGGCCCGACCAACCTCATGGCAGGGGTGACCTGCCGGGATGCCAAGGCCCTCTACCACTACCTGACGGAGCGGGTGGCGACGCTGGACGGAGTGCGCGAGGTGGAGACCGCCCCGGTGATCCGCACCGTCAAGCGGGTGGGCACCTTGCTGCCCTGAACGAACGCCGGGAGTCAGGCGACCGGCTCGGCCACGGCGGGCTCGCTGGGCTCGGCAGAGGCAGAGGCGGAGGCGGAGGCGGCGGCGGCGGCCCGGGTGCGGCGCAGGGAGTAGACGCTGACCGGCACGCCGACCAGCACGATCGCGGCCGCGATCAGCAGTGTGAACCGGTACGCCTCCAGGAAGGCGTGCAGCGGAGCGCCGCCGACCGCGCTCTGCCTGGCGCTGAGGATCGCGCCCAGGATCGTGATGCCGAGCAGGCCGAAGACCTCGCGGGAGACGTTGAGCACGCCCGAGGCCACGCCCGCCCTCGCGGGGGGCATCGCGTTCAGCACCACGTTGGTCAGCGGGACGAGCAGGCCGGCGCCCGCGCCGTACAGCAGGAACCAGGGGAGCAGGTCGCCGTAGTGGGAGCCCTCGCCCGCGCTCGACAGCCCGCCGATGGCCACCGCCATCAGGCCGAGGCCGACGGCGACGGTGCCCGCGCTGCCGAAGCGCTCGGCGATCCGCGGTGAGACGCTCGCGATCACCGCCATGAGCAGTGCCATGGGCACGAAGCCCGCGCCCGCCGCCGTCGGGGAGAACCCGAGCGCGCTCTGGAGGTAGAGCGCGGTGAAGAAGTAGATGCCGAAGACGCCGAACGACCACAGGCCCATCGACAGCAGGCCGCCGCTGAAGACCCGCTCACGGAACAGCGTGAGGTCGATCATCGGCTGCGCCGTACGGGACTCGACGACCAGGAACGCGACGGCGGCCACCGCGAAGACCGCGAACGCCCCGAGGATCGGCGCCGAGGTCCACCCACGCGACTCGCCCTCGATGAGCGCGTAGGTGAGGGCGAACAGCGCCACGGCGGAGGTGGCCAGGCCCGGCAGGTCGAGAGACGCCCGCCCGGACGCGGCCCGCTCGACCCTGATCGAACGCAGGCCGATCACGGCCGCGACCACGCCGATCGGCAGGTTGATCAGGAAGATCCAGCCCCAGTCGGCGTTCTCGCTGAGGAACCCGCCGGTGAGCGGACCGATCGCGAGGGCCAGGGCGCCGACCGCGCTCCAGATGCCGACGGCCGTCGCCCGCTCGCGCGGATCGGGGAAGATCCGCGGCAGCAGGGCCAGCGTCGACGGTGTCACCAGCGCCGCGCCGAGCCCCTGCACGGCCCGCGCCGCGATCAGCGTCTCCTGGCTCCCGGCGAGGCCCGCCGCCACCGACGCGAGCGTGAAGACCGCCAGGCCGCCGAAGAACGCCGTCCGGGGGCCGAAGACGTCCGCGAGGCGCCCGCCGGCGAGCAGCAGGCCCGCGAACACCAGGATGTACGCGCTCACGATCCACTCCAGGCCGGAGATCGTCAGCGCCAGGTCCCGCTGGATCGTCGGCAGCGCCACGTTGACCACGTTGTTGTCCAAATAGGTCATGAAAGTCGCGAGGGCCACCGCGACGAGCGCCCACCACCGTCCGGACATGTGTCCTCCTCTTGTACGAGGTACATGTACGGCGTACATGTACGGTGCATAGGAGACCTTGTACGGCGTATAGTTGTCAAGTGCCGAGGAGGTAGGGAGGCTGCGGGCCATGGCGAACGCGGAGCGGCTGAGCCGTCTGAGTCTGATCGAGAAGGCCCTTGAGCTGGCCGACGCCGAGAGTCTGGAGTCGGTCACGGTGCGGCGGCTCGCCCATGAGCTCGGGGTGACGCCGATGGCCCTCTACTGGCACGTCAAGAACAAGGACCAGTTGTTCGTCTGTCTCGCCGACCATCTGCTCGCCACGGTCACTCCCGAGTTCGACCCGGCCGCGCCGTGGAACGCGCGGCTGCGGGTGATGGTCGAGGCGCTGATCGGGGTGATGCGGCGGCACCGGTACATGCCGGGGCTGTTCGCGATGGTCGAGAAGCAGGAGCTCCCGAGCTTCAGCCGGGCGACCGACACCGCGCTCGACCTGCTCGGCCAGGCGGGTTTCACGCTGAGCGAGGGCTACGCCGTCTCCACATACCTGCTGCACGGCGCCATGGCCCTGGTCGACAACGAGCCCGGCTGCCCCGGTGCGTTCACCGCGGCGGAGGCGGCCGAGTTGCGCCGGCAGAAGCGGCTGGCCCTGGAACGGCTCCCCGCCGACGAGTTCCCCCGCATCGTCGAGTACGCCAAGACGATGGAGGAGGAGCCCGATCTCGACGCCTACTACGCGTTCGGCCTGGATCTCCTGATGTCCGGGGTCGAGGCCATGGCCGCGAAGAGGACGCCGGACAGCGCGACGCAGAACAGCACGAGATAGGTGGTGCGGAACCCCGTCATGAGCTGCCGCAGCGCGGCCGGGGACACCTGTGAGAGCGTCCCTGCGTAGATCTGGTCGCGCAGCGCCGGCACCACCGAGGCGGTCAGCACGCTCAGCGTCGTCGCCACGCTGAGCACGACGCCGACGTTCATGACCATCAGGCGGAAGCCGTTCACCACCCCGCGGCTCTCCTCCGGCAGCGCGCTCATGACCTGCGTCGTGTTGCCGGTCAGGAAGGTGCCGCTGCCGCATCCGCACACGAAGAGCCCGATCCCGATCACCCAGTACGGCGTGGCCGGGCCGGCCGAGACCGTGAGGACGAGCAGCCCCGACGCCGTGAGCACGCACCCGCCCACCGACAGCGCGTACGGGCTCACTCTGCGGCCCAGCGCGCCCGACAGGGGAGAGGCGATGGTCATGCCCACGGGGACCGGCAGCACGCCCACGCCGGCGGCCAGCGCGTCGGCCCCGCGCGCGGCCTGGAAGTAGAGCCCGGCGAGCAGGATCAGCGACGAGCGCGCGAGCGCGTTGGCGAACGACGCCAGATTGGCGCACAGCAGCATGCGCCCGCCGAACAACGTGAGGTTCAGCACCGGGTTGCGGGCCCTGCGCTCCACCGCGAACAGCGCGGGGACGAGCGCGGCGGCGGCCACGCCGGGCAACGGCTCGCCCTGGCTGATGGCGATCAGCACGGCCGACAGCGCGGCGAACACGATCAGGTTGCCCAGCGCGTCCACGGACTGGCGGGGGCCGGCCGGGACCTTCCGCAGCACGGCCGCGCCCCAGGCGAGCGCGACCACCCCAGCCGGGACGTTGATCCAGAAGATCCACCGCCAGCCGAGCGTGTCCGCGATCAGGCCGCCGAGGGTCGGCCCGGCGAGCTGGGCCACCGAGAGCGTGGCCATGTAGACGCCCATCCCCTGGCTGAGCCGGTCGGGCGGGAAGGCGGCGGTGACGATCACCGTGCCGTTGGCCAGGATCATGGCCGCGCCCAGCCCCTGGAGCGCCCGCAGGGCGATGAGCACGCCGACGTCCGGCGCGATCCCGGCGAGCAGTGACGCGCCCGTGAACAGGGCGAACCCGACGAGGTAGACCTCCCGCCTGCCGAGCAGGTCCGCGACACGGCCGAAGAAGACCAGTGTCGCGGTGCTGATCAGCAGGTGCGCGAGCAGGATCCAGCTCGACGCCAGCGGTCCGGCGTCGAAGTGCCGTACGACCGCGGGAAGGGCGACGTTGAGCGTGCTGGAGCTGAGCCCGATGAGGACGAGACCGAGCCCGGTGACGGAGCAGACCCTCCAGGCGTACCGGAGGGCCTTCGCATGGTCGGCTGAGCCTGGCTCTCGGGGGGTGTCGGCCATGCCGTCGATTCTGACGTACGCCGTACGTCTGGATTGTCCCGGGACCCACTCTATGGGCGTGGTGCCGAATCGGCCGACACTCGATTGGAACGTTCTTGACCGCCGGGGCTTACGGATAGCGGAGATACGCATACGTGATGTTTGGCATGACAACCCACATATCCCTCGACGCGTGAATCACGTGCGTAACTTCTGTATTCCGTGCACTTCATGTGCCTTAGAAAGGGAAGTCCCGTGGCTATCAAGTTGCCGGGTGGACGCACGATCGGCCTGATGACGGCTGGTGCTCTGGCTGGATCGGTGCTGGTTCTGGGTGGCGCGGCCACCGCTTCGTCGGCGAGCGACGCCGCCTTCTACGCGTGTGTGAACAAGAGCACGCGGTATATGCGGCTGGTGAACGCCACGACGACGTGTAAGCCGGCCGAGACCAAGGTGTCGTGGAACAGGACCGGTCCGCAGGGTCCGGTGGGCATCGGCGGCACCGGCCCGCAGGGTCCTGCCGGTCCGCAGGGGCTGCGTGGTCCCCAGGGCATGCGCGGCATGCAGGGCCCGAAGGGCGACACCGGCGCCACGGGCCCCAAGGGCGACAAGGGCGACACCGGTGCCAAGGGTGAGCCCGGCAAGGACGGTGCACCGGGCAAGGACGGCAAGGACGGCGCTCCGGGCCGCGACGGCGTCGCGAGCATCTCCGCCAAGCAGAAGGAGTTCAACTTCGGCATCGGTGGTGGTTCTGTGCAGCTGACCTGCGACGGCGGTTACGCCACGGGTGGCGGGTTCACCGGCACGAAGATCATCGGCGAGATCACCACCAACGGCCCGATCCTCACCGGCGGCAAGCCCACCGGCTGGCTGGTCGGCGGCACCTCGACCAAGGGCACCGCGTACGTGATCTGCGCCGGCGTCGGCGGCGGTGGCAACAGCGCTCGCAGCAACGAGAACGAGACCACCGAGGAGAACGGCGGGAACAAGAAGCCCGGTGCGGAGAGGACCCAGCAGTCCGGCTCCGGCGGTGCTTCCGAGGGCTGATCCGGCGAAGACGCTCGTCTGAGGCGGCCCAGTAGAGGTGAGGTGGTGGAGGCCGTGGGGGGCTCCACCACGCCCTCGTCCCGGACCGGTTGTCGTGACCGCTCGAACTCACCGCTAGCGGAGATGCGCATACGTGATGTCCGGCGTGGCGACCGGCACATCTCCTGACGTGTGAATCACGTGCATAGCTTCTGTGTTCCCCACACTTCGTGTGATCAAGAAAGGGAAGTCCCGTGGCTATCAAGTTGCCGGGTGGACGCACGATCGGCCTGATGACGGCTGGTGCTCTGGCTGGGTCGGTGCTGGTTCTGGGTGGCGCGGCCACCGCTTCGTCGGCGAGTGACGCCGCCTTCTACGCGTGTGTGAACAAGAGCACGCGGTATATGCGGCTGGTGAATGCCACGACGACGTGTAAGCCGGCCGAGACCAAGGTGTCGTGGAACAGGACCGGTCCGCAGGGTCCGGTGGGCATCGGCGGCACCGGCCCGCAGGGTCCTGCCGGTCCGCAGGGGCTGCGTGGTCCCCAGGGCATGCGCGGCATGCAGGGCCCGAAGGGCGACACCGGTCCGCAGGGTCCCAAGGGCACCGACGGCAAGGACGGCAAGGACGGCAAGGACGGCGACAAGGGTGACACCGGTCCTCGCGGCCTTCCCGGCGAGGACGGCAAGCCGGGCAAGGACGGCAAGGACGGCGAGCGCGGCCCCGCCGGTCCGCAGGGTTCCAAGGGTGCCGACGGCAGGGACGGCAAGGACGGCGAGGACGGAAAGAGCGCCTACGAGATCTGGAAGGCGCAGCCGGGCAACAGCGGCAAGACGGTCGCGCAGTTCCTCGCGTCGCTCAAGGGTGAGAAGGGCGACAAGGGCGACCCGGGTGACTCGGGCGGCTCTGGCTCTGGCTCCGGCGGCGCGGGCAGCGCCACCTACAAGTCCGACAGCTTCAACTTCGGCGGCAGCGGCGGCACCAAGATCGTCATGTGTGAGAAGGGGATCGCCACGGGCGGCGGCTACAACGGTAGCTTCAACGGGCAGTTCTGGGTGAACGGCCCGTACTTCCTGGGCAACAAGCCGCTCGGCTGGCAGGTCTCGGGCAAGAACTCCAACGGCACGGTCTACGTGCTCTGCATGTGACGTGGCCGGCGAGGTGGTGGGGTCCGTGGGGCTCCGCCATGCTCGCGTCCGGCCCATTTCTTGACCACTCGGACTCACTGGTAGCGGAGATGCGCATACGTGACGCTGGGTGTGACAACCGGCATATTTCGTAATGCGTGTTTTATACGTACAACCTCTGTGCCCACGCAGTTCGTGTGCCTCAGAAAGGGAAGTTCCGTGGCTATCAAGTTGCCGGGTGGACGCACGATCGGCCTGATGACGGCTGGTGCTCTGGCTGGATCGGTCCTTGTCCTGGGTGGCGCGGCCACCGCTTCGTCGGCGAGTGACGTCGTGCTTTATGCCTGTGCCCATAAGACCACGGGTGACATGCGTCTGGTCGACGACACCGAGGCGTGCAAGACGACCGAGACCAAGGTGTCGTGGAACCAGGCCGGTCCGCAGGGTCCCGCCGGTCCGCAGGGCCTCCAG
Organism: Microbispora catharanthi; assembly: GCF_006334915.2. Classification (GTDB taxonomy): domain Bacteria; phylum Actinomycetota; class Actinomycetes; order Streptosporangiales; family Streptosporangiaceae; genus Microbispora; species Microbispora catharanthi. The sequence continues at coordinate 82,133 of NZ_VDMA02000027.1, forward strand.
GGCGAAAAGGGCGAACCCGGCCAGGACGGTAAGGACGGTAAGAACGGCGCTCCGGGTCAGGACGGTAAGGACGGCGCTCCGGGTCAGGACGGCAAGGACGGTGAGGACGGCGCCCCAGGTCAGGACGGCAAGAGCGCCTGCGAGATCTGGAACAAGGGCGCCTGCAGCGCCGGCGACGAGGCCGACTTCCTGAAGTGGCTCAAGGGCCAGGGCTCCGGCGGCGCCCCGACGCTGACCTCGCGGATGGCGAGCCAGTTCATCTCGGGGAACAGCGCATCCGTCTCCTGCGCGGCGGGAGAGACGGTCACCGGCGGCGGCTACAAGATCAACTCGAGTAGGACCGTCACGGGCAGCTACATGAGCGGCAACGGCTGGAGGGTCGAGCTGGCGAGCGACGGCGAGGGCAACGGCCTCGTCTACGCCATCTGCACCAAGATCTCGTAAGAGCGGCCCGGTGGAGTCCGCGGGGCTCCGCGGACGCGCCGCCCATACTTGCCGTACGCGATGAGGCGTTGGCGTACGGCACTGCGAAGGCCCTTCCGGAGGGGTTACCGGAAGGGCCTTCGTCGGTTTCGGGGGCCGTTGCCGGCTCCGGAGCCTAAGGTGTCCGATCATGACCGAGCCCTCCTACCTGCAGGCCGCCCGGGTGGCCTACGACGCCGTCGCCGGGGACTACGCCGATCGCCTCCGGCACCAGTTGAACGAGAAGCCGTTCGAGCGCGCGATGCTCGCCGCGTACGCCGAGATCGTGCGGGCGTCGGGCGTTCCCGGGCCGGTGGCCGACGTCGGCTGCGGGCCCGGCCGGATCACGGCGCACCTGCACGCGCTCGGCCTGGACGTCTTCGGCGTCGATCTGTCGCCGGGCATGATCGCGGTGGCCCGGCGCGAGCATCCGGACCTGCGATTCGAGGAGGGGGCGATGGCGGCCCTGGACATCGCCGACGCGGCCCTCGGCGGCGTCGTCGCGTGGTACTCGATCATTCACACCCCGCCGGAGCGGCAGCCGGCGGTGCTGGCCGAGTTCCACCGGGTGCTGGCTCCGGGCGGCCATCTGTTGCTCGCCTTCCAGGTCGGTGACGAGCCCTTCCATGCGGCGGAGGTATTCGGCCGGCAGGTCGCGCTCGACTTCCACCGCCTGTCGCCGGACCGAACGGCGACGATGCTGGCCGAGGCCGGACTGCCAGTGGTGGCACAGCTGAAGACCGAACGCCGCGAGTTCGAGCGAACCCCTCAGGCGTACCTCGTCGCCCGCAAACCAGCGCCTTCCCGGCTGTGAGACGGAGACCCTCCTCGGGTCGGCTCAGACGGCCGGGAACGAGGTGTCGCCCGAGGGGGATGGGCGGTAGCGGCCGGAGAGGCGGGCGAGTTTGAGGCTGAGATGCAGGCTCAGCCGCTCCTCGCCGTCCCTGAGATCGGTCTCCGCCAGCTCCTCGACCCGGCGGAGGCGATAGTAGAGCGACGTACGGTGCAGGCGGAGCCGGCGGGAGACGGCCTGGGCGTTGCCGGCGAGGTCGAGGTAGATCTCCAGGGTCTCCAGCAGCGGCCGGTGCTGGGCCTCGTCCAGCAGCCGTGCCAGCCCCGGATGGAGGTTGCCGTGCGGCACTCCGGACAGCATGCGATAGACACCGAGGCCGTCCCACTCCGCCGAGCGCCCGAACTCCGGCACCTTCGCGACGACCTCGGCGGCGTGCAACGCCTCCTCGTACGACTCGGCCGCGAGGGAGAGCGAGGAGCGTGGCGAGCCGATCCCGACCAGGACCGGCGTCCCGAGGGCCGCGTGCATCTCCTCCGAGAAGGCGCGGGTGCCCGCGGTGAGCAGTACGGCGTGGTCGTAGCGCACCAGGTGCAGGGGATGGTGCCTGGCCAGGCGCCGCCGCAGGGCCAGCAGCCCGCGTTCCAGCGTCAGCCGCAGGGTCTCGTCGGCCCCGCCGCGGACGGGCCTGGCGACAGCCACGGTCACGGGCACGCCGTGAGGGAACGCACCCGCCTCGATGAGGGTCCTGTCGGCGTCGGGCTCGCGGAGCAGCAGCCCGGTGACGGCCTCCAGCTCGCGGCGCGAGGCGAGCTCGGAGGCCAGGCTCTCGTGGAACAGGGTCAGGGCAAGGGTGGGCGTGGCCTCCGCCGCGGCCGCGATCTCCGGCTCGGTCATGGCCGGAGCCGCGTCGATGAACCAGAGGAAGCCGAGCGGCAGGCCGTCGTGCCGGACAGGGACGCAGACCCGCGGCAGCAGCCCCAGCTCCGGGGCGCCGGGCGTGCGCAGCGGTTCGGTCGCCTCGTGGATGCCCGCGGCGCGCAGGAAAGCGCGCACGTCGGGGGTGGTGTGGCGGCGCAGGATCGAGTGGCGGCGGACGTCGTCCATCAGCCCGTCCTGCTCGCTGTAGGCGACGACGCGCTGGCGGCCGTCCTCGAGCAGCAGGGGTCTTTCGAGGCGAAGGGCGAGGTCGTCCACGATTCGCTGCAGATCCACCACTCGGCCTCCACCTGGACGCTTCGACATTTGTAGGAGAAGGGCCCGTTCGTCTTCCCTACAAGTGACCGATGATCTGCGTCAATAGTCTCTATAGCGTCATAATTCGTGAAACTCTCAAAAACGCTGTTCCCGGGCATAGTGGCGGCTATTGCGCTCGCCCCGCTCGCGCTGACGGCGGCTCCCGCCTCCGCGGCTCCCGGCGGAGACCCGGATCACCCTTGGCGTCGTGACCACTGGCCCCAGATCCAGCCCTGGCAGCGCGACCAGCCGGACGAGGCGCAGGCCCTGCGTGGCCGCCCGTCGCGGGTCGTCGCGCCGATCGACCCGCAGAACTGGAAGAACCCCGACCACATGACGTGGGCGGACTACAAGAAGATCCCGGGCACCGACTGGGCGAACCCCGCCGTGAAGGGCTCCGCGCGCACCTTCAAGGGCGCGCTCGTGCTGGTGGACTATCCCAACCAGCCGTTCGTGGTCACCCGGCCGCAGAACTCGACCGTCTTCGGCAACCCCAGCGCCGAGGCCCACGACATCCCCCGTGACCAGGTCGCCAAGTTCTACCAGGACTTCCTCAACACCCCCAACCAGCTCAACAAGGGCCACACCCTGCACGAGTACTGGATGGAGGACTCCGGCGGCCGGTACGGCGTCGACCTCACCGCCTTCGGCCCCTACACCATGCCGGGCAAGTCGTACGAGTACGGCATGGAGTATCAGCGGGACGCCTGCCCGGCGGGGGACAACTGCAACAGGAACCTGCGTACGGACGGCAACGCCGCCTGGCTGAACGACGTCGGCCAGGAGGTGGCGAGCCAGTTCGACTTCGTCTTCTACCTGAGCGCCGGCCAGGACGAGTCGTCGACCTGGCAGGAGTTCGGCATGATGAAGTTCCCCACCAAGGAGGACGTCACCGACGACTTCGGCCCGCCGGACCCGAACCTGCCCAACTGGTCGAAGACGCGCTACGTGGACTGGACCTCGTGGGCCGCGGGCTCGGCGTTCTGGCCGAACGCGCGCTTCGGCATCGACTCGGTCCAGACCGAGAGCTCCGGCATGGGGACGTTCGCCCACGAGTTCAGCCACATCATGGGCATCGCCGACAACTACAACAACCCGTACGGTGTCCCGGCCCGCCGGGCGTACACCGGCATCTGGGAGATGCTCAGCCGGGGCAGCTTCAACGGACCGGGCGGCCCGCACAGCCGCTGGCTGATCCCGCCCACCGCGGGCGCGTCCATGGGCGCCCAGCACATGCTGCGCAACAAGATCAAGCTGAACATGGTGGACGAGCAGAACGTCCTGCGCCTGTCGCGTGACGCGCTCGCCCAGTCGGGCCTCGTCGTCGCCGACGTCACGGCCCGCGCCGTCCAGCCGGGCAATAACGGCCTGACGGGCGTGAACATCGCCTTCGGCACCGGCGACAAGTCCACGGGCTCGTGCAACACCGCGACCGATCCCCTGTGCGACGGCGGCGGCTACGACAACTACACGGTCGAGGTCGTCGACCGCGTGGGGACCGACTCGTTCACCCCCGACTCCGGTGTGCTGCTGGCCAAGACCAAGGACCAGGACAGGGCGCCGTTCGAGTGGGTGATCGACGCCAACCCGCAGGACATCGACATGACCGACTACGTGCTGCCCGACGGCACCAAGGTCCCGATCACGATCGGCGACTACCGGCAGCTCGCCGACGCGCTCTTCCACGCCGGCACCGACTCCGGCAGCCGGTACGAGTACGTGGACCAGGTCAACCGCCTGCAGTTCTACGTCATCGACCCGCACCGCGACCGCGACGGAACGCTGTCGTACACGGTCGCCGTCCGCTCGCTCGACGGGTCGGGCCCGCAGAAGCGGGGCGTGAAGCTGCTCCCGGGCGCCGGAGTCCCCACGGCCCAGAAGGGCGTGTCGACCTGCCGGTTCCCGCTGTTCAACACCGGCAAGGCGGCGCCCGCGCAGGGACAGCACCCCGAGGACGTCGGCAAGTACCTCAACAGCGACGTCTACCGCCTGCAGGCCAAGGTCGACGGGAAGGGCTGGTCGGTGATCACGCCGAACGCCCTCACCGCGGTCGGCTTCGGCACGCACGACGACGTCACCGTCCACGCCCAGCGTGCCGACGGCGGCAGCCGCCTGGCCACCGTCACGCTCACGGCCACCTCGGAGAGCGACCCCACCAAGACCGCGACGGCCGAGTGCCACGTCATCGGTCTCTAGGGTGACCGCGCCCGCCCTCCCGGCCACCCCTCCCGCCGTGTCGGCGGCGCCCCGTGGTGGCGCCGTGACCACCGGTCTGGGGTGCGCCGGAGGGTTCGGCGCCCGGGCTCAGATCAGCGCCGCGACGGCGGTGTCCACGTCGGCTTCCGTCGTGTAGAGGTGGAAGGCGAGGCGTGCCGCGCCGTTGCGGACGGATGCGCGGATGCCGGCCGCCGCGAGCCGCTGGGCCGCGCCCGGGCGGGTGACGCTGACGATCGCGCTGTCGCCGGGCGGCATGCCGAGGCCGGTCCGGAACCGGTTGGCCAGCCGTACGTCGTGGTCGTTGATCGGACCGATGCCGATCTCCAGGAGCAGCTCCAGCGTGGGGGCGGCCGCGACATAGGAGAACCAGGGGGTGGCGATGTCGAATCGCCGGGCGTCCTTCGCCAGCCGCAGGGGCGGGCCGTACGACGCGTCGCCGTCACCGGCGTACCAGTTGGCGGCGATCGGCCGGATGCGGTCGCGCACGGCCGGGCTCACGTAGCAGAAGGCGGTGCCGCGCGGGCACATCAGCCACTTGTACGCCGAGACGGCGAGGACGTCGAAGGGCGTCGCGTCGACCGGCGTCCAGCCGACCGCCTGGGTGGCGTCGGCGACGACGAGTGCGCCGTGCGTCCGCGCCGCCGCGACGACCTCGTCCGCGGCCGCGACCTCACCCGTCGCGGACTGGACCAGGCTGAAGGCGACCGCGTCCGTGCGCTCGTCGATCGCTCCGGGCAGGTCCGCGGGCGGCACCGTGCGCACGTCGAGATCGTGCGCGAGCCAGGGGAACAGGTTCGACGTCTGCTCGATGTCGGGGACGACGACGCGCGAACCGGGCGGCAGCGAGGCCGCGACCGGGGCCAGCACCTGCGACGCGGAGGCGCCCACGGCCACGTCGTCGGCCGCGACGCCGACCAGCCGCGCGAACGCGGCGCGCGCGCGATCGGTGGACCGGTCCCACTTGTCCCAGCCGTTGGCCCCGCGACGCCACTCGGCCAGCGCGCTCTGTAGCGCCTCGAACGCCGGCTCGGGCGGTATGCCGTAGCTCGCGGTGTTCAGCCATCCCGGCTCCGGATCCCACAGACGTACCGCCTCGTCAAGATTCATCCTGGTAAGCCTAGGTCGTATCTGACAAATCATGGCCCTGCTGCGCGTGGCCCAGGCGGCGACTGGGCACGACACCACGATTCGGCGTCGACCGAAGTGTTTCCGCGACAGTGTTGCCTCATGGCCGAGATGACCTCTGCGCACTGTCGTGCTCGTGACGTCGAAAGCTCGATGCTCTCGACTCCTGGCGAGCCAGACCTGTTCGTCAGCCGGCAGCGCCCGTGCCGTGGCCGCGAGCCGCGGTCCTTGCCGGCCGTGCTCTACGTTCACGGTGCCACTTTCCCGTCCGCGTTGTCGGTGAGCTATCCGCTGGACGGCCGGTCCTGGGGGGCGGATCTCGCCGAAGCGGGCCTGGACGTCTGGGCGTTCGACTTCGCCGGGTTCGGCCGCTCGGAACGCTACCCGGGCCAGGATGGAGACCCGGCCCGTGTCCCGCCGCTGGGCAGGGCACACGAGTCGGCCCGCCAGCTCGAACGCGTGTTGAAGCACGTCGTAGCCGTCCGCGGCGGTGGGCGGGTGTCGTTGCTGGCGCACTCATGGGGAACCATGGTCGCCGGCCTGGTCGCCGGGCGCTTTCCGGAATCGGTCGACCGGCTGGTCCTGTTCGCGCCGTTCGCGCGCCGTGATTTGACCGGCCTGCCGGATGCGGCCGCTCTGGGCGGCTGGTTTCCCCTGACTGTCGCCGAGCAGCACTCCCGCTTCGTCAGCGACGTCCCGGACGGGCACCCACCCGTGCTGACCCCGCAGTTCGACCAGTGGGCGTCGGAATGGCTGGCGACCGACCCGGTCTCCGGCGGGGGCAGCACGCCGAGTGTGCGTACCCCCAGCGGGCCACGGGCCGACATGCTCGCCGCGTGGTCGGGCGATCTGCCCTACGAGCCAGGTCTGATCGAGGCGCCGACCTGCATCGTCCGGGGTGAGTGGGACTCGATGTGCACGGACGAGGACGCCCGTGGCCTGTTCGCCGCGCTCACGTCATCGCCGCTGCGGCAGGACGTCAAGATCAGTGAGGGAGGCCACCTCATGCATCTGGAGTCCGGCCGTCGCGCACTCTACCGCGCAGCCGCGGGGTTCCTGCTCGGCGCGTGATCGTCCGTGCCTGCTGTCACCACACCTATGGAGGTGTCTGAATGTTCGTCGTGTTGTTCGAGGTCCAACCCCACGCTGAGCTGTGGGATGAGTACCTCGGCGTCGCCGCGCTACTGCGGCCGGAACTCGAAACAGTCGATGGCTTCGTCGACAACACCCGCTTCGCCAGTGCCCGCACGCCCGGCCGGTTGCTGTCGTTGTCGACCTGGCGGGACGAGAAGGCGCTCGTCCGATGGCGCGCCCATGCCGTCCACCACGAGCACGGGCAGCGACGGGGCCGGTCCGAGATATTCACCGACTACCGGATTCGGGTCGCCGAGGTGACCCACGACACCCATGCCCCCGACGGCATCCCGGTCGTCCGGAGCAGGAGCGACGTGACGGAGACCGGGTCCGCCGCCGCCGTCACGATTCTCGAACCACTCGACGCAGCGCGACCTGACGCGCTGCTCGACCTTCGCGCAACCGCGGGGCTCGTCGACGTCGAGCGCTACGACGGCGTCCTCGACCCCCACGCCCCACTGCTCTTGGCTTCTTGGACCGGCCCTGACGCCGCAGAAGCCAGCACCCCGCCGCTCACGGACGTCCGGATCCGCCATGCCACAGTGATCCGCGAATATGGGATGCGCGATCGCCGGGAGGCTCCCCAGTACTTCCCGGACGTCCGGTGACCGCGGCCGGGCCCGCAACGTCTCCTCCGACGTGCTGGCCGCCGTCGTCGAACCCGAAGGTCGCTCCGGTCAGGCGGAGCGACGGACGCTGCGGAAGTAGGCGTTCGCCACCGGGCTGAACATGAGAGCCATCGCTCCCCACACCGCCGACAGGTGCAGCACCCGGCTGAAGGTGAAGGCGAGGGTCATGGCGTCGGCGCCGGCGAAGAACTCGACGATCGAATGTCCGTCCATCAGCCACTGAACCGGCTCGACGACCAGCGATAACGTGCCGAAGACCCCCAAGGTCAACGCGAGGGCGACACGTGCCCGGCCTCGCCCCTGACGAAGGCGCACCGCCAGGAAGATCGCCGCGGCGAAGACCGCCAGCCGGAACCCGAGACCGCCCGCCAGGCCGGCCAAGGAGGCCGATCCGTCGGCGAGCATGCCGGCGACGGCCAAGGCGGACTCGAACACGCCGGCACCTACGGCGGTGAACCAGAGCGACGATGAGGTCTTGACGGAAGCGGGAACGGCAGGCGAGCCGACCAGGAGCTGCGCGGACATGGCGACCTCTTCGAAAAGCGAGCGATGAGCGATACGCGATTAGTCTCCATCGCGAGGGCGTGCTCGATCATGCCCGCGCTCCCCCCAGCCGAAGGTAGGGAAGGCCCTACCGCGCCCCTATCCGCTTCACGGGCGGCGCGACGTGCTCTACGGCGACCGTGACAGGCGAAGGCCCTTCCGGACGACGGACGATCCGTCCGGAAGGGCCTTCACTCGATCAGAATCAGCCGAAGACGCGCGGGAGCGCGGATGTGTGCACTTCGCGAAGCTCCTCGACCGGGACGTCGAGGACGCCCTCGACCGTGAGCGCGGAACCGCCGGTGAGGCCGAGCCCGGAGCAGGGGACCTCGTGGCGGGCGCACAGGTCGGCGAAGGCGTCGAACGCCTCGGGCCGTACGCACACCAGCGCCCGCGCGGCCGACTCGCTGAACAACTCGGCGAAGGCGTCCTCGCCCGGCAGGGTGACCGTGCAGCCGACGCCCTGGGCGAGGCACGACTCCGCCAGGGCGACGGCGAGACCGCCGTCGGACAGGTCGTGGGAGCCCTCCAGCAGCCCGCGGGCCGCCGCCTCGGTCAGCACCGCCGCCAGGCCGCGCTCGGCCTCCAGGTCCGCCTGCGGCGGCAGGCCGCCCAGGTGGCCGTGGACGACGTGCGCCCACTCCGAGCCGCCGAACTCCTCGCGGGTCTCGCCCAGCAGGAGGACCCGCAGGCCCGGAGCCGTGAAGCCGGACCTGACCCGCTGCGCCACGTCGTCGATCACGCCGAGCACGCCGACCACCGGCGTCGGGTTGATGGCAGTCGAGCCCGTCTGGTTGTAGAACGACACGTTGCCGCCGGTCACCGGCACACCCAGGGTCCGGCAGGCGTCGGCCAGCCCGCGTACGGCCTCGGAGAACTGCCACATGACCTCGGGGTCCTCCGGCGAGCCGAAGTTGAGGCAGTTGGTGACGGCGAGCGGCTTCGCGCCGGTCACCGCCACGTTGCGGTACGCCTCCGCCAGTGCGAGCTGCGCCCCCGTGTACGGATCGAGCTTCGCGTAGCGGCCGTTGCCGTCGGTGGCGAGCGCGATGCCCCGGGTGGTCTCCTGCGCGCCCGGCATGACCTCGGAGATGCGCAGCATGCCGGCGTCGGCGGGCTGGGCCAGGACCGTGTTGCCCCGGACATACCGGTCGTACTGAGAGGTCACCCACTCCTTGGACCCGACGTTGGGCGAGCCGAGCAGGGTGAGCAGGGTCTCCCGCAGGTCCTCGGGCCTCGGCAGGCGCTCGGGACCGTCGGCGTTGAGCGCCGCCTGCCCGGCCGGCTCGTGGAAGGGGCGCTCGTAGACCGGGCCCTCGTCGGCGGCCGTGCCCGGCGGGATGTCGACGATGACCTCGCCGTCCCACGTCATGACGAGCCTGCCGGTGTCGGTGACCTCGCCGATCACAGTCGCCGGAACATCCCACTTGTCGCAGATCGCCATGAAGGCCGGGATGTCGTCGGGCGTGACGACCGCCATCATGCGCTCCTGCGACTCGCTCATGAGGATCTCCTCGGGCCGCAGCGTGGGATCGCGCAGCGGGACGAGGTTGAGGTTGACCTCCATGCCGCCGGTGCCCTTGGCGGCCAGCTCGGTCGTGGCGCAGGACACCCCGGCCGCGCCGAGGTCCTGGATGCCGACGACCACGTCCGCCTGGTAGAGCTCCAGGCAGCACTCGATCAGCAGCTTCTCCATGAACGGGTCGCCGACCTGTACGGCGGGCCGCTTGGCCTGCGACTCGTCCTCGAAGGTGGCCGACGCCAGCACCGACGCGCCGCCGATGCCGTCCGCGCCGGTCCTGGCGCCGAACAGCACGACCTTGTTGCCGGGGCCGGGCGCGGTGGCCAGCTTGATCTGGTCCTTGCGCAGCAGGCCGACGCACAGGGCGTTGACCAGGGGGTTACCGATGTAGCAGGGGTCGAAGACGACCTCGCCGCCGATGTTGGGCAGGCCGAGGCAGTTGCCGTAGTGGCTGATGCCCTCGACGACCCCGGGCAGCACACGGCGCGTGTCGGGCTGGTCGGCCCCGCCGAAGCGCAGCGCGTCCATGACCGCGACCGGCCGGGCGCCCATCGACATGATGTCGCGCACGATGCCGCCGACGCCGGTCGCGGCGCCCTGGTGCGGCTCGACGTACGACGGGTGGTTGTGCGACTCGATCTTGAAGGTGGCGGCCCAGCCGTCGCCGATGTCGACCACGCCGGCGTTCTCGCCCATGCCGACGAGCAGGGCCTCCGACTCGGGTGCCTTGGTCCCGAACTGCCGCAGGTGCACCTTCGACGACTTGTAGGAGCAGTGCTCGCTCCACATGACCGAGTAGATCGCCAGCTCGGAGCTGGTCGGGCGGCGGCCGAGAATGTCGCGTACGCGCTGGTACTCGTCGTCCTTCATGCCCAGCTCGACGTACGGCTGGCGCTCGTCCGGCGTCTCCTGCGCCCGCGTGACGGAGTCCAGGGTCATGCGTTCACCAGTCTCTTCAGGATGGAGGTGAAGAAGTGGCGGCCGTCCACGCTCGGCGCGCCGGTCAGGTCCTCGACCGCGTGCTCCGGGTGGGGCATGAGGCCGACGATGTTCCCGGCCTCGTTGGTGATCCCGGCGATGTCGTTCAGGGAGCCGTTCGGGTTGCCGCCCGCGTAGCGGAAGACCACCCGGCCCTCGCCCTCCAGCGCCGCCAGCGTGGCCGCGTCGGCCACGTAACGGCCCTCGCCGTGCTTGATCGGCAGCACGATCTCCTGGCCGTCCGCGAAGTCCGCCGTCCACGCCGTACGCGTGCTCTCCACGCGGATGCGCTGGTCGCGGCAGATGTAGTGGAGACCCTCGTTGCGGGTCAGCGCGCCCGGCAGCAGGTGCGCCTCGCAGAGGATCTGGAAGCCGTTGCAGGTGCCGAGCACGGGCAGCCCTGCCTGGGCGGCCGGGATCAGCTCGGTCATGAGAGGGGAGAACCGGGAGATCGCCCCGCAGCGAAGATAGTCGCCGTAGGAGAACCCGCCGGGCAGGAAGACGGCGTCGACTCCCTTGAGGTCGTGATCGGCGTGCCACAGGGGCACCGCCTCCGCTCCGGCCAGCCGTACGGCTCGCGCGGCGTCCTGGTCGTCGAGTGTTCCGGGGAAGGTGACGACGCCCACCCGGGCAGCGCTCATGACAGTTTTCCCTCCAAGGGTCCCCGCCAAGGCGGACGCCACCGTCATCTGGCCGGACGGCGGTCTGTGGCGGTACACCTCAGGGTATCGGAGCCGCCAAATCGACTCCCCCTGCGGAGGCCTACTTCCGATCACTCGTCGCGCCGGGCTCGGGGAGCCCGGCGCGGTGGGGAGCCGGGGTCCTCAGACCCCGGCGAGATGACGGTCGAGAGTGAGGTGGTGGGCGATGGCGTCCTCGTCCCAGTCGAGTTCCTTGCTCAGGCGCACGGTCGTGCCGCGCCCGGGCGTGATGTCGAACGAGAGATCGTCAACGACGGCGCGCATGATCAGGATGCCCCGGCCGTTCTCGGTCTCCGCCGACGGATACTGGCGGGGAATCATGTGCAGCCCCTCGCCTTCGTCGGCGACGCGCAACTCGCAGCGGCCGTTGCCTATGGTGGCCATGACCTCGTAGCGGTTGGCGGGACCACCGTGCCGCACCGCGTTGGCGCACGCTTCGGACGTGGCCAGGAGTATGTCGGACACGCACTCTTCGGTCACCCCGAGAGACCGCAGCGCGTCTCCCACCACTCGGCGGACCATCGGGATGCCGATCGCGTCCCGTGGCATCGCCAGTGAGAACTCAATATCCACCGGACCCCTCCCCGGTGTCGAAGGTCACCAAGGAAGGCTTCCCCGATGAATCAGGGCTAACCGCAAAATCACGTCCCCGTTATTCAGGACGCACTGGATAGGTGGGTTCGAGACGGACCGATGCCCGATTAGGGGTGGACAAGCTGCGGGAACAGTGGTGTGAAATGCGTCACTTCACCCCTCGACGTGGATCGTGAAGTCCTCGATGACCGTGTTCGCGAGCAGGGTTTCGGCCATCTTTCGGACATCCGAAAGCGCGGCCTCGTCGGCCGGGCCGTCCAGCTCCAACTCGAACCGCTTGCCCTGCCGCACCCCGGAGACCCCGGAGAAGCCGAGTCGCGGCAGCGCCCGGGCGATCGCCTGGCCCTGCGGGTCGAGGATCTCCGGCTTGAGCATGACGTCGACGATGACGCGCGCCACGATGTTCCTCCAATTCGAATGAGGGCCCGCCGAATTCGGGGAGGTCCGCCCGTTCGGAGGTCCGTTTGGGTCAAGCCTAGTGCCGCCTCGTCGGCTCGTCCCCGACGGGCCGCGACGCCGCGCCGGGCGCCCACGGCGGGGCACGCCGGCCGACGTCGTCGTCCTGGACCACGACCTCGACCGCCTCGGCGTGGCCGAACCGGCGGGGGTGGACGCGTGGCCGACGATGCCGGGCGGGCGGGTGGTCCACCGCTCCTGAGACGTGGCGCCGGGGTGTGGCGTCCCACAGTCCGGGAATCGGAGAAGTGTGGACGGGCGGGCGGGGCCTTGCGCTGAGGGGTGTGAGTTCTGCCACGATGTCCACATATGCGCCCGGTCGCCCACCCCAGCGGCCGTACGCCCGACGACCCGGCCTTCCTGCGGGGGTGACCCCACCCGCGGGGGCCCGAGACGCACAGGAGTGGCACGTGACAGCCGACGCCCCTCGTGGTGTACACGCACCCCCGGAGCTCGTCCAACTGCTCACCCCGGAGGGGGAGCGGGTCGAGCATCCCGACTACGACATCGAGCTGACCGCGGAGGAGGTCCGCTCCCTCTACCGTGACCTGGTCCTCGTCCGCCGCGTCGACCTGGAGGCCGTCGCGCTCCAGCGGCAGGGCGAGCTCGGCATCTGGGCGTCCCTGCTCGGGCAGGAGGCGGCCCAGATCGGCTCCGGCCGGGCGCTCACGGACGCCGACATGGCCTTCCCCACCTACCGGGAGCACGGTGTGGCCTGGTGCCGCGACGTCGACCCGGTCAAGCTGCTCGGCCTCTTCCGCGGCGTCAGCAACGGCGGGTGGGACCCGGCCGAGCACAACTTCCACCTCTACACGATCGTCATCGGCTCCCAGGCCCTGCACGCGGTCGGCTACGCCATGGGCATCCAGCGCGACGGCGCCGAGGCGGCCACGATCGTCTACTTCGGCGACGGCGCGACCTCCCAGGGCGACGTGAACGAGTCCTTCATCTGGGCCTCGGTGTTCAACGCCCCCATCGTGTTCTTCTGCCAGAACAACCAGTGGGCCATCTCCGAGCCGCTGGAGAAGCAGTCGAAGATCCCGCTCTACAAGAGGGCCTCCGGCTTCGGCTTCCCCGGGATCCGCGTGGACGGCAACGACGTGTTCGCCTGCCTCGCCGTGACCCGCCGCGCGCTGCAGAACGCCCGCGACGGGCAGGGGCCGACGCTGATCGAGGCGTTCACCTACCGCATGGGCGCGCACACCACCTCCGACGACCCCACCCGCTACCGCCTCGCCGACGAGCTGGAGGCGTGGAAGCTGAAGGACCCCATCGAGCGGGTCAAGGCGTACCTGTTCAAGAACCAGCTCGCCGACCAGGAGTTCTTCGAGAAGATCGACGCCGAGGCCGACGCGCTCGGCAAGGACGTGCGAAGCCGGTGCCTGGCGCTGCCCGACCCGCCACCCCGGGCTATCTTTGATCACGTGTACGCCGGCGCCCACGCACTCCTCGACGAGGAACGCGAGCAGTACCTGACCTACCTGGCGGGGTTCGAACGATGACCACACTCACTCTCGCCAAGGCGTTGAACGAGGGCCTGCGCCGCTCGATGGAGGACGACCCCAAGGTGCTCGTGATGGGAGAGGACGTCGGCAAGCTCGGCGGCGTCTTCCGTGTCACCGACGGCCTGCAGAAGGATTTCGGCGAGGACCGCGTGATCGACACGCCGCTCGCCGAGTCGGGCATCATCGGGACGGCGATCGGCCTGGCCCTGCGCGGCTACCGGCCGGTCTGCGAGATCCAGTTCGACGGGTTCGTGTTCCCGGCCGCCGACCAGATCATCACCCAGCTGGCCAAGATGCCGCTGCGGTCGCTCGGCACACTCAAACTGCCGGTCGTCGTACGCATCCCCTGCGGCGGCGGCATCGGGGCGGTCGAGCACCACTCGGAGTCGCCCGAGGCGTACTTCACCCACACGGCGGGCCTGCGCGTGGTCGCGTGCTCCAACCCGGCGGACGCGTACACGATGATCCAGGACGCCGTCCGCTGCGACGACCCGATCATCTTCTTCGAGCCCAAGCGCCGTTACTGGGACAAGGCCGACGTCGACCTCGCCGCCCCCGGCCTGCCGCTCGACCGCGCCCGCACCGTACGGCAGGGCCGCGACATCACGCTGATCGCGTACGGGCCGATGGTGAAGACCTGCCTGGAGGCCGCCGCGGCGGCGGAGGAGGACGGGCGGGACATCGAGGTCATCGACCTGCGCTCGCTCAACCCTCTCGACGTGGATGTCCTGACCGAGTCCGTGACGCGGACCGGCCGGTGTGTCGTCGCCCACGAGGCCCCCGTCTTCACCGGCTTCGGGGCCGAGCTGGCGGCGCGCATCACCGAGCGCTGCTTCTACAGCCTGGAGGCGCCCGTGCTGCGGGTCGGCGGGTTCTCCACGCCCTACCCGCCGTCGCGGCTGGAGGACCACTACCTGCCCGACCTGGACCGCGTGCTCGACGCCGTGGACCGCTCGTTCGCGTACTGAGGGGGAGGGACTTCTCATGCTCCGTGAGTTCAGACTCCCCGACGTGGGCGAGGGGCTGACCGAGGCCGAGATCGTCAAGTGGCACGTCGCCCCGGGCGACTCGGTGAAGATCAACCAGACGATCGTGGAGATCGAGACGGCCAAGGCCGTCGTCGAACTGCCGTGCCCCTACGAGGGCACCGTCTCCGCCCTGATGGTCGGCGAGGGCCAGACCGTCGACGTCGGCGCCCCGATCATCTCGGTCGACGACGGCGAGGGCGGTGACGGCGCCGGCGCGGGCCGGGAGGCGCTGGCGGACGACATGGTGCCGGACGCGCGGAACGGCGCTCCGGCGAAGGAGGAGCGCCAGCCGGTGCTGGTCGGGTACGGCGTCAAGACGAGTGCCACCCGCCGCCGCCCCCGCAAACCGGCCGCGTCCGCTCCGCCGGTTGCGCCGGTTCCGCCCGCCCGGACCGCCGCGCCCCCGCCGGTCACTCCCGTTCCGGCCACTCCTGCCCCGGTCGTCGCGGCCCCGGCCGGTGCGGCGGGGGGTGTTGATGGGGCGGCGAGTGTTGACGTAGCGCGGGGCGACGGCTCCGCGTCCGCACGGGCACGCGTCCTGGCCAAGCCGCCGGTCCGCAAGCTCGCCAAGGACCTCGGCGTCGACCTGACGACCCTCATGGGCACCGGCCCCCAGGGATCGATCACCCGGGCGGACGTGGAGGCCGCGGTGGCGGCGCCCGCCCCCGTTCCGGCCGCCGCGCGGCGGGAGGCCGGGGCGCGGGAGGAGCGCATCCCGGTCAGGGGGGTCAGGAAGGCGACCGCGCAGGCGATGGTGGCCAGCGCGTTCTCGGCCCCGCACGTGACCGAGTGGCTGCAGGTCGACGTGACCGAGACCATGGAGGCGGTCCGGCGGCTGCGTACGCTGCCCGAGTTCGCCGAGGTCAAGGTCTCCCCGTTGCTCCTTGTGGCGAAGGCCCTGATCACCGCGGTGAGACGGCACCCGATGGTCAACGCCACGTGGACCGGCGAGGAGATCGTGGTCAAGCACTACGTGAACCTCGGCATCGCCGCCGCCACCGATCGCGGGCTGATCGTGCCGAACGTCAAGGACGCCGACGCGATGGCGCTGCCCGAGCTCGCCCGGGCGCTGGGCGAGCTCACCGAGCGGGCGCGGGCCGGGAAGTGCCAGCCCGCCGAGCTGAGCGGCGGCACGATCACGATCACCAACGTGGGCGTCTTCGGCGTCGACGCCGGCACGCCGATCCTCAATCCCGGGGAGGTGGCGATCCTCGCCGTGGGCCAGATCAGGGACATGCCCTGGGTGGTCGACGGGCAGCTGGCGGTCCGCAAGGTCACCACGCTGGCGCTGTCGTTCGACCACCGCGTGGTCGACGGCGAGCTCGGCTCGTACGTCCTGCGCGACGTCGGCGCCATGCTGGAGGACCCCCTCCGCATGCTTGCCTGGAGCTGAGCGGGGACCACTCAAGTCGGATGCAAGATCCGAACCAGTGAGGCTCAAGATCGGATTCCTACCGTTCGCTTGTGATCCTCATACTGAGCGACCGGCAGGACACGACCGTGCGCCGTGTCCTCCCGAAGATCGAGCGCCTGGGTGTCCCCGTGACCTGGTGGGACAGCGGTGAGTTTCCCGCCAGGTCACGGGTGACCGCGGCCCTCGCCGACGGTTCGCGCCGGCTGACGCTGGACACCGGCGCCCAGGTGGTCGATCTCGCCACGGTCACCGCCGTGTGGAACCTGCGCCCCAACCGATCGGTGGCCGCGGCGAACGTGTCGGACCCGACCCACCGGGCGCACGTCGAGTGGCAGTCCCGTTTCCACCTCGACGGTGTGTGGGAACTCGTGCGGGCCCGCTGGCTGCCGTGCCCGCACCCCGTCACCGGCCGGACGCGCAACCGTCTCGTCCACACGGCCCTGGCCGCCGAGCTGGGCTTCGCGGTGCCTGAGACCGTGTACACGAACGATCCGGCGGAGCTGGTCCCGGCGTACGAGCGCGCCGGAGGCAGACTGCTGGTGAACCTGCTCGACCCCGAGGACCTGCGGGTCGACGGACAGGATCACCGGGTGCACACCACGCTGGTCCGCCGCCGGCACCTCGCCTCCCGTCACCGGTTGCAGCACGAGCCGGTCATCCTGCAGCCCTGCCTGCCCCGGACCGTGGACCTGCGGGCGGTCGTCGTGGGCGACCGCGTGTTCGCCGTACGGGTGGGCGAGCGGCCGGGTGACGGGCCGGGCGACTTCGCCGTGCACCGCCTGCCGGAGGAGGTCGAGCGCCGGTGCGCGGCCCTGGCCGCCTCGCTCGGCCTGAGCTACGCGGTCGTGCATCTGGCACTGACCGGAAACGGCGAGCACGTCTTCCTGGAGATCGATCCGAACGGCGCGTGGGCGCCGGTGGAGGAGAGCACCGGACTGCCGGTCAGCGACGCCATCGCCGCCTGGCTGGCGGCATGACCGCGGTATCGGTGACGGCGTTCGCCGCGGTCCTCGCCGAAGCCGTCGAACTGCTGCGCGGCCTGCGCCGCCGCCCCACGGCCGTTCCCGAGGCCAGAAGCCTGGCCGCGGCGTGGGCGGCCACCCATCCGGAGGCGCGGGCCCAGCTCGTCGTCGGCATGCGTCCGGACAGCCCGCTGGTCGACTACGACCTGCTCGTCGAACATCCGGAGGGTGGCACCGTGGCCCTTTCGGCCTCGCCGGACGACGGCGTGCCCTGGCCGGCCGAGCACTCGGCCCACTGGGCCGCCGGATATCTGGTCACGGTCGACCGCGTGCGCCTGCGCGTCGCCGAGGCGCTCATGCTGCTGCCCAGGCGTCCGTACGGCGATCGCGACGTCCACGACGAGATCGTCGAGCAGTGCCTGCTGATGAACGAGACGCTGGAGGACGGCGAGCCCCTCGACGACGCCGACATCCGGGCCGCCGCCGAGGAGTTCCGCACCGGCCACGGCCTGCGTGACCGCGCCTCCACGCTGGCCTGGCTGGCGGAGATGTCGCTGTCCGGCGAACAGTTCGAGGCGTTCATCGCCGGGATCGCGCGGCGGCGGCGCTTCCGGCGGCGCAAGGAGGCCGAGCTCGCACCGGGCCACTTCGCGGCCCACCGCTGCGACTTCGACCGCGTACGCGCGCTGTGGGTGACCGGCTCACAGCCGGTGAACGGCGAGTTGCTGCGCGGCGTGGGCGGCCTGGTGGGCTGCGGGGAGGCCGTGGTGACCGTCGGCGCGCGGTGGGCCAGGGACCTGCCCGCGCCCCTGCGCCACGCCGCGCACGACACGCTGGTCGGTCCCGTGGCGTACGGCGACGGCTATCTGACCGGGATCGTGCTGGAGCGCCGGGTGGGGAGGGACGACCCGGAGACACTGGCCGCGGCGGGCGAGACCGCCTTCGACGAGTGGCTCGCCGGCCGGCGCAGGCGGGCCTCCATCGAGTGGCACTGGCTGTGAGGACCTGGCTGAACGTGATCGGCGGCCGGGTGACGGGCATCGCCGGGCGGGTCGTCGCCGCGTCCCGGGGTCCGGAGAGGACCCCGGGACATCCCGTCAGGCGGCGTCGAGAGCTGCGGTGATCTTGCGGGCCATGTCGGCCATGGTGGGGCTGGGCCCGCCCTTCTGGGCCAGGGTGGCTGCTTCGACGGCGACGATGACGGTGCCGCGGAAGTTGTCGGCCTCTGCCGGAGCCTGCTTCTTGAGCAGGCTCATGGCCGACGTCAGGGCCGGCAGCACGTGGTCGGCGAGTTCGGCCACGGACTTGCCGTCCAGGTTCATGCCCGTCGACTTCTCGGCGAGCACGTGCCCGACCAGGCCGGTCGCGGAGGTCAGGGCGATGGAGCCCGCGGTGGCGACCTTGTGGGGCGAGCCGGCGGCGCCTGCGGCGGCCAGCAGCGAGACGGCGCCGTAGGCGGCGGTCCGCAGGGTGATCTTGTCCTGATCGGTGAGGGTGACGGACATGGTCGTGTGGTCCTTTACATCTGTTGCACGGATGGGGAAAAGGGTCCTGCCGGTGCCCGGGGCGTCGGGGGCCTGAGGGCGGGGTCTGTCGGGACGCGGGCTCGGTGTCAGTCGTCGATCGCCTGGTAGAGCGTGGTCCAGAAGTCGTGGATGAGCTGCATCGAATCCGGGGTGGACGCCCCGACCTGGGTGAGCAGGAGCCCGGTGAGTCGCTTGACCGGGTCGGCGTAGGCCGCGGTGCCGCTTCCGCCGTCCCAGCCGAACTGGCCGACGGAGGCGTAGTCGCCGCGGTAGGTGCGCACCGCCATCCCGAAGCCCCAGCCGCCGTGCTGCCCTTGGCCGTGCGAGATATGGACGTTGTCGACGGCCATGGCGTTGCGGGCGGCGTTCTGCTCGGGCGTGAGGCGGTTGGTGGTCATCAGCTCGACGGCGGGCCGGGACAGGATCCGCTTCCCCTTGTGCACGCCGCCGTTGAGCAGCATGCGGAAGTAGGCGTGGTAGTCGTCGACGGTGGAGGTCAGTCCGCCGCCGCCGCCCTGGAACGCCGGAGGCTCGCTCCACCGTCCTCCCTCGGCCTCGTCCCACACGAGGAACTCGCCGGTCTGCGGGTCGGGGGCGTAGAGGGCCGGCAGCCGGTCGATCTTGTCGGAGGGCACGTGGAAACCGGTGTCGGTCATCCCCAGCGGATCGAAGATGCGCTCGCGCAGGAACTCCTCGAACGACTGGCCCGTGACCCTGGCCACCAGCACGCCGAGCAGGTCGCTGCTGATGTGGTACTGCCAGCGCTCTCCGGGCTGGTACATCAGCGGAAGCGTGCCGAGGCGGCGCATCCACTCATCCGGCTCGGGCATCGGCACCGGCAGATTGGGCGTGAGCCCCTGCTCGAAGACCGCGTTCATGATCGGAGTGCCCAGCGACGTCATATCCATGCCGATCCCGAACGTGGAGGTCAGCACGTCCCGCACGGTGATCGGCCGCCGCGCCGGCACGGTGTCGTCCAGCGGTCCGTCGATCCGCTTCAGCACCCGGCGGTCGGCCAGTTCCGGCAGCCACGGCTCCACCAGGTCATCCAGTCGCAGCCTGCACTCATCAAGCAGGACCATCGCCGCCGCGACCGAGACCGGCTTGGACGTCGAGGCCATCCGGAAGATCGTGTCCCGGCGCATCGGCGCGCCACCGTCATGACGCATCGTCCCGATCGCTTCGACGTGCGTCCGGTCGCCCCGGCTGACCAGGGCGACGAGCCCGGGAATCCGCCCCGACTCGACATACCGCGCCAGCACCTCACGCAGCCTGCGCAGCCCGGTCGCGGAGAAGCCGCCGTCGCCGGTTTCCATCATGAATCTCCTCACGCACAGTGGTCGATCTGCCCTTATCGGGACTCCCTCTGCGGCGCCACCGGCACCCGCAGGTGTTCGGGAATCTCTGAACGTCTGCGACACTACATTGCGTTCATTAATCGGTCAACAAGCAAAGCGAGCAGGTAGTGCCTGCTAGGGCGGAATATCAGAGTGCTCATTGCAATGACAGTGAAGCTGAATGCAATGAGCGATCGGACGTGCATTGCAATGGACTACGAGTGAATGCATACTGTGCAGCATGCGGGCGCCGAGCTCCGCGCATGCCGGCAGACAGGAGACGAGCACCCATGCCCGGAGGCAGACTCACCGACGAAGACCGTCAGCACATCGCTGCGGGGCTGGCCGAGGGGCTCGGATACGCGGAGATCGGCCGGCGTCTGGGGCGGCCCGCCTCGACCGTCATGCGGGAGGTCACCCGCAACGGCGGGCCCGACGATTACAGGGCCGAGCGGGCGCACGAGGCCACGCGGCATCGTGCGCGCCGGCACAAGCGGGCTCAGCCTCCGGCGCCGCCGATCCCCGACAGCGGCCATGGGCGCGACCCCCAAGCGGTGCAGGACTTCACGGAGTCCTTCATCGCCCTCCTCGTTCAGCAGGGGCTGCCCCGGATGGAGGCCAGGGTGCTGGCCTGCCTGTACGTCACCGACTCCGGCACTCTCACCGCCGCCGACCTGGTCCAGCGGCTTCACGTCAGCCCTGCCTCGATCTCGCACGCCGTCGCCTTCCTGGAACAGCAGGGGATCCTCAGGCGGGAGCGGGTTCCCGGCGCGCGGCGCGAGCGCTATGTCATCGACGATGAGATCTGGCTCCGGTCGATCCTCGCGTCTCTGCAGATGAACGAGGCCCTGGCGGCCGCATCGCGGCGCGGAGCGGAGATCCTCGGGGCCGCGACCCCGGCGGGCGGGCGCTTCGAGTCCTCCGCCCAACTTCTGTCCCTCGTGAGCGAGGCCTTCCGGCAGGTCCTGGAGCAGTGGCAGAGCCCGGCCGCGCGGAGCGCTCCCCGGCCGGTGCGAACGCCGGGGGACTGACACACGCTTCGGCTGACGGGCCGACCCGGGCGCCGGCGCCCGACCGGCCGGCCCGAACAGGCACCGCGCCTGCGCCTTCGCCATCGATGATGAGAGGATGAGCGCCGTGAAGAGCGCGGCCGGTCGGCCGCGTGCGTCTCATCCCAGGGGGAGTGCATGTTCCGCCACGTCGTGCTGCTGAAGTGGACCGAGGACGCCACCGAGGAGCAGCGGGCCGAGGTGGCAAGGCGGCTGGGCGGGCTGCCGGACGTCATCCCCGAGCTGCGCTCCTACCAGATCGGCTCGGACGCGGGCGTCAACCAGGGCAACTTCTCCTTCGGCGTGGTCGCCGACTTCGACTCCCCCGAGGACTACGTCGTCTACCGCGACCACCCGGCCCACCGGGCGGTGATCGACGAGTGCATCACGCCGATCCTCGCCGCCCGCGCGGCCGTGCAGTACGTCCTCTAGGTCCGCTACTGCGCATGCAGTGATTCGACCGCTTCGACCAGAGGGGCGAGCCGGGGGTTCCGGGCTGCCTGGTCGAGGGCCTCCCGCAGGGCGGTGTCGTTCGTGGGCCGGGCCTCGGCGAGCAGCGCCAGGCCCGCGGGGCTGACGTCGGTGTAGATCCCACGGCGGTCGGTGGGGCACAGGTAGCGGGTGAGCAGTCCCCGCTCTTCGAGCCGGGTCACCAGGCGCGTCGTCGCGCTCTGGCTGAGCACCACGGCGTCGGCGACCTGCTTCATCTGCAGATGGCCGCCGGGGCCGTCGTGCTGCCGGCTGAGCGTCTCCAGCAGGGAGTATTCCCGCACGCTCAGCCCGTGTTTGCGCTGCAGGGCGCGCTCGATGTGTGCCTCGATCCTCTCGTGCAGCAGGGAGAGCGCGCACCAGCCCTGCGCGAGTGCGGTGAGGGCGGGATCGGCGGCCGTCATCGACTCTCCCTCCGTTCGCGTGTGACTCAGACGAGGATACTCCACTCCTGCAATAGTCCGCGCTTGCAAGTATCAAGCGTCTGCAACTATTGTCTGCGCCTGTTACTAGCTCCTGCAATCGTTGGGGGACGTTCATGCCTCTCGCACTCGTAGCCCTGGCCATCGGGGCCTTCGGGATCGGGACCACCGAGTTCGTGATCACGGGATTGCTTCCGCAGGTGGCGTCCGACCTCGGGGTCTCCATCCCGACCGTCGGCCTGCTCGTCACGGGCTACGCCCTGGGCGTGGTCGTCGGCGCCCCGCCGATGACCGTGCTGGGGACGACCATGTCCCGCAAGCGCGTGCTGATGCTGCTGATGGCGCTGTTCATCGCCGGCAACCTGCTCTCGGCCCTCGCGCCGGGCTTCGGAGTGATGCTGGCCGGCCGAGTGGTCGCCTCGCTGGCGCACGGCGCGTTCTTCGGCATCGGTTCCGTGGTCGCGGCCGAACTGGTCG
Organism: Microbispora catharanthi; assembly: GCF_006334915.2. Classification (GTDB taxonomy): domain Bacteria; phylum Actinomycetota; class Actinomycetes; order Streptosporangiales; family Streptosporangiaceae; genus Microbispora; species Microbispora catharanthi. The sequence continues at coordinate 104,729 of NZ_VDMA02000027.1, forward strand.
CCCCGCACCGGAGGGCCGGGGCGATCGCCCTGATGTTCACCGGTCTGACCGTGGCCAACGTCGTCGGCGTACCCCTGGGCACCCTGGTCGGCCAGGTCGCCGGCTGGCGGACCACCTTCGCCGTCGTCGCCGGGCTCGGCGCCGTCGGCCTGATCGGCATCGCCGCGCTCGTGCCCGAGATGCCGCGCCCCCAGGGCGTACGCCTGCGTCACGAAGTGGCCGCACTCCGCGACGTCCAGGTGTTGCTGGCGATGGGCATGACCGTGCTCGGGTTCGGCGGCGTCTTCGCGGCCATCACGTACATCGCGCCCATGATGGTCCGGGTCGCGGGCTATCCCGAAGGGGCGGTCACCTGGCTCCTGGTCCTCTTCGGCCTCGGCATGGTCGCCGGCAACCTCGTCGGCGGAAGGTTCGCCGACCGCGCGCTGATGCCGATGCTGTACGTCTCGCTGGGCGCCCTCGCGGTCGTCCTCGCCGCCTTCACGCTGACCGCGCACAGCAAGATCCTGGCCGCGGTGACCGTCGCCCTGATCGGGGCGCTCGGCTTCGCCACCGTGCCGCCGCTGCAGAAGCGCGTGCTCGACCTGGCCCACGGCGCGCCGACGCTGGCCTCGGCCGTGAACATCGGCGCCTTCAACCTCGGCAACGCCCTGAGCTCCTGGCTCGGCGGCCTCGTCATCGCGGCGGGCCTGGGCTACACCGCGCCCAACTGGGTGGGCGCCCTCCTCACCGCCTCCGCGCTCGTGCTCGCCGCCCTCTCGGCCGCCCTCGAACGCCGCTCCGCCGTGGTCGCGGCCGTCTGACCTTCTTTCTCGTGCCCTGGGCCTTTCACACTCCCGGGCATGCTCACGCGAGGGGCGGGGGCGGCGCCCCTCGTCCTCCCGCTCGCGCGCGTGCCCTGCCGGACGATCACCGGTGCCAGGCGGTGACGGGTCCGTTGTGTGCCGCTTGCTGGAATCTCATTTCGCCGCACACTTTCACCCCCCACCCCGCGCGAGATCAAGGCCGTTCCTGATAACGATTCAGATACGCGAAGCTGGTTCATGAGTATGAACGTGCTGTGACCTGCATCACGGCCTCGATCCGCTCCCTCGTACGCCCGTGACCTGCGAACCCGCCATTGACGGCGGGAGGGGGGCGGGCGCATCGTAACGAGGCCAGGCGGTTGTCGGTCCGGGTGCCGCCGTTCACCCGGAGGTACGACGCGCGTGAACCCATTGGACTGGTTCGTTCTGGGCGCCTATTTCATCGTCATGGTGGCGATCGGCGTCTACTCGCACCGGCGTATCGGCAACATCAGTGACTTCTTCACCGCCGGGGGCAAGATGCCCTGGTGGCTGGCCGGCATCTCGCACCACATGTCCGGCTACAGCGCCGTCATGTTCACCGGGTACGCCGGCATCGCCTACCTCTATGGCGCCACCTCGTACGTCACCTGGGCCTTCCCGATCGCGATCGGCATCGCGATCGGCTCGGTGCTGTTCGCCCCGAGGCTTAACCGCATCCGGTCGAAGCTCAGGGTCAGCTCGCCGCTGGAGTTCCTCGCCAAGCGATACAACGTACCGACCCAGCAGGCGCTCGCCTGGTCGGGCGGCCTGCTGAAGATCGTGGACGTCGGCGCCAAGTGGGCCGCGATCGCCACGCTGCTGTCGACGTTCACCGGGCTGTCGCTCAACCAGGGCATCCTGATCACCGGCGTCGTCACCGCCGTCTACTGCACGGTCGGCGGTCTGTGGGCCGACGCGCTCACCGACTTCGGGCAGTTCGTCATCCAGCTCCTCGCCGGCGTCGTCATGCTGTTCGCCGTCCTCGCCAAGCTCGGCGGCATCAGCGCGGTGGGGGACATGTGGGACAGGCTCCCGCCCGAGCACGCGCAGCCCCTGAACGGCCCGTTCACCGTGACGTTCCTGCTCGCGTTCCTGTTCATCAAGACGTTCGAGTACAACGGCGGCATGTGGAACCAGGCCCAGCGCTACATGGCCGCGCCGTCGGCGGCCCAGGCGGCCCGCGGCGCCCGCCTGTCGGCCGTGCTGTGGGCGATCTGGCCGCTGCTGCTGTTCTTCCCCATGTGGGCCGCGCCGCTGCTGGTCCACGCGACCAAGCCGGACGCGAGCGACTCCTACGCGCTGCTGACCACCCAGCTCATCCCGCACGGCCTGCTCGGCCTGGTGATCGCCGGCTTCTTCTCGCACACGATGGCGATGGCCTCCTCCGACGCCAACGCGATCGCCTCGGTCTTCACCCGCGACGTGATCCCGGTGCTGTCCCGCGCGGCGCGGGCCTGGGACACCAGGGCCGCCCTGGTCGCGGCCCGGGTCACCACGGTGGCGTTCATCGCGCTGTCGATGACCGTGGCCACCCAGGTCAACAGCCCGGTTTTGAAGGACATCATCACGGTCGTCATCAAGTGGGTGGCCGGGCTCATGGGCCCGATCTCGATCCCGCTGCTGCTCGGCATGCTGCCGCTGTTCCGCAGGTCCGGCCCGACGGCCGCGCTGGTCTCGTGGGCGGCAGGCCTGTTCGTCTTCTGGCTCACCAACTACGGCATGAGCGACGTCTCGACCGCCGTGGCGACGGCCGCGCCGGTGGCCACCTCGCTGGTGCTTTTCACGATCATCGGCTTCATCCGCCCGGAGAACACCCCCGAGCGCGAGGAACTGCTCCAGACCGTCAACACCGACGAGGACAGCGCCGCCCGGCCGCTTCCGACGTCCGCCTGAGGATGTGCCTCCGCCCGAGGGTGCGCCTCCCCTGACCGCCGCGCCGCTTCCCGCGTTCACCTGACCGGCCCGGGAGCGGTGCGGCCCAGAGACGCGGTACGGCCGCCGCACCGTCACGTGTGCGGCGGCCGTACCGAACCAGAACAGATCAGAAGGACTCTTCCGGCAGTTCCATGAGGTCCTGGCCGGTGGCGGCGAGCACGCGGCGCTCGGCGGCCACGCGCGGCAGCACGGTCTGCGCGAAGAACGAGGCCGCCGCGATCTTGCCTGTGTAGAACGCCTTGTCCTCCTCCGAGGCGGACAGGGCGTTCAGCGCGATCTCGGCCTGGCGCAGCAGCAGCCAGCCCAGCACCAGGTCGCCCAGCGCCATGAGGAACCGGGTGGTGTTGAGGCCGACCTTGTAGACCTCCTGCGGCGTCTCCATGGAGGCGATCGCCCAGCCGGCCATCGTGTCGGCCATGGCCTTGACCTCGTCGGCCGCCTCGTCGAGCAGGCCGCGCTCGACCTTCAGCCGCCCGTTGCCCGCCTCAGAGGCGGCGAACGCCTTGATCTCGCCGAGCAGCGACCCCAGCGCCGCGCCCTGGTTCTTCAGGACCTTGCGGAAGAACAGGTCCTGGCCCTGGATCGCGGTCGTGCCCTCGTACAGCGAGTCGATCTTCGAGTCGCGGATGTACTGCTCGATCGGGTAGTCCTGGAGGAAGCCCGAGCCGCCGAGCGTCTGCAGCGAGCGGGCCAGCAGCTCGTACGACCGCTCGGAGCCGACGCCCTTGACCAGCGGGAGCAGCAGGTCGTTGAGCGCTTCGGCGGCCTCGTCGCGGCGGCCCTCGAACTCCGCGATCTGGATCTGGTCCTGGATCGTCGCCGTGTAGATGACCAGCGCCCGCATCGCCTCGGCGTACGACTTCTGCAGCATGAGTTCGCGGCGTACGTCGGGGTGGTGGGTGATCGTCACGCGCGGGGCGGTCTTGTCGCCCGAGCGGGTGAGGTCGGCGCCCTGGACGCGGTTCTTCGCGAAGTCCAGCGCGTTGAGATAGCCGGTGGACAGCGTGGCGATGGCCTTGGCGCCCACCATCATGCGCGCGTGCTCGATCACCATGAACATCTGCCGGATGCCGTCGTGCGCGTCGCCGACCAGGTAACCGATGGCGGGGTGCTTCTCGCCGAGCGTGAGCTCACAGGTCGTGGAGACCTTCAGGCCCATCTTCTTCTCGACGTTGGTGACGTACACGCCGTTGCGCTCGCCCAGCTCGCCGGTCTCCAGGTCCACCAGGTACTTCGGCACGAGGAACATCGACAGGCCCTTGGTGCCGGGCTTGGCGCCCTCGGGCCGGGCCAGCACGAGGTGGAAGATGTTCTCGGCCATGTCGTGCTCGGCGCTGGTGATGAAGCGCTTGACGCCCTCGATGTGCCAGGTGCCGTCGGGCTGCTGGACCGCCTTCGTGCGGCCTGCGCCCACGTCGGAGCCGGCGTCGGGCTCGGTCAGCACCATGGTCGCGCCCCAGCGCCGCTCGACGGCCATCTCGGCGAACCGCTTCTGCTCCGGGGTGCCGAGCTCGAACAGCAGGTGGGCGAAGGCCGGGCCGCAGGCGAACATCCACACGGCGGGGTTGGCGCCGAGCACCATCTCGGCCATGGCCCACACCAGGCTGCGCGGGGCGGGCGTGCCGCCGAGCTCCGGCTGCAACTCCAGGCGCCACCACTCGGCGTCCACCCAGGCCTGGTAGGAGCGCTTGAAGCTCTCCGGCATGGTCACGCTGTGGGTGGCGGGGTCGAAGACGGGCGGGTGGCGGTCGGCGTCCTCGAACGAGTCGGCGATGGGGCCGGCGGCGAGCCGGTTCACCTCGTCCAGCACGCTTCGCGCGGTGTCCTCGTCCACCTCGGCGAACGGGCCGGTGCCGAGGATCTCGCTGCGCCCGAACACCTCGAAGAGGTTGAACTCCAGGTCGCGGAGGTTGCTCTTGTAGTGACCCATCTGTGTGCGCTCCTAGAACCGAACCCGGGGGTAACGTACTGGTCGGTAACTCTAAACGAATGCTACCCGCGAGTAACCGGCGATATCCATGGTCTGTGCCACAGTTCGCACGGATTGGTTAGGTGCGACCGGTATGGTCCCATGATGTGAAGGCCGTGATCCGCGGCCCTCCCGGACGAGGTGCCCTCCGTACCCGGACGAGCGAAGACGGTGGGCGGAATGACATGGACCAAGTTCTGCAGATCGCCGGCGCCGTCCTCATCCTCGGCGCGTTCCTGCTCTCCCAGATGAACGTCCTGGACAACCGTTCGAAGATCTACCTCACGCTCAACCTCGTCGGCTCCGTGGTGCTCGCGTGGCTCGCGTACGCGGACGACGACTGGGGATTCCTGCTGCTGGAGGGGGTCTGGGCCATCGTGTCCGCGGTGGGCCTCGTCCAGTCCCTGCGGCCGCGGCGGACGGCAACGTAACCTGCTTGACAGCTTTACCGGTGTCGCGATTGGCTGGGCGCATGATGGAGATCCACACGATGACGATCGACTGCGCCCGGCCGTATGAGCTGGCCCAGTGGTGGAGCGAGGCCCTGGGCTGGCCGCTCGTCGACTCCGAGCCGGAGGACGACGAGGTAATGCTGGACCGTCCTGACGGCCCTCCGCACCTGCTTTTCATCCAGGTGCCCGAGGGCAAGACGGTCAAGAACCGCCTGCACCTCGACGTCGTCCCCTCCGGGGAGCGCACCCGCGACCAGGAGGTGGAGCGGCTGCTCGCGCTCGGGGCCAAGCCGTACGAGGACCACCGCACCCCGGAGGGCACCGGCTGGGTCACTCTCCTCGACCCCGAGGGCAACGAGTTCTGCGTCTGCCGCGGCGAGTACGAGCGTGCCGCCTCCGCGTGAGAATTAGGAGCTCTTGGCCCGGCCGCGCATGGAGAACGTGAGAACGGTGGTGATCAGCAGCACGAGCGCGCCACCCCACAGCGCGTCCCAGGCCGAGCCGAAGACGCCCTCGTGGTCGATCACGAGCTGCACCGGGTACATGAGGGCCGCCGCGCCGAGGGCCGGGTAGAGCGAGAAGCGCCAGGGGTGGCGCAGCGCCCACAGACGGGCCTGCCGGGTCACCCGGTCGCCGACGTCCGGCTTGGAGATCGCGCCGATCGCCGCGACGAGGGCGAACACGGTGATCCCCGCGCACAGGGCCCAGGTCAGGTCGGCCGGGCCGGGCAGGATGACGCCCAGGAGGAAGCTCGTGGCCGCGACCGCCCCACCGGACGTCGCCGCGGCCCGCCAGGGCGCGCCGCGCAGGGCCGCGCCGGCCAAGGACATCTCGTCCATGCGGGTCAGTTCGTTCATGACTACAGCGTGCCTTTCCGGGCGTTTCTCCGGCATCGGGGAAGTCCCTGAGCCGCCCCTGACGCCACCCGGTTAGGCTCCCCGGCATGTCGCTGCACTTCCGTACGGCCCGGCGTGAGGACGTCCCCGTCATCGTGGCCATGATCAATGAAGACCCGATCACCGCCGCCCGTCCGTCTTCCGGAGAGCCGGACTACTACGCCGCCTTCGAGGCGGTGGACGCCGACCCGCGTAACGAGTTGATCGTCGTGGAGTCGGACGGCGAGGCGGTCGGGACCATGCAGATCACCTACATTCCCGGGCTGTCGCGGCGGGGTGGCGAGCGCGCGCTGATCGAGGCGGTCAGGGTCGCGGTGCCGCATCGCAACCGGGGGATCGGCCGGGAGATGATGCGGTGGGCGGTCGAGCGGGCCCGGGAGCGTGGCTGCGCGCTGGTGCAGCTCACCTCCGACAAGGCCCGCATCGAGGCCCACCGCTTCTACGGCTCGCTCGGCTTCACGGCCTCACACGAGGGGTTCAAGCTCCTCCTCTGACAGCGGGGCGACGTCGACGAAGTTGTCGTGGTAGACCGGGCCCCGGCCCATGTCGGCGTCCCGCTCGTCGACCAGCGCGTTGGGGTTGGCGCCCGCCGACAGCTTCGGCCAGTGGCCCTTCGGCGCCGCCACCACCCCCTGCGCCACCCGGTCGCTGACCTCCACGTACGCCCTGAACTCGCCGTTGCCGTTGAAGACCCGTGCGGCCTGCCCGTCCACGAGCCCCCGGGACGCGGCGTCGGCCGGGTTGACCAGCACCCGCGGGCCCTTCGACCGCTTGCGCAGCTCCGGGTTGTTGGCGAACTGCGTGTTCAGGAACGTGTGCGCGGCCGGGGTGATCATGACGAGCGGGTGCGGCCGGTCGGCGGGAGCCGTACGGGCGGTGAACGAGGGGACGTAGCCCGCCACGCGCGGCAGCCCGGCGGCCTCGGCCTTCGCGGAGGCGAACTCCAGCCGCCCGCTCGGCGTCGGGAAGCCCTCCGTGAACGGCACGAACGGGTCGGCCACCGGAAGCCGGGCCCACCCCTGCTTGCGGCACTCCTCCAGCGAGATCCCCGCCTGGGCGAGCGTCTGCCCGGCCAGTTCGAGGTCGCTGTCGTAGAGGGACGGCTCGGTCAGGCCCATCAGCCGGGCGAGCCGGCGGAAGGTCTCGGTCGTGGAGAGGCACTCGCCCGGCGGCTCGACGGCGGGCTCGTTCCACACCATGTACATGTGCCCGTAGCCGTGGTGCACGTCCAGGTGCTCGATCTGCATGGTCGCGGGCAGCACGTAGTCGGCGTAGTCGACGGTGTCGGTCGGGAACTGCTCCATCACCACCGTGAACAGATCCTCCCGTGCCAGCGCCGCCCTGATCCGGTTCTGGTCGGAGGTCGAGCCCAGCGGGTTGGCCGCATAGACCCACAGGCACTTGACCGACTCGTCCAGCCCGTCGGCCAGCCGGGTCATCGTGAGCGTACGCACGGGGTGGGGGAGCAGGTCGTCACGCGGATCGGGGCCCGTGGGGGCGTATCCCGAGGTGGAGTAGGCCACGCCGCCGCCCGGGTGGCGCCAGTCGCCGGTGACGCCCGGGATGCACGCGATCACCCGCATCGCGGCCCCGCCGCCCGCGTGCCGCTGGATGCCCATCGTGGCCCGGATGCCGGTCGGCCGGGTGTGCGCGAGCCGTACGCCGAGGGCGCGGATCCGCTCCTCGGGCAGGCCGGTGATCTCCGCGACCAGCGCCGGCGGATGCCTGCGGATCTCGGCCTCGAACTCGTCCCAGCCGGTCGTGTGCTCCTCGATGTACGCGCGGTCCTCCGCGCCCTCCTCCAGCACGACGTGCAGCAGGCCGAGGGCGAGCGCGGCGTCGGTGCCCGGCCGGATCGGCAGATGCTCGTCCGCCTGGTCGGCCGTACGCGTGCGAATGGGGTCGATCGCCACGACGTACGCCCCGGCGGCGCGGGCGTCCTGGACGAACTTCCACAGGTGGTGGCCGCTGGTCAGCGTGTTGGTGCCCCACAGCAGGATGAGCCGCGACAACGCGAACGTCTCCGGGTCCATGCCGCCGGGAGTCCCGTTGACGTACCGCAGCCCGTCGTTGCCGGCCCGCGCGCAGATGTTGAGGTCGTGCCGGGACGCGCCGAGGGCGTTCCAGAACCGCCGCCCGGCCTGACCCGACTCGCCCTGGACGTAGCCGAGCGTCCCGGTGCCCTGGTAGGGCCAGATCGCCTCGCCGCCGTGCTCCTCGACGATCGACGTCAGCTTGGCGGCGATCTCCGACAGCGCCTGGTCCAGGCTGATCCGCTCGAACCGGCCGGATCCCTTCGGCCCCACCCTCTTCAACGGGTGGAGAACGCGGTCGGCCGACCGCACCTGTTCCAGGTAGCGGTTGACCTTCACACACAGGGCCCCGCGCGTGTAGGGGTGGTCGCGGTTGCCGCGCAACCCGACGGCCTCACCGTCGCGTACGGTGACGACCCAGGAACAGGTGTCGGGGCAGTCGAGCGGGCAGGCGCCGAGGACGGGTAGCGACGTGCTCATGGCATCGACGTTAGCGCGCGGCCCGCGGGAGGTCTCTACCGGATTTCCCGCACGTACGCGATGTTCGCGGCGTCCTCGGGGTCGGTGCTTGGCGCCTCGGAGAACCAAGCGTCCAGAATCTCCGTCAGAACCTGCTGGGAGGTGAGGCGGAGACTGAGCGCGAGCACGTCGGCGTCGTTCCACTTGCGGGCGCCCGCGGCGGTGGCGGCGTCGGTGCACAGCGCCGCCCGCACGCCCGCTACCTTGTTTGCCGCTATGGACGCGCCGGTGCCGGTCCAGCAACAGACCACGGCCTGGTCCGCGCGGCCCTCCGCGACGTCCCTCGCCGCGGCGGAACAGCACCACGCCCAATCGGCCCGGTCGCCGGGGGCCAGTGCTCCATAGAGTGTGACTGAATGGCCGCGCCGTTCCACCTCGGTCACAAGCACCGACGCGATTCCGTCGAGGCTGTCCGAGGCTAGGGATATACGCATGCCGTCAATTGTGGACACCGAGTGCGAAGATCGCACAGAATCGCTGGTGGTGAGAGGCATCAAGGAGCAGGACATAACGCTGGACACTCCTGGCCAAGGAGCTGTCCTCGTCGTCGAGCCTCTGCTGCCGCAGCGGATCCGCCGTCCTTCCGACGCACTGCGGTTCCTGCTCACGCTGCTGGCCCTCGTCGCCGTCACACTGATGGCCCTGGCCCTGCAGCGCACGCTGAACGGCCTGGAGACCGACGTCCAGGCGGGCACCGGCCGCGCCCCTGATCTGCTGTCGGCCGCCGCCGGGCTGCTGGGCGGCGTCGCCGTGCTGATCGTCCCGGTCGCGTTCGCCGTCGAGCGGGTCTTCCACCGCGACGGCATGCGGGTCACCCAGGGGCTGATCGCCGCGATTCTCGCCCTGCTGGTGTCGTACGCGCTGGACGAGTGGCTGGTCAAGGCGGGTCCGGCCGACCTGGTGCAGCTGCTCACCGGCGGCAGGGACGTGGAGCCGCTCAACACCGTGCTCACCCCCGCCATCGCGTACGCCACGGCCGTGCGGATGGGTCGGCGCCCGCACTGGCGGGCACTCATGTGGGTCGCGCTGGCCCTCGACGTGTTCGCGCTCTTCACCGCCACCAAGGTCACCGCCCTCGGCGTGATCCTCACGTACGTCGTCGGCCTCGCCGTCGGATTCGGCACGCTCTACGGCATCGGCAGCGCGAACACCAGACCGCCCGGCAGCGCCGTGCTGGCGGCGCTGCGCAGGCTCGGTTTCACGCCGGTCAGCGCCAGGCGGGTGGAGGACGACAGCTCGGGCAGCCGCCGCTACCTGGTCGGCCTCGCCGACGACCGGCGGATCGACGTGACCGTGCTCGACCGGGACCGGCAGGTGGCGGGCGTCCTCTACCGGCTGTGGCGGCGTTTCCTGCTCAACAGCGAGACCCGGCGCAGAGCCATCCGCTCGCTGCGCGCCGAGCTGGAGCGCGAGGCGCTGATGGCGTACGCCGCACAGGCCGCCGGGGTGCGGCTGCCGCGCCTGCTCGGCACGAGCGAGATCGGCACCGAGGCCGCGCTGCTCGCCTACGAGCACGTGGACACCCGGCCGGTGAGCGATCTACAGGACGAGGACTTCGACGACGAGCTGCTGGAGCGGATGTGGGAGCAGGTCCGGCTGCTGCACGCGCAGCGCCTGGCCCACCGCCACCTCACCGGCGAGAGCATCCACGTCGACGCCCATCGGAACGTCTACCTCGTGGACGCCCGGAGCGGCGAGATCGCGGCAGGCGACCTGCTGCTGCGGCTCGACATCGCCCAGCTCCTCGCCTACCTCGGCACTCGGGTGGGAGCCGAGCGCTCTGTCAGGTCGGCGGCGAAGGCGCTGGGGGAGAACACGCTGGCCGGGGCGATGCCGCTGCTCCAGCGGATCGCGCTGAGCCGGGACACCCGGACGGCCGCCCGCCGGGACAGGAAGCTCCTGCCCGCCATCCGCGTGCAGATCACCGCGCTGAAGCCGCAGGTCGAGGTCGAGGAGGTGCGGCTCGAACGGTTCCGCCCCCGGACGCTGTTGACGATCATCGTCAGCACGCTCGGCGCCTACTTCCTGCTCTCCCAGCTCAGCCAGGTCAACCTGATCAGCGTGATCACCACGGCGAACTGGGCGTGGAGCGGTGTCGCACTGGTCGCCGGCGCCCTCAGCTACGTCGCGGCGGCGATCATGCTGCGTGGGTTCGTGCCCGAGCCGCTGCCGCTCGGCCGCACGGTCCTGGCCCAGCTCGCCGCGTCGTTCGTGAAGCTCGTCGCGCCCGCCGCGGTCGGCGGCGTCGCGCTCAACACCCGTTATCTGCAGAAACGAGGCGTCCCGCCGGGGGCGGCGGTGACCAGCGTGGGAGCTTCACAGCTCATCGGCCTGGCCATGCACATCATGCTGTTGCTGCTGTTCGGCTACCTCACCGGAACGCAGGCCGCGCCGTCCCTCACCCCGTCGCGGGGCCTGCTCGTCGTGTTGCTCGGCGTCGCGGTGCTCTTCCTGATCGTGCTCGCCGTACGGCCGCTTCGCCGCGTGCTGACCACCCGCCTGCGGGCGATGTTCTCGGGGGTGATCCCCCGGCTGCTCGACGTGGTGCAGTCGCCCAAGAAGATCATCGAGGCGATGGGCGGGACCCTGCTGCTCACTCTCAGCTTCGTGATCTGCCTTGAGGCGTGCGTCCAGGCATTCGGCGGCAAGGCCAGCTTCACGGCGGTCGCCGTGGTGTTCCTGGCCGGCAACGCCATCGGCTCGGCCGCTCCGACGCCCGGCGGGCTGGGCGCGGTGGAGTACGCCCTGTCGCTCGGCCTGCAGGTCGCCGGCGTGCCGGGCCCCATCGCCACCTCGGCCGTGCTGCTGTTCCGGCTGATGACGTTCTGGCTTCCCGTCCTGCCCGGCTGGGCCTCCTTCGCCTACCTCCAGCGTCAGAACGCCCTCTGAACCGTCGACGGCCGGCTTCGGCGCTGCCCGGCCGGGCATCGCTGTCCGCCGGGGACAGGCGTGCGGTGGGGCTGAGGCCTCAGGCGCCCGGTGTCTGTGCGCCAGAGCACAGACACCGGGACCCATGAGCCCGGGGTCGCCGGCCTGGGGTCACGAGCATGGGTCACGAGCATGGGTCACGAGCATGGGTCACACGCCGCGGTGCAGGCACGCCGGCCGGTGCACCGCGGCTCGTGGACGCTCATTCCGCGCTGGAAGCGGCCCAGAGATTGACCCCGCACTCGACCGCGTCCTTGTCGATCGCGTCCAGCTCGTCCTGGGTGAAGTCGAGCCGGTTGATCGCGTCGAGGCTGTCGTCGAGCTGCTCGACGCTGCTCGCGCCGATCAGGACCGACGTCACCCGCGGATCGCGAAGCGCCCAGGCCAGGGCCATCTGCGCCAGCGACTGCCCGCGCTGCCCGGCGATCTCGTTGAGCCGCCGGACATGGCGCAGGCTCTCCTCCGTCAGCAGGGACGGATCGAGCGACTTGCCCTGGGCCGCCCGCGAGTCCTTCGGAACGCCGGCCAGGTAGCGATCGGTCAGCATGCCCTGTGCCAACGGAGAGAACGCGATGCAGCCGGCCCCCTCCTCCTCCAGCACGTCGAGCAGCCCGTTCTCGATCCACCGGTTGAGCATCGAGTAGGAGGGCTGGTGGATGAGCAACGGAGTGCCCATGTCTCGCAGGATCGCCGCGGCCTGCCGGGTCCGCTCCGGGGAGTAGGACGAGATGCCCGCGTAGAGCGCCTTGCCCGAGCGGACCGCGTGGGCGAGCGCCCCCATGGTCTCCTCCAGGGGCGTCTCCGGATCGAAGCGGTGGCTGTAGAAGATGTCCACGTAGTCGAGGCCCATCCGCTTCAGCGACTGGTCGAGGCTCGCGAGCAGATACTTGCGCGACCCCCAGTTGCCGTACGGGCCGGGCCACATGTCGTACCCCGCCTTGGTGGAGATCACCAGCTCGTCGCGGTACCTGGCGAAGTCCTGCTGGTAGAGGTGCCCGAAGTTGATCTCGGCGGAGCCGTACGGCGGACCGTAGTTGTTGGCGAGGTCGAAGTGGGTGACTCCGCGGTCGAAGGCCCGGCGGAGGATGGCCCGCTGGGTCTCGATCGGCTTGTCGTCGCCGAAGTTGTGCCACAACCCGAGCGACACCGCGGGCAGCCTCAGCCCGCTCCGTCCGGTCCGGTTGTACGGCATGGGCCCATATCGGCCCTCGGCAGCCACATAGCTCACTCGGTCACTCCAACTCGGTCGAGGATCCAGGAGAGCGCGAACGCCTCCTCACGCCAGGCGTCGTAACGGCCGCTGCGGCCTCCGTGGCCGGCGCCCATCTCGGTCTTCAACAGGAACGGGCCGCCCTGCGCGGTGGCACGGAGCCGGGCCATCCACTTGGCCGGCTCGTGGTAGAGCACCCGCGTGTCGTTGAGGCTGGTGGTCGCCAGGATCGGTGGGTAAGGCCGGCCGTCGACGTTTTCGTAGGGCGAGTAGGACTTCATGTACGCGTAGACCTCGGAATCGTGCAGCGGGTCACCCCACTCGTCCCACTCGGTCACCGTGAGCGGCAGCGACGGATCGAGGATCGTGTTCAGCGCGTCCACGAACGGGACCTCGGCGACGATCCCCGCGAACTCCTCCGGCGCCAGGTTGGCGACCGCGCCCACGAGCAGACCACCGGCCGAGCCGCCCCTGGCGATGATCCTGTCGGACCATCCCTCGGCCTTCAGATGCCGCGCGGACGCCACGAAGTCGGTGAAGCTGTTCTTCTTCCTGGTCAGCTTGCCGTCCTCGTACCACCGGCGGCCCATCTCGCCGCCCCCGCGCACGTGGGCGATCGCGAACACGAGCCCCCGGTCCAGCAGCGAGAGCCGGGCCACCGAGAAGTAGGGATCGATGGACGACTCGTAGCTGCCGTAGCCGTAAAGCAGGGTGGGGGCGGGCCGGCTCGTGTCCTTCCGGACCACGATCGAGATCGGGATCCTGGTGCCGTCCGGGGCGGTGGCCCACTCGCGGAACTGCTCGTAGTCGGCCGGGTCGTAGCCGCCGAGCACCGCCCTCTGCTTGAGCAGGATCAGCTCGCGCGAGCGCAGGTCGTAGTCGTACACCGACGGCGGAGTGACCATGGACGTGTAGCTGAGACGCAGCCGGTTGGTCTCGAACTCCGCGTTGCCGGTCGGCGCGACGTCGTACAGCGGCTCAGGGAAGGAGATCTCGTAGGGCTCGCCGCCGTCGCCCGGCAGGATCCGGACACCCGTGAGACCGTCACGGCGGAAGTGGACGCTGACGTAGTCCTTGAACGCGTCCACGTCGAGCAGCCGCGTGTCGTCCCTGTGCTCGATCAGCGGAGTCCAGTTCCCCGGATCGTCGATGGGGGCGGTGGCGAGCTCGAAGTTCACGGCGCCGTCGTTGTGCAGGACGAGGAAGCGGTCGGCCGCGTGCTCGAGCGCGTACTCCACGCCGGTCTGCCGGGGCCGCACCACCGCGAACTCGCCTTCCGGGGTGTCCGCGTCGAGGACCCGCACCTCGCTGGTGATCTTGCTGCCCGAGGTCAGCACCAGGTAGCGCTGGCTGCGGGTCAGCCCGATGCCCACCCAGAAGCGCTCGTCGTCCTCCTGGTGAACGACGACGTCATCGGTCGAGCCAAGCGTGTGCCGGTGAATCCGGTACGGACGCCACGCCTCGTCCACCGTCGTGTAGAAGAACGTGGAGCCGTCGGCCGACCAGGCGCCGCCGTAGAAGACTCCCGGAATCTCGTCCGGGAGCAGTTCGCCCGTCTCCAGATCCTTGAACCGGAGGGTGAAGCGCTCGTCTCCGGAGAAGTCGGTCGAGTAGGCGAGCTTCGTGCCGTCGGGGCTGACCGCGCTCGTGCCCATGGAGAAGAAGGGACTGTCACCGGCGAGCTCGTTGCCGTCCAGGATCACCTGTTCGCCCAGGAGAGACGTGCCCGGCTCCAGGTGTGGCGGGCTGTCGCCGTCGGCGGCCACGCGGCACTGGATGCCGTACTGCTTGCCCTCTTCGGTGCGGGAGTAGTACCACCAGGCGCCCTTGCGGGTGGGCACCGACAGGTCCGTCTCCAGCGTCCTGCCCTTGATCTCCTTGAAGATGTTCTCCTGGAGGTCCTGCAGGTGGCCGGTCATCTCCTGGGTGTAGGCGTTCTCCGCCTCCAGGTACGCGATGGTGTCGGGGTCGTCCTTCTTGAGCAGCCACGCATACTCGTCGACCACGGTGTCACCGTGATGCGTGCGCTCCAGGGGAACCTTCTTCGCTACAGGCGGCATGTCGCTCACCCGCCAAAGTCTATGTTCGGCATGGTCCCGCCAAGCCTCCTCGCTGCGGCCTGTGGATAACCCGTGACGGGGAACAAGGGGGCCGCTGCCGGCACGTCGCGATCCCACCGGCCCCGGGCGTGAGGCGGGCGGAATACATCCGGGACTCCAGGCGTTCGTATCGAGTCGGGTCATGGCGGTGCCGGACCCTGGTAATCTTGTGGTGTCGGCGCGGTTCGGCGCACTCCTCTTCGATCACTTCGGTGGTTGTCTTGTGTGTGCGGGCTGATTGCCGGCGACTCCTCGCGCTTTTCGATCTTCTTGGTTCGGTGGTTTTGCGCCGGGCTGGGGGTTCGGGTAAGTTAGAGGGGTTGCCCCGGAAACGGGGTGGTCGAATTCCTGTCGGTCGGCGGGTTTCGGGTCAAATAAGTCCCGATGGGGCGGATTTGACACGGAAGAGCCGGTCGG
>NZ_VDMA02000028.1 GCF_006334915.2 Microbispora catharanthi
CTCTGCCCACGACGGTGCCGCGGGGATGAGTGCGACCGCCGTCACGCAGGCGGCCACTGCCGATGTGCGAAATCTTCTCCGCATGAGTGTCTTCTCTTTCTTGCCGCTATACGGGCGGGTTCGCTAGGTGCCGATGCCCGTGCCGACAAACTCGGGTTCGTCGGCACGGGCGGGTTCGCTAGCTGCCGATGCCTGTGCCGACGAACTCGGCCCAGTTGAGGTTGAACAGGTTGCCGCCCGTGGCGCCACCCGTGACCGAGCGGAACACCAGGAACAGCTCATGCGTCCCGGACATCGAGACTGGGAACGTCTGGCTTGTCCAGGTTCCCGTCCCGCCGGTGGACACGAGGTTGGCCGTCGTCAGGATCGGCCCGGTGATCGAGTCCTGACGGACCTCGATTGCCGCCAGCGGCGACCCGGGCGTGCGGCCGGTCGCCGCGTCCGCCACGCGGAACGTGATCGAATCGATGTTGGTCAGGTTGAATGGGCCGTTGAGCTGGAGCCAGTCGCCCGAGCCCAGGCTGCCGCGGTGCACGCCGGTGCCGCCGTCGGTGTTGGTCGCCGTGTTGGTGCCGGACTGGTTGACGACGAACTCCACCTCCTGGTGCTTCTGGCGGATCTGGTGCTGGCCGGTCGTGGTCAGCGGTGGGACGCCGCCCGGACCGCCGTGGTCGGTGTAGCGCGCCTGGACCACGCCGGAGACGGTGCCGCCGTGTGAGGCGTCGTCGGTCTCCGTGTGGAGCACGCCCGAGCAGCCGTTGACGGACTCCTCGGCGTGGCCGTGCGCGTCGTGGCCGAGCACGAACGTCACCTGCACCTCGGAGCAATTCACCGTCCCGTCCTCGGGGTCGGTGACCGTGACCGAGAACGGGATGGTGTCGCCGAACGCGAACGTCCCGCCCTCCACCGGCGTATTGACGACCACCGTCGGGCTCGTGTTGCCCACGGTGATCAGGGTGCTGGTCGAGGTTTTCTTGCCGGACGAGTCGAGCACGGTCAGCACGGCCGTGTAGCGGCCGGACTGCGTGTAGGTGTGTGTCGGGTTCGGGTCGGTCTCGATCGCCGAGCCGTCGCCGAAGTTCCACTCGTAGCGGATCGAGTCGCCGGGATCCTCATCCAGCGAGCCAGCGCTGGAGAAGTTCACGGTCAGCGGCGTTGAGCCGTCGGTGCGGTCCGTGGTGAGCACGGCCTTCGGCGCGCGCTTGCCCTTGACGTACTCCCACTTGTACATGCCCGCGTCGGGGCTGATGACGTTGAACCCGTTGCCGTAGGTCAGCAGGTAGAACGCGCCGTCAGAACCGAACTGCAAGTCCATCGGGTTGTCGCACTCGAACCGGAACCTGCCTGCCCCGGCGTTCGCACGGCTGCCGCAATCCAGGAAGTTGTTGATCTTCTGGATGTGGTTGTTCTGCTTGTCGAGCTTGACCTCGCGCAGCGTGTCCTGCGTCCACTCGCTGATGATCACCGAGTCGTCGTAGTACGGCGGGAACTTGTTAGGGTTCGGGTTCTCCGGGTCGTAGTGGTACTTCGTGACCCCGTGCGGACCGACGCCGCCGGTGTAGAGCTCGGGGAACAGCCGCGGGCATTCGGTCGTCGAGCCGGGCGCGATCGGGCCCGGGGTCGGCGCGTAGTAGGCCTCGCACGGGGTGCCGAGCGGCGCGTTCGGGTTGTTGTCGCGGTAGGAGTACCAGATGTCCGGGTCGGTGACCGGCGGGACGTCCCTCAGGCCCGGCTCGACCGTCGGACCGCCCTCAATGTTCCACAGCGAGTCGTTGCGCTGCGTCGGCCCGTCGCAGTCGAACTTCTGAGGCGGGTTGTTCAGCGGCGTGCCCGCGGTGGTGGTGCCGGGCGCGAACTCGTGGAAGTTCCACTGGTAGTGCGCGAGGTCGCGCTTGTAGCACGTCGGCCAGCCGTAGTTGGACGGCTTGCGCACGATCTCGTAGCGGCCGGTGCCCGCCGGGCCGTGCGAGCGCTGCGGTGTCTGGGCGTCGGGCGAGTAGTCGCCGACGTAGGCCACGTCGTTCTCGTCGACCTGGATCCGGAACGGGTTGCGGAAACCCATCGCGTAGACCTCCGGCCGCGTCTTGTCCTGCGGCGCGCCCGCGACCAGCGGGAACAGGTTGCCCGACGGGATCGAGTAGGCGCCCGTGCCGGAGCCGAAGTCGGCCTTGTTGGCGTCGGCGGCGGAGATGTTGCCGTCCTTGACCTTGATCCGCAGGATCTTGCCGCGCAGGTCGTTGGTGTTCAGCGCGCTGCGGCGCGAGTCACCGGTGAGCCGCTGATACCAGCCGCCCTCCTGCGCCGTGTTGGTGGCGATCGCCGGCGTGGCGGTGCCGGTCAGGCCGGCGCCGTTGGCGGTGATCTGCGGCTGATCGGACTGCTGCTTGCCGCGGCGGAAGAACACGTTGACGTTCGACGTGTTGACCGGGCCGCCGCTGGTCTGGATCTCATCCGCCTCGATGTTCGAGAGCGCCTCGAGCGCCGCGTCGATCGCATTGCGATCCGCGTTCCACGCGATCGGCTCCGTCGTCTGGCCCTCGAAGGTCAGCGTGAACGTGCCGCCCGTCGCGTCGGTGACGCGCACGGTCTGCTGCTCGTCGGTCTTCTGCGAGTTGTACGGCCCGTAGCCGCCGCCGTTGATGCCGCCCGCGGGCGTGTCATCGCCGGTGACCATCCAGAGGTTGCCGTGCTTGTCGAAGTCGATGTCGCCCCCGACGTGGCAGCACTCCTGGCGGTTGACCGGCACGCGCATGATCTGCTGCTCGGAGCCCATGTCGAGGTGCGCCGGCGTGCCGTCGGTGGCGTCGACGAACTTGAAGCGGCTGAGCTGGAAATAGCCCACGTACGGATCCCACGCGGTCTTGGACGCCGCCACGTTCGGCGGGGTGGTGTTCGGCGTGATCTGGGTGACGACCGATCCGTCGCTCAGCTTGACGTCGGTGACCTCCTTCGGCGAGTAGTAGAGGTAGACCCACTTGTTGGTCGCGAAGTTGGCGTCGACCGCCGGGCCGTAGAGCCCGTCCTCGCCCGCGGAGTAGATCTGCTGCGTCATCGGCAGGCTCGGATCGGCGAAGTTGGCGACGACCGTGGTGACGCCCGTGGTCGAGTCGTGCATGCGCAGCGAGCCGAGGCGGTCCGTCTGCAGAACGCGGCCGTCCGGCAGCTGGTCGAAGCCGATCGGCTCCTGCAGGTTCGGCGGCGAGCCGATCTTCGTCTGCTGGTAGTTGGCCAGCACGGTCGCGCCGCAATCGCTGTAGACCGGGTCGGCCTGGCCCGCGGCCCAGCCGATCGCGCCCTTGAGGTGCTTGGTGAGGCCGGCGTCGAAGCTCGCGGCCGTGTTGCCCAGGCCGGTGTAGAACGAGCGGCCGCCCTGGAAGTCCTTACACCACGAGACCGGGTGATCGGCGCCCATCGTGCCCCCGGCGATCCCGTCGAGGTTGTCGCCCTGCGGCTGCGGCCCGAACGGGTCCTCGACGACGGTGTCGAGGACGTGTGACACACCGCGGACGTTCTTTGTGAAGTTGTACCAGTTGTCGGTCCGCGACCAGATCTGCGGCAGATCCTTGGTCGCGTCGTGGACGCGGTCGGCGACCTTCACGTCACCCGATTGCACGTCGGTCCTGCCGGACGCACGCGTCCCCAGGAGGTCAGTCAGGAACGACCAGGACTCGTCGGTCTCGACCGCCGAGCCGACGCCGACGAAGCCGCCGCCGTCGCGGAAGTAGCTCTCGAAGTTCGCGCGTTGCGCGTCCGTGAGCGGGCTCGCCTGACCCGTGTCCAGGAACACGACCGCGCGGTACTGCTCCAGCTTCTTCTTTGTGAACTGGTCGCCCACGTCAGCGGGCTCGGGCGCCACGACCGTGAAATCACCGGTTTTGGCCGCATCCCGGATCGCGGCCAGGCCGGCCGACGACACCGCGTCCTGGGTGCTGCGCACCACGAGTACCTTGAAGCCGGCGTCTGGTGGTGCGGCCTTGGCGGCAGGCGCGGACGGCTGCAGCAGCGCCGCTGCAGCGCTGAAAGCGGGTGCAGCCGCCGTGGGGGCCTCGGCGCTCACCGGCGTCGCGAGGAGCGTGATGAAAGGGGCGATGAGGACTGGAGCCATCATCGTGGTCGCGGTGCGACGTCTCGGGCGTCGTCCGTTTTCTGGCAGGGCTGCGTCGAGCAGCCTGGCCCACGTTCGATGACGTGGTGACATGGGAAACCCTTTCCTGACCGGGGGGACGTCAGGCAAGGCGCGCGCCGCCGCGCTTGTTGCCGCTTGTTGGCGTTGGTTGCGGATACGGGGGGTTGCTGGAGAGGTGCCGCCTCCAGGTCTGTGGGGGCCGTCAGTAGGCTGTCGGCCGGGGTAGTGAATCCATGATCGTTCTCAGTTCGTCGATGATCCGGTTGACCACCATGCTCGCGGCGCCGCGGGAAGCGGCGCCGAAGCCGAGCGTGGAGGCGACGAATCGGCACTGGGCGGCGGGGGCGGCCACCACGAGCCGCTGCAGCTGATCCTGCGCGTGGGGCAGCAGCCACTCGGCCAGTGAGGCGAAGTAGCCCCCGATGACGATCAGTCGCGGGTTGAACAGGTTGGCCACGATCGAGCCGCCGAGCCCGAGCCATTGGCCGACCTGCGCCACCGCCTGCATCATGCGCCGGTCGCCAGCGCCTGTGCGGTCGTCGCCCAGGCGCCGGATCCGGTCGTGCCGGGTCCGGAGCGGTGCAGCATCAGCACCGCGGGCCCGGTGCCGCTCTCCAGGACGTGGACGGGGGAGCCGTCGACGGTGACGGTGCGAAGTGTCGTCACCGGGACAGGCCAGGTGTGCTCATGCCGATGCGGAGTTGACGGACTTCGAGAAGACCTCCATCATCACCCGGCCGAACTGCGGCATGTCGGGCCAGCCGCGGCAGGAGACGAGGTTTCCGTCCACGACGTCGGGAGCGTCGATGACCGTCGCGCCCGCGTTCTCCATGTCACCGGTGATGGGGGGGAAGCACGCCGTCTTCCGGCCCTTCAGCAGCCCGTACACCGCCGGCACCTGCGCGCCGTGGCACACCAGCGCGATCGGGAGGTTGCGCGCGAAGAAGTGCTCGGTGATGCGCCTGACGTCGCCGTCGACCCGGATCCACTCGGGGGCACGTCCCCCAGGGATGATGAGGGCGTCATAGCGCTCGACGTCGACCTCGGCCCAGGGCACGTCGACCGGCAGCTTTCGGCCGTTCTTCTCCACGTAGGCGTCGGAGTTGGGGTCGAATTCGTGGATGACCAGCTGAACGTCACGCATCGTCCGTGACGAGACGTCGACGTCCCAGCCGCCCTCCTGCACGCGATAGTAGGGATACATGGTGTCGAGCTCCTCGGCGGCATCGCCGGTAAGGAGCAGCGCTCTGGGCACCTACTTCTCCTCGCATCTGGGGCGGGCGAGATGGATCCAATCCGATCCGATCCGATTGCGTCAGCATTCCTCGGCCCGGCCCGCCCGTCAAGCCTTTACGCCATTCCGTCCGCGCCCTTGACTTCGTCGAACAATCGCCGGAACCGCTCACCGGACAGCAGGATGTGCCGGCGCATGGCGTAAGCGGCGGCCGCGAGATCTTCCCGGCGGCGTTCCGCCCGTCATGGCCTCACGGCCCCGCGCGATCGTCGCTTCGTCGTCCATCGTGACGTGAGGTCCCTTCTAGCGTCTTCGCGAACCTGTTGACATCGGTCGCAACGCTGCTGCATGCTGACGACGACTCGGATCGTATAGGAAAGGCGACGGATGCTAGCCATCCTGCACCATCGCGGAACCGCCGCCAGCGCCCTACTTCGACCACCTAAAGCTGCCCTGAGCATGCTCGACGTCCTGCTCGGTTCGCCACCGGGCCACACAAGGACCGAAGGACTTCTCGACTGACTGAAGACCCAGTACGTCGCGGCGTACTCGTGACGCCGGTCTGCGGGGCGGCGCCCGCGACAGCCTGGCAATTCGACCAAGGGTCACCGTCATCTTGAGCGGACCTTCGCCTTCGATGAGTTCGGCCCGCTGGGTATCCGCCCTGCCCACGGGTCCGGGTGGGCCAAGCAGGGCCGCCCCCGACCTACGCCTCCTGGGCCAATCCGATCGAGGCGCACTTAGGACCGCTGCGGCAGTTCACCATCGCCAACTCCGACCATGCCAACCACACGGTCCAGACCCGGGCTTTGCACGCCTACCTGCGCTGGCGCAACGCCAACGCCCGCCACCCCGACGTCCTTGCCGCCCAGCGCTGCGAACGCGCCCGAGTTCGCAGCGAGAAAGGAATCCGCTGGGGCGGGCGTCCTCTCCCAACCGCCGTGGCCTGACGACCACCCAACCCGGTGATCGTTTCCGGTCACAGCAGTAGCCGTGCTCTAGCCGAGGAAGGCCGCGACCTCGCGGACGAAGGCGTCGGGGGCGTTCTCGTGCACCAGGTGCCCGGCCGGGATCGTGACGTGCGCGGCGCCGGGGATGCGGCGGGCCATCTCGGCGACCCGGTCCTGGGGGATGTGGCTGTCCGGCCCGCCGCCGATCACAAGCGTGCGCGCGGTGATCCGGCCCAGCCGCCCCAGCCAGGCCGGGTCGGGGTGGTCGATCTGCGGCCTGACCGCCTCCACCATGGCCCAGTCGAACGACAGCGGTCCCTCCGGCCGTACGAGCGGGGGCGGGTCGCGCGGCACCGGGAGCGGCACGTCCTCCAGGACCAGCGTCCGCACCCGGCCCGGCCGCTCGGCGGCGAGCAGGTAGGCCACGACGCCGCCCATCGAATGCCCGATCACGTCCACCGCGTCGAGCGACAGCGCGTCGAGGAAGGCGAGGACGTCGTCGCGCATGAGTTCCAGGCTGTAGTCCCCCGGCCGGTCGCTGGCACCGTGGCCGCGCAGGTCCAGGGCGTACGCGTGCCGGTCGGCGGCCAGCGCCTCCGCCACGCCGTCCCAGCCGGCCATGCCCTCGCCCAGGCCGTGCAGCAGGATCAGCGGCGCGGCGTCGTCCGGGCCGTACGTCCGGTACGCGATCCCGACGCCGTTGGCCTGAACCACCACATGATCCGTCACATTGCGACGATATAACCCCGATAAACCTCTATGGGAGCAACAGGCACACCAAGTACCATGACGCCGGAAAACGGGATCACCGTTGATCACGGATACGGCCGATCCCGCATGCCGGGTGGCCGGAGGCTGCTCGTACCGCGGGAGGTCAGGTGTCCGCACTGCGGCGTGGACTGTGGGCGCCGGTCGCCCTCTCCTACGTCACCTTCATCCTCGTCGGCCTGAGCGCCGGCGTGGGCGGGGTGCTGCTGCCCGCGCAGATCGACGACTACGGCCTCGACAAGGCCACGATCGGCACGCAGTTCTTCACCTTCTCCGCCGGATTCATGCTGGCCGGATCGACCGCCGGCCTGCTGATCCACCGCTTCGGGATCCGGGCCTCGCTCATCGTCGGCGGCGGCACGTTCGTGCTGGCCGGCCTCTACTCGTCCATGCGCCCGCCGTTCCTGGCCTTCGTGGCGGTCCAGATCCTGGCCGGGTATGGCACGGGCATCCTCGAATCGGTGCTGAACGCCTACCTCACCGACCTGCCCGGGGCGACGACGCTGCTCAACCGCCTGCACGCGTTCTTCGGCGTCGGCGCACTGCTCGGGCCGCTGCTCGCCACCTGGATCCTGACCGCTCTGCCGTGGACGGCCGTGTGGCTGGTCCTGGCCCTGGTATGCCTGCCGCTGCTGGTCGGCTTCCACCTGACCCTGCCCGCCCGCGAGGCGCCGCCGCCCGCGTCGGCCGAGGAGCAGGCGGAGCGTCCGGGCCTGCTGGCCACCGCGTCGCGGCAGCCCGCCGTCCTGCTGGGCGCGGTGTTCCTGGCCGTGTACGTCGGCCTGGAGATCAGCGTGGGCAACTGGGGGTTCACCTTCCTGGTGGACGAGCACGGGCAGGGGAGCCTGCTGGCCGGATACACCGTCTCCGGCTACTGGCTCGGGCTCGCCCTCGGGCGCTTCCTGATCAGCCCGGCGGCCACCAGGCTCGGCATGACCGCGACCGGGATGACCTTCGTCTGCCTGGCCGGCATCACCGTCAGCTCGGTTCTGGCGTGGATCGCGCCCGGTGGCGTGGTGGCCAGCGTGAGCTTCGTGCTGCTCGGCTTCTGGCTTGGGCCGATCTTCCCCACGACGATGGCCGTCGCGCCGCGGCTCACCGTGACCCGGCTGGTGCCCACGGCGATCGGGCTGCTGAACGGGGTGTCGGTGGTCGGCGGGGCGGTGTTCCCATGGCTGGCCGGGGCGATCGCGCAGGGCGTCGGGGTCTGGACCCTGCCGCCCTTCGCCGTGGCGCTCGCCCTGCTGCAACTGCTCTTCTGGTGGCTCGTGGTGGGCCGCATGAACCCGGCCCCCCGCACCGCTTCCTAGCGGCGGGACCTGATCAGCTCGAACGCGGCGACCGTGGCGAGGCCATACCCGAGGTGAGGGACCAGGTCGGACATCCAGCCGCCGACGCCCCACTCACGCGGGTCGGTCAGCCCGAGCGCGGTCATCGGCGCGTTGCCCGCGACCGCCGCGGCCACGCCCACCCCGGTCGCCGCGGCCGGGAGGCTGACCCTCCGTCGTACGGCGTGGCGGAACAGGCCGTAGGCCAGGCCCACACCGACGCCGGTGAGGATGCCGAGCATCGGCCCGAGCCCCTGCTCCCGGTTGCTGCGGGCGTCCTCCTCCTCCCCGAGACCGATGTGGAGCCGCTCGCTGACCGCGCCGGCCGCCTGCTCCGGCAGCGAGCTCGCCGGCCGGCCGCGCACCGCCATGTCCAGATAGCCGATCGTGTTGAGCACGGTCGTCCCGGCCGCTCCCGCGACCGCCCCCGCCGCCATGTCGCGATAAATCCCCATAGCGGTCGCTTAACCGGGCGGGGCTCGGCTCAAACGACGGGCGCCCGCACGAGGATCAAGGGGAGATATAGGGTCGTCCAGGTGACGGTAAACGACACTCCGGGGGACGGAATGGACCGAGAGCTCACCTTGATGGCCGTGCACGCGCACCCCGACGACGAGGTGATCGGCACCGGCGGGATCCTGGCGAAATACACGGCCGAAGGGATCCGTACGGTCCTGGTGACGTGCACCAACGGCGAGCAGGGGGACGGCCCCGGCGGGGTGAAGCCGGGCGAGCCCGGCCACGACGACGCCGCGGTCGCCGAGCGGCGGCTGGCCGAGTTGCGCGAGTCGGTCGCCCACCTCGGCATCGATCACGTGGAACTGCTGGGCTACCGCGACTCCGGCATGGACGGCTGGGACGGCAACGGCCACGCCGACGCGTTCGCGAACGTCCCGGTCGAGACGGCCGCCGCCAGGCTCGCCGAGCTGATGGAGCGCTACCGCCCGCAGGTGATCGTCACCTACGACGAGAACGGCAACTACGGGCACCCCGACCACATCCAGGCCCACCGCATCGCGGTCGCGGCGGCCGAGAAGACCGGCATTCCGGACAAGTTCTACTACACCGCCGTGCCGCGTGAGGGCATCCGGCAGATGTTCGAGTTCATGCGGGCGAACGGCATGGCGCCGGACGACTTCGAGCTCCCCGACGACTTCGGCACGCCCGACGAGCTCATCAGCAGCGTCGTGGACGTCTCGCCGTACGTGGAGAACAAGCTGAAGGCCCTGCAGGCCCACGCGAGCCAGGGCGAGAACATCCCCTTCCTGAGGATGCCGCCGGAGGCCCAGCACCAGGCCTTCTCGCGCGAGTACTTCATCCGGACGACGTCCCGGGTCGCCACTCCCGACCAGGAAGACGACCTGTTCGCCGGCCTGCGCTGACGCCCGCCTCGGGCGGCAACCGGTGAAACGCCGCGCCCCGGCCGTCAGGTGCCGGGGCGCGGCCTGACGTTGGCCTCGCCGATGGACGCGCGGAGCTTGGTCAGCAGGCGGGCAAGCGCACGCGGACGGCCGCCGGCCCACGTCACAGGTTCGTCGGGTGCACCGGATTCGCCGGAGCCGGCAGCGTGCGCGCGAGCCAGCCGGTGACGAGTTCCTTGACCCGCGCGTCGATCGGCTCGCGCGCCTCACGCCGGTAGGCGCGCAGCGACGGAGGCCCGGGCTGCCTGCGCAGGATGTGGCTGAGATCGGGGATCACGTGGGTCTCGATCGGTCCCGGCACCAGCTCCGCCATGCGGGCCAGATCCTCCGGGTTCACCTGGAGATCCTTGTCTCCCGTGACGGCCAGCACCGGCGCGTTGATCCGGGCGAGATCGGCCGCGGGATCGTAGTCGAGGAACTCGCGGGTCCATCGGGCGTTCACCCGGACCCCGCCGATGCGGGCGACGTCGGTCGTCGTGCGGCGGATGCGCTCGTGGTTCTTCGTCACCTTGGCGACCAGGTCGGTGCGGGTGAGGCGCAGCACGGCGCGGACGAACGCCGGCAGGGTCGGCGCGAGACGCGCGGCCTGCCAGCGCAGCGTCTCCGCCCCGCTCCCGGCGGTGCCGGCCAGCAGCACGACCGCCGCCACCGCGGGGTCGTGGGCGGCGAGGTTCGCCGCGATCAGCGCGCCCTCGCTGTGCCCGGTCAACGCCACGCGGCCGGGGTGGATCTCCGGACGTTCGCGCAGCGCGGCCAGCGCGGCTCCGGCGTCGTCCATGTTGTCGCGGAACCCGGCCGCCAGGAAGCCACCGGTGCTGGCCCCCACTCCCCGCTTGTCGTATCGGAGGGACGCGATCCCGGCGGCCGCGAACGCCTCGGCCAGCTGACGGGTCACCCCGAGGGGGAGGCGCCGATGGTCGGAGTCACGGTCGACCGGTCCCGAGCCGGGGACCAGCAGCACCGCGGGGAAGGGCCCGTCGCCGTCGGGCAGGGTCAGCGTGCCGGCGAGCCGCTCACCGCCCGAGGCGAAGGCGAGGTCGATGTCGCGCATCGTGCCCTCCGTCTCAGGCGCCGGAGAGGGTGGCGACCACGGCGCGCGGGTCGTCCACGCCCAGCAGGAGGGAGGAGTAGCCGTGCCCGTCGAGGTGGATCCGCACTGCCGGCTGGCCGTGGCGCACGTCGACGAACTCCCTGCCCGACCGGCTGTGCCACGTGCCGAGCTTGCGCCGCCCGGGCACGCCGAGGCCGGTGCGCACGCCCCGGGCCGCGCCGAGCGCGTCGTCCACGATCTCGGCCGACCGGACCGCCGAGCGCGGGACGCGCAGGTCGGCACGCAGGGCGGCGGCCTTCTCCGCGGCGGTGAGGTGGACTTCGACGGCGTCGGCGGTGACGGTCACGGTGCTCATGGCATCCCTCGCAGGTTGTCGCTTCGGTGAGGCCGATTGTTCTCGATTGTGAGAATGATGTCAAATGTGAGAACGTAGGGCCTATGACGACGGCCGATTTGCTGCTGCACCCGATCCGGCTGCGCATCGTCCAGGCGCTCCTGGGCGAGCGGATGCTGACGACGGCCGACCTTCGCGCGGAGCTCCCCGACGTACCGCCCGCGACCCTCTACAGGCAGGTCGCGGCGCTGGTCGAAGGCGAGGTTCTCGAGATCGCGGCGGAGCGCAAGGTGCGGGGCACCTTCGAACGGACCTACCGGCTGCGTACGGCCAACGCGCACGTCAGCGCCGAGGAGGCCGCCGGGCTGAGCGCGGAGGAGCACCGTCAGGCGTTCATGACGTTCATCGCGTCGCTGCTGGCCGACTTCGACCGCTACCTCACCCGCGACGACATCGACCTCGGGCGCGACGGCGTGGGATTCCGGCAGGCGGCCATGTATCTCAGCGACGAGGAGTTCCAGGACTTCCTGCGGGACCTGCGAGAAGTGCTCGGCCCGAGGCTCGCCAACCAGCCCGCGCCGGGCCGCACCCGGCGCCTCCTGTCCACCATCGTCATGCCGACCTGAGACACCCGCCGCAAGCGCCCGTCGAGCGCTCCGCACGACACTGCGCAAGATCGCGGCAAGACCCTCTCTCCGGCGTCGTCGGCGCAAGGACAAGCCTGACGAACAAGGAGTGGCATACATGCGCAAGCTCACGCGAACGGGCGCGGCCCGACGTGATCCGAGAAACAGGACCCGGCGCTCTAGGTTCCGGCCTGGAGGAGGCGCCGTCCGAGGGCTTCGGCGGCCTCCCGCAGTTCGCGTGACCCGACGATGCGGAAGGGCGCCCGGATCGCCGTGAGCTGCCGGACGTACCAGTCCGGTTCGTCCGTGCTGCCCACCAGGCGCGTGGTGGTCGCGTCGATCGCCTCGCGGCGGCCCAGGCTGCGCGGGATCCACTCGGCCACGGCCTCGGCGGGCGCGTCGACGACGACCTCCACCTCGTGCCGCCACCCTGCCGACAGATGGTCCTCCAGCATCTCCGCCGGATCGAGATCGGCCGGAGGGACGGCCCGCACATCCAGCACCTCGACGCCCGCCACCTTGTCCACCCGCAGCACCCGGCGGGCGTTCTTCGTGTGCGACCAGCACAGCAGG
Organism: Microbispora catharanthi; assembly: GCF_006334915.2. Taxonomy (GTDB): domain Bacteria; phylum Actinomycetota; class Actinomycetes; order Streptosporangiales; family Streptosporangiaceae; genus Microbispora; species Microbispora catharanthi. The sequence continues at coordinate 12,412 of NZ_VDMA02000028.1, forward strand.
TACCAGCGACCGCGGCGTACGACGACGGCCCACGGGTCGACCTCCATGACCCGCTCGTCCCCGGGGCGGATGCGATATCCGAGCCGCAGCCGGCGGTGCCCGGCGCAGGCCTGGACGAGGACGGCGGTGGTCTCGGGGCTGGGAGTCCTGGCCCCGGGCTCGGGGTGTCTCGTGCTCAGGCTCCGCACCGCCGCGGCCGGCCCGGCGACCGCCTCGGGAAGCACCCGCAAGATCTTGCCGAGCGCGCCGCCCACGGGATCGGCCGGGTCCGCCGAGTCGTGGTGGCCGTCCAGCACGGCCATCACCAGCCCGAGCGCCTCGGCCTGCGTGAACATCAGGGGAGGCAGCCGGAGCCCCCGGCCGATGCGGTAACCCCCGTAGGGGCCGCGAACGGACTCGACCGGTATGCCGGCCTCGCGCAGGATGCCGACGTAACGCCGGGCGGCCCGCTCGGAGACGCCGAGCCGGCCGGCCAGCCGTTCCGCCGTGATGCCGGGGCTGCTCTGGATCAGTTCGAGGAGCAGGAGCGCCCGCGCGGTCGGGCTCTCGTCGTGTGTCATTCGGCAAGCCGTCACATTCCGGAAGTGGATCGTCCGGAATGCACCGTAGCCTGTCCCCCATGACCGAAAACGTCCTTTATGAGCCGCCGGTCGCGGGCGACGAGATCGACACCTTGCTGGGCTCGCTGGACCGCCAGCGCCGGATTTTCGCGTGGAAGTGCGGCGGGCTCGACGCGGCCGGCCTGCGGGCGACCACCGCCGCGTCGTCCATGACCCTGGGAGGGCTGTTCAAGCACCTGGCCCTGGTCGAGGACGACATGTTCTCCCAGAAGCTGTTCGGGCGACCGCCGGCGCCGCCGTGGGACACGGTGGACTTCGACGCCGACCCCGACTGGGAGTGGCGCACGGCCGCCGACGACACTCCCGAGCAGTTGACGACCTTGTGGCAGGACGCGGTGGCCCGCTCCCGGGCCGGCGTACGGCAGGCGCTGGCCGAGGGCGGCCTCGAACGGCTCGCGGTGTACACCGGCTCCCGCGGCGAGTCGCCCAGCCTCCGCCGCCTGCTGATCGACATGATCGAGGAGTACGCCCGCCACGTCGGGCACGCCGACCTCATCCGCGAGTCCGTTGACGGCCTGGCCGGAGAGGACCAGCCGGCGGAATGAGGCAGGACGTCACCGAGCCGATTCCCGCCGATCGGCTTGTCATCGTTCCCGCCGACCGGGCGTCGTGGGACGACCTGCAGGCGATCTTCGGCACGACCGACTGCCATTGCCAGCGCTACAAGATCTTCACGTACCGGTGGGGCTCGGTCTCCGATGCCGAGCGTGCCGCGCGCCTGCGCGAGCAGACCGGCTGCGAAGCCCCCGGAGCCCGGTCGACCAGCGGTCTCGTGGCCTATCTGGACGGTGAGCCGGTCGCGTGGTGCGCGGTCGAGCCCCGGACGGCCTACCCCCAGCTGACCCGCACCCGCGTCCCCTGGAAGGGGCGGCAGGAGGACGAGACCGACGACAGCGTCTGGGCCGTGACCTGCTTCGTCACCCGCAAGGGCTTCCGCCGGCGTGGGGTGACGTACGTGCTCGCACATGCCACGATCGACTTCGCGCGAGAACGGGGAGCCCGGGCCCTGGAGGCATACCCGATGATCACCAGACCGGGCGTCGAGATCACCTGGGGCGAGCTCCACGTCGGCAGCCGTGACGTCTTCCTCGACGCGGGGTTCACCGAGGTGAGCAGGCCGACCCTCAGGCGAGCCGTCGTACGGATCGACTTCTGACCCTCCCGCCGGGGTTCGGCGCGGTCAGTCCGAGATCGCGATGCGGAGGCGGCGGAAGCCGCGGCCCTTGCTCTCGATCTTGGCGACCTTGATCCTGCCGATCTGCTTGGTCGAGGCGACGTGCGTGCCCCCGTCGGCCTGGGTGTCCAGGCCCACGATGTCGACGATCCGCACCTCGGGGATGCCCTCCGGCACGAGGTTCGTCGCGGTGCGGATGATGTCGGGGATCGCGAAGGCCTCCGCACGAGGCAGCACCCGTACGTCGATCCTGCGGTCGGCGGCGATCTCGGCGTTGCACGCGTCCTCGATCGCCTCCTTGAAGCCGGGTGGCACCTCGGGGAGGTTGAAGTCCATCCGCGCGGTCATCGGCTCCATGTTCCCGCCGGTGACCAGGGCCCCGTAGTCGCGGAACACGACGCCGCACAGCACGTGCAGGCCCGAGTGGGTGCGCATGAGCGCGGAGCGCCGCTCGTCGGCGACCGCCGCCCGCACGACCGTGCCGGCGGGCGGGATCGGGTCGTCCGCCGCCGGGACGAGATAGAGGTCGTCTCCCTTGCGCACGCCCTCGATGCGGGTCTCGACGCCCTGCCACAGCAGCACGCCGTGGTCCGGCGGCTGGCCTCCGCCGCCCGGATAGAAGGCCGATCGGTCCAGGACGATCCCGTCCGGCGTGGCCTCCAGCACGACGGCCTCGAAAGACCGCAGGCCCTGGTCGGTCAGCTCCAGCCGCCTCGTCCGCCCGTGAAGATCGAACGTCACCTCACCGAGTCTAGTCACGACCGCCGGGCCGAGGCCCAGCCCGGGCGCGGGCCGTACGGTCCGCGCCCGGGTGGTGTCATCGGTCAGGACCGGAATCGCCAGCCGGGCAGGCCGGGGACGGGTCCGGACGGCACGGGCCACGGGGCCCGGCGCAGCGTGGCCTCGGCGGGCGGCACCGCCGGGCAGCGGGTGCCCCGGGCTGGAAGCGCGCGCGAGACCAGGTAGCGGTCGAACGCTCCCGTCGTGCAGTCCCCGCGACCGTACATGCGGTGTCCCCAGCCCTCGTAGGTGAGCAGCACGCCGGCGCGGCCGATCTGCCTGGCGGTGCTCGCCGCCCAGACGTAGGGGGTGGCCGGATCGTGGACCGCGTTGCCCAGCAACACCTGCGCGTTCGGGGCGACCCGGAGCTGATGCTGCGGGTCGGGAATCGGCGTGGGCTGACCGAGGCAGGCGGCGACCATCGCGATCGCCAGCGGGCTGATCCGCATGTCCGGCGCGATCCTCGCCGCCCGGTTCACGTGAGCGGCGTACTCACGGAAGTCGCGCACGGGCAGGAAGTAGTCCTCGCAGAACACCTGCGCCGGATTCTCGACGACCTCGTCCTCCTGCCGGCGCGGCTCGGCCGACGGCGCGGGGGGCTCGACGCCGGTGTCCAGCGCGACGAGCACATCCGCGAGTTGCGACCAGGCCGGCCCGTAGAAGGCGCCGAAGACCAGGGAAAGCAGGGAGGTCCGGTTCAGGGAGACCGACGGGTCCCCGGGGAACGGCAGTTCGCCCCGGTCGGCGCGGTCGATCAGGCCGGCCCACAGTGCCCGCACGTCCTTCCCGTGCAGCGCGCAGGTCTCGGTGCGGTCGCACCAGGAGACGAACTCGTCGAACGAGTCCTGCACCGTCGCGGTCTCGGTGTCGAGGAACGCCTGAGTGCCCAGGCTGTGGTCCATGTTGCTGTCGAGCGCCAGGGCCCGTACGCGGCCGGGGAAGCGCTCCGCGTAGAGCTGCCCGATCAGCGTGCCGTACGAGACCCCGTAGTAGGTCAGCTTCTCGTCGCCGAGGGCGGCGCGGATGGCGTCGAGGTCGCGCACCACGCTGAGCGTGTCGACGTGGTCGAACAACGGCCCGGTGCGCGCCCGGCAGTCCTCGCGCAACCGCTGGTTGTAGGCGACGAGGGCGGTGAAGTCGGCCTGGCTTCGCAGCGCGAGCGGGTCGGGCGCCTGGTAGGCGAGGGCGGCCGAGCAGACGACGGGGTGACTGCGCGCGACGCCGCGCGGGTCGAAGCCGACGAGGTCGAAACGGCGGGTGATTTCCGCGCTGAAAGCAAGCCTTTGTTCGAGGACGGCGTCCACGCCCGACCCGCCGGGACCGCCCGGATTGATGACGAGCGAACCCACCCTCGCTGACGGGTCGGTCGCCTTGCGCCGGACGAGCGCGAGGTCGATGGTCGCGCCGCGGGGCCGGGCCCAGTCGATCGGCACGGCCAGCGTGCCGCAGTCGGCGGTGGGGTCGTCGGCGCAGGGCGTCCAGGTGACGGATGCGGCGGGCCCGCCTCCGCCCTGCTCGGCGGTGCCCGCGGCGACCGGCGAGAGGGGAAGCAGGGCGGCGATGAGGGATGAGACGACGACGGCTAATCGCGCTCGCACACGGCCTCCATTGTCGAGCGACAACATGGAGCACCAATTGTGGGCAATTCATGTCAATACGGGAATCCGACTGAAGACGGAGAAGCGCCTCATCCGTTGGGCGTATTCATGTCTGATTCGCCCGTTGTGTTGCGGCCGGAATTCCCGGTCAGGTGACAGGACGGAAACCCGCGCGTCCCACCGGTTGCCGCGAGCGCGGCGACGTCGGGCTCGGCCTCCACCGGGCATCTACTGCGCTTCTAGTCACCGTTGCCAGCGTCGCACCTGTCCGCCTGGTTCGACACGAAGGAGCGCTATGTCGGGAACCGATCGCGGGGTCAGCCGGGAACGGCTGCTGGCGATGATGACGGCGTTCAAATCCACCTACCTGCTGCGTGCCGCCATTGAGCTGCGGATTTTCGACGCGCTCGCCGACGGTCCCGCCGATCCTGACGATGTCGCGGCCATCTTGCGCACCAATCCCCGAGCCACTCGGATTCTGCTGCGCGCTCTGGCCGCCGCCGGATTGCTCGACATGGACGGCGAGCAGTTCCAGCTCGTCAGCGGCGCGCGAGAGCTGCTGGTGACCTCCAGCCCGCAGTACGGCGGCGGGGTGGTGCGGGTGGCGGCCAGCGACTGGGAATGGGACGCGATGAAAAACCTCGCGGACGTCGTACGGCATGGCGGCACCCTGCTCGACGTCAACGCCGAGACGCCGGGGTTCCCCTACTGGGTGGACTTCGCCACACACTTGACCTTCGCCACGAAACCCGGCGCCGAGTTCGTCGCCGACCTGCTCGTGCCCTGGGCCGAGGACCGGCCGTCGCTGGACGTGCTCGACGTCGGGTGCGGACACGGGCTCTTCGGTTTCTCCGTGGCCGCCCGGGACACCCGCGCCACGGTGACGTGCCTGGACTGGCCCGAGGTGCTGGACGTCGCCAGGACGTACGCCGAACGGCTTCACGTCGGCGACCGGGTGAGTTACCTTCCGGGAGACGCGTTCGAGGTCCCGCTGGACGGGCGGTATGACGCGATCATCCTGGGCAACTTCCTTTTCCAGTTCCCGCCCAGCCGCGGCATCGACCTGCTGCGCCGCCTGGCGTCCGCGCTCAAGCCGGGGGGCCAGGTGCTCATCGTCGGGTTCACCACCGGCGACCGGCCGCCCGCCCAGGACTACCACGCGCACATGCTGAGTCTGCTGATGCTGGCGTGGACCAGCCAGGGCGAGCTCCACTCGCCGCTGATGTACCAGAAGATGCTCGCCTCCGCCGGGCTGGTCGACCTCGACACGCACGAGAAGCCCGGCCTGCCGCTCCGCGTGGTCAGCGGCCGGCGCGCCTGACCTCGCTCGACCTCTTCCGGCCGGCCGGCGGCGGACTCAGGTCCGGGTGCTCCCGGCCGGGCGGCCACCCACTCAGGAGTCTGCCGGACGGCCTGCTCCCAGAACCGACAAGGAACCAGTGTGAACGTGGCAATTGCCGGCGGCGGCCCGGTGGGGCTCATGCTCGCCTGCGAACTCGGCCTGGCCGGTGTGCCGGCGACCGTGTTCGAGCGCACCGCACAGCGATCACCGCATGCCAGGGCGTGGGGACTGCACGCGCGAACCGTGGAAACACTCGATCGGCGCGGGCTGGTCGAGGCGTTGTGGCACGAGAGGGCCGCCTGGCCGAAGATGCCGTTCGCCGGCATGTGGCCGCTGCTCGACCTCAGCGCGTTGGCCTCCGACCATCCGTACATCCTCAACGTGCCGCAGACGCGGGTCGAGGAGGTCCTCGAGGCGCGAGCGCGGGAACTGGGCGTCACGATCGCGCGCGAGCACGACGTCACCGGGTTCGATCAGGACGCCGACGGCGTCGTGGTCGAGGTCAGGGACTCCCTCGGAGAGACCCGGCGGTTCGAAGCCTCCTACCTCGTGGGCTGCGACGGCGGTCGCAGTGTCGTACGCAAGCTGGCGGGCATCGAGTTCGCCGGAACGGAACCGACCGTCGGCGGGATGCTCTGCGACTGCACGCTGCCGACCATGGCACAGGAACGCCGCGGCATCACCAGGACTCCCCACGGAACGGTGAACATCAACCCGCGTCCGAACGGCGTGGTCCGGATCGTCACCACCGAGTTCGGCCGGCCGCATTCCGACCGGGACGCGCCCGTGACGATCGAGGAGTTCCGCGGGGCCGTCCGCCGGATCCTCGGCCGCGACCTGGACATCGTGGAGCCGACCTTCATGACCCGGTTCGGCGACTCCACCCGGCTCGCCGACGCCTATCGGGCGGGCCGGGTCCTGCTGGCCGGCGACGCGGCCCACGTGCACTTCCCCTATGGCGGCCTGGGGTTGAACCTCGGCCTCCAGGACGCGGTGAACCTCGGCTGGAAACTCGCCGCGCAGATCCAGGGGCGAGCCCCCGAAGGGCTGCTGGACTCCTACGAGGCCGAGCGGCGGCCCGCCGCCGACGCGGTGCTGGACTACAGCAGGACACAGCTGGCACTGCTGGATCCGCACCGCAACGTCACCGCGTTGCGCACACTGTTCGGCTCGCTGCTGGAGATCCCCGAGGTCAACCGTCACCTGGCCGAACAGGCGACGGGCACCGGCCTGCGCTACGAGTCGGGCGAAGGCGCGCACCCCCTGGTCGGTTCCTTCGCCGGGGACACGCGGCTGAAGACCGGCAACGGTGAACAGAGCCTGGTGGCGCTGCTGCGCTCGGGCCGTGGCGTGCTGCTCGACCTGGCCGGGGACGGCGACGTCGCCGACGCGGGCGAGGCGTGGTCGTCCCGGGTGGACACCGTGACCGCCACCTGCGACGAGCCGCCCGCCGCCGCGATTCTGGTGCGGCCGGACGGCTACGTCGCGTGGGCCGGCGACGGCGACACGGCAACCCTGCCGGACGCCCTGCGCACCTGGTTCGGCACGCCCTGACAGCACGCGGAGGACCCGGGGTGACCGGGCGAGCTCCGGCTCGCCCGGTCACTCTGACGTCAGCCGTCCTTGTCGACCCCGGCGGCACGGCGATGCGCGGGGTGCCGGGATCCGGCCACCCGGCCGGGCTGGAAGATCTCCTCGAGCAGGCGGATGTGTCGTTCGGTCAGCCGGATCTCGGCGGCCGCGACGTTGCTGTGCAGATGTCCGAGACTCCGGCTGCCCGGGATCGGCACGACGTCGTCACCGCGCGAGAGCAACCACGCCAGCGCGAGCCGGCTGAGGGGCACGCCCAGCTCCTGAGCGATCGGCCGGGCTTGCGCGACCATCCGCTGGTTGTGCCGGAAGTTGTCGCCCTGCAGGCGCGGATGGTTGCGCCGCTGGTCCCCGTCGCCGAAGTGCTCAGGCGACGGCAGGGTCCCGGTCAGGAAACCCTTGCCGAGCGGGCTGTGCGCGACCAGGCCGACACCGAGGTCGCGGGCTGCGGGCAGGATCTCCGCCTCGATGTGCCGCTCCCACAACGAGTACTCGCTCTCCAGCACGCTGATCGGCTGCACGGCGTGCGCCCGGCGAAGCACCTCGGCGGACACTTCCGAAAGTCCGATGTGCCGGATCTTGCCCGCCGTCCGCAGCTGCGCGAGGGCGCCGACGCTGTCCTCGATCGGCACCCGCGGATCGGCCCGCCCCAGGTAGTAGACGTCGACGTGGTCGACTCCCAGCCGGGCCAGTGAGGCGTCACACGCCTGCCGGAGATAGGTGGGACTGCCGTCCACGATGCGCGGCGGCCCACCGGGGACCTCCGACCGCACTCCTCCCCTGGTCGCGATCACCACATCGGCACGGCGACCGCGTACGGCCTCGCCGACCAGCCGTTCGTTCTCCCCGCCCCCGTAGAAGTCCGCCGTGTCGAGCAGGGTCACACCGAGATCCACGGCACGCCGGATGGTGGTGACGCAGTCGGCGCGATCGACCGCGCCATAACCACCGGACATGCCCATGCATCCGAGCCCGACGGCTGACACGGTCAGCCCGCCCGCTCCCAGCTTTCTGCGCTCCACGTGATCTCTCCGTCCGACGGCACCGGCTCTCCGCCACCATCGCCGCGGCGGCTAGACCGGGATTAGAACCGCGATCCAGCTGACGCGATCGATCGGGCATGTAGCGGGGTTCGAGCGCCCCTGGGGAGATTCGAATCGTCATTCTTCCAGCGCGAACGGTAACTCCAAGGAAGGAGCGGAGCCGTGCCGACCAGCACCAGGGACTCCGTCCAGGCCATCAGTGTGAACGCGCCCGCGGCCGTCGTCTTCGACCTGATCGCCGACGTGGACCAGCTCAAGCGCATCTTCACCCCAGTGATCCACACCGCCTATCTGGAGCGCGGCGAGTCGGCCGACCGGGTGGAACGGTGGTCGTGGGAGCGGCAGCTCGACGCGGTCCGCAGCTGGCGGGCCCGCCGGGAGCTCGACCGGGAGGCCGGCCGGATCCGGTTCCGGCACGAGAACCCCAACCCGCCGATGCTCGACGTCGCCGGCGAATGGTCGTTCACCCCGTCCGGCGACACGACCCAGATCGAGCTGCGGCACGAGTTCACCGTGGACCCGGCGCACCCGGACGCCGAACAGGCCGCCGCGATGCTCGACCGCGGCGCCGGCATGCAGCTGGGACGGCTCAAGCACGTCGCCGAGAGCCTGTCGTCCATCGCCGGGCTGGAGGTCTCCTACGAGGTGCAGCTGGTGATCGACGAACCGATCGAGGACGTCTACAACTACTTCTACGAGGCCGACAGGTGGCCGGAACGCATACCGCACTGCCTGAGCGCCAGCCGCAAGGAGGACGTTCCGCTACAGCAGGTCGTCGTGATGGACGTGCAGGTGCCGAGCGGCGCCATCCACACCACCAAGCAAGCCCGAGTGTGCTTCCCCAACGAGAAGATCATGTGGCGCCAGCTGGAGGGCCTGCCCCCGCTGGACGACATGCTGTACGGCTACATGACGTTCACGCAGACTCCCGAGGGCGTGCTCGTCAGGACCGGCCAGACAGAGCTGCTGAAGCCCACGGGGGTGGCCAAGCGGGGCTGGACGATGGACGAGGCCAAGGGGCACGTGGCCGAGGTGCGCGGCGGTCGCAATCTCGACGCGCTCAAGAGCGCCGCCGACTTCCTGCGGCGCCGGCGCGGATGAGCGGCGCCGCGATGAGCGCGACAAGGGTCGGGCTGTTCGGGCACGGCTGGTGGGCGCGCCGCTACCTCGCGCCCGCCCTGTCCGGCGCGGGTGCCGAGTTGGTGGCCCTCTGCGGCCGCGACGGCGCCCGCGCCGCCAAGGCGGCCGTCGAGTTCGGTGTGCCGCGGTCGTTCGACCGGATCGAGGCCATGCTCGAGTCGGTCGAGCTGGACGCCCTGGTGATCACTTCCCCGCCGTCATCGCACGCGGAGGCGGTACGAGCCGCGGCCGCCGCCCGCCTGCCGATCTTCTGTGAGAAGCCCCTGGGCCGCACCGCTCAGGAGACGGCGGGCATGGTGACGGCCTGCGCGGGTCTGCCCACGGTCGCCGGGTTCACGCAACGGTGGAACCCGGCGATCAGGACGGCCCGCAGGTTGCTCGCCGAGGGCGCGGTGGGGCGCCTCAGGCACGTGCGCTACAGCACGGCCAGCGCGCTGTCCTCGGACGCCACCGCCCCCTGGGACTGGCGCTACGACGCCGACGAGTACGCCTACGGCGTGCTCAGCGACCTCGGACCGCACGCGGTCGACGTGGTGCGGTGGCTGGGCGGCGAGATCACGGAGGTGACCGCCGCCGCGCACACGGTCTTCGCGGAGAGGTCCACTCCGGACGGGCAGGCCAAGAAGGTGGAGAACTGGGACGAGTGCTCGGTGACCGTCCGGCTCGCCGACGGAGTCCGGGCCTCGATGTTCGTGAGCAGGATGCTTCCGGTCAGCCCATACCGCCGTTTCCACCACCAGCTGGAAATCGTGGGCAGTGCCGGAACGCTGGCCTACGACTCGGATCGGCCGGTCGAGGTCACCCTGTCGCACCCCGGCGGCCGGCCTTCGGTGGTCCGCGCGGACGGCCTCGACACCGGCGACGCCGAACCCGGGTCGTTCGAGGAGCTGATGGCGGTCATGGACGCGGGCGCCGCCGCACAGGCACGCGACATGCTCGCGGTGTTCGGCGGGCAGACGCCCGGCGACGTGCCGACCTTGGCCGACGGGCACACCGGTCAGCTCGTTCTCGACGCGGCCGCGCGTTCGGCGACCGCCCAGGCCTGGATCCGCTGCTAGAAAAACGTGGGTGTTCCCGCGAGCCCTCTCGCGGGAACACCCACACAAGCACTCGGTCGACCGCCCAGTTGACGGCTCAGTCGACGGCTCAGTCCGCCGCTCACTCCACCAGGGCGACCGCACGGGCCCAGCCGGCGCCCGCGTTGACCAGCTTCACCGGGAAGCACATGACCTGGAAGCCGAACGGCCGCGGCAGCGCGTCGAGGTTGCCCAGGCGCTCGATCTGGCAGTACTCCCGCTCCCGTCCCACCATGTGCGCGGGCCACAGCACACCCGGGTCACCGGTGGCGTTGTACCGTTCGATGATGTTGCCGAACGGCGCGTCCAGGCTGAACGCGTCGGTCCCGATCACGCGGACGCCGAGGTCCAGCAGCAGGTGGACCGCGGAGGCGTCGAGGCCGACGAAGTCGGAGAAGTACTTCGGGGTTCCGAGGTGCCGCGTGGCGCCGGTGTTCAGCAGCACGATGTCCAGCGGCTCGGGCCGGTAGTCGATCTCGGCCAGCGCTCGCTCGATCACGTCAGCGCCCACGGCGCCGGTCTCCGCGTCCCGCAGGTCGAGCAGCACGCCCGGACGGTAGAACCAGTCGAGCGGCATCTGGTCGATGGTCCGAGGCGTGCCGTACGCCGCCTTGGACCCGTAGTGCGACGGCGCGTCGACGTGTGTGCCGGTGTGCGTCGTCAAGGTGAAGGTGTCATTGTTCAGGAACTCGCCGCCGGGCAGCACCGCGGGGTCGAACTCCAGCCCCAGGTGCTCGCGCATCTCGGCGCTCATGTGTCGTGCGCCCTCGGCGGGCGTCATGGCCTGATGCACGACCGGGTCGGGCTCCCAGAAGGTCGCGTCGACGGGCGACGACAAGTCGATCAGCGGCATGTGTGCTCCAGGTGCTGAGTGGGTCAGTCGGTCACGAACAGGTCCGCCGCGATCCGGATGTCCTTGTTGCCGTAGGCGAGCCGGTGCAGCACTTTGCGGAACACCGGGGTGCGGGACAGCGCCTTGGCCGCCCTCGGCCGGAGTGCGGCGGCCACCGGGCTCTGCGAGAGCATCGCCCTGCTCTGCATCACCTGCAGCCTCATGATCGCGGCGACGTCGCGCCGGCGCACTGCGACGTACGGCCCGAGCAGGTCCGCGCTCGGGTTCCCGGCGCGCAACGAGGCCATGAGCAGGGGATGCAGGGCCACCGCGTCCTGCACCGCGAGATTGATGCCCTGGGCGCCGATGGGACTGTGCGTGTGGGCGGCGTCGCCGATCAGGACCAGGCCGTCCGCCGCCCACCGGCGCGCGGTGCCGGAGAAGACGTCCAGCAACGTGAGGTCGCTCAGGCTGGTCAACGTGCTGTCGATCAGGCCGGCGTACGGCGGGAGCGCGTCGGCGATCCGTGCCTTCACGTGGTCGATGCCCTGCTCGGCCATGGCCCGGTAACCCTTGTGCGGCAACGTCCAGCCGACCTGCAGGCTGTCGGGAAACGAGCGATAGACCAGCACCGGGTTGCCCGCGGCCCGGAAGATCCGGACGTCCGGCGGATCGCCGGCCGGGCACGGGATCTTGAACCACAGCACGTCGTGATCGAAGACGTCGCGCCGATCGAATTCGATCCCGGCGAGTTGCCGGGTCTTGGAGTATCGGCCGTCCGCGGCCACCACGCAGTGGGCCCGCACCACCTGCCGCCTGTCCGGCCCTCCGGCGACGACGCCGCCGATCCTGCCGTCCTCGGTGATGAGCTCGCTCACCCTGTGGCCGGCCAGATAGGTCACGCCGAGCCGCTGGATCGCGGCGAGCAGTTCCTCGATCAGATGCCGTTGCGGAATGCTCAGAAGGTAGTTGAACGGCCCGGGTAGCCGGCGGTAGTCGATGTCCACCAGCGCCCTGGCCCGGTCGACGAAACGGAACCGGGAGTGCTCGTGGCACCCGCGCTCGCGGGCGCCGTCGAGCACTCCCAGCTCGGCGAGGAGTCGCAGACCACCCGGCTGGAGGATCTCGCCGCGGTATTCCCGCTCCATCGACGTGCTGCGCTCGACCACGACGACGGCGGCGCCCGACCGGGCGAGCAACAACGCGAGGGTCAGTCCGGCCGGACCGCCGCCCACGACACAGAAGTCGGCCTTGAGGTCCACTGTCACTCCGTTCACGCGCGGATGCTCAGGCCGCCGTCTGCGGTGATCACCTGCCCGTGGATCCAGGCCGCCTCGTCGGTGCACAGCAGCGCCACCACGTCGGCCACGTCCTCCGGCCTGGTCAAGCGACCGGCCGGGGTTCTGGCGGCCAGGGCCCTGACGGCGGGCGCATCAGGCCCGCCGGCGCCCTTGTCCAGCTTCCCTGTGGACACCGCGTTGACCGCGATCCCCTTCGGCGCCAGCTCCACGGCGAGATAGCGGACCAGGCTCTCCAGAGCGGCCTTGCCGACGCCCTGGCTGACGTAATCCGGCACCACGGACCTGGCGCCCATGCTGGAGATCGCGATGATCCGTCCGGTGCCGGGCGTCATCGTCTCGCCGAGCCTGGCCGCGGCCTGCACGAGCGGGCTCACCGCCAGCCGTACGTCGTCCCAGAAGTCGCCCACCTGTGGTTCGACCGCGGACATGGGGTGGAACGACGCCGCGTTGTGCACGAAGACATCCAGCTGCGGGTGCCGCTCGCGCACCGCTTCCAGCAGTTTCGGCGCGACATCCGGCTCCGCGGCGTCGAATTTCAGCGCGGTCGCCGTCCCCTTCGATCCGGACAGCAGCTCGACCGCGCGTTCGGCGTCGTCATCGGAATGGGCATAGTTCAGGTAGACGTGGCACCCGGAGGCGCAGAGCTTCCTGGCGATGGCCAGGCCGAGGCCTCTGGTCGCGCCGGTGACCAGGGCGACCCGTCCGTCCAGTCCCGGTGTCGCTGCGACGTCCACCTCGCATCAACCCCGCTTGCCCGCGGCCGCGGGCTCCTCGTCGGCGTCCAGCGCGCGGTTCCAGGCCACGTGGTTGACCTTCTCCACCGTCACGTCCGCGAGCTCACGCAGCCTGCGGAAGGTCTCGTGCTCCACCGTCCGGTCGTACGCGGCCGGATCCCACCAGTAACCGATTCCCGTGTAGCTGCCCCGGTCGGCCATGGACCGGTTGAGGTCGGCGTAGCCGAAGCCGTACGTCGACCGGATGTGCTTGGCGTAGTCGGTGAAGGCGGCTTCGAACTCCTCGGCGGAGCCGGTCAGCCGGTAGCGGGTGACGGTCATCAGCGGCGTGTCGAACTCGCCACGCGAGCCCGCTTCCTTCTCGGCGTTGACCCTGAAGATGTTCTTGCACAGGTCCAGCTCGGCGTCGGCGAGCATGGACCGCATCGTGGCCTGATGAGAGCGGAACTCGTCGGTCTGCACCACGCGCTGGAATGCCTCCTGGCTCAGCCACCATCCGAAGTTCACGTACACGGAGGGGTCGTCGGCCAAGGTCACGGCCTGGTGCGAGCCGAACCCCTCCTGCGCCCGCATGTACTCCACGTGTTCGAGGAAGAATCGCTCGAATGCCTTGGGGTCACCCTGGGTGGTGAACCTGGCGATCACGGCGATCAGGTTGCTGAGGTCCTTGCTCTCGCCCACGATGTCGAAGATCCTCTCTCGTTGCGTGCCATCGGGCCGTACGGTGAGCTCTCGCCGGGTGATGAGCTCCGCCCGCAGATCGCGGCGCTGCACCTTGCCGTTGGGCGAGCGCGGCACCGCGCCGACCACTTCGATGTGCTCCAAGCGCTGGTAGTAGGGCACCCGATCGGCTACGAACCGGGCGATCTCGTCTGCCACGGCGACGTGGTCCGGCACGGGCTCGCGCAGGGCGACGAAGGCGTTGGCCACCGCTCCGCTGATCTCGTCGGGGTAGCCGACCACGGCCGACTCGGCGACCAGCGGGTGTGCCTCCAGCACGCCCTCGATCTCCGACGGCGAGACCATGTAGTTGTCCCGTTTGAAGAAGTCCTTGATCCGATCCACGATGGTCAGCGCGCCGTCGGGGTCGAGATATCCGACGTCCCCGGTGTGCAGCCAGCCCTCGGCGTCGATGCCGGAGGGCCGGCCGGGATCGAGATATCCCTTCATCACCTGCGGTCCGCGAACCTGCACCTCGCCGCGCTCGCCGGCGGCCAGCACGGCCCCGGACTCCAGGTCCACGATGCGGCACTCGGTGTCCGCGACCACGCGGCCCACCGTGCCCGGCCGGGGATCGCCGGGGCCCGCGGAGTGGGTCAGCGGCGAGGTCTCGGCCAGGCCGTACCCCTGGAACACCGGCACCCCGAAATGCCCGGACAGCTTCCTCGCCACCCGCGGCGCCAGCGCCGTCCCACCAGAAGCGATCATGCGGACGGTCTCCAGCCGCATGTCCGGCAGGCCGGGGTCGGCGGCGAGCCGGTTGAGCTTCATCGGAATCGTGTAGAAGTGGGTCGCGCCGACCCGGTTGGCCAGCTCGATCGCGGCCGCGTTCTCGGGAGCGACGCAGGGAACCTGCCGTGCACCGGCGAACAGTCCCGAGTTCATGTGCATCAGGTGGTATTTCGGCAGGTGGTTGAGGACGATCGAGCCGGCGTCGAGCTGGTGTGCCTCGGCGACCTGCGCGGCGTTGACCGTCAGATTGCGGTGGGTCAGCAGCACCCCGCGCGGCAGGCCGGTGGTGCCGCTGGTGAACTGGATGCAGGCGACGTCGTCGGGCGCCATCTCCGGCGGCGCCGCCATCGCGTTTCCCCGCACCTCGTAGGCGGCGCTCAGGTCGTCGATCGTACGGATGTCGTTGGCGTCCTGGACGGGTCCCGGCCCGACCAGAACCGCTTCGCGCAGGCGCGGCAACCTGTGCCTGATCTTGCGGAGCCGGGCGAACAGCTCGGTGGTGACGAACACCAGCTTCGCCTCCGACGTGGACAGGAAGTGCTCCAGCGCGTGCTCGGGCAGCAACGGGTTGATCGGTGCCGCGATGTTGCCGCTGCGCACGATGCCGTGAAAGCCCACGACGAAATCGGGATGCGGCGGAGAGGCGATGGCGACCACGCAGCGTTCCTCGCCGAGCAGGCCGCGCAGGGCCGCCGCGCACATGGTCGCGGCGCGATCCACCTCGCCGAAGCTGATGTCCCCGTACTCCGCACGGATCGCGATGCCGTCCGGGTCACGGGCCGCCGCGGCGCCGAGCAGGCCGTCGGCCGTCCTGATCGTGTGTGTCGCGGCGCTCGCCGCGTTCTCGGCGATCATCCTCGGCCACGGCTCTCCGCGAACGCCTTCGCGTGCTCGAGGGTGGTCATGCTGTTCTTGCCCAGGGCCTGGCGCACGAAGTCGCGTGCTTTGCGGACCGTGGCGCCCTCACCGAGCACAGCGGTCACGGCATCGCGCCTAATCATGACCGTGTGCCGCGATGTCGCGGTGACCGCACCGCCCTCCGCGCGCAGCGACCACTCACCGACGTGGGCGGACATCAGCGCGGGCACCTCGGTCTGCTTGTACACGATCCGGTTCGGGAAGCACACCCGGACCGACTTGGTGGTGTGCACCGAGCCGTTCGCCGCCGTGGTGTCCATCTCCATGACCTGGATGCCGGGCGTGTCCTCGGCGAGCGCGAGCCGTGCGACGTGCGGCAGGCGCCGTGGCCATTCCCTCGCCTCGTAGAGGAACTCGTACACGTCGTCGATGCCGCCGTCGATCCGGATCGAGTCGTCGAAGCTCACGGTCAGCTCGGCGAGCTCGCCGGCGGCCTCGGCCGCGTGCCTCAGCCTGTCCAGTTCGGACAGGCTGTTGCGGTCGACCGCCTTCTTGATCCAGTCCACGCCCGCCGGATCGTCGTCGAGGGCCTGGAAGTCGTGCTTGAGCAGCACCCGCGTCTCGCCCTCCGAGACCGGTTCGAGCACCCATTCGCCGCCCATCGCCGCGACCGGCGGCTGCGAGACCTCCTGACGGAACCGCACGCGGCGGCCGGCCCGGTCGAGGACGCGCCTGGACGTCCACGTCTTGACCTCGTCGTTGGCCAGCGCCCACAGTCTGATCAGTTCCTCGTCACCGGTCTGCTCGAGCCGTTCGGCGTGGACGGTCGGCGTGAAGGTGAAGGGCCAGCGGGTGACGTCGGCGATCACCTCGTAGACGACCTCGGCCGGGGCCGGCACGGTGATCGCATGCTCGTCATGATGCGTCGCGAGCTGGGACACGGGTCAGTCCTTCCGGGACAGGGATCAGTAGTTGCCGAGGCCACCGCAGACGTTGAGCGCCTGAGCGGTGATCGGTGCGGCGTCGTCCGACAGCAGGTAGGCGACCAGGCCGGCGACCTCCTCCGGAGTGGAGTAGCGGCCGATCGGGATCTTGGCCTCGAACCGGTGCAGCACCTCGTCCTGCGTGATCCCCCAGTGCTCGGCGTATCCCTGCCGCACCTTCTCCGCCAGCGGTGTCTCCACATAGCCGGGGCAGACGGCGTTGACGGTGATCCCTGTCTTGGCCAGCTCCAGCCCGAGTGCCTTGGTCAGCCCGATCACGCCGTGCTTGGAGGCGGAGTAGGGCGCGCCGAACACCACACCCTGCTTACCGCCGGTGGACGCGATGTTGACGATCCGGCCCCGCTGCCGGTCGAGCATGCCGCCGGCGGTGAGCACCTTCCTGGTCATCAGGAAGACGCTGTTGAGATTGGTGTCGATGACGTCGTACCACAGCTCGTCGGTGATTTCGGCGGTCACCCCGCCGCCGCTGCGGCCGGCGTTGTTGACCAGCACGTCGACCGGGCCGTAGCGATCCACCGCCGCCCGGACGAACGCGTCGACGTCCGTGGCCGAGCGGACGTCACACGTCGTTCCGTCCACGTCGAGCTCGCGGTCGCGCAGCTGTTTCACGGTGATTTCCAGGTCGTCCGCACTGCGGGAACAGACGAACACCCGCATCCCGAGACGGGCGAGCCGCTCCGTCACCGCGAGGCCGATGCCTCGCGTCGCGCCGGTCACGACGGCGACCCTCTGCTCTCCCACGACTCCTCCTCCGCCGGTCGGCTTGCCGGCACCGAGCGTCATCCGCGCCACTCGAACCGGGCTCGACGGCCGGTGGACGCCGCCGCCTTCCATCGCGCGTCAAGCACCGCTTGAGAAGCGGTCGTCAGCCTCGGGGTTCGAATCCGTTCTGGCCGAAAGGGCATTCTCATGGCGCTGCCACCGCAGGCCCCGCAGTCCGCGGAGCTCTACCTCGCCGTCCAGCACTTCTACGCCCGCCAGATGCAGCTGCTCGACGACGGCAAGGCCGACGAGTGGGCCGCGACCTTCACCGAGGACGCGGTGTTCGCGGCGAACGCACGTCCCGAGCCGGTGCGCGGCCGCGCGGACATCGCCGCCGGCGCGCGGCAGGCGACCGAGCAGCTGGCGCTTGACGGTCTGGTCCGCCGGCACTGGCTGGGCATGCTCAGCGTCGACACGCGATCCGACGGGACGGTGCTGGCACGCAGCTACGCGTTGGTGATCTCCACGCCCAAGGGCGGGCAGGCGGCGATCCACGTGAGCACGGTGTGCGCGGATGTGCTCGTGCGGGACGGCGACGACCTGCTGGTCCGCAGCCGCCACGTCACCCGTGACGACCTGGTCTGAGGAGCTGCCGTGATCGGCGATGTGGATGTCCCGGTGATCCCGCTGGCGCAGAGCCCGGTGTGCGCGGCCGATCCCTATCCCGGCCTGGCCCGGTTGCGCGAGCTGGCGCCGATGGTCCGGGTGCAGACCACGTTCATGGGCGAGGTCTGGCTGGTCACCCGGTACGACCTGGCCAGGGAGCTGCTCGCCGACCTGAGGTTCAGCAGGCGGCGCCCGGACGACAGCCCGGTGGCCGCGGTGGACTCCGACCCTCCCGACCACACCCGTATCCGCCGGCTGGTCGGCAAGGCCTTCACCCGCAACCGGGTCGAGCGTCTGCGCACCTGGGTGCAGGGCCTGGTGGACGGCATGCTCGACGAGATCGCCGGGGCCGGCCCGGTCGACCTGCTCGACCGGTTCGCCTACCCGCTGCCGATCGCGGTGATCTGCGAGATGCTCGGCGCCGCCGAGACCGACCGGGCCGACGTACGCCGCAGGACCGAGAAGATCCTCGCCGGAGAGGTCGCGGAGAACCGCGAGGAGGTCTACGACCGCACCAAGGAGTACATCGTCGACCTGATCGCCGCCAAACGGCGGCAGCCGGGCGACGACCTGATGAGCGCGTTGATCGCGGCCCGCGACGGCGACAGCACGCTGACCGAGCCGGAGCTGATCGAGCTGGGCATCGCGCTCATCGCAGCCGGGTACGCGACCACGACCAACCTGATCGGCAACGGCATCCACGCGTTGCTGACCAACCCCGGCCAACTGGCGCTGCTGCACGCGCAACCCGATCTGATCGACTCGGCGGTCGAGGAGTTCCTCAGGTACGAGAGCTCGTTCAGCGCCGCCGGGCAGATCGCGAAGGAGGACGTCGACGTCGAGGGAATCGTGGTGCGAGCGGGCGAGGTCGTGCTGATCTCGTTCTGCGGCGCCAACCGGGACCCGGCCAGATTCGAGCACCCCGACCGGCTCGACATCACGCGCAGCCCCAACCCGCACCTGGCCTTCTCACACGGCATCCATCACTGCCTCGGGGCGCCGCTCGCCCGGATGGAGGCGCAGGTCGCGATCGGCACGCTGGTGCGCCGCTTCCCGCACGCCACGCTGGCCGGGCCGACCCGCTGGCGGGAGAACATCATGCGCGGGCTGCTCGAGCTACCGGTGGATCTGAAGGGCCGAGGTTTGGAGTGAAGCCATGAAAATCACCGAGATGGCGATTCCGGACGCCTACCGCATCCGGCCAGAACGGATACCGGACGTGCGGGGCAACTTCTACGAGGCGTGGCGGATGAGCGAGCTCGCCGAGGCGATCGGCCGCCCGTTTCCGGTCATGCAGGTGAACTACTCGGTCTCCAGGCGCAACACCCTGCGCGGCATCCACAGCACGGCCGTGCCTCCGGGGCAGGCCAAGCTCATCACGTGCGTACGCGGCCGGGTGCTGGACGTCGTGGTCGACCTGCGGGTCGGGTCGCCCACGTTCGGGATGTACGACACCACGATCCAGGACGAGGAGTCCGGCATCGCGGTCTACCTGGCCGACGGACTCGGTCACGCGTTCCTCGCCCTCACCGAGGGCGCGTGCATGAACTACGTGTGCGCGGAGGAGTACGTGCACGGCACCATGATCGACGTGCAGGCTCTCGACCCCGAGCTGGGAATCCCGTGGAAGCTGACCGAGCCGCCGATCATGTCGGAGAAGGACAGGGTGGCACCGACTCTGGACGAGGCGGTCGCGATGGGCTTGCTGCCCACCTACCAGCAGTGCCGTGACGTCCGCCCGTCGCTGGACGGCGGCAGGGTCCCATCGGAGTCGAAGTGAGCATCACAGGTCCTGTGCGGTTCGGCGTGCTCGGCTGCGCGGACATCGCGTGGCGGCGGATGCTTCCCGCGATGGCGGCCGAGCCCGATGTCCGGCTGGTGGCCGTCGCCAGCCGCGACGAGGCCAAGGCGCGGAAGTTCGCCGCGCGGTTCGGCTGCGACGCGGTCACCGGATATCGGAACCTGCTGCTCCGATCCGACGTGGATGCCGTGTACGTGCCGCTGCCCGCGATGCTGCACGCCGAATGGGTCGAGCAGGCCCTGCTGGCGGGCAAGCACGTCTTGGCGGAGAAGCCGCTGACGTCCAGTCACCGGCAGGCGAGCAGGCTGGTCGAGCTGGCGGCGTCGCGGGGCCTGCTGCTGTTCGAGAACTTCATGTTCCTCCACCATTCGCAGCACGCCACCGTGCGGCGGCTCCTGGCGGACGGCGCGATCGGCGAGCTGCGGGCGTTCGCCGCGGCTTTCACGATCCCTCCGAAGCCCGCGGGCGACATCCGTTATCAGGCCGATGTGGGTGGTGGCGCGCTGCTGGACGTCGGCGTCTACCCGATCCGCGCCGCGCTGCACTTCCTCGGCCCGGAACTCGGCTTCGCCGGCGGAGTGCTGCGGTGGGACACGCGCAGGAACGTGGTGAGCTCCGGCAGCATCCTGCTGACCACGCCGGAGGGAGTCGCCGCGCAGCTAACCTTCGGCATGGAGCATTCCTACCGTTCGACCTATGAACTGTCCGGGAGCACCGGCAGGATCCTGTTGGACCGGGTGTTCACACCGCCGGAGAGCTACCAGCCGGTGGTCCACATCGAACGCCAGGACCACAGGGAGGAACGCGTCCTGCCGGCCGACCACCAGTTCGCCAACGTCGTGCGCCACTTCACGCAGGCCCTGCGGCACGGCCGCGACCTGGCCCTCGACGCGGAGAACACACTGCGCCAGGCCCGCCTCGTCGACGAGGTGCTGGCCTGGTCACGGATGATCCGGGTCGGCGAGGACGCCTTGACGGAGTGAGCACTCACTTCGTACAGTTGGGGCATGACGAAACCAAAGCCGAATGACACTGACGTAGCCCCCTCCGCACAGCCGACCAGGCGCCGGGCCCCGAGCATGAGCCCCGAGGAACGCCGCGCCATGATCGTGCACGTGACCCTGCCGCTGGTGGCCGAGTACGGCGCCGCGGTGAAGACCAGCCAGATCGCCGCGGCGGCCGGGATCGGCGAAGCCACGATCTTCCGGGCGTTCAAGGACAAGGACGAGCTTCTCGAGGCGTGCATCGCCGAGGCGCTGCGGCCGGACAACGTGGTCGAGGCCATCCGCGCCATCCCGTTGGAGATCTCGCTGCACGAAAGGCTGCTCGAGGCCGCCTCCGCGATGGAGGCGCACATGGACAGGATGGGCCGCGTGCTCGGCGCGGTGGCCGCCTCCGGCTTCCGCAGCGGCCCCCGCAATCGCGGCGACGCGTCCGCGCAACCACGGGAGCGGGGCGAGGCGTCCGCGCAACCACGCGAGCGGGGCAGCCGCGTCGCCGGCATCGCCGCGACCAGAGCGGCGCTCGCCGAACTGTTCGCGCCCGAGCAGCCCGCGCTGCGCCTGCCCGCCGACCAGCTCGCGGGCGTCCTGCTGGATCTGCTGTTCGCCCGGTCTCACCGGCCCGACGCCGACAGCGAACCGATCTGCTTGGCCTCGCTGATCAGGCTGTTCCTGCACGGCGCGTTCGACGCCACCAAACTGCCGGCCGAGTTTCGGGGCGGTGCTTAGTGGATCAAGGTGGGGGCGGTATCGAATCGGCGATGCGCCGCCTTCCACTCGGGTTGGACGACCCGACCAGCGTCGCCGACAGCGGCCTGACCGGCCCCATCGACATCCCGGACCCCAAACCGCGAAAACAGCCCAGGGACCTGAGGTCACGGTGGCGACGGTTTCGGCAGACCTCCGTCGGCACCGTGCGCGGCCTGCCGCGCGTGATCGGGCTGACGTGGCAGGCCAGTCCGGTGCTGACCGTGGTGATCGGCGTGGTCACCGTCGTGAGCGGCCTGCTGCCCACCGCCTCGGCGTACATGACGAAGCTGCTGATGGACTCGGTGGTCGAGGGCATCCAGGTGCACACCCAGCACCGTCCGGACGTCGTCATGCTGACGGTGCCGCTGTTCCCCGGCATCGCCATGACGTCGATCACCAAGATCATCACAGTGGCCGCGCTGCAGTTTCTCCTCTTCACGCTGACCACGGTCATCACGTCGCTGACGAACATCGCCCAGCAACTGCTGCAAGAGAAGATGGTGCTCACCATCCGGCACAAGGTGATGGACCACGCCAGTAACCTGCATCTCGCCTTCTTCGAAGGCTCCCAGTCCTACGATCTGCTGCGACAGGCCGACCAGGAGGCGCCCAGCCGCCCGCTGTCGATGATGAACTCCGCGTTCGGCCTGGTGAAGACCGTGATCACGTTCTGCACGATGATCGCCCTGCTGATCGCGATCAGCCCGCTGCTCGCGGTCGTGGCGCTCGTCACCCCGATCCCCGCGTTCGTCTCGCAAACCCGGTACTCCGCCCGGAGCTTCGCGTTCAACTTCCTCGGTTCCCCGATCCGCCGCCGGATGGAATACCTGGCAGGACTCGTCACCACCGACACGTACGCCAAGGAGATCAAGCACTTCGGGCTCGGCGGCTATCTCGTCGACCGGTTCCGCCGGCTCGGCCAGGTCTACTACGAACGGCAGCGCAAGCTGATCGGCACCCGCAACATGGCCGCCGCCGCCTGGAGCATGCTGACGACCCTCACCAGCTCCGCGATCTACCTCTACATCGCGCTGCAGGCCGTCTCCGGCAGGCTCACCCTGGGTGATCTCGCGCTGTACACCGGTGCCGCGGCCGCCGTGCAGAGTTCCGTCCAGGGCCTGTTCCTCGGCGTCAGCGGGATGTACGAGAACAACCTGTTCCTGGACCTGCTGTACCGCTTTCTCGGCACCCGCCCGGCGATCCGCAGGCCGGAGCAGCCCCGCCCGATGCCGGCGGACGTGCGCGGTCACGTGCGGTTCGAGGAGGTCTCGTTCAGCTACTCGGGATCCGACATCAAGGCACTCGACCGGGTCAGCTTCGAGATCCGTCCGGGCGAGACCGTCGCGGTGGTCGGCCGCAACGGCGCGGGCAAGTCCACCCTGATCAAGCTGCTGTGCCGGCTGTACGACCCGACAGAAGGCCGGATCCTGCTGGACGGCACCGACATCAGGGAGTACGACCCGGAGGAGTACCGGGCCAGGATCAGCGCGATGTTCCAGGACTTCGTGACCTATCAGGCCACCGCGAGCGAGAACATCGGCCTCGGCAACCTGCCGCAACTCGACGACAGGGAGGCGATCGTGGACTCGGCCGAGCGGGCCGGGATAGCCGAGCGCATCGAGCGGCTGCCCCGGGGCTTCGACAGCCCGCTCGGCCGGTGGTTCGACCAGGGCGTCAGCCTGTCCGGCGGTGAATGGCAGAAGATCGCGCTGGCCAGAGCGTTCATGCGCAAGTCCGCGATCCTCGTGCTCGACGAGCCGACCTCCGCGCTCGACGCGCAGGCCGAGCACGATCTGTTCACCCGGCTGCGCGCCCTGGCCGCGGGGCAGACCACGCTCTACATCTCGCACCGTTTCTCCACCGTCCGCCAATCCGACCGGATCATGTTCCTGGAGGACGGCAAGCTCGTGGAGGACGGCACCCACACCGAACTGATGCGGCTCGAGGGCAGATACGCCGAACTGTTCACCCTGCAGGCGTCGGCGTACCTCGATGACGAGAAAGCCGTCGGGTCGTGAACGAAGGCGCCCCTGGCCGGTGGTCGTTCGCTCACCACCGTCCAGGGGCGCCGTGCCATCAGCCCAGCCGTGCCATCAGCCCAGCCGTGTCATCAGCCCAGGAGCGCCGTGCCATCCGCCCAGCACCTGACGCATGACCGCGTCGAGCGAGGCGGCCTCGTCACCGGACGGCGCGCGCCAGGCCACATATCCGTCGGGCCGGACGAGCAGGGCGCCGTCCGGTTTGATGCCGGCGACGGCAGGCCAGCGCCGCTCCTCGTCGACCAGGTCACCCTCCTCCGCCAGCCGGTAGACCGCCAGCGGCAGGCCGGCCCAGGGCTCGGCCGCCTCCTGCCATACCTGGCCGGCCGGTCCGCACAGCAGGGCGAAACCGGACTCGACCAGGTCCAGCGTGGACATCCGCGCGCCGGAAGGCCCGCCGAGCCACAGATGTGGCACCCGGCTGCCCGCGTGCCCGTCCAGGTTGAGCCCAGGATCGCTGATCGAGGGCAGGCCTGGCCGAGGCGAGACGATCACCGGGGAGTCGTACTGCGGACACAGCGACACGACCACCGGATGCGCCATGCCCAACCGCTCCCGCTCGGCGAGCGAGGACTTCAGATCCCAGTGCAGCCGCGGGTTGCGCTGCACGAGCATGGCCTGCTCGACGGTGAACCGGCCGACCGGCAGGCGCTCCCGCTCGTAACTGTCCACAAGCCCGGCCCCCGCCTTCCCCCGCAGGGCGAAGGCGAGCTTCCACGCCAGGTTGTGCGCGTCGGCGATACCGGTGTTCAGCCCGTACGCGCCGCTGGGCGGCATCACGTGCGCGGAATCGCCGACGAGGAACACCCGGCCCTGCTGGAAGCGGTCCGCCACGAACGCCGCAGCCTGCCACGGCATCACCGCGAGCAGTTCGATGTCCAGGTCCGGCAGGCCGATGGCCTGACGGACGACCTGAAGGCAGCGCTCCGGCGGGAAGTCCTCGGGAGTCAGTCCGCTGTCCGGGGGACAGGAGATGTAGAACACCCAGCGGTCGGTGTTGTTGATCGCCAGCAGCAGCCCCTCGGCGCCCGGGCAGCGAATCTCACACACCACGAACTCGTGACCGCGCACGAGATCGGTGAGATCGGCCCGGAACAGCACAGTGATCATCGGCGCGCCCAGCGGACCCGGCCCGGTCGTGCCGATGCCCAGCCGCTCCCGGATCGAGCTGTTCGCACCGTCCGCCGCGATCACGTAGTCGGCGGTGATCACCGATGTCCGTCCGGTCGCCCGGTCGGCCACGGTGACCGTGACCGAGTCCTCGCCCTGCCGCAGATCGACCACTTCGCTGTCGAAGCGCACCTCGGCGCCGTGCTCCCTGGCCGAGGCGAGCAGGATCGGTTCGAGCTCGTCCTGCGGGCAGATGCCGTTGGTGCTGGTGATCGGGCTGACCGAGCCGACCACGTCGACGGCGTCGGCGTCGTCGTCGGCGACGGGGGAGATGCGCGTAGCCGTGCCGAGGTCACTGCCGGCCAGCCGCTCCACCACCACCTTCCCGCCGTTGCGTGCCATCACGCTGCCGGCGGCGAGCACGACCTCGTCCAGCCCGGCCGTACGCAGCAGTTCCCTGGTTCGCGGCGCGAGCCCGGTCGCCCTCGGGTAGATCGACGTGCGCGCGTGCCGCTCCACGAGTAGCGGCCGGACACCCTGGCGGGCGAGAAACAGCGCCGCGGCCAGGCCTGCCCCGCCACCACCGACGATCAGTACGGAAACGTGCTCGTCCGCCACCGGACCCTCCCCTTCGCCCGTCACGCCTGTGCCGGTTGCTGCTGGCGCTCGACGACGAGGGCGACCAGCTCGGCGGGCGTCCTGGCCTCGGACACGGACTCCTCGGGCAGCGACACCCGGTATTCCTGGGAGATCCGGCTCACGGTCTCCATGACCGCCAGCGAGTCGTAGCCGAGGTCCTCGAATTCCATGCCCGCGACGTCGCCGTCCAGGTCCACCGCGTCGTCCTCGCCCGCGCACTCGCGCATGATCCGCACCAGGTTCTCGAGGGTGAACGTCGTCATTGAGATCCTCCTGATCTGTCAACCAGCTGAGCGAACGACCATTGCCGCGTTGAAACCGCCGTATCCCCGGGCCAGCACGAGTGCCGCCGTCCCCCTGGCCGGGCGCGGCTCCCCGATCACCAGGTCGATGTCGTAGCCGGGCGCGGGGCACCGGACGTTCACGGTCGGTGGCACGACGCCGTCTCGCAGCGCCATCAACGCGTCGACGAGGTCGAGTGCGGCGGCACCCGAGGACAGCCGCCCGATCATGCTCTTCGGGGCGGTGACGGGAACACCGTGCGGACCGAACAGCTTGACGATCGCGTCCGACTCGACCCGGTCGAGTTCGGGAACCGCCGCGGCGTCGGCGAAGACCATCGCGATGTCCTCGGTCCGCACGCCGGCGTCGGCGAGGGCGATCTCGGCGGCACGCCGCAGCGTCGGCTCCCGGCCGGACCCGGGCGCGGGGTCGAAGGTCGCGCCGTAGCCGGCGATCTCGCCGTAGATCTCGGCCCCACGCCGCCGCGCCGCGTCCGCGTCCTCCAGGACGAGGATGGCTCCGCCCTCGCCGGGCACGCTTCCGGTCGCCTCCTGCGCGAACGGCAGGTAGGCCGCGTCCGGGTCGTCCCCGAGGCTGACCCGGCCGCTCGCCAGGTAGGCCGCCAGCCCGTACGGGCACAGGGAAGCGTCGATCCCGCCGGTGAGCATGAGCCGATGACCGCCGCGGATCTTGCGGCGAGCCTGCGCCACCGCGTCCAGACCGCCTGCCTGCTCGGTGACGAACACCCCGGTCGGACCGCGCATGCCGTGCCGGATCGACAGCTGCCCGGTGTTGACGGCGTAGAACCATGCGAACGACATGTAGGCGCTGACGTGGTTCGGCCCCTTGCTGTACAGCTTTTCCAGTTCGTGCTGGCCGAACTCGAACCCGCCGGCGGAGCTGGACGTGATCACCCCGGCGTCCAGAGAAGGCATGCCGGCCAGGTCGGCCCCGGCGTCGGCCAGCGCCCAGTCCGAGGCGACCAGCGCCAGTTGGGTCATCCGGTCGGTCTGCGGGATCAGCCGGCTCGGCAGCCGGCCGCCGACCTCGAAGTCGATCTCGCCGGCCAGCCGGATCGGATACGGGCTCGGGTCGAAGCGGGTGATCCGCCGGATCGCGTTCTCCCCGCGCAGAGTCGACGACCAGTGCGTGTCGAGGCCGACTCCGTTGGGTGCGGCGACCCCGATTCCCGTGACGACCGTCCTGGTCATGCCGCCGCCTCCGCAGGACGCGCCAGCACCATCGCACTCTGGAACCCACCGAATCCACTGCCGACCGTGAGTGCCACGTCCACCTGCCGCTCGCGGGCGACCAGCGGCACGTAGTCCAAGCCCAGTTCCGGGTCCGGCGAGTGCAGATTCGCGGTGGGCGGCACCACACCGTGCTCGATGGCCAGCGCGCACGCGGCGACCTCGATCGAGCCGATCGCCCCAAGAGAGTGGCCGATCATCGACTTGATCGAGCTGATCGGCACCTGGTAGGCGTGATCACCGAGACTGCGCTTGAACGCGGCTGTCTCGTGGCGGTCGTTCTGCTTGGTCGCCGTGCCGTGTGCGTTGACGTAGTCGACCGACTCCGGGTTCAGCCGCGCCTCGTCCAGTGCCGCGGTGATCGCGGCTGCCAGCTCCTCGCCGTCCGGGCGGAGACCGGTCATGTGATAGGCGTTGCTGCGGCCGGCGAATCCGCCGATCTCCGCGTAGATGTGCGCGCCCCGGGCCACGGCCGCGGTCAGTTCCTCCAGCACCAGCACGGCGCTTCCCTCGCCGAGGACGAAGCCGTTGCGGGTGACGTCGAACGGCCTGGACGCCCCGGCCGGGTCGTCGTTGTGCCGCGAGGTCGCTCTGATCGCATCGAAGCAGGCGACGGTGATGGGCGCGATGGGCGCGTCCGCACCCCCCGCGATCATGATGTCCGCGGTGCCTTCGCGGATCAGCTCACACGCGTATCCGATGGCGTCGATCCCCGACGTACAGCCCGCGGAGACGACGGTCGACGGCCCTTCGGCCCCGGCGAGCCACGACAGCTCCGCGGCCATCGAGCTGGGCACGAAGTAGTCGTAGAGATGCGGCACGCCATAGGTGTGATTCACCAGCCAATGACGGCCGCCGTCACTCATGGTGACGTACTCCTCCTCGAGTCTCTGCGTGCAGCCGACCGCGCACCCGATGCTCACCCCGGCCCGGTGTGCCTGACCGGAGGTGATGTCCAAACCGCTGTCGGCGATCGCCTCCTTGGCGGCGACGACCGCGAACTGCGTGACCCGGTCCATTCGCCGGATCTCCTGTGGGCGAAGGCCTTCCTGCCTCGGGTCGAAATCACACTCGGCGGCCATCCGGGATCGGTAAGGCGAGGGATCGAAAGAAGTGATGGGGCGGGTCGCACTGATTCCCGATGTGATCCGCTCCCAGAACGCCTTCTTACCGATTCCGCCCGGCGCCACAACGCCGATCCCTGTTATCACGACGCGACATTGGCTCACCACGGCCTCCTAGCGGGGGAAAGTAGGGATACCAACTGTGGTCGGTGTAAGGCTGAAGGAAGCGCCTAGAGCGGGACTCGAAGCCCACCGAATTCGCCCCGCAGGACGACAAGCGGCACGTCGCCCGATGAGTGGGTGACGTGCCGCTTGTGGCCGTGCCGTTCGTCAGACGTCAGCGGGCTCCCGGAGCGGGCTGGTGCTCGGCCCGACGGGTCTGGCCGGCGGCGCGTCCCAGGGATCCACGAGCTGCCGGACCGCGGCCTGGAACAGCGCGGGAACCCGGTAGCCGGACTCGTGGCCCTCCCGCGTGGACGTCTGTTCCTCGATGAGGCTGGCGTCCACCAACTGCTCCAGCAAGGTCTCCGCCGCGGCCACCCGGACGTCGAGCAGGTCGGCCACGACGGCCGGGGTCACGGTTTGCCCGCACAGCCCGGCTACCAGGTCGAGCGCGTCGCGGGTGATCCCGCTCAGCTGGCGGCGGCTGGCCTCGACGCTGGCCAGCAGTTCGTCCCCGTACTCCCCCAGCTCCACCAGGAGGTTGTCGGACCGGCTCAACCGGCCGATCATCCGGTCGAGGCTCCAGTGCGGCCGTGCGGCGATTCGGCCGGCCACCGCACGCAGGGCCAGCGGCAACCGGTCACAGGTCCGGATGAGCGTCCGCGCGGCCTCGGGCTCGGTCTCGACCCGCTCGGGACCGATCAGCCGGCCCAGCAGTTCCAGCGCCGAGTCCTCGGGCAGCGGCCCCAGGCTGATGTTGACCATGCCGGGCACCGCGGTCGGCCGGGTCCGGCTCACAACGAGCATCGCGCATGACGAACCCCCGGGGGTGAGCTCCCGGATGTGCCGGGCGGCGAGGACCTCGTCGAGTACGACCAGAACCTTGCGGTCCGCGGTCCAGGTGCGGAACATGTTGCTCAGTTCCCGCAGCCCGGGGGGCAACCGGTCCGGTGGTATCCCGCAGCTACGGAGGAAGCCCGCCAGGATGTCCGCCAGCCCACGGCCACTGTCACCCAAGTCGCCCACGTTCGCGTAGAACTGGCCGTCGGGGAACAACGACCGGAGCTCGTGTGCCGCCTGGAGCGCGAACGCCGTCTTGCCGACGCCGGGCGGACCGAGGACCTGCACGATGCTCAGCCCACGGTCACCGGCCACGGCCGACCGGAGTCTCCTCGTCTCCCCCGTACGGCCGACGAAATCGGTGATCGCGGGCGGCAGTTGTGCGGGCGAGGTGGGCGCCATGGCCGACACCTGGTGGCCGACCTCCCCGTCGCCCTTGAGGATCGAGTGGTGCAGCCGCTGGATCTCGGTGGACGGCTCGAGGCCGAGCCCGGCGACCAGCTCGGTCCTGGTCCGCTGGTAGACGTCCAGCGCCTCGGCCCGGCGTCCGCAGCGCACCAACGCGAGCATCAGCTTGGCCACGAAACCCTCGTGTGCCGGATTCGCGCTGACCAGCGAGAGCAGCTCGCTGACGACCTCGTGATGCCGGCCGAGCTGCAGGTCGAGCTCCAACCGCAGCTCCAGGACCTCCTTGCGGATCTCCTCCAGCCGAGTCGCCTCGGCGTCGAGCAGGGGCCCTCTCTCCACATCCGTCAGCGCCGCCCCCGACCAGAGACCGAGCGCCTCGTTTAACGCTGCGACCGCGTCCTCGATGAGCCCTTCGTGGCGGCATGCCTTCGCGCGATTGACCAGCGCCTCGAACTCGTACACGTCGACCTGGTCGTCCTCGCCCAACTGCAGCTCGTAGCCGGGCGGCTTGGTCAGCAGGACCAGTGAGCCGCCGGCGTCCTGGCCTGCCTCGAAACTGCCGAACAGCTTGCGCAACTGGTATATGTACGTCTGCAGCGTCGTTCTGGCGCTCCTCGGAGGCCGGTCACCCCATAGCTCTTCGACCAACGCGCCGCTGCGTACGACCGTGTCGGCGCGTAAGAGCAACAGGGCGAGGACGCGCCGGAGCATAGGCGCCGAGGGAGTCAGCGAGCCCTCCGATGTCACGATCTCCAGCGGACCGAGCAATGTGAACCGCATAAGTTGACCTCGCAGCGATGATCGACAAAGTGGCTCGGGCACGCGGCACCCCACCACGTGGACACGGGCAAGCCGCCGGAGGGCGCGCGGCTGTACACCCACGCCGATGCCGGCTTACCGGAGACAAGGGAGTTGGATGACCGCTCGTCGCAGCGGTCCCCAGTCAAGAGCCGAAGATCACCTGATGATGTGACTCACATTGATCCCCCGTTTCTCGCATCGCCGGAAGATGAGATCACCGAGCCGGCAGGACACACCACCGCACATGCGATCTCAAACTTCGCCCAGAAGCCTTCTCCCGGCGTGCGCAAGTCAGTAGAGAAAGTCTTTGATCCGGACAGGCGCTACAGGCGTGTTCCGAGTGAGCCGTCGCCGTCGGCAAGAATCCCGTTCCAGGCTTTCGACATATCCCTCACGCCTTTCATGCCTCCGATCTCACTGATCAGGTCATGGTCGCGCCGATACCTCGCCCAGGAGGAACCAACGGGCTAAACGGCCGGGTGTCACCTGCTCCGCGCGACATTAAGGCCCACGGAAAAAGCGCCCAAGATCCTGCCCGCAGCCATCGAACACTGCTTTGCGAAATGGCTTCACAAGCAAACCGCACAAACATCGCCCCGTGCGGAACTTATTCTGGCAAATTTTCCAGAGGGGATCAAGAGGTCACCTGAGGGCAAAACCACCGCTGCACGCAATCCCGGCCGGACCGAAAGAAGGACACAGGCACTACCTGCGGAAACGGTCCGGCATCGACGATCGCCCTTCTCCTGTCAGCAGTCGGTCGAGGCACACCTTGACCACTTGTAGTTAGCCACAGTCACACATAGTGTCGATCACAGTGACTGTTCGTGCCCGTGATCGCGAATACGCGTTCATCCGCAGTGGATCAATAATTCACCGAGATGGCCTTGATATATCGATTTCCGGCGGAGGTTCGTTTACAGCGGAATGTTTCCGTGCCGTCCTGCCGAATTCCCGCCGCGTGTGGCGATCGCGGCCGCCAGCGCGGCGGCGAGCCGGCGCTGGGTCGACGCCGGGTCGATCACCTCGTCCACCACGCCGATCGCCACCGCCCGGTCCACGCCCCCGACGGCACGCGCATGTTCCGCCGCCAGCCGATCGTGCAAGGCTTCCCGCTCGTCCTCGGCGGCGGCGGCGAGCTGCCGACGATGCAGGATCCCGACCGCGGCCTGAGCGGACATGACGGCGACCTCTGCCTGCGGCCAGGCGAACACGGCGGTGGCGCCGAGAGCCCGCGAGTTCATCGCGACGTACGCGCCGCCGTACGCCTTGCGTAGCACCAGGGTGACCCGTGGCACGGTGGCTTCGGCGAACGCGTGCAGCAGCTTCGCGCCCCGCCGCACCACACCGCCGCGTTCCTGTCCGAGCCCGGGCAGATATCCGGGTACGTCGACGAGAACCACGAGTGGAATGCCGAAGGAATCACACATTCGGATGAAGCGTGCGGCCTTCTCGGCACTGACCGAGTCGAGACAACCGGCGAGCCGGAGTGGATTGTTGGCCACCACCCCCACCGTGCCGCCGGCCAACCGGCCGAGCCCGACCACCATGCTCGGTCCCCATCTGGGCTGAAGTTCCTCGAAGCTGCTGCGCAGCTCGGCGTCCGGGGAGATCGTCGGGTCGAGCATCTCGTGGACGACCGAACGTATGTCGTAGGCGCGTCTGGCCTCGTCAGGAAGCAGTGCACGCAGGTCGGGGCCGTGCTCGGGGAGCAGGTCGAGATCGATGTCACCGGCGCCGGCCAGCAGCCCGGTCAGCCGGCGTGTCCTGAGATAGGCGTCCGCCTCGTCGTCGGCGGCGACGTGCATCACGCCCGAGTCCTTGCCGTGCAGTTCGGGGCCGCCGAGCGTGACCATGTCCACCGCCTGCCCGGTCACGCTGCGTACGACGTCAGGACCGGTCACGAAGACCCGCGCCTCGGGCGCCATGACGACGATGTCGGTCAGCGCGGGGCCGTAGGCGGCGCCGCCTGCGGCGGGGCCCAGCACCACCGAGATCTGCGGCACCTTGCCCGACGCCCGGACCATGGCCGCGAAGACCCTGCCGACTCCGTCGAGCGCCTGCACCCCCTCGCCGAGCCTGGCGCCGCCGGAGTGCCACAGGCCGATCACCGGGCACCGTTCCCGTACGGCGGTGTCGATCGCCGCGACGATGTGGTCGCAGCCCGCCGTGCCCATCGCGCCACCCATCGTCGTGGCGTCGCTGCAGTAAACGACCACCGGCAGGCCCGTGATCTGCCCGCGGACAGCATAGGCGCCGCTGTCGTCGGCCGGCCGTAACTCCTCCACGGAATCCTGGTCGAGCAGTTTCCTCACTCGGACACGCGGGTCCCGGGTGTTCTCGCTGCCGGTTTCCGATCGTGGGATTGTCGTCGTCATACGCGGGCTCCTGTGGTCATCCGTCCGATCGAAAGCAAGGAGAACGGGGTCTCCAGCGCACGGCGGATGCCGGACCGGCTCGCGGAAGCCGGGCCGGTACGGCACCGCCGCGAAAGGCGACAGGTCAGCGGCGGACCGCCTCGATGATCGTGGTCGACTGCACGCCGGTCCACGCGGGACGCACCGGGATGAGTCTGGACAGTTCGAACCCGGCGCGCTCCAGCAGCTTCTGGAAATCCGCCTCGGTCCGCTCCCTGCCGCCGGGGCTGCTCAGCAACATCATCACGTCACTGCGAGCAGCGATCTTCGATGCCACCGAGTCGTCGAACCGCTCCGGGCACACGGTCTCGACGAGCAGGAGCCGGCCACCCGGCTTCATCGCCCTGTGGCAGTTGGCCAGGATCTGAACGCTGCGCTCGTCGTCCCAGTCGTGGACGACGCTCTTGAGGATGTAGAGGTCGCCGCCGGCGGGCACCGACTCGAAGAAGTCACCCGCGACGATCTCGATGTCCTTGCCGCCCTCCGTCGTGGCCAGGTGCGACCTCGCCGCCTCCAGCAGGAACGGCTGGTCGAGGAGAATCCCCCGCAGCCCGGGGTTGGCCGCCACCACCGCGGCGAGCAGCGAACCCAGGCCGCCGCCCACGTCGACCACGGTGGAACATCCGCTGAAGTCGTAGGCGTCGACCACCGAGCCGACCGTGTAGGTGGAGAAGAAGGTCATCGACTGGCTCAGCAGGGCGATGACCTCGGGCGGCGGTTCGGAGAACACCGCCGACCCCTTCTCGAACAGGGCCGTCTTGCCGGTCTGCAGCACGTCGGCCAGACCTGCCCAGCGCTCCAGGTGTTCCGGGCTGGCCAGCGTCATCGCCACGGCGTAGAGCGAATCCCGCACATCGCTGCGCAGGTGATAACCGACATCGGTCAATCCGAACACCCCGGACCGGGGCTCCTCCAGCACCCCCGAGCTGACCAGCAGCCGCAGGAATCTGAGCAACGACGCCGCGTCCGTCGCCGACGCGGCCGCGAGTTCGTCCACCGGCCGCGGGCCGTCGGCCAGCAGATCCGCGATCTTCAGCTGTGCGGCCACGTGCACCGCGCTCGACTCGTGGTGGCCCGTGATCAGCTGGAACAGCTCGACCGCCGACGTCGGCGCATCGGTTCCGCCCGCGACCTCTATCTCGACCATGCGTACTCCTCTGCTGTGGAAGTCCTCGCCGACGGTCACACGTCTCTCGCGTTCATCGGCCCGAACCGGTCACCGTCGATCCCCCACGCCACCAGCCGGTGCGGGGTGACCCGGATCAGCGGCGTGTCGGAGTCGGCGCCGATGGCCTCGGCCTTGCCCCTGATCTCGATGCCGCGCGGCCGCCACGGGTCGACCGACTCCAATTCGTCGACCACCAGCGCGGCCTGCCCCGTCTCCTGCACGTCCCGGAACTTCCTGCTGCGCCGCATCACCTCCGCGTAGCCGTGGATGTCGATCGTGCCCAGGTCGGCGTTGTAGTCGAACCCCACGGGGACGACGTGTGGCGCGCCGCTCGCGTTCACGGTGGCCAGCCGGCACAGCCGCTGCGCCCCGAGGAAGGCGAGCTCGTTTTCTGTGAACACTTCGCTTCTCCTTTCTCCTTTCACGCCGATGCCGCGGCACCGGCGTCGGAGCGGTCCAGCAGACCGTTGAGAACGCCGGCGAGCCGCTCGCCCGCGTCCTGCTGCGCTCCGGTGCTGCGCCAGGCGACGAAATTGTCCGGCCGGACGAGCACCGCACCTTCGGCGGTGATGCCGACCTGCTCGATCACCTTGTCGTCGGCGTCCTTGACGTCGCCGTCGGGCCCCAGCCGGTACACCGTCACGGGCAGCTCGCTGTTCAGCCTGTCCGCGGCCTGCCGCCACCCGGCCGCGTTCGGCCCCAGGAGCAGGGCGAAACCGGCGCCGGCCAGGTCCAGGGTGGAGACCTTCTCCCCCTTGCGCTCGACCCACACGTGCGGCAACCTGCTGCCGGGCGAGCCGTCCAGGTTCTGCTCGACGTCCTCAAGGGAGGGCAGCTCCTCGCGGGCATCGATCACGGCGCCCCGCGTGTACTGGAAACCGAAGCCGGTGACCAGCGGGTCGGCGATCCGCAGCTTCGCCTTCTCCGCCTCGCCCTCAGGGCTGTTGTCCCAGTGCAACTCCATGAACCGGAAGCGCAGCCTGGCCTGCTCGCAGGTGAACTGCGCGATCGGCAGGCGCTCCTGGTCGTAGGTGTCCAGCAGCCCCGGCCCGGCCTCGCCGTTGATCACCATGGCCAGCTTCCAGCTCAGGTTGTAGGCGTCGCCGATTCCGGTGCTCATGCCGAAGGCGCCGACGGGTGGAATGGTGTGCGCGGCGTCGCCGGCCATCAGGACCCTGCCGACCCGCAGCTTGTCGACCACGCGTGCCGACATCTGCCATGCGAGCCGGGCCAGGACCTCCACCTCGAGGTCAGGCCTGCCGACGACCTTGCGCACGATCTCCGCGCAGCGCTCCGGCGGGTAGTCCTCCAGCGACTCCTTGTCCGCGTCGTACGTGAAGTGGAAGACCCAGCGGTCCTTGTTGTTGATCGTCAGGAGGATGCCCTCGATCTCCCCGGTGCGAATCTCGGCGAACGCGAACTCGTTGCCGGCGACCAGGTCGCTCAGGTCCGCGCGGAACATCATGTTGATCATCGGCTCGCCGAGCTTGTCCAAGCCGCTCATGGTGAGCCCCAGCGAGCGCCGGGTGCGGCTGGACGCGCCGTCCGCGCCGACGACGTAGCCGGCCCGCACGTCGCGGCGCTCGCCGGTCTCGTTGTTCAACAGCGTCACGGTGACTCCGGAGTCGTCCTGCGTCAGCGACTCCAGCTCGGTGGAGAACTGGACCTCCACCCCGCGGTCCGCCGCCGCGGCCACGAGCATGCGGTCGATCTGGTCCTGTGAGCATGGGCCGATGTCGGTCGGGCTGATCCGCCTGGTCACCTCCAGCACGTCCAGCGGAGGCGTGGGGAACCGCGGTGCCGCGGCCAGGTCACTGTCGGCCAGCGACGGCGACACATTGATCTTGCTCATGCTCGGCGCCAGCTCGGCGCTGGCCTCGCGCATCCGCTCCTCCAGCCCCATGGCGCGGAAGAACTCACGCGCCGGCGGCTGCACACCGGTGGCCCGCGGATGGATGGACGTGGTGGCGCGGCGCTCGACCACCAGTGATCGAACCCCGTGGCGGGCCAGCGCGACAGCCGTCGACAATCCGACGGTGCCCCCGCCCACGATCAGCACCGGAACGTGTTCGTACGCCATGACAAGGCCTTTCTGGTGAGGAGGACAGCTAGGAGGGGGCCGGGTCAGGGGCGGACGGCCTCGACGATCATGCTGGAGCGCACGCCGGTCCAGGCGGGCCTGATCTCGATGATCCGCCCGGGCCGGAATCCGGCCGCCGACACCAGCGCCTGGAACTCGGCGGCCGACCGCTCCTTGGCGTTGGCGTTGACCATCATGTTGACGTCGCTGCGGGCGGCGATCCTGGACGCGATCGAGTCGTCGAACCTCTCGGGATACTGCGTCTCGACCACGAGCAGCCTGCCGCCGGGCTTGAGCTGGTTGTAGCAGTTGGTCATGATCTCGACGCTGCGCTCGTCGTCCCAGTCGTGGATCACGTTGTTGAGCAGGTACGCGTCACCGCCGGCCGGCACCGCGTCGAAGAAGTCCCCGCCGACGATCTCGCACCGGTCGGCCACGGGGTTGCCCGCCATCCGCCGCTTGGCGTTCTCCGCCATGTACGGCAGGTCGAACATGATCCCGCGCAGGCCGGGGTTGGCGGCCAGGATGGCCGAGATCAGGATGCCCTCGCCCGCGCCGAGCTCGACCAGGGTGCCGAATCGACCGAAGTCGTAGGCCTGCACCACGGCCTGAGCGGTGTGCGAGACGAAGAAGGTCATCGTCTTGCCCAGCAGTTCGAGGATGTGCGGCGGCATCTGCTTGAACGGATCACCCTTGTGCTCCTCGGGCACCCGGGACGCGCCGGTGCGCACGCAGTCCGCGAGTTCGCCCCAGCGCTGCTGGTTGCGCGGGTTCGCCATCATCAGCGCGAACGAGTGCAGCGAGTCGGCGCGGTCGGTCCGCAGGTGCTCGCCCACCCTGGTCAGCCCGTACAGGCCCGGCTCGGGCTCGGTGAACACACCCGAGCTGACCAGCAGCCGCAGCAGTCTGCGCAGCGCGAACGCGTCGGTCTTGGTGGCGGTCGCGAGCTGCTCGAAGCCGACCGGCCCGGCGGCGACCAGGTCGGCCAGGCCGAGTCTGGCGGCCACGTGCACCGCGCTGGACACATGGTGCGCCGTGATCGACTGGAACAACTTGACGGCGGTAGTCGGTGAATCGCTCGTGCCGGTCAACTCTGCCAGCGCCATGAACACGTCCTTCCACGTCGGGTCGTCGACAGGCACTGTCGCCATCCTCGGTGGACCGCCTCTCGAAGCCCGCTCGATCCGCCGCCGGGGCGAGCCCTTCGAGCCGGGATGGATCGCAGGTCAAGGCGGCGCCACCACAGTGACCTGACCCAGCACAACTCTCCGCGACGTCCACAAGCGAGGAAGAGGGTTCACTCATGCCGGTCGAGCACGTTCCCGTTCTGATCACCGGCGGCAGCACCGTCGGACTGTCCACCGCCGTCGCCCTTGCCCAGCACGGACTACGTCCGATGCTCGTGGAGCGCCGGGACGGAACGCTGATCCACCCGCGGGCGACCGGGCTGCACCCGCCGGCCCGGGAGTTCTTCCGCAGCACCGGTCTCGACGCCCAGATGCGAGAGGCCAGCGCGGTGCTGGCCAGCAGCCTGACCAAGTTCAGCGTGACGACGCTCGCGGGCGACGACCTGTCGAAAGTGGAGCGGATCCCGACTCCGCCGGAGGACGTGGTCGCGGCGACCCTGCGGATAAGTCCCACGGACGTCAACCCCTGTGCGCAGGACCAGATCGACCGGGTGCTGCTGGCCGCCGCCGCCGAGCGGGGAGTGGATGTCCGGTTCTCCACGGAACTGGTGTCGATGACCCAGGACGAGTCCGGGGTGACCGCGACGCTGCTCAACCGGGCGACCGACGAGCGCTACACCGTACGGGCCGACTATCTGGTCGGCGCCGACGGCTCCTCCAGCCGGGTGCGGGAGCTGCTGGGCATCCCCATGGAGATCGAGGATCGGCTCGGCAACCCGATGATCCACATCCTGTTCGACGCGGACCTCGGCGAGCTCATCCGGGGCAACGAGTTCAACTTCTGCGAGATCAGGCACCCGGACTACGAGGGATTGCTGCTGTCGATCAACAACAGGGACCGCTGGGTGTTCCACCGCAGCTACGACGAGACCAAGGAGTCCGTGGCGGACTATCCGGAGGAGCGCTGCCTTGAGCTGATCAAGGGCGCGATCGGGCTGCCCGACCTGCCGGTGAAGATCCTGGCCATGCTGCCGTGGCGGATCTCGGCCGGAGTGGCCGACGCGGTGAGGGACGGCCGGGTCTTCCTGGCCGGGGACGCCATTCATGTCATCCCGCCCATCGGTGGTTTCGGCATGAGCACGGGCATCGCCGACGCCTACAACCTGAGCTGGAAGCTGGCCATGGTGCTGCGCGGCCACGCGGGGCCGGGGCTGCTGGACACCTACTCCCAGG
This sequence comes from Microbispora catharanthi, assembly GCF_006334915.2. Taxonomy (GTDB): domain Bacteria; phylum Actinomycetota; class Actinomycetes; order Streptosporangiales; family Streptosporangiaceae; genus Microbispora; species Microbispora catharanthi. Next base: position 50,496 of record NZ_VDMA02000028.1, read on the forward strand.
AGCGGCTGCCGATCGCGGAGTTCACCAGAGACCAGGCCGTGCTGCGGTTGCGGTACATGGCCCTGCACTGGGATCCCCGTCCGGAGGCCGAGCAGGAGCGCAACATGCTGCGCATCGCCGATCCGCTCGTCACCAGTTCGGGCTACCAGTACACCGAGGGCGCCGTCCTCGGCGCCCGGGAGGAGCTTCCCTCCCTTGAGGACGTCGAGCAGAACCTGGACGGCTCGCCCGGCAGCCGGGTGCCGCACGTGTGGGTCGAGCGCAAGGGGGAGAAGGTCTCCACCCTCGACCTGGCCGGCACCGGCTTCGCCCTGCTGACCGGTCCGGACGCCACGGGCTGGCAGCAGGCCGGGCAGGCCGTCGCCGAGCACACCGGCCTGCCGTTGGGCGTGTACCGCATCGGGCCGGGCGCCGAGATCGACGACCCCGGCAGCCGTTTCGCCACCGTCGCCGGCATCGGCGAGGAGGGCGCGCTGCTGGTCCGGCCGGACAACTTCGTCGCCTGGCGTGCCACGGGAGCCCACCCCGAGCCGCGCGAGCAGCTCACCGGGATCCTCGACGCCCTCCTGCACCGGACCGCCTGACCGTTCCCCACAGACTCCAGGACAGGAAAGGCGGTCGATGTTGGACATCAGCCTCGTTCAGCAGGGCGCATGGGACATGCCGCTCGACTCGATGCCGCTCGCCGCGGGGTACCTCAAGGCGGTGGTCGACGCCGATCCGGATCTGTCGGCGGAGGCGACCGTGCGGATCCGCAACTTCCGGGGCGGCCGGACGCTGACGCAGATGGCCCGCCGGTTGTTCCTCGACGGGACTCCCGACGTGCTGGCGTTCTCCGTGCTCGGCTGGAACTACCGCAACTTCGGCGCACTGGCCGAGATGTTCAAGCAGCTCAACCCGCACGGCACCGTGATCTTCGGCGGCAACCACGTCGCATACCAGTCCGAGCGGGTGTTCCGCGAGTTCCCGCACGTCGACGTCGTGGTCAACGGCGAGGGCGAGCACACCTTCCGCGAGCTGGTGGCATACCTGCTCGGCCGCCGCGGCGACCTGGACCCGGTCGGCGTGGCCGGCTGCTCCTTCCGCCGCCCCGACGGCTCGGCGCACACCACGCCGGAGCGGGAGCGGATCTCCGACCTGGACACCATTCCCTCGCCTTTCCTCACGGGGGCCATCCCGATGACCGACTCGGCCGGGAACTTCCGTTATGACGTGGCGTTGATGGAGACCAACCGAGGCTGCCCGTACAAGTGCTCGTTCTGCTACTGGGGCGGCGCGGTCGGGCAGAAGATGCGATCGTTCTCCGCCGAACGACTGGCCGAGGAGCTCGACGTGTTCGGCTTCCACCAGGCTCCCTCGATCGTGCTGTGCGATTCCAATTTCGGGCTGCTGGAGTCCGACGAGCAGTTCGTCGAGATGCTGATCAAGACCAGGGAGCGGCACGGCTACCCGCGTGCGCTGGAGACCAGCTGGGCCAAGAACAAGTCGGCCCGGTTCTACAAGATCGTCAAGGAGCTGCAGCGACACGGTTTCCAGAGTTCGTTCACGCTGGCCCTGCAGACTCTCTCCGATGAGGCGCTGACCGGCATGCTGCGCAAGAACATGAAGGTCAACCAGTGGGAGAGCCTGGTCGACTGGCTCAACGAGGAAGGACTGGACTGCTACGCCGAGCTGATCTGGGGCGCTCCGGGCGAGACGCCCACGTCATTCCTCGCCGGCTACGACAGACTGGCCGCCAAACTGTCGCGCATCGCGGTCTACCCGATGTTGTTGCTGCCCAACACGTCCTACAGCGAGCACAGGGAAGTGCACGGGTTCGTGACCATCCGCGGTGAGGACGACGACTTCGAGTACGTGCTCGCCAACCGCAGTTTCACTCTCACCGAGAACCTGGAGATGCAGCGGTTCATCTTCTGGGCCCGGATACTGGGCGAGAACCAGTACCTGCGGCACGTCTGGCAGGCGGCCCGGGAGCTGGCCGGGCTGACGCAGTCGCAGGTGATCAGCAGCCTCAAGCAGTATTTCGAAGAGTCCGACCACCCCTCGGCGATCGCGTTGCTCAACGCCGTTCCCGTGCTCGCCGAGTCACCGGCGATCGCCGGCGCCCTGCGTTCCCTGTACGGCCGGCCCGAACTGGAGGCGGTCGTACACCGGTGGTGGCGGGAGGTGATGGTGCCGCGGTTCCCGCCTCGGTGGCGGCGGTTCGCCGAAGCCCTCTACGAGTACGAGCGCTGGTCCCGCCCGGTGTACGTGGTGCCGGGCGAGGATCCGCCGGCCGGCTGGCGTCTCGCCGGTGACGACGGGTACGAGAGCGAGACCGTGTGCCTGCCGTACGACGTGGCGCAGGCCCTCGCGAACTGGGCGGAAACCGTGGCGTCCGGCCCCACGGAGCGGCCGACGGCGTTCGCGTTCACCGCTCGTCGCGGTTTCCACGACCACCTGGACAACCACGAGACGGCGGCGCACTACATGGCTCAGCCGAGGCGCGTCCCTCAGCCCGCCACGGTCTGAACGGCGAGACCCGTGGGCGGCCACCGGCGGCCCACGGGTCTCGCACTCGGGTCAGGCGTTCTTGATGCCGAGCTTGCCGGCCGCGGCCCGGATCACCTCGTGAGTGGGCGGCAGGTCGTCGACCAACCGGACGTAACGCGACTGCGCTTCGGCCAGCCGCTCACGGACCGCGGGTTCGTACAGGATGCCCCGCATCCCTTCCACCACGGCCCTCTCATCGAACAGCTGCTCGTGGGCCATCGCCGTCAGGTACTCGTTGCCCTGCACCAGCGGCTCGACGAAGTGATACAGCCCCTTCGGCCAGTGCCGGAACGGGTCGATCGGCACGACCTCGCCCAGCCACGAGCGCACGGTGTCCGACAGACCGCCGAGCTCCTGTTCCATGCCGGCGACGCTCTGCTCGTCGGTCAACGTGAACCGGTTGGTGAGCAGCATGCCGGGCGTGCCCATCAGCACGGCGCGAGCGAGCGTCACCGCGTTCATGCTCAGCGACAGCAGCAGGTCCGCGGAGCTGAGCAGCGCGTGATAGCGGTCGGGTGTGGTGGGCGCGAGCACGTGCAGCCGCTCCGCGGGCAGGGTGGTGAAGGGCTCCAGCATGGGACCGACCACCACGACGTGGGTGCTGTCCGGCAACTGGCGCAGATAGTGGGCGAGCAGCTCGGGCACCCGCTCCCCCAGGCGGACCATCATGTCCGTGGTCTGCCGGGTGACCTCCTTGGGCTGCTGCCAGCTCGACACCGGAATCAGCACCAACCGGTCGTTCGGCGACAGGCCGAGCTCGGCGAACACCTTCGCCCGGGTGCGCTCGTCGCGGCCTGGCTCCGGGGCGATGATCCGGTAGGGGTAGCCGCGGCCGGACGGCCCCGGGTCCAGGTGCGCGATCGGAACCGGCCGGAGGTGCACGTCCATGTCCAGGATGTGCCTGTCGTACTCCCGCCCCCAGCCCCGGCCGCAGAAGTCGTAGGCGAAGACGGTGTTCTCCCATTCCCACATGTCGATGGGGAGCAACGGAACGCCGTGCTTCTCGATGAACCATGGGTCGTCCACGCCGCTGCGGACCATGTGGCCCCAGAAGTTGGTGTAGTCGGCCAGCACTATGGCGTCCGGGCGGACATCCCTGATCACCTCGTCGACGAACCGCTCGACCGGCCGGGCGTCGCCGTCGATGATGTGGAACGGATACCTGCCCGCGCGAAACAGCGGCTCCACGGCTTTCGTGGTGACGAAGTGGTTCTGGACCCCGCCGTCGGCCAGTTGGTCGGCGAGGGACAGGCCGACGAAGGTCTCGCCGTACCCACCCAGCACCGGCAGGCTGAAGTGCAACAGTTTCATCCGAACTCCCCTTGGTGGACTCTCCGTCGACGATGGCGAGCGCGCCTCGAGACCCGCTCAAGCCCGGGTGGTCGCCCGGATGCGATGCATGGCCGCCCGCACCACGTCCCGGTCGGCCCGCGGGTCGCCGGCCCGCGCCGGCGACATGGCCACGACCTCGCTGCCGCCCGGCCGCACCGCGGGGTGACGCCGGGCCAGGCTGGCCAGGCCCTGCCCCGGCCCGGCCTCCACGAGCAGGAAGTCCCCGCTCGCCAGCAGGGCGTCCAGCGCGGGCCGGAACAACACCGGAGCGACCGGATGACTCGCCCAGAAGGCCGGGGCGGCCACCTGCTCCGCGGTCAGCACCGCGGCGGTGTAGCCGGAGTAGATGGGGATGCTCGGCGGCCGGGCCGGCACCGCCGCGAAGGCGCGCTCCGCCCCGGCGACCGAGAACGCCAGCAGCGGACTGTGGAACGGGCAGGTCGCGGGCACGCGGCGGCAGGTGAACGCGTCGTCGCGCAACGCCTCCTCCACCGCGAGCAGGGGCGCCTCGGCGCCCGCGAGCACGGTCTGGCGAGGCGCGTTGATCGCCCCGACCACCACGTCGGAGCGCAGGAACGGCTCCACCTCCCGCACCGAGGCCGCGACCACCAGCATCCCGCCGGGCACCGCCCCCGACAGGCTGCGCACCCTCTCACGCAGCAGCCGCACGGCGTCGGCCAGGTCGAAGACACCGCCCAGGACCGCCGCCGCCATCTCGCCGATGCTGTGTCCCAGCAGCGCCGCGGGGCGCTCCCAGCTCCCCGCCAGCCGGCCGAGGGCGTAGTCGACCGCGAACAGCAACGGCTGGGACCGGGTCATGTGATCGATGGACACCTGAGGACGTGCGGCAAGCCAGTCGTCCCGCAACCGCGGGCCCTGGTCTTCGAAGGCCGCGAACACCTCGTCCATCGCCTCGGTGAACACCTCCTCGTGCCCGTACAGGCCGGCTGCCATCAACGCCTGCTGCGAGCCTTGTCCCGGCAACAGCAGGGCCAGCGGTTTGGGCGCCGTCATCGCGAACCTCCTCAGTGCGTGCCTGACCGACTGAGTAAGCACCGATGGTCGAGGACGGTTCGAACCCGCCTCGAGCAGGCGTCGGCAGTCTCGGCAGCCGGTAGCAGCGACACGACGGGAGTTCCCATGAGATTGCTGTACTTCAGCCTCTCCGCGGCCGCGTTCGGCGAGACGTTCATCGGCCTGTCACTGGCCGAACAGCTGCGCCGGGCGGGCATGGACAACCATTTCGTGGTGCCGCCGGTCACCGCCCCCGCCGTACGGCACTTCGGCTTCGAGCACACCGTGGTGGACTACGCGACCTGTCCGAAGGGACCTGCCGCCCGGGCGTTCATCGACGACCTGGTGAAAACCGTGGAACCGGATGCGATCGTGCTGTCGGACTACGGCTCGTACTCCCGCAGCGTGGAGTTCCACCTGCGGCTCGACCCGTGGTTCATCGAGGAGTACGGCCTGCCGATCCTGCCGATCGACCTGGGCGAATGGGAGAACACCACCTTCGAGATCGACCTGGTCGGCCGCGATCCCGTACCGGTCAGCAAGAAGATCCTGGACTGGCCGGCTCACCTGCGCCCCGTCCCGACCGCCCACCTGGACGCGGGAGCGGGCGGCAGCGGCTGTCCCTACCGGGTCGTCGCACCGGAGCCACCCGTGACCGACCTGGCCAGGGCGGGAGTGTTCAACGAGTTCGGCCTGCGCCGCGACGACCGGCTGGTGCTGATCCCGGTCTCGTCGTGGCAGCAGCCCGGCGGCCGGATGTCCGGTGAGATGAGCGCCAGACTGGCCGAGCGCGTCCCCGAATTGCTGGTCCACTATCTCGGCCGGCTGCCCGCCGCCACCCATTTCCTGGTGATCGGCGAGCCGCCGCCCGCCCTGCTCGGCCTGCCCGCCGAGCGTCTGCACGTCATCCCGCCCTGCTCGATCGAGCGGTTCACCACGCTGCTCGGCACGTCGGACCTGACCATCGTGTTCAGCCCGACGAGCGCGACCAGTGCCCGGTCGGTCCTGATGAACCGCACCGCGATGGTCGTGCAGAACCGGTTCCGGGTGCACAACGACGCGGACGTGGCGCTTGTCGACGCCGAGGTGAAGCTGACCGGCACGGTGCGCGACTGGCTGGGCCGAGCGGCGCCCATCGACCCGTTCCGCCTGTGGCCGAAGGGCGCCTACTTCGTCCAGGAGCCGATGTTCACCGACAACCCGTACATGGACGCGCTGATCACCGCGGAGATCCTGGACGAGACCGGCACCGTCGCCGCCATGGAAGGGGCGCTGTACGACCCCGAGATCCGCGATCGGCACGCGTCGGCCCGGGCGGACTATCTGCGGGCGGTGAACGCCCTGCCGGACACCGCGGACGTGGTCCTCGCCGCCGTCCAGCGCGCCACCGCCGCGCTCTCCGGCCATTGACGGAGTAAGTGCTCACTCCGTATCGTGGAATGGCGACGCCGGCCGTGCCACGCACGCGAAGCAGTTCAGGGACGCCACCTCGCAGCCGGGTATCCCGCTCGGCCCGGCAGCGCACGTCCTCACCGGTCATTCCCGCACAGGAAGGAGCACACTGTGGCGGAATTCGGCAACCCCGCCGCCTCTACGGGCAGCGAGCGGCCGACCATACGCGACGTGTTCGGGCGGATGGACCCGCGGGCCCAGCGGATCGTGCTCATCTGCACGTTCGCCGCCGCGTTCCTGAGCCTGCTCGACGCGACGATCATCGGTACGGCCCTCCCCAAGATCGTTGAACAGCTCAACGGCGACCAGACGCTCTACACCTGGACCGTAACCGGATATCTGCTGACGTCCACGGTGACCGCGCCGTTGTACGGCAGATACTCCGACCTTCATGGCCGCCGGCCGGCCCTGCTGATCTCGCTGGGACTCTTCCTCCTCGGATCGGTCCTCTGCGGGCTCGCCCAGTCGCTCCCCTTCCTGATCGTCTTCCGGACGCTGCAAGGCGTCGGGGCCGGCGGCCTGCTCCCTGTGGCCATGGCGTTCGCCCGTGAGGCGTTCCCGATGGAGGCGATCGGCAAGCTGCAGTCGGCGATGGGCACGATGATCGCGGTCAGCCTGATGGGCGGGCCGTACGTCGGTGGTCTGCTGACCGACTTCGCCGGCTGGCGCTCGGTGTTCTTCATCAACCTGCTGCTGGTGCCGCCGATCATCGCGGTCGTCGCGCTGCTGATGCCGCGCTTCCGCGCCGCCGACGTCCCGTCGGGGAAGGCGGACGTGCGCGGCGCCCTGTTGTTCATGAGCGGCCTGTCGCTGATCCTTTTCGGGTTGACCCAGAAGGGCAGGACGGCCGACGGGCAGGTCATGTACGACTGGCTCAGCCCGCCGGTGGCCGGGTGCCTGGTGCTCGGTGTGGTGCTGATCGGGGTCTTCGTACTGGTCGAGCGGCGCACGCGGGTTCCCCTCCTGCCGCTTGAGCTCTTCCACAACCGGACGTTCTCGGCCGTGCTCGGGGCCAGCGGCTTCTTCTCCATGGCGATGTTCCCCGCCGTGCTGTTCATGCCGCTCTACTTCCAGCAGGTGCGGAACATCTCGGCGACCGTGTCGGCGCTGCTGCTGTTCCCCCTGCTTCTGGGAATGGTGCTGAGCAACCGGTACAGCGTCCCGATGATGTGGCGTCCCACCTGGGCGAAGCCGGTTCTCATCGCGGCGGCCGCGTTGCTCGGCGTCGGCTCGGCGCTGTCGTTCACGGTCGGCGCGGAAACGCCGCTCGTCCTGGTCGTGCTCTACCTGACGTTCATCGGGGTGGGCATCGGGCCGTCCATGGCCGGCGTCGGCCTGCTCGCGCAGAACTCGGTGCCGCCGACTGACATCGGCACCGCCACCTCCACCCTGATGCTCACCAAGACCGTCGGCCACACGCTCGGCCTGGCGATCGGGCAGACCATGTTCTCGGCACTGCTCCAGTCGACCACGGCCGGCCCACTGGCCGGGATGAGCGACGCACTCACCATGACCGTGGCCACGGTCGGGTTCGCCGGCGCCGTCCTCGCCGGTCTGTCCGCCCTGTTCATGCGTCCGGTGACGATTCGCCGTCCCGGCGGTCCTCCCAAGCCGGACCTCGCGTCTCAGCCAGCGGAAGGAACCCAGCAATGACCACCACGGAAACCCTGTCGGCACCCGGCCTCACCGCCGGCCTCTGGACGATCGACGTCGCCCACTCGGAGGTGTCGTTCTCGGTGCGGCACATGATGATCGCCACGGTCCGCGGCTCGTTCGGCGCGGTCAGCGGCACGATCGACGTCGCGCCGGAACTGACGGCCTCGTCGATCGAGGTCGAGGTCGACACCGCGTCGGTCTACACCCGCAACCCCAAGCGCGACGAGCACATCCGGTCGGCGACCTTCCTCGACGTGGAGAAATACCCGACCGCCACGTTCCGCTCGACGAGGCTGGAACCGGCCGGCCCCTCCACCGCGGTGCTGACCGGCGAGCTGACCATGCATGGCACGACTCGGGAGGTCCGCTTCGACCTGCGGTTCAACGGGGTCCGGGTGGATCCGTGGGGCAGCACGAAAGCGGGATTCAGCGCGGAGACGGTCATCGACCGGCACGACTTCGGGATGGTCACCGACATGCCCCTCGACAGCGGCGAGCTGTTCGTCGGACGCGAGGTGACCCTGACCATCGAGCTGGAAGCCACGGCACAGTAAGAGAGCACAGGTGGAACAGGCCCTTGTGGACAACTCCACAAGGGCTTGTTCTCGTTACTTCGCGCTACGGGGCCGCGACGCCCACCGAGGTCAGCGCGGCGGAGAGCCGGCCGGCAGTCAGCTCCGCACCGGCCGCGCACACGTAACCGTCGGGACGGACCAGCACCCAGCCGCCCGCGGCGATGCCGAGATGACGGCCGAGCCTGCTGTCAGGCCGCAGGACGCGAACCGTCAGCCATTCCCCCGCCTTCGCCGACAGCTCGTCGGCGAGATCGGCGGAGCCCGGCCCGGCGAGCAGCAGCCAGCGGGCAGCGGCGAGGTCCGCCTGCATCTGCGGCCACTCCGGGCCGGACGTGACATGCGCGGGCAGCTTGGTGATCCGTTCACCGGGCCGGGGGCCGCCGTCCCTGTCCGGGCCGGCGACGGTGAGCGGGCTGTCGGCGTAGGTCAGGTTGAGCCCGGAGATCCCGCCAAGGATCTCCCGTTGCAGCTTCTTGCGCACCGGCGGCACCGTACGGACCACGGTGAACACGATCGGCAGCAGCCAGCCCGCGACGGAGTTCTTCAGCTGCACCAGGAATGTGGCCTTCCTGGTCGACTTGAGCAATGCCGCACCGACCGGAACGCGCTCGGCGGCGTACGTGTCGAGCAGCCTGTCCTCGGCATGCCCGCGCAGCGCCATCGCCAGTTTCCAGGCGAGGTTGTACGCCTCCTGGATGCCCGTGTTCATTCCTTGGCCCGAGGCGGGACTGTGCACGTGCGCGGCATCGCCGGCGACGAAACAGCGGCCGACCCGCATTCTCGGGACCATCCGCTGCTGGAACGTGAACACCGAGGTCCAGGTCGGCTCGTCCACACGCACCCGTCGCCCCAGCCCCGCGCTCAGCTCGCGGCTGAAGCGCTCGGCGACGGTCGCCGGGTCGGTGCCGTGCTCGACGTTCACCGTGTCCAGCAGCCGCCACCGGCGCTCGCCGCTCATCGGCGCCATCATCATGGTGAGGCCACGGTTGCGGACCCAGTAGATGCTGTTTCTCGGCACGTCCACGTCGATCGTCGCGTCCGCGATCAACCAGGTCTCCGCGGACTCCCCGAGCAGCTCCAGCCCGAGCTTCTTGCGGACCGTGCTGTGCCCGCCGTCGCAACCGACGAGGTAGTCCACGGCGACGGCCTCGGACGCACCGGAGTCGTGCCGCAGCGCCGCGCGCACCCGGTGCTCGTCCTGCTCGAAGTCCTCCAGCCTGACACCCCACTCGATCTCGACGCCCTGAGCGCGCACCGCGTCCCTGAGCACCTCCTCGGTGAGCACCTGGTCGATGCAGAGGGTGAACGGGAACCGGGTCGGCATCTCGTCATAGTCGGCTTCCAGCCGAGTCAGCCTGCGCCCGTTCTGGAACAAGGTGAACGCCTGGACGCGTTCTCCCCGCCCGACCATCCGGCCGGCGACTCCCATCTGCTCGTAGATCTCCAAGGTGCGCGGATGGGTCGCGATCGCCCGGCTCGTCTCCGCCGGGCCCTGTTTGGCGTCCACCACCCGGACCCGTACGCCGCGGCGAGCCAGCTCATGCGCCAACGTCAGACCGGCGGGGCCCGCGCCGACGACGAGAACCTCGGTCATGGGCGCTTCACCACAGACCATGGAGGCAGGCGGTCAGGGTGCGTGCCTGCACGTTGAGATAGCGGCTGTGCTGCAACAGGTCGGTCAGCTGGCTGACGGTGAGCCAGCGGTGATCCTCGGACGCGGCCAGCGGGAAGTCACCGTCGACCTCGACGACCATGTAGCGGTTTCGCGCTCGGTAGAAGCGGCCGCCTTCCTCGGATTGAACGGCGTCGTAACGGACCCTCTCCGGCGGCGCCGTCAGCACCTCGTCCAGGAACGCCGGCCGGCTGCCGGCCGGCAGCCCCTCGTAGTTCGACGGGGTGCACTGCACGGTGGGCGCCAGCTCGACCATGTCGAGATAACCGGGCTCGATCCGGGCGTGCACGAGCACGTGCAGCACGCCCTCGATGCGCTTGGTGAGGAAGGCGATCACACCCTGATCGCGTGGCGCGAACAACGGCTGCGTCCAGTTCGCGACCTCACGCGTGTTCCCCTCGACCGACACCGCGATCGTCTCGAAGTGTTTTCCTTCGGTGTGCGCGATCGTGTCGTCGCCGCGCCGCCACCCGGTGACGTCGTTCAGCGGGATGCGCCGTACGGCCAGCCGGTAGCGGGTCTTGGTCTCGGTGACCCAGCTGAGGATCTCTCCCATCGAGTGGAGCGTTCCCTCATCCCGCGCCAGCGACCGCACCAACGCCGACCGGAACCCGGAGTCGGTGCCGGCGCCGCCGGGCGTGCCGAAGGGGATGCACGACAGGACCGTCCGCGCGTCCATGTTGACCACGTTGTCCAGCTGCAGCAGCTCCTGCAGCTGGCCCAGGGTGAGCCAGCAGAAATCCGGGTGCAGCGGAACGTCCTGGGTGGTCTCCACGACGATGTTGCGGTTGCGCTTGTGGTGGAACCAGGCGCCCTGCTCGGATTGCAACACGTCCACCAGCACACGGCCGCGCCGGTCGCCGACGAAATGCTCCAGGTAGGGCACGCTGCCGCCCCTGTGGACCCTGGTGTAGTTGCTGTGGGTGGCCTGGACGGTCGGCGACAACTGCAGCAGCGGAAGATTGCCCGGCTCCATCTTCGCCTGCATGAGGCAGTGCAGCACGCCGTCGATCTGCTTGACCAGGATCCCGAGAATTCCGATCTCGGGCTGGTTGATGATCGGCTGCGTCCACCGGGGAACCGGACCGTAGTCGGTCTGCACCTCCAGGCCCTCGACGGTGAAGAACCGCCCACTGACATGCCGCAGGTTGCCCGTGTCCGGATCGAAGTCCCATCCGTCCAACTCGGCGAACGGCACGCGGCGCACCTCCAGCACACCGGCGCGGGCTCGCTCGGCGAACCACTCGTGGAACTGGTCCGTCGGCATCAGCCGGTTGTCGCTCGTGGACCCTGACTCGGTGAAGCGGTAGTCGTGCTCCCGGTTCTCGCGCCGGAGCAAGGCGTTGGCCGGCACTTGCACCACGTGCACCTCCTGACTAGGTCTGTCCGCTGGACAGGTCGGCTCGCGCGTCAGGCGCAGCCCGCGACGAACTCACGGATGGTTGAGGTCATGTAATCGATCATTTCGGCGGTGATCACCGGATGGACGCCGATCCAGAAGGTACGTTCGGTGACGATGTCGCTGTTGGTCAGGTCGCCGGCGACCCGGTAGGTCTCCTTGCGGTAGGCCGGATGGCGGGTCAGATTGCCGGCGAACAGCTGGCGGGTGCCGATCCCGGCCCGTTCGAGTACGGCCACGATGTCCCTGCGTTCGAACGGCGCGCCCTCCTCGACGGTCAGCACGAAGCCGAACCAGCTCGGATCGCTGCCCGGAGTGGGCTCGGGCAGCCGCAGGCCCTCGACGCCGAGCAGGCCGTCACGCATTCGCCGCCAGTTGCGACGCCGGGCGGCCCCGAACTCCGGCAGCCGGCGCAGCTGGGTCTCGCCGAGCGCGGCCTGCAGGTCGGTCGCCTTCATGTTGTAGCCGACGTGGGAGAAGATGTACTTGTGGTCGTAGCCGGGCGGCAGCGTGCCGAGCGTCCACTTGAAGCGGCGAGCGCACTTGTCGTCCTCACCCGGCTCGCACCAGCAGTCGCGCCCCCAGTCCCTGACCGACTCCACGATCCTGGCCAGCTGCAGGTTGTCGGTCAGGACACTGCCGCCCTCGCCGGTGGTGATGTGGTGCGCCGGATAGAAGCTCTGCGTCGCGAGGTCGCCGAACGTCCCGGTCAACCGGCCGCCGTAGGTCGAGCCGAGCGCGTCACAGTTGTCCTCGACGAGCCACAGCCCCTTCTCCTTGGCCAGTTCCGCGATCTCGGCCACCGGGAACGGATTGCCCAGCGCGTGCGCGATCATGATCGCCTTGGTCTTCGGGCCGATGGCCTCGGCGACCCGCTCGAGGGTCGTGTTGTACGTGCTGAGCTCGATGTCGACGAACACCGGGATGAGCCGGTTCTGCACGATCGGGTTGACCGTGGTCGGGAAACCCGCCGCGACAGTGATCACCTCGTCGCCCGGCAGCAGCCGCCGGCGGCCCAGCAACGGCGACGTCAACGCGGTCAGCGCGACCAGGTTGGCCGACGAACCGGAGTTGACGAAGTGGGCCTTGCGCAGGCCGACCGTCTTGGCCAGCGCCAGCTCGAACCGCCGTGAGTAGGCGCCTGCCGCGATCCGCATGTCCAGCGCCGCCTTCACCAGCGCGACCCGGTCGTCCTCGTCGAGGTCCGCTCCGGTCGGGGTGATCGGTGTCTCTCCTGGCACGAACGGCTTGGTGCCGATCTGCTGATGGTATTTGCGGACCTGCTCGAGGATCAGCGTCCTGGTGTCGCTCGCCATCGGGCTCGTCATCGTGACTGTCTCCCACTCCCACTTTCGTGGCGCGGGTCCGGCGTACGCGGAAGATGACACACCTCCCTGCCGTCCCTGCCGTACCGGACTTCAGTGTTGCGGCAACGGTTGGAAGGCCCCTCGATGCCCGCTCGAAGGCCGCGTTCCCGCGGTCCGCCAGAGATCTCCCAGCGTCTCGTCGACCGGCCACCGCGGCGTCCAGCCGAGGATGTCCCGCGCGGCCGTGACATCCGTCTGCTCCCATGCGATCCCGGCGGACCGGGTGGCACGCGAGTGTTCGAGTTCGTGGACAGTGGCCGGCACGCCCGCGATGGCGATCAACCGCTCGACCAGATCCCGGACGCTGAGCGCCGTTCCCCGGCCGATGTTGACCACCCGGCGCGGGGCCGGCGCCATCTCGGCCGCGGCGAGGACCGCGCCGGCCACATCTCGAACGTCCACGACATCCCGCTCGTCGCGGAGCGAACCCAGGGTCAGCTCCACACCGCGGCCGTCGCGTGTGGCCAGCGCGTCGGCCACCTGGCCGAGCAGGCTCTGCGCGGGCTGCCCCGGGCCGATCACCTGGCACAGGCGCAGGACCGAACCACCGAGGCCGCTCTCCTCGAACGCGCGGAGCACGACCTCCGTGGCCTTCAGCTTGCCGCGGGCGTACTGGCTGACCGGCCGGGCCGGAGTGTCCTCCCGCAGCGGAACGCCGCGCGGTTGCGGGCCATACTCGGTGGACGATCCCAGGTGGACCAGGCTGATCGGCCGTGGATGCGCGGCCAGCGCGGCGACCAGTCGCTGGACCAGGGTCACGTTCGAGAACAGGACCTTGCGTTCGTCGTGATCCCACACCGCGCCCGCCGCGTTCACCACGAGGTCGGGACGCTCGACGCGTAACAGGCCGGTGACCGCCGCGCCGTCGGCGGCGTCGAGCGTGGCGAACCGGACGCCGGGCGCGACGCCGGCCGCGGCTCGACGCGCGACGGCGAGCACGTCGTGCCCCGCTTCGGCGAAGGCGGCGCAGACGTACGTCCCGATGAAACCGGTGCCGCCCAGGACCAGCACGCGCCGCTGGTCGGATGCTCTCACCTCGGTCTTGTCGTGCACCCTCACGACGCTAGGGAGCGGTGGTCGAGCCATGTTGGAAGCCAACTCGAACGACCGCCGACGGCCAGGCGGCACGCCGGCCGGCGCATCGGGCGCGTGGTTCACGTGCGGCCGATGAACGACGGGTCAGGCATCGGTCTTCCTCGCCTCGGGCAGCAGCACGACCTGACCCGCGTAGTTCAAGCCGGCGCCGAACCCGATCAGCAGGGCGGGGCCACCCGGCGGCGCCTTCTCCTCACGCAGCAACCTGTCCATGGCCGACGGGATGGAAGCCGCCGACGTGTTCCCCGCGGTCACCACGTCGGTGGCCACCGCCACGTGCGCGGGCAGACCGAGCAGGTCGGCCATGACTTCGATCATCCGCAGGTTCGCCTGGTGGGGGATGAACGCCGTCAGGTCGCCGACGCCGATCCCGGCCCGGTCCAGCGCGTGCCGCGCGGCGGGTACGGCGTACTCCACGACCCATCGGAACACCCTGCGCCCGTCCATCTTCATGGCGGGCCATTCCAGAGAGGGATCGTCCCTGAACTCGCCCCAGGTCGTGTTCATCCGCAACGCGCGGCGGGCCGAGCCGTCGGCCCACCGCACGACAGGGCCGATGCCGGGCTCGCCGGACGGCCCGACCACGACGGCGCCGGCGCCGTCGGCGAACATGAACGCGATGGTGCGGTCGGTGGGGTCGACGATGTCGGTCATCCGTTCCGCGGCGATCACCAGCACGTGCTTCGCACTGCCGGCCCTCACCAGGTCGCTTCCCACCGCGAGGGCGTGGCAGAAACCCGCGCAGGCGGCCGAGATGTCGAAGCCCGCGGCATTGGCCGCGCCCAGCTCGTGCGCGACGACGACGGCGGCGGGCGGGGTCTGCACCAGATTGGACATGCTCGCCAGGACGACGCAATCGATCTCGTCGGCGGTGATGCCGGCGTGCTTGAGCGCCTCCTGCCCCGCCAGCACGGCCATGTCGCACAGGGTTTCGTCGGCGGCGGCGAACCGGCGGGTGCGGATGCCGGAGCGTGTCTCGATCCACTCCTCGGTCGAGTCGATCCGGCCGCACACCTCCTCATTGGACACAACGCGGCGGGGCCGGTACGTACCGACGCCGAGGATCCGGCTGTGCGTAGGCGTTGTCGTGCGCAGGTCGGCCACGGCATCTCCTTCCTCACTGGATGTCCCGCTCACGGTCTCCGGCACGACTCGAAACCGGCCGGAGCCGGGCTCGAACCACCGGGGCTCCGAGTTGGCTTCGACCACCGTTCGAGGGCGGCTGACGAGAGTGCGTGCAGCAGCGAAGGAAGGGAACCCGCCGAATGAAGCAACTCACCGTCGCCAAGCTCAGGACCATCGTCGACGCCTGTGTGGGCACCGACGGCAGCACCACCAGGGTCGACGACTCCGTTCTCGACACCA
Source organism: Microbispora catharanthi (assembly GCF_006334915.2). Taxonomy (GTDB): domain Bacteria; phylum Actinomycetota; class Actinomycetes; order Streptosporangiales; family Streptosporangiaceae; genus Microbispora; species Microbispora catharanthi. The sequence goes on from NZ_VDMA02000028.1 coordinate 65,955, forward strand.
GGTGGGACGAGCTCGGCCTGGACTCCCTCGCGGTGTACGAGGTCGTGACCCGTCTGCAGGACGAGCTCGGAGTGAAGATCTCCGACGACGACATCGACACCTTCAGCACGCCCAGGTTGATGCTCGACTCGATCAACGGCCGGCTGGTCGAGCTCGCCGGTCCCTGACCCTGCCCTTCGAGCCTGCGAGGACGGAGAAGCGCGATGCGCGTGCTGGTCAATTCGATGGCACCGAGCCATTTCCTGCCGATGGTGCCGTTCACCTGGGCCCTGCGGGCCGCCGGCCACGAGGTGCTGTTCCTGGGATACGAGGAAACCGCGCACAGCGCCCACGAGGCCGGGATCCTCACCAGGCGGCTGTCCGGTGACGCCGGTTCGGTCGGGCGCTGGCGGCCGCCGGTGAAGAAGAAGGATCCTTTCTGGGCGCCGGGGTCCAAACAGGCACCGCCGCCTCCCCAGGACGCCCGGACGACCGCGATCGCGGGCCGCTGGAAGGCCAGGATCGAAATCTTCATCGACGAGTACCTGGAGTTCGCCCAGGCGTGGTCGCCCGACGTGATCATGACGGATCCGATGGAGTTCAGCGGCCTGGTGGCCGCGGCCGCGCTCGACGTGCCGGGTGTCGTGCACAGGTGGGGCTTCGACGCGTTCACGTCGACCCTGCTGGAGCCGGCCAAGCACGCGCTGCGTGAAACGTGTGCGCGGCTCGGCGCGGAGAACGGCATGGCCGACCCCGCGCTGATCCTCGACCCGTGCCCGCCGAGCATGATGTCGTCGAACCTCGTCCCCGGCACGCCGGTCCGGTGGGTGCCGTACAACGGAACGGCCGGTGTCCCGGAGTGGGCCGTCAAGCGCGGCGCGGGCACCAGGATCTGCATGTCGTTCGGCCTGTGGTCGGGCGAGGCACTGGCCCAGGGCGGTGACCTGCACGCGGTCATCGACGGGGTCCACGAGGCCGCCCGCGGGATGGACGACGTCGAGGTTCTGCTGCTGGCCCCGGAGCAGTACCACGCCGATCTGGGGACCGTGCCGGACACGATCCGGGTCGTCGGCCAGTTGCCGGTGAGCGCCGTCATGCGGGACACCGACCTCCTGGTCCACCACGGCGGCGGTGGCGGGTCGCTGACCGCCTACGCCTACGGAGTTCCGCAGGTCGTGGTCGCGCAGGAAGGGCCGATGCTGGTCCAGGTCGGCGAAACGGTGGCGGAAAGCGGCGCGGGCCTGGGACTGGTCGAAGAGGCCGCCCGGGTCGACGTGGGCGCGATCAGAGACGCGGTCACCGAAGTGCTGACCGAGCCCCGCTACCGCAAGGCGGCCGAGCGGGTCCGCGCCGAGATCGCCGCGACGCCGTCGCCGGCGGAGATCGTCCCCGTTCTCGAATCCCTTGTGGCTTCGAGAACTGTGGACTCGAAAACCACGTAGCCGGAAGGAGGAACGCGTGGAATCCGGTAAGCGGTTGCTGCGCGAGATGGTCCGGATCCGCTGCGTCGAAGAGGTACTGGCCGACCTCTACCGCGACGAGCAGGAGATGCGGACCCCGACCCATTTCTCCATCGGGCAGGAGGCCGTGGCGGTCGGGGTGTGCGCGGCCGCCGGGCCCGATGACGTGGCCTATTGCGGCCACCGCAGCCACGGACCGTACCTGGCCAAGGGCGGCGACCTGCGGGCCATGGTCGCCGAGCTGTACGGCAAGGCCACCGGCTGCGCGGGCGGCCGGGGCGGGTCGGTGCACCTGACCTCTCCGGATACCGGGTTCATCGGCGCCACGGCGATCCTGGCCGAGTCGATCTCCCTTGCCGTCGGCGCGGGGTGGGCGTTCGCACTCGAAGGGGCGCCCCGGGTCGCCATCACGTTCTTCGGCGACGGCGCCGCCGAGGAGGGCGCCTTCCACGAGGCGCTGAACTTCGCCGCGACGCAGCGGGCTCCGGTGCTGTTCGTCTGCGAGAACAACGGATACTCCATCTCGTCGCCGCTGCGGGCGCGTCAGCCGTACGGGACGACCATCTGGGAGCGGGCCCGCGGGTACGGCATGGCGTCCCGTCAGCTCGACGGCAACGACGTCTTCGCCGTGCACGCCGCGGCGCGGGAAGCCGTCGAATGGTGCCGGGACGGCAGGGGGCCGTACTTCCTGGAGCTGCGGACCTATCGCTGGCGCGAGCACGTCGGCCCGAACTGGGACTACGACGAGGGCTATCGGACCAAGGCCGAGCTGGACTCCTGGATGGAGCGCTGCCCCATCAAGGTGGCCGCGGCCGGCCTCAGCGCGGCGCACCCGGACATCGACGAGGAAGTCGCCGGCTGGCGGCGGGAGTTCCGCCAGGAGGTGCTCGACGCGGTGACCGCGGCCAAGGCCGACCCGTTCCCCGCGGTGGCGGACCTGCTGCAGGGCGCCTACGAGAGCTGACAAGGAGAGTCTCGAGGATGCGCAAGCTCAAGTACCGGGAGGCCATCGGGGAGGCCACCGTCCAGTGCATGAAGGCCGATCCCCGGATCGTCCTGGCGGGCCAGAACGTCGACGACCACAAGGGCGGGCACGGAACCACCACCGACGCGTTCCGCGTATTCGGCCCGTCGCGGGTGCTGGACATCCCCAACTCCGAGAACGCCGTCGCCGGCATCGCGGTCGGCGCCGCGTCCATGGGGATGCGGCCGCTGGTGGTGCACGCGCGCGCCGACTTCATGTTCCTGGCCATGGACGGCCTGATCAACCTCGCGGCCAAATGGCGCTACATGTACGGCGACAAGGGCGGAGTGCCGGTCGTGATGCGCGGCATCGTCGGGCGGGGCTGGGGCCAGGGCGCGACCCACTCGCAGAACCTCCATTCCGTCTTCGGCCACTTCCCCGGCCTGTACGTCGCGACGCCCGCCAGTCCCGCGGACGCCAAGGGCCTGCTCGTGTCCGCGCTCCGCAACGAGACGCCTGTCGTGCTGCTGGAGAACCGAGGTCTGTACGAGATCGAGGGTGAGGTGCCGGAGAACCCGGAGCCGGTGCCCTTCGGCAAGGGCCGGATCGTCCGTACGGGCAGCGACGTGACCATCGTGGCGGCCTCGCTGATGGTCCAGGAGGCGGAACGCGCCGCCGGGCTGCTCGCCGAGCAGGCGATCAGCGCCGAAGTGGTGGACGTGCGCAGCATCAGGCCGCTGGACGAGGCCATCATCTGCACGTCCGTGGCCAAGACCGGGCGGCTGGTCGTCGCGGACACGAGCTGGGCGCGCTACGGCCTCGCCGCGGAGGTCGCCGCCGTGGTCGCGGAGAACGTCCACGGCGCCTTGCTGGGCCCCGTCCGGCGCGTGACGTTGCCGGACAGCCCGGCCCCCGTCTCATGGCCGCTGGAAGAGGCGTTCCACCCGAATGCCCGGACGATCGCGGCCGCCTGCCTGGACGTGCTGGGCGGCGACCCGACCCTCCCGATGCGCGAGATGACCGACATCACCGCCGGTTTCGTCGGGCCGTACTGATTCAGGACGGGAGCTTCGATGAAAGGCATCATCCTGGCCGGCGGGTCCGGCACCCGGCTGCACCCGATCACGCTCGCGGTGTCCAAACAGCTGCTGCCCGTCGGCGACAAGCCCATGGTCTACTACCCGCTCTCCGTGCTCATGCTCGCGGGAATCCGCGACATCCTTCTCATCTCCACTCCGATGGACCTGCCGCACTTCCGGCGGCTGCTGGGCGACGGCGCACACCTGGGGTTGCGGATCGACTATGCCGAGCAGGCCGAGCCCAACGGCCTGGCCGAGGCGTTCGTGATCGGCGCGGACCATGTCGGCGACGACAGCGTGACGCTGGTGCTGGGCGACAACATCTTCCACGGCCCGGCGTTCTCCGAGGTCCTGGCCAGGAACACCCGGGACGTGCGGGGCTGCGTGCTGTTCGGCTATCCGGTGCACGATCCCGAGCGATACGGGGTGGGGGAGAAGGACGCGCACGGCAACCTGGTCTCCATCGAGGAGAAGCCCGCTCGCCCCCGATCCAACATCGCGATCACCGGGCTCTACATCTACGACAACGCCGTGGTGGACATCGCGAAGAATCTCCGGCCCTCGGCGCGGGGCGAGCTGGAGATCACCGACATCAATCAGCGATACCTCGAGCACGGCCGAGCCAAGCTCGTCGACCTCGGGCGGGGCTTCGCCTGGCTGGACACCGGCACGCCGGAGTCGCTGTTGCTGGCCGGTCAGTATGTGCAGACGCTCGAGAACCGCCAAGGCGTGCGGATCGCCTGCGTCGAAGAAGTGGCGCTGCGCATGGGGTTCATCACCGCACACGAGTGCTACGCGCTGGGCGAGCGGCTCGCGAATTCCAATTACGGCCAGTACATCATGACCATCGCCAAAGAACTCGCGGCCGTGTAGGACCCTTTCGTTCCGTTCGTACGCGGAGAGGACGTCATGCGAATCCTGGTCACCGGCGCCGCCGGTTTCATCGGCTCGCACTATGTTCGAAACATTCTGGGCGGCGCGTTTCCCGGGCTGGAATCGGCCCGGGTGACCGCTGTGGACAAGCTGACGTACGCGGGCAACCGGGCCAACCTGCCGGACGAACATCCGCGGCTCACGTTCGTTCACGGCGACGTCTGTGATGCGGAACTGTTGCGCGAGTTGCTGCCCGGTCACGACGCGGTGGTCCACTTCGCCGCCGAATCCCACGTCGACCGTTCAATCGACTCCGCGTCCGCGTTCTTCCACACCAACGTCCTCGGCACGCAGACATTGCTGGAAGCCGTGCTCACCTGCGGTGTCGCGCGCGTGGTGCATGTCTCCACCGACGAGGTGTACGGGTCTATCAGCGACGGCGCCTGGACCGAGGAGGCGCCGCTGTTGCCCAACTCGCCTTACGCCGCCTCGAAGGCGAGTTCCGACCTCGTGGCCCGCGCGTATTGGCGCACTCACGGCGTGGACGTCTCCATTACCAGGTGCTCCAACAATTACGGCCCCCGGCAGCACCCCGAGAAACTCATTCCGCTGTTCGTCACGAACCTCCTGCGAGGCAGGAAGGTGCCCTTGTACGGCGACGGCGCCAACAGACGCGAGTGGATTCACGTCGAGGACCACTGCCGAGCCGTTCATCTGGTGCTGACGAAAGGCAGCGCCGGCGAGATCTACAACGTCGGCGGCGGCGCGGAGCACACCAATCTGGAAATCACCGAACGACTGCTGGACCTGTGCGGCGGCGACGCTTCCATGATCAAGCGGGTGGCGGACCGCAAGGGGCACGACAGCCGCTACGCACTGGACGACAGCAAGATCCGCCAAGCGCTCGGATATGAGCCGGCCGTCGACTTCGGCCGAGGCCTGGCCGAAACCGTCACCTGGTATCGCGCCAACCCCCACTGGTGGACGCCGCCGGCGTGACCTGGCCGCGTCTCGGGCCTGCCTCTCGACGCCGGCGTCCGACCGGGTGAACCCCCAGGTCGGACGCCGTTTTGGCGGGCCGGGCGGAGAGCGTGGGCGTCGGACCCACGAAACCGGCCACCCGTGCCGCCGCGACGTTGCGGCGATCCCGCCGGCAGGCCGCCTCTCGTGATCGTCTTCCTCCGATCGCCGAAAAGTTTCGGAAGAGCTGCCGGTTGATTTAGGGCAGCAGGGAAGCCGACTCTCACGTGCCACGCGACCGACACCGCGCTGCCCGTGACCTTACGAGCGGTTTTGACCCCTTGACGTACCACAAGCGCGTTCCTATGGTCTGCATTACTTTCGTAATGTCACAGAAACTTTCGGGCATCCTCGTCGCCTGAAGATGGAGTCATCGTGGTCAACCGAAGCCGGCGCCCACGCGGGCCACGTCTTCTCGCAGTTCCACTGGCCGCGATAGGTCTGCTGCTGGGCATGGCGCGTCCGGCCCTGGCGGACGACCCGACCCCCACGGTCGTCGACTCGACCCGCGGCGGCGGGCTGTCGGTCGGCCTCACCTTCGACGACGGCCCGAATCCGCCCGACACGCTGCGCCTGCTCGGCGTGCTGCGCGAGCACCACGTGAAGGCGGTCTTCTGCCTCTGGGGTGACCATGTACGGCAGCACCCGGAGGTCGTCCGGCGGATCGTCGCCGACGGGCACACACTGTGCAATCACGGCATGCGCCACGACGACATGGCGGCCTGGCCGGCGGAGCAGATCCGCGCCGACCTGCTGGAGACGAGCGCCGCCATCCGCGCAGCGGTGCCGGGGGCGCGCATTCCGTACTTCCGAGCCCCGTACGGCAGTTGGGGGCGGACGCCGGCCGTCGCGGCCGATCTCGGCATGCAGGCGCTGGGCTGGCGTCTGGCCATCGGCGACTGGGAGCCGCCGGGCACCGCCGAGCTGATCCGCCGCCTGCGCGAAGGGATCACGCCGGGCGCGGTGGTCCTGATGCACGACGGCGGCGGAGACCGGAGCCAGACCGTCGACGCCGTCGACGCCGTCATCCCCGCGCTTCGGTCGGAGGGATGGCACCTGTCGCTGCCCGCCCGCCGGGGCTGACCTGATCGCACCACCCATCTCCCCCCGTTTCCCCCCAACCCGAGGAGTTCCCTTGCTTCGTCCCGCACTGTCCATCGGCCTCGTGAGCGCCACGGTCCTGCTGGGCGGGGTGACTCTCGCCGGCTCTGCCTCGGCCGAGCCCGGCCCCGCCCCCGCGCAGTCCCAGGCCGTCAAGTACCCCGCGGACTCGCTGCGCGCCCTCGGCGACCGGATCGGCCTGCGCATCGGCACCGCCGTGAACACGGACGAACTCGGCAGCAACGCCGACTACACCCGGATCACGGCCGAGCAGTTCTCCACCGTCACTCCCGAGAACGTGATGAAGTGGCAGTTGGTGGAGCCCAACCGCGGCACGTACGACTGGGCCGCCGCCGACCGGCTGGTCGCCTTCGCGAAGAAGAACAAGCAGCTGGTCCGCGGCCACACCCTGGTGTGGCACAGCCAGCTGCCCACCTGGCTCTCCTCCGACGGCTACACCACCACCCTGTCGAATGACGAGCTGAAGGCCCTGCTCAAGAAGCACATCCAGGACCAGGTGAAGCACTTCAGGGGCGACATCTGGCAGTGGGACGTGGTCAACGAGGCGTTCGACGACGACGGGCAGCCCCGCCAGGACATCTGGTACAAGGCGTGGGGCGGCCTGGGCTACATCGCCGACGCCTTCCGCTGGGCGCACGAGGCCGACCCCAAGGCCCTGCTGTTCTACAACGACTACAACCTCGAGTTCACCGGGCCGAAGAGCAACGCGGTGTACGACCTCGTCAAGACCCTGAAGGCGCAGCGCGTGCCCATCGACGGCGTCGGCTTCCAGGGCCACCTGGACACCCAGTACGGCTTCCCCGACCTGCAGAACAACCTGCAGCGCTTCGCGGATCTCGGTCTGAAGGTGGCCGAGACCGAGGTGGACGTCCGCACGTTCACGCAGGCCCCGCCGAACGAGAACACCCCCACCAGTCCGCTGGCCGCGTACGCCCAGGAGAGCTACTGGTCCCGCGCCCTGCAGGCCTGCCTGGCGGTGCGCGAGTGCATCTCGTTCACCCCGTGGGGATTCGCCGACACGTACTCCTGGATTCCCGGCTGGTTCGACGACCCGCAGGAGGGTGCCGCCCTGTTCTACGACGGGAACCTGCAGCCCAAGTCTCAGTACTACGTGCTCCAGCAGGACCTGGCACTCGCCGCGGGCGCGCCGCACCGGTCCGGCCCGGGCGCGGGTCGCCACTGACCGGTACCGGCAGGCACGGGGCCGCACCCCACGAGGCGGCCCCGTTCGCCGCACTCCGCCGTATGACGCGTGGCGGCGTCCTCTCCACAGGGATGTGCCGCCGGGCGTGACGCTTGTCGGGATGACCAGACCCGCCCGCGGAACGGGCGGGTCTTCCGCGTCAGCGGCCGGAGGCGCGGAGCGAGGCGGCCTCGTACAGCTCGCCGGTCAGGTTGCTCAGCGGGCGGTGCCGCAGCAGTTCGCCCACCCGCACGTGCACGCCTAGGTCCGCCTGGATCTGGGCGCTCAGCTTGGCGGCGAGCACGGAGTCGAGACCGTGCACGGTTATCGGGGAGTCCAGGTCGAGCTCGTCGGGCGACATGCCGAGGATGCGGGCGGAGCGCATCACGACGTATCTGGTGATCGCCGCGGCGGCCACCGACCTGTCCGTGAGCGGCGGGTCCGCCATGCCGTCCCCGTCCGGACCGGCTGCGGCCGCCTCGGCGACGGGGACGGCAGGCAGGGCCGCGACGGGACCGGGCCCGACGAGGGCGGCCGGGCCGGCGATGACGTCCCCCACGGACACGGACGGCACAGAGGACACGGACGACACAGAGGCCACGGATGACAGGGACGACACGGAGGCGGAGGACACGAGCACGGGAGACACGGTCACGTCGTCCCGGCCAGGCGCGGGCTCCACGCCCGGGACCGCCTCCACGCCCGTCACGGTGTACGGCCCGGTCACGGCGGGCAGGGCAGCGGCGGCGAACGCCGGCGCGGCGGAGTCCCGCGGATCGACCCAGAACCGCCGGCGCTGCCATGGATACCCGGGAAGGGGGGTGAACCGTCCCCCCGGATACAACCGGCTCCAGTCGGGATCGCAGCCCTGCACGTACGCGACGCCCAGGGACCGCAGCATGCACTCGAGCCCGGGCTCGTCCCGGCACAGCGAGGGGATCACGGTCCCGGCGCCGGCCGCCGCCGCGATCTCGTCCTCGATCGCCGAGGCGAGCAGCGGATGCGGGCTGATCTCGATGAACAGGACCGGGCCCTCGTCCGGCAGCGCGGCGCGCACGGCGGAGGCGAAGCACACGGGCCGGCGCAGGTTCTCCATCCAGTAGCCGGCGTCGAGCTGGGAGCCGTCGACCATCTCGTCGAGCATCGTCGAGTGCATCGGCACGGCCCCGGGCCGGGGGCGCAGCTCCGCCAACGCCTCGATCAGGTCGTCCCGGATGGGATCCATCTGGGGGGCGTGCGAAGCGTAGGCGACCTGCACCTGCTTGCAGAACGCGCCGTCGCGCCGCAGCCGCTCGACCACCTCGCCGAGCGCGTCGGCGTCGCCCGCGAGCACGCAGGAGTGCACGCTGTTGACGACCGCCACGCAGACCCTGTCGGCGTTCTCGCCGATGGCCTCGCGCGCCTGGAGCTCGCCGACCTGCACCGCCCACATCTCACCGGATCCGCCGAGCCGCGTCAGCAGGCGGCTCCTGCGGCACACCACGGCGGCGCCCTGCCGTACGGTGAGGGCGCCCGAGGCGGTCGCGGCGGCGATCTCGCCCATGCTGTGGCCGATCACGAGGTCGGGGCGGATCCCCCAGGCGGCCCAGACGGAGGCGAGCGCGACCTGGATCGCCCACAGGGCTGGCTGGATCTCGTCGGTCCCGGACAGCGGGCGGCCCTCCCGCAGCAGGTCGATCAGCGACCAGCCGAGCTCGTCGTGGATCGCCCTGTCGCACTCCCGCAGCCGCCGGGCGAAGACGAGGTTGTCGTCCAGCAGGTCCCTCGCCATGCCGGGCCACTGCGCGCCCTGCCCGGGGAAGACGTAGACGACCTTGGGCGTCACGCCGGCCCTCGCCTGCCCGGTGACGACCGACTGGGGGGCCGCCCCGGCGGCGTACGACCGCAGCGCGGCCGCGATCCCCCGGCCGTTCGTGCCCACGACCGCGACCCGGTGCCCGTGGTGACTGCGGCGGTCGCCGGCGCTGAAGCACAGGTCGTGCGGGGAGGAGTTGCTCGGCTGCAGGGCGTCGGCGTACCGGAGGGCCAGGTCGGGCAGCGCGCGCTCGTCCCTGGCCGAGAGCGGCAGCAGGTATGTTCCCGACCGGCGACGGCGGGCCGCCACGACGGGCGGCGCCTCGGCGAGCACGACGTGGGCGTTGGTGGCCGACAGGCCGAAGGAGCTGACGCCGGCCATCGCCGGCCAGGACCGCTCGGGCCATTCGCGGGTGCGGCGGACGAGTTCCAGAGGCATGCCCGGCTGCTCGAACAGCGGGTGGGGCCTGCGCACGTTCAGGGTCGCGGGGACCGTCCGGTGCCGGAGCGCCAGGGCGGCCTTGAGCAGCCCGACCAGGCCCGCCGCGCCCTCCCCGTGGCCGATGTTGGACTTCGCCGAGCCGACCAGGCACCGCTGCCCGGGCTCGCGTCCCTCCCCCATGACCCGGGCGAGCGCGGTCAGCTCGGTGAGGTCGCCCGAGGGGGTGCCGGGGCCGTGCGCCTCGACGTAGTCGATCTGCCCTGGCCGCACGCCCGCGTCGCGGTAGGCCTCGCGCAGCATGGCCTCCTGGCCGCTCACTCCGGCGGCGATGAGGGTGCCGGCGCCCCTTCCGTTGCTGTTGACCGCGGTGCCGACGATGGAGGCGTAGACGCGGTCGCCGTCCGCGAGCGCGCGCCTGAGCGGCTTCAGCAGCAGGGAGACGACGGCCTCGCTGCGCACGTAGCCGTCCGCGTCGGCGTCGCCGAACCTGCAGCGGCCCTCCGGCGACAGGATGCCGGCGTCGGACAGGCCGAGGTAGATGTCGGGGGCCATCAGGAGGTTCACGCCGCCGACGACGGCCATGTCGGTCTGGCCCGCCCACAACTCCCTGCAGGCGAGGTGGACGGCCACCAGGGAGGTCGAGCAGGTGGCCTCGACGCTCATGCTCGGGCCCCGCAGGTCGAACAGGTAGGAGATGCGGCCGGGGAGGTTGCCCCAGTTGCCCCCGCCGATTGCCGCGTGCATGTCGTACATGCCGGCTCCGCGCAGCCGGTCCCAGTAGTCGGACCACAGGCAACTCGTGTAGACCGCCGTACGGCTGCCGGCGAGCTTGTGCAGAGGGATGCCGGCGTCCTCGATGGCCTCCCACGTGACCTCGATGAGCAGGCGGTGCTGGGGGTCGATGCGCAGCGCCTCGTGCGGGGAGATCGAGAAGAACGAGGCGTCGAAGCTGTCGATGTCGTCCAGGAAGCCGCCGGCTCGTGTGCCGATGCCGCCGGCGCCGGGGAACCGTCCCGGCGGAATCTCTCCGACCGCGTCGCGCTCGCCTGCGAGCACGTCCCAGAAGGCGGACGGACCGGAGGCGCCGGGTAATCGGCACCCCGCGCCGATTATCGCGATCGGGTCGCGCGGGGGGACGGACGCCATGCTCATGCGACCGTCTCCTCTGTTCGGACCACTCCGCGCCGGCGTGCCTGCGCGGCTGCGCGGGCACGTGCCGACGGGTACGTCGAGTCCGGGTACGTCAATTCCGGGTACGTGAAGTCATGGTGCACGGGGTCCCCCATTCGGTGGCGAGGTGTGCGGTGACCGGCCCTGTGGTCGGCTGTGGTCGGCTGCGGGAAAAGCCGGGGCATGGACATCCCCGCCCGGCTCCGACGTCACGCAGTGCTTCCACCATCCCGCCGGTGACGTGAGTACGTCCATGGTGAGATAACGAAATAAGCGATAAAAGCGGCTAACTGGGATTCAGGAGGAGCCGGTTCCCGTTTCCTCGGCCAGCGGCAGGTGAATCACCAGCGAGTGCCCCGGGCTGTCCAGGACGCTCGCGACGACGAGACGGAAGGTGCGTCTGCCCAATCCGGGGACGTCGAGTGTCCGCGGCCGCTGGTGCTGCCCCCGCACATGCTGCTCGCGCCACCAGCCGCGGAAGTCGGCGCTGGCGCTCTCCAGGTCGCTCACCAGCTCCTGCATCCTCTGGTCCGCCGTCCTCGTGGCGTATGCCAGCCGCAGCCTCGCGATGACGTCGAGCGTGTCGTCGGCCCAGTTCACCAGTCGCTTCTTGGCCTCCGGATCGGTGAGCATCCACCACAGGATGTTCCTGCGCGGCCGGGGCAGCCCGCCGAAGTCGGTGTACCAGTCGGCGGCGGCGCGGTTCCAGGCCACCACGTCGCCGTACCGGTTGCCGGCGTACAGCGGGAAAGGGCCGTGACCCGCCACCTCCACCACCTGGAAGACCAGCTTCTCGTCCGACTCGTCGAGCCGGTACGCGGCCTCGGCCGGCCCCTGGCCGAACGCGAGGCGGTGGACGTAGGCGCGCTCGTCCTCGCTCAGGCCGAGGACGCGGGCCAGGCTGTCGAGGACCTGCGGGGAGGGATGGATGTCGCGGGCCTGCTCCAGGTACGTGTACCAGGTGGGGCTGAGCCCCGCGAGAACGGCCACCTCCTCCCGGCGCAGGCCCTTCGTACGCCGGTGGACTCCGGTGGGAAGCCCGGCCTCCTGGGGGCTGATGCGCGCGCGACGGCTACGCAGAAACTGAGCGAGCTCCTGTCTGTTCTCGCTCCTGTCGGACAAGGCATCCCCCAACGACTGCCGCAACAAGGTCCGGGTCGTTCAGCGCAAATCGGCTTAACCCATCATTATCGTGGAGCTGTATCGCCGGGTGAAGATGCCGCACCCGCCCCCCCGGGCGAAATATCTGCAATCTTCTCACGCCTTTTTCCCGCCTGTCCCGGAAGTGTCAGGCCGAGCGGTCGGCCTCACTGCGGACCGACCCGAGCAAGTGAAACGCGTGCGCCACCGAGACCAGCGTCACGTGGTGATGCCAGCCCCGATACGACCTGCCTTCGAAGTGACGCAGCCCGCACTCCTCGCCCACGCGGGTCAGGTCGCCGCGCGCCCGCTCCCGCAGCCCGATCAGGCCGATGAGGTCGGGCAGCCGGGCCTGCGTGATGTTGGTCAGCCACAGCCGGGCGGGCGCCTGGCGGCCCGGACCCCACTCCGCCAGCACCCGGGCGCGCGGCCGGCCGATCTCGTACGGCATGCCCGGCCCATGAGGCAGGGACCCGTGCGGCGACACGGGCGTCGAACGGAAGGTGACCCGGCCGTGGCCGTGCCACCAGTTCAGGGTCTGCGCCGACGGCCCGGTGACGGCCGCCGCGATCTCGCCCGCCGTGCGGGACGGGCCCGGGCCGAGCGGAGTGTGCTCGTCAACCTGGACGAGGTAGCGCAGGCCGCGCTCCTCCAGCCCGCGGACCAGCTGTTCCACCCGCCGGTTCTGCCGGGCGTCCACGAGCACGGGCGCGGCGGCGAGCTCCCACCCGGCCATCTCGTCGAGCGCGTCCAGCAGATGCTGCCAGCGCGAGCGGGCGCGCTCGTGCGCCGGCACATGGGTCACCGCGCGCCGCCTGGCGTCGTCGTCCCACGAGCGGGGCAGCAGGAGCCTCCAGTTGACCGGGCAGGCGCCCTCCTGCCCGGCCATCAGTACGGCGAGCCCGAGCTGGCAGTTGAGGACCCGGCCGGCCGAGTGGGCGTACTGCTTGGCGACGCCGACGGAGTGCGAGCCGTTCTTGGGGAAGACGACCTCCTCGACGGTCCAGGCGCGGGGCCGCAGCACGGCGGCCATGTCGTGCGCGAGGAGCCGCCGCACCGGTTCCCAGCGCCAGGGGCTCTGGTTGAGGAACTGCTGGAGGCACTGGTCGGCGGGCCAGCCCACCACCTGTTCCGAGATGCGCCGGATCGACTTGCGGCCCGGCACGCAGTCGAGGCCGCGCACGTACACCTCGGCCCATCGGCGCTGGTCGGACCGGGCGAAGGAGGAGAACAGATGCCGGCAGAACTCGGCCAGCTCCGTGAGATCGGAGGACGCGTAGACGTCCGGAACAGACAACATTGGCGCTCCCGTGATGAGAGGGCGGATCCTTCAGCACGCCATCGGCGTGTCGCTCTCCGCTCGACCGACGCCGTTGTCGGGTGGCGGCTCGTAGCTGTCGATCTCGTAGAAGATGCGGGCGGCGATGCCCGTGGAGTACGGCGCGTAGCGCCTGCGCAGGTTCTGGAAGACCGCCTCGGCCCCCCGCTCGTCGCGGTCGGTGGGCAGGCCGGCCTTCACGGCGAGCCGCATCGTGTCGGCGAAGCTCTGCTCCTCCCTGCCCTGCAGGCTGACCAGCGCCGGATGGACCCGGACGCCCAGTTGCGCCGCCACCCGCTGCAGGCACCGGGTGCCGGTGTCGAGGACGGTGCGGGTGTTGGGCGGGGCCCAGTCGGGAGCCACCGCCTCGGTGAGCGCCGCGGCGTCCATCACGATGACGGCGGCCTTGAGCCAGCACAGCTCCCCGGCCGGGCGCTGGAAGGCGAGCGCGGGGTAGGCCACGTGGCTGGCGCCCACGTCGGCGAGCCACGCCGCCCATTCCGCGAACATGTCGTCGAGGTGGTCCCGCGATCCGGAGCGTACGCACTCCGCGAGCACCGCCTCGGCGTCCGGCGGGCGGACCGCCTGCCCGGCCAGCCGGAGGACGAACCGCTCCCGCCGGCTGAACGCGTCGATGATCCGCATCAGGTGCGCGGTGAACGCGACGAGGATCAGCGCTGACGACAACCACGCGAGGGCGGCGAGGGCGGCGCCGGGCGAGCGCATCAGGAACACCTCGGCGATGTCCTCGGGATGAGGACTCACGCCGTACGCGCCGTAGGCGACCAGCCCGAACCCGGCGAAGGACGCGACCAGCCAGGCGGCCCCCACCGCGAACACCGCCGTCGGCCCGCACATCTCCAGCACCCGCTCCCGATACCTTCCGGGCAGGTGCCTGGCCACGAGGTACGCACCGGCCGCGACCACCCGGACCGTCCGCAGGGCCATGCGCGACGACCGGCCCTGGGGGGTCATCACGGTGCGGAGCACGCTGCTCCAGACCGTGAGGACCAGGGCCACACCCAGCACTATGGGAACTGCTTCGCTCACCTCGGACGCACCCTTCGTGCGATCTTCGCGAATTGGGTCAAAAACGAGCCTCGAATACGGGGCCGCCGATGAACAGAGCCCATCGACGCTGGCATTGCGAATGCCACCACTGGGATGCGCGCCCGCCCGCCCCCGGCATTCCGTTAGTTCGGCATTGACCATGGAAGCGCCGACCGGAAATGGTCATTGCTCATATTCACCTCGACATGGGGAGGAGCCATGACGCCCTGGCCTCAAGTCGGCAGGACGGAACAAACTGCGCAACTGACGAGCGCTCTGGACAGGCCCGCGTCGGGGCCCGTCGTCATCAGCGGCGCCCCCGGCACGGGCCGGACCTCGATGCTGCGGCTGGCGGTCACGCTCGCCGAGCGCCACGGTTATCTCGTACTGCGATTACGCCCCCGGGGGACCGGCGCGATGGCCGCGCTGCGCGGCGTGCTCCCGCCGGGACCGGTTCCGGCGCCCGAGGAGGCGGCGCGGACCCTGCGGATGCTCGCCGGCGGCCGGCGGTTCATGGTCGTCCTCGACGACGCCCACCTGGCGGACCACGAGACGCTCCTGACACTCCGCGCGCTCAACCGGTCGCACACCACGGCCCTGGTGGTGAGCAGGACGGCGATCACCCGGGGCGAGGACGACCCCGCCCCCCGGCCCGATCCGACCGACTGCCTCATGTACGAGCGGGGGCTGGTGCATCTGGTGTTGCCACCGCTGGGGCCGCGTGACGTCGCGGAGCTGTTCACGCGTCTTGTGGGAGGTCCCGTACGGCAGGCCACCGCGGCGGCGCTGCACGCGCTGACCGGCGGCGTGCCGCGGCGGCTGCACGAGCTGGCCGACGCCGGACTGGTCCGGTGCCTGGCGGAGCGGCGCGGCCGATGGGAGATGACCGAGCCGGGCCCGCTCGACCCGGCGCTGCCGCGCGAGGCGGCGGACGCGGCGGCGGCCGCGCGCCGGGCCTGGGCCTGCCTCGGCCTGGATCAGGCGGAGGAGCTGTGCCGGGTGGCGCTGTGGCAGCGGGCGGCGTCCGACGTCGCCGACGTCTGGGCGGTCGTCCTCCTGCTGCGCGGCCGCGGGAAGGAGGCCGCCGCGTTCCTGGACTCGCTCCCCCCGTCCGCCGCCGCGGACGGCGACGACGCCGAACCCGCGCGGCTCACGTTCGCTCGCGCCCTGGTCACGGCCTTCGGCCTCGGCAAGCCGTCCGAGGCGGCCGATCTGCTGCTCCTGCGGGCTCTGGCGGCCCGGCCCGACCGGGACAGCCGCCGCGACCGGCACCTGGCGCAGCGGGCCTGGATCCTGGCGGTGACCGGCGCCGCGGAGCCCGAGGCCAACCTCGACCGCGGCGACCGGGAGACGGCGCTGTTCGTGCACGCGGCGCAGGCGGCGCTCGCCGCCGACCTGCCGCAGCAGGCGGTGCTCCACCTCCGCCGGGCGCTCGCCGTGTCGGAGGGGTGCCACGTCGAGTCGGCCTGGCTTCCGGCCTACCTGCGCGGCGAGCTGACGGGTGCGCTCGCCCGCGCGGGGCGTCCGGTGTCCGCGGCGGCCGCCGACCGTGCTCAGGAGCCGGTGGCCGCGGCCGTCGCCGCGATGCTGCGCGGCGCGCGGGCGACGGCCGGCCCGGACCTCCGCGAGGCCGCCGCGGCCGTGCCGAACGGCGCGGAGACGGGACGGAGCAGGACGGCGCGCACCCCCGCCCGCGACGAGGTGCCGGCGCGGTGACCATGGCCGCCGGTGGTGAGCACACCACCGGCGGCCTACGAGGTGCCCGTGCGGCGGGCGAGCACGGAAGACGAGACGAGCGGGGGCCGCGGCGGCCGCCCGCTCGTCTCGTCTCGTTTCGTTTCGTCTCACTCTCCCTCGCGCGGAGTCCTCCGCATGACGAGGATGTTGCGGTTGCGCCCGCCGACGCGGTCGTAGACGAACTCGTCGAGCCGGCCCAGCGCCAGGAGCAGGCCGTACCCGCCCTCCTCGCGGAGGGCGGGATCGGCGGCGAGCCGGGGCGCGGGGTCGTATCTCGTCGGGTCGAACGGCGGCGCGTCGTCCTCGACGCGCACCCACACCCGGTCGGTCTCCACCCCGCCCTCCAGGTCGATCACACCACCGCGGCCGCCGTAGCCGTGCTGCGCGATGTTCGTCGTGATCTCGTCGGCCGCGAGGCGCAGCCAGTACGCCTGCCGGGTGTGGAGGGTTCCGGTGCGGGCCAGCGTCAGGACGAACTCGGCCACCCTTCCGGCGAACGACGCGCCGGCGTCCAGTCGGAGTCGGCACCCGATCATCAAGCCTCCGCGGACTCCCGCTCGACGGACTCCTGCATCACGACGGTACGGTCGAAGCCGGTCATCCGGATGGTCTCCGCGACCTCCTGCCGGGTGCCGACCAGCACGATCTCCGCGCCCCTCGGCAGCTTCTGGTGGGCGAACAGCAGGCAGCGGATGCCCGCCGACGACATGTACGTCACGTCGGAGACCAGCAGCACCAACCGGCGCACCTGGGCGGCGACGGCATCGGAGATCAGCAGGTTGAGCCGGGGCGCGGACCGTCCGTCGAGCTCCCCGGAGAGCCGGATCGTCGCGGTGCCCTCGTCGATGTGCATCTTCGCGTCGAGCGTCATGCTCCTTCACTCCTCTGGTAGTCGTTCCCTCGCGACCAGGACGAGCGTGGCCCGCGGGCCGATCGAGACCCGTACCTGGTCGGCCAGCCGGGGCTCGCGTCCCGGCTCGTGGGCGTCGTGCGGCGGCGCGGCCGCCGTGTCGGCGAACAGGTGCCAGACGGTGCCCTCAGGGGGTGCGGGGAGCTCCAGGACGTGCCCCTCCCAGTAGGAGTTGGCCGCCACGTAGACGCAGTCGTATCCCCCGTCATCCCTCATGGTGGAGAACATGGCCGCGACCAGGCGGCTGTGCGGCGACCAGTCCGGCGTCCACGCGTGCACGCCGTGCCAGCTCACCTCGGGAAGCCGCCCGTCCACCGAATGGCCGAGCGCCCCCTCCCCGCGCCGCAGGGCGGGGTGGGCGCGGCGGAACGCGATCGCGTTGCGGACGAACCGGTGCAGGTCCCGGTGCTCCCGGGCGAGATCCCAGTCGATCCACGACAGCGGCCCGTCGTGGCAGTAGGCGTTGTTGTTGCCCTGCTGAGTGCGGCCCATCTCGTCGCCGGCGAGCAGCATCGGGATCCCGTGGCTGGTCAGCAGGAGCAGCAGGGCGTTGCGCACCTGCCGGGCGCGCAGCGCCAGCACGTCCGGATCGTCCGTCGGGCCTTCGTGCCCGCAGTTCCAGGAATGGTTGGCCGAGTCCCCGTCGCGGTTCTCCTCCCCGTTGAGCTCGTTGTGCTTGCGGTTGTACGACACCAGGTCGCGCAGGGTGAAGCCGTCGTGGGAGGTGACGAAGTTCACCGAGGCGACCGGCCCCCTGGGGCCGTAGATGTCGGTGGAGCCGGTCATGCGGGCGGCCAGCTCGCCCACGGTCCCGAGATCGCCCTTGACGAACCGCCGCACGGCGTCGCGGTAGCGCCCGTTCCACTCCGACCAGCGGCAGTACGACGGGAACGACCCCACCTGGTAGAGGCCGGCCGCGTCCCACGCCTCCGCGATGAGCTTGCAGTCGCGCAGCACCGGGTCGTGGGCGAGCGACTCCAGCAGCGGCGGGTTCGCGAGGACCGTACCGTCGGGGGCGCGCCCGAGCACGGCCGCCAGGTCGAACCTGAACCCGTCGACGTGGAATTCCGCCGCCCAGTGGCGCAGGCAGTCGAGAACGAATTCCCGCACGACCGGGTGATTGCAGTTCACCGTGTTGCCGGTGCCGCTGAAATTGTAGTAATGGCCGTCCGGCGTGAGCATGTAATAGGTGCTGTTGTCGAGGCCGCGGAACGAAATCGACGGCCCCCGCTCGTTTCCCTCCGCCGTGTGGTTGAAAACCACGTCGAGCACGACCTCGATGCCCGCGCGGTGGAACTGCTTCACGAGGTTCTTCATCTCGTCGACCTGCATGCCGTAGGGCCCGGAGGCCGCGTAGGAGGCCTTGGGGGCGAAGAACCCGACCGTGTTGTAGCCCCAGTAGTTGTGCGGCCCGCGCGGGTTGTCCAGCTCGTCGAACTCGAAGACGGGCATCAGCTCGACGCAGTTGACCCCGAGGTCCACGAGGTACGGCAACCGCTCGACCAGGCCGGCGAACGTGCCGGGGGCCCGCACCCCCGACGACGGGTGCCTGGTGAAGCCCCTGACGTGCAGCTCGTACACGATCAGGTCCTCCGGGCGTATCCCGGGCGGCCGGTCGTCCTCCCAGTCGAAGTCGTCCAGCGCGATCCGGCCCCGGTAGGGGTACACGGCGTCGCGGGGGGCGTCCCACACCTCCCGTCCGCCGACGAGCTTGGCGTACGGGTCGAGGAGGATCGTCCCCGGGTCGAACCGGTGGCCGTCCTGGGGGCGGGACGGGCCGTCGGCGCGGTAGCCGTACTCGAGCGTCTCGACGTCCAGCCCCAGGTCGTCGAGCCCGAACACGGTCATGGCGTACACGCCGCCCCGGCGGAACGACGGCGGGAACGGCAGTTCCACGAGGGGCGCCGCCTCCCCCCGCCGGAACAGCACGAGCGTCATGGCGGTCGCGTTGTTGGAGTAGACCGAGAAGTTGACGCCGCCCGGCACCGGGGTGGCCCCGAAGGGAAGGGTCCGCCCCGCCCGGACCGGCACGCCGCCGATCCGGTGCGTCGGGTACGCGTCGACGCGGGTCTCGAGCATCGGGTCCTGCCTAACGGTCGGCCACTGAAGAGTCGGTCACGGAGGAGCCGGCCACGCGAAAGAGGTCGAGGAGACCGGTCGCGGCCATCACGGTCTCGATCTCGGGAGGGACGCCGGTCAGCGCCACCCGCCCGTCGGCCGCGCGGTGCAGCAGGAGCAGCACCCGCAGCCCCGCGCTCGACAGATACGTCACGCCGGACATGTCCAGCAGCACCCGCCCGTCCTCCGGCAGCAGCTCCATGAGCCGCCGCTGCACGCCGGGACCCGAGCGGCCGTCAAGCTCCCCGGTCAGCCCGATGACCGTCGTCCCGTCGCGTACGGATGTGTCGACCAGCACGACCGGCTCGGTCATCGGGACTCCTTCGTCGGCTCGTTCGACGGCTTGTTCATCGGGGCTCACCGGGGGCCTATCAGGGGGCTATCGAGGAGCGAGGTGCGCGCGGACCGTGACCGGCCGTTCTGAGTCCGGCAGCTTGACCGTGAGGCCCTCGGGGTCGAACGCGGAGTAGGGCCTGCCGTCCACCTCGACCCAGTCGAGGCGCACCATGCCGGGCGGCAGGGCGTCCGGCGCGACCCGCAGCACCCGGTCGGGGAACCCGTCCGGGCAAGGCCGGAACCACAGGCTCAGCGGTTCCCGGTCGAGGAGCAGGCGCTGGTAGACCGTCGCCAGGAAGCACAGCTCGGCCGCGTGGCACATGCTCATCGAGTGGCTGCCCTTCAGCCGTTCGGTCCCCACCAGGTAGGGCGTGCCGTCCGCCAGCACGTTGAAGTAGACGCCGCCCTCGTCGTGGTCGAGGAAGAACGCGTTGTAGAACGCGGCCGCCTCGCGCGCCCGTCCCCGGAACTCCTCCTGCCCGGTCAGCGCGGCCAGGATCTGGTAGGCCAGGATCGCCTGCTCCTGCTGCCACCAGGCCTTGCGGTCGTGCCAGACGAAGCGGTGCACCCGCCGCCCCGGCTCCAGGCTCCGCTCGACCACGTCGTACCAGCCGCCGCGGCGCAGGTCGGCGCCGAGCTCCGGCATCCGGTGGCCGATCCGCTCGGCGAGCTCGCGGTAGCGGTCCTTCGGACGGATCGACATCATCCGCATGAGGTTCCACGAGATCTTGAGGTTGTGCCCGACCACCGCCCTGTCCTGCTGCCAGTCCCACGTGCGGTCCGGGGACCAGTCGCCGTGGAACCGCTCCTGCACGAACGGGCTGTCCTCGCGCGGCATGTGCCGCACGATCAGGTCGAACGTCTCCTCCAGCATGTCGGCGTGCCGCTCGTCGCCCGTCCCGAGGAACAGGTTGATCAGATACGCCGGCGCGTGGTCGCCGACGGAGTTCCAGTTCTTGCGCGACCGGTTGGGCCCGAGCGACTCGTGGTGCGGGCTGAGCAGGATCGGGTCGATGTGGGAGTAGTAGCCGCCGCGGTCGGGATCGCGGAAGAACTTGCGGAACAGCCGCAGGGTGCCGTCGATGTCGGCGGCCACCTCCGGGTCGCCGGTCACCCGGAAGAACTGCGTGGGCCCGGCGAGGGCGTAGATCTGCTCGTACATCGGGATGGCGTCGTAGTCGTCGCCGAACTCCGAGGTGAAGAGCTTGTGCTCGACCCCGTCCCGCACGTCGACGCCGTGGTACCAGTAGACGACGTCCTCGTCGGGGTCGACGAACCGCATGTGCTCGCGCAGGTAGGCGGTGCCGCGCTCGGCCACCTCGAGGAAGTCCTCGTCGCCGGTGAGCATGTACGCCGACGACATCCCGTAGACCAGCCGCGAGATGGTGTCGGTCTCCTGCACGTGGTGGTCGGCCTTGTCGCCGCCCAGCCGCAGCACCGTGCGGTAGTCGGCGAAGTCCACCGGCCCCTCGTCCCCGAACTGGGCCCGCCGGTAGAAGCGGCCCAGCTCGCGGATCTGCCGCACCCACCAGTCGGGCTGCTCGAAGACGTGCTCGTCGGGTCTGCGGCCGACGAAGACCAGCCGCTTGGCGTCGAAGGAGGCCGGCCCGCCGTCGGGGTAGAAGATCCCGTGGGCGAACAGCCGCCGCCCCGGCGTGAGCAGCTCCCGCAGGTGACCGGACGCGTCGAGGTAGGGATCGCCGAGGTTGCGCAGGAACTCGGCCGATGTGGTCGAGGTGAGCCGCGCGGTGACCGTGCGGCCCTCCGCGGTGCGCAGGTCGACGAGCCCCTGCTCGGCGTCGTACCCGGTGATCACGCCGGCCACCAGGTCGGAGTAGGTGTAGCCGCCGCGCAAGGCCGGCTCCGTGTCCCCCGACGCGGCCCGGGGGGAGGGGACGGCGGGCCGCCGGTCGCCCTCCCCCCTGTTCTCCGTCCCGCTCTCCTTCCCGACCGGCTCGTGGCGGACCGGTAGGTGGCGGGGCGCGGCGCGCCGGGGCACGACGCGCCGGGGAGCGCCGGCCGTCCTGCGCCCGCGCCGCGCCGCGATCAGCTCGATCATCATGCGGGCGAAGGCGTGGCAGTGGTCGGCCGTGCGCGCGGTCACCAGGTCTCCGTCGACCACCACGTCCTGGTCGGTGTAGACCGCGCCCATGTTGCGCACGTCGGAGACGAGGTTGTTGTGGCAGGTCACCCGGCGTCCCCGGACGACCTCCGCGATGGGCGACACCAGCCACATGCCGTGGCAGACGATCCCCTTCAGCACGTCCGGCAGCGCGAACGCGTCCCGCAGCAGGCGCACCGCGGGGGAGAGCTCCCCCGCGTTCTCGCTGTAGCGCAGCCGGTCCGACACCATGCCGGACGGGACGATGAGCGCGTCGAGCTCCCGCAGGCCCTCGGCGTCGAGAGCCTCCAGGTCGCCGTCCACGGTCAGGGGCTCGCGGAACTCGTGCCCGTGGAAGGTGAGCGACGGCTGCCCCCACAGGCGGGTGACGAACCGGGTCCGCGCCCCTTCCTCCGCGAACCTGCGCTGGTAGTAGTGCACCTCGGGCTCGACGAAGTCGCTCTCGATGAGGATGGCGACGGTGGCCCCGTCCAGCCTGTTCACCGGGTCCCTCCCGTGTCGAGGTCGACGAGGAACGGGCCGGGCGCGGACAGCATCCGCTCGACGGCGCGCTCCACCTGTGCGGGTTTGTCCACCCGGACGGCCTCGACGCCCATGCTCCGGGCGAGGGCCGGGAAGTCGATCTCCGGCCGGGCGAGGTCGAAGCCGGACGGGTGCGCGTGCGGGGGGACGTCCCGCTCGCGCCAGTACTGCTCGATGTTGTCGTCGAGCAGCTGATAACGGCGGTTGTTGCAGATGACGAACCGCGCGGCCACGTTGTGCCGGGCCGCCGTCCACAGGGCCTGGATCGTGTACATGCTGCCGCCGTCCCCGGTGAAACCGACGACCTCGGCGTCCGGCCGGGCCAGCTTCGCCCCGATCGCACCCGGGATGCCGACGCCGAGCGAGCCGCCCCTGGTGAGGAAGTACGACCCGGGGACGCGGGCGGGCAGGCGGCGGGTGAGCGCGGGCGAGGCGGTGAGCGCCTCGTCGAAGACGACCAGGCCGGCCGGCACCCGGCGGGCGATCTCGGCCGCGAAGGCGTCCATCAGCGTGTCGCCCTCCGGGGGCGGCCCCGCGAGCGCCGGGCGGACCGGCGCGGGAGGCAGGCGGTCGGCGAGGGCGGCCAGTGTGAGCTTGGGGTCGGCGCACAGCGCGACGTCCACGGGGAAGTTCTTGGCGATCTCGTAGTCGTCGAGGTCGACGTGGACGATCCGTGCGTCCTCCCTGAACGGGCTGACCAGGTGGGGGAAGACCTCGGGGAACACGTACGTCCCCACGATCAGCACGGCGTCGGCGTCGCGGACCGCCGCGGCGCTGACGTGGCCGAACATGTGCCCGAGCTGCCCCCGGTAGAGCGGATGCGCGGTGTCGATGTTGACCTCGGACGAGTCGACCCCCCAGACCGGGGCGCCGAGCCGCTCGGCCACGAGCGCCAGCTCCTCCTGGGCGCCGGAGACCGCGACGCCGTCGCCCATGAGGATCACCGGTGACCGCGCGTCCCGCAGCACCCGGGCCGCCCGGTCGAGGTCGTACGCGGCCGGCGTCACCGCGCGGCTCGGCACGGTGCTCGGCACCGCCGGCTCGGCGGTCTGCGCGTCGAGGACGTCCATCGGCAGCGCCACGAAGACGGGGCCCCGCGGCGGCGTCATCGCCGTCTTGACGGCCCGGCGCAGCACCCGCAGCACCGAACCGGGGTGCGTGACCCGGGTGGCGTACTTCGTCACCGGCCGCGCCATCGCCACGAGGTCGGCGGCCATCTGGGCGTCCATGCTCTCGTACTGGACGCCCGCCTCGCCCGCGACGACGACGAGGGGCGAGTGGCCGCGCATGGCCTGGTACAGCATGCCGACCGCGTTGCCCAGCCCCACGCCGGCGTGGAGTTGGACGAGCGCGGGCCCCGCCGTGGCGCGGGCGTAGCCGTCCGCGATGGCCACCGCGACGGTCTCCTGCAGGGCCAGGACGTACTCCATGTCCGCGCGCTGTTCGAGGACATCGAGGAAGCCCTGCTCAACGGTGCCGGGATTGCCGAAGACGAGCCTGATCCCGTCCGCCGCGAACTGCTCGAACATCGCGACCTTGCCCGGTCTCGAAGCCACGTCGGATCACCAGCCGTACCGGCGCAGCCCGGTCTCGAGGACGTCCACCAGCTTCTCCCCCGACAGGAACGAGTCGGGCGTGGACCTGGCGGTGATGAACGGGTAGTCGACGATGACGGAGGTCTCCCTGCCGACGTTGCCGTGGTAGCGGCCGTCGGGGCCGGTCGCGTCGCGCAGGATGTACTCCAGCGGGTACGGCGGCGGGCCCATGTTGAAGTCCACGCCGAGGAAGCCGGTGCCGTCCTTGTAGTCGTACTCCTTGCAGTGGCCGGTGACGTGCTTGCCCCAGATGATGCTCTCCCGGGTCTCCCAGTCGCGGGCGAAGGCCAGGCAGGCGATGCCGTAGCACTCGGCCAGGATCGGCTTGTCCGCCCGGAGGAACGCGAGGATCAGGTCGTGCACCCGGCCGCTGTTGGCGAGGTCGACGATCGGGCCGCTGCCGCCCACGATCACCAGCGCGTCGTACTGCTCGATGTCGGCGTCGACCTCGCCCAGGGCGCGGTAGTACGCCTCCAGCTTGCGGAGGTGGTCGGGCTCGCTGTCATACGGCCGCTCGGGAATCCACGCGCTCAGGCTCAGCGGGGCGTCCAGCCGGTTCGACTCGTCGAGGTCCCTGGCCGCGACGGCCACCTCCGGCGTGGTGACCGAGCGGCCGAGCGGCGGGTCGATGTAGCCGGGGTCGAGGCTCGGCGGGAGGGCGCGGGGCCGCTTCCCCGTCGGCGTGGCGAAAACGGTCTCATATCCTTCCCGGTCGAAAGCGGTGACCGGGCCGAGCAATTCCTCCCCCCAGTAGCCGTACTCGGAAAGGAGAACGAGAATTCTTTTCGACATGTTGATTGCTCTCCCATCTACGTGCGGTCGTGATGAATTCCGTCAGCCAGAAGTCAAGGCGACGCGGATGCGACGGACAAGAAAAACGGCGGGGGCCGCGCCTACTTCTTGAAGTCGGCGGCGGCACTCCGTCAGGTGCGCAGCCCGGCCAGCAGATTCGCGACGTCGTGCAGCGCGACCGTGAAAGGGTGCTCGGGAAAGGCGGCCGCGAACAGCCCGGTGTGGTCGCCCCTGGCCAGCTCCGCGGCCCAGGGCAGCGCGCCGGCCATCGGGGATTCGTACCGGCGCAGCGCGATGCCGGTGAGCGCGGTGTTCGTCATCCCGGGCGGGACCATCGTGAACAGCACGAGGGCGAAGGGCACGCTGAGCCGTCTCGAAATGGTGGCCATCAGCGGGCCGCCGGACAGGCCGCGCGTGTCGGGGCGGGCCGCCGTCAGGCAGACGTCCGCGATGGCAAGGGCGTGCACGGCCTCGTGGTTGACCCCGGAATGCGTGTCCACGAGGACGGCGTCGAGGTCGAGCGCCACGGCCATCTGCCGGATGCCCTCGTGCAGCAGTCCCGTGTCGTACTGGCCCGCGAGGGCGGGCCGGGCTATCGCCCCCATGTCCACCACCCCGGGGGCGAGGTGCAGCGCGCCGCGGCCGCCGCCGAGACCGGCGAGCGGGCCGAGGTCGTACAGGATGTCGTCGAGCCCGCACTCGCCCACCAGGTAGCCGGTGATGCCGCGGCGCAGTTGCCCGTCGGGGACGCCGCAGGCGAGATGGAGGCCGGGCGCCTGCAGGCCGGCGTCGACGAGGCCGACCCGCAGGCCCAGCCGGGCGAGCAGATAGCCCAGGTTGGCGACGGCCGTGGTCTTGCCGACCCCGCCACCCCAGGAGTGGACCGTCACGATCATCGGCATGCGCCGTCACCGGCCGGCGAGCCGGCGCAGGGCCAGCATCGTGATGTCGTCGTACTGCTCGCCGTCGCGCAGATGGGCCTGTACGTCGGCCTCCACGCGGTCCAGCAGCCCCAGTGAGGTGCCGGCCAGGCCGCGGACCAGGGCCGACAGGCGGTCCTCCCCGTAGAACTCGCCTTCGGGGTCCCGGCTGTCCGTCACCCCGTCGGTGTAGGCGAGCAGCACGTCGCCGGGGTCGAGCCGCACCTCGGCGAGGCGGAACTCCGAGTCGGGGTGCAGCCCCACGGCCGGTCCGGTCACCTGCAGCCGCTCCAGGCGGCCGCCCACCCGCCTGAGGAGCGGTGGGTTGTGGCCGCCGTTGGCGTACAGCAGGCAGCCGGACTCCGGATCGAGCACCCCGAAGAAGACGGTCGCGAAGTACCCCTGGTGGTTGCTCGTCATGTAGCGGTTGGTCCCCGTCATGGCCTGCAGCAGGGGCGCCGCCCCCGGCACGAGCGCGGGGGACTCCTGCCGGACGTCCCGGGCGAGCGCTTCGAGCGGCGGCAGGCCGTCGAAGAGGTTCCACTGCCCGGCGTGCTCGGCCGTGTGCCGCAGCAGCGTGCGGATCAGGGCCATGAACAGCGCCGCCCCGACCCCCTTGTCGCACACGTCCGCCACCACGATGGACAGGCGGCGTCCCTGCAGCAGGGGGAACGCGTCGTAGAAGTCGCCGGCCACCGCCCGGGCCGGGCGGAAGCGTACGTCGATCTCCCAGCCCGGCGCGCACGGGAGGTCGGAGGGCAGGAACCCCTCCTGGATCTCCTGGGCGATGCGCAGCTCGCGCTCGTACTGGCGGAGGGAGACGGCCAGGGCCGCCTCCTCCGCCACGCGGGCCAGCCGGTGCCGCTCCACGTCGCACATCAGCTGGGTCCTGATGAGCGAGCCGCGGTACGGCGGGACGAGGTAGTGGTAACCGTGCTTGACGCAGGCCTCCAGGTCGGCCAGCTCCCCGTCCAGGTAGACCATCACCGCCGTGTGGCGCCCCTGGTGCCGCCCGGACGGGTCGCCCTCCGGCGCCGGGGGGACGAGGAGGTCCCCGTTCCCCCGGCGCAGGAGCATTCCGTACCGGCCGACGCGGTCCGCGCCCAGTGAGGACGGGAGCAGGAGCAGGTCGGGCGGGTCGGGTCCGGTGAGGTGCTTGACGACCTCGTCCGGCAGGGCGTGGACGACCCGCATCCTCGCGGCCCGCAGCGCCTCGTCGAGGTCGTGCCCGTCCTCCTGGGACGTCTCGAGGGACGTTCTGTCGCGCAGGACGAGCACCGCCGACAGCTCGGCCATCGGACTATCCCTCCGGCGGCGGAAGGGGAAGGGCGGAGGGGGCGGGCCTGGGAGAGACGACCGTGTCCTCGGGCGCCGCCACCGCCTCGGGGGCGACGGCCCCGGCGGGCCGCCGGCGCGGTTTGCTCCAGCGCCGCATCGCCGGCACCTCGACGAAGCGGTAGAGCAGCCAGGACAGCGCGATGGTCACGGCGAGGGCGGCCAGCAGCATGCCGAGCGCGGGCAGGGTGTCCCACTGCCGCTTCGCGCCCACCGCCATGTGTCCGAAGCGGAGCACGAGCCGGTGCCACAGGTAGAAGGCGAACGAGATGTCCCCCAGCCACACCATCGCCGGAAGGCGCAGCAGCGATCTGGTGCCTCTGACGTCGGCCATGGCGGCGGCCGGGATCACCAGGGCCATCGGGATCGCGGTGACGGCCACCATCCGGTAGACGACCGGGACCACGCCGGCGGCCAGGAAGCCCACCACCAGCAGCGCGAACGCCGGGCCGAGCCGGAGCCCTATCCACTTGCCGCTGAGGACGATGCGCGCCATGACCATGCCGAGCACGAAGTCGAGCGCGCGCACCGGCGGGGCGGTGTAGGCCAGCCAGAACTCCCACTGCGACACGTTGTGCCAGGGGATGCTCGGGCCGCCGGTGGGCAGGGGCAGCCGGGCGACGACGGTGGGCACGGCCCACATCAGGGCGAGCAGCCCGCCGGCCAGCCACCACAGCCGTTCCGGCCTGATCCGGTTGATCCGCGTCAGCAGGAACGGGAACAGCAGGTAGAACGCCGCCTCGCAGGACAGCGACCAGGAGACGGAGTTCACGCTGAGCATGACCGACAGGTTCGGGGTCCACGCCTGCAGCAGGAACAGGTTGAGCAGCGCGGGCCCGGCCTGGGGCGGCGTCACGAGCCAGGTCAGCAGCAGCGCCGCGACCAGGAACGTGACGAAGTGGTTCGGGTAGACCTTGAATAACCGGCGGCGCCAGAACCGTCCCGGCGTGTCACCGGCCCTGGCGGACCAGGTGAGGACGAACCCGCTCAGGATGAAGAAGAATCCGACGCCCGTGGGCCCGCCCTGACCGAGGATGGCCGCGTACACGTCCTGCGCGGCGGGGTCGGCGAACACGTGCTCGAACTGGGCGTGAAAGAAGAAGATCATGCCGGCGGCGATGATCCGCATACCGGTCAGCGACGGCAGCCGCGTGGTCGACACGGCCGTGCCGGTGGTTTCCATTGGATCTCCTCAACTCACTCACGGAGAAGAGATGTGGGCGGCGTTGCGACGGACGTAGTCCGTCAGCCCGCGCGCCCCGAGGTTGGGAGGGGCCCACAGCACCAGGCGGTCGACGCCCAGGCGCCGGTAGGCCTCGACGATGTCCTTGTCGATCCCGCCCCTGGGCGGGGACACCGTGATCGACAGAGGACCGAGCCGGGCCGGCCGCTCCACCGTCCGCGCGATGTCGCGCAGGCGCATGAGCAGGGCCTCGAGGTGCGCGGGCGGCAGGCCGAAGGCGAACCACCCGTGGGCGTGCGTGATCGCGAGGCGCAGCGCCTTGTCGCTGTGGCCGCCCGCGACCAGCGGCAGGTCGGCCTGCACCGGCCGGGGGAAGGACTCCACGCCACTGAAGTCGACGTGGGCGCCGTGGTAGGCCACCGGCGGCTCGTCGTACCACAGGGCGCGCATGGCCTCCAGATGCTCGCGGCCGCGGTCGGCGCGGCCCCTGAAGGCCACCCCGACCGCGTCCGCCTGGGCCCTGATGTAGCCCATGCCGAAACCGAGCGTGAACCGCCCGCCCGACAGCCGGTCGAGCGTCGCCACCTGCTTGGCCGTGATCACGGGATTGCGCAGCGGCAGCAGCATGACGCCGGTGCACAGCCGGATCGTGCTGGTCAGCGCCGCCAGATGGGACAGCGTGATCAGCGGGTCGTTGAGGACGTACCCGGGGTGGAACCACCCGCCCGGAGGCGGGGGCACCGGCATCACCGGGTGCTCCCCCATCCACAGCGAGTCGTAGCCGGCGTCCTCGGCGAGCCGGGCGATGTCCCGCATGTCGGCGGGGTCCTCCACGGTCTCGCCGCCGTTGAGGGCGAACAGGCCGATGGCGGGCGGTGCGGTCTCCGCACGTGCGATTTCGGTGGTGAGCGGCATTTTCTAGTCCTGGTCGGCCCGCAGCCAGTCGGCGACACGCTCGCCGATCATGATGCAGGTGAGGTTGGTGTTGACTCGGATGGTGACGGGGATGACGGACGCGTCCGCCACGACGAGGCCCTCGACGCCCCGCACGCGGCAGCGCTCGTCCACCACCGCGCCCGGGTCCCCGTCGGGTCCCATGCGGGCCGTGCCCATCGGGTGGCAGTGGTTGTCGACGGTGGCGCGCATGAACTCGTCCAGCGCCTCGTCGGACTCGATGACCTCCGGCGACGGCACCATGTCGCCCATCGCGAACGGCCGGAAGTACGGGGTCTCGGCGATGCGCCGGGCGAGGCGGATGCCCTCCCGCATGCGGCGCAGGTCCTCGGGGTGGTCGAAGAAGTTGTAGACGATCTTCGGCGCGGCCGCGGGGTCGGTCGACTCGACCGTCACCCGGCCGACCGAGAACGGCCGTTCGACCCCCGTCGAGATCATGAAGACCTTGTCGGTGCCGATCTGCTCGCGCAGGTCGGCGGCGAACCCGTTCAGGTCGACGTGACTGAAGACGTAGATCTGCATGTCGTCGGTCTCGCCGGAGCCGGGGTAGGTCCCCTGCAGCATCATCTGCACGACCGGCAGCGACTCGTCGTACACGCCGGGCCGCGGGCGGAAGGTCACCAGGCAGGTGGGGTGGTCCTTCAGGTTCTCGCCCACGCCCGGCAGGTCGGCGACCACGGGGACGCCGAGCCGTCCGAGGGCCTGGGCGTTCCCGATCCCCGACCGCATGAGGATGGCCGGCGTGCCGATCGCGCCCGCGCTGAGCACGATGCGGTCGCCCCGGACGACCTCCTCGCCCCGCTCGCCGCGGACGACGACGCCGACGGCGCGGCCGTCCTCCACGAGGATCCTGTCGACCAGTGTCTCCGGTCTGATCTCCAGGTTGCCGCGCTCGCGCGCCGGCCCGAGGTAGGCGATGGCCGTGGAGATCCGCAGCCCGTCCACCTGGTTGGTGGCCAGCGGGCCGACCCCGGCGCCGTCCGGCGCGTTGTGGTCCTCGGTCTCCGGGAAGCCGAGCGACTTGCACGCCTCCCGCAGGGCCACCTGCAGCGGGCCGAGCTGCTCGTCCCGCCACCGCCAGACCGGGATGGGCCCGCCCTTCCCGTGGTCGGGCGGGCCGAAGTCGCGGTCGTCCTCCAGCCGGTTGAAGTAGGGCAGGACCTCCTCCCACGTCCAGCCGCCCACGCCGAGGGAGGACCACTCCTCGAAGTCGACGGGTCGCGGCCGTACGGCCAGCGAGGTGTTGATGGCCGAGCAGCCGCCTACGACCTTGCCGCGGGCCAGCGGGATCTCCCGCCCGGGCACCGCCTCGGCCCGGAAGCCCCAGTCGTGGTCGATGAACGACGGGTAGAGGCCGTTGCGGAGGTCCTCCGGCATGGTCTCGACGTCGGGGAAGTCGGGGCCGGCCTCCAGCAGCAGGACACGGCGGTCCGGGTCCTCGGAGAGCCGGGCGGCCACGACCGCCCCGGCCGACCCGGCCCCGATGATGATGTCGGTGTACATGAGGGCAACTCCTGAGTCCGGTCGCGTCACCGGGCGCGGAACCGTCCGGTCCACCACCGGTTCGGTATGGTCACCACGGAGGCCAGCGCCGCGAGCGCGATGAGGTAGACGAGACTCGCCGCGAACGCCCTGCCGTAGGCGGCGGGGGAGACGCTCGCGCCGTTGAGGGTGCCGAAGAAGATGATCCCGATGATCGCGACGCCGAGAGCGCCGGCCATCTGCTGGACCGTGGACAGCACACCCGAGGCCGACCCGGCGTACTCCGGCTCCACGCCGAGCAGCACCTGGGACAGCAGCGGGGCGCCGACCATGCCGATCCCGGCGCCGGCCACGGCCATCAGCACCTCGTACAGCGGCAGGTTCACCCCGGCGCCGGCGTCGCGGGTGATCAGCGCGAGGCAGACCTCCCCGGCGACGATCAGGATCGCGCCGACGGTGAGCGTGCGGCGGCCGAGCCTGCGGATGAACTTCGCCGCGTTCATGGAGGTGGCGAAGAACGCCACGCCCATGGGCAGGAAGACCATCCCCGCCCTGAGCGGGGAGTAGCGGAGGCCGTCCTGCACGTACAGCGCGATCACGAGCATGAACGAGGCCATGCCGCCGTACACGGCGAGCACGGTGGTCAGGCCGGTCACGAACGACCGGGAACGGAACAGGGACGGCTCGACCAGGGGCGTGCCGCCCGCCCGGGACAGGCGCACCTGCTGCCACGTGAACAGCGCGAACACCACGACGCTCGCCGCCAGGGAGACGAACGTCCAGGCGGGCCAGCCCTCCTGCCGGCCCTCCACCAAGGGCACGAGCAGCAGCAGGACGGCGGGAAACACGATGGCCACACCGACCAGGTCGAGACCGCGCGCGCTCTCGGAACGCGACTCGGGGACCAGTCGCGGCAGCAGGAGCAACGTGACCAGGCCGATGGGCAGGTTCACCAGGAAGCAGGCGCGCCAGCCCAGCCCGAGCACGTCAGAGGCGATCAGCAGGCCGCCGATCACCTGCCCGCCGACCGTGGCGAGGCCGAGGGCGGCGCCGTACCCGGCGAACGCCCGCGGCCGGTCGTCACCGGTGTACGTGACGTTGATGATGGACAGGACCTGCGGGAACATGAGCGCGGCCGCCATGCCCTGCAGGGCCCGGGAGACCACCAGCATCTCCGCGCTCACCGCCAGGCCGCACAGGGCCGAGGCGACGGTGAACGCCGTGAGGCCGATGGCGAACACCCTGCGCCTGCCGTACAGGTCGCCGAGGCGTCCGCCGGTGATCAGGCCCGAGGCGTACGCGACGCCGTAGCCGGCGACGACGAACTGGATCTGCGCGTCGCTGGCGCTCAGTTCCGCCTGGGCCGACGGAATGGCGACGTTCACGATGAAGAAATCCAGAATTGTCATGAACGTGCCGACGAGAATGACGGGGAGCGCGAACCACCGAGTGCGGTCGTGCGTTTCTCCGATGCTCGCGGGGACCGATCCGGTGACGCTGCTCATGCCGTCACCTCGCAGCGGTCCTCGGCGTTTGCCGGAGGCACGCTTTCGATCGCCTTGCGAAACGCGCAGCGCCCGGTCATTCGCTCGCTTCGCTTGCTCATCTTCCTCTCCTAGGGCGTTGCGAACGGGGGGATTCCGATAAAGCTTTTCCGGCGGCGGCCGCGAGCTCCAGAATCGACCTGTGCTGGTATCGCGAGTACCACCGTCAGGCGCGGTCCCGATATCCCTCGCTCACTTCGACGATCACGCCGTCGGGGTCGCGCAGCCACACGCTGCGCCAGCCGTGGATGTGGGCGGAGAAATCGAGTGGGCCCAGGGTGATCTCGGCCTGCCCCTCGATGCGGCGCAGGAAGCCGTCGAGGTCGTCGGTCTGGAAGGCGATGTGCCTGACCGTGCCGGCGACCGGATGGCCGTCACCTCCGGGGGTCTCCCCCGCGGGCGGGCGGGCCTGCCCGAACAGCTCCAGGTAGGCGTCGCCCAGCCGCAGGAAGACGATGCGCAGGTCGCCGAGGTCGAACTCGTTCACCCTGCGGGCGCCGAACCAGGTCGTGTAGAACTTCTCGGTGGTGTCGAGGTCGCCGCAGTTCAGGGCGGCGTGTGACCAGCGCACGCCGACCTCTCAGACCACGGTGCGGGTGCCGTCGGGGTTCACCGGCGACCACCACATGTTGAACGCCGTGGTGCCGTCGCCGAAGATGGCGCCGCGCCCCTCGACGACCCGGCCGTTCTCCCACTTCAGCAGGTGCAGGCCCTCGATCTCCAGACGGTCGAACGGAGACGTGCTGTCGGAGGAGGCGTGGCCGCGGGTGGCGTAGGTGCGGTTGACGTCGACCGAGTAGCCGTCGACGTCGTTGACCAGCACGGTGACGGGGTCCATGGCGAAGGTGCCGCCGGAGACCTCGTGCACCTTGTTGATGAAGGCGACGAATGCCTCCAGGCCCTCGTGCCAGCCCGCGTACGGGTGGTGGCCGGGGGTCAGGAACCGGACCGCCGGGTCCCAGTACTGCTCGGCCTTGGCCAGGTCGCCCGACATGAGGGCGTCGTAGGCCTCGTACACGCGTGCGGCGGTGAGCTCGCTCATGCTTGCGCTCCTTACTGCTCTGCTTGCTGGGTTGTGGACGGATGTCGCCGGAGGGCTAGAGGGAGGCCGACCCTGGCATCGGGGCGAGGTCCTCGACCACGTAGGTGAGGATCCTGGGAGCGCCGTCCTCGGCCGTGACGGACCACGTCTGCGTGGCGTCGAAGCCGAGCCAGGTGCTCTTGGGCGCGGGCGCGTCCCAGATCGTGGCCTGCCAGTTGACGACGACCCGCACGTCCGCCCGGCCCGGCCCGGTCGGGGTCACGTCGACGGACTTCAGCTCGTGGATCTCGTCGAAGAACCGGTGCGTCACGGTGTCGTACCACTTGCGGAAGTCCTCGATGCCGTTCAGCGTGCCCTCGGGGAATTCCATGACCAGGCCCTCGGTGGCGAGAAAAGGAATCACCTTTTCCACGGGGTCGTGCCGGTCCAGCGCGTCGTACCATTCCTGTACGAGCCGGCGCACTTCTGCCTCGGTCACCGCGCACTCCTTTCTCGGAATCCGTTTCACGCGGTTGTTCCGAGTTAACGAAGGCAGCGCCCGGCGGGGCAAGGAAACGCAGAGAGAAGAGAACTACTCCGCCAACTGCACGCAATGTCAGCCGTTTCACACCGGCCGCGTGCGGGATCGTGACGGGCGGCCCGCGGGCGGTCCCACCGGCACACCGACCGGAGCGGAGCCATGCGCGGGAACAGCGGCGGCGCGCACAGGGAACGGAGCGGACGGGAACAGCGGCGGCGCGCACGGGGAACGGAGCGGCGGCGTGCGCGGGCCGGCGGTCCGGGTGGAGGCAGGACTGCCCGTGCCGATGCCGAAGAGTGGACGAGCAGCGGGGAAGCTCATGACGATCGAGGGCTCGGCATTGCCCCAAACTCTCTGGGGCGATGCCGAGCCCTCGATGCGGCGGAACGGGCAACGCTTGGAGTGGACGTCCCGCTTGAGGTCAACGCCAGGCGTTCCGCTCCACCGGCGTCACGCCGGTTTCATCGGCCGGATTCCTCGACCTCGACGCCGCTGCCGGCTCGGGCCGGCAGGAGCACGGCGGTGACGACCACAGCCAAGGACAGCACCGCGCCGATGACGAAGGCCAGCCGCATGCCGTCGAGGTTGGCGAGCGCCTCTGCGACTCCCGCCGACTTCAGGGCATCGGCTCGCGCGCTCATCACGGTGATCACGAGCGCGGTGCCGAAGGCCGCGGCGACCTGCTGCAGAGTGCTCAGGATCGAGCTGCCGTGGGAGTAGAGCTGCGGGGGAACCGCTCCGAGCCCGAGGGTGAACACCGGGGTGAAGGTCGCGGCCAGACTCACCATCAACAGCGCGTGCAGACCCAGGAGCTGCCAGTACGGCATGGTCATGGTGACCTGGGTGAGGCCGGCGAGCGCGAGCGCGATTCCGATCGCGCCGGGAATGACCAGAACCCGGCCGCCGAACCGGTCGAACAGACGGCCCACGGCCGGACCGAGCAGCCCCATCGCGAGACCGCCCGGCATCACGAGGAGTCCGGTCTCCAGAGGGCTGAGCTCGCGGACGTTCTGCAGGTACAGCGGCAGCAGGATCATCGAACCGAGCATCGCCATGAAGGCGACCGACATCAGGACCAGCGCGACCGTATAGGTGCGGTGGCGCAGGGTGCGCAGGTCCATCAGCGGCACGCCACGCTTCTGCAACGACAGCTGGCGGACGACGAAGACGACGATGGCGGCCAGGCCCACTGCCACGATCGCGGCGGCCACGCGGACGTCACCGCCCTCGAACCGGCTGAGCCCGTAGACCAGGCCGCCGAAGCCGGCGGCGGCGGTCACCACGCTCAACCAGTCGATCGCACCGACCTGGGTCTCTCCGACGTTCTTGAGCTGCTTCAGGCCGCGCCACGTGATCAGCGCGGCGATGGGGAGCACCACGGCGAACAGCAGCCGCCAGGACCCGAATTGAAGGATCAAGCCCGAGACCGTCGGACCCATCGCGGGCGCGACCGAGATGGCCAGGCTGACGTTGCCCATCACGCGGCCCCGTTCCGACTCCGGCACCACCTGCATCAACGTGGTCATCAGCAGCGGCATCATCACGGCCGTCCCTGACGCCTGGATGATGCGGGCGCCCAGCAGCACCTCGAACGACGGCGCGACGGCGGCCAGCGCCGTGCCGAACAGGAACAAACCCATCGCCGTGGCGTACGCGTGACGGGTGGACACCCTCTGCAGGAACCATCCGGTGATCGGGATGACGGCGGCCATGGTCAGCATGAAGGCGGTCGAGAGCCACTGCGCGGTCTGCTCGGTGATGTGCAGAGCGCCCATCAGCCGCGGGATCGCGTTGATCATGATCGTCTCGTTGAGGATGACCACGAACGTGGCGAGCACCAGCAGCCGGATCACGGCCGGGGTGCGCCTTGAGACGGCGGTAGCGGGTTCGGCAGGCGAATCAAGCTGTGCGATGGACACGGCACCTCGATCAGGGGTTGTCGGGTAACGACCTGGTCCTGGCTGGCGTCCCAACCCGGGGTCCCACAAGGATCTGTGGTTCATGGCAAGCCTGACAGGCACCACCGACAAAACTCATCGCCCATGCCGGATTCCGGCAGGCGACGCGGAACGGTCACCCGGTTTTCACCGCCGTCGGACGGCGATCTCCGGCCGCGATCTCCACTGTCCAGGTGGCGACGCCGCCGCTTACAAGTGGTGCTGCTCGAACGGTCTTCGGCAGCCGGGTGGTCTACTCGGGCGAGACGTTCTTCTGGGCCCTGAGCGCGGAAAGGCTTGCCCTGGTGGCCGCGGTGTACGGGTGGGTTTCGCCAAGAACGCGAATGCGGCTGTGCAGGACCGCCTCGTACTCGGTCGCAGCCTCGGCGTACCGCTTCTGATCACGTAGCGTGGCGGCCAGGTTGTCCCGGCTGACCAGGGTGTCGGGGTGATCGAGACCGAGGAGGCGGGTGCGAATCCGCACCACGGATCGGTGCTCCGCCTCGGCCTCCTGCAAGCGCCCGAGCAGGCGCAGGGTGGTAGCCCTGTTGTCCCGGCTGAACAATGTGAACGAATGCTCCGGACCGAGAACGTCGGTGAGTGCTGCCAACGCCTGCCCGTGCTCGGCCTCGGCCTCGGGCAGACGGCCGAGATCACGTATGACGTTGGCGAGGTTGTCGCGGCTGATCAGCGTGTCCGCATGTCGTGGCCCGAGGAGACGAGTGCGCTGAGCGATCACGGCGCGGTGCTCAGCCTCCGCCTCGTGCAGCCGCCCTAGTTTGCGTAGCGCGCGGGCGAGGTTGTTGCGCCTGGTGAGGGTCTCCGCAGCCGTCTCCTGGGGAAGGACGCCTGCGGCTTGCCAACCGGCAACCGCGACCTCGAAGTGGCCGTGGTCGTAGGCAGTGGTGGCGATCGCGTCCGCGTCAGAAGGAGAGCAGTCGGGCAGCGCGGCGAGCAGAACCTTCGCGGCGATCTCGTGGCCCGGACCGGCAGTGCGCTGAGCGACGTCGACCAGGTAGTCGAACACCTCGACCCGCTCATGGTCCACAGGTTGGAGAAGCGCGGTGGTGGCACGCCGCGGCTTGGTCGCCCACTCCCAAGCCGCCGGCAGGGGCTCCGGTCGTAACCTCGATCCGCCGTGGGCCGAGAGATAGTGCTCGTGAAGCTGCTCAAGCAGGGTGCGAGGAATGGCGGCGGAATGCCCCGCACGCCGCAGTTCGACCGCCACGCTGATCAGCGCTGCCGCCCGTGGGTGGGTGGGCGCGCCGTGTTCTGTGTTCGGGCTCCAGGCGTTTTGCCAGTCGCGAAGGAGCTCGGGTCCCGCTGCTATGTATTCCGCGATCCCATAGTCATCGGCGTGATCGAGTGCTTGAGCGATACGCGGATCCCAGTCCCTCGCACGGGCGCGCTCCCGTTCTGAGGCACTGAACATCCTGGGCAGGTAGATGCGGTGGGCCTGCGACAGGGTCTCCTCCACGTCCTTGCCGGCCTGCCGTCCTTCCTCCGTCGAATGCGCTGTCAGCCGTTCCTCCTCGGCCGCTCGCAGCGTGGCCACAATGACGCGGTGATGGTCCTTGCCGCTGATGAGGCGCTGCACGTCGTTGCGGCGCAGTCCGCCCTTGCCCAGGTAACCTTCTACGTCGTCGAGCCACAGGACGCAGCGACGCCGCTCGGCGACGACGGAGAGTGCGGCGCGAACCGCGTCTCGGTCCACAGGCGCGATGATCGTGTGCTCCGGGAGAGTCGCGCGCACTGCCTCCCAGGAAGCACGGGTCTTTCCGGCGGTTGAGTCTCCGACGACGAGAACGAATCCTCCTCGTGCCAGCAGCTCCCGCAGGCCGTCGTCGACGTCTCGTGGGATGTAGACGGGCACTGTTCGCGGCTGCTCCCGAGCGTCGCCGCGAGTCACGTTCGACCTGGTGCTCTGTTCACGATGCCCGGCTGGATGAACACCCAGGGTTACGGGGTCTTCCATGGAACTCGCCCGGGGGAGCGATCCGTCCGCCAGAACAAGGCAGCCGTCCTGAACTTTCAGAACCTGCTCATCGCTGTACTGAGCGAGCCTCTTGGCCCGTTCCCACCACAGGGCCGAGCCAGAAACGATCATCGCTGAGCCGATCGCCGCGAGCGCGACCGCCCAGGGCTGGGTGAGATCGAACGCCAGCAGTACGGCTGGAGCCGCAGCCAGGCCGCTCAATGCCGTCAACGCCAGGGCCAGCCGCCGCCACCGGGAACCTCTGCCGAAGCCCATAGAACCCGCTACCCGCCGTCGAAGTCGTCCTGCGCCGCCGCTTCAGTCATAACCTTCGGCTACGTAGAACGCCACAGCCACGTCCTTCTTGGGCGATCACGCTGTTACCAGCGGCAGCGCCGGGGCTTGTCCAGCTTGTCCGGTCCCCATCGAAACGATCTCCACGTCCGGGTGGTCGCCGCCACCGGAGAACTCATCCGCGAGCTGATCACCGATCCCACCCGCGACAACCAACCCCCGTACACAAGGAAACCCCCGAACCCGTAGGTTCGAGGGTTTCCGATGTCTTGAGCGGAGAGCGTGGGATTCGAACCCACGAGACCGGTCACCCGGCCTAGCGGTTTTCAAGAGCACTACGATTCGTGCGCCTGCACCGCCTCCGACCTGCTACTGGTCCTCTGAGTCGGCTAGGTTCGGCGGAGATCATCCCGCGCATATCCCGCGCACTCAGGCGTCAGGCCAGGTGCCTGTTTCGCCCCTCTGCGATGGGGGTCTCTTGGCTGGCGCACGACTTGCTCTGGTAGGTCGCTTCTCCTCTGGAGCATGATGACGGTCATGGACCTGGCGCCAGACCAACAAGCCGTACTGGAGTGTGTGCCGCAAGACGGGTCGGCGATTAGCAATCTGGCCGTCCGAAAGCGACTCGGGTGGGATCCGGATCGATACTGGGGGGCGCGTGATGCTCTGGTGGATGCCGGCGTGGTCATCCGCGGACGGGGCAGAGGGGGCACGATCCGACGGTATGTGGAAACCGGGCCACTGGCCGATGTGGTTTCGGTGGCGGTTGATGCGACGGACCCAGCTCGCGAGGTCGAGGCGGTCATCCAGAGTGAACTCGCGCTGTATGAACCGATGCGCAGTGTGATTGCGGGTGATTGGGCCAAGGATCACCGAGCGGATCCGCTAGCGGTGGAAGTCACTGCCCTACAGGGGCGCCGAGTCACGGGAGGTACCTGGTCCCGACCGGACGTCGTGAGCGTGGAGATCCGTACCTTCGCCTACGTGCCGGGCAAACACTTGGAGCTAATTACCTTTGAGATCAAGCTCGCTGCCGCCTTGAACGTGCAGGCGGTATTCGAGGCGCTGGCCCATCGTCGATCTGCCACACGTTCTTACGTTCTGGCGCATGTGCCCACGACTGAAGCGGTCGCCATGGAGGACATCGTCAGCGACATCGCAGAGGTAGCCCGCTCCCACGGCATCGGCCTGGTCACCGCTGGAGATCCGGCGGACTATGAGACTTGGGAGGAACGAGTGGAGGCCCGGCGGGTCGAACCAGATCCCGAACGGCTGGACACGTTCATCGCTACGCAACTGTCCGAGCGAACCAAAAACCTGATCTCGCGGCGACTACGATAGGTTAGCTAATCCGAAAGATCGTCCTACGCGTACCCCCACAACTCAGGAGGCGTAGCACTATCGCAGGAGCAATAGCTGGGAGGGGCGACTAGATGCGCCCGCTTGCGAGTGCCTCTCAACGCCCTTTCAGACGGATTGAGATGTGCGGTCCAACGCGGTCACGAAACCGCGGCAGGTCTCAACGCAGCCAGCGAGAGCTTCGGAGGTAACCACAACCGCGCCGTCGCGCACTGGCACGTCGATGAGGCGCACCTTACGGGGCTTTTCCTGTTTCAACTGATTTGGCGTGAAGCGTCCAAGCCCGTGAGCGACCGCGTTACGTACGATGATGCACGACTCCAACTTTGCCCAACCTTCGGCATCGCTGGCGTCGATAGCATGGCGTGTTTTCAAGGCTTTTACGACGTCATCCCAACCGCGAGGTGCCTTGCCTGCTTCTTTCCCATCCAGACGCCGAAGGAGAGTCTCTACATAGATCTCCACGATACTGACTAGGCGCAGCCAGCACGCGGCCCGGTCAGCCGCTGCGGTGTCGCCGACGGTGTCGTCTCGGAAACGACGCAGGGGCCGGCCTGGCCTGCGGCCGGCCGTCGTGGTGATGTGCCTGGCGTACGTTGCGATCAGCTCTTCCAGAGCATTTTCTGTGATGTCGAGCATCACGGGTTCCAGGGTCATAGGCCGACCAGGATCGTCGCATGTAGGCCGCCCTCTTCGCGGACCGCGTCGTAGGTCTCCTGAGAGATGGTTCCGCGGTCGTGCAGTCGCCGTAGGGCCGCCAGGTACCAGGAGAGCAATGCCGACGGTTCCTCGTCGAGGGCGCGAGTGACTTCATGCACGTCAATGCGACCGACGGCCGCAAGGGTGAATGCGGCCTCGGCGCGCACTGCGGGCTCAAAACGTTGTGCGCGATGACTCTCGACCCACTGGGATAAGGACTCAGTGTCGACCAACTCCAAGTTGCCGATGGCGCGAAGCAAGCAGAGCCGTTGCCAGTCGCTGAGGCTGACGTTCGTGGTGATGACCGCAATCGTACGGGTCACTGCAGGCCGGTCGAACGCGGCCATGGCCCGCAGGTATTGCAGCACGTATGGGGTCACAGATGGGACAAAACCGATGATGCTCTCTACCTTGGCCAGCACTGAGAGCGCACGTGATTCCGTTGGATCAGCCAGTCTGATCAATGCACGCCGGATAGACCGTATGTCGGAGCGGTCCGCGTCACGCAGGTTCGTCTTCTCGGAGGCCTGAGCGCCGGTTTCCTCATCTCGGGGTGTGATGGTCGATTCGAGGAAGCTGATGGCCCACTCGGGGTCGCTGTCACGAGCCCCCTCGGTGTAATCGGCAACGAAGTCGGCCGGATCGTGCTGGGCACCTGTGCGTGGTAGATGTACATCAACCTGGCTGATCACGGTCTCGTACCAGTAGCTGGTGATCGACGGCGTACGGGTTTTGGACTCGTTCAGCACTAGGCCGTTGTCACGAGCGGCCGTCGTCAGATCGTCCAATGCACGCTTGGCCTCCTCGAACGTCTCGACCGCGATCCGGAAGTCATCGTTGAAGCGCCAGGCTGGCCACTGCTTGCGGCGCACGGCACGCAACACTCGACTCCCATAGACGTCGGAGAGTCGATCTGAAGGCTCTAGCAGTTGGGGAAGCCCATAACGCCGACCCTGCACCTCGCCGAGAAGATCCATAAGGCATTCGATAGCGGCGTGGTCAGCGGTACGGATCAGAAGTTCCCGGCCGAGGATGTCGTGGTCAATGTAGTCGTAAAACGAGGCAAGGTCGGCCTTCACGACATACCGAACGATCGCTTCGTAGGGCCAGGGGGCAACGAACGGAGAGCCATCGTTTTCATCACCTGGTGGGGTGCCGCGCTCCTCGGCGTATCTCATAGGCGCGTCTATGAACTCCCGGTACCGCTCGGGCGAGCGGTCCACCTCGTGTTCTGCCGCGGTCATGAGCAGGTCAGTCAGCGCCCTATAGGTGACCCGCTCGGGGAATCCCCAGATCGCGACCGGCCGACTGCCGGTCACTGGCTTGGCTACGGAGATGACCAGGCCGCGGCCGGTCGGCAGCCCCGCCCGGAGTTGCCCGCCCAGCCAAGCGGCAAAAAGAGCGCTGTCCTCCTTCAGCTCCGCCGTACCCGGCGACGATGGGATCAGCGGCTCGACGGTATCGGCCTCCCGGCGCACGGCCCCTTCAAGATCCAGACGAGAGAGGACACCGAGTGGGACAGATTGCATACCTGGCATGAAAGCATCTGCCGCATCAACAGCCAACCGCCTCGGTGGTCGAACAGAAGCGGCCGTTTTCGGGTTGCCCCCCGAGGAGCAGCTTGGTTGAGCTGGACCTGCGACAGCTCATGCCCGCACCTCAACAGGGATAGGCCCGCAGCTCATCGGTCAGGCCGGTCTCCTACTGTGGCGTAGATCGGTGCCGAGCCGCCGGCCCGCGCCAATAGCAGGTGCGCCGACAAGAGGTCTTCAAGGGCGATCCGGGAGGGACCTCTAAGCCAGTGCTGACCCGCAAAAAGGCCGTCGCGAACCTTGCCTGGTGCTACAAGGGATGGTCTACTAAGTCCGGGTTGTCTTTTAAGTATCGAGTTCGTGGAACGGTCCAATAGCTGAGGTATCGACTGTATGTTCGACTTTCATGTCCATTCAGGGGAGTGAATGACTGCATCGCCAGCAGATGGAGGTCGTAGGAGTCGTCGCGGATTCGCATATCAAGACGCTGTCACCCTATTAGACTGCCTAGACATGCTCGAAGGTAGCTGGACAGAAGTTTCATGGGAAGATTTAGAGGACATACTTTGCCGGAGGGACAGTGTCCCGGTATATAGGCAAGTAAAGACACTAGAGGGGGCGGGAACGAGACATAGCGTCGCCATTGTCTGCTCCCCAGAAAAAGTTGGAAAGCCTGAATCAAGCTACCTAGGAAAGCTCTTCGTCGGCAAGCCACTTCCTGACAGTACGCGGTTTACCCTTATTCTGAATGAAGTACCCTTAGCGGATCTTCACCAATTCTCGGTTCCACGAGGCGGGACAAGAGGACAGGTCGACGAGGGCGTTCTCACTGCAATCGTAAAAAGGTTAGAAGGACTCACCGTCCCCGACGGCCGCGATGTTGCCTGGTGTGTAGAGCGTCTGGAAGTTCTAGTCGAAGCACGCACAGTAGAACAGGTCGAGCAATCTGCCATCGCGCGGCTCGAACCAATCGTCCAAAAATTTCTAGGTCAGCCCGCGCTGTACAAGGAGATCGAGGACGTATTAATAGGCTTAGTGACTTTTATAAGTCGCGATGCTTTGAATCCCACCCCCACACAGATTACAGCCGAGGATTTTCGGCTCAAGATCGAAAACATCATTCAGAAGGTTACCGGACGTCGGGCCGATGGCACGCTTGAGCCACTGACCACGTTGCAAGAAAAGCTGCACGCAGCGGAGGTCTCAGCGGCAGAAGCCGAGAGGCAGCACGAAAGCATGCTTGCGTACCGTCGCCGATATCGATCAAGCATTGGCAAGACACGAGCAGCTCTAGATGACCTAGCGGACGAGATATTTGCGATCTGTAGTTTAGTGATGGCGCAGCGTCGGGCCGGGCTGATACCCCCTGGTTCGGAATCCTACGCACGAACTATCTTGCAAGTTAGCCAACTGCCAAGGGTACTCAGCGGCGAAACAACCTTGGCAAATGCCTACGCTATTCTCTCAGACATTACAGCGCGCTGCCAGAACAGGTATGCTGATGCCTCGTAAGCTAGGGGAATTAGTAGCCCCTCCTCTTCATAGGCCATGGGATCCTGATGACTGTCCCGACTTTCATGCTGCGCGGCTTCTAATCCTCATACTTGTATGCGGAGACGAACCAGGTCCCTACATCGCCGGCAGAACCAAGTTTGCTAAACTCGACTTCTTTGTACGCTATCCCGCCTTTCTTGAGACGGCACACGTTTCACTACTTGGCCAAAAATCCCAACAACCAATATTTAGGGCGGCAATGCGAGGGGAAGTGGAGGCGCCTATGATTCGGTATCGGTACGGACCTTGGGATACTCGCTATCGTCAGTTCCTAGCTTTTCTCGCCTCGCGCGAGCTGATCACTATTACCGCAAGCCACACTCCTGAGCGCGTCAAGCTGAAGGCTGCCGGAGTAAGGCTTGCACGTCGCCTAGCGCACATGGATCAGTTCACACCTCTGGTTGAACGATGCGAAGCGATGCGCGGAAATCTTGCCACGATGTCAGGGAGTGACTTGAAAGATCTTATCTACAACATATTCCCGACGGAGGTAGGAGCCCTTCCCTATCGTCAGGAGATTCAGCCGTGAGTGGTGTCCTTGTCAACCGGGCAACTTCCGGCCTCCGAATACATTCCCTTACTATGGTCCACGAGTCAGGGGAATTCGAGGAATATTCTTTTCGTCCCGTCGGCCTA
Organism: Microbispora catharanthi; assembly: GCF_006334915.2. Taxonomy (GTDB): domain Bacteria; phylum Actinomycetota; class Actinomycetes; order Streptosporangiales; family Streptosporangiaceae; genus Microbispora; species Microbispora catharanthi. The sequence goes on from NZ_VDMA02000028.1 coordinate 109,647, forward strand.
AATGTTTTGACCGGTGTGCGAAACAGTTCAAAAACAACCACACTAAAGGCTATCGACTACGTTTTTGGAGACCGCGGCGGAGTGATCGACGCTCTAGGCAGCGCTGTGGCCGACGAGTATGTGGAGATCTCTCTAGTAGTCGCTCTCAACGGCACAATCAGAAGAATTCGTCGAAATCTTCGACGTCCTAATATCGGTAAGGTATTTGTCGATGACATAGAACTGTCTGCGGCGGCGTTCTCTGGGTTCATAATGAACGAGCTTGGATGGCCGAGTATCAACATACCCAAAGGAATCAGCGCCCTCACCGCTTCCGAAGTCATTCCACTCACCTTTCGCAGTGTTCTTCGTCATATTTACCGAAATGAGGATTCTTGGACAAGCTTTGCTAATCAAGAACATGAATATTTGCGCCGAGCTGTAATCAGTCTGCTGCTCGGGTTTGCACGAGAGAGGTATGAAACCAATGAGTTCGAGCTAAATCAGGCACGAAAGCGACTTACCGAAGCACAGGCTGTGCAGCGTGATGTGAACAGTAGTACCGACCGTGCCGTAGAGGCTATATCGACGCAACTTGGGATCCCCGTAGTCCATGACGTCGGTGAGCTTTCTCGGGCTCAAAATGAGCTGGGCGCCGAGCTGGATAGGGCCTATGCGCGTCGCACGCAATTAGCATCGGAAATTGACTCTCTAATAGGCAACACGAGTTCTGCCAATTCCGACACTCCCGGATACGACCGCACTCTAGCTAGTCAATACGAAGAAGCCTCCAAGTTGCTTCGACTAGCGGCAGAAGACGTCGTCAATTTAGAGCAATTGCATGCCGAATATACTAGTTCGCATGCGATGGTGACAGCCGAACTTGCGCGGATGGATAGGCTCATAGCTTCTGTAGAGGCTTTCGACGCTTTACCTGTTCGCGTTTGTCCTGCTTGTGAGCAGGCCGTCGATCCAAGAAGGCCTCACGCCCTAGATGCTTGTTACTTATGCACCCAACCGGTAACAGAAGATCTACGGCAGCGGAGGGCGGAGCTAGAGAAACGAACGCTTTCAGCAGAGGCTAGTGAGCTAGCTGAGGCTATCGCTCGAACCTCAAGGGATCTCCAGGTCGCGAGAGATCGGGAAAGTCATTTACGTCGAGAGCATGAGCGTCTAGCTAAGCTACTTAACGAGGAACGTGCAATTCTTCTGGCCCCGTTCCTGGGGTCCTTGGAAGATCTTGCGTCGCAAATAGCTCGCCTTGAACAAAGACTCACAACTTTCCCTGCCATTAGGCAAATCCTCTCACGGAAAGTCGAAGCTGCAAGCGCTGTCGATACCATAGCCGACGAAATCGCGATCCTCACAAGAAACGCGGAGAAGTCTCCTCATTCTCGCATAAGTCCTGTTGACCGGTGTGCTCTACTCGCCGATCGCATGAACGAGTTCCTCGAACCGTTCCGGGATCGTGGCTGGGTTGACGGTGCTGTTACCGTAAGTGCGGACGATCTTACTTTCTTCGTAGGTACCCGTCCATGGGATCAGCAACTCGGAGCAGAGGCAAGGGTCCTATTCTTCCTTGCCTATAGTAGAGCGCTTCTTTTTCTCGACTCAGACATTGGTGCCGATTGTTGCCACCCGGGATTTCTGATGCTTGACAATCCTTTCCAGCAAGGCATCCAGGCGACTGTTATCCGCGATGCGCTGATCAACATCCATGGAGTCGCAGAGACAACGGGATCGCAAGTCATTAGTACCCAGGCGGTGCCACTGAGGCCACACGAAGGTATCAATGAAATCCCAATGCCGAATGTCTACAAGTGAGTTGAGCATTACCGTCTCATACCGGAGATCCGGTCATCTCCTCGTCGGGCAGGCGTAGCCATGCCGGGCCGGACGCCTGGGGTCAAGCCGTCGTTCGCGTGTACATGCCTCTCGGTGACCTTCCGCGCTCGCTGGTTGTCCTGCTCGCAGTCGACGGCTTGACCTTGGGCGGCCGGTCTGGCCTCCCTCCGGGGTGACCGACGAGGAGATGACCGGCCCCACCTGCACAGTCTCCAGCTCATCTCCGAGGAGGGCCGGGGGTGCAGGGGGCGGAGCCCCTTGCAGCTCTTCCCTCTGACCGCCTCGGCGAGGTGGGCCGCATTGGCCTGGTCGTCGTCCTGGCCGCGGTGGTCTTCGATGGTTCGGCGTTCCGTCTCGGCGGCTGGGAGCGCGCGGGCGGCGTCGGCCGGGACCGGCCGAAGAGCCGCAGCCCGGCCGGCTGGCCGATCGGCGCGCGACGCGGGCCGCCGTAGGCGGACCGCTTTAATAGCGAGAAGAAAATTAGCTTCTGGCAGCAGGGCGGGTCGTCAGCGGAGCGGTTCGGCCGTGGCCCAGACGCGTTCGAGGCTGGTGAGGTAGACGGCTGTGCTGTCTTCGTCCTTGGTGGCCGTCAGGTACAGCACGGGAGCTTGAGCTGCCGATGTGCCGTACGCGTGGATGTTCACGAGAAGCTCGCTGTCGGCCCGGTAAATGGAGTTGTAGAGCGTCGTGCGGTGGAGGCGGATCTCCACCCCGTCGACCTTCCGCAGCGGCCGGTACAGCATGAGGGCGTTGCGTACTCGGGCGGCCATGACGTCGGCCCCGATGCCTTCCTCGACTCCTCGGGCGGCCACCTCGGGACTGTCCGGGTCGCCGAGAAGGATGCGGATCTTCACGCCTGCGCGGGCTTGGCTGGCGAGCAGGCGGATCATGCCGGTGTCCTCGGCGAGGAACAGGCTGCTGTAGGTCAGGATGTCGATCTCGCGACTTGCGCCCTGGAAGAGCCGCCGCCAGATGGCCTGCGGTACGGCCCAGCGGTGGGGATAGACGGCTTTCACTTCGTGGGAAATGGTTCGCCGCGGTTGGGCGACGTCGGGCCACAGGTCTCCCTCGTCGAGTTGCAGCATGTCGGCGAGCGCCCAGCGGTGGCGCGGGTAGGGGATGCGGCCCTTGAGCCAGCGGTCGACTGTCTTGGGGTCCACTTCGAGGGCGGCGGCGACGTCGACGGTTCCGAGCCTGGCCCGGGCAAGGGCATGGCGCAGGGTGTCGCTCACGGGGGTGTACCTCCTGGGGCAGCAGCTCTGCCTGCGACGTTAACACGAGACGTCCCTAGACGTCCCTTAGTCGCGGTGTAGAGGCTCCCCCGCCTCGACGGAAGCTCGTTCGGCACGGGCGCGATGCGCGCGCCCACCATCAGGCCGAAAGGAGCGTGTCAGGGCATGGAGCAACTGCGGCCGGTCCAGAAGCGGCAGCGCGAGTATCAGGAACAGCTCTTGACGGAGCTGCGGGATGAGCTGGAACAGCGCGGGATCACGGCGGTCCTCATCGTGGATGAGAAGAACCGGCCCGCCCTCGATGTGACCGACAGCCGGCTACGGCCCCGCCGGGTCTACGTCCATCTCGCGTTCTTGTGGTTCTACTGGGGTGACCAGCACGACGAGCGGGTCTCGTGCCTACGCCTGCTTCCGGCGGCCGACCGGATCGAGAAGGCGGCGCGGGACGGCTGGCGCGAGGGCGAACAGGGCGAACTCGGTATCGACCTGACGAAGATTCTCGATGCACACCGCTCCTGAACGGCGCAAGGCGTGGCTGACCGGGCAACGCGTCTCCGGCAAGCTGGCTGAGCGGCTGCGCGAGCGGATCACGACGGGTGTCTATCCGGCGGGGCAGGCGCTGCCCTCTGAGATCGCTCTGACGGCGGAGTTCCGCGTTGCCCGTAACACGGTGCGTCGCGCGTTGCGGGCCTTGGAGGCGGAGGGGTTGATCGTGACGGTTCCCTCGAAGGGGCGGCTCGTGCAAGGCGCTGACGCCCCGGTCGATGCCTCCTACCGGTATCAGCTCATCGCTCGCGAGCTGCGGCGGCGAATCGAGCGGGGCGACCTCGGTGCCGGAGACCTGCTGCCCAGCGAAGCGGAACTTCGCTGGCTGTACGAGGCATCGCGCAACACGGTACGGCAGGCCTTCGCGGAGCTGGAGCGCGAAGGGCTGATCGTGTCCCGGCAAGGCAAGGGCCGGTTCGTCCGCTCCGACGAGTAGGACGTCCTAGGACGTCTGGGTTGGCGCCCTAGGTCGCACAGGGGCGGGTGCGCCTATCGTCTGTCTCGTGGAGCAAGCTGCCTGGGCGCGTGATCTGGCCGAACGACTCCTAGCCAAGCCGCTGCCTCGGCGCTGGGCGCATACCCAGGGGGTGGCGGTGCAGGCCGTGTCGCTGGCCCCGATCCTCGGCGACGAGGCCGACACGCTGACCGCCGCCGCCTACCTGCATGACATCGGCTACTCCCCGGAGTTGGTCGACACCGGGTTTCACCCCCTCGACGGCGCCCGCTACCTGCGTGATGTGGCGGGCGCCGACGAGCGACTGTGCCGCCTCGTCGCCCATCACTCCTGCGCGGTCAACGAGGCCACGGAACGCGACCTGTACGACGCCTTGACCAAGGAGTTCGCCCCCGAGCGGCGAGAGCTGACCGATGCGCTGACCTTCTGCGATATGACCACCGGCCCCGACGGCCGGCACCTGGACGTACATGAGCGACTGGCTGAAATACACTCCCGCTACGGTCCGGACCACTTGGTGAGCCGCTCTATCAAGACATCTACGCCGTGCATCCTGGCCGCTGTTGACGCGGTTGAGACGAAGCTGCGCGAGCTGTCGGACCGCTGACCGAGAGGCTCAATCATCAGCCATGTATGCCTTACGGATCTTGGCTGCGCCATACCCTCCGCGAGGGTTGCAGATCGGGCATCCGCAGGGCGGCATGCCGTGTGCGTTGGGCATATAGCGCCACCCGGTCACCTGCTTCACGCCCCTGATGCGGTGAATCTCGCTGGCCAGGATCGGGCGCGGGACCAGGAGTTCGTATCCGCGAGCGTCCTGTTGCTCGGCGATCAGGGCCGCGGCTGCGGCACTGCCGAGTTCGACCGGCGGGGCGTTGTAGTGGCCCACCAACACCGGCTCGTCGTCGGGGATGCGGAAGTGGACGGCAACGAGAGTGCGCTGACCACTACGCCGCAGCTCACGGCCCCACTGATAAGTGATCTGGTAGGAGGGCAACACCGGCAGGCAATAGACGCCTGTCGCATCGCTCCGCCCCACGCTGACGGCGCGGATGCCCGCCCTCCGGATCGAGCGGATGTTCTTGGCCGGGGTGAGGTGCACGAGCAAGGTCATGGCTCATCCGATGTGTGGCAGGGCGGTGCCGGCGAGGTAGTGGCCGATCCGCAGTGCCATTGAGCGGTCCATCGGCAGCATCTCGACCTGGTCCCGTAGCACCCAGCGGACCTCGGTGGATTCGCTGCTGGGGGTCGGCTCCCCGCTGACGGCACGGGCGGTGAGGACGATGGAGAACTCTTGCCGGGCCTCGCCATTAGAGGTGTAGAGGATGACGTGGCGGGGGTCGGTGTAGGTGCCGACGAGGCCGGTGATCTCGCACAACACCCCGGTCTCTTCGAGGGTCTCGCGTACGGCGGCTTGTGAAAGGGATTCGCCGAGGTCGATTGCGCCGCCGGGGACGGCCCAGTTGTCGTTGTCGCTGCGGCGGATCATGAGGATGTCCCCGGCGTCGTTGGTGACGACGACGTTGACGGACGGGACGAGGCTGTTCGGCTTGGGTGCGTTGGGGTCGTCGTAGTAGTCGATCCGGCGCGGCATGACTCAGGACTCTACTGGCGTGGCCTGCTCCCACACCCGTTCGAAACTCTCCATGTAGGTGGTGACCATGTCCCCGCCTAACACTCTGCGCAGGTGCAGGACGGGGGCGTTGCCGGCGGGCACGCCGTACACGTGGGTGTTGACGAGGAGCTGGTCGTCGCCGCGGTAGATGGAGTTGTACAGCACCGTGCGATGGAGCCGGATCTCCACCCCGTCCAGGCCGCGGATGGGCCGGTAGAGGACGAGGACGTTGCGGATCTTGGCGGCCATGCCGTCGTCGATGCCCTCGTCCGCGCCGCGCTGAGCGACTTCGGGACTGCCGGGGTCGCCGAGCAGGATGCGCACCCTCACTCCGGCGGCGGCCTTCTCGCCGAGCATGCGCACGATGCCGGCGTCGTCGGCGAGGAACAGGCCGCTGTAGACCAGGATGCCAATCTCGTTTTGGGCCTGGGCGAACAGACGTCCCCAGGCGTCCCGGGGGACGGCCCAGCGGTGCGGATAGACGGTGACGATCTCGCTCTCGGACGCTGAGGCGACCTGTTCCCGCGTCAGGGCCTCGGGCCATAGGTAGCCCTCGTCTATCCCCAGGTGGGTGGCGACGGCGTACCTGTGCTTTCGGTATGGTGCGCGGCCTTTGGTGATCCAGCGTTCGACGGTCTTGGGGTCCACCTGGATCGCCGTCGCCAGCTCGGCGATGCTCACCCCGCGTTCCAGAAGGGCCGCGCGTAGTCGCTCGTTGGCCATCTCACCTGCCGCGTCAGGACGTCCAGGGACGTGGCAATCGTAGACGGGACGTCTTGAACATGTCCCGTCGTGTAGTGATCTCGTCCTGCCCTTCCGCCGCACTCTCGGTGTCACAACGCACCACTACCTGCGACGGAAGGAGAACAGACCATGACAGAGACCACGATTGCCCCACCGGAGGAGAGCCCCGACTGCGCCTGCGGCGCGCTCCTGAAGCCCGGACAGATCCACTGCAGCAAGTGCCTCGCCCGTCAGCGCTGGGAGCGGCTCGAGAAGGCCCGACGCAGGACCGCCCGGCGTCGCTCCATCACCCGCCGTCCCCCGCGCGGCCCGGTCAGCGCCGCTGCCATCGGGGTGATCTGGTCGTGAGCGCGCTGCCTCTGATCATCGCCCTGGCGCTCAGCGCGGTCGTAACCGTCGGCTTCGTGGCGGTCCTGGTCGGCATCCGGCGAGAGGACAAGGCCATGTTCCGTGGCAGCGCCTCCGGGGATGCGTCGGCACGGCTGGCCCGCCACGTCACCGGCTTAAGGGTGCGGAACGGCGGCCCTACGTCTCGGATCGCTGAGACAAGGTCTCTTCTACCCGCGCCAAGCGTTCCGACAAGTCCTGTACGGCGGTGCGTAGCGCGATGACCTCGCTCGCCAAGTCGCCCGCCGGCCCCGGCTCGACGTCTTGGACGTCTTCCCGGACGAACACGCCCTTGCCCTGCTGGCCGATGACCAGGCCCTCGGTCCGCAAGATCCCGACCGCGAGCTTCACGACGCTGAGCGAGGCGTCGTACCGGGCGGCGAGCTGGGTGGTCGACGGCAACGGGGAGCCGGGCGGCAGAGACCCGCCGCGGATCTGCTCGCGCAGATCGTCGGCGATCTGGAGGTAACCGGGCCGTCCCGTCTTCTTGACCATCGCCCCTTATCTCAGCACAGCAACACGACCAAGCCAACCGAGAGAACATTGACAACCAGGCCAACCTAGTTAACTATGTTGGCCATGAGGCTAAGGAGGTCCACAAGATGCGCACCATTCCGATCCCGGTCGACGTGACCAAGCTGCAGTTCGTCTGCGTCCGCGCACCCCGCCCGCGCGTCCTCAACCAGGACACCGGCGAGATCAAGACCGACAAGCACGGCAACACCGTCTACGAGATCGTCCTGTCGGTGGAGGACGAGTTCGGCCGGATCGAACTCGTCAAGGTCGGCACCTCCGGCGAGCCCCAGGTGGCCGCCGGACAGGACGTCACCCCCATCGGCCTGGTCGGCTACGTCTGGGAAATGTCCCGGGGCGGCGAGGCCCGATGGGGCATCAGCTACCGGGCCAGCTCGATCGTCCCAGCAGGGGTGACCACCCATGCGTGACGCCCTGCTGATGCTGCTCGCGGGCCTGGCCGCTGCGGCGGCCGGCCTGTGGGCCTGGCGCCACCTGCACTACCGCTCGTACTGGCTGGCAGTCGGTTTCCCGCTGATGGCCGTCACGATCCGGGCGACATGGCGCAAGGTGGCCCTGGGCTGCGGCCTGACCAAGAAGCGGCAACGCTGGTGGTTCACCATCGTTCCGGGCGCGATCGCCTCGACCGGGCTCGTGAAGGTACGGCGGCGCTTCCAGCGGGTCGCGGTCGACACCAAACCGTTCATGTGGCTGCCCATGCCGACGCGGCACGGCTGGCGGGTCACCGTCCACACCCTTGAGGGGCAGATCCCCGCCGACTACGCCCAGGCGGCCGAGCGGCTCGCGCACTCCTGGGGGGTCCACGCCGTCCGGGTGTCGTCCCCTCGGCCCGGCCGCGTGGTCCTGGCCGCCACGGTGCGGGACCCGCTCGTCCGGCTCGACCACCTCCCGGCCTCCGGAGATCTGCTCACCGTCCACGTCGGGCGGCTGGAGACCGGCGGGCTATGGACGATCGACTTCCGCACGGTGCCCCACTGGATTAACGCGGGCGCCACCCAATCGGGCAAGTCCAACCTCGCCAACGCCCTGCTGGTTGGGCTGGCCCCGCAGCCGGTCGCCCTAGTCGGCATCGACCTCAAAGGCGGCGTGGAGTTCACCCCGTACGCGCCTCGGCTGTCGGCCCTGGCGACCACGCGGGCCGAGAGCGTGACCCTGCTGGATGACCTGGTGGCGCTCATGGTCGAGCGAATGGGGCTGTGCCGTACGGCCGGCGCGCGCAACATCTGGCAACTACCGCCCGGCGTGCGACCAGTCCCGGTCGTGGTGCTGGTCGACGAGCTGGCCGAGCTGTACCTGATGGCCGACAAGTCCGAGAAAGACGAGATCGCCCACACCTCGACCGCGTTGCTGCGGGTGGCCCAGCTCGGGCGGGCGTTCGGCATCTACCTGTTCTGCTCCGGCCAGCGGATCGGCTCCGACCTCGGCCCCGGCGTCACCGCCCTGCGCGCCCAGTGTTCGGGGCGGATCTGCCACCGAGTCAACGACCCCGAGACCGCCACCATGACCCTCGGCGACCTCGACCCCGCCGCCCTGGTCTCCGCGCGTGCGATTCCCGCCGAGACTCCCGGCGTCGCGATCGTCGCCAGCCAGGACGGCCAGTGGTACCGCGCCCGCTCCTTCTATGTCGCCGAGCAGATCGCCGAACACGCCGCCCGCACCTACGCCCACCTGACCCCGGACTGGGTTGCCATCGCCCGGCCCGACCGGGACGGGGCTGACCTGTCCGAGCTGCTGTCCGTCTGACCTGAAAGGGGGTAACGATGCGACGCCTTGCCTCATGGCTGCTCGACACCGGGCCGGTCCTCGTCCTGGCCGCCATCGCGGGTGCCGGATCGTTCACCCACATCCGCGACACCGCCACCGACCACGGACAGACCGGCTGGATGTCGTGGGCCGTGGCCGTCTGCGTCGACCTCACCTGCGTCATGGCCGCACGCGAACGCCAGCGCGACAAGAAGACCGGACGCCAGCGCAACGGGTGGGTGTCCTGGCCGACGCTCGTCCTGGCCGGCGAGATCGTCCTGTCCCTGGCCGCCAACCTGCACCAAGCCGAAGCCACCGTGTGGGGCTGGCTGACGGCCGCCACTCCTGCCGGGGCGTTCCTTATCGCCGTCTCGATGCTCGAACGCCGCGCCGCGGCCCCTCGTCCTGAACCGTCCGCGCCCGTCCTGACTATCGATGCCGTCCCGTCCGCGCCGGCCCCGGCCCCGGCGCTCGTCCCCGCCGTACAGGACGGGCAGGACGGCGACCCGGGACCGTCCCCCGCGCTGGTCGACTACGCCCGCCGCGTGGCCGATGAACACCAGGCCAAGCACGGCAGACCGATCACCCGCGACCTGCTGCGCGCCCGCCTGGGCGTGTCCAACCAGCTCGCCTCCGACCTGCTGCGCACCCTGCGCACCGCATCCGAACCCGCCTAGGGCGCGTATCGGGTTGTGATCAAGGGGTGGTCCGGGTGAGGTCTTTGATCCAGATCATCGCAGCGCGGAGGTGGAGGCCGGCGAGGTAGCTCGCAGGAGTCTTGTCGTAGCGGGTGGCGATT
>NZ_VDMA02000029.1 GCF_006334915.2 Microbispora catharanthi
ACGGCTTGATGAACTCCCACTCTTCGTCCGTCAACTGGGCCCGCGTCACACACGAGGACCTACCGGATCAGACCCGGCCACAACGGCAAATCCCAAGGATTGATCACAACCCGATACGCGCCCTAGAACGACGTCATCTCAGATCGGCTCGGCATCCGCCGGGCCGGTTTTTCGTCTTCCGCGACAGGCACTTCATCGTTTATCGTCGATGAACGATGAATGAGGGAGCGAGGCCGCTCGACCGGGCCACCGCCGCCGAGTACGCCAGTTGGTTCAAAGCCCTGGCCGACGCCACACGCATCCAGATCGTGACCCTGCTCGCCCGCGCCCAGACGCCGATGGCGGTCAAGGAGATCGTGGAGGCCGTCGAGGTCGGGCAATCGACCGTCTCCGCGCACTTGAAGGTGCTGGCCGAGGTGGGGTTCGTCCTGGTCGAGCATCGCGGGACGGCCAGCCTGTACCGGATCAACGAGGCCTGCGTGGAGTGCTTCCCCACCGCCGCCGACATCGTCATGGGCCGCCCCGTTCCCGACCCTGCGCCGCCCCGCTGAACGGAGAAGACATGTCCGAGAACGTGGAAGCAGCCAGAGCAGGTGTCGTCGCTCGCTACGGCGAACTGGCCAAAGCCGCCCAGGCAGGCAAGCAGGTCATCGACTGCGAGCCGCAGGAGTTCACCGACGGCTGCTTCGGCGCGGCCGGCTACGACGACATCACCGGCCTGCCCGACGGAGCCCTCCGGGCCAGCCTGGGATGCGGCAACCCGGTCGCCGTCGCCGACCTCCAGCCCGGCGAAACCGTTCTCGACCTGGGATCGGGCGGAGGCATCGACGTCCTGCTGTCGGCCCGCAGGGTCGGCCCGACCGGCAAGGCGTACGGCCTGGACGCCACCCCCGAGATGATCGAACTGGCCAAGGCCAACGCCGCCGAGGCCGGAGCGACCAACGTCGAGTTCCTGCACGGCCACATGGAAGACATCCCGCTCCCCGACGGCAGCGCGGACGTCATCATCTCCAACTGCGTGATCAACCTGTCCGCCGACAAACCCCGCGTGCTCGCCGAGGCATTCCGCGTGCTCAAGCCCGGCGGCAGGCTCGGCGTCTCCGACGTCATCGCCGACGACGGACTCGACCCCGCCCGGCGCGCCGAGGCCGAACATCTCGTCGGCTGCTCGGTCGGCACCCTCACCGAACCCGAGTACCGCGCCCTGCTCGCAGAGGCGGGGTTCACCACGTACACGATCACGCGCACCCAGGCCGCGACCGGCGGACTCCACTCGGCGATCGTCCAGGCGTCCAAGCCCGCAGCGCCGTCAGGCCTCACCATCCGCCCCATGCGGGAGACCGACGCGGCGCAGATCCTCGCCATCTACCAGGCCGGTCTCGACGGCGGAAACGCCAGCTTCGAGACCACGGCACCGACCTGGCAGGCGTTCGACGCCGCGAAGCTGCCCCTCCACCGGCACGTCGCCGTCGACGCCGTCAGCGGGCAGGTCCTCGGCTGGATCGCGGCCGGCGCCGTCTCCTCCCGCTGCGTCTACGCCGGCGTGGTCGAACACTCCGTGTACGTCCACCCCGATCACGGCGGCCGCGGGGTCGGACTGGCACTCCTGAATGCCCTGATCCAGTCCACCGAGACCGCGGGCGTCTGGACCATCCAGTCGGGCGTCTTCCCCGAGAACACCGCCAGCCTGCGCCTGCACGAGAAGGCCGGCTTCCGCGTCGTCGGCACCCGCCACCACATCGGCCGTCACCACGACCGCTGGCGCGACGTCGTCCTCCTCGAACGCCGCAGCACCGTCACGGGCGCATAACCAGTTCGGGTATGGCTTGGGCCGCCAGCATGATCCTTGTGATGCTGCCGGTCAGCGCCACGAGCAGCAGCAGGGAGGGCGGTGGCAGAAGTGTGAGGACCGTGCCCAGCATGACCGTGTCCAGGACGGCCACGGTTCCCGTGCCGACGAGTGCGGCCAGCCGTACTGCGCGGTAGTGCCGTCTCCCCCGGATGGCGATCAGCAGCATGAGCACGGCCGACCCCAGCAGGAGGCCGAGGGCCAGGCGTGATGACAGCGGGATCGTCGAGGCCCAGGCGTTGCCGGTGACGAGAACGGCTCCCCAGCTCAGCCCGACGATCGGCCCGGCCACGAGCAGCCTGAACGCGGCTTGCCTGCCGGGAGAGGCACGGACGAAGGCGGCGGTGACGGTGTCGGCGTCGCCGAAGTCCGCCAGTGCGGCCCGGGCCGCCGCGTCAGGATCGCCGAGCCGCTCCATCTGGTTGTCGTACGAGGCGAGGAGACCGTCGGCGAGCTCCTCCACCACGGGGTCGGGGAGCCGCTTGGCGAGCGTCTGAAGGTGACGTTCGATCAGTTCGTGGCCGGCCACGGTCCACCACCCAGCGCCGCGGATATGACGGCGGCGAACTCCTGCCAGTGGTCGCGTGCCCCCGCCAGCGAGCGTCGCCCCTGCTCGGTCAGCTCGTAGGTGCGTCGTCTGCGACCGCCCACCACCGACCAGCTTCCCTTGATCAGTCCCGCGCGCTCCAGACGGTGCAGCGCCGGATAGACGGTGCCGGTCGGCAGGTCGAGTCTGCCGCCCGTGGTGTCACGCAAGGCTTCCTTCACCGCGTAGCCGTGCTGCGGCCCATCCTCCAGTGTGGCGAGCAGGAGGCCATCCAGGTGTCCTTTGAGTGCTTCCGCCCTCATAGGTAGTAACGCTACATCTGCTCTTTCCATCGGCCAAGACCCGGAGTAGCGTCCCTATAGGTAGGGTCCCTACGTATTGGAGATGCGATGGACGTCATCGACATCTTGGGCACTCCGATCCCCGACGCCGGACCGGTCTTTCTCTCCGCGCTCGCGGTCCACGTCACCGCCGGGATCACGTGTGTGATCTGCGGCGCGATCGCCGCATTGACGAGAAACGGAAGCCCACGACACTTGCGATTCGGACGCGTCTACCTGTGGGGACTGACCGTCGTCTACGTCACCCTGACCGTCATGTCGGCGATTCGCTGGCGAGAAAACCTCCACCTGTTCGCCATCGGTACTCTGGCGATCATCACTGCGCTGACGGGCTACGCCAACCGCCGGCAGCGGCCCGACGTCCACATCCTCGGGATGGGGACGTCCTATGTTCTGCTCCTCACCGGCTTCTACGTCGACAACGGCCCGCATCTGCCGTTGTGGGACAGGCTTCCGGCCATCGCCTACTGGCTGCTCCCGGCCCTGATCGGCTTCCCCTTGATCACACGCGCCATCGTCCGCAGACGCCATCCGGATGCACCAGCCCGAACGTGACACTCGACCACAGCCGCATGCCTTTCGGAACATGGAGCCAATGACGTACGAGGATGTGGTGGACCGGTTCGTGCAGGAGGTTCCGGAGTTCACTTCGGTTTGGCGAGAGCACGTAGCCGATAACGGAGAGGTCCTACCGCACGTGCTGTTTTGGCACGTCACAACGTTCGTCCTTGACGCGCATGAGCGAGGAGACCAAAAGCTCGTCGAGCGTTGCCTCGACTTCCTTGAGCGTGCCCTTCAGTCGGCAGACGTCCGTGTGCGCGAGCTGGTTGGAACTTCCTTCGTGTACAGCGTTGGCCCGTGGGATTCGGCTGTTCGCGACTTCATCGGAACGTGGCCTCCGCTTCTCCGAGAGCAGGCGGCTCATGACGGTTGGCAGGCAACGGAACCGCGCAACAAGATGCGCTGAAGAGCGCGTGCCCTCCGGCGTGATCCCGGACGGGTTGTTGCAGGTCGCGGAGCACCTGCGACAATCACGTGGCTGCCGCAGCCGATCTTGACGGAAACCACGAGACGATCGACTGACGCGCGGGCGATCATCTCTGAGCCGAGGCCCCCTCCGGAGACGACCTTTCTCTCAGGTCCTGTCGGAGGGGTCTGTCAGGCTGGGGCCATGACGCGCGACGGCTTTCCGGTGTTTCTGCAGATCATGGACGGACAGGAGATGTCTCCCGGCCTGCGGCGGGAGTTGATCGAGTGCTGGGTCACGGTGACCAACGCCGGGGGCGCGGCCGGCTTCCCCTTTCCTCCTGTCACCTTCGATGAGGTCGCGATGGTGGCCGATCAGCTCATCGCCAGCCTCGATCCGGAGCGTAGCCGGTTCCTCCTGGCCCACGTCGATGAGACGCTTGCCGGCTGGCTGAATGTACGCAGGAACGTCGACCCGCTGATCGCTCACTGGGGCACGGTTCATCACGTCCAGACACACACGAACTTTCGTAGCAGGGGCATCGGTGCTGCGCTGATGCGCCAGGTGCGGCATGTGGCCCGCGAAGAGATGGGCCTCGAGCAACTTCACCTGGCCGCCCGAGGCGGTGTGGGCCTCGAAGACTTTTATGGGCAGCTCGGTTGGAAAGAAATCGGTCGGTGGCCCAATGCGCTACGGCTCGCCCCCGGCGATGATCGCGACGAGATCCTCATGGTGCTTGAGCTCTGATCACGTGTACGGCAGCGCGTCGCCGGCATCGGCTCAGTTCGCTGCTTCGCTTGCGGGAAGCTCGGTGGGACGGCGAGCGCTCCTCATTGCCGAGGTCAAGCGGCTGTCAGTGCTGGGCGTGATCCAACGGCTCGATGTCGTCGGGGTCGGGCACGGCCACCAGGAACTCGGCGCCGTGTTCGAGCATCCGGGCTGTTTCGGCCGAGCGCGGGAGCATCGATTTCTCATAACTGCGTACGGCGTCGTCGATGGTGGAGGAGTGAACGAGTGCGAGCGCCAGTTCACCGGCGTCGAGCATGGCGAGGTTGACGCCGACACCCAACGGCGGCATGAGGTGTGCTGCGTCTCCAAGGAGCGTCACGCTGGATGAGTGCTCCCACGTGTGCGGCACCGGCAGGGCGAAGAGCGGACGATCGACGTAGGCGCCGTCGTTGTCGCTGATCATCTGGCGCAGTCGTGGCGACCATGCCGCGTACTCGCGGAGCAGATGCGCGCGGATGCCCTCGGTGTCCTTGGGGCGAAGCCCGTTCGCCGCGATCCAGTCCACGGGGACACGCCGCATGATGTAGACCCGCATGTGGCCGCCGCTGTTCCGCTGTGCGAAGAGGCCACGCTCCCCGTCGGCGGCGTGGGCGCTGCCCCTCCCGACCAGTTCGGAAAGCTCGGGGTGCGCGTTGTCCATGTCGTCGAACCATGCCTCGAGGAAGCTGACCCCGACGTATCGCGGTGTCGCGGGCGACACGGCGGCGCGGACGCGGGAGAAGGCGCCGTCCGCACCGATCACGAGATCCACCTCGGCGGCCGTCCCGTCGCTGAACGTCAACGTTCGCGGCCTGTCGGCCGGTCCGCTCACTGACTCGAGGGTGCGTCCCCACTGAACCGTCCCCGGGGCGAGCGAGCGCAGCAGGAGATCGCGAAGCTGTCCGCGGTCGATCTCGGGGCTGACCCTTTCGCCCTCGTCCGGCAGATGGTGGGCAAGGACGCGTCCGGCTGCGTCCATGCGGCGCATTTCCTGCCCCTCGAACCTGGCGAGCGCGAAGAACTCCTCCAGCAGGCCCGCTTCACGGAGTGCGAGTTGGCCGTCTTCCTCGTGCAGGTCGAGCGAGCCTCCCTGGTCGCGGGAGTCCGCATCCGGATCCCGGTCGTACACCGTCACCGGAATGCCGTGCTGCTGCAGGATGCGTGCGCACGTGAGGCCTCCCGGGCCGGCGCCGATGATGCCGATCCGCGCGTTCGCGGGTGTCGGAGAGTTCACGGTGGATTCCCTTCGTCGTCGGGTCCCGGCGACGCCTCGGCGCGGCGACGACCGGTGCCGCGTCCCCCATGGGACGGCAACCCCTGTGGAGACCCACCAAAGCAGAAACGAATCAAAAAGTGCAACCGATTCAGTTTCTGTCTCAGTTCAGCTATGGAGTACAGTGACGCCATGCCCGACTCTCCGACCGTTGGCCGTCGCGAGCGGAAGAAGGCCGCGACGAGGCAGGCCATCGCCGACGCCGCCCTGGAGCTCTTCCTGGAGCACGGTTTCGAACGAGTGAGCGTCCGCGACGTCGCCGAGAGGGCCGACGTGTCGACGACGACCCTCTTCGCGCACTTTCCGAGCAAAGAGGCGCTGGTCTTCGACCGTGAGGAGGAAGTCGAGGCGGCGCTGACCGCCGCCGTGCGCGAGCGGCCCAAGGACCAGAGCGTTATCGAGGCGCTCCGCGCCCACGCGCTGGAGTCCTGGGTGCGGACCGTGTCGGATCCTCGTCTGCAGGAGTTCCACGGGCTGGTGGACCGGACGCCCGCGCTGCGCGATTACGCGGAGCGCATGTGGATGCGACACGCGGCCGCCCTCGGCGCCGTGATCGCGGAGGAGCTCGGGCGGGAGACGGATGATCTCGCTTGTTCGGCTCTCGCGCGGTTCGTCCTGGAAATCCCGACTCTGGCCCAGGGTCGGCACGATCCGCGGGCGGCTGTGGAGACGGTGTTCGACCTGCTGATCCACGGCTGGCGGGCGCAGCGTGATTCGTAGTGCCTGATCACGGTAGCTCTAACAAACAAGGAAAACCGTGTCGATCGGCGTTTGTGGTGCCGTCGAACGGAAAACAGCTCCCCCGGAATAATGGTCTGCCGGGCGTTCTCGAATTCCATCAATTCGGGAAATGTCTTAATTCGGGACAGCGGTACGTTTCGTGGGGGAGAAAATGCCTAAGTGTCCTAATGTTGTTGGGTTCCTTATGCTCGGCACCGCGCTGACCGGTGGGGCCGTACCCGTGGGCACTCCCGCCATCGCCGCTTCCGCCGGGGGCGCCGTCGTGACGGGCCTCGACGTCGATCGCCCGTCCGCGCGCAATCACGCCCGAGCGCATGGGCGCCATCACTCCAGGCGGCGCGACAAGCAGCGGCAGTCGGAGCGTGAGCGGCAGCGCCAACGGCAGAACCTGCTCCGCGACGTCACGCTCGCCCTTACACCGATGCAGAAGGGCGAGACGGATTCGCGGGCTCTGCCGTACAACCGGCAGCAGGCGGAGACGACCGCGAACTCCTCCAGCGAGCAGAACAGCCTGTCGGACATCACGAACCTGCCCGCCCAGAAATCGGACGCACCGGCCATCGGAGACACGAGCCATTCCCCGCAGAAATCGGACCCGCCGGTCACGTCGTCGGCGCCGCAGGGTGATGCCGCCGGTGCGCAGATGCTGGCATACCTGCGGGATCTGGCCGCGAAGAAGCAGTTCACCGGCTCGGCGCTGGTCGTACGGCGTGGACAGGTGCTGGCTCGTTTCGCCGCGGGCGAGGCGGACGAGAACAAGCACATCCCCAACCGGCCGGACACGGTCTACCGGGTCATGTCGATCACCAAGCAGTTCACCTCGATGCTCATGCTGAAGCTGCAATACCGCGGGCTGCTCAAGCTGGACGACCGGATCTGCCCGTATCTCGTCCCGGCATACATCACGGCCTGCCCGACGGCGTGGCGTCCCATCACGATCCGCGAGACGCTCACCCACACCTCCGGCATCCCCAACATCGAGACACTGCCCAGCTATCTCGCCAACGTGACGCGACCGACCACGCCCCGGAAACTCATCCAGCAGTTCGTGAACCTGCCACTGGACTTCACGCCCGGCACCAGTTGGAAGTACACCAACTCCGGCTACGTCCTGGCCGGCGCGATCATCCAGGCGGTGACGCACAAGCCGTACGGCACCGTCCTGCGCGACGAGATCACCGGCCCGCTGCACCTCGAGCACACCGGCTACAGCAGGGGATATCCGCCCGCCGGATACGCGAAGGGCTACTTCACACTCGGGTCACCGGCCCCGCTCCTGAACGGCTCCGAGCTGTTCTCCGCGACCGGCCTCTACTCCACCGTCGACGACCTCGCTCGCTGGGACCGGGCGTTCGGCTCGTACAAGGTCGCGCCACCCGCGACCGTCAAGTTGGCGTTCACGCCGCAGGCGAAGTGTCCCCCCGCCGGCTGCCTCAACCTGCCGTCGAGCGCGTACGCCTTCGGCTGGCTCGTCGACCGGCTCCACGGGCACCGGCTCCGGTATCACCCGGGTCTGTTCATGGGCTACACGGCGAGCAACATGTACCTGCCCGACGACGACATCCAGGTCGTCGTGCTCAGCAACGTGCAGAACACCGATACCGCCGGGATCGCCCGCCACCTCGCCACATTCGCTCTCGATCTCTGAGAATCTACAGAGGAGTGGAGGCGGTGGTCTCGGGCACGAAGGCGATGCCGTCGAAGTGCTCGGCGAGCACCGTGGGCATGTAGCCGAGCTTGTAGGTGAACCGCCTCGCCACCGCCCCCCCGTAACTGCGCATGTGAAGGGGCTCGCCGAGCCATCGCGTCACGGCCTCCGGCCGTGGGCCGCTCCGCAGGTCGATCACGTGATCGCCCGGGTGAGCGGTGGCCAGGCGAGCCTCCACGATCGTCGGTCTCCGGACGAGCGGAACGCGGAAGGTGACCGGAGGCTTGGCCGGGTTCACCCTGCCGCATCGTCGCCGGCGGGCCCGGAACCGGCCCGCTCCGAAGAGCACGCCGAGTGCGTAGTACGCCTCGCCATGGCGCTGCCTGAGGTGCAGACCCATCGCGGGCACCGACCCGCCGCTGTGGCCGCCCTTCATGACGTGGCCGTTGTGCGCCCAGAGGGCGACCTTGGCGTCCGGGTCGTGCAGGAGCAGGTCCACGTTGTCGGCGAGATAGCGGTCACGGGCGACGCTCACGGTCTGTGCGGGGTCGGGGTGCCGGAGCGGCCGGCTCGCGAGGTCGGCGCACTGGCGCACGATCCGCGCATGCGCCCGCGCCTCAAACGGGACGGAGGCGCCGGCCAGGAAGTCCTCCACGCGGCGGGCGTCGGCTTCGATCCGCCGGTCGAGCGGTGGGCCGACGCCCAGGCGCTTTCCGGCGAGGGGAGCGAGGGGGTCGAGCAGGCCCGGCGCGTCATCGCCGAGGTAGGTACGCAGGGCGTCCAGCGATGTCGCCGGATGCTGCGGGTCGATCCCCACGAACCTCACCTTCCGCGAGGCGGTGCGGTTGTGGTCGCGCAGCCACTCGACGACCGCCAGCATCTCCGCCGTGTGCAACGTCCAGAAACCCAGCCCGGCGAGCGCCCCGACCGGATCGCCGGAGCCGCCCTGCACGTAGTCGTCCACGACTCGGGACGCCGAGGCGCTGGCCTCCACCGCGAGCGTCGTGAAGCTCAGCTCCTCGACCAGGAACTCCAGCAACCGGTGCCTGATCAGGAAGAACTCCCGGCTGCCATGCGTGGCCTCGCCGAGCCCCACCACTCGCACGCCGTCCAGTACGACGCGGAGCGGCGCCAGGTCGTCGGTTCCGGCGCCCGGGTTCAGGCCGTTCAGCGGTATCGCTCGCGACCTGAGCCACTCCGCCACCTCGTCCTCGGTCGTCATGCCGGGCGCGCTGGTCATGCGCCCGTGACGGTGCTGCGGCGTTGGAGGGCTCCGTGTACGTCCACCCCGATAACGCACGTCTCACCGCCCTCGTGGCAGGCGATCAGCGACAGCAGGCGCAGCAATACGGGATCGGCGACGGCCTTGAACAGCGGAGCGAGCTCGGCGGCCTCGCTCTCGGACAGCGGCGCGCGGCCCAGCGGCGCGCAACAGGCAACGGTCACCGGCGGTGACGGCTGATCGTTCCGCCGAGCCGGGCGGGCCGCCACATCAGCAGCACCACCGCCACGAAGGCGAGGGCGACCACCACGAAGAAGAGGACGTACGGGAAGGGGGCTTTCCCTTCCGGCTCTTCCACGGATGTCGGTTCCTCTACCGGGGCGATGCGATCGACGAGATCCTTCGCGGCCAGCTTGGGGTCGCCTTGGGGAGCGTGCCCGAGATCGGTCGCTCCGGCGACCTGGAGCAGGTCCTGCCGCATCGGTTCGTCCGCCGCGCGGTTGACGAGCACGACCAGCCTGCGCTGCGGAAACGGCAGGTCCCGCGGAGCGGGGCGCTGGTAGCCCTCGAAGGCGCTCACACTCTCGGGCACGATCGCGGCGTCGGCGCGGCCCTCGGCCAGCAGACGCGAGATCTCCTGGGCCGGCACGGTGGTCAGCCGGACTCCGTGATCGGTCAGCGCGCGCAACTGCTCCCCGCCGATCGTGTTGCGGATGAGGATGTCGTCGCCCTCGCCGGGGTGGTCGAGGAACCTGCCCGGCTTGACGCCGTCCCTGACGAGCAGGACGTCGGTGCTCGTCACCCGAAGGTCCGCCAGCTCGCTGAGGCCCCGTGCCTGCAGGCCCTCCCGTACGTCCCTGCCGGAGTACTGACCGCCGCCGACCGACTCGAGGACGTCGAGGTCGTACGCGATGGTCACGGCCGGCACACCGGCGGGCGGCGTGACGCTCGTGGGATCGATCGTCACGATGGCCGGGGCGTAGCCGTCGCGGCGGAGCCTCTCGGCGAAGGCCTCGGCGGCGTACCGCTGGTCGGCGGGCGCCTGGACGACGACCGCCGGCGGCGCAGGGGCGAGGGCCTCCGGTGGGGATTCGCCGGCGTCGCCCAGGGTCAGGAACACGGCCACGACGGCCACCGCGACGAGCGCGGCCGTGCCCGTAATGATCAACGCCAGGCGCACTCGCCGGTCCGGGGCCCGCCAGGTCCGCCGGCGCTCGGCGGTAGGCGTGCCCATGAGGAGAGCGAGCTTCTGCCGGACGGTCTCCGGCGTGCTCGGCGAGCAGATCAGGGCGTCGGCGGCGTCCTGGCTGGACTGCCTCCACATCTCCTCGGCCGGGAAAGCCGCGTCCACGAGCCGCGCGTAGAGCCGGGTCGCGTCATTTCGTGAATCGATCACACTGCGAAAGCAGTTGCGCTGGAGCAGCACCCTCTGGAGGTGCTGCCGGGTGGTGGGGCTCGTGCCCGAGCGAGCCAGATCCTCGACCGCGGCGCGGACGTCCTTGGCGTATGCGAGCGCGTCGGCCAGCGCCTCGGTGTAGGCGTTTCCCGCGCCGTTCCGGTACGCCACCGTGGTGTCCGTGGGGGCCACAGTGTCGATGGAGCTCACGGGCAGGGCGGGAGGAGGGCCGGGCGGGGAGTGATCCGGCTCGGGTTCGGGCTCCGCCGCCACGGAACCGGACTGCTCGACCAGCTGAAGCACCTTGGGCCGGTCCTTCTCGATCGACAGCGGCTCGGTCTGCCGGGCGAGCCTGGCGATCATCTCCGTCGCCGGGACGTCCGACCGTGTGTAGAACTGGTGGCAGAGTTTCGAGGGCGTCTGGTCGAGGACGCTGTCGGCCGCGCGTCCCCAGACCACCGTCTGCGCCCCCTCGGGGGCATACCGCGCGAACGACAGCTTGATGCTGTGCTCGCTTGTGCTGCTGGTCCAGGTGGCGGCGGTGAATCTGGTCCGCGTCCCGTACGGCAGCAGCGCCGCGACGGTGTCCGCGAATCGCAGTCGATCGATCATGGGGACGGTGTCGGCGCCGACGACGCACACGGGCCGGCCGTTCAGCAGCAGCGCCGCGGCGGAGAGCGTGTCCGGCCCGGGTGCCATGGCCTCCGGGTCGTACGGCGGCACGGCCACGGTCAGCGGAGGCCGCGGCTCCAGCGGCAACGCGGCGAAGGCGGTGTAGAGCGCCGTGTACGACACCGGCTGATCGACGAGCTGCTCGTACGGCACGTAGAACCATCGGGTGTAGGCGATCTTGCGGTTGGCGAAGTCACGGTGACCCGACCACTCCCGGATCGCCAGAACCAGGTAGTGGGAGATCTGTCCGTTCTCACTGATCCTCGCGGTGCCGATCGTCACCTGGGGCAGGTCGCCGGCGGTGCTCGCGGTGTAGCGGTGCCTGAGCTTGTCGAACACCCCGCGGTCGAGCCGCCCGTCGCTCCACTCCAGCAGGCCGTATTCGTCGTAGCTGCCGGGCCGCTTGCCTTCCAGCGCCCACTCGAAACCGATCACCGTGGACCGCCGGCGGCGAGGCGCCGACCGAGCCACAGCATGGGCTCGACGACGTTGATGGGATGGACCTGCCCCCGGATCCGCAGCTCCCTGCCCGCCTCCGGCAGCAGGTTCTGGTAGTCGTTCCGGTCGAACGTCTTCGTGTGCGGCCGTACGTAGAAGCCGATCGACGAGGTGACGAAGAACTCGACGCGGGTGCGGTGGAAGAACTGGTCCAGGGCGTTGACGACCATGTCCGCGTTGCCGCTGGCGGACACCTCGCACAGCGCCCGGAACAGGTCGCGGGCGTCCTCGCTGGTCACCCGGGGGAATCCGTACTCGTCGTCGGGCGCGGAGTCGAGCAGGTGCAGCTTCTCCGCGGTCTCGAGCACGCGGGGGTCGTCGAACTTGGTGATGCAGACCGCGACGTGGTGGGGGAGCATCCCGTCCCGCAGCTCTCCGGTCTCGAGCATCTTCTCGGCGAGACGGGTGAGCGGCGGGTGGAGGTGGTCGAAGGCGTCACCGAGCTCGAACTCCCGGATGGGGTCGAAGAGGAAGACCAGGCCACGGCTCTTCACCAGGTTGTCCATCAGGCGCCCGCGCAGGTCGTCGCCCACCCCGGAGCCGTTCCCCGTGTGAAGGGGACCGGCGCTGAACAGACCGCCCGGCGCGTCGACCATGCTGATGCCGATCTTCAGCGGTGGGGTGGGCCGGGCTTTGCGGAGCCACCGGCGCTCCTGCCGCCCGGCCGGCCCGACCAGCGTCCAGCGGTAGTGCTCCAGGCTCTGGCTCGCCTCCGGGAAGATCTTCCCGTTCGACAGCGCGTTCGTTCTCTCGATGAGGTAGTCGGACGAGGCGGCGTCGGAGCCGATGATCTTCCAGTCGTCCTTCCGCCGCATCAGCGCGATGTTCAGGGCGGCCAGAAGCGTGGTCTTGCCGCTGCCGGGGGCGCCCCACATGGCGATGTCGTGGGCCGGTGGTCCCTGCGCCGGGTCGGACTGCATGTCTGGTCTCACTCCGTCTCGTCGAGGAGGGGGAACGGGATGGGGAGGGCGTCGGGCGCGGCCAGTCCCAGGTCTGCGGCCAGCCCCCGGATGTCGAGGGCGTCGAGATGTGCGAGCGCGTTCGCGCCGAGCTGACGCCAGGCCGGGTGCGCGGAGGTGTCCTGGCGGTCGCAGATCGCGGCGAGCACGGTGTCCGGCCGGCTCCGGACGCGGCCCAGGAGTAACCGCCAGTCGTGCGGGCGCGGGCAGGGCAGGATCAGCGACCGGTTCGTACGCGCCGGGTGCGGCGGGCGGTCGCCGACCGTGAGCAGGACCGTGCGCACCTGCTCCGACGTCGCGAGCCGCCGGGCCACGGCGTCCAGCATGTCCTCCACCTGGGCGGCGTGCGGATAGTAGGGGTAGCCCTCGGTGATCGTGCCGCGCTCCTCCAGCCACTCCAGGGCGGCCAGCGCGCGCTCGGGCGTGGCCTGCCACGCGGCGACCTCCACCGGATGCTCTCCGGCCGACCGGTGGTCGTAGGAGTGCGCGCCGTACGCCACGAGGGAGACCCGCAGGAGGCCCGCGAGCTCGGCGGACAGATGACTGACCATCTGGCGTACTCGGCTCAGGCGCTCCTCCACCTTCGCGTCGGGCCCGCACACCTCCACCGCGCAGATCAGGTGCGCCGGCCCGGCCTTGGGCGGCAGCTGCGACGGCGCCGCCGCCACGAGGTCGCTCCAGCCGCGCGGGTCCCGGGCCAGCTCGGGCACGCCGGTGAATCGCACCTTCCCCGGTCGCACCAGCTCGGCCGTCAGCAGGTAACGGCCGGGGGTGAGCCTGGCGCTGTGCACCGACAGCAGCCTGGGCTCCCGGCCCTGCCAGGTGACCACGGCGAACGCGGTGCCGTACTCGTCGCCGGGCTCGCACCGCACGGGCACCTCGGCCCGGGTCCCGGGAAGGGTGCCGATCGGGAACAACTGCTTGCTTCCCAGCCGCAGTCGCCCGCTCGCGTGGTCGGCACGCAAGACGACCAGGTCGTACGACCGTGACAGCGGGTCGGAGGCCAGGACATCCTCGACGATCGCGATGACCGGCCCGTCACAGGGGAGAACGGCGGCGGGCCGCACCTCGCCCAGCCAGCCGAGCGCCCGGTTGGCCTCCGCGCCGTCAGGAAACGAGCAGACGAGGACGACCTCGTCGGCGGAGAGCAGGTCGGCGGCCCGGAGCACGGCCTGCCGGGAGGACTCGTGCCCCCACCCCTGCTCGGAGTCGGAGGTCAGGTCCTCCCATGACGACGACCAGTAGTGGCAGCGAGGCCTGCCGTTGTCGTCCCGGTGGATTCGGAAGACGGTCATGCCGTCGGCGGCGACCTCCACGACTGTGAGGCGGCCGGTGGCGGTGAGCCCCGCAACGGCTCGGGCGACGGCCTTGCGAAGCAGAGCCTTGTCGGGCTCTGACACGGATCCTCCGTTGATTGTCCTACTCGTCGCTCCCGTCCCCCTATATCCGAACTAGCGGGTAACAACGAAAAGACGACTTGTCATAACGGTAGGGTTCTTGTTGTGTCGATGCGTCGAATCATTCTCAGTTTCCCGCAATCTTACGGCGGGGATCTACGATAGCCCGAGTCTCGAGCGTTATGCCACGTTCCAATATGTGCGCGTAGGCGAGGAGAAACATGAGGCGGTTTCTGATTGCGCTGTCCGGAGCGCGGCCTGAGGTGCTCGAACGGTGTCCGAGCGAGTATGGGAAGTTCGAGGGCATCGGCGGAGCCGTGCTCACGACGGCCGTCCTCGCGGTCGTCTCGATGACGTTCGCCCTCAACAGCGCCCTGGGCGTCAACGTCGTCCTGGCCGTCCTCGCCGCGCTGGTCTGGGGCCTGATGATCCTGAGCCTCGACCGCTGGCTGGTCAGCACGATGAAGGCGGACGCCCCCCGTCGCTGGCCGCTGGCCGTTCCGCGCGTTCTCATGGCGCTCCTGCTCGGATTCGTCATCTCCACGCCATTAGTGCTCCAGATCTTCCGGTCCGAAATCGATGCCCAAATCGTCCAGATCAAGCAGCAGCGTGCGGACACGTTCGCCGCGCGGCAGCAGCAGGGCAACGTCGGCAAGGACGTCGGCCAGCTCCGCAAAGAGGTGGCGGACCTGGAGAAAGTCATCTCCTCCGGTGGTGACGTGCCCATCGATACCGGGCAGGACCCGAACGTCAAGGCGCTGACCGCCGAGCGCGCCAAGCAGCAGAAGCTGGCCGACAAGCACTACAACGAGTGGCAGTGCCAGCTGTACGGAGGACCGTCGTGTCCGAAGAAGGGCGACGGCCCTCTCGCCCAGGACAGCCGGCGCGCGTACGAGAAGGACAAGCGGCGGATCGACCTGATCAACCGGCAGATCGAGGACCGGAAGCGGGAGCTGAACGCCGGCAGCGAGGAGGCCAAGCAGGCCCGCCTCGCGAGCGCGCAGGACGCCCTGCCCAAGGCGAAGGCGCAGCTCGACGCCGGAATCAAGCGGCAGGCGGACCTCCAGACGTCCTTCGACGCGGAGAACATGGCGACCAACGGCCTGCTCATCCGCATCCAGGCGCTCAACGAGGTGACCGGCAAGGACAGCAGCCTCGGCGTCACCCGCCTGCTGCTGTTCCTGCTGTTCCTCCTCATCGAGTGCCTGCCGGTCACGATCAAGCTGATGCAGCGGCCGGGCAACTACGAGAAGGTCCTCGCGCTGGCAGAGAAGCACGAGTTCCGGGACGCGCGGGGCACCTTCGCCTCGCCGGGCGCCTTCACCTCGCAGGGCACGGGCGGCCCCGGGACACCTGCCTCGCCCCCGGGTCGCTCGCAGGACGTCTGGCGCATCTGGTCCCGTACGGGCGAAACCGGCCCCCAACCGGTCGTCACCGTCCCCGAGGACGGCGAGGCGTACCGGGGACCCACCGGCACCCGCGCGGAGACCGTCGGCGAGACCGACGTGTACGACTCGATGGAGGACCAGGAACTGAGGCGGATGCCGGACGCCAGGACCATGCGGGTTCCTCGCACCGGCGCCGAGCGCCCCGGCGGTGTCGAGCTGCTGCCCGATGACGACTGACGCTCCGATGGCGCGCCCGGGGCGGGTGATCAGGGATCGTTACGAGCTGAGGTCCCAGCTCGGCCGCGGCGGCATGGGCACGGTCTGGCTCGCGATGGACAGGATGCTCGGCCGGCTCGTCGCGCTCAAGGAGGTCCTGCTCACGCCGTACGGCGAGGGGCTCGAGATCCAGCGGGCGAGGGCCCTGCGCGAGGCCCGGTCGCTGGCCCGGATCAGACATCCCGCGATCGCCGAGATCTACGACGTCTTCGAGGAGGGCGGCTCGCCGTGGATCGTCATGGTCTACGTCGAGGGCGGCTCCCTGGACGACCTGATCCGGCGGCGGGCGCTGTCCGAGCGCGAGATCGCCGCCCTGGGTCGCGACGTGCTGGCCGGGCTGACGGCCGCACACGCCGCGCACGTGCTGCACCGTGACGTCAAGCCGGCCAACATCGTGGTGGGCCACGGCGGAAAGGTGGTGCTCGTCGACTTCGGCATCGCGCAGATCGTCGGCGAGAGCGGGCTCACGTCGCACAGCATCATGCTCGGCACCACGGAGTTCATGGCGCCGGAGCGGATCGACGCGCGTGCGGTGGGACCCGCCGCCGACCTGTGGTCGCTCGGCGTCACGTTCTTCTGCGCGCTGGAAGGCTACTCGCCCTTCCGGCGGGACAACGCCTACGCGACCGTGCACGCCGTCTGCAACGACGACCTTCCGCCGCCTCGCCGCCGCGGACCGCTGTACGACGTGATCGCGGGGCTGCTCAGGAAGGACCCCGCGCTCCGGATGGGGGCGGCCGAACTCGACCGCCGGTTGGCGGTGATCGCCGCCCCGCCTCGGCTGGAGCCGCCGGTCCAGAAGCCGCGGTCCAGGCCGCCGGTCGAGAGGCCGCGACCCCAGCGGCAACCCGCCCGGCCGCCGTCGCCGCACACTTCCTTACGCAGTGTGGCCGCGGCGCTCGCCGCGATGGCGCCCGGTGCCGCCGGGCGGGCGTTGGACGCCATGGCCGGCGATCCGTCCCGGGCGGCCGGTGTGCTGGCCCTGCTGCCGTCCGATCAGGCCGGGCGGGCGGTCGGTCACATGACCGCGGGGGGAGCGGCCGCGCTGCTGCGGCAGCTGCCCGCGAGCCGGGGCGCGAGCATACTGGCGGACGTCCCCGACCGGGTCGCCGCGGACATCCTCAACGCGCTCGGCGTCACCCCCGCCGCGGTCCGGCTGGTCGAGGCGATGACGACCCGGCGGGCCCGGCAGGTGCTGGAGTACGTGCCGCCGCCGGTCACCGCGGCCCTGCTCCGGGCGACCACGGACGGCCGCGCGGAGCGCCTTCTGGCCGGGCTCAGCCCCGCCGTACGCGCCCAGATCGCCATCGCCGAGTGAACCCTGCGACGAGGGCCCGGCGGACACGCGCGTCCGCCGGGCCCCGGAAGCCTCCCGGAAATCCTACTGAACGGTGATCTTGTCGACCTCGACCGTGATGCCCTTCACCTGGGGAGTGGAGGTGCCGGTCGTGACGGTGCCGGTGCCCGACGACACGCCCTTGACCTTGAAGGAGTAGGTGAGCGTGCCGCCGGGGGCGCCCGGCGTGCTGGTGATCCGGTAGTCCTGCGTCGGCGGGCCGCTGATCTGGCTGCCTGCGGTGCCGTCCGCGTTCTCGGCGCCGACGGTCAGGCCGTAGACCGCCCCCGGGTCACCGGGCAGGTTGCCCGGGTCGTAGGCGTACGAGATGTCCTCGGCGCCGCCCAGCCCGATCCACTGCTGGAAGACCTTGAGGCTGTTCGTGCCGTACAGGTAGACCTGCCACTCGACGACGAGCCACCTGTTCACCCCGTCGGTCAGGCTGGCGACGTAGACGCCGGGGGCGCCCGCGCCGTTCAGATCGGTCCAGTACGACGCGAGCACGCCGTTCGGCGGCGTGGTGTCGGGGAGCGTCTGCGGCGCGAGCTGGATGTCCGCCGAGCCGTTCGTGCCGCCCGCGACCGTGTAGCCGTCGGAGACGACGCCGATCCTGTTGTACGTACGACCGGCGTAGGTGAAGGCCGGGACGTTGAAGTTCAGCGCCTCCTCGTCGCCGATGGGGGTGGGGGCGATGCCGAAGGCCGAGAGCGGCAGGTAGCCCGCCGGGGTCTCACCGGGCGCGATGCTCGGCTTGTCCGGCTGCCTGCCCGCCAGCGTGCCCCTGGCCGTCACGACCTGGCTGCCGATCGTGGTCGCGCCCGTCGCGCCGGTGAGCCGCAGCTTCGCGTCCAGCGTGCTGAGCGCGGTGACGTCGGTGTCCTCCAGGGTGTTGTTCTGGACCGTGACCGTGCAGGTGGACTCGCCCGCGTTCTTGGCGATGGTGCTCGGGGCGCAGGTCTGGTCGATCGGCACGGCGCCCTCCTGCCGGTAGAAGGCCACCGGGAGGTGCTGCTCCCGCTTGCCGCCGACCTGCTTGAGGTTCACCTGGCCGAAGTACTGCCCGTCGGGCAGGTCAGGCGCGGTGATCACCACGGTGATCTTCTGGCTCTTGCCCGGCTTCACGGTGAACAGGGGCGGCAGCACCGTGATGTTCGCCCCGCTGACGGTGGTGCCCGTCACCGAGTAGACCAGCGTCTTTCCTGTCGCGTTGACGAGCGTGCGCTTGGCGCTGATCACACCCGGCATGACGGGCGCGTTGACCGACGGCAGGTTGAGGTCGATCCGGTTCATCGGGTCGGCGGCCGAGGCGGCGTAGTTCGCCGCGGTCTCGTCGAGAGTCAGTCCGGGGTCGCCCGCCTTGGTCAGGTCGATACGGCCACCGCCGTAGTCGAACGGATCGGCCGGGGTGGTCCGGTCCTGCTTGGTGACCTTCGTCGTCGCGGTGGTCTCCAGGGCCGACTTGACCTGGCCCGGCGTCCAGTCGGGGTGCAGCGCGAACACGAGCGCGCCCGCGCCCGCGACGTGCGGCGACGACATCGAGGTGCCGGCGATCACCTGGTAGAGGTTGCCCGGGGGGCCTTCCAGCGGCGACTCGGGGGTCGGGGTGTTGCCCGCCAGGATGTGCAGGCCGGGCGCGGTGACGTCCGGCTTGAGGAAGTCGCCGCCCGGGCCGCGCGAGGAGAACGTCGTCATCGCGTCGCCCTGCCAGGTGGTCTTCTCGCCCTGGGTGAAGCTCGCCGTGCCGCCCGGGTGCGCGCTCAGCCAGGCGAGCAGCACGTCGGTCTCCGGCTTGTCGATGTGGACCGTCGGCAGCCAGTGGTTGTCGGTCATGACGTCGAGCGGCGTGGAGTTGTAGAGGATCATCCCCGCGGCGCCGCCCTGCTTGACCGCGAATCCCTTGAGCACCCGGTTGGGGCCGCGCTCACAGGCGACGATCTTTCCGGCGAACAGCCCCGGGGGCGCCGGGTTGACGCACAGCGGGTCGTTGTACGGCGGGGCCGACGCGAGCACCACGGGCAGCGGCGACGAGACGCCCTGCGTGATCGACGCGCCCTTGATCGACGGCCCGCCGGTCAGCGTGATCGTCGACTGGTAGGTGCGGCTCTGCGTCGAGGCCGCCACCGTGGTCACCCACGGGCCGCGGTGGTCGGTCGTGCCGGCGCCCGGTCCCGAGTTGCCCGCCGAGGCCGACACGAACACGCCCGCCGCGTACGCGTCGAGGAACGCGAGCTCGACCGGGTCGCTGTAGGGGTCGGCGCCGCCGCCGACCGAGAAGTTGATCACCTTGACGCCGTCGGCGATGGCCTGCGCGACCGCGGCCGCCGAGTCGGACTGGTAACAGCCCTCCGCGCCGCAGACCTTGTAGACCGCGACGTGGGCCGCGGGCGCGATGCCGTGGATCGCGCCGCGGTCGACGCCGAGCGGGTCGGCGTGGTCGACCGGCCCGCCCGCCGACGTGGTGGCGGTGTGCGTCCCGTGGCCGTTGGAGTCACGGGCGCTGTCCCCGTAGACCTCTCCGCCCACCACGGCGTTGTAGGTCTCCAGGAACGGCTGGCCGGAGATCAGCTTGTGGTTGCACTGGTAGGGGTCGGCCGCCGGCGTCAGCGGGTTGTCGCCGAAGTCGCACGTACGCGGGGTGCCGTCCGCCTTCGGCGGGGGAGCCGGGAGCGTTCCCGGGTCGGCGAACGACGGGTGCTCCGGCCACGCGCCGGTGTCGAGGATGCCGACGATGACGCCCTTGCCCGACGACTTCGCGCCGCCGAGCTGGTTGTAGACGGTGGTCGCGCCGATGAACTCGGGACTGGAGTCGGTGAGGGGCTGCTCCCGCCTGTCCTCCTGCACGGCCGCCACGCCGGGCAGCTTCAACAGGTCGGCGGCCTTGTCGGCGGGCAGTGTCAGGGCGACGCCGCCGTAGACCGTGCGGAGCTTCTGCCCCACCTTGACGCCGGGGATCTTCTTGCCCAGCTCACTGAGGAAGGTGTTCTCGATGCCCTCGATGTGCTTCTGGTACTTCGCCGCGTCGCCGCTCTTCAGGTTGAGCGACTTCCCGGTGACCGACGGGCTGGTGCCGGGGAGTCCCGGCAGGCCGCCCTTGTAGGCCGCGAGCGCGTCGTAGTCGAGCTTCACGACGACGCTCGTCCGCTCCGGCGACTTCGAGGCGAGCAGCGCCGTGTCGCTCTTGGCGAGCCGGCCGCTGGCCGACTTGGCGCCCTGGACGCGCTCGGCGCCCGTCACGGCCGTGGCGCTCCACGACCTCGACGGGGTGGGGGTGGGGTCCGCGGCGGCGGAGGCCGCCGGGATCATCGCTGTCATGAGGCCGAGGCCGGCGACGATCGCTGTGGTCCGTACGTAGGCAGGTGGGGGCTTCTTCGACACGGCACCTCCATGGAGACCTGTCAGGCCTCGCCGTCCAGGGCGTGGAGGAGCCGCGCCGCCCACGGGCATGGGAGGGCAGGGCCCTCCCCGTTGGGCGACGAGCGAACGGCCACCCGAGACGGGTGGCCGAAGCTGACTCGGAGTTTAACTAGCGATCGTTTTTCCGGCTAGATCGTTCCATGGAGTGATTTTTTCGCTTACGTGACGGGTGGTTCTGTCCGTCTCAGGAAACGGTGATGTCTTCGAGGCGGACCGACACGACGAGGGGGTCGGGGACCCTGGCGTTGTTCTCGTCGCGGCCGTAGATCATGCGGATGGCCGGGATGACCAGCCCCGACACCTCCCGATGGCCGGAGATGTAGTGCGCGCTCGGCACG
Source organism: Microbispora catharanthi (assembly GCF_006334915.2). Lineage (GTDB taxonomy): Bacteria > Actinomycetota > Actinomycetes > Streptosporangiales > Streptosporangiaceae > Microbispora > Microbispora catharanthi. The sequence continues at coordinate 21,031 of NZ_VDMA02000029.1, forward strand.
CCGCCGGCGACGTCCACCGTGTAGTCGCGGCGGCGGAGCAGGCCGTCGGCGTCGACGTACAGGACCTGCTCGGCGCTGTGCGTGGCGATGTCCGAGGGATAGGTCACCTTCAGCCGGCGGAACTTCTCGCCGTCCTCGGTCCACGGCTCGATCTCCTCGGTCCGTACGCCCGGGAACGTCAGGGAGATCGGCTCGGTCAGGTAGGTCCACATGGCGTAGCCGGTGAAGTAGGCGAGTTGCGGCGCGTTCCAGGGCGTCGTCAGCTCGTGTCCGGCGAAGGACGCACGCGGGTTCCGCAGTTCCTCGACCACCTCGCCCTCGGTCGTCTCGATCGCGATGCGGTCCGGGGTGAACGCGGTGCGCCGGTCCTCGCCCAGGAAGGGCGTGTGGCTGGTGAACTGGCGGTGCAGGTCGACGGTCACCGTGACGCCGTCGACGGCGCCGGGGTGTCCCTTCAACGGCCACAGGGCGCCGTCGGAGAACTGCCGGGCCGAGATGCGCCGGGCCTCCCGCCATCGGGCCGGGCCGCCGTGGGCCTCCAGCACGGTCGTCAGCAGGTCGGTCATCATGGACTCCTTATCAAGGTGACTGGTCGTCTTCAATAGGGGAAGTTGCCCGCACATGCCGGCCGGGCTCTCGGTAAGGTCAGGCGCGCAACGCGTCGAGGGCGATCTCGAGCTGCTCCGCGACGACGGACTGATCGCCGATGGTCTTGGCGCGCAGGGTGGCGCCCTCGAACGAGTCGATCAGGAAGGCCGCCAGCGTCCTCGCCGGACGGGCCGAGGTGATCTCGCCGGCCTCCTGGCCCTCACGCACCGTGCGGGCCACCTCCTCGGTCCAGTCCTCGAGGATCTCGCGGACCGCCGTGCGCACCTGGTCTCCGGCGCTGCTGCTCTCGCTGGCGAAGGTGCCGAGGAGGCAGCCGAACTCCACGCCGGTCTCGCGGGTGCGGTCGACCATGGCGACGAAGTGGCCGCGCAGCCGCTCCAGGGCGGGCCCGTCGCCGCTGAGCACGGCGAAGTTCGCGCCGCGTGCGTAGCGCCGCGCGATCTCGACGGCGAGCGCCTGCTTGCTTTCGAAGTGGTTGTAGAACGACCCCTTGGGGACGCCCGCGGCGCTGGTGATGTCCTGCACGCTCGCGCCGTTGAACCCCTGCCGGCGGAACACGTCCTCGGCGCTCTCGACCAGCTTGTTCTTCACGCTTACCTGAGGCATGGCTTCAATATGACCGTTCGTCTTGGAGTTGTCAAAAATCAGGCGGGCTGGACCTGTTCCGCGTGGCGGCGGCGCGGCAGGCGGAGCAGGGCGAGCGAGCGGACCGCGATGCCGCCGATGATCACCGTCGCCGACGCCGCCACGAGCCAGCCGAGCGTCGTGTGCAGTGCCGACGGGGTGAGTGTCAGCAGGCGCACGCCGTAGGTCGCGCTCGCGGCCGTAGTGAAGGTGAAGGCCCAGAAGCCGATCACGAACGGGATGTGCGCGTACCTGCGGAGCAGGAAGAGGTGGGGCAGCAGCAGCGCGGCGAGGGTGCCGAGCAGCACCTCGTGCGCGGTGTTCAGTTGCGGGCCCGCGATCGCCCACCAGGCGTTGCCTGCGACGGCGGGCGGCGCGGAGAAGATCGCGAGCGTCGGCATGAGCGGCCCGGGCAGCTCGGGGCCGGTGGCGAACCGCACGAGGAGGACGGCGCCGATCAGCAGCCAGAAGAGGATGCCCGTGGAGAACAGCGCGGTGGCCACCCCCCGGTGGCCGATGGTCGCGAGGGACTGCGCGGCGATGAGCGAGGCCGCGACGGTCGGGAGAAGATACCCGCCGTGCAGCGTCGCGGGCTGGCGCGGCGTGGTGAGCATCGAGGCGACGAACCACGCGCCGAACACCGCCGCGATCGCGAGCATCGTCCAGACGAGCGCGGCTCCGACGCCCGGGAGGTACGTCGTGAGGTGGGCCGCGAGGAGCGAGCCGGTGGTGGGGGCGAGCGCGGCGAACGGCCCGAGGACCGGATGCCGCAGGTCCTCGGCGATGTCACCGAGGCGGGTGACCCTCGCGCCATACCGGGCCAGGGTGCCGGCCCACAGTGCCGCCGCCGCCACCCAGAGGGCCTCGCCGACCGCGGGCGGAGCGCCGAGCGCGGGGCCGGCCGCCGTCCAGGTGCCCGCGAGTCCGGAGAGTCCGAAGCCGATGCCGAGGGTGTTGAGGGGGAGCCGGGTGGGGACCGGCGTCGTGCTGGCCATGGTCGGCCTTCTTTCTGTTCGTGCTTCCCGCGCTCTGGGGCGAGCGACCGAGGAGACAATATGACCGGTCGTCTTAAGCTGTCAATGCCGCCCCCTAAGGCGCAGAGTTCAGAGGAGGGCGATAAGACGGCCGACGACCCCGGATTCGAGCACGATCAGCGTGCCGATCCCGACGAAGACGAGCGGGACGAGCCAGTGCCCGAACCGCTCGGCGAACTCGACGACCGTCTTGTGCGAGCCCAGCCAGGACCCGGCCGCGCACCAGACGGCCACGAGGACGGCGAACACGACCACGGTGAGCAGGGTGGCCGCCGGCCCGATGGTGCGGAACAGCGGCGTGTAGACGGAGACGTTGTCCGCGCCGTTGGCGACGGTGATGCTCGCGACCGACAGGACGCCGGTGGCCACCGGCGTCGAAGGGGGATCGGCCCCGCCCGACGCACGTAGCGCCGCGACCAGTCCGCGTACGCCGAGGGCGAGCGGAACCAGGCCGAGCAGGCCGACCCACCGGTCCGGAATGACGGCGAGGCCGAGGGCGGCGACGCCCGACACGACGACGAGCGCGGCGATGCCGGCGTACTGGCCGGTGACGATCTGCCAGGGGCGCGGCCGGCCCTTCGCGCGGGCCGACAGGAACAGCACGGTCAGGATGACCACGTCGTCGACGTTGGTGCCCGCGAAGACCGCGCAGGCGGTGCCGAGCGTGGCCGCGATGCCGTCCATGGCCGGTCAGCATAGGAGTTCACGAGCGTCGTGGTCAGCGGGGGCAGAACTCGGCGGTGATCGCCCGGGTGGTGACGGCGGTCTGGTCGACCCACGAGCCGTTGAGGGCCAACGCCATGGTGTGCCGCCCGCCGCGGGTGCCGGCCACCCAGGTCAGCGAGCCGTCCATGGTCCCGGCGCCGCCGTACACGGTGACGCCGCAGGGCGTGGTGGCGATCACCGTGCCCAGGCCGTACCGGAAGGTGTCGCTCTGGGGGAAGGAGCCGGGTGTCGGCGTCAGCATCGCGTCCAGCAGTCCGCGCGGCAGCAGCCGCCCGGCCAGCAGGGCCGAGACGAAGCGGTTGAGGTCGCCCACCGTGGAGATCATGTCGCCGTCGCCCGCGGAGGTGGTCGGGTTGAAGACGGTGACGTCCTTGAGGCCGGGCCGGGCGGGGTCGGGCTTGACGTACCCGTGCAGGTGCGGCCCGCGCACCCAGGGCGAACACCCGGGGAAGTACGTGTCCTTCAGGCCGAGCGGGCGCAGCACGGTCTCGGTGATCACCTGGGCGTACGGCCGGCCGGTGATCTTCTCCATCACCAGGGCGAGCAGGCTGTAGTTGGTGTTGGAATACTTCCAGGAAGTGCCCGGCCGGAACGCCGGCGGGTGGCGTCCGGCCACGTCGGCGAACTCCCGTGGTGTGAAGCAGTGGGCGGGGTCCTTCTCCGCGAGCCGCTCGACCTGGGGATCCTCCGTGTAGTCGTAGAGACCGCTGGTGTGGGCGAGCAGCATGCGCATCGTGATCGCGCCGGCGTTCCTCCCCACGCCGGGGAGGACCTCCGCGAGGGGGGTGTCGAGCCGGAGACGGCCCTCCGCGACGAGTCGCAGGATCGCGGTGGCCACGAAGGTCTTGGTGATGCTGGCGATCCTGAACCGCATGTCCGCGGTGGGCGGCCGGTGCGCCACGACGTCCGCGACACCGCTGGACAGGTTCCGCACCACGCCGTCGTCGCGGGACTGCGCGAGCGCGCCCGGCGAGCCCTGCCGTACGGCGTTGTCCAGGACCTGCCGCAGGCCGTCCCCGCCCGCACCCGAAACGAGCACGAGGACGACAGCCGCGTTAACGGCGACGCGCGATCGGCGCATGCACCCAAACTAACGTGACACGCCGAATATTTCGGTCAGGCGAGGATTGTGATTACGGATATGCGTGCCTGGCGAGGGCCAAAAACCGATTACTACACTGCTCGGTCGTGAGCGACCAGGCGGAATTGCGCGCCGGAGACCGGGACAGGGACCGTGTCGCCGAGAGGCTGCGCGCCGCCGTCGGCGAGGGCCGCATCACCCTCGACGAGCTGACCGAACGGCTCGACCGCGTGTACACCGCGCGCACGTACGGCGAGCTGGACTCCCTGGTCGCGGACCTGCCCCTGACCCCGGCGGGGGACAGGCGGCCGGAGCCGGCGGACGACTTGCTGCTGTTCACCCGGGGCATGCGTGCGGTCAGGAAGACCGGACGCTGGAGGGTGCCGCCGCGCATCACGCTCGACTGCACCTGGCGGACGGCCGTGGTGGACTTCCGGCACGCGGACTGCCCGCACCGCGAGATCGACATGACCGTCCGGTGCGACTCGATGTTCGGGGACGTCATCATCCGGGTTCCGATCGGCTGGCGGGTCGTCGCCGACGAGGTGACCTCCGGCGGGTGGATCCGGCCCAACCGCGTCCACAACGCCTCTCCCGTGCCGCCCGACCCGGACGGCGTCGTGCTGCGGTTGTCCGGGCACATCGGCGGCGACATCTGGGTGCGCTACCACCGAATCCCCTGACGATCGAAACCACGGATTCCCGATAGGGTGCCCGGATGCCGCATCGCCGACTCGCCGCGCTGGCCGCCGCCGTGGTGGTCGTGGGCGCCGGTCTGGCGGTCCGGGCGCTGCCGCCGGGCGCGGTCGCCAAGTACGCGGGCGACCTCCTCTACACCCTTCTCGTGTACGCGCTGGTCGTCGTGGCCGCGCCGCGCGCCCGGCCGTCGGCGGTGGCGGCCGTGGCGCTCGGGGTGAGCTGGCTGGTCGAGTTCGCCCAGCTCACCGGAGTGCCGGCCGCGCTGTCGGCGCACAGCACGCTGGCGCGGCTGGTGCTCGGCACGACGTTCAACGCCCCCGACCTGTTCTGGTACGCGGTGGGCGCCGCCGTCGGATACGCCATTCAATCGGCTTCGCGCGAGATGACCATTGACCGCTTCTGTGGTGAAAGCTAACATCCGTTTACTCGAAAATTTCGGAGCCGAATAGAAAGTTTCTGATCGCGTGATGAGCAGGTTCGCCGGGCCACAACTCCTGGGCGTGTCCCTCTCGCCGGCGGCCGTCACCGCGAACCCGTCCGGGCCGACACCTCACCATGACGACGTACGGGCCGGCTCCTACATCGCCTTCACGCCGGGCGCCGGGCGGTTCCCTCTCGTCGCGCAGGGCAGGGCGGCCCCGATCGTCGTCAGCGCGAGCGACTTCCCCGGCGTCACCCGGGTCGTGGGCGACCTGCAGGCCGACGTGGAACGGGTCACCGGAGTGAGGCCCGCGGTCTTCACCGACACCGTGCCGAAGACCGGCGAGATGGTGCTGGTCGGCACGATCGGGAAGAGCCCGCTCATCGACGGTCTGATCAAGGCGGGCAAGCTCGACGTACGCGGCATCGCGGGCAAGTGGGAGACGTCCCTGGAGCAGGTCGTGCGGAACCCGCTGCCGGGCGTGCGCCGCGCGTTCGTCATCGCGGGCAGCGACCAGCGGGGCACGATCTACGGCGCCTACGACGTGTCGAGGGAGATCGGCGTCTCGCCCTGGTACTGGTGGGACGACGTCCCGGCCCGCCACCACGACGCGCTGTACGTCCTGCCGGGGCGGCACAGCCAGGGCACGCCGAAGGTCAGGTACCGCGGCTTCTTCATCAACGACGAGAACCCCGCGCTCGGCACCTGGGCGCCGAAGTTCTTCGGCCCGGGCCTCGCCCCCGGCTACGAGGGCGGCTTCACCGGCAGGTTCTACGCCAGGGTCTTCGAGGTCATGCTCCGCCTCAAGGCCAACTATCTGTGGCCGGCCGTGTGGGGCCGGGCGTTCGCCGAGGACGACCCGGACAACCACACGATGGCCAGTCGGTACGGCGTCGTCATGGGCACCTCGCACGAGGCGCCGATGATGCGCGGCATCGAGGAGTGGAACCGGCACGCCGCGGCCGCCGTACGCGACGGCCGGGGGAACATCGTCGCCCCCGGCCACGACCCGTACGGCGGGACCGGCGAGTGGAGCTTCCGCCGCAACGGCGAGGCGATCGAGAAGTACTGGGCCGACGGCATCCGCCGGATGAGGGAGCAGGGCTTCGAGGGCGTGGTCACGCTCGGCATGCGCGGCAACGGCGACGTCGGCCTGCCCGACGGCGACGGCATCGACCTCATGAAGAGCATCCTGGCCGCGCAGCGGGACATCCTCGCGCAGGAGAGCGGGGCGGACATCACGACGATCCCGCAGGTCCAGACCCTCTACAAGGAGGTCCAGCGCTACTGGGACCAGGGCCTGCGCCCGCCGGACGACGTGACGGTCGTCTTCTGCGACGACAACTGGGGCAACCTGCGCAAGCTGCCCGACCGGTCGCTGCCGGAGCGGTCCGGCGGCTACGGCATCTACTACCACTTCGACTACGTCGGCGCCGGGCGCAACTACAAGTGGGTCGACACGGCCAACCTGGCCAACACCTGGGAGCAGCTCAACCTCGCCTACACCTACGGCGTGGACCGGCTGTGGGTGGCGAACGCCGGCGACATGAAGAACCAGGAGCTTCCGCTCCAGTTCTTCCTCGACTACGCCTGGGACCCCGGCCGTTGGCCGCTGGAGCGGCTCGGCGAGTGGCGGCGCGCCTACGCCGCGCAGAACTTCGGCCCGGAAGCGGCCGGTGACATCGCCGAGGTCCTCGACGAGTACGGCCGGCTGCAGTCGCGGCGCAAGCCGGAGCTGCTCAACCGGAAGATCACCGTCGATCCGGCCAAGGACCTCGCCACCGACTCCTCCGCCGTCGTCGACGACGACCGGGCGACGCCGTTCAGCCTCACGGCCTACCAGGAGATGGACCGGGTCACGGCGGAGTGGCAGCGGCTCGCGGCGAAGGCCGAAAAGATCCGCGAGGCCCTGCCTGCGGGCTACGACGACGCCTTCTACCAGCTCGTCTACTACGGGGTGAAGGCGAGCGCCAACCTGTACGAGCTGCGCAGGGCGCAGTTCACCAACCTGCTGTACGCCCGGCAGGGGAGGGCGGCGACCAACCGGATGGCCGACCTCGCGCAGGCCGGGTTCGACGAGGACCAGGCCATGTCGGCGTACTACAACGAGACGCTCGCGGGCGGGAAGTGGAACGGCTTCCAGACCCAGCCCAAGATCGGCTACGGGGACGTCGAGCGATATGGCCCGAACGCGCCCTGGCAGCAGCCCGAGCTGAACGACGTGGCGCTGCCCGACGCCCTCTATCCGCACCTCAAGAGAATCGAGGTGCCCCAGGCGGCCGACATGGGCGTCGCGATCGACGGCTCGGACGCGTGGTGGCCCGCGGAGACGTCACCGGCCGTGCTGCCGGCGTTCAGCCCCTACCAGACCGCGCCGGGGCAGTACATCGAGGTGTTCAACCGGGGCGCGACGCCCTTCGACTACTCGATCACGCCGTCCGCGCCGTGGGTGAGCGTCACGCCCGCCGCCGGGAGGGTGTCCGACCAGGTGCGCGCGGACGTGCGCGTCGACTGGTCCCGCGCGCCGAAGGGCACGTCCGAGGTGCCGATCACGGTGACGGGCCCGTCGGGCGCGCGGGTGGTGGTCAAGGCCCTGATACAGAAGCCCGGCCTGCGGGTGAAAGGCTTCGTCGAGGCCGGCGGGTACGTCGCGATCGAGGCCGCCCACTACACGCGGGCCGTGGACGCCGCCGGGGCCGGGTGGAAGGTCGTCCCCGGCATCGGCCGCACCGGTGACGGGGTCATCCCGTGGCCCGTCACCGCCGCGAGCCGCGCTCCCGGCGGCGACGGCGCGCGCCTGGAGTACACGATGACGTTGACGGGCGGCGGGCCGGTGAAGGTCTCGGCGTATCTGTCCCCGCGCAACAACGTGCTGCCGGCCGAGGGCCTGCGCTACGCCGTCTCGATCGACGACGGCGCGCCGCAGGTGGTGGACATCACCGAGGCCACCGGAGCCGACGACACCACGATGAACGCGCAGTGGGCGCGCAACACCTCCGACAACGCGAACGTGACCACGACGACCCACACGATCAGCGGACCGGGTGTGCACACGCTGAAGTTCTGGATGGTCGACCCGACCGTGGTCGTGCAGCGGTTCGTGGTGGACACCGGCGGCGTGATCCCGAGCTACCTCGGCCCGCCGGAGAGTCACCACGTCAGGTGACCCCCCGATGACCGAGGCGGCCCCCGTTTTACCGGCACGGGGGCCGCCTCTCTGTTCCTGATCGCGATCCCTTGTTATCGTCACCTTGACGATTAAGGAGGTCGTGGTGGCGCTGACCGATCTGCTGGGGCCCCTCCTGGAGCCCGCCATCACCCTGGGCGGCGTGTCGACGAGCTGGGCCGAGTTGCTCGGGTTCGCGACAGGGGCGCTCACCGTCTGGCTGGTGGTCCGCCAGCACATCTGGAACTGGCCGATCGGCGTCGCGAACGTCGTCCTGCTCGGTCTCGTCTTCCTGGCCGTGGGCCTGTACGCCGACGCGGCCCTGCAGATCGTCTACGTGCTCCTCGGCCTGTACGGCTGGTGGCAGTGGCTGTACGGCGGGGCCGGGCGGACCACGCTCACGGTCACCAGGACCGGCCGCGCGGAGTGGGGATGGCTCGTGCTCGCGGGCGCCGCGGTGACCGCGCTGCTCACCGCCGCACTGGCGACCTGGACCAACTCGGCCGTCCCGTTCTGGGACGCCCTGACGACCGCGCTGTCGCTCATGGCGACCTACGGCCAGTGCCGCAAGCGGGTGGAGTCGTGGTGGCTGTGGATCGCGGTCGACCTGGTCTACATCCCCCTCTACGCGTACAAGGACCTCTATCTCACCAGCGTGCTCTACGTGCTGTTCCTCGCGCTGTGCGTGGCCGGACTGCTCGCCTGGCGGCGCGACTCCGCCGCCCGGCCCGCTCCCGCCCCTGACGGTGACGCGGCGGTGACGCGATGAGCGCCCGATACGCGCACGGGCTGGTGATCGGCAAGTTCTACCCTCCGCACGCCGGCCACCACCACCTCGTCGACACCGCCGCCGAGCAGTGCGCGCTGGTCACGGTGGTCGTCGCCGCCAGCAGCGTGGAGAGCGTCCCGCTCGCCCTCCGTGCGGCGTGGCTGCGCGAGGCGCACCCGCAGCCCCACGTGGTGGTGGCGCCCGTGGTGGACGACATCGAGATCGACTACGACGACCCGGAGATCTGGGCCGCGCACGTCGAGGTCTTCCGGCACGCGCTGGCGCTGGCCCACGGCGGCCTCGCGCCGGACGTCGACGCCGTCTTCTCCTCCGAGGCGTACGGGCCCGAGCTGGCCCGCAGGTTCGGCGGCGCGCACGTGGCGGTCGATCCGGACAGGATCCGCTATCCGGTCAGCGGGACGATGGTCCGCGACGATCCGGTGGCCGCGTGGCCCTGGCTGAGCCCGGCCGTGCGCGCCCACCTCGCCTGGCGGGTGGTCGTCGTCGGGGCCGAGTCCACCGGCACCACCACGCTCGCCCGCGCGCTGGCCGCGCACTACGCCGCGCGCGGCGGAGTCTGGGCGGCGACCCGGTGGGTGCCCGAGTACGGCAGGACGTACTGCGAGGAGAAGCTCGCGGCGGCCCGCCGGGCGGCCAAGGCCGCGGGGGCGCAGGAACCGTGGCTGGACGACCTGGAGTGGGAGCCGGAGGAGTTCACGCTGATCGCCCACCGGCAGCTCGACTGGGAGGAGGCGGCGGCGCGGACGGGGTCGCCGGTGCTGTTCTGCGACACCGACGCGCTCGCCACCGCGCTGTGGCACGAGCGCTATCTCGGCACGGTGAGTCCCGAGGTCCTGCGGGTCCACGAACGGGCCCGGCACGACCTGTGGATCCACACGTCCGTGGACGGCGTGCCGTTCGAGCAGGACGGCTGGCGCGACGGCGAGCACGTGCGGCACGGCATGGACCGCCGCCTGCGCGCGGAGCTGGCCGATCGCGGGCTCCCGCACGTCGTCGTCTCCGGGCCGCCCGAGGAGCGGCTGGCCGCCGCCGTGCGGGCCGTCGACGATCTCGTCGCGGCCGGTCGCCGGTTCGCCTCGCCGTTATGAGCTGGGTCGATACGAGAACTCATATCGATCGAGGGTCCATATGAATATTGGACATGTTCTGAACACTTTGCTTTGCTCCTGCGTCTAACGCCCCTGTGACGGACGAGAGCAAGGACATGCCATGCCACGGACACTGCCGGTTACGCTGAAAGCCGCCACGATCACGGTCTCCCTCCTGGCCGGCGCCGTTCCCGCGACCACCGCCACCGCCGCCACCGCCACCGCCACCACCATCGCCACAGCCGCCGCCGCGCCCCGGACGGACGTGGCCGCCGCGCTGCGCGCGCTGGAGACGTCGTTCAAGGGCCGCATCGGCGCGTACGCGATCGACACGGCGACCGGGAAGACGATCGGCTATCGGGCGGGCGAGCGGTTCGCGCTGGCGTCCACCTTCAAGGCGGTGGCCGCGGGCGCGGTGCTGGCCCGGACGACCGACCGGGAGCTGACGCGGAAGGTCGTCCATTGGACGGCCGGCGAGGTGAAGCCGAACTCGCCGGAGACCGGCAAGCACGTGAAGGACGGCATGACCCTGGCCGAGCTGTGCCGGGCGGCGATCATCTACAGCGACAACACCGCGGGGAACATGCTGCTGAAGCGGATCGGCGGGCCGCAGGGCCTCACCCGCTACTTCCGCACGCTCAAGGACCCGGTGTCCCGGCTGGACCGCTGGGAGACCGAGCTCAACGACTGGTCGCCCAAGGAGAAGCGCGACACCACCACGCCCGCGGCCGTCGCCCGCGACCTGAGGGCGCTCACGACCGGCGACGCGCTCGGCGCGAAGGACCGATCCCGGCTGATCGGGTGGCTGCGCGACAACACGACCGGGGACGCGCGCATCCGCGCCGGGCTGCCCACGACGTGGATCGTCGGCGACAAGACCGGCACCGGCGGCACGTACGGCACCGCCAACGACATCGCCGTCGTCTGGCCGGCCAAGGACGCCGCCCCGATCGTCATGGCGATCTACACCAACCGCCGGGCGGCCGACGGCGCCACCGACGACAAGGTGATCGCCCAGACGGCGACCGTGCTCGCGCGCGGCCTCGGTCGGCTCTCGTAAATACCGCGTTATGGGGCCGACCGCGCTTTACGGCCCCATAACCTTGTCTATAGCCATTTGGGGGAGGATCCTGTGAACGCCACGGGGAAGGTGCTGCGTCTGGCCGCCATGGGAGCGGCGGCGGGCGTGCTGGTCGCGGGGATCGCGCTGCCGGCGGTGGGAGGCGCGGGCGTCGGGCTGGTGTCGGCCGTTGAAGACGTGGGCCTCCAGCCCCGGGACCTCGCCGAGCCTCCGCTTGCGCAGGTGTCGGTCGTGCAGGACGTGAAGGGCCACGAGATCGCCCGGTTCTGGGAGCAGTACCGCGAGGTCGTCCCGCTCGACCAGATCGCGGACATCATGAAGACGGCCATCATCTCGATCGAGGACTACCGGTTCTACGAGCACGGCCCGATCGACATCGAGGGCACCCTCCGCGCTCTGGCGAAGAACCTGCAGTCGGGCGGGGTGGCCCAGGGCGGCTCCTCCATCACCCAGCAGTACGTCAAGCAGGTGCTGCTCAACGCCGCCCAGACCGAGGCGGAGAAGAACAAGGCACTGGAGGCGAGCTACGCCCGCAAGCTCAACGAGCTGCGCTACGCGATGGGCGTGGAGAAGAAGTACTCCAAGGACCAGATCCTGGAGAAGTACCTCAACATCGCCTACTTCGGCGCGGGCGCGTACGGCGTCGAGGCGGCGGCCAAGCGGTTCTTCGGGGTCAGCGCGAGCGAGCTGACGCTGCCGCAGGCGGCGACGCTGGCGGGTGCCGTGCAGGACCCCAACGCCACCGACCCCAACCTGGGCAAGACCAGCCGCGACCGCCTGCTGAAGCGGCGCAACGTCGTGCTCGACCGGATGGCCGAGCTGGGCAAGATCACCAAGGCTCAGGCGGCCGAGGCGAAGAAGGCCAGGCTCGGCTACAAGGGGACCCCGCTGCCCGGCGGCTGCGAGTCGAGCAGGTATCCGTACTTCTGCGTCTACGTGCGCAACGAGATCCTCAGCAATCCCGACTTCGGCAAGACGGCCAAGCAGCGCCTGGCGTTCCTCAACCGCGGCGGCCTGACCATCAAGACCACGATCGACCCCGCGATGCAGGCCGCCGCCGGCAAGGCGATCAGGAAGTGGGTCCACCCGTCCGACGACCCCGTGGCCGCCGAGGCGCTGGTCCAGCCCGGCACCGGGGCGATCAAGGCGATGGCCGCGAGCCGTCCGTACGGGACGCGCAAGAGCAGGAACGAGATGTCCTACAACCTCGTGGCCGACGCCGCGCACGGCGGCGGCATCGGCTTCCAGGCCGGCTCGACCTTCAAGACGTTCACCCTGCTCACCGCGCTGAAGCAGGGCATGAAGATCAGCGACGGGTTCAGCGCGGGCGCCGGCTACACCGCGCCGGCCTACGCGACGTTCAAGAACTGCGCGGGCAAGCCCATCGGCGACCCGGGCCATACGGTCACCAACGACGAGGGGTCGCCCGGCTGGCTGACCCTGCAGACCGGCACCTGGCACTCGGTCAACACGTTCTTCATGATGCTGGAGCAGCGGGTCGGGCTCTGCGAGGTGATCAAGACGGCCAAGTCGCTGGGCATCCACCGCTCCGACGGCAACCCGCTCAGTGAGTTCGAGACGTTCACGCTCGGCATCAACGAGATGGACCCCGTGACCGTCGCCAACGCGTACGCCGCGATCGGCGCGCGCGGCAAGTACTGCGCGCCGATGGCGATCACGCAGATCACCGAAAGCACCGGAAAGACCACCGACTTCGCGCCCAAGTGCCGTCAGGCCCTCGACCCCGAGGTGGCGGACGCGGCGGCGCACGTGCTGACCGGTGTCCTGACCAAGGGCACGATGGCGGCCGTCGGCGGCATCGGGCGCGACGCGGCGGGCAAGACCGGGACCAACGACGAGTCCTCCTCCGCCTGGTTCGCCGGGTTCACCCCCGACCTCGCCGGCGCGGTCAGCCTCGGCGACCCCCGTGGCACGTCGAAGTACAAGCTGAACGGCGTGACGATCGGCGGTCGTTACTACGGCTCGGTGTTCGGCGCCAGCGTTCCCGGGCCGATCTGGAAGGACACCATGCTGAGCGCGCTGCGCGGCGTGCCGCCGACGAAGTTCGCGCCGGTCGATGGCGAACGGTTCGGCGGCTGCGGCGACAGTTGCCGGGGCCTGGTGTCCGTGACGCCTCCGACGGGGGGCGGTGGTCCGACGGGAGGCGGCGACTCTCCGGTCACGGTCCTGCCCAACTGATCCTGCCCGATCAGCCGGAGTCGTCCAGCGCGTCGGCCGTGTCGAGGACGCGGAACAGCCGGGTCAGGTTCGTCCAGCGGAGGATCCGCAGCACCTGGCCGGCCGGCGCGATGAGGGCGAGGTCGCCGTTCCTGTCGCGCAGGGCGTGCACCAGGCGCACGAGCAGCCCCACGCCCGTGGTGTCGATGAACCGCACCTCGCTGAGGTCGATGGCCAGCCACGGGCCGTGGGCCTCGATCTGGGTGAGCAGCGGCTCGCGCAGGTGCCGCACCGCGTGGAGATCCAGCTCTCCGCGCAGCCCGAGCACCCACCAGCGGGTGGGGGCCGGGGGTTGTGCCGTCCACGTCTCCACGGTGGTTCCCTTCGCTCTCCTTGGCGCCGGGGACCACCGGGGGAGCGGGACGGGGAGGTCCGGGGCGACCGGCGAAGCGCTTCGATCGACGCGCCGAGTGACCGTACGAGCTGAGCCGTACTCAGGGTAACAATCCCCCTCCGGTGCGTCGATCAGGTGAGGCAAAGCTTCCATGGTCAGGAAAGAGACGAGTGGCTATTGTCACGATCCATGGGGGTTAACCGCGCGCTCAGGCGTCGACTGGTTCTGATCGGGGGAATCGTCGCGCTGGCCGCCGCGGGATCCGCGCCGCTCAACGAGGAGCTGTCCAGGGCCGTCGCCGTCGCGTACGCCGCCCAGGGGGCTCTGCCGTACTCGTGGGGTGGGGGACACGCGACGCGGCCGGGGCCGTCGAAGGGGACCTGCCGGGGGTACAGCGGCTCGGTCATGCCCTGTCCGGCGAGCCGGACGCGCGGCTTCGACTGCTCGGGGTTCACCCGATGGGTGTACGACCTGGCGTTCGGCGACGACGTGCTCGGTCCAGGCAACACCGACGATCACATCGGTCGGCTGAGCCGGGTCGGCGTGCCGCAACCCGGCGACCTGGTCTTCTACGGCAGGCGCGGCAGAACCCACCACGTCGGGGTGTATGTCGGAGGCGGCAAGATGATCAACGCGTTCGCCACCGGGACGCGCATCCGCATGGACGACGTGTCCGTGCTGGATGACCTGCTCGGTTACTACCACTACCGAACCTGATCCCTATGCTTGCCGCCGTTATGGTGAAAGTGCGGGTTTTGGGGCGAATCACGGCGGAGGTCGACGGGCGCCCCGCGGACCTCGGGACCTCGCTCCAGCGCGCCGTGCTGGCCCGGCTGGTCTGCGCCCAGGGACACGTGGTGTCGACCGACCGGTTCGTCGACGACCTGTGGAGGGGCCAGCCTCCGCCGCGCGCGCTGGGCGCGCTCCAGGTCTACGTCTCCAATCTCCGGCGGGCACTGGAGCCGGGCCGCGCCCCCCGCGCCGCCGCCCGCGTGCTGGTCAGCGCCCCACCCGGCTATCGGCTGGCGCTGGAGCCCGGCGACGTGGACGCCTGGCGCCTCCCCCGGCTGGTCGAGTCCGCCGCCGGCCTGCTCAACGAGGGGCGGCACGCGCGGGCGCTCGAGGTCGTGGACGAGGCGCTGGCGCTGTGGACCGGCCAGGCGTACGCGGAGTTCGGCGAGGAGGAGTGGGCCGTCCCCGAGGTGGTCCACCTGGACGAGCTCCGGGCGGTCGCGGTGGAGTATCGCGCCGAGGCCGGGCTCGCACTCGGCCGCCACGCCGAGGTCGTCCCCGAGCTGGAGCGTCACCTCACCGCCCATCCCCTGCGCGAGAACGCCGTACGGCTGCTCGCGCTCGCCTACTACCGGGCCGGGCGGCAGGGGGAGGCGCTGGCGGTCCTGCGCAGGACGCGCGACCTGCTCGCCGACCAGCTCGGCGTCGATCCCGGGCCCGCCCTGCGCGCGCTGGAGGCGGACATCCTCGCGCAGGCCGAGTCGCTCGACGCGACCCCCGTGGTCCGGGCGGCCTCTGCGCGCGTGGTCCCCGCCCCGCCGCCCGCCCAGGAACCCGTCCAGGAGCCCGTCCGCATGGTCGGCCGTACGGCCGAGCTGTCCCGGCTGGCCGCCGCGGCGGAGCGGGCCCGGGCCGGTTTCCGCATCGCCTGGCTCGGCGGCGAGGCGGGCTCGGGCAAGAGCACCCTGGCCGACGCGCTCGTGCGACGCCTGGCGGCCGGCGGCTGGCAGACCGTGGTCGGGCGCTGCCCCGAGACGACCGGCGGCGTGCCGCCCGCGTGGGCGTGGAGCGAGGTGCTGCGAGAGCTGTCCGCCCGAACCCGGGACCGCGGCCCGGCTGGCGCCCCTGCTGACCGACGACGCCGCGCCCGTGGGCCAGTTCTGGCTGGCGCGGGCGGCCGGCGACTATCTGGAGGGCGTGCCGGGACCGCTGCTGATCGTGCTGGAGGACGTGCACCGGGCCGACGAGGAGACCCTCCAGCTCCTGCGCCACCTCGCCGGCCGCCTGGCGCGGACGCCGGTCCTCGTCCTGCTGACACACCGGCCGGCCGAGGCCGGCGACGACCTGACGGCCACCGGGGCGGCGCTCGCCGTGCAGGCGGTGGAGAACATCACCCTGGGCGGCCTCGGCGAACGCGAGGTGGCCAGGCTGCTCGCCGAACGTTCCGGCACGGAGGTCGACGAGGCCACGGTGCGCACGGTCACCGAGCGGAGCGGCGGCAACCCGCTGTTCGTGACCGAGACGGCTCGGCTGCTCGCGGTGGACGGCCCGTCGGCGGCCCACGCGCTGCCGCCCGGCGTGCGCGACCTCATCCGCAGGCGTCTCGCCCGGCTGCCCGCGACGGCCCAGACGACGTTGCGCAACGCCGCGGTTCTCGGCCGGGAGGCCGACGCGGACGTGCTGATCGCCATGCCGGGAGCCGACGAGGAGACCGTGCTCGACGGCCTGGAGGCGGGCGTGCTGTCCGGCCTGCTGGAGGAGCCGCGCCCCGGCCGCGTCCGGTTCGCCCACGTGCTCGTCCGCGAGACGCTGTACGAGGACATCCCGCGGCTGCGCCGTACGCGGATGCACGGCAAGGTCCTGGCGGCGCTCGAGCGGGTCCGCCCCGGCGACGTGGGGGCGCTCGGGCACCACGCGCTCGCCGCCGCGACCACCGCGACCGCCCTCACGGCGGCCGAGTACGCGGCGCGGGCCGCCGGGCAGGCGACCGCCCTGTACGCGCACAAGGAGGCGGCGGCGCTGCTGGAGGGCGCGCTCGGCGCACTCGACCTGGTGAGTGGAGGGGCCGGCGACGCGTCCCGGGACGTCCGCCTCGACCTCCTGTGCCGCCTGGTGTCCGCGCAGTCGCACGCGGGCGACGTGATCACTGCGGTGCGCAACCGGACGAAGGCGCTCGCGGTGGCCCGCCAGATGGGGGATCGCGGCGCGGTGGCGCGGGCGGTGTCATCGCTCGACGCGCCGGTCATCTGGACCATCCAGCCCGACCGCGCGCTCGACGCCGATCTCGTCGGGGCGATCGAGGAGTCGCTGCCCGCGGAGGCAGGGGAGCTGCGCTGCCGGATGCTCGTCGCCCTCTGCCACGCGCTCGAAGGACACGACGCGGAGCGCATCGAGGCGGCGAGTGCGGAGGCGCTGGCGATCGCGGACGCCCTCGGCGACCTTCGCCTGCGGTGCATGGCGCTCAACGGCCGCTACTGGGTCTGCCTGACCCCGGACAGGCGGGACGACCTGGAGACGCTCGGGCACGATCTGCTGGCCGCCTCGGCCGCCGCCGGGCTCCTCGGCTACCAGACGCTCGGCCACTTCTCGCTGCTCATGGTCGCGCTCAGCCGCAACGACTGGACCACGGCCCGCCGGCACGCCGACAAGGCCATGGAGCTGTCGACGAGTGGCCAGCTCGGCCTGGCCCTCGGCATCCTCGCCTTCCTCGACGCCCTTCACCTGCTGGTCAGGGGGGAGTTCGAGCGGGCCGAGAGCGTCTACACGCAGCTCGGGGAGCGGCTGGCCAGCACCGGTGACGCCAACGGCGCGATGGTGGGGACGGTCGGCCGCTTCGTGGTCAAGCTGGCCGCGGGGCGGGTCCACGAGTCGGTGGAGGAGCTCGCCGCTCTGTGGGAACGCCTGCCGCAGGACGCGGGCGAGCTGTACACGCGGGCGCTCGCCGGGGCCGGCCGCCTGGAGGAGGCCCGCGTGGTGTGGGCCTCCGCGCGCGTCCCCCGCCAGGACTACTACTGGCTCGTGTTCATGTCCCTGCGTGCGGACAACGCGATCGCGCTCGGCCATCGAGGGGCGGCCGAGGAGTGCTACCGCCTGCTGCTGTCGTCCGACGGCGAGCTGGCCGGCCTGCACTCGGGCTCGGTCACGCTCGGGCCGGTCGCGCACACGCTCGGCGACCTCGCGGCGTTCCTGGGCCGGCCCGGCGACGCCGAGGCCCACTACATGCGGGCCGCCGAGGTCGCCCGGCAGGTCGGCTCCCCGCATTGGGAGGAGGCCGCCCGCCGGGCGCTCACGCGGCACCGAAGATGAGCCGCTCGCGGCGGAGGTGGGCGCGGCGCATCAGCGCCAGCATGACGACCAGGACCGGCCCGGCCAGCTTGCGCAGCTCCGCCAGCTCCTCCGGCCGCGCGTGCTGCTCGATCCTGGGCAGCTCGAAGCGCACGTCGCCGCCCTTGCGGACGTGCTGCTCCATCACCTCCCAGTCCTTGCCGGAGACGTGCCGCATGATGATCGGGAAGATCGTGCGCTCCTCCTCCTGGATGTGCTCGTCGAGCAGGTCGGCCAGCCGGCGCAGCGGCTTGGCCAGCTCGGCCGGGTCGCCCGCGACCGCCTGGATCTCCTCAAGCAGCGGGTCGAGCTCGGAGTGGTCCTCGCTCAGCTCGCTCAGGTCGATCTCGGCGCCCGCCGAGCGGACGAGCAGCGGCCACAGGTGGTCGTCCTCCGCCTTGTGGTGGTGGTGGATGCCGCGGCACAGCTTGGTCGCATACTCGCGGATGGCGGCGGCGCGATCCGGGCCGCACGGCTGTCGGCCCGCGGCGATCTCGGCGGTGACGTCGGCCAGGCGCCGGGAGTCGGTGCGCATCGCCCGGTGCGCGATGCGGAAGCCCAGCAGGTTGGGGGTGTCGGACATCGGAAGACCCTTCGTGAACGTGGGGAACGGTGGTGCGTCACGCTCACTGTGCGGCCCCGCACTTGGGGTCGATTAAGACCCTACTTAAGACGATTCCCATGGGACGGGAGATAGACGTGGGGAGAAGCCGATAGCTTGTTCCCCTATGGACAGCCGATGGGTGGGACCGGACGGATACGAGATCGTCCCCGCGTACCGCCGCGACCGCCAGGTGCTGCGGGTGCGGCGCAACGGTCAGGTGGTCGCCGACTGTCTCTCGGTCGAGGAGGTCGCCCGGTATGTCGACCTCGCCGACCTCTGCGAGGTGATCCCGCTGCCCGCCAGGGCCGGTGACGCCCGTACGGCCGTCAAATAGCCTGGTCACAGGCGTAACGGCGGCGGGCCCTGGGCACTCAGAGTGCCGAGGGGGAATCGATGCGCCTGCCTGTCCGTCTGCCTGTCTGTCTGCCTGTCACCGTCACCGTGCTCTGCGTCGCCGCCGGCGGCTGCGGGTCGGCGCCCACGGCCCAACCGGCCGAGACGCCGGTGTACGTGCTCAACCTCCAGAACTCCGAGCGGGGCAGGGCCGAGCAGCGGCCGGCGAACCTCGTGCTCTCGGAGTTCAGCACGATGAGCGGGGTCACCTGGCGGACCTGGGGGCCGACCCGGGCGACCGGCGCGGGCAGGCTCAGCGGCACGTGGTGCCTGCCCGAGTGCGCGGACGCGCCGTACGCCGCCACGGTGACGCTGAGCAGCGTGATCCCGGTCAAGGGCAAGGGGTACTTCAGCCGGTACGCGGTCACGGCCGACGTGCCCGTCCGGCACCGTCCCGAGGCCGATCTGTCCGGGGTGCTGCCGACGCCCTG
This sequence comes from Microbispora catharanthi, assembly GCF_006334915.2. GTDB lineage: Bacteria > Actinomycetota > Actinomycetes > Streptosporangiales > Streptosporangiaceae > Microbispora > Microbispora catharanthi. Next base: position 40,406 of record NZ_VDMA02000029.1, read on the forward strand.
AACCGCGCGCCGGAGGGAGATTCGAATTCGCGCGCACCGCCGTGGCCGTGTATGGTTACACCTGTCCGCAGCGCGAGAGCGGCAGGCGGACCCGCCCCTATAGCTCAGTCGGCAGAGCGTCTCCATGGTAAGGAGAAGGTCAACGGTTCGATTCCGTTTGGGGGCTCTAGCCGGAAAGTCCTATCCAAGCAGTGTTTCTGACTGAGCGCTGCAGGGTGGGGCTTTCGGCTTGGTGGGGATGCCTCATCCTCGCCGAAAGACCGATCTTGATCATGGCTGATCCCGATGCGCGAATAGCCGTACAGGTCGGGTATCCTTGCGTGGCCGGATCCAGTTTCCGGCCGAGGCGGAGTAGCTCAGTCAGGCAGAGCAAGCGGCTCATAATCGCTGTGTCGCCGGTTCAAGTCCGGCCTCCGCTACTACCCTCCCGGGTCACCTGCATAAGGCGATCCCGGTGTGGGTTTGTCCAGTAGTCCCGAACGCAGAAAGGCACTCCCACGTGGCTGCCGCAGACGTTAGGCCGAAGATCACGTTGGCCTGCCAGGAGTGCAAGCACCGCAACTACATCACGCGGAAGAACCGGCGCAACGACCCGGATCGGCTTGAGCTGAAGAAGTACTGCCCCAACTGCAAGACGCACCGGGCGCACCGCGAGACCCGCTAGACCACGGACCGGACCGCACGCACTTCCGACACCGGCGTTCCCTAGGGGGGCGCCGGTTTGTCGTGTCCGGAGCGGTGCGGGCCGGTGTCCGCCGGCGTGGGTCTGTTACCGTACGGCCTACCCAGCTCATCTCTAAGGAGCCCGGCCCGATGCCTTTGAACCGCGATTTCGTCGGGCGGACGTACGAGTCGTCCGCGCCCTACGAGGTCAGCCGCGTGAAGATCAGCGAGTTCGCCACCGCGATCGGCGACTCCAATCCGATCTACCACGACAGGCGGGCCGCCGTGGCGGCCGGGCACCCGGACGTCGTCGCGCCGCCCACGTTCCCCATCGTGTTCAGCCTCTTCGGGACCGGTGACGCGCTCGCCGACCCCGACCTCGGGCTCAACTTCGCGATGGTCGTGCACGGCGAGCAGAGGTTCGAGTACGAGCGGCCCATTCACGCGGGCGACGAGCTGGTGTGCACCTCGACCGTCGCGGAGATCCGCAGCGTCGGCCGCAACGAGTTCCTGACCCTGCGCAGCGACGTCTCGACCACCTCGGGTGAGCTGGTCTGCCGGACGTACAACATCATCGTGGAGCGGGGAGGGGCGGCCTGATCATGGCGGCGACGGTCAAGTACGACGAGGTGGAGACCGGCCAGGAGATCCCGGCCGCCGAATACCGGGTCCGCCGGGTGGACCTGGTGAGGTACGCCGGCGCCTCGGGCGACTTCAACCCCATCCACTGGAACGAGCGGCACGCGAAGGCGGTCGGCCTGCCCGACGTCATCGCGCACGGCATGTACACGATGGCGCAGGGCGGCCGGTTCGTGACGGACTGGGCGGGCGACCCCGGCGCGGTGGTGGAGTACGGCGTCCGGTTCTCCTCCATGGTCGTGGTGCCGGACGACGACAACGGCGCGACGATCACGATCAGCGGTGTCGTCGAGGACAAGCGCGAGGACAAGCGCGTCGTCGTGGCGCTGACCGCGAGGTCCGGCGACGCCCGCGTCCTGTCCAAGGCCCGCGCGGTGGTCCAGCTCTCCTGAGCGCCGTCTCCTGGCCGGCCTTCCCCGACCGGCCGGATTGGCCGTGGCGGTGCCGGGTAGCGGTCGGATCGTGAACGAGCGAGACATCGAAGCGAAGAACGAGCCGGTCACCACCCAGCGGGAGCACGGCGACGTCGCCGGCGTCGCCGCGGAGACCCAGGACCCCGGCAAGGCCGGCGACGCCCACGGCGGCGCGTTGCCGCGCCCGCGGGCGGAGAACGCCAGGGAGGCCGCCGGAGCCGCGGGCCCGGAAGAGATCACCGAGGTCAAGCGGGACGTCGCTCCCGGCGGGACGATCGAGACCGCGCTGACCCCCTCGGGCGAGCCGTCGGTGGTCGCCTCCCAGCTCCTGTGGGACGGCAGTTCGGCCACGTCGAGGGTCGACGAGTCGATCGCCGAGGCGGAGCGCGAGGACCGCGGATAGCTATCCTGTTCGTCGGGATGTTCCGGGTGCGAGGAGACCGATGGCTGACCGGTTGGCAGGGGTGCCGCTCGCCCCGTACACCACGCTGCGGACGGGCGGACCGGCCCGGGCGTTCACGCAGGCGCGGACGCAGGACGAGCTGGTCGCGATCGTGGCCGAGGCCGACCATGAGGGCGAGCCCGTGCTGGTGCTCGGCGGCGGCAGCAACCTCGTGGTCTCCGACGGCGGGTTCGACGGGCTCGTGGTGCGCGTCGCCACCCGGGGCGTCGACGTGACGGCCCCGAATTCAGTGGCAGGGGACGGGCGCGCGCTGGTCACCGTGCAGGCGGGGGAGGACTGGGACGCCCTGGTCGCCCGCTGCGTGGCCGAGGGCTGGTCGGGGGTCGAGTGCCTGTCGGGCATACCCGGGCTGGTGGGCTCCACCCCGATCCAGAACGTCGGCGCGTACGGGCAGGACGTCTCGCAGACCGTCGCCGCGGTCCGCGTGTACGACCGGGCGACCGGCGAGGTGGGGGACCTCACGGCGGCCGAGTGCGGCTTCGCCTACCGGCACAGCGCGTTCAAGCACGACCCCGGCCGGCACATGGTGCTGGCCGTCACCTACGCCCTGGAGCGCTCGCCGCTGTCGGGGCCCGTGGCCTACAAGGAGCTGGCCGCGCGGCTCGGCGTGGAGATCGGCGCGCGGGTGCCGCTGGCCGACGCGCGGGAGGCGGTGCTGGAGCTGCGGCGGGGCAAGGGCATGGTGCTCGACCCCGACGACCCGGACACGCGCAGCGCGGGGTCCTTCTTCACCAACCCCGTGCTCGGCCCGGAGGAGGCGGCGGCCCTGGCTCTGCGGGCCCCCGGCCACCCGCGCTGGGACATGCCCGACGGCACGGTCAAGATCCCGGCGGCGTGGCTGATCGAGAACGCCGGGTTCCCCAAGGGCTACGAGAAGGGCCGGGTCCGCATCTCGACCAAGCACACGCTGGCCCTCACCAACCCCTCCGGCGAGGCGGGCGCGGCCGAACTGCTGGCACTGGCCCGCGAGGTGCGCGACGGCGTGCACGAGAAGTTCGGGGTGTGGCTCGTCAACGAGCCCGTGCTGGTGGGAGTAAGCCTTTAGCTCGGTTAAACTGGGACGACACCGAAGGGGAGTAGTCCGAAATCCACTGATCGACACACTGGCGGTTCGTCCGCCCGGTCGTGGAGCCCTCGTGGCGGACGAGACCTTCGGCCCGACAGTCATGATCACATGCTGCCGGGCCGAAGTCGTGCCCGAACTCCCTGGGTGTCGTACGGCGGCCCGGTCGCATCTCCCCTGTAGGAAGGCGACCCCGTGCAAGCCCTCTGGATCTCCCTCGTCGTCATCTTCGTGGCCGAGCTGGGCGACAAGAGCCAGCTCATGGCCCTGACGTTCGCGACCCGGTTCAAGACGGGGCCGGTGCTGGCCGGCATCACCGCCGCGACCGCGCTCGTCCACCTCGTCAGCGTCGGCGTCGGCAGGGTCGTCGGCGACGCCCTCCCCACCACCGCCATCTCGATCGTCGCGGGCCTCGCGTTCCTCGCCTTCGCGGCGTGGACGCTGCGCGGCGACGAGCTCACCGAGGAGGAGAAGGGCAAGGCGGCCCGGACCACCCGCAACGCGTTCATCGCCGTCGCCGTGGCGTTCTTCCTCAGCGAGCTGGGCGACAAGACCATGCTCGCCACCATCACGCTGGCCACCCAGCACGGCTGGTTCGGCACGTGGGTCGGCTCGACCGTGGGCATGGTCGCCGCCGACGCGCTGGCCATCCTGGTCGGCCGGTTCCTCGGCTCGCGCCTGCCCGAGAAGTGGATCAAGTATGGCGCGGCCGCCGCGTTCGCCGTCTTCGGCGTGCTGCTGCTGGCCGAGCCTCTGATCGCCTGACCCTCGTTCGCCTAATCGAGGAGAGACAGGCGGTGGGCCGCGGCGGCCGCCTCGCCCCGGGTCGACACGCCCAGCTTGGGCAGGATGTTCGACACGTGCACGCTGACGGTCTTGGCCGAGATGAACAGCTCGGCCGCGATGTCCCGGTTGCTGCGCCCGGCCGCGACCAGGCGCAGCACCTCCAGCTCGCGGGGAGTCAGGTCGGCCTGCCGTACGGGCTCGGACGGCGTGGCGTCGGAGAGAGGAGAGCCGACGCGGCGGGCCAGCGTCTCGATCTGGGTGACCAGGGGGGTGGCGCGCAGCGCGACCGCGAGCGGGCAGGCCTCACGCAGACGTGCCGAGGCCCCCTCGCGGTCGCCGCTCGCGGCGGCCGCCACGGCGCCGTGCAGCAGCGCCTTGGCCCGGACGTGCGGACGGCCCAGCCGCTGCCACGCCTCGGCCGCCGCGTCGAACTCGCCCCGGTAGACCAGCCCGAACGCCTCGTTCACCGGCCCGTCGCCCAGGTTGACGGCCAGACGGTCGCCCAGCTCCCGCACACGGGCCACCCGGTCGGGGGCGACCGGAGCCGCCGCGTCGCAGACGTACCGGACCGAGGCGAGCAGCCGCCCGGCGAGCATGGCCTTGCGGGCCAGCGGCGGGTCGTCGAGCGCCGCCTCCAGCACGTCGAGGGCCGCCAGCGGCTCGCCGCGCAGCAGGTGCCACGCGAGACGCAGGCGGGCGTTGTTCGTCCACTCCTGCGTCTGCTCGTCCCGGTGTGGGGAGAAGGCGCCGACCTCGGTGAGGATGTCCTGTGCCAGGTCCTCCTCGCCGCGCGCGATCGCGATGTCCGCGCGGACCCGCAACATGTGCCACCGGTTGCGCAGGGTCGGTCCCATCGTCAGGGACCGCTCGATGATCTCGACGGCCTCGTCCCACCGGCCGAGCGACTCCAGCGCCTCCGCCCGGTTGTTGGCGATGAACGTGCCCTGGTGGCGGAACCTGCCGTACCGCCGGGCGAGCTTCTCACCCTCCAGCGCGAGCGCCACGGCCTCCCCCGAGCGGCCGAGGTTGTCGAGAGCGTCGACGTTGTTCGCCAGGGCGCGCAGGATGATGCGGGGCGAGTTCAGGCGGGTGCCCATCGCCAGCGCCTGCTCGTTGAGCGCGAACGTGGTCTCCAGGTCGCCGTTGATGGAGTGGCCGAGCGCGAGGTTGATCAGGAGGTCGGCCTCCTGCACCTCGTCGCCCATCTCGCGGGCGATGCGCAGCGCCTCCTCGGTGAGCGCGGTCCCCTCGGCGACCCCGTCGGCGCACATCAGCCCCTGGCCCAGCCGGGTCAGCACGAGCGCGCGGACGTCGCCAGGCTGCGGGACCAGCCGCTCGGCGCGCCACAGGTACTCCAGACTTCCCGGCTTGCCCTTGTGCGCCTTGACGTTGGCCATGCGGACCAGCAGTTCGGCCACCCGCTCGGGGGAGGTCCGCTCGTCCAGCTCGGCCAGCGCGCCGCGCACGTACTTCTGGCTCTGCTCCATCTCGCCGCTGAGGAAGGCCGCCTCCGAGGCCCGCTCCAGCACCGTGCAGTGATCGTGGCCGATGCGCTCGGCGGCGTCCGGGACCTTGTCCCACAGCGTCAGCACGCGTTCGAGGAGCTGGATCTGCTCGGTGTAGGCGAACGACTTGGCCGCCTTCTCGGCCGCCTCCCAGGCCGAGATCAGCGCCCACAGGTCGTCACGGGCGGAGTACCAGTGGTGGGCGATCTCGATGGCCGCCCGGCCCGGGGGCACCAGGGTGCGGTCGCGGTCGATCTCTTCGGCGTACCGCGCGTGCATCCGCGCGTGCTCGCCGGGCAGCAGCTCATCGTGGACCGCCTCGCGGATCAGGGCGTGCCGGAACGCGTACGCCCCGCCGTCGGCCACCTGCAGCACGTTGGCCGCGATGGCCGGCCGCAGCGCGTTCTCCAGGTCCACGTCGGACAGGCCGCTGACCGCCGCGAGCAGGTCGTGCCCGACGCGTACGCCACCGGCCGCGGCGATCCGGAGCACCCGCTGGCTCTCCTCGGGCAGCCGCTCCACCGAGCCGATGATCAGGTCGTGCAGCGAGTCGGGGAACGAGCAGTCGTCGCCGCAGTCGAGCAGCGCCTCCACGAACAGCGGGATGCCGCCGCTGCGGTCGAAGACCCGGTCCACCTTGGCGAACTCGGGGGTCACCCCGAGGATCCCGGCCATCTGCGCGGCGACCTCGCCCTGGGTGAAGCGGGGCAGGTCCACCCGCACCACGCCGTCGACCCGCCCCAGCTCGGCCAGCACCGGCCGCAGGGGATGGGTGCGGTGCAACTCGTCCGAGCGGTACGTCATGACCATCAGGACGGGAGCCGACTTGAGGTTGCGGCTGAGGAAGGCGATGAGGTCCCGGCTGGAGCGGTCGGCCCAGTGGATGTCCTCGATGACGAGCACCACCGGCCGCCGCTCGGCGAGGCGCTCGAGCAGGGCGAGGATCAGCTCGAACAGCCGGGCGCGGGCCGACTCGGTCTCCCCGTCGCCACTCGGCTCGCCGAACTCGGGCAGCAGCCTGGCCAGGTCGCGGGCGGCGCCGTCGGGCAACAGGGCGGCGACCTCGGCCGCGCCGCACTCCCGGACCAGCTGCCGCAGCGCGGCGGTGAACGGCGCGTAGGCCAGGCCCTCGGCGGACAGCTCCACGCAGCCCCCGACGAGCACGTGGGCGCCGTCCTGCGCGGCCTGCTCGGCGAACCGGCCGGCGAGGCGGGTCTTCCCCACGCCCGCCTCGCCGCCGATGAGCACCGCCGCGGTGGCCTGCTTGCGGGCCTGGTCGTAGGCCTCGCTCAGGGTTTCCAGCTCCGCGCCCCGCCCGACGAAAACGGGGCTCACCGCCCGGCGTGTCATGTCGTCAAGCATGTCATGACCCTTTGCGTGGCTTCGCCTGGTTTTCCGGTCAGACCTATGTGGCCGGTGGGGCTTACGGCGGCTGAAAGGCCCGGCCGGGAGGGAGGGTCCGGCCGGGCCTTCGTACGCGTTTCATGAGGTGCGGAGCTTGCCGAAGGCCGCACGCAGCCGGCGCTGGCCGGAGCGCTGCTGAGCCTTCCTGCCGGCCTGCGCCTGGCGGGCGCGGCGGTGGTCGGCGGCCTCCTCCTGAAGCTCGGCCGCGCGGCTGATCATTACCTGGTACTGCAGTTCGGGACCCATCTCGGTGTCTCCTTGTTCGGGCTCTCTTTCCGTACTCCTCAAGGTTCGGTCTAAGGCGTGGTGCGGCACATCGGGCGGATGCCCTATCTCTGCACGGCTCTGCGGCGTAGGACTCTGAGGAGACTCCTAAGGCGGCTAAGGCGATGCCTTAGGAACGCCGGGATCCCCGGGTTTGGAATCATTCCTCGTGGTCGGGGATGCTGGTCTCGTGCCAACTATGACTACTCCGCTCGCGGAGGTCGCCTCCTCACCCTCGACGCTGCGGGCGTTCCTGCACGGCCTTCCCGGGGTCGACAGGGTCGGGGCGGACGCCCGGGCCGCGATGCTGGGCACGCGATCCATCAAGACGACCGCCAAGAAGCAGGCCATCGACATGGCCATCGGAATGGTCGACCTCACCACCCTGGAAGGCGCGGACACCCCCGGCAAGGTCAGGGCGATGTGCGCCAAGGCGGTGCGGCCCGACCCCGCCGACGCGTCGGTGCCGCCGGTCGCCGCCGTCTGCGTGTACCCCGACCTGGTGGCGACCGCCGTCGAGGCGCTGGCCGGGTCCGGCGTGAAGGTGGCGTCCGTCGCCACGTCGTTCCCCAGCGGCCGGTCCTCCCTGGAGGTGAAGGTCGCCGAGACGTCCCTCGCCGTGGCCGCCGGAGCGGCCGAGATCGACATGGTCATCGACCGCGGCGCGTTCCTCGCCGGCGACTACCTCAAGGTGTACGAGGAGATCGTCGCGACCAAGGAAGCCTGTGCCGACGCGCATCTGAAGGTGATCCTGGAGACCGGCGAGCTCGCGACGTACGACAACGTGCGGCGGGCCTCCTGGCTCGCGATGATCGCCGGGGCGGACTTCATCAAGACCTCGACCGGCAAGGTGTCGCCTGCCGCGACGCTCCCGGTGACGCTCGTCATGCTGGAGGCCGTGCGGGACTTCCTCGCCGCGACCGGCCGCAAGGTGGGCGTGAAGCCCGCGGGCGGCATCCGCACCACGAAGGACGCGATCAAGTATCTGGTGCTGGTCAACGAGACCGCCGGGCCGGACTGGCTGGACCCCGACTGGTTCCGCCTCGGCGCCTCCTCGCTGCTGAACGACCTGCTCATGCAGCGGCAGAAGATGGCCACCGGCCGGTACGCCGGTCCCGACTACTTCACGCTGGACTGAGGGCTGGACTGAGGCATGTTCGAATACGCACCCGCACCCGAGTCGCGGGACATCGTCGACATCCGGCCGTCGTACGGCCTGTTCATCAACGGCGAGTGGGTCGAGCCGCAGGGCGAGGGACGCCACAAGACCGTCAACCCGGCCACCGAGGAGGTGCTCGCGGAGGTCGCGTGGGCGGGGGAGGCCGACGTCGACCGCGCGGTCCAGGCCGCGGCCAAGGCGTTCCCCGTGTGGTCGGCCATGCCGGGCGCGGAGCGGGCCAAGTACCTGTTCCGGATCGCCCGGATCATCCAGGAACGGGCGCGTGAGCTGGCCGTCCTGGAGACGCTCGACAACGGCAAGCCGATCAGGGAGTCCCGCGACGTGGACCTCCCGCTGGTCGCCGCCCACTTCTTCTACTACGCCGGCTGGGCCGACAAGCTGGCCTACGCCGGGTTCGGGCCCGACCCGCGTCCGCTGGGCGTGGCCGGGCAGGTCATCCCGTGGAACTTCCCGCTGCTCATGCTGGCCTGGAAGATCGCGCCCGCGCTGGCCTGCGGCAACACGGTCGTGCTCAAGCCGGCCGAGACCACGCCGCTGACCGCGCTGGCGTTCGCCGACATCTGCCGCCAGGCCGATCTGCCGGCGGGGGTCGTGAACATCGTCACCGGTGCGGGCGAGACGGGTGCCGCGCTCGTGAATCACCCCGGTGTGGACAAGGTCGCCTTCACCGGCTCGACCGAGGTCGGCCGTCTCATCGCCGGGAGCCTCGCGGGGACCCGCAAGAAGCTCACGCTGGAACTCGGCGGCAAGGCCGCCAACATCGTGTTCGAGGACGCGCCGCTGGACCAGGCCGTCGAGGGCATCGTCAACGGGATCTTCTTCAACCAGGGCCACGTCTGCTGCGCCGGGTCGCGGCTGCTGGTGCAGGAGTCGATCGCCGCCGACCTGCTGGAGGCGCTCAAGCGGCGCCTCGGCACGCTGAGGCTCGGCGACCCGCTGGACAAGAACACCGACATCGGCGCGATCAACTCGGCCGAGCAGCTCGCCAGGATCCGCGAGCTGTCGGAGGCCGGGGAGGCCGAGGGCGCCGAGCGGTGGTCGCCCGCCTGCCCGATCCCCGAGCGCGGCTACTGGTTCCCGCCCACCGTCTTCACGGGTGTGGCCCAGTCGCACCGCATCGCCCGGGAGGAGATCTTCGGGCCGGTGCTGTCGGTGCTGACCTTCCGCACCCCCGCCGAGGCGGTGGAGAAGGCCAACAACACGCCGTACGGGCTGTCGGCGGGCGTGTGGACCGAGAAGGGCTCGCGCATGCTGTGGATGGCGTCCCGGCTGCGGGCCGGCGTCGTCTGGTCCAACACGTTCAACCGGTTCGATCCGGCCTCGCCGTTCGGCGGCTACAAGGAGTCGGGCTACGGCCGCGAGGGTGGGCGGCACGGTCTGGAGGCCTACCTTGCGGTGTGATCATTCCTCCGGCCGCCCGTCCGGCCAGTCGCTCAGCAGGTGCGACGACGGGCAGCGCCGCCGCCTGGTGCGCCGGGCCCGCGCGGGGGCCGGCGAGGGCTTCTCCCGGGGCCGCCGCTCCCGTCGCTTCGCCGTACGGCACGGCTGGTTCGCGCACCGCGGCGGCGTGTGCCGGTGCGGCCAGACCTATCAGCCGGCCCGTCCTCTGGAGATTGGAACCTTCGATGAGTGAGCGCACCGAACGGTTGAGCGTGCGCAAGACGTACAAGCTGTTCATCGGCGGCGCGTTCCCGCGTTCGGAGAGCGGAAGGTCGTATGTCGTGACCTCCTCCAAGGGCGACTTCCTCGCCAACGCGGCCAGGGCCTCGCGCAAGGACGCCAGGGACGCGGTCTCGGCCGCGCGGAAGGCGTTCTCCGGCTGGTCGGGCGCCACGGCGTACAACAGGGGCCAGATCCTGTACCGGATCGCCGAGATGCTGGAGGGCCGCCGCACCCAGTTCGCATCCGAGGTCGCCGACGCCGACGGCGTCTCCGCGAAGAAGGCGGGTGAGCTGGTGGACGCCGCGGTGGACCGGCTGGTCTGGTACGCGGGCTGGTCCGACAAGATCGGCGCGGTCCTCGGGTCGGCCAATCCGGTGGCCGGGCCCTACTTCAACCTGTCGAGCCCGGAGCCGACCGGCGTGGTCGCGGTGGTGGCCCCGCCGGCGGGACCGCTGCTGGGACTGGTCAGTGTGATCGCGCCGGTGATCGTGACCGGCAACACCTGCGTGGTGGTCGCCTCCGAGCGAGCGCCGCTGCCGGCGATCACGCTGGCCGAGGTGCTGGCGACCTCCGACCTGCCGGGCGGGGTGGTGAACATCCTCACCGGCTCGGCCGCCGAGATCGCCCCCTGGCTCGCGGGCCACATGGACGTCAACGGCATCGACCTGACGGGCGCCGACCCCGAGCTGGCCGTCACGTGTGAGGAGCTGGCCGCGGAGAACCTCAAGCGGGTGCTCCGGCCGCCGGCCGATCGCGTGGACTGGCTCGCCGACCCCGGCATCGGGCGGATGACGGCGTTCCTGGAGACCAAGACCGTCTGGCATCCGATCGGGATCTAGCCCTTCGCCAGGGCCAGGAGGAGTTCGGCGTTCGAGCCGGTGTTCTTCAGTGTGGTGAGGAAGCGTTCGAACCCCTCCTGGTCCTGCAACGCCCGGCGCAGCCGCCAGATCAGCGGCTGCTCCGAGGGGTGGAGCAGCAGTTCCTCGCGGCGCGTGCCGGAGGCGACGACGTCGACGGCGGGGAAGACGCGGCGGTCGGCCAGGCTCCGGCTCAGCTTCAGCTCCATGTTGCCGGTGCTCTTGAACTCCTCGAAGAGGTTGTCGTCCATCTTCGAGCCGGTCTCGACCAGCGCGGTGGCGATGATCGTGAGCGAGCCGCCGTCCTCGATGTTGCGGGCGGCGCCGAGCACCTTCTTGGGCTGGTGCAGGGCCCCGGCGTCCATGCCGCCCGTCAGCAGGCGCCCGCCGCTCGGCGCGGCCATGTTGTACGCCCGGCCGAGGCGGGTGATCGAGTCGATGAGCACGACCACGTCACGGCCCGTCTCCACGAGCCGCTTGGCCCGCTCGACGGCGAGTTCGGCCGCGGTGATGTGGTCCTGCGGCGCACGGTCGAAGGTCGAGGCGACCACCTCGGCCCGGACCGACTCGCGCATGTCGGTGACCTCCTCGGGCCGCTCGTCCACCAGGACGACGATGAGGTGGCATTCGGGGTGGTTGGTCGTGATCGCGTTCGCGACGGCCTTGAGGAACATCGTCTTGCCGGCCTTCGGCGGGGCGACGATCAGGCCGCGCTGGCCCTTGCCGATCGGCGCGAACAGGTCGATGACCCGCGTGGCCAGCACGTTGCGCGTCGTCTCCAGGCGCAGCCGCTCGTCGGGGTAGATCGGCACGAGGTCGGTGAAGTGCGGTCGCGCGGTGTCCACGGGCGCGCCGTTCACCACCGTGACGGCGGTGAGCATGCCGTTCTGGGCGACGCCGCGGACGTGGTCGCCGCGGCGCAGGTCGAGCGCGTCCGCGAGCGCGGCCGGAACGGTCACGTCCTTCGGGCCGGGCAGGTAGCCGTTCGTACGGATGACCGTGTTCCTGCCCGACCGGTCGAGCAGGCCGGTGACCTCGGTGGTTTGGGTGTTCTTCGTACGGGCCGGTGTGGTGCGGGAGACGCTGCGCGGCTTGGGAACGCCGAGAGTGGTGGTGGTCATGGGACTCCTCGGTCTGGGATACATGGGTGCACGCTGATGGAGGAACGGCCGGTCCGGCCGGAGCGGAGCGGGAGGGATCGAGGACCGCGGCGAAGGCCCGGCGGAGCGGGCTTCGCGAGGACCGGAGGTGCCTCCCGGCGCAGCGTCTCAGTGCATGTCGGCCTGTGCTGCTTCGACCGGTGACTGAGAGACGCTCGCGGAATACGTGTGACGCGCGTATGGGCTCATCAGTGTTGACTGGAGGTCATCGGACCGCGGAGCCAGAACCATACGGCTTGTCGCTGACTATAACAGGCTCACTTGATTCGGCAATTCCCTTGAGAGCTATCGGGCCTGGAGGGCGTCGAGCGCCACGGCCATGGCGATGACCAGGCGGCGGTCGAGGCGCGGGTCGCGGATCTCGATGGCGTACCGGTCGCGCAGGCCCCACCTGCGGTCCACCGAGAAGGCGATCGAGGCGCCGATGCTGAAGTCGAAGTGGTACGGCAGCCACTCCAGCGAGTCGGAGAACCGGCGCAGCAGGGCGACCGCCAGGTGCCGCTCCTGCCCGGTCAGCGTCGGCAGTCCCGGCTGCTGGAGGTGCCAGGTCGAGCGGAGCAGCGACCGGCCGAAATCCTTGCGGAACGTCCCGATGGGGTTCCCCTCGTCGTCCACCACGTCGTACTCGCCGGCGAGGTCGAGGACCTTGCGCGCCTTGAACCCGGCCAGCGTCGCCTGCCGGGACTCGTCGGTGTAGAGCGTCACCTGCTCCTTGAGCGCCATCCGCTTCTGCTCGGCGAAGGCCACGGCCTCGCCTTCCGAACCGTCGGGGAGAGCCACATGGACGACGTACCTGTTCACCATCATGGTGATTTTCTGGCGCAGGTACAGGCGGGTCTGTGCCTGCAGGGTCGCTATATCCATATGAGACTCCAAGGACGGTCTTTGCCTCCTTTATGCCCTCTTCCCGAAGAAGATCACCAGCGGGATACCCCTGAATTGGCGCTGTCTGGGGATCAGGGTTTTCTCAGGGTTCCTCGTGGAACGTGGTGTCCATGGCCGTCCGTTGAACCGGATGACGAAAGGAGCCGATCGATGTACCGATCGAGACAGCACAAGATCATCGCTGGCGTCTGCGGAGGGATCGCGGACCGGTACGGCATGTCGCCGACGGTCGTGCGGGTGCTGTTCCTGCTGTCCTGCATCTTGCCGGGTCCGCAGTTCGTGGCCTACCTCATCATGTGGGTGCTGTTCCCCAAGGCCCCGGCCGCGTCCGCCCCGGGCTACGACTACTCGCACGGGCGCAGGTAGGCGGCACGCGGCCACGCGGGTCCGTTTATGCTCACATCAGGAGAGGTGAGCGATGATGCGGCAACGGCCCCTGACGCTGGTCCAGGACGACCTGGTCGACTACGAGAAGGCCATGGAGCGCATGGCCGCGCTGGTCGAGGAACGGCAGGACGACGCGCGGCCCGACACGTTGTGGCTGCTCAGCCACCCGCCGGTCTTCACGGTCGGCAAGCGGACGCTGGAGACCCACCTGCCCGACCCGGCGGCCGGCATCCCCGTGGTGCCGACCGGCCGCGGCGGCCAGCTCACCTATCACGGGCCCGGGCAGCTCGTCGGCTATCTCATCGTGAAGCTGCGGGCCGGCGAGGGCGTGGTCGACTACATCCGCGAGGTCGAGCTGCGGCTGGTCGAGGCGCTGGGCAAGATCGGCGTCCCGGCCGAGCGGCGCGACACCCCGCCCGGGTCGGAGCTGCTCACGGGCGTGTGGACCCGGGACACCGGGCGGAAGATCGTCTCGATCGGCATGCGGTCGAGCCGGTCGGTCACCAGCCACGGCTTCGCGCTCAACGTGGACGGCGACCTCACGCCGTGGGACCTCGCGGTGCCCTGCGGCATGCCCGACGTGGAGATGACCTCGATCGCCCGCGAGCTCGGGCGGGCCTCCATGGAGGAGACCCGCCGCTTCGTCGCGGAGGCGTTCGAGGCCTCCTGACGGCCGGCGGTCACAGGGCCCCGGCCGCGCTCTCCAGGCCGCGGGTCACCCGATTCCGCCAGTCGCCCGCCGGGTTGGGCGGGCCGTAGACGGGGAGATCAGGCCACGGGCTCGGGCTCGCCGACACCGTCGCCGACGTCGTCGACCGTACGGCGGGGCCCGGCGAACCAGTGCTTGGCCGACAGGTGCCACCACAGGGCGATGCCGATGAGCACTGCGCCCACGGCGATGGGGGCGTAGTTCACCGACGTCCAGGTGAAGTCCTTGTTGCCCGGGACGCCCGCAGGGGCGATGGGCAGGATGAAGTAGATCGAGATGATCGCGATCTCGATCACGGCGATCCAGGACAGCGCCTTGTACTTGCGCCCCAGGGTCCACGGCCCGGGCTGGAAGGAGTCCCCGGCGCGCAGGCGCAGCCAGATCGGGATGAGGAACGCGAGGTAGAGCCCGATCACCGCGATGGACACCACGGCGAGGAACGCCACGGGGGTCGTCGTGCCCTCGGGCGCGTAGAGCGCGGGCAGCGTGATCAGCAGCGCGACCCCGCAACCGCCGATGATCGCGTTGACCGGCGTGCGGTTGCGGTCGACCTTCGACCACAGCCGCCAGCCCGGCACCGCGCCGTCGCGGGAGAACGCGTACGTCATCCGCGACATCGAGGTCACGCAGCTCATGCCGCAGAAGAACTGCCCGACCGTGGAGATGCCGAAGATGACGGTGGCGAGGGTGGACGACAGCGACGAGGTGAAGATGGCCCCGACGAAGCCGCCCTCGGCGTCGACGGCGTCCACGTTCGTGGCCGCGAACAGGAACGACAGCAGCAGGATCCAGCCGCCGATCGCGGAGTAGAAGATCGACTGCCACAGGCCCTTGGCCGCGGTGCGGGCCGCGCCGTGGGTCTCCTCCGACACGTGGGCGCAGGCGTCGAAGCCGGTGATCGTGTACTGCGTGAGCAGGAAGCCCAGCGGCAGCACGTACAGCCAGAAGGCCGGGCCCGAGCCGCCGTCGCCGAAACCGGAGTGGTTGAAGGTCTCGAACAGGAAGCCCACGCTCTGGTGCTTCGACGGGCCGAAGATCAGGATCAGCACGACGGCCGCCGCGCCGAACACGTGCCACCACACCGAGACGTTCTGCAGCAGTGAGATCAGGCGGTGGCTGAAGATGTTGATCAACGCGTGCAGCACCAGGACGATCGCGAACAGCAGGAACGTCTGGTGCAGCGCGTTGCCGTTCGCCCAGGAGTCGCTGAACCGGCCGATCGTGATGTTCAGGAACGTCGCGCAGCCGTAGTCGACCGACGCGGTCACCGCGATCAGGCCGATCAGGTTGAGCCAGCCGGTGAACCAGCCGTGGACCGGCCCGCCCAGCTTCGCGGCCCACCAGTAGATGCCGCCCGCCGTGGGGTACGCGGAGACCAGCTCCGCCATGCAGAACCCGATGATCAGAATGAACGCCGAGATCAGCGGCCAGCCGATCGAGATCGCAAGGGGCCCGCCGTTGTTCCACGCCTGGCTGAAGGTGGTGAAACACCCGGCCAGGATCGAGATGATGGAGAAGGAGATCGCGAAGTTGGAGAACCCGCTCCAGGTGCGGGCCAGTTCCTGTTTGTAGCCGAGTTCCGCTAGTCGCTTGGCGTCGTCGTCGAGGGCTTGCGCCACTGAGGCCTCCTCTAACTGGTGCGGAGTTTCCGGACGCCGTCGAGCAGGCGTCCGAAGCGTGGATCCCCGAGGTCGCGTACGGCTTGGGCGAACTTGTCGGCGGCCTCGGCGGAGTAGTCGAATCCGGGCAGGGCCCCACCGCGGACCAGCCCCTCGTGGATGACGAACCAGAGCGTCCAGGTGAGGTTGGACATGATCAGGTTCAGCCGCACCCGGGGGACGTGCTCGTCGTCGCCGAAGTAGGCCCGCGTGAGCCGTACGACCTCGTCGGGGTCGAAGTCGGACTCGGCGGCGATGTCCCCCAGCTCGAAACAGGGGTCGTTGTCGCCGGAGAGCTGGTAGTCGACGATCCGGACGCCGTCGCCGGTGGCGATCAGGTTCTCGGCCAGCAGGTCGTTGTGGCAGGGGACCGTGGGAAGCGGGCACCGGGCCAGCGCCGCCTCGATGTCGGCCGCGACCGGCAGCACGTCCTCGTATCCGGCGGGAAGGGCCAGGCCGTGGGCACGGCACCGCGCCACGTACTCCCGGAGCTTGCCGAAGATCGAGAAGTCGTTGCCGAAGCGGGGGCCGGTGTGCAGGCGGCGGCAGGCGTCCGCCACCTCCTCGATCCGCGCGGCCACGGCCGGGGCGTCGAGGGTGACCCCCTCGACGTACTCCAGGAGGAGGACGCCCGGCAGCACGTGGACGACGCCGGGGCCGATCCCGGACGACGCCGCGGCGACCGTGTTGGCGATCTCCTGGTCGAGCGGGATGCCGAGTCCGGTCTCGGCGATGCGCGGGTCGAGCACCCGCAGGAGCCAGCGGTCGCCGTCCTCGCTGTCGACCCTGGCGATGTGGTGGCTGAGCCCGCCCTTGATCGTCGTGAAGGTCAGCGGCCGCCCGGCCCAGGCCGTGACGAGATCCATTGCGTCTGCGACGGGATCTGGCATGCCCGGCTCCTTTTGGTCTACCTTCAGACCATTGATCCGATTGTCTGGGCCGGGTGTTACAGGACGGTACCGATGTCGCAACTTCCCGCAGACGCCCGCGCCGTCGTCATCGGCGGCGGAGTGGCCGGATGCAGCGTCGCCTATCACCTCGCCCGGCTCGGCTGGACCGACGTGATCCTGGTCGAGCGGCACGGCCTCACCGAGGGCACGACCTGGCACTCCGCCGGCTTCGTCGGCCAGCTCAGGTCCACCGTCACGCAGACCCGGATGATCATGTACTCGGCCGGCCTCTATCCGGAGTTGCGCGAGCTGACCGGGCTCGATCCGGGCTGGCACGGCGTGGGCGGCCTGCGCCTGGCCACCACCCCCGAGCGCATGGAGGAACTGCTGCGCCAGGCAGGGGCCGCCGAGACGTACGGGCTCGACCTGGAGGTGCTCGACCCCCGGGGCACACTCGACCGGCTGCCGCTGCTGGAGGTGGGCGACGTCCTCGGGGCGCTGTGGCTGCCGGGGGACGGGTGGCTCGACCCGGCCCGGCTCGGCCACGCCCTGGCCGAGGGCGCCCGCACGCTCGGCGTACGGATCTTCACGGGCGTGGAGGTCACCGGCGTCGACGTCCACGACGGCCGCGTGACCGCCGTACGGCTGCGCGGCGAGGACGGCGAGCACGTCGTGCGCACGGAGACCGTCGTCAACGCGGCGGGGGCGGCGGCCGGGGTGGTCGGCCGGATGGCCGGGGCCGACATCCCGATCGTGCCGATCAAGCACCAGTACGTGGTGACCCCGGCGTCCGGTGTCCCTGCGGACACGCCGACCGTCCGGGACCCGGACAACATCGTGTACTTCCGCGAGGAGGACGGCGGCATCCTCGTGGGCGGCTACATCAGGAGCCCGCAGGTCTGGGACGCCGACCGGCCGCTGTCCGAGCCCCGCACCCTCTTCACGCCCGACATGGCGAAGTTCCGCGAGTCGTGGGACTCGGCGGTCCGGCGGGTGCCGTCACTGAAGCCGGTCGGCGACGGCGACGACCCGGCGGCGTTCCGCAAGGTCGTGCACGGGCCGGAGGCGTTCACGCCCGACGGGGAGTTCCTGCTGGGGGAGACCGCGGTCGCCGGGCTGTGGGTGGCGGCCGGCTTCTGCGTGCACGGCCTGGCCGCCGCCGGCGGCGTGGGCAAGGTCATGGCCGAGTGGATCGTCGAGGGCGCTCCCGAATATGACGTCTTCGGCATGGATGTGCGCCGTTTCGGGGGGCATGCCCGATCCGTACGCTGGGCCCGCACCCGCGCCTTGGACTCCTACAGCACGTACTACGACATCGTCTATCCCGGTGAGGAGCGCACCGCCGCCCGGCCGCTGCGCCGTTCGCCTGCCTGGGTGCGGCACGAGGCGCTGGGCGCGTCCTTCGGGGAGAAGGCCGGTTGGGAGCGGGTCAACTGGTACCCGCCCACGTCGGACGCCGAGACCGCACGGACCGTACGGCCGAGGGGCTGGGCGGGCCGCGTATGGTCTCCCGCGATTCGCGAGGAGTGCCTGGCGACGCGGGACGCCGCCGGACTGTTCGATCAGACGTCCTTCGCCAAGCTGGAGATATCCGGATCCGTCGCTGACCTGGAACGGCTCGCGGGTAACACGCTGGACCGGCCGGTCGGCTCGGTCGTCTACACCCAGTTGCTCAACCGGCGCGGCGGCGTCGAGGCGGACGTGACCGTGACCCGGCTGGCGGAGGACCGGTTCCGCCTCGTCACCGGCACCGCGTTCGGGGCGCACGACGCCGCGCTGCTGCGCCGTCACGGGCTCGCGGTCGCCGACGTCACCTCCGCCTACGCGTGCTACTGCCTGTGGGGGCCTCGGGCGTACGGGATCCTGGCGTCGCTGACCGACGACGACCTGACCTTCGGCTACCTGCGGGCCGCCGAGATCAGCGTCGGGCACGTCCCGGTGCTCGCCCAGCGGGTCACGTTCGTGGGCGAGTTCGGCTGGGAGCTCTACTGCCCGGCCGAGTATGGGCTGACGCTGTGGGACGCCCTCATGGAGGCGGGCCTGCCGCACGGTATGCGGCCGGCGGGCTACCGCGCGCTCGACTCGCTGCGACTGGAGAAGGGCTACCGCGTCTGGGGCCTCGACGTCACGCCCGAGACCACCCCGCTGGAGGCCGGGCTCGGCTTCGCCGTACGGCCGGAGCGCCGGGCCGCCCTGCCGCGTCCCCGCACGGCGCTGCGCTGCCTGGTGCTCGACGACGAGCGTGACGTCTGCCTGGGCGGCGAGCCCGTCCGGCTGGACGGCCGTCCGGTATCCCGTGTGACCAGCGGCGGGTTCGGCCACCGGGTCGGCCGCTCGATCGCGTACGCCTATCTGCCGGTGAAGGTGGGGCCCGGCGAACGTGTCGAGGTCGGCGTCAACGGCCGCCGCGTGGCCGCCACCGTCACCCGTGAGCCGCTCTACGACCCGGACGGCTCCCGCGTCAAGGCCGAGCCCTGGGCGGCAGCCGGCAGGTGACCGGTCACGGGGGCAGTTCGCCGCGGGTGGGCAGGCCCTGCCAGGAGCTGTGGCTGGCGACCGCGAAGGCGGCCACCGAGATGCCGCGCTTGAGGCGGTCCGACGGGTGCAGCCCGTCCAGGATCGCGCTGAGGTAGCCCGCGACGAACGCGCCGCCGACCTCGGAGGGATCGACTGCGGTCACCGGGGCGGCCTGGGTGTCGTAGCGCAGGCCCTCGATGGTGGCGCTGGCTCCCTTGGCGCCCCGGGTCACGACCAGTTCGGGCGTGGACGCGAGCACGGGCTCCACGAGCATGAGCTCGTCCTGGGTCGCGAAGAGCACGTCGGCCGAGGCGGCGAGCTCCGTGAGCCCCTGCCGGGCCTCCTCCACGCTCTCCCACAGGTTCGCGCGGTGGTTGACGTCCACCGAGACGAGCACACCGGCGTCCCTGGCGATCTTGACGGCATGGTGGACGGCGCTCCAGGCGAGGCCGCTCAGCCCGAGGGTGACGCCGGTGACGTGCAGGATCCGCGCCGACTGGACGGCCTCACCGGGCACGTCGCCGGTCGACAGGTGCGACCCGGCCGAGCCCTCCCGGTAGTGGACGGCGTGCGACGAACGGCCGATGCGCCGCTGGCGGAGGATCAGCCCGGTCGCCGCCGTCTCGTCCACGCGTACGTGGGAGACGTTCACGCCTTCGCCGCGCAGCACGGTCAGCGTGCGCATGCCCAGTTCGTCGGCGCTGACCCGGCCCAGCCAGCTCACCGTGTGGCCGAGCCGGGCCAGGCCGACCGCCGTCGTCAGCTCGGGCCCCTCCACGTCGAGGCGGATGGTCATGTCATGCCGGAGCCGGTCGCCGGAGACGACGCCCAATGCCTCTCCGAGCGTGAAAACCTGGGTCATGCCGTAAGTCCGCGGGATCGCACCCGGAAAGCATGACAGAGCCTGATCTGCCCGGGAAAGTCCTCGCTCAGGCGCGGAACGCGTCCACGGCGGCCTGGCAGAAGGCCTTCAGGTCGTCCGGCTTCCGGCTGGTCACCAGGGTGTTCGGGCCACCCGTGCAGACCATGACCTCCTGGTCCACCCAGGTCGCCCCCGCGTTGCGCAGGTCGGTCTGGAGGCTGGGCCACGAGGTCAGCGTGCGCCCGCGCACCACGCCGGCCTCCACGAGGGTCCACGGCGCGTGGCAGATCGCCGCGACCGGCTTGCCCGCGTCGAAGAACTCCTTGACGAACCGTACGGCCTCCGGCCGCATCCGCAGGAAGTCGGGGTTGGCGACCCCGCCGGGGAGGACCAGCCCGTCGAATTCGGCGGCGGAGACCTCTCCGGCCACGGCGTCCACGGGGAAGGTGCCGGCCTTGTCGAGGTGGTTGAACGCCTGGATCTCCCCGCGCTCCACCGAGACCAGCCTCGGCGTGCCGCCCGCCTGCTGGACGGCCTGCCACGGCTCGGTGAGCTCGACCTGCTCGACCCCTTCGGGGGCGACGAGGAATGCGATCGTCTTGCCCTGGATCATCGTGCTCCCCTTTCGGCGCGTTTTTGCTTCTTCTTGACGTCGCGTGCCCCGCTGGCCGCGATCTATGCCGTCCGCTGGGTAGGGGAGGGACATGCCCGTGCTGGTGGGGACCTCTGGGTGGCAGTACGCCGACTGGCGCGACCTCGTCTACGGCGGCGTACCCCAGCGACTGTGGCTGGAGAGCTACGGCGAGATCTTCGCCACGGTCGAGAACAACAACGCCTTCTATCGGCTGCCGAAGCGGGAGACGTTCGAGTCGTGGCGGGAGCGCACGCCGCCCGACTTCGTCATGGCGGTCAAGGCCAGCCGCTTCCTGACGCACATCAAGCGGCTGAAGGACCCGGAGGAGCCGGTCGAGCGGCTGATGGGCGTGGCCGAGGGCCTCGGCCGGAAGCTGGGTCCCATCCTGCTGCAACTGCCGCCGACCCTGCAGGTGGACGCCGGGCGGCTGCGGGCCTGCCTGGCCCGGTTTCCGCGTGCCGTACGGGTCGCCGTCGAGCCGCGGCACGCCTCGTGGTGGACCGACGAGATCCGCGCCCTGCTGACCGAGTTCGGGGCCGCGTTGTGCTGGGCGGACCGGCTCGGCCGGCCGGCCGGGCCCCTGTGGCGTACGGCCGACTGGGTCTACCTGCGCTTCCACGAGGGAGGGGCGGAACCCTGGCCCAACTACGGGCGGCGTGCGCTGCGCAGTTGGGTGGACCGCCTGGGGGACGTGCCGGACGCCTACGTCTACTTCAACAACGACCCCGGTGGCGCCGCCGTACGCAACGCGATCACCTTCGCGGAGCTGGCGTGCGCGCAGGGGCGGGACGTCAGCAGGGCTCGGCTTCCCGAGCGGGCCCCCGAGCCCGTCCGGTCATGACCGGACGGGCGAGTGTCACCCCCGGCATGACGGATCAGGCGCGGCGCTCGTCGGACGCGTGACGCCCGCCCGCCACCAGCTGGTCGGGGGACGACTGCTGGGCGGGTACGGAGAGGCGGTTGTGCGGCGCGGTGGGACGCTCGGCCCGCTCCGCGCGCTCGGCCCGGTCGTCGACTCCGTCGCGGTCCCGGTCGACCTTCGGATACTGCTTGGTGACGGGCTCGGCGGCCGGGGTGGTCGTCGAGGTCGCCGAGGTGGCCGAGGTCGTCGTGGTCGTCTCGAGACGGCGCTCCAGGTCGCGCTTCTCGGCCTCCAGGCGGGACACGCGGTCGCGCTCCGCCAGGCGCGTTTCACGCATCCGGCGGCGCTTGACGGCGGCACGGCGCATGCCGCCGGTGATGAGCAGCAGGCCGGCGACGAACACGGCGGCGGTCACGACGCCGGCGATGAACAGCTCGAACGGGCTGAGATTGAACGTACGGTCCAGGACCGTGATCGGCATGGTGTTCGCGGTGTCGTTGACCGACACCTCGATGACGGCCGCCGCCGCGATCAGGATCAGAAGCAGGCCCAATAAGACCATTTGCCCTCACTCCCAAATACTGGTTGCCGTGCGGTTGCGATTCGTGGACGCTTCTCCGACTGCCCGCAGGGACGCGGATCATGTGCGCCGGGTCACAGCAGGGCCAAGGCAAAGGATGCGCGTTAACACCGTGTTCACAAACGGGCAAAAGCTACGAAATCCCAGAACGGCAATCTCGACGTGGCGGACGAACGCCAGGCCGCCTCGTTCGAAAGGGATCGACGTGACCTACAAGGCCGAGTACATCTGGATCGACGGCACGGAGCCGACCGCGAAGCTCCGCTCCAAGACCAAGGTCCTTGCCGACGGCGCCGAGCCGTCGCTGTGGGGCTTCGACGGGTCCAGCACCAACCAGGCCACCGGTCACTCCTCCGACTTGGTGCTCAAGCCGGTGTTCACCTGCCCCGACCCGATCCGCGGCGGTGACAACGTGCTGGTCATGTGCGAGGTCCTGCACACCGACATGACCCCGCACGCCAGCAACACCCGCGCCCCGCTCGTCGAGGTGGCCGAGCGGTTCGCCGAGCAGGACTCGTGGTTCGGCATCGAGCAGGAGTACACCTTCTTCAAGGAGGGCCGCCCGCTCGGCTTCCCGCTGGGCGGCTTCCCCGCCCCGCAGGGCGGCTACTACTGCGGGGTCGGCGCCGACGAGGTGTTCGGCCGTGACATCGTCGAGTTGCACCTCGACCGCTGCCTGGCCGCCGGCCTCGCGATCTCCGGCATCAACGCCGAGGTCATGCCCGGCCAGTGGGAGTTCCAGGTGGGGCCCGCGGGTCCGCTGGAGGTCGGCGACCACATGTGGGTCGCCCGCTGGCTGCTCTACCGCACCGCCGAGGAGTTCGACGTCGCCGCCACGCTCGACCCGAAGCCGGTGAAGGGCGACTGGAACGGCGCGGGCGCGCACACCAACTTCTCCACCAAGGCCATGCGCGAGGGCTACGAGCCGATCATCACCGCGTGCGAGGCCCTGGCCGACAACGCCATGGAGCACGTCAAGAACTACGGCCACGGCATCGAGGACCGCCTCACCGGCCACCACGAGACCGCCCCGTGGGACAAGTTCAGCTACGGCGTCTCCGACCGTGGCGCCTCGGTCCGCATCCCGTGGCAGGTCGAGGTGGACAAGAAGGGCTACATCGAGGACCGGCGCCCCAACGCCAACGTCGACCCCTACGTCGTCGCCCGCCTGATGGTCGACACCTGCTGCACCGCTCTGGAGAAGGCCGGCCAGGTCTGATCGGCTCCACGAGGAACTGACCCGGTTCCCCCATCTCCGTACGGCTCCCGCGTCCCGGCGCGGGAGCCGTACGCGTATACGGTGGCCGTACAGTGACGGCTGTGCCACATCTGCCGGAACCCGTCGTCATCGGCCACCGGGGCGCCAGCGCGCTGCGGCCCGAGCACACGCTGCCGTCGTACGAGACGGCGATCGCGCTCGGGGCCGACTACATCGAGCCCGACCTGGTCTCCACCAAGGACCACGTCCTGGTGGCCCGCCACGAGAACGAGATCTCGGGGACCACCGACGTGGCGAGCCACCCCGAGTTCGCCGGCCGCCGCACGACCAAGACCATCGACGGGGTGACGGTCACCGGCTGGTTCACCGAGGACTTCACGCTCGACGAACTGCGCACGCTGCGGGCCGTCGAGCGCATCCCCGACCTGCGCCCCGGCAACGCCGCCTTCGACGGCCTGGCCCCGATCCCGACGTTCGACGAGGTCGCGGAGCTGGCCAGGCGGCACGGCGTGGGCGTGTATCCGGAGACCAAGCACCCCACCTACTTCGCCTCCATCGGCCTGCCGCTGGAGGGGCCGCTGCTCGACGTGCTGGGCCGGCACGGCTGGCGCGACCGGCACGACCCGGTCTTCATCCAGTCGTTCGAAGCGGCCAACCTGCGCGAGCTGCGCGGGAAGACCCGGCTGCCGCTGATCCAGCTCGTCGGCGGCTCCGGCGCGCCGTACGACCGGATGGTCACGCCCGATGGGCTCGCGGAGGTCGCGACGTACGCGGACGGCATCGGCGTGGCGACCTCGCGGGTCGTCCCCACGGGACCCGACGGCCGCCTCCTCGCCCCCACGACGCTGGTGCGGGACGCTCACCGGGCCGGGCTCGACGTGCACGTGTGGACCGTGCGCGACGAGAACGCCCAGCTCCCGGCCGACTTCAGGCGCGGCGACCCGGCCTCCCCGGCGTACGCGCGGGCGACCGGCAACGTGATGGGCTGGCTGGCGATGCTCTACGACCTCGGCGTGGACGGCGTCTTCGCCGACAACCCCGGCACGGCCCGGGCCGTGCTGTCCGCGACGTCCATGGCCGCGCGGACGAAGGCGGCGATCTCAGGCCGGGGGTAGCGCCCTCGTGTTCCAGGTCGTGATCGCCAGGCCGAAGTGTCCTAAGTTGACAATGATTTTCATTTGCGAGACATTTGGAAGGGATGTTTCCCCTGATGCACTGACTTTGATATGCCGACTCGAGGATTCGTCGTGCTCTCGCCGCTCGCCCGTACGTTGTCGTCCGCCGCCCTGCTCGTGCTGTTCGCCGCCGGGTGCGGCGGCGGAGACAAGCCCCCTTCCCCCTCCGATCCGGCCCAGCCGCTGAAGGTGGTGGCGACCACCACGCAGGTGGCCGACTTCGCCCGCAACGTCGGCGGCGACCGGGTCAGCGTCCACCAGTTGCTCAAGCCGAACGTCGATCCCCACGACTACGAGCCGTCCCCGGCGGACATGCAGGCCATCGCCGAGGCCGACGTGCTCGTCAAGAACGGGGTGGACCTGGAGAAATGGCTGGACGAGACGATCTCGGCCGCCGGTTTCGACGGGCCGGTCGTCGACGCCTCCCAGGGCGTACGGATCCGCAACGGCGATCCGCACATCTGGCACAACCCGCTGAACGTCAAGACGATGGCCGCCACGATCGAGAAGGGGTTCGCCGCCGCCGATCCTGGCGACGCCGCGGCCTACCAGGCCAACCGGGTGGCGTACGACGCGAAACTGGACGCGCTCGACGGCGAGATCGCCAAGAAGATCGAGTCGGTCCCGGCCGACCGGCGCAAGCTCGTGACCAACCACGACGCCTTCGGCTACTACCTCGACCGTTACAAGCTGACGTTCGTCGGCTCGATCATCCCGAGCTTCGACACCTCGGCCGAGTTGTCCGCCAAGCAGGTGTCCGACCTCGTCGCCAAGATCAAGGCGACCGGGGTGGCCGCCATCTTCTCGGAGGCGTCGCTGCCGCCCAAGACGGCCGAGGCGATCGGCCGCGAGGCCGGAGTGACCGTCGTGGCCGGAGAGGACGCGCTGTACGGCGACTCGCTGGGCCCCGAGGGGTCGGCCGGTGCGACCTACCTGCAGATGGAGGAGCACAATACCGACACCATCGTCAACGCGTTGAGGGGGACCGCCGCATGAGTGAGCGCGCGCCGACCCTGGTGCTCGACCGGGCGAGCGTGGCCTACGGCGACGTCCCGGTCCTGGAAGAACTCGACGGCGTCGTCCACGAGGGCGAGGCCGTGGCGCTGATCGGTCCGAACGGCGCCGGGAAGTCCACGCTCATCAAGGCGCTGCTCGGCCTGGTGCCGGTCGTGCGCGGCCGGATCGAGGTGCTGGGCCGGCCCCCGGCGCAGGCCCGCCGCGACGTCGCCTACGTGCCGCAGGCCGACACGCTCGACCCGGACTTCCCGGTGTCGGTCGAGCAGGTGGTGATGATGGGCCGCTACCGGCGGATCGGCTGGCTGCGCCGCCCCTCCGCCGCCGACCGGGCCGAGGTGGCCGACGCCCTGGAGCGGGTCGGGCTGGCCGGGCGGGCCCGCGACCGGTTCGGCACGCTGTCGGGCGGGCAGCGCCAGCGGGTGCTGCTGGCCAGGGCCATCGCCGCCAAGCCGCGGATGCTGCTGCTCGACGAGCCGTTCAACGGCGTGGACGCGGTCAGCCAGCACGCGTTGCTGGAGGCGATCGGCTCGCTGAAGGCGCAGGGCGCCTCCGTCGTCGTCAGCACCCACGACCTCGCCATCGCGCACCTCGCCTGCGACGAGGTGTGCCTGCTCAACCGGCACCAGTTCGGGTTCGGCCCGACCGGCGACGTGCTGACGCCCGAGCGGCTGCGCGCGACGTACGGCGGGCACGCGCTCGAACTGCGCGGCGACCGCGTGATCGTGACCCAGACATGATTCTCTTCGAACCCTTCCACCTGCCGTTCATGGCCCGCGCGCTGGTCGAACTGGTCGTCCTCGGCGCGCTCGCGGGCACGGTCGGCGTGCTGGTGCTGCTGCGCCGGCTCGCCTTCGTCAGCGACACCCTGACGCACACCGTCTTTCCCGGAGTGGTCATCGGCCACCTCATGGCCGGAGACGGCGGCATCTTCTGGGGTGCGCTGGCCGCAGGAGTCGTCACGGCCGTCCTGCTCACGCTGCTCACCCAGCGCCGCCGGGTCAGCGAGGACGCCGCGCTCGCCATGCTGCTGACCACGCTGTTCGCGGTCGGCGTGGTGCTGGTGTCGCGGCAGACCGGCTTCACCTCCGACCTCACCGCGTTCCTGTTCGGGCGGGTGCTGACGGTCACCGAGGCGCAGCTCGCGCAGACCGCCGTCGTGACGGTCGTGGTCGTGGCGTTGCTGGCGGTGCTGCGGCGGCCGCTGCTGCTGCGCGCCTTCGACCCCGAGGGCGCCCAGGCGGCCGGTGTGCGCGTGGGCCTGCTCGACCTCGTGCTGAACATCGCGGTCGCGCTGGTCGTCGTGGCCGCCGTCAAGGCGGTCGGCACGGTTCTCGTGATCGCGCTGCTCATCGTGCCGGCCGCGGCGGCGCGCAGCCTGTCGGACCGGCTCGCGGTCATCGTGCCGCTGGCCTGCCTCGTCGGCGCGGCCGCCGGGTGGCTCGGGCTCGTCGTGAGCTACGAGGCGTCGGTCGGATACGGCGTCAGGCTCGCCTCCGGCGCGACCGTGGTGCTCGTCCTGGTGGCGATGTACGGCCTGGCCCACGCCGCCGGGTTCGTCCGCAGGAAGGCGGGGCTGAGCCGGGCCCGCCGCCGCTCGGTCCTGGAGGCGGCGTGAACTGGCTCGACTCCACCGTCCACCGGGCCCTCGTCGAGGCCGTCCTGGTCGGCGCGCTGGGAGGGGTGGTCGGGGTCTTCGTGATCGCGCGGCGGCTGCCGTTCTTCACGATGGCTCTCACGCACGCGACGTTCCCCGGCATCGTCGTCGCCGCCCTGCTCGGGGTGAACCTCTACCTCGGCGGCGGGCTGTTCGGGCTGCTGGTGGTCGCCGCCGTCCTCGTGTTCGGCCGGGGCCGGGGGCAGGACTTCACCACAGCGACCGGCATCGCGCTGTCGGGCGGCTTCGCGCTCGGCGTGGTGCTGGTGTCGGCCCAGGACGGCTTCACCAAGGACCTGGCGGCCTACACGGTGGGCGACGTCCTCGCCGTCGGCACGGGCGACCTGGTGGCGACCACCGCCGTCGCCGCGGGCGTGCTGCTCCTGCTCGCCCTGGTGGGCAAGGAACTGCTGCTCGCGGCGTTCGACCCGGTGGGGGCGGCGGCGCTCGGGCTGCCCACCGTGCTGCTGGACTTCGCGCTGCTCGCGGTCGTCGAGGTGACGGTGGTCGCCACCGTGCCCGCGCTGGGGACGATCCTCGCCGTGGCGCTGATCGTGGGCCCGGCCGCGACCGCCCGCCTGCTCACAGACAGGCTCGCGCCGCTGTTCCCGCTCGCCGCCGCGATCGGGGTCGCGTGCGCCCTCGCGGGCGTGTGGGTCTCCACGCAGTGGAACGTCGCGACCGGGGCCTCCATCGCCCTGTTCGTGGGCCTGGTGTTCGGGGCGGTCTTCCTCGGCACCGCCGTACGCGGCCGGGTCAGGCGGGCCGCGGCCGTCAGGGCTTGATCGTCAGGGCTTGAGCAGCACCTTGATCGCGCCGTCCTCCTTCTTCTGGAAGATCTCGTAGCCGTGCGGGGCCTGGTCGAGCGGCAGGCGGTGGGTCGCCAGGTCCTCGACCCCCAGGGGATCGCCGTCGCCGGTGAGGAGCGGCATGAGATCGTCCACCCACCGCTTTACGTGGGCCTGGCCCATCCTGAGCGTGACGCCCTTGTCGAACAGCTGCAGCATGGGCATGGGGTCGGTCATCCCGCCGTACACACCGCTGATCGAGATCGTGCCGCCGCGGCGTACGGTCTCGATGGCGTCCTGCAGGGCGGCGAGCCGGTCGAGGCCGGCGCGGGTCATCATGGCGGCGGCGGCCTTGTCGGGCAGCATCCCGGTGACCGTCTGGGCGAGCTTGCCCACGGTGTAGCCGTGCGCCTCCATGCCGACGGCGTCGATGACCGAGTCGGTGCCCCGGCCTCCGGTCATCGACCGGATCGCCTCGGGCACCTCGTCGGTCTCGTTTCCGTCGATCACCTCGATGCCGTGCCGCCGGGCCATCTCCAGGCGTTCGGGGACGATGTCCACGCCGATCACCCGGTAGCCGCGGTGGCGTGCGATGCGGGCGGACATCTGCCCGATCGGGCCGAGGCCGAAGACCGTGACGCTGCCGCCGTCGGGCACCTCGGCCCACTCGACGGCCTGCCAGGAGGTGGGCAGCACGTCGGAGAGGTAGACGAACCTCTCATCCGGCGGCCCGTCCGGCACCTTGATCGGCCCGAAGTGCGCCTGCGGGACACGCAGGTATTGCGCCTGGCCGCCGGGCACCTCGCCGTACAGCTTCGTGTAGCCGAAGAGCGCGGCGCCCGTGTCGTACTCACGGACCTGGGTGGTCTCACACTGGGCGTACAACGCGCGGTCGCACATGTAGCAGTGGCCGCACGAGATGTTGAACGGGATCACGACGCGGTCGCCGGGGGAGATGTGGGTGACCTCCGCGCCGACCTCCTCGACGATGCCCATCGGCTCGTGGCCGAGGACGTCGCCCTCGCCGATGAACGGGCCGAGCACCTCGTAGAGGTGCAGGTCGGAGCCGCAGATCGCGGTCGTGGTGACCCGGATGATCGCGTCGGTGGGTTCCTTGATGGCCGGGTCGGGGACCTCCTCCACCCGTACGTCGCGCTTGCCGTGCCAGGTAACTGCCTTCATGGTCTCCCCGTATGCCCTGCTTCCGGCGGGAGAAACGGTGTCCCTGTCTGTCAGAGGTGCAGCACGCTGCCCTGGTCGTCCACCTGGTCGGCGTTGTCGTCGTCGAACCACACGCCGCCCGTCGCGAGGTAGCGGAACCGGTGCGCGCCCGGCGGGAGGATCACCGACACGGTGCGGGTGCCGTTCCTGCGCCGCAGCAGTTCGTGGCGGCCGGGCAGCCACTCGTTGAAGTCGCCCACCACGCTGACCGTCCCCGAGGGCTCGTCAACGGGCAGGGTGAAAGTGATTCGGGTCTTCCGCCCGAACAGCCTGGTGCGCTTGAGCATGCCGCATAGCCTGGCGTATCACACCTAAAGGAAGAAACAAGTACACACAGGACGTAACACAATATTCACGGCCTTTTCAGAGCGCGTGCCCGACCCCGCAGAGGAACCACGTGGGCAGGTGGCGGCGGGCCTGCCGGGCGAGCAGGTTCTCGTCGTCGGGCCGCCAGTCGTCGAGCGGGACGAGCCCCGGTTCGATGAGCTGGAAACCGTCGAACAGCTCGTGGATCTGCTCGCGGCTCCGCAGCGTGATACCGCTGCTGGCCTGCCGGTAGACGGCCGCCCCCTCGCGGGCGTCGCCGGCCCGTTCCTCGTCGGTGACGTGCGACAGCACGAGGTGGCTTCCCGGGGCGACGGACTCCCTGAGGCGGGCCACGAGCTCGGTCGGCTTGTCGTCGTCGGAGAGGAAGTGCACCACGGCCACGAGCAGGATCGCGACCGGCTCCGCGAGGTCGATCACCGACCGCAGCTCCGGCTCGGCCAGGATCTCCTCGGGGCGCCGCAGGTCCCCCTGCACGGTGACGGTGGTGGCGGCGGTGCCCGACAGCAGGGCCCGGGAGTGCGCGAGCACGACCGGGTCGTTGTCCACGTACGCCACCCGGACGCCGGGGTCCATCTCGTGTGCCACCTCGTGGACGCTGCCCTCGGTCGGCAGCCCGGTGCCAATGTCGACGAACTGCCGGATCCCGGCCTCGGCCACCAGGTGGCGTACGGCCCGGCGCAGGAAGGCGCGGTTGCGGCGGGCGAGCGCGGGAGCCTCGGGTGCGACCTGCATGACCCGCTCGGCGGCTTCCCGGTCGGCCGCGAAATTGTCCTTTCCGCCGAGAAAGTAGTTGTACATGCGCGCGGGATTGGGGACGCGCGCATCGATACCGGGTGGCGGCGCGTCATCAGCCACGCAACATCTCCTCACTCACGGTAGTAAAGAGGACTTGGTGCGAGCATAAGGGCCGCCGGGAAAAAACCCAACGAAGAACGCCATAACTCTGTGACTCCACCTATCGGGCCGCGTGAGACCTAGGACCATCGCCCGATGTGGGGGCGTGGCTCGGAGCTCTATAACGGGACACATGTACGCCATTCGACTTCACGCCTTCGGCCCCGCCGAGAATCTCGTCTACGAGGAGGTCGAGGATCCCGAGCCGGGGCCCGGCCAGGTCCGCCTGGCCGTAAGGGCGGCCGGGGTGCACCTGGTCGACACCACGTTGCGGGCCGGGAAGTACGCCGGCGGCCCGATCCCCGTCCCCGACCTGCCCACGATCCCCGGCCGGGAGGTCGCCGGGGTCGTCGACGCCGTCGGCCCCGGGGCCGATCCCGGCCTGGTCGGCAGGCGGGTGGTGACCCACCTCGGCATGGCTCCCGGCGGCTATGCCGAACTGGCCGTACGGGACGCCTCGGCGATCCACGAGATCCCGGAGGGCCTCGGGTACGGCGAGGCGGTGGCGATGATCGGCACCGGCCGGACGACCATGGGCATCCTCGACGTCGCGGAGATCCGGGCGGACGACGTCGTCCTGGTGACGGCGGCGGCCGGAGGCATCGGCAACCTGCTCGTGCAGGCGGCGGCGAGGGCCGGCGCCACGGTCGTCGGGCTCGCGGGCGGCGAGGAGAAGACCCGCCGGGTGCTGACGCTGGGGGCACACCACGCCGTCGACTACACCGCTCCGGGCTGGCCCGACGAGGTGAGGGCGATCCTCGGCGACCGGGAGGTCACGCTGGCGCTCGACGGCGTCGGCGGGGACCTCGGGCGGACGACCCTGGAGTTGCTCGGGGTCGGCGGCAGGATCGTGCTGTTCGGCTGGGCGGACGCGCAGGGCGGCCCGACCGCGCTGACCACGGAGGACCTGTACGCGCGCGGCATCACCGCGGCGGTGGCGGTCGGCCCCCGGGTGCTGAAGCGGCCGGGTGGCCTGCGGGGCCTGGAGGAGCGGGCGCTGGCGGCCGCGGGGTCGGGCGCGCTGGTCCCGCTGGTGCAGAGCTTCCCGCTCAAGGACGCCGCCGCCGCGCACGCCGCCCTGGAGACCCGCGCGACCACGGGCAAGGTGGTGCTCGTCCCCTGAGCCCCGTCAGGCCACGAGCACGGGGTGGGGGAGCACCGAGTTGTGGCAGTAGCCGAGGTCGTTCCAGGGGGTGGCCTCGGGCTGGGAGCGGCCGTGCTCGTCGGTGGCCCGCACCCGCACGACATGCGCGCCGGGGGAGGGATCCCAGGGGAACCGCCAGCGGGTCCAGACGCTCGCGAGGCCGGGCCCGTCGAGGGCGGCAGGCCGCCATGGGCCGTCGTCGATCCGGTAGTCGACGGCGGCGACGCGGTCCTCCCCGGCGTACGCCCGGCCGCGGATCGTCTGCGGGCCCGGGTGCAGTCGCCCGGGCCAGGGCAGCTCGACCAGACTCGCGACCGGCGTGGAGGTGATCGGCACAGCCGGCCGGCCGGGGGCGAGGATCACGTAGTCCTCGGTGTTCCACGGCACGCGCAGCGGCCGGTCGGACACCTCGATCCGGCCCACCCACTTGATGCTCGCCGCGCCGAGCCAGCCGGAGACCACCACGCGGGCGGGGAAGCCGTGGTCGGGCGGCAGGATCTCGCCGTTCATGGCGAGCACGAGCAGGGTGTCGGGGGCCAGGGCCTTGGCGAGGGGCATCGGGCGGCGCCCGCGCGCCTCGTCGAGCCCTTCGGGCATGACCTCGACGGCGGCGTCCGTCAGGCCCGCCGGTTCGAGCAGGTCGCGCAGCGGGATCCCGGTCCACTCGGCGGTCGCGATCGCGCCGCGGCCCCATTGCACCCCGCCGAAGCGGTGGTCGTGCTCCGCGCCGAAGAGGGCGCGCCGGTTGCCCGCGCACTCCAGGGTGCGGACGACGGACACGAGCGGGAACCGGCGCCACAGGTCGTCGTAGGTGTACCGGACGGTGCGGCGCACACCGCCGCCCTCGACGCGCAGCGTCCAGGTTCTCGCGTCGAGACGGGGGGTCGGGGCGTGGTTGCGGACGAAGAAACGGTCAAGGGGAGTGAGCAGTCCCGGCAGGCGGTCGGGCCGGGTGCCGTAGTCGAGGCCGGTGCCCGCGTCCTCCATGAGGGCGGCGATGACCGGCTTCACCACCGCCGTGCGGATGTCGCGTGTCGCACGCATCGGCCCTTCCCTTCCGGACCGACGCGGTGACGGCCGTCAGCCCAGGTCGTGGCTCGCCCTCTGGGCCTGACGCTGCGCCCAGGACGCGAGGCGCGACCAGCGCCGGGCCGCGACCAGGCGGCTGGCGACGCGTGCGTTGTCGGCCTCGCGGTGCAACTCGGTGATGCGCTCGGTGGCCAGGGAGTAGTCGTAGAACATCATTACCGTCCAGGTCGCCGTTGTAACCGTCTTAAATTTCTTTGGCAGTTACCAAGGTACGGCAAAGGGGAGTAACTGGTCAACTCAATTTGGGCAGTTACGAGAGCCTGGCCCGCTGGGCGTCGTACGCGGTGACCACGGTGTCGAGCAGGCCGGGGAAGAGGGCGTCGAGGTCCTCGTGGCGCAGGGAGCTCATCTTCGCCGTCCCCCGGTAGACCTGCCTGATCACGCCCGCCTCGCGGAGCACCCGGAAGTGATGGGTGGTCGTCGACTTGCTGACCGCGAGGTCGATCGCCGAGCAGGAGGACTCGCCGCCGGCGGCCAGGAAGCACACAACCTGCAGGCGTACGGGGTCGGAGAGCGCGTGCAGCACGTCCTCCAGCCGGATCTCGGACCGGTCCGGATGGTCGAGCGTCCGGGGCTGAGGGGTCATCGGGGCCTCCTCTTGTACGAAGGTCTTCGTAGTTTGACAGATGCCATACTACGACAGCTATCGTACAAGGGTCCCGATGAGAGGAGCGCGGCGTGAGCGCGTTGTTCGAGCCCCTGACCCTGCGGAACCTGACCATTCCCAACCGCGTCTGGATGTCGCCGATGTGCCAGTACAGCGCGGCGGTGGAGGGGCCGGGGCAGGGCGTGCCCACCGACTGGCATCTCACCCATCTCGGCTCCCGGGCGGTGGGCGGGGCCGGGCTGATCATGGTCGAGGCCACCGCCGTGTCCCCCGAGGGCCGGATCAGCCCCGCCGACCTCGGCCTGTGGAACGAGCGCCAACAAGCACAGTTCGGCCGCATCACCCGGTTCCTCGCCGAGCACGGCGCGGTGCCCGGCATCCAGCTCGCCCACGCCGGGCGCAAGGCGTCCACCGACCGTCCGTGGCGCGGCGGCGCGCCGGTCGGCCCCGATGACCACGGCTGGCGGCCGGTCGCGCCCAGCCCGATCCCGTTCGACGAGGGCCACCCGGTGCCGCACGAGCTGAGCGAGGCGGACATCCGGCGGCTGGTGGACGGCTTCGCGGCGGCCGCGCGCCGCGCGCTCGCGGCCGGCTTCCGGGTGGTGGAGATCCACGGCGCCCACGGCTACCTGATCCACGAGTTCCTGTCGCCGTTCAGCAACCGGCGCACCGACGCGTACGGCGGCTCCTTCGCCGGCCGCGCCCGCTTCGCGCTGGAGGTGGTCGACGCGGTGCGCGCCGAGTGGCCGGACGAGCTGCCGGTGTTCTTCCGGGTCTCGGCCACCGACTGGCTGAGCGAGAACCCCGAGGACCCCCGCGAGGGCTGGACGGCCGACGACACCGTGCGGCTGGCCAAGGAGCTGCTCGCCCACGGAGTGGACCTGCTCGACGTCTCGACGGGCGGCAACGCGCCGAAGGCCCGGATCCCCGTGGAGCCGGGATATCAGGTGCCGTTCGCGGCCCGGGTGAAGGCGGAGACCGATCTGCCCACGTCGGCCGTCGGCCTCATCACCGAGCCGCGCCAGGCGGAGGAGATCGTCGCCTCCGGGCGGGCCGACGCGGTGATGCTCGGCCGTGAGCTGCTGCGCACCCCCTACTGGCCGAACCTCGCGGCGCGCGAGCTGGGGGCGGTTGGGCGCCGGCCCGACCAGTACCACCGCGCCGTCTGACCGGCGCGGACATGGGTAGGGGTGGCCGTATGGCAGAGATCGGTTTCACCCTGATGTGCGAGCAGACGCCCGCGAAGGAGCTGGTGGAGGACGCGGTCACCGCCGAGCGCGTGGGCTTCGACTACGCGGTCATCTCCGACCACTACTTCCCGTGGCTGGAGGAGATGGGCCACTCTCCGTACGCCTGGTCGGTGCTGGGCGCGGCGGCGCAGGCCACCGAACGGCTGCCGCTGATGACATACGTGACATGCCCGATCATGCGCTACCACCCGGCGGTGGTGGCGCAGAAGGCGGCCACGATGGGAGTGCTCAGCGA
The DNA here is from genome assembly GCF_006334915.2 of Microbispora catharanthi. Classification (GTDB taxonomy): domain Bacteria; phylum Actinomycetota; class Actinomycetes; order Streptosporangiales; family Streptosporangiaceae; genus Microbispora; species Microbispora catharanthi. The sequence goes on from NZ_VDMA02000029.1 coordinate 75,069, forward strand.
CGGCCGCTTCACCCTCGGCGTGGGCGCGGGCGAGAACCTGAACGAGCACGTGGTGGGGCACGGCTGGCCGCCGGTCAACACCCGGCACGAGATGTTCCGCGAGGCCATCGAGGTCATCAAGGAGCTCTTCCAGGGCGGTTACCGCAACTACCGCGGCGAGTACTTCGACATCGACTCGGCCCGGCTGTTCGACCTGCCGGAACGGCCGGTGCCCATCGCGGTCGCCGCGTCCGGCGAGCAGTCGGTGGACATCGCGGCCGAGCTCGGCGACGGCCTCGTGGCGACCGACCCGGACGGGTCGCTGGTGGAGAAGTTCGCCGCGTCCGGCGGCGAGGGCAAGCCCGTCTACGGCCAGCTGGCCGTCTGCTACGACCCCGACAAGGACGCCGCGGTCGAGCGGGCGCACCGCCTGTGGCGCTGGTCGGTGGCAGGCTGGAAGGTCATGTCGGAGCTGCCCGCACCGGTCAACTTCGCCGCCGCGACCGAGACCGTACGGCCGGAGGACGTGGCGGAGAAGGTGCCCTGTGGCGCGGACGTCGGCGCCGTGGTCGAGGCCGTGCGGCAGTACACCGAGGCCGGCTTCACCCACCTCGCGCTCGTGCAGGTCGGACGGGAGCGCCAGCGGGAGTTCTTCGAGTGGTCGGAGAAGGAGCTCCTTCCCGCGCTGCGCGACCTGTAGGACGAGACGCGTATGATCGCCGTCGGCACGCGGATGGGAGGAACGATGCCCGAGCGCACGCAGACGGTGACGGTCGCGGACGGCGGCTTCGACCTGCGCCTGTGGATTCCGGAGCGGGGGAGCGGCCCGGGGCTGCTGCTGATCCCGGAGATCTGGGGCGTGAGCGACTACATCAGGGCGGTCGCCGCCGACCTCGCCGAGCTCGGTTACGTCGTGGGCGTGCCGGACCTGTTCTGGCGGCTGCGCCCCGGCTGGGCAGCCGCGCACGACGAGGAGGGGCTGCGCGCCTCGCTGGAGCTGTCGGCGGACTTCGACCCGGAGAAGGGGGCGGACGACTGCGCCGCCGCGCTGGCCGCGCTCGCGGCGCGGCCCGAGGTGACGGGCGGGACCGGCGCCCTGGGCTTCTGCCTCGGGGGCTCGCTGGCCTACGCGGTCGCCGCCCGCGCCGGCGGGAGCGACCTGTCGGCCGTGGTGTCCTTCTACGGCTCGGCCGTGCCGGACGCGCCGCAGCTGATGGGCGACGTCCGCTGCCCGATCCAGTTCCACTTCGGCGGCCGTGACCCCTACATCCCCCGCGACAGGGTGGCGGTCGTGGAGGACGCGGCGGCCGGACGGCCGAACGTGGAGGTCCACGTCCAGGAGGAGGCCGGCCACGCCTTCCACAACTTCTTCGCGCCGATGTTCCACAATCCGGAGGCGGGCCGTACGGCGTGGGGGCTGGCCATGGACTTCCTGCGCCGTCACCTCCCGGCGGCCTGAGCCTCCCGCCTCCAGGGGAGCGCGGGCAGGCCGCACCGCACACGCAGGACCATCCAGAAGGCCGGGGCGAGCAGCAGCACGGCGACCAGCGCCCAGACGGTCTGGGTGTTGCCGACGCCGAACATCTTCAGCGCCGACGCGAGCAGCACGAACGCCAGGACGCGGCGGATCAGCCCGCCGGGGGCGCGCGAGGAGATCCGCGAGCCGAGGTAGACGCCGGGGATGGAGCCCACCAGCAGCGCGACCGTGACCGACAGCGTGAACTCGCCGAAGAGCAGGTGTCCGAGCGCGGCCGACATGACGAGCGGCACGGCCTGGACCAGGTCGGTCCCGACGAGCTGGTTGGCCTTCAACGCGGGGTAGAGCGCCAGCAGGGCCACGATGATCAGAGAGCCTGAGCCGACCGAGGTGAGGCCGACCACCAGCCCGCCGACGGCCCCCACCAGCGCGGTCGGCAGCGGCCGCACGGTGACGGAGGGCATCTCGGTCGCGGCCGGTTCGCCGGGGGCGGCGGTGCGGCGGCCGGTCGCGGGGGTGCGGCCCTCGGCGCGGTCGCGCATCGCGAGGTAGCCGCGTACGGCCAGACCCCCGGCCGCGATGAGCAGGGCGATGCCGAGGCCCTTCTGAATCACCTCCTGCACGGCCTCGCCCTTGCCCAGGGCGCGGGCGACGAGCACTCCGCAGAACGCCGCGGGGACCGAGCCCGCGCACAGCCAGGCGACGAGCCGCAGGTTGACCGTCCCCCGGCGCAGGTGCACGAGGCTGCCCACCGGTTTCATGACGGCGGCGGCGACGAGGTCGCTGGAGACGGCGGCGAGGGGCGGCACGCCGAAGAACGTCACGAGCATGGGCGTCATCAGGGCGCCGCCGCCCATGCCGGTGAGGCCGACGACGACGGCGACCAGGAACGAGCCGATCGCCATGGTGTAGTCGAAATGCACCCGCTAACCCTACCTAACCCATCGGAATTATGGATACCCCCTGTCGTGGTGAACCTTTCTCCACTGAACCGGTTCGGCCGATCCGTCGCGGCGTACCCCGCGACGGGCTGCTCACCCGTGCCTGGCTGCGCTTTCTCGCCCCGGTCGGGACTCGTGAAGGTCGCGGGGGGATCACGCCGATGATCGCCCGTTGACGTGGTGGTCGCGCACCGAATACCTTGGCCGGACCTTATCCGGTTAAGTGGCGCGTTCGTCAGGCACGAGGCGGGAGTCAGCGTGGTTGAGTGGCCGGGGACCCGGCGATGACCGTCCTCGCGGTGGACATCGGCGGCACGAAGTTCGCGGCCGCGGCCGTCGCGCCCGACGGCGAGATGCTGGCCCGCGCCGAGGTGCCGCTGCGCGGCCCGGGATCGGCCGATCGGACGCTGTCGGAGGTCGTGGGCCGGATCACCGAGCGCGTGCCGCCCGCCCGCCTCGACGGGATCGGGGTCGGCTCGGCCGGGCCGCTCGACCCGGGCAGGGGCACCGTCAGCCCGGTGAACATCCCGGCCTGGCGCGAGTTCCCGCTGGTGGACACGCTCGGCGAGGTGCTGCCCGGCCGGCCGGTACGGCTCGCGGGCGACGGCCAATGCATGGCGCTCGGGGAGTGGTGGCGCGGCCTGAGCGAGGACGGTGCGGCGCGGAGCCGGGCCATGCTCGGCATGGTGGTCTCCACCGGTGTCGGCGGGGGCTTCGTCCTCGACGGCGTGCCGTACGTCGGCCCGACCGGCAACGCCGGGCACATCGGCCACATCACGGTCGATCCCGGCGGCGAGCCGTGCCCCTGCGGCGGCGTCGGCTGCGTCGAGACCATCGCGAGCGGGCCCGGCATGGTCCGGTGGGCCGCCGCGAACGGCTGGACCGGTGAGGACGCGCGGGCGCTGGCCGCCGACGCCCGGGCCGGGCACCCCACCGCCACACTCGCCTTCCGGCGCGCGGCCGGCGCGCTGGCCACCGCCGTGCTCACGGCGTCCGCCCTGTTCGACCTCGACCACGTCGTCATCGGAGGGGGCGTGGCCGCTGCGGGGCCGATCCTGTTCGACCCGCTCAGGCAGGCGATCGAGAGGAACGCCGGGCTCGGCTTCCTGCGGCGCCTGCGGGTGGACCCGACCTCCCTGGGCCGCGACGCCGGACTGTTCGGCGCCGCCGCCCTCGTCCTGTTGCAGGACGACGACCCGGGCACCTGACCGGCCCGGGCCTCCCCGACCACAAGGAGCGTCGATGAGAGGACTGCGTACGGCTGCCGTGTTGGCCGCCGTGCTCGCGGGGCTGACGGCCGCGCCGGCCACGGCGAGCGCCGCGACCGGGGATTCCGGCTTCGTCAAACGCGTGGGCGCCCACCTCACGCTGAACGGCAAGCCCTTCCGCTTCGCCGGGGCCAACAACTACTACCTGATGTACAAGTCGCACGCGATGGTGGACGACGTGTTCGCCCGCGCGAAGGCCGCCGACCTGTCCGTGATCCGCAACTGGGGGTCGCTGGACATCGGCGACCAGGACGGGTCCGACTCCATCCAGGGCAAGGCGGACGGCGTCTACTTCCACTACTGGGATGGGACCGGACCCGCCTACAACGACGGGGCGGACGGCCTGGAGCACCTCGACTACGTGCTGTGGAAGGCCAGGCAGTCCGGGATCAAGCTGGTCATCCCGTTCGTCAACAACTGGAACGCCTACGGCGGCATGGACCAGTACGTCCGCTGGGCCAAGGGCCAGTATCACGACGACTTCTACACGAACCCGACGATCAAGGGCTGGTTCAAGGACTGGATCAGCCACCTGCTCAACCGGGTCAACACGCTGACCGGCGTCGCCTACAAGGACGACCCCACGATCATGGCCTGGGAGCTGGCCAACGAACCCCGGTGCAAGGGGTCGGGCAACTACCCGACCTCGCCCGGCTGCACCACGGCCACCGTCACGGCCTGGGCGGACGAGATGTCCCGGCACATCAAGTCGGTGGACGCCAGGCACCTGGTGGGCGCGGGTGACGAGGGCTTCTACTGCACCGATCCCGGTGGCTCCGACTGGACCGACAACTGCGGCGAGGGCGTGGACACCGTCGCACTGGCGAAGCTGCCGAAGATGGACCTGATGTCCCTGCACCTCTATCCGGACGGATGGGGCAAGGACGCCGCCTGGGGGACGACCTGGATCAAGAAGCACCTCGCCGACGGCCGCAGGATCGGCAAACCGGTGATGCTCGGCGAGTTCGGCCTGCTGAGCAAGGCCGAGCGCAACCCCGTCTACCGGGAGTGGACGGACGCGTTCGTGTCCGGCGGCGGCGCGGGCTTCCTGTACTGGCTGATCGCGGGCACGCAGGACGACGGCACGCTCTATCCCGACTACGACGGCTTCACCGTCTACTGCCCCGGCCCGGTGTGCACGACGATCACCAACGCCTCGGCGGCGATCCGCGGCAGGCCGCCGCTCTTCCCGCCGGTGGCCGACGACGACACGGCCGTCACGACCTTCGGCACGCCGGTCACGGTGGACGCCACCGCCAACGACATCGCGTACCTCTCCAGGATCAGGCCGGAGACGCTCGACCTCGACCCGGCCACGGCGGGCCGCCAGGCGAGCCTGACGGTGACCGGCGGCACGTTCACCGCCGACGCGTCGGGGACGGTCGCCTTCACCCCCGCGGAGGGCTTCAGCGGCCGGGCCACGGCGACCTACCGGGTGCGTGACAGCCTGCTGCGGTGGTCCGGCACCGCCACGATCACGGTGACCGTCAAGCCTGACCCGGGCGCGGCGATCAGGCTGTTCTCCTTCGAGGACGGCGTGCAGGGCTGGGCGCCCGGCAACTGGCAGAGCGACGCCGGCGCGGTCGCCCAGTCCGCCGAGTGGGCCACCGACGGCACCCACGGGCTGCGGGTGGACGCGACCGGCGGCGGCTGGTTCGGCGCGGCCTTCCCCGAGCCCGTCGATCTGTCGGCCAAGGGCACGCTGAAGTACGACATCAGGACGGGGGCCGCGGGCACCTCGACCAGTGTCGCGCTGCAGACCGGCTCCGGCTGGGCCTGGTGCCAGTCCACCTGGGGCTGGCAGAACCAGGACGGCACGGGGACGGTGGAGATCGACCTCACCTCGGCGATGTCCTGCACGACGGAGGACCTCAAGGACGTGCGTGGCATGTTCGTCTGGGTGAGCCCCGGCACCTTCCACATCGACAACATCCGGGCCGAGTAGGGGGCGGAGCGGGCCCCGGCGCGGCGCGCCGGGGCCGGAACACGACCCCGGCCCGTCGTCAGGCTGTCGATTTTGGGACAAAGGTAGTCTGGAGCGACGAACAGGAATCGGGGGGCGCGGCCATGACGGGAACGCACGGGTGAAAGGCGCCGCAGGTTCGGCCGACCTGGTCCCCGACCTCGTGGCGGCGCTGCTCGAAGGCAGCGGCGAGGGCATCGTGCTGTGCGACGCGGACGGCGTCGTGACGCTGGCCAACGCGGCGGCGGCCCGCCTGGTGCCGGGGGTCGAGCCGTGCCTGCCCGCACCCGCGCCGCTCGACTCCGTCCCGTCGGCCCCCGAGGGCCGGACCGTGATCCACGGCGGCCGGGCGATCCGGATTCGCGCAAAGGCGGTCAGCGGCGGCCGGCTCGCCTGGTATCTCACCGACCTGAGCGCGGCGCGGCGCACCGAGTTCCTGCTGGAGGCCGGCCGCCGCCTGTCCGCCTCGCTCAACCCGCACCGGTGCGCCCGGGCCGCGACGGAGCTGGGCGCCGAATTCCTGTCCGACATGGCGATCGTGCTGCTGCCGCCCACCTCCCGCCGCCGGATGGAGTGGGTGCGCGCCGTCTCCGGCCGGTACGGCCCGGAGGAGGGCGCCCTGCCGGCCGCAGCGGCGGCGGAGGTGCCCGGCCTGACCGACGCGCTCGCGGGCCTGCGGCACGGCGTCGCAGGACAACAGGACCCGGGCGGCGCGCCGGACTGGCTGCTGCCGGAGGGGTTCGGTCCGGCCGGCCACCTGCTGGTGCTCCCGCTGCCCGGCAACGGCGTGCCCGCCGGGGCGATCGCGCTCGCCCGCCGCGCCGGACGGCCGCCGTTCGACGACGACGACCAGATGATGGCGCGCGACCTCGCCACCCGGGCCGGCGCCGCGATCTCGGCGGCATCCCTGTTCCGGGAGCAGAGCACGATCAACGCCATCCTCACCGGCGACCTGCTGCCGCCCGAGCTGCCGGAGATCGAGGGCATGCGGGTGGCCGGTCGGCTGCGGGCCTCGCAGCAGGCGGGCGCCATCGGCGGCGACTTCTACGACGTCTACCTGCCCGACGCGGCGCCCGACAGCGGGATCGTGGAGCGGCCGCCGCTGGTCATCCTGGGCGACGTCTGCGGCAAGGGCGCCCGCGCGGCGGTCCTGGCCGGCCAGGTCCGTCACAGCCTGCGCACGCTGCTGCTGCTGGAAAGCCGTCCCGACCGGCTGCTCGAACTGCTCAACCGGTCGCTGCTCGCCTCCCCGTCGCCGAACTCCTTCGTCACGATGATCCTCGCCGCGCTGCGGACCGCACCCGGAGATCATGTGCTGGTCGACCTGGCCGTGGCCGGGCACCCGGCGCCGCTGGTCCTGCGCCGGGACGGCACGGTGGAGGAGGTCGCCGTCCGGGGTTCCATCCTCGGCGCGTTGAAGAAGATCAGCCTGTGGCCCGTCACACTCGACCTGGCGCCCGGCGAGGTGTGCCTGCTGTACAGCGACGGCATCACCGAGGCGTTCGGCGGCCCGAGCGGCCGGGAGATGTTCGGCGAGGAACGGCTGAGGGAGGCGCTGGCGACCTGCGCCGGAATGCCGGTCGAGGCCCTGGTGGAGCGGCTGGAGCAGCTCAGCACCGAGTGGCTGGGCGGCGGCCCGGGCGGCGGCGGGCAGCAGGACGACCGCGCCCTGCTCGCCGTACGCGCGGGGACGGGACGGACGGAGACATCGTGATGAGTCAGGACCTGGAGGCCGCCACCGGGCGCTACCTGGACCTGATCGGCCGGGCCGACGAGTACGGCGCGGTCGACCTGGTCCTGGGCCTGATCGACGAGGGCGTCCCCGCCGAGGACGTGCTGCTGCGGATCGTCGCCCCGGGCCAGCGCCGGGTGGGCGAGCTGTGGGCGTCGAACGAGTGGTCGGTGGCGCGCGAGCACGGAGCGACCGCGGTCAGCGAGCGCGTGGTGGCCGCCGTCAGCGGGCGCGTCCGGCCCACGGCGACCCGCGGCCGGGTGGCCGTCGCCTGCGCCGACGGCGAGTATCACGCGCTGCCCACCCGCATCATGGCGGAGGTGCTTCGGCTGCGGGGATGGCACGTCGACTTCCTGGGGGCCAGCGTGCCCGGCCCGCACCTGATCACGCACCTGCACCAGACGGGGCCCGAGGTGGTCGCGCTCGGCTGCACGCTGCCGACCCGGCTGCCCCGCGCGCACGCCACCATCGCGGCCTGCCAGGCCGTGGGCATCCCCGTGCTCGCCGGTGGGGCCGGGTTCGGCGTCGACGGCCGCTTCGCCCGCCTGCTCGGCGCGGACGCGTGGGCGCCCACCGCCGACGCGGCGGCCGACCGGCTCGCCGCCGGGCTGCCGTCCTTCCCCGCCGCCCACGACGGCCACGGCGACGCCGCGGTTCATTTCGGTGGCGAGGAGTACGCGTACCTGACCCGGCACCGCGCCGACCTGCTGGCCCGCGTCATGGACACGCTCAAGGAGGCGTACGCCCCGATGGGCGGCTACAGCGCGCGGCAACTGGAGCACACCGCCGAGGATCTCGGTTATATCGCCGACTTCCTGATCGCCGCGTTGTACGTCCACGACGCCGCGCTGTTCACCGATTTCGTCACCTGGACCTGCCAGGTGCTGGCGGCCAGGAAGGTGCCTGCGGAGTCCGTCGTGCTCGGGCTGCGTGTTTTCCATGACGTACTGACAGACTGCCCCCACGCCCGGGCGCTGCTGAACGAGGGCGTCGCCGCGGCACGGACGTGCTGTGCGGATCAGCGAACAGAGACGAGCGTCTGATGCAGGACACGCCCCCGTTGCAGGTCGAGTCGCTCACTCCCGAGCCCGGCGCGGCCCGCCTGGTGATGACCGGCGAGCTCGACTACACCACCGCGCAGGACGCGTCCGCCGAGGTGGCCAAGACGCTCGCAGAAGGCGTCGACGTGCTCGAATTCGACCTGGCGGGGCTGAACTTCATCGACTCATCCGGCATGGCCGTCGTGATGAACGCCTACAGTGACGCGGAGGAGCGCGGGACGGCCTTCCGGATCGTCGCCCTCACCCCCTACCTGCGCCATCTGATCGAGGTCGTCGCCCTCGACGACGTGCTCGACCTGCCCGGCTGAGACAATGGGCAGGTGAGCAGGCGTGCCGTCGCCGTCCGGGTCGAGGGGATCGTGCAGGGGGTCGGCTTCCGGCCCTTCGTGTACGGCCTGGCCATGCGGCTCGGCCTCGCCGGGCTGGTCGGCAACGACGAGCGCGGAGTCTTCATCGAGGTCGAGGGCGGCAGCGCGCTGGTCGAGGAGTTCCTCGCCGCGCTGACCGGCGACCCGCCGCCGCTGGCGGTCATCGAGCGGATCAGCACGGGCCCCGCGCCCGTCACCGGCCGCAGGACCTTCGTGATCGCGCCGAGCGCGGCCGGCGGGGACCGGCACGCGCTCGTCTCGCCGGACACGGCGACCTGCGACGCCTGCCTGCGCGACCTGACCGACCCGGCCGACCGCAGGTGCGGCTACGCCTTCACCAACTGCACCGGCTGCGGCCCGCGCTTCACCATCGTCCGCGACGTGCCCTACGACCGGGCCAACACGACGATGGCCGGTTTCCCGATGTGCGCGGACTGCGCCCGGGAATACCACGACCCCGCCGACCGGCGCTTCCACGCCCAGCCCGTGTGCTGCCCCGCCTGCGGGCCCTCGCTGCGCTTCGCCGGCCCCGTCGGCGGCGGCGACCCGCTGGAGCGGGCCGTGCGGCTGCTGCGGGAGGGCGGCGTGCTGGCGGTCAAGGGACTCGGCGGCTATCACCTGGCTGCGCTCGCGGCGGACGAGCCCGCCGTGGCGGCGCTGCGATCCCGCAAGCATCGCGAGGACAAGCCCTTCGCGGTGATGGCGGGCGACGCGGCCGCGGTGCGGCGGCTGTGCGTGGTGGACCCGGCCGAGGAGCGCCTGCTGACCGGTTGCGCCCGCCCCGTCGTGCTGCTGCGGCGCCTGCCTGGCGCGTCCGTCGCGCCGTCCGTAGCGCCGGGCAACCGGTGGCTGGGCGTGCTGCTGCCCTACACCCCGCTGCACCATCTGCTGCTCCGGGCGCTGGGCCGGCCCATCGTGCTGACCAGCGGCAACGTCTCCGACGAGCCCATCGCCTACCGGGACGACGACGCTCTGGAACGGCTCGGCGGCATCGCCGACGCCTTCCTCACCCACGACCGCCCCATCCACATCCGTACGGACGACTCGGTCGTACGGGTCTTCCGGGGCCGCGACCTGCCGATCAGGCGGTCGCGGGGATACGTGCCGCACCCGCTGCCGCTCGCCCGGGCGGCCCGCCGGCCCGTGCTCGCCTGCGGCGCCGAGCTGAAGCACACGTTCTGCCTGGTCAAGGATGACCGTGCGTTCGTCTCCCACCACATCGGCGACCTGGAGAACTACGAGACCCTGCGGTCGTTCACCGAGGGCGTCGAGCACTTCCGGCGGCTGTTCGACATCACGCCCGAGGTGGTCGCCCACGACCTGCACCCCGAATATCTGTCCACGAAGTGGGCCCTCGATCAGGACGCGGACCTCATCGGCGTGCAGCACCACCACGCCCACGTCGCCTCCTGCCTGGCGGACAACGGCGTCGCCGGGCCGGTCGCAGGAGTGGCCTTCGACGGCCTCGGCTACGGCTCGGACGGCACGTTGTGGGGCGGCGAGTTCCTCGTCGCCGACCTGGCCGGCTTCGAACGGGCGGGCCACCTGACGCCGGTGCCGATGCCCGGGGGCGCGACCGCGATCCGACAGCCCTGGCGCATGGCGGCCGCCTACCTCGATCTCGCCTACGACGGAGACGTCCCCGAGGACCTGGACGTCGTACGCCGCAACGCCGGGCAGTGGGCGGCCGTCGTCGCGCTGGCCCGCCGGGGCGGGAACGCGCCCCCCACCTCCAGCATGGGCCGCCTGTTCGACGCGGTGGCGGCGATCGCGGGCGTCCGCGACACGATCACCTACGAGGGCCAGGCGGCGGTCGAGTTCGAGCAGCTCGCCGACCCCGCGGTGGACGACGCCTATCCCTGCGGCCTCGTTTCCTCGGGCACGCGGTTCGCCGTCCCGGGCGCGGAGCTGGTCCGCGCGGTCGCCGACGACCTGCGCGCGGGTGTCCCGCGCGACGTCGTCGCCGCGCGGTTCCACAACGCGGTGGCCGGGATCGTGGCCGCCGGATGCGCGTGGATCCGTCACGCCACGGGCCTGTCCACGGTGGCCCTGTCGGGCGGCGTGTTCCAGAACCTGCTGCTGCTCGGCCGGGCCGTGACCCTGCTGGAGGAGCGCGGCTTCACGGTGCTCACCCACCACCGCGTCCCCCCGAACGACGGCGGCGTCAGCCTCGGTCAGGCCGCCGTCGCCGCCGCCCGCGACACGACCTAGCCGCCCTGGTCGCCCGCGGGCAGCGGCGGGCTCTCCTCGTCGATGGGCCCCTCCGGTGCGATGCCGGTGGAGTCCTCGAGGGTCGAGCGGCCGTGCGGACGGTCGGTCTTGCCCTTCACGCCCGCCTGGTCACGGCCGGGTTCCTGCTTCTGCTTGGCGAGCTCCTCACCGCCCCGGGTGAGCGTCTCGCCCGCGGTCACGCCCGTCTCCTCCTCGGCGGACGGCTTCCGCCCGGGTCCGGGCTCGCCCGCGGCCTCCGGCCGGAACGCCAGGTCGCCCGCCCGCTTGGCCTCGGTGTCCGGTCGTTCGGTTTCACTCATGATGAAGTCACCTCCCGGTCAGCAGATCCGCGGCAGCGGGTCGCCGACCAGCACGTCGATGATCCGGGTGCCGCCGAAGGCGGTCTTCAGCAGCACCAGGCCCGGGGGATCGTCCCGGACGCGGCCGACGATCGCGGCGCCCGCGCCGAGCGGGTGGCCCCGCAGCGCGGCGAGCGCGGATTCGGCCGCGTCCCCGTCCACGACCGCGACCATCCGGCCCTCGCAGGCGACGTAGAGCGGGTCGATGCCCAGCAGCTCACAGGCCCCGCGTACGGGCGGCCGTACGGGCACGGCGTCCTCCTCGACCACGACGGCGACGCCGGCGGCGCGGGCGATCTCGTTCAGTATCGTCGCGACGCCGCCCCGGGTCGCGTCCCGCAGGCACCGAACTTCCTCGCCGACAGCGGCCTGGAGGGCGGCGACCAGGCCGTTGAGGGGAGCGGTGTCCGACGTCACGTCGGCCTCGATGTCCAGCTCGCCCCGCGCCAGCATGATCGTGACACCGTGCTCGCCGACCGGGCCGGACACGAGGACGGCGTCACCGGGACGGGCGTGTGCGACGCCGAGGCGCGCGTCCCGCTCCAGCAGTCCCACGCCGGCCGTGGTGACGTAGCAGCCGTCGGCCTTGCCGCGCTGCACCACCTTGGTGTCCCCGGTCACGATCGACACCTCCGCCGCCGCGGCGGCCCGCGCCATCGACGCGCTGATGCGCCGCAGGTCCTCGACCGGGAACCCCTCCTCGAGGACGAAGCCGGCCGACAGGTACAGCGGCCGGGCCCCGCACACCGACAGGTCGTTCACGGTCCCGTTGACGGCGAGGTCGCCGATGTCGCCGCCGGGGAAGAACAGCGGGGAGACCACGTAGGAGTCGGTCGTGAACGCGAGCCGCGCGCCGCCCGCGCCGAACACCGCGCCGTCCTCCAACGGCTCGAGCAGCGGGTTGCGGAACGCGTCGAGGAAGACCGCCTCGATCAGGGTCTGGGTCGCCTTGCCGCCGGCGCCGTGGGCCATCGTGATGCGCTCCTCGCGCACGCGGGCCTTCCGCTGCCGGGCGCGGTCGATGCGTTCGAGAACCTGCTGCTCACGGGTCGTCTCTGTCACCGGGTCGCCTCCCTCACCCGCTGGCGGGAGAACCGGCCGAAGTTGTAATAGGCCGCGCAGGCGCCCTCGGACGACACCATGCAGGTGCCGATCGGCGTCTCCGGCGTGCAGGCCGTGCCGAACACCTTGCACTCCCACGGCTTGAGCACGCCCTTGAGCACCTCGCCGCACTGGCAGGCCTTGGGGTCGGCCACCCGGTTGCCGGGTATGTCGAACAGCCGCTCCGCGTCGTACGCCGCGTACTTCTCGCGCATCCGCAGCGCCGAGTGGGAGATGAAGCCCAGGCCGCGCCACTCGAAGTAGGGCCGCAGCTCCATCACCTCGTTGACGGCCCGCAGGGCACGGATGTTGCCCGCCCACGGTACGACCCGGGCGTACTGGTTCTCGACCTCCGACCGGCCCTCGGCGAGCTGGAGCAGCAGCATGTAGACCGACTGGAGGATGTCCAGCGGCTCGAAGCCCGCCACGACCAGCGGCTTGCCGTAGCCGCGGGCGATGAACTCGTACGGCCGGCAGCCGATGATCGTGGAGACGTGGCCGGGCCCGATGAAGCCGTCGAGACGCAGGTCGGGCGAGTCCAGGATCGCCTTGATCGCGGGAATGATCGTCACGTGGTTGCAGAAGACCGAGAAGTTCCGCACGCCCTCGGCCGCCGCGCGCAGCACGGTCATGGCGGTCGACGGCGCGGTGGTCTCGAACCCGATGGCCATGAAGACCACCTGGCGGTCCGGTTCGCGCCGGGCGATCTTCAGGGCGTCGAGCGGCGAGTAGACCATGCGGATGTCGGCGCCCTGGGCCGTGGAGTCGAAGAACGACCCGCGCCCGCCCGGCACCCGCATCATGTCCCCGAACGACGTCATGATCACGTCCGGCCGTTCCGCGATGTGGATCGCGTCGTCCACGCGGCCCATCGGGATCACGCAGACCGGGCATCCGGGGCCGTGCACCAGCGTGATCGTCTCGGGCAGGTAGTCCTCCAGCCCGTGCTTGTAGATGGTGTGGGTGTGGCCGCCGCACACCTCCATGAACTTGTAGGCCCGGCCCGGCTCGCACAGGCTCGCGATCCTGGCGGACAGCGCCCGCGCCTTGTCCGCGTCGCGGTACTCGTCGACGAAGCGCATGGGTCCCTCACCTCTCTATGGACGAGTCACGCAGCGCGGCCAGCTCGTCCTCGTACGCCTGGCCGATGCCCTCAAGGAACTCCAGCGCGGCCCTGGCCTCGGCCTCGTCGATCTTCGACAGCGCGAAGCCGACGTGGATCAGGACCCAGTCGCCGGGCCGCAGGGGCTGCCCGTCGAGCAGGCCGATGTTGACGGCCCGCCGGACCCCGCTCACGTCGACCCTGGCGAGGTCAGTCTGGTCGGGCGGAATCTCCACGATCTCGCCCGGAATGCCCAGGCACATAGGACGCCTCCGCAGTGATGTCGGGGTCGAGCTGGATGGATTCGAGGACGAGGCTGTCGCCGCCCTCGGTGTCGACGTCGATCCCGCCGCACAATCCGCAGATCGTGAGCGGGTCGGCGCACATCGCGGAGTGCCCGCAGCCCCGGCAGATGAGCCGTACGGGCTCGATGACCAGGTCGAGCGTCGCGCCCTCGGCGACCGTGCCGGCGGAGGCCAGGCAGAAGGCCTGGTCGAGGGCGTGCGGGGCGATGCGCAGCAGCGCGCCCGCCCGCACCCGGGCGCGGCGCACCCGCCTGCCGGCGGCCCGGCGCTCGACGGCGTCGACCACGGCCTCGGCGATCCCGAACTCGTGCATCGGGGTCACATCCTTCTGATCCGCAGATAACGTCGGATGTCGGGCAGCGACTGGACGACCAGCACGGCCAGCCCGGCCGCCAGCAGCGCGAAGACCAGGCGTTTCACCATCGCCGTCCCTCCTCCGCGATCAGTTCGAGCACGAGGCCGGCGGCCTCGGGGACGGCCGCCGCGACCGGCGGGCTCAGGTCCATCCCCGGCGTCACGTCGGCGGGCTCGCAGCCGACCAGCAGGACTCTGCCGCCCCGCGGGAGATCGAGGCCGGAGGCCAGCGTGAGCACCGCGTCGGGGGTCATCGCGTGCGCGTCCACGAAGGCCGGCGCCGCTTCCGGGAGGGTGGGCTCCAGGACGCTGAGCGTGCCGGGGGCCCGTCCCGCAGGGATCGCGTCCACGAGGATCGTGAGGTCGTATCCCGAGGTCAGCTCGTAGGCGAGATGGATGCCCCGGATGCCGAAGTCGCCGACCTCCACGCCGTCGGGCACCCCGGTGGCGGCGAGGCGGCGGGCCACCGCCACGCCGAAACCGTCGTCGCCGAGGAAGACGTTGCCCACACCGGCCACCAGGGTTCTCATGCGGGTTCCACCTCGTCCGGCGCGAAGTAGAGGAAGCGTCCCTGCTCGCGTTGGAGATCGGAACCGGGATCGTCCTCCAGCGTGACGGCCAGGTGGCGTAGCCCGTCCACGTCGAGGAACACCGCCTCGACCCGGGCGATCCGCCCGGCCAGGAACATGTCGTGCGCGTCCGCGCGGCGGTGGCCGGGCCGCAGCCGCACCCGGCTCCCCCTGGCGATCCGCACCCCGGCCACGGTCACGGCGTCGTCCTCAGGTGTCGTCCTGGTGGGGACCTCCAGGTGACGAATGGCGCCGTGGAGGCGTTCGAGCAGCTCCGGTGGCAGGTCGGCGGCCCGTTCGAGGATCTCGGCGGCGCGCGGGTCGGTGACCCGGGCCTCCCGCTTCTCCTCCTCGGTCAGGGTCAGCGTGCGCAGCGTGAGCAGTTCGTCGATCTCGGTCGAGTCGAACAGGTCGCCCGGGCTCTCCGGGGCGATGGCCGGGTGGTCGTACAGGATGATCGGCGAGGACAGCACGACGTCGCGGCGGCCGGGCTCGCCCACCAGGACCGGCCAGGTGTTCTCGTTGCGGCACTGCCGCGCCGCCGCCTCGGCCCACATCGGCGGGTCGAGCAGCGACACGAAGGCCCCTCCGCTCACCCCGATCAGCAGGTGGGCGGCGACCAGCGAGCGGCGCAGGGCCTCCTCGCGCGGCGCGTCCGCCCGCTCCCAGTGGGCCGTGTTCTCCACCTCGACCCGCAGGCGGACCAGCCCGTACGGCCCGGGCAGCCGTTCGGCGGAGATCCGCATCTCCGCGTCGAGCTGCTGGTGCTCGCAGACGATCCGGCCGGTGCGTTCGCCGCCGGGGCCGGCGATGTTCTCGATGACGCGGTCGCCGGGCACCCGGACCTCGATCGTGCGCCGCCCACTCGTCACGTGTGTCAGGCTCAGCCCGGTCCGGGCCTCCCGCTCGGTGGCCTCGTCGAAGCTGAGGTAGTCGCGCCCGCCGACGGTCAGCTTCGGCACGGGCCAGTAGCCGTCGTCCTCCTCATGCTCGACCGTCCTGCTCCTGACGTGCAGGAACCGCAGGCGCAAGTCGAGCTGGGCCTCGCCGGGGGCCTCCAGCAGGCACTCGGTCACGCTGCCCGACGGCTCGCCGGGGTAGTTGGGCGGCACGAGCACGCCGAACTGCCAGCGCATGCGATTCTTGGCGGCCGAGGCGCGGTAGGGGTAGAGCAGGTAGCCCTCGTACAGCACGGCGTCCGCGACGCGGCGGGCCGCCTCCATCGGCGCGGTCACCGCGCTCCCTCCTTCAGGCCCGCCTCTTCAAGAAGCAGCTCGATCGCCTCATCGACGGTCGCGAGCACGCGTTCGGACTTGAAGCGGAGGACCTCGCGCACGGTGTCGCGGCGCAGCCGCAGCCACCCGGAGCCGGGGAAGGCGGTGTCGATCGTCTCGCGCCACACCGCGACCGGCAGGCGGTGGCGGGTCTCGCAGTGCCAGGGGATCTGCCGCATGCTCACCCCGGCGCCGGAGCGGGCCAGCACGGTCCCGCTGAACAGCAGCAGCAGCGGGATCTCGCCGTCGTCCAAGGAGGCGAAGTATCGGCCCGCGGCCACCTCCAGGTCGTAGCCGCACGGCACGGTCACGTCGATCTCCGTGCTCGCGGTGAAGGCGGGCACCATCGCCTGCGCCATGGCGAACTGCACCGGCCGCAGCGTGTCACCCCACCGGGCCGGCTCGCCGAACAGGTCCGCCAGCAACGCCGCCTCCTGCGGCCCGTACGGCCTGCGGCGCGGCTCGATCCTGATCTGGCAGCGCAGCGCGATGGCGTGGACGCCCTCGGGGGAGGGGTCGGTGACGCGCAGGCGGAAGACGAGCGTGGGCGAGGCCGCGTACGGCTCGGGCCGGGCGCCCAGGCAGTCGAAGCGGAGATCACCGTCCAAGTTCAGCCCCTTTCAACGATGCGGGCCCGCCGGCGCAGGGCGGCGAAGAAGCCGTCGATGGCCTCCCACGCCTCCCGCCCGCCGCCGAAGCCCTTCCAATGCAGCCGCACGAGGCCGACGAGCCGGTAGCAGGCGTCGATCGGCACGAGATGGCAGGAGAACGACCCGTCGGGAGCCCGGTCCACCAGCAGCGCCTCGACGTCGGGCTCGGCGTCCGCCAGCGCCGGGTTGGCCGCGAGCACCCGCTCCCAGGTCGCGAGCGGGAGCAGCGATTCGGTCGCCCCGGCCGGGCTGGGATAGAAGGCCACGGTCCGGCCGAGTGAGGAGTTGTGGAAGAAGAACGCCGTACGCACCGGGATGCCCAGGTCGTCCCAGTCGGCGGGGGAGACCTGGAAGGACGGCGCGTAGAGGAAGCGGTCGGGCACGGCGCGATACCGTCCCTGGCCCGGCCGGACGAACAGCAGACGGCAGCCCCGGCACACGCACATCAACGCCCGGGTCTCCAGGTCGACGACATGCCCGTGCTCGCCGTCCAGGAGTTCGGCGCACATCTCGCACCGCTCCGCCGACTCGGCCCGGGCCGGTTCGCGGAAGCGGCGCAGGCCGGTGCTCATGCCGGGCGCCTGCCGATCTGCAGCAGGGTCACGGCGCTCTCGACGTCCACCCGCGCCACCTCGGGGGCCACCCGGGCGATGGCGCGCTCGATCGACTCGGTGACGGCGATCCGCGACGAGGGGCAGCCGCAGGCCCCCTCCAGGCGCAGCCGTACGACGCCGCCCTCCACGCTCAGCAGCTCGGCGGGGTGGCCGTCGAGCGCGGCCCGCACCCGCTCGGCGGTGGTCAGCGGGTGCAGGTCGTGCAGCACGAGCAGGCCCGAGACCAGCGGGTCCTCCGCCAGACCGCGCAGCGCGCCGGCCGCCCCGGCCTCGGTGACGATCGCTATGACGCGTTCGAGGCCCGCGCCGTAGAGGCCGACGATCTCCCGCAGGAGTTCCTCCGCCGTGGCACGGGTTTCCGAGCCCATCAGCGCACCGAGCAGTCGCTCGATCCGCTCGCCCGACACGGCCACGTCGTACGTCATGGCGTCCCCGTGAACGCGTGCGGGCTGTGCACCACGCGCAGCTGCCTGCCCCGGCCGAGGTACATGTGGACGCCGCAGGGCAGGCACGGGTCGAAGCTGCGGACGGTGCGCATGATGTCGATGCCCTTGAAGCTCTCCGGCGGGTTCTCCTCGAAGATCGGCGTGTTCTGCACCGCGTCCTCGTACGGCCCCGGGGTGCCGTTGAAGTCGCGCACGCTGGCGTTCCACGGCGTCGGCGGGTACGGGTGGTAGTTGGCGATCTTGCCGTCCCTGATCACCATGTGGTGCGACAGGACGCCCCGAACGGCCTCGGTGAAGCCGCAGGAGATCGCCTCGTCGGGCACGGTGAACGGCGACCACGTCTGGGTGTGCCCCTGGCGGACCTCGCCCAGCGCCTGCTCCGCGAAGTGCAGCGCGCACGCGGCGGCGTACGCCTGGAAGTACGTCCTGGCCCGGTTGCGCTCGATGGCGTTGGACAGCAACTCCCCGTTGCGCCGGGGAATCCGCCACTCGAAGGACATCTGCGGCCGGGTCGCCGTCCTCGGCAGGTTGATCTCCACGCTGTGGCCGGTGGACCGGACGTAGCCGATGTCCACCAGGCCCGACAGGGCGGTGACCCACAGACGGGCGAGCGGCCCGCCGCCGGTGTCGAGCGCGAGCAGGTTCTGCCCGTCGAACCAGCGCGGCGACATCACCCAGCTGTACTTGTCGGTGAAGTCGCGCTTCTGCGGATGCGGGATCGTGTGCTGGTTCCACGGATGGCGGATGTCCACCGGGTTGCCCAGCGGGTCCTCGGTGACGAACGGCTCCCTGTCGGCCCAGTCGTCGTAGTAGGAGCTGCCCAGCAGGATGCGGATGCCGAGGTTGATGTCCACCAGGTCATTGGTGACGAGTTCCCCGTCCACCACGATCCCTGGGCTGACGAACATCCTGCGGCCCCAGTCGTTCATGTTCCGGTAGTCGAAGTCGCAGTGCTCGGGGTCCTGGAAGCTGCCCCAGCAGCCGAGCATCACTCGCCGCCGGCCCACCTGCTCGTAGCCGGGCATCGCGTCGTAGACGAAGTCGAACAGGTCGTCGTGCATCGGGACGACCCGCTTCATGAACTCGACGTACCGCATCAGCCGGGTGAGGTAGTCGGTGAACACCTGCACGGTCGCGACCGTCCCGATCCCGCCGGGGTAGAGCGTGGAGGGGTGCACGTGCCTGCCCTCCATCAGGCAGAACATCTCCCTCGTGGTGCGGCTCATCGCCAGCGCCTCGCGGTAGAACTCGCCCTCCAGCGGGTTCAGCGAGCGCATGATGTCGGCGATCGTGCGATATCCGTGGTCGGCCGCGTGCGGGGCCTCGGTGCGCTCGGCCTGCGCCAGCACGCCCGGGTTGGTCTCGCGGACCATCTTCTCGCAGTAGTCGACCCCGACCAGGTTCTCCTGGAAGATGTTGTGGTCGAACATGTACTCGGCCGCCTCGCCGAGATTGATCATCCACTCGCCGATGTGCGGCGGGCGCACGCCGTACGCCATGTTCTGGGCGTAGACCGAGCAGGTCGCGTGGTTGTCGCCGCAGATCCCGCAGATGCGGCTGGTGATGAAGTGCGCGTCGCGCGGGTCCTTGCCCTTCATGAAGATGCTGTAGCCGCGGAACACCGACGAGGTGCTGTAGCACTCGGCGACCTCGCGGTTGGCGAAGTCGACCTTCGCGTAGATGCCGAGGCTCCCGACGATCCTGGTGATCGGATCCCAGGCCATCTCGACCAGTTCGCGTTCCTGCGTCATCGCTAACTCCAGGGGGCCTTGTAACCGGTGAGCAGTTCGCGGCCCTTCTTGTGCCACTTCGGCTCTTTGTCGACCGTCTTGAACGTGATGCTGCGCAGCGTCCGGATCACCGTGCCGTACGCCGCGCTCGCGGTGGAGGAGACGCGGGCGCCGGGCGGCTCGTCCATGAACGGCATGAACTTGTCGGGGAAGCCGGGCATCGTGCAGGCGATGCAGATGCCGCCCACGTTGGGGCAGCCGCCGATGCCGTTGATCCAGCCGCGCTTGGGCACGTTGCACTTCACGACCGGCCCCCAGCAGCCGATCTTCACCAGGCACTTCGGCGAGCCGTACTCGGTGGCGAACTGGCCCTGCTCGTAGTAGCCCGCCCGGTCGCAGCCCTCGTGCACGGTCTGGCCGAACAGCCAGGTGGGGCGCAGCATGTGATCCAGCGGGATCATCGGCGCCTGCCCGGCGAGCTGGTAGAGCAGGTAGAGGATCGTCTCCGACAGGTTGTCCGGGTGGATCGGGCAGCCGGGCACGTTGACGATGGGCAGCCCTGCCTTCGATCGCCAGTCCCAGCCCAGGTAGTCGGCCACGCCCATCGCCCCGGTCGGGTTGCCCGCCATCGCGTGGATGCCGCCGTACGTCGCGCAGGTGCCGGCGGCGAGCACGGCGGTCGCCTTGGGCGCGAGACGGTCGAGCCACTCGCTGGTCGTCATCGGCTGGCCGGTGTCGGGGTTGTTGCCGAACCCGCACCAGTAGCCCTCGCGCTTGATCGACTCGTTGGGGATCGATCCCTCGATGACCAGCACGAACGGGTCGAGCTCACCCCGGTCGGCCTTGAAGTACCACTCGATGAAGGTGTCGGCGCCCTGCATCGGGCCGCACTCGAAGTCGATCAGCGGCCAGTGGACCGCGACCTCGGGCAGGCCGGGCAGCGCGCCGAGCACGATCTCCTCGATGCTCGGCTGGGTCGCGGCGGTGAGCGCGACCGAGTCGCCGTCGCAGCTCAGCCCGGCATTTATCCACAGGATGTGGATGACGGGCTCCTTCTGTCCGTCAGGCGCCGTCATCGCTGTCACCAGCTTCCGATCGGATCAGCGCTTGCTGGGTCAGCTCCCAGAGCGCGTGGTAGATGGTGGTCTGGGCCTCCTGGATCCGGTGGACCGAGGCCGAGGGCACCACGAACAGGTGGTCGATGGTGCCGAGCTCGGCCATCTGGCCGCCGCCGTAGCCGGCCAGCCCGACCGTGAGCATGCCGCGCCGGTCGGCCTCCTCGAACGCGGCGATGAGGTTGCGCGAGTTACCGCTGGTGGACAGGCCCAGTGCGATGTCTCCCGCGAAGGCGGACGCGGCGAGCTGCCGGGCGAAGACCACCTCGAAGCCGATGTCGTTGGCCAGCGCCGTCACGACCGCGATGTCGGCCGTGAGGGCGAACGCGGGGAGGGGCCGCGCGGTCCCGCCGGTGTTCATGAAGCCGGTGTTCGTGAAGCCGGGGTTCATGAAGAGCGTGGCCACGTCCTGGGCGTCGGTCGAGCTGCCCCCGTTGCCGAAGGCGAACAGCCGGGCTCCCGCCGCGAACGCCCCCGCCATGGCCTCGGCGCAGGCGGCGATCCGCTCCCCGTCGCGCTCCAGCACCGTCCGGCGCAGGGTGACGATCTCGTCGACCTTCTCCACCGTCGACTCGCGTACGGAGGTCATCACCGCGTCGAGGTCCGTGGACCTCGAGTAGAGGAAGGGGTACAGCGCCTCGATGTCGCTCACTGCCTCATCTCCCTCACGAC
This sequence comes from Microbispora catharanthi, assembly GCF_006334915.2. Lineage (GTDB taxonomy): Bacteria > Actinomycetota > Actinomycetes > Streptosporangiales > Streptosporangiaceae > Microbispora > Microbispora catharanthi. The sequence goes on from NZ_VDMA02000029.1 coordinate 96,360, forward strand.
CGCGATGGCCTCCTTGGCGTGGACCAGGATGGTGTCGCCGGGCTCGGCCTCCACCAGGGCGACGCTGACCACCTCCCGGCCCCGGCCGGTGTCGACGAGGGCGAGGTCCCGCTCCAGGAGCCGTACGACGGTCACCGCGACGGCCTCGTCCGAGCAGGTGACGCATGTCTCGTCGTGGCAGTTCATGGGAGGACCCGTGGATCCAGCACGCCGGGCTGCTCGAAGAACACGTGCACCAGCTCCCAGAGGATGTGGTAAGTGGTGACGTGCACCTCCTTGACCACGCGGGGATCGGCGGAGCGGGCGATCAGGACGTGGTCGACGGCCGGGCTGCGGCCGATCGGGCCGCCGTCGTCGCCGCCGGTCAGCGCCAGCGTGAGCAGGCCGAGCCGGTGCGCCGTCTCCAGGCCTCTGAGCACGTTCACGCAGCCGCCGTCGGAAGAGATGCCCAGCGCGATGTCCTGCGGCGCGGCGAGACGGCGAAGCTGGTGGGCGAAGACCTCCTCCAGGCCCGCGGTCGCGGCCACCCCCGTGATCGTCGCCACGTCGCTCGTGAGCGAGAACGACGGCAGCGCCCGTTTGCCCACGATCACCGGGTGGACGAACTCCACCGAGATGTGCTGGGCGTCGGTGGCGGCCTCGCCGTTGCCGAAGACGATGAGCCTGCCGCCGCCGTGGAAGCGCGTCGCCATCGCGTGGCAGGCCCTGGCCACCACGTCGGCCTCGTCGGCAAGGCCGAGCGCCGGCCCCACACGACGAGCGAAGACCTCCGGAACACGTGCAAGGACCGCCTGGTCCATCGCGGACCACTTCCCCCGGATCGTTCCCGCGGACCGCTGCTTCCCTCAGGAAAGCCCCTGGTTAACGACCGTACGCCGAGCCGTGACGGGGGGAATCAATAGATGTCGGTGATTTCGCAAAGACCACTACAGTCCGGGCACGCCGATGGCCCCGGTCCGAGAGCCGGGGCCATCGGCGGAGTGAGGGCCTACCCGACGCTTCTGCGGCGGTACAACGCCACCGCGGCCGTGACGCCGACGGCGGCGAGGGCCACCTGGATGATCAGTTCGATCCAGTCGATCCCGGGAGTGGTGGCGACTCCCAGGCCCCGGGCGATCGCCGAGCCGATGAGGGCCGCGATGATACCGATGACCACGGTCAGCCAGATAGGGATGGCCTGACGCCCGGGAACGACCAGCCGGCCGAGAGCGCCGATGATGAGTCCGATGATTATGGCGGAGATGATGCCGCTGACGGCCATACTGCCACCCTCCTTGTGTTCGGCTGCCTGCCTTCTGCCCAGGCAAAACCGGACAAAACGCGATAAAACGGGACGATCAGGGCCGAGCGATGCGGTTCTCCCAGGCCCAGGCCGCGACCTCGACCCGGTTGCGCAGGCCGAGCTTGGCCTGGATGCCGGCCACGTGGCTCTTGACCGTGCTCAGTGAGATGAACAGCTCGGCCGCGATCTCCTGGTTCGTACGGCCCCGGGCGACGGCCCGGACGACCTCCAGCTCGCGGTTGGAGAGCGGATGATCCGCCCCGCCGGAGGCCGGCAGCTGAGCCGTCAGGTGGCGCAGCAGCCGCAGGGTGACCGACGGGGAGACCAGGGCGTCCCCCTGGTGGGCGGCCCGCACGGCCTCCACGAGCAGGGCGGGGCCGCAGTCCTTGAGTACGAAGCCGGTCGCACCCGCCCGCAACGCGCCGTAGACGTACTCGTCCAGGTCGAACGTGGTGACCACGACCACCCGCAGCGGGTCGGGGACGCCGGGCCCGGCCAGGGCGCGGGTGACCTCGATGCCGTCGAGCCGGGGCATGCGCACGTCCACCAGGCACACGTCGGGCCGCAGCCGCCGGGCCGCCTCCACTGCCTCGGCGCCGTCGGCCGCCTCGGCGACCACCTCGATGTCGGGCTGGTCCTCCAGGATCAGCCGCAGGCCGCCGCGGACCATCGCCTGGTCGTCGGCCACCAACACCCTGATCGTCATCGGCGTGCCCGCTCCGGCAGCGCCTGTGACCGGGGCACGGGCAGGGTGGCGAGCACCGACCAGCCGGACCCCGGACTCGGCCCGGCGCGCAGCGTGCCGCCGAGTGCCTCGACGCGCTCGCGCATCCCGATCAGGCCGTACCCGCCGCGCTGGTGGTGCCGCGAGGGGCCCCGCGGCGAGTCGTCGGCGACCTCGACGGTGAGCGTCTCACGGTCCCGCTCCACGCTGACCGTGACCGCGCGGGCGTGCGGGGCATGGCGGGAGACGTTGGTCAGCGACTCCTGCACGATCCGGTAGACCGTGCCGGCCACCTCGGACGGCCACGTCGCCGTCTCCTCCTCGCCCGGCAGCCGCAGGCGCACCGCACGGCCGCCCGCCTCGAAGCGCCCGACCAGCTCGCCGAGCCCGCCCAGCCCGCCGGGCGCGGGGGCGGCGGGCTCGTCCGGGTCGCGCAGCAGGCCGACGACGCGGCGCATCGCGGCCAGCGCGCCGGACCCGGCGGCCTCGATCTCGGCCAGGGCGTCGCCCGCCTTCTCGGGGCTCTTCCGCGCGACCAGGCGGGCGGCCTGGGCCTGCACCACGATGCCGGTGACGTGATGGGCGACGACGTCGTGCAGCTCGCGGGCGAGCCTCAGCCGTTCCGCGCGGCGCACCCTGTCGGCGACGGCCCGCCTGCGGGCGTCGAGCAGCCGCGGGCACAGCCCGGCCACGACGGCGACGGCCCAGGTCAGGACGTTCATCAGGGTGACCGAGGGCACTCCGGCGGCGAGCGTGTGCGCCGTCAGCAGGCTGCCGGCGGCCACGGCCAGCCCGCCGGCCGCCACGCCGCAGGCCGTGCGGACCGGCAGTGCCCTGACCGCCGTGCCGACCAGCACCGCCAGGCCGAGGGCCATCCCGGGACCGGGCTCGCTGGGCAGGTCGACGAACCTGGCGGCCAGGACGGCGGTCGCCGCGACGGCCAGACCGGCCGCGGCCGCCCGCGCCGGGTCGAACCGGCGCGCCAGGGCGATCACGCACACCACCGCGCCCGCGGCGCAGTCGAACCGCCAATAGCCGCCGCCCCAGCTGTCGGCGATCCGGGAAGCCCAGAAGCCCAGCACCGCGGCGAAAACGGCGCCGAGTCCGACGTCGGCCGCCCATCCCCCTACACGCACAGCAGCGAGGCTACGAGATCGGCCGCCCGGGCAGAACCGGCCAAAAGTACTGTTATCGCTGTGCCGGCTATTGGTGTGGCGGTGCGGTGCTCTCCCGTACGACGAGGGTGGTCGCGAGCTCGACCCGGTGCTGTTCGAGCGGCTCGCCGTCCGCGAGGGCCAGGACCATCCGCGCGGCCGCGGCCCCCATCTGCACGAGCGGCTGCCGTACGGTCGTCATGGGCGGCCCGGCCCACTGGGTGAAGGACAGGTCGTCGAACCCGACGACGCTCAGGTCCTCGGGGATGCGCAGCCCGGCCCGCCTGGCGGCCTCGTACACGCCGAGCGCCTGCAGGTCGTTGGCGGTGAAGACGGCGGTCGGGGGATCGGGCAGGCGCAGCAGTTCGGCCCCGTCACGCAGGCCGCCCTCCACGTACAGGGTGCTCACGCGCACGAGCTCGGGGTCCACGGGCACGCCCGCCGCGTCCATCGCGGCGCGGTAGCCGTCGAGCCGCGCCCGGCAGCACGGCCACTGCGTCGGCCCGCTCAGCATCGCGATGCGGCGGTGGCCGAGGTCGAGCAGGTGGCGGGTCGCGGCCATCCCGCCGCTCCAGTTGGTGGCGCCGACCGACGGGGTCTCGTGCAGCGGCTCGCCGGTCGGGTCGAGCACGACCAGGGGGATCGAACGGGTGGCGAGCTGCGACTGCTGCTGCACGGTGAGCTCGGAGAAGACCGCCACGACGCCGGTGGGGCGGCGGGCGAGCACCTGCTCGGTCCACGCCCTGCCCGGAGTGAGCCGGCCCTGCATCTCGGTGAGCACCACGGCCAGCTCATGCTCCCTGGCGACCTGCTCGACACCCTGGATGATCTCCAGTGCCCACAGGCTCTCCAGGGCGTGGAAGACGAGCTCGATGATCGCCGCGGGCTCGCTGTCGCGGCGCCGGTATCCGTGCTCCCGCAGCACCGCCTCCACCCGCTGCCGGGTGGCCAGGGCGACTCCCGCATGCCCGTTGAGCACCCGCGACACGGTCGGCGCGGACACTCCCGCCAGGTGGGCGATCTCGGCCACGGTCAGCCTCTGACGTGGAAGCTCCCCGTCGAGGGCCCGGTCGGTCGAGGTCACGGCGACAGTCTATGGGCCTTCGCTCTCTTTCGGCTGGATCAGGCCGGCCGCGAGCAGCAGTTCGTGGGCGAGCCGGGCGGCGTGCTCGGGCCGGGCCTGCCCGGCCTCCTCCAGCGGCCCGCCCTCCAGGCCGCCCGCCAGCACCCGGACGGCCTCGGCGAGCGTGCGCACCTGCCGTTCCGTCGCGTCGAGCCTGGCTCTCAGCTCGTCGATCTCTTCAGGATGGGACATGCTCCAAGTCTTCCCCGGGCCCTTCGGCCCTACCGCGGACGGCGGCGGGGGCCGACGGTGAAAGACAGGGTGAAAGGCAGGGTGACCGCCGTGTTCGTCGATCGTCGTGACGCGGGCCTGCGCCTGGGCGAGCGGTTGCGCGGACTCCAGGGGGCGGAGGACGCGGTCGTCCTCGGGCTGCCCCGAGGGGGCGTGCCGGTGGCGTTCCAGGTGGCCAGGGCCCTCGGCGCCCCCTTGGACGTGATCGTCGTACGCAAGCTGGGCGTGCCGTACCAGCCGGAGCTGGGCTTCGGCGCCATCGGCGAGGGCGGGGTGCGGGTGGTGAACCCCGACGTCGTACGGCTCGCCAACATCACTCACGCCGAGATGGCCGAGGTGGAACGCCGCGAGCGGGCCGAGCTGGAGCGCCGCGCCCGCCGCTTCCGGGCCGGCCGCGAGCCGGTGGACCTGGCCGGCCGCACGGCGATCGTGGTGGACGACGGGATCGCGACGGGCGGGACGGCCCGCGCCGCCTGCCAGGTGGCCCGCGCGCACGGGGCCTCCCGGGTGGTGCTCGCGGTGCCGGTCGGCGCCCCCGAGACGATCGCGAGCCTGCGCAGGGACGCCGACGAGATCGTCTGCCTGGACACGCCCGACCACTTCTACGCGATCGGCGCGTGGTACGACGACTTCACCCAGACGAGCGACGAGGACGTGGTCGAGTGTTTGCGGCTTGCCGCAGAATAGGGACCATCGGCCCTGGTAGAAGACGTGGCCGGGTGCGCAGCGTGGGATGGAGTGACTGTCAGCTGAGGAGGACGTCATGTCCACCACCCATCACGTGCACAGCCTTGACCACACGGTCCAGACGACCAACCGGTGGCTGGCCGCCCTCGCGGGGGCCATCGGCACCGAGGACAGGGAGTTCGCCCACCGCGTGCTGCGGACCTGGCTGCACGCCGTGCGCGACGGCCTCCCGGTGCCCGCTGCGGCGCACCTCGCCGCGCAACTGCCCGATCTGCTGCGCGGGATCTACTACAACGGCTGGGATCCCACGGCGGTGCCGATCCGCCGGGACCGCGAGGAGTTCGCGGCCCATTTCGCCGCCACCGGCCGCATCGCCAACGCCGACGTGCCCAAGCTCGCCAGGGCGGTGACCGCGGTGATGTACGAGGAGCTGACGCCGGGGGTGGTCGACCACGCGCTCGGTCAGCTACCGCGCGAGGTGCGTGACCTGCTGGGCGGTCAGGGGCTCTCCGGCACCCGCTCCCAGTAGTGCTCGATCCGGGCGTCGGGCCCGGGATAGAAGCACAGCGTCTCCCGCTCCTCGTCGAGCCATCGCACGAGGTAGGGAGGCGAGCCGTCGGTGTGGTAGAGCGCCATCACGATCCCGATGCGGCCCGCCCTGCCCCGATGGATGCTCTCGACGATCAGGCGGTCGCCGACCGACGCTTTCATGGTCAGTCACGACCCGACCGGGGTCGCGACCTCGGTCGTGATCGGCGTCCAGCGGTGTGCCAGGCGCTTGGTGATGGAGGTCATGGTGGTGTATTCCAGGTCCTCGAGCGGCAGCCGGTGCGGCTCGAACGGGCCGTGACGGCGCAGGTAGTCCATCACCTCGACGGCCTGCCGCCGGGCTCCGTCGAACGCCGGGTCGTCGAACATGTCGCGCGGGCCGATCAGCCGGCCGTCCTTGATCTGGAAGCCGAGCGCGACCACCCGCGGCGGGCCGTCGAACCGCGACGGGTGCGCCTGTCCGGTGGCCACCGGCATCAGCGGCGCGTGGTGCGAGCCGCGCATGCACCCGGCCACCGAGTAGGCGAAGGCGAACGGCTCCAGCGCCTCGCCCACGGCCGGCAGGCCCGACTGGCAGCGCACGATCATGACCGGGTCGTCCTTGCCGACGTACTTGCCGGCGATCAGCGACAGCCGCTGGGTGCTGGTCGCCGCCGCGGTCATGCCCAGCGTCTTGGAGCGGACACCGTGGATCACGTAGCGCGCCGGGGCGCCGATGTACATCAGCATGTCGTACAGGTCCGCCGGGCAGTCGAAGACGATGCGCCGCTCCTCGTACAGGTCGTACACCTCGAACGCGAACCCGGCGTGCATCTTCTCGTCGATCACCAGCCCGGCGGTGTTGGACGGGTCGGCGAACATCTTGTACAGCGGGAGGTTCCACGCGCCCGGCTCGGTCTTGTCCGCCAGGAAGCACAGCACCGGCTCCGACGGCCGCTCCTCGAACTCCAGCTCCGCGTAGCCCGGGCCCATGCCGCGCAGGTTGCCAGAGAAGGCGTCCGACAGCAGGTCCTGGCCGGCGCCGTACAGGCCGAGTTCCTTGGCGAGGTGGGTGGTCGCCTGGAAGGTGTCCCAGGCGAAGGAGTGGATCAGCCCCGCCTCCTGGCCGTAGGTGTGGGTCATGATGAGCGAGATGTCGTCACCGCAACTGTCCGCGTGGCCGTCGATGAGGAGTCCGGAGGACTTCGCCCGCTCGATCTCCCGCCTCGCCTCGGCCATCAGCCGGGGATGGACGGCGGTGTGGCCGACGAACCCCCCTGTGTCGGCCTTGATGATGCTCAGCGTGATCATGAGGATCACCTCCATCTCCACGTTTATTCGGACTTGAGGGGATAAATAGGGCATTAGGTCACAAGCGGGGCGGACTTCCGTACGAGGGGGAGAGCCGGCCATGAAGATCAAAGATGTCATGTCCACGCCGGTGGTCGTGGTCCCGCCGATCACGCCGGTGCGGGACGTCGCGCGGCACATGGACTACTCGGGCGTCGGCTGCGTCGTGGTGTCGGAGGGGCGGGGCATCGCCGGCATAGTGACCGACCGTGACCTCGCCGTACGGGTGCTCGCCCAGGACAGGGACGGGGACACGCCGGTCGGCCGGGTGATGTCGGAGCACCCGGTGGTGGTGCAGGCGGAGGACGAGGTCGAGGTGGCCTTCGACACGTTCCGCCGTCACTCCTTCCGCAGGCTCCCGGTGGCCGCAGAGGGAGGCGTGGTCGGCATGCTGACGATCGACGATCTGCTCCTCCAGATGCACCAGCTCACCGCCGACCTGCTCACGCCGGTGGTCAAGGAGATCAGCGAGCCGCAGCATCAGAGCGACTAGATGTTCACACCGCTGCGGCGTGCGGCGGAGCGCACGCCGCCCGGCCGCGACCGTCACATCGATCTGCTGCGCGCCGTCGCCATCGCGCTGGTGGTCCTCGGGCACTGGCTGGCCGTCGTGGTGACGTACGGCGAGCGGGTCGGAGGCGACACGGTCCTCGCGTTCGTCTCCTGGGCCAGGCCGCTCACCTGGCTGTTCCAGGTCATGCCGGTCTTCTTCCTGGTGGGCGGCTTCGCGGGAGCCGCCTCGCTCGGCTCCTACCGGCGGCGGGGTGGCGACGCGATCGGCTGGTTCCTGTGCCGCACCGACCGCCTGATCCGCCCGACGACGGCGTTCCTGCTCACCCTGGGCGGCGCGGCCCTGCTCGCGCTCCTCCTGGGGACCGACCCCGCCACCGTGGGCATGGGAGTCTGGCTCGCCTGCCTGCCGTTGTGGTTCCTCATCGCGTACGTCACGGTCGTCCTGCTGACCCCGATCCTGCTGGCGCTCCACCGCAGGGCGGGCCTCGCGGTGCCCGCCGCGTTCGCGGTGCTGGTGGCGTTCGGCGACGCGGCGCGGCTGCTCGGCGGCCCGGCCGTGCTCGGCGCGGCCAACTACCTGCTGGCCTGGGCGGCGGTCTACCAGCTCGGCATAGCCTGGCGGGAGGGGGCCCTGTCCGCCCGTCCCCGCGTGGCCGTGCCCATGATCGCGGGCGGCCTGGCGGCACTCGTGCTGTTGACCGTCCCGGGGCCATACCCGGTGAGCATGGTGACCGATCCCGGCGACCGCCTGCAGAACACCTCGCCGCCGACGCTCGCGCTGCTCGCCCTGGCGGTCGCGCAGACGGGGATCGCCCTGCTCCTGCACGATCGCGGTGGCCGCATGCTGCGCCGTACGCGCCCGTGGACGGCCGTCGTCGCGGCCAACTCCGTGATCATGACGGTGTTCCTCTGGCACATGACCGCGGTCGTGATCGCCGTGCCCGCCCTCTACATCACCGGCCTGCTGCCGCAGCCGCCTCCCGGATCGGCCGCCTGGCTGCTCCTGCGCGTGCCCTGGCTCGCGTTCCTGACGGCGACCCTCGCGATCCTCGTCGCCCTGTTCGCCTTCATAGAGCGGCGTGGGGGCCCCTGCCCGGCGCCGGGCGCCGGGAAGACGGGGGCAGGGACGGCGGCCGTGACCCTGGCGGGGACCGGCCTGGTCGTCGCGGGCCTGCTCGGCGCCGCGCTCACCGGCTCGGCGGGCCTGCCCGCGCCGATGCTCCCGGTCTATCTCATGGGCGCCGCGCTGCTGCGGGCCGCCCGATCGTCGCACCGGCCATGAGAGTGCCGGTGGAGGACTGGAAGAGGATCGCCGGGCGGGTGCGGGAGGAGGCGAAGCGGGAGCGGCTGTCCCTGCTGGCCGCCGGCATCGCCTTCTGGGGGACGCTGTCGATCTTCCCGATGCTGCTGGTCGTGGTGTCGGTCTACGGGCTGGTGGCCGACCCCCGGCAGGCGGCCGGGCAACTGGCGTCGCTGACCCGGCCGCTGCCCGGACCTGTCGCCCGCCTGCTGGTCTCCCAGCTCGCCGCCGCCGTGCGCGCCGGAGAGAGAGGGCTCAGCATCAATCTCGCGCTGAGCCTCGTCGGCCTGCTGTGGGCGTCGTCGAGGGCCGTCCAGGCGCTCATGCGGGGCCTGAACACGGTGTACGGAGGCCGGGAGAGTCACGGCCTCGTCGGCACCCGTCTGCTGGCGCTGCTCTACACGGTCGTGGCGATCGCCGGAGTGTCGATTCTGCTGGCGCTCGTCGCCGCGTTCCCGGTCGTGCTGGGACACATCGGCCTCGGTCGGGTGGCCCGGGCCGCCGTCTCGGTGGCGCGCTGGGCGGCGCTCGTCCTGCTCATCGGGGCGGGACTGGCGCTGCTCTACCGGTTCGTCCCCGGCAGCCGCCGGGAGTCGCGGTGGCGGTCGGTCACCTGGGGGGTGGGGCTTGCGATGCCCGCCCTGGTGGTGGTCTCGGCGGGCCTGTCGGTCTTCGTGACCGGCTTCGGGCGCTTCAACCAGACGTACGGCGCGGTCGCGGCCGTGGCCGTGCTCATGCTCTGGCTGTATCTCTCCACGCTGATCGTGCTGCTGGGCGCCGAGGTCAACGGAGCGATCGAGCGCCATCTGGGGGACGCGGCTCTCACCAACCAGGGACAAAAGGGCGACTTGTCCGGATAAATCCGTGTCGAGTGACCTTGATGGGGCAGCAGTGGGGGCGTGTCCGACAGCGGTCTATCCCCAGGAAGCGGCATCTCCAGCGTGTTCCCCTCGCTCCCCGGCCAGGGGGAGACGACGCCGGAGACGACGCCGGAGCCGACCGGCTCCCCGGCGACCCCCGACCAGTCCCCGGACGGCGTGAGCCGGCCGGGCGTCGATCGCGTCGATCGCGTCGATCACGGCGCCGACGGCGCGATGGCCTCCGACCGGCCGTTCGGCCTGCCGGGACGCCCGCTGCGCAGCAACCCTTTCATGTTCGGCCTGACCGGCGCCCTGGGCGTGCTCACCGCATGGCTCCTGGTGCAGGCGATCGCCAGCGCCGGCTCGGCGCTCGTGCTGATCGTGATCTCGCTGTTCCTGGCCATCGGCCTGAACCCCGCGGTCGAGGCGCTCCAGCGGCGCAACCTGTCCCGCCGCCTCGCGATCACGATCGTGTTCGGGTCGGCCATCGCGTTCTTCGTGGTCTTCGGGCTCGCGGTCGTGCCGCCGCTCACCGAGCAGACCACAGGGTTCGCCCGGCAACTGCCCGACTACGTGCAGCAGCTCCAGAACCACCCGCTGATCCGCTCGGTGGACGAGCGCTACCAGATCCTCGACAAGATCCAGCAATACGTCGCGGGCGGCGGGCTGGCCACCCAGATGTTCGGCGGCCTCCTCGGTGTGGCGAGCATAGTGATCAGCGCGCTGTTCAGCGCCTTCACCGTGCTCGTGCTCACGCTCTACTTCCTCGGGTCGCTCAACTCCATCAAGGAGACGGCCTACCGGTTCGTGCCCCGCTCACGCCGTACGCGGGTCCGCCTGCTCGGAGACGAGATCATCAACCAGATCGGCGGTTACGTCGCGGGCAATTTGATCATCTCGCTGATCGCCGGCGTGGTGACCTTCCTGTTCCTGGCCATGCTGAAGGTGCCGTACGCGCTCGCGCTGGCCATCTTCGTCGCGGTCACCGACCTGATCCCCCTCGTGGGCGCGGTCATCGGCGCGGTCGTGGCCTCGGGGGTGGGCTTCCTCTCCTCGGTGCAGGTCGGCATCGCCTGCGTGATCTTCTTCGTCGTCTACCAGCAGGTCGAGAACTACTGGATCTCCCCGAAGGTGTTCAAGTCGTCGGTCGACGTGCCGCCCGTGGCGACCATCGTCGGAGCCCTGCTCGGCGGGGCGCTGCTCGGCATCGTCGGGGCCCTGCTCGGCATCCCGCTGGCGGCGGCCCTGCTCCTCCTGGCCCGCGAGGTGGTGCTGCCCCGCCAGGACCGGCTGTAGCCGTCTTCGGAAGAGGGATGCTGTCGCGCGCCCGCTGAGGGAAGCTCGGGTCATGCGACTTCCGTACCGAATCGCGGGGCTATGGGTGCGCGTGGCGTTGCTGGTCGTGCTGCTGTGGGGCGCTCTGGTAAGCGTGCTCAGCATGACCCCGCGCGAGCGCACCCTGGCCGACTTTCACACCGCGCTCCGGAGCGGGCAGGTCACGTACGTCATCTACTACGGCACCCCGGTGGATCTGCGGTGGTCGACGGGCCCTCTGTTCTGGTATCACGCCGACCGCTCCGCGAACGGGGCCTACACCCCTCGCAAACTCCAGCGCGACCTGAACGCCGCCGTTCCCCGCCCGGAGGCCACGCTCGCTCACTCGCGCCAACGGCTCTTCTCGGGCTGGCCGTTCCTCGTGCCGTTCCACGGCGCGACCTGGCTCGTCGGCGGGGCCTGGATCGCCGCGCTCTTCATCATGATCGGTACGGGCCGGCCCAGGCTGGGAAACAGATGGGCCTGGTTCTGGCTGTTCACCGTGGGCGAGGTGGGCGCGATGCTGTTCCTTCTCCTCGAACCCCGATCGCTGTGGCGTGGGCTGGAGCCACAGGATCCGGTTCCCAACCCGATGGGCGCAGGTAGTGGCTGCGTGCTGGCTCTCTGTCTCAGCCTGGCGATCCCCGTTCTCGTCGTGGTCGGGCTCTCCTCGGTGTTCCACACCCTGCTCGATCTCCTCTTCTCTGCACCGTAAGCCTGTAGCTCCAACAAATCGTGGTACACGGTTGCTCAGTGTGAGGTTGACGGGAGAAAATTAAAACAGAATTTCGAATCTTGCGAGGAGATGCGATGGATCTGTTCGACCTCGATCCCGAGCACCTTCGTCGTTCGAATAGTTCTGGCGACTGGTGGGACCGGTTGACCTCCGGCTCCCGGTTGTGGTCTGCGGATGACTCGGTCGCCCGTGAGCATTTTCCGATCATCGATTCCGAGCTGCGGCAGGACGCGGGTCGGGACACCAGCGACAGCCCACCCGGTGCCGGCCGGTCGTCGTGGGTGCTGGTGGGTTCTCTTCGTGAGTCGACGCAAGCGTTGGCGCTGACGGCGGTGCCGGACGATGTGGATATCTGTCTTGCCGAGGCGGAGGAGTTGCTGTTCGCGCGGGATCGGATCACGTGCGCTCTTGCTGAGCGGGTGGGGCGGGTGCATGGTGCGGGGCGGGCCAAGCGGCATGGGCATGCCTCCACCCGCAGCTGGCTACGCACCGCCGGAGGCATGAGCGTCGCGGGGGCGGGCCGCCTGCTCACGCTGGCGGTGGAGTTGGCGCGTCTGCCTCGGGTGCGGGAGAAGTTCGCCACGGGTGGGTTGGCGGCGGGGGTGGTGGAGGCGATCTGCGCGGCCACCGCGCAGTTGAGCGATGAGCATGCGGGGTTGGCTGAGTCGATTTTGCTGGAGTTGGCGGGTCAGGCGGGTGCGGCGGAGGTGGCCAAAGCCGGGCGTTATCTGCGGGCGGTGCTGGACCCCGACGGTGAGGACCGCGATGAGCGGGCCGACTATGGGCGGCGGTTTTTGAGGGTCCGCCCGACCAGGGGTGGGGGCGTGGAGGGGGAGTTCTACCTGCCGCGTGAGGCGGCCGCCCGGCTGCGGGCCCTGTTGGACGCCTACGCCAAGCCGCGCGCGGAGGGCGATGACCGGCCGTTGCGGGTCCGGCAGGCGGATGCGTTCATCGCGTTGCTGGAGCAGAAGATCGCCGCCGAGCTCCTGGTCCTGGTCACCGCCGAATCCCTCCCCACCGACCCCGAACCCGCCGCCCCCGGCACCGACCACCCCGAAGACATTGACGACACCCAGGACGCCGAGCGTACCGAGGACGCGGAGGGCGCCGAGGCCGACAAGAACGGCCGGGACCGCCAGGGCACCAGCGCCACCAGCGCCACCGGCGACATCGAAGACACAAACGCCAGCGACGCCGACCCGGGCGAGGCCGGGGCAGCTGCCGGTGGCAGTGCCCTCGGCGAGATGGGCGACCCCTGCGATGTGGGCAGCACCGGCGCTGCCGCACCTGCTCAGGATGAGGGCCTGTGCCATCCTGCCGACCCTGCCGACCCCGCCCATTGTGGCGACGCCGGGGCAGATGCCGGTTCACCTTCGCAGACAGCGCGGCCTGATCCTCCTCCCGAGGATGCCTTCGCGCATCACGCCCACGCCGGGCATCGGCCTGCGGGGGACTGCCGGCATGCGCAGAGCACGCCCGAGGACAACGGCGACGTGCGCCGTGGACAGTCGTCAGCAGGGACGGCGCAGGAAGCGTCACCGGGAGCGTCACCGGGAGCGTCACAGGGGGCGGTGCCGGGGACGGTGCTGGGGGCGGCGCCGGGGGTGTTGCTGGCGACCGGGCAGATGCTGCCGGTCTCCAGCGTGCACCGCCTTGCCCGCACCAGCAGCCTGGTCCGCCTGGTGATGGACGCCGAAGGGCAGGTGCTGGACATGGGCCGCAAGGTCCGCCTGGCCACCCCCGCCCAACGCAGGGCCGTGTTCGCCCGCTACGCCACCTGCTGGATCGACGGCTGCCCACTGCCCGCCACCATGTGCCAGATCGACCACGCCGACAACTGGAGCAACGGCGGGCTCACCGACCTGAAGCTGCTCGGACCGGCCTGCCAGTTCCACAACCGCGACCGCTACCGCCACCCCGACCGCTACACCCGCCGCAAAGCCGGCACCGACCGCTGGGCCTTCACCTACCAGCCGACCCACATCAAGCGGCTACGGATTTAGCGGGCCGGATGGCGACACGGACACGCGCAGACCGGGGCGCCGGGGCCAGGGCGCCGGGCCGGGTGCCGTGGCCGCTGGGTGCTCTGCGCGGCGGTGGCGTTCGTGTCGTCTAGCAGCGGTGTCGTCTAGCAGCGGTGTCGCCTGGCAGTGGTGTCGGCGGCACCGGACGGTCCGGGGTCAGCCCTTCAGCTCCCGGACCCGCTCCGACGGGGGAGCGTTGACCATGCAGGTTCCCCAGTCCGAGAAGGCCATCTCGGTCCGTGTCTTGGCGGACAGGACGTAACGGACCGGACGCCCGCTCAGGTCCACCCACAGCTCGTAGTCGGCGGAGGGACCGAGATCGCCGGCGATGCGGGCACGGAGCCGTGCCTGTGCGGCCGGATCGCCTGCCCGCACCTTGGCGTACTCCTCCTCGGTCCGCTGGTCGAGCGGCATGGGGTTGGTGTAGGCGATGTAGGCCGGGAGATTCAGGCGTTCGACGGCTCGGCGCACGTCGATATGGACGGTGTAGTGAATCGTGTGGGGGCCGGTGCCGCCCTCGATGCTCGCAGCCGTGAGGCGGCCCCTATTGATCAGGAGCGCGTGTGCGCGGTGGCCGTCGATCAGATTGGTGGCCATCATGGCGAGTGTCCCGATGCCGAGCAGGCTGTACGGCTCGTAATAGTCGGTGACCTTGTCGAAGTACTTCCCGGGAGCGATCTCGGAACCGATCGGCGTCTGGAAGTAGGTGGCGTTCCGCGTTCTGATGAGACGGCCGCTGAAGCCGTGTCCGAAGTCCGCCGACAGGTCGGTCGGCGAGCCGGTCTCGGCACCGCACGAGATGAGCGTGACGCTGATCCCACTGGAGCGCAGCACGCGCTTCACGGTGGGGTGCGTGGCCAGATAGTCGCCGACCAGCGTCGCGATCGCCGCGACGGACCTTCCGGGCGGCAGGGTGGCGGTGGACCCGGTCGTCATCAGGCCGGCCGTGATGACCAGGAGGATGACCAGGAGCAGTCGGCGCACATGCATGCTCTGCACGTCCGAGCATGGTGCCGTACGGACGTGCAGAGCCTGCGAGTCGTTCTGTGCACGTTTCGTGCGCGTTTCCTGACGGGCCTCCAGGGTGAACGTCGTGGTGAGGACCCGGCCCCGGGCGTCGCGGAACTGGGCCCACAGGCGATACAGGCCGGGGCGGGGGAACCGGGCGTGCAGGCCGGTCCTCGTCGCGGCACTGGCGATCGTCGCCGGGCTCGGCCTGGGCGTCGCCTTCGCCGCGGGCACGGTCACCGCGCTGGGCCGCACCACCGAGGCCACGCTCACGCTGCCGGTCGGTCCGCTCCTGCTCGTCGTCGCCGTGGCCGCCGTCGCCGGCCTGCCGGCCGGGCTGCTGCCGGCTCGCCACGCGGCCAGGCTCGACGTGCTCACCGCCATCGCCACGTCCTGACGCTGCGGCCGAAGGGCTCAGCGCAAAGAAGGGATCAGCATCCGCACAGCACATCGCACCCCGGGAGAAGAGAGGCGAAGCGAGGGGTATGAGCGGGATGCGTCGCTTGTGTACCAAAGCAAAGGCAGGTGTGGATCGGATGGGCGACAACAGGGCAGAAAGGTCCCGCGTCGTGGCGAAGTCCGCCCGGCGTCTGGCCGTCGCCGCGCTCCTCATCGTGATGCCGAGCGTCGCGGTGGCGCCGCGGGCACTGGCGGCGCCGGTCCCTGCCGCCGGCCACGGCCCGCACGGCCATGGTGGTAAGGCTGGTCAGGGCGCCCACGGTGGTCAGGGTGGTCAGGGTGGTCAGGGCGGCCAGGACAAGAAGGGCAAAAAGGGCAAGGAAAAGAAGGGCAAGGGCCACGGTCACGGCGGCGCCCACATCGGCGCACGCCTCGCCGGTTTCGGGGGCGGCCTCGGTGGTGGGTTCGGTCACGGCGGCGGCGGCACGCAGCGCACGGCCGGCATGAACACCGCCAACGCGCCGACGATCAGCAGTCCGCCCTTTCAGCTCAACACGGGCAAGCGCAACGTGAACGCCCCCGCGGGCAACAGCGCCGTCGACTTCGCCGGCGTCCAGCAGGTGTCGAGCGTCAGCGTCTTCACCGACTCCCTCAGCGGCAACTGCAGGGGCGGGATCAAGAACTGCTCGATCAACCAGACCCTGCAGGCCGCCGAGAGCAGAGGCGGCGGCATCGGGCACTGACAGGAGACGGGCGTCTCCCGCACGGAAGACGCCCGTCTTTTCAGTGATGCCCGTGGATCAGAGCTCGCCGCTCTCGATCGCCTGCTTGAGGGCCGTCTGCAACTGCTGGTGCGAGGCGGTGCCGTTCGCGGCGACGAAGTCGATCAGCGAGGAATCCGCCTCGAAGGTGAGGTTCTCCGTGACCCGGGTCTTCCCGCTGGGCAGCACCGTGAACTCGATCTTCTGGTGCGTGACCACGTTGGGCTGCGACCAGCTGTCGGTCTCGTAGTAGAACCCGTCCGCGTGGAGCCGCTGCTGCGCGTGGGTCTTGCTGACCACGATCGTGCCCTCGTACGGGATCTCCTCGATCGCCGTGAGGTTGCGATAGAGCGTGGGGGCCGCCAGCCACTCCTTGTGCATGACGACCCGCTTCAGGAACGGGTTCCTGCCGATGTGGTTGTTGAAGTCGGAGTACTTGTAGAAGGTCGACGGCATCGGCGCGTCGATGTCGACGGAGATGCTGTTCGTGACCCGGCTGCGGCCCGAGTCGGGTGCGGGCGGGGTGGTGTCGGTGAAGTGGTAGGTGTCCCAGGCGGTCTGCCACTCGGCGGCGATCTCGGCGTCGCTCTCGGTCGTGTCGGCGTTCGAGGGAGCGGACAGGGCGGCGAGGACGAAGGCGGCGGCGAACATCTGGGCCGCGGCCACTCGCAGGATCTTTCTCACATGTACCTCGAGAAGAGGAGAAATGGTACGAGTGATCTTCTACCGCAACCGCAACCTGTTACAGAAGAGCCCATGCCGAATCAGTCACGTGCAGAGGGCGGTGTCGAGGGCGCTCATCAGATGGCCGAGCGCCGTGGCGTCGCCGGGCAACTGAGTGACGGCGGATTCGCGTACGCGGGTGGTCGTGTTGGTCGCCGGCCACACCGCGCCGCGTTCGATCGGCGGCGCGTCCCGGACGGGCACGTACGCGACGTCGGGGCGTGGGTAGTACGTGCGGCTGTGCTCGCCCACCGGCAGAACCCCCTTGCCCATGGCGACGAGGGACAGCATCTCCGAGAACGTGCCGCCCACCGGTCCTAGGGAAGTCAACGATCGTAGCGTGATCGGGGCTTGGTGCCGGCCGCCGCGACGAGCATCGTTGGATCCATGAGCACAACGAACATGCGCGTCAAGGGTTTCGATCATCTGGTGCTGACCGTGGAGGACGTCGAGCGGTCGCTGGCGTTCTACTGCGACGTCCTCGGCCTCGAGCCGGTGCGGGTCGACGAGTGGCGGGCCGGAAAGGCGCCGTTCCCCTCGGTGCGGGTGTCGGCGGACACGATCATCGACCTGCTGCGCGGCGACCGCGGCGAGCCGAACGTCGACCACTTCTGCCTGGTCGTCGAGCCGCTGGACTGGCAGGAGGTCATCGACTCCGGCGCCCTCACCGTCATCGACGGACCCGGCCCCCGGTTCGGGGCGCGGGGCGTCGCCACCTCGGTCTACCTGAAGGACCCCGACGGCAACGTCATCGAACTGCGCTGGTATCCCCAAGACAGGGAGCAGGACAAGGGGGAATGAGGGTTCGGTCGTGATGGCGCGGCGCCGGGGCCCGGGGCCGTCCGAACGCGGTAGATCCGGGTGAGGACGGTCGGAAGAAGGGCTGGTGCCGATGGCCGGGATGGACAGGCGGGCCGACCTGGTACTGGAGGGCGGCGGCGTCAAGGGCGTGGGCCTGGTCGGCGCGCTGCACGAACTGCACGCCGCCGGATACCGGTTCGGGCGGGCCGCCGGCACCCGGGTCGCCGGGACCTCCGCGGGGGCGGTCGTGGGAGCGCTGGCCGCGGCCGGGATGCCGCCGGAGCGCATGCGCGAGCTCCTGTTCGGCGTCGACTACCGCAGGTTCAGGGACGCGTCCGCCGTGGAGCGCGTCCCGCTGGTCGGCAGGGGGTTCTCGCTGCTGTCCCTGCTGTTCGAACGGGGTGTGTTCGAGGGCGACTACCTACGGGAGTGGCTGGGGAACGAACTGGCCGACCTGGGTGTCGAGACGTTCGACGACCTGGCCCTCGACGACCCGGCGCCCTGGATGGGCGAGGACCAGCGCTACAGCCTGGTGGTGACGGCCACGGACGTCACCCTGGGCCGGCTGGTGCGCCTGCCGTGGGACTACCGGAGCGTCTACGGCGTGGCGGAGCCGGGCAGGCAGCGGGTGGCCGACGCGGTCCGCGCCTCGATGTCGATCCCCTTCTTCTTCGAGCCCGTCACGATCGCCAATCCCGGCACCGGGCTGGTGTCGACCCTGGTGGACGGCGGCGTGCTGTCCAACTTCCCCATCGACACGCTCGACCGGCCGGACGGGCGGCAGCCGCGCTGGCCCACGTTCGGGGTCAAGCTGCTCCCCGCGTTCGGGGAGGACACGCTCAGGCTGCCGCTCGTCGGGGCTCCCCACCTGCCCGCCCTGCGGCTGCTGACGTCCCTGGTCGGGACCGCGATCGTCGGCCACGACCAGACGTACCTCGACCAGCCCTGGGTCAGGGCCCGCACCATCCAGGTCGACACCGAGGGTGTGGGGGTGGTCGACTTCGACCTCGACGAGCGGCAGAAGCTCCACCTCTACCTCAACGGCCGGGCGGCCGCGGCGGCCTTCCT
The DNA here is from genome assembly GCF_006334915.2 of Microbispora catharanthi. GTDB lineage: Bacteria > Actinomycetota > Actinomycetes > Streptosporangiales > Streptosporangiaceae > Microbispora > Microbispora catharanthi. The sequence continues at coordinate 114,946 of NZ_VDMA02000029.1, forward strand.
GTCCACCTGGGACTGGGACGACTACCGCGCCCGTTACCGTCCCCCCGCGAAAACCGGTGGCAGGGCCGAGACGGCCGGGAGTCTACTTGGCCCATGATCGTTATCTCGGCCGCCTCCGGCGCGCTCGGCCGCCTCGTCATCGAGCACTTACGCACCCGTACGGAGGTGGTGGCCGCGGTGCGCGATCCCGGCCGCGCGCCCCAGGGCGTGCAGGCACGCCGCGGTGACTACGACGACCCGGCGAGCCTGCGCGAGGCGTTCGACGGGGCCACCCGCCTCCTCCTGATCTCCTCTCCGGAGCTCCACACCGCCCGCAGGATCGGGCAGCACCTGAACGCGGTGACCGCCGCCAAGGAGGCCGGCGTCGGCGCGGTCGCCTTCACCAGCTTCCTGGGGGCCGGCACCGGCGCCACCGGCATGACGGAGGCCTATCACGCCACCGAGCAGGCCATAATCCGCAGCGGCCTGCCGTACACGTTCCTGCGCCACCCCTTCTACAGCGACGCGTTCGTCCCGCGGATCGTCGAGGGTGAGATCACCAGCAGCACCGGCGGGCGCGGTCTGAACACGGCGTTCCGGTCGGACCTCGCCGAGGCGGCGGCCAACGTGCTGACCGGCGAGGGGCATCTGGGCCGGGCGTACGACTTCACCGGGCCCCTGTGGAGCTATCCGGAGGTGGCCGAGGCGCTCGGCGTGCCCTACCGCGAGGTGCCCGACGCCGGGCCGGGCCCGATGAGCTGGATCAACGCGCAGATCCGCGCGGGGATGCTGGAGCAGCGGACCGACGACCTCGAACGGGTGCTCGGCCGGCCCGCCGAGGCCGTCGTCTCACGCGCCCTGCGAGCTGTGTCCGAACATTCCAACTGTCTTGACAATTAAATTTGTCGGTAGCTACCGTGGGGACCACGACGGAGCCGACGACGGCGCCGGCGGACACAGACCGGCAGACACAGAGGAGAGCGCCATGCGCATCGTGGTCATCGAGTTCATGAGCCTGGACGGCGTCGTGCAGGCGCCGGGTGGTCCCGAGGAGGACACCGACGGCGGCTTCGCGCACGGCGGCTGGACGCACCCGTTCTTCGACCCGGAGACCATCGGCGGCGCCTTCAACGACACGGTGAGCAAGGCGGAGGGACTGCTCTACGGCCGTCGCACCTGGCAGAACATGGCCGCCGCGTGGCCCGCGCGGGCCGGTGACCCGTTCGCCGACCGGATGAACGCGATGCCGAAATACGTGGTGTCCGAGACGCTGAGCGACGACGAGCTGACCTGGAACACCACGCGAATCCCCGGCGACGCGGCCGTCGCCCGCCTCCGCGAACTGCGGGATGCGGGCGACGGCGACCTGGTCGTCATGGGGAGCCCGAGCCTCGTGCGCACCCTCCTGCACGAGGGCCTGGTCGACGAGCTGCGGCTGATCGTCATGCCGGTGATCCTCGGCGGCGGGAAGACGATCTTCCCGGGCGACGGCCTGCGGCACAGGCTCGAACTCGTCTCCGCGGCCACCGGCGGCACCGGCGTGCAGGTGTGCACCTACCGCCGGGCCGTCGAGTAGCGAGGATCTTTCTTCTTGGTTCTTCCGTCTCAGGGGGTGGTGAGGTCGAAGCGGTTGACGGTGACCGCGCCGCCCAGGGACTGGGTGGCGTAGTTGAAGATGGCGAAGCGGTAGCCCATGAAGAACTGCCAGGCGTTGCCCATGGTGAAGGCCGGT